>NZ_BMTD01000008.1 GCF_014649495.1 Streptomyces filipinensis | reverse complement strand
GCTCGCGGGACACCTTTGTGGAGGACCTCTTCAGCGTGCTGCTGGACCAGTTGGGCTTTCCCCAGGCCGCCCAGCCCTCGCCAGAGCCATAAGAAACGGCGTCTTAGGCCCGCTCCGGCTCGTCGCCGGGTGGTCCGGCGGCCGGCTGAGAGAATGGATCCGTGCGTCCCTCACCCTTCGACCCGCCCGACCCGCGCTTCGTCACGACGGGTGAACATCCGCTTTGGGACGAGGCGCTGGCCGCGGTCAACCGGGACCTGGCCGCGACCCTGCCCGAACAGCGCCCGCTGTGTCTCGTCGCGTATCCGGGCTGGGAGCGTGCCCCGGACGAGACCGAGCGGGTGCATGTGGCCCTGGCGAACGGTGACGCGCACGGCGATTGCCTGTGGCCGGAGCCGTCCGCCGCCGGGGCCCTCCGGGCCGTCGCCGAGGCCGCCCAGGACACGGTCATGGAGCTCCTGTGGCAGGCCTGGCCCGTCTGCACCCTGCACGGTCTCGGGATGCACGTCACCGAGGACGCCGGACGCCCGTCCTGGTGGTGTGCCGGGGGTTCCCGGCCGGGTGATCCGGCCCATGTCCGCGCCGCGATAGGGGAGATGGACACGGTCCACCGGCCGCGCCGCCCGAACCGCAAACGCCGCAAGGACCGCGGACCACGCTGACCCGCCCGCCGCCCGCCGCCGGCTCCGCGCGGTGTCGTGGGATCGGCGGCCCGGAGTTCCCGGCGACGGCTGCACCGGTGGCCCGCACCTCACCCGGCGGCGCGGACACGGCGCATCAGCAGCGCGTACACCGCGCAGGAAATGATCAGCCCCCGGCAGGGCCAGGTCGGCACCGCCCAGGTGGCGGTCACGGGCCCGGTGCGGACGGTGACCACGCACAGCCCGGAGGCGCGCCCACGCCCGCGCCGAGGGCCGTACACCGGCCGGATTGATCATGCCCGTGTACCAGAAGGGCCCGGTGCGGGGACTCGTCACCGGGAGCGGGGCCGTCGTGGCGGTTGCGGCGCTGCAGGATGTCCGTCGCGCGGACGGCCGTGCGCGGGCCGAGCAGGCCGGTGGCGGACGACGACGCCGTGGCCGGGCTCGTCCGGCTCCAGGTCGCCGGCGGTGCGCTGTGGCGGGTGGCGGGCGTGAAGCTCTTCATGGACGGCACCAGCGTTCCATCGCCGTGACCTGGGGGAGGCCGGGGCGCGGGTCGTCCTCGGCCCCGACCGGCCCATCGCGCCGTACCCGCCGCTGAAGGCGATGGCCGCCGCCCGGCACCGCCCCGCCGGCCCCTCCCTCCCGCCGTACGGCCCGACCAGGCCCTCACCAGGCTGCTGGCGCTCCAGGGCATGACCGTCAACCCGGCCTGGCCCGCGGGGGAGGACCGGGCGGGTCGCCCCGCCGTCGGCCACCGTGCCGACCTGACGGTGCTGGCCGACGGCCCGCTGAACGTGTCCGGCACCGACCCGGCGGAGCCGCCGGCGATGCTCAGCGGCGGGCGCGTTGTTCCCGGCGGGTGCGGCGGGCCTCGAACAGGAGCGGCAGCATCGACAGCACCACCACCACGGCCACCAGCGGAAGCAGGTAGTCGTCCAGGTGCGGGACGGAGGAGCCCAGGGTGTACCCGGCGAGGACGAGCATCTGCGACCACAGCACCCCGCCCACCGTCTGCCAGAGGGTGAAGGTCCGCACAGGCACGCCGAGCGCGCCGGCCACGGGGTGCAGCACCGTCCGCACCAGCGGCACGAACCGGCCGATGACCAGCGCCTTCCCATGGCCGTACCGGGCCAGCAGCTCCTCGGCCCGCGCGGCGGCCGCCTTCAGCCGCCGGCTTGAGGTACGGGCCAGCAGGGCCCGTCCGCCGCGCTGCCCGATCAGATACCCGACCTGCCCACCGGCCACCGCCCCGACCGCCGCGCACAGCAGCACCTGCCACAACGCCAGCCGGGGCCCCTGGTCCACGCTGCCGGCGCACAGCACGCCGGCCGGGAACAGCAGGGTGTCACCGGGCAGGAAGAAGCCGACGACCAGCAGACCGGACTCCGCGAAGATCACCACCAGGACGCCGATCGCGCCGAACGCGGCCAGCACCGAGGCACTGTTCATCGGGTTGACGGCTATCACCTGGCCGGGCCTCCTGGCCTCCTCGCAGGGCTGTTCGCTCACCAGCATCGCCCGCCCACCCCGAAAACGCCCGCTTCGGGCTACTTCCCGGCTTCGCCGGCGTCCGGCGTGGGAGCGATCATTTTGCGCCTACCGGTCCCTGTTCCGGCGGACCGCGGCCGATCCAGGGCCTCCGTGGCGCCACGTTACGTGATCAACCTCAGGTGTGTTACCGAGGTGTCACTACTTTAAGTAGCTGATTTTCACGTTCTCCGGCTTCTCTTTTGGGTGGAGTAATGGAGAAGTTCTGAGAGTGTATCCGGCCATTTGAGGCTCGCATGGTTGTGCGAGAAACTTCGAAGATGCGAGTCTCTTGGTCGAAAGGGAAACGGGTGGGTCGCGAGGGAGTTCGGAGCGCGCTACCCGACGGGGACGGGGGTAGAGGTTGTTGGATATCACGTCATGCTTGATATCACCGAACGATGACGGTGAGTTCCGCTTCGGGTCGCGTTCTTTCCCTGCGCTACCGGGGATCACGCTGCAGCGATAGCGCCTGACGGACCTGAGAGGTCCCGTTGCCGACCGACGCCCGGGACACCGTCAGACCGGCCGCACCGCGCGTGTCCCCATGACGTCGATTTCCCTTGCCTGCTCGGTGGCTGCATTCCCCATGGGTCCATGAGCGCGACCCGGAAGCGCTGTATCCGAGTCTTCCCGGTGTCTTCCCCCGGGGTCGGTGGAATCAGGCACGGCAGTGAGGCCGCCGCGCGACCGCGGCTGAATCGATGACCCTTCGGAACAGCCGGCACGCTCGTGCGGTCAATTGCCGGCATCGCATACCGGGGGCTTTCGGTGCGGTGGCACCGCGTCGACCGCGGCACCTGCCGGGATGCCGAGCGCAAGCCTCGGAAACAACCTCGCACTCCGGGCGGTCCCCGCCCGGTGGCCTCGCACGGGGCCCGTATGGAAGGAGAGAACAGTGGAGAACCAGCAGCTTGAGGAATCGTCGGTTCAGCAGAGTTACGAACCGCCCGCGCTGACGGCCGTCGGCGAGTTCTCGGAGGACACGCTCGGCTTCGGCAGCGACCACACCGATTTCCTCGCCCACCAGGGCTGGTGATCGACCGACCGAGTCGGACGGAGTGAGATGAGCACCGGGTTCGTCGTCCTGCCCGAGGGCTGTCCCACAGACCCCACGTGGCTCTACGAGTCACCGCAGGTCATCCCCCACCCGTCGGGCAAGCCCTGGCTGGTCGGCCGGTGGGGGGCGGACGAATTGGTTCAGGCTCAGGCGGGCCCGGTGCGTGTGGTGGTGATCGGACACTGTCCGGTCACCACCACACGCCTCACCCGGCTGGCCGGACAGGTGACGTCACAGTCCCATGTCGCAGCCCTCGCCCGGCAGCTTTCCGGCAGCTGTCACCTGATCGTCGTCTCCCCGGACGGCACGAGTGTCCGCGGCAGTGTCACCGGCCTGCGCCAGGTCTTCCACACCCGGGTGGATGGACATGCCGTGGCGTCCGACCGTCCCGACACCCTCGCACTGCTGACCGGCGCCGGCGTGGACGAAGGCGTACTCGCGGCCCGATTGGCGACCGGCGGCCGGCTGCCGGCTCCGCTGGGCACCGCGAGCGTCTGGTCCGGGATCTCCGCGGTCCCTGACGACCACTGCCTGATCATGACAGGAGACCGTGCACAGGAGGTCCGCTGGTGGCAGGCCCCGGAGCCCGGACTCACGCTGGCGGAGGGCGCGCCGGCGGTACACGCCGCGCTGTCGGACGCCGTGGGCAGCCGCACGTCCGGTCCACGCCCGCTGAGCGCGGACCTGTCCGGTGGCATGGATTCCACCGCGCTGTGTTTCCTCGCCGCCCGGAGCGCCCCCCAGCTGCTGACCTTCCGCTGGGGCGAGGCGGACCTGGGCAACGACGACGCGGCGTTCGCGGCACACTCGGCGGCTCTGCTCGACCAGGCTTCCCACGTGGTGGTGCCGCAGCACGAACTGCCCGCCCTGTTCGCGCACCCCGCGGACCTGGCGGACACCGAACAGCCGTACCTCTTCACCCGGACGCTGGCCCGCATGAAGCACACGGTCGGCCTCCTCGCCGACCGCGGTTCGCGCGCGCACCTGGCGGGACACGGTGCGGACGAACTGTTCGGCAGGCTCCCCGGCTATCTGCACCGGCTGCTGCGGCGGCGCCCCTGGCTCGCCCTGCGACACCTGCGCGGCTATCAGGCCCTCAACCGCTGGCCCCTGCGCGGGATGCTCGCGGAACTCGCCCGCGCGGATTCGGTACGCGACTGGTGGCGCGACGAGGCCGATTCCCTCACCGATCGTGCCCCGGCCCCCAGACACCCGCCGTTGGGCTGGGGGCTGATACCGCTGCGCGCCCCGGTCTGGGTGACGCCGGCCGCCGTCGACGCGGCCAGGTCGGAGCTGCGCAAGGCCGCCGACGGTGCCCACGTCTTCGCCGCCGATCGCGGCCAGCACCAGTTCCTGGTGGCGCTGCGGGCGACCGCACCGGCGTACCGGCAGTTCGCCCGCCTCTTCGACACGGCGGGGATCCGACTGCATCAGCCCTACCTCGACGACCGCGTCGTGGAGGCCGCTCTGGCCGTACGTGTGCACGAGCGTTGCACGCCATGGGAGTACAAGCCCCTCCTGGCCACAGCGATGCGGGACGTCCTGCCCGAACGGGTCCGCGCCCGGACCACCAAGGGCTCCTTCGACGAGGACCTGCGCACGGGGCTCAGCCGCAGCCGCGAGGCCCTCCTGGACCTGTTCGCGGACTCGGAACTGGCCAAGGCCGGCTTGATCTCGGCAGACGCGGTCCGCGCCCAGCTGCTCACCCCACAGGCCGACCTCACCAGGAACTTCGCGGTCGAGCACCTGCTCGGCTGCGAGACCTGGTTCCGTGCCGCACGCCACCTCGCCCAGAACGAAAGGCGACACGAACGAACGTGAGCGTCACCTACTTCCTCAACCCGCAGGTCTCCCTGGCCGAAACCGACGACGGAGCTGTGCTCCTGCACGAACGGACCGGCGGCTACTGGCAGCTGAACACCACAGGGCTCGCTGTCCTCCGCAGTCTGACCAGCGGCGCGACCATCGAGCAGGCCGCGCGGGCCCTCGCTTCCGAGCACGCCCTTCCCGTGGCACGCGCTCACGACGACGTGGTGGCTGTGCTGGCCTCCCTGCGCTCGGCGGACCTGCTGCGGGAGAACCGATGAGCATCCCCGTGGCGCTGTCCCGCCGTGACCGGCTGCCCCCGCACCGTCGAGTGGTTCCTCTCCTGGCCGTGGCCGTGGCCCGGATCCTCAGCAGGCTCTCTCCGTCCAGGCTGCGCACGGTACTGGAGTTCGCCCGCCGCCGAGCCGTGCCGGCCACCGCGGACCAGGCCGGGGCGGCCCGCGCGGCCGTGGTCTCGGTCAGCCTGCGATGCGCGGGGCAGGCATGCCTGCAGCGCTCGGTGGCCACCGCCCTCCTGTGCCGAGCGCGCGGGACCTGGCCCACCTGGTGCACGGGCGTCCGCACGAATCCCTTCGCGGCCCACGCCTGGGTCGAAGCCGAGGGACTCCCCGTCGGAGAACCGCATCCCGCCGGACACTTCCGGCCCCTCCTGACGGTCGGCCCTGTCTGCTCACCTCCGAAGCGGTCGCCCTAGGGCCCGGCGCCGGCAGCAACCCAGGAGCCACGGCGCTCGGCTGAGCGGCGCGATCACGGGAGGGGGCCCGGAAGGCGTGTCCCGTGCTAACGTTGCGGGTTTGCAGCGTCGCTGTGCCGGTGTCCCGTTCGGTGTCTCTGGCCGGTGGCCGCGTCCCTGCCGCGCCTTCCTCGGTACGGTCCCTTCGGAGGAAGGCTCTCTGTGAGCGAATCAGCACGTGCCGATGTCCGGCAGCAGGACGATGTGTCCGAGGCGTCGGGCGCCACTCGGGCAGTGCCCACGGCGGTGTCCTTCGCCGAGCTGGGGTTGCCGGCCGAGGTTCTGCGGGCGCTCGACGAGCGCGGTGTGACCGTGCCCTTTCCCATCCAGGCGGCGGCGCTGCCGAACGCGCTCGCGGGACGGGACGTCCTGGGCCGGGGCCGTACGGGATCCGGCAAGACGCTCGCCTTCGGCCTGGGGATGCTCGCCCGGACGGCCGGGCGGCGCGCGCAGCCGAAAGAGCCGCTCGCGCTCGTTCTGGTGCCCACCAGGGAGCTGGCGCAGCAGGTCGGTGAGGCGCTCACCCCGTACGCCGACACGCTGCGGCTGCGGCTCGCGACCGTGGTGGGCGGGGTGTCCATCGGACGGCAGGCCGCCGCGCTGCGGGACGGCGCCGAGATCGTCGTCGCCACGCCCGGCCGGCTGCACGACCTCATCGAGCGCAAGGGCTGCCGACTGGGACGGGTGCGCATCACGGTCCTGGACGAGGCCGACCAGATGTGTGACATGGGGTTCCTGCCGCAGGTCACCGAGATCCTGGACCAGGTGCGTCCCGACGGGCAGCGGATGCTGTTCTCCGCCACCCTCGACCGCGACGTCGACCAGCTGGTGCGGCGCTACCTGCGCGACCCCGCCGTCCACTCCGTGGACCCTTCGTCCAGCGCGGTCTCCGCGATCGAGCACCACGTCCTCGTCGTGCACGGCCCGGACCGGTACGCCGTGACCACGGAGATCGCCGCCCGGGACGGCCGCGTCCTGCTGTTCCTGGACACCAAGCACGGCGTCGACCAGCTCACGCGGCATCTGCGGGCCAGCGGCGTGGCCGCCGCCGCCCTGCACAGCGGGAAGTCCCAGCCGCAGCGCACCCGCACTCTGGCCCAGTTCAAGGACGGGCAGGTCACCGCACTGGTGGCGACGAACGTCGCCGCCCGCGGCCTGCACGTCGACGACCTCGACCTCGTGGTCAACGTCGACCCGGCCACCGACCCGAAGGACTATCTGCACCGCGCGGGCCGCACGGCCCGGGCCGGCCGCTCCGGCACCGTCGTGACACTGGTCCTGTCGGGACAGCGCCGCGAGACGAGCCAGGTCATGGCGGACGCCGACGTCGCCCCCAAGGTCACCAAAGTGCGGTCCGGCGAGGCGGAGCTGAGCCGGATCACCGGTGCCAAGGCCCCCTCCGGAAAGCCCCTCGACGCCGGGGCGGCCGTTCCGCGCCCCCCTCACCACAACGCCCCGTTCCGCGGCCTGGGCAGCGCCAAGGACGCGAAGGCCGGCTCCGGCAGCAGGTCGTCCCGCAAGAGCAGCGAGGCACGCAAGCTCGCGGAGGCCCGCAAGGCGGCCCGGGTGCGGCGCGGCGCCTGAGACCGGCTCCCCGGACTTCCGGGCGGTGTCTTCGTCTACGCTGCTGGACGGATACGCGGGACGGAGATCGGCCGGGGTGCACCGGACGGCGTCACGTACGGGTCACCGTGCGCAGGGGAGGCGTGCAGGCGATGGAGAACGACGCGGGCCTGCCACGGCGGATCGGTGTCTACACCGTCGAGCGAGAGCTGGGCGCGGGCGGCATGGGGACGGTCTACCTCGCCCGGTCACCGGGCGGCCGGGCCGTCGCGGTCAAGGTGGCCCGCCCCGAACTGGCGGCCGACCCGCACTTCCGTGAACGGTTCCGCGCGGAGGTCGAAGCCGCCCGCAGAGTCGGCGGTTTCCACACGGCTCCGGTCGTGGACGCCGATCCCGACGCCGAGGCTCCCTGGCTGGCCACCGCGTACATCCCCGGGCCCACGCTCGCCGAGCTGATCGAGCTTCAGGGGCCCATGGACAAGGAGCAGCTGCGGTCTCTCGGGGCAGCGCTGGCCGAAGCGCTCCAAGCCGTCCACGCCTGCGGGCTCGTGCACCGTGATCTGAAGCCGGGCAACATCATCATGGCCGATGACGGCCCACGCGTCCTCGATTTCGGCATCGCTCGGGCCGTCGAGTCCACCCGGCTGACCGCCACCGGGGCGGCCTTCGGCACTCCCGGATACCTCGCGCCCGAGCAGGCGCAAGGCGACGAAGTCGGCGGTGCCGCCGATGTGTTCGCGCTCGGGGCCGTACTCGTCGCGGCGGCCGGGGGCAGCGCGTTCGGCACCGGCACGCCCCTGGGGCTGATGTACCGGGCGGTGCACGAGCCCGCGGATCTCTCCGCGCTGCCGGGGGAGTTGCGGCCGCTGGTCGCCGCCTGCCTCTCCAAGGATCCGGCCGCCCGCCCCACGCCCGAGGCGCTCCTGGGCTCGCTCGGCCCGAGCCCCGACCTGAACCCGAGTCCGAGCCACGGCCCGAGCCCGGACCCGATCCCCGACCCAAGCCCGAGCCCCGGCCCGAGCTCCGGCCCAAGCCCGGACCCGAGCCCGGACTCGAGCGCGAAACAGGACCCGAGCCCGGATCCGAACAACACACTCGCTCTCGTCAACCGTGACCGGACGCGCGTCGCGCCGCCGGTCACGGTCGAGCCTCCCGCCGGCCCCGGCCGTGTCGACGCACCTCCCCGCCGCGCCCCTGCCGAACCCTCGCGCAGGCCCCGCGTGATCATCGTGCTGATCGTGGCCGCGGCCGTGACGAGCGCGCTCGTGGGAGGCATCCTCTCCCTCACACGGCATGGGGACGACAACAAGGGCGGCGGCCCCTCCGTCACCGCTTCGGATGCCCGGCGGGCCACGTCGCGAGCTTCCGCCCCGCCGTCCACGCCCGCATCGTCCCAGGTGAGCGCAGCCCCCAAGGACCGGGTCACGGTCGTGGTGACCGGCAAGAGCGGGCGGAGCTGGATCTCGGCGAAGGACCACAACGGCCACATCCTGTTCGACGGACTGCTGGACAACGGGGAGACCAAGAACTTCACGGACAAGGACCAGCTCACCCTGGTCCTTGGCGATGCCTCCGTCCTCCAGCTTGTCGTCAACGGCAGGGAGGTCCCGGACGACTTCCCGCCCGGCCAGGTCGAACGTCTCACCTACAGCAGGAGCGACTAGCCGGAGAGACGCCAGGCATGAGGGGCTTACCTGTCCGGGAGTCGGTCGAGCAGCGGTGCCAGCGCGGTGTCGCCCGCCAGGATCCGCCAGGCGGGTACCCGCACCGTCCGGCTCACTGGGCAGGGCTTGGCCCCCTGGCCTCCGGAGGGCAGTCCGGTGAGCAGGTCGCCTCGCGCGTGGATGAGCCGGAGGTGCCGCGCGGGGTCGTCGCCGGGACCCGGGCCGGGGTCGATCAACACCGCCGTGTTCATGCCGGCGTCGGTGAACAGCAGGTCCACCGGGTGCCCGCCCACCAGCGCCATCCGCTCCAGATCGGTGATACCTCGTCCGGTCAGGTAGCGCTGCAGGCGGTCCGCGAGGTCTTCGCGGACCGCGGTCACCGGGCCGGGCGTCTCGGCCTCGGCCATCGTGCCGTCCGCGTCGGCTCCCAGGAGAGCCGAGCGCGCGGCGAGCAGGGCCGGCAGGCCGCTCTGGTCCTGCCAGAAGGCGCGGCCGCCCACGGTGATCAGCTGCGACTTGGCCCGGGTGACCGCTACATTCCACAGGTTGACCTGGCTCGCGACCCAGTGCGTCGTCCGGGGTGGTGTGTTGTGCGCCGCCACCGGGCTGAGCACCATCACGTCGCGCTGCCCGCCCTGGAAGGTGTGGACGGTGCCGACCCGGACCCGGTCGTCGTCCCGCCACATCCGTGCCAACGTCTCCTTCTGCGCCCGGAACGGCGTGACCACTCCCACCGTCGTGTCCGGCGGAAGCCCTGCCAGCAGACCGTCGACCACGCGCCGCACGGCCTCAGCCTCCACCGCGTTCCGCCAGGACCGCCCGTCGCCGCCGCGCGCCGATTCCCCCGACGGTACGTCGACCCAGCCGAGCACCGGTGCCGGGTCGGCCGCACCCGCCGGGTCGTGCGCCGGTGCCTGCCGCCGCACGTCCGTCAGCACCCGCAGCCGGCCGCCGTAGCAGTGGCCGTTGACGACGTCCGCGATCCGCGGATGGCAGCGGTAGTGCTCGTCGAGGAGCAGCGTGCTGTCGCCGTGCTGTTCGGCCGCGTGGTACGAGGAGTGCACGTGGTAGGTGAGGCGGTGGTGCTCCAGCTGCGCGGCGCTCAGCCCGGCCCGTACCCGTGCCTGCCGCTCCTGCTGCGGTGACACGCCGGGGATGTGCCCGAGCTGCATGGGATCACCGATGATCAGTGCCCGGCGGGCCCGGAACAGCAGGGGCAGCACGGACGGTATGGAGCACTGGCTGGCCTCGTCGATGACCACGAGATCGAACAGCTTCGGGGTGAGTTCCAGCTGCCGCACCGAGTGGGTGCTGACGGCCCAGCCCTTGATGTGCGTCATCAGGTTCTTCTGGCTGCGCTGGTAGCCGGAGCGGCGGCGGAGCGCCTGGAGCCGCTGGTTCATGAGTCCGGCGGCACGGGCGAGGGTCTCGGCGGACAGCGCGCGGGACAGTTCCGCGGCCAGGCCGGACAGTGCGCCCGCCGTTGCCAGCCGGCGCCCTTGGAGGCCTTCCTCGTCCCATTCCCGGTGCCTGCGGACGAGCTCGCGCAGCTCTCGCTCCACGGAGACGATCCCGGCCAGGGACTGCAGCAGCTCGGACGTCACCGGTCGGCCCGCCGCCCACTCCGGCCACGTCGGCCCGGTCCCCTCGGAGTGCTCCGCCCCCGCCGAGACCAGCGCGGCGAGCGCGCGCCCACGCCTCCATGCGCCCAGCTGCCACCGGCGGCCCGCGGCCGTCTTCCGGGCCCTCTCCACCCACCGGCCCAGCGGTGCAACGCCCTCGGCGTCCCCCGCCCAGGCCTCTTCGAGCAGGGGCAGGGGAAGCTCCAGGGCCGCGGCCCGCTCCTCACGGTCGCGGAGCAGTTGCAGCAGCCGTTCTTCCTCACCGACGCGGTGTGCCGCCTCCGCCCCCAGCCGGTCGGCCAGCCCCCGGGTGTTGCGCAGCTCCCCGCCCACGGTGGCCGATCCGCGACGCGGTGCCTCGACCGGTGCGGCGAGAAGCCGTTCCAGTTTGGCCGCCTCCCGCTCCAACGCCTGCGCGTTGCCCGTCCGCATCAGCAGGCCGGGCGCGATGTCGTCGCAGCGCTGGGCGACGACGTCCACGGCCTCGTTGTTCGTGGAGGCGACCAGCACCGACTGCCCCGCGGCGACGCAGGTGGTGACGACCGCGGTGACGACCTCGCTCTTGCCCGTGCCGGGCGGCCCGGTCGCCACCGTCAGCGGCTGTGTCATCGCCGAGGAGATCACCCGTTCCTGGCTCTCGTTGCACGGCCCCGGAACGATGGGCGTCACCGGGTCCGCCGCGGTGGCGGTCGCGGCCGGCGCCTGCCGGGTCTCACCGCTCAGCAGCGCGTCCAGGGCGGTGCCCGCGATCTGCGCGGTCCGCGTGGAGATCTGGAGCAGGTTGTCCACCAGCGCCTGGGTGGCCATGGCCTCCGCGCCGGACGGCACCAGCAGCACGGCCGCGTTGTGCGCGCCGGGCCGCAGCGCCTGCATGACCGTGCGCTCGCTGAGCGCGGACGGGTCCAGCGGTTCCAGTTCCGGCAGCCCCAACTCGTCCAGCAGATCCCTTATGGCGCGCAGCATCTGGGCGTCGTTGCCCTCCTGCCAGGCCGGCTGCCAGCGGGCGACCAGGTCGGCGGCGTCGCCCGCGTCCAGGAGCTCTGAGACGACACCGCTGTGCAGGGACGGTACGCCGCTGGGCCGCAGCACGTCCCGGCCGTCCTCGTCCGGAGCCAGCTCCATCTGCTGGATGAGCAGCGGCGCCAGCTCCACCGTCGCGCGCCGCCCCCGGCCGCCGTCCCGCGCGGGCAGCGTGATCGCCGGATAGCCGTACCAGTACTCCTGTCGCGTCCCCGCCGCGGTGTCCGAGGCGGACCGCCCGTCCCGTGGGCGGGGCAGCGATCCGGGCGCGACGATGTGCGGTCCGCGGCCCGACTGGATCGTCTCCTCGCCCTGGGCCAGCAGGAAGTACTTCGTGTCACGTCCGCCGTCCCGCTCGGGCCGCATTCCGGCCGCCGCCTGTGCGGTGAGGCAGTCCGCGTAGTACCGCAGCAGCCGCTGCCGGTCGACGCCGTCCCGTTCGTCCGCCTCGGCCAGCTCCCGGGCCTTCAACAGCGCGGGGGAGCGCCGGGCGGCCCCGGTGGCGTCGTGGGGCAGCGCGGGAAGGCGCACCGGTCGTGCCACCGACCGGGCGAAGGGAAGGCTCCGGGTGGCCCTGATCGTGGACTTGGTGGGCCGCTGTTCCTCCGGTACGCCGTCGCGGGTCATCTGGGCCGTCAGATAGTCGAAGAGGTCGTCCGGGGTGATCCAACCGCCCTCCTTGATCCGGCCGTTGCGCAGCCCCTCGACGATCTCCCCGGTGAACCGGGAGGTACCGAGGCCCGACCCGGGCGGCGCCATCGCGGAGGCTGCCTGGAGGGCGTCGGACGCGGTGATGAAGTACACGCCGGTCGGCCGGAGCAGGGTGCTCGGCGTGGGCCGGACCGGTTCTTCCGCCGGCCCCTTGGCGGTCCAGCCCTGGACGACGGAACCGCTGGAGCAGCAGTCCAGCAGGACCAGTTTGGAGGCGGCCCGGCAGGACTGGAGCATCCGCTCCAGGAACTCCGCCGGTACGGCCGTGCCCGGCAGGTCGGCGGGGTTGGTGTCCCGGGTCAGGAAGTACAGCTGGCCGTCCTGCTCGCAGTACTCACCGTGCCCGCTGAAGTAGAGCAGCGCGGTTTCACTGGGCTGCCGGGCCTCCAGGAACGTCTCGACGGCGTGCAGCATCTCCGCGCGCGTCGGCTCGGCGGCCAGCGCGCACTCGTTGTACATGCCGATCTCGGTGCTCTCCAGCACCGCCCGCATGTAGTGCAGGTCGGCACGCACGGCCGGGAGGTCGGCGTACGTCTCGCTGTCGTACGTGGAGACGCCGACGAGTAAGGCGTGGCGGTCGTTGTCGGTCATCGCCGCTCAGCCCGCCGCCGCGCCGTCGTCGCCGTCCTCCGCGAGGAACCGCTCGATCAGCGTGTCGTCCTCGCGGGCCTCCTTGCCGGTGATGTGCAGGGTCGTCCCGTCGGGCCGTTTGACGACGATGGTCCGCTGAGGGATCCGCGCCAGCCACACCTGCACCAGGGCGGCGACGAACGAGCCGGCGCTCAGCAGCAGTCCGACGGTCTCGGCCGACGGGCCGCCCTTGTCGCCGGCCCCTGCCGGCCCACCGGGCTCGGGAAGGTCCAGCCTGGCCGTGGAGTCCGCCGCGGCGACCGCGGCGAGCAGTTCGCGTGCTTCCTTGCGGGCGCGCAGCGGGTCCTCGTCGACGACGGAGATGCGGTATCCGGTGTGGTTGTCGTGCATGGCGCTGGTCGTGCTCCCCCTTGGCTCACCGGCTCCTTGCCGGGCGAACGACACTAGCGCCCGGCACTGACACCGAAGGCCCCGTTCGGCCTTGTTCTCCAGGCCGTTGGCCTGAAAGTGCTTGCCGATGGCCGGGCCCTGGGGGCCTCTAGAAGAAGCCCAGCCTCTTCGGCGAGTACGACACCAGGAGGTTCTTCGTCTGCTGGTAGTGCTCCAGCATCATCTTGTGCGTCTCGCGGCCGATCCCGGACTGCTTGTAGCCGCCGAACGCCGCGTGCGCCGGGTAGGCGTGGTAGCAGTTGGTCCACACGCGGCCCGCCTGGATCGCGCGGCCCGCGCGGTAGGCGGTGGTGGCGTCCCGGGTCCACACGCCCGCGCCGAGGCCGTACAGCGTGTCGTTGGCGATCTTGATGGCGTCGTCGAAGCCGTCGAAGGACGTCACCGAGACGACCGGGCCGAAGATCTCCTCCTGGAAGACCCGCATCCGGTTGTCGCCCTCGAAGATCGTCGGCTGGACGTAGTAGCCGCCCTTCAGCTCGCCGTCGTACTCGATGCGCTCGCCACCGGTGAGGACCTTCGCGCCCTCCTGCCGCCCGATGTCGAGATAGGAGAGGATCTTCTCCAACTGGTCGTTGGAGGCCTGGGCGCCGATCATCGTTTCGGTGTCGAGGGGGTGCCCCGGCTTGATCTGCTTCGTCCGCTCCACCGCCGCCTGGAGGAACTCCGCGTAGTGACCGCGCTGGATCAGGGCACGGGACGGGCAGGTGCAGACCTCGCCCTGGTTGAGCGCGAACATGGTGAAGCCCTCAAGCGCCTTGTCGCGGAAGTCGTCGTCATGCGCCCACACGTCGTCGAAGAAGATGTTGGGCGACTTGCCGCCGAGCTCCAGCGTGACGGGCTTGATGTTCTCGGAGGCGTACTGCATGATCAGCCGCCCGGTCGTGGTCTCGCCGGTGAACGCCACCTTCGCCACGCGCGGGCTGGACGCCAGCGGCTTGCCCGCCTCCGCGCCGAAGCCGTTGACGATGTTCAGCACACCGGGCGGCAGCAGGTCCGCGATCAGGCTGACCCAGTAGTGGATGGAGGCCGGGGTCTGTTCGGCCGGCTTGAGCACGACCGCGTTGCCGGCCGCGAGGGCCGGCGCGAGCTTCCACGTGGCCATCAGGATCGGGAAGTTCCACGGGATGATCTGCGCGACGACCCCGAGCGGCTCGTGGAAGTGGTACGCCACCGTGTCGTCGTCTATCTCCCCGAGCGACCCCTCCTGCGCCCGGATCGCGCCCGCGAAGTAGCGGAAGTGGTCGATCGCCAGCGGGATGTCGGCCGCCAGGGTCTCGCGGACCGGCTTGCCGTTCTCCCAGCTCTCGGCCACCGCCAGCGGCTCCAGGTGGGCCGCCATGCGGTCGGCGATCTTCAGCAGGATGTCGCTGCGCTCTGTCACCGACGTACGGCCCCACGCCGGCGCGGCCTCGTGCGCCGCGTCCAGCGCCCGCTCGACATCCTCCGCGGTACCGCGCGCGATCTCGGTGAACGGCTGCCCGTTGACCGGCGACGGATTCTCGAAGTACTGCCCGCGCACCGGCGGCACGTACTCCCCGCCGATGAAGTGGTCGTAACGCGCCTGGTAGGAGACGATCGCGCCCTCGGTGCCCGGCGCCGCGTAACGAGTCATGCTGGTCTGCCTCCCGGTGCAGTGCTGCCCGCCGTTGGGCAGCTCTCGGCGCGAGGCTAGGCGGGCGGACGTTGCAAGTAGGTTGCGCCACGGGTCCGTCCCGGTGCCCGGCCGGCCGGTGCCGTCAGCTCGGCCTCCAGCGCGGCGAGCCGCGACCGTACCGGGGCCGTGGGCCGCACCGCGGCGAGCGCCCGCCACACCTGGAGGTCGTCCTCACCCCAGGGCGCGTGCGCCCAGTCCGCCAGCAGGTCCGGGTCGCGGTGTGCGATCAGTGCCGTCCGCAGCCCGTCGGCGAGACGGTCCCGCAGCCGTACGATCGCCGGGGCCTGCGAACCGGGCAGCAGCGGACCGGCGTACGCCTCGGCCGCCGCCCTGACCGCCCCCGACTCCAGCCGCCGCTCCACCGCGGTGACGTCCGACTCGACCGCGGCCGTGAGCCGGTACGGCCGCGAGGCGAGCAGGCCGGGCCCCAACAGCCGGCGCAGCCGGGCGAGTTCGGCACGCAGGGTCACCGGGGTCACCGACTCCTGCGCGTACAGCGCGCACAGCAGCTCGTCACCGGACAGCCCCTCGGGGTGCCGGGCGAGCAGGACGAGGATCTCGCTGTGCCGGCGGCTGAGCCGCGTCCGCCGGCCGTCCAGGACGAGCTCGGCCTCGTCCCGGCCCAGCGCGCCGAGCAGCGGCCCGTCCGCGGCGCTGGGCGGCGGTGCGAGCAGGGCGAGCTGCGCCTCCGCGGCCCGGGCCACCGCCTGCACGAAACCCAGGCTGTGCGGATGGGCCAGCCCGTCCCCGCCGGTGATGTCCACGGCGCCCAGGACCCGGCCCGTGCGCGGATCGTGCACCGGAGCCGCCGCACAGGTCCACGGCTGGACCCGCCGTATGAAGTGCTCCGCGGCGAACACCTGCACCGGCCGGTCCACGGCGACCGCCGTCCCCGGTGCGTTGGTGCCGACGGCGCTCTCCGACCAGCGCGCCCCGGGTACGAAGTTCATCCCGTCCGCCCGGCGCCGGGTCGCCCGGTGCCCCTCCACCCACAGCAGCCTGCTCTGCGCGTCGCACACCGCGAGCAGATGCTCCCCGTCGGCGGCGAACGTGCCCATCAGCTCCCGGAACAGCGGCATCACCCGGGCCAGCGGGTGCTCCGCCCGATACGCGCCGAGGTCGGCGTCGGTCAGCTCCACGCCGGCGGCGCCGTCCGGCGCGACACCGGCCCGTGCGCTGCGCCGCCACGACTCCGCCACGACCGAGCGCACCGGGCGTGGCACCGTGCCCACCGTCGTGAACGTCTCGTGCGCCCGGCGCAGGACACGGACCCGCTCGGCGGGGTCGGCCCCCGGCTCCAGGGCCACCCACGGCTCGGTCAACTCGGCCTCCCCGGACGGTGAAACGGTGATGTCGGTCCCGTTGTCGGTGCTGCGCCCATCGTCTTCCGCCTAGGCGAAGTTGACCAGTCTCACGTAGCGGACCCAGTCCCAGTAGAGGCCAGGGTCGGTGTGGTCGGTGCCCGGCACCTGGTAGTGGCCGATGATGTGCTCCCTGTCCTTCGGGATGCCGTACTTGGTGCAGATCGCCGCCGTGAGCTTCGCCGACTGCTCGTAGAGGGCGTTGGTGAAGTAGGCCGGCTGGTCCACCCACCCTTCGTGTTCGATGCCGATGCTGCGGGTGTTGTAGTCCCAGTCGCCCGCGTGCCAGGCGATGTCCCTCTCGTGCACGCACTGCGCGACGTGCCCGTCCGCCGAGCGGACCAGATAGTGCGCGGACACCTTCTTCTGCGGGTTGCCGAAGATCGTCAGCGTGTTGGCGTACGTCTCCTGCGTGACATGGATGATCACGCGGTCGATGGCATAGTCGCCGGGGCGGTCGGACGCGGTGTAGTTGGAGGTGCTCGCCGGGCGCCATTCGGCGGGCGGGTAGTCGACGTCCGCGGACTGCGCACCGGCGCGTGGGTCGGGCAGCAGTGCGTAGGGGACGGCGGCGAGCGCGGCGCCCTTCAGCAGCCGCCGTCTGCTCAGGCGCGGCTGTGCCTGTCTCGCTGCTGGTGCCTGGTCTTCTGACCGGGTGGGGCCGGCCGGATCCATGTCCATCGGCGGTGCCTTTCAGGGGGTGTGGGGGGACGTCAGGAGTCGTAAGGGCGTCGGGGTGCCCAGGGGTGGGGGAGAGGAGCGGCCTACGGGGGCGTCGTCGGCGTCAGCTGCGCAGTGCCCGTGCGGTCTCCCGCAGCCGCGCGTGCATGCCGCGGTACGTCTCGCGGGCCGGCAGCCACTCCTTGCGGATCTTGGCCACGCACGTGTAGTTCGTGTCGCACACGTTGGCCAACGGTGATTCGACCGCCTGGGTTGCGAACTGGTACGCGTCCGGCTCACTGAACCCGTAGTCGCGCACCAGCCACCGGACCAGGTCCAGCTGCGATATCCGGAACGCGTCCTCCAGCGGGCGTGCCGAGCCGGTCGAGATGATGTGGGTGTCCGACTCCAGCCGGGGCCACGGGGTGGCGACGTCCTTGAGGAGGTCCACGACGACCACGCTGTTCATCGCGCACTCCACGGCCACGCCGCAGGTCTCGCCCTCGCCTTGGCGGGCGTGCCCGTCGCCCAGGCTGAGCAGGGCACCCTCGACGTTGACGCCCAGGTAGCAGGTGACGCCGGCCCGCATCTCGGGGGTGTCCATGTTCCCGCCGTGGGCGTCCGGGACGAGGGCGGAGCGCACCTCCAGACCGGCCGGCGCCACGCCCACCGTGCCGTGCATGGGGTCCAGGGGCAGCTCGACCTCGATGTCGCTGTCCCGCGCCTGGAACAGGGCGGTGCGCCGTGTGCGGTCCAGCTGCCAGATCCAGACGCGCTCCGGCAGCGGGGGCTGCAGCGTGGCCGTGGTGTGGGTCGAGGTGAGCGCGCCGAAGAGCGGGACCGTCGTCGACGCCGCCCAGTCCCGGGCCGGTTCGATCGACACGAAGTGCACGGCCACGGTGTCACCGGGCTCGGCGCCCTCGATGTGGAAGGGGCCGGTCTGCGGATTGAGGAACGGGAACTCGCAGACCTCGGAGACGAGGTCCTTCTCGGAGCGCACCCGCCCGGCGAAGCAGTCCTCCGTGTACAGGTCGAGAACCGTGCCGGGCGCGATCCGCGCCACGGGCGGCGCGCCGCCGAACGTCCAGGCGTACTCGCCCGGTCGCGGGCGCACGGTGAGGATCCTGGGCTCGGTCATGGTGGAGTGGTCCCTTCTGACGGGGCGGTCGTGGGACGGGGTCTGCACGGGTGCGGCGGTGCGGCGCGTGACGGGCCGGTCAGCCGGGTACGGTGCCGTCCTGGCGGTGGCCGACCGGGTCGGACGCGTCGAGGTGCACCCGTGCTGTCTCCGCTACGCGCTCGGGGTGACGCCGTATCAGCAGGAGCAGCACCACCACGCCGGCTGTCATCCAGACCCCGACGACCGGGCCCGCGTAGGACACCGGGGCGGTCAGCCGGGTCACGAAGTCGAAGACCGGGAGGCCGGCGGCCGTCAGCAGGGCTGGTATGAAGGCGGCGCTGCCGAGCACCGGGAACAGCAGGTGCCGTACCGGCTTCAGGGCTGTCCGGCCGGCGCGCAGGAAGTAACCGGCGCAGGCGAGGTTCACGACGATGTAGACACCGACGACGACCGTGACGATCACCGTTGCCAGCAGCAGGAACGCGGTCACGGGGTCGTATCCGAGACCGAGCCCCAGCACCACCCCGACCGCCACGACGGTCTGCAGTGCGATACCGGCCACGGGTGAGCGGTGCCGGGGGTGCAGTGTGGCGAGCATGCGGGGCAGGACCCGGATCCTGGCCAGGGCGAAGGCCGTACGGGTCGAGACGTTGGCACACGCGTTGGCATTGGCGATCGTGGAGTTGATCACCGCCAGGAACACCAGCACCCAGAAGAGGCCGAAGGAGGCCCGGGCGACGCCGTCCCACGACGACTCGCCCGAGGCACCGAACCTCGCGAAGCCGTCCGGGCCGAAGTAGACGGTCATCGCATAGGTCGTGATCACGTAGAACAGGCCGATGCCCAGGGCCGCTCCGAGGACCGCGCGGCGCATCGTCCGCCGCGGGTCGACGGTCTCCTCGGCGAGCGGCGCCGCCGCCTCGAACCCGGCGAACGCCAGCACCGTGTACACGGACCCGGCGAAAACGCCGCTTATCCCGGAGTAACCCTCGGCGGTGTGCGCGGTGCCGAACACCGACAGGGTGTTGCCGCTGCCAGCCTCGCCGATGAGCAGGACAGCGAACACCAGGAAGACGAGGATCTCGAAGACGCCGAGGACGGTGCCGAAGCGGGCCGAGGCGCGGACGCCCAGGTAGCCGGCGGCGGCGATCACACCGGCCCCCGCCAGGGACCACGGCCACCACAGGTCCGCCGGATACCAGGACCACTCCTCGTGCAGTGTGCCCGCCGCCGTGAAGCCCAGCTGCAGGAGGAGCAGCGGGGGGACCAGCATCTCCACGAAGACGTAACCCCAGCCGACGAGAAAGCCGGCGGACGGGTGCAGCCCCCGCGCCGTATACGTGGCCACCGAGCCCGCCGCGGGCAGCTCCCGGGCCAGCTCGGCCACACAGGACGCGGTGAACAGACAGGCCACCAGGGCGACCAGCACCGCCAGCGGCAGGCTGCCGCCCGCGAAGGCGGCGCCGGCCGGAATCGACGCGGCCACCGCTGCGGCAGGCGCCATCGCCGTCACGCTCTGGAACAGCACCTCGCGCAGTCCGACGGCGTCGCGCCGCAGCGCCCCGGTCGTCTCCTCGTGCATGTGTGTCCCCCGATGCCTGTCAGCCCACTGCCACCCGACGTGTGTGAAAGTCCGTCAACCGTGCGCGCCATGCGGGCCTTGACGGTCCGTCGGCCCGCGCCTCACGTGAATCACGGTACGGCGCAGGTCGGTTGGGCAGAAGAGTGCGCGCCGGTTCCGTGGAGAAGCCCCCACTTGTGGAAAACGCGGCCACCCGATCGGGTGATCGGCCGGCCGTCGCCGGGTCGTTTGTCCCCAGCCCGTTCCCCAGCCGCGGGGTCACGCGGGACGCGGCGAGGGGGCTCAGGACCGCTCCGCGACCACCGCCGGATCGTCCAGCACGCCCCGGACGACCGAGTGTGCCGCGCCCAGCAGCGGGCCTTCCGGCCCCAGTCGGGACACCGTCACCGGGCAGGGCGGGCCCGCCGTGCGGCTCGTCAGCTCCGTCTCCAGGGACGGCAGCAGCCAGGGGGACAGGCCGGCGAGGGCGCCACCGAGGACCACCGTCTCGGGGTCGAGGAGGTTCACCGCACCGGTCAGGGCGATACCGAGGGCCGTACCGGCGTCCCGCAGGGCGGCGCGCACGCTCGTGTCGCCCCGCTCGGCGCGCTCGGCGAGCAGGCCCACCAGGTCCCCGCCCGGCTCCAGCCCCGCCGCACGCAGCACGGCCTCCTCGCCCGCGTACTGCTCCAGGCAGCCGCGGCCGCCGCATGGACAGGGCGGCCCGTCCGGCCGTACGGGTACGTGACCCAGCTCGCCCGCGAAGCCGCGGGTGCCGCGCAGCAGTGCGCCGTCCACGACGACCGCGGCGCCGATGCCGATCTCGGCCGACACATGCAGGAAGTCACGCGGTGTGCCGTCACCGAGCCAGAGCTCCGCGAGCGCGCCGAAGTTGGCCTCGTTGTCCACGGTCAGCGGCCACTCGCCGGACAGCAGGGTGCCGAGGTCCGCGTCGTGCCAGTCGAGGTTCGGGGCGTGCACGACCGTGCGGCCGTCCCGTGCCACCAGCCCGGGCACGGCGACCGCGAGCCCGGCGGGCCACAGCGCCTCCCGCTCCGCTTCGGCCACGACCCCGCGCACCAGCTCGGACAGCTCCTCGATCACCGGTGCGGGTGTGCGGCCCCGGTTCGCCGCGTGCCGCACGGCGCGCGCGCGGACCGTGCCACGCAGGTCGACCGCGCACACCGCGAGGTGGTCGACGCCGATCTCGGCCCCGATCCCGGCTGGACCGCGACCGCTCACCGCCAGTGCCGATCCGGGCCGGCCCACCCGGCCAGGCCGTTCCGGACCCAGCTCCTCCACCAGCCCCCAGCGGATCAGCTCGTCCACGAGCGTCGACACGGCCGCCCGCGTCAGTCCGATGCGCGAGGCGACCGCGGCCCGTGACAGTGAGCCCTCCGCGCTGACGGCGTGCATCACACGGGCCAGATTGCGCCGGCGCATGCCCTGCTGGGTGTCCGGCAGGGGGCGGCCGGCGCCCGGCGGGCGTGCCTCGTGCAGCGGTGCGCTCATGCCTGACGTCGATCCCCGGTCTCTGCCGCCCGGCTCATGCGTGCGGTGTGGTGTCCGTCCCCCGCTCCAGGAGGGGGGCCGCGTCGGAGAGTACCCCGGTGATCCGCTCCAGCGTCTGCTGGTCCCGCTCCACGGCGTCCAGCACCGGTCCCGCGGCCGTGTTCCAGCGCCGGGCCACCGCGGCCGGATCCTCGCCGGTGAGCAGGCCGGCGGCCTGCGCCGCGGCCCCGAGGGCGACCAGTTCCCTGGCCTGCGGGATCTGCACCGGCCGCCCCGAGAGCCGCCGTACCGTCTGCTGCCACGCCGTCCCTCTGGCACCGCCGCCGATCAGCAGCAGCGGGCTGCCGCGGTCCGCGTCCTCGTCCAGGACCAGATCGAGCGCGCCGAGCAGCGCGTGCACGGCGCCGTCGTACGCGGCCTGCAGCAGCTGCCCCGCGGTCGTGTCGTGGCGCAGTCCGTGCAGCAGGCCGGAGGCGTTCGGCAGGTTCGGGGTGCGCTCGCCGTCCAGGTACGGCAGCAGGGTCACGGTGCCGCCGGGCTCCACGGCCTCGCGGTCCAGGCCGACCAGCGCCGCGACGCGGTCCACGGCGAGCGTGCAGTTCAGCGTGCAGGCCAGGGGCAGCCAGTCCCCGTGGGCGTCGGCGAAGCCCGCCACCGTGCCGGTCGGGTCGGCCGGACGGTGCTTGGAGACGGCGTACACCGTGCCGGACGTGCCGAGGCTGAGCACCGGGGTGCCGGGCCGCAGGCCGAGGCCCAGCGCCGCCGCCGCGTTGTCGCCGGTCCCGGGGGCGACCAGCGTGCCCCTGGAGAAGGGCAGGTCGTGACTGTCGCGTACGGTGCCGGCCACCTCGCCCGGCCGCACCACACGGGGCAGCAGCGCCGGGTCGAGCCCGACGTGCGCGAGGGTCTCCGGGTCGTACGCCTCCGTGCCGGACGCCCACCATCCGGTGCCGGACACGTCGCCGCGATCGGTGGTGCCCTGCCCGGTCAGCCGCTCGGTGAGGTAGTCGTGGGGGAGTCGTACCGCCCGGGTCGCGCGGACCGCCTCCGGTTCGTGCTCGGCCAGCCAGGCCCACTTCGTGACCGTGAACGACGCGCCGGGCACGCTGCCGGTGCGCTCCGCCCAGGCCTTCGGCCCGCCCAGTTCCTCCACCAGCCGGCGGGCCTGCGGCGCCGAGCGGACGTCGTTCCACAGCAGCGCCGGCCGGACCGGTTCGCCCCGCTCGTCCAGGGTGACCAGGCCGTGCTGCTGGCCGCCGATCGACACCGCGGCCGCCTCGTGCGCCGCGTCACCGCACTGGCGCAATGCCTCGCACAGGGCGTCCCACCACTGACGCGGATCGCTTTCGCGGCCGGCGCCGGAGGACACGGTGTGCGGCGCCTGGCCGCTCGCCACCACCTGGCCGGTGGTCGCGTCGACGACCAGCACCTTCGTGGACTGCGTTGATGTGTCCACGCCGACGACGAGCGGACCCTCGGCTGCTGACATCGGGCTCTCCCCTTTTGCGACGTTCCGCGACGTTCCGTGACGGCCGCGCCGTCCGCGGCTTCCATGGCATCCGTGGCTCCATGGCTTCCGTGGCCTTCGGCGACTCTGCGGGACAAAGACATCTTGTCTCTTCCCAGCGGTGTGCGCGCATACTAATTTGTAAACGGCCATGACGAAATAGTCGCAACGCAGCGAGGGAGCCGCGCCATGAAGTTCCAGCCCACCCCCGAGGACCGGTTCACCTTCGGTCTGTGGACCGTCGGCTGGCAGGGAAGGGACCCGTTCGGCGACGCCACGCGCAGCGCCCTCGACCCGGTCGAGACGGTGCGGCGCCTGGCCGAGCTCGGCGCCTACGGGGTGACCTTCCACGACGACGACCTGATCCCCTTCGGCTCCTCCGACACCGAGCGCGAGTCCCACGTCAAGCGGTTCCGTCAGGCCCTGGACGCCACCGGCATGACCGTCCCGATGGCCACCACCAACCTCTTCACGCACCCGGTCTTCAAGGACGGCGCCTTCACCGCCAACGACCGTGACGTGCGCCGCTACGCGCTGCGCAAGACGATCCGCAACATCGACCTCGCGGTCGAGCTGGGCGCGACGACCTACGTCGCCTGGGGCGGCCGGGAGGGCGCCGAGTCCGGTGCCGCCAAGGACGTACGCGCGGCGCTGGACCGCATGAAGGAGGCCTTCGACCTCCTCGGCGAGTACGTCACCTCGCAGGGGTACGACCTGCGGTTCGCGATCGAGCCCAAGCCCAACGAGCCGCGCGGCGACATCCTGCTGCCCACCGTCGGCCACGCGCTGGCCTTCATCGAGCGCCTGGAGCGCCCCGAGCTGTACGGCGTCAACCCCGAGGTCGGGCACGAGCAGATGGCCGGACTGAACTTCCCGCACGGCATCGCCCAGGCCCTGTGGGCGGGCAAGCTCTTCCACATCGACCTCAACGGCCAGTCCGGCATCAAGTACGACCAGGACCTCCGGTTCGGCGCCGGGGATCTGCGGGCTGCGTTCTGGCTGGTCGACCTGCTGGAGAGCGCCGGCTACGAAGGCCCGCGGCACTTCGACTTCAAGCCGCCGCGGACCGAGGACCTCGACGGCGTGTGGGCGTCGGCCGCGGGCTGCATGCGCAACTACCTCATCCTCAAGGAGCGTGCCGCCGCCTTCCGCGCCGATCCGGAGGTGCGGGAGGCGCTGCACGCCTCGCGGCTGGACCAGCTGGCCCAGCCGACCGCGGCCGAGGGCCTGCAGAACCTGCTCGCCGACCGTACGGCCTTCGAGGACTTCGACATCGAGGCGGCCGCCGGGCGCGGCATGGCCTTCGAACGTCTCGACCAGCTCGCCATGGACCACCTGCTGGGGGCGCGGGGCTGAACCCGAGGAGGGCCGGGGAGCGGCAGCCGCCGCAATCCCGGCCCTCCGTCAGTCCGCTCCCCGGACTCACCGGTCCGAGGGCGTCACAGTCCCTGCGGCAGCCGTACGTACGCCACGGTCGTCCTGATCCCGCTGTCGACAAGTCGGCCCTGGGCGTCGAAGGCGCCCGCGCCGTCGGTCATCCCGAAGTCGTTGTCGTTGACGAGGGCGAGTGTGTCGTGGTCCACGCGCGCGACGCCCTCGATCTTCTGCTGCACCCCCGCGACCTTGTTCAGGTCGACCACGAGCCGCTTGGCCAGGACCGGCACGCCGAGGGCCGCCGGGTCGTCCAGCTGTTCCAGGGACGGAGACGTCGTGTCGTCGTCCCAGGGGCCGCCCAGAATGCTGGACCGCCTCTTCAGCTCGACCAGCTGCAGCCGGGCCGCCTTGTCCGTGCGCTCCTCGACGAGCAGCCGGTCGCGGCCCACGGCCACGACCGAGGAGATCTTCAGCTCGGAGGTGTCGTCCTCACTCGGGTCGACCACGTCCACCGGGTCGAACCGGTAGGCGTACTCCTCGGTGACGGCCCTCTCGCGCGGGGAGAAGCGCAGCAGCCGCGTGGTGCGCGAGGCGTTCCCGGCGTCCGCGTCCGGCAGCGACAGCGGGCTCTGCAGGGCCAGTACCAGATCCCCGCCGGGCAGCTGCGCGAGCCCCTCGAACCCCCGGTTGACCTTGCGGTGCAGCAGGATCGACGGCAGCGCCTCCACCACCGGGTAGTCCGTGCCCGTCAGGCCGAGCCCCTTGGGCACGTACCGGGTGAGCACCTGCCCGCGCGGGGAGACGTGGACGAGCGACGGGCCGTACTCGTCGGCGACCCAGAAACTCCCGTCGCCGGCCCGCACGATGCCTTCCGTGTCGAGGCCGTTCGGCTTGTACGAGAGCGGCGTCCGCGCGTCGTAGGTGTACGGCGCCTCATCGCGGCCCGGCTGGTCGGGCAGCCCGGTGACGGCCTTGCCGGAGGAGGTGGTGAGCGGGATGGCGTCGATGACCCGGATCGTGTCGCCGCAGACCCGGATCTTCACGATCGCGGGGTCGAAACCCGGCACCGGGAACGTGCGCCGCTTCGCGCCGTTCACCTTGATCTGGCCGTTGGGGCCGCGGTCGGTCACCGTCCAGTACTCGCCCTCGCGGTCCGCCGGGTAGATGTCACTGCCGACACCGCCGAGCTTCACCCCGTGGTCGTCGGCGACGCTGCCGGGCAGCAGTGTGTTGCTGAACGCGCCGAGCGGTATCTCGCCGAGTGTCGCGGTGCGGATGACGCGGGCGTCCTGGGGCGGCGCCGCCGTGGCCGTTCCCGCGGCCACGAGCACGGCGGCCAGGGCCAGGGGCAGGCTCGTGACGACGGAACGGTGGACGCGGCGCCGGCCGGCGGTGTGCGGGGACATCGGGCCTCCTGGGGACAAGTTCGTTGACGGGGGCCAGATTTGGGCTCCAGGAGGTACGTCGTGAGACCGGAGGGTGAACGGCCGGCGTCCGACGGTCATCGGTTCGCGGTGCTTGCAGGGTGCCGACGTGCCGGCTGGACAGCGCCGGGCCGTCGGCTTCGTGGCTTGTCAGCGGTTCTCCTCGGCCTCCAGTTCCGCACCCGGCCGTGCCGCGGCGAGTGCCGTCGCCGGATCAGGTGCCGGTCCGCCTGCGGGGATCCAGCGCTCGTCCTCCCCGCGACACGGCCACCAGCGGCCGTCCCGGCCGAGGCGCAGCTGGAGCCCGACCGGGACGGTCCACCGATTGCCGCCGTGGAACGGCGGCCGCTCGTCCGCCTCCCAGGCCGCTTCGAGCGCCGCACGCGCGCGTGCCAGTGCCACGTCCTCCACCTGCCACTCCTCGTCGAGCACGGCCAGGGCCGCCACACCCCCGGCACACCAGGCACGGACAGCCGCCGCCAGCCCCTCGCGGCCACGGCCCGACTCCTCGGCAGGAAGGACAGGGCCAGTTGGCAGGCGGCACCCCAGAAGCCGGCCGAGCGATGCGCCTGCCGCAGTGCACGCGCGCGTGTGAGCAACGGCAGGGCATCGTGCACAGGAGGCACGAGTGCGGGCGTACGGACCGGCACGGCGACGCCGTCCGCCATGGGCATCACGATGTCCAGCTTCGCCAGGGAGTCGACAGCAACGTCGGGAGGGGCGTCGCCGTCCTCACATCGGGCTACCGGGTCGGAGCCGCCGAGGGCGCAGCGCGCCGAGGACGGCCCCGGGCATAGTGGCGCCGTGATCCGGGCCACTTCACAATCTGTTCGATGGTTGGCGTCCGTTCGTGCGGCGAGCGGACAGTGGCCGCTGCCGGTGCCGGGCCGGCTCCCGTTCGGCGGGCCCTCACCGCACCAGGAGGTCTGGGGGTGTGCCGGGACCGGGCGTGCCGGAGAATCGGGAGCGCGAGGGCCCTGTCCGGCGCGAGTGGGCGCACCTGTCGGCCCCGGGTTAGCCGGGGGCCTCAGCCACTAGGGGGCGGGACTCAGGGTTGTCTCAGGGCCAGGTTCCGGAACTGCGGCGAGCGGGGGGCCGTTTCCAGAGCAGAGAGCGGCAGTGGCCGCGAAGGAGGCGACGCTCATGTCCAACAACGCGAAGATCGCCGTCGGGGGTGTGGCGGTCGGGTTGATCCTGCTGATCTGGCTGCCCTGGTGGGTGGCGTTCCTGGTCGTGGTCGGGGTGCCGGTGGCCGGGTATCTGGCGCTGGATCCCGCACAGCGGCGCAGGCTGCGCAGGATCACCCGCAAGGAACTCGGCCGCTGACGCCACGGCGGACGCGGCGAGCAGGCTGAGCGCCGGTGGTGCCGGTGCGACCCGTGGAGACCGCACCGGCCGGCGGGGGCCCCATCTGGGATCCTCAGCACCACGGACCCCAGGGGCTCCCTCAGAGGGGGCGTACGGCCATCTTGTCCAAGGCTTCCAGCAGACCCGGCAGTTCGGGGCCCCGGCCCACCGGCAGGACCTCGCCGGGCTCCTCGTCGAGCAGGACGAAGGCGATGTCGTCGGTGCGGGCCACGATCGACCAGCCGGGGCCGTCGGCGCGCAGCGTACGCGCGTCCCCCGGGGCGAACGACGAGCGCACCCGGCCGAGCGGCGGCTGCGAGTCGACGTAGGCGCGAGCCTCCGCCAGCACCCGCCTGACCCCCTGGTGGCCGCTGCGCGGCACGCCTTTCCCGTCCGCCGGCCGTGACTCCTCCGGGTTCTCCCGCCCCTCGGGCCTGTCCTGCCCGCCAGGCGTGTCCTGCTCGCCCCGCACCGAGAACTCGGCGTCGTTGATCTGTTCCCGCCACGTCGCCCACTGCAGCGCTATCTCGTCGGCGCCCAGACGGCGCTGGGCCGGCCCCCAGGAGCTGGTGTCCGGCGGGCGCAGCGCAGGGCGGTCCGCCGCCTCCGGAGCGGGATCGTGCGGGGCGGCGACGCCAGGAGCCGCGACGGCGACAGCCAGAGGCCAGCCCGGCAGCGCGGCCACGACCGCTCGCTCGTCCGGAGACAGCTCGTACTCCATGCCGCAGTCCCAGGACGCGATCGCCACGGCGACCAGCGAGACGTCGTCGATGACGACCGTCCAGCGGGCGCCCTCGCCGTCCTGGCCCAGCACCAGGCCGTAGCCGTCGGCGAGGGGCGCGAGTCCCAGCGCCGCGCACGCCTCCGGATAGTCGTCGCCCAGCACGCTCGGAAACTGCGCCGGTGTCAGCAGCACCGCCGTCAGCACGTACAGCGCATCGTCCGCGGCGGCGACGGCCTCATCGTCGTTCCCGGCCATCCCTGCCTCCCAGTGGTTCGTCCATCGGCGCGCACCCTAGTGCGAGCGGAAGCCGCTTGTCACGACTCCGCACACCACGCGGAGCTGCAGGTTTCCGCCTGGACGGGGGCGAAACGACCATGCTGGAGGGGGTCCTCGTCAGCCCGTGGGCAGCCCGAGGAGATCCCGGGCCACCGCCGCCGGAGACTCGCCGCGCTCCCGGGCCAGCGCGACGACCGCCCGGCAGGCCAGTTCGCTCACCCCGAACGACAGCGCCTCCGGGGACACCCAGGTCGTCGCCTCCGCGATCCGGTCCTGATCGTCCTCCGCGCGGGCGACGACATAGGTGGCGGCCGCTTCGAACAAGTTGTGTGTACGCCGTTCCCGAGCGCCCGCCGGCTGCGCCTGTGTGGAGTCGCGGAGCCTGGAGGCGTACTTGCGTATCTGGCCGAACACACGGACCACCCTTCCCTCGAACGGCGCCGTCGCCGATCGCTCATCTGCTGTCAATCAACGTAGAGTAGTTGGACCTTCGGCGGCAGAAGGGGGACGAGGCGGTGAAGCGCTTCGAGCGGCTGCGGCAGATCCGCCGGCTGGACCCGGTGGCGGACGCGCTGGAGATCTACCGGCTCAGTGCGACGTTCGAGTTTCCGTGGGACTACACCCGCGCCCTCGAACTCGCCCTGTACCGCACCTACGCGGTGCCGAGCATCGGGAGGCTGCTCGCGCGGACCGCGGAGCTGACCGAGCACACGCAGAAGCGGTACGACGACACCGTGTTGCTCCTCGATGCCATCGTGGAGCACGGCTTCGCCG
Organism: Streptomyces filipinensis; assembly: GCF_014649495.1. Taxonomy (GTDB): domain Bacteria; phylum Actinomycetota; class Actinomycetes; order Streptomycetales; family Streptomycetaceae; genus Streptomyces; species Streptomyces filipinensis. The sequence goes on along the minus strand of NZ_BMTD01000008.1, from coordinate 338,827 downwards.
CGGAGGAGGGCCGTAGCGCGATCCGCCGCATCAACCAGATGCACCGCAGCTACGACATCGGCGACGACGACATGAGGTATGTGCTGAGCACCTTCGTCGTGATGCCCAGGCGCTGGATCGACGCCTACGGCTGGCGGCGGCTGTCCCGGCACGAGGTCGTCGCCGCCACCGAGTACTACCGCACCCTCGGCCGGCGCATGGGCATTCCCGGCATCCCCGAGACCTACGAGGAGTTCGAGACCCTCCTCGACACCTACGAGCAGGAACACTTCGGCTGGGACGAGCAGGCCCGGCGGGTCTCCGACGCCACGCTCGACCTGATGGCGTCCTGGTACCCGCGTCCCCTGGCGCCGCTGCTGCGCACGGCGACCCTCGCCCTGCTCGACGAGCCACTGCTGCGTGCGTTCCGTTACGCCCCGCCCGGCGCGGCCACCTCCGCCTGGGTGCGCCGTGCCGTGCGCGCGCGTGGCCGGTTCGTCCGGTTGCTCCCACCGCGCCGCTCGCCGCATTTCGCACGCCAGAACCGGGAGATCAAGAGCTACCCGGACGGCTACCGGGTCTCCGGTCTGGGCACCCACGCGGTTCCCGGGCTGCGCGGCTGCCCGGTGGGGAACCGGGCCATCTCAGCGGCCGACTCCGTCGAGTGACGCCAGGGTGTCGCGCAGCCAGGCCAGTTCCGCCCGGCTCGTGGCACGCGCGATGGTGAGCACACCGCGCCGGAACGGGTCGTCCACCTCCTCCGCGGCCAGCGGCCGGTCGCCGTCGTAGAAGAAACTCGTCGGCTCCTCCAGAAAGGCCAGCCGGCGGCGCAGCACGGCTGCCTGGGCGGCGGGATCCGCCAGGTGCCGCAGAAACGCGAGCAGCGTGAACCAGTTGTTCTCGTCGGTGATCTCGCGCTGTGCGGGTTCGGCCAGTCTCCGCTTCAGCTCGCGCCTCCCCTCCTCGGTGAGCCGCAGCACGTGGCGCGGTGCCGCCACCGCGCCGGGCTCGGTGGCCCGGACCAGCAGGCCCGCCTTCTCCAGCCGCTTGATCGCCGGGTACAGCGTGCTTTCGGCGACGGGCCGCACATGGCCGGTGAGGGCCGCGATGTGCCGGCGCAGGACGTATCCGTGCAGCGGGGCGTCGTAGAGGAAACCGAGGATGGCGAGTTCGAGCACCGCCGCATTCTTGCGCAGGGAGATGTACCTCGTCACTTCGATACCACGTTGCAGGTATACATCGGTTCCGATGTACAGTCCGGATCGGACGATCAGGGAGGGGTCACGTGAAGCAGGTCGTGTTCGACCACGAGGGAAGCCGGATCAGCTGGACCGAGGTGCCGGGAGCGGAGCCCGCGCGTGTGTATCTGCACGGACTCGGCTCGATGTCCGCCGTCTACCACGCGCACATCGCGGCGCGTCCCGAACTCGCGGGCCGCCGCAGCCTGTTTCTGGACCTGCCCGGACACGGCCTCAGCGACCGGCCGCGCTCGTTCGGGTACACGCTGGAGGAGCACGCCGACGCGGTGGCGGTCGCGCTGGACGAGGCCGAAGTCCGTGGCGCCGAGTTGATCGCGCACAGCATGGGTGGCGCCGTGGCGATCGTGCTGGCCCATCGGCGGCCCGACCTCGCGTCCCGGCTCGTCCTCACCGAGGCCAATCTGGACGCCTTCCCGCCGGCCGCGGCCGGAAGCAGCGGAATCGCCGCCTACGAAGAGGACGATTTCGTCGAACGGCAGCACGTGCGCGTGCTGGAGGCGGTCGGGCCCGTGTGGGCGGCCACCATGCGGCTGGCCGACCCACGCGCCCTGCACCGCAGCGCCGTCGGCCTGCGCCGTGGATCCCGTCCTGTGATGCGCGCGATGCTGGAGAGCTTGCCCGTCGAGCGGGTCTACCTGCAGGGCGAGTACAGCGGCGAACTTCCGGGCCGGGAGGGCCTGGAAGCCGCGGGCGTACGCGTCGTGACCGTGCCGGGAGCCGGGCACAACGTCATGTTCGACAACCCCGACGCCTTCGCCGCGGCCGTCGCCGGAAAGGGCTGACCCGTCCCGGCCTCCCGCCGCTTCCGCCGTGGGACGTTCAGCGCTCGCGCACCGCGAGCGCGAGGAAACGGGCGTCCTCATCGACGTACGACGTCATGTTCCATCCCGAACGGGACAGCAGCGGGCCGAGGCTGGCCTCGGCGCGCAGGTCGTCCGGTGTGATCCGCCGTCCCTGCCGTGCCGCCAGGGCGGCGCGCCCGATGGGGTGGAACAGTGCGAGCTTTCCGCCGGTCCGCACCACGCGGGCCAGCTCCCGCAGGTTCTGCTCCGGTTGCGGCAGATGCGCGATCAGACCGGCCGCGAACACGGTGTCCAGGGACGCGGACCGCAGCGGCAGCGCGGCGACGTCCGCGAGCAGCAGCCGCCCGTCCCGGTTCCGGCCCGCCCGTGCGGCGGCCTGAAGCATCGCCGGGGTCAGGTCGGCGCCCAGCACCACTCCGGAGGGGCCCACGGCGGCCCGCAACGGCGGCAGGGCCCGCCCCGTGCCGCACCCCGCGTCCAGCACGCGGTCGCCGGGCCGCAGCCCGAGCTCGCCGACGGCGGCCGCGTAGGCGGGGCCGTCGTCGGGGAACTTGCTGTCCCAGTCGGCGGCGCGGGCGCTGAAGAACTCCTGGACATGCGTGTGGTCATCGCTCATGTTCCGCATGATCCCTCACCGTCCCGGGGGATATGTAGGCGCACATGTTCGGGCCGGACCCGATCGTTCCGTCGCATCTGTGTGTCATATTCCAACACCTTTCGAAACGCGCCCCCTTTGTGCGCCCGTGCACCCTTAGCGTCCCGTGGCCATGGGACACCTGGACCACGCCGCCTTCGGCTGGCTGACCCCCGTACTGTCGTACGTCATGGCCTGCACAGGCGCCGCGCTCGGATTGCGCTGCACCGTCCGAGCGCTCGCCACCACCGGCCGCTCGCGCCGCAACTGGCTCGTCACCGCGGCCTCCGCCATCGGGACCGGCATCTGGACCATGCACTTCGTGGCGATGCTCGGCTTCCGCGTCAGCGGCACCGACATCCGCTACGACGTGCCGCTGACCATCCTCAGCCTCCTCGTCGCCGTGGTCGTCGTCTGCGCCGGCGTCTTCGCCGTCGGCTACAGCCGTGACCGCAACCGGGCGCTCCTCCTCGGCGGCCTCACCACCGGGCTGGGCGTCGCCAGCATGCACTACCTGGGCATGGCAGCCGTCCGGCTGCACGGCGGCATCACGTACGACCCCCTCCTGGTCGGAGTGTCGGTGCTGATCGCCGTCGTGGCGGCGACCGCCGCCCTGTGGGCCGGCCTCAACATCAAGTCCCCCCTCGCGGTCACCGTCGCCTCCCTCGTCATGGGAGTGGCCGTCAGCAGCATGCACTACACCGGGATGTTCGCGGTGAGCGTGCGTGTACAGCCGTCCGGTGCACCTCTGCCCGGGGCCACGGCGATGCAGTTCATCTTCCCCCTCGCCGTCGGCCTCGGGTCCTACCTGTTCATCACCTCGGCCTTCGTCGCCCTCTCACCCACGGCCGACGAGCGGGAGGCGTCCGCCTCCGCCCAACGGCCCGTCGAGAGCATCGCCCGCTAGCGGGAGCCCGGTCCGAGCGCCCCGACCCACGTCCCGAGCGAGGAGGCCATGCGCCCACCCCGTACCGCCCCGAAAGCCGGAGCCCCGGCGCACCCGCCACGAGGCCGCCGCGCCCACGCCGGACCGCCCGCCGACGAGGGCCACGACCGTCCGCTCGGCACACCACCGGTCACGGCACGCGCGCGTGGCAACCGCCGGCACCTTCGCCCCCGCACCGTGCGCGCCAAGGTGGTCAGCCTGCTGATGGTGCCCGTGGTGTCCCTGCTCGCCCTGTGGGCGTACGCCACGGTCACCACCGCCCAGGACGTCGCCCGGCTGCGGCAGTCCCAGTGGGTCGACGTCGAACTGCGCACCCCGGTGGCCACGGCCGTCGCCGCTCTCCAGGCGGAGCGCACCGCCGCCGTACGCTACGCCGGCGCACCGGGCGCGGCCGACGGCAGCGACCTGCGAAGCCTGGCCGCCCGCACCGACCGGGCCGTCGCCGAGCTACGGCTCGGACGCCACAACACCGTCGCCGACAGCGAGGAGTTGCCCGCCGGTGTCTCCGGGCGCCTCGGCGCCTTCGTCACCGGCGCCGAGCACCTGCGCGCACTGCGCACGGCCGTACTCGACCACAGGGCCGCCTGGGGGACGGTGTACGCGCAGTACACGAAGACCATCGGCGCCGCTCTCACCGTGGACGGCGCCCTCACCGGCATCCAGCAGGCCGACGTCGGCTCCGACGCGCGCGTGCTGCTCGAATTCAGCCGCGCCGCCGAGGCACTGGCCCAGGAGGACGCCGTCCTCGACAGCGCGCTGACCGCCGCGCAGCTGCAGGGCGAACGGCTGCGGCTGTTCGGCGCGGCCGTCGACGCGCGCCGAACCCTCACCGAGACGGCCGTCGCCGATCTGCCGGCCGCCCAGCGCGCCGCCTGGCAGGAACTGGCCCATAGCGACTCCTACACCGCTCTCCGTGTCGCCGAGGACAAGATCCTCACCGCCCGCCCGGGCGTCAAACCAGCCGACGCGGCAGCGCAGGCGGCCTGGAGCCCCGCCCACGCACGCGTGCGGGACGGCATGCGGGACATCGCGACGGACACGGGCCGGGCCGTCGCGGGCCGTGCCGACCCGGTCACGCGCGGCCTGCTCAGCCCCGCGGGCGCCGCCGTGCTGCTGGGTCTGGCCGCCGTGGCCGCCTCGCTCGTCATCTCCGTCCGCATCGGACGCGCCCTCGTGGTCGAGCTCGTCAGCCTGCGCAACGACGCCCTCGAGATCGCCCGCCGCAAACTCCCCGAAGCGATGGGCAGACTGCGGGCGGGCGAGGAGATCGACATCCAGGCCGAGGCGCCCGCCGGACCACCCGCCGAGGATGAGGCCGGCCAGGTCTCGGAAGCCCTGACCACCGTCCACCGCGCCGCCCTGCACGCCGCGGTGGAACGCGCCGAACTCGCCAGCGGCATCTCCGGCGTCTTCGTCAACCTGGCCCGCCGCAGCCAGGTACTGGTCCACCGCCAGCTCAGCCTCCTGGACAGCATGGAACGCCGCTCGGACGACCCCGACGAACTGAGCGACCTGTTCCGCCTGGACCACCTCACCACGCGCATGCGGCGGCACGCCGAGAGCCTGATCATCCTCTCCGGTGCCGCACCAGGGCGCGCCTGGCGCATGCCGGTGTCCCTGACCAACGTCGTACGGGCCGCCGTTTCCGAAGTCGAGGACTACGCGCGCGTGGAGGTACGTCAGCTCCCCGAGGCCCACGTCGTCGGCGGCGCCGTCGCCGACCTCACCCACCTGCTCGCCGAACTCGTGGAGAACGCCGCCCAGTTCTCACCGCCCCACACACGCGTGCGCGTCACCGGTGAACCCGTCGGCAATGGCTACGCGCTGGAGATCGAGGACCGGGGACTCGGTATGGGCGCCGACACCCTCGCGGAGGCCAATCGGCGCATCGAGCAGTCCGAGGCCCTCGACCTGTTCGACAGCGACCGGCTCGGACTCTTCGTGGTCAGCCGGCTCGCCTCCCGGCACGACGTCAAGGTGCATCTGCGGGCCTCTCCCTACGGAGGCACCACAGCCGTCGTCCTGCTGCCCACCGCCCTGCTCCACAGCAGCACGTCGGAACGCGCCGCCCACCACGCTGAGCAGGGCCGTCACCAGCAGGAACGCGAGTACGCGCGCGTCCCCGGCGCCATCGGGCACCAGGACGCCGTCGTCGCGCGGCCGGACCTGCCCGCCCTCGCGGCCACCAGGCCCGAGCACCTCCGCGGCGTTCCCGACGCGCCGGATCCGCCCGGAATCATCGACGAACCCCCGCCCCCCGGAGTCACCGCCTTGAGGCTGCACCGACCGCCCGAAGCCTCCGAGACCAACGACGACCTCCCACGCCGTGTGCGCCAGGCGAGCCTCGCCCCCCAGCTCCGGCAACGCCCCGAAGCACAGGCACCGGGAACCGCACGGCACGCCGACGAACGGCGCACCCCCGAGCTGGTACGCGACCGCATGGCGGCCTACCGCGACGGCTGGGCCCGTGGCGGCGGCAGACGGCCCGGCCGCGACGCCGCCCCGGAAGGCCCAACGGGCAGAGACAGCAGCGAAGGAGACCCGGCATGATCCAGGACCCCAACACGAGGGCCGGCCAGCGCTCCGGCGAACTGGACTGGTTGCTCGACGACCTGGTGATGCGCGTGAGCGAGGTGCGGCACGCCATCGTGCTCTCCAACGACGGTCTGGCCGTCGGCGCCTCCAGCGACCTCGCCCGGGAGGACGCCGAGCACCTCGCCGCCGTCGCCTCCGGCTTCAACAGCCTCGCCAAGGGCGTGGGACGGCACTTCGGCGCGGGCGGCGTGCGACAGACCATGGTGGAGATGGACGACGCGTTCCTCTTCGTGGCCGCCGCCGGCGACGGTTCCTGCCTCGCCGTCCTCACGGCCGTCACCGCCGACATCGGACTGGTCGCCTACGAGATGGCGCGGCTGGTGAAGAGGGTCGGCGAGCACCTGTACACACCGCCGCGCGTCGCCGCGCAGCCCCCCGCAGCCGGATGAGCCGCAAGGCGGCACCGATGACGGAGAACCGCACCGACGGCCCGTGGGAGCCCGGCAGCCAGTGGTACGACGGCGAGGCCGGACCGCTGGTCCGCCCGTACGCGATGACGGGCGGGCGCACCCAGCCGGGGCCCACCGGCGTGCGCTTCGACCTCATCGCCCTCGTCACCCTCGACCCCGCGGCACCGGCACTCGACGACGTCGCGCTGGGCCCCGAACACCGGACCCTGGTCGCGCTGTGCCGTACGGAGACGCAGTCCGTCGCCGAACTCGCGGCGGACGCGGACCTCCCCGTCGGCGTGATCCGGGTGCTCCTCGGCGACCTGCTGGAGATCGGCTGTGTGGTCATCAGCCGTCCCGTGCCCCCTGCCCACCTGCCCGACGAGCGGATTCTGCGCGAGGTCATCGAGGGACTGCGAGCGCTGTAGGCGAACATGCCGAACTTGATGCCGACTTCACCGCCACAGCAGGCGGACGCCGACCACAGCCGGTCCTCCCGAAAGAAGTGATCATGGTCACCGAGCACTCCGACGCCGTCGGCGACACCTCCGCCCTGGCATTGAAAATTCTCGTCGCCGGAGGGTTCGGCGTCGGCAAGACGACCCTGGTCGGGGCCGTCAGCGAGATCCGTCCGCTGCGCACCGAGGAACTGCTCAGTGAGGCGGGGCAGTCGGTGGACGACACCGACGGCGTGGACCAGAAGGTGACCACCACCGTCGCCATGGACTTCGGGCGCATCACCATCCGCTCCGGTCTGTCGCTCTACCTCTTCGGCACACCCGGACAGGACCGCTTCTGGTTCCTCTGGGACGAGCTGTCCCAGGGTGCCCTCGGTGCCGTCGTCCTCGCGGACACCCGGCGCCTGGAGGACTGTTTTCCCGCGGTCGACTACTTCGAGCACCGGCGGATACCGTTCGTGGTGGCCGTCAACTGCTTCGCCGGAGCCCGTACCTACGGCGCGCACGACGTCTCCCGGGCTCTGGACCTCGACCAGGGCACCCCCGTGGTGCTGTGCGACGCGCGGGAGCGGGACTCGGGCAAGGAGGTCCTGATCAGGCTCGTCGAGTACGCCGGGCGGATGCACACCGCCCGGCTCCTGGACTCGGTCGGCTGACCCAGCCGCTCAGGCCGCCAGATCCTTCACCGCCACCACCTGGTCGATGCCGACCCGGACCAGCAGCTCCCCCGGAACGCCGTTGCGGGCGCCGTACTCCTCGGCGCGGTCCTCGCCCATGTACCGGGCGGCGATCCGGGTGGCCCAGTGACGCACCTCGTCCAGCTCCTCCGACACACGGGCGCGGCCGTTCAGCACCACGAAGTGGAACGGGGGCCGGTCGTCGTCCACGCACAGGGCGACCCGGCCGTCGCGGGCCAGATTGCGCCCTTTCACCGTTTCCTTACCGGTGTTGAAGACGAGCTCGTCGCCGTCCAGCAGGAACCAGATCGGGGCCACATGAGGGCTCCCATCGGCGCGAACGGTGGACAGCTTGCCGGTCCGGGTGCCGTTCGAGACGAACGCCCGCCATTCCTCGTCGGTCATCTTCTGTGCCATACGCCCATCTTGCTTGCCCGGGCGCCGGTGGTGGGGAAGGCTGGCGGGGAGTTCCTCCAGCCAGGGGGAGACATCACACGGGGAGACGGAGATGGCGCAGAACCAGGGACTCGGCTGGCTCCTGGACGATCTGACCGAGCGGGTGGACCACGTGCGGCACGCACTGGTCCTGTCCAACGACGGCCTGGTCACCGGCGCGAGTACGGGCCTACGCCGTGAGGACGCCGAGCATCTGGCCGCCGTGGCGTCCGGACTGCACAGCCTGGCCAAAGGATCGGGACGCCACTTCGGCGCGGGCCGGGTGCGCCAGACCATGATCGAGTACGACGACGCCGTCCTGTTCGTGACCGCGGCCGGCACCGGCAGCTGCCTGTGCGTGCTCAGCGGTGCGGAGGCCGACATCGGCCAGATCGCCTATGAGATGACCCTGCTGGTCAATCGCGTCGGCGAACACCTCGGCGTCGATGCCCGGCAACCGGAGCGCACTCCCCTCGCAGACCTCTGACCTGCGATTCCTCCTTCGTCGGTGGAGTTATCCACAGGCTCGCCACGACCTGCGCCGGATTGGCTACGGTGTGTGCACGGCGAGCGCACCGGGCGTGAGCCCACGACTCCACGGGGGAGTACGACCATGTCGGCAAGCACTGTCAGCCCGCCCCGGCCCGTCACCTGCGCACCCAGCCATGCCGCGCGACAACTGGGCCTCAAGCGAGGCGAGTTCGAGCTCGCCGTGCACCTCGGCCACATCCGGACCGTGCCCGACGAAGGCGGCGGAGGGGCCCGGAGGGTGGAGCGTGCGGAGATCGACCGCCTCCGTGCGCAGGAAGGGTGTGCGGAAGCCCTGCGTGACCGCGTGCGGGTGGTGGGTACCACCGAGGGTGCCGCGCTCATGGAGATCCCGGTCGGTCGCTTCACCCGCCTCGCCCGGCTGGGCCTGCTGGTGCCGGTGACGTGGTATCTGAACCGCTACCGTGCCGTGGTCTGGCTGTATCTCGCGGACGAACTGCGGCACTTCGCGTCGCAGCCTGAGAGTGCGCGTCTGCTGAAGGGGCGTACGTCCGAGAGCCTGCGCGCCCGGCTGGCCGCCGGGGTGGACCTGCGTGCCCGTAACTGGCGTGGGCGACATCTCGGCTTCCTGCTGCGCCAGGCCGAGCAGCCGTGGGCCCGGGCCGGAGCCGTCGCGGCCTTCCTCTCGCCCGTCGAGGTCGCCGACGTCGTCAGGGATCCGTACGAGCGCTCCTACCTGAACCGGTTCCGCCCGACGCCACCAGGTCACGGCATGCCGGGATCGCCTGCCGCGCACCTGGCCGAGCGGATCGCGACGGCACAGGACGCGGACGAGACCGAGTGGCTGCGCAGCGAGCTGGCCCACGCCCTGGAGGAGGCCCGCGCCTTCTGCAGGGCCCCGCGCCCGACCGCCCGCCGCGCGGCACCGAGCGCGCGGGCGGTGGCACAGCCCATCCCGCCGATGGCCCGCACGGTCACGCGGCTTGCGGAACCGACGGCCCAGGCGTCGGCGCCCGGCGAACAGCCGATCGCGGCACAGGTGTCCGAGGCGCAGAGCGGTGGGACGGTGGCCGGAGCCTTCAGGCCGAACGGCGGGCCGCGGCCGGGACCGGCCGATCCGACGGACGCACCGGTGAGCCGAGCGTCCGAGGGGCACGGCGTGCCGGTGGTGCGGCCGGCAGCGGTGTCCTCGTCCCGCCCGGGTCACCGTCGGCCCGAGCGGGCCCCGGCGCAGCCCCGTCGTACTCTGCGCTCCTGGCTGCGGCGGAGAAACCCCCGGCCGGCCCAGGTCTGAAGCACCCGGCCGCCGGGTCCGGCCGCCGGCTCGCTACAGCGACCTGAACAGGCCCTCCTGGACGACGGAGACAAGCAGGCGCCCCTGCAGGTCGTAGATACGGCCGCGGGCCAGGCCCCGCCCGCCGGTGATGATCGGCGACTCCTGGTCGTACAGGAACCACTCGTCCGCGCGGAACGGCCGGTGGAACCACATGGCGTGGTCCAGCGAGGCCATGTCGAAGTTCCGCGGACCCCACAGGGGTTCGACGGGGATACGGACCGCGTCCAGGAGGGTCATGTCACTGGCGTAGGTCAGCGCGCACGTGTGGACCAACGGGTCGTCACCGAGCGGCCCGACCGCGCGCATCCACACGGCACTGCGCGGCTCGGCCCCGTCGATCTCCTCGGCGTTCCAGCGCAGCCGGTCGACGTAGCGGATGTCGAAGGGCTGGCGGCGCGCCATCCGCTCCAACTGCTCCGGCAGCGCGCCCAGATGCTTGCGGATCTCCTCGGTGACCGTGGGCAGCGACTCCGGCTCCGGCACCTCGCGGGCCGGCGGCAGCTGGTGCTCGAACGGTCCTTCCTCAGGCTTGTGAAAGGAGGCGGTGAGATTGAAGATCGTGCGGCCCTGCTGCACGGCCGTGACCCGGCGCGTGGTGAACGACCGGCCGTCGCGGACCCGCTCCACCTGGTACACGATCGGTACGCCGGGGTGGCCCGGACGCAGGAAGTACGCGTGCAGCGAGTGCACCGGGCGGTCGCCCTCCGTGGTGCGGCCGGCGGCGACCAGGGCCTGGCCCGCCACCTGGCCGCCGAAGACCCGCTGCAGCGACTCCTGCGGGCTTCGGCCACGGAAGATGTTGACCTCGATCTGCTCCAGGTCGAGCAGGTCGACCAGTCTCTCGGCCGGGTTCGTCATCGGTGGGATTCTCCTTGGCTCACAACTGGTCGGCAGCGGCTCACAGCTGGCCGACGTCGGTGACGCGGACGACGGCACGGCCTTCGGCGTCGGAGGCCGTGAGGTCGATCTCCGCGCTGATGCCCCAGTCGTGATCGCCGTTCGGGTCGTCGAAGATCTGGCGGACGCGCCAGAGTCCGTTCTCCGGCTCCTCCTTGATGACCAGAAGCTTGGGGCCGCGGGCGTCGGGACCGGTACCGAGGTCCTCGTACTCGTCCCAGTACGTGTCCATCGCCTCGCCCCAGGCGTCGGCGTCCCAGCCGGACTCGGCGTCCATCTCGCCCAGCTCATCGACCTGGTCGAGGGCGGCCAGCTCCACGCGGCGGAACATCGCGTTGCGGACCAGGACCCGGAAGGCGCGCGCGTTGGCCGTGACCGGCTTGACCTCGTCGGCCTTCTCCTGGGCCTCCTCGGCGGTCATCTCCTCCGGGTTCGCGAGCTGCTCCCACTCGTCCAGCAGGCTGGAGTCCACCTGGCGCACCATCTCGCCGAGCCACTCGATGAGGTCCTGCAGGTCCTCGGACTTCAGGTCGTCCGGGATGGTGTGGTCGAGGGTCTTGTAGGCGCTGGCCAGGTAGCGCAGGACGATGCCCTCGATGCGGGCCAGCTCGTAGAAGGACACCAACTCCGTGAAGGACAGTGCCCGTTCGTACATGTCGCGGATCACGGACTTCGGCGACAGCGGGTGGTCGCCGACCCAGGGGTGGCTCTTGCGGTAGGTGTTGTACGCGTGGAAGAGCAGCTCTTCCAGGGGCTTCGGGTAGGTGACGTCCTGGAGGCGCTCCATGCGCTCCTCGTACTCGACGCCGTCCGCCTTCATCGCGGCCACGGCCTCGCCACGCGCCTTGTTCTGCTGGGCGACGAGGATCTGCCGCGGGTCGTCCAGGGTGGACTCGACGACGGACACCATGTCGAGGGCGTAGGACGGCGACTCGGGGTCGAGGAGTTCGAACGAGGCGAGCGCGAACGTGGACAGCGGCTGGTTGAGCGCGAAGTCCTGCTGCAGGTCGACCGTGAGCCGGACGATGCGGCCCTCGGCGTCGGGCTGGTCGAGCTTCTCCACGATGCCGCCGTCGAGCAGCGAGCGGTAGATCGCGATCGCCCGGCGGATGTGCCTCAGCTGCTGCCTGCGCGGCTCGTGGTTGTCCTCCAGCAGGTGACGCATCGCCTCGAACGCGTTGCCCGGGCGGGCGATCACCGACAGCAGCATCGTGTGCGTGACCCGGAAACGCGAGGTCAGCGGCTCCGGATCCGAATCGATCAGCTTCTGGAAGGTGTTCTCCGTCCAGCCGACGAAGCCCTCCGGAGCCTTCTTGCGCACCACCTTGCGCCGCTTCTTCGGATCGTCACCCGCCTTCGCCAGCGCCTTCTCGTTCTCGATGACGTGCTCGGGCGCCTGCGCGACGACGAGCCCGGCCGTGTCGAAACCGGCCCGGCCGGCCCGCCCCGCGATCTGGTGGAACTCCCGGGCCCGCAGGGTGCGCACACGACTGCCGTCGTACTTGGTCAGCGCCGTGAACAACACCGTACGGATGGGCACGTTGACGCCCACGCCGAGCGTGTCCGTGCCGCAGATGACCTTCAGCAGACCGGCCTGGGCGAGCTTCTCCACCAGACGCCGGTACTTGGGCAGCATGCCGGCGTGGTGGACGCCGATGCCGTGCCGGACATAACGGGAGAGGTTGCGGCCGAACTTGGTGGTGAAGCGGAAGCTGCCGATCAGCTCGGCGATCTGCTCCTTCTCCTCGCGCGAGCACATGTTGATACTCATCAGCGCCTGCGCCCGCTCCACGGCCTGCGCCTGCGTGAAGTGCACGATGTACACCGGCGCCTGCTTGCTCTCCAGCAGGTCCGTGAGCGTCTCGGTGAGCGGCGTGAACTTGTACTCGTAGGAGAGCGGCACCGGGCGGGTCGCCGAGCGGACCACCGAGGTGGGGCGGCCGGTGCGGCGGGTGAGGTCCTTCTCGAAGAAGGACACGTCACCCAAAGTGGCCGACATCAGGATGAACTGTGCCTGAGGGAGCTCGAGAATCGGGATCTGCCAGGCCCAGCCGCGGTCGCCCTCGGCGTAGAAGTGGAACTCGTCCATGACGACCTGGCCGACGTCCGCGTTCTTGCCGTCGCGCAGCGCGATCGAGGCCAGGACCTCGGCGGTGCAGCAGATCACGGGCGCGTCGGCGTTCACGGAGGCGTCGCCGGTGAGCATGCCGACGTTCTCGGTGCCGAAGAGCTTGCACAGCTCGAAGAACTTCTCCGACACCAGTGCCTTGATCGGGGCGGTGTAGAAGGTGACCTCGTCCCGTGCGAGGGCGGCGAAGTGCGCGCCGGCGGCGATCATGCTTTTGCCGGAGCCGGTGGGCGTCGAGACGATCACGTTCGCCCCGGAGACCACCTCGATCAGCGCCTCCTCCTGATGCGGGTAGAGGGTGAGGCCGCGATCCTGCGCCCACGACTCGAAGGCTTCGTACAGGGCGTCGGGGTCGGCGGTCGGCGGCAGCTGATCGATGAGGGTCACGCCCCCATCTTGCCTGGCCTCGTCCCCGAGAAGGGAATCGGCTGCGGGCACGAAGATCATGGCCGCTACGCTGTGACGCCGACGCAGGGTCGGCGCACCAGGTCAACTGGACAGCGGCACACGAGGAATGGGGCGGGAAGCGGCCATGATGGGACCAGCACACTCACTGTCGGGGGCCGCGGCCTGGCTCGGCGTCGGAGCGGCCGCCGCCGCGGCCGGGCGCCCGATGCCCTGGCCGGTGCTGCTCGTCGGCGCCCTGATCTGCGCCGGCGCCGCGCTCGCCCCGGACCTCGACCACAAGGCGGCCACCATCTCCCGGGCCTTCGGGCCGTTCTCGCGCTGGCTCTGCGAGATCGTGGACAAGCTGTCGTACGCCGTCTACAAATCGACCAGGAAACAGGGCGACCCGCGCCGCTCGGGCGGCCACCGCACGCTGACGCACACCTGGGTGTGGGCGGTCATGATCGGCGCCGGGTGCTCTGCGGCGGCGATCACGGGGGGCCGCTGGGCGGTGCTGGCGATCCTGTTCGTCCACATGGTGCTGGCGATCGAGGGTCTGCTGTGGCGGGCGGCGCGCGGCTCCAGCAGCGATGTCCTGGTCTGGCTGCTGGCGGCGACGAGCGCATGGATTCTCGCGGGCATCCTGGACAAGCCGGGCAACGGCTCCGACTGGCTGTTCACCGCGCCGGGGCAGGAGTACCTGTGGCTCGGCCTGCCGATCGTGCTCGGTGCCCTGGTGCACGACATCGGGGACGCGCTGACGGTGTCGGGCTGCCCGATCCTGTGGCCGATCCCCGTGGGCCGCAAGCGCTGGTACCCCCTGGGGCCGCCGAAGGTGATGCGGTTCCGTGCCGGAAGCTGGGTGGAGCTGAGGGTGCTGATGCCCGTGTTCATGCTGCTCGGTGGTGTGGGCTGCGCGGCCGCCCTCAACGTGATCTGAGGCTCCCGGCCCCAGGCCCGGGCCAGCGCTTGCGATCAGGTCGCGTCGCCTGCGTCGGCTCCGCCGTACCGGCGTTCGAAGCGGGCGATGCGGCCTTCGGTGTCGACGGTGCGGGCCTTGCCCGTGTAGAAGGGGTGGCTCTCCGAGGAGATCTCCACGTCGATCACCGGGTAGGTCTGGCCGTCGTCCCACTCGATGCTCTGCTCGCTCCGCGCGGTCGACCGGGTCAGAAAGGCGTAGCCGGCGGCGCGGTCCCGGAAGACCACGGGGCGGTAGTCGGGCTGCTCGTCCTGCTGCATGGCGGCTCCTCGTGGGGCTCAGCCGGACAGGGAGTCCTCGTCGACGATGTGCATCGCGGCCTCCTCGGCGGAAGCGGCGGCGCCGTCGATACCGACGTCGGTGGCGACGAGGGCGGCCTCATCGTCCTCGTGCGCTCCCTCGTCCGGGGCCACCAGCCGGCCCGAGCGGAGGTTGCCGACCTCGTTGTCCAGGAGTTCCCCGTCGGTTCCGGTGCAGTCACCGAGGCCGTCGCCGTCGGCCGTGTCGAGGTCGGGCAGCTCCTCGGCGAGCCGCTGGTCGAGCGTCTCGCCCGCCTGGCGTTCGGCCGCCGTCACCCCGAGGCGCTCCACCGCCCAGGGGCGCTCGGGAGGGGACCAGCCGCGGTCGAGCGGGTCGTCGACGCCGTCGAAGTCCAGTGTGTCCTCGACGTCGAGCACCCCCGAATCCTCCCGGATCTCCGAGGAATCGGGCTGGTAGACGTCGTCCCCCCAGCCGTCGGCGCTGTCCACGAGTACCTCCTGGTGGTGAGGACGGCCATGGGCCACCGCGAGGGGCGCCGGGCCGTCGGCACGCGCGGCGCAGGTGTCACACGCTGCGGACCGGGTGGTTCCGCAGCGTTCCCCGAGCCTGTGCCGTTCTCCAGCCTTCCACCCCTGCTCGGCACCGCGCAACGGCACGGACGCCGGCGCCGGCCCGGGCTCGCACCCTGCACCGGCTCCCGGCAGGCGCCACCGCGCACCGACCGGCCCACACCTGGCCGCCCCGAGCCCTGGCGGACTCCGCCACACGCCGCCCCGCCGAGGCCGGCGGACTCCGCCGCATGCCACCCCACCGCTGTCCCCCACGCCGACCGGCACGGCCGGAAGTCCCTCCCGCCGTCCATCCCCGGCCGCAGCTGGCCACAAGCCGGTCCGCCGCTGTCCCAGGCGTCGGCAGGCTTCGCTGGACCCGCACTCGGCGCAGGCGGCCTGTTCCCATGGCCCGCCGTCCCTTCGGCCGGTTCCCCCTCGACGCCAGCAGACCCGCCCGCATGCCGGCCCCGCCGTGCCCCCGCTGCTCCCGGCCGCGGTCGCCGCGGACGCGGGCGCCGGTGGTTTTGGCCGCGTCACGGGCGATGGCAGCGCCGTGCGGAACGGGGAGACCTGCGCCGCGGGCGGCCACGGGGCCGTCGTACCGGTCGGCCGCGTGGTCGGTGCCGCCTCATCCGTGCCAGGACCGCCAGAGCGCGGCGTACGCGCCGTCGGCCGTGACCAGCTCGTCGTGGCTGCCCAGCTCGCTGATGCGTCCGTCGTCCACGACGGCGATCACGTCGGCGTCATGGGCGGTGTGCAGACGGTGGGCGATGGCGACCACCGTGCGGCCGTCCAGCACGCGGGCCAGGGACCGCTCCAGATGCCGGGCCGCGCGCGGGTCGAGCAGCGAGGTCGCCTCGTCCAGGACCAGCGTGTGCGGATCGGCGAGCACGAGCCTGGCCAGCGCGATCTGCTGGGCCTGCGCGGGGGTCAGCGCGAGGCCGCCGGAGCCGACCTCGGTGTCCAGGTCGTCGTCCAGCGCCCGCGCCCAGGCATCCGCGTCGACCGCGCCCAGGGCCGCCCACAGCTCGGCGTCCGTGGCACCGCTGCGGGCCAGCAGGAGGTTGTCGCGCAGGGAGCCGACGAAGACGTGGTGCTCCTGGTTGACGAGGGCGACGTGCGAGCGGACGCGTTCCGCCGGCATCCGGGACAGCTCCGCGCCGCCCAGGGTGATCCGGCCGTCCCGTGGCGCGTAGATCCCGGCGAGCAGCCTGCCGAGGGTGGACTTGCCCGCGCCCGACGGGCCGACCAGGGCCAGCCGGGTGCCCGGGGCGACCTCCAGGGACACGTTGCGGAGCACGTCGACGCCCTCGCGGTAGCCGAAGTGCACCCGGTCGGCGTGCACGTCCCGTCCGTCCGGTGCCAGCGAGGCGTCCCCGGCGTCGGGCTCGATGTCCCGCACACCCACCAGACGGGCCAGCGACACCTGGGCGACCTGCACCTCGTCGTACCAGCGCAGGATCAGGTTCACCGGATCGACGAGCATCTGGGCGACGAGGGCGCCCGTGGTCAGCTGGCCCACCCCGATCCAGCCGCGCAGGACGAACGCCCCGCCGGCCAGGAGGACCGAGCCCAGCACGATGACGTGCACGGCGTTGATGACCGGGAAGAGTACGGACCGCAGCCAGAGCGTGTACCGCTCCCAGGCCGTCCACTCCTTGATCCGCCGTTCCGACAGGGCGACGCGGCGGGGGCCGAGCCGGTGCGCCTCGACGGTGCGACTCGCGTCGACCGTCTCGGCGAGAGCGGAGGAGACCGCCGCGTACCCGGCGGCCTCGGAGCGGTATCCGGAGGGCGCCCGTTTGAAGTACCACCGGCACCCGGCCACCAGCACCGGTACGGCGAGCAGCACTGCGGCCGCCAGCGGCGGCGCCGTCACCACGAGCCCGCCGAGCAGCAGCAGAGCCCACACGCCACCGATGGCCAGCTGGGGCACGGCCTCGCGCATCGCGTTGGCCAGACGGTCGATGTCGGTGGTGATGCGGGACAGCAGATCGCCGGTGCCCGCCCGTTCCAGCACGCCCGGCGGCAGCCCGACCGACCGGACCAGGAAGTCCTCCCGCAGGTCGGCCAGCATCCGCTCGCCGAGCATCGCACCCCGCAGCCGTACCTGCCGCACGAACACGGCCTGTACGGCGAGCGCGAGCACGAACAGCCCGGCGGTCAGGCCCAGATGAAGCTCCCGGGCCCCGTCCGACACCCGCTCGACCAGGCCGCCGAGCAGGTACGGACCCACCATGGACGCGACCACGGCCACCGTGTTCACCGCGACCAGCAGCAGGAAGGCCCGGCGGTGCCGGCGGAACAGCTCGGCGACGTAGGCACGCACGGTCGTGGCCGCGCCGACGGGCAGGGTGGTGGCGGTCGTCGGGGCCGCCGGGTCGTAGACGGGTGGCGCAACGCCGATCATGCGCTCTCCTCGATTTCTTCGAGCTCCTGCCGCGCGCCCACCAGGGCCGCCTCGTCGGCCGCGGCCAGTTCGTCGTCCGTCTCCCGCGTCACCACGGCCCGGTATCGCGGCTCGCTGACGATCAGTTCGCGGTGCACGCCGACCGCCACGACCTTGCCCTCGGCGACCAGGGCGACCCGGTCCGCGCGGTCGAGGAGCAGCGGAGAGGAGGTGAACACCACCGTCGTGCGCCCCGAGCGCAGCCGGCGCAGCCCGTCCGCGATCCGGGCCTCGGTGTGCGAGTCGACCGCGGAGGTCGGCTCGTCCAGCACCAGCACCTCGGGGTCCGTGATCAGCGACCGGGCCAGCGCGAGCCGCTGGCGCTGGCCACCGGACAGGGAGCGCCCGCGTTCGGTGATGCGGGCGTCCATCGGGTCCGCGGCGCCCAGTGACCCCTGGACGAGAGCGTCCAGGACGTCGCCGCACTGCGCCGCATCCAGCGCGTCCGCGGCGCGTACGGTTCCGGAGGCGGGGACGTCGAGCAGTTCACGCAGGGTCCCGGACAACAGCACCGGATCCTTGTCCTGGACGAGGACGGCGGTACGGGCGCTGTCCAGGGGGAGTTCGTCCAGCGGCACCCCGCCGAGCAGCACCGAGCGGCCCGGCTCGGCGGGATGGCCACCCAGCCGCTCCGCGAGCCTGCCCGCCGCGTCCGGGTCGCCGCAGACCACTGCGGTGAGACGGCCCGCGGGAGCCAGCAGACCGGTGCCGGGGTCGTACAGGTCGCCGTCCGGTACCTCCGGCGCGCGGTTGCCCTCGGTGGCGGTGGACCGCTCCAGCGACAGGACGCCGGCCGTCCGTCTGGCCGACGGGCGTGAGAAGGAGTACGCCATGGCGATCTCCTCGAAGTGCCGCAGCGGATAGTTGAGGATCATCACCGCGCTGTAGACGGTGACGAGCTCGCCGACCGTGACACGGCCCTGGCGGGCGAGCTGGACGCCGTGCCAGACGACGGCGATGAGCAGCAGGCCGGGGAGCAGCACCTGGAGGGCGGAGATCAGTGACCACATCCGGGCGCTGCGCACCGCGGCGTGGCGTACCTCCTGCGAGGCGCGGCGGTAGCGGTCGAGGAACAGTTCCTCGCCGCCGATGCCGCGCAGTACGCGCAGTCCGGCGACCGTGTCCGAGGCCAGCTCGGTGGCCCGGCCCGCCTTCTCGCGCTGCACGTCGGCGCGGCGCGTGGCACGGGGCAGCAGAGGCAGCACCGCGAGGGCCACCACGGGCAGTCCGACGGCGACGACCACGCCCAGGGCGGGCTGGTAGACGAGGAGCCCGGCACCGACCACGACGACCGTCAACGCGGCCGCGGTGAACCGGGAGACGGCCTCGACGAACCAGCCGATCCTCTCGACGTCGCCGGTGGAGACGGCCACCACCTCTCCGGCGGCCACCCGCATGGTCAGGGCGGATCCCAGCTGGGCGGCCTTGCGGGCCAGCAGTTGCTGGACGCGCGTGGCGGCCGTGATCCAGTTGGTGACGGCGGCCCGGTGCAGGAAGGTCTCGCCGAGGGCGATGCCCGTGCCGCACAGCAGCAGCAGAGCACCCGTCAGGGCGAGCCGGGTGCCGGAGCGGTCGACGACCGCCTGGACGGCGAGGCCGACGCAGAAGGGCAGGGCCGAGACGGACACGAAGTGCAGCAGGCCCCAGGCGAGCGACTTCAGCTGCCCGCCCAGCTGGTTCAGCCAGAGCCACCACAGGAATCGGGGGCCCGAGCGCGCGTCGGGGACGCCGGGATCGGGATACGGAAGGTCTTGAATCTGCATGACGTCCCAGTGGCTCGTGTCAGGGGAGGGGGAAGCGGCGATGAGCGCTGACAGACCGTGACAGGTTGGCTCCGAAGCGTGCTGAATTTCAAACGGTTTTCCCGAGTCCCGCAGGGGGCGGCCGGGTGGCCGGTCACCCGGCTCGGTGAATGCCGGGGAGATCGCACGATCAGCCGGTGTGCGCTGTCACCATGGCCCGGTGCACATCGAGATCGACAGCGTGCGGCGGCGTGTGACGGTTGGGGTGGTGGCCCTGGGGACGCTCTTCGCGGTCCTCACCGCGTGCGGCGGCCCCGCATCCGGCCCCGCCCGGACCGACGGTGCCCCGGCGCCCCGCGACCGGACCGCGCAGGGCCCGACCGCGCACGGCCCGACCGCGCAGGGCCCGACCGTCTCCTCCGCTCCCACGACCGACCCGACCCGTGTCCCGGGCGTCGGCGCCCGCCTCTACCGGCGGATCCCCGAAGCCTCCCGCCAGATCGTGGCCGTCTACGGCGAGGGCGTGGACTCCGCCGAGTCCAGGCTGGTGCTGTACACCCGGCGTGGCGCCCGGTGGCACCCGGCGGGCAGTTGGCCCGCCCACAACGGGCGGCACGGCTGGACCACCGACCACCACGAGGGGGACCAGCGCAGCCCGGTGGGTGTCTTCACCCTCTCCGACGCGGGCGGCGTGCTCCGCGACCCGGGAGCCCGACTGCCCTACGATCACGACGTCAGCGCCTATACGCCACCGGCCGAATGGGACGAGGCGCACCAGCACGACTTCGACTACGTCATCGCCATCGACTACAACCGCCTGCGAGGTACCCCGCCGCGCGACGCCGGTCGCCCCTGGGGCCAGGACAAGGGCGGCGGTATCTGGTTGCACCTGGACCACGGCAGCGGCACCTCGGCCTGCGTCAGCGTCTCCCGGCAGGCCATGGCATTCCTGCTGCGCACGCTCGATCCGGCGCGCGATCCGGTCGTGGTGATGGGGGACCGGGCGGAACTGGCCGCCTAGTGCCCCGCCGGGCGGTCGTCCCGCGCCGCCGGTGGTCCCGCCGCGGCGGAGGCGCTCTCGACGACGTCCACGTCGCTCGCCCGGACGTAGGCGAGGCGGTGGCCGAACTGGATCTCGTAGTACCCCTCGCGGCCCTTCACCACCGGCTCGGGTGAGTCGACGATGGACGACCGGGGGACGTACGAGCTGCGGACCCGAGCCTGTGTCACATAGCGCTGGCCCGCCTGGAGCCGGTAGGGCAGCGGCGATTCGGGCTCCTCCTCCACGTCCTCGGGGTAGGCGTCCTCCTCCGGGAGGGCACGCCCGTACACCGGGATCTCGTCCAGGCCTTCCTTGGGCGTCACCATGCTGCCGCTCGCGCCGACGGCCGTCGGTTGTCTCTGCGGGTTCCTGAACCATGCCTTGTTGCCCTGGAACCAGATCGCCGTCCAGTCGCCGCTCCGCTCGGCGACGGCGAAGGCCTGGCCCGCGGAGACGCGTGAGCCCAGGTCGTTGACGTCCTCCGTGGACGGGTCGCCGTCCGGCTTGCGGCCGGGGTCCTGGATCAGCGGGGCGTTGTCGTCCGGCCGCGTGTGGAGGCGTACGGCGTTGGAGCCGTGCGGCGGACACGGGTGACCGTCGCCCTTGCACCCGGTGAACGGGGGCTTGTGGGTGGCGTAGTCCGGCAGGATCATCACCATGTCGCTGTCCGGTCCGGCCGAGGCCCGCAGCGGCGCGCCGAGCAGGTCGAAGTAGTGCCGCCAGTCCCAGAAGGGACCGGGGTCGTCGTGCATGTCGGGGATGCTGTCGGCGGTCGGCGACGGCACGTTGTCATGACCGATGATGTGCTGCCGGTCGAGCGGGACCTGGTACTTCTTCGCCAGGTAGCGCACCAGGCGCGCCGAGGCCCGGTACATCGGTTCCGTGAACCACTTGCCGGGCTGGGTGAGGAAGCCCTCGTGCTCGATGCCGATCGAGCGGGCGTTCACGAACTGGTTGCCGGAGTGCCAGGCCTCGTCCTTGGTCCGCACGTGCTGGGTGATGTGGCCGTCGCTGGAGCGGATCGAGTAGTGCCACGACGCCTCCGTGGGGTCCTGCACCGTCTTGAACATGTTCGGCAGATACGCCTCGGTGTCGTGGATGACGATGTAGTCGATCTTCTGGTCGACGGGCCGGTTGCCGAGGTCGTGGTTGCCGTAGTCGCCGTCCTCGTCGATCTCCTCGTACGGGGCGCTGAGCCAGTCGCAGGCCAGCTCCGCCGGGCACTCGACCTCCTTGGGCCGCGGTGGGGTCTGGGCGCGGGTGACGTGGGGGCGTACGCGGGGATTGGCGGCGAGGGTGACGTCCTGTCCTTCGGCGGTGGTGCGGTGCGCTCCCTTGCGGATCACGTCGAAGACATCGTTGGCGTAGGCGGTCGCCGCCGTGATGTCGCGGGTGCCCGGGTAGTGCTGGACCGCCTCCCACCAGTCCGCCGGGTTGGTGGTGAGGGGCTTGCCGAGCTGGCGTTGTGTGGCCGCCAGGATCGCCGCGCCGCCGCGGATGTTGGCGGTGGGATCCGTCCGCAGGCGTTCGGCCGGGACCTCCAGCAGGCGTGCGGCGCGGTCCAGGTCCGCCGGCTGTACGGTGTGGCCCGGCGAGGGGGAGGTCTCAGGGGCGGCAGGGGCGGCCGCATCGCCCGTGTCAGGCCGGGTGCCGGCGCCGTGCTGCGCCGACGGGCCCGCCGCCACCGCCGGGGCCTCGATGCGGCCGGTGTCCACCAGGTGCATCGGCCCGTAGCCGCCCGCGACGCTGGGAGCGCCCGAATGGGTGTCCCAGCGCGTCTGCATGTAGGACACGCTCATGAGCACACTGCGCGGCACGTGGAACTCGCGGGCGGCCTCCGTGAAGGTGTTCTGCAACTGCTGGTCAGGTGCCTCGTCGTCGGCCAGCGGGATGAGCAGCAGCGGCACCAGCACCGCAGCCGACGCGATCACGCAGGCCGTCCGGCGGCACTCGCGGAGGGAGTTGGGAACACGCGGGGTGGCCGGTCTTCTCATTGCACGGTTCTCCAGACATGTTCGTCTCCACCAGAACAAAGGCAGTTGTCCTGGACGCCACCCCTGGTACGTTTCCGTGCCTTTCGCGCCGTGTCGCGCCAAGGGTCACCGGGGTGGCCGAGCGGCCGGGCAGGGGCCACTCGGTCGGCGGCGTGCCGGCTCAGTCCTCGACCGGGTCCACCCGCCAGTCGGGGTGGCCCGGCATGGGCGGGGTGTGCGGCCCGTACAACCAGGGGGTCAGGAACGGGCTCAGGTCCTCGCCGGCGACCCGTGACGCGAGGGCGATGAAGTCCCGGGTGCCGGCCGCCCGGCCCTGATACGCCGTCACCCAGGAGTGCTCGATCCGCTCGAAGGTCTCCGCGCCGACCTTCTCCCGCAGGGCGTACAGCACCAGCGCCGAGCCGTCGTAGCGCATCACCTTGAACAGCGTCGGCTCCGTGGGTTCGGCGGGCGCCCCTTCGTCGTGCCGCCACTGGTCGTGCTGTTCGTAGGCCGCCCGCATCGCGGCCTCCAGACCGGCCCCGCCGTGCTCGTCGGAGTACAGACGTTCGTAGAAGCGCGCGTGACCCTCACTCAGCCACAGGTCGGACCAGCGCCGGATGGCGACGCTGTCACCCGTCCAGTGGTGGGTCAGCTCGTGCACGAGGTTGCGTTCGGCGTCGACCCGGTCGCCCAGCAGGTCGTCCTTCGGTACGACCGACAGCGACTGCGTCTCCAGGGCCACCGGCAGGTCGGTGTCCCCGACCAGCACGCCGTAGCGGCGGAACGGGTACGGGCCGAGGCGTCGTTCCAGCCACGCGAGATGCTCCGGGGTGAGCGAGCGGAAGTCCGCCGTGTCGCCGACCAGGTCGTCCGGGACCACGTCCCGGACCGGCAGGCCGCGCGGGCCGGTGCCGTCGACGAACGTGAACTTCCCGATCGCCATCTGGACCAGCTGCGCCGCGATCGGCTGCTCGGAGTCGTAGGTCCATCTGACACGTCCGTCTGGTCGCCGGACGGTGCCGACCAGTCGGCCGTTGGCCGCGGCGCTGATGCCGGGCGGGGTGGTGATGTGGAAGGTGATGGGCGCCCGCAGGCTGGGGTGGTCGTTCGCCGGGAAGATCAGTTTGGCGCCGTCGGGCTGGGCGCAGACCAACGTGCCGTCGGCGGTGGGCACCCAGCCGTAGTCCCGGATCGCGTCGTCGCGGTGCCTGCTCCGCGTCGGATCGGCGGTGTAGGTGACGCGGACGGTGAACGCGCTGCCTTGGGGGATGGGGCGCGCGGGGGTGACGACGAGTTCGTCGCCGTTCCGTACGGCGGTGGCCGGTGCGCCGTCGACCGTCACCTGGTGCAGCGCGTTGCCCGCGAAGTCGAGGTCGAAGCGGGACAGGGACTGGGTGGCGGTGGCGCTG
Organism: Streptomyces filipinensis; assembly: GCF_014649495.1. Taxonomy (GTDB): domain Bacteria; phylum Actinomycetota; class Actinomycetes; order Streptomycetales; family Streptomycetaceae; genus Streptomyces; species Streptomyces filipinensis. The sequence continues at coordinate 315,006 of NZ_BMTD01000008.1, read as the reverse complement.
ACGGTCGCGCCGGCGGCGAACGGCGTCCGGGGCGCCCGCCAGTCGAAGTCGAGCGTGTAGCGGCGGACCGTGTAGCCGCCGTTGCCGGCGAGCGGCATGAGGGGGTCGCCGATGCCCGGTGCGCCGGGAGCGGGCGCCGGGCCCGGGGAGGCGGCCGGGCCGGGGGCGGGCGAGTCGCGGGCTGCGCGCGGGAGCAGGGCGGTGACCACGGCGGCACCGGTGACGGCGCCGGCGAGGGCCAGGGTCAGGGCCGCGCGCGGGGTGCGCAGGGCAGGGCGGGGGCGCCGGTGCCGGGACTCCTGGCGGGGGGAGTTTGGGGGGCGGCCGACGGGCATGGTCTCCATGACCGCACTATGGCAGTGAGGTGTGCTTATAGCATGAAATGTTCCGCTGTGTGGCCGGTCGGTGAGAGCTCCAGGCGGCCGGGATCGCGCGGCGGGTGTCGTCCGATCTCGTCGTTGCGGTCGACGGCCAACTCCCCGTAGAACACGGGCCATGAGAAGACGGATAGTCATGTCCATGCTCGCCGGAGCGGCCCTCCTGGCGAGCGCGTTCTTCGGCACCGGAGCCGCCGTCGCACAGGCGTCCGACGTTCCGGCCGAGTTCGGCACCGACTGGCACGACCCGGTCACCGCGGCACCGTCTGTCGACCGGCCGCACACCACGTCCTGTCAGGTCACCCTCGCCGATGTCCAGTTCCGCGACTTCACGCCCTACCGTGGCGCGTACACCCCGCCCCAGGGCTGCGGCGACCGTTGGAGCAAGGTCGTCCTGAGGCTCGACGGCAAGGTGAAGGGCCGTCAGTACGACCGCCTGGGCTATCTGCACGTCGGCGGGGTCGAGATCCTGCGCACCTCCACTCCGGAACCCTCGCCCGACGGCATCGAATGGCATGTCGAGAAGGACGTCACCCGCTACAGCGACACCTTCCGCAGCGCGCAGGACGTCGAGATGCTGATCGGCAACGTCGTGGACGACACGTACACCGGGGTCATCGACGTGCACGTCACGCTGACCTTCTACGCCGGCCGGCCCGCGGAGCGGACCCCCGACCGCGTGCTCACCCTCGCCGGCACGCCCGACGGCACGACCCTCACGACGCCGCGCAACAGCGAGCGGATCGTCGCCGAGGTGTACGCCACGGGTTCGGGGGGAGGCTGTGAGGAGTTCTGGTATCTGACGGTGGCCGACCCGGCGTCGTACTCCTGCAAGGCCGACCACGGGCCGTACCGCGAGGTGCAGATCAAGGTCGACGGCCGGCTCGCCGGAATCGCCGCGCCGTTCCCGAACGTCTGGACCGGCGGCTGGTCCAACCCCTTCCTCTGGTACGTCCTGCCGGCGCCGGGGGCCTTCGACGTGCGGCCGATCGCCTACGACCTCACACCCTTCGCCGGCCTGCTCAACGACGGCCGTCCGCACCGGGTCGAGGTCTCCGTGGTCGGCGTCCCCGCGGGCCAGCCGGGCTGGAGCGCGCCGGTGAACGTCCTGGTCTGGCAGGACGCGCACCGAGCCCACGTCACGGGCGCGCTCACCGCGGACAGGGCGACCGACATCGCCGACTCCTCCGTCTACACGCCCGGTTCGGAGAACCGCCTGGCCACCGACGCCGGACACCGGCTCACCGTCTCCGGCTACCTCGACACCTCACACGGACGCGTGACCGCCAGCGTCACCCGGACGCTGGCCAACACCTCCGTCCACCGCTGGACCGACGGCGAGAACACGGACGGAATCGACGCGACCTGGTCCGACGACCAGACGGTCACCGTCGTCGGACACGGGCCCGCGCGGGCGACGCACACGCACCGGACGTACACCATGAACGGCGCGACGACCATCGGCACGGACAACCGGCTGCGCACCGTGCTCACGCTGGGCGACCGCGCCTCGGCCGTGGAACTGCGGGACGGCCGGCGCACCACGTGGTCGCGGCTCGACGACACCTACAGCGGGGACGCCGCGTACACCCTCGACGTCCCGCGCGACCAGCGGCACGCCGTCGGCACGTCGACCGAGCGCTATCGGCTGTTCGGCTCCGACGGCTGCTACGACCGTTCGCTGAGCACGGTTCAAGGGGTGCTGACGGAGGACCGCTCGGGCTGTTGAGCGCGGAGCGCGCGCGGCCCAACGGACGCCTTGATCGGGCGGGGGAGCCGCCGTCGAGCGGCTGGGAGGCCGTGGCCGGCACCGGCCACGGCCTCCCGCACCGCGGGCTCAGCAGCGTGTGCCGCAGTCTCCCTCGATCAACGTGTCCAGCAGGACGCCGAGCACCTGGCGTTCCTTCTCGGTCAGCGGAGCGAGTATCTCCTCGGCCGCCGAGCGGCGTGCGCCGCGCAGCTCGCGCAGGGTCGTGTGCCCCTCGGCCGTCAGCTCGATCCGTGTCACGCGCCGGTTCGCCGGATCCGGCACACGCCGTACCTTCCCGCCGGCCTCCAGGCCGTCGACCAGCGTCGTCACCGCACGCGGCACCACCTCCAGGCGCTCGGCGAGGTCGGCCATGCGAGGCGGCGAGGCGTAGTGCGCGAGGGTGCGCAGCAGCCGGGACTGGGCCGGGGTGACACCCAGGTCGTTCCGCTCGAGGTGGCGCTTCTGGATGCGGTGCACCCGGCGGGTCAGCCGCAGCAACTGCTCGGCGAGCAGGCCGTCGGGATCGGGGCTGGTCATGCGGGAACAATATCAGGATGCCGTTCATTGTGAGTATAGGTAACAATGAGCTACGATCCGTTTCGTCATCGTCGGCCGACCTCCGGCCGGCCCCGTTCACCTCCGTAGGAGCCCATGCATCCCGACCGTGAAACGTCCTGGACCCCACCTGCCGACGCCAAGGAACAGCCCCGGCAGGTGCGCCGCATCCTGAAGCTCTTCCGTCCCTACCGCGGCCGGCTGGCGGTCGTCGGCCTGCTGGTCGGCGCCTCCTCACTGGTCTCGGTGGCCACACCCTTCCTGCTCAAGGAGGTCCTGGACGTCGCGATCCCGCAGGGCCGCACCGGTCTGCTGAGCCTGCTCGCGCTCGGCATGATCGTCAGCGCGGTCCTCTCCAGTGTCTTCGGCGTGCTGCAGACCCTGATCTCGACCACCGTCGGCCAGCGCGTCATGCACGACCTGCGCACCGCCGTCTACGGCCGCCTGCAGCGCATGTCGCTCGCCTTCTTCACGCGCACGCGCACCGGCGAGGTGCAGTCCCGGATCGCCAACGACATCGGTGGCATGCAGGCCACCGTCACCTCCACCGCCACCTCCCTGGTCTCCAACGCCACCAGCGTCGTGGCCACGATCGTCGCGATGGTCGCCCTCGACTGGCGGCTCACGGTCGTCTCGCTGCTCCTGCTGCCGGCGTTCGTGTGGATAAGCCGCCGCGTCGGCAACGAACGCAAGAAGATCACCACCCAGCGGCAGAAGCAGATGGCCGCGATGGCGGCCACCGTCACCGAGTCCCTCTCGGTCAGCGGCATCCTGCTCGGCCGGACCATGGGCCGCTCCGACTCGCTGACCGCGTCCTTCGCGGAGGAGTCCGAGCGCCTGGTCGATCTGGAAGTGCGGTCGAACATGGCCGGCCGCTGGCGCATGGCCGTGATCACGATCGTCATGGCCGCGATGCCCGCCGTCATCTACTGGACCGCCGGTCTCGCCCTCCAGTTCGGCGGCCCGAAGGTCTCGCTGGGTACCATCGTCGCCTTCGTCTCGCTCCAGCAGGGACTGTTCCGTCCCGCCGTGAGCCTGCTCGCGACCGGCGTCCAGATCCAGACCTCCCTCGCCCTCTTCCAGCGCATATTCGAGTACCTGGACCTGCCCGTCGACATCACCGAGCGCGAGCGGCCCGTCCACCTCGACCAGGTCAAGGGCGAAGTCCGCTTCGAGGGAGTCGGATTCCGCTACGACAACGACGACAGGGCGCGCCCCGTCCTCGACGGCATCGACGTCACCGTGCCCCCGGGCGGCAGCCTCGCCGTCGTCGGCCCGACCGGCGCAGGCAAGTCCACGCTCGGCTATCTGGTGCCCCGCCTGTACGACGTCACCGGCGGCCGCGTCACCCTGGACGGCGTCGACGTCCGGGACCTCGACTTCGACACCCTCGCCCGCGCGGTCGGCGTCGTCTCGCAGGAGACGTACCTCTTCCACGCCTCGGTCGCCGACAACCTCCGCTTCGCCAAGCCGGACGCCACCGACGAGGAACTGCGGACGGCGGCCAGGGCGGCGCAGATCCACGACCACATAGCCGCGCTGCCCGACGGCTACGACACGGTCGTCGGCGAGCGCGGCCACCGCTTCTCCGGCGGGGAGAAGCAGCGTCTCGCGATAGCCCGCACCATCCTGCGCGATCCGCCGGTCCTCATCCTCGACGAGGCGACCAGCGCGCTCGACACCCGGACGGAGGCCGCCGTCCAGGAGGCGATCGACGCCCTGTCGGCCGACCGGACGACGATCACCATCGCCCACCGGCTGTCCACGATCCGCGGCGCCGACCAGATCGTGGTCCTGGACTCCGGGCGGGTCGCCGAACGCGGCAGCCACGAGGAACTGCTGGAACGTGACGGCAGGTACGCCGCGCTGGTGCGCCGGGACGCACAACTCGAACCCACGCGCTGAGCACAGCCGGAACCCACACGCTGAACGCGACCGGAGCACGTGAGCCGAGCACGGCCGGAACACTCGGGCTGGGCGCGGCGGAACCGACAAGCTGACCCTCCGGCCGACAACGGAGCGACAACGTAATATGTGCCGGGTTTATGGCGATATGCGTATTACCGTGCCCGCATGCAGACGAACATTCCGCCACGAGGCACGACGCGACTGACACGCCGGGGCAGACTCGCACTCCTCGCGGCCGGCGCTGTCGTGGTCGGCACCGCCGTGGCGGTGCCGCTGCTGACGCTGGACAGCGCTCCGGCGGAGCCCCCGCCGCCCACCTCGCTGGTCGTCCCCGAGGGCTGGCGCGCGAGCCAGGTGTACGACGCGATCGACAAGGCCCTCAGGCTCCCCGCGGGCAGCACGCGCAAGTCCGTCGGAAAAGCCGGCCTGACACTGCCGAGCGAAGCCCAGGGCAACCCGGAGGGCTATCTCTTTCCGGCGACGTACCACATCGACAAGGGAGCCACGCCCGAGTCGTTGCTGCGCTCCATGGCCGACACCGCCAACGGCGAGTTCAACGCGGCGCCGGTCGCGGCGGGGGCTCAGCGCAACGCCATGAACGTCTACCAGGCCGTCACCATCGCCAGCATCGTCCAGGCGGAGGCCGCGACGCCTGCGGACATGGGCAAGGTCGCCCGGGTCGTCCTCAACCGTCTGGAGCGCGGCATGCCGCTGCAGATGGACTCGACGATCAACTACGCGATGAACCGCAGCACCGTCCACACCAGCCAGGACGACACCCAGGTCGAGAGCCCGTACAACTCCTACCAGCACATGGGACTGCCGCCCACGCCGATCGACAATCCCGGTGAGGAGGCGATGCGCGCCGCGCTCAACCCGACGCCGGGCGACTGGCTTTACTTCGTCACGGTCAGGCCGGGCGACACCCGTTTCACCTCCGACTACGCGACGCACACCCGCAACGTGGCGGAATTCAACGCCCTGCACCAGAACGCGAGCCACGGCCCGGGCGGGTCCGCGTCCTCCCCGCCGCAGTCCGTCCGCTGAACCGGCGAAGGATCACGCGGCGACCGGCTGCTCCTCGGCCAGTAGTCGCCTGATGGCCTGGGTGGACCTGAGCGGTGTGGGCCGCGCAGGTGGGTGCAGGCCGTGACCGGTTCGCCACAGGTGGTCGAGCTGCGACCGGGGCGTCGGGCCGGCCGATCACCCACCGCACACGGGAAGCGCACAATGGGCCCATGGCTGGTCGCTGGCAGTTCTGGATCGACCGTGGTGGCACCTTCACCGATGTCGTGGCGGTGACGCCGGACTCCGAGGTGGTCAGCCGCAAGCTGCTGTCGGACCGGCCGGAGGCGTACCGGGACGCGGCGGTCGCCGGGATCCGTCTGGGGCTGGGCCTGGAGGCGGACGAGTCGATTCCGGCCGACCGGATCGAGGTGGTGAAGATGGGCACCACCGTCGCCACCAACGCGTTGCTGACCCACACCGGCGAGCCCACCGTTCTCGTGATCACTCGGGGTTTCCGGGATGCCCTGCGGATCGCCTACCAGAACCGTCCGCACATCTTCGACCGCCGCATCCTCCTTCCGGAGGCCCTGTACGACCGGGTGGTCGAGGTGGAGGAACGGGTGAGCGCGCGCGGTGAGCTCGTCCGCCCGCTCGACCTCGGTGGCGTGCGCGAGGCGCTCGCGTCGGCGTACGCGGACGGGTTCCGCAGTGCCGCGGTCGTCTTCCTGCACGGCTACCGCTACCCGGATCACGAGTGTGCCGTGGCCGAGGCGGCCCTTTCGGTCGGCTATCAACAGGTGAGCTGTTCGCATGAGGTGAGCCCGCTGATCAAGCTGGTGCCGCGGGGCGACACGACCGTGGTCGACGCCTACCTGTCACCCATCCTGCGGCGCTACGTGGACCGGGTGGCTTGTGAACTGAGCGGTGTGCGGTTGATGTTCATGCAGTCCGGCGGAGGTCTGCGGGAGGCGGCCCGCTTCAGGGGCAAGGACGCCGTGCTCTCCGGCCCGGCGGGCGGCGTCGTGGGCATGGCCCGCGCCGCGCGGCGCGCCGGCCGCACCAGGGCGATCGGCTTCGACATGGGTGGCACCTCGACCGACGTGTCCCACTACGCGGGCGAGATCGAACGGGTTCTGGGCACCCAGGTGGCGGGCGTGCGGATGCGGGCGCCGATGACCGACATCCACACCGTCGCCGCGGGCGGGGGCTCCGTCCTGCACTTCGACGGGATGCGCTACCGCGTGGGGCCGGACTCGGCCGGTGCCGATCCCGGCCCCATCTGCTACCGCCGCGGCGGGCCGCTGACCGTCACCGACGCCAATGTCATGCTGGGCCGTGTCCAACCCGCCTATTTCCCGGCGGTGTTCGGCAAGGACGGCGATCAGCCGTTGGACGAGGCCGCGGTCCGTGCCCGATTCACGGAGCTTGCCGAGCAGACCGCCGCCGCGACCGGAAGGCGTCTTGGCCCGGAGGAGGTCGCGGCGGGCTTCCTCGACATCGCCGTGCTCAACATCGCGAACGCGGTGAAGAAGATCTCCGTCCAGCGTGGCCGTGACATCACCCGCTACGCGCTGGTCGCCTTCGGTGGCGCGGGCGGCCAGCACTCCTGTGCGGTCGCCGACCGGCTCGGCATCGACACCGTGCTGATCCCGCCGCTCGCCGGGGTTCTGTCCGCCTACGGGATCGGGATGGCGGACGCGCTCGCGCTGCGCGAACGCTCCATCGAGGCCCCCCTCGACCGGCCGGAGGCAGCGGCCCGTGTCGAAGCCGTCCGCGCCGAACTGGAGGAGCGGGCACGCGTCCAGTTGCGGGAGGACGGCGTGCCGGACGCCACCGTCCGTACGACCGCCCGCGCGCTGCTGCGTTACCAGGGCACGGACTTCTCGCTGCCGGTGCCGTTGGGGCCTGCGCAGGAGATGCAGGCAGCCTTCGAACGCGATCACCGGGAACGCTACGGCTTCACCATGAGCAAGCCGCTGGTCGTCGAGGCCGTCGCGGTCGAGGCCACTGGTTCCTCCGGCCCACGTACCACCACCACGTCCGCGCTGCCGCCGCGGACCGGCGCACTTCAACCCGTCGCTGTCGTCCGGATGTTCACCGAGGGCCGTTGGCAGCCCGCGCGGCTGTACCTACGCGAGGACATCCGCCCGCAGGACGCGGTCGAGGGTCCGGCGATCATCGCCGAGGCGGACGAGACCACGGTTGTCGACCCCGGATGGCGCGCCGCGGCCGACGAGCACGGCGACCTCGTCCTCACCCGCTCCCGGCCCCGCCCGTCCCGTACAGCGGTGGGCACCACCGTCGACCCGGTGATGTTGGAAGTCTTCAACAACCTGTTCATGTCCGTCGCCGAACAGATGGGGGTACGCCTCGGGAGCACGGCGCACTCGGTCAACATCAAGGAGCGCCTCGACTTCTCCTGCGCCCTGTTCGACCCGGACGGCAATCTCATCGCCAATGCGCCACACATCCCTGTCCACCTCGGGTCGATGGGCGAGTCCATCAAGGAGGTGCTGCGCCGCAACTCCGGCACACTGAGGCCCGGCGACGTCTACGCCATCAACGACCCCTACCACGGCGGCACTCACCTGCCCGACATCACCGTCGTCACCCCCGTCTTCGACGAGACTGGGGTGCGTCTGCTCTTCCTCGTCGCCTCGCGCGGCCACCACGCCGAGATCGGCGGCATCAGCCCCGGGTCGATGCCCGCCTTCAGCACCACGATCGACGAGGAGGGCGTCCTGTTCGACAACTGGTTGCTCGTGCGGGACGGACACTTCCGCGGGACCGAAACCCGCGACCTGCTGCTGACCGCCCGCTACCCGTCGCGCGACCCGGAGACCAACCTCGCCGACCTGCGTGCCCAGATCGCCGCCAACAACAAGGGCATCCGTGAACTAGGCATGGTGATCGCCGAGTTCGGTCTTGACGTCGTCCACGCCTACATGCGGCACGTGCAGGACAACGCCGAGGAATCCGTCCGCCGTATCATCGCCACCCTCCACGACGGCGAACACCGCTATGAGACCGACAACGGGGCCGTCATCCAGGTCGCCCTGCGCGTCGACCACGAAACCCGCAGCGCCGTACTGGATTTCACCGGAACATCACCCCAGCAGCCCGGCAACCTTAACGCCCCCACATCCGTCGTCATGGCGGCCGTGCTGTACGTCTTCCGCACCCTGGTCGCCGACGACATCCCCCTCAACAGCGGCTGCCTGAAGCCACTCGACGTCCGTGTTCCCGACGGCTGCATGCTCGCCCCGGTCCACCCGGCCGCCACCGTCGCCGGCAACGTCGAGACGTCCCAGGCCGTCACCGGTGCCCTGTACGCCGTGCTGGGCGCCCAGGCGGAGGGCTCCGGCACCATGAACAACCTGTCCTTCGGCAACGATCACGTGCAGTACTACGAGACCGTCGCATCCGGCGCCGGCGCGGGCGAAGGCTTCGACGGCGCGGACGCCGTACAGACGCACATGACCAACTCCCGCCTCACCGACCCCGAGATCCTGGAATGGCGCTACCCGGTACGGGTGGAGGACTTCCGCGTCCGCGAGGGCAGCGGGGGCGCGGGCCGCTGGCACGGCGGGTGCGGTGTGGAACGCCGGATCCGCTTCCTGGAACCGATGACCGTCGCAGTCGTCTCCGGCCATCGCCGCATCCCGCCCTACGGCATGGACGGCGGCCGCCCCGGCGCTCTGGGCGAGAACCTCATCGCACGCGTGGACGGCACGACCACGCCTCTGCGCGGCTGCGACACGGCAGACGTCGGCGCCGGGGACACGCTTGTCATCCGCACCCCCGGCGGAGGCGGATACGGCCCGACCGAGGAGACACCGCTCCAAGCACACTGACGACCGATCCACAGTCTGCGGCACGCCGGCCGTCCGGCTGGCGCCGTTCGAGGGGATCCATGGGCGGCGCGTCTCGCCGGCGAGCCAGGGATGAGCCCGCGCCGTGCTCGGCGGTACGGCTTTCAGCCCAGTTCAGGGCCGTGTGCTTGCTCATCGACGTGCTCCGCGAGCCGGAAGAGCACGGGCAGCGCCTGCGCGATGACCGCGCGCTCGCTGTCGCCGAGGGCGGCGTAGGCGGCATCCATAGGATCTTTGTGGGTCCTGGTCCAGGCGGCGAGCTTCTCACGGCCGGCATCGGTGAGGGTGACGACGGAGGATCGAGGGTTGACCGGATCTACATCACGCGCGACCAGTCCGGCGCCGATTATCCGGCTGATGAGTCCACTGACCGTGCTGGGCGCCAGGTGGCGGCGGGCTGTCAGGTCACTGATGTGCGCGGGCGAGCGTTCCCGTAGTACCTGGAGCAGCTCGACCTGGGCCAAGGGGAGAGTCTTCCGTGGGTAGTCGGTGCGGACCATGCAGGAGTGCAGCGCGCGATGCAGCCGGGTGATGGCTTCGGTGAGCAGCCGGGCGTCCGGCTCCTGCCCGGCGGGACAGGGCAAGGAAGCCCCGGAGCTGGGTCGCGCAGACATGGGGCAAAGGGTATCCGGGCCGCGCTCAGGTGCGGCACCGCCGCACGAGGACCGAAGCGGTGTCGGGCGGCGCGTGGTACCCGCGTCAGCACCTCCCACTCGAGCCCGGTCCGGATCAGGCGAGGGTCCACCGGCTCTGTACCTGGGGAGCGTGGCCCAAGCCGACCGGGGTCCCATTGATCCATCCTGGTGGCGCTGGAGCCATCAGCCGAGGGAAGCGATCGGCATGATGTGGTACGACGGCGGAGGGGGCTGGGGCGGCTGGATCGTCATGACGGCCTTCATGGTGCTGCTCTGGGCCGTCCTGATCCTTGGCCTCGTCGCACTTGTCCGCTACCTCGCCGGTGCCCGTCGTCATCAGCAGCCGGGCTCGCCGCCGACCACGGTGACGCGCTGACCGGCACAGGAAGACAGGGCGGTGTGGTGGCTGGTGTGCGAGACCAGGGCAGCCGGACCAGGCCGCCGGGGTCGCCGCGGGCAGCCCCGGCGATCGGTGCGGACCGCCGGACACGGGCACCTTCTTCCTTGCGCTCGGGTCGTGCAGGCAGCGGAGGGACCGGACCGGGGTGTCGGATGCCCAGGTCCGAGGGAGCGCCGGGTGTGGCACCGGTGGCACTGCAGGGCAGACCACATCCTTGGCTCGGACCCCAGTTCCGTGCCAACGGCTCTGCCACGGACCCAGGACCGTAGCGACCGCTCGAATGAAGCCCGCTTCCCGGACCCGGCTCGACACCACGCGGCAGCCCCGGCCCGCAGCCATCGGAGGACGACCTGTGAGGCTCAGTCCCTCGGCAGAAGGAGCGTGCAGGTCTCCCCCGGGGCTATGGTCACCGCTCGATCGGCCAGCACCACGCGGATCGCCGACTCTTCCGAGTCGGGTACGGCGATCTCCAGCTGCCCGCTCCGGCGGCGCACGCCGATACCCCGGTGACCGCGATAGTGCAGTGTGAAGCCGTACTCGGAGAGTGCCGGAAGTGGGACCGGGTCCAGCCAGAGGGCGTCCTCGCGTGTCTCCAGTCCCGTCAGGCCGCGCTGGACGAGGTCGAGGGTTCCGGCCATGGCGCCGAGGTGGATGCCTTCGCCCGTGGTGCCGCCCTGGATGTCGGCGATGTCCGCCTCCAGGGCTTCGTGGACGTACTGCCATGCGTCGGCCCGTCTGGCCCTGGCGAGGACCAGGCCGTGGACGAGTTCGCTCAGGGTCGAGCCGTGGCTGGTGCGCCGGAGGTAGTAGTCGACGGTGCTGCGCCAGATCTCGTCGTCCACGTGGTAACCGAGACGCCGGAACAGAGCACGCAGTTCCGTGGGCGAGAACAGGTAACCGAGCATGAGGACATCGGCCTGCTTGGACGCCTTGTAGCGGTTGACCGTGTCGCCCTCGGCCTCGAGAACGCGGTCCAGCCGCCGGATGGTGCCGTAGCGTGCGCGGTAGGCTTCCCAGTCGAGTTCGGTGAGGCCGTCGTAGCCCTCGAACTGGCTGATGACGCCTTGGTGGAAGGGCACCCGCAGGCGTCGGGAGACCTCCTCCCACTCCGGCAGCGCGTCGGCGCTCAGCCGGACCCGCTGGAACAGTTCCTCGCGCCGCCATGCGGGAAGGCGCCGCACGAGCTCCAGAGCGCGGGTGAGGACCCAGGCGGCCATGACGTTGGTGTACGCGTTGTCGTCCAGCCCGGGCTTCGCGGCACCGGGATAGCCGTCGTGGTACTCGTCGGGGCCGACGACACCGCGGATGCGGTAGCGGCGCGTGTCATGGTCGAAGACTGCCGAGTCGGCCCAGAAACGGGCGATCTGCAGCAGCATCTCCGCGCCTTTGGTGTGCAGGTACTCCGTGTCACCGGTGGCCTCGCAGTACTGCCAGACGTTGTAGGCGATCGCCGAACCCACGTGGTGCTGAAGGCGCGAGTGGTCCGGCATCCAGCGGCCCGAGGCGGGGTTGAGATGCCATTCCTGGGACTCCTCACGCCCGTTGCTGCCGCTCTGCCACGGATACATCGCCCCGGCCCTGCCGGCCGCGCTGGCCGCCGCGCAGGCCCGAGGGAGGCGTCGGTGGCGGTAGTTCAGCAGCGCCCGGGACACCTCCGGAAGGTGCAGGTTGAGATAGGGGAGGACGAAGAGCTCGTCCCAGAACACATGACCCCGGTACGCCTCGCCGTGCAGACCCCGGGCAGGCACGCCCACATCCAGCTCCGCCGTGTGCGGTGACAGCGTCTGCAGGACGTGGAAGAGATGGAAGCGCAGGATGCGGCCGGCTTCTCCGGGCACCTGTACGTCCGTGCGTCGCCACAGCCGCTCCCAGGCCGCGACATGGGAGTCGAGCAAGGCCGGGAAGTCCGCCGCCACGGACACCCGCTCGACGGCTTCGCCGAGGGCATCGCTGATCGCTGTGTCCCGCGAGGTGTGCACTGCCACCGTCTTGTCCACGATGACAGGCCTGCCGCGGGTGATCGGGACGACCAGACGGTGGACGGCGCGGTGGCGGGCTGGCCGAAGCACTGATGAGACCGGAGCCTCGTCCGCGCGGACCGTCGTCCGGGCGGCCAGGGCGACGGTGATGTCCGAGGTGCTGGTCCGGCAGCTCAGCCAGACGGTGTCGGGCTCGTGCGCACCGGTTCGCACGTGGTTCAGGTGGTGGCGGTCGAGTGCGCGGTAGCGGTGCACATTGCCGTTGAGGACATCGCCGTCCAGAGAGCTTTCGATTTCGATCTGCCCGGTCCAGTCCTCGGCCGTGAGTACCGTCCGCAGTGCGGCCAGGTGCGGGTCCTCCATGTGCACCAGGCGGGTCTGCTCGACGCTGAGCACACCCAGTTCGTCGTTCCGGTGGCGGGAGGACCGTGCGAGTGTGCCCCGGCGCAGATCCAGGGTGTGCCGGTGGTCCAGGAGGGTGTGCGTGCCGGGGGAGAACCACGGGCTCCACGTCCCATCCGTGCGGCGCGCCCGGAACCGGAGAAAGAGCCAGTTGGGGAGGTTGACCACGTCTTCGTTCACGACCTGCCGCCCCGCCACGGTCGACTCCAGGCGGTTGTAGCACCCCGCTGCATAAGTGCCCGGATAGTGCACCAGGCCGGCCCGGTGTTCCGGCAGGGCCCCGCGTGTGGCGAAGTAACCGTTGCCCAGTGTGCAGAGGGCCTCACGCAGCTGCTCGGCGGCGGGATCGTAGCCCGTCCACTCCCATGTCCACTCCGACATCCGCCACCTTTCCCTCTCCTCCGCAGGCTGTGCCGGCGCAGGTACCTGTGGCGGACCTCAGACCGGCTGGGGAACGACGGCGACCGGGCAGTCCGAGTGGTGCAGCAGGGTGTGAACGACCCGGCCGAGCTGCAGACCGAAGTGGCCGTGCCGGCGCTGAGCACCGACGACGATCAGGTCCGCTTCGGCCGATTCCCGCAGCAGGACCCGATGGGCGGTGCCCTCGACCGCCTTGCGACGGACATCGACCTGAGGGTGCTCTCGTACCGCCTCGCGCAGGGCGTCTTCGAGACTCGTCGCGGCCCGCTCCTCGCGGAGCCGGGCGGCGTCGTCGGCGATCAGCATGTGGTCCACGGGTTCCTGTGACGGATTGCGCCAGGCCCGTACGGCTGTCAGGGCGCAGCCGCGCACCTCGGCTTCCCGGACGGCGAACCGTACGGCCCCCGCACCACCGGACGCGTCACCCACCCCCACCACCACGCGGCCGTAGGCCCCCCGGCGGTTGGCCTCCGCGCCCCGGATGACGACGACCGGGCAGACGGCGCGGGCCGCGACCGCGAGGCTGACGGATCCCAGCAGCATCCCGGCGATCTCGCCGCGCCCACGTGACCCCGTGACCAGGGCGAACGCCTCGGGCGCCGTCCGCAGCAGCGCGGACACGGCGTCCTCCGGCAGCGCCTTGCCGGAGACCTTGACCTCGGGATTGCGTCGCCGGGCCCGTTCCACGCACGACGCGACGATGTGCTCGGCCATGACCTCCTCGGCCGGACGATCGGTGCTGAAGGACGGTTGGGCTCCCTCGTACAGCTCCCAGAGGGAGGCATGGACGAGATGGAGGGGCAGACCGTGCCGTGCCGCCTCGTCCACGGCCCAGTCGACGGCTGCCAGACTGGAGTCCGATCCGTCGACGCCCACGACCAGTGGGAGTTCCATAGCCGTCACCGCCTTCTCGCCCGGCTGCCGAGGTCCTCCTGTGAATACCGTCGCACTGCCTGCCCGGCGCCGCGACACGCCACCGGGTCCCGGGCCAGGGTGGCTCTCCGGCCGGTTTGCGACCTGTCAGGTCAGGGTGATGCTGGAGGCATCGGCCGCGCCGGGTTCCCCGGCCGCCCTTCGAGGACCGAGACATGCCCGTCACCGTTGCGCACATCGTGAGCGATGTGATGACCACGCCCGCGGTCGCCGTCGGGTGCGACGCGCCGTTCAAGGAGATCGTGCGGGTCATGGACGAGCGGCACGTGAGTGCCGTGCCGGTCGTGAGCGGGGAAGGGCGGGTCGTCGGCGTGGTGTCCGAGGCCGACCTGCTGCCGAAGGAGGAGTTCCGGGATCGCGGGCCCACCCGCTCCGAGCGGATGCGACTGCGCTCCGACCTGGCCAAGGCGGAAGGTATGACCGCTGAGGAGGTGATGAGCGCGCCCGCTGTCACGGTCCGCCCCGACGACACCCTGGCCCGGGCAGCACGCCTCATGGCCGTGCACCACGTCAAACGGCTCCCCGTCGTCGATGCCGAGGACGGATTGCGCGGCATCGTCAGCCGTGGCGACCTATTGCGGGTCTTCCTGCGGTCGGACGAGGACATCGAGGAGGAGGTCCGCCGCACGGTGGTGTCCTACCTGTTCCCCACGCACGCCCACGCCATCCACGTGTCCGTGCGGGACGGTGTCGTCAGGCTCCGCGGGCCCGTCCACGACACCTCGCTCATCTGGGTCGCCGAGCGCCTCGTGAACGGGTTGGAGGGCGTGGTGGGCGTCGAATCACAACTGAGCGGCGAGGGTTCCGGACCGCACGGCCCTGCGTCCGAGCCATGACCGTCTACTGATCGGCAGGCGTGATCCGGCGGCCGGTGAGGTTGGTGGGCTCGATCGACACCCACATCTCGCGCGCGCCGCCCGCCCACGGCGCGGTGTGCGCGCGTTGGGCGAGCTCGCGTACTGCCTCAGGGTCCGTCACCACACGTGCCGGTCCGACGGCGAGCACGCTCCAGCCCTGGCTCAGGGCGTCGTCCACGTGGTCGACCTCGAAGGCGACCTCCGTCTCCGCTGCCGCCGCCGTCACGGAGTCGGGCGCGGTCCGGAAGACGATGGCGTCATCGACGAATTCGTAGTTGACCGGGACGACCGCCGGGCGGCCCTCGGACGTCGCCACCGCGACCCGCCCCACCCCGTGCGTGGAGAGCAGGGTGCGGCACTCCTCCCGGCTGAGGTCCCGAAGCTGAGGGTGCAGCAGTGCGTGGCCCTGACCGGGCGGGAGATCGATGCCTCCGCCACGCAGTGCGGCGACCGAGGTGCCCAGCGCGTCGGCCAGTCTGATGAGCGTCGCCAAGGTCGGATCGGCGGGCTGTTCCTCCAGATAGGCCAGATAGTAGGGCGACATTCGCGCGCGGCCGGCTGTCTCCTCTCGGCTCAGTCCGCGCCTTCGGCGTTCGACGGCCACCCGCCGGCCGATGTCCCCGGGATTGCCCGTCCCGGCTGGCCTGGTCACCGTGGGCGGGGCCGCCGCCTCGCCGGTTGTCGGCGGCGCCTCGCCCACCCCCGGGGGCTGCTCGTGCTCGAGATGGCGTATGTGGGCGTCCGGGCCGGGAAACACGAGCGTCACATCGTCCGTGTCCGACCAGCGCACGTCGTAGGGGGGTGTTCCGTCCTCGTGGTGCAGTCCGACGATCTCGCCGTCGCGCCTGGCGCCGCCGGTCGCCGGACTCTCGATGACGAGTTGGTCGCCGAGGTGAGCTCGCATGGTCGCCGCCCTCTCCTCAGAATGGTGCTGTATCCAACCTGCCACGCGGGCCGCACCGCCGCACGGGGCGGTGGCCTCGTATCCGCGCGGTGGGTGTCCCGCACCCGGGAGGCACCATGCATCACCGAACAGTCGAGGAGCTCATGTCCCGGGACGTCGTCCGGGCACGGCCCGACACGCCGTTCAAGGAGCTCGTCAGGCTGCTGGAGGAGAACGACGTCACCGCCGTACCCGTGCTGGACGAGCTCGACCGTCCGATGGGCGTGGTGTCCGAGGCCGACCTGCTGCGCAAGAGCGCTGATCAGGCCGACCCGACCGGCAGGACCCCCATTCCGCATCTGGAGGCCTGGGAACGTGCCAAGGCCGAGGGATCCCGGGCCGAGGAACTCATGTCCGCTCCCGCGGTGTGCGCCCGGCCCGAGTGGACCGTGGTCGAGGCAGCCCGCCTCATGGAAGCCCAGAATGTCAAACGCCTGCCCGTGGTCGACGAAGCCGATCGGCTGCTGGGCATCGTCAGTCGTGGTGATCTGCTGAGGGTCTTCCTTCGTCGTGACGACGCCATCCGCGAGGAGATCACCGGAGACGTTCTGCGGCGCACGTTGGGGCTTGATCCGAGGGACGTCACCGCGGAGGTCCGCGACGGGCGGGTCGCCCTTGCAGGCACCGTGGAGCACAGGACTCTGATCCCCGTCATCGAGCAGTTGTGCCGGGGCGTCGACGGCGTGGTCTCGGTCACCGCGCAGATCTCTTTCCGGACGGATGACGCCCGGGACACACCTACCGGGACGCTGTGAAGCGGCTGGGCATCAGAGGGGTTGTCCGGCTGTCTGACGGGCGCTGGGTCGTGGGGCGTTGGCCTGGACGTCGCGTTCGGCGGTCTCCAGCAGCTGATGAGCCAGATCGACCAGTGCCCTGCCTGCCGCCAGCTCGTCGCCGATCTCCGGCACGTTCGTGTCCGCCGGATGGCAGTGCGCGGTTCCGTGGCCGGTGAGCGCCGTGGTGCCGGTGTCCAGCACCAGGTGGGCTTTCGTCGTCCCGTCGTCGTCCTCGAAGAGATCGAGACGTACCTTCCACTGTCCTGTGTGCGACATCGTTCCCTCCTTGCTTCCGCTTCTCCACGATCCGACGACGGCCGTTCTGGATCACGGGGCCGAAGGTCCCGGGCTACCGGCGACCGGCCCTGGAAGCCGGTGCTGCGGCGGCTACATCTGGGGTACGACGGCCACAGGACACGGTGCGTGATGCAGCAGCGCGTGGTTGACCAGGCCGAGTTGCAGCCCCGGATGCCCAAGTCGCCGCCGAGCTCCCACGACCAGCAGATCTGCGGTCGACGCGGCCTCCAACAGCGCCTGGCGCGCCGGCTTCTCGATCAAGCGCCGGCTCACTGTGGCGTCGCGGTATTTTTCCGCGGGCCGGCACAGAGCGTCGTCGAGCACCTGCGCAGGGGGACGCCGGTGGGCCTCCAACTGCCGCGAGGGTGCCTGGGGTGTCGTACACGCACCGGACGGTGCACTCCAGGCGTGCACGGCCTCGAGCAGGCAGCGCCGCACCTGGGCTTCACGCACCGCGAAGTCCACGGCCGTGCCGCTGCCCTCCCCGTCCTCGACACCCACGACGACGCTTCCGAACCGGGCGGCGCGGTGCTCCGAACTCCCTCGGACCACGACCACCGGGCAGTCGGCGCGTGCGGCCACGGCGAGGCTGACCGACCCGAGCAGCATGCCGGAGAGATCACCGAGCCCCCTGCTCCCCAGTACCAGCGCGAAGGCGTTACGCCCCCTGTCGACCAGGGCGGAAGCCGCGTCCTCGTGTGACACCTCGCTGGACAACCGCACCGCCGGAGCGTCCTCCCCAGCGCGCGCCGAGGCAGCGCTGATCACGGCGGACGCCTCCTGTTCACCGGCCGCCGAGTGCAGCAGGTGGAGGGGGACGCCGTGCCGGGCCGCCTCGGCGGCGGCCCAGTCGACGGCCTCAAGACTCGCCTCGGAGCCGTCGACGCCCACCACCAGGGGAATTGTCACCGAGCCTGCCTCCTCTCCTGCCGCACGCCCCGCTGTCGCGCCCGCCCCGGGGTCCACGTGCGCCGTGGCGAAGACCGGGAGATCCTCGAAGGGGAGAAGAAGCCGTCGCTCCCGGCATGCAGGCGATGTCCCGACCGTCCACGCGATCGGACTCGTTCGCCGTCCTCTCCAGCTTCTTACGAGACGGAGACCGCCGCCATGCAACCAGTTGTCACCGTGGGCCTCGACGGCTCGCACGAGAGTCTTTCCGCCGCCCGCTGGGCCGCCGACGAGGCCGGGAGGCGAAAGCTCACTCTCCGGCTGCTGCACGCGTGGCCGACGCTTGCTCCGGAACCTCCCCGTCTCCCCGCTGAAGCCGATCAGAACTACTGGGCGAAACTCCTCGTCGACTCGGTGCAGGCGGAACTCCGGGCGCGCTACCCGGACCTGGCCATCGGCAAGAACCTGGTCGCCGACGATGCCCAGCACGCCCTGCTCCAAGCGGCCTCCGAGTCGGAGATGGTCGTCCTGGGCTCCCGGGGACTCGAGTCCGTCGAGAGCTACTTCCTCGGGGACGTCAGCATGCCTGTTGTCGCACGGGCCGAGCGGCCGGTGGTGCTGGTGCGCGCCGAACCCAGGGACGAGTGGGGGCCAGCCACGGTCGCGCGCCCTGTCGTTGTGGCCCTGAAACTGCACGGATCGCCGGACGACCTGCTCGACTTCGCCTTTCGTTCCGCCGTGGCCAGGGAGATTCCCGTCCTCGCCGTCCACGGCCGCAGCGTGCCGCTTCGCGCACGTACGCCCTGGGGAGTGGACCACGGCTTCAGCGAGGAGACCATCCGGAGCGCGCACGAGCAGGTGAGCAAGGCGCTGCAGCTGTGGCGGGAGAAGTACCCGCGGGTGGACGTGGTCGACAGCATCCGTCTCGAAAGCCCTGCCAAGGCCGTTGTACGAGCTGCGGAGGGCGCCTCGCTGCTGGTCGTGGGTCGCCGCCGGCACCGTGCCGGTCTGGTGCCCCACCTCGGTCCAGTGGCGCAGGCCGCGATCCATCATGGACGCTGCCCGGTCGCCGTGGTTCCTCATGACTGAGCCACGTCTCCGCGAGCCGCGCGTCGACGTGTCCGCTCGACGGTCGGGTGCTCCGCACGACGGGCAGTCGTTGCCGCGGGCTGCCGTGTGCGAGACCCACAGCGCGACGCTGTTCTTCGTCGGCGACCGAGCCTACAAGGTCAAGAAACCGGTCGATCTCGGGTTCTTGGACTACACCACGATCGCGGGCCGCCGAGCCGCCTGCGAGCGCGAGATAGCCCTCAACCGCCGGTTCGCCCCCGACGTCTACGTGGGTCTCGGTGAGTTCCGCAGTCCCGACGGGGAGGCACCCGAACCGCTCGTGGTGATGCGTCGCATGCCGGAGGAGCGCCGCCTCTCCCACCTTGTCCGGGCGGGGGCTGTCGTGGACGACGTCCTTCGCACCGTCGCCCGGCAGCTTGCGGCATGGCACGCCCACGCGCCCCGTGGCCGCGATGTGGACGAGCAAGGCACGCGGGATGCGCTGTCGGCACGCTGGGAGGCGAACTTCGAGCAGGTCCGGGCACTGGCCGCGGACGGCGCGGTGCCCGATTGTCTGAGCGAGACCGAGCAGCTCGTACGCCGCTATCTCGCCGGTCGCAAGCGGCTGTTCGACACCCGTATCGCGCAGGGGCGGGTGGTCGACGGCCACGGTGACCTGCTCGCCGAGGACGTCTTCTGCCTTGACGACGGCCCTCGCGTCCTGGACTGCCTGGAGTTCGACGACCGCCTCCGCTACGTCGACGGCCTGGACGACGCGGCCTTCCTCGCCATGGACCTGGAACAGCTTGGAGCCCAGGAGGCCGCGGCCTACTTCCTCGCCCGGTACGGCGAATACTCCGGGGACCCCGCGCCCCCGTCCCTGCGGCACCACTACGTCGCCTACCGCGCCTTCGTCCGTGCCAAGGTCTCGGTGATCCAGGCCCGGCAGGGTACATCCGGCGCCGAAACCGCGGCGCGGCGGCTCGCGTCCATGGCACTGCGTCACCTGCGCACCTCCGCTGTCGGCCTCACCCTCGTCGGCGGACTGCCGGGCAGCGGGAAGTCCACCCTCTCCGGCGCCCTGGCCGACCGGCTGGGGGTCACCCTGCTCAGCAGTGACCGCATGCGCAAGGAGCTGGCGGGCATCCCGGCGGAGCAGTCCGCCGCGGCGGGCTACGGCGAAGGGCTGTACACGCCCGAGTGGACGGCCAGGACCTACGCCGCCCTGCTCGACCACGCGGCCGCACTGCTCTCCTCGGGTGAATCGGTGGTCCTCGACGCCACCTGGTCCGACGCCGCGCAGCGCGAAGCCGCGCTGCATATGGCCGACCGAACCAGCGCCGACCTGGTGGCCCTCCACTGCCAGGCGCCGGGCGAACTGTCGGCGGCCCGACTGAGCGCGCGCGCCCCGGGCATCTCCGACGCCGGTCCCGACATCGCCACCGCCATGGCTGCCAGGGAGCCGCCGTGGCCCGAAGCCGTCCGGGTCGACACCAGTGGCGCGCTGGAGTCCGCGGTCACCCAGGCGCTGGCGGCCGTACGCCCGTGGGGCACCGGACAGGCACCGGTCTTCCGCCGCCCGTACATGGAGCCGGACTGAGGTGTTGCGGGTGGCCGTGTTGCCCGGGCGCGGTGCGGGGGTGACCGTGGAGGTGGGGGAGCGAGGGAGTGAAAGCGGTGCGAGCGCTCGTCTACCACGGCCCGGCACACACCTCCTGGGACACCGTCCCCGATCCGGTGATCGAGGAGGCGACCGACGCGATCGTGCGGATCGACGCCACCACTGTGTGCGGCACTGACCTGCACATCTGGCGGGGCGACTTCCCCGAGGTGATGCCGGGGACGGTCCTCGGCCACGAGGCCGTCGGTGAGGTCGTCGACATCGGTGAGCAGGTCCACCACCTGCGCCCCGGCGATCAGGTGATCGTGTCGTCCGTCTCGGCCTGCGGTGACTGCGCGGAGTGCCGCGACGGCAGGTACGGACAGTGCCGTGGGGGTGGCGGCTGGATCCTGGGGAGTCTGATCAACGGCACCCAGGCCGAACTGGTGCGCGTGCCGTTCGCCGATCACTCCACCACCCGACGGCCCCCCGACCTCCCGCTCGCTGACGGGGTCTTGCTCGCCGAACTCCTCCCCACCGCCTACGAGGTCGGGGTCCGCAACGGACACGTCGGCCCCGGAGACACCGTCGTCGTGGTGGGCGCCGGCCCCGTCGGTCTCGCCACGGTGGTCCTTGCGCGGCTCTACTCGCCCCGCAGGATCATCGTCGTCGACCTGGCCGACGCTCGGCTGGAGAACGCCAAGCGTGTGGGGGCGGATGCCGCCGAGTCGCCAGGAACCATGATCGCCGACCTGTCCGAGGGGCCAGGGGCCGACGTGGTCATCGAGGCGTCCGGCGACCCGGACGGGTTCGTGCTCTGCACGCGGGCCGTCCGCACGGGAGGACACATCGCCAACATCGGCACGCATGGCAGACCGGTGTCACTGCATCTGGAGTCCCTCTGGCGCAAGAACGTGACGATCAGCACGGGCCAGGTCGACACGTCCTCCACACCGTGGCTGCTGGAACTGTTGCGGTTCGGCCGTCTGCCAGTCTCTCCCTTGGTCACCCACAACTTGGACCTCGACCGGATGGAGGACGCCTACGAGGTGTTCGCGCGCGGCACCAGCACAGGCGCCCTGAAAGTCGTGCTGCATCGGGAGTCGTCATGACCCCCGGCGGGTCCTTTCGACCAGGAACCGCGTCGTGTCGGACAGCGTGGTCAGGTCCGGGTAGTCCTCTTCGTCGATAAGGACGCCCGCACGCTCGGACAGCAGCTCGACCAGGCTGAGGAAATCGAGCGAATCCAGTTCGAGCACGTCGCGGAACTTGTCGTCCGGTTCCACCAGAGTGAAGTCGGCGTCGGGGACGATCTGCGTGATCGACTCCTTGATCAGCGACAGAGCCTCCGCGCTGTTCAGTGGCCTCATCTGACTCACAGCTCCTCCGGTCTCTGCAGAAGTCGGTCGACCGCCGTGAGATAGCGCGCCCCCACGGCGCCGTCCGTGGCCCGGTGGTCGGCGGCCAGGGTCGCGGTCACCACCGGACGCACTCCGAGCATGCCGCCCGCTGCCCAGGGCCGCTCGACGACGGCGCCGAAGCCCACCAGGGCCACCTGGGGCGGGTGGATCACCCCGAACACGGCCTCCACGCCCTGGTCGCCCAGGCTGGTGACGGTCAGGGTCGCGCCGGTCATCTCGCTTCCGCGCAGCCGCCCTCGGCGGGCTCGCTGTACCAACTCCTTCAGACGGGTCATGAGGGCGTCGGGCGGCAGTGTGTCGGCGGTGTGGATGACCGGGGCGAGCAGTCCGCCCTGCCGGAGTGAGACCGCGATGCCCAGGTTGATCTCGGATGCGGGGACAAATTCACCGTTTTGCCAGTAGCCGTTGAGCGCCGGCACCTCGCGTGCCGCCACGGCGGCGGCTTTCAGGAGCAGGGCCGCCGGCACGAGTCGGTCGGTGGGCGTACGAGCGCGGTTGATCCGGCGGAGCCAGTCATCGGCCGCCGTCAGGTCGATGGTGGTGGACAGGTAGTAGTGCGGGATCTCCCGCTTGGAGCGGCTCATGAGGTCGGCGATGGCACGGCGCATGGTGTCCGTACGGTCCTCCGGGCGGCTGTCTCTTCGTATGGCGGCGTCCGGAAGCGTGTCGCCCGTCAGCGGGCCTCGGTCGGTTCGCTCGGGTCCCTTTCCTCCGGCAAGGGTGCGCATGGCCGTGCGCACGTCCGCCGCCCGCACGGCTCCGCCGTCCCCGGTGCCCTGCACCGCCGCCAGGTCGACGCCGAGGTCGTGGGCGAGGCGCCGTGCGTACGGGCTGGCCCGCACCTTTGGGGCCAGCGGCGGCTGGGCGTGCTCCACGTCGGCGCGTGTGATCCGGCCGCCCGGGCCGGTGCCGTGCAGCGTCGTCAGGTCGACACCGCGCAGCACGGCCAGGTGCCGTACGAGCGGGCCGGCGCCGATCACCGAGTCGGCTCCACCGGACGGCTCCGGGGGCGCATGTACGTGCTCGCCGGTCGGCTCCTTCCGGGATGCGGCGAGTGCCGGCTCCGGAGTCACCTCGGGCTTGCGGGCCGCCTTCCTCCGAGGCGCCGGACGCTGGTGCCGTGTGGCCGGTTCCTGGCCGCCTGTCGCGCACGTGGGCGCCTTGCTCACCATGGCCTCCCCGACGCCCGCCCGCTCGTCCGGCACGGCTTGGTCCTCGATCAGCGCGAGCGGTGTTCCCACAGGTACCCGGGTTCCGGGCTCGACGAGCAACCGCCCCACCGTCCCGGACTCGAAGCACTCGACCTCGATGGCCGCCTTGTCGGTCTCCACGACCGCCATGACATCGCCCTTGTGCACCCGCTCCCCGGGACTCACGAGCCACTCCTGCAGCAGTCCCTCGTCCATGTCCGCGCCGAGCGAGGGCATGGTGAACGCGGTCATCTCAGCCCGACCTTCCGGTCACCGGTTGCCGTTCCGTCCCGTTGGCTCCGGTCAGCACCGGTTCACCCACGGCGCGGTGCGCGGCCGCGACGATTCCGTCGACCTGAGGCAGCGCGGCCTCTTCCAACCCGCGCGCGTAGGGTATGGGCACTTCGGCGCTGCACACCCGCTCGACGGGGGCGTCGAGATCGTAGAAGTGCTGTTCCGTGAGGCGTGCCGAGATCTCCGCGGCGAGGCTGCCGGTGCGCCAGCCCTCGTCGACGACGACGGCCCGGTGCGTGCGCGCGACCGAGTCGCCGACGGCGGCGTCGTCCAGGGGACGCAGCGTGCGCAGATCGATGACCTCGGCGCTGATGCCGCCGCTCGCGAGGTCGTCGGCGGCGGCCAATGCCTTGGGCAGGGAGCCGCCGTACGTAATCAGTGTGACGTCCGTGCCGGGCCGGCGGACGGCCGCGTGGTCGATGTCGACCGGCCCGGCGCCGGCGGGCAGGTCGCCCGAGACGTTGTACAGGGTGCCGTGCTCGAAGATCAGCACCGGGTCGGGGTCGGCCAACGCGGGAGCCAGCATGTACCGGGCGTCGGTAAGGGTGGCTGGGGCCAGGACCCGCAGGCCGGGGATGTGCGCGTACCAGCCCTCGAGGCTGTGCGAGTGCTGGGCCGCGAGCTGTCGTCCCGCGCCCGTGGTCATCCGGATCACGATCGGTACGGGCAGTTGGCCGCCCGACATGTGCAGCAGGGTCGCCGCGTTGTTGAGGATCTGGTCCAGGGCCAGCAGGCTGAAGTTGACCGTCATGATCTCGACGATCGGCCGCATGCCCGCCAGAGCGGCACCGATGCCCGCACCGACGAACGCCGACTCCGACAGCGGGGCGTCGCGGATCCGTTCGGGCCCGAACTCCTCCAGCAGGCCGAGGCTGACACCGAAGCAGCCGCCGTACCGGCCGACGTCCTCGCCCATCAGGAACACCCGCTCGTCGCTGCGCAGCGCCTCGCGCATGGCCTCACGCATGGCTTCCCGATACGTCGTCTTCCGGCCGGATGGCGCGGCGGCTTCGGCGATGCGCGGGTGCGTCGTGGTCATGGCCGGGTCACCTCCACCGGGCTGGTGACGTACTTCAACAGATCCTCGACGGGCTCTTCCGGAGCCTTGTCGGCCGCTTCCACGGCCGCGTCGATCTCGGCGGCCAGACGGTCCTCGAGGGCCGTGCGGGCCCTGTCGGTCAGCTCCTTCGCCTCCCGCATCCGCCGGGCGAGCCCCTCTACCGGGTCGCGCTCCTTCCAGTGCTCGATCTCGGCCTTGTCGCGGTAACGGTCCGAGTCGTACATGGAGTGAGCGCGGAAGCGGTACGTGCGCATCTCCAGGAAGTGCGGACCGGTTCCGGCACGCACCCCTTCGGCGGCCCGCCGGGCGGCGTCCTCGACGGCGAAGACGTCCATGCCGTCGACGGCCCAGGAGACCATGCCGTACGCCGCCGCGCGCAGCGCGAGGTCGGTCTGGGCCTGGTGACGGGCCAGAGCGGTGCCCATCGCGTACAGGTTGTTCTCGCAGACCAGCAGCAGGGGCAGCTGCCAGAGCGCGGCGAGGTTGGCGGTCTCGTGGAACTCGCCCTCGGCGAAGGCGCCGTCGCCGAAGAAGCAGCAGGTGACGCGGTTGCGTGCGGTCATGCGGTCGGCGAGGGCGAGGCCGGCCGCGAGGGGGAGCCCGCCCCCGACGATCGCGTTGCCGCCGTAGAAGCGGCGGCCGGCGTCGAAGAGGTGCATCGAGCCGCCACGGCCTCGGCTGCAGCCGGTGACCTTGCCGAACATCTCCGCCATGATCGCCTCAGCCGGAACGCCGCGGGCGAGTGCGTGCCCGTGTTCGCGGTACGTCGACACGAGCGCGTCGTCGTCCGTGAGGGCCTCGTTGACGCCGACGGCCACGGCTTCCTCGCCGATGTAGAGGTGCATGAAACCCCGGATGCGTGCCGCGCTGTAGAGCTCCACACAGCGTTCCTCGAACCGGCGGACGCGCAGCATGGATTCCAGCAGGGCCAGGCGATGTGCGGCCTGACGGTTCGGCCGGGCGGCGGGCCGTGGTGCGCGGGGGCTGCGCGTGGTGGTCATGCGGGCTGCTCCGTCCTCGCCGTGGAGGCGGCCTCCGAAGTGGGCTCCTCCAGGGTGGAGATGTCGCCCTCGGGCAGGCCGAGTTCCCGTGCCCGTAGCAGGCGGCGCATGACCTTGCCGCTGCGGGTGTGCGGCAGGTGCTGGTCGAAGGCGATCTCGCGGGGCGCCACGGCCGGGCCCAGCCGACGCCTGGCGAAGGCCAGCAGATCCCGCCGGGTCGCGCTGCTCGCGTCGAAGCCCGGTCGCAGAGTGACGAACGCCTTGACGATGTTCCCTGCCACGGGGTCCGGCCGGCCGATGACCCCGGACTCGGCGACCGCCGGATGCTCCATCAGAGCACTCTCGACCTCGAACGGCCCGATGAGGTGTCCTGCCGACTTGATGACGTCGTCGGCGCGCCCGACGAACCAGTACCAGCCGTCCGTGTCGCGCCGTACCAGGTCACCGGTGAGGTACCAGCCGTCCGCGAAGGCCGCCGCGGTGCGTGGCTCGTCGTGCAGGTAGCCGCGGAACATGGACGGCCAGCCGGGCCGGAGCGCCAGTTCACCCTCTACGCCGGGCTCCTCCAGTATGGTGACGTGCCCGTCGGCGACCTCGGCCCGGCCGTCCTCGCCGCGCCGCAGCACCGCCGCCTCCACGCCGGGCAGCGGGCGCCCCATCGAACCGGGGCGGATGTCGCAGGCGGCGAAGTTGGCGATCATGATGGCGCCGGTCTCGGTCTGCCACCAGTTGTCGTGCACCGGCAGGCCGAGCACGTCCCGACCCCACACCACCGCCTCCGGGTTGAGCGACTCGCCGACCGACGCGATGAACCGCAGCGCACTCAAGTCAAAAGAGCGCGGCAGGTCATACGGCCCCGTCCTCGGGGTCGTCCGCATCAGCATGCGCAGGGCCGTCGGCGCCGTGTACCAGACACTCACCCGCTGTTCGGCGAGGATCCGGTACCAGCGCCGGGCGTCGTAGTCGCCCTCGTCCACCACGACCGTCACTCCGTGCATGAGAGGGGCGACGATCCCGTAGGACATGCCGGTCACCCAGCCCGGGTCCGCGGTGCACCAGAACACGTCGTCCTCGTGGAGGTCGAGGGCGTACAGCGCGGTCATGTAGTGGGCCACGGCTGCCTCGTGCACGTGCACCGCCCCCTTGGGGATGCCGGTCGTGCCGCTCGTGAAGTGCAGCAGGGCCATGTCGTGGGGAGAGGTCGGCGGGATGGTGAAGGTGTCGGACGCGTCGGCCATCAGCGCGGTGAAGGACAGCGTGCCGGGCAGGTCGTCCGCGCCCTCGCCGACGATCAGCACGTGACCCAGGGCGGCGAGTGCGTCGCGTCGCGCGGCGACCTTCTTCCGGTACAGGTCCGCCGTGGTGACCAGCACCTGCGCGTCGCCCAGCGTCATCCGCTGGAACACCGGGTCGGGTCCGAAGGCGGAGAACAGCGGGCACAGGACACTGGTGTTCTTCAGCGTGCCGAGGACAACGGTGTACAGCTCGGGGCAGCGTCCCAGCAGCGTCACCACCCGGTCGCCGTACCCGATTCCGAGGCCGCGGAGCACGTTGGCGAACCGTGCCGTCGAGCGGCCCAGCTCCCCGTAGGTCACCGAGGTGACGGAGTCGTCCCGTCCCACGCAGCGCAGCGCGACCGCTGTGGCCCGCTCCGACGCCGCGTGCCGGTCCACGGCCTCGTGCGCGATGTTCAGTCCCCGCCCACCGGGCAGCCCCTGCAGCCTGCCGCGTGCCGCCTGCCACGAAAAGCTCGCGCATTCCTTGTCGTAGTCGCGCAGATTGGGGGCGGTGCCCAGCGGGGTGTCCTTGCGGATGGTCTCCCACGGCATGCCGGCCCCTCCTTCCTCCGGATCCTTTTCGACCATCCGCCCGGCTTGCCCCGTCCGCACTGGGTCGAAGGGCCCCGATCCGCGGCCGGACGGCTCAGATCCGTGTCGTCCTCATCGCCTGCCGACCCGGAACACGGAGCCTGACGATGCCGTCGTTCAGGGAGCGAGGGAGAAGTAGTTCTCCTCCTCCTGGGTGAAGTGCAGGCGCAGGACGGTGTTCAGGCCGTACAGACAGGAGCGCAGGTCGTCGAGTTGCTCGGGGGAGAGGCCCCCGCTTGCGTGGGCAAGTTGCAGGTGGATGGCGATGCGGCGGGAGAGACGCTCTATTTCGGTGTGGGCACGGCTCATGGTGGCGGTGGCCTCGGGTCCGCCGAGCGTCGGCGCGAGGGCCGGGTACAGCTCGTGCTCCTCGGCGTACTCGTGCGGGAGGAGCCGTTGGACGAGCAGCCGGTGGGTCTCCTCGACAGCTTCCAGGGCCTGGGGGCCAGGGGAGTCGGAGAGCCGGTCGGCGGTGTCGCGGACGGATTCGAGGACGTCCTGAAGCCCTTCGTGTTCGGCGGCGAAACGGTGGATGAGGGCCTCGGCGGCGGGGGCGAGGGCCGGCCGGGCGGCCTGGCCGACTCGCAGGGCGCGCAGGGCGTTGAGGATGACAGCGACGTCGATGCCTTCTTGGAGCAGCGCGCCGGCGGCGGGCGGGAGCAGGCCGACAGCAGCCGCGGCCATGGCCGCCAGCGACATCAGCATGCCGCCGAGGGCGCTCTGGACGGCGATGCGCCGCGCGCGTTGGGCGATGGCGACGGCGTCGGCGAGGCGGTCGACGCGATCGGTGGTCAGGATGATGTCGGCCGCTTCGGAGGAGGCGGTGGAGCCGCGTGCGCCCATGGCGACGCCGATGTCGGCAGCGGCGAGGGCGGGTGCGTCGTTGACGCCGTCGCCCACCATCACCGTGACCGCGCGCTCGCCTTCGGCCCGTACGGCGGCGACCTTGTCGGCGGGGGAGAGTTCGGCACGTACGTCGTCCAGACCGAGGACGGTGGCGACTTCGCGGGCGGGTGCGGCACGGTCCCCGGTGAGCATCAGCAGCCGCGTGAAGCCTGCCGCCCGCAGGTGGCGCAGGGTGCGCGGTGCGTCGGGGCGCAGCGGGTCGCGCAGCAGGACGGCGCCGGCCAGGTGTCCGTCGAGGGTCAGCCAGGCGACGGCCGCGCCGTCGAGGAGGGCGCGCTTGTCGACCGCCCGGGCCCAGGTCGGCCGGTCCTCGCCGGCGGCGATACGGCCGATGGCGAGCCGGTGCCCATCGGCGGTGCCGGTGGCGCCCCGGCCCGGTTCCTCGGCGACGTCGGAGGGGATCGACAGCTCCAGCTTGCGATCCCGGGCGGCGTCGACGATGGCCTGGGCCAGTACGTGGGGCGAGTACTGGTCGAGGGAGGCCGCCAGGCGCAGGACTTCCGTGGGTCTGATGCCGGGGGCGGCGGTGACGTCGACCACGCGGGGCCGACCTCGGGTGAGAGTGCCTGTCTTGTCGAGCAGGAGGGTGCGGGCGCGGCCCAGGTTCTCCAAGGCGCCGCCGTCGCGGATGACGACGCCGAGGCGGGAGGCGCGGGAAAGACCGGAGACGATCGCGACCGGTGCCGCCAGCAGCAGCGGGCACGGGGTGGCGACCACCAGTACGGCGACCGCTCGTACAGCCGAGCCGCTGATCAGCCACGCCAGTCCCGCCACCGCCAGGGACAGCGGCAGGAACCAGGCCGCGTACCGGTCCGCCAGCCGCACGACCGGCGCGGACCCGGCGCCGGCCTGCTGGGCCAGTCGCACGATCCCGGCGTACGTGCTGCCCTGCTCGGTGGCCGTGGCCCGCATCTCGAAGGCGTCTCCGGCGTTGACCACGCCGCTGCGCACGGTTTCCCCGCCCGCCCGCTCGACCTGCAGGGGCTCACCGGTGAGCACCGACTCGTCGAGGACCGCGGTGGCGCTCTCCACGCGGCCGTCGACGGGAACCACCTCACCAGGGCCGACGACGAGCAGGTCACCGGCGGCGACCTCCGCCAGCGGCACCATGGTCACCCCGGCGCGAGTGCGGCGGCGTGCGGAGCGTGGTGCGTGCTCCAGCAAGGTACGCAGGTCGTGCGAGGCACGTCGCTGGGCTGCGGCCTCCAGCGTGCGGCCGGTGGCCAGCATCAGTGCGATCAGGGCACCGGCCAGGTACTCGTGCACGGCCAGGGTGCCGCCGAGCGCGAGTACGGCGATGAGGTCCACACCCGTGCGGCCCTGCCGTAGCGCGGCCAGTACCCATCCCACCGCGGGAACGAGGGCGAAGAGGGTGCCCAGTTCCCAGAAGAGGCCGGCCAAGTCACCGGCGTCCATGAGCCAGGCGATGCCACCAGCGATCAGGGCCGCTGCCGTCACGGCCAGCAGGACGGGTTCGAGCCGCGGCGACACACCCGCCGCGATCGAGCGACGCAGTCGTGCCGTGAGGGAGGGTCGGTCATTCATGGCATACCTGAGTGCCGGGTGCGATGACTCTCGGGTCGAGTCCTTCTTCATGACATCGCCGCACTACGAGTGCACGCCAGGGGACGTTCGTCCCTGTTCCTGGGCCGACCGCCGACCGCATTCGGTCGCCCTCGCCGCGCCCGGTGAGAGGCGTGGGCGGAACGGACCGCCGCCGTCCGATCGTCGCGCTCGCACGGGTCCACCTGGTCTCCTGCTGGCTCCGGTCACCGGGACCAACGGACCCCGCGTGTGTGTCCACATGGCTCTGTCGGCGCGGCGCCACAGCGGAAATGCTGCGATCGTAGGTGTGAGGGGACGGCGGGGCTCCACGTGCCGTCCGCTGTGCCGAAGGAGGTCGGTCATGAGCACCGACGCCGAAGTGCATGCCTCCCAGCCGCCCGCGTCCGACGGACTCGTCATGGGCAAGGACGGTATGGCCGTGCTCGTGGACGTGCTGATCCGGCGTGGGTTCACCGTGGTCGGCCCCACGGTGCGGGACGGCGCCATCGTGCTGGCGGAGCTGCGGTCGGCCGACGAGTTGCCGTACGGGTGGGGAGTGGAGCTGGAGGCCGGGCGGTACCGGCTGCGGGAGCGGCCGGACGGCGCGGCCTTCGCGAACGCGGCGGGTCCCCAGTCGTGGAAGTCCTTCCTGCACCCGGCACGGGTGCGGGAGTGGAGCGCCGACCGGGTGGATGGCGATCTGGTCTTCACGGCCCACCAGGCCACGCCGCCTCGGTACGCGTTCCTCGGTGTGCGCCCCTGCGATCTGAGGGCCATCGCCATCCAGGACCGCGTCCTGACCGGTGGGGCGTACCGCGATCCCGGCTACGAGGGGCGGCGTTCCGGGGCCCTGCTGATCGTGGTCGAGTGCACGGAGCCCGGCGCCACGTGCTTCTGCGTCTCGATGGGCACCGGACCCGCTGCCGGTCCCGGCTACGACCTGGTGATGACCGAAGTGGTCGACGAGGACGGGCACCGCTTCTGGATGCGCAGCGGCAGCGAGGAAGGCGCGGAGATCCTGGCCGAACTGCCCGCTCGTCCGGCGGACCCCGCAACCCAGGAGACGGCTCGCGCGGGCGTCACGGCCGCCGCGGACCGCATGGGCCGGACCATGCCCGAAGCCGACCTGCGGGAGCTGATGGCCGGGACCCTCGACGCCCCGCGCTGGGACGACGTCGCAGGGCGGTGCCTGACGTGCGGTAACTGCACCATGGTGTGCCCCACCTGCTTCTGCACCACCACTGAGGACGTCACCGACCTCACCGGCGACC
The DNA here is from genome assembly GCF_014649495.1 of Streptomyces filipinensis. Taxonomy (GTDB): domain Bacteria; phylum Actinomycetota; class Actinomycetes; order Streptomycetales; family Streptomycetaceae; genus Streptomyces; species Streptomyces filipinensis. The sequence goes on along the minus strand of NZ_BMTD01000008.1, from coordinate 283,800 downwards.
ACGCGGAGCGGTGGCGGCTGTGGGACTCCTGCTTCGACCTGGACTTCTCCCAGCTGCACGGCGGTCCGGTCCGTGCCTCCTCGCGCAGCCGCTACCGGCAGTGGATGACCCACAAACTCGGCACCTGGTACGACCAGTTCGGCTCGTCCGGCTGTGTGGGCTGCGGGCGTTGCATCGTGTGGTGCCCCGTCGGCATCGACATCACCGAGGAAGCGGCCGCCCTGCACGACTGGACACAGTCCGGGACGTCGGCATCGACGCCGGAGCCACCATGAGCACCGTGACGCCCCCGCTGCCGTACCGGGTCGCCGGCACCTGGGACGAGACCGGCGACACCCGGTCGATCGAGCTCGTACCGGCCGGGCGGAGACTCCCGCCTTTCGCCCCAGGGCAGTTCGCGATGCTCTACGCGTTCGGGGTCGGTGAGGTGCCCATCTCTGCCAGCGCCCTGAAGGGCCGCCACGGAGGGCTCGTACACACCGTGCGTGCGGTGGGTGCGGTCTCCGCCGCCCTCTGCCGACTGCGCCCGGGTGACAGCGTCGGGCTCAGCGGGCCGTACGGCACCGGCTGGGACCTCGACGCGGCGGTCGGCCACGATGTTCTGATCGTCGCCGGCGGCATCGGTCTGGCACCGTTGCGGCCGGTCGTCCACGCCGTCCTGGGCCGGCAGGCGGCGTACGGTCCGCTCGCGGTCCTCGTCGGCGCCCGTACCCCTGCCGATCTGGTCTACCGCGACGAGGTCGAGAGCTGGCGCGGCCAGGCCCGGGTGGAGGTGACCGTCGACCGGGCCGCCCCGGGCTGGCAGGGCGCGGTGGGCGTGGTCACCACGCTCCTGGACCGCCTCGAACTGCGCCCGGAACGGACCTGCGCTTCGGTGTGCGGGCCTGAGGTGATGATGCGTCACACCGCTCGCGACCTCGTGGCGCGGGGCCTGGCCCCGCACCGCATTCAGGTGTCCCTGGAACGCAACATGCACTGCTCCACCGGCCACTGCGGCCACTGCCAGCTCGGTCCGCTCCTGCTGTGCCGCGACGGGCCGGTCGTCGGCTACGACCGGGTGGCGCCCCTACTCCTTGTGAGGGAGTTGTGACATGGTCACCGACCTCGGCCCGGTCATTCGCACACGGCCGACGCTCGCCGTGTGGAAGTTCGCCTCCTGCGACGGCTGCCAGCTGACGCTGCTGGACTGCGAGGACGAACTCCTCGGCGTCACCGGGCGCGTACGGATCGACCACTTCCTGGAGATGAGCCCGGCCGAGGGCGCCGACAGGGAACGCGCGCGGCTGGACGGCCGGGGGCCGTACGACCTCTCCCTGGTCGAAGGGTCGATCACCACCGTCGAGGACGCCGAGCGGATCCAGCACGTCCGCCGCATCTCCCGGTACCTGGTGACCATCGGGGCCTGCGCCACCGCGGGCGGCATCCAGGCCCTGCGCAACTTCGCCGACGTCGACGACTTCCTCGCCGCCGTGTACGCCCGGCCGGAGTACATCGCCACGCTGGAGACCTCGACACCGATCTCGGCCCATGTGCCGGTCGACTTCGAGCTGCGTGGGTGCCCCATCGACGGTCGCCAGCTCCTCGAGGTCATCACCGCCTACCTGGCCGGCCGCAGGCCCCAGATCTCCAACCACAGCGTCTGCTTCGAGTGCAAGAGGCGCGGCACCACCTGCATCACCGTGGCCCACGGCACCCCCTGTCTGGGCCCGGTCACGCACGCGGGGTGCGGTGCCATCTGCCCCGCCTACGGTCGCGGCTGCTACGGCTGCTTCGGACCGTCGAGCAAACCCAACCTGCGCTCCATGATCGCCCAGTTGCGCCACGACGGGATGAGCGAGCGGGACGTCCAGCGTGTCTTCCGCACCTTCAACGCCGCGTCGCCGGAATATGCCCCCGTACCCGACCTCGCGGCCGAGGAGCGACAGGGCCCTCCGGCCTGACGGACCCGCGCCCGGAAAGGCTCGCATGAACCATCGCGGAACCCGCGTCCTGCGGCTGGACGCGCTGGCCAGGGTGGAAGGCGAGGCTGCCCTCCACCTGCGCGTCGAGGGGGACACGGTCGCCGAGACGCGGTTGCGCATCTACGAACCCCCACGCTTCTTCGAGGCCTTCCTGACCGGCCGGGGCCACACCGAACCCCCTGACATCACCGCCCGGATCTGCGGCATCTGCCCGGTCGCCTACCAGATGAGCGCCTGCCAGGCGATCGAGAACGCCTGTGGCGTCACGGTCGACGGCCCCCTCGCGCAGCTGCGCCGCCTGCTGTACTGCGGCGAGTGGATCGAGAGCCACACCCTGCACATCTACCTGTTGCACGCCCCGGACTTCCTGGGGCGTGCCGACGTCGTGGAACTCGCCCGCGACCAACGAGCGGCCGTCGAGCGCGGCCTGAGACTCAAGCAGGCCGGCAACGCGATCGTCGAACAGCTCGGCGGCCGCCCCATCCACCCGGTCAACGTCCGGATCGGCGGCTTCTACCGGACGCCCGCACCGGACGAGCTGCGCCCGCTGGCGGAGCGGCTTCGGCAAGCCCGGGACGACGCGCTGGAGACCGTCCGCTGGGTGGCGGCGTTCGACTTCCCCGACGCGGTGTGCGACCACGACCTGTTGGCGCTGAGCGACCCCGGCCGGTACGCCGTCGACACCGGAACACCGGCGGTCATGGCCGCTGCCGACAACGGCCGGGCGCCGCACTCGGTCCCCCTGTCCGACTTCGAACAGCACGTCCGGGAAGGGCAAGTACCCCACTCCACCGCCCTGACGGCCACGCTCGACGGCCGCCGCTACCTCACCGGCCCGCTGGCCCGCTACGCGATCAACGGCCAGTGGCTGCATCCCGTGGCTGCCGAGGCGGCGGGGGAAGCCGGTCTCGGTGATCCCGGGGCCGGCGCCATCTGCGACAACCCCTTCCGCAGCATCGTCGTACGGGCCGTCGAAGTGGTGCAGGCCGTAGAGGAGGCCTTGCGGATCATCGACGGATACGAACGACCTCCCCGGCCGGCCGTCGAGGTTTTGCCGCGCCAGGGGTCCGGCGCCGGGGCCACCGAGGCGCCCCGGGGGCTGCTGTACCACCGCTACGCGCTCACGGAGGACGGCACGCTCACCGAGGCCCGTATCGTCCCGCCCACGGCCCAGAACCAGACGGCCATCGAGGAGGACGTGCGCAGAGCCGTCCAGGCTCGCCTCGACGGGCCCGGGCCGGCCGCCGACGACGAGGAACTGACTCGTCTCTGCGAACGGGCCATCCGCAACCATGATCCCTGCATCTCCTGTGCCGCCCACTTCCTCGACGTCACCGTGGAACGCGCATGAGCCGGCGGGTCGTGGTGATCGGCGTGGGCAATCCCCTGCGTGGCGACGACGGTGTCGGCCCGGCAGCCGTGGAGGCCTTGCGGGCCCGGGTTCCCGACGGAACCGTCCTGGCGGTCAGCGACGGTGAACCCGCCCGCATGCTCGACCTGTGGCGCGGCGCAGACACGGTGGTCGTGGTGGAAGCGCTCCGGACGCGGCCGACCCGGCCGGGGGAGCTGCACGTCCTCTCGGCGGCCGACGCGGCCTCCTGGACAGCGGCCACGGCGAGCACGCACGCACTCGGCCTGGGGGAGTGCCTGGCCTTGGCGGCGGCCCTCGACCAGTTGCCGCCGAGACTGGTGGTGCACGCCATGGAAGTGGCCGACGTGGAAGTGGGCGAGGGGCTGAGCGGCGTGGTGCGGTCGGCGCTTCCCGAGTTGATCGACCGGGTCGCCGCCTCTGTTCGACAGGCGCACGGACAAGACCGCGAGCAGTAGGGGGCCGATGGTCCTCCGGTGCGGGCCGAAGCGCCCTCGCGACCGCGGCGACGGGGTGCGACGGTGAAGGTCCCCCCGTGCTTTATGACAGACGGCCCCATGAAAGGCGGTGGGGACGGTGACACTTCCCCTGGTGGTGGGCGTCGACGGATCGGACTCGTCTCTGACGGCGGTCGGCTGGGCCGTGGACGAGGCCGTGCGCCACGGTGCTCCGATGAGGCTCGTGTACGCCTCCCTGTGGGAGCGCTATGAGCTCGGCCTTCCTTCGGTGGGCCTGGGGCGCCCTTCCGAGCAGGTGCTGGCCGAGCACATCGTGGCTTCGGCGGCCGATCGTGCCGAACGGCGCAACCCGGATGTCAAGGTCACCACCGACATCATCCCGGAGGACCCGGTGGCCGCTCTTGTTCACGAGAGTGGCCAGGCCATCACGCTGGTGACGGGTTCGCGTGGCCGGGGCGAGGTCAAGGGACTGCTTCTCGGGTCGGTAGGTCTGGCCGTGTCGGCTCGGGCGCACTGCCCGGTGATCGTCGTCCGGGGCGATCCGGCGGGGCTCGCGGGCACGCATGAGCGGATCCTGCTGGGCATCGGTGACGCCGACGACACCAGCACCGAGGCCGTGCGGTTCGCCTTCCGGGAGGCCGAGGTGCGCGGCTGTGTCCTGGACGTGGTGCATGCCTGGCGCAGGCCCGCCTTCGACAGGAACGGCAACAGGATAGGTACAGGAGGGCCGGCGGACACGTACGCGGAGCGTGCCTCCGCTGTCGTCGACGCCCGGCTCAAGGCCGCGATCGCCGAGTATCCGCATGTCCGGACGCGCCCGGCGACGCCGGAGGGACCGGCCGCCAAGGTCCTCGTGGACCGGTCGGCGGCTGCCGACCTGGTGATCGTCGGGGCCCGGCGCCGGACGAGCGCCTTCGGATTCCAGCTCGGCCGCGTGAGCCATGCACTCCTGCACCATGCCCGGTGCCCGGTCGCGGTCGTGCCCGAACGGCAGTGAAGGTTCGGGCGCTGACGGCACCGTCGCTCCCGTCGTCCGTCATGCCGCTGGATGCTCATCTCTGGCGGTCCGGCGAGGAGGCCCGCAGCGTGGAGAACAGAGGTGCACCGGCCCGGCGGGCACAGACGAAGGAGAGGTGGGACGCATGGACAAGGATGCCTCCGAGCGCCGGGTGGTGGTCGGTGTCGACGGGTCGCAGTCCTCGTACGAGGCCCTGCGCTGGGCAGTGCGCTATGCCGGCCTGGTCGGCGGCACCGTGGACGCGGTCGCGGTGTGGGAGCTGCCGGGCCTGTACGGCTGGTCGGCGCCCGCCGTGGACATGGACGTCGACGAGGACGAGACCCGGCAGAAGATGAGCCAGGAACTGACCGATGTGCTCGGCGCGGGAGCTGCCGACGCGGTCCGGACCCACGTGGTGCACGGAAACCCCGCCGACGTCCTGCTGAGGGCAGCCGAAGGAGCCGAGGTCCTGGTCGTCGGCAGCCGGGGCAGGGGCGGATTCGCCCGCGCCCTGCTCGGTTCCGTCAGCCAGCATGTGTCGCAGCATGCGAGCTGCCCCGTCGTGATCGTGCGCTGCCAGAAGCAGTGACGTCGGGCCGGTCCGGCGCCGGGGCAGCTCACTGGAAGGCCGCGTGGATCTCCTGTTCGGTCGCCGCGTGCGACACGAGCAGCAACTCGTCGCCGGGGAGCAGCCGCACCTCGGGACCCGGGACAGTGGGCTGCCCGCCCCGTACGACGGTGGCGACCACGGTGCCGGCGGGCAGGGAGACCTCGCCCAGCGTGTGACCGGCGGCCCGGGACCGTTCGGTGATCGCGGTCTCGATGACCTCGACACCGGCCTTGCTCAGCCGCAGCAGTGCCACCGTGTCCGTGGCCCCGGTGGCTTCCTCGATGAGGGAGATCAGCGGGGTGGCGGCGGGCACCGCCGCGTCCACGCCCCACCGCTGGTCGAAGAGCCAGGCGTTCTCCGCCTCGTTGACGCGCGCGGCCACCCGCCCCACCCCGAACTGCCGCTTCGCCAGCAGGCTGATGACCAGGTTGTCCTCGTCGCGGCCGGTGACCGCGATGACGAGATCGCAGGCCAGCGCGCCCGCGCTCTCCAACAGGCCCGGCTCGCAGGCGTCCCCCGCCACGAGGCGCACGTGCGGCAGGCCTCCGAGTTCCGCCACGCGCTCGTCGTCGTACTCGACGAGAGTGACGTCGTTACGGGCGGCGGACAGCACCTGGGCGATCTGGGTGCCGAGTCGGCCCGCGCCCGCGATCAGGACCTTCACGTTCCCAGCTCCTTGTCGAGAAAGCCGCTCAGCCGGCCCAGCGCCGTTGCGGCGACACCGAAGGTGACGAGGTCGCCGGGCTCGGCGAGGACACCGCGTGCGGGGAGCAGCGACCGGCCGCCACGGGTGATCTCCACGACCCGGATCTCGCCGTCGACGTCGAACTCCGTGACCTGCCGTCCGGTGAGATAGGACGGCAGCTGGGAGCGGACGAGGAGCGTCTCGCCGTTGCCGAAGGAGACCTCGGGTGTGAGGTGCCGGTGCAGCAGCATCTGGTGGATGCGGCCCACGGCCCAGCGGACGCTGGAGATGGTCGGGATTCCCAGGTCCCGGTAGATGTCGGCGCGGCGTGGATCGTGGATGCGGGCGAGGACGATCGGGACCCGGTACGTCTCCTTGGCGGTGCGCGCGCTGACGATGTTGCTGTTGTCTCCGGAGGTGACGGCGACGAAGGCGTCCGCATGGGCGATGCCGGCCGATTCCAGCGCGGAGCGGCTGAAGCCGTTGCCGACGTGGAAGGCGCCGGGGAAGCCCGGTGGCAACCTCCGCCGCGCTTTGGGCTGGTGGTCGATGAGGCGGACGTCATGGCCCTCGGTGACGAGTTGCGTGGCCAGGGTGGCCCCGAGCCGACCGCAGCCCGCGATGATCACTCTCATGGCGTTCCTCCCTTCGGGGATGATCTCCGGCGGCGCAGCGTCCATTTGCGGAGTTCCTCGGCCGCCAGCAGCAGTGCTCCGAACGCCACCAGGACCGCCCAGTCGGCTGGGGTCAGCGGCGCGGTGTTGAAGATGGCCTGGAGCGGTGGCGCGTAGCTGATGGCGGCCATCAGCCCGATGCCGAAGCAGCCGGCGGCCAGCAGCCACGGATTGCTCAGCAGACCGGCTCGCAAGACGCTCTGCCGGTCGGTGCGCACGGCGAGGGCGTTGAAGAACTGGCTGACGACGATGCCGGCCTGGACCATGGTGATCGCCTCGCGGTAGACGGGGTCGTCCTGGGTGAAGTCCGCGTAGGGGATGCCGGAGGCGTGGATGTGCCAGAAGAAGACGGCGCACACGCCGAGGGCCTGGATACCCCCCAGGAAGAGGATGCGGCCCATGACGGCGGCCGAGAAGAGCCGCTCCTGGCGGGGCCTCGGCGGGCTGTTCATGACGTCGGGTTCCATCGGTTCCGCGCCGAGCGCGAGGGCGGGCAGCACGTCGGAGCCGAGGTCGATGGCGAGGATCTGCACGGCCGTGATCGGCACCAGCGGGAAACCGGCGAAGGTCGCCGCGAGGATCGGCATGAGTTCGGCGATGTTGTGGCTGAAGAGGTAGATCAGGAACTTGCGGATGTTGCGGTAGACCGAACGGCCCAGTCCCACCGCGGTGGTGATGGAGGCGAAGGAGTCGTCGAGCAGCACCATCACGGCGGCCTCGCGGGCGACGTCGGTGCCGGAGGCGCCCATGGCGACGCCGATGTCGGCGTGCTTGAGGGCCGGGGCGTCGTTGGCCCCGTCGCCGGTGACGGCTACGACCTCTCCGCGCCGCTGCAGCGCGGTGACGACCCGCATCTTGTGCTCGGGGCTGACGCGGCACAGCAACAGTTCGGTGGAGCCGGTCAGCAGGTCGTCCAGCCCGCTGTCGTCCATCGTGTCCAGCTGGGTGCCGGTCGCCACGGCCGGAGCCGCCTCGCGCACGATGCCGACGCGACGGGCGACCGCCTCCGCGGTCAGCGGATGGTCACCGGTGACCATGACGATGCGGATCCCGGCCCGTCGGCACGCGTCCACCGCGTCCCGTACCTCCGGCCGGGGCGGGTCGTACATCCCGGCGAGCCCCAGCAGGGTCAGCTCCGACTCGACATCCGCGATCGGCGGCCGAGGCCCGGAGACCTGCCGTCGTGCGACCGCCAGCACGCGCAGGCCCTGCCCGGCCATGCCGTCCGCGGCTGCGGCCACACGGCTGCGATCGGCCTCCGTCAGCGGCGTCTTCCCGTCACCGTGGCCGAGGGCGTCGCAGCGGGTGAGCAGTTCGAGGGGGGCGCCTTTGGCACACGCGAAATACGTCCCGTCGCTGTCGCGATGGACGGTGCTCATCAGTTTCCGCGCCGAGTCGAAGGGATACTCCCCCACCCGGGGTGCCCGCATCTCCTCCTCGGCGGGGTCCAGACCGGCCTTCATGGCCGCCACCAGCAGCGCACCCTCGGTCGTGTCTCCCAGCACCCGCCACGCGTCCCGCCCGGCGGGCCGCACCAGTCGGGCGTTGCTGCACAGAGCCGCCGCGCGCAGCAGCTCCCGTACGGGCGGGGCGTCGGTGATCTCACCGACCGGCGCGTACCCCACCCCCGACACGGCGTGCGACACCCCGTCCGCCCACAGCTGCACGACGGTCATCTCGGCCTGCGTGAGCGTGCCCGTCTTGTCGGTGCAGATCACGCTGGTCGAACCCAGCGCCTCCACGGCGAGCAACTGCTTGACCAGTGCGTGCCGGCGGGCCATGCGACGGACACCGATCGCCAGCGACACGGAGAGCGTGGCCGGCAGCCCCTCGGGCACGAGAGCGACCATCACTCCCAGCGAGAAGACGAACGTGTCGACGAACGGCTGTCCGCTGGGCACGCGCACCGCGAACAGGGCAGCACCGGTCGCAAGGGCCACGCCCGCGACCCGGCGGGCCATGACGGCGACCTGCCGCTGCAGGGGGGTCTGCTGCCTCGGGGCGGCGGCGGTGAGCCGGAAGATGCGCCCGAACTCGGTGGCCGTACCGGTGGCGAACACGACGGCCTTGCCGGTGCCGGCGACCAGGTCGGTGCCCATGAAGACGCAGTTGCGCGCCTCCAGCGGAGGCCCCGGCGGCACGGCTTCCGCGATGCGGGTGACGGGATCGCTCTCACCGGTGAGTGCGGCGTTGTTGACGGCTGCTTCCTGAGCCTCGACCAGCCGGCAGTCGGCCGGCACCGCGTCCCCGGCCTCCAGGACCACCACATCGCCCGGCACCAGATCCCGCGCGGACAGCTCCCGCCGCTCCCCGTCCCGCAGTACCCGGCAGGTGTGCGGCACCATCGCCTGCAAGGACTCCGCGGTGCGCTCGGCGGAGTACTCCTGTGCGAAACCGATGCCGGCGTTCAGCAGCACCACAGCGAAGATGGCCAGGGCCAGTTGCAGGGTGGCCGGGTCCCGGGGCTGTCCCAGCCAGTAGGCGAGGAACGTGATCGCCGAGGAGACCAGCAGGACGACCGCGAAGAGGTCGGTGAACTGGGCGAGCAGCCGGCGCCATACCTGGCCGTGGCTCGCTCCGGGCAGTTCGTTGGGGCCGTAGCGGTCCCGTCGGGCGGTGGTCTCGGCCGGTGTCAGACCGCGCGGGGAGCTTTCCAGGGCGGTGAAGACCGCGGGAACCGGCAGGGAGGGGATCGACGGCACAGGGGTGCTCGGCCGCTCCGGGGCCGGCACCTGCACTGCGGCCCCGCTGCCCGCCGCCGGACCGTCCTCGTGAAGTGCGGTCGTGCCCTGCCGGGTCCGTTCAGGGTGCATCCGGGGCTCCGGCCTCCTGGGGCGGTCCCGGAGGCTCCTGCAGGACGCTCCAGGCCACCGGCCCCAGCAGGTCGGCGAACCGCCGGAACAGGTCGAGGAAGAGGTCGTCGATCGTCAGCACCCCCACCACCCGGCCCGCGTCCAGGACCGGAAGCCGACGGACCCCCGTGCGACGGAACGTGCGATAGGCAGCCCCTAGATCCTCGACGGCCTCGACCGTGACGACGCGGGTCGACATCACCGCGTCCACCCGGGCCCTCGCGTCCAGGCCGCCGCCCATGCCACGAACGGCGAGGTCGCGGTCGGTGACGATGCCGTGCAGTGCTCCGTCCTCGACCACCAGCACAGACCCGACGGCGGTCTCGGCCATCTGCAGGGCCACCTCGGCCAGGGTGGCGTTCGGCGCCACGCACACCGGAGGAGCCGTCATCACCTCGGAGACCTTCATGCGCTCCTCCTCGCTGTCCCACGGTTCGAGGGCCCGGACTCAGAGAACGTCGAGCACTTCGGCCACAGCCCGCCGTGGGCTCGCGGGGCCTTCGGGGCCGTGACCGAGCCGGATGACCATCTGGACATGGGCCATCGCGGAGACGGGGTCGCGGACGGCCCACCGGATCTCGGGCCACTCCAGGGGCTGGGACGTGACCGAGGCGACGAGCCCGTCCGTCGTGGCCTGGAGCAGGACCCGTTCCAGAGCCTGACCGGCCGACAACCAGTCCGCGGGCCCGTCGTGGGCCGTACCCAGCAGGGCGATGTTCGGTTCCCTCTCGAAGGGCGCCCAGCCGCGTTCGGGCACCGGACGACCGACGGCGAAGTCACGCACGGGGACCGTGGTGTGGCGCTGCCGAGGACCGAAAGCCTCGGCGGCGATGCCGTCAACGGCCCCGGCGCTGCCGGAAGAGCCGGTGTGCGCCCAGCGCGCCGTCTCCTCACGCACGTCCGGCGCCAGCGCCTCCCTGCCCTCGGCGTCCCCTACCAGCTCCAGGATCGACTGCACGTGCCATGCGCCGGGGAACAGCAGCTGTGCGCCCTCGGCGAGCGCAGCTTCCTGCAACGTCTCCTGCACGTCGAGGGGGAGGGTCTCCTCGCGGAAGGGGAAGCGGCTGGAGTGACGGCGATGGATCGCAGGGCTCAGCCGGGCGAGCGCGCCGTCGGGGGTTCCCGTGCCGCACAGGTGCGCCTCGGCGAGGAGATCCGGGCAGGCCGGGTCCGGTAGCAACCGGACGACCGGCGCGAGTCCGGCTGCCGCGGCGGCCACGCGCAGGTTGAGCAGCGCGGCGCCGCACCCCACGTGCAGGCCGCGGTTCTCGGGGTCGGTTCGCGGCAGTGCCCGCTCCAGGTCCGCGTACAGCCGAAGGACCCCGATGTCCCGCAGGTAGCGGAAGGTCCAGGGCTGGGCGTTGTGCAGTGAGGGCGCCGCCGCGGCGTCCGCCACGAGCCCGGCGACGGTGTCCACGTCGAGAGGTTGTGCAGTCACGGCGGCTTCCCTTCGTGCCGGTCTGCCGGTTCACTCGCGGGTCGGTACGGCGATGACGGGGCAACGGGCGTGGTGCAGCACGCCCTGGCTGACCGAGCCCAGCAGCATGCCGGCGAAGCCTCCGCGGCCCCGGGTCCCCACCACCAGGCCCAGCGCATGGGCCGAGGCGTCGGTGAGCACCTGGACGGGATGCCCGACGAGCACTTCGTGGTGCAGGTCCACCTCGGGATAGCGGGCCTGGCGTCCTGCCACGATCTCGGAGAGGAGCCGACGGGCCTCCTGCTGCGGCTGGTGCTCGTCGAAGACTCTCAGCGGTCCTGGCTCCCAGACGAGCAGGGCCCGCAGCCGGGCGCCGCGCAGGGCTGCCTCCTCGAACGCCAGGTCGACCGCAGCGGCGGAGTGCTCGCTGCCGTCCACGCCGACGACGAAGTACGGGGGTTCCTCGGTGACGTGTTCCGGCTCGGGGACGACCACCAGGGGACAGTGCGTACGGGCCATGACCGGCAGAGCGACCGACGCGGAGCCGAACACCTCCTGCTTCCGGCTCAGGTGCCGCGATCCCAGCACGAGGGAGGTGGCATCGCGGCTCTGCTCGCGCAGCACCCACACCGGGTCGCCCTCCGCGAGCAGCGCGTCGACCTGGAGCTGAGGGTGCCGGGCCGAGACGAAGTCCACGGCCTGCCCCAGCACCTGCTCGCCGGCCTTGTGCAGCGCCTCGTTCCATTCCTCCCAGGACGGCGGGACCTCCTGCCTCCGGTACCCCCTGGTGGGCACGCCCTCCACATGGACGGCGCGCAACGGCAGCCGTCTGCGGGCGGCCTCGTCGGCCGCCCAGACCAGTGCCATCCGGTGGACGGGATCGGGATCGACGCCCACCACGACCGGTCGGCGTTCACCGGGCCCGGACATGATCGCCTCCGGTCACCAAGTGCCGGATGTACGCATCAGGACCCGGGAAGTAGAGGGTCACTCGTCCGTCCTCGGCCCACCGCACGTCGTAGGGCGGGGTGCCGTCCTCATGGTGGAGTCCGACGATCTCGCCGTCTCGTGCGACGACCCCGGCCGTGGTCCCGCGTACCACGATCTCGTCGCCCACGCGGACGCGAGTGGAGGCCCTGGTTGCCTCTGAGCCGGTGGGGGCTTCGGCCTCAGCGTTCTTCGTTGCTGGTGCGGGAGCGGACATCGCTCGTCGCCTCCTCCCTGCGGTGGCGCGGGGGGATGCCGCCGCCACTTCCATGGAAGGCCACGGTGGTGTCGGCCTGCCAGGGGCCGATGGTCCCCGTCGGAGGCCCGTCGAACCCTCCGCCGTCACGTGTCCGATCAGTGTCCGGGGGGACCGAGAGCGTGGCGGAACGGCGGTCCGCTGTGTCCGACGGTGCGGTGCGGTCCTCCGGGCACAGCCGGGCTTCGATGTCGGCTTGTACCGAGGCCGTCAGATGGTCGAGTGACTCGGACCGCACCGGCCGGACCGGCTCGGGATTCTCGATCCGGCGCGCCGAGTCGGGCAGATCGGCCAAGTCCTCGCGGAACCGCTTGCGCGCGTCCTGCACGTCGCTGGTGCCGGCGAAGCCCACCATGGCGTCCAGCCGGGCGGCCTGCAGCCCCGCCCGCGGGCCGTACGTGCGGCGCAGCGCGAAGATACGACCGGTCGGCCGGCCGCAGCGAGGACGCAACGCGCCGCCTTGGACGCCACCACCGTCTGGTGGCAGAGCTGGTTCAGCAGGTACGTCTCGACGAGCTGGGCCTGAGGGAGTGGTGCGGTCACCTCCAGCAGGGCTCACCGGCGAAGAGCACATGCCCCTCCGACCGCGCGCACCTCGCCTGCGAAGGACAGGCCGCGAAGCGGTTCGAGGTCCCGGGCAGGCCGGTGCAAGGCGGCCGCGAACCTCTCGGCGTCGTCCCTCTCCACCCGGAGGTAGGACATGGTCATGGTCACTTCGTAGAGGTCGGTGGTGGTGACGTCGGACATGGCTGTCGCCGCCGGGGCCGAGGTTCCTCGGTCCCAGTCTCGTCGCGGCCGTGTAGGAGGAAATGGGGCCCTCAGGCCCCGCGTATGGGCTACTAGGCCCCAGCGCCCAGGGACCGGACGGGGTGCAATGGACGCCGACGGGGCCGGACCTTTCCGCAGCGCACGCGGAACGGCTGACAAAACAACACACCGAGGTGCCCATGTCCCATGCCGCCCACCCGGACGCCACCGCACTCACCGACGAGGAACTGCGCACCCTGGACGCCCACTGGCGCGCTGCCAACTATCTGGCGGCGGGCCAGATCTACCTCATGGCCAACCCGCTGCTGACCGAACCGCTCAGGCCCGAGCACATCAAGCCGCGGCTGCTCGGCCACTGGGGCACCTCGCCCGGTCTGAACCTCGTGTACACCCACCTCAACCGTGTGATCAAAGCGCGCGGACTGGACGCGCTGTGCGTCTGGGGTCCGGGCCACGGCGGGCCCGCCGTCCTCGCCGGATCCTGGCTGGAAGGCAGCTACAGCGAGACCTATCCCGACGTCTCGCGGGACAAGGCGGGCATGGAGCGGTTGTTCCGGCAGTTCTCCTTCCCCGGCGGTGTGCCGAGCCACGTGGCACCGGAAACGCCGGGCTCGATCCACGAGGGCGGCGAACTGGGCTACTCCCTCGCACACGCCTACGGTGCCGCCTTCGACAACCCGGACCTGCTGGTGGCCTGCGTGATCGGTGACGGCGAGGCGGAGACCGGGCCGCTCGCCGCCTCCTGGCACTCCGACAAGTTCCTCGACCCCGTCCACGACGGCGCCGTCCTGCCGATCCTGCACCTCAACGGCTACAAGATCGCCAACCCGACCGTCCTGTCCCGGCTCCCCGAGCACGAACTCGACGGGCTGCTGCGGGGCTACGGTTACGAACCGATCCACGTCACCGGAGACGATCCCATGGCGGTGCACCGCGCCATGGCCGCCGCGTTCGACGACGCCCTGGACCGGATCGCCCTGGCGCAGCGCGGGGCCCGGGACGACGGAATCACCGAGCGCGTGCACTGGCCGGTGATCGTGCTGCGTACTCCGAAGGGCTGGACCGGGCCGGCCGAGGTGGACGGCGAACCGGTCGAGGGTACCTGGCGTGCCCACCAGGTACCCCTGGCTTCCGTCCGCGAAAACCCGGCTCACCTGGAGCAGTTGGAGCGGTGGCTCCGCTCCTACCGCCCCGAGGAGCTGTTCGGCGCGGACGGCCGCCCGAGCGACGGCGTCCTCGCCTGCGTCCCCGACGGAGCCAAGCGCCTCGGGGTGAGCCCGCACGCCAACGGTGGTCTACTCGTCCGCGAGCTTCCACTGCCCTCCCCGGACGCCTTCGCCGTGCCCGTCGACAAGCCGGGTACCACGCTGCACGAGCCCACCCGGATCCTCGGCGCCCTGCTCGCACAGGTCATGAACGACACCCGGCTGCGTCGGGACTTCCGCCTGGTCGGCCCGGACGAGACCGCTTCCAACCGTCTTCAGGCAGTCTTCGAAGCCAGCGGAAAGGCCTGGCAGGCGGGGATGCTCCCGGTGGACGAGCACCTGGACCGGCACGGCCGCGTGATGGAGATCCTCTCCGAGCATCTCTGCCAGGGCTGGCTGGAGGGATACCTGCTGACCGGCCGGCACGGACTGTTCTCCTGCTACGAGGCGTTCGTGCACATCGTCGACTCCATGGTCAACCAGCACATCAAGTGGCTGAAGACCTCACGTGAGCTGTCCTGGCGCGCACCGGTCGCCTCGCTCAACTATCTCCTCACCTCGCACGTCTGGCGCCAGGACCACAATGGCTTCTCGCACCAGGACCCCGGCTTCGTGGACCACGTCCTCAACAAGAGCCCCGAAGTGGTCCGCGTCTACCTGCCGCCGGACGCGAACACCCTGCTGTGCGTGGCCGATCACATCCTGCGCAGCCGCGACTACGTCAACGTGGTCGTGGCGGGCAAGCAGCCCTGCTTCGACTGGTTGACGATCGAACAGGCCCGGGTCCACTGCGCGCGCGGCGCCGGGATCTGGGAGTGGGCCGGGACCGAGAACGGCGGCGAACCCGACGTCGTCCTGGCCTGCGCCGGTGACGTGCCCACGCAGGAAGTGCTGGCGGCGGCCCAGTTGCTACGCCGGCACCTGCCCACTCTGGCGGTGCGGGTGGTCAACGTGGTCGACATGACACGGCTGCTGCCGCACGAGGAACACCCGCACGGGATGCCCGACTTCGAGTACGACGGCCTGTTCACCACCGACAAACCGGTGATCTTCGCCTACCACGGCTATCCGTGGCTCGTCCACCGCCTCGCCTACCGCCGCCCCGGCCACAGGAACCTTCATGTGCGCGGTTACAAGGAGTCGGGCACCACGACCACCCCGTTCGACATGGTCGTCCGCAACGACCTCGACCGGTACCGGCTCGTCATGGACGTCATCGACCGCGTTCCGGGTCTCGCCGTCCGGGCCGCGGCCGTGCGGCAGGCAATGGCCGATACCCGCGTCCGGCACCAGGCCTGGATCCGCGAGCACGGCACCGACCTGCCCGAGGTCGCCGAGTGGAGCTGGAACGACTGAGTCTCCTGCGAGGCCGCCCGGTTCCGGCCCGTGCAGCGAACGAGAGGGACCGCACGGTCCCAGCGGAGGGGTTTCCCGCGGGGAATCGCAGCGAGATCCGGTACGGAGCGATGAGCCGCAGCGTGTCGCTGCCGGCCGGTGCCGACGAGGAGGACGTCAGGGCCGAGTACACCGACGGCATGCTCACCGTCAGTGTGGGCCTGGGCGCCAAGAAGACGGAGGCGAAGCACGTGGAGATCCGGCACCGCGACTGACACCGTCCGGTGAGGTCCGGCGGGCCCTGTCCGGGCCCGCTGTCGGTGAGCCGTGGCGCAGACATCATCGGTCCGTGCGGGTGGCGGCCCAGCGGCGTCGTACCGCTTCCTCGTGTTCCGCCTCCTCCAACGCCAGTTCCACAGCGTCCAGTTCGGCCCGCAGGCGGGGGATCCAGTGTCTGCGGAGGGCACGGACTCGCTGCCGTGTCCGTTCGGCCTCGGCGGCGAGCAGGTCGGCGGCTGCCTGATGGACGGCGAGTTCCGCCGCCGCGCGGACCGCGGCGCGGGAGGCCGTTTCGGCGTGGGCGAGCGCGGTGTTGGAGGGGGTCGGCTCCGCCGGGGAGCGTATGGGCGCTGCGCACTCCACGGCCGCCGGGTGGCGTACGCCCATCAGCGCGGCCCACCGGATGTCGACGCGAGCCCGGTCAGCGGGCGCCGCCTCGGCAAGCGCGCGTTCGCCTCCGAGCAGCACCCCGCGCAGCAGCCATGTGTCCGCGTCGGCCAGCTTCTCCTCCCACACCCGGCGCGCGTCCTCCGCAGCCCGGCGTGCCGTGCGCTCGCGGTCCAGCAGGAGCCGGAGTTTGCGTTCGAGCAGGTCCGCTCCGCGCAGCGCCGTGGCGAGACCGCGGCGCAGCCGGAGGCGCCCGGCCCGCCCTGCCGCGACGCGGCGTCCCTGCGGACTCATCTCCGTTCCTCGCGCCGCGGTGGAGCGTGGGTGTCGAGCAGGTCGGCCGGAAGCATGCCGAGTTGGCTGCGCGGCAGGGTCAGCAGCACCTCCCAGGCCCGATCCAGGGAATCGTCCAACGACCGGTCCTCGTCGGTGCCCTGCGGGAGAAAGCGGTCCCGGAAGGCGTCCTGGAGCTCCAGGTGGCGCAGATCGGTCGGACTGAGCGCGGCACGGCCGATCAGGTCGGCGAGTTCCGCGACCTGCCGGGACCGGGCCAGCGCTGCGATCAGCTGTGCGGCGACGGCCGGATGATCGGCACGGGTGCGTCCTGCCCCGGTTCCCTTCCGCATCAGACGCGACAGCGAGGCCAGCGGATCGACGGGCGGATACGTGCCGGCCGCCTGGACATCGGCGGACAGCACGATCTGGCCTTCGGTGATGTAGCCGGTGAGGTCGGGGACGGGGTGGGTGATGTCGCCGGCGGGCATGGTGAGCACCGGCAGGATGGTGAGCGACCCCGGGCGGCCCCTGATTCTGCCGCAGCGCTCGTAGAGGGAGGCCAGGTCGCTGTAGAGGTAGCCGGGGTAGGCACGCCGTGCCGGTATCTCGCCACGTGCGGCGGACACCTCGCGCAGTGCCTCCGAGTAGGCCGTCATGTCCGTCATCACCACCAGAACGTGGCGGCCCTGGGCGAACGCCAGGTGTTCGGCGACGGTCAGGGCGAGTCGCGGAGTGAGCAGCCGCTCGATCACCGGGTCGTCGGCGGTGTTGAGGAACAGGACGAGTTCCCGTGCCGCGGAACGCGCGGCCAGCCCGTCACGGACGAACGCCGTGTCGGCGTGGGTGAGCCCCATCCCGGCGAACACGACGGCGAACGGCTCACCCCCACAGGTCGCCTGGGCCGCGATCTGCACGGCCAGTTCCAGGTGCGGCAGCCCGGCGGCCGAGAACACCGGCAGCTTCTGTCCCCGCACCAGCGTGGTCAGCACATCCACAGCGCCCACCCCGGTGAGCACCGGGTCGTTCGGCGGTTCCCGGCGTACCGGGTTGATCGGCGCGCCGCCGACCGCCTCGTACGACCCGCCCAGCACCGGCGGTCCACCGTCGGCCGGTTCGCCGCGCCCGTTGCCCACCCGCCCCAGCCAACCGGCACCGACCGGGATCCGCATCGGCGACCCCGAGAAGGCGACACGGGTGCCGGTGCGGTTCATGCCGGCCGTGTCCTCCAGAACCTGGACCACCGCGAGGTCGCGGTCCACCTCCAGGACCAGCCCGTGTCGCCGTTCACCGGAGTCGAGCACGATCGTGGCGAACTCGTCCCAGCCCACCCCGCTCACGCCTTCGACGACCACGAGCGGACCGCGCAGTTCGCGCACGCCCGTGTACTCGACCTCCACCGGGCCGCTCACGCTGTCTCCGCGAGCCGGGCCAGCACGGTGTCGCGGGCCGCCGTCACCGGGGCTGTCTCCGCGGGGCCCGCCGCCTCGCGTGCCCGCAGCAACGGGCTGAAGTCGACCGCCTCGACGACCTCGGCCTGGGTACCGGCGTCCACCACCTCCAGGCAACGGTCGACCACGGTCAGCACGGCGTCCACCAGAGCGGCCGTCTTCGCGGGGGCGCTGTAGGCGTCCGCCGGGGACAGCGCGCTCTGCTGGATCGCGGCCTCGCGCAGCAGCCGCCCGGCGAGCACACTGATCCGTTCCCGGGGCGGCAGGGCGGTGATGCCGACCAGCTCGACGAGGTCGGCCAGCCGGTCCGCCTCGGCCAGCTGCCGCGCGACGCGCCCGCGCCGCTCGGCCCACCCGGGGTCACCGGCGCGCGCGTGCGCGGCCGACAGCGCGGCGGCGTCCCGGGAGAACGACTCCGACCAGGACACGGCCGGATAGTGCCGTGCGTAGGCGAGGTCGCGGTCCAGGCTCCACAGACACCGCACGAACCGTTCGGTGTGGGCCGTGACGGGCTCGGTGCGGTCGCCGCCCGGCGGAGACACGGCACCGATCACCGTGACGGACCCCGTCGCGCCGCCCTGCGTACGAACGGCCGCCGCCCGCTCGTAGAACGCGGCCAGTTGGGAGGCGAGCGAAGCCGGATAGCCCTCCTCGGCGGGCAACTCGCCCATGCGGGAGGCGAACTCGCGCAGCGCCTCCGCCCACCGGGAGGTCGAGTCGGCGATGAGGACGACGTCAAGGCCCATGTCGCGGAAGTACTCCGCCACGGTCGCGCCCGTGTGCACACTCGCCTCGCGTGCCATCATCGGCATGTTCGAGGTGTTCGCGATCGTCACGGTCCGCTCCGCCAGCCGGCCACCGGTCCGTGGATCGGTCAGCTCCGCCAACTCCTCGATGACGTCCGCCATTTCGTTTCCGCGCTCGCCGCAGCCGACGTAGACGATCACGTCCGCGTCGCACCACTTGGCGATCTGCTGCAGCAGCATGGTCTTGCCCGTGCCGAAACCGCCTGGGACGGCCACCGTGCTGCCGCGCGCCACGGGGAAGAGCAGGTCGACGGCACGCTGCCCGGTGTTCAGTGGTGCGTCCGCCGGCAGGCGCCGTGCAACCGGCCGCGGCTTGCGCACCGGCCACGACTGAGCCATGCGCACTTCGTCTCCGCCTACGACGGCGAGCGGGGCGTCCGAGGGGTACGCGCCCGCCGACGCGATCCGTGTCACCTCGCCCGACAGGTCCGGGGGCACCAGAAGCCGCAGTGGGACACGCGCGCCGACGTCCCCGAGGACGTCACCGGCCCCGACCCTTTCCCCTCGTACCACCCGGGGCGTGAACGGCCACGCAGCCGCCTCGGTGGTCGCCGGCCCGCTCGTCGTCAGAAGATCGCCTGCGCACCCCAGAGGGCGCAGGAGGCCGTCGAACACCCCACCGAGCAGATCCGGGCCCAGCCGCACCGTCAGCGGCCGCCCTTGAGGATCCGCCGGGTGTCCGGGCGCCAACCCGCCGGTGTACTCGTATGCCTGGACGGAGGCGGTGTCCCCGTGGATGGCGACCACCTCGCCCGGCAGGCCGGCGCTGCCCAGCAGGACGAGATCGTGCATGGCGACCGTGGGCGGGCAGGCGATCTCCACGAGGGAGCCGGCCACACGGAGGATGTGGAGGCGATCAGCCCGGTCGGCGGCCGGGGCACCGCCCGCGACGTGTGCAAGCGCGCCCGCCCCGAACCGGTCAGGCCCTGGGGCGCCAGGCGTGATCATGGCGGTCCCCAGAGCGTCTCGGCCCGCACCCCCAACCGGTCCAGCGCACCGTCGGCAAGGGCGTCCGCCGACAGATCGACTCGGCGGCCAGGTGTTTCGGCCGTCACCCCACCTTGAGCGGAGGCCGTGATCTCTGCCTCCGGGCCCAGTGCGGCCCGTGCCACGTCAGCAAGGTGTGACCGGGCAGCCACACCCTCCCGAGCCAGCGCCCGGCGCACGCCCCGTCGGACCTCGGCCCTGAGGGCCGCGTAGACCTCGGCGCGGACCACGAGTTCCGTCTCCCAGGCCTCCTGCGCGGCCCGCACCCGTTCCCGGTCGGCCTCTTCGGCGCCGTCGGCCTCGCCAAGCCGGCGGGCCTGCGCGAGCACTGTTTCAGCCGCGGTGCGGGCTGCGAGCAGGGTGTCGGCCGCGCCGGTGCGTGCATGGTCCAGGGTGGCCTCGGCAGCGGCTCGTGCCGCGCGCAGCAGCTCGGCGCGGACGGGGTCCAGCTCATCAACCGGCGCGGTCACGAGGGCATCACCACCGTCAACGGCCGGGTCGGTGCCGGCGCCGTCGCCGCGTCCCCCAAAACATCGGCGGCCTCGGCAGTGAGGATCACCAGGCCGACCGTGCCGGGCAACGTCCGCCAGGCCCTGCGAACGGCGTCCGGGGCCTCCGCCACGAGGACGTCGACCCCGGCAAGCGCCAGTCCGCACACGCTGGTCCGTGCGCCGATGGCGGCCACCGTACCCATCGTCAGGCCCTTCCGATCAGCAGGATCGCGACGACGAGCCCGTACACGGCGATGCCTTCCGCCAAGCCGACGATCACCATGGCGCGGCCGAACATCTCCGGTCGTTCGCTCAGCGCTGCCAGTGCCGCGGCTCCCGTGTAGGCGACGGCTATCGCGGCTCCGATCGACGCTCCGGCCACCGCGACGGCCGCACCGATCAAGGCGGATCCGTTGACCCCACCGGATGTGGCGGCCCGCGCCGAAGCCTGTGCGGGCCCCGTCAGCGCCGTGCCCAGGACGACCAGGGCGCCGCCCAGCAGAGCGAGGTTCGTGGCCAGGAGCCAGCGGAATGCGTGTCTGGTCCGGCGCCGCCGCAGCAACCGGACGGCACCGAGCACCGAGACCAGGACCGGCAGGACGATCAGCCAGGTGAGCATGCGATCACCTTCGCAGCGGGGTCGGCAGGTTCCGCCCGGGGAACGTGCCAGGGACAGAACGGGCGGCCCTCGGTCTCGAAGAGCCGGGAGAAGAGCTCGTAGAACTCCAGCCGCAAGGCCTGCACGCCCGCCACCAGGGCCTCCAGGCCGAAGGAGACGGCCGTGCCCACGCCGAACAGCACAGCGGCGCCCGCGACACCGCCGGCGCCGTGCCCTGACAGGGCCGTGGTGCCGCGCCACACCAGGTCGGCGAGCGCGGCATGGGTGAGACCGAAGGCCGCGAGCCGGGCGAACGACAGGGTGTTGGTGCCGGTACGCACGACGACGTCGAACAGCCGCACCACCGTCTCGGCGACTCCCGCGCCGCCGCCCGCCGTTACCCGGAACAAGCCGAAGGCCACCAGCGCCAGCCCGGCCGCGGCGCACGCAGCCCCGGCCACTGCCAAGGCCCGCCAGTGCAGGAGCAGGCCTGCTGCGGCCAGTGCGAGCCCCAGGTAGAACAGCAGCCCGGCACAGCCGGAAGCCGCGTACAGGCCCACGGCCCAGCCGTTCTCCCGCACGCGGTTCACCGCGCCCGCGGCATGCGCGAGCACCAGCAGACCGGCCCCGAAGACCACTGCGGCGGCCAGCAGCCGGGCGGGCGCGTCCAGGGGGCTCAGCCACAGCACCGGCAGCAGCCCGGTCGGCCCGAAGAACTCGCCGTAGGCGGTGCCCGCGACCATGGCGGCGGCTCCCGCGCCCGCCAGGAACGGCCACAGCCGGGTGAAACGCGCCAAGGGGCGGGGCCACCCGAGGCGCAGGGCGAGCGCGCCGAGCATCAGCAGCGCCCCGTGCCCCACGTCACCGAACATGATCCCGAACATCACGACATAGACCAGGCCGGCAGGCCACGAGGGGTCGAGGTCCGCGTAGGCCGGTGTGCCGTACGTCGACACCAGGGGGGTGAAGGAGGCGGCCCGGCCCGAGCGCAGCAGCGTCGGCGGATCCGTGCCGCGCGGCAGGGGCAACGGCAACAGCGCGCCGCCCGCCGCGGCCAGTCGGTCCGCGACGCGCGGTACCTCGGCGGCCGGGCACCATCCGGCCAGCGCGGCCACCTCCCCCTGCCGTACGGCGCCCTGCGCACGCTCCTCCAGTTGGGCCTCACCGGCCAGCAGGGCGACCTGGCGCCGATGGCCGAGCATGTCGAGATCGGGCGCCGTGACGGCCAGTACAGCCGGAGCGGCGCTCTCGGACTCGGACGTCGTTCCCTGCCCACGCAACCGCTGCAGTCGCACGGCCGCCGCCCCCGGCGCCGCCTCCTCGGCGCGGTCCAGTTCCACGCAGCCCTCCTCGGCGATCCGCACCAGCGCGTCTCGCAGGCCCGTCTGCGGTACGACCACCGCCACACGGCGCATCCGGACCGGTGTCATCGCCTCAGACCAGGGCATCGAACGCCTCTCCGGGCCGTCCACCCCGTGCCGCGGACTCCAGCGCGGCCCGCACCCGCCACGCGTCCACGGACAACAACGCGACCGCGCCGACGACGACCGCGGGCCCGTACTGGCCTTGCCGCAGCATCGCCGCGCCCTCGGTCTGTACCGTCCGCCACCAGCGGGTCTCGGCCCGCCACAGCTCACCGGGCTCGTCGATGTCCGCCAGGACCCATCGGGCGGCTGAGGGAAGGCTGTCGCGGAACTCCCGGTAGGACGAGGCTGCCGACGCCCGTGTCCCGAGCAGCCGTGCCGCATCGCGACGCACGGACTCCGTGAGAGGACGGTGGTGCACGAAGAGTTCTCGCGCGGCCAGCAGGACCGCACGGCCCTGAGCCCAGCGCTGTGCGGGCGGGACGGACACGGCGGTGCGCCGCGCTGCGGCCATGCGCATGCCTGTGACCAGGGCCCACGGAGTGTCGTCGCCCGGGTCACCCCAAGGCGACGCGGCGAGCGCCGCCCGCAGTTCCGCGAGCGTCCCGGCACGCTCCAGGCTCCGCCAGGCCGTCTCCAGGGCACCCAGCCGGTACGGCTCCGGTGCCTCGGTGCGCCGACCTTCCGGTGCCGGCAACCGGGACACCACGTTGGCGATCTCGAATCCCGACGCGAGCGGAACCAGCAGGTGAGCGCCGCCGGGCGGCAGCCATCCGGCCAGTACCCGCAGATGCCACAGGAGGCCGGCGGCCACCGCCCGCTGAGCATCGGGAAGGCCCACGGTCGTGCGCGTGTACCGTGCGTACGGCGTCGTGGCGAGGTGCCGCAGGGCGTCGTCGAGCGTCGGACCGCGCGCGATCTCTCGTGCCCCGTCGGCGCCCGGATACCGTGCGACGAGGGCTTGCGCCCGCACCGCTCCGGCGACCCAGCCGGCCTTCACGGCTCTTTCACCGTCCCGCTCGCCAGTCTCATGGCATCGGCCACGGCGAGGTCCACCAGGTGCGGCATGCGTTCCCTGGTCCGCTCGCGGATCGCCGAGGCCGTACGATCTGCGGCTGCGCGCAGCGCGTCGGCCTCCTGCCGGGCTTCTCGGAGGAGGGGTTCCGCGGCCTGCCGGCGAACCTCTGGAGCCTGTTCCCGCGCGTCCGCCAGGAGATGTTCCGCCTCCCGTACGGCGTTCCGTCGAAGGGCCTCTGCCGTCTCCTCCGCGGCGGCCCGGATCCGTGCCACCTGCTGCTGAACATCCGTCAGCCGAGCAAGGGCAGGCTCCAGTTCCGCCGCGCGCTCCGCCATGCGGTCGCCAGGCACGCCGGTTGCGGACGCCCCCGGCGCCCCCGCCGGACGGAACCGCTCCAGGAAGTCCCGCAGGCTCATCGGCAGCCTCCTGCCGGTCGGTGCTCCTCCAGTTTCACCGTTCCCGGCCCACCCCGCACCGGATAGGGCCCTTACGTCGTTCCACCAGGGCCGTTCGGCTCTTGGCACGGGCGGCGAGAACGGGAGACTGGGACGGTAGGCGACTCGACGGAGTCAGGAGGCCGCTGTGAACGCGCACGAGAACCTCCGCGCGGGGGCCGATGCCCGGCACGGTGTCTCCGCACGTGCCTGGAGCCCGGGAGAAACGGCTCGACAGGACATGCTGCTCCGCTACCTGGGTGCGGTCGCCTCGGCCGCGGCCAAGCACTCCGGCAGTGCGGCCGAGCACGCGGACACCGAGGAGCGGGCACCGTCGACCGTGACGCCCACGCGCCGGCCAGGCTCCCCGCAGGAACCAGGTATGACACTGGTGCGGGACGTGATGGACGTGCCCGCCGCTTCCCTCTGCGAGGACCAGGCGTATCGCGACATCGCCCGGCTGCTGGCCCGCGAGCAGGTGGGCGCGCTCCCGGTCGTGGACACCACTGACCATGTCGTCGGCGTCGTCTCGGAGTCCGATCTGCTGGCCAAGGTCGCGTTCGAGGCCTCCGGTCACCGGCCCGGACGCATCGGCAGACTGCGCGAACGCCGGATGCACGACAAGGCCCGGGGCGAGACGGCCGCCGACCTGATGACGAGTCCCGCGATCACGGTACTGCCGGGCACGACGGTGGCCGAGGCCGCCTGGCTCGCCGCGTTGTCCCGGGTGAAGCGCATGCCCGTCACCGATCGCAACGGCCGACTCGTGGGCGTCGTGCGTCGTGACGCGTTGTTGCAGGCGCTGATCAGGGATGATTCCGGTATCCGGGCGGAAGTTCAGGTCACGCTCGAAGCCTGCTGCCCACCGGCTGACCGGGAGAGCGTGGCCGTCACCGTGCACGACGGGATCGTGGAGCTGACCGGGAGGCTGCCGTCGGCGACGATGGCCCGACTCGTGGCGGAGGTCGAGGGGATCGCCGACGTCATCGAGGTGAAGAACCTGCTCAGCGCCGACTGAGTTCGCCCGCTCTCATCCGATCACCGGGGGATCTGGCCTCCCGGCATGGTGGGAAGCGTGCAGGTGGGGGTTTGGCTGGTCGAGGTGGGAGGCGAGAACGGCCGCCTGGACCCGGCGCTGCACTCCCCTTTCCCGGGGAGAGAGGCCGGCCGGTTCCGCCGGCACGGACGTCGAGAACGGCCACGTGGGGGCGCAGGGCGAAGCCCCGGACCAGCGCGTGTTCGGCGGTGTCCGCGTCGCCGACGACGCTGATGTCGGGTTCCGCGTCGAGGAGGGCGGCAAGGCCACGCCGTACGACCTCGTGATCGTCGAGCAGGAACACGTGGATCGGGGCTGCTCGCTGAAGGTCCGCATCTCGGTCATGGCGATCCCACGTTTCGCGGACGATGGCAGACTGCCGACTGCCTCAGGAGCCGATCGTCACCGGCGGTCGCACGAGGGCCGACCGGACCCAGTCACCACGACGATATCGCCTCCGGTTACCGCACAGCGGTGTGGTGAGCGAGGTCGAACTCCACGTCCACCACCCCTTCGACAGCCCTGATCAGCCGGGCTGCGACGGGCACGAGGGCGGTGTCGGGGAGCCGTCCGGTGAGCGTCACGACCCCGTCGTGCACCTCCACGTGGACGGCCGACGGCGGCGGGAAGAGGTACGAGGCGATCTCCCGCCGCACCTCCTCGGCGATGTCCTCGTCGTCGCGCAGGAAGACCTTGAGCAGATCGGCCCGGCTGACGACACCGGCCAGCAGCCCTGCGTCGTCCACCACGGGCAGCCTCTTGACCCCTTCGTGCGCCATGATGCGCGCGGCCTCGGCGAGGGTGGCGCCGGCCCTGACCGTGACGGCGGGGGACGACATGAGGTCGTCGGCCGTGAGGGCGCCGGCCTTCGCCACATCGACGGGCTGTCGCAGCTGGAGGTAGCCCGCGTCGGGGTCGTCCCGCAGTTCCTCCTTGGGCAGCAGGTCGGCTTCGGAGACCACGCCGACCACCCGGCCCTCGCCCTCGATCACGGGCAGGGCGCTGACCTGCCAGTCCTGCATCAGCTGCACGATCTCCTTGAAGGGGGCACGGCGGCCGACGGCGGCGACCGTCTCGGTCATCACGTCGCTGACGATTTGACGGGTGCCGTACATGGTGACTCCGTGAGGGCCTCGATGAGGTGTCCGGCTCCTTCCAGGGTGTGCCCGGGGACAGCGGCAGTGCCAGGGGCCGCACGGCCCTCGGACCGGCCCGTGCGGCTTCGGGCCACAGCAGATCGCTTCCCGTTCGCAGAGGGTCGGTCGGGCCCTGATGGGGCCGGGTGGCCCCTGATCGTCTCGGCACCGCGACGCCACGCTGGTGTCGGAACCTTCGTCCCGGGAGGTGGAGACCATGTCCCGCACCGTCACCGTAGGTGTCGACGACTCGCCCGAGAGCCGGGCCGCGGCCGAGTGGGCGGCGCGAGAAGCGCTGCTGCGCGACCTGCCCCTCAAGATCATGTACGTCTCCGAGCCGACTCCCAGGTTCGTGGCCCGGACTCCACTGCTGGATCCCGACACTTACCGGCACTGGGCAGAGCGGGTGACAAGCGAGTCCGCGGACGGCATCCGGCTCCGCCACCCGGGCATCGAGGTGATCACCGAGCAGCTGACCGGGACCCCGGCCGACGTCCTGTGCGAGGCGGCGGGCTTTGCCGAGCTGCTGGTCCTGGGCTCGCGGGCCCTCGGTGGACTGGAGGGGTTCATGGTGGGCTCGGTGAGCCTGGGCGTGGTCGCCCGCGCCGAGCGGCCGGTGGTGCTGGTGCGGGCGGGGGAGCAGGCCGCCGACGAGCACGAGATGGATCCGGCGGGTGTGCCGTCCGCTGCGGCGCCCTTCCGGCCCGTCGTGCTGGGGCTCGACACCGACCAAGCGGACGACACCTTGCTGCAGTTCGCTTTCGACGCCGCCGCGCGGCGGAAAGCCACCCTTCGGGTCGTCCACGCCTGGCCCGAGCCGCCGACCTCCTTCTACCGTTTCGCCGGCGACGCCGAACTCTACGATTCGCTCGAACGCGGACAGGCCACCCTCCTGAGCAAGGTGCTGCATTCCTGGCGGCAGAAGTTTCCTGACGTCGAGGTGATCGAGGCCAGCCGGTGCGGCAGCGCCGCGCAGGTTCTCGTCAACGACTCCCGTGACGCCTCCCTGGTGGTCGTCGGCCGGCGCATCCGTACCAGGTCGTTCGGTGCCCGTATCGGCCATGTCGCCCACTCCGCCCTGCACCACATCGCCGCTCCCGTCGCGGTCGTCGCGCACAGCTGACTTCCGCTCCGGAGAAGGAGAAACCATGAGTGCATCAGCCGTACACGCCTATGGGGAGCCTCTGGAGCTTCCCCTGGTCGTCGGCGTCGACGGCTCAGAGCCGAGCTTGCGGGCCGTGGGCTGGGCTGCCGACGAGGCCGCCCTGCGCGGGGCGGCGCTCCGACTGGTGTACGCCTCGCTCTGGGAGCGCTACGAGGGCGCTTCCATGGCCACCGATCTCGGTAAGCCGTCCGAAGAGGTGATGGCCGAGGACATCGTCCGGACCGCCGAGCGACGGGCCCGTCACCGGCAACCAGGTGTGAAGGTCACCACCGATGTGCTGCCCGAAGAACCGGAGTACGGCCTGGTACGCGAGAGTCGCAGCGCCCTCGCGATGGTGCTGGGCTGCCGTGGCCGCAGCGGGGTGACGGCGGCCCTCCTCGGCTCGGTCAGTGTCGCCGTGGCGGGACACGCCCACTGCCCGGTGATCGTGCTCCGTGGAAGCCACGACAACCAGGCACGCGCAGGGACACACGGCCGCATCGTTCTCGGGGTGGGAGAGAAGCCGGCGGGTTCGGCCGCGGCACGATTCGCGATCGAGGAGGCCATGCTGCGCCGGGTCCCGCTGGAAGCCGTACGCGCTTGGCGCCGACCACTGCACGAGCCGACCGCACATCCCCTGATGGTCGGCGGACCCGCCCACCTGGAGGAGGCGCAGGCGGCGGAACTGGTGGAAGGGGCGCTGCGGGACGCCCCGGCCGAGTTGGAGGTACAGCGGCGTACGGTCGAGGGTTACGCACGGGACGCCCTGATCGCGGTGTCCCGTGAGTCCGACCTGCTCGTCGTCGGTGCCCGACGACGCCAAGGCCCCTTCGGGCTCCAACTCGGCCGAGTCGCCCACGGCGTGCTGCACCATGCGGCCTGCCCGGTGGCGGTCGTACCGGAGCCCGAATGAGCCCGGGCCGGGAGTCCGGATCGCCTCGCCGAGCGGCGGTCGGTGCCGGAAGAGGACCGATGAGCACTTCAGGTGCGATCGGCGTCAGAGGGGCCGCCAGTGTGCGCCGCATACCGCGACGGCGAACGCCTGGCGCCTGCGGGTGACTTGCCTCGACGCGGTCTCCGGGCAGTGTGATGACCCGGACGGTGCCCGCCATCGTGTCCGTCACGCTTCCTTCGTGACACGCGGGGCGGCGGTGTGCGGCTGCGCCTGGGTGGGCCCGCTCGGCCAGGCCAGGGCACGGGTGATGTCGGCGACGGTGACGATGCCGACGAGGCGCCCTTCGTCGAGGACCACCGCGCGGCGTACGGGGCTGGCCTCCAGCCGTGGCAGCAAGTCGAGCATCGGCTCCTGGGGCGCGGCCGTGATGATCTCGGCGAGCGGACGCATCGCTTCCCGGACCGTCGTGCTCGTACGAGCCTGGACCGGCGTCGCCTCGACGCGTCGCACGGTGAGCAGACCGGCCACCGAGCCGTCGGCCGCCAGCACCGGGAAGGCCGAGTGGCGGTAGGGGCCGAAGGGGCCCTCGGCCAGGATGTCGCCGAGGGTCGCGGTGTCCGGCACGGTGACCGGGTTCGGGGTCATGACGCGACGGACCGGGACACCGCCCAGCACACTCCGCAGCTCGGCCTGGCGAGCCTCCGTGGTCGCCGCACCGATCAGGAACCAGCCGATCAGCGCGGGCCACAGGCCGGACAGACTGTGCCCGAACCACACTGCCGCGAACCCGGTCAGCACCATGAACCAGCCCAGTCCCCGGCCCGCCGCCGACGCCCCGCGAGTGGCCCGCAGCCGGTCGCCGGTGCGGTGCCACAGGTACGCCCGCAGCAGCCGTCCCCCGTCGAGCGGGGCGGCCGGCAGCGCGTTGAAGACGGCCAGCATGACGTTGATCGCGGACAGCCATACGACCGCCTCGACGACGAGCCCGGACGCGTGCAACGCGTGCAGCCCGGCGGCGATGCCGGCGAAGACACCACCGGCGAGCAGACTGGTGAGCGGACCCACGGCGGCGATGCGCAGCTCGGCGCCCGGAGTGGGTGCCTCGCTGTGCAGACGAGCGGCGCCGCCCAGCATCCACAGGGTGATGCCGTCGACCTGCACGCCGTTGCGGCGGGCGACCACGGCGTGCGCCAGCTCGTGCGCCAGCAGCGAGGCGAGGAAGACGATCGCCGCCAACAGTGCCAGAGCCCAGTACAGCAGGGCGGAATGGCCGGGGTGGGCGGACGGGAACTCACTGTGCGCAAGAGCGACGGTCACCAGGGCGACGATGACCAGGACACTCCAGTTCAGGCCGACCCGCACACCGGCGATCCGGCCGAGGGGCAGCGTCACGTCCATGAACCTCGCCTCGATCCCGAGTCGCGTGCCGAGGACCCGCTGTGTCCGGTCAGCAGGCCCGATGCGGGCCTCTGGCGCTGCGGATCAGCCCATCCTGGGGCCCCACCGCGGTCCCACCAGATCCCACTCCTGGTCCCAACGGGCCATGCGGCGCCGGTCGAGCCGCGCTCGCGCGACGGCGCCCGCGCCGAAGGCCGGGGCTGCGACGGCGAGGGCCGCCGCGGCGCCGAAGAGCGCGGCTTCGACATGACCCTCACCCCGGCCCGTCGGCTGCGACGGACTGAGCCGGCCCCGGTCGTCCTGCCACACCGTCACCCGAGCCCCGGCCTTCAAGCCGCCGTCCACCAGCGTGCGCCCGGTGCGAGCGGAGCCGTCGGGGGCCTTCCAGCGCACGGGTCCCTGGACACGGCCGTCCGTCGACCAGTCCGCGGTGACGCCGTGCCGAGCGTCGGAGAGCAGGACAGCGCTGACGGGATGCCGGTGGGCGCGCTGCTGCGCGAACTCGTGCTCGGCGCTGCGGTCCGTGACGAGTGCGGCAACGCCGCCACAGACCACCACGACCAGCCAGACTGCGAGGACGATCCAGGCCTCGATGACGTCCTCGCGCCGCCGCAGTGGACTGCTCCGCCATCGCCACAGCCGTTTGCCGGTGCTCATAACGGACACCTCCACGTCGCGATGACTCCTTTGAGGGTGACTCCGTAAGTGCCGCGCTCACAGAGGCCGAGAGGCCCTCCTGACGGGCCACCCGGACCGGGCCCGAGCCACGACGGCCCACCGCTCCGGAAACGAGCCGTTCGGAACCGTCCGGCCGGGGTCGGCTCAGCTGGATGACGTCGTGGTCGCGCCCGCCTCCGTCAGGCGGACACCCGCGACCACTTCGGGGCGGATGCGTACCGCCTGGTCCATGCCCTCGACAGGCGCCCAGGGCTGCAACAAGTCCCGGATGCGCGCCAGTTCGGCCGGATCGGTGACCAGGTGGGCATAACCGGTGACGACGACGCTCCAGCCGAGGTGGGTGTCCGGGTCGATGGCGTCGGCCTCGTAGGCGACGACCACGCCCGTGTCGTCGGCCTCCTCGGCACGGGCCGTCAGCGCCACGCCCTCATGGGTGCGTATGACGATGTCCCCGCTGTCCAGGACGTGGTTGACCGGCCGGACCGTGGGCAGTGCCTGCCGGGTGAAGACGACCCTGCCCAGCGGCACGCTGCCCAGCAACCGCAGCGCCTCGGCAGGGTCCAGCTCGATGCGCCGGTTCGTGGGAGCGTGTTTGCGGGTCATGGGCTGCTTCTTCTCAGATGAGTAACTGTCCCGCCACCGACTCCAGTCGGTCCTTGGACGGTCGGGTGTGATGCGGGTGGAGCGACACACAGGGAACGGGGCCTCCTGCTCCCACCGTCGGCCATGATGCATGTGCTCTCCAGTGCCATGAGGGTCGGGTGAGGGGTCGGACGTCCCCCTCACCTGCTGTCACTCGCGTCCATGCCGGTCAGCGTCGCCCGGCCGGCCTCCAGACGGGCCACCGGGACCCGGAACGGGGAGCAGGACACGTAGTCCAGGCCCGTGGCGTGGAAGAAGTGGATCGACTCCGGGTCGCCGCCGTGTTCACCGCAGACGCCTGTCTCCAGTCCCGGGTGCGCCGCACGGCCCTCCTCGACCGCGATCCGGACCAGCCGGCCCACACCCTCGCGGTCGAGTGTCTCGAACGGTGAGGCGGCGAAGACGCCCTTGTCGAGATAGGCGGAGAAGAAGGCCGCTTCCACGTCGTCGCGGGAGAAGCCCCAGGTGGTCTGGGTGAGGTCGTTGGTGCCGAAGGAGAAGAACTCCGCCTCCTCGGCGATACGGCCCGCCGTGAGCGCGGCTCGGGGCAGCTCGATCATCGTGCCGACCGGACACCGGACGGTCACGCCGGTCTCCCCGCCGACCTCGGCCAGGACGCGTGTGACCTCTTCGTGGGCGAGCCGGAGTTCCTCGACGGCGCCGACGAGCGGCACCATGATCTCCGCCTGCGGTGAGCCACCCGCGCGGGTGCGCTCGACGACCGCCTCGGCGATCGCCCGCACCTGCATGGTGACCAGCCCCGGAACCACCAGTCCCAGCCGCACGCCCCGCAGGCCGAGCATCGGGTTCTCCTCGTGCATCCGGTTCACCGCGTCGAGCAACTCCACGTCGTGAGGCTCCGGTTGTCCGCCGGCGGCTTCGATCGCGGCGATGCGCACGGCAAGACCGGTGCGCTCGGGCAGGAACTCGTGCAGTGGCGGGTCGAGAAGCCGGATGGTGACCGGCAGCCCGTCCATGGCCCGAAGAAGGCCTGTGAAGTCCTTCCGCTGCAGCGGAAGGAGGGCAGCCAGCGCCTGGTCGCGGTCCGTGTCCGTACGGGCGACGATCATGTCCTCGACCAGCTTGCGCCGTTCGCCGAGGAACATGTGCTCGGTGCGGCACAGCCCGATGCCCTGGGCCCCGAAGCGCCGGGCGCGCGCCGCGTCCTCGGGGGTGTCGGCGTTGGCCCGAACCTCCAACCTCCGTACGGCGTCGGCGTGATCCAGGGCCCGGCCCACCGCGCAGACCACGCTGTCGGCCTGCTCGCCGCTCTCCAAGTAGCGCATGGCCGCGGAAGCGACCAAGGGGACCGGCCCCAAGTACACGACACCGGCGGAGCCGTCCACCGAAACGACCGTGCCCTCTTCGATGACGGTGCCGTCCCGAGTGGTGAAGCGCCGTGCCCCGCCGTTGACGGCGATGTCCTGGGCGCCGCACACGCACACCTTGCCCATGCCGCGGGCGACGACGGCCGCATGGCTGGTCTTTCCGCCCCGGCCGGTCAGCACCGCCTGCGCGGCGACCATGCCGGGCAGGTCGTCGGGGGTGGTCTCCTCGCGGACGAGGACCACCTTCTCGCCGGTGGCGGCACGCCGTACGGCCTCCGCCGAATCGAACACCGCCGCGCCCACCGCGGCCCCCGGCGAGGCCGGCACGCCATGGGCGAGCGGCTCACCGGTGGCGGCGCTGTCGAAACGGGGGAACATGAGCCGTGCGAGCCCGTCGCCGCTCACCCGCGCCAGGCCCTCGTCCGCGCTGATGAGTCCCTCCTCCACCAACTCGGCGGCAATGGCGAACGCCGCTTCGGCCGTGCGCTTGCCCACCCGGGTCTGCAGCATCCACAGCGTCCCGCGCTCGATGGTGAACTCGATGTCGCACAGGTCGCGGTAGTGCCGCTCCAACGTCTGCGCGTGGTCGCGCAGCCGCCGGTAGGAGACCGGGTCGAGGTGTTCCAGCTCGGCCAGCGCTACAGCGTCCCGTACGCCGGAGACCACGTCCTCGCCCTGGGCGTTGGGCAGGTAGTCGCCGTACAGGCCCGGGCGCCCGGTGGCCGGGTCGCGGGTGAAGGCGACGCCGCTGCCGGAGTCAGGACCGAGGTTGCCGAACACCATGCGCTGCACGGTGACGGCGGTCCCGAGGTCGTCCGGGATGTGCTCGCGGCGCCGGTACAGTCGGGCCCGCTCGGCGTTCCAGGACCGGAAAACCGCGAGGATCGCCTCGTGCAGTTGCTCGGCCGGGGACTGCGGGAAGTCTCGGCCGGCCTCGTCGCGGATCAGCCGCTTGTAGGTTTCCACGAGCCAGGCCAGGTCACCCGCGTCAAGACGAAGGTCGTCGGAAGCGTCGCGAGCCGCTTTCAGCAAAGTCATGGCCTCGTCGAACAGGGCGGGGTCGACGCCCATCACAGTGGTGCCGTACATCTGGACGAGCCGTCGGTAGGAATCCCAGGCGAAGCGCTCACTGCCGGACACCTTGGCCAGACCGAGTACGGATTCGTCATTGAGGCCGATGTCCAGGACGGTCT
Source organism: Streptomyces filipinensis (assembly GCF_014649495.1). Lineage (GTDB taxonomy): Bacteria > Actinomycetota > Actinomycetes > Streptomycetales > Streptomycetaceae > Streptomyces > Streptomyces filipinensis. The sequence continues at coordinate 250,688 of NZ_BMTD01000008.1, read as the reverse complement.
CCATCATGCCGGGCATCGAGAAGCGGGCTCCGGAGCGGACGGAGACCAGCAAGGGGTCGTCCGGCTGTCCGAGCAGCCGCCCGGTGGTTGTCTCCAGTGCCGACAGGTACCGGGAGATCTCCGCCGAGAGGCCCGCGGGCTCCTCACCGGTAGTCAGGAAAGTACGGCAGGCCTCGGTGGAGACGGTGAACCCCGGCGGCACCGGCAGGCCCAGCCGACTCATCTCGGCCAGGTTCGCGCCCTTGCGCCGAGCAGGCCGGCCATGTCGCGGCCGCCGCTCTGGAAGTCGTACACATAGCGGACCATGACGCCACTCCTCGGCTCCGCGATGATTCGGTGCCCCTCCAGCCTGGAACCACGGGGGGCGCCGGGGGAGGTGCCCTCGGTCCCGTCAGGTGGGCCGATCGGCCCACCACGGAGGAGCGGTCCGCTGGTGAGTGGAGCCTCTGTCCGGGCCCCTGATAGGCCTTGCCTTCTCGGCTGCCGCCCCGCTCGCGAGCGACGGTCGGCCGGTGTTCTCCGGCCACGAGACCAAGATGTTGCAGGGCTTCGCCGCGCAGGCCGCCATCGCGATGGGTCACCTTGACTGCTGTCGCCGGCTCCAAGGGCCACTGGGGGGCCATGCCGCGTGCGGGGTCATGCCGCGTCGGCGGCGGTGAGATGGCAGTCCACCCCCACGACCCCTTCTACGCCCCGGACCAGGCGCGTGGCCAGGTCGACCCGAGCAGATTCCCCGACGCGCCCGGTCAGCGTCGCGACGCCGTCGGTGACCCTCACGTGTATGGGCTCGATCGGCGCCGGGAAGAGGACGTCGACGATGTCGCGGCGGATCTCGTCGGCGAGTTCGTTGTCCGTGCGCAGGAAGACCTTCAGCAGGTCGCCGCGGCTGACCACGCCTTCGAGGACGCCCTCGGAGCTCACCACGGGCAGCCGTTTGACGTGCCGCAGCGCCATGATGCGCGCCGCCTCGGGGAGCGTCGCGTCCGCGTGGACGGTGACGGCCGGCGTGCTCATCAGGTCCTCGGCGCACACCGCCCCGGCCTTCGCGAGGTCGGGTAGCCGGCTCATCTGGGTGAACCGGTCAGGGTCGCTGTCCCGGAACTCCTCCTTGGGCAGCAGATCGGCTTCGGAAACCACTCCGATGACCCGGCCGTCGCCCTCCAGCACGGGAAGGGCACTGACCTTCCACTGCTCCATGCGCTCGACGATGTCCTTGAACAGAGCCGTGCGGCCCACCGCTACGGCGGCACGCGTCATCACGTCACCCACCCGGTGCGGGCTGCTGTCCATGCTCTCCTCCAGTGGTTCAGGCCAGGCTTCCGCTGCCGTACGGGGCATAGAGGTCGAGCAGCCGGACGCGCGAGGAGTGCAGCCGCTGAGCGACCACACGGCCCACCCACACCGCTATCGCCCGGCCGAACTCGGCGTCGGCGGCGCACATCGCGAGCACCTCCTCCGCGTCGAACTCCCAGGCCCGTACCGGGCTCATCGCCTCGGCACCGAGGTGCCAGACGTGGGGTGGGAAGTGCCAGGACCACCCCACCAACTCGCCGTGTCCGAGCGTTTCGACGACGGCGGGGCGGCGGCCGGGCACGTGCAGGTCGAGGGCGACAGTGCCGGTGCGCACGATCCAGAAGCGATCGGCCCGGTGACCCTCCTCGAACAGGCGGGCGCCGGCGTCGAAGGAGATCTCACGGGCGAGGCGCATCAGCCGTTCGCGGTGTACGGGCTCAAGAGCCGTGGTGATGGTGGTGGCGGAAGTCATCGCACCTGCTCCCTTCACGGGCTGTCGATCCCAGCGTGCGCGACCCCGGGCACTGGCACCAACGGGCCGCCCGGACCGCGGTCAGGGCTTTTCGGCCCATGCGCCCGAGTCGATCAGCGCAGCCGGCGCAGATACGGGTCGTGGGGATGGCGCGGTACGAGCCGCACGCGGGCGTCGAGGACCATGACGCCGTGCGGACCGGCCAGCACCGGGTTGAGGTCGGCCTCTGCCAACTGGTGGAGAGGTCAGTGGCGGGTGTGCCACCGTAGCCGAACAGCAGGGGGAAGCAGCGCGGGGAGGTGAGCAGGTCACGTACATCCAGATCAGTCAGCGGCGCGAGCCGGGCGGCATGGTCGGCGAGCAGCTCGGTCGCCGTACCGACGAGACCGAAGACGACAAGCGGCCCGAACGCCTCGTCCTGGACGACACCGGCGAACAACTCGGTACATTCCAAATGCGGGCCTACAGCCGGGGAAGCCCCCGGACGCCGCGAAGACGTCCCTTCTCGGGGATGAGCTTCAAGGCGGTGAAGGTGTCGGCGATCTGCTGCTCGGAGGCGACGAGCGGCTTGTCCTCAGGATGGCCTCGGAACCGCCCTCCTGGTCACCGACGCCGAGCGGGACGGCGCCCTTGCCGTCGGTGCCGGCCGCTCCGCGGGGGAGGGGAGAGGGGCACGGGGGATGCGGCTCGGCGGGCTCGATGCCGCCACGTCCTGCCGGCATCAAGCGCGGCTGACGGTCGAGGCGGTGGAGCGAGGAGGCCGGGGGAGCGGGAAAGGCGTCAGCAGCCGCGGCGATGCGCGGCGAAGGCCACCCGCAGCAGGTCGATGTCACCGCGCGTGGTGAGCAGAGCTGTTCGCAACATGCGGTCGAACGTGGCCAGATGACCGCTCCATGGCCAACGGCGTCTCGCCTCGCGGAACGCCCGTCCTGGCGGACGCCCGCGCCACCGAGTGTGAAACCCGGCGTATGGGTCAGGATGGGGGCATGTCAGATGCCTTCACCACCCGAATGCTGAACGTCTCCACCGGCTCCCGGGAACGCGTCGTCGACCTCACCCGCGACTGCGAGGACTTCCTGCGGGAGGCGGCAGCCGGCCGCGACGGACTGCTCAATCTCTTCGTCCCGCACGCCACCGCAGGGATCGCCGTCATCGAGACCGGCGCCGGCAGCGACGACGACCTGCTCGCCGCCCTGCACACCCTGCTCCCCGCCGACGACCGCTGGCAGCACCGGCACGGCAGCCCCGGCCACGGCCGCGACCACGTCCTCCCCGCCATCGTCCCGCCCCACGCGACCCTCCCGGTTATCGCCGGCCGCCTGGAACTGGGCACGTGGCAGTCGGTGTGCCTGGTCGACACGAACAGGGACAACCCCAGTCGTCAGGTCCGGTTGACCTTCCTGGGTTAGGCCTGTGCTTCGGGGAGCGCGTCGGACCATGGAGCGCGCCGACCGGCCGCGTCGTCGGGGAACTCGGTGCCATGGGTGACGCCGCGTGGGACGAGGCGTGCGAGCCAGGTGCCGTCGTCCAGCCGTGCGCGGAGCCGGCCGGCATGGCGGCGAGTTCCCCTCGGCCGAGTGCGCCGTGGCGCTCGGTCCGAGGCCGGGAGTTCATCGAGGGCTCGTCGTGCCGCGGGGAGGGCGTGGACGGCGTGCGCGATGCGCTGCTCGGCCTCCTGCTCGCGGGTGAGGATCTCCTTCTCCGAGAGCGTCTACGACTGCGATTCCTTCGGCAAGCATTCTCGCGAGCCGCGTCTACCCAGATGTGGCCACGAGGTTCGACAAGCGTGCACTTCCAGGGCGCCGTGAGCGTCGCAGCCATCCGGCTCTGGCTTCGGGGGTAGATCCATTATCCCGGTGCGGGGAGGCGTCTGTCACCGTTCTCCGGAATGATCCTTACACCCGATTTGCGCCTCTAGGCTTGCGGGCGGACACAAAGCACGGATCTGACCTGGGGGTTGAGAGTGGCGCACGACGTTGCCGCACTGGCGGTGGAACTCACGGACATGGCTGCGGCCGATCACCGGTCCGCACTCGGCGCGAACAGCGATGACCCCGCCGAGCAGCTGGCGTGGCGACGGCTGACCGCTCGGCACGGTGACCGGCTCGGCGAGATCATGGACGAGTACGGCTGGCCGACGGCGGAACTGGTCGGCGAGGAGGCCGCACGCGCTGCCTGGCTGATCGCCCAGCACGCCGACCGGCAGCTCGACGTCCAGCGTCGCGCTCTCCGGCTGATGCGGCAGGCGGTGTCGGCAGGCTCGGCCAGCCCGCGCGAGCTGGCCTTCCTGCGCGACCGCACGCTGGTCAACGAGGGCCGTAAGCAGATCTACGGCACTCAGATCGCCGGCGTGAAGGACGGGGCGCCGGTTCCCTGGCCGTGTGAAGAGCCCGAGCGGATGGACGAACTCCGTGCGGAAGCAGGCATCGAACCCTTCCAGGAGTACGTCGCCAAGTTCTCCATGGCCTGACGCCCCGTTCCCGGTCACGCGTGGTGGATCACTGCCCCGGCTCACCGCCACGGTCAGTGATCCACCGGACAGGCCCTGGCGCGGTAGGCGAAGCACAGCCCGGCCGTGAGAGCAACTCGGTCTGGAGTGTTGTGCCTGGGGCGCTGCGCGTGGTCAGGGCCTGACCGCGAACACCATGCCGATGTCGCCGGCCTGCTGCACCGAATCCTGCTCGGTGCTCACCGTGAAGCCGCGGGTGCGGAGGACCTCGCAGACTGTGCCGTGGTTCTGCTGCCAGCGCTCCACCTCGACGACGGCCTGGCGGACCAGCGGCCAATGCCGTTCCTCGACGCCTCTGAGCACATCGAGCTCGGCGCCTTCCACATCGACCTTGAGCAGGTCGATGTGGTCGATGCCCTGCTCGTCGAGCACTGATGACAGGGCCCTGACCTTCACCCGGTGCGTCTCAAGCCGCCGCATCACCCGCAGCTTGCGGCTGACGAGAAGAGTGAGGAGGGGAGCGGGTACGCGGCGCAGGACCGGTCCCAGGCCGCCCTGGCGGATCATTTCGACGACGCTCGCGGTGACCCGCCGCCGCTCAGCCTCGATGTTTCCCTGATCCCGTGAGGAGGACGAGAAGATCGTGGCGGCCGGAACATAGCTGAAATCGAGCTCGTCGTCACGGGACGCAAGGCCGTAAGGGAGCGCGGTCAGACGTCCGTTGAAGAACTCGCGAGCATTGCGGTCGAGTGTCGCGTGGAGCGGCGGCACCGGCTCGAAGGCGTAGATCCGCACGTCCCCGTCCAGCCGCTCATAGACGGCCGCCGAGAACACACCGATGTTGGCGCCCACGTCGAGTACCGTCGCGCCCGGCCTGCACTCGATGCCGTGGGTGAAATAGCCGCCCACCTCCTCGCGCAGGAAGGACGCCTCCCAACGATTGATACTGTGCAGTTCAATCGCCTTCATGGCCATGACAAGATGATTTATCAGGGTTGAAGCCAACAATCCAGCCCGCACGCCTACCGGACGACTTCACATCCTGCCGCCCCGGCTCTGGTCCCAGCAGGTCGGAGGGCGGTCTCTCATCCGTGAGAGGGCGGCCTCCCGTGGGTCCGGGGCTGCCGCAGCCGGGCCGCCAGCTCGCCCGGCAGGACGTCCCGGTTCGCCGGGGTGAGCTGGATGACCTCGACGTCGGCACGCCGCTTGAGGGCGTCGGTGAACGGATCGCGGTGCGTGTGGACCGTGGCGACGACGTCGACCTCTGCGACGAACAGCGCGTCGACCGCGTGCCGGAACGCCGTGCACGCCAGTTCCATCCGCCCCAGCTCGTCGATGAGCACCAGCCTCCCCGTTGCCTCCCCGGTTGCTGCCGGCCGAAGCGACGGCAGCGCCAGTCGTTCCATGACGCCCGGGTCGACGCCGTACTTCCCCACCCGTGGCGGACCGGGCAGGTCGACATGGGCGAGCACGTCCCGTCGGCCCGCCAGGGTCTCCAGGGCGAATCCGACGCGGGCGCCGCATTGCCGGATCTCCTCCGTGGTGAAGCCGCTGGCCGCGTGGGTGGGCAGCAGCGCGGCGAGCCGACGCAGGGCGGTCGTCTTGCCCGCGCCGGGACGGCCCTCGACCAGGATCCTCGTCGGCACACCGCCATCTTCCCCCGCTTTCGGAGGCGGCCCGGGTGGGCTCGGCCGAGCGGGCGTTTCGGGGTGCGGACCGGTGCCGGTGCCGCCGTTGCGGGTAGAGCGGCGCGCATGAGCCGAATTGAACTCAGCAGCACCGCGTTCGACGACAAAACGGTGATCCCCCGTCGGTACAGCGGGGAGGGCGAGAACATCTCACCGCCCTTGACCTGGGCGGGGGTGCCCGACGAGGCCACGGAGCTGGTACTCCTGTGTGAGGACCCGGACGCGCCGGGGACGACCTTCCTGCACTGGCTGGTGACCGGCATCGATCCGGGGACCACCGGGGCGGCGGAGGGCCAGAAGCCCCAGGGAGGCCTGCCTTGGCCGAACGGCTTCGGCCGCGTGGGCTGGGGAGGGCCGATGCCTCCACCGGGGCACGGGCCACACCGCTACTTCTTCCGCCTGTACGCCCTGTCCGAGCCGCTGCCGCTGCACGGCCACCCGAGCGCCGAGGACGTGCACCGTGCCCTGAAGGGCAGGGAACTGGCCTCCGGCACCTTGGTCGGGACCTATCAGCGCTGAGCACGTCACCCCTGGTCGTAGCCATGGGCGCCGTACAGCCGGACGAACCGTGCCGCGGTGACCGTCCTGCGGTGCACCAGGCCGCGGGCCCGCCGCTCGTACAGCTCGACGCGCTCCCGCCCGCCCTGCCCGATCGGCTGGACGAGCCGGCCACCGGCGCGGAGCTGATCCACGAGCGGCTCGGGCACTCGCGGGAAGGCCGCGCAGACGATGACGGCGTCGTACGGGGCCCGGGCCGGCATCCCCAGGGTCCCGTCGCCGACTACGACCTCGGCATTGCCGACGCCCCGTCCGGCCAGCCGCAGGCGGGCCTCGTCGACCAGGTCGGGCCAGCGCTCGACGCTGACGACGTACGCGGCCAGGCGGGCCAGCAGCGCGGTCTGCCAGCCGTATCCGGTCCCGACCTCAAGGACCTGTTCGTCTCCGGTGAGGCCGAGAGCGGAGACCATCATGGCGATCAGCGAGGGCTGGGTGGTCACCTGCCCGTGGGGGAGCGGAACGGGCGTGTCCCGGTACGCGGACGCCGCCTCGTCCGCGGGGACGAATTCCGCTCGGGGGACGCTGCGTACGGCCTCCAGGAGACGGGCGTCGGTCACGCCCACGGCGTGGGCCGCGCGAACCAGGTCTTCTGGGGTCCCTTCATGGGCCATCGGACCGCCGGTGAGCGGGGTCTGGTTCCGGCCAGGCGCGACCGAGGCCGTCGAAGCCCCTGGTCTGGTCGAGGTCGAGCAGCGTCAGCGCCGTACGGCGGACCGTCGTCTGCTCCAGGGAGCACCACAGTGGGTTGGCCACCGCCGGCAGGCCCACCGCCCAGCTCTCGGGCGGTGTGATCGGAACGTCCGTCTCCTCCGCGCCGCTCCTGCCTCTGTCCATGTGCCCCGTCCGCCCCTCGTCCGCCGCGCTGCCGCTCCAGGCCAGTGTCGGCATGTTCCGCGCGCGGCGCGATCCCGGGCGGTCGGACGCACGGGGCGACCTGTGATCCGGGAGGCACAGCGCGTCGGCGTCAGGACGGGGTCCCCGGGTCGGTGTACCTCAGCAGGGCGCCCACGCCCTCGTACAGTCTCAGCTCGCTCTCCGGTACGACGACCAGCTCGGCACCGGTGCCGACGAGGGCCCGCACGAGGGCCTCGTCGCCGCGTTCCTCGCGCGGGGCCCGCACGCCGAAGGACACCAGCTCCGCCTCGGTCAGGGCGAGCTCCGTGGGCTGGGAGCCCGTCCAGAGCCGCAGCGAAGGCCCGGGCGGTCGGTTCAGCAGCAGTGCCGCGACCTGGCCGCGCTGGAGGGCGGAGACGGTGGCGGCCAGCCCGTCCGTCACGGGTCCGTCCAGGGCACGCCGGCCGATGAAGATGTCCACGAGTTCCCGGTCGTGCGCGGCCATGTGGTCGCGGAAGACGCCGTCGAGCTGCGGCTCCAGCAGCGCGCGTCCGGTGTCGGTGGGGGTCCGGCCGCCCACGCGTACGACCTTGTCCCGCAGGGTGTGCGGCAGGCGGCGGATCAGTACGTTGCACGCCCACTCGTCCCCGCCCACGACGACGGCGTCGGCGTGGGCGCGCCGCGCCCGTTCGTCCAGCTGGTGACCGAGCCGGAGGGAGGCGCGGTGCCAGGTCGCCACCGCGACCCTGCGGTGCAGCCGCTCACCCGGGGTGACGGTGGACGCGGGCCAGGTGCCGGTCTCCGCCTCCACCGTCACCCAGCCGTGGGTCTCGGCGGTCGGAAGGCCGCCGTAGTGGACGACCACGGCCATGTAGGGGATCTCCGGAACGTGCTGGGTGACCAGGGGCATCGCGTCCGGCAGGGTGCTGTAGCGGGCGGAGTCGTGCTTGGGGGGCCTGGGCAGCTCCCCGTCCATGACGAGCGTGCCGTGGGCGGCGAAGATGGCCTGACCGTGCGGCCCCGGCACGTCTGTGTCGGCGCCGACCACCTCCTCCAGTACGTTGAGAAGCGCCCGGTCCGAGCCCTGACGGGACAGACTCTCGCGCAGCCGGTGCCAGCGCAGCGCGATCGCCCGATCGGGATGCTCGACGTTTCGCGAGGTGTCCAGGTACACGGAGGCGAACGGGCCGGGCTCCGCGTAGAGGGGTTCAAGGAACGCCAACCTCATCGCCACTCCTCGTCGACGGTCTCCCCTCCTTCGATGATGCGCGCCCCCGGGGCGATGGAGCTGGACGAGTGTGAAGCGGTGCGGGACGCGGGGCGCGCAGCCACCGAGCCCACGGGGGCCGGGAGAGCGTGATCGAGGACATGTTCCTTCTCCGGCAGGCCGCCTGGAGAAACCGCTCCAGGATCCGGTGGACCCACTTCCAGGAGCTCCAACTCCCTTAGGTTCCCGGTCGAGTTGGATCACCATCGGCTCGGTGCGCGACTGGAGCGGCCTGTTGGACCGGGTGCTGCTCACCGACGGGGAGTTCGTGCCGTCCCGGACCCTGGTGTGGTGCGTGGGCGACCGCAGGGCATCACCCACATGCGCCAAGGGGCGAACAAATGCTCAATAACGTACCGTGTGATGGACGCAGCAAGCCGGGTTCGCCGTGACGGAGGCGCCTGCGCAGCACGCGGCAGTCCCGGGTCGTCCAGGCCGGGAGAAGAAGTATGTCCATACGCGTCCGGCAGCAGCCCGTAAGGCGCCGCTGCAGAGCCCTGCGTACCGGGGTCCCGCTGGTCACTCTGGCGCTCGCCGTCACAGGTTGCGGTGCGTCGGGCGGGGCCACGGCCGACTCCTCCAGATCCCTCGCCGCCAGCCATGGCGCACGAGATCCGGGTGCCGCCAGTGCGCTGCCGAGCCGTGGCGGCACCGAAGCCGCCCCGGCCGCCGCGAGTACCGCCCCGTCGGCGCCTGCCGCCACCTGCACCGACCGATACATGTCCGGCATGACCGCTGCTCAACTGGCCGGACAGCTCCTCATGGGCGGAATCGCCGCGGCGCACCCCGACCAGGCCCAGCTGGCCACTCTGCGCGACAACCATGTCGGATCCGTCATGCTGACCGGCCGCAGCACCGCCGGTACGTCGGCGACCAGGAAAGTCGTCGACGGTTTCCGAGGCCAAGCGGACCGCGTCACCGGCCGGCAGGTCGGTCTCCTGGTCGCGACCGACCAGGAGGGCGGCCGGGTGCAGGTGCTCAACGGCCCCGGTTTCTCGGCCATCCCCAGCGGCCTGACCCAGGGCGGCTGGCCGACCGCGACGCTGCGTACCCAGGCCGCCGGATGGGCCCAGCAGCTCAGGGCGGCCGGGGTCAACCTGAACCTGGCACCGGTGGCCGACGTGGTCCCGGCCGCTCTGGGTGCCCGCAACATCCCCATCGGTTCCTTCCAGCGGGAGTACGGCCATACCGCGGACACCGTGACCTCCCACACCAGCGCCTTCGCCGCCGGCTTCGCACAGTCGGGCGTGATGACCACGCTCAAGCACTTTCCCGGGCTGGGCCAGGTGATCGGCAACACCGACACCACCGCCGACGTCGTCGACTCGGTGACGACCGCGGGCAGTTCCAGCCTCACGCCGTTCCGGGCTGGAATCAGGGCCGGGTCACCCTTCGTGATGATCTCGTCGGCCACCTACACCAGGATCGACCCCAAGCACCTGGCGGCCTTCTCACCGACGGTCATCGATCACCTGCTGCGCGGCCAACTCGCCTTCAAGGGCGTGGTCATCTCGGACGACCTCGGGAACGCGGTCGCGGTACGGTCCTTCAGTCCTGCCCAGCGGGCCGTGAACTTCATCGCGGCGGGCGGGGACATGATCCTCACGGTGCGGCCGAGCACCGTACCCGCGATGGCACAGGCAATCCAGACCCGGATGCGGCAGGACGCTTCGTTCCGGGCCAAGGTCAACGGCAGCGTGCGCCGGATACTCGACGCCAAGCGCGGTGCGGGCCTGCTCGACTGCCGCTGAGGCCTACGGAGGATGGGCTCTCGTACGAGTTCGAAATCCCGCCTTCCGTGCAGAGTGGTTGCGTGTTCCGTGCTAAAATTGAGGGAGTTGCAGTTGTAGTTCCCGAAACTTCAAATGTCTTGGCGGTCGTGTTTCGTCGGGCATTTCTGTATTTCCGGTGCTTGTCCGGACGGGGCTCATTGTGGCGACGCAGGGGTTCACATGGCGTGGGTCCCCGCCCCCCAGGAGATGTGACATGGCTACTGGCACCGTCAAGTGGTTCAACGCGGAAAAGGGCTTCGGCTTCATCGAGCAGGACGGCGGCGGCCCCGACGTCTTCGCCCACTACTCGAACATCGCCGGCCAGGGCTTCCGCGAGCTCCAGGAAGGTCAGAGGGTGAACTTCGACGTCACGCAGGGCCAGAAGGGTCCGCAGGCGGAGAACATCACTCCCGCCTGACGCCGAAGCGTATGAGATAGCTGAGGTCCCGCCTTTCGGCGGGGCCTCAGCTTATTGCTTTTGTACTCCGTTCATATTCTTTCGGCTGCCTGGATATAGGCCGCGGCGCTGCACGGCGGCAAGTCGCAGCCCCAGCGTGCCCGCACGCCGGCCCCGGGCGTCACCCCGACCAGGCCGCGAGGCAGAGCGCGCGGTCCAGCTCCTCCGTGTAACGGGCCGCCGCCAGCCACGCGTGGGTGAAGCGAACGGGGTCCGCGGGCAGCAGGCGGCCGAACACATCGCGGGAGCGCTCCGCCGCGGCCGCGTGCAGCTCCTCCAGCAGACCACCCGCCGTCGCCAGCCCGGACCGGCTCAGCCGCCGGGCGTCGGCGGTCGTCTCGCCGGGGAAGGACAGCACGCGTCGGCCGCCCGAGACCGCCTGCTGGACGCGGCGGCGCAGCAGATGGACCGGCGCCTCCCCGGGACTCGGTGCCGTACGAACCGGGGATGCGGGTGCCGTGGGCAGGTCCGCGCGCTGGAGCCGGTCCAGGCCCACGTCGACCCGGGTGCCGGACTGCGCCGGATGCTCGGTGGCGAGGAGCTGGGCGCGGGGATGCGGCGCAGGGGTGAGCCGGGCGACGACCCGGAGCGCGGCACCCCGGGCGGCGGACAGCAGACGCAGGTTGTCCCGGTGCGGCAGCGCGGGATGGTCATGTGCGGCCGTCAGCCGCAGGACGGCGCCATCGCATCCGGCGAGCAGACAGTCGCCCGCCGCCTCCGCCACCGTACCGAGCAGAGTGACCTCCAGGAACAGCAGACCGTGGCCGCCGTTCAGCGCACGCGTGAGCTGCTCGGCCACGGGGACTCGCCAGAGCCGGTCCAGCGGTTCCTCGCGCCAGCCGGCACCGGATGCCCCGACCGCCCGCACTCCGGCGCCCGCTCCGAGCCGCCCGGTGGGGGAGACGGTGGCCCCCGACACCGCGAGGCCCGCACGGGACAGCTCCCGGTGGGTCAGGGCCGTGTCGCCGAGCCGGACCGCGCGGTCGGCCGCGCCCACCGCGCGCCCGGCACCGCCCGGAGCGACATCGGACACCTGGTACAGCCGGCCCTCGGCGTCGGCGGTCCAGGTGACGGCACCCGCGTAGCCGCTCGCGGTGAGCACGGGTTCGCAGAACACGCCGTACAGCCGCAGCGAGCCGTCCGGGTGGTACGGCTGCCGTACGGTGCCGCGCAGTGCGGCCAGTTCGGCGCCGGTGGCGTGCGGGACGCGGTGGGCCACGGACAGGACGTCACGCAGGCCGGCGACCAGGTCCGCCAGGCGGTAGGCCGGGTCGGCGGCGCGGGCCGCGCGCAGAGCCGTGACCACGGATACGGCGGAGGCGGCGGCCCGGTGCAGGCCCGCGAGCCGCGCCGTGTGGGCGGCCCGCAACAGCTCCGCCTGGAGCACCGCTCCCGCACCGTCCGCACCCGCTTCCAGCACGGCGGACGCGGCGGTGCGCAGCGCGAGCGCGGCGGTGCGCTGCTCGGCGCCGGCCGCCTCCGGCTCCGCCTCCTCCGGCGCCGCGCCCGCCGGTACCTCCGAACCGATCCTCTGCTTCTCGGCAGGGGCGTCCTCGGCGACCGGGGCCGCCGAGGCGGCCGCGGCGCGGTGCAGGCAGTCCGGGGCCAGCAGACAGCCGCAGCGGATGGCGTCCGCGCTGCGCACCGTGCCGTCCGGGGCGTGCAGCTCCAGATCGGTGTCGTCGTCGAGGGCGATGCGCACGGTGTCGCCGTCGCGGACGACCGGCCGGTCCGCGAGCTTGGCGATGCCTCCGTCGAGCCGCTTGCGCAGCCGGGGCGTCAGGGCCGCGACGAGTTCGGCGGTCACACCCGGGGCGACCGGCGGAAGGAGCGGGCTCATGCGATCTTCTCCCCTACCCAGCGGGCGAGTTCGAGCGGGCTGAGAGCGGCCACCGGCATGCCCGCGGACACCAACTGTCCCGCCACACCGGTCGAATACCGGGGCCGGCCCGTGTCGTCGAGGCTCGCGCAGCCCAGCACCTGGCAGCCGGCATCCACCAGGGCGCGGACCTCGGCGAGCAGTCCGCCCACCGGGTAGCCCTCCTCGAAGTCGCTGACGACCACGACGAGCGTGCGCGAGGGCACGGTGACCAGGGTGCGCGCGTGCCGCAGCCCCGCGGCGACATGGGTGCCGCCGCCGATCCTGACCTCCAGCAGGAGGGACAGCGGGTCCTCGACATGGTCGGTCAGGTCGATCACCTCGGTGGAGAAGGCCAGGAAGTGCGTGGACAGGGTGGGCACCCCGGCCAGTACCGAGGCCGTGAGCGCCGCCCAGATCGTGGACGCCTCCATGGATCCCGACACATCGGTGACCAGGATCAGGCGCCAGTCGGCCGACCGCCGGGCCCGGCTGCGGAACACCGGCCGTTCGGGTACGACCCGGACCGTGCCGTCCGGCATCCGGCGGGCCGTGGCCAGGTTCGCCCGCAGCGTGCGGGCCAGGTCGAGGCCACCGCCGGGGCGCCGGCTGGGGCGCGGCAGGGTGGTGCCGTGCAGCGCGGGGCGCAGCCGGGTCGCCAACTGCCGGGTCAGGGCGTCCACCAGGCGCCGGACCAGCGGACGCAGTGCGGCCAGCCGGGCCTCGGGCAGACCGCCGGCGTGCCGCAGCACCGAGCGCAGCAGATCGACGGAGGGCCGTACGCCGGCCGGGTCCAGCTCGGCGAGGACATCCTGGCGGCCGGCCGCGGCAGCCGCGGCCAGCACCTCCTCGCGGATGCCCGGCCCGAACAGCGCGGCCAGTTCCTCGGACCACTCCCGCACCCCGGGATACGGCGCCGTACGTCCGCCACCGGACCCCGGGCCGCCCTGCCCCGGGAGGTCCCCTCGGCTTCCCTCACCGCGTCCGCTGCCGTACAGCTCGTCCAGTGCGGTCGCCAACGGCCGGGCGGCGGGGGACAGTTCACCGCTTCTGCGGCCGAGTAGCAGGCGCCAGCGGTCGGCCGGGACGAGCTGGTGGCCCTCGCCGGTGTCGCGGCCCGGGGAGGCCGGTGTGGGGACTTCGGAGGCTGTGGGATCCCCGGGATGCGGCGTGGGGGTCGCGCCGGCCGGCCGGGACGGCGGAAGGAGACCCAGTGCGGCCAGCGTCTCGCGGGCCGTGAGGTCGGCGCGGGTCCACAGGGCCAGGGCCGCGGGGTCGACGCTCCCGGTGTCGTCCGGACGCTCCCCGCCCAGGCGCTGCTCGACGGTGGCCAGCAGCCGGCTGCGGGCGGCCGGGCTGAGCGTGTCGAATCCGCCTCTCAGCGCCGGAAGCCGCTCCAGGAAGTCCCGGTCGGACAGTTCCGCCATCCGGTTCAGCAGGGGTTCCAGCGCGGGTGCCGCCGACTCCAGCAGCGGCCCGGCCGCGCTCAGCAGCCCGGTCAGCCGCGCGGTGAGCGCCGACCGGGACCCGGCGTCGCACGCGCCGTCCACCCAGGAGGCGACCCGGTCGCCGAACGCCCCGGCCTCCTCCTGCCCCAGCAGCACACGTACGGCTCCGGCGGCGCCCCGCATCAGCGGAGATCCGCCGGCCGCCAGCCGGGCGAGCGCGTCGGTGAGCCGTATCCCGCCCAGCACGTCGGCCCGGTGGGCGAGTTCGAGCAGGGCGTGCGCGTCGGCCGGGTCCTCGGAGCCGGTGAGCCCGTCGACCTGACGCACCGCGGCGGCGGTCAGCAGGCCGGCGACGGCCGACGCCCGCGCCGTACGGTCGTCGTCACGGCCGAGCCCGGCGATGTGTCCCGCCCGCAGCCGGTCCGACAGGGCGAGCCCCGCGAGAAGTTCGGGCAGTGTGCCGGAACCCGGCAGCACCTCGGCGGCGTCGGCCAGCCGCTCGTCCGCGAGCCCGGGCAGACCGCACTCCGCCGCCTGTTCCAGCCCGCGCAGGGTCTGCGCCGCTGTCGGTCCGCCCTCCTCGCGCTCCCTGCGCCGGCCCTCGCGCAGCACTCCCTCGGCGGCCTGTGCCGACGTGACTCCACGCACACCCGCCGCGGTCAGCATGGCCGCGGTGGCCGGAGTCCAGCGCACCTCCCAGCGCGAGGTGAGCGCGTCGGCACCGCCCGTGCCGAGAACCGCCTGGGGTTCGCCGTACGGCACGCCGCACACGGCGAGGCGCCGCAGCAGCAGTTCACGGCGGCGGTCCCGCTCCGAGCGGAGCGGGTCAAGGCGCAGGTCACGGGCGGCTGCCCGGCCCGAGTCCGCCGGGCCGGGCAGCCCCAGCTCGGCGAGTTCCGCCTCCACCGCCGGGGCCAGGCCGCTGCGCGGTGCGTCCGGGGCCGGGCGGCCGGTGCGCGTGCCGACGAGCACCCTTTCCATCGCCCTGGCCACGGCCCGTCCGCGCCCGTACGGCTCCCCCTGGGCGAGTACCGTCTGCACGGCCTCGACCAGCTCGCCCCGGCCCGCCGCGGGCAGCCCCCGCAGCCGAGCGAGATCACCGGCCAGTCGGACGATCTCCCGGGCGTCGGCGGGTCCGGACGGATGGCCCAGCGCCCGCAACTCGGCGCACACGCGCACCGCGGCCCGCGTCAACGCGTCCTCCAGTGCGGCGGGGTCCCCGGCCGCCTCCAGCACCAGATGCTGCCATTCCGGGTCACGGATGCCGGCCGGGTAGCCGGAGCGTTCGTCGAGCAGGGCGTAGCAGTAAGGGATCAGGGAGGTGGTCCACGTCGAGTCGGCGGCCTGCGCCTTCCGGTCGGCGGGCGACCGCGCCGGCGGAAGGGTGTCGCCGTCGGCCGGTGCCAGGAACGCCGGGCCGTGGAAGGCGCCGACGAGCACGGCGGCACGCTCGCCCTGCACCGTCGCCGCGGCGAGGCACGCCCGCATCCACCGCTCCCGCCGCAGGTCCAGCTCCGGCACCCCGCCCGAGGCGACCGCCTCCTCGCGCAGCGCCCATCCCGTCAGCAGGGCGGCGCGGCGCAGTGCCTCCGGCGGGGAACCGGGAGCGGCGGCCTCGACCAGCCGGTCCCACAGATCGTCTCCGGGGCGGCCGGTGAGGCGGTTGCGCAGCACCGAGGTGAGCGCGGTCGCGACAGAAGCACCGCCGTGCCCGCCGGCCTTCGCTTCCGGGGGACCGGCCGTCCCGGGCCGTTCGGCCGTTCGTGGCGCCGGGACATGGTCCGCCCCGCCTTCCCCGCCCGCCTCCGACTCCGACTCCGGGGCCCGGGACCGGGCCGGAAGCTGGGCCTGGACCTGGATCTCGGGCTGACCGGGATCCGCCGTCCCTGCCTGCCGGTACGCCAGCGGCAGGTCGCACGCGATCACCGGTACCCCCTGGCGCGCGGCCCACCGCACGGCCGCCAGTTCCGGTGAGAAGTCGGCGAAGGGATAGAACGCCGGCCCCCCGGCGCCGTCCCCCGGCGCGGCGGCGAGAGCGACGGGAGCCTCGGTCTCCTCGTGGGCGAGCCAGGGCAGCCAGTCCTGAAGGTCGGCGGGGAGCTCGACCAGCAGCACATCGGGCCGGGCCGCCTCCAGCAGCGCGGGCACGGCCGCGGCGAGGGAGGGTGCGTGGTGCCGTACCCCGATGAGGTACGGCATTCCCGCAGCGGTCAGGGCCGCCACGGCGGCCTCGGGACCGGCCGGCGTCCCAGGGTCCGCGCCGGGACCGGAGTGGGCCACGGCCGACGCGTCGAGCGGGGCGACAGAGGAGGCGGGGGAGGCGGAGGACACGACCGTCAGCCCTCCAGGACCGTGCGCTGGTCCCACAGGGTGCGCCAGGTGGCCGAACCCTGTTCGGCGCGGCGCCGGACCGGGCCGTCCCAGTAGCCGCGCAGCCGCGCCGCGTCCGCCGGGTCGTCCTTGCGTACGACGCCGAGGACATGGCCGGGCAGCAGCCCGAGGACGTCCCGGTCCCCCGGGAAGTACGCCGCGGCCAGCCCCAGCGCGCCCGCCACGGACACCGCCTCAGCCGTGCTCATCACCGTGGACGGCCGCTCCACCTCCCAGCCCTCCGCCGACCGGCCCTCCCGCAGATCGCGGAAGACGGTGACCAGAGCCTCCAGCACGGCGTCGTCCACCTGGAAGGGCGCGCCCGCCCGCTCCACCGACGCCCGGGCCTGGCCACGCACCAGTGCCGTCTCGGCGTCGAGGTCCGCAATGGGACCGACCGTCTCGAAGTTGAAACGACGCTTGAGCGCTGCCGACATCTCGGAGACGCCCTTGTCCCGCAGGTTGGCGGTGGCGATGAGGTTGAACCCCGGCGCCGCGTGCGCCAACGCGTCCTCGCTCCCCGCCAGTTCGGGCACGGCGATCCGCCGCTCGGAAAGCAACGACACCAGGGAGTCCTGCACCTCCGGCAGACAGCGGGTCACCTCCTCGACCCGGGCGATCGCCCCCCGGGCCATCGCGGTGAGCACCGGCGACGGAACGAGCGCCTGCCGGCTGGGCCCCTGCGCGAGCAACAGGGCGTAGTTCCAGCCGTACTTGAGCTGGTCCTCGGTCGTCCCTGCCGTCCCCTGCACGACCAGGCCGCTGGTCCCGCACACGGCGGCCGACAGCAGCTCCGACAGCATGGACTTGGCGGTACCGGGCTCGCCGACGAGCAGCAGGCCCCGTTCCCCGGCGAGCGTGACCACACAGCGCTCGACCAGCGCGCGGTCCCCGACGAACTTGCCGGTGATCTCCAGCCGGCGCGGCACCCCCCGCGGGGCCTCCGCGTCGTCGGGCAGCCGCAGCGCCCGGCCGCCGCTGCCCATGACGAACGTGACGACGGCCCGGGGCGTCAGCCGCCAGGCGGGCGGGCGTGGACCGGAGTCATGGGCGGCGAGGAAGGCCAGCTCGACGGCGTACCGGTCCTCGGGCGGGACGATCTGACGGGTCGCGTCGGGCGCGAGGGCGGTGGTCATCGGCGGGGATCCTTCGACGTGGTACGGAGGGAGGTCGGGGCGAGCGTGCGGCCGGAGGCCGAAGGGAACGGGTGGGCGGACGCCGGCGCGGTGGTGCGCGGCACGGTGGACGTCATCGGCGCCGCCCCCGGCGGTTCGCGCGGGTGGTCAGCTGTTCGTACGCCGGGGCGTCGCCCGCGCGGACGCGGTCCCAGGCATGCGTGAACAGCTCGGGCACCGGGATCAGCGGTATCGCGCGCCGGTGGTCCGCGATCGGGTACAGACCCTCCTTCCAGGTCTCCACCGGCAGCGCGGGCGACTTCAGGTCGCGCCAGCCGCACGGCAGGAACAGCGTCCGCCCGGCGCGCGGCCGTTTGGCCTCCACCACGAGGTCCGTGGCGGACAGCTCGGCGCGGGCCTTCTTCATGCGTGCGGGTTTCCAGCCGGTCCAACGGGCGCAGTTGCGGTCCGTCGGATCCGGCAGGGCCAGCAGCTGGAGGTAGAGCGCGGCGGCGTCCTCGCCCAGCCCGTGTGCGGCGGCCACCTCGGTGACGAGCGCGGGCACGCTGACGGCCGGATCCTGGGCGTACCCCGTGCGACCCTCGGCGCCGGCCGCGACCGCGCGGCCCAGCTCCTCCCCGAGAAGCGTGCGCAGCGCACGCAGTCCGTGGCCGCGTTGCGGACCCACCAGGCCTTCCAGCAGCCCGAACACCGCGTCGTCGGACCCGGTGAGGCCGGCCGGGCGGACCAGGACCGTCTCGGTGTCGCGGTAGCCCGGGCGCAGAGCGAGCGCGTCGCCGACCCGGGTCGTGCCGTACGCGTCGGCACCGCCCGTCGCGGGCAGCCCGAACACCTTCCGCAGCTCCACCGCCGTGCAGCTGCCCTGCTCCGTGAACTCCACGTCCAGGCCGAGCAGCAGCTCCGGATCGGACATCCGGCGGCGCACCGCGGCCAGGCCCTCCGGCAGGGCGGCCCGCAGCGGGTGGCCGTACGGCAGGACGTACGCCAGTGCGGAGAGCGCGCCGACGGCCCCCGTCAGGGTGTGGCCGCTGGGCATCGCCTGCGGGTCCTCCGGGACGAGGTTGCCGTCCTTGTCCGGGCGCAGAACCGTGGTGCGGCTCAGCCAGGGGGTACGGGACGGGTTGAGCACGTCCTGGGTGCCTCCGGCGCGCATCCCGGCGAGTTCGGCGCTGAGGTCCTCCGGCAGCCGGACGAGCGAGCCGAACCGCTCGGCCCACACCCGCCCCGCGGCCTGGAGGTCCGGTCCCGTCGTCCACAGGGCGGCCGGGTCGTCCGGCAGCAGCGCGCCCATGAGCGCCGCCCGCCGTTCCACGCCCAGCCCTTGCAGCAAAGCGGCACCGAACTCCCGCTGCCGGGGCTTCAGTCCGATCACGGCGAGGGCCTCGGCCTCCGGTTCCTGCGGCTGCCCGGCGAGCAGCACGGTGGACTGCAGCGGGCCCAGCGCGCCACCCGTCGCCGCCACCAGCGCCTCGGGCGCCGAGGGCGTCCAGGGCGCGGCGCCCTTGTCACGGACGAGACGGATGACGGCGGCCAGGTCCTCGGTGGAGATCGTCGGGGCGTACCGCGTCTCCTGCTCCAGCGTGAAGTGCGCGACGGCCCCGAACCCGCCGGAGGGATCGTGGTCCAGCGCCAGCCACTTGACGCGCTCCCGCTGGACGTCGACGCCCTGCTGGCCGACGATCACCACCGTGCGCCCGGCCCGGCGCAGCACCTGCCCGGCCCGCTGCGCCTGCTTCTCCTCCTGCGGTTCGCTCAGCACCAGCTCCCGCAGTGTGCCGCCGGCCGCGACGAGCGGCCCCTCCGCGAGGGCCTCGGCCAGCAACAGCAGCGGCTCCCGCTGGGTGTCGCTCAGGGCGGGCGAGGCGGCCCGATACGCCAGCGCCCGCAGGACGCCCAGGACGGGTGGCCACACCATGCCGATCGCCGGGACGGTGTGCTCCTCGCTGGTCCAGCCGTCCGTGAGGGCACCGAGGCGCTCCAGGCCGGGCAGCGGCGTGCCGTCGGCGGGCCTGCCGGACAGCACGTGGTTCACCGCGCGGATCTGGCGGAGCACGCTCCACCGCTCGCCGTACCACCAGCCGTGCAGCCCGACGACACCGGACAGCGCGTCGTGCAGGGTGCGGTCGTCGCCGTGCACGGGGCTGTAGTCGGCGAACATGCCCTCGGTCCGGTTGCGCGGCTGTCGCGGCCCCTCCTCGGGGGGAGTCGCGAAGGCGGTGGCCGACTCGGTGACGCGCAGCGCCGACCGGACCAGGGCGGCGACGCCCCTGCGCAGCCGCTCGTCGGTCAGCTTGGGCAGGACGTGCTCGACCGCCTTCAGGACGACGGTGTCCGCGGTCGGTACCGCGGCCTTGGCCGCCTCGTCCGATCCCGCTTCCGCCAGCGCCTCCTGACGGATCGCCAGGGCCTGCGCGGCGAGCCGCAGCAGCTCCGCGGCCTGCTCGTCGGTGAGCGCGCGCAGCACCGCGGAGCCCTGCTCGTCGCGTGGGCGCAGAGCGTGCCAGAAGGGCAGCGGGGGCACCAGCCGGGTACCGGCCGCGTACTCGCCCCCACGGTCGTTCGGCGTCAGCCGGCCCAGCAGACCGGCGGGAGAGGTGTCGTCACCGGCGTAGAGACCGATGTGCCCACCCCACCGGGCGCTGTGGCCGCTCAGCTGGACGACGACCGGCTCGGCCCCGCCGGGCAGCCGCAGGGCGCCGAAAGGTACGACCGCCCCGTCGCCGTCGCCCCTCGCGACCGACACCGTCCGCCCGTCCGGTGTCCCGGCCGTACGACGCTCGTCCGCACCCTCGCCCTCCGTGCGCACCCAGCGTCCCAGCACCGTGCCGTCGGTGCCGAACGGACTGTCCTCCAGGCCGGGTTGCAGCGGCAGGACCTCGCACGCGCCGGGCAGCAGCGCGGCGTCCTCACGGACCGCCGAGCGCAGCAGCGCCGGCAGGGACGCGCGGCCGTGCGTCCCGGTGACCGGGTCGTACTCCAGCCACACCGTCTGCCGGCCCTGCCTGCCCTCGCGCCACAGGGCGGTGCCGTCGCCGATGATCGCGCGGCACGGCGGCAGGTCCGTGTCACCGGCGTGCAGGGCGCGGCCTCCGGTCGCCCGGCCGCCGCCCGGCAGCGGGATCGACGGGACGACCGTCTCCTGGCCGGACCACCAGGAGGGCAGCTGCTCGCCGCCCAGCTCGAACACCTCGGCGGGCCGGGCCGACCAGTAGCCGTACTGCTTGCTGCCGTGCCGCCACATCACGAGCAGTTCGCCGTCCACGTACCGGAAGCGGGGACGCTGCCAGCGGTCCAGGTCATGGGGCAGGCGCAGGTCGTGGTCGAGCAGGATCCGATCCGGGCCGACCACCACCGCCTTCTGCCGGCGGCACAGCACCAGCGCCGGCCAGGCCTCGTGGACGGCCAGCGCGTCGTCCTCGCCCTTCCTGGTCTGACCGTCGAGCAGCGCCAGCGCCTCGTCGAGGGCGGGCCATCCCAGCTCGTCGAGGATCCCGGCCCGCACCGTACGCCCGAGCAGCGGCGCGACCTCGCGGCCGGCGACCCGGGCCACCGTCTCCGGCGCGACCTCGGAGGCGATGACCCGGAAGGGACGCAGCCGGTCGAGCGCCGCGCGGGCGCCGGGCAGGCCCGCCGCGTGCGTGAAGTCGCCGGCGGCCTCGTCCAGCCACTCGCGCAGCACCCCGGAGAGGACCGGATGCGCGGCCATCGACGTCAGCAGTTCGCTGGCGCGCCGATGCGCGCCGACCTTGTCCACCGCCTGGTGCAGCAGCCGCCGCAGGCGCGGGTCGGCCGTGACGGCCGCCAGGTCGCGCCGGCCCGCGCGGGTGTCCAGCAGCCACTCGGGCAGCGGCAGGTACACGGGCACGTCGGCGTCCGGCAGCGACAGCGGGACCCGCTCGGCCGCGCACAGGTCCAGCAGGTCCAGATCCGCGCCGGCGTGCCAGCGGCCGGTGCACAGGTCCACCGGACGGCCGGCGTCCCGCAGCACCGGAGCCATGCGGGCGGCCAGCGCCAGCGTGGCCGGGCAGCGGCGGGAGTAGGAGCCGCCGTGCTTGCGGAAGGAGGCCCAGCGGGACAGCCAGTCCGCCGGATCGGCGCCGTGCTCGGCGGCCGCCGAGGCGTCCGTGAGCAGTCGGTCCGCCCCGGTCTCCGCGAGCAGCGCCAGCCAGAACTCCTCGTCCTCGGCGTCCCGGCCGAGACCGGCGGGCATGATCTCCAGCAGCCGCAGCCGGATCTCCGGCCGCTCCTCGGCGAGGACGACCAGCACCGAGCGGTAGGCGGTCCAGAAGGACCGGGGCGCGCGGACCGCCGCGGGGGAGGCGAGGAGGTCGGCGACCAGCGCGCACTCCTCCGTGACCCGTGGTAGGCCCGCCGCCTTGAGCAGCCCGCGCGCGTCCTGCGGCAGCGAGGCGTACGGCGGCATCCCGGCCGCACAGCGCTCCACCGTCAGCTGCCGGAACTGGGCCCAGGCCGCGGCCGGTTCGAGCCGCCCGGCGAGGTCCCGCACGTGCTCCTTGAGCGCCTTCACGGTCAGTGCCCCGGCGAAGGCGAACTCCAGGAACACGGCGCGCTGGCGCTCCTCGTCCACCGCGAGCGCGTGCACCCGCTCGGCCTCACGGGCCTTGCCGAAGAACGCGGCGGCGTACGTGGTGTTCTCGTGCTCCAGGAAGACCCGCGCGGCCTGTTCGTAGAACGTCGGCAGGAAGTGCGGCACCGCCCGGCCCAGCCGCTCGCCGAGCGCCTCGAAGCCCTCCTTGGCGGCGCCCGGGCGGGACTTGGCCTGCCGGGCGAGCCGCTCGACGTCCTTCACCAGGGCGAGGGCGTGATGGCCGTTCGCCGGGTCGTTGACCAGGGCCCAGGCCGGGAAGCCCAGCGTCTCCCGGCGCACCTGCCCGATCACCGGGGCCTCCGGCTCGCGGGCGAGGCCCAGGAACTCCAGGGCCAGGTCCTCCGCCTCGCCCAGCGTGCCCGGCACCAGCCGGACCACCCGCCGGTCGTCGAGTGCGGGGTGCGTGTAGGTGCGGACGGTGAGGCTGTCGGCGTCCTCCCGCGCGGTGCTGCCCGCGGGCAGGACGGCGCCGGCGTCCAGCAGCGCGGCCGCCGTGGTCTCGTCGTACGTCATGCCGCGCGCTCCTCGTCCTCGATGTCCCGCCCCGCGTACAGTGCGGCCGCCATGCGCATGCCCTCCGACCAGGCCACCGGCCCGACCTGACCGAGCCTCAGCACCCGCCCCGCGGGGTCGGACCAGGCCAGCGGGCCGGTCTCGGTCTCCATGTAGCCGTCGTAGTCCCCGACCCACACGCGGGCCTCGACGCCCCGGCCGTCCTCCAGGACCGGACACACGGCATACCCGCCGCGCACGCGGTAGCCGAGCTGGGTGGCCCGGCCGTGCAGGAAGCGCAGCTCCTTGAACGAGCCGCCCGCGTACTCCTCCACCTCGGTCGCCTCGGCGTCGACCGCGGCCGGGCGGTGCCAGACCTCGCGGAAGAGCTGCTGAGCACGCTGCTCGACGCCCAGTTCGACGGCGAACTCCCGCAGCTCCTCCAGGTCTTCCAGGAGGACCGGGTGCGGGATGCGCACGAGGGCGGGGGCGATGCGGACGGTGTCGCCGTCGAGGTCGACCAGGCCCAGGCCGCGCTCGGGATCGGCGTCCCGCAGGAATCCGGCGACCTGACCGTCGGCTCCGGTCACGACGAGGTCACGCAGCGCCGCCTGCCAGGCCGGGTCGGGCCACACGCGCGTGACGACGGCGAGCGGCACGGGCAGGGAGCGGACCATCCACCGCTCGGCATCGGCCAGGCACTGCCGCTCGTGCCGCTCCAGCCACTCCACGAGCTGCCTGAGGCCCACGACGGCGGGATCATCGGCGATCTTCGGTGGCACCGACTTCAGCCGTCGCCCGGACGCGTTGCGGCACACCACCTTCCCGCCGTCCAGGGCGACCTCGTAGTCGCCTGCCGACACCCACCCCATACGTGCCTCCCCGCACCGCATTCGATCAAGTGACGGGAACTGTAGGGCAGGCCACTGACAACGCCCTCCGCAGGCCGGAGGGCGTTGTGGAAAAACCGTTCTGTATGAGGTTGTGGCAACCGGTCCGGGAAAGAACCGGGGAATCGGGAAAGAACCGGGGAAGGTCAGTCGCGCCCGGCGGCGCGCTCCTGCTTCTCCTTCTGCAGCTGCTTGACCCGCGCGCCTTCCTTGCGGACCTCGACCTGCGTGGCGCGCTCCTTCTCCAGCCACTCGGGCCGCTCCTGCTTGAGCGCCTCGATCTGCTCGGTGGTCAGCGGCTCGGTGACCCCGCCGCGGGCGAGGCCGGCGATGGACACGCCGAGCTTCGCGGCGACCACCGGACGCGGGTGGGGGCCGGTGCGCCGCAGCTCGCTCAGCCACTCCGGCGGGTTCGCCTGCAGCTCGTTCAGCTCGGCGCGCGAGATGACGCCCTCCTGGAACGAGGCGGGGGTGGCGGGGAGGTACACACCCAGCTTCTTCGCCGCGGTCGCGGGCTTCATCGTCTGGGTGCTCTGCTGCGAACTCATGAGGTCAAGGGTATCGGCCGCGTGCCGCGGGCCCGACCACGGCCGGTGGCCGGGGGCTGCGGCCACGGCCGGTAACCTGGCCTGGTGACAGGCTCGGAGGAATCACCGTCGTTCCGGCTCGCATACGTTCCCGGAGTGACGCCCGCCAAATGGGTGAGGATCTGGAACGAGCGTCTGCCGGACGTCCCGCTCACCCTCGTCCAGGTACCGGCCGCCGAGGCACCCGGGGTGCTGCGCGCGGGCGAGGCCGACGTGGGCCTCGTACGGCTCCCGGTGGACCGTACGTTCTTCAGCGCGATCCCCCTCTACACCGAGACCACGGTGGTCGTGGTCCCCAAGGACCACCTGATCACGGCCGCGGACGAGGTGACCGTGGCCGATCTCGCCGAGGAAGTGCTCTTCCACCCCCTGGACGACGTCTTCGACTGGGACCGACCGCCCGGCGAGCCCGCCTTCGAGCGCCCCGCGACGACCGAGGACGCGATCGAGCTGGTGGCCGCGAACGTGGGCCTCCTGGTCGTACCGCAGTCCCTGGCCCGCCTCCACCACCGCAAGGACCTCACCTACCGCCCGGTCACCGACGCCCCCCAGTCGAGCGTCGCGCTGTCCTGGCCGGAGGAGGCCACCACCGACCTGGTGGAGGACTTCATCGGGATCGTCCGGGGCCGCACCGTCAACAGCACCCGGGGCCGTGGCAAGCCCGCGGCCCCCGCACCCGAGCAGAAGCGCAAGCGCGCCGAATCGGGCTCCGCCCGGCAGAAGCCCGCGGCCAAGTCCACCGGCCGCACGCCACGCGCCCGGGCGGCGGGAGCCAAGCAGACACCCAGGCAGGGCAAGCCGCGCCGGAGGTCGTGAGGGCGGGAGCGCCCCGCGAGCGGCCGCGTGCGGGCCGGCGGAACGGAGCCGGCCGGCCAACGGGCTCCTACGCCCCCAGAACCTCGCGTACGGCTACCCCCACAGCCCCGGCCACGGGTACCGCCCCGCTCACCGCCATCTCCCGGCCACGCTCACCGGCCCGGGCCCGACCCCGGCCACTGCCATCGCCACGGTCATGGCCGGGGCCACCGCCAGGACCATCCCCACACGGAGCCACAAGCCCGAAGCCGTAGCCACGAGGCCGCGAGCCCGAAGCGGCGGCCTCGGGGTCGCGAACCCGAAGCCGTGCCACGGGGTCGCCGATGCCGCAGTCACGGCCACAGGGGCACGAGCATGAAGCCGCAGTCACGACCACGGTTGCCGCAGGCGCGGGGCCACAGCCCCGGCTAGGCCTTCTGCCGCGCCGTCTGCCTCGGCTGCTCCGGCTGCGGGCGGGCCTGGCGTTCCCGTAGGTCGGCGAAGGCCAGGCAGAGGGCCAGCAGGATGATCCCGACGCAGGTGAGCAGGCCGTACTGCAGCGCGGCGGCCGGGTCACCGTGATTGGCCAGGTGGGCGAAGAACACCGAGCCCACCACCGCGACACCGGCCGCCGAGCCGATGCGCTGCCCGGTCTGCAGCACACCGCCCGCGGCTCCGGCCCGCCGCACGGGCACGAGGGACAGGGTGAGTGTGGTGTTCGGGGAGGTGGTCAGGCCCGAGCCGATCCCGGCGAGCAGCAGGGGCAGCGCCGCCGCCCAGGCCACGCCCCGGCCCGGCACCCCGTGCACGGCGGCGACGACGCCGAGAATCCCCACCGTCACCGTGCACAGACCGGCGATGACCAGCTTGCGCCCGAGGCGTACGACCAGGCGCCCGCCGACCGCGGCACCCACCGCCGTGCCCGTCGCGAACGGCATGGACGACAGGCCCGCGGCCAGCGCGCTGTAGCCCATGCCGTTCTGCAGGAAGAGCGTGTAGACGAAGAACAGCGTCGTGAAGCCGCCGAAGTACACGAGGCTCAGCAGCGCCCCGAGCGAGAAGGAGCGCAGTGCGAAGAGCCGCAGGTCGACCAGGGGAGCCCGGTCGTGCCGCGTCTGACGCCGCTCCCACGCCCAGAACGCGGCCAGCAGCGCGGCGCCGGCCGGAAGCAGGGCCCACTTCAACCGCCCGTGCCACTGCTGTTCCTGCACCAGGGGCAGCATCAGGGCGGACACACCCGAGCCGAGCAGCAGGACGCCGGGGACGTCGAAGTACTCCCGCCGGGCCGGTGAGCCGGGGGAGCGGGGCAGCAGCCGCAGCGCCGCGCAGAAGACGGCCACTCCGATGGGCAGGTTGACGTAGAACACCGAGCGCCAGGCGTCGTCGCCGCCGGTCATGTGGATCAGCAGGCCGCCCGTCAGCGGGCCGACCGCCGTGGAGAGGCCGATGGTGGCGCCCATCATGCCGAAGGCGCGGGCCCTTTCCGCGCCCTGGAACATCTGCTGGATCAGCGCCGTGGTCTGCGGTGCGAGCATGCCGGCCGACGCTCCCTGGACCAGCCGGAACAGCACCAGCCAGGCCGGCCCGGAGGACAGCCCGCAGGCCGCCGAGGCGAGCGTGAACAGGGCGATGCCGGTCAGGAACGTCTGGCGCTGACCGCGCATGTCGCCGAGCCGCCCCGCCGGGACCAGGACCAGACCGAAGGTGAGGGCGTAGCCGGAGACCACCCAGGACAGGTCGGCCGGGCTGGCGGAGAGCCCACGCTCCACCGAGGGGAGTGCCACGTTCACGATCGACGTGTCCAGCAAGGACATGAAGGCCGCGGTCAGACAGACGGCGAGCGCTTTCCACCGTCGGTCGCCCTGGACGGGGCCGGCCTGGTCTGTAGTCATGAGATCACGCTATGCAGCCACCGCGTCCCCCGCACGGCGGGAAATCCGGTCGCACGCCCCCGCCGGCCGGTCCGCTGCCCTCGGGCCGCGCCTCAGGTCGCGTACGACGCCTTCCGTGCCGTCCGCAGCACCGCCGCGCCCTCCGCCTGTTCCGGCGGGCCCTCCGCCACCCACGCGTCCACGGCGTCCCCGGCAGGGACGAGCAGCGCACCCTTGCTCCGGAAGGGTGCCCCGGCCCGCACCGCGTCGAGGAAGGTGGTGCCGTCGGACCGGGCGGGGTTGCGCCGGATGCGCGGCGAACTCCCGCTGACCGCTCCGCAGTGGCAGCGTCATACCGGCGAAGGTGCGGCGGGCGGGTGGACCGCAGGCGGTCCAGCGCGCCAACGCTCAGGTGCGGACCGCCCGGCCGACCGACTCCACCAGCGGCAGCAGCCGGTACGGGACGCGCTCGCGCAGCGCCACCTCCGTGCGGGTGCGCACCACGCCCGGCAGGCTGATCAGCTTCTGGATGACGTCCTCAAGGTGGGCGTTGTCCCGGCCCACCACCCGGGCGAGCAGATCCCCGCCGCCCGTGATCGAGAACGCCTCCACGATCTCCGGCACGGCGGCCAGCGCGTCGCCCACGTCGTCCAGGTGGCCCTGGGTGACCTCGATGTGCACGAACGCCAGCACCGGATGGTCCAGGGCGGCGGGGGACAGGGAGGGGCCGGTACCGGTGATCACGCCCTCCCGCTCCATGCGGTCCAGCCGGGCCTGGAGCGTGCCGCGGGCGACGCCGAGGACGCGGGCGTACTCGCGCACGCTGGTACGCGGCTGCTCCAGGAGCAGCCGCAGGATGCGGGTGTCGAGTTCGTCCACGGTCACAAGGGACGACTGTACCAATGGCTCACCGAGTGCGCCCCCGCATGTGCCGCCCGACCTGGTCCGTTGGCATTCCGGCCGGGTTGACGGAGCGCCCCTTGCTGTGCCAATGGCTCAGCGATTCGGGCCACACTTGAGCCAGTGACCCCGGTGATGCTCTCATGGAGCCGTCGATGGCGCTGCGGGTCTCCGCGGCGCCTTTTCTGTGCCGGTGTTCCCAAGGGGAGGGCAGCAGTGCTGAAGAGGATGTTCGTGGCTCCGGACCCGGGGCGGGCGCGGCTGCGCTTCGCCGCCCGGGCCGTCCTCGGCATCGGCCTCGCGGTCGTCGTCTGCTTCGTCGCCGGGCACTCCGTCGTGGCCGCGGTCACCGGTGGCCTCGCCGCGCTGCTCGCCCTGTTCACCGTCGCCGACGCGACCGTGCGCGGACAGGCGGTCACCACCGCGCTGCTGCCCGCCGTGGGCGTGCCGGTGCTCGCCGCGGCGGCCGAGCTGCACGCCGTCCCCGTCGCGCGGGACCTGGCCTTCCTGGCCGTCGTCGGAGCCGGGGTGTACGCGCGCCGGTGGGGACCGCGCGGGCACAGCCTCGGGGTGTTCGCGTTCATGACGTTCTTCGTGGCCCAGTTCCTGCACGCCACCCCGGCGCAGCTGCCCGAGCTGTACGCCGCCGTCCTGCTGTCCGTGCTCAGCGCGGCCGTGGTGCGTTTCGGGGCGTGGTGCTACGAGCGCCGGCTGCCCCCGGCCGCCGTACCCGCCCCGTCCGCCGGACGCGGCCTGGCCCGGGTGACCACGCGGCAGGCCGTCCAGGCGACCGCGGGCGCGGGTTTCGCGCTGGTGCTGGGCCAGCTGGTGTCCGGACAGCGCTGGTACTGGGCCGTCGGCGCCACCTGGTGGATCTTCGTCAACACCGCCTCGCGCGGCGAGACGCTGGTACGCGGTTTCCGCCGGGTCCTCGGCACGGTGATCGGCATCTGCCTGGGCTTCCTCGTCGCCGTCCCCGTGAACGGCGCGCCGGTCCCGACGGCCGTCCTCGTCGCGGTCGCCGTCTTCGGCATCTTCTACACGGCCGCCGTCTCCTACACCTGGATGATGCTCTGGGTGACCCTGCTCGCCGAACTGCTCTACGGCCTCCTCGGCGTCCTCAGCCCCGGCCTGCTCGCGCTGCGCCTGGCCGAGACCGGCGTGGGCGCGCTCGGCGCCGCGCTCGCCGTGCTGTTCGTCCTGCCGGTCACCACGCACGCCATCACGGACGCCTGGATCCAGCGCGCTCTGCGCTGCGTCCATGCCTGCACGGCCGAGGCCGCGGCTCGCCTGGCCGGCTCCGCGACCGCCGACCCGGCGCCCCGCGTCGCCGAGCTGGAGCAGCTCCTCGGCCGCGTCCGGCTGTCCGTGGCTCCGCTGGTGCACCCGCTGAACCCGATGCCGGCCCGCAAGCGGCGCGCCCGCAGGGTCCTCGCGCTCCTCGACGACTGCGCCCGTGAGGTCCGTGGCCTGGTGGCGGTCGCCGCCGATCCCGAGGCCTCCCACGACGCCCGGCTGGCCGCGGCCTGCTGGCGTGTCGAGTCCGCCGTCGAGGCGCTCACCGCCGGTCGCCTGGAGCCCGTCAGCAGCCCGGCCGAGCCGCCCGCCGAACCGGCCCTCGCCCACCTGCACGGCCTGGAACGCGCCCTCGCCGACCTGGCCGAGCCGCTGGGCGCGCCGTCGGGCTCCCGGTTGGTGGGGGCGTGAGGCAGAGCTGACCGACGCGCCGTAGGTGGGGCTGGCTGGTCGGCGCGCGCGCCGCAGCGGGAGGAGGCGTGAGCCGGTCGCCCACGGGGTGCGGTGCCGCCCTGAGCTGGTCCCATAGGGCGGCGGCGCACGGTGGCCCGGTCCCGGTCACGGGGGCGCGCCAGCCGGCCTGAGGGTCGCGTCGCGAAGAACCGCCCCGCCCCTTGGTCTAGACCGCCTCGACCGGCTGCTAACGTCGGCCCAGGACGAGCTGGACCGAGGGACCGAGAGGGGACAGCGGTGGCAGAGGACGTCAGGCCTGGCAGGCGCCGGGCGTTCATCGGCTCGTTCACGGCGGCGGGCGGCCCCGGCCTCGTGACCGCACAGGTCGCGCCGGACGGCGGCGCCCTCACCCTCGGCCCCGCCGTGAACGACGTACCCGATCCGTCCTACCTGGTCCTGGCCCCGGACGGGCACACGCTCTACGCGGTCAGCGAGACGGCCGAGGGAGCCGTCGCCGCCTACCGCGTCGCCGGCG
This sequence comes from Streptomyces filipinensis, assembly GCF_014649495.1. GTDB lineage: Bacteria > Actinomycetota > Actinomycetes > Streptomycetales > Streptomycetaceae > Streptomyces > Streptomyces filipinensis. Next base: position 220,718 of record NZ_BMTD01000008.1, on the reverse strand, counting down.
AACGGCCGGTACTCGCCGGATCACCCGTGCCGGTCGACGGCAGCGGACCGACCCACCTCGGCCTCTACTCCAGGCACGTCCTGACCGCCAACTACGGCTGCGGCAGTGTCACCGCCGTACCCCTGCGCCCGGACGGTACGCTCGCCGGCAAGCCCTCCGGACGGCTCCAGCACACCGGCTCCGGCCCGCACGACCGGCGCCAGCGCGGCCCGCACGCCCACCAGGTGCAGGCCGACCCGAGCGGCCGGTGGGCCGTCAGCGTCGACCTCGGCACCGACTCGGTACGGGTGTGCACCCTCGCGGACGGCGCTCTGGCCCTGCACCGCGAGTTCGCCCTGCGGCCCGGCTCCGGCCCCCGCCACCTGGCCTTCCACCCGGACGGCGCGCACGCCTACGTCGTCAACGAACTCACCCCCACGGTGACCGTGTGCCGCTGGGACGCCGGGGGCGGCTCCCTCAAGCCGCTGGCCGAGGTCCCCGTGCTGCCCGGCGCACCCGCGGGCGACGCCTACCCGTCCGGCGTCGTGGTCTCGCCCGACGGCCGGTTCGTGTGGACCGCGACCCGCGGGGAGGACGTCCTGTCGGTCCTCGTCGTCGAAGGCGACACACTCCGGCTCACCGGCACGGTGCCGTGCGGCGGACACTGGCCGCGCGCCCTCGCCGAGCACCGCGGCTTCCTCTACGCGGCCAACGAGCGCTCCGGAGAGGTGACGTGGTTCGCCGTGGACGAGGCGACGGGGCTGCCCCGCTACGACGGTTCGGTGGCGGTTCCCGCGGCCTCCTGCGTCGTCTTCGGCTGAGGCGCCCCGCCTCCCCCTGCCGCTCCCCCTCCGCCTCGCGCCTTCCGTCACCCGTCTGCCGCCCCGGCCCTCTTCCGCGCGGAACCCTTCGGCCGACCCACCCCGGGCAGGGCGAAGGGCCCGCTCCGGGTGCGGAGCGGGCCCTGTGTCGTACGGGTGCCGTGGAGTGCCGGCATGCGGTCAGCGGACCGGCGTGCCCTGGGGCTGCTGCGGGGCGATGCCCAGCGCCGTCGTGTACTTGGCGAGGGCGAGCTTGCCGATCGCCGGGTAGGCGCCGAGCGCCTCGGCCGTGGCGCAGCCCGCCTCCGCGGCGGCCGCCGCCAGCAGCGCCGGGTCGATCTCCGGACCGACCAGGTACGGCGCGAGGGCCAGCTGCTGCGAGCCCGAGGAACGCAGCTGCTCGGCGACGGAGGAGATCGAGCCCTCCTGGTCCAGGGCCGCCGCCATCACCGGCACGGCCAGGCGCGCGGCGAGCAGCATGCCGGTGATCCCGGCCGCCTGCACGGCCTCCTCGCCGCCCACGGACGCCAGGATGATGCCGTCCGCGGCGGTGGCCACGGTGAACAGGCGCGCGCGGTCGGCACGGGCCAGGCCCGCCTCGGACAGCCGCACGTGCAGCGCCTCGGCGAGCAGCGGGTGCGGGCCGAGCACATCGGTCAGCTCGGCGGCCACCCGGCTGTCCATCACGGACTGGCGGATCTGCCGCAGCAGGGCGCTGTCCGGACCGGCCAGCAGCGGGACGACGACCGCGACCGGGCCGTCGGGCTCCTTGATCCCCTCGACCCCGGCGGCGACGGCCTGCTCGTAACGGGCCGTGCGCTCCTCGGCGGCGCGCGTGAGCACGGAGCGGAGCGTGGGGAACTCGGCGTCGTCGCCGTCCACGTAACCGATCCGGGCGTCCAGGCCGGGCAGCTCGGAGCGGGCGATGCTCACGACCTCCTCGGCGAGGGCGCGCGAGGCGGCGCTGGGCGCGCCGGGCACCGCCAGGGCGAGCGCGGGCGCACCCTCGGGAGCGACCAGCGGTTCCGGCCGGCGGTGCCGTCCGGGCTGGCGGGGTCGCGGCATTCGTACTGGCAGGCCGGACTCGGGCCCAGTGGGGGTGCTCATGGCGCCGCATGTTACTGGTTTCGGGGGTTCCTTCGTTCGGGGAGGGTGCAGGTGAGCGGTATCCGTCCGGTTTTGTCTGATGAGTGACAAGCCGATGACACATGTTCAGAGCACGTGCCGAGAACATGGGACGACAAAAGGACGGCAAGGGGGTGACAGGGGTCGACAAGGGGACGAAAAGGGGACGGCGCGCCGGGAGAACCGGCCGTCGTCACGGGGGATCTCGATCGCCCTGTGCGGGGACCGCGCAGAGCATGGCCGGTTCACCCGGGAGGGTGAACCGCCCCGCCGCCAGGTCGGTCGCGATCCTCACCGAGCCGTGCAGCGGATCGCCCTCGGCCGGCACCTGCCGGGCGTGCGGCAGCCTGCCGGCCAGTTCCTCGCCCAGCGGGACCAGAAGCGGATCGCCCAGGCGGAACAGGCCACCGGTGAGCGCCATGTGGGGCGTTCCGTCCGCCGGGCACACGGCCGCGGCGGACTCGGCCATGTGCCGGGCCGCCGCGCGCAGGATGTCCGCGGCGACCGGATCGTGCGCGGCGCAGGCGGCCACCCAGGGCGCGAAGGAGGCGAGTACGGCGGGCCGGTCGGAACGCGGGTAGAGCATGCCCGGCAGGTCGCGTACCGGCCCGAACTGCTCCTCTGCACCGGCCAGCAGGGGTGCGGAGCCGCCGTCCCGGCCGTCGTGGGCACGCAGCGCCGCCTCCAGGCCGGCCCGGCCGATCCACGCGCCGCTGCCGCAGTCCCCGAGCAGATGGCCCCAGCCGTCCGCCCGGCGCCAGGCCGTGAGGTCGGTGCCGACCGCGATCAGCCCGGTGCCCGCGGCGAGCACCGCACCCGGGCGCGGCCCGAGGGCGCCGACGTAGGCGGTGACGGCGTCGGCGGCGAGCACCGCCTGCCGTACCCCCAGCTCCCGGGCCAGGGCGCCCGGCAGTTCGGCACGCAGGGCGTCACCCAGGGTGGCGAACCCGGCGGCGCCGACGGCGGCCGTCTCCAGCGGGCCGATCCCGGCCTCGGCGGCGGACGCCCGGGCCAGCGGGACGAGTTGGGCCATCAGATGGGCGGGATCGATGCCCCGCGCACCCGTGCGGACCGGTTCCCGTGACTCCCGCTGTGCGGCCGGGGCCCGGCCCGGCACACCGACGGCGAGCCGCAGACCGGAGCCTCCGGAGTCCACCGCCAGATAGCCCGGGACGGTCATGGAAGTCGCCAGTCCACCGGCTGACCGCCCTGCTGGATCAGCGCGTCGTTGGCGCGGCTGAACGGACGCGAGCCGAAGAACCCGTAGTCGGCCGACCGGGGCGAGGGGTGCGCGGACTCCACCGCCGGCAGGTTGCCCAGCAAGGGACGCAGATTGCGCGCCTCCCGGCCCCAGAGAATGGAGACCAGTGGCTTGCCGCGCGCCGCGAGGGCCCGCATCGCCTGCTCGGTCACCTCCTCCCAGCCCTTGTCGCGGTGGGCGCCCGGGCGGCGCGGAGCCACGGTCAGGGCCCTGTTGAGCAGCAGGACGCCCTGCTGGGTCCAGGGTGTGAGGTCGCCGTTGGACGGCTGGGGCACGCCCAGGTCGGTGTTCAGCTCGCGGAAGATGTTGATCAGGCTCGGCGGCAGCGGGCGTACCTCGGGTGCGACCGAGAACGACAGGCCCACCGCGTGCCCCGGGGTGGGATACGGGTCCTGACCGACGATCAGGACCCTCACCTCGTCGAAGGGCTGCTGGAAGGCCCGCAGGACGTTCGGTCCGGCCGGCAGGTAGGTGCGTCCCGCGGCGATCTCCGCGCGCAGGAAGTCGCCCATCTCGGCGATCCGTCCGGCGACGGGTTCCAGGGCCTTCGCCCAGCCCGGTTCGACGATTTCATGCAAGGGTCGTGGTGCCACGGGCGTCACCCTACTGCCGTGGACAGGCGGGTGATCAACCGATGGCCAAGCCCGCGCGAACGCTTCGCGCGGCCCGCCCGCGGGTCTCAGCCGATCACCGCCGCCCGTACGCACAGCACGTCCGGCAGGTGGGCCGCCAGTTGCTGCCAGCTGTCGCCGTCGTCGGCCGAGGCGAACACCTCGCCGTTGCGGTTGCCGAAGTACACCCCCGCCGGCTCGGCGTCGTCGGTGCACAGGGCGTCCCGCAGCACCGTGCCGTAGTGGTCCTCCTCCGGCAGCCCCTTGGACAGCGGCTCCCAGACGCGGCCAGCGTCGGTGGTGCGGAAGACCCGGCAGCGGTGCTCGGCGGGCACGCGGTCCGCGTCGGCGTTGATCGGGAACACGTACGCCGTGCCGGCGCGGCGGGGATGGGCGGCCACCGCGAAGCCGAACGTGGACGGCAGGTCCGCGCCGATGTCGGTCCAGTGCCCGCCCGCGTCGTCGCTTCGGTACACCCCCCAGTGGTTCTGCAGGTACAGCCGGTCCGGGTCGCCCGCGTCCTTGGCGATCTTGTGCACGCACTGGCCGAACTCCGGGTTGGGATCCGGCAGGAACACCGCGGACACACCCGAGTTGGACGGCGTCCAGCTCGTGCCGCCGTCGGTGGAGCGGAACACCCCGGCCGTCGAGACGGCCACGGTCACCGCGCGCGGGTCGCGGGCATCGGTGACCACCGTGTGCAGGCCCTCACCGCCCCCGCCCGGTACCCACCGAGAGCGGGTCGGATGCTCCCACAGCGGCCGGACCAGCGCGAAGCTCTCGCCGCGGTCCTCCGAGCGGTACAGCGCCGCCGGTTCCGTGCCCGCGTAGACCACGTCGGGTTCGGCGGCGGCCGGGTGCAGCTGCCACACCCGCTCCAGGGAGGCGCCGGTGTCCTTGGGGAACTTGACGGCCGGCTGCGGCGGTTCGGTCCAGGTGCGGCCGAGGTCGTCGGAGTGGAAGACCGACGGGCCCCAGTGCGCGCTGTCGCCGCCCGCCAGCACACGCGGCCGGTCCCCCCGGGTGTCGATCGCGACCGAGTAGACCGCCTGCGCGTTGAAATACGGACTGTCGTCGAACTCCCAGGCGCCGCCGCTCCTTCGGCGCCCGATGAAAAGACCTTTGCGCGTGCCCACCGCCAGCAGTACCTCGGTCATGCCGATCACCTCCGGGACGCCTTTGTCCAGGTAGTCGTGAGTCAGGTAGTCATCAGGTATCGGCCAGTCTGCACCCCGCCACTGACACTCCGCTCCAGAGAGCACGTTCTCGCAGGTCACAGCGGTGCCGTCGGCCGGTGACGAAGAGCGGCCGGGGCCCGTTGCGGCATGTGCCTGCGCGAACGGGGGGTCCCGTGCGACCGTCGGGGAAACGGCTCGTCGTGAGCAACGGAGCGATCTCCCGCGTATGGGAGGACGGTCCGGCCGGTCGGTGCGCTCGTGAGGAGGATGCCTTTGAAGGCGTTCCGTGGTCCGAAGGTGTGGCTGTGGCGCTGGCGGCGCAACCCGCTCAAGCGCCGGGCCGACGTACTGGAGGCCTGGGTGGTGCTCGGTGTCTGGCTGCTGACCGTCCTGGCGGGGGTCTCGGCCGGACTTGTGGCGGCCCGGTCGGTGGAGCACGGCTTGGCCAGGGAACGGGCGGCCTGGCGTCCTGTCATGGCCCGTGTCGTGGCCCGGGCACCGGGAAGCCCGCCCGCGCACCGCCATGCCTCCTCCGGGGACCGGGTCTGGGCCAAGGTGCGCTGGACGGTGGCCGACCGCTCCGCCCACACCGGTCAGGTCCGGGTCGAGCCCGGCAGCAGGGCCGGCACGCCGGTCACCGTCTGGACCGACCCGCAGGGCCGTCTCGTCGGCCGGCCCACCTCCGTCGCCGAGGTCGCCTTCCGCGGCACCCTGATCGGCTGCCTGGTGGGCCTGAGCGCCGCGGCCGTCCCCTTCGTCGGTGGCCTCGCCCTGCGCGGCCGTCTGGAACGCCGGCGCATGGACGCCTGGGACACGGAATGGGCGCGTCTCGGACCCCAGTGGGGGCGGACGGTCTGACCTGGCTCCCCGGCCCGGGTTCCGGTACGGCCGGGCCGGGGCCGCAGTGCTGCGGAGGCCGAAACCGCCCGACCGGACCGAGCGGGGCGCCGGCCTGGGGATCGGCGGAGAGGTGACGGCACCGGAGGGGGAGGGGCGAGCCCGGCGCCGCGTCCCACATGCCGATCACAGGGCGAAGGGCGGCGACCGGCCCCCAGCTTGAGCGTGCACGGGCTCCGCCCCCTCGATCGGCCGCGACGCGGACCGGCTGTTCACTCCCGCCCTCTGGCGCCCGGGCATCGGCCGCTCCGCCGGTCCCGCGACCGGACCGTGCCTGAATCGACGTCAAATCCACAGCGTTTCCAAGGCGTTGCCACGATCGGGTGAAGTGGCCGGCCTGAGGCAACCTCACAAGCCCGCTCATCAGTCCCACACGCGCAAAGGCACAGCACCAAGCCCAGGGGGCCACATGAGCCAGCAGTACCCGCAGCCGCAGTCCGACGGGGGCGCCCCGCAGCAGCCAGGCTGGGCCGGCATCCAGCAACCGGGTGGGGGCGCCCCGCAGCAGCCCTGGCCTCCGCAGCAGCCGTGGGGCGCTCCGCAGCCGCCGAAGCGGCGCAGCACCGGGAAGATCGTCGGTTTCGGCTGTCTCGGTGTCGTCGCGTTCGTCGTCGTGCTCGGAGTCATCGGCGCCGCGGTCGGCGGCGGTGGAAAGAGCGAGGGCAAGGCGGCCGGGAACGGCGCCCCGGCCGCCGCCGCGTCCACGAAGCACCACGCCCCGGCCGACCCGAAGCCGGCCGGGGAGGCGCCGGTGCAGATCACCGCGAAGAAGACGGCGTTCTCGAAGAGCATCCTGGCCGACGGCGGCGACTACACCAGCGTGGTCGTCACGATCCGCGACAACGGCGCCAAGAAGGTCAGCGTGAACCCGCTGTACTTCACCGTGACCGACACCGACGGCACGAAGCACACGAGCGAACTGGGCGTCGACGACAAGCAGCTCGACACCGTGGATCTCGCTCCGGGCGAGAACATCTCCGGCACGGTCACCGGCAAGGGCACCTTCACGCCCCGGTACGTGACCTTCACCGAGGACCTGTTCGGCGACCCGGTCCGCGCGGACGTGCACTGATCCGCATCCGGCCACACGGCCCACGGCCCGTGGTCACTCCCGACCGCGGGCCGGTCGCCGTACCCGGACTCATCGGCTCGCGCGCGTGCCTGACGTGCCCCCTACATCGCCGCCAGCGAATCCCGGCACGCCCTCAGCAGTGCCTCGTCCTCCGGTATGCCCTGGCCGCCGCGGATTCCCGGGTGAGCCGGAAGGCGGCGCGGGGCGGCCAGTTCCGCGGCCACCAGGTGCCGTAACGGGGCGGCGGCCGGGCCCATCGCGGTGAGGCACCGGGCGATCGGCGCGCGGGTGTGCGGGTCGTCCGCCCAGGCCGCCCGGAACACGGGCAGGACCGGCTCGGGGTCCGCGGCGATGCGCCACAGCGCGCAGGCGGCCGAGACCCGCTCCTGCGCCGGCCACGAGCCGGCCATCCGGCGCAGCGCGGGCAGCGCGGAGCGCGCGGCCGGCCCGAGTCTGCCGAGCTGCCTGGCGGCCAGGCACCGCCGCTCCGGATCGGCGTGCGTCAACTCCCGCAGCAGGGCGGGCAGTACGGCGGCGGCGTCCTGGTGCGCCGACCAGAGCGCGCCGGCCGCCGCGGCGGCGTGCCGGGTGCCCAGCAGCGCGCGCAGCACCACTGTCGCCTGCCCGGCGGCGCCCAGCGCCTCCAGCGTCTCGACGGCCTGGCCCGCGACCGCGTCCCGTGCCCCCAGGTCGTCGGGAGCCCCCTGCAGCAGCCGCAGCACCTCGGGAACGGCTTCCTGGTCCCCCAGGCCGCCGACCGCCGCCAGCAGCGGGGCGGCGAGCCGGGCGGCGGAGGGGGAGCCCGGCGGGATCCGGCCCAGCCGGTGCCGCACCGCGTGGGCCAGAGGGGCCGCGGCGGCGCCGAGGTGGGCCAGTTCGAACCCCAGGTCCACCGGGGTGGCCAGGCCGGCCAGCAGGTGGGCCAGGGCCGGGACCGCGCGCGGATCGCCGGTCCTCGCCAGGGCCTTGAGCGGTCCGCCCAGCGTGGGACTGCCGCGCTCGAAGCGGTGCGTCCACAGGTCGGGCCGGGCACACACCAGTGCGTACAGGTCGTCCGCGGCGGGTGCGGCCAGCGCGCCCAGCTCCGACAGGACCACGACCGCCGAGTCCCGTAACCGGTCCTGCTGCGCGGTGAGTTGGGTGCCGAGCAGCCGGACCGTTCCGCTGTGGTCGCCGCGCCAGCCACGCAGCAGCGCCGCCGCCATCCACACGGCGTTGCACCGGTCCACCGGGTCCGGGCTGCTCAACTGCCCGCCGAGGAGGGCGGTCCGGTCGTCCACCCGGTCGCCGAGCGCGGTGTGCAGGGTGCGCAGCAGCCGGGAGCCCTCCTCGTCGGACGGCCGCAACCGCCGTAAGCGTCCGACGAGAGTGTCGCCGGCGGAGTGCTCCGGGACCCGGGCACGGTGCGCGGAGCGCTCCCGGAGCAACCGGACCGCCGTCGGCACGACATCGGCGGGGAGCCCGGCGGGCGCGACGAGCGCGAGCTGGCCGAGCGCGGCGAGCCGCAGCCCCGGGGCGTACGGTGGCGCGCTGTGCTCGGCCAGGAGGTCCACCGCGGCGTCGGCGTGCGCGGGGTACCGGCGGACGAACAGGCCGAGCGCCTCGGTGAGGGCGAGCAGGACACGGTCGTCCCGCTCGGCCCGCAGCCGCTGCCGTAACAGGTCCAGGACCCGCGCGGGCGCGGCCAGGAAGTGTACGAGGGCCCCGGCGGCCGCCCGGCGCACCGCGGGGTCCGGGTCCCCGGCGAGCCGGACGAAGACCTCGGCGCCCGCGCACACCGCCTCCCGTGCGCGCGGGTCCCCCTTCGCGGTCTCCGCGCCGATGCCCACCAGCAGTTCCACGACGCCGTCCCGGTCCGGCAGCTCCTCGCGGGCCACGAGCGAGAGCAGGAAAGGGACGCAGGCCAGCGTCGAGTCGTACACACATCCCTGGTGGTGCAGCGCGCCGTACATCCCGTCGAGCGCGGTCGCCCGCTCGACGGTGTCCGTGGACGCCAGGGCCCGTAACCATCCCGGCATGTCCTCCGCGGTGCCGTGCGCATGCCGCAGCGAGGCCCAGTCGACCTCGTCGATCCCCGTGAACACGTTGTCCTCCCCAGACGAGTGCCACCTGATCGCGAGTGTGCACCACGGCACCGACAACGGTACGGAAGCGCGCGCTGACTGTGTGCGATCCGTCGGCTGTCACCGGCCAGGGCGCAAGCGGCCGGCGCCCGCCCGGCGGGGGTGCGCGGCGGTCCGCGCGCCCCCGGGCGGGAGGCGTCAGTTCAGGCCGGGCAGGGCCCGCTCCAGGATCGCGTCGAGTCCGGCCCCGGCGGGCAGCGTGCCGAACGAGTGGCCCCAGTCGCCGCCCAGCCGGCTCGCGCAGAAGGCGTCCGCGACCGGGTGCGGGGCGTGCCGGACCAGCAGCGAGGCCTGGAGGGCGAGCGCCATGCGCTCGACCAGCCGGCGGGCGCCCGACTGCTGCGTTTCGGCCAACTGGTCCCTGAGCGCGGCGACGGCCGCGTCCAGCCGGGCGTCCGCCCCGCGCGCCAGGGCGAGTTCGGCGAACAGGGCCTCGGCCGTGTCCGGTTCCCGGCCGAGGGCGCGCAGCACGTCGAGCGCGTTGACGTTGCCCGAACCCTCCCAGATCGACAGCAGCGGGGCCTCCCGGTAGTGCCGGGGCATGCCGGAGTCCTCGACGTAGCCGTTGCCGCCCAGGCACTCCAGCGCCTCCGCGGTGAACGCGGGGCCCCGCTTGGTGACCCAGTACTTGCCGACCGCGGTGGCGATCCGCCGGAAGGCGCGCTCCCCGGCGTCCCCGCGCACCGCCCGGTCCGCGGCCCCGGCCAGCCGCAGCGTGAGCGTCGTCGCCGCCTCCGACTCCAGCGCGAGATCGGCCAGGACGTTGCGCATCAGCGGCTGGTCGATCAGCCGGGCTCCGAACGCGCTGCGGTACCGGGCGTGGTGGCCCGCCTCGACCAGCGTCTTGCGCATCAGGGTCGCCGAGGACATCACACAGTCCAGCCGGGTGCAGTTGACCATCTCGATGATGGTCTTCACGCCCCGCCCCTCCGGACCGACCAGCCAGGCCACCGTCCGGTCGAACTCCGGCTCCGAGGAGGCGTTGGACCGGTTGCCCAACTTGTCCTTCAGGCGCTGGATGCGGAAGGTGTTGCGGCTGCCGTCGGGCAGCACGCGCGGCACCAGGAAGCAGGACAGCCCGCCCGGAGCCTGTGCCAGCACCAGGAAGACGTCGCACATCGGCGCCGACGTGAACCACTTGTGCCCGTGCAGCGTGTACACGCCGGGCTCCCCGGTGGGCGTGGCCGCGGTGGTGTTCGTCCGGACGTCCGACCCGCCCTGCTTCTCGGTCATGCCCATCCCGGCGAGCAGCCCCGGCTTCTCGGCCGGCACGCGCAGCCCGGGGTCGTACTCCCGGCTGGTGAGCAGCGGCTCGTACACCTTGGCCAGATCCGGCTGGGCACGCAGCGCGGGCACGGCGGCGTACGTCATCGACGTCGGGCAGCCGTGGCCGGCCTCCGTGTGTCCCCACACCAGGCCGCCCGCGGTACGGGCCACATGGGCGCCGGGCCGCTCGTCCGCCCAGGGCGCGCCGGCCAGGCCCTCGGCGACCGCCGTGCGCATCAGGTGGTGCCAGCTGGGGTGGAACTCGACCTCGTCGACGCGGTGGCCGTAACGGTCGTGGGTGCGCAGCACCGGCTCGTACCGGTTCGCCAGTTCGCCCCATTCCTGCGCCTCCGCGCTGCCGGCGCGCGCACCGAGGCGGCGGACGCCGTCCTCGGCCCAGCCGGCGCCCTCCCTGCGCAGCCCCTCCAGCAGGGCGGGGTCGTCGGAGGCGTCGTACGGGGCCAGCGGCGGGGGCTGGTTGGTGACGTCGTGTGTGGCGGACGGCGGCTGCGGCGGTGACGGCGCGGGCGACTGGGCGGGAATCGAGACCATGGGAGCATGTTGCACTCTTCCTGCGGCCGCAGCAATGATGCAACAGGGAGGTCGCACGTACAGTACGTGCCCATGCGCATGAACGTCCCGCCCGAGCCGGCGGAGGCAGGCCTGCGACCGCTGTCCGCGCGCTCGGTCGTACTGAGCCTGCTCCTCGGCGCACACCCGGCGGAGCTGCCGGTGAAGGACCTGGTCCGGCTGGTGGAGCCCTTCGGCGTCGGCGGATCCACGCTGCGGGCCGCGCTGAGCCGGATGGTCAGCGCGGGGGACCTGCGCCGTACCGATGCCGTCTACCGGCTCAGCGACCGGCTGCTGGCGCGCCAGCTGCGCCAGGACGAGGCGCTGCGGCCCGCCACGCGTGCGTGGGAGGGCGACTGGGAGATGGTGGTGATCACGGCGACCGGCCGCGGACCCGCCGAACGCGCCGAACTGCGCACCCGGCTGACCGCCCTGCGGCTGGCCGAACTCCGCGAGGGCGTGTGGCTGCGCCCGGCCAACCTCGCGCGCGGTCTGCCCGATCTGCTGCACTCCGTGGCCCGCACGTACACCGCGCGACCCGACGAGCCCGGGCAGGATCTGGTCGCCCGGCTCTGGCCGCTGGACGCCTGGTCCGCCACCGCGCGGAGCCTGCTCGCCGGCACGGCGGCCGCCCGGCACCCCGCGGACCGCCTCACCGCCTACGCCGCGGCCGTACGCCACCTGCTCACCGACCCCGTCCTGCCGCCCGCGCTCCTGCCCGCCGACTGGCCGGGGGAGGCCCTGCGCACGGCCTACGCCGGCTATCAGCGGGAGCTGGCCGCCTCGGTGGGGCCGGGGGAGCGTGCCGCATGACGGCGGGGGCCCTCGAACGGTTCCTGCGGGACCGGTTCCAGGAGGAGGAGCAGGTGGCCCGCCACGCGGTCACCGCTGCGCCAGGCGCCGTCTGGGGCGTCATGGCGGACCACATCGAGCAGGTGCTCACCTCCCGGCACCGCGGGACCACGCACACGCCCCTGGTGCAGTTCGGCGCCGAGGACCCGGTGCGGCTGCTGACCCATGTGGCGCGTCATGATCCGGCGCGTGTCCTGCGGAACGTCGAGGCGGGGCGTGCCCTGCTCGCGGAGCACCGGCCGACGGACGACGGCCGGTGCCGCACCTGTGCCACGGCCGCCGACGGAGGCCCGCCCCGCGCTCCCTGCGCCACCCTCCGCCTGCTCGCCCTGCCGTTCGCGGGGCATCCCGGGTACGACGAGGCGTGGCGTCCGTAGCCGGCCGTTTCGTGTGTGCGGGGGGTGTGAGTCGGCCGTGCGGCGGTTGTGGGCGGGGGCGCGACCGGCTCCGTGCGTCGCGTTCCGTGTGCTCGCTCTGTCGTTCGGGGGGATCTCGGGTACGACGAGGTCGTGGCGTTCCTGGCCGCGTGCGTACGCGCCGGCCGTGGCGCGGCGGGTGGCGCGGGTGAGGTTCGCGGGGTTACCTGGGAGGGAGCGGGCCCTCCGGGCGGAAACGGGGGATGACCAGCGCGGTGGCGGGCACTCGGTGGGGCACGTAAGGCGAAGTCACCCGAGGAGAGTCATGGCTGAGCAGAAGTCGTCGTCGGCCCTCACGGCGCCGCTGCGCGGCGCGGCCTCGGTCCTGCGCAGGGTGCCCGGCGCAGGGATGGTGAGCAGGGCCGCCGAGGAGACGCTGGACAAGGTCGGCGCGGTGTCGCCCCGGGGCCGGCGCATCGCGGTGTACGCGGGAGCCGGAGTGCTCGGTGCGGCGGGCGTGGTGGAGTGGCCGGTGGCCGTCACGGGCGCGGCGGTGGCCTGGCTCACCCAGCCCCGGCCCACGCATCCGGCCGTGAGCGGGGCCGGGCAGGGTCCCGAGCCCGCTCATGATCTCGGCACCGCAGCCCTCAGGTCCGGCCACGGCGCCGGGAAACGGGAGGCCGGCGGAGCGGGGAGCGGGCCCGGCGGCACCCGCGCCGCCGTCTGGGACGCGGCCACCGGAGCGTCGGGCGGGTCCGGTGCCACGGCTGCCGAGGTTTCCCCTGGTGAGCGGACGTCCGGCGGCGGCCGGACGCACGGAAGCAGCAAGCCGACCGGTGGCGCCCGGACCACACGCGGCACCGGCGACCCGGCGGGCAAGCCGTCCGCCGGTCCGCTCGGTCCCACGGCGCGGCCCGACCGCACCACGCTCTGAGGAGGGCCATGGTGGCCGGACTGCTGACGATGCCCTCGGCCGCCGCACGGCTGCTGCCCGCCGCACCACGACTGCTGGCGCGGGCGGCCGCGCCGGTGGTCGGGGCGGCCGCCGGTGCCGCCGCGGGAACGGCCCGCGCCGGAGTGCGCGGCGCGGACGCCGCCGTACGGGTGGCCCGGGTCGCCCGCAACGCCGTACCCGGCACCGACGACCACTGGCGGGCCGGCGCCCGTGCCCATCTGGCCCTGCGCCCCGCGGAGCAGGAGCACGCGCGGCACGCGGGCGGCACGGCCCACCTGGCGCGCCGGGTGGCCGAGGCGCTGGCGGAGCGGCCCGACGTGCTCGTCGCCTACTGGGACCAGGGGCTCGCGCGCCTGGTGGTGACGGCGACCGGCGAGGAGGCCGCCGACCAGATCCTGGAACACGCCGCCGAGCTGGCCGAGCGGCACGGACTGCTGCTGTCCGCCGACGACGTGGAGGAGACCACACATCCCGCCGACCCGGCCGGGGTGCGCGCCGCCGTGGCCACGCTCGCCGCCGACGCGGTGGGCATCGGCGCAGCGCTCACCGCCTACTCGCTGCGGCTGCCGCCGTCCCCCCGCCTGATGACCGCGGTGGTGACGCTGCTGCGGGAGAACCCCCGCTTTCGCGCCTGGCTGCGCACCCGGCTGGGCGACGCACGCATGGATCTCGTGCTGGCCGGCGCGAACGCCGCTGTGCACGGCGCCGGGCAGACCCCCACCTCACTCGTGCTCGACGGCGTCCTGCGGGCCTGCCAGGTGGCCGAGACGGTGGCCCGCGCCGCCGCCTTCGACACGGTGCACGACCAGTTGTGCACGCCCGGCCGCGTCAGCCTCCCGGCCGACGGCGCCGCTCGTCCGCCGCTGCGCGAGTCCCCCGCCCAGGAGTACGCCGCCCACGCCTCCGCGGGCAGCGTGCTGGGCGCGGCGGCCACCCTCCTGGTCAAGCACGACGGCAGCGAGGCGGCGGAGGCGGTCCTCGCCGGTTCGCCGAAGGCCGCCCGCTACGGCCCCGCCGCCTTCCACGCCGTCCTGAGCGCCGCGCTCGCCCGCACCGGCGTACTGGTGCGCTCCCCGGACCGGCTGCGCCAGCTGGAGATGGCCGGCACGGTCGTCCTGCACCCCAGCGTGCTGCGCACCGACGACGGTGAGGCCGACCCGTGGGCCGAACCGGTCCTGGACGCGGCCCGCCGGGCAGGGCTGCGGGTGATACTCGTGGACGACCCGGCCCTGGAGGACTTCACCGGCCTCGCCGACCAGGTCGTGGACGCGCGCCGGCCGCTGGACGACGTGGTGTACCAGGAGCGCGGCGACGCGGGCGCGGTGCTCGCGGTCGCCCGGGTGCGCTCCGCCGACGAGCACGAGGTCCTGGCCGGGCTACGCGCCGCCGACATCGCCCTCGCCCTGACCGACCGCGACGGCGCGGTGGTGTGGGGCGCGGACATCCTGGCCCTGCACGGGCTGCCCGACGTGTGGCGCGTACTCACCGCGATACCGGCCGCCCGCATGGTGGGACGGCACGCCCAGACGCTGGCCCGCTCCGGCGCCGCGCTGTCCGGGCTGCTCGTGGCCGTCGGCGAGTCGGGCGGCGGCCACGGACGCCTCGCCGCGCTGCCCGGGATGCGGCACGCCCCCGTCGACGCCGGTGCCGCGTCGGCCCTCATCTCCGGGATCAGGGCCGCGCTCGGAGTGGCGGCGGCCCGCCCCCCGCACCCGCGTCCGCGCGTGCACTGGCACGAGCTGGACCCCGAGCAGGCCAGGGAGCGGCTGGAGCGCGAACCGGCCGTCGAGAGCACCGCGTTCGAGGGGCTGACCGCCCCCGCGCGCAAGGCCGTCGCCAGGGCCGCCCGGCATCCGCTCGCCGTGCCCGTGCGCTGGTCCTACCGGCTCGGCGGGGCCGTACGCGGCGAACTCCACGACCCGCTCACCCCGGTCCTCGCCGTCGGGTCGGCGGCGTCCGCGCTCCTCGGCTCGGTCGTGGACGCGCTGCTCGTCGTCGGCGCCCTCGACCTGAACGCCCTGGTCGGCGGCATCCAGCGGCTGCGGGCCGAACGGGCGCTGTCCGGACTGGTCGCCGATCAGCAGCAGAAGGCGCGCGTCGTGCCGCCGGAGGCGGAGGCTCCGGCCGGGGGCACGCGCACCGTGGACGCGGGCAAGCTGCACCCGGGGGACGTGATCCAGCTGAAGGCGGACGACGTGGTGCCCGCCGATGCCCGGCTGATGTGGCAGGACGGTCTGGAGGTCGACGAGTCGGCGCTGACCGGAGAGTCGCTGCCGGTGGAGAAGCAGACGGACCCGACCCCGCACGCCCCGGTCGCCGACCGGCGCTGCATGGTCTTCGAGGGCACGACCGTGGTGGCGGGCCAGGCCCGGGCCGTCGTGGTCGACATCGGTGAGCGCACGGAGGCCGCCCGCGCCGTGCACCTGGCCGCCCGCGTGCCGCCGGCCGGCGGCGTCCAGGCCCGGCTGCAGGAACTCACCCGCAAGGCCCTGCCGTTGACCCTGGCGGGCGGCGCCGCGGTCACCGGACTGGCACTGGTGCGCGGCACCCGCATCCGGGAGGCGGTCAGCGGTGGCGTGGCGGTGGCCGTTGCCGCCGTACCGGAAGGGCTGCCGCTGGTGGCCACGGTCGCGCAGCTGGCCGCGGCCCGCCGGCTGAGCCGCGGCGGCGTCCTCGTCCGCACTCCGCGCACCCTGGAGGCGCTGGGGCGCATGGACACCATCTGCTTCGACAAGACCGGCACGCTCACCGAGAACCGGCTGCGGCTGGTGCGCACCTGCGACGCCGAGGGCACGGTCCGCGCGGTGGACGACACCGGGTCCGCCGGTATCGTCCGGGCCGCCGCACACGCCTGTCCGCGGCTCAACGGCGGAGGCGACCGTCCGGTGCACGCGACCGACGAGGCCGTGCTGGCCGCGGCCGGTGACGACCCGGCCTGGACACAGCTCGCGGGCCTGCCCTTCGAGGCCGCGCGCGGGTACGCCGCCGCCGTCGGCCGCAGCGGGGACGGCCCTCCCGTGCTGGTGGTCAAAGGCGCCCCGGAGACCGTCCTGCCCGCCTGCGCCGGCCTTCCGGAGCACGCCTCGGAGGGGGCCCAGGCGCTGGCGGCGGACGGCCTGCGGGTGCTGGCGGTGGCCCAACGCCGCCTCGGCACGCGTGAAGAGGAGGCCGACGTCCTCGAACAGCCGCTGCGCGAGCTGGAGTTCACCGGCCTGCTGGCCCTGTCCGACGTCCCGCGCGAGACGTCCACGGCGCTGGTGGAGGGGCTGAACAAGGCGGGCGTACGACCGGTCATGCTCACCGGCGACCATCCGCAGACCGCCCGGGCCATCGCCGCCGATCTGGGCTGGCCCGAGGACACCGTCGTGGTCACCGGTGACGAGCTGGCCGCGGCGGACCGGGCGGCCAGGGCCCGGATCCTGCGGGACGCGGGCGTGGTGGCCCGGGTGGCGCCCGAGCAGAAGCTCCAGGTCGTCGAGTCGCTGCGGGACGCCGGCCGGGTCGTCGGCATGGTGGGCGACGGGGCCAACGACGCCGCGGCCATCCGGGCCGCCGACATCGGCGTCGGTATCAGCGCGCGCGGCTCGGCCGCCGCGCGCAACGCCGCCGACATCGTCCTCACCGACGAGGACCTGACGGTCCTGATCGACGCGGTCGGCGAGGGCCGGGCGCTGTGGCACAGCGTGGCCGACGCCATCGCGATCCTGATCGGCGGCAACGCGGGCGAGGTCGGGTTCGGCATCCTCGGCACGCTGCTGTCAGGCCGGGCGCCGCTGTCCACCCGGCAGATGCTCATGGTGAACCTCTTCACCGACCTCTTCCCGTCGATGGCGGTGGCGGTGACCGAGAAGGACGGCGAGCCGGGTTTCCCGCGTCCCCGGCGCGCGGCGCCGGCGGACGAGGAGCCGGGCGGCGTACGCGCCCGCAGCGCATCGCCCGAGGACGCCTCCGCCGTGCTCGGGGCGCCCCTGCTGCGGCAGATCCGGCACCGCGCGCTGACCACCTGCCTGGGCGCGCTGACGGCCTGGCTCATCGGCCGCTTCACGCCGGGCACCGTGCGCCGTTCCGGCACCATGGCGCTGTGCGGGGTGGTCGGCACCCAGCTCGTGCAGACGTGGCTGGACCGGCGCGACAGCCGCCTGGTGCAGATCACCTGCCTGGGCTCCGCCGCGGCGCTGGTCGCGGCGGTGCAGACCCCGGGTGTCAGCCACGCGGTCGGGTGCACCCCGCTCGGCCCGGTCGGCTGGGCCGGAGTGCTGGTGGCGATCGCCCTGGCCCTGGCGGGACAGCGGGTGCTGCCCCGCCTGGAGGAGACGGTCGGCCGGCTGCTGCCGGGCTGACCGGGACCTCAGACCGACCGGTGGTACTGGTTGGGCACGTGGACCTCGCCGCCCAGTTCGCGGGCCGCGTGCCGGGCCCAGGACGGGTTGCGCAGCAGCTCGCGGCCCAGCAGCACGGCGTCGGCCTCGCCGTTCGTCACGATCTTCTCGGCCTGTCCGGCCTCGGTGATCAGCCCCACGGCCGCGACGCGCAGGGGCGCCTCGGCCTTCACCCGGGCGGCGAACGGCACCTGGTACCCGGGGCCGGTCGGAATGGTCACGCCGGAGGCGTTGCCGCCGGTGGAGACGTCGAGCAGGTCGACGCCGTGGGCGTGCAGGTCGTGCGCGAAGCGGACCGTGTCCTCCGTGGTCCAGCCGCCGTCCTGGAGCCAGTCGGTGGCCGAGACGCGGAAGAACACCGGCTTGTCCTTGGGCCACACCTCCCGTACGGCGTCCACGACCGCGAGGGCGAACCGCGTGCGGTTCTCGTACGAGCCGCCGTACGCGTCGGTGCGGTGGTTGGAGTGCGGGGACAGGAACTCGTTGATCAGGTAGCCGTGGGCTCCGTGGATCTCGGCGATCTCGAAGCCGGCGGCGAGCGCCCGGCGGGCCGCGCCGGCGAACTGGCCCACCACCTCCTCGATCTGGTCCACGGTCAGCTCGGTGGGCACGGGGTGGCGCTCGTCGAAGGGCACCGCGCTCGGGGCGAGCGGCTGCCAGCCACGCTCCTGCGGTCCCACCGGCGCACCGCCCTTCCAGGGCTGGTCCGTCGACGCCTTGCGGCCACCGTGGGCGAGCTGGATCGCCGGCACCGTGCCCTGGGCGGTGAGGAAGCGGGTGATCCGGCGGAAGGCATCCACCTGGGTGTCGTTCCACAGGCCGAGGTCGTAGGGGGAGATCCGGCCCTCCGGCGAGACCGCGGTGGCCTCCACGATCACCAGTCCGGTGCCGCCCGTGGCACGCGCCGCGTAGTGCGCGAAGTGCCAGTCGTGCGGAGCGCCCGCGAGCGGACCCTCCGGCTCGGCCGAGTACTGGCACATCGGGGGCATCCACACCCGGTTGGGGATGGTCACTTCACGCAGCGTGATGGGCTCGAAGAGCGCGCTCACGACGGACTCCATTCGTCACGGGACCGCTGACGCCTCGTACGATAGACCTCGTACTACGATGAGTGTCAAACTACGATGCTTCTCGTATCATGGGGGCAGCCGAGGAGATCCGCGACGAAGGGCAGCCGCCGTGACCGACACCGCCACCACCGGCCGAGCGCTGCCGCACCCGGAGCCCGAGGAGATCCGGCTGGAGTCCGTGCTGCACGCGCTCTCCGACCCGATGCGGCTGCGGATCGTACGCGAACTGGCCGCGGACGAGGCCGAGTTGAGCTGCTCGCACTTCGATCTGCCGGTGACCAAGTCCACCACCACGCACCACTTCCGGGTGCTGCGCCAGAGCGGGGTCATCCGGCAGGTCTACCAGGGCACCGCCAAGATGAACGGCCTGCGCCGGGACGATCTAGACGGACTCTTCCCGGGGCTCCTCGACAGCCTCCTGGCCGCCGCCGACCGGCAGGCCGGCCGACTCGGCGACCGCAGCTGAACCCGCCTTCGCCGGGCGGTGGTTGAAAAGCAGGTTCAGCACGATCGCGGACAGACAGCCCGCGCTGATCCCGCTGTTCATGACCGTCTGGAACCAGTCCGGGAACTTCTCGTAGACCGTCGGTACCCCCACCGGCAGCAAGCCGATCGCCACCGACACGGCCACCACGGTCGGATTGCTGTTGCCGTGGAAGTCCACCCGGGCCAGCGTACGCAGCCCGCTCGCCGCGACGGTGCCGAACATGACCAGACCCGCGCCGCCCAGCACCGGCGCGGGGACCGCCGCGACCACCGCGCCCAGCTTGGGCAGCAGGCCGAGCAGCACGAGGAACCCGCCGGCCGTCGCGACCACCCAGCGGCTGCGCACCCGCGTCATGCCGACCAGGCCCACGTTCTGCGCGTACGCGGTGTACGGGAAGGTGTTGAACACTCCGCCCAGCACGGTCGACAGACCGTCCGCCCGCAGCCCGTCGGCGAGCGTGCGCGGCCGCACCTCGCGTCCGGTCAGCTCGCCCACGGCGATCAGGTCACCCGTCGTCTCGGTCATCGTCACCAGCGCCACGACCAGCATGGACACGATCGCCGACACCTTGAACCGCGGCGCCCCGAAGTGGAAGGGCGTGCTGATCCCCACCCAGTCGGCGCGCCCGACGCCGCTGAAGTCGGTGAAGTGGAAGGGCACGGCTACCGCGAGACCGACCGCGATGCCGGTCAGTACGGCGACCCGGCCGAGCCAGACGGGCCCGAACCGCTGCACGGCCAGCACCACGAGCAGCACGAAGCCGGCCAGCGCCAGGTTCCGCGGCGCGCCGAAATCCTTCGTGCCGGCACCGCCCGCCGCCCAGTTGCCCGCGACCGGCAGCAGCGAGAGCCCGATGACCAGGATCACCGTGCCGGTCACCAGGGGCGGGAAGAAGCGCAGCAGCCTGCCGAAGACCGGCGCGAGCAACATGATCGCCAGGCCTGCGACGATCACCGAGCCGTAGACCGCGGGCAGGCCGCCGCCCGTCGTCCCGATGAGCACCATCGGCGACACGGCCGCGAACGTACAGCCCTGCATGATCGGCAGCCGGACCCCGAACCGCCAGACGCCGACGCACTGGATCAGCGTGGCGATCCCGCACACCAGCAGGTCGGCGGTGATGAGATAGGCCAGGTCGGCGGGCGACAGCCGCATCGCGCCGCCCACGATCAGCGGCACGGCGACGGCACCGGCGTACATCGCGAGCACGTGCTGCAGCCCGAAGGCGGCCAACTGCCGTACCGGTGGTATCTCGTCGACGGGGTGGACGTCTGCGGTCGTGGTCATGGGGACTCCGTCAGCGGCGGGGGAGGGGCATCCGAACAGGACGAGACCGTAAGGGCCTTGAACAGTTTGTTGATTTCCGGTCTGTTGCCGGTGTGTGTCATGCCCCGGCGGCCCGGCCGTGGCGCTACGCCGACCGGGCCGCCGTGAGCAGCGCGTCCCAGTCGGCCAGCTTGACCACGCTGCGCCCCAGCCGCGCGCCCAGCGCGGCCTCGGCCCGCTCGATCGCCTGCCATCCCGCCCAGGGCACGGGCTCGGCACCGGCCGCGCGCAGCGCCGTCACCGGATCCTCCGGCAGCTGCCTGGCGAGCAGCGCGGGAGCGTCCGCGAGCAGGGTCGTCACCGTCTCCTTGGCGCAGGGCCGGTTGGTGCCGATGACACCCGTCGGGCCGCGCTTGATCCATCCCGCCACGTACTCAGCCGGGCAGGGGACCCCGTCGCGTACGACACGCCCCGCCGTGTTCGGCACCGTTCCGCTCGCCGCGTCGAACGGCAGCCCGTCCAGCGGCACCCCGCGATAGCCCACCGAGCGCAGCACCAGCTGGGCGGGCACGTCCTCGAACCGGCCGGTGCCCGTCACCCCGCCGTACCCGTCCGGCGCCGTCCGTTCGAAGCGCACGGCGCCCACCCGGCCGCCGTCCGCGAGCAGCTCCACGGGGCGCAGGAAGAAGCGCAGGCCGATGCGGCGGGCGGTGTCGGCCGGGGGCCGGGCGGCCCAGTCACGCAGCACCTCCAGATTGCGCCGCTGAACGGCGGGCAGCGCCGTGGGATCGGCCGGATCCAGCGCCAGGTCGGCCGGGTCGACGGTGACATCGGTACCGGGCAGCGCTCCCAGCTCGCGCAGCTCCTTGGTGGTGAAGCGGGCCTGTGCGGGTCCGCGCCGGCCCACCATGTGCACCTCGGCGATGCCGCTCGCCGCCAGCGCGTCCAGCGCGGCCTGCGGGATGTCCGTCGGGCGCAGCTCCGCGGCGCCGCGGACCAGCATCCGTGTCACGTCCACCGCCACATTGCCCACGCCGATGACCACGGCCGACCGCACTCCGCGCAGGAAACCCGCGTCGGCCGCGTCCGGATGCGCGCTGTACCAGGCCACGAAGTCGGTCGCGGACCAGCTGCCCGGCAACTCCTCGCCCGGGATCCCGAGCCGGCGGTCGGTGGCGGCGCCCACGCAGTACACGACCGCGTGATAGAGCTCCCGCAGCCGTTCCACCGGCAGTCCGCCGGGTCCGCCCACCCGGACCCCGCCGAGGAAGCGCACCCGCTCGTGCTCCAGCACCGCTCTGAGGCTGCCCTGCAGGGACTTGATCTTCTCGTGGTCCGGAGCGACCCCGTAACGGACCAGGCCGTAGGGGCACGGCAGCCGGTCCAGGACGTCCACGCACACTCCCGGGTCCCGCTGAACCAGGGTCTGCGCGGTGTAACACCCGCTCGGCCCCGAACCGACGACGGCGACACGCAGCACAGCGGTACTCCTTGCCCGAAGGAGGGGTGTGCGGACGGTTCCAGCATGGCATCCCCCGGCCCGTGACGGCAGGGGCCGGCGGGGTGACGCCGACGCGTGTCCGTTCGTATGGAATGCGATCATGCGGTTACGTTGCGTGTGTGCTAGAAGCATCCTTTCTTGATCTTTCTGATCGGAACGCGGAGGACGGCGCGGTGTCCGTGTGGCCCGCGTGGAAGGTGCGGGAGCACGGCGGCACCACCTCCTGGTACCAGGTCCTGCTGGCCTTCCCCGACGGCGCCCGGGTCGACGCCCTCGCCGTCCTGCGCGACGGACGCGTCTCCATCGAGGACGTCAGCGCCCAACCGGCCCTGTCCCTCGCCGACCTGACGGTGCTCGCGGACTGGATCGAGGGCCCCCTGTTCGCGTCGTGCGGGGTGCCGGCGGAGCGGTCGTACGAGGGTGACGCCGGCCGGCGGCCGAAGGAGCGTCAGGAACCGGAAGACCGCCCCGCGGCCTCCGCACCAAAGGACGCTGACCAGGTGCGGGGGTGCGAGCCGGGAGCCGTCGGCGCGGGGTCCGAGGCGGGAGCCGCCGACACGCGCTGTGAGCCGGTGGCCGCCGGCGCGGTGCGTGCACGGGAAGCCGGCAGCGCGGTCCGAGCACGGGAAGCCGACAGCGCGGTGTGCGCACCGCAGACCGACGGCAAGTCGGAGAACGCGCCGGGCGACGCGGGGCCGCGCCGCGCCCGGCCGGTCTGGCCGCGGGGCAACGCGGGCCGGCGGCTGGTCGCGCAGGAGTACCGCGCCGCCCAGAAGCAGGGCTTCGATCCGGTGCTCGCCGTGATGAGCGCGACCGGACACAGCCGTCGCCGCTCCCTCCGACTGATCGCCCAGGCGCGGGACGCGGGCTACCTGACGCCCCGCCACGTGCGCCGCCACTGAGACGCGTTGCCGCCTGCTCAGGGGTGGCTCGGGCGCTCCTCCGTGGCGAAGAACCGGGACAGGTCCTGCTCCCGCGTCTCCTCGTCCGCCACGCTGTCCGGCGGTACCCCCGAGTCCCAGTCGAGGCCGTACCGCTGGAACAGTTCGGCCCGCAGCGCCGGCACGGGCATCGGCACCCCCGGGACCAGCACCGCGTACACCGCGCCCATCAACAGGGCCCGCAGCATCGGATAGTCGGCGGCGACGTCCTCGGAGCCGTACCGGGCGACGGTGTCGCTGAGCAGCTCCGACAGCCGGCGCTGCTCGGGGCACTGCACGAACCCCTCCGCCTGCAGCAGTCCCGCCATGTGCTGGCGCATCAGCACGGGCCGGTCGCGGGCCAGTCCCAGGATCGCGTCGATCGCCCGGGCGAGCCGTTCCCGGCCGTCCTCGGTGCGCGGCTCCCGCTCCAGTGCCTCCTCCAGCGTGCGGTGCATGAGCCGGTGCACGGCGGACTGCACCAACTGGCGCTTGCCGGGGAAGTAGTACGACACCAGTCCGCGTGCCGAACCGGCCCGGTCCGCGATGTCGCCCAGTGTGGTGGCCTCGAAACCACGCTCGTCGACCAGTTCCACGGCGGCCTGCAACAGCCGCTCCCGGGAACGTCGCCGCAACTCTTCATTGACCGAGGCGCTGCGCGGGGACATCCTGTAACTCCTGCGTTGACTGGCTGCCAGCCAACTATACTCATCGCAGGGGGCACCGCCATGCGCGGGCCCTGCCCAGGGCTGCCGTCCGCCTGGGGCGACGCGGGGGATCGTCTCAGGCGGCCGGCCCGGCAACGAGTCGGCCGCTTCCTCCCCGGGCCTCAGCCCACCAGGTCCAGCACCGGGAGCAGCGCGCCCGGCCGGTCCGTCACGGGCAGGTGGTCGACGAAGTGCACCCGGCAGCCGAGCGTGGCCGCTCCGCCGTCCGCCTCCCTGCTGTCGCCGACCATCAGCACCTCCCGCGGATCGGCACCCAGCGCCGCACAGGCGACCGAGAACAGCCGCGGGTCCGGCTTCTGCACGCCGTGCTCGTACGACAGCACATAGGCGTCCACATACGGGTCGAGCCCGTGCGCGCGGAACACCGGGCGCAGATCCCAGCCGACGTTGCTGACCACGCCGACACGGATCCCGCGTTCGCGCAGTGAGCGCAGCACCTCGGCGGCGTCCGGGTACGGGGCCCATGCCGCGGGGGTCATGTGGCGGGCGTAGAGCGCGTCGTGCAGCCCGGGGTCGGGCAGCGTCACCCGCCGGGACAGGCCCGTGTAGGCGGCCCGGTGCAGCTCCGCGCTCTCGTCCCGCACCGCCCAGACCTCGGCCAGTTCCTCCGGAAGCTCCACCGGGTCCGCGCCGCCCGCGAGCGCACCGGCCTCCTCCAAGGCCCGTGCTGCGTCCAGCAGTTCCGGCTCGGGCAGGGTGTGTCCCGTCTCGGCCAGCACCGCGCGCAGCCAGGACTCGGTGGACTCGATGCGGAACAGCGTCCCGGAGAAATCGAACAATACGCCAGTCATGCGACCGACCCTATCGAGGTCCGCCTGCAGGTGTGCAGGGACGCCGTCGTCGTGGCCACTCGTGCACCACCACGGCGAGTGCCACCACCAATGCCCCGAACAGCCAGCCGCCGAGCACGTCCGACGGCCAGTGGACGCCCAGCCACACACGGGTGACGCCCACGCCCAGCACCGAGACCACGGCCGCCGTCAGAGCCGTACGCCGGCGGACGCGGCCCCCGCCGAAGCGGTGCGGCAGCCACAGCAGCAGTCCGCAGGCCACGGTGGCCGTCATGGCGTGGCCGGAAGGGAAGGCCGCGTAGTGGGCGGAGTCGACGGGATCCGGCCACACCGGACGCGGCCGGCCGACGGCGTCCTTGACCGTCTGCTGCACGATCGCCGCCAGGGCCACGGTGGCCGCCAGCCACAGCGCCGTCCACCAGGCGGCGTACCGCCACACCAGCCACACCGCGGCGGCCGCGCACACCAGGCGCATCGTCAGCGGGCCCCAGACCCAGTCCGTCAGCACCCGGAAGACCTGCGTGACGGCACGGTCGCGGACCGCCCAGCGGTGGGTCGTACGGGACAAGTCGCCGTCCGCGGCGAGCAGCGGGTGCCAGTGGACGGCGACCAGGATCGTCAGCAGCCCGCAGCACACGCCGAGGGCGGCGGCGAGGAGGGCGGCGGTGCGCAGGTGCCGTGGGCGGGGCCGGGGCGGGGCGGGGCCGTGACGCATACCGCGATCCTTGTCGATCGGGCGCCGCGGGGCCACCAGCCGCCCGGTGCGGCCGAGCGTGCCGGCGGGCTCAGCCCAGGGCCCGCAGGCCGGGCACCAGGGCCACCAGCACCGGGATCACCGGCACCAGCGCCGCGACCGCGGTCAGGCGCAGCCGGCGCAGTGCGGGGAGCCGGTCCGGGGGAGTCAGCAGTCGGTGCACACGCTGCGGCACATGGGCCTGCGGGGTGGGGCAGGGCCCGAACACGCCCCGCTCCTCGTTGAGTTCGACCAGCGCCAGCGCAGTCGTCAGCCGGCCGAAGCGCCGGGAGGCCATGTCGTCGGCGGCGAGCTCGACCAGTCGGTGCATCTCGTCGCGGAACGCGGCGAACACCGGCACCTGCGGGAATCCCGCCGCCAGCGCCGCCGAACAGTGCAGCAGCCAGTCGTGGCGGGCCTGCGCATGGCCCTGCTCATGGGCGAGGAGCGCGTCCAGTTGACGCCCCTTCAGGCGGCGCAGCGCGGCCGTCGTGATGACCAGCCGGGGTGCCGTACCGGGCAGCCACCAGGCGTCGGGCCGCTCGCCCTCCAGCACCACGAGCCGGCCGCTCGCCGGCTCCTCGCCCGGCAACAGCGGGGCCCGTACGAAGAGTTCGGCCCGGCGCGCGCGCCGCGGGGCGCGGGCCAGTACGACCTCGCGGACCAGCATCGCGAGGCTCCAGAAGCCGCCCGCGGCGAGCAGGACGGCGGTGGCCGCCGCCCACGGGCCTGCCGTGCCCAGGGCGTAGGCGTCCACGACGGCACGCGGCGCCCGGCCGAACACCTGCCCGCGCACCGCCTGCCAGGCCGCCGACGCGCTGAGCGTCATCGACAGCAGACAGCACAGCAGGACGGCCGCCACGACGCACTGCCACACCCAGAGGGCGACGACCGGCTCACGGTCCGGCCAGTCGGCCCGGGCGAGCAGCCGCGGGGCGACGACGGCGGTCAGGGCGCCGAGCAGCAGCAGGGTCACGGGGACCATCATGGTCAGCACCCTATGAGCGCGAGACCGCTCACGGGTACGGTCCGCGGCGTCGAAGTGACGCAGACAACGCACGCCCGGACGCTCGCTCACCTCCCCAGGAGCGCCGTACCCGCCCGCGGGGCCCGCTCACATGGCGAGCAGCATGGTGACCATCCCGATCCCCATGGACAGCCGGCAGGCCCGCGCCAGCTCCGGCCGGTCCCCCCAGCGGGCCGGGCCGCCGCCGCCCCCGGCCACCACGGCGGCGGCCGGCACCAGGCGGGCGCCGGCGAGCAGCACGTACGCCGTGAAGTACGCGAGCAGCGCGCCGGTCAGCAACGGCACCCCGGTGCCGCCGTGTGCGTGGTGCGCCTCCGGCGGAGCCAAGGCCATCACCACCGCCATGTAGACCATCGCCGCCGCGCCCACGAGGTGGTGCAGATGATGCGGGGCGGTGCGCGCGGCCCACAGTGCGCGCACCGCCGCCGCGCCGAACACGGCTGCGTACAGCGGCCACGCCCACCGCGGCGGGGTGAACACCGCCGCCGGTACGGCCATCACGGCCATGCCGAAGCCCATGAGTGCCTCGCCCCCCGCGGACCGGCGCTGCTCCTCGACACCGCTGCGCATCCGCAGCAGGCAGTAGACGCCGGTCGCGGCGCACAGCGCGACCAGCAGCCACGCTGCCGACACCGGTCCGTGCACGCGCACCTCCCCGCTCGACGGTGGGTTCGAGGGATGCGATGCCCACGTCATGCGGAGCGCACGCGAGCGCAAGGGTGTACACGGGGAGCACTCGGCGGAGCACGGCAGGTGAACGCGCCTCCCGGAAGAAGCCGGGCGAAGAATCCGGCGATGGAGTCGGCGAAGGAGCCGGCGAGAGCCCGGGAAATTTTACGAGTAAAACACATGTTAAATTGAATGCCATGAGCAGCGCGACCCTCCATCGACTTCCCCTCGCCGGAGTGCTCCGCCTCGGGCGGCCCTCCGACATCTGGTTCAAGCCCGCGCTGAGCGTGGTCGCCGCGGTCGCCCCGCCCAACCTGATCCTGCTGGCCCTCGGCCGCCTCGACCTCGCGATGTACACGATGGCCGGATCGCTGTGCGCGCTCTACGGCCACAACCGGCCCTACGCCGCCCGCGCCCGCGTTCTCGCGGGGGTCGTGCTCGGCATGGTCGGCGGCCTGGCCGTCGCCCTGCTCGCCGCGTCGCTCACCGCCGATCCCGTCGTGCTGGTCACCGTCGGCGCCGTGATGGCGGCCGTCCAGAAGGCCGCGTGCGACGCCACCCGCCTCGGACCGCCCGCCCACGTCGTGCTGACCTTCATCAGCTCCGCCTCGCTGTTCGCGCCGCAGACCCTCGCCCAGGTGCCCGCCCACCTCGGGCTGGCCCTGACGGCCGGCGTCTGGGCCTGGCTGGTGGGCATGGCGCCCGGACTGCTCCGCCCGCACGGCCCCGAGCGCCGCGCCACCGCCCAGGCCCTGAACGCCGCCGCCGGATACGCCGACACGCGCGGCACCGGCGACGGTCATGCCCGGGCCCGGGCCTCGGCCGCCGCCGCGGTCCACGCCGCCTGGCAGTCGCTGCTCGCCGCGGGCGCCCGGCCCGACCGCACCCGGCGCGCCCTGGAACGGCTCCTCGTCCGCGCCGAGGTCGCCCTCGCCGCCCCCGCCGACACCGATCCCGCACGGCTGCGCGCATGGGCCCGCGCGCTGCGCGGCACCGGCCGGATCCCGCGCGTCGGCGCCACGGCCGAGGCCGCCGGTGAACTCCTCGGCGTGGACGCCGAACTCGACCTGCCCCGAAGGCCGTTGCGGCACCGCCTGGCCCCCCTCACCCCCCTCACCCCCCTCGCGGTGCGCACCGCGACCGGCTGCGCCCTGGCCGGCTACGCCTCCCTCGCGCTCGGGGTCGGGCGTCCCTACTGGGCGCTGGTCACCGCGGCCTCCCTCCACCAGGCCAACGTCACGCTCACCTGGAGCCGCGCCATCCAGCGCGTGGTCGGCAACGTCGTCGGCGTGTTCCTCTTCGCCGCGCTCGTCCCGCTCGCCCATCTCCACCCGGCCGTCCTGGTGCTGTGCACCCTGGCCCTCAACTTCGGCGCGGAGGCGCTGATCGGCCGCAACTACTGGCTGGGCACCGTCTGCGTCACCCCGATGGCCCTGCTCGTCACCGAGTTCGCCCGCGCCCAGGACCCGGCCGAGCTGATCACCGAGCGGGTCGCGGACACCCTCGTCGGCGCGCTGGCCGGCTTCGTCGCGGCCGTCGCCGTCACCAACCGGCGCGCGGGCGACCGCCTCGAACACGCGTCGACCACCGCGGAACGCGCCCGCGAGAACGCCGCCCGGCTGCTGGCCGAGCCGCACCCGGCACCCGGTGCCCTGGAGTCCGCCCGCCGCACCCTCGCCGCGGCCCTCGTCGATCTGCGCGCCACGGCCGACGCCGCGTCCGGCGAGTGGTGGCAGCGCGCCCTGCCCGAGGAGCGGGTCGTACTCGCCGAGCGGTCCGGACACCGTACGCTCGCGGCGACGGTACGACGCCAGGGGCTCGTACCGTGGAACCATGACCAGGCTCAGGCCCCGGGCCGGCATCAGGACGACGGCAGGGACCGGGACCAGGGCAGGACGACGGAGGACATACGGCCATGACGGCGACGAACGGCGCACGGACGCCGGCGCAGGACACGGCCGGCACGGACACCGCCGGCGGCACGGACACCGCCCCCGGCGCGGGCACCCGCACCGCCGGCCGTCATGACACCGTCGCCACCGTGGTCCGGCAGTGGCAGGCCGTTCACCCCGAGCTGGACACCGGGCCCATGGAGGTCATCGGCCGGATCAACCGCTGCGCCGCGTTGCTCCAGCAGGCGGAGGACGCGCCGCTGCGCCGGGCCGAGCTCAGCCGTCCCGAGTTCGACCTGCTGGGGGCGCTGCGCCGCACCGGACACGAGCTGACCCCAGGGGAGCTGGCCCGGGAGACCTTCTCCTCCGGGGCCGCCGTCACCAAGCGGGTCAAGCAGCTGACCGAGCGCGGTCTGGTCGAGCGGCGAGGCGACACCCGCGACCGCCGCGTCGCCCACCTCCGTCTCACCGACGCCGGCCGCGACCTGGTCGACGGCATCCTCCCGGACCAACTCGCCTACGAGACCGCCGTACTGTCGGTGCTGACCCCCGACGGTCAGGGAGAACTCGCCGGCCTGCTCGCCGAGTTGCTCAGCCGCCTGGAAGGCCACATGGGCGCACTGCGCGCCTAGGAGCGCGCGCCTACAGCACGTCGTGCGCCGTACGACGGTGGGTGGACCGGCGGTCCTCGATGTCCGGCCAGCGGTCGCCGTACACGTTGCGCGTGACGGGCGGCTCGCGCAGGAAGTCGTGCGGGAAGCCCAGCGGGACCGCGCTCACCTCGTCCAGCCGCTTCACCGCTTCCTCGTCCAGCCGCACCCCGGTGCTCGCGAGGTTGTCCGCCAACTGCTCCGGCCTGGTGGCGGAGATGATCGGTACGACGTTCCCGGGACGGCCCAGCAGCCAGGCCAGAGCCACCTGCGCCGGGCTCCAGCCGCCCTGCTCGGCGACGTCCAGGACCACACCGATGACATCCTCCTCCCACGCCTTCGGCCGCTCTCCCAGCACGTCCAGCCGGCCCCGCTCCCCGCGCCGGTACTTCCCCGTGAGCCTGCCCGCCGCCAGCGGAGCCCAGGCGAACACGGCGAGATCGAACGCCCGGGCCTGGGGGAGCAGTTCCCGCTCCGGCGTGCGCTCCAGCAGGCTGTACCGCAGCTGCGAACCGGCGAAGCTCGTCCAACCCCGCATTTCGGCAAGGGTGTTGGCCTGGGCGATCTCCCAGGCCGGCCAGTCCGACACGCCCACGTAGAGCACCTTGCCGGCCCGCACGGCGTCGTCCAGGGCACGCATCACCTCCTCCACCGGCGTGAAGTTGTCCCGGGCGTGCACCCACAGCACGTCGAGCCGGTCGGTGCGCAGCCGCCGCAGGCTCTCCTCGACCGACCGCACCAGGTTCTTGCGGTGGTTGCCCGCGGCGTTGGGGTCGCCGTCGCGGGTGCCGCAGGTGTACTTGCTCGCCAGCACGAACCGGTCGCGGCGCCCGGACAGCAGTTCGCCGAGGATCCGCTCGGAACTGCCCGAGGTGTAGTTGTTCGCGGTGTCGACGACGTTGCCGCCCGCGTCGGCGTAGGTGTCGAGGATCCGGGCGCTGGTCGCCTTGTCGGCACCCCAGTCCACGTCGTCCCCGAAGGTCATCGTGCCGAGCGCCAGCTCGCTGACGCGCAGACCGGTCCGTCCGAACAGTGTGTACCGCACGTGTGCTTCCCTTTCGGCAGGTGGTGTCTGCGACGCTAGGAGCTGGAGTGCTCTCCAAGGCAAGCGTCCGCTCAGCCCTCCGCACCGGCCCGGTGCACGCCGAACGCCGCGCCCTGCGGATCCCGCAGCACCGCGATGCGCGGGCCGTCCGGCACCGAGACGGGCGCCAGCACGACGGCACCGCCCGCC
Source organism: Streptomyces filipinensis (assembly GCF_014649495.1). GTDB lineage: Bacteria > Actinomycetota > Actinomycetes > Streptomycetales > Streptomycetaceae > Streptomyces > Streptomyces filipinensis. Next base: position 190,305 of record NZ_BMTD01000008.1, on the reverse strand, counting down.
CGCTCCGCGATCCCGGCCGTCGCGTCCACGTCCTCCACCGCGAAGTACGGCAGCCAGTGCGGCGCCACCTCGGGCGGGAACCGGTCGCCCATGTCCGCCATACCGCCGAAGTCCTCGCCGTCGACTCCCCACTGCGTGTACCACGGCGAGGCGTTGACGCTCCAGCCGAACACCGTGGTGTAGAAGTCCCGGGCCCGCTCGGTGTGCCGGGTCGCCAGCTCCACCCAGCCGAGCGTGCCGGGCGCGTCGAACAGCCCGGCGCCCGGGAAGGACCGCGCCTGCCACAGCTGGAACACCGCGCCCGTCGGATCGAGGGCCACCGCGAACCGGCCCACGTCGAACACGTCCATCGGGCCGAGGACCACCGTCCCGCCGGCCTCCTCCACGCGTCGCACGGCGGCGTCCGCGTCGGCCACCGCGAAGGAGACGTTCCACGCCACCGGCTGGGACTCCTGGTACAGCGGGGTGAGCGCGGCGACCGCCGCGTCCCCCAGGTGCGCCACCGTGTATCCGCCCGCCTCCTGGCGGGGATCGGTCTGCGGCCGCCACCCGAACAGCTCGGTGTAGAACCGCTTGGCGCCCTCCAGATCACTGGTCCCCAGCTCGGTCCAGCACGGTCCGCCGGTCACCGGCTTGTCGAACTTCATGGCGGTTCCTTCATGACGGTTCCTCCCGGCCGGGGCGGACTGCCGCCCCGCACAGAGGCCTCTCCCGCACGCTAACCCCGGCTTCCCGCCCCGGCTATCCGGGACGGCCCCGCGGGCGCGGGACATCACTTGCCGGAGGGGAACGCGGTGCACAAGGGATCCGGCCCTGGAGCCCGTGGACACCACGGCACCCTCGTCGGCCGGGGAGACCGCCGAGTACCACGGACGTGACCGGGAGGACGCCCGGCTGCGCGCGGGCGCCGGCCGCCGGAGTGCTGGCGCACCCAGGACGTCCTGCGCAGGATCCTGCCGCCCGCTCCGGCCCGGATCCTCGGCGTGGGCGGCGGCAGCGGCGCGCACGCCGAGTGGCTCGCCGCCGGCGGCCACGACGTGGAACTCCTCGACCGGGTACCCGGGCACGTCGCACGGGCGGCACCGCTGCCGGGCGCGCGGGCCCGCCACGGCGGCGCCCACGCCCTGGACGTGCCGGACGCGTCCGTGGACGTCGTACTGCTCCTCGGGCCGCTCCACCACCTGCCGGAGCGTGCCGACCGGGTCCGGGCCCTCGCCCAGGCACGGCGGGTGGCACGGCCCGCAGGTCTCGTCGTCGCCGCGATCAACCGGTGCGCGGGACTGCACGACACCCTCGCCAGGGGCATGTACGTCGACGCCGCGGCCGGGGACGGGCGGCTGCGGCCCGGCCGCGCCCCGGAGGCGCCCGCCGCGGCCCGGCCCGAGGTGCCCGCCCCGCCCTGGTCGGACGCGCCCGCCCCGATCCCGCCGGACGTGCCCGCCCGGGCGCCGACAGCCCGGTCATCAGGCCGGCCGGCTCTCCCACCGCCCGCTCGATCCGCCCCGGGAGCAAGGCGATGTCCACCACGGCGTACTTCCCCGCGCCAAAGGACGTCCCCGCCGAGTTCGCGGACGCCGGCCTGACACCGCACGCGCGGTACGGCCTCGAAGGCGCGGCCTGGCTGACGGGCGACATCGCGTCCTGGCTCGACCCGCCGCGCCGGACGCCGGTCCTGGGGGCGTTGCGGCGGACCGAGTCCGTGCCCTCGCTGCGCGGCGTCAGCGGCCACCTGCTCACCACCGGGACCAGACCCGGACGGGGCGGGCCGCCAGGGGGTGTCGTCTGGATCGTTCCGGTGTCACCAGGTCTGCCAGTCCGTACTGTTCGTCACGGCCGGCCTGATCCGAACGGCACCCCTAGGTCCCCGGCCGGTACCGCAGCGGATGGTCCGCGGGGACCTCCACCAGCGCGATGCGGGTGCCGTCCGGGTCGGCGATCCACATCTCGACCAGGCCCCACGGCTCCTTCACGGGCGGCCGGACGACCGGGACGCCCTTCGCCCGCAACTCCTCGTGCGCGGCCGTCACGTCGTCCACCTGCAACCACAGCCGGACCGCGGGCGACGGGGGCGTCTCGGACCTGCCCGAGACCTCCAGGAAGCCGCCGCCGAGGAAGTAGACCGTCCCGCGCTCGGGGCCCGTACCGAACTCGCGGTAGACGGCGAGCCCCAGCTGCCCGCCGTAGAAGGCCCTGGAGCGCTCGGGGTCGGTGGGGGTGAGCAGGGTCCGGCTGCTGAGTACGTGCACCATGCAGGCGCAGCCTAGGGCAGGGTTACCCTCGACCCTGGCTCTGCCACGCCCGAGACCGAAAGGCCGCCCATGGACACCGCCTCCACCGGACCCACCTTCCGCGACGCCACCGACGCCGACGTCGACGCGCTGGTCACGCTGATCGAGTCGGCCTACCGCGGGGACGCCAGCCGGGCCGGGTGGACCACCGAGGCGGACATCCTGGAGGGACAGCGGACGGACCCGGAGGGCGTGCTGGAGGTCATCAAGTCGCCCGACAGCCGGCTGCTGACGGTGGAGCAGGACGGCCGGATCGTCGCCTGCTGCCAGCTGGAACACCGCGGCGAGCACGCCTACTTCGGCATGTTCGCGGTCAGTCCCGGCCTGCAGGGCGAGGGCCTCGGCAAGACGGTCATGACGGAGGCGGAGCGCCGGGCCCGCGAGACCTGGGGCGTCACCGAGATGCACATGACGGTGATCTCCGTGCGGGACGACCTGATCGCCTGGTACGAGCGCCGCGGCTACCGCCGTACGGGAAAGATGAGCCCGTTCCCGTACGGCGACGAGCGCTTCGGCATCCCGCAGCGCCCCGACCTGCAGTTCGAGCTGCTGGTCAAGAAGCTCGCGTGAGGGTCCCGGGTTGACCCCAGCGCGCCGCGCGACCCCTACGCGGTGAAGCGCCCGGTGCGTTTGATCTGCGGGAAGTCGGTCGTCGCGCCGTCCAGCTCCAGGGCGCGTACCAGCCGGAGATGGTCCTGGGTGTTGACGACCCAGCCGATGATCCGCAGCCCGGACGCGCGCGCGTGCTCGACGACCTCCAGGGTCAGCCGGCGGATGTTGAGGCAGACGGTCGCCGCGCCCACGGCGACCGCCCGCTCCACCACGTCCGTGCCGTAGCGGCTGGCGACCAGCGCCGTGCGCACCCCCGGCACCAGCCGCGTGATCTCGGCGACCGCGTCGTCGTGGAAGGAGGACACCTCCACGCGCCCGACCAGGTCGCGCTCGCGCATCACCGCCGCGAGGGCCCGGGCCGCCGCCACATCCTTGATCTCCGCCTGCAGCGGTGTCCGCACCGCGTCCAGCACCTCCTCGAACACCGGCACCCGCTCGCCGCGACCCGCGTCCAGGGACCGCAGCTCGGCCAGGGTCTTGTCGGCGATCGCTCCGGTGCCGTCGGTCGTACGGTCCACCTCCGCGTCGTGCATGACGACGAGGGCGCCGTCCTTGCTCAGGTGCAGATCGAGTTCGATCAGGTCGAGGCCGGCGTCCTGCGCGGCGACGAAGGAACGAAGGGTGTTCTCGGGCTCGACACCCATGACCCCGCGGTGACCGATGGTAAGGAAGTTCAAGGTTCAACTCGCTTCCGTCGACGGCGGCTCGGCGCGCGCGGGACGGGCGGACGCCGTCGTCCGCGCGGGCAGAGTCGCAGCCTAATGGCCGGGCCCGGCGATGAACCCGCACGTGCACGAGGCATCCGGGTGTGTGGCGGGCGTCTGCTGGCCGGTATGCGCCCCCGCCGTCACCCTGTCGTGGGCGAGTCCCCGCACGCTTGACAGCTCCGCGGCGTGCTGGCGAGCGTCGGGCCGAGGTGATGGAAGTGAGCGCCGTCACGGTTTACGGCAGGAAAAATATCGGTGACCAAGGCGGTGGACAGAATAATTTCCTGAGCTTGCCTCTTGCTGGCTGAAACGGGGTATGCATACGGTGTCCTTACGCGAGCTTCTCCCGTGGAGGATGGGACATGACGGAAATTCTTGTGCAGGCGGGTGCGAAGGGACAGGTTTCTTCGCTGACCAGGGTGGTGGAGCATCCGGCCTGGCCCGTGCTCAAGGATGCCGTGGAGCAGATCCGGCCATGGCAGTCCAAGGACGGATCGATCGACTTCGACGCCGAGGGTGCCCCGGCCGCGGCCGACGCCGAGGCCGCCGTACGGCGTGTCGTCGACGCGGTCGAAGAGCTGTCCCCGCTGCTCCCGCACGACGAGGCCTACCACCAGGCCCTCGTGAAGGACCTGCACCGCTGGGCCGAGGGCGGCTTCCAGGTGCCGGACTTCCTGGACTCCCTGCTGGCCTTCCAGCCCGCCGCGCAGCGCGCGGACGGCCTGCAGCACCTGGTCGTCTTCCCGATGTACACGCAGAACGGCAACCCGGACCGCAACCTGGAGGCGGTCGTGCTGCGCATGGTCTGGCCCGACTGGCTGGCCGAGCTGGAGCGCACGCGCTACGACAACCCGCTGTTCTGCGGCATCACCTTCGAGGACTTCACCGCCGGCTACGACACCAACTCGGCCGTCCTCTTCCCGGAGACCATCGCCGTACGCGAGGCGCCGGAACGTTTCTCCTGGGGTGGCATCTTCTGTGACCGCGAGGCCGCGCGCTTCCGCCGGGTCACCGACGCGGCGGTCGGCATCCTGGGCCTTGAGCTGCCCGAGGACATCGCCGCGATGGTCCACGACCAGAAGCGCTGCGAAGAGGCCTTCGTGCTGTGGGACATGGTCCACGACCGCACCCACAGCCACGGCGACCTGCCGTTCGACCCGTTCATGATCAAGCAGCGCCAGCCGTTCTGGATGTACGGCCTGGAGGAGCTGCGCTGCGACCTGACCGCCTTCAAGGAGGCCGTCAAGCTCCAGGCGGACGGCGTCCCGCAGGCCCGTGACGTGCAGTACGCGGTGCTCTTCGACCGCATGTTCCGCTTCCCGGTCACCGGTGACCGCGTGCGCAACTACGACGGCGTCGGCGGCCAGCTGCTCTTCGCCTACCTGCACAAGCACGACGTCATCCGCTGGACCGACAACAAGCTCTCCATCGACTGGGAGCGCGCCCCGCAGGTCACCAACGAGCTGTGCGCCGAGATCGAGAAGCTGTACAAGGACGGCATCGACCGCCCGAAGCTGGTGCACTGGTTCGCCGGCTACGAACTGGTGCGCACCTACCTCGCCCCGCACCCCGGTTCCAAGTGGGCCAAGGGCCCGGACGCCCTGGACCTGACCCAGCCGCCGCGCAAGCTCGTGGACGACGTGCTCGCGGACGAGTTTCCGCTGAGCATGTTCTACGAGGCCCTGTCCAAGAAGCTGAAGAATGTGATCGCCTCCACCAAGGGCATCACGGCGGACAGCGCCGAGCCGGTCGCCGCGTGAGCGACCGCGTCCAGAACACTGCTTCAGAGGGGAAGATCATGGGGAACGGGGCGAACGGGCCGCTCAGCGGTGCGGTGATCGCGGTGGCCGGCGCGGGCGGACCCGCCGGGCGTGCCACCCTGATGCGCCTGGCCGAGGCCGGGGCGACCGTCGTGGGCGCGGACAACGACCCGCAGCGGCTGTCCGAGGCCGTGGACGCGGCCCGGTACGCGTCCGGTGGCGCCACCGTCACCGGTGACACGGTGGACCTGCTCGACCTGCAGTCCACCCGGGACTGGGCCACCCACATCGAGAAGGACTTCGGGCGCGTCGACGGCCTGGTGCACCTGGTCGGCGGCTGGCGCGGCAGCGAGACCTTCACCAAGACCAGCCTCGACGACTGGGACTTCCTGGAGCTGCTGCTCGTCAAGACCGTCCAGCACACCTCCCTGGCCTTCCACGAGGCGCTGCAGCGCAGCGAGCGTGGCCGGTACGTCCTGATCAGCGCGGCCGGTGCCTCCAAGCCCACCGCCGGCAACGCGGCGTACTCCGCGGCCAAGGCCGCCGCCGAGGCGTGGACGCTCGCCATGGGGGACTTCTTCCGCAAGGCGGGGGGCCCCGAGGGGCCGACGTCCGCGGCTACGATCCTGGTGGTGAAGGCGTTGGTGCACGACGCGATGCGCGCCGAGCGCCCCAACGCGAAGTTCGCGGGCTTCACGGACGTCAAGGACCTGGCCGAGGCCATCGAAGGCGTCTGGAGCAAGTCCGCCGCCGAAGTGAACGGAAACCGTCTGTGGCTGACCGAGAAGCCGTGAACCCTCCCAAGACCGACGCGCGTCGCCACCACGACCCGCAGGTCCGCGGTTTCGCCAGTGACAACTACGCCGGAGCCCACCCGGAGGTGATGGCCGCCCTGGCCCTGGCCAACGGCGGCCATCAGGTGGCGTACGGCGAGGACGAGTACACCGAGAACCTCCAGCGGATCATCCGCGGCCACTTCGGCGCCACCGCGGAGGCCTTCCCGGTCTTCAACGGCACCGGTGCGAACGTGGTGGCGCTCCAGGCCGTCACCGACCGCTGGGGTGCGGTGATCTGCGCCGAGAGCGCGCACATCAACGTCGACGAGGGTGGCGCGCCCGAGCGGATGGGCGGCCTGAAGCTGCTGACCGTCCCCACGCCCGACGGCAAGCTCACCCCCGAGCTGATCGACCGGCAGGCGTGGGGCTGGGAGGACGAGCACCGCGCCATGCCCCAGGTGGTGTCGATCACCCAGAGCACCGAGCTGGGGACCCTGTACACGCCTGAGGAGATCCGCGCGATCTGCGAGCACGCCCACGCCCGCGGCATGAAGGTGCACCTGGACGGCTCCCGGATAGCCAACGCGGCCGCCTCGCTGGACGTGCCCATGCGGACGTTCACCAACGCGGCCGGCGTCGACATCCTCTCGCTGGGCGGGACCAAGAACGGCGCCGTCTTCGGTGAGGCGGTCGTGGTCATCAACCAGGACGCGGTGCGGCAGATGAAGCACCTGCGGAAGATGTCGATGCAGCTGGCCTCCAAGATGCGCTTCGTGTCGGTGCAGCTGGAGGCGCTGCTGGCGAAGGACCTGTGGCTGCGCAACGCCCGGCACGGCAACGAGATGGCGCAACGGCTCGCCGAGGGCGTGCGCGCGGTGCACGGCGTGGAGATCCTCTACCCGGTGCAGGCCAACGGCGTCTTCGCGAAGCTCCCGAACGACGTGTCCGAGCGCCTGCAGAAGCGCTTCCGGTTCTACTTCTGGGACGAGGCCGCCGGGGTCGTGCGCTGGATGTGCTCCTTCGACACCACGGAGGAGGACGTCGACAGCTTCGTGGCCGCCCTCAAGGAGGAGATGGCCCGCTAGCACGATCGTCGCCAGCGATGCATAGGTATGCGATCACTTGAAAAGTCATTGACTGTCGAGTGGTCGCATTCCTATGCTCTGCGGGCATGAAGCTGATCCAGAACACCGCCGACCTGTCCGCGTATTTGGCCGCCGACGAGGTCATCGACCATCACCATCCCGTGGTCCGGGAGACGGCCGGGCGGCTGGCCGCAGGCGCGGCCGACTCGTATGCCTATGCACGAGCCGCCTATGAATTCGTCCGGGACACCATCCCGCACTCCCAGGACTCCGGCGATCTCCGCGTCACCTGGCGCGCCTCCGACGTCCTGCGGCTGGGCACCGGCATCTGCCACGCCAAGTCCCACGCCCTCGCGGCCCTGCTGCGTGCCGAGGACATCCCCACGGCCCTGTGCTACCAACGCCTGACGCACGACGACGGCAGCGGTCATGTCCTGCACGGTCTGGTCGCCGTCCGCTTCCACGGCGCCTGGCACCGGCAGGACCCCCGTGGGAACAAACCCGGAGTCGACGCCCGGTTCTCCCTCGACGGCGAGCGCCTGGCCTGGATCCCCGACCCCGCGTCGGGTGAGCTGGACCATCCGCTCCTGTACGCCGCACCGCACCCGGCCGTCCTCGACGCGCTGAAGGCTGCCCCCGACCGCCCCTCCCTGTGGAAGACGCTTCCCGGCGCGCCGTGAGGCGGCGGGCGCCACGCGCGCGGCGAGTCCGCGGGGGCGGAACCGGTGCGGGGCACCGTCGTAGCCGGTGTGCGGGAAGCCGGCGTCGGCCGACGACAGCGGAGCATTGTCGGGCCCGGGAGATCCTCCTCGTGCCGCGCGTAACCCCACGGTATGAAGCCCCGGACCATGATCACTCCAATGGGTGCACACGGACCGGTATCCGATTGCGGTGCGGCACCTCTTGTCACTTCACTGGCCCGAGCCGCCTCACTGCACGAGTCACCGACCCGAGCCGCCGACCGGCGGCACCCGACGACGAGTGCGGCCCGCCGCGGAGACGACACGACTTCCATGACCAAGCCCCGCTGCAGCACGATCCGTCGCGTCGCCGTCCACGTGCCCGCCGACCGTCAGACCGGCACGGAGATCGAGGACGAGGTCCGCTCCCGGAACCCCGGCGTACGGCTCATGCCCGGAATTCTGCGGCAGATGTACGGCTTCGAGGAACGCCGCGTCGCACCGCCCGGCAGCTGGCCCTCCGATCTGGCGGTCGCGGCCGGCCGCCGTGCCCTGGATCAGGCCGGCCTGGGCCCCGACGCCGTCGACCTGCTGATCTACGCGTCCGTGAGCGAGGACGTCGAGGAGCCGGCCACCGCCCATGTCGTGGCGTACAAACTCGGCGTCACCGCCCCCGTCTTCGACGTACAGAACGCCTGCAACGGGGTCCTGAACGCCCTGGAGATCGCCGACGCCCTGATCCGGGCGGGCCGTTACACACGCGTGCTCGTGACCACGGGCGAGCTCGGCAGCCGGCTGTCCGCGCTGCCGGTGCGTGACCGCGGTGAACTGGCCCTGCTGCTGCCCGCGTTGACGCTGGGCGATCTCGGAGCCGCCCTGCTCGTGGAGGCGAGCGACCGGCCGGGCATCCGTGCCGCCGTGTTCTGCGCCAACTCGTCGAGCTGGCCGGCCGCGACCGTCGCCAACCCGTACTTCGGGCCGTCGGCCCCCGCCCCCGCCGTCCGGTTTGACTCCGCGGCCCTCGCCGCCTCCTTCCCCGGCCTGGAGGCCCGCGCGTTCGAGGCGCTGCACGCGGCCGGCCGCAAGCCGGAAGACCTGGACCTCGTGTGCGTGCACCAGCCGTCCGTCGCCTTCACCCGCACCATCCTCGACTCCCTCGACGTGCCCGAGGACAAGGCCGTACCCGTCTTCACGGCCTACGGCAACGTCGCCACCGCCGGCCTTCCCCTGCAGCTCGCGCAAGCCGCGCGGCGGGGGCGGTTGCGCCCGGGCGACCTGGTCGCCCTGTTCGGGCTGGCCAGCGGCGCCTCCGGCGGGCTGGTCCTCCTGGAGTGGAGCCCCTGACAGACATCAGTGCAGTCCCGACCGTCGCGCCCCTGAGGAAAAGGCCATGACCGACACCTACGACATCATCCGCTCCGTGCTGACCGGCAGCTTCCTCGTTCCGGAAGCCGAACTCGGCCCCGAGGCCACTCTGGAGCAGCTCGAACCGGACTCCCTCGCACTGGCCGAGTTCGCGCTGATCCTGGACGAGAGGCTCGGTGTGAAGATCGAGGCCGAGCACGCCACCCGGACCACCACGCTCGCCGAAGTCACCGAGTACGTCGACACACTGCGCGCCTCGGACACGGTGACGGCTCCGTGAGCGCCTCGATCGCCGTGACGGGCCTGGGACTGGTCACACCCGCCGGGATCGGCGTCGACGACACATGGACCGGCGTGTGCGCGGGTCGGGCCACCGCCGCCCCGGACCCCGTCCTCGCCGGACTGCCCGTCGACTTCTCCTGCCGGGTCCCGCTCGCGGAGCGGGACCTGGACCGCCGGATCGGGCGCAAGGCCTGGCGCATGGGCCGTTTCGCCAAGCTCGCCGTGCTCGCGGCCCGGGAGGCGGTCCGCGACGCCGGGCTCGACCCCGTCGGCTGGGACGGGGCCAGGGTCGCCACCGTCATCGGCTGCGGCATGGGCGGACTGGAGAAGCTGGAGGAGCAGTACGCACGTCTCGAACAGCGCGGAGCCGACCTGACGTCACCCCTCGCCATTCCGATGATCATCCCGAACCTCGGCACGGGCGAGGTCTCCATCGACCTCCAGGCGCGCGGGCCCAGCCTCAGCCCCGCCACGGCCTGCGCCTCCGGCGCCAGTGCCATCGCCACGGCCCGGGACCTGCTCGCCGCCGGCCGCTGCGACATCGCGGTCACGGGAGGTGTGGAAGCCGCGGTCAGCCGCGTGTGCACCATCGGCTTCTGGCGCATGGGCGCACTCTCCGAACGGGCCGACCGGGCCGCGGCCTCCCGCCCGTTCGCCGCCGACCGGGACGGCTTCGTCATGGCGGAGGGCGCCGGGATCCTCGTCCTGGAGCGCACCGCCGACGCCACCGCCCGCGGCGCGCGCCCCCGCGCCCTGCTCGCCGGGTGCGGCAGCACGTCCGACGCCCACCACCCGACGGCACTGCCCGAGGGCGCCCACGGTGCCGAGGCCGCCCTGCGCACGGCGCTCGCCGAGGCCGGTCTGGCCCCTGAGGACGTGGACCACGTCAACGCGCACGGCACCTCGACTCCGCTCAACGACGCCGCCGAGGCGGCGCTGATCGCCCGGGTGCTGCCGCACCGCCCGAGCGTCACCGCGGCCAAGGGTGTGCTCGGGCACACCCTCGGCGCGGCCGGGGCGATCGAGGCGGCGCTGACGGTCCTCACCCTCCAGCACCGGCGGGTCCCCCCGGTCGCGAACCTCCAGGCGCCGGCGCCCGAGTTCGACATCGACTGCGTCACCAAACACCCCCGCCGCCAGGACGTGCGCACGGCGGTGAGCCACTCCTTCGGCTTCGGCGGCCACAACGTCGTCCTCGTCCTCACTTCTTGCTGAGCAGGCACCCCGCCCGCCGCCGCCTCGGTCGCACTCGCTAACCTCCCGGCCATGGGCAACGGGGAAGCGGGAGACGAGGACAGCGCCGGCCCGAAGGAGACGCCGGCACCGACGCCGTCCGGCACGCCGAGCGAAGCCGGTGGCGAGGGCTCAGGCGGGCAACGGACTTCGGCAGGCCGCACCGGGGAATCCGCCGAGCGGGGGCGGGAACTCGCCGGGAGCGGCCGGGAATTCGCCGGAGGGAGCCGGGGGTCTGCTGGGCAGCCGGCCTCCGTCGAACCGGAAGGCCCCGCCGGTCCGCAAACGCGAGGTACCGGGGGTACGGCGAGCGGCGGCTCCGGTGGGCGGTTCGGTCGGGTGCGTGAGCACCGGGTGCTCGCCTCGGCCGTGGCGCTGGCCCTGCTCGCGGGCGCCGTCGCCGTGCCGCTCGTCCTCGGGGGCCGTTCGTGCGAGGAACTGCCCGCTGCGACAAGGAAGTTGGCGAAGACCCCGGCGTCGGCGACCCGCGTTCTCGACCCCCACGACGACATGTCCCGCTACGACGCCGTACGCGCGCTCCTGCCGTCCGGCACCCTGTGCGGCGACGGCGGTCGTGCGCTCGGCCAGGTGATGACGGCCGCCACCGGCGCAGACGGCCGGAAGCCGCACACCACGGCCCAGGCCCGTGTCGTCTACGCGATCAGCGCGGTCTACCACGAGGCCGATGTGCCCGCCGGCGCGGAGCCGGGTCTGGCCCGTGTGCTCGCCGGTTACGTCGTCGACACCACTCTGCTCAGCCTCGACGACCCCGACGCCGCCACCCCGGCCGCCTCCGGCGCGGATGCCGCCCCCGACCAGGCCGGCTGGTCCCGCTTCGGCCCCTTCCTCGCTCCCGGTGAGGCACACCCGGACTTCGGCTTCGACCGCACCGGCACCCTGACGGCCGACCCGGGCCCCCTCTTCGCCCGACTGGCCCGGGACCCGGAGGCGTTCGCCGTCCTCTACGACGCCGAACGCGCCTACCTCGCCCACTATCTGGAGCGGCTCACCCGCCAGGGCACGGACCCGGACCACCACCCCGAGAAGGAACCGGGAGAAAGGACCTCGCCCCCCACGCTCGGAGTCGACAACGACCTCGGGGACATCGCGCGCCGCATCGGCACCCTCATGCACGTCAGGGCGGACGGTACCCGCGACGGCGACATCGCCGATCCCGACGCCTTCGACGCGTCGGTGCGCCGGCACACCCGGGGCGCCTACCGGGCGGCCCCGGACCAGGTGACGGAGCGGCCGTCCATGGGCGCCATCGCCGGGCGGGCGGTGAGCGGACCCGTACCGGGCGATCTCATGGACGGCCGCCGGCAGATGTTCCTGGCGGTGGACGCCTGGGCCGAGGCCCGGAAGGCACCGGCCGGGCGGGCGGCGGCCATCCGGCAGATCCTCGACGACGCGTATCTGACGGCGTACCGCAACGGTCCGTTCTGACGGCCCGGCGCCTTACGACGCAACCCGGCCCGGCGCTCCACGGCACGGTCGTGCCGAGCACGCCGCGGTGGTCAGCCGGTCAGGCGCAGCCCCGAGCAACCCCGCCGCCGGACCTGGTCCTCGGCGAAGGCCCTCAGCAGCCTGCGCTGCTCCGCCGTGCCGACACCGGGGATCCCCTTCGAGGCCTTCACGGCGAAGTTGGCGGCCTCGCCGTCGCAGCGGGCGGTCGCCGTCAGCGCGCGGCGCACGCCGTCGAAGGAGACCACGCGGTTGCTCCAGTCGCCGTACCAGGCGGCGAACAGCAGGCTCTGGCCGGTCTGCGCGGCCTCGCCGCGCCTGGCCAGGTCGCAACGCCCCGCGGGTGACGCGTCGTTCATCAGCGGCTCCACCTGCCACTCGGCGGCCGAGGGGATCCGCGCGCGGGTCACCCAGCCGCAGGCCGTGCCGCCCGCCGCGGTGACCGCGACCGCCCGCCGCGGCTCACGTGGATCCGCCGGCGCCGCAGCGCCCTCCGGCACCGTCAGCGGCTTCGCGCCGCATCCCAGGTGCCGTGAGGCGGAGTTGACCAGCGGGACGACCGTCTCGTAGACGGCGTGGCTCGTGCGGGCGGTGGCCTGACCGGGGACGGCGGTCACCAGCATCCGGCGCGGCCGGCCCGCCGCGTCCCGGCCCAGATCCGGGCAGCGCAGCAGGAACCGGAGGTCGCCGAGATCGTCGATGAACCCGGGCAGACCCTGCGGCATCGGACGCAGAAAGGAGAAGCCCTCCTGAGGGAAGGCGTCCTGGAACTCGCCGTCCTGATCGTCCCGTTGGGTGTAGGCGGTCATCCGCACCACCAGCGTGCCGCTGCCCTGGCCCTCGAAGCGCAGGATGCAGCCGTAGTCGCCGAGACGGGGATGAGCCGTCGTGTCCGCCTTCGTGAAGTGACCGCCACCTGCCGCGAGTTCGCGCACCGGTCCGGAGGGCAGCGCGCCGTCGCAGGCGCTGCGCACCAGCCACCAGTCCCGCACGTACGGTGCGGTGATCCAGCCGGCCAGGGCCAGCACGGCCGCAGCCGCCAACGTCACCTTCCACCAGCGCCGCATCGTCGAGCCCCCGTACAGCGGTCGGTACACGAGAGCCACCCGGCTCTCCCGTCACGATCGCGAACCCTATCGGCCGGGACGCCGCCGCGGGTCTCCGGGTGCCGGGCTGCTGTGCCCTCCGCTCGAAGCGGGCGCCGCGGAGCGGACGGCGCTGCCACTCCCCGGGGCGCGGGGCTGTACCTGACGTACGGCTCCGCCGCGTGGGCGCAGTCAGCCCCCACCGGCCCGAAGCCGGCCGCACTGCTGAACCCCTCAAGCCCCCCGGTCGAGGTTCCGCAGGTCAGTGGGCCTCGGCCGTCCGCAGCTGCTCCACCGTCGGTGCCGTGCCGCCCAGGTGAGCGGGCAGCCACCAGGAGTCCTCGGTGCCCTTGGGACGGGCCGGGTAGGCGCGCTGCGCGGCCTCCAGCAGCTCCTGGACGGCCTCGCGCAGCCGCCGGGTGATGGCGCCCGCGTACTGGTCGCGGGGCGCCTCGACCGCCTCGCCGACGCGGATGGTGACGGGCAGGTGGTCGCGCTTGAAGTTGCGGGCCTGGCCCTTCGTCCACAGCCGCTGGGTGCCCCACACGGCCATCGGGATCAGCGGGACGCCGGCGTCCTGCGCGAGGCGGGCCGCACCGGACTTGAAGCTCTTCAGCGTGAACGACTGCGAAATGGTGGCCTCCGGGAAGACCCCGATCACCTCACCGGAGCGCAGCGAGTCCAGCGCGTGCGCGTAGGCCGCCTCCCCCTGCTCGCGGTCCACCGGGATGTGCTTCATGCCGCGCATCAGCGGACCGGAGATGCGGTGCCGGAAGACGGCCTCCTTCGCCATGAAGCGCACCAGCCGCTTCTGCGGCAGGGCCGCCAGGCCGTTGAAGATGAAGTCCAGATAGCTGATGTGATTGCTCACGAGCACGGCGCCGCCCGAGCGCGGGATGTTCTCCGACCCCTGGCAGTCGATCTTCAGGTCCCAGACCTTGAACAACGTCTTGGCGAGACCGATGACGGGACGGTAGACCAGCTCTGCCATGGGCGGGGTGGGCCCTTTCTGCTCTGCTCGGGAAAGGGGGGGCTCCCGGCGGGAAAGTTACGCAGCCGTAGGTTTACGGCGTCTCGCAGATCGTGCCCGAAGAACGGACGGGTAGCCAGTCCTGGTGCCCCGCGGCGGCGAGATCCTCGTCACGTCGGCCCACACCCCACCTCGGTTCTTTAATCCCCTTTTACTCCGCTCGTACCGTGGCCCTCTTCAGAAGCAGGAACATCTCGCACCCCAGGCAGTATCCGAACGCCGCGTTCAGGAACGCGGCGGCGAGCGCCGCCCCGGTCGCGGCCAGCCCCAGCCACTGCGGTCCCACCGTGAAGCCGGCCAGTCCGAGCCCGGCGAACACCAGACCCACCGCCTGGGCGAACCGCGGGGGCTCCGGCGCCTCGAACTGCGTCGGCGGCCCGAGCCGCGGCCGTACCGCCGTGCGGAACGCCCAGCCGTACGGCGAACGGTGCACGCCCGCGGCGGCGCCGAGCGCGAACACGAGCGTCTGCCAGCCCAGCACCCAGGTGTTCTGCAGGCTCAGGGCCACGGCCAGTACGGCCGTCGTCACGGCCGCGCCGAAGCGCGGCCCCCTCACGTCGATGTCCATGAATCAAGGATTCCGCAACGGAAAGTCCCGCGGGAGGCGGGAATCTTTGCAGTCTCGTGAATGCTGATGCGGATGATGACCGGACTGGTGGTGTGCGTGGCGGTGCTCGTCGTGGCGAGCGCCTTCGGAGTGCTGCACAGGCGGCGGAGCGGGAGGGTACGGGTGCGCGGGCGCGACGAGGGCAAGCGGCTGGGAGCGGCCGAACTGGGCGGCGACCTCGGTGAGCGGGCCACGCTGGTGCAGTTCTCCAGCGCCTTCTGCGCGCCCTGCCGGGCCACCCGGCGCATCCTCGGCGAGGTCGCGGACCTGGTGCCCGGGGTGGCCCACGTCGAGATCGACGCCGAGGCCCACCTGGACCTCGTACGCGAACTGCAGATCCTGAAGACGCCGACCGTGCTGGTCCTCGACGCCGGCGGACGCGTGGTGCGGCGCGCCACCGGACAGCCCCGCAAGGCCGATGTCATCGCGGCACTGGGGGAGGCCGTGTGAGGGGGCCTCAGGAGGTGGCGCGGCCCCTTCCGGATTCCGGGCCGCGCTTGACTGGGCGCACTGTCGATCGTCAGCCTGGCCCTATGCCGACCGAACTCCTTCTCTTCGGGCGGGTCCACGTCGACCTCGCCCGCACCGCGAGCGCCACCTGTCCCCGTTGTTGAGCACCGACGGCCCCGCTCGCGACCTCCAGCAGAAGGACAACTCCATGACGGCCTCGCCCGAACTCGGCACCGTTCAGCTCGCTTCCCCCGACCTGTTGCGCTCGACCTTCCGCCGGCACGCCGCCGGTGTGGCGGTGATCACCGCACGTGGTGACGCGGGCCCGGTCGGTTTCACCGCCACCTCCCTCACCTCCGTCTCCGCCGAGCCCCCGCTCGTCTCCTTCGGCATCGGCACGGGTGCCTCCAGCTGGCCCGCGATCGCCGGGACGGAGCACATAGGCGTCCACATACTCGGCGAGCACCAGAGCGAGCTGGCCGCCACCTTCGCCCGCAGCGGTGCCGACCGCTTCGGTGCGCCGACCGCGTGGCGCGAGGGCCCGGAAGGCGTACCGGTGCTGGAGGACGTGCTGGCCTGGCTGGTCTGCCGGGTCGTCGGCCGGGTGCCCGCCGGGGATCACCGCATCGTGCTGGCCGAGGTGGTCGTGGGCGACCCCACCGGCGCCGGCCGGCCCCTCCTCTACCACCAGGGCCGCTTCAACGGCCTGCGGGATTGATCACGCCCGCTGGTCCTGCGAAGCCGTCGAGTTCCGGTTACGCTGCGTTGCGAAGGTCACAGTTCAAAGCGCTTGCTTAGCGGGCGCGAAATGGGTGTACTGACGAGTAATATTTCGGTCGGAGCGCTCGGACGCCCCGATCGGGATCGGCCGCTTGAGGCGCCTATGCTGCCTGCAAGAGGCAGCCCGGAAATGACGATGCAGTAGGAGAGCCGGCGTGAGCTTGAGGATCGTTGTCACTGTGAAGTACGTGCCCGACGCCACTGGCGACCGGCACTTCGCCGATGACCTGACCGTCGACCGCGACGACGTGGACGGTCTGCTCTCCGAGCTGGACGAGTACGCGGTCGAGCAGGCGCTGCAGATCGCCGAGGACGCGGACGACGCCGAGGTCACCGTCCTGACCGTCGGCCCCGAGGACGCCAAGGACGCGCTCCGCAAGGCCCTGTCGATGGGTGCCGACAAGGCCATCCACGTCGAGGACGACGACCTGCACGGCACCGACGCCATCGGCACCTCCCTGGTGCTGGCCAAGGCGATCGAGAAGGCCGGTTACGACCTGGTCATCTCCGGCATGGCGTCCACCGACGGCACCATGGGCGTCGTCCCGGCGCTGGTCGCCGAGCGCCTGGGTGTCCCGCAGGTCACCCTGCTCTCCGAGGTCTCGGTCGAGGACGGCACGGTCAAGGGCCGCCGCGACGGCGACGCCGCCTCCGAGCAGCTTGAGGCGCAGCTCCCGGCGATCGTCTCCGTGACCGACCAGTCGGGCGAGGCGCGCTACCCCTCCTTCAAGGGCATCATGGCGGCCAAGAAGAAGCCGGTGGAGTCCTGGGACCTGTCCGACCTCGACATCGAGGCCGAGGAGGTCGGCCTGGACGGCGCGTTCACCAAGGTCGAGGCCGCGAACGAGCGCCCGGCCCGCACGGCCGGCACCATCGTCAAGGACGAGGGCGAGGGCGGCAAGCAGCTCGCTGAGTTCCTCGCGGGCCAGAAGTTCATCTAAGGCCCCGCAGTCGCTGACCGCCCCTCAACTTCTTTTCGCAGGAGAGCAATCCCATGGCTGAAGTCCTCGTCTACGTCGACCACGTGGACGGTGCCGTCCGCAAGCCGACCCTTGAGCTGCTGACCCTGGCCCGCCGTATCGGCGAGCCCGTGGCCGTCGCGCTGGGCAACGGCGCCGCCGACACCGCCGCCACCCTCGCCGAGCACGGCGCGGTGAAGGTCCTCACCCACGACGCGTCCGAGTACGCCGAGTACCTCGTCGTGCCCAAGGTGGACGCCCTGCAGGCCGCCCACGAGGCCGTCTCCCCGGCCGCCGTGCTGGTCCCGTCCTCCGCCGAGGGCAAGGAGATCGCCGCCCGTCTGGCGCTGCGCATCGGCTCGGGCATCATCACCGACGCCGTCGACCTGGAGGCCGGCGACGAGGGCCCGGTGGCCACCCAGTCGGTGTTCGCCGCGTCCTTCACCACCAAGTCCCGGGTCGTCAAGGGCACTCCGGTCATCACGGTCAAGCCGAACTCGGCCGCCGTCGAGGCCGCCCCGGCCGCCGGTGCGGTCGAGGCCCTGTCCGTGACCTTCTCGGACAAGGCGACCGGCACCAAGGTCACCGCCCGTACGCCGCGTGAGTCCACGGGCCGTCCGGAGCTGACCGAGGCCGCGATCGTGGTCTCCGGTGGCCGTGGTGTCAACGGCGCCGAGAACTTCTCGATCATCGAGGCGCTCGCCGACTCCCTCGGTGCGGCCGTCGGTGCCTCGCGTGCCGCCGTCGACGCCGGCTGGTACCCGCACACCAACCAGGTCGGCCAGACCGGTAAGTCGGTCTCGCCGCAGCTGTACATCGCCAACGGCATCTCCGGCGCGATCCAGCACCGCGCCGGTATGCAGACCTCGAAGACCATCGTGGCCGTCAACAAGGACGCCGAGGCCCCGATCTTCGAGCTGGTCGACTACGGCGTGGTCGGCGACCTCTTCGACGTCGTCCCGCAGCTGACCGAGGAGATCAAGGCGCGCAAGGGCTGAGCTCCTCCCCGGCTCGACGAGGCCCCCGTGACCGGCATGGTCGCGGGGGCCTCGGTGCATCCTGGGGGCGATCGGCCGGGCGTCGACCAGGGTCCGGACGGGGTGTTGACCAGCGAGAACCGCACGGATAACTTCATTCTACGGATTGTTGATTCCGTACAGCGGAAAATTGGAGGGTGTGGGATGGGTCAGCAGGAGAAGGTGGCGACGAGCCTCGCGGGCGCCGTCAGCGAGGAGATCAGTGCCTCCCTCGCACCGGTCGACGCGGAGCTGGAGCGCCGCTACCCCGGGGACCCCGGCACCCGGCAGCCCGTCCACACCGTCTACGTCCCCGGGGACGCCTTCGACGCCGGCACCATCCGCTCCTGGGGCGACCAGGCCCTGGCCGCCCTGGACGCGCACGCCCCGGACGCCGCCTCCTTCGCGGCGGTCCTCGGCCTGTCCGACGAGCTGGCCGAGCCCGTCTACTCCCGTGTCCGCGCCAAGCTGGAGCGCGAGCCGATCGAAGACCTGCGCGTCGACTTCGAGGACGGCTACGGCCCCCGCCCCGACGCCGAGGAGGACGCGACGGCGGCCCGCGCGGCCCGCCTGATCGCGGAGGCGTACGAGAACGGCACAGCGGCGCCGTACATGGGCATCCGTATGAAGTGCATGGAGGCGCCGGTACGCGACCGCGGCATCCGCACGCTCGACGTCTTCCTCACCGGCCTGATCGAGTCCGGCGGCCTCCCCGAGGGCCTGGTGCTGACCCTGCCGAAGGTGACGTACCCCGAACAGGTCTCGGCGTTCGTCCGCCTCCTGGAGGCCTTCGAGAAGGTGCACGGCCTGGAGCCCGGCCGCCTGGGCTTCGAGATCCAGATCGAGACCAGCCAGTCCATCGTCGCCACCGACGGCACCGCCACCGTCGCCCGGATGATCCAGGCAGCCGAGGGCCGCGCCACCGGGCTGCACTACGGCACCTTCGACTACAGCGCCTGCCTCGGCGTCTCCGCCGCCTACCAGGCCAGCGACCACCCGGCCGCCGACCACGCCAAGGCGATCATGCAGGTGGCGGCGGCGGGTACCGGCGTCCGTGTCTCCGACGGCTCGACGAACGTCCTGCCCGTCGGGCCGACCGAGAAGGTCCACGACGCCTGGCGCCTGCACTACGGCCTCACGCGCCGGGCCCTCGCCCGCGCCTACTACCAGGGCTGGGACATGCACCCCGGCCACATCCCCACCCGCTACGCGGCCGTCTTCGCCTTCTACCGCGAGGGTTTCGAGCAGGCGGCGGGCCGCCTCGCCCGCTACGCCAACCACGCGGGCGGCGACGTCATGGACGAGCCGGCCACGGCCAAGGCCCTCGGCGGCTATCTGCTGCGCGGCCTGGACTGCGGCGCCCTCGACATCGCAGAGGTCGCCCGTCTCACCGGCCTGACCCGCGCCGACCTGGAGGGCTTCGCGGCGCCCCGCCGCGGTGACCTGACGGCCTCCGCGAAGTAGCGGGAGCCGTGGCCCGGTCAGGGCCCCGGCCGGGAGAGCCCGCCGCCGCCCCGGGGTCGTCGTCGTGCACGACGTCACCGGGGCCGACGGGCGTCCGCTGATCGTCCTGGCACCGGTCGACGGCCCCTCCCCGGACCACGTCCTGCGCGAGCGCGGCATCGTGGTGGGCGAAGACCGACGACGGCGGCGACACCGGTGTCCACGTCGACGACGTCTACCTCAACGGCGGGAACGACGACGCGCCGGTGCCCGGGCCTCCGGGCTGCTCACCGTCGGCGTACGGCTCGAAACCCGACTCCGTCACCCACTTGTGCTCGGCGAACAGCCGCGTGCCCCGGGTGCACAGCCCGGCGTCCCGGCGCGCCCGCGCGCAGAACTCCTCCGGTGTGACCCCGAACAGCTCCCGCAGCGGAGCCGATGCCACGAGGAGTCCGGTGAGCAGGGCGCGTTGGTCACCGGGGTGCCTACGCGGCGCGCCGGAGCCGTCGTGCAGCACCCCGTGCCGGTTGACATAGGCGTACACCCCGGCGAGCGCGGAGCCGTCCGGCAGCTCGATCCGCACCTCCGGCTCGGGCAGCCACGCCCGCCGGAAATGGGGTTCGCTGGCGTCGATCACGTCCAGCTGGCGCCGGTCGAGCCAGATGACGAACAACTCACGTGAGGGGCCTGCGGACTTCACGGGGGAGGCGGAGACATAGCCCAACCGGCTGACGTGGGCGGAGACGCCCACATCGAGCCCGGTCACCCGCGACCGCACCATCGGCACGGGGGAGGTGATCCGGAACTCGGCCATCTTGTGCCGTAATTGGCCCGGGCAGGCGTTGGAGCCGACGGCGAGCACCGGCACCCGGTCGTCGTGCACCAGGCGCTCCAGCGGAAGCATCCGGTCGCCGTGCAGCAGTCCGGAGTCGGCCGGCCAGGCGCCGGGATAGGTCAGCGGATACTCGCGGGGGGCGTCGGCGAGACCGAGTTCCTCCAGGGTGCGGCCCGTCACGGGCGGTTCAGTCGGCCGGCGGCAGCTCGCCGGAGCCGCGTGTGATCAGCCGGGTGGGCAGCTCGATGCGCTCCGGTGCGACGAGCCCGCCGTCCAGCTGACGGAACAGGCGCTCGGCGGCGGTACGGCCGAGGGCGGCCGCGTCCTGGGCGACGACCGTGACGCCGGGCTGGAGCAGATCGGCCAGCTCGATGTCGTCGAAGCCGACGAGGGCGACCGGGCGGGCGTGCTCGGCGAGGACCCGGATCACGGTGACCGTCACCCGGTTGTTGCCCGCGAAGACCGCGGTGACGGGGGCGGGCCCGGAGAGCATGTCCTCCGCTGCCCGGCGCACCCGCTCCGGATTCGTCGCCCCGAGGGACATCCAGGAGTCCTCGACCGGTATCCCCGCGTCGTCCATGGCCGCCCGGTACCCGCGCAGCCGCTCGGCGGCGGTGTGGATGCGCGGCATGTCGCCGATGAACCCGATCCGGCGGTGGCCGTGCGCGATCAGATGGGCCACACCGCCCCGGGCGCCGCCGTAGTTGTCCGAGAGCACCACGTCGGCGTCGATCCGGCCGGCCGGCCGGTCCACGAACACGGTCGCCACCCCGGCCCTGATCTCCGGTTCGAGGTAACGGTGGTCGTCCCCGGCCGGGATCACCACGAGACCGTCCACCCGCCGCGCGCACAGGGCCAGCGCCAGCTCCTGCTCGCGTTCCGGGTCCTCGGCGCTGGAGCCGTTGATCAGCAGGGCACCGTGGGCCCGGGCCACCTCCTCGACGGCACGGCTGAGCGGGCCGTAGAAGGGGTCGGCGAGATCCTCCAGGACCAGGCCGATGCTGGCCGTGCGGCCCTTGCGCAGCACCCGTGCGCTGTCGTTGCGGCGGAAGCCCAGCGCCTCGATCGCCTCCTGCACCCGGCGTTCGGTGTCCGGGGTGACGCCGGATTCGCCGTTGACCACCCGGGAGACCGTCTTGAGCCCGACCCCGGCCCGTGCCGCCACGTCCTTCATGGTCGGGCGGTTTCCGTAACGGGTGCCGGGAGCGCTGTCTGCGCGGCGGGTGGTCTCGGCCACGATGCGGTGTCCTGTCTGTCGTACGACTTGTCCACGTTGTCAACGGGGTAGTGCGTCGATCCTCTGTTTGTATGAGGATGTGGCGTCGAGCATAGAGCCTGGACAACGTTGTCAGGTGCGAGAGACACTGTCCACCGCTGTCTCCGGCCTGCGCCCCCACCGCTCGACCGGTCTGCCTTTTCTTGGTTTGCAAGCTTCAACGGGGAGTCTGACTCTGATGCACACCGACCTCGTGGCGGCCCTGGACATCGGCGGTACCAAGATCGCCGGCGGTCTCGTGGACGGCCATGGACGGATCCTGGCCCGAGCCCAGCGCGCCACACCTGCCCAGCAGGACGGCGAAACGGTCATGCGGCGGGTCGAGGAGGTACTGGCCGACCTGGCCGGGTCGCCGCTGTGGGGACAGGCGCACTCCGTCGGTATCGGCAGCGCCGGCCCGGTGGACGCCTCGGCGGGCACCGTCAGCCCGGTGAACGTGCCGGGCTGGCGGGACTTCCCGCTGGTCGAGCGCGTGCGCGCGGCCACCGGAGGCCTCCCGGTCGAGCTGATCGGCGACGGCGTCGCGATCACGGCCGCCGAGCACTGGCAGGGCGCCGCCCGCGGCCACGACAACGCGCTGTGCATGGTGGTGTCGACCGGCGTCGGCGGCGGGCTGGTGCTGGGCGGGAAGCTGCATCCCGGGCCGACCGGGAACGCCGGGCACATCGGACACATCAGCGTGGACCTCGACGGCGATCCGTGTCCGTGCGGCTCGCGCGGCTGTGTGGAGCGGATCGCCAGCGGCCCGCACATCGCCCGCCGCGCCCTGGAGCAGGGCTGGCGCCCCGGGCCCGACGGCGACACCTCGGCCGCCGCGGTGGCCGCCGCGGCCCGCGAGGGCGACCCGGTCGCCGTGGCCTCCTTCGAGCGGGCGGCCCAGGCGCTGGCCGCCGGCATCGCGGCCACCGCGACCCTGGTCGAGATCGACATCGCGGTGATCGGCGGGGGCGTCGGCAAGGCGGGCGACATCCTCTTCACCCCTCTGCGCAAGGCACTCACCGACTACGCGACCCTGTCCTTCGTCCAGCGGCTGACGGTCGTGCCCGCGCAGACGGGCACGGACGCGGGGCTGGTCGGCGCGGCGGCGGCCGCCCTGGCGCGCAGGCCGGACGCGGCAGGGGTGTGAGCCGGGGTTCGACGCACGGCGCCGCTCGCGCGAGGTGTCGCGACGGCGACGGCACCGCGGCTCCGTGAGGTGCGTGGGGAACTGGGCGACCAGCCCCCACGCATCCCGCGGCCCGCGTACGGTCCCGACCGCCCCCGCGGACGGGCGCCGTCAGCAGCTCAGGCCGGCGTCCGCCCAGTCCGCATGGTCGGAGTCGTTGCCGTCTCCGGCATCGGTGACGACCAGGCGGACCACCTGCGCGCCGGTGACGTCGGCGCTGAGCGGCTGGGCGGGCATCGCGTCGGTCAGCACGCCGGTCGAGGCGACCTTCGTACCGTCCGCCCAGATCTCGAACGTGACGGTGCCCCTCGTGCCCTTCTCGTCGTCGACGCCGACGTCCGCGGTGACCGTCTCGCAGTCCTTGCCGGTGTAGAAGGAGATGTCGCTCGGCGCGTGGGCCCCGAGGCCCTTGGCGTACACCCTGCCGCCGACGGTGATCGGGTGCCCGTCGCCCGCGGCGCTCTCCCCGTTGCTGGTGTCGCGTTCCACCGGCCCCCAGCCGCTGCTCGCCGACAGCCAGGGCAGGTCGCTGAGGTACGACGACCCGGAGGGCGGCCGTACCACCACGGACGCGGTCAGCGGCAGTGTGCTCGTGACGAGCTCTCCGGCCGGTGAGCGGTATCCGGCCCGGAGCGTGAGCGCGTAGGGGCCGGTCGGGGTCCCGGGCGGGGCGGTGACCTGCCAGGCGGTGCGCAGGGTCCGGCCGGTGGCGAGGGTGGTTGCCGTGGTCGGCGAGGCGGGCCGTACGGTCCACCCGTCGGGGCCGGTCAGGGACACGGACACGTGGCGCGCGGAGGTACGGCCGAGGTCGGTGAGGGTGCTGGTCAGCGTGGCCGGGGTGGCGGCCTCCAGCAACGGGCTGCCGTCCAGGCCGAGCTCGGCGGCGGGCGGGTGCGCGGCCCAGCGGGGGTCGGCCGCGACGCGCAGCAGGACCGTGCCGTGGGCGGGGACGGTGGCCGCGACGGTGCCGGCGGTGTTGTAGCTGCTGTGCTGCCACAGGTCCCGCAGGGTGTAGGCGGGCGCCTCGGGCAGGCCGACGGCGGCCGCCGTGGTGGCGATCCGCTGGGCGGTGCCCGACTCGTTGAACAGGGCCACCGCGCGGCTGCCGTCCTTCATCTCCTTGGCGACGACCCAGCGCCCGCCCGCCGACGACACGACCGTGCCCTGCTTGCCGAGCGGGTCCTGGTCGACGGCGATGACCTCCTTGTTGTCCAGGATGTCGAAGGTCGACGGGGAGGCCTTGCGCAGGTCGGTGCCGATGAGCAGCGGCGCGGCCATGACCGACCAGAGGGAGAAGTGCGAGCGGTACTCGGTGTCCGACATACCGCCGTTGCCGACCTCCAGCATGTCGGGGTCGTTCCAGTGACCCGGACCGGCGTACGGCGCGAGGGGGAGGTTCTGCTTCAGGATGGAGAGCATCGAGCCCCAGCTGTCGCTGATGTCACCCGTGGTGCGCCACAGATGACCGACGTCCGACGCCCACTGCCAGGGCTTGTTCTCGCCCCATTCGCAGATGCTGTACACGATGGGCCGCCCGGTCGCCCTGAGCGCGTCCCGCATGGTCGTGTACCGCTGCTTGGCGTCGACGCCCTGGTTGTTGCAGTTGTCGTACTTCAGGTAGTCCACGCCCCAGTCGGCGAACTGCGCGGCGTCGCTGTACTCGTGGCCGAGCGCGCCCGGGAAGCCCGCGCTGTTGCAGGTCTTGGTGCCGGCGCTGGTGTAGATGCCGAGCTTGAGCCCCTTGGAGTGGACGTAGTCGGCGACGGCCTTGATGCCGTTCGGGAAGCGGGCCGGGTCGGGCACCAGCTTGCCGTCGGCGTCGCGCCGCGGCAGCGCCCAGCAGTCGTCCAGGTTGACGTACTGGTATCCGGCGTCCTTCAGGCCCTTGGCCACGAACAGGTCGGCGATGCCCTTGACCATGCTCTCGCCGAAGTCGGCGCGGCAGTGGGTGGAGTTCCAGTTGTTGAAGCCCATCGGCGGGGTGAGGGCGAGACCGTCGGCCAGGGCGGCGGCGGCGCGTTCGGGGGCGGGGGCCGCCAGGGCGGGGGAGGCGAGGCCCGCCGCGCACAGCAGGCCCGCGGTGAGTGCTCCGGCCACTCTTCGGCGGATGGTGCGGGTGTGAGGGTGACGCATCGTTGACGTTCCTCCGACTCGCGAAAGGTGGATGACGACATGCGGCGACCAGGGCGGCATGTCCGTGTCATCGGTGCGCGTTTACGGTAGGACGTGTCGAAGTCTGTTGGAAGAGCTGTGCTCTGACTGTGCGACATCCCGTGAAAAGCCTTGACGGCAGCGCTGGTTCACTCCCGTGACGAACCTAGGACGTTCGGATGTGTTCGCTTGCGGGGCTCAGGCCTCGTCGTCGACGCGTCCCCACCCCGGCAGCGGCGGCTGGGGCCAGGCGGGCGGGCGCGGCAGCAGGCCTGCCGGGCGGTCGGCCGTCAGTACGGCGGCCGGGATCCGTCCGGTGAGCCAGCCGAGTACCTGGTGCCCGGCCCCGGCGACGGAGGGGCCGTCCGCGGCCGGCGACCAGCGGCGGCCCAGATCGACGGCCTGCACCGAGGCGAGCGGGAAGCCCTGGGCGCGCAGGGTGGCGAGGGTGTCGTCCAGCGCCCAGGTGACGTAGCGGCCGGGCCACTGCTCCGTGCCGTGGCCGGTGCCCAGGTCGAGGTGGTGCGTCTCCACCTCCCGCAGGCAGCGCAGCAGCAGATACCAGGCGGGGTGCCGCCAGCCGGCCAGCGCCGGGACCAGACGGTCCCAGGCCGGTGCGGGCATCGTGCGCGCCCGCGCCGTGAACCGGTCCAGGCTCCTGCCCAGCCGGTCCGCCAGCCCGGCCGCGGACAGCGCCGCGTCCCGCTCGACCGCCGCGGACAGCGCCGCCGCGTCCGCGCGCGGTCCCGGTTCGCGGCCCGTGCGCGCGAGCCGCAGCAGCCACACATAGGCGTCGACGCTGTGTGCGACATGGGCCAGCACATGACCGCGCGTCCATCCGGACAGCTCCGAGGGGGCGCGCAGCCCCGCGTCGGACAGGCCGGCCGCGGTGCGCACGAGCCGGTCGCCCGAGCGTACGACGTCCCCGACGGGGTCCGCTCCGGCGCCGAAGACCGAGAGCCCGCTCACCGGAACTCCCGCACGACCTCGATACGGCCGATGACATGGGCGTTGAACTCGTCCAGCTCCTCGGCCGGCACCCACAGTTCCAGGATCGTCTCGCCGCCCGCCTGCCGTACCGGATAACGGCCGAGGAACTCCGTGTCGACCTCGAAACGGGTCACGAAACCGGCGCCGTCGTGCTTGACGTTCCAGTCCCGGGCGATCCGGATGGCGTAGTCCTCGTTCAGGACCGGGTAGAAGATCGGCTGCTCCGGGAGGCGGGGCGGCCACGCCCGCCAGTCCAGTGCGCGGACCAGCTCCAGCTCCTTGGGGCCGGTGGGGCGCCACAGGGTCGTCGTCGGGGGCCGGCTGGTCATGATGCCGCTCTTCTGGTCGGGCCTGCCGCGGGAACGGGCGGGGCGGGATGCCGGACGATACCGGTGCCGCGCGGCAGCGGGCCAGCGGATTTCGGCGCGGCCGGGCCGCGCACGCGGCCGCGAGGAGCCGTGCCGGAGCCCCTGTGCCGGACCGCTGCTCGCCCCGCCCGGGCCCGGGCGGCGGTCGGTGCGTACCGGTGTCCCCGCCCGCCGGAACGGTGACCGGAGCCGTCTGCTCGCGGCATCGGCGTGACCCCCGGCTGGGTTTCCCAGTTGACCAGCGCATGAAGAAGCGCAGCATGCTCGCCCTCGCCAGCCTGGCCACCGGATTCGTCGTGGCCGCCGTGACCCCCTCCCACGGGTCGGGCGACCGCCCCGTGGGCGACCTCAAGGTCGCGGACGCCGTCGACTCGGCCGGTCACCCGGTCGGTCCCCCGGTCGCCCGGGACGGCCACGTCGTCGACGACGACGCGCTGGGCCGGCAGTAGGCCCGACGGTCCACGGCGTGAGTGCCGGTGTCCCCGCCCGAGGGGGGCGCCGGCACTCCCCTTCGCGCACCCTCAACGGGGCGGTGTTTCCGTGGCAGGGTGGAGCGGGCAAGCCTCAGGGGGCCAACACAAGAGGGGGAGTCCGTGACCGTCGTCTGGATCAACGGCGCGTTCGGTGCGGGGAAGACCACCACCGCACGGGAACTGATCGAACTGATCCCGAACAGCGCGCTCTTCGACCCCGAGATCATCGGCGGAGCGCTCACGCACCTGCTGCCGGCCAAGCGTCTCGCCGAGGTCGGCGACTTCCAGGACCTGCCGATCTGGCGCCGGCTCGTGGTCGACACGGCGGCCGCGATGCTCGCCGAACTGGGCGGGACGCTGGTGGTGCCCATGACCCTGCTCCGCCAGGAGTACCGCGACGAGATCTTCGGCGGCCTCGCCGCCCGCAGGATCCCCGTGCACCATCTGCTGCTCGCCCCGGCTGAAACGATCCTGCGCGAGCGGATAGCCGACCGGGAGGTCCCGCCCGACCTGCCCGACGGCGAGATGCGCGTACGGCAGTGGTCGTACGACCACATCGAGCCCTACCGCGCCGCCCTCGCCTCCTGGCTCACGGCCGACGCCCACCCCGTGGACACCAGCGCCCTCACCCCGCACGAGACCGCCGTCCGCATCGCCGACGCCGTCGGCAGCGGTGCCGTACCCGCCTGCGACATCGTGCAGACCCCGGAGCCGACCGCCGAGACGCTGGCCGCAGGGGTGCTGCTCTTCGACGAGCGGGACCGCGTGCTGCTCGTGGATCCCACCTACAAGCCGGGCTGGGAGTTCCCCGGCGGGGTGGTCGAGCGCGGCGAGGCACCGGCCCGCGCCGGGATGCGCGAGGTCGCCGAGGAGACCGGGATACGGCTGCGGGAGGTGCCCCGGCTGCTCGTGGTGGACTGGGAACGGCCGGTGCCGCCCGGCTTCGGCGGGCTGCGGCTGCTGTTCGACGGCGGCCGGCTGGGGTCGGGCGATGCCTCCCGTGTGCTGCTGCCCGGCCCGGAGCTGCGCGGTTGGCGGTTCGCCACCGAGCAGGAGGCCGCCGAGATGCTGCCGCCGGTGCGCTACGAGCGGCTGCGCTGGGCACTGCGGGCCCGCGAGCGCGACACCACGCTGTACCTGGAGGCCGGCGTACCCGTCGGCTGACCGACGCGGCACGGACGGCGCACGCCGGCCGGGGTTCGCGAAGCGTGCGGTGGAGGGGGCGGCGGGTGCGTGCTGTCGTGCCTGGGGTGGCGTGTGGTGGGGGAGCGGCGTGAGCGGGGTGGCGTGTGGTGGGGGGCGGCAGGCGCTGAGCGTTCGTGGAGTGGCGCGGGGTGGGGGATCGAAGGGCCTTGTGTCGTCTCTCGCGGAGGGGTGTGCGGTGGAGGGAGCGGTGCGGGCCGGCCCCGCCGTGCGCGGTCAGGCGTGGGGGTGAGGGGAAGGGGCACACGCGGGCGCCCGCGGAACCAGCAGCCGCTGCAGGACCGGTGAGCGGGCAGCCGCCGCGGGGGTCAGCACGCGTGCGCCGCCGCGCGTAGAGCGGCGGACGCGCCTTTGAGGAGCGGGTCTCCGTGGCCGAAGCACGCCACGTCCGCGTCGAGCGCGGCCAACCGGCCGAACGACGCGAGGAGTCGGGGACGGTCGAGGTTGAACACCCCGGGCAGCACCGTGCCGTCGACCGGCGAGGCCGCCACCGTGTCCCCGGTGAACAGCACCCCCTCCCCGGGCAGGAACAGGGCGATGCTGCCGTCCGTGTGCCCGGGGACGTGGATCACCCGGGCGCCGCCGCCGAAGTCCAGCACATCGCCGTCCGAAAGGCCGGTGACCGCGGCCGGAGGCACCGGCGTCCCTTGGGGAAGCTGCCGGGCCGCCGCCGCGTGGATCGGCAGCTCCCACTCCTCGAACCGGGGCGGGGGGCCGGGGAGTTCACCGCGGACGAACGGCGCGTCCAGGCGGTGCGCCAGCACCTCGGCACCGCTCAGCCCGGCGAACTCGCCCGCCCCGCCGGCGTGGTCCTCGTGGAAGTGCGTCAGCACGATCCGCCGTACGTCCCCGGGCGCACGCCCCAGCGCCGCGACCGCGTCGGCGATCGCGCGGCCGGCACCCACCGTGCCCGCGTCGATCAGCGTCAACTCGTCCTTGTCGCGCCAGAGGTAGGCCTGGCCGACGGGGAAACGCAGCAGGTGGAGACGGGGCAGCAGCTCGATGACGTCCATGTGCCGACCGTAGGCGGCGCCCCCGCCCGTGGGCGAGGGCGCTCTGCCGGGGGCAGAAGGGTTCAGCCCGCCGCGTAGTTGCGCAGGAACAGCGCCTCGGCGACCGACAGCCGCTCCAGCTCCTCGGGGGACACGCTCTCGTTGACCGCGTGGATCTGGGCCTCCGGCTCGCTGAGACCGATGAGCAGGATCTCCGCCTGCGGGTAGAGCCCGGCGAGGGTGTTGCACAGCGGGATGGAGCCGCCCTCGCCGGCGTACTGCATCGTCTCGCCCGGGTAGGCGACCGCCATCGCGTCGGCCATCGCCGTGTAGGCGGGGCTGGCGGCGTCGGCGCGGAAGGCCTGGCCCTGGCCGATCTGCTCGGTGGTGACCCGGGCGCCCCACGGCGTGTGCGCCTCAAGGTGGGCCTGGAGCAGCTTGGTCGCCTCCGCCGCGTCCACGCCCGGCGGCACCCGCAGGCTGATCAGCGCGCGGGCGCTTGAGTGCACGGACGGGGTGGCGCCGACGACCGGCGGGCAGTCGATGCCGAGGACGGTGACGGCCGGGCGCGCCCACAGGCGGTCGGCGACCGTGCCGTCGCCGATCAGCCCGACCCCGTCGAGCACCCTGGCGTCGGCGCGGAACTGCTCCTCGGTGTACTCCAGGCCGTCCCAGGTCCCCGTGGCGTCCAGCCCGTCCACCGTGGTCGAGCCGTCCTCGGCGCGCAGCGAGTCCATGACCCGGATCAGCGCGGCCAGCGCGTCCGGGGCGGCGCCGCCGAACTGGCCGGAGTGCAGGTTGCCCGCGAGGGTGTCGATGCGCACCCGGACCAGGGTCATACCGCGCAGCGTGGTGGTGACCGTCGGCAGGCCGACGCGGAAGTTGCCCGCGTCGCCGATCACGATGGTGTCGGCCTCCAGCAGCTCCGGGTGCTCCTCGGCGTACCGCTCCAGGCCGCCCGTGCCCTGCTCCTCCGAGCCCTCGACGATCACCTTGACGTTCACCGGGACGCCGCCGTTCGCCTTGAGGGCGCGCAGCGCGAGCAGGTGCATGATCACGCCGCCCTTGCAGTCGGCGGCCCCGCGGCCGTACCAGCGGCCGTCGCGCTCGGTCAGCTCGAACGGCGGGGTGGTCCAGCCGGCCTCGTCGAGCGGCGGCTGGACGTCGTAGTGCGCGTAGAGGAGAACCGTTTTTGCGCCCTCGGGGCCCGGCAGGTAGCCGTAGACGGACTGCGTGTCGTCCGGGGTGTCCAGCAGCGCCACGTCGACGAAGCCCTCGGCGCGCAGCGCGTCGGCGATCCAGCTCGCGGCAGCCTCGCTCTCGCTCTTGGGGAACTGGGCGAAGTCCGCCACCGACTTGAAGGCGACGAGCTCGGCCAGCTCCGCCTGCGCCCGGGGCAGCAGCGAGGCGACGGTCTGCGCGACCGGATTCGACGACATGGGCACGCTCCTTGTGGGTGCGACGTTGAACGGGGTGACCCCGATACTCCCACAGTGGCCTGCGACGACGGCCGCCGTAGGATGCGGGGGACACTACGGCAGCGGCTTGATCGGAGCAGTAGACCATCGTGAGCGGCGAGAACTCTTCGGCGGACGGCGTGCAGCGGGTGTGGGACGTCGTCGTGGTGGGCGCGGGACCCGCGGGGGCCTCGGCCGCCTACGCGGCGGCGGTCGCGGGACGGCGTGTGCTGTTGCTGGAGAAGGCCGAGCTGCCCCGTTACAAGACGTGCGGCGGGGGCATCATCGGACCCTCGCGTGACGCGCTGCCGCCCGGCTTCGAGCTGCCCTTCCGTGACCGGGTGCACGCCGTCACCTTCTCGAACAACGGCCGCTTCACCCGCACCCGTCGCTCCCGGCAGATGCTGTTCGGGCTGATCAACCGGCCCGA
The DNA here is from genome assembly GCF_014649495.1 of Streptomyces filipinensis. GTDB lineage: Bacteria > Actinomycetota > Actinomycetes > Streptomycetales > Streptomycetaceae > Streptomyces > Streptomyces filipinensis. Next base: position 159,343 of record NZ_BMTD01000008.1, on the reverse strand, counting down.
GTTCGACCAGCAGCTGGTCGAGCACGCGCAGCAGGCGGGCGCCGAGCTGCGTACGGGCGTCACGGTGCAGCGGGTCGAGCAGCACGGCTCGGCGGTCCCCGACCGGCGCACGGTCGCCGTCGTCCTGCAGGGCGGCGAGACGGTGCTGGCCCGCGCGGTCGTCGGCGCCGACGGCAGCGCCAGCCGCATAGGGGCCCACGTCGGTGTGAAGCTGGACCAGGTCGACCTCGGTCTGGAGGCGGAGATCCCGGTGCCGGAGCCGGTCGCCGAGGACTGGAAGGGGCGGGTCCTCATCGACTGGGGTCCGATGCCGGGCAGTTACGGATGGGTGTTCCCGAAGGGCGACACCCTGACGGTCGGCGTGATCTCGGCGCGCGGTGAGGGCGCCGCCACCAAGCGGTACCTGGAGGACTTCATCGCCCGCCTCGGCCTCGCCGGTTTCGAGCCGTCCCTCTCCTCCGGGCATCTGACCCGCTGCCGTGCCGACGACTCTCCGCTCTCCCGGGGCCGGGTGCTGGTCTGCGGTGACGCGGCCGGGCTGCTGGAGCCCTGGACCCGCGAGGGCATCTCCTTCGCGCTGCGCTCGGGGCGGCTCGCCGGGGAGTGGGCGGTCCGGATCGCCGAGGCGAACGACGCGGTCGACACCCGGCGCCAGGCCCTGAACTACGCGTTCGCGATCAAGGCCGGGCTCGGGGTCGAGATGAGCGTCGGCAAGCGCCTGCTGACCGTGTTCGAGAAGCGTCCCGGCCTCTTCCACGCGGCCCTCACCGGCTTCCGTCCCGCATGGAAGGCGTTCCGGGACATCACACAGGGGTCGACCTCGCTGGGCGAGATCGTGCGGGCCCACCCGGTCGCCCAGCGCGCCCTGACCGCGCTGGACCGGGGGCAGACGGTTCCGGTCGAGGAGCCGGCCGGTTCCTGACCGCCGCGGCCGCGGCCTGTGCGGGACCGGGCCGGTGGCAGTCCGTGCGGGGCCGGGCCGGTGGTGGTCCGTGCCGGGCCGGCCCGGTGGGCGGCGCCGGTGGGGGAGCGGCGCCGGTCCTGAACAGAGTGCGCGGCCCGGCGGGGGATCCGGTCAGCTCGTCACCGTGATGTGGAAGACCGGGTGGTCAGGGGCGATGCGGCGCAGCTCCTCGTCCGGGGAGTCGGGACCGACGCCGTCGAAGAAGACACCGACCTCCGCCTTCCAGCGCTTGAGGTAGGCCCGCAGCAGCGGGACCTTGTCGTCGTCGGCGACCTCGGCGGCGGTGAAGACGTCCACGTTCTTGCCGAGCCGCAGTTCGCCGCCGCCGGCCGCCCGCATGTTGTGCGTCCACTGGACGTGGCCGCGCGGCGCGAGCAGATACTGCCGGCCGTCCACCGTCAGCAGGTTCACCGGGGTGGTGCGCCACTGTCCGCTCTTGCGCCCGCGGACCGCGAGGACCCGGGAGCCCCAGATGCTGAGGCCGCGCCGGGTGAGCCAGGCCACCGCCCGGTTGAAGACGTTGACGGTGAACCAGCCCGGCTTCTTGACGTGCGTCGACATGGTGACCCCCACGGTTTGGGAGAGCGGTGCTCTCGCTGATTCGAGTGTGGCGCAAACACGCGCTCCAGAGCAAGAGCACTGCTCTCTTTTGTGTGCGCCGCTCTTGCTTCGTGGCACACTGCTCGTATGAGCACCACACAGGGCGCCCGCGCACGGGCCAGGAAGGAAGTCACGGCGGCCATCAAGGAAGAGGCGCGCAGACAACTCGCGCGGGAAGGCGCGGCCAAGCTCTCGCTGCGGGCCGTCGCCCGTGAGCTGGGCATGGTCTCCTCGGCGCTCTACCGCTACTTCCCGAGCCGGGACGAGCTGCTCACCGCCCTGATCATCGATGCCTACGACTCCCTCGGCGAGGCCGCGGAACAGGCACGCGACGCCACGGCCGGCGCCGCGCCGGTGCCCCGCTGGACGGCGGTGTGCGAGGCGGTGCGCGGCTGGGCGCTCGCCCACCCGCACGAGTACGCGCTGATCTACGGCTCGCCCGTGCCGGGTTATGCCGCCCCGGAGACCACCGTCCCGCCCGCGGCCCGTGTCGGCCTGGTCCTCATCGGCATCGTCCGGGACACCCACGAGCGCTCCGGCCTCACCGAGCTCCCCCTGCCCGCCGGACTGCGTCCCGAGGCCGAGCGCATGAGCGCCGACCTCGCTCCCGATCTGCCCCCCGAGGCGGTGACGGCCCTGGTGGCGGCCTGGTCGCAGCTGTTCGGGCTGGTCAGCTTCGAGCTGTTCGGCCAGTTCAACCGCGTGGTCGAGGACCGGGAGGCCTTGTTCCGGCACGCCGCCACGCGGCTGGCGCAGGGAGTGGGGCTGGGGTAGGAGCGGAGTCCGGTGCGGGGGACCGGGGCCGCCTCGCCGCAGGGGCCGTACTTCCCCGGGAGTACGAGTGATCACCTCGTTCGGGTGACGTTCGCGCCGCGCGGAGACGTCTACCGTGGCCTGCATGGAAGAGCAGCGCGCCCCGGGGCGGTGGCGGCACGGCCCGCCGTGGTGGAGCGCCCCGGAGGGGGAAGGGGAGCCGCACCGGGCGCGGGTGCCCTGGCGGTCCACCGTGCTGTTCACCGTGGTCGTCCTGGTGGGCAGCCACTTCGCCGCGCAGAGCGAGCCGCACCGCGTGCCTCTGAACGCCTTCGCACGCGTGCTGCTGGTCGCCGCCTGCGTCCTGCTGCTCTGGCGGAACCGGCACCCGGTGGCCGTGGCCTTCGGGACCGCGACGGTGACGCTCGGCTATCTCGCCGCGGGCTACCCCTACGGACCGGTCTTCCTGACCGTCGCCGTCAGCTGCTACAGCGCGGTCGTCGCCGGGCACCGGCGGGCCGCCTGGGCGTCCGTCGGCCTGCTGTGGGCCGGGCATGCCCTGGTCGCCTTCTGGCTCTTCCGCCGGCTGCCGCCCTCGGGCGACCAGCGAGGGGGCCTCGCCCAGGAGACCGTCATCGCCACCTGGGTGCTGGCCGTGGTCGCCCTGTGCGAACTGGCCCGGGTGCGGCGCGAACAGTGGGCCCGGGAGCGCGCCGACCGGGCACAGGCGGCGCGGCGCCGCGCGGACGAGGAACGGCTGCGGATCGCCCGCGAGCTGCACGACGTCCTCGCCCACAGCATCTCCGTCATCAACGTCCAGGCCGGCATGGGGCTCGCACTGCTCGACAGCGACCCCGCACAGGCACGGACCGCGCTCACCACCATCAAGGCCGCCAGCAAGGAGGCGCTCGGTGAAGTGCGCCAGGTCCTCGACACCCTGCGTGCCTCCGGAGACGCACCCCGCGCCCCCGCCCCCGGCCTGGACCGGCTGCCGGAGCTGGTGGAGCAGGCGGCGGCGGCCGGACTGACCGTGGACGTCCAGGGCGAGCCGCCCCAGCTGCCGCCCGGCGCCGACCTCGCCGCGTTCCGCATCGTGCAGGAGGCGCTGACCAACGTCGTACGGCACTCCGGATCGCGGCACGCGCGCGTGCTGTTCGCCCACCACGGCGGCGGCCTGCGGCTGCGCATCGACGACGACGGGCCGGCCACCGGCGCCGACGCCGGGGGCAGCGGGAACGGACTGGCAGGCATGCGGGAGCGGGCGGCCGCGCTCGGTGGGAGCATCGAGGCGGGCCCGCGCCCCGACGGCGGCTTCCGGGTGCTCGCCGTACTGCCGACGCACACCGGGGAGGATGAGTGATCCGGGTACTGCTGGCCGACGACCAGGCGCTGGTGCGGGCCGGTTTCCGGGCGTTGCTCGACGCCCAGCCGGACATCGCGGTGGCGGGCGAGGCGGCCGACGGCGAGGAGGCGCTGCGCCTGGTGCGTGAACTGAGGCCGGACGCCGTCCTGATGGACATCCGCATGCCCCTGCTGGACGGTCTCGCCGCCACCCGGCGCATCACGGGTGACGCGGACCTGAAGGACGTGAAGGTGGTCATGCTCACCACCTTCGAGCTGGACGAGTACGTCTTCGAGGCGATCCGCTCCGGCGCCTCCGGCTTCCTGGTGAAGGACACCGAACCGGACGAACTCCTGCGCGCGGTACGGGCGGTGGTGCAGGGGGACGCGCTGCTGTCGCCGGGGGTCACCCGCCGGCTGATCGCCGAGTTCGCGGCCCGTTCCAAGGAGCCCGCCGCGGCGGACGCCCTCGGCCGCCTCACCGAGCGGGAGCGGGAGGTGATGGCGCTGGTCGGCATCGGCCTGTCCAACGAGGAGATCGCCCGCCGCCTGGTGGTCAGCCCGCTCACGGCCAAGACCCACGTGAGCCGCACGATGGTGAAGCTGGGTGCCCGGGACCGCGCCCAACTCGTCGTGCTGGCCGAGTCGGGGCTGGTACGGCCCGGCTGGCTGGGCTGAGCCGCCCGCTGGAAGCGCACCAGCACACTCACCACCCGGGCCATGAACACGACCGGTGCGACCGCCGCACCGGCCCACAGCAGGACCCTGGACAGCGACCGCGGCAGATCGAAGAGCAGCGCGGGCCCGGCCACGGCCCCGAACAGCACCGCCGCCGCGAAGGCAGCGCTCACCAGCGCGTAGCCGATCTCCACTGTCGCCGCGTCCTGTTGGGCCTTGGTGCGGCGTGCCCCGTCCGTGCGCATTCCGCCAGCTTCACAGAGGGGCGCCCGGCGGAGCAAGCAGCTCCGCCGGGCGCCCGCCGGGAGGCATCCCCCTAGTCACGGACCGGCACGCGGTCCGCCTTCGCCTCCTCCACGGTGGACCTGGCGACCACGAGGGTCGGCTGGGTACGACGGCTGCGCAGACCGGTGAGGGTGATCAGCAGGCCGGCCGCGGCGATGCCGGTGACGACCAGGAAGCCGGGCCGGTAGCTGTCGAGGACGGCCTGCGGGGTGGCGTGCGCGGGAGCACCCGCGGTCACCACGGCCGTGACCACGGCCAGGAAGACGGCGCCGCCGACCTGCACCGAGGTGTTGAGCAGACCGGAGACCATGCCCTGCTCGTGGTCCTCGACCCCGTTGGTGGCCTGGATGTTGAGCGACGGGAAGACCAGCGCGCAGGCCGCGCCGATCAGCAGCATGGACGGCAGGATCACGGCCGCGTACACCGGGTCGAGGTCGACGCGCAGGAACAGCGCGTAACCGAGCACCATGAAGGCGAAGCCGGCCGCGATCAGCCGTGGCGTGCCGAACCGGTCGACGATCGCGCCGACCTTCGTGGCGGACACCGCCACCAGCGCGCCGGCCGGCAGGAACGCGAGCGCGGTGTGCAGCGCGGACCAGCCGAGCAGGGACTGCATGTAGAGCGTGGTCAGGAACTGGAAGCCCACGTACGAGCCGAAGAAGGCGATGGCGCCGAGCTGGGCGCGCACCTGGCTGCCCGAGCGCAGCACACCCAGCCGGACCAGCGGGCTCGGCGAGCGCCGCTCGACCAGGACGAAGGCGGTCAGCAGGAGCGCGACGGCGAGGAAGGACAGCAGTGTGCGGGCCGAGGCCCAGCCGGCCTCGGGAGCCTGGACGACGGTGAAGACCAGGAGCAGCATCGACGCGGTGCCGAGGACGGCGCCGGGGATGTCGTAGCCGTCATGGTTCCGCTCGCGGGCGCTGCGCGGCAGCAGCCGCAGTCCGGCGAGCAGGGCGACGACCGCGATCGGCGCGGGCAGCAGCATGGTGAAGCGCCAGCTGGCCTCGGTGAGCAGGCCCGAGAGCACCAGGCCCATGGAGAAGCCGGTGGCGGCGCAGGTGGTGTAGATGGACAGGGCGCGGTTGCGCAGCGGGCCTTCCGGGAACGTCGTGGTGATGATCGACAGACCGGCCGGTGCCGTGAAGGCCGCGCTGAGGCCCTTGATGAAGCGGCTGGCGATCAGCAGCGGACCGGAGTCCACGAGCCCGCCGAGCAGCGAGGCGAGCGCGAAGACGCCGAGGGCGACGAGGAACACCTGACGCCGGCCGAGCAGATCGGCGGTGCGACCGCCGAGCAGCAGCAGTCCGCCGTAGCCCAGGATGTAACCGCTGACGATCCATTGCAGCGTCGACGTGGACAGCTGCAGGTCCGAGCCGATCGACGGCAGCGCGACGCCGACCATCGACACGTCCAGCGCGTCCAGGAACATCGCCGCGCAGAGCACCAGCAGGGTGCCCCACAGGCGGGGAGTCCAGCGCACCGCCGAGGACGGGGACGAAAGGGTGGTGAGCGGAGAGGTCATGCCGACGAGACTACATGCGCATGCATCAGATGCAAACGCATTTAATTCCGACGCAATAAACTTGTTTCTCTGCTACGGTGCGCTCATGGCGTCGAACAGGGCCGAGCAGGCGCTCGTGGAGCAGTGGCGGGACATCCTCGCACTGCACGCGCACACCCAGTGCGAGCTGGACCGGGCGCTGGGCGGACACGGCCTGTGCGCCAGTGACTTCGAGGTCCTCGACCTGCTGGCCGAGGGCGCGGCGGACGGCGGTTGCGCCTACCGCGTGCAGGAGATCTCCGAGCGCGTCCATCTCAGCCAGAGCGCGCTGTCCCGGCTGATCGGCCGCCTGGAGAAGGACGGCCTGGTCGAGCGCGCCATGTGCCCCGAGGACCGGCGCGGGGTGCGGGTGGCGCTCACGGCGAAGGGGCGCGCGCTGCACGGCGAGGTGCGGCCCGTGCAGCGCGCGGTGCTGGCCCGGATGCTGACCGACGCCGACTGACCGGGCGTCAGATCCCGCCCTTGTCCCGCCACAGCGTGGCGAGCGAGCGATCACCGGACACGCTCGGCACGGGCCTCCGGTTCCACAGGGCCAGATACAACTCGTCGGCGGGGCCCGACAGTTCGGCCTCGGCCCGCCCGCTCTCCTCCCGCACGGTCACCGGCGGCTCGGCGGTGAGCCGTACGGTCCACACCGCGTCCGTGCCCGCGTCCAGCGCCCGCACCCGCAGCAGACGCGGCTCCTCGGTGCGCAGGCGGCTGCGGGAGCGGGCGTGGAAGCCGCGCAGCAACTCGTCGATGCCGTCGACCGCGAAGTCCGTCGCGATCGGCGACGCCGGACCGCCGCGCGCGGCCTCGGCGTCGTAGCGGTGGACGGTCGTCTCGTGCGCCTGCCGGCGGGTCCAGAACGCCAGCGGTGAGGGGTTGGGGGCCGGGTGGAAGGTCAGGCACCGCACGTCGGCGGGCGCGGCGGCCAGGGTGTCGACCAGCAGCCGGTGACTGTCCCGGTACCAGTCGACCAGCTCGGCGCCGTCGAGGTCCGGCGGGTCGCCGATGGGGCGCGGCTCGGTGTGCCCGTCGGCGACGAAGGAAGTGGCCCAGCGGTGCACCGCGCCGGTGTGCCGTAGCAGGTCGCGCACCTGCCACTCCGGGCACGTCGGCACCTTGGCGTCGCTCCCCGCCACGGCGGCCGCCGCCGCGAGGAGCCGGCCCTCCCGGTCCAGGGTCTGAAGGAAGTCGGCAGTGTCCATGGGGGCGAGTGTGCCGGATGGAGCGCGTTCGAGGGCCGGCGGGTTCGGCGTTGGTCCGGTCGCGGACCGCACGGCGCCGGGCCTGGGGCGTGCGCTCGAAGGGGGGTGCTTGGGGGTGGGGAGGTCGCGGATCGTGTGGCGCGGAGCCTGAGTTGCGCGCGCGAGGACGGGTGGTTTCGGCGTGGGCCGGCCCCGGGCCGTATGACGCGAGGTCGGGGTTGTGCGCTCGAAGGCCGGTGCTTCGGGCGTGGGCTGGCCCCGGGTCGTATGACGCGGGGTCTGTGTTGTGTGCTCGAAGGGCGGTGCTTCGGGCGTGGGGCGGGCGGGGATCGTACGGCGCGACGCCCGGGACGCGTGAACGGCGTGAGGGGTTTCCGGCTCCGGCGGGCCTGTCCTCTCGGTGCCGTCGCCGGCTGCCGCGTCAGCCGCCCATCGCCCGTCGCGTGGACAGCCCGATCACGGCGGCGACGGCGGCCAGCGCGGCGACGCTGGTGAGCGCGGTCGGGAGGGAGAACCAGTCGGCCATGAACCCGATCGCGGGCGGTCCGAGGAGCATGCCGCCGTAGCCCAGTGTCGAGGCGACGGCCACGCCGGACGGACCGGTCAGCGCCCCGGCCCGCTCCACGGCGACCGGGAAGAGGTTGGCGAGGCCGAGCCCGGTGACGGCGAAGCCGATCAGCGCGGCCCACACGGAAGGTGCGAGCGAGCCGAGCAGCATGCCCGCCGCCGCGACGGAGCCGCCCGCGATCACCGTACGGGCGCGGCCGAGGCGCTCCAGCAAGGCCGTCCCGGTCGCCCGGCCCACGGTCATGGCCAGCGCGAAACACGCGTACCCGGCCGCCGCCGCGCCGGACGGCGCCGCGAGGTCCTGCTGGAGGTGGAGCGCGCCCCAGTCGGCCATGGCACCCTCGCCGTAGGCGGTGCACAACGCGACCAGCCCGAAGACGACGACCAGCCCTCGGCCGGCGGTTGGGCGAGGTGCGGCACCCGCCGGCCGTGCCCGGGGGGAGGGGCTCCGGTCCGCCGGTGCGGGCGGTTCCTGCCGCAGCAGGGTGCGTCCGGCGACGGCCGTGACGAGCAGCCCGAGCAGGGTGAGGCCGAGCAGGTGCCGCAGGGGGGAGAGGGCACCGGCGACCAGTCCGCCGAGGCCGGCGCCGATCATGCCGCCGAGGCTGAACGCGGCGTGGAACGTGGGCATGACCGGCCGCCGCAGCGCGGCCACGAGGTCGACGGCGGCGCTGTTGAAGGCGACGTTGATGCCGCCGTAGGCGGCGCCGAAGAGGAGGAGCACGGCGCCGAGGGCGGGTGCCGAGTGGGTCAGCGGCGGCAGGCTCACGCTGAGGCAGAGCAGGACGGCGCAGACCACGGTGACCGGATGGCTGCCGTAGCGGCGGCAGAGCCGCCCGATCAGGGTCATGGTGACGACGGCGCCGGCGGAGACCCCGAGCAGGGCCAGCCCCAGATCGCCGGCGGAGGCGTCGGTCTGCTGCTTGATGGCGGGGATACGGACGACCCAGCCCGCGAAGATGAAGCCGTCGAGGGCGAAGAAGGCGGTGAGAGCCGCGCGGAGGCGGCTGAGGTCACGGCTGTCACCCGGCACGACCCTGTGCGAACGGGTTTTGTTTAGTTGCGGCACAAAGTCAGGTTAGGCGGATGTACGGGCCCGTGCAAGTGGTGGTGCCGGGGCCCGGCGGCTCTGGTCCGCAGCCCGTGTCGTACACGACAGGGGCGCGGTTCTCCCTCGCTTGCGCGTCGGCCGGTTCCGCGCCGTCACCCGCTTCGGCGACCACGCACTTCGCCGGCCGCCCGGGCCGCCGTGGACACCGCGGCGCGGTGACCCCGCCCGCCCATGAGTCGACCGATATGACGTTGACCTGCGGCGACTTGTCCTCTGTCACGCTCGTGGGGGCGTCAACGCGGCTTGCCGCATGGCCCGTTCCGTGTACTTCTGAGCTCCCCCTGGCCGCCTCACCGCCGGATACAGGTCGGTTAATGCTTGCTCACGAGCTGGTTGCCGACGGGTGAGCGGTCCATGATGGGCCCATGACGTTGGCCTCGCGCGCACTTGCGCAACTGGCGACCTGGCCCGATCTGAGGCAGGCGGTCCCGAGCTGCGGCCTGGGGCAGGCGGTGAGTTCGGTCCAGGGCGAGATCGCCCACTTCCACTCGGGCCGGGATGTCGATCTGCGGCTGACCGACCGGGCGATCCGGCGGTTCTCCAAGGACCTCAAGGCTTCGGGTGCGATCAGGGTCGTGCCCGGCTCGCAGTGGGTGACCCTGCGCCTCGACGCGGCGAGCGACGTCGACCTGCTGCTGACCCTGGTGAGCGTGGCGCTCCAGGCCCAGCAGGCCTGGCCCGACCCGCTCGACCGGCCCCCCGCCGGCTGCAACGACCAGCGTGGCGCGGGCTTCGTGAAGGCTGACCTCAGCGGATTCTGAGCCGGCCTCCCGTCACGCGAGGTTTCCCCGGGGCCCTTCGAGGGCCCGGCCACACCGCGGGTCCCGGGATCACACCGTGAGAACCCGGACGCCCGCCTCCTCGAAGCGGCGTACCGTCTCCTGGGGCACCGCTGTGTCCGTGACGAGCGTGTTCACCAGTTCCGTCCCGCAGATCCAGGCGAACGCCCGCTGGCCCAGCTTGCTGGAGTCCGCGGCCACCACCACGCGCTCCGCCCGTTCGCACAGCAGCCGGTTGATCGCGGCCTCCGCCTCGTCATGGGCCGCCGCGCCGTGCGTGACGTCGAAGGCGACGACACCGAGCACCGCCACGTCGAGCGTGATCTGCCCGAGCACGCCGTCCGCGAGCGGGCCGATGAGTTCGTACGACTGCGGGCGCGCCACCCCGCCCGTGACCACGATCTTGAACTGGGGCCGCACGGCAAGCTCGTTGGCGATGTTGAGCGCGTTGGTGACGATGGTCAGCGCGGGCGAGGCGCTGGACAGATCGCCGCGTACGGCCAGGGCGCGGGCCACCTCCGTGGTGGTCGTACCGCCGGTCAGCCCCACCGCCTCGCCCGGCGCCAGCAGATCGGCCACGGCCTTGGCGATGCGCTGCTTCTCCGAGGCGCGGCGGGCCGTCTTGTAGCGCAGCGGGAGCTCGTACGACACCCCGTGCACCACCGCTCCGCCCCGGGTGCGCACCAGCATCTGCTGCTCGGCGAGCTGGTCGAAGTCCCGGCGGATCGTCGCCGCCGACACCTCCAGCTCGGCCGCCGCCTCCTCGACCTCCAGCCGGCCGCGTTCGACGAGCAGTTCCAGCAGCGCCTTCCAGCGGGCGTCCCGGGACATCCGCAGCCTCCGTTCGAAGTGTTCCAGGCGACCCTAGCGCACCCGACTCTCCGTTCGAATGCTTGAAACTGCTCGAAAGCTCGCTATATCTTGCAGGAACAATCAGCCTGGGAAGGGTGTGCGCATGACGCATGTCGAGGACGAGCTGAACAGCCAGCCCGAGTGCTGGTCACGCGCCGCCGAGGCGGCGAAGCGGTACCGGGACGCACTGCCGGGGCCGGGGGAGCGGACCGCGATCGTGGGGTGCGGGACCTCGTACTTCATGGCGCAGGCGGTGGCCGGCCTCAGGGAGAGCGCCGGCCAGGGCGAGACCGACGCGTTCGCGGCCTCCGAGTTCCCGCTCGGGCGGTCGTACGACCGGGTCGTGGCCCTCACCCGCTCCGGCACCACGACCGAGGTGCTGGGACTGCTGGGCGCGCTGAAGGGCAGGACGCGCACCACGGCCGTCACCGGCGATCCCGACACCCCGGTCGCGAGCATGGCCGACGACCTCGTCGTACTGGACTTCGCCGACGAACGCTCCGTCGTCCAGACCCGGTTCGCCACCACCGCCCTCACCCTCCTGCGCGCCCACCTCGGCCTGCACACCGACTCCGTCGTCGCCGACGCGCGCACGGCCCTCGCCACTCCGCTTCCCGAAGGACTGGTCGGCTGCACCCAGTTCACCTTCCTCGGGCGCGGCTGGACGGTCGGGCTCGCCCACGAGGCGGGGCTCAAGATGCGCGAGGCCTCGCTGTCCTGGACCGAGACCTATCCGGCGATGGAGTACCGGCACGGCCCCATCAGCATCACCACCGAGGGCACGGCCACCTGGATGCTCGGCCCGGCACCCGAGGGACTCGCCGGACAGGTACGCGCCACCGGCGGCCTGTGGATCGACGGCGGGCTCGACCCGCTCGCCGAACTCGTCCGTGTCCAGCGGCTCGCGGTCGCCGTCGCCGCCGCGCGCGGCCTCGACCCGGACCAACCGCGCCACCTCACCCGCTCGGTGATCCTCGCCCCCTGACCAGCGCCCCGGAAGGACACCCCCCGTGCCTCTCGCGTCCACCGGCGAACTGGTCACCACCGCCGCCGGAACCCGCTCCGCCGTCGCCGCGTTCAACGTCATCACCCTGGAACACGTGGAGGCCGTCATCGCCGGCGCCGAGTCGGCCGGTGCGCCCGTCGTCCTCCAGGTCAGCGAGAACGCCGTCAAGTTCCGCTACGGTCGGCTGCTGCCGCTGGCCCGGGCGGCCGTCGCCGCCGCCGAACGCGCCGCCGTGCCCGTCGCTCTGCACCTGGACCACGTGCAGAGCGACCACCTGCTGCGCCAGGCGCCCGACGCCGGGTTCAGCTCGGTGATGTACGACGCGGCCCGGCTGCCCTACGCCGACAACCTCTCCGCCACCCGGGCCGCCGCCGACTGGGCACACGCCCAAGGGCTGTGGATCGAGGCCGAGCTGGGACAGGTCGGCGGCAAGGACGGCAGGCCTCCGCTGGACGCCCACGCACCGGGCGCCCGCACCGACCCCGACCAGGCGCACGACTTCGTGACCGGTACGGGCGTCGACGCGCTCGCCGTCGCCGTCGGCAGCGTGCACGCGATGACCACCCGCACCGCCACTCTCGACCACGGCCTGCTCAAACGGCTGTCCGCCGCTGTGGCCGTCCCGCTCGTCCTGCACGGCTCCTCCGGCGTACCGGACGACGGCCTCGTCGCGGCGGTCGCCGGCGGCATCGCCAAGGTCAACGTCGGCACGGCGCTCAACGTGGCCATGACCGGCGCGATCCGGGAGTTCCTCGCCGCCCACCCCGCGGCCGTCGACTCGCGCAAGTACCTCAGCGTGGGCCGGGACGCGATGGCCGGCGAGGTACAGCGGATCATCGGGGTCCTGGCCGGCCAGAGCGCCCCGACAGGGGCGAGCGGAACCGCGTGACCAGCCACGACGGCGCCGCAACCGGCCGACGGCAGAGCGCTAGCCCCTCCTGACCGCCCGCAGCACCACGAACTTCGGATCGGAGGCCACCAGTTCACAGTTGCCGAACAACCGCCTCAGCTTCACGTGGTACCCCAGGTGCCGGTTCCCGATCACCCACAGCTCGCCCCCGGGCCGCAGCGAGCGCAGCGCCCCCGTGAACATCCGCCACGCCGTCGCGTCGCTCGTGGCCTGGTGGGAGTGGAACGGCGGGTTGTTCAGGACCAGGTCGACGCTGCCGGGCGCCACCCCGGCCAGCCCGTCCCCGACCCGGAACTCGGCGTGTCCGGGGACCCCGTTGGCCTTGTAGGTGGCCTCCGCCGAGGCCACCGCCTGGAACGACTCGTCCACGAACAGCACCTCGGCCGTCGGGTCCGCCAGCGCCACCGCCGTACCCACCACGCCGTTGCCGCAGCCGAGGTCGACCACGCGTCCGGCGCCCGGCCCGGGCAGGTGCCGGAGGAGGAACCGGGTGCCGATGTCGAGCCGGTCGGCGCAGAACACGCCCGCGTGGTTGACGACCGTGCGCCCCGACACCGCACCGAGCCCGTCCGGGAGCGCGTAGCTGTACGGCCACGGGTTCGCCGGGCGCGCCGGCGCCGGATCCGGGGCGCAGAAGATCAGCCGGGCCTTCTGCCGGGCCAGCGAGGTCCGGGTCGGCCCGAGGATCCGCTCGAACAGCTGGAGCGTGGAGGTGTGGATCTCCTTCACCATGCCGGTGCCGACCACCACCGTGTCCGCGTGCACGGCGGGAGCCAGCCGCAGCAGTTGGTCCTCCAGCAGCGCCAGGCTCTTCGGCACCCGCACCAGCAGCACGTCCACCCGCTCCGGCGGCGGATCCTGGGTGGTCAGCAGCCGCACGGCACCGGGCTCGACACCGGCCCGCGCCAGGTTCGCCCGGGTCGCCTCCTGACTCAGGAAGGAGTCGGTGATCTGCGTCGGCCGGTGCCGTGCGAGCGCCGTGACCAGCGCACCCCAGCGGTCCCCGAGCACCACGACCGAGCCCGTGAGCGGCACCCCCTCCTCGGCCAGGTGCCGCAGCAGGTACGCGTCGGACGCGTCCCAGGCGCGCAGCCGGTCGCGGGGGTCCTCAGGGAAGCGGGACAGCTCGATCTCGCCCCACGGTGTCGTCATTCGGTCGCTCATCGTGCGTCCCAGGCTAGCCGAGCCGCAGCTCAGGGGTGGTGGGGCGGGCCTGCGGCAAGATGGAGCGTGTGGACGCGGAGCTGTTTGCCAGGGAGCGCGCGGAGGTCGCGCCGGGCGCCGTGCACGTCCCGGACTGGCTGGACCCCGGCAGGCAACGCGAGCTGCTCGCCGCCTGCCGTGGGTGGGCGCGGCCGCCCGCCGGGCTGCGCACCGTCCGCACCCCGGGCGGCGGCACGATGACCGCCCGCCAGGTCTGTCTGGGCTGGCACTGGTACCCGTACGCCTACGCGCGCACGGTCGTCGACGGCGACGGCGCCCCCGTGAAACCGTTCCCCGCCTGGCTCGGCGAGCTGGGCCGCCGCGCCGCCGTCGCCGCGCTGGGCCCGCAGCAGCCGTACGCGTACGACATCGCGCTGATCAACTTCTACGACGGCGACGCCCGCATGGGCATGCACCGCGACAGCGACGAGAAGGCGGACGCGCCGGTGGTCTCCCTCAGCCTCGGCGACACGTGCGTCTTCCGCTTCGGCAATCCCGCGACACGCGCCAGGCCCTACACCGACGTCGAACTGCGCAGCGGGGACCTGTTCGTCTTCGGCGGACCGTCCCGGTTCGCCTACCACGGCGTCCCGCGCGTGCTCCCGGGCACGGGCCCGCCGGGGCTCGGCCTGACGGGACGGCTGAACGTCACCCTGCGGGTGAGTGGCCTGTAGGCGGCGGCGCAGGCCACCAGGGGTGCGGATCATGGGAGACTCGCCCTCATGAGCGGCAAGGCGGATCCCCGGACGGCAGGGGAGAGGACCACCTCAAGGGCGCGGCTGGACCGGGGGCGCGGAGCGCTCGGACCCGCGCTGGAGCTGGTGCACACCGGGCGGGCGCCGACCCGCGCCGTACTCACCGCGGAACTCGGGGTCACCCGGGCGACGGCGGGGGCGGTGGCCGCCGAGCTGGAGGCGCTCGGTCTGATCCGGGTGGACGCCCGGCCCGGCGCCGCCGCCGGCTCCCAGGGCCGCCCCTCGCACCGGCTGGAGGTCGCCGACGACGGCCCGGTGGCGCTCGCCGCGCAGGTCCACGCCGACGGCTTCCGGGCCGCCCTGGTCGGCCTCGGCGGGCGGATCGTGGCGACCGCGCCCGGCTGCGAGACCGTCGACGCGGACCCGGCGAAGGTGCTCGGCTCGGTCGTCGAGGCGGGTGCGGAACTGCTGCGCACGACCGGCCGCCGCTGTGTCGGCGCGGGACTCGCCGTGCCGTCCGCCGTGGCCGAACCCGACGGCCTCGCCCTCAACCCCCTGCACCTGGCCTGGCCCGTCGGCGCCCCGGTCCGCCGGATCTTCGCGGAGTGCGTGCGCGCCGCGGGCATCACGAGCCCGGCCTTCGCGGGCAACGACGTCAACCTCGCCGCGCTCGCCGAACACCGGCACGGCGCCGGCCGGGGCGCCCGGGACCTGCTGTGCGTGGCCACCGGGCACCGGGGCGTCGGCGGCGCGCTGGTGCTGGACGGCCGTCTGCACACCGGCAGTTCGGGCCTCGCCCTGGAGGTCGGTCACCTCACCGTCAACCCGGAGGGCCGGCCCTGCCACTGCGGCAGCCGTGGCTGCCTGGACGTCGAGGCCGACCCGCTGGCCCTGCTCGTCGAGGCCGGCCGCGAGCCGGGCCCCGAGGTGTCCCTGCTCCAGCAGGCCGACGACCTGCTGCGCACCCAGTACGCCGACCCGGCCGTCCGGTCGGCCGCCGAGGCCCTGATCGACCGCCTGGGCCTGGGCCTGGCCGGCCTCGTCAACATCCTCAACCCCGACCGCATCATCCTCGGCGGCCTGCACCGCACCCTGCTGGACACCGACCCCGGCCGGCTGCGCGCGGTCGTCGCCGACCGCAGCCTGTGGGGCCAGAGCGGCGGCGTACCGATCCTGCCCTGCACGCTCGTCCACAACAGCCTCGTCGGTGCGGCCGAACTGGCCTGGCAGCCGGTGCTGGACGACCCGTTGGGGGCGCTGCGGTGACCGCTTCGGCCGTGGAGATCCTGCCCGCCCGGCGCATCCGCCTGGTCGAGACGGCCCTGCCGGAGCTGTCGGGCCGCCACCGCTCGGCGATGGACCGGGCGTGGGAGGAGGCCGTACGGGCCAACCCGGCCCTGTTCGACGGCCCGGTCGCCGCTCTGACCGGACTCGAACGGGACGGGGCGGAAGGGCTGGTGCTGTCCTGGGCCCGGACCACCTACCGGCACCGGGCCCTGCGCCAGGTGCCCGGCGCGCCCGTGTACGCGTCACTGTTCGTGGCCGTGGCCCAGCCGGACCACGACGGACGTCTGACGGTGGGCCGGATGGCACCCTCGACCGCGGCCCCGGGACGCTGGCAGCTGCCCGGCGGAACCGTCGAACCCCCGTGCGCCGGCGGCGAGTTGGACATCACGGCGCTGCAGGCGCACGCGGCCCGCGAACTGGCCGAGGAGACCGGCTCCGCCACCCCCGCCGACGCCTTGACGCCGTGGCTGACCACACGGGGCGGGCGCGGCAGCGTCGGCGTCGTGTTCACCGCCCCGCCGCGCCCCGCAGGGGAGCTGCACGACCGGTACGCGCGGCTGGTGAAGGCGGAGACCGCCCAGGGCCGCGACCCCGAGTTCGACCGGATCGAGCTGATCGGCTCACCCGCCGGCCTGGAGTCGCTCGACGGACCGCACGCCGACTATCTGCGACCGGTCCTGCGCGCCCACACGGACAGTTGAGCCGCCCGGCCACACGATGCGGATGCCCGGCGGTGGGCATCTCGTGGCCTGAGCCCGGCGATCACTTCCAGTCGGCCGCGAAGGCCCGTCCCGGATGCTCCGTGAGGATGCGATCCACCAGGTCCGCGCCCAGCGCCGCGTCCAGCCGGGGCCGCACGCGCCGCAGCAGGTACGGCATGCCCGGCCCGCCGTCGACCGAGCGGGCGCCGGCCACCACGGTGTCGCCGCCGAGCAGCAGCCGGTCGCCGAAGCCGGCCTCCGCCAGGGCGTGTACCCCCTCC
Source organism: Streptomyces filipinensis (assembly GCF_014649495.1). Lineage (GTDB taxonomy): Bacteria > Actinomycetota > Actinomycetes > Streptomycetales > Streptomycetaceae > Streptomyces > Streptomyces filipinensis. The sequence continues at coordinate 142,579 of NZ_BMTD01000008.1, read as the reverse complement.
GGCATCCGCCAGTCGGTGGCGTGCTGGGCGCGGGAGGGCCCGTCGAAGGCCAGCCAGCAGCCCGACGCGGCGGCCTGGCGCTGCACCACCGGGTCGGGGAAGCGGTTCAGATGGCCGAGGATCACCCGGTCGCCGGGCACGCCCCGCTCGCCGCACAGCAGGTCGAGTACGTCCAGCGCGCCGGTGCCCAGCTCCAGGTGCACGGCGATGGGGGCGCCGGTGGCGTGGTGCGCCTCGGCCGCCGCCGTCATCGTCCAGCGGGCGTGCGCGTCGAGAGCGTGGAAGCCGCCCGCCACCTTGATCAGACCGGCCCGCACCCCGCTGGTGCCGACGCCGTCGGTCAGCTCGGACACGAACAGCTCGGCGAGGCCGGCCCCGCGCAGCCTGCCGAGCAACCCGGCGTCGTAGTGCGCGGCCTGGTGCATTCCCGTGGCGCAGACCAGCCGCACCCCGGTGGTGCGGGACAGCTCCGGCAGGTCCGCCGCCCGTCGTCCCATGCCGTACGGCGTCCACTGGACGACGGCCGCGCCGCCCGCCGCCCGGAAGGCGGCCAGCTCGGCCCGTGCCGCCGCCGGGTCGTCCAGCTCCTGTCCGGGCAACTGCGGGCTGCGCAGGAAGAGATGGTCGTGCGCGTCGCACACGCCCAGTTCCTCAGGCGCGATGTCGCCGAGGACCGTACGGACCGCGCTCACCACTGCCGCCCCCGCGGAAGCCGGCTCCGTCCGGGCGCGGACAGGTGCAGTACCTGGAAGAGGTCCCCGTCGGCCTTCGGCGTGTCGTGCTCCCAGAGCGAGAAGTGGACCAGCTCCCATGTGCGCGTGTCCACGGCGGCCGCCGCCAGCACCGCGCCGTCCTCCGCCGCCAGCCGCCCGGTCTCGGCCACCGCGTCCGCCATGAACGCGGCCAACTCCACGCCCTCCGGCACCGGTTGTCGGCGGCGTACGGCGAACGCGGGCGCGGAGTCGCCGGCGGCGCCCTCCTCGAACGCGAGGCCGGTCCACTGCCGTACCGCCGGCCGCCCGAAGTCGTCGACGGGCCCCTGGAAGGCTCCTCCCCACAGGAAGCTGTTCATGCCCTCCATCGTGTTCCAGAGGTAGAACGGCCCGTACTGGTTCACCGGGGAGCCGTGCACCCCGCGTTCACGCAGCATGTACGTCTTGATGCCGAGGCCGTCCCAGTCGTCCAGCAGATGCCCGACGCGGGCGACGCGGGAGCGGACGACGCCCATGTCGTAGTCGGCGGGCAGGGTGAACTCGTACTGCATGGCGTGCATGTCCCGGGTCCTTTCTCGGGGCTCAGGCGGGGTAGTCGTCCACGTGGGCGTGCCACACGGTCGTCGTGCCGTCCTCGGCGGCCTCCACGACCGCGAGATGGGTCATGAAGGTGCGGGGCGCGGCGCCGTGCCAGTGCCGTTCGTCCGGCTCGATCCACACCGTGTCGCCCGCGCGGATCGCCTCCACCTCACCGCCTTCGCGCTGCACCAGTCCCTCGCCCTCCAGGACGTGCAGCACCTGTCCGTGCGGATGCCGGTGCCAGGCCGTGTGGGCGCCCGGTGCGAAGTGCACGCTGAACACGCGCAGGCGGGACGGGGCGGCGGGGGCGGCTATCTCGTCCAGCCAGACCGTGCCGGTGAAGTTCTCCGCCGGGCCCTGCCGGGTGTCGGGACGCTGTCTGGTGATGTGCACGTGACTCAGTTCTCCTGTCCTTCGGTTCGGGGAGCGAGCAGGGAGAGCAGACCGCGCACGCCGGCGTCGAAGGCCGCGGGGGAGCCGGAGGCGCGGGCGAGGACGTAGCCGCCCTGCACGGTCGCGAGGACGGCCGCGCCGATCTCCTCGCCGTCCAGTGAGGGCGCGAACTGCCCCTGCCGCTTGCCCTCTTCGACGATCCCGGCGATCCGCTCGCGGATGCACGCGATCGTCTCGTCCACCGGCGCGCGCAGCTCGTCGCTCGCGATGACGTCCGGGTCCATGGTGAGCCGGCCGACCGGGCAGCCGCGCAGCACGTCACGCTCGCGCAGCAGATACGCCTCGATCCGCTCGTACGGGGTGCCGGGTCCGTCCAGCACCCGCTCGGCGGCGGCGCGCAGCTCCGCCGCGGTGCGCCGGATCGCGGCCAGGGCGAGATCCGGCTTGCCCTTGAAGTGGTGGTACATGCTGCCCTGGCCGGCACCCGCGCGCTCCAGGATCGCCTTGGGGCTCGTGCCCACGTACCCGCGCTCCCACAGCAGCTCACGGGTGGACTCGATCAGTCGTTCCGAGGTGCTCATACAGCCACTGTACATACTAGTAGTTACACTCCGCCAGTCCCCTGGGGGAGCAGCCGCACCCCGCCGCCGTACTCCCGCGGAGGTACGCCCAGCGCCGCCGGCCGCACGACGACCCGGACCCCCGGCCGGAGCCAGTCTCGTGGCATCCCCGAAGACCGAGACGACACGAGACGACAACGGAGATGACCCGAGATGCAGACCCTCGCGAACTGGGACGGCGGCCCCGGCCCGTGGATCCTGTTCTTCCCGCTGATCTGGGCGGTCGTCGCGATCGGCGCCGTCACGTTCCTGCGCCGCACCGCCCGGCGTGGCCGCGGCGGCCCCTGGCGTCTGGCGGACGGCGGACGTCCGGCCGGAGACTCGCCGCTCGCGGTGCTCGGCCGTCGCTTCGCCTCCGGCGAGATCGACGAGGACGAGTACTGGCGCCGTCTGTCCGTCCTGGAGGAGCAGTTCGGCCGCGCGGGCAAAGGAGGCGCGGCATGACCACGCCCCGCCTCGGACGACGCGGGCGACACGGCGTTCGCCGTCGCCCTCCCGCCCCCGCGGCCGGCGGTGGTCGCCCCGGTCGGCCTCGCGGGCCTGTGCCCGGCCCGCCTGTGTGCCGGGTCGTCTGGGTGTGGATGCGGATGCGTGCCCCGCTGCCAGCGGACAGTGCCGGCGCTGTGAAGCCGACGGCACCGCAGCTCCTCAGGGGCGCGGGGACCTGCGCGACCAGCCACGACGCACCGCGGTCACACACGTTCCCCAGTGACCCGGCTGGCTGGTCGCTGCCGGTCGTACCGACGGCTTGCTGCCCCGTCCGACGCACGAGTCACCGCAGCTCCTCAGAGGTGCGGGGACCTGCGCGACCAGCCGCGACGTTCCCGCGGTCACGCACGATCGTGGTTCCGACGGCTTGCCGCCCAGGTCCGTTCGAAGCGGCTGACTGGGCGGAGGCCTGTGTCCCGGCACCTCTGACGAACGCGCTAGCGCAGCTCCCCAGGGGCGCGGGGAACTGCGCGACCAGCCACGACGCATCCGATGTCACGCACGATCGTGGTCCCGACGGCTTGCCGCCCAGGTCCGTTCGAAGCGGCCGGCCGGGCGGGGGTCTACGTCCCGGACCCACCCGACGCCCGCGCCACCGCAGGAGCCGGAGCCGCGGCCCCAGCACCCACCGGCGTTCCAACACGGACCGGTGCGCCGGCACCGATCGACGTGCCGGCACCGACCGGCGTCCCGGCACCGACCGGCGTCCCCGCGCTCACGGGTGCCACGGCCGCTACCGGTACCGCGGTGCGGACCGGGACCGGCTTGGTCGCCGGCCGCGACTGCGCCGCACGGCGCGGCACGTCGGCCGGATGCGGCCGCACCACCGCCGGGGCGGGCAGCGTGAACCACACGACCTTGCCGTTCTCGCCGTCCGGCCGCGCCCCCCAGCTCTCGCTCACCGCCGCCACCATCGCCAGCCCCCGCCCGCAGGTGGCGAGCGGCGTGGCGTCGGGGGTGGGTGTGGCGTCGGCGACCACCGGAAGCCGCGGATCGTTGTCCCGCACCGAGACCGTGAGCCGGTCCGGTGCCAGCTCCAGCTCGACCGTGCACGACTTGTCGGGCCTCGCGTGCCGGTGGACGTTGCTCAGCAGCTCCGTCACACCGAGCGCGGCTCGGTCTATCAACGCGTCCATGTGCCAGTAGCGCAACTGCGCAGATACGATTCTGCGGACCTGGCCGATCCGCGACGGCAGGGCCTGGAGCTCCACCGTGCAGTGCCTGCTCGGGTGACTGATCACGGCTGCGACTCCCCGATGTAGAGGTCCGAACGGACCGGAAGAACACGGAGAACAACGGATCCAGCAGGGCGCTTGCGTCCAAACGTCCGCCTGCTGTCATGGCCGGCGGGCTGGTTCGCAACGTTATCGCCGGTAAACCCAGAGTGACGTGAGACCAGCGTGACGCAGCGGATGCCCGCCCGCAACTCGCCACGACGGGCTGCTGCTCGCCGGTTACGGATGCGGCTCCTCAGCCACCACGTCCGGCGGCGCGCCGCACGGCCTCGATGAACCGCCGTGCCGCGGGCGGCCCCGACTCGCCCGGCGCGGGGTCGTGCTCGCCCAGCGTCAGCAGGTACCGTTTGCCGTTGATATCGGCCAACGCCTTGTCGTCCGGCCCGAACCACGGCTTGGACGCGCGCACCGCCTGCACCGGAGCGCTGTCGATCTCGCTGCCGTAGCTGGTCAGCAACTCCAGCCTGCCGTCGTTGATCCGGACCTGCCCGGCCCGGGTGAGTGAACGCAGCCGCTTGCCGATCCGCACGCCCTTGGCCGTGAACTCCGGCTCCGCCATCCTTCGCCGCCCCCTTGCCCGTCCGGCTGTCCGATCCAGTGTGCGCTCCCGTTCGGGACGATCGTCCCGTCGCGTGCAGTCTGCCCCGATGCGGCCGGGAGCACCAGTACGCGCGGGGCGCCTGTGGCAGCCGCCCGGAGCACTCGGGCCAAATGCGCCCCCGGATGCCTCGCGCGCCCGTGCCCCAGGGCGGCTTTGGGTGGCTCAAAGATGCGTTTATGCAGGTGGGAAGCGGTGTGAAAGATGCCTATGCTCAAGGTGCCGGGCGCGTGAGGCGTCCTCGGCGCCGAGCTTAAGGAGCACCGCCGTGAGCACCACCCACCAGACCCGGACCGGCGCGACCCTCGACGTCGACCGCACCGACGCCACCTACCGTGACTGGCTGAAAGAAGCCGTCCGCAAGGTCCAGGCCGACGCCAACCGGTCGGCCGACACCCATCTCCTGCGCTTCCCGCTCCCCGAGCACTGGGGCATCGACCTCTACCTGAAGGACGAGTCGACGCACCCCACCGGCAGCCTCAAGCACCGCCTCGCCCGCTCGCTGTTCCTGTACGGCCTCTGCAATGGCTGGATCCGTCCCGGCCGTCCGGTGATCGAGGCGTCCAGCGGCTCGACCGCCGTCTCCGAGGCCTACTTCGCGAAGCTGATCGGTGTGCCCTTCATCGCGGTCATGCCGCGCACGACCAGCGCCGAGAAGTGCCGACTGATCGAGTTCCATGGCGGCCGATGTCACTTCGTGGACGACTCCCGCAAGATGTACGAGGAGTCCGCCCGCCTCGCGGTGGAGACCGGCGGCCACTACATGGACCAGTTCACCTACGCCGAGCGGGCCACGGACTGGCGCGGCAACAACAACATCGCCGAATCGATCTTCCGCCAGCTGGAGTTGGAGCGGTTCCCGGAGCCGGCGTGGATCGTCGCCACGGCCGGCACGGGCGGCACCTCCGCGACCCTCGCCCGCTACGTCCACTACATGCAGTACGACACCCGCATCTGCGTCGCCGACCCGGACAACTCCTGCTTCTTCGAGGGCTGGACCACCGGCGATCCGGACGTCACCTGCGACTGCGGCTCGCGGATCGAGGGCATCGGCCGCCCACGCATGGAGCCGAGCTTCGTGCCCGGCGCGATCGACCGGATGATGAAGGTCCCGGACGCGGCCAGCGTCGCCGCCGTACGCGCCCTGGAGCGGGCCATCGGCCGCAAGGCGGGCGGCTCCACGGGCACCGGACTGTGGAGCGCGCTGAAGATCGTCTCCGAGATGGTGGCCGAGGGCCGCCGGGGCAGCGTCGTCACCCTGCTGTGCGACCCGGGCGACCGCTATCTCGACAAGTACTACTCCGACGCCTGGCTCGCCGAGCAGGGCCTGGACATCACGCCGTACGCGGCGGCGATCGAGACCCTGCTGGCGACGGGGGTGTGGCCGGAGCCGGCCTGAGGGCCGGTCATCCCAGCCGCCGGTCCAGTCTCGCGACCGCGTCGCGGAAGGCGCGCCCGACACCCGGGCGGGCGAGCGTCCACAGCAGGCGGAACACCGCCGTCCCGTCGAGCGCGAAGGTCATCTGTACCCGGGTCCCGGTGCCGGCCGGGACGAGCCGCCACTCCTCGATCCAGGCGCGCGCCCCCGGCAGGTTCGTCACGTCGACGCGATACGCGTACAGCTGCGGCGCCGCGGCCACGACCACCGACTCCTCGAAGCGGCCGCCGCCACGCAGCCGCACCTCGCGACCACTGCCGGCCGGCCGCACGGAGGACACCCCGGGGAACCATTCCGACCACCCGGCCAGGTCCTCGGCGAGCGAGCGGAAGACCCGCTCCGGGGCCGCGGCGATCTCCCGTGCGAAGACCAGGCGAACCGGGGCGGTCTCGACGAAGTCGGCACCGACCGGGCGCAGACGGTGAGCCATGGTGCGAAACCCCCTCGTGATGCCCCTCGGCGGAACGGGGTGTTGCGCGGCCAGCCTAACTGGCACACCGTCAGATGTCTTCGGCGTCCCGGTCGTCCTCGTCCGTCTCGCCCGCCACGAGCACCCGCGGCAGGTGCTCCGAGATCTCCGCCCGGGCCTCGGCCGGCAGACCCGCGTCGGTGACGAGCGTGTCCACCTGCTCCAGAGCGGCGAAGGAACTCAGGCCCACCGTGCCCCACTTGGTGTGGTCGGCGACCACCACGACCCGGCGCGCCGAGTGCACCAGCCGCCGGTTCGTCTCCGCCTCCGCGAGGTTCGGCGTGGACAGACCGGCCTCGACCGATATGCCGTGCACTCCGAGGAACAGCAGATCGAAGTGCAGGGCGGCGATCGCCTGGTCGGCGACCGGCCCCACCAGCGAGTCCGACGGGGTGCGCACGCCACCGGTCAGCACCACCGTGGCCGCGCCCTGCCGCTGTCCCGAGGTCCGCTGCGCCGCGTGGAAGACGTCCGCGACGCGCACCGAGTTCGTCACGACGGTCAGGTCCGGCACCTCCAGCAGGTGCTGCGCGAGCGCGTACGTCGTCGTACCACCGGACAGGGCGATCGCCGTGCCCGGGGTGACCAGCTTGGCGGCGGCCCGCGCGATGTCCTCCTTGGCGGTCAGCTCCAGCCCCGACTTGGCCTCGAACCCCGGCTCGTGCGTGCTCGCCTCGACCACGGGCACCGCGCCGCCGTGCACCTTCTCCAGCACACCCTGACGGGCGAGGGCGTCCAGATCCCGGCGCACGGTCATGTCCGACACACCGAGCTTGCGGGTCAGTTCGTTGACCCGCACACCGCCCCGGCGCCGGACCTCGTCCAGGATCAGGGCGCGGCGCTGCTCCGCGAGGAGGTTCTGATTCTCACTCACGTACGCTCCGGTCCTTTCGCCGCCGTCCGTCCGACACACCCGGCGTACCACCTGCGACCTGGAGGTTCCGTCCGGCCGTAGATGCGCGGGCGTCCCATCCTTGCACGCCTCGGTACGGGTTGCGCCACCACCTGTCACCACCCGCATGGGCCACCCGGGCCACAGCTGTCCCGCCCGGTGTCACACGGATCGGGGAGATTCCGTGACGAGCGGTGCACGCCGCCACCGGAGCGGAGATCCTGAAGCCCGCATCGATACAGGTCTTCGGGCGGGTCACGGGGGTGCGAGAACGGTGGACCGCGCACAGGAGCGCCCCGGCGGGCAGCAGGCGGACGCGGTGGCGGGGCCACGGGACGGCCGCACGGGCCGGCTCCCCGCGCCGGAGGCCGAGCTGGAGCTGCTGGTGCACGGGGTGGGCGGGACCACCCCCGAGGAGATGCTCGGCGACCCGCGCACCGTGCGCGTGACCGGCGACGACACGGCCGCCGTCTACCGGCGAGCCGAGGACCTGGCGACTCCGGACAGCCCCCGGCAGGAGCCCGTCCGGGAGGCGTACGTCTGGTGCAACCTCACCTCCGGCGACAGCAGCCGCGCCCTGTGGCTGGTGCTGCTGCCGTTCATGGTGGTCAACCTCGCCCACTGGATGCGCCCCGCCGCGGCCGGCCGGCACCGCACCGTCCGCCTGTACGGCCTCCTGGTGCGCCTGGCCGCCCTCACCCTGACCGTGCTGCTGGTGGCCGCCGTCTGCGAGGTGGCCCTGGACCTGGTGGCCTGGCAGTGCGCCGGCGCCCAGCCGTGCGTCCGGCGCCACTCCTGGCTGGCCTTCCTCGCGCCCCAGGCATCCGCGGCCCCCGGCGCGCAGGGCAGCTGGTGGAGCCTGCCCGGCCGCCGGCTCGCCCTCGCCGCTCTGGTACCGGCCGCGCTGACCGGCCTGCTCTGGTACCTCTCGCACCGCACCTGGAGCGCGTACGAGTCCCACCGGCCGATGTCCCACGGCCCCGAGCCGGACCCCGGCGGCAGCGCGCTGGCCCTGCCCGGCTTCTGGTACGGGCGCCGTCTGGTGGCCCGGCTGCGTGCCGCGCACACCGCCGCGGCGCTGCTGACCGTCGCCGCCGCCCTGGCGACCCCGGCGGCCCGCTTCGACCACCGGGCCGGCGGCCCCGGCGCCCTGGACACCGTGAGCCGGCTGCTCACCGCCGCCCTGCTGGTCTGGGCCGCGGCGGTGGTGGGCGTCGTCTGCCGCCGGGGCCGCAGCGAGAGCCGCCTCGACCAGCGGGCCGACCGGCACCTCGTACGGCTCCTGCCGCTGGGCGCCCTCGCCCTGCTGCTGCTCACGGCCGTCTACGCCGGCTGGGCCAGGCCCGGCTGGCGGTCCACCGGGCGGCTGCCCGGCGACCCGGCCTTCGCCACCCTCATGCTGGCCCAGGGGCTGCTGGTCGTCGCGCTCGCCGGGGTGGCCCGGTACCTGTACCGGCGCACTCCCGATCCGCGTGACGGGATGCGCGGCCTCGGCGGACCGGCCGTCGCGCTGCTCGCCTGCGCCCTGGGCGGAGTGATGTCCGGCGGGCTCGCGCAGCGCGTCGCCGACTGGCTGGACGGCACCCGCGCCCTGCTCCCCGGGCCGCCCCTCCTGCTGACCTGGCAGGCGTCCACGATCCCGCCGGTCCTCGCGGTCCTGCTGCTCCTCGCCGCCTGGCTGGCGACGGAGACCGCCCGGCGGTCGCGCGCCGAACGCCACCGCGTCCGCCATGAGCACCCCGGCGAGCCCGAGGACCCGGGCCGTACCCGCGCCATCGCCCAGGTACGCGCCATGGCCGCCCTCACCGACCGCGCACCCCTGGTCGTCACCGTGCTCGCCGCCACCACCCTGCTGCTCGGCACCGTCGCGCTGGCCGGCGCGCTGACCACGCGGACCACGCCCGACGGAGCGGCCCGCCGCACCTACGACGTCCTCCAGACCGTCGCCGAGACCTCGCAGGCGCTGGGGTCCTGGCTGGTCGGCCTCGGTTTCGTGCTCTTCGTGACCTGGGGCAGGCGCGCCTACAAGGACGCCTCGGCGCGGCGCACGATCGGCATCCTGTGGGATGTCGGTACCTTCTGGCCGCGCGCCGCGCATCCCTTCGCACCGCCCTGCTACGCCGAGCGCGCGGTGCCGGACCTGACCTGGCGCATGGCCACCTGGACGCACCGCACCGGAGGCCGCCTGGTCCTGTCCGGCCATTCCCAGGGCAGCGTCCTGGCCGCGGCCGCCGCCTGGCAGCTGCCCCCGTCGGTACGCGCCCGGATCGCGCTGCTGACCTACGGCTCCCCGCTGGAGCGCCTGTACGGCCGCTGGTTCCCGGCCCACTTCGGACCGCCCGCGCTCGCCGCCCTGCACCGCGACGTCGCCTGCTGGGGCAACCTCTACCGCCGCAGCGACCCCATCGGCGGCCCCGTCCGCGTCCCCGACGACGCGAACCCCGAGGTCGACCACGGCCCTCTGCAGGACCCCCTCGCCTACGGCCGCACCCCCGAGCATCCGCTCCCGGCGCCGATCCTCGGACACTCCGACTACCAGGCGGACCCGGCCTTCGCCCGCGAACGGGCCCACCTGCTGAGCCGGCTGCGCCCGGAGCTGCCGGGACCGCGCCCGGAGCCGCGCGCCCCGCGGTGACGCCCGGCCGGCCCTGGACCGTCAGCAGCGCCCCAGCCCGTCCAGGTCGTCCACGAGCGCCGTGGTGCCCGGCCGGCGCGCGGGAACAGGGTGCGGCCGGATGCTCAGGGCAGTTCCGGCAGGTCCTGCGCGAACAGCAGGGTCAGATCGTCGGTGCTGGGGTTCGTCAGCTGCGCGACACGGCTCGCGTGCCGTTCCACCATGGCCTCGAAGGTCTGCCGGGCGGTGCGGCCGTTGCCGAACGCCGGGCCCTTCGGGAGGTGCGTGAAGTACGTCCGCAGCGCCTCGGCCGCGCCCGCCGCCAGCCGGTACTCGTGCTCGTCGGCCTGCTGTTCCACGATCCTCAGCAGCTCCTCGGGGCCGTAGTCGCCGAAGGTGATGGTGCGGGAGAAGCGGGAGGCGACACCGGGGTTGACGGACAGGAACCGCTCCATCTCCGCCGTGTAGCCGGCGACGATCACCACCACCGCGTCCCGGTGGTCCTCCATCAGCTTCACCAGTGTGTCGATGGCCTCCTTGCCGAAGTCACGCCCGCCGTCCTCGGGGGACAGCGCGTACGCCTCGTCGATGAACAGCACCCCGCCGCGCGCCTTCTCGAACGCCTCCTGGGTGCGGATCGCCGTGGAGCCGATGTGCTCACCCACCAGGTCGACCCGGGACACCTCCACCAGGTGCCCCTTCTCCAGCACGCCGAGCGAGGCGAGGATCTCGCCGTAGAGCCGGGCGACCGTCGTCTTGCCGGTGCCGGGGGAGCCGGTGAACACCAGGTGCCGCTTGACCGAGGCCGCCTTCAGCCCCGCCTGCTGCCGTCGCCGGCCGACCTCGATCATGTCGGTCAGCGCCCGCACCTCCCGCTTGACGCTCTCCAGGCCCACCAGGGCGTCCAGTTCCCCGAGCACGTCCTTCGAGGTCCGCGCCGGCGTGTCCGGCGCGGCGGCGGTGATCAGCGGCTCCTGCTCCGTGCTGCGCTGCCCGGGGATCGAACCGAGCAGCCCGGCGGAGGGCGCCACCGTCTGTACGGCGGTCTCGCGGACCGGGGACGGCCGCACACCGCCGCTCTCGTCGCTGGTGCAGTCCTCCACGACCGGGCCCGTCCCGGAGCTCCCGGAGTCCGGGCCCGCGTCCGCGAACTCGTAACCGCCGCGGGCGCAGCGCTCCGTACGGCACCGGCGCAGCGTCGCACGGCAGCCGTCGATCACATGGAAGCCGTAACCGCCGCTGCCGCTGACCCGGCAGTTCAGGAAGCTGCCCCGGCCGCCCGCGGAGACGTAGAAGCCGGCCTCGGCGGGGGAGTCGACCGTGCAGCGTTCGACGGTCGGGTCGGCGCCCTTGGTGACGATGACGCCGGTCTGGGTGCCGTCCAGGGTGCAGTTGTTCAGCGTGCCGCCGCTGCCGTGGTCGCGGAACCACGCGCCGGTCGCCGCCTCCCGGATCCGGCAGTCGTCGAGCTGCGCGGTGGCTCCGTCGCTCACCGACACCGCCGTGTTGCGCACCTGCGACAGATCGCTGTCCACGACGTCCGCGCGCGAGCCGCGGTCCAGCACGAACAAGGCGTCCGGCACATCGTGCACCCGGCAGGAGTCGAGGACGGCGGTGGCGCCGTCGCTGACCCACACCGCCGGATAGTCGCCGGTGCTGTCGAAGATCTCGCACTGGTTGGCGTCCACGCGGGTCCCGGGGTCCCACACCGACAGGCCGTTGCGGCCGAACTGACGGACCGTCGTCCGGGTCAGCGTGAGCACCGAGCGCGAGCGCAGGTCGACGGCGTTCTCGGGGATGTCGTGGATGTGGCAGTCGGCGAGCGTGAGCACCGCGTCCGTGTCCAGGGTGACGCCGTCGGTGGTGGTGCGGTGCACGTCGCAGTCGGTCAGCTGCGCCGTCGCCCGCTGGGTGACCTGGACGCCGGCGCCGCGGACCTCGTAGATCTCACAGCCCACCGCCTCCAGCGACGAGTTCTCGCCCGTCGCGGTCAGCCCGGTGCCCGAGGCGTGGTGCACCCGGCAGCGCTCCAGGCGCGGGCGGCCACCGCCGCGGACGGCCACGCCCGCCTGCCCGGCCGCGACGACCTCGCATTCCTCGAACACCCCGCTCGCGCCGTCGAGTACGGCGATGCCGATGCCGGCCGGGTTGTCGACGGTGCAGCGGCGCACGGTGGGACGGGCACCGCCGCGCACCTCGATGCCCACGGCGGACCGGGTGACGATCCGCACGTCCATCAGCTCGGGCATGCCCTCTTCGACCAGCAGCGCGGGCGCCGCCGCGTCCTGGCCCTCCACGTGCAGGTCCTGCACGACGGCCGAGGCGCGTACGGTGAGCGGCACACCGTCCACGGGCGCGAGCCGCACCGAGCCGGGGGAGCCCTCGGGGCCACGGAGCGTCACCGCCCGCTGGACGACGAGGTTTTCCCGGTAGGTGCCCGGGGCGATGGTGAGGACGTCGCCGTCGGCGGCGGCCTCCAGGGCGGCGGCGAGCGATGCGTACTCGCCCGTGCGGCGCCGCCACCGCGACGTACCGGTGTGCGTCACCTGGACCGTGCCCTGTGCCATGGCGTTGCTGTGCCCCCACCTCGTCGTACTGACGGCCCGCTCCCGCAGGAGTCGTGCCGCCGGTGCCGGGCCCGCGTCCGTGCTCAGCCCTGGGGCTGGTGCGCGTTCGCGGTCCCGAAGCAGTGTGCCTCTGCGGTTCGCTCGTCCGCGGGTCGTCGCCGAAAGCGCTTCGGCCGGTCCACCGTAGCGTGTGCGTGCACGCTCGATTGACCAGAGCCGGAAGGCCGTCAGCTGCCGGTGCCCGCCTTGCCCCAGTCCGGTCCGGCCCGGTCCCAGGCCTGGTCCCAGCGTGCGTACCGCCTGCGGACCATGTGCCAGACGGCCAGCCGCCGGGCCGCTTCGACCAGGCCCGTGGCCAGCAGGGCCGCGCCGATGCCGGCGAGCACCGCGTGGGTCGTCGCGGTGGGGGCGTCCAGCGGGCGGGCCGTTATTCGACCGTGCGGATCCGTCCAGAGCCTGAAGTGGTCCCCGGCGTGTGGTGACTTGAGGTCCGCCAGGGTCAGGTCGTGCTGGTGGGTGCCGTCCGGCGCCGTCCAGTCCGCGAGCACACGCCTGTGCGTCTCGCGTGCCGTGGAGGTGTCGGGATCCGTCTCCATCGGGACTTCACCCAGGTCACGCACCACGGTGGCGGTGACGAGGTGGCGCGTGTGCTGCTGCTCGCGCACGGAGCGCTGCAGCGAGTCCTGCGCTGCGGCGCCGACCAGGCAGCCGGTCACGGGCGCGGCCACGGCGATCAGCACCAGCGCCACGAGGGCCACCCACGCCTCGGCCAGATCGGTCGCCCGGCACAGCGGATTGTGCCGCCAGCGCCACAGGCCGTTGATCGCCCGCATGCCCCCACCCCCTTCCGCTCCGTCATAACCCCCTGCAGGGGCGCGCATCCGCGGCCCGCGGCAAGAGAGAGCGACATCACGTCCGCCGCGGACGGTCACGCACGCGGCGGCCTCTCACGAATCTCTCATGTCCGCCCAACGACCGGGACCCGCCCCTGGTTCCCCGGCCGCCGGGCCGTCGTCGAGGGTTACTCCAGCACCCGGACCGGGTCCCCGACCCGTATGGTGCCGGGCGAGAGGGGCACGAGGTTCTGGCCGAAGAGCAGCCTCGCGCCGACCTTGCGATGGCGGGCCAGGGTGCGCAGGGGCTCCCGGCCGCGCACGGCGGTGTCCTGGTCCACAGTGGTGACGACACAGCGTCCGCTGGCCTTCGCGACACGGAAGACCACCTCGCCGACGGAGATCCGCGACCAGTGGTCCTCCGCCCAGGCCTCGGTGCCGGCGACGACCACGTTGGGCCGGAAGCGGTTCATCGGCAGCGGGCCCTCGTGGGCGTGCGAGCCCTCGGCTATCAGGGAGTTCAGCGCGTCGAGGGAGGCGGTCGTGGCGACCAGCAGGGGATAGCCGTCGGCGAAGCTCACCGTCTCGCCGGGCAGGGCGTACTCGGGATCGACCGGGCGGCGGGTGGCGGGATCGTCCATGTGCACCAGGCGGACGTCCATGCGCAGATAGGCGCTGCACCAGGCGTGCGCGGCCTCGGGTGCCGGGACCGCCTCGACCTTCGTACCGAAGATGTTCACCGGCACGGTGCCGGCCGGTTCCGGCACGGACACCGTCAGCGGTACGCGGCCGGGTGCGGACAGACGCACGCCGCCGCCGGGCAGAAGCTCGGCGGCGGCCAGCGCGAGGCGCGGCTGTTCGCGTTGGGTGACGACCTTTCCCCCGTCGTCGATCAGGGTCCAGCGGCGGTCTCCGGCCAGGCCCCAGGGATCCACCACGGCCTCCCGGGGCGCGTGCCCCCGGAACGCCTTGACCGGGTGGACGTGGATCGACTGCAATGCGGCGTTCTCCATGACGCCATCGTGCCAGGTGGCACCGACAGCGCTGATGCGCCGGTCAGTAGCCGCGGTACTGCTGGTTGTACGGGTCCTGGTACGGGGCCGGCGCGGGCCGTGGCGCGGCCGGGCGCATCGCCTCGTATCCCGTGCCCATCCCCATCGGGCGCTGCTGCTGCGGGGCCTGCTGGCCGGGGTATCCCCGCGGGGCGCTCGCCTGCTGCGGGATGTAGGCCGTGGGCGCCTGCTGCAGCGGAGCGGGCTGCGGTGTCTGCGGATAGCCGTAGGCGGGGGCCTGCGGGGAGGGGGCCGCCGGGAGGGCGGGCAGTGCCGACGGCAGAGCGGGCAGGCTGCTGCCCGTGTCGTAGGCGGCGGGGACCCGGATCGGGGCGATCTGCGGGGTGCCACGCTCGGCCACGAGCGAGTCGTAGATCGGGGTGTCCGGGAAGGAGGCGGAGTAGTAGCCGCCACCATAAGTGGAGCGGGGGGAGGTCATGGCACATAAGTTAAGCCCACGATGTGCTCGTTGGGGAGACCGATAAGAGGGTTGTTTTCCGTGCCTGCAGTGACCGGGGATCCCCAATCCGAGCGAACTTGGCAAAAATGGACGTCGACCGACGGTCATATCCTGTAAAGGGCGAGCTCCTGGGGGGTTACCGCCAGTTGACCGGCGATCTCGCTGCGCCGGTCCTGGGAGTTCCCCGGACCCGGGAATAGGTTGTGCGGACAGGGATGATCTGGAACCGCCGGGGGTGCCCGGAGGCCGACACGGATGGGGGCGGACATGTCAATGTCGAAAGGGGCGAACACGCCGGTGCCGACCGCGGCCCTGCGCGTCGAACTGGGCTGGCGCTCGGCACCCGGGGTGCCTGACGCGGACGCCTCCGCGCTGCTGCTCGCCGCCGGAAAGGTCCGCTCCGACACCGACTTCGTCTTCTACAACCAGCCCGCCCACCCCTCCGGCGCGGTGCGCCACGAAGGCAAGAGGACGGCGGGCGCAGGCGTGACCGACATCCTCTCCGTCGACCTCGCGCGCGTGGAGGGCACGATCGAGCGGATCGTCCTCGCCGCCTCCGCCGACGGCGGGACCTTCGGCCAGGTCCCCGGCCTCTACATCGAGGTGACCGACACCGTGACCGGCCGTACGGTCGCCCGCTTCGACAGCCCGGGCGCGACCGTCGAGACGGCCTTCGTGCTCGGTGAGTTCTACCGCCGCCAGGGAGCGTGGAAATTCCGCGCCGTCGGCCAGGGCTACAGCAGCGGACTCGAAGGCCTCGCAACGGACTTCGGTATCACCGTGGACGAACCCCAGCACGCCGCACCGCGCACGGCGGCGATCCCGCTGACGGCGCCCCCGCCGCCCGTGACGGCCCCCGTGACGCCGCCGCCCCCGGTGACGGCCCCACCCCCGCCGCCCGCGACCCTGCCGCCCGCCCCCCTGGCCCCTCCCACGGCTCCTCCGCCCCCCACGCCCCAGCCGGTCCGCCTGTCCAAGGTGACCCTCACGAAGGCGGCGCCGTCCGTCTCGCTCGCCAAGCAGGGCGGCACCTCCGGAGCCATGCGGGTCAACCTCAACTGGCAGATGCGCAAACAGCTTTCCGGCTGGAGCAGGTGGGGAGGCGGGCAGGGAGACGTCGACCTCGACCTGTGCGCACTGTACGAACTCGCCGACGGCCGCAAAGGCGTCGTCCAGGCCCTCGGCAACGCCTTCGGGTCGCTGAACCGACCGCCGTACATCCACCTCGACGGCGACGACCGCACCGGTGCGACGGCGAGCGGCGAGAACCTCACCATCAACCTCGACCACACCCGGGACTTCCGGCGCATCCTCGTCTTCGTCACCATCTACGAAGGCGCCAGCTCCTTCGCCGACCTGCACGCCACCGTCACGCTCCAGCCGCAGCACGGCGCGCCGATCGACTTCTCGCTCGACGAGTGCACCGTCCCCTCCACGGTGTGCGCGCTCGCCCTGCTCACCAACACGGGCGGCGACCTCCTCGTGCAGCGCGAGGCGCGGTACCTGGTGCCGCAGCGCGGAGTGAGCCCGCAGCGGACGATAGACCGCGCCTACGACTGGGGTATGAACTGGACGCCCGGCCGCAAGTGACCGGGCTCAGCCCTCGTCGGGCACGGCGCCGGGACGCGCGTAGGTGCGGCCCTTCCAGGCCGCTCCACGCCCCCGGTGGTGCTGCACGGCCGAGTCGACCGTCATCAGCAGGTACAGCAGTGCGGTGAACGGCAGCAGCGGCGCGAGCCACGGCGGCTGCCGGTAGTAGCGCAGCATCGGCAGGTACGTCCCCGCCATCACCGCCCACGCCGCGGCCCCGGTGACCGCCGTCGCCGCCGCGCCGCCCGCCACCCCCGCGACGACCGCGGCGGGCGGTACCAGGTAGACCAGCGCGAGCCCGGCGACCGTACCCAGGAGCAGCAGCGGGTTGTGGCGCAACTGGGCGTAGGCGCTGCGCGAGACCATCCGCCACAGGTCGTGCAGCCGCGGATACGGCCGCACGCTGTCCACCCGGTCGGCCAGTCCCAGCCAGACGTGGCCGCCCGCGCTCTTCACCGCGCGCGCGAGCGCCACGTCGTCGATGACGGCGTGCCGGATGGCGTCCGGGATGCCCGCCTTCTCGGCCGTCCCGGCGCGCAGCAGGACACAGCCGCCCGCCGCCGCGGCCGTACGCGATCCCCTGCGGGCGACCCACCGGAAGGGATACAGCTGCGCGAAGAAGTAGACGAAGGCCGGGACGACCAGCCGCTCCCACACGCTCTCCACCCGCAGCCGCGCCATCTGCGACACCACGTCGAAGCCACCGGCATGGGCCGCCGTCACCAGTGCGCGCAGGCTGTCCGGCGCGTGCGCGATGTCCGCGTCCGTCAGCAGCAGGTACTCCGGGTCACGCACGCGCGCCAGGCCGATACCGTGCCGCACCGCCCACAGCTTGCCCGTCCAGCCCGCGGGCGGTTCGCCCGGCGCGCCCACGGTCAGCGGCAGCCCGCCGTGCCGCCGGGCCAGCTCGCGCGCCAGCTCCCCGGTGCCGTCGGTGCTCCCGTCGTCCACCAGGAACACCTCGGCCCGGCCCGGATAGTCCTGCGACAGCAGCGACGGCAGGCTCGCGGACAGCACGGCGGCCTCGTCGCGCGCCGGTACGACCACACACACCGACGGCCACGCGTCCGGTTCCCGGCGCGACGGCAGCCGCACGTCCGTGCGCCAGAAGAAGCCCTGGAACAGCAGCAGCCAGCACCAGGCCGCCAGCGACACGACGGTGATCCACAGCAGCGCGCTCACCCCCGCAGTCTGCCCCACCCCGAAGGGCCGCGAGGGCCGATCGTCTATCGTGGCCGGGTGAAGATCGCGCTCATGGACTCCGGAATCGGCCTGCTCCCCGCCGCCGCCGCGGTACGCCGGCTGCGGCCCGACGCGGATCTCGTGCTCTCCTGGGACCCCGACGGGATGCCCTGGGGGCCGCGCACCCCGCAGGACATCACGCAGCGGGCCATCGCCGTGGCCGAGGCCGCCGCCGCCCACCGGCCCGACGTCCTGATCGTCGCCTGCAACACCGCGTCCGTGCACTCCCTGCCGCAGATGCGGGCCCGCTTCGAGCCGGAGCTGCCGATCATCGGCACCGTCCCGGCGATCAAGCCGGCCGCGGCGGGCGGCGGCCATGTCGCGATCTGGGCCACGCCCGCCACCACGGGCAGCGCCTACCAGCGGAACCTGATCGAGCAGTTCGCCGCCGGAGTGGCCGTCACCGAGGTGGCCTGCCCCGGTCTCGCCGACGCGGTGCACCACGCGGACGAGGCCGCGATCGAGGCCGCCATCGCCTCGGCCGCCGCGCGCACCCCCGAGGACGTGACCACCGTCGTCCTGGGCTGCACCAACTACGAGCTGGTCGGCGAGCGCATCCGGGAGGCCGTCCAGCGGCCCGGCCGCCCGCCGCTCATGCTGCACGGCTCCGCCGGGGCGGTCGCCGCACAGGCCCTGCGCCGGATCGGAGCGGAGCCGGCCCCGGACGCCGTCGCCGACACCAGCCTCACGGTGCTGCTCAGCGGTCGCGAGGCCACGCTCCCGGACACGGCTCTGTCCTACGGGGAAGGCCGTTTCCTGCAGGCGGTCAGCCCCGTGCGCTGACCGGCCGCGCCACCGCGTACCGGGCCCGGATCCGCCCTGGCCCACTCGGGTCAGTCACCCTCCGCCATGCCCTACCCGCGCAGCGAAACCTGAGTAACCTCATAAACATGAGGGACCACCCCCAGGCCGACGACAGCCCGCACACCGACGTCTGGACCGGGCGGGCCACGAACCGGGTCCAGTGGCTGCTGGCGCTGGTCGGCGCGGCCTGCATGGCCCTCGGCATCGAGCTGGCGGTCGACTCGGCATGGACCTCCGGCGTCGCCCCGCTGGCGATGTCCGTCGTGGGCTGCATCGCCGCCGGCCTGCTGGTCCTCTTCGGCACGCTCGCCTTCGTGCACGTGGACCTCAAGCTCGACAAGGAGTCCGTCGAGATCCGTTGCGGCCACATGGGGCTGCCGCGCCGCCGCATCCCGCTGTCGCACGTGGCCGGCGCCGACTTCACCGCCCTGGTCACGCCGCGGCACTGGGGCGGCTGGGGTTATCGGTGGCGGCCCGAGATGGGTACCGCCGTCGTCGTACGCCGTGGTGAGGGCATCGTGCTGCGCCTGTGGGACGGCCACACCTTCACGATCACCGTGGACAACGCGGAGTCGGCGGTGCGGGTCATCAGGGCCCGACTGCGGACGACCGGCCGGGGCTCGGCCCGCTGAGTCCACGCGCCGCCCACCGGCGCGCGGCAGGGCACCGCTCAGAGCCGGGACGCGCCGGCCGGCACCGCTCAGATCCGGGGCTCCGCGCCGTCGCGCGCCCACGGCCGCGCCGTCGCCCACCCGGCGAGCAGCCCCGCGCCCACGGTCACCGTCGTGAAGCTGAGCGCGTTGCTCGTCGTGGCGCACACGGCCAGTGCCGTCAGCGCGGCGCCGGCGGTCAGGGCGACCGGGGTGGAGCGAGGGGAGCGCCAGAGCGCGTGCAGCACCCAGCAGAACGCGGCCACGACCAGGCAGACTCCGACGAGGCCCTGCTCCGCCGCCAGCTGCAGCAGGGCGGAGTGCGGTCTGCCGTCGGCGGACTGCGTCTGCGTCGTGCCGCCCAGCTCGCCGAACCGCCCCGGGCCGACCCCGAGCCCGTGGTTACGGCCCGCCAGCCGCAGGGCGTCGTGCCACAGCGCCACCCGGTGCCCGGTCAGCCGGCCTTCGAGGACGCCGGTGAGGCCGCCGGGCAGCACGTCCGCGGCGAGGGCCCAGGCCGTCCCGGCGGCCAGGGCCGCCGCCGCGGCCAGCCCCAGCAGGCACGTGCCCCGGCGGGACACCGAGCCCGCCGCGAGCGAAGACAGCAGCACGGCCGCACTCGCCACGCAACCGGCCGCCGACCCCAGTGCCGCGCCCGTCAGCACCATCGTGGTGGCCAGCACCCGCAGTACCAGACGCAGCCCCGGTACGGGCGTCGCCCAGGCGGCACAGCACGCGGCTCCCGTGGCCAGCGCCAGCAGAGCGGCCGTACCGCCGGCATGACCGAGCGGGGTGGCGTACCGGGGGCCGGCGGAGAGCGCGGGCAGTGCCAGGGCGAGCACGAGTCCGGCCGCCGCACCGGCGCAGGGCGCGGCCACCGGGAGCAGTGCCCCGGAGACCCGGCCCACGGCGTGACCGGCGGCCACGGCGAGCACCGCGAGCAGGACGCCCTCGGGTCGTCCGTCGTGGGCCGCCGCGGTGATCAGCGACCACGCGGCGCACGCACCGAGCAGGATCATGCCCGTGCCGTCAGAAACGTTTCGTCTGGTGTCGGCCGCGTCCGCGTCCACCCCGGCCGCGGGCCTCGTCCTGGTCGCCCCCACTGCCGCCCCTCGCCCCCGTCCCCGACGCCTGTCTGCGGCCACGGCCGGGCACGGCGCCGGATCCGGCCGCACCGCCGAGGCTGCGCACACCGTAGCGGCTGATGACCGGTTTGGACGAGATGCGACGGAACGGTTCTTTCCGTTCGGGTGCCCGGAGCGGGTCCCGGTGCCGGTGCCGGAGGCGGGGAGGTCCGGCCGGGGACGGCCCGGAGGCGTCGGCGGGCCGGGGAGGGCGGCGACCAGGGACGACCGCGGGCGGCGGCCCGGTGCCGGCCCTCGTACCGTGCTGTCGGCGGCACAGTCCACGGCCGTACACTCACCCGGGTGACCGTCACCGCAACTTCCGTGGACCAGCCGGACCAGCTCCAGCCGCCTTCCCCCTCCGGCGTGCGCGGCGGCCGGCTGCAGCGCCTGGTCCCGGCCGTCGCCTCCGCGCTCTGCGGAGTGCTGCTCTACGTCAGTTTCCCGCCGCGCCCCCTGTGGTGGCTGGCGCTGCCCGCCTTCGCCGGATTCGGCTGGGTGCTGCGCGGTCGTGGCTGGAAGGCGGCCCTCGGCCTCGGCTACCTCTTCGGGCTCGGCTTCCTGCTGCCCCTGCTGGTGTGGACCGGCGTGGAGGTCGGTCCCGGTCCCTGGCTGGCCCTCGTCGCCATCGAGGCGGTCTTCATCGCGTTGGTCGGTGTCGGCGTCGCCGCCGTCTCCAGGCTGCCCGCCTGGCCGGTGTGGGCGGCCGCCGTCTGGATCGCGGCCGAGGCGGTACGCGCGCGCGTGCCCTTTCGCGGCTTTCCCTGGGGCAAGGTCGCGTTCGGGCAGGCGGACGGCGTCTTCCTTCCCCTCGCCGCGGTGGGCGGTACGCCCGTACTCGGCTTCGCGGTCGTGCTGTGTGGATTCGGCCTGTACGAGGCCGGCCGGCTGATCGCCGAGCGGCGCCGGACGCGTGCCGTGCGGCGCGGGGCCGCGGCCGCCGCACTGCTCAGCGTGGCCGTTCCGGTGGCGGGTGCGGTCGCCGCCCGCACCCTGGTCAGCGACAAGGCCGAGGACGGCACGAGGACCGTCGCGGTCATCCAGGGCAACGTGCCGCGCTCCGGGCTGGAGTTCAGCGCCCAGCGGCGGGCCGTGCTCGACTACCACGTGCGCGAGACGCTCAGGCTCGCCGCCGACATCAAGGCGGGCAAGGCCCCGAAGCCCGACTACGTGCTGTGGCCGGAGAACTCCTCCGACATCGACCCCTACACCAACCCCGACGCGGCCGCCGTCATCGAGGGCGCGGCCAAGGCGGTCGGCGTGCCCGTCTCGGTCGGCGCCGTCGTCGAGAAGGACGGCAAGCTGCTCAACGAGCAGATCCTGTGGGACCCGGTCAAGGGGCCGACGCAGACCTACGACAAGCGGCAGATCCAGCCGTTCGGCGAGTACCTCCCGCTGCGCGGGCTCGTCGGCGCGGTCAACAAGAACTGGACCGGTATGGTCCGCCAGGACTTCAGCCGGGGCAGCGAGCCGGGCGTCTTCGACATCGACGGTGCCAAGGTCGGCCTCGCCACCTGCTACGAGGCCGCCTTCGACTGGGCGGTGCGGGACACGGTCACCCACGGCGCGGAGATGATCTCCGTACCGAGCAACAACGCGACCTTCGACCGCAGCGAGATGACCTACCAGCAGCTGGCCATGTCCCGGATCCGCGCCGTCGAGCACAGCCGCACGGTGACCGTGCCGGTGACCAGCGGCGTGAGCGCGGTCATCATGCCGGACGGCGAGATCACCCGGAAGACCGGCATGTTCGTGCCCGCCTACCTCGTGCAGAAGGTGCCGCTGCGCACCTCGAAGACCCCGGCGACCGAGCTGGGCATCCTCCCCGAGATCGGCCTGGTGCTCGTCGCCGCGGGCGGGATCGGCTGGGCGGTCGGGTCGGGGCTGCGCCGTCGGCGCGCCGACGGCGTGTAGCCGTACGACCGGCGTACGCCCTCCGAAAGGGCGTGTGCGCGCACCGAACCGCCAGGAGGGCGCGGGCCCGGCCGGTTAGGGTCGGGCCCATGGCTACTCCCGACTTCATCCGCACGCTCCGGGCCTCGGCCGGCCGGCGGCTGCTCTGGCTCCCCGGGGTCACCGCGATCGTCTTCGACGACGAGGGCAGGGTGCTCCTGGGCCGGCGGTCCGACACCCGCAAGTGGTCGGTGATCGGCGGCATCCCGGAGCCGGGAGAGCAGCCCGCGGCCTGTGCCGTGCGGGAGGTCTTCGAGGAGACGGCCGTGCACTGCGTGCCCGAGCGGGTCGTCCTCGTCCAGGCCCTGGATCCGGTCACCTACCCCAACGGCGACCAGTGCCAGTACATGGACATCACCCTCCGCTGCCGGGCCGTGGGCGGCGAGGCCCGGGTCAACGACGACGAGTCCCTGGACGTGGGCTGGTTCGAGGTGGACGCGCTGCCTGATCTCCATGAGTTCGGCCGCTTTCGGATCAAGCAGGCCATGTCCGAGGCACCCACATGGTTTGACCCTATGACTGGGGGCTGAAGTATGGGTCGCGACCATATGTGGTGACGGTTGGGGGCCGCTTAGGGTCGGCACATGATCTCGCCCAGCCATCCGCCCGGCCTTCGCCCGCAGCCCCCCACCCTGGACCTCGGCGGTCGCACCGCCCTCGTCACCGGTGCCGCCGGCGGCATCGGCCGCGCCTGTGCGCTGCGGCTCGCCGCCGCCGGTGCACGGGTACGCGCCGTCGACCGGGACGAGACCGGGCTGGCCGAGCTCGCCCAGCAGGCGGAGCGGACCGGGCACCTCGCGGGGACCGTCGTACCGCATGTCGTGGACCTCACCGACCTGGACGCCGCCGAACGCGCCGCCGCCGGCATCGACGTGCTGGTCAACAACGCCGGGCTGCAACTGGTGCGCCCGCTCCAGGAGTTCCCGCCCGAGGTCTTCCACACCGTGCTGACCGTGATGCTGGAGGCACCGTTCCGCCTCATCCGCGGTGCCCTGCCGCACATGTACGCACAGGGCTGGGGCCGCATCGTCAATGTGTCCTCCGTCCATGGGCTGCGCGCCTCCGCTTTCAAGTCCGCCTATGTGGCCGCCAAACACGGGCTTGAGGGCCTGTCGAAGACGGCCGCCCTCGAAGGCGCCGCCCATGGGGTGACCTCGAACTGTGTCAACCCGGCCTATGTGCGCACGCCCCTGGTGGAGAAGCAGATCGCCGACCAGGCGCAGGCGCACGGCATCCCCGAGGAGCGGGTGCTGTCCGAGGTCCTGCTGAAGGACAGCGCGGTCCGGCGGCTCATCGAACCGGAGGAGGTCGCCGAGGCCGTGGCCTACCTGTGCAGCCCGCAGGCGTCCTTCGTCACCGGCACCTCGCTGGTGCTCGACGGCGGCTGGACGGCCCACTGAAGATGCCCGGCGGCGCCCGGCCGGGGAGTTTTCCACAGGCCTGACGGACCGGCCGGTCGATGCGGAATCCTGTGACCATGTCTCGCGATCACGTTCAGTCGGCACCCAGCGGCAGCGCCGAGGCTCCCTACCTCGAACTGCTGGCCCGCGACGCCTCCGCGGAGGCGTACGAGCAGCCGGTGCTGCTCGCCCGCGCCGAGGACAGACCGGCCGAGGCGATCGCCGCCCTGGAACAGGCCAAGCTGCTCGCCCTGCGCGTCCGGGCGGAGCTGGAGGGACGCCGGCGCCGCGAGGCCGAGCTGTCCGCGCTCTTCGAGACCGCCCACGACCTCGCGGGCCTGCGCGATCTGGACGCCGTCCTGCAGGCCATCGTGCAGCGCGCCCGCTCCCTGCTCGGTACGGACGTCGCCTACCTCACCCTGAACGACGCGGCGCGCGGTGACACGTACATGCGGGTCACGGAGGGTTCCGTCTCGGCCCGCTTCCAGCAGCTGCGCCTGGGCATGGGCGAGGGTCTCGGCGGACTGGTCGCCCAGACGACCCGGCCGTACGTCACGGACGACTACTTCAAGGACGCCCGCTTCCAGCACACCCTCACCATCGACGCCGGCGTCCGTGACGAGGGCCTGGTCGCCATCCTCGGCGTCCCCCTCATGCTCGGGCCGCACGTCATCGGCGTCCTCTTCGCCGCCGACCGCAGGGAACGGGTCTTCGAACGCGCGCAGATCGCCCTGCTCGGCTCCTTCGCCGCGCTCGCCGCGGCGGCGATCGACACCGCCCATCTGCTCACCGAGACCCGCGCGGCCCTGGCCGGCCTGGAGCACGCCAACGAGATCATCCGGGACCGCAGCGCCGTCATCGAGCGCGCCTCCGACGTCCACGACCGGCTCGCCGAACTCGTCCTGCGCGGCGGCGGTGTGCACGACGTGGCCGCGGCCGTCTCCGAAGTCCTCGACGGCACCGTCGAGTTCACCGAGGCCGGCGCGGCACCCGCGGACGCGCTGGAGGAGTCCCGCGCCGAGGGACACGCCGTACGGCACGGTAGCGACTGGATCGCCGCGGTGGCCGCCGGCGGCGAACTCCTGGGCGCGCTGGTCCTGCGCGGACACCCCGGCCTCGACCCCGTCGACCAGCGCACCCTGGAGCGCGCGGCGATGGTCACCTCGCTCCTGCTGCTCGCCCGCCGCTCGGCGGCCGAGGCCGAGCAGCGCGTACGCGGGGAGCTGCTGGACGACCTGCTCGACGCCCGCGACCGGGATCCGCGCCTGCTGCGCGAACGCGCCGCCCGGCTGCACGCCGACCTGGACGCCACCCATGTCGTGCTCGCCGCCCGGCTCGACGGCCCGGCCGGCGACGCCGACGAGGAGGCCGCGGCCCGCCGTCGCCTGTGGTCGGCCGCCTCCCACCTCGCCGCGACCCGGCACGGCCTGGCCGCCGCACGCGACGGCGGCACCGTCCTGCTGCTGCCGCTCGCCACCGACGGCACCGCCACGGAGGTGGCCCGCCGCACGGCCCGCCATCTGGGCACGGCCGTCCACCAGCCCGTCACGGTCGGCGCCTCGGCCCCGGTCACCGACCTCACCGCCCACCCCGAGACCATCGCCGCCGCCTACGCCGAGGGCCGTCGCTGCCTGGACGCGCTGCACCTGCTGGGCCGGGCCGGGGACGGTGCGGCGGCCGAGGACTTCGGCTTCCTCGGGCTGCTCCTCGCGGGCGACCGGGACGTCGCCGGCTTCGTCGACCGCACGATCGGCCCGGTCGTGTCCTACGACGAGCGACGCGGTACGGAGCTGCTGCGCACCCTGGACGCCTACTTCGCCTGTGGGATGAGTCCCGCCCGCACCAAGGACGCCCTGCACGTCCACGTGAACACGGTCGCCCAACGGCTGGAGCGGGTCGGGCGGCTGCTGGGGGAGGACTGGCAGACCCCGGCCCGCGCCCTGGAACTCCAACTGGCCCTGCGACTGCACCGGTTGGCGGCCCCGGACAGACGCTGACCCCCGTACGGGAGCTGCCGTACGGGGGTTTGGGGGCGGGGGTCGGGGTCCGGGATTCCCGGTCAGGCCGTCCGTGCCGTCGCGGCCGCTCCCGCACCGGCGGACGCGCCGTCCCCCTCCTCTACGCGGGCGAGGTCGCGGTGCCGCGTCTCCCGTGCCACGCCCACGGCGACCAGGGTCAGCACGGCGGCGGCGATCACGTACAGGGCGATCGGGGTGGAGCTGCCGTAGTCGTCGAGCAGCGCGGTGGCGATCAGCGGGGCCGGCGCGCCCGCCGCCACGGAGGCGAACTGGGCGCCGATGGACGCGCCCGAGTACCGCATCCGGGTGGCGAACATCTCGGCGAAGAAGGCGGCCTGAGGCGCGTACATGGCGCCGTGCAGCACGAGCCCGACGGTCACGGCCAGGATCAGGGACCCGAACGACCCGGTGTCCGTGAGTGAGAAGAACGGGAACATCCACAGCCCGACACCGGCCGCGCCGAACAGGTACACCGGCCGCCGGCCGATCCGGTCGGACAGCGCACCCCAGGCCGGGATCACGGCGAAGTGCACGGCGGAGCCGATGAGCACGGCGTTGAGCGCGGTCTGCTTGGAGACGCCGGCCGAGGTGGTGGCGTAGACGAGGATGAAGGCGGTGATGACGTAGTAGCTGATGTTCTCGGCCATGCGGGCGCCCATCGCCACCAGCACGTCCCGCCAGTGATGCCGCAGCACGGAGACGATCGGCAACCGCTCCGTCTCGCTCTTCGCCTCCGCGCGCCGGGCCTCGGCCCGCTCCAGCGCCTCCTTGAAGACGGGCGACTCGTCGACGGACAGCCGAATCCACAGACCGATGAGCACGAGGACGCCGGAGAGCAGGAACGGGATCCGCCAGCCCCATCGTCCGAAGGCGTCGTCGGACAGCACGGCGGTCAGCAGCGAGAGCACACCGGTCGCGAGCAACTGCCCCGCCGGAGCGCCGGTCTGCGGCCACGAGGCCCAGAACCCGCGCCGCCGCGCGTCCCCGTGCTCCGACACCAGCAGGACGGCACCGCCCCACTCGCCGCCGAGCGCGAAGCCCTGGACCAGCCGCAGCAAAGTGAGCAGCACGGGTGCGGCGGCCCCGACGGTGGCGTGCGTGGGCAACAGCCCGATGGCGAACGTCGCCCCGCCCATCATCAGCAGGCTCAGCACGAGCAGCTTCTTCCGCCCCAGCCGGTCACCGTAGTGCCCGAACACGAGCGCTCCCAACGGGCGGGCCGCGAACCCGACGGCATACGTCAGGAACGACAGCAGCGTCCCGACGAGCGGGTCGGAGCCCGGAAAGAACAGCTTGTTGAACACGAGCGCGGCGGCCGAGCCGTAGAGGAAGAAGTCGTACCACTCGATGGTGGTGCCGATGAGGCTGGCGGCGACGATGCGGGGGAGGCTGGACGGGGCTGGTGGAGCGGTTACGGGCGACGACATCGGCACCACTTCCTGGCGTTGAACGGGGACGTTTGCGTGTCGCCACACCGTAGGAACGTGCAGGTCAGAGGCGTATGTGGTGGGACACCATAGTTTTAGGCGTGGGAGTGCGTGCGTCCCCCATGGGCGCGCTGCCAGGGCCTCGGTGACGGCCGCAATGAGGCCGCGAAGGGCGCTGCCCGAGTTGCGTTGTCCGGGCATGAGGCGGCGGTCCTCGAATGCCCGAAAGGCGGCCGCCGCAGCATGGGCCGTCGCGTGTGCGTGACGCGAGGGAAGGGGCAGTGTGGACCGCACCGATCCGGGCCGCCAGGAGACGGGAGAGCGTGGTCTTGCCGGTGCCGGGCAGGCCGCCCATTACGATGGGCGCAGGGTCATCCCTCCGTCAACCGTCGCGAAGAAGCGCCGCACGCCTGGGCGTTGCGCACGAAGAGCTCGTGCAGGTCGCGGACCGCCCGCGGAACGGAACCGGATGGGCGGCGCTGCAGTACCAGCAGTACGTCGGTCGCATCCCCCGCGAGCGGCCGCACAGTGATCGCGCCGCGTCGCTCCAGCGGGTCGCCGAGGACGCTGAAGTCCGGCAGCACCGTGGCCCCCAGACCCTCGGCCACCATCAGTTTGCCCATCTCCGCCCCGTCGGTGGAGTACGAGAAGGACGGAGTCCGGCTGCGGAGCAGCCGGTGCACGAAACGGTGCATCACATAGCCGGACCGCATCACGACCAGCGGCTCGGCCAGGAGACTGTCCGCGTCCACCGCCTCCAGGGCCGCCAGCGGACTGTCCGGACGCACGCACACCACCGGCCGGCCGCAGAGCAGCTCCGTCGTCTCGAAGCCGGGCGGAATGTCGTCGCCCCGGAGGTAGTTCACCAGTCCCAGGTCGAAGGCGCCCTCCAACAGGCCGCGGTGGATGTCGGCCTGCTGCGCGCCGACCAACTCCACCTGGGTGACCGGGTGCGAGGCCCGGAACTCGCGCACGGTCGGGATGACCAGCGGCACGGTAGCCGTGTTCACCGTGCCGAGTCGGACCATGCGGCTGATGCGGTGCTGGTCGCCGGCCGCGCCGCGCAGCCGGTCGACCGCGTCCAGCACGCTCATGATGTGCGGCAGCAGCTCGCGCCCCTCGTCGCTGATCTTCGCCCCGGACCGCTTGCGCTCCAGCAGGTCCACGCCGAGCTCGCGCTCCAGATTGCGTACGGTCTCGCTGAGCGCCGGCTGGGACAGGTGCAGTTCCTCGGCGGCGCGCCGCAGCGAACCGAGCCGTGTGACGGCGGCGATGTATTCGAGCTGTTCGATACGCACGAACAGGAGACTGCGCCCTCCCGAGACCGGGTTCAAGGGAATCCCTGTCACAACCTCGTGAATACCGACTCTCACCATGTGGAATCACATCCGGGCATTCTTGACCGGCCGGACTCCCTCCTGGTTCGATCGATGGCATGAAGCGACAGGACCTCACGCGGCGACTCCACGTCGACCTTGCGCGTGTTTCCAGCGCCTTCTGTCGCTGTCGGGTCTGAGCGCGCCCGAGGGAAACCCTCCCACCCGCTCCCTCTGTGACTTCCTTCCGTGAATTCCGGTCCTGGCTCATTTTTCCGTCGTGACGACGGCTTTCCCGGAAACCCCGCTCCAGCGTGCCTGAATTCCGCGGAGCTCATTCGTCCTGCCCGCGCAGCATTCCCCTGCCAGGAGTTCCCATGCCCGCATCCTCCGCATACCCCGGATCCGATCCCGTCCGCTTCGCCTACTGGGTGCCGAACGTCAGTGGCGGTCTGGTCACCAGCACCGTCGAGCAGCGCACCGACTGGGGCTACGACTACAACCGCGAACTCGCCGTCCTCGCCGAGAACAACGGCTTCGACTACGCGCTCAGCCAGGTCCGCTACATGGCCAGCTACGGCGCCGAGTACCAGCACGAGTCCACCAGCTTCAGCCTCGCCCTGCTGCTCGCCACCCAGCGGCTGAAGGTCATCGCCGCCGTCCACCCCGGTCTGTGGCACCCGGGCGTCCTCGCCAAACTCGGCGCCACCGCCGACCACCTGTCGAACGGCCGCTTCGCCGTCAATGTCGTCAGCGGCTGGTTCAAGGGGGAGTTCACCGCGCTGGGCGAGCCCTGGCTGGAGCACGACGAACGCTACCGGCGCTCCGAGGAGTTCATCCGCGCCCTGCGGACGATCTGGACCGAGGACCACGCCGAGCTCGCCGGTGACTTCTACCGGTTGCGTGACTTCTCCCTCAAGCCCAAGCCGCTGAACACCCCCGAGCGTCCGCACCCGGAGATCTTCCAGGGCGGCAACTCCACCGCCGCGCGCGCCATGGCCGGCCGCGTCTCCGACTGGTACTTCTCCAACGGCAAGGACTTCGACGGCGTCACCGAGCAGATCCAGGACGTCCGCTCCTCCGCCGTCCAAGCGGGCCGCACGGCACCGAAGTTCGGCCTCAACGGCTTCCTCATCGCCCGCGACACCGAAGCCGAAGCCCGCGAGACGCTCCGCGAGATCGTCGCCAAGGCCGACACGCAGGCCGTGCACGGCTTCCGCGACGCCGTCCAGCAGGCCGGCCCGTCCACCGGCGACGGCAAGGGCATGTGGCAGGACTCCACGTTCGAGGACCTCGTCCAGTACAACGACGGCTTCCGCACCGGACTGATCGGCACCCCCGAGCAGATCGCCGAGCGGATCGTCGCCTACAGGCGTCTCGGCGTCGACCTCTTCCTCCTCGGCTTCCTGCACTACCTGGAGGAGGTCGAGTACTTCGGCAAGCGGGTGCTGCCCCTGGTGCGTGAACTGGAAGCACAGGAAGCCGCGTCCGAGCCCGCCGCCGCCCACGCTTGACCGCGGCCCGCACACGAAACGACGAACCGAAAGGTCCTCCCATGGCCACTGTCCTGTCCGTCTCCGGAAGCCCCTCCGCCACCTCCCGCACCGCTCGGCTGCTGCGCCACCTGGACGAGCGGCTCATCGCGCAGGGGCACGAGGTGATTGCGCTGGACGTTCGTACCCTGCCTGCCGAGGCGCTGCTCGGGGCCGACTTCGCTCATCCGGCGATCGTCCGGGCCACCGCCCTGTTCGAGCAGGCGGACGGGGTGGTGATCGGCACCCCCGTCTACAAGGCCGCCTACTCCGGACTGCTGAAGTCCCTGCTCGACCTGCTCCCGCAGTACGCCCTGGCGGGCAAGACGGTCCTCCCGCTGGCCACCGGCGGCACCACCGCCCACGTCCTGGCCATCGACTACGCCCTGCGCCCGGTGCTGGCCTCCATGGGGCCTGCGCACATCACGCCGGGCTGGTTCACGCTCGACAAGGACATCACGGTGGGCGAGGACGGCACGCTGACCGTCGCGCCGGGATCGGCCGAGGCTCTGGCGCAGGTCACGGACCAGTTCTCGGCCGCGCTGGGCGAGCGGACGACACTGCTGGCGGCCGCCGGATGAGCGCCGCGCACGTCATCACGGACGACGCCGAGGCCCGTGCCGTGGCCGCGGAGCTGGCCGCGGACTTCCGCGAGGGCGCCGCCGAGCGGGACGCGCGGCGCAGGCTCCCGCACCTGGAGCTGGAGCGGCTGTCCGCCTCCGGGCTGCTCGCCGTGACCGTGCCCGCCCGGTTCGGCGGCGCGGACGTCCGTGCGGACACGCTCGCCGAGATCTTCCGACTGCTGGCCGCCGCTGATGCCAGCCTGGCCCAGATCCCGCAGAGCCACTTCGTGTACGTCAACGTGCTGCGCCGGCAGGGGACCGACGAGCAGCAAAAGTTCTTCTTCGGCGAGGTACTGGCCGGCAAGCGGTTCGGCAACGCCCAGTCCGAGTCGGGCACCCAGCACGTCCAGGACATCCGCACCCGCCTCGCCCGGCTCCCGGACGGGTCGTACGTCCTCGACGGCGTCAAGCACTACTCCACCGGCGCGCTGTTCGCCCACTGGATCCCCGTCCTCGCCCGCACCGAGGACGACACCCTGCACGTGGCGTACGTCCCGCGCGACGCGCCCGGCCTCACGGTCGTGGACGACTGGGACGGCATGGGCCAGCGCACCACCGCCAGCGGAACCGTCCGCCTGGGGTCGGTGCCCGTGCCCGCCGACCGCGTCGTGCCGCACCACCTCACCTTCCAGGGCCCCCAACTCCACGGCGCGGTGGCTCAGTTGCTGCACGCGGCCATCGATGCCGGCATCGCCTCCGGGGCGCTGGCCGAGGCGGTGGAGTTCGTCCGTACGAAGAGCCGCCCCTGGTTCGAGAGCGCCGCCGAGGGGCACGCGACCGCCGCGGAGGATCCGCTGTTGATCCAGCGGTTCGGCGAACTGGCGATCAGAGAACGGGCTGCCGAAGCGTTGCTTCGCGAGGCCGCCCGCGCGGTCGACGACGCCCGCGCCGACCTGACCGACGACTCTGCCGCCGAGGCCTCGATCGCGGTGGCCACCGCAAAAGTCACGGCGGCCGAGGCCGCCGTGGAGGTCGCAAGCGCCCTCTTCGAGGTCTCCGGCACCCGTTCGGCCCTCGACTCCCTGGGCCTGCACCGTCATTGGCGCGACGCGCGCACCCACACCCTGCACGACCCGGCCCGCTGGAAGGTCCAGCACATCGGCCGTTACGTGCTCAACGGCACCAGGCCGCCCCGGCACGGCCTCCTGTGACGAACGCTGACGAACACCGATCGGAGCCCCCACGTGTCCCTCACCTTTCACTGGTTCCTGCCCACCAACGGTGACAGCCGCCACGTAGTCGGCGGCGGCCACGGCACTCCCGCCACCCAGTCCGGGCGCGACCGGCCGCCGACGGTCGCCTACCTGAGCCAGATCGCCCGCGCCGCCGAGGACCTCGGCTTCACCGGGGCACTCACCCCGACCGGCGCGTGGTGCGAGGACGCGTGGCTGACGACCGCCATGGTCAGCCAGAACACCGAGCGCCTGAAGTTCCTCGTCGCCTTCCGCCCCGGCTTCGTCTCGCCGACGCTCGCGGCGCAGATGGCCTCCACCTTCCAGCGGCAGACCGGCGGACGGCTCTTGCTCAACGTCGTGACCGGCGGGGAGAGCCACGAGCAGCGGGCCTACGGGGACTTCCTGGACAAGGACGCTCGGTACCGCCGTACCGGCGAGTTCCTGGAAATCGTCCGGGGGTTGTGGGAGGGCAAGGCCGTCGACCTCGCCGGTGAGCACCTCCGGGTCGAGGACGCCAGGCTGGCCCGGGTGCCCGACCCGGTGCCCGAGGTGTACTTCGGGGGCTCCTCGCCGATCGCCGGAGAAGTTGCCGCCAGGCATGTCGACGTCTACCTCACCTGGGGTGAGCCGCCCGCCGCCGTCGCGCAGAAGATCGCCTGGATCAGGGCGCTGGCCGCCAAGGAGGGTCGCGGCGTCCGCTTCGGAATCCGGTTGCACGTCATCACCCGCGACACCTCCGAGCAGGCCTGGGCCGAGGCGGAGCGGCTGCTGGCGGGCTTCGATGCGGAGACCGTGCGGCAGGTTCAGGCCGGGCTTGCCCGCAGTGAGTCGGAGGGACAGCAGCGGATGCTGGCCCTGCACGGGGGTGGGAGCCGGGACGGGCTGGAGATCCATCCCAACCTGTGGGCGGGCATCGGTCTGGTGCGGGGTGGGGCGGGGACCGCCCTGGTCGGCAGCCACACCGAGGTTGCCGAGCGGATCAAGGAGTACGCCGCGTTGGGCATCGAGGAGTTCATCTTCTCCGGCTATCCGCATCTGGAGGAGGCGTACTGGTTCGGCGAGGGCGTGCTGTCGAAGCTTCAGGCGCAGGGTCTGTGGCGGCACCCGTACGGGCAGCAGGTGGCCCCCGCCGCCCAGGTCCCCTTCGCCGGTGCCGGGAGCGCGCGATGACCCGTGTGACCACGTTTCGCGAACGCCTCCACGGCGCGGCCGGCAGCTCCCGGATCAGGGACGGCTCCTTCGGGGAACGCCGGCGCCGGCCGGCTGTTGCTGCTCCAGGCCGGACGGGAGTCGTTCGTCGGGTCATCCCGGATTCGTGAGGGAGGCATCGACGATTTCGAACAAGGCCGCGGGGAACTGCCCGTCGACCAGGTCACCGAGGGCAGGCAGGAGAGCGGTCAGGGTGCCGAGGGTCTCTGTACGTGGCCAACCGGACAGCAGGTCCAGTAGCCCTGAGACCACTTGGTACCGCTCGGCCAGGGGCAGTCCGGCGATCCGGGCGGAGAGTACATCCTGCCGCGGGGTCATCGTGAAAGCCTCGACCATGTCGGGCGGCGACAGGATGTCCACGACCCGGAGTACCCAGCCTCCGTCCTGTTCGCCATGTGACCGGTACTCTGCGAATGCCTTGCGCAGCAGGGTCTCCGTCTGTGCCGGGCTGTGCGCACACGTCGCCCTGGCCGCCTCGGCCAACAGGTGGACATGGCTGCCCTGCGATACCAGCTCCGGGTCCGACGCGGCAGATTCCAGCAGGGGCGGGGGGAGGAACGGGGCGAGGGCGAGCAGAGCATGCGTGCGTCGGAGGCCCTCGGGCGCCGCCAGGACGAGGGACAGCAGCCGGGGTGCCAGCTCCCGCGGTGGTGGATCGGCCAGTTCGAACAGCATGGCCACGACGTGACACCGCTCGTGGTCCGGGATGTCCGAATCCAGCAGGTTCACCGCCAGGTCCCCCTGCCCCGCCGCACAGAGCGCGGGAAGCAGCAGGGGGAGCAGCCGCTCGTACTCGTACCCCGGCAGGGCCCGGATGCTGGCCAGGACTCCGGGGAGTTCTGCGCTCGGCAGCCACCGGGCCGCCCGGACAAGGAGATCGCACCGGGTGAACGGCTCAGCTTGTGCGGCGATGCGCTTGATGGTGGCCAGTTGGCCGGGCGTCGGTTCAGGCAACTCGTCGAAGGCGGTCGCCAGGTCCTCTGCACGGGCGTCCGCCGCTGCGGCAAGGGCCTCGTCCACGACCGCGCTTCGACGCGCCGGTGCCAGGCGCGCAGCGATCGCGAGGAGCATCCGCACCTGCCACGCGCCACCGGCTGCCGGAGCGTCGCCCCGGTCCACACCGTCCCGGTTCCGGGTGGCTGTGTCCCGTGCCAGAGCGAGAGCCCGGTCGAGCAGGGCGTCGTCCAGCACGGGCAGTGCGGCGGTCAGCGCGGCGTGACGGATCAGGGGATCGTCGATGCCTGCCACTGTGGAGAGCGCGAGACCACCCAGTCCCGTGGCGGCCATTGCGACGACGGCCGCGCACAGTTCGTGCCGCGCGTCCCTGTCGTGCAGGGGCGGACGGGACATCGCGGCACCGGCGACACCGGCGAGAAGATCTCTGCTCCGCCCCGGTTCCAGCAGGGCGGCCAGTTCTCGCAGCGGCAGGGTGTTGATGGACATGCCGCCGGTCACCCGTCGCAATGCGGTGAGCAGCCGGTCACCCCATGAAGGTCGGTCGTGCTCCTGCGCCGCCCATGCGGCCAGTCGGCCCAGGAGCCGCGCGGCCGTGGGCCCGTCACTGACCCGGCGGGCCAGCGTCAGCGCCTCGCGCAGCAGGGCCGAACGCCGGTCCCCGGCGCTGTTGCGGGCTAGTTCGATCAGCGCGTCCTGCCGGGGGGACGTGCCGGGCAAGCCGTCCAGCAGCTTCCGGGCTTCCGTGTCGCCCTCGCTGGCCAGCCGCACGGCGAGCGGCAGCACGCTGGAGGTGACGGGTCCGAGGGACTGCGGCCAGGTCAGTTCTCGCAGAGCGACCCTCACCTGAGAGCTGGTCAGGAACGGGGTGAGGGACAGCATGCTCGGCGCGCACCCTGAGGGGCGCTCCAGTGGTGGGTATTCCTCGGTGGCGTCCGCGGTGAGCGTCGCCGTCGCCTTGCCGCGCTGAGGATCGTCGAGATACGGCAGCAGGTGCGGCAGTGCTCGGGGACGCACCCAGAGGGCCTCCCCGGCCAGTGCTCGAAGCCGTGACCACAGGCGCCGGGCCGCGTCCGGGCGTCGTTGCCGCGGTAGGCGGGTGACCAGGAGGGCCGCGGCGAGCGGCCAGGCGGTCCCTCCGTCGCGCTCCTCACGATCGGCGTCGTTCATGGCGTACTGGAACACGGCGTCGCAGACGCTCTCCGGCAGGGCTGAAACGAGCCTGCGGTCGTCCGAGTAGTAGTCGGTCGCCGCCTTCAGCCTCCTCCAAAGGAAGGGGATGTCGGCATGCAGTCGTCCGGGCGCCATGTGCGACACGGCCTCGGCGAGCGCACCGATCTCGTCGCTGTCGGGGAACGGCCAGTTGTTCCGGCGCAGCAGTGCGAACGCCCGGTCATCATGTCCCGTCTCGTGCCAGCGTTTCGCCAGGGCCACCCTGAAGCGTTCGCGTTCGTCAGTCGGCAGCTTGGGCAGGAGGCGCGCGGCGGTCTTGAGCGAGGTGGCGGGAAGGCGGGAAGCGAGTGTGATGAGGACGCCGGCGTCGGGGCGCTTGTGCGCGCGCAGCTCGGCAAGCTGTCGCGTCGCCGCCGCCTCGTCCAGTCCGCCGACCGCGGCCTGGGCGAGGCGTGAGCGGGCCGTGTCCGGTAGCCGCCGCAGCACTGGCGAGGCGTCCACCAGCCGTGGGTGCCCGCAGACGATCAGGCCGCGCAGTACTGCCTCGGTCTCGAACTCGTCCGGTCCCGCGTCCGTGCGGTCGAGGAATTCCAGTACGGCGGCCGCGCCGGCACGCTCGACATGCCGGCCGGCGTCGGCCGCCTGGGCCAGCAGCGACGTGGTCGTCACGATCCGGTCGTGGGGGTCGGTCAGGCGCGCCGTGTGAGGCAGGAGGGCGGAGACAAGTGCCGAGCGTCGGTCGGAGGAGCCTCCCCCGCCGCGCCGCACGCCATGCAGCAGCTGCCGCCCTTCGGTGTCCGCGGCGGCGCGCACGACGTGCCGTTGCCACGCTGCGAGGGACTCGTTCGGAAGCGACTCGGCAACCCGCA
This sequence comes from Streptomyces filipinensis, assembly GCF_014649495.1. Lineage (GTDB taxonomy): Bacteria > Actinomycetota > Actinomycetes > Streptomycetales > Streptomycetaceae > Streptomyces > Streptomyces filipinensis. Next base: position 106,568 of record NZ_BMTD01000008.1, on the reverse strand, counting down.
GGAGTACTTCCAGTCGGTCGTCCGCGTGGCCCCGCGCGTCCGCGAGGCCGAGGGCCCGGTCCGAGTGACCACGGCGGCCCAACTCGGCGGCCAGCACCGTTGCGGCCCCGACCCGGGCGCGACGGGCGCTGAGTTCCTCGACGCCGTCGGCCAGCCGCAGCAACCAGGATGTCGGCAGGACAGCCGCATGCCGTTGCACCAGCCCGGCCCAGGTGTGCGGATCGCCCACCTCCACCGCGGTCGTCAGAGCGCGGTCGAGCAGTTCGTCGCCCTCGTCCCGGCGGCCGGCCGGGCCCAGCGAGACGCCGACCGCGGCCCATACTGCCGCCTTGGGCAACCGCAGGGTGATTCCTTCCGCCAGTCCCAGAGCCAGCTGCCGGTGCTCAGGACTCAGGTGGGGGGTCATCAGCGCGAGCGTCTGGCCACGCGTCCACTCGTCGAGCCGACGGACGTGCTCAAGGAGCGGGCCGTGGGAGCCCGGAGGAAGAGCCTGGGCCAGGTCGATCAGGCGGCGGGCGAGCGGCATGGCCGTGTTGCGTGCGGTCGCGTCGGCCTGCTCGGCGAGGGCCAACGCGAGGGCCTCACCGGCCAGTTCGTCGCGTAACGGCGCTGGAAGTCGCGGCAGCAGCACGCCGATGGATCGCAATGCGCGTTGTCGGTCGCGCACCTCGCCCAGCAGTTCCAGGGCAAAGGACGGAGGCAGCATCTCGGCGACCGACCACAGGAACTCCCTCGCAGGCCCGCCGGGGAAGGACACGATGGAGTCGACCGCCTCCTGGCACAGCGCCGTGCGCTGGGCCTGCGGAAGGTTCCGGGCCAGACCGAGGACCATTCCGGGACGCCAGTCGGCGGACCAGCTGCTGGACCGCTCACGCTCCCTGATGCGGGCCATGACGAAGTCCATGGCCCACGTAGGGGAGGTGTCGTGGGGGAACTCGGCCATCTCGCCGAGCACCTGCCCGTAGTAGTCGGTGTCTCGCAGCGTTTCGGTCGCGGCCCATGCCTCAGGCAGGGCGCCGAGCGCCGCCGCCCGCGGGACGATACCGGCGAGCAGGGGGACCCGGCGCATGGCGTCGGGCTCCGAGTCCGCCGCCGCCAGCGCTTCGGCCGCCACTTTCGCCTGACTCTCCGGGGCAGCCACCTGTGCCGCTGCCAGCAGCGAGTGTGCCGCACGCCGCGGCTCGGTGACGTGCCTGGCGTACGTCAGGGCTTGGGCCGGGGTCCATTCGCCGGCCTCCACGAGCGCGACCAGCAGCTGTGCCGAGATACCGGCCGCCTGGTCCCGGACGCCGCACTCGGCGAGCACACAGCGAATCTGCTCGTGCAGGTACCGGGCGGGGCGGCCAGCCGCCACGGATTCGGCGTCGGCCGTGCGGAGGACAGCGCGGCAGGCGGCCACGTCGGCCAGGTAACCGGCGTCGGTGCCCTCCAGAGCCTGCCATGCCTGCCGCCAGGTGTCGTGCAGGAGGGGGAGATAGCCGGAGCCTTCCACAGCCGACCGCTCAAGGTGGGCGCCGAGGAACTGAACGACGTAGGGCGGCATGTCGCGTGGGACGAGGCGGCCTTCGCGTAGCAGCGCGAGCTTGCCGAGTCCCCAGTCGGTGAACGCGGTGTCGAGTTCCCGGCGCCGGGAGGGCAGGACGCGCCGGGCGGCCCAGAATTCGGCGAGGCGGTCATGGCTGAACGCGTAACCATGGTCGTGGCCGTCGCCGATGAGGAACCGGGCGATGGGCTCCAGCGCGGTACCGACCGGAGTGGAACGGAACCCTCCGTCCAGTTCGGCCAGGTCCTCGGCGCGGAGCGGGCCGAGCGCGCGTGAGAGCAGGGCCATCACGGCATCGACCTGCGTTTCGATTGCACGGGCCTCTGACGGGCCGTACTCCGCCTGCCACAGGTCCTTCTGCTCCTGCCACCAGCGGTTGAAGTAGCCGTCCAGGCCTGCCGGCAAGTCGGCGAGATCGGTCAGGCCGCGGGTCGTCAGGTCCCGCAGGTACAGCGAGAGCAGAAGCGGGTCACCTTCGGTGCCGCGGTACAACCGGTCGGTGAGCTCCGGGATCTCCTCGTACGCACGGCTGGAGCACCGTCGTACGACATCCTCGACGTCGTCCCGAGCGAGTGGGCCCACCGTCCAGGCCGTCCCCAGACCGGTGTCCGCCCACCCCAGGTCGGCCAGCCACTGGGCACCCGACTGGTCGCGGGCGGAGACGACGACGCGTAGCCCTGCAGGCGCTGGGCGAGGAACGAGGTCAGGCCCGGGCTTCCAGCCGGCGGCCTCGTCCACACCGTCGAGAACGACGAGCAGGCGGCGGCCGTCCGGGAGCGGGCGGGCGAGGTAGTCGGAGACGACGCCGCGGCACACCTCGGCCGTGGCATCGGCAGGCACCGGTACGTCGTCGCCGTGCACCTCAGCCAGGCCGGCCGCAAGGGCGGTGAAGAAGACACTGGCCAGGTTGGTGCGGTAACGGATGCTCACCGGGAGAAACACGACCTGGAGGTCGTCGCGTGCCAGGCGGGTCACCCAGCGGACCAGTAGCGCCGTCTTGCCTTTGCCCGCCCCGCCGCTGAGCAGCAGGAAGGGAGCGGCGTCGGGGTTCTCCAGCCACGCGTCGAGGTCGGCGAGGTGACGGTCACGGCCACCGAAGGGAACCGGGTGGCCTTCGCGGCCGAGGTATTCGGCAAGGAAGTTCGCGACGCGCTGCCGGAAGACGGTGGGCGGGCGGCCCGCGCCGAGGTAATACTGGTTGACGTTGTTCTCGTCGCCCAGCACCAGCCCGAAGGCCGGTCCCGTGTGCACGTCCGGTGCCATCGGCAACACGTCTCACCGGGTCTGGGGGTGGTGCGGCTCGCCGCCGGACGGGGCGCCGAAGTTCATGGTGACCGTCTGGCCGTTGCCCTGCGCCAGACCGTGGATGTCGCCCGCTACGTGGAGGACGTTCGTCCCCGCGGCTTGCTCTGGTTCTGCCACTTGCAGCACGCGCGCCGCGGCCGCGATGATCCCTTCGTCGTCTGCGATGCCAGCCTCGGTCAGCAACTCCCGCAGCGACTCCCGCCAGAGTTCGGGCTGTTCTTCGTACCGGTCCAAGAGCTGCGCGTCCGTCTCCTGGCCCGATCGCCGCGACAGTGTGCGGCGCAGAAGGGACTTCAGCGAACTGTAGGCGTCCTGAACGGCCGTGTTCGCGGTCTCGCCAGCTCCTCTCGCAGCGCCCACCGCGAGCGCGGTCAGGACAAGCGTGAATGGATCGATCACCGGTGCCCCCTGCCCCCCTGAACGGTCTTGGCAGCCGAGTCTGCCACCGGCCCTGAGAGCTGGAGGGGAATCTCCCGAAAAAGGCTTCACTCCACCCCAATGAGGCCATGTATCGGACGAGTTGATCAAGTGAGGGGGGTGGAACCGGAAGGCGGCCGGTACAGATCGGGCACCACGCCGACGAATGCTCCGCCGGCTCCCGAAAGACTCTGGCAGCGGCTGCGATCGAGGCGCGAGTTTCGACGCCCCCTGGGGACGTCGGTGACGCTGATCCCGGTGCTGCCCGGCGGAGAGCACGTGGTGGCTCCGCTCAAGCCGTGGCGCTCAGCGGGACGCTGGGGCCCGGACGCCCGCCCGGCACACGGAACAAACGCCGGGGCACCCCGGTACGCAGGGGAGCCTTGCCAGGCTGACGGTGTCGAGGATCTGGCGGGCCTTCGGTCTTGAGCCGCACCGTGAGGCCGACCACTACCGCACTATCCCGGGCTGCGCGGCGGTAGCCGCTGTGTGATCCGGTCGAACAAGTCGGTCAGCGGCTCCCTGACGTCCTGACCGAACCCGGAGAGCCCGTAGGTGACCTGGGGCGGCGTCGTCGGCTCTACCTCCCGCCAGACCAAGCCGTCCTGGACCAGCGCGCGCAGGGTCTGAGCGAGCATCTTCTCGCTGATGCCCTGGATGCTGTCGCGCAGCTCGTGGAACCGAAGGTCGTTGCTCCGCAAGGAGATCAGCACCCAGATACCCCATCTGCTGGTCACGTGGTCGACCACGTTTCGCGCGGGGCAGTCGGTGTGAAACACCTCATACCGATGGCCTGTCTCGGCCTGCGTCAGCTGCGCACCTTCCTTCATGTCAGGAGCTTACCTCTGGGTATGTTCTTACGAAAGGTAAGCCCGTCTCCTAGCGTCAATTACCGCAGTGCACAACCGACTAGGAGCTGAACATGATCGTGGTGACCGGGGCTACCGGGAATGTGGGCCGTCCTTTGACACAGGCCCTGGCCGAGACGGGCGAGCAGGTGACGGCGGTGTCGCGGCACGCGGTGGCGGTGCCGGACGGGGTCCGGCATGTGACGGCGGATCTGGCCGAGCTGACAAGCCTCACACCCGCGCTGGACGGGGCGAAGGCCCTGTTCCTCCTGCTGTCCGGAGACCTGCACGCCCCCGAAGCCAGGCCGGCCGACATCATCGGCCTGGCCGCGGGCAGTGGGGTCCGCCGGGTCGTCCTGCTGTCTTCGCAGGGCGTGGCGACCAGGCCGCTCGGCCCGTCGAGGGTCGCGATGCGCGCGGTGGAGGACGCGTTGCGGGAGTCCGGCCTGGACTGGGCCGTCCTGCGACCGGGCGGTTTCGCCTCCAACGCCTTGGCCTGGGCGGAGTCCGTCCGCACGCAAGGGACGGTCGCCGCGCCCTTCGGCGACGTAGGGGTGCCGGTCATCGACCCGGCGGACATCGCCGAGGTCGCGGCGGCCTGCCTGCTGGACGACCGGCGCACCGGCGGGGTGTACGAGCTGACCGGGCCGGAGGTCATCACGCCGCGTCAGCAGGCGGAGGCGATCGCCGCCGCGCTCGGCTCGCCTGTACGGTTCCACGAACTCACCCGCGACGAGGCCAAGGCCACGATGACCCGGTTCGTGCCGGCGGAACTCGCCGACGACACCCTGGACATCATCTCCGCCCCGAACCCCGACGAACTGCGGATCAGCCCGGACGTGGAACGAGTCCTCGGTCGCGCCCCGCGCCCCTTCGACGGCTGGGTCGCCCGCAACATCGCCGTTTTCCGCTGAGGCACGACCCAGCTGAAGTACCAGGGCAGCCTCGTGCGGCTGCCCACCTCCGTCGTGCCGCCGTCGTTGGCGCGCGAGGTACCGGGCCGCGCAGGCGGCCCTCAGGGCAGGCCCTACAGAACGGACCGTGGCAGGGCCAGCCACGCAGTGCCGCACACCGTCGACCGCACAGAGTCCACGTCCGAAGCTCGCACGGCTGCGGCTGCCGACAAGGCTGCTGTCCGCCATCACGCTCGAAGGCCGGCACCCACCGCAGCACCCAACGGCGGCGCTCCAGTCCTCCTGCCGACGCAACCACTCCTTCAGGTCGAGGGGGAGGGCGGGCAACTCCCGCGACCGGACATGGCCGCCTAGCTGGAACCGTCGCGGCGACCCGGACGACGACCGGGGACCGACTGGGGCGAGACTCTTCCCATGAGAGTCAGGTGCCGGCAGATCATCCACCCCGCGGCGGACATACCAGTCGCGGAGTACGACGGGATCCGGGTAGGCAGTGTCTACCCGGTTCTGGAGATGGTCGCCTACGACATCGATTGCCAGATCCGTGTGCTCGGCCCCGGCACACCCGACCCCGGACTGCTCTGGGACACCGCCGACTTCGAGACAGTGGACACGCGAATACCACCCGGCTGGACCCTGGTCATCGCCGACGGCCGCACCCGCCTCGCGGACGCCCGCTGGCAGCGCCCCGGATTCTGGACCGACTACCACCACGGCGACCCGCAGGCCCTGGCCGACTACGCGCACGTGAAGCGCGAACTCCTCACCGACGCCCCACCACACGAGAACTGACCGTGCGTGCGGATCACGTCTCATCCGCGACGAGCCGTGGCACCCAGGTGCCGTGTTCGCCTGGCTCTTCTGCCACTTCGATCCGGAGGTGACGGGATCCGGAGGTGACGGCGTCTGCGGCGATGCCTCACGCTTCCTCGAAGACGAGGTCCTCAGGCGGCTGCGTCATGCGCACCGTCTGACCGTTGCTGATCTCCACCACGTTGTGCAGGCCGGCGCAGCGTTTTCCGGAGGAAAGGACGGTGAAGCGGTCCTGCACGCCGGCGAGGTAGGCGGGGAAGCAGACCAGTGACGGGTTGCTGAGTTGGAGGTAGTCGACGAGACGCCGGAAGAGCTTGGGGAGCATGACGACGTCGTCGGTGATCGAGGACAGTGCCGTGATCTTCGCCCCCGTTGTGGTCGTGTCGCTCGGCCACAGCCCCAGGCCTGCCGTCTGCGCCTGGCGGGCAGCGGCCGTCAACTCCGTGCGCAGGACCGGGAAGAGACCTCGGTAGAACGTGGGGTAGACCAGACCTGTGGTGAGCAGGTGATGGTTCACCGTGGTCCTGAGCATGTCGACGTCCACGTCGACGTCGACACCGCTGGTGCCCCCGGAGACACCACGTCCCGCCAGGGCGACACACCGGCCGTGCATGTCGGCGCCGCTGGCGAGGATGAAGCCGGGCACCGTGTCGGGGACAACGGCGGTCACGGTCTCGTCCGGTCCCTGCTGGACATTCGTGAAACCCAGCCAGCTCAGCAGTTCGTCGCGTGCGGCATGGGCGAAGTGCAGAGGCTGGTGCACCCGGTTCGGGCCGTAGTGGGTCTCCGGCGCGTCTATCGCGTCCAAGCGCAGGGCGGCGCGCCCCAGCGCATCGTGTTTGACCGCGCGACCCCGGCTGGTCACGAGGTCCCATTCCTGCGGATCATCGGGCGTGAAACGGACGGTGTCACCATCCGGTTGTGTTCCCTTGATCTGGAAAGATCCGTTGATCAGGAGCATTGTCATGGCAGCCACCCCTTCGCCAGGGTCGTTCACCACCGGATCGCGTCTCCGGTCGGTGCCTGCGATTCATGCGTCCACAAGGAAGTCGCGGTAGCAGGCGTAGATGCTCGTGTCGTCGGAGCGAGCGTTCAGGATCAGGTTCCACAGGCCGACATGCACCTCGCCGGCGGCGGCTTGGTGCACCACGCCGTTGAGGAAGTCGATGTGGCGGCGGATGACTTCGTCGAAGGTCAGCGCTCCGTTACGGAAGTCGTCGTCATCCAGTTCCTCCGCGAAGCCCGAGCCTTCGAGTTCGGGGCGGACATGTCCCGCCACCATGGCCAGGAAATCGTCGAACGAGACGCCCTCGGGGAGCCCACCTGCGGCCTGTTGAACGTTGAAGAAGTCATGACTGATGTAGTCATCACGGTTTGACTCGTTGAGTATGTGGTTGAAGATTCGGCGACTACGCTCCGCCGCACCACCGTCACCGTCTCCTGTGCCGTCGAGCACGCTGAGTGCTCGTTGGGCTCTGTCTTGCCATGACATATTTGGTCCTCGGAACTGTCGTTGCCTGTCAGCTTGTTCTGCCCCGGATTGGCCTCAGCTCGGGAGGATCGGCATGTCCTCGGAATGCGGGCGGGCAACAATTTCCGGCGGCATAATCGCTCAGCGATTGACCCGTGTCGTCCATCTGCGGCATCTGGGCCTACACATGCATTATCGGTTACGCAAGACGCATGTGCCACTGGAAAGAGGCGGTCACCGCGGTACCCGCGTCGGGGCGTCACTTCCGCTGGGGGCGGGACGAGGACTGGCCCAGGGGTAGCGCGTGGCTGCCGACAGCACGGGATGACGAGTGGCGTACAACCGGGCTGTCAACACGAGGGCTTGGAGCTGGACGCAGGGAGAAGCGAACCGGAACCGGGCCGAGCCGGCGTTGTTCCAAGCGGGTGCGGTCACCGCAGTGCCTCGGAACAACCTGTGGGCCAAGGCGTCCCAAAGGTTCCGCTGCTCGTCCGCCGCCACGGTGAACGCCAGGGCCTCCACATCCGTAGGCCACTGCGGCGGTACCGGCGTACGACAGCCGATCGCCAGTTCTTCGATCGTCGCTCAACAAAGGGGTCCCATGAAACACCGCCGCCCGCGCCCGCGTCGCAGAGTGATCGCCCGAGCGGTCGGTACGGCGGGTACGCTGGCCATCGCCCTGGGTGCGGGGATGACGCCGGCGATGGCCGCCGGGAAGACGCCCAACAAGCCCACCGCCACCGGGTTCTCGCCCGACCAGGACGACACCCCATGGGCGCCCCAGCACGACGCGGCGCCGCCGCAGCTCAAGGCCGCCCGTCCGCAGGCCGTCACGCCCCCCGCCGGCACGTCCGCTCTCCAGCTCAGTCTGCCCGCACCGACCGGGCGCCACGGCGTGGGCACGTTCAGCCTGCACCTCGTCGACAAGTCCCGCACGGACCCGTACGTGCCCGGCAACAAGCCGCGCGAGCTGATGGTGTCGTTCTGGTACCCGGCCTCCTCCACCCGCGGCCACTACCAGGCGCCGTGGATGCCGTCAGCCTCCGGCGCGCACTTCCTCGCCTCCCAGGGCCTGACGCCACAACAAGTGACGTTGCCGCGGACCGCAGGCCATGTCCTCGCCCCGGTCGACACCAAGCTCGGCAAACTGCCCGTCCTGCTGTACTCCAGCGGGCTGCACTCGGACCGCGCGAGGGGCACCGTTCTCGCCGAGGACCTGGCCAGCCGCGGCTACCTCGTCGTCACCGTCGACCACACCCACGACGCCAACGAGGTGCAGTTCCCCGGCGGACGGGTCGAGGTCAACACCATGCCGGCCGGCGCGCACTCCTCCGACACGCTCGACGTGCGCGCAGCCGACATCCACTTCGTCATCAACCAGCTCGGCACCATCGCCAAGGGCAGCAACCCCGACGTCGACCACGCCAGGCTCCCCACCGGACTGTCGCACGCCGTGGACATGTCCCGCATCGGGATGTTCGGCGCTTCGCTGGGCGGCGCCGCGGTCGACACCGCCATGCAGCTCGACCACCGCATCGCCGCCGGCGTCAATCTGGACGGCCAGTTCTTCGGGTCGGCGCCACGCAAGGACCTGGACCGCCCCTTCATGCTCTTCAGTTCCGGCACCCACAACCGCAACAACGACGGGTCGTGGCGCACGCTGTGGTCGCATCTGAAGGGACACCGGGTCGACATCCAGCTCCACGGCGCGGCGCACGTGTCGTTCGTCGACGACGAGGCGATGGCGCCCCAGGAGGCGAGCTTGCTCAGGCTCACCCCGGCCCAGCTCCAGCAGGTGTACGGAACGATCGACCCGAACCGCGCGATCGAGATCCAGCGCGTCTACCTCGCCGCCTTCTTCGACAAGGAACTGCGCCATCAGCACGGCACCCTGCTCGACGGCCCCGACAAGAAGTACCCGGAGATCTCCTTCGTCCGCTGACCAGGGGCATCCGAAGGGCCGGCCCTGAGCGCTCCGTGTCGCACGCGTGAGACGGGGACAGGGCTGGTTGCTGGTTTCGCCGGTCCAGTGGATCGGTGAGGTGGTGGTCTAGCGGCGCGGGCCGCGCCGCTACGCCCCCCCGCCGCAGGGCGCCGCCTCGTGCGCCTGCCTCGACGGCGATCCGCGCGTTTGACCTGCCCCGAGCCGCCAAGAGCACGATCCGTACCCGGACTCGGCGGGAGTGGACCACAGCGTCATCGGGGTGTCTTGTTCATGCTGTTGCGGGCTGGAGGGAGTCCAGGACGGTGCGTTCGTCCTTGGTGAGGCGCAGTGCGCCGGCGGCCACGTTCTGGGTGAGGTGATCCGGATTGCCGGTCCCAGGAATGGCCAGTACATGCGGCCCGCGGTGCAGCGTCCATGCCAGCCGGACTTGTGCCGGGCTCACCCCCCGGGCCCGTGCGACAGCGAGTACCTCATCGCAGTCCGTGCCGTCGGCCCCTGCCTCACGCCCCGCACCGGCGATCGCGTAGAAGGGCACGAACGCGATGCCCTGCTCGCCACACCTGCGCAGCAACTCCTCCTGCTCGGGCCGGGCGCCGATGCCGTACTGGTTCTGCACGCAGGCCACGGGCGCGATGGCTTGGGCCTCGGCGAGGTGGTGGGGCTGGATGTTGGACAGGCCCAGGTGACGGATGAGTCCGGCGTCGCGCAGTTCGGCGAGTGCGCCGAAGCGTTCGGCGATCGAGTCGGTGCCGACGATGCGCAGGTTCACCACGTCGAGGTGGTCGCGGCCGAGCTGGCGCAGGTTCTCCTCGACCTGGCCGCGCAGCTGCTTGGCGGTGGCGTGGGGCAGCCACCGGCCCGAGGGGTCTCGTCCCGGTCCGACCTTGGTGGTGATGACGAGGTCGTCCGAGTAGGGGGCAAGTGCCCGGTTGATCAGTTCGTTGGCGGAGCGCAACGGCGAGAAGTAGAACGCGGCGGTGTCGATGTGGTTCACGCCGAGTTCGACCGCGTGGCGCAGGACACGGACCGCCTGGTCGCGGTCGCTCGGGACGGCGTCGGGCGCGAACGCCTCGCCGTGCTGGGTGAGGCGCATCGCGCCGAAACCGACCCGGTTGACCGTGCGGTCGCCGAGTGTCCAAGTGCCCGATACCGCCGCGGTGATCGTCTGTGAGGTCATGGCGGGATGATCGCCGCCCCGTAGGCTGATCGCCATCGATCAAGACATACGTGAATCCATCGAGGAGTGGTTGTCCTGGCACAGTTGGCGTTCGCGGCGCACGATCTGGCTCAGGTGCGGTTCGCCGTCTCGCCGATGTGGGAGGTTGCGCCCAGCTTCCGGCTGCTGACGTCGGGCACCGCGCATCCGGTCCACCGGTCCTGGGTCGAGCAGGTGCGGCCGCGCGTGGTGGCCGCCGGGCTGGACCGGGGCTGGCTCTCCGAGCTGATCCCGCTCACCGGCTACGTTCCCGACTTCCTCAACCCAGCCCCGGACGGGCCGGCCCCCGCACCGGCGGCAGAGTGGGACGCGATCCGGGCCTCACCCACCGACCGGGTACGCCAGGACCTCGACCACCTGGCCCGCCACCAGGGGAAATCTCGGCCCCCGGCTGCGGACGCTGCACGCCGACCCGCAGGCCCGCCTGACCAAGGTCACAGAAGAGATCGAAACGTACTGGGAGCTGGCACTCGCCCCCTACTGGGCGCGGATCCGGGCCGTGCTGGACGCGGACATCTTCTATCGGGCCCGTATGGTCGCCGAGCACGGCGCGGGCCACCTCTTCAACGACCTGCACACCTCCGTGAGCTGGGACGACAACGCGCTGCGGATGGCCCGCCGAAAGCAGCCGCTGACCCGGGAGACGGCGGGCACGGGGCTGCTGCTGATTCCCTCGGCCTTCACCGGACCGGGGCTGCGCACCCGGGTGACGCTGCCGGATCCGCCACAGCTCGTCTATCCGGCGCGCGGCGTCGGCTCACTGTGGAAGGCGCGGACCATCACCGGGACCGAAACCCTCACCGCCGTACTCGGCCGCTCGCGAACCCTGCTGCTGACCGAACTGGAGACCCCGGCCTCCACCACCGAACTGGCCCGCCGCACCGGCCTGTCCGCGGCCGGGGTGTCCCAATGCCTCATCGCGCTACGAAACGCGGGCCTGGTCAGCGCCCACCGCGCCGGCCGCTCCGTCCTGTACGCCCGCACCGCCGCCGCCGAAACCCTCCTTGAAGCCGCCTCCGCCACATGAGGCTCCGGTCATCTCCCGAAGGATTTCCGGAGCCGACCACACGCGGGTGTGGAGGCCACTCCCGGTGCGGGCAGCCTGTTCTGGTTCAGGCGGTGGCCGGCAAACCGGTCGACTGGTCGGGGCTGGTCGCGGCCCTACGGGGCGAACCGAGCGACACACCATGCGGTGACCGGGCGCCGTCGGGCGGCCCGGCGGACGACCGGTCCGGGGCGTTCCCTCCCGGGACGTTCCGCCACCGGCCGGCCGGATGCATTGGACCATGCGGTGCTGGCCGATCTGGCGGGGCGCCGCCGGCCGTGGCACATGCCTTCACTGGCGGCGCCCGAGCTGGCCCAGGCGGCGGTCGCCGCCCAGGAGGGGACCTGCCCGCCTCGGCGCGGCCCCGCAGCGATCGGCCGGCGCCGCGGCCCCCGTCGGAGCCCGCTCGCCGGCGCTGCGGCGCCGCCGGATCGAGCGGCTGGCCGAGATCGAAGGGACCGGCGCCGAGCACGTGGGACAGATCCCCGCACACGGCCGAAACGGCCTTGCTCAAGGGAGGATTACGCATCCCGCACCCGCTCCCGAGTACGCCGACCGGCACGCCTGCGATGCCCCCCGGCCCGACGCGCACTCGCGTCGTGTTCACCGCCTACTCCCTGGTAACTTCAGGGCGTGATCATTTCGCTCCGCTTAGACCGCGCGGCGCGCCTTGCGCTGATATCCGCTCTGGCCCTCGCCGTACTGCCCGCCGCTCCGGCCACCGCGGCCCCGTCGACGACCCCGCACCTCGACGCCGTGGAACGCACCCTCCGCGAGGTCTCACCCGGCCTCGAAGGCGACGTATGGGAACGGACGGCCGGCAACCAGCTCGACGCCGCGCCCGGCGATCCCACGGGCTGGCTGCTCCAGACCCCCGGGTGCTGGGGCGACGCGCAGTGCCGCGACCGCGCCGGGAGCAGGAATCTGCTGGCGAGGATGACCGGGAACATCGCCCGGGCAACCCGCACCGTAGACATCTCCAGCCTCGCGCCCTTCCCGGACGGCGCCTTCCAGGACGCGATCGTCGCCGGCCTGAAGTCCTCCGTGGCCGCCGGACATCACCTGAAGGTCCGCGTCCTCGTCGGTGCCGCACCCCTGTACCACCTCAACGTGCGCCCCTCGAAGTACCTGGACGACCTACGCGCCAAGCTCGGTCCTGCGGCGGACGCCCTCACCATCGACGTCGCTTCCATGACGACGTCGAAGACCGCCTTCTCGTGGAACCACTCCAAACTCCTGGTCGTCGACGGGGAGACCGCGATCACCGGCGGCATCAACGACTGGAAGGGCGACTACCTCGACACCGAGCACCCGGTGACGGACGTCGACCTGGCCCTGTCCGGCCCCGCGGCCGGCACGGCGGGCCGCTACCTCGACCAGCTGTGGGACTGGACCTGCCGCAACCGGACCGACGTCGCGAGCGTCTGGTACGCCGCCTCCGGCGGAGCGGACTGCCAGGCCGGCATGGAGCGGGAGACCAATCCCCGTGCCGTTCCCGCCACCGGTGACGTCCCGGTCGTCGCCGTCGGCGGGCTCGGCGTGGGCGTCAAGGACTCCGACCCCTCCTCCGCCTGGCGCCCCTCCCTGCCGGACACCGCCGGCACCCGGTGCGTGGTCGGCCTGCATGACAACACCAACGGCGACCGCGACTACGACACGGTCAACCCGGAGGAGAGCGCCCTGCGTTCGCTGATCTCCAGCGCCACCGAGCACATCGAGATCTCGCAACAGGACCTCAACGCCACCTGCCCGCCGCTGCCCCGCTACGACACCCGCGTCTACGACGCCCTGGCCGCGAAGCTCGCTGCCGGGGTCAAGGTGCGCATCGTCGTCAGCGACCCCGCCAACCGCGGGGCCGTCGGCAGCGGAGGCTACTCGCAGATCAAGTCCCTTTCCGAGATCAGCGACGTGCTGCGCAGCCGGCTCGCCAAGGTCACCGGGGACGAGCAGGGCGCCCGGGCTGCCCTGTGCGGCAACCTCCAGCTCGCCCCGCTCCGCGGGTCCGCGAGCGAGAAGTGGTCCGACGGCCACCCCTACGCGCAGCACCACAAGCTGATCGCGGTCGACGGCTCGGCGTTCTACATCGGTTCGAAGAACCTCTACCCGGCGTGGCTGCAGGACTTCGGCTACATCGTGGAGAGCCCGGCCGCTGCCCGGCAGCTCGATGGCGCACTGCTCCAGCCGCAGTGGAACTACTCCCGGTCGTCGGCGACCGTCGACTACGAGCGGGGGATCTGCCGGATCTGACACCGGGGCCCACCGTCCGGCCTGCGGCGTCCCGCTCTGGAGTACCGCACATCGTCAGCTGGACAAGGGACCAGTGCCGCTGTGTCCGTTGTCGGCGCGCCGGCGGACCGGTGAGGGCTCACGGGGCGCCGACGCGTCCACGGCCCGCCGGCCTCACCTGGATCCATGCCACCCCGGTGTAGCCCTTGGACTCGACGTGTATCTCGGCCCGCTCGAAGCCGTTCCCCGACAGCCCCTCGTAACCGGTGGCCACAAGATCCTTGTAGAGCGTGTCGGAGAAGGCGACCGCCAGATGGGAGGAGGGGTTGTCGGCGAGCCTGCGGCGGACGGGACCGGAGTCGAGGACGCGGAACAGCGCTACCACCGTCGAACCCGCGTAGCCGCTGTCCGCCTCGTGCACGATGCCCTGGTGCAGGCTGGCCCGCATGCGGACCTCGCGGGGGACGGTGGGGCCCCGGTCCGACTCCGTGCCAGGAGCCCGCTGGGCGGCGGCTGCGGCATTGGCGGTTGCCAGACCCGCGGCGAGCCCGTCCAGCAGCCTGGGGACGACCCTCACCTCGTCGATGCCGGGCTCCAGCACGAGCAGGTAGCCGTCTCCCTGAGCCTGGCGGCCACAGCGCTGCCAGTCGACGCCTGCCGCCGCGCAGGCGGCCCGCAGGGTCCGCAGCAGGACACGCTGCAGCCGGACCATGTCGGCGTTGTCGCGGGCGCTGTACTTCTCGATGTCGACGGCGAGGCAGAGCCGCCGCAGGCCCGGCGGGAGTTCCTCGCCCTGGACGGAACCGGCGCCGGCATCGCCGTGGCTCTCCCGGCCGGCCCCGCCGTCGCCGGCCGGCGTGGCGCCGTCCTCGTAACCTGCGAGCGCCCATGACCCGGGGAGCGCCTCGGGGTGCGCGAGCGGTGCGGCGGACGGCCAGGCGTCGGCGAGCCTCAGGCGGAACCGCATGTCCTGCGGACTCGCCGCCTCCCTGCGCACGAACGCCCCGCCCAGCACCGGTTGCACGGTCACGGTAGCCAGGCTCAGCCGGCCGGACACCTCCTCCGCGGTCGCCGGCACGCGGACCACGGTCTGGGCCCAGCGGCCGTCCGGGCGGAGAGTGCCGCCCCGCCCCGGGGCACGGAAGGTCCAGCGGAGCCGGTCCTGGCCGAGGCCGAACGCGACGATCTCCGTCCCGTCGGCAGCGGTCGTGCCGGGCGCCGGCTGCAGGGCCAGGGCGTGGGTCCCGTCCTCGAACCGCACCGCGAGGGTGACCTGCTGGTATCCGCGGCCGTCCGGCAGTTCCTCCAGGTCGAAGGGGAAACACAGAAGCATCTCGCGGTGCACGGCGGCCTCTGTCGCGCCCCCACCGCCGGCTCCGGGCAGCACGAAGCCGAGGGGCCGCCCCAGGGAGGCCCGGGCGACCCGGTCACGCACGGGGTGCCCTCCCCCCTTCGCCACCACGCTGTCGAGGGCGATCAGGTCCGTGGTGGCCAGTACGTCGTCGTGGTGGCCGGGGTCGTCGTGCTGGTCACGGTCTCCTCGGTCGTACTGCTTCTCCGTGTCGTGCGCGCGGTCCCCCATGTCCCGTACCCCCTCGATGTCCTGTGCCATGGCCAGCCGTTCCGTCCTGCCGCACGTCCCGGCCGTCGTGCCTCAGTCGTCCGGTTCCGTCAACCGTGCCGCCTGACGCAGTCCGGCCGGGGAGACGACGGTGATGCGGCTGTAGCCGACCTGGATGATTTCCTGCTCGGCCAGCGCGCCCAGCACGTGGTGAACCCGTCGTTCCCTCGCCCCGACCAGTCCGGCGATCTCCGCCTGGGTGAGCCGCGGCCCGATCAGGACCCGGCCGCGCGACGGCTGCCCGTAGTCCTCGACCAGATCGACGAGCACCCTGGCGACCCGCGTCGCCACCGGACAACCGCTGAAGTCGCCGCGTCGCCGCACCGACCACCGGTTCTTGCGCACGAGCATCCGGCTGACCGCCAGCGCGGCCACGGGATAACGGTCGAGGCAGCCGAGGAAGTCCCGCTGTCCGATGCGCCGGGCCGTGACCCGGCCGGCGGCCGTGACCGTGGCCGAGCGGGGCCTGTTGTCGAAGGCCGCGAACTCTCCGACGAGGTCCCCGCCGATCCGTACGGCCAACAGCGCCGTGTCCCCGTCCTCCATGAGAGCCGTCACCTTGGTGACACCGCTCAGCAGCAACAGGACGAACGTCTCGTACAGCCCTTCGGTCAGAAGCGTCTCGCCGGGCTCGTACGACCGCAGGGTCCCCAGGGAGAGCAGGGTTTTGGCGGCCTCCGAGGAACCGGCCAGCTCTGCCAGGAAAGTACCGTGCGGCCAGCGCTCGGCGGAGTCCGTGCCTTGTGCGCACCTGTCCGGCATCACAGCACCTCTCCGGCTTCTCGGGCTTCTCCGGCACTTGTGACGTACGGCATCGTAGTCGCTGCGCAAGGGTGGACAGCCGCTTTTCGCAAGCCTGTTGACACCGTCCCACGGGATTCCGCACTGCTGCGGGGACGTGGTCCCCGTGGGTGCCGCACGGTGGCTGTACGGGGGACAGCACGGGGATCTGGCGGCCGTCGGCGGCTGTCGGGTCCCCGTCGCCCGCTCCTCCCGGGGCTCCGTCTCGCAGGAGCTCACCCCCGCGCCACCGGAGAGAGCCGGAGATCGGCGTTGCCCAGCAGGCTGAACCCCGCCCAGTCCTCCGGCCGTGGGTGACGCCGCCTGGTGTCGCGTACCGCTCGGCGCAGAGCCTCTCCCGTGGTCGTCCCCGTGACGAGGTACCGGTGGAACGCGGTCATCAGATCGGCCGTCGCCCTGTCGTCCACGGGCCACAGGGAGACCACCACGGATTCCACCCCGGTGGCCAGGAAGGTACGGGCCAGGCCGAGGTTGCCCTCCGGTGAGGGCTTGCCCCAGCCGGTCTGACAGGCACTGAGCACGACGAGCGGGCAGTCCGAGAGGTCGAGCGGCTCGATGTGGCCGGCCCGCAGATACGAGTCGCCCGCGCCGTCCCCGTGCGTCCCGCCGCCCGGATCGGGCGTGCCGCTCGGGGCGAGGCAGAGCGCCCCCGGGATCCGCAGGACTTCCTCACCGGCCAGGGCGTGGGTCGCGAAGTGCGCGAACCGGGCCCGCGGCAGCCGGGCGAGAACGGCCTCGCAGGTGGCCTCCGCACCGAGGAGCGCGCGGGCTCCGTAGAGGTCGGCGACGTCCCGGGCCTCCCGTTCGGCCGCGGGCAGGGCCCGGAGGACGGGCGCGGGCAGCCCAGGCATGAGAGGTTGCGTCGGCGGGTCGGGGTTTCCCACCACCAGGGCCTGGGACGAGGAGACTTCGACGGGCCGGCTGCCTCCGGCGGCCCGAGGGCTTTGCCGGGTGGACGGCGCCACGGCCACGGTGTACCGGTCCACCAGCGGGGTGGAGTCCCTCAGGGGCAGCGCGTTGAACGGCAGGTGGTGCAGGAACCCGTCGGGTACGACCACCAGCCGCCGCGTCCCTGCCGCCGTCAGGTCGTCCTCGACCGGCCGCAGGAACGCGTCGGCGAGCAGGCGCAGTTGGGCGTCGGTGACCAGGTGGGACTCGCGTTCGGCGAGCGGACTGCTGTCGCGGGTGCTCGCGTCCGGGACCACGGTGCCCTGGGACAGGGCGCGCAGGAGCCGCTCCTCGGGGGGTTCGGCGGCGGTGGCCCCGTCCGCACCGCCGCCGGTGCCGCCGCCGGAGGGGGCCGGGTCGGCCGCGACGGCGCTCGGCATCGCGGCGCGTACGGTGGCGAGGTCGATCTCGTGATGCCGGCGCGTGCCACCGGGTGCTATCACCCAGACATAGGCGGTGGTGGCGCCACTGCGAACGCTGGGGCGGGCGGGCCCGAGCAGGCTGTACACGAGGGTGACCGTGTTGTTCCGGGCGGCTTGCTCGGACAGTTCTCGCGCGGTCCAGGCCGCCGTCCTCGGCCCAGGGCCCGGGACGGGACCGGAGGAGCGCCCGACGAGGAGCCGCTGTTCCAGCAGCAGGCCGCGGACCCGCTCCGCCGCCTCCAGCGCGCCGTCCGGGTCCCCGCCGGCGACCCGGCAGCGCTGGAGGGCCCGGTACACCTGGGCCTGTTCACCGAGCAGGTCGATGTGCTCGATCTCGTTACGGCTGGTGGCGCGTACCTGTTCCCACAGCGTGACCGCCTCCAGCAAACGGCGGTCGGCCTCGGCGTGCTTCCCGCGCACCTGCAGCATGGTCCCCAGGGTCAGCAGGGTGGAGGCGGCCATGTGCGGCCCCTGGCCGGCGTTGCGCGCGGCGTCCACGGCTCGCTCCGCCCAGGCGAGCGCCTCCTCCATGGCGTCCACCAGCGCATGGGCACCGGCGAGGTTGGCGGCGGAGGAGACGACGAAGAGGACGTCGCCGCGCTCGACCGCCTCCGCGTGGTTGCGGCGCAGCAGATCGATCGCCTCGGCCGCCTTCTGCGGCTCGTCGCACGAGAGCAGGCAGGTCGCGAGCCGTTCACGGGACTGCGCCAGAACCGCGACGTCCTGCCGGCCGACCGGGTCGGACAGCAGCGTCAGGGCCTCGCGTGCGTATGCGACCGCTTCCTCCCCACGCCGTTCGCGCCGCAGCACGAGGGCCCGGAAACCGAGGGCGGAGACCAGCACCGTGGTGCGTTCGCGTCGGGTCGATGCCCGCGCGAGCCGCTCGGCCTCGGCAGCGCAGTCGCGGGCGGTGGCGTCGTCGCCCACGGTCGCGGCGGCGACGCCGAGGCTCACCAGTTCCTGGGCCACCTCCAGCCCTTGTCCGCCGGCCCGTGCGGTCTCGACGGCGCGGACGAAGGCAGTCAGGGCGCCGCCGACCTGACCCTGGAGGAGCTGCGCCTGGCCGAGCCGGTGGAAGGCCTCGGCGGCGAAGTCGGCGTCCTTCCCGGCGGCCATGCCGTAGACCCGGCGGGCGACTTCCTCCCCGCCGGTGAGGTCACCGGTGCGGTAGAGGGATTCGGCCAGGGCCAGCAGGGCTCTGATCCGCGTCCTGCGTACCAAAGGGGTGTTGAGCACGGTGCCGTTCAGGAGGGCGAGGCTGCGCCTGCTGCAGTCCCCCTGCTCGGAGTAGCGGCCGAGCCGGCCGGCCATGCCCGCGGCGTCCTGCCAGCAGGCTGCGGCGAGCACCCGTTCGGGGTAGGCACGGGCGGCTTCGCGGTACATGTCGTACGCCTCGGCCCACCGCTGCCGCTTGGCGCTGCGGTCGGCCCGGATCCGGCGCACCGTCGGGGGCAGGCGAATCATGGGCGCTCGCCTTCCGGCTCCGGCAGCGCGTCCGCGTGCACCGTCTTCACGCGGTAGCGGAACTCCTCGCCCACCTGGAGCATCTGGTCGCGGGTGCCCTCCCAGACCTCTTGCAGCAGCGCGTTCAGGGTGGGACCGGCGGTGTGCGCGGACCGCTCGCGCGAGGCGAGACCGCTGAAGTCCATCGGGCGGTCGCCGACCAGGACGTGGATGGTCTCCGGCCGTGGACCCACCTCGGGCAGGTCGGAGGGCCAGTAGATGGTGACGGGCGGGGTCGTGCGCGTGCCGCGGTGCTCGGCACCGTGGGGTTCCAGGCGGTAGCCGCTGGGCTGGTCGTTGGTCACCAGCGTGGTGCGGCCGCTCAGCCCGACACCGATCACCCAGAAGTACAGCGGAACGTCCGAACGGTTGGTGACCGTGACCCGGTAGTGGTCGCCGTGGTGGAGCCGCTCGCCGGCCGCGTGCAGTTCGCGCCAGTGTCCGCTCGTGGCGGGCTGCCGCGCCTCGATCAGGATGTCCGGGTCCGCCTCCAGGCGGCCCGGTCGCGGCGGGTCGCCAAGACGCCGTACACGTTCGCCGCGGGCGAGCTCCTCCAGCAGCGCGATCAGCCCGGACGGACTGGCATGCGCCGCTTCGGACGGGTACCGGAAGGGCAGCCCCTCCGGGTTCAGGATCGCGCAGGTTCCGTCGTGTGCGCGGACGGTGGCGAAGGCGTCCTGGGCGTCGTGGGTCTCGGCCAGCCGTGGGCAGCGGCCCAGTTCCTCGCGGAGCGCGTCGGCGAGGGTTCCTTCGGCGTCGATGAGGACATGGCGGCGGTCGTGGACGCGCACCGCGAGCGCGTGGGCGCCGGGGGGCATCAGCGCGGTGCGCAGGTCCCCGGCGGCAGGGCTCGCAAGGGCAGACGTCGCCGGGCGCAGCAGGGCGTCGCCGGCCCTCATCTCGTCCACGGTCGCGGGTACCGAGGTCCCGGTGGCGCCGTGCCGCGTACGGCTGCCGGGGAACACCATGCTGACCTGGTCCGCTACGCCGAGGCCGAAGACGGCGCCGCCCGGTACGGCGAACCGGCCGTCGCGTCGCACCAGCGGGAGCCGTTCGGGCTCGGCGGGCTCGTCGAGGGAGAACGGCAGCCGCCCGGACGGCCCGCCCGCATCGGGCCACTGGCGTACCTGCTGCTGCTTGACGCGGTCGCGGACCCGGGCGATCAGCACCGACCACGGCACATGGGGGTGCCGGTGGGGGCGGAGGAACTCGGCCAGGGCCGCGGTGAAGACGCCCTGCCGTCCCTTGCCGGGGACGAGCTCCGCCTCGTACGCGGAACCGTACTGCTGACATGCCGTCAACCGGACCACGCCGGGGACGAGCGGGTCCCCGGGCCGCGCGAGTCGGGCCGCGCGGGCGAGTCCCGCGTCCCGGGCGACGGCGGGCAGCTCGACCGACTTCAGGGCCCACCGCCCCGACTCGTACGCGGCCTCCCGCACGGCGCCGCCGGAGTGGCAGGAGTCGAGGATCACGGTGAGGTTCGGCGTCCGCTCCCTGAGCGCCCGGACCGCGGCGGTGAGTTCCTCGGCCAGGTAGCCGCGGAAGTCGGTGGGGGTGCTGTCGCCCATGTCGACGGGGACGAGGTACTGCAACTCGCCCAGGAGCGCCCCGTGCCCCGAGTAGTACACCACCACGCCGTCACCCGGCCGGGTGTCCGCCCGGAGCCGGTTCATCGCCTCGGTGACGCCCTCGTACGTGGCGTCGCCTTCCGTGCACGTCCGCAGGGCGGTGCAGCCGCGGGCACCGAGTGTCTCCGCCATCACCTCCACGTCGGTGTGCACACCGGTCAGGCCATAGGTCTGGGCGCCGATCAGCAGCGCTCGCAACGTCATCTCAGATCCCCACGTGGATGAAGGGCGCCCAGTGATACGGATGCCGGTCGTCCGTGTCCGGGCGCAGCGCGCCGCTGTCCCTGGCCGCTTCCCAGGAGCGGGCCCCGGCCGGCGCTCCGGGGCGGCTCCTGCCGGCCCGGCGGGCCAGTGTGCCGAACTCCTCGTCCCGTTCGGCGCGGGGGAGGTCGCGCACGGCGCGCTGGGCGCGTGCCAGCGCGGAGCCGAGGGAGCCGGCGGGGTCCTCCAGGAGGTACCGGTAGGTCCTGGTCATGACCAGGCAGCCCGTACGGTCGTGGACCGGCCACAGTGAGACCACGGCATGCCGGGCCCCCGTGATCAGGGCGGCGCGGGTCAGTCCCAGAACGTCGCCGCCCGCCGTGGCGGTGCCGCGTCCGGTGTCGCAGGCGGAGAGAACCAGCAGTTGCGGCTCGTGGGCGGCGCGCAGGAGGTCGGCGATGCCGAGGACGTCGTCACCGGCGAGGGACAGCCGACCGCGGTTGGGGGCGAGTTCGTCGACGAGGCCATGGGTGGCGAGGTGCAGCACCTGGCAGTCGGGGGCGGCCTCCAGCACCCGGTCCCGGGTTGCCTGCGTCGCGGTCAGCAGCCGGTGGCGGGGCAGCAGCCGGGCGAGTTCCGCGGTCTCGGCGACGGTGCCCGGCAGTGTCCGCAGCCCGTGGCGGGGGTCGGTGGCGGGTCCGCCGATCAGCAGCGCGTTCAGTTCCGGCCATGGCCTGTCCGGCGTGCGGCGCAGGCGGGGGAGCAGGGAGGCCGAAGGAAGGTAGGACACCTCGTGGCCGGCGCCGAGGACGTCCCCGTCCCAGGGAAGGGCGTGGAAGGGCAGCAACGAGAGCATGGCCGGGGGAACCACCAGCACGCGCCTGTGGTCGCGCAGGAGCGCGGCGAAGGGGCGCAGCAGCAGGTCGGCCAGTTCCCGTCCGTCGGCCTCGCCGTCGCGCCCGCCATCCGCCGAGGAACACCAGCTGTGGAACCGGCGCACGGCTGCCACCATGGACTGCGCCCACCGGGTCCGGCGGTCGCTCACCAGTGTCCGGCGGGTCATCGCCCAACCGACCAGGGTGTCGTCGAAGAGGTGGTACGCGAGGAGGACGGTGCCGGAAGGCAGGGACCCCGCCACGGCCGCGGCGTCCGGCAGCGCGGCCCTGCCCGACGCGGTGAGCGCGGCCGGGACGAGCCTGCGCACCTGCGCCTCGGCGGCGTTCAGGGCGCGCTCGGCGTCCTGGATGCGTGCGCGTCGGTCTTCGCGGGGCGCCCGGCCCGTGCCGGCCCGTGCCCGGGCTGTGCCCGCCGGTGCCGGCCGGGGCCCGGGCGGGAACTCCCGGCCGCCCAGGCGGGCCGCGTGGTCCTCGAACTCCGCGGACCAGTGGACCTCCGCACCCAGCCAGTCCTTCACGGCGGCGCGGGCGGCCCGGTCCGTGCCGGCGGCGTCGAGCGCGTGGAGCGCGTGCAGGAATCCGGCCCGGCCGCGCTCCGCCTGGGCGAAGGCGGCGGCCGCCGCGTCGGGTCCGCCGGCGCCGAGGGCCGAGAGCACCGCCACGTGGTACAGGCCGGCGACCACCGGATCGTCGGCGAAGGAAGCACGCAGTGCGTCGCGGGCCAGCCGGACCTGGTGGGCCTCGTAGGCGTCGAGCCCCTGCCGGGCGTGGTCGGCGGCCGGGCCGTACGACCCCCTGGCCAGCGCCAGGTCCGCCCGGATCGCCGCCCGTTCCCAGGGGGGATCCTGGTCTCCGGGGCCGGCGGTGGGGCCGGCGTCGATGAACGGCACGTGGGCAGCGGCGCGTTCGGGGCGGTGCAGCCGCAGCCAGAGAGCGGCTGCCTGGACGGCGGAGAGGCGTGATTCGACCGCCTCCATCTCGGCTCGGGCACGGGACCATTCGCGCAGGTCGACATGGGCCGCGCAGCGCAGTACGGACCGGAACGTCTCGTCCGGGATCCGCTCGGCCTCGTCCAGGGCTCGCCGCGCGAAGCGGTCGGCCTCCGTCTCCAGGCCGGCCGCGCGGGACCGCCGGGAGCGGAACAGCGCCTCCTGCGCGGCGCAGGACGCGAGGTCGGAGGCAAGCACGCCGAGGACCTCGTTCACGGGCTCGACGTCCGCCAGGAGATCGGTGCCGGTACGCAGCGCGAGCTCGATGCGGGCGCGGGCGGCGGCCATCACATCCGGGTCCCGCAGCGCGGACGCCTGATCGTGGAGGTTCTTGGCGGCCCGGATGAGGCCGAGACAGTCCGCGAGGGCGGGCGGCTCGCCCCGTTCGCCGCTGCGCACAACGCTCTGGAGAAGGTCCTGCTGTTCCAGGTCGGTCAGCACGATGCCCGCCAGGCGGTGCCGGGCCTGCAGGTAGACCCTCGGGGCGGGGAGGCCTCCCGTGACCGCCGGCCGCGCGTTCGCCCCACCGTCGCTCCTCCCGGACCCCGGCCAGAGCCGCTCAGCGAGAAAGGTGGCCCTCTTGG
Organism: Streptomyces filipinensis; assembly: GCF_014649495.1. Lineage (GTDB taxonomy): Bacteria > Actinomycetota > Actinomycetes > Streptomycetales > Streptomycetaceae > Streptomyces > Streptomyces filipinensis. The sequence continues at coordinate 83,232 of NZ_BMTD01000008.1, read as the reverse complement.
CGCGGACGACGTCCCCCTGCCCGCCCCAGAACTCGGACCGGTCCAGGACGAGTTGCCGCAGACCCCGCAGCCATGACGTGCTGCCGGCCGTCGCGGCCCAGGCGACCACCTCCTCGGCGGCCTCGGTCTCCGGCTCGGCCGCCCGGCCGGCGCGCCCCCGAGACGGGACGCCGGCCTGGATCAGGTCGAGCGCCTGATGGACACGCAGCAGCGCGGCACAGGCGCCGTCGCCGGCCACCACCGCCAGTTCCCTCGCCCGCTCGACGGTCTCCCCGCACGTCTCCAGGCCGCCGCGCAGCCGCTCGACATGGGCGAGGCGCAGGAGCGCCGCGGCGCGGCCACGCCGCGAGAGCGCGGCCCGGTACGCCGCGTCGGCCCGCTGGTAGTGCTTGTGTGCCCGGGTCAGTGCCTGTGGGTCCGGCGCGGCGGCCGGGAGGGCGCACCGCTCGGCGGCTCCCGGGATGCCCAGCTCCCAGTCACCGGCGAGCAGCGCGGCCAGGCCGGCGGTCGCGTGGCTCCCGGTGGCGAACCGCCGTTCGTGCCGCCGCAGCAGCGCCTGGGCCGCCCCCGGGTCGCCGGCGCGGACGCGGAGGTCCGCGGCGAGCAGCAGATGACAGGCCGCGGCCTCCTGGTGACGCGAGGCGGCGATCTCTTCGTACAGGCCGTCGAACCAGGCGAGCGGCTCCCTGAGCCCGGCCGAGAGGTCTCGACGGTCCCAGTCGGCACGCGCCCCGTACGCGGCGGCTCGCTCCTGGGCCGCCCACGCGCTCATGGCGAGTCCCAAAGTCGTACGGGAGGAGAGGAGCACCGGGACGACGCGTCCCGCGAGGTGTGCGCAGAGCCTGTGCCCCGGATCGGTGACCGACGCGACGGCTGCCTCGAACCCCGGTCCGGCGGCGAACTGGGCCTGCCGCGCGGCGGGCGGGAGGTGAACCGGAGAGCCGCCCGGTTGCCAGGCGCCGTCCATGGCGATCGCCGCGGTCCACAGGGCCCGCGAGAGCGGGGAAGGACAGGATGATGCGAGGCCGACGGCGTCCGGTGGCGGCTCGTCGAGGAGGGCCAGCGCCGTCTTGGGCTCACCCGCGGCCAGTGCGGCCGCCGGGGCCAGCCAGGGATCCTGCCGTGCGGCGACCGCCGCCCCCGACGGCTCGCCACGCGGGCCGGCGCCGGGATCGGTTCCGCGCTGCTCGAAGAGCAGGAGTCCCGTCAGCCGTGCCAGGTCCGCTCCGGCCCCGCCACCATCGTCCTTCGTGGGTGTGGTCATGGCTCTCCCTCCCCTGCGCGCCGTCCCCACGGAACGCCGGTTGACGACCGTAGCCGCCATTTCCCGGACCGGACCATGCCTGTGAGTTCGGCTGACCGCCCCTGACCCATCTCGATCGGAAGAACAGTCAAACAGCGACACTTTCAAAAACAATTCAGAAACCGAACGCGTCTATTTCTTGCAGTAGTTGTCATGCCTGTCACCTGCGGAATCTTCTGCCTCACGGAGTCCCGGCCTTCGGACACCGGCGCACCACACTGGATACCGCAAGCCCCCGGAACCAATTCCGCAATACGACTGGTTGTCCGCCGCTGTCCAGTGGCATATTTCAGACCTATTCCAGGCCCGGCCGGGGGGAGCAGCATGGGGTGGCTGGAGACATGGGGGAGATCACGGGCGCGCCGGCGCAGGCACGACGCCCTCGCCCACGAGGGGAGCGCCACACCCGGCCCCACGCATCACGAACCCCAACGCCTCGCCGCCGAGCTGCGTCTCCTGGCCGGCCATCCGCGCTGCGCGGCGCACGCGACGGCCCTGACCCGGCTGGCGGACGCGGTGCAGTCGGGCGACGAGGACGAACTGCGCCCGTGGGCGGGCGGCGGACTGGTCACCGCGTACTGCGGGCCCCACGCCCTCTCCGTTCCGCCCTCGGCCGGGGCCGGCCGCGGCCGACGGCTGCTGTCCGCGCTGCCTTCCGTGCTCGTCTTCGCCCCCCTGCTGGTCACCTGGGCGGGGCTCGGAGCAGCGGCCTACGCGTACCGGCGGATGCGGGACCCGGCAGCCACCGGGCAGGGCGGGACAGGTCCGTCCGGCTCCTTCCTGACCCTGTGGCAGCAGGGCTTCGACGGCCACCTCTGGCCCTTCCTGCGCTTCGACACGATGGTCGTCTACACCGTCGTCGCCCTGCTGGCGCTGATGGGCACGACCGTCCTGGGCCGCCTCAGGGAAGCGGCGGAGGAGGCCGAGCGACAGGGGCTCGTCTGCCGCCTCTCCGCGGCACTCGTCCAGGTCGAGGCGCTGGCCGTGCGCACCGCGCAGGCCTCCCCCGCGCGTTTCGCCGAGGAGCTCCAGGGCGCCGCCTCGGGTTTGCGGGTTCTGCTGTCCGAGGCGGCCCGGGTCCAGGAACGCGCACATGACCTGCTGAGCGGGGCCGGCACGGCCACGGAGCACCACCTGGCGGCCGTCAAGGCCCTGGAGTCGGCCGTCGCCGAGCTGCGGGCCGGCGCCACGGACGTCCGGACGTCCGCGGGCTCGGCCACCCGGGCAGCCGACGAGGTCGCGGCCGGTACCCACCGGCTGACCGAGGAACTGGCCAGGTCGGGCGCCGCGATGGCGGAGGGCGTGGACAAGGCGGGCCGGCGCACCGCGGAGCGAATAGGCGCTGCCGGCGAGTTGGCCGCCGTACGGATCGGTTCCGCCGGGGAGCTGACCGCCGAACGGATCGACCGCGCCGCGTCCGAGGCTCAGGAACGGGACCGGGCGGCCGGCGAACGCGCCTCCGAGTGGATGCGCCAGGCCGTACGGGAAGTGACAGCGGCCCTCGCCGACGTGCGGGCCTCGACGGCCGAGTCCACCCAGGTCCTCGCCGCCACGCGGGACGGTCTCCACGGCACGCTGACGGGCCTTCCGGAGGCCCTCGAAAGGGCGGCCACCGAGGGCGCCGAACGGATCGGCGACGCCTACGACCTGGCGGTGGCGGCCCTGGCCGTCTCCCTGCGCGACGAGGTCCGCACGGTCACGGGCGAACTGGCCGCCCGCATCGAGGAGATGCGGGAAGCGGCCCTCGCCCACCGGGAGACCCAGAACGAGGCGCGTGACAGGCTGTCGGAGACCGTCGAGCAGGTGCACGGCGCCCTGCGGACTCTCGTGGACGCACTGCCCGCGACCTCCTCCACCGGGCCGGCGGCGCGGGCGCCCTCCCCACCGCGGGAACCGCGTGCCCCCCAGCCGGTCACGGAGGTCGACGGATGAGGCCGCCGAGGATGACGGGGGTGCACATGGCAGGGTGGCTCTTCGCCGATCTGCTGCTGGTCATGGTCGTCGTCCTCCTGGGCGGTGAGACGACGGACGGGGCCGAGCCACGCCCGCCCTGCGCCGCGGCGAGCCCCAGCTGCATACCGTCGCCCTCCGAACCGACCCACCCCGGCCCCTCCACCTCCGCACCGGCCAGTCCGCCGCCGAGTGGCGGGCTCGACCCCCACACCCGGTCGATCACGGTACGCACGAACCCCGAGGCGTTCATGGGCGGCTCCGCCCGGGCCGCCGCGAGCGTCCGCAGGCAAGTGGCCCGCCAGACACGCAAGTTCCGGGGCAAGCGGGCGGCCTTCGTGATGGTCTTCGGCAACGCCGGCCGACTCCCGGGCGGCGCGGTCGACACCGGGACCAGTACGGCCTTCGCCGAAGCCGTCGCCCGGCTCCTGCCCTCAGCGGCGCCGGAGTTCTTCCCGCAGTACCACAAAGAGATCATTCGCGGCTACCACAACACCGACCCGGGCATCCCGTCCGGCACTGCGGAGATCGAGTTGTTCTTCCTCCTGCACTGAACCCTCGTCGGCCGGCCGATCGACTCACCGGCAACCAACTCACCGACAAACCGACCCGTCCTCAGATCCCCGCTCACCGCACTCACCGCACTCACCGCGGAGTCGCCGTGTCCCACACATCCGTCTCAGCCGCCACCAGTCCAGCGGCTTCGCCCACCGCTCTGGCCGATCTGCGCCGTTACGCCGAAGACGCCCAGACCATGCTCCAGGACCAGGAGATACCCGACACCCCGGAGTGCCACGCGGCCCGCGCGCGCGTCGCGGAGACCGCCCAGGAGATGCTGGACCGGGTCGACTCACCCGTCACCATCGGCGTCGTCGGGGAGTACAGCGTCGGCAAGTCCCTCCTCCTCGGCACCCTCCTCGGCTGTCCCGACCTGCTGCCGGTCGAGGAACGCCCCACCACCGGCAACATCACCGTACTGTCTCTGACCGCGGGCGAGCCCGGCAGCCCCACGCGGGCAGCCGACACCACCGAGATCCGCTATCTGAGCGAAGCCCAGCTGAGCCGCTGCGTCGAGGACATCCTCTCCACGCTCATCACCACACTCGACCGCAGACACCCGGCCCTGGGCGCCGGTGCCGCGCTCGCGGGATACGACCCGGTGACCGACCCGCGCGGCTGGGCGCCGTTCGACAGCTGGTACCCCTGCCTGTGGCCGACGCCCGCCGGCGCCTCCCCGCCCCCGGTACCGCCCGAGCTCATCGACGACGCCCACCGGGACACCGTGGTCGAGCTGTGCCGCATCCGGGACGCCCTGCTCAGCCAGCGTGGCCAGTACAGCGTGCTGGGTCACCGGGCCCTCGTCGCCCGGAAGATCGTGAACGAGGCACTGAAACTGCCCCCTGCCAAGGTCACGCCCAAGACGCCGCCCAAATTCAACCTGCAGCCGTTCAACAGCGAGAACATCGAGAGCGACAAGGACGCGCTCAGCCGCAGCTTCCCGCTGATCGAGCGCGTGGTGCAGAAGGTCACCGTCTCGCCGGACCACTGGGCCCTCGGCGGTCTGCTGGCCGAACACCCTGTCCAACTGCTCGACTTCCCCGGCATCGGCGCCGCCGGCTCGTACGGCAGGGACAAGTCCCTGAGCCGGCGCGCCCTGGTCGACGTGCACACGATCCTGCTGGTCGTGCTGTCCTCCCGCCCCGAGTCCAAGGGCGCCTCGGAGTTCTGGGACATGCTGCTGGAGGACGGCCGCAGTGCCGATGCCCTGGGGCAGGCGGCGCTGGTCGCCGCCAACGTCTTCGACCGGACGCATCTTCCGTCTCTCGCGGCCCTCCCCGGCACCGCTCTGACCGTCCCCGATCTGCTGCGGCACGCCGACGAACTCAACGGAATCCACGTCTACGGCAGCAAGTTCGTCCGGGGACGTCAGGACGGCATCGTGGTGACCTCGGCGGTACCCGCGATCCGTGCCTACGAGCTGTCGTACACCCTTCTCTCCGAGGAGACCCGCGAGCGGGTACGCGCCGCCATGGCAAAGCTGCCCCCGCCCGGAGAACGCCCGTGGGAACCGATCGCGGCCCGTCTGGAGAGCACCGACCCCGGCAACCCGTGGACGCCGCGCCTGCGGGCATACGACAACGACGGCGGGATCGACCACCTCCGCCACGCGATCGAGGACCACGTACGCAGGAACGGCGTCGGCCAGAAGCTGGAGCGCGCAGAACGTTCACGGCGGAAGCTGGACGCCGCGCTGCTCACGCTGCGCCGCCAGGTGTACCGCGCCGCGGCGGGCGGGAACGCCGCATACCGCGAGATCGCGGAGACCTTCGCCGAGCTGCGCTTTCTGCTGGACATACGGGTACGCCCGGCGCTGCACGCGCTTCGGCGCCCCGACCGGCTCGACGGGGGCGGCTTCGAGGTGCCGACGCACGGCGACGGCGAGGGCGCCACGAGGCCGGCCGCGCCACCAGGTCTCGCGGAGACGGCGGCTGCCGTGCACCGGGCCGTTTTCCAGTGGAAAGAGTGGCACCACCTGCTGGAACGGGCCGACCGGGACCCACAGCACCTGGTCACCAAGAGCGGGCCGGCCACGTCCGAGTCCGGCATGCGTATCGACTATCCGGGCTTCGGTGACGCGACGGGTGCCGACGGGGCCGCGGGGGACGAGGATCCGGCGGAGGACTCCTCCGATGCCTTCATCGAGCATTTCCAGCACACCGTCGAAGAGTGGGGGAGCAACGGCCGGGAGGCGCTGCGGGAGTGGTGCCAGGACTGGGCCGCGCACTGGCAACAGGAGTTCGCACCGCTGCGCGAGTGGTTCGCGGACCCGGGGACGAGCCCGCTGCTGATCGAGCTGTACTCCCGGCGCCGCGGCGGCACGGCGAAGGCCCGACGCCAGCTGGGTGATCTGTGGACCTGCCTCAACCCCGAGAAGGCCATCGAGAGGATCATGCCCGCGCTGGACCACCGGAAGTGGGACAAGGCGGAGCTGGAGGGTCACTTCCCGGCCCGGCCGCACCACGCCTTGGCCTGGCACCACCTGATGCGGGACCTGGAGGAGCACATCGAGGAGCGGGAACGGCACCCCCTGCGGATCGTCGAACTGCGCCAGCACACGGCTGTCGCCGCGGCCCGGACCGTCACCGACCTCCTGGACGAACTGCTCGGCGCGGTCACCGACAAGCTCGTTCCGCTGTACGACCTGGCGTCGGCGGCGCTGCTCGACGAAAGCGACATCGTGCCGCCCCGGCAGGAGCCGCCGGACGACGGCCACGGCAGCCCGTCCCTGTTCCACGGGCCGAGCGGCGTCTCGCCGGACGACCGTGATGACGGCACCCAGCCCCCTCACGACGAGCAGCCCATCGACCGCCTCATCAGCACCTGGAGCGTCGACTGACCATGAGCGCACTCGAGATCACCTTCCGCGTCCCCGATCCGGCCGGGATCCCTGCCGAAGCTTCGGCCCCTGGCGGGGTCGTCGCGCTCGGCCGCCGGCACTTCCGCGTCTACGCCGGCCAGTGGGGCTTCCCGCTGCCGGAGGTGCTGGTGGAGCGCGAGCCCGGCAGCCCCGGCTATGTCACCGTCCATCTGCCGCCGCGTGTCGACGTGCGTGCCGAGCCCGGCGTGCTCATACCGGCACAGCTGGCCCACGCCCTGGAAACCATCTGGGTGCCCCAGGACTACACCGCCGCGAGCGTCGACGGGCCCCGCATCCTCTCCCTGGACTCCCGGCTGCCGGTGAGTCTGGTGTACGGCGATCCGCGCACGGCCGACGTCTTCGGCTCCGGCCACCCCACCGACGTGCGCGTCGACGTCCACTGGTCTCTCGAGTACACGGGATCGGTCGGCGCCGACACCGCGTCCGCCAGCGTCGCCCTGGAGTTCGCCCCGCTCGGTGAGCAGCCGCCTCCTGCGTCCCGAGATGGCTTCGGTGAGGGACCCGGACTCGTGTCCGACGACGAGGACGAGTTCCTCAGGCTGCGTCCGCCGCAGCCCACCGGGGACAACCTCCAGCAGTTCGTCGCGGTCGACCTCGGTTCCACCGCGTCGACCGCGACGCTGTGGGACCTCGGCGCCATCACCCAACGGCAGGTGGACCCCGGCCAGACGACGGCCTTGGCCCAGCTGCTGGGTGAACTCCTGAGCCCGCCCGCGGACGCCCCTCCCGAGTGGCGCAAGGCCGTGGAGTCGATCACCGCGGGAGAGCTGGTGCTGGGCCGCCGGGGCGGGCTGCGGATCACGGGGCGGCAGGCCCTGTCCCGGCTCGACGACGCAGACGTCGTCGACGCGCTGATGGTGAAGGTGGAGCAGAGCCTGCACCAGGACGGCCGGCCGGCGCTGCGGGACTGGCTGGTGCCCCGCCTCTTCGAGGGCTACGCCCGCGTCATGAACACCCCGGCGCTCGACCGGCACAAGCTGCGGCCCGTGGACTACCCCGACATCAACGGCCAGCGGACCAGGGCACCGGCGAGCGCGCTGATCGAGCGGGCGTCGCAGAGCGACGGCGGACTTCCACCCGGGTCGCTGCCGGGTCTCGACGCCACACTGCCCGGGGACCGGCGCTTCGAACTGCCCGGCTCCCTGGGCGAGCCCCCCGCCGCCATGATCACCGGGATCAAGCGGGCCGTGCTCCAGCAGCAGCCGCCGGCCGTCAACGGCTCCGACATGAGCGCCGTCCACCTCGCCCAGCACCTGTATCTGCGACTGGTGGAACGGGCCGAGGATCTCATGCACCGCCAGCCGGGCCATGAACGCCCCACCGTACGCACCGCCGTGATCACCTACCCCACGACCATCCTCCCGGAGATCAAACAGCGCCTGGAGAAGCTCGTACGCTCCGGCCTCGGCATCCCCCAGGTGGTCATGGACTACGACGAGGGGCTGGCCGCCTGTCTGTTCTTCGTCATGCGGGAGCTCTCCGACAACCAGAACCTCGGGCTGGAGGCCCTGCGCGCGCAGTCGCGTCATGTCAGTGACGACCCGCCGACCTGGCACCGCATCCTGCTGGCCATCGACATCGGCGGCTGTACGACCGACATCGCCCTGCTGCGGCTCGCCCTGGTGGACACCACGCCGTCCCTGACGCAGGAACAGGAGTTCGTCTCCGGCCGCGACTACCGGCTCGAACCGCAGCTCCTCGGCTCCACCGGGCACGGGCAGCTGGGCGGGGATCTGCTGACGCTCCAGGTCTTCTACTGGATCAAGGCATGCCTGGTGGACCAGCTGAGGTCCGACCCGGCACCCTCCGCCACGGGCTCGGGGGCATCCGGCGACCGCGAGGAGCGCAGGCTCTCCACCCGGGTCGCCGAGCAGGCCTCCGAGATGCTCAGGACGATCGTCGCCCCGGACGTGCGGCGGGACCTCGACCACTTCCTGCCGACCCGCTGGGACGGCGTCCAGGACGAGGAGGAGCGCACCCGCCGAAGGGGCCGGTTCGATCTGCTGTGGCGGCTTGCCGAGTCGAGGAAGCGCAGTCTGGGTGCGGGGGAGGACGACGGCGTGTCACCGGACGCCACCATCGAGGAGGTGCACGTCATAGAAATCCTCAACTCCGGCTCCCACCGGCTCGGCACCGCGAAGGAGGTCGCTCTCGACCCGGCCGAGTTCCGTACGCTGATCGAACCGGTGCTCCGGCGGGCCGCGGAGATGGGCGCGGATCTCGTCCGCACGGTCTTCACCCGGATCCATGAGGACAACGCCAAGCGGATCGCCAAGGGCCTGCAACCGCAGCCCGTACCCGTCCTCGACCAAGTGGTGCTCTCCGGGCGGAGCAGCGCCCTGGAGCAGGTGGGGCAGACCGTGGTCGGCGTTCTCACCCACGCCGACGCCGGTTCCCAGGTGCGACTCGGCTGGAACCCCACCGCGCTGTCCGTCGAGAAGGGTTCCGTCGCCAAACAGGCGACGTCGATCGGCGCCGCCTGGGCGCATTCCACGCAGGCGCTCGCGGGCCAGCTGGCGATGAGGAACCGGTTGTCCGCCACCGACCCGGTGATCCGCCTGAGCGAGCTGGACATCCAGACGCGGGGGCTCTTCTCCAGCCTGCCCGGCGATTTCGGTACCGTCGCGGCGGGCGAGGCCAGGGTGCTCACCGTGCTGCGGGCGGGGACGCCGTTCGCCGAGCTCGACGCGCGTGGCCGCCGCGGGGTCCGTACCGGTTGGAAGCCGCTGACGGAGGTGGTGATGCTGCACCGGGCCACGTCCTCGAAGGACCACATCCAGTGGGGCAGCTTCAACCTGGTGCTGTCCGCCGGTGCGGAGTCGCTGCCCGAGCCACTGCACGAGGTGTGGCGCAGGAAGGACGGCACCGGGGTCAACTACCAGCTGGAGATGGATCAGGAGCTGTTCCCTTACATCCTGCTGTGCCGGGGCCTGCCCCATCTGCTGGTGAACGGCCAGCCCCTGGAGCTGGACGGCGCCCGGCAGGGCTTGTCCTTCGACGCCGGGCTGCACACGTTCTCCCTGCCGGGCAGCATCTGCGTGTCGCTGGGGGAACCGCACACGGGCAAGCCGGACCTGGTGGAGGTGTTCCCGGCGCCCGGCTCCGAGGAGACGTATCTGAACGAGTTCTTCCACGACTCCACCGACTCGGAACAGCAGCCGGTGCCCGGCCGGGCGGCGGTCCTCGACGCACCACCCGTGCACGGGGCGTACCACTTCTATCTGGTACGCGAGGGGACGGGCGAACCGGAGGATCTCGGTCGGCTCCCCGCCCCGGGCCTGGCCGACCACTGGGCCAGCCTGGACGCCCACGGACGGCTGCGGGTCCATCGCGGCGCCGTCCCGCATCTGCCCGCCGAGACCCTGCGGGAGGTGGAGCAGCGCCCCGGCCGGGTACTGCGCCGGCCCATGAGCAGCGGTCTGACGGAGTTCAACGAGTACTGGGACCCCTCGACCGGGAGGCACTGATGGGGGAGATCACCGCCGCGTCAGCCGATCCGCCCGCAGGGCCGTCCGCCGCCGTGGCGCACTGGAACGCCTTCGCGAAGGCCGTGGCCGACGTCCTGGAGTCGGAGCCGTCGGCGAGCCGGACGACGGTGCTGCACGCCCTTCACGCGTGCCACAGGGAACTGAAGACCGTGGATCCTCTCCACCCCTACGAGGAGGACGCGGCAGAGACGATCACGCGCGTCATGGAGGCGACCCTCGCCCTGGGCTTCGCCATCAGGGCGGGACAGGCGGCGGCCGGGACGGTGACGGGTGAGCCGGTGACGACCGAGGCCTCAGCAGGTGCCCTGGCCGAACCCGGACACGACACGGGGTCCGGAGCCGACCCCGTAGCCCGGTTTGCGGAGCGTCTGAGCGAGTTGTGTGCGGAGCTCGGCGATGAACACACCAGGCATCTCAGCGGATGGCGGCACGCCCGGCCCAAGGGCCGTCCGCAGGCGGCGGATCATCAGCAGGCCGCGGCGGTCTGGACGGCGCTGCACATGGCCCTGCTCCGGCTGCCGGACGCCGACCGCCGGATCTGGCAGGAGAAGGCGGCCCAGGCCGCGCAGGAGTACGTCGGCGGACCGCCGCCCGGCTGGGAGGACCCGGACGTCATCGTGCCCGCCCTGCCCGCCCCCCAGGGCCCCGCCGCGCCCGACGGGTGCGGCGGCATCCCCCAGGCGGTCACCGTGCCCCTGGACCTCAGCGACGCCGAGTCCCTCAGGCAAGCCGCGGCAGCCGCGCCCCCCGAGGTTCTCGAGGCGGTCGATGTGGCCGGCGTCGATTCCCTCGGCCCCGACGACCTCCGCCTGTCGTGGGCCGCGCGGGCGGGGCAGATTCTGCGGCTCGCCGGGCTCGACCCCGAACTGCACGCCATCAGCTATCCGCTCAACTATCCCTGCACGAGTCGCCTCCCGCTCGTGGAGGGGAAGAACCAGAAGAACTTCCGGACCAGGCTGCTGACCCAGCTGGCCTCCGCCGCCCAAGCTCACCACAGCAAGCGCGACGGGAAGACCCAGCTGGGCGCCGCCCGCCAACTGGACGGCGTGCTGGGCGGGCTGCTGCACTGGCCCACTGCCGCCCCGGGCAGCTGGTGGTGGCGGTGGCGCAAGGAGGTGTCGCTCATCCTCGAACCACTGGCCCGTGCGGTGGACCACGAAGTCGTCTACGACCAGACCTCGGAGTGGCAGAAGACCGATCTCGACAACTGCACCGAGACCGGCCTGAACCTCGGCGGCGCGGGGGAACCGGACGAGCGGCTGGTGCAGTGGGTGTTCTTCACACCTCTGTGCCGAACCGGTGTGGCCGAGCCGCGGACCGACTTCCGCGGCAGGGTGGTACGGCGGCCCGACCCGGCCGACACGTGACGGGCCGCGCCGTGGGAGCGGTGGACCGGGGCCGGGGCCGCGCGGGCAACGGCCCCTGGTGGGTGTGGGCGTGCGGGGTGCTGGGCGCGTCCGAGGTGGGTCGTGCCGCGGGGCTGTCGCCACAGTGTGCCGCCGACGCGGCGATGCTCGGCGGCGAACCGGGCGGCGCGCGACGGATTCCCGTGCGGATCGTGGTGGCTCGTACCGTGCCCGGCCTGGTCCCGGTGCTGACCGGGGTACGCATCGCCGATCCGCCGTTCGCCACGGACCTCCTTCCGGTCTCCGTCGTCCACTGCGCCGTCGACCGGCCCGAGCTGTGGTTGCCGCCCGGTCAGGCGGCGGCGCTCGACCGGCTCGCCCGCCTGCTGACGGCCCACCGGGCACAGCCGCCGGAGGCGGTGCTGCACGCCGCCCCGCGCACGGCGGCATGGCTCCGTGTCCGTGGGTCCCAGACGCCTGCCGGTCCCTTCTTCGGTACCGGTTGGGCGGGCACCGACGAGGTCGCGCGTGCCCTGCGCCGCTGCCATGACCTCACCGCCGCCGCTCCTTCGTCGTCGGCGCTGGACGCGGCGGTGGCGGCACTGCTCCGCGAACAGGCCGGGATCCGCGCGCGGATGCGCGCCGCCTGCCTGCCCTGGCCGGCTCCCGGGAGCGGTCCCGGGAGGCCGGCAGCCTCCGAGCCCGGGCGCGACATCCCGCACCTGGAGGTCGTCGACCTTCCCGTCGCCTCCGCGGACCGGACCGGCCCCGAGAGCGGGTGGGCACTGCGCCGGGCGGCCTTGGAGCTGCTGCACGCCGCACACCTGGTCCTGGCCGTCCTTCCGGCGGCCGAGCTGGGCGGGGACATGGCGCCCTCGCCGGCCGTCACCGTGCTCGGCCGGCTGCTGGACCGTGTTCGGCGTGCACCCCACCCGCCGGCCGTGGTGCTCGTCGCGACGGTGGCGGGGCTGCGCGGACCCGACGGCATGGCTGATCTGGAAAGCTGGCTGCGGCACCGTGGCGGACGGACCCTCGGGCCCGCGGCCGCAGGGCTGCCCGTACGGGCGCTGGCCCTGTCCGAGGCCGGACGGGCGGTGTGGCTGCTGGACGGGCCGGCGCGGCGGCCCGGGTACGCCGTGCGGCAGGCGGAGGCGGACTGCGCGGCCTCGGGGCTGACGGCGCTGTGCGACGACGTACTGCGGCCGCTGATCGAGGAGGCACCGAGCCATGTCCCGGAGCTCACCGTGCGGCGGGTGCGGGCCGCGTGCCGCGACATCCGGCTCGGCTGCCTCGATCTGACGGCCCGCCGGGGAGAACCGGTGGACACGGAAGCCGCGGCGGCCGGCACTGACCAGGAGCGCGACGCACGCGAACTGTGGGACTGCCTCGAAGCCTTCGCCGTCTCCGCACTCGCGGAGCGAACCGTGCGGCGGTCGGCCGCGGAAGGAGCTGGGCCGCGTGGAGACTGACCCGCTCGCCCTGGACGTGCTGTACCTGCTGTTGCTGGCGTCCGTCGTTCTCTGCGGGGTGCTGGGCCTCGCGCTGCGCCGCGCGTCGCGCCGCCGCAGTGTCGCGACACCGGTAGACCCGTATCAGGGACTGCTCGCGCCCGAGGCGGACCGGACCCGGAGGCAGCACGAAACGCAGCTCACCGGCATGCGTGCGGAACGGGACCAGGCCCTCGCGGCCAACCAGCACCTGCACTTCCAGCTCACCGAGCTGCGGGGCAGCATCGAGGCACGGATAGCGGCCGAGGTGGACGGACGGCTGGCGGCTGCCCTTGAGGCGAGGGTGGAAGCCGCTGTGGAAGCGCGGGTGGCCGCCGTGCTGGAGGCGCGGGTGGAGGCCGGTGTGGCGGCCCGGCTCGCCGAGGCGTCGGCGCAGGCTCCGGCTCGGTTCGCGCCCCGCGGCAGTGACCAGGTGCAGGAACCGCCGGGCGCGCCACCGCAGTCGCCGGCCGTGCCGCACCAACTGCCCCTCGGCCGTGACTGTGCGGCCGACAGCACTGTCGACGGTGCCGACCTGGGTCCCCTGATCGTGCGGGCCGCCTCCGTGCGGGGGCCACGGCAGCGCGAGGACGGCGAACACCGGCGGGACGCCGTCCTGTTGGGGCTGGTGACGGAGATTCCCACCCCGACTCTGCTGAGCGTGGTGGCGGCCGGAGCGCCGCGTGGCCTGTGGTCGCAGTCGGCCGCGCAGCGGGCCTGCCGCAGCCTGGCCGCGCAAGTGGGTCGCTACGGCGAGCGTCTCGGCAGCGTGCTCGATCGCGGCGGCGATCCGGATCCGCGCACCGCCACGCTTCCGGCCGGGTACGCCGCGGCCCGGGACGAGGCCGAAGACGGTGAGCTGGCCGGTCTGCTGCGCGCCGCCGTGCGGGGTGTCGGGCGCTCCGTCGGTTTCGTGGCACGCAGCGAGGGGGGTGCCACGAGCATCGGTGCCGACGCCGCCGTGCCGGAGACCGACGCCGAGGCCGAGGTCGCGTTCACGGCACTGCTGTCCGAGCTCGGTGATCGGCAGCGACGCCGGCACGTGGCGTTCGGTCTCGGCGACACGTGCGTCCTGCGGCTCCGGAACGGCGTGTGGGAGACGGTCTTCACCGGAGTGCCCGAGGCACGGCTTCCCACCGACGCGGACGAGTTGCGCTGGGCACGGTTCGAGACACGCCCGATCGATCTCGTGGCCGTGTGCACCGCTCCGGTGGCGGAGCTGCTGCTCTGTGACGATCTCGGCGGGTGGTTCGCGCGGCGGTGGGCGCACGGCCGTCCACATCTGACGGAGTTCTTCTCCGACGTCAACGTCCGGGTGAGGTGTTCGGGCGGGGACCGGTCGGTGGTCTGCCTCTGGGACTTCGGCGAAGCCCGCCGCGCCCCGGAACCCGCCTGAGCCGCCGTTTTCCGTGGAGAGCTGTGCTGGGTCGGCGCGGGCGGTCGTGACGCGACACGGCGCACTGCCCGTGCTGGTTCCGTACGGGCCTCAAGGCCGCACATGGCGCAACAACCCATGTCCTGGCCCCGCGGTGCCGGCTCGTGACCCCTCGGCTCATGGAAACTTCAAGCGGGTGTGTCGGCCCGCCCGCTGCTACGGCGAGGTCGGCAGGTGCGGGGAGCGGAGCACGAGCAGGGTGATCTCGCTGGGGGCGAAGACGCGGAACGGCGGCCCCCAGAAGCCGGTGCCACGGCTGGTGTAGAGGAGGGTGCGGGCTCCGTGGTGACTGAGGCCGGCGACGACGGGCTGGTCGATGCGGACCAGGTGGTGGAAGGGCCAGATCTGGCCGCCGTGGGTATGACCGGAGAGCTGGAGGTCGATGCCGGCGGCTGCCGCCCGGTCGACGAACTTGGGCTGGTGCGCCAGGAGCAGGACGGGGAGGTCGGGGTCGGCGCCGTCCAGGGCTCCGGCGAGGTGGGCGCGGTGCCCTTCCAGGCCCGAGGACTCGGCGGTGACGTCGTCCACGCCGGCGACCACGAGGGTGTCGCCTCCGCGTTCGAGCAGCAGATGGCGGTTGCGTAGCGGCTGCCAGCCCAGCTCGTCCATGAGGTCGACCCAGCCCTGGGCCTCGCTGTAGTACTCGTGGTTGCCGGTGACGTACACACGGGCCCGGGTGGCCCGCACGGTTCCGAGCGGGGCGGCCTGGGCGCGGCGGCGTGCGGCCGTACCGTCCGCGATGTCGCCGGTGTGGCAGACCAGGTCGGCTTCCAGGGTGTTCACCGTCTCGCACACCCGTGCCGACCAGCGAGCGCGGTCGAGTGGGCCGTAGTGGGTGTCGGTGATGAGGACGACGCGGGTGCCGTCCAGCCCCGCGCCCAGTCGCGGGAGTCGTACGTCGAGGCGGCGCACGCGTGGCACGCGGCGGGCCTCGGTGTACCCCCAGGCGAGCAGGACGGCGGTTATGCCGAGGACGGCCCAGGTGACGGTTCGGGCCCGGTCCTGACTCTCGCCGACGCCGGCCACGGTCAGGGCGAGCCGCAGGAAGACGCCGAGCAGAACGGACCAGGTGAACAGGACCCAGCTGGTGCCCAGCAGGGTGTCACCGATGATCGCCGCCCGGTCCTGCTGGCGCCGGCCGTGGCCGCGCACCATCGCGAGGGGCATACCGATGAGGCCGAGGGCGAACAGGGTGGTGCCGGCCAGCGTGACGGGCAGCGGCCAGTGCTGGCCGGTGTGCAGGAGAACCCAGCAGGGCACGGCCCACAGCAGGACGGGGGCGATCAGGGGGATGTAGCGCATCAGGCGGTGCAGCCGGCTCCGCCGCGGTGCTTGCGCCTCTCCCTCGGCGGGCCGGGTGCTGCTGGTGTCGGTCACGCTTCCCCTCCCTGGCCGGGCTGCCGTCTCGCGCACTGTATCCGGTCGCCCTCGGACCGGTCGGACCGGCGTCCATGCCTGGAGTCCGGTCAGGCCCTGTTGGGGCCGGTCCGCGTGGTCATTTCCTGGACAGCCGACCGAGACGCGGAACCGCTTCGGCGGGTTTCCGGCAGGGCCTGCCGCGAAGGGCGCGAATTCACCCATATGACATGAAATTGGCATAAGACAGTGGCAATACGGCTAAATTGTCCATGTCCACCCCTTCCCGGATACCGTTACTCTGGAGCGCGCCATGCCGGTCCGTTTGAGTTCGTACACGCAATCCGCTGTGGCCAGGGACGCCGATCTGGCCAAGTCTCAACTTTCGGAGAGTTTCCTGAGGCCGTCCTCCGAGACGCGTGCGCAGGTCCTCCGGCAGCCCGCCACCACGCAGCCGGTCCAGAACGTGGTCGGTGTAGGCATCGGCGAGAAGATCGTGGCCGGACGACGCACGGGACTGCTCGCCGTCAAGGTGTTCGTACGGCACAAGTTCCCGCTCGACCACGTGCCGGAGGAGCACCAACTGCCCACGAGCCTCGACGGGCTGGACGTCGACGTAGAACAGGTCGGAACGATCGTCGCGCTCGGGCCGGACCCCAAGCTTCGCTACCGGCCGCTGCACCCGGGAAGCAGTGTCGGCTACGAGGATCCAGAGGGTCAGGTGGTGATGGCGGGCACGCTCGGCGCCATCGTGAGCAACCACGCCGGCTATTTCATCCTGAGCAACAACCATGTCCTCGCGGACGAGAGCCGCCTGCCCGTGGGCGCTCCGATCTACCAGCCCGGACTGTTGGACGGCGGCGACCCGGCGAACGACGAAGTGGCGAAGCTGACTCGCTTCATCCCGCTCAAGCCGGACAGCAACACGGTCGACTGTGCCATCGCTCAACTCGATCCGAAGATCGTCGCGGCAGTCGCCGACCTGGTGGCGGGTCCGCCCACCGGAACTGCCACGGCCGTGCTGCACGAGGCGGTCGAGAAGTCCGGGCGCACCACCGGTTTCACCACCGGTACCGTTACAAGCGTCAACACGGACACCGCCGTTGCCTACGAGACCGGGACGTTCACCTTCACCGGCCAGATCGCCATCACGGGCGATGGCGGGCATCCCTTCAGCGCTGCTGGCGACTCGGGCTCTCTCATCATGGACCGTGTGACGGGGAAAGCAGTGGGACTGCTCTTCGCGGGCGGTACCACGACGACCTTCGCCAACCCGATCGACGACGTGATCACCGCGCTCGACGTGTCGATCCTCACGTCGGGTCCGGTGACAGGTCCCGGCCCGCATCCGGGCGGGGGCGGGCCCGGTCACGGTGGCCCGGGACACGGTGGGCACGGCGGTGGCTCGTAGACACCGAGCGACCCCGCCAACGCCTGACAGCACCTGTCCGCCGTCCTGAATGAAGGGGAGGGAAGGACGTGCCGGAGGATCTGGACGCCCTCAAGACGGAGATCAGCCGCGAGTGGCTCGGTCGCGGCGGGGTGGTCGCCGTCGGTGTCGGTGAGGAGGACGGCCATGGCGTGGTGGTCGTCTCCCTGGACCGGGACCGGCCGACGGCGCAGACGATCGCCGAGCGCTATGCCGGCCGCCCTGTCGTCGTACACAGCGGCGAAGGCGAGATCCGCCCATTCTGACGGCGGCGACGGGGCGCCCCTGGTCGCTCGGGTGTTCGGCGTCTCGAAGTCGACAGCGGACCACCCGGTAGAGGCTGGTTTGCGCGGTGATGAAGAGACGCTTGCGCTTGGCTCCGCCCCAGGAGACGGTTTCGGCGGGGCGCATGTGCGAGTGGGCTCTGCCCTCGGCCGGGTCGGCCACGCGCACTGTGCCATGGCGTCGGTCGACGCGATCCACTGCCACACCCGGTGCTCGGGCGGGAACCCCATGACGGTCAGGGCGTTGAGGAGCATTCCCCGGGCCAGGAAGGCCGACGTCTCGTCGACGTCAGCCCTCAGGGGCGCGTGCACGGTCTCCCACAGCCGGGTCCAGCCGGCCCGGATCGCCTCGCCGAACGCGTGGTACAGCCGGAACGGGTACGGCTGCGAGACGCCCACGCGCCGGGCGATCGCCTCAGTGGAGGTGCCGTGGTAGCCCTGCCGCGCGAACTCGGCCACCGCCGCCCGCAGCACGGCCTCTCGTCGCTCCGCCGCGTTCATCCTCCGGCACCCGCCTCCCCCTGCACGCCAGGGCGGGGCGGATTCGCCGTCCCCGTGCGCGACGGCCGTGGCGCCGTGGTCGCGGCCGTCGGTGTCGTGGGCCCTCCCGAACCGGTCCAGCCGGCCCGCGTAGCCCCCCAGGTCCGCGCCGTGGCCGACGCTGTCTCGTGCGGCGTGTCGGGTGTGAGGTGGGCGACGGCGGAGGCGGGGGCCTGACGGGGTGAGGGCCCGGGAGCCGCGTATCGCGAAGTCGGTGCGAGGCCCCTGGCCCCTTGGCATGTCCTGCGTAAATGGCCTTGGAAGGTCTCGGACGAGGCATCACGAGCGATCCCTGCCGGAACAACTCGGCGCCCGGGGCCGACGGAACGTATAGCCCGACCACCGCCGTCTCCGCCAAAGGGACGCGTCCCGACGGGCGGGTTCTCCGTGTCCGCGATGCAAGACCGGCCCGGGAAAGCATTGACCGACGTGGTGGGCGTCTGCTGAACTCCCGTCCCATGAACCCGCGCGTGGACCTGACCCGGCGGCGCCACATCGACCTGGCGCACGTCTCCAGCGCGTTTTGTTGTCGCTGACCCGGTAAGTGGTCCCCGGCGGCAGCCGGTGTGCGCGGTCGGCGCGCGCCGGGCTGAGGCGGTGTGAAGCCGCCCGCTCTGCGATGCCTCACCGCGGGATCGTCGTATCCACCTCCTGAGGGCGTTGTCTTCTCTCTGCCCTTGTGAGCCGGGAGCCTGTTCGCACACGCCGACGCGGTCGCCGAGAACGCGTCTGTAGCGGTCCTGCGGCCACGCGTTCTTCTCTCCGGCCCGGCCGGCCCGGCCTTCCGCGTGTGGTCGCCCGGTCCTGCGCAGAGCCAGCCCCTTCACGCAGATCCCCGATTCCCTAACCCGGATCCCCGATCCCCAGATCCCCCGATCCCCAGCACCCCTGGTGCGCCCGTCTGCCCGGGAGGGCCCCTCATGCCCGTCTCCATCCGTCAACTCACCGGCCGCATCGGCGCGGTCGTCGAGGGCGTCGACCTCACGGCGCCACCCGACCCCTCGACGGTCACGCGCGAACACGGCTGTGACGACCACCCGCGCCCCCTCGACCGGGTGACGGTCGCAGGAGAGGAGCGGGAACGCCAGGTGTTCCTGCCGCGCTACGCCCGCCGGCGGACGCCGCTCAGCATCCTCCGCGAGCGTCTGCGCTGGCCCCTGGGCATCTACACGACTCCGGTCGTGATCCTCGTCGCGTGGGAGGTGCTCGCCCGGGCCGGGGTGGTGTCGAAGACCTACGCTCCGGCGCCGACGTCGATCGTGAAGTCCGCCGTCGATCTGTGGCAACAGGGCGTCCTCGGGCCCGACTTGGCGATCTCGCTGCAGCGGGCCGGCCTCGGTCTGGCGATCGGCCTGACGGTGGGCATCGTCGCCGGCGTGCTCGGCGGGCTGCTGCGCAGCGGTGAGTACCTGTTCAACGGCGTCGTGCAGGTGCTCAACACCATCCCCCTGCTTGCGGTGCTGCCGCTGATGATCGTGTGGTTCGGCATCGACGAACTCACGAAGGTGCTGCTGATCTCCTTCGGAGCCGGCGTGCCGATGTATCTGAACCTGTTCGCCGCGATCCGGGGCGTCGACCAGCGGCTGATCGAGATGGCCCGCACGACGGGCGCGGGCACCTGGCGTCTGGTGACGCGCGTGCTGGTGCCCGCAGCCCTGCCGGGGTTCCTGGTCGGCCTCCGGTTCTCCCTCGCGTACAGCGTCCTGGGCCTCGTCGCGGCCGAAACGGTCAACGCCGACCAGGGACTTGGCTTCCTCATCACTCAAGGGCAGACGTATCTCCAGACCAACCAGGTCTTCGTGGGGCTGGTGATCTACTCGCTCCTCGGTCTGCTCGCCGACCAGTTCGTCCGGGCTCTTGAGCGGGTGCTGCTGCGGTGGCGACCCAGTTATGAGGCGTCATGAGCAGCGTCGTGACGACCGAGCTGCGCAGGCAGACCGGGGTCGTCGTCGAGCAGGTGGTCCGCCGGTTCGGTGACCGGGTGGTGCTCGACGACCTCGACCTCAGCATCGCCGACGAGGAGCTGGTGATCCTGCTCGGCCCCTCGGGCTGCGGCAAGAGCACCCTGCTGCGGCTGCTCGCCGGCCTTGACCGGCCCGACGGAGGGCGCGTGGAGGTCCCGGCACGGCGTGCGATCGTCTTCCAGGCCGACCGGCTGCTGCCCTGGCAGCGGGTCCTGCGTAACGTCACGCTCGGCCTGCACGGACCCGACGCTGACCAGCGGGCCCGCGACGTGCTCGCCGAGGTGGGTCTCTCGGGCCGCGAGAAGGCCTGGCCCAAGGAGCTCTCCGGCGGCGAGGCCCAGCGGGTGTCGCTCGCGCGGGCGCTGGTCTCGGAGCCCGAACTCGTGCTGCTCGACGAGCCGTTCGCGGCCCTCGACGCCATCACCCGGCTGCGCATGCACGACCTCGTACGCGCGCTGCGCAGCAAGCACCACGCGGCCATGCTGCTCGTCACCCATGACGTCGACGAGGCGATCGCCCTGGCGGACCGCGTCGTCGTCATGGGCAACGGCCGCATCGGCAGCTCGCACGAGGTGAGCCTCTCCGCCGCGGACCGCGAGTCGAGCGTCGCACGCGAGGAACTCCGCGCACGACTCCTGGAAGACCTCGGCCTCGCCGGCCAGCACTGAGCTCTCCGAACAGCACTGACCTCCCCGACACACCCTCACCCAGCACAGAAAGCACGACAACCATGCGAAAGAGAACCACCAGACTCATCGGCGCCCTCGGCTCGCTCGCCCTCGCGGGCACCCTCGTCGCCTGCGGATCGTCGTCTTCGAACAGCGCCGCGCCGCTGAGCAACGCCGTCGACGCGAGCGATGCCAAGCACCCCGAGTGGAGCACGTACACCTTCACCATCGGCGACAACGGCGGGGACGGCAGCCAAGCCCTTGCGAAGCTGACCGGTGTGTTCGACAACGCACCGTACAAGGTGAAGTTCGCCCGGTTCACCTACGGCCCGCCGCTCGTGCAGGCCGCGGCCTCGGGTGACATCGACCTCGGCAGCGTCGGCGACGTGCCACCGATCACCGGCGCCGCGAAGGAGTACGGGTTCAAGGTCGTCGCCGTCAACCGCTCGCTCAGGCCTGACCAGGCGGCGGAGAACATCATCGTGCCGAAGGGCTCGAAGCTGAAGACGGCCGCCGACCTCAAAGGCAAGAAGATCGCTGTTCCGCAGGGCAGTTCGGCCCACGGCCTGGCCCTGAACGCGCTGAAGAGCGTCGGTCTCACCCCGAAGGACGTGAAGCTGACCTTCCTCGATCCGGCGGCCGGCGCGACGGCGTTCAACACCGGCAAGGTGGACGCCTGGTCGATCTGGAACCCCCAGTCCGCGATCGCGGTCAAGAACGGCGCGAGGATCCTGGTGAAGGGGCTCCCGCCGATCGACCAGACGAGCAGCTACTACGTCGCCAGTGACAGGTCGCTGAAGGACAAGACCAAGCGCGCGGCTCTCACGGACGTCCTGGAGAGGCTCTCGCGCGAGTTCGCCTGGGCGGTCAAGAACCCCGACCAGTACGCGCAGGCGCTCTCGAAGGAGCAGGGCATCCCGCTGTCCGATGCCCAGGCCTCCCTGGCCGCCTACTCGAACCGGGTGACCCCGGTGGAGCAGTCGGACATCGACCTGGAGCAGAAGCTCGCCGACGCCTTCCTGGACGCGGGGCAGATCACCAAGAAGGTCGACGTCAAGCCGATCACCGACAACCTCCTCCCGGCCGGCTACGACAGCTCCAAGCTGAAGGTCACCTCATGAGCGTGGGACGGCGGCGGCTCCACCTCAACGCCTTCCTCATGGAGGCGGGGCACCACGAGGCGGCGTGGCGGCTCCCGCACAGCAACCCCCGGGCCGACTTCGACCTGCGGCACTGGATCGAGTTGGCACAGCTCGCCGAGAGCGCCAAGTTCGACTCCCTGTTCCTCGCGGACGGCCCGGCACTCATCGGCACCGGTGAGTTCCGCCCGCCGGGCCAGCTCGAACCGCTGACCCTGCTGACCGCGCTGTCCCAGGCGACCAGCCGGATCGGCCTCATCGCCACCGTGTCGTCGACCTACAACGAGCCCTACAACCTCGCCCGCCGGCTCGCCTCCGTGGACCACGTCAGCGGTGGCCGCGCCGGCTGGAACATCGTGACCTCGGCAGGGGCCGACGAGGCGGCCAACTTCGGCCTCGACGACCGCCCCGGTCACGCCGAACGCTACGCACGCGCCGACGAGTTCCTGGAGGTCGCCAAGGCGCTGTGGGACAGCTGGGAGTCCGAGGCCGTCCTCGCCGACCGGGCCGCCGGACGCTACGCCGACCCCGCGCGGCTGCACCGGCTCGGCCACGAGGGCCGGTACTTCAAGGTGGCCGGCCCGCTCAACGTCGAGCGCCCGCCGCAGGGATACCCGCTGCTCGTCCAGGCCGGCTCCTCCGAGGACGGCAAGGCCTTCGCGGCCCGCCACGCCGAGGCGATCTTCACGGCGCACACGACGTACGAGCGCGCGGCCGCCTTCTACGCGGACATCAAGGCGCGGACCATAGCTGCGGGGCGCGATCCGGACGGCGTGATCGTCCTTCCGGGCATCGTCCCGTACATCGGGTCGACCGAGGCGGAGGCACGGGCGCTTGCACGGCAGTTCGACGAGCTGCGCGTCCCGGAGTACGGGCTGCGCCAGCTGGCGGCGGTGTTCGAGACAGAGCCGTCGGTCTTCGAACTCGACCAGCCGCTCCCGGAGTTCATCCTCGCCAGGCCCAAGCTGGAGGGCTCACAGAGCCGTTCCGACCTCATCATCGAGCTCGCGGTGCGCGAGCGGCTGACGGTGCGGCAGATCATCTCCCGACTCGGCGGAGGGCGCGGCCACTTCGAGTTCATCGGCACGCCCGAGCAGGTCGCGGACACGATCATCGCCTGGTTCGAGGGCGGTGCCGCGGATGGGTTCAACATCATGGCGCCCGCCCTGCCGTCGGGTCTGGCGGCCTTCGTCGAGCATGTGCTGCCGATCCTGCGTGGCAAGGGGCTGTTCCGCGAGGAGTACGAGGGCACGACCCTGCGCGAGCACTACGGGCTTCCGGTCCCCGCGAACCAGTTCCATGTCCGACCCGCTGTCCGGGCCTGACCGCTTCCCATGGCCGACCCGCTCGGGACTCCCGCCGCATCCACTTTCCGAAGCGGCGGGAGTCCGCCTGCCATCGCGAACTCGCCGTACGAGAGCGTGAATCAGCCAGAGTCCGTCAGTATTCCTAGTTTTCCTATCGGATTACTAGGGAAACGTTGACGGAGGTGGAAGCGGGGAGTGAGGATGACGAAGCCGACGCGTCACCGCGCACCGCCGCACTCCCACGGCGCCTCGCCGGGCGCCGCGTCGTCCTCGGTCCCCTGAAGGAAGACGCGATGACCACAGCACTGAGCTGCAGCGACAGCCGCAGTCGCATGAAGCGGGTGCGGACATGACGGTGACGGCGGACGAGGTGACCGATGCGGGGGCCGGGCAGGTCGACTGGCTGCACATCGCCCGTGAGGTGGCGGACGACCTGGCCACGGACGCGGTCGAGCGTGAACAGGCCGGTAAGGCACCGCTCGACGAGGTCGCACAGCTGCGCGAGTCGGGGCTGTTGACGCTGCTGGTGCCGGCCGAACACGGGGGAGGGGGCGCCGACTGGCGCACGGCCTGCGCGGTCGTCCGGACCGTCGCCGCGGCCGACGGCGCCGTCGGCCAGCTGCTGGGCAACCACTACTTCCTCTCTTTCAGCCCCCGGTTCTTCGCCGATCCCGCCCGTGCCGTCGACGTCGAGCGGGATTCGGCGGCGGGGCGGTGGTGCTGGGGAGGTGGAATCGGCTCACATGAACCACCGCTCATCCTGACCCCCACGTCGGGCGGCTATCTGCTGAACGGCTACCAGAGGTACGCCACCGGGGCCGGGATCGCCGACCGGCTGGTGGTCCGAGCCGCCGAGTACGGCACCGGTGAGCCGTTGGCCCTCCTGGTCGACCCCGCCCGCTCGGGCGTCGTGAGCGGCAGCGGCAGGGACACCTTCGGCCAACGGCTGGCGGCTGGCGGCGGCGTGGAGTTCGACTCCGTGTCGGTCGGGACCGACGATGTCCTCAGCTCCCTCTCGCCGGACGAGGGCGTCCTGTCACCCTTCGCCTCGCTGGCCGCACCGACCGCGCGTCTGGTCTCCGTCCAGTTCTGTCTCGGCGTGGCCGAGGGCCTGCTGGCCGAGGTTCGCGAGTACGCGAGGGTCATCAGGTCCCCCTGGCAGCCCTTCTCGCCCCAGCCCTGGCCAGGCAGCCCGCCGCAAGATCCGTACGCCCTCACCGTGTACGGCGAGCTCGCCGTCGTCGCACGTGCCGCGTCCGCCCTCGCCGACCAGGCGGTGGACGCCCTGTTGCACGGCCTCGTACAGGGCAGGGATCTCGACGACGAGGAGTGCGCGGAGATCACCGTCGTCGCGAGCGTGGCCGAGACCGCCGCTTCCCGGGCCGTACAGGAGATCACCACCCGTGCCCTGGACGTCGTCGGCGCCGACGCCGCCTCGGCGCGGCACGGCTTCGACCGCTTCTGGCGCAACGCCCGGACGCACACCCTGCGCGAGCCGGTCGCCCACCGGCTGCGCGAGGTCGGGGACTACTTCCTGAACGGTGCGCACCCGCCGTTCACCCTTCCCGCCTGACGGCGCGACAGGTGACGGGCGGACACGGCAGTGATGGATAATCGGGGCATGCGGATCTCGGCGCGGGCGGACTACGCGGTGCGGGCGGCGCTGGAGCTCGCCGCCGCAGGGGACGACACCTCGCTCAAGGCGGAGGCGATCGCCTCGGCGCAGGGCATCCCGCACAAGTTCCTGGAAGGCATCCTCGGCGACCTGCGCCGGGGCGGTCTCGTGGTCAGCCAGCGGGGCGGCAGGGGCGGCTACCGGCTCGCCCGGCCGGCGGACTCCATTGCCATCGCGGACGTGATCCGCGTGGCGGACGGCCCCCTGGTCTCGGTGCGGGGAGTGCGCCCACCCGAGCTCTCGTACTGCGGTCCCGCGGAGTCGCTGCTGCCGCTGTGGATCGCCGTACGCGCCAACGTCCGCAAGATCCTCGGCGCGGTCACCCTGGCCCACGTGGCCGCGGCCAAGTTGCCCGACGATGTCCTGAGCCTCACGGAGGACCCCGAGGCCTGGACGAATCCCTGACCGGCGTCCGGTGTTCCGGCCACTTCGTCGCCGTGGCCGAGGAACGCACCTTCTCGCGGGCGGCCTGTCCGAATGGGGGCGCCGTAGAGGGCGGTCGCTCAGCCGTCGCCGTTCAGGGAATGCGCCCGGGCCGCTTCCCGACGCGACGGCTTTGACCGACCGGATCGGGTACAAGGCGGAGGTGGGAGACTCGTCCTCCACGAACGGCCACGTGACCCCGCGTAGAAGAGGTGTCAGGAGAAGCCGGCGCGTCAGCTGATGCGTGCTCCCGTGCCGCTGACCCGGACTCGTGGCTCACCCGCGCGCAGGGTCACCGTGAGCTCGCCGGGGCGGCCCAGGTCCTCGCCCTGATGCAGGGTGAGGACGGCGTCCTCGGGCACCAGACCGAGCTCACGGGCGTAGGCCCCGAACGCGGCGGCCGCGGCACCCGTTGCCGGGTCCTCGACGACGCCGCCGACGGGGAACGGGTCACGGACATGGAAGACGGTGGCCGACTCTCGCCACACCAACTGGACCGTGGTCAGGTCCAGGCGGTGCATCAGGGCTTCAAGGCGCGCGAAGTCGTACGCGAGATCTGCGAGGCGCGCGCGTGTCGCCGCCCCGAGGACGAGATGGCGGGCACCGGCGAACGCGATACGGGGCGGAAAGGCCGGGTCGAGATCGGCGGCCGGCCAGCCGAGCGCGGTGAGCGCCTCCGTGACGTCGACGCCGGCGATCTCCTCGATGCGCGGCTCGACACTGGTGAGTGTGGCCTTGACCGTTCCGCCCTCCTCGGCCACTTCGACCGGCACGGCGCCGGCGCGTGTCGCGAACACCAGCCTCCCGGGGCCGATGCGCTCGGCGAGTGCGACGGCGGTCGCGATGGTGGCGTGCCCGCAGAACGGCACCTCGGCCTTGGGGCTGAAGTAGCGGATGCTGTACGCCCGTCCCTCCTGTCCCTCAAGGCCCTCCGGCGGCGCGGTCAGGAACGCGGATTCGGAGTATCCGAGGTCGGCGGCGATCGCCAGCATGTCGCTGTCGTCCAGGGCGGTGGCATCCAGCACGACGCCGGCGGGGTTTCCGCCCTCGGGGGTGCTGGAGAAGGCGGTGTATCGCAGCACCTCGGGCCGCGGCGTATGTGTCGTCATGTGCGCGGCAACCAGGGGCGGGGCCGCGGCTATTCCCGGACGGGAGGAGGCGGACATTCGGCCCCTGTCTTTCCCCGGCCCCATGTGACAAGGAGCGCATGAGCCCCTCAGTTGAATCTGACGCCGGATTCAACTATAAACCAGTCCGGAGGGCGGCTCCTGTCGCCTCCCGCGCTCCCGGGCGGCCCAGATCGACAGGAAGCAGTGAGGCGACATGAGGGAAGCAGTCATCGTTTCGACGGCACGGACGCCGATCGGAAAGGCCTACCGCGGCGCGTTCAACGACACCCAGGCACAGGAACTCGCCGCCCACGCCCTTTCGCACGCCGTACGGCGCGCCGGGCTCGAAGGCGGCGAGGTCGAGGACGTGGTCTTCGGCTGTGCCGTGCAGCAGGGGTCTTCCGGCTTCAATGTCGCGCGTCAGGCCGCCCTCCGCGCCGGACTCCCGGACACCGTCTCGGGAATGACGATCGACCGGCAGTGCTCGTCGGGCCTGATGGCCATCGCGACGGCCGCCAAGCAGATCGTCTCGGACGGGATGCAGATCGCGGTCGGCGGCGGCGTCGAGTCGATCTCCCTGGTGCAGAACGACCACATGAACACCCACCGCATGACAGATCCCTGGCTGGTCGAGCACAAGCCGGCCATCTACCTGCCCATGCTGCAGACGGCGGAGATCGTCGCCGAACGCTACGGCGTCAGCCGGGAACGCCAGGACGAGTTCGCGCTGGTGTCGCAGCAGCGCACCGCGGCGGCGCAGGAGGCCGGCCGGTTCGACCGGGAGATCGTCGCGCTCAGCAGCGTCAGGAAGGTCCTCGACAAGCAGTCCGGGGAGGTGCGGGACGAGGAGGTCACCCTGACCCGGGACGAGGGCAACCGCGCGTCGACGACACTGGAGGGCCTGGCCGGGTTGGCGCCGGTGCTGCCCGACGGGCAGGTGAGCGCGCGCTCCAGCGTGACGGCGGGAAACTCCTCGCAGTTGTCGGACGGGGCTTCGGCGTCGGTGCTGATGGAGTCGAGCGAGGCCGAGCGCCGCGGGCTGGAACCGCTGGGTGTCTACCGGGGCATGGCGGTCGCCGGTTGCGGGCCGGACGAGATGGGCATCGGTCCGGTGTTCGCCATCCCGAGACTGCTGAAGCAGCACGGCCTCACCGTCGACGACATCGGCCTGTGGGAACTCAACGAGGCGTTCGCTTCCCAGGCGGTGTACTGCCGCGACGAACTGCACATCGACCCGGATCGGTTCAACGTCGACGGCGGCGCGATCTCGGTCGGTCATCCGTACGGAATGACCGGAGCGCGCCTGGTGGGACATGCCCTCATCGAGGGCAGGCGCCGCGGGGTCCGGTACGTGGTGATCTCGATGTGCGTCGGCGGCGGGATGGGCGCGGCCGGCCTGTTCGAGATCGCCTGAACGCGGCATCGCGGCCCGTGCACACCACCTACGAGAGAGGCCTGAACACCGTGTCGAACGTGGTGGAGAAGACCCGAACCGCGGTCCTGGTGGACTTCGGCGGCGTCATCACCTCCTCCGTGCTGCGGGCTTTCACGGACTTCGGCGCGTCGCTGGGCGGTGATCCGCGTCTGCCGCTGGACCTTCTCGGCAGGGACCAGGCCTCCCGCACGCTCCTGGCCGACCACGAGTGCGGCCGTATCGACACGGAGGCCTTCGAGCGAGGATTCGCCGAACGTCTCCGCGTCCACGGCGCCGATGTACCCGCCGAGGGACTCACGGCCCGGATGCAGGCGGGACTGTCGATCGACGAGGACATGCTCGCGCTGCTCGGTGGTCTCCGGGCCGCCGGCCGTCCGGTCGCGCTGGTGTCCAACTCGTTCGGTACCGGAACCTACGACGGCGTCGACCTCGCGGCCGTCGCCGACGTGGTCGTCATCTCCGCCGAGGTCGGGATCCGCAAACCCTCCCGGCGCATGTACGCGCTTGCCTGTGAACGCCTCGGGATCCGCCCCGAGGAGGCGGTCATGATCGACGATCTGCAGCAGAACCTCGACGGAGCGGCCAGGATCGGCATCGGGGGCGTCTTGCACACCAGTGCCGCCGACACCCGCCACCAGCTTGCCGAGCGCTTCGGGATCACCCCCTGACCTCGCATTTCGGGCTTCCGGGCAGGGCGTCGGATGCGAGTACAGTTTCCGGGATGGACAGCACGTCGCCCCAGGAGATCCACGGCGAGGAGGCACCGCCCATGGCGCCCCTCTCGCACCTTCGCGAGCCGCCCACGACGAAGCGGGGAGCGCGGACACGGGCCGCTCTGGTGAAGGCCGCGCGCAAGGTGTTCGAACGGGACGGCTACCTCGACACCCGCCTGACCGACATCACCAAAGAGGCCCAGTGCGCGGCCGGTTCCTTCTACACCTACTTCGCCAACAAGGAAGAGGTCCTCGCCGCCGTCCTGCTGGAGGCGCAGGAGGACATGATGCACCCCGGCATGGGCCGGGTGCAGGACGCCGACGATCCCTACGCGGTTCTCGAGGCGAGCAACCGCGCGTATCTTGAGGCGTACAAGCGGAATGCCCAACTGATGGCACTGCTTGAGCAGGTCGCTCAGGTGGAGCCGGAGTTCCGCGCATTCCGGAGCCGGCGCGCCGACGCCTTCATCCTCCGCAACGCCCGCGGCATCGCGGACCTGCAGGCGCGGGGTGTCGCCGACCGCGAGGTCGATCCGATGCTGGCCTCCCGTGCGCTGTCCGGCATGGTCAGCGTCATGGCCTACCACGCCTTCGTGCTCGGCGAACGCCAGGAGCAGGGTCCTTTGGTGGACTTCGAGGAACTCGTCTCCACGGTCACCCGGCTGTGGGCGAACGCCCTGCGGTTCCCCGGCCACCGCTGATCCGGCGGCTCAGCCGGGCGGTGTCGTCAGATGGACCAGGATGCCGCACACCTCGTCCACGATCTCCCGCGCCTCCGTCCCGTCGCCGCAGTCGCCCAGTTCGCGCGCCGCCCCGCCGATCACGGTGGTCAGTACGCTCACCCGGACCCGGCCGGCGCGTCGACGCTCGTCCACCTCCAGGAGCCGGGCGTTGCGCCGCACCCATGCGCGGTCCCACTGGCGGCGCAGCGCGTCGAAGCCCGCCGGGCCGTCGTCCTCGGCGAGGAGCCTGGCGAGCCGCCGGTTGTCCCAGGCACCCTCCAGGTACGCCCTGGCTCCGGCCACGAAGAGGGCGACGGGGTCGTTGACGCCACGGCTGCGCTCGGCGGTCAGCGTGGCCGCGGTCCGGTGCTCCTGCTCCTCCCGGAACTCCTCCCACAGCGCGAGGTAGAGACCGCGCTTTCCGCCGTAGTGCTGGAAGAGGGTGCCTGCCGGGATGCCGGAGCGCGCCGCGATCTCGGTGAGGCCGGCGTCCGTGTAACCGCGCTCGGTGAAGACCTCCAGTGCGACGTCCATCAGCGTGTGCCGGACCGTTCGCTCCTGCTCCGCCTGCCCCTCGGGCAGTCCCGCGCGCCCCTGTCCGTCCGGAAGCCGGCGTGCCGCCTCGGTCCCGGCGGACTCCACGATGCCGCTCACTGGCAATCTGCACCTTCCCCGGCCCCGTCGCGGATGGCGAGGGCGACCAGTAGTTCCAGGAGGTCGGCGATCCGGCGCGGATTGCGGCCGGTGCGTTCCTCGATCCGGCGCAACCGGTAGTGCGCCGTGTTGTGATGCACCCGCAGCCGGTCCGCGGCCAGTCGCAGATTGAGGTCCGCCTCCGCGAAGGCCCGTACGGTGGCGGCCAGTGTGTCGCCGCGTCTGCGGTCCTCCTCCAGCAGCGCACGCACCCGGGGATCGATCAGCTGGCGGGCGAGGTCGTCGGCGCGCAGCGCCAGGTAGTCGAAGGGGGACAGCCGCGGCAGCGCCGCCACCCCGCCCCCGCTCGGCACGAGGTCGAGGGCGGCCAGCGCTTCCTCGTAGGCGCGCGGTAGTTCGCACGCGCCCTGTGCGACCGTACTGATGCCCATGGAGAGCATGGTGCCCTTCCGTGCGAGCCGCTGCTGCACGGCCTCGAAGTGGGCGCATATGTCCTCGGCGTCCATGCCTGCCCGGACCACGGGCACGGCCACCACCTCGGCATGGCGCACCACGACCAGGGTTCTGCCGGCCCAGGGCCCGGCCACGCTGATCGACGCGCTGGTCGCATATCCGTGCTCGGCCGACATGAGGTCCCCGGTGCGTGTGTCGCCCACGCACACCGCCACGACCGCCATCATCGGCGAGTGCGGTCCGATGCCGTATGCCTGCGCCGCCGCGGCCAGCGGACCGCGCGTCGGAGCCAGGCCGGCCAGGAGCTGGTCCAGGAGATCCCGTCGCTCCCGGTCCGCGTCCGCCACCACGTGCTGCTGGTACTCGACGTAGGCCTGCGCGGCATGGGTACTGGCGTAGTCGACGTACCGCATCAGCGGGGTGACGAGGGACAGCGCGGCCTGCTGGGCCTCGGCGGACGTGCCCGCGCAGTCCAGCAGCGCGTCCCACATCACCTGCCGGCCGACCCGGAAGGCACTGATCCAGTCCTCCAGCGCGAAACCCGCGCGTGCCCGGCGCATGGCCGCCGCGCGGCTGAAGACGAGGTCTTCGGGAGAGATGTCGCGGTCACCGGCGAGCGCCGCCAACTGCATCCGGTAATGCTCCAGCACCTGCCCCCGTACCTCGTCGAAGAACCGCTCGTCCTGCAGCGCGTACGACGGGATCTCCGCGCGCATCACCTCGACGGCCGTCTCCGCCACCTCCTCCACCCGGTCGTGGACGGCGCGCAGGATCCGCCACCGCTCCCGGCGGAGCGGTTCGGAGAGTCGGGGAGTGCCCAGAGCGGGACCGCGAGGCATGGCGCCGATCGTCGCCGTCCACCTCGTGCTCCGTCAACAGGCTCGGCGTGAGACATCTCCCGGTACCTGTGCGCGGCGCACAGTGCGGGGACCGGGAAGTTGGGTGCTCACACCCGATGTGCGCGCGGAAGACCCCCACCTACTGTGACGCTCGCCCACCCCCCAGCACGTCGGAAGGGGCGTCACTCATGCTCGCGGTTGACGGTATCACCGTGCGCTTCGGCGGGATCACGGCCTTGGACGGTGTCGCGTTCACCGTCGAGCCGGGCACCGCCGTGGGGCTCATCGGGCCGAACGGAGCCGGCAAGACCACCTTGTTCAACTGCCTCACCAGGCGCTGCGCCCCCGACGGGGGAACCGTGCGGTTCGAGGGCGAGGACCTGCTGGCCCTGCCGCCGCACGCCGTGGCCGAGCGCGGCATCGCCCGCACCTTCCAGAACCTGGGCCTGTTCCCGCGGCTCACGGTCCGGGAGAACGTCATGGTCGGGGCCCACAGCCGGGGGCGTACCGGACACCTCGCCGCGGCGCTCCGGCTGCCCCGCGTCCGGCGGGAGGAGAGGGAACTGCGTGACCAGGCGGACGACTTGCTACGGCGGCTCGGCCTCGCGGACGTCGCCGACCAGCCCGCCTCCGGGCTGCCGTTCGGCACGCTCAAACGCGTCGAACTCGCCCGGGCGCTCGCGGTACGGCCCCGACTCCTGTTGCTCGACGAGCCCGTCAACGGGCTCAGCCACGGCGAGGTGGGCCAATTCGCGGATCTGGTCCGCTCGGTGCGCCAGGACTTCGACCTCACCCTCGTGGTGGTCGAACACCACATGGGGTTCGTGATGGGCCTGTGCGACAAGGTGGTCTGCCTCGACTTCGGCCGCAAGATCGCCGAGGGCGCGCCGGAGGAGATCCAGCGCGACCCCGCGGTCGTCGAGGCGTACCTGGGGGTGGCCGTATGAGCGAGCCCACCGGGACCGAGGCGACGGCGGAGGCGGACTTCCTGACGGTCTCCGGCCTGCACGCCGGATACGGCCAGGCCCACGTGCTCCAGGGCCTGGACTTCTCCGTCGCCCGCGGCGAGGTCTGCGCGGTCCTCGGACCCAACGGCGCGGGCAAGACCACGACCCTGCGGGCGCTGTGCGGCATGGTCCGCGGCCGTGGCTCCGTCACCCTGAACGGCACGCAACTGCTGGGCCGCTCGCCCGAGCACGCCGCCCGCCTCGGCGTCGCGCACGTCCCCGAGGGCCGGGGCACCTTCAACGACCTGACCGTGGAGGAGAACCTGCGCATCGGCGCCCACCTGCGCGGCGGTCTGTGGCGGCGGAGCCGCGTCGAGCGAGCGGCCGTGGCGGCCGACCTGGAACGGGTCTACGGCCACTTCCCCAGGCTGCGCCGGCGGTCGGGTCAGGCCGCGGGCAGCCTCAGCGGCGGGGAGCAGCAGATGCTCGCCATCGGCAGAGCGCTGATGCTGCGGCCCACGCTGCTCCTCCTGGACGAGCCGTCCCTGGGGCTCGCCCCGCTCGTCACCCGCGAGCTGTTCGAGATCGTCCGGACCGTCAACGAGGAGGAACGCACCACCGTGGTCGTCGTCGAGCAGAACGCCCAGCTCGCGCTGGACATCGCGCACCGGGCGCACGTACTGGAGGCCGGCCGCCTGGTGCTGTCCGGACCGGCACGGCAGATCCGCGAGGACGGGCAGGTCGCCGAGGTGTACCTCGGTGTCTCCGCCCTCGCCCGGAAGGCCGGGTGAGCGTCGTGACCGATCTTCTCCAGCAAGTGGTGGAGGGTCTGGGCTCCGGCGCGGTGTACGCGAGCCTGGCGCTGGCCCTGGTGCTGATCCACCGGTTCACCGGCATCGTGAACTTCGCGCAGGGCGAGCTGGCCATGCTCTCGACGTACGTCGCCTGGCAGCTGGTGGCGTCCGGGATGCCGTTCTGGCTGGCGCTGCCGGTCACCCTCGCGGTGTCCTTCGCCGGGGGCATGCTGGTCGAGCGGCTCGTCATCCGGCCCGTGCAGGGCGCGCCCGAGCTGACGGTGGTCATCGTCACGGTCGGCCTGTTCATCTTCGTCAACGCGCTGGCCGGCCTGGTCTGGTCCTTCACGGTGAAGGACTTCCCGCAGCCGTTCCCCGACGGCGGGCTGTACCTGGCAGGGGTGCGCCTGGACTGGTCGACGCTCGGGATGATCGCTGTGGTGGCCGTCGTGATGGGGCTTTTGTACCTGCTGTTCCAGCACACCTCCATCGGCCTGGTCATGCGGGCGGTCGCCGGCAATCCGGCCTCCGCCCGGCTGTCGGGCATCCGGGTGGGCCGGGTGCTGATGCTCGGCTGGGGGCTGGCCGCCACGGTCGGCGCGGTGTCGGGCGTGCTCGTCGCCCCGGTGCTGTTCCTGGAGCCCAACATGATGGGCGGAGTGCTGGTCTACGCCTTCGCCGCGGCGACCCTCGGGGGCTTCGACAGCCCGGTGGGCGCGGTCGTCGGCGGCCTGTTCGTGGGCGTCGCCGAGACGCTGACCGGGGCGTACGTCGACGTCATCGGCGCCGATCTGAAGGTGGGCGTCCCCCTGGTGATCATCCTGGCGGTGCTTCTGGTACGGCCCCAGGGCCTCTTCGGACGGGCGGCGGTGGAGCGCGCGTGAGAACGATCGTCACCACCCTCGGCACGGACCGCGTCCGGCGCCTGCGGGCCACACTCACGGTGCTGCTCGCGGCGGCCGCCGCCGGCTACGTACCGTTCTACTTCGCCCCCTTCCAGGTCTTCCAGCTGACCATGGTGCTCCTGTACGCCGTGGCGCTTTCCGGCCTGAACCTGCTGGTCGGCTTCGGCGGGCAGATCTCGCTCGGGCACGGCGCGTTCTTCGCGGCCGGGGCGTACACGGCGGCGGTCATGCTCGACCGTCACGACACCGGCCACCTGGCCACGCTGCCGGTGGCGGCCGCGGGATGCTTCCTGCTGGGTCTGGGCTTCGGAGTGCCCGCGCTGCGGCTGCGCGGCCTGTACCTCGCCTTGGTCACCCTCTCGTTCGCGGTGTTCCTGCCACCCTTGCTCAAGCGCCTCGAACCGCTGACCGGCGGTTCCATGGGCCTGACCGTGGAGAAGCTGCAGCCTCCCGCGTGGAGCGGGCTGGCCGAGGACCAGTGGACGTACTTCGTCGTCCTCGTCGTCACCACGGTGGCCCTGCTGCTCGCCCGCAACCTGCTGCGGTCCCGGGTCGGCCGGGCACTGCTGGCCCTGCGGGACAACGAGAGCGCCGCGGAGGTCATGGGCGTACGGCTGTCGCTGCACAAGACCCTCGCCTTCGCGTGGAGCGCGATGTTCGCGGGTGTGGCCGGGTGCCTGTACACCTGGGTGATCGGCTTCGTCTCGCCCGACTCCTTCAGCTTCGTGCTGTCCGTCACCCTGCTGGCGGGCCTGGTGGTCGGTGGGCTCGCCTCGCTGTACGGACCGTTGCTGGGGGCGGCGTTCGTGATGTACGTGCCGAGCGTGTCCCAGGACCTCGACGAGGCCGCCCCGGGTGTGGTGTTCGGCCTGTTGATCATCGCGGTGATGTACGTGGCGCCGACGGGACTGGCCGGTCTGCCGGGCCGAGTCCGGGGCCTTGTCGCCCGCCGCCTGCCCCGCCCGGCCGCCGCACCCGACCGGACACCCGAGACCGGGTCCCCGCCCGACGCGCGGCCGGAACCCCAGGCCGGAGACGGGCCCTTCGCGACCCCCGGCCCCGCGGACCCCGCGGTCGTCGACGCCGAACCCGTGGGCGCACCGCCCCGCACGGAAAAGGAATGAGTCACATGCGCAAGACCACCGCTTGGCGGGCGGCCGCGGTCGCCGCCGCCGCCCTGCTCACCGCGACCGCCTGCGGAACCCAGCGAGGACACGACGACCAGGACACCGCCGCCGGCGGTGCCTGCAAGGGCCAGCAGACCACGGGCATCACCGACAAGACCATCACGCTGGGCGGGATCTACCCGCTGTCGGGACCGGCCTCCGCGTACGGCACGATCAGCAAGGGGGTGGCCGCCTATTTCAGGTACGTCGACGACAAGGGCGGCATAGACGGCCGCAAGGTCCGGTTCATCGTCCGCGACGACGGCTACCAGCCGCCCAAGGCGGTGGAGGAGGCCCGCAGACTCGTCGAGCAGGAGAAGGTCTTCGCCGTGTTCCAGACCCTGGGCACCCCGTCCACCGCAGCGGTGTGGGACTACCTCAACCAGCAGAAGGTGCCACAGCCCTTCGTCGCCACGGGTGCCTCCGCCTGGGGCACGGACGCCAAGCACCCCTGGACCATCGGGTGGCAGCCCAGCTACGTGGCCGAGGCACGGGTGTACGCCAAGTACCTCAAGGAGGCCAGGCCCAAGGCCAGGGTCGCGGTCCTCTACCAGAACGACGACTTCGGCAAGGACCTGCTCGGCGGGTTCGAGAAGGCCGTCGCCGGCAGCGGCATCAAGGTCGTCGCCAAGGAGAGCTACGAGGTCACCGACCCTTCCGTGTCGGCGCAGATGGCGAGCCTCGCCCGTTCCAGGGCGGACGTGCTGCTGGACGTCACCACCCCCAAGTTCGGCAGCCAGGCCCTCGCGGCCGACGCCAGGAACACCAGGTGGAACCCGCTGCACATCGTGAACAACGTGGCCTCGTCCACCGCCGTGCTCCAGCCCGTCGGGTTCAAGAACGTCCAGGGCGTGGTCTCGGCCACCTACTTCAAGGACCCCGCGGACCCGCGGTGGGCGAACGACCCCGAGATGAAGACCTACACGAGCGCCCTGCACAAGTACGCCCCCGACGCCGACCCGGCCAACCAGTTCAACGCCTACGGCTGGGCCGTCGCCTCCAGCCTGCACCAGGCCCTGGACACCATGAAGTGCCCGACCAGGGAGGGGCTGCGGGACGCGGTGCGCCACCTGAAGGACGTGAAGGTGGGGCTCCTGCTGCCCGGAGTCACCATGTCCACAGGCCCGGGGGATGCCTTCCCGCTGGAGACGATGCAGCTGATGCGGTTCAAGGGGCAGCGGTGGCAGCTGTTCGGCAAGCCGGTGGACACCCGTAAGGAGTTCGGTCCGCCGGCTGAGTGAGACGGCGGGGGCGGTCCCGGACGGTGCCCTGGCACCGGGGGACCGCCCCCGCTCAGTCATCACGGACCGGAGCACTCAGACGGCGTTCAACCCTCCGTCCACCACCAGGCTCTGCCCGGTGATGTAGGAGGCGCGCTGGGAGAGCAGGAAGATGACGGCTTCGGCCACCTCCCAGGCCGTGCCCTGACGCCCGAGGTGTGTGCGGCTGAACGAGCCGGAACGCGACGCCCGCCGGGCGGAGGCCTCACGGCCCATCGGGGTGTCGATCAGGCCCGGGACGACCAGGTTGGCGCGGATCCGGCGTGGCCCACCCTCCTTGGCCACATGACGGGTGAGTCCGAACAGGCCCGCCTTGGAGCTGTCGTAGGCGGGCGAGTCGGTGGCCGCGCGCAGCCCGGCCACGGAACCGACGAAGACGACCGATCCTCCGTCGTCGAGCGCGGGCAGTCCGTACTTGGCGGCGAGGAAGGGGGCGCCCAGGTTGACCGAGAGCACGCGCTCCCACTGCTCCGGCGAGGTGTCCGCCAGGCCCGCGCCGAGGCCGATCCCGACGTTGACCACGATCGCGTCGAGGGCGCCGAGCCCACGGCGGGCCTCGGCGACCATCGCCGAGGACCGGCCGGGATCGGTGGCGTCACCGACGACAGCGAGGCCTCGGGCGCCCTCCTCGCCGACCAGGGCGGCGGTGGCCGCCGCGGCGGAGGGGGAGACGTCGGCGCAGGCCACGGCCGCTCCCTCGCGGGCGGCGAGCACCGCCACCGCCCGACCGTTGCCCACCGGGGCCTCAGGATCGTCGCTGGACCGGGTGCCCGCACCGACGACCAGTACCTTCCGGCCGGTCAGGAGGCCGACCGGGCGGGTCACGCCTCGCCGGGTCTCAGACATCGCCGTGCGCCCTTTCCGTCGCGTCCGCGCCGGCCCCGGCGGGTGCCGGCAGGGTTTCACCCTCGTAGTCGGGTTCGAGCTCCGTACCGGCGGAGTTCAGAAAGAACGCGACCATGTGGTACTGACCGACGAGCATGGTGATTTCGATCAGCTGCGCCTCGTCGTGGTCGGCGGCGAGCGCGGACCAGGTGGCCGCGGACAGACGTGCGTCCCGGTGCAGTTCGTCGGCGGCACGCAGCAGGTGGACGTCGCCAGGCGGCCACCCCTGGGCGTCCGGGCCCGCGCCGACCCGCCGGATCTCCTCGTCGGTGACCCCGGCGGCCCTGGCCAGCGGCACGTGCCGTCCCCATTCGTAGGGCGCCCGGGTGTTGTAGGCGGTGCGCAGAATGAGCAGTTCCCGGGTCCGGTCCGCGAGACGGCCGTCGCGCAGCAGATGGCTGCCGAACGGCAGGAAGTGCCGGAACAGGCCGGGGTGCCGCACCAGAGTGGTGAAGACGTTGGCGGGGCGGCCGTCGGCGTCCCGGGGAACAGGGGCGAGCAGCTCCCGGGTGGCAGGGTCCCAGCCGTCCTCGGCGAGCGGCGAGAGGCGCGGACCGGCGTCGGTGGCGGGGTGGGGTCGCTGATGGTGCTCGTGGGTCATGGTGGTCTCCGCACTGTTCGTCTGGGTGGGTCCGTACCACGGCGGCGGCTGCCGGCACGCCGGTCGGCGCCGCGCTGCACGCCCGCCGATCCGCCGCTCTGGCCGCCGTGCCACTGTGCTTCGGGGGACGGCCGGCTGTCGACGGCTCCCCGGCCAAGGCCGGAGGGCGGCATATTGTTCAGTCACACAACGGCCGGTACCGGCCGGGCGGAGGTGAGGACCATGCCCGGACAGCCGGGCGCGGCGGTGTCCCTCGAACGGGTCATCGCCGCGATGGCCGCGCAGCAGGGGCACATGGGCGGGCGCCTGCACGCGGATCTGACGGACCACATCCCGTCCTACCGCGCGGTCCCACGGGACCTCCTGGACCAGATCTGGCATCGGCACTTCCAGCGGGCCCTCACCGTGGTGCGAGACGGGACGGTGCCCGCGCCGGAGGACTTCGACGAAGCCGACGTGGCCCGGGACCGGGTCGACCGGGGCGTGCCGCTCGGCGACGGGCTGCCCGCCTTCCGCCAGGCGCTGAGCGCGATACGGGATCTGTTCCTCGCCGAGGCCACCGGACGCGGCCTGGATCCCGGCCTCGTCGTCGACCGCACCAAGCGCCTGTGGGAGCTGGCGGACGCCGGGAGCCTGCAGATCGCCGCCGTCCACCGGCAGGCGGAGGTCGCCTCCGCCCTGCTCGACGCCCGCCGCCGCGCCGACTTCCTGCGCGGACTGCTCTACGGGACGCTGAGCGCGGCGGAGATCCACAGCGGTGCGGCGATCTACGGACTGGACCTGGCGCGGCCGTACCGGGCGATCAGGGCCGTCCCTCACGGTACCTCCGGCCCGGACGCGCTGGAACGCTCCCTGGACTCCCACGGCCGCAGGAACGGCCGGGTGGCGCTGCTCACCGTGCTGGACGAGGCTGTCGTCGGAGTCGTCGAGCAGAAGCCGCGCACCGGTGACCTGGAGGTGACGGCGGGGCTCGGCCCGGCGACGGACCTGGCCGCGGTGCACCACTCCTTCCGCGCCGCCGGCAGGCTGCTGGAAGCCGCCCGTGCGTACGGACGGCGCGGCGTGTACGACCTCGCCGACCTGTCCTGGCGGGTGGCCGTCGTCGCCGAGCCGGAACTCGCCGAGTTGCTGCTCGACCGCTATCTGCGCCCACTGGAGGCGGAGGGGGAGTTCGGTGCCCTCATCGAGGAGTCGGTGCGGGGATACCTGGAGAAGGGACGGCACATCCGCGACGTCGCCCGCAGCGCACACGTCCATGTCAACACCGTCCGCTACCGGCTGCGTCGGTTCGAGGAGCTGACCGGCACCAGCCTGGACGCTCCGGACACCGCGGTGGAGCTCAGCTGGGCCCTGGCGGCACGTGAGCTGGGGACACCTCCGTGAGCTGCTTGCATGACATTGGCAGGCCGGCGTGCGCGGGAGAAGTGCGGAACGACCGAGTGCAAGGTGGAGTCCAGCGGTGGAGAAGCGCATGAAGGAGTCCGGCGAGAGCCACGACGATCCGTTCGCCCCGCACCTCGCCGCCCTGGCGGTGCTCGACGACCGGGGAGTCGTGGTCGGATGGAACCGGCGGGCCGAGGAACTGCTCGGCCATCCGGTGGCAGCCGTGATCGGTCGTCCGGCATCCGAGGTGCTTGCCGACCCCGGCGACCTGCCGGCCGTGGGGGAGGCCGCGGTGCGCTGCAGGAGAGCCGGCGGCTGGCACGGGGTCCTGAACCTGCGGCACCGCGATGGGCAGATCGTGGAGATGGGGCTCAGGGCCCAGCCGCTCTCACGCGGCGACGGGATCCGTGAGTGGCTCCTCGCCGGGGCGTCCACGGCCGACGTCCTGGAGTGGCAAAGGGACCGCGCGGTGCTCGACGGGTTGTACCGCCGGTGCCCCATCGGCCTGGTCGTCCACGGCCCCGACCTGAGGCTGCTCAGGGTCAACCGGGCCATCGAACGCTTCACCGGTGTCCCGGCAGCGGAGTTCCGGGGGCTGTCCACCGGCTGTTACCTCCTCCCGGACGACGCCCGCAGGGCCGTGGACCGGGTGCGTCAGGTGATGGAGACCGGAAGGCCGATGGTCTACTCCGAGCAGTTCGTCCGCCTGGAGTGGGATCCGGCACGCGAGCGCGTCGCGATGGTCTCGTCCTTCCCGATGGAGGATCCCTCCGGCCGCGTCCTGGGGGTGGCCGAGATGATCGAGGACATCACCGAACGCCATCAGGCCCAGCGTCGGCTCGCGCTCCTCGACCAGGCGGGCAGCCGTATCGGAACGACCCTCGACGTGGCGGAGACCGCCCGGGAACTCGCCGAGGTGATGGTGCCTCACCTCGCCGACCATGCGTCGGTGGACCTGCTGCAGCCGGTGACCCGCGGGGAGGAACCGGCGCAGGCCCTGGCAGGGCCCGTGGTGCGGGTGGGAGCCTGCGGCGTCGGTGCCCAGCAAGCCGGTCCGCCCCACCCCCAGGGCGAGCCGGTCCAGTTCGCGCCGGGCACACCGCAGGCCAGATGCCTGGCCGAAGGGCGGCCCGTCCTGGAACCGGTTCTCTCGGCGGACTGGTTCTCGACGGAAGGCCGGCAGGGGGCTCACGCTCCGGACCTGAGCGCCCACTCGCTGATCGTGGTACCGGTCGCCGCGCGTGGCCTCGTGCTGGGCGTGATGACCTTGTGGCGTTCGCGTCGCCCGGATCCGTTCGAAGCGGACGACCTCACTCTCGCCCTGGAACTCGCCTCGCGCGCCGCCGTCTCCATCGACAACGCCAGGCGCTTCACCCAGCAGCAACAGACCGCGTTCACCTTGCAGAGCAGCCTTCTGCCCCGGGCGGTTCCGGACCAGTCGGCCGTCGAGGTGGCCCTGCGGTACCTGCCGGCCAGCGCGGCCCCGGGCCTGGGCGGCGACTGGTTCGACGTGATTCCGCTGTCCGGGACACGGGTCGCCCTCGTCGTCGGCGACGTGGTGGGACGCGGCATCCACGCTGCCGCCACGATGGGCCGGCTGCGCACCGCCGTACACACGCTGGCCAGCCTCGACCTGGAACCGGACGAAGTGCTGTCCCGTCTCGACGACCTGGTCGACCTCCTGGCGGCCGAACAGGAAGCGGTCGGCGAACGGCCCGTGGGCGAGCAGGTCGTCGGTGCCACCTGCCTGTACGCCGTGTACGACCCGGTCTCCGGGCGATGCACCGGGGCCCGGGCCGGCCACCCGCCGCCGGTGGTGACCGCTCCGGACGGACAGGCGGCCGTGCTCGACCTGCCCGCCGGCCCACCACTCGGCGTGGGCGGCCTGCCCTTCGAGGCCCGGGACGTCGAACTGGCCGAGGGCAGCCTGCTGTGCCTGTACACCAACGGACTCATCGGCGAACGGCAGATCGACACCGACCTGGGTCTGGCCAAGCTGTGTGCGGCACTCGCCCGCCCCGCGAACGCGCTGGAACGGACGTGCCAGGCGGTGGTCGACGCACTCGTGCCCGCGCGCCCCGCCGACGACGTCGCGTTGCTGATCGCCCGCACCCGGATGCTGTCACCGGACGACGTCGCCTCCTGGAGTCTTCCCTCGGAGCCCGCCAGCGCCGCCCGGGCCCGGGCACTGACCTCGGCCAAGCTGAGCGAATGGGGCCTGGAACACCTGGCGTTCACGACCGAGCTGATCGCCAGTGAGCTGGTCACCAACGTCTACCGCTATGCAGGCGGTCCTGCGACCCTGCGCCTGATCCGTGAACGGTGTCTGGTGTGCGAGGTCAGCGACTCCAGCCACACCTCACCCCACCTGCGCCACGCCCGTACCACCGACGAGGGCGGGAGAGGCCTGTTCCTGGTGGCCCAGATGACCGAGCGCTGGGGCACCCGGTACACCCGCGAGGGCAAGACCGTGTGGACCGAACAATCCCTGACCGGTACGTTCGCCTGACCGTCTCCGGCCCTCGCGGGGTTCCCGCCGCCGTGTCACTCGGCCGCGGCGAGCAGCCGCGCCTCGCTCTCCTCGTAGAGCCGCCGGTTCTCCCGGCTGACGGCGGCGCGGCGCCGGTGATCGAGGCGGCTGCCCAGCCAGCCCGCCAGATAGC
This sequence comes from Streptomyces filipinensis, assembly GCF_014649495.1. Classification (GTDB taxonomy): domain Bacteria; phylum Actinomycetota; class Actinomycetes; order Streptomycetales; family Streptomycetaceae; genus Streptomyces; species Streptomyces filipinensis. The sequence goes on along the minus strand of NZ_BMTD01000008.1, from coordinate 41,450 downwards.
CGAACGGGACGGACACGAGTCCGGCGGACTGCAGGGGGTACAGGTCGAAGTCGGCGTTCGGGAAGACGGCGGTCGGCGTGCCCGAAACGGCCCTGGAGAAGACCATCAGCAGCATCGCGCAGGCCGCTCCGCCGTAGAGGGTGGCGAGCAGGCCGGTGCGGGTGAATCCGCGCCAGAACAGGGAGTAGGTGAGCGCGGGCGCCACCGCCGAGGCGCCTATGCAGATGGCCAGCGTGGTCAGCACCCCGACGTTCCAGTTCTGGACCAGGACGGAGAGCCCGATGGCGACAATTCCCACGCCCACGCTCGTCCACACCGCCACCGTCATCTCCGTACGCGGCTTCGAGAGACCCCGCCGCACCGCATGGGCGAACAGGTCGTGGGCGAGCGAGGAGGCCGCGGCCAGGGTCATCCCCGCGACCGACGACAGCAAGGTGATGAAGACGACGCCCGCCACGGCCGAGTAGAGGATCGTCGTGCCCGCGGAGCCGGGTGCCCCGCCGAGCACCTGGGACAGCATGAGGACCGATGTCCTGCCCTGTGGGTCGGCCGCGGTGATGTACCGCGATCCCACCAGCGCCGCCGCGCCCGTTCCCAGGATGATCACGAGCAGGCAGAACGTGGTGACCGTGCCCACCGCCCACGACATGGAACGGCGCACCGCCGGCACGTCCTGGGCGGAGTACAGGCGCATCGTGATGTGGGGCAGGCAGGCGACACCGAGGACCACGGTGATCTGGAGACCGATGAAGTCCAGCCGCTCGGCGGCCGAGGTGCCCAGCTGAAGGCCCTGCTGGAGGAAGGCGGGGCCCGCGCCGCTGCCGTGCTGGGCGGCCCTGAGCAGTTCGCCCGGGCTCCAGTCGAAGCGGTTCAGGACCAGGACGGCGACGACGGCGCTGGTGCCGAGCAGGAGCACGATCTTGATCATCTGAATGAACGCGGTGCCCCGCATCCCGCCGAGCGCCGCGTAAATGATCATCAGGCTGCCTACGATGACGATGCACACCGTCCTGGCACCGGCCACGTGCGGCAGGTTCAGGATGAAGGTGAGCAGCGACCCGGCCCCGGAGAGCTGGACGACGAGGAACGGCAGGGTGGCCGCGAGCGTCACCACACAGGCGGCGACACGCACCGCCCGCCCCGGCATGGTGCGTGCCAGGACGTCGCCCATGGTGAACCTGCCGGCGTTGCGCAGGGGTTCGGCCAGCAGGAACATCAGCAGGACGAGAGACAGGGCCGTGCTGACCGCGAGGACGTAGCCGTCGTACCCGGCGAGCGCGACGATGCCGGTGGTGCTCAGCACCGTGGCCGCGGAGATGTAGTCACCCGCGATGGCGAGGCCGTTCTTGAGCGGGGTGAGCGAGCGGTAGCCGGTGTAGAAGTTCGTCAGATCGTCGCGGTCCGGGCCGGCCATCACGCACATCAGCAGCGTGAGGGTGACCAGGGCGGTGAACAGCATGAGGACGCTGGCCTGCGTCCCGGAACTGAAGTCGTTCATCTCACCGCTCCCGCGTTGCCGCCGGCGGGGGCCGTCCGTTCCCTGATGACACGGGCCAGCGGATCCACCGAGCGTCGTGCGCTGCGTCCGTACCAGTGGACCGCCGCGAAGGTGACCACGAGCTGGAGGACTCCCAGGGCCATTCCCAGGCTCAGCTCCCCGGCGATCTTGGCCCCCATCAGGCCCGGCGCGGAGCAGGACAGTACGACGTACACCACGAAGGAGCCGAGCGCGGTCAGCGTGGAGATCCGGCGGAGCAGCCGGTACGCCGAGCGCAGGGCGGTCAGGTCGTCCTGGTGGGGACGAGCCTGCGGCGCAGGCTCGTCCCACGTGGCTTGTCCGTACCAGTCGTGTCCGGGGGCGTCGTATCCGTACCACTGGGGCTCGGGGCGGGACCAGGGCGATCCGGCCGGCCCTGATGGCGGGTGCTGGTTCTCGTCGGCGTATGTCATGGCCTGGCCTTCCATCACGGCTCGAATCCGTGGAGGTGAACGGGGGGAGGAAGCCTTCGGGCCGCGTACCATACCGACTGGTTGGGATGCCTGTAAGCCTGCTGTGGGTCACGTTTCAGGGACGATGCCGTTCCCCCGGACGGGGACCGGCCCACGGCGGCGGATCAACGGGAGGGGTCGAGGAGGATCTTGCGGACACCTGCGGCGCGGCTGTGGAACAGTTCGTACGCCGCGGGGCCTTCGGACAGGCCGAGGCGGTGGGAGACCACGGCCTCCGGGGTGATCCGGCCGGCCTGGGCGAGGGGGATCAGGGCGGGAAGTTCGTAATGGATCGAGCACAGGCCGATGGCGAACTCCAGCTCCTTGATCTGCGCCAGTCCCATGTGAAAGGGAAAGGCCTTGCTCTGGCTGACACCGATGACGCTGACCCGTCCTGCCTGCCGGACGGTTTTGAGGGCCAGCCCGATGGTGGCGTCCGAGCCCACGGCCTCCACCACGGCATCCGGTCCGCGCCCTGCCGTCATCTCCCGCACGGCCGTTCGCGCGTCCTCGCCCTCGACGGGCTCGACGCCCAGGGTTTCGGCGAAGGCGCGGCGCTCCGCGACCAGGTCCACACCCAGGACGCGGGCCGCGCCCATCATGAAGGCGGACTGTGCGGCCATGAGGCCGACCGGGCCCAGGCCGATGACAAGAACCGTTTCGCCGGGCTGTATGCGGGCCCGGCGGCAGCCGTACCAGGCCGTGGGGGCGTTGTCCGTCAGAACGACGGCCGCCTCGTCCGAGATGCCCTCGGGCAGGTGCACCAGGTTGACATCGGCATGGGGCACGGCGAGGAACTGGGCCTGACTTCCCGGAAGGTGCGGGCTCACTCCGTAACAGAGGTCCGTCGGCGCCTGCGCTCGCTCGCACCTGGCGGTGAGTCCCTTCGCGCAGGTTCCGCACAGCGTGCAGCCGACCGAGGCGGGCACCAGGACGCGGTCACCCGGCTTGAACCGGCTGACCCGGTCGCCGGTGTCGGTGACCACGCCGACGCACTCGTGTCCCGGGGTGTAACCGGTTTCCGGGGTGAACCCGTGACCGCCGTAGATGTGCAGGTCGCTGCCGCAGATGCCGGCCGTGGTCACCTGGATGACCGCGTCGGTGGGACTGGTGACGGCCGGGTCGGGGACATCCTCGAAGCGGATGTCGTGGGGGCCGTGGTAGGTCAGTGCCTTCACTGGATTGACTCCCGCGGCGCACCAAGGCGCCTTTATCAGTCATTAATGCACGTGTATTACTTCGGCGGGGCGACGCTAGCATGGGCATCCGTGACAGCACATGAGACGCAGGCCACGTCGCCTCGCAGCCGGAAGGCGGGTGACACGCGCGCCACCCTCATCCGGGCCGCCGAGCAGTTGTTCGCGGCGAAGGGTGTCGACGGTGCGTCACTCAACGAGATCAAGCGGGCCGCCGGCCAGCGCAACGCGATGGCCCTGCAATACCACTTCGGCGACCGGGCGGGTCTGCTGCGCGCCGTGCTCGACAAGCACCTCCCCGCGGTGGACGCCAGCCGGGAGGTGCTGCTGCAGCAGTACGAGGACAGCGGCGCCATGGACCTCCGATCCCTCGCCGCCGCACTGGTGCTGCCGGCCGCCGCGAAACTCGCCGACCCCGACGGCGGCCGCGCGTTCCTGCAGATCGTGGCCGAACTGCTCAACCGCCCCGAACCCCTGGTCGAGGCCGTCGTGACCGAGGGGTCGAGCATCTATCCCTGGCGGCGCCTGGTGGAGCCGCTACTGGCTCCTGAGTCGACCGCGGTGTTCCACACCCGCTTCACCGCCATGAGGTTCTGCCACGCCGAACTCGCCGCCCGGGCCGCCGGACGCCCCCGCAGGGACGACCGGTTGTTCACCAGCCGGCTGGTCGACCTGGTCACCGCCCTGCTGGCCGCGCCGGTGTCCGCACAGACCGGGCGGCTGCTGCAGGAGCGAGACCGTAAGGGCAGGCCCGAGCGGAAGCGCCCGACGCCCTGACCGGTCCGGACTTGTCGACGCCGGGTCGCGCACCCTCAGGATTCGGCGCACAGTTATGCACCAGTAAGTTGCACTCGTTTATTCCAACCTCATGCGCAACATTGGAATTTTCTCTTGCGGTGCCTGCCCGGCTAACTGTAGCCTGCGGTACGCAAAGATAAAGGCACGCCAAGCGGCATACGCATCGCGTGGAACGGTCACGTCTCAGCTGCTTCAAAAATTCCTCCATGCCGTTCAGTGAAAAGCTGCCATGGGACCCGCTGCCGGAAAGTCTCTGCGTCGCGCGCTTGTGAGAAAACGGGGGGCGAAGGAATGCATTCCCTATTAATGCGATTAGGGGAATGGCGTCGACTCGGGTACGTGATTCAGGGTCTCCTCGCAGGCCTGACGGCGTTGCCGTGCGCCCCTCCACTCGCCCCGTCCCCAGGGCGAGAAGCCGGCTCCGAGGCGACCGGTCCGCCCGCCCCGCCTGACAGGCGTGCGACGCCGCCGGAGTCCCGTGGGGCTGCGCGCCGCCTGAGAAGTCGCTTACGTACAAGGCATTCTGACGGTTACTCAGATATGCGTAACCCGTCCGGTCACGGGAGGCCCCGTGGCTGCCCGCGCGTCCTTCCGGCCACTCCGCGCGGGTGGCTCACGAGAGGGCCTGCCGCGGCCGCCAGGGCACGGCCGGCTCGTGTGCCCAGGTCGACCGAGTCGACCGGAACGCGCCCACGGCCCACTGGGCGATCTCGATGGTTCCCGCACACCGCTGCTGACGTGACAACAATCTTCGCGTCAGGCATTACCGGCAGCGATATGAACCGCGCAGCCTGACACCATCGAAGTCCTCATGAACAATCTGCATCCTATTGTTCCGTCCATCCGGCTTGCTCGCCCCGCAAGCTCACACACCCGATGGGCGTAACTCATGGGCGCACTCGGTCCAAGCCTTTCGATCCACGTGGCCGGGGTGCCGACCGAATCCGATAGTCCCGCCCGAAAGACAACGGGGGAGTTCAGCAATGTCCGAATCCAGCACGCCGGCCCGCTCGAACCGACCGGCCGGCACTTCCCGAGCGCGGGCGAACGTCCAGATCTCCTTCGCTCCGGGAGCGGTAGATCTGCCGTCGCTCGTGCCGATCATGTACACCTTCATGTTCCGGAACATCGCCAGTGACGGCTTCGTCTTCAGCGACCCGCAGTCGCCGGGCGACGTGTCCCGGAACTCGAAGCCGGGCTGCATCATCGCCGCCCCCTCCTTCCCGGCCGACACCCCCGGCATCGACGAGGACTACGTCTTCAACTGGGTGCGCGACGGGGCCATCACGGCCATGGAGGTGGCCCAGGCCGGCATGCCCACCCGCCCGGGCGGGACGGTGCAGACGCTCAACGACTACGTGCAGTTCGCCGACCTCTGCCACTCCAACACCCAGCCGCCGCTGACCAAGGGGCACGCCTGCTTCAACATCGCGGGGGACGCCCGCCCGTGGACCGAGCAGAACGACGGGCCGGCCCTGCAGACGATCACCATCCTGGCCGCCTACGACCAGCTCGACGTCGGCACCCAGAAGCGGGCGGTCGACCTGGTGAACGCGAACGTGGCCTACCTCCTCGGCGTCTACCAGGGCCCCACCACGAACCTGTGGGAGGAGCACAACGGGTACAGCTTCTTCGCCCGCTCCGCCCAGCTGCGCTGCTTCGAGGAGATCCAGGCCTCGACCATCGTCGGCATCGACAAGCCCACCGGACTGCGGCCCGCCGTCAAGTGGCTGCGCCAGGCCCTTGCAGGCCACTGGGACGGGAGCAAGTACGTGAGCATGCTGGCCGATCCCGGTGACGGGTCCCAGCCCTCGCCCCAGAACCCGGTCGTCAGCGGTTACGACCCGAACATCGACATCGTCCAGTCGGCCGTCTACGGCGCCGTTCCCGTCACCGACCCCAAGCTGCTGGCCACAGCGGCCCAACTGCGCTCGCAGTGGGAGGAGGGCGGCATCGCCTTCTACCCGATCAACAAGGCCGACAAGGACAGCTTCGGTATCGGGCCGCTGTTCGGCCGCTACCCGGGTGACGTCTACGACGGTGACACCGCGCACCCGGTGCTCGGCGGCCACCCGTGGGCCCTCTCCACCTGCAACGTCGCCGAGCTGCACTACAAGCTGGCCGCCACGATCAAGTCGAGCGGCAAGGTGCCTGTGGACGACCTGTCCGCACCCTTCTTCGCCCAGTCCGGCATCGACGCGTCGACGGCCCCGGCGGCAGCGGCCGCCGCCTTGACGGCGACCGGTGACGCCATGGTGCAGGCCGTCATCTACCACAGTGACAACCTGGAGCTCTCCGAGCAGTTCGACGGCACCACCGGCTTCGAGCGCAGTGTGCACAACCTGACGTGGAGCTACGCCGCCTACCTGTCCGCCATGCGGGCCCGGGCCGAGGCCGTGTGACCCATGGCCGACCGACTCGAATCCTCAACCCCACACCGGTCCCGACCGCGCCCGGCAGCGGAGGAGTGACTGCCCCATGTACGCGAAGTTCCCCGAGGGGGCGGCGAAGCGAACCGCCCCCGCGGCGGCGGCCGAAGTCCTCTACGACGCCGTCATCGTCGGCGGCGGGATCGCCGGCGCCCTCATCGCCTCGCGGCTGAGCGACGCCGGCAAGAGGGTACTGATACTCGAAGCGGGCCCGGCCGAGGACCTCACCCTGAGGGGCTACGAGAGCTACCTCGACCGCTTCTACTCGGCTGCCGGCAAGGACAACCAGTCCCCCTACCCGGTGGTCGCAGGCGCCCCGATGCCCCGTGGCACCGACGCACGGCGCATCTCCCCGGGCGCGCCCGACGCCTCGGCCTACCTCGTCCAGAGCGGGCCCTTCGCCACGGACACCACCTACACCCGGGTCCTCGGCGGCACCACCATGCACTGGGAGGCCAAGACCCTGCGGATGCTCCCCGAGGACTTCCGCATGCACACGCTCTACGGCGAGGGGGCCGACTGGCCGCTCACCTACGAGGACCTCGCCCCGTACTACAACGAGGCCGAACGCGAGATCGGCGTCTCCGCCGACGTGGAGGACCAGGCCTACCTCGGGATGACCTTCGACGAGGGCTATGTGTTCCCGATGAAGGGGCTGCCCCTGTCCTACCTGGACCGGATGGTCGCCAAGGACCTCGACGGGATGCCGGTCGAGCTCGACGGGGAGCGGCGCGAGCTGCGGGTACGGCCGTTCCCGCAGGGGCGGAACGGGATACCGAACCCGGCCTTCGACGGCGGGAAGGGCTACGTGCCGCGAGGCGCGGTGAGCACCTACCAGGTCGAGGTCGGCGGGCGGTGCCAGGGCAACAACAACTGCGTGCCCATCTGCCCGGTGCAGGCCAAATACCACGCCGGCAAGACCCTCGCGGTGGCCCTCCAGAGCGGCCGGGTCGACCTGGTGGCCCAGGCGGTGGCCTACAAGGTGCACGTCGACGAGCAGACGCGACGGGTGACCGAGATCGAGTACCGCCACTACGACCGGCCCGACAGCGCCGACTTCACCACCATGCGAGCCCGGGGCCGGCTGTTCATCCTGGCCGCCAACGCGGTCGAGAACCCCCGGCTGATGCTGGCCTCGGGCCTGCGCAGCTCCAGTGGCCTGATGGGGCGGAACTTCATGGACCACGCCTACCTGCTGGCGTGGGCCCTGCTCCCGGAGGTGGCCGGCACCTTCCGGGGCACGAACTGCACGGGCGGCATCACCGACCTGCGCGGGGGCCGCTTCCGCCGCCGCCAGGCGGCGTTCAGCGTCGACATCCACAACGACGGCTGGGGCTGGGCCCGGGGGGCGCCGATGACCGACCTGATCGACCTGGTGGACGCCGGTGGCCGCTACGGCGAGTCCCTCCGCCAGGGCCTGGTGGACCGGGTCTCCCGCCAGTTGCAGCTGGCCTTCATGGTCGAGGTCCCCGCCAACCCGAGCAACCGCATCACCGTGGACCCGGCCTACACCGACCAGCTGGGGAACATGCGGCCCATCCTCACCTACGACATCCCCGACTACACGATGCGCGGGGTGGCGTACGCCAGGCAGCTGTCGCGACGGATCTTCGCCCGCCTCGGAGCCGAGGACCACACCGCGTACGACCCGAACTTCTGGGGCTACGCCGTCCACGGCGGCGAGGGGTACGAGATCCGAGGGGGCAACCATCTCTCCGGCACCCACATGATGGGCCGCGACCCGTCGACCTCGGTGGTCGACGCGGATCAGCGGAGCTGGGACCACGAGAACCTCTACCTGGTCGGCGGGGGAAGCATGCCCACCGTGGGCACGTCGAACGTGACACTCACCATCGCCGCCCTGTGTCTGCGCAGCACCCGCGCCATACTGGCCCAGCTCGACTCCGAGACCGCACCGATCGAGGTCACCTCGACCGAAGCCGGCCCGCGCCGGCCTCAGGAGGTGGCCCGGTGACCGCGTCGACCATCAACAACCGTGACGACCTGATCAGCTATCTGCACGTGGCGCTGGCCCTGGAGCACGCGACCATCCCGCCGTACCTGACCGCGTACTACTCCATACGGTCCACCACCAACTCCGACGCGGCCCACATCATCCGGGTGGTCGCGGTGGAGGAGATGCTGCACCTGACCCTCGTCGCCAACGTGCTGAACGCCATCGGCGGGAAGCCCGACCTGAACCGCCCCGGCTTCGTGCCGTCCTACCCGGCCTACCTGCCCGACGGCGAGAACGACTTCACCGTCGACCTGCGGCCGTTGTCCCCCGAGGCGGTGGAGACGTTCTGCAAGATCGAGCGGCCGGGCCAGGCCCCCAGTGCCGACGCACGGCTGGTGCGCACACCGGACAGCGGGAGTCCGGTCCTCGCCTTCAGCCCGACGGCCGAGGGCATGCGCTTCTACAGCATCGGCGAGTTCTACGCAGAGATCATCGAAGGGCTCGGGAAGGTGGCGGCCGACGACCCCAAGCTCTTCTCCGGAGACCCGGACCTGCAGGTGGGGCCCGAGTACTTCTACTCCGGCGGCGGAGCGGTGATCGTCGTCTCGGACCTGGACTCGGCCTGCCGGGCGCTGCGCTTCATCGCCGCTCAGGGCGAGGGCCTGGACTCCGGCATCTACGACGCGGACGGGGAGCTGGCCCACTACTACCGGTTCCGGCAGCTGCAGCTCGGCCGTTACTACCAGGTCGGCGACGAACCCGACGCGCCTTCGGGGCCGCCGCTCAGTGTCGCCTGGGACGATGTGTACCCGGTGAAGGTGAGCGCCCGGCTCGCCGACTACCCGCCGGGTTCGGAACTCGCCGGTGTCGCCCGCGACTTCAACGCCGCCTACGGGGCCTTCCTCGCCCTGCTCACCAAGGCGTTCAACGGGCAGCCGGGCCTCCTGCAGGACGCCGTCTGCGACATGTTCCGGCTGCGCGACGGGTTCAACCGGCTGGTACGCAACCCCCTGCCGGGCAGCGACGGCCTGCACGCCGCTCCCACCTTCGAGATCCCGGCCGCGTTCGGGTCCGATCCGGAGGCCGCACCGGCCGCCGGCGAGCGTACCCAGGGGGTGACGCGGTGACCGCCCCGTCGTTCGAGGAGTTCCTGTCCCTGTCGGTCGACCTGACCGCCTTTGAAGAGACCGTGCTGCTGGGCACCGGCCTGGCCCGCGACTACCTGGCCAAAGTACAGGCCGCCTGCGGGGACGAGGTCGTGACCGCCCTCTTGGCCGCCCACCGGGCGGCCCGGGCGGACGCGGCCGTTGACGCCGGCGGCCATGACCGGGCCCTGCCCTACCGGACCTTGCCCGACCGGGCTCTGCTCGACCGCGCCCTGCGCCACCGGATCTTCAGCGACGACCGCCTCGGCCCGGTGGCCCGCAATGTGATCAAACTCTGGTACGCCGGGATGTGGTACGCACTGCCACCCGAGTGGACCGACCGCTACGGGGCCCATGCCGCGGGCGAGACCTCCACGGTCACGGCCGCTTCCTACCAGGAGGGGCTGCTGTGGCGGGCCATCGGGGCCAATCCGCCAGGTGCGAAGGCCCCCGGTTACGGCTCCTGGGCTCAGCCACCCCGCATCGAGGACCGCTACCTGAATGGGGCGACGAAATGACCGACTTGGCGGACCGCCTCGGCCCGGACAAGGTGAAGCTCGGCGTCTGCTGCACCCTGTGGTGGAACGACGACTTCCCCACCATCGACGCCGGCATCTCCTTCGGCCAGGCCGTGAGCGAGATGGCGCTCGCCGGCTTCCAGGGCTGCAGCATCGGGCACAAGTACCCCTCGGACGCCGCCGCGCTCAAGGCCGCGCTCGATCTCCGCGGCCTGCAGGTGTCCGAGCCCTGGACGAGCACCTACTTCACCATCGGCAAGATGCGGCAGAAGACGATCGCCGCCTTCGAGGAGACGCTGGCCCATGTCAAGGCGCTGGGCGGGACCGAGTTGGTCGTGGCGGAGTTCGGAGCATCGTCGCACCTGCTCCCCGTCGACGTCTTCGCCAACCGCCCGGTCTTCACCGACGCCCAGTGGGATGCCCTGACATCGGGCCTGGACGAGCTCGGCAAGATCGCGGGATCGGCCGGGATGAAGCTCAGCTACCACCACCACATGGGTACCGGCGTCATGACCCGGGCCGACGTGGACCGGCTGATGGCCTCGACCGATCCGGCCCTGGTCCACCTCCTGCTCGACACCGCCCACATCGCCTTCGCCGGCGACGATCCACTGGACATGGCCCAGGCCTACGCCGACCGCATCGGCCACGTCCACATGAAGAGCATCCGGCCCGAGGTCGTGAGCCGGGTGCGTGAAGAAGGCCTGTCGTTCCAGGAAGGCGTCGAGCTCGGCGTCTTCACCGTGCCCGGAGACGGCGCGATCGACTTCCGGCCCATCCTGGAGGTGCTGGCCGACGCCGACTACCAGGGGTGGCTGGTCGTGGAGGCCGAGCAGGACCCGAAGAAGGCCAACCCGCTGGAGTACGCCCAGAAGGCCCGCGCCTACCTCGCCGACGTCCTGGGCTGGTGACGATGAACGCGACATTCAGGCGAGACGTCTTCTTCAGCTTCTTCATGTTCACGGCCGACCTGCGGCCGCAGGACCCGGGTTACACCCAGATCCTGATCCGTCATCTGAAGGCCCTCACGGACATGGGCTACGACGGCTTCGACGTGCACATCGCCTCCCAGCCCCCGACCGTCGACCACAAGCTTGAGGTCGACAGCTACATCGGCCTCAGGAAGGCCTTCGACCAGGCAGGGCTGCAGGAGGCGAAGTTCACCACCAACGTCGGGACCACGCGGACCTTCGACCCGACGTCACCGTACGAGGAACAGCGCAAACAGGCCCTGTCCTACCTCAAGTCACGCGTGGACATCACGCGGGTCCTGGGCGGCGACTCGATCATGTCAGGGCCCTTCCTCTACCCCTACGGCGTCTTTCCGGCCACGGACACCGATGAACCGCTGTGGAGCGACGCCCTCCAGGACTGGATGAAGCCGCGCTATCACGCGGCGCGTTCCGTCTTCGAAGAGCTGTCGGAGTACGCCGCGGCGCGCGGAGTACAGCTCGCCATCGAACCCGTCAAGAGCTGGGAGACGCCCCCGCCCAACATGGTCTCGGAGGTACTCGACTTCCTCGACAGCCTCCGGCACGCGCAGGGCGGCGTCACGATCGACACCGCGCAAGTCGTGATGGAAAGCCAGGGGCCGTCGGTCTTCAAGGACAACATCGCGCGAGCCGTGCGGCAGGATCGACTCTCCTACGTCCACATATCCGCACCCGACCGGGGTGCGGTGAAGGACAGCTGGATCCCCTGGGACATCATCCTGAACGAGATCGAGCCGGTGTATCGCGGGCCGTACCTGATCGAAGTGTTCAACGCGATCCCGCCGTTCGACAGTTCCATGCGCATGGCACGCCGGCGCTTCTGGCGGCCGGGCGAGGACGACCCGGTACCGGGCGTGGACAGCGCCTACGACGTCGCGAGGGCTGCGTTGGCGGAACTGCGAGAGCACACCACATGACCTCGGAAGGGTCCCGCATGCTGGCTCAGGTGTCAGATCCCATCATCATGGTCGTGAAGCAGGAGGGCGATGTCCGTATCCACACCTTCGTCTCCTCCTTCGCGTACAACAACATCGCGAACGCCACGCACATCATCGAGACCAGGAACCAACTGGTCCTCGTCGATGGGCAGTTCCTGGTTCCTTACGCAAGGGCGTTCAGGGACTACGCGGACAGCCTGGGCAAGCCGATCGAAAGGCTGTACCTCTCGCACCGGCACCCCGACCACTGGTTCGGCCTGGGAGCGGCGTTCAGCGACATCGCGATCTACGCGCTGCCCGAGACCATGAGCTTCATCCAAGAGCACGGAGAAGCCTCAAGGAGCGACCACTGGAAACTGGGCGACCTCGTTCCCGACCAGATAGTCGTGCCCAAGCAAGCCGTCGGCCCCGGCACCGAGACCATCGACGGGGTCAGGTACATATTCGACCGGGTGACAGAAACCGAAATCGACTTCCACCTGACGATCAAGCTTCCGGATCTGGGAGTCTATTTCACCCAGGACCTGATCTACAGCGGCACCCATCTGTATCTGACGGATCATATGGACCACTGGATCCGGGTGCTCCAGGGAATGCTGCTGTCGGACTACGATCTGTTCATGCCGGGCCACGGCCTGCCGGCCGACAAAAACGAAGTCGCTCGCAACATCGAGTACCTCTCGGCCGCACGGCAGGCGATCGGCAACGGGCTGGCAGGCGACGCCTTCAAGGGTTTCATGCTCCAGCGGTATCCCGAACGCAAGTGTCCGGGGATCTTCGACATCTACATGCCCCGGCTGTTCGGCGGCGCGAGCGACTACTGACCGCGGAGGTATCCAGACGTGAATGAGACCTGCACCGTAGGGCAGTACCTGGTGGACCGGCTTCGCCAACTGGGCCTCGAACATCTGTTCTCCATCGCGGGCGACTACTCGATTGACTGGTTGAACCACTACGTCACGCCGAGCAGCATCGAAATCGTAGAGGAAGTCAACGAGGTCAATGCCGGCTACGCGGCGGACGGGTACGCGAGGCTGAAGGGCATCGGGGCCCTCTGCGTCACCTACTCCGCGGGTGCGCTGTGTGCCGTGAACGCCGTCGCCGGTGCCTACGTCGAAAAGGTGCCGCTGGTGTTGATCAACGGCACGCCGAGCATCAAGAAGACGCTCACCTTCGAACAGACCGGCTTCAGCGCGCACCACTTCATCAGCGGACGCGAAACGGACATGCAGTCGTTCGAGCATATTACGGCCGCCACCGTACGGGTCGACAACCCGGACCTTGCGCCGACGCTGATAGATTATGCGCTCACCCAGTGCATAACCGAACGGCGCCCGATCTACATCGAGCTCCTCCAGGACATGGTCGACTTGGAATGCGAGCCGCCGAGGGGCGTTCTGAAGCCGGCCAGGATCTTGTCGGACGAGACCAGCCTGGAGCAGTCGGTCGCACGGATCTGCGCACGGCTTGAAAGCTCCGAGAACCCGCTCATCTGGGTGGGTGTGGAGATCGACCGGTTCGGCCTGCAGGACAAGGCCCTGAGCCTGATCCAGCAACTGAACGTCCCCTTCGTCACGGAACTCCTCAGCAAGTCCGTCCTGTCCGAGGACGATGCGCTGTTCGCCGGCGTACTCGACGGCCAGGCGTCAGCGCCGGCCGTGACGGATCTGGTCGGGACGGCTGATTTCGTGCTGGCCCTCGGCGTGTGGCTGACGGACATCAACTCGTTGGGCTGGGACCCGGACTACGACAAGACCGCGTTTGCGTCGTTCGACGCGGTCAAGTTCGGAACCTACTTCGGCGGACAGGTCGCGTTGGAGCATCTGATCGACGGCATCCTGGCTGAAAAAGTGGCGCCCAAGGTGCGGAGGCTGCTGGAAAGGCCGGCGCAGAGCGCGCCGACCATGGGCTCGTCCGACGTGATCACGTACCAGGGGTTCTACAACTTCATCCAGCGGTACATCGACAGGAACACCATCGTCAGCGCCGACGCGAGCATGAACTACTTCGGCAGCCTGCTGCTCGACGTGCCAGGACCGGGCGGGTTCGTCGTCCAGTCGTCGTACTCGTCGATCGGCTACAGCGGGCCGGCTGCGACCGGTATCTCCCTGGCGAAGCGGCCCGACCAAAGGGCTATGGTCTTCACGGGTGACGGCGGCTTCCAGATGACCGCCCAGTGCCTCTCGACGCAGACTCGTTTCCACCTCAATCCGATCATCTTCGTCATCGACAACGGCGTCTACGCCGTGGAGCAGTGGCTCGCCGACGCATCGGTCTTCCATGCCGACAAGCCGTTCTACAAACCGTGCATCCTGCACCGGTGGAATTACAGCCTGCTGTCCGAGGTCTTCGGCTGCCGGGGGTGGGAAGTCGGCACGTATGGAGAGCTGAGGGATGCCGTGACGGGCGCTCTGGAGAACGTGAGCGGCCCCTCCATCATCCAGGTCCGCGTGCCGAACAAGTCAATTCCCGACAATGCCAAGTGGAAAGCCCAGTAGCAGAACACGAGGAGAGAATAGTGCCGACGAAGATCACTGCAATCTACGAGAACCCGAAATCCCCCGAGGCCTTCGAGGCCGGTCACCACGAGCAGCTCGACCTGGCGCAGAAGATCCCCGGAGTCCAGCGGATCGAGAGCGCGAAGGTCTGGCCGAAGGAGGACGGCAGCGCGACGCCGGCGTATCGCGTACTCGACATGTACTTCGCCGACTACGACGCGGCCAGCAGGGCTGTGACGACCGAAGAGGCATCGGCGTTCGTCGCCAAGGCCTTCGAGCTGGCGACCGGCGGTGTGCGGCTCCTCTTCGTGGATGTCGAAGAGGTCTGATCCCGATCACTCCGGGTCGTGGTGTCCTCGCAGTGAGCGGCTGACTGCCCGACAGGTCCCGTGGCGGGACGGGCTGACGCACGACACTGCGGGGGCGTCGGGTTCCACGGGCCCGAGTTCGTCATCCGCTGCACCCGCGTCCTGCCCGTACGGCGGCCGGTCACCGGGCTTCGGTGTCGACGCCGTCAGGCCCCGCCGCCGAACCACACCGTCCAGGACAGGGCTCCGCCGGTCAGCCAGGCAGGGACCAGCGGCAGCAGGGGTCATCCCGGACAGCGCCACCAGCGTCACGAGGATCTCCGGCACGCCCAGCGCGCCCGCCCCGAAGACGAGGAAGGAAGCGCCGAGCGCCAGCGGCACCACCGCCTGGCCGGGTCTGCCGAGCGGTCGGGAGGTGGCCCGGCATCGACGCGTGTCAGCGAGTTGGTGGGAACAGCCACCGCAAGGCTGCGACTCAGGCTCGGCAGCACGACAGCCGCTTGTGCGCGGCCTTGGAACAGCCGAGCTCCGCAAGCCGGTCGCCCCAGGGATCTGATCGGCGACTACGAGCTCGCGATCAGCGGCCGCTGCCGCATGCCCACCGCCTCGCCGCTCTCACCGGGGCTTCGGCCTGTGGGCGGCGAGGCGTTCGCGTGCCTCGGTGTAGGTGTCCGCGTCGATCTCACCCGAGGCGAAGCGCCGGTCGAGGATCTCCTCGGGAGTCTCCCGCGGCTGCCACCCCGGGCCCGGCCCGCTGGAGTGCCCCGAGTGCTGCGTGAGCCGGACCACCGCCCACAGGGCGAGGCCGAGCAGCACGATCCACACGATGGGCATGAAGGCCATCAGGGCCCAGCCACCGCCATGCCAGTACCACACTCTGCCCACCTCCCAGGGAGGCTTCCTCTTCCTACTGTCCCTCTGGCCTTGAAGGGGCGCCAGGGCTTTTCGGCCCCGCGCCGGTCGCTCGGCGCCTCCGGCCGGCCGGGGCCCGGTCCGTCCGCCACCTGGGTGGACGGGCCGGGCAGCCGTCGGGGCGTGGCCGTCAGCCGACGTGCAGGGTGATGGCCGCGGTGTGGAGCTTTCCGCCGGTCCGGAACTGGAGGAAGAGCCGCCAGTCGCCGGACTGGGCGAACACGGCGTGGAAGCTCAGCGCCGGTCCGCCGTGGTCGCCGTCGACCCTGGTCTCCGGGTGGAGGTGGGCGAAGGCGGTGTCGCCCTGGTGGAAGGCGGTCAGGTGGGCATAGGTGTCGAGGTACGGCTGGAGGTCGGTGACCGGCTTGCCGTCCTTGGTGAGGGAGGCGGTCAGCTCGTGGGCCATGCCGGCCATCAGGTCCCCCTTCACCGCCACGGTGTAGCCGTCGACGGTGGTGGTGCCGGACACCTTGGGCAGCGTCGTCGCCTTCGCCGTGCCGGGGACCTTCACGGTGCGGCTGAGGACGAGGTCCTCGCCCTCGCCGGAGCCGCTGTCCGGGGTGAAGGAGGCGTACAGCCGCCACGGGCCCGGTCGCAGTGCGGCCAGCGGCGCGGTCCAGGTGCCGTCGGCGGCCATGGTGGGGTGCAGGTGCTGGAAGCCGGTGAGGTCGGAGCGGATGGCGTAGAAGTGCATCCGCTTGGTCTGGTCGACGGCGAAGTCGGTGACCGGCTTGCCGTCCGGGCCCGTGATCGTGAAGCGGTAGACGGCGGCCTCGTCGGTGGGCAGGGTGGTGGCCGCGGACATCATCCGGTAGCCGCCCTTCGCGGCGGCCAGGCCGTTTCCGGTGGACGCGGTGTCCATGCCGGGCATCGACCCCATCCCGTCGGCCGATGCCGACGGGGACGGCGCGCTTGCGTGGTCCATGCCGGGCATGGCGGAGGAGCGGCCCGAGTCGTTGCCGGAGCCGCACGCGGCGAGGGCCAGAGTGAGTACTGCCGTGGCGGCGGCTGCCGCGAGGGCATGGCGAGTCGTCCGCAGACGCTGGGACATGGGTGTGTCTTTCCAGGTGGGCGCCGTGACGTGGCGCGGGTGGACGGGAGACCGGTGCGGGACCGAAGCGATGGGCCGAAGTCCGCAGGTCTCCTCACGTCCGCGCGATGCACACCTGGAGCAGTAGGGAGCGCCCGCCGGCCGGTGGCCCGCGGTGCCGGGTGTCGCCGTACCCCCGCCGGGCCCAGGGCAGCAGGACGCCGGCCGGGAACACCAGGGCGACCGCGGTGAGTGGCGGCAGCGGGATCTCCGAGCGGGGATGGGTGGCGAGACACAGTGCACCCCGCATGGCCTCGCCCGCATGCGCGGTGGGCTTTTCCCCCGCCGCCCGGGGGGTCTCCACGGGGTGCGCGGTCATCGTGCCAGGGGCTGCTGGCATGACCGTCGTGTCAGACATGGCCCCGTGGCAGCCGCCGTCGGCCGCGGCCGGGCCGCCGTGCATGAGGAACAGCCCGAGCAGCACCGCGACCAGCACGGCCGGCCGCACCACTCGGCGGTGGCGGGCCCAGGCCGTGCCCGGAGCGGGCGGCGAGGTGATCACGGCTACACCCTACTCGCCTCGTGCGCGTCGTCCTGGGCCGTGGTGCCGGGGGCCGCGCGAGAGGCGGTCGCGTGCCTCTTCGCAGGCGGTCGACGCACGCGAGGCCAGGGACTCTTCGGGCCGTGCACGACTCCGTGTGCCGCCGTTCAGGCGTAGGCGCTGTCGCCGGGCACGGTGAGCCGGAAGCCGATGCCGCGGACGGTGGCGATCCATGCCGGGTCGCCCAGCTTGCGGCGCAGCGCCGACACGTGCACGTCGAGTGTGCGGGTGGGGCCGAAGTAGTTCGGGTCCCACACCGTGTCCAGGATCTGCTGGCGGGAGTGCACCGCGCCTGGGTCACTGGCGAGTTGGGCCAGGAGATCGAATTCCTTCGGGGTGAGGGTGAGCGGGCGGCCGTCGAGGGTGACGCCCCTGGTGCGCCGGTTGACGGTCAGCGGCCCGAGCTGCTGGACGCCACGCTCCTGCGGAAGTTGCGTGCGCTGAAGGGGGAGTCCCGCTGTCGTGCCGGTGTGCGGCGGGGCGTGTCTGTCGGGGTGGGTGCGGCGGGTGACGGCTCGGATCCGGGCCACCAGCTCGCGTACACCGAAGGGCTTGGAGAGGTAGTCGTCCGCTCCGACTTCCAGACCGACGACGCGGTCGGTCTCCTCGCCGCGTGCGGTGATCATGATGATGGGGACGGCGGAACGGATGCGCAGGGCCCGGCACACGTCGATGCCGTCCATGTCGGGCAGTCCGAGGTCCAGGAGGATGAGATCGGCGGTGCAGGCCGTCAGGGCGGAGGCTCCGGATTTGACGTGGTCGACGGCGAAGCCGTAGCGGTTCAGCCCTTCCATGAGGGGGCCGGCGATCCGGTCGTCGTCTTCGACGAGCAGGAGCTGCATGGTCTCCGCTGGTGGTTCGGCCGGGACGACCTGTTGGGCCCCTGCGGTGTACGAGGGATCGCTGTTCGTCGGCATCGCTGTGTCCGTGATCGTGTGGCTGGTGCGCTGTCGCGACGACCCTACGGGGGAGAAGGGCGGCTCGGGGCCAGAAGCCCGCCAGTGCCGTGTCAGCAGATGGCCAATGTTTCGACATGGGTGCGCGGCGCGCCGGTGTGGTCCCACCGCCTCACTGCTGCCGGTCGGATGCGGCACAGGGGCGTTCGGCGGGGAGGGGAGGCACCGCTGCCTGCTTCGCCCACATCGCGGGCCGGGGACGTCGAGGAGGAGCCGTGCGGTGGACGTCCTCGGTCCTGAGGCGGACCACGGCATCGAGTCCCCCGCCGACCGCGGCCCGCAAGGTCACGTCGCCGCCCGAGGCGCGGGCCAGCTGCTGCACGATGGGCAGACCGAGGCCGGTGCCTTCGTGGTCGGCGTCGTTCGCCCGCCAGAAGCGGTCGAAGGCGCGTCGCCGCTGCTCCTCGGTCATGCCCGGACCCTGGTCGATCACGTGCAGCTCCACGGTTGCGGGCGTTCCGCCCGCCCAGGCGGTGGCCAGGGTGATGGTGGTTCCGGGCGGTGCGACCCGCAGCGCGTTGGAGAGCAGGTTGTCGATGATCTGGTCCAGGGCGCCGGGGATGGCCCGCACCCGGCCGATCTTCGGCCCGACGACGACGATGTCCACGCGGTGCTCGCCGGCGAAGGCGGTCCACACAGCCGCGCGGTCGGCGACGGCGGAGTCGAGGTCGGCGGCCTCCGGGGTGGTCGCCGCGTTCTCCAGCCGGGCCAGTGCGAGCAGCCCGTGCACCATCCGGCTGAGCCGCTCCACCTCGTCCACCGCTTCGTCCAGGCTGGACCGGGCACGCGGGTCGAGGTGCGGCTCGAAGTTCTCCAGCCGCAGCCGCAGCGCGGTCAGCGGGGTCTTCAGCTGGTGGGAGGCCTCCGAGGCGAACGCGTGCTGGGCCTTGAGCAGATGCTGGAGCCGGGTCGCGGTGCGGACGAAGCTGGCGGCCAGGCGTCGTAGCTCGGGAGGGCCGAGGTCGGTGGCGGGCAGGTCTTTCAGGGTGCCGTCGGCCAGTTGCGTCGTGGCGTGCTCCAGCGCCCGCACCGGGCGGGTGATCCAGCGGGCCAGCGCGAGAGCTATCAACGCGACGGCCGCCAGCACCCCCAGTCCGACGGCCGCCAGTACCAGCCAGGCGTCATGGACCTTGGACGTCACCGTCGTGAGGGGAAAGGACGCCCGTACGACGCAGCGGACCGTTGCGCCCGAGGCGCCCGGCACGGTGGCGAAGAAGGCCGCTTCGTCGAGAGCCGGATCCCGCTGGGTCCGCGCACGGGACGCGTTGCGCAGGGCGGCCGCGATGTCCGGTTGCGCGGACAGGTCCGTCCCGGCGGGCACCGCGTCGCGGGAGTCGGCGAGCAGTCTTCCTTCACCGTCCACGACCACGACATGGCTGCCGGTGCGCCGCGCGAAGCTCTCCACCAGCTCCGGCACGTCGGTGACGGAACGCCGTTCGACCTTTTCCTCCAGCACCTCTGCGAGCATGACCGCGGCCTGCTGCCCGTTGCCGGTGAAGCGGGAGGTCTCACCGCGGGCGTAGACGTAGCCGAACGGCACTTCCAGGCACAACAGTACGAGCAGGGTGAGGCTGAGATAGCTGAGCAGGAGGCGGCGGGTCACCGGTCGCCTCCCTCGTCGTTCTCTTCCGCCAGCCGGGTGGACGCGCCGGCGGTGGGTGGCATGAGCCGGAATCCCACGCCACGGATGTTGTCGATCCAGGCGGGGTCGCCGAGCTTGCGCCGCAGTGCGGCGACGTGGACGTCCAGGGTCTTGGTGGGCCCGAAGTAGTTCGGTTCCCACACCGCGTCCAGGATCTGCTGTCGAGTGCGGACGGCGCCGGGATCGTCGGCGAGATGGGCGAGCAGGTCGAACTCCTTGGGCGACAGGGCGATGGAGCGTCGGCGCAGGTGGACCTGGCGGCCCCGCCGGTCGATGCTCAGCGGTCCGATCCGCTGGACCTGGGCCACCGGAACGGCGTGGCCGCCTCCCGCAGCGGACATGACCGCGACCGGCTCGGCCGCGGCGGGTCGGGCACGACGGAAGACGGCCCGGATCCGCGCGACCAGTTCCCGCACCCCGAACGGTTTGGACAGGTAGTCGTCGGCCCCCAGCTCCAGACCGAGAACGCGGTCGACCTCGTCGTTTCTCGCGCTGATCATGATGATGGGCACCTGGGACCGCAGTCGGAGCGTCCGGCAGACATCGATGCCGTCCATGTCCGGCAACCCCAGGTCCAGCAGCACCATCTCGGCTCCCGCCGCGGCGAGTCCTTCGGCGCCCGTACGGGCGTGCTCGATGGTGAACCCGAAACGGCTCAGGCCTTCCGCCAGCGGGCCGGCGACCCGGTCGTCGTCCTCGATCAGTAAGACACGCATGCCGACAGACTCACAGGCCCGCAGGACGCCGCGCCGGGAAAACGGCTGAGTGTCGCGTGAATTACCTTCGGCGAACCCGAACAACCGTATTCCTTACCGTCTCCTGCCTTTCGGTGACCCTACGGATCCCGCGCCCAGCAGAACGTCAGCGAAAGGCCAGCGTTGTGCAAGCAATCTGTTAAGAAAGGGCAGAGCCGGCTCCGTCACCCGGCAAACGCTTCCTGTCCAAGCGTCCGTCTGGCGCGGTCACTTGGCTCACCGAGACGGGCACACGGGACATCCCCCTCATTGTCCGACGACAGCTGCATTTTTCGGGACGGCCGAGCGCGCCGAATGCTGGATCGATTCTGATACCGGCCTTCCTTTTCTCTGGCGATCAGTTAACTAACGATCCCGTAACGTTGTCGGCGGCTGATCGCGGACGGCGCTCGCATTGCGGCGCCTTCTTTTCACCTCCGCAGCCTCCCCCTTGCTTTCCTATGCCACGGGACGGTGAAACATGCCGTACAGCAGCACGAACGACGAACTGCGCCACGTGCGACCCGATCTGGTCGAGCCCTTCGAGGCCGCGCTCCCCGGTGCGCGTGCCACGGTGCTCGGCCGGCTATGGGGCGCCCTCGCCCGCGAACCCCTGCCGGGTGTCGCCGACCGCCGCCACGACGGTTCCCTCGTCATCCGCCTCACGTCCGGTGGACAGCTCTCCGGCCCTGCCGCTGCCGCCGAACGCTTCGCCCCGATCCCCGCCGACTTCACCGTGCGGGGCCCCGAGGGCCCGATCGAGGAGCCGGTCCGGCTCCTCGCCGCCCTCGGAGCCCACCCGCAGAGCGCATCACGTCTGGCTGCCGAGCTCGACAACAGCATCGCCAACCTGGCCCTCGCCCGCGCGGCCAACCCGGAGCCGCACGAGGTACGGGACTCCGTCGACGCGGAGCAGGCCGTGGTCGACGGCCATCCGCAGCACCCCTGCTGCCGTACTCGCACCGGCATGTCCGTCGCCGAGGTGCTCGCCTACGCGCCCGAGCACCACCGCGTCGTGGACCTGGCGCTCGTCGCCGTACCGGCCGACCGCTGGCAGGGCACCGGCGACTGGCCGCAAGAGCTGCGCGACGGCGACACCGTCCTGATGCCGCTCCACCCCTGGCAGCGCGACCACGTCCTGCCGCACCAGCCCGGCCTGACGGTGGTGGACCGTACGATCGCCGCCCGCCCACTGCTGTCGATGCGCACCCTGTCCCCCCTCGACGCCCTGCCCGGCTGCCACATCAAGACGGCGCTGGACGTGCAGGTCACCAACTACCGGCGCACCATCTCCCCGGCAGAGGTGGCTGACGGGGCGCCGCTGTCCGAGCTGGTCACCGCGGTCGTCGACAAGGCCGGTCACGGCGAGAGCCTGCGCATCCTGCGCGAACTCGCCGGCGGGGCCATCCGCGTGGACGGCACGGCCTCGGCGAGCCTGGCGGCGGTGATCCGGGAGTCCAGCGAACGGCACCTCGGTTCCCAGGAGATCGCCGTCCCGCTCACCGCGGTCCACGGCACCGGGGCCCGGATGGTGAGCGGTGACCCGGTCACCTGGCTGGCGGAATTCGCCGGACTCGTCCTGCCGCCCGCGCTGACGCTCCTGTCCCTGGGCGTGGCCCTGGAGGCGCACGGCCAGAACACGCTCGTCGCGCTGCGCGACGGACGTCCGGTGCGGGTGCTCTACCGCGACCTGGACGGGGTCCGCATCCACCCGGGGCGGCTCGCCCGGCACGGTTTCTCGCTGCCGCCGCTGGCCGGTACCCGGGCCGGCGACGACGAGGCGGCGCTGCGGACCAAGCTGTTCGGCGGCCTGCTCAGCGGTGTCTTCAGCGAACTGGTGGACGTGTTGTCGCGCACACACGGAGCCGCACCCGAAGAGCTGTGGGCGGCGGTGGCCGCGGTCGGCCGACGCGTCTACGACGGCCTCCCCGACGCGGCGGGGGACCGGCAGGTGTTCTTCGGCGACACGCTGCCGTTGAAGGCGACCGTCGCGATGCGCCTGGCGCAGGACTCCGGCGTCGCCCGGTGGACTCCCGTCCCCAGCCCCCTGGCCCGCCACCGCTGACAGTCCGCTTCCGGCCGCACGGCCTGCCCGCACACCTCCTTGCACCGACTGGAGTCGTTCCGCATGACCTTCCCCAGCACCACCGGCGGCGCTCTCGCCACCACGGCCCGTCCCGCTCAGGTGGCCGACACCGTCACCGCCCACACCCTGCTCAACTGCCTCATCCGTGAGGTCTCCGCGCCCGAGCGACAGGTCACCGTCGACAAGGACCACCTGCTGCTGTCGCTGCCCCGCCGCGACATCCTGCTCCGCGTCCCCCTGCGCCGCGTCTCCCTGATCGGCGCACACCGCTTCGACGGACCGGTCAAGCGCTACGACCGGGCGCGCTGGGCCCCGATCGGCTGGCGAGAGCTCGCCGGATACATCCGGGACGAGCTGGAACTGCGGACCGGTGTGGCCAACGACGAGTTCGTGGACCAGGTCGGCGACAGCCGGAACACCATCCGCACCGTCCTCGCACACCGCGCCACGGCGGTCCTGCCGGAGGACCCGTACCTGGAGTCCGAACAGTCCCTGGTCTTCGGCCACCGCTTCCACCCCTCACCCAAGTCGCGCACCGGCGATACGCAGGACTGGCTGGACTACGGCCCCGAGACGGGCACCCGGTTCCCCCTGCGCCACCTCGCCGTGCACCGGAGTCTGGTGCGTGAGGAAGGCGATCTCAGCAGGCTCGACGCCCTCCATACGGACGGGCGAGAGGACTACGTCACCCTGCCGGTCCACCCGTGGCAGTACCGGATGCTCGGCGACCATCCGGCCCTGCGCAGGGCCATGGCCGCGGGCTCGGTCATCGACACGGGCGTCATGGGCCCGGACTTCGCCCCCACCGCCTCGGTGCGAACCCTCTACCAGCCGGACGCCGACACGTTCCTGAAGTTCAGCCTCAACGTCCGTCTGACCAACTGCGTCCGAAAGAACGCGGCCTACGAGCTGTCCGGCGCCGTCGCCCTCAACCGGCTCCTGCTGCCCGTCTTCGCTCACATCGGACAGGCGCACCCCGGAAGCTCGCTGCTCGCCGAGCCGGGTTACCGCACCCTCACCCTCGACGACGACCTCCGTCTTCTGGAGGGCTTCGGCGTCATCGTCCGCACCGGCCTGCGCGAACACCTGCGCCCGGACGTGACCCCGCTGCTCGCCGCAGCGATCGCCGACGAGCACCCCACCAGCCCGGCCCAGGTCTCCCGCCTGCTGGCCCGCGGCGACGGCGACGCGCTCGCCTGGTGGGACGCCTACCTCGGCCTGCTCCTGCCGCCCGTACTGACCGCCTACTTCGAGCACGGCATCGTCCTGGAACCCCATCTGCAGAACGTCGTCGTCGGCGTACGCGCCGACGGCACTCCGGCCCAGCTGCTCTTCCGCGACCTGGAAGGCACCAAGCTGCTCCCCGAGCACCACCGCGCGTTCCTCGCCGCCCTGCCCGAAGACGTGCGCACTCCGATGACGTACGACGCCGAGCGCGGCTGGAACCGGGTGGCCTACTGCCTCCTGGTCAACCACACCGCCGAAGTCCTCGCCGCCCTCGCCGACACCGACCCCGCTCTGGAACCCGCCCTGTGGGGGCTGGTCCGCGACCACCTCGACTCCTACGCACGCAGTGCGGGCGAGCCGCCCCGGCTGCGGGCCCTGCTCTCGGGCGTCCCGCTGCCCGCCAAGGCCAACCTGCTGCTGCGCTGGTCCCGGCAGGCCGACCGGCACGCCGACTACGTTCCCCTGCCCAGCCCGCTGGGCGAGGGCTTCCCCCGGGAGGTGACCCGGTGAGGCCGCAACTCCTCAGGCACGCCGCCGGGCTGGGTGCGGAAGACTGCCCCGCCTACCTCTACGACCTGCAGGACCTGCGCGAACACGCGGCCGCCATCCGTGCCGCCCTGCCCGGGAGCGTCCAGCTCTTCTACGCCGCCAAGGCCAATTCCGACCCTCGCCTCCTGGGCGTCCTGCGCGACCACGTCGACGGCTTCGAGGTCGCCTCGGGCGGCGAACTCCACCACCTCCAGAGCACCTGCCCAGGCGCGCCGATCGCCTTCGGCGGTCCCGGCAAGACCCCCGCCGAACTCGAACAGGCCCTCCGCGGCGGAGTGGACCGCCTGCACATCGAGAGCGAGCAAGAACTTCACCTGCTCACCGGCCTGCTGGGCGAGCGCAGCGTGGACGTCCTGCTCCGGGTCAACCTCCCGATCGCCGTCGGGCCGGTGGCCCTCGCCATGGGCGGTCAGCCCAGCCCCTTCGGCCTGGACCCCCAACGCCTCGACCGCTGCCTGGCCCTCGTCACCGACGACCCACGCGTCCGGCTGCGCGGCATCCATGCCCACCTCGCCAGCGGCCTCGGTGCCACCGCCCACCTCGACCTCGCCGGCCGGGTGCTGACCTGGGCGACCGCATGGGCGGACCAGAGGGGCGTGGAACTGACCGAGGTCAACCTCGGTGGTGGCATGGGGGTCGACTACGGCCGCCCCGACCGGCGGTTCGACTGGGCGGCCTTCGGCACCGGCCTGCGCCGTCTGCTGGAGGGACATCCGGACCTGACCCTGCGCATCGAACCGGGCCGCTCGGTCACCGTGTACTGCGGCTGGTACGTCACCGAGGTCCTCGACATCAAACGCAGCCACGGCCGCGTCTTCGCCGTCCTGCGCGGCGGGACCCATCATCTGCGCACGCCGGCGGCCAAACAGCACAACCAGCCGTTCACCGTCATCCCCGTCGACACCTGGGACCGGTCCTGGAAGCGCCCCGAGGCACGGGACGAAGCCGTCACCCTGGTCGGCCAGTTGTGCACGCCCAAGGACGTCCTCGCGCGGGGCGTGCAGGTGGGACGGCTGCGCGTCGGTGACAAGGTCGCCTTCTCGCTGGCGGGGGCGTACGCCTGGAACATCTCCCACCACGAGTTCCTGATGCATCCCGCGCCGCGGTTCCATCACCTCGACCACGCCCCCGCCCTCGCCGGACCGCACCGGTAGGAGGTCATGAGCAAGCACCGCAGTGTCCTCAGCAGCGACAGGCCGCAGACCTTCCGCGCCCGCCTTGCCGCCCTCGACGTGGGCGGCCGGCACCGCAGGGTCCGCAGGGGCGGCAAGCGACGGGCCCCGAGCGAGGTACTCGCCATGCTCGGGGCCCGCAACTTCCGCCGCTACGTGATCGGGCAGCTCGTCTCCAACGTCGGTACCTGGATGCAACGTGCCGCTCAGGACCTGCTGGTCCTGA
Source organism: Streptomyces filipinensis (assembly GCF_014649495.1). GTDB lineage: Bacteria > Actinomycetota > Actinomycetes > Streptomycetales > Streptomycetaceae > Streptomyces > Streptomyces filipinensis. Next base: position 15,547 of record NZ_BMTD01000008.1, on the reverse strand, counting down.
AGCTCACCGGCAACAGCGGCAGCGCCGTCGGCGTCCTGACCGCCCTGCAGTTCCTGCCGCAGACACTCTTCGGCCTCTTCGGGGGCGTCTTCGCCGACCGCTTCGCCAAACGCCGCCTGCTGGTGGTCACCCAGTCCGCCATGGGAGTGCAGTCGCTGGTTCTCGGCGTCCTGACGGTGACCGGCGCGGTGAACCTGGGGGCCGTGTACGTGCTGGCCTTCTTCCTGGGCACGGCCACGGCGCTGGACAGCCCGGCCCGCAACGCCTTCGTCTCCGAACTCGTCGGCAGGGAACGGGTGGCCGGCGCCGTCAGCCTGAACTCGGCGCAGTTCAACGTCGCCCGCGCGATCGGTCCGGCCGTGGCGGGCCTGGCGGTCGCCGCCGCGGGTACCGGAGCCGTCTTCCTGAGCAACGCGGCCTCGTACCTCGCCGTCCTCTACGGACTGGTCACCATCCGCGCCGACGAACTCCACGCGCCCAGGGAGAAGAACCGTGCACCCACCCGCTTGTCGGACGCCTTCAGAGCCATCCGCACCACCCCCGAACTGCTGCTGCCGATCACCGTCATCGCTTTCGTCGGCACCTTCGGCTTCAACTTCCAGGTCACCATCGCCCTGATCGCCACGACGGTCTTCAACTCGGGCTCCGCCGCCTACGGTTACCTGTCCGCCGCCTACGCCGTCGGCAGCCTCGTCGGTGCGCTCAGGGGAGCCGGGAAACGAAAACCTCCCACCGCCCGCCGCCTGGTCACGGCCACGATCGTCTTCGGAACCCTGGAGGCCCTGGCCGGACTCATGCCCGGCTATGCCGGCTTCCTGCTCGTACTCCTGCCCACCGGGCTCGCCTCGGTGACCGTGATGACCACCGCCAACTCCATGATCCAGCTGAACGCCGACCCGGGCATGCGTGGCCGCGTGGTCTCCGTCTACCTGTTGGTCCTGCTCGGCGGCACACCGGTCGGTGCGCCTCTGGTCGGCCTGGTCTCCGACTCCCTCGGCGCCCGCTTCAGCCTCGTCCTCGGCGGCGCGATCTCCGCCGTGGCCGCCGCCGGCCTGTCAGCGGTGATCACCGCTCGCTCGCGCACCCCCAAGGAGAGCTCCCCGCCCACCCCGGTCGCGTCACCGCCGCCGACGGGCGGCGGTGCCCGGCGCCACCCCGATTCCGCGCCCCAGCCCGTCGTACGCCAGCCCGCGGCCTGAGGCAGGACCTGCGGACCGGGTCAGAGGCCGCCGGTGTTGAGCAGCCGGTTGGGGGTGTCGGGGCGCACGCCGTGCACGACACCGCGGGTGGCCGTGTGGTCGAGCCAGACGTGGACCTCGTCGGCCGTGGCGTGGGGGTGTGCCGACAGGTACAGCGCGATCACGCCGGTGGCATGGGGCGCGGCCCAGGACGTCGCGCCCTCGTTCTCCGTGGTCGTGCCGCCGCCGGCGAGTGCGGCGGTCACCTTCTGGCCGGGGGCGTACAGGTCCACGCACCGCCCGTAGCCAGATCCGTAGGAGCCGTTGTCACTCCACACGCGGTCGTTCGAGGTGGAGGCCGCCACGACGATCGTGCCGGGGACGCCGGCCGGGGAGTGCCTGCAGGCGTCGTCATGGAAGTTGCCGGCCGACACCACGGTCGGAATCCCCGCGTCGACCATCTTCTTCACGGCGGACTCCACGGCCGTCGAACGGCGGTCGAAGTTGAGCGACATGTTCACCACCGCGGGCTTCTGCGCGTGCGCGGTGACCCACTTGACCGACTTCACCAAGGCCGCCTCGGCCGCCGCCGGGGAGCCCCCGCCCTCGCTCTCGCACAGGACGCCCTGGACCCGGACGAGCTCCGCCTTGGGCGCCACCCCGTACCTCGCCCCGCCGATGATGCCCGACACGAACGTGCCGTGGCCCATCCCGTCCTCGCTGAAGCAGTCACCGGAGTCCTTCGGGCCCACGAAGTCGGCGCCGAGGTGGGCGCGTCCGCCGAATTCCTCGTGGCCGATGTCCATCCCGGTGTCGATCACGTAGACGTGCACGCCCTTGCCCGTGGCGGTGGTGGTGAACTTCCCGTCCAGCGGCCGAGACCGCTGGTCCAGGATGTCCAGGTTCCACGGCACGTGCCGGGTGATGGGCGACGCCGTGGTCCGCGCGATCCCGGACAACTTGCCCACGGTGCCGGGAGACGTCGACGCCGAGCCGGACGACGCCCCGCGCCCGGAGGCGCTCACGGACTGCCCCTTCCCGTGCGCGGGGAGCGTCCCTCCGCTTCCCCCGGCCGCCGCGCCGGCCTTCCCTCCGCAGGCCGAGGCCCCGAGCACGGTCGCCATGGCCACCGCCACGAGACCGGCCTTCGTCACGTTCCGCGTCACAACGTCCCCCGCATCCCTGTTTCCTGCACAGTCAGCGCACAAGACGAGCACACGCGGTGGGCGGTTGCAGCGGGGCGTGCGGTGGCCGACCCCGTTCCACTGCCGTCGCTACTCCCGCGTCATGGCTGGAGGAGGACCCCAGGGCCACACGACCTCGCCGTCCCGGACCACCAAGGGCTCGAACCGGTCCACCACGCCCGGGAACGCGGGCACGATGAGGAGACGCTCCGGCTCGGGGCCCAGCCCGAGATGCCACCGAAGGTGCCGTGGGTCGACTGTCACCGTCTCGTCACAGCCGAGGGCCGGTGAAACCCATGCCTGTGGTCCCTTGTCTCCCTTGCTGTCAGAAGATTCTCGTAGCAGGAGGATGCTCATGAAGCGTTACGTCTCCGCCGCTGTCGTACTCGCCTCCACCGCCGCGCTCGTCGCCACCGCGTGCGGGTCCTCGAGTGCCGGCACGAACGCGGTGGCGAGCACCGCGGGCGTGTCCGCCCAGGCCGCCTCGGCCGGGGCCGCGGGGGCTACGTCCTGGAAGCCGTGCTACCTGCCCTCGGGGTACAAGCACTTCTTCAAGCTGGACTCCGCGAAGTTCGTCCGGGGTAAGACCGTCGTGCGCGTCACCCCGGAGACGTGCAAGGTGAACGCGGGGAACGACGAGGACGTCGTCTACACCCCGAGTGGAGCGGCCCGGTCGTCCGGCTTCGCGTCCGGCGCCTCCGTCAAGGTCCTCAAGGACACCACGACCGTGAAGGTCGCCCCGAAGTGGCTGGTGAACCACAGGCTCACCAACAGCCCGTACTTCTACTACCGCGTCAACAGCAAGGGCCAGATCACCGCCATGGAGGAGATCTACCACCCGTAGTGTGCGCAGGTCAGGCGCTGGAGACCGCCGTGCGTGCCTCCTTGATCCACCCCGGGCCGCCGAGCTGTGTTAAGGTTCTGGAGTTGCAGTTGTGGTACCCATGAACCCATGTGCGCCTGACAGGAATGTTTCCCCTGCAGGCGCACTGTTTGTTTTTCCGGCATCTCCGGATGGGGCCTCTGCCTACAGAACGGAGAAGGTCATGGCACAGGGAACCGTGAAGTGGTTCAACTCTGAAAAGGGTTTCGGCTTCATCGCGCAGGACGGCGGTGGCCCCGACGTCTTCGCCCACTACTCGAACATCGCGACCCAGGGCTTCCGTGAGCTGCAGGAGGGCCAGCGGGTCTCCTTCGACGTCACGCAGGGCCAGAAGGGCCCGCAGGCGGAGAACATCGTCCCCGCCTGATCGCCGGACGCGTATCCACGCACCGGGGTCCGCACCGTCACGGTGCGGACCCCGGTTTGTGCTGTTTCCAGGAAGGCAGATCACCGCATGTCCCGCAGGTCCCAGAAGCCGAACCGGCGCGTCTCGTCACCCCCACCGTCCGCGTCGTCGCCCAGGGAATTCCGGCTGCCGGAAAGCACGACACCCGCACTCCCCGCCGTCGAGGACTTCGCCGGTCTGGACATGCCCGCGGGACTGCTGAAGACCCTCGCCGCGCAAGGCGTCACCACCCCGTTCCCCATCCAGGCCGCCACGCTGCCCAACTCGCTGGCCGGCCGTGACCTGCTGGGACGGGGACGTACCGGCTCCGGCAAAACCCTCGCGTTCGGGCTCGCGCTCCTGGCCCGCACGGCCGGTCTGCGCGCGCAGCCCAAGGCACCCCTCGCTCTGGTGCTGGTGCCCACGCGTGAACTCGCCCAGCAGGTGACCGACGCGCTGACCCCCTACGCGACGGCGGTCAACCTCCGGCTGGCGACCGTGGTCGGCGGGCTGTCCATCACCAAACAGGCCGACGCCCTGCGGCGCGGCGTCGAAGTCGTGGTGGCCAGCCCCGGCCGGCTCAACGACCTCGTGGAACGCGGAGACTGCGTCCTGGACGACGTCCGCATCACGGTGCTGGACGAAGCCGACCAGATGACCGACATGGGCTTCCTGCCGCAGATCACCAAGCTGATCCGGCAGGTACGGCCCGACGGCCAGCGCCTGCTCTTCTCGGCCACCCTCGACCAGAACATCGACCGCCTGGTCCAGCAGTTCCTCACCGACCCCGTGGTGCACTCCGTGGACCCGTCCGCGGGAGCGGTGACCACCATGGAGCACCACGTCCTGCACATCCTGGACGAGACCGACAAGAAGGCCGTCACCACGCGCATCGCGGCCCGCGACGGCCGGGTCATCCTCTTCCTCGACACCAAGCGGTCCGCCGACCGGCTCGCCAAGCGGCTCCTGGCCGTCGGTGTCCGCGCGGCGGCACTGCACGGAGGCCGCTCCCAGCCGCAGCGGACCCGCACCCTGGAACAGTTCAAGACCGGCCAGGTCACCGCGCTGGTGGCGACGAACGTCGCGGCCCGGGGCATACACATCGACGATCTCGACCTCGTCGTGAACGTCGATCCCCCCACCGACCACAAGGACTACCTCCACCGGGGCGGACGCACGGCTCGCGCCGGCGGCTCGGGCACAGTGGTCACGCTGGTCCTGCCCGAGCAGAAGCGGGACGTCACCCGGCTCATGTCGGACGCGGGCATCCGTCCTCGAACGGCCCGCATCACGTCAAGCGACACGGAACTGGCCACCCTCACCGGCGCCCGGGAGCCTTCTGGTACGGCCGTCACCATCGAGGTCCCCCAGCCGGCGGCACCGACGGCGTCCCGGCCGGACCGGAAGGCCGGTACCAAGCCCGGCAGGCGATCCGGCCGCCGACGCCGAAACGGCGGCGGGGCCGAAGCGGAGACGGGTACGGCCGCCGGCACGGCGAGCCGGCGCTCCGACCGCCGGGCACCGGCCGGAACGGCAGCGTCGGGTGGCGCCGCCGCAACCGGTGGGGGCGGTTCTGCCCGCCGGACGGGAACCAGCGGGGCCACGGGCGGTGCCGGGGGAGCGCGTGGCCGCGGTTCCGACCGCCGGTCCGCGGCCGGTGCGGCCACCGAGGCCGCCTCCGGCAAGGCCGTCCGTGGATCCGGTCGGCGGGCGACGGCCGGCGGAGCCAAGGGGGACGCCGTCGGGACCGGAGCCCGAGGCTCCGACCGCCGTGGCGGCCGCCGCAGCTCGGCTCCCCGTGCCACGTCAGGCAAGGGCGGCGCTGGCGGTGACGCTCCGTAGGCGCTCGTTCCGGCGGTTTCCGCCCGATGACGCGGCGGCGGATCATGGCGTCCGGCTCCCTTGGCCGCCGGTGCCTGTGCCGGTGCCGGCGGCGGCAAGAGTGACGCAGCGCGCCATGCCCCGCGGCGGAACGGGAGGTGTCCGTGCTCCTGGTGGGCGCGGCGCCGGTGATCCGGCTCCGACCGGGTGGACCGGCGCATCACGCAAGAGACACGGCCATCCGGAGCGGTACGGCGGTCCCGTCGCGCGGCCCCCGGCGGCAGCGGCGGGACGCGAGGCGCGGGCCGCCCCGGGGTGTCGGCAGCCGTGCGCCCACCGTCAGGTCGTCACGGGCGAGCAGCGTCGCGGCCGCTTCGCCTCCGGGGGCGGCACGGCGTCCGGGTCCTCGGCCGTGACCACCCAGCGGTCCCCGAACCGAGTGCGGTAGCGAGGCTGCCGCCCGGGGGACAGCCGTGTGACTGTCCGGGGTGCACCGACCACTTTCCGTGGTCATCTTCCGGCGGGCCTCCTCCACATGCTGCGCTACGCTGTGAAAAAGGCGTCTGTGCCCGCCGGTCCCCCCGACGCGGTGACCCCGAACGCTGCGGCCTGGCGGCCGAGATTCCCCCGGTCAGCGGGAAACCCATGCCAAGAGTGCCACGCGAAAGCCGTCTTCCGTAGGTCCGCTCTCCCGTAGGTCGGTTCTCATGGACCTCAACACCATCACCGAAGTAATCCGGCGACCGTCCGAGCGGCCAGGCGTGGACTGGCACGAGGGCGACGCCTGGCTCGCAGGCGGCACCTGGCTCTACTCCACGGAGCAGCCGGACCTGCGAAGGCTGATCGACCTGACGGCGTTGCCCTGGGAGCCTCTCGTCCCGACCGGCGAGGGCCTGGAGATCAGCGCCACCTGCACCATTCGCGACCTGTACGCCTTCAGATGGCCGAAGGGCTGGACCGCCGGAATTCTCCTCCGGAAAAGCTGTGAGGCGTTCCTGTCCTCGTTCAAGGTCTGGAACGCGGCGACCGTCGGCGGAAACATCTGTATGTCCCTGCCGGCCGGCCCGATGATCACGTTGGCGGTCGCGCTGGAGGCGCGGTACGAACTATGGGCGGCCGACGGCTCCGTGCGTTTCGTCGACGCCCTCGATTTCGTCACGGGTGACCACCGCAACGTTCTCGCACCCGGGGAGATCCTCCGGCGCGTCACCATCCCGGAACACGCACTGCGCAAACGCGCCGCGCACCGCCGCTTCACGCTGACCCGGCTCGGCCGTTCGACGGTGTTCCTCGTCGGCACACAACGCCTGGGAGCGAGCGACCTGCTGCTCACCGTCACCGCCGGGACCACCCGTCCGGTCCGTATCGCCTTCGACTCCCTGCCCGACGCCCGTACCCTGCGGCAGAGCATCGACGCCGTGCCCGCCGACGTGTGGTTCGCCGATCCCAACGGGACCCCCGACCACCGCCGCCATCTCACCCACCACTTCGCCGAGGAGATACGCCGCGAACTCATGGCTGGGGACCTGCCATGACCTACCTCGTGAACGGCCGGAAGTTCGACCGGGAACCGGCCCCGGGTCAGTGCCTGCGCACCTTCCTGCGCGAACTCGGCCACTTCGGCGTCAAGAAGGGGTGCGACGCGGGCGACTGCGGCGCCTGCACGGTATGGCTGGACGGCGCACCGGTGCACAGCTGCATCACCCCCGCCTTCCGCGCGGACGGCCATGAGGTGACCACGATCGAGGGCCTGGGACGGCCCGGCGCCCTGCATCCCATGCAGCGGCAGTTCGAGGACGCCCCGGGTTTCCAGTGCGGCTTCTGCACCGCAGGCATGATCATGACGTCGGCGACCTTCACCGAGGACCAGAAGGGGGATCTGCCGAGGGCGTTGAAGGGCAACCTCTGCCGCTGCACCGGCTACCGGGCGATCGAGGACGCCGTGAAGGGCGTCGGCGCCGTGGAGACCGCGGCCCCGGGCAAGGCCGTGGGGACGAGCGTCGGCGCGCCCGCGGCCCACGACGTGGTGACGGGGCACGCCGAGTTCACCATGGACACACACATCGACGGCATGCTGCACCTCAAGGTGCTGCACTCACCCCACGCGCACGCCCGGATCATCTCGGTCGACAAGACGGCCGCGCTCGCGGTGCCCGGCGTGCACCGGGTCTACACCTGGGAAGACGTACCCCCTAAACGCTTCACCACGGCGATCCACACCGACCACCTGGTCGACCCGGACGACACCCGCATCCTCGACGACACGGTCCGCTTCGCCGGCCAGCGCGTCGCCGTGGTCCTGGCCGACACGGTCGGGGCCGCGGAGGAGGGCTGCCGACGGCTCGCCGACGAGTACGACGTGCTGCCGGCGGTGTTCGACCCCGAGGAGGCCATGGCCGACGGCGCGCCCCAACTGCACGGCTCGCACGATCCGTTCGTCCGCGACCCCGTCCACAACATCCTGCTCGAACTCCACGCACACATCGGCGACGTCGACGCGGGGTTCGCCGCGGCCGACGTGATCCACGAAGGGACGTACTTCTCACCGCGGGTGCAGCACGCGCATCTGGAGACCCACGGCTCGATCGCCTGGCTGGAGGACGGCCGGCTGCACGTCCGCACGAGTTCGCAGTCACCGTCGATCGCGAAGGTCAAGCTGGAGTACCTGTTCGCGCTGCGCCCGGACCAGGTGAGGGTGTTCTGCAAGCGGGTCGGCGGCGGATTCGGCGGCAAGCAGGAGGTGATCGCCGAGGACCTGGTGGCGCTCGCCACCCTGGACACCGGGCGGCCCACCTGCCTGGAGTACACCCGTGAGGAGGAGTTCACCACGGCGTCGCCGCGGCATCCGATGACCCTGACGGTGAAGCTCGGCGCGAAGGCCGACGGAACACTCACCGCGGTCCAGGTACGCAACGTGTCCAACACGGGCGCCTACGGCAACCACGGCGGCGAAACGGTGTACGCGGGCGGAGCCGCCGTCATGATCTACCGCTGCCCCCACAAGAAGTACGACGCGTACTCCGTCTACACGAACACCGTCCCGAGCGGGGCCCTGCGCGGCTACGGGATGACACAGCCGGCGTTCGCCGTGGAGTCGGCGATGGACGAACTGGCCCGCGCCCTGCACATCGACCCGCTCGAACTGCGCCGACGCAACATCGTGCGGCCGGGGGAGCCCCTGGTCGCCCTGCACGACGGCCCCGACGACGTGATCTTCACGGAGGACGGGCTCGCCCGGTGTATCGATCTGGTGGGCGACGCCCTGGCCCGTACGGCCGACCAGCCGCCCCCCGGTCCCGAGTGGTTCGTCGGCACCGGCGTGGCCAGCTCCCTGCACGAGACCGCGCCCCCGACCGAACACCTCTCCGAGGCCTGGGTCACGCTGGGCGACGACCTCATCTACGAACTGGCCGTCGGAACCGTCGAGTTCGGCGAGGGCACCTCCACGGCCCACGTCCAGATCGCGGCCCACCAGCTCGGTACGACGCCGTCGCGGATCCGGCTGGTGCAGTCCGACACCGACCGCACGGGCTTCGACACCGGAGCCTTCGCGAGCGCCGGCCTGTTCGTGGCGGGCAACGCGGTCCTGCGGGCGGCCAATGCCGTGCGCGACCGCATCCTGGAGTTCGCCGCGGCACACACGGGCGTCCACGTGGTGATGTGCACGATGGACGACGACGGTGTCGTCTGCGGGGACCGGCGGGTGTCACTGGCCGAACTCGTCGCGCTGGCGCGGGCGCGCGGCATCCGGTTCACCGCCGCACGCAAGGCATACGGCTCGCCCCGGAGCGTCACCTCCAACACACAGGGCTTCCGGGTCGCCGTGCACCGCGTGACGGGTGAGATACGGATCCTGTACAGCGTGCAGGCGGCGGACGCAGGGGTGATCATCAATCCGGCGCAGGTCCGTGGCCAGATCGAGGGCGGCGTCGCCCAGGGGATCGGCTTCGCGCTGACCGAGAACCATCACGTCGACGACAGCGGCGTCATGGTCAACCCGAACTTCCGGAACTACCGCATCCCCACCTACGCCGACATCCCCCGTACCGAGGTCCTCCTGGTGGGGTCGGCGGACTCGGTGGGGCCCATGCGCGCGAAGGGGATGGCGGAGTGCTGCGTCAACCCGGTGGCCCCCGCGCTCGCGAACGCGGTGCACGACGCCACGGGCGTCCGCTACCGGGCGCTGCCGCTGACACCGGAACGTGTTTACGGCCGACTCCCCGCGGAGCAGTCGGTGTCGACAGGGTGAGCCACATGAACACCACCCGGAAGAACGTAGCCGCCGCGGCGACGGCGATCATCGGCCAGAAGGTCCTGCCCGGGATGGGGCGGGAGTTCGAGACCTGGCAGGAGGACCTCAACGCCGCGGCCGCCTACTACCCCGGTTTCCTCGGCGCCGAGGTCTCTCCGCCGACAGCGCTGCAACCCGACTGGGTCGTCGTGTACCGGTTCGACTCGGTGGCGCACCTGCAGGCGTGGATCAACAGCGCGACCAGGCAGACGTATCTCGATGTCGGCGCCAAGTACTTCGACGGTCCGGCGACCCAGCAGGTGGTCAGCAGCGGCACCCAGTCACTGGATCCACTGGTCACCGTGGTGGTCACCCACCGCGTCCACCCGAACCACGTCGACGACTTCCTCGCCTGGCAGCACCGTATGGTCGAGGAGGAGAGCAAGTTCGAGGGGTTCCGCGGGACCGAGCTGTTCCGCCCCATCGAGGGCCTGCAGGAGGAATGGACCACCCTGTACCGCTACGACAGCGCCGAACACCTCGACGCCTGGCTGACGTCGCCCCAACGACACGAGATCCTGGCCGAGGGCGAGAAGTTCAGCGACTTCAAGCTGCGCACGATCGACAACTCGTTCGGCAGTTGGTTCGCCTTCGAGGGCAACGGCAAGGAGGCACCGCCACCGCCCTCCGAGACCAGGACCTCCCTCGCCGTGTGGGTCGGCCTGTACCCGACCGTCGTGGTGCTGACGCTCGTGCTGTTCCCGCTGCACATGCCGCTCTGGATCGGTCTGCTCGTGGGCAATCTGCTGTCGAGCTTCATCATGAGCTTCCTCACCATGCCCTACTACGTGAACCCGCTGCTGGGGCGGTGGCTGCGGCCGCCACCGGACGAATCAGCGGCAAGGACGAACGTCCGCGGCCTCGGCATCGTCGTGGCGGCGATGGCATTCTGGGCCGCCCTCTTCTATCTCGTCACCGTCCGCTTCTGGACGCTGCCCTGAGGAGAATTGAGGGGTCGTACAGACGGTAATTCTCCCACGACCGTCCCTAGGGTTCTCCTTAGAGATGTCCCCGGCCGTCAATGCCCGTGCACCTCGTCCCTTGGGGATTCCCCTAAAACTGATCTGCTGCGGCGGCGGAGCGTGACCGCGGGACCGAAACTGGGGCCACACCGCGACTTGTTGCCGCCCGGTCGAACCGATCGTCCGTGGGCCGGCACGGTGCGGTGCCTTTTCATTCTCTGTGTGGGTGGGTGGAGTGCACTATGGTCGAGTCCGAGCTCAACGGAACGGGGAATCGTGCCGGTTCGGCTTCGGCGGATTCCGCCGATGGCATAGCGGTCGTCGGCCTGGCGTGCCGACTGCCCGGGGCCGCCGACCCAGCCGCCTTCTGGCGGCTCCTGAGCGAGGGCGCGGACGCGATCACCGACGTCCCCCCGGACCGGTGGGACGGGGCCGCGTTGGCCGACGCCGATCCGTCCGCACCCGGCAGGACCGACATCCGCCGAGGCGGATTCCTCGACCGCATCGGCCACTTCGACGCCGGGTTCTTCGGTCTCTCCCCCAAGGAGGCCGCCGCCATGGACCCGCAGCAGCGGCTCGTGCTGGAGCTGGCCTGGGAAGCGCTGGAGGACGCGCATGTGCGCGCCGAGACGCTGCGTTCCACCCGCACCGGAGTGTTCGTCGGCGCCATCTGGGACGACTACGCGACCCTGCACCACCGCTCCGGACTCACGGCCATCTCGCCGCACACCGTCACCGGCCTGCACCGCAGCATCATCGCCAACCGGGTCTCGTACTTCCTCGGTCTGAACGGCCCCAGCCTGACCGTGGACTCCGGCCAGTCCTCCTCCCTGGTCTCGGTCCACCTGGCCTGCGAGAGCCTGCGCAAGGGCGAATCCACGATCGCCCTCGCGGGCGGTGTGAACCTCAACATCGTCCCCGAGAGCACGCTGGGCGCTGCCAGGTTCGGCGGCCTGTCCCCCGACGGCCGCTGCTTCACCTTCGACGCCCGCGCGAACGGCTACGTCCGCGGCGAGGGCGGCGGCATCGTCGTCCTCAAACCCCTCGCCCGGGCCGTCGCGGACGGCGACCCCGTCTACTGCGTGATCCGCGGCAGCGCGGTCAACAACGACGGTGGCGGCGACGGGCTGACCGTGCCGCTGCAGGCCGGGCAGGAACAGGTGCTGCGGCTCGCCTACGAACGGGCCGGAATCGACCCCGCGCACGTCGACTACGTGGAGTTGCACGGCACCGGCACCAAGGTCGGCGACCCCGTCGAGGCAGCCGCGCTCGGCGCGGTGCTCGGCACGGGACGCGAGCCCGGCCGCCCGCTGCGGGTCGGCTCGGCCAAGACCAACGTCGGCCACCTGGAGGGCGCCGCGGGCATCACCGGCCTGCTGAAGGCGGCCCTGGCGCTCCACCACCGTGAACTGCCCGCCAGCCTCAACTTCGAGACGCCGAACCCGGCGATCCCGCTGGACCGGCTGAACCTGCGGGTGCAGACCGAACACGGCGAATGGGCCGCCGAGGACGGCCGCCCACTGCTCGCCGGCGTGAGCTCGTTCGGCATGGGCGGCACCAACTGCCACCTCGTGCTGGCCGAACACCAGGCGACCCCGGCGGGCACGACCGCGGAGGCGGGGACGGGTGCGACGCCGACCCCCTGGCCGCTGTCCGCCAGGACCGCGTCCGGGCTGCGCGCCCAGGCCGCCGCCCTGCTCGCACACACCGAGGCGCACCCCGGACTCTCCCTGCCCGACGTCGGCTGGTCGCTGGCCACCGGCCGCACCGCCTTCGAACACCGGGCCGTCATCGTGGGCGAGGACCGCGACGACGTCCTGCGCGCCCTGCGCGAGCTGTCCACCGGCGGCATCGACGCCGCACTGACCACAGGCCGCACCGGCCCGCGCGGCGAACTCGCCTTCCTCTTCTCGGGCCAGGGCAGCCAGCGAGCCGGCATGGGCCGCGAACTGGCCTATGCCTTCCCGGCGTTCGCCACCGCGCTGCACGACGTGTGCGCCCACCTCGACCCCTTGCTGCCGCGGCCGCTGCGCGAGGTCATGTTCGCTCCCGAAGGCACCGAGGAAGCCGCCGCACTCGACCGGACCCTCTACACACAGACCTCGCTGTTCGCCATCGAGGTCGCCCTGTTCCGGCTGCTGGAGAGCTGGGGCATCACCCCCGGCGTGCTGATGGGCCACTCCATCGGCGAACTCGCCGCCGCGCACGTGGCCGGCGTCCTCTCGCTCGCCGACGCCTGCGCCCTCGTGGCCGCGCGCGGCCGCCTGATGCAGGCGCTGCCCGCCGGCGGCGCCATGATCGCCGTCCAGGCCGCGGAGGACGAGGTCCGCGCCCGCATCGGCGGCCGCACGGACCGCGTGAGCATCGCCGCCCTGAACGGCCCGGACTCCGTCGTCGTCTCCGGCGACGAGGAACTCGCCACCGAGATCGCCGACGCCTTCGCCGCCATGGGCCGCAGGACCAGCCGGCTGCGGGTCAGCCACGCCTTCCACTCCCCGCACATGGAGCCCATGCTGGCGGAGTTCCGCGATGTGGCCGAGGGCCTGACCTTCCACGCCCCGCGCATCCCGATCGTGTCCAACGTGACGGGCCGGCTGTCCGAGGAGCCTTCGGGGTACGAAGGGTGCACGGCCGCCTACTGGGTCCGCCACGTGCGCGACGCGGTCCGCTTCGCCGACGGCGTCGCCCGCCTCGACGAGCAGGGCGTCCGCACGTACCTGGAGCTCGGTCCCGGCGGCGTGCTCACCTCCATGGCCCGCGCCGGCGCCGACCACGAGTCCCTGCTCGTCCCCGCCCTGCGCGCCCGCCGCCCCGAGGCGCAGGCCCTGCTGGCGGCTATCGCCGCGCTGCACGTCCACGGCGTGGAGCCGGACTGGGACGCCCTGTTCGGCGGCGGTCGAGGCGCACGCCCCAAGATCGCGCTCCCCACCTACGCGTTCGAACGGCAGCGGTACTGGCTGGACGGCGACGCCACGACACCCGTGCCCACCACCGGCTGGGCCCCCGCGGCCCCGCGGCCGGACGCCGTCGCCGAGACCGACAGCACGCCTGTCGGAGCCCTGGGCCGGCGCCTGGCCGGACTGCCCCCGTCCGAACGCGACGTGGTCGTGCTCGACCTGGTCCGCGCACACATCGCCGCCGTCCTGGGCCACGCCGAAGCCCGCCAGGTCGAGAGCGAGTGGACGTTCAAGGACCTCGGCTTCGACTCGCTCAGCTCGGTGGAACTGCGCAACCAGCTCGGCGGGGCCACCGGCCTGCGCCTGCCCAGCGGGCTGCTGTTCGACCACCCGACCCCTGCCGCGCTCGCCCGCCATCTCGCCGCCCAGTCCCTGGGCGGCGAGGACGCGGCGGCCTCCGCGCCCGCGACGGTGGCCGACCCCGACGAGCCCATCGCCATCGTGGCCATGAGCTGCCGCCTGCCCGGCGGGGTGAGCTCCCCCGAGGACCTGTGGCGGCTGGTCGCCTCCGGCGGCGACGCCATCTCCGGATTCCCGGCCGACCGCGGCTGGGACGTCGAAGCGCTCTACGACCCGGAGCCCGGCACACCCGGCAAGTCCTCGACGCGGCACGGCGGCTTCCTGCACGGGGCGGCCGAGTTCGACGCCGGCTTCTTCGGCATCAGCCCCCGCGAGGCCGCCGCCGTCGACCCGCAGCAGCGGCTGGTCCTGGAGACCGCCTGGGAGGCCTTCGAGCGGGCCGGTATCGACCCGGCCACGCTGCGCGGGAGCCGTGCGGGCGTGTTCATCGGCGCGACGGCACAGGACTACGGCCCCCGGCTGCACGAGCCGGTCGAAGGCATCGAGGGCTATCTGCTGACCGGCACGACGACCAGCGTCGCCTCGGGTCGCGTGGCCTACTCGTTCGGCTTCGAAGGCCCCGCGGTCACGGTGGACACGGCCTGCTCGTCGTCCCTGGTGGCCCTGCACCTGGCCGTCCAGTCGCTGCGGAGCGGCGAGTGCACGATGGCCCTGGCCGGCGGCGTCACCGTGATGTCCACACCCGGCATGTTCGTGGAGTTCAGCCGCCAGCGCGGCCTGTCCGCCGACGGCCGGTGCAAGGCCTTCGCGGCCGGCGCGGACGGCACGGGCTGGGCCGAAGGCGTCGGCATGCTCCTCGTGGAGCGGCTGTCCGACGCCCGGCGCAACGGCCACCAGGTGCTGGCCGTCGTGCGGGGCAGCGCGGTCAACCAGGACGGCGCGTCGAACGGACTCACGGCGCCCAACGGCCCCTCCCAGCAGCGCGTCATCCGCCAGGCCCTGGCGGCCGCCGGACTCGCGCCCGCGGACGTCGACGCCGTGGAGGCGCACGGTACGGGCACGAGGCTCGGCGACCCGATCGAGGCGGAAGCCCTCATCGCCGCCTACGGCCGGGGACGGGACGGCGACCGGCCGCTGTGGCTGGGCTCCCTGAAGTCGAACATCGGTCACACGCAGGCCGCGGCGGGCGTCGCCGGTGTGATCAAGATGGTCATGGCGATGCGCCACGGTGTGCTGCCGCGGACCCTGCACGTGGACGAGCCGACCCCGCACGTGGACTGGTCGGCGAGCGGCGTACGACTGCTGACCGAGGCCGTGGAGTGGTCCGCGGGCGATCTGCCGCGCCGGGCGGCGGTGTCCTCCTTCGGCATCAGCGGCACCAACGCGCACGTCATCGTCGAACAGGCCGCGACGAGCGAGGAGCCCGTCCGCGGGACGGCCACCCTGGGACCGGTCCCATGGGTGCTGTCGGCGAAGAGCGACGAGGCGTTGCGGGAGCAGGCGGTCCGGCTGCTGTCCTTCCTGGACGCCGAGGGCGCCGAGGACGCTGAGGGCGTCGAGGGCTGCGGGGTCCGGCCGGAGGACGT
>NZ_BMTD01000007.1 GCF_014649495.1 Streptomyces filipinensis | reverse complement strand
CGGGTTCCTCAAGCCGTGACCCCGCTCCACGAGACCGACGCCGCGACCGGCCCCCGCACGGCCCGGCCGCGGCGCCGCCACGTCGGAACGAGCGCCCCACCGCCTCTCCTCCTGCCCGCGCTGGTCGGGTTGGCGTTCCTGGTCCTCCCGCTCATCGCCCTGCTGGTCAGGGCGCCTTGGGGAACCATGCCCGACCTGCTGACCAGCACCGAGGTGTGGCAGGCACTGCGCCTGTCCCTGATCTGCGCGACGGCGGCGACGGCCGTGAGCCTGGTGCTGGGCGTGCCGCTCGCCTGGCTGCTGGCGCGGGTCGAGTTCCCGGGGCGTGGGCTGGTCCGGGCCCTGGTGACGCTGCCGCTCGTCCTGCCGCCGGTCGTGGGCGGTGTGGCCCTGCTCATGGCGCTCGGCCGCAACGGGGTGATCGGCAAGTGGCTCGACAGCTGGTTCGGGGTCACGCTGCCGTTCACCACCACCGGAGTGGTCATCGCCGAGGCGTTCGTCGCGATGCCGTTCCTGGTCATCAGCGTGGAAGGCACCCTGCGGGCCGCCGACCCCCGCTACGAGGAGGCGGCCACGACACTGGGCGCCTCGCGCTTCACCGCGTTCCGCCGGGTCACCCTGCCGCTCATCGCCCCGGGCATCGCGGCCGGCGCCGTGCTGGCCTGGGCCCGCGCGCTCGGTGAGTTCGGCGCGACGATCACCTTCGCCGGCAACTTCCCCGGCCGCACCCAGACCATGCCGCTGGCCGTCTACCTCGCCCTGCAGAACGACCCGGACGCGGCGATCGCCCTCAGCCTGGTCCTGCTGGCCGTGTCGATCGCGGTGCTCGCGGGGCTGCGCGACCGCTGGATGAGGGCCGCATGACCGACACCCGTAAGTCCACACAGAACGCCGTCGGCGCGCCCGGCCGGGCCGCGGACGGACTTGCCGCCCGCCTGGTGGTCGAGCGCGGTGCCTTCCGCCTCGATGTGACGCTGACGGCGGCGCCCGGTGACGTGGTCGCCCTCCTCGGTCCCAACGGCGCCGGCAAGACGACCGCCCTGCGCGCCCTCGCCGGTCTCGTCCCGCTCGCCGGCGGCCATCTCCGGCTCGATGGGGCGGAGTTGGACCGTACGCCTCCGGAGTCGCGTCCGGTCGGCGTCGTCTTCCAGGACTACCTGCTCTTTCCCCATCTGTCCGCGCTGGACAACGTGGCCTTCGGACCGCGCTGCCACGGCGCGAGCAGGGCGGAGGCCCGCGCCCAGGCCGCCGCCTGGCTGGAACGGATGGGGCTCGCCGAGCACGCCGCCGCCAAACCCCGCCGGCTCTCCGGCGGCCAGGCCCAGCGCGTCGCCCTGGCCCGCGCCCTGGCCACCCACCCCCGGTTGCTGCTCCTGGACGAGCCGCTCGCCGCTCTCGACGCCCGCACCCGTCTCGATGTCCGCGCCCAGCTCCGCCGCCATCTGGCCGACTTCGAAGCGGTCGCCGTCCTCGTCACACACGACCCGCTGGACGCCATGGTGCTGGCCGACCACCTCGTCGTCATAGAGGACGGACGTGTCGTCCAGGAGGGCACCCCGGCGGACATCGCCCGCCACCCCCGCACCGACTACATCGCCCACCTGGTCGGCCTCAACCTCTACCGGGGACAGGCCCGAGGACACGCGGTCCAGGTCGACGGCGGCTGCGTGGTCACGACGACCGAGGACCTCACCGGCCCCGCCTTCGTGGCCTTCGCGCCCGGCGCCGTGACCCTGCACCGCGAGCGTCCCGCCGGCTCCAGCGCCCGCAACCTCTGGCGCTGCGAAGTGGCCGGTCTGCAGAGCCACGGCGACCAGATCCGCGCCGACCTCACCGGCGAGCTGCCCCTGGCCGCGGACCTCACCACGGTCGCCGCCGCCGAACTGGACCTCCGTCCGGGAGCCACGGTGTGGGCGACGGTCAAGGCGGCCCAGACCCACGCGTACCCGGCCTGAGAGGACGAGCGGGTCCTGGGCGGGAAGCGACCGACCCACGTCTTGTCACTACCTCCAACCCCCTGCACACACCAGCCAGGTATTTTGTGAGATCCACCGAGCATTTGCCAGGTGATTGTCGAACATCAGCCGCAGATGCAGGATGGAGGCTCGACCCTGCGGTACCCGCTCCGGTCGTAGCGCACCCCTGCTCACGAGGCGAGGTAGACCCCCCGATGACCACACGCACCCAGGACGGCAGCGTCGGCGACGTCGCCCACGGCGCCATCGGCTCAGGACACGCCTCGTTCCGTCGGCCGGACGAGCGGATCGCCCGGTTCGTCGCCGAGGCGCTGGGCGACGCCCGTAAGGTGCTCAACGTCGGCGCCGGCGCCGGATCGTACGAGAGCGCGGCGCGTGCGGTGACGGCGGTCGAGCCCTCGGAGTCGATGCGCGCCCGGCGCCCGACGGGGCTCACCCGTGCGATCGACGCCGTGGCGGAGGAGCTGCCCTTCGCCGACGGCGAGTTCGACGCTGCGATGACGCTGTTCAGCGTGCACCAGTGGTCCGACGTGCGGACCGGACTGCGCGAGATGCGGCGCGTGACGGTCGGGCCCGTGGTCATCCTGACCTGCGACCCCGCTCTGGTCCGGGACTTCTGGCTGTACCGCTACGCACCCGAGGTGCTGGACATCGAGGCCCGTCGCTACCCGCCCGTCGAGGAGCTGGCCGCGGCGCTCGGCGGCGCCTGGACCGTCCAGACCGTGCCCGTCCCCCTGGACTGCACGGACGGGTTCAACGAGGCGTACTACGGCCGGCCCGAGTTGCTGCTCGACCCCGCCGCCCGTCAGGCGTGCTCGGCCTGGAGCTTCGCCGACGACCACGCCCGCGAGCGCTTCGACCGGACGCTGCGGCGCGACCTGGAATCCGGGGTCTGGGACGAGGAGTTCGGCCACCTGCGCGGTCGCCCCACGTACGAGGGCTCGCTCGTGATCGTGCGCGCGACCCCGTGAAGGCGAGTGACCGCCCACTGCCCGCGCCGGCACTCCGCGTCGCCGCAGGCGCGGCACCGGCTGGGGCGCGGCCCACGACGGGGAGGGCGGTGCTCGTGCCGGTCCGCGAGCCCGCACGGGCAGGCGCGCCGATCGTGCGCACGCGGTGGGACCGTGGTGGACCGGCTCGCTCGGGCCAGGAACGGGGAGCGCACCTCCGGTGGCCGGAGACCGGAGGTGCGCCGCGCACGGGGGGGCAGCCGGCTACACCGCCAGCCAGACCGCCTGGTCGGGCTTGAGCAGGCCGTCCTCAAGGGGGCCGCTCGACAGCAGGACCGAGGTGTGGGCGGGCAGTGGGCAGGCCTCGGCCGACAGGTTGACCGCGCAGACGAAACCGGGGTCACGGGCGAAGGCCAGCACCCCCTCGGGAGCGTCCAGCCAGGTGAGGGTGCCGTCGCCGAGCGCCGGATGGTCGCGGCGCAGCCGCAGCGCACCGCGGTAGAGCTCCAGCATCGACGCGGCGTCCCCGGTCTGCGCCTCGACGCTCAGCCCGGCCCACGCGGCGGGCTGCGGGAGCCAGGGCGGGGTGGAGGCGTCGTCGGGGCTGAAGCCGTACGGTGCCGTGTTCCCTGACCACGGGATGGGCACGCGGCAGCCGTCCCGGCCACGGTCGGTGTGTCCGGACCGCTCCCAGACGGGGTCCTGGAGCACGTGCTCGGGCAGGTCCTCGACCTCCGGCAGGCCCAGTTCCTCGCCCTGGTAGATGTAGGCGCCGCCGGGCAGGGCGAGCATGAGCAGGGCCGCCGCGCGGGCGCGCCGGGTACCCAGTTCCAGATCGGCGGGGCCCTCGGGGCGGTACGGCTCATTGGCCGTCCACCGCCTGACCGTCCGGCGGCCGTAGCGGCTCGGGTGACGCATGACGTCGTGGTTGGACAGCACCCAGGTGGCCGGCGCGCCCACCGCGCCGAGCATGGCGAGCGAGTCGTCGATGACGGCGCGCAGGTCCTTCGCGATCCAACCGGACATGAGGAAGTCGAAGTTGAAGGCCGTGTGCAGACCGTCCCTGCGGACGTACGCGGCGAGCCGCTCGGGGGTGTCCGCCCAGGCCTCGGCGACGAAGGACCGGTCACCGGGGAACTCGTCGGCCACCTTGCGCCAGGCCCGGTAGATGTCGTGGACCTCGTCGCGGTCCCAGTGGGGGTGGTCGACGTGGGTGCGGGGCCCCGCGTCCACGGCGTCCCGGGAGACGAGGGGGCCCAGCACCGCCGCCTCCTGACGGGGCGGCAGGTCGGGCAGTTCGGGGTGCTTGACGAGCCCGTGGGCGACGTCGATACGGAAGCCGTCCACGCCCCGGCTGAACCAGAAGCGCAGGACCGATTCGAACTCCGCCCGGACGTCGGGGTGTTCCCAGTTGAGGTCCGGTTGCTGGGGGGCGAAGAGGTGCAGGTACCACTCGCCGTCGGGCAGCCGGGTCCAGGCCGGGCCGCCGAAGCAGGAGACCCAGTCGTTCGGCGGTGCGGAGCCGTCGTCGCGGCCGGGGCGGAAGACGTAGCGCTCGCGTTCCGGACTGCCGGGGCCTGCCGCCAGGGCGGCCTGGAACCAGGCGTGCTGGTCGGAGGTGTGGTTGGGCACGATGTCGGGGATGACGCGGATGCCGTGCCGGTGGGCTTCTTCGATGAGCTGCTCGGCCTCGGCCACCGTACCGAACAGCGGGTCGATCGCGCGGTAGTCGGCCACGTCGTAACCGTGGTCCGCCATCGGCGACTTGTACCACGGGTTGATCCAGATGGCGTCGACGCCGAGCGACTTCAGGTAGGGCAGGCGGGAGCGGATGCCGGCGATGTCACCGACGCCGTCGCCGTTGGCGTCGGCGAAACTGCGGATGTAGACCTGGTAGATGACGGCGCTGCGCCACCACGGTGCGGTGCTGGGCATGGTGTGGAGTGGGCCCTTTCGGGAGTGCGGGAGGGGGTCTACTTGGCCGCGCCGGCGGTGAGTCCGGCGACGATGCGGCGCTGGAAGAGCAGCACCATGACCACCAGCGGGACGGTGACCAGGACGCCCGCCGCCATCTGGCTGCCGAACGGGGTCTCGAACTGGGTCGCGCCGGCGAACTTGGAGATGGCGACCGGTGCCGTCTGCATGGCGGACTTGTTGGTCATCGACAGGGCGATGAGGAACTCGTTCCAGGCGGCGATGAAGGTGATGATCGCGGTGGTGAAGATGCCCGGCGCGGCGAGCGGGATGATGACCTTGCGGAACGCCTGGCCGCGGGTGCAGCCGTCGATCATCGCGGCGTGTTCCAGTTCGTCGGGCATCTGGCGGAAGAACGTGGTGAGGTTCCACACCGCCAGCGGCAGCGCGAAGGACATGCTGGGCACGATCATGGCCTGGTAGGTGTTGATCCAGCCGATGTCCGTGAACAGCTTCAGAAGCGGGACCACGATCGACACCACCGGGAACATCGAGGTGGCGATGATCAGGGTGAGGATCAGCCGCTTGAAGCGGAACTCCAGCCGGGCCATCGCGTAGGCGGTGAACGTGGCCAGCAGCAGCGCCAGCGCCGTGGTGACCCCCGCGACCAGCAGGCTGTTGAGGAGGGCGCGGGTGAATCCCTGGGACGGGTCGAACACCGCCCGGTAGTTCTCGAACGACACCGGGGAGGGCAGCGGCGAGGTGTCGAAGATGTCGGAGGTGCGCCGCAGGCTGGAGACCAGCATCCAGTAGAACGGGGCCAGGCAGTAGGCCACCACCGCGGCGACCCCCAGGTACAGCAGCCGGGTGCGCACGTTCGCTGTGCGGGTCATGCCGCCACCTCCGTACGGCGCGGCGCCAGGATGCCCCGCAGGCTTCTCCGGTTCGCCTTCCCGCCGTCGCGGTCGCCGACGAGGTCCGCGCCGAGCAGCCGGACGAAGGCGAGCGCGATGAGCAGGACGTAGAGGAAGAGGATCACCGCGTAGGCGGAGGCCGGTCCGAAGCGGACGTTGGAGGCCTCGTTCTGGGCGAGCATGGACAGGGTTTCCACCGAGTTCTTCTGCGCGCCCACGAGGATGTACGGCAGGTCGAACATGCGCAGCGCGTCCAGGCAGCGGAACAGCACCGCCACCAGCAGCGCGGGCTTCACCAGGGGCAGGGTGACGTGCCAGAACCGGCGCAGGGCGCTCGCCCCGTCGATGCGGGCGGCCTCGTAGACCTCCTTCGGGATGACCTGCAGCCCGGCCAGGACCAGCAGTCCGATGAAGGGGGCCGTCTTCCACACCTCGGCGACGACGACCGCGACCTTGGCGTGGAAGCCCTCGGTGGTCCACAGGATCTGGCGTCCGAGGATCGCGTTGGCGATGCCGTTGCTGTTGAAGACCCAGCGCCACAGCAGGCCGGAGATGGCCGTGGGTACCGCCCAGGGCACGAGGATGCCGGCCCGTACCAGGGCGCGGCCCCTGAAGGCCTGGTGCATGATCAGTGCCATCACCACGCCGATCACCGTCTCCAGGCCCACCGTGACGACCGTGAAGAACGTGGTGTTCCAGAAGGCGTTCCAGAACCGCTGGCCGGCGGCGCCGAGTATGCCGGCGTAGTTGTGCAGCCCGACGAACGGCTCGGTCGTGCGGATGAATCCGGTGCTGGGATCGAGGCCCTTCGGTCCGTAGAGCGATTCGTGCAGCGCCATGAGCGTCGGATAGAGCACCACGATGGTCAGCACCAGGAGCGTCGGGGAGACCAGCAGTGCCGCCATCCGGCCCGAACCGGCGGTCGCCCGGGCCCGCGTGCGGCGACGCGGGCGCACAGGTGCGGAGGGCCGCGGTGCGGCGCTGCCGTGTTCGCGCACCGCCGTGCCGGGCGGGGTCGTCGTGTCCGTCATCTCCCGCTCCTCACTGCGCCGTGGACTTCTGCAGCGCGCTCTGCAGGTCCTTGAGCGCCTGGGCACCACTCTTGGCGCCGGTCAGCGCGGCGTACGCCTCCTGCTGGATCGCGGAGGTCGCGTCGCCGTACTGCACGACCCGCGGCCGGGGCACGGCGTGCAGGATGGACTGCTTGAGGTCGGGCAGGTACGGATACCGCTTGACCAGCGAGGCGTCGTCGTACGACCGCGCGTACGGCGGGGCGAGGGAGGCGTCCTTCAGGAACGTGCTCGCGCTGTCCTGGCTGCTGAAGAACTTCATGAAGTCGAGGGCCGTGGCCTTGTTCCTGGCGAAGGACGACAGGGCGAGGTTGTGACCGCCCAGGCTGGAGGAGCCGGGTCCGTTCAGGCCGGGCAGCGGCGCGACCGTGAACTTGCCCGCCAGCTTGCTCTTTTCGGCGAGTGCGTACATGTAGGGCCAGTTGCGCAGGAAGATCAGCTTGCCGGACTGGAAGGCCTGGCGGCCGTCCTCCTCCTGGTAGGTGACGGCCTCCTTGGGGATCGTGCCGTCCTTGAGGGCGCCGACGAGGAAGTCCAGGCCCTTGCGGGCGCTGGGCGTGTCGACGTCCGGCTTGCCGCTCGCGTCGGTGACGACACCTCCCGCGGAGTTCACGGCCTCGGCGAAGTTGACCGTCAGTCCCTCGTACTTCTGGAACTGACCGGCGTAACAGGACATGCCTTCCGTCCCGGGCAGTCGCTTCACCTTGGCGCAGTCGGCCGTCATCTGGGACCAGGTGGCCGGGGGCCTGGTGATGCCGGCCTTCTTCAGCAGGTCGGTGCGGTAGTACAGCAGTCCGCCGTCGGAGCTGGCCGGGACCGCGTACAGACCGCCGCGGTACTTCGCCGTCTCCACCACCGGCTTGAGCATGTCCTGCAGCGGGAACCTCTGTCCGGGCAGCCGGTCGATCCACTGGTGGGCGGCGAACTCCGACGTCCACACGACGTCGAGGGAGAGCACGGTGTAGGCGTCGGACTTCGTCTCCGCGTTCTGGATCATCTGCTGCCGCTGCGAGTCCGCGTCCGTGGGCAGCTGGACGAAGGTGACCTTCTCCTTCGGGTGCAGCGTGTTCCAGCGGTCGATGACCTTCTGCACGACACCGGAGGTGTCCTTTCCGGCCACGTAGGTGATGGGGCCGCGGCCCTCGAAGGACGTGTTCCCGGCCGGCTGGCCCGAGTCACTGCCCCCGTTCGAGCCGCAGGCGGTGAGGAGGAGCCCGGCGGCGACGAGCGGCGCCGAGCACCGGAGGGCTCTGGTGGTCCTGGTCTTCACTGTCTCTCTCCTGGTCGTGCGGGAACCGAAGGCGCGACTGATCGCCCGTGAGACTGTGCTGTCACGGCACTTCGATGAAGAAAAGTGCAGGTCAAAGACGTAAATGAGGGATGGGCAAGAACGGCTTCGAGCCTGTCGAGACAACGCTTGCACGCTAGGAGTGCACTCAGGCGAAGTCAATCCGTAACTTGTCGGTAGTTCGAACGAGCCTGGAAGAGCACATGGCCTAGTTACTGGCAAAGGCTGATATGGCGACCGCGGAGGACTGTCGTGACAGCGCTGTCACGTGGGATGGGAACAAGACCCGCCCCTGTGCTAGCTTCCGCTCATGTCACCCGCTCAACGGCATCCCACGATGGCCGACGTCGCCGAACGGGCCGGCGTCTCCCCGTCCACCGTCTCCCGCACCCTGCGCGGCCTCCCGACCGTCTCGCCGGAGGTCCGCGCCCGCGTCGAACAGGCCGCCCGCGAGCTGAACTTCGCGGTCTCCCGCCAGGCGGCGAGCCTCGTCACGGGAAAGACCGGAGTCGTGGCGGTGCTCGTGCCGACGCTCAACTCGTGGTTCATGGGATCGGCGCTGTCGAGCCTGGGGCCCCTGCTGCGCGCGGCCGGCCGGGAACTGAACGTCTACGTCATCCCCGACATGACCGAGCGCATCGCGTTCTTCGAGCGCCTCCCGGCCCGCCGGAACGCCGACGCGCTGCTCGTCTTCGGCTTCGACCTCACCACCGAGGAGACGGCGCGCCTGGACGACCTCGGCATGCCGGTCATCTACGTCAGCCAGCACGCCGAGGGCCGGCCCAGCGTGTACGTCGACGACGTCGCCGGTGCTCTGAAGGCCACCCGGCACCTGCTCAACCTCGGTCACCGTCGGATCGCGTTCGCGCCGACCACCGGGGCCACCGGATTCAGCTTCAGCTCGCGCGAACGCCTCCTCGGCTACCAGCAGGCTCTGACCGAGGCGGGCATCCCCCTCGACGACGAACTCGTGGTCACCATGGCGGCCGACGACACACGCGGTCTGATCACCGGAATCGGACAGCTGCTGAGCCTGCGCGAGCCACCCACCGCGCTCTTCGCCGAACAGGACGAGCTGGCCGTGGCCGTCATCCACACCCTGCGGCGGACCGGCATCCAGGTGCCCGACCGGATGTCCGTCATAGGCTTCGACGACCACCAGGTGGCCCAGTGGTTCGATCTGTCCACCGTCGCCCAGTCACCCACCGACATGGGCCGGCTCGCGGGAGAACTCGCCCTGCGGCTCATCGACGACACCGCAGCCGACCACACCCGGCACATCATCCTGCCCACCCAGCTGATCCCGCGGGCGACGACGGCCCCGCGGGCCACGCCGCAACCGGACGAAGGGACGGCAGAGACACTCCCGTAGGCGCCCTCCTGCAGGGCATCGGCCGCGGCCGTACGCCGGTCAGCCACCCCGCCGCCGTCGTGGTGCGGCACTCGACTCCGCGCCGGACGGGGGCGTGCGTCCGTCAGGGCCGCCACACCGCCAGGAGGGCCAGCGCGAGGTAGGTGGCCACGACGAAGCCGGTCGCGGTCGCCATCGGCCAGCCGCCGCGGCGGGCGGCCAGGAAGCGCAGGGTGCCCCAGGCGGGCAGGGCCGCCGCGAGGCAGGGCAGCAGCCCCGGCGGGCCGTCCGGCGCGCACAGCAGCACCTCGCAGCCGACCGCACCGGCCGCGAGCCCCGCCGTCACCGCCGCGCTGCGGCGCGGACCGAGGTCCGCCGAGTACAGCCGGGCACCGGGCGGCGCCTCCCAGGCCGTCTTGCGGGCGAACTCGACGTGCAGGAACACACAGGCGCTCAGGACGAGCAGCACCGCGCCGCGCCAGTCGGCGGTCACGGTCCCGGCGTCGACCAGCGACCCGTACACATAGGCGCCGAGCAGGGCCTGGACCGGATAGGTGACCGCCAGGCCGAGCAGCTGCCGGTCGCGGACCGCGGACGACAGCCGTTCCAGTGCGGCCAGGAGCAGCCCGTACCCGAGGACCGCGAGGAACAGCAGGGCGGCCGCGGCCGAGAGGGCGGCGCTCAGCGCTGTCGCCACGACCGCGATCGCCGTCATCGCGCCGCGCAGTTCGGCGGCGGTGATCGCGCCGGTGACGAGCGGCCGGTCCGGGTGGTGCACACGATCGTGGGCGAGGTCCTTCTGCTCGTCCAGCATCCGCAGGAACAGCAGTGCCAGTACGACGCCGGTGACCCGCACCCAGGTGGCGCCGGTCGGCCGCCAGGCCGTGCCGGTGGCGGCGACCGCCGAACCCTCCAGTGCGAGAACCCACAGCAGCGCGTAGGTGGCGTAGAGGGGCGGCCGGAACCTGCGCAGCACGAAACGGCCCAGTCTGGCCGGTACGCGCCGGGCGGTGACGGTGGTCACCGCGAGGGCTCCCCCTGTCCGGGCCGGGGTCGGCGGAGACGGCGTCATGCGGCTTCGTGGGCCGCCCGGCCCGCGAGGACGCGCGTCCGGGCGGACCGGTCGGGATCGGCCAGCCGGATCCGGGCCTCGGCGGCCACCGCGCCGGGCTGGTGCAGGGTGCACGCGATGTCCGCGTGGGGCAGCACGGGAGCGGTGCGGCACCGAAGCGGCAGGTCCATCTCGGCGAAGCAGCGGAACCGCGCGGTCAGGCCGACGGGCAGCGCCGTGGGGGTGGGGACCGCGCCTGCGGTGACGGCCGCCGTCAGGGCGAGCTGCCGGAACGCCTCCAGCTCCAGCATGCCGGGCACGTGGTCGACCCAGTGGTCGTACAGGGTCGGGTGCGTGGTGTCGGCGATCAGGCGTGCGGTGTGCGTGCCGTCGGCCGCGGTGCGGGGTGGGGAGATGACCGTGTTGGCCGGGTCACCCCGGCCGACGAGGGCGGGATCGACGCGTGGGCCGGGCAGCGCGACGGGTGTGTCGGGCAGGCCGAGGGCACCGCGCTGTCGGGCCCGCAGGCACGTCCAGTCCTCCGGGGGCATCCAGGAGTAGTCGATGCGGGCCAGCAGCGCGTCCTGGGTGCCGACGGTGCAGGTGAAGCGCAGCCGCAGGCCCGTCGGCGCGGCCCGGGTGCGGAACCGGTCCTCGATCCGGACGGCGATGACGGCCTCGGCCGGAAGACCACCGCACACGAGGACCGCCGGATCCGGCACCTCGAACTCGACGGCACGCAGCAGGAACTTGTACCCGAGGGGGACGTCGAGGTAGCGGTGGGCCACCACGAAGATGCCCTGCCTGCACGCTTCGAACAGCAGCAGTGGATCGTGGTGGGTACGGGGCCCGAGGGTGTCGTGGTAGAAGGCGTGGCGGCGGGGAAGCTGTGCGGCCAGCAGCAGCTCGTCCTCGCCGCGGCGCTCGGCGTCGGTGAGGAAGACCTCGCAGACGGCGGCGCGGTGCACCAGTTCCTTGGAGAGTGTCCGGGTGAACTGCATGGGCCGCTCCTCAACTCGGGGTGGCGCGGACGGTGTTCAGGTGGCGGCGCCAGGTGGCGACGTCCGCCCCGTCGAGCACGGGGGCGCGGCCGGGTACGCGCATGGGGAGCACCGTGGAGCCGACGATGACCTGGTCCCACGGGTCGAGGCCGATCCCCCGCTCCCACGCGCTCTCCAGCAGCTCGCGCGGTGCGGCCGGGGCGGCCCCGCCGTGCCGGGACACGGTGTGCCGCAGCCGTTCGACGGCGGGGGCGAATTCCAGGTCCCGGGGCTTCGTGGCCGCGTACAGCCGGCCGGTCAGCTCCAGGGCGTTCGCGGTGCGGTCCTCGTCGGCGAGGGCGGACCGGAAGAGACGGTCGCGGGCGGTGTCGTCGAAGTGGACGGCCAGCTCGCGCAGGACGTCGGCGGGTTCGTCGGGGGTGTGCACCAGGTTCAGCAGGTAGCTGTGGCGGCCGAGAAGGTGCCTCAGCTGGCCCGGTCGGCGGGCGTCCGGGTCCGTGGGGCCCTTGCGCCGGGTCAGTTCGACCGAGGCGGGGATGTCCAGGTCACGCTCGGGGCGGACGAGCAGCACGAGGGCGTCGGCGTCCTCCAGGAACAGGGCGGCGAGCCGCCTTCGGTGCGAGGTGGCGAGGTTCCACTGGAAGTACCACAAGGCACGGATCATGGTGCGGGTCAGGCGGGTGACGGCCGCGCCGACGATCCTGAAGCCGCGCCCGGTGAGCCAGTCCACGGCCGCCTCCAGTCTGCGGGCCACCACGGCGTCCGGCTTGAGCAGCAGCGCGGCGTGCCGGTGGGCGAAGCCCGTGACGTCGGCGGTGAGGGCGGCGAGCTGGTCGTAGCTCTCCTGGAAGTAGGTGTCCGCGCCGTACAGCCGCTGTTTGGCGGGGTGGCAGGTCAGCAGCGGGGAGACGGGCATGCCGTGCGGCGGGTCGGTGAGGTGGGCGGGGGTCATCGGTGGGTGCTCCCGTCGGGTCGGACCGCCGCGGCCGGTAGCCGGCGCGGAGCCGGACCGAGATAGCCGGTGGCGAGGCAGTGGTCGAGGAGGCGGCGCAGATACGGTCGTGCGCCCGTGGGCGCCGGCCGGCCGATGAAGGCCGCGGCCCGGGTGTCGTCGAAGTGGACGCGCCGCCGGAAGTAGGTGTCGTACAGGGAGATGACGCGGTTGTAGTAGGGACGCTCGCCGTCCGGCAGTGCCTGGGCGCTGAACGCGGACGGCGGGACGAACCGCGGCACCTGGAAGCAGGGGTATTCGGCGAGAACGTCGGAGAAGTCACGCAGGGTCAGCTCGTAGCCGACGGCGTGCAGCGTGCGGCACCCGGCGACCCGGGCGCGCAGGGTGGCCTCGGTGACCAGGTCGGCGACGCGGTCGACCGGGACCAGGTCGAGGACGGCGTCGTAGTGACCGGGCACGGTCCGCACCAGGCCCCGGGTGAGGACCCGGAGCACGGGGTAGATCGTCTTGAAGTCCCGGACGCGGCCGGTGCGGCCGGCACCGGTGACGATGCTCGGGCGCACCACGGTCACCGGCAGGCCGTCCGCCGCGGCTGTGCGGGCGAGGGTCTCGGCGGCGAGTTTGCTCTTCTCGTAGCCGCTGCCCGGGCGTTGGCCCACATCGAGTTCGTCCTCGCGGGCCGTGCCGTCGCGTTCCCCGCACACGTAGGCGGTGCTGAGGTGCACCAGCGGGGTGCGGACGGCGAGGGCGAGGTCCAGGACGTGCCGGGTGCCTTCGACGTTCAGGCGGTCGTAGTGCTCGTCCGGCAGTCCGAAGTCGGTGACGGCGGCGCAGTGCACGATCCGGTCGGCGATGGCGGCCAGTCTCCGGTCGTCGTCGGTCATCCCGAGGCCGGGGCGGGTGATGTCGCCGGTGATCCGGGTCAGGGTGCCCGGGCCCGGGGTGAGCTTTCTGCCGTTGTTGCGGACGAGTTCGGTGTTGTGGTGCAGCAGGGCCAGCACGGTGTGGCCGGCGGCGGTGAGCCGGGCGGTCACCTCGGCACCCACGAAACCGCCGGCGCCGGTCACCAGCACCGTCATCGGGTCGGACATCGGTGGATCCTCCGGGCGGAAGGTCGGACGGGGGGCTCTCACGGGTCCTGGTGCCGTTCCAGGGCCGGGCGGGGCGCGGTGCCATGCCCGGCCAGCAGGTCGCGGGCCTCTTCGATGGGCAGTTGCGCGTCGAGGTGGGCGCCGATGCGCAGCCAGTCGTAGCCGAGCTGGAGGGTGGCCCGCCAGGTGTGCGCGGAGTCGAAGGAGAGCGGGAACGAGTCGGCACCGACGGCGCCGCGGACCTGGCCGATGAAGGCGCGCAGCGCCGCGAGCAGGGTGTCGCCCTGTTCCGCCGAGCCGACGCCGCGTCCCAGCAGGTCGCCGGCGCGTGCCCCGATCGGCCGAATGGCGGGCGGCAGCAGGTCCAGGCGGCGCACGAGGCCTGGGTCGGCGGGCAGCGGATGGACGCCGTGGGCGCTGAGCAGTCCGCGCAGCGCGGCGTGCACCGCGCGGCGCGCGGTGAGTTCGGCCACCCGCCACTGGCCGCGTCGCAGGGCGCCGGTCACATCCTCGACGGCGTTCTCGACGACCACGTTGGACCACACCAGCGCCATGGCCGCGGCGGCGAACCGGTCGGCGGGCAGGGGCATCAGGTCGATGGCGCGGGGACCGCTGACGGCGGCGCCGTGCACCGACAGCAGCGGCTGAGCGGTCGAGGGCGGCGGGGTGAGGGGGCCGGGCGGGGCGGACAGCGGCAGCGACGGTATGACGGTACCGCCGCCCTTCCAGGCGAGGCGGATCAGCCCGTGGCGCAGGAAGGCGGCCAGCAGCGGACCGGGGTCGGCCACGCCGGTGTCCTTGGCCTGGGCCAGTACGCGGGGCAGCGGCCGGCCCAGCACGAGGGAGCGCCAGACGGCGCCGGCGTCGTCGCCCAGAACGAACACGTCGCGCCGGCAGCGGATGACGTGGACCCGTTCACCGGTCTGCCAGGTCGTCACCCCGGCCACCCGCTCCACGATGAGCCGCTCGGGCCGCCACGGGACGCCGGCGATCCCGAGATCGGCGGCAAAACCGAGGCAGGCGGTCAGGTGATCGCGGACGGCATCGGGGGCGGGGGTGCCGCTGGGATCTGTGACGGCACCCGGCGCGAGGACGGCGTCAGACGCGGGGGCGCTGGACGCGGGGGCGGCAACCGGTGCAGGGACGGCGGCGGGCGCGGGGGCGACGGCGTTGGAGGCGGGCGCCGGAACCGGCGCAGGGACGGCGTCGGGCTCCGCAGCGGCACCCGCCGCAGGTACGCCGCCGGGCGCGGGGGCGGCAGCCACCGCAGGGACGCCACGGGACGCCGGTACGGATCTCGGGGCAGGGGCGGCACCGGGCGGAGGGGAGGCGCTGGGTGCGGTGACGGTGCCAGGCTCGGGGGCAGCGGTGTCCGGCACGGGGGTGGGGCTGGGTGCGGGAGCGGCGCCCGACGCCGGCACGGAACCCGGCCCTGCGGCGGCATCCGACGCAGAGGCGCCACCCAGCGCAGGCACGGATCCCGACACGGCGGCGGCACCCGGTGCGAAGGCAGCGCCGGGTGCGGGGGCGGTGGTGTCCAATTGCCAGTAGCGGTCGCGTACGTCCGGGTGGCCGGCCCGGTCCAGTTGCAGGGACAGCCACTTGGGTTCGAGGTAGGTCTCGCCCCGGGCGGCCGCCCAGGACTTGACGGTCTGCAGGAGCCCCGCGCGGGTCCAGCCGACCGCCTCGTCACTCTCGTCGAGGCACACCAGCGCGATCGCCTGCCGCAGGGACTGGCGGGCCCGGTGCGCCCACCAGTCGGCGGTGATCCGGCCGAACCGTTCGGCGGGCAGCATCGCCTTGACCTCCTCGACCAGGGCGTGGCCGCGCAGCGGGTGGCTGTGCAGCAGCCGCTGGCAGCGGTTGAGGAGATCCTCGGAGAGCCGGCCAGGCCGTTCGGCTCCCTCCTCAACCGCGCGGAACTGGTCGGCGATCTGCCGCACCGACCGGGTGCGGATCTCCACCCGCCGCCCGTCCACGAAGAGCAGGGACGGCATGGTCGGCAGGTCGTCCTCGCAGCGGCCGAGGAACAGGAAGTCGATGTCGGAGGAGGGGTTGCCGAACCCTTCCGCGAGGGAGCCCTCCAGGGCCACGGCCCACTCGGTGCCGTAGGGAAGTGCGGCGAGGGCCTTGTCGAGCAGGTCCTGCAGTTGGTCCTCGGTGAGGATCACAGGTGTGTCTCCGTTCGGGGGCCGTCCTGGGCGGCGGGCAGGCCGTCGTCGGGCGGGTCGGCGAGTACGGTGACCGTCCCGGCGGCGCCGTCGACGCGCAGCCGGGCGCCGGTGCCGATCTCGGTGGTGGCGTCCTTGACCTGGACCACCGTCGGAATGCCCAACTCCCTTGCCACGATCGCGACATGGGTGAGCGGGCTGCCGCGTTCGATGACGAGGGCGGCGGCCTGGGGCAGCGCGGCGGCCCAGCCGGGGTCGGTGCGATAGGTGACCAGGATGCCGCCGCCGATGTCGTGCGGGCGGTCGGTGACCAGGGCGGACCCTTCGGCGATGCCGGGGCAGCACGGCGTGCCGCGCAGTTCGCGGGCACCGCTGCGGGCGGCCGGGGCGCCGGACCAGCCGGCCCGTTCCAGGTTTCCCGACCAGTACGGGGCGCCGTGGGTGGTGAAGCGGGACGGGGCGCGCAGCGCGGTGTCGGCGGCCAGTCGCGTCCGGCGCAGCGCGACCAGCTCGCGCAGCTCGGTGTGGACGATCATGCCCTCGTAGGCGCCGCCGATCTCCTCCAGACGCAGCATGAACACGTCGTCCCAGGCGTCGATGGCCCCCACGCGCGCCAGGTCGCGGCCCAGGGCACGCAGCATGCGCTTGGCCGCGCCGAAGGCCCGAGTGCGGCAGAACCGCAGCCGTTCCCGGTCGGCGAGCGCCGCCCGGGCCTTCTTCCGCACCTGCTCGTACAGCAGGCGGCGCGGACCGCGCAGATGCTCGTCGAGGTAGGCGTCGGCCTCACCGCCCCGGCCCGCCGTGCCCCCGTTCGCGGTGTCCGGCAACGCGTCGCGCAGCAGCGTGAACAGTCCGGCCGGGTCCTCGTGCAGGTCCGGGACCTCCAGCTTGAGTTCGTCGGGGCTGCGGTAGCCGTAGTCGGCTCGGTAGGCGTCGACGGCGGCCAGGAACCGGGTGTGGCCGGCTTCCTGCAGCGCCTGGTGGGCCTCGGAGTCGGGGGTGTGCGCCAGCAGGTGGAGGATCGCGGGGTCGGCGCGCGCCCGGGCGGCCAGCTCGCGCAGTGCCCGCACCGGTTCGGCGGACTCGACGGCCCCGCCGGGGGCGGCCGCGGCCCAGGTGAACCACTCGGGTGCGTGCGGCAGCCATCTACGGGTGAGCAGCGCCAGCAGGCCCAGGGAGAGCAGGATGGTGGCGTCCAAGGTCTGCATCGGGCCCCATTTCCCGATGAGTTCGCGCTGCAGCCGACGGAAGCGGCGGTAGGTTTCGTCACCGGGCAGGGCGTCGTAATCGACATTGTTGAAGATCGCGTAGGCCCGGTAGAAATCCCGGTGGAAAGTCTCCACGGATTTCCGGATGGTGAGGAATCTCCTGACGAAGACGACCGTGCGTGCCAGGTGGGACAACCGGCCGCGCAGCCCTGATCGAGGGGTGAACGGATGGAGTGCGTCGGCGGTCTCGTCGGGAATGCTCTCCGCGACCCCGAGGGACTTCTCCAGGACGCGCCGGTTGAGCGGGTACAGCGGGGCCAGGCGGACCATGCGGTACCAGTGGAACAGGTTGTAGTAGACCCGTCCGTGCAGGTATCCGAGCAGGTGCGGGGTCCACTCCCGCACCTCGCGCAGCCGCTCGCCGCGGACACCGAGGGCGCGGGCGTAGGCCTCGTACACCTTGGCGTAGGTGTCGGCGGCGAAGCTGAAGGTGAGCGGGGAGACGACGCCGCTGAAGCTCTCGATGATGTTGGAGTTGTCCCAGATCCGCGGCTCCCCCTCGGGCTCGGACGCGGGTTTCGGGCTGGTGACCGGGCGGCTCTGCAGGATCCACAGCGTGCCCTCGGCGATGGCCCACTCGATGTCCTGCGGGGTGCCGTAGTGGGCGGTGACGCGGCGCCCGGTCTCGTGCAGCCGGGCGAGTTCGGCGGCGGTCAGGGCCGGCGCGGCGCGGTCCTCGTCGGCGACGGGTGAGACCTGGCAGCCGGGTCCGGATCCGGCGTCGTAGCGCTCCTGCTTGGCGCCGACCACCGTGGTGAGCGGCTCGCCGGTGGCGGCGTCCAGGACCACGGTGTCCGCGTCCACCGCGCCCGACACCAGCCCCTCTCCCAGCCCGTGGACGGCGCTGACCACCTGGCGGTCGGTACGGCCGGTCGTCGGGTCGGCGGTGAACAGCACGCCGCTGCGCTCGGCCGGCACCATGCGCTGCACGATGACGGCGATGCCGCCGGGGCCGGGCGGCAGCCGGTGCCGGGCGCGGTAGCGCAGGGAGCGTTCGGAGAAGCCGGAGGCCCAGCAGCGGCGGACATGGGCGGTGACTTCGTCCAGGCCCCGGACGTTGAGGAAGCTGTCGAACTGGCCGGCGAAGGAGTGCCGGGTGCCGTCCTCGTCCGCGCCGGACGAGCGGACGGCCACGACACCGCCGCCGGCCTGCCGGTAGGCGAGGGCGATGGCTTCGGTGACGCGCGCGCCGAGCGGCGCGGACTCGATCAGGCGGGCGGCCTCCTCGGCGACCTGCCGGGCCCGTGCCGGCCGTGCGTCGGCGAGCAGCCGCGCCAGGGGCTCGTCCAGTCCGCCGCCGCGGCGGAATTCGGCGAAGACGTCCAGGCCGAGGACGGACCAGCGTGGTACGTGAAAACCGGACGTGCTCAGGGCGTGAAGGTTCTCTGCTTTTCCACCGGCCCATTCGGCGATCAGGGAATGGTCACTGGACGCTGTGAGGACGTGCAGGGGCAACTCGTTTCCCTTTCAAGGGGGTTACGCAACGGGTGCGCGTCATGCAATCTCGCCCGAATGTTTCACAGCATGACCGGTCAAAACTTCCGGTGCGCCCGCGGCGGGCGCTTTTCGGCCGTCGTGACATTTTCAATTTCCTGGCCGTCCATGCCGTTCAGGACGCCGTGGCAGGGATTCATGGCGGCGCGGGGCGGGCGGAGGATCGGCCCGGCGACCCGCCCCCTGGATGCGGCAGCCCGTGCTCGGCCCGCACCGCGTCCGCGCTCTGACCCGGGAAAGCGGCTGAGCCCCGCGCGCGGCTCGCCCGCCCCGACGTCGGCCCCGAACGGCCCGGTGCCCGGTTCGGGCCGCGCCCCGGCGCTCGCCTCGATCGGGCTGATTCGGCCCGTGACCGTGGGCAGGACATCATGCACCGAAGCCGCCGGGCTCGCCGGCCGCCCGGCCCCGGCTCGGCCTGCGGTCCGCGGCGAGAACCTGAGGTGGGGCACGGACGGCCGCGCGCCGGGCCTCCCCGGTGGTCGGCGGCGGTCCGGACTACCGCCGCTCTTCCGGCTGTCGCTCCGCCGCTCGTCCCCCGGGCGTCTTCCCGTCGCCCAGGAGTCCTTCCAGTGCCGTGAGGACATGGCCGCAGATCTCGTCCGGTTCCGCGCTCGCCAGCGGCTCCTGGCCGACCACCACCCGCATCAGGCCGATGCCGAGCAGCCAGGCCATGGCGAGCTGCGCGCGCAGCTCGCCGTCGTCGGCCGAGGAGAGGGCGGCGAGGGCGGCGGCGTACTCCTCCCCCAGCGCGCGGACGGTGTCCGGGGCGGCGTCGGCGCTGCCGATGGAGCGCAGGTACACGGCCAGCAGCCGGTCCGCGTCCGGTTTGCCGCCCTCCGCGAGGACACCGCGCAGCGCGGTCTCGAACAGCAGGTCCGGGGGCGTGCTGACCAGCTGCTCCTTGCCTCCCTGGGCCATGACCTCGGTCAGCAGGGCTTGCTTGGATCCGAAGTAGCGGAATATGAGGGCCTGGTTCACCCCGGCGCGTCCGGCGATGTCACGGACGGTGGCCGCCTCGTACCCGCGCTCGGCGAAGACCGCGCCGGCCGCCTGCAGGATGCGCAGCCGGGTCCCCCGGGCATCACGCGTGCGGTGCGGGGAGTCCTCGCCCGCGGGACCGCCGCCGGGCCGGTCCTGGTGCCGCGTGTGCTCGCCGATGTCCACCCTCTGCTCCTTCTGCCGTCCGCCGTGAGCCCGCTCGTGCCCGCCGAGAAGCCGTCAGGGTAACGGCTGGTTAGCGTCGTTGACCGCTCGGTGAGTGCCTCCTAGCTTTGTAAGCAGGTGCTTACACAAGGGAGGCAGCAGTGACGACAACGGACCGCACACCCCTCGCCTACCCCTTCAACTCAAGCCGGGACCTCGCCCTGTCCGACGCGTACGCACGAGCCCGGGACACCCCGGGACTGTTACGCGTCCAGCTGCCGTACGGGGAGCCGGCCTGGCTCGCGACCCGCTACGCGGACGCCCGGCTCGTCCTCGGTGACCAGCGCTTCAGCCGGGCCATGGGCCTCGAACGCGACGAGCCGCGCGCCTCCGAGGGCAGTCGGGACAGCGGGATCCTCAGCATGGACCCGCCCGACCACACCCGGCTGCGCTCCCTGGTCGCCAAGGCCTTCACGGTCCGCCAGGTCGAGAAGCTCCGCCCGCGGGTCAGGGAACTGACATCGGCCCTGCTGGACGAGATGGAAGCGGCAGGGCCGCCGGCCGATCTGGTCGAGAGGTACGCCCTGCCCATTCCGGTCGCGGTGATCTGCCGCCTCCTCGGGGTGCCGGAGGCGGACCGTCCGCGGTTCCGCGCGTGGAGCGACGCGGCACTGTCCACCAGCTCGCTCACCGCCGAGCAGTTCGACCGCAATCGTGAAGAGCTGCGGGCGTACATGGCACGGTTGATCACCGCGCACCGGGCGCAGCCCCGGGACGACCTGATGACTGCGCTGATCGAGGCGCGGGACCACGACGACCGGCTGTCCGAGCTGGAGCTCGTCGACCTGTGTGTCGGCATCCTCGTCGCCGGCCACGAGACCACCGCCACCCAGATCCCGAACTTCGTGCTCACCCTGCTCGACCATCCAAAGGCGCTGTCCCGCCTGCGTGCCGAGCCCGCGCTCATCACCGGCGCGATCGAGGAGCTGCTGCGCTTCGTGCCGCTGGGCAGCGGCGCCGGTCAGCCCCGTTACGCCACCGAGGACATCGAGGTCGGTGGGACCCTGGTGCGGGCCGGGGAACCGGTCCTGGTCGCCATCGGCGCCGCCAACCGGGACGCGCTGCGCTTCACCGCGGCCGGCACGCTCGACATCTCCCGGAGCGGCAACGCCCATCTGGGCTTCGGCCACGGCGTCCACCATTGCCTCGGGGCTCCCCTGGCCCGCCTCGAACTCCAGGAGGCCATCGGCGCGCTGATGGCCCGCTTCCCCCGGCTGCATGTCGCCGGAGACATCACGTGGAAGACCGAGATGCTGGTACGTGGCCCCCGTGTCATGCCGGTGGGGTGGTGAGGACCCATGAGCTGGCAGCTGCACATCGCCTCCGACCGCTGTATCGGCTCCGGGATGTGTGCCGGGGCCGCACCGGACCTGTTCACCCTCGACGACGACCATGCCCGCCCCCTGAACGAGCGCATCGCGGAGCCCGACGACCGCGCCTTGGAGGCCGCCGACATCTGCCCGGTGCTGGCCATCACGGTGCGGGACGCGGAGGGGAGGGAGATCGGTCCCCGCGAGTGAACCCCGACGCCCCGAGCCGTCTGGGCATCGTCGCGCCGGCGACCGGACACTCGGGCACTCGGGCACTCGGGCACTCGGTCTTGGTCCTCCACCCCGCCGCCCAGGGTCCTCCGCCCGGGCGGCCGTCCCCTCCCGGCGCGCGCATCACCCGGGGCACTGAGCCGTTCTGCCGATTGTCGGCCCGCCGGGTGGGGAGTCGGGATCTGTCACATGCGCGCCGTTCGGCTCGCGTGGAATGCTGGGGAGACGGCTCGGCGAGACGAACCGGGAGGGAAGGACCGCGATGGACTGGGCTCGGTTCGCGCAGCAGATGGCGTCGATGGCGCGGGATCTCCTGGCACAGGAGTCGGTCGCCTCCACCCTGGAACGGATCACCGACTCGGCCACCGAGCTGGTCGAGGGCTGTGACGCGGCCGGCATCCTGGTGCTGCACGGCACGAAGGTGCAGACGCTGGCGCCCACCCGACAGCTCGTCGTCGACAGTGACCGACTGCAGGAGCGGTTGGGTGAGGGACCGTGCTTCGACGCGGCGCGCAACGGGACACGGGAGCCGGTCTTCCGAATCGCCGACTTCACCCGGGAGGAGCCGCGCTGGCCCGCCTTCGCACCCCAGGCCCGTCAGCTGGGTGTGGGCAGCATGATGGGGTTCCTGCTGTACACCGAGGACGAGGAACTGGGCGCCCTGAACATCTACTCGCGCAGGCCCGGTGCCTTCACCCACGCCAGCGAACTGGCCGGCTGGCTGCTGGCCTCGCATGCGGCGGTCGCGTTCTCCAGCGCCCGCACCCACGCCCAGATGGAACACGCCGTCGCCACCCGCCACGTGATCGGCGAGGCGATGGGCATCCTCATGGGCAGCCACCACCTCACCGAGAAGGAGGCGTTCGACGTGCTGCGCCGCTATTCGCAGGAGAACAACATCAAGCTCCGCGAGGTCGCCCGCCGGGTCTGCGAGCAGGGCACTCTGTCCTGACCGCGAGGGGAGCCGGGCACGCCACCGGCGCGGGCGGTCGTGTCAGAAGCGGGGCGGCTGCGGTGTGTGCCGCGGCGCGGGGACGATGCGGGGCAGCACGCCGGGGCTCGGGCGGCCGGACGGCTTGCAGGTGACGTCCCGTGCCGGGAGCCTCCCGGTGCTCAGGTAGGCGTCGACGGTGCGG
Source organism: Streptomyces filipinensis (assembly GCF_014649495.1). GTDB lineage: Bacteria > Actinomycetota > Actinomycetes > Streptomycetales > Streptomycetaceae > Streptomyces > Streptomyces filipinensis. Next base: position 357,758 of record NZ_BMTD01000007.1, on the reverse strand, counting down.
TCGGAGCAGGAGTTCGGGTCCGTGCCGTAGACGCCGTGGCCCTCGCCGCCCTTGACGTAGACCATGCGTGAGCCCTTCAGGGCGTGATGCATGCCGAGGCCGCTGGCCAGGGGGGTCTGGGAGTCCCACTGGTTCTGGACGGTGAGCAGACCGACCTTGTTGTCCACCTTGGTGACGGACTCGGCCGGCTCGCTCCAGAACGCGCAAGGGGTGATGTTGGAGGCGAAGTCGCCGTAGAGGGGGTACGCGGCCTTGTCCCGGATCGCGTCGCGCCGATACTGCTCGGGGTCGCGTGGCCAGGCCGCGGTGTCGCCGCAGACCACGGCCCAGAAGGCCACCGAGCCGTTGTCGGCCGGCGGCTGTGCGGCGGGGGCCTTCGCGAAGCGCGGTTCCAGTCGCTGGTGCGGCGCGAGCGAATCCGTGTGGCGGTCGGCGGCCTTCTTGAGGTCGACGACCGCCTCGGCCGCGGACCTGGGGCTGAAGAATTCGGCGCGCAGGGTGGACCGGATGTCGTCCCCGGTGAGTTTCGCGCCGTCCTGCTCGATCGGAGAGCGGTCGGCCCGGGCGATCAGGTCCCAGAACGTCTTCCTCACCTTGGCCGGCGTGTTGCCGAGTCTGTAGGTGCGGTCGCGCCGGGCGGTCCACTTCGTCCACCGGGTGAACGCCGGCTCGGTGCCCCGCGCCCAGATCTGGATCATGCCGCGCCACACCCGTGCGGGGTCGACCGCGCTGTCCAGTACGAAACGGTCGGTCCGGGTGGGGAACATCTGCGCGTAGACGGCCCCCAGGTAGGTACCGTAGGAGTAGCCCAGGTAGGAGATCTTCCTCTCCCCCAGGACGGCGCGGATGACGTCCATGTCGCGGGCGGTGTTGCGGGTGGTGAAGTGCGCGAGCCCGTCACCGTTCCTGGCACGGCACTTGTCGGCGACGCCGCGGGCCCACGTGACGTCCCGGCTGAACGTCGCTGCCTTGTAGGGGTGTTCGAAGTTCTGTTCCGTGCGCGTGAGACCGCAGGTGAGCGGGGTGCTACGGCCCACGCCGCGCGGGTCGAACCCGATCAGGTCGTACTGCTCACGGACCTTCTCGGGCAGCGCGGCCTTCATCATGACCGGCATCTCCAGGCCCTCGTCGCCCGGACCACCGGGGTTGAAGAGGATCGCGCCGTGCCGTTTGCCGGGGACGCCGGTCTTCATACGGGAGACCGCCAGCTTGATCGTCCCGGCGTCGGGGCGGCTGTAGTCCAGCGGCACCCGGACGGCGGCGCACTGGAACGCCGCGGGCTGCGACGCGTCGCATCGATGCCAGGCCGGCCTCTGGTTCTCGAATCTCTTCAGCGGCTCCGCCGGGGCTGCCTGTGCCGTCGGCGTGAGGGCGGGAAGCAGCGTTGCCGTGATCCCCGCGGTGAGCAGCGGCGCCATGCGTCCTATCCGCACGATGGTCGTTCCTTTCGGTCAACTTCCAGGTCGGAACGACCATTTCGTGTCGGCGGAGCGCACGAATCCATCTCTGGGGCAGACTTGCTACGACTCCCGGCGTACCCGGAAAGAGACGTGCGGAGGAGAACCGGAACGGCCTGATCGCCATCCGCCGCGCGTGGGCAGCGCACACGCCTCAGATGTCGGCTGTCGGTGTGGCGTCGACCTTGGTCACCTGGGTGCCGATGGAGTAGACGGCGGGTTTCCCGTCCGCGGAGATGGTTCCGATCTCCGTCTGTGCGTAGTGGCGCACGACCTTGTACATATGCGCGTTCGGGTCGCGCTTGACGAACGGCTTGTCCGAGTCGCCGAGGCCGATGTAGGACTGCAGGTCCTTGGCGAGGAAGGTCTCCTCGACAGCGCTGTCGGACAGCACCAGCGCACCGCCGTCGGCGGTCTTCGCGGCGAAGACGTCCCCGGCACGGGGGGTGCTCTTCTTGAAGTCGACCCAGGCGTGCCCGCCCAGGTTGTCGTTCCGCTCGGTGTACCAGGACCTGCCGGTGCGTCGGGCCGGGGTGTCGGCGAGCGGGGTGTCGCGGCCGCCTGTCACCCACAGGTCGGTGACCAGTCGCGGCAGCTGTGAGGGCGCCGTCCTGCCGATCTCGGTGTCGGGGTCGGCGACCTTCATCAGCCCGGCCCTGTCGAGCGCGATGTGCGGCACCTTGGACAGCTCAGACCCTTCGAAGTCACGGGCCACGACCATCCGCCAGCCGTCACCGGAGCGCTTGAAGACGAGGAACCGGATGTCCTTCGACCAGAGCTTGCCCGGCTTGCCATGGGTGAGTTGCGCGCCCTGGGTGCGCACCAGGAACCAGTTGGCCTTCGCGGAGGCCGGCGGGATGTAGAACGTGCGGTGGACGTACACGAACGGAGCGAGGTTGTCCGTGACGTCGCTCTTGTCGAGGGCTGGGACCTGCGTGAAGTACGCCTGGTCCATCGCGAGGACAGCGCCGCCTTCGGCCTTCGCCATGAGGGAGGCGGAACGCTTGGCGTTGGCCTGGTTGTTGACCGTCTGGTACGCGTCCACCGTCTGGTTCGCCTCGGCCTCGGTGAGCAACGGCCTCTCGGCCGGCACGGCGTCCGCGTGCCCGGAAGCCCTGTCGGTGGAGCATCCGGTCAGGGAAGCCGCGGCCGAGAACACGGCCGCGGCGAGCACGCCGATGCGCCAGGGACGGAGTATGTGGGCGGAGCGGGCCGAGTGAGCCATGGCGAGGTATCCCCGTTTCGTGTGTACGTTCGGCGACCGCCCTGCGCAGCGCACACCGAGACGATCGCCGGGCCACGCTATCGACCCCCCTCGCACAGGCGGCGACTCCCGCCCCACTCCGGAACCGGACCGTTACCTTCCGAACCCGGGGGTGACAACGGGCTTTTGGCGGTCACCGGCCCCGGGCCGTTCAGGGGGCGGCAGCGCGGTGTCAGCCGTTGCCGGCTTCGCGCGCCACGCGCTCCAGGCGGCGTCGGTGTTCCTCCCGCGACGCCCGGTCCCCCTCCGGGACGTTGTCGTTGCCCTTGAGGTACCCGACGGTTCCGTCGATGAGCTCTCGCACGATGTCCGCGTGGCCGGCGTGCCGCTGGGTGTCGGTGATCACGCGCACCAGGACGTGGTGCAGTGTCACCTCTCGTCGTCCCTCCGGCCACCACGGGACGTGACCGGTCGCGTCGAGCGTCAGCGCCGCGATCGTGTGGTCGGCGTGCTCCCATGCCTGGTGATACAGACCGACGATCTCTTCGCGTGACTCGTCGGCGGTGGCCCACATGTCCGCGTTGGGTTCCGCGTCCTCCGTGTACCACCAGGAGGGCGGATCCTCGTCGAAGAACGGCCGCCCGAACGTGTCGCCGAAGTACGCCAGCTCCACGCCGGCGACATGTTTGACCAGGCCCAGCAGGTTCGTGCCGGTGGGGGTCAGCGGGCGGCGGATGTCGTATTCCGACAGCCCGTCGAGCTTCCACAACAGGGCGTGGCGCCCGTCCCGCAGGTAACGGAGAAGGTCCGCTTTCGGATCCGGTTCGGTCATGCCGGGCAGTCTTCCAGCCGGCACTGACAACCGGGCTCGCCGCGGCAACGGGGGGACGCCGTTTCGACCAGCACGGTGTGGGCATCGCACGACACCGGCCGGTCGATCGCTGCGGGATCGAGGGGTTCGGCCGTCGAAGACGGTTGCGGCGGCGGCCGCCCGCGGCGCTGCGTGCGTCATGCGCGGCAACCTTGGCCAGGGCCGCACCCGTTGGGTCCCCGGTCCCGGGTTCGCGTGGCAGGGCGGAACTCCTTTCACCGTTGGCGGGACAGCCAAGATCAAGTAGTCTTCTTGACGTGAACACCGGACCGGCGTCAAGCCACACACAGACGGGCTATCCGGTGGAAGGCTGATCGCACGGCGGGTGCGCGCAAAGCACCCCCTCGGTTCGGCACGTGGACCTCCTCGCGTTCGTGCACCGCGAGTCCGTTCTCCGTGTCGAACACCAGCGAGGTCAGCCGTATGACAGTCACGTTCAACCACACCATCGTCGCCGCCAGGGACCGCGGCGAGTCGGCCCGGTTCTTCCGGGAGCTCCTGGAGCTTCCCGAAGCGCCGTCCTGGGGCCCGTTCACCAACATCCAGCTCACCGACGGCGTACTGCTGCAGTTCGCCGAGCCGCCGGTGGAGATCCAGATGCAGCACTACGCGTTCCTGGTCGACGACGAGCTGTTCGACCGGGCGTACCGGCGACTGTGCGAGCGCGGCATCGAGCACTGGGCTGATCCGCACATGCGGCGCCCGGGCGAGATCAACAGCGAGCACGGCGGTCGCGGGGTGTACTTCAAGGACCCCGCCGGTCACGCGATCGAACTGATCACCCGCCCCTACCTGTAAGCGGGTGAGTGCCTGGCCGGGCCCCGAGACACGGGGCCCGGCCGGGCGTCAACCCGCGGGAGCCACCGCGGCATTCGGGATGCCCGATCAAGGCAACCGGTCGCCGTCACCTGTTTGACTGGTGACGCTTCCCGTGCGACAGTCAAGCCACGGAAGGCCGGCGCACAGAGACACGTGGAGGGATCCATGATCAACAGGCGTACCTTCAGCAAGGCCCTGGGGTTGGGCCCGGGTGCGGCCGCCGCCTCCTTCACCGGCCTGGGCCGCGCGCAGTCCGCGTCCGCCGCCGACCGGGTCGAACCAGTGACGGCCACTCCCCCGGTCACGCCCGGCCCGCACACCGCTTTCGCGGAGCCGAAGCAGGTCAGGGCCGGCCTGCTCGACGTCGGCTACGCCGAGCTGGGACCCGCGCACGGCCCCGCGGTCATCTGCCTGCACGGCTGGCCGTACGACATCCACAGCTATGTCGACGTCGCCCCTCTGCTCGCCTCGCAGGGCTACCGGGTGATCGTCCCGTACCTGCGCGGGCACGGCACGACACGCTTCCTCTCCGAGAGGACCTTCCGCAACGCCCAGCAGTCGGCCATCGCCCTCGACGTCATCGCCCTGATGGACGCCCTGAAGATCGACAGGGCCGTCCTCGCGGGCTTCGACTGGGGCTCGAGGACCGCCGACATCATCGCCGCGCTCTGGCCCGAACGCTGCAAGGCCCTGGTGTCGGTGAGCGGATACCTCGTCACGAGCCTGGAGGCGAACCTGAAGCCACTGGCACCCGAGGCCGAGCACACCTGGTGGTACCAGTACTACTTCGCCACCGAGCGAGGCCGGCTCGCCCTGGAGGACAAGACCCTGCGCCACGAGCTGACGCGGCTCGTCTGGGACACCGTCTCCCCGACGTGGGACTTCGACGACGCCACGTTCGAACGCACCGCGGCGGCCTTCGACAACCCCGACTACGCGGCCATCGTGATCCACAACTACCGATGGCGGCTGAGCCTCGCCGACGGCGAGCGCCGCTACGACGCACTGGAGAAGCGGCTCGCGGCACGGCCCACCATCGCGGTGCCCGCCCTCACCCTCGACCCCGAGCGCGACCCCTTCACCGCGCCGGGCGACGGCGCCTCGTACCGGGACAGGTTCACCGGCAGGTACGAGCACCGAACCCTGGCCGGCATCGGGCACAACCTGCCCCAGGAGGCGCCCACCGCCTTCGCGCAGGCCGTCATCGACGTGGACCGTCTCTGACGGTATCGATCAGCCCATGGTCACCTTCCTGACAGGTGACCGCCATGTGACGAACGGAGTTGGACCATGGAGAGCCGGAACACCACGGACGGTGCCGCGGCCGTACGCCGGGCGCGATTCGGCCGGTTGCCCGCACGCGTCCGCCACGAGGACATGGTCGAGGAGAAGGCGGCGACCCCCAACGATCCGGCACGGTACGCCTACGGCCCCGAGGTGGCGTGGACGTCCCTGTCCTGCCTGGCCGTCGATCTGGGGCTGTGAGCCGCACACACCGACCGGATCACCGCTTCGACAGGTGATGATCCTTGCCGACAGCGCCGTCACTTGCCAGAATGGTGATGTGCACCTCGACCATGTCTTCGTATGCGGAAACCCGGCACTCGACTTCGCCGCGACCCTCAGGGCGCGCCGCTCGGCGCGCTTCGAGATGTTCGCGACGCCGGCCAGGCTGAACGCCTGGTACGTGGAGTCCGGCCTCGTGGACGCGGTCGCCCCCGGCCGGGAGACCGACGTCGAGCAGGCGACGACCGTACGGGAGGCCGTCTACCAGCTGGTCACCGCCCGTCGGCTCGGCGAGGAGTACGACGGGGCCGCGCTGACCGTGGTGAACAACGCCGCCCGCAAGCCGCCCGCGGTACCTCAGCTCACTCCGGCGGGACGGTGGACGCAGGCGACCCCCGAAGAGGCCCTGTCCGTGGTGGCGCGCCACGCCATCGAGCTGCTCAGCGGGCCGGACGTGCCCCTCCTCAAGGAGTGCGGGAACCCCGAGTGCACCCGCACCTACATCGACCGCTCGCGCGGCATGCGGCGGCAGTGGTGCGGCATGGAGTCCTGCGGCAACAAGATCAAGGCAGCCGCGTACCGCGCCCGCAAGAAGACGGCACCCGCGACCGCCCGGGCGTGATGCAGCCCCCTCCCTCCGGGATCTAGACTCACTTGGTAGCCGCAAGCAACGGAAACTGCTGAAGCGCCGCTACGACGCCCCCGCGGACCGCACGCACAGCAGCCTCCCAGCCGGGCAGGGCCCGGGTGGCGGGGCGAGGCAAGGAGCTCTGCACGCATGACCACGCCCGCGTCCCCGCCCCACGGGGGAACCGCCGCGATAGCCCCGTCGGCTCCGGCCGGCAGACTGACGCACCGCCAGATCATGACGATCCTCAGCGGCCTGATGCTGGGGATGTTCCTCGCGGCACTCGACCAGACCATCGTCAGCACCTCGATCCGCACGATCGCCGACGATCTGCACGGGCTCAGCTCGCAGGCGTGGGTCACCACCGCGTACCTGATCACGTCCACCATCAGCACACCGCTGTACGGCAAGCTGTCCGACCTCTACGGCCCCAAGCCCTTCTTCCTGGCGGCCATCAGCATCTTCATCGCCGGCTCGGCGGCCTGTTCGTTCGCCACCTCGATGACCGAGCTGGCCGGGTTCCGGGCGTTCCAGGGCATCGGCGCGGGCGGCCTGATGTCGCTGGCGCTGGCGATCATCGGTGACATCGTGCCGCCCCGCGAGCGGGCCCGGTACCAGGGCTACATGCTCGCCATGTTCGGCTCCTCCAGTGTGCTGGGCCCGCTGATCGGCGGCTTCCTGGCGGGCCGCAGCAGCATCCTGGCCATCGCCGGCTGGCGCTGGGTGTTCCTGGTCAACGTGCCGGTCGGCGTCATCGCCCTGTTCGTCGTCGCCAAGGTGCTGAACCTGCCGCACACCCGGCGCGAGCACCGCATCGACTGGTGGGGCGCGCTCACCATCGCCGTCGGCGTGGTGCCGCTGCTGCTCGTGGCCGAGCAGGGCCAGGACTGGGGCTGGACCTCGACGAAGGCCGCTGTCTGCTATGCGGTCGGCGTGGCCGGCCTGCTGGTCTGGGTCTTCGTCGAACGGGCCATGGGCGAGGAGGCCCTGATCCCGATGCGGCTGTTCCGCAGCCCGGTGTTCAGCTCGATGAGCCTGATGTCCGTGCTCATCGGTATGGGCATGTTCGGCGGGATGATGATGATCCCGCTGTACCTGCAGATCGTGAAGGGCGTCAGTCCCACCAGGTCCGGCCTGCTGATGCTGCCGTTGATGGTCGGGATGATCGCCGGGACCATCGTGGTCGGACGCATCATCCAGAAGACCGGCAGGTACAAGGTCTTCCCGATCATCGGCACCGCGCTGATCATCGTCGCCATGCTGCTGTTCCACCACCGGGTGCAGTGGGACACCGCGCTGCCGGAGACCATGGCGTACATGGCGCTGTTCGGCATCGGTCTCAGCGGATGCATGCAGATCCTGACCCTGGCCGTGCAGAACGCCGTGGAGCCCAAGGACATGGGTGTGGCGACCGCGTCGGCCACCTTCTTCCGGCAGATGGGCGGCACCGCCGGTACCGCGGTCTTCCTCTCGGTGCTGTTCAGCACCGTCGGCGACAAGATCGGCGCGGCCTTCCGGGCCGCGTACCGTACGCCCGGGTTCCAGGCCGCACTCCACGACCCGGCGGTACGGTCCGACCCGGCGAACGCACCGGTGCTGGAGATGTTCAAGCACCCCCGGACGGGCGGCGGGAGCGGCTCGGGGGTGCTGAGCGACTCCTCGTTCATCCAGCGGCTCGACCCGCGGCTGGCCCAGCCGTTCAAGGCCGGCTTCACCGACTCGATGCAACTGGTGTTCCTGATCGCGGCGGCGGTGATGGTCCTGGGCTTCCTGGTCGCGCTGTGGACCAAGGAGGTGCCGCTGCGCCAGGTCTCCGGACTGGAGGCGCAGGCCGCCGAGCAGAGCGGCGCACCGGCCGCGGAGCCGGTCGCGGCCACCGCGGGGCCCGCCGCCGGTGCGGCACAGGCCGTCGGCGAGTCCGCCGCGGAGGCCGAGCCCCTGCCCGCGACCGGGAAGGGCGCGCCCGGCACCGGCGTGCCGGGGTACGGCGTCCGGGGGCGGGTGCTGGACGGCGCGGGCGCGCCGGTGCCGCAGGCCGTGATCACGGTGATCGACGTCGGGGGACGGCAGCTCGACCGCGCCGTCAGCGCGGCGGACGGCGGCTACGCGGTGGCCGTCCCGCGCGCCGGCACCTATGTGCTGATCGGCGCCGCCGGTGCCCGGCAGCCGCAGGCCGTCACCGTGCTCGTCGGTGACGAACCCGTCGTGTGCGACCTCGCGCTGAGCGGCACCGCCGCCCTCACCGGCTCGGTCCGGGACGCCGTCGACGGACGCCCGCTCTCAGGTGCCCTGCTGGTCGTCACCGATGTGCGCGGCGAGGTCGTCTGCTCCGGCACCTCGGCCGCCGACGGCGCCTTCGTGCTCGCCGACCTGGTCCCCGGCGGCTACACGCTCGCGGTGAACGCGCCCGGACACCGCCCTGCCGCCCTGCCGGTCGAGGTCACCGCGGGGACGACACGGGCCCACGACGTCCGCCTCGAACCCGGTGCCCGGCTCCACGGTGTCGTCAGCACCCCGAACGGCACGGTCCTCGCCGACGCCAAGGTGACCCCGCTGGACACGGCCGGGAACGTGGTCGGCACGGCCGTCACCGGACCCGACGGCGCGTACGGCTTCACCGACCTGCCCGGCGGCGAGTACACCGTCATCGCCAGCGGCTACGCACCGGTCGCCGCGTCACTGCGCGTGGAGGCGAGCGGCGTCACCGACCACGACCTCGAACTGTCCCACGCGGACACACGCCGTCCGTGATCCACGGGAGCGGTTCGACTTCGACGGCTACGACGCCCTCGATGCCGGTGTCACGCGCGAACGCGGCGGTGCCGGCCGGTGGTTCGACGCCGCGGCCCGCAGCCCCCAGGAGACCGCCGAGCGGGTCATCCCAGAGGCCCGCCACCGGGCCCCGGTGAACCGACCGGCTCGACGGCGAGGTCGTCCACCACGGCCTCCAGCCGGCCTCCGTACCGGTCCGCGACCCGCCGCTGGCGCGCGCAGCCGGAGCCCGTGAGCTGGACCTCGCTCAGCCAGTCGCCGACGCACTGGTCGTCACCGTACCGGCTGAGGTACGGCTCGATGCGCTTCCACATCTCCTCGACCAGCCGGCCGACGGATGTGACGGCGCAGTCACGGGTGTGGGTGGCGGGCAGGGTGCCGGTCGGCCCGTGCCGGGCGGCCTGCCAGCACGCCGCCCGCAACAGCAGGTCGGGGACCTCGGGCGCGTATTCGCCGGCGCCGGCGGCTTCGAGGGCGTGTCCGACGAGGCCGCGGACGAGCAGGGCGTACGCGGTGGTGGTCCGGGCGTCGGGCATCACGTCCGCGACGCGTACCTCGATGGTGGGAAGATGCGCCGAGGGCCGGACGTGCCAGTACATCATCGCCGAATCCATCGCCGCCCCGGTGGCCACGAGTTGGCCGACGACCCGTGCATAGTGCGCCGCGCCGCGCAGATAGGGCGGAGGCCCCGCGGCGGGCCACCGGCTCCAGACCACGGAGCGCCAGCTCGCGTATCCGGTGTCCGTCCCGCCGCTGTACGGGGAGTTGGCGGTGAGGGCGAGCAGCAGGGGCATCCAGCCGCGGAGGTGGTTGACCGCGTCCACGGCCGCCTCCCGGTCGGTCACCCCGACGTGCACGTGGCAGGCGTTCACGCCCTGTTCCTGGACGAGGGGCCCGAAGCGGCGGATGAGGGCCAGGTAACGCGGCTGGTCGAGCACGGGCGGGGGCCCGGAGCGGCCGAGGACCGCTGTGCCACTGGGCACCAGGAGGCAGTCGTACTCGGCGGCCGCGGCGGCTGCGCCCGCGCGTAATCGCAGGATTTCCGCCTGGAGTTCCGCGGCCGTACGGCACACCGCGCTGACGGTCTCCACCTGGGACTGCGACAGTTCGGGTGTGGCATGCGGCGCGCCGAGGCGGGTACGGGCGGCGTGCACGACGGAAACGGACCTGTACACAGCCGATCTGCTGTACCGGTCGGCCAGGAGGAACTCCTCCTCCACACCGACCGTCGGCGGTGCGGTCGCCTCGGGTGGGACCCCGGGCCCGTCGGCGGCAACAGGAGTCACGGCATCAAGCGGCTCTGGCACGTCCATCCCCTTCGGGAGACACGGGACACCGGCATCCACTCGTCGCGGGCTCTGCGCGTCTGGTGCTGGAGGCTGAGGAGGTCGGGCGCATGGGCCACTCCCTGCCGGACAACGGGTGGGGACCGCCATGCTGCGCCCTCGGCCGAGTCCGCTGCAAGCGATTGCCAAGCCACCGTCGGGGCACGCGCACGGCGCGTTCGGCGGCGGCCCCGCGTCCGCGGTTCTGCCGTCCGGACCGCCCGCCGGACCGCCGCCGCGCGCCGGCGTTCGAGGCGCTCCGGGCCGAAGCGGGCAGCGACGGGCGAGGCGGCCGGCCAGGCGTCTCATCAGTCGGTGTCGCGCTCGCCCAGCAGGCGGGTGACCTGTGCGCGGATCACTTCCCATGCGTAGGTCGGCAGGTCAGCGAGGGCGGTCCCGCTCAGCGCGTGCAGGGTCCGGTCGGCGTCGGGATCGCATGTGACGCTGCCGCTGAGCATGTCGTAGCCGTCGCGTACGGCGACCCGCAGGCGGTTGCCGCGGGTGTCGGTCCGTACCGCCGAGGCGACGGCGAGGGGTGGCGGTCCGCCCGCCTCGCCGGCCAGTTTGCGGTACGCGGAGGCGATCGGTTCCCGCCAGTGCAGGCTGACGAGGACGGGACGTTTGGCCACCAGCTCGGCCAGGTCCGTCTCATGGACGCCCTCGGAGTCCAGCACCGTCGCCCGGGCGTCGAGGACGAGCGCCGCGGGCAGCAGGCAGCGCAGCGTACTGCCGACGAGGTTGCCGCCGACCGTCGCCGTGCGCCGCACGGCCCCGGTGCCCACCGTGGCGGCGGCCAGGCGGAGGACGTCGGGTACCCGGTCGTCGATCCGGTGCAGGGCCACGGCGCCCCCCACGGTCTCCCGTCCGAGTACGTTGGCCTCCGGCACCTCACGCAGGGACATGGCCAGTTCGGGGAATCCGTCGCGCTGCCAGTCGGCCCAGACGAGGGTCGCCCCGCCGATCGGCACGGCACCCTCGGCCAGGCAGTCCTGGGCTTCGGTCATGGATGTGGGCAGCCTCAAGAGCACAGCAGCCGACCTGCCTTCCGGAGAACACGAACCCATGGCGGTGGGTGACGTCCTGGCCAACTACCCACCGCCAAGGCAGTCTTCTCGTCCGGACGGGGGCGCGTACAGGGCTCACACAAGCACGATGTGCGCTGCGCGGCCCGGCTGCCGAGCGCTCCGGGCGCCTCGCCGAGCCGGGCGTCGCGCGCGTACGGATCGTGCGGTCTCAGCGGACGCGCCGGAGGGTGTCGGGTGTGAGGTCGGCCAGGGTCGGGTAGCCGTCGACGGCCATGAGGAGGTCGGCTTCCGCGAGCAGCGAGCGCAGGACGTGGACGATGCCGTCGGTGCCGTCGAGGGCCAGGCCGTAGGCGTAGGGGCGGCCGATGCCGACGGCGGTCGCGCCCAGGGCGAGCGCCTTGACGATGTCGGCGCCCGAGCGGATACCGGAGTCGAACAGGACGGGCAGGTCACCGGCGGCCTCGACGACGCCCGGCAGGCAGTGCAGCGCGGGCAGTCCGCCGTTGGCCTGGCGCCCGCCGTGGTTGGAGCAGTAGACGCCGTCCACCCCGGCGTCCCTGGCGCGGCGGGCGTCGTCGGGGTGGCAGATGCCCTTGAGGATCAGCGGCAGGTCGGTCATGGACCGCAGCCAGGGCAGGTCGTCCCAGGTGAGCGGGTTGCCGAAGGTCTGCGCCCAGCGCATCACCGCGGCTGCCGGGTCCTCCTCGGGTGACTTGGCGAGGCGGGAGCGGAAGACCGGGTCGCTGGTGTAGTTGGCCAGACAGTGCCCGCGCAGCTGGGGGAAGTTGCTGACGGCGAGGTCACGGGGACGCCAGCCGGTGATCCAGGTGTCCAGGGTGACCACGATGCCCTTGAACCCCGCCTTCTCGGCGCGGTGCACGAGGCTCTCGGCCAGCTCCCGGTCGGTGGGGGTGTAGAGCTGGAAGAAGCCGGGGGTGTCACCGAACTCGGCGGCCACCTGCTCCATCGGGTCGACGGTCAGAGTGGAGGCGATCATCGGCACGCCGGTGCGGGCGGCGGCCCGTGCGGTGGCGAGGTCGCCGTGACCGTCCTGGGCGCACAGCCCGATCACGCCGACCGGGGCCATGAAGAGCGGCGAGGACAGGCGCATCCCGAACAGGTCGACCGACAGGTCCCGCTCCCTCGCACCGACCAGCATGCGCGGAACGAGACCCCACTGCTCGAAGGCGGTGACGTTGGCCCGCTGCGTGAACTCGTCGCCGGCGCCGCCGACGACGTAGGAGCGGACCGACGGCGGCATCGCCGCCTGGGCGAGGGGCTCCAGCTCGGCACAGGTCATCGGCAGTCGCGGTGTCACCCCGTGCAGCCCGGCCAGGTAGATCTCGTTCTGGTAGTCGGCGAACGCCATGTTCCGGTCCCCACTGTCGCGGCCCGCCGGATGCGAACCTCTGGACCTCCACCATGCGAGACTGGCTTCTGAGGGAGGGTGAAACGCAGGATTCTGGCCCGAGGACCGGTGTTGGCGCAGGAAGGTGCGAAACAGCTGAGCGAGGAGGACCTCGCCCTGATCCACGCGCTCCAGCTGCGGCCGAGGGCCTCGTGGACCGAGCTGGGCCGCGTCCTCGGGGTCGATCCGGTCACCGTCGCCCGCCGCTTCCACCGCCTCACGGAGCACGGCATGGCCTGGGTCGGGCTCTCCCCCGGACCGCGCATGCTGGAGCGGACCTGTGTGTCCTACGCCCGGATCGACTGTGCCCCGGGCGCCACCGCCGCCGTCGCCCAGGCCCTCGGCGGCCATCCGCACATGCTCACCCTGGAGCGTTCCGCCGGCGGCCACGACATCCTCGCCACCGTCGCCACCCGCGACCTGCACGCCCTGTCCCACTACACCCTCGACCTGCTCCCGCACGTGCCCGGCATCACCGCCGTCCACGCCCGGATCGTCACCCACATGTTCACCGAGGGCGGCCGCTGGCGCATCGCCGCCCTCGCCCCCGACCAGCGCGCCCGGCTCACCGCACCGCCCGCCACCCGGTCGTCCCGGCCCGGACCCAGTGACCTCACCGCCTTCGACCGCGCCCTCCTCGGCCGGCTCGTCCACGACGGCCGCGCCTCCTACCAGGCCCTGGCCACCGCCCTGAGCGTCAGCCTGTCCACCGTCAAACGCCGCATCGAGCAGCTGACCCGACTCGACGTCCTGCGCTTCCGCTGCGACTTCGCCCGCCCTCTCGGCGGCTGGCCCGTCGCCATTTCTGGGCCAGGGTCCCGCCCACCGATCTGCCCGGCATCGGCCACGCCCTGATCCGCCTGCCCGAAACGCGCAACTGCGCCGCCGTCACCGGCCCCCACAACCTCGTCGTACAGGCCAGCCTGCACTCCGTGGACGACGCCCTGCGCCTGGAGACCCAGCTCGCCGCCGCCCACCCCAGCCTCGACGTCGTCGACCGCGTCATCACCCTGCGCCATGACAAACTCCTCGGACGCCTGCTCGACCCGTACGGCCGCTCCACCGGTGTCGTCCCACCCGACGTCTGGGCCGAGCCCGCGATCTGACGACCCGCCATCGCGCCGCTCGCCCGCCGTCCCCGCCCGGTCGCCGGCGGGGTCCTCGTCAACCGCCGGGCCCGCCGGCCGGTTCGGATCACCGGCTGGCAAACTGGCCCACCGGTCAGCGGTTCCACCTTCGTTCGCTGACCTCGTGCGGCAACGGCCGCCCCGTGACAGGAGATTCGATGACCACCACCCGCCCCACGCTGATCGACGCCGCCGAGGGTCTCGCCCCCACCTCCCCCGACAACGCGGACTCCTGGTGGTTCTGCGGCAGGCTGCACGACGGCGAGAAGGTCTTCTGGGTGAAGATCCACACGATGCTGATGCAGGGCGCCTGTCACAGCACGGTCGCGGTGCTCCAGGAAGGAGACGGCCACAGCAGTGGCAAGCAGGCCGTCGAAGCCCTGGACGACGTGAAGGTGGCCGCGGACTCGCTCCACATACAGACCTCCGTCCTCGCCGTGAGCGGCGACCTGGACCACCTCGACATCTCGGGGGCGACGGACACCGCGTCGGTGCGGCTCACCCTTCGGCGTGAGGAACCCGTCCTCTACAGCGGCGGCAGCGGAGTGTTCCCCTTCTTCGGCGGCACGACCGGACAGTACGCCCTGCCCGGCCTGGTCGCGTCGGGAACCATCACGGCCGAGGGCACCACCCATCAGGTCAGCGGACGCACATGGCTCGACCGTCAGTGGGTTTCCGGGGCCACCGAGCCGCCGCGTTTCACCTGGCTCGGACTCGACCTCGGCGAGGGCCGGTACCTGAGTGTCTGGGACACCGTGGGAGACGGCACGTCCTGGCTCACCGAGCTGCGGGCCGACGGCTCCCATCTGATCACCCACGCGCGGCGGGCCGACCACGACGGACACTGGGTGCTGACCGTTCCCGCCCGCGACGCTTCCCTCGACGTCACCCATCGCGGTCTGCCCGGCTCCGCATTCGCCTACACCGGCGCGTGCCAGGTGACCGGCACCCTCGCGGGCGAGCAGATCACCGGGCACGGCTACACGGACGTCATCGGATCCTGAGGTCCCGGCCGCCGGCCGGCGGGGCTCAGGACACCAGGCCCTCCCCGCCCCTCCGCCGGCCCAGTGGGCGTTTCCCGGCGGGCCGGGCGGGAAAACAGCAGTGCCATGGGTGACACAGCGGACAAGCCGGCACACATCGCGAACGATGTCTGCCCGCCGTGGGCGCTGCGGAGCTACGCCGTCCTCGCCGACGGCGAACGAGGCGCCGTGGTGGACCCCGAGGGCCGGATCGTGTGGCTGTGCGCTCCACGCTGGCACAGTGACGCGGTGTTCTCCGCCCTGATCGGCGGCGGCGGGTACTTCGGGGTCGTACCGGAGGACCCGTGGCATGTGTGGGGCGGTTACTACGAGGACGGCACACTGATCCGCGTGAGCCGGTGGGTGACCGCCGACGCCGTGGTCGAGTGCCGTGACGCGCTGGCGATGCCGGGCTCGGCCGACCGCCTTGTGCTGCTGCGCCGGATGCGCGTGGAACGGGGCGAGGCACGCCTGAGGCTCACCCTCGACCTGCGTCCCGGATTCGGTGCGGGCCGGATGCGCGACCCTCGCCTCGCGTCCGATGTGTGGACCGCGCACGCCGACCGTCTGCGGGTGCGGCTGCTCGGCGCGGGGCGGGCGGCGTGGGACGCCCGGTCGGTCCTGCGCGGTGAGTTCCGCCTGCGCGAGGGCGAACGGCACGACGTCGTCCTGGAGCTGTCGCGACAGGAGAGCACGGCCCGGCTGGATCCGGAGCGGCTGTGGGCGCGGACGGAGGACGCCTGGCGGCGGGCCGTGCCCGACTGTTCCGGCCTGGCCGCGCCGCGCGACGCCCGGCACGCCTACGCCGTTCTGCGCGGGCTGACGAGTTCCTCCGGCGGTATGGTCGCCGCCGTCACCACCTCGTTGCCGGAACGCGCCAACACCGGCCGCAACTACGACTACCGCTTCGCCTGGCTGCGCGACCAGAGCTACGCGGGCCTCGCGGTCGCCGCACACGGGCCGCACGAGCTGCTCGACACCGCGGTGCGCTTCACCGCCGACCGCATCCTCGCCGACGGTGAGGGCATGCACCCCGCGTACACCGTGGACGGCGGGCCGGTACCGGCGGAGCGAGGACTTCCGCTCCCCGGTTATCCGGGAGGCAACGACCGGATCGGGAACCACGCGGCCGATCAGTTCCAGCTCGACGCGTTCGGGGAGGCGCTCCAGCTGTTCGCCGCCGCGGCCCACCACGACCGGCTCACGTCCGAGGCCGAGCGGGCGGTCGCGGTCGCGGTCCAGGCCGTGGAGCGCAACTGGCGGCGGCCGGACGCGGGACTGTGGGAACTGGACGAACGGTGGTGGACCCAGTCACGGCTGAGTGTGGTCTGCGGTCTGCGCCGCGTGGCCGAGGTGCTGCCCGGAGGGACGGGGCAGCGGTGCACCGACCTCGCCGAGGCCGTCTTCGCCACCACGCGGCACCGCTGTCTGCGCGACGACGGCCGGTGGCGGCGGGCCGCCGACGACGACGGGCCGGAGGCCGCTCTGCTGACGCCGCTGGCCCGCGGCTTCCCTTCCGCGGACGACCCGAGCAACGCGATCACCCGCCGCTTCATCGAGGACCAGCTGGCCGATGACGGGTACCTCTACCGCTTCGTTCACCAGGACATCCCGCTGGGCGAGGCCGAAGGGGCCTTCCTGCTGTGCGGGTTCACCATGGCGCTGGCCACCGACCACCTCGGTGACCGCGCCGGCGCGCTGCGCTGGTTCGAACGCACCCGGGCCGCCTGCGGCCCGTCCGGGCTGTTCGCGGAGGAGTACGACGTGCGTCAGCGCCAGCTGCGCGGCAACCTTCCCCAGGCGTTCGTCCATGCTCTCCTGCTGGAGTGCGCGGTCCGCCTCAACGACGCCTCGGTGCTGCCGCGCTGAGACATCCGCGCACGCGAACAGGGGACGCGGGACGTTAGGCGGTGACGAATCGTGCCTCCGGGGGAACGCGGGGTGGGCCACCGTGGTCCGGTGATCGAGGACCGACTGGAGCAGGTGTTCGCCGGGTCCGGGTGCCGGGGCAGCGTGGCCGTCCTGGACATCCACGGTCCCGGACGGATGGCGCTGGGCGACGCCGAGGTGTCACTGCGTGATGTCGCTGCGCCGTCCCTGCGAGCGCGCCGTGTCACGAGTGCCACGGCCGGCCACATGGCCGCGGCACTGGTCGCCGATGCGGCGTTCCTGGTGACCCCGGTGGCCGTGGGGCTCTTCCGCACCGCCGTGGAGGACCCCGCCTTCACGCTGTGCGTGCTGTTGGCGGCCGAGGCCACCCAGCGCGCCGCCGCGGGCGGCCGGCTGCGCACCCTGGTCGTCGCCGGTGTGTGGGGCGGCGCGGGTTTCCAGGCCAAGATGCTGGAGGCCTGGGCGGTGCTGCCGGCGCTTGCCCTCGTCTACCTGGTGTCGGCACCGATCACGCTGCGCAAGCGGCTGACGCACCTCGCGGTGTCCGCCGTGGTGATGACCGCCGTGTCGACGTGAGCGCCACCCGGGGCGGCGGCTCCGGCCGGAGCGGCCAGGCGTCGCGGGCGGCCGTCATCGTCGTACCGGGATGAGCGGTGCCCCTGTCGCCCTGGGCGCCGGGGGCCGGTACCGTGCCGGTGGCGGGTGGGGCGGTGACCAGAACGGCTGGTCGAAGATGTTCGGCGCGTCGCTGGCCTCGCAGACCGGCCGGCTGTACCCGACGGGTGCCCTCGCCTGTGTCTGCGGTCTCCTCTGGCGCCGCGGCACGCCGCGCACCGACCGGCCGCGTGCCGGATTCCTGCTGTGGAGCACCTGGCTGGCCACGTACTTCCTGGTCTTCAGCGCGGGCAGCGTCGCCGGCCGCACGTACTACATGGGCGTGATCGCGGTTCCCCGCGCCGCGCTCACCGGTGGCGGTGTCGCCGTGATGTGGCGTGCCCACCGGGCGGGCGGCCGCGGGGCGTGGGCGCTGCCCGGTGCGGTGGCCGCGACGGCGGCGTGGAGCGCGTACGTCGCCGACGGCTTCCCGGCGTTCCTGCCGTGGCCGGCGCCCGTGGCGAGGCTGCTCGGTCTCACCGCCGGCGTCCTGGGCGGCTCAGGTGCTCGGCCCCTCGTACCGGGACTCCGGGATGGGCGCCGTCGGCCCGTCCGGCACGAACCACGGTCACGGTCCGGTGACCTCGGCGGCCGGCCGGACCGGGCGGGTGTCCTGGGGTGACGGCACACAGCGGAACCGGACGACCGGCCTCGGGGCGACCGGCTTCGGCGCACATGGCGAACTCACCGATGACCAGCGCAAGTCGCTGGCCTACGTGTCCGCCCACCGCGGTACCGCCGATGACGACTTCGCCGCCTCGGACCGGAGCGGCGCGGCTCCGTACATCCTCGCCACCGGGGCACGTGTGCTGCCGCTCGGCGGCTTCACCGGGCAGGCGCCCTTCCCGAGCACGGCCCAGTTCCGGCGGCTGGTCGGCTCCGGCAGGCTCACGTACGGGGTGCTGGGCGGCACCCGCCGCGGCACGGGCGGTGCACCCGGCGCGACCGGTGCGAGCACGGCCACGGGGCAGACCACCGCGTGGGTCGAGTCGTCCTGCCGTCCCATTCCGGCCGCCACCTACGGCGTCCCCACCTCCACCACGGGGCCCGGCGATGCGCGGGCCCCCGAACAGACGCTGTACCAGTGCCGTCCCGGGCGGTGATTCCGGTCCGAACGGTCCGTCACGGGACGTCGCGGCAGCCGGCACCACACCACGGCCTTCTGCCGCGCGGCCCGTTGATGATTAGCTTGCCCCGCCATGACACGACACCCGGCCCGGGTTCAGGAGGACTCCGCACCATGAGCAGCGGCTACACGTACGAGTACAAGGTCGTCACCTTCCGGGAGTCGCTGATCGGCGACGCGCTGGACAGCGACAAGCTGGAGAAGGTCCTGAACAAGCACGCCGAGGACGGCTGGGGCCTGAAGGCCATCACCTCCGCCGACGTCAAGGGCCGTATAGGCCCCGGGGCCGTGGAGGGGCTGCTGCTGACGTTCGAGCGCCCGCGCGGGTGACCCGTGCGGAGCCGGCCGGGCACGGGCCGCGTGCCCGGCCGGCTCGCCGCCGGACGACACCGGCGGACCGCGCACCGGACCGGGCGGCCGGTCCGAAGACACGCCCGGGTGCATGTGAGACCGTGGTGTGAGAAAAACCGCCTGAGGATGCGGCCGACACCATGGGTCTGAGGAATCCGGACAACAAGCACCAGGACGATCCGTTCGGCATCACCTCTGCCGCCGTCGCCCTCGTGGACGGGCACGGCCTGATCCGCTACTGGAGTCAGCGGGCGGAGGACCTCCTCGGGTATCCGGCGGCCAGTGTGCTGGGGCACCCCGCGGCCTCGGTCCTCATGAGCGAGGACTCACCGGCGTCCGCGCTGTCCGCGGCGCGGCGGCTCAGCGAGGGGTGGGAGGGCGTGATCACCGCGCGTCACCGTGCGGGCCACCCCGTCGAGCTTGCCCTGCGGGCGTGTCCGCTGAGCGCCGAGCAGGGCTCGGCATGGCTCGCCGTGGCCTGTGACGTCTCCGACGCGCGCCGGTGGGAGCTCGACCAGGCAGTCGTGCGCGGTCTTCTGGAGGAGTCCCCGATCGGCATCGCCGTGCTCGACAGTGAGCTGCGCTTCCAGTGGGTGAACCAGGCGCTGGTCACCATGGAGGGTCTGCCGGCCCACCTCGGGGCCGACCGCGCCGTCGCACCGACCGGGCCGGGACAGGTACCGTCGGCCGTGGACTGGCAGGCGCGCCAGGCACTGGTGTCGGGTCGGGTGACGCCGGCCGTGGAGCACGTGCCGCCCCCGCACGGCAGGTTCCGCCGGAACGCGCAGGGACACCTCAGACTCCGCTCCTCGTTCCCTCTGAGGGACGTCGGCGGCAGGACGCTCGGTGTGTGTCACACCGCCGTCGACTTCACCGCCCAGGACCGGGCACGCGAGCGGCTCGCCCTGCTGAACGAGGCGGCGCAGCGCATCGGCACCACCCTGGACCTCGACCGTACGGTGCAGGAGCTGGCCGAGGTCCTCGTACCGCAGCTCGCCGAGTTCGTGGCGATCGACCTCTTCCAGGGCGTCCTCGCGGCCCGTGACCTCACCCCCGGACCGGTCACCGGGGGCACGCTCCAGCGGGCGGTGCACCGGTCGATCCGCGAGGAGGCGCCGGAGGCGATCGTGCCCATCGGCGAGCCCACCCAGTACCCGTCGATGTCCCCGCAGCGACGGTGCCTGGCCACGGGCCGGCCGATCCTGGACCCGGTGCTGGAACCGACCACCTGGTGGCTGGCCGGGGATCCGCAGCGCCTGGCGAAGCTCGTCTCCGTCGGTGTGCACACGCACCTGGTGGTGCCGCTGCGGGCCCGGGGCGTGACCATGGGAGTGGTCACGCTGCTGCGCTGGGAGAACCCCAACCCGTTCGACGAGGACGACCTGCTGCTCGTGGAGGAGCTGGTGGCACGCGCCGCGGTGTGCGTGGACAACGCCCGGCGCTTCGTCCGCGAGCACCACGCGGCCCTCGCCCTCCAGACCAGTCTCCTGCCCCCCGTTCTGCCCGATCACTGCGCCGTCGAGGTCGCCTACCGCTATCTGCCGACCGACGCCGAGGCGGGCGTGGGCGGCGACTGGTTCGACGTCATCCCGCTGTCCGGTGCCCGCGTGGCCCTGGTCGTGGGAGACGTCGTCGGCCACGGCATCCACGCGGCGGCCAGCATGGGCCGGCTGCGTGCGGCCGTACAGACGCTCGCCGATCTCGATCTGCCCCCCGACGAGCTCCTCGCCCGCCTCGACGACCTCGTCCTGCGGCTGGCGGACGAGGCGGAGGCAGCCACGGACGGACCGGTGGTGATCGGCGCGACCTGCGTCTACGTCGTCTACGACCCGATCACGCGAAAACTCAGCGTGGCGCGCGCAGGACACCCCACGCCCGCCATCGCGCACCTCAGCGAGCCGGTCGAACTGCCGGACATCCCCGCCGGTCCCCCGCTGGGACTGGGCGGTCTGCCCTTCGAGTCGGCCGAGATCGAGCTGGAGGAGGGCAGCGTCGTCGCGCTCTACACGGACGGCCTGATCGAGGCCTCGGACCGCGATGTCGATGTCGGTTTCGAGCGACTCTGCTTCGCCCTGGCCCACCCCGACCGGCCGCTGGAGGAGATCTGCGACACCATGGTCCGCATTCTCCTGCCGGACCATCCGCACGACGACGTCGCCTTCCTCATCGCCCGGACACGCGCCCTCGCCCCCGACCGCGTGGCCTCCTGGGAGGTGCCCGCGGATCCCCGGGCGGTGCACGAGGCCCGCGACAAGACCGCCTGTCAGCTGGCTGCTTGGGGGCTGGAGGGCATCGCCTTCACCACCGAGCTCATCGTGAGCGAGCTGGTCACCAACGCCATCACGCATGCGGGCGGGCCGATCGGTCTACGTCTGATCCACGAACGGGCGCTCATCTGTGAGGTGTCGGACTCCAGCAACACCTCCCCCCATCTGCGTCGTGCCCACAGCACCGACGAGGGAGGGCGCGGTCTCTTCCTGGTCGCGCAGGTCGCCCAGCGCTGGGGCACGCGGTACACCGCCACGGGCAAGACCATCTGGGCGGAGCAGCAGTTGCCGAGCGGCGGCTCTCGCTGAGTCGACTCCCCGGGCCGGTGGCCGGGTGCGTGCGGTGCTGCTCCGTCCGACCACCGCGTCCGGATTCCCAAGAATTTCCGGTCAGCGGATGATGACAAGTTCCACTTCGGGGCACCCGCAGGGGTAGGAGTGGTTCTTCAACAGGAGGCGCGTCATGATCGCCCTCGGTATCATCCTGCTCATCGTCGGTTTCGTCACAGGTCTGTCGATCCTGTGGACCATCGGGATCATCCTCGTGATCATCGGCGCGGTCTTCTGGATCCTGGGCTCCATGGGGCACGCGGTCGCCGGCCGGCGGCACTACTGGTAGCCCTCAAGCACTCTCCCGGCCGCCGGGGCGGAACCTCCCGGTTCGCGTCCGAGGAGCCACCGGCGGCACGGCGGCGCGCACAGCCCCGTCGGCCCGCCGGCGGACGCGCCCGAGCCCCGGTGGCCCCTGAAGGGTGCGGCCGTGGTCCATGCTGTGGCCCGCCATCACGACGCGGGGCCGCGGAGCGCAGCGGTTTGGCGTCCACGTAGGCCCGGACGCTCTCCGTACGCGGGGCGGCGGGCTGACGCCCCAGTGGGACCTGCCCTCCGACGGCGGCGCCGCGAAGGTGCACCGGTTGGTGGGCGTCCACGTCCCGCCACCCCTGGCCGAGTCGCTGTGGGACAGCGTGGGTTCACTGCCGCTCGGTCAGGGAACGGGACCCGTCGGACCAGTTGCGGATGCGTTCGGTGTGCTCGCGGTTGTTGCAGGCGTCGTCCACCGACGCGTCGGTCCACGGCGCGGCCAGGGGAACGAGTCCGAGTGCCTGCTTGCAGAGGTTGGCGGCGGTGAACGGCCGGCCGGCGACATTGATCCGGCCGTGGTTGGGGTGACTGCCGTCACCGTCGTCCGCGGCGTGGGCCGGGGTGACGACGGCGAAACCGGCCACGGTGAGCGCGGCGAGCGCACTGATCTTCTTCATAGCCTGGTCAACGAGGTCGGATGGGCCCATGTCACGCCGGTCTTCTCGTTCCATCGGGTGATCCCGGTGCTCGCTCGGCCAGGGCCAGGGCGGCCAGGCGGGCCTGGCCGTCGTCGTCGGCGGTTCCGCGGAACCGCCCCCCGCTCGTCGCCGCCCTGCCATGCTGGGGGTCCCGCCGCGCCGAGAGGACTCCATGCCAAAGGACTCTGCTGCCAGAGTGGTGTTGATCGACGAGCGGCCTTGGTACGTCCTCAACGAACTCCTGGCGTTCCTGCTCGAACTCGCCGCCCTGGCGTGTCTGGGCTGGTGGGGATTCGCGGTGGGCGAAGACGCTGCCCTGCGCGTCCTGCTCGGCGTCGGCACCCCCCTGCTGGCGATCGTGCTGTGGTGGTTGTTCGCGGCCCCGAAGGCCCGGCTGCGGCCGTGGCTGCCTCTTGTGCTCGCCGTCAAGACGGTGGTGCTGGGCGGTGGGGTGGCGGCCCTGTACGGCGTCCGGCATCCCGTCGCCGCCGTGGCCATGGCGGTCGTCGTGGTCGTCAACACCACGCTGGCCGAGGTCTTCCGCCGCAGGCCGCCCGGCCCGCGCACAGGCCGGCCGTCCGCGACCCGCTCCCCGACATCGCCGGTTTCCGGCTGAGCGGCCGCGGACGCCGGCCGCCCCGGCCCCTTCCGCGAAGCCGTCAGCAGGTCTGCTGGTACTTCAGATCGCGGATGTAGCGCGCCCATTGGCCGGCGAGCAGCCCCCCACCGGCCCGGGAGCAGGCGAGGTCGCGGGCGTGGGTGCGCGCGTCGTTGAGCTTCGCCAGGCTGTTCAGGTTGACGGTGCCGTCCGCGGAAGCGGTCAGCAACGTCTTGTTGTCGGCGCTGATCGCCACGGACGTGACCGAGTCGGTGTGGTGGCTGCCGACCACGCCGAGGTCGTACGGGTGGAGGGGGTCGGTGACGTCCCAGAGGATCGACGTCCGGTCGGCACTGCCGGACACCAGCGTGTGTCCGTCAGGGCCGAAGGCCAGTCCCAGGACCCAGCTGCTGTGCCGCACGAGGGGCGGGCCGAGATGGTGGGGGTGGGCCCGGTCGGTCGTGTCCCACAGGATGACGCTGGAGTCCAGGCTGCCGGTCGCCAGGGTGTGACCGTCGGGGCTGAAGGCCACGGAGGAGACCCAGTTGGTGTGGCCGGCGAGGGGCGCGCCCAGGGGGTGGGGCCGTTCCAGGTCGTCGATGTTCCACAGTCTGGCCGTACCGTCCCAGCTTCCGGTCGCCAGCGTGTGACCGTCGGGGCTGAAGGCGACCGCGTCCACGCCTGAGCGGTGGCCCGTCAGGGGCCGGCCGATCGGCCGGGGACGCGAGGGGTCCGACGTGTCCCAGAGCGTGATCGCGGCGTCCCCGCCCGCGGTGGCGAGGGTATGGCCGACGGGACTGAAGGCCAGCGCGTCGACTCCGCCGTCGTCGGCGCGGAACTGTCCTATCTTGCGGAGGTGGTGGAGGTCGCCGGCGTCCCAGAGGATCACGGTACGGTCCAGGCTGCCGCTGGCCAGGATCCGGCCGTCGGGGCTGAAGGCCGTCCCGAACACCCTGCCCGCATGACGATCGGTCTTGGGCGTGACACCACTGGGATGCCGCGGGTCGGCCAGGTCCCAGAGGGTCACCTTGCCGTTGCCGGCGCCGGTGGCCGCCGCACGGCCGTCCGGGCGCAGCGCCATGGTCTGCACACCACTGGGATCGCCCCCGACGCGGGAGAGGAGCGGAACGCTTCCGTTGTCGGCTTCGCTCTGCCACAGGATCACCGTGTTGTCGGCGCTCCCGGTGGCGAGCAGGGTGCCGTGCGGGGCGAACGCCACGGCGCCGGTCCAGTTGGAGGCCCCGGTGATGGAACTGGCGGTCATACGGGGAGCGGCGGGTTTCGAGATCTCCCACACGGTCGTGTAGTGGTCGGCCAGTGCCACGTCGATCTGGTGCCGGAAGACCAGCAGTGCCTTCACCGGGGCGTCCCCGGCGGGGATCTGCCCCACCCACGCGGGACGGCTCGGATCGCCGGCGTTCCACAGGTCGACCTTTCCGTCTCCGCCGCCGACGACGAGCGTACGGCCGTCGGGGGTGAAGCCGAGAGCGCTCACCCCTCCCGCGTGGCTGACCGGGTTCTTCAGCCGCCGGGGGTGAGCGCGATCGGTGATGTCCCACAGGGTTGCGGTGTTGTCGAGGCTGCCGGTGACGAGCACGTGCCCGTCGGGCCGGACCGCCATGGACGCCACGTCGGAGTTCTGGGCCGTCAGGGGCGGTCCTACCGGATGGATGTGTCCCGGGTCGCCGGTGTCCCACAGCCAGACCTTGCCGTCCGCCGCACCGGCCGCCAGCGTGCGCCCGTCCGGTGTGAAGTCGAGGGTGTGGACGTTGCCCGGCCCGGTCAGCGGCTCGCCGAGCCGGCGCGGCCGCCCGGGCGAACTGACGTCCCACAGCTGTACGGCGTGCCCGGTCCGGTCGCCGCCGCCCGCCGCGAGGACACGCCCGTCGGGACTGAAGGCCACGGTGAACACGCCGTAGTCGGGCCCTCGCAGTGGCCGGCCGAGCTCCTTGGCGTGCTGCGGGACGCTGGTGTCCCACAGGATGACGGTGCCGTCCTCGCTCGCGGTGGCCAGTGTCCGGCCGCCGGGCGCGAACGCGGCACCGACCACGGCGGCGGAGTGTCCCGTGAGGGTTCTGGCGTAGGGCGTGAACAGACTGCTGAGGAGGTTCGCGGTGGTCGCGGGGGTGTGGTCCAGTCGGTCGGCCGCGATACCGAGCTGCAGAGCCAGCCTGGGATCGTTGGACCGGGCGGAGTCCGCGTCGCGCACCAAGGCCTCCGCGACGGCCGAACGTTGTTGCCGCTGGGCTTCTCTACGGCCCTGTACGGCGAAGCCGGTCGCGAGCAGTGACGCCACCAGCAGCAGGGTCAGTGTGACGACCGTTCCCGTCCGTATCCGGCGGCGCCGACGGTCGGCTCGTACGCTGGCGGCGAAGAACTCGGCGGCGAGCTCGCCGAGTTGGCCGTCGGGATCGCCGGTGTCGCCGAACTGGCCTCGTGCCAGCTCCAGTTGGCTGCCACGGTAGAGACCGCTCGGGTCGCGTCCGTCTCTCGCCCAGGACTCGGCCGCGTCCAGCAGCCTCTGCTGGACCAGGAGGCCGGCGCGGCTGGTGTCGATCCAGCCGCGCAGCCGGTCCCAGGCGCGCAGCAGCGCCTCGTGGGCGATCTGGGCGCTGTCGCCGTCAACGGTGATCAGGCGCGCACCGGCGAGCGCGTCGCGGGCGGCGGCGATGGCGGCCGCCTCGTCCGGCGGGCGCTGGCCGAGCAGGTCGGTGAGATCGAGCCGTCGACGGGTGTCCTCGGTGCTCTCGCTGATCCGGACCATGCGCAGCAGCATCAGCTTGGCGGCTCGCCGGGCGTCCGGGGTCAAGGCGTCGTAGGTGAGGTCGGCCTGTTGGGTGATCGCGTCCCAGATACCGCCGGTCGCGCCGTACCCGGCGAGCGTCAGGGTGCTGCCCTCGCGGCAGCCCCAGGTCAGCCACAGCGCGTAGGCCAGCAGCGGCAGGGTGCCGCCGGCGAACTCGCGGTCGGCCCGCAGATCACGCAGCAGTGTGTCGGCCAGCCCCGTTTCGAGCTCCAGCCCGGCCACTTCGGCGGGTTTCTCGATCGCCTCGCGCAGCTGTTCCGGCGTCATGGGCTCGATGGGGAACTGGCGGTGCTTGAGCACGTCGACCAGCTCGGGGTGGGCCAGACAGGAGGCGTAGAAGTCCGCGCGGATGCCGAGCACGACCAGGGCCGGTGCATCGGCGCCGGCGTCGTCGCTCGTCGCGGCCGCGCAGATCGCGCTGATGAAGCTCCGGCGCTCCTGCTGGTCCTGACAGGCGGTGAACACTTCCTCGAACTGGTCCACCACGAGCAGCAGTCGGCCGCCCGGTACGTCCCGGCCGCCGTGCCGCCGGTGCAGGGCGCGACGTATCAGGCCGGCCGAGCGGGCCGGGTCCGCGCGCAGTTCCGCGATCAGCTCGGCCTTGGTGTGGCCCGTCGGGCCGGCCAGCCGGCCGGCCAGGCCGTGCAGCGGATGTTCGCCGGGGGTGAGGATGAACTGGGGCCAGGTGCCGGCCCCGGGCAGCGGGAGTTCGCCGCGCTTGACGGCGGGCAGCAGGCCGGCGCGCAGCAGTGAGGACTTCCCGGCGCCGGACAGTCCCACCAGGGCGACCGGGCCGTCGCCCTGCGACCAGTCGGCCAGGCTCGTGAGCAGTTCGGCGGTGACCTGGGCCCGGCCGAAGAAGAACCTCGCGTCGTCGGCGGTGAACGGATCGAGGCCCGGGTACGGGCAGACCTGTTCGTCCGGTCGCCCTGGCGGCACTTCGGAGGGCGGCGGTGTGTGCCGGGGTGCGGCGGCCGGGTTGACGGCCAGCACCAGGTCGCCGGCCCGGCCGCTGAGGTGCCGTTCCGGTGCGGGCAGCTGCCGGAGGGGCAGGACGCGGCGCAGATGCCGGTAGGCGCCCTCAAGGGTGAGGCCCGGCGGGCCGCCCGGGTCGCCCTCGCGCAGAAACCGCAGCAGCTCTCCGGTGAAGGCCGTGTACGGCTCGTCCGGCAGGGCCAGGGCCTGTTCGTCCCGCGAGGCGGATGCCAGCACATAGGTGCCGCTGAGGGAGGCCAGCGCGAACGCGTCGGTCGCGGCCGTACCGAAGGAGCCGTGGGCGCGCCCGGCGAAGCAGCAGTCCAGGACCACGACGATGGAGCGTGCCCGGCAGTTGCTGAACGCGTCGCGGACGGCCTGGTAGGGCAGCGCCTTGAAGGCCAGGCCCTCGGCCAGGTCGTCCGTCGCGGCCGTGGCCAGGTACAGCTCGTTGCCGGGGCTGACCAGTCCATGGCCGACGTAGTAGAGCAGCAGGACGTCCTCGGCCTGTCTGGCGGCCGCGACGACGGCGTTGCCGAACTCGATCGGGTCCCTCGGGTCGAGGACCGGCGGGAGAAGGTTCTCCGGCCGCAGCCCGCAGGTGTCGACCAGGGTCCGGCCGAGCTCGTGGAGGGTGGCCGACACGGCGGGCACGTCCGGCAGTCGGGAACCGGGGCGGTGACGCCCGGTGCCGATGAGCAGGGTGCGTGATCCGGGCGAACCGAGCCCGGTCACCGGGTGCGCACCGGGCGGCTCAGCCTGCGTCACCGGAAGTCCGATCACCGGCGGGGTCGAGGGAACGGGACAGTTCAGCGGCGATCCGCTGGACCTCCGTCGCGTCCAGGCCGCTGACGTTGGTGGTGCTGAACTCCACCGATGTCCCGTCCGGCCGGAGCACCTTGACGGTGACGTCGCCGGTACGGCGGCGCAGCCAGGAGATCAGGACGCTCGCGGCGGCCGTCGCCACGCCGCCGGGGCCGAGCGCGACCGTCAGTGCCGCCACGAGTGAGCCCAGCGCACCCGGCTCCGGCTCGGGCAGTTCCAGCCGCACCCGTCCGCGCAGCTCCTCCTCGGCGACAAGCCAGTCACGCAGCGACCGAAGCTCGTCCGCGGACCGGTCGCCGACGACCTCGACCACTAACCGCTCGTCCACTCGGCCCTCCCGTCAGTCCCACCCGCCTACTTGGTCATCCTGGCAGAGGGACCGGTCACCGGAGGAGCGATTGACGCGACTCGATGCGGACCTGCTGCGGACCTGCTCCGTCGGATCCCGTACGCGGGCGACGACGGCGGTGCGCGGGGTGCGTGGGGACGTGGGTGCGCCGTCGGCTCGGGGTGGTCGTGTGCGGGTGGCGCGTCAGCGCCTGGCGGTGGTCACCTCGTCGCGCACCGGCAGCATCACCGCGTCCACCCGCAAGTCCAGGACGCAGCCGGCGCACCCGCCGAAGCGCACCAGATGACGGGTGGCCATGTCCTGGGCCCGGCCCAGCGACTCGGTGCCGACCGCGGCGGCGGTCGGCTCCAGCCGGTCGGGGTGGCCGGCAGGCCGCAGGTCCCGGCGGCCACGGTGATCGTGCCGCGACCGCCGGGAGTCCGGGCGGTGGTGGCCCACCGCGCAGGTGAACGGGGTCGCTCCCGCTGATCAGCGACCGGACCGGTGCGTCCGATCAGCTGCTCGGCCCCGAGTGGACGCGCCTCACGTCAGCGGGAGTGCCTTGACGCCCGGCAGGATGGGAAGGAGGTCGTAGCCCTGCGTGCCGGCGGCGCAGACCGGGGTCGTCTGGGCCGTCGAGGAGACCTTCGTCCCGGTCGAGAAGGGCCCGGCCCCGCCCAGCACCGTCGTGAGGTGGTCGGTGTGCGTGGCCGAGTAGTACACGCACTGGTGCAGGTTGAGGAAGGCCCCGGTGGTCAGGTCCAGGGCCTTCACCGAGGACAGGTTCGGGACGATGACGTAGTTTCCGTCACCGCTGCCGCACCTGACGCTCGTTTCGGGCGTGCTGGAGATGTCGGTCCCGGCCAGGAAGCGGCCGTCCCTGCTGGGTACCACCGTCGTGAAGTAGTTGACGGCGGATGCCGAGTAGTAGGTGCACTGATGCAGGTTCAGATAGCGGCCGCCGCGCAGGTCCAGCGGCTTGACGCCCGACAGGAGAGCGATGAGGCCGAAGTTTCCGTCGCCGCCGCCGCAGGTGGGCGCGCTGTCCTGGGTGTCGGAGACGTTCGTGCCGGCGAGGAAGCGGTTGTCCTGGCTCGGCACGAAGGTGGTGAAGTGGTCGGCCGCCGACGCCGAGTAGTACAGGCACTGCTGCAGGTTCAGATACCTGCCGGCGCGTTGCGGGGCGTCCTGGGCGGGGGCGGTGGTGACCGCGCTGGCGAGGCTCGGCGCGAGCGCCAGCGCGAGGGCGCCGACGGCGGCGGAGAGCCACTTTCTGACGTGTAACTTCTGGCGCACTCTTGTCCCTTTTCTCTGTGAGGTGAAGCGAGGGAACAGGGTTTCCGCGAGACGACGCGCGTCAGCCGGCCCGGGCCGGCTCCGTCAACTGGGCGACGATCGACGCACCGTCCAGCCAGACGTTCTCCCGTGAGATCCGGCCGGCCCGGAACTCGAAGACGTGCAGGATCCGGAAGGAGATCCGCCGGCCGTTGCCCGGGAGGCCCATGAAGGCGGTCGGGACCGTGCCCGTCATCACGTTCTCGATGGTGACGGCGTCCTCGGCGTAGTACGTGTGGGTGCGCTCCTCCTTCTCGGCGCGGAATTCCTTGCACAGCCGGCGGTAGAACTCCAGCGCCGCCGGGATCCCGTGCTTCGGGCCGCCGGGATCGCCCACCACGTCGTGCTCGATGTCGTCGGTGTACATCGCGACCGACCCTTCCGGGTCGCCGCGCTCCTCGGCGGCCATGTGCTGCCGGATGAGAGCTTCCATTTCCTCGGGTGTGGCGGAGCCCATGAGGGCCCCCTCTCTTCTCGCGCCGCACGCCTGACGGCCCGCGGCCCCCGTAGTGAGACAGTGCTACCGTAATGAGAAAGAATTCTCACAACAAGAGGGTATTCTCATGACGCATGGGGGCGCGCGAAGCACGGAGGGCGCGAAGCGCCACGGGGACGGTCGCCGGAACCAGAAGCTGCGCACCCGGCGCGCGCTCATCGACGCCGCGGTCGCCCTGCTGCGGGAAGGCCGGACGGTCACGATCGCGGAGGCCGCGGAGACCGCCCAGGTGTCCACCGCCACGGCGTACCGCTACTTCTCCCGCCCCTCGGACCTGCTGCTGGAAGCCCGCACGCTCATGCGGGCGCCGGACGTCCTGGCCGATCTTCCGGAGGAACCGGCCGAGCGGCTCGACGCGGTCGTCTCCCGGATCGCGGATGTGCAGCTCGGTGACGAGGTCATGTGGCGGGCGTTGCTGCGGGCGAGCATGGACCGCTGGGAGCAGGTCGAGAAGGGCGAGCCGGCCGACGACATCCCCATCCGCAACCGCACCCGCCTGGACCTGACCCGCACCGCCCTGGAACCCCTCGCCGGCGTCCTCCCGCCCGCCGAGCACCGTCGGCTTACCATGGCGGTCAACCTGGTGTACGGGGTGGAGGCGCTGATATCGACCCGCGACGCGTGCGGACTCGACACGGACGAGGCGAAGGAGGTCATGCGCTGGGCGGCCGGCGCGCTCCTGGAGTCCGCACTGCGGCACACGGAGGCATAAGGGGCAGCGGCACCAGCCCCGTGCGGGACCCGCGGCGGCTCTACCCGATCGGCCGGTGCGTCCCTGGTCGCCTCGGCGGACGCGGCGTCTAGGATCCGTGCCCGTGGCAGAGGTCCCGGATGATTTGATCAAGCTGGAACGATCCGCCGAGGAAGAGCGCGCGAAGCTCGCGGGCCTGACCGGTGACGAGTACGACGCCCAGCTGCGCCGCTGGCGCGAGGCGTCCGACGCCGTCCAGGCGGCCATCACCGCACACGCCGAAACCACCGGGGCCAGCCGCTTCGACGTGGAGCAGGCCGTGAAGAAGGCCGTCCGGCATGCCCAGGAGGACCCGGCCGTCGAGTAGCGGCGCGTGACCCGCCGCCGGTCGGGCGGACTCGGGCGGCCGGTGCACGCGTATTCGGCCATACTGGCCCAGAGTGGCACCCCTCCCGGCGACAAGGAGCACGGTATGCCGACGGACCCGGTAGGACGATTCCTGGCAGCCCTCGACCCGGATCACCGGGAGGCGGTCGGCGCCAAGCCGCGCGAGGAGCAGGAAATGCTCGCGGCGGCCTGGGAACGGGAACTGGAAGCGGACGACGAGCTCGACACCCTCGACGAGCTGTCCCCGCCGGCGGCGGAGGCCGAGGCCGCCCGCCGCGTCCTGGACCGCGAAGCCGGCTAGCGGCCCGGGGACTCCGCGTTCCGCCGTGCCTCCTCGCCATCCCCCGTCGCCGGTCCGGTGGCAGCCCGGACGGCGTCAAGTGCCTTCGGCTTTCCCGCCGTTCCCGCGCACGCGCAGGGGTGCCGCGAGCGGGGAGCGCTCGCCGGGGCCGTCGGTGAGGCGGAGGACCTGGCGGTCGGCCTCGGCGGTCTCCCTGTCGCGGCCGTGGTCGCGCGGGAGCGGGGCGCGGGTGGCGGGGAACAGGTGGGGGGCCCGGCCGGTCCACGCCTCCCCGGCCCGGGCCGGCGCGGCGGCCGGGCCGCCGGAGTGGCCGCTCACGACGGTACGGTGCGGCCGACCGCGACGGCACGGTGTGGCCGATGACGACGGCCCGGTGCCGGAGGGCGACCGGTGCGTGTGCCCGGGACTCACTCCTCCGGTATGCCGTCGGTCAGGCCCAGCGCCGTGGACACATGGCGCCAGATGGAGGCGAGCGCGCTGTCCAGGGTGACCGCCGGGTCGCGCAGCATGAGGCGGATGCCGTAGCCGTCGCTCAGGGACAGCACGAGTGTGCAGAGTCCGTCCACGTCGGTCGGCTCGAACTCGCCGGAGGCGATGCCGCGCCGAACCGCGTCGGCCACCCAGGTGTGCAGCTGCGCGTACAGGTCCACGGCGTAGGTCCGGGTGGCCTCGTCGCGCAGCGCCCGGACCCACAGTTCCTGCCAGAGCCGCCAGTCCTGGTGCAGTTCGGGATCGGTCGGCAGCAGGTTGCGCACGATGCGGGCCAGGATCACCGCCGCCGGTGCCGTCCCCGCGTCGCGTTCCACATCGGTGGCGGTGTTGGCGAAGGAGTGGGTCATCGCCTCGGTGAACAGCTTCTCGCGCGTGTCGAAGTGGTAGTGCAGCAAGGCCGTCGACACGCCGGCCCGCTCGGCGACCATGCGCATCCGGATCTTCTCGAAACCGATCTCGGCGATGGCCTCGCACGCCGCGGTCAGGATGCGCTCGCGCGTGTCTGCCGTGCGCACCTTGGTGGACACCCTGCCGCTCCCCTCGTTCGGTGGTCGTACGCCATGACCATCTTCCCTCAGCTTTCCCTCACCGCGGCCCCGCCGGCGCCGCCGTCTCACGCTGCGGCGGTCCGTCGTACGTGTGGAAGCCGCGCCCGGACTTCCGCCCCAGCAGTCCGGCCTCCACCATCCGGGACAGCAGGGGCGGCGGCGAGTACTGCGGTTCGCGGAACTCCGCGTACAGCGACTCGGCGATGGCCCGTGTGGTGTCCAGGCCGATCAGGTCCGCCAGGGCCAGCGGTCCCAGGGGGTGCGCGCAGCCGAGGACCATGCCGCGGTCGACGTCCGCCACGCTCGCGCTGCCCGACTCCACCATGCGGACGGCGGCCAGCAGATAGGGCACGAGCAGCGCGTTGACGATGAACCCGGCCCTGTCCCGGGTGCGGACGACCTCCTTGCCGAGGGTGCCGGTCACGAACTGCTCGGCCCGCGTCGCGGTGGTGGGCGAGGTGAGCAGCGACGGGACGAGTTCGACCAGGTTCAGGACCGGTACGGGGTTGAAGAAGTGCACGCCGATGACGCGGTCGGGGCGGCTGGTCGCGGAGGCCAGCCGGATGACCGGGATGGCGGAGGTGTTCGTCGCGAGGACGGTGTTCTCGCCCGTGACCAGGGGGTCGAGGCGGGTGAAGACGTCGGCTTTGAGGCGCTCGTCCTCCGCCACCGCCTCGATCACCAGGTCGCGGTCGTGCAGCGCCGCCAGCTCGTCGACGACGGTGATCAGATCGGCGGCGGCCTCGCGCCGTTCGGCGGTGAGCCGGCCGTGGGCGGTGGCCCGGTCGAGGGAGCGGGTGATACGCAGGCGGCCCGCGCGGGCCGCCTGCGCGTCGCGTTCCACGACCGTGACCGGCAGGCCGGCCCGCGCACAGACCTCGGCGATGCCCGCACCCATCAGGCCGCAGCCGACGACTCCGACGCGTTCGATGCCGCTCATGCGAGGTCCCCTTCGGTCCGTGTCAGCCGTCGTCATCAGGCGGTGGGCAGGTCCAGGACGCCCGAGCCGCGCTTGATCAGCTCGTTGGCGATGATCAGCCGCTGGATCTCGGAGGTGCCCTCCCAGATCCGGTCCACGCGCAGCTCCCGGTAGAGCCGCTCGACGGCGTACGTACGGTCGTAGCCGCGGCCCCCGTGGATCTGCAGGCACCGGTCGATCACGCGGCCCGAGGCCTCGCTCGCGGCGAGCTTGGCGATGGAGGCCTTGGCGTGCAGCGTCTTGCGGTCGTCGGCGGAGGCCTGGCCGACCTCCCAGGCGACCTGGTGGGTGTACGCGCGGTTGACCGCGATGTCCACGGCACAGTCCGCGAGCATGCCCTGGATCAGCTGGAACGAGGCGATCGGCGCCCCGAACTGCTCGCGCTCCACCGCCCAGTCACGGGCCAGTTCCAGCGCGCGCTCGGCGGCGCCCGTGGTGCGTGCCGCGATCATCAGTCGCTCCTCGGTGAACCAGGAGCGGGTGATGTCGTAGCCCTCGCCGATGCCGCCCAGCACCGCGTCCTCGGCGACCTGGACGTCCGTGAAGGTGAACTCGGGGTGCTCGTAGACGAAGGTGTGCATGAAGCGCGGCACGCGTGTCATCTCGATGCCGGGGGTGTCCTTGTCGACGAGGAACAGCGTCGGTGCGCGCTCGGGTCCCGCGGCGGCCAGGACGATCATGAAGTCGGCGTGGTCGCCGACGGTCACGAACCACTTCTCGCCGTTGAGTACCCAGCCCCGGTCGTTCTTCGTCGCCGTGGTGGCCAGGTTCTGCGGGTCCGAGCCGGCGCCGGGTTCGGTGACGGCGTAGCAGTCGCGGCGTTCGCCCCTGATCACCGGGGTGAGGAAGCGTTCGCGCTGCTCGGGGGTGCAGAACCGGAGCGCGTTGGCGGGCCGCCACACCATGTCCCACAGGGCGCCGGTGAGCCGCCCCAGTTCCTCCTGCACGGTGACCTGCTCGGCGATGGTGAGTCCGGCGCCGCCCCATTCGGCCGGCATGTTGACCGCCTGGAGGCCGGAGTCGAGCACCGCGTCGCGGATCTTGGCGTGGGCGTCGGCGGGCAGGCCGTTGTTCTCCTCGCACTGGTTCTCGTAGGCGGCGATGACGTCGGTGAGGGCGCGGGCGTCGGCCTTGAGCTGTGCCTGGCGCGGGGTGAGACGGAAGTCCATGGAGGTCCTCGCTTTGCGGTGAAGGGGTGGGGTCAGTGCGTGGGCAGGGCCAGGGCGCGGGTGCCGCGCTTGATCAGCTCGTTGGCGATGATCAGCCGCTGGATCTCGGAGGTGCCCTCCCAGATCCGGTCGACGCGCAGCTCGCGGTACATGCGCTCGACGGGGTAGGTGCGGTCGTAGCCACGGCCGCCGAAGATCTGCAGGCAGCGGTCGGCGACCCGGCCGGCGGCCTCGCTGGCGGCGAGCTTGGCGGTGGAGGCCTTGGCGTGCAGCGTCTTGCGGTCGGTGTCCGGCTGATCCGCCTCCCAGGCGACCTGGTGGGTGTACGCGCGGTTGACCGCGATGTCCACGGCGCAGTCCGCGAGCATGCCCTGGATCAGCTGGTACGAGGCGATCGGCGCTCCGAACTGCTCGCGCTCCACCGCCCAGTCACGGGCCAGTTGCAGGGCGCGCTCGGCGGCGCCGACGGTGCGCGCGGCGATCATCAGGCGTTCGTCCGTGAACCATTCCTTGGTCAGCTCGTAGCCGTTGCCGACGCCGCCGAGCACGTCCTCGTCGGCCACGAAGACGTCGGTGAAGGTGAACTCGGGGTGCCCGTTGACCGCGGAGTGCATGAAGTGCGGCAGCCGGGTCATCGCGACTCCGGGGGCGGCCTTGTCCACGAAGAAGAGGGTGGGCAGCCGGTCCGGGCCGGCATCGGCCTGCACCAGCAGGAAGTCGGCGATGTCGCCGCAGGTGACGAACCACTTCTCGCCGTTCAGCAGCCAGCCGCCGTCGGTGCGGGTGGCCGTGGAGGTGCCGGAGGAGGGGTCCGAACCCGCGCCCGGCTCGGTGACGGCGAACGCGTCGAACCTCTCCCCGCGGATCACGGGCAGCAGGTACTTCTCCCGCTGCCGTTCATCGCCGTACGCAAGCACGTTGGCGGGCCGCCAGGGGATGTCCCACAGGCAGTTGGTGACCTTGCCGAACTCCTCCTCCACGATGACCTGGTCGAGGAGGCTGAGACCGGCGCCGCCCCACTCGGCGGGCATGTTGATGGCGTAGACGCCGGCGTCCATGGCGGCCCGGGTCAGTTCGGTGACGAGATCCTGCGGCAGGGGGCCGCCGGCCTGCTCGGACTGGTCCTCGTAGCGCATCAGCAGCCCTGCGTAGGCGGCGGCGCGGCACTTGAGGTCGGCCTGTTCGGGGGTGTAGCGCATGTCCATGGGGCCTTCTTCGGTCGGGTCACGGCGGGTGTGGTCAGGCGAGTACGGCGCGGGAGTCGAGGGCGAGGACCCCGTGCGGGCTGACGAGCAGCGGGTTGACCTCGATCTCGGCGATCTCCGGGTGGGCGGCGGCGAACGCGGTGATCGTCTCGATGGCCGCCGCGGCCGCGGCGACGTCGACGGGGGGTCTGCCGCGCACCCCGTCGAGCAGGGCGGCGGTGCGCAGCCCGCGCAGCAGCCGCAGGGCGCGGTCGGCGGTCACAGGGGCCAGGGTGAAGGCGACGTCGTGGAGGGCTTCGGCCAGCACTCCGCCCAGGCCCACCATCGCGACGGGGCCGAAACGGGGGTCGCGGTTGACGCCGACGATCAGCTCGATGCCGTCGGTCAGGTCCGCCATGGCCTCCACGGAGTAGGAGGGGGCGCCGAGGCGGGCGTGCATCTCCCGGAAGGCGGCCAGGAGTTCGTCGGGTCCGGCCAGGCCGAGTGCCACTCCGCCGGCGTCGGACTTGTGCAGCAGGTGGAGGGCCTTGAGGACGTACGGTCCGGTGAACTCCCCCGTGGCGGCCAGCAGTTCGGCCTCGTCGTGGACCTCCCGGGCGGCGGGGAAGGGGAGTCCGGCCGCTTCGAGGGCGCCGCGGGTCTGCAGGTAGCCGCTCTCGCGCAGGGGGGCGGCGGGGCGGGGAAGGGGGCGCACGCCGGTGTGCGCGGCGCGGGGTGCCGTGGCGGCGAGGGCGCGGGCGGCGTCCTCGGTGGCGGAGAAGACCGGGATGCCGGCGGCGGCGAGGGTGCGGCAGCTGGGCGAGGCGGGGTACATGGACTGCACCACGAGCGGCTTGGCGCTGGCGCGGTGGAGGTCGGCGATGCGGCGCGCGGCGGCCTGTTCGCCGTCCGCGAGGACCGTGCCGCCTCCGCCGAGCCCTCCCTCGGCGGCCGCGTACCCGCCGAAGTAGCCGGTCATGAGGACGGCGTCGGCCTCCTCGGCCGCCAGCAGCGCGGCGACGGTCTCGGCGTAGGAGCCCGGGTCCTGCTCGCCCATCCCGGCGAGGTCCACCGGATTGGCGACGGCCGACTGCTCCCACAGGACCGTCCGCAGCCGGTCCCGTGTCGGCGGGTGCAGTTCGGGGACGGTCAGGCCGGCCGACTCGACGGCGTCGGCGGCGATGACGCCGTGGCCGCCGCCGTCGGTGAGGACGGCGACCCGGCGGCCGGCCGCGCGTCGTGCGCCGTGCGACGCGGCGAGGACGACGGTGAGTTCACGCGGGGTGGCGACCAGTTCCGCTCCGGCGTCCCGGCAGGCCGCGCTCACCACGTCGGCGGAGGTGGTCAGCGCCCCGGTGTGGGACCGGGCGCTGCGGGCGGAGGCGTCGCCGCGTCCGGCGGTGAGCAGGACCACGGGTTTGCCCGCCACGGCGGCCGCCTCGGCGAAGGCGCGTCCGTCGGCGAAGTCCTCGGCGTAGACCGCGATGGCGTGGGTGCCCTCGTGCCGGGCGCAGTCGGTGAGCAGGTCGACCAGGGTGACGTCGGCCTGGTTGCCCAGCGAGACGAAGCGGGAGAAGCCGAGACCGTGCGGGCGGAAGCGGAGCTGGAGTTCCAGGGCGAGGTTGCCGCTCTGGCTGAGCAGTGCGACACCGCCGGGCGTGAAGGTGTCGGAGGCCAGGAAGAGATCCGTGGTGTTGTCGGCCAGCCCCAGGCAGTTCGGTCCGACCATCACGGCACCCGCGGCGCGGACGCGTGCGGCGACGGCGCGCTGGCGGGTGCGTCCCGCGTCGCCGGTCTCCGCGAAGCCGGCGGTGATGGCGACGATGGCCCGGGCGCCGCAGGCGAGGGCCTCGTCGACGGCGTCCTCGAAGCCGGCGGCGGGTACGGAGACCACCGCCAGGTCGACGGGTTCGCCGATCGCGCTGAGGCTGGGGGCGGCGGTGCGGCCGAGGACCGTGCCGCCGCGCCGGTTGACCAGGTGGAGGGGGCGGCGGCCGTTCGCGCGCAGGGCTTGTGCGGCGATGGCGTGGCCGTACTTGGCGGGGTCGTCGCTGGCTCCGACGACGGCGACGGAGACGGGGTCGAAGAGTGCCGACAGGTCGCGTCCCATGTCATTTCACCAGTCGCAGCGCGGAGTTGGGGCAGGCTGCCACGGCGGCTTCGGCGGCGCCCGCGCCCTGGGCCGGCACGTCGCTCAGGAGCACCTGGGCATACCCCCACTCGTCGAGGTCGATCAGCTCGGGCGCGGGTTCCTGGCAGAGGCCGTAGCCCTGGCAGCGGGTGGAGTCCAGCAGGAGTTTCACGGT
Source organism: Streptomyces filipinensis (assembly GCF_014649495.1). Classification (GTDB taxonomy): domain Bacteria; phylum Actinomycetota; class Actinomycetes; order Streptomycetales; family Streptomycetaceae; genus Streptomyces; species Streptomyces filipinensis. The sequence continues at coordinate 319,606 of NZ_BMTD01000007.1, read as the reverse complement.
GGGGGTCCTTTCGGGAGCGCGGGCTTCGGGGCGTGACGGGGCGGGGAGTCGAGGGGTCAGGGCACGGTCACCGTGAACCGGCGGCCGTCGTCGGCCACCACGTGGGTGCACGCCGGGCAGCCGGAGCCGTGCCGGGCGCCGATGCGGTCGGGGAAGTGGGTGAGGAGGGTGGCGACGATGCGGGCGGCCGCGTCGAGGAGCCCGCAGGCCCCGCGGCCGGGCAGCTGCCGCGACCAGCGGTCCAGCTTCTCGGCCGGGTCCTCGCCCGCCTCGCCGCGGGCGACGGCCGTGAGGGCGCCGGCCAGCGCACCGGTTCCGGAGACGCACACCCCGCACTGCCGGGCGCTCTGTGCCGCGAGGTAGGCCGTGGCCTCGGCGGCGGTGGCCACCGGGCAGTCCTGTGGGCGCAGGAAGTGCAGCGCCCCGCAGCCGAGCGCCGCGCCGGCGGCCTTCAGCCGGTCGTGGTCGAGCGGCAGGTCCGTCCAGCCGGGGCCGTACAGCCCGCCGAAGAGGCCGCCGAGGAGGACCGCCTCGGCCGTGCCGTGTCCGCACAGGTCGGCGAGGGCCTTCAGACGGGTGCCGGCGGGTGCCTCGACGAGTGCGGCGTCGGTGCCGCCTGGTCCCGAGAGCGTGACCAGATGGGCGGCGGCGACGGCCGCCGCGGCGTCGGGGCACGCGTGCATCAGCGCGATCCGGGCCAGTGTCTCCACGTTGGCGACGAGCGTGGGGGCGCCGCCGACCCCTGCCTCGAAGGGGCGCGGTGGCTTCGCCGTGGGCAGCGCCGGACCGCCGTCGATGCGTCGTACGACCGCGGACTCCTCCCCCGCCACGTAGGCGGGGTGCGTCCTCACGACGTCGACGCGTAGGGCGGTGGGGCGCTCGGCGAGGGCGTTACGGACGGCCTGCTCGGTGAGGGGGTCCGAGAGGTAGACGCAGCCGTGTCCGGCACCGGTCAGGGCCTCGGCCAGCCGCAGGCCGTCCAGGACCAGGTGCGGTCGGTGGCGCAGCAGCCACCGGTCCTTGACCGACCCGGGCTCGCCCTCCTCGCCGTTGGCGACGACGACGGGCCGGCCGGGTGCGTCGCGGACGGCGCGCAGCTTCACGGCGGCGGGGAAGCCGGCACCGCCGCGGCCCCGCAGTCCGAGGCCGGCGATCCGGTCGAGCAGCCGGTCCCGCGAGGAAAGCGGGGTGTACCCGCCTGTGGCGAGGTAGCGGGCGAGGTCCTCGGCCCCTCGGTGCGGCTCGGCGCCGAACACCGGTGAGACGAGCAGGCCGGGCTGTCCTTCGGGGAGGAGGGAGTGGACGCCGGTCATACGGTGCTCCTGGGCTCGGTGTGGCCGCGGTGGGCGGGACGGCCGCGGGCGCTCAGGCGGGCCAGCGCCTCTTCCAGGTCCCGCCGCTGCGCGGCCGTTCGGGCGTAGGCGGTGCCGGGCAGGCCGATCAGCATGCGGTGGTGGTCGAGGACGACCTCGCCGGCCACCAGCGCCGGCCGGGGGTCGGTCGCGGCGGGTCCCGCCGCGGCCTCGACGACCAGGTCGGTGACTTCGCGGAGGTAGCGCAGCCAGCCGCCCTGGGTTCCGCGCAGCACCAGCCGCTGGACGCGGTGGCGCTCGGCGGCGACCAGTGCCGGGGGCGGGTGGCCGTCGGCGGGGGCTCGGAGGGCGGCCACCGCGGCGGGCAGTTCCTGTTCGGGCTCCGGCGTGAGGCCGAGCCATACCAGACTTCGGCGTGCGCTCATGCGTGCCTCCTGGGTCGCACCGTGTCCGGACGGCCCGGAACGGGGTGGCGCGGCGAGGGCGGGATGGGGAGGGAGGTGCTCCGGCGCCCGGGTGAGGGGGGCCGGGAAGCGGGTGCGGGGTGCAGGCGCCGGGGCCGTGCACGCGGGGACAGCGGGTGTCCGGATCGGTGCGAGGTGACTGGCCGGAGCCGTGCACCGCCCGAACCTGGATGTCCGGAATCGGACGCCTAGGGGCGCGGATCGGGATGCGCGGGTGGGTCCGGGAACGCGCTGCGGGTCCGGGCCCTCCGCCTGCCACGACACTAACTAACTAATTAGTCAGCCCACAAGTCTTGACTTGGCACCACCCCGGACGCAATCTGACTAACCAATTAGTCAGCCGGATCCCGGCAGGTCAAAAGGCCTGGACCTGCCCATTTCCCCGGCATTGCCTCACCGCCCATCGCCGCCGCCGCGGCGCGGAGGAGGATCCCATGCACCCCACGCCCACCCGGCCGGCCGCCGGCACCGCCGATACGCCGGAGCCGCCCCCCGAGCATCCCGGGGAAGCGCTGCCGGCCCGCTACTACACGGATCCGGCCATCGCCGAGGCCGAGACCGAGCACATCTTCGCCCGGTCCTGGCAGCTCGTCTGCCACGAGTCCGACCTCCCCGGCCCCGGTGCCCGGCTGACCGCCACGGCCGCGGGCCGGGAGGTCCTGGTGGTCCCGACCGAGGACGGCGGCCTCGCCGCCCACCTCAACGTCTGCCGGCACCGAGGCACCCGCCTGGTCACCGCACCCGAGCCGGCCGGCAAGGCGATCCGCTGCCCGTACCACGGCTGGACCTACAAGCTGGACGGACGCCTCGTCGGCGCGCCCGAGGCACGGCGGATCCCCTGCCTGGACAAGCCCCGGCTCGGCCTGCACCCGGTGAACGTGGAGTCGTTCCTGGGCTTCGTCTTCGTCAACCTCGACATGGAGGCGACGCCACTCGCCGAATCCTGCAAGGGCCTCGCCGAGGCCGTGGGCCGCTACGCCGGGGCGGACCTCGTCCCCGTCGGCAAGCACCGCATCCACGACCTGTCCGGCGGCGAGCAGCAGAACGCCAACTGGAAGGTGATCGTCGACAACTACCTGGAGGGGTACCACGTCCCCGTGGCCCACCCCGCGCTCATGCGGCTGCTCGACTACCAGGCGTACACGGTGGACGTGCAGGAGCACTACGTCCTGTTCGAGTCACCGCTGCGCGACAAGCCCTCCTCGAACTGGACCGAGCGGCTCTACCAGCGGCTGGCGGCCCCGATGCCGGGACTGGCCGAGGCCGACCGGCGGGTGTGGCGGTACGCCGTGATCTACCCGAACACGCTCATCGACTTCTACCCTGACCACGTGCTCGCGTGGACCGCCCTGCCCACCGCCCAGGACCGGGCGGCGATCCCCGGCGCCTTCTACACCAAGCACGGGGAGAGCGTCCGCACCCGGCTGGCCCGGCGGCTGAACATCCACATCGGCTGGGTCACCAACGACGAGGACGCCGAGCTGGTGGAGCGGGTACAGGCCGGGCTGACCACGCCCGGTTTCGAACCGGGGCCGCTGTCGCAGCGCGAGGCCGCCGTGGGCTGGTTCGCCCGCCGGGTCCGGGACGACCTGGAGGGCCGCACGCCGTGACGTGCTCCCGCGCGCCCTACGCCGTACGTCTCCGGACGGGCTTACCCCTCCCCCGCTGACACACGCTCGCACCCTCCCCAGACCGGTCTTCCCTACGGAGTCAGGGCCTCCGTGAGCCGACCAGCCGGTCCAGCCCTGGAGTTGTGCCGTTCCTCGACGGAGAGGACGTTCCGTGTCCCCCGAGGTACCCCCACCCACCCGACGCGCCATGCTGCGGGCCGGCGCCTGCGGACTGCTGGGCGCCGCGGCCGGCGGCTGCGGGTTCATGCCCGCCAGGATGCCCGACGCCAAGCAGCTCGCCCCGGTCCCGGCGCGCGTCGACGGCGATCTCGTCTACTTCAACTGGGCCGACTACGTCGACCCGGCCGTGTTCAAGGGCTTCGAGAAGGAGTACGGCGTCAGGGTCGTCCAGTCGAACTTCGACTCGATGGAGGGCATGGTCGCCAAGCTCAACGCCGGCAACCGCTACGACGTCATCTTCCCCTCCGCCAAGTGGGCGCAGCGCCTGGCCCACGCGGGCCGGCTGCACCGGATAGACCACTCCCAGCTCCCCAACGCGCACGCGATATTCGGCACGTACACCTACTTCGCCGATCCCTGGTACGACCCGGGCTCCGCGCACACCGTCCCGTTCACCGCGTACAAGACCGGCATCGGCTGGCGCCGCGACCGGATCGGCGAACTCGCCGGTTCCTGGCGGGACCTGTGGAGCGACAAGGCCCGCGGCAAGGTCTTCCTGCTGGACGACCGCGACGAGGTGCTCGGCATGGGCGCCCTGGAACTCGGCCTGAACGTCAGCACCGGCGACCCCGGTGACCTCGACCGCATCACCTCCCTGCTGAGCACCCTTCGCCCGCGGCTGCGCGGCTTCTCCAGCGACAGCTACAACAACCTGCTCAACGGCAACGCGGTCATCACCCAGGCGTGGAGCGGCGACATGGCCGCCATGCTCAACCAGGCCAAGGACCCCTCGGTGTTCGGCTTCGCGGCCCCCAAGGAGGGCACGCCGATCAATTCCGACTGCTACGCGATCCCCTGGAACGCCCCGCACCCGGGCACCGCGATGCTGTTCATCGACTACATGCTGCGGCCGGAGAACGTGAAGAAGAACATCGAGTACATCGGCTATCCGATGCCGGTGGCCGGCTCCGAGAAGACCTACGCCGAGCTGGTCAAGCCCTTCCCCGAGTGCCTCGTCACCGAGGAGGAGCTGAAGGGGGACCTGTTCTTCCGCAACGGCAGCCGCACGGCGGAGGACGCCCGCGACACCGCCTGGACCCATGTGAAGGCGGGCTGACATGGCACTGCTCCCCCGTTCCTCGCGCACCCGCCGGCGCGGCGCCGACGGTGACCGCATGTGGACCTGGCTGATGCTGCCCGGCACCCTGTGGATGACCGGGTTCCTGATCGCCTCGCTGGTCCTCGTCGCCGTCCTCGCGGTCGGCACCACCGACGACCTCGGCAACCCGCGCTTCGGCTTCGACCTGGCCGGCGTGCGCGCCCTCGCCGACCCCGCCTACACCGAGGTCCTGGCCCGCTCGCTCGGCTACGCCCTGCTGACCTGTGTGATCTGCCTGCTGATCGCCTACCCGGTGGCGTACACCATCGCCCTGCACGGCGGACGGTACAAACACGCGCTGATCGCGGCCGTCGTCGTCCCGTTCTTCGCCAACTACCTGGTCCGCATGTACGGCTGGTCGGTGGTCCTCTCCGACGACGGACCGGTGCTGCGCGCCCTGCGCGCCGTCGGACTGGCCGACGGCGGCACGAAGATCCTCAACACGGGGGCGGGTGTGGTCGCCGGGCTCGTCTACGGGTTCGTCGTCTTCATGATCATCCCGTTGTACGCGGCCCTGGAACGCCTGGACGTCTCCCTCATCGAGGCCGGCCGCGACCTGTACGGCGGCCCCGTCCGCACCTTCTTCTTCGTCACCCTGCCCGCCACCCGGCAGGGCGCGGCGGCCGGGCTCGTCCTGGTCTTCCTGCCCGCCATGGGCGACTTCGTCAGCGCGCAGCTCATGGGAGGCCCGGACCAGATCATGATCGGCAATCTCATCCAGGACAAGTTCTTCCAGGGCCAGAACTGGCCGCTGGGCTCCGCGCTCACCATGCTGCTGATGCTGGTGCTGCTGGTCGGGATGTTCGGCTATCTGCGGCGCACCCGCAAGGACGAGGCGGAGGCCCGCCGATGACCCTGCTACGCCTGCCCTCCTCCACCGCTCCCGCGCGCCCGGCGGCCCGGACCCGCACCCGTCGCGGGCGCGCCGACCGCAGACCGCGGATCCTGATCGCCCTCACCGGGCTGTTCTTCGCCCTGCTCTACCTGCCCATCGCCGTGGTGGCCCTGTTCTCCTTCAACTCCAAGAAGTCGCTGACCGTGTTCGGCGGGTTCAGCCTGCGCTGGTACCGCGCCTTCGTCCACGACGACGTACTGATCTCGTCCCTGGGGACCAGTCTGCGCATCTCCCTGGTGGCGATGGCCGGTTCGGTCGTCCTCGGCGTGGCGCTCGCGCTCGGTCTGGTGCGCTGCCGCACCCGGCTCGGTTCGCTGGCGGGCCTGATCATGCTGGTGCCGCTGGTCACGCCGGAGATCGTCACGGGCGTGGCCTCGATGCTGCTGTTCAAGGGCCTGGGCGTGGCCCTGTCGACCGGCACGGTGATGCTCTCGGAGATCACCTTCTCCATCTCCTACGTCACCGTCATCCTGCGCTCCCGGGTGGCGGCGCTGAACCCGGAGGTGGAGGAGGCCGCGATGGACCTGGGCGCCACCCGCTGGCAGGCGGTCCGCCTGGTGACCCTGCCGGCCCTGCTGCCCGCCGTGCTCGCCTCGGCCGTGCTGATCTTCGCGCTCGTCTTCGACGACTTCGTCCTCGCCTACTTCACCACCGGTGTCGACCCCCAGCCGCTGTCGGTGCGGATCTACTCCGCGATCCGCTTCGGGCTGCAGCCCACCATCAACGCCGTCGGCACGCTGATGCTCGCGGGATCCATCTGCCTGATCGCGCTGGCCCTGTTCATCCCGCGCCTCTTCGGCCGCCGCGGCGGCCTCGACATCCTCTCCGGAGAGTGATCCATGGACGCGACCCCCGCCGTCCGGCTCGACGGCGTCTCCAAGCAGTTCGGGGACTCCTACGCCGTCCACCGTCTCGACCTCGACATCGAGGCCGGCCACTTCTTCTCCCTGCTGGGCCCCTCCGGCTGCGGCAAGACCACCTCCCTGCGCATGATCGGCGGGTTCAGCGACCCGACCGAGGGTGCGGTGCTGCTCGCCGGTGAGGACGTGACGGCGCTGCCGCCGAACAAGCGCAACGTCAACACCGTCTTCCAGAGCTACGCGCTGTTCGACCATCTGAGCGTCGCCGACAACGTCGGCTTCGGCCTCAAGCGCACGGGCGTCGCCAAGGCCGAGCTCCGCCAGCGGGTCGGCGAGATGCTGGAGCTGGTCCAGCTCTCCGGCCTCGCCGACCGCAAGCCCCGTACCCTCTCCGGCGGCCAGCGCCAGCGCGTCGCCCTCGCCCGAGCGCTCGTCAACCGTCCGGCCGTACTGCTCCTGGACGAGCCGCTGGCCGCCCTGGACCTGAAGCTGCGCCGGCAGATGCAGGTCGAACTCAAGCAGATCCAGCGCGAGGTCGGCATCACGTTCGTCTTCGTCACCCACGACCAGGACGAGGCGCTGACCATGTCCGACCGGATCGCCGTGATGAACGAGGGCCGCATCGAGCAGTGCGGCACCCCCGAGGACGTCTACGAGCATCCGGCCAGCCGGTTCGTGGCGTCCTTCATGGGCACCTCGAACCTGATGGGCGGCACCTACCGGGGCGGTCAGGTCGCCCTGGACGGCGGTCCCGCCCTGCCGGTCGGCGCACGGCCCGGCATCGCGGACGGCACCGCCGTCAGCGTCTCCGTACGCCCCGAGAAGATCTGGCTGTCGGACTTCGAACCGGGCATGTCGATGCTGAGCGGAGTGATCCGCGAGACCGTCTACAGCGGCCCGACCACCACGTACCTGATCGAGCTCGCCCCCGGCGTCACGCTGTCCGTGCTGGAGCAGAACACGGCCCGCGCCCGCATGGAGGACCGCTGGAGCGGTGGCGAGACGGTGGAGTTCGGCTGGCGGCCCGAACACTGCCTGGTCCTGGCCTGACACCCCGTACAGGAGAGCGAAACCGATGCATCACGACGTGATCGTGCTCGGGGCGGGGCTCGCCGGCCTCGCCGCCGCCCGGGACCTCGCCGCCGCGGGCACCGACGTACTCGTCCTGGAGGCGCGGGACCGCGTCGGCGGCCGGGTCGAGCAGACCCGCACCCCCGACGGCCGCACCGTGCAGCTGGGCGGCGAGGTGGTCGGCCACGCCCACACCGCCTATCTGCGGCTGGCCGGGGAGCTCGGCCTGGAACTCGTGCCCAGCTACGTCGCCGAACCCGGCCGCATGACCCGTGCCACCCCGGAGGGTCTCTCGGCGGGCGACCCGCCGCACTGGTTCGGCCCCGGCGACATGGCCCAGCACCAGCAGCTGAGCAAGGAGTTCGGCGAACTCGCCGCCACGGTCGACCCCGACGCCCCCTGGTCGCATCCCGCGGCGGACGCCCTGGACCGGCTGTCCGTGGCCGGCTGGCTGCGCTCCCGCCACGCCGCGCCGGCGGTGGTACGGCTGTGGGACATCGGCCAACTGGCCCTGGCGGGCGGATCGTACGAGCGGATCTCGCTGCTGGCCGCGCTGCGCAAGAGCGCGGCGGTCCCGGGCACCGGCGACTACGACTACGACGCCTGGGAGGGGCTGCGGCTGGCGGCGGGCTCTGCCACCCTCGCCGAGGTCATGGGCCATGAGCTGGGCCCGCGCATCCGCCTCGGCTCGCCTGTCGCCGCGCTGGACGTCCGCCCCGGACACTGCGCCGTGCGGCTGGTCACGGGTGAGGTCCTCACCGCGGCGGCCGTGGTGAGCGCCCTGCCGGTGGGACCGCTGCGGTCGGTCGCCGTCACCGGTGTGAGCGACGCCCGCCTGGCCTCGCTGCACCGGCAGCGGCAGGCGACGGCCGCGAAGTTCGCCGCCGTGTACGACGGTCCCTTCTGGCGCGCCGACGGCCTGAACGGCCTGTCCGAGACGGAAGGGGTCCTGGGCAGCACCTGGCCGCAGAACGAGGGCGTGCTGTCGGCGCTGATCCCGCCCGAGCGCTACGGCGTGCTGCTGGGCACCCCGCCCCATCTGCGCACGCCGGAGCTGCTCGCCGAGATGGCCGCGCTGTTCGGCGACGAGGCACTGCGGCCGGCCGCCTGTCATCTGCGGCTGTGGGGCACCGACCCGTGGACCCAGGGCTATGTCACCCAGTGGCCGCCGGGCGAGGTGATGGCGGTCGGCCCGCTGCACGGCACGCATGAACCACCGTTCTACGTCTGCGGCTCCGACCAGTGGGTCGCCGGATACATGGAAGGCGCGGTCCGCACCGGCCGCGCCGCCGCCGAGGAGGCACTGCGCCGTGGCTGACACCGACCGCCTCACCACGCTGCTGAACCACATCGGCGGCCAGGACGTCCCGGCCGCCTCCGGGGCCACCCTGCGACTGATCGCCCCCGCGAGCGGACTCCAGCACGGGCTGGCCCCGCTCTCCGGGGGCGAGGACGTGGACGCGGCCTGCCGGGCGGCTCAACGGGCCTTCGACGGCTGGTCGGCCACGACGCCCGCACAGCGGCAGACGGCCCTGCTGCGTATCGCCGACTCCCTGGAGCGGCAGGCCGACGCGGTGGCGGACGCCGAGGTGACCGACACGGGCAAGCCCCGGGTGCTGTTCCTCATGGACGAACTGCCCGCGGTCGTGGACGTGCTGCGGTACTTCGCCGGGACCGCCCGGAATCTGCCGGGCGCCGCTGCGACCGAGTACACGCCGGGCCGCACCTCCGTGCTGCGCCGCGAGCCGGTCGGTGTCTGCGCCCAGATCACCCCGTGGAACTATCCGCTGATGATGGCCGTGTGGAAGATCGCTCCGGCTCTCGCCGCCGGGAACACGGTCGTGCTCAAACCGTCCGACACCACGCCGACCTCAGCCGTGCTCCTGGCCCGGCTGGCCTCCGAGCACCTGCCGGCCGGTGTGCTCAACGTCGTGTGCGGCGACCGTGACACCGGGCGCTCGCTGGTGTCCCATCCGTTCGTCCGGCTGGTGGCCGTCACGGGCAGTGTGCGCGCCGGGCAGGAGATCGCCACCGCGGCGGCGGCCGATCTCAAGCGGCTGCACCTGGAACTCGGCGGCAACGCACCGGTGCTGGTCCACAAGGACGCCGATCTCGACGACGCGGTCGCGCAGTTGTCCTCGCTGGCCTTCTACAACGCGGGGCAGGACTGCACGGCGGCCACCAGGATCCTCGTCGACGGCCGGATCCACGACACCTTTCTGGCCGCCTTCGCCGAACAAGCCGCGGGGCGCCGGCCCGGAGGCCCCGACGACGAACGCGCCGACTTCGGTCCTCTCGCGAGTCCGGCTCAACTCACCTCCGTCACAGACCTGTTGGCCCGCCTTCCGCGTCACGCCGAGGTGGTCGCCGGCGGCAGACCCCTGGAGCGCCCCGGCTGTTTCCACGCCGCGACGGTCATCGCCGGGGTCCGGCAGGAGGACGAGATCGTGCAGAGCGAGGTGTTCGGGCCGGTCGTCACCGTCCAGCCCTTCACCGACGAGGCCGAGGCGTTCCGGCTGGCGAACGGGGTTCCCCAGGGGCTGGCCGCGAGTGTCTGGACCCGCGACCACGACCGGGCCATGCGCGCGAGCCGGGCGCTGCGCACCGGCATCGTCTGGGTCAACACCCACGGCACGACGGTCTCGGAGATGCCGCACGGGGGCGTGGGCCACTCCGGTTACGGCAGCGATCTCTCCCTCGCCGGACTGCTGGACTACACGCAGGTCAAGCACGTCATGCTGTGACGCCTGCCGCGCCGCCCTCCAGGACCTGCTTGAGGGCGGCGAGTTCGGTGTCGACCAGGTCGGTCTGCTGCTTGAACTCGGTGTCGGTGAGCGACGGCGGCCGATGGAAGGTGATCATGAACTCGGCGCCCTCGCCGTTGGGGACCACGCGGGCCGGCACCTGCCAGGAGGCGGTGTCGTCGACGTAGTCGTGATCGAGGATGCCGTACTCCGCACGGGCACGCAGGCGCAGCCTGGCGGGGCCGAGCGGGGTGGACATGAGCCACCAGTCGGGGTCGTCGGTGGGCTCGATGGCGCGGACGTTGCCCACGGCCCACCGGGGCCAGTTCGCGGGGTCGGCGAGGAAGGCGAAGACCTGCCGCCAAGGGCGGTCGATGCCGACGGTCTTGGTCACGGAGGGGCTGATGCTCATGGTGCGCTTCTCTCAGGGTGTGTCGGGCGGCGCCGCGGGGTGGGCCTCGCCGACCAGACGCCGGATCCACTCCTCCAGCTGCCGGCGCTGACGGGGGTCGAGCGAGCCGAAGTAGTGGGCGTCGTTGCGGTCGGCCAGCTCCGCCAGTACCGGGACGAGGGCCTGCCCCCGGCCGGTCAGCACGAGCCGGACCGTGCGCCGGGAGGCGGGGTCGGGTTCGCGGCGGAGGAGGTCCTTGGCCGCGAGGCGGTCGACCAGGCGGGAGACGGCGCCGGGATCGATGTCCATGTGGGCGGCCACGGCCTTGGTGGTGTCATGGCCGTGGAACACGCTGACCATCACCCCCCATTGGGAGACGGTGACGTCATGCCGGCCGAGTTCGGCCTCGAACCGGCTGTGGACCTCGTCGGACAGGCGACGGAGCCAGTAGCCGAGGTGGTCGTGGAGTCCGCTGGGCGTGGTCACTCGTCCATCTTCATTGCCGCGACAACTCTTGTCAAGACAACAATTATGAGCCCCAGGGAGAGGCCGGTCCCGTGACCGCTCCGGCTACCGGACGGCCGCGGCGGGCGGGCGCTCGCGCAGGGCGCCGTAGGCGACGAAGTACGCGGGCAGCCGGCGGACCCATCGCGACCCGGTGAGCAGGCGGGCCACGTGCCGGGCCCGGTCCGCGCTCCCGAGGGGCGGGCGGCCCTGCAGGACAGGTGCGATGAAGCGGGCGTGGGCCGCCCGCTGGAGCGCCTGCGTGGCGACCGTGGTGGGACGGCGACGGCGCTGCACCCGGTGGACGTCACGCGGACTCACGCTTCCCCGCCGCAGCGGCTCGGCGAGGTAGCGGGCGGCGGCGACGGCGTCCTGCACCGCGAGGTTGATCCCGATACCGAAGACCGGGGACATGGCGTGCGCGGCGTCGCCGATGCACAGCAGGCCGGGGCGGTGCCAGCGGCGCAGCCGGTCCAGGCGTACATCGAGCAGTTTCACCTCGTCCCACGAGCGCACGGCGTGCACACGGTCGGCCGCCCATGGCGCGGCGGCGGCGAACTCGGCCAGGAAACGGTCAAGGCCGGCGGCGCGGCGCTGCGCGTTCGTGCCCTTGGGGATGAGTCCGGCGCACTGCCAGTAGTCGCCGCGGTCGATCATCGCCGTCAGGAAGCGGTCACCGGCCGCGCCGACGAGTCCCTGCGGATCGCCTTCCTCGCGCGGCAGCCGGAACCACCAGGCGTCCATCGGGCAGGTGAAGCCGTGCAGCCCCAGTTCCGGGCAGGCACGGGCCAGCGACCCCCGGCCGTCGCAGGCGACGGTGAGGACGGCACGCAACGCGCCGGTGCGGCCGTCACCGGTGCGGTAGCGCACTCCGGTCACCCGGCCGGATTCGACCAGGAAGCCGGTCGCCTCGGTGCTCATGCGCAGATGGAAGCAGGGCTCGCGCCGGGCCTCGTCCGCGAGCAGGTCCAGCAGGTCCCACTGGGGCACCATGGCCACGTAGTCGTAGGGACCGCGCAGCACCGTGAGGTCCGCGACCGTGACCGCAGAGCGACCCCTTCCGATCGGCAGCTGGACGGTGCGTACGCGACGCTGCGGCAGCCGGGCGAAACGCTCCCCCAGACCCAGCTCGTCCAGCAGCGCCAGGGTGGAGGGGTGGACGGTGTCACCGCGGAAGTCACGCAGGAAGTCGCCGTGCTTCTCCAGGACCGTCACATCGACACCGGCCCTGGCCAGCAGCAGGGCGAGCACCATGCCCGCCGGGCCGCCGCCCACCACACAGCAGGTGGTCTCTTCCATGACAGTCCCGCCCTTCACGAGAGCAGTAATTCATCCCCTGGTGAATACTGTACTCCCGCGGGCCTGGCGCCCGGGCAGCCCGGAACGAGACACGTGCCGGGTCAGGCGGCCGTCGCCCCGCCGTCCTCTCCCGCGTCGCGGTGGATCGGCGTCCCGGAGCCGGTCAGCGGCGCGCCCGTGCCGCCCCGCCGGGCGGCGACGATCTCCGCCACGATCGACAGGGCGGTCTCCTCCGGAGTCCGGGCGCCCAGGTCGAGGCCGATCGGCGAGCGCAGGCGGGCCAGTTCCGGTCCGGCCAGGCCCTCCGCCCGCAGCCGCCGGTCGCGGTCCTCGTGGGTGCGGCGCGAGCCCATCGCGCCGATGAACGCCGCCGGCCTGCGCAGGGCCTCCTTCAGCAGGGGAACGTCGAACTTCGCGTCGTGGGTGAGGACGCACAGGACCGTACGGGCGTCGGTCCCGGTACGCCGCAGGTACCGGTGCGGCCAGTCGACCACGATCTCGTCGGCGTCGGGGAAACGCGCCCGCGTGGCGAAGACGGGACGGGCGTCGCACACGGTCACGTGATAGCCGAGGAACTTCCCGGCCCGCGCCAGCGCCGCCGCGAAGTCGACGGCGCCGAAGACGATCATGCGGGGCGGGGGCACGTTCGACTCGACCAGCAGGCTCAGGCCGCCGGGGCAGTGCGGGCCTCCCTGGGACTCCGTCGGCGGGGACCCCCGTCTCGCTCCGCTCGCCGAGATGTCCACCGTGCCCGTACGGCCCACCTCCAGCAGGGCCCGGGCCTCGGCCGCCGCCGTACGGTCCAGGTCCGGATCGCCGCCGAGGCCGCCTTCGTACGTGCCGTCGGGCCTGACCAGCAGCGCGTGCCCGAGGAGTCCGGCCGGACCGCGGGCGACCCGGACGAGGGCCGTCGGCTCGTCCCGCGCGGCGGCCGACAGAGCCGACGCCAGGACGGTACCGGCCGCTGCGGCCACCGGCGTGATCAGCACCTCGATCGTCCCGCCGCAGGTCAGCCCCACGGCGAAGGCATCCTCGTCGCTGTAGCCGAACCGTTCGAGCACGCTGTGACCGGTCCGCAGCGCCTCGCGGCACAGGTCGTACACCGCGCCCTCGACACAGCCGCCGGACACCGAGCCGATGACGGTGCCCGCGCCGTCCACGGCGAGGGCGGCGCCGGGGCCGCGTGGCGCACTGCCGCCGACGGCCACCACCGTGGCCACGGCGAACTCCCGGCCCTCCGCGGCCCACTGGTGCAGCTCCTCGGCGAGGTCAAGCATCCGGCGCCCCCGCGGCGGCCGACAGGACGCGGTCGGGGCGGATGGGCAGGCCGCGGTGGCGTACGCCGGTCGCGTGCCAGACGGCGTTGGCGACGGCGGCCGCCGCGCCGACGATGCCGATCTCGCCGATGCCCTTGATGCCGACCGGGTCGGCGGGGTCGGCGTCGTCGATCCAGTCGGCCTCGACGCGGGGTACGTCGGCGTGCGTCGCCACGTGGTAGCCCGCGAGGTCGGCGCCGACGTGGCCGCCCGAGGCGCGGTCCCGGACGGCCTCCTCGTGCAGGGCCATGGAGATGCCCCAGATCATGCCGCCCCGGAGCTGGTTGCGTGCGGTGAGCGGGTTGACGATCCGGCCCGCCGCGAAGACGCCGAGCATGCGCCGCACGCGCACCTCGCCGGTGGCCGTGTCCACCGCGACCTCGGCGAACTGCGCGCCGAACGAGTGCCGTTCGGCGGGGGTGAGGGCGCCGATGGCGGCCGTGGTGTCGGACCGTACCGTGATGCCCTCCGGGGGCATGTCGGTATCGAGGGCCAGCCGTTCGCGCAGTTCGCCGGCCGCGGCCGTGACGGCCCAGGACCAGGAGCGGGTACCCATCGAACCGCCCGCGATCATCGCCGGCCCGAAGTCGCTGTCGCCGATGCGCACCCGGACACGCTCCACGGACACCCGGAGCGCGTCCGCGGCGACCAGGGTGAGGGCGGTACGGGCCCCGGTGCCGATGTCGGCCGCGGAGATCCGGACGGTGAACGTGCCGTCCGGGTGGGCGGTCGCCGACGCGGTGGACGGTGCGGCGCCCGAGGGGAAGGAGGCCGCCGCCGTACCCGTGCCGAGCAGCCAGCGGCCGTCCCGGCGCAGTCCGGGGCGCGGGTCCCGGTCCGCCCAGCCGAACCGGCGGGCGCCCTCCCGGAAGCAGGCGGCCAGGTTGCGGCCGGCGAACGGCAGGCCGGAGACCGGGCCCTTGTCGGGTTCGTTGCGCAGGCGCAGCTCGATCGGGTCGATCCCGCACTTCTCGGCGAGTTCGTCGAGGGCCGCCTCCAGCGCGAAGGACCCGGGCGCCTCACCCGGGGCGCGCATCCACGTCGGCGTCGGCACGTCGAGCCGTACGACGCGGTTGGCGGTGTGGTGGGCGTCGGCGTCGTACATCACCCGGGCCACCCCGGCGCTCGGTTCGACGAACTCGTGCACGGTGGAGGTGACGCTGACCGAGCGGTGCTCCAGTGCGCGCAGGCGTCCGTCGGCGTCGGCGCCGAGCCTGACGCGCTGTGCGGTGGGGCTGCGGTAGCCGGCCAGCGAGAACATCTGACGGCGCGTCATGACCACGCGCACGGGCCGCTGCAGCACGGTCGCGGCCATCACCGCGGCCACCTGGTGGGCCCGGACGCCCTTGCTGCCGAAGCCGCCGCCGACGTGTTCGGAGCGTACGCGCACCGAGGCCGGGTCCAGCGAGAAGAGGTTCGCGAGTTCGCCGACGACCCAGGTGGCTCCCTGGTTGGAGTCGATCACCTCCAGCCGGCCGCCGTCCCAGCGGGCGGTCGCCGCGTGCGGTTCCATCGGGTTGTGGTGCTCTTCGGGCGTGGTGTACTCGGCGTCCACGACGACGGCCGAGGAGACCAGTGCGGCGTCGAGATCGCCCTTCTCCGTCACCCCGGGCATGTGGCCGTCCACCGGGTAGGCGTCCGGGCGTCCGCCCGTGAAGTCGATGTCGTGGGGCTCCTGTTCGTAGTGCACCACGAGTGTTTCGGCGGCCTCCCTGGCCTGCTCGGACGTCTCGGCGACGACCAGGGCCACCGGCCAGCCCAGGTGGGGCACCCGGTCGTGCTGGAAGACCGCGCAGGTCGGGTCCGGAGGCGTGCCCAGCAGACCGGTGTAGTCGGTGTCGACACGCGGGGCGTTGCGGTGGTCCAGGACGGCGAGGACTCCCGGCATGGCGAGGACCGGGTCGGTGTCGAGGGCGCGGATGCGGCCCCGGGCGACCGTGGACAGCACCAGCCAGCCGTACGCGAGGCCGGCGAACGGCACCTCGCCCGCGTAGCGCGCCGCTCCGGTGACCTTGTCCCTGCCCTCCACCCGGGTGTGGGCGGTGCCGACGGAGGGCGCGTGGGTCCCTGTTCCGGGGGCGACGGTGGTCATCGGGCGGCCTCCTCGGCGAGTTCGGACAGGACGGCCACCACGAGGTTGCGCATGAGGTCCACCTTGTATCCGTTGTGCGGCAGCGGCCGGGCCGCCGCCAGCTCGGCGTCCGCCGCGGCGGCGTAGGTCGCGGCGTCGGCCGGCGCACCGGTCAGCACGTGTTCCGCGGCGACGGCCCGCCACGGACGCGAGGCGACGGCGCCGAGGGCCAGGCGCGCGTCGTGGACGACACCGTCCCGGACGTCGAGCGCGGCGGCGACCGAGCCGATGGCGAAGGCGTACGAGGCCCGCTCGCGCACCTTGCGGTAGCGGGAGACGGCGGCGACCGGGGCGGGCGGCAGGGTGACGCCGGTGATCAGCGCGCCCGGCGGCAGGGCGGTCTCGCGGTGCGGGGTGTCACCGACGGGCAGGTAGAACGAGGCGAGCGGCGACTCCCCCGGCCCGTCGGCCGTCTCGAAGTGGACGACGGCGTCGAAGGCGGTCAGGGCCACGGCCATGTCCGAGGGGTGTACGGCCACACAGTGGCCGGACGCGCCCAGGATCGCGTGGTTGTGGTGCTCGCCCTCGATGGCGGGGCAACCGCTGCCGGGGACGCGCTTGTTGCACGGCTTGGTGACGTCGGTGAAGTAGCCGCAGCGGGTGCGCTGCAGCAGGTTCCCGCCGACCGTGGCCATGTTGCGCAGCTGCCCCGACGCACCGGCCAGCACCGCCTGGGCCAGGGCGGGGTAACGGCGCCGGATCGCGGGGTGGGCGGCCAGGTCGCCGTTGGTGACGGTGGCGCCGATGCGCAGCCCGCCCTCCGGCGTCGGCTCGATGTGGTCGAGCGGGAGTTCCCGGATGTCGATGAGCCGGGCGGGCCGCTCGACACCGGTCTTCATCAGGTCGACGAGGTTGGTGCCGCCGCCGAGGAAGCGGGTGTCCGGATCGGCGCCGAGCAGCGCCACGGCACCGGCGACGTCGGCGGCCCGCTGGTAGTCGAACTCCCTCATGCCACGGCCTCCTCGGCCTCCGCGGCGGGCGTGACGCGTCGCTCGGCGGCCGCTTCCCCGGCGGCCCGGGCGACCGCCTCGACGATGGAGACGTACGCGCCGCAGCGGCACAGATTGCCGCTCATCCGCTCCCGGATCTCGTCGGCGGTCAGGGGTGGGGGTCCCGCTTCGGGGCGGACGTCGTCGGTGACGGCGCTCGGCCAGCCCGCCGCGTGTTCCTCGATCATCCCGATCGCCGCACAGATCTGTCCCGGCGTGCAGTAACCGCACTGGTAGCCGTCCAGGTCGAGGAACGCCTGCTGCACGGGGTGCAACCGGTCCCCGTCGGCCACGCCTTCGATGGTGGTGATCTCGCGGCCCTCGGCCGCCACGGCCAGTTGCAGGCAGGCGACGGCCCGGCGGCCGTCCAGCAGGACCGTACAGGCACCGCACTGTCCCTGGTCACAGCCCTTCTTGGTGCCGGTCAGATCGAGGCGCTCGCGCAGGGCGTCGAGCAGGGTGGTGCGGTGGTCGACGGGCAGTGTGTGCTTCTCTCCGTTGATCTCCAAGGTGATGACACTGGACGTCGATGAGGCCATGAGCTGCTTCTTTCGCGTGGACGGGCCGGTGCCGCGGCGAGCGGCGAAGCGAAGGTGCGAGGTACGGGGACCGAGCAGTGGCGGCCGGCGACTGCCGCGGGGCGGCGTTCGCGGCTATGGTGAGCACAAACGGACAGCTGTCCGCTACCTGGAAAACGTAACGGACAGTTGTCCGCTTAGCAAGGGCGAGGTTCGGTCACGACCCTCGAGGAGGACGAGTGCCGCAGCAGAAGGCATCACCCCGGCGCTCGGACGCACAGCGCAACCGCGAGCGCATCCTGGACGTGGCGATCACCGAACTGTCGCGCTGCGCGGACGCCCCGCTCAGCACGATCGCCAAGAAGGCCGGTGTCGGACAGGGCACCTTCTACCGGAACTTCCCCAACCGGGAATCGCTCGTGCTGGAGATCTACCGCCACGAGATGCAGCAGGTGGCCGAAGCCGCGGCTCATCTGCTCGGGACGCGGTCACCCGAGGATGCCCTGCGGGCCTGGATGGACCGGCTCTCCGAGTTCGCCATGACCAAGGCCGGACTGGCCGAGGCGATCCGGCAGGCCACCAGTGCACCGGGCGGCCCCGGCAAGCCACCCCCCACGCCGGTGACGTCCGCGGCGGAAGTCCTGCTCCGCGCCAACGAGGAGGCCGGCACCATCCGGCCCGGGGTCACCGTGGACGACTTCATGCTCGCCATCGCCGGCCTCTGGCAGCTCGACCCGCACGACGACTGGCGGCCACGCGCCACCCGGCTCCTCGACCTGGTCATGGACGGCCTGCGCACCGGGGCGCCCGGCATCTGAGCGCGGCCCCGGCGACCGGGGGACGGCCCCCAGGTCCCGGCATCGGCGTGGGCGAACGGGCTGTGCCGGCTGCCGAGGAGATCGTCTCGCGTCCGTGCGAAGGGCGGACGGGGAGCGCCGAACGGCGCCCCCCGCGCGGGTCAGCGGTCGGCGGTGCCCGCCGCGTCCCGGTCGGCCGCGGCGGCCGCGGATTCGGCCGCGTCCACCTTCTTCCGCATCTCCGCCAGTCGCGCGGACCCGGCGGACGGCGCCGTGCCGGACGCGGCGCCGGTCGTGGCCTTCGGGGCGGCGCCCTCGTGGGGCGCGCAGCCCGCGGTGAGCGCCACCGCCAGCGCGGTGGCCGCCGTGAGCAGGAGGGCCGGGCGCCGGGCCGGCATCAGCTCGCCGCCTTCCCGTTACCGTTGGCCGCACACCACGTCTTGACGGCGGCGAGGTCCTTCTGGCGCTGCTCCAGGCTGGTCCGCAGCGACTTGCGGAAGTCCAGCCGGTTCTGGAGGTAGCCGGCGATCTCCGTGTGGCCCGCCTTCTTCGCGTTGTCGACCCGCTTCTGCAGCCGCGCCACGGAGCCGCGTGTTCCGGCTCCGGCGCCGAGCCGCTTCAGGGCCCGTGCGATCCGGCGATCGATCTTCGGGACCCGCTTGCACAGCGCGTGGGCCCCGTCGCCGGCCGGCTTCGCGGCGGGTGTGCTGTCGGCCGCGGATGCGGCCCCCGCCGTGCCCGCGAGGACCGCTGTCACGGCGAGCCCCGCGAGCAGCGTGCGGGTCGGTCGTCGTACGTACATCTGCCTCTCCGTTCACTTGTGGCGGACGGTCAGGTCGTCCGTCCGTCGGGAGGGAGGCTAGGGAGCGTCTTTGGGGAAACTCTGTGACCGGTCTGCCCCGGCTGTGCCGATGAGCCAGTCCCGCCGTCCGGGCAGCCCGCCGCCGTCCGACGGCAGCCGTACGGCGAAGCGGGCGCCGACGCCGTCCGGTCCGTCCGTCACCGTGACGCTCCCGCGGTGCAGCGCCGCCTGCTGGGCGACGAGGGTCAGGCCGAGCCCGGAGCCGGCGCTCTCCGGGCCCCGCCGGAACCGCTCGAAGATCCGGGACCGGGCGTCGGGCGGCACACCGGGTCCATGGTCGTCGACGGTGACCAGGGCCTGCTCGGCGGTCGCATTGACGCCCACCCGGACCCATGCCCGGCCCCGCGTGTCCCGCCCGTGGGCCAGGGCGTTGCCGAGCAGGTTGTCCAGCAGCAGCCTGAGGCCCGGCTCCCAGCCGTGCACGATGAGTCCGGGGGCGGTGTCCAGGACGATCCCGGCGTCCGGGTCCCGGCGCCGGGCCTCGGCGACGGCCGCCTCGGCCACGTCGGCGAGGTCGACGGGGCGGAACGCCTCCGCCTCCACCAGGTCCCCGCGGCCCAGCTCGCGCAGCATCACCAACAGGCCGAGCAGCCGGGCGTGTTCGCGCCGCAGATCGTCGACGACCTCGGCGCGCTCGGACGCGGGCAGGCCCGGGTGGTCGGCGAGGATGTCGAGGTTGGTGCCCATGCTCATCAGCGGGGTGCGCAGTTCGTGCGCCGCCGCGGCGGAGAAGGAGCGGGCGGTGTCCAGGGCCTCGGCGGTGCGGGCGGCCTGTTCGTCGTAGCGGGCGAGGACGGTCCGCAGGGTGGCGGCGAGCTCGTCGACCTCCGTCACCCCGGTGCGCCGGTCGGCCGGCCGGGCACTGCTGGTGCGCGGGTCGAGGCCGGCGGTACGGCGGGTGAGGCGCCGCAGCGGGGCTCCGGCACCGGCGGCCAGGCCCCAGGCGAGCAGTCCGGACAGGGGTGCGGCGAGGATCGCGGTGAGGAGCACGCGGCGCCGCACGAGCCGGAGTCGGGTGCGGTCGGCGGTGTCGGGCGAGAAGACCCAGAGGGTGGCGGTGGTGCCCCGGACGGGCCGCGCCAGGACCCGCCAGCTACGGCCGCCGTCGCGGACGGTGACCGGGCCGGCGGCCCGCGGCGGCAGGGTCACGGCAGGCCCGGGCTGGGGGCCGCCGCTGAAGTCGGCGTCCGGTCCGACGACGCGTACGCCGACGTCGAGGGCCGCGCTGAACAGCTTGCGTTCCCTGGTGTCGGCGGCCTTGGGCCGGCCGTTCTCCGAGGCCCGCAGCAGCGAGCGGGCGTCCGGGGCGAGGGCCGCGGCCCGCGCGCGCAGCTGCTGGTCCTCGGCCCGGTGCAGGTCACGGGCGACCAGGTCCAGCAGCAGCCAGCCGCAGGCCAGGACCAGCAGCGGGACGGTGCAGCCGACGGCGAGTCCGACCCGGGTCGAGAGTCTCACGGCGTGTCCCTGGCCTCCCTGAGCACGAAGCCGACTCCGCGCACGGTGTGGATCAGCCGGGTGCCGCCGTCCGCTTCGAGCTTGCGGCGCAGATAGCTGACGAAGGTGTCGACGGCGTCGGTGCGCACGTCGAAGTCGTAGCCCCACACGCGTTCCAGGAGCTGGTCGCGGGTCAGGACGAGCCCGGCGTTGCGGGTGAGCACCTCCAGGAGTTCGAACTCGCGACGGGTCAGCTCCAGCGGGCGGCCGGCCCGCTCGGCCGTGCGCGCCGCCGGGTCGACGACCAGGTCCGCGACCCGGAGCACCGCCCGGTCGGAGGGTGGCCGGCGACGCAGCAGCGCATGCAGCCGCAGCACCAGTTCCTGCAGGGCGAACGGCTTGACCAGGTAGTCGTCGCCGCCCGCCTGGAGTCCGGCGATACGGTCGGCCGTCTCGTCGAGGGCGGAGAGCATCAGCACCGGCAGGTCCCGGCCCGAGTCCCGCAGCCGGGTGCACACCTCGATGCCGCTCATGCCCGGCATCGACACGTCGAGCACCAGGACGTCCGGCGGTGTCCGCTCGATCACGGTGAGCGCGTCCGGTCCGTCGGCTGCGGTCCGCACCGCGAAGCCGTTCAGCCTCAGCCCACGCTCCAACGACCGCCGGATCGCCGCGTCGTCATCGACGACCAGCACCGCACCGGGGCACGCGTCCTCCCTCATGCGCCCTCCTCATCGCCGGTCAGGGTACGTGCCTTCACGGGACCCGCGGGAGGGGGGGCGGCCGGGGTGGTGCGGCCGGCCCGGCAGGGGCGTTCACGCGGGGCCCGGTGTCAGTTCCCGTTCGGCGGCCGACCGGAAGCTGCGGGGCGGCCGGCCGGTGAGGCGCTGGACGGTGTCGTGCCCTGCTCGCGGCCACCCGGGCCGACCTCGTCGCACACCTGGCCGGCGACCGGGGTCCGGCCCGGGAGGAGCTGCGGGACCGGCTTGCGGGGTTCACCGCCAGACTCCTCGGCCCCGACGCGGCACCGCGACCGGCCGGTGCGGGCTGGTCGCGCACCGGCCGGCGCGTGTCGCGCCGTCCCGCAGGGCGTGGCCCCGCAGCGTCAGAACCTGGGGCCGGGGAACTGGACCTGGACGAGTTCGGCGGCCTCCTCCTCGGTCTCGACGGAGGGCGGGGACCCGGCCAGCGGCCGGTTGGCGGTTTCCCGCATGCACAGGACGGCGACCACGCCGACGACGGCGGCGGCCGTGGCGTAGTAGGCCGGCACGAGCGTGGTGCCGAAGGCGCCGATCAGGGCGGTGATCACCAGTGGAGTCGTGCCGCCGAAGAGCGACGTGGAGAGGTTGTAGGCGACCGACAGGGAGCCGTAGCGGACCTGGGTGGGGAAGATCGCCGGGAGCGCCGCCGACATCGTGCCGAGCATCGCCACCAGGGAGAGCCCCATCAGCAGCAGGCCGAGGGTGACGAGGAGGACGTCGCCCTGCCGGATGAGCAGGAAGGACGGCACGGACAGGAGGAGGAAGCCGAGCATCCCCGTCATCAGCAGCGGCTTGCGCCCGAACCGGTCCGAGAGCCGGCCGACCTGGTTGATGACGCACATCTGGAGGACCATCACGATGAGCAGGATCAGCAGTCCGTGGTCGGTCCCGTAGCCGAGTTCGCCGGACAGGTACGTCGGCATGTACGACAGCAGCATGTAGTCGGTGATGTTGTACGCGGCGACGAGCGCGAGGCAGAGCAGCAGCGGCCGCCAGTGCCGGGTGAATATCCTGCCGAGGTCGGCGGTGGCCGAGGTCTCCACCGTGTCGGCGGCCTCACTCGCCTTGACGTGACCGCCCTCCAGCTTCTGGAAGGCGGGCGTCTCGTCCAGCTTGAGCCGCAGGTAGAGGCCGATGAAGCCGAGCGGGGCCGCGACCAGGAAGGGGATCCGCCACCCCCAGTGCAGCATCTGGTCCTCGCCGAGGAAGCCGCTGAGGAGGACCACGAGTCCGGAGGCTCCGACGTATCCGGCGAGTGTGCCGAGCTCCAGGAAGCTGCCGAAGAAGCCGCGCCGCTTGTCGGGCGCGTACTCCGCGATGAACGTCGAGGCACCCCCGTACTCCCCACCGGTCGAGAACCCCTGCACCAGCCGGAAGAAGATCAGCAGACCCGGGGCCCAGAGGCCGATGGCCGTGTGCGAGGGGATGAGGCCGATGGCGAAGGTGCCCACCGCCATCATGATCATGGTGACGGAGAGGATGGCCTTGCGGCCGACCTTGTCGCCGAGCGGCCCGAAGACCATGCCGCCGACGGGGCGTACGAGGAAGGCCACCGCGAAGGTGGCGAACGAGCTGAGCAGCTGGGCGGTCTCGCTCCCCGAGGGAAAGAAGACCTTCCCGATGGTCGAGGCGAGATAGCTGTAGATGCCGAAGTCGTACCACTCCATCGCGTTGCCGAGCGCGGCGGCCTTGGTGGCGCGTCTGACCGCCGTCTCGTCGGTCACGGTGATGTCGCTGCGGCGCAGCTTCGGGTGACGTCGCTTCTCGATCGCGCGGAACAGCACCCGGTGGCGCCGGACCGCCGCGGGATCCACCGACTCGTCCGGGTCGGTCGCCGCCATGACGGAATGTCCTTTCGTCGGTCGTGTTCCCCACGCCTGCACAGTTCTCGCGCGCTCAAACGTCCCCTCGGGGTCCGGGAGGTGTGGTCACGCCTCGGCACGGGAACTTGGTTCGACCGGGTGCGGCCCCGGTGGTCCGGGGGCCGGCCCGGTGAGAGGAGCCCCTGTGACAGCATCAGCCGCGAGTGGTCGGGGCGCGGACCCCCGGCGGGACGGGTACGAACCGGATCCGCACCGGTGGCGGGCCCTGTGGGTGACCCTGGTGGCCGGCTTCATGAGCCTGCTGGACGTGACGATCGTGGCGGTCGCCCTGCCCACCGTCCAACGGGACCTGCACGCCTCCCCGGCACAGGTCCAGTGGGTGGTCTCCGGATACGCCCTCACCTTCGCCCTCGCGCTGGTCACCGCCGGCCGGCTCGGCGACGCCCTGGACCGGCGCCGTATCTTCCTGCTCGCCCTCGGCGGCTTCGTGATCTTCAGCGCGGCGTGTGGAGCGGCCCCCGACATCACGCTGCTGGTGGCGGCCCGCCTGGCCCAGGGCCTGGCGGCCGGCTTCATGGCGCCCCAGAACTCCGCGCTGATCCAGCAGATGTTCCGGGGCGCCGAACGCGGCCGGGCCTTCGGATTCTTCGGCACCACCGTGGGCGTCTCGTCCGCCGCCGGGCCCTTGACCGGCGGCGCCGTCCTGGCCCTCGCCTCCGGCGACCAGGGCTGGCGGTGGATCTTCTACGTCAACGTCCCCATCGGCATCCTCGCCGTCCTGCTCGGCCGTCGTCTGCTGCCGCGCACCCGGCGGTCCGGGCGGGGCCGGGTGGACGTGCCCGGCGTGCTGCTGCTCGGCCTCGGCGTGCTGGCGCTGATGTACCCGCTGGTCCAGGCGGACTCCGGCGGCCTCGGCGGTCTGTGGTGGCTGTTCCCCGTCGGCGGCGCGGTGCTCGCCGTCTTCACCTGGTGGCAGCGCCGCCTTGTCGCCCGCGGTAGACAGCCGCTGCTCGACCCGCGCCTGTTCACCACCGTGCGCGGCTACGCCGTGGGCGCCGGCGTGGGCACGCTGTACTTCATCGGCTTCAGCGGCGTCTGGCTGGTCTTCGCCCTCTTCTACCAGCACGGCCTCGGCTACTCCCCGCTCCGCTCCGGCCTCGCGGTGACCCCGTTCGCCCTCGGCTCGGCCGGCGCGGCCGTGGTCGCCGGCCGGCTGGTGGACAGGTTCGGCCGCCTGCTCACCGTGTGCGGGCTCACGGCTGTGATCGCCGGCCTGGGCGGAACCGCGCTGCTGCTCCGCTTCGCCCCGCTCACCACCGCCTGGTGGGTGGCCGCCCCCGTCCTGTTCCTCGGCGGCATCGGCAGCGGCTTCGTCGTCTCTCCCAACATCACCATGACCCTGCGGGACGTGCCCGTGCGCATGGCGGGCGCGGCGGGCGGCGCCCTGCAGACCGGGCAGCGGCTCGGTGCGGCGGTGGGGACGGCCGCGCTGCCCGGCCTCTTCTACCTGGTGCTCGGCAACGGCGGCGACTATCGCGCCGCCCTCGTCACCGCGCTGGGCGCCGCCCTCGTCGGCATGGCGGCGTCGCTGGCCCTGGCGACGTTCGACCGGCAGCGCGACCGGCACACGCGCTCACGGCACCGGACGTGCCCCGACGAGGTCGCCAACGACCCGGTACACACCCGGCAGACCTGAGCCCCGCCCCCGTCCGTCCCGTCACGGCCGCCGGGAGGGGCAGGCGGCCCGGACCGGGGGCCCGTGAAGAAACCGCCGGCGCCCCGCACGGTGGGGCCGAGGTCACGGTGGTCACTCCGGATCGCATCGCCGACGACAGGCCGCTCGCCCTGGTGGCCTGGGCCTCCGGCGGGATCGGACACGCACTGGCCAGGCAGTTCGCCGAGCACGACGTCGACCTGTGGATCAACGCGGAGGACGACCGTCTGGAACACGCGGCGCACCGGCTGCGTGAGACGGGCGTCCAGGTCCGCGCGGTACCGGCCGATCTCCGCGGCGCGGCGACGTCGCCCGGCGGGCCTTCGACGCGATCATGCAGGCGGGCCCAGGACCGGGGCCGGCCGTGGTCAGTACACGTCCCGCACATAGCGCTTGTCGGCGGCGAGTTGCTTGACGTAGGCCGCCGCCTCCGCCTCGTCCAGGCCGCCGTGGACGACGGCGATGTCCCGCAGGGCCCGGTCCACGTCCTTGGCCATGCGGGAGGCGTCGCCGCAGACGTAGAAGTGGGCGCCGTCCCTGAGCCAGGACCAGAGCAGCGGACCGTGTTCGCGCATGCGGTCCTGGACGTAGACCTTGGCTCGCTGGTCGCGGGAGAAGGCGGTGTCCAGGCGGGTGAGCGTGCGCTCGGCCAGGAACCCGGTCAGCTCCTCCTCGTGGTAGAAGTCCGTCGCGCGGTGCTGTTCGCCGAAGAACAGCCAGTTCGGGGCGCGGTGGCCACGGGCCCGGCGTTCCTCCAGGAATCCGATGAAGGGCGCGACGCCGGTACCGGGGCCCACCATCACCGCGGGTGTGGCCGGGTCGGAGGGCGGGCGGAAGTGCGGGGCCCGCTGGACACGGACCGGCACCGGTGTACCCGGCTCGGCGTCGGCGAGGAAGGGGGAGCACACGCCCTGGCGGGGGCGGCCGGCCAGGTTCTCGTAGCGGATGACGGAGACCGTCAGCGACACCAGGTGGGGGTCCGTCAGCGGGCTGGAGGATATGGAGTACAGGCGGGGTTGCAGCCGGCCGAGCACGTCGGCCCAGTCCTGGGCCCCGGCCCGGATGCCGAACTCGGTGGCCACGTCGACGGCCTGGCGTCCCCAGGACCACTGAGCCAGCCCGCCCTTGTTGTCCGGCCGCAGCAGCTTCCGCAGCTCGCGCGGGTCGCGGGCGCGGCCGGCGACGAAGCGCAGCAGGTCGGGAGTGATGCGGGTGATGTCCAGGTGACGCAGCAGGGCCTCGGCGAACGGCACGTCCCCCGCGCTCCTGGTCCGCACGGTGGCGTCCGCGTCCAGACCGGTGACGGCCAGCCACTCCGCCACGAGCTCGGGCCGGTTGACCGGGTGCACCGCCAGGGCGTCACCGGCCTCGTAGGCGAGCGGTGTGTCACTGTCCCGCGTGTCGAAGGTGAAGCGCCTCACTTCCTTGCCCGCGCCGGGCATGCTGAGCAGGCGGTTGCCGGTGAGGCGGGCGGTGACGGGGGCGGGACGGTTCGGCCGGGGCGGCGTGGCGCACGCGGGGGCCGGGGCGGCGGAAGGGGCGGGGGACGGTTGCTCGGTGGGCTCCAACGCGGTGCGAATCTGCTCCAGCCAGGCCCCGGCGGCGGTCTCGTAGTCCGGTTCGCAGTCGGTGCGCGGTGCCAGCCGTACGGCGTCCAGCTCCTCCAAGCGCCGGTCGAGACGCCGGCCGTGGCCGCAGAAGTCGTCGTAGGAGGAGTCGCCGAAGGCCAGGACGGCGTACCGCCTCCCCTCCAGGCGGGGCGCCTCGGGCGCGGCGAGGGCGTCCCAGAATCCGGCGCCGTTGTCCGGGGCGTCGCCGTCGCCGAAGGTGCTCGTGATCAGCAGCAGGTCGGCGTCGGACGGCAGCGCGGCGGGGTCCGCCTCCTCCATGGGCAGGAGGGCGGCGGGATGGCCGTCCGCGCTGAGGCGCTCCACCGCGGTGGTCGCGAACTCCTCCGCGTTCCCGGTCTGTGACGCCCAGAGGATCACGACCTGGCGGCGCGGGGCGTCCGGGGACGGAGCGGACGATGGCGGGGATGCGGCGTGACTGTGCGCGGGGGGACGCGGCGCCTCGGTCCTGGAGTACATCCCGGCCAGTACGCCGTTCACCCACAGGGCGTGCTCCGGGCTGAACGGGGCGTCCGGCGGCAGCACGGGTACGCCCGGGAAACCGGCGGGGATGCCGGCGAGGAAGCCGGTCAGATAGCGGCGTTCGTGTTCGGCCAGGACCGGTGGCGGGGCGGGTTCCAGGCCGAACCGGTCGGCGGCGGACGGGTGGAGAGCCGACGGGGCGGGAAGCGCGGCGGGTGACGCGGTGGGGCCCTCCGCCGCCGGGGTCGTGGCCACGGCGCCCGCCACGGCCGGTGCCCGTACCGTCACCGGGGTGGCCACCTTGGTCAGCGACACCGCGCACACCTTGAACTCGGGCTGGAACGACAGCGGGTCGACGGCGTCGCTGGTCACCGCGTTGACGCTCAGATACTCACCGAACAGGTCGTTCCAGTGGAACGGCGCGAAACAGCAGCCCGGCCGCACCCGGTCCGTGACGAGCGCCGGCAGCACGGCACGTCCGCGCCGTGATGCGACCTCCACCGAGTCCCCGTCGGTGAGGCCGAGCCGGGCCGCGTCCTGCGGGTGCACCTCCACGAAGGGGCCGGGGTCGAGCTTGTTGAGCTTGGCCACCCTGGCCGTCTTGGTCAGGGTGTGCCACTGGTGCTGGAGGCGGCCGGTGTTGAGGACGTACGGGTAGTCGTCGTCGGGCATCTCCGCCGGCGGGATGTGCGGGCGGGCGTGGAAGACCGCGCGTCCGCTTGCCGTCGGGAAGGCCGGCGAGCCGTCCGCACCGACGTACCGGACGGGGTTGCGGTCCGGGCCGTCGGCGTCGGCCGCCGGCCACTGCACGGGCGTCTCGCGCAGCCGCTCGTAGCTCACACCGCGCAGGTCCCAGCCGGTCGCCGGGTTCCAGGCACGCTTGATCTCCTCGAAGACCTCCTCGGCGCTGTCGTACGAGAAGCCCTTGTCGTAGCCCATCGCGCGGGCCACGGCGGCGATGATCCGCCAGTCCGCCGTCGCCTCGCCGGGCGGGTCGGCGGCCGGCTGGGCCAGGGTGAGGTTGCGTTCGCTGTTGATCAGGACGCCCTCGGTCTCGGTCCACAGGGCGCCGGGCAGGACCACATCGGCGTACGCGTTCGTCTCCGTCTCCGCGAACACGTCCTGGGTGACGACGAACTCTGCCGCCTCCAGGCCCTCGATGACCGTCCTGCGGTGGGCGACGGAGGCGACCGGGTTGGTGCAGATGATCCAGCAGGCCTTGATGTCGCCGTCGGCCATCCTGCGGAACATCTCGATCGTGCCCTTGCCGACCCCGTCCGCGCGTATGCTGCCGGGCTCCAGCTCCCACAGCTCCTCGACGAACGCCCGCTCCTCGCCGACGAGCACCGACCGCTGGCCCGGCAGCCCGGGTCCCATGTAGCCCATCTCGCGGCCGCCCATGGCGTTGGGCTGGCCGGTGAGGGAGAAGGGCCCGCTGCCGGGCCGGCAGATGGCGCCGGTGGCGAGATGCAGATTGACCAGGGCGTTGGTGTTCCAGGTGCCGTGCGTGGACTGGTTGAGGCCCATGGTCCAGCAGCTGGTCCACTCCCCCGCCTCGCCGATCAGCCGGGCCGCCTCGCGGATGTCGTCCTCGGCGAGGCCGGTGATCTCGGCGACGGCGGCGGGCGGGTAGTCGGCGAGGAACGCGGGCATCTCGTCCCAGCCCTCGGTGTGACGGGCGATGAAGTCGGCGTCCGTGTGGCCGTTCTCGTGCAGCAGGCGCAACAGCCCGTTCAGCAGGGCCAGATCGGTGCCCGGCTTGATCTGCAGGAAGAGGTCGGCCTTCTCGGCGGTGGCGGTGCGGCGGGGATCGACGACGATCAGCCTGGCCCCCGCCGACTTCACCCGGTCCATCATGCGCAGGAAGAGGATCGGGTGGCAGTCGGCCATGTTGGAGCCGATCACGAAGAAGAGATCCGCCTTGTCGAGGTCCTGATACGACCCCGGAGGCCCGTCGGCCCCCAGCGACAGCTTGTAACCGGTCCCCGCGGCGGCCATGCACAACCGCGAGTTCGACTCTGTCTGGTTGGTCCGCACGAACCCCTTGGCCAGCTTGTTCGCCAGGTACTGCGCCTCCAGGCTCATCTGACCGGAGACGTAGAAGGCGATCGCGTCCGGCCCGTGTTCGTCGACGATGGCCCGCAGCCGGCGGGCCGTCTCGGTGATCGCCGCGTCCACGCCGGCCGGGACCGGCTCCTCGCCCCTCTCGGGCCGGACCAGGGCCGTGGTCAGCCGGCCCGGGGCGGCGAGCATGTCCGCGGTCGTCGCGCCCTTGGTGCACAGCCGGCCGAAGTTCGCCGGGTGCTGCTTGTCCCCCGACGCCTTCAGGACCGTACGCCGCCCGTCAGGCCCCCTGCCGACGTCGAGGACCAGGCCGCAGCCCACCCCGCAGTACGAGCAGACCGTCCGCACCCTCGTCGTGCCCTCGCTCCGCGAGCCCGGCGCGGCCACGGGCGCCTCCCCTCTTGCTGTGCTCGACCTGATCCCGCCTTCCGTGACCGTACGAACCGCTCATTACGTGGGTGTCTCCACCCCTGATCATCAGGGGTTACGCGCACCGCACAGGGCACGGAAGGCGGGTGTGAGCAGGGGCTCGGCTCGCGGGGGGTGGGGGTGGGCGAGTCAGTGGCGGTGGCCGCGGCCGTGGAGGCCGCGGTGACCGTCGAGACCGTGGTGGCGGCCGTCGAGACCGTGGTGACCGTCGAGGCCGCGGTGGTCGGCGACATGGCGCCGGGCGGCTCCGTCGCGGCGGTCGGTGGCCTCGTCATGGCGGTCGTGGCCCCAGGAGACGGAGTCGACGAAGCGGCCGCGTGCGTCGCGCAGGGTGGCGGTGTCGGAGTCGACGTCCCACACACGGGTGCGGCGATCCTGGTAGAGGTCCGTCCTGGTGTCCCGGCCGGCACCGGTGTGCACACGGACGGTGGCCCGGCCGGCGAGCCGCGTGCGAGAGAAGGTGTAGGTGTGGCCGTCCCGGTCGGTCAGCGTCCAGTTCTCCAGGCTGACGGGCCGGCGGGAGTCGTTCGTGATGTCCACCCACTGCTCGTTCAGAGAGCGGGGGGCACGGTCGTCGCGGACCTGCCGGTCGTGCCGCACGCCGCTGATGAACACCACGGCGTGCGGACGGACCGGCCGGTGTCCGGCAGCCGCTGCCGGGAGCGTCACGGCACCCACCAGGGCGGTGGCAGCGGCTGCGACGGCGGTCGTACGACGTACGGAAGAAGAAGCGGACACGAGGTCCCCCTTCACAGGGATTGCGCACAGGCGGCCGGTCGGCCGCACTCCCCACACCCTGCAGCCCCTGCCCGCTGATCCACGGGAAGCGCGCACGGCATGACGAATCCCGCAGCAATCCTTGACCGTCGCATGAAATCACCATTTGACACCGGAACAAGAGGGATCAGCTGGTACGTCCGGTGACGGCGTCGTTCACGGTGCCGAAGTCGGCCGCACCCCTCATCGCGTCGTAGGTGCCCGCGTCCAGCAGTTCGGCGGCAGCCCGCTGGACGGTTCCGTACGCGGTCTGCGCGAGCGCCGTGCCCACGCTGACACGGCGGACACCGACCGCCTCGAACGCCTTCACCGGTGGCGCGCCCGGACCCGTCATGACGTTGACCGGCAGGGGGCTGCGGCGGACCAGTTCGGCCACCGTGTCCAGGTCGACGAGGCCGGGGACGAACAGGCTGTCGGCGCCCGCGTCGGCGTACGCCGCGGCCCGGGTCAGCACATGCTCCACGCGGTCCTGCGCGGCACCGATGCCGAACAGGAACACATCCGTGCGCGCGTTGATCCACAGACCGGGCAACCCCGCTTCCTCGGCGGCGGCACGGGCCGCACGCACGCGCGAGGCCTGGGCGGGCACGTCGTACAGCGGGCCGCCCGGAGCCTGTGAGTCCTCAAGGTTGACACCGACCGCGCCGGCCGCGATCACCGCGCGGACGGTGGCCGCGACGTCGTCGGCGGCGGGTCCGTAACCGCCCTCGATGTCAGCGCTCACCGGCACGTCGACCACGTCGGCGATCCGCCGTACGGCCGCGGCCATCTCCTCCCGTGCCAGGCCGTGGCCGTCGGGTCGTCCGGCCGACCAGGCGACGCCTCCGCTGGTCGTCGCGATCGCCCGGGCACCCGCCTGGGCGATGAGCGCCGCGCTCGCGGCGTCCCACGCGTTGGGCAGCACCAGTGCGCGCCCGTCGGAGGGTGCGTGCAGTGCACGCAGGAGGTCGGCCCGTTCTCGCTGGGCGGTCTGCATGTTCGATCCCTTCGGTACGGATGGCTGTCGGGTCGGTTCGGTCAGGCGGGCACCGTGGGCAGCTGCGCCACGGCCAGGTGGGTCGCGGCGAAGGCACGCCAGGGGCGCCACGCGGCGGCCCCGGCGCTGTCCTCGCCCGGTGTCCGTGTGATGTCGCGCGCCACGGCCGGGAAGGCGTCGTCGTAGCCCAGTCGCAGCGCGATCCGGTGTGCGGTGTCCTCGGTGACGCCGGGGACCGATCCCACGGCACGCACGAAGTCCGCCAGGGGTGAGGCGCCGTCGAGCAGCGTCTCGTCCTGTACGACGGCGCGGGCCAGGGCGCCGAGCGTCTCCGCCGTGTCCCGCGGGAGTCCGGCGCCCCGCAGGTCGGCCGCGGCCACTGTCGCGGCGGACGGGAAGAGGTGGGTCAGGCCGTGGCCGAGCCCGGGAACCGGCTGTCCGGCGGCCCCGACCAACGCGGCCATCTGCTCCCGCGCCCGCGGCCGGGCGGCGTGCTGGGCGAGCACGGCGTCCACGGCGATCTCGAAGGCTCCCCAGGCGCCGGGCACCCGCAGCCCCGGGCGGGCCGCGATCAGCGGGCCGATCAGCGGATCACCGGCGAGGGCGGCCTGTGCCGGGGCGATGTCCGCGGCCACGCCGAAGATCCGGCCGACCCGCTCGACGACATGGATCAACCCTTCCCAGAACGGCAGATGGGCCCGCAGCAGCAGATGGTCCGCCCCGCCCGCGCGCACCTCCAGCAGCCCGGCCTCGCCGTCCAGGCTGATGGTGCGCCGGTACCCGCCCGCCCGCACCGACTCCACGCCGGGCACGGCCCGTTCGGCCAGGACCGCCAGCAGCGCCGGCCAGTGCAGTGGCGGCGCGAACGGCAGCCGCATCACCAGCCCGCCGTCCGCCACGAGCCGGTCCGCGCGCCGCCGCCGGCTGCGCAGTTCCAGCGGCGCGGCCCGGAACACCAACCGCATGTCCCGGTTGAACTGCCGTACGCTGCCGAATCCGGAGGCGAACGCCACGTCGGCCACCGGCAGATCCGTGTCGTCCAGCAGGCGGCGCGCGAAGTGCGCGCGGCGCGAGCGGGCGAGCTGGTCCGGGGTCACCCCGAGGTGCTGGGTGAACAGCCGCCGCAGATGCCGGGGCGACACGGCGAGCCGGGCGCCCAGCGCGGCCTCGGTACCCGTGTCCAGCGCTCCCGCGATGATCAACTGCACGGCCCTGCAGAGCAGTTCGGGCGCGTCCGCGGCGATCGGTCCGGCGACCCGGTACGGCCGGCACCGCAGACACGCCCGGAAGCCGTGGGCCTCGGCCACCGCCGGGTGTGCGAACGTGCGCACGTTCTCCGCCCGCGGCTTCGTCCCGCAGCCCGACCGGCAGTAGATGCCGGTGGTGACCACGGCCGAGTAAGTCGTCATGTCCCTGTTCTAGGCGATCGACCGGTCCCGGTGCTGGCCAGATTCGGACAGGACCGTGGCCGGCTCACCCTGGGCACCCGGGCAGGTCAGCTGGTGATCATGCTCGCGACCAGGTTGAGGGTGGTGGCCAGGATGCCGGTGCCGAACACATAGGACAGCAGTGTGTGCCGCAGCGCCATCGCGCGGATCACCGGGCTGGAGACGGCGGTGTCGGAGACCTGGTAGGTCATGCCGAGGTTGTAGCTGAAGTAGAGGAAGTCCCGGTAGGTGGGCGGCAGATCGGAGTTGAAGTCGATCCCGCCGGCGGAGGCGTCGTAGTAGATGTGGGCGTAGCGAGCGGCGTACATCAGGTGCAGCGCCGCCCATGCCAGGAACACACCGGCGAGCGCGGTCAGCGCGGCGGCGTGACCGGTCCGTGAACCGTTCAGGAGGAGCAGCAGCACGATCCCGACCAGGCCGCCCAGCGAGGTGGCCACGACCACCAGCTCTTCCAGGACGGGCCGCAGATCCTCACGCCGGGCGTTGCGGTGCGTCGCGGCGGCGTCCATCGGCCACAGCACCAGCCAGCCGGCCACGACGCATACGGCTTCCGTCGTCGCGGTGCCGGAAAGGATGCCCATCTCGCGGCGGGTCGCCGAGCCGACGACGGCACCGACCGCGGTTCCGACGACCACCGCGCAGGCCAGCCTGGGGACCGCGGACAGCGGCAGCCACTTGCTCATGCGACAGCACCGTAGTGGAGTAGCCGTGCCTGGCCGAACCCGCACCGCGCGCCGGGGCGCTCGTTGCCGCCGGCCGTGCGCCGTGGTCCAGTATGGGCCCATGACGACCGTCGTGGCCTTTCACGCCCATCCGGACGACGAGGTGTTGCTGACGGGTGGCACGCTCGCCCGCGCAGCGGCCGAGGGGCACCGCGTGGTGATCGTGGTCGCCACGGACGGCCTCATGGACGCCGCGCCGGACGGAGAGGCGCCTCGCCTGGCCGAACTACGCGCCGCTGCCGCGGTGTTGGGCGTGCGGCGCGTGGTGCATCTGGGTTATGCGAACAGCGGCCACGGCGCGATCCTCTATCCGGATCCGCCGGACCGGGCACGCTTCGTCCGGGCGGACACGGAGGAAGCGGCCGGACGGCTGGCCACGGTCCTCCGCGAGGAAGGCGCGGGCCTGCTCCTCAGCTACGACGCACGCGGCGGATACGGCCACCGCGACCATGTGAAGGTGCATCAGGTCGGCCGGCGTGCGGCCGAGCTCGCCGGGGTGCCCCGTGTGCTGGAGGCGACCATGCCCCGCGAGGTGGTGCAGCGCCTGGTGGGGCTGGTGCACCTGCTGCGGATCCCCTTCCGGTACGACCCGGACGTGGTGGGCACGTCCTACACGGCGCGCGCGTCCATCACGCACACCGTCGATGTCCGGCGCTTCGCCGCGCGGAAGCGGGCGGCTCTGGCCGCCCACCGTTCGCAGCTGGGCACGGGGCGGCTCGCGCCCGTGATGAGGGTGCTGGTGCGTCTGCCCGTGCCTGTCTTCGGGTGGCTGCTCGGCCGGGAATGGTTCGTCGAGGCCCGCGCGGCGACGGGGTCCGATGCCGTCGCGGGCCTCTTCCGGCCCACCTCGTAGGGTCGGGACGCGGGCGCGTCTACATCCGTTCCGGTGCCGAGACGCCGAGCAGGCGCAGCCCGTTGCGCAGGACCAGCCTGCTCGCATCCGTCAGCCACAGCCGGGCCCGGGTACGGTCGTCCGGGACCTCACCGGCCCGCGGCAGGATGCGGCAGGCATCGTAGAAGCGGTGGTACGTGCCGGCCAGCGCCTCCAGGTAGTGCGCCACCCGGTGTGGCTCACGCAGGGTGGCCGCGGTGGCCACGACCTGCGGGAACTCGGCCAGGGTGGCCAGCAGGTCGACCTCCCGCCCATGGCTGAGCAGGGCGGGGTCGAAGTCCTCCCGGGCACCCTTCCCGATGCCTTCCTCCGTCGCCTTGCGCAGGACGGCGCACAGCCGGGTGTGCGCGTACTGGACGTAGTGGACCGGGTTGTCGTTCGACTGCCGGGTCAGCAGGTCGATGTCGAGGTCGATCGTCGAGTCCACGCTGGCCCGGGCGAGCGCGTACCGCGCGGCGTCGACGCCGACCGCCTCGGTCAGGTCGTCCAGGGTGAGGACCGTGCCCGCCCGTTTGCTCATCCGGACCGGTGTGCCGTCCTTGACCAGGTTGACCAGCTGGCCGATCAGGATCTCCAGGTGCCGGTCCGGATCGTCACCGAAACAGGCCGCCATGGCCCGCATCCGGCCCACGTATCCGGCGTGGTCGGCGCCGAGCATGATGACGACCCGTTCGAAGCCCCGGGACCGCTTGTTCAGGTAGTACGCGCAGTCCGCGGTGAAGTACGTCCAGGAGCCGTCGCTCTTGACCAGGACCCGGTCCTTGTCGTCACCGAAGTCCGTGGTGCGCAGCCAGAGCGCGCCGTCCTCCTCGAAGACGTGGCCGCCGTCACGCAGACGGCTGACGGCGGCGTCCAGGTCGCCCCGGTCGTGCAGGTCCTTCTCGTTGAAGTAGGTGTCGAAGCGGGTGCCGAACGCGGCGAGCGATGTCTTGATCTCGTCGAACATCAGCTCCGTGCCCACCTCCCGGAACACGGCGAACGCCTCGGTCCCGGACAGCCCCAGGGCGTCGGGCCGCCGACGCAGTACGGCGGCCGCGATGTCCTCGATGTAGCCGCCGCTGTAGCCGTCCTCGGGCACCGGCGCGCCGTGCGCCGCGGCGAGCAGGGAGCGGACGAAGCGGTCGATCTGTCCACCGGCGTCGTTGAAGTAGTACTCCCGTGACACCTCGGCGCCGGCGGCCTCAAGCAGCCGGGCCAGGACGTCCCCCACGACCGCCCAGCGGGCTCCGCCGATGTGGACGGGGCCGGTGGGGTTGGCGGAGACGAACTCCAGGTTGAGCCGCAGGCCGCCCAGCCGGTCGGTGCGGCCGTAGGTGTCGCCGGCCAGGACGATGTCCCGGGCCAGGGCGCCGATCGCCGCGGCCTCCAGCGTGATGTTCAGAAAACCGGGGCCGGCGACCTCGGCCTTCGCGACTCCGGCCGCCGCGCTCACCAGCGGCGCCAGCGTCTCGGCGACGGCGCGGGCGGACAGGCCCGCGGACTTGGCGAGTTGCAGGGCGACGTTGGTCGAGTAGTCACCGTGTCCGCGGTGCCGCGGGCGCTCCACGCGGATCTCCTCGGGCACCTGTGCCGAGATGTGTCCTGACTGGATGGCCGTGTGGATGCCGTCGGAGATGACGGCCGCGAGGTCTGCTGGAGTCACGGCGCCGACGCTAGCGGAGCCGTCGCCGTCCGTGACATCGGTTTTTCGCAGCGCCTCGACACCGTCGCACCGCTCGCCGCCGGTGTCGCCGGCTCCCTGGGCGGTGCGCAACCGGTGCTCACCAGCCGGTGACACGTTCCCAGAACGCCTCGATCGCCGGTGCCGGGCGGGCCGGGCGGGTGCCGTCGACGGTGTGGTAGCCGCGGTGCTGGGCGGCCGTGGCGCAGGCGTGGTTGGGAAGGACGCGCAGACGGGTGCCCACCGGCAGGCGGGGCAGCGCGGCGCCGTCGCGGGCCGTGAGGGTGCCGTGCTCCTGGCTCGCGGCCGTCATGACCAGGCCCGGGATGAGGCGGCCGGCGAGGTCGGTGACCAGGCCGTAGCCCTGGTCCTGCGCCTGGGCGGCGGTCCCGCGGTCGCGTGACATGGCCATCCAGCCGCCGTCGGTCATGATCCATCCGTGCTCGGGACGGTGACCGATGACCGTCACGACCACCGACAGGGCGATGTCCTCGACCCGGCAGACCCCGAGGCCGGCCATGACGAGGTCGAAGAAGACGTAGTTCCCGGCGCGCAGTTCGGTGACGCCGGTGAGGTCGTCGGCGGCGTGGGCGGTGGGGGTGGAGCCCACGCTGACGGTGTTCACGGGCAGGCCGGCCGCGCGCAGCCGTTCGGCGGCGGCGACGGCGGTGTCACGTTCGTTCTTCGCCGCGAGGCACTGGTCCTCGGCGGTGCGGGCGAAGTAGGACTCGCCCGCGTGGGTCAGGACGCCGTCCAGGCAGCCGTCGTCGTGCAGGACACGGCCGATCTCGACAAGCGCGGGATCACCGGGCCTGATCCCGCCGCGGTGGCCGTCGCAGTCGATCTCGATCTGGGCGGGCAGGGGGATGCCCGCCCGGCGGGAGGCTTCGGTGACGAACGCCGCCTGTTCGGCGCTGTCCAGCAGGACGCGCAGGGTGACGCCGCGGCGCGACAGGGCGGTGATCCGCGGGAGTTTGCGGGGTTCGACGCCCACGGCGTAGGTGATGTCGGTATAGCCGCCGTCGGCGAACGCCTCGGCCTCGGCCAGTGTGGAGACCGTCACCGGGCAGGGGGTGCCGGAGTTCAGGTGGGCGGCGACGTCGAGGCTCTTGGCGGTCTTCACGTGCGGGCGCAGCGTGACCCCGAGCCTGTCGGCCCTGTCCTTCAGCCGCGCGATGTTGCGCCGCATCGTGTGGACGTCGACGACGGCGAACGGGGTGTCCGGGTCCGCCAGGGTCGCTGGGGTGTTCACAGGAGTGTTCACGGTGGGAGGTCCCGCTTCGTCAGGATCGGACGGGTCACGCCGCACGGTCGGTGGTCATGAGGAGCCCTGGCTATTTGGCGTAGTTGTAGACGGTGGCCCTGGACACGCCCAGCAGGTCGGCGATGGTCTGGGCGGCGTCGCGGGAGTCGAAGTAGCCGTCGCGCTGCAACTGCCGCACGAGGGCCCGCTTGTCCTCCCGGCTCAGTGAGCGGGGTGTCGCGGCGCGTTCCGCGGCATGGGCCTGCACCGCGCGGCGCAGTTCACGCGTGTTCCGGTCGCGCAGGCTCTCCAGGGACTGCTCGCGGTGCTCGGTCTCCGTGGCCACCAGGTTGGACAGCGCGAGGGTCACCGAGGACAGGACGGACACGTCCAGGTTCAGGCAGAGGGCCGCGATGTACTGCCCCGCGGCGTTCTTGATGCCGATGGAGGTGCTCTTGGCCGGGCGGCCGTCGGGGAACTGGTTGGGGTAGTTCTGGATGACGCTGGGGTAGTCGGGGTCCTCGATGCGGGCCAGGCCCAGCTCCGTGGCGGAGTCACCGACCCGCCGGCCGGAGAGGTTGTTCTCGATCGCCCGGATCGCATGCCGCGGTTGCCGCAGGTCGTGCAGGACGACTTCGCACAGTCCCGGGAACATCCGGCCCAGCGCTACGGCGATCTTCTCGGTCTCGCGGATCAGGTGCTCGTCGGCCTCGGCGGAGGCCGCCCTGTCTGCTGCCACCTCGTCCACGGGGAGCCGCCTTTCCACCAAGGCCTTAGACCGATTGTCCACCTCTGGATGAACAGTCTAGATCAGGCGCGGTGTTTGTCCAGCCGTCGGGGCCTTGCCGCCGGGACCTTACGCCGACGGCGGCCCGCCCGGTTCTCCCGGACAGGCCGCCGACGACTGGCTGGGCGGAGCGCTACAGGGCGCGTTCCAGGCGGTCGGCCATCAGCTTGACGAAGCGGGCCGGGTCCTTCGGCTGGCCGCCCTCGGCGAGCACGGCCAGGCCGTGGAGGAGCTCGGCGGTCTCGGTCAGCTCCGTGTGGTCCTCGCGCTCCTTGTAGGCCTGGTTCAGGCCCTTCACCAGCTGGTGGTCCGGGTTGAGTTCCAGGATCCGCTTGGCACGCGGCACCTCCTGGCCCATCGCGCGGTACATGTTCTCCAGCGCCGGGGTCAGGTCGTTCGCGTCGGAGACCACACAGGCCGGGGAGACGGTGAGGCGGGAGGACAGGCGCACCTCCTTGATGTCCTCGTCCAGCTGCTCCTTCATCCAGCCGAGCAGCCCGGCGTAGTCCTCGGTCCGCTGCTCGCGCTCGCCGTCGCCCTTGTCCTCGTCCTTGGCGCCGAGGTCGATCTGGCCCTTGGCGACCGACCGCAGCTTCCTGCCCTCGTACTCACCGACGGCGTCGGCCCACACCTCGTCGACGGGGTCGGTGAGCAGCAGCACCTCGATGCCCCGGTCCCGGAAGGCCTCCATGTGCGGGGAGTTCTCGATGCTCTGCCGGGACTCGCCGGCGAGGTAGTAGATGTCCTCCTGGCCGTCCTTCATCCGCTCCACGTACCCCTTGAGCGTGGTCGGCTCGGTGTCGTGGTGCGTGCTCGCGAAGGACGCGAGGGCGAGGATGGCGTCGCGGTTCTCCGGGTCGGTGACCAGTCCCTCCTTCAGGACGGTGCCGAACTCCCGCCAGAAGGTGGCGTAGCGTTCCTGGTCCTTGGTCATCATGTCCTTGACCGTGGACAGGACCTTCTTCGTCAGCCGTCGCCGCATCATCTCGATGTGGCGGTCCTGCTGGAGGATCTCCCGGGACACGTTGAGCGAGAGGTCGGCCGCGTCGACGACGCCCTTGACGAAGCGGAGGTACGGCGGCAGCAGCGCCTCGCAGTCGTCCATGATGAACACGCGCCTGACGTACAGCTGCACACCGCGCCGGAAGTCCCGCGTGAACAGGTCGTGGGGGGCGTGCGCCGGGAGGAACAGCAGGGCCTGGTACTCGAAGGTGCCCTCGGCCTGGAGCCGGATCGTCTCCAGCGGGTCGCGCCAGTCGTGGCCGATGTGCTTGTACAGCTCGTGGTACTCGTCGTCGGACACCTCGTCACGCGGGCGCGCCCACAGGGCCTTCATCGAGTTCAGCGTCTCGACGCCGGGCGCCTCGTCGCCCTCGCCCTGCTCCGGGACCATCCGGATGGGCCAGGTGATGAAGTCCGAGTACCGCTTGACGATCTCCCTGATCTGCCACGGGGAGGTGTAGTCGTGGAGCTGGTTCTCCGGGTCGGCGGGCTTCAGGTGGAGCGTGACGGAGGTGCCCTGCGGCGCGTCGCCGACCGGCTCCAGCGTGTAGGTGTCCTCGCCGCGCGATGTCCAGCGGGTGCCCTGGCTCTCGCCGGCGCGCCGGGTCACCAGGGTGACCTCGTCGGCCACCATGAAGCCGGAGTAGAAACCGACGCCGAACTGCCCGATGAGCCCCTCGGCCCCGGCCGCGTCCTTGGCCTCGCGCAGCTCCTGGAGGAACGTGGCGGTGCCGGAGTTGGCGATGGTGCCGATGAGCTGCCCGACCTCGTCGTACGACATCCCGATGCCGTTGTCCCGCACGGTGAGGGTGCGGGCGTCACGGTCGATGTCGATCTCGATGTGCAGGTCGGACACGTCGGCGTCCAGCGAGTCGTCCCGCAGCTTCTCCAGGCGCAGCTTGTCCAGCGCGTCGGAGGCGTTGGAGACGAGCTCCCGCAGGAAGACGTCCTTGTTCGAGTAGACCGAGTGGATCATCAGCTGCAGCAGCTGACGGGCCTCCACCTGAAACTCAAGCGTTTCAGTCGGCATGTTCGCGCATTCCTCACAGGTGTGATCGCCAGAACTGACGCCAGCCACTGTAAAACACCATGTCAGGGAGCCGGCCGGGATACGACACCGGTGGCTGGATCCAGCCCCTTCGGCGCCCGCGGCGGCGGCGGCCGGCCGGTGGGCCCAGGGAGGTGCCGGGCGGCTCAGCGGCCGGCCAGCTGGGGCGGGCGGGCGTGGGCGGAGGCGGGGTCGGCGGCGAGGTGCCGGCACAGCGCCTGCCGGGCGGCGCAGACGGCGGCCTCGGCCAGCGCCGCGCAGGTGGTCGGCGCGAGGGCGAGGGAGAGCGGCAGCGGGGCCGGGGCGGGCAGCGGCGGCACCGCCTCGGGGAGCGGCCTCGGCAGGGTCGGGGTGTCGGGGCTGTGGGCGGGCAGACAGGTCAGGCCCAGGCCCGCCGCGACCGCGGCACGCAGCCCGGGCACGTCGGGACCCTCGTAGGCGAGGTGCCAGGGATGCTCCCGCGCGGCGAGCGTGGCGAGGACGTGCCGGCGCAGGCTGCACGGCTCCCCGCACAGGGCGATCGGAACGGACCCCGGCCCGTCCGGCGGGACGTTGCCGTACCAGGCGAGGGGCACCGCGCCGACGAGTCGCGAGCCGGGGTCGCGGGGCGCGCGCAGCACCAGGGCGAGGTCGAGCTCGCCGGCCGCCACCCGGGCCGTGAGCGGTTCGCTGAGGCCGGTGTGTACGGTCGGGCGGATCCACGGGAGCAGGCGCACCAGGGCCGCGAGGAATTCCGGGAGGGCGCCTTCGAGGAACGGGGAGACGCCGATGCCGACGGCGGTCCGGCGTTCGGCGGCGGCGATGCGGGTGGCGGCCTCGTCGTTGAGGGCGACGAGACGGCAGGCGTAGTGGTGCAACTCCCGCCCCGCGTCGGTGAGCTCAAGACGACGGCCGGTGCTGGCGAAGACCGGGCCGCCCAGGACCGCCTCCAGGCGCCGTATGTGCTGGCTCACGGCGGGCTGGGTGAGGGACAGGGCCTGTGCGGCCCGCCGGAAGCCTCCCGCTCGCATGATGGTGACGAGCGTGCGCAGCTGGCCGACGTCCAGGTTGCGATACACCGGCTCCCCTTTCCTGTGCAACCGGTCTTCGCCCAGGCGTAGCCGATCGCTTCCCGTGCTCCCACGACTTCCATGGACATCCACAGCACTTTCACATCATGGGAACTTTTTACCGGCCCTTTCCGTACTCCGCGTCGGGGCCCGCTCATTTCGGACAGGTGCACGCTACAGCAACCTGCGTCAGCAAGGCATGAATGACGTCGCACTGCCCTGGGCGCCCTTATGCAAGACTGGCCGAAAAGCGACCGTTAAGGCGGCGCAAGAGGCCCGGGCAGGGTCTCCGCGGAACCAAACCTGTTTCGGCTTCACCCCTCCTACCTGCGTAAACAAAGACTCACACGGTGGTCGTGAAAAGCAACGCTGATCGGGTCGATAAGCAACAGAAGTTTGCCCGGCCCCGGTGACCCCACTTAGTCTCGTGGCAGCTCACGGGGGCAGATTCCACGTACACCCAACCTTGGATTCCCCGGGAGCCGACGGAACAGGGAATATCTTTACGGGGAAGGTTCGACCATGCCGCAGACAACGGCCGCCGGGGATTCCGCACACACCGAGCTGTGGAATCCGGAAACCTATGACGCACTGCGTCGGCAGCTCATCCCCTCCTTCGATCTCCTCTACGACAGCGCGGTCGGCGCGGTGGCCATGACGGTGGGACCGGCCCCGCGCGTCCTGGACCTGGGCGCGGGCACCGGCCTGCTCAGTGCCGCGATCCGAGACCGGCTTCCCGGGGCCGGTCTCGTGCTCCAGGACCGCTCCGAGCTGATGCTCGGCCAGGCGCGGCAGCGTTTCGCCGCGGACGACCAGGTGTCGGTGCGCGTCGCCGACCATCTCGACGAGCTGCCCGCCGGTCCGTTCGACGCCGTGGTGTCCGCCCTCTCCATCCACCACCTGACGCACGAACAGAAGCGGGACCTGTTCGTCCGGATCCGCGAAATCCTTCGCCCCGGCGGGATTTTCGTCAATGTCGAGCAAGTTCTGGCACCGACGGGCGTGCTGGAGAAGATGTACGACCAGCGGCACGAGGCCCATGTGCACGCCTCCGGAACTCCGGCCGAGGAATGGGCCGCAGGCCGTGAGCGCATGAAGCACGACATCCCCATCGACGTCGACGCCCAGCTCCGATGGCTGCGCGAAGCGGGCTTCGGCACCGTCGACTGCCTCGCCAAGGACTGGCGTTTCGCCACCTACGCGGGCTGGAACGAGGCGTGACGCCGCGCGCAAGGTCCACCGTACGAAGCAGGACACCCCGCACGAGGCGAAAAACGTACGCGCCCGTCCGGCTTCGCACCGGACCCGGCCGGACCGGCCGGTCGACCCACGCACCGAGGTGAAGCGTGCTCTACCAAGCCCTGTGTGACATCGCGGCGCGGCAGCCCCACGCCCGTGCCGTCACCACCACCGACGGCACGGCGGTCGACTACGCGGAGCTCGTCGAGCTGGTCGACCGCACGGCCGCCGGGCTGCGCGACCACGGCGTCGGCACGGGCGACGCCGTCGCGTGCTCGCTGCGCAACAGCATCGGCTATGTCGCCCTCATCCTGGCCGTGGCGCGGACCGGCGCCCGGTACGTGCCGCTGATGGGCAACTTCGACGCGGCCGACACCGCGACGGCACTGCGCCTGACCGGGCCCCGTGTCGTCGTCACCGACCGCGGCCGCGCACTGCCCGCCGGCGCACCGCCCCGGGTCCGGCTCGACGACCTCACCGCCACGGCTCCGGCCCCCCGCGCGCCCGGTGCGGAGCACGCCGGAGTCTTCCGTGCGCTGTGGACGTCCGGATCGACCGGCTTTCCCAAGCAGATGGTGTGGCGGCAGGACCGGTTCCTGCGCGAGCGCCGCCGCTGGCTGGCGGACACCGGTATCACCGCCGAGGACGTGTTCTTCTGCCGGCACACCCTCGACGTCGCCCACGCCACCGACCTGCATGTCTTCGCCGCCCTGCTGTCCGGTGCCGAGCTGGTGCTCGCCGATCCGCACGCGGCACCGGACGTGCTGCTGCGGCAGATCGCGGAACACGGCGCCACCGCGATGAGCGCGCTGCCGCGCCACTACGAGGAGTACGTGCGGGCGGCGGCCGGCGGCCCGGCACCCGCCCTCACGCGGCTGCGCAGGCCGCTGTGCGGCGGCGCGTATCTCAGCCCCGCCCAGATGAGGGATGCCGCGGACGTGCTGGGCATCCACATCCGGCAGATCTA
The DNA here is from genome assembly GCF_014649495.1 of Streptomyces filipinensis. Classification (GTDB taxonomy): domain Bacteria; phylum Actinomycetota; class Actinomycetes; order Streptomycetales; family Streptomycetaceae; genus Streptomyces; species Streptomyces filipinensis. Next base: position 276,378 of record NZ_BMTD01000007.1, on the reverse strand, counting down.
CGGGTCGACCGAGTTCGGCCTCGCGCTCGGCAACATGGCCGACGTACTCCAGGCGGATCTGGGGATGTTCGCGGTCGACGGAGTCGGCACCCGGCTCGAACCGCTGTCCCCGGACCGCTCCGACCTGGGCGAGCTGGTGCTGTCGTCGGACTGCACGAGTGAAGGCTATGTGGGCAGCGACGAGGCGAACGCCCGTACCTTCCGCGGTGCCGAGTTCTGGACCGGCGATGTGGCCGAGCGGCAGGCGGACGGCTCGCTGCGCATTCTGGGCCGGGTCACCGAGGTCCTGGCGGCCGCCGGCGGTCCACTGCCCGCGCCGGTCCTGGACGAGGAGATCGCCGCCCAGTGCCCCGTCCTGGAATCCGTGACCCTGCCCGCCCGTCCCGGCGAGTACGGCAACGACGTCCTGGTCGCGGTGCACGCCGACCCCGAGCGGCCCGAGCACGAGGTCCGCAAGTCCGTCGAGGCCGTGCTGCGCGGCCGAGCGCTTCAGGGCACCGTCCGCCTCACCGACGACATCCCGCACACTCCCGTCGGCAAGCCCGACAAGCCGCTGCTGCGCAAGCGCTGGCAGAGCGAGGCCGACGAGACGCCGCCCTCCCACCACAGGGCGTCGGCCCACCCGGACGACACGGAGAAGCCGCATGTCTGAACTCTCCCTGGACGACGGCCAGGTCATCCACTTCGAGGACACCGGCGAGGGGCCGCCGCTGCTCCTGGTCCACGGTCTGGGCGCGCCCTCGGCCTTCTTCGCCCGCACCGTCGCCGAACTCTCCCGCGACCACCGCGTCATCACCGTGGACCTGCGCGGCCACGGCGCCACCCCGCAGGGACCCGAGCCCCTCACCGTGGACCGCTGCGCCGCTGATCTGCACGCGCTGACCGAGAAGCTGGACGTACGGGGGCTGACCCTGCTCGGATGGTCCCTGGGCGCGACCGTGGCCTACCACTACCTGCACCGGTACGGCACCGCCCGGCTCCGCGGCCTGGTCTCCGTCGAGCAGAGCCCCTACCTGCTGACCGAGGAGGGCTGGGAGCACGCGGCCTTCGGGGCGCTGGACGCCGTCGGCGCCGCGGAGGCCGACCGCATGCTGGGCGCGGCGGACCGTGCCGTCACCGCGGCACTGGTGGCGAGCTTCTTCGCCGAAGGCAGCACCCCGCCCCAGGAGTTGACGGACGAGCTCACGGATGTCGCCACCCGCTGTCGCAGCGAGGCCAAGCGGCAGCTGTGGCAGGACGTGCTGCGGCAGGACTGGCGCGGGCGCCTGCCCTCGCTCGGGCTGCCCGTGCTGTTCCTGCACGGCGCCCGGAGCCGGATCTACCCCAGCGCCGTCGGTCACTGGCTGGCGGACGCGGTCCCCGGCTCCCGTCTGGAGGTCTTCGAACACAGCGGTCACCTCCCCTTCCTGGAGGAGCCCGAGCACTTCCACCGCGTCATCCGCGCCTGGGTGCGCATGACGCGGGCCGAACGAACGGAAGCGATGCGCCGATGACCACGGAACCCGCAGAGCGGCCCGCCGGCCTCCGGCTGTGCTGGATCTACCCCGACCGCGGCACCGAGCGGATGCGCGCCAAGGAATGGACGCACGTCTGGGGCATCTACGAGGAGGTGGCCCGGGAACGCGGCTGGAGGCTGTCCCTGCACAAGCCGGAGGAGGTGTCCGTGGACGCCGCGGGCCCCGGCGCCCCCTGGGTCTTCCTGGACGGTACCCCCGTCACCCCGCGGGACACGGTGTTCGTGACCTCACTGTGGTCACTGGCGCACCACACCGTCGACGTCTGCAACCAGCTCTACCTGTACACGATCCTGGAGGCGGCCGGGTTCCACCTGCCGATCCCGCCCCGGCTGTCGTTCATCGCCAACGACAAGACCGCGACCATGCTGCACCTGGCGGACAGTCCGCTGCCGCAGGTGCCGACGGTACGCATCGGCGTGGGCAGGGACTCGCCGACCCGGACGTACGAGGCGGCCCTGGAGGGCGTGAGCTATCCGCTCATCGTCAAGCCCGCCTACTGGGGCATGGGCCAGGGCGTGTGTCTGGTGCGCAGCGCCGAGGAACTCAAGGGCGTGGCCGGGCTGGCCGCCGGCGCGGAGACGGCGCTGGTCTGCCAGCCGTATCTCGGTGCGGGCATCGAGGACTTCCGGGTCTACGTCATCGACGGCAAGGTGCACACGGTGCTGCGCCGTATCCCGAAGGGCGCGTCGCTGACGGCCAACCTGTCGTCGGGCGGCGGGATGGAGCACGTGCCGCTGCCGCCGGAACTCGCCGACACCGTCGACTACGTCACCTCCCGCATGCCCATGCCGTACATCGCCGTCGACTTCCTGCACGACGGGCAGCGCTTCTGGCTGTCCGAGGTGGAGCCCGACGGCGCGGTCGGCTTCCCCGGCTCGCCGCAGGCGGCCCTCGAACAGCGGCAGATCATCGCTGCACGCTTCGACGCGTACCGCGCCGCGCATCAGGAGTTCCTGCGCGCCGGCGAGGGGCGTGGCCTCGGCGGTCACACGCGGGGCGGCGGCGCCGGCCCGCAGACCAGCGAACGTCCGGACCAGGAGAAGAAGAGCACACGATGATCGGGCAGATTCCGACCGACCACCTGCTGGCGCACGCCAGGAAGCTGTCCGGCGCCGGCGGCCCGGCCGTACCGGTTACCGCGCGGGAGGTGACCGACCTCGCCGTCAGCGGACCCGCCGAGATCTATGCCCAGACCCGGCTGGCCGCGCGCGGCGCCGGCAGTGTCCTGATGTCCAGCGGCGGCACGACGGGCACACCCAAGCTGACGCACGTCCCGCACGGCATGGCTCTGGAGCGGCTGCTGGAGTTCTGGCGGCCCCTGCGGCCGGGCGACACCCTGCTCAACCTCTTCAACGCGGGCCGCATGTGGGGCTCCCACTACTACATGCAGACCCTCGCCGAGAAGTGCCGCTGCACGGTCGTGCCCTCCGGTCCCTACGAGCCCGACGAGGTCGGACGCTGGCTGCCGCTGTTCGAGGAGGTCGGGGTCGACGCCCTGGCGGGCACGCCCACCGGGCTGGCCGACTTCGCCCGGGGCGTCCTGGACGCCGGGCGTACCCTCCCCGTGCGCACCATCGTCTGGATGGCCGAACCCTGGACCGGCAACAAGCGCGAGCTGGTCCGCGAGGCGTTCCCCGAAGCCGGTCTGTGGGGCAACTACGGCTCGGTGGAGACCTGGGTGATGGCCGCCAACCAGCCCGGCTGCGACGAGACGGTCCTGCACCTGCTGCCCGATCAGATCATGGAGCCGGACGAGGGCGGCGCCCTGCTGAGCCGCATCGGCGACGGCTGGACCATCCCCGTGGTGCGCTACCGCCTCGGTGACCGGGTGGCACCTGCCGTCTGCCGCTGCGGACGCCCCGACGGACTGACGGTGCTCGGCCGCGCCGACGACTCGGTGACCCTGCGCAGCGCGCTGTTCAAGGTGAGCGAGCTGATCGACGTGGTGCGCGGTGAACCGGGCGTCGTCGAGGCCCAGTTGAGGCTCACCCGCAGCGCCGACTCGGCGCGGGCGGCGAGCGCGCTCACGCTGGACTTCACGGGCACCGCCGGCCCGGACGCCGTATGCGCCCGGCTGACCGGCGAGTTCTACCACCTGGCGGCGGTGGCACGGCAGTACCCGGGCTCCCTGCGGGCCCGGCGGGTGAGCCGGCTGGCCCGGATCGAGCGGACCAACAAGGTCCCGGCGATGCTGTGGCAGGACCACGACGAACAGCGGGACGGCGACGGCGGGAGCGCCGCATGACCAAGCTGCGGGGAAACCCCTGGGCGATCCTGGTGGTCCTGTCCCTCGGGTTCTTCATGACGCTGCTGGACCTGACGATCGTCAACATCGCCATTCCCAGCATGATCGACGGTCTGCACGCCTCGTTCGACGAGGTGCTGTGGTCGATGAACGGCTACATCCTGGTGCTCGCCGCTCTGTTGATCACCGCGGGTCGCCTCGGCGACCTGCGGGGACCGCGCCAGCTGTTCGCCGTCGGCGTCGCCCTGTTCACGCTGGCGAGTCTGGGGTGCGCCCTGGTGGACAGCCCGGCCCAGCTGATCGTCGCCCGCGTGGTGCAGGGCCTGGGCGCGGCGCTGCTCGTCCCGCAGACCATGACCCTGATCGTCGGAGCGTTTCCCGCCGAGCGGCGCGGTGCGGCACTCGGCGTGTGGGGGGCGGTCGCGGGGATCGCCGCGGTGGCGGGTCCGGCGCTGGGCGGGCTGCTGGTCAGCGGCCCCGGCTGGCGGTGGATCTTCTTCGTCAACGTGCCCGTGGGCGTGGTCGTGCTGGCCGTCCTCTTCCTCGTCGTCCCGGACATCCGTCAGGGCACCGCACACCGCCTCGATCTCACGGGCGTCCTGGTGTCGGCGGGCGCCGTGTTCTGTCTGACCTTCGCCCTGACCGAGGGCGAGCGCTTTCACTGGAACGGTGTCGTCTGGGCGCTGCTGCTCGCCGCGGTCGTCCTCTTCGCGGTCTTCGTCGCGCAGCAGCGGCGCCGCCAGGGCCGCGAGCCCCTGGTGCCGTTCGCGCTGTTCCGCAACCGGAACTACACGGTGATGAACCTCGTCTCGGCCGCGATCTCGGTCGGTGTGCTCGGCCTGATGCTGTTGCTCTCGCTGTACTTCCAGAACGTCCTGCACTTCAGTGCCCTGAAGGCGGGTCTCGCGCTCGCTCCGGCCTCGGTGGTGTCGATGGCGCTCGCGCCGTTCGCCGGACGGCTCACCGACAAGGTGGACGGCAAGTACGTGCTGCTGACCGGCATGGTGCTGACCGCCGTCGGCATGCTGTGGAACGCGCTGGTGATGGGCCCGCACACGGCGTGGGCCGCCTTCCTGGTCCCGATGGTGGTGGTCGGGGCGGGCAACGGCTGTCTCATCGCCCCGATGGCCGCCGTGGCGATGCGGGGTGTCGAGCCGGCGGTCGCCGGCGCTGCCTCGGGGGTGCTCAACACCGTGCGGCAGCTGGGCTCGGTGGTCGGCAGCGCCGCGGTCGGCGCGCTGGTGCAGACGCGGACGGCGGGGGGCCACGACGGCGTCTCGGCGATGCGTACCTCGATGGCGCTGCCCATCGCGGTCATCGTGCTCGGCGCCCTGGCCTGTGCGGCGGCCCGGCGCGAGGGCGCCGCACCCGCGGCTCCGTCCGCCGCGCAGGCCACCGAAGCCGCGGCATCCGGAAGGGGTACGCAGTCGTGACACCCGTCCCCGAGTACACGACGACCGGCGGGCGCCCGGGAGTCATGCCGTCCGGGCGCTACGCACGACCACGGCCCCCGGACCTGCCCGACCGCGCCTGGCCCGGCAAGGTCCTCACCGCGGCGCCACGCTGGCTCTCCACGGACCTGCGGGACGGCAACCAGGCGCTGATCGAGCCGATGAGCCCCGACCGCAAGCTGCGGCTGTTCGAGACGCTCGTGGCCATGGGCTACCGCGAGATCGAGATCGGTTTCCCCGCCGCGAGCAGCACCGACCACGCGTTCGTACGGCGGCTGATCACCGAGGACCGCGTCCCCGACGACGTACGGATCTCGGTCCTCACGCCGGCCCGTGACGAGCTGATCGACCGCACCGTGCGCTCCCTGGCCGGCGCCCGCGCCGCCACCGTCCACCTCTACAACGCCACCTCTCCGTTGTTGCGCCGCGTGGTGTTCGGCGCCACGCGGGAGGAGTGCAGAACCCTCGCCGTGCGCGGCACCGAGCACGTCCTCAGGTACGCGGAACAGCGACTGGCCGACTGCGAGCTGGGCTTCGAGTACTCCCCCGAGTTCTTCAGCGAGACGGAGGGGGACTTCGCGCTGGAGGTCTGCGAGGCGGTCATGGACGTCTGGCAGCCGGGCCCCGACCGCGAGATCGTCCTCAACCTGCCCGCGACGGTCGAGTGCGGCACGCCCAACGTCTACGCCGACCAGGTCGAGCGCATGAGCCGGAGCCTGTCCCGCCGGGCGCACGTGGCCCTGTCGGTCCACCCGCACAACGACCGCGGCACCGCCGTGGCCGCCGCCGAACTGGCCGTGCTGGCGGGCGCCGACCGCATCGAGGGCTGTCTGTTCGGAGGGGGCGAGCGCACCGGCAACGTCTGCCTGGTCACCCTCGGCCTCAATCTGCACGCCCAGGGCGTCGATCCCGGTATCGACTTCTCCGACATCGACGGCGTCCGCCGCACCGTCGAGGCGTGCACGGGCCTGCCGGTGCACCCCCGCCATCCGTACGCGGGCGACCTCGTCTACACCTCCTTCTCCGGCTCCCACCAGGACGCGATCAAGAAGGGGTTCGAGGCGATGGAGGCGCGGGCCGCGCACGACGGTGTGCCGCTGGAGCGAGCCCGGTGGGCGGTCCCCTATCTGCCGATCGACCCGGCGGACGTCGGCCGCTCGTACGAGGCCGTCATCCGGGTCAACAGCCAGTCGGGCAAGGGCGGCGTGGCCTATCTGATGCGCCAGGAGCACGGCTTCGAGCTTCCGCGCCGTCTGCAGATCGAGTTCGCGCGCGTGGTCCAGGAACACACGGACGCCGACGGCGGCGAGATCACCGCGGACCGGCTGGGCGCACTGTTCCGGACGGAGTACCTGGACGCGGCCGGCCCCGGGGAGGGGCAGGGTACGGACGTCCGGGTCCTGGCGTACGAGGAGCAGGCTCGGCGCGCACCGGACGGGACGTCCGAGGTCGTCGTCTATGCCGAGTGTGCGGCCGAGGGCGCTGCCGCGGCCCGTACCGTGTGGGGCGTGGGCTGCGCGGCGGACCGCGCGCGGGCGCTGGAGCGGGCCCGGGCCGGCGCCGCCGGACGGGCTCGGCGGGCTCAAGTCCCCACGCCCCCCGCGTCCGGGCGCCCGTCAGCGGCCGTGGCCGGGTGATCCGCGCCCAGGGACGCGAAGAACCCCTCCAGCGCGGCCGTGACCTCCACGGGCCGCTCCAGGGGCGGCAGATGACCGGTGTCGGGCAGTTCGATGTGCCGTGCTCCCGGGATCTCCTGCTGCAGCAGCGTGGACACCTCCCGGATCTCCGGTACGTCGCACAGGCCGCTGATCACCAGCGTCGGGGTCGTCACCTGCGCGAGGCGTCCCCTGGCCGGGGGCCGCGGGAGCAGTTCGGTGGCGCGGGGCGCGCTCCAGATCCGCTGCCGGGTCAGCCGGCCCATCTCCACGGCGCGCCGCCACACCTCGGGACACACCGCCGTGCGGTCCCGGCCCTCCCCCGCCACGAGGAACTCCGCGTCCGCCTCCGCGACGGCGTCCAGGTCGGCGGGTTCGATCCGCTCGGCGGTACCCGCCTCGTAGCGCCGCAGCCGCTCCGCCGGGACCACGGCGTGCAGCCGCCGCCGGGCCCGGTCCACCATCGTCCGCGGCCACTGGTGCCCCGAGAGGCCGGGGGCGACCAGGACGAGCGCCCGGAACCGGTCCGGCCTGGTCAGTGCGGCGTCCAGGGCGATCCTGCCGCCGTCGGACGCCCCGACGACCGCGGCCCGTCGGACACGGCGCTCGTCCATCAGCGCGATCAGATCCAGATGGTGGCCGAACTCCCCGACCGCGTCCGCGGAGGCACCCCGGCCCCGCCAGTCGTAGCGGATCACCCGGTAGCCGGCCGCCAGGGCGGTGAACTGCGCGTCCCACATGCGCCGGTCCGCGCAGCCCGCGTGCACGAACACGACGGCCTCGCCGCTGCCCGCCTCGTCGTACGCGATCTCCGCCCTGGTCGCCGGGGCCTGCCGAGCCGTGCCGATGACCAACACCCACCTCCGTGCCGTACCGTCGCGCTCCGCGCGCTCAGCTGCGGCCTACCCGTCGGGGTGCGGGAAGTCCGGCGCGTTCACTCCGGGCGAACAGTGCGAAAGGAACGAACAAGGCAGGCAGATGGACAACGCGGTAGAGGGGGGAAGGCACACGCCTTCCCCCGGCCCCGATTACCCGGAAGGTCATCGCCCCCGGCGCCCGCCCACGGCAGGATGGTGGATGTCAGCAGCCGACCGACAGGGAAGGACCCGATGTCCGCCTACGCGATAGCCCACCTTCAGGAAGCCGCCCCGCACCCGGAGATCGCCGAGTACATCGCCCGCATCACCGCCACCTTCGAGCCGTACGGCGGCCGGTTCCTCGTGCACGGCGCCGCGCACGAGGTGAAGGAGGGCTCCTGGCCCGGGCATGCCATCGTGATCGGCTTCCCGTCGATCGAGCAGGCACGGGCATGGTGGGACTCCGACGCGTACCAGGCCATCGCCCCCCTGCGGTCCCGGCACATCGAGGGCGACATCATCCTCGTTCCGGGCGTGAGCGAGGACTACGACGCTGCCGCCACCGCACGGGCCATGCTGGAGAGCCTCCCCGACCACGGGTAGACCCGCCGCGCCGCGTTGACGGCTGGTGGCCGGTGGTTCAGCAGCTCATGGTCCAGGTGTGCGAGCCGCCCTGGTCGTTCGCGGCGGCGTTGTAGCCGACCTCCTCACCCGGGGCCAGGCAGATGGTGACATGGCCCGACAGCTCGCGGCCCGAGTACACCCGGACATGGTCCTTGACCCCGGGCCCGGAGATGCCGTGGTTCGCCCAGGAAGAGTCGTACCCGGCCATGTCACCCTCCCACCAGTGGTCGTCCCCGCTGTGCTCGATCTTCAGCCCCTGGAAGTTGGCGTCCGTCCACACACAGAAGTTCCCGCTGCCGCAGGGCACCGCCTGCGCGGAGGCGGAGGTGGCGAGCACGGCCCCGGCGGACAGGGCGGTGGCGACGAGCAGGGCGGCGAGGCGCTTGGTCATGACGATGGGTTCCTTTCGGTCGAAGGCACCGGTGCCGGTGCCACTGGTCTGCGATGCGTCGCCTTCACGGGTGACGGGTCAGGAGGACGGTGGCTTCGGTGACGGCATGTGTCCGCAGCCGCTGCCACTCGGTGATCTCGGCCTGGTGCCGGGCGCGGACCTCGGCCAGGGTGCGGTGGGTCGCGGTGGCCTCCGGCCGCAGGTTGTTCACGACCACCGAGGTACGGAACCAGCGCACCTGGTCGCCGTACAGGCGCCGTTGGGCCGCCGCGAGACAGCCGTCCGTGTGGGCGCGGACCACATAGCCCGTGGGCAGGCGGACGGACAGTTCCGCCGGGCCCGTGCCGAACAGCGCGTCGGAGAGCCGCTGTTGCGCGGCGGGCGAGGGTGTGCGGGCGCCGGGTCGGGGCGGGGCGAGGCCGCGGTGGGCGAGGCAGTCGTCGGTGAGTCGCCGCGTGGCGGCCTTGACCACGTCGTCGGCGGAGGGGCGGGGGGACGTGTCCGCCCTCGTCGTGCAGGCCGTCAGGGACAGGCCCAGCGCCAGGAGCGCGGCGCCGGCCGGCAGAAGGGGTCGCATGTGTGGTTCAGCCCGGCTGGCATCCCATCGTGGTGTCGCTGACGCCGTCGAATCTCTGCGCCCATTCCCAGGAGTTGGCGTAGTCGTCGGGCCGGATCGCACGGTAGAGACAGCCGTCGGGCCGGTAGCTGATCGCGTAGACCGTGACGGGGGCGTGCGAGTCGAAGGAGTACGCGTGCCGCTTCACACGGGGGTCGGCCTCCTTGTAGCCGGGTGGCGCGTAGTCCCAGGCGCCGCCGGGCCCCATCTGGTCGGGCTCGGGCCAGAAGTACACGTGTCCGGGGGGCACGGCGGCGGCGTGGGTGGACGGGGCGGCGGCCGGGACGAGGGCAGCCGCCAGCGCGGACATGATCACGAGGGGACGCATGGCCAGGGCATGCCCGAGGGGTTGTCGCCCCATGCGGCTCCGGCGCCCGGTTCACCTCTTTCAGCGATCATGGAGCGAGCGTTGGCCGGGAGTGCGCTCGCGCACGCGGTCACCGCGTGGGCCGGTCCGTCCCAACTCGCCGACCCTCGGCGGGCGTTGCTCCCGGCCCTTCCGGGGCATACCTCAGTGGGCGCCCAGTTGCGTCATCTGCGTGAGGACGTCCACGACGCCCCAGATCTCGGCGATGCGGCCGTCCTGGAAACGCAGGACGAAGATCTCGCCGTAGCTGACGGACCTGCCGGTCGGCGGCACACCACGGAATTCGCCCCGGTGGGTCCCGGTCACCGTGTTCCTGGCCACGACCTTGTCCCCCTCGGCGATCACGTCCTCGACCGTGACATGGATGTCGGGAAACGCGCCCAGGAGCACCGACCACACCTGCTTGAGTGCCTGGGCCCCCGTCATGCCCATCGGGACCGGCGCGTGGAACGCCAGGTCCGGCGTGACCAGTTCATCGATCGTCTTCGCGATGACGTCCGGATCACCGCTGTTCACGGCTTCGTTGAGATGGTGGGCGATCTCCTTGTTACGGGTGGTCTCCTCCATGGCCATGCGGCTTCCCCTGTTCTCCTCGGACTGCTACGGACGTGGCCGGCCGGGTTCCGGCCACACACAACTGACGGAACGGCTCCTCGCGAGGTGACATCACGTGTGCTTCCTCACCGTGGGTGCGACCCGGCCGTGGCCCGGGACCGCGCGCGCAGCGGGGCGAGCGCCCGCGCCCACGCCAGCAGTTCGTCGACGAGCCCGTGCACTTCGGAGACGTGCAGCTCCCGCGGACGGAACTCGGCGAAGTTCTCGAAGTCCTCGCGCAGTGTCAGCGCCACCTGCGGGCCGATGTCGGCCATGCGCAGCACGCCCGCCTGGGCGCGCAGCTTCTGGACGGCCATGACCGCGCCGAAGACCCCGTAGCCGACGTAGCCGACCGGCTTGCCGCCCCACTCCGCGTAGAGGTAGTCGATGGCGTTGGTCAGCGCGGCCGGCGGGGCGGCGTTGTATTCGGGGGTGACGACGACGAAGGCGTCGTAGGACCCGATCCGTTCGGCCCAGCGCCGGGTGTGCGGCCGTCCGCCCGGCGCCATGCGCGCCGGGACCGCCTCGTCGAGCAGCGGCAGCGCGTAGTCCTTCACGTCGACGAGTTCGAAGTCCGCGGTGCCGCCCGCGTGTCCGGCCGCCGTGTCCCTCACCCAGGCGGCCACCCGGTCGCCTTTGCGGCCGGGGCGGGTGCTGCCGATGATGACGCCGATTCTGGTCACGTCCGGTTCTCCTGATCTGCTTCCGGTGCGGGCTCCGGTGGGGTGGACAGGGCTGGTGGGTCCTGGAACCCCGCGTCCAGGCGGGCCCGGTGTGCTTCGCGCAGGAGGGCCCAGGCGTCCGCGACGGGGCCCAGGTGGGCGAGTTTGTCGGGGTTGGTGACCGTGCGGATCGCCTGGATCCGTCCGTCCAGGACGTCGAGTGTCCAGGTGTTGACGACCTTGCCGTCGCGGTCGCGGAAGACCGCGCCGGCATCGCCGTTCACCTGGCGTGGTTCCATGACACCGCCGACAGCGGCGAACGGGGGGAGGAGCACGGCGAGCATGTGGCACACCTGGTCGGCGCCGAAGAGTCCCCCGGACCACCGCGGCGCCTTGCCGCCGCTGTCCGCGACCATCCGGACGTCGGCGGCGAGCAGGTCCCGCAGCCCGTCGACGTCGCCGTGCCGCAAGGCGTCGAAGAACCGTGCCGCGAGTTCCTCGCGTTCCCTGCGGTCGGCCTCGAACCGTGGCCTGCCCGCGCGCATGTGGCGGCGCGCGCGTACGGCGAGCTGGCGGCAGGCCGACTCGGAGCGCCCGACGGCCGCGGCGATCTCGGGGAACCCGAAGGCGAACACCTCGCGCAGCACGAACACCGCGCGTTCGAGGGGGCTGAGCCGCTCCAGCAGGAGCAGCGACGCGGTGGACAGGGAGTCGGCCAGCTCCGCCGCGTGCTCCGGGTCCTGGTACGGGTCGGTGAGCAGCGGCTCGGGGAACCACGGCCCGACGTACTCCTCGCGCCGCACCCGGGCCGAGCGCAGCACGTCGATCGAGATCCGGGTGACCGTGGCCGAGAGGAACGCCCTGGTCGATGCGGGCCGGGTCGCGGAGAGGTCGTAGCGCAGCCAGGTCTCCTGCACCGCGTCCTCGGCCTCGCTCACGCTGCCCAGGAGGCGGTAGGCGAGGGAGAACAGCAGCGGCCGCAGTCGCTCGAACTCCTCGGCCCGGCTCACCCGGGTCCCCGCGGACACCGCCATGACCATCGCCTCCTTGATCCCGAAGCCGTTCTTCGCGATCTGAGACGAGACAGCCCGGCCGGCTGTGACATCGCCGCGGAGGAGATCCGGGACGGCCCGCGGGGCAGGAGGCCGCAGCGGAGGTCGAGGAGGGTGCCCGCAAGCGGTTCACGCGTGCGGGCCGGCGGCCGTCACGGCTTCAGCCCGCCTGCGGCACGGCGGAGGGCAGCGCCCGGGGGCCTGGGCGACGTCCTCGTCGCGGTGCCGGTGAAGCGACCGCCGACCGTCCTTCAGGGCCTCAGGCGCGGCGCTCCTCCCGAACCGGGGGAGCCACGCCGGGCCGGCGTGGGCCCACGGGCATGAGGGTGCGGCCGTGGGACTCGTTGATGACGGTCGCCGCCGAGGCGTACCAGGCGGCGAGTCCCGTGGCGATGCCGAACCAGCCGCCCACCTGTGTCATGGCGTGCGGCTCCGCACCCGTCTGGAAGGCACCGATGGCCAGGAAGAGGTAGGTGAGCGCGAGCAGCACCAGCACCGTCAGGACGGCCAGGCTGACCCGCAGCGCGGCGATGGCCATGTAGGCCGTGAAGATCGCCCAGCCGAGCAGGAACAGGCCGAGCGCGTTGTGCGCGCCACCGGCGAGTGCCAGGCGCGGTGCGATCCACCAGTAGGACAGCCAGAAGGACGCGTACGAGACGAACGCCGTCGCGCCGAACGTGTTGCCGCGGCGGAACTCGAACAGACCCGCGGCGAACTGGGCGAGACCGCCGTAGAACGCGGCCAGGCCCAGTACCGGCACGATGGCGGCGCTCTCCTTCAACAGGTTGGTGTTGATGATCGAGAGCAGCAGCGTGGTCAGGGCGAAGCCGGCCAGTCCCAGCGGGGCGGGGTCGCCCCACACCGCCGGGCGCGGGTTGTCCGCCGGTGGCTGCTCCGGGTGCAGGCTCCTCGTGTCCTCGTTCATGTCCGGCATCCCTTCGACCAGAGCCGAGGACCAGCAGCCGACGCTCGCCGAGCCCACGAACGTGCTGGTCAAAACCCCGAGGCGGGCTGACGACACTCACATGTCGCCTGCGTCTACCTTTACGTAAAGTACCCATTTGTCGTATTCATTAGCCCTCAGGGCTCGCGGTGCTCGTGTGCCGCCTGCTCCAGCGCCTCCGCCTCGGCCTGGGCCAGGCGCGTCTCGGCGTCCACGTCGATCGAGCGGGTCAGCCACCAGTACAGCAGCGCGGAGACCGGAAGGCCGATGAACAGGGAGATGTCCGCGCCGCCCAGCGCCTTGGCGGCGGGGCCGACGTACAGGGTGCCCACGGAGAAGAAGGGGATCATGACGGCGAAGCCGACCAGGTAGGCGATGATGCCGTGCCAGCCCCACCGGCCGTAGATGCCGTGCGGGTTGAAGATCTCGGCGATGGCGTAGTGTCCGCGGCGCACGACGTAGTAGTCCATCAGGTTCACGGCGGTCCACGGGATGAACAGGTAGAGCACCAGCAGCAGGAAGTTGTTGAAGTTCGCGAGGAAGTTGGAGGTCGCGGCCAGTGCGCCGACCAGGGAGAGTGCCGCGGTCAGACCGAGGGTCAGCAGGCGTACGCCCAGGGTGGGCCGCACCCGCTTGAACGAGTCGATGCCGCTGATGAGGGTCAGCGAACCGCCGTACATGTTCAGCGCGGTGACGGACACCAGGCCCAGCGCGGCGAAGAGCAGCACGATCGCGCCGAAGCCGACGAACACCTTGTCCCCGGCCGCGTTGATCGACCTGATGGTGTCGAAGCCCTTCCCCGCCCAGGCGGCCAGCAGTGTGCCGAGGACCATCAGCCAGATGCCGCCGAGCGCGGAGCCGAAGTACGTCCAGTAGAAGGTCTTGCGGACCGTCACGTCCGGCGGCAGGTAGCGCGAGTAGTCGGAGACGTAGATGGCCCAGCTGATCTGGTAGCCGGCGACCACGCCGAACTGCGCGAGGAACGGGGTCCACTTGAAGGCGCCGAGGTCGAAGGAGCCCGCCGGGTAGTGGAGGGTGACGAGGACACCCACGGTGAAGATCCCGAAGATGACCAGGAACGCGTACGTCAGGACCCGTTCGGCCTTGTGGATGATGTCGTAGCCGACCAGCGCGATGACGAGCGCGACCACGGTGACCACGACCACCCACAGCTTGACGCCGCCGTGCAGGGTGGCGTGCAGGGATTCGGCGGCGAGGATGCTGTTGAAGACGTTGAACCCCGCGTACTGCACATACGCGAAGAGCCACACCAGCAGGGCGCCGACGTAACCGAACTGGGGGCGCGACTGGATCATCTGCGGCAGGCCCAGCTGCGGGCCCTGCGCCGAGTGGAAGGCCATGAAGAAGGTGCCGATGACGGTGCCGGCCACGATGGACAGCAGGGACCAGATCAGGTTGCCGCCCTCGGTGATGCTGATCAGTCCGACGGCCAGGGTCGCGATCTGGGCGTTCGACATGAACCACAGCGGGCCCAGATGCCAGAGCTTGCCGTGCCGCTCGTCCAGGGGGACGTAGTCGATGGACCGGACCTCAAGGCCGGACACCCTTGGCTCAGCCGATGTGCTCATGACGCCTCCCGGCGGTCCGGTCTGCCTCTGGGACACATTGTTCTCCGCCGCGCACGGCGTGACGAGTGGGAGGGCGCGGGTCCAGGGGGCGCCCGGGCCGGGCGAAGGCCGCCGGCCCCGCCCCGCGCGCGGCAGGACCGGGCCGGCGGCCTCCCGGCGGTGTCCGGCGGGCGCGCTACGGCGGCCGGGGGGCGTGCCGGCGCTCCGCCCCGGAGGGCGGCGTGGTTCGGCGTTCCTCCCGGAAGGTGACATGCCGGCCGACGGCGGGGTCCTCCTCAGGCATCCCCGCCCGCGGCCGGCCCGTCCTCGCGGTGTGTCCCGCCGCCGCGGCGATGGCTTGTGGTGAAGCGGGACGGGGGCATGCCGAAGGCGCGGGTGAAGGCGGCGGTCAGGGCCGCCGGAGAGGCATAACCGAGACGGCCGGAGACCTCGGTGACCGACGCCGTGCGCAGCAGCGGCACGGCGGCGAGCAGACGGGCGCGGGTACGCCAGACGGCCGGGCTCTCGCCGGTCTCGGCGCGGAAGCGCCGGGTGAAGGCCCGTTCGCTCATGGCCGCCCGCGCCGCCCATGCCGCGTTGGTGACGCCGGTGTCCGGGGCGGCCAGATAGTCACGGCAGAGCGCCGCGAGGTCGGCGGCGGCGGGGACCGCCACATGGAACGGGAGCGGGGTGCGCGCGGCGATCTCATGCAGGAGGAGTGCCACGACGCAGCCTTCCCGGCCGGAGAGGCTGTAGTCGGCCTCGAACTCGACGGCCGTCAGGAGCAGTTCGCGCAGCAGGGGCGGGACGTCGACGACCGTGCAGGTGACGGGCCACCAGGGCACGGCAGCCGGTTCGACGTAGAGGCTCCGCGTGCTCACCTCCAGCATACGGACCCGGTGCCGCGTGGTGGCCGGGATCAGCACGGCCCGCTCGGGCGGGACGGTCCAGGTGCCCTCGGGCGTGTCGACGACCATGACGCCCGTCGCACCGTAGAGGAACTGCGCGCGCCGGTGCTGGTGCCAGTCGAGCACATGGCCGGGCGGGTAGTCGGTGCCGATGGGCAGGACGGCCCGGTCCACATGGTCGACCTCGTCCAGGGAGACGTTCTTCACGCGGTCACTGTAGGGGCCGAGTCTCGAAGGAATGCTGCCGGGCATCGCATGCGAGCAGGTCGTGGTGGCTGATGAGGTGGCCCTGTGAACGACGTGGTACTTCTCGGCATCGGACTTCTGACCGGCGTGACGACGGTCCTGTTCGGGTTCGGCGGCGGCTTCGTCGCGGTCCCGGTCCTGGTGTGGGCGAACGCGGCACTCGGCGCGGACGCGATACGGGTGGCGACGGCCACCTCGGCCCTGGTGATGCTGGTGAACGCGGGGTTCGCCACGGCCGTCACGCCCCGGCGCATCCTCCGTGCCCTGCGCGGCAGCCGCGCGCTGCTGCTCCTGCTGGCGGCCGGGGCCGCGGCCGGTGCGCTCGCCACCCGGCACGCCCCGGCCGGTCAGGCCCACTGGGGGTTCGTCGTGTACGTCGCCCTCACCATCGTCGATCTGCTGCTGCGCCCGGGCTTCCTGCGGCGGCGCGGACCGGCCGAGGCGAGCCACGGGGGCCGGACCGAGGAGACCCGCGGGGCCCGGACCGAGGCGAGCCGCGGGGTGCCCCGGCCCCTGCCCGCGGTCCTCGGCGCGCCGATCGGCGCCCTGGCGGCCTTCCTCGGCGTGGGCGGCAGCGTCATGACGGTCCCCGCGCTGCGCCGGGCCGGGCACCCGATGCGTGTGGCGACGGCGCTGGCCAACCCCCTCACCTTCGCCATCGCGCTGCCCGCCACCGCGCTCTCGCTCTGCGCGACGGGCGCCGGCCCCCTCGCCGCGGACACCCATCTGCGTCTGGTCGGCCTCGTCGACCTCCGTGCCGCCGGGGCGCTGCTCGTCGGCGCCCTGCCCGTCATCGCGGTGCTGCGGCGCCGCCCGCCCCGGATCCCGGACCGCGCCTACGCGTGGGTGTACCTCGCGCTGCTCGGCGCCGTGGAGGCCGCGATGCTGCTCGCGGGCTGAGGCGGGTCCCCGCGGCGGACGACGAGCCGTCAGCGGGTGCGAGGAGGCCGTCAGGATGCCTTACGCCGCCGCCTGATCGGCTCCCCCACCCGGTGCAGGTGGGTGAGGGCCTCGCGGTAGGACCGGAGCAGGCCGGTCTCGTGGTACGGCACGCCGATCTCCGCGCAGTACTCGCGCACGATGCCCTGGGCCCGCCGCAGATGAGGGGTGGGCATGCTCGGGAACAGATGGTGCTCGATCTGGTAGTTCAGCCCGCCGAGCAGCACATCGGTGAACCGGCCGCCGCGTACGTTGCGGGAGGTGAGGACCTGACGGCGCAGGAAGTCGGGGCGCTCGTCACCGCTGAAGGTGGGCATGCCCTTGTGGTTCGGGGCGAAGGTGCAGCCGAGGTAGACGCCGAAGAGGCACTGGTGCACGGCGAGGAACGCCACCGCCTTGCCGGGCGGGAGCACCAGGAACAGCGCGGACCCGTACGCGGCGAGGTGCAGGAAGAGCAGGCCGCCTTCCAGCAGCCGGTGCTTCATGCCCGGCGAGCGCAGCGCGCGCACGCTCGCGACATGCAAGTTGAAGCCCTCCAGCGTCAGCAGCGGGAAGAACAGCCACGCCTGGTGGCCGCCGATGAGCCGGGCCAGACCACGGCTGTCCCGGGCCTGGGCCGTGGACCACACGAGGATGTCCGGGGCGACGTCCGGGTCGAGTTCCTCGTGGTTGGGGTTGGCGTGGTGGCGGGTGTGCTTGTTCATCCACCAGCCGTAGCTCATGCCGATCCCGAGATTGCCGAAGAGCCGGCCCCATGTCTCGCTCGGCCCGCCCCGCCGGAACACCTGCCGGTGCGCCAGGTCGTGGGCGACCAAGGCGATCTGTCCGGACATCAGCGCCAGGAAGGCGGCCACCGCCAGCTGCCACCAGGTGTCCCCGAGCGCGAGGAAGGCCCCCCAGCCCGCCGCCGTCAGCGCGATCACCAGACCGAGCCGTGCCGTGTAGTAGCCAGGGCGCCGCCTCAGCAGACCCGCCTCGGCGATACGCCGGGACAGCCGGGCGAAGTCGCTGCCCGCCGCGGGGCCGGACCGGCGGGAACGGGCGGGCGGCACCCCGGCGTCGAGCGAGGCATGAGTGGATGTCGTCATGCCGTCGAGTCTCGGCACGCCCGTGCGAGCGGAACAGCCGGCCAGTCACCGGACCGGATGGGGGGCTTTCCCTACGCCGCCGCAGGGTGTTGCCACCACTCCACGCGGCTGACCTCGGCGTTTCCTGGACCGCGCCCGGGCATCCGGCCCCGGTCCGGGTCTCCGGTCAGCGCGCGGCGAGGAGTTCCAGCGTGTCGATCACACGGTGGGAGAAGCCCCATTCGTTGTCGTACCAGGCGACCACCTTGATGTGACGGCCGTCGACGCGGGTGAGGAGGGAGTCGAAGACGGAGGAGGCCGGGTTGCCCGTGATGTCGGCGGAGACCAGCGGGTCGTCCGAGTACTCCAGGATGCCGGCCAGCGCGCCCTGTGCCGCGGTGCGGTAGGCCGCGAGCACGTCCTCGCGGGTCACGTCGCGTGCGACGGTCGTGTTGAGTTCGACGATCGAGCCCACCGGGACGGGCACCCGGATCGAGTCGCCCGACAGCTTGCCGTCGAGGTTCGGCAGCACCAGGCCGATCGCCTTCGCCGCGCCCGTCGTGGTGGGCACGATGTTGACGGCGGCGGCGCGGGCCCGGCGGGCGTCCCGGTGCGGACCGTCCTGGAGGTTCTGCTCCTGTGTATAGGCGTGCACCGTGGTCATGAACCCGTGCTCGATCCCGGCGAGTTCGTCCAGCACGGCGGCCAGCGGCGCGAGCGCGTTGGTGGTGCAGGAGGCGTTCGAGACGATCGTGTGCAGGGCCGGGTCGTACGCGTCGGTGTTGACCCCGTACGCGAGGGTGACGTCGGCGCCGTCGGACGGCGCGCTCACGAGTACCTTCCGCGCGCCCGCGTCGAGGTGCGCGCGGGCGGCCTTCGCCGAGGTGAAGCGGCCGGTCGCCTCCAGCGCGACGTCCACGCCGAGTTCGGCCCACGGCAGCCGCGCCGGGTCGCGCTCGGCGAGGACGGTGATGCGACGGCCGTCGACGACGAGGGCGTCGCCGTCGACGGTCACCGGGCGGCCGAGTCGGCCGGCCGTCGTGTCGTAGGCGAGGAGCCGCGCGAGGGTGGCGGGCTCGGTGAGGTCGTTCACGGCGACGACCTCAAGGTCGCTGTCGCGTTCGAGCAGTGCGCGCAGCACATTGCGTCCGATACGGCCGAACCCATTGATGGCGATGCGAGTCATGAGGGGTGTCCCTTGGATTCTGCTGGGTGCTGATGGTCTTCGGTGCGCCACCAGCGTCGCCTGCCGTCGGCGCGGATGACCGTGTCGTGAGCGCCATGGTTCGCAAGGATCGCGCCAGGGCCCGGCTACTCGCCCTGGGTGAAGGTGCGCCGGTACTCGCTGGGGGTGGTGCCGAGGATGCGCTGGAAGTGGGTCCGCAGATTGGTGCCGGTGCCGAGGCCGACGTCGGTGGCGATCTGCTCGATGCCGCGTTCCGAGCGTTCGAGCAGTTCCCGGGCCAGGTCGACGCGGGCGCGCATCACCCACTGCATCGGCGTGTAGCCGGTGTCCTCGACGAAGCGCCGGGAGAGCGTGCGCGGCGAGACCGCGGCATGCCGGGCGAGCACCGTGAGGGTGAGGGGCTCGGCGAGGCGGTGCAGGGCCCACTCGCGGGTCGCGGCGAACCGCTCGCCGAGCGGCTCGGGCACACTGCGCGGCACGTACTGGGCCTGGCCTCCGCTGCGGTAGGGGGCGGCGACCAGGCGCCGCGCCGCGTGGTTCGACACGGCGACCCCGAGGTCCTTGCGCAGGATGTGCAGGCACAGATCGATGCCGGAGGCGGCGCCGGCCGATGTCAGCACACTGCCCTCGTCGACGAAGAGCACGTTCTCGTCGACCCGGACGAGCGGGTGCTTCGCCGCGAGGGCCCGTGCGTAGTGCCAGTGCGTCGTCGCGCGCCTGCCGTCGAGCAGGCCCGTGGCGGCGAGCGCGAAGGCCCCCGTCGAGATCGCGGCGAGCCGGGTGCCCCGGGCGTGGGCGGCGAGCAGGGCGTCGACGACGGACCGCGGCGGGTCCTCACGGTCCGGGAACCGGTACCCGGGGAGGAAGACGATGTCCGCCCACGCGAGGGCTTCCAGGCCGTGGGCGACGTGGTACGACAGCCCGTCACCGCCCGCCACCAGGCCGGGCACCGCCCCGCACACCCGCACCTCGTACGGCATGCTCGCCCGCGTCGTGAACACCTGCGCCGGGATCCCGACATCGAGCGGCTTCGCGCCTTCGAGCACCAGGACGGCGACGTGTTGCAGACGGGGGGACGGCACGTCACACAGCGTACGAGAGCCGCGGGCGCCCCTGCCGCGGCGGTACGGGCGGGCGATGCCGGACAGGCCGTCGCGGGCCACAGCGCCGCTGCCCCACTCGCCGTGCCGTACGGACACCGGGCAGCGCCGTTGCCCGGCGTACGGCGACGGGCCCCGCCGGTGTGAGACCGGCGGGGCCCGCTGCCCGAGGCGGGTGGCCCGCCGGGTGGCGTCAGTCCGTGCCGGATTCCATCGCGGCGCGGTCCAGGGCCGCGTCCTCCTCCGAGACCTCGCCCCGGGAGGCGATCGCCTCGGCGCCGCCCTGGGGCATCGCGCCGATCAGACCCGTGGAGGCGGCCTGGGCCGCGCCGATCAAGGCCGGGTGCTCGGTGCCGACCATGCCGAGGTCCGCATACTGCTCGAGTCGCGCGCGGGAGTCGGCGATGTCGAGGTTGCGCATGGTGAGCTGGCCGATCCGGTCCGCCGGGCCGAACGCGGAGTCCTCGGTCCGCTCCATGGACAGCTTGTCCGGGTGGTAGCTGAACGCCGGGCCGGTGGTGTCGAGGATCGAGTAGTCCTCGCCGCGCCGCAGCCGCAGCGTCACCTCGCCGGTGACCGCCGCGCCGACCCAGCGCTGCAGCGACTCCCGGATCATCAGCGCCTGCGGGTCCAGCCAGCGGCCCTCGTACATGAGGCGGCCGAGCTTGCGGCCCTCGTTGTGGTACTGGGCGAGGGTGTCCTCGTTGTGGATCGCGTTGACCAGGCGCTCGTACGCCGTGTGCAGCAGCGCCATGCCGGGCGCCTCGTAGATGCCGCGGCTCTTGGCCTCGATGATCCGGTTCTCGATCTGGTCGGACATGCCGAGGCCGTGCCGGCCGCCGATGGCGTTGGCCTCCATGACCAGCTCGACCGGCGAGGCGAACTCCTTGCCGTTGACCGTCACCGGCCGGCCCTGGTCGAAGCCGATCGTCACGTCCTCCGGGGCGATCTCGACCGAGGGGTCCCAGAACCGCACGCCCATGATCGGCTCGACCGTCTCGACGCCGGTGTCCAGGTGCTCCAGGGTCTTGGCCTCGTGGGTGGCGCCCCAGATGTTGGCGTCGGTCGAGTACGCCTTCTCCGTGCTGTCGCGGTAGGGCAGCCCGTGCGCGAGCAGCCACTCCGACATCTCCTTGCGGCCGCCCAGCTCGGTGACGAAGTCGGAGTCCAGCCACGGCTTGTAGATGCGCAGGTGGGGGTTGGCGAGCAGGCCGTACCGGTAGAACCGCTCGATGTCGTTGCCCTTGAAGGTGGAGCCGTCGCCCCAGATCTGCACGTCGTCCTCAAGCATGGCCCGGACCAGGAGGGTGCCGGTGACGGCGCGGCCGAGGGGCGTGGTGTTGAAGTAGGCGCGCCCGCCGGAGCGGATGTGGAACGCGCCGCAGGCGAGTGCGGCCAGCCCCTCCTCGACCAGGGCGGCGCGGCAGTCGACCAGGCGCGCGATCTCGGCACCGTAGGTGGTCGCACGGCCGGGCACCGAGGCGATGTCGGGCTCGTCGTACTGGCCGATGTCGGCGGTGTAGGTGCACGGGACGGCGCCCTTGTCGCGCATCCACGCGACGGCGACCGACGTGTCGAGGCCGCCGGAGAACGCGATACCGACGCGCTCGCCGACCGGAAGGGAAGTGAGGACCTTGGACATAGGAAGAGTATGCATCATTCCGTATGCCCATGCATAGTGCGGCTTCACCGCGGGTCCCTTCGGGTGCGACGGCCCGCCTGGCACGCGGCCCGCCGCTGCGCCAGCATGGAGCCGCCTCACGACGAGGGAGAAGGAGGTCCGGCCATGACCACCCACGGCACCGCCCGGCCGTCGCACACCACCCCGGAGGGCCTCCTCTGGGAGCCCAGCGAGCGCTGGGTGCGCGGCCGGACGGGCGAGGTCACCGTCGTCGACAGCCGGCGTCCGCTCCTCGTGTGGGAGCCCGGCGTCCCGGTGCCGCTCTACGCCTTCCCGCGCGCGGACGTGCGTGAGGACCTGCTGCGCCCGGCGAAGAACCCGCCGACCGGGACCCACACCGGATCGACGCTCTTCTACGACCTCCTGCTGGACGGTGAGCTGCTGGAGAACGCGGCCTGGACGTTTCCCTCGGAGGACCTGGCCGGCCACGTCGCCTTCGAGTGGTTCCGGCGCACGGGCAGGGGCCTGGACCACTGGTACGAGGAGGAAGAGGAGATCTTCGTCCACCCGCGCGACCCGCACAGACGCGCCGACGCGATCCCCAGCAGCCGGCACGTCGTCGTCGAGATCGGCGGCCGGGTGGTCGCCGACACCCGCCGGCCGGTCCTCCTCTTCGAGACCGGCCTGCCCACCCGCTACTACCTTCCACCCGAGGACGTCCGCCTCGACCTGTTCCAGCCCACGGACCACCGCACCGGCTGCCCCTACAAGGGCACCGCCCGGTACTGGTCCTGGCGCGCTGCGCACGGCGCGGCGGACGTCCCGCCCGACATCGCGTGGAGCTACCCGGAGCCGCTGCCCGCGGTGGCCGCGATCAGGGGGCTGCTCGCCTTCTACAACGAGGCGGTCGACATCACGGTGGACGGCGAACGCCTCGAACGCCCGGTCACGCACTTCACCCGGGCGCGGTCCTGAGGGCGCCGCCCAGCCCGACGACGTCCCGGCTCCGGCCCGTACATGCCCGCCGGCACCTGCTGCGGCGGCGGCACGTCGAGGCCGGCGCCGCCCGCCTCTTCGACCCCGGGGCCGAGTATCAGGTAGCGGTTGCCCTCCCCCACTCCAAGCCAGCGCCTCAACTGCTTCGGCAACCGCTTCCGCTCGCAAAGCCATTGACAGGCCGCTGGACTCCTCCAGTACGTTCCCTTTCGGAACTTAGTGAGTACTGAAAGGGAACCTACCGTGTCTCAGCAGACGTGGACCGCCGTCGACGACTACTTCAACGGCCTGCTCGTGGAGGAGGACGACGCCCTGCTGGCGGCCGCCGAGGACAGCGACGCCGCCGGGCTGCCGGCGATACAGGTGGCTCCCAACCAGGGCAAGTTGCTGAACCTGCTCGCCCGGCTCCGGGCCGCTCGCCGGATCCTGGAGATCGGCACTCTCGGCGGCTACAGCACCATCTGGCTCGCCCGCGCCCTGCCGGAGGACGGCCGCCTGGTCACGCTGGAGAGCGATCCGGACTACGCCGCCGTCGCCGCCGCCAACATCGCCCGCGCCGGACTGGATCACCTCGTCGACATCCGCGTCGGCAACGCCCGGGACTCGCTGCCCGTGCTCGAAGCCGAGGAAGCCGGCCCGTTCGACCTGGTCTTCATCGACGCCGACAAGCCCGCCAACCCCGAGTACCTGCGATGGGCGCTGAAGCTGACGCGACCCGGCAGTGTCATCGTCGGCGACAACGTCGTCCGCGACGGCGCCGTCACCGACGCGGCCAGCGACGACCCCCGCGTGCAGGGGGTCCGCCGGTTCACCGAACTCATCGCCGGGCACCCCCGGTTGACCGCCACCACGCTCCAGACGGTCGGCTCCAAGGGCTACGACGGCTTCACCCTCGCCCTCGTCACCGACTGAGCAAGACGGGGCGGCGCCGAGCGCCCGGGACGTCACCGTCGCCACGCCGTCGGCGTGCGGACAGGGGCAAGCGCCGCCTCCCGCGAGGGAGTTGGGTTCAGCCGCCGGTCAGCAGCCGCCGGACCACGTATCCGGCCGAGTCCACGCCCGAGCTGCCGCCTTCGACGAGCGCCGCGACCGAGATGCGGGAGTTGTACGCGGTGAGCCAGCCGTTGGTGTGGTCCCCCTCCTCCGCGGTGCCGGTCTTGGCGCCGACCCCCACCAGTCCGCCCAGCCGCGGAGCGGCCGTACCGCTGGTGGCGACGCCGCGCATCATCGACTGCAGATAGCCGGCCGTCCGGGCGGACAGGGGCCGGGGCGCGGTTTCCTGGTGCTGGCCCGGCAGGACGACCGGCTGTTCGAAGCCGGCGTTGCGGACGGTGGCCGCCACGGACGCCATGACCAGGGGCGTGGCGGTGACCTTGCCCTGGCCGATGAACTGGGCCGCCTGGTCGCCGCCCTCGACGTCCGCCGGAATGCTCGGATCGGTGGTGGCGACCCCGCCGCCGATGGACCAGCTGCCCAGGCCGAACACGTTCACGGCCTCGTCGTGCAGGGCGGAGGCGTCGCCGTCGTGCACGAGGTAGTGGAAGCCGTCCTTGATGAAGGAGGTGTTGCAGGACACCGTGAACGCCTGGGCGAGGGAGGAGCCGGGGTCGGCCCGGACTCCGGAGTCGTTGTGGAACAGCTGACTGTTGGCCATCAGGGAGTCGGTGCACGGCGCCGGGCTGCTCGGTGTGAGCCCCGCCCTGTCGAAGAGGGCCGCCGCGGTGACGATCTTCATCGTGGAGCCGGGGGACTTGATGCCGTTGATGGCGATGTCGCCGTCGTCGCCCGTGTGCGCGATCGCGAGGATGTGGCCGTTGCGCCAGTCGAGCGCCACGGTCCCGGCGGGCTTCCGCTGGAGGTGGGCGTCCTTGACGGCGCGCTCGGCCGCTGACTGGAGGCCGGCGTCGATGGTGGTCCTGACGGTCGCCGGCCGGCCCTTGGAGAAGACCTTCAGCGTCTCCACGCCCGCGCCGTCGCCGTCGACCACGGCCACGCCCGTTCCGGGACTGCCGCCGGTGGCCTTCGCGTTCTTGCCGATCGCCGCCGCGATGTCCCGCAGCGACGCGAAACGCGACAGGTCGGTCCTGCCGTCGCTCGCGACGACCTTGGCGCCGGCCGAGCCGGGCGGCAGCTTGCCCGCGGTCAGCGACTGGCCGTCGCCGAGGCCCGGGTAGAGCACCGAGTTGTTCCAGTGGACCGCCAGCTGACCGTTCGTGCTCTTCCGCACCGCCACCGCGCTCTGGTAGCTCCAGGTGCCTCCCGCGACCCGGGCGGTGACGTCGAAGGTGACCTTGGTGGCCCCCTGCGTCACCGACGACGGTCCCGCGTCGAGGATGTGGTCGAACGACAGCTTCTTCAGGTGCAGGCCGCGGGCGTAGTCGCGCAGTGCCTGCGAGGCGGCGTCCGGTACGTCGGTGTCGCTCGCCGCACCGTCGAGGTGCTGCTGGGACCAGGTGTCCAGGAACGCGCGGGCCAGCTTCTTCGCCTCGGCACCCGACGGGGGCGTACTCGACACCGCCGAGGGGTCGAAACCGCGTGCTGCCTGGGAGGTGTCGTCACCGGCCGAACCGGAGACCAAGCCGTGCACGATGTTGTAGGTACCGATTCCCCCGAGGACGAGCAGCGCGGTGGATGTACCGGCGATGCCGATCTTCACAGCTCTGTTCATGCGCAGGATCGTATGTAGATTCCATGAAAGCGCGTGCCCGCCGTCGGTAGATCGTTATCTGAACGTCAAGCCGCCACAGGCGTCGTGACCGCCGCGGCACTGCTACGCGCCCGAGGCCACGGCCTTGAGTTCGGTCAGCGACTCCCGGATCAGCTGCTGCATCGAGGCTTCCTCGGCCGGTGCGATCCAGCGTTCGAAAGCGATCTTGAAGACGGCGACCGCCGCCTCGGCGGCCAGGCTCGCGGCCGGCTCCGCGACGCCGCGACCGCGCAGGGCGCCGGCCAGCGCGGCCGCCAGCGACGCGAGCTTGATCAGCTCGCGCTCCTGGAGCTCCGCGTTCGCCGTGATCACCGCGTGCCGCCGGCGTGCGAACTCGCGCCGGTCGGCGAACATCTCCGCGACGGCGTCCAGACCGACCGTCAGCGCGGCGAGCGGAGCCGCCGGCGCGGGGGCACCGGCGACCGCCCGCACGAACAGGTCCTCCAGCTCACCGGCGCCGGCGAACAACACCTCGCGCTTGTCGGCGTAGTGCCGGAAGAAGGTCCGCTCCGTGAGCCCGGCACTCCTGGCGATCTCCGCCACGGTGGTCTGCTCGTACCCGCGCTCGGCGTAGAGCGCCAGTGCGGCCGCCGCCAGGCGTCCGCGCGCGTCCGGCTCCCATCTCCCCATGCGGAGATCTTACGTGATGACAGACACTGACATCAGGTGTAGCGTCTATGACAGTCACTGACATCGACAGGTGGGGGCTCTCCCATGCGCATCTTCGTCACCGGCGCGTCCGGCTGGATCGGATCCGCCGTCGTACCCGAACTCATCGAGACGGGGCACCAGGTCCTCGGGCTCGCCCGCTCCGACGCCTCCGCCGCCGCGCTCGGCGCGGCGGGCGCAGAGGTCGTCCGCGGCACCGTCGACGACGTCGACGTGTTGCGGGACGCGGCCGCCGCGTCGGACGGGGTGATCCACCTCGCCTTCAAGCACGACATCGCCTTCAGCGGTGACTTCCGGGGCGCCGCCGAGGCGGACCGCCGCGCCGTCGACGCCTTCGGCGAAGCGCTCGCCGGCACCGGCCGGCCGTTCGTCCTCGCCTCCGGTGTGGCGGGCCTGACGCCCGGACGCGTGGCGACCGAACGGGACATGCCCACGTCCGACGGATCCCCGGTCTCGATCCGGGCGGTCACCGCGCAGGAGGTGCTCGGTTTCGCCGCGCGTGGCATCCGCTCGTCCGTGATACGGCTCTCGCCGACCTGTCACGGTGAGGGGGACAACGGCTTCATGGCCATGCTGGTCGCCCTCGCCCGCGCGAAGGGCGTCTCCGGCTACATCGGCGACGGTGCCAACCGCTGGCCGGCCGTCCACCGCCTGGACGCCGCACACCTGTTCCGCCTGGCGGTGGAAGGGGCCCCGGCCGGATCGGTGCTGCACGGTGCCGCGGAGGAGGGCGTCGCGATCCGTGACGTCGCCGAGGTGATCGGCCGGCACCTCGACGTGCCGGTGGTCTCCGTGGCCCCCGGGGCCGCGGCCGAGCACTTCGGCTGGCTGGCGGGCTTCCTCGGACTCGACGCCCCGGTGTCGAGCACCCTGACCCGCGAACTGCTGGCTTGGGAGCCGGCACACCCGGCTCTTCTCGAAGATCTCGACAAGGGACACTACTTCCAGACGCCTGCCTCCGGCGTCTGAGGCGACGAGGACGCCCGGCTGGAAGCTCCGCAGACACGGGCCCCAGCCGGGCCGCCGGGCAGGACGGGTGAGCGCGCGCCACGGCTGGACTCGCGGGCGGTCCCGCCCTCGTCCTCGTCGACAGCCCGGCCGCAAGGGCGGTTTCGGAGTCAGAGGTCCAGGGGCGGCAGGACGGCCAGTCCGGTGTCGCGCATGATGTGCTCCACCGTCTCCGCCAAGGAGCTGCCGGCGCCGACGACCGTCTCCGCTCCGCCGGGCAGCAGGTCACGGTGCCGGTACCAGTCCCGCAGGTCGGCCTCACTCACCTCGCCGGCGATCGGCTTGGTCGCATGACGGGCGAGGGTCTCGCCGAACGGCACGTCGAGGTAGTAGCCGTGGGTCGGCCCCCGGTGGTCGGCGCGCAGCCGCGCGAGCATGGCGCCGTAGTGGTCGGCGTACAGGATGCCCTCCACGACCACGTGATAGCCGGCGTCCAGGGCGTAACGGGCGACGGTGTCGATCAGACCGATGTTCGCCGCATCCGGCCGGTCCCGCTCGCGCAGCACGACACGGCGGAGGTTGTCCTGCGCCACCAGGGCGAGCCCACGGCCGAACCGGGCGCGGATGCCGGCCGCGACGGACGACTTGCCCGAGGCGCTGTTGCCCCGCAGCACCACCAGCCGGGTCTGTCGGGTGCCGACTCTCATCCACCGCAGGATAGCGGCCGGCGCCTTTCGCGGCGGCGCCCGTCGGCTGAGCCGAGCCGTGACGCGGGCCATGCCGGTCCGCAGGCGGTGCCTTGGTCCGCTCGACGCGTCATGAACGGCCTGGAGGGAGTGCGTGGTTCTCGCTGCCGAGGTAGGCGCTGAGACGCGTGGCGGCGCGCAGCATGGCCAGGCCCTGGGCGGTGAGTTTGCGTTGCCAGGTGTCCAGGGAGGCGGACAGCGCCTGCGTGCCGCCGGCCGAGCGGATCTGCTGGACCACGGTCGCGATGTGGTCGAGCGGATAGCCCCCGCGGCGCAGGAGGTGGGCCAGTTCGGCGTCGCGGATGTCGTCGGCGTGGAAGACGCGGTATCCGGTGGACGGGTCCCGGGCGGGCGTGAGGATGCCGGCGCTCTCCCAGTTGCGCAAGGTCGCCGGGGTGACGTCGAGTTGGTGCGCGAGTTCGCCTACGGTGCGGGTTCCGGGATCCGGTGCGGGGGCCGGGGCCGCCGGGGACTCCGCTGTCAGGTGGCGTACCGCCGTGCGCACGGCATCGAGGGTGTCGCGGTCCCGGAGCAGCTGGGCGTGGCCGCGGTCGACCGTCGCCAGGGCCTCGTCGAGTGCGTCCCGGTGGACGGCGTTCATGATCTGCCCGGCCGCGGCGTAGCCGTACGCCGGGACGAGCGCCAGGTAGGCGCGGAGCGCTGCCGCGTGCAGCTCGGTGTAGATCCGGTAGCCGCTGGCGGTGCGCTCGGCGGGCGGGATGCATCCGTGCCGCTCGTAGTTGCGCACCGCCTGCGTCGAGATGCCGTGCTCGCGCGCGAGGTCGGTCGGTCGCAGGGTGCTCACCGGTTGAGACTTTATCCCAGTCCGCACCTCAACACAGCGGTGGGCGAGCGCGGTGGTTCCGCAAAGCCTCAACCGATCTTTCAAAGATACGATTGAGATCCATGAGTCAGGACATCCGCGACTTCGTGACCCCGTCATGCGACCTCTTGGCGCTCGGGGAGCCCACACACCAGGAACCGGCCTTCGGACGGGTCCGCAACGAGCTGTTCGCCCGGCTGGCCGACCACGGCTTCCGGTCGATCGCCCTGGAGACCGATCGCGTGGCGGCCCTCGCCGTGAACGACTACGTCCAGGAGGGAACGGGGAGCCTCGACGCCCTCATGCGCGACGGCTTCTCCCACGGCTTCGGCGACCAGGACGCCAACCGGCGGCTCGTCAGCTGGATGCGGGAGCACAACCGGAACCGGCCGCCGGCAGAACGTCTGGCCTTCCACGGCTTCGACGCGCCGCTGGAGACCACGACCGCACCCAGCCCACGGGCCTGTCTGGAACACGCCCGCGACTACCTGGGACTCGACCTCGACCTGGCGGAACTCACCGGCGACGACACACGGTGGAGCCGACCCGAGGCGGTCCTGGACCACACCATGTCGCCCGGTGCCACCGCCGAGGCCGAGCGACTGCGGTCGATCGCCGACGACATGCTCGTCTCGCTCTACGGCCGCGCCCCCGAACTGATCGCGGCGACCTCCCGCGCCGCGTGGTTGAGGGCCAGGACACACCTCACCGCCGGCCTCGACCTGCTGCGCTACCACAAGCAGTCGGCGCAGCCCCTGGAACCGAGTCCGCGGATAGCCGGCCTGGCCGCCACCCGGGACGCGCTCATGGCCCAGAACCTCCTGGACATCCGGGCCATCGAGGAGCGGCGGGGCCCGACCCTGGTCTTCGCGCACAACCTCCACCTGCAGCGAAACTCCAGTGTCTGGAGCCTGGGTGACCTCGCCGCCCAGTGGTCCGGTGCCGGCGCCATCGTGGCCTCTCTGCTGGGCGAACGGTACGTGTGCGTCGTCGGCAGCCTGGGCCGCAGCGAGGTTCTGGGGCTTCGGGAACCCGCCCCGGACACCCATGAGGGCCGCCTGCAGAGCCGCACCAGCACCTGGCGCCTGGAACAACCGGCAACCGCGGACCCGGCCGCGCGCACCCGTACGGACACACACCCGAGGCAGGGCTACTTCCCGCTCGACCAGGCGACACTGGGCGCGGTGGACGCGGTCCTGCACGTCAGCGACGGCACGGCAGCCGGCACACCCGCACACACATGACGCGGCCGGGCGGCCGACCGTGTGCCGCCGGGCCACGTGGAGGACCGTCACGGCTCGCCTGCCCGGCGCGCGGCCGGTCGCCGCGTAGGCTGGGCCGGTGCCCGGCGAGACCGATCTGCAGACACTGCTCAGCGGCATGCGTCCGGAGCTGAATCCGGGCCGCTTTGTCTTCACGATGGCCGAGGGAGGGGTGCCGTCCGGCGTCAGTCCCGTGGTGATGGTCGCCGAGCAGGAGGGCCTGACCCTCGTCGTGCCTCAGGCGGAGGCGGACGCGGCGGGAATGGCGTACGACTACGTGGCCGGATGGATCACCTTGCGGGTGCACTCCGCGCTGGCAGCGGTCGGTCTGACCGCGGCCGTCTCCCGGGCGCTGGCCGACGCGGGCCTGAGCTGCAACGTGGTCGCCGGCTTCCACCACGACCACCTCTTCGTGCCCTACGAACAGGCCAGGCAGGCCGTGGAGGTCCTCCAGGACCTGTCCCGCGCCTCTTCCTGAGCCGGCGGTCGGCCCGCGGGTCCGGGGCGGCGGCAGGGACTGATCTGCTCCGGCCGCTCCGAGTGTCCGGCCGTGGCGCGGCGGCGATGGGACACGCGTCGACTGCCGCAACTCCGGGCCACCACCGGGGCGTTCACGGCGGTGTCGTGTCCCGCGGTGCGAAGAGGGGTCTGAGGTCGGATCCCGGCAGCGGGTGCCCTCGTCACGGGGCGTCGGTGGGCGCGGGGGCCGGTTCACGGACCATGAACACGTCCACCGGGTCCTCGCTCTCCACCGTGAAGCCGTGGCGCTCGTACAGCCGGCGGGCCCGGCTCCCCTGGAGCACGTTCAACCGGATCCGGCTGTCCTCCCGGTCGCACCGCTCCGCCACCATCCGCAGCACGGCTGATCCGATGCCCCTGCCCTGCAGGTTCGGGTCGAGGTAGAAGTGCTCCAGCCAGTGACCGTCCGGCGCCGGCCGCAGCCCCACACATCCGGCCAGGACACCGCCCGCCTCGATCACCTGGGTGTGGTCCGGTGCGAACCCGTCCCGCAGTCGCTGCCGTACCCGGCGCTCGTCGTACCGGCCGAGACGCTCCAGGTCCGCTCTCATCACCACGGCCCGCAGCTCGGCCACCGGCTCGACGTCCGCGGCCTTCGCGGGACGTATCTCCCCATCCGCCATGATCGAGATGCTGACGCGCCGGGGGCGGCGCATCGGGCGGCTCCGTGGCGTCTGCGGACCGCGCCCCAACGGCCCCGGGAGAAGGGCGTGATGGCCCGGTGGTCACCGATCGGAGGCGGTTTCGGCCCTGACGCACCCGCCCGGCCCGCCCGGGCACGTCCGCTGCCGCGCCCCCGGGCGGACACACCACGGGTGTACCGTCCGCGAACACACGGCAGGCCGGACACGTCAGGGGAGTTCACCGCCACCGTGTCACCCGATGGTGTGCGTCATCGGGGAATCCGCCGCCTCGTGCATCCGCCCTGGCCGGACTCGCCGGCCTTCGGCATCCTCAAGGGGGGAATGGCGTATGCCGGCACAACGCACAGGATTCACTCAGTCGAAACAGGTCGGGCCACCCGTATCATCCCAGTGTCGGGACACCCCCACAGGAAACCCCGCTCTGCGGGAAGCCGCAGCACAACTCCCGCTCCCCGCTTGCCGCAACCTGAGGCAAAGGAGCGCACCACACTCACGATCGGAGCGACAGATGCCTGAGCCCACCACACCCGTCACCGAGTTGACCTCGCAGTACGTCAGCCAGGTCACCAACGACCTGGAGCACAACGTCAAGGAACAGGAACGCATCACCGCAGAAATCGTGGCGCTGCAGGAGCAGTTGACCGCCCTGCAGCATGATCACACCGTTTTGACGAGCATGCAGCAGGCGCTCGGCGTGACCTCGGTGGGCGCACCCGCCACCACCGACAGTGCCGTGGTGCCCGGCCCGCGGACGAAGACCACGGCCACCGCCGGCACACGCCGGACGCCGAAGAAGGCGGCCACGGAGCAGTCCGAGCCCAGGAAGCGGTCCGCCAAGAAGCCCGTGGCCGCGAAGCCCACGGCGAAGAAGGCGGCGGCCCCGACGGCGCAGCCCACGCTCGTCGAGCTCGTCCGCCGCCATCTCGCGGACCAGCAGGAGCCCCGCTCCGCGGCGGAGGTCGCCGAGGCGCTTGAGAAGGCACATCCCGACCGGGCGATCCAGACCAAGGTCATCCGCACCACGCTGGAGAACCTCGTGGCCCGCAACAACGCCCAGCGCACCAAGCAGGGCTCGTCCGTCTTCTACACCCTTCCCGCCGGCTCGGAGCCGGCCGCGGCGAGCGCGGAGGAGCCCCAGCCCGAAGCCGCCGAGTGAACCGTGGCCCCGTCTCCCCGTCCTGACCGTGCCTGACCGCGCCTGAGCGCCGCGGGGGCTGCCCGAGCCCCAGCCCGCTCGGGAACGGTCTCGCCCGGCGCCGAAGGGTGTCGCCGAACCCTGGGACGGGGCCGGTCCGGCGCGCCGCGCCGCTCGTCGTCGAGCGGGCGTCGCCGCCTGGAACCGGGAAAGGGCTGACGCGGTGTCAGTTCAAGCCGCCGCCACGGCTCACATGCCGGGGCTCACCTTCTGTCGCGTCTGGTCGAACTCCGCCACCGGATCGCCGCCGGTCTGCCAGGGCCAGGGGGTGACGATGCCGCCGATCACCTCGAAGACGGGCCGCGCCTCGGCGCGCCGGTCCGCGGCCATCAGCGCGTAGGCGAGGAGGTTGAGGTCGGCGACCGCCTTGGCGTGACGGAGGAAACCGGGCTGGGCCCATGTGTGCGCCACGCGGTCGAGGGCCTGTGCGGCCATCGCCTGGGACCAGTGGTTGCGCGCCACCAGTGCCTCGAACCCGCCGCGGTGGAGGATGGCGTGGTACTGCAGGACCTGGGCGGTGAGTTCGGTCGCGACGCACGGTGCGTTGGCCGGCATGCGGGCACCCAGGGTGTCCACGAACTCCAGGACCTGGATGCGCGAGCCCGCCTCCTCCGGGCTGAGGTAGGCCAGCATGCTCAGATAGGCCTCGCGGTTCCAGCGGTCGCGTGCGAGCACCTCGTTCCACACCCCGAAGACCTGGGACTGCTCCCGGCGCTCCAGACGGGCCACCGCGAGGAGGGCCACCCAGGGAGCCGGGTCGTCCGGGGCGAGCTCTGCAGCCCGCAGACATGTCTCGACGGTGCCGGCCGGGTCTTCCAGGCGCCCCTCGGTACGGGCCCGCGCCACCTGGGTCCAGGCGTGCAGGACGAGTGCGTTCGCGCTGCGGGGCTCACGGGTGACCCAGGAGCGCGGCAGCTGGGATCCGGCGAGGTATCCCGCCAGGACGTCCATGCGGTGCGTCCGGCGGTCCCAGTCGCCGGGGTCCTGCTCCAGGAGCCGGGACATCTGCGCCACACACAGCTCGGTGGTGCCGAAGGTGCCGGTCCTGGTGGTCGCCACGAGAGACTTCAGCAGCTTGCCCAGCTCCTGGTCGTCCAGCTCCGGAGCGAGGCGGGCCCTTCTGCGGCGACTTGAAAGAAATGCCATGGCCGGAGGCTAGGACGGATCGGTGAGGATACAAGAGCTGGGCCGAGATCGTTATGGTTTACACGTATCATCCGTCATCTGTCCGGGCCACGGCGGGTTGCCGGCGTTCCGGGCCTGCTCGGCCGCGTCCGTCCCCGGTCGTGGCGATGCGTTCTTCGCTCCCTTCGACGAACGGCACCGTTCCGGGCCGGCCGAGCAGGAGGCCGGTGACGGCGCTCCGGGGGCGTCCAGCGGTACGGCGTGGAAGGCCAGCGCCGCCGCGGCCGTCACGCCCGATGCCGTTGCGAGGGCGCCGGGGAGGGACCAGGTCGCGAGCGGACCGGCGAGTGCGGCGCCCGCCGCGAAACCGGTGATCTTCAGACTGGCACCGGTGGTGAAGATCTGGCCGCGCAGACGGTCCGGAGCCTCCCGGTGGCGTATCGCGAACAGGGCGGTGAGCTGTGGTCCTTCGCCGATTCCGATGAGCAGCAGGGCCAGGACGAGTCCGGCGGGACGGTCCGTCGCCGCCAGGGCGAGCGCGGCGGCCTGGATCAGGGCACCGGCCCGGATGATCGAGTCGGGGGTCACCGACCGGGCAGAACGTGCCAGTACGGCGTTGGCCGCCAGGGCCGAGACGGCCGTACAGGACAGCAGCAGCGCGCCGCGCCCCGCGCCGCCGAGGACATGGGCGCCCAGCAGCGGGACACAGGCCGTCAGCATGCCCTGCGTCGCGCAGCACACGACCGAGACCAGGGTCGCCCGCGCCAGCCGGCGCCTGCCGACGACGACCCGTAGTCCGGCGGCCAGGTCGCCGATCAGCGGACCCCGCTCCGCTTCCCGCAACGGCACGGGACGCCCCGGCAGCCTCCACGCGGCAGGCGCCGCGGAGCCGATGAGCGCCGCCGCCACCACGACGGCCGTCGACGCCCCCAGCGTCTCGGCCAGGCCCCCGGCCAGACTCGGTCCGGCCAGGCTCGCCATGCCGAAGGTCATGGCGTCGAGCGCGTTCGCCCGTGGCAGCCGGCCGTCCGCGGCCACGCGCGGCAGCTGGCCCGTCCAGCCGCCCGACAGCGCCGGCCCCAGCGAACCGGTCAGTACGGCGATCACGACGGTGACCATGAGCGGAAGCCGGCCGAGCCCCACGAGGATGGCCACCAGGCCGGCCGCGTACAGTGCGAGCGCCGCGGCCAGCAGCCGTCCCGGCCGCTGCTGCCGGTCGAGCACCGCGCCGAGCACCGGCCCCCCGGCGGCCGCCGCGGCTGTGATGCCCGCGAGCAGCGCCGCCGCCGTGGAGGCGGACCCGGCGACGGCGTATCCCGCCAGCATCAGCGCCGGTCCCGCCATCTCGTCGCCGGTGCGGGCCACCACCGCTCCCGCGAAGTAGAAAGCCATCGAGTAACGCCTTGGCACGGGGGTGACGTTATGGAGGTAACTCAAAACTGCGCAATATGCGTTACATTGCGCGGGTGTCCTCCCACGATGCCGACGGCGACTGGTCCACCCGGCACTCCGTCCTGACCATGGCGCGCCGCACCGCCGCCCTCGTCAACGCCCTCGCCGAGGACCGTCCCGGCTCCGACCGCCTCGCGGAGGTGCTGCGCGCGTACGGCGAGAAGGGCCCCGTCGACCTCACGGCCCGTGACGTCGCACGGATGCGGGAGGTCGCCGACCGGCTGCGGGAGGTCTTCGCCGCGGAGCACGCCGACGAGGCTGCCGTCACCCTCAACCGTCTGCTGGGCGGACACACCGGACCGCTCCGCCTGACCTCACACGGCGGCGGCACGCCCTGGCATCCCCACCTCGACCGCGACGACGACGCCCCCTGGGACGAGTGGTTCCTCGCCTCGTCGTGCCTGGCCCTGACCGTTCTCCTCTGGGACCGCCAGCTCCCGCCCGGCAGGCTCTGCGCATCGGCCGCCTGCCGGAACGTCTTCATCACCCAAGGGCCCGGCCCCGAACGCCGCTACTGCTCCCGGCGCTGCGCGACCCGCGAGCGTGTCGCGGCCCACCGGCGCGCCCGCTCCGCGCCCCCACGGGGGTGACCGCAGGTCGCGGCACCGTTCGCTCATGGCAGCGCGCGGGTGAGCCACACCGCGACGCGCCGCGGTGGTCCGCGCCGACGCGGTCGCGCTCGAAGCCGAGCTGCTCCGGGACCCGGAGCGACGGTGTGTTCCGGCTCCGCGCCGTCGCCCACAGGCATGTCCGGCCGGTCTCGGCAGCCGCGCCGGGCAGGGCGGACCGCCTCGGCCGCCCAGCCCTGCCCGTGCGCTCGGCGAGCGTCTCGCAGGCGATCTCGGTAGGTGGGCGGTGGTCCCCGCATCGTGAGGGCGGCGTGGCACTCCCCGTACCCGTGCGTCGCCACCGCGCGCACCACGTGCGGAACGGGGCGAAACCATGCAGGGTGGCTACAACGGCGGTATGCCATGGGCCCTTCCCCGCACCGGCGGCCGCACGGTGGCGTCCAGTGGCGCCCGAGCACTCGGCGTACACGACCGACGAGTCCGAGCGCGCCCAGACCACCGCCTCCCCGCTGCGCGCCACCACCGAGCAGCTGGCCGGACTGCCCCCGGCGCTGTTCGTCACCGGCGAGGCCGACGTCCTGCGCGACGAGGGCGAGGCCTACGCCAACAAGCCGCGAGGCCGGCGTCCCGGTCACCGCCGTGCGTCTCCAGGGCATCGTCCACGACTTCGTGATGCTCAACGCCCTGCGGGAGACCCAGGCGGCCGAGGCCGCGATCGGCCTGGCCGTCCGCACCCTCCGCTCGGCGCTGCACCCACGTGAGCCCGGTCCGGGGGAGGCTCGGCGCGCCTGCTAGGCGCGGGTGGCGTCGCACACCGTCCAGATCTCCCGCAGCAGGGCAGGGTAGTTGTCGCCGTACGCGGTGATGCCCGCGTACACCGCGTCGAGGGCCGCCCGCAGCGGGTCGGGGCCGGCGGCGCCGAGCAGCGCGGGTACGGCCATGTGCGGCTGGGAGAGGCGCAGATGCGGGGACGGCTCGCCAAGGGTGGCCAGCAGGGTGTACCGCGCCGCTTCGGCGGGCTCCTCCGTCGGCGACCCGGGCGGCTCCGGCGCCGGTGTCCAGTCGGCCGCGGGCCCCACGATCAGTGCGGTCGGATCGGCCACGGGAACCGGCACGGACACCTCGTCGCCCGCGGGCGGCACGCCGAAGGGCGCACAGCACGAGCGCGGTGTCGCCCGAGACGGGGCGGAAGGACACCTCCACGACGTCCTCCCAGCCGGCGTCCAACGGCGGGGCCTCCTCGTGCACTTCGACGGTGAAGCCGACGTCGCCCGTGTGCAGTCCGGTCGTCAGCCACAGGGCTCCGGGGATCGCCGCGCCGCACAGCCCGCAGGACTGGCCTGCGAACGCGTCGGCGAGGTCCGGGCCGTAGCTGTCCGGATCGCTCTCGACGTAGAGCTGGCCGTAGTGGACATGGACTTCTCCCTCGACCGGCCTGCGCATCACTGCCCCCATCGCCTCCGGAGACGGACCGTGCTTCGCACCCTACGGCCCGGCACTGACAACGCCCGGTCCACGCCCGTCACCGCGGTGACGGCCGGGCGGCTGGGCGGCTGGGCGGCCGGGCGGCTGGGCGGCTGGGCGGAGCCGACAGCGCCGCCGAACCGGGGCCCGCGGGCCCGTACTCCCCCTCGCCAGGTCGAGGTCCGTTCGCCGCCAGCGTTGCCCCCGCCCCGCCGGTGGGATGGAGGCATGACTTCACGGGCAACCCTGAACGGCAGGAAGGCACTGGTCACCGGCGGCAGCCGGGGCATCGGTGCGGCGACGGCACGGCGACTGGCGCAGGAGGGCGCGGACGTGGCCGTGACCTTTGTGCAGGGCAAGGAGGCGGCGGAGGACCTGGTGCGGGAGATCCGGGCGCTGGGGCGACGGGCGGTGGCCCTGCGTGCCGACGCCGCGGACGCGGCGGAGGCGCCGGAGGCGGTCGGCCGGGCGGCCGAGGCACTCGGCGGGCTGGACGTCCTCGTGAACAACGCGGCCGTCGGACTGATGCAGCCGCTGGAGAGCATGTCGCTCGCCGACGTGGACCGCGTGATCGCCGTGAACGTGCGCGGGGTGTTCCTGGCCGCCCAGGCCGCCGCCGCGCTGATGGCACCCGGCGGACGGATCATCACCGTCGGCAGTTGCATCACCCAGCGCGTGCCGGGCCCCGGCGCCTCGCTGTACGCGATGAGCAAGTCGGCGGTCGTGGGTCTCACCAAGGCGCTGGCCCGCGAGCTGGGCGGGCGGGGGATCACGGCGAACGTGGTGCACCCGGGCCCGACCGACACCGACATGAACCCCGCGGACGGGCCCTTCGCCTCCGGCCAGGCCGCCATGACCGCCCTCGGCCGGTTCGGCACGGCCGAGGAGGTGGCGTCGACCGTGGCCTACCTGGCGGGACCGCGGACGGTGTACGTGACGGGCGCGGAGTTCTCCGTGGACGGCGGGTACGCGGCATGAGCGGGGGCGGGGCGCACCGTGCTGCGGCGTGGTGCGCCCCGCCCGCCTCCGGGGTCATGTCTCGTTCAGCCGGCGTACGTCCTCCTCGTCCCACTTGCTGGTGTCCCGGGGCTGGGTGTAGGGCTCGGCCTCGGGCGGATGGCCGCCGGCGACGGCCCGCTGCCGCACGGTCTCCGCGTCGAACTCCAGGCCCAGCAGGATCGCCAGGTTGCTGATCCACAGCCAGACCAGGAAGACGATGACGCCGGCCATGGTGCCGTAGGTCTTGTTGTAGGAGGCGAAGTTCCCGACGTAGAAGGCGAACCCGGCGGAGGCGATCATCCAGATCGCCAGCGCCAGGACGCTGCCCGGGGTGATCCACCGGAAGCCCTTGACCCTGGCGTTCGGTGTCGCCCAGTAGAGGATCGCGATCATCATCGTGACGAGCACGACCAACACCGGCCACTTCGCGATCGACCACACCGTCAGTGCCATGTCGCCGGCCCCCAGCGCCTGACCGGCGCGGCGGGCCAGACCGCCGGTGAAGACGACGATCAGCGCGCTGGCCACGGCGAGGACCATCAGCACCAGTGTGACGCCGACCCGCACCGGCAGGATCTTCCACACCGGGCGGCCCTCGGGCATGTCGTAGACGGCGTTGGCGGCGCGGATGAAGGCGGCCACGTAGCCGGAGGCCGACCACACCGCCAGTACGAGGCCGACGACGGCCATGACGGAGCCGGTGCCGGCGTTGTTCTGCAGTTGCTCCACGGCCCTCGTGATGATGTCCCGGGCGGAGCCGGGCGCCAGATGCCTGAGGTCGGCCAGCACCTTGTCGGTGGCCGACCTGCCGGCGACGGCCAGCAGCGACACCAGTACCAGCAGCGCCGGGAACAGGGCGAGGACGCCGTAGTAGGTCAGGGCGGCGGCCCGGTCGGTCAGCTCGTCGTCGCGGAACTCGCGCAGGGAGCCCTTGAACACGGCTGCCCAGGCCCGCCTGGGCAGCTTCGCCGGGGTGTCGGGGGCGGCCTGCTCGACCTGCCGGCCGGGCCCGGCCTCCTCCGGCGCCGGTACGTGCGGCGCCGCGGCCACGTCGTCCTCGTGGTGGCGCCCGGGAAGATGCAGTTTCGCCATGGCGTTCGGGTAACCCGGCCGCGCGGCCTCAAGCCCGGGGATGTCCGCGGGAATCAGGTGTGCCGCCCGATTGACCGTGTCCCCGGGGTGGGTTTGGATGTGACACATGTCGGGTCCGGCGCAGACGGGTGGAGCACACGAGGCGGCCGATCCGGTCCTCGCCTTCGCCTCGCAGGAGGCGTGGGAGGAGTGGCTGGAGGAGCATCACGCCGGCGTGCGGGGCGTCTGGCTGAAGATCCCGAAGAAGGACTCCGGGATCGCCGGGGTCGACTACGCGGGGGCACTGGAGTCGGCCCTGTGCTTCGGCTGGATCGACGGGCAGAAGAAGAAGCTGGACGAGCGGCACTGGCTGCAGCGCTTCACCCCGCGCCGGCGGGGCGGCAAGTGGTCGAGGGTGAACCGGCAGAAGGCGACCGAACTCACGGAGCAGGGCCGGATGCGACCGGCCGGCCTGCTTGAGGTGGAGAAGGCCAAGGCGGACGGCCGCTGGGAGGCGGCGTACGAGAACCAGGGCGCGGCCACGGTCCCCGACGACCTCCGGGCGGCCCTGGAGGCCGTTCCGGAGGCGCGGGACTTCTTCGCCGTGCTCGACAGCCGCAACCGGTTCGCGATCCTCTACCGCGTCCAGGACGCCAAGAAGCCACAGACCCGGGCGGCGCGCATCGAGAAGTTCGTCGCCATGCTGGCCGCGCGGCAGAAGATCCATCCCT
Source organism: Streptomyces filipinensis (assembly GCF_014649495.1). Lineage (GTDB taxonomy): Bacteria > Actinomycetota > Actinomycetes > Streptomycetales > Streptomycetaceae > Streptomyces > Streptomyces filipinensis. The sequence goes on along the minus strand of NZ_BMTD01000007.1, from coordinate 236,849 downwards.
GAGCCGCGGCGTGCGGGCCCTGCGGCCGCCGGGGCTCAGGCCCTCCCGGGCCGCGGCTCGCGGCGCCGCGGAGGGAACAGGCCCAGGCCGGCTCCGGGCGAGACGGCCCCCCTGCCCACCGCTGCCGGGATGCCCTGCGTGCCGTCCACCGCGAGGGCGCGGAAGGCGGCGACGGCGCCGTTGCAACAGGAGCATGATCACCGGGGACACTTGCTTGAAGCGCACTTGAACGATCTAGCGTGGGTCGCATGACGGTGATCGACAGCACGCCCGTGACGTCCTCGCCCGTGGACACCTGCGCGTCCACGGAACCGGTGCGGCCTCGGCCCGACGGCCAGGACCGCTACACGATCAGCGAGGTCGCGGCGTTGACGGGGCTCCGCCCGCACACACTGCGCTGGTACGAACAGATCGGTCTGATGCCGCAGGTGGAGCGGTCGCACGCGGGCCAACGCCGGTTCGACAACCGGGACCTGGAGTGGCTCGCCTGCGTGACCAAGCTGCGGCTGACCGGGATGCCGGTGGCGCACATGGTGCGCTACGCCGAGCTGGTCCGCCAGGGGCCCGCGTCCTACGGGGAACGGCAGCGGATGCTGGAGCGGACCCGGCGCGATGTCCTCGCACGGATCGCCGAGTTGCACGACACCCTCACCCTGCTGGACACCAAGATCGACTTTTACGCGGACGCCCACCGGGCGTCGGAAGGGGCCTGAGCGCCGTCATGGGCAACACCGTCGAACAGATCCGCAAGGTCGAACTGGGCACCGGCGGCCCGCTGGTCGGCGTCCAGGGCTTCGGGGCCATGGGCATCAGCGCCGCCTACGGGCAGACCGACGACGCCGCCGCCCGCGAGACGCTGGAGGCGACCGTCGCGGCGGGCGTCACCCTCATCGACACCGCCGACATGTACGGCGTCGGCGCCAACGAGGAGTTCCTCGCGCCGTTCGTGGCCGCACACCGCGACGAGATCACGCTGGCCACCAAGTTCGGCATCGAATACCGTGCGGACGACCCGGGCTACCGGGCCATCCGCAACGACCCCGGTTACATCAGGCAGGCCGTCGAGGCGAGCCTGCGCCGCCTGGGCGTCGAGGTCATCGACCTCTACTACATGCACCGCCGCGACCCCGGGATCCCGCTCGCCGAATCGGTCGGTGCCATGGCCGAGCTGGTGCGGGAGGGCAAGGTCAAGCACCTCGGCCTGAGCGAGGTGACCGGTGCCGAACTGCGTGAGGCACACGGCGTGCACCCCATCGCCGCCGTGCAGACGGAGTGGTCGCTGTTCAGCAGGGACGTGGAGCACAGTGTCGTGGGCGTGGCGGCCGAGCTCGGTGTCGCCTTCGTACCGTACTCGCCGCTCGGCCGGGGCTTCCTGACCGGCTCCTTCTCCGACGCGGACAAGGAGCTGTCCGGCAGCGACTTCCGCAAGCTGCTGCCGCGCTACACCGGCGACAACGCCAGGGCGAACGCCGCGCTCCTCGCTCCCCTGCACAGGATCGCCGCCGATCACGGGGCGACCACCGCGCAGATCGCGCTGGCCTGGGTGCAGCAGCGGTCCGAGGTGCACGGTCTGACCGTCGTGCCGATCCCCGGAACCCGCAAGCGCGGCCGCCTGCTGGAGAACGCCGGGGCCACCCGGATCACGCTGAGCGCCGACGAGCTGGCCGTGCTGGAGCCGATCGCCGGACAGGTGGCGGGTGACCGCTATGCGGACATGTCCCTCACGTCGGCGGCCAGGGAGCCCCAGGCGTGAGGTGAGCCGTCCGGCTCGTCAGCACTGGGGCCGCTTCCCGTGGTTGGCGGCATGGCCGCGGCGCGACTTCTTCTTGCGGCGTCGCTTAGAGGACATGGGAACCTCCTGGGGGCGAGGAAAACGATGCGGACATCCGGATATATCCGGATGTCACCGTAATCACGGTATATCCGGATGTGCCACCCCTCCACCGCAGCCCCGGACACTCCTCCGTCCTCGCCGCGCGGTTCGGGACCGCACACCTGCCGGACCGCGTTGATACGATGCGGAAAATGTCCGACATGTAAGAATTCCCCACGATCCCCCTCTGGACCGGAGGAGCCGGAATGGCCGGTGACCCGAAGCCGATCAGCGCCGCGGCCCGGCACGCGCTGGAGCAGGAGCTGGCCGATCTGCGCGACGAGCGCCGGCTCGTCGCCGGAACCCTGCAGGACGCCACCGATGTGGGCGATCAGGCCGACCAGGCCGACCAGTTGCGGCGCGCCGATCAGCTCGACCGGCTGGACCGCCGTATCCGGGACATCACCGAGCGGCTGCGCCAGGCGGAGGCCGCCGGGCCGCCCTCGACGGACGTGGTCGGCGTGGGCAGCACGGTCACCGTCCGCTTCCCGGACGGCGTGCAGGAGACACTCCAGATCGGCGAGGCCGCCGAGGCCTTCGACCAGAACCTGGTCACCTCGGACAGCCCGCTCGGCCGTGCCCTGCTCGGGCGTCATGCCGGGGACTCGGTGCACTTCGACACGCCGGACGGCCCGTCGAGCGCGGAGGTCGTGTCGATCGGGGACGTTCAGTCCGCGTAGTCGCCACCCTTGCGCACCGTGCAGTGCAGTGAGTCGTGCTGTACGTCGGCGACGATGGTGTCGCCGGGTCCGGCCTCGCCGCTGAGCAGGAGGGTGGCGATGCGGTTGTCGAGTTCCGCCTGGATCGTACGGCGCAGCGGCCGGGCGCCGAACTCCGGCTGGTGACCGTGCGCGATGAGCAGTTTCTTCGCCGCCTCGGTGACCTCCAGCGTCATCCCCTGGGCGTGGACGCGGCGCTTGCTCTGGTCCAGCAGGTGCTCCACGATCTCGCCGAGGTCGTCCTCGGTCAGCCCGTGGAAGATGATGATGTCGTCGATCCGGTTGAGGAACTCCGGCAGGAACCTCCCGCGCAGATCCTCCATCAACTCGTCCTTCAGCTCCGACACATCACCCTTGTGGTCCAGGATCCGGTGCGCGCCGATGTTGGACGTCATGATGACGACGCAGTGCCGGAAGTCGACGGTGCGGCCCTGGGCGTCGGTCAGCCGGCCGTCGTCCAGGATCTGCAACAGCGTGTTGAAGACGTCCGGGTGCGCCTTTTCCACCTCGTCGAACAGCACCACGCTGTAGGGCTGGCGGCGTACCTTCTCGGTCAGCTGGCCCGCCTCCTCGTACCCCACGTATCCGGGAGGGGCGCCGACGAGCCTGGCGACCGTGTGCTTCTCCTGGAACTCGCTCATGTCGAAGCGGATCATCCGGTCCTCGTCACCGAACAGCAGTGCCGCGAGGGTCTTGGCGAGTTCGGTCTTGCCCACACCCGTGGGGCCGAGGAAGAGGAAGGAGCCCACCGGCCGGTTCGGATCGCCCATACCGGCGCGGTTGCGGCGCACCGCCTGGGACACGGCCGTGACCGCCTCGTCCTGGCCGACGATCCGGGCGTGCATATCCTCCTCCAGCCGGAGCAGCTTCTCCCTCTCGCTCGCCGTCAGCTGTGACACCGGGATCCCCGTGCGGCGCGAGACGACGTCGGCGATGTCCGCGGCCGTGACGGAGACGACTCCCTCGCGGCGTTCCTCGATGCCGGCGAGTTCGCCCTCGACCTCGGCGATCTCCCGCTTCACCTCGGAGGCCTTCTCGAAGTCCTCGACGGCGACGGCCTGTTCGAGTTCACGGCGCAGGCTCGCGATACGGTCCTCGCGGCTGACGACCTCCGTGGACCGCCCCGCGCCGCGCAGCCGTACCCGCGCACCGGCCTGGTCCATCACGTCGATGGCCTTGTCGGGGAGGAACCGGTCGGTGACATAGCGGTCGGACAGCTCCGCGGCCGCGACCAGGGCAGCGTCGTCGAACCGGACCTGGTGGTGCGCCTCGTAGGAGTCCCGCAGCCCTTCCAGGATCTGCACGGTCTCCTCCACGGTCGGCTCCGACACCATCACCGGCTGGAACCGGCGCTCCAACGCCGCGTCCTTCTCGACGTACTTGCGGTACTCGTCGATCGTCGTGGCCCCGACGACGTGGAGTTCGCCGCGCGCGAGCGCGGGCTTGAGCATGTTGCCCGCGTCCATCGAGCCCTCCCCCGTCGCGCCGGCGCCGACGACGGTGTGCAACTCGTCGATGAACAGGATGATCCGCCCCTTGGAAGCCTGGACGTCCTCGATGACCTTCTTCAGCCGCTCCTCGAACTGACCCCGGTACTGCGCCCCCGCCACCATGCCCGACAGATCGAGCGCGACGACCCTCTTGTCCTTCAGGCTGTCGGGCACCTCACCCGCCACGATCCGCTGCGCGAGTCCCTCCACGATCGCGGTCTTGCCCACTCCCGGCTCACCGATCAGCACGGGGTTGTTCTTCGACCGCCGCGAGAGGATCTCGACCGTCTGCTCGATCTCCTCCCCCCGCCCCACCACCGGATCCAGTCTCCCCGCCCTGGCCTCCTCCGTCAGGTCCCTGCCGTACTCGTCCAACGTCGTCGCCGGTGTCTTCTTCCGTTCCGTGGGAAGTCCGTCGCCACGGGCGGCCTGTTCGGTCAGATCCGCCAGTTTCCTCGTGTCCATGCCCTCGGCGCGCAGCAGCTTGGCCGCTCCCGTGTCGGTGTCGCCCAGCAGCGCGCCCAGGATGTGCTCGGGGCCGATGTAGGACACTCCGGCCGCCTGCGACTGGGCGAAGGCGGCACCCAGCGTGCGCTTGGCCGCGGGGGTGAGGCCCGGCTGCGAGGAGGGTTCGCCGGACTCCCGGGGGAGGATCTTGCCGAGCTCGTCGGCCAGTGCGTCGGGATCGATGCCCACCTGGGAGAGCAGCCTGCGGGACGGCTCGACCTTCGTGGTCGCCCACAGCAGGTGTTCGGTGTCCAGGTCGGACGTTCCGTCCTCGACGGCCCGCTGTGCGGCCAGGTTCAGCAGTTCCTGCGACGACTCCGTCAGCAGCCGGCCTATGGGCACCCGCTGGACCGCGGGAGGCGACGACGCCGGAGACATCCCGAAGAAGCGGTTGAAGAGTTCACTGAAGGGGTCCGACGAACCGAACGGTGCACCGAAGGACATCGACATGGCAGCTCCTGGGCGCGGGGGCCAGCACTCCGCGGGGTCGTTGTTCCGGAGGGTCCGGGGGCTTTGTTGCGGGGGACCGTAATCACTGAAACGCGCTGGACGCGGCGCCGCAAACGGAAGACATGACGTGCGCGGGGGCCGGCACGACTGGGCGTGCGGTACGGCGTGCCGGGTCTGCCGACGCTAGCGTGGTGGCATGCGCCACGAGGTGACCGATGCCGACACCGCGGCGGCCATGGGCAGCGGCGACGTGCCCGTGCTCGCCACTCCGCGGCTGATCGCGTGGATGGAGGCGGCCACCGTCGAGGCCGCCGCGCCCCTCGTCGAGCCGGGCCGGACCAGCGTCGGAACACAGGTGCGGGTCCGGCATCTGCGGGCCACGCCCGTCGGGGGCCGGGTGGAGGTGAGCGCCGAGACCGCCGGCTCCGGAGCCGGCGGGCGGCTCACGTTCGCGGTCCGGGCCGTCGACGCCTCGGGGCAGCTGGTCGCGACGGGCGAGATCGACCGCGCCATCGTCGACCGGGAGCGGTTCCTGGCACGCGTGCCGGATCCGGCGGCGGAACGCTGACCGCGGGCCCGGCACGGCTCACGTGGGCGTGTGACCCCGCAGGTACGCGCGTACGGCCGCCGGGAGCACCGCGCCGGCTGTCTCGGGGATCGGCGTCCAGCGCACCTGCTCCGGCGCGAGCGCGGCCCCGTCCGACGGGGACTCGCTCAGCAGCTGGCACACCACCACCGACGGCTCGTCGGCCGGGGCCTGGTCGTGCGGGGCCAGGGGCTCGGTGCCGTCGACGAGATAGCCGGTGAGTTCGTAGACGACGCGCGCCGCGGTGGCCTCGGCCGGCTCGGCCGGTTGCGGAGTGCCCGACGGCAGGGTCCACCGGTCGCCGTCCGCCACCAGCAGCAGCCGTCCGTCGTACAGGACGACCGCCTGCACCGCGCCCTGGGCAGGGTCCAGACTCATCACCGACCACCCTTCCTCCGCCGGCGCGCCCGGCCGGGTCCTCCTCCCCTACCCAGGGCCGGCCCGTCCTGCACCGACGCGGTGTCAGTTCCCCCGCGCGGGCGGTCAGTACAGCATTGGCAGGTCTTCGGGCCGTACCCGCACCGTCACGGGCAGCGTGGCGTCGACCTCGCCGTCGGCGCCGTAGGGGACGGGCCGGTCCGCCTCGATCCGCAGTTCCCTGCCGCGCAGGACGCGCACCTCCGGGCGGTGGATGTGGGCGCCTGTCTTCAGCTCGTTCATGAGGGCGAAGAACAGTCTGCGGGGTGCGTCGCGGATCATCACCACGTCCAGCAGTCCGTCGTCGACGCGCGCGTCGGGGGCGATGAGCCGGCCGGAGCCGTAGTAGGGGGAGTTCGCGGCGACCACGGTGTAGCCGCGGTGCGTGTGTTCCTCGCCGTCGACGGTGACCCGGTAGTCGGCCGCGCGCCAGGTGGTGACGGCGCGCAGACCGCCCGCGTAGTAGGAGGCGGCGCCGCGCAGCAGCCGGGCGTGGTTGGCGTGCCGGTTGGCCACGGCGTCCACGCCTGCGTAGACGCTGCCCAGGACCACGGTGCGCGGGTGGACGGCCGACTCCACCTCGATGGTGTCGACGGGCCGGGGCTCGGCGTGCAGCAGCAGGTCGGCGAGTGCGGCGGGGTCGGCGGGCAGCTTCAGGGCGCGGGCGAAGTCGTTGCCGCGTCCCGCGGGCACCAGGCCCAGGACGGTACCGGTGCCGCTCAGCGCGCCGCCGATGCCGCCGGCGATCCCGTCGCCGCCGACGGCCAGCACGATCCGGCCGCGCTCGCCCGCGCGGCGTGCGAGGTCCTGGGCGTGGGCGAGGCTGTGGCTGTACTCCGTCTCCAGCTCGGCTCCTGCCTCGCGCAGCAGCCGGGCCAGGTGCAGCAGTGTCGCCGCCCCGGTGGAGCCGCCCGCGGTGGGGTTGACGACGGCGGTGAACTGTCGCATCGGTGTGCCTCCGAAGCAGGCGGATCGGGTGGGTCGGCCGGATCTGGTGGGACGGACGTCGGTGGGGCGGACGTCGGTGGGGCGTCAGTCGGTGGGGAGCAGGACGCCGGGGTTGAGCAGGCCCTCGGGGTCAAGGCTGCCCTTGACGGCGCGCAGGGCCGCGATGCCGAGCGGTCCGGCCTCGCGGACGTACCAGTCGCGGTGGTCGGTGCCGACCCCGTGATGGTGCGAGATGGTGCCGCCGGCCGCCAGTACGGCCTCGTTGGCCGCGTGCTTGGCGGGGGTCCAGTGGGCCACCGGGTCCTCGCCCTGGGCGCTGACGACGGTGAAGTACAGGGAGGCGCCGTTCTCGTACACGTGGGAGATGTGGCACATCACCAGGGGCGGGGTGCCGGCCTCGGCGAGGGTGTCGGTGAGCGCGGCGCGTACGGCCTGGTAGAGGTCGGGGATGCGGGACCAGAAGGCGGCGGTCTCCAGCGTCTCGGCGAAGGCGCCGACGTCGAGGAGGGCGTCGCGCAGGTACGGCGCCGAGTAGCGGCCGTGGGCCCAGCGCTCGCCCGGTTCGGCGCCGACGAGGGTGCCGCCGCAGGCGGTGAGGACGGCCGCCGCCTGCTCCCGGCGCAGCGCGGTGTCCTCGGCCGTGCCCTCGTAGCCGGTGATGGCGAGGCAGCCGGCCGCGCTCTGCGCCAGGTCGCCGCCGATGGCGTCGGGCTGGGCCAGGCCGATCAGCGTCTCGGTCTCGTCGGACAGGCGCAGCACGGTGGGCCGGGGTCCGTCCTGGGCGAGCCGGCGCAGGGCGGCGGCTCCCTCCTCGAACGAGGAGAACCGCCAGCCCTCGTAGATCCGTTCCTGCGGCACGGGGCGGATCCGTACGGTGACGGAGGTGATGACGCCGAAGGCGCCTTCCGAGCCCAGGACGAGCTGGCGCAGGTCCGGGCCGGCGGCGGAGCGCGGGGCACGGCCCGTCTCGAGCGTGCCCTCGGGCGTGGCGAGGGTCAGGCCGAGGACCATCTCGTCGAAGCGGCCGTATCCGGCGGAGGCCTGTCCGCTGGAGCGGGCCGCGGCGAAGCCGCCGATGGTGGCCCATTCGAAGGACTGCGGGAAGTGACCGAGGGTGAAGCCGTGTGCGGCGAGCAGCGCCTCGGCCTCGGGGGCGCGCAGGCCGGGCTGGAGTACGGCGGTGCGCGAGACGGGGTCCAGGGCGAGCAGGCCGTCCATGCGGCGCAGGTCCAGCGCGATGAACGCGGTGCGCTGGGGGGCGAGTCCGCCGACGACCGAGGTGCCGCCGCCGAAGGGGACGACGGCGAGGCCGTGCGCGGCGCAGGCACGCAGGACGGCGAGCACCTCGTCGTGGGAGGCGGGCAGGACCACGGCCTGCGGGACGTCGGAGAAGTCCCCGGCGCGGATGCGCAGCAGGTCGGGCGTGGACTTGCCGCGGGTGTGACGGACGCGGCTCTCGCTGTCGGTGCGGACGTGGTCGTCGCCGCCGACGGCCTCGGCGAGGGCCTTCAGCGCGGCCGGATCCGCCGTGGTGCCGGGCAGCCGGATGTCCTCCAGCGAGACGGCGGGGGTGGTGCGGGGCTTGACGCCGAGCAGGTCGCGCAGCAGTGCGGTCACCGAGTCGGGCAGCGGTGCCGCCTTGGCCGGGTCGCCCCAGCCGTTCCACAGCATGTCCATTGAACGGTCGTCCTCACAGGTCGGTGTGCTCGGTTCGCGCGGCGGCCCGGCGGCCGTGCCCGGAACGACGGTGTCCTGCTTCCGCCCGGCCCCGGGGCGTTACACTGTGACACATGACGCCTATTCGTCACAACGGTTCCGACAACGATCATGTGCTCGACGCGGTGCGCGACTGTGTGCTGGCCGTCGGAGTCCGCCGCACCACCCTCGCCGACGTGGCCCGCCGCGCCGGCGTCTCCCGGATGACGCTGTACCGCCGCTGGCCGGACCTGCGGACCCTGGTCGGCGATCTGATGACCCGGGAGTGGATCGACGTGGCCACCCGGGCGATCCCCGATCCCACGGCCGGCACGGACACCCGCACCCGGCTCGTGGACGGACTGGTGAGGGGCGTCGAGGCGTTCCGGGCGCACCCGCTCTTCCGCAAGATCATCGACGTCGATCCGGAACTGCTGCTGCCGTACGTACTGGACCGGCGCGGAGCGAGCCAGGAGGCGCTGCTGACCCTGCTGGCCGACGCGGTGCGCGCGGGCCACGCGGACGGGTCGGTGCGTCACGGCCATGTCGAACGGCAGTCCCGCGCCCTGCTGCTGACCGTGCAGTCCTTCACCCTGTCCCTGCGCACGATGACCGACGAGGACGATCCGGAGCTGGACTCCGCGGCCTTCCTCGGCGAATTGCGCTCCCTCCTGGAGAGGACCCTCACGCCATGAGTCACACCAGGTCCCACACCGGCTCGTCCCTCAGCGCCCACCGCCGCCGGCGGGAACTGGCCGAGGCCGCCGACGGCAGGGTCGCCGACGTCCTGGTCGTCGGGCTCGGCGCCACGGGCGCCGGAGCCGCACTGGACGCGGCGGCACGGGGGCTGGACGTCGTCGCGGTGGACGCCCACGACCTGGCCTTCGGCACCTCCCGCTGGAGCTCGAAGCTGATCCACGGCGGGCTGCGCTACCTCGCCTCCGCGCAGTTCGACGTCGCGCACGAGAGCGCGGTCGAACGGGGGGTGCTGATGACCCGGACCGCCCCGCACCTGGTGGCCGCCCAGCCGTTCGTCCTCCCGCTGACCCCGCTGGTCTCCAGGGCCCAGGCCTCGCTGGCCTGGGCCGGGTTCCGGGCCGGGGACATGCTGCGGCTGGCCGCCCGGACCCCCCGCCAGGCGCTGCCCGCGCCGCGCCGGCTGTCGGCTACGGAGGCCCGGCACCTGGCGCCCTCGGTACGCCCGGCCGGCCTGCGCGGCGGACTGCTGTCCTGGGACGGCAAGGTGACCGACGACGCCCGGCTGGTCACCGCCCTGGCCAGGACCGCAGCCGCACAGGGCGCCCGGGTGCTGACGCGGGTCAGGGTGCTGGAGCTGACCGGCACGGGCGCCCGGATCCGCGACGAACTCACCGGCGAGGAGGGCGAGATCAGGGCCCGCGCCGTCATCAACGCGACCGGGGTGTGGGCGGGTGACCTCGTCGAGGGCATCCGGATCCGGCCGTCCCGCGGCACCCACCTGGTCCTGCGCTCGGAGCGGCTCGGCGCGCTGCCGGCGGGCCTGCACATCCCGATCCCCGGCGAGACCAACCGCTTCGTCCTCGTCCTCCCACAGGGCGACGGGCGGGTGTACGTCGGCCTCACCGACGAGCCGGTCGAGGGCGGCATCCCGGACGTCCCCGACGTGCCCGAGACGGACATCGGCTTCCTGCTGGACGTGCTCGGATCGGCCCTGGACGTGCCGGTGGCCCGGGAGGAGGTCGTCGGCGCCTTCGCCGGCCTGCGCCCCCTGCTGGACACGTCCGCGGACGACGGCCGCGCCGGCGCGCCCGCCCGCACCTCCGACATCTCCCGCCGACACGCGGTACTGACGTCCGCCGACGGGGTCACCACGATCGTCGGCGGCAAGCTCACCACCTACCGGCGGATGGCACAGGACGCCGTGGACGCCGCGACCGCCGCCCGGGGCCTTCCCGCCGGCCCCTCCCCCACCGCCGCACTGCCCCTGGTCGGCGCCGCCGCACCGGCACGGCTGCGCACCCTGCCGGCACCCCGCCGCCTGGTCCGCCGCTACGGCACCGAAGCCGCGGCCGTCCACGCCCTCACGGTGCAGGATCCCGCCCTGGCCGAGCCGGTCCTGCCGGGCCACCCGGTGACCCGCGCGGAACTGCTGTGGGCGGTCCGGCACGAGGGCGCACTGGACGAGTCGGACCTCCTGGACCGCCGCACCCGCATCGGTCTGGTACCGGAGGACCGCGCCGAGGCACACGCCGCGGCACGGGAGGCACTGGTGGAGGCGGCGGCTCCACGTCCCTGAATCCCCCGGCCACCGGCCGACGGCAACGGGAGCCGCAGACCGCCGCTGGCGGCACAGCAGGTCGGCGGTCGGCGGTCGGCGGTCGGCGGTCGGCGGTCGGCGGTCGGCGGTCGGCGGTCGGCGGTCGGCGGGGAGACGCTATCGGAGCCGCCGACCCGCGGCGGCGGGCCATGTGCCGGCGGACCGACGGTGGCTGGGGCAGTGGACCAGCAGGGGCCGGACGGGAGGCAGCCTGCAGCGGAACCGCACGCCTGCGGCGGCGAAGCCGCAGACCGGCGGGCGGGCAGGCGGCAGCACGACCCGCGCAACGTCGGCCAGGCCGCAGCCTGACGGACCGACGACAGCGCGACCCGCAGACCAGCGGCGACAGGGCGACAGGGCGACAGGGCGACAGGGCGACAGGGCGACAGGGCGACAGGGCGACAGGGCGACAGGGCGACAGGGCGACAGGGCGACAGGGCGACCGTAGCGCGAACCACACGCCTGCGGCCGCGACACCGCACACCAGCAGACCGACCGCGGCGCGGCCCGCGCCCCCACGGCCACGAAGCCCCGGCCCGACGGGCCGACCGCCGGCGGGGGCTGCACCCCTGCCGTCACGAGAGCTGTCACAGCAGGCGGCGGATGTCTCCGCGGACGCGGTAGAAGCCGCTCGCCGCCGGGTGCAGAGCGTCCACGACGTAGCGGGCGCCCGGCTGGCGTATGGCGCGCGGGAACTGGACGTTCCAGGAGGCGTCGTAGCCCTCGGACACCACGTGCACCCGCAGCCGGCCGCCCTCCTGCACGCACTCGACCACGACGGCCCCGGAGGGGGCCCGGTCGACGGTGGCCACCGCGGCCACGGCGGTGGCGGGTGCGTAGGTGGGCAGGGCGGCGGCGAGCTTGACGTCCCGTGCCACCGGCACCGTGCCCTGCTGGGCCGCGGAGATCGCCGTCTCGCTCGCGTCGACGCACACCAGCGAGCCGTCGGTGGTCACCAGGTACAACCGCTCGTCGCGGTACTGCATCGACAGCGCCGAGCCGCCACCCGTGCCGAGCTTCCACAGACGCGTGCCGTCCCGGTCGAAGCAGTAGACGGACGACGCGGCGTCCCCGGCGAAGACGAACCGCCCGCCCGGCGACGTGGCACACGAGTAGACCGCGCCGTCGCAGTGGTACGTCGCCTCGATCGCGCCCGTCGCCTTCGACAGCCGCTGGACCACGCGGTGCCCCGTGCCCGCGTACACGGCGTCGTCCTCCTGCCAGCCGAAGAGCACGCTGCCCTTGGTGGCCGTGTGCCACAACTCGCCGCTGCCGTCGGGCGCGTAGGCGGTGACGCCCGTGAGATGGCCGTGGTAGACGGCCCGGTCGTCGGCGCGGACCATCCAGGCGTGTTCGCCCTGGCTGCGGCGGGCCCACTGGTGTTCGTCCTCGTGGTCGATGACGGTGAGCCGGCCGGCGCGGTCCGAGACGTTCAGGATGCCCTCGTGGATGTCCAGCCAGAAGATGTCGACGTCCGCGGCGATGTCGTACGCGGCGAACGGCAGTTTGGAGGAGAGGTCGTAGACCTTGCCGTCGTCGCAGCCTGCGTAGATCCAGAAGTCGTCGGCGACCAGGCACTTCACTCCGTCCGGCAGGCTGAACCGCGCGAGGACGGAGCCGTCGTGGCCGAGGGTGTAGACGTCCCCCGCCTGGTTGCCGACCCAGCAGTGCTCGTCGTCGACATGGATGCCGAACGCGGCGGATCCGGTGCTCAACCGCCACAGGACGGGCGCCACCGCACGGGCGGTGGACGGGGCCGAGCTGACCTGACGCCGGGTCACCGCGCGCGGCGCACGCTGCCCCCGGACGGCCGGGGCATAGCCCTTGCGGACCTTCTCCCCCACCTTCTTCGCGGCCGCCGCCCTGGCCTTCTCGGCGGTCGGGAAGGTCGTCGTCTGGATCTGCCCCGCGGCACCGATCCTTCCGTACCGCACCGTCACCACCTTGCCGTCGACGGTCACTTCGTAGAACTTGTGGGCGCCGCCGCCCTCCTGTGACAGCTCCAGGTACGTCGTCGACACCGCGGCAGCCGTGGTCATGGCAGGCCCCTCCCCAGGACGGACCCGCGGCCGTTCCGGCAGGCCCTCACTGACCGAACCGTAAGGGCGACCACTGACAACGCCCCCGCACCGGGGGCGCAGCCGGCCTCTGCCCGGCGGACAGGCAGGCGCCCGCCGGCTAACCGTCCCCGGCGCTGTCCGGCGTCAACGCGCTCATCCCGCCGACCAGTTGACGCAGACAGTCGACCGCCAGCGCGGCCGGTGAGGCCTCACCGGTGACCCCGGCCTCCGTGGCGGCCCAGGTCTCCAGCGCGATCCGGATCGCATCCGTGGCCGCCGCGGCGACGAGGCGTACCTGCACCGTCTGGAGACGTCCGTCCGCGAGCCGGGCGACGACCGGGACGAGCCGTTCCTCCGACTCCTGGTTGACGCGGTACCACACCGCGCGCAGCGCCGGATCGCCCTCCGCCGCCCGCAGCAGCCCGCGGGTCCGCAGCAGCGCCCGGGCGGCCTGCGCGTCCGGTGCCGCCAGGGACTGCTCCACCGCCGTCTCCAGCGCCCGGGACACGTCCGCGCCCGGCTCCGCCGCCTCCAGCAGGGCCCGCCACCGGTCGGCGCCGTCGGCGAGCAGCGGGCTCACCGCGTCCTGCTTCGAGCGGAAGTAGCGGTAGAAGGTCCGCAGCGCGACGCCCGCGTGCCGGGCGATCTCCTCGGCCGTGGTCGCGTGCGGTCCCTGAGTGGCGAACAGCTCTGCCGCCGCGTGCGCGATCTCGAGCTGGGTGGCGGCCTTGCGGCGCTCGTTCAAGGAGGAGGGCGGCTTGGTGCTCACCCCAGAAGGGTACGGCCCCACACCGGAGAGTGGCATGCACTGCCTGGATGGCAAAATGTGCCACTCCGGCGTAACGTGAAGCGCCGAGAACGTCGGCAGTCAAGCGATCCGGCGTCACGGAAGGCCCCGCCGCACACCGGCGGGGCGGGCAGGAGACCACATGAACCGCTACGAAGGCCGCCGCGCGCTGATCACCGGGGCGGGCTCGGGCATCGGCCAGGCCACCGCGCTGCGCCTGCTCGCCGAGGGCGGCACCGTGGTGGCCGCTGATGTGAGCGAACGGGGGCTGAAGGACACGGCCGGCAAGGCCGGCGCGCACGCGGACCGCCTCACCACGGTCGTCGTGGACGTCGCCGACGAGACCTCGGTGCGCGAGGGCGTCGCCGCCGCGGGCGCCGCGCTCGGCGGACTGGACGTGCTGGTCAACGCGGCCGGGATCCTGCGCTCCTCGCACACCCACGAGACGAGCCTCCAGGAGTTCACCCGCGTCCTGCAGGTCAACCTCGTGGGTACCTTTCTCGTGATCCGCGCGTGCATACCGGCGCTGCGGGCGGGCCGCGACGCGGCGGTCGTCAACTTCAGCTCCACCTCGGCCGAGTTCGCGCACCCCTACATGGCCGCGTACGCGGCCAGCAAGGGCGGCATCCAGTCGATGACGCACGCCCTGGCCGCCGAGTACGCCAAGCAGGGCATCCGGTTCACCGCCGTCCAGCCCGGCTCCATCTCCTCCGGGATGACCGACGGCAGTGGCGCCAGCGGGCAGAGCGCCGGGCCGGGACTGCCCGAGGACGCCGACATGTCCCTCTTCGCCAAGCTGTCCCCGGCCCTCGGGCAGGGCTTCGCCGCCCCCGAGGCGGTGGCGTCGGTCGTCGCCATGCTCGCCTCGCGGGACGGGAGGTTCATCACCGGCACCGAGGTCCGCGTCGACGGCGGCACCCACTTCTGACGGCGCGCCGCCGGGCAGGGGAACCGGGCCGTGCCCGACGGCGGACCAGCGGTCTTCCGGATCAGCCGGTCACTTGAGGTATCCCAGGATGGTCATCATGCCGCTCTCCGAGTGGTACTGGTTGTGGCAGTGGAGCATCCACAGGCCCGGGTTGTCGGCGTCGAAGTCGACGACGAGCTTGCGGTGGGGCAGCACCAGCGCGGTGTCCTTGCGCGTGCCCACCCCGTCGAGGCCGGTGACGGCGAAGGTGTGACCGTGCAGGTGCAACGGGTGCCACATGTCGGTGGCGTTGATGAGGGTGAGCCGTACCCGTTCGCCGGCGCGCACCGGGTGGCGCCTGCGGGGGTCGTAGGGTTGGTGGTCGAAGCCCCAGTCGAACCTCCGCATCCCGCCGGTGAGCCTGATGCGCAGTTCTCGGTCGGGGTCGCGGTCGTCCAGCGCAACGGACTCGTCGGGTACGAGCCGACGTGCGGGTACGACCCTCCCGTCCAGCTCGTCCGGGCGGACGTCGCGGCCCGGAATGCTCCTCCCCCCGTCGGTGCGCAGCACGGCGAGGGCCTGGCCCGGCTTGCCCTCGGCGCGTGCGACCAGGGGGAAGACGCCGTCCTCGGCGGTGACGAGGACGTCGTACCGCTCGGCCATGCCGATGAGGAGGGCGTCGGTCTCCTCGTGTTCCACGGGATAGCCGTCGGTGTGCGTGACGGTCATGGTGTGGCCGCCCAGTGCCACCCGGAAGGCGGTCTCGGAGCCCGCGTTGATGATGCGCAGCCGGACGCGGTCCCCCGGGCGGCACCGGAACACCGCCGGATCCGCGGACAGCCGGCCGTTGACGAGGTAGTACGGATAGGCCACGCTGCCCCCGGGGCTGTCGAGCATGCGGCTGTACGAGGTGCGCAGAACCCGGGAGGGACCGGCCGGCAGGCCACCGCGGGCGGGTCCCATGGCCCTGCCTCCTCGCCCCATGGACATACCCGCGCCGGGCTGGAGCTGGTCGAGCACCCGGTCCGGAGTGGAGCCGTCGACGCCGTCGAGCCAGTCGTCGAGGACGACGACCCATTCCTTGTCGTAGGAGAGGGGTTCTCTGGGGTCGTCGACGATGAGCGGGGCGTACAGCGCCCGGTCGGGCTGGACTCCGACATGGGAGTGCAGGAGGTAGGTGCCCGGGTGGGAGACCGTGAAGCGGTAGGTGAAGTCGGCCCCCGGACGGATGGGGTTCTGCGTGACGTCCGGGACGCCGTCCATGTCACAGCGCAGCCGAACTCCGTGCGCGTGCAGCGTGGTGGCGGCCGGCAGCCGGTTGGCGAGGGTGAGGCTCAGGACGTCACCCGCGGTGACGCGCACCACCGGACCGGGCAGGGTGTCGTCGTAGGCCCAGCTCCGGACGGTGCGGCCGCCCAGGTCCAGTGTGGTCGGGCGGGCCGTGAAGGCGAGGCTGCGCACGGGGCCGGGACGGCGTCTCCGCTCGGCGGCCAGGACCTCCGGACCCGAGGGGTCGACATATTGACCGGTGCCCGACGGGCCGAGGACGGATTCGCCGCGCACGGCCCTCTCGGGACTGTGGGGGGAGCGGGGAACGACGTCGGGCCGGACGGGCAGGAGTCCCGCGCCTGCGGCAGCGAGCGGGGCACGGAGCAGAGTACGCCGCGAAGGTGTGTGCATGGCTGTAATAAGACACAAATTGCGGCGCGATAGGGGGAAATGTGGCGTTCGCGTCGGTGATGTCGGGTTCCGGTGACCCGGTCGGCGGGCGAGGCGTCAGGCCACACCGGGGAACCGGAGCCCCCGGGGTCCGCCGCTTCCCGGACGGCGTCCGGCACCGTGGATCCCGGGCGATCGCCGCCCCCTTGACGCCCGTGACGTCGGCCGGCGGACGCCGACCGGTCACCGGCGCGGTCCGGGGCGGCGGCCCCGGGCCGAGAACCGCGCGCAGGGCCCGGCCGTCGCGCGGCACGGATCGCACCGCGCCGCAACACCCTTCATCCGCCCACGAGTTCGGTGAACCGGCGGGTGTCGACATTGCCGCCGGAGGCGATGACGCCGATGCGGGGCGGGAGGTCGTCGACGCGGCCCGCCAGGAGTGCGGCCAGGCCGGTGGCACCGCTGGGCTCCAGGACGATCTTCAGGCGTTCGAAGGCGAAACGCATGGCGTGCACGATGTCCGCGTCGCTGACCAGGGAGATGGCGTCGACGACATGCCGGTTGATCTCGAAGGTGATCTCGCCGGGCGTGGGCAGGGCCTGTCCGTCGGCGATGGTGCGGGGAACGGGCAGGGTGACACGGGATCCGCTCTCCAGGGAGCGCCTGGTGTCGTCCCCCGCTTCCGGCTCCACGCCGACGACCCGGATGCCGGGGTGCAGGGCCTTGGCGGCGGTCGCGCTTCCGGCGATCAGGCCGCCGCCCCCGACGGGTACGACCAGGGCGTCCAGCGGGCCGGTCTCGTCGAGGAGTTCGAGCGTCGCGGTGCCCTGTCCGGCGATGACATGGGGATGGTCGTAAGGAGGGATGAGGGCCAGGCCGCGGTCCTCGGCCAGCGCCGTACCGAGCGCTGTCCGGTCCTCGGTGTAGCGGTCGTAGGTGACGATCTCGGCGCCGTATCCGGCGGTCGCCTCGCGCTTGGAGCGCGGGGCGTCCTCGGGCATCAGGATGACGGCGGTGGTGCCGAGTTCGCGGGCGGCCAGGGCGGTGGCCTGGGCGTGGTTGCCGGAGGAGTAGGCGGCGATGCCCTTGGCCAGCTGTTCCGGGGAGAGCTGGGCGGCCGCGTTGTAGGCACCACGGAACTTGAAGGCACCCGCGCGCTGGAAGTTCTCGCACTTGATGAACACCTCGGCGCCGACGAGGGCGTTCAGGGTGCGCGAGGTGAGGACGGGGGTGCGGTGGGCGACGCCTTCGATGCGTGCGGCGGCCGCACGGACGTCGTCGAACGTTACGCCTGAAGCGGCGGCGGCCATGGCGGTCTCCTCTTCCTGCCCAGCGTCCAACGGACCTGCCCGCCGGACACTTGGACTGATTTTCCATTCCTGGACAGGAACTCTAGGTAGCCCGGCGCCCGCCTGTCCAGGGGACGACGGGCGCCGAACCGGCTGGGGCATGCCGTGCGGCCGGCCTCAGTGACCGCTGATCCCCCTGGGCGTGTACGGCTCCTCCAGTTCCCGGACCTCGTCGTCGGTGAGCCGCAGGTCGAGCGCGGCGAGCGCGTCCGGGATGTGATGGGCCTTGGTGGCACCGACGATGGGTGCGGTCACCCCGGGGCGGGCGGCGACCCAGGCCAGGGCCACCTGGGCGCGCGGGACGCCACGGCGCGCGGCGATCGCGGCGACGGCGTCGACGATCCGCTTGTCCTCCGGCTGGTACAGGGTCCGGCCGTAGGCGTCCGTCTCGCTGCGGACGCTTGCGGCGTCCCAGTCGCGGGTGAGCCGGCCGCGGGCGAGCGGGCTCCACGGGATCACGCCGACGCCCTGGTCGGCGCAGAGCGGCAGCATCTCGCGCTCCTCCTCGCGGTAGAGGAGGTTGTAGTGGTTCTGCATGGACACGAACTTCGTCCAGCCGTGCCGCTCGGCGGTGTGCTGCAGCTTGGCGAACTGCCAGGCGTACATCGAACTCGCCCCGATGTAGCGCGCCTTGCCCGCCCTGACCACGTCGTGCAGCGCCTCCATGGTCTCCTCGACCGGCGTGTGCGGGTCGAAGCGGTGGATCTGGTAGAGGTCGACGTGGTCCGTGCCGAGCCGGCGCAGGCTGTGGTCGATCTCGGTCATGATCGCCTTGCGGGACAGCCCCGAACGGTTGGGGCGGTCGCTGCGGGCCGCGCCGTTCTCCACCGCGAAGTAGACCTTGGTGGCGATCACGACGTCCTCGCGCCGGGCCATCTCCCCGAGTGCCCTGCCGACGATCTCCTCGCTGGTGCCGGCCGAATAGCTGTTGGCCGTGTCGAAGAACGTGATGCCCGCGTCCAGGGCCTGGCGGATGAGCGGGCGGGCGGCGTCCTCGTCCAGGGTCCACGGGTGCGGCCCCCGGTCGGGAACGCCGTAGCTCATGCAGCCCAGCGCCAGCCGGGAGACCTCCAGGCCGCTCGTGCCGAGCTTGACGTACTCCATGGTGCGTTTCCCCTCGTCGGTGTGGTCCCGCCGGGCGCGCCACAGCCCCGGGGCGGGACCGGACGGGACTGCTCCGTCAACGTGATCATGATCGTATCGGCGCGGGCCCGGCCGCCGCCGCGACGGTCCGGGCCACGCTTCCGCAGGTTCGGGCCATGCCCGCGCCGTGCGGCCCCGCCCCCGAGCTGGCCTGCCGCGTCACCGGTCCTTGGCCAGGGCGACGAGTTCGGCGAAGAGGCCGCCGGCGTGGACGAGGTCGTCGTACCCGCCCTGCTCGATGACACGGCCGTTCCGCAGGACGACGATCCGGTCGGCGAGGCGGGTGTTCTCCAGCTGGTGGGTGACCACGATGGTGATGCGCCGCGCGGCGATGCGCTTGATCTCCAGGAAGATCTGGTGCTCGCCACGCGGGTCCATCTGGGACGTCGGCTCGTCCAGGATGAGCAGCGGGGTACGGCGGTACAGCGCGCGGCCGCAGGCCAGGCGCTGCCACTGTCCGCCGGACAGCTCGGCGCCGCCGAAGATCTCGCGTGCGAGCAGGGTGTCGAGCCCGTGCGGAAGCCGCTCGACCGCCTCCCGCATGCCGACCGCGTCGACGGCGTCCCACACCGGCCCGTCGTCATGGGTGCGCGGCTGGCCGAGCGTGATGTTCTCCCTGACGCGCAACGGCCAGCAGGCGAAGTTCTGCGGGACCAGCGCGGTCCGGCCCCAGACGGAGTCGGGCCGGGCGCGTGCGATGTCGACGCCGTCCCACAGGACGCGGCCCTTGTCCGCGAGCAGGATGCCGGTGATGAGCTTGGTCAGCGTGGACTTGCCGGAGCCGTTCTCACCGACGATCGCGAGGATCTCACCGCGCCGCAGCGTGAGGGAGACACCGTCCACGGCGGGCTCGTCCTTGCCGGGGTACTGGTGGACGACCTCCTCCAGCAGGATCTCCTCGACCTGTTCCGGGATCGTCGACTCCCCGCGTTTCGGGGCCCGTGCGGCGGCCATGTCGAGGAAGGAGCGCATGTCGGCGAGATAGAGGGAGGTGTGGAACAGCGCGGCGCCGTACTGGACGAACTGGGAGAGCGCGGCGAGCGTGGTCTGCACGGCGACCACCGCTGTCGCGGCGACGGGCAGGGCGACCCGCCCGGTCATCGCGAGCCACGCGAGCGCGGCCCAGGTGATGAGCAGGAACGCGCCGCCGAGGGCGGAGGTCGCGAGGACGATCCGGAGCATGCGGGGCGCGGCGGTCAGGGTGCGCCGGTCGATCCGCTCGGACAGCGCGCGGTACCAGTGGACGAGGTAGTCGGTCATGCCGTTGGCGCGGACCTCGTCGCCGTGCCGCGAGAAGGTGGCCCACCAGCGCATCATGCCGCGTACGTTGCGGTCGCCGACGTTGGCGTAGTGCGTCTCGTAGTCGACACGGGCGGACAGCACGGCCCCGAGGCCCGCGGGCAGGACGGCCAGCAGCAACAGGGGGAGCATCAGCCAGTGCAGCGCGGTGATGACCGCGCCGGCGGCGGTCATGCGGATGAGCGAGGCCAGGAACTGCTGCGCGTCCTTGACCATCGTGGTGGTGCGGGTCACGCCGACCTCGGCGGCCTCCTGCCGGTCGGCGAACCCGTCCTCGCCCTGGGCCGCGGCTTCCACCCGGCAGACGGCGGAGACGAGGGCCACGTCGGCCTCGGTCACCAGCCGCGGGGTGATCCGCCCGTCGGCGTAGGACGCCAGGGCCCGGCTGATCCGGCCGGCCGCCGCCGCGGCGGTGACGACCACGAGGGCGGGCAGGGCCCCGTGCAGCCGTTCGGACACAGGGCCCGTGCCGAGGATGTGCCGCATGGCCTGTGCGGTGCAGCCGAGGACCACGGCAGCCGCGAGGCCGGTGAGGAGCTGGCAGCCGAGGAGGAGGACGACCCCGGTCCGGTCGACGGACCAGGCCATGCCCGCGGTGTGGCGCAGCACGGACGGCAGACGCCCGCACATCCCCCGGAAACTGGCCTCTTCCAGGGGGTTCTTGCCGAACTTGCCCTCGTAGTTGATCGCGGCCGGCGGTGGAGGGGGCGGCGGGGCGTCTTCTGTCGAGGCGTCGGTCACGGTCACGTGCATCCCTCCGTCGGGTCGGCACCGCACCTGGGTGGTTCGGCGGTGCCAGGCCCAACGAGGGCGCGGGCGAATCGAACGCACGCGATTCCGGACGAAGAGGAGCCCCGTGAATCCGGGGCGTCTTACGCGCGGTCACCGTGGCCCAAGGCCTCCGCGACGGTGGCAGGTGACCGAAACGCCGGTGCTCGTGACGGCTGCGACCGATGAGGTTCCGCGGTCGACGAGGTGCCGTGACCGAGGGATTTCCGAGCCCGGTGAGGTTTCGCTAGTCGGCGAGCTGCGGATAGAGGGCCGCCAGGTCTTGGGACAGCCCCGCCTTCACGCTCCGGGTGAGGTCGTCGGCCAGCACCTCGTACGCCCCGGCCTCCACACCGTCCAGCGCCAGTGCGGCGACGGCGCCCGGAGCGGACTTGGGTGCGTCGATGCCCGAGGCCATGTCGGTGTCGATGTAGCCGACGTGCAGCCCGGTGACGGCGATGCCACGTGAACGCAGTTCCAGGCGCAGGGAGTTGGTCTGGGACCACAGGGCGGCCTTGGTGGCGCTGTAGGAGCCGGCGACGCCGAGCCAGGAGAGCACGGAGTGGACGTTGAGGAGGTGTCCGCCGCCGTTGCGCTCGAGGACCGGGACGAAGGACCGGGTGACCAACAGCGGTCCGTAGAAGTTGATCTCGAATTCGCGGCGTACGTCGTCGAGGGGGGCGTCGAGGAAGGACCTCGCGCCGAGCGAGACGCCCGCGTTGTTGACCAGGATCGTGACGTCCCGGGCCCGTGCCGCCGCGGCCTCGACCGACGAGGGGTCGGTGACCTCCAGGGCGAGCGGTTCGGCATCGGGGTGGGTCACGGTGTGCGGGTCGCGCGCCGTGGCGTACACCTTGGCGGCTCCGCGCGCGTACAGCTCCTCGACCAGCGCCTTGCCCAGGCCCCGGCTGCCGCCGGTGACCAGCGCGACCGAGTCCTTGATCGAAGTCATGTCCGTACCTCCACAGGGGAAACCGATCGGTTTCCTGGCCACGGTAAACCGATCGGTTTCCGAGCGCAAGCACCTGCCGGGCGGGGAGGACGGAAGGGCGGGGAACGACCTGAGCGCATGGATTCACCGTTCCCCGCCCCGGAAAGCGTCGACCCGCCTCGTCACGGACACGGAGGGACGACTCGACGACCGGTCCGACGAAGCTTCGACTCACCGATCTCGTTGCCCACCCTCCGACGCCGGCCGCCCGCGGGCCACCGGAGCCGGGCCGCCCGGGTGACGCCCCCGCTGCCGCCGTGCCCCGCGGCCACCTGCGGGCGGCGTCCGGGCGACCACCGCTCCCTCACCGGGCGACCACGACCCCGGGAACTACGGGCGCGCGGCCGGTAGTTGATATGGGAAGCTTTGGCCAGCCGTTCGCGGAGCCGAGGCCGTGACGGTCGCCGAGAGGAGCACAGCGTGACACAGGACGGCGTCCAGGCCGTGCACATCGACACCAGCAAGCCGCACCCCGCGCGGATCTACGACTACCTCCTGGGCGGCAAGGACAACTACGAGGTGGACCAGCGGGCCGGTGAAGAGCTGGCCGCCGCCGCACCCGAGGCACGCATCGGCGTGCGGGCGAACCGCGCCTTCCTGCACCGCGCCGTCCGCTACGCCGTCGGCAGCGGGGTGCGGCAGATCCTGGACATCGGCACCGGACTGCCCACCTCGCCGAACGTGCACGAGGTCGCCCAGGAGGTGGCCCCGGACGTACGCGTCGCCTATGTCGACAACGACCCGATCGTGGCCGCACACGGCAACGCGCTGCTCAGCCGCTCCGGTACGACCAGCATCGTCCTCGGCGACCTCCGCGACCCGCGGTCCGTACTGGAGCACCCCCACGTCCGCGAGGTGATCGACTTCGAGCGGCCGGTCGCCGTGCTCCTCGTGGCCGTCCTGCACTTCCTCACGGACGCGGAGCGTCCCGGCGAGATCGTGGCCGCCCTGCGCGACGCGCTGCCGGCCGGCAGCTGCCTGGTGCTCTCGCACGCCACGGGCGACTTCGCCGACCGCACCGCCGCCCAGGCCGTCTACAACAAGGCGACCGCCACCCTGAACCTGCGCCCGCGCGCCGAGATCGAGCGGTTCTTCGACGGCTTCGAGCTGGTCGAGCCGGGCCTGGCCCAGGTCCCGTTCTGGCGCCCGGACACCACTCCCCCGCCCCGCTCCGACGAGATCGGCTTCTGCGGCGGCGTGGCCCGGAAGAACGCCTGAGCCGGAAGCGGGCACCCGGGTCCAGCCCCTTGACCGACCCCCCGTCGGCGGCTCCATACTGACGGCCAAATCGATTTGGCCAAATCGATTTGGCCGCCGTCCACGGCCGGATCGTCGAGGCCTGAACCGAGCGAGCGAACGGAGCCCGCGCGTGTCCAGTCCCGTACATCCCGTCGACCCCACTCCCGTACCTCCCGGCGACCCCGCCGCCGTACCCGCGGACGGAGCCGGTGCCGCGCACCCCGTGGACGAGTCCCGTCCCCGTGGGCGGATCCTGCTCTTCGGCCTGCAGCACGTCCTCGTCATGGCGGCGACGCCGATCTCCGCGATCTTCCTGATGAGCGCCACCCTCCGGCTCAGCCCGGGCACCACCGTGGATCTGCTCTCGGCGGCCCTGCTGCTGTCCGGGATCGGCTCGCTCGTGCAGTCCCTCGGCCCCTGGAAGTTCGGGCCACGGCTGCCGTTCGTGATGCTGCCGGGCGGTGCGCCACTGATCCTGTTCCTGTCGATCGCGCAGCAGCACGGGCTGCGTACGGCGACCGGCGCGGTGCTGCTCACCGCCGCCTTCACCTTCCTGGTGCTGCCGCTGTTCTCGCGCCTGCTGAGGTTCTTCCCGCCCCTGGTCATCGGCACGATGATCGTGATCGTCGGGGTCAACCTGGTGAAGGTCGGCGCGCTGCTGGTCACCGGGCAGCCCGGCACGCCGGGCTTCGCCGATCCGGCCCACCTCGGGCTGGCCTTCGCCACCATCGCGCTGATCGTCGTCTTCACCCGGCTGCTGCGCGGGGTGCTGCGGCAACTCGCCGTGCTGCTCGGCCTCGCGGCCGGCACGGCCCTCGCCTTCGCCCTCGGCCAGGTCCACCCGGGCTCCGCCCTGTCGGGCCGCCTGGTGGGCCTGCCCAGGCCGTTTCCGTTCGGCGCCCCCGTCTTCGACCTGCTCGCCGCGCTGCCGCTGCTGCTGTACACCCTTGCGTCGATGGCGGAGGCGACCGGGCAGACCGTCATCAACGCGGAGGCGGTCGGCAAGGACATCGACGTACGGACCGATGTGCCGCGTACCGTCCGCGGGGACGCCCTGACCTCGCTGCTCGGCGGCTGCTTCGGGCTGCCGTTGATGGTGACCAGCGGCGAGAACATCGGCATCGTCCGGGTCACCGGCGTACGCAGCCGCTACGTCACGGCCGCCGCGGGCGTCGTCCTCGTCGTCCTCGGCTTGGTGACCCCCGTGGCGCGGGCGGTCAGCGTGATGCCGCCGGCGGTGGTCGGAGGCGCCGCGATGGTCGTCTTCGCGGTGATCACCGTCCTCGGCGTGCAGATGCTGGGCCGGGCGCGGCTCCAGGACCACACGGCCACGGTGACCTGTGCGGTGGCGCTCGCGCTGGGGCTGCTGCCGATCCTGGTCCCCGGTGTGTACTCCGGCTTCCCCTCGGGCGTGCGGATCCTGCTGGAGAGCGGGGTCGCCGTGGGCGCCCTCGTCGCCGCCGTCCTCAACGTCGTCTTCCATCATCCGGCGCGGCACACCGCGGACACCGCCGGCGCCGTGCCGGCCGACGCGCCCGGTCCGGCCGCTCGTGTCTGACCTTCCGCGCTTCCCCCCTCTCGAACAACGGAGCAGCATGACCGACCTGACCCCCGACCGGCTCCGCCGTGACGCGCTGCTGCTGGTCCCCGATGTGACGCTGACCCCCGACGGCCCTCTGGGGCTGCACGCGGTGGTCGTGCGGGACGGCGTGTTCCGCGACGTCGGCCCGGTCGAGCGGATCGTCCGTACGCACCCGTCACTGACCCCCGTCCGGCTGCCCGGACAGGTGCTGATGCCGGGCTTCGTCGACGCCCACCACCATCTGACGCAGAGCTTCGGCGGCGCCCTCGCCTTCGGGGAGCCGTCGGAGATCTTCCGCCGGGTGTGGGTGCCGCTGGAGCGCGCCCTGGACGAGGAGTCGGCGTACGTCGCCGCGAAACTGGCCGCGCTGGAGTCCCTGCGGGGCGGTTTCACGACGGTCGCCGAGGCGGGGACCCGGGCCACGGTGGACGTGGACGTGGTGGCCTCGGCCGCACGCGACGCGGGCATCCGCTGTGTGCTGGGGCTCGTCTGCAACGACGCCGCGGACGGCACCGGCGACGACGCGGACCCCCGGCCCGTGCTCAGCGCCGCCGAGCGGCACCTCGCGCGCTACGGCGCCGACGGCCTGGTCCACCCCTCGCTCGCCGTGTCCGTGCCGGAGGCCGCGACCGCGCCCACGCTGGCCGCGACGGCGCGGCTCGCCGCCGAGGCGGGCGCGGTCGTACAGATCCATGTCAACGAACACCTGGTCGCCGTCGAGCGCTCCCTGGTCCGGCACGGGCTGCGGCCACTGGAGTATCTGCACCATGTGGGAGCGCTGGGCCCGCAGTTGCTGGCCGCGCACGCCACGCTGCTCACCCCGGCCGAGGTCACGCTGCTCGCCGACAGCGGAGCGGCGGTGAGCTACAACCCGGTCGCCAGCGCGTGGAAGGGCAACGCCGTCGCTCCCGCGACCGCCTTCGCCGAGCGTGGCATCCGGTTCGGGCTCGGCACCGACGGGACGCGCGGGGACGGCTTCCGGCTGGCGGACGCGGCGGAGTTCGCGCAGCGGCTCACCTACGGCCTGGCCAGCGGCGACTCGTCCTGCGGCGCCGGCTGGACCTGGTGGGAGCGGGCCACGGCGGGCGGCGCGGACGCGGTCGGACTCGGCCGGCGCACGGGACGGGTGGTGCCGGGCGCCGCCGCCGACTTCCTCCTGGTGGACGTCACGGGGCCGGAGATGCAGCCGTCCTGGGACCTGCCGTGGGAGCTGGTCCGGCGCGGCAACCGGGACCAGCTCACCGCCGTGTTCGTCGCCGGGCGGCTGCGCCTGTGGCACGGCTGGCCCCCGGACTGGGACGGACCGGCGCTGGTCCGGCGGGCCGCCGAGCTGGGCCCCCGTGTGGTACGGCGGGCCGGGGTGACACGGGCCCATCCGACATCGGTGACGGCACGGCAACGTGCGGCGACGCCGGACGCCTCCGCGTCCCCGCGCACCACGCCCGCGGTCCCGCCCCCGCACGGCTCGGTCCTCCCCGCGCCGCCTCCCGCCGGGCCCGCTGCCCCTTCCCCCGCCCTGCCCTGTCCCGGTGGCCGGCGGTGAGCGCCGGCACGCTGGCGGTGCTCGCGTTGACCGTGGCCGCCGCCGCGTTCGTGCAGGGCACCAGCGGCCTCGGGTTCGCACTGATCGTCGCGCCGGTCGCCGGCCTGCTCGATCCGGCACTGCTGCCCGTGTTCGTGCTGACCGCGATGATCCCGCTGAACCTGTACGTCGTCTGGCGCGAGCGGCACAGCCTCGACCTGCGCGGCGCCCGGTGGATCACCGCGGCACGGCTGACGGCGACACCGGCGGGGCTGGCGCTGCTGTGGGCGATTCCGGCGGGCGCCCTCGGAGCCGTCGTCGGCGCGGCGACGGTACTGGCGGCGGTGGTGAGCCTCGTCGTGCCGTCGTTCGTGCCCGGGCGCGGGGCCTATGTGGGCGCCGGTGTCGTCACCGGACTGACCGAGACCGCGACCGGCGTGGGCGGCCCGCCCCTGGCCCTCGTCTACCAGCACCGGCCGCCGGGCGAGCTGCGGGCGACGGTCGCCGCCTGCTTCCTGGTGGGCGAAGTCGCCTCGCTCCTCCTGCTGTTCGTCACCGGCCGCGGACGTCCGGCGGACATGGGCTGGGCGCTCCTGCTGCTGCCCGCGCTCGCCGCGGGAGCCTGGCTGAGCCGCCTCGTGCACCACCGAGTCGACGCCCGCCGGATGCGCGCCTTCGTCCTCGTCTTCGCCCTCGTGTCCGGAATAGCACTGATGACGGCGACGTGAACCGGCCAGCCCCCGCACACCGGGCACGGACGTCCGGCGGACATGGGCCGGGCGCTCCTGCTGCCGCCCGCGCTCGCCGCAGGAGCCCGCAGGGACGTGAGCCGGCCGGCCCCCGCCGTGCCGGGTGGGCCCGTCAGACGTGCCCGGCGGGTGGCGGGCGGCGCAGCGAGGAGGCGCGCGGCACGAGCCGGGGCTCGGCGGCGGGTGCGTCGGGTCCGGCCGTGCCGGTGGCCGGTCGCGTTCCCAGCCGGGCGAGCAGCAGTTCCACCGCGTCCGCGGCGGCCCGGTCCAGCCGCAGGTCGACCGCGGTGAGCGGCGGTTCACAGGTGCGGGCGCGCAGCCCGTCGTAGCGGGTGACGACCATGACGTCGTCGGGGACCCGGCGTCCCGCCTCCCGCAGGGCCCGTACGGCCCCGACGGCGAAGGCGTCGACCAGCACGCACAGCGCGTCGATGCCCGGGTGTTCCGCGAGCAGCGCGGCGCACCGGTCGTACCCCGCCTGTTCGCCGCCGTCCTCCGGGGCGGTGGCGACGATCGGCGGCCAGCCGTGTGCGGCGGCGGTCCGTTCGTAGGCCGCGCGGGCGTCCACCGAGGAGTGGCGGGTGCCGGCGCCGACGACGAGTGCCGGGCTGCGGGCGCCCTGGTCGCGCAGGTGGTCCAGGAGCAGTTCGACGACCTTGCCACCGTGCAGGTCCACGTAGGGGGCGTCGTCGCCGGGCGCGGTGGGCCGGCCCAGGGCGACGTACGGCAGTCCGCGCTCGCACAGTTGGGCCGCGGCCGCGTCCTCCGCCTCGGGCTCGACGACGATCGCACCGTCGATGTCGACGGAGTACAGCGCTGATTCGGACTGCACGGGCGGGATCAGCACCAGGGCGTAGCCGTGGACGAGGGCCCGCTCGGCCGCGGCGGCGGCCACCTCCATGTAGAAGCCGAGCCGCGAGGGGCCCCCGGCGACCGCGAACGGCATCGAGGACGCCAGCGCGATGGCCTTGGCCTGGCCCCGGCGCAGCCGCTGGGCGCGCAGGTTGGGGCGGTATCCCAGCTCGGCGGCGATCTTCCTGATGCGTTCACGGGTCCGCGGGTCGACCTTGCCGATGCCGTTGAGGGCGTGGGACACCGTGGTCCGCGACACCGACGCCGCCGCGGCGACGTCGGCGATCGTGGGCCGGCGAGCGCCGTGCGAGGGGGTCATGGGCTCATCTTCGCAATCTCCGCTGCGCAGAGCCACCTCCCCCGGACAACCGGTCGGCACGGGCACAGGAAGGCGGAAGCCTCTCATCGGTGTGAAGGCGGGGAGCGTACGGACAGTCGGGCCGCGCTTGGTGAGGCTCGCGTGATGGTGCGACTCTGGGTGGAGAGGTCTGCGACGAGGGCATTCCTGGAGGGCCGATGGGACGTGACGTCCCGGCGCTCGTCTTCACCCGCGAGGACCGCCGCCGGTACCGGATCAAGATGCACGAGTGCCTCGACGCGCTGGCGCAGATGCTGCGCGAGTCACGGTTCGAGTCGGAGCGGCCGCAGGTCGGCCTGGAGATAGAACTGAACCTGGTCGACGACGAGGCCGAGCCCGCGATGCGCAACACCGATGCGCTGAAGGTGATCTCCGACCCGGCCTGGTCCACCGAGCTGGGCCGGTTCAACCTGGAGATCAACGTCCCGCCCCGGCGGCTGACGGCGGGCGGTCCCGACGCGTGGGAGTCGGAGATCCGCGCCGCCCTGAACCACGCCGACGAGCGGGCCCGGTCGATCGGCACCCGGCTGATCATCATCGGGATCCTGCCCACCCTGCGCCACGAGGACATCGGCGAGGAGACCCTGTCGGAGAACCCGCGCTACCAGTTGCTCAACGACCAGATCTTCGCGGCCCGGGGCGAGGACCTGCGCATCGAGGTGGACGGCGTGGACCGGCTGCGCACCTACGCGGACACCATCACCCCGGAGGCCGCGTGCACGAGCACGCAGTTCCATCTCCAGGTGTCGCCCGAGGAGTTCGCCGGCTACTGGAACGCGGCACAGGCCATCGCCGGGGTACAGGTCGCCCTGGCGGCGAACTCGCCGTTCCTGTTCGGCAAGGAGCTGTGGCACGAGACGCGTATCCCGCTGTTCGAACAGGCCACGGACACCCGGCCGGAGGAGATCAAGGTGCAGGGCGTACGGCCCCGGGTGTGGTTCGGGGAGCGGTGGATCAACAGCGTCTTCGACCTCTTCGAGGAGAATCTGCGCTACTTCCCGGCGCTCCTCCCGCTGTGCGACGAGCAGGACCCGGTGGAGACGCTGGACCGCGGAGACGTCCCCGAGCTGGGCGAGCTGACCCTGCACAACGGCACCATCTACCGCTGGAACCGCCCGGTGTACGCCGTCTCGCACGACCTCCCGCACATCCGGGTGGAGAACCGGGTGCTGCCCGCCGGACCGACCGTCGCCGACACCCTCGCCAACGGCGCCTTCTACTACGGGCTCACCCGCGCGCTGGTGGAGGAGGACCGGCCGGTGTGGTCGCGGATGTCGTTCGCGGCCGCCGAGGACAATCTGCACACCGCCGCCCGGTACGGCATCGACGCCCTGCTGTACTGGCCCGGGATGGGCGAGGTGCCCGTGCCGGAACTGGTCCTGCGGCGGCTGCTGCCGCTGGCCCACCGGGGCCTGGAGCTGTCCGGCATGGACGACGCCTGGCGGGAGCCGCTGCTCGGCATCATCGAGCAGCGCTGTGTGACGGCGCGCAACGGCGCCGTGTGGCAGAAGGAGATGTTCCACCACCTCGACGCCACCGAGCACGCCGGCCGGCACGAGGCGCTGCGCCGGATGACCCAGCTGTACATCGACTACATGCACCTCAACGCCCCGGCCCACACCTGGCCGGTGGACTGAGCCGGCTCAGCGCCCCAGGAGGTCGACGGCCCGGTCGAAGGCCGAGTCACGGTTCTTGGCGAACTCCTCCTTGGTGAAGACCGGTTCGGTCAGCTGCGGCGGGATGCCCGTGCCGTCGAAGGTGCGGCCGGTGCGGGTGAGGAACTCCTCGTTCGGCAGGCCGAAGAGCAGTCCGTCGGGCAGGGACCGCACCATCACGTCCGAGAAGACGCCCTGGGTGGGCTGCCCGATCCGCACGGTCCGCCCGGGCCGGTCCATGAGGGCCTGGGTGAAGGTCTCGCCCGCGCTGACCGTCGAGCCGCCGGTGAGGACGGCGACCGGGCCGGTGTAGCGGGGCGCGTCGGCCGGGACGACGGGCACGGGTTCGGGGCGGGTGTGCCGGGTGGGGTCGGCCGGGTCGTTGCGGGCCCGCTTCGTGTACGCGGTGTACGGCGTGTCGGTCAGCCGCCGGGCGATGCGGATGCCGAGGCGGTCGGAGCCGCCGCCGTTGATCCGCAGGTCGATGACGAGCCCCTTGAGCCGTGCGATGCGGCCCGGGGTGAGCACGGTGTCCAACGCCCGGTCGAGTTCGGCCTGTTCGGCGGTGAACGGCGCGTTCTCGCCGGCGTATCCGCCGAAGCCGGAGATGCGCAGATAGCCGGCGCCGCCGGGCAGGTCGGCGTAGGTGATCCGGCCTGCGGCGAAGTCCTGGCGGTACGGAACGTCCTTGAGGTCGCGGGCCACGATGAACTTCTTGACCTTGGCGTCCAGTTCGGGGCCCGGGTTCTCCGTGCCGGGGCGGACCCGGCCGAAGATGCGGTTGCCGTCCCTCACCGTGACGTGGGCGTCGTACAGCGGACGCACCGTCCGGCCGAGGATGCCGAAGAGCTCGTCCTTGGTGGTGTCCTTGTGCACCAGCGGCCGGTACCGGTCGCGGACGGCGTGCCAGTCGACGCCCTTCCGGGCGAAGAAGGGGTAGTTCTCCTCGAAGGTGTGCCAGAAGATGTCGAAGGCGGTGCGCGGGTCGGTGGCGGCCGGGCGGGTGCAGCGGGCGGGCAGGGCGCTCAGGCGGCGCAGCTTCCGGTGGCCGACCGAGCTGTCCGCGGCGAGCAGCGCGTGGTCGAGGTCGTGCACGGTCCGTACGGTGAGCGCGGACCCGTCCGGGGCCGCGTAGGTACCGGGGCCGGTCTGCGGGGACGTGTCTCCCTTGAGGCAGCTGACGGATGTCGTCTGGTACTCCTGCAGCACTCCGCCGCCGAGGACGAGGACGGTGCCGTAGCCGTCCATGCGCCACACCCCGTCGGTGCCGGGCGGCCCCGGTCGTGCGGCGGCCGCGGCCGGTAAGGCTCCGGCGGCGAGGAGCAGGGTGGCGGCGGTGGCCGTGAGGGTGCGCACGAGCATGTCCTTCCGACGTCGGTGCGGGAAGGACCACCGTCGCCGACGCGCCCTGACCCGCACCATCCGGCAGTCCGGTGGGCCGGGAGGGGGGACAGCCCCCGTACCGTCACCCGGGCCGCTGCGGAGACGTCGTGGCGCGGGGTTCGGCCGGCGTCAGCGCGTCACGCCGGGGCACGTGGGCGCGTCCGGGAGGTGGGACTTCGCCCACTCGGCCAGTTCCCGCAGCGCGGGCTCCAGGGCGGCCCCCGCCTCGGTCAGGCGGTAGGACACCCGCAGCGGCGGACCGGCGTCGACCTCGCGGAGTACGAGTCCGGCCGCGCCCAGTTCCGCGAGCCGGTCGGACAGCATGCGCTCGCTGATGCCGGGGACGGCCCGGCGCAGGTCGGCGAAGTGTGCGGGCTGTTCCACCAGGACGGCCACGATGGGGCCGCTCCAGCGTTTTCCGAGCAGCTGGAAGACACGGGTGATGCCATCGTCCACCCGCTTGCACGCCGCGCTGTCGTGGGTCATGTCCGCCGCCATGCGCACAGGGTACTACCCTGCCGTAGGGGGGTGAAAAAAAGTAAGTCACTGTGCTAGAGATAGTTCTGCACGAAAGTTCAGCCCCTCCGTCAGACGGCGGGCTACCCCACCCCGTACATCCTCTTCATCCCTTTTTCGGAGTCACCATGGCCACCCTGCTGCACATCGACTCGTCCGTGTCCCCGGCCGAGGCCTCCGCCTCGCGCGCCGTGGCGGCGGCCTTCCGCGCGCACTGGCAGGAGCAGCACCCCGACGGCACGGTCGTCTACCGCGATCTGTCGGCCCAGCCCGTCCCGCACATCACCGCCGACGCGCACACCGCCGGCTTCGCCGACCCCGCGACGCACACACCCGGGCAGGCCGCGGCCTTCGCCGAGCGTGTCCGGCTGATCGAGGAGCTGGAACAGGCGGACGCGGTGCTGATCGGCGCCCCGATGTACAACTTCTCGATCCCCTCGACCCTGAAGGCGTGGCTGGACAACGTCATCCTCATCGGCCGTACCGCGGGCGAGGCCCCGTCCGCCAAGGGCACCCCGGTGACCGTGGTGGCCAGCCGGGGCGGCTCGTACGCGCCGGGCACCCCGCGCGAGGGGTACGAGTACGTGCAGAACTACCTCGCGGCCGTCCTCGGCGACGCTCTCGGCCTGGACGTCGACTTCATCGTCCCGGAGCTGACCATGGCCCCGCAGAACCCGGCGATGGCCGAGCTGGTCCCGCTGTACGAGGCCTCCCGCGACCGCGCCCTGGAGGAGGCCGCCACGAAGGCCAAGCAGCTCGCGGAGCGCTTCGCGGCCTGATCCGCCCGCCCCGCCCGGGCGCCGCCACCCACGGGGACGGCGTCCGGGTCGCCGAGCCGGCCCGGCGGGCGAGGCACGGAGAGGGCCGAGGGAACCGGTGACCCGCACGCCATCAAGGATGTACCGTGCAACGACCTGCTCGACGCCCTGGGCGTGAGGACACCGGTGAGGAGAGGCACGCGTTGACCGCCAGCTACTTCGAGCGCAGCGACCGGCATCGCTACAAGCCCACCCCGCACGCGAGCGGCGCGTGGGACCCGGACGAACAGCACTTCAGCCCGCTGGCCGGCCTCGTGGTCCACGCGATCGACCAGTACCGTGCCGAGCGCCCGCCGAGCGGACTGGTCCTGTCGCGGGTCAGCTTCGACATCCTGGGCCGCCTCGCCCTGGCCGAGTGCGAGATCCGGGTGGAGTCGATCCGGCCCGGCCGCACCATCGAACTCCTCGAAGCGGTCGTACACATCGCGGACCGGCCGGTGGTGCGGGCCCGGGCCTGGCTGCTCACCGAGGCGGACACCGGCGCGGTGGCCGGTGGCACCGACGCCCGCCTGCCCCGGCCGGACGGTCTGGCCGGCCGGTCCCTGACCTCCGTCTGGCCCGGCGGCCACTGCGCGTCCGTCGACATACGGCCGGTCGGCACCCCGGAGCCGGGCCGCGCCACGGCCTGGCTCGCCACGGATCTCGACCTCGTCGGCGGCGAGCCGAGCAGCCCTCTCGCGTCCTATGTCGCCCTCGTCGACACGGCCAACGGCATCGCCGTGCGCCGTCCGCCGGCCGAGTGGATGTTCCCCAACGTCGACCTGACGATCCATCTGCACCGGCAGCCGGAGGGCCGCTGGGTCGGTCTGGACACCACGGTCGTCTTCGGTCCCACCGGCCAGGGCCTCACCAGCAGCGTCCTGCACGACATCCACGGCCCGGTCGGCCAGGCCCAGCAGATCCTCACGGTGCGCCCGCTGCCCGGCCGGTGACGACAGGGGCCGGTGTTCCACCGCTCGGGAAGGCCGGCGCGGGACCGGTCGCGGGACACACCCCGTCCCTGCCGCTGACGAAGGTGACGGTGCGGGCCGCGCCCCGCACCGGTGCGGGGCGGGGCGCGGCCCACTCCCCTTTCGCCTGCCGGTGCCCCGCCGGCCGGACCGCGGCCCTCACGCGCTCGGCGGCCTCGGTGTCATCGCGTCCCGGTGGACCGCTGGGCCGATCAGGCCTGCCCTACCCCTCCCGGGCGCCGGCCTCGGCGTGGGCGGTGGCTCGCGCCCCGTCTTCCCGCCCCTCCCCGCGCGTCGCCCCCAGCGAGGCGAGCCCCACCGCCGCCACTCCCGCCCACTGGGCCGCGGCGAGGTGCTGGCCGAGGAAGAGCAGGCCGACCAGGGCACCGATCGCCGGTTCCAGGCTGGTGAGCACGCCGAAGACGCGCGGCGTGAGGCGGCGCAGGGCTTCCAGCTGGAACGTGTAGGGCACGACGCTGGAGAGGACGGCGACCGCCGCGGCCAGGGTGAGTGTGCCCGGGTCCAGAAGGCGGGTGCCCGCCTGGGTGATGCCGCAGGGAAGGCTGAGCAGCGCTGCCCAGGTGACGGCCAGCGCGAGGCCGCCGCCGTCGGGGACGCACAGGGCCAGCCGTCTGCCGACCAGGATGTATCCGCCCCAGCAGCAACCGGCCAGGGTGGCGCAGGCGACGCCGGTGGGGTCCAGGGCCGTACCGGAGCCGCTGAGCAGGAGCACACCCGCGGCGGCGAGGCCTGCCCACAGCAGGTCGGGAGCCCGGCGCGAGCCGCACAGGGCGAGGGCGAACGGGCCGAGGAACTCCAGGGTGGTGGCGGCGCCCAGCGGCAGCCGGGCGACCGCCTCGTAGTACGCGAGATGGTGCACGGCGAGCAGCGTTCCGGCCGCCACCGCGATGCCCAGACCGGCCCGGCCGCCGCGGACCCGGGGCCGCCACAGGCTGGTGAGGACCAGCGCGGCGACGGCGAGCCGCAGGGTCACCACGCCGGCCGGTCCCACGGCGGGGTAGAGACGGGTCGTCAGCGCGGCTCCGCCCTGCAGGCCGAGGATTCCGCCGAGGACGAGCCCCGGGGCGGGTACGGTGCCCAGTCCCCGGACGAGGGCTGGTGCGGTGCGTGCGCGAAGGGTGGGGCGGGGGCTGATGGGTATCGGGCTCCTTGTGCGGCTGGCCTCGCACCCTAGGCGGCGGACCGGTCGGTGATCAACGGGGGGCGGGTGGCACGCCTGTCCGCGCCACCGCCTAGCGTGCTGTCATGCGCGTCGACTACTCACCCGAGTCCATGGGCGCCGGGGCGTTCTACCGTCTGCTCACGGCCGTCGTCGTCCCCCGGCCGATCGCCTGGGTCTCGACCCTGGCTCCGGACGGCGAGACGGCGAACCTGGCCCCGCACTCGTTCTTCACCGTGGCCTGCACCGATCCGCCGGTCGTCCAGTTCACGTCGGTGGGCCGGAAGGACTCGCTGCGCAATGCCGAGGACACCGGCGAGTTCGTCGTGAACTTCGCACCCGAGCCGCTCTTCGCCGAGATCAACGCGACGGCCACCGACTTCCCCCGTGACCGGGGCGAGTTCGACGCCGTGGGCATCGAGCGGGAGCCGTCGCTGCGGGTGCGGCCGCCACGGGTGGCCGCGTCCCCGGTCGCCCTGGAATGCACGCTGCACTCGACGCTGCGCCTGGGCGATTCGACGGTGGTGTTCGGCCGGGTCGTGCACGCCGCGGTCCGCGAGGACGTGCTGGTGGACGGTCGGCCCGACATCGGGCGGCTGCGGCCGCTGTCCCGGCTGGGCGGCAACGAGTGGGGCACGGTCGGCGAGGTCCAGGAGCTGACCCGCGTGCCGTACCGGGACCCGGAGCGCGACTGAGCCGCCCGCCGCGTCAGGCGAGCACCAGCACGAGGGGCACGCCCCGGCACGGCACCAGGCGCATGCCGCCGTACACGCCGGGCCGTGCCGCGCTGAGGAGTGCACCGAAGTCCGGGCCCTTGGTGAGGGAGCCGGCCAGATGGGCGGGGTCGGCGGAGGCGGCGACCCGGCCCCGGGCGTTGACGAGATGGGCGGGGCGGGACAGCCGCCGCAGCAGCGGGAGGACGGCCGTCTCGAAGTGCCGCAGGTAGACGTCGGCGGCGGCCACTCCGGCGAACCCGCCCTGAAGCCGGACGGGTTCGGACAGGGTCAGGCTGTACTCGTCGGAGCAGAGGTAGTCGACGTACGGTCCGGCCACCGCCCGGCGCCCGGTGTCGCGGGGCAGCGCGAACCAGTCCCAGTGCGTGTAGTCGGAGTACGCCGACCGGCCGGGGTCGAGATCGAGCAGGAGCGGGCGTACGTCACCGTGTGCGCCCGACTGCCACCACTCCAGCCAGGCGGGCACGTCGGTGAGCAGGCCGGGGGCCGCGACGAAACCGACGCCGGAGACCAGTTTCTCACGGGTCAGGTGCAGATGCAGTCCGGGGCGCAGGGCGGCGAGGTCGGCGCTGGCGGGCCGCCGGCCCTGGGCGGCCACCCGGTGCAGCAGGGCCTCCGTGTCGGCGCGGGTGGCGGCGACGGTCTCGAAGACGGCTTCCAGCGCACCGCCGACCTGCGTGGCCACCCATGTCTCCGGCTCCGCGCCGAGAGTGGCGAGCCCGGGCCTGACGCCCATGGTGTCCTCCAGCGGACGGGAACCGGACGCGGTGCGGTCAGAGGGCGAGGCGTACGGCGACGAGCCGCGCCGTCGACTCCCGGACGCACCGCTCGGCCAGCGTGCCGGCCGTTTCGTGGGCCCCATCCTGCACGGCGGAGATCACGGAGCGGTGACGGTCCGCAACTTCTTCACGATATGCGCCATCGGCCAGGACGAGGCACAGCAGTGCGCCGATCTCGCTCTGCAGGGCGACCTGTTCGCGGGTGAGCCGGGCGGACTGGGCGGCCGCCGCGAGTTCGACGTGGAAGCGGCCGTACAGCCGGCTGCGTGCCGCCGCGTCCCGGGCCTGCGTCAACTCCTCGGTGGTGCGGCGGAGTTGGCGGAGGTCCTCGGGTTCGGTGCGCTGCGCGGCGAGCCGCGCGGCGGCGCCGGACAGGGCGGCCCAGTGGTCACCCAGGTCGCGCAGCTCCTCGGTGCTCCAGCCGCGCAGCCGGGCCCGCAGCCGGTCGTCGGCGGGGACCTCGGGGAGGGAGACGAAGCTGCCGCCGCCGCGGCCCCGGCGGGTGGTGACCAGGCCCTGTTGCCGCAGGGCCATGAGCGCTTCGCGCAGGGTCACGGTGGAGACGCCGAGGCGTGCGGCCAGCTCACTCTCGCCGGGGAGCTGCTCACCGTCGGCGAGGAGGCCGAGTTCTATGGCGTCGCCGAGGCGGCGGACGACCGCGTCCACGCGGGCCCGGTTGTCCACCGGACTGAAGACGGCCCTGCGGGCCGTCCCGTCGCTCTCCTGCTGTATCACGGTCACCACCTCGTGCATTGACTCAAGCTTTACCTTAAGGGGACCTTGAGCTTAGAACTATGACTTCATATGTTTGCTGTCAACGTACAGCGCGCCAGAAAGGTTCCCGTATGGAGGGAATTGCGATCCGGCTGCAGGACCTGTGGAAGGCGTTCGGCGAGACGACCGCGGTAGCCGGCGTCGACCTGGAGATCCGGGACGGGGAGTTCTTCTCGATGCTGGGGCCCTCCGGCTCCGGCAAGACGACCGTCCTCCGGCTCCTCGCCGGGTTCGAGTCACCGGACCGGGGCCGGATCGAACTCGCCGGCCAGGAGGTCACCGGCCTCGCCCCGTTCGAGCGGGACGTGCACACGGTCTTCCAGGACTACGCCCTCTTCCCGCACATGACGGTCGAGCAGAACGTCGCCTACGCCCTCAAGGTCCGCAAGGTCCCGAAGGCCGAACGGCTCGTCCGCGCCCGCAAGGCCCTCGCCGAGGTCCGCCTGGAGGGCTACGGCCAGCGGCGCCCGGCCCAGCTCTCCGGCGGCCAGCGCCAGCGCGTCGCCCTCGCCCGCGCGCTCGTCGGCCGGCCCCGGGTGCTGCTGCTGGACGAACCCCTCGGCGCCCTCGACCTGAAACTGCGCGAACAGATGCAGGTGGAGCTGAAGGCGATCCAGCGGGAGGTCGGCATCACCTTCGTCTTCGTCACCCACGACCAGGAGGAGGCCCTGACGATGAGCGACCGCATCGCCGTCTTCGAGCGGGGCCGCATCGCCCAGGTGGGCACGCCCGCGGAGATATACGAACGCCCCGCGACCCCCTTCGTCGCCTCCTTCGTCGGCACCTCGAACCTGCTCGACGGCGAGACGGCCCACCGGGTCGTCGGTACCCCGGGCACCTACAACATCCGGCCGGAGAAGATCCGCGTCCTGAAGGAGTCCGCCGAGGCCGACCAGCCGGACCACACCTCCGTGACCGGCACGGTCGCCGAGGTCGTCTACCTCGGCGACGCCACCCGCTTCCTGGTCGACCTCGACGGCGGCGGCCGGCTCACCGCGCTCCAGCAGAACCTGGAGACCTCCTCCGAGGACGTCGCCGCCTACCGCGGCACCCGGGCGCGCCTGACGTGGCACCGCCGGCACGCCGTCCGGCTGCCCTCCTGACCTCTCCCCCGACCTCCCTCCCCCCGGCCTTTCACGTCCCCATGGAGTACGTCGTGCGCCTCAACCGCATCCCCCGGGCCGCCGCCGCGGCCGCCGCGCTGCTGCTCGCCGCCGCCTGCGACTCCTCCGGCTCGGGCGGCTCGTCCGCCACCGGACTCAACCCGCCCGACCTCAAGGCCCCGACCAAGCTCGGCAGGACGGAGGGCCAGGTCGACCTGATCGCCTGGGCCGGCTATGTCGAGGACGGCTCCGACGACCCCAAGGTGGACTGGGTCAGCGACTTCGAGAAGCAGACGGGCTGTCAGGTCCACTCGAAGGTCGCGGCCAGCTCCGACGAGATGGTCAAGCTGATGAAGACCGGTGAGTACGACGCGGTCTCCGCCTCCGGCGACGCCTCCCTGCGCCTGATCGCCTCCGGCGACGCCGCCCCCGTCAACACCGCCCTCGTACCCCACTACAAGGACGTCTTCAGCGGGCTGAAGAACGGCGCCTGGAACTCGGTGAAGGGCCAGATGTACGGCATCCCGCACGGCCGCGGCGCCAACCTGCTGATGTACAACACCGAGAAGGTCAAGCCCGCGCCCACCTCCTGGTCGGCCGTCTTCGAGGGCGCCGCCAGGTACAAGGGTCATGTCACCGCCTACGACTCGCCGATCTACATCGCCGACGCGGCCCTCTACCTCAAGGCCACCAGGCCGGAGCTGAAGATCAAGGACCCGTACGCGCTCGACCAGAAGCAGTTCGACGCGGCCGTGGCCCTGCTGAAGCGGCAGAACGCCGACGTGGGCGAGTACTGGAGCGACTACCTCAAGGAGGTCTCCGCCTTCAAGAGCGGTGACTCGGTGGTCGGCACCACCTGGCAGGTCATCGCCAGCCTCGCCGCGTCCGAGGGCGCCAAGGTCAAAGCGCTGGTGCCCAAGGAGGGTTCGACCGGCTGGTCCGACACCTGGATGGTCTCCGCCAGGGCCAAACACCCCAACTGCGCCTACAAGTGGCTCGACTGGATCGTCTCACCCAAGGTCAACGCCCAGGTCGCCGAGTACTTCGGCGAGGCACCGGCCAGCTCCAAGGCCTGTGCCGAGACCAGTGACAAGAACTTCTGCACGGTGTACCACGCCGCCGACGAGCGCTACTGGAAGAAGATCGCCTTCTGGAACACGCCCATCGAGCAGTGCCTGGACGGCCGCACGGACGTCCGGTGTGTGCCGTACGCGAAGTGGGTGCAGGCCTGGACCGAGATCAAGGGCTGAGGCGTGACGACCGACGCGACGGCCGCCGCCGGCCGGGGTACCGTCCGGCGGCTGGCCGGAACCCTGCACCGCAGGCCCCGCCTGCGGCTGACCCTGCTGCTCACCGCCCCCCTGCTGTGGCTGGCCGTCCTCTATCTCGGCTCGCTGGCGGTGCTGTTCGTCTCCGCGTTCTGGACGACGAACTCCTTCACCTCCCAGGTGGTGAAGGTCTGGTCGACGGACAACTTCCACGAGCTGCTGACCACGCCCGTCTTCCGGCAGGTCGTCCTGCGCAGTGCCGGCGTGGCGCTCGCGGTGACGGTGCTGTGCGCGCTGATCGCCTTCCCGGTGGCGTTCTACACCGCGCGTGTGGCCCGGCCCCGGTGGCGCCCGCTGCTCGTGGTGGCCATCCTCACCCCGCTGTGGGCGAGTTACCTGGTCAAGGTGTACGCCTGGCGGCTCATCCTGTCCCAGGGCGGCCTCGCCGACTGGACGCTCGCGCCGTTCGGGCTGAGCGGTCCCGGCTTCGGGCTGCCGGCCACCGTCCTCACCCTGACCTACCTGTGGCTGCCGTACATGATCCTGCCGATCCACACGGCCCTCGAACAGCTCCCGGCCAACCTGCTCGACGCCTCGGCCGACCTCGGCGCGCGGGCCGGGCGGACCTTCCGCTCGGTGGTCCTGCCGATGGTGCTGCCGTCGGTCGCGGCCGGCTCGGTGTTCACCTTCTCGCTGAGCCTCGGTGACTACATCACCGTGCAGATCGTCGGCGGCAAGACGCAGCTGATCGGCAACCTCGTGTACTCCAACATCGAACTCAACCTGCCCATGGCCGCCGCGCTCGGCACCGTACCGGTCGTCGTGATCGTCCTGTACCTGCTGGCGATCCGTCGCACCGGCGCCCTGCACAGCCTGTAGCCGTCCGGTACGCCGGAACACCCCGGAGAGAAGAGCGCCATGCATCTCAGCCGCACCGCGCGCATCGCCCTGCGCACCGGCGCCGGGCTCGGTTTCGCGGTGATCTACGTCCCGCTGCTGCTCGTCCTCGTGAACTCCCTCAACCCCGACCGCAGCGCGAGCTGGCCCCCGCCGGGACTGACCTGGCACTGGTGGTCGGTGGCCGCGCACAACACCGGTGCCCGGCAGGCGCTGTGGGTCTCCGTCAAGGCGGGACTCGGGGCCACCGCGATCGCGCTCGTGCTCGGCACGCTCATCGCGTTCGCCGTGGCCCGGCACCGCTTCTTCGGCCGCGACACCGTGTCGTTCATCGTGGTCCTGCCGATCGCGCTGCCCGGCATCGTCACCGGCATCGCCCTCAACTCGGCCTTCAGCACGGTGCTGGAGCCGCTCGGCGTGGGCCTGGGGCTCTTCACGGTGATCGTCGGCCACGCCACGTTCTGCATCGTGGTGGTGTTCAACAACGTCGTCGCGCGGCTGCGCCGTACGGCCGCCTCGTACGAGGAGGCGGCCATGGACCTCGGCGCGACGACCTTCCGCGCCTTCGCCGACGTCACCTTCCCGCTCGTCCGCTCCGCACTGCTGGCGGGCGCCCTGCTCGCTTTCGCCCTCTCCTTCGACGAGATCGTGGTCACCACGTTCACCGCGGGACCCGGCATCGAGACCCTGCCCATCTGGATCTTCGAGAACATGACGCGGCCTCAACAGGCCCCGGTGGTCAACGTCGTGGCCGCGGTGCTGGTGCTGCTGTCGGTGATCCCGATCTACGTCGCCCAGCGGCTGTCCGCGGACACGGCGACGTCGAGCCGGGTGTGAGAGCCTGTGAGCCGAGGGACAGG
This sequence comes from Streptomyces filipinensis, assembly GCF_014649495.1. Classification (GTDB taxonomy): domain Bacteria; phylum Actinomycetota; class Actinomycetes; order Streptomycetales; family Streptomycetaceae; genus Streptomyces; species Streptomyces filipinensis. The sequence continues at coordinate 195,686 of NZ_BMTD01000007.1, read as the reverse complement.
GGGACGCATGAGCGCAGGGGACGGCGCCGGCCCGGCGCGGACGGTACGCGCGGCGTACGAGGCGGCCCGCGCGGCCGTCGCGGGCCTGAGCGACGAGGAGTCCTGGCTGCCGACCGGCTGCACCGGCTGGGCGGTCCGTGACCTCGTCTTCCACTGTGTGACCGACGCCCAGCGCGCGCTCGTGGCCCTGCACACACCGGCGAACGAGCCGGTGGACCGGAACGCGGTGACCTACTGGCGGGACTGGCGGCCGGACACCGTCGGTGCGGCGAACGGCCGGCGCTGGGTGCGGGTGAACGGCAGCATGTTCCTTGACTTCCGTCAGCTCCAGGGCCTGTATCTGGAGACGCTGGCGGCGGCCGCGCACGCGGCGGAGGCGGCCGACCCCGCACAGCCGGTCGCCACACAGGGGCACGTACTGACGGCCGGGGACCTGCTGATCACCCTCGCGGTGGAGGCGACCGTCCATCACCTCGACCTGACCGTCCACCTCCCGCACGCACCGGGCCCGGCCGCGGAGGGGCTGGCGGCGGTGCGCACCACGCTGGACGGCCTGCTCGGGCGGCCGGGCCTGCCGGACTGGTCCGACGAGCACTACGCGCGTGTGGGCACCGGGCGGGCCGCGCTCACCGAGGCCGAACGGGCCGCCCTGGGCACGGTGGCGGACCGGTTCCCCCTGTTCGGCTGAGCCCCGGCCGGCGCCTGGGACACACGCCCAACAGGGGACACACGCCGACGGCACCTGCGCGGCGCGGGGCCCGCCGGCCGGGTAGCTGGAACTCTGCGCCCATGAACAACCCGCCCAGCATCGACGGGTACGTGGACCGGGTCACCGCCGGCCCCGGCGGCGCGCTGACCGACGAGGTCGGCGTCATCACCGGCGACCTGACCGTCGCGACCATCCTGCTGTCCGACGGCCGCAGCGCGCGTGTCGCCGTCCAGCACTCCGGCAGCGACACCTGGTACACCCTCGCCGGCAGTCCCGCCCCGGTGCCCGCCGGCCGCCTCGCGGCGTACCACCGGGACCTGCTGGGCCGCATCCGCCGCGGAGGCGGCACGCGCGCCACCTGACCGTCAACTCCCGGAAGATCCACGGTGGTTGGCTTGTCCCATGAACACGCAAAAGGAAGCTCCCACACCTTGACCGACGTTTGGTCCAGACCAATCATGGCCTAGACCAATAGCCCCGGCCGGGCCGCACCGTGTCGTTCGCTATCCGGGAGTACCCGATGACCCGTCCGAGACCCGTACGCGCCCTGCTCGCCGGCCTGGCCACCCTGGCCGCCTCCGCGGGGATCGCCCTGGGGGCCCAGGGCACCGCGCACGCGGCGACCCCGCTGCCCACGCACGTCTTCGCGCCCTACTTCGAGGCCTACAACGGTGACAGCCCCGCCGCGCTCGCCCAGGCCTCCGGCGCGAAGTACCTCACCATGGCCTTCCTGCAGACCGACAAGAAGGGCTCCTGCACCCCGTACTGGAACGGCGACACCGCCACACCCGTCAGCCCCTCCGTCTTCGGCGCCGACTTCACCACCATCCGCTCGCGCGGCGGCGACGTGATCCCCTCCCTCGGCGGCTACGCGGCCGACAACGGCGGCACCGAGATCGCCGACAGCTGCACGAACGTCGACTCCGTCGCCGCCGCCTACGAGAAGATCATCACCACCTACGACGTCTCCCGGCTCGACCTGGACGTCGAGGACAACTCCCTCACGAACACCGCCGGGATCGACCGCCGCAACCAGGCCATCAAGAAGGTCCAGGACTGGGCCGCCGCGAACGGCCGCACGGTGCAGTTCTCGTACACCCTGCCCACCACGACGACGGGGCTCGCCGACAGCGGCCTCGCCGTGCTGCGCAGCGCGAAGAGCGCGGGCGCCAGGATCGACGTCGTCAACCTCATGACGTTCGACTACTACGACGGCGCCACCCACCACATGGCCACCGACACCGAGACGGCCGCGAGCGGACTGCACGACCAGCTGGCCGAGCTGTACCCGAACCTGTCGGACACCCGGCTGTGGAGCATGGTCGGCGTCACCGAGATGCCCGGTGTCGACGACTACGGCCCGGCGGAGACCTTCACCACCGCCGACGCCACCACGGTGTACGACTGGGCGGTGGCCAAGGGCGTCAACACCCTCTCCTTCTGGGCCCTCCAGCGCGACAACGGCGGCTGCCCCGGCTCCGGCGCCTCCGACACCTGCTCCGGCATCGCCCAGGACACCTGGTACTTCACCCACACCTTCGCACCCTTCACCGGCGGTACGACGACCCCGCCGGCCGATGACTTCTCCGTCGCCCTCTCCCCCGCCGCCGTCTCCGTCGACCCCGGCGGGGCCGCGACCGCGACGGTGCGGACCTCGGTGACCTCCGGCAGCGCGCAGACGGTCGGCCTGACGGTGAGCGGCGCCCCGAGCGGGGCGACCGCCTCCCTCAGCCCGTCCTCGGTCACCGCGGGCGGCACCTCCACCCTCACCGTGAAGACCGGCACCACCACGGCACCCGGCACCTACACGCTGACCGTCACCGGCACCGCGGGCCCGACCCGGCACAGCTCCACGCTCACCCTGACGGTCAAGGGATCCGGCGGCACGGCCGTCCTCGGCAACGGCGACTTCGAGACCGGTTCGCTCACGCCCTGGACCTGCGACAGCGGGGCCGCGGTGGTCTCCTCCCCGGTGCACGGCGGCGCGCACGCGCTGAAGACCACGCCCTCCGCCTCGCAGACCGGCCAGTGCGCGCAGACCCTGGCCCTGAAACCCCACACCTCTTACACCCTGGGCGGCTGGGTGCAGGGGCCGTACGCCTACCTGGGCGTCAGCGGCGGTGCGACGGCCGGTTCCTGGACCCCCTCCTCCTCGTGGTCGAAGCTGACGGTGCCCTTCACCACCGGCGACTCGGGCGAGGTCACGGTGTACGTGCACGGCTGGTACGGCCAGGGCGCGGTGTACGCCGACGACCTGGTCCTGAGCTGATCCACCGCTTCCTCCGGCCCCGCTCGCCGATCCACGGGCGGGGCCGTCCGGCCGTCGGCCTTTGGTGCCACGGGACGCCCTGCCGTCACCCGTCACCCGCCCCCCGGCCCGGCTGACCGGCGCCGTGACCAGGCGTCCGGCCACCGCCGTCCGTAGGCTGAAGGGACCGAAGCTCCTCGCGGAGGCCTCGCGCAGGCAGGAGACGGTCGTGATCGAACTGGCCGCGGTGTTCGCCGTCGCGGGAGCCGCGAGCAACGCCGTGGGCACCGCCTTCCAGCGCAAGGCCGCGTCCGCCAGCAGCCATGGCGGGTTGCGGCTGCTCGCGGAGCTGGTCCGCCGGCCCTTCTGGGTGATCGGCATGTGCGGTGTGGTCTGCGCCGCCCTGTTCCAGAGCCTGGCCCTGGTCAACGGCCCGCTCGCACTCGTCCAGCCGCTGTTCATCCTGGAGCTGCCCTTCGCGCTGCTCGTCGCCGCCCCGCTGATGCACAAGCGGCTGCCCCGTTCCGGCTGGTGGGGCGTCGGCGGCTGCGTGGCGGGCCTCGCCGTCCTGCTGATCGCCGCGGCCCCGCACGGCGCCACCGACCACGCGCCGCTCACCCGCTGGCTCCCGGCCCTGTGCCTGGGCCTCGGCGCAATGGCCGCGGCCGTCCTGCTCGCCCGCCGGAGCCACTCGCCGGCCCGCCGCGCCGCGCTCCTCGCGGCGGCCTCCGCCACGGGCAACGCGCTGACCGCCGCCCTGCTGAAGTCGGCCTCCGGCACGTTCGCCGACCACGGCTTCACGGCGTTCCTGCGGTCCTGGCAGACGTACGGCTTCGCGCTCACCGGTGCCGTGGCCGTGATCCTGCTGGAGAACGCGCTGCAGGCCGGGCCGCTGGCCGCGGCGCAGCCCGCGCTGACCATCGGCGACGCGGTGGTGAGCCTGACGCTCGGCATGACCCTGTTCGACGAGCGGGTCCGCACCGGCTGGTGGCTCCTGCCGGAGGCGTGCGGCGCCCTGCTGATCGTCGTGGGCGTGGTGGTGCTCAGCCAGGCGGTCCAGCACATCACCGTGGCGCCGGTCACGGCCGGGCAACGGCACCCGGCGACATGAGCGGCTCTAGCAGGCCCGGCTCCGCGCGATCCCGTCGATCCAGGCGTGCAGCCGATCGCCCTGGGTGGCCATCAGGCCGGGGTCGCGCAGGGTGTTGGTGAGCACGGACAGCCCCTGGTAGGCGGCGACGAGTTCGACCGCGAGGGCGTCCGCGTCGGCGCGGCCCAGCTGGGTGAACTGGGACTCCACCCAGTCGAGCAGAGCCAGCATCACCTTCGCCGCGGCCCGGTCCAGGCCGTCGTCGCGCTTGTCGAGCTCGGTCGCGAGGGTCCCGAAAGGGCAGCCGAAGCGGGCGGCGGTCTCACGCTGATCGACCCAGCCGGCGACGAGCGCCTTCAGCCGGGCGGCCGGGTCCGGGAGGGCGTCCAGGCGGTCGGTGAGGGCGTCGAGTTGCTCGCAGTGGTCGTCCACCGCGGCTTCGACCAGCTGGTCCTTGGTCTTGAAGTAGTAGTAGACGTTGCCGAGCGGCACCTCGGCCGCACGGGCGATGTCGCCGAGGGTGGTCTTCTCCACGCCCTGTTCATGGAAGACCTGGACAGCCGCCCTCACCAGGCGCTCACGCTTGCCGCCCCGGCCGGAACGCCCGGGGGACCCGGCCCGGCCCGTGGCCGTGGATTCTGAGTCAGTCACCTGACTGAGGATAGACAACCAGCGGCCCGCAGACTAATGTCACTTCTTAGTCAGTCAACTAACTAACTCGATCGAGGAGGGGCACAGCCATGATCGTCGTCACGGGCGCCACGGGGAACGTGGGACAGGCTCTGGTCAGCCGGTTGACCGAGGCCGGGGGGGAGACGGTGACGGCCGTCGCCCGGCACGTCGGGACGGATGACGTACCGGCGGGAGTCCGGGCCGTCGCCGCCGACCTCGGCGACCCGCACAGCCTCACTCCCGCGCTGGAGGGCGCCAAGGCGCTGTTCCTGCTGGTGGCCGGCGAGGATCCGGCCGGCATCCTGCGCCGGGCCGCCGCGGCCGGTGTGGCGAAGGTGGTGCTGCTGTCCTCGCAGGGCGCGGGCACCCGGCCACAGGCGTACACGCACGCGGCGCGCTTCGAGGCGGCCGTCGCCGGGTCGGGGCTGCCGTTCACCGTGCTGCGCTCGGGCGGGCTGGCCTCGAACGCGCTCGCCTGGGCTGAGCCGGTGCGCCGGCATCGCACCGTGGCGGGACCCTTCGCCGACGTGGCGCTGCCGTTCGTCGACCCGGCGGACGTCGCCGCGGTGGCGGCGGCCGTGCTGCGCGAGGACGGACACGACGGCGCCACCTACACACTGACCGGTCCCGAGCCGACCACCCCGCGGCAGCGGACGGCCGCCCTCGCCGCCGCGCTCGGGGAGCCGGTGACGTTCGTGGAGCAGAGCCGCGAGGAGGCCCGCGCGGAGATGATCCGGTTCATGCCGCCCGCCGTCGCCGAGGCCACGCTCACCGTCCTCGGCACACCGACCCCGGAGGAGCAGACGGCCACCGGCGACGTGGAGCGTCTGCTGGGCCGGCCCGCGGCTCCGTTCTCCGCGTGGGCGGCACGCCACGCGGCCGCGTTCCGCTGATCCTCGACACCCCCTCCCGCGGACGGCCCGGCGGTCGCCCCCCACAGGGCCGGCCGGGTGACGTGAGCAGCGCTCGGCCAGGTCGCCGCACGCCACACCGAGCCAATTAACCGTTTTATCCCTTAATCAGCTCTATGGTGCGAGCGGGTAAGAGTGTCGGCTGAGGTGACGCGCAAGGCATCGCGACAGGGCGCGGGTTGGGATGGCGATGAGCGGAATCAGCCGCCGGAGTGTGGCTCGTCTCGGCCTCGGCGCCGGCATCGGTGTGGCCGCCGCCTCGTTGGCCAGGTGCGCGGGCGGTTCGGACGAGGACGGTACGGCGCCGCTGCAGGGGCCGCCCCGGCTGATCGGGGACGGCTCGACGTCGTACACCGGACGGCAGCCTCACCAGCCGGCGTCGCCCGAACCCCTCGAACCCGGCCAGACCCCGCCGCAGTTCGTGGTGTTCTCCTGGGACGGCGCCGGCGAGCTGGGCACCGGGCTGTTCCCGCGCTTCCTGGAACTGGCCCGCACCCACGGCGCCCACATGACGTTCTTCCTGTCCGGTCTCTATCTCCTGCCGGAGGAGAAGAAGCGGCTCTACGATCCGCCGAACAACCCGGTCGGCGCCTCGGACATCGGCTACCTCACCGACGAACACCTCAAGGCGACGCTGAAGTACGTCCGCCAGGCCTGGCTCGACGGCCACGAGATCGGTACGCACTTCAACGGGCACTTCTGCGTGGGTCCCGGATCGGTCGCCAACTGGACTCCGGAGCACTGGCGTTCGGAGATCGAGCAGGCGCGGACGTTCGTCAAGTCCTGGCGGTCGCACACCGGTTGGCACGACGATCCGCCGCTCCCCTTCGACTACGACAAGGAACTCGTGGGCGGCCGTACCCCCTGCCTGCTCGGGCAGTCGAACCTGCTGCCGGTCGTACGGGAACTGGGCTGGCGCTACGACGCCTCCTCTCCCGGCGGGCTGCAGTGCTGGCCGAGGAAGCGGGGAGGCGTGTGGGACCTGCCGCTGCAGAGCATCCCGTTCCCCGGGCACCGGTTCGAGGTGCTGTCCATGGACTACAATATGCTGGCGAACCAGTCCAAGAACTCGACGCGGGGCCCCTCCTACAACTACCCCTACTGGCGTGCCCAGGCAGCCCAGGCGTATATGGCCGGGTTCCAGCGGGCGTACGACACGAACCGGGCGCCGCTGTTCGTCGGCAACCACTTCGAGGAGTGGAACGGCGGCATCTACATGGACGCGGCCGAGGAGGCCCTCAGACAGATCGCGGGCTGGAGCGACGTACGTCTGGTGTCCTTCCGGCAGTTCGTCGACTGGCTCGACGTCCAGGACCCCGGGATCCTCGCGAAACTGCGCACTCTCCAGGTCGGCGAGAAACCGGAGGGCGGCTGGAGCGCCTTCCTGCGCCCGGAGAAGCGCTCAAGGGCCATGACGGCTCCGGCCGCGCAGGGCCGCGCCTAGCGGCTGACGCCCGGACGGCTGCACCCCAGGCCGGTGCACCGGCACGTCCCGGCCCGCGCCGAGTGCGAGGTCCTGGTCGTGGCCGGCCCGCGGCTACTGCCCCGCGAGGCACGGCTTGTGCGCCGGGACCGCCCTGTGAGGAGTGCGGGGCACTGCTCCTGATCGCTTCGCGGACGAAGTCGCTCTCGGGGGCGGCGCGCGGCCGGATGCCCGCGTGCGTTCCCCGCGATCACTTCCACGTGCCGCCCCCTGCATCGAAGCGGCCAGCCGAACCGGGCCGCATCGCACCGGAGCCCACACCCTGCGGAAGCGAACGGAACGACCAGCGGGCGTGAGCCGCCGGCCGCGCGCGGTCGGGCTCGGTCGGGACCGGCTTGGAGAGCCAGGTGGGGCACCTCGGTGTACAGCGCACCGGGCGCTTCGGTTGCTCCGCGAAGCGTACGGAAGGATGGGGGAGGAATCCGTCGACGCCGCCACCGCGCCGCGGGTCGGGCCAGTACCAGCTGAACGGGGCACCGGGCGGGGTGAGCCGGTAGGTGCCGAACCAGCACACGCGGGGATGCCGGCGAAGAGCGATGTCGGTCGCGCAGGCGCCCTCCTCGGTGTTGCACTCGTAGCAGAGCAGGCCGCGGACCAGGCCGGTGACGTGGTCGTGGTCGATGACCTGCGGCGGACCTGAGCAGGTGGCGCAGCGGCCTTCCTGCTGTCCCCACAGCCGCCACCAGACGTACCAGCGGGGCACCCGGCCTGGACGTGTCCACGAAGCGGTCAGCGGCCCGTGAAAAGGCCGTGTCACGGTGTTCGGCCACAGCGGGTTGCCCCCGGGGCACCGGCGATCGCGTGGCACGACCGCCGGATCGACCGGCCCTCCAGCCCACGCGGCACCCTTCGGGGAGCAGGAGTCGCAGTGGCGTCGCTCGGTGTCGTGAGCCGGGTGGTACAGGCCTTGTTCGTCGAGACGGACGAGCGCGGGCCAGCCGAACGGCTCACGCCCGTGGTCAGGCGGCCGGCAGTAGGTGGTGCTGCCCGGTGTCCAGGCGCGGAACCGGAGTTGATCGCGTCTGACCACGCTTGCCTGGAGCCGCGCCGCGACAACGTCCTTGGCCGGGCTGCCCTGGGCGCGCCGCGCCGGCCGAGGCCTGTAGCCCGCTTCTGTCAGCAACGACTGCACGCCCAGGCCCAGAAGGGCGGACCGACGAGGAGGGTTCACGGTCGAATCCTGCCGCTCGTCGTCTCTTTCCGGGAAGCGGTGGGGGCCGCGGACGACGCGTCGGCGGCACTCGGGCTTCTTCGCGGTCCGGCTGTGGCGGGTGAGGCGGGCGCGTGATCGCGGGGCTGGCCGTTCTCCGACCGGCTCGGGCCAAGAGGGAGCGCGGCGGCGCCCCCCGGAGAGCGGGCACGGCGCCCACTCGTGCCGTGCCCCTCCGGGAGCACCACACCCCGCAGCAGAACCCGGAGCGGCTCAGCGGGGCGAAGAGGCGCGTGTCCGGCGCCGTCGGGGCCGGGGACGCCATCAGCGCGGCAGTGTGACGAGCCCCATCTCATAGGCGTTGATGACGAGCTGGACCCGGTCCCGGGCGCCCAGTTTGGTGAGCAGCCGTGAGACGTGCGACTTGGCGGTGGCCACCGTGATGAAGAGGTCCTCGGCGATCTCGGTGTTCGACCTGCCGCGTCCGACCAGGGTCAGCACTTCCCGTTCCCGCTCGGTGATGCCCTCGACCGGCCGTGGGGAGCGCTCCGGGGCAGCCGCGGGGCGCCCGATGAAGTCCGCGATCAGACGGCGCGTCACAGCCGGCGCGATCAGTGCGTCGCCGGCGGCGACCACGCGGATCGCCGCGAGGATGTCGTCCAGTGCCATGTCCTTGACCACGAAGCCGCTTGCGCCGGCCCGGAGTGCGCCGTAGACGTGTTCGTCCTCGTCGAAGGTGGTCAGGACGAGGACGCGTGTGGTTGCCGGACCGGCCGTGATCAGGCGGGTGGCCTCGATCCCGTCCATGCCGGGCATCCTGATGTCCATGACCGCGACGTCGGGGCCGGTATCCGTGACCAGTTGGACGGCCTCGGCGCCGGTGGCGGCCTCACCGACGACCTCCAGGTCGGGGTGATCAGCCATGATCACCCGTAGACCGGACCGCACCAGCGGCTGGTCGTCGGCGAGTACAACCCGGACGGTCATCGGTTCTCCCCCGTAACTCCGACAGGTGCGGGCAGCGGCAGCCTGGCCGCTACCCGGAAGCCGCCCGCGGGGCGGCTTCCGGTGCTGAGGTGGCCGCCCAGCAGGCCGACCCGCTCCCGCATGCCGATGATGCCGAAGCCGTGGGGCGAGCCGTTCTCGGTGGCGCCGCGCCCGTCGTCGACCACCTCCACGGACAGTTCCTCGTCTCCGTAGTCGATGGCCACCCGGCAGTACCGGGCGCCTGCGTGGCGGACCACGTTGGTCAGCGCCTCCTGCACGATGCGGTAGGCGGACAGGTCGATGTCGGCCGGCACAGGGCGCTGCTCCCCGCTGCAGCGCACGTCGACGCGTATCCCCGCGTCCGCGGTCGCTGCCGCGAGCCGTTCGACTTCCGCCAGCCCCGGCGTGGGTACGAGCGGTGCCTGCCGCGATGTGGTCGCGTCCTGGTCGGCCCGGCGGAGCGACACCAGCGTGCGCCGCAGGCCCGCCAGGGTCTCTCTGCTGGTGGCCTCGATGGCGTGCAGGGCCGCGCGTGCCTCCGCCGGCTGGGTCTGGATGACCCGGTTGCCCACGCCGGCCTGGATGGCGATGATGCCGATGCTGTGCGCGACCATGTCGTGCAGCTCCCGTGCGATCCGCAGCCGTTCGGCGGTCACGGCCTCCGCCACCTCCTGTGCACGCAGCGCAACCGCGTGCTCGCGGCGCTCGCGACTCAGCAGAGCGGCCATGCAGGACGCGGCCATCGCCAGGAGGGCGATCACCGCGTTGACGGTCAGGCTGTCCCCGTGCGCGAAGCCGCCGATCACCAGGAGCTGCACCGCGGCGGACACGGCCACGGCAACCGTCGAAGCGCGCCGCGCGCAGGTGCCGACGATGAAGCCCAGCACGAGGTCCACCGCCAGATACGACAGGAACTGCCCCTGGTACGACGGCGCCAGGCTCTCATGGACCGAACCCGGAGTGCCCACCACCACAGCGGTGGATCCGCAGAGTGCCATGGCCAGAGCCAGCAGCGGCACCCGTCGCACCACGCCGCCGAGCAGGCTCACAGCCAGCAGTGCCCCGACACCGTGGACCGTGCCCGACGCCCGTGGCGCGCCCCCCACCAGCAGACCCACCACAAGGAGGTAAGAGGAACCCCCCGCCCAGGCCATGGCCTTGGTTCTCGTCATCGGCGGCATTCCCTCCCGGGAACGGCACCGCGGTGCGCGACGCGTGGGGAACGACGTGATCGTCAGGGGGTTCACGCCGCGAGACTAACCCGCCACCGCCGGCGCGGCATCGGCCCGGGGACGTACGCCCACGGACCAACCCGGCCGCACGATTGCCGCCCATGGCACCATGCCCGGACGGGGGTCCTCTCGGCAGTGTGGGTGCCGTGATCGAAGTCAGCGAACTCACCAAGCGTTACGGCGGCAAGACCGCGGTCGACCATCTGTCCTTCACCGTGCGGCCGGGTCAGGTCACGGGATTCCTCGGCCCCAACGGCGCCGGCAAGTCCACCACCCTGCGGATGATTCTCGGCCTGGACGCGCCCACCACCGGCGCCGCCACCGTCAGTGGCGTCCCCTTCCACCGCCACCCACGCGGACTGCGGCACGTCGGTGCCCTCCTCGACGCCGGACAGATCCACGGCGGACGCAGCGCCGCGGCCCATCTCTCGGCTCTGGCCCGCAGCAACGGCATCCCACGGCGCCGGGTGGACGAGGTGCTGCAGGAGGTGGGGCTGGCCGAGGTGGCGAACCGTCGCATCGGCGGATTCTCGCTCGGCATGAAGCAGCGGCTGGGCATCGCCACCGCCTTGCTCGGCGACCCACCCGTGCTGATGTTCGACGAGCCGGTCAACGGGATGGACCCGGAGGGCGTGCTCTGGGTCCGCCGGCTCTTCCGGCGCCTGGCCGCCGAAGGGCGCACGGTCTTCCTCTCCAGCCACCTGATGTCGGAGATGGAGAACACCGCCGACCAGCTGGTCGTCATCGGCCGGGGCCGCCTCGTCGCCGCCGAGCCACTGCGGGACTTCGCGGTCCGCGGCACCCGTCGCAGCGTCGCGGTCGCGACCCCGCAGGCCGCTGAGCTGGCAGCCGTGCTGACCGCGGCGGGCGCCTTCGTCGAGCCCGAGGGCTCGGTGGGTGCCGGGAAGCTCGCCGTGACCGGGCTCACGGCGGACCGGATCGGGGCGCTCGCCTTCGAGAACGGTGTCCGGCTGGACGAGCTGACGCCCCGGAGCGCCTCACTGGAGGCGGCCTTCATGGAACTGACCGCCGACAGCGTCGAATACCTGGCAGGAGAGTCCCGATGACCACACTCGCCTCCGGCTCCCCGGCCACTCCCGTCACCGGACCGCCCGCCCGCTTCCGCGACCTGCTCGCCTCCGAGTGGATCAAGGTACGGTCCCTGCGCTCCACCCCCTGGACGGTCGGACTCACCCTCCTGTTCGTCGTGGGGTCCGCAGCCGTGGCCACGCTGGCGGACAAGGCTGCAGGTTCCGGCCCCGCCGAGTTCCTGCCCTTCGACGCCTACCCGGCGGCCGGATACTGGACGCTGATGCTTGTCGCCGGCAGCATGGGCGCCCTCACCGTCGTGAGCGAGTACAGCAGCGGGCTGATCCGCACCACGACCGTGGCCGTCCCGGCCCGCGGCTCGGTCGTGCTGGCCAAGTCGGCCATCACCGGCGCGCTGTGGGCCGCGGTCGGCACGGTCGCCTCCACCGGTTCCTTCCTGGTCTCCCAGGCCATCCTGGACGGGCACCATGCCGGCGTTCCGATCACCCACCCCGGGGTGTTCCGGGCGCTGGTGGCATCCGCGTTGCTGGCTCCGGTCTGTGCCCTGGTCGGTCTGGGCCTCGGCGTCCTGCTCCGGCATGCCGCCGGGACCATGGTCACCAGCGTCTTCACACTGCTGATGCTGCCCACCATGTTCTCGGAGACCGACCGCTGGTCCGCGGACGTCAAACACGCGCTGGTGGCGGGAGCGTGGAATCGCCTGGTCCAAACCTGGGAGCCGGAGCCCGCGTCCCTGGGCTACACCGCCACGGTCCCCGGCTCCTGGATCGTGTACGCGCTCTGGCCGCTGATCACGATCGCGCTCGCCGTGCTCGTCGTGAGGCGCCGCGATGTGTGAGCGTGTCTCCAGGGCGCCGACACCGCGCCCTGGAGACACGTGTCGCGCGTGCTGTGCGCTCTCGGCGTCGGCGGACCGGCCCGCCCATGTCTCCCGTATCGGCCTGCTGAAGCACCCCAGGCCGGCAACCAGGCCTGACATACGGGGCGGACCCACGCCGCTTGTGCCGAGGGAGCGGAGGTTTCGTCACAGGCGCGCAACGAGCGTGCCCGTGCCATGTGATGCCCGCCTAAGGTCCCGGTCATGAGCATGCCTGTCACCACCCCAAGGTCCTTCTCGTCCACCGACGTACTCGCTCTGGGCGGCCGACGGGGCGGCGGGTACCACAGCAGCTATCACGGCGGCTATTCCAGCGGTTACCACCACTACGGGAGCTCCGGATCCGGCGGCGGCGCCGACATCTGGGTATGGGTCCTCATCCTGATCGTCGCGGTCGTGGCGATCCTGGTCTGGAACGCCAAGCGCAACCAGTGACAGGACGGCCGCACCCCCGAAGTACCCCGAGCGACAGCCCGAACGGCCGTGCACACGGTGGCTACGGCTGCTCCCACTGCTCCTTGGTGATCTCGTACCGCACGCCGCCGAACTCGGAGCCCTCGATCATCTCCATGTCGGGGGGAGTAGGGCTGGTGGCCGCGAGCGTCATTCGGAGCTTCTCCATGATGTTGCGCGAACCGTGATTCACGGACATCGTCTCAGCCCAGACCATGCGGACACCGAGTTCCGTGAACGCCTTGCCCAGCAAGGCCCGCGAGCCCTCGGTGGCATAACCCCTCCCCCATGCCGCCTGTCGCAGCCGGTAGCCGAGTTCGACCTCGTCCAGCGGGCCCTCCGGCTCGGGACGCAGGATGAACCAGCCGATGAACGCACCGCCGTCCTTCTCGTGCGCGGCGAACAGTCCGAGGTCGCCGCCCCACTTCTCGTAGCCGGCGAGGATGTTCGGCAGATGGCGCTCGCGGACGATTTCCGGCGCGGTCGGATCGCCGCCGGTCAGGTAGCGCATCACCGCCGGGTCGCTGTCCAGCTCGATCAGCAGGTCCGCGTCCTCGGCGGTGAACCGGCGCAGGGCCAGTCGGTCGGTCTCCAGGTAGATGTCCACGAGTCGATCATGCCCGAACCAGGCCGGGCATCCCAAGAGTTCGACATGCCGGGCACGCCCAGGGACTTTCCCAGCGACTGCCCGCAGACGCTGGGCCTGAGCGACCGCGCCGACCGATCGGCCACTCAGCCATGGCACGGTCGGCGACCGCCCCGGCAGCCCGGCAGCCGCGCCGCCGCATGGCCGCGTTCGCGCGGCCCGGGAAGTGCCTGCAGTCCGAACGGCCCGCCCCGGCCACCCGGCCTCTCGATGTCACGTCGACCGTGCCGAACACGGCCGTCACCGCCTCGATGAACGGATCGGGGATCCCGTCGGACACCAGCGAGACCCGGAACGATGCGCCGGCCTGCATGCCCAGCACAGTCACAGCCCTCCGAGATGCACCACACATGCCACGGTGAGAACCTGGTCACGAGGGCCGTCACATAGTGGCCCGGTGCGTCAGGCCTGAGGCCCGCGAATCAGTGCGACGAAACCCAGGTCACCAGCAGGCCCCTTCATGGCGTGAGACGGCGAGTTCTGGAGCCGGTGCCGATGTGGGTCCGCTCCGACGCGGGCGGGCACGGCGGCCGCAGACTCCACTCAGCTGGAAGGACGGTGGGAAAATGGCTGCACTGAAGCTGCGCCGGATGGCGATGGCGCTCTCCTCCTGCGCCGTTGCCGCCGGAACTGTGACAGCGCCGGCGGTCACCGATGCCGCTGCGCAAGGGTGCTACGTGGACGCCTTCCCGCCTGGTGGCGGCACGAACATCGGCGGGTCTCCGAACAGGTATAAGTGGGATAACACGCCTTACATAGGAGCGCGGTACGACCGGTGCAACGGGTACGTCTATGTCATATACGGCGGGTACAACGCCACGCACTACAACGTCCGCTGGGTCGCGCCGGGTGGTCCTTGGGAGCAGGGTGAGCTGAACGCGGGGAAGGGATTGTGGTCGTGGCCGGCTCGCCACGGCGACTACAACCTCGTGGTCCAGGCGTGCAACCGCGGCGGGTTCCTCTCGCGGTCGAAGTGCACCAACTGGTCTCCGCAGCTCTACCTCAACACGCGGTGAGGGCACAGGCGTTGTCGGCGAGGCCGGCCAGGTGTGCACCCTCGCCGACCCGAACGGCCAGAGGTCCGAACCGAGTCCCATGAGCCGGTTGTTCCATCAGCCGAACTCGGCCGCATGGTCGATGGCCCACCTCGCGAAGGTCCCAGCCGGTCGGCCGGTGAGGCGCTCGACATGATCGGTGGTGCGGTGTGACTCCGGCCGGCGCATCGAGGCGGCGACCAGCGCTTCCACCAGCCGCTCGGGACGCCCGTCTGCGAGCATCCGTGACCGCGCGAGGTCAGCGGTGACCGCTTGGAAGCGCAGGCGGCGCCGGAGCGCGGCACCAAGGAGGGCGACCTGGTCCGTGCGACTCAGTACCTCAGGTCCTGTCAACAGGTGCGGTTCGTGACCGAGTTGGTCGTGCTCGGCGAGCAACACGGCTACGGCCGCACCAGCGACATCGCGCTCGTCGACGACGGCTGTGCGCGCCATGTCCGGGCCGGACACCACGTCGCCGGCCCGCAGTTGTGACGCCCAGCCCCGCGCGTTGGACGCCAGTGTGTCGCTGCGTAGCACCAGGAGGCGCAGACCAGCGTTGCGGAGCAGGGCTTCCATGTCCGCGTGCACCTGAACGATGGGATCGCTCTGGTTGGCGGCCTCGTCGTCTATGGCTGTCGAGGACAGGTAGACGACACGGGGAGCCGCTGCGACGAGTTCCGCAACCAGGTCGTGGGCGGGGGCCGCATCGAGCAGTGGCCAAATGAGAAAGACGGCGTCGATGCCCACGAGCGCCGCGCGCACCGCGGCGGCGTCGGTGAGGTCGCCGACCACCCACTCGACTCCGGGGCGCGGACGCATCCGCTCGCGCACAAGGCCTCGTACGAACGCACCGCGCGCTTGGAGACGGTCGACGACCTCACGGCCGAGGTTGCCGGCTGCGCCGGTGACCAGGATCGATGAACGGCAAGAGGTGCCCACGGGGCCAGGGGTATCAGGCATGATCGAGACGCTAGGGGTTCAGGTCGACATGAAGGCAAGGCGCCCATGGTGAAGACGATCGGAGAAGTGGCCGCAGAACTCGGGATCGAAGCCCACGTGCTGCGGCATTGGGAAGACGTCGGGGCGCTCACCGTGCGTCGCGATCACCATGGCTACCGCGTCTACGACGACAAGGCCGTGGAACAGGCACGCACGGTCCTGAAACTGCGGCGCGTCGGTCTCTCGTTGCCCGAGGCCACCGCCGCCATGGCGCCGAAGAAGTCGTCGGCACAGGCGGCCGTGAGGGCGAAGATCGCTGAGCTCGCAGGCGAAGTCGTCCAGAGACAGGAGGCAATCACCTTCCTGCAGCACACCGTTGAGTGTCGGCATCGCTACCTCGACGACTGTCCGGAGTGCGCGACTTTCGTCCGTGAGGCCTGAGCCGTCCGACGAGCGGGTCCGACCGGCGGCCTCTCACATCTCTCTTATGTCCGGTCGCGAGAGTCACGGCCGTGAAGGCGAGGAAGCTCAAGAAGACCAGGACACAGACGAAGATCATCGCGGTGAGCGGTGCGCTCCTGATGGTCGGTGTGATCGGCACGGCCGCCGCGTTCGGCACCGCCCCGCAGGAGGGCCGCCGCGTCGAAGCACACGGCGACCGACTCGACGTACCGGTCGACGGCGGCCGCGCCACAGTGGACATCAGGTCCCTGGCGGTGCGGGCCCGCGCGGACGACGGCCGCACATGGCAGCTCTCGGCCCCCGCGTCCGGTGGTCTCGGCGCGCCCGGGAAGGTCACCGTCCGCGGTGGGACCGCCAGTTGGCGCTACGGCGACCGCGGCCTGGCCGTCACCGCGTCCGCGCGGGACGGGCGCCTGGCCGTCACCGTACGCTCGGCTCGACGGTCGAGCCTGACCTGGCCGGTCTCCGGCACGGACCGGACGACCCAGGAACTGCAGGTCCCGCGCGGCGAGGGCCTGGCCGTGCCGGTCGCCGACCGGTGGTGGAACTCCGCGGCAGGGGGCCTCGCGGGAACCGAGGCCGACATGGCCGGCGGCCTGACCATGCCGTTCTGGGGCACCAGTCAGTCCGGGCGGCACGGCACGAGCTACATCGTCGAGTCGGACATCGGCACGACGCTCCGGTTCGTCTCCGCCGGCGGTCGTCTGCACACCGAGGCCGCGCACGCGTTCTCGGCGCAACAAGCCACGGGAAGCTACACGGTGACGTTCGCCCTCACCGACGGATCCCCCGTGTCGGCGGCGCGCGACTACCGCGCCTGGCTCCAGGACCACGGTGGCATCACGACACTGCGGCAGAAGATCGCACGGAATCCCGAAGTCGCCAAGCTGGTGGGCGCGTTCCACGCCTACACCTGGGGCCAGGCACGTACCGCCGAGGGCGTGCGCCGGCTGCGCGGGCTGGGGATCGACCGGATGTGGCTGGGCTACGACGCCGACGACGCCCCCATGGACCGGAAGGCCACCCGCCTCGCCCGGCAGGCCGGATATCTCGTCGGCCCCTACGACTCCTGGGCCAACGCGCAGGACCCGTCGTCGGCCGACACACCCGTGTCCGCCTGGCCCGCCCCGGTGTGGCAGGCCGCCTGTGTACGCCACGCGGACGGCACGATCGTCACCGGATTCGGCGACCGCGGTTGCTATGTGAGCTCCGAAGCGCTCCGGCACGCCGAGCCCTCCCGGCACTACCTGTCCGACCGCACCAGGAAGATGACCGCGGACGGTGCGAACAGCTACTTCCTCGACGTCGACGCCGCGGGTGAACTGTTCACCGATCACTCTCCGGCGCACCCGATGACCAAGGCCCAGGACCGCCGGAACCGGCTCGCGCGCATGGCGTGGCTGTCCGGCGACCGCCGCCTGGTGCTCGGTTCGGAGAGCGCGGGTTCCTGGGCGAACGGAGTGCTGGCCTTCAGCCACGGCTCCGGCACCCCGGTCGACGACCGGCTGTGGAAGCTGGAGCGGGACCGCGCGGCCTGGGGCCGTTACGCCCCCGCCGCCGCGCCGGGGGTGTTCTTCCAGCCCGCGCACCTGCCCGCCGACCTCGCGAAGGCGATGTACGACCCCAGGTACCGGGTGCCGCTCTACCAGACGGTCCTGCACGACTCGGTGATCAGCACCGAGCGCTGGGAGCTGTCGTGGTCCAAGCTGCCGGACCAGAGCCGCACCCGCGCCCTGCTGGCGATGCTGTACAACGTGCCACTCAACCTGGTCCTCGACCAGTCCGAACTGGACCGCCACGGCACACGGATCGCCCAGGTGCAACGGTACTTCGAGCCGCTGCACAGGGCCGCGGCCACACAGCCGATGACCGGCTTCCGGCGACTGACGCACGACGGTCTCGTCCAGCGCACCACCTTCGGCAAGGGGGTGCTGACCATGACGGCCAACTTCTCCACCAGGTCCCATGACGGACTGCCCGCCGGGTGCGTCGACGCGGTGGTCAACGGTGGTGAGAAGCACCGGCTGTGCCCCGCGGGTCTGTGACGCGCATCCGGCTCCTCGCAGCGGAGCACGGGCTCATCGGAGCCGGCCACCGGCTCCCGGCACGGGCCGCGGGCTCCCGGGGAACCCCTACGGATACCCCGAGAGACAAGATCGGGGGCTTCCCCGGATGTGGGGGGAGCCGACGGCCCGTCAGGCTTGGTCCATGACGAATCATCTCCCGCGCGCTCGTCGCAGGGGCACCCCGCGACGAGCGCTCACCGCCTGCGCGGTCGCCGCGCTGTGCACGCTGACCGCCGCTCTCCCCGCCGCCGCGTCCGCCCGCGCCGCCCCCACCGGTCCGACCGCGTCGTCGTCCTCCCGTCCGCTCGCCCTGCCCGCCCCGACCGGCCCGTACCGGGTCGGGGAGGTGGACCTGCACCTGGTGGACCACTCACGGCCCGATCCCTGGCGGTCCGGGCAGGACACGCGCGAGTTGATGGTCAGCGTGTACTACCCCGCGACACACACGGCCGGCCGTCCGGCCGCCCCGTACATGCTGCCCGCGGCGGCCGCCCATTTCGACGACGTCACGGCTAACGGGTACCTCGGGTTGCACGTGCCGGCCGGCCGGGCGGACTGGGCGCGCACCGTCACCCATGTGACCCGGGGTGCCCCGGTCGCCGCCGGGCGCCACGGGCGGCTCCCGGTGGTGCTCTACTCCCCGGGACTGGGCGAACCGCGCACCTGGGGCACGACGTCGGCGACCGATCTGGCCAGCCGCGGTTACGTGGTCGTCACCATCGACAACACCTACGAGTCGCCCGAGGTCCAGTTCCCGAACGGCTCCCTGGCCACTCTGTCGCTGCCCTCGGGCGGTACCGACTCCTTCCTGCGCAAGGCGCTGGCCGTCCGGGTCACCGACACCCGCTTCGTTCTGGACCAGCTCCGGGAGCTGAACAGCGGCCGGAATCCCGACGCGGACGGACAGCCGCTGCCCCAAGGCCTGACCGGGGCGGTGGATGTGGCCGAGGTCGGCATGTTCGGCCATTCGATGGGCGGCACGGCCGCCGCGCTGGCGATGGACGCCGACCACCGGATCACCGCGGGCATCGACATGGACGGCAACCTGACGAACTACGACGGCTCGCTGATGCCGGTCGCCGAGCACGGCCTCGACCGCCCCCTGCTGCTCATGGGCAAGGACGGCGACACCGACACCGGACCCGGCTGGCAGGCGTTCCGCGCCCACACCCCGGGCTGGAACCGCCAGCTGACCCTGCTCGGCTCGGAGCACGCCTCGTTCACCGACGCCGAGGCCCTCGTGCCGCAGCTGCGCCTGTCGCCCTGCGAGCGGACCGACGACATCGGCACCATCGATCCGGCCACCGCGATACGCACCAACGAGGCCTATGTGTCCGCCTACTTCGACCACTGGCTGCGCGGGCGCAGCGGACGGCTGCTGGAACGCCCGTCCGCGAAGTACCCGGACATGGTGTTCGTGAAGTGATCGCGGCGGCCGCGGGTGCGAGCGGAAGCGGTCCGAGGACTAACAGGAGGGGGAGGTGAAGTGTGTCAGCTGGTCCTTGACCCACGGGTCGTACACTGCCAGGCGGTGCCGAGCGGCCGGGGCGAACCACTCCAGCTGGCCGGCGACCCACGGGTCGATCCGCGGTTCGGGGCCGCGTCGGCAGGGCGTGCCATGAGCGGTGTGCACCACGGCCGTGGTACCGACGGTGCCGTGTCCGCTCGGCACCGCGGGGGCCGCCGCAGCGGAGCCGCCGGCGGCGAGCAGGGCACCTGCGGCCATCGCGGTGGCCGCGCCGGCCGCCCCGGCGCTCCGTATCAGCTTCTTCATCGGCCTTCTCCTTCCGGTAGGGCCCATGACCGTGCGTGTGCGGTCCATGGCTGACGGTCCCGTTCCGCCATGGCGGCGGACCGTCGCCATGGCCGGTAGGGGCGTCTACCCAGGAGGACACGCTCCACTCGTCTCCCGTGCCCATGCCCGTGCCCGGAAGCGGCCGGCGCCCGCCGGTGCGCCGACGGAAGAAACCGGGTGCAGAGCCCGGTGCCGGGGAAGCGGGGCCGTCGGCACCGGCAGGCCCGTGTGCGGCACAGCAATCGCGGGTGCCTGCCGCGGAACGGTCGTCGATGACCTGGGGCCTCGGCTCCGGTACCGACGACTCGGGCGGTCGGCGCGGCTCAGGGGCCACACGCTCGGCGGAGGGCATGAGGACGGTCCTCGACGCGGTGGGTCCGGGCGCGGTCGTGCTCGACGGCGCGCCCGGAAGCGCCGGCACCGACGCCCCGCCGAGCAACCCACCGACGCCCCACCGAGCAACCCCGACCATGGCCGCCGCCCGCTGCCGACGAGGTGCCGGCCGTACCCGCGCCGCACCCGATGGCCTGAACGCACCGGTCGACGGAAGCCGTACCACCCCACGCCGTACGCGAATCGCGGCGGCGGACGCTGTGCTGCCCGTTGCCGCGGGCTTATGGTGGGCCGTCACCTGCGGCCGCCGTGAGGGGAACTGATGGGACCCGGGACCAGGATCGCGCGATACGCCGCCGTCGCTGCGGCAGCCCTGCTGCTGTGTGCCGGCCTCACCAGCGCGGCATCCGCCGACGGCACCACGGCCGGCCCGAACCCGCTCGCCGGCCGCCTCGACGCCTACTGGACCCCGGCCCGCATGGCGGCCGCGCTGCCCGCCGACCTCGTCAGGGGGAGCAAGGGGGGTACGGCGGCGCGCGACGGGTCCCCCGCGGTGGACGGGCCCCGGCCGGGCGAGTACATCCCGCCGAGTGCGAGCTTCGACGGCATCCCCCAGGCCGGCACCTTCTTCTGGACGGACGCCACCGGCACCGGCCGCACCTGCAGCGGGTCCGTCGTACGCAGCCCCGGTCGCGACCTGGTCCTGAGCGCCGGCCATTGTCTGAAGGGCTATGCCGGCGGCTCCGAGCGTCATCTGGCCTTCGTGCCGCAGTACCACGACGCCCGCAAACCCTTCGGGATCTTCCCGGTGCGCACCGACGGCGTCTACGTCCCGCAGGAGTACTACGACCTGGGTGAACACGCGGGCGCCCGCTACGACTTCGCCTTCGCGGTCACCGAGGCCGACCAGGACGGCACCCGCATCGAGGACGCGGTCGGCGGGGTGCGGCTGCTCACCGGGACGGGCTACTTCCACGCCCCGGTCCGGATGATCGGCTATCCGGCGGGGGCGGAGAAGCCCCTGGAGTGCTGGAGCTGGACCACCAGATGGGACAGCGACGACCCGGCCGACCCCGGTACGTTCCCGCGCATCGCCTGCGACGCCTTCGTGGGCGGCACGAGCGGCGGCCCGATGCTCGTGCCCGAGCCCGACGGCTGGGCGGTCGTAGGGGTGATCGGCGGCTACCACACCGGCGGCAACACCCCGCAGGTCTCCTACAGCGCGTACTTCGGCACCGCCACCCAGGCCCTGTACCGCGCGGCGGTCGGCGGGGACCCGCCGGCCGGCCCCGGCCCCACCCCCGGCTCCTAGGTGAACCCACGCCCCGGAGTTCGCGCCTGCCCGTGTCCCGGAAGTTCGTGCGTGCACGTCCACTGCCAAGACAAGGTCACCGTGGCACGATAGGGGTGAATATCACCCCATCGAGAGGGTGTGGACCATGGCCGTGTCAGACACTGCACCCGGTCCGAAGACCCACAAACCCGGTCTCCGGCGTGAGATCGGCTTCGTCGGTCTCATCTGGGCCTCGGAAGGCTCGATCATCGGTTCCGGGTGGCTCTTCGGCGCACAGGGCGCCCTGGCGGCCGCCGGTCCGGCCGCGATCATCTCCTGGGCCATCGGCGGCCTGGCGATCCTGATCCTGGCGCTGGTACACGCGGAACTCGGCGGCATGTACCCGGTCTCGGGCGGCACCGCCCGCTTCCCGCACTACGCCTTCGGCGGCGCCGCGGGCGCGTCGTTCGGCTGGTTCTCCTGGCTGCAGGCGGCCACCGTGGCACCCATCGAGGTGCTCGCGATGATCACCTACGGCCAGCACTACTCCTGGGCGAGCGGCTGGGAGAAGGTGGAGGGCGGCGAGCACGTGCTGACCCCGCCCGGCATCGCCGTCGCCGTCGGTCTGATGGCGGTCATCACGGCCATCAACTTCCTCAGCATCCGGCTGCTGGCCCGCACCAACAGCGCGGCGACCTGGTGGAAGGTCGGCATTCCGCTGCTGACGATCTTCGTGTTCGCCATCGCCCAGTTCCACACCGGCAACTTCACCGCGGCCGACGGCTTCAACCCGTACGGGGCCAAGGGCATCCTGTCCGCCGTC
The DNA here is from genome assembly GCF_014649495.1 of Streptomyces filipinensis. GTDB lineage: Bacteria > Actinomycetota > Actinomycetes > Streptomycetales > Streptomycetaceae > Streptomyces > Streptomyces filipinensis. The sequence goes on along the minus strand of NZ_BMTD01000007.1, from coordinate 173,453 downwards.
TCCACCAGCGGCATCATCTTCGCGCTGCTGGGCTTCGAACAGGCCGACCAGCTGGCCGGCGAGAGCGCCAACCCCAAGCGGGACATCCCGCGCGCGGTGATCGGGTCGATCATCCTCGGCATCGTGATCTACATCCTCCTGCAGGTCACCTTCCTCGCCGCGCTGCCCGCCTCCCAGATCGGCAGCCACTGGGCCAACTCCGCGTTCACCGCGCTCAGCGGACCGTTCGCGCAGGTCGCCACGCTCATCAGTCTGGGCTGGCTGGCAACGGTCCTCTATCTCGACGCCGTGGTCTCCCCCGCCGGCACCGGCCTCATCTACATCACCGGTTCCTCGCGGGTCTCCTACGGCCTCAGCCGCAACGGTTACGTGCCCACCGCCTTCGAGACCACCAACCGGCGCGGTGTTCCCTGGGTCGGCCTGATCACCGCCTTCGTGATCGGCTGCGTCTGCTTCCTGCCGTTCCCCAGCTGGCGTTCCCTCGTCGGCCTGATCACCAGTGCCAGTGTGCTGATGTACGCCGGTGCCCCGCTCTCCTTCGGGGTGTTCCGCAACCGGCTGCCCGAGGCCCACCGCCCCTACCGGCTGCCCGGCGGCGGCTGGCTGTCGCCGCTGGCCTTCATCGTCGCCAACCTGCTGATCCTGTGGTCGGGTTGGACCACCGACTGGAAGCTCGGCGTCGCCATCCTGCTCGGCTACGTCATCCTGATCGCCAACCGGGTGTTCAAGATGAACCCCATCACCCCCCAGCTCGACCTGCGGGCCGCGCAGTGGCTGCCGGTCTACCTGGTGGGCATGGGGCTCATCGTCTACCTCAGCGACTTCGGTCCGCTCAAGCATCCCTGGTTCCCGCTGTGGTGGGACATCGGCGTCGTGTCCGTGTTCAGTCTCCTCGTCTACTACTGGGCCATGGCGGTCGCCCTGCCCAGCGAACAGATCCAGCGGCTGATCGACCAGGTCGTCGTTCCGGAGGAGGAAGAGATCCACTGACGTCCCGCCAGAGGGCGCGGCGGCTCGGGGGAGGCGGCGCGCGCCCGGCGGCGGCCTGTTCTAAGAGGCTCTTAAGAGCGCCTTTTGGCAGGCTGGACCCCATGAACGACGCAGCTCAGGATGTGTCCCCCGCCGGTGCCTCGCGCGTGCTGGTCGTGGACGACGACCCCGAGGTACGCGCCGCCCTGGAGGACGGCCTCGCCCTGGAGGGCTTCACCGTCCAGGGGGCGGCGGACGGACACGCGGCCCTGGCGGCCGTGGCGCACTGGGAGCCGGACGCACTGGTGCTGGACGTGATGATGCCGGTGGTGGACGGGCTCGCGGTGTGCCGGCAGCTGCGGGCCCTCGGCGACCGTACGCCGATCCTGGTGCTGACCGCGCTCGACGCGGTCAGCGACCGCGTCGACGGACTGGACGCGGGAGCGGACGACTACCTGGTCAAGCCGTTCGCGCTGGACGAGCTGGCGGCCCGGCTGCGGGCCCTGCTGCGCCGCGCCGGCCCGGCCGCGCCGGCCCCGTCCGCACAGCTGCGCTTCGCCGACCTGGTCGTGGACCCGCAGAGCCGCACAGGGCAGCGCGGCGGGCGGCGGCTGGAGTTCACCCGCACCGAGTGGAGCCTGCTGGACCTGCTGCTGCGCCACCCCGGGCAGGTGCTGGAGCGGGAGACGATCATGCGCTGGGTGTGGGGCCGGGACCTCGGGCCCGACTCCAATTCCCTCGCCGTCTACATCGGCTACCTGCGCCGGAAACTGGAGGCCGACGGCGCTTCGCGGCTGGTGCACACCGTGCACGGCGTCGGCTACCGGCTGGACGAGCGGTGACGCGGCTCCGCCGGCACCGGCGCCCTCCGCTGCGCCGCCGGCTCGCCCTGACCGCGTCGGCCGCGGTGGCCGGCGTCGCGCTGGCGGTGTGCGCGGGCGCGTACGCCGTCACCGTCTACACCCTGCACCGGCAGTTCGACCTGCAGCTGACGCAGGCGGCCACGCTGGCGCTGCAGCAGCACCGTCAGGAGGGGCCCGGGGTGCAGGCGGGCGAGTGCCGGTACCTGGCCGCGCCCGCCTGTGCCCAACTGGTCCCCGCGTCTTCCGCCGCCGACCCCCGCCGGGCCTATCTGCTGCCCGTCACCGGCGCGGTGCGCGAGGTCGCCGCCCGCCGTCGGGCCCCGTACTTCAGCACGGCCTCGGTGGACGGTCATCCGGTGCGGGTGCTGACCACGCCGGCCCGCCGAGGGCTGGCCATGCAGGTCGCGCTCCGCTCGGACGGGGTGCGGCACGCCGAGCGGCAGGCCGCCGGACTGCTCGCCGTGATCGGCGGGGCGGGGGTGCCGGTCGCGGCGCTGCTGGGCTACTGGGTGTCCCGGTCGGGTCTGGCTCCGGTCACCCGGCTGACGTCGACCGCGGAGCGGATCACCGCCACGCGTGACGCGGGACTCCGTATCGAGCTGCCGCCCGAGGCACGAGGCAGCGAGGACGAGATCAGCCGGCTCGCCGTCTCCTTCAACACCATGCTCGACGCCCTGGAGGAGTCGCTCGCCGCGCAGCGGCGCCTGGTCGCCGACGCCTCGCACGAACTGCGGACGCCGCTGACGGCGTTGCGCGCCAACGCGGAGATCCTGCTGCGGGCCGATCAGCTGACCGCCCGCCAGCGGGAGCGGGCGACCGGCGCCCTCGCCCGCCAGCTGCGGGAGGTGACCACGCTGGTCAACGACCTGATCGACCTGGCCCGCGACGAAGAGCCCGAGCAGGCCCTGGAGTTGGTGCGGCCGACGGCACTGCTGGAGCACGCGGTGGCGGCCGCCCGCGATCACTGGCCCCACGTCCCCTTCACCCTCGACACCGGCCCCTTGGCGGCGTCCGCCCTGACCGCCGCGGTGCCGAGCCGGCTGACGCGGCTGTTCTCCAACCTGCTGGACAACGCGGCGAAGTTCTCCCCGCCGGGCGGCCCCGTCGAGGTGGCGGCGCACCGGCCGGCGGACGGCGAAGGGCTGGAGATCACCGTCCGCGACCACGGTCCCGGCATCGACTCGGCCGACCTTCCTCATGTGTTCGACCGCTTCTACCGGGCCCGCTCCGCCCGTGCCCTTCCCGGCTCGGGCCTCGGCCTGGCCATGGCCCGGCAGATCGCCCACACCCACCACGCCGAACTCACCGCCCACCAGGCCCCGGGAGGCGGCGCCCTGTTCCGGCTGCGACTGCCGACGGACACGGGCCTGGCCCCCTGAGCGGTCGGCTCGGCCGCGACCTCCGGGCGGCCGAGCCGCTGTGGGAGCACCGTGCGGCCGTGAGACACGACGCTCCGGCCTTGTGGGATGTGTTCAGCCGCGCCAAACGGCCCGTCCCTCACGGCATGTGACGTCACGTCAGGCGAACGGCTGGTTCTGTACCGCGCGTGCTTGACAGCAGGGGCCAAAGGGGCCAGTTTTCGGGACAACGTTGTCGAAGGGACATGGTCACGATGGTGCCGTTCCGCCTCCTGTCCGTGCTCGCCGCCGGCGCCCTGGTCGTGGGTGCCGCCTACGCCCCCGCCCAGGCCGATCCCGTCCGGCCGGCCCCGGTGTCCGATCCGGCCCTGCTCGTGGACCCCTTCATCGGGACCACGCACGCCGCCGACGACTTCCCGGGGGCCGACACCCCGTTCGGGATGGTCCAGTGGAGCCCCGACACCAGCCCCCACCGCCCGGACGGAGGCGGCTACGAGTACGGCGACTCCGCCATCACCGGCTTCGGCCTGACCCATATCGCCGGACCGGGCTGCCGGGCCGCCGGAGACATCCCGGTACTGCCGACCGTCGGCGCGGTGGACACCGCCGCCACGGTCGGCTTCTCGCACGCGAACGAGTCCGCCGGCCCCGGCTCGTACACGGTGTCCCTGGACAACGGCGTCACGACGGAACTGACCGCCACCACCCGCAGCGGGATGGCCCGTTTCACCTTCCCGTCCAGCACCCAGGCGAACCTCCTGTTCAAACTGACGGGCAGCGAGAACGGCGACACCGCCGCGCAGTTCGACGTGGTCGGCGACAAGGAAGTGCGCGGGAAGGTCAGCAGCGGGAACTTCTGCGGCGAGGGCAACTCCTACACCGTCTACTACGACATGGTCTTCGACCAGCCGTTCCGCCACAGCGGTACCGCGCTGGCCGCCGCCACACCCACCACGCCGGAAACCGTCGCCCCGCCCAGCGCCCCCGAGGCACCGAACAAGCCGGTGCTGCACGGTTCCGTCCCCCGCACGCCCCACGCCTTCGCTCCCCCGGCGAGCGGCTCCGACGGCTATGTCACCTTCGACACCACCACCCGCCGGGCCGTTCAGGCCAAGGTCGGCATCTCCTACGTGTCGGCGGCCGACGCGGCGGGGAACCGGCAGGCGGAGAACCCCGGCTGGGACCTGGCGAAGGTCCGTGGCGCGGCACACGACGCCTGGAAGTCCCTCCTCGGCCGGGTGCGGATCGCCGGAGGTACGCCCGCTCAGCAGAGCGTCTTCTACACGGCGCTCTACCACGCGCTGCTGCACCCGAACGTGATCAGCGACACCAACCGCCGCTATCCCGGCTTCGACGGCAGGACCCACACCGTCGACCAGGGCCACGGTGCCGCCTACGCCAACTACTCGGGCTGGGATGTCTACCGCTCCCAGGCCCAGCTGGAGGCCCTCGTCGCGCCGCAGGTCGCCTCGGACACCGCCCAGTCGATGGTCGACGACTACCGCCAGACCGGCCTGTTCCCCAAGTGGTCGGAGAACAACGGCGAGACACACGTCATGGTGGGCGATCCGGCGGACGAGACCCTCGCCGACTACTACGCCTTCGGAGCCCGCAACTTCGACACCGCCACCGCGCTCAAGGGCATGATCGCGGACGCCACCGTCCCCAACGACAACCGGCCCGGGCTCGCTTACCTGGAGCAGCTGGGCTGGCTGCCGAGCAACGGCAGGTACGGCTGCTGCAACTTCTACGGCGCGGCCGCCACCACGCTCGAGTACGACTCGGCGGACTTCGCCGTCTCGGCCCTCGCCGGCGCCCTCGGTCACACCGCCGATCAGCGACGGTTCGCGGACCGGGCGCAGGGCTGGCAGAACCTGTTCCACCACGGCAGCGGATTCGTCCAGCCGCGCGACGCCTCGGGGTCGTGGACCGCGGGCTTCTCACCGACCTCGGGGAAGAACTTCGTCGAGGGCGACTCCTGGCAGTACACGCCGATGGTGCCGTTCGACCTGCACGGGCTGGCGACCGCCATGGGCGGTGACGCGGCCATGGCCACGTACCTGGACACGGACCTGTCCTCGCTGACCGGCGCCGGCGGATACACCGACCTGGGCAACGAGCCCAGCCTCAACATCCCCTGGGAGTACGACTACATCGGCCGCCCGTACCAGACGCAGAAGGTCGTCCGGCAGGTCCAGGACCAGATCTGGACCGCCGGCCCGTCCGGACTGGCGGGCAACGACGACCTGGGCGAGATGAGCTCGTGGTACGTGTGGTCCGCCCTCGGCATGTATCCCGAGACCCCCGGCACCGCCGACCTGGCCCTGGGCAGCCCGCTGTTCACCCAGGCGCTGATCACCCTCCCGTCCGGGCACGTCCTCACGATCGACGGCAGGGGCGCGGCGGACGACGCCCCGTACGTCCAGTCGGCCACATGGAACGGCACGGCCTGGAACGCGGCACACGCGCCCGACGGCGCCCTGACCGACGGCGGCACCCTCGGCTACGTCCTGGGCACCTCCCCCGACACGTCCTGGGCCTCGGACCCGTCCGCCGCCCCGCGTTCCTATCCGGGCGCGCCCGCCTACAGCGACGTGGGGACGTCCGGCGACACCGCCGCGGCCTCGGCGAACTTCGACGGCGCGGGCTACAGCTACTCCGCGCACGCCCTGGCCGGGGCGGGCGTCACGCCCGGCGCGAAGGTCACCGTCAACGGCGTGCCGTTCACCTGGCCCGACGTGGCGCCCGGCGCACCGGACAACTACGAGGCGAACGGACAGACGGTACGGACATCGGGCTCGGGCAGCATCTCCTTCCTGGGTGCCGCCAACAACGGTCCGGCGACCGGCACGGCGACCGTCACCTACACGGACGGCACGACCCAGTCGGTCCCGGTGGGCCTGTCCGACTGGACGCTGAGCGCGGGCACCGCCCCACCGCGCGCCGACAACACCGTCGCGGTCACCCTGCCGTACCGCAACCACGCGGGCACCGCGTCCGACAGCACCCGGACGTATGTGTTCGCGACGACGCCCGTGGCACTGAGTCCGGGCAAGACGGTCAGCAGCGTGCGCCTGCCGTCCGATGTCGCCGCCGGGGGTCTGCACGTCTTCGCGGTCGGCTTCGGCACCGGCTGACCCGGCGGCGGTGCGCCGACGCCGGAACATGCCGTTGAGTGGAGCAATACCGGGGTACGGGGGCACCGGCCATCAGGCTGGTCGGGTGACGTACGAACGGACCGGCCGGGAGCCGGAGGACGGTTCGATGCCCCGGCCCCGGCTGCCGGCGCCTCCGGCGTGGCTGCGCTGGCTTCCGCTCCTGTACGTCGCCGCCGTGCTGCTGCTGGAGCCCGCCACGCCCGTGGACTGGCCGGTGAGCTTCGTGCTGATCGCCGTACCCCTGGTGACGGCGTTCGCGCACGGTCCCGGGGTCGTCGCCGCGGCCACGATGTTCGCCCTGGTCCTAGAGGGGGTGCTGGCCGGTACCCCGTGCTGTGCGGGCCGGTCCGTCGGCTATCTGTGGGACCGTCACTACGTGGCGTCCTATGTCTGTACGGCCCTCGTGGGCGCCCTCGGCACGATCCTGGCCGCCCACCGGATCCGGCGCGAACGCACCCTCGCCGACGTGCGGTTCGTGGCCGAGATCGCCCAGCGGGTCCTGCTGCGGCCCGTGCCGCACCGGATCGGCCACCTCCGTCTGGAGAGCCTGTACCTCTCGGCGGCGGCGGAGGCCCGCATCGGCGGCGACCTGTACGAGGCCGTGCCCACCCGTTTCGGGGTCCGCCTGGTCATCGGCGACGTCCGCGGCAAGGGGCTGCTCGCGGTCGAGACCGCCGCCGCGCTGCTCGGGGCGTTCCGCGAGGCGGCCTACGACGAACCGGAACTGCCGGCCCTGGCCGACCGGGTGGACACGAGCATGAGCCGCCGGGCGACACAGCTCGGCGGGAGCGAGACGAGCGAACGGTTCGTGACCGCGGTCTTCGTCGAGATCCCCGCCGACGGCCGGCTCGTCCGCCTCGTCAACTGCGGTCACCCGCCGCCGATCTCGCTCAGGGCCGACGAGGTGCGGGAACTGGAGAGCGGGCGGCCGGCACCGCCCCTGAACCTCGGCATGCTGGTCGATGACCCGTTCCGCCTGGAGGTGTATCCCTTCGGGCCCGGCGATCAGCTGCTCCTGTACACCGACGGCGTCACGGAGACGCGGGACGCGGCCGGCAGCTTCTATCCGCTGCTCCAGCGCCTGCGCTCCTGGGGTCCGCTCCCGCCGAAGGAGCTGCTCGAACGGCTCCACGACGACCTGCTGGACTACAGCCACAACGGTCTGCAGGACGACACCGCGGCCCTCGCGGTCTGCCTGCATCCCGAGCAGCCGCCGGTCGGGGCATCGGCCCGGTGAGGACGGCCCGGGTCAGAAGGCCGTGTGGGCGAACCAGGTGTCCAGGACCGTGGTCCGTCCCGAGACCTCGAAGGCGGAGTCCTGGTACGACCGCCGTCCGTAGAGAAGGAGCAGCAGGTCCCCGGCCTGACCGCGCACCGCCGCCGTGACCGGCTCGGCCTCACCGGCCTCCCGCTGCACCAGGCGGAAGCCGTCCGGGTCCAGCCGTACCCGCCACTCCTCGCCGAGGTCCGTGCACCGGAACGCGAGGGTCTCGCCGTCGCCGCGCAGCTTGGTCACGCCGGGAGCGAAGAGACCGGCGTGGGGCAGGTTGACGAGGAACTCGTCCACGCCGTCCGCCGCGAGCACCGGGTCGAGGTCCGGCTCCACGCCGACGGCACGCTCCGCGTCCACCCGGTGCACCAGGGTCTCGAAGAGCATCCGGCGGGCCCAGAACCGCGCGTGCCGGTCCTCGCCCCAGACCCACATCGGCGCCCCGGGATCGGTGTCCCGCAGGACCGCCGCCACACCGGGCACCCCGTCCGCCACCCAGTCGGGATAGTCCCGCGGGTTCTCCGGCAGCCCCAGCTCGACGTCGCGGCTGCGGGGAGGCTCCTGCACCAGCCGGGTCAGCAGCGTGCAGAACCAGCGCTGCAGGGAACCCACGTGCCGGGTGAGGTCGGCCAGCGTCCAGTCGGGGCAGGAGGGTACGGCGACGGCCGGGTCGGCGCCCCTGACCACCTCGGCGAAGCGCAGGGTCTCGCGGGCGACGGCCTCGCGGTAGGTGTCGTACGGCAGAGGATGCTCCGCCTTGCTGGTGGTTGCCATCGGCTGCCGCCGTCCTGTTCTGTTCTCGGCAGGGGTTCGGTCACCGACAGTCTGGATGCTGGAGTCCACTCGAAGGCAAATCCGGGCTCAGGGAATCTCCTGTTCGGCCCAGATGACCTTTCCGTCGCCGCTGTACCGGGCGCCCCAGCGCTGGGTGAGCTGGGCCACCAGGAAGAGCCCCCGGCCGCCTTCGTCCGTGATCCGGGCGTGTCTGAGCCGGGGGGCGGTACTGCTGGCGTCGGCGACCTCGCAGGTGAGACGCGCGTCGCGGAGGAGCCGTAGCCGGAGGGGCGGTGTGGCGTAGCGGATGGCGTTGGTGACGAGTTCGCTCACCACGAGTTCCGTCGTGATGGCCAGTTCGCCCAGGCCCCAGGCCTCGACCTGGCGGGTGGCCTGGGCGCGCAGGATGCCGACGGAGGCCGGGTCGGGGGGGATGTCCCAGGAGGCGACCCGGTCGGCTCCGAGGGCGTGGGTGCGGGTCAGGAGGAGGGCGATGTCGTCGGGCTGGGGCACGGTCAGGAGCTGCCGCACGGCGGACGTGCACAGCGCGTCGAGGTCCTTCCCGCTGTGGGCGAGCACCTCGCCGAGCCGGGCCATGCCGCGCTCCACGTCGCGGTCGCGGCCTTCGATCAGACCGTTGGTGTAGAGGCCGAAGAGGGTGTTCTCGGCCAGTTCGATCTCGCTGGCCTCGAAGGCCATGCCGCCCAGCCCGAGCGGGGGCCCGGCGGGGATCTCGGCGAAGCGGACGTGCCCGTCGGGGGTCACGACGACGGGCGGCGGGTGTCCGGCCCGGGCCATCGTGCACCGTCTGCTGACCGGGTCGTAGACGGCGTAGAGGCAGGTCGCGCCGATGAAGGTGCTCCGGGCGGCGGTGCCGGCGGCGGTCTCCTCGTCGCTCAGCAGGAGCACGAGGTCGTCGAGATGGGCGAGCAGTTCGTCGGGGGGCATCTCCATGGCGGCGAGGGTCTGCACCGCCGTGCGCAGCCGGCCCATGCTCGCCGCCGCGGTGATGCCGTGGCCCACCACGTCGCCGACGACGAGTCCCACGCGTGCGCCGGACAGCGGGATCACGTCGAACCAGTCGCCGCCGACACCGCCCGAGGGGTCCGCCGGGAGATAGAAGGAGGCCACCTCCAGCGCGGTACCGCCCGTCACGGCGGGGGGCAGCAGGCTGCGCTGCAGGGTGAGCGCCGCCGTGTGCTCCCTGGTGTAGCGGCGGGCGTTGTCGACGCACACCGCCGCTCGGGCCACCAGCTCCCGGGCCAGCAGGACGTCGTCGGTGGCGAAGGAGACGGGGTTGAGGGACCGGGCGAACGTGGTGAGGCCGAGGACGGTGTTCCGGGCCCGCATGGGCACGGCGATGAGCGAGTGCAGGCCGAACTCGCGGATGCGTTGCGTGCGCACGGGCTCCCGGGTGAGCCACAGCTCGTCGGAGGGGTCGAGGACCGGGATGAGCAGCGGCTCGCCCTCCGTGAGCAGGCTGCCGTCGTGGGGCGGCGGGAGGAAGTCGACCCGGTCGCCGACCCGTGCGACGGCCTCGGGGCAGCCGTCGCGCACCGACCGCAGCGCGGCGCGGCGCATCGCCGGCCGGGCGGGCGCGGGTCCGGCGTCGGTCAGCCAGGTTCCGTGGCCCTCGGTGCTGAGTACGGCTTCCAGCAGGTCGACGACGACGAAGTCGGCGAAGCGCGGGACGGCGAAGTCGGCGAGTTCCTGGGCGGTGCGCAGCACGTCGAGTGTCGTGCCGATGCTGGTGCCGGCTTCGTTGACCATGGTCAGCAGCTGGCGGGCGGTCCATCGCTCGGTGACGTCCTGGACCATGTAGCAGACGCCGGTGGCGGTGCCGGCGGCGTCCACCAGGGGGAAGAACGAGGTCGAGTAGGCGTGCTGGCGGTGCGGGTCGGCCCAGCTCCAGCCCACGTACTCGTAGTCGGTCACCGGCAGGCCCGTCGCGAGCACCTTGCGCATGAGGCTCTCCAGGGACTCCGCCTGCAGGCCGGGCAGCAGCTCGCTGAGCCGGCGCCCGAGCCGCTCGTCCCGGGGGACCCCGCCGAACCGCTCCAGGGTGTCGTTCAGCCAGACGTACCGGAGCTCGGTGTCCATGACCGCCATGCCGACCGGTGAGCGGGTCAGGAACCCGTCCAGGACCGACTGGCCCATGGTCCAGCGCTGCCGCTCGTCACGGGCGGACACCAGGAAGCACTCGGTGTCGCCCATGGGGAACGACGCCGAGACCCGCAACCGGATGCCGAGGCGACGGCCGTCGCGGTGCCGTACGGCGATCTCGCCGCTCCAGCCGTTGCCCCCGCGGCAGCGCTCCACGACGCCGGCGAGCCGTACGGGGTCCTCGGGCATGGCCAGCAGGCCCGCGGCACGGGCGCCCACGACGTCCGGGGCCGCGTAGCCGAGGAGTGCTGCGGCGCCGCGGGTCCAGCCGACCACCACGCCGTGTTCCGAGATCACCGCGGCCGCGTCGGTGGACGCGTCGAAGAGATCACCCGGTTCCCCGGGTGCGGCCGCCGCGGAGAAGCCCTTGCGCGCAGGTTCCATCAGTTACACCCGTACACCACTATGAGTCAGTTCGGCGGTGGATGTGCAGGGCCGGACGGTCCACGCCCCCGCCCTGCGGTTGGGCCGAGGCCCGGGCCGGAGGGACCATGGGGGTACCGGTCGTCAGCGCCTGCGCGTGCCCGGCCGGTGGAGGTGAGGCATGGCGGTGGACTCCTTCGAAACCGGCCACGAGGAGCAGCGCACCGGGCTGCCCCGGCCGACCGGGCTGCTCGACGTGCTGAGCGTGGCGGCGGTGGCCCTGGACACCCGGGGCCGGATCGTCTTCTGGACCCCGCAGGCCGAGGAACTGTTCGGTTACTCCGCGGAGGAGGCCCTCGGCAAGCACGCCGCGCGCCTGCTCATCCATCCGGACCATCTGCAGGCCGTGGTGAGTCTGTTCACGGAGGTGCTGGAGACCGGCCGGGGCTGGGCCGGGGCGTTTCCGGTCCGGCACAAGGACGGCGGCAGCCGGCTGACGGAGTTCCGGGCCATGCGCCTGCTGGACGACCTCGGGGACGTGTACGCCCTCGGCATCGCGGCCGACCACACCCTGCTCCAGCGCGTCGAGACGGATCTGGCGCTGTGCGAGCAGCTGATCAACCAGTCCCCGATCGGTCTGGCCCTCCTCGACCCGGACCTGAAGTATCTGCTGGTCAATCCGGCGCTGGAGCGCATCGACGGCATTCCCGCCGAGGACCACATCGGCCGCCATCTGCGGGAGACCCTGCCCTTCCCGGACGTCGCCACCGTCGAGTCCGCGCTGCGTCAGGTGCTCACCACCGGTACGCCGCTGCTGGACCAGTACCACGTCGGCCGCCCCTCGGCCGATCCCGGCCGCGAGCACGCCTGGTCGCTGTCCTTCTACCGGCTGGAGGATGCCGGCGGGCGGGTCCTGGGCGCGGCCGCGTCGGTCGTCGACGTCACCGAGCGGCACCGCGCGGCGGCCGAGGCCGACCGGGCGCGGCGGCGCCTGGCGCTCATCGCGGACGCCTCCGCGCGGGTCGGCACCGCGCTGGACGTGGAGCAGACGGCCCGTGAACTGGCCGAGATCGCCGCGCCCGCGCTGGCCGACGTGGTCGCCGTGGACGTCCTCGACTCCGCGCTGTCCTGCGGTCGTATGCGCAGACGGGGCAACGGCCCGGAGATCTTCCGGGCGCTGGCCCTGAAAGCGGCCCATCCCACGGTCGCGCTGCGCGCCGCCGACCCGCCGGGCGACCTCGCCGCGTACGAGGGCGACCGGCTGGTCACCCTGTGCGTCCACACCGCGCGGCCGGTCCTGGTGCGCCATGTGGGGCCGCGGGACCTGCCGCGCATCGCCCGGGACGCGGCGGCCGGTGAGCTGCTGGCGCGGGCCGGCGTCCACTCGTATCTCGCCGTGCCGCTGGTCGCCCACGGCGAGGTGCTCGGCGCCCTGGACCTCAAGCGGACCCGCAATCCGGCGCCCTTCGACGAGGACGACGTCGTCCTGGCCGCCGAGCTCGCCGGCCGGGCCGCCGTCGCCATCGACAACGCCCGCTGGTTCCAGAGCGTCCGCAACACCGCCCTCACCCTGCAGCGCAGTCTGCTGCCCGAGCACTCGGCGCACCACACGGGCCTGGAGCTCGCCTCCCGCTACCAGCCCGCGCAGGCCACCAGCGAGGTCGGCGGCGACTGGTACGACGTCATCCCGCTGGCCGACGACAAGACCGCCCTGGTGGTGGGCGACGTGATGGGCAACGGCATCGACGCGGCCGCCACCATGGGCCGGCTGCGTACCGCCACCTGCGCCTACGCCGATCTCGACCTCGACCCGGGCGCGGTCCTCCAGCACCTGGACAAGATCACCTGCGATCTGGAGCACTACATCGTCACGTGCCTGTACGCGGCGTACGACCCCGGCACGGGGCGGTGCAGCATCGCCAATGCCGGACACATGCCGCCCGCGCTCGCGCGGCCCGGCGACGCGCCGAGGCTCCTGGAGCTGCCGGCCGGGGCGCCCCTCGGTGTCGGCGGCGTACGGTTCGAGACGACGACCGTCGCGCTGCGCCCCGGCGATGTGCTGGTCCTCTACACCGACGGGCTCGTGGAGACCCGGCAGCACTCCATCGACGACCGGCTGAACGCCCTGCTGGCCCTCCTCGACGAGCCGCGCAGACCGCTGGAGGAGACCTGCGACGTGCTGCTGTACGGGCTGCGCCACCCCGACGACCACGACGACGTGGCCCTGCTCGTCGCCCGGACCCTGCAGGCCGGGCCTCTTCCACCTGTTCCGCCTCTTCCCTGAACCGTGTCTCCTGGTGGACACTCCGCCCACCAGGCCGACGTCGTCCCCCTGGTAGCCCCACTCCCCCGGCCCCCTACAGTCAAGGGCTCCCCAGATGCCGATCGCCCCTGCCGTCCTGCGTCTGACCGCCGCGGTCGCGGGCTTCCTGCTCGCCGCCACCTCTCCCGCGGTGTCCGCCGCGCCGACGTCCCGTGCGGTGGCGGAGGCTGACGCCACGGCACCGGCCTCCTGGTCCGCTCCCCTGTCGACCCGGGGCCGCTTCGTCGTGGACAGCCAGGGGCACCGCTTCCGGCTCAGGGGCGCCAACTGGGACGGGGCACAGGGCTCATGGATGGGCAGCGGTGACATCACCGATCCCGCCAACCACCACGCAGGACAGGACTCCCATGGCGTCCCGCTCGGCCTGGACCGCGTGCCGCTGCCCCAACTGATGGACGACTTCCACCAGTTGGGCATCAACACCGTTCGGCTGCCGTTCTCGAACGAGATGATCCACAGCACCGCCCCGGTCCCCGACAGCGCCGTCGCCGCCAATCCCGGGCTGCGCGGCAGGACACCGCTGGGGGTCTACGACGCCGTGGTCGACGCGCTCAGCGCGAGCGGGTTCGCCGTGATTCTGAACAACCACACGAACACCTCACGCTGGTGCTGCGGCGTCGACGGCAACGAGCGCTGGAACAGCTCGCAGACGACACGGCAGTGGGCCGACGACTGGGTCTTCATGGCCCGCCGCTACGCCGGCGTGCCCCGCGTGGTGGGCGCGGACCTGTACAACGAGGTGCGGCGCGATGTGCTGGACGACCCCAACTGGGGCTGGGGCGACGACCACGACTGGTACGCCGCGGCCCAGCTCGCCGCAGACCGCATTCTCACGGAGGCCGACCCGCGTCTGCTCATCGTCGTCGAGGGCGTCAACTGGACCGGCGTCCCCGCGGACGGACTCCCCCACGGCCGGCCCGTGCTCACGCCCGCCCGCACCCTTTCCCACACCCTCGTCGACGCCCACAAACTGGTGTACTCCGCGCACTTCTACGGCTACACCGGCCCGCACCACAGCGGCGCGACCGGCGTCGGCGAGACGCACGACGCCCGTTACCAGGACCTGTCACGGGACGATCTGTACGCGGCACTCCAGGACGAGGCGTTCTTCGCCGAGGAGACGGGCCGGCACTACACCGCCCCCGTCTGGGTCAGCGAGTTCGGCATCGGCGCGGGCGAGACCGGCCCGGCCGCCCGGGCCTGGTTCGGCCGTGTCACCGACTACTTCGCCGACCACGACACCGACTTCGCGTTCTGGCCGCTGGTCGGTTTCACCGGCCACGACGACTGGGCGCTGCTGCGGTACGACGCGGCGGGGCACCGCTCCGGCGTCCTGGACGCGGGCGACTGGCGCGCCGCGGCGTGGCAGCACCTCATGACCGCGCCGAGCCGGACCGGTCCGGTGGCGGCCGTTCCCGTGTGGCGGATGCTCTCCGTGGACCACGGCGACGCGGTGGAGTCGCTGCGGGTGCGGGCCACGGGCGACTGGGATCCGGGGGCGTACAAGGCCACGTGCCCGGACGGGCTGCGGCTGATCGGCCTCGGCCACACCCGCGGCCGCGGTCTGTGCACCGACGGTACGACCGGTGCTCCGGGCGATCTGCGGGCGGCAGCCGCCGGGCAGACGGTCGTCACCGACGAGCGGTACGTCCCGTCCGGCGGCGACTGGGCGTCGGGGTACACCAAGCTGCAGTGCCCCGAGGGCGGTTTCCTCATCGGGTACAGCGTCCGCGGGCAGCGGCTGTCGGCGGCGCTGTGCGTGCCCGCGGAGCACCCGCTCGCGGGAGCGGGGCGCACGGTGTGGTTCGACCGGTCCGACAACCGTCCCGCCGACGCCTCCGGCGGCGATTTCGCGTACGGCGACTACAAGGGCCAGTGCGCCGACGGCGAGTACGCCGCCGGCATCGCCTTCACCACCCGGGTGGGCAGCCGCCCGGGGCCCGGCGCGCTACTGTGCCGCCGGCTCTCCTGAGGCATGCGTGACCGGCCGGTCGACGCCCCCGCGCACGAGCAGCAGCAGGGCGTCGACCAGGTCCTCGGCGGGGCTGCCCGTGGCCAGTCGGCGCAGCTGCAGGCCCATCACGAGGGCGACCGTCGTGGCGGCGAGGCGTTCGGCGTCCGGGACGCCGAGCGCGCTGAGGATCCGGGCGGCGAGCAGGTCGTAGGCCCGGAACGCCTCGGCCGCCGCCTCCCGCAGGCGCTCGTCGCGTCCGGCCTGGAGATACAGCTCGAAGGGTGCGAGGTGGGCGCTGTCCAGGGCGGAACCGCAGGCGACCTGACCGGCCAGCAACGCCGCGTCCTCCACGTCCAGGCCCTCGGTCTGGCACTGCTCGGCAAGCTCCGTGAAGTGCCGCGCCTCCTCGCGCACGAAGTGCAGCAGGCTCTCCCGCAGCAACTCGTGCTGGGTCTCGAAGTGGTAGGTGACCGAGCCGAGGGACACGCCCGCTTCCCTGGCGATCCGCCGGTTGGTGACCGCCGCCACTCCGTCCTCGCCGATGATCTGCAGGACGGCGGTGATGATGCGCTGGCGCGTCGGCGCGGAGTGGGCGGCGTGTGGCATGGCGTGCATTCTTCCACCCCCGGTCCCCCGCCCTGCTGGACAGGGCCGCCTGGACTCCCTATTGTTCGTTCGAACGAACAGGACTGGAGGGTAGTCGTGCGCATTGCCGGGTCGACCGTTCTGCTCACCGGCGTCACCGGCGGCATCGGGGGCGCGCTGGCCGCCGAGTTGTCCGCTCGCGGCGCCCGCCTCGTGCTCACCGGGCGACGGCCCGAGGCACTGGAGCCGCTCGCCCAGCGCTACGGCGCCCGGACGATCCCGGCCGATCTGGCCGACCCCGACGATGTGCGGAGGCTGGCCGAGGAGGCCGCCGGCACGGACATCCTGATCGCCAACGCGGCTCTGCCCTCCAGCGGCGACGTCCTCGACTACACACCGGAGCAGATCGACCGCGCCCTCGCGGTGAACCTGCGCGCTCCCGCGGTGCTCGCCCGGTTGCTGGCCCCGGGGATGGTGGCCGCCGGACGCGGTCACATCTGCTTCGTCGGGTCGCTGTCCGGCATGGCGGCCACCAGGTCCTCGTCCCTGTACAACGCGACGAAGTTCGGGCTGCGCGGCTTCTCGCTGGCCTTCCGCCAGGATCT
Organism: Streptomyces filipinensis; assembly: GCF_014649495.1. Lineage (GTDB taxonomy): Bacteria > Actinomycetota > Actinomycetes > Streptomycetales > Streptomycetaceae > Streptomyces > Streptomyces filipinensis. Next base: position 157,068 of record NZ_BMTD01000007.1, on the reverse strand, counting down.
GCACGGCACGGGCGTCGGCGTCTCGATCGTCCAGCCGGGTTTCGTCCGCGAGCTGGGCATGTTCGCGAAGACGGGCTCGTCGACGCCCGGCGGCGTCCGTACCGTCTCCCCGGAGCAGGTCTGCAGGGGCGTGACGCGGGCGATCGAACGCGATGTCGCCGAGGTCAACGTGGCGCCGCCCGAGCTGCGGTTCCTCACCAAGGTCGCGTCGCAGTTCCCGGGGTTCGCGGAGCGGGTGCAGCGGCTGGCGGGGGCCGAGCCGACCATCAAGGCGATCGTGGCCGCGCAGCGAGCGAGCCGCTGACGGTCAGCGGTGCCCGCCGGGCGGTGGGCGCCGAGCACGAACACCTCGAGGTCCGGCCGGGGCCGGCGGCTGTCGGCCGGCGCGGGCTCGAAGGCGGTACAGCACCGAGGACTTCGTCTTGCCCGTTGATATTCCCCGTTGTTCTTCCCCCTCGGGCTGTGGCAAGATCCATCTCGTTCGAAAGCGCATCCGACCACACGTCATGAAGGACTGAAGTCCATGGTTCCGGCGTCCCGCAGCGGCCGCCGTCGATACTGAGCCGTCTGCCCCGAGGCAGCGTTCTCCGGTATCCCCGCGTTCCCCTCACGGCGGCCCGACGACGCGGTGTCCAGCACACCGCCCACCTCCTCGCAGAGGTCGTCCCCCATGCCCGGCCACTCGCGGCCCTCAGCGGTCCGTGGCCACCTTCACCGTGAGGTCTTCACCATGCGCACCGATGTCCAGCGCTTTGCCGTCGCCCACCTGCTGCGCCGCCCGGCGGCGCGTGCGGTCGGCGGTTTCGTCGTGGGATTCGATCCCTCGACGACCAGCCCGTACGTCAACTACGCCACACCTCTTCCCGGCGCCGAGCCCACCGGCCGGGACGTCGCCGACCTGATCGGCGCGTTCCGCGAGCGCGGGCTCCGGCCCCGCCTGGAGTTCGCCCCGGACGCCGCGCCCGCCGTCGAACCCGCGCTGCGCCGGGCCGGTTTCGCCACGGAGGCGGTGCACGAGTACCTGGTCTGCACGCCGGAAACGCTGGCCGTGCCCCGCGCCGGAGCCGGCCCGGCGGGCCCGGTCCAGGTGGAGGCACCGGCCACGGAGGCCGACTACACCGCGCTCGACATCGCGCTGTCCGAGGCCTTCGGCGGCGAGTGGGAGCCCTCCCCGGAAGGCGCGGCCCGGTTGCGGCGCACCGAGGAGGGCGGCGGAGCCGTCCGGTTCGTGCGCACGCCCGACGGCGGCTGCGCCGGCGGTGCCCTCTGCTCGGCGCCCGCCGAGGACACCGCGGAACTGGCGGGCGTGGGCACCCTTCCCGCGTACCGGGGCCGCGGCATCGCCGCCGCGGTCACCTCGGCCCTGGCCGGGACCCTGTTCGGCCGCGGAGCGCGGTCGGTGTGGCTGGAGTACTCCGGCGAAGGCTCTCGCCGCGTGTACGAGAGGGTCGGCTTCCGGCCCGGCGGCACACGGCTGTACGTCTCCCTCGAAGGGTGAAATCCCGGGCCGGCGGGGACGGGGCCCGTCCCCGCCGTCGCGCCGCGTCATCCCTCTCCGGGCAGCGGGTGGTCCTCGACGAAACGGCGGATCTCCTCCGTGAGGGCGGCCGGGTTGTCCAGCTGGACCAGGGTGCGGGCGTCGGGGATCTCCGTATAGCGGGCGTTCGGCAGCAGGCCGGCCAGGCGGCGGCCCGTCTCGGGCGGCATCATGCGGTCCTCGGCACCCCAGGCGACCAGTGCCGGGCGGGTGAACCGCGGGAGGTTCCGGGCCGCTTCCCGGTAGCAGTCCTTCCGGGTCGCACGGCAGAACTTGGCCAGGTCCCGGCGGATGTGACGGTTCGTCAGCACGGGTCGGTACCAGCGTGCGACGAGCTCGTCCGGCAGCCGCTTCTTCGCCATTCCGCCGAGCGAGGTCTGCATGCGGGTCAGGAACGGGAAGCGGAAGGACTGCAGGAGGAGGAAGAGACCGCCGGGGAACCTGCTGGCCGCGTACAGGATCCGCCCCTGGATGCCGGGCGGGTAGTTGTCCAGTGCCTCGCAGGAGGTCAGGACGAGCCGGGCGATGCGCTCGTCGCGTACGCCGACGAGGAGCTGGGCCGTGCCGGTGTCGTTCTGGACGAGGGTGACGTCCCGCAGGTCCAGGCGGTCCATGAACTCCGCCAGCAGACGGGCGACGCCGTGCGCGGACAGGTCCGCGTCCGGCCGCATCGGACGCCGGTGGCTGCCGAGCGGCAGGACGGGCACGAGGACGCGGAAGTCGGGGCGCAAGGCGGACACGACCTCGGCCCAGACCGACTCGTCGAAGCCGAGGCCGTGGGCGAGGAGCACGGCGGGACCGTCGCCCCCGGTGTCCTCGTACTCGATGGTTCCCGCGCTCAGCTCGATCTCCGGCATGCCCGCGCCTCCGCCCCGCTCGGCCGCTGATGTGTCGGCACCACTTGACATCACTCTTGATAGATCGTTCTAGTGACAGAATAGGCACCGGCCGCACCAGGGCAACAGCGTCTGCATTCCGGAGGGGCCATCCCATGAGCGACGGCAAGGCCATCAGCACCCATGAGACCCGGCAGCGGATCGTGAAGGCCGGCACGGAGCTGTTCCGGCGCTCGGGCTACACCGGTACCGGGATGAAGCAGATCGCCGAGGCCGCCGGTGCGCCCTTCGGCTCGATCTACCACTTCTTCCCCGGTGGGAAGGCCCAGCTGGGCGAGGAGGTGATCCGCACCTCCGGCGCCGTCTACCTGGGGCTCGTCACCGCGCTGACGGCGCCGTACGAGGACCGGGTCGCGGCCACCGCCGACGCCTTCGCCGCCGCGGCCGGCACGCTCGCCGAGCTGGACTTCGCCGACCCGTGTCCCATCGCCACGGTCGCGATGGAGGTCGCGAGCACCAACGAGGCGCTGCGGCAGGCCACTTCGGAGGTGTTCGACAGCTGGATCGAGTACCTGGCCGCGTACTACGCCCAGGGCGGCGTTCCCGAGTCCGCCGCGCGGGAGACGGCCGGCTCGGTCATCGCCCTGCTGGAGGGCGCCTTCATGCTGGGCCGGGCCGCGCGCAGCACCGAACCGGTGCGGGCCGCGGGCACGGCGGCCGCGGCGATCGTACGAGCGGCGCTGGCCGGGCAGTGAGCCGGCTCCGCCGCAGGGCCTGGCCGCCCGCCGGTACGGCCGCGGCCGTCAGGGGTGCCGGGCCGCCCGGTACAGGTCGCGGAGCAGGGCGATCTCGGCTCCGTGGTGCAGCACTTCCTGGTTGACCCACCACACGATGTCGAGGAAGGGTTCCTCACCGTCGCTGCCGTAGGGGTAGGCGCAGTACCCCACCGTGTCCAGAGCCGCCTCCTCCGCGCCCAGCAGGGCCTGCCGCCAGGCGGCGGCGCCGGTCTCGAAGGCCGCGATCGCGCCGGCGGCGTCCCCGTCGACGGGATGGCCCTCCCTGGTCGCCGAGCGGCTGCCGGCGGTGTGGTCGGCACGCAGCGCCAGCATCTGGGAGAGGTGACTCAGGCGCCATGCGAGGGTCGTGACGGGCGGTGGCCAGGGGTGCGGGAAGGGCGCGGCGTCCCGTCCCCAGGGGCCGGCTCCGGCCAGGAAGGCCGCCCGCGGTCCCGGCCCGTCCGCGCGTCGTCCGACCGTCCAGCGGCCGGGGACCGGTTCCCAGAAGTACTCGTCGTCGGTCAAGGGCTCGACCCTGGCGTCCGCGCCGTCACCGCTGTCCATGACGGGCCCGGCCAGACGGCGCACCAGGCGTTCACCGGCGAAGTCGAACTGGGCCGGCAGCGGCACGAGTCGGGGCGGTGCTGCAGTCATCGAACGCTCCTGCGGAGCCCCTTCGGACTGTCGCGTGATCAGCACGATACGCGGGCCGTGGTACGCACCGCCATACGCGCGTGGGGTGGGTCGGGCAGCCGGGGCAGAGCTCGCCGTGGAACACCTGGTGGGCGTACCGGCCGCGGTGAGCGGCGGCGACGGGGCGCGCTCGGTTCGCCGCGCAGCGCCGCCTGAACTCCGCATGAGGGAGCCGGTACCTGTCTCCCGCAGATCCCGCCCGCCGCTTCCGGGACTGCCGGGCTCGCGGTCGGAAAGCCGTGTCCGATCAGTCGGTCCCGGTCCGCGCCGCGGGAGCACGGCCGCCTCGCCGGGGGTTGCCGCAGGTCACAGTTGCCGTCGTACGCCGGCCTCCCGTTCTGCCCGCTCCAGCTGGTGGCCGAGGTCGCCCTGCAGGGACGTGCGGGCGCGGCCCCGGCGGCCCAGCGGGAGGACGGTGCGCTGGGCGGAGTCCTCCAGCAGCAGGGCGAAGCCGGCGTAGAGGGCGAAGACCGCCAGGGCCACGCCGGTCCAGCCGGCCGCGGTGCGCAGGACGGCGGCGCCGCCCGCCTCGTACACGCCGGTCAGTGCGAAACGGCACGCTCCGATCAGGAGCAGCACGGAGAACAGGGGCTTGCCGAGGACCGCGGCGGCGCCGAGGACGAGCATCAGCGGGGCGAGGCTCAGCAGGAACACCGCCAGCGCGGGGCTGGGCCGTCCCGTCGGACCGGACAGGGTGACCAGTGCGGTGCCCGCCCAGGCGCAGCCGAGCACGGACAGACCGCAGGCCGCGCCGCTGTCACGGGCGAGGAAGGCGAACACTCCGGAGAGCAGTTGCAGGGGCACGACGAACACCAGGACCAGCAGCATCAGCGGCCGGCTCTGCGCCAGGGGCACCCACTGCAACTGCGCGGCGGTGAGCAGGATGCTTCCGGTGCCGAAGGCGAAGAAGCCCAGGGGCAGGCTGCTGGCCAGCGGCCTGAGCACGATCCTCGTCAGGGCCTCGGGCCGCGGTGGCCCGGTGGCCGTGTCGTTCGTCCGCGCTGCTGGTGGCGGCATCCGGATCACCCCGTCCCTCGGGCCTGAGCCGTACTCCTGCGGTACTGCGTCGGTCGTATGACACGGGGGACCCCGATGTGCGCGCTGTCCCCCGTCCCAGCGCCCCCGGCCACGGAACGGAGCGTTCTGTCGCGGAAGCGCCCCGGAATTGTCCGTGATTTGTAACAGCCGGATCCCGTGCTCAACCCCGCCCGTCCTGACAGGTGCACAGGGACCAGGTGCACAACAACACAGGGACACGGCAGGAACGGGGCGGGGCATGGCGCGGCATGGCGGGCGGGGATGGCACGGCCGGATGATCGCGGCGGCGATCGGGGTCACGGCGGTCGCGGCCGTCACATCGGTGTGGACCGCGCAGGCCGGACAGCCGGCCGGCGGTGCGCCGCGGGCGGGCGTCTCGTCCGGGCACACCGCACCCAAGGCGGCGACCGTGTCCGCCGGCATCGCCCATGCCTCGGACGGGGGCGCGCACGCGGTCAACATCACCATCGACGACGGCCCGGACCCGGCCTGGACCCCGCAGGTGCTGCAACTGCTGCGCGCCAACGGCGTGAAGGCCACGTTCTGCATGGTCGGCCCGCAGGCCCAGGCGCATCCGGAGCTGGTGCGGCAGGTGGTGGCGGCCGGGCACCGGCTGTGCGACCACACGGTGTCGCACGACACGACGATGGACAAGAAGTCCGAGGCCTACCAGTCGCAGCAGATCCTGGGTGCCGAGCGGCAGATCACCCAGGCGTCCGGTGGTGTACGGCCGATGTACTACCGGGCTCCGGGCGGCGCCTTCACCCCGTACAGCCGGCATCTGGCGGCCTCGCACGGCATGCGGCCGCTGGGCTGGAACGTCGACTCCAAGGACTTCGAGCGGCCGGGTACCGACGCCATCGTCGCCACGGTCAAGCGTGAGCTGCCGAACGGGCCGACGATCCTCTTCCACGACGCGGGCGGCGACCGCTCCCAGACCGTGGCCGCGCTGCGCGTCCTGCTGCCGTGGCTGAAGCAGCAGGGCTACTCCTTCGGCTTCCCGGTGCGCTGAACCGGCCTGCCGCGAGGCACGGGTCCACGGCCGCGCAGGGCCACGCGCCGGTGAACCCCGGGAGAAATCTTGGTCATCGAAGGGCTGGGACGGGTGTTCGGATCCGGAGGGATGTCTACGATGATCCCTCTGCGTACGACGTCCGGAAAGGCTCGCCATGCCGTTGCCCCGCCTCGGCACGCGGTCCGTCCGGCTCCGGACGGCCCCCGCCGTGTTCGTGGTCCTCGCCGCGGCGCTCGCGGCCACGCTGCTCACGTTCTCACTGGGTGGGCCACGGCACGAACCGTCCGGCGCCGCCCCGTCGGGGCACATCGCCATCGACGTGTCGCAGAGCCGCTGCGGCCGCGGCTGGACCCGCCCCGAGCCCGGTCTGCGGACCTTCGACCTGCACAACTCCTCCGACGGCGCCGCCGAGGTCTACCTGGAGGACCCGGGCAGCCAGGCGGTGTACGGCGAGGTGGAGGGCGTCGGGCCCGGTACCACACGTGAGTTGACCGTCCGGCTGGGCAAGGGGACGTACGCCTTCAAGTGCGTGCCGGACGACGCCGACGCCGTCACCGGGCCCACCGTGCGCATCACCGGCGGGCGGCGCGGCCCGGGCGCCGCGCCGGTGACGCAGCACGACCTGATCCCGCCCGCCCTCGCCTACCAGAAGTGGGTCGGCGGCGGCCTCGCCGACGTCGTCCGGCTGACCACGAGGCTCCGGGACGCGATCGACCGGGGCGACCTCGCCGGTGCCCGCTCGGCGTGGCTGCCGGCGCATCTGCGGTACGAGCGGCTGGGGGCGGCGTACGACGCCTTCGGGGACGCGGACTCGGAGATCAACGGCACCGACGCCGGCCTGCCCGGCGGGGTGCACGACGCACACTTCGCCGGGTTCCACCGCGTCGAGTACGGCCTGTGGCACGGTGAGTCGGCGGACGGGCTGCGCACACCGGCGGCGGCGCTGGTGAAGGCGTTGACCGGGCTGCGGGACGGCTGGTCGCAGACCCGGATGGACCCCGCCCAGCTGGGTCTGCGCGCGCACGAGATCCTGGAGAACACCGTGCAGTTCGAGCTGACCGGCCGCACCGACTACGGCAGCGGCAGCAACCTCGCCACCGCCCGCGCCAATCTCGACGGCACCCGCGCGGTGCTGTCCCGGCTGCGCCCGCTGCTCGCCACCCGGTACGCCGGTCTGCCGGAGCTGGAGAGGGAACTGGACCGCGCCCGGCACACCCTCGACGGCTTCCGGCACGGCGACCGCTGGACCCCGCTCGGCGGCCTGGGCCGCGCCCGGCGGGAACAGGTCGACGCGGACCTCGGCGACCTGGTGGAGCGGCTGGCGTCGGTGGCCACCCTGTGCGACCCGCGGAGGACCGTGTGAACGCCCGTCCCAGCGACCGTGACAGCAGCGCCGGACGGCCCGACGGCCTGGGCCGGCGCCGTTTCCTGCGCGGCGCGGCCCTCGCCGGCGCCGGCCTGGCCACGGGCGCGGCCGCCCCGGACGGCACGCCCGGCGCCGGCCCCGCCCTCGCCGCCTTCCACGGCGTCCACCAGGCCTCGGCCATCGCGGCCCCGCGACGGACCTGTGTGTTCGCCTCCCTCGACGTGACCGCCGCGAGCCGCGCCGAACTCACCGACGTGCTGCGCACGCTGACCGACCGGGCCCGCTTCCTCACCTCGGGCGGAGCGCCCTCCCCGGCCGGCATCACCGGTCCGCCCGCCGACTCCGGCGTGCTCGGCGACCGGCTGCCCTCGGGTCAACTGGCCGTCACCGTCGGCGTCGGCGCCTCGCTCTTCGACGACCGGTTCGGGCTGGCCGCGCTGAGACCCCGGCGGCTGACCGCCATGCCCGCCTTCCCCGACGACGACCTCCGCGCCGACTGGTGCCACGGCGACCTCAGCCTCCAACTGCACGCCGACGAGCCGGACACCGTCCTGCACGCGCTGCGCGACATCGCCCGGCACACCCGGGGCGCCCTGCAGGTCCGCTGGCGGCTGGACGGCTTCTCCAGCCCGCCCCGCCCCTCCGGCACCCCGCGGAACCTGATGGGCTTCAAGGACGGCACCGCCAACCCGGACGCCTCGAACGCCCACGAGATGGACCGTCTGGTGTGGGTGGGCAAGGGCATGGACGAGCCGGACTGGGCGGTCGGCGGCAGTTACCAGGTCGTGCGGCTGATCCGGATGCTGGTGGAGTTCTGGGACCGGGTCTCGCTCAGCGAGCAGGAGCGGATGTTCGGCCGCGCCCGTGTCTCCGGCGCGCCGCTGGACGGCGACCACGAGCACGACACGCCGAAGTACGCCGACGACCCCAAGGGTGACGTCATCCCGCTGGACGCGCACATCCGCCTCGCCAACCCGCGCACGCCGGCCACCGCCGGCCAGCGTCTGCTGCGCCGCGCCTACAACTACGACCGGGGCATGGACACCAACGGCAACCTCGACATGGGCCTGCTGTTCTGCTGCTACCAGCAGGACCTGAAGCGGCAGTTCGAGACCGTGCAGCACCGGCTGGCGGGCGAGCCGCTGACGGACTACATCAGCCCGTTCGGCGGCGGCTACTTCTTCGCGCTGCCCGGGGTGCGGGACGCCTCCGACTGGTACGGGCGCGCCCTGTTCACCTGATCCTGTCCGGACAAGTGAGGGACCAAAAGAGTCAACACATCGTCAAAATTGGTCCCAGCATCCCTGACCCGGTGTTCACCCACGCGTCATCATGGCTCCGCCGGCGCGCCCGGCAACGGGCGCAGCATGCGTCCTCGTACAACGCACAAACGTTCTGTCCGGAGGGGTAGACCACCATGGCCAGCAGGGGAAGAAGAACCGCGATGCGCAGTATCGGCGCGCTCGCGGGAGCCGCCGCGCTCACGATGCTCGGCGGCAACACGCCGGGCTGGGCAGCAGCGCCCTCCGGAGCACAGAGCGGCCATTCCTCGACCGCGACACCGATCAAGCACGTCGTCGTGCTCTTCGACGAGAACATCTCCTTCGACCACTACTTCGCCACGTACCCGAAGGCCGCCAACACCGACGGCACGAAGTTCACCGCGTCGAAGAACACCCCGAAGAACATCGACACCCTCGCGCACGCCGGGCTGCTGACGAAGAACCCGAACCAGTACGCGCCGAAGCGGCTGTCCCCGTCCCAGGCGATGACCTGCGACCAGAACCACTCCTACGGCGCCGAGCAGTACGCCTACAACGGCGGCAAGGCCGACCAGTTCGTGCAGAACACCGAGGTCGACAAGTGCAGCGGCGGCCTGTTCGGCGAGCCCGGCCTGGCGATGGACTACTACGACGGCAACACCGTCACCGCGCTGTGGAACTACGCCCAGCACTACGCCCTGAGCGACCGCTCCTACAGCTCGAACTACGGCCCGTCCACGCCCGGCGCGCTCAACCTGATCTCCGGCAACACGCACGGCGCCGTCTCCGTGGACCCGGCCACCGGCAAGCAGACGTCGAAGCCGGACCCGTACGCGATCCAGTCGCCGGACGCCAAGGGCGTCGGCACGGTCGTCAACGACCCCGATCCGGCCTACGACGACTGCTCCGGCAAGGACCACACCAGCACCGACGCGCTGGCGTCGATGCAGGGCAAGAACATCGGTGACCTGCTCAACGCCAAGAAGGTGAGCTGGGGCTGGTTCCAGGGCGGCTTCCGTCCGTCGGCCGCGTGGAACGGCGCGTCCGGCTCGTACGCCAAGTGCGACACCACGCACACCAACGTGGGCGGCGCGGCCGTGGTCGACTACAGCCCGCACCACAACCCGTTCGCGTACTACAAGTCGACGGCGAACCCGCACCACCTGGCGCCGAAGAGTGTCTCGGAGATCGGCCACGCCGGCCGGGCCAACCACAACTACGACCTGACCGACCTCTCCGCCGCGCTGAAGGCGGGCAAGCTGCCGGCCGTGAGCTTCGTCAAGGCCGGTGCGTACCAGGACGGCCACGCCGGTTACTCCGACCCGGTCGACGAGCAGCACTTCCTGGTCAAGCAGATCAACGCGATCCAGAGCTCGCCGCAGTGGAAGTCCACCGCGATCGTGGTCGCCTACGACGACTCCGACGGCTGGTACGACCACGCCTACGTCGTCCCGAGGAACGGCTCCACGGACACCTCGGTCGGCTCCAACGGCAAGGCCACCGACAGCCCGGCCTGCCAGAAGGGCCCGAAGGCGGCCGGCGGTTACGCGGACCGCTGCGGTCCCGGCACCCGGCAGCCGCTGCTCGTCGTCTCGCCGTACAGCGAGGTGAACAAGGTCGACCACGTCCTGACGAACCAGGCGTCCATCACGCGGTTCATCGAGGACAACTGGCGCACCGGCCGGATCGGTGACCACTCCTTCGACGCCACCGCCGGCTCGCTCGCGGGCATGTTCGACTTCCGGCACCCGAACAACAAGCAGGTGCTGCTGAACCCGGACGGCTCGGTGCGGCACGTCGGTCCGGTCCAGCACGTCGCCCCGGTGGCCACGAGCATCACGCCGGGCCCGGCGATGGAGAACACGGCCGCCTCGACCGACGCCTCCGGCTTCCCGGTCCTGCCGGTCGGCCTCGGCGTGGGCGCCCTGCTGGCCGCGGGTGCGACCGGCACGTACCTGACGCTGCGCCGCAGGCAGCACGGCACCGTCTGATCCCGAACCACCCCAGAGGACCGCGCCCCCGGACGACGTCCGGGGGCGCGGGCGCCGTTCCGGCGGGGACGCGAACGCGCATGCTTCTCCGGCAGGTCGCGGCCCGACCGCCCTGTCGCGCCGGCCGGCCACCCTGCTGGCGTGCGGGTCACTCCAGGCCGAGGCCCCTGCGGCCGGTGGTGTCGAGCCGGTCGGCGGGGAAACGGCCGGACCAGGAACGCTCGTGGTGCTCTTCCGGGAATCGGAAAACCGGCTGACCGGTCCCGGGCCGTGGTGGTGGGATGGCGCGATGCGGAGTGAGTTTTCCATCGCCGTGGACCGCGGTACCTACCTGTACGCCCCGACTCCGTGGGAGCAGGGCCGCTGGCGGGCCGAGGCCCTCGACTGGGTGGCGGGGCGGCTCGCGGCGCACGGCCTACGCGTGAACGGGATCCTCAGGGTGCGGCTGCGGCCGTGGTCCGTGCTGGTGCGGGTGCCCGTGGAGGGGCGGGACGCCGTCTGGTTCAAGGCGAACCCGCCGGCCAGTGCCTTCGAGGGGCCGCTGACCGCGGCGCTGGCCCGCTGGGTGCCGGAGCAGGTGCTACGACCGCTGGCCGTGGACGCCGACCGCGCGTGGGCCCTGCTGCCCGACGGCGGAGAGCTCTTCCGCGACGTGCTCGCCCGGGAGGCGGCGGAGCCGCGCAGCTGGGAGGAGCCGCTGCGTCAGTACGCGCGCATGCAGCGGTCCCTGACCCGGTACGCGCGGGACATCGAGCGCCTGGGCGTGCCCGCCACCCGGACCCTCGGCCTGCCCGCGGAGTTCGACCGGCTGCTCGCGCGCAACACCGCGCTGAGCCCGGAGGACCGGGCCCGGCTGGAGCGGCTGCGGCCCCGCCTCGCCCACTGGTGCGCCGAACTCGCCTCCGTCGGCGTCGCGGACACCCTCGACCACGCCGACCTGCACGACGGCCAGCTCTTCCGTCCGGCACCGGGCCGGTTCGTCTTCTTCGACTGGGGCGACGCCGCCGTCTCGCACCCCTTCTGCAGCCTGCGGGTCCCCGCCGAGAAGGCTCGCGCGCGGTACGGGCCGCGGGTCCTGGCCCGGCTCCTCGACGCCTACCTGGAGCCCTGGACGGACACCGGCCGCACGGCGGCGGAGCTGCGCCGCGCCGCACGTCTCGCCTGGCGTCTGAGCGCCCTGGGCCGCGCCGCGTCCTGGGGCCGCACGTTCCCCGCCCCGTCGGGCGCCGCCGCGGGATCCGAGCACAGCGCCGCGTCTCTCCTCGAACTCCTCGGCGATCCGCCGTTCTGAGGGGGTGGGGGTGCACGGCTCCGTCCGGGCGCGGCGATCCAGGACGGCCACGCGGTCGTCGACCCGGCGACCCCGCGCGGCCTGGTCGAACGCTTCATGCGGGACGCCGCGGCCGCGGGGTCGTACAACGTGGGCGGTCCCCTGCCGCTGACGGGCGCCGCCGCCGGCCAGTTCCTCAGCGACGCCGCCCACCACGACCACGTGCACGTCGGCTTCCGCACCTGAGGCCGGTGCGGAACGTCACCCGTTGGGCCGTACCCTCCCGCCCCGCGAGCGCGCGCCGCCGGGCTCTCCCCCGCCGCCGCGGTTGCGGCGACCGGGCGGGCCTCGGGACGCTGGAGCGGACACGCATCCGGGAGGTCATGTGGCTCCGGGACACGACACCGCGCCGACGGACGGCCTCGGCCGCCGGCGTTTCCTCACCCTGTGCACCGGCCTGGGCCTCGGTACGGCCGCCGCGTGCACGGCCGCCCCGCCGCACCCGCACGAGCCGACCGGCCGGGACGCGCGGCGGCTGCGACCCGAGGCGGAGCAGGACGCGCCGGGCACCACCGACTGGCGGCTGGCGTCCACCGGGCCGCCGGACGCCGTGGCCGGCTACCCGGACCGGGTGAGCGTGACCCCGGGCGAGACCGTCGGGCTGCACGTGTCCACGACCGCCGCGTCCTTCCGCGTCTCCGCGTTCCGGGTCGGCTGGTACGGCGGCCGGCAGGCCCGCCGGATCTGGGCGTCGGAGCGCATACCCGGCCGCGCCCGGCCGGCCCCGCGCCTGCTGCCCACGACCCGCACCGTGCGGGCCGACTGGCCGAGGACGCTGTCCGTGGACACCTCCGGCTGGCCGGAGGGCGCCTATCTGCTGCGGCTGGAGGCGGACACCGGCCACCAGCGGTACGTCCCGCTGATCGTCCGCTCCGCCGACGGCGCGGGCCGTACCGTCCTGTTGCACGCTCCGGCGACCTGGCAGGCGTACAACCGCTGGGGCGGCAGCAGCCTGTACGCCGGTGCCTCCGGGGCGTACGCCACCCGCTCCCTCGCGGTGAGCTTCGACCGCCCCTACGACGGCGACGGAGACGGGAAGTTCCTGGTGTACGAGTGGGCGCTGGTGGTGCTGGCCGAGCGCCTGGGCATCCCGCTCGCCTACAGCACGGGGGTCGACGTCCACCGGGATCCCGGGGTGCTGCGGGGCGCGCACGCCGTGATCTGCCTGGGGCACGACGAGTACTGGACACCGCGGCAGCGGGCCCATGTGACCGCCGCCCGTGACGCCGGTACGAACATCGCCTTCCTCGGTGCGAACACCTGCTTCCGCCGCGTCCGGCTGGAGGCCGGGGAAGCCGCGGACGACCGTACGGTGGTCTGCTACAAGACCGACTACCGCGCCGACCCCTGCTACGGCTCGCAGCCGGCCCAGGTCACCACCGACTACCGTCTGCCGCCCGCCGCGGATCCCGAGTCCTCACTGACCGGGGTGCTCTACGAGGGCTATCCGGTCGACGCTCCCTACGTCGTGCGGGCCGCCGGTCACTGGGTCTACGACGGCACCGGCGCGCGCCCCGGTGACGCCTTCGCGCATCTCGTGGGCGTCGAGTACGACCGCGTCACCCCCGGCGCCCCCACCCCGGGGCCCCTGGAGATCACCGCCCACTCCCCGCTGGTCTGCGGCGGGCGGCCGAGCCACAGCGACTCGGCGTACTACACGGCCGCCGGCGGCGCGGGCGTGTTCGCGACCGGCACCATGCGCTGGGTGGAGGGCCTGGTGGCCGGGACGGGCATGCTGGGGCGCGACCACGGCATGGACGCCCGTACCCGCGCCTTCGTCACCCGCACCACGGAGAACCTCCTGCGGACGTTCGCCAAGGGCCCCGCGGCCCGGCACGCCCCGCCGCCCGAGCCCGACACGGCGGCGCTGTACGGCGGGGCCTGAGCACAGGGCAGCGGTGTGCCGCCGGTTCGCGGCGAGGATCCAGGCGGTGCTGTGTCCCGCCTGGGGCGAGCCCGAGCGGGACAAACCCGGTCAGTCCGTCACCGGGTGCTGCCCTCCCGCGCGCATGTGGTCCCTGCGGGCGTTGTTGTAGATCCGCAGGAGATGCTTGGCCACGGCACAGGCCGCGCGGTCCGCGTGGCACTGCCGGCACGTGCGCATGTGCTGGTCGTAGGTGAGGCGCGCGTTCTCCAACGCGTCGTTGACAGAAGACATGGACTTCTCCGGGCAGGGCGCGTCCTGGGACGCGTAAAAGTTGACTGACTGGTACACCCGAAGCAAGGTGATCATGTTACTTGCGGTACTGGGAAACCGTGCCGGCGGTCACCGCTGCGCGGTGGTGTTCGCCCCGTCCAGCGCCTCCCGGATGATGTCCGCGTGCCCGGCGTGCTGGGCCGTCTCGCGGATCAGGTGCAGCAGGATGCGCCGGGCGGACCAGTACACGGTCTCGGGCGGGGACCAGGGGGTCCGGGGCAGCGGCACGGTCCGCTCCAGGCCGGGAACGGCGGCCGCGGCCGCCTCGATCGCGCGGGTCCCGGCCGCGTACTCCTCCAGCAGCCCGGCGAGCGTGTCGCCGTCGGCCATGCGGTACTGGCCGAGGTCGAGCATGCCTTCGGGCACCTCGCCGTCGCCCTTCGCCATGATCTGGGCCCACACCCGTTCACCGCGCGCCAGGTGCTTGACGATCCCGCCCAGCGTCAGCTCGCTCACCGTGGTCCGGCGGGCGGCCTCGGCGTCGGTCAGGCCGCGCACGGTGATCAGCAGCAACGCCCGCTGCTCGGCGAGGGCTCCCAGCAACTCGGTGCGCTCGTCGGACGGCAGGGACGCGTGGTGCTCCGAAGAAGTGTCCATGGTCCCGACCGTAGCCGGGACCTAGGTCAGGAACTGCCCTCATTCAGGCCGCTGTTGCTGTTCAGAAGTGCCAGGTGAACCCGTGGTGGCCGTTCTTGCAGGCGATGCCGTGCCGCACGACGCGGTAGACCGCGATGTCGTCGCCGCCCAGCTTGCAGCCGTTGCGGTCGCCGTGGGCGTTCTGGGTGCCGTCGGTTACTCGCCCGGTGCGAGGCCCCGGGCCAGGATGCGTGCCGCCTCCTCGACGAGCGCGTCGTCGGCCGGTGCGTGCTGGGCGCCCTTGGCCGTCAGCACGGTCAGCAGGACCGGCGTCCCCCGGGTGGTCCAGGCCACGCCGATGTCGTTGGCGGACCCGTAGTCACCGGTGCCGGTCTTGTCCGCCAGCACCCAGTCGCGCGGCAGGCCGGCACGGAACCGTGCGGCGCTGGTGGTGTTGCCCTTCAGCCAGCCGACCAGCCGTTCCCGGTCGGCGCCGGTGAGCGCCCGGCCCAGGGTGAGCCGCTCGAAGCTGCGGCCGAGCGCCTGCGGGGTCGTCGTGTCGCGCAGGTCTCCGGGGATCGCGCTGCCCAGGTCCGTCTCCCACCGGTCGAGCCGGCTCACCTGGTCGCCGAGCGACCGGAAGAAGCGGGTGAGTCCGGCGGGGCCGCCGATCTCGCGCAGCAGCAGGTTGCCCGCCGCGTTGTCGCTGTACTGGATCGCCGCCGCACACAACTCCGCCACCGTCATACCGGTGTCCACGTGCTCCGCGGTGCGCTGCGAGTTGGAGATGATGTCGTGCGGCGGGTAGTGGACGACCTTGTCCAGCGGCGCGCAGTCGCCGTGGTCGCGCAGCACCGCCGCCGCGGCGAACGCCTTGAAGGTCGAACACATCGCGAACCGCTCTCCCGCCCGGTGCGCCACGGTCCGGCCGGTGCGGAGGTTGCGCGCGTACACGCCGAGCCGGGCACCGTGCCGGCGTTCCAGATCGCTCAACTCGGCCTTGACGTCGCGGTGTTCGCCGTCAGCCGCCGCCGACGCGGGGATCGCGCCGGCCGCCACGGCCGCGGTGGTGAGCGCGAGGCCCGCCTTGAACAGTCCGCGGCGGGCCATGGGGTGGGGGCCGGGGCGGTGGGAGCCGGTCATGGGCACAGTCCTCCTGGGTCGTCCGTGTTCGGAGTCGTCGATCTTCGACGGGACCAGAGAAACAGGCGGAACACACTCATGTCCAAGAGTGAAGTTTGAACACCTCATGCCTTATTGATATGAGTGCGGGATGGATCTCCTGGCCCACCTTGAGGCGTACGTGGCGACGGCCGACGAAGCGAGCTTCTCCCGGGCGGCCGACCGGCTCGGCATCGCCCAGCCCCTGCTCAGCCGCCGTATCAAGACCCTGGAGGAGCACTTCGGCGGCCTGTTGTTCGACCGTGCGCGGCGGCAGATCACGACCACGGAGCTGGGGGTGCTGCTCCTGCCGTACGCGCGGGACGTGCTGGACCGGGCGCAGCGGCTGCGGCAGGTCGCCGGTGATGCGGGGCGGACGCGGGTGCGCGCCGTCGGGGTGCCGGCGCACTGCGCCCCGGCGGCGCTGGCGCGCGCGATCCGTGCCGGCACCGAGCGCGGAATCACCCTCGGCATACGTGAACTGCCGCCTCTGGCACGGGATTCCGGGCTCGCCGACGGTTCGCTCGCCTACGCGCTGGTGCGGGTTCCGCCGGAGCGCGGCGCGTTCCGGGTGCCGCTCGGCCTCGCGTCGGCGCCTGAGGCGGCCCACGGCGAACGGCTCCCGGGCCAGGCCGGTTCGCGGCGCGCGATCCACCTGGACGACCTGCGTCCCCGCCGTCGCCGCACCGGCGAACCCGCGTCCCCTGTCACGGTGTTGACCCTGCCGGAGGATCACGTACCCGTGTGCGAGGACCGTCTGGAGCGTGCCCTCGCCCGGGCCGGGCTCCCCCCGGGCCGGTTCCGGCCGGGCGGGTCCGCGGCCACCGCCCTCGCCGAGACGCTGGCCGGGCGCGCGCTGCTGCTGTGCGCCGAGCCGTTCGCCCGGCAGCACGGGGCCCGGTGGGCGCCGCTGGGCGACCGGTCACTGCACCGGGGGTACGACGTGAGCGCCGCCCCCGACCGGGCCGGCGCGGCGGTCGTGCCGGACTGGCTGGCGCCGCTGCTGGCGTCGGCCGTGGGAGCCGTCGTCCGCGGGTCCGGCGCGTCACGCCGCGGTGCCGGGGACGTCCCGGCGCGTCTGGCGGCCCGCGGATGAGCGCGGCGCCGGTGCACCACCCGGTGTACGTGGACGGCGACGGGGCCCTGCTGGACGTCGCCGAGGCGATCGCCGCGGACTGGGCGGGCC
The DNA here is from genome assembly GCF_014649495.1 of Streptomyces filipinensis. GTDB lineage: Bacteria > Actinomycetota > Actinomycetes > Streptomycetales > Streptomycetaceae > Streptomyces > Streptomyces filipinensis. The sequence goes on along the minus strand of NZ_BMTD01000007.1, from coordinate 140,104 downwards.
TGGGTGTGCGCGGCTCCTTCCTCGCCCGGAACCTCGACACGGGCGAACAACTCGGTTTCGACGTCGAGGAGATGATGCCGCTCGCGTCGGTGGTGAAGGTCCCGCTCGCCCTCGTCGTACTGGACCGGATCGCGGCCGGGGCCCTCGACCCGGCGCACCCCGTGACGCTCGACCCGGCGAGGAGCAGCGTCGGTCACACCGGGCTCGCGGCGTTCCGGTACCCGGCCACGGTGGCCGTCGGCGACCTGCTCCTGCAGATGCTGGCGGTGAGCGACAACGCGGCGGCGGACGCACTGCTGGATCTCGTGCCGGTGGCCGATGTGGAGGCGCGGCTGCGGGCGTGGGGCTGCGGGGACATCCGGATGCGGCACCGGTTGAACCACATGTACGAGTGCGCCGCCGGTGCGGCGGCACATGACTTCTCGCTCGCTCTGGAACTGGCCGTGCGGGACGAACGGACGGGGCGGCCCACCATCGCGACCCTGGATCCGGCGTACGCGAACGTGGGATCGGCCGCGGCGCTGGTGGAACTGGTGGGGCGGGTGTGGTGCGATGAGATCTCCGTTCCGGGGGCGACGGCCGAGTTGCGGCGGCTGATGGGCCTGCAGGTCTTCACGCACCGGCTGGCGAGCGAGTTGCGGGCGGACACGCTGCGGTGGAGCGGGAAGACGGGGACCTTCCTGCATCTGCGGCACGAGATCGGTGTGGTCGAGGCGGAGTCGGGGGACCGGGTGGCGATGGCCGCGCTGACGCGCACGGGACGTTGCGCGGGGCTGGCGCCGGATGTCGACCTCGCGATCGGGGTCGCGGGGCGCGAGGCGTTCGAAGCGCTGCGGAGGTGAGGACCTCGTCGGCGGCGTGAGGCTGACCGCTGTCGCGCCGTGGGGCTGACGCTTGTCGGGCTGTGAGGCACTGCCGCTGACGGCTGACGACTGTCGTGCGGGGCCGGGTGCGCTGTGGTCGCTGCTCGCGCGGCGCCCCCTTGCCGGTCTTCGAAAGCACCTCAGGGCAGCAGTCGTTGCTCCTTCGCCACCGCCCCTGCCCGGGTGTCGACTCCCAGCTTGTCGTAGATGCGGCGCAGGTGGGTCTTGACCGTGGCCTCGCTGATGTGGAGGGCGCGGGCGATGGCGTGGTCGGGCAGGCCCTGGGAGAGGGGGGCGAGGATGTCGCGTTCGCGTGGGGTGAGTGCTGGGCGTGGGTCGCGCAGGCGGGACATGACGCGGTCGGCGACCGGTGGGGAGAGGGCCGGGCGGCCCTGGGCGGCGGCATGGATCGCGGTGAAGAGGTCCTCGGCGCGCTCGGCCTACAGCAGACAGCCGGTGGCGCCGGCCTCCACGGCACGGGTGACGTCGGCGTCGGTCTCGTAGGCGGTGAGGGAGCGGAGCCTGCGGGTGGTCTCCACGCCGTCGATGCCGGCGCCGAGTTGCAGATCCCTCAGGACGGACCGGCGGAGCGCCCCGGTCCCCGCGCCCCTCGCGGGGACCAGGGACCGGAGACCGGGGAAGGGCCCTGCGGGTGCCTGCGCGCCTCTCCAGCACGGCCGGAAAGGCGCGTCCCCCCACGGCAGAGCTCTCCGTGGACGCCGGTCTCTCCCCCACGGCGTAGCCTCGCCGTGTCTGAGGCCGCCGTCTGCTGCGGGGCCGGCCGCGGAACGGAGTGCCGCTCAGGCAGGCTTCACCGACGTGACCGCGGTCGCGGCGACGGTGTTGTCACACTCGGCGAACTCACCGTCCGTCAGCGCGACCTGGTGCGCACCCGAGCCGGGCAGGCCGACCACGAGCGTCGGGTAGACGACGGGCTTCGCGCCGGACTTGCAGTAGCCGTCGCCCTCGCCCTGGACCTGGTGGAAGGTCAGCTTCACCCATGCCTTGCCGCCCGGGGCGAGACGCACGGACGACGCCGTACCCGTGGGGGTCACCGTCAGCGGGCTGTTGTGCGAGGGGGAACCGTTGCCCGCACCGGCCACGGTCGGGTGGCCCTGGAGGGCGCACGCATGGGCGGAGACGTTGGTGAACTCGACGATCGCCGCGCCCGTGCCGGTGCCGACCGGACGGTTGGCCGCCTGGTAGGCCGTCGCCTCGACGGCCGACAGCGTGCACCGCGGTGTCGTGGCGGCCGAGGTGGCGGACGCGGGAGAGGCGGCCGGCGCACCGGAAGAGGTCGCCGTACCGCCGCCGGAGGATCCCGGGGCCGAGGAGGCCGAGGAGGCTGCGGGGCCGGGGTTGCCGGTGGCGGGGGCGGAGGCGGCGTGGGAGGGGGTGGCGGAGGCCGGGGCCGGGGAGGACGTCCTGCCCGCCCCGTCGCCGCCTCCCGCACCGCAGGCCGTGAGCGACAGCGCGGCGGCGATCACGGCCGTCGCCGACGCGGCGAGGCGGATGGTGTTGCGGTGCTGCATGGGGTCCCCCGATATGTCCGGTGTATGTGGTGCGACCGGCTCCTTGCCGGTGCTCACCGGGGGAGACAGAACGGGGAGGCCCGGGGTTTCCGCGGTGGATCGCCTGTGACCGTTGTGGATCATCTGTGACAGTTCTGTCGAACAGGTCCGTGGGGGCGATCAACGGGGAGGGCCCTGCCCCGGTGAACGACGAGGGCGTCCGGGCCGACCTGCGCAGGTCGGCCCGGACGCCCTCGAAGCGATGCTCAGACCAGGTCGAACCGGTCGAGGTTCATGACCTTGTCCCACGCGGCGACGAAGTCCTTGACGAACTTCTCCTTCGCGTCGTCGCTCGCGTACACCTCGGCGAGCGCGCGCAGCTCGGAGTTGGAGCCGAAGACGAGGTCGGCGCGGCTGCCGGCCCACTTCAGCTCGCCCGTGGCGGCGTCCCGGCCCTCGAACGTGGTCTGGTCCTCGGAGGTCGCCTTCCAGGTCGTACCCATGTCGAGCAGGTTGACGAAGAAGTCGTTGGTGAGCACGCCGGGCGTCTTGGTGAGGACGCCGAGCTGGGACTGCTGGTGGTGGGCGCCGAGCACGCGCAGACCACCGACGAGCACCGTCATCTCGGGGGCGCTCAGGTTCAGCAGGTTCGCCTTGTCGACCAGCAGGTACTCGGCCGGCAGGCGGTTGCCCTTGCCGAGGTAGTTGCGGAAGCCGTCCGCGGTCGGCTCCAGCGCCTCGAAGGATTCGGCGTCGGTGTGCTCCTCGGTCGCGTCCACACGGCCCGGGGTGAAGGGGACCCGCACCTCGAAGCCGCCCTCCTTGGCGGCCTTCTCGACCGCGGCGACACCGCCGAGCACGATCAGGTCGGCCAGGGAGACCTTCTTGGCGCCGGAGGAGGCGTTGAAGTCCTGCTGGACGCCCTCGAGGACGCGCAGCACCTGGGCCAGCTCGTCGGGCTCGTTGACCTCCCAGCCGCGCTGCGGCTGCAGACGGATGCGAGCGCCGTTGGCACCGCCGCGCTTGTCGCTGCCCCGGAAGGTGGAGGCGGACGCCCAGGCGGTGGTGACCAGCTGCGAGACGGAGAGACCGGAGTCCAGCAGCTTGGTCTTCAGGGTCGCGATGTCGGCGTCGTCGATCAGCTCGCCCTCGCGCTCCGGCAGCGGGTCCTGCCAGATCAGGGTCTCGTCGGGGACCTCCGGGCCGAGGTACAGCGACTTCGGTCCCATGTCACGGTGGGTGAGCTTGTACCAGGCGCGGGCGAAGGCGTCCGCGAACTCCTGCGGGTTCTCGTGGAACCGGCGGGAGATCGGCTCGTAGATCGGGTCGAAGCGCAGCGACAGGTCGGTGGTGAGCATCGTGGGCAGACGCTTCTTCGACGGGTCCTGCGGGTCGGGGATGACGGCCTCGGCGTCCTTGGCCACCCACTGGTTGGCGCCGGCCGGGGACTGGGTCAGCTCCCATTCGTAGCCGAAGAGGATGTCGAAGAAGCCGTTGTCCCACTCGGTCGGCGTGGCGGTCCAGGTGACCTCCAGGCCGGAGGTGATGGTGTCCGCGCCCTTGCCGGTGCCGTAGGTGCTCTTCCAGCCGAGTCCCTGCTCATCCAGGCCGGCGGCCTCGGGGTCGGCGCCCACCGCGTCGGCGGGGCCGGCGCCGTGGGTCTTGCCGAAGGTGTGGCCGCCGGCGATCAGCGCGACGGTCTCCTCGTCGTTCATCGCCATGCGGCGGAACGTCTCGCGGATGTCGCGGGCGGCGGCCAGCGGGTCCGGGTTGCCGTTCGGGCCCTCGGGGTTGACGTAGATCAGGCCCATCTGGACGGCGCCGAGCGGGTTCTCCAGCTCACGGTCGCCGGTGTAGCGCTTGTCGTCCAGCCAGGTCGTCTCGGGGCCCCAGTAGACGTCCTCTTCCGCCTCCCAGACGTCCTCGCGGCCGCCGCCGAAGCCGAAGGTGGAGAAGCCCATGGACTCCAGGGCCACGTTGCCGGCGAGGATCATCAGGTCGGCCCAGGAGATCCGCTGGCCGTACTTCTTCTTCACCGGCCACAGCAGGCGGCGGGCCTTGTCCAGGTTGGCGTTGTCCGGCCAGCTGTTCAGCGGCGCGAAGCGCTGCTGGCCGGCGCCGGCGCCGCCGCGGCCGTCACTGATGCGGTAGGTGCCCGCGCTGTGCCAGGCCATGCGGATGATCAGCGGGCCGTAGTGGCCGAAGTCGGCCGGCCACCAGTCCTGGGATGTGGTGAGAACCTCGGCGATGTCCCGCTTCACGGCCGGAAGATCGAGGCTCTTGAACGCTTCGGCGTAGTCGAACTCCTCACCGAGCGGGTTCGTCACGGGCGGGTTCTTGGCCAGGATCCTCAGGTTGAGCCGCTCCGGCCACCACTGACGGTTGCCACCGCCCTGGGTCGGGTGCAGGGCCCGGTCGTGGGCGACGGGGCAGCCACCGCTCGCCCCCTCCGCCTTCGCGTCTGTGACGATCGCGTCGTGGTTCTCAGTCATGGCAATCCTTCCGAACTGTGCGGAACTCGGTGCTCAGGAACTGCGGCCGGTGGAACAGTCGGGGCAGGTGCCCCAGTAGACGACCTCGGCCTCGTCGATGGCGAAGCCGCGGTCGTCGGAGGCGGTCAGACACGGCGCGTCGCCGACCGCGCAGTCGACGTCGACGACGGCGCCGCAGGACCGGCACACGAGGTGGTGGTGGTTGTCCCCCACGCGGCCCTCGTACCGCGCCGGGTGACCGGCCGGCTCGATGCGGCGGACCAGACCCGCCGCGGTGAGTGCGTGAAGGGCCTCGTAGACGGCTTGCAGGGAGATGTGGCCTACGCGGTCGCGTACCCCGGAGGCGATCGCCTCGACGCCGAGGTGGTCGCCCGCCCGGACGGTCTCCAGCAGCGCGACGCGGGCTGCCGTCACGCGCAGGCCGGCACCGCGGAGCTCTTCGGCGGTGGTCGGGGTCGGGGAGGCGGTCATACGGCCGAACCTACCCTCATAAACACGAAGGCTTCAAGAAAACTAACGATGCAATTTTGGTCGCGCGCCGTCGCCCGCCGGTCATCCGCACGTCCTCTCCCGTACCCGCCCGCACGTTTGCCTTCGCGTTTGCCTTCGCGTCCCCTTTCGCCCGCGGCCTGGCGTGCGGCTCTCCGCTCGCGGCCTGGCGTGCGCCTTCGCATGGCGCTGACCGGTGGCGGGAGCGCGGGCGGTACGGCGGCCGGCCGCGGAGCGGGTCGGCGGCAGGGTCCGGGGCATGCCCGCATCATGTGGCCCCGGAACGACGACGGTCGCGCGGCAAGCCGCACGGTCCTCCCAACGGGTGAGCCGGGAAGCTCGCCGACGGACGCGTTCGTCCGCGGTGTGCCGCGGGTCGACCGGTCGTAACGGGACACGGGACACGGCCGGTTGACCCGAGAGCGGTCGCCTGCACGCCCCGACGGCCCCCGCCCCACCCTGTGGTTGACTACCGCCGTGTTGCCTGAAACCGTCTTCAGCACCCAGGAACTGCCGGCGAGCGACCGTTTCGAGGCGTGGACGGAGCAACTGGGGCGTACGCACGCGCCGATGCACCTGAGCAGCGACCGCACCGCCGACTACCGAGGACACCAGCGGGTCATCGGGCTGGACGAGGTGGCGGTGTGGCCCGCGACCTTCGACCACCTGGTGTTCCGTCGGACGCCAAGGCTCGTGCGGCAGTCCGACCCGGAGGTGTTCCACCTGTCCCTGCTGCGGCGCGGCGACGGCGCGGCGAGCTGGGGCAGGCAGCAGGTGGGGTACCGGATCGGCGACTTCCACGTGAACCACTCGTCCCGGTCCTACGAGATATCCACCGGCCCCGACCCGGTCACCATCGTCGGGGTGGAGATCCCGCGCACCGCCGTGGATCTCCCGGCCGACCAGGCGTTCGGGGTGGTCGGACAGCGGATATCCGGCCGTGAGGGCATGGGCGCGCTGCTCGCGGGGCTGCTTGTGCAGTTAGCCTCGGACACCTCCTCCTACCGGGCGGCCGACGCCGAGCGGCTGGGCAGGGTCGTCAGTGATCTCGTCACCGCCGTCTTCGCCCACGCCCTGGACGCGGAGCCGGACCTGCCGCCCGAGACGCGTACCCGCGCCCTGATCCTGCACATCAAGTCGTTCGTCCAGCGACATCTGGGCGATCCGGAGCTGACCCCCGCGAAGATCGCCGCGGTCCACCACATCTCGCGCAGCTACCTCTACCGCCTCTTCCAGGAGGAGGGGCTGACCGTGGCCTCGTACGTACGCGACCAGCGGCTGGCCAAGGCCCGCCAGGACCTCACCGACCCCGGGCTGCGCAGTCTCCCCGTCCACGCGATAGCCGCCCGCTGGGGCTACCTCCGCCCCGGCGACTTCACCCGGGCCTTCCGCACCGCGCACGGCATCACGCCCAGCGAGCTACGGGAACAGGCGCTGAGCCGAACACCCGTGGACGGTGGGCACATCGACGTGGACGCTGTGCGAATGACACCCCCCGACACACACACGCATCATTGACCCCGGTCGCTCAACAGGCCCAGTGCCCGCAGCGTGCCAGGGCCACGGGGGTGCCCTGACTCGCCGACGGCGCTGACGGCTCCCCAACGCCGGCGGCGTCAATCCCCTCGACACATGGACGCCGCCGGCTCAGCCATGCCTCATCCCGTGCCCAGTCCGGCACCGAGGTGACAAATCATCCAATTCTGCACATAAGCCTCACACAGTGAGAAACTCGTACGTCCGCACCGAGGTGGCCGTCGAGAGGGGCACTGGTGGACCTGGACGTCGTCGCCGACGAGCTGTACGGGCTGCGGCCGGAGGAGTTCGTCGCCGCCCGCGACCGTCGTGCCCTGGACGCCCGCAAGGCCGGTGACCAGACCCTCGCCAAGGCGATCGGCGCGTTGCGGCGGCCGAGCCTGGGCGCCTGGGTCAGCAATCTGCTGGTGCGCCGGCAGGTCGGGCCGCTGCTGGCTCTCGGTGAGGAGCTGCGCCGGGCCCATCGTGCACTGGACGGTCCTGAGCTGCGCAGGCTCGCCCGGCGGCAGAGCGAGGTGATCGGCGCGCTCGGGCGGCAGGCGCGGCAGCTGGCCGCGCAGGCCGGGCACCCGGTCGGCGAGGGGGTACGGCGCGAGGTCGAGGAGACCCTGCACGCCGCGCTCGCCGACCCCGAGGCCGCCCGCGCATGGGCGGCGGGGCGGCTCGTGAAGCCCCTGAGCTCCGCATTCGGGTTTCCGGAGGCCGATGAGGGCGTCCTCGCACGCCGTCCCACCGCCCCGAGGGCAACCGGGGCGCAACGACGCGCCGAGGTCGCGGAGGCCGACGGACGCGGGGCGGGGAGGAAGCGCACCGAAGCCGAAGAGACCGACCGACGCGGAGCGGGGACAAAGCGCACCGAAGCCGAAGAGACCGACCGACGCGGAGCGGGGACAAAGCGCACCGAAGCCGAAGAGACCGACCGACGCGGAGCGGGGAAGAAGCGCGCCGAGGCCGAGGAGCGTGCGGACGGGCTGGCACGCCGACGCCGTCTCGACGAGGCCCGCAGAGCCGCCCGCGACGCCGAGCGGGAGCTCCGCGCCTGCGAGGCGGAGGCCCGGGCCGCCGAACAGGAGGCGGCGGAGACCGGCGACCGGGTGGCCGAGGCGGAGCAGCGCGTGCGTACCCTGCGCGGGGAACTGCGCGACGCCGAGGCGGAGCAGCGGCGGGCGCGTACCGACGAGCAGACGGCACGCGACCGGGCGCGGCAGGCCGACCGCGCCCTGCGCGAGGCCCGGCGGCACGCCGAGAAGACCGCGGCCCAGGCGGAACGACTGTCCGGCACCCGGGCGGACGGCGCGTCCACGGGCCGTACGCGCCGGCTGGTCGCCCGTTAGCAGCACCACGGCTCCTCGGACAGGAGGCGAGAGGCGATGGCGAGACCGATCTGGACCGGTGTCCTGACCTTCGGGCTGGTCACCCTGCCCGTGGGCCTGTACACCGCCACCGAGGACCACACCGTGCACTTCCACCAGCTCCAGCGCGGTACCTCGGACCGGATCCGCAACAAGCGGGTCAACGAGCGCACCGGCAAGGAGGTCGCCCCGGAACGGATCGTCAAGGGCTACGAGCTGGACGAGGGCGAGTACGTCGTCGTGGAGCCGGAGGAGCTGGAGGGGATCGCGCCCGGGCGGTCGAAGGCGATCGAGCTGGCCGGGTTCGTCGACCTGCACCAGGTCGCGCCCGTGTACTTCGCCCGCGCGTACTACGTCGGCCCGCGCGGCAAGGAGTACCTGAAGGTCTACGAGCTGCTGCGGGCGGCGCTGGAGCGCTCGGACAAGGCCGGGATCGCCACACTCACCATGCGCGGCAAGGAGTATCTGACCGCGTTGCGCGCGCAGCAGGACGTCCTCGTCCTGCACACCCTGCACTGGGCCGACGAGGTGCGCGACCCCGCCGACGTGGTGCCCGAACTGCCGCAGCGGCGCACGAAGGCCGACAGCAAGGAGCTGCGGACGGCCCAGCAGCTGATCGACGCCCTCACCATCGACTGGGATCCCGGCGAGTACCACGACACCTACGAGGAGCGGGTCAAGAAGCTCGTCGCCGCGAAGCGGAAGGGCGAGGAGGTCGTCGGCGAACCGGAGCCGCCGGAGGCGACCAATGTCATCGACCTCATGGAGGCGCTCAGCCGGAGCGTCGAGCAGAGCCGGTCCCGTGGCCGCAAGGCCGCCCGCGAGAAGCCGGCCGCCGGGCGGAAGGAGGCCGGGAGCGTGGCGTCCCGGAAGGCGACCGCCGCACGGAAGCAGAGCCGGAAACGGACCGCCGGGCGGAAGGAGGGCGAGGACCTCGGGGCCCTGTCGAAGGCGGAGCTGCGGCAGCGGGCGAGCGCCGCGGGGGTACCGGGCCGGTCGAAGATGACGCGGGACCAGCTCGTCAAGGCCCTCGCCGGCCAGGCGGCTTGACCGTCGAAGCCGTAGGCGGGACTCCGTCGGACTCAGACAGGCGGCGGCCCGCTCGTGCCGCACACGACGGTTCCGGGTCCAGCTCCGCCTCTCTGGGCTTTGGTTCGGGGTCCTCCAGGTGCTGGTCGCCGAAGTGGACCGCGGGTTCGGCCGTCAGGCCCGGTTCGCGGAGGCGCTGGACAGTGCGCGGCGGCCGGCGAGACGGGCCTGGTCCGGCTGCCCGGCCCCGCCGCGGTCGCCGTGCGCGCTTGCGGGCAGCACGGCACGGAGGTCCCGACGGACCGGGTGGGCCGGTTCGCCAAGGCCTTCGACACCCCGTTGCGCGCGTGGATGGCGGAGAGCGTCGCAGGCCAGGAGCCCACCGGTCCGTCGGCCTGGGACGGCTGTGCCGCCACCGTCGTCACCGGCACGACCGTCGAGGCCCTGGAGCCGGGACGCTTCGTCCCCACGGGCCTCAAGCCGCGCTCCGCGTTCTACGGGGGTGCCGCGTGAAGATCGCCCTCGACCCGCACATGTTCCGCGCCCCGATCGACGCCATGGTGCGCGCGCCGGCCGAACTCGGATACGCGTCCATCGAGTTGTTCCCGCGCCACGACTTCATGCCGTTCTTCCTGCACCCGCGGGCGGACGACGCACCGGTGGCGGAGCTGGAGCAGCCCCCGCGCACGCACGGGGTGCGGCTGTCCTCGGTGCTGCCGCTGTACACGGGGTCCTCGCCGGACGAGGAGGAGCGGCAGGCGGCCGTCCGTCACGGGAAGCGGATGATCGAGATCACCGCGGAGCTGGAACGCCCGCTGATGAACTCGGAGTTCAACGTGCGCCCCGAGCACGCCGCCGCGAGCGAGGCCGCGTTCTGGCGCCCCGGGAGGAACTGCCCTGCGCGTTGAGAGCTGGAGTTCGACGGAGTGGCCACGGCCCGCGTGGTCGCCTGGGAGGAGCGGGCCCGGGAGTCCTTGATGTCCTTGCTGGAACGGATCACGAGGGACGGGCCGCGTGGTCCGTCCACGCCTCCTCACCCCCATTACTTCAACTCACCTGAGACCGCGTGGAGTTGACCGGATCGCCGCGCCGCGGCGACGGCCGCCGCACGGCGGGCCGGTGACGCGTGGGACAGCGGTCACCAGGGTGTCCGGTGGGCCGGGCCGGGGCGATCAAGGCGGTGCACGAGGCCTCACTCGTACGGGTGCACCCGGTCCGGCCGTCCGTGGCATCCGGAAGGGTTCGTCGTTCGGCAGCAGTGTGATGTTTGCCATGTGACGTGATGGACCTGGGATAAACGGGCAGCGTTCCCCTTCATGCCCCACGCCAACCCTCTCCGGCAGGTGATTCGATGACCACGGCGACGACCCGGGCGCTCCGGACGACGCCGCCCGCCCGTACCGGCGAGACGACCGCCAGGGACTCCCCGGCCACCGCCATGCCCTCGCTGCCGTCCCTCACGGGGCTGCGGTGGATGGCGGCACTCCTGGTGTTCGGACTCCACGTGAACAACTTCGGCTACTTCGGAGGCACCGGTGGCCGCCTCGTGACCTGGGGATTCGGTGCCGGTGCCACCGGAGTGTCGTTCTTCTTCGTGCTGTCCGGCTTTGTACTGACCTGGTCGGCCCGGCCCCGCGACCGCGCGCTCGCGTTCTGGCGGCGGCGCATCGCGCGCGTCTATCCGGTGCACCTCGTCACCCTGATCGTCGCCCTCGTCATGGCGTACTCACTGGCACACCAGCCGAGGCCGACGCCGAAACAGGCCCTGTCCAACCTGCTGCTGCTCCACTCCTGGTGGCACCCGTGGTGGCAGACGCTGGACCCGGTCAGCTGGTCCCTCGCCTGCGAGGCGTTCTTCTACGCTGCCTTCCCCCTGCTGATCCTGCTGCTGCGCCGGCTCGGTGCGCGCGGATCGGTCGCGCTGGGTGCCCTGTCGGTCGCGGCGGTCATGGTGCTGGCCCGGGCGGACGCCCACCACTGGTGGACGTACCCGCTGTACTCGTTCCCCGCGGCCCGGCTGCCGGAGTTCGTCCTCGGCGCGGTCACCGCCCGGCTGGTGCTGCTCGGCCGATGGCGGGGGCCTGGTCTTGAGGCGTCGCTCGCCCTGGCGATCATCGGCTACTTCCTCGTCCCGCAGGTCACGCCCGGGTACTCCGCCACCATGTGCACCCTCGCCGGGTTCACGCTGCTCATCCCTGCCGCGGCCGTCGCGGACGTCCAGGGGCTGCCGTCGCTGTGGCGGCGCCGGCGGCTGGTGCGGCTCGGTGAGCTGTCGTTCGCCTTCTACATGATCCATCTGCTGGTGCTGCGGGCCGGCACCCAGTTGCTGGGTACGAAGCCGCACTTCGGGCTGCTCGCGGGGCTGGCCGTCACCACGGCCGTGTTCTCGGTGTCGCTGGGCCTGTCCTGGGTCCTGTACGAGGCGGTGGAGTGCCCGGCCAGACGCCTGCTGCTGCGCCGACGCCGCCGTTCCGCTCCCGAGCCGGACCGGGTCCAGGCATCTCGCGAGGCACCGGCCGCGGCGCGGGACTGAGCGGGCCGCGGACCGTGACGCGCCGTGCCGCGCGGTGCACGGTCTCCAGGTGGACGCCGTCCGCGCTCCCCAGCGCGCGGAGATGGCACGGCGTTCCCGGCCTCATGGAGTTCCCGTCGGATCGCACGCACGGGTGACGTCGGCAACAGCCAGGAGAGTCCGGCGGGATTCGGGGTAGTCGGCCCACCGACACCGGCCCGGTGGCATCCGCCGCCGGGCCGAGACGGCTTGGCCCGACGAAGGAGCGTGTCGACGTGCGCGGGAACGAGAACGAGGTGTGCCGACGGAGGGCCGCCGACGCGTCGAGCTCGCCGTCGTACGGACGGCTGGGCGGTCGTCCCGCTCAGGCCGGCCCGGGTGGGCACCGCGGCACTTCGCCGGCGCTCGCCCGGCGTCGGTCGCCGCGGCCCACGCCGCCGCGGGTGAGGGCTCAGGCCGGCCGGTGCCCCGCGGCGCCGAGCCACTCGGCACCGGCGGGCGCCTGGCCGAGGCCGGCCCCGGGGCCGTCAGCCGCACGCGCGCCCCGGCCCGCCACAGCGCTCCGCCCCGCCGTCCCCCGGTTCCCCGCGACGTCCTCGGCCGCCCTCCCCTCGTCGTCCTCGGCCGCCGTCCCCGCATCGTCCCGGCCGAGGACCCGCGAAGACGCGGCGGCGCAGAACGCCTCAAGGCCCTCCAGCAGGGCCTGGGCCTTCGCCGGTGGCATGGCGGACAGCACGGCCGCCATCTCGCCCTCCCTGCGGGCACGCAGGTCGGCGAGAAAGGAACGGCCGGTGCCGCTGAGGCGCAGCCGTACCTCGCGCCGGTCGGCCTCGCCGGCCTCGCGTTCGAGGAGCCCGCTCGTCTGCAGCCGGTCGCACAGCCGGCTCGCGGACGGGGGCGCGGTGCCCAGGATCGCGGCGAGCGTGCGCAGATTGATCCCGTCGTGGTGTTCGAGGACGAGCAGCACGCGCACCTGCGGCGCGGAGGCGGGCGCCGTGGAGGTCCGTCCGGACAGCATTTCCAGCAACTCCGCGGCCGTGGCGGTCATCCGGGCGGCCTCGTCGGTGGACGGACGGGAGCGGAATGCGGCCACGGTCCCCCTCTCGCAAGCACTGGGACGATGTCCGCCAGCGTACTAGGACGGTCCGGGCCGGCTCTCGGGGCCCGGTGCCCGCGAGCAGATTCTGGGCCCGAAGTCCCATGGACATGAGGCTGGTTGAGCGAAGCGAGAGGTCCGGCGGCGGGTTTGGTCCGGCCACGGGCGCCGGACTATCGTTGCCGGACGGCAACGATCGGCTCGGAGCCGGCCGACAGGCGGCGGGCCCTGGCTGTGCGAGAGGAGAGGATGAGAGTGCCGGAGCAGGACGCGACCGGATCGGCGCCGCGGGTGGTGAGTTCCTTCCTTGAGCGGCGACGGGAGCAGATCGCCCAGCGCTGGGCCGACGCCCCGTTGTTCCGCTCGGTCTTCACCGTCTCCCGCGACGAGGCGGTCGAGGCGTGCAAGGCCGTGGTGGACTCCCTGTCCGACGTGGCGGTGAGCGGACGTCTGGAGGACATCACGGCACCCGGTTTCCTCCCGGTGCGCGACCAGCTGGGGCGCATGACGCAGACGAGGACCCTCAGCGGCTCGACGCCGTCCCAGATCGCCGACGAGGTGGCCGGACTGCGCGTTCCCGCCGTGGAGCTGCTGCGCGAGGAGTTCCCCGATGCCACCGCCGCGCAGGCCCAGGAGAGCGTGCTGGCTCTGACCCTGCTGCTGGGCACGCTGCGCCTGGTGGTCATGGAGACGGCGCTGGACGCGAACGCGGAACTGATCGAGCGGCAGCGGCAACAGCTGCTCGAAGTCGCCACCCCGGTGATCAAGCTGTGGGAGGGCACGGTGGCCGTCCCGCTGATCGGGACCCTGGACAGTGCGCGCAGCCAGGTCGTCATGGAGTCGCTGCTGGAGGCCATCGTCGACCAGCGCGCCCGGTACGCCATCCTGGACATCACCGGTGTACCCACGGTCGACTCGCTCGTCGCGCAGCATCTGATGAAGACGGTGGCCGCCGCACGGCTGATGGGCGCCGAGTGCATCGTCTCCGGCATCCGTCCGGCCATCGCGCAGACGATCGTGCAGCTGGGCATCGACCTCGGCACGGTGCTCACCCGTGCCTCGCTGGCCGACGCGCTCGCCTACACGCTGGGCCAGCAGGGCATCGAGGTCTCCCGTGCGGACGCGAGTGCGAGTGCGCGGTGAACCTGCCCACTCCCGGTCAGCCGCCCCAGGTCCCGGTGCTCGCCCTGGGCGACGTCCTGCTCGTCTCGCTCCAGGGCGAGCTGCACGACGGCATGGCCGAACAGCTGCAGCACGACATCACCAGCCGCATCGCCGCCAGCCGGGTGACCGGCGTGGTGATCGACATCTCCGGAGTGGACATCGTCGACTCGTTCCTCGGCCGGGTGCTCGCCGAGATCGCCTCCACGGCCCGGCTGCTGGCTGCCCGAACGGTGCTGGCCGGGATGCGGCCCGCCGTGGCGATCACCCTCGTCGAGCTGGGGCTCACCCTGCCCGGCCTGGTCACCGCCCTCGACGTCGACCGTGCCCTGGAACTGCTGTCCCAGAGGGGGACATGATGCGTGCGTCCGGCCAGGCGTCCGCGACCAGCCTGCCCATCGGCTCGGACGCGGATCTGGCCTGGGTGCGGCAGGAGGTGCGGCGGTGCGCGGCCCAGCTCGGCTTCGGGCTCGTCCAGCAGACCAAGCTGGTCACGGCGGCGAGCGAGCTGGCCCGCAACACACTCGTGCACGGCGGCGGCGGTCGGGCGGAGATCACGCCGCTGGACGAGGGCCGCGGCCGGGGCCTGAAGATGTGCTTCGTCGACAGCGGCCCCGGCATCCGCGATCTGGAGCTGGCCATGACCGACGGTTACACCAGCGGAGGCGGTCTCGGCCTCGGACTGAGCGGCGCCAAGCGGCTGGTGCACGAGTTCGCCGTGGACACCGAACCCGGGCGGGGAACGACCGTCACGGCCGTCGCCTGGGTGGCCCAGGTGCCCTCGTCACGTGCGGGGGCGGGATGAGCCGGGTGTGGGAGGTACCGGTGGGCGACTCCACGCGGGTACGCGATGCCCGTACGGCCGCCCGGGAGGCATGCGCGCACGCGGGCCTCGACCCGCAGCGGACCGCGGCCGCCGAACTCGTCGCCACCGAGCTGGCCACCAACCTGCTCAAACACGCGGGCGGCGGACGCATGGTGGTCAACCTCGTCGGGCCGCCGTCCGGTGGCCCGGCTCTGTCGGTGCAGCTCTTCTCGCTCGACCACGGGCCGGGCATCGCCGACGTCCCCACGGCGCTGCGGGACGGCTACACCACCGCAGGGGTCTCCCTCGGCGCCGGTCTGGGCAGCTGTCTGCGCAGCGCCGACGCCTTCCATCTGTACAGCGCGCCG
This sequence comes from Streptomyces filipinensis, assembly GCF_014649495.1. Classification (GTDB taxonomy): domain Bacteria; phylum Actinomycetota; class Actinomycetes; order Streptomycetales; family Streptomycetaceae; genus Streptomyces; species Streptomyces filipinensis. The sequence continues at coordinate 124,890 of NZ_BMTD01000007.1, read as the reverse complement.
GGCCGCGGGACGGTGGCGACGGCCCGGATCGACCCGGAGCGCGCCGGGCCCCGGACACGGCCGCGGACGCCGGCGGCGCAGGTACCGGCGGGCGGGATCTGCGTCTCACTGGCCGAGGCCGAGCAGTGCGGTGACGCCTGGGCCTGGGCGCGCTCCGGCACCCTGCTGACCCTGCTCCTCGCGGACGGTCTCGGGCACGGCCCGAAGGCCGCGCACGCCTCCACCGCCGCCGTGGCCGAGCTGCGCCACGCCGCCCACCTGGGGCCGGTCGAGATGCTGCGCCGGCTGCACACCGTGCTGCGGCCCACCCGCGGCGCGGCGGTCGCCGTGGCCCAGCTGGACACCGAGCGCGCGGAACTCGCCTTCGCCGGCATCGGCAACGCCGGCGCCCGGCTGCGTACCGGGGAGGGCTGGACGTCCCTCGTCTCCCATCCGGGGATCGTCGGGGCGTACTTCCCGGCCCACATCCCCGTGCGCAGGATGCCGTGGCGCCCGGGCAGCCTGCTGGTCGTGCACAGTGACGGACTGCCCAGCCGCTGGACACCGCCGCAGGACCCCCAGCTGCTCGCGCGGGATCCCGCGGTGCTGGCCGCGGCCGTGCTGCGCGACGCGGGCAGCCCCGCCCGCCCCGTACGCGACGACACCAGTGTGGCCGTACTGGCCCCCCGACCGCCGGACCAGCACCCATGACAGCCGTCTCCGAGACCTGGACCCTCGCCTCCCCCGCCGACGCGGCCCGCGCCCGTGCCCTGCTGGCGCGGCTCACCGCGGACGCCGCGGTGCCCGCCCTCGACCGCACCCGCTTCCTGGCCGCGCTCGGCGCGCGGCTGCGGCCCTGCCGGGACGGGCGCCGGGTGGAGCTGACCGTGACGGCTCGCGCCGACGGGGCGCTGCACGTGGAGGTGTGCGGGCCCGATCCGTGGCGGCGCACCCTCTCCTGTGCCGTCCCCGTCACCGGTCCGCTGCCCGGGCCCGCCGGCCTGGACGACGCCCGGCTCGCCGAGGCCCTCCTGGACGCGGACGAGGACGCCGCCGCCGTCCTCGCGCAGCTGGCGGAGACGGAGGAGCTGATCCGGTTCCACCGGGAGGAGCTGCACCAGACCAACCAGGGCGTGCTCGCGCTGCACGCCGAGCTGGAGGCGGCGGCGCTGGCACAGCGCGAGCTGCTCGACGCCGAGCGGGCGGCCCGCGCGGAGGCGGAGAACGCCCGGCGGCAGCTGACCTTCCTCGCCGACGCCAGCGCCGCCCTGAACGAATCGCTGGACCACGAGGACATCCTGCGCGTGCTGCCGGAGCTGCTGGTCCCGGAGTACGCCCGGCACGTCGACGTGTGGCTCGTGGACGACGAGCGGACGCCCCCGGCAGAGCGGGCGGCGGCCTCGGTGACGGCGGCCCGCACCGGCCGGCCCCAGCACGCGGGTCCACGACCGGGCGGGCTGCCGGGCGTGGACGATCTGCCGGCCTCGGCCCTGTCGCCGGACCGGCCGCTGCTGTGTCTGCCGCTCGGTGTGCGCGCGGTGCAGGGGGTGCTGACGCTGGCCGCGCACGGTGACCGTTTCGACCCGGACACCACGGTGATGCTGGTCGAGCTGGCCCGTCGCGCGGGCATCGCGCTGGACAACGCCCGGCAGTACCAGCAGCACCGCAACGTCGCCGAGGAACTGCAGCGCGCCCAGCTCACCGAACTGCCCGTCACCCGGGGCCTCGCGCTCGCCGCGCGCTATCTGCCGGCCACGCACGGGATGAACATCGGCGGCGACTGGTACGACGCCTTCCCGCAGCCCGACGGCAGTGTGCTGGCCGTGATAGGAGACGTCACGGGGCACGGACTGCGGGCGGCGGTCATCATGGGCCAACTGCGCACCGCCCTGCGCGCGTACGCGGTCGAGGGCAACGGGCCGGCCCGTATCCTCACCCTGCTGCACCGGATGCTGCGCCACCAGCAGCCGGAGCTGTACGCGACGTGCGCCCTCGCCCGGTTCACGCCCGGGGACGCGCGGGTGGTCTGGGCGGCCGCCGGGCATCCGCCGGCGGTCGTACGCGGCCCGGCGGGCGAGGTACGGGTGCTGGAGGCCAAGCCGGGCATCATGCTGGGGGTCCCGGTGCCCTACGAGTACGAGGAGCACACCGTCGAGCTGCCGGCCGGCTCGACGCTCGCGCTGTACACGGACGGTCTGGTGGAGCGGCGGTCCGCCGGGATCGACACGGGCATCGAGCGGCTGGCCCAGGCCGTGGGCGCGCTCGGCACGGCCGAGCTGGAGGACCTGGAGACGGCGGCCGACTCGCTGCTGAAGCCGATGCTGCACGACTCCGAACACGACGACGACATCTGCCTGTTGCTGTGCCGCACCACCCGGACCTGACAGCCGTACGCCGGCGGGCAGGTCCGGGGCGGGTCCGGAGGCACGGCCCCGGCCGCGGGCGCGCGGCCGGTCAGGCGGCGGACGGGAAGCGGTCCCAGACCCGGTGGGAGCCGAGCAGCTGGGTGAGCTGCTGCAGCACCGGGGCGGCGCCGTCGCCGGCGATCACACCGGGCGCGTCGAGGGGGATGCCGGCTGCCTCCAGCACGCTCTGCGCGCCCTTGGTGGCTCCGATGGCCTTGCCGTGCCGGTACGCCTCCGCCAGCAGCAGTCCCACGCGCGGGTCGGGGGTGCCGTTGCGGTCGGTGGGCAGGCCCGCCTTGGCGTCACGGGCGCCGTGGGCGTCGGTGCCGATGCCCGGGGTGCCGGCCACCAGCAGGGCGTCGAACTCCACGGACCGCGCCGTGGCGTAGGTCCGCTGCACGTCCAGCGCGTCCCCCTCGGGACCGAGGGTGCCGCCCGTCGGCGCGACGACCAGCGGGACCATGCCGCTGTCCAGCACCTCCTGGCGTACCGCCCGTACCCCGTCCAGGTCGCCGTCGGGGCCGGTGACGATACCGATGATCCGGCCGTCGGTGGGCCAGGTGCGTCCGACCTGGGACAGGGCGGGACTGGGCGCGACGTCGGCCAGGGGCACGGTGGGCCGCGGCGCGGGCAGGCCGAGGCCGGTGGCGACGCCCGCGCACAGCTCCGGGTCGATGTTCGCCAGCACCTGCAACGCCCGTTCCCTGATGGACTGTTCGTAGCACTTGGCGAGTTCGAAGGTGTAGGCGCCGATGATGTGCTCGCGCTCCACGGGGCTCATGCTGAGCCAGAACCGGCGCGGCTGGCTGAAGTGGTCGTCGAAGGACGCCGGCGCCTCGCGGACCTTCGTCGCCTCCGGGACGCGGACGGGAGCCTCGACGTAGGCCGCCAGGTCGGCGCCGGCCGTGAACGGGCATCCGCCGTCGAGGGAGTTGGGGCGGTAGGGGGCCACTCCCCGGTGCACGGCCGTCTGGTGCATGCCGTCGCGCAGCATGTCGTTGACGGGTGCGTGTGGCCGGTTGACCGGGATCTGAGCGAAGTTGGGGCCGCCGAGGCGCGTGATCTGGGTGTCCAGGTAGGAGAACAGCCGCCCGGACAGCAGCGGGTCGTCGGTGATGTCGATGCCGGGGACGAGGTGGCCGGGGTGGAAGGCGACCTGCTCGGTCTCGGCGAAGAAGTTCGACGGGTTGCGGTTCAGGGTGAGCAGCCCGATGGGCTGCACGGGGGCGAGTTCCTCGGGGACGAGGTTGGTGGGGTCCAGCAGGTCGATGCCCTCGAAGGTCTGGTCGGGGGTGTCGGGGAAGGTCTGGATGCCGAACTCCCACTCGGGGTACGCGCCGGCCTCGATGGCGTCGGCGAGGTCCCGGCGGTGGAAGTCGGGGTCGACTCCGTTGACGATCTGGGCCTCCTCCCACACCAGCGAGTGCACGCCCAGCCTCGGCTTCCAGTGGAACTTCACCAGCGTCGTCCCGCCGGCCGCGTCGACCAGGCGGAAGGTGTGGACGCCGAAGCCCTCCATCGTGCGGTACGAGCGCGGGATGCCGCGGTCGGACATGTTCCACAGGGTGTGGTGGGTGGCCTCGGTGTGCAGGGTGACGAAGTCCCAGAAGGTGTCGTGGGCGCTCTGCGCCTGTGGGATCTCGCGGTCGGGGTGCGGTTTGGCGGCGTGCACGACGTCCGGGAACTTGATGGCGTCCTGGATGAAGAAGACCGGGATGTTGTTGCCGACAAGGTCGAAGACGCCCTCGCTGGTGTAGAACTTCGTCGCGAAGCCGCGGGTGTCCCGGACGGTGTCGGAGGAGCCCCGGGAGCCGAGCACGGTGGAGAAGCGGACGAACACCGGCGTCTCGACGTCCTCGGAGAGGAAGGCCGCTTTCGTCACGTTCGCCGCCGCGCCGTAGCTGCGGAAGACCCCGTGCGCACCGGCGCCGCGGGCGTGGACCACGCGCTCGGGGATGCGCTCGTGGTCGAAGTGCATGACCTTTTCCCGCAGGTGGTGGTCCTGCAGGAGCACCGGGCCACGGGGTCCCGCCTTGAGCGAGTGGTCCGTGTCGGACAGCCGGGTGCCCTGGGCGTTGGTCAGGTAGCTGCCGCTCTGCGCCGTCCGGGCCTGGTCTGCGCCGGTGGGCTGGCCGGTGGGCGAGACGGTGTCGGGGCCGGTCTGGTCGGGCTTGGGCGGGTACGGCTCATGGGGTCCGGTCGGCTCGGCGACCGGCGGCGTCCGGGGACCGGGCTTGCCGGGGATCCCCTCCTCCGGGCCCGTGCCGTCCCCCCGCAGGGCGTCCGTCACCTTGTCCGCCGCTCGCCTCAACGGGTTCGTCTCGCTCATCTCCACCATTCCTTCGCTGGTCACGGGGGCGGGCCCGGCACCGGCGAAGAGGGGTGTCCGACGCGCGGTGGCCACACCCGGGCATACGGCCGGCCACACGAACACATCGGGAGAAAGGGGTCGACGCGGCCTTCGTACCGAGGTCCCCGAGCCGGTGCGTCCGAAACCGGGAATCGCACAGGATCTCCGGTCGGGGTGAAGTCGGGCCGTCTCCCATCGAGTAGCCGGGACGGCTGGCCCGCCGGACGCCTCCGTCCGGACCCGGGGACCGTCGAGCAGGGCCAATGGCCCCCTGCCGAGGGTGGTTTCGTCAGCAGGGCCGGATTCTTGACCCGAGCAGGCAAGCACCCGGCTGCCCGCACCGCCACCTTAGGCGCTGGCCCCGGCCGCCGCAGTTCGAAAGCGCCGGTCAGCGCCGGACGGGCCGCCGGGGAGCGGAGCACGCAGCGGCCGGGGCCCGGCCCTGCGGGCAGGCCCGGGCCCCGGTCATGGGCGGGCCGTGACCCGCGGGGTCTCCCGCGGCGGGTCCGCCGCGTCGGAGACGGGTGAGCCGTGCTCCACTGCGCCGCGCGGGTACTCCGCCAGGGCCCCGTGCACGAGGGCGCGCGTGTCCCCCTGGGTGGCCTCTTCCTCTGCCGGCGTGTGCAGGGTACGGCCCGCGAGCGGGGCCACCCCCTTCGTGTTGCACGCGGCGCCCATGCACAACCCCGGCCTCGTCAGCTGACCGGGCCGCAGCTCATGGCCTGTCCGTCGCTCTCGGGCGCGGACGCGGCGGCGTGCTCGGCGTCCCGGGCGCGGGCCACCGCCGCGGACAGGGCCCGGCGGATGTCGTCGGGGAACCGGCCGCTGGAGGGCCACAGGACCACCCAGCGGGCGACGTCGCGGAGTTTGACGTTCGTGTGCTGCGAGACCTGCTTGAGCACCTCCCAGCCCTGTTCCGGGCGGAGCCCGGCGGCGGTGATGACCACGCCGATCGCCTGGTCCACCAGGGCGTGCGAGGCCACGGCCCGGCGCAGCTGGGCCACCTCCTCCTGGAGTGCCGCCAGCTGGTCCGTCTGCTCGTCGCGTCCGATCATGCCGCCACCCTGCGCGGCCCGCCATGCCGACACCAGCCACCAGGCGAACGTCCTGGCGGGCAGCCGTACGGAAAACGAAAAACGCCTGGTCAGGCGTTACATAGTCAGGTGATTCGGGGGCATCCGCCACACATGGAGACGCTCACCTTCGACAGCGCGGATCTGGCGGCGACGGAAGACTTCCTCAGCCGTGCCTACGCCAGGATGCGTATCGGCAGCAGCACGCCCGAGGCCACCCGGACCCGGATCCGGCGCAGCGCCATCGCCCCGGTGAGCGTGGACGAACTCGCGCTCGACTTCGAGATGAGCTACTCGGTGACGCCACTGGGCCGGGTCTGTCTGTGCGTGGTGCACGAGGGAACGGTGCGGGACCACGGCTTCCCGGGCGTCGAGAACGACACCTTCGGGCCGGGTGACGTGGTGCTGTTCGCGCCGCCCGACCTGCCGTACTCGGGGCGGATCCACCACGCCCGCTACACCATCACGATGCTGGATCCGGCGCTGCTCGCCCAGGTGGCCGCCGGTCCGGACGGCTCAGGACCGGTGCGGCTGACCGGCCACCGGCCGCGCTCGGCGGTCGCGGCCCGCCAGCTGGGTCACGCGATCGGCCATCTGCGCGATCATGTGCTGTGCGATCCGGGGACCGCCGACCAGCCGCTGATCGCCGCGACGGCCGGACAGTACCTGGCGGCGAGCGTCCTGAACGCCTTCCCGAACACCGCCCTGTCCGAGCCCACCGCGACCGACCGCAGGGACGCCCATCCCGAGATGCTGCGCCGTGCCCTCGCCTACATCGACGACCACGCCGGTCAGCCGGTCACGGTCGCCGACATCGCCGCGGCGGCCCATGTGACGGCCCGGGCCCTGCAGTACGCGTTCCGGCGGCACCTGGACACCACCCCGCTGGCGCATCTGCGCCGGGTACGGCTCGCGCACGCCCATCACGACCTGGTGGCTGCCCACCCCGGCGGCGGGGAGACCGTCACCTCGATCGCCGCCCGCTGGGGCTTCCACCACCCGGGCCGCTTCGCCGCCCTGTACCGGAACACCTACCGGCGTACCCCGCACGCGACCCTCTCGGACGGCTGAGGGGGTGCGGCGCGGATCGCGGGAGCGAGAACAGGCCGGTGACGAGCGCGTCGTCGCCGTCGGCTCTTCGGGAGCGGATACCTCAGAACCGCATCCCGTGTCCCCGGGCCAGGACGAGGTGCGGGTCGTGGCGCCGTTTGGCCTCGGCGAAGGCCGGCCAGCGGACGCCGTGGTGGTCTTGCCAGTCGGCGTCCGACAGGGGCAGGGCGTTGACGGGATAGGCGACCCCGCCCCGGGAGCGGGCGAGTTCGTACGCGGCGCGGTTGGCGGCCAGCATCGCCGCGACCGTCTCGGGGCTGCCGGGCGGGGCCGTGCGCAACAGGGCGAACAGGTACAGGACTTCCCCGGACGGGCGGCTGAAGAAGGGGGCGCGCAGCCGGCTGGAGAGCACCGGGTACAGCAGGACGAGGCCGGTGTCCCGCAGGTCGCGGAAGGCCGGGTCGGCGAGTACGGCCCGGACGACGGACTCGGCACTGTCGTGCGGGAGCAGCAGATTGAGCCACGGATGGGGGTGCAGCCACTCCCCCGTGGCCCGCAGGGCCTCCTCGTCCGTGTCCACGCGGTGGGCGAACTCGCCGTAGCCGAGGTCCTCCGTCTCCACGGCGGCGGGGTCGTACGAGAGCCCGGCGAGCAGGGTGCGGTCGTCGAGCGGGTACGGCCCGTCGTAGGGGGCCACGGCCTCGATCATGTACTGCCAGCCGGGTCCGTCGGCCGGCCGCGCCTGGCCCTCCAGATAGGGGAAGCGCTGCTCCTCGGCGAGCCGGCGCTGGTCGGCGAGGCAGCCGCCGAGGTCGGCGTAGTACAGGCAGTAGCGGCGCACCCGGGCGGCTGCGGGGACCAGTCGCAGGGTGGCGGACACGATGACGGCGCACTGGCCGAGGCCGGCGAGCACGGCGTGGAACAGCTCGGGGTCCCGGTCGGGTGAGCAGATCCGGTGCTCCCCGGCTCCGGTCACCACCTCCAGCTCCAGGACCTGGTCCGCGACCAGGCCGTGCCGGTGGGTGGCCCCGCCGAGTCCGCCCGCCGACAGGACACCGCCGATGCCCGCGCCGAGGTAGTCGGTGAGCACCGCCGGGGTACGCCGGTGCGGCAGGGTGACGGCCAGCAGCTCCCGCCACAACGCGCCTGCCTGTACGCTCACCTGATCGTCCGTCACGGGCCCGACCCGGTTCATCGCCCGCAGGTCCAGCACGATCCCGCCGTCCGCCTGTCCCTGGCCGTACAGGGAGTGGCCGCCGCCGCGCACGCTCACCGGGATGCCCTGGGGTCCGGCGCACTCCAGCAGGTCCTTGATCTCGGCGGCGGACCGCGGGCGCAGCACGCCGAGCGGGGCGCCCCGCACGATGTGCCCGAAGTCCTGCGCGCACGCGCGGAGCGTCTCCGGGCGGGTGTCCAGGGCCCGGCCGAGGCGGGCGGCGAGGTCGTGGGCCGGCGTCATGACGGCATCCCATCAGACGGCTGCGGCGTCCGTCGAGAACGCCGTCAACCCTCCTGCGCCCTCTGGCGGTTGATTAGCTGCAGCAGTGCGGCGTGGGTCTCCGCGTCGGCCGCCGCGACCAGTCCGCGCGCGCCGGTGAGCACGGGTTCGCCGTACAGTCCGGTCACCACGCAGCCGGCCGCCTCGCACAGGGCGATGCCCGCCGCGAAGTGCACGCTGTCGCGCAGGTCGCCGTCGGTGACGTAGGCGGCCCTGCGTCCGGCGGCGACCCAGGCGACGGCGAGGGTGCTGGAGACCACCCGGGGCCGGAAGCGTTCGGCGAAGCCGGGGTCGGCGAGCAGGCGGGTGGCGTGGAATCCGGGGGCGTTGGGGAAGGGCGGGTCGAGGTTGACGTCGACCAGGGCGGACCCGGGCCAGGGCGTCAGCCGCTCGTCGGCGCCGTCGCCGTGGAGCCGGGCGTTGTCGCCGTCGGTCCAGAACACCTCGCCGCTGAACGGGTCGGCGGTCGCGGCGGCCGTGATCCTGTCCCCCTCCCGCAGGGCGACGTTCACGCCGACGAGCATGTTCCGCACCGCGTAGTTGAGGGTGCCGCACAGCGGGTCGACGAGCCAGCGGCGAGGTGCGTCGGCGGCGCCGGAGCGGCCGCTCTCCTCGCCGGTCACGGCGTCTTCGGGGCGGGCGGCGCGCAGCACGTCCAGGATGGCCCGCTCGGCGGCGAGGTCCGCCTCGGTCGCGAAGTCTCCGGCGGACTTGTCGTAGCGTGCGAGCCGGCTGCCGTAGAGCTCTCGGACCACGGCGGCGCCCGCCTGGGCCGCGGTCACGGCCAGGCGGGCGTCGGATTCCCCGTTGATGATCGACATGGGCGCAGGATAACCGCACGTTCCGTGACCCCCGCAGGGGTTGGGCGCCCCGTGTGTGCAAGGTGCGCGGTGCTCAGGTCGCGGTGAGGGACAGGGTCTGTTCGGCGGCGCTGCGTCCGGCTCCCACGGAACTCCCGCTACGGTCCGTCCAGGCGCGCACCGGTGTGGTCTCGGCGAGCCGGCCGGAACGGCCGGAGAGGCCGAGCACGAGTCCGCTGTAGCGGTTGACCAGGCGGTAGCTGCCGCCGGACGCGTTCGGGAGCACGAACCACTGCTGCCCGACGCAGGGCCCGCCGGCGGGGGCCGCGGTGACGGTGGGCCGGGCGCCCCAGGCCCGGCCGGAGGCGGAGGTGGAGTCGACGCCGAGCAGCCCGCCGCTCGCGGCGTTGGCGAGGGTGAAGGCTCCGTCGCCGGTCGGGGTGAAGGCCCAGGAGTCGCGGCCGGATCCGGTGGGCCGGGCCAGCGAGGTGGTGGCGGTGCCACCGGCCTTCTGGGCGAGGATCCGCCCCGCGCCGCTGGTGATGCGGTAGCGGCGGCCGGTGTCCATGGGCGCGGCGGCGGGCTTCCCGGTGTCGACGGTGATGTCGACGTACTCGCCGGAGGCGTCGTGCGAGCAGCCGAAGGAGCAGTACGAGCGGAAGGACCGGCCGACGGTCGTGGAGCCGGTGCGGTTGGCGCTGTCGAGGAACCAGCGGTACCAGGAGGCGTTGGTGTAGCCGCCGGTGTCGCCGACGAGGTGCCACTTCTGGGTGGTCAGGTCGTCGGTGGCGTAGAGGTACTGCGGGGAGTTCCCGCTCTGGTCGACGGCCTGGGGCGTGCCGATGTACAGCCCGAGATAGGCGTCGTAGGCGATGTTCATGACGAAAAGCGGTGAGGTCGGGGGCATCTTGCCGGCCGCGATCTGCTGGGCGGCGGTGCCGGTGTTGGCCGGGTCGTACTCGGCGGAGGCGGGGGTGTAGCCGGTGGGGTGGCCGGCGTCGGCGGGGACGATGTCGCTCTCCCTGCCGCCGGTGCCGGGCTGGGACCAGGCGCCGTCGTACCACTTGCGCCAGGAGCCGGGGGCCATCTTGGCGGCGATCGGGGCGCGGGCCACGTGTTCGTAGAACGCCTTCCAGCCGCCGCTCTTGTCGATGATCCGGGAGCCGTAATAGACGTAGAAGTAGCCGGAGGCGGTGTCGACGAAGAGGCGCTGGTCGCCGTCGCCGTAGGAGTACGTCTGGTTCGGGAAGGCCGTGGTGTCCCCGCGTTTGGTGCTGTAGGGGGACGTGAGCACGTGGTTCTTGACGGTCCAGGTGCGGCCCCGGTCGGTGGAGACGGCGTAGTCGATGGCGTCGTAGTGCAGTCCGTCGCCGAAGGGCTGCGGGGTGAACTCGTTGTGCACCAGGCCGTACCAGGCGCCGGTGTCGGGGTCGACCCACACCCCGGACAGGTCGCAGTAGTTCTTCTGCGCGTAGCCGGAGCCGCTCGGCGCGTACGTCGCCTGGCGGCCGGTGGGGCTGTTGTTGCAGCGCCAGGTGGTGTCGTCGTTGCGGTCGGCGGGGTTGGCGGGGTTCACCGCCTTGCTGAGGGCCTTGTCGAACGCGGCGGTGTCGAAGTCGGTGCCGGTGTAGAAATCCCAGGTACGTGGGTCCTTGGCGCCGTACAGCGCGGCGGACTGCTGGTAGTGGAACGTGCCGTCCCGGTCGAGGTAGGGACTGGCGGGGGTGTCCGTGGGGTGGGTGAAGGGCACCGGGGTGCCCACGGTCACGGTGTAGGTGGCGTCGTCGGGGGTCGCGGCCGATGCCGGGGACGCGGGGCCGCCGCCCAGGACCAGGGCGGCAGTCGCCGAAAACACCGCCAGGGCGCCGCCTGCGCGGTTCGAGGGTCGCAACTGTGCTCCTTGTTGCCGAAGGGCCGGTTGCACGGAACGATCCGGCCCGGTGGTTTCCCCGGCAATGGACTCCAGTGCTCCGCCTCTTGCACTTTCGCGCGCGTACGTCCGTTCGCGGGCCGCCGCTCAGGGCCGCGCGGGCGGGTCGGCGGGCAACGGGCTGTCCCAGGCCAGCTGGCGGAGCAGCGCCTCGTCCGGCTCGACGGGACGGGCCGCGACGGGCGCCGGGCCGGACGGCGTGCGGGTGCCGCGGGAGAGGCCGCCGCTGACGGTGATGTTGTGCTCCACGCGGGGGCGGCGATGCCGCTCGTAGGCGGTGAACGCGGCCTGCGGGTCCGGCAGGTCGCGCAGCGCCTTGGCGAGGACGACGGCGTCCTCCAGGGCCATCGAGGCCCCCTGGCCGGTCGCCGGGGAGGCCGCGTGGGCCGCGTCGCCGATGAGCAGGGTGCGACCCTTCTGCCACACCGCGCCGAGCGGCATCTCGGTGGCGTTGGTGACCATCACGGGGCCCTGGGACGCGGCGACGATGTCCGCGGCGGGCGTGGGGTCCTTGCGCAGCAGCGGCAGCAGCTCCTCGCGCCACGGGGCGCGGTGCGCGGCTGCTCCGGCGGGCAGGGGTCCGGTGCTCACGCGGGCGAACCAGTACGTCTGCCCGGTCGGCGAGGCCGCGTATCCGAAGGCGGTCTCGCTGCCCCGCACCATGGTGATGACTCCGGTGCCCTCCGCGCCGGGTGTGGCGTCGCTGTAGCCGTAGAAGACCCGCTGCCCCGCGTAGGTGGGCCGCACGCCGGGGGTGAGGATCCGGCGCACGGTGGAGTTCAGCCCGTCGGCGCCGACGACGAGGTCCGCGTGGGCCGTGCCGCCGTCGGCGAACCGGGCGGTGACGCCGTACGGGCCGTCCGTGACGTCGACCAGGCGGGCGCCGTGGCTCAGCCGGATGCCGCGCCGGACCGCCTCGCCCTGCAGGGCCGCGTTCAGCTCGCCGCGGCGCAGACAGCGGTACCGCAGGTCCGGGTCGGCCATCTCGCCGAGCGGCGCGTGCGTCAGTTCGGCTCCCTGGCTGTCGAGGAGCCGCAGCGAAGTCAGCGGAAAACCGACGGCGGTGACGGCGTCCGCGGCGTCGAGCTGGGCCAGGGCGCGCATGCCGTTGCTCGCCAGGGTGAGGAACGCCCCGATGTCCTCGGCCGTGTCGGGGTGTGCCTCGTACACGGTGACGTCGTGTCCGGCCTTGTCCAGTCCGAGCGCGGCCGCGGTGCCCGCGATGCCGCCGCCGATCACCAGTACCCTCGTCGCATCCGTCCCGCTCAAGTGCCGCTCCTCGCCCCGACAGTGGTGGTGGCCATCTAAGGGCAGGGCCGGGCTGGTCGGGTGGCCGGGGGCCGAGATCCGGACAGGGTCCACGCGGGGAGGATGCGGCGAGGGGTGTCGGACGGCGGAACCGCCGCCCGCTGTGGTGCTCACGGGTGCCGGGGACCAGGGGACGCAGGTCGTCCGGGTCCTGCGGATCGTCACGGGTCTGGGCGCCTGGCACAGCGCCCGGTCGGCCGCGCGGGGGTGCAGGTGGCCGTTCTCGCGCAGACCTGGTTCGCGGCGGCCGACGGCACCAAGGCCTGGCTGCGGACGCCCGGGGCTGAGGCGGACGGACGTGGTGTGCGGGGCTGCGGCGGACGTGGTGTGCGGGGCATGTGCCCGGACACCGCCGTGGGGCCGGCGTCCGGTGGACACCGGCCCGTGCGCGGCCCGCTCCTGGCCCGCCTCCGACTGTCCCGCGAGCCGTTCCCGGGGAGCATGCGGGCCCGCTGCTGTGCACACGCGCGCCCCCTGTGCGAGGGGTTGTCGCGGGAGGACTGGGTACTTCCCGGCCATGCGGGTGAGCGTGGTGGATGCGGGGTCGAACACGGTCCGGTTGGTGATCGCTGATGTGGAGGGCGGCGTTCCGCTGCCGGTGCACACCGTCAAGTGGAAGCTGCGCCTGTCCGAACACGTCGGTCCGGACGGCACCATCGCCGACGAGGCGGTGGAGCTGCTGGTCAAGGCGGTGGCCGCGGCCGGTGCCACGGCACGGACGTGGCACGCGGCAGGACCGCTGGCCTTCGCGACCGCGGTGGTGCGGAGCGCTCCGAACCGGCAGGAGGTGCTACGACGGGTCGCGGCGGGCACCGGGATCCGCATGTGCACGCTGCCCGGCGAGACCGAGGCCGACCTGACGTTCCTGGCGGCCCGGCGCTGGCTGGGCTGGCACGCCGGCCCGCTCGCGGTGCTCGACATCGGCGGCGGCTCCCTGGAGGTGGCCTTCGGCCGGGGCCGGCTGCCCGACTTCGCCGCCTCCCTGCCGCTCGGCGCGAACCGGCTCACGCGGGAGTACCTGTCCGACCAGGACCCGCCGGGGTCGGCGGAACTGAAGGGGCTGCGCCGCCGGGTACGCCACGAGCTGCGGGACGTGGCATCACGGATCCGCTGGGAACGGCCGCGCACCGCCGCGGTCAGCTCCCGTACGTTCCAGCAGCTGGCCCGGCTGTGCGGTGCGGCACCGGGGCGGTACGGCCCGTTCGTGCAGCGGGACATGCGCTGTCGGGAGCTGCGCGAGGCGGTGCGTACTCTCGCCGCGCTGCCCGCCGCCGAGCGTGCCCAGCTGCCCGGGATCTCCGCGCCGCGCGCCGAGCAGAGTCTGGCCGGGGCGGTCGTCGGACACACGGCGCTGAAGCTGATGGGGCTGCGCGGGGCCGTCGTCTGCCCGTGGGCGATCCGCGAGGGCGTCCTGCTGCGGTACATCGAGGACGGCGCCGACTGGTGGACGGAGGCCGCCGGCACCACCGACACCGCGGCGCCCCCTGCCCCGACGGCCCTGCGCATCGCCGGCCCGCCGGCCTGACCGACATCGCCCCGCCCGGGGAGGTACCCCGCCCGGGCCCGGGTGGAGTCCTCTGCCCCAACGGCTCCGGCACGGCGCTCGGTTCGGCATTCTCCTAAGGTCCCGAAACCCACCGACAGCCTGGGGCGATCATGACAAATGCGGGGTAGTCATGCCCGTATGCCTTTACGCCGATCACGACCGGGAATGAAACGCCTCGCCGCGCTCGCCGCTGCCGCGGCGCTGGTCCTCGTGGGCTGCGACGGCGGCGGGAAGCCGCCCTCCGGCGACGGTCGGCAGCAGCTGACCGTGGCGGCGCTGCCGCTCACCGACTCGGCCGCCCTCTATCTCGCCCGGGACCGCGGGCTGTTCGCCAAGGAGGGCCTGGACGTGCGCGTCCAGCCCGTCCAGCAGAGCATCCAGGCCCTGCCCGCCCTGCTCAAGGGCCAGGTGGACGTGATCGCGAGCGCGAACTACGTCACCTATTTCCAGGCGTACGAGAAGGGCACCCTGGACCTGCGCATCCTCGCCGAGGGCGTCCGGATCGCCCCGCACATGATGGACGTCCTCGTGCCCGGGGACTCCCCCCTGAAGTCCCCCGCGGACCTCGCCGGCAAGAAGGTCGCCGTCGCCGTCCTGAACAACATCCAGTCCCTGACCCTGAACGCGATCCTCGACGCCCGGGGCGCCGGGCGGCCCGTCTACCGGCAGATCCTGTTCCCGCAGATGGGGCCCGCCCTGGACCGGGGCCAGGTGGACGCCGTACACGCCGTCGAGCCCTTCGAGACCGCCATCCAGGGCGAGTCGGGCGCCCGGGTGCTGCTGGACGCCGGATCGGGCCCGGCGCGGGGCCTGCCCGCCAGCGGGTACATCACCACGCGTGACTTCGTCGACAAGCATCCGAAGGCCGCCGCGGGCTTCCGGCGCGCCGTCGAAGCGGCCTCCCGGCTCGCCGCCGGGGATCCGGGTGCGGTCCGCACGGAACTGCCGAAGTACGCCAAGGTCAGCGCGGCCCAGGCCGAGTCGATCCATCTGCCCGCCTATCCGGCGACCGCCGACCCGGCCGCGCTGCGCCGGCTGATCCGCCTCATGCGCGCCCAAGGGCTGCTGGAGAAGGACGTCGATCCGGCACCGTTGCTGGCGAAATGACCCGGCGTCAGGACGTGCTGCTCGGTCTGCTCGGCTCGGCGGCGGCCTTCGGAGTCTGCGAGGCGGTCGCCCGGGCCGGGTTCGTACGGCGCAGCTATCTCCCGCCCGCCTCCCAAGTCCTCGCCCGCGCCGTCCGGCTGGCGGGTGACCCGGCCTTCCTCGACGGGATCGGGGTGACCCTGCGGGCGTGGGCGCTGGGTCTCGGTCTCGCCTGCGCGGTCGCCGTGCCGCTGGGGCTGCTGCTGGGCGCGGTACCGGTCGTGGAGGCCGCCGCCCGCGCGGTGATCGAGTTCCTGCGGCCTCTGCCGTCCGTCGCGCTGATACCGCTGGTGTCGTTGCTGCTCGGGTCGGGCACGCGGACGGAGGTGACGCTGATCGCGTACGCCTCGCTGTGGCCGGTGCTGTTCAACACCGTCTACGGACTCGGGGAGACCGATCCGCTGGCCAAGGACACCCTGCGCGCCTTCGGGTCCGGCCGGCTCGCGGTGCTGCTGCGGGTCGAGTTGCCGGCCACCGCTCCGTTCATCGCCGCCGGTGTGCGGATCTCGGCCGCGGTCGCCCTGATCCTCGCCGTCGCGACGGAGATCCTCTCCGGCTTCGGCCAGGGTCTCGGGATCTTCATCGCCCAGGCGGAGACGGCGACGGACGGCACCCGGGACGTGCTGGCGGGGGTGGTGTGGGCGGGGGCCCTGGGGCTGGTGATCAACGGCGTACTGGTCCGGGCGGAGCGGCGGCTGTTCGCCTGGGCGCTCGAACCACGGGAAACCGCGGGGCGGTTGCGGAGGGGGCTGCGGTGGTGAGGCGTACCGCGCTTCCCCTGGTGCTGCGGTGGGCCGTGCTGCTCGTCGCCGTCGCCTGCTGGGAGGTGGCCGCCCGTGCGCGGGACAGCGTGTACTTCCCGCCGCCGCTGCGGATCGCCCGGCACGCCCACGCGCTGTGGTTCTCCGGGAACGCCGGCCATCTGTTCCTCACCCCGGCCGCCGTCGACACCATCCTGCCGAGCCTGGGCCGGATGGTGTCCGGGTTCGTGCTCGCCGCCGTCGCGGGGATTGTCCTGGGGATCGCGGTGGGCCGCTCGCCGCGGGTGTACGCGCTGTGCAACCCGGTGCTCCAGTTCGCCCGGGCCGTGCCTCCACCCGCGCTGGTGCCGGTGTTCGTCGTGGTCTTCGACTTCGGTACGCCCATGCAGGTGGCGTCGATCGTGTTCAGCGCCGTGTGGCCGGTGCTGGTCAACTCGGCCGAGGGCGCCCGGGCCACCGACCCGCTGCGGCTTCAGGTGGTGGCCGTGCTGCGGCTGACGGCACCCGAGCGGCTGTGGTTCCTGATCCTGCCCTCGGCACTGCCCAGGATCTTCGCGGGGCTGCGGCTCAGCCTGTCGCTGTGCCTGATCCTGATGGTGTTCTCGGAGCTGCTGCCGGGCAGCGACAACGGCATCGGCTTCACGCTCACCGACGCCCAGACCCGCTCCGACCTGCTCACGGTATGGGCGGCGCTGGTGCTGCTGGGAGCGCTCGGACATCTGCTCAACACCGGACTGCTGGCGATCGAGAAGCGGCTCGTCGGCCCGACGGCGTCCGCGGGGAGGACGGCATGACGACGGGTACGGTGCGTGAGGCGGTCGTGGGGTTGCTGCGTGCCACCGGCATGACCACGGTCTTCGGCAATCCGGGCTCCACGGAACTGCGGATGTTCCGCGACTGGCCGGACGACTTCACCTACGTGCTGGGCCTGCAGGAGTCCGTCGCCGTCGGCCTGGCGGCCGGACACGCCCTGGGCACCCGGCGCGCCGCCTTCGTCAGTCTGCACTCGGCCGGCGGGGTGGGGCACGCGCTCGGCGCGGTGTTCAACGCGTTCCGCGACCGGGTGCCGCTGGTGGTCGTGGCGGGTCAGCAGGCGCGCTCCCTCATCCAGTTGCGGCCGTTCCTCGGCGCGGACGAACCGGCCCTGTTCCCGCGCCCGTACGTGAAGTCCGCCCGCCAGCCGGAGCGGGCCGAGGACGTGCCGGCCGTGCTGGCCGAGGCGCACCGGCTCGCGATGACGCCTCCGCGCGGCCCGGTGTTCGTGTCCGTGCCCGAGGACGACTGGGACCGGCCCGCCGGACCCGTCACGCCCCGTACCGTGCACGCGGCGTTCACGGCCTCCCCGGACGCCCTCGACGCGCTCGCCGCCCGGCTGGACTCCTGCGCGCGCCCGGCACTGGTGGTGGGCCCCGGCGTGGACGACGAGGACGCGCTGGACCTGGTCCGGACGCTGGCCGAGCGGATCCGGGCCGGGGTGTGGATCAGCCCGCTCTCCGGCCGCTCCGGCTTCCCGGAGTCGCATCCGCTGTTCCAGGGGTTCCTGCCGCCGACAGCCCGGCAGCTGGCCGCGCGGCTCGCCCCGTACGACGTGGTGGTCGCCCTGGGCGCACCGGTCTTCACCTACCACGTGGCGGACGACGGGCCGCCGCTCGCGCCCGGCACCGAACTGTTCCATCTGGACTGCGATGCCGGCCAGGCCGCCTGGCTGCCCACCGGCACCAGCATCGTCACCACCCTGCGGCCCGCCCTGGCCCGGCTCACCGCGCTGCTGGGGGACTCCGACCGCGATCCGCCCCCACCCCGGCCGGCCCCCGCGCCGGCCCGCGCCGAGGGACACATCACCCCGGAGCTGTTCTTCGACCTGCTGCGTGCCCGCCTGCCGCGCGACAGGGTCCTCGTCGAGGAGGCGCCGAGCCACCGCGACGCGCTCCACGCGCGCGTGCCCGTCGAGTCGAGCGGCGGCTTCCTCACCACGGGCAGCGGGGCGCTCGGCTGGGGCCTGCCCCTCGCGGTCGGCCGGGCGCTCGCCGACCGGCGGCGCGTGGTGTGCGTGGTCGGTGACGGATCGGCGCTGTACTCGGTGCAGGCCCTGTGGACCGCGGCCCGGCACACGGCACCGGTCACCTACGTGCTGCTGGACAACGGCGGTTACGCGGCCGTGCGCGCGCTGGGCCGCCGGATCGGCATCGCGCCCGTGCCCGGCACGGACATCGCGGGCATCGACTTCGTGACCCTCGCGCAGTCCTTCGGCTGCCCGGCGGCCCGCGCCGGACACCCCGGGGAGCTGCCGGCCGCCCTGGACCACGCCCTGGGCCGGGGCGACGACACGGGACCGTTCCTGCTGCACGTGCCGGTCACCGGCAACGCGGGCACCCTGTACGAGCCCTGGGCCGGGTGACGGATGCTGCGCCTCGACTCCGTCAGCCGGCACTTCGGCGACCAGCACGTCCTCGACGGCATCAGCCTCACCGTGCCCGACGGCCAGCTCCTCAGCGTGGTCGGGCCCTCCGGCTGCGGCAAGTCCACGCTGCTGCGCACCATCGCCGGGCTGCTGCCCGCCCAGGAGGGCACGATCACGATCGACGGGACACCGGTGCACGGCGTACCGGAGCGGCTCGCGGTCGTCTTCCAGGAGTACGGCCGCTCGCTGCTGCCGTGGCTCACCGTCCGCGACAACGTGGCCCTGCCGCTGCGCCGCCGGGGTCTCGGGCGCGCGGCCCGCCGGGCCGAGGCCGAGACGATGCTGGAACGCGTCGGCCTGCGCGGGGCCGCCCGGCGCCATCCCCGTGAGCTGTCCGGCGGCATGCAGCAGCGCGTCGCCCTCGCGCGCGCCCTGGTCTGCCGGCCGTCCCTGCTGCTGATGGACGAGCCGTTCGGCTCGCTGGACGCGGGCACCCGCGAGGATCTGGAGGACCTGCTGCTGGAGCTCCATCGGGGCCGTGACGCGACCATCGTGTTCGTCACCCACGACATCGACGAGAGCGTGTACGTCGGCGACCGCGTCGTCGTCCTGTCCCCCGGCCCCGGCTCCCGCGTGGTGCGGGACCTGTCGGTCGGTCTGCCCGGCGAGCGTGACCAGCTCACCACCCGGGGCCTGCCGGGATTCGTGGAGCTGCGCACGGAGGTCGGGCGGGCGCTCCGCGGCCGCTGAGCGTGGCGGTGGGAAGGGTGGCCCCGGAGGCGCCCGGGGCCGCCCCTCCCGCGGCCGTCAGTGGAGGTCTCGCACCCTCACGGTGTAGATTCCCCGGCCGTGCGTGGCGGCGTACAGCGTGCGGCCGTCGGGGCCCGCCTTGAGCTGGAGGACGGCCACGGCCGGCAGGCTGCCGATCCGCTCCCAGGAGGTGCGGCCCGGCGCGCGGTAGACGACCCCGAGGTCGGTGGCGACGGCGAGGCCGCCGTCCGCCGTCACCAGGGCGGAGTCGGTGGGCACGTCGGGCAGGTTGGCCGAGATGTCCTTCCAGGTGGTGCCGCCGTCGGCGGACTCGAAGACATGGCCGACGCCCGCGCCGGGGCCCTCGGTCCAGTGCCGCGAGAAGCCGTTGACGGCGAGGAAGACATGGTCGGCGTTCTTCGGGTCGACGGCGAAGCCGCTGAGGTAGCGGTTGGGTACGGTGCCGTCGGCCGGCAGGCTGACGTCGTGCCAGCCGGTGCCGTCCGCGTTGCCGACGGCGATGCCGCGGGCGAAGCCCTGGTTGTTGCAGGGGCCGCACCAGGCGGCGTAGATCTTGCCGCCGGACGCGGCGACGGCGGTCGCGGTGCGGCCCGCGCCGAGGTCGTGGACGCTGGTCCACTCCGTGCCGCTGCGGATGGCGTACCCGTGGGTCTGGACCCAGATGTGCCGGCCGCCGGCGACCCAGACGTCCCCGTTCTTCGTGTCCGCCGCGAGCGGGGCGATGAAGCGGGCCTCGCTGGTGGCGTTGTCGGGCGGGGCTACGGCGTACGAGGTGGCCTTGCCCGGGTCGGTGGTCCAGCTGCCGTCGTTCACGGCGCAGTTCTGGGTCACCTGGACGGCGAGGTAGACGTACTCCTGGGCGATGTTGCAGCCGTTGGCCGGATCAGTGAGGGTGTCGCCGCCGTCACCGCCGAAGTCGGAGCCCATCACCTTGTCGTCGCCGCGCAGGACGGACTGGCCGTTGTCCTGCAGGCCGCCGGTGACGGACAGGCCGCCGTGGTCGAGGTCCCTGCCGATGCCGACGGAGTAGTACTGCAGGGTGTCGATGGTGCCGTCGTTGAGGGACGTCCAGTCGGTGGCGTGGCCGGAGGCGTCCTGGGCGCCGTTCACCGGACGCTTGTAGACGCCGCCGTCGTTGCCGACGTACACGAAGCTTTTGCCGTGGTACCGGCCGATCGCGACGCCGTGCTGGTCGGAGTGGGTGGTCGGGTTGCAGGCGCCGGTCTGCCGGGAGGGGTCGATGCTCCAGCAGGAGAAGCCGAAGTTCCAGTACGGGCCGACCGTGGACCAGTTCGCACCGCCGTCCTTGGTCTCGTAGACCTCTTCCAGGCCCGCGTAGACGTGCTGCGGGTCGGCGGGGTCGACGGTGAGGAACTGGTTGTACCAGGCCTGCACGCCCGGCATGTAACCGGGCGAGGTCAGTGCCGAGTTGTCCGCGGCCAGGCCCTTGTAGTCGGCGATCTTCGTCCAGGGGCCGGCCGGCGAGCCGGAGGCGTAGATGCCCTCCAGGCCGCTGTCCGGGTTGGTGCTGAGCTGCTTCGGGGACTGGTCGATGGCGTAGTAGCGGGAGCCGTCGGCCGAGCGGGCGAAGGTGACGTTGCCGACGTCGTCCGCGTCGGCCGGGAGGTCACCGAGACCGCTGGTGATCCGGGTCCAGGCGCCCTTCACCCGGGTGTAGAAGCCGTTGTAGTCGTCGCCGCCGCGCCAGCCGACGGCCAGGACCACCTTGGACGGGTCCTTGGGGTCGATGGCGATGTCGTTGGCGATGTTCTTGTACGGGGCGTCCGGGTCGTGGGCCTGGGAACCGCCCGGCAGGAAGTCGGGGTTGGGCGCGAACTCCAGCTTCCAGGCGCCGCTCAGCTTCTGGATGGAGTGGCTCCACACGCCCTCGCTGGTGGCGGCCCACACCTTGCCGCCGCCGAAGCGGAGTTCGTGGATGGTGGTGCTCTCCAGCTCGTCGCCGCCGACCCGGCTGCGTGCGGAGAAGGTGCCGTGGTGCGGGTGCGCGAGGACGTAGACGCCGCTGCCGAGGTAGGCGTCGGAGTTGGTGGTGGCCTCGCCGGTGCCGAGCCAGAGGCGGCCGGACCCGTCGAGGGCGAGGGCACCGGTGGACTGGGCGGGCAGCCGGTCGCTGACGGGCTGCCAGTGGCCGCCGCCGGTGCGCGAGCGCCACACCCCGCCGCCGGCGCTGCCCGCGTAGACGTAACCGTCGTCGTCGGCGGCGATCGCCGCCATCCGGCCGGTGACCTTTCCGCTTCCGCCGCTGGAGTTGGAGTCGATGTCGCGGTAGCGCGGGTCGTCGGAGTCGTACGGCAGGTCGGTGATGTTGCGCCAGCCGCCGGTGCTCTTGAGGCGGGAGAGGCCGCGCCAGGCGGCGCCGTACGCGCCCGGTGCGACGACACCCGGTGAGGTGCGGGCCTCGGCGTACTGGTCCGCGCCTTCGGCTATCTCGTCCGCCTCGTTGCCGTCGTCGCCGTCCGCCGCCAGGTGCGGCGACGCGGCGCCCACCGACTGCTCGCGTTCCTTGGCGAGTTGGCCGAGCGTGCGGGCTCCGAAGGGGCCGGCACCCCGCCCCGAGGCGGCGGACGGGGGTATCGCGACGAGGGCCGCGGAAGCGGTGAGCGCGCAGACGGCCAGCCACCGTCTTCTGTGGGTGGGCAGGGACACCAAGGACCTCCCGAGGTGCAGCGACACTGCTGACGCAGGAGACCCGACCACGCGGGGGCGACGACATCAGACACTTGGGAAAGTCTTGACGAGAACCTGTCAGTAGTTGCCGAGAACCCGCCAGTGGTTACCGCTCCGGACGGCCGTTCCCCCGGGCGGCCGGGGAAGCCGCCCCGCCCTGGGTGCGGAGCCTGCCCGCGGTCCTCAGCAGCCGGTCGGCCGGATCACGCAGCCCGGGATGGGCCAGCACCGTGTTCCGCAGTCCGCGGACCGGCCTGCGCCACAGCCGCCGGGCCAGCGCCACCGGGTGCGGACGGGCCGCGAAGCCCTCGGCCACCCGCAGTTCACGGGTCTTCAGCCAGTCCTTGTACTCCTTGTCGCCGCGCCCGAGGTCCACGAGGGTCACACCGTGCCGGGCGGCCGCCTCGGCGGTCCTCAGATGCATCATCAACCCTGGTGAGTAGGCTGGCAGTTCGGGGTCGTAGGCGGTGAACCAGGCGGCCAGCACCGTGCCCGACCGGGGTCCGAAGTGGGCCGCGACCGGCCGGTCGCCCGCGTACAGCACGGACAGCACCCCGGTGAAGTGCTCCTCGCGCACCCGGAAGAGATGGTCGACCAGGCCGACGATCCACGGCCGGGAGAACCGGTCCATGCGGCCGGTCCTGCGGTACTGCGCGGACTTCCACCGCATGAGCGTGCGCAGCACCTCCGGGTCCCGCTCGTCGAACTCGAACCGCACCTCGCCGATGTCCCGGCCGAGCCGCCGTTCCTTCTTCAGCGTCGTCTTGGCCAGCCCCGGATAGGTGGCGCGCAGCCACTCCGCGTAGCCGCCGTCGCCGGGCTTCACATCGATGACCGGGGAGGCGAAGGTGCCGGTGACGTGCGGCGCGAACGGCCGCTGTTCCTGGACGAGATGGTCGAACTCGAAGATGCTGAGCCGGCAGGCCCGCAGCAGTTCCCCGGTGTCCCAGGTGACACCGGGCCGGTGCACGAGCGCCTGACAGTCGGACAGGCCGAGCCCGATGGCCCGTCCGGTGCCGAAAGGCCCCCGCTCGTACGGGAAGAACCCGGTGGGCTCCGCACCCTCGCGCAGCACCGCCACCCGGGCACCGCTGCGGTAGTGGCCGACGCCGATCGCGAACTCCGGCGCGAGAAACGGGTTGGCGTACTCGGGCGACTCGTCCATGGCGCGATGCCAGGCCCCGCACAGCTCGGGCGTCAGCTCGCCGGGTCTGTGGATCGTGATCTCCACCTCAGTTCGACCGCCCTTCCGCGGGCTCCGCGAGCGGTGTGCCCGACGCGGCACGGGTCGGTGAGGCGTGTGAATCATGGCTCATGGATCGCATGGGCGACCGCTCCCCCCATGACGCGCCGGGCGCGTCCTGCCCTAGGTACCGATGTGCGCCGAATCCCCTCCGTGCGCGACTGCTCAAACGTGGCGAAACAGTACGCACGCTGTCAAGGGTGCCTCAGGCGACGGACAGTCCGCCACGGGTACGCGGATATCCGGGACAACCCTTTGTAAAGGCTTCGCCTCTGCGCAATGAGCTTCCTCAGCACCCGCGGCACCCCGGCCCTTCGGCCGTGACGGACAGCGCTCTTGACATGGACCTGCATGAGCCCCGAGTCTTCGTGCTTGAAGTTGCTCGATTGATGCTCATTTCGAGCGCTTACGAGCACCAGAAGCAAGAACAGTCAGTCCGCAGTGCTGCGAGGGGAGCTGTTCCGCCGTGCAAAGACCGCGAAGACTGCGCCACCGTGTGCCGTGGCCGGCCTGGGTACCGCTGGCGCTGGCCGCCGCCCTGACGGGAACCGCGCTCGCCGCCCCGGCACCCGCCCGGGCCGCCACCGCGACCGGGGCCGTACTCGACCCCGCCCACGGCAGCGTCAGCTGGCAGAGCCCGGCCTACCCCAAGGGCACCGGCGGCGGCACCGAGAGCTGTCCGGACGCCCCGGCCGACCCGGACAACAAGGTCTGCGACCGTTTCGACCTGACCGTCTCGGTGCCGGACGGCTACTGGGACGACAACCCCGAGGGCGGCGTCCCGCTGTCGGTGAAGTGGGAGAAGCCCTCCGACGACTTCGACCTGTACGTGTACGACGACCACGGCAAGCAGGTGGCGTCCAGCGCGGGCACCGCCGATCCCGAGGCCACGGTGATCCCGCGGGCGTCGGGGACGTACCACGTGGTGGTCGTGCCGTACGACGTGCACGACAGCTCCTTCACCGGCACCGCCTACCTGCCCGCCACCACGGACGCCGGTGACCTCACGTCCTTCTCGGGCGGCGCCGGAAGCTACACCGTCGAGGCCGGGCGGCTCACCGCGCGGGCGGACTTCCTGACGGGGGGTCAACTGCGGCTGCAGGCCGACCCGTCCGGCTCGCTGAGCGATCCCGCCGGCACCGCCATCGTGCGCGGACAGCCCGCCCCGGAGCGGCACACCTCGTCCTTCGACGCGGGCGACTACTACGGCATCCGCTCCCCTCAGGCCGTCCTGCGCGTGTACAAGAGTCCCCTGCGCTTCGGTCTGTACAGACCCGACAACCGCACCCGGATCTGGCAGGAGGACAAGCCGCTGCGCTGGTCGACCGGCGGCATGCGGCAGAGCCTCGTGCGCGGCGCGGACGAGCAGTTCTTCGGCGGCGGAGAACAGAACGGCAGCTTCTCGCACCGCGGGCAGACGATGTACGTGTCCAACAGCTTCGACTGGAACGAGGGCGGCTACAACAACTCCCAGCCCTTCTACCTCTCCAGCGCGGGCTACGGCGTCTTCCGCAACACCTTCGCCCCGGGCGTGTACACCTTCGCCCAGCCCGTGACCACCGGCCAGCAGGAACGGCGCCTGGACGCCTACTACTTCCTCGGTGACGCCAAGCAGGTGATCGGCAAGTACACGGCGCTGGTGGGCAAGCCCTTCATGCCACCGGTGTACGGCCTCGAACCCGGCGACTCCGACTGCTACCTGCACAACGCCAACCGGGGGGAGCGGCACACCCTGGACGCGCTGAGGATCGCCGACGGCTACACACAGCACCAGATGCCGCTCGGCTGGATGCTGGTCAACGACGGCTACGGCTGCGGGTACGAGAACCTGGAGCAGACCGCCAAGGGCCTGCAGGACCACCACGCCCAGCTGGGCCTGTGGACCCAGGACGGCATCGACAAGCTGGCCGACCAGGTCAAGGCCGGCCAGCGGGTGGCCAAGCTGGACGTGGCCTGGGTCGGCAACGGCTACAAGTTCGCACTCGACGCGTGCGACGCCGCCAAGAAGGGCATCGAGGACAACAGCGACGCGCGCGGCTTCGTGTGGCTGCCGGTGTCCTGGGCGGGCGCCCAGCGCTGCGGCGTGCTGTGGAGCGGCGACCAGAAGCTGTCCTGGGACTACATCCGCTGGCAGATCCCGACCTACGCCGGCGCCACCCTGTCCGGCATCTCCTACAACACCGGTGACGTGGGCAGCATCTACCGCCACGACGCCAAGATGTACGCCCGCGACCTGCAGTGGAAGGCGTTCCTGCCGGCCGTCATGACCATGGACGGCTGGGCGAGCGACGGCACCACGGGCAAGCCCGCCGACCAGCAGCCCTGGCTCGACGGCGAGCCGTACACCTCGATCAACCGCACGTACCTGCAGCTCAAGGAGCGGCTGCTGCCGTACATGTACACGTTGTCCGCCGAGGCGGCGAAGACCGGGGTCGGCGCGGTCCGTCCGCTGTGGCTGGAGTATCCGGAGGACCCCGGCACCCTCGGGGACGGCGCGAAGTACGAGTTCCTGTCGGGCCCCGACTTCCTCGTCGCCCCGGTCTACCAGGACTCCGACACCCGCGACGGCATCTACCTGCCGAAGGGCACCTGGACCGACTACCGGACCGGCCGCACCTACCAGGGCCCGACCACGGTCGACGGCTACCACGCCCCGCTCGACACGCTCCCGCTGTTCGTGCGCGAGGGCGCGATCGTACCGATGTGGCCGAAGGGGACGACGAGCTGGCAGACCCGGGACCGGCACGAGCTGGACTGGGACCTGTATCCGGCGGCCCACGGCACGAGCCGCTACACGCTGTACGAGGACGACGGGGTGACCCGCGACTTCGCCAAGGGCGCGGCCGCCACCCAGCGGGTGTCGATGCGGGACGACGGCCATGGGACGACCGTCTCGGTGGGCGCGAGCAGGGGCGACTACGCGGGCAAGGTGGACGCCCGTGGCTACCGGTTCACCGTGCACGGCGGCCCGGCGCCCGCCCGGGTGCTCCTCGACGGCCGCCGACTCCCCGCCTCCGCCTGGTCGTTCGACCCTGTCACGCACGTCACGACCGTCACCACCCCGAGCCTGCCACTGGACCGGGGGTTCACGGTGCGACTGGTCGACGGGAGGTAAAGAGATCATATGGTCTAGTCCAAAGCGAGCATTGGTCTAGTCCAGCCTATTGACGTGACCGCAACAGCTCCCGGAGGGTGGGGCTCCCCGCTCAGGGGACCTCCCCACCCCACCCTCTGGAGGCACGCAGTGAGACCTCTTCGGGCATGTCTGGGCGCGGCGACGGCCGTCACGCTCGCCGCCGCGGGCACCGCCGCGTTCGTCGCGGGCAACGCCTCGGGCGCGACCACCGCGCTCGGCAACCGCTGGTACGCCGCCGCCCCGTATCTGATGCCGCTGGACAACGACCCGCCGGACCCGGCGGCCATCATGGACGCCACCGGCCTCAAGGCGTTCCAGCTGGCGTTCGTCCTCGCCCCCGCCGGCGGTGACTGCTCGCCGACCTGGGGCGGCACCGCGCCCGTCTCCTCGGACACGGCGGTGCAGTCGATGATCAGCACGATCCGCGCCAAGGGCGGTGACGTGTCGGTCTCCATCGGCGGCTACGGCGGCACCAAGCTCGGCCAGGCCTGCTCCGACGCGGCGTCCACGGCGGCGGCGTACCAGCAGGTCATCACCAAGTACGGGCTGCACGCCATCGACTTCGACCTGGAGGAGCCGGAGTACGAGAACACGGCGGCCATCAGGAACGAGATCGGCGCGGCCAAGATCCTCCAGCAGAACAACCCTGGCCTGTACGTCTCCGTGACCACGGCCGGCACCGCGGACGGCACCGGCTGGTTCGGCAAGCAGATGCTGCTGGAGGCCAAGTCCCAGGGGTTCACCCCGAACAACTTCTCCATCATGCCCTTCGACGGCGGTTTCAACGGCGCGGCGAGCCAGACCGGCGCGCTGACCAACTTCAACGCGATCCTGCAGTCGACCTTCGGCTGGGACCAGGCGACCGCGTACGCCCACGAGGGCTTCTCCGGCATGAACGGTCGCAGCGACACCGGTGAGTACTTCACCCAGGCGGACTTCCAGACCGTGCTGGACTACGCGACGAGCCACCACATGGACCGGTTCACGTTCTGGTCCCTGAACCGGGACCGGCAGTGCAGCCCGCCCGACAACGGCGGCCGTACCTCCGGGACATGCTCCAGCGTCCCCCAGAACCCGTGGGACTTCGCGACGTACTCGGTGAAGTTCGCCGGCGTCACCCCGCCCACCGCCACGCCGACGCCGACCCCCACGCCGACGCCGGCGTCCTGCAAGCCCGCGTGGAGCTCGACGGCGGTGTACACCCAGGGGAACGAGGTCTCCTACGCCAAGCACAACTGGAAGGCCAAGTGGTGGACCCAGAACGAGGTGCCCGGCGCCTCGGAATGGGGCCCGTGGCAGGACGAGGGCGCCTGCTGAAGCCCTTGACGTGCCCGGTTCAGACCTCTAGCTTCTCGGGTCACCAGCGACCAAGGATGCGTTCAGAGTTCACATATATGAACTCATCCTTGGTCCGACGGAAGGGACCCCCACATGACCCGGACCCGGCTCCTCGCGACGCCGACCACCGCCTGTCTCGCCCTCGCGCTCACCCTGCTCGCCGGCCCCCGCGCGAGCGCCGCCGACCCGCATGCGGCGCCCGGCGGCAACTTCGACCTGTCGGTCTGGGAGCTGCAGGAGCCCGTCGGCTCCCCCGGCCACCCGACCACCATCCCGTCGTCCCGGCTCCAGGGCGCGGACGGCTACCAGGACGCGTACTTCTACACCGACACCCGTGACGGGGCCATGACCTTCTGGGCGCCCGAGAAGGGCGTGACGACGCCGAACTCCCACTACGCCCGCTCCGAACTGCGCGAGATGAACCGCGACGGCAGCGCCGCCGACTGGGCACTGTCCGGCTCGCACCGGATGAGCGCGACCCTGCGCGTGGTGTCCGTGACGGAGAACGTGTGCGTCGGGCAGATCCACCTCGGCAGCGGCGGCTCCTCCACCAAGCCACTGCTGGAGCTGTACTACCGCGCGAACGGCGACATCGTCCTCGGCACGGAGAACTCACCGGCCGGCGGACAGACCACGCACCCCGTGGGGCACGTGGCGGTGGGCAAGACCTGGAGCTACACCATCGCCGTCTCCGGCGGGAACACCATCGACCTGACCGTCAACGGCACCACCACCCACTACGGCATCCCGTCGTCGTTCCAGCAGTACAAGCAGTACTTCAAAGCCGGCTCCTACAACCAGTCCTCCTCGGAGAGCACCACCGCCGGTGCCCGCGTCGCGTTCTACGGCCTCACCCTCAAACACGGGTGACACGCCGCGCGACCTGCGCGATTGGTGCAAATGGCCGCACGGTCGTAGCGTCAAGTGAACGCGGTCGGACACAGAACGACAGTGGGAGCGGCCATGCGCGGATCACTGGTGGGAACGGCAGCCACCCTCGCGGCAGGAGCCCTGCTGACAGGGGCGATGACGACGGCCTCGGCCAGCCCGCCGGCTCCGGCCGCGACGCACGCGAAGTCCGAGACGACACGGCCCGTGCTGATCGACTGTTTCTTCCACCGGAACGTCCGCCCCGCGGACTTCATCCTCGCCTGCGGCGACGGCAACAGCCGGCTCTCCGGACTCCACTGGACCGAGTGGGGTCCGGACGCGGCGAAGGCCGTGGGCGTGAACTGGGTCAACGACTGCACGCCGTACTGCGCGGCCGGCACCTTCCACAGCTACCCGGTCGTCGTCCGGCTCACCGGCGGGAAGCAGTGGACGCGGCACCCGTCCTTCGCGCGCTACACGCAGATGACCCTGACCTACACCGACACCCGGCCGGACGCCTTCAAGCAGGTCATGACCTACCCGCTCTGGGACTGACCGCTCCGGGGACGGGCCGTCCCCTCGATACGCGCCGAATTGCGGTGCAGCGGCCCGCACGCCTCTGCGATCATGCCGCAATGCGCGACACCCTCGAACAGCTGGTCGTACGGCACACCCACCGCATCCCCGCCCCCACCGGAGCCGCCGGAAGCGGCGAGGTGACGGCGCGGCAGTTCGACGCCGCGCTGATGTCGGTGGGCTTCAAGCTCTCCGCGGCCGCTCTCGGGCACCTGTCGGCACAGTCCGAGGACGTGGTCGCCGACACCGCCGTACGCACCCTGGCGGCGGTCCGCGAGCTGGTCGGCGACCACGTCGAGCACAACGTCTACTTCGTCGACTTCCCGGCGAACGTCCCCGACACCGTCGAGTTCTGGATGCGTTGCGTCGACGAGGCGCTCACCGACGACTCCACCCGCACGGGCACGCTGAAGCAGCTGATCAGCGGGGTGGTCGACCTGCTGACCCTGCCGTCGTACGGCCGCTACCGGCACACCTACGCCGAGGTGCTCGCCCGG
Organism: Streptomyces filipinensis; assembly: GCF_014649495.1. Lineage (GTDB taxonomy): Bacteria > Actinomycetota > Actinomycetes > Streptomycetales > Streptomycetaceae > Streptomyces > Streptomyces filipinensis. Next base: position 95,524 of record NZ_BMTD01000007.1, on the reverse strand, counting down.
CACGACGAGCTGATCCCGGCGGCGGGCGACCGCCTGACCGTGCTGGACCTCGGCGCTCCGCTGGAGGACGAGGTCACCGCGCTGTACCTCGCCCTGGCCGGCAGCAGCACCCCGCTGGGCGAGGACGGCCTGCGCGACCTGGAGGTGCTCGCCGGGCACTGCGTGACCGGGCCGCAGCCCGAGGTGATCCCCGTGCGGGAGAACCGGGCCGTGGTCAACCGGGCACGGCTGCGGGCGGGCGCCGACCTGCTGCTGGACACCGTCACCGACGTGCTCCGCCTGGCCTGCGCGCTGTCCGACGGCGACGTGACCCTTCAGGAGCCCACCCGGTTCCGGGGGCTGTCCCGGCCGGTGCGCCGCGCGCTGCTCGCGGGACTGGACGCCGTCGTCGCCGCCTCCCCCGCCAAGCTGGCGGACGTCTCCGCCCACCGGGAGGCGTTCAAGCGCCTCGGGGAGCGGCTGCACCCGCACGAGTACCCCCAGTGGCCGCACGCCGTCGACGTGTTCGCCGTCGCCCGCGGTGAGCGCCGGGCGCCGTCCTTCGAGGGCCGCGTCGAGGAGCTCCTCGCGGCCGGCGACGTCACCGGGGCGGTTCGGCTGCTGCGGTCCGCTCCCGGGAAGCTGTTCCGCGCCCTGGACCGGCTGCTGCGCACGGCCCGCACCCAGGAGGAGCGCGACACCGTGGTCGCCGCGGCCGAGGAGGTCGCCGGCGAGGCGTCCGGGCGGGTCCTGCTCTCGGTGCGCGAGCATCTGTACAACCGTGCCGAGGCGGGGGAAGGCCGCCGGGTGTTCGTGAGCCGGCGGGGCCGCGCCTGGGTCACCGACGACACCCGCCCGCCCCTGCTGCCGCCGGAACGCGAGCGGCTGAGCCGCGCACTGGACCAGGAGATCGGCCGCCGGCTCCCGGCCGTGGACCGGCTGCTGGTCGACCCCGACGTGCTCGACGTGGCGCTGCCGCTCAGCGGCAAGGCGACCGCGTCCGGCCTGGGCGTGCTGCCGCGCGGCTCCCTCTCCCCCGTCGACGGCGAGCTGCTGCGCTTCTTCGTCTACTGGAAGGAGTCCGGCGGGCCCACCGACTACGACCTGTCGGCGCTGCTGCTCGACGCCGACTACGAGACGGTCACCTGGCTGTCCTGGACGGCCCTGTCCGACGTCGAGGGCGAGCACTCCGGCGACATCACCGAAGCCCCCGACGGTGCCTCGGAGTTCATCAACCTGCGCCTGGGTGCCGTGCGCGGCACGTTCGTCGTCCCGCAGGTCGACATCTACTCCGGGGAGGGCTTCGAAGAGGTCGAGGAGTCCTTCTTCGGGTTCATGCTGCGCGAGTCCGAGCAGGCCGGCCGCCCCTTCGAGCCGCGCACGGTACGGATGAAGTCGGAGCTGCGCGGGCCCGGCCGGGTCGCGCTGCCGCTGGCGTTCCTGCGCGACGCCGACGGCCGGTGGCACGCGAAGTGGCTGCACCTGTACCTCAAGGGGCATCCGGCGGCCAACCGGGTGGAGGGCAACCGGGTGTCGGTGGCGACGCTGCTGCGCGGCATCGTCGAGCGCGAGTACCTCACGGTGGGGTATCTCGCCGGGCTGCTGGCCGGACGCGGCACCACCGTGACCGAGTGGGACGGTACGGTGGCGGCCCCGGACGGCCCGGTCACCTACGTCGGCCTGCAGCGGCCGGAGGGACTGCACCCGGACTCCCGGATCGTCACCCCGGAAAATCTGCGCGACCTGATCCCGGAGTGACTGCTAACGTGAGCGACGGCGAGGCCATGAAGGGGCTTCCTTCTCACCTCTCCTGGCATAGGGATTAAATCCAGTCCCTTCGCTCTCCTCGCCGTCGGCGTCGGCCCCGTGGCACCTTCCGGTACCACGGGGCCTTGTCGTGCGTGCCGTGCGGGCGTGGCTCAGGCGAGCTCGACCAGCAGGTCGCCGCCCTCCACCTGCTGGATCCGGTTGATGGCGAGGCGCGACACCCGGCCCGCCTTCGGCGCGGTGATGGTGGCCTCCATCTTCATCGCCTCGATGGTGGCGACGGTGGCACCGGCCGCCACCTCGTCGCCCTCGGCCACCGCCAGGGTCACCACACCGGCGAACGGCGCGGCGACATGGCCGGGGTTGGCGCGGTCGGCCTTCTCCGTCACCGGCACGTCCGAGGCGGCGGCGCGGTCGCGGACCTGGATCGGGCGCAGCTGGCCGTTGAGCGAGGACATCACGGTGCGCATACCGCGCTCGTCGGCCTCGCCGACCGCCTGCAGCTCGATCAGCAGCCGGACGCCGGGCTCCAGGTCGACGGCGTACTCCTTGCCCGGGCGCAGCCCGTAGAAGAAGGCCTTGCTGTCCAGGACGCTGGTGTCGCCGAAGGCCTGCCGGTGCGTCTCGAACTCCCGCGTCGGGCCCGGGAACAGCAGCCGGTTGAGGGTGGCGCGGCGGTCCTTGGCCAGGCCCTCGCGGTCCTCGGCGGACAGCTCGGGCGCGGGCTTGGGCGCGGACCGGCCCCGCAGGGCCTTGGTGCGGAACGGCTCGGGCCAGCCGCCGGGCGGAGTGCCCAGCTCGCCGCGCAGGAAGCCGATGACCGAGTCCGGGATGTCGAACCTGTCCGGCGTCTCCTCGAAGGCCTCCGGGGAGACTCCGGCGCCGACCAGGTGCAGGGCGAGGTCGCCGACCACCTTGGAGGAAGGGGTGACCTTGACCAGGCGGCCGAGGATGCGGTCGGCGGCGGCGTACATGGCCTCGATGGCCTCGAAGCGGTCGCCGAGGCCGAGGGCGACGGCCTGCGTGCGCAGGTTGGACAGCTGCCCGCCGGGGATCTCGTGGTGGTAGACGCGGCCGGTCGGGGAGGCGAGGCCCGCCTCGAAGGGGGCGTAGATCCTGCGGACCCCCTCCCAGTACGGCTCCAGGTCGCCGACGGCCCCCAGGTCGAGGCCGGTGGGCCGCTCGGAGTGGTCGGTGGCGGCGACGAGCGCGGACAGCGACGGCTGCGAGGTCGTACCGGCCATGGAGGCCACCGCGCCGTCCACCGCGTCGGCGCCGGCCTGGATCGCGGCCAGGTAGGTGGCGAGCTGACCGCCGGCCGTGTCGTGCGTGTGCAGATGCACGGGCAGGTCGAACTCGCGGCGCAGCGCGGAGACCAGCTTGGCGGCGGCCGGGGCGCGCAGCAGGCCCGCCATGTCCTTGATGGCGAGGACGTGCGCGCCGGCGTCGACGATCTGCTCGGCCAGGCGCAGGTAGTAGTCGAGGGTGTAGAGCCGCTCGGACGGGTCGTTGAGGTCGGCGGTGTAGCAGAGGGCGACCTCGGCGATCGCGGTTCCGGTCTCGCGTACGGCGTCGATGGCGGGGCGCATCTGGCCGACGTCGTTGAGGGCGTCGAAGATGCGGAAGATGTCGATGCCGGTGGCGGCGGCCTCCTGCACGAAGGCGTCGGTGACCTCGGTCGGGTACGGGGTGTAGCCGACGGTGTTGCGGCCGCGCAGCAGCATCTGCAGACAGATGTTGGGGACGGCCTCGCGCAGCGCGGCCAGCCGCTCCCAGGGGTCCTCGGCGAGGAAGCGCAGCGCCACGTCGTAGGTGGCGCCGCCCCAGCACTCCAGGGACAGCAGCTGCGGCAGGGTGCGGGCGACGACCGGGGCGACGGCGAGGAGGTCCTTGGTGCGCACCCGGGTGGCGAGCAGGGACTGGTGTGCGTCGCGGAAGGTGGTGTCGGTGACGCCGATGGTCGGCGACTCGCGCAGCCGGCGGGCGAAGCCCTCGGGGCCGAGGTCGACCAGCAGCTGGCGGGAGCCGGCCGGGGGTTCGCCGGCCGGGAGCGGCGGGAGCTTGGTGACCGGGTCGAGCAGGTCGGGGCGCCCGCCGTGCGGCTTGTTGACGGTCACGTCGGCGAGGTAGGTGAGCAGCTTGGTGCCGCGGTCCGCGGAGGAGCGGGCGGTCAGCAGGTGCGGACGCTGCTCGATGAAGGAGGTGGTGACCCGCCCGGCCTGGAAGTCGGGGTCGTCCAGGACGGCCTGGAGGAAGGGGATGTTGGTGGCCACGCCGCGGATCCGGAACTCGGCGACGGCACGCCGGGCCCGGCCGACGGCGGCCTTGAAGTCCCGGCCCCGGCAGGTGAGCTTGACCAGCATCGAGTCGAAGTGCGCGCTGATCTCCGTACCGGCGTGGGTGGTGCCGCCGTCCAGGCGGATGCCGGAGCCGCCCGGGGAGCGGTAGGCGCTGATCCGGCCGGTGTCCGGGCGGAAGCCGTTGGCGGGGTCCTCGGTGGTGATACGGCACTGCAGGGCGGCGCCGCGCAGGGTGATGGTCTCCTGGGCGAGGCCGAGGTCGGCGAGGGTCTCGCCCGAGGCGATGCGCAGCTGGGCCTGGACCAGGTCGACGTCGGTGACCTCCTCGGTCACCGTGTGCTCGACCTGGATGCGCGGGTTCATCTCGATGAAGACGTGGTTGCCGTCGGGGTCGAGCAGGAACTCGACGGTGCCCGCGTTGCGGTAACCGATCTCGCGGGCGAAGCGCACGGCGTCGTCGCAGATCCGCGCGCGCACCTCGGGGTCGAGGTTGGGCGCGGGGGCCAGCTCGATGACCTTCTGGTGGCGGCGCTGGAGCGAGCAGTCGCGCTCGTAGAGGTGGATGACGTTGCCCTCGCCGTCGGCGAGGATCTGCACCTCGATGTGGCGCGGGTCGACGACGGCCTTCTCCAGGAAGACGGTCGGGTCACCGAACGCGGAGGCGGCCTCGCGGGAGGCGGCCTCGATGGACTCGCGCAGCTGGGCAGGGTCCTCCACGCGGCGCATGCCGCGCCCGCCGCCGCCCGCGACGGCCTTGACGAAGACGGGGAAGCCGATCTCCTCGGCCGCCCGCACCAGTTCGTCGACGTCGGTGGAGGGCTGGGAGGAGCCGAGCACGGGCACGCCCGCCGCGCGGGCGGCGGCGACCGCCCGGGCCTTGTTGCCGGTCAGCTCCAGGGTGGCCGTGCTCGGGCCGACGAAGGTGATGCCCGCCTCCTCGCAGGCGCGGGCCAGTTCCGGGTTCTCGGACAGGAAGCCGTAACCCGGATAGACGGCGTCGGCGCCGGCCCGGCGGGCGGCGGCCACGATCTCCTCGACGGAGAGATAGGCCCGCACCGGGTGCCCCGGCTCCCCGATCTCGTACGCCTCGTCTGCCTTGAGCCGGTGCAGCGAGTTGCGGTCCTCGTGCGGGAACACGGCGACGGTGCGCGCGCCGAGTTCGTAGCCCGCCCGGAACGCGCGGATCGCGATCTCTCCTCGGTTGGCGACCAGCACCTTGCGGAACATCCTGGATTCCCTTCAGCTGCCTGCCGGCGACGAACACCATGGTGTCAGCCACGCCCTGCCGTATCCGCGGCAAACCCTAGGGGGTGCCCGCGCGTGTCGACGTGCGAAAACCATCACATCGACGGGGTGGGCCGCGCCACACCCGCATCCGACGGAATCAGCATTCCAGGGATGTCATCGCCGTGTCGCGCGTACGGTCGGCGGTCGCCGGAGCGGACGGGGCGCCGGGCGGGGCGGGCGCGGGGACCTGCGCCGGCTCGGCGGGGGCGGGGTGGCGGTGCCGGGTCCCGGCCGGGGCGGGACCGCCGGACCGCGTGGTCCGCGCCGGCCGCGGGGACCGCACACGGTCGCGCGGGCGAGCACGGCGGCCGTGCAGGAGGCCGAGGAGGATCGCCGTGACCACCGCGACCAGGTGCTCGCGGCCGGCCAGGTCGGGCACGGCGAGGGACTGCCCCACCATCGAGCCGCCGGTCAGGGCGAACACCAGCGGCGCGCGTCTGATCACCGCGAGATAGGTGAACAGGCCGACGATGGCCGCGGAGGGTCCCGTGTCGAGCACCTGGCCGTACGCCGGCGGCAGCCCGAGGCCCCACCAGCCGGGGCCCAGCGCGATCATCACGCGGGCGGCGAGCGTGCCGGCCAGGGTGGTGACGTAGGCGATCGCCAGGGTCCGGGCCCGGCCCAGGAGCAGTTCGGCGAGGGCGAAGGCGAGGAAGAGCTGGGTGATGCCCGCCCACACGGGCAGGTCGAGTGCGGGGACGTACAGCGACACGGGCGTACGCAGCAGCGAGAGCCACAGCGGGAGGTCGGCGTCGACGCCCCCGAGGCGCTGGACCCACAGCCGGCCGAGCGGGTGCTGGGCGACGTCGTGGCAGAAGACCACGCCGAACGCGGCGACGAACCCCAGGAGGAGCGCGGACACACCGCGCCGGGTGAGGCACCGCACCGGGTCGACGACGATCGCACACCACTCGGTCCGCAGCGTCCGCGCGGTGAACCGGGCGAGCCGTGCGGGCAGTGAGCGGTGACGGTCGGTGTGCCCTTCAGTCGTCATGAGGCACGGCAGCCCATCGCCTGCGGCTCCCCCGTCATGTCCCTCGCCCCCTTCACCCCGCTCACGGTGGTCGGACCGTGCGGGGCTTTCTGCCGGCGTTCGCCCGTTCCGGGCGTCAACGTAGAGCTGCGGCGGTGAGGCCCGATCGGGGACAGTCCAGCGAGCCGGAGGACAGGCGTCAAGATCCATTGCGGGGACGCGCGGGTGTGGGAAGACCCACAGGCGCGCGGGGCCGGGAATCGAGGAGCGCGGGGCAACCTCCACCCTCTCGGACCCGTCCTGCGGAACGAGGCCCCCGCGACTCCCGTACGGCTCCGGCGGCGTGCGCGGGGCGGGGCGTCGCAGTCGCCCTCTTCAGTCCAACGCGCCGGAACGACCGCTCAGTTCATTCAACGAACGCGAAACCTTTCTGATCCGATCACGAACTCTCGTACGGTGACCGTCCCTTCACCACCGAGTGTCATGTCTCGCCACGAACACACCCCTGCCCACCTCGGGCGCCGATCGCCGCCCTGTCCCGGCTGGGGAACGATCCGGTGATCACCCGGAACGACCTGTTCGAGCTGCCGGTCCGGCTGGGCGCGTAGCCCGGCCCGGAGCGCGGCTTGACTTGGAGAGCGCTCCAACTCGTAGCGTCGCGGACGTCCGGCACGAGGGTGCCCGCGCCCGGCCTCCCCCACGGGATGCCGGGTGCCGCGATCCGTCGCTAGATGGAAACAGGGCGGACCACGGCCCGTGCCGTACGGAACGACGATCGAGTGCGCAGGAAAGGCTGGGACATCGCATGCAGAAGCGCAGTCTGCGGGACCTCCAGGTATCGGCCATCGGCCTCGGATGCATGGGGATGTCCGCCTTCTACGGATCCGCCGACCAGGAGGAGGGCATCGCGACCATCCGGCGGGCCCTGGAACTGGGCGTCGACTTCCTCGACACGGCCCAGGTGTACGGGCCGCTGACCAACGAGTCGCTGGTCGGCGAGGCGATACGGGGACATCGCGACGAGTACGTGATCGCGACCAAGTTCAACTACCGCATGGACGAAGCCGTACCCGGCGACATGAGCACGATCGGCCGGCAGGACGGCTCGGCCGAGCACGTGCGCGCCTCGGTGCACGGCTCGCTGGAGCGGCTCGGCACGGACCACATCGACCTGTACTACCAGCACCGGGTCGACCCGGACGTGCCCATCGAGGAGACGGTCGGCGCGCTGGGCGAGCTGGTCGCCGAGGGCAAGGTGCGCCACATCGGGCTGAGCGAGGCGAGCGCGGAGACCATCCGGCGGGCGCACGCCGTGCACCCGATCACCGCGGTGCAGAGCGAGTACTCGCTGTGGACGCGGGACGTGGAGGCCGAGGTGCTGCCCGCGTGCCGGGAGCTGGGCATCGGCTTCGTGCCGTACTCCCCGCTCGGCCGCGGCTTCCTCGCGGGCCGCTTCACCTCGCCGGACGAGCTGGACGAGAACGACTTCCGCCGCGCCAACCCGCGCTTCACGGACGCCAACCTGGAGGCGAACCTGCGACTGGCGGCGAAGGTGAAGGAGATCGCCGCCGAGAAGGACGTGACCCCGGCCCAGCTGGCCATCGCCTGGGTGCTGGCCCAGGGCGAGGACCTGGTGCCGATCCCGGGCACCAAGCGCCGCGGCTACCTGGAGCAGAACGCCGGTGCCGTCGGTATCGGGCTGACCGAGGAGGACCTGGCCCGTATCGACGCGGAGCTGCCCGAGGCGGCGGGCGAGCGGTACGACGAGGCGGGCATGCGGGCGGTCAACCGCTAGGGGCGGGACATTGCGGTCCCCGCAGGATCCGGGAGAGAGCCTCGGCGGGTCGCCACCTGCCGGGCCCGGTGTCTGACGCCTGCCGGGGCTGGACTCACCGCTGCGGGTGCTGCTCCCGGCCCGGCAGGTGGTACACGTGGAAGGCCTGTTGGATCACCGGCTGGGCCACGTTCCGCACGCGCACGCCGCCGCTGGTCATGCCGTGCTCGGTGCCGGCGTGGGCGTGGCCGTGCACGGCCAGGTCGGCGCCGCCGGTGTCGATCGCCTCCGCCAGCAGATAGCTGCCGAGGAACGGATAGATCTCCTGCGGCTCCCCGGCGAGGGTGTCCGGCACGGGTGAGAAGTGGGTCAGGGCGATCCGCACGTCGCAGTCGGCCAGCTCCTTCAGGGCGGTGTGCAGGGTGTCGGCGCACCGGCGGCTGTAGCGGACGAACTCCTTCATGAGCGGTTCGCCGAACTCCCCGGCGCAGCGTCCGACGAATCCGCCGCCGAAGCCCTTGGTCCCCGCGACCCCGATCCGGCGCTCGCCCGCGGTGACGACGGCGGACTGCCCCTCCAGGACGTGGGCCCCGGCGTCGCGGAGGATCGCGGCGACCTCCTCGGGCCGTTCGTCGTGGTGGTCGTGGTTGCCGAGGACGGCGACGACCGGCACCCCGATGTCCTTGATCTCCCGTGCGACGACCGCGGCCTCCTCCGGGGTGCCGTGCCGGGTGAGGTCGCCGGCGAGCAGCAGGACGTCGGCGCACCCGGGGAGCGTCTCGAAGGAGGGGCGCAGCGTGCCCTGGCTCTCGGGGCCCATGTGGATGTCCCCGACGGCCGCGACGCGGATCATGTCAGGTCCTCTCCGTGGTCGGGCGAGGAGGTCCCGGCGACGAGGATGTCGCAGTGGACGGGATGCTCCGCCAGTTCCTCGCGGGCCATGTGGCAGATGTCGTCCCGGCACTGGGCGGACGGCACGGTGCCGGTCAGCAGGACGGCGTCGCCGCGCATCTCCACTCGTACGCCGAGTTCCCCGAGGGGTCCGGCGGCCAGGTGCTCGGCGAGGTGGGCGACGCGGTAGTCCAGGTTGCCGGCCGCCGGCGGGGGCGGCGGGCTCGTGTCGGTCATGGCTGCCCCTCCTGGGGGTCGATCACGTTCAGCCGTTCGAGGAGGAAGAGGAAGGCGGCCGGCATGGGCTGGTCCCCGCAGGCGGCCCGGACCTCGTCCCAGTCGACCTTCTCGCGGACGGCCCGGGCGACCGGCAGGACGGCCCCGAAGTCGCAGTAGTGCTCGGAGAAGGCGCTGAGCAGGCTGTGGATCAGGTCGGTCGGGGACAGGACGGGCATCAGCACCGAGTCGACCGGCAGGACGTGGGCGCGCTCCAGCAGGTCCTTGGTGACGGGCTGGTGCGCGAGGGCGAAGATGATGTCGACGTTCTGCCCGCGGCACGTGGTCTTCAGCAGCCAGTCCTCGGGCGGGGTGCGGACGGCGAGGCCGGCCTCGGCCAGCGTGGCGACGACCGTGTCGGCGTCGTCGGGCAGGACGCAGAAGTCCGCGTCGTGCTGGAGGTAGCGGCTGCCGCCGTGGGCGTAGACGGCCACGCTCCCGGCGAGCGCGAAGGGATGGCCGGCGCGTTTGAGGAGGGCGCCGATCTCCTTGGCGGCCTCCAGGATCGCCTGGCTGCGGTCGTGCGGCAGGTCCGGCTGTCCCGGCGCGGACCCGTGATGCAGGTCCGGCGACTCCGGCACGGGCTCATGCGGCAGATGCGGCGACCCTGGCACGGACTCGTGCGACAGGCGCGGCGCCCCTGGCACGGACTCGTGCGACGGGTCCGGCGGCACCGGCGCTGAGGTGGCAGGCCGGTCCGGTCCTTCCGTGGCGAGGTGGAGTTCGGTGACCTCCGGCGGCCGGAGGGGCGCGGTGTCCTCCCCGTTTCGTGTCATGACCTCTCCTTCACGGCACCCGGCGCCCCCGGGGCGGCCGGTCCGGTCCCGGGGGTCCTACGGGTACCCGCCGCGACCGCACCGACACGACGCACCCTCCGGCGGTCGGCGACGTCTCTGTCCGCCGGGTGCGGCAGCAGGTCGCCGGGCGCGAGGGAACAGGCCGTCGCAGGCAGTGTCGGGACGAGCGGGCGAGGCCGCGGCGGACGCAGCCCGGCTCGGGCTGCCCTCGTGTGACGTGCGGCGCGTGCGGCCGGAGAGCAGGCTGTAGGAATGAAACCCCGGCTCAGGGGGGCTTGGCGGCAGCCTTGGCGGTCGATGCATCCGCTGTTGTTGCTCCCGGTCGCGCTCATCGTCGTGATCACGGTGGTGGACATGCAGACCCCCTACAGCGTCCACCTCGGCCCGGCCCTGGTGATCGCGCCCGCGCTGACGCCCTCCATCGCCGGGCCCCGCACCACGGCGGTCATCGGGGCGCTCGCCCTGGCCGCCCAGATCCTCATCGGAATCACCCACGGCGGTCTCGGCACCACGAACCACATCGTGCAGATCATCACGCTCGCGGTGCTCTCGGTGCTGGTGGTGCTCTACAGCGCCCTGCGGGAACGCCGGCAGGCCCAGCTGGCCCAGGTCCGCACGGTGGCGGAGGCCGCCCAGCACGTGCTGATGTGGCCGCTGCCCGAGCAGATCGGCCCGCTGCGGATCGCCTCGCTGTATCTGGCCGCCGAGGACGAGGCGCAGATCGGTGGCGACCTCTACGCGGCGACCCGGTGCGACGGCGGGGTCCGCGTGCTGATCGGCGATGTCCGCGGCAAGGGACTGGCCGCCATCGGCGAGGCCGCCCTGCTGCTCGGGGCCTTCCGGGAGAGCGCGCACCGGCGCATCCCGCTCGCGGAACTGGCGGCCGTCCTGGAGCAGAGCATCGCCCGGCACGCCGCGGACCTGGAGCCGCCCGAGGAGGCGGGCGAACGGTTCGCCACGGCGCTGCTGGTGGAGATCCCGGACCGGGATCCGGTCACCCGGATGACCAGTTGCGGCCATCCGCCGCCGCTGCTGCTGAGCCCCGGCCACGCCGTCACCGTCCCCAGCCTGCACCCGTCACCGCCGCTCGGGGTGCACGGCGGCACCGAGCACACGCTGGACGTGTTCTCCTTCGAGCCGGGCGACACCCTGCTCCTCTACACCGACGGCGTGGTGGAGGCACGGGACGCCCGCGGCCGGTTCTACCCGCTCACCGAGCGGGTGATGCGCTGGACCGACGACAGTCCCGAGGCGCTGATGCACCATGTGCGGCGCGATCTGCTCGCCCACGCCGGGGGCCGGCTCGGCGACGACGCCGCGCTCATCGCACTGCACCGCACGGCCGTGGAGCGGCACCGCCACCACGGCCGGGTCCCCGGCACGGAAGCCCTCCGGCACGGGTGACCGCGTCCGGCGGGCGGACGCTGCGGGCACGCTCGGTCCCGTGATCCCGGCCGGCGCCCGGGCCCCGCCCGGAGCGGCGGTGCCCCGGGTACGTCCCGCGCGGGCACCGCCGGCCGCCACGGCAGGCGTGCGTCCCGCCCCGAGTGGGGCGGGGCGGGACGCACGCCCCCGGTCAGCGGACCGACTTGAGGTCGGTGATCTTCAGGGTCTTCAGGTCGGACTGCACGTCGATCTTGCTGACCTCGGCGTGCGGACCGTCGCTCCAGGTGAGCGTGACCCGGCTGGTGGCGTGGCCGGCGCCGGAGCCGGTGTAGGTCACCTTCCACTTCACCGGAACGTTCTGCGCGAAGAGGATGCCGTCGGCGTGCTCCCTCTTCTCGAAGGCCGTCACCTTCCTCTGGGCGGCGGCGGAGAGGTAGAAGCCCCGCAGTGCCTTGGCGGCCTCGCCCGCGGACCTGTCGTCGGTGGACCAGACGGCGTCGATGTAGGCGCCGTAGAAGTCCGCCACGTGCTGGGTGACGTTGCGCGGGTCGCCCTGGGCGGAGGACACGGCGGCGGCGTGGGTGGTGCGGCTCGCGCCGGTGCCCGCGAGGGCGGGCGCCACGGCGGCCAGGGTGATGCCGCCGGTGAGGACCGCGGCGGCGAGGAGGGTCTTGCGGCTGTGAACGGACATGCGTCTCATTCCCCCGGTTTCGTGACGTCCGGGCCGATCCCGTCCGTCGACGGACCTTAAGACCTCATTTCCCTCGCGCCGGTTCCGCTTCTCCCGGCATTTTTCCCACTCCCCTCACAGAACATGAGGCGGCCGGAAGGTTGTGCCGAATTCCGGTCCGTTTTCCGCGCCGTTTCGGTCATCCCGCCGTGCGCGAGGAGAAGGGGCCGGGGTCCGGGAGGTGGGTGCGGACCCCGGCCCCTGGTCTGTCAGGGCTCGCCGGTCGTCTGTCAGGGCGTGCCTACGGCTCGTCAGGGCTTGCGGGCGACCGCGCCGTACATGGCGATGTCCTCGTCGCGGATGCCCTTCTCGCCGGTCCCGTCGGGGTGCCACTTGTGCACCTGGACGATGCCCGGCTCGACCAGCTCCAGGCCCTCGAAGAACTCGTGGGCCTCGGCGAGGGTGCGCAGCCGCATCGGCATGTCGCGGGCCGCGTACTCGCGGGCGACCCGGCCCACCTCCTCGGGGGCGAACTCGGCGGTGCCGATGGACATCGCGAGGTGACTGCCGGACGGCAGCGGCTCCAGCAGCCGGCGTACGACACCGACCGCGTCGTCCGCGTCGAGCATGAAGTGGACGATGGCGATGACGGTGAGCGCTACCGGCTTGCCCAGGTCCAGCGTCTCGCGCAGCTCGGGGGCGTCCAGGATGGCCGCCGGGTCGCGGAAGTCCGCCTCCAGGTACGCGGTACGGCCCTCGGGCGCGCTGGCGAGCAGGCCCTGGGAGAGGGTGAGCACGATCGGGTCGTTGTCGACGTACACGACCCGGGACTCGGGGGCCACGGCCTGGGCGATCTCGTGCAGGTTCGGGGAGGTCGGGATGCCGGTGCCGATGTCCAGGAACTGGCGCATGCCCGCCTCCTCGGCGAGCCAGCGCACGGCGCGGTTCATCCAGTCGCGGTTGGCGCGCATGTGGACCGGGAGCGCGGGCCACTCCCGGGCCATGGCGTCGCCCGCCTCCTGGTCGGCGGGGTAGTAGTCCTTGCCGCCGAGGATGTAGTCGTAGATGCGGGCGGAGTGGGCGTTCTCGGTGTCGATCCGGTCGGCCGGCCATCCGTTGTCGGGCAACGCCGTGTCTCCCATTCAGGTCGAGGGGTGGGGGCTTCGCGTACGCGCGGGCGGGTGCGTCACAGCTCCTTGCGGATCGCGCCGAGCAGGGCCTCGGTCTTCCTGGCGGGTGCGGCCTGGGCACCGAGCCGGTCCAGTGCCTCCCGGTACACCACGACGTCGTCGGTCTTGTCGAGGTAGACGGCCCCGACCAGGCCGTTGAGGTAGACGACGTCGGGCAGTTCGCGGGCCCGGAACCGGAAGAGGTGATAGGCGCCCGCCCGCAGCGCCGGGTGCGGGCCGTTGGCGAACGGCATGAGCTGCAGGGTGACATGGGGCAGCCGGTTGACCTCGATGAGGTGGTCGACCTGCGCCCGCATCACCTGCGCCCCGCCGACCGGCCAGCGCAGTACCGTCTCGTCCATCACCACCCACACCCGCGGCGGCGCCTCGCGGGCCAGCAGCTCCTGGCGGCGCATGCGCAGGGCGACCCGGCGTTCGGTGGCCTCGGCGGAGGCGTGCGGAGTGTCCGCGGCGAGCAGGGCGCGGGCGTAGTCCTCGGTCTGCAGCAGGCCGTGCACGAACTGGTTCTCGTACGCGCGGATCTGCAACGCGGCCTGTTCCAGGCTGAGGTAGGCGGCGAACCAGTCGGGCATCACATCGCGGTACGTGTGCCACCAGCCGCGCTTGTTCGCCTCGCGCACGGACTGCAGGAAGGTGTCGATCTCCGCCCGGTCGGTGACGCCGTAGACCTGGAGCAGTTTCTCGACGTCCGCGAGCCGCAGCCGGGCCACCTTGGCGGCCTCCATGCGGCGGATCGTGGAGTGGCTGACCCCGATGGCGGCGCCCGCTTCCGGGTAGCCGAGGCCGGCCCGGGTGCGCAGCTCTTCCAGTTGACGGCCCAGGATCATGCGCAGGACGGAGGGGGCGCCGCCCCAGTCGGTCTCCGCGGTCACGCGCCACACCCCCTCAGCAGGTCACGGGGACACCGTCGCACACGATCGCTTCCCCGACCCATTCGATCACGTTCTGGCGGAAGCAGCATGCACTTGGCTACTTGCAAATTTCAACTTGCTGGTTGCGGAGCGTTGTCGGCAGGTGCCACAGTGGACTCACTGCTCCGGCTGACCAAGGAGCGGGCGGCGCGGCCGGGTTGGGGGAGACCTGGCCGCACTACGGCCTCGTGGGAGGCGGTGTGTCGTCTGCTGCGCGAGCGGCCGGCGAGAGCCCGACACCCCCACACGAGGCCGGACGAAAGGCGCACGGCGATGGCTCCGCCCTCCCTCCCCCGACCACTCCACCGAGCACCCTTGCCGTCAAGCCCGTCGCGCCTGCCCGCGGTACCCCGCCGGCACCGGCCCGCGGACCCGGTGAAACCCCTGCGCCGGGATGCGGGCGACGCGGAGCGCACAGGCCTGCCCCGGGACACCGCCGAACCGACCCACCGGGCCCCGGACCTCCTCACCCGGCCACACCACGCGCCGGGCATCGCCGAGCGAGCGCATCAGACTCCGGACGGCATCGACCGGCCCCGCCGGACCCCGGAGACGACAGACCGGCAACACACCGTGCCGGACACCGCCCACCGGGCACACCGGACCCCGGACGACACGGACCGGCCACACCGGACGCCGGAGACCGCCAACCCGCGACACCCCGTGCCGGACACCGCCGACCGGCTGCAACAGGCTCCGCACGACGCTGAGGCGGCACGTCGGGCGCCGGACCGCACCGACCGCACACACATGGTTCCCGACACCGCGGACGGACCGCGCCGGGCTCCGGAGAACGCCGGCACCGCGGACCTGCCTCGTCCGGCTCCGGCGAACACCGCTGCGGCGGACCGAGCACCGGACCGTGCCGACCGGGCACCCCGCGTTCCGGACGTCGCCGGCCGGCGGCCGCCCCGGGCTCCGGACGGTGCGGGGATGCGGGACGCGTGGGCTGCCGCGGCGGAGGCCGCCCCGTACCGGGCCTCGGACACCGGGGACCGCCCCCTCCCCGGGGCGGACACCGCGGAGCATCCGCACCGGCCGCCGCTCCCGGCCGGTGTCCTCGTACCACCCGGAGGCGAGCGACCCGGTCGACTCCCTGGACCCCTCGGTCCCGACCGGCTCGCCTCCGGGGCCCCGCCGTCCCGCTCCGCGCCCACCACCGCCTTCGAGCTGCCGGCCCGGCCGGTGGCCGTCGGCACGGCCCGTCGCGCCGTACGGGACCTGCTGGCCGCCTGGGGCGTGCCGGCAGACCGGCGGGACGACGCGGTCCTGGTGACCTCGGAGCTGGTCACGAACGCCCTCGTGCACACGGCCGGTGAGCGGATCGCCTGCCGGGTGCACGGCACGGCGGACCGGATACGGATCGAGGTCGAGGACCAGGGAGGCGGCCACGCGCTGCCGGCGGCGCGCCGCCCGGGGCCCGACGACCAGCACGGGCGCGGGCTGTTCCTGGTGGACGCGCTGAGCCTCGACCGGGGCGTGGCGCCGGTGTCCGGCCGGTCCGCCCGCGTCGTCTGGGCGGAGCTGCCGTCAGGCCTCGGCTGATCCCCCAGCCGTCGATCCCATCCCCCGCCCCGGACCATCCCCCACTCGTCCGAAGGATTCCCCATGCACCACGCGGCCCCCGTCCCCGCCCCGTCCGCCGACCCCTCATGGACCCGCACCCGCCCCAAGCCGGGCTCCCAGGAGCAGGCCGGCTGAGCCCGAACGCCCCGCCGGCCCCGCGGAGTCCATCCCCAGCCATCGCGTCACTCACGCCACGCGGACGCCCGCGGCGCGCTGTCGTGCCACAGCACCCGGCCCCCCGTCACCTCGACACCCCGGTACGGAGGGGCCCACGCCCCCGTGCCGTGCTCCACCCGGCTCCCACCGCCCCCAGCACCCCCACACGGGGGCGTGGGCCCCACGCCGCACTTCACCTGCTCCCTGCCTCGACATCCCCGCCGCCCCGCAGCCCCGAGGGGATACGGATCCGGGTGCTTCCCGGAACCGGCCCACCGCCCCACGACCGCGCCCCACCCGCCCGGCACCCCGCACGCACCACCCCACCCACACCCCACCTCCACGCCACCCTCACGTCACACCGCTGCACGTCGCTGCGCGCCGCCCCGGTGCGCCCCGCCCGGCGACCGAAACCACCCCCACGCACACCCCACCCACCCGTGAAGCCCGGTACATTCACCGCCGGTGCGGGGCGTCCGCATCTGGCGGGGCCCGGGGTTCGTGCGGGCTCCGCGTCCGCGACGCGGAACGTTCCGCCGGGGGTGTGCATGGTCTGGTCGGTGATCCGCCGGAGGCGGCCCGCAGCCGGGCTGCCCGCGCCCGGCCGGTGCGAGCCCGCGTGCGGCCGGCACGCCCTGGCCACCGAACGGCTGTTGCTGTTCACCCCCCGGACCCGGCTCGACGTGGCGGCGGCGCTCGCCGCCTGCGCCGACGCCGAGGCGCAGCGCTGGCTCGGCACCCAGGCCGACCGGGTCGTGCCCGATCCCGGCACCCGCCGGGCCCTGCTGGCCTGGCGCCCGGCGGGTGACGACGGCCGCCGGGTGCCCCCAAGGCTGGCGCAGCCGTACGCACCCGGCCCGGACGACCCGCTGTTCCTGGTCTGTGTGCGCCGATCCGACCTCGCCTACGCCGGCGCCCTGGAACTGGAGCACCGCACGGGCGAGATGGGCGGCTGGCTGGCGCCGTCCTGCCGGGGCCAGGGCCTGGGCGCGGAGCTGTTCCGCGCGGGCGCGGCGCTCGCGCACACCCATGCCGGACTGGCGACGGTCCGGGCGGGTGCGGAGCCCGGGAACACCGCGAGCCGCCGGGCCCTGGCCCGGGCCGGCTTCGTGGCGGACGACGGGCCGCCCCGCCACACCCTGCCCGACGGCCGTGAGGTCGACGCCGTCTGGCACCGCCACGACAGCACGGCGGCTTCCCGCTGCCGCTGACCACCCGCTCACGCGACGCCCGACCAGCGGCGTGCGCCATCCACCCCCCACTTTTCACGGAGAGCCGACGTGACAGACACCGGATTCAGCCCGGAGCGCATCGACACCGGCAAGCCGCACTCGGCCCGGATGTACGACTGGTTCCTGGACGGCAAGGACCACTACCCGGTCGACGCCGAGGCCGCGCAGCGAGTGCTGGAGCTCTTCCCGGGTGTCAAGGACACGGCCTGGGCCAACCGCGAGTTCATGCACCGGGCCGTCCGCTTCGTCGCCCGTCAGGGCGTCGACCAGTTCCTGGACGTGGGCACCGGGATCCCCACCGAGCCGAATCTGCACCAGATCGTCCAGGCCGTCGCCCCGAGCGCCCGCGTGGTGTACGCGGACAACGACCCGATCGTTCTCCGGCACGCCGAAGCCCTGCTCCGCGGCACGCCCGAGGGCCGTACCGCCTATGTGCACGCCGACGTCCGGGAACCGGAGCGGATCGTGGAGTGCGCCCGCGAGCATCTGGACCTCACCCGGCCCGTCGCCCTCTCCCTGATCGCGCTGCTGCCGTTCGTCACCGACGAGCAGGATCCGCACGGTGTCGTGCGCACGTTGCTGGAGCCGCTGCCCTCCGGCAGCCATCTACTGTTGTCCCACGGCAGCGCCGAGTTCGACCCGGAGCTACGGGAGCGGATCGTGGCGGTCTACCGCGCCGGCGGCACCCCGGTCCAGGCCCGTTCGCTCGCCGAGGTGACCCGGTTCTTCGACGGCCTCGACGTGTACGAACCGGGTGTCGTGCCGGCCACGCGCTGGCTCCCGGAGCCGGGCATGCGGGTCGTGGCGGAACAGCCGGTGTACGTGGGGGTGGCCCGCAAGCCCTGACGCGGCGGGTACGGGGTCCGGCCCGGTCGGCCGTGCCGGACCGGCGCTGCGGACATATGCTGCGAAATGCCGCCCCGAAGGGAGTGAGCCGTTGCGGCGCATCAGCTCGGCGGAGGCGGTGTTGCGCCGCCACACCGCGCCGCCACCTCACCCGCGCGGCGGCCGAGCGGGTCCGCTGAGAGGAACGGGGCGGGCGGCCGCGTCATCACGACGCGCCCCGCCGGACGGAGAGCGGCACACTCGGCCGGGTCACCGCCGGGCGGCCGAGGGCCCGGTCCCCGGCTTCCCCACCCCGGCCCGTGCGTGGACCTCCAACGCGCGGGCGGCACGGCGCAGTTGATCCGCCGCGGTGGTGCACGCGGCGGCCTGGCGCTCCAGGGCGGGGCGGGTGCCCCCGGGTGCCGCGGCGCAGCCGCTGAGGGCGGCGGCGGTGGCGAGCAGCTTCCGGGCACAGCCGTCCATGAGGCCGGCGTCGGCACGCAACATGGCGGCGCGGGCGAGGAGTTCACCGGCCGAGGCCGTGGTCGCTCGGGGGGACTCGGTCACCATGGCGGCTCCCACTCGACGGGGCAGGGTAGGGGTCGTCAGCGCGGCAGCAGGGCGCCGGCGCTGCGGTGGGCCAGGAACTGGGGACAGGCGAGGACGAACAGGGGCCTGGCCGTGTCGAGGCCGAGCCGGCGCAGCTGTCCGGCGAGGGGTTCGGCCGCCGCGGTGCCCAGCCGCAGCCGCACGCCGGTGCCGGGGTGCAGCCGCGGCCTGCCGTGGGTCCGGACCAGGGTGCGTACGGTGCTCTCGCCCCGGCGGCCGTAGAGGACCCAGTCGGCCTCCGGGCAGCGGACGCCCGGCCCGAGCCGGCCGGTCACGGCGAGTCCGAGGTCCCGGGACCGTACGTCGATCCGCCGGCCCGTCAGGTCGGCCTCGGCGGTCGTCCGCATCGCGGGCTGGCCCCAGATCTCCCGGGCGACCACGCGGGCCTCCTCGCTGGTGACGGCGAGGCAGAGCACGTAGCGGCCGGTGCGCCGCAGGTCGGCGCGGCGCAGCGGGTCCACGGCGAGGTCGTACGGGCGGGGCCGCCACAGGTCGTCGACCAGGACGGACAGGGCGATCTCGGTGTAGGGGCCGATCGTGGTGCAGCGGTGCTCGTACAGCGACAGCACGGCGAGGGCCCGCCGGCCCAGCCGGCTCGGGGTGAGCCAGGTGCCGCCGGGCAGCAGACCGCGCGCCGCGTCGGCGCGGACGGGGTAGCAGAGGTGGGCGACGGCGGAGTCGTAGGAGCGCACCGGCACCTCGACGGGGCCGACCGTCGTGGGGGACGGGCTGGTGGGCAGGGTGAGGAAGGGATGGCCCTCGGGCGGGTGGGCGCGGTCCCGGGGCTGGTAGGCCCGGGTGCGCACGACGGGGCCCCGGTAGGCCGCGAGTGCCTCGTCGACTCTCTCGCGGGCCTCCGGGACGACCGTGCGCAGGTGCTCGATGTACTCGCGGAGCATGTGGCACAGCGGGAACTCCCGGGTGGGCCCGGGGTAGGCGACCTCGTACCGGTGCGGATGCGGGTCGAGGCGGGGGGTCGTGTTCCGGTCGTCCGGGACGGGCACGGGGTCGTGCTGGTTGGTGATGTGCGCGATCCAGGTGCGCGGGTCGGCGGGCTCCCTGGTGCCGGCCGGGGAGCCGACGGTGACGACGTGCGTGACCCGGTAGCTGCGGCAGAACTCCGCGTCGTGGGCGAGGTTCAGCAGCGCGGTGCCGCCCTCGCCGTGCCCGACGAACGCGAGGTCGGCGCCGCGCGGGATGCCGTAGTCCTTCAGGGCGGCCAGGATCGAGCGGGTGCAGGAGGAGTCGGTCGTGAACAGCTCGCGCCAGGCACCGACGTAGTCCGGTGGGGAGTCGTTGCGCGGGCGGCCCGGTGCCGTGCCGGGCGCCTGGACGACGTAGCGGACGACCCCGTCGGGGCCCCGCACGTTCTGTACGAGGATCCGCCCGTTGCTGGACAGCACCTCGATGTTGCGCAGGAACCCGAGGAAGGAGCCCTCGGTGGCGATGAACTGCTTCTCCTGGTCGGTGAGTCCGACGGGCTCGGCGGCGCCCTCGCTCCTGGGCACGGACACGAGGCGAGCGGCCCCGATGCCGTCGGGCGACGCGGCGGACGGCCCACGCCGCGCCGCGAACGGCCGGCCGGTCCGGCCGGCCCCCGGGTCCTCCTCCAGCAGGGCCCGCAGGGCGAGCAGTGCGGCCAGCAGCGGAGCGAGCCCCGACAGGCCACGCTGGGCGCCCCGGTCCCGGAACAGCGCGCGCAGGGCCCGTACGGCGTCCGGGTCGCGGCCTCGGTCGACGGCCTCCCTCAGCCGGCGCATGCCCGGGTCACGCGCCAGCTCGGGGTGGTCGACCAGCAGGGCCGCGATCCGCAGCCGCAGGGAGGCGAGGCCGACCAGCACGGCCAGGCTCTCCCGGCCGGGCACCGCACCGCCCGCGCCGAACGCCCTGGCGACGCCCTTCGGCACGGTGGTCGCCGAGCCGCCGAGGCCGTGCCTGTGCGTCAGGGCCCGTAGCAGCGCCCACCGGGCGGCGAGAGCGGTCCGGGGGTGGCGGCGTGCGGAGGCCCTCAGGGGTGCCGCCCGCAGCGCGCCACCGGTGCGGGCCGACACCGAGCGGATGTCCTCGGCGACCTCGGCCAGGTCCCGCGCGCACCGGCGCAGCAGCTCGCCTGCGTCCTGGCCGTCCGGCGCGGACCGTCCGGGTGCGTGGCCGTCCGCTCGCATCCGACGCTCCCTGGCTCGACGACGTTCGACGACAACGACGGGCTTCGGCCACGCCGGCGGGGCGCGGCCCCGGTCCCATCGTCGGCCAGGGACAGCGGGCCCGCACCTTCATCCGTCCAGGCGGCCGGTGGGCACGGGCATCGCCGTCGCTCCCGGGCCGGGCGCTGACGGGCGCTCACCACCGGTGTGCCGGGCTCGCGGTCGCCGGTGGTGCCGTCGGGCCCGGGGCCGCGCGGATCACCGGGCGTGACGGTGCGACGGTCACTCCGGTGGCCGCAGGGCCGCACCGGCCCTGCGGCCCTGGCCCGGACGGCCCGGCGCGTCCCTCATGCGCCGGGCATCAGCCCCGCCGCGACCGTGGCCCCCAGCTCCCAGCACGCCTGCGTCCCGGCCTTGCCCGGCTCGCCGGTGACGGTCACCGCGTCGGCCGCGCGGCGCCAGCCGAGGCCGGTGGTGACGGCCTCGATGGCGCGGACGGCGCCCGTGACGTCATTGCCGCCGTGGACGTAGTAGCCGAAGGGACGGCCACGGGTCTCGTCGAGGCAGGGGTAGTAGATCTGGTCGAAGAAATGCTTCAGCGCGCCGGACATGTAGCCGAGGTTCGCCGGTGTGCCGAGCAGATAGCCGTCGGCTTCGAGGACGTCGGCGGCGGTGGCGGACAGGGCCGCCCGCCGGATCACGCGGACGCCCTCGATCTCCGGTGTCGTGGCGCCGGAGACGACGGCCTCGAACAGCGCCTGGCAGTGGGGTGACGGGGTGTGATGGACGATCAGCAAGGTAGGCACACCCCGCACCCTGCCGTGCGCCCGCGGCGCCCCGCAAACGGCGGGCGTGGCGGCGGGCACGGCGGGGTAGAGCCTGGGCACGGGATGGACGGGAGGGACTGCCGTGACCGGCACGGGTGCACTGGGGTCCGGCCTTCGCCCGCGGTGGCTGCCGGCCGGCTACCGGTGCCGGCCGGTGACGACGGCCGACGCGGCCGCGGTCCACCGGCTGGTCGTCGCGTGCGAGCGGGCGCTGGACGGCCGCGCCCTGACCGGTGCCGACCGGATCAGCGCCGAACTGACACTGCCCGGCCTGCGCCCGCGGGAGGACACCCTGCTCGTGTGCGACCGCGCGGGCGGGCCGGCCGGGTACGGCTGGGTCAGGGGACATCGGGCCAGGGTCCATGTGCACCCCGCGCACCAGGGGCGGGGCCTCGGCAGCGGGCTGCTCACCTGGGCCGAGACCCGGGCGCGGGACCTGGGCGGCGACCGGCTCGCGCAGACGGTCTCCGACAGCGACGGCGCCGGGACCGCGCTCCTGCGCGCCGGCGGGTACTCCCGGCTGGTCACCGAATGGCTGCTGGAGATCGCGCTGCCGCGGGAACCGGCTATGCCCGGCCCGCCGGCGGGCATCACCGTACGTCCGTTCCGGCCCGGCGACGAACCGGCCGCCTACCAGCTCACCGAGGACGCGTTCGACGAGTGGCAGCCGCGGCGGAAGAGCTACGCGGAGTGGGCCCGGCACACCGTCGAACGGGCCACGTTCCTGCCGGCGGCCTCACCGGTGGCCCTCGCCGACGGCCAGATGGTCGGGGCGGTGCTGTCACTGGACGTGCCGGACCACGACGAGGGCTACGTCGAGCGGGTCGCGGTACGGCGCGACCACCGCGGCCGGGGCATCGCCCGCACGCTGCTGTGGGAGGCGTTCCGCACCTTCCACCGCCGGGGCAGGCCGGCCTGCACCCTGTGGACCCACTCCGGTGCCGGCGCGCTCCCGCTCTACCAGCGCCTGGGCATGACCGTCCGGCACAGCTCCACGGTCTACTGCAGGGCACTCGTCACGGGCTGACCCGGGCCGGGCGGCGCGCGCCGGTGCGCGCCGCCCTGTCGGTGCCCTCGGTTACAGTGGCGCCTCCTGAACAGGAGGGGAGAGGTAGGTGCAGGTCGGGGTGGGGTCCGTGCGGGGCGGAGTGGTCCTGGCGGTGGCACTGGCGGCGGTGCTCGGCGGATGCGCGAAGTCGCCGGACGGCGACGCGAAGAGCGCTTCCGGCGCCTTGGCGAGCGCCGGCGGCGAAGGGACCGGGGCGACGGCGAGCGGCGGTTCGATCGGCGCGGCCGGTTCCCGCTGCGAACTGCCCGTCCGTTTCGCCGTCGCCAAGGGCTGGAAGGCCAGGGCGGTCGACGCCGAGAAGGAACTGTCGAAGACCTCGAAGGGCTCCGACGGCGACCTGAGCGGGGCGTTCGCCGACGCGTTCCTGCGCCAGGGACCGGTCACCACGGCCTGTGAGATCGACGCGAAGCCGGCGGGTCACATCGGCTTCCTGCGGGTGTGGACCGGCAAGCCGGGGGACGCGGACGCGGGCGATGTGCTGCGCCGGTTCGTCGCCGCGGAGGACAACGTCAGCAAGGAGAAGTACCGCTCCGTCAGGACGGGCGGCGGACTGCGCGGCGTGGAGGTGGAGTACCTCTACACCAGCAAGCTCCTGGAGGAGACCAAGAAGGAGACCGCCTTCGCGGTCAGCACACCCGACGGTCCGGTCGTGCTGCACCTGGGCGGCATGGACAGCGAGGAGCACGACGCCATGCGGCCGGCGTACGAACTCGCGAAGCGGACGCTCAAGCTGGGCTGAGCGCGGCCGCGGGGCAGCGCTCAGCCCACGGTCGTGGTGCTGCTCCGCGCACGGCGCGGCGGCCCACCGCGGGGAGCGGGCCGCCGCGCGGCGTTCGGCCGGCGCGGGCGGGGGCGGTCAGTACCGCAGACGCCTGGCCCGGAGCAGCATGATCAGACCCGACAGGGCGAGCAGGATGCCGAGGGCCGCCGGCCACAGATGCGCCCCGGTCTGAGCGAGTGCGCCCTGCCCGCCCTGGGGTTCGGGCTGCGCGGTGGCCGGCGGGACATGTCCGGCGGCGGTGGCCTGTGCGGGTGCGGACGGGGTGGGCGGGGACTGGACGGGCGCGGACTGGTCGGGCGCGGACGTGGCCGGTGCCGGTCCGGTCGAGCCGCTCTGCTTGCCGGTGCCGTGGTGCCGGGTGGACGGGGCCGGGCTGGTGGACCGGTCCTGCTGGGCGGGCGAGCCCTGGTCCGTGGGCTTGTGCTGCTCGGCGGGCCGGCCCTGCCGGGTGGGGCGGTCCTGCGGGGTGGGCTGGTCGTGCCGGGTGGGGTGGTGCGGTGTGATCGTCGCGTCGGTCCTCGGCTTCTCGGTGGGCCCGGACGCCGTGGGCCCGGACGCCGTGGGTGCCGGCGCGGCGGTGGCCGTGCCGCCGGGCTGCTCCGTCGTACCGCCGCCCGGGGCGGTCGTCGTGCCGGTGCCGGAACTCGCCGTGGGCGCCGGCGTCGTACCGGAGCCGTCACCGCCGGGGCCGCAGGTGCGGCCGGAGTTGATGCAGTCGACCATCTCGCGCATCAGGTCCTCGTCGAAGACGTTGATGAAGTCGCCGTGGTCGGTGACGGGCTTGTGCAGTTGCTCGGGGAAGGAGTCGACCGCGAAGAGCGGAACCGTACGGCCGCCGTCCTGGAGGCTCGGCGCCTTGACGTCGTAGACGATGCGCTGCACGAGCTGCGGAATGGCGCGGAAGCCGGCCGGACAGGAGCCGTCGGGGGCGGTGAAGGCCACATGGGTACGGTGGTTGGCGCTGTCGATGTTGCGGCCGTCCCAGCAGCTCTGGAACCGGAAGCTGCGCACCACGTCGCTGCCCGGCGGGCACAGCGGGTACTTGTCCTTCAGCTGCCGGTCCTCGTAACCGGTGCAGCTCCAGGACGCGTTGGCGTTGCCGGGGCCGTTGACGAAGGCCTTGGCGTCGCCGGTGATGACGCGCAGGAACCGCGGCATGGCGGTGACCTTGTCGCGCGGGTTGCCCACGAACGTCAGCGTCACCTGCTTGGGCGTGACGATCTGACCCGCGTTGCCCTCCGTGCCGCCGCCCGGGGACGCGGCGTCCCGTTCCTGCGTGCCGTTCTGCAGGCGCAGCACCGGCCAGTAGTAGGTGGACTTGTCGCCCTGGTCGGCACAGCTCGTCCCGGCCCGGGCGAGGTCGTCGTCGCTCGCGAAGGCGTTGTTGCCCTGGTTGCCGACGTAGTCGTGGAAGTGGTGGGCGCCGTTGGAGACGCCGGGCGCGACGATCACGTTGTCGGAGTTGAACAGGCCGTTCGCGTTGACCCCGCAGGAGGAGCTGAAGGTGCCGCGGGAGGCGCCGGCCTGCTGGGCCGGTGCCGGCAGGCCCGGCTGTACGGAGGTGATGTCCGCGTAGTCGGAGACGACCGGCCCGTTGCCGCCCTGCCCGGCGCCGGTCTGCTGCGCACCGCCGGTCGGCGAGGCGGTGGCCTGAGCACCGGCACCGGCACCCGCGCCGTCGCCGGGGCGCAGGGTGCAGGCGGCCAGGTCGTCCAGGCCCTGCGGACGCTCCCCCACCCGGTCGACGGCGTCGGCGATCCGCCCGATCGCCGCGGCCCGCTGCTCCTTCAGAGGGTTCATGATCGTGGCGTCGACGGAGCCGGCGGCCTGACCCGTGGCCTGACCCGACTGCTGCAGCTGCCGGTAGGCCGCCGCCGTCTGCCGGTCCAGCAGGGCGAGTTCGCGGTCCACGTCGGAACGGGCGGCGTCCGGTACGGCGGTGAGCCGGCTGCCGACGTCGGGGCAGTCGATCGTCGCCATGCCCGTGGACAGGACGTGGCCGGTCCCGTTCGCGCCGGACCCGCCACCCCAGCTCTCGGTCGCCGAGGCGTAGACGTTGGCCGCGACGAGGCCGCCCCCGCCCAGCATCAGGGCGACCGCTGCGAAGGTCGCGCGTCGTACGCCGGTCGGGCGTCTGCGGTTGTTGCGTGCCAAGGTCGTCCCCTGTGTGATGTGTGCGCCGGTCGGGCATGGAGCTCCCCGGCCTCATACGGAGGAGGGCGGCGATGTGTTCAACGGTCTCGCGAATTCACCGGGACCTCACAGGAAGACGCGAGCCCCTCCCCTTCCCTTTCGAACGTCACCGCGAACATCACAAATACGTATCGGACATTCCACGCCTCAACCTTCACACGAGGTACACATGTTGGTTAGGTTGACGCGAGGCCGCCCGGCGCTCGACCGAGCCGGACGAGTCGGCCCAACTGCCCTGCGGGGCAAGGAAGGAGCCTGTCTTCCATGGC
This sequence comes from Streptomyces filipinensis, assembly GCF_014649495.1. Lineage (GTDB taxonomy): Bacteria > Actinomycetota > Actinomycetes > Streptomycetales > Streptomycetaceae > Streptomyces > Streptomyces filipinensis. The sequence continues at coordinate 69,652 of NZ_BMTD01000007.1, read as the reverse complement.
GCCGGAGAGCCGCGACGAAGGTCCACAGCGGGACGAGGTCCGACAGCGGGTCAACTCCCTCTACGACCAGGCCGAGAACGCGACCGGGAACTACAACGCGACCCGGGCCATGGCGGCGGTGACGCGCTCGCGGGGCGTTCCGCTGGCCAAGCGGCCGGGCCGGCGGCCGGATCCCGCTCTCGACGAGGTCGCCCGGCCGTGGTTCGAGGGGGCGCGGGCCAAACTCGGTCCGACCGTCCCGGCCGTACTGCCCGCCGACCGGCTGCCCGACCGCCCGGCGACACCCGGGCGCTCCCGGGAGTGGCGGGGCGGCGGACCTGCGGGCGGCACACCGGACGGCCCGGGAACGGGCCTGTCGGCCCGACGGCCCGAGGCGCTGGAGCGGGCCACCGACCGCGCGGTGGCCGAGCTGACGGCCGGCCCGGCGCCGGACCCGGAGCAACTGGCCCTGGCCGCACGCGAGAGCGGCCGCGCGGCGCTGCCCGGCCCCCGTCGCCCTGAACTCCCGGGCTGGGCGCCCGAGCCGACCGACACGGCCCAAGCGGGTGTGCGCGGCGGGAGCGCGGCGGAACTGGCGCTGCCGGGTCCCTCAGCCCTGGTGGGTGTAGCGGCCGACCTCGAAGCACCGCGAGCGGTACCGGGACTTCCCGGCCCCGGGCTTCCGGCGGAACCGGCCGGCCCGGGACCCGTCGAGACGGCCGTCCTCCCGACGGCCGGGCCGTCCGCGCCCTGGGGCACCCCGGCCCTGGCACCGGGGGCGCTCCCTGGCCCCCGCACGCCGGGCCGACCGTCCCCCGCCGCGTCCAAGGCCGACAACCAGCGCAAACTCGCCGCCGCGAGTGATGTGATCTCCCGGTACGCCGCCCAACTGGTCTCCGCCGCGGCCGTTCCCGCCACGGCCCTGCCGCCCGCGGCCATCGCCCCCGCGCCACAGGCTCCCCCCTCGGCCGCGCCTCCCGCGCTCCTCGCTCCCGCACCGGCCCCTTCCGTCGAAACGGCACCGCTCACGCCGATGACGGCCACCCTCCCCGCGCCCCAGCCGCCCGCCTACGTTTCGCCCACGCCACCAGCCCCCATGACGGCCGGGCCCGTTGCGGCCGCCCCGGCCACCTCCGTGCAGCCGGGGCCCGTCACGGCCACACCACCGCCATCCGTCGCGCAGCTCTCCCCAGACCCCGGAACGGGCCAGTGGCAGCAGCCGCCGTGGGCGTCACCCGACATGGCGGCGACCGCGATGCCGGCCGGGGCCCCCTGGTCCTCCACCACCGTGGCCTCCGTGACCGACACCGGTTCCCTGGCGCCCCTTGCCGAGTCACCGCGGACCACGCGGGCCGCCAAGGCCATCGCGTTCGCCCGGGCACAGATCGGGAAGCCCTGTGTGTGGGGTGCGACGGGGCCGGACTCCTACGACTGCTCCAGCCTCACCCAGGCCGCCTGGAAGGCCGCCGGGGTCACTCTGCCCCGGTCCGCGCACGAGCAGGCGCTCGCCGGCGCCTCGGTCACCCTCGCCGGGATCGAGCCCGGTGACCTGGTCCTGTTCTTCGACGACGACCGGCACGTGGGCCTGCACGTCGGCGGCGGAATGATGGTGCACGCCCCGGGCCCGGGATCGTCGATACGCGAGGAGTCGGTCTACGGCGCCGGGGAGTCGGCGATCCACCGGGTCGTGCGGCCCGCCTGACCGCCCCGGACGCCGGCACGTCCGCCACCCCCATAAGGCACCGCTGCAGACCTCATAAGATCCCCTTATGAGGTCATAGACCGGACCCGCGTACCTACTTAGGTCTGCCTTAGTTTAGGCTTCCCGATCGAGTCGCTTATTCACGCTCGAAGGGAACCTGATCATGCCGCGCCCCCTGCGGGTAGCCATCGTCGGAGCCGGCCCCGCCGGGATCTACGCCGCCGACGCCCTGCTCAAGTCCGAGGTGGCCGCCGACCCCGGTGTGTCCATCGACCTCTTCGAGCGGATGCCCGCCCCGTTCGGCCTGATCCGGTACGGCGTCGCGCCCGACCACCCGCGCATCAAGGGCATCATCACCGCCCTGCACCAGGTGCTCGACAAGCCGCAGATCCGGCTGTTCGGCAACGTCGACTACCCGTCCGACATCAGCCTGGACGACCTGCGCGCCTTCTACGACGCGGTGATCTTCTCCACCGGCGCGATGGCCGACCGCGAACTGTCCATACCCGGCATCGACCTGGCCGGCTCCTACGGCGCGGCGGACTTCGTCTCCTGGTACGACGGCCACCCGGACGTCCCGCGCACCTGGCCGCTGGAGGCCGAGAAGGTCGCCGTCCTGGGTGTCGGCAACGTCGCCCTCGACGTGGCCCGCATCCTCGCCAAGACGGCCGACGAGCTGCTGCCGACCGAGATCCCGCCGAACGTCTACGACGGGCTGAAGGCCAACAAGGCCCTGGAGATCCACGTCTTCGGCCGCCGCGGCCCCGCCCAGGCGAAGTTCAGCCCGATGGAGCTGCGCGAGCTGGACCACTCGCCGAACATCGAGGTCATCGTCGACCCCGAGGACATCGACTACGACGAGGGCTCGATCGAGACCCGGCGCGGCAACAAGCAGGCCGACATGGTCGCCAAGACGCTGGAGAACTGGGCGATCCGCGACGTGGGCGACCGGCCGCACAAGCTGTTCCTGCACTTCTTCGAGTCCCCGACGGAGATCCTCGGCGAGGACGGCCAGGTCGTCGGCCTGCGCACCGAGCGCACCGCGCTGGACGGCACCGGCAACGTCAAGGGCACCGGCGAGTTCAAGGACTGGGACGTCACGGCGGTCTACCGCGCGGTCGGCTACCTCTCCGAGAAGCTGCCCAAGCTGCCCTGGGACATCGACTCGGGCACCATCCCGGACGAGGGCGGCCGGGTCGTCGAGGAGGGCGGCACCCCCCTGCAGTCCGCCTACGTCACCGGGTGGATCCGGCGCGGCCCCGTCGGCCTGATCGGCCACACCAAGGGTGACGCCAACGAGACCGTCGCCAACCTGCTGGACGACTACGCGAACGGCCGGCTGCAGACCCCCGCCTCGCCCGAACCGGAGGCCGTGGACGCCTTCCTCGCCGAGCGCGAGGTCCGCTTCACCACCTGGGAGGGCTGGTACAAGCTGGACGCCGCCGAGCGGGCCCTCGGCGAGCCGCAGGGCCGCGAGCGCGTGAAGATCGTCGAGCGTGAGGACATGCTGCGGGAGAGCGGGGCGTAGGTCCCGGATTCCGCGGGGGTGGTGAGGGGCCGGCGCGCCGGCCCCTCACCCCGTTCAGCCCGGGTCCGACACACCGTCCGGGCCTGTGGACAACTCGACCCCGACGCCTGCGAGGTCCGGCGGGGAGCCGGCTCAGCGGGCCGCGAGCTCGCGGCACCCGGCCACCGCCAGGACCACGATCAGCAGGGCGAGCGCGGCCGCCTGGACGAGATCGCCGCCGAGGTACCCGGCGGCCTCCGGCAGCCCGAGCCAGGGGTAGACGGCGGAGACGCGCACGGCCAGCAGGAGCAGGCCGAGCACGGCGAGGGCGAGTGCGCCGCCGGGCGCGACCGGCTCCCCGCGGCGGACGGTCCACAGCAGCCAGCCCAGGGCGCCGACGACGAAGCAGTTGGCGGGGCCCCACACCAGGTCGGCGGCGGCGGGCAGCAGCACCAGGGACGCGCCGGTGACCACGCACGCCGCCATGAAGACCACACCGGGGGTCCCCGCCGGCAGCCGGGCCGCAGGCGCGTCGCGGTGGTGGGCGGCGCACAGCGCGAGGGCCGGGAGCCACGCGAGCAGCGCCAGCGTCACGACGAACGCCGGCTCCACGATGGGCGTCGCGCCGGTCAGCGAGGACACCAGCGGCCACAGGGTGGGCAGCGCCGCCACCAGGACACCGGTCCGGGCGAGGCGGCGACGGCCGTACAGCAGGCCGAAGTAGGCGGCCGTCCAGCCCAGCGGCAGGACCCACTGGGCGACGGCGACCGTGTCCGCGAGGGGGCCGTGGCCGGTGAACTCCGAGAGGAACAGCCGCCGTTGTGCACCTCCCCGGGTCAATGACCAGGTCAGCTGCAGGATCGGCTCGACGACGGCGGAGGCCGCCAGGAGCAGGACGGCGGCCAGTGCGAAGAGCCGGGCGCCCGATCCGAGCAGGACGTAGGGACGGGGTGCCCCGGCCGCGCCGAGGCGACTGCGCACCGCCAGGGCGGCGATGCTCGCCACCTCGCCGAGCGTCGGCCGGCTCTGGTCCTGCGTGTCGCGGTCGAGGTCACCCACGTACGTCTCGACCATCTCCTCCTCCCGTTCGCGCCGGTAGTAGGCGGGGAGCAGGCGCAGGACGGTGCGGTAGCGGGCCTCCAGCAGCGTGGTCATGCGTAACCTCCCGCGAGTCCGGGTGCGGTGGGGGGTTCGAGCCCGGCCGGGCCCTCGGCGGCGGGGCGGACGCGGCGGCCCTCGGCGATGCGCCGCTTGGCCGCCCCGGCACCGGCGGCCATCCGCTCGGCCTCCGCGTCCAGGGCCGCGACCCCGTCGTCGGTGAGCCGGTAGTAGCGCCGCAGCCGGCCCTGCTGGACCTCTTCCCGGTCCAGCACGATCAGGCCGTCCGCGGTGAGCCGGTCCAGCACCCCGTACAGCGTGCCGACCCGCAGCTGCACCTCTCCGCCGGACAGTTCCTCCGTCTCACGCAGGATGCCGTAGCCGTGCCGGGGCTGGTCGGCGAGCGCCGTGAGGACGAAGAACGCCGCCCGGGTCATGTTCTTCGCTGTCATGGAGCCATGATATATCGCCTGCCGATATATATCGAGTGCTGGACACCAGGGCGACGACGCCTTGGGTGGCGTGATTCCGGCGGATGAACGGGGTCCGCCCCTGAGCGGATGGACGGGCGGACCCCGCTCGCCGGACCATTGTGGGCGGCGCACGAGGCCACGACCACGTGTGAAGGACGGCCTCCCGACGCATGCCCCACGCGCCCCGGGTGAAAGGCGCGCGTCCTGTGCGCGGGGGCGCACAGCCGCCGCCACACGCCGGCCTCCGGGCCCCCGGACGACGGCACGCCGGGCCGAGCGGTGATACTGGGAGACGCACCCGCCCCCATCAGCAGATTGGCTCATGTCGAACTCCGCCACGGACCGCGCCACCATCCCGCAGACCCTCTGGGCGGCCCGCGGCCGCCACACCGGTCCCGCCCCCGAGGAGGTCGTCCGCCGCACCCTGGACCGGCACAGGGAGAGCGGGGACATCGACGACTTCGCCGAACCCCCCGTGCCCGAGGAATCGGACCGGCGGGTCTTCGAGGCACGCTGGCGGGCCGGCGGCACGGTCACCGTGCGGGCCCGGCTCACCCTCGTGGCGCGTGAGGGCCGTCCGCAGGGCCACGAGTGGCGGCTCGTCGCGGAGGCCGAGCGCCCGTGGGACGAGGCGTGGCCCTCACCGGCGACGCTGTTCTGGCCCGCGGACGGTGCCGGCGAGGACGGTTCCTGGGACCACCACGCCTCGGTCGCAGGGCTGCGCTTCCGGCAGGTCAACGCCCTGCCCGCGGACGACAAGGAGATGCGGCGCAGGCTGCGGGACGCGGCGCGCGAGGCGTGGTGCGTCAACGTCGTCGTCCACGAGGCGATGACCCCCGACGAACAGGGCCGGCTGCCGCTGGCCCGGCTGCTGCCGCCGGGGCTCAGGCACCGCGTGGTGGAGCACCGGGCCGCGCCGCACCAGTTCCGGGCCGTCAACTGGGCGCTGAAGGACCTCGGCGTCGAGGTGCCGCGCGGCGGCGCCGTACTGCTGCCCCCGGACCCCGCTCCGGAGGGTTACGACGGCCACGAGCACCGTGTGCGCAGCGTGTTCCTGGACGGCTCCGAGCCGGCCGAACTCGTCGCGGCCCTGCGGCACTTCGCCGCCCTGCCCCGGCCGCTGCCGCGCGAGGTCGAGGAGTCCCTCACCGACCTGCGGGAGAACTGGACCCTGCTGACCCTCCAGGAGGAGCTGGAGCGGGAACGGCGGCTGGTCACCGTGTACGCCGAGGCGCTGGAGGCGATGACGAAGTCCCGGGACCTGTACAAGGAGGCCGCCGAGCAGGCCCTGGAGGCCCTCGCCGCCTACCGTGACGTGCCGGCGCCGGCCCCGCCGCAGCAGCGGCCCGAGTCCCGGACGCCGGGTGCGCTGCAGCCGCTGACCCGGACGTTCGAGCGGCTCAGGTTCGCGGCCAAGGTGCGGCGCCAGTCCGGGCCCGCCCCGCAGAGCGCGGCCGGGGACCCGCCGAACGGCGCACCGGGCACGCTGACTCCGGCTCCGGACACCCTGCCGCCGGCCCCGGACACGCCGGCGTCGGCCGCACCCGCGGCGGAGAGCGGCGGCAAGGAGACCGCCGACGGCACGGAGCGGCCGGCGTAGCCCGCACGCCCGCCCGGCCGTCGTACCTTTCCGGCTGTCGTGCCTGCCCAGTTGTCGCGCCGTCGCAGCCGCGGTGAAGCCGGGGGACCGGGAGGCCGGCGCGGCCGTCACCGTCGAGTCCATGAGCCGGCGTCGCCGTGCCCGCCGGAGCGCCGGTCGGCGTAACCGCCTGGTTTGAGCCCGCCGGTCGGCGCAACCCTTCCCATAGGAGCCCCTTCCCACAGGAGCGGAGTGCCGGCCCGGCCGTCTCCTCCGAGGCCGGAAGGAGGCCGCGAGGAGGCCGCAAGGAGGTCCGATGGATTCCACCACCCTGTTGGTGATCGGCGCCGTCGTCGCCGGGGTGCTGCTCGTCGTCGCCCTCGCGCTGCTGGTACGGCTGGTGCGCGCCCGGCGCACGCTGCGGCGGGCCGGGCTGCCGACGGGGCCGCGCTGGGTGTTCTGGGGCGCGATCGCCTATCTGCTGCTCCCCACCGACCTGCTGCCGGACCCCGTCTACCTGGACGACATCGCCGTTCTGCTGCTGGCGCTGCGCAGCCTGCGCGCCGCCCGGCCGCTTCCGCCCGGTCCGACCGAGCCCTGAGGGACCGCCGCAGGCCTCACCATGGAGCGATGCGGACGGAGTTCACCGGTACACCCGGTACGCCGAAGGCCCCGGACGTGGCCGTGGTCGTCGATGTCATGCGCGCGTTCACCGTGGCCGCCTGGGCGTTCCGGCGCGGGGCCGAGCGGATCGTCTTCGCCGGTACGCGGCAAGAGGCCCTGGACCTGAAGGCCCGTCACCCGGGCCGGCCCGCCTTCCAGGACGGCGCGCCGGTGCCGGGCTTCGACCTGGCCAACTCCCCCGCCCGGCTGCGTTCACTGGACGTACGGGGCCGTACGGTCGTGCAGAAGACCACGGCCGGGACGGCGGGGGCGCTGGCCGTGGCGGACGCCGGACTGCTGCTGTGCGCGAGCTTCGTGGTGGCCGGCGCGACCGCCGAGGTGCTGCGGCGGGCCCGGCCGGAGACGGTGACCTTCGTCGTCACCGGCGACGGCGGCCGGGCCGCGGAGGACCGTGCCTGTGCCGAGTACATCGCGGACCGCGTCCGCGCGGCAGGCGCCGACCCGGCCCCCTACCTCGAACGGGCCGGGCGCTCCGACGCCGCGGCACGGCTCGCGGACGGCGTGCGGCGCGGCTGGGCCGGTGTCCACCCCGAGGACGTGGCGATGTGCCTGGAGGCGGACACCTTCCCGTTCGCCATGGCGGCCGCCCGGGTGGACGGTCACCTGGTGCTGCGTCCGGTGGACGCCCTGAGCGGGGAGCCGGTCCGTACGGGACCGGCACGCCCGGCGGTCTGAGTCAGCCCGCGCGCTCACCGCGGACGGTGCCCGCCACCAGGGTTCCCAGCAGCACCGCGAGGACCGCGATCGCGGCCACCGCCGCCGCGGTGGCCGCGAGCCACGGCGGGGCCAGGGTCGTGTGCCAGGGCCGGGTGGGGTCGGGCAGACCGAACCACCGGCCGAGCTGCCGTTGGGCGGTGAGCGCCGCCGTGACACCGAGCGCGACGGTCCCGGTGACGAGCCGGGCCTGCACCGACCGGCCGGGCAGCACGACGGCCAGCAGGACGCACAGGGCCGAGGCGAGGACGGTGGCCGTGAGGGCACCGTGGGCCAGCCCGGTCCAGGATCTCGGGGCGTGGGCCACCCCGCACAGGAAGACCAGCACGGCGGCGCCGCGCAGGCCCCAGGCGGGAGCCATGGACCTCCAGCCGTGCCGCTCGCCATCCTGTGCCGAGCCGGGCTTCCCCGGCCGGCCCTTGGCGAGCCTGCCCTTCGCCGCCCGGTCCGTCCCCGGCCTGCCTCGCCGGCCGGTGCGCACCCGGGCCGTGTCGTCGGGCGTGGACACGGATTCGGCGGACGCGGAAACGGGTTCGCCGGACACGGACACCGGCTCGGCGCACACGGACACGGACACGGGTTCAGCGGACGCGGAAGCCGGTTCGGCCGCCGTGGAAACGGGTTCGGCCGCCGTAGGCACGCAGACGGGTTCAGCGGACGCGGAGAGGGGTTCTGCCGGCGGGTCGGCGGCGGGACCGGAGTGCGGCGGCTCGGGCAGCGGGGCACCGGGCGTCGAGAGCTCGGGCCATGCGGGCTCGTGCGACACGGGCTCCCGCAGCGAGGTCTCCAGCAGGAGCGTCTCGGGGTCGGGGCGGTCCGCGGACAGTCGGCCGATCAGCTCGGCGAGTTCCTCGATGGGCCGGTTGGCCGCGGCCTGCACCGCGGCCCGCCCGCAGTGAGGTTCACCGGAGGTGCGGTACAGCAGCTGCACGAGCCGGGCGACGTCGTCCAGGGACCGGCCCGCGGCAGCGGCGCGGACCACCTCGTCGGCGCTGCCGGAGTCCCGCGGCGGCTCGGTCAGGAGGGCCACCAGGCGGGCGAGGTCCTCCACGGACCGGTCGACCCCGACCGCGCGCAGCGCGTCGGCCGTGGCCCGGGAGTACTCGGGCGAGTTCTCCAGCAGCGTGATGAGCCGGACGACGTCCTCCAGCGGACGGTCGGCGACGGCCGCGCGGACCAGGCCGTGCAACGGGTCGCCGTACGGACCGTCGCCGTGGCACGCCGCGTCGTCCTGCGAGGTGCCGCCGGACGGGTCGCAAGGCCCCGCGGGAGAGCCCTCCTCGGGGACTTCCGGGGTCGGGTTCGGTGACACCGCCGGCCAGGTGAGGAGCTGGGGGTGCGTGGGGGCCGGCGCGGAGGATGTGTGCGCAGGGCCCGCCACGGAGGATATGAGGGCGTCATCGGGACGCGGGGAGGGAGAGCGTGTCGTCATCTCGGCTCCAGTCGCAGGGTGCGGCCGCGGCTGCGCCCCCAACCCACGGCCGCGGCATTACGCAGTCCATTACTAGGAGCGGGCCGGTGGACCCGCCACTTGGACGGGGCACCGGTGTGAGACGGTCGGGTGACGGTACGGTCCGGGCGACCGCACCCGCCCCTCCTGCCCCGCACCTCCCCCCGGCTTCCCACCCCCGCCCGTCTCCGCCCCCCTCCTTCCCCCGGCCCACCCAACTCGTTGCCTCCTCCCACGTGCGTCGCACGGGCCTCCAGGCGCATTCTTGCTGTGTCATCCACCCGAAGAGGCACGGGACGAGGCAGGGGCGATGGCTGGGAGCGGTGGCGAGCAGGTGGTCCGCACGCGGGCCCGGCTGGCCACGCTGCTGGCCGAGGCCTCGACCAGCGCGCTCGGCGCGGCCGGCGGCCGGGTGGCGGGTGTGTATCTGCGCTCCGGCACTCCCGGCCTGCTGCGTCTCGCGGTGCTCGCGGGACTGCCCGGTCCGCTGTTCCGGCCCTGGTGGCGGCTGCACGTCGGCCGCCCCTTCCCCGTCGCCGACGCCTATCGCCTGGGCGTACAGGTGGTGCTGCCGAACGCCACCGAGACGGTGCGCCGGTACCCGCAGTTCGCCGCGGGGCTGCCCTTCCCGTTCGGTTCGGTGCACGTACCGGTGCCGGGCGGGAGCGAGCCGCTCGGTGTGCTCACCGTACTGCGCCCGGCGGTCGCCGACACGGTGGACGAGCTGCTGGACGGCGAACTGCTCGCCCGCCTGGCCGAGGGCCTGGGCGCCGAGCTGCTCGCACTCGCCGACGGGGACGCCGGCGCGGTGGTCTGGGACGGCGAGCCGCTGTGCGTACGGCCGCCGGCGAGCCGGCCCGCGCAGGCCGTCGTGGGACGGTTCGACTGGGATCCGCGGAGCTGCGCGGTACGCGCGGACGAACGGTTGTACGACCTCCTCGGCCTGCGCCCCGGCGACGACTTCGCGGGGACGGAGGAGGCGCTCGCGGACGCGGTGGCCCCGCACGACGCGCACCAGGTCCTGGCCGCGCTGCGCGACACCGCCGCCGGGAAGCAGTTCGGCGCGCCCCTGTGCCTGCGGGGGCGGGACGGCACCCCGCGGCTGCTGCACCTGTGGCCGGCCGCCGGGGAAGGGCGGGCGGAGCGGGTCGGCGGGGTGGTGTTCGAGCCCGGTCCCGCGGCCTCCGCGGAGGCCGCGGCCGACCTGCTGCCGCAGGGCGTGTTCTGCGTGGACCGGCTGGGGCTGGTCGTGTACGTCAACCAGGCCGCGGCCCGGCTCGCGGGCCGGGAGCGGACGTGGCTGCTCGGGCGGCCGCTGTGGGAGGCGATGCCGTGGCTGGCCGGTCCGCCGTACGACGACCATCTGCGCGGCGCCCTGCTGACCCCGGAGCCGGTGCACTTCCATGTGCGCCGACCGGCCGGTGACCGCGCCGAGCCCGGGGCGAGCGACTGGCTCGCCGTGTCGGTGCATCCCGGAGAAGACCTGCTGACCTGCACGCTCGTCCCGGCCGGCCGTATGGACACGCCGGTCGAGCCCGTCGTCGAGGCGCACCTGCCGGAGGACACGGCGGCCGCCGACCACGCGATGGCACCGCTGTACCGGCCGATCGCCCTGGCCATCGCGCTGACGGACGCGGTGACCGCCCGTCAGGTGTCGGCGGTGGTCGTGCAGGAGCTGCTGCCGGCGTTCGGCGGTGGGTGTCTGGCCATCTACCTGCTCCAGGAACGGCATCTGTTTCTCGCCTGGGAGAGCGGTTTCCCGCAGGGGTTCCTCGACCCGTTCGAGGGCGTGGGCCTCGACGCGCGGCTGCCGGGCGTGGAGTGCCTGACGACGGGCCGGCCGCTGTTCTTCGAGTCGATGCAGCAGTTGCCCACCGCCTATCCGGGCATCCCGATGGACGCCGACGAGGGCGCCCGTGCCTTCCTGCCGCTGATCGCCTCCGGGCGGCCGGTCGGCTCGTGCATCCTCGGTTTCGACCGCGCCCGCAGCTTCAGCATCGAGGAGCGCACGGTCCTCACCGCGCTCGCCGGGCTGATCGCGCACGCCATGGAGCGGGCGCAGCGCTACGACAGCGAGGCGGCCCTCGCCCGCGGCCTGCAGCAGGCGCTGCTGCCCCGCCGGCTGTCGGCGCACCCGCTGGTGGAGACCGCGGGCCGGTATCTGCCGGGCACCCAGGGGATGGACGTGGGCGGCGACTGGTACGACGTCGTCGAGGCCGGTGACGGGCTCGCGCTGGTGATCGGTGATGTGCAGGGACACGGGGTGCAGGCGGCGGCCACCATGGGGCAGCTGCGCAGCGCGGTACGCGCGTTCGCGCTCGGGGACCGGCCGCCCGACGAGGTGATGAGCGGCACCAACCACCTGCTGATCGACCTCGACCCCGGTCAGTTCGCCAGTTGCTGCTATCTGCGGCTGGATCCCGCCACCGGCCGCGCCCGGATCGCCCGGGCGGGGCATCCGCCGCCGCTGCTGCGCGCGCCGAGCGGACCGACCCGGCTGCTGGACATCCCGGGCGGTGTCGTCCTCGGTGTCGACCCGCAGGCCCGGTACCCGGTGACGGAGCTGGTGCTGGAGCCCGACGCGATCCTGGCCCTGTACACGGACGGGCTGGTGGAGCGGCCGGGCGCGGACATCGACGACGGCATCACGGCGCTGCGGCTCGCCCTGAACAGGGCCGGGGCCGCCGCCGGGCGCCGGGGCGGACGGTCGCTGGCCGGGGTCGCCGACCGGCTCACGGCCACCGCGCGGCACGCCACCGACCGGCCCGACGACGTGGCGCTGCTGCTCGCCGCCCGCCGTTCGACGCCCTTGGGTCACCGGTGACCGGATCACGCCACGCCGATCGACGACCGTCATCTCGGCCGACGGTCTCGCCGGAGCGGGCCGAGCAGTGTAGACATGGGCACATGGTGCGACTGCCCGGCCGGCCCGCGACCCGGCCGCCCCGTCCTAACGGGGACGCGCGCGCCTCGCAGGACGGGCAGCCGCAGGGCCCGGGCGGGAACGGCGGCCGGCCCGGAATGCTGCGGGCGGCGGTGACCGGGCGCAGCGTCGCCGGGCAGGTGTTCCTGCTCCAGGTGGTGATCGTGCTGCTGCTGGTGGTCTCGGCGGTGGTGGCTCAGGTGCTGCAGGTGCGGCACGACACCGATCGGGAGGCGCAGAACCGTTCGCTCGCCGTCGCCCAGACGTTCGCGAACGCGCCCGGCACGGCCGCCGCGTTGCGCTCGCCCGATCCCACGGCCGTGCTGCAACCGCACGCGGAGGCGACCCGCAAGGCGACGGGCGTGGACTTCGTCGTCGTGATGAACACCGACGGCATCCGCTACACCCATCCCAAGCCCGGCCGTATCGGCAAGAAGTTCGTCGGCACGATCGGCCCGGCGCTGGCCGGGGGGACGGTCACCGAGCACGTCAACGGCACGATAGGGCCGCTGGTGCAGGTCGTGGTGCCGGTGAAGGACGCGCGCGGCAAGGTGGTGGGGCTGGTGTCGGCCGGGATCACCACCGCGCACGTGGGAGGGGCGGCCGCCCAGCAGCTGCCCCTGCTGCTCGCGGCGGCAGCGGCGGCGCTCGCGCTGGCCACCGGGGGCACGGCCCTGGTCAGCAGACGGCTGCTGCGCCAGACGCACGGCCTCGGACCGTACGAGATGACGCGGATGTACGAGCACCACGACGCGGTGCTGCACGCGGTCCGGGAAGGTGTGCTGATCGTCGGCGCCGACAGCCGGCTGCTGCTCGCGAACGACGAGGCCCACCGCCTGCTGGACCTGCCCGAGGACGCCGAGCTGCGCAGCGTGCTGGAGCTGGGGCTGGACGACGAGACGGCGGCGCTGCTCGCCTCGGGGCGGGTCGCCACGGACGAGGTGCACCTGGTCAAGGACCGGCTGCTGGCGATCAACCAGCGCCCCACCGACCTGCGCGGCGGTCCGGCCGGCAGCGTCACCACGCTGCGCGACTCCACCGAGCTGCGGGCCCTGTCCGGCCGTGCGGAGGTGGCGCGGGAGCGGCTGAACATGCTGTACGACGCCGGGGTGGGCATCGGCACCAGCCTGGACGTCGGCCGCACCGCGGAGGAGCTGGCCGAGCTGGCGGTGCCCCGGTTCGCGGACTTCGCGACCGTCGACCTGTTCGACGCGGTGCTGCACGGCGAGGAGCCGAGGCCGGGCACGGCGCTGCGCCGCGCCGCCTGCGCCGGCATCCGCAAGGACGAACCGCTGTACCCGGTCGGCGAGCGGATCCGGTTCGTGCCCACCTCGCCGCAGGCGCGCAGCCTGACCACCGGGCAGTCGGTCCTGGTGCCCCGGCTGCGGGAGGCGCCCGGCTGGCGCGCGCAGAACGTGGAGCGCACCGACGAGGTGCTGGCGTACGGCATCCACTCGCTGATCACCGTGCCGCTCAGGGCGGGCAGTCTGGTACTGGGCGTGGCGAACTTCTGGCGGGCGGAGAAGCCGCAGCCGTTCGACGCCGAGGAGCTGGCCCTCGCCGAGGAACTCGTCGCGCGGGCGGCGGTCTCCATCGACAACGCCCGCCGGTACACGCGCGAGCACAACATGGCGGTCACCCTGCAGCGCAGTCTGCTGCCGCGCAGTCTGCCCGAGCAGGACGCGCTGGAGATCGCATACCGCTATCTGCCGGCGCAGGCCGGGGTGGGCGGGGACTGGTTCGACGTGCTGCCGCTGTCCGGTGCGCGGGTGGCGCTGGTGGTGGGGGACGTGGTGGGGCACGGGCTGCACGCGGCGGCCACCATGGGCCGGCTGCGTACGGCGGTGCACAACTTCTCCGCGCTGGACCTGCCGCCGGACGAACTTCTCGGGCTGCTGGACGAGTTGGTCGGCCGGATCGACCAGGACGAGAGCGCCGCGGACGGGGCCGCGGCGATCACCGGCGCGACCTGTCTGTACGCGGTCTACGACCCGGTCGCGCGGCGCTGCACGGTGGCCCGGGCCGGCCATCCGCCGCCCGCGCTGGTGCACCCGGACGGCCGGGTGGAGTTCGCCGAGGTGCCGGCGGGTCCGCCGCTGGGTCTTGGCGGGCTGCCGTTCGAGACGGCGGAGCTGGAGCTGGCGGAGGGCAGCCGGCTGGTGCTGTACACCGACGGGCTGGTGGAGGACCGCGAGCGGGACATCGACGTGGGTCTGGAACTGCTGAGTGACGCGCTGCGCGGTGCGCCGGGCGCCTCGCCGGAGGAGACCTGCCGGGCGGTGCTGGGCCGGTTGCCCGCCCGGCCGAGCGACGACGTGGCGCTGATCGTGGCCCGTACCCGGGTGCTGGGCGCCGACCGGGTCGCCGAGTGGCAGGTGCCGTCCGACCCCGCGGCGGTGTCCGAGGTACGGTCCGAGGTGACCCGGCGGCTCGCCGACTGGGGGCTGGCGGAGCTGGACTTCACGACGGAGCTGATCCTGAGCGAGCTGGTCACCAACGCCATCCGCTACGGGCGCGCCCCGATCGGCGTCCGGCTGCTGCGCGACCGCACGCTGATCTGCGAGGTCTCCGACCGCAGCACGACCTCGCCGCATCTGCGGTACGCGGCGAGCACCGACGAGGGCGGCCGGGGCCTGTTCCTGGTCGCGCAGCTCGCCGAGCGCTGGGGTACCCGGTACACCTCGCAGGGCAAGATCATCTGGGCGGAGCAGCCGCTGCCGCGAGCCCCGGGGGAACCTGTTGGGGACACATCATCCGACGGGTGACGAGCTCCGGCATGGGCGCGCAGGAACCCACGACCGTACTCCGCCGGTCTCCGCACGAGCGGGGCCCGGCGTACGACCGGCCGGAGGCTGAGATCGCCGCCGGGGTCACCGCTGCCGCGCCGGCCGCCGGCCCGGGGCACGGCGAGGGCCCAGGGGACCACGACGCGGAGTCCACCGCGTGCGCCAGGGCCGTGAGGGGCACCTGGCTGCGCGGAGACCGGGCACGTGTGCGGTCCGCCGGGCCCGTTCCGAGTTCCCGGTTCGCCTGAGCGGAGGAGTGCGGTCAGGCGCTGAGCCGCGAGCGCAGCAGCTGCTTCCCCATCTCGGCGCCCTTGCGGCTGTCGGACTGAGCCTTGTGGAACAGGTCGATGAGCTCGGTGTCGTGCTCGCGTTCGGCGTCCTGGATGTACGTCTCCAGGCGCAGGGCGTTGTCCAGGCACGCCTCCACGTACCAGATCAGGTCGTAGTTCTTGTCGCGCGTACCGGTGACGTGGCCGGTCTCGCTGGTGCTGGTCATGCGGGTCTCCTCCTTCTGTGGACCCTGCGTCGTTCTCCTTCCGGAGACTCCCGGGTACCCGTGCGACCTGCGCACACACCACCCCGTTGGTCAGCCGAGGGCGCGGTCGAGGTTGAAGGCGGCGCTGATCAGGGACAGGTGGGTGAACGCCTGCGGGAAGTTGCCCTGTTGCTCGCCGGTGCGGCCGATCTCCTCCGCGTACAGGCCGAGGTGGTTGGCGTAGGTGAGCATCTTCTCGAAGGCCAGCCGGGCCTCGTCGAGCCGGCCGGCCCGCACCAGTGCCTCGACGTACCAGAACGAGCAGATGGAGAAGGTGCCCTCGTCGCCGCGCAGTCCGTCGGGGCTGGCCTGCGGGTCGTAGCGGTAGACCAGGGAGTCGGAGACCAGGTCCTCGGTGAGGGCGTCCAGGGTGGACAGCCATTTGGGGTCGGTGGGGGCGACGAACTTGGCGAGCGGCATCATCAGCAGGGAGGCGTCCAGGACGTCGCCGCCCTCCGACTGCACGAAGGCGCCGCGCCGCACGGACCAGCCGCGGTCCATGATCCGCCGGTAGATCGTGTCGCGGGCCTGCCGCCAGCGGGGCAGCTCGGCGGGCAGTCCGCGCCGGTTGGCCAGGCGGATGGCCCGCTCGATGGCGACCCAGCACATCAGCCGCGAGTACAGGAAGTTCTTGCGGCCGCCGCGGGTCTCCCACACACCCTCGTCGGGCTGGTCCCAGTGGGCGCACACCCAGTCGACGAGATGGCACACGTCGTCCCACTGGCCGCTGGAGATCGGCTGGGCCCACTTGTCGTACAGGTAGATGGAGTCGATCAGGGCGCCGTAGATGTCGAGCTGGAGCTGCCCGGCGGCGGCGTTGCCGATCCGGACCGGGGCGGAGCCCAGGTGGCCCTCCAGGTGCGGGAGCACGAACTCGGGCAGCTCGGTGCGGCCGTCGATGCCGTACATGATCTGCAGCGGGGCGCGTCCGTCGCCGTCGCACGGCGTGATGTGGGTGGTGAGGAACCGCATGAAGGCCGCGGCCTCCCCGGTGAAGCCGAGCCGTAGCAGCGCGTAGACGGCGAAGGCGGCGTCGCGGACCCACACGTACCGGTAGTCCCAGTTGCGCTCGCCGCCCAGCTGCTCGGGCAGGCTGGTGGTGGGGGCCGCGACGATCGCGCCCGTGGGGGCGTAGGTGAGCAGCTTCAGGGTGAGGGCTGAGCGGTGCACCATCTCGCGCCAGCGGCCCCGGTAGCGGGACTGGTGCAGCCAGCGCCGCCAGTAGGCGACCGTGACGTTGAACTCGTGCTCGGCCTCGGCGTGCGCGCAGCCGCGGGGGGCCACCGCGGCGCCGAGCTGGTCGAGCGCGAACACCGCGGTCTCGCCCTCGGCGAGCTTGAAGTCGGCGCGCGCGTCCCGGGCGTCGCACTCCAGGACGACCGTGGAGGTGAGCGCCAGGGACCGCTCGGCGGACTCGAAGACGACGGTGCCGGCGACGGTGCGCAGGGTGTGCGGCACGGCGCCGTAGCCGAAACGGGGGGCGACCAGCACCCGGAAGGGCACGGTCCCGCGGACGCAGACCACCCGCCGGATCAGCCGGTGTCGCCCCGCCTCGCCCGTGCCGTCCGCGCTGTCGCAGGTCACCGGCATGAAGTCCTGCACCTCTCCGACGCCGTCCTCGGTGAAGAACCGGGTGATCAGGACGTTGGTGTCGGGGAAGTAGAACTGCTTGGTGCGCGCGGGTACGGAGGCGGCCAGTTCGAAGGAGCCGCCGCGCTCGGCGTCGAGGATGGCCGCGAAGACGCTGGGCGCGTCGAAGGACGGGCAGCAGTACCAGTCGATCGTGCCGTTCGTGCCGACCAGGGCCACGCTGCGCAGGTCGCCGATGAGTCCGTGCTCGGCGATCGGCAGATAGCGGGGGCTGTGGCGGGCGTCCTCGGAAAACGGGGTCTCGGCCATCGGTGGCCTCCCGGTGAGTGTGCGAGATGTTTTCCAGCTTAGGAGCGAGTGCTTCGCGGCGGGCTGGGAAGACACTCCTCACCCGCTCCCCGCGCGCCTGAAGATGCAGGGTGCGCCGATGCGGGCAATGGTGAGAGGGTGCCCCGTTCGGCGGCACCGGCACGGATGCGGTCATCCGGACCGAGGAGGAGGCATCATGTCGACATCCACACCCGACGAATCCCGGTCGTCCGACGACCACTGCACCCCGGACGCCCTGCTCCACTCCGCTCCTTCCCGGGACATCACCCCGGAGGACCTGGTGATGGCGGCGGGCAGGGACGTCACACCGAAGAACCTCGACTGGGCCCGCCGCAAGATGGAGAAGGAGGGCCCGACGGCCATCGAGAGGCTGCTGCCGTAGGGCGGTCCGGGGAATCCAGGGGAACAGGTCAGACGGGGGCTGAGCAGCCGGCCGAAAGGGGCGCGGGGACCACGCAGGGCCCGCGCCCCGCCCTACGGCACCAGCCCCTACGGCGACTCGGCGACGCCGGCGCAGACGACCCGTACCCAGCGCACCGCGTTGTTGCCGAACCCGCCTCGGTTCCAGTACTGGTCAAGGGGCTGGGCACGACCCGTGGCATCCGTCGCACGCGCACCCACCGCGTGCTCGCCGGGCCGCGCGGTCCAGTCGTGGTGCCAGGCCCGCCAAGCCCAGCGGTGCCCGTGCGGCACAGGGCCGAGGAGGGCCGGCTCCCAGGTCGCGCCGCGATCCGTACTCACCTCCACCGCCGTCACCGGTCCCTGCCCGGACCAGGCCCGCCCCTCCAGCCGCACGTGCCCAGGCCGCACCACCCGCGTACGGGACATGAAGTCGGGAAACCCGGGCGGCACGAACAACGCGCGCGGCGCGATCCGCGTGACCGGCTCGCCCTGCTCGTCGGCGGTGCGCCGGATCCGGTAGGCGACCGACTGCTGGAAGCCCGTGAACGGTACGTCGCTGACGGTGACGCGGCGCAGCCACTTCACCTGGGCCATGCCGTACCAGCCGGGCACGATCAGCCGCAGCGGCCGGCCGTGCTGCGGCGGCAGCGGCGCGCCGTTCATGGCGGTGGCGACCAGTACCTCGGGATCGTCGCCGTCGGCCGCGGCCAGGGGCAGGGCGCGCCGGTAGTCCTGCTCGACACCGCGCTCGACCCCGTGGTCGGCGCCGGTGAAGACGACGTCCACGGCCGCGGGGTCCGCGCCCGCCTCGGCGAGCAGCAGCCTGAGCGGTACGCCGGTCCAGTCGGCGGTGCCGACCGCCTCCACGAGCCAGGGCTGGCTGACCGGCCGGGGGGTGAGCAGGGCCCGGCCGTTGCCCGCGCACTCCAGGGTCACGCGGGTGGTGACCTGCGGGAACGACAGCAGGTCGGCGAGGGAAAGGTCGAGCGGGCTGCGCACCCGGCCGTCGACGGTCAACCGCCAGGCACCGGCGTGCGGGACGTACGGGATGTCGTAGTGCGTGAGGACGTAGTGCAGTCCGGGCGGCGTGATGTCGTAGCGCAGGGCCTCCAGGGGCAGGGCGTGGTTGCGGGCGGCGAGCGCGAGTTCGTCCGCGCCGATCCCCTCGTCGGGGCCGGCCAGCCTGGCGGGAGCGCTCAGGTCGCCGGGTCGCTGACCCATGGCGTCATTGTCCTCCCGGCGCAACCGCGTGGCGAGGAGAGCGGACGGCGACCGCAACTCCCGGGCGGGCCGGGGTGTTTCGGCACCGGCGATCGCTTCCGGAGCGGGCCGGAGGGCTGTCAGACTCCCGAGGGTGCCCGACTTCGACATGCTCGTCATCGGATCCGGACCCGGCGGTCAGAAGGCCGCCATCGCCGCGGCCAAGCTCGGCCGCCGGGTCGCCGTCGTCGACCGCCCCGACATGCTCGGCGGGGTCTCCCTGCACACCGGAACCATCCCCTCCAAGACCCTGCGCGAGGCCGTGCTGTATCTGACCGGTCTCACCCAGCGCGATCTGTACGGGCAGAGCTACCGGCTGAAGGACGACATCACCGTCGCCGATCTGACCGCGCGCACCCGTCATGTCGTCGCCCGCGAGGTGGACGTCGTCCGCAGCCAGCTCGCCCGCAACCACGTGAGCGTCCACTCCGGCACGGCCCGCTTCGCCGACCCGCACACCATCGCCCTGTCCGAGCCGTCCGGACGGGAACGGCGGCTGAGCGCCGGGCACGTCGTCATCGCCACCGGCACCCGGCCGGCCCGTCCGGACAGCGTGGAGTTCGACGGGCGGACGATCATGGACTCCGACAACGTGCTCTCGCTGGAGCGGGTGCCGCGGTCCATGGTGATCGTGGGTGCGGGTGTCATCGGCATGGAGTACGCCTCGATGTTCGCCGCGCTGGGCAGCAGGGTCACCGTGGTGGAGAAGCGTGCCGCGATGCTGGACCTGTGCGACGTCGAGATCGTGGAGTCGCTCAAGTACCACCTGCGCGACCTGGCCGTCACCTTCCGCTTCGGCGAGACGGTCGCCGCCGTCGAACGCCATCCGCGGGGCACGCTCACCGTGCTGGAGAGCGGCAAGAAGATCCCGGCGGACACGGTGATGTACTCGGCGGGCCGGCAGGGCCTGACCGACGAACTGGACCTGCACAGCGCCGGGCTGGCGGCGGACGCGCGCGGCCGGATCACGGTGGACGCGCACTACCGCACCGAGGTGCCGCACATCTACGCCGTCGGTGACGTCATCGGCTTCCCGGCGCTCGCCGCGACCTCGATGGAGCAGGGCCGCGCGGCGGCGTACCACGCGTGCGGGGAGCCGGCCGGGCGGATGCACCAGCTGCAGCCCATCGGCATCTACACGATCCCGGAGATCAGCTTCGTCGGGCGGACCGAGGACCGGCTGACCGAGGACCGGGTGCCGTTCGAGGTGGGCGTGGCCCGGTACCGGGAACTGGCCCGGGGACAGATCATCGGGGACTCGCACGGCATGCTGAAGCTGCTGGTCTCCCCGGTGGACCGGACGCTGCTCGGGGTGCACTGCTTCGGTTCCGGGGCGACCGAGCTGATCCACATCGGGCAGTCGGTGATGGGGTGCGGGGGGACGGTGGACTACCTCGTGGACGCGGTGTTCAACTACCCGACGCTCGCGGAGTCGTACAAGGTCGCCGCGCTGGACGCGACGAACCGGCTCCGCCAGGTGGACCGGTTGGACTAGCGCCGTCGGGGTGGCCGGGAGGCTCAGGTTTCTTCCTCGACCACGTGTACCGCCGCCTCTTCCGCGCCCGCCGCTCCCGCGTCGACGCCCACGTCCTGGGCGACCTCCTCCTTGACGGTGGCGGGGTGGGCGCCCTCGTCGGGGGCGACCAGGCGGCCCGCGCGGGACGCGCCGGCCTCGGGGTCGAGCGGCTCGCCCTCGCCGCCGGGGAGGTCACCGATCGCGTCGCCGGGCGTGGGCTGCGCGTCCGGGACTTCCTGGGCGAGCCGTTCGTCCAGGGTCTCCCCCGCGCGCTGCTCGGCGGCCGTGGTGCCCTTCTTGGTGACGCCGAGGGGGCGTTCGGGCGGGGAGTAGCCCTCGTCGAGGATGTCGTCGTAGGTGCGCTCGTCGACCGCGTCCTGGAGGTCCAGGGGACCGGCGTCCTCCTGTTCCTCGTTGGACCCGGTGGGCTGGTAGGCGTCATCCGCCATCGGGGTCTGCTCGGGCTGCTGGTCGCTCATGGTCCCCTCCTTCGCGGCTCGCGGTCGGTCCTCGTCCGCGTTTCCCGCAGCCGGGCGGTTAACCCCGTCGGCGCGCGCTCGGGTCAGTCGGCGGGCTGTTCCGCCAGGCCCGCCGTCCACTTCTCCTCGATGCGGCCCGTCTTCCACACCAGCAGGGCGATCGCCCAGGTGGCGACGAAGAGACCGACGACGACGAAGCCGACGGTGTTGAGGTCGAGGCCGGAGATCCGGTCCCAGAACGGCCCGTGGAGGTCCAGCCGGTCGGCGAGGAGGCCGAGGAGCTCCACCGTGCCGATGACGAGGGCGACGGCCACGGACAGGCCGGTGATGGTGAGGTTGTAGTAGACCTTGCGGACCGGCTTGG
Organism: Streptomyces filipinensis; assembly: GCF_014649495.1. GTDB lineage: Bacteria > Actinomycetota > Actinomycetes > Streptomycetales > Streptomycetaceae > Streptomyces > Streptomyces filipinensis. The sequence continues at coordinate 48,281 of NZ_BMTD01000007.1, read as the reverse complement.
AGAACGCCCACTCGTAGGCGAAGTTCATGAACGAGCCGTCGATGGTGTCGAGGAGCGACATGCCCGCCGCGAACAGGACCGGCAGGGTCAGGATGGCGTACCAGGGCAGGCCGGAGGCGGCGCCGGAGCCGGCGAGGACGAGCAGGGCGATCTCCGTCGCGGTGTCGAAGCCGAGGCCGAAGAGCAGGCCGAGCGGGTACATCTGCCAGGGCTTGCTGATCGAGCCGGTGACCCGGCCGAGCAGGCGGTTCATGAAGCCGCGGTTGTTCAGCTGCGTCTCCAGGGCGGCCTCGTCGTAGGCACCGGAGCGCATCTGCCGGAAGACCTTCCAGATGCCGGCCAGGATGACGAGGTTGATGCCGGCGATGAGGTACAGGAAGGTGCCGGAGACCGTCGTGCCGATCAGGCCGGTGACGTCGTGCAGGTGCGAGTGGTCGTCGCGGACCGGTCCGGCCAGGGTCTTCATGCCGAGCGAGAGGAGCAGGGCGAGGCCGAAGACGATGCTGGAGTGGCCGAGGGAGAACCAGAAGCCGACCGACAGCGGCCGCTGTCCCTCACCCATGAGCTTGCGGGTGGTGTTGTCGATCGCCGCGATGTGGTCGGCGTCGAAGGCGTGCCGCATGCCGAGGGTGTAGGCGGTCACGCCGATGCCGACGCCGAAGGACTGGGTTCCGACACTGAAGTGCTGCGGCGCGATGATGCCGACCAGCGTGCCCCAGCCGATGACGTGCAGGGCGAGGACGAAGCCGGCCATCCCGCCGACCCTGGTCCACTCCTGCCGGGTCATGGAGCCCCGGACACGGTGCCAGGCCGAGCGCTTGCCGTCGGCCTGGGCGGGGAGGGACGGAGCGGAACCAGGGGCGGCCGTCATCGGGAGGGTCATCCTTCGGTGGTGCGGGTACGGCTGCACAGCGCAGCCTTGTGCCATCCTTCCGTACTTGCAACACATGTGCAGTAAAGGCGGCGGCAGGCCTTTCCCATGGGGAGGGAAAGGCCTGCCGCCGGAAGAGCGGGAGGCGGGGGACGCGGCGGCCGGTCAGGCGGAGAGCATGCCCCGGCCGAGCCAGTCCTTCGCGTCCCGGACGCCGGGCAGGGCGAAGAAGTAGCCGCCGCCCGTCGGGGAGATGTAGTCGACCAGGGGCTCGTCGATCAGCCGGGTCTGCACCGCCTCGAACTGGCGCTTGACGTCCTGGTTGTAGCAGCAGAACACCAGGCCCATGTCGAGGTTGCCGACGTTGTCCACGCCCCGGTCGTAGTTGTAGCCGCGGCGCAGGATGCGGGAGCCGTCCGTCTCCGCCTTGCGCGGGTTGGCGAGGCGGATGTGCGAGTCGAGCGGGATCGCGGTGCCGTGCGGGTCCTTGGCGTACTGGGGGATGTCGGTCTCCCTGGCCCCGTCGAGCGGGGCGCCGGTGTCCTTGCGGCGGCCGAACATCTTCTCCTGCTCGGTGAGCGAGACCCGGTCCCAGAACTCCACGAGCATCCGGATGATCCGGATGACCTGGTAGCTGCCGCCCTCGGTCCAGGCGGGTTCGCCCTGGCCGGCGCCGACCCAGATCAGCTTGTCCGTCTCCCGGGCGGAGGTGACGTCGGGGTTGGCGATGCCGTCCTTGAAGCCGAGCAGGTTGCGCTGGGCGCCGGCGGGGCGCGGGGCGTTCTGGAAGCCGTCGATGCGCCACTTGATCTGCAGGGCACCCCGGGTGTGCCGGGCGATGTCGCGCAGCGCGTGCAGCACGGTGTCCTGACTCTGGGCGCAGATCTGCAGGGACAGGTCGCCGTGGCACTCGGCGGCGTTCAGGTTGTCGTTGGGGAAGGTCCGCATGGGGGTGAGCCGGGCGGGCCGGGCCTTGGCGAGGCCGTAGCGGTCGTCGAAGAGGGACGCGCCGACGCCGACGGTGACGGTGAGGCCGTCGGAGGGGACCTCGGGGCCGAGGATGCCGCTGTCGGAGGGCGGCGCGCCGACGCCGAGGTCGGCGGGGGTGCCACCGGAGGTGAGGAAGCGGGCCCGCTCGGTGATGGTCCTCAGCAGGTCGGTCAGGCCCTTGCGGTCGTCGGCGATGACGTCGAGGGAGACGAAGGTCGCGGCGGCCGGTGCCGGGGTGATGATGCCGGCCTGGTGAGCGCCGTGGAAGGCGACCTTGGCTCCGCCGTCCGGACCGGGGGTCCCCGCCTCGGCCGTGCCGCCGCTCTCGCCGAGGGCGAAGCCGCCGCCGGCCAGGACCGCTCCGGCGGCGCCGGCGCCCAGGGCGGTCCGCACGAAGGAGCGGCGGGCGGGGCCGGCGGGGCAGGTCGGCGTGTCGGCGGTCGGCATCGGCGGGTTCCCTTCGAGGTGCTGGCGGTGCGGGTGCGCGGTGGTCATCAGGCGGACTTCCGGATCTCAAGGAGGTCCGGGACGGGGGCGAGGTCTTCCAGCAGCTGCCCGGTGGCGCCGTCGAGGCGCTGCTTGTCGGCGGCGGCGAGCCGGTCGACGGGGGTCCAGTCGGTGCCGTGGTGGGCGGCGTCCAGGAGCTTCTGCACTCGGGCGGCGTCGGCGTCGACCGTCGGGAGCAGCCGGGGTGCACGGGTGGTGAGCAGCGGCTTGAGGACGGTGAGCAGTTCGCGGGTGCCGGCGAGGTTGGCGTCGGCGGTGGCCAGGTTCGTGCCGCTGCCCTCGTCGGTGTCGCCGGTCAGCTCGAACTGGAGGGTGTTCTCCAGGATCTCGTGGGCGCGCAGCGGCAGGTCGCCGGGGTCGAAGTCCTGGGCCGGGAACGCCGTGCGCAGTCCGGCGGCGTCGGCGGCGAGCTGCCGGGCGGGGGCCCGCAGGTCGTCCGCGCCCTGGCCGTGCCACAGGCCGTACTCGATCCGCAGGAAGCCGGTGAAGTCCTTGTCCCGCTCGCCGTCCGGCAGTCCGTCGGCGCGGCCGTCGATCTTCTGGTCGTAGTCCTCGAAGGTGCCGTAGGCGGCGCCGAGGGAGGCGTAGGTGCGGTGGGCGGTGAGCCAGTCGGTGCGGGCCTTGTCCAGGTGACCGTGCTCGATGTCGTCGTCGAGGGTGCGGGTCTGGGTGACGAGGGTGTCCAGGCCCTGCTCGACGTACGTCTTGTACGCCTTCAGGGGTGCGGCGAGGTCCTGCTCGGAGACGGGGACGACCGGCTTGGCCGCGCCGCCGCCGCTCACGGTCACCGTCCTGGAGGTGACGGCCCGGCCGCCGGTGGGGACGCAGCGCCAGGCGTAGGTGCCGCCCGCGACGGTGGCGACGAGGTCGCGGGTGGTGCCTGGGGCCAGGCCCTCGATCTCGCCGTAGACCGCGCTGGTCGACGGGTCGATGAGATACACCTCGGAGGTCTTGCCGCCGGTGTTGCGCATCTGGAAGGTCTGCCGGCCCGGCTTGGGCGCGCGGAAGCCCTTGCCGCACTCGGTCTCGGAGACGGCGACGGTCTGGTCGCCGGCGGGCTTGGGCCGGGAGAGGGCGACGACGAGCCCGGCGAGCACGGCCGGTACGGCGACCACGACGGCCGGCACCACCCAGACCGGCCGGCGCCGCTCGGGCCGGGCGGCCTTCGGCTCACCCGCGGGGCGCTCCTCCGCCGGCTTCGGGGGCGTGGTCCGTACACCGCGCACGAACAGGGTCATCACGACGGCCAGGTAGGCGGCGTAGGCCACCACCTGGAGCCAGGTCATGGTCGGGGTGAGGTTGAAGACGCCCTGGACCAGGGTGCTGTACCAGGAGCCGGCGTCCACACCGCCGGCGAGGTCCACCGCGTAGGCGGACCGGCCGGGCAGGACGCCACCCTCCTGCAGATCGCGCAGGCCGTAGCCGAGGACGCCGGCGGCGATGACGATCAGGACGGCGCCGGTGCAGGTGAAGAACCGCGTCAGGTTGATCTTCAGGACGCGCCGGTACAGGCCCCAGCACAGGCCGGCCGCGAGGACCAGGCCGATGCCGGCGCCGGTGAGCGGGCCGGCCGACTCGCCGGCCGCCTGCGCGGTGGTCCACAGGAACAGGGCCGTCTCCAGGCCCTCACGGCCGACCGCGAGGAACGAGGTGAGGATCAGCACCCCGGAGCCCATGGCGAGGGCGCCGGTCACCTTCTCCTTCAGCTCGCCGGAGAGGCTGCGGGCCGAGCGGCGCATCCAGAACACCATGGCGGTGACGAACGCGACGGCGATCACGCTGAGGGTGCCGCCGAACGCCTCCTGGGCGGTCTGCGGCATGGAAGCGGCGGTGAAGGTGAGCACCGCGCCGAAGCTCATCGCCACGGCGACGGCGGCCAGCACCCCGGTCCAGACCTGGGGCAGGCGGGAGCGCGCCCCGGCCCGCACCAGGGTGGCGACCAGGATGGAGACGATCAGTCCGGCTTCGAGTCCCTCCCTGAGTCCGATCAGGAAACTCGGAAACGCGTCGTCCCACATGCCCTGCAGCCCTCCCAGGTTAGTGAAGGCATGCCTTACCTTCGCGGACCATCATGACTACGGGCATGTAGTCGGTCGGTCATAAAGCGGCAATGGCCGGGCAAAGTCCCGGAACGTTGGACACCCTCCGTTCGTCTACAGGTCGGTAGACCGTCTACAAATATGTAGTCGGATCTTGTCGGAGCAAGTCGAAGGAAAGGGCGTACGGCGATGGCCACTCCCCCACACCTGGCGTCGCAGCTCGCGGTCAACGTGCTCGACGCACACTCCCTGCTCGCCGCCTTCGGCGTGCTCGGCGTCGGCGTGGTGCTCTTCGCGGAGACGGGCCTGCTGATCGGGTTCTTCCTGCCCGGGGACTCCCTGCTGTTCACGGCGGGGCTGCTGTGCACGGGCGCGTCCGATGGCTCGGTGCACCTCTCGCTCGGGCCGCTGCTCGTCACGGCGGCCGTCGGCGCCCTGGCCGGCTCGCAGTGCGGGTTCCTGCTGGGCCGGAAGGCGGGCGGCGCGCTGCTGGCCCGCAGCCGGTCGGCGAAGCTGCGCGAGGGCGCGCGGCGCGCGGAGGAACTGCTGGAGCGGTACGGCCACGCGAAGGCCATCGTGCTGGCGCGGTTCGTGCCGGTGGTGCGCACGGTGCTGAACCCGATGGCGGGCGCCCTCGGCGTCCCGGCGCGGACCTTCACCCTCTGGCAGGTGGCGGGCGGGCTCGTGTGGAGCCTCGGCCTGACCCTCGCCGGATACGCGCTGGGCTCCTCGATCCCGAACGTCGACCGGTACCTGCTGCCGGTGATCGCGCTGATCGTCGTCGTGTCCCTGCTCCCGCTGGTCGCCGAGGTACTGCGCTCCCGCAGGGCGGCCAAGGAGGAGGCCCGCGGATGACGTACGCCCTGTCGGGCTCGTCGGTGGACGGGCCGCTCTACACCGGCGTGGTGGACCTCGCCCACCGGTCCCCCGCCTGGCTGGACGACCTGATAGCCGGCTGGTCGGCGTACGGGCTGGCGGTGTTCGCGCTGCTGATGGTCGTGGGCTGGTGGCGGGCCCGCCGGGACGGGGCGAACGCGGCGCTGACGGCGTTCGCCGTGCCGGTGGCGGTGGTGGTCGCCTTCGGGGTGAACAGCGCCGTGAAGCCGCTGGTGGCCGAGGACCGGCCGTGCCGCCGGCTGGTCCTGCGCACACTGGAGGCGTGTCCCGCGCGCGGTGACTGGTCGTTCCCGAGCAACCACACCGCGGTCGCCTTCGCCGCCGCGGTCGCCCTGTTCTCCGTCTCCCGGCGCCTCGGCGCGGTGGCCTCGGTGTGCGCCCTCGCCATGGCGGCCTCCCGGGTGTGGGTCGGGGTGCACTATCCGCACGACGTCGTCGCGGGGGCGGCGCTCGGCGGGCTGGTGGCTCACCTCACGATGCTCGCCCTGCGGCGCCGGCCGAAGGGGCTCGCGGACCGGCTGTCGGGCACCTGGCTGCGTCCGCTGCTGGTGTCGGGACCGGCATGAGGCCCGGCAGGCTCGCGGACGCGGGGGGCACGGCGGCGCTGGGCGCCTGGATGGCGTTCGCGGCGTTGACCGCGCTGGTGGTGAGCCGTCGGGGCGGCCCGCTGTATCCCGACCAGGCCCTGCTGTCCTGGTCCGTGGGACACCGGCCGCCGGTGGCGGTGACGGTGGCCCGCGCGCTGACCGCCACGGGGACCGGGGTCGTGCCGTACGTCCTGGTGGCCCTGGCCGGGCTGATCGCGGGACGCACCGTGCGGCAGCGGCTGGTGGCCGTGGCGCTCGGCGCCCTCTGCCTCGCCGCGGGCCAGGCGGTGCGGTACGGCGTGCTGGACCTGGTCGCAAGGGCCCGGCCGCCGCGCTGGGAGTGGCGGACCCACGCCTCCGGCTGGTCGTTCCCCTCCGGCCACACCACCACCAGCGCCCTGACGGCCGGCCTGCTGATCCTCGCCCTGTGCCTGCGCGCCCCGCGCGGCCGGACCGTGCTGTGCGCGCTGGCCGCCTGCTGGGGAGCGGGCGTCGGGCTGACCCGGGTCTACCTCGGCGTGCACTGGTTCACCGACGTGGTCGGCGGCTGGCTGTTCGCCGTCGGCTGGCTCGGGGTGCTCGTCTGCGCCGCGGCCCGGTGGCTGCCCGGCCCACACGTCCCGCGTGCCCCCGAACCGGGCACGTCCCATCCCAGCGACACGGCCGACGGGCCGGTGGAGAGAGATGCGCCCCAGGATCCTCATCGTCGAGGACGATCACGCCCTGCGTGACGTGCTGCGCCGTGGGCTGCACGACGAGGACTTCGACACGGTCTGCGCCGGCGACGGCGCCACCGCCCTGCGCCTGGCGGCACCGGACGTGTCCGCCGTCGTGCTGGACGTCGGACTGCCCGACGCCGACGGCCGCGACGTCTGCCAGGCGATGCGCGCCAACGGCTTCCTCGCCCCGGTCCTCTTCCTGACCGCACGGCAGGGGCTCACCGACCGCCTGTCGGGCTTCTCGGCGGGCGGCGACGACTACCTGCCCAAGCCCTTCCACCTCGCCGAGCTGGCCGCGCGGCTGCGCGCCGCCCTGCGCCGGACCGCTCCCCCGCCCGCCTCCGCCCCCGCGGGCGGACTGCTCCTGGACGCCGTCCGGCACAGCGCCACCGTGCACGGCAGGCGCGTCGACCTCACCCCGACGGAGTTCCGGCTGCTGGCGGCGCTCACCGCGGCCGGCGGGGAGCTGGTGCGGCGCCGCGATCTGCTGCGCGCGGGCTGGCCGGAGGGGGCGCAGGTCAGCGACAACACGCTGGACCAGTACCTGACCCGGCTGCGCCGCAAGCTGCGCACGGCGGGAAGCGAACGGACGATCGCCACGGCACGCGGGATCGGCCACCGCCTCACATGACCCCCACCGGCCGCACCCGCCCCCTGCTCGCCCGCATCCGGCCACTTCGCCCCCGCTCCCGACCGCTGCCCGCGAACGGACGGCCGCCGCTGCCCCGCGACGCCGGCCCGTCGGGCAGCCGTACGCCCTCGTCCCTGGGCCGTGTCGGCGCCCGTGCCTCCGCCCGTCTCGCGCCCCGCACGCTGCGCGGCCGGCTCTCCCTGGCCGCGCTGACCACGGCCGCGCTGCTGATGGTGATCCTCACCGTGGTGTTCAACACGGTGGTCCGCCACCGTCTCCAGCGGGAGGCGGACGACGAGCTGCGCACCCGCGCCGCGGCCGTCGCCACGACGGTCGACACCCGGCACGGCCGGGTGCGGGTGCTGGAGACCTCCGGTGACCGGCTGCTGGACACCAACGCGTGGATCTACGCGGGCGGCCGGCTGCTGGAGCAGCCTCCGTCCGGGGCCGGCGCGCTCACCCGCGCCGCCGGCGCCCTGGCCGCCCGCGGCCGGCGGGGCTGTGCCGTGGTGCACGGCCCCGACACGGTACGGCTGTGCGCGGAGCCGGTGCCCGGTGCCGGCGCTCGGGCCACCGTGGTCACGGCCCTGGACCTCGCGCCGTACCGCAACTCGGCCGAGACGCTGTTGCTGGGCTCGTTCGCGCTGGACGCGGTGATGCTCGCCTGCACCTATGCGCTGACCCGGCTGGCGGTGGGGCGGGCGCTGCGCCCGGTGCGCGCGATGACGGAGCAGGCGACGCAGTGGAGTGCCGTGGGCTCCCAGGAGCGGTTCACGGGCCGGGGGCGGCCTGCCGAACTGGCCGCGCTCGGCGCCTCGTTGGACGCCCTGCTGGACCGGATCCGGGCGGTGCTGCGGCACGAGCAGCAGCTGACCGGCGAGCTGTCGCACGAGCTGCGCACCCCGCTCAGCCGGATCGTCGCCGAGCTGGACTGGTGGCGCTCCCGGCCTCGCTCCGCCGCCGAGACCCGGGCCTCCCACGAAGTGCTGGCCGGGGCCGCGCAGTCGATGCGCACCGTGTGCGACACCCTGCTCACCGAAGCCCGCGAGGGGGTGCCGACGGCACCCGGCACCGCCGATGTGCCGGCGGTGCTGCACCGGCTGTCCGCGGCCGTGGCCGCCCCGGACGCGGTGCGGATCACCGTCGGGGGCGCTGCCGGAGCGCTGACGGCCGGGGTGCGGCCCGCGCTGCTCGAACGGATCGTCAGCCCGCTGCTGGCCAACGCGGTGCGCTATGCCCGTACGACGGTCACGCTCACGGCGAGCCCGGTGGACGGCGGCGTACGGGTGGAGGTGACGGACGACGGTCCGGGGGTGCCCGGCGACTTCACGGAGGTGCTCTTCCAGCCCGGCAAGCGGGCCGACCCCGGCGACGGGCACGGCGGCGCCGGCCTGGGGCTTCCCCTGGCCCGCCGCCTGGCCCGGTCGGCCGGCGGCGAGGTGTTCCACGACCCCCGGCACGGGCCCGGGGCGCGGTTCGTGGTCACGCTGCCCGCTGGATGACCGCCGTCAGCGCGTCGGCTGGTCCGGCCGCTCCTCGGTGACGTCCTCGCGGGTCACGATCAGGAAGACGACCATCCCGAGGATGACCGCGAGGTGCCGACGCCGCCAAGGGGACCTGAACGCATCCTGAGCGCCCGGGCACGGGACGGGGTCAGGGCAGGGCGTGCGGTCCGTCCGGGCGGGTGTGCGTCCCCGGCGTGAAGAACGCCTCGCTCGGCAGCCCCGCGGTGTCGTTGCCCGGCATGGCTCTCCCCCTCGTGTGGCAGCACGTGACATCCGAGTCCTACCTGCGGCGGGCGCGCCGGAAACTCCGCGTCCACTCACAGCGCCTTGCGCCGCACCAGCACCGCGAGGACGAGCAGTCCCGGAAGCAGCGGCAGCCACACGGTCAGCAGCCGGTAACCGAGCACGGCCGAGGCGGCGGCCGCCCCGGGGGCACCGGCGACGGTCAGGGCGAGGGCGAGCGCCGCGTCCAGGGAGCCGAGGCCGCCCGGGGTCGGCAGCAGCGCGGCGGCGCTGCTCGCGGCGAGGTACAGCAGGGCCACCTGCAGCGGCGGCAACGGCAGTGCGACCGCCCGGCCGACGGCGGCGAGGACCAGGCAGTGCAGCGCGGCGAAGGCCAGCGAGCCGCCCCACAGGGCCGCGGCTCGCACGGGGCGCAGGTGCAGGGCGCGGATGTCGGCCAGGACGCCGGACAGGGCTCGTCGGCAGGGGCCCCACCAGGGGCTCGCCGGCAAGGCCGCGAGCAGGAGGAGGCCGCCGAAGGCGACGGCGAGGGCCGTGGGGCTGAGAGACGGCAGGCGCAGCAGGCCCGGGCAGCCGGGGGCGAGCACGGCGATCAGCGCCAGCCGCGCGGTGGCACCGGCGGTGGCCTTGACGGCGACGGCGCTGGCCGCGCGGCCCGCCGGCAGTCCGCAGCGCATCAGGAACCGCAGGTTCACCGCCCCCGCACCGAGCCCCGCGGGCAGCAGGTGCCCCGCGGCGGAGGCCGCGAACTGGGCGGCGACCAGCCGCGGCCCGGGCAGCGGTGGCACGACCGCGCCCTGCTGGGCGAGCGCCGAGGCGGCCCAGGTGCACACGGCCACCGCCGCGCCGGCCAGGAGCCAGCCCGGGTCGGCGCCGGCCAGCCGCCAGGCCCCGTGCTCGACCGCGGGCCAGTGCCGGCGGCCCAGGTACAGCCCGCCGAGCAGGACGGCGAGCAGGACGCCGGCGTGCCAGCAGGCGCGGCGCCGGCCGAGGGAGACGGTGAGCTGCGCCGGTGCCGTCATCGGCCGCTCCCCGGCACGTGGTGGTACAGCCGCCCGCCGTCGAAGGACTCGGCCGGCCAGTCGCGGGCGTATCCGGGCGGCCGGGACCCGGCGGGGACCAGGACGGCGACGGGGATCCGCCGGGCGGTGCCGGCGATGGCCTGCTCGGTGCTGTTGGCGTTGTGTCCGCTCGTCGCGGCGGAGGCGCAGCCGGTGGAGAACGCGATCGGGATGGCCTCGTTCCCGGTGAGCAGGCAGGGCGGGCGGACGCCGAGCCGGTGGAGGGCGGCGGCCGTGCGGGACCAGCTGGCGTGTTGCGCGGTGGTGGCGTCCACCGTGTGGGTCAGGACGGCCAGTTGCACCCCCAGGTGGGCGGCGAGCCCCAGGCCCAGCAGCGTGACGGCGGCCGGCCGCCTGCGCCTGCGCGGTGCGGTGACCAGGTGCACCAGTGCGTCGGCGGCCGGGAGGGCGAGCAGGGCGTAGGCGGGCAGCAGGAAACGCGGGGCCGCGTAGTCGATCAGGAACAGGTAGGGGAAGGCGGTGGTCGCCGCACAGGCGAACGGCAGCAGCGTGGGCACCGTACGCCGGGCGCGGGCGGCGACGGTGAGCCCGAGCACGGCGAGCAGCGGCAGGACGAACCACCACACCAGGACCACCGGCGGGGGCAGCTCGCCGGTGCAGGGGCGGCACAGGGTCCGGCCGCCGAGGCTGCGCAGCTGGTCGACCACGGCGAAGTGCCGGCCGAGGCCGCCCTGGATCGCCGAGCCGTCGGCCAGGCGGCGCACCGGGCCGCCGTAGCGGACGTAGGCCTCGGCGACCCACTCGGCGGCGCCGGCCGCGAGTCCGGCGAGCAGCACCGCGAGCGGCCGCCAGTGGCGCCGGGCGACGGCGAGGACGAGCAGCGGCAGCACCGCCCAGACCGCGTCCATGGGCCGCATCCAGGCCATGAGCGCGGCACTGGCCGCCAGTCCCCGGTACGGGGAGCGCCCGGGGCCGGTGAGGGAGCGCAGGAAGCAGCCGGCGGCGGCCAGGGCGCCCACGGCGACCCAGTAGTTGGGCATGGCCTGCGGGCCGTAGAAGAGGGTCACCCACAGGGACGCGAACAGGGCGCCGGCGAGGCCGAGGACACGGGCCGGGAACAGGCCGCGCCAGGCACGCAGGGCCAGGAACAGGGCGAGGCCGGACAGGACCGCGAGGTAGATCCGCAGCAGCGCCGTGGAGGACGACCAGGAGGCGACGGGCGCGACGAGCAGGGAGACGCCCCGGGCTCGGGGCGCGCTGAAGAAGGCGGCGGGGGCGTGTGCGCTGACCTGGCTGACGTAGACCGTCTCGTCCCAGCCCAGGCCCATGCCGGGCCGGACGAGGAGCAGCTGGGCCAGGGTGAAGGCGGCTGCCACGGCCGCGAGCGTGGTCGTGCACCGGGTCCGCCGGGCCCCGTCCGGCGTGCGGTGCGGACGCTCGCGCCGCAGCCCGGCGAGTGTGGCGTGCGGGCTCCCGGCCATCGTCACCCCTCTGCCCCTCGGCGTGCGGATCACGGTCACCCTACAGCCTGTAGGGGCGCCGCGGGGTGGCGCACACGGCGACATGAGGACCTCGTCGATCCACGGGAAAACACCGACAAACTAACCCGATTCCGTGCCCTGTGCCGGGTGGACGGGGCCAGCCGGCCGCCGGCACTACGCGCTGTAAGGTTGGAGCATGGCTGGCACAGGGTCCCGCGGCAGGGCGGAGCGGCGCAGCGCCGGTGCGCTGGAGAGCGAAGTGCTGGCCGCTCTCTGGGCGACCGAGCGGCCGCTGACCCCGGCGGAGATCCAGGCCGGGATCGACGGCGCCCTCGCCTACAACACCGTGCACACGATCCTCAAACGCCTCTACGACAAGGGGCTGGTGCTGCGGGACGCCGACGGGCGGCGCGGCGCGTACCGGCCGGCGAAGAACGCGGCCGAGCTGACCGCCGAGGCGATGCACGAGGCCCTGGACCGGGGCCCGGACCCGATCGCCGCGCTCCAGCAGTTCGTGACCGGTCTGCGTCCCGAGGAGGAGCGGGCGCTGCGCGAGCTGCTCGCCGGAGGCGGCGCATGAGGTTCGACGTGTACAGCCCGCTGGTGCTGTCGCTGCTGCTGTCGGCGGCCGGGCCGGTGATCGCCCGGCGGGTCGCTCCGGCCCTCGCCGCGCGTGTGCTGACCTCGGCGGCGGTGCTGACCGCCGTGGCCACCGCCTGGTCGCTGGTCCTGCTGGCCGCCGCGCTCCTCGGGGACGTGCCCCCGGTGATCCGCGAGGCCCGCGAGGACGGGCATCCGGTCGCCGATCCGGTGCCCGGGGTGATCGGGTTCGCCGCGTGCCTGGCCCTGGTGGTGATCGCCCTGCGGGTGCGGCGGGCCGTGCGCGCGGAGTTCCGTACCCGGCGGGCCCTGCGCCGGCTGTGCGCGGGGCATCCGGCGGACACCGAGCTGATCGTCGCCGCCTCCGCGACGCCGCGGGCTTTCGCGATCCCGGGCCGGCCGGGCCGGATCCTGGTCACCTCGGCCATGCTGAGCGCCCTGCGGCCCGCCGAGCGGCGGGTGCTCCTCGCGCACGAGCGGGCCCATCTCGCCCACCGGCACGGCCCGTTGGTCACGGCGGCGACGCTCGCGGCGGCGGCCGATCCGCTGCTCGGCCCGGTGCGTACGGCCGTCGGCTTCCTCGTGGAGCGGTGGGCCGACGAGCAGGCGGCGGCCGCGGTCGGCGACCGGCGGACCACCGCCCGGGCGCTGGCCCGGGCCGCGCTCACCGCGGGCGGGGCCGGGCCGTGCGCGCTGCACTTCACCGACCGGGCGGTCACCCGGCGCGTCGCGGCCCTGCAGACGAGCCCGCCCCCGCGCCTGTGGCCGGTCGCGCTCGCCGTCCTCCTGCTGGGCACGCTGGCGGCGCTGCTCGCCGCCGACGCGACGAGCGACCTGGTGCGACAGCTGTCGGGCGTGCTCAGCTGAGAGCGCCCACGAGAAGCGCGTGGTGGTGCCGACATGCGGGCGGGACCGGGAGCCCGGTGGTGCGCGGACGCCTGCCGGCATGTCGCGGCCCGCACAGGGGAGCGCCTAGCCCCCGTTCGGGGCGCGATGCGGCGGCTGCTCCGGAGCCGGTCGCCGGCGGGCCGGCGGCACGGTCCGCACGGCCGGCTCGTCGGCGGACACCGTGACCGGCTCACCATGGTGGCGCAGGGTCAGCGGCGGCCCGTCCAGCAGCGCGTACGTCGCCTTGTCCGCGCCGATGTCCACGCGCAGCCGCCGGCCGCGGAACTCGACGTTGAAGGCGAGCCGGCTCAGCCGCTCGGGCAGGCGCGGCGCGAACCGCAGGCGCTCGCCGTCGCGGCGCATCCCGCCGAAGCCCGCCACCAGCGCCATCCAGGTACCGGCCAGCGAGGCGATGTGCAGCCCGTCGCGGGTGTTGTGCTCCAGGTCCTGCAGATCCATCAGGGCCGCCTCGGTGGTGTAGGCGTAGGCGAGGTCGAGATGGCCCGTCTGGGCGGCGATGACGGCCTGGCAGCAGGCCGACAGGGAGGAGTCCCGGACGGTGAGCGGCTCGTAGTAGGCGAAGTTGCGGGCGACCTGGTCCGCGCCGTCGGCACCCGCCTCGCCGTGCCCCTTCTCGAAGAAGTCGCCGCAGGTGTACATGGCCAGCACCAGGTCGGCCTGCTTGACGACCTGCTTGCGGTAGAGGTCGAAGTAGGGGAAGTGCAGCAGCAGCGGGTACTGGTCGGCGCGGGTGCCGGCGAAGTCCCAGCGCTGGTAGCGGGTGAACCCGGCGTGCTGCTCGTGCACGCGCAGTTCGTCGTTGTACGGGAAGTGCATCGCCTCGGCGGCGTCCCGCCAGGACGCGGTCTCCTCCTCGTCCACGCCGAGCCGGGCCGCCTCGCGCGGGTGGCGTTCGGCGGCGTCGGCCGCGGCGAGCAGGTTCTGCCGGGCCATGAGGTTGGTGTAGGTGTTGTCGTCGGCGACCGCGCTGTACTCGTCGGGGCCGGTGACGCCGTCGATGTGGAAGGCGCCGTGTCCGTCGTGGTGGCCCAGCGAGCGCCACAGCCGGGCCGTCTCCACCAGCAGCTCCACGCCTACCTCGCGCTCGAACACGGTGTCGCCGGTGGACTCGACGTACCGGATCACCGCGTCGGCCACGCCGGCGTTCACATGGAAGGCGGCGGTGCCGGCGGGCCAGTACGCCGAGCCCTCCGGTCCGGCGATGGTCCGCCAGGGGAAGGCCGCCCCGCCGAGCCCGAGCTGGGCGGCGCGCTGGCGGGCCTCGTCCAGGGTGTTGTACCGCCAGCGCAGGGCCTCGGCGACGGCCGCCGGAGCGGTGTGGGTGAGGACGGGCAGTACGAACATCTCGGTGTCCCAGAAGGCGTGCCCGTCGTAGCCGGAACCGGTCAGGCCCTTCGCCGGGATGGCGCGCTGCTCGGCGCGGCTGCCGGCCTGCAGGACGTGGAACAGGGCGAAGCGGACCGCCTGCTGGACCTCCTCGTCACCCTCCACCTCCACGTCGGCGCGGGCCCAGAAGTCGTCCAGGCAGGCTTGCTGGTCCGCCAGCAGGCCCCGCCAGCCGTCGTGTGCGGCGGCGGCGAGCGCGGCGTCCACCTGGTCGGCCATCGCGGGCAGCGAGCGGGTGCCGGACCAGCCGTGGGCTACCAGCTTCTCCACCCGCAGCGTCTGCCCGGGCTCCAGTACGGAGGTGACCGTCAGCCGGGCCACGTCGGCGCCGCTCTCGCTGCGGGTGGTGGTGCGCTCCGGGCCGCTGACGACGTGGTCGGCGGCCACGGCCACCCTCAGGCCGCTGCGCCGGGTGCGGTGCACCAGCCGTAGGCGGCTGCCGGAGGCGAAGTGGTCCTCCGGCTCCAGCGGCGACTGCAGTGCCATGGCCGCGCGCGGGTCGCCGTTCGGCTCCGGCAGGGTCTCGCCCGCGACCAGTTCGGACTGGATCACCACCCGGCTGCGGTCGTCGACGGCCTCCACCTCGTAGGCGATCGCGGCCACCGCGCGCTGGGTCAGCGACACCAGCCGGGTCGAGCGCACCCGGATGGTGGAGCCCGCCGGGGAGGTCCACTCGCAGGTCCGCTCCAGCACCCCGCGGCGCAGGTCCAGGACCCGCTCGTGGGCGACGAGCCGACCGTAGCGCAGGTCGAACGGCTCGTCGTCCACGAGCAGCCGGACGATCTTGCCGTTGGTGACGTTGATGACCGTCTGGCCCGACTCCGGGTAGCCGTAGCCGGCCTCCGCGTACGGCAGCGGATGCACCTCGTGCACGCCGTTGAGGTAGCTGCCGGGCAGGCCGTGCGGTTCGCCCTCGTCCAGGTTGCCGCGCCAGCCGACATGGCCGTTGGACAGCGCGAACACCGACTCGCTCTGGGCGAGGACGTCGAGGTCGAGGGCGGTCTCGCGGACGGCCCACGGCTCGACGGCGTACGACCGGTCGGTGATCACTGCTTGCCTCCCAGCTCGGCGAGATCCTGCACCACGACGCTCGCGCCGTGGGCGTACAGGGCATCGGTCTGCCCCACCCGGTCCACCCCGACGACATACCCGAAGCCGCCCGCGCGGCCGGCGTCCATGCCGGCCAGCGCGTCCTCGAAGACGGCGGCCCGCGGCGGCTGGACGCCGAGGTCACGGGCGGCGGCGAGGAAGGTGTCGGGGTGCGGCTTGCCCGGCAGCCGGCGTTCCGCGGCGACCACGCCGTCGATCCGTACGTCGAAGAAGTGCTCGGCGCCGACGGAGCGCAGCACGTCCTGGCAGTTGGCGCTGGAGGAGACGATCGCCGTACGCAGCCCCTCGGCGCGGACCGCCTCCAGATAGCGCAGGGTGCCCTCGTAGGCCTCGACGCCGCCGGTGCGGATCTTCTCCAGCAGCAGGGCGTTCTTGCGGTTGCCGAGGCCGTGCACGGTGCGGGCGTCCGGTGGGTCGTCGGGACCGCCCTCGGGCAGCCGGATGCCACGCGAGTCGAGGAAGGCGCGGACGCCGTCGGCTCGGGGACGGCCGTCGACGTACTCGTCGTAGTCGGCGACCGGATCGAAGGGCCTGCCCCGCTCCCCCGCGTAGTTCCGCAGGAACGCGTCGAACGTCTCCTTCCAGGCGGCCGCGTGCACGACGGCCGTCCTGGTGACGACACCGTCGAGGTCGAACAGACAGGCCTGGATTCCGTCGGGAAGACCGAGCTGAGTCATACCCAGCACTGTTCCCCGTGGGGCGCCGTCCAGTGAGTGGCGCACGCCACACATCGCGCGAACTCCTGGTGACACACTGTGCTGTGTGCCGCTGACCTTCGACGACCTCCTCGACCGCGCCCGCGCACTCCCCCGGGACGGCCGACGCGCCGTGCTCGGCATCGCGGGCAGCCCCGGGGCCGGCAAGACGACCCTCGCCGAACATCTGGTGCGCGCCCTGAACGCCGGCGGGCCGCCCTGGGCGGCGCACGTCCCGATGGACGGCTTCCACCTCGCCGACGCCGAACTGGACCGGCTCGGCCGCCGGGACCGCAAGGGGGCACCGGACACGTTCGACGCGGCGGGGTACGCCGCGCTGTTGCGGCGGTTGCGCGAGGACCCCGACGAGGTGGTGTACGCGCCCGGGTTCGAGCGGGTGCTGGAGCAGCCGATCGCGGGCGCGATCCCGGTGCCGCCGGCGGCCCGGCTGGTGGTGACCGAGGGCAACTACCTGCTGCTGGCGGAGGGTTCGTGGGCGCGGGTGCGGACCTGTCTGGACGAGGCGTGGTTCTGCGAGTCGGACGAGGACGAGCGGATCCGCCGGCTGGTCGCCCGGCACGAGGAGTTCGGCAAGGACCACGCGGCGGCCGTGGCCTGGGTGCGGGGCACGGACCAGCGCAACGCCGACCTGGTCGCGGCGACCAGGGGCCGGGCGGACCTGGTGGTGTCCGCCACCTGGGCGCCCCTCTAGGCGCGCGGGGCGGTGACGGCACCCGGCTCCGCCGCGCGGGCGCGACCCGCCGCGACGGACCCGCGGACGGCACCGCGCGGCACCTCCTGTCGCGGCGCCCGGCGGCCTCTGCCGTGCAGCCGCGGTCGGGCCTCGCCTCCCGGCTCTCCCACCACCGCGACGAACGCCTCGGTGCGCAGCGTCAGGCCCTGCCGGTCGTGAGCGAAGGCGGGCGTGAAGGCGCCGCCGGGTCCGAAGCGCACGGCGAACAGGTGCGGCCCCTCCGGTGCGCCCGGGGCCGGGTCGGCCTCCAGGGCGGTGGAGGAGACCAGGTGGCCCCAGCCCTCGTCGGGGTCGCCGTAGCCGCGCGGGTCGGCGGCGAGCGCGAACGCGGCCTGTTCCTGGGTGAGTTCGGCGCCGGAGTCGAAGTGGTCGGGCCCGCGGCCCGCGGGGTGGGTGAGGCGCGGACCGCCTGCCGAGGTGACCTCGCCCTCGGCGGTACGGCGCACCCGGTCGCCGTCGTCGGCCGCGTACGGCAGCCCGGACAGCAGGGAGGGCGCCCCGGCGAGCCGCTCCACGGCGACCGTCACCACAGGCGGGTGCCGTCGCCGAGCGGCCGCCGGCGGAGGGCGGCGTCCTGCCGGTGCCGGACGTTCCCCGGCTGCGCGGGCGGTTCAGCCGGATCGCGGTGAACTCCCACCGGCTGCGGGCCGTACCCGTGTACACGGCAGAAGGTCTGCCGGTACGACTCGTGAAGCGGTGACGCCGCCGGTGGCGGGAGCGGTGCGACAGTAGGGCCATGATCCGGCCCGCGCACGTTCCCGCCGCCCCTCGGCCGGTGCCACCGCGGGGCGGATGATGGCGCGCGCACAGTACCCGGTCCTCACCCGGACGACCCCCGCCGAGGGGCCGCCACGGCCGGCCCCCGGCCGCCGGTACGTCCGGCTGCGCCGCCACCGGCGGTGGCTGGTGCCCCTGCTGGCCGCGCTGCTGCTCGCGCAGATGGCCGCGGCGATGGTCACCACGGCCGTCGAGCAGACCCCGACCATCGACGAGCCGGTGTACGTGGCGACGGCCACGGACTATCTGCACGAGCACCGGATCCGCTACAACCCCGAGCACCCGCCGCTCGGCAAACTGCTGATCGCGGCCGGTGTGGCGGTGGCCCGCCCGCACTACGACCCGTCGTACACCGGCACCCAGGGGGACGTGGGCCGGCATCTGCTGTACGCGTCGGGCAACGACCCCTGGCGTGTGATGCTGTGGGCGCGGCTGCCGGTGATCGCGCTGACGCTGCTGTTCGGGCTGGTCGCGTTCGCGTTCGCCCGTGATCTCGCGGGCACGGCGGGCGGTCTGGTGGCGCTCGCGCTGTACGCCTTCTCGCCCGACCTGATCGCGCACGGTTCGCTGGCGACGCTGGACGTGCCGATGGCCGGGTTCGTGCTGACGTCGGCCTGGCTGGTGTGGCGGGCCCGGCGCCGGCCCCTGCGGTATCTGCCCCTCGCCGGCGCCTGTCTCGGCGCGGCCGTGGCCACCAAGATGAGCGCCCTGCCCGCGGTACCGGCACTGATGGGCCTCGCCGCCCTGTCCGTGCTCGCCGCGGGCCGGGGCCCGAAGGGCGCGGCGAGGGGTGGGCCCGCCGCGAGCACGGGCGCGAGACGACCGGCCTCCCCGGCGGACGCCGGCACGGGTCCGGGGCGAGAGGTCCGGCCGGGCACACGGGACGCGCCCATCGCCCTCGCGGGCCCGGCCGCCGCGCGCCGCCGCACCCCCATCCCCTTCCTCGCGGGGGCGCGCGGCGCTCGCCCGCACGGTGTCCTGCGCCTGCTCGCCGGGCCGGTCGGCGGAAGGCGGCAGAAAGCGTTGTCCGCTCTCGTCGGCGGCCGGTGCCGGAAACCGCTGTCGGCGATCGCCGGGGCGGGCGTCGTGGCGCTGGTGGCCGTCGGTGTCGTCTGGGCCGTGTACCTGGCCGTCGATCCGCGTCTGCGGTTCACCCCCGCCGAGCCGGTGCCGGCCCTGCACGGGCTGCGCGGGCGCCTGGTGGACCTGCTGCCGGTGCCGGACGCGTACCGGGCCGGAATGCGGGTGCAGTTCGCGCTGGAGGACCAGCCGTGGCAGGGCTTTCTGTTCGGGCACCTGTACACCGGCGCGCTCTGGTACTACCTGCCGGCCGCCCTGCTGGTGAAGACACCCCTCGGGCTGCTGGGGCTGGGCGCGGCCGGTGCCGTGACGGTCGTGGCGCTGCGGCGGTTGCGGCCCGCCGCGCCCCACCTGCTGCTGCCGCCCGGGGTGCTGCTCGCGGCGGCCATGACGGGGTCACGGGACTTCGGGACGAGGTACGCGCTGTTCGTGCCGATGTTCCTCGCGGTGGCGGCGGCCTGTGTGCCACGGCCCGCCCGGCGGTGGACGGCGGCGGCCGCGGCCGCGCTGGTGCTGTTCACGGCCGTGAGCTCGGCGCGGACGTTCCCGTACTACCTGCCGTACTCCAACGAGGCGTTCGGCGGCCCGGCGCACACCCATCGGCTGCTGCACGACTCCAACGTGGACTGGGGCCAGGACCTGGGCCGGCTCGCCGACCGGCTCCGGCAGCGGTATCCGGGCGAGCGGGTGTGGCTGGTGTACAAGGGCAGCGGTGTGCCGTCGTACTACGGCATCCACGCCGCCGATCCGCGTACGGTGCCGCCGGTGCGGGTGCACGGGCTGCTGGTGGTGTCTGACTCCGCGCTCGCCAAGGCGCACGGACGGCTCGCCGAGCTGGTCGCCAGCAGCCGGCCGGCCGGTGCGGTGGGCCGTTCGATCAGCCTCTTCCGGCGCTGAAACCTCCTGCTCAGCCCCTGTTCAGCACGGTCTGTGAGCTATGTTGAGTGCTTGTGGCAGACAAAGGAGACGGACCGGTGCCCTCGCCGCAGCAGGCCCGCGCACAGGCGTCAGCGATCACCTCGGGCAAGGCCGGGCCCGAGACCGAGGCCGCACCGACCTCCCGGCTCAGGGAACTCTTCGACGGCCCGCGCCTGTCGCCGGGACAGCGGCGCATCGCCCAGTACCTGATCGAGCACATCACCGAGGCCGCGTTCCTGTCCATCACCGAACTGGCCGACCGGGTCGGGGTCAGTCAGCCCTCCGTCACCCGCTTCGCCGCCGCCGTCGGCTTCAGCGGCTATCCCGCGCTGCGCGAGAGGCTCCAGTCGATCGCGCTGAGCACCCTGGCCGGCGGCCCGGGCGAGGAGAACCGGGCCAACGAACTGCAGGCGGCCGTCGACGCCGAGATCGAGAACCTGGAGAACCTGCGGCGCGACTTCGCCGACCCCGACCGGGTGATCCAGGTCGGCCGGGCGCTGTCCCGGTCCACTCCGCTGACCGTGCTGGGCCTGCGCATCTCGGAGTCGCTGGCCGAGTACTTCGGCTACGCCGCCCGCCGGATCCACCCCGACGTCCGCCTGGTCACCCGGGGCGGCAGCGTGGCCTACGACGCGCTGCTGCAGTGCCGCGAGGCCGGCGGCACCTGGGTGCTCGCCTTCGCCATGCCCCGGCACTCCGGGGAGACGCTGCAGGCGGTCCGGGTGGCGCGCGGGGCCGGGCTGAAGGTCGCCCTGGTGACGGACCTGGCGCTGGGGCCGCTGGCCGACGAGGCCGACGTCACCTTCGCCACCGGTACCGGCTCACGGCTGGTGTTCGACTCCTACGCCGCGCCGGGCGTGCTGGCCGCCGCGCTGCTGCAGGCCATGACCGACGCCGATCCGGAGCGCACCCAGGCCCGTCTGGAGAAGTACGAGCAGCTGTCCGAGCAGCACCAGTTCTTCATGAAGGACTGATTCCGGCAGGTTGGCGCGTCCGCATGCCGCGCTCGTGAAAATCCTGCGGTCTTCCGTGCCCTGGACAGGGATCATCCACGACAAATCACGCATGAATGTTTTCATACGTCTTGCAAAGCAGTCGGCATATATAAATACTGCTCACGGATCGCGCCCGGCCCGCTCCGGGGACGGTCCGCACCCGCGGACTCACCGCTCGCACACCGCCCCGAGAAAGCCGACGGACCGCCCATGCGTACGCACGTCCCCACGCAGCGCGGGATCCCGACGCCCGGGGCCCCCGCACGGACACCCCCAGCCGCCGTCCCCTACCCACGTCGGCGCCGGGGGTGCGCCGGGGCGCTTCGTCTGCACGACGCGCCCGTGGCGGCCCCGGTCATCCCCTAGACCGGGGCCGCCCCGCACCCGTCGGACCACCCTCACGACGCCGCCCACCGGAAGCGATGATCATGACTCTGACCAGCATCCGTATCAGCTCAGACTGGCCCTGCCAGGTCAAGACGCCGGGCTCGTACGACTGGGAGCGCTCGGCGGCCAAGTGGCTGCGCGAGCTGATCCCCGCGCGCTACGCCAGCTATCCGGCGCTCATCCGCCACCCCGTCCTGCTCGCCCGGCACGCGCAGCTGCAGGTCCAGCAGGAGATCCGGGTGGCCCGCACCGCGCTGCAGACCGCACGGGCCGAGCTGCCGATGCTCGGACTGCCCGAGTCGGTCATCGAGCACACGATCAAGCTGTACGCCGCCGAGGTCCTGCAGCTCCAGCACATCGCGCGCAGCGTCCGCGCGGTCAGCGAGGCCCTGGCCGCACGGGGCGCGGGCCGCTGATCCGCCGGCCCGGCCGGCGATCCCGCCGGTCAACGGCTCGGCGCAGCACTCCCCGCGCGCGAACGGTCCGCGGTGCCGCCCGGCGCCCCGGGCAGGGGCTGGTGTGAACCCCTTGCAAGAAGTTCGTGCACAGCTCATATGAATCCCGACCCGGCAGACGAGTGATCGAACGGCTCCGCATGTGCCATGCTCGTCGCGTGACGAGCGAGCCCGTGCACCCGCTGGACCCGGCCGGCGCAGATCTTGCAGCGTTGGCGAAGGTCGTGGCCCGGCAGCGCGCGGAGATGGAACGACTTCGGGACCTGGCCGCCACCTCGGCGGTCCTGGAGCGGGCCAAGGGCGTGCTGATGGCCGTCGCCGGGTGCACCCCGGAAGCCGCGCACGACGAGCTGCTGCAGCGCGCCCAGGACGGCAACCGCACGCTCCTCGAACAGTGCTGGCTCACCCTCGGCGCCCTGCTGCCGCCGAAAGGGCAGCCCCCCGCCGCACCGACGGCCCCCGCCGGAACGCGCTCCGCCGGATCCTGGGACGTCGCGCCCACCGGCACGGTGGAACTGGCGAAGATACTCGCGCACATCGGCCGGGACCTGGTCCGGGTCGGCACGCCGCACGAACTGGCCCAGTGCCTGCTCGACCACCTCGCGCCCGAGACGGACGCCGACGCCGTGATGCTGTACGAGCGGCTGCCCGAGGACGGGCTGGAACTGATCGGGCACGCGGGCATCGACGCCACCCTCGCCGCGCAGTGGCGGTTCGTGCCCCCGGTGAGCGGAGTGGTCCCGCTCGACGCCCTGCGGTCCGGCGAGCCGCGGTGGCTGGAGGACCTCGAAGCGGAGAGCGACCGGTTCCTGCTGCTCGGGCAGGCCCCGGAACGGTGGCCCAGCCGGGCCTGGCTGCCCGTGCCGGCCGGGGACACGGCAAGCGTCGCCCTCGGTGTGCTGTGCCGGCGCGGCGGACCGTTCGCACCGCGGCAACGCGAGCTGCTGCGGGCCGTGGCCCGGCTGTGCGCGGGCCGGCTGCGCGCCTTCGACACCTCCCAGGAACACACCGGTGACGGCGTCGCCCAGACCGTGCAGTCGGTGTTCGACGCGCTGCCGGGCGCGGCGATCCTGCTGACCCCGCTGCGCGCCGCCTCGGGCGAGGTGGAGGACTACCGGATCGAGGCCGCCACCTCGGAGGCGGTCGACGTGTTCGGCCGCACCGGCCGGGAAATGGTCGGCAGACAGGTCCTGGAGAGCTACCCGTCCGTCGCCGGCGAGCCGCTGTGGCACGGCTACCTCCAGGCCCTGCACACGGGCGTGCCGTTCGAGAGCGAGCCGTTCGTCTACCAGGACGCGGTCGGCGAGGTGCCCCTGGCCGCCACCTACTCGGTGCGGGCCGCGCCGCTGGGCGACGGGCTGCTGGTGACCTGGCTGCGGCACGACACCGCGGACCGGCAGGAGCAGCGCCTGTCCGACGTCCAGCGGCTCGGCAACCTCGGCTGGGCCAACTGGAACCTGCTCACCCAGGAGATCTCCTGGTCCGAGCAGGCGTACGCCGTTCTCGGCCGGCCCGGCGGGCAGCAGCCGCTCGGCCTCGAACGGCTGCCGGACCTGGCCCTGCCCGAGGACGCGGGGCCGCTCACCCACGCGATCGCCGAACTGATCCGCCACGCCCGGCCGTTCGACATGCCGTTCCGTATCGACACACCCGAGGGTGTCCGGCACCTGCGGCTCGTCGCGGAGGCCGTCACCGCGCCGGACGGCACCGCCGTCGAGGTGCACGGCTTCGTCCAGGACCTCACCCCGCAGCGCAGCGCGGAACTGGCGCTCGTCGAGAGCGAGCGCGCGATGCTTCTGCAGCGCGGGATCCTGCAGGCCGAGCGGGCTCTGGCCGCCCGGCTGCAGCACGCCCTGCTGCCGCTGCCGGTCAAGCCGGTGCGGCTGGCCGGGCTGCGCGTCGAGGTCGCGTACCTGCCGGCGCAGTCCGGCATACACGTCGGCGGCGACTGGTTCAGCGCCATCGAACTGCCCGACGACGACGCGTTGTTCGTGGTCGGGGACGTGGCGGGCCATGGCATCGACGCCGTGGCCACGATGGCCCAGCTCCGGTTCACCGCCAAGGGCATGGTCACCACCGGCTCCTCGCTGACCGGGGCGCTGGCGCGGCTCAACTACCTGCTGCTGCACTCCCGCGACAACCAGAGCACCGCCACCTTGGTCCTCGCCCGCTACAACCCCGGCCGGCACGTCCTCGCCTGGGCGCAGGCCGGCCATCTGCCGCCGCTGCTCGTGCGCCGGGGCGAGGTGCGCTACCTCGACCGGCCCGGCGGCATCCTGCTCGGCGCGACCGCGGCCCCCGCCTACGAGTCGGCGGAACTCCGTCTGGAACCCGGGGACCGGCTGCTGCTGTACACCGACGGCCTGGTCGAACGCCCCGGCGAGAGCCTCGATGCGGGCCTGGACCGGCTGGCCGAGGCGGTGCGCACCCATGGCTGCGGCGCAACGGACTCCCTGGAGACGCTGCTCGCCACGATGCTCGCGGACGAGCGGCGGGACGACGTGTGCGTGGTGGACATCAGGATGCCGCTGGAGGGCTCGGAGGGCACGGCCGACGGGGCGGACGCGTAGGCGCGGGATCTGCCGGCGCGGCGGCCCGGTGCCCGTGTCGGGGCGGCGCAGCCGGCGTCAGTCGTCGTCCTCGTCCTCGCCCCGGTGCCGCCAGTACCAGCACACGCCGACGACCAGGGCCAGCAGGAAGACAGCGGGCACGAGCAGGCCCGGGATGCGGGAGCCGGTCATCGGGCTGGCCTTCGGTCGTGGTGCGGCGGAGCACGCGGCCGTCGGCCGCGGGCTGACCAGCATGGGCCCGGCCCGCCGCGTCCGCCGCCAACTTTTCTGAAGTGTTGCCCGGCGTTCGAATCCGCTCAGTCCACGGGGTGACCGGCGGCGATGCCGGCCGCGTCGGACAGCCGCAGCAACGGTCCCTCCCGCCCCTGACCCCACTCCACCGGGTCCAGGACGAAGCCGACATGGTCGCCGCCGTCGGTGCGGTGCAGGATGGTGCCCACGAACCAGGCCGCCGCGTCCCGCAGGACCACCGCGCCGCCGTGCCCCTCGGCCCAGGCCAGGTGCACGAACTTGTCGATCTCGTCGCCGGTACTGCCGCCGAAGAGTTCCGCGAGGTCTCGCTGGTCACGGGTGAGCAGGTGGACGGCGAGGTGCTGTGCGGCCCGGGCGACCCGGTAGGTGTGGTTGGCCTTGGACAGCCAGACGGTGAACCGGGGCGGCCGGATGGAGCACTGCGAGGCGAAGCCGACCAGGCACCCCGCCCGCTCGCCGTCGGCCATGGCGGTGACCACGCACATGTCGGGGTCCAGCCGGTCGAAGAAGCCGTCCATGCCGGCCGTGCCGGGCCCGCCGTCCGCCGGACCGCCGTTCACCGTGCCGGCGCCGCCGGCCGCGTCCGCCCTGCCGTCCGCCCTGCCGCCGCTCGCCGTACCGCCCACGTCCGTCATCCACCACGCTCCCGTCCGCCGCTCCTGCCCGCCTCTGGCCTCACCCGGAAAGACCCGGGCCCGGCCCGCGCCTCCCCGGTGTTCCCCGCGTGCCGCTCACGCATCGTCGCCGGAGCCGGTGCGCGACTCAAGCGCGCGGCGCGTGTCGTCGCCATAGACCCCGGTCTCGTCACCACTGATGCCGTACCAGAGCTGGAAGCGGGCCACGGCCGCGGTGAGGGTGGCGTCAAAGGTGCCGCTGGTGGAGCCGTCGCGGTAGACGTCCGGGACGCGCAGCAGGCGCTGCTGCAGATCGGTGACCTCGGGGCCGGTGTCGCCCTGGCGGAGGGTGCCTGGGCCGTCCGGGTCGGCGGTGGCGGCGGGGGGCGCGAGGGACGGGGTGGGGGCCGTCGCCGGTGTGGTGGCGGGCGGTGCCGCGGTGGTCGCCGGCCGGGACGGCCGTGCGGTCGCGGCGGCCTCCCGGGCGGAGGGGAGCAGCAGGGCGCAGCCGAAGCCGAGGAGGGCGGCGGCGGCCACGGCACCGGCGACGACCGGCGGGCGCACACCGCGGCGCCGTCCGACGGCGCCGGAAGGGGCGGTGGCGGGCGGTACGGGCGGCAGTTCCTGCGTCTCCGCCTCCTCGGTGTGCGCTGTCCGCGCCGGGGCGGTCTCCATCTCGCGCATCAGCTCCGCGAGGGCGTCGAAGCGGCGGGTCCGCAGGACCCGGACGGGTTCCAGGACCGGTCCGGGATGCGGCCGTCGAGGATCGGGCGGTGTCGGCACCTGGCTCTCCTTCCGTCCCGGCGGACGGGACTCACGAGCTCCCCGTGCTCAGATACGGCGCGGACGGCGACCCCGTTCAAGAGCCGGCTCGTCGGCCGTCGGGGCCGCGCCGGCACCGGCCCTCGGCGACCCGGCGGGTACGGCCGGGGCCACCGGCGGGTCACCGTCAGGCTGGGCTGAGCACTCCCTGCACGAACCGGCTCAGGGACGCCGTGAACGCGGTGACGAAGGCCTCCCTGGGCTCCTCCGGCAGGGCCTGGAGGGACAGGTAGGGGTTCAGGTCCTCCAGTTCGACCAGCAGGAGGCCGCCGTCGCGGGTGCGGCAGGCGTCGACGCGCTGGATGCCGGTGCCGAGGTCGTTCCAGTCGATGAAACGGCGCGCGAACTCCAGGTCGGCGGCGGTGGCCGCATAGGGTTCGAGCTCCCAGCGGCGCTGCGGGTCGGGGGCGTACAGGGCGTACTGGAAGTCGTCGTCGACGAAGTAGAAGGACACCTCGTGGACGAAGTCGACGCAGGGCTGGATCAGCACCTGCCCGGTGGCGAGCGCGGCGACCTGGCCGGCGGGGACGATCCGCAGGCCGAGGGAGTCCGCGCCGAGCATCGGCTTGACGACGTACCGCTCGGCGGCGGGCAGCAGGTGCAGGTCCTCGGCGCGGCCGACCGTCGGGATGACGGGGAAGCCGGCGGCGCTCAGATCGAGCAGGTACTGCTTGCCGGCCATGTCCGCCTTGCCGGTGAGCGGGTTGTACACGCGCGTGCCGGTGCCGAGCGCCCGCGTGCGGAAGGCGTCGTACGCGCTCTGGTGGCCGAGGACGGGGCCGCTGTTGCGGACGACCACGGCGTCGAACCCGTCCAGCAGCGCCGCGGCGTCCCGCGGATGGCACAGGGCGAGGTCGAAGCGGTCGCGCAGCCGGGAGGTGAGGAAGATGTCCTCGTCGCAGTAGCGGCGCCCGCGGGCCTCGTACGCCAGGTCGGTGACGTAGAGCAGGCGGGGGCGGGCGGCGGGCATGGGGCGTCTCCTCGGGCGGTGCGCCGGTGTCGGGGCGGCCGGCCGTCCGGGGCCGGGAGGCGGGGCCGCCTGCCGGCGCGGACCGGTCCCGGCACGGTGGAGAAAGGTTACGTCGCAGGGTGCGCGGCCATGTCGGGCGGGGTCCCGCTGCCGTGCCGGAGGCCCGCCGCCCACCGTTCCTCGGCACGAAGGCGGGCGAGGCCGCCGCGGACGGATCGCTCCCGGGGCCGCCACCAAAGCACTCAGTTCCCCCATAAGCCCACTCAGACTGCACTGAGTGTCACCCGACCCGTCCGGGTGCTACGTTCCCCTCCATGAGCTCCAGCAGCGCGGCGCCGGCCGCGAAGCCGCCGATGCGGGAGGCCCTCGTCGCGGCGGCCTTCCAGCTCTTCCTGGAACGCGGGTACGAGCAGACCACCGTGGACGACATCGCGGCCCTCGCCGGGGTCGGCCGGCGTTCGTTCTTCCGCTACTTCCCCTCCAAGGAGGACGTGGTCTTCCCCGACCACGAGCGCTGTCTGGCCGACATGACCGCCTTCCTGGCCGCGGGCGGCGAGGAGCACGAACCGGTGCGGCGGGTGTGCGACGCGGCCCGTCTGGTGCTGGGGATGTACGCGGAGAACCCCACCTTCTCCGTGCAGCGCTACCGCCTCACCAAGCAGGTGCCGGGCCTGCGCGCCTACGAACTGTCGGTGGTGTGGCGCTACGAGCGCGCGCTCGCCGAGTACCTGCGCGGGCGGTTCGCGGGGCGGCCCGACGGAACGCTGCGCGCGGACGTCGTCGCGGCCGCGGTGGTCGCCGCGCACAACAACGCGCTGCGCTCCTGGCTGCGTTCGGACGGCCTGGGTGACGCGGGCGCGGCGGTGGACCATGCGCTGGGGTATGTGCAGAAGGCGTTCGGGCGCGGCACCGAGCCCGGCGCGTCGCCCGTCCGGGCCGCCGCGGTGACGGCCGGCGAACCGGCCGGCCCCGGCGAGGACGTGGTGGTGCTGGTCTCCCGCCGGGACGCCCCGCTGTGGCGGGTGGTGCAGGAGCTGGAGACGGCGCTCGGTCGCTGCTGACGAGGCTCGCGCTCGCCAAAAAGGGGTACGGAGTGCCTTTACGAGTGACACTCAGTGCCATACTCTGTCGGCGTGCACGGCGGCACGGCCACCGCGCACGCGTGTGCCCGGTGCGCGCCGGACACGCGGGATTCCGGCCGAGCGCAGGGAGTTGACCAGCGTGTACCACCACTCAGCAAACGCTTCGCATCCGGCGGCCGGCTCCGCGGCGGGTGTGCTCGATCCCGTCTCCGCGGACCCCAGGGACGCCATCGTCTTCCAGCGGTGCACCTGGTGCGGCACCGCGATGTACCACCGGCTGCTGTGTCCGGTGTGCCAGGGCAGCGAGCTGTGCACGGAGCGCAGCGAGGGCGTCGGGACGGTCCGGCACTCCACCGTGGTGCACCGCAACACGCCCGCGGCCCGCAACGTCTCGCTGATAGAGATGGCCGAGGGGTTCGTCGTACGGGGCCGGGTCATGGGTCCGCCGGTCGGCATCCACAGCGGTGACCGGGTCCGGCTGTCCACCGCCCAGGATCCGGTGCGCGGCGAGCCGGTCTTCCAGCTGCTGGACGAGTCGTACCGGAGCGCCTGGACCTGACGGCCAGGCGGTCGGGGCGGGCGCCGGGTGAGCCGTACGCCACCGGCGTGCGGTTCGGCCACGACTCCGCGCGCGGTGACGACCGTGGCCGGGGCCCGCCATCGGCTCCCCTGGACCGGCCGAGCCTCTCTCCGGCACCTCCCGTGTGCCGCATCGCCGGCCCCTGCGGGACGGGCCGGCGGAACCGGCGCGCAACTGGCCGTATGAAGACCGTCGTTGGCCTGGTCACATCATGTGAACGATCACTCTTCCTTCACAGGCAACCCACAGCCGCCGCCTTCCGTCCTCCGGAGGCGAGGGGCTCCCGGGACGGTCGGGACGCCCGAGGTCGGGGGCTGAAGGAGGAACAGTGGTCCGTGCCCGGCGCATATGGGTGACCGCCGCCGCGTTGCTCGCGGTGGCGGGGGCGTCCCCAGGGGCGGCAGTCGCTCAGGTTCAACCAAGGTCGCAGGCAGGTACGTCGGCCGTCCCTGAGGACGGGACGCTGCCGCCGGGATGGCGGCTCGCCGGCGGCCGGGCGGCGCCGCAGCTGGTGTGGCGGTCGGACCGGCCGGTGCCGATGGGTGACGCCCGGGTCGAATTCCGGTCGGGCGGACGGCTGTTGGGAGTACCGCGGCCCGACGCGGACGGGCACACCTTCCGGCTCCCGCTGGACGGGCACCGGGCCGGTGTGTCGCCCCCGCTGCGGGGCCTGCAGGTGTGGTCCGGCGGGCGGCGGCTGGACGCGCCGCGCGCCACCGGGGCCGTGGCCGCGGCCCGGCCGCCGGCCCCGCTGCCCGCGAACGCGGTCGATCCGGGCAAGCCCGGTGCGTACCGCACGACGACCGGTGAGTACAGCCTGAAGTCGGTGAAGCTGCCGGGGCTTTCGGCGCCGGTGGAGATGCGCGGGGTGGTCGTCGCCCCGGTCGGCGCCCCGGGCAGGCGTCCGCTGGCACTGTTCCTGCACGGCCGCCACTTCACCTGCTACAAGGGCCGGGGCATCACCGGCGACTGGCCGTGCAAGCCCGGTACGCGGCCCGTGCCCAGTCACCGCGGCTACCTGCGTGACCAGAAGCTCCTCGCCTCGCAGGGCTATGTGACCGTCTCGGTCTCCGCCAACGGCATCAACGGCCAGGACGACGCGGCCGAGGACGGCGGCGCCCAGGCCCGCTCCTCACTGGTACGGCTGCACCTGGCCCGGTGGGCCGACTGGGCCGCGCACCCCGAGACCGCCCCGCCCGTCGTACGCCACTCCCCCCGCGCCGACCTGTCCCGTGTGCTGCTCGTCGGCCACTCCCGCGGCGGCGAGGGCGTCAACCGGGCGGCGCTGGACAGCCTTTACCCGCCGCCCGCCGACCAGGACGGCTACCACGGCCCGGTCCGCTGGACCATCCGCGGCATGGTCCTCATCGGCCCCACCGTCTTCGGTCAGAACCCGGTGCCCGACGTACCGTCCGTGACGATCCTGCCCGGCTGCGACGGTGACGTCTCCGACCTGCAGGGCGAGGTGTACGTCGACGGCACCCGCGCGGTCGGCGACGGCCGGGCGCTGCACAGTGCCGTGTACGTCATCGGCGCCGACCACAACTTCTTCAACTCCGAGTGGACGCCGGGCCAGGCCGCGGCGCCCGCCGAGGACGACTTCTCCGACGACCCGGGGCACCCCGACCCGGTGTGCAACAAGCACGCGGCGACCCGGCTCACCGCCGACCAGCAGCACCGGGCCGGTTCGACGTACATCGCGGCCGCAGCCCGGCTGTTCCTCGCCGGGGACGACCGGGTGCGTCCGCTGCTGGACGGCTCCGGGAAGCGGGCGCCGTCGGCGGACCCCGCGCGGGTGCTCAGCCACGCGGTGGGCGCGCGCCGGAGTGCCGGGTTCCTTCCGGACGGCGGGGTGTCGGTGACCGGCGCCCGGCTGTGCGACGCGGTGGCCACCAGCCCGGCGAAGGCCTGTCTGGACCCGCGTGCGAAGGGCGCGTCGCCGCACTTCGCGCAGTGGGCGACCGCTCCGGAGACCGGCCGGCAGGCGATCGCGCTGCACTGGACGCGCACCGGTGCCCCGGCGCGGGTGAGTCTGGCGCGGCCCGTGTCGCTGTCCGGCTCCGAGGCGCTGGCGCTGCGGCTGTTCGTGCCGCCGAACTCACGCGGCACGAAACTGGACGTGTCCCTCACCGACTCCGCCGGCCGTACGGCGAAGCTGGGCGGCATCAGTGCCGACGGGCTGCCGGGGAGCGAGCGGACCGCGTCGTACTGGGCGCGCGAGTTCCGGGTGCCGCTGACCGCGGCCGGCCGTGCCGGGCTCGCGCTCGGCTCGGTCAAGTCCATGGAGCTGACGGCGCGTTCGGCGTCCGGACAGGCCTGGCTGATGGACGCGTGGGGCTGGCGGCCGGGAACACCCGCGGCACGGGCGGCGGCGCTGCCCCGCGTGGACCTCGGCCGCAGGACGGTGGCCGAGGGAGACTCGGGCGTGCGCACCTACCACGTTCCGGTCTCGGTGACGGGCCGCGGCAGCGGACAGGTCCGGGTGTACGTCGTCGACCCGGCCACCGGGAAGGCCGGCAACCGGCTGGTGACGGTGCACCCCGGCGGCCACGACATCGACGTACCGGTCGAGGTGAAGGGCAACACCCGCTACGGCACGGACGTGTCGTACGACGTCCTGGTCAAGGCGGTCCACGGTGCGGTCGTCGGCTCCTACCGGGGCGGTGTCACCGTCCACGACGACGATCCGGCCCCGGCGATGACCGTCACCCCGCTCGCCGGCCGGGTCACGGAGGGGCATGCGCTGAAGTGGCGGCTGTCCCTGTCCGAGGCGGTCGACGTCGACATGAGCGCGCTGTTCGCGGTGGCGCCGGCCACCGCGCCCGAGCTGTCCACGAAGGACGTCCCGGCGCGCTGGCTGGAGGAGACCGCCGGGGCGAAGGCCGACCCGGAGCGTCCCCTGTCGAAGGTCGGCGGTCTCACCCTGTGGGTCGACATCCCGGCGGGGCGGACCAGTGCCGACATCACCGTGCCGACGGTCGCGGACCGGGTGCGGGAGCGGGCGGAGTCGGTACGGTTCCGGCAGCTCGACATGCAGACCGGTGAGCCGCGCCCCGACGGGCTGGTGCTGTCCGGATCGGTGCGGGACGCCTCGTAGCGGGCCGGTTCCGGGTGGCCCTCACTCGGCGAGGGTCACCCGGATGCCGACCGTGCCGTCCCGGCCGCGCCGGAGCCTGCTGCCCAGCAGGGTGAGGCGGCCGACGAGGCCGTACTTGCGTGCGATGAGGTCGCGGTAGCGGGCGGTGCCGGCGGCGTCGGTGATCTCCGCGGTGGCCGGCAGCTGATCGCCGGTCGGGTTGCCGCGCAGATCGCAGGGGCCGACGAGGACGTCGGGGCGGCGCCGGATCCGCTTGACCTTGAAGCTGTCGGCGGCCGTCCACACGCCGAGACCGGCACCGTCCCGGACCACCCACACGGGGGTGGCGACCGGGGTGCCGTTCTTGCGGTAGCTGGTCACCAGCAGGTACTTGCCGGCGCCGAGCCGGTCCAGCCGCGTGTCGTCCATGCCCGGCAGTCTAGGGGGCGGCCCGCCGTCCGGGACCGGCCCGGTCAGCTCAGAACCCATCTCTGGACCTCTTCGTATGGCCGCCGCGACCACCACACCGCAAAGCCCAGAACCGATAGCCCTCGTAAACACCCAGGCCTCCACCGAGGCGCGCTATGCGTTGACATCTGCGCCGGTACGCGTACAAGTACCCACTTTGAGCTGTAAGTGCCTCGCTTCCGTCCTTCCAGGTGGTTTGCGGCGACGGCAGGTTCCAGCCCCCTCGCGCCGCGCAGGAGCAGGGTGACGCCAACGAGAGGAGGTGAGGGTGATGCGCAAGATCTCCTTGAACGCCAAGGCCGTGGTCCGGTCCGACCGTGGACGGGCAGCCAAGCGGTACTACATCCACGAGTACAAGTAGCACCGGCCAGGCAGGGGCCGGGAGCGCAGCTCCCGGCCCCTGTGCCTTGCGGCAACGTTCGTATTCCTGGAGGACTGATGCGTCATCGTCGCGCCCGCGGCCTGGTCTGCTACTGGTACGACAGCCAGTTCATCGTGCACCCCTACCCGCACGGCACTGTCACCGCTGTGCACCCCGCCGCCGCCGAAGTGCTGGCCGCGTACGAAGACTGGGCCACGCCGAAAGAAGCCGGGAAAGACCTGGCACACCTCAGCCTCGACACGATCGAGGACGCCGTGTCCGTCCTGACCGAGGCCGGCGCCCTGGTCTGCGAAGACACCCCGCGGGCAGCCCGGGACGAGGAAATCGACCGCCACTGGGGGGCATGGGCGCCCGAAGCCGCGTTCTTGCACTACGCGTCCCAGGACATCTACGACGACGGCGTCGTAGAAACCGACCACGACGCATCCGTGCTGGTCGAAGCCCAAGAGCCGGCCCTGTTCACCGAGTACCCGAACGCCGCCCGGGTGCTGTTGCCCCGGCCAGGCAGCCAGCCAGAACTGGACACCCCCTACAGGCACGTGTTGTACGGGCGGCGCACCCACCGCGACTTCACCGCCGAACCCGTAGCCGTCGAGACGCTGGCCACGCTCTTGGCCACCTGCTTCGGACCGGTCGACTTCATCGACTCCGGCCGCTCCGCGCTCTACCGCCGCACCAGCCCGCAAGGCGGTTCACGCCAGGAACTCGACACCTACCTGGGCGTCCTGAAGGTAAGCGGTCTGGAAGCCGGCTGGTACCACTACAACGGGCTGCAGCACTCCCTCGAACTCCTCAGCAAAGGCTTGACCCCCGAGGAAGCCAGCGCACTGTGTGCCGGCCAGGAGTGGGCCGGTGAGGCCGCCTTCCTCGTCGTCCTGGCCGCGCGACTGGAGCGCATGAGCTGCAAATACGCCACCCCACGGGCCTACCGGGTGTCTCTGCTCAACGCCGGCCACCTCGGGCAGACATTCGCGCTGACCGCCACCGCACTCGGGCTCGGCCCCTTCCAGACCGGAGCCTTCTGTGACACACCCCTGGCCGAACGCTGCACCCTCAACAACACCAGCCATACCCCCCTCTACGTCCTTGCCGCAGGCCATCCCAGCCCTCAGCCCCAGCAGGCCCCGCACCGGGCCACCGCCGCCACCTTCACCTCCACTCGGATCAGGCCGGGAGCTGAGGGCTGACAAATCGACGAGGTTCAAAGATGGGTCATCAGGGCCGCCGCCATGCGCCGTACGCCCTCGGTGAGGATCTCGGGCGAGGTCGCCAGGTTCAGCCGCACGTGCCCCGCGCCGCCGGTGCCGAAGGGCAGGCCCGAGCTGAGGGCGACCCGGCCGCGGTCGAGGAAGACCTGCGCGGGGTCGTCGCCGAGGCCGAGGGCGCGGCAGTCGAGCCAGGCCAGAAAGGTGGCCTCGGCGGGCTGCGGGCGGATCGCGGGCAGGTGTTCGGCGAGCAGGCCGGTGAGCAGGGTCCGGTTGGCCTGCAGCCCGGCGAGCAGGGCGTCCAGCCAGCCGGTGCCCTCGCGCAGGGCGGCCGTGTGGGCGATGACGCCGATGTGGCTGGGGCCGTGTCCGACCTCCTCGGGCAGCCGGTCGAGATCGGCGGCGGCCTCGGGTCCGGCGACGGCGACGGCGGCCTTGAGACCGGCCAGGTTCCAGCCCTTGGAGGCCGACATCAGGGACAGGCCGCGTCCGGCTCCGGGCACACTCAGGTACGGCACGAAGGGGACGCCGGGCGCCACGAGCGGGGCGTGGATCTCGTCCGCGACGACCCGGACGCCGTACCGCTCGGCGCGCGCGGCGACGGAGGCCAGTTCAGCGGCGGTGTGGACGGTGCCGGTGGGGTTGTGCGGGCTGCACAGCAGGAAGGCGGCGCGGCCGGAACCGGTGGTCGCCTGCCGGAACACCTCCTCCAGTGCGGCCAGGTCGATGCGCAGGTCCGCACCGAGCGGGGCTTCGACCACCCGGCGGTCCATGTGGGTGACGAACTGGAAGAACGGCGGATACACCGGCGGGTTGACGATCACGGGATCGCCGGGCCCCGTGACCAGTTTGATCATCTCGACCACGCCGAGCATCACGTCCGGAACGATCGCGGTGCGCCGCACATCGAGCCCGTCCCACTTCCAGCGTACGGCGGCGAAAGCGGCGAGCGCCTCGGCGTAGGCGGTGCCGGCCGGGTATCCGGTGTCGCCGAGGGTGAGCGCGTCGGTCACGGCGCGGACCACGGGTCCGGCGAGCGGTACGTCCATCTCGGCCACCCACAGCGGCAGCACGTCCTCGGGGTAGGTGCGCCATTTCATGCTCGTACGACGGCGCAGCTGCTCCAGACCGAGGGCGCGCAGCGGGTCGGGTTCGCCGGGAGTGTCGTGCGGGATGCTGGTCATGGGGCTCACGATAGGGCCTGGGGCGCGAGCGGGCGCGGGCGGAAGACCGGGGGGCGCGACGGAGATCAACTCGGGCGTCTAGATTGCGTCTTGCACGCTGTATCCCTCCGGCAGGCATCCCATCCGCATCCAGGAGTTGACCCACGTGACCGACAACCCGGCAGCCACCGACGACGTGGCCGTGTCGCTGCGCGCCCGCATCAACACCGGCCAGCCGCACACCGCCCGGATCTGGAACTACTGGCTCGGCGGCAAGGACAACTACGAGGTCGACCGCGCGGCCGGTGACCAGATCCGCCAACTCCACCCGGGCATCGGGGAGTACGCACGCGCCGACCGGCTGTTCCTCGGTCGGGCCGTGCGGCACCTGGCCGGTGAGGTCGGCATCCGGCAGTTCCTGGACATCGGCACCGGGCTGCCCACCGCCGACAACACGCACGAGGTGGCCCAGCGTGTCGCCCCGGAGTCGCGGATCGTGTACGTCGACAACGACCCGCTGGTCCTCGCGCACGCCCGTGCCCTGCTGACGAGTACGCCCGAGGGCCGTACGGACTATCTGGACGAGGATCTGCGCAACGTCGACGCGATCCTCGAACACGCGGCGAAGACGCTGGACTTCAGTGAGCCGGTGGCGCTGATGCTGCTCGGCGTGGTCATCTTCATCGGCGACGAGGAGGACCCGTACCGCCTGGTGCGGGAGTTGACCGGCCGGCTGCCGGCGGGCAGCCACCTGGTGCTGTCGCACACCGTCACCCATCCGTCGATGCCGGACGTGGACGAGGCCGTGAAGTTCTGGAACGAACACGGCACCCCGAAGCTGACCCAGCGCACCCCCGAGGACGTGACCCGGTTCTTCGACGGTCTCGAACTGCTGGAGCCGGGTGTGGTGTCCTGCTCGCGCTGGCGCCCGGAGCACGACCACGGGGCCGAGCCGGAGGAGGTCGCGATGTTCGGCGGGGTGGCCCGCAAGGGCTGAACCCGGGCGGCAGGGATCGGCGCCGTGGCTGAACGCCGCGGGCGCGGGCCGCGTATGGAGGTGCGGGCCCTCGACGACCCGAGGGCCTCGCGCCGCCCGCCACCGCGGCGCGCGTATCGGTTCGGCTTCGGGAGCCCTGCATGCGGCACGCACGACGACGGATCGTCAGGCGGGTGACACGCCTGGCGGCGGTCGGCGGACTCCTTCTCGGGGGCGCGATGGTCGCCCAGGCGGCCATGGCGAGTGAGACGCCTTTGGCCGCCAGACCGTTCGCCTCGGCCACCGGCGGCGCGGACACCGGCGCGGCGCTGGTGGCGCGGCTCGGCACGGCACGGACGGCGGGCAACTGGATCGGCGCCGACGGGCGGACCGTCGTGGCGGTGACCGACGACGCGGCGGCGCGGGAGGTACGGCGCGCGGGGGCCGAGGCGAAGGTCGTGTCGCACAGCATGGACGAACTGAAGTCGGCCACGGCCGCGCTGCGTGCGGCGCCGCGTGTGGCGGGCACCGCGTGGGCGGTGGACTACCGCACCAACCGGGTCGTGGTGCGTGCGGACAGCACGGTGTCCGCCGGCGACTGGTCGCGGATGGGTCATGTCGCCGCGGGGATCGGCGGCTTCGTGCGGATGGAGCGCACGAAGGGTTCGTTCACCACGCGGCTGAACGGTGCCCAGCCGATCCTCTCGACCGGCGGTCGCTGCTCGGCCGGGTTCAACGTGACCAACGGACAGAGCGACTTCATCCTCACGGCCGGTCACTGCGGTCCGGCGGGGTCCACCTGGTTCGCCGACAACCAGGGCAACCAGCAGCTGGGCCGGACGGTGAACAGTGCCTTTCCCGGTAATGACTTCTCGCTCGTGCAGTACGCCTCCGGCAAGGCCGGTGACGGCGCGGACGTCGTCGCGATCGGCGGCGGCAACGGAGTGCGGATCACGGGGGCCGCCGACGCGGCCGTCGGGCAGCGGGTGTTCCGCAGCGGCAGCACCAGCGGGCTGCACGACGGGACGGTCACCGCGCTGAACGCGACGGTCAACTATCCGGAGGGGACGGTCACCGGCCTCATCGAGACCAATGTGTGCGCCGAACCCGGTGACAGCGGCGGCCCGCTGTTCTCGGACGGGATCGCGCTCGGGGTCACCTCGGGCGGCAGCGGTGACTGCACGGCCGGCGGGACGACGTTCTTCCAGCCGGTGACCAAGGCGATGGCGGCGTTGAACGTCAAGCTCCTCGTGTCCGCGCAGAACGCCGGCGGGGCCGCCGGCCAGGGCTCCGCCTCCCCCGCGCCGTCCGCCCCGGCCGGGCAGGGCGCGGTCGCGCCGAGCGCGGCCTCGCCCGGCGCCTCTGCACCGGTGACGGGCGCCACGGGGCAGACCCTGCTGGCGCGGCTGACGGACACCCGGAACGTGGGTCCCGGGCTGCTGGTCATCGCGGGCAGTCTGATCGCGCTGGTCGCCACCCGCTACATCCGGGCGGAGCAGGACCGCAAGGCCTATCAGCGGTACTACTCGGCGACCTGGGGCTGACGAGAGGACGGCGGGCGGGAGCCGCCTGGAGGAGCCATGAGAAGGCCACCCGTGCGCTCACGGGTGCCCTGGACGAATGCGGTGCGGTCCGCGCGAGGCCGGTCAGGCCGCCCGGTGCGACTGCGGGGTCACGGCGGCCCACTCCATCACGAGGCGCTGGTACTGCGCGCGCTGCTCGGTGGTCAGTGTCCCGCCCGACCGGCGCCACAGGGCCCTGATCTCCTCGTTGACCTCCGCGGCCGATCGCTCGGGGGCGGCTTCAACAGTGGTGGACATGCTGTGAAGCATATGCCGATCGACGTGAAGGCGCTGTGAGTAAGTACACCCGATACGGACATTCCGGACCGTGTTGCTCATCACGTCAATGTGTCAAGCGCAGGGCGGGAGTTCACACCGGGCCCTCACCCGGCAGGAGCCCCGGACCGGGCGACGGTGAGCCACGGCACAGCCCCGCCGCGCCCCCGCGGCGGGGCCCCGATCCCGGGCCGGCCGGTCGCTCAGGTGCCCGGCTTGCGGCCGTAGACGAAGACGTCGTCGCCGGTCCTCAGCAGCGACCAGTACGCCTTGGCGTCCTTGGTCGTCATGTTGACGCAGCCGTGCGAGCCCGGCGGGTTCCACATGCTCAGGCCCACCGAGTGGAAGGCCTGGCCGCCGTCGAAGAACTGGCTGTAGGGCATCGGCACGTTGTAGACGGTCGAGACGTGATCGATGTCCCGCCAGTAGACCTTCTTCAGCCCGGTGCGGGTCGCGTAGCCCTTGCGGCCGGTGCGCACGGGTACGGGACCGTGGACGAGCCTTCTGCCGTCCTGGATCCAGCTGAGCTGGAGCGTGAGGTTCACGCAGGCGATCCGGCCCTTGTTCACCGGGCACGCGCCGTCCTTGTTGGGGTTGTTCCCGACCGCCTTCTGCTTGTTCATGAGGTCCATCACGCCCCAGGTGACGGGTCCCGCGTAACCGATGGCGGGCGTGATGCCGTGCTTGTTCTGGAAGGCCTGGACGGCCCTGCAGTCACCGGCGGACTGCCGGCCGTCGACGGGCCGGCCGAGGAACTTCTCCACCTGCTTCTGGTACGGCCCCGTCTGCGTGGTGCAGCTCGCGGCCTGGGCCGGTGCCGCGGTCAGGGCGAGCGTGAGCGGCGCCACCAGTGCCGTGACGCCGAGCGCGACGACACCTCGTCTGCGTATGTCCCCCATCTGCATCTTCTTCTCCCCTTGTCGCCCAGGGACTGCCCCGGGTACCTCCCTGCGCGATTCCCGCGATTTCGGACTACTAGACCCGCGCGGCGGCCGAAGGGTTGTGGTTCCGGTCAGGCTGTGACGAAACGGTGAACTTCGTCACCGCGCAGCCGGCCG
The DNA here is from genome assembly GCF_014649495.1 of Streptomyces filipinensis. GTDB lineage: Bacteria > Actinomycetota > Actinomycetes > Streptomycetales > Streptomycetaceae > Streptomyces > Streptomyces filipinensis. Next base: position 9,667 of record NZ_BMTD01000007.1, on the reverse strand, counting down.
GCGGGGAGCCTGCGGCCGTAGGCGACCAGCAGGAGGTCCTGGCCACGGCCGTGCAGGGGCGCGCCGGAGCCGAAGGACCAGTCGAGGTCCTCCGCGCACAGCCGGACGCCGCTGAGGTCGGTGCCGAAGACCCGGAAGGCGCGCGGGTCGATCGCGTCGAGGAGGATCCGCAGCCGGTCCTCGGGGACGTCCCGGTCCAGGCCGAGGGCGACGGTGACGTCCAGGCCGTGCACGACGTCGTGGCCGAGGGCCGAGGTGAGGCCGCCGACGGGGGGCGTCCAGGGGTGGTGGGCGTGGGTGCGCAGGAAGGCGGCGAGTGCGGTGTCGGGGTGGGCGGCGGCGTCGCGGCGGGCGAGCCGGCCGGTCATGCGGTGCAGGCTGCCGCGCGCCTTGACCAGTTCCACCAGCACCTGCCCGGTCCGGTAGCGGAACCCCATCGACATGTGCGCGACGACCTCGCGCACCCGCCAGCCCGCGCACAGGCTGGGCGCGTCCCACTGCCCGGGCGTCAGCGCGTCGAGAAGATCGGCCAGTTCTCGCCGTTCGGCGGCGATGGCGGCGGCCGTGATGGCGGTGTCCGCCGCGGTGTGTGCTGCTTTCCCCATGCCTCCAGGGTGTTGGCGCGGCGCCCGGAAGTCCAAGACACGCTGTGTCTCGCGTCTAGCATGATCGGTTATGGGGTGTCGAGCATGGAGCTGAGGCAGCTGCGGTACTTCGTGGCAGTGGTGGAGGAGGCCGGATTCACCCGGGCCGCCGAACGGCTGCACCTGGCCCAGCCCGGGCTGAGCGCGCAGGTGCGGCAGCTGGAGCGGGAGTTGGGGCAGCCGCTGCTGGACCGCTCGGGCCGCTCGGTGCGGCCGACGGAGGTGGGTGAGGCCGTGCTGCCGTACGCGCGGGCCGCGCTCGCGGCCGTCGACGGGGTGCGGCAGACGGTGGAGGAGTACACGGGCCTGCTGCGCGGCCGGGTCGCCGTCGGGCTCGTCCCCGGCACCCTCGCGCACGCCTTCGACATGGCCGGGCGGCTGGCGGACTTCCATGACGCGCACCCTCAGGTGGAGGTCACCCTCACCGAGGACACCTCGGACCGGATGCTGGCCGCGCTGCGCCGGGGCGGGCTGGACCTGGCCGTCATCGGGATCGCCGGGGACGCGCCGCCGGGCGTCGGTCTGCACGTCGTGATCGACGAGCCGCTGGTGGCGGCGGCCGTCCCCGGACACCCGCTGTTCGTCGAGTACGACCGCGCCGACGGGCTCCCTCCGGCGGCCCTGCGCGGGCACCGGCTGCTCGGGCTGCCCCGCGGAACCGGGGTGCGTGGGGTCCTGGAGCAGCTGTGCACGGAGGCGGGATTCCGGCCGCACATCGCGTTCGAGGCGGCGACCCCGGACGCGCTGTGCCGGTTGGCGGCCCGCGGCCTCGGGGTCGCCGTCGTGCCCGGTCTCGGCCCCCGGCCGGGTCTTTGCGCACTGCCCGTGGCCGATCCCCTCGCCCGCGGTCGGGTGGCCCTGGCATGGCGCTCGGCGGGACCCGTGCCGCCGGCGGCCCGGGAGCTCCTGCGACGGCTGCGCGAAGGGGTGGGCGGGGGCGGGTGAGCGCCGCGGGAGGCTTCGGCGGCCAGGCCCCGGCCGCCCTCCTCGGCCGCCCTCCTCGGCGAGCCTTCTCGCGGCGGCGGCGCCGATGCCGCGGGCCGCGCCCGTGACGAGGACCCCGTCGTGTCCGGCGGCGCCGGGCTGATCGGCCGTGGGAGTGCCCGCACGGGCCCTCGGGCGTCCTCTCAGCGGTATCCGGTGACGTCCGCCGGCTTGCCCGCGTCCTGGACCTCGACCAGGTACCGCCAGGCGTCGGGGCGGCTGCCGTCGAGGTCGGTGAAGCCGTACACCCCGGCGAGTCCGCCACTGGACAGGGACTGCCCGTTGAAGCGGGCCACGTCGGGGTCGGCGGCGAGAGCGGCGACGGCACGGCCGGTGAAGTGCGGGGTCTCGGAGATCGCGAAGTGCGGTTCGCGGGCGAGGGCGTCACGCCAGTTGTCCTCGCGGACGCCGTACGCGTCGAGCATCAGCTCCGAGCGCAGCCAGCCCGGCGTGAGGGCGACGGCGGTGGCGCCGCGCGGGCCGAGTTCGTGGCCGAGGGCGAAGGCCATGCGCAGCACGGAGGCCTTGGCGAGGTCGTAGAAGAAGTTCACGCGGTAGGTGTCGCGGTTGTACTCGGCGGTGCCGTCGGTGACCTCCACGACCAGACCGCCGGGCCGGCGCAGCAGGAGCGGCAGCGCGAAGTGGCTGGTGACGGCGTGTGTCTCGACGGCGAGCCGGAGCAGTCTGAGTCCGTTGTCCAGGTCGTGCTCCCAGACGGGGGTGTTCCACTCGAAGAGTTTCTCGCCGCCCCAGATGTCGTTGACGAGGACGTCCAGGCGGCCCTGTTCGCCGTCGATGCGGTCCACGAGGGCGCGTACGGCGTCCTGGTCCAGGTGGTCGGCCGGTACGGCGATGCCGTGCCCGCCGGCCGCGGTGACGAGGTCGGCGGTGTCCTCGACGGTCTCGGGGCGGTCGTACTCCGAGCGCCGTTCGCGGGTGCTGCGGCCGGTGACGTAGACGGTGGCGCCGGCCGCGCCCAGTTGCACGGCGATGCCGCGTCCGGCGCCCCGGGTCGCCCCCGCGACCAGTGCCACCTTGTCCTTGAGCGGTCCTGACATGTCCGGCCTCCCGTGCGCCACGGCTGCTGTCGCCGTCCACTGTCGCGGGAAAGCCGGACATCTCCTGTCGGGATTGCCGGGGAGTTCCTCAGTGTCCGCGCCTGATCCACTCCTCCAGGTGAGGTGCCTCGGCGCCGATGGTGGTGGCGTCGCCGTGACCGGGGAGGACCTTGGTCTCCGGGGGGAGGGTGAGAAGCCGGTCGCGGATGGAGTCGATGATCGTCGGGAAGTGGGAGTAGGAGCGTCCGGTGGCGCCCGGGCCGCCCTGGAAGAGGGTGTCCCCGGTGAAGACGGTGCCGAGCCCGGGCTCGTACAGGCACACGGCGCCGGGGGCGTGGCCGGGGGTGTGGAGCACGGTCAGGTCGGCGCCGGCGGCCTCGATGACCTGGCCGTCGAGCAGGTGCCGGTCGGGGTCGCGGTCGGGGTGGGTCTGCTTCCACAGCGGCAGGTCGTCGGGGTGCAGCCAGATGGTGGCGCCGGTGAGGTCGGCGAGTGCCGGTGCGGCGTTGACGTGGTCGTTGTGGGCGTGGGTGCACACGATGGCGATCAGGTGCCGGTCGTCGACGGCGCGGGCGATGGCCTCGGCGTCGTGGGCGGCGTCGATGACGACCACCTCCCGCTCGTCACCGACGATCCACACGTTGTTCTCGACGTCCCAGGTGCCGCCGTCGAGGGTGAACTGCCCTGAGGTGACGAGGCGTTCGATGCGTACGGTCATCAGAACTCCACCACCGAACGCAGCACGTCGCCGTGGTGCATCCGCTCGAACGCCTTCTCCACCTCGTCCAGTTGGATGGTCTCGGTGACGAACGCGTCGAGCGGCAGCCGCCCCTGCAGGTGCAGGTCGATCAGCAGGGGGAAGTCGCGGGAGGGCAGGCAGTCGCCGTACCAGGAGGACTTCAGTGCGCCACCGCGGCCGAAGACGTCCAGCAGGGGCAGTTCGAGCTTCATCTCGGGGGTGGGGACACCGACGAGGACGACCGTGCCGGCGAGGTCGCGGGCGTAGAAGGCCTGCCGGTAGGTCTCGGGGCGGCCGACGGCCTCGATGACGACGTCGGCACCGAAGCCCCCGGTCAGTTCGCGGATCGCCTCGACCGGGTCGGTCGTGGCGGCGTTGACGGTGTGGGTGGCGCCCAGGGTGCGGGCCTTGTCCAGCTTGCGGTCGTCGATGTCCACGGCGATGATCTTCGCCGCGCCGGCGAGTTCCGATCCGGCGACGGCCGCGTCGCCGACGCCGCCGCACCCGATGACCGCGACGGAGTCGCCCCGGCCGACGCCGCCCGTGTTGATCGCCGCGCCGATACCGGCCATGACGCCGCAGCCGAGCAGGCCGGCGACCGCCGGGGAGACGGACGGGTCGACCTTGGTGCACTGGCCGGCGGCGACGAGGGTCTTCTCGGCGAACGCGCCGATGCCGAGGGCCGGGGACAGTTCCCGCCCGGTGGCGGCGAGGGTCATCTTCTGCTTCGCGTTGTGCGTGTCGAAGCAGTACCAGGGGCGGCCGCGCAGACAGGCCCGACAGTTCCCGCACACGGCACGCCAGTTGAGGATGACGAAGTCACCGGGTGCCACACCGGTCACCCCCTCGCCGACCGACTCCACGACACCGGCGGCCTCGTGACCGAGCAGGAAGGGGAAGTCGTCGGAGATGCCGCCCTGCTTGTAGTGCAGGTCGGTATGGCAGACACCGCAGGCCTGGACGCGCACCACGGCCTCGCCGGGGCCCGGATCCGGTACCACGATCGTCTCGACCCGTACGGGCTCGTCCTTCCCCGGTGCGATCACGCCGCGTACTTCCTGCGCCATGGTCTGGCCCCTTCCTCGTTTGCCTTCTCCGCCGACCCTACGCGCGACCGACAGGGAGCGGGACGGACCACGACGATGATCGTGGATCTTTCCGGCCTCCGGCGGGACCGGAGTTCTCGGCCCCGCGGCCCCGGCGCGGCGACCGCGTCCTTACCGACACTTTCGAATCACTTAAGAATGTGACCAAAAAACGTCATTCTATGATGACAATCTTTTTGCAGGCTGCGGGAGTTCGCCTGGTGTGTGCGCCGGACCCGGGCGTGCCTCAATGGGGGCATGCCTGTCGACGGCCGTACCGGACGCACCGCATTCCTGTTCTCGGCCGGCGCCGCGCCCCGGCTCGGAAAGAGTCGTGAACTCCGGGATTCCTTCCCGGTGTTCGCCGACGCGCTGGACGACATCTGCGCGCGCCTCGATCCGTATCTGGAACTCCCGCTGGAACGCGTGATGTCCGCGGACGACGGCACACGCACGGCCGCGCTGCTGGACCGGGAGTCGTTCGCCGGGCCGGCGGTCTTCGCGCTCCAGGTGGCGCAGTACCGGCTGCTGCACAGCTGGGGAGTCCGGCCGGACATGGTGTTCGGGCAGGCGTCCGGGCGGATGGCCGCCGCGTACGCCGCGGGTGTGTTCTCCCTTGCGGAGGCCTGTCACGCGGTCGGCACCCTGGCCCGCCTCCTGGGCGGCCCGCCGGCAGCGGGGCCGAGCTCCGCGCGCCCGGACGGCATCCTCGACGCCTACGGCCGTACCCTCGCCACCCTCCATCCGCGTGCGCCGCGCCTCCCCCTGCTCTGCGACGTCACGACCCGCCCGGTGGGCGCCGAGACCGCCGAGCCGGAGTTCTGGGTGCGGCGCGCACCGCTGCGCTTCGCCGAGGCCGCGGGCCTGCTGCACCGCGAGGGGGTCCGCACCTGGCTGGAGCTGGGCCCCGGGGACGGGCTCACGCGGCAGCTCCCGGACTGTCTCCCGGGCGGTCCGGCCGCGGCCTTCGTGCTCTCCCGGGACTGGGCACTGCTGCGGTCGGGGCCGAACGGCGGGGCGCAAGGCCCATGACGGGGCGGGAGGGGGCGCCCGCCGCGAGGAGCGTGACGGGGCGGGGCCCGGGGCCGGGCACGGCCGGGCGCCCGCCGCGAGGCCCGTGGCCGGGCGGCGGGACCGGGGGTGGGCGGCCCGCGTACCGGTTCGTGGGGCCGTGCGGCTGCGCTTGCCGGCCGGTTGTCTGCGCTTGCCGAGGCCGCCGGGCCGGAGGAGCCTCTAAGAGTGGGGGTCCGCCCGGTCCGCCCCCGCCGGGCCGCGGGCGCCCGAAGGAGGTCACCATGGGCACCGCACGGGGTTCCGCCTTCGACACCGAGACGTTGCGCCGGGGCATAGAAGGGAACACCGGGAACTCCCTTCTGTCGCTCTACGCCGACGACGCGGAGATCCGCATCGTCGACCACAACCACCAGCCCAGCCACCCCACCGTCCTGCGCGGCCGGGGCCAGATCGCCGAGTTGCTGGACGACATCTACCGCCGCGACATGACGCACAAGCTGGACGCGTGCGTCGTACAGGGCGACCACGCCGCGTTCACCGAGTCCTGTCAGTACGGGGACGGCACCCGTGTCCTCGCCGAGTCGATGGTCACCCTGCGGGACGGCAAGATCACCAGCCAGCTGATCATCCAGGCCTGGGACGAGTAGACGCACGCACACACCGGCATGGCAGGTGCCGGAAGGACGCCAGGGTCCAGGTCACCTCCCGGCCGACCTGGACCTTCTCGGCCCGCGCGGCCCTGGGGCGGACGCCCCGGGCCCGCGCCCGGCGGCCGTGCCGTGCGCGTGCCCACGCGCGATCGGCCACGGTCTCCCCGACCGGCCGCCCGGGTGTGCTCGGTTAGGCTGTACGCGGGCCGTGACTGGCGCTGAGGTGGAGTACCACCGGGGAGCGGTCCGTGGTGGATGCCGCGCGCCTGGGCGAGAGAGTCGATCCAGCTCAGGAGTGTGCAGCATGACCCAGGCCCGTCTCATGGACGGTACCGCGCTCGCCCGCCGTGTCGTCGAGGACACCGCGAAGAAGGCCGCCGACCTCACCGCGCGGACCGGCGCCGCGCCCTGTCTCGCCACGGTGCTCGTCGGCGAGGACCCGGCGTCCGTGACCTACGTCCGCATGAAGCAGAGCCGCTGCCGCAAGGCCGGGATCGAGTCCCGGCACGTGGCCCTTCCCGCCACCACCACGACCGGTGAACTCGTCGGCGCACTGAGGGAGTTGTCGAGTGACCCGGCCGTCCACGGCATCCTGCTCCAGCACCCGGTCGGCGCGCACATCGACGAGCGGGCCGCGTTCGAGGCGATCGCGCCGCACAAGGACGTCGACGGTGTCACGTTCGCCTCGTTCGCCACGATGAGCTTCGGTCTGCCGGGCTTCGTCTCCTGCACGCCCGGCGGCATCGTGCGGCTGCTGGACGAGTACGGCGTCGACCCCGCCGGGAAGCGGGCGGTGGTCGTGGGCCGCAGCGCGATCCTCGGCAAGCCGGTGGGGATGCTGCTGCTGGCCCGGGACGCGACCGTGACGTACTGCCACTCCCGGACGGCGGACCTGTCGGCGGCGGTCCGCGAGGCGGACATCGTGGTCGCCGCGGTGGGCCGGCCCCGGCTGATCCGCGGGCAGGACATCAAGCCCGGGGCGGTCGTGATCGACGCCGGCTACAACCCGGGCAACGTCGGCGACGTCGACTTCGACTCCGCCGTGGAGCGGGCCTCGCTGATCACGCCCGTGCCGGGCGGTGTCGGCCCCATGACGATCGCCACGCTGCTGGAGCAGACCGTCGAGGCCGCCGCCCGGCAGCTCGGGGCGTGATCAGCGCATCCAGGCGCTGTATCCCATGACGTCCCCGGCCTTCACGCCGTACTCGGGGTCGTTCCTGAGGAAGGTGGCCTCCATCCCGAGGACACTGCCGGTGCGCGGTTCCAGGACGAGCATGCGCCTGACGGCGCCGGCGTCGTACACGTAGGCCTGACCGGGGCGGCCGAGCCGGTCGGTCACCTGCCCGGCCGGGCGCAGCCCGTGGGCCTGCGCGAACACCCGGACGAGGGCGGCCGACTCGCGGGCACCGAGGGTCCAGTGGTCGAGCAGTTCCCCGACGGCGTCGAAGAGTTCGGCGGTGCTCAGCGCGGCCGGGTCGCGGTGGACACCGGGGCGGGCGACTTCGGTGAGGTAGGCGCGCAGGGCATCCGCGCTGTGCGGCGGGGGCGCCTCAGGCGGGGCGTCGCTCCAGCTCGGCGGGTAGCTGGTCCGGCTCAGCACATGGCCCTCCGCCACGAGGCGGGGCTCACCGCCCTCGTCGGTGAGGACGGGGCGGCCCGGACTGCGCGGGTCGGTCGCCACGACGAGTTCGGTGTGGCTCGCGTCCGCCCGCCAGCGCACCACGCGTTCCTCGGGGAGCGTGACGGGCGGCTTGTCGTCGCTCATGCCGAGGGCCCACACCTGCACGTGCGTCCCTTTGCGCAGGTCCGGCGAGCCGTCCGCCGCGGCCGCGTCGGCCAGGGCCGTCATGTCCCGCAGGGACACGGGCGTGGAGTGGGCGCGGACGGCCAGTGGGCGCGGCGCGGCGACGGCCGCCGGAGTGCTCGCCCCACCGAGCAGCGCGGTGAGGACGGTCACCAGGACGACGGCGGTGGCGGCGATGCTCCAGACCAGCCGGGCGCGGGGGGTACGGCCGTGCGGTCGCGGAAGCAGCCGGACGCGGCGCCGGGGGCCCTCCCCGCGCAGCAGCCGCTGCAGATGCCGCTCGGCGCGGTGGTCGAGGGGGCCGTCGCCGAAGTGGGGGCCGTCGGCCGGTACCGGGTCGGCGCGGCCCAGGAGTTCGAGCTCGTCAGGCATGTCGGTGGTCCTTGCTGAGGTGTGCGCCCCGGACGCCGGCGGGGTGGGGTGGGCGCGGGCCGTGACCGTGGTCCCGGGCGGGCGTCGCGCGGGCGGTGGCCACGGCGTGTCCGGGGTCGGGCCGTCCGTCGGCCGGCGGCGACTGCTCGACCGGGGGCGGCTCGGCCACGGTTGCGGGGCGTATCCGGTCGATCTGGGCCCGGAGGCGGTTGCGGGCCCGGTGCAGACGCATGACTGCCGCCCGTGTGCCGCAGCCCAGGGCGACCGCGATCTCGTCGGTGCCCAGTTCCTCCCAGGCCGCGAGGCGCAGCACCTCCTGGTCCGCCGGGGACAGCCGGGCCAGCGCCTCGTGCACCCAGGCGCCGGGGCCCTCCGTGTCGGGGCTGTCCATGATGTGCCGGCCGTGCGCGGCCTCGTCGTTGCCCAGTCGGTCCACCAGCCGCCGCCTGCGGCCGTAACCGCGTACCGCGTTCGCCAGGCAGTTGCGGGCCACCCCGTACAACCAGGGCAGCGGCGCGTCCGGCAGGTCGCGCCGCCGTCGCCAGGCGACCGTGAACACCTCCGCCACCACTTCCTCCACCTCGTCGGGCCGTCCGGGCAGTCGCCGCGCGACATAGCGGCTGACCGCCCAGTAGTGCTCGCGATAGGCAGCGGCGAAGATCTCGTCGTTGCTCATGTTCGGTTCGTGTCCGGCACGGCCCGGATCGTCACACCCTTCGTCCGTGATGCTCATCGCGTCGTCCGAGTGTGACCGGTGGGCCGGGCGCGGACACAGGCGGGGCGTGAAGAGGATCAGAGACATCAGAGGCATCCGGGCCGTGCGGTGGCTCACCACCACCGATCACAAGACGATCGGAACGCTCTACTTGGTCACCGCGTTCGCGTTCTTCCTGATCGGTGGTGTGCTGGCGCTGCTGATGCGTGCGGAGCTGGCCCGGCCGGGCCTGCAGATCATCTCGAACGAGCAGTTCAACCAGGCGTTCACGATGCACGGGACCGTGATGCTGCTGATGTTCGCCACCCCGCTGTTCGCCGGATTCGCGAACTGGATCATGCCGCTGCAGATCGGCGCGCCCGACGTGGCGTTCCCGCGGCTGAACATGTTCGCCTACTGGCTGTACCTGTTCGGCTCGACCATCGCCGTGGGCGGCTTCCTCACCCCGGAGGGTGCGGCCGACTTCGGCTGGTTCGCCTACTCCCCGCTGTCGGACGCGGTCCGCAGCCCGGGCATCGGCTCCGACCTGTGGATCATGGGTCTGGCCTTCTCCGGCTTCGGCACCATCCTCGGCGCGGTCAACTTCATCACCACGATCATCT
>NZ_BMTD01000006.1 GCF_014649495.1 Streptomyces filipinensis | reverse complement strand
TCCTGGTAACCCGTCATCCCGGTGGAGAACACGGCCTCGCCGAAGGTCTCCCCCACGGCCCCGTAGGCACGGCCGCGGAAGACACGGCCGTCCTCCAGGACGAGTACGGCGGGAACCCTGGCAGCTCCCCTGGTGGAGGTCGTCATCGCGCGCCTTCCGTGTCGTTGATCATCTGGTTCAGGGTGTCGACCCACTCGGTGTGCTCGGCCGCGTGCTCGGAGCGGAAGCCGGAGTCGATCAGTTTGTCGCCGAGCGCCCAGGTCACCACCAGCAGGCCGCCCTCGGTGAGGACCTTGCCGGCGATGCCCTTGTCCAGCCGGGCCCCGCGCAGTGCGGCGGTGGGGACGAAGAAGTCGGTCGCTCCGGGGCGTTCGACCTCCAGACCCGCGTCCGTCAGGGTGAGCTCGGCCCGGCTGCGGGTGCCCAGGCCGTGGGCCACGATGCGGTCCAGCCACTGCCCCGCGGTGGTGGAGCCGTGGTAGCGGCCGCTCATGCTCAGTTTCGCCGGGCCGGTCTCCTCCGGCGCGCTGGGCGGTGCGGGAAGGTCGCTCTGGAGCGTGCCGCGCCACTTCCAGCCCTCGCGCATCAGCCAGTAGACGAGCGCGATGAAGAGCAGGAGTCCGACGAGCCAGCCGATGCGGGCCGGCCAGTCGGTGACCTCGGCCGACCTCTTGGCCTCGGCCAGCAGGATTACAGGTGTCACGTGAGCTTCCCGTCGACGAGCGTGGCCTTGCCCCGCAGCCACGTGTGCGTCACACGGCCCGGCAGCTCGCGACCCTCGTACGGGGTGTTGCGGCTGCGCGAGGCGAAGCCCGCGGGGTCCACCTGGCCACGGTATTCCGTGTCGACGAGGGTGAGGTTGGCGGGCTCACCAGCCGAGACGGGACGGCCGTGCCCGGTGGCCTGTCCGATCTGCGCGGGCTTGAAGGACATGCGGTCGGCTACGCCGGCCCAGTCCAGCAGGCCCGTGTCGACCATGGTCTCCTGGACCACTGACAACGCGGTCTCCAGGCCCACCATGCCCATGGCGGCCGCGGCCCACTCGCAGTCCTTGTCCTCGTGCGGGTGCGGGGCGTGGTCGGTGGCGACGATGTCGATCGTGCCGTCGGCCAGGGCCGCGCGCAGGGCATGCACATCGCGCTCGGTGCGCAGCGGCGGGTTGACCTTGTAGACGGGGTTGTACGTCCGCACCAGCTCGTCGGTGAGGAGCAGGTGGTGCGGGGTGACCTCGGCGGTGACGTCGATCCCGCGGGACTTGGCCCAGCGGACGATCTCGACGCTGCCGGCGGTCGACAGGTGGCAGATGTGGACGCGGGAGCCGACGTGCTCGGCGAGCAGCACGTCCCGGGCGATGATCGACTCCTCGGCGACGGCCGGCCAGCCGCCCAGGCCCAGCTCGGCCGAGACGACACCCTCGTTCATCTGGGCGCCCTCGGTGAGGCGCGGCTCCTGGGCGTGCTGGGCGACGACACCGCCGAACGCCTTCACGTACTCCAGCGCGCGGCGCATGATCACCGCGTCGTCCACGCACTTGCCGTCGTCGGAGAAGACGGTGACCCCGGCGGCCGACTCGTGCATGGCGCCCAGCTCGGCGAGCTTCCTGCCCTCCAGGCCGACGGTGACGGCGCCGATGGGCTGCACGTCGCAGTAGCCGTGCTCCTGGCCGAGCCGGTAGACCTGCTCGACGACACCGGCGGTGTCGGCGACCGGGAAGGTGTTGGCCATGGCGAAGACGGCCGTGTAGCCGCCGGTGGCCGCCGCGCGGGTGCCGGTGAGGACCGTCTCGGAGTCCTCGCGGCCGGGCTCGCGCAGATGGGTGTGCAGGTCGACCAGGCCCGGCAGCAGCACCTTGCCGGCGGCCTCGACGACCTCGGCACCCTCGGCGGACAGGCCGGTTCCCACCTCGGCGATGGTCTCGCCGTCGATCAGCACGTCCTGCGCCTCGCCGCCGAGCACCTTCGCACCACGGATCAGGATCTTGCTCATGGGTCTTACTTCTCCTCGGAGCCGGTGGGGCGGGTGTGGGTGACGGCGGGCTCGTTGCCGCCGAGCAGCAGGTACAGGACGGCCATCCGGATGGAGACACCGTTGGCGACCTGCTCCACGGCGGTGCAGCGGTCGGAGTCGGCGACCTCGGCGGTGATCTCCATGCCGCGGACCATCGGGCCGGGGTGCATCACGATGGCGTGCTCGGGCAGCCTGGCCATGCGGTCGCCGTCGAGGCCGTAGCGGCGGGAGTACTCGCGCTCGGTCGGGAAGAAGGCGGCGTTCATCCGCTCGCGCTGGACGCGGAGCATCATCACCGCGTCGCACTTGGGGAGGGTGCCGTCGAGGTCGTACGCCACCTCGCACGGCCACGTCTCGACGCCGACCGGCACCAGGGTGGGCGGGGCGACCAGGGTGACCTCGGCGCCCAGGGTGTGCAGCAGGTCCACGTTGGAGCGGGCGACCCGGCTGTGCAGGACGTCGCCGACGATGGTGATCCGCCTGCCGGCCAGGTCCTGGCCGAGCCCGGCGTCCCGGCCGATCAGGCGGCGGCGCATGGTGAAGGCGTCCAGCAGGGCCTGGGTGGGGTGCTGGTGGGTGCCGTCGCCGGCGTTGATGACGGCCGCGTCGATCCAGCCGGAGTTGGCGAGGCGGTAGGGGGCTCCTGAGGCACCGTGCCGGATGACGACGGCGTCGACGCCCATGGCCTCCAGGGTCTGCGCGGTGTCCTTCAGGGACTCGCCCTTGGAGACGCTGGAGCCCTTGGCGGAGAAGTTGATGACGTCGGCGGACAGGCGCTTCTCGGCGGCCTCGAAGGAGATCCGCGTACGGGTGGAGTCCTCGAAGAAGAGGTTGACGATCGTGCGGCCGCGCAGGGTCGGCAGCTTCTTGATCGGCCGGTCGGCGACCCGGGCCATCTCCTCGGCGGTGTCGAGGATCAGGACGGCGTCGTCGCGGGTGAGGTCGGCGGCCGAGATGAGATGACGCTGCATCTGTCAGGCTCCGTTAGCAGTTCATTCAGGAGATTTGGGGCAAATCGGCGCATGTGCGGGCATGTGTGAGCAGCCCGGCGCCCGAGTTGCTACTGGCCGGCCTTCACACCGAGCAGCACGGTGTCGCGACCGTCCTCCTCGGCGAGCTGGACCTTGACCGTCTCCCGCAGCGACGTGGGGAGGTTCTTGCCGACGTAGTCGGCGCGGATCGGGAGTTCGCGGTGGCCGCGGTCGACCAGGACCGCGAGCTGGACCGCGCGGGGGCGCCCGATGTCGTTCAGGGCGTCGAGGGCGGCGCGGATGGTGCGGCCGGAGAAGAGCACGTCGTCGACGAGGACGACCAGCTTGCCGTCGATGCCGTCACCGGGGATCTCGGTGCGGGCCAGCGCTCGCGGCGGATGCATGCGCAGGTCGTCGCGGTACATGGTGATGTCGAGCGAGCCGACCGGCACCTTGCGGTCGGTGATCTGCTCCAGCTTGACGGCGAGCCGCTGGGCGAGGAAGACGCCCCGGGTGGGGATGCCGAGGAGCACCACGTCGTCGGCACCCTTGGCGCGCTCGACGATCTCGTGGGCGATACGGGTCAAGACCCGCGCGATGTCCGGGCCTTCGAGAACGGGCCTTGCGTCGGACGCTTGCGCGTGAGCAGAAGAGTCGTGCTTGTCCATACGAAACGGACCCCCTTCTCCGCCTCACGGGACGGATCTTAAAGGACGTCGGATTTGCGCCATCCACGGTATCAGGTCATGGAGAGGGCTCCGATCACCCCCTTGGCCTAATCGGCTGCCACTACCACGGAAGAGTCGGGGTGGACCATTCGGCTTGACGCGCAAGAGTCACGCTGCGTAACCTCACAGTGAGTTACCAGCCGCGCGGCGGGAACACCCTCCGGCCGCGTCGACACAGTGTCCGGGGAGCTATATGTCCAGCGAATACGCCAAACAGCTCGGGGCCAAACTCCGGGCCATCCGCACCCAGCAGGGCCTTTCCCTCCACGGTGTCGAGGAGAAGTCCCAGGGGCGCTGGAAGGCCGTGGTGGTCGGTTCCTATGAGCGTGGCGACCGTGCGGTGACCGTCCAGCGGCTCGCCGAGCTGGCCGATTTCTATGGCGTTCCCGTGCAGGAGCTCCTGCCGGGCACCACGCCGGGCGGCGCGGCCGAGCCGCCGCCGAAGCTGGTCCTCGACCTGGAGCGGCTGGCCACCGTCCCGGCCGAGAAGGCGGGCCCGCTGCAGCGCTACGCGGCGACGATCCAGTCCCAGCGCGGCGACTACAACGGCAAGGTGCTCTCCATCCGCCAGGACGACCTGCGCACCCTCGCCGTCATCTACGACCAGTCGCCCTCGGTCCTGACCGAGCAGCTGATCAGCTGGGGCGTCCTGGACGCCGACGCGCGCCGCGCGGTGGCCACGCACGAAGACGCGTGACCGCCTCCAGCGCCTGAGCAGAAACGTGCCGCCGGGGTGGCCGGACCTTCATGGTCCCGGCCACCCCGGCGGCGTTTTCGCGACCGTTCCGGCGCCGTCCGGGCCCTGGGCGGCGTGACATGCCGAAGGGGCGCGGGGAACTGCGCGGCCGGCCACGGATGACCCGCGGCCGTCGTGTCGCAGTTGCCCGGCGCCCCTCTTGCGGCTGTTCCCGGCTAGTCCCGGCGGAGCGAAGGCTTGAGCTCCTTCAGCCGGCCCAGCAGACCGTTCACGAACGAGGGCGACTCGTCCGTGGAGAACTCCTTGGCCAGCTGCACCATCTCGTCCAGGACGACGGCGTCCGGGGTCTCGTCGACCCAGATCAGCTCGTACGCGCCCAGCCGCAGGATGTTGCGGTCCACGACCGGCATGCGGTCGAGCGTCCAGCCGACCGCGTACTGGGCGATCAGCTCGTCGATCCGCTTCGCGTATTGCGCGTAGCCCTCGACCAGCTGCATCGTGTACTCGCTGACCGGCGGCTGCCGGGTGTCGGACCGGGAGAGCCGGATCCAGTCAGCGAGGACCGTCAGGACGTCGGCGCCGCGCTGGTCGCCCTCGAAGAGGATCTGGAAGGCGCGCTTGCGGGCCGTGTTGCGGGCAGCCACGGTTAGCTGTTCACCCGGCCGAGGTAGTCGCTCGTACGGGTGTCGACCTTGATCTTCTCACCGGTGGTGATGAAGAGCGGGACCTGGATCTGGTGGCCGGTCTCCAGGGTGGCGGGCTTGGTGCCACCGGTGGAGCGGTCGCCCTGGACGCCCGGCTCCGTCTCGGAGATGACCAGCTCGACGGCGGCGGGCAGCTCGACGAAGAGCACCTCGCCCTCGTGCTGGGCCACGACGGCGGTGAAGCCCTCGATCAGGAAGTTGGCGGCGTCACCGACGGCCTTCGGGTCGATGTGCAGCTGGTCGTACGTCTCCATGTCCATGAAGACGAAGTACTCGCCGTCCTTGTACGAGTACTGCATGTCGCGCTTGTCGACGGTGGCCGTCTCGACCTTGACGCCGGCGTTGAAGGTCTTGTCGACCACCTTGCCGGACAGCACGTTCTTCAGCTTGGTGCGCACGAAGGCCGGGCCCTTGCCGGGCTTGACGTGCTGGAACTCGACGACGGACCAGAGCTGGCCGCCTTCGAGCTTGAGCACCATGCCGTTCTTGAGGTCGTTCGTGGAAGCCACGGTTGCGGAATCTCCTGGACTGACGTACGACCCCGGGGTCACGCGCTACAGCGCGAGCAGCTCCTTGGTCGTGATGGTGAGTAGCTCGGGTCCGCCGTCCGCCTCGGGGCGTACGACGAGCGTGTCATCGATCCGGACACCGCCCCGGCCCGGGAGGTGGACCCCCGGTTCGACGGTGACCGGCACGCAAGCGTCCAGTTTACCCATGGCCGCGGGCGCCAACTGCGGGTCCTCGTCGATTTCGAGTCCGACGCCGTGTCCGGTCAGCGGTGGCAGCGCCTCCGCATAGCCGGCCGAGTCCAGGACCTGGCGTGCCGCGCGGTCCACGTCACGGTAACCGGCGCCGGGTGCCAGCGACTCGCGTCCGGCGCGCTGAGCGGCGAAGACGACGTCGTACAGCTCGATCTGCCAGTCGGCGGGCGAGGTGCCGATCACGAAGGTACGGCCGATCTCGCAGCGGTAGCCGCGGTAGGTCGCACCCAGGCACACGGTGAGGAAGTCACCCTCCTCCACGCGCCGGTCGGTGGGTCGGTGGCCGCGGCGGCCGGAATTCGGCCCGGTGGCGACCGAGGTGGGGAAGGCGGGGCCGTCGGCGCCGTGGTCGACCAGGCGGCGCTCCAGCTCCAGCGCGAGGTGCCGTTCGGTGCGGCCGACGAGGATGGACTCCAGCAGCTCGCCGAGGGCCTGGTCGGCGATCTCGGCGCCGATGCGGAGGCAGGAGATCTCCTCCTCGTCCTTGACCACCCTGAGCTGCTCGACGGCTCCGCCGAGGTCGGTGAGGCGGAGAGCCGGCGCGACCGAGGCCAGGGCTCTGTGCCGGGCCACGGTGAGGTGGTGTTCCTCCACCGCCAGCGAATCGGCGCTCTGGGCCCCGGCGAGGTCGGCCGCCGCCACGGCGGCGTCGCCGCCGGTGGGCAGGACGTGCAGGCGCAGGTTCTCGTCCGGCCGGCCGTCGTAGGGACGGTCGTCCGGGGGGCCGGCGCACACGAGGAGGTCCTCGCGTCTGCCGAGCAGCAGGGCGGAGCCCTGCGGGGCTGCGGCGGCGAGGTAGCGCACGTTGGCCGGGCGGGTGACGAGCGCTGCCGCGGTGCCGGCCGCGGTCACATGGTCTCTCAGCCGGGATCGGCGGGTCGCGTACACCTCTGACATGAGATGAGCGTAGGAGGTTTGCGTCGGTTGTGCCGATTTGTGGGGGCCGAGTGGGGCTGCGGGGCAGGTGGGGAGTGGTGCGGGCGTTCGCCGGGTGCGGGTCCGTCGTGGCTTGTCGCGCTCACGCGGCGGAGCCGCATACCGACACGGCCCCGCGCCCCTACCGACACTGCCCCGCGCCCCCTCTCAGGGGACCGCTCGCTCCCCGATCACCAGCTCGGTGGGCTTGCTATGGCCCTCGCCAGCACCTCGTCCAGGACCCTCGCCGTGCCCGGGATGTCGAGCTGGGAGTTGTCGATGATCGGGAGACCCGAGCCGTACCAGCCGGCCATGCGGCCGTGGATGCGGGCGACCTCCTCGTCGGTGAGGCGGCGGTTGCCGGTGCGCTCGGCGTTGCGCTCCAGGACGATGTCCAGGCCCGGCAGGAGGACGACCGGGAGCAGCCCGGGACCTACGTGCCGCTTCCAGCCGCCCAGGCCGACGACCGGGCGGTCCGGGAAGACGGCGTCGTCGAGGATGCAGGAGATGCCGTTGGCGAGGAAGTTGCGGGCGGCGAAACCACAGGTGCGGCGGGCCAGGCGGTACTGCGCCTCGGAGTTGTCGTTCCAGCCCGCCTGGGGGTCGGCGAAGCCCGAGCGGACCCATTCGCGCACGTCGTCCAGGCTGATGTGAGCGGTCGGCACGCGGCGGTGGTCGGCCCAGTACTTGGCGACGCTGGTCTTGCCGGCGCCGGCCGGGCCGATCAGCAGGACGGCCATCGTGGTGCCCGTGGAGTCGGGGACCGCGGCGGGGGCCGGGGGCGCCGTGGGCACACCGACGGGGCCGCCGGGCGGCAACGGGACATGACCGGTGGTGTCGGGGACCGGCGGTACGGCGGCCTGCGGGGCCGGGGGGTGTGCGGCCGGCGGCTGGGGGGCCGGAGGCTGCGGGGGCGTCGGCGGGACCGCGCCGGCCGGGGCCGGCAAGCCCGGAGGCGGTGGCACGGGGCCGGATCCCTGGGAGGCCGCCGGGTGGGGGCCCGGCTGGTGTGCGGCCGGCGACCAGCCGGCGTGCGGCCCGTGCCCCGGCTGGTGGGGCGGCGGCAGCGGAGATCCCACTGCGTGCTGCATCCGTTGCCACTCCGTCTCGTACAGGCTGTTGGCGCTGGCAGCGGGCTTGCACCCCGCTCCCTACCGAACGGTACCGTCCCCCGCCGTCGTTTGGTGAACGGCCGGGGGCGGCCCGAAGTGCCCGCTCCGCCAGGGGAATCGGACGGAAGGAACAGCGGGGGAGGTACCGGGCCGCTCCCCCGCCGGCGGCCTACTGGCCGACTTCTCCGTAGGCCGCGAGCAGGACGGCGGGGTCCGGGCCCTCCAGGACGGTCGGCTTGGCCAGGCCGTCCAGAACGATGAAGCGCAGCAGGTCACCGCGGGACTTCTTGTCGACCTTCATCGTCTCCAGCAGCCTGGGCCACTGGTCGTAGCGGTAGTGCAGCGGCAGGCCCACCGCTTCGAGGACCGTACGGTGCCGGTCCGCCGTCGCGTCGTCCAGCCGGCCCGCCAGGCGGCCCAGTTCGGCGGCGAAGTGCATGCCGACCGCGACCGCGGCGCCGTGCCGCCACTGGTAGCGCTCGTTCTTCTCGATGGCGTGGCCCAGCGTGTGGCCGTAGTTGAGGATCTCCCGCAGACCCGATTCCTTCAGGTCGCTCGACACGACCTCGGCCTTCACCCTGATCGAACGCTCGATCAGCTCGGCCGTGTGCGGGCCGGCCGGGGTCCGGGCGGCCTCCGGGTCGGACTCGATCAGGTCCAGGATCACCGGGTCGGCGATGAAACCGGCCTTGATGACCTCCGCGAGCCCGGAGACGTAGTCGTTGACCGGCAGGGAGTCCAGCGCGGCCAGGTCGCACAGCACACCGGCCGGCGGGTGGAAGGCACCGACCAGGTTCTTGCCCTCGGCGGTGTTGATGCCGGTCTTGCCGCCGACCGCCGCGTCCACCATGGCGAGGACGGTCGTCGGGACGGCGATCCAGCGGACACCACGCAGCCAGGTCGCCGCCACGAACCCGGCCAGGTCCGTCGTCGCGCCGCCGCCCACACCCACGATCACGTCGGTGCGGGTGAAGTTCGACTGGCCCAGCGCCTTCCAGCAGTACGCGGCGACCTCGGCGGTCTTGGCCTCCTCCGCGTTCGGCACCTGGATGGCGATCGCCTCGTAGCCCTGACCGGCGAGGTCCGCGCGGAGCGCGTCACCGGTCTCGGCCAGCGCCTCCGGGTGGATCACCGCGACCCGCTTGGCCTTCGGTCCGACCAACCCGGCCAGCTCCCCGAGGAGCTGACGGCCGACCAGCACCTCGTAGGGGTCCGTGCCCGCGGTGCCGGCGACCTGGATCCGGGTGACTGACTCGCTCATGCTTCCTTCAACTCCAGTGCGTCGAGCGCCGCTTGGGTGACCTCTTCGGGGGTGCGGCCGTCCGTCGGTACGACGGCGGTGGCGACCTCCTCGTACAGATGCCGCCGGGCCTCCATCAGCTCCCGCCACTGCTTGCGCGGGTTGACCGCGAGCAGCGGCCGGGCCACGTTCAGGCCCGTCCGTCTGACGGCCTCCTCCACGTCCATCGAGAGGTAGACCACGCGGTGCCCGGCGAGCAGCGCGCGCGTGTCGGGGTCCAGGACGGCGCCGCCGCCGAGCGCGAGGACGCCCTCGTGCCCGGCGAGCGCGGCGTGCACCGCCCGCTTCTCGATCGCCCGGAAGACGGGCTCGCCCTCGTCCACGAAGATCTCGGCGATGGTGCGGCCCTCGGCGGCCACGATGTCCTCGTCGGTGTCCCGGTAACCGAGGCCGAGGCGCTCGGCCAGCAGCCGGCCGACGGTGGACTTGCCGACACCCATCGGCCCGACGAGTACGACCGCAGGCACGGCGCTCACCGGATCTGCAGGTTGTCGAGGTAGGACCGCACGTTGCGGCGGGTCTCGGGGACGGAGTCGCCGCCGAACTTCTCGGCGACCGCGTCCGCGAGCACGAGCGCGACCATGGCCTCGGCGACGATGCCCGCGGCGGGCACCGCGGAGACGTCGGAGCGCTGGTGGTGCGCCTGGGTGGCCTCGCCGGTGGTGACGTCCACCGTCTGCAGGGCGCGCGGCACGGTCGCGATCGGCTTCATCGCGGCCCGCACCCGCAGCAGCTCTCCGGTGCTCAGACCGCCCTCGGTGCCGCCGGCGCGGCCGGAGACGCGCCGGATGCCCTCGGGCGTGTTGACGATCTCGTCGTGGGCCTTGGAGCCGGGCACCCGGGCCAGCTCGAAGCCGTCACCGATCTCGACGCCCTTGATCGCCTGGATGCCCATCAGGGCGCCGGCGAGACGGGCGTCCAGCTTGCGGTCCCAGTGGACGTGCGAGCCGAGCCCGACCGGGACGCCGTACGCCAGCACCTCGACCACACCGCCGAGGGTGTCACCGTCCTTGTGGGCCTGGTCGATCTCCGCGACCATCGCCTTCGAGGCGTCCGCGTCCAGGCAGCGCAGCGGGTCGGCGTCCAGCTTCTCGACGTCGGCCGGGGTGGGGTACACGCCCTGCGGCGCCTTCACGGAGCACAGCTCGACGACGTGCGAGACGATCTCGATGCCGGCCGTCTCCTTCAGGTACGACCGGGCCACCGCGCCGAGCGCCACCCGGGCGGCGGTCTCGCGGGCCGAGGCGCGCTCCAGGATCGGACGGGCCTCGTCGAAGCCGTACTTCTGCATGCCGGCCAGGTCGGCGTGGCCGGGGCGCGGCCGGGTCAGCGGGGCGTTGCGGGCCAGGCCGTCCAGGATCTCGCGGTCGACCGGGTCGGCCGCCATGACCTGCTCCCACTTGGGCCACTCGGTGTTGCCCACCATGATCGCGACCGGGGAGCCCAGGGTCAGGCCGTGCCGGACGCCGCCCAGGAAGGTCACCTCGTCCCGCTCGAACTTCATCCGCGCACCGCGGCCATAGCCGAGCCGCCGCCGCGCCAGGTGGTCCGCCACCATCTCCGTGGTGATCGGCACGCCGGCGGGAAGGCCCTCCAGCGTCGCGACAAGTGCCGGACCGTGGGACTCCCCCGCGGTCAGCCAACGCAGCCTGCTCAACGGTGCTCCTCAGTGTTCGCGCCCGGTACTGCCCTGGGTACGCGCGTGCTCGCGTACGGCGACGGCGCGACCGGGTGCGCGACCCCGGTCCGCCACCTCCGATCCTCCCACGTCCGGGGGCGGGAACCGGCCGCCGGTCCAGCAGGCGGACGCGTGCGCGGGCGTCAGCGGGCCGCGAGCGCCTGCTCGCCAGCGTGCCGCATGGCCTCCAGCGGGCCCGGGACGCGCCCGGTCATCTGCTCGAACTGGAGTACTGCCTGGTGGACCAGCAGGTCGAGGCCGCTGACGACGGCGCCGCCGAACATGGACCAGCGGGCCGCCAGCTCGGTGGGCCAGGGGTCGTAGAGCACGTCGAAGAGGGTGGTGGGGCGCTCGGGTACGGCGGCGGCGAGGGCGTCGGTGGTGCCGGCGGGCGTGGTGGCGACGACCAGCGGGGCGCGCAGCGCCTGCGCGGCGTCCGCCCAGTCCGCCGTGCGCACCTCGACGTCGAGCCGTTCGCCCCACCGGCGCATCTCGGCGGCGCGGGCTTCGCTGCGGACGTAGGCGACGACCTCGCCGGTGCAGATCCGGGCCAGGGCGGCGAGCGCGGAGGAGGCGGTGGCACCGGCGCCGAGGATCGCGGCGGAGTCGACCTGCTCGATGCCGTGCTCGCGCAGGGCGGCCACCATGCCCGGGATGTCGGTGTTGTCGCCGAGCCTGCGGCCGTCCTCGGTGAAGACGACCGTGTTGACGGCGTCGACCGAGGCGGCGGTGTCACTGATCTCGTCGAGCAGCGGGATGACCGCCCGCTTCAGCGGCATGGTCAGCGACAGCCCGGCCCACTCGGGCCCGAGCCGGTCCAGGAAGCCGGGCAGCGCGGCCTCGTCGACGTCGAAGCTGTCGTACGACCAGCCGGTGAGCCCGGCCGCCTCGTACGCGGCCCGGTGCAGCACCGGGGAGAGGGAGTGGGCGATCGGCGAACCGAGCACGGCCGCCTGGCGGGTGTGAACTACCTTCGATGCCATGGAAACCTGCCCTTGAGTTCCAGCTTACATATCCACCCTTCGGCCTCTCCCGACCTGCCGATCAGGGAGCACCAGGAAAACACTCATCAGGTGAGTGGTGCGCTCCACAGGAGCTCGTCCAGCTTGCGGATGATCAGCAGGTGACGGGCTGGCAAGCCCACTGGGATGGCCGGAACATCGCCGCAACGGTGCCCACGGTCGTCAATGTCCGCAGGACAGCCACACTTACCGCTTGGACACGGCACCTGACCCGAATCGCATAACCGAACGGCCAGAATAACCCGCCAAAGAGGCTAACTGGCCGTCACGGAATTCAAAGACTAAGACTTGTCAGGCCTGCTGACGCAGCTACCCGCCAATACCTTTCCCTTGTTACCGATGCACGCTTCCACTCGGATAGCTCCGCGAGGCACAAGGGAGTCCTCCATTTCGCTGGTGTGAGCTCCCTTAGTATTCCAGAGAGTGAACCAGAGCTTACCTTGGTAATAAACCCTGCCAACCGCGGCGTGACCATCCGCCTTTTCGTCCCACACCGTCACGTACTGGCTGGACGAATCGAAGCCGACGCTAGCACCCCCTTCCGATGAGTAGATGACGCCGCTAGCACTTGCCGGGCCTGCCGTGAAACCAACGACAGCGGCACCCATAGCTGCTATGAACCCGAGACGGGTCAATTTCATACTATTTCCCCCTACGCCTGTGAGTCACATTGACCATGATCAACTCGTCATACTAGAGACGCTCTCACACAGCTGTCAAATGGCACCTGGTGAGCAGTCACAACTTCTGCGAGGGACTACGACTGCACGGTCACGTCAGCTCTTTGCCCGGGCGGCGTTCCATTCCTTGACCAGCTTCTCGTGTTCAGCAAGTGTCTTCGTGAACTTGCTGGTCTTGCCATCCATGGAGATGAAGTAGTACCAACCGTCGTGGGTCGGGTCGAGCGCGCCCTGGAGTGCTTCCTCGCCAGGGTTTCCGATTGGGCCAGGTGGCAGCCCCTTGGAGAAGTAGGTGTTGTAGGGGTTGTTGTACCTGCGCAGTTCGGCAATACCCAGATCAATCTTGCTCTGGTTCTTCACGTAGTTGTACGTGGAGTCGAACTCCAGCCGCCCGTAGGTCTGCGGGTTGTCAGGCTCAAGGCGGTTGTAGACGACCTCCGCCATCTTGCGGAAATCGTCGTGGCTCGTACCCTCGGCCTGCACAAGGCTCGCCACGGTGAGCAACTGCCATGGGCCGTCGAGGCCGAGCACCTTGGCCTTGTTCTCCAAGCCAAGCTCTTTGTACTTAGCGGTGGCCTGAGACACCATCTCCTTGAGCACGGCCTCGGGTTTCTGACCCTTGGTGACCGCGTAACTGGAGGGGTAGAGAAAGCCTTCCAGCGGATCCTTCAAGTTCGGGCGATTCAGCGCCCAGGCTGGCAACCCGAGGGACTTGTAAACCTTCTTCGCAACACTCGCCGTGGTACCCGCCGCCACCTTGAGGCGCTTGTCGATGAGGCTGTAGACCGCCGTGTTCCGAAGCCCCTCAGCGATGATCAGGTTACTGCGACTCTTCGGGCTGAGCATAAGTTCCACCGCGCTCGCGGCTGACATGTGCTTCTCGAGCGTGTAGACACCGTCCTGAAGGGATTTACCCTCAGGATTCGCTTGCATTGCGGACACAAACGCAGCCGCACTCTCGACGACCCCCGCCTCCTGCAGCTTCTGACCGATGTCCCAGCCACCTGCACCCTTGGGGATCTCGACCGTAACCTGCTCGCCGGTGCCGTTGCCCGCGTAGTCCGGAGCCGGGGCGAAACGATTTTGGTAGAACCTGTAGCCGAAGTAACCGACCCCGCCGAGGCCGCCGCCGAAGACCAGGCAGACCACCAGACAGGCACAGCCAGTGCGCCGCTTCTGGCCTTTTTTGACAGGTTTCTTCCCTTTGCCGCGCCGTTCGCGGCGGCTCTGGAGCTCGTGCTCCTCGCCGTCGTCGTCATCACCGCCGCCGCCGGTGAAGAAGGGGTGCTCCTCCTCGGCGGGCGCGGCCTCCGGCTCCACGCCGGGTTCCGGCTCGGGCTGCCTGCGGCCGGGCGGCTGCGGCGGCGGGTAGGCGTCCTCGGTTCCGTAGAAGTCGGGCTGCTCACCACCGTAGGCGACGGGCTGCTGTCCGTACGGGTCGCCGGGGTCGGCGGCGTACGGTACCTGGCCGAGGGTGCCGGTCGCGTCCCAGCCGCCCTGCTGCGGGTAGGACTGCTGGCCCGTGAACTGCTGATGCCCCTGTTCGCCGTAGAACTGGTACTGCTCGTTGCCGTACCCGGACTCCTGTCCCTGACGCCAGTCGCCGTAGTGCGGCTCCTGCGGATGGTGCTGCGGCTGGCCGCCGTAGGCAGACTGCTGACCCGCGTGGGTCTGCTGCCCTTCCCATCCGCCGTCCCCGTACAACGGGTCCTGCGGATGCCACGGTTCGGAGCCTGGGCCCCGGCCATACTCAGTCATCGATCCCCTAGAGCCGCGAGGCCGACCGGTCACGCGACCGGTGGGCCCCGCTTCCGTTCCGCCTCTTGTTGTGCGTCGGCTGTTCGAACACCGGCGCATCGCGCGGAACGTTACCGTATCGCGATCAGATGACCACTTCGACGCCCTCGCCGGGTGCTTTACCTGACACCCGTTCGGATTCCAGGGCCTGCTGCAGGATGATGACGGCGGCGGCCTGGTCGATGACCGAGCGGCCCTTCTTCGACTTCACACCCGAGGCGCGGAGCCCCTGACTGGCCGTCACGGTCGTCATCCGCTCGTCCACCAGGCGCACCGGCACCGGCTTGATGCCCTTGGCCAGCTCCTGGGCGAAGGCGCGGACCTTGACCGCGGCCGGGCCCTCGCCCCCCTTGAGGGAGCGAGGGAGTCCGACGACGACCTCGATCGGTTCGTACTCCTCCACCAGTTGCCGCAAGCGGCGGTGGGCTGCCGGGATGTCCCGGCCGGGGACGGTTTCCACCGGGGTGGCGAGGATCCCGTCGGGGTCGCACGACGCGACCCCGATCCGGGCGTCCCCGACGTCGATCGCTAGCCGCCGCCCTCTGCGCATTTCCGACCGTTTCCTTACTGGACCGTTACTTGGCGGTCTCGGTGACGAGCCGCTCGACGGCCTCGACGGCCTCGCCGACGGCGGCCGGGTTCTGGCCGCCGCCCTGAGCGACGTCCGGCTTGCCGCCACCGCCGCCGCCGAGGGTCTTGGCGGCGGCGCGGACCAGGTCACCGGCCTTGAGGCCGCGCTCGCGGGCCGCCTCGTTGGTGGCGATGACCGTGAGCGGCTTGCCGTTGTTGACCGTGAACAGGGCGACCACGGCGGCCCGGCCGCCCTGGATGCGGCCGCGCACGTCGAGGACCAGCTTGCGCAGGTCGTCCGGGGTGGTGCCGTCCGGGACCTGACCGGTGACCAAGGCCACACCGCGCACGTCCTTGGCCGACTCGGCGAGGCCTCCGGCGGCCTGCAGCACCTTCTCGGCGCGGAACTTCTCGATCTCCTTCTCGGCGTCCTTCAGCTTGCCGAGCATGGCGGAGACCTTCTCCGGCAGCTCCTCCGGGCGGCCCTTGATCAGTTCCTGGAGCTGGGCCACGACCGTGTGCTCGCGGGCGAGGAAGTGGTAGGCGTCCACGCCGACGAGGGCCTCGATACGGCGGACACCCGAGCCGATGGAGGACTCACCGAGCAGCTTCACCAGGCCCAGCTGGGCGGTGTTGTGCACGTGCGTGCCGCCGCACAGCTCCTTGGAGAAGTCGCCGATGGTCACCACGCGGACCCGCTCGCCGTACTTCTCGCCGAACTCGGCGATGGCTCCCTGCTTCTTGGCCTCGTCGATGCCCATGACCTCGGCGTGCACGTCGAGGTCGCGGGCGAGGACCTCGTTGATCTTCTGTTCGACGTCGGTCATCACGGCCGTCGGGACGGCGGACGGGGAACCGAAGTCGAAACGGAAGCGACCGGGCTGGTTCTCGGAACCGGCCTGGGCGGCCGTCGGGCCGAGGGCGTCGCGCAGGGCCTGGTGGGTCAGGTGCGTGGCCGAGTGGGCGCGGGCGATGGCGTGGCGGCGACGGGAGTCGATCGACGCGTGGGCCTTGGCACCGACGGTCACCTCGCCGACCTGGACCACGCCCTTGTGGACGTAGACGCCCGGGACCGGCTTCTGGCAGTCGCGGACCTCGATGACGGCACCGGTGTCGACCTTGATCCGGCCGGTGTCACCGATCTGGCCGCCGCCCTCGGCGTAGAACGGGGTGCGGTCGAGGACGATCTCGACCTCGTCGCCCTCGGTGGCGGCCGGCGAGGAGGCGCCGTCGACGAGGATGCCGACGATCGTCGACTCGCCCTCGGTGTCGGAGTAGCCGATGAAGTCCGTCTCGCCGACCTTGTCGGCGATCTCACGGTAGGCACCGGCGCCGGCGTGGCCGGTCTTCTTGGCCTGGGCGTCGGCCTTGGCCCGCTCCCGCTGCTCCTTCATCAGGCGGCGGAAGCCGTCCTCGTCCACGGAGAGGCCCTGCTCGGCGGCCATCTCCAGGGTGAGGTCGATCGGGAAGCCCCAGGTGTCGTGGAGCAGGAAGGCCTTGTCGCCGGACAGGACCGTGCCGCCGGACTGCTTGGTCTCGGTGACGGCGGTGTCGAGGATGTTGGTGCCGGCCTTCAGCGTCTTGAGGAAGGCGTTCTCCTCGGCGAGGGCGACCTTCTCGATGCGCTCGCGGTCGGTGATCAGCTCGGGGTACTGCTGGCCCATCATGCCGATCACGGTGTCGATCAGGTCCTTGACGACCGGACCGGTGGCGCCGAGCAGGCGCATGTTGCGGATGGCGCGGCGCATGATGCGGCGCAGGACGTAGCCGCGGCCCTCGTTGCCGGGGGTGACGCCGTCGCCGATGAGCATCACGGACGTGCGCATGTGGTCGGTGACCACGCGGAGGGACACGTCCGAGTCGTGGGCGTCGCCGTAGCGGACGCCGGTCAGCTCGGTGGCCTTGTTGATGACGGCCATGGAGGTGTCGATCTCGTACATGTTCTGCACGCCCTGCAGAATCATGGCGAGACGCTCCAGGCCGAGGCCCGTGTCGATGTTCTTGCTGGGCAGTTCGCCGAGGATCTCGAAGTTGTCCTTGCCGATGCCCTCGCCCCGCTCGTACTGCATGAAGACGAGGTTCCAGATCTCCACGTACCGCTCGTCGTTGACGGCGGGGCCGCCCTCGACGCCGAACTCGGGGCCGCGGTCGTAGTTGATCTCGGAGCAGGGGCCGCACGGGCCGGGGACGCCCATGGACCAGTAGTTGTCCTTCATGCCGAGGCGCTGGATGCGCTCCTTCGGCACACCGACGACCTCGTGCCAGATGCGCTCGGCCTCGTCGTCGTCCTTGTAGACGGTGATCCACAGGCGCTCCGGCTCCAGGCCGTAACCACCCTTGTCCTGGGGCGTGGTGAGCAGCTCCCAGGCGTACTTGATGGCGCCTTCCTTGAAGTAGTCGCCGAAGGAGAAGTTGCCGCACATCTGGAAGAACGTGCCGTGCCGCGTGGTCTTGCCGACCTCTTCGATGTCGGGCGTGCGCACGCACTTCTGCACGCTGGTGGCGCGCTGGAACGGCGGCTTGACCTCACCCAGGAAGTAGGGCTTGAAGGGCACCATGCCGGCGGGGACGAGGAGCAGAGTCGGGTCGTCCGCGATGAGCGACGCCGAAGGGACGACGGTGTGCCCGCGCTCCTCGTAGAAGCTCAGCCAGCGGCGGCGAATCTCGGCCGACTCCATCAGTGGTCCTCATTCCGGTTGTACGAATGCTTCGCTTGCGAAGAAAACAACGTTTCGATGTGCTTCGGTGTGCCGCTGTCGCTGCGGTCGGCCTCGATGGCGGCATAGCGCCGGGGAGCGGGGAGTTCGGGGTTCTCGTGGATCCCCAGAGCGTCCTCCAGCTCGGCCTCCCGCTGGGCCATGTTGTCGCGGACGTCGAGCGCGAAGCCCACCGCGCGGTCCTTGAGCCGCTGACCGGTCTGAAGGGCCTTGTTCGCCGCGGTCGCGGCGAGGCTCTCCGGGGTCAGCTGCCTCAGCTTGCGGTTGACCTTGGTGGTGGCCCACACGCCGGCGGCGACACCGGTGCTGAACCAGAACGTACGGCGGAACATCGCTCGGTCTCAGTCCTTACTTCCGCTTGCGGCGTGCGGCGGGGACCGTGCGGCCCACGATCACGGTACGCCGGGGCGCCTTCACGGGCACGTCCTCCTTGCGGCCGCCCAGCGCCCGGCGGACGCCGTAGCCGAAGGCCGCGACCTTGACCAGCGGGCCGCCGAAGGTGGAGGCGACGGTGGTCGACAGCGCGGAGGCGTTCGACGTGACCTCCTGGACGTCGGAGGCGATCGCGTCGACGCGGTCGATCTGGGTCTGCGCGGAACGCACCGCCTGGGAGGCGTCGGCGAGCAGCGGGACGGCCTGGTCGGTCACGTCCGCCACGAGCTTGGTCGTCGCCTTGAGCGTCTGGGCCAGCCTCGCGAGGGCCACCGCGAGGAAGGAGACCAGGATCGCCCAGAAGACGGCCACCAGGATCCCGGCCACCTCTCCACCGGACACTGTGCGCACCCGCTCCCTGAAACGTGCCTCACCATCGAAAAGTCGTGTCCGAGCCTATCGCGCCGGGGCCGTGGCTCCGTACCGGATTACCGGGCCGGGGAGACGGAGTTGCGGAAGCGATTGTACGCAATGAACACACTTCAGTACGCTCCGTGTCCTATGCGAGGTCCTCAGCGCCCAGATCCCTTCGCCGACGGCGATCCGCCCCTGGAACTGACCACGTTCGTCGGGCGCTCGGCCGAACTCGCCGAGCTGACCTGCGCCCTCGGCCGGGCCCGGCTGGTGACCGTCACCGGGATCGGCGGGATCGGCAAGTCCCGGCTGGCCGCGCGGGTCGCCGCCGGCTGGGAGCCGGGGTCCGGGCGGGTGGAACTGGCGCCGGTGCGCGATCCGCAGTTCGTGGAGTACGCGGTCGCGGAGGCGCTGGGGCTGACCGACCACACCGTCCGCTCCCCCCGCGAGACGCTGCTGCAGCATCTCGCCGGCCGTCCGGTCCTGTTGGTGCTGGACGGCTTCGAGCATCTGGTGGAGGCCTGTGCCGAGCTGACGGCCGAACTGCTGCGGAGGCTGCCGCGGCTGCGGGTGCTGGCCGTGGGCCGGCGGCCGCTGGGGCTGGCCGGCGAGCGGCTGTTCCCGCTGGCGCCGCTCGGCGAGGACGAGGCGGTGGAGCTGTTCACCGACCGGGCCCGGGAGCAGGGGCTGGAGGTCTCCAGTGGCCCCGAGGTGCGCGAGCTGTGCCGGCGCCTGGAGGGGATTCCGCTGGCGCTGGAGCTGGCGGCCGGACGGCTGCGGGCGCTGTCCCCCGCACAGCTGCTGCAGCGGCTGGACGACCGGTTCCGGCTGCTGACCGCGGGCGGCCGGGACGGTGCCGTGCGCGCGGTCCCGGGCGGTCCCCCGGCCCGGCACCAGACGCTGCGCACGGCGATCGGCTGGAGCCATGAGCTGTGCACGCCGGCCGAGCGGCTGCTGTGGGCGCGGCTGTCGGTGTTCGCCCAGACCTTCGACCTGGAGGCGGCCGAGTACGTGTGCAGCGGGGCCGGGCTGCCCGCCGAGGACGTCCTCGACGTGCTGTCGGAGTTACTGGCCCAGTCGGTCGTCACCCGCGAGGAGACGCCGGCCGGCCCCCGCTACCGGATGCTGGACACCGTGCGGGCCTACGGCGCCGACTGGCTGGAGGGGACCGGGGAGGCGGGGCGGCTGCGCCGGCGGCACCGGGACTGGTACCTGGGCCTGGCGACCTGGTGCGAGCTGGACTGGTTCTCGCCCCGGCAGGGCGAGGTCGCCGCGCGGGTCGAGGCGGAGCTGCCCAACCTGCGGGCGGCCCTGGAGTGCTGTCTGACGGAGCCGGAGGAGGCTCATCTCGGGCAGTACCTCGCCGGGTCCCTGTGGTTCTGCTGGGTCGGCTGCGGGCGGCTCGCGGAGGGCCGCCGCTGGCTGGCGCGCTGTGTGGAGCTGGAGTCGGGGTACGAGCAGTCGCGGCTGAAGGCGCTGTGGGTGCTGGGCTATGTGGCGGTCCTTCAGGGCGACGCCGTGCCGGCCCTGCAGGCGCTGCAGGAGTGCCGGGAGCAGGCCGAGCGGGCCGCGGATCCGGTGGCGCTGGCGTACGCGGAGCACCGCACCGGCTGTCTGGCCCTGGTCACCGATGACATGGCCCGTGCAGAAACGCTGCTGCGGTCGGCGCTGCACCGCTATCAGGAGATCGGCGAGCTCAACAGCAACGTGCTGATGGGCCAGGTCGAACTGGCGATGGCGCGGGCCTTCCAGGGGGACCTGCCGGATGCGGTGCGGCTGTGCGAGGACGTGCGTCGGGTGTGCGAGGACCACGGGGAGCGCTGGGCACGCTCGTACGCGCTGTACGTGCTGGCGTACGCGGCCTGGCAGGACGGAGCCCAGGGCAGGGCGCGGGAGCTGCTCACGGACTGCCTGCGCAACGCCCACGCCTTCCACGATCTGCTCGGCTCGGTGCTGTGCCTGGAGCTGCTGGCACTGGTGACCGCGACCGAGGGCGAGCCGGCCGAGGCGGCGCTGCTCCAGGGCGCCGCGGGCCGGATCTGGCCGTCGGTGGGACTGCCGCTGTTCGGCTCGGCGTACTACAACGCCCCGCACGAGCGCTGCGAGGCGATGGCCCGGCAGGCCCTGGGGGACGCGCGGTACGAGGAGTGCGTGCGGGAGGGGGCCGGGCTGGACCGTGCGGCGGCCGTGGCCCGCGCGCTGCAGCAGGGCGGGGTACGACCGCTCGGCGCACTGCCCGCTCCACGCGGGCCGGCGCCACGGGGCGGCCCCGGCGACGGCGGAGAAGGCGGTGATCCGACCTCCGGGTCCGCGCGAGACGGTGCCCCGGGGCGGCCGGGGAGCCGGCCCGCGCGCGGATGACGCGCGGCGCGGCACGGCCGTGAGCAGGCCGAGGGAACCGCGGGACCGCGCAAGTGCCGGCCACGGCGGTCGGGGACGCGTCCCGAGAAGGGCGCGGGACCGTACCGCGAAAACGCCGGCCGCGACGGTCGAGGACGCGCCCCAAAGGGGGCACGGGACCGAACCGCGAAAACGCCGGCCGCAGCGGTCGAGGACGCGTCCCAAAAGAGGCGCCGGACCGAACCGCGAAAACGCCGGCCGCGACGGTCGAGGACGCGCCCCAAAGGGGGCACGGGACCGAACCGCGAAAACGCCGGCCGCAGCGGTCGGGGACGCGTCCCAAAAGAGGCGCCGGACCGAACCGCGAAAACGCCGGCCGCGACGGTCGAGGACGCGTCCCGAGAAGGGCGCAGGGCCGTACCGCCGGGCGGCTCCGCCGTGGGGCCCGACCCGGCCCACCGGCCGGGAAACGCGAAACCCGCCGCCTCGCCCGCCCGGCAGCGCCAGGCGGGGAGACGGCGGGCCGAAGGCCTACGCCGTGACCGGGGTCAGCGGGCGTAGTACTCGACGACGAGCTGCTCGTCGCAGATCACCGGGATCTCCTTGCGGTTCGGCTCGCGGTCCAGGCGGAACGCCAGGGCCTTGAGGTTCACCTGGAGGTAGCGCGGGGTCTCGCCCTCGGGGGCGAAGCCACCCTCACGGGCGATCGTGAAGAGCGTCTTCTCCTTG
Organism: Streptomyces filipinensis; assembly: GCF_014649495.1. Lineage (GTDB taxonomy): Bacteria > Actinomycetota > Actinomycetes > Streptomycetales > Streptomycetaceae > Streptomyces > Streptomyces filipinensis. The sequence continues at coordinate 370,658 of NZ_BMTD01000006.1, read as the reverse complement.
GAGCGGTCGCGGACCTGCACGACGTCGTCCGGGCGGACACGGAAGGACGGCTTGTCGACCTTCTGGCCGTTGACCTGGATGTGGCCGTGGACGACCATCTGACGGGCCTGGTAGATGGTGCGGGCGATGCCCGAACGCAGGACCAGGGCGTCGAGACGGCGCTCGAGCTCCACGATCAGGGCCTCACCGGTCTTGCCCTGGACCTTGGACGCGCGCTCGTAGGCGCGGACCAGCTGGCGCTCGGAGATGTCGTACTGCGCGCGCAGACGCTGCTTCTCCAGCAGACGGACCTTGTAGTCCGAGTTCTGCTTGCGGCCGCGGCCGTGCTCACCCGGCGGGTAGGGGCGGGCCTCGAAGTACTTGACGGCCTTCGGGGTCAGCGCGATGCCGAGGGCACGCGACTTCTTGACCTTGGGGCGGGACTGGTTCGCCACTGTCTCAATCTCTTTCGTAGTGTTCGGCTCGTCAGGGTTAGGGAGGTCGCATCCGCAGCCGGGAAAACCCGCCGGGCCCCGAGGGGACCTGCCGGGCAGCCGCTTCCCTGGTCTGGGCACATACGTGCAGCACGCGAGTGGCCCACCGACCGGTCCCGGAGCTCCGGGTGGTGGTGGGCTGCCCGCGACACCGTTCGACGGTGCGCGACGCTCCTGGAGTCCATCCGCGGAGGATGGCGCTCCGGCTGGCTGTCCCGCTCTGACGGCACGGGACTCAGCACTCCGGGGGATTCTACAGGGCGCTCAGGACCGCCTGCGACCGAGGTGCTTCCTGGTCCACTCCACCGCGTCCGCGTAGCGTGCCTCGGCACCGTGCCGGCCCGGGGTGTAGTACTCGCGGTCCTTGAGGGCGTCCGGGGCGTACTGCTGCTGGGCGATGCCCTCGGGCAGGTCGTGCGGGTAGACGTATCCCTGGGCGTGGCCGAGCTTGGCGGCGCCCTTGTAGTGCCCGTCGCGCAGGTGCGGCGGGACCGGTCCGGCCAGGCCCTTGCGTACGTCCTCCATGGCGGCGCCGATCGCGGTGGTGGCCGAGTTGGACTTGGGGGCGAGCGCGAGGGCGATGGTGGCGTGGCTGAGGGTGAGGGCGGCCTCGGGGAAGCCGATCATCGCGACGGCCTGGGCCGCGGCGACCGCGATGGGCAGGGCGTTGGGATCGGCCAGGCCGATGTCCTCGCTGGCGGAGATCATCAGGCGGCGGGCGATGAACCGGGGGTCCTCACCCGCCTCGATCATGCGGGCCAGGTAGTGCAGGGCCGCGTCGACGTCGGAGCCCCGGATGGACTTGATGAGGGCGCTGGCGACGTCGTAGTGCTGGTCGCCGTCGCGGTCGTACTTCACCGCGGCACGGTCGACGGTCTGCTCCAGCGTTTCGAGACCGATCGCGCTCTCGCCCTTGTCCAGGGCCGCTCCGGCGGCGGCCTCCAGGGCGGTCAGGGCCCGCCGGGCGTCTCCGCCGGCGATGCGCAGCAGGTGCTCCTCGGTGTCCTCGGGGAGGGTGACGGCGTCCTTCAGGCCGCGTTCGTCGGTCAGGGCCCGCTTGAGGAGACCCCGGATGTCGTCGTCGGTGAGGGGTTCGAGGGTGAGCAGCAGGGAGCGGGAGAGCAGCGGGGAGATCACCGAGAAGTACGGGTTCTCCGTCGTCGCCGCGATCAGGGTCACCCAGCGGTTCTCGACCGCCGGGAGCAGGGAGTCCTGCTGGGCCTTGCTGAAGCGGTGGATCTCGTCCAGGAAGAGGACGGTCTCCTTGCCGAAGCCGCCGGTGGCGCGCCGGGCGCCGTCGATGACCGCGCGGACCTCCTTGACGCCGGCGGTGATCGCGGACAGCTCCACGAACCGCTTGTCGGTCGCCTTGGAGACCACGTACGCGAGGGTGGTCTTGCCGGTACCGGGCGGGCCCCACAGGATCACGGAGGAGGGTCCGGCGGGCCCGCCGGAGCCCTCGCCGACCAGCCGGCGCAGCGGGGAGCCGGACTTCAGCAGGTGCTGCTGGCCCACGACCTCGTCGAGGGTACGCGGGCGCATCCGCACCGCCAGGGGGCTCGCTGCCGGGTCCTTCTCCTGGCGTTCTTCCGCTGCGGCGGTGAACAGGTCGGGTTCCACGCTGAAACCCTAGAACACGGCACTGACAACGCCGCGGCTCCGGGTCAGGCCCACAGCTGGCTGCCCCAGCGGGTCAGGACCAGCATGGCGATGATTCCGCAGTGGGTGAGCGGGACGACCCAGGCGAACTCGGCGAGGAACCGCTTCAGCCAGCCCGGCGCGGGCAGGAAGCCGTTGCGGACGTTGAACGAGGTCACGTACCAGAACATGGTGATCGTGGCGACCCAGGCCAGCGAGCACCACAGGCACAGGGCGTTGATCCGGTACAGGGACTGGAACTGCAGCCAGGTGACGAAAGCGACACCGAAGAGCGTGCCGAAGTTGAAGGTCAGCCAGTACCAGCGCGGGAAGCGGGCGCGGGCCAGCAGGCTCATGCCGACGCAGATCACGATGCCGTAGCAGACCAGGCCCAGCCAGGGGTTCGGGAAACCGAAGGCCGCCGCCTGCTTGCTCTCCATGACGCTGCCGCAGGACACGATCGGGTTGACGCTGCACCCGGGCGTGAACGTCTTCCCGGCGATCTTCGCCTCAAGGATCTTGTTCTTGTCCAGCGTGATGACCCAGGCGGCCAGCAGTCCGGCCGCGCCGGTGATCACCAGCAGCAGGGCGAAGGCCCGGCCGCTGCCCACCACGCGCGGGCCGTCGGCGGCACGCTCGGGACCGGACTCCGTGGAGACGTCGTTGACTGTCGTCTTGCTCATCACGCCGATTCCGTCATGTGAGAGTTGGACCATCTTCGGGCACGGCTCATTGTGCCGCACCCGTGTCTCTGTCCACCGTTCGAAGGACATAAGGAGGTACGCACGGTGGTCACGGATCGTTCGGTTCCAGCCGATGCTCGGGGGCATGACAGCACACGCGAACGAACTCGCGGTCGACGTCCGGGGGCTGCGCAAGCGGTACGGGGGCGTCAGCGCGGTGGACGGTCTCGATCTCGGCATCCGGCGCGGTGAGGTGTTCGGCCTGCTCGGACCCAACGGCGCGGGCAAGAGCACGACGGTCGAGATCCTTCAGGGCAACCGGTCACGGGACGGGGGCGAGGTGTCGGTCCTCGGGGCGGACCCGGCGACGGGCACGCGTGCGTGGCGGTCCCGTGTGGGAATCGTCTGGCAGGACGAATCGGCGCCCGTGGAGTTGACGGTGGGCGAGACGGTACGGCACTTCGCCCGCTACTACCCGCAGCCGCGCGACCCGCGGGAGGTCATCCGGCTGGTCGGCCTCGAAGCGAAGGCGGACAGCCGGGTCAAGGCCCTCTCCGGCGGCCAGCGGCGCCGCCTCGACGTGGCGCTCGGTGTGATCGGCGATCCGGAACTGCTGCTCCTCGACGAGCCGACCACCGGCTTCGACCCGGCCGCCCGGCGCCAGTTCTGGGACCTGATCCGGCTGCTCGCCGACGACGGCACGACGATCCTGCTCACCACGCACTACCTGGAAGAGGCCGAGGCCCTCGCGGACCGGCTCGCGGTCGTCGCCCGGGGCCGGGTCGTCGCCGAGGGCACACCCGCCGAACTGCGCCGCCGGTACGGCGGTGAGGCCACCGTCACCTGGACGGAACCCGACGGCTCCCCGCGCGCGGAGCACACCGCCGCACCGACCCGGACCGTCGCCGCGCTCATGCACCGCTTCGACGGCGAGATACCCGCACTGACCGTGACCCGCCCCACCCTGGAGGACGTCTACCTCCGGCTGACCGGACAGGAGGCCGTGCGATGACCACGACCGCCGTACGTGCCACCGCCCGCGAGTCCGCCGGGATCATGCCCGGTGCCTGGCGGATCGGCCTGCTGCGCGGCGCGCTGGAGATCAAGCAGTTCTTCCGGCTGCGCGAGCAGGTGGTGTTCACCTTCTCCTTCCCGGTGGTCTTCCTGTTCCTGTTCGCGTCGATCTTCCGCGACCGCGTCGGGCACACCGGGGTCACCGCCTCCCAGCTGTACGTACCCGCGATGATGGCCTCCGGGATCATGTCGACGAGCTTTCAGTCGCTCGGCATCTCCATCGCGGTCGAGCGGGACGAGAAGGTGCTGCGGCGGCTGCGCGGCACGCCGATGCCGCCCGCCGCCTACTTCCTGGGCAAGATCTGGCTGGTTCTGTTCACGGCCGTCCTGGAGACCGCGATCCTGCTGGCCGTCGGCACCGCGTTCTACGGCGTCCACCTGCCGTCGGACGCCGGACGCTGGCTGGACTTCGGCTGGATCTTCGTGCTCGGGCTGACCGGTTGCGCGCTGCTCGGCATCGCCATCAGCTCGGTGCCCAGGTCGGCCAAGAGCGCCAGCTCGGTCGTGGTCCTGCCCTTCCTGGTGATCCAGTTCATCTCCGGGGTCTACATCTCCGTCGACACCATCCCCGGCTGGATGCTCGACATCGGCGCCCTGTTCCCGCTGAAGTGGCTGTGCCAGGGCCTCAGGGGTGTGTTCCTGCCCGACTCGGCCAAGGTGCTGGAGCAGGCGGGGAGCTGGGAGTTCGGGCGGATCGCGCTGGTGCTGGCCGCCTGGTGCGTCGGAGGATCGGCGCTGTGCTTGCTGACCTTCCGGTGGAAGAACCGGCGCGACGGGTGAGGGGTGACAGGGCCCGCGGGGTCCACGCCTGGGACCGTTCGATGCTGCTCTGGGACGTGTACTTCGCGGTGGCCTGGGTGGCCACGCAGATCATGCTGCTGGGCGCCGAACATCCGGGGTGGCCGGTCCGGGCGGTCGCGGCCGGCCTCATCGTGCCGCTGGTTCCCTGGTACGTGGGGGTGGGGCGTCGGCTGCTCGGGGAGGATCCGCCGGACGAGCGCCGCGCCCGCGCCTACCTGGCCGGGGCGGCGGCCCTGTTCCTGCCGTCCGCCGTGCTGGCCGGCGAGACACGGATCCTGGCCTTCGCGCTGATCCCCCAGTGCTTCATGACCCTGCGCATGCGCGGTGCGTTGACCGCCGTGACGGTGATCAACGTGGTCCCGGTCGCAGGCTGGGCGGTGCTGTGGCGGCCGGGCGCCGAGGACCTGCTCGTCAACACGCTGTCCGCCCTGGTGACCCTGGTGTTCTCGGCGGTCGTCGGGGGCTGGATCATCCGGATCATCGAGCAGAGCCTGGAGCGGGCCGAACTGATCGCCGAACTGGACGCGAGCCGGCACGAGATCTCCCGGCTGTCGGCCGTGCACGGCGCCCTGACCGAACGCGAACGCTTCGCCCGGGAGATCCACGACACCCTCGCCCAGGGCTTCACCAGCCTGCTGATGCTGGTCCAGGCCGTGGACGCGGAACTCGACTCCGACCCGGCGCAGGCCCGCCGCCACCTCGCCCTCATGGACGAGACGGCCCGCCGGAACCTCGCGGAGGCCCGTGCCCTGGTGGCCGGCGGCGCACCCGCCGATCTGGCGGGCGCCAGCCTCCCGGACGCGCTGCACCGGCTGACCGCCCGCCAGGACGCGGCGCTGGAAGTCACCGGCCCGGTGCGGGCGTTGCCCGCGGGCGTGGAGGTGGTGGTCCTGCGCGCCTGCCAGGAGGCCCTGACCAACGCCCGCAGACACGCCGGGAGTTCGTCCCGGGCCGAGGTCCGCCTCGACTACGCCGACGACACGCTGGCCCTCTCCGTCCGGGACGACGGCTGCGGCTTCGACCCGGCCACCGCGCCGAGCGGATACGGTCTGGCAGGGCTGCGCGCCCGTGCCGCCGAGGTGGGCGGCACGGCGGCCGTCCGCAGCGCGCCCGGCGACGGCACGACGGTGACCGTGCGCCTGCCCGTCCCCGCCCTGAGGAGTGAGACCCCGTGATCCGGATCGTCCTGGCCGACGACCACCCCGTCGTGCGGGAGGGACTGCGCGCGATGCTGAGCGCCGAGCCGGACCTGGACGTGGTCGGCGACGCGTCCAGCGGGCCGCAGGCGGAGGCGCTGGCGGCCGGACTGCGGCCGGACATCGTGCTGATGGACCTGCGGATGCCGGGTGGCTCGGGCGTGGACTCGATCGCGCGGATGACCGCGGCCGGGCTGCCGTGCCGGGTGATCGTCCTGACGACGTACGAGACCGACCGGGACATCCTGCGGGCCGTGGAGGCGGGTGCCGCGGGCTATCTGCTGAAGGACCTGCCCCGGCGTGAACTGGCCGACGCGGTACGGGCGGCGGCGCGCGGCGAGACCGTGCTGGCCCCGTCGGTGGCGGCCCGCCTGGTGGACCAGCTGCGGAGCAGACCGGAACGCCCCCGGCTGTCCGCCCGCGAGACGGCCGTGCTCCGCCTGGTGGCCGAGGGCTGCACCAACGCGGAGATCGGACGCAGGCTCTACATCGGCGAGTCGACCGTGAAGACCCACCTGCTGCGGATCTTCGGGAAACTGGGAGTGGACGACCGTACCGCGGCGGTGACCAGCGCGATGCGGTACGGCCTGCTGGAACAGTGAGAGGGCGCCGGGGATCGTCCCCGGCGCCCTCTCGTCGGCCGCGACTAGCCGAGCCGGGACTCCAGCTCCGCCACGATCTCGTGCACGCCGATCGCCGTCTGCTCTCCGGACTCCATGTCCTTGAGCTGGACGACGCCGTCGGCGAGGTCGCGTTCGCCGGCCACGATCGCGTAGCGGGCCCCGCTGCGGTTGGCGTTCTTCATGGCGCCCTTCAGGCCCTTGCCGCCGTACGAGAAGTCCGCCGTGATGCCGACCTTGCGCAGTTCGGTGACCTTCGCGAAGAGCACGCGGCGGGCCTCCTCGCCGAGCGGGACGGCGTAGACCGACGTGGTGGACGGGAGGTCCAGCTGCACGCCCTCCGCCTCCAGGGCGAGGACCGTGCGGTCGACGCCGAGGGCCCAGCCCACCGAGGGCAGCGCGGGGCCGCCGATCATCTCGGACAGGCCGTCGTAGCGGCCGCCGCCGCCCACCGCGGACTGGGAGCCCAGGCCGTCGTGGACGAACTCGAAGGTGGTGCGGGTGTAGTAGTCCAGGCCGCGCACCAGCTTCGGGTCGTCCTCGAAGGACACGCCCGCCGCCGTGATCAGCTCGCGGACCTCCTCGTGGTACGCCTTGCACGCGTCGCACAGGTAGTCGCGCAGCAGCGGGACGCCGGTGAGCTGCTTCTGGACCGACTCGCGCTTGTCGTCGAGGACCCGGAGCGGGTTGATGTCGACGCGCTGCCGCGTGTCCTCGTCCAGGTCGAGGCCGCGCAGGAAGTCCTGCAGCGCGGCCCGGTACACCGGACGGCACTCCTTGTCGCCCAGGCTGTTCAGCAGGATGCGGAAGTCCCTGAGGCCCAGCGAGCGGTACGCCTGGTCGGCGAGGATGATCAGCTCGGCGTCCAGGGCCGGGTCCTCCGTGCCGATCGCCTCGGCGCCCACCTGGGAGAAGTGCCTGTACCGGCCCTTCTGCGGGCGCTCGTAGCGGTACTGCGAGCCCGAGTACCAGACCTTCACCGGGAGGTTGCCCGTCTTGTGCAGGTTGGCCTCCAGCACCGCACGCAGCACGGGCGCGGTCGTCTCGGGACGCAGGGCCAGCCTGTCGCCGCCCTTCGTCTCGAAGACGTACATCTCCTTCGTCACGATGTCGGTGGACTCACCGACGCCGCGCGCGAACAGCTCCACGTTCTCGAAACCGGGCGTCTCGATGTAGCCGTAGCCGGAGCTCCTGAGGGGCGCGGCGATCGCCTCGCGGACGGCCAGGAACCTGGCGCTGTCCGGCGGCAGCAGGTCGTACGTGCCCTTGGGTGCCTTGAAAGTGCTCACGGAAATCTCTCGTCACATTCCTCGTCGTGGAGCCGGGGAGGCTTCCTGGCCGACGGCCACCTGCCGCAGATACGGGTTGGTGGCGCGCTCCTGGCCGATGGTCGTCTGGGGGCCGTGTCCGGACAGCACCACGGTGGAGTCGTCGAGCGGCAGGCACACGCGGGCCAGCGACTCGAACATGTCCTCCATGGATCCGCCCGGCAGGTCGGTGCGTCCGATGGAGCCGGCGAACAGCAGATCCCCGGAGAAGAACACCGACGGGACGTCGGCGGTCTCGGGCATCCGGAAGGTCACCGACCCCTTGGTATGGCCCGGCGCGTGTGCGACGGAGAACTTCAGGCCCGCCAGGTCGAGGGTGGTGCCGTTCGTCAGCTCGCGGACGTCGTCCGGTTCCCCCACGGTCAGCTCGCCCATGAGCGGCATTCCGATGGACCGGCCGAGCGCCTTCTCGGGATCGCTCATCATGTACCGGTCCTCGGGGTGGATCCAGGCCGGTACGTCATGTGCGCCGCAGACGGGGACGACCGAGGCCACGTGGTCGATGTGCCCGTGGGTGAGGACGACGGCGACGGGCTTGAGCCGATGCTTCTTCAGTGCTTCCTCGACGCCTTCGGCGGCCTGGTGGCCGGGGTCGATGATCACGCACTCCTCACCGGCGGCGGGGGCGACGAGATAACAGTTCGTCCCCCAGGCCCCGGCGGGGAACCCGGCAATGAGCACGATCGTCCTTCGTTGTGTCGGTACGGGTGGCTGCTGACTGTGGTCCTGAGCCTACCGGCGCTGCCGTTTCCTCAGCGAACCCATATACGGTACGGGGCTACACGCAGTGGTCGGCTCACGACGACGCACGCGTACCGGTCGACACACGACACGCATGAGGAGAGAACCCGGTGGTCAGCCAGGAGCAGCGGCGGCGTCAGCTCGCCCGGGAGAAGTTCTTGCGGCAGCAGCAGCGGCGCACCAGCGCGCGACGCAAGGCCCGCGTGCGCAACTCCGTGATCGCGTCGGTACTGGGCGTGATCGTGATCGGCAGCGTCGCGTTGTACACGACCGGCGTGCTGAAGGGTGGCGACGACGACAAGAGCAACGCCGCCGACCACGTCACGCCCAGTGCCTCGCCGACCAGCAAGGCCCCGGACCCGTGCGCGAAGCCCGCGGCCGGCTCGGCGAAGAAGCTGAGCTGGAAGAAGGAACCGGCGACCACGATCGACACGTCGGCGAAGTACACGATGAAGCTCGCGACGACGTGCGGTGACATCGACGTCGCGCTGAAGACGGCGGCGGCCCCGCACACGGTGAACTCGTTCAACTTCCTTGCGGGCAAGGGCTACTTCGACCACACCAAGTGCCACCGCCTGACCACCACCGACATCTACGTGCTCCAGTGCGGCGACCCGCAGGGCACCGGGATGGGCGGGCCGGGCTACACGCTCCCGGACGAGAACCTGAAGGACAAGAGCCTGAAGGGCAACACGTACCCGGCGGGCACGGTGGCGATGGCCAACACCGGTCAGAAGCACACCGGCGGCAGCCAGTTCTTCCTGGTCTACAAGGACAGCCCGTTGCCGCCGCAGTACAGCCCGTTCGGGACGGTCTCGGACGCGGGCATGAAGGTGCTGCAGAAGATCGCCGCCGCCGGCGCCCAGGCGGCCGACCCGTCGACGGGCAACACCGCCCCGAACGCGACCGTGGTGATCAACAAGGCGACGGTGACGAAGTCCTGACGGCGAAGACGGTCAACTGTGGAATTTCGGTCGCGCTGGATGCGGACAGGCAACCCGCTGGTCGCCTATGTTGGCCGTGACGAAACTGTGGACGATGCCGGGGGTGCCGAGGCCCCCCGCAGGCATCATGTGGAGGAGGCGCTGTGAGCAGCGACCCGTGGGGCCGCGTCGACGAGACGGGGACCGTGTACGTGCGTACGGCCGACGGCGAGCAGGTCGTCGGATCCTGGGCGGCCGGCTCCCCTGAGGAGGCGCTTGCCTACTTCGAGCGCAAGTACGAGGGCCTGGTTGTCGAGATCGGCCTCCTCGAGAAGCGAGTGCAGACCACCGACCTGTCGGCGAAGGACGCCCAGACCGCCATCGACCATCTGCGCGAGCAGGTGGAGGCACACCACGCGGTGGGCGACCTCGACGCCCTGCGGGGGCGGCTGGACAAGCTCGTGGAGACGGTCGAGGCGCGCCGTGAGGAGCGTAAGGCGCAGCGGGCCCGGCAGTCCGACGAGGCCCGCAAGGCCAAGGAGGACCTGGTCACCGAGGCGGAGCAGCTGGCGCAGTCCGACCAGTGGCGGGCCGCCGGCGAACGGCTGCGGGCGCTGGTGGACACCTGGAAGGGGCTGCCGCGGCTGGACCGCAAGTCCGACGACGACCTGTGGCACCGCTTCTCGCACGCCCGGTCGGCGTTCTCCAAGCGGCGCAAGGCGCACTTCGCGCAGCTGGACGCGCAGCGCGAGGAGGCCCGCCGCACCAAGGAGCGGCTGGTCGCGGAGGCCGAGGGGCTGTCGGATTCGACGGACTGGGGTCCCACGGCGGCCCGCTACCGTGAGCTGATGGCCCAGTGGAAGGCCGCGGGCCGGGCCCAGCGCGAGCACGAGGACGACCTGTGGAACCGCTTCCGCGGCGCTCAGGACGTGTTCTTCGCCGCCCGCAGCTCGGTGTTCGCCGAGCGGGACGCGGAGCAGTCGGAGAACCTCAAGCTGAAGGAGGAGCTCGCCGAGGAGGCCGAGAAGCTGCTGCCGATCGGTGACCTGAAGTCGGCGCGGGCCGCCTTCCGCTCGATCAACGAGCGCTGGGAGGCCATCGGGCACGTCCCGCGGGACGCGCGTCCGAAGGTCGAGGGCCGGATGCACGCGGTCGAGCGGGCGATCCAGGAGGCCGAGGAGGCCGAGTGGCGCCGGACGAACCCGGAGGCACGCGCGCGTGCCGAGGGGCTGACCGGTCAGCTGCAGGCCGCCGTGGACAAGCTCGGGGCGCAGATCGAGCAGGCCCGCGCCCAGGGCAACAACGCCAAGGCCGACAAGCTGCAGCGCGAGCTGGAGGGCCGCCAGGCGCTCCTGGACCAGGCCCTGAAGGGCCTGCAGGAGTTCGGCGGCTGAATCCCCTCCCCCGCATGCGAAAGGGCCCCGTACGCGCGTACGGGGCCCTTTCGCATGCGGGCTCTACGACCGGCTGCGTCCCGAGGTCACGCGGTAGACGTCGTACACGCCTTCCACGCCCCGTACGGCCTTCAGGACGTGGCCGAGGTGCTTGGGGTCGCCCATCTCGAAGGTGAACCGGGAGGTGGCCACCCGGTCTCGGGAGGTCTGGACGGCCGCGGACAGGATGTTGACGTGCTGGTCGGACAGGACGCGGGTGACGTCGGACAGCAGACGGGAGCGGTCCAGCGCCTCGACCTGGATGGCGACCAGGAACACCGAGGACTGGGTGGGCGCCCACTCGACGTCGAGGATGCGCTCCGGCTCGCGGGACAGCGAGTCGACGTTCACGCAGTCGCTGCGGTGAACCGATACGCCGCTGCCGCGCGTGACGAAGCCGATGATCGGGTCGCCCGGTACGGGTGTACAGCAGCGGGCCAGCTTGACCCATACGTCGTCCACACCCTTGACGACGACGCCCGGGTCGGCGCTGGAGCGGCGCTTGCGGCCCCGGCCGCGCGTCGGCGGTACCGACTCGTCGATCTCCTCGGTGGCGGCCTCCTCCCCGCCGAGGGCCTGGACCAGCTTCTGCACGATGTTCTGCGCGGAGACATGGCCTTCGCCGATCGCCGCGTACAGCGCGGAGATGTCCGAGTAGCGCATCTCGTGCGCGAGCGTGACGAGGGAGTCGCCGGTGAGGATCCGCTGGATCGGCAGGTTCTGCTTGCGCATCGCCCGGACGATCGCGTCCTTGCCCTGCTCGATCGCCTCGTCCCGGCGCTCCTTGGAGAACCAGGCCCGGATCTTGTTGCGGGCGCGCGGCGACTTGACGAAGCCGAGCCAGTCGCGCGACGGCCCGGCGCCGGGCGCCTTGGAGGTGAAGACCTCTACCAGGTCCCCGTTGTCCAGGGTGGATTCGAGCGGTACGAGCCTGCCGTTGACCCGCGCTCCTATGGTGCGGTGGCCGACCTCGGTGTGGACGGCGTACGCGAAGTCCACCGGGGTGGCGCCGGCCGGCAGCGCGATGACGTCGCCCTTGGGCGTGAAGACGAAGACCTCGTTGCGGGACAGGTCGAAGCGCAGGGACTCCAGGAACTCGCCGGGGTCCTCGGTCTCCTTCTGCCAGTCGAGCAACTGCCGCAGCCACGCCATGTCGTTGAGGTGGTCGTCCTTGCCCTTGCCGGCCTTCGGTACGTCGGTGCGCACCTTGGAGGCGCCGGCGACGGCCTCCTGCTTGTACTTCCAGTGCGCGGCGATGCCGTACTCGGCGCGGCGGTGCATGTCGAAGGTGCGGATCTGCAGTTCGACCGGCTTGCCGTTGGGGCCGATGACCGTCGTGTGCAGCGACTGGTACATGTTGAACTTGGGCATCGCGATGTAGTCCTTGAACCGGCCGGGGACCGGGTTCCATCGCGCGTGCACGGTGCCGAGGGCGGCGTAGCAGTCGCGGACCGTGTCGACGAGGACACGGATGCCCACCAGGTCGTAGATCTCCGCGAAGTCGCGACCGCGGACGATCATCTTCTGGTAGACGCTGTAGTAGTGCTTCGGGCGGCCGGTGACGGTCGCCTTGATACGGGCGGCGCGCAGGTCGGCCTGGACCTCGTCGGTCACTATGGCCAGGTACTCGTCACGCTTCGGCGCCCTTTCGGCCACCAGCCGTACGATCTCGTCGTACATCTTGGGGTAGAGGATCGCGAACGCGAGGTCCTCCAGCTCCCACTTGATGGTGTTCATGCCCAGGCGGTGGGCGAGCGGCGCGTAGATCTCCAGGGTCTCGCGCGCCTTCTTCTCCTGCTTCTCGCGCTTGAGGTAGCGCATCGTGCGCATGTTGTGCAGGCGGTCGGCGAGCTTGATGACCAGGACGCGCGGGTCCTTGGCCATGGCGACGACCATCTTGCGCACGGTCTCGGCCTGCGCGGCCTCGCCGAACTTGACCTTGTCCAGCTTGGTGACGCCGTCGACGAGCAGGGCGACGGTGTCACCGAAGTCGCGGCGCAGCTGGTCGAGGCCGTACTCGGTGTCCTCGACGGTGTCGTGCAGCAGTCCCGCCATCAGGGTGGCCGGGTCCATACCCAGCTCGGCGAGAATGGTGGTGACGGCGAGGGGGTGTGTGATGTACGGGTCGCCGCTCTTGCGCTTCTGGCCGCGGTGCCAGCGCTCGGCGACCTGGTAGGCCCGCTCGATCTGGCGGAGCGTGGCGTTCTCGGTCTTGGGGTCGTTGCTGCGCACTATCCGCAGCAGGGGCTCCAGGACCGGGTTGTACGGGTTGGCGCGCTGGACGCCGAGGCGGGCCAGGCGGGCGCGGACGCGGTTGGAGGAGCCGGTGCGGGTGGGCGGGGTGGCCGGCTGGCGCACCACGGGCGGCTGCGCCGGGCGCTCGGGTGGAGCGGGCTTGGGACGGGTGGCCTCGGCAGCCTTCTCGACGGGCGCGGCCTGGGCGTGCTCGATCGGCCCGCGGGTGTCGTTCTTCGCGTCGGACGCGTGCGGCGCGGGCTTCGCCGCGGCTGCCGAGGCGGACTCGGGCTTGGCGGCGGTCAGGTGCTGGGCCTCGTCTGGCAAGAGGGCTCCTCGTACGCGATCCGGGTCCCCCGGTCAGGCTCCGGAGACCCCATGGTAGCGATCCTGCGGCTGGTCATCGCCTTCAGGCGGAAGTGAGGACCGTCTACCCGTGCAACAGCTGAGGCTTCCGCCGGATTCCGGGGGGATGGATTCAAGGTGTTCGGCGGGCGTGCGGGGAGTGTCCGGCGGGTGCGGGCGGGAAACACGAAGCGGCCTGCGGCAGAGCCGAGGCCGCTTGTGCGTCAAGCCGCTCAGACCTTGAGCAGCGCCTCCAGCGGGGCCCCGCCCAGCGCCGGCTCCAGCCGGGTCCGGCCGCCGAGGAAGCCCAGCTCCATCAGCACCGCCAGGCCGGAGACCTCGGCGCCGGCACGCTGGATGAGGTGGATCGCGGCCTCGGCCGTACCACCCGTGGCCAGCACGTCGTCCACGATCAGGACGCGGTCACCGGGGGCCAGGTCCTCCGCGTGCACCTCGATCTCCGCCGAGCCGTACTCCAGGTCGTACGCCTGGCGCAGCGTCGCCCCGGGCAGCTTGCCCGCCTTGCGGACCGGGATGAAGCCGAGGCCCGCGCGGACGGCGACCGGTGCACCGAGGATGAAGCCCCGGGCCTCCAGGCCGACGACCTTGGTCGCGCCGGTGTGCGCCGCGATCCCGGCCAGCGTGTCGGTGAGGGCGGTGAACGCGGCCGGGTCCGCGAGCAGCGGGGTGATGTCCTTGAACATCACGCCCGGCTCGGGGTAGTCGGCGACGTCACGGATCCGGCTGAGCAACAGCCCCGTGAGGTCTTCGATCTCGGTCATCGGCGCTTCCCGGAGGGTCGGCCGCGGCCCCGGCCACGGGACGCGGGCTGGTTGCGGGGGCCCACGACGGCGGGGGCGGTGTCGTCGGAGTCGCCGTCCTCCGCGCGGTCCGCGGCGAGGTTCTCCTCGACGGCGGCCTGGGCGCGCTTGGCCAGGACCCGCTTGGTGAGGGCCTTCATGGCCGGCTCGCGCTCCTTGAGGTCGGCGACGAGCGGCGTGGCGATGAAGATCGACGAGTAGGCACCGGCCGCGAGGCCGACGAACAGCGACAGCGAGATGTCGTTCAGCGTGCCGGCACCGAGGAAGCCGCCGCCGATGAACAGCAGGCCCGCCACCGGCAGCAGGGCGACCACGGTGGTGTTGATGGAGCGGACCAGCGTGCCGTTGATCGACTGGTTGGCGATGTCGCTGTAGGTGAAGCGGGTCTGCTTGGTGATGTCCTTCGTCTGCTCCTTGAGGCTGTCGAAGACGACGACCGTGTCGTAGAGCGAGTAACCGAGGATCGTCAGCAGACCGATGACCGTACCGGGCGTGACCTCGAAGCCGACCAGGGCGTAGATGCCGGTCGTGATGGTGATGTCGTGGATCAGCGCGACCAGGGCCGCGACGGCCATGCGCCACTCGAAGGCGATGGCGAGGTAGATCACGACGAGGACCATGAAGATGCCCAGGCCCTCCCAGGCCTTGTTGGCGATCTGCTCACCCCAGCTCGGCCCGACCAGGTCGGCGGCGAGCTTCTCGGGGTTGAGGTTCAGGTCCTTGGCCAGCTCCTGCTTGATCCTGTCGGACTCGCCGGTGTCGATGCCGGCGATCTGGATCCGCAGGCTGCCGTTGCCGAGCTTCTGCACGATCGCCTCATGGCCGGAGGCGTCCTTGGCGTAGGTCTCCGCCTGGGCCACCGAGGTGCTCATCTTGGTCGGCGTGGTGAAGACCGCGCCGCCCTTGAACTCGATGCCCATGTTCAGCCCGCGCACCGCCAGGCCGAGGATGGCCGTGATGGTGATCAGGATGGAGACGCCGTACCAGATCTTGCGCTTGCCGACGAAGTCGTACGAGATCTCGCCGCGGTGCAGTCGAGCGCCGAGGTTGCCGAGTTTCGACATCGCTCAGGCCTCCTTCGGGTCGACAGAGCCGGCGGCAGGACCGGCGGGACGGCGGGTGCGGCGCAGTGGCGGCTTGGCACCCAGGCTCTTCGGGTCGAGGCCGGACCACTTGTGGCCGTTCGCGAAGAACTTACGGCGGGCGAGGAGCGTCATCAGCGGCTTGGTGAAGAAGAAGACGACGACGACGTCGAGCACGGTGGTCAGGCCGAGCGTGAACGCGAAGCCCTGGACCTTGCCGACGGTCACGATGAACAGGACGGCGGCGGCGAGGAACGACACGAAGTCGGAGACCAGGATGGTGCGCCGGGCGCGCGGCCAGGCCCGCTCGACGGCGGGTCGCAGCGAGCGGCCCTCGCGGATCTCGTCCCGGATGCGTTCGAAGTACACGATGAACGAGTCCGCGGTGATACCGATGGCGACGATGGCGCCGCAGACGGCCGGCAGGTTCAGCGCGAAGTGGATGGCCGGGCCGAGCAGCGACATGATCACGTACGTGAGGATCGCGGAGACCAGCAGCGAGGCCATCGCGACGACCGACAGACCGCGGTAGTAGACCACCAGGTAGATCACGACCAGGGCGAGGCCGATCGCGCCGGCGAGCAGACCGGCGTGCAGCTGCTCACCGCCGAGCGCGGCGGTGACGGTGGTGACGGACTGCTCCTGGAAGGAGAGCGGCAGGGCGCCGTACGACAGCATGTTGGCGAGGCTCTGGGCCTCCTGCTGCGTGAAGCTGCCGGAGATCTCCGCCTGGCCGCCGGTGATCGCGTTCTGCACGAACGGGCTGGAGACGACCTCGCCGTCGAGGACGATGCCGAACTCGTTCTGCGGGGACTGGTTCTTCGCCAGCTGCCCGGTGATGTCCGCGAACTTCTTGGAACCGCTGGAGGTGAAGGTCATCTGAACCTGCCAGCCGGCGGCGCCCTGGGTGTCGAAGACGGCCTGCGCCTTCTTCACCTCGGTGCCGTCGACGGCGGCCGGGCCGAGCACGTACTTGTACCAGACCTTCTTGATCTGACCGCAGGCGATCGCGGGGTCGCCGGGCTTGGCGGCGCCGCCCACCTTGGCCCGCTGGGCGGGGTCCGTGCAGTCCAGGGCGGCGTACTGGGCCTGGAGCTTGGCGGCGGCGGCGTTGCCGGCGGCGGACCCGGACGGCGTGGCCGACGGCTTGGAGGTACCGCTGGGGGTCGCGCTCGGCGAGGGAGTGGAGCCGGCCTTCAGCGCGTCGGTGACGGCGCGGCCCTGGGAGGTCGCCGAGGCCGTCGGGGACGGGGACCCCGAGGAGGACGAGGACGCCCTCTCCTTGGAGGAGGAAGAGGCGGAGGGGCTCGTGCTCGGGTTCGGCGAGGAGCTGCCGCTGGAGGAGGCGCTCGGCGACGGGCTCTTCGAGGCGGGGACGCTGGGCCCGCTGGCCAGGACCGGGCGGAAGTACAGCTTGGCGGTGGTGCCGACCTGCTGCTGGGCTTCCTTGGAGTTGGTGCCCTTGGGGATGTTGACGATGATGTTGTCGTTCCCCTGGGTCTGCACCTCCGACTCGGAGACGCCGAGGCCGTTGACCCGGCGGTTCATGATGTCGACCGCGGTGTCCATGTTGGCCTTGTTGATCGCGGACCCCTGGTCGGCCTTCGCCTTGAGCGTGATGCTCGTACCACCGGCGAGGTCGATGCCGAGACGCGGAGTGGTGTTCTTGGAAAGGAACATGCCTCCGGTGAGCGCCACGATGGCGATCAGGATGAGGGCCAGCGAGCGCCCTGGCTTGCTCTGGGCACTCGCGCTCCGGCCCCTCTTAGGTGCTGCCACCTTCTCGTACTCCCTCTCGGGCCGCCCCGTGCCCGGTCGGGCGCGGTCGGCCATGACATGGTGTCGGGCTGTTCCGTGCGGGAAACAGACGCCCGGTGGTGCGCGGGGCGTGATTATGCCGCGTAGCGCACCACCGGGACGTGACTACTTCGCGTCGGAGTCGCCGTCGGTCTTCTTCGGCTCGTCCTCCGCCTTGGCCTCGGCGGCCTCGGCCGCGTCGGTGTCGTCCTCGGCAGCGTCCTTCTTACCGAGGTCGACGGCCTTGTCGTCGGAGGCGGCGGCAGCGGGCGAGTCGGACTCGTCGGTCTCGGTGAGGGAGGACGCGTCGTCCGGGACGATGTCGGCGTCGGACTTCAGGTCGTGCTCGATGCCGTGCACGATGCGGTTGTACTCGTCGTCGGTGAGGACGGCGCCGATCGCGTTCTTGGCGAAGAGGAGATCGACACCGGGACCGGCGTCGAGGAGGACGGTGTCCTCGTTGACCTCCTTGACCGTCGCGTACATCCCCCCGATCGTGCGGACACCGGAGCCGGGCTGCATCTCGTTCCGCATGTTGGCGGCCTGCTGCTGCTTCTTCTTGGCCGAACGTGTCATCAGGAACATGGCCGCGATGAGCACGATGAAGGGGAGAAGGGTAAAGGCATTCACGGGACGGAATTTCCTTCGCGCGACCGCGACGGAGAGCGGCCTGTTGACGGGGGTGTGGTCGGCGCCGCCCGCAAGGGCGGCATCGGCGGAGTCTAAGCGAGTCCGCGTGCATGGAACAACGCTCAGCATGGCACCTGGGTTCCTGCTGGTGCCAATGCCTTCGCCGTCCCGCTTCCATCATGGCGCGGTCAGGTCCCGAACAGGTCCTGTTGTCCGTTCCCCCCGGTCGCCGGGCGGGGCGGGGTCAGACCGAGGTGCGCCCAGGCGGCCGGCGTGGCGACCCGGCCGCGGGGCGTGCGGGCCAGCAGTCCCTCCCGGACGAGGAAGGGTTCGGCGACCTCCTCGACTGTCTCCCGCTCCTCCCCCACCGCGACCGCAAGCGTGGACAGGCCGACCGGGCCGCCGCCGAAGAGCTTCAGCAGCGCCTGGAGGACGGCGCGGTCGAGGCGGTCGAGGCCGCGCGCGTCGACCTCGTAGACGGCGAGGGCCGCCGCGGCGATCTCGCGGGTGATCAGGCCGTCGGCCTTGACCTGGGCGTAGTCGCGGACGCGGCGCAGCAGGCGGTTGGCGATGCGGGGCGTGCCACGGGAGCGGCCGGCGATCTCCGCGGCACCGTCGGGCTCGATCTCGACGTCCAGCAGGTTCGCCGAGCGGTGCACGACCCGCTCCAGTTCGTGCGGCTCGTAGAACTCCATGTGCGCGGTGAAGCCGAAGCGGTCGCGCAGCGGGGGCGGCAGCAGGCCCGCGCGCGTGGTCGCGCCGACCAGGGTGAACGGCGGCAGCTCCAGCGGGATCGCGGTGGCACCGGGGCCCTTGCCGACGATGACGTCGACGCGGAAGTCCTCCATCGCCATGTACAGCATCTCCTCGGCGGGCCGGGACATGCGGTGGATCTCGTCGAGGAAGAGGACCTCGCCCTCCTGCAGGGAGGAGAGGATCGCTGCGAGGTCGCCGGCGTGCTGGATGGCGGGGCCGGAGGTGATGCGGATGGGCGCGCCCATCTCGGCCGCGATGATCATCGACAGCGTCGTCTTGCCCAGGCCGGGGGCGCCGGAGAGCAGCACGTGGTCGGCGGTGGCGCCTCGCGCGCGTGCGGCCCGCAGGACGAGGTCGAGCTGTTCGCGGACCTTCTCCTGGCCGATGAACTCACCGAGGTCCTTCGGGCGCAGGGCGGCCTCGACGGCCTGGTCCTCCCGGTCGGCGGACGCACCGACGAGCCGCTCGGGGGCGGGGGTGTCGGTCGTGTCGTCCCAGTTCATGGAAGTGTGCCTCGATCGTCGTGGGGTCAGCGGGCGCGGTTCAGGGTCTGCAGGGCGGCCTTCAGCAGCACGCCGACCTGGGGCGTGCCGCCGGCCGCCTCCGCCTGGGGTGCCACCGCGGCGACGGCCTCGTCGGCCTCGCGGGTGGCGTAGCCGAGGCCGATCAGGGCCGCGTGCAGCTGGTCGCGCCAGCCCTGGGTGACCGGGGCGCCGATCGCGGGGGCGCCGACGGGTTCGCCGAGCCGGTCCTTCAGTTCGAGGAGCAGCTTCTGGGCGCCCTTCTTGCCGATGCCGGGCACGGCGGTGAGGGCCTTCTCGTCACCGGTGGCGACGGCGCGGCGAAGCGCGTCCGGGGTGTGCACGGCGAGCATGGCCTGGGCCAGGCGCGGGCCGACGCCGCTCGCGGTCTGGAGCAGCTCGAAGACCTGGCGCTCGTCGTCGTCGGCGAAGCCGTACAGGGTCAGGGAGTCCTCGCGGACGACCAGGGAGGTGTGGAGCTTGGCGGGCTGGCCCATGCGGAGCGTGGACAGCGTGTTCGGCGTGCACTGGACGGCCATGCCGACGCCGCCGACCTCGACGACCGCGGCGTCGGGGGCGAGCGCGGCGACCGTGCCGCTGACG
Source organism: Streptomyces filipinensis (assembly GCF_014649495.1). Classification (GTDB taxonomy): domain Bacteria; phylum Actinomycetota; class Actinomycetes; order Streptomycetales; family Streptomycetaceae; genus Streptomyces; species Streptomyces filipinensis. The sequence goes on along the minus strand of NZ_BMTD01000006.1, from coordinate 350,958 downwards.
AAGGCGATCATGCCGTACGGCCTTTCGTTGCGTTGACGGTGTGGCGGGCGACCGCCTGCTGGAGCCGGTTCTGGGCGGGGGCGCGCCAGATGTGGCAGATGGCGAGCGCGAGGGCGTCGGCGGCGTCGGCCGGCTTGGGGGGCGCCGACAGCCGGAGCAGCCGGGTCACCATGGCGCCGACCTGCGCCTTCTCGGCGCGGCCGCTGCCGGTGACGGCGGCCTTGACCTCGCTGGGCGTGTGCAGGGCGACGGGGATGCCGCGCCGGGCGGCGCACAGCATGGCGACGGCGCTGGCCTGGGCGGTGCCCATCACCGTCCGCACGTTGTGCTGGCTGAAGACGCGCTCGACGGCGACGAACTCGGGCCGGTGCTCGTCCAGCCACTGCTCAAGGCCCTGCTCGACGGCGAGGAGGCGGTGACTGAGGTCGGCGTCCACGGGGGTGCGGACGACACCGACGCCGAGCATGGTGAGCGGCCGGCCCGCGACCCCTTCGACGACGCCCACACCGCACCGGGTCAGCCCGGGATCCACCCCCAGTACGCGCACCGCGCCCCCTCCCTCCGCCGGCTCGACCAGCCGACTCGCTCAGCTGTTTGTGCAGGCTATCGGTTGCCACTGACAACGCCGCGCACCGGCGCCCGGCACGGCGACGGGCCGACGGGTTGTCCCGTCGGCCCGTGAGATCTGCGCAGCGGCGGCGTCAGGCGTCGACCTTCTCCATGATCTCGTCGCTCACGTCGAAGTTGGCGAAGACGTTCTGGACGTCGTCGCTGTCCTCAAGCGCGTCGATCAGCTTGAAGATCTTCTTGGCGCCCTCCTCGTCCAGTTCGACCTGGACGGACGGCACGAAGCTGGAATCGGCGGAGTCGTAGTCGATGCCGGCCGCCTGGAGGGCGGTGCGGACCGCGACCAGGTCGGTGGCCTCGCTGATGACCTCGAAGGTCTCGCCGAGGTCGTTGACCTCCTCGGCGCCCGCGTCCAGGACGGCACCGAGGACGTCGTCCTCGGTCAGCTCGCCCTTGGGGACGATGACGACGCCCTTGCGGCTGAACATGTACGACACGGAGCCCGGGTCGGCCATGTTGCCGCCGTTGCGGGTCATGGCGACGCGGACGTCCGAGGCGGCGCGGTTGCGGTTGTCGGTGAGGCACTCGATGAGCACCGCGACACCGTTCGGGCCGTAACCCTCGTACATGATCGTCTCGTAGTCGGCGCCACCGGCCTCGAGACCACCGCCGCGCTTGATGGCCGAGTCGATGTTCTTGTTCGGGACCGACTGCTTCTTGGCCTTCTGGACAGCGTCGTAGAGCGTCGGGTTGCCTTCGAGGTCGACACCGCCCATGCGCGCGGCGACCTCGATGTTCTTGATCAGCTTCGCGAAGAGCTTGCCGCGCTTGGCGTCGATCACGGCCTTCTTGTGCTTCGTCGTAGCCCATTTAGAGTGGCCGGACATCTGCCTGTCTCCTTCGCGTAACCCATCTCTGCAACGAACTCCAGAGATCCTACAAGGACTCCGGTGTCCGGTTGGCGCGCACCATGTCCACGAACAGGGAGTGCACGCGGTGGTCCCCGGTCAGTTCCGGGTGGAACGACGTGGCGAGCACGTTGCCCTGGCGGACGGCGACGATGTGGCCGTCGTGCTCGGCGAGCACCTCGGCCCCGGCGCCCACGGACTCCACCCAGGGGGCGCGGATGAAGACGCCCTCCACAGGATCTCCCGGGATGCCCCGCACGTCGACCGCGGCCTCGAAGGACTCGTTCTGCCGGCCGAAGGCGTTGCGCCGCACGATCATGTCGATGCCACCGATGGTCTCCTGGCCCGAGCGCGGGTCGAGGATCTTGTCGGCGAGCATGATCATGCCGGCGCAGGTGCCGTAGACCGGCATGCCCGCACGCACGCGCGCGCGGAGGGGCTCCATCACCCCGAACAGGATGGCCAGCTTGGAGATGGTGGTGGACTCGCCGCCGGGCAGCACGAGGCCGTCGACCTCGGCGAGTTCCTCGGGGCGCCGCACCGGCCTGGCCACGGCGTCGGCCGCGGCCAGGGCGATGAGGTGCTCCCGTACGTCGCCCTGGAGAGCCAGGACGCCTATGACAGGAGTGTTCATGGGGTTCCGTACCTGAGGTCCGTGAGGTCCGTACCGGTGGGCTTACCAGCCACGGTTGGCGTAGCGCTCGGTCTCGGGGAGGGTGTCGCAGTTGATGCCGACCATGGCCTCGCCGAGGTTGCGGGACGCGTCCGCGATGATCTTCGGGTCGTCGTAGAAGGTGGTGGCCTTCACGATGGCGGCGGCGCGCTTGGCCGGGTCGCCGGACTTGAAGATGCCGGAGCCGACGAACACGCCCTCGGCGCCGAGCTGGCGCATCAGGGCCGCGTCGGCCGGGGTGGCCACGCCGCCGGCGGAGAACAGCACCACGGGGAGCTTGCCGAGCTCGGCGACCTCCTTGACCAGCTCGTACGGGGCGCGCAGCTCCTTGGCGGCGGCGTACAGCTCGTGGTTGTCGAAGCCGCGCAGCTTGGCGATCTCGTTCTTGATCTGGCGCAGGTGACGGACGGCCTCGACGACGTTGCCGGTGCCGGCCTCGCCCTTGGAGCGGATCATCGCGGCACCCTCGGCGATGCGGCGCAGGGCCTCGCCCAGGTTGGTGGCGCCACAGACGAACGGGGTGGTGAAGGCCCACTTGTCGGAGTGGTTGACCTCGTCGGCCGGGGTGAGGACCTCGGACTCGTCGATGTAGTCGACGCCGAGGGACTGCAGCACCTGGGCCTCGACGAAGTGGCCGATGCGGGACTTGGCCATCACCGGGATGGAGACGGCGTCGATGATGCCCTCGATCATGTCCGGGTCGGACATGCGGGCCACGCCGCCGTCCTTGCGGATGTCGGCCGGGACCCGCTCCAGCGCCATGACGGCGACGGCGCCCGCGTCCTCGGCGATCTTCGCCTGCTCCGGCGTGACGACGTCCATGATCACGCCGCCCTTGAGCTGCTCGGCCATGCCGCGCTTCACGCGGGCGGTGCCGGTCTCGGGAGCCTGGTTCTCGGTGGTGGACACGGGTGACCTCACTGGTGGGAAAGAGGATTTGTGCACCGACGAGGAAACGCGAGTGGACCAGGCCACAGCAAGGGCCAATGGCAAGCCGGTGGATCCTTTTCGCCCGGCGCGGGTTCTCCCGGCGTTCAGGAAGCCCGCTCCACCAGGGCCGCGGGGGGCTCGTCGTCCATCTCGAAGGCCAGCGGGAACGGGGCATGGCCGGCCAGCCGGAACCAGCGCACCTTGCGGTGCTCACGGAGCCTGCGCGCTGCTCCCACGGCATCGTTGTGGAAGCGGCGTGCCATCGGGACCCGGCGGACGGCCTCGGCCAGCTCACGGGCCGCCTCCTCGCCGCCCGGGGCCTCCCGTACGGCCTCCACCTGGGCCGGGTCCTCGAAGACCGCGCGCAGCGCCTGGGTCAGCTCGCTCTCGGCGACCTCCCGCTGCTCCTCCTCGGCCTGCCGTGCCGCGTGGGCGGCCTCGTACAGCACGATCGAGGCGGCCGGGTCCAGCACCCCCGAGGTGGCGAGCTCCTGTGCGACGGAGGCCCGGCGCAGCAGCTGTGCGTCGAGCGCGGCCCGCGCGGCGTCCATCCGCACATGCAGCCGGTCCAGCCGCCCGGCCGTCCAGCTCAGGTACACGCCGATCGCGACGAGTACGACGAGGATCCAGATGAGGGTTGCGGTCACGGCGGAAGGCTATCGGCTGCCGGGACGCGTCCCGGCGGCGGTCACGGGCCGTCCCGGACCGCCCGCGGCCTCAGTCTCGGGCCAGCCCGAACCGCGCCCGCAGGCCCGTCGTCCGCTCGTCCGCCGCGACCGCCGCCGCGCCGGCCGTCACCGTCTCGTAGACGGACAGGATGTCCGCGCCGACCGTCGACCAGTCGAACCGCCGCACGTGCGTGCTTCCGCGCTCGCGCAGCTCGGCCCGCCGCGCCGGGTCCTCCAGCAGGCGTACGGCCGCCTCGGCGAGCGCGTCGGCGTCCTCGTTGGCGAAGACCGCGCCGGCCTCGCCCTGGTCCAGGACCTGCACGAAGGCGTCCAGGTCGGAGGCGAGCACCGGCGCGCCCGCCGACATCGCCTCGACCAGGATGATGCCGAAGCTCTCGCCGCCGGTGTTGGGCGCGACGTAGAGGTCGACGCTGCGCAGGAGGCGGGCCTTGTCCTCGTCGCTGATCATGCCGAGGAACTCGACGCGCGAGCGGAGCTCCCGGGGCAGCTCCTCGACGGCGGCCTCCTCGTCCCCGCGCCCCGCGACCAGCAGGCGGGTCTGCGGGCGGGCGGCGAGGATCTTCGGCAGGGCCTGCATCAGAACCGGCAGGCCCTTGCGGGGCTCGTCGATCCGGCCGATGAACCCGAGGGTGTCCCCCTGCCACTCGGGCCTGGGCTCGGCCTTGGCGAAGAAGTCGACGTCGACGCCGTTGGGGATGACCACGGCGTCCCCGCCGAGGTGCTCGACCAGGGTGCGGCGGGCGTACTCGCTGACCGCGATCCGCGCGCTGATCTTCTCCAGGGCGGCCTGCAGGATCGCGTACGCGGCGATCATCGCCCGGGAGCGCGGGTTGGAGGTGTGGAAGGTGGCCACGATGGGCCCGGAGGCGGCCCAGCAGGTGAGCAGGCCCAGCGAGGGCGAGGTCGGCTCGTGGATGTGGACCACGTCGAAGGCGCCCTCGTGCAGCCAGCGCCGCACCCGTGCCGCCGACAGGAAGCCGAAGTTCAGGCGGGCGACCGAGCCGTTGTAGGGCACCGGGACCGCCCGGCCGGCCGAGACGACGTACGCCGGCAGCGGGGTGTCGTCGTCGGCCGGGGCGAGCACGGAGACGTCGTGGCCGAGGCGGAGGAAGTACTCGGCGAGGTCGCGGATGTGGAACTGGACGCCCCCGGGCACGTCCCAGGAGTACGGGCAGACGATCCCGATTCTCACGAGGGTCCCTTCGCGGGGTCGAGGTCGGCGAGCCACAGCCGTTGGAGCATGTGCCAGTCCTCCGGATGGTCGGCGATGCCGCCGGCGAAGGCGTCGGCCAGCGCCTGTGTCATGACAGACGTCTTCTCGGCCCGGGTACCTGACCCGGGGACCTCGATCGGGGAATGGACCTGGCCCTGCATGATCGGCGAGTCGTCGTACCACAGCGTGACCGGGAGCAGCAGCGCGCCGGTCTGCTGGGCGAGCAGCGCCGGGCCCGCGGGCATCCGGGTGGTCTCGCCGAAGAAGTCGACCTCGACGCCGGAGGCGGACAGATCCCGGTCGGCGACGAGGCAGACCAGGCCGCCGTCGCGCAGCCGACGGGCGAGGGTGCCGAAGGCGGAGCCGCCGCTGTGCGGCAGGACCTCCATGCCGAGTCCCTCGCGGTAGGCGACGAAGCGGTCGTACAGCGTCTCGGGCTTCAGCCGCTCGGCGACGGTCGTGAACGGCGTTTCCAGCTTGGTGGTGACCCAGGCGCCGGCCAGGTCGTAGTTGGCCATGTGCGGCAGGGCCAGGATCACGCCGTTGCCGGCGGCCAGCCCGTCGGTCAGGAAATGTATGTCCTTCGGGTCGAAGCCCGCACGCACGCGCTCCCGGCTCCAGGCCGGGAGCCGGAAGGACTCCATCCAGTAGCGCAGGTACGAGCGCATGCCCGCGCGGGACAGCTCGCGCAGGCGCTCCGGGCCCGCGCCGGGCACCACGCGCGCGTAGTTCGACTCCAGGCGCTGTACGCCCTTGCCGCGCTGCTTCCAGGCGAGGTCGGCGATGCTCCGCCCGAGGCGGACCGCGACCGGTTCCGGGAGCTTCTTGACCGTGCTCCAGCCGGCGCCGTACAGCGCGTCGCTGAGGCGTTCGGCGGCGCTCACTGCGCGGCCTCGCTGGGGCTCTGCCGGGTCGCCGCCTCGGCCTCGGCCGACTCGCGGCGGACGGTGACGACGCGCTGGATGAGCGTGACGAGGCTGCCGACGGCGACGATCCACAGGGCGATCGGCAGCAGCCACTGGATGCCCGGGACGCCGAACTTGTGCAGGCCCGCGAAACCGGCCGCGACCAGCGAGATCACCAGCCGCTCGGCGCGTTCGACGAGGCCGTTGACGGCGACCGGCAGCCCGATGGACTCGCCGCGCGCCTTGGTGTACGACACCACCTGGCCGCTGGCCAGGCAGAAGATCGAGACCGCGCACAGGACGTTGTCGTTCCCGTGGCCCGCGTACCAGAGGGCGAAGCCGCCGAAGATGGCGCCGTCGGCGACCCGGTCGAGGGTGGAGTCCAGGAAGGCGCCCCAGCGGCTGGAGCGGCCCAGCTGACGGGCCATGTTGCCGTCGACCAGGTCGGAGAAGACGAACAGGGTGATCACGACCGTGCCCCAGAAGAACTCACCCCGGGGGTAGAAGACCAGCGCTCCCGCGACCACACCGGCCGTGCCGATGAGCGTGACCGTGTCGGGGCTCACGCCCCGGCGGATGAGAAACGCGGCGAACGGCGTGAGGACACGCGTGAAGAATGCACGCGCGTACTTGTTCAGCATGGCCTTCCCGACGGTCGGTGTCGCCGCGGCCCTGGTGGCCTCCGGCTGGCCCATCGTAGCCACGCGCACGCGTGCGTGACGGGCGGGCACCCGCACCCCGTGGAGCGAACCGGTGCTCGCCGCCGCGCGCGGGCGCGCGTGACGTGATCGGCGTCCGCCGCCGTCGTTCGTATGGACGCAGCGTGACGGGAGTGGAAAGCTCGAATAACCGCGGGCGACGCCGGAGCCGCCAGAGCACGCGGGTCCCGCGTGTCCGCGCCCACAGTGACCTCACCGTGCACGGGAGGCAGGATCATGGGCGACAAAGCACAGACTCACCACCCCGGGGCCGCCGGCAGGGCTCTGGAGGCCGACCAGCCCGCGTCCGTACGGAACGTGGTACTGGTCGGCCACTCCGGTTCGGGCAAGACGACGCTGGTGGAGGCCCTCGCGCTGAGTGCGGGGGCGCTGAACCGGGCGGGCCGCGTCGAGGACGGCGCCACCGTCTCGGACTACGACGACATCGAGCACCGGCAGCAGCGCTCCGTACAGCTCTCCCTGGTGCCGGTCGAATGGGACGGCATCAAGATCAACCTCCTCGACACCCCCGGATACGCGGACTTCGTCGGGGAGCTCAGGGCCGGTCTGCGCGCCGCGGACGCGGCCCTGTTCGTCGTCTCGGCCGCGGACGGCGTGGACGGCTCGACCCGGATCGTCTGGGAGGAGTGCGCGGCCGTCGGCATGCCGCGCGCGATCGTGATCACCCACCTGGAGGCCGCGCGCGCGGACTTCGAGGAGATGACGCGGATCTGCGCGGAGGCCTTCGGCGGCGACGACCCCGACGCCGTACTCCCGCTGTACCTGCCGCTGCGCGGCCCCGAGGGTCCCGACGGACACGCGCCCGTGACCGGGCTGACCGGGCTGCTGTCGCGGAAGCTGTTCGACTACTCGACCGGGGAGCGCAAGGAGTCCGAGCCCGGCGAGGACCAGCTGCCGGACATCGAGGAGGCCCGCAACCGGCTCATCGAGGGGATCATCGCCGAGAGCGAGGACGAGACCCTGATGGACCGCTATCTCGGCGGCGAGCAGGTCGACGTCAGGACGCTGATCCAGGACCTGGAGCGGGCCGTCGCACGGGGCGCGTTCTTCCCCGTACTGGCCGCCGCCCCGGCCACCGAGGGGGCCAAACAGGGGCTCGGCACGGTGGAGCTGCTGGAGCTGGTCACCGGCGGGTTCCCGACCCCGTTCGAGCACCCGCTGCCCGACGTCACGACCGTCGACGGCAAGCCGCGCGAGCTGAAGCCGTGCGACACCGGCGGCCCGCTGGTCGCCGAGGTCGTCAAGACCGCGTCCGACCCCTACGTGGGCCGCGTCTCCCTGGTCCGCGTGTTCTCCGGCACCCTGCGCCCCGACCAGACGGTGCACGTCTCGGGGCACGGCCTGGCCGACCGTGGGCACGAGGACCACGACGTCGACGAGAAGGTCGGCGCCCTGTCCATGCCGTTCGGCAAGCAGCAGCGCCCGGTGACGCACGCGGTCGCCGGCGACCTGGTGTGCGTGGCCAAGCTCGGGCGGGCCGAGACCGGGGACACGCTCTCCGCGAAGGACGACCCGCTGCTGATGGAGCCCTGGCGGATGCCCGACCCGCTGCTCCCGCTCGCCATCCAGGCGCACAGCAAGGCCGACGAGGACAAGCTCTCGCAGGGCCTGTCCCGGCTGGTGGCCGAGGACCCGACGATGCGGCTGGAGCAGAACCAGGACACCCACCAGGTGGTCCTGTGGTGTCTGGGCGAGGCGCACGCGGACGTCGCCCTGGAACGGCTGCGCAGCCGCTACGGCGTCCAGGTCGACGTCGTCCCGCACCGGGTCTCGCTGCGGGAGACGTTCGCGAACAGGGCCGCCGGGCGCGGCCGGCATGTGAAGCAGTCCGGCGGGCACGGGCAGTACGCCATCTGTGAGATCGAGGTGGAGCCGCTGCCGGGCGGCTCCGGCATCGAGTTCGTGGACAAGGTGGTCGGCGGCGCCGTACCGCGCCAGTTCATCCCGTCCGTGGAGAAGGGCGTGCGGGCCCAGGCCGCCAAGGGGGTCGCCGCCGGCTATCCGCTCGTGGACGTACGGGTCACGCTGGTCGACGGCAAGGCGCACTCGGTGGACTCCTCCGACGCCGCCTTCCAGACGGCGGGCGCGCTGGCGCTGCGCGAGGCCGCGGCGGACGCGCGGATCCATCTGCTGGAGCCGGTCGCCGAGGTGTCCGTGCTCGTCGGCGACGACTACGTGGGCGCCGTGATGAGCGACCTGTCCAGCCGGCGCGGCCGGGTGCTCGGCACCGAACAGGTGGGCTCGGGCCGGACCGTGATCCGGGCCGAGGTGCCCGAGTTCGAGATCGGCCGGTACGCCGTCGACCTGCGTTCGCTGTCGCACGGCACGGCCCGCTTCGACCGCTCCTACGCCCGGCACGAGCCGATGCCGGCGCAGATCGCCGAGCGGGTCCGTGAACAGGCCGGTGACAACGCCTAGCTGACGGGGGGTCATCGGGCGCACAACCCGGCGCACGGGCGGGCGGCTTCGGCCGTCCGCCCGCGGGCTGTCGGTGGCGGCGGATACGCTGATCACCACGAGGGCCTGTTCAACAGGTGTGCGGACCGGAGAAGTCGGGAAGGCCGCAGAAGCAAGGCCGGCGGCGATGGGGGCGGGAATGTCGTTGGGAACGGAGTGGGACGGGCCCCAGGTGCCCGTCTCGGGCGACGAGGGGCAGGCGGCGACCTCCGCGCTGGCTTCCGCGGCGTACCGGGACAGCCCGATCGAGGAGATCAAGAAGGCCGACAACGAATGGCATCAGTCGGCCGTCACGGCCGGCAAGATCGCGCTGCTGAGGCCCAATCTGGGGGAGGCGTTCTCGCGGGCCGTGGTCGCCCGCATGCTCGCTCCCGGCCGCAAGCCGCTCATCCAGTCCTTCGGCTCCGAGCCGCAGTTCGTGGTCGAGCACTGCCTCGCGGCGAACAACATCCGCCGGGAGCGCGACAACCGGCTGACCGCGGTGACGGTCCTGTGCGGCGTGCTCTTCCTGCCCGGGCTGATCACCTGGCTGCTCGTCTTCCAGCTGCGCACGCTCGTCGCCAAGCGTGACGACAGGCGGGCCGGGACGCTCGCCACCGTGCTGCTCCTCGGTGTCGGCGTGCTCGCCGCGCTGTTCCTGCTCAAGATGCCGTTCAGTGGCTTCTGGGCGTGGTACGCCCGGGCGTGCGTCGTGCTGCCCGTGCTCGGCTGGCTCTGGGCCAAGCAGATCTGCGAGCGCACGGCCAGGGATCTACGGGCCCGCTGGGGCGGCCTGCTCTCGGGCACCAGCGTCGGCGCCAAGGTCCCCGAGGCCGTGCCGCGCGGCCCCAACCAGACGGCGGCCGAGGAGCTGCGCCAGTCGCTGGCCCGGCTCACCGCCGAACAGCAGTCGAACTCGGTCTTCTACGCCGGCCCCAAGGGCATACTCGGCATGGGCACCCGCTGGGGTTCCTGGCAGCTCGCCGAGGACCTGGTCCCCGCCGACCCGACCCGGGAGATCCACCCGTTCCGCAGCTGGGACGTGATACGCGCGATCCACGACCAGCTCGCCCTGCTGGAGCGCGGCCCGCTGAACACCGGCGGCTTCCCCAAGCCGTCGATACGGCACTGGATCGTCACGCCGATCGGCGAGAAGGCCGGAGAGGTGGCCCGGCCCGAGGGCACCGACGTCGAGGCCTTCCAGGTCAAGCCGCACGCCATACAGGAGATCTGCAACAAGCAGCAGTTCGGCAGCGGCGACCGGCACTACCTGGGCGTGCAGTGGACGCTGTGGGACGGTCAGCTGGTCCTCACCATGCTGATCACGGTGACGGTGCTGCACGAGACACTGCGCATCGAGGTCACCGGGCATGCGCTGGGGCCGGTGAACCCGCTGTTCACCGCCAAGCCGGAGCCGCCGAGCAAGGAGGTCGCCAAGTCCCTCAAGCCCTGGGAGACCCGCAAGGTCATGCTGCCGCTGGTGACCACGGACGAGGTGGTGCGGCTCGCCGCGCGCGCCCCGCTGACCTGGTATCCGCCGCTGCTCAACTGGCTCGGCGGCTCGCTGGGTCTGCCCGAGCCGTTCGGTCTGCGGCACGCCTGGGCCGACCAGCCGTGGCGCCACCGCTTCATGGCCGACGACGCGCTGCGCGCGGCCACCCCGGTGCTGCGGGTGGTGCACTCGGCGGCGATCAGGGTGCTGAGGGAGAACGGCGTGGACACGGACAAGTTCGGTATGCGTTCGGGCATCCTCAGCGGGTTGGTGCAGGACCCGACGCCCCGGAAGGCCGACCTGTACGACGCGTGAGCGGTGCCCTCGGCAGAGGGCACCTGTCGCCTACGCCGACCACGCCTCCGCCAGCATCTTCCTGGTGTCGGCCAGCAGCTGGGGCAGCACCTTGGTGTGACCGACGACCGGCATGAAGTTCGTGTCGCCGCCCCAGCGCGGGACGATGTGCTGGTGGAGGTGGGCGGCGATGCCGGCGCCGGCGACCGTGCCCTGGTTCATGCCGATGTTGAAGCCGTGCGCGCCGGACGCGTTGCGCAGGGCGGCCATCGCCTGCTTGGTCAACTCGGCCAGCTCGGCGGTCTCCGGCCCGGTCAGCTCGGTGTAGTCGGCTACGTGCCGGTACGGCACGGTCATCAGATGACCGCCGTTGTACGGGTAGAGGTTGAGGACGGCGTACACGTGCTCGCCGCGCCGGACGATCAGTCCGTCCTCGTCGGACTTGGCCGGGATCGAGCAGAAGGGACAGCCGTCGTCGGCCCCCGGACCGCTCGGCTTGTTCTCGCCCTGGATGTACGCCATCCGGTGGGGCGTCCACAGGCGCTGGAACGCGTCCTGCGTCCCCACTCCGATCTGCTGCTCCGGCTCACTCGTCATGCTGTGCAGCATATGGCGTCGCCGCTGACGACGGGAAAGGCCCCCGGAAAGACGATCCCGGGGGCCTTGTGGAGCGGGTGGGTCAGACCTGGACCCGGTCCTCCACGACCTTCGCGATCTTCGCGATGGCCTCGTCGAACGGGATGCCGTTCTCCTGGGATCCGTCGCGGTAGCGGAAGGAGACCGAGCCGTTCGACATGTCCTCGTCGCCCGCGATGACCATGAAGGGCACCTTCTGCTTCTGGGCGTTGCGGATCTTCTTCTGCATACGGTCGGAGGAGGAGTCGACCTCGACGCGCAGGCCCTTCTTCCGGGCCGCCGCCGCGAACTTCTCCAGGTACTCCACGTGCCCGTCGCCGATCGGGATGCCGAGCGCCTGGACCGGGGCCAGCCAGGCCGGGAACGCGCCCGCGTAGTGCTCCAGCAGGACGGCGAAGAAACGCTCGATGGAGCCGAAGAGGGCGCGGTGGATCATCACCGGGCGCTGCTTGGAGCCGTCGGGGCCGGTGTACTCCAGGTTGAACCGCTCGGGCAGGTTGAAGTCGAGCTGGATGGTCGACATCTGCCAGGTGCGGCCGATCGCGTCCTTGGTCTGGACGGAGATCTTCGGGCCGTAGAAGGCGGCGCCGCCCGGGTCGGGCACGAGGGGCAGGCCCTGCTTCTCGGCGACCTGGCGCAGCGTCTCGGTCGCCTCCTCCCAGACCTCGTCGGAGCCGACGAACTTCTCCGGGTCCTTGGTGGACAGCTCCAGGTAGAAGTCGGTCAGGCCGTAGTCGCGCAGCAGCCCGAGGACGAAGGTGAGCGTCTTGTCCAGTTCCTCGGACATCTGCTCACGGGTGCAGTAGATGTGCGCGTCGTCCTGCGTGAAGCCCCGGGCGCGGGTCAGGCCGTGCACGACGCCCGACTTCTCGTACCGGTACACGGTCCCGAACTCGAAGAGACGCAGGGGCAGTTCGCGGTAGGAGCGGCCGCGCGCGTCGAAGATCAGGTTGTGCATCGGGCAGTTCATGGGCTTGAGGTAGTAGTCCACGCCCTCGTCGAGCTGCATGGGCGGGTACATGCCCTCGGCGTACCAGTCCAGGTGCCCGGACGTCTCGAAGAGCTTCCCCTTCGTGGCGTGCGGGGTGTAGACGAACTCGTAGCCCTCTTCCTCGTGCCGGCGGCGCGAGTAGTCCTCCATCACGCGGCGGACGATGCCGCCCTTGGGGTGGAAGACGGCGAGGCCGGAGCCGATCTGCTCCGGGATGGAGAAGAGGTCCAGCTCGGTACCGAGCTTGCGGTGGTCGCGCTTCTCGGCCTCGGCGAGGAAGTCCAGGTACCCCTTCAGCTCGTCCTTGGACGGCCAGGCGGTGCCGTAGATGCGCTGCAGCATCGGGTTCTTCTCGCTGCCGCGCCAGTAGGCGGCCGCGTTGCGCATCAGCTTGAACGCCGGGATGAGCCGGGTCGAGGGCAGGTGGGGACCGCGGCAGAGGTCCTTCCAGCACAGCTCGCCGGTCTTGGCGTCCAGGTTGTCGTAGATCGTCAGCTCGCCGGCGCCGACCTCGACGTCCGCGCCGTCGTCGTGCGACGCCGAGCCCTTGAGGCCGATCAGCTCCAGCTTGTACGGCTCGGAAGCCAGCTCCTCACGGGCCGCCTCGTCGGTGACGACGCGCCGGGAGAAGCGCTGACCGCGCTTCTGGATCTCCTGCATCTTCTTCTCGACGGCCTTGAGATCCTCGGGCGTGAACGGCTTCTCGACGTCGAAGTCGTAGTAGAAGCCGTCCTTGACGGGCGGGCCGATGCCCAGCTTGGCCTCGGGGAACAGCTCCTGCACGGCCTGCGCCATGACGTGCGCGGTGGAATGGCGCAGGATGTTCAGGCCGTCCTCGGACGAGATCTCGACGCCCTCGACCTCGTCACCGTCGGCAAGTTCGTACGCGAGGTCCTTCAGCTCGCCGGCCACACGCGCGGCGATGATCGAGCGCTCGCCCGCGAAGAGGTCGGCGGCCGTAGTGCCCGTCGTCACCACGCGTTCTTCCCGCTCGGAATCGCGTTGGATGATCACACGGACGTCTGACACCGGTCTCTCCTGACTGAAGGTGGGGTGCGGCGCCATACCAGGAGCGCGCGCACAGGCGATCGTACCGACCCGACGGCACCGACCGCGAAACGGTCACCCTCAGTCCCCCTCCCCTTACTCCTTCAGTCCCCCTCCCCGTAGGACTCCCCGCACGCCTCCTCGAAGAAGTCGAGGTTCTCCTGCAGGGCTTTCATCAGCCGGTCCCGCTCGGCCTCGTCCACCTGCACGGGGACGACCCCGGAGGCGCCGGTGAGCCGGCGGAAACCGCCGCGGCGCTCCAGCCGGCCGTGCACGCGCACCGGGAGTCCGACGAGGTGGGCGTGGCCGGCGATGCGGTAGTCCTCCTCGTCCAGGGTGACGCGGACGTGCGGCACCTCGGCGCCCGCGAGGACGCGCAGCCGTACGGTGCCCTCGCCGCCGGGCCCGGAGCGGCGCATGCGGACGACGGCGCCGGTGACACGGACCGGGACGGAGGGTTCCTCACACACATAGCGGGCGGCGGCCTCGCGCAGGGCGGGCAGGTCGCCGGGCGAGAACTCGACGGGTTCGGCCGAGGCCGCGCAGCCCTCGGGGACGCCGGCGCCGGGCGCCCAGGCGACGGCGATGCGGGCGCCCTCGGTGCCCCGGACGAGTGTGGCCAGCGCCTCGGTCAGCTCACGGCTGGCCCCGGCCTCGACCGCGCCGTCGAAGGCGTCCATGCCTCCGGTGGCCCGCTGGTAGTCGATGGCCTCGCGGACCGCGTACAGGGCCTGGTGGAGGCGGACGGCGAGGGGGCGGCCGGTGGGCACGGGCACGAACGCGGTGAGGTGGCGGCCCTCGGTGGCGGGGCCGACGAGGACGTCCTCCAGGAGTGCGGTGGCGGCGCGGCGGTGGCGGGCGCCGTAGTAGCCGGCACGCGCGCGTGTGGCGAGCGCGGCGGCGAGCAGCATCTGCCGGGCGGCGGCGCGCAGTTGCTCGTCCGCCGTCCAGGGGGCGGCGCCGACGGGTCCGCTCGGCGTGTCCCGCCACCAGCGGATCTCGTCGCTGGGCACGGCGAGCGAGATCAGCACCTCGCGGGCGGCGGGGGTGTCGCTGCGGGCGAGGGCGTCGAGGGCCTCGCCGAGCAGGTCGTCGCTGTCGGGGAAGGCCCGGCTCTCCGGCACCAGCAGGCTGGTCCCGCCGCCGCCCGGGCCGGGCGGGGTCCAGCGGCCGTACCGGCCCGCCGCTCCCCCGCGCCGCTGCCAGCCGTGCCGGTGCAGCAGGGCGCCGAGCACGGCGGGGTCGACCTGTGCGGGGTCGGGGGGCCGGTGCCAGGCGAGGTCGTCGGGATGCGGCCGGACCTGGCGCGGCAGCTCCTCGTACGGACGGCTCCTCATGGCCTGCCTCCCGTCCCGACGCGCGTCATGATCTCGCAGAGCGCCCGGTCGTCGAAGATGCGCGAGGTCGGGATCCGCACGGTGGTCCGGTGCCGGCCGGTGATGGCGTGACCGGCGAGGTTGACCCAGTAACAGCAGTGCCTGAGGTCGAGCCGGTCGTGGCTGGCGCGCAGCCAGTCGTCCTGCGAGCGCGGGACGAGCATGACGACCAGGATCTTGTGCACCGAGACGGGTGTGCGGGCGAGCTTGCGCAGGTGGTCGTTGTCGAGGGTGAAGGAGAAGTAGCGCCCCGGGGGGTTCGGTGCGACCTGGTACGTGGCCTTCAGCTGGACCTTGATGGTGACCTCGTCGTCGACGGTGTGTCCGGGCGCGCTGTGGCTGACGTGCCAGTCGATGCCGTTGTCCGGGAAGGGCTGGGACAGCGAGCAGCCGGCCGCGGCGGCGACCGCGTGCAGATAGCCGACCTGCAGTGTCTCCATGCAGGCGGTGGTGGCGAGCGTGCCGCGAAGGGGGCCCGTGCGCTCGGGCAGCAGCCCGCCCCGCTCAGGCTGCGCAATGGCCATGACCAACAGCCTTCCAAGCCAAGTGTTTCCCCGCTGTGGGCCGCTGAACAGCAAAGACCCGTACTCCTGTTGTCTCCTTGCGGCGTACGGCGCAAACGGCCCGGGTATCACCAAACGGGCAGAAGACGGATCGTCACCTGTCCTGGGTGAACGAGGAGTTGGGTTGGGATGACGTACTGGTACGAGGGGCCGCTGGCCGCCTTCGACACGGAGACGACGGGCGTGGACGTCGAGACCGACCGGATCGTGTCGGCCGCCGTCGTCGTCCAGGACGCGCCGGGGACCCGGCCCCGGATTTCCCGCTGGCTGGTGAATCCGGGAGTGCCGGTGCCCGAGCAGGCGACGGCGGTACACGGGCTGACGGAGGAGCACCTGCAGCGCAACGGCCGCTGGCCGGCCCCGGTGATGTACGAGATAGCCGAGCAGCTGGCGGAGCACGCGGCGATGGGCCGCCCGCTGGTGGTGATGAACGCGCCGTTCGATCTGACGCTGCTGGACCGGGAGTTGCGCCGGCACCGCGCGTCCTCGCTGGACCGCTGGTTCGAGGCGACCCCGCTGCGGGTGCTGGACCCGCGGGTGCTGGACAAGCACCTGGACCGCTACCGCAAGGGCCGTCGCACGCTGACCGACCTGTGCGCGCACTACGGCGTGACGCTGCAGGACGCGCACGACGCGGCGGCGGACGCGCTGGCCGCCCTGGACGTCGTACGGGCCCTGGGCCGCCGTTTCGCGACCCGGCTGGAGCGTCTCTCCCCCGCCGAACTGCACACGCTCCAGGCCAACTGGCACGCGGCCCAGGCGCGTGGCCTTCAGGCGTGGTTCGCGCGCAGCGGCTCGGACGAGATCGTCAGCACGGACTGGCCGCTGCGGCCGGAGCTGCCGGCGGCGGCATGAGACCGCTCAACACGCAGAAGGCCGGTCCGCTGCTGCGGACCGGCCTTTCCCGGTGGGCGATACTGGGTTCGAACCAGTGACCTCTTCGGTGTGAACGAAGCGCTCTCCCACTGAGCTAATCGCCCGGGAACGCACTGAACAATACAGGTCCCGGCGCCCTTCGTTCAAACCGCTCGCAGATGGCGCAGGAGTCCGCGCCGCCCGGCCCGCATCATCAGGCGGTGGTTGAGGCGGAAGAGCGGGCGTCCAGGCACGGCCAGCCGCCTGAGCAGGGGCTTGGTCACCTCCACGACCTGGTCGTACCGGGCGAGGGTCCCCGGCCCGGCCGCCGTGACGGTCCAGCGGGCCCAGCCCTCGATGTCTCCGGACACGGTGACCTCCAGCACGCCGGCGTCGGGGGCGCGGCGGGTCTGCCGTGCGGTGAAGGTCATGTCGTAGGGCAGCAGGGAGCGGATGGTGATCACACCCGTGTCGGCGTCCAGCCGGGTCACCGCGCGGACCTGCGGCCACCAGAGCGGATAGTCCTCGGGCCGCTCCAGCACCGCGTACACGGCGGCCGGCGGGGCGGGCAGCGGCCACAGGCTGCGGAAGCGGTAGTGGGTCCAGTCCATGGCGGGAGTCTGCCCGTACCCGTGCGGTGCATGGATCTGAGTACGCGTACTCATGTGCCGCGCCGTGGCGTGGGCAAGACTCGGGGGCGAGCGCCGCCGCCCGTGCGACGGCGCTCCCCTTCACCCGCACCGGGCCCCGGCCAGGGCACCCGGTCGCCGGCCTTCTGGAACCCCTTTTTGTCGATGACGAGCGCCATGGGGTTGGCACCGACCAGAATTCCGAGCCGCTTTCCGTCGACCTCGCCGACCGTCGTCACGCCGTCCCGGAAGTGATCCAGGGTCAGATTGCCTGTCTGCACATGGGACTTGAGGTCGAGGGGAATTCCTCGCTTGTCGTACTTCCGGAGAAAGGTGACGGCATTTTGGAAAACGTCCGGGGGATTACCGCCGGGGGCCTGGGCCTGGAACTTCTGTCAGAAGTCTGGTTGATCTTCTTGGCCCGCTCCTCGGCGCCCCGCCACGGGTAACGGATCGTCACACCCGGCCGTCGCGGCGAGCCCGAGCGCGGCCGCGGAGGCCCCGGCCGCCTTCAGGATCGTGCGCCTCTCGAAATTCCCGCTGGTTCCATGATCGCGCCCTGCCCGCAACATCGCTTCCACCGTCGTGAATCGCTGCGAGTAAGCGCTTGCTGGAACCGCCTGCCGAGCTGAGCCCTTCCGCCCGGTCGGCCTCTGTACACAGGGCCCCTGGAGGCGCGCCAGCCACGACGCCGGGTGTCGAGGGCGAACGGCAGGGCCGGCGTCGTGAGCGGTCGGTCCTGCCGAGGTCGTGAGCGGTCGGTCCTGCCGACGCCGCAGGGCCGAGCGACCTCTCCCCGGCACCACGAGCCATCGCGCCTGTCAGCACCCTCCAGACGACCGACGCCCCGACGCCGTGAGCCATCGATCGCGTCGGTACCCGCGACCTGAGCGGGCTTGCCGGCACCTTGGCCCGTCGGCCGTGTCGGCACCACTCAAGCAAGCCGCTCCACTCCGGCCCGAGCAGCGCCCTCCGGCCGAGCGGCGTCCGGCGCCGGGAGGGTCCGCCAGGCGGCGCCAGGCGATTCGCCCGCGTCGCGTCAGGAAGCCGGGTGCCGGGTGCCGTGGGACGGAGCGCCAGGAGGGCGCTCCCTGCAGGGCGCTCCGCATCGGTATGACCCGCAGGCTCGGACGCCGGGCGGCCCTTGCCTGCGCCCGCGCTGGGCCCCCGCCCAGGCGACCACAGCCCCCGGCCCGCACCGCCACCATCCCCCGCCTCGCAGCCGTCGGTCACAGCGCCGCCTTCCCCCGCGGCCCGCACCGCCGCCTCCGCCCGGGCGCCACACTCCCGCCAGCACCGGCGTCCGCCCAGGCGCAGCCCATCCGGCGCCACCTGGGCGCACGTCTCCACCCTCCCCCACGCCCCGGCCATGCGCCCGCGCGGGCACCCGCGCCCCGCCTGCCCCGCGGGCACGAAAACGCCGACGGCCCACCTGCTGTCGTGCAGGTGGGCCGTCGGTCCGGGTGGGCGATACTGGGTTCGAACCAGTGACCTCTTCGGTGTGAACGAAGCGCTCTCCCACTGAGCTAATCGCCCGGGCGCAGGAAGAACATTACCCCATGTCAGGGGGTGCCTCCGACCAGGGCCCGGGGCGGCGGAGCCGGAGTCACTGATCCTTGATCTTCCAGGGCACAGCCAGGCCGAACTTCCACAGGTAGACCGCCGCCAGCGCGCCCACGATCACCAGCCCGACCGCCGTCAACGTGATGTTGCGGCGCCGCACCCTGGGGTCGAGGGCTCGCTGGGCGGCCTCGGTGACCTTGCGTTTGGTCCAGCGGAGCACGAGCTGCGCCCAGACGAACTCGGTCGCCCAGATCGCCATGCCTCCGAAGATCACCACCCAGCCGGGTCCCGGCAGCGGCAGCATGACGATGCCCGCGGCCACGACCGCGAGGCCGACCACGAAGACGCCGACCTGCCAGCTCAGATGCAGCAGCCGGCGGGCCTTGATGAATTCCGGCGCCCGGGAGCCGAGCCCGCCACCGTCCTCGCGTCCCGCCTCCTGCCCGGCCCCCCGCCGGTCCGCGTTCGCGCTGTCCGCTGCCACGGCGACCTCGCCCGGCTCGTCACTCCCCGTATTCATACAGACAAACCCTACCGGAGTGAATCCAGTCACCGGAATGGACGTAGGTCTCGTACGAGTTCTCGGCCGGAAGAGTTACGTAAAGACACGCAAAACCCTCAGAGGGGTTTACAACGGCATCGTAGGTGGCATGTCGATTTCGCCGACGTGCGAATCCCCGAGCGCACACTGAGCGAAAGGCCCTGGCGCTTATGAACACCACGGTCAGCTGCGAGCTGCACCTGCGCCTCGTTGTGTCGAGCGAGTCCTCCCTGCCTGTCCCCGCAGGCCTGCGGTACGACACGGCCGACCCCTACGCCGTGCACGCCACCTTCCACACCGGAGCCGAGGAGACCGTCGAGTGGGTGTTCGCCCGCGACCTCCTCGCTGAGGGGCTCCACCGGCCCACCGGCACCGGCGACGTCCGTGTCTGGCCGTCGCGCAGCCATGGTCAGGGCGTCGTGTGTATCGCCCTCAGCTCCCCGGAGGGGGAAGCCTTGCTGGAGGCCCCGGCGCGGGCCCTGGAGTCCTTCCTGAAGCGAACCGACGCCGCCGTGCCGCCCGGCACGGAACACCGGCACTTCGATCTGGATCAGGAGCTCTCGCACATCCTGGCGGAGAGCTAGGTCGCGCCCCACGAAAGCAGCCCGGCGCCGTCCACTCGGGGAGACGGCTCGGGCCAAGACAACCGCATACGGCACAGGCCGGCGCCGTCACCGTGAGCGAGTCGCGGGACGGCGTCGGCCTGTGCCCGCCTGCCGCGCCGCGGGAACCGTGGGGGGCACGGCGGCGTTCTACCGGCAAGCGAGCCGGGCGGTGGACGGTGCGGCGAACGGGGTTGTCGCTACCATCGGCCAGCATCGGCGGGCGTCCGCCCGACCCCCAGGCCAGGGAGCGAAACGTGCTGATCACCCACGACACCCGGTGCGCCCTCGACACCGTGGTCGATCTGGTGAACACCGCGCCGGAGGACGACGCGGCGGCGGACGGACTGCCCGATGTCCCGGCTCTCGCGGATTTCGTACGAAACCACGAGATCAGCGATGTCGGTGTGCTGTCGGAGTTCGACCTCTCGGCGGTGCGCAGGGTCCGGGGGCGCTTCGCGGCGATCTTCGCCGCTCCTGACGCGCGCGCGGCCGCAGGGCTGATCAACGAACTGGTCGCCGCCGCGGGCACCACCCCGCGCCTGACCGACCACGACGGTTACGACTGGCATGTGCACTACTTCGCACCCGGCGCCTCCGTGGCCGACCACCTCGCCGCCGACTGCGGGATGGCACTCGCCTTCTTCGTGGTGGCCGGCGAGCAGGAGCGGCTGCGGCGCTGCGAGGCACCGGACTGCCGGCGCGCCTTCGTCGACCTCTCCCGCAACCGCTCACGCCGCTACTGCGACAGCCGCACCTGCGGGAACCGGCTGCATGTGGCCGCCTACCGGGCCAGGCGCAAGGAAGCGACCGGCTGAGGCACCGCAGGCGCGCCCACCGCTCGAAGAGCCCGGTCCGGGCGTCCGTCCCGGGGGCGACGTCGGTCCCGGCGGGTGGCGCCGGGACGGACGTGTACGGCTCACAGCAACAGCAGGTCGTGCAGCGCAGCCATGAGGAGCAGACACCCGATCACCGCAAGGAAGATCATCAGCGGTGGCTGGGATAGGGCGAAGAGGCACCCGCGCGGCTCGTCCTTCGGCGGCGCGGCCTCGCTCTCTGTATCCAGCATCTCGTGGCCGATAATGGCGCAGGAGGAACCTCCTGCGCGATCAACCCACCAGCGATATGCGGGAGTTGCCGCATTCCGCGCCATCTCGTCCGACTTGATTCGGCTTGTGAACGGTTGCGCACGTGCACGCGACGGTCTGTGTCGTTTCAGCCCGAGGGCGCCCGCGGCGCCGTGGCACCCCCGCGGCGGCGTACCGCGCTCATATGCCGTGTTTCTTGAGGATGGCCTCGATGTCGCCGAAGTCGTCGCCGGAGCCGGTGGCGCGCGGCGCGGTGGCGGACCCGGTCGCGGGCCGGGTGCCCGTGCCCAGCGAGGGCGCGGAGGCCGCGGGTGCCACGGCCTCGGCCTGGTCGCCACGGGCCGCTCGGCGCTCGGCGCGGGTGCCGCCGCGCCGGCGTTCGACCGCCCGGGTGCCCGCGAACAGGAGCCAGGCACCACCCAGGACGCCGAACCCGGCCCACGCCGTGGGGCTGAAGGCGGTGTCGGCCAGCCAGCCGACGACCCCCGTCATCACCAGGCCGACCGGCACCAGGGAGTAGGCCGCGATGCGTGTCGCCGCGAGGAAGCGCTTGCGGTAGGCCGTGACCACCGCGATGCCCAGGCCCGCCGCGGACACGGCGGAGCAGACGGTCTCGGCAATCATCCGGTCCTCCTGGCGGCTCGGTCGGGGTGGAAAGCGTGCGGTGCGCGGACCCGGCAGGGCGCACCGCCTCCTCCCCCATCCTGCACCGCCTCGTCCTCGCGATGCCACGCTCCCGCGCGAGATCAGGGACATCTCCGGGTCGCCTCCTCCTGGGGTGCCGGGGAGGTGCCGTGCCTCCCGCGCCCTGGGGTGCCGGTGAGGTGCCGTGCCTCCCGCGCCCTGGGGTGCCGGTGAGGTGCCGTGCCTCCCGCGCACCCCGTGCCCGGCAGCCGTACCGTCCCGATTGGGTCACCCGCGTCCGGCCTGGAAGACTGGTCGGCATGAGCGACTCCTCCCCCGCACGCACCGGCGCCCTGGTCCTCGACGTCTGGTGCGAACTGCAGTGCCCGGACTGCCGTACCGCCCTGGACGACGTCCGCGCCCTGCGCGCCCGCTACGGCGACCGGCTGGAGCTGCGGCTGCGGCACTTCCCCCTGGAGAAGCACAAGCACGCCTTCGCCGCCGCACAGGCCGCCGAGGAGGCGCTGGCGCAGGACAAGGGCTGGCCGTACGTGGAGGCCGTACTGGAGCGGGTCGAGGAGCTGGACCGCCGGGGAGAACCCTTCCTGGTCGAGCTGGCCCGTGAACTCGGTCTGGACGCCGAGGAGTTCGACACCGCGCTGATCGACGGCCGGCACATCCTGATCGTGGACGCCGACCAGGCCGAGGGCAAGGCGATCGGCGTGACCGGCACGCCGACGTACGTCATCGGCGGCGAACGCCTCGACGGCGGCAAGAGCCAGGAAGGGCTGCGCGAGCGCATCGAGGAGATCGCCGACCGGCTGCTGGGCGAGCAGGACGCCTGAGCGCCTGGTCCCGGCCCCTAGAGCAGGGGCTTGGCCAGGGAATGTGCCGTGGTCTCATAGCCGAGCGACTCGTACAGCCGCTCGGCCGGGGTGTTGCCGGCGAAGACGTTGAGGCCGAGGACCGGCCGGCCGGCCTCGATCGCCTGGCGCTCGGCGAGCAGCATGAGCGTACGGCCGTGCCCCCTGCCGCGGTGGGCCGCGGCGGTCTCGACGTCGAACACGAACGCCTTGCCGTCCTCCAGGGACAGCCACAGCGTGCCCACCGGGTCCCCTCGGTGCTCCAGGACGCTGAAGAGCATGCCGTCGGTCGCGAGCCCGTGCGGCAGCAGTCGTTCATGGTCGTGTCGGGCCTTGGCGCGGGCCACGGCCTCGGGGAGACCGCGCTCCATCCACGTGCGCGCGTACCGCTCGCTCTCGTGCTCCTGCCAGGCGTCGAAGTCGGCCCGGCTCATGGGCCGCCCGGTGCTGCCCGGCGGCAGCTCGGGCGGGGTGGTGCCGAGGCGTTTCTCCATGCCACGGTTGCGCGGGGTGTAGCCCAGGGCACCGAAGAGGCGCAGGGCGACGTCCGCCGGCGCGGGGACGCGTGTCTCGATCTGGGTGCAGCCCCAGCCGCGCGCCACCTCCTCGGCGGCGAGTGCGGCGACCGTACCCCGGCCGCGGCGCCGGTCGGGCTCGGCGATCCACAGCTCGATCACGCAGGCCACCGAGTCCCCCAGGGACGGCGAGGTGCCGAGGTGGATCTCGCCCACGGGGCGGCTGTTCACGCACACCTGGTAGCGGCGCGAACAGGTGCCGTCGGCGTGGCGCTGGAGCGGCTCGACCGGCCGCAGGGTCGTGGTCATCACAGGTGTTCTACCCGCAGCCGACGGCCCAGTCAGCCCGTTTTCCCGGACGTCGGTCCCGGCTCAGGGGTCCAGGTCCTGCCCGGACCGCTCGTCGAAGATCTGCATCGCCTTCGCTGTCACCGGGCCCGGGGTACCGGGCAGCTCGCGGTCGTCGACCCGGTGCACGGCCTGGACGTCCCGCAGGGTCGAGGTGAGGAAGACCTCGTCCGCGCGCTCCAGCACGTCCAGCGGGAGGTCGGTCTCCTTGGCGCCCGTCCACTCGACGGCCAGCGCGCGGGTGATCCCGGCGAGGCAGCCGGAGGCGACCGGGGGGGTGTGGATCTCGCCGTCCAGGACGACGAAGACGTTCGACCCGGTGCCCTCGCAGAGCTGTCCGACGGTGTTGCCGAACAGCGCTTCCGAGGCACCGCGTTCGTGGGCGTGGGCGAGGGCCACGACGTTCTCGGCGTACGACGTGGTCTTCAGGCCGGTCAGCGCACCGCGCTCGTTGCGGGTCCACGGGACCGTGACCACGGCGGTGGTGTCCGGCCGGCGGGCGGTCTCGCCGAGGGCGACCATCAGGGTCGGGCCGTGGTCGCCGCGGTCGGAGCCGAGCGGGCCGTGGCCGCCGGTGTAGGTGATCCGCAGCCGGCCGAGCGGCATCGGATTCGCCTCCAGGACGGCCGCGCAGGCCTCCCGGACCTCGTCGTGGTCGGGCTCGGGCAGGCCGAGGCCCCGGGCCGAGCGGGTCAGCCGGTCCAGGTGCCGGGTGAGCGCGAAGGGCCGGCCGTGGGCCGCCTTCACGGTCTCGAAGACGCCGTCGCCGACGGTCAGCCCATGGTCGAAGGCGGAGACGCGGGCCGACTCGAGGTCCCGCAGTGCGCCGTCCAGCCAGATCCTCATGAGTACACCCCTCCACTCGCCTCGTACGCTCCCGACGCTACCGCGAGCAGTCGGGACGCCTTCAGCTCGGTCTCCCGCCACTCCCCCTCCGGGTCGGAGCCCCAGGTGATGCCGGCGCCGGTGCCGAAGCGCAGCACCGCCGCGGCGCCGTCGGGCCGGTCGATCCAGAAGGTGCGGATGCCCACGGCCAGCTCGCCCACGCCCCGGTCGGCGTCGACCCAGCCGATGCCGCCGCAGTACGGCCCGCGCGGCGCGGTCTCCAGGGCCTCGATGATCCGCAGGGCGCTCGACTTCGGCGCGCCGGTCACCGAGCCGGGCGGGAAGGCGGCGGTGAGCAGGTCGGACCAGCCGGCCGTGTCCCGCAGCTCGCCGCGGACGGTGGACACCAGGTGGACCAGGCCCGGGTGCTTCTCCACGGCGCACAGGTCCGGGACGGTCACGCTCCCGGTCCTGCAGACACGCCCGAGGTCGTTGCGGACCAGGTCCACGATCATCACGTTCTCGGCGTAGTCCTTCTCCAGGAGGTCCGCCTCCGTGCGGCCGGTGCCCTTGATGGGGCCCGACTCCACGACACGGCCGTCCCGGCGCAGGAACAGCTCGGGCGAGGCGGTGGCGATCTCCACCCCGTGCTCCGGCAGCCGGATCGTCCCGGCGTACGGCGCGGGGTTGCCGCGGGCCAGCAGGGCGGTCAGGGCGTCCACGTCGGCGTCCGGGGCGACCGGCGCGCTGAGCACCCGGCAGAGGTTGGCCTGGTAGACCTCGCCGGCCGCGATGTGGGCGCGTATCCGGCGGACGGCCGCCGTGTACGCGGCCCGGTCCAGGGAGGAGGCCCAGTCCCCCACCGCCGGCCCCCGCCAGCCGCCCGGCACCGGGGCGGGCACCGGTTCCTCGCGTACGTCCGCGAAGCGGGCGCAGGTCAGCCTGCCCTCGAAGTCCGCGCAGACGGCCCAGAAGCCCGCGGAGTCCAGGGCGGCGGGATCACTGGTGACGTCGAGGAGGCCGGTGGCGACGCGGTCGCCGAAGCGGGCCAGGGCAGGCAGCCGGGAAGGGTGGTGGAGCACGGGGTCGAGTCTAGGACGGGTGTCCGAGAGGTGGCCCCGGGATGACCCCGAGGGGGCCCTGACCACGTCGTCCATGAGAGGCACCGCAGCACGCTGCGCAAACGCGTTTTTGTACTGGCCCGGGAATCCGCTAGAGTTCAACACGTCGCCGGGACGCGGAAGCGGACCGAAACGACAAGCGGACGTAGCTCAGTTGGTAGAGCGCAACCTTGCCAAGGTTGAGGTCGCGAGTTCGAGCCTCGTCGTCCGCTCGAAGGAAGAAGGGGTCATCCCGATCCCCTACACTCCTGGTGGAGTGGCCGAGAGGCGAGGCAACGGCCTGCAAAGCCGTCTACACGGGTTCAAATCCCGTCTCCACCTCCAAGGACGATTAGCTCAGCGGGAGAGCGCTTCCCTGACACGGAAGAGGTCACTGGTTCAATCCCAGTATCGTCCACTGGATCTTCTCGTAAGATCCACGGGTCTTCTCGAAGATCCTCATCCCGCGCGATTAGCTCAGCGGGAGAGCGCTTCCCTGACACGGAAGAGGTCACTGGTTCAATCCCAGTATCGCGCACTGTCTGTGGCCCCTGGGTCACAGCCCGCGGACGATTAGCTCAGCGGGAGAGCGCTTCCCTGACACGGAAGAGGTCACTGGTTCAATCCCAGTATCGTCCACACAGCAAAGAGCCCCCGGCCGCCTCGTGCGACCGGGGGCTTCTTCGTGGGCTCAGCTGGAGAAGAGCATGTGGGCCCAGCTCTTGTGACCGTGGTGGCCATGGTGACCGTGATGCCCGTGGCCGCCGTGGTGACCGCCGTGCGGGGCACCCCAGGCGGGCGCGGGCGGGGCGGGGTAGGCCTGCGGGGCGACCGGCGGGGCCGGCGGGACGGGCTTGGACCACTGGGCCTCCAGCTGGGTCAGCGCCTCCAGCTCGCCGTAGTCCAGGAAGACGCCCCGGCAGCCGCTGCACTGCTCGATCTGGACGCCGCTGCGGTTGTACGTGTTCATCGGGGCGTGGCACTTCGGACAGTGCATGCTCGGCTCAACTCCTCGCCGGTCGGTTCTGCTTCGTGTTTCCCCAGGACAGACTCCGTCCGGCCCAGGTCGGTTGCAGCCTAATCCCTGTCCGCGGACGCCAACTGGGGTGAAATCGGGGCCATTCGGGCACATGCCTCGACGATTGCCCGTTCCACGTCGTCCAGTGGGCGGCCGGCCGCGCGCGCCTTGACCAGGGCGAGGGCGGCCGTCTGCACGGTCAGCGCGCGGGCCGGTACGTCCAGGGCGGGCCAGGGGTCGCCGGACGCGGGTACGGCGGGACCGCCGGAGCGCTGGTACGCACCGAGGAAGCGGGTCCACGCGTCGGGCGGGAGCAGCCCGCAGGCATACCAGGCGGCCGGGCGGGCGAGGTCCCAGGCGGGGGTGCCGGTTCCCAGGTCGTCGACGTCGATCAGCCGCCAGGGGCCGCCCGGGGCCGGGTACCGGACCAGCTGGCCGAGGTGCAGGTCGCCGTGGCAGAGGGCGGGGGTGCCGGGCATGGGGGCCTCGGCGCGGGCCCACGCGGGAAGGGCGGCCCAGGCGGCGAGGACGGGATCGGCCGCGGGGTGGGGCTCGGGGCGCAGGGCCGCCCGGAGCCGGGCGACCGCGCGGGCCGCCTTGGCGGGGCCGCGCATCGGGGGCAGGCCGTCGGGCGGGGTGGTCAGGTGCAGGCGGGCGAGGAGGGTGGCGGTGGCCTCCCAGGGGGCCGCGTCCGGGTCGTCGGGGTCCACGGGGGCGCCGTACGGCCAGAAGGTCACCAGCCGGTCCTGCAGGGGGGCGGGGGCCGGGGTGAGCGGGGGCAGGAGGACGTCCGGGAGGCGGGCGGCCACGGCCAGGCGGAGGGTCAGCTCGGCGGCGTCGGTACCGGGGGCGTGGGCCTTGGCGACGGTGTCGGCGTGCCGGACGACGGTGGCGTCCGGGCGGTCGGCGAGGGGGGTGGCGGGTTCGTCGCAGCCACAGGGGGCCGCGCCGGGGGCCGGGTGGGCGGCGGCTCTGGCCTGTGCGGTGAGAGCGGGGAGGAGGGTCAAGGAGGGCCTCGGTGGTCGGGGTGTGGGGGTGAGCGTACGTCGGGGCGGGGGGCGGGGGCTGCCCCTTGCCGGGTGCGCGGCGCTGGTGCTGGTGGTGCTCGTGCCCGGCAGGGTTGCCCTGGCGCCCGGCGCTCATCCCGACGGGCCGGGTTCGCTTGCCCGCGCCGACGGGGTGGCGCTACGCCCACCCGCGCCGCCCCAGCGGCACGACTGCCCGCAGCCGCGGAGGGGAGAGGGCCCCTGCCGGATGCAGGCCACGGCACGGTGGGAGTGCTTTACGCACCTCGGCCGTCGCCGGCGGCGGGGCTGTGGCCCCGCAGGGGACGCGGGGCGGTGCGCGACCGGCCCATGGCGGAGCCGCGGACGGGCGGCGACGGCACACTGACCGGTGATCGCTGCGGAGCACACGGCATGCCGTGAACGGCGCAATGCCGGCGCAGCTCCCCAGCTGCGCCGGCATTTGTGCCGTCCGCCGCACCCCCGTCCCCACGGGGTTTCATGGATGGATGTCCCCGCCCGGACCGCTCTTCCGGGCCTGGGGCGCCGCTCAGCGCCCCAGCATCGCACCCACGGACGACGCCTGTGTGGCCACCGTCTCCCAGCCGTCGAAGACGAGCAGGAGCAGGGCCGCCAGGGGAAGGGCCATGAGTGTCGCCACCAGCGGGTGGCGACGGCCCGTGCGGCGCGGTGCGAACGCCGGGCGTCGCGGTGCCGTGTGGGCCATGGTCCCTCTCCTGACCGTGTCGGTTGTGGTCGGCAGCGGCGGGCGTCTGACCTCGGGGGACGAGTGCTGCACCCGCCGCTTGACCTCAAATCTAGGCGCGGAGCGGGCGCCGGGCGTCATGCCCTCGTACCGATTGCCGGGCCTCCCGGAGGATGAGCCATGACCTGGGAAGTACTCCCCTGGGTGGAGACGGGGGTCCGCGTCTCGGGGTCTTCCCGGAGGGGTCGTCCGCTGTGTCCGGTCATTTCCGAAGCGTCCATCAGGGCCGGAACGAGTGACTTCGATCACTTCGGCCGGGGAGCGGGGATGCGGTGTGTCCGGGGGGCGCCGCGTCCCGCGGCCGGGCCTCGCGCCGGTCCGGAGTGTCCGTCGGGTGGGGGCGCGGACCGGCACCACCTGCCGCCGGGTGCCCCCAACACCCCTGTACCGGTGATCGGTTGAGGGCGCGGACAGGCCAAAGCCCCCGCGTGTGACGACTTCCTGACCGCGTATCACCTGGTGCCGGCGGCCCGCACAATCCGTCGGTCCCGGAGGGCGCGGCCTCTGCGCGCAGGCGGCCGGGGAAACGTAAGCTGTGCCACGTCACAGGGACCGGGCAGCGGGGATGAACATGGCGATGATGCGCCTGAGGCGCGAGGACCCGCGCGTCGTCGGCTCGTTCAGGCTTCACCGACGGCTCGGCGCGGGCGGGATGGGCGTGGTCTATCTCGGCTCCGACAAGAAGGGGCAGCGGGTCGCCCTGAAGGTGATCCGGCCCGATCTCGCGGAGGACCAGGAGTTCCGGTCGCGGTTCGCCCGCGAGGTCTCGGCGGCCCGGCGGATCAGGGGTGGCTGCACGGCCCGGCTGGTCGCCGCGGACCTGGAGGCGGAGCGGCCCTGGTTCGCCACGCAGTACGTCCCAGGCCCCTCCCTGCACGACAAGGTCGCCGACGAGGGCCCCCTCGTCGCGGCCGACGCGGCGTCGATCGGCGCGGCGCTGTCGGAGGGGCTGGTCGCCGTGCACGAGGCCGGTGTCGTCCACCGGGACCTCAAGCCCTCCAACATCCTGCTGTCCCCCAAGGGGCCGCGGATCATCGACTTCGGCATCGCCTGGGCCACCGGCGCCTCCACGCTCACCCACGTCGGCACGGCGGTCGGCTCCCCCGGCTTCCTCGCGCCCGAACAGGTGCGCGGCGCGGCCGTCACCCCCGCGACGGACGTCTTCTCGCTGGGCGCGACCCTCGCCTACGCCTCCACCGGCGACTCGCCCTTCGGACAGGGCAGTTCCGAGGTGATGCTGTACCGGGTGGTGCACGAGGAGCCGCAGCTGCACGGCGTACCGGACGCGCTCGCCCCGCTGGTCAGGGCCTGTCTGGCGAAGGACCCCGACGAACGGCCCAGCACGCTGCAGCTGTCGCTGCGGCTCAAGGAGATCGCCGCGCGTGAGGCACAGGGTATGGCCGAGGCGCGGCCGCCCGCGCCGCGCGCCGCGGAGGCGGACCGGCCCACCGGGCGGCTCGCCGACACCTACGCCGAGCACCAGCGCACCCAGCGGCGCACGCCCCCGGGCACGCCCGTGCCGCGCGGCGGCGCCCCCTCCCGGAGCGGTGTGCCGACGCGCGGCGGAGCGGCCCCCCGGAGCGGCAGCGGCGCGCGCGGCACCGGCACCGGCACCGGCACGGGTGTCCCGGTGCGGCCGGGCTCCGCGCGCCCGACCCCGCCGCCACGGGGCGGCGGCCGGCGCTCGGGCAGCGGGAACCGTCCGGCCGCGCGCAACGGGTCCGGGCGGCCGGCGCGGCGTACGCCGGGCGGCGGACGGCGACCGGCCAATCCCCGGCTGCTGCGCCAGCGGCTCTTCGTGTTCGTGGTGGTGACCCTGCTCGTGGCGCTCGGCATCGCGGTGGCGCAGGGCTGCCAGGGTCCGGCACGCGGGCTCGGTGACATCGGCGACCAGCGGCCGCACAACGCGCAGCCGAAGTACCGGCCGTCGGACGCCGGCCGGCCGGTGTCCGACCAGCAGGAGTCGAC
The DNA here is from genome assembly GCF_014649495.1 of Streptomyces filipinensis. Lineage (GTDB taxonomy): Bacteria > Actinomycetota > Actinomycetes > Streptomycetales > Streptomycetaceae > Streptomyces > Streptomyces filipinensis. The sequence continues at coordinate 321,210 of NZ_BMTD01000006.1, read as the reverse complement.
GCTGAGCCGCGACTTCGGCCACTGACGAGGCCGTCGGCAGGGCTCACGCCTCGGAAGGCAGCCGGTGGCAGCGGAGGGCGGGGCCGGCCGGAGGTCAGGGGCGGGGGCGTCCGGTGGCCACCGCGTAGAAGGCGACCGCCGCGGCCGCGCCCACGTTGAGCGAGTCCACGCCGTGGGCCATCGGGATGCGGACCCATTCGTCGGCGGCGACCAGGGCCTGGGTGGACAGTCCGTCCCCCTCGGCGCCGAGCATCAGCGCCACCCGGTCCATCCGGTGCGGGGCGGCCTCGTCGAGGGAGCGGGCCTTGTCGTCCGGGGTGAGCGCGAGCAGCGTGAAGCCGGCTTCACGGACCGAGTCCAGGCCCTTGGGCCAGCTCTCCAGACGGGCGTACGGCACCGAGAACACCGCGCCCATGGAGACCTTGACGCTACGGCGGTACAGCGGGTCGGCGCAGTCGGGCGAGAGCAGGACCGCGTCCATGCCGAGCGCGGCTGCCGAGCGGAAGATCGCGCCGATGTTGGTGTGGTCGTTGACCGACTCCATGACCACGACCCGGCGGGCCGAGCGGAGCAGCTCGGCGGCCGTCGGCAGCGGCTTGCGCTGCATGGAGGCGAGTGCGCCGCGGTGTACGTGGTAGCCGGTGACCTGCTCGGCGAGGTCGGGACTCACCGCGTAGACCGGGGCCGGGAGTTCGTCGATGACATCGCGCATGACGTCGATCCACTTGGCCGAGAGCAGCATGGAGCGCATCTCGTAGCCCGCTTCCTTGGCCCTGCGGATGACCTTCTCGCCCTCGGCGATGAACAGGCCCTCGGCGGGTTCGCGCTTGCGGCGCAGCTCCACGTCGGTCAGGCCCGTGTAGTCACGCAGGCGGGGGTCGTCGGGATCCTCGATGGTGATGAGATCGGCCACAGGGTGATACTGCCTTGTCCTGGGTGTGGTGCCAACGGCTGGGTACGGGTGCGTTACCCCGGGTTACGCGTGATCAAGCGGCAGGCTCGGGGCCGACCTTCACGACCTCGCCGATGACGATGACCGCCGGCGGCTTGACTTCCGCGGCCCGCACGGTCTCCGCGACGGTGGCGAGGGTTGCGTCCACCCGGCGCTGCGCGGCGGTCGTCCCCTCCTGGACCAGTGCGACGGGGGTCCCGGGCGACTTGCCGTGCGCGACGAGCGTCTCGGCGATCTTCCCGATCTTGTCCACGCCCATCAGGATCACGAGGGTGCCGGTGAGCTTGGCCAGCGACGGCCAGTCGACCAGGGAGCGCTCGTCGTCGGGGGCGACATGGCCGCTGACGACGGTGAACTCGTGGGCGACCCCGCGGTGGGTGACCGGGATACCGGCCGCGCCCGGGACCGAGATCGAGCTGGAGATGCCGGGCACCACCGTGCAGGGGATGCCCGCCTCGGCGAGCGCCTGCAGCTCCTCCATGCCGCGGCCGAAGACGTACGGGTCGCCACCCTTGAGCCGGACCACCGACTTGCCCTGCTTGGCGTGCTCGATGAGCGCGTTGTTGATGGCTTCCTGGGCCATGTACCGGCCGTAGGGGATCTTCGCCGCGTCGATCACCTCGACGTGCGGCGGAAGTTCGGCGAGCAGGTCGCGCGGGCCGAGCCGGTCGGCGATGACGACGTCCGCCTCGGCGAGCAGCCGACGGCCGCGGACGGTGATCAGGTCCGGGTCGCCGGGGCCGCCGCCGACCAGGGCGACGCCGGGGGTGCGGGTGCGGTGGTGGGGTGCCACCAGCGTGCCGTCGCGCAGGCCCTCGACGACCGCGTCGCGGATGGCGGCGGTGTGGCGGGGGTCGCGGCCGCGCGCGTCCGTGGTGAGCACGGCGACGGTGACGCCCTCGCTGTGGCCGGTGGCGGGGGTCCAGGCGGTCGCCTGGTCGGCGTCGTCGGAGCGGACGCACCAGACGCGGTGGCGCTCGGCTTCGGCGGAGGCCTGCGCGTTGGCTTCGGGGTCACTGGTGGCGATCAGGGCGTACCAGGCCTCGGCGAGGTCGCCTTCGGCGTACGGCCGCCTCTCCCAGGCGATCTCGCCCGCGTCCGCCATGGCCTCGACGGAGGGGGTGACCTCGGGGGACACGAGGACGATGTCCGCGCCTGCCGCGATGAGTGCGGGGAGGCGGCGCTGGGCGACCTGGCCACCGCCGAGGACGACCACACGGCGGCCGGGGAGGCGGAGGCCTACGGGGTAGGCGGGGGGTTCGGCCATGAGGGACGGCTCCTCTGGGGGCGGCGGTGCGATAGCCCTGACGTGCGGATTTTATGCGGAGTTGGGTTATGGCGGATCAGGTGTCCGGTGGCTGGGCATCGTCGCCGGGTACGACCCCGTGGGTGGTTGTGCCCACCCGTTCCGCCCCGGCAGAACGCGTGCCCACAACCACCCGGGCGTCGCAGGGGTGCCCGGTACTTCCGTACCGGAGCGGCCGCCTACTTCTCCGTGACTCCGGCCGAGTCGAACGTCGCCACCTCGTGCATCGCCCTCGCCGTGCTCTGGACCAGCGGCAGCGCCAGCAGCGCGCCCGTCCCCTCGCCGAGGCGGAGGTCGAGGTCGACCAGGGGGCGCAGGCCCAGCTTGTTGAGGGCGGCCACGTGGCCGGGTTCGGCGCTGCGGTGGCCGGCGATGCAGGCCGCGAGGACCTCGGGGGCGATGGCGCGGGCCACGAGGGCCGCGGCGCCGGCGCTGACGCCGTCCAGGATCACCGGCGTACGCAGCGACGCGCCGCCGAGGAGCAGGCCGACCATGGCCGCGTGCTCGAAGCCGCCGATCGCGGCGAGGACGCCGATGGGGTCGGCCGGGTCGGGCTGGTGGAGGTCCAGGGCGCGGCGGACGACCTCGGTCTTGCGGGCCAGCGTCTCGTCGTTGATGCCGGTGCCACGGCCGGTGACCTCCGCCGGGTCGGCGCCGGTGAAGACGGAGATCAGCGCGGCGGACGCGGTGGTGTTGGCGATGCCCATCTCTCCGGTGAGCAGCGCCTTGTTACCGGCGGCCACCAGGTCGCGGGCGGTCTCGATGCCGACCTCGATGGCCGCCTTGGCCTCCTCGCGGGTCATCGCGGGGCCGGTGGTCATGTCGGACGTACCACCGCGGATCTTGCGGGGCAGCAGGCCCGGGGTGGCCGGGAGGTCGGCGGCGACACCGACGTCCACGACGCACACCTCGGCGCCGACCTGGCCGGCGAAGGCGTTGCAGACCGCTCCCCCGCCCAGGAAGTTGGCCACCATCTGGGCGGTGACCTCCTGCGGCCAGGGGGTGACGCCCTGGGCGTGCACGCCGTGGTCGCCGGCGAAGATCGCGACGGCCGCGGGCTCCGGGATCGGCGGCGGGCACTGCCGGGACAGCCCGGACAGCTGCGCAGAGATGATCTCCAGCATGCCCAGCGCGCCGGCCGGTTTGGTCATGCGCTTCTGGCGCTCCCAGGCCTCACCGAGGGCCTTGGCGTCGAGCGGGCGGATCTGTGCGACGGTCTCGGCAAGCAGGTCGTGGGGTTCCTCTCCGGGCAGGGCGCGGCGGCCGTACGTCTCCTCGTGCACCACCCAGGACAGGGGGCGTCGCTTGGACCAGCCGGCCTGCATCAGCTCCGGCTCGTCCGGGAACTCGTCGACGTACCCGACACACAGGTAGGCGACGACCTCCAGATGCTCGGGCAGGCCGAGCGCGCGGACCATCTCCCGCTCGTCGAAGAAGCTGACCCAGCCGACGCCGAGGCCTTCGGCACGGGCGGCGAGCCAGAGGTTCTCCACCGCGAGCGCCGAGGAGTAGGGCGCCATCTGCGGCTGGGTGTGACGGCCGAGGGTGTGCCGGCCGCCGCGGGTGGGGTCCGCGGTGACGACGATGTTGACCGGGGTCTCGAGGATGGCCTCGATCTTCAGTTCCTTGAACTGCTTGGCCCGGCCCTTGGGCAGCGACTTGGCGTAGGCCTCGCGCTGCCGCATCGCCAGTTCGTGCATCGTCCGCCGGGTGTCGGCGGAGCGGATGACGACGAAGTCCCAGGGCTGCGAGTGGCCCACGGAGGGCGCCGTGTGGGCGGCCTCCAGGACACGCAGCAGCACCTCGTGCGGGATGGGGTCGCTGCGGAAGCCGTTGCGGATGTCGCGGCGCTCGCGCATGACCTTCAGTACGGCCTCGCGCTCGGCGTCGGCGTAGCCGGGCGCGGCGGGGCCGGTGGGACGTGCTTCGGCCACGCTCTCCTCTTCCTGGTCGTCGGGCGTGGTCCGCAGGTCGTCCGCGTGCTGGACGACATCGGGCGCCTGCTCGGCGTCCGGCACCGCCGGTGCGGGCTCGCCTTCGCGTGGCGCCGGAACCGTGACCACCGGCTCCGGCGCGCCCTCCGCGGGCACGACGAGGGGCTGCGGCGGGGTCGGCGCGAGGTGCGGGGTGGTGGGCACCTGGCCCTCGACCGGCACGAACTGCCCGAGCGGCTGCTCCGGGTGCGTCGCGGGCGGGGCGTCGGCCGGGAGCGGCCCGGCCTGCTCGGCCTGGTCGGAGGAGGCCGGTTGCCCGGGGGTCTCCGGGTGCGCGGCGGGGCCGGCCGGCGTGGCGGCGGGCTGCGTCTGCGGGCCGGCGGGGGCGCCGGGGCCGGTTGCGGGGGCCGCGGCCGCGATCTGGTGAACGGCTTCCGGTGCGGCCGGCTCGGGCTGGGCCGGCGGTGCCACGGCGTCCTCGGCCCGCGGGGTGCCCGGCAGGGCCTCGGCGGGGGGCGTCACGGGTTCGGCCAGCTGGGGTCCCTGGGCCGGGTAGGGCAGCGGTTCCGGTGCGGCAGCGCCGTCAACGGCGGCCGGGACCGGTACGGCGCCCTGGGCCGGGGAGACGACGGGGGCCTCGGTCACCGTCGCCTCCGGCGCGGGAGCCGGGGTGCCGGGCTCGGGCACGGCCGCATGGTCGGGGGCCGGTACGGCTCCGCCGGCGGGCGCGGGCTGAGCGGCGGCGGGCGGTGCCTCCACCACGCCGGGCTGCTGCGGCGCCGCGGCGACGGGGGTGTTCGGGTCGGCCTGTGCGGGGGCGACGACCTCGCCCGGGGCCGCAACGGCCTCCGGGGCGGGCTGCGCCGCGTCCGGCGCCTCCGGGGCGGGTACGGCGTTCACGCCCTCGACGGCACCGTCGGCGACCGTGCCGGCCGGCCCGGCGACCGGCACATCCTGCACCTGCGGCACGCTCTCGCCCGCGCCAGGCTGAGCGGGCTCGGACCGAGCGGGCTCGGCGGGCTGGTGGACCCCGGCCGCCTGGAGGCCCTCGGACGGCTGAGGAACCCCGCCCGGCTGCGCACTGTCAGCCGGCTGGGGAACCCCGTCCGGCTGCGCCGCTTCGGACGGCTGGGCGAACCCGGGCTGCTCAGCGACCCCGGACGGCGGTCCGGCCTCGCTCCGCTGAGCCCCTTCGGACGGCTGAGCGGCCCCAGCCTGCTGTACGACCTCGCCCGGCTGTACGACCTCGCCCGGCTGTACGGCTTCGCCCGGCTGGGCGACCTCGGACGGCGGGGCGACCTCGCCCTGCTGTACGGCCTCACCTGGCTGGGCAACCCCGGACGGCTGAGCAACCTCAGAGGGCTGAGCAACCCCGGACGGCGGGGCGACCTCGCCCGGCTGAGCAATCCCAGGCTGAGCGACGTCGCCCGGCTGAGCGACCCCGGACGGCTGTACGGCCTCACCCGGCCGAGTGGCCTCTGACGGCTGGGCGACCCCCGACGGCTGAGCGACCTCAGGCTGCTGGGCGACCCCGGACTGCGGTACGGCCGCGGGCATCTCCGTGGCGGTGCCCGCCGGGACGTCCCCCGGCGTCTGCCCCGGTACCGCCTGGGCCTCGGTCTCCTGGCCGGACACGGCGACCTGCTCGCCCGGATGCGTCGGCGTCTGCCGTGCGGGGACGGCGTGAGCAGCCGCCGCGTCCGCCTCCTCGGCGGGGGCCGGACCGGATGCCGGCGCCCCGGCCGCGGGCCCACCGGCACCGGCGACACCGCCGGGGGCCTCCACACCGCTGTCCACGGCGGCCGTGGCGACGGCGGACTGCGCTTCGGGTGCGCCCTGGCCGTCCTCAGGGGAGACCTGGTGGACGCCCGCCGGCTCCTGCTGCTGTTCCTGAACGGCCTCGGGCGAGGTGTACACGCCGTCGTGGCCGTGCGCGGGCTGCACGCCGTCGTGGCCGTGCACCACCTGCGCGGTGCCCGGTGCCGGTGCGACCGCCTGGTTCGCGAGGCGGGCGACGGCGGCCTGGGCGGCGCCGGACGGATCGGCCTGGGCGGCGTCGGTGGCGACGGCGGCCGGATCAACCGTTTCGGCTGCCGCTGCCGGCATGCCGGCCTGGGCCGCCGCGGGCGCCGCACCCCAGGGGTCCGCGCTCTGCGGGGCCATGTCGTGCAGCGGCTGGGCGTCGAGGTACTCGGGGCCGGCCGCGGGCGGACCCGGCTGCCGTACCGGCGCTCCGGCCGGACCGCGGTCGGCGAGGGAGCGCACGGGGCTGGCGGAGGCGTCGGGGATCGGCGGGCCGAGGTGCAGCGGACGGCGCGACGGCTGCGGCGCGGCCGACGGGTCCTGCGGGGCCGAGAGGATGGGCGACGTCGGCACGGAGACCGGGGCCGGGTTCGGCAGGCGGACGCCGCTGAGGTCGACCGAGCCGCTGTCCCGGCCGGCCGTCTCGTGCGGGCCCGGCTCGTGGACGGCCTCCAGGACCGGTTCCGGAGCGGGTGGCGGTACCTCGTTGCCCCACGCGCCCTGGGCGCCCGGCAGCAGGAGGTCCTCGTCCTCGGCGGGTGCCTCGGAGAGGTAGGTGTACGCACCGTGCGCGGCGACGCCCGGCTGTTCCACCATGCCTGCGCTCTCCGGCTGTCCCTCGGCCGGGACCTGGCCGGTGTCGGTCATGCGTACCCCTCGCCCATCGGTTAGTGCTTCTACGACCAGCTCACCCGGAACGGCGCACCGACCGCCCGTAGTGAAGAACGAGCGTCCGTGCCCAGCGGCACGAACGACCCGCCGGAAAAGGCGACAAAGCCATTCAGTGGCATTGTCCCGGCCGTTCCGCCGTCGCGACAGCATGATCCGCGACAGTCCGCTGTGGACTGCGCCACGTTGCGCGTCCTCCGGTTCCGCAGTACCACACCCACCCCAAACCGGGCGTGCTTTCCGGACATTGGCGAACGAAGTTCCGGACCGCCCGGTGTGGCACAACGATCGGCCAGCCTACCGCGCGCGGTACGACAACCCGATCACGGGGCGCGATCGGGAAGAATGCCGCTGAGCAGGAACGCAACGCTCCGCTCGGTCTCCGTCCAGGCGCGGGTGTCGAGTTCGACGGACTGCAGCAGGGCGCATTCGACGCGGTATCCGTGCTCGGTCAGGTCGCGGCCGACGAGTTCGGCCTCGTCGCGGGTCGCCGCGTGGGTGACGATGCGCTGCGGGCGCCGGTCGGCGGCCGCGGAGACGATGGCCGCTCCCCCGCCGCCGACCCGGACGACGTCCGGCTCGGGCAGGTTCTCCAGGACGTGCGGGGCGATGCCCTGGACCACCTGGAGCTGTACGCCGAACCGGCGCGCGGCCGCCTCGGTCCGGGCGCAGGCGCGCGGGTCCCGGTCGACGGCGATGACGGCCGCCCCGGCGCGCGCGGCCTCGGTGGCGAAGGCGCCGGAGCCGCAGCCGATGTCCCACACGAGGTCGCCGACGCGGGGACCGAGGCGGGCGAGTTGGGCGGCGCGCAGCAGTTCCGTCTCGCCCTCGCCGAGGCGGCCGGCGGTTCCGTCGCCGTAGGTCTCGTCGGGCTGCACCCAGCCGCGCGGTCCGGCGCCCGGGTCGCGCCCGGCGATCCAGCCGCCGCCCTCCCCCGCGCCGGCCGGGCCGCCGATGACGATGACGACGTTGGGGTCGCGCCAGGTGTGGTCGGCGGCGTTGTCGGAGGTGACGACGCTGACCTGCTCGCGCTCGGTGCCCAGTTCCTCACAGATGACGAAGGTCCGGTGGACGCCTTCCAGCAGCAGCCCGAGTTCGGCGGGTCCGGCGCCCGGTGCGGTGAGGACGGCCACCTTGGCGTGGGCACGGCAGACGTTCACGGCCCGGCGCAGGGTGCGCGGGTGGGCGACGACGACCTGGGCGTCGTCCCAGGGCATGCCGGCGCGGGCGAAGGCGGCGGCCACGGAGGAGACGGCGGGGACGACCTCGACCTCCAGGCCGAACTCCGGTGCGCGCAGGGTGCGTACGACGCCGAAGAAGCCGGGGTCACCGTCGGCGAGCACGACCGCGGTGCCGCGGTGGGCGGCGATCCGGCGGGCGGCGAGCGCGACACTGCCCAGGCGGACGCGTTCGGCGGCGGGCGGGACCTCGGGCAGCGCCAGGTGGTGGGCGGCGCCCGCCACCAGCGTGGCGGCGCCGAGGGCGGCGCGTGCCGCGGCCGTCAGCGGCGAGCCGTCCCAGCCGATCACCGTGACCCGGTCGGCCATCGTCGTCTCTCTCCAGGTCTTCGCAGGTCGTCAGGGGGGATGGGGGCCCGTGGGGGCTCCGTGAGGGTACCTGGTGAGACGCGAGGGTCAGTTCCAGTCCGCGTACGACGTGAAACCGGCCGCGTCGTCCGACTGCTCGCCGGCCCCGGCCAGGTCCTCCGGCAGCAGGCTCCAGACGATGACATCGGTGCGGACGTCCGCCCACGTGCCGTCGCCGGACCTGCTGCGCGCTATCCAGGCGTTGCGCAGGACGCCCTCGCTGATGCAGCCGATCTTCTGGGCGACCTGCTGGGAGGCGGTGTTGTCGGCGGTGGTGCGCAGCTCCAGGCGCTCGAACTTCTGGTCGCGGAACAGCCATTGCGCGGTGGCCAGGGCGGCCTCGGAGGCATAGCCCTCACCGCGGGCCCACGGGGCGATGACGTAGGCGATCTCCGCCGAGCGCACCCGCCAGTCGGTGTTGCGCAGATGGACGGTGCCGACCAGCCGCTGGGTGAGGAACTCGTCCACGGCGAACACGATGCCGCGGCCGTCGGCGCGTTCGGCCGCGGCGAGGGTGGTGATCCAGTCCCGGGCGTCGGCCTCGGTGTAGGGCTGGGGGACGGAGGTCCAGGCGGTGACCAGTTCGTCGTTCATCATCTCGGCGAAGGCCTCGATGTCGGACTCCTCGAAGGGGCGCAGGACCAACCGCTCCGTGCTGATGGAGACGTTGGGAAAGGTGCCAGTCATGCGCCGCTCCGTAACTTCGGAAAAACCTTCAGGGCCTGCTGAACTGCCCAGCATGCAGCATGAAACCACTGAACCGCACGACGGGGCCCACCCCGGGTGAGGGAGTGGACCCCGTGCGTCACGAAACGCCGTAAACGTGCCGTCGGCCGCGGTTCAGCCGGTTCAGAAGGACGGGATGACCGAGCCCTGGTACTTGTCCTCGATGAACTTCTTCACCTCGGGCGAGACGAGCAGCTTGGCGAGCTTCTTGACGCGCGGGTCCTTCTCGTCGCCCTTCTTCACGGCGAGGAAGTTGCCGTACGGGTTGTTCTTCGCCGACTCCAGGACGAGCGCGTCCTTGGCGGGCTTGAGGCCCGCGGAGATGGCGTAGTTGCCGTTCACGACGGCGGCGTCCACGTCGTCCAGGGAGCGCGGGGTCTGGGCCGCCTCGACCTCCTTGAACTTGAGGTTCTTGGGGTTCTTGGCGATGTCCTGCGCGGTGGCCTCGTTGCCGGCGCCGGCCTTGAGGGTGATGAGCCCGTTGGCGGCGAGCAGCTTCAGGGCGCGGGCCTCGTTGACGGCGTCGTTCGGAACGGCGACGGTCGCACCGCTCTTCAGGGCGTCGGCCTTCTTGACCTTGTGGGAGTACAGGCCGAGCGGCTCCAGGTGCACCGTGACGACGGGCACGACGTGGGTGCCGTGCTTGCTGTTGAAGTCGTCCAGGTACGGCTGGTTCTGGAAGTAGTTGGCGTCCACCGAACCGTCCTCGGTCGCCGTGTTCGGCGTGATGTAGTCGGTGAACTCCTTGACCTCAAGGTCGAGGCCCGCCTTCTTCGCCAGGTGCTCCTTGACGAAGTTCAGGATCTCGGCGTGCGGGGTCGGGCTCGCGGCGACGACCAGCGGGCCGCTGTAGTCGTGGGAGCCGGAGGAGCTGCCGGAGCCGCAGGCGGTCAGCCCGAAGGTGAGGGCTCCGGCGGCGAGGACGGCGGTGGTGAGCTTGGCGGTGTTACGCACGAAAAGTGCCTTTCCTGAGGGGTGGTGCGACCCCGTGTGGTGACGGGGAGTCTGTGAGGTGCCGCTCGGACGGAGCGGTGCGGCCTACGCGGCCTTGCTGACGTCGGCCGCCGCCGGCTCCTTCGCCTTCAGCAGGCGGAGCCTGGGCGCCGGGCCGGAGCGGCCGCCGCGGCTGTGCAGGGTGCGGGCCGCGAAGTCACCGGCGAACTGGATCAGGGAGATCACGACGGCGAGGACGGCGACGGTGATCCACATCAGCTGGGTCTCGAAGCGCTGGTAGCCGTAGCGGACGGCGAGGTCGCCGAGGCCGCCGCCGCCGACCGTGCCGGCCATGGCGGAGTAGCCGATGAGGGCGATGACCGTGGTGGTGGTGCTGGCGATCAGCGAGGGCAGGGCCTCGGGGACCAGGACCTTGCGGACGATCGTCCAGGAGTTGCCGCCCATGGACTGCACGGCTTCGACGAGACCGTTGTCCACTTCGCGGACGGCCGTCTCGACCAGGCGGGCGAAGAACGGGATGCCGCCGATGGCGAGCGGCACGATCGCGGCGGTCGTACCGATCGTCGTCCCGGTGACCCAGCGCGTGAAGTTCATCAGCGCGACCATCAGGATGATGAACGGCATGGACCGGCCGATGTTCACGATCTGGCCGATCACCTTGTTGGCGAGGACGTTCTGCAGCAGGCCGCCCCTGTCCGTGAGGACGAGCAGGACGCCGAGCGGGAGGCCGACGGCGACGGCGATGAGGGTGGACCACAGCACCATCTGGAACGTCTCGGAACACGCCTGCGACAGCAGCGGCTGCATCTCGGACCAGGTCACTTGGCCCCCTCCTTCACCAGCACGGGCGCCTGGCCCTCGGGTCCGACGACGTCGATCTGCAGGCCCTGCTCGCGCAGGAAGCCGATCGGCACCACGTTGTCCTCGTAGCGGCCGGGCAGTTCGATGCGCATCCGGCCGATCTGCAGGCCGCCGACGGTGTCGATGGCGGCGCCGAGGATCGAGATGTCGACGTTGTAGGTACGCGACAGCTGGGAGATGACCGGCTGGGTGGCGGCCTCGCCGTGGAAGGTGACGTCGAGGACGGTCCGGTCGGCGCCGGTGGCCTCGCCGCCCACGGGGAACAGCGCGGCGGCCAGCTCCGAGCCCGGGGTGGCGAGCAGCTCGCTGACCGTGCCGGACTCCACGATCCGGCCCTTCTCCATGAGGGCGGCGGAGTCGCAGATCGACTTCACGACGTCCATCTCGTGGGTGATGAGCAGGACGGTCAGGCCCAGCTGCCGGTTCAGGTCGCGCAGCAGCTGGAGGATGGAGCGGGTGGTCTCCGGGTCGAGGGCGCTGGTGGCCTCGTCGGAGAGCAGCACCTTGGGGTCGCCGGCGAGCGCGCGGGCGATGCCGACGCGCTGCTTCTGGCCGCCGGAGAGCTGTGCCGGGTGGGCCTTGGCCTTGTCGGCGAGGCCCACCAGGTCGAGCAGTTCGAGCGCCTTGCGCGAGCGTTCCCTGCCGGACGTGCCGAGGATCTCCAGCGGCAGTTCGACGTTGTCCTGCACGGTCCGCGAGGCGAGCAGGTTGAAGTGCTGGAAGACCATGCCGATCCGGCTGCGCGCCCGGCGCAGCTCCTTGCCGGCGCGCGGGCCGCGTCCGGCGAGGGCGGTGAGGTCCTGCCCGGCGACGGTCACGGTGCCGGAGGTGGGGCGCTCCAGCAGGTTGACGCAGCGGATGAGGGAGGACTTGCCGGCGCCGGACTGGCCGATGACGCCGTAGACCTCGCCTTCGCGGACGTGGAGATCGACGCCCTGGAGGGCGGTGACCTCACGGCCGCGGGAGCGGTAGACCTTGGTGAGGCCCGAGGTGGTGATCACAGGATTTCCGTCACTGTCGAGTGCGCGGGCGTGGGTGTGCCCGGGCACGGGTGCATGCGGTTCAGGCATGAGGAGTGGATGTGTGTCTCGTACGGCTGTGGCGCACGGACAGGCCACGGCTCTCGCTTCGGGGCGCGAGGCTCAGCTGATGCGGGGGCCCTCTAGAAGGCGCACATTCGACACATCAGGCGACACATACAACGAGCACCGGGCGTCATGGTCGCCTCGGTCGCAAGGATGCGGCAGCTCGTCGTGGTCATGCGATCAGTAAACCAGACGTACGGTCCTGACCGGCCGCCGCTGTCCGGATGGTGGACAGTGGCGGACAGCCGGTGCCCCGGGTTCAGCGGCGGACCGAGATCTCCACGCCCCCGTCGGTGACCAGTGCCGACAGGGCCGACAGGTCCTTCACCACCAGGTCGGCGTCCAGCTCCTCGGCGCGGTGGGTTGTGGCCAATGCCACGGTGGTCATTCCGGCGGCGCGGCCGGCCTGGAGTCCGGCGGGGGCGTCCTCGAAGACGACGCAGTGGGCCGGGTCGACGCCGAGCTGCCGGGCGGCGAGCAGGTAGGGCTCGGGGTCGGGCTTGCCGCGGGTGATGTCGTCGGCGGCGATCAGCGTCTTGGGCAGGATGCCGACGGCGTCCAGGCGGGCCTCGGCGAGCCGGCGGGTGGCGGAGGTGACGACGGCCCAGCGGTCGGCGGGCAGGGAGTCGAGGAAGTCCCGGGTGCCCGGCAGCAGCCGTACACCTCCGTCGGGCACGTCGTCGACCTCCAGCTGCTCGACCCGGGCGACCGCCTCCGGGACCAGGCGGGCGGGCAGCAGGTCGGCGACTATCTCGGCGGCGGGCCGCCCGTGCAGCGCCACGCGCCCGAACTCCTCGGCGGTGATCCCGTACTCCCCGGCCCAGCGGCCCCAGCAGCGCTCGACGGAGTCGAGGGAGGACACGAGGGTGCCGTCGTTGTCGAACAGGAGGGCGTGCGCATGGATCGTCATGGTCTAGACCCTACGGTGTACGACAGGGTGTACCGCGGGGGCGGCGGCCGGGGTCCGTTTCGGCCGTAATAAGGTCACCGCATGCTCAATGCCCTGACGCTGGTGACCGGCGTCGCCGCGCTGCTTCTCGCCGCCTGGTGCGGCTGGGCCGCCTCTCGCGACCAGCCGACCAAGGACTGGCACTTCATCGGCATGGCCGTGGTGTCGCTGCTGGCCGTGGCGCAGCTGGTGATCGGGATCGTGCAGCTGGCGCGGGGCGAGAAGCCGGAGCAGGGCACGACGATCTTCGTGGCGTATCTGCTGGGCGCGTTCGCGTGCGTTCCGGCGGCGGGGTTCATGTCACTGGCCGAGCGGACCCGCTGGGGCTCGGTGACGGTGGCGGCCGGCGGTGTGGTGCTGGCCGTACTGGAGGTGCGGCTCTATGACATCTGGGGAGGCTGAGGTGACGGCGGTGGAGGAGAAGCCGGCCCGTTTGATCAGCGGGCCGGGCATCCTGCTCGTCTGGTTCTACGGCGTGATGGTCGTCGGCGCGCTGTCGCGGTCGGCGTTCCAGATCGCGACGGAGTTCGACCGGGCGCCGCTGGCCTATGCGTTGTCGGCGGTGGCCGGTCTCGTGTACGCCTTCATCACCTACTCGCTCGTCCGCGGCGGGGAGACGGCCCGCAGGGCGGCGCTGGTGTGCTGCGCCGCCGAGCTGACCGGTGTGCTCCTCGTCGGCACGTGGACCCTGGTCGACCACTCGGCGTTCCCGGACACGACCGTGTGGTCGTACTACGGGGCGGGGTACGTCTTCATTCCGGTGCTGCTGCCGCTCTCCGCGATGTACTGGCTGCGGAAGGCACGGGGCACCGTCACGCCGTAGCCGCGTAGGTGCCCGCCTGCTTCTCCAGGATGATCATCTCTACGCCGTCCGTGCCCCGGGAGCGGCCCACGGTCTCGTAGCCGGACCGGCGGTACAGGCGCAGGTTGCCCTCGCTGCGGTGGCCCGTGAAGAGGCGGAACCTGGTGGCGCCCCGCTCCTCCGCCAGCGCGGCCTCGGCCGCGCGCAGCAGACGTGCGCCTATGCCGTGGCCCTGCAGGCGGGGGTGGACGCAGAGCTTTCCGATGGCGGCGGTGCCGTCGTCGGTGATCTTGCCGCGCACCGAGCCGACCACCTCGTCACCGAGCCGGGCGACGAAGACGCAGTCGGAGGTGACCTCCTGGCGGACGGAGTCCAGGCTCTGGACCAGCGGGTCGATGCGGTAGTTGCCGTACAGCGCCGCCTCGCTCTGGAAGCACAGGTACTGGAGCCTGAAGATCTGCTCCGCGTCCTGTCCGGTCGCCACCGAGATGGTCACGCTCATGCCCATGTGCGCATGCCTCCCGCTCACCTGATCACCTGTCGTCCCCCACTCCTATCCCCGCACTTCGCGGGAAGCAACCTCCGGCGTGAGCAATCGGCGCAGACAACCGAGACATCTGGAGCGTTCCGGTCCAAGACTTCCCTGTGAGATACCCAACTCCCCCGCGATCTCCCGGTATGTCGGGTCCTCCGGGGAGAGCAGGGCCTCGATGAGCCGGGGGCAGCGGCCGGGCAGGCGGTGCACCGCCTCACGCAGCGCGCGGTACCGGGCGGCCGTGAGGGCGTACTGCTCGGGGTCGGTGCGGGTGTCGTCGGCCGGCTCGGTGCCGTACGGACGCTCCCGGCGGCTGGTGCGGCGGCTGCGGCGGGCCTCGGCACGGACGGCCTTGCGCAGCCAGCCCTGCGGATCCGGTGGCGGCCCCTCGGTCTCCAGGCGTTCCAGCAGGCGGAGCCAGACGGCCTGCTCCAGGTCGCCGGGCTCACTCCCGGCGGCATATGCCTCGGCCGAGGCCTCGGCGCTGAGGAGCGGGTGCAGGGCGGCCACCAAGTCGTACGTCATATGCGGAACGACGCGCCGCCCCGGGAGCAGGTTTCCGGGGCGGCGCGCAGACACCCCGAACGGGGTGCGGGTGGGTCCGGTCGTTGACGAGGTCAGCCCGCCAGGAAGTCGGCGCGGGCGAGCAGGCCGGTGTCGGCGTTGTCGGTGAAGACGCCGTCGATGCCGGTCGCGAAGTACGTCCTGAAGGCGCCGAAGGAGTCGCCGTAGGCGTCGGCCGCGCCGCCCTTGCGGTACTCGGCCGGGAGGAACGGGTTCTCGTTGCGCATGGTGTAGGGATGCAGGACCAGGCCCACCCGGTGCGCGTCGGAGACCAGGGTCGTCGGCTTGGCCAGCGTGCCGTCCGCGTTCTTGGGGATGACGAGGTCCAGGGTCGGACCGATGCCCTGCGCGTAGCCGGCGATCTCCCGCAGGCCCTTGGGCGTGATCAGGTCGGCCACCGTGCGCGGGTCGCCCGCTTCGACGAAGTCGTAGGGACGGCTGTCGGCGGTGGAGAGCAGCACGACGAGCGGGTTGTCCACCAGCTGGTTCAGCTTCTGGATGCTGGTGGGCTCGAAGGACTGCAGGATGACGGGCGAGTTCCGGCCGTCCTTGCCGTACTTGCGCAGCAGCTTGGTGACCCGCTCCTCCAAGCCCAGGCCGAGCTTGCGGAAGTAGGTGGGGTGCTTGGTCTCGGGGTAGATCCAGACCTGCTTGCCGCGCTTGCGGGTCTGCTCGTCCTGCCACTTGAGGACCTCTTCGAACGTGGGGATCTCCCAGCGTCCGTCGTAGAGGGTGTTGTGCGGACGGTTGGCCGGGATGCGCTCGACGGCGCGCAGGGTCTTCAGCTCGGCGAGCGTGAAGTCCTCGGTGAACCAGCCGGTGGTGGAGACGCCGTCGACGACCTTGGTGGTCTTGCGGCCGGCGAATTCCGGGTGCGCGGCGACGTCCGTGGTGCCGCCTATCTCCGGCTCGTGCCGGCAGACCAGATGACCGTCCTTGGTGGGCACCAGGTCGCCCGCCTCGACCACGTCGGCCCCCAGGTCCAGGGCCAGTTCGTACGAACCGAAGGTGTGCTCGGGGCGGTAGCCGCTCGCACCGCGGTGGCCGATGATCGTGGGCACCGGCAGGCTCTTCAGCCCCCGGCCCCCGCGCCCGGACGTCCGGGCCCCGGCCGCCTCGGCCGCGCCCGGCAGTCCGAGGACCGCCCCGCTGGCGCCGAACACCGCCGCGCCGAGGATCGCCCGCCGTCCGGTGCCCTGCGTCTTCTCGTTCGCCTGGTCGCTGCCCATCAGCGCCCTCCTGCCGTCCGCTCGTGAGTGCGGGCCGATCGTAGGGGCGTGGACATGACCGAAGGGAGTCCTTGGCCGGAACACGCGGGTGGTGGCGGATGTCCGGTGGGAGGCGGGTGACGAGGGGCCGCCGGAGTGGCGCCGGGGCCCGCGTCACCGGACGGACGGGCGTCCGGCGCGATCTCCGTCACATCGTCACCGGGGCGTTACAGCCCGTCCCCGATGCGTCACCGCAGGTAAACCCACGTCAACTCTTCGTAAGACCTCGGTGAACCGGCCGCACCCGATGTGCGCCCACCCCGGGCCCGCGAGTAATGTCCTCACCTGCACAGACTCATATCGACCCCTCGGCATCGGAGGACCCGTTGTCCCGCTTCGCGCTCATCAAGGCAGTGCTCGGACCGATCATGCGCCTGATGTTCCGCCCACAGGTGGAGGGCGTGGAGCACATTCCGGGGGACGGTCCGGTGATTCTGGCCGGCAACCACCTCACGTTCATCGACTCGATCGTGCTGCCGGTGGTCACCAAGCGGCAGGTGTTCTTCATCGGCAAGGACGAGTACGTCACCGGCAAGGGCGTCAAGGGCCGCCTGATGGCCTGGTTCTTCACCGGTGTCGGCATGATCCCGGTGGACCGGGACGGCGCGAGCGGCGGTGTGGCCGCCCTGATGACCGGGCGGCGGGTCCTGGAGGAGGGGAAGATCTTCGGGATCTACCCCGAGGGCACGCGCTCGCCCGACGGCCGGCTGTACCGGGGCCGTACCGGGATCGCGCGGCTGACGCTGATGACCGGCGCGCCGGTGGTGCCGTTCGCGATGATCGGCACGGACAAGCTGCAGCCGGGCGGCCGGGGCATCCCGCGTCCCGGCCGGGTCACCGTCCGCTTCGGCGAGGCCATGGAGTTCTCGCGGTACGAGGGCATGGACCGGGACCGCTATGTGCTGCGGGCCGTGACCGACTCCGTGATGGCGGAGGTCATGCGGCTGTCCGGGCAGGAGTACGTGGACATGTACGCCACGAAGGCGAAGGCCGCCTAGCCCCGTCGCGCCCGGTCGGCTCGGCGCGGACGTCCCTCCGCCAGATGGAATCTGACGCCGACACAGCGGGCATTCGGCCGTATGCGTTGGTTATACGAGCACACGACATGTCTGATTCAGGCATGTATAAACCTTCTCGGCGTATTCTGCTCCGCACCCCGATCGCCGCCGTCGGCGCGGGAATCCTGGCAGCCTGCACCGAAGGCGGTGACGCGCCCGGCGCCGGCCCGCAACGCGCGAGCGGCGGAGGGAAGTTCGTCCCGGCCGGACCCAGGGGGTACGTCAACCCGTCGGATCCGGAGGTGCTCGCGGCCGAGCGCCGACGCGGATCCGGCGGCCAGGTGCGCACCTTCAGGTTCACCGCCGAGGAGGCGAAGCTGGATCTGGGCGGGCGGTCCGTGCGGACCTGGGCGTACAACGAGGAGGTGCCGGGCCCGCTGGTGCGTGTCACCGCCGGTGACGTGCTCGACCTGACGCTCGCCAACCGGCTGCCCGCCACGACCACGCTGCACTCCCACGGGGTGCGGCTGCGCTGCGACATGGACGGCGTGCCGGACCTGACCCAGCAGGCCATCCGCCCCGGGGACGACTTCCGCTACCGCTTCACCGTCCGGCACCCGGGGACCTATCTGCTGCACTCGCACGTCGGACTGCAGCCCGACCGGGCGCTGTACGCGCCGCTCGTCGTCGACGACCCGAAGGAGTCCCTCTCCTACGACAAGGAGTGGATCGTCGTCCTGGACGACTGGCTCGACGGTGTCGAAGGCTCCACCCCCGAGCAGGTCCTGAGCCAGCTCAGGCCCGGCGGTTCCATGGACATGGGGAACATGGCCATGGGCCCCGGTCACGGCGGCCCGAGCCCCCGCTGGCCCGCAGTCGCGCACCCGTCGCCGTCCGGAAAGTCCACGGGCCCCTCCCGGGTGCTGCACT
This sequence comes from Streptomyces filipinensis, assembly GCF_014649495.1. Taxonomy (GTDB): domain Bacteria; phylum Actinomycetota; class Actinomycetes; order Streptomycetales; family Streptomycetaceae; genus Streptomyces; species Streptomyces filipinensis. The sequence goes on along the minus strand of NZ_BMTD01000006.1, from coordinate 303,069 downwards.
CGTCCCACAGCCGCATGCTCGACGGGGAGGGCGGCAGCGTCGCCTACCCCCACTACCTGGTCAACGGGCGCCTGCCCGCCCAGCCGTCGGTGTTCCGCTGCCGTCCGGGCGACCGGGTCCGGTTGCGCTTCGTCAACGCCGGTTCAGAGACCGCCTTCCGGGTCGCGCTGGCGGACCACAAGATGACCGTCACCCACACCGACGGCTACCCCGTGGAGCACAAGAAGACCGACGCCCTCCTCATCGGCATGTCGGAACGGTACGACGTGCTGGTCACCGCCCGGGACGGCGTCTTCCCCCTGGTCGCGGTCCCCGAGGGCAAGAAGGGTCAGGCCCTCGCCGTCCTGCGCACCACCAAGGGGAGCGGAAACCTTCCTTCGGTCGACGTCCGCCCGGACGAACTGGACGGGGAGACCGTCCCCGCGCGCCGCCTCGTGCCGCAGGACTCCGTGGCCCTCGACGACCGCGATCCCGACCGCGAGATGCGCATCAGGATCACGGGCAGCATGAGGAGGTACGACTGGGGGTTCGACCACCAGGCCTACTCGGAGCGGCAACGCCATCCCGTCCGCGCCGGTGAACGGGTGCGGCTCACGCTCATCAACGCCACCGACATGTGGCATCCGATGCACCTGCACGGGCACACCTTCGCGCTGGCCGGACTGGACTCCGTCGGCGCGCGCAAGGACACCGCGATCGTGCTGCCGCACCGGAAGCTGGTCATCGACTTCGACGCCGACAACCCCGGACTGTGGATGCTGCACTGTCACAACCAGTACCACTCGGAAAGCGGGATGATGACGGTGCTCGGTTACAAACGGTGATGTCCGGGGCGTTCGGCTGTCGCACTCACCCGGCGCTTTCCAGTCGCTGGCCCTTCAGCAGGAACCACGCCGCCGCCGCCGTCCCCAGCAGGACCACCGCTCCCGCGCCCGAGGCCAGCTGGAGGCCGTGGACGAAGGAGGCACGGGCGGCGTCGAGCATCTGCCCGGCCGCGTGCTGCGGCATGTGCGCCGACGCCTCCACCGCCGCCCCCAGTGACTCGTGCGCCGTGGCAGGGGTGCCCGTGGGGCCGGCGAAGTCGCGGTAGACGCCCGTCACGATGGAGCCCAGGAGGGCGATGCCGAGAGCCGCGCCCAGTTCGTACGCCGTCTCGGAGACCGCCGAGGCGGCGCCTGCCTGGTCCTTGGGCACGCTGGAGAGGATGACGTCCGCGGTGACCGTGAAGGAGAGGCCCGCGCCGATGCCCACGACCAGGAGGGCGGCGCCGAGGACCGGGTAGCCGGTGGACCGGCCGAGCGTCGTGAGCGCGGCCAGGGCCAGGCCGACGGCCGCCAGACCGCCTGAGACCACGGCCCGCACCGAGAAGCGGCGCGCGGCGCGGCCCGCGACCAGACCGGCCGCCACCGCGCCCACGGCGGCGGGCAGTTCGGCCAGGCCCGCCTCGAACGGGCGCCTGCCCTGGACGAGTTGCAGATATTGGGAGAGGAAGAACACCAGGCCGGACATGCCGAGCACGGTCAGCAGGTCGGCGAGGACCGCACCGCTGAAGCCACGGCGCCGGAACAGACGCATGTCCAGCAGCGGGGACGGCATGGTGAGCTGGCGGTGCACGAAGCCGTAGAGCGCGGCGGCGCCCAGCAGGCCGGCGGCGCACGTGGTCCAGGTCAGGCCGTGGGTCGCGGCCTCCTTGACGGCGTACACGAGGGCGATCATGCCGACCAGCGACAGCACGACGCTGCTCAGGTCCCAGGGGCCGGGGTCCGGGTTGCGGGACTCGGGCAGGGTGCGGATGCCGACCAGGACCAGGACCGCCATCACGGGCAGGTTGATCAGGAAGACCGAGCCCCACCAGAAGTGTTCGAGGAGGAAGCCGCCGGTGATCGGGCCGACGGCCGTGCCGGCGGAGGCGGTCGCGCCCCAGACGCCGACGGCGAGGCTGCGTTCGCGTGCGTCGTGGAAGATGTTGCGGATCAGGGCGAGGGTCGCGGGCATCAGGGTCGCGCCCGCGACACCGAGCAGGGCCCGCGCCAGGATCATCAGTTCGGGAGTCGTCGCGTAGGCGTTCAGGACGGACAGCGCGCCGAACGCCGTGGCGCCGCCGAGCAGGATCCGCTTGCGGCCGATGCGGTCGCCGAGGCTGCCCATGGAGACCAGCAGACCGGCGATGACGAAGGAGTAGACGTCACCGATCCACAGCAGCTGGGTGCCGGAGGGGTTGAGGTCTTCGCTGATGTACGGGGTTGCCAGGCCGAGGACGGTGGCGTCGACGGCCACCAGCAGCACGGCCAGGACGAGGACGGAGAGCGCGAGCCAGCGGCCCGGGCGCTTCTCCACCTCCGCCGCGCGAGCCGGCTGCAGGGTGCTGGTCATGATTCCTCTCTTCGCAGAGCACCGCCGAGCAGCAGCTCGGCGATCATGGTCGGGAAGTCGCGGGCGGCCACGCGGCCGTCCAGGGTGGCCCAGGCGCCCGAGGCGATCAGGCCGTACAGCGCCTCGGTGAGCCAGACCGGGGTGAGGTCGATGCGGAACTCGCCGGCCTGTTGTCCGCGCTGGAACAGGGCGCCGATCCGGGCGTCGAGCCGCTGCCAGCCGTCGTGCTGCCGCTCGCCCTCCCACAGCTGGTTCTCGCCGTAGAGGAAGGCGAGCAGCCCGGCGGCCGGCTGGATCTCGCGGAGAAGCCGGCGTACGGCGTCGGCGGCGGCCCCCTCCTCCGGGCGGGCCCGGTCAAGGGCGGCGTCGCACTCGGCGATGCCGAGCGCCTCCAGCGCCCGTACGAGAGCGTCCCGGCCGGCGAAGTGGCGGTGCAGCGTGGCACGGCTGATCCCGGCGGCCTTGGCGACCTCGTCCATCGTGGCGGTGGACTTGCGGGTCAGCAGGGCGGCTGCGCTGCGCAGCACGTGGTCACGGTCGAGGGCCATGAGACAAGGATAGCCCACATGAGACATCAATGTCTCACAATAGGCATGGGTGACTCATTACCGCTGGTCAGAGCGGGTGATCGTCAGTGCCAGGGCAGCTGTCCGCGCCGCTCCCAGTAGGCGCGCGGGTCCTCGGCGAGCGTGGCGAGGCGGGTCAGCTGGTCCGCGTCGAGATCGACGACGGGAGCGTGGAGGTTGGAGGCGAGCTGGGCGACGGTCGCGGCGCCGGAGAGGACGACACCGGCCCAGGGCTGACGCAGGATCCAGGCGAGGGCCACGGCGTCGCAGCCCAGGGACGTCTCCTCGGCGACGGCCCGCAGCGCCTGCGGTGCGTGCGGCGCGGCCAGCCGGCCGTTGGCCATGCCCTCCTTGACGATCACCGTCAGCCCGGCGGCGTGCGCCTCGGCGAGCGCGGGCCCCGCCGAGGTCTCCAGCACGTTGTACGTCGACTGGACGGTACGGAAGAGGGGCTCGCCGTCGACCGTCACGGCGAGCGCGGCGCGGACGGCGTCGGCCTGGGCGGGGCCGCTGGTGGAGAAGCCGATGGTCAGGCCCTGGGCGGCGGCCTCGGCGAGCCGGGCGTGCAGGTCCTTGTCGGTCAGGGCCGGGCTGTCCGGGGTCACCGAGTGGATCTGGTAGAGGTCGAGCCGGTCGCCGAGCAGTGCGTCGGTCTCGGCGCGCTGCCGCTCGTAGGTGGCGAGGCCGTGGTCCTTGACCTCGTGCGTCTCGGCGTCCGCCGACCAGCCCGCCGTGTACGTGTAGCCCCACTTGCTGCCGATGACCACGTCGTTCACCTGGGGACGGGCGTTCAGCCAGTCGGCGAGGAACTCCTCCGAACGGCCGTAGGAACGCGCGACGTCGAAGTAGCGGACGCCCTGGGCGTACGCGGCGTCGAGGAGTTGGTGGCTGCGGGTGCGCAGCGTGTCGACACTGCGGTCGTCCCCGAGGTCGTCGTCGCGGCCGAGGTTGATGTAGCCGGGGCGGCCGACCGCGGCGAGGCCCAGTCCGATGTGGCAGGTGGGGGTTGTCGCTGTCGCCAGGCGGGCGAAGGGCATCGCGGGCTCCGTTCGGTCGGCTCCGGTACGGCTCCCGACCAACGTAACCCGTGATGACCTTCGCCTCAGAGCCGGGTTCGTGCGGTGCGTCGGCGGCTGCGGGTGCGCTGTGGCTTGAGCGGCGCCGCGGCTCAGCTCTTCTTCCTGGCCCGCGCCCACTCGTGCTGGGCCGCCACGTCCGCCTTGACCTCGGTCAGCTGGACCGCGACCGCGCTCGGCGCCGTGCCGCCACGGCCGTTGCGGGAGGCGAGGGCACCCGGGACGTTGAGGACGGACCGCACCTGGGGGGTGAGATGCGCGGAGATCTTCGCGAACTGCTCGTCCGTGAGGTCGTCCAGCTCCTTGCCCTCGGCCTCGGCCACCTTCACGCACTCGCCGGCGACCTCGTGCGCCACGCGGAACGGCACGCCCTGCTTGACCAGCCACTCGGCGATGTCGGTGGCGAGCGAGAAGCCGGCCGGGGCCAGTTCCTCCATGCGCTCGCGGTTGACCGTCAGGGTGGCGATCATGCCCGTGAAGGCGGGAAGCAGCACCTGCAGCTGGTCGCAGGAGTCGAAGACCGGCTCCTTGTCCTCCTGCAGGTCGCGGTTGTACGCGAGGGGCAGGGCCTTCAGGGTCGCGAGGAGACCGGTGAGATTGCCGATGAGCCGGCCGGACTTGCCGCGCGCCAGCTCGGCGATGTCCGGGTTCTTCTTCTGCGGCATGATCGACGAGCCCGTGGAGAACGCGTCGTGCAGGGTCACGAAGGAGAACTCCTTCGTGTTCCAGATGATGATCTCCTCAGCGATCCGGGAGAGGTTCACGCCGATCATCGCGGTGATGAAGGCGAACTCGGCGACGAAGTCACGCGAGGCCGTGCCGTCGATGGAGTTGCCGACGCTGCCGTGTTCGAAGCCGAGGTCCCGCGCGACCGCCTCCGGGTCCAGGCCCAGCGAGGAGCCGGCGAGGGCGCCGGAGCCGTACGGGGAGACCGCCGTGCGGTCGTCCCACTGGCGCAGGCGCTCCGCGTCCCGGGACAGGGGCTGCACATGGGCGAGGACGTGGTGGGCGAAGAGCACCGGCTGGGCGTGCTGCAGGTGGGTGCGGCCAGGCATCGCCACGTCCGGGTGAGCCTCGGCGAGGCCGATCAGGGCGTCCTGGAGGTCGGCGATCAGGCCGCCGATCGTGCGGGCCTGGTCCCTGAGGTACATCCGGAAGAGGGTCGCCACCTGGTCGTTGCGCGAGCGGCCGGCGCGCAGCTTGCCTCCGAGGTCGGGGCCGAGGCGCTCCAGCAGGCCACGCTCCAGGGCGGTGTGCACGTCCTCGTCGGCGACGGTGCCCACGAAGGCGCCGGAGGCCACGTCCGCCTGCAGCTGGTCGAGCCCGGCGATCATGCGGGTCAGCTCGTCCTCGGTGAGGAGTCCCGCCTTGTGCAGCACGCGCGCGTGGGCACGCGAGCCGGCGATGTCGTACGGCGCGAGCCGCCAGTCGAAGTGGACGGACGCGGACAGCTTGGCCAGGGCCTCGGCGGGACCGTCGGCGAAACGGGCGCCCCAGAGCCGTACGTCACCGCTGTTGCTGCTCACTTGCGCTGCTCCTAGAGAGGGGGTGGATGTGCGGACCGTAGGCACCGTACTCACGCGAGGTCCCGCCGGGCGGCGATCTTCGACGACAGGCTGTAGAGGTCGATGAAGCCCTTGGCGGCGGCCTGGTCGAAGGTGTCGCCGGTGTCGTAGGTGGCGAGGTTGAAGTCGTACAGCGACGACTCGGAGCGCCGGCCGGTGACGACCGCTCGGCCGCCGTGCAGGGTCATCCGGATGTCACCGCTGACGTGCCGGCTGGCCTCGTCGATGAAGCCGTCGAGGGCGCGCTTGAGCGGGGAGAACCACTGGCCGTCGTAGACGAGTTCGCCCCAGCGCTGCTCGACCTGCCGCTTGTAGCGGGCGAGTTCGCGCTCGACGGTGACGTTCTCCAGCTCCTGGTGGGCGGTGATCAGGGCGATCGCGCCCGGGGCCTCGTACACCTCGCGGGACTTGATGCCGACGAGCCGGTTCTCGACCATGTCGATCCGGCCGACGCCCTGGGCGCCGGCGCGCTCGTTGAGCTGCTGGATCGCCTGCAGGACGGTGACGGGCCTGCCGTCGATCGCGACCGGGACACCCTCCTGGAAGGTGACGACCACCTCGTCCGCCGCGCGCGGGACGGCGGGGTCGGCGGTGTACTCGTAGATGTCCTCGACGGGGGCGTTCCAGATGTCCTCCAGGAAGCCCGTCTCGACGGCGCGTCCGAAGACGTTCTGGTCGATGGAGTACGGGGACTTCTTGGTGGTGGCGATCGGGAGCTGCCTGGCCTCGCAGAAGGCGATCGCCTTGTCCCGGGTCATGGCGTAGTCGCGGACCGGGGCGATGCACTTCAGGTCGGGGGCGAGGGCGACGATGCCCGCCTCGAAGCGGACCTGGTCGTTGCCCTTGCCGGTGCAGCCGTGGGCGACCGTGGTGGCGCCGTGCTTCTTCGCGGCGGCGACCAGGTGCTTGACGATCGTGGGCCGGGACAGGGCCGAGACCAGCGGGTAGCGGTCCATGTAGAGGGCGTTGGCCTTGATCGCGGGCAGGCAGTACTCGTCGGCGAACTCGTCCCTGGCGTCGGCCACCTCGGCCTCGACGGCACCGCAGGCGAGGGCGCGCTTGCGGATGACGTCCAGGTCCTCGCCGCCCTGACCGACATCCACCGCGACGGCGATGACCTCGGCGCCCGTCTCCTCGGCGATCCAGCCGATGGCGACGGAGGTGTCCAGACCGCCCGAATAGGCGAGTACGACGCGCTCGGTCACGGGTTTCTCCTCACACTGCACTTGCTGTCATGCATGAGTATGCAGAACTCTGCATGATTCGTCAATCAAGGGCGGGGTGATCGATCAGGGGCAGGGGTTGAACGGATGCAACCGCTTTCTCGTATCTCCTGCCGAACGCAGGCGCCGCGTGGTCCGCACATCGATCCGACCCAAGTGAGGCATCCGTATGTCCAGGGCTCTTCCGAAGCACGACAGGCGTCGCGTGGCACTCATCGGCGGTGCCGCCGCCGTGGCGCTGTCCGGCGCGGTGATCGCCGGCTCGGCCCTCGCCAAAACCCCCGCGCGGAGCGACGGCGCCGCGCAGGCCCGCACCCTGGCGAGTCCCGGCACGATCGCCTGCCCGGACGTCGCCTCCCGGCTGCCCGCCGTGCCCGCCTCCGCCCGGGCCGAGGTCGACCGCAACCTCGCCCTCCTCCAGACCCAGATCCAAGAAGCCAACAAGCGCTTGCAAACCAGCGTCGGCCAAGGCGGACCCCACTTCGTCGACAACGCCATCCTCGGACCCCTCAAGGACAAACGCGCCTCCACCATCGACCGCATCGCCATCGCCATCGGCCGCACCACCACCAAACCCACCGGCCTCGCCCCCCTGGCCGCCTGCACGCTCACGCGGTGAGGCGGCAGCCCGCCGTGGCCGCCCCCGGTCGGGCGGCCTCGGCGGGCCCGGACGGCGGCCTCTTCCGGAATTCCTCAGACGGGTGAAGGAGTTGCCCCGATAATCGTTAGACATGGGAAAGACTTATGAACGCATCGACGGCAGGCTCCGGACGTTCATCGAGGAGCAGCCCGTCTTCTTCACCGCGACCGCCCCGCTGGCCGGCGACGGCACGGTCAACCTCTCCCCCAAGGGCCTGCGGGGCTCCTTCGCCGTGATCGACGGACTGACCGTCGCCTACCTGGACTTCGCCGGCTCCAACGCGGAGACCATCGCCCACCTCAGGGAGAACGGCCGCATCACCCTGATGTGGTGCGCCTTCCAGGGCCCCCCGAACATCGTGCGCGTGCACGGCCGGGGCGAGCCGGTCTTCCGCGACGACCCGCGCTTCGGAGAACTGCTCGCCCACTTCCCGGACATCGACCACACCGCGCACGGCCTGCGCGCGGTCATCGTGGTGCACGCCGAACTGGTGCGCGACACCTGCGGATACGCCGTCCCCTACATGGCGTACGAGGAGGACCGCGACCTGCACGGAAAGCGTTTCGCCCGCGAGGACGACGCCTCGCTGGGCGCCTACTTCGAGAAGAAGGAGCACGTCGGGACGAGCCTGGACGGACTACCCGGGCTGCCGTTGCCGCTTCCGCCGTCTACCGTCTGAGCCATGCGCCCCGGTGTCGTACTCGCCCTTGTGTCCGCCTCCTCGCTCGCGCTGCTCGGTGCCCCTGCGCGTGCCGCCTCCGATCCTCTGCCCGCGCGGATGGCGGACACCGGCGGCGGCAGCCAGCTGATCACCGCGCAGGCGGACCGCGCCGACTCCACCTCGGGCACGCTCACCTGGTGGGACCTGAAGGACGGGCAGTGGGTGCAGACCGGTACGGCACCGGCACGGTTCGGCGCGAACGGCCTCGTCGAGGGCGGCTCGCGTACCCAGGGCACGAACACCACGCCGACGGGGCTGTACAGCGTCCCGTTCGGCTTCGGGATCAAGACGGCTCCGAGCGGGACGAGCATCGAGTACCGGGCCGTGAAGGACAGTTCGTGGTGGTGCCAGGACAACGACTCGACGTCGTACAACCGATGGGTGGATCCGTTGCCGGGCGACTGCCGGGAAACGGAGTCCGAGCACCTCGTCTCGTACTCGACGCAGTACACGTACGCGCTCGTGATCGGCTTCAACTACGACAAGCCGGTACGCGGGCGCGGCGCCGGCATCTTCCTGCACGTCAACGGAACGGGGGCCACGGCGGGCTGTGTGTCCGTGCCCCAGGACGCGATGGAGCGGATCCTGCGGTGGGTGGTGCCCGGGAAACAGGTGCATGTCGCCATCGGGACCGTGGACGGGGCCACAGCTCTCACCCGGTACTGACGTGCGGTCCGCCCGCGCGGCGGAGCCGGGATGCCGGCACGGGCTCGCGTCCGCTCAGGCCGGAAGACGGACCGTGAACGTCGTGGAGCCCGGGCTGCTCTCCAGGCCCACCGTCCCACCGTGCGCCTCCGCCACCGCCGCCACGATCGACAGGCCCAGGCCCGCCCCGCCGCCGGGAGCGCCGGCTCGGCGGCGGTGTTCCGCCCGGGTGAAGCGCTCGAAGACATCGGGCTGGACGCCCTCGGGGACGCCGGGGCCGTCGTCGTGGACGGACAGGACGGCCGCGTCGGCGCCGGCCTGCAGCGTCACCGTCACCTTGGTGCCGACGGGTGTGTGCGCCCGCGCGTTGGCCAACAGGTTGGCCACCACCTGGTGGAGGCGGTGGGCGTCGCCCGGGACCGTCACCGGTTCCTCCGGCAGGTCCAGGGTCCAGCGGTGGTCGGGGCCGGTGGCGCGCGCGTCGGTGACCGCGTCCAGGACCAGGTGGGTGAGGTCGACGGGCCGGCGCTCCAGGGGCCGGCCGGCGTCGAGCCGGGCCAGCAGGAGCAGGTCGTCGACCATCTCGCCCATGCGGGCCGACTCGGCCGTGATGCGGTGCAGGGCGCGGGTCACCTCGGGGGGTACCGGGCCCGGATGCAGGAGCGCCAGTTCGGCGTGGCCACGGACCGAGGCGACCGGGGTGCGCAGCTCGTGGCTGGCGTCCGCGGCGAAGCGGCGCAGCCGCTCCTCGCTGGCGTGCCGTTTGGTCAGCGCGTCCTCGACATGGCCGAGCATCCGGTTGAAGGCGCCGGCGACCCGGCCGACCTCACCGTCCGGGTCGGCGTCCGGAGCGCGCGCCGGCAGCGCCACCTCCCCGCTGGCCAGCGGAAGCTCACTGACCCGGGTGGCGGTGGCGGCGACCCGGCTGAGCGGCCGCAGCGACCAGCGCACCCAGAGGGCCCCGGCCACGCCGGTCACCACCAGGGCCAGGCCGAAGACGCTCGCGGCGACCAGTTCCAGCCGGTGGACCGTGGCCTGCACCGGCTCCAGCGGCAGGCCGACGATCAGCACGTCCCCGTCCCGGCCGGCGGAGGCGATGACGCGGTAGTCGTCCAGGGCGGACAGTTCGACGGTGTGGGGCCGGCCGTCGGCCGGCACCCGGGCCAGGCGTTCGCTGTCCCGGGCCGTCAGTCCGACGCCCAGGTCGGCGGACGGGTCACCGCCCCGGATGAGGCCCTTGTTGGTGACCCGGCCGTTCAGCAGGCGCGCCCCGAAGGTGCCGGTCGCCATCCGGCGGGTGTCACCGTGCTCGTCCCCGTCGTGATCGTCCGGCAGCCTGCCGTTGTGTTCCAGGCTCTCGGGAAAGCGGGTGCCGACCTGGGCGAGCTGCTCGTCCAGGCGCTGGGTGAGGAAGCCGTTCAGCTCGACGACGGCGGCCAGGCCCACGGCCGCGCAGCTCACCGCCAGCAGCACCACCAGGCCGGCGGTGAGACGGGCGCGCAGGGTGCGGGGCCACGCCGGCCGGGGCGGGCGGGGCAGCCGGCTCACTTGGTCACCGGCTTCAGGACGTAGCCGGCACCGCGCACGGTGTGGATCATGGGCTCGCGACCCGCGTCGACCTTCTTGCGCAGGTAGGAGATGTACAGCTCCACGACATGGGCGCGGCCCCCGAAGTCGTACGACCACACCCGGTCGAGTATCTGCGCCTTGCTCAGGACCCGGCGCGGGTTGCGCATGAGGAAGCGGAGCAGTTCGAACTCCGTGGGCGAGAGTTCGATCAGTTCGCCGGCCCGGGTGACCTCCCGGGCCTCCTCGTCCATCACCAGGTCGCCCACGGCGAGGCGCGGCCCCTCCTCCAGCTGACGCGCCATGCCCGCCCGGCGCAGCAGGCCGCGCAGCCGGGCGACGACCTCCTCCAGGCTGAAGGGCTTGGTGACGTAGTCGTCGCCGCCCGCCGTGATGCCCGCGATCCGGTCCTCGACCGCGTCCCGGGCCGTGAGGAAGAGCACACAGACGTCGGGCTTCACCCCGTGCAGGCGGCGCAGCACGGCGAAGCCGTCGGTGTCCGGGAGCATCACGTCCAGGACGACGGCGTCGGGCAGCAACTCGCGCGCGGTGGTCAGGGCCGAGACACCGTCGCCGGCCGCGCGCACCTCCCAGCCCTCGTAGCGCAGGGCACCGGTGAGCACCTCCGCGAGGTCGGGGTCGTCGTCGACGACGAGGACGCGCAGCGGGGTGCCGTCGGGGCGGGTGAGGGCCGGGCGGCCGGAACGGGTGGTGTTCATCGCGCCTACCAGCATCACCCAGGTGGCGGAGTGGGACGTACCGCCCACCCTCTGAGTTTTCTGTGAGTGCGCTCACCCGCTTGCTGAACGCGGGCTGGGAATCTCCTCTGAGTCTCCTTTGAAATGCCTGGTCAGGGGGGCTCTCAGAGGTGGTTCAGAGCTTCGCCGCGCACAGTGGCCCGGTACGCCGGACCAGGTACGCCGGACGAAGGGACAGCGACTGATGACCACCGTGGACGCGCGGCACGCGGCCCCGCCCGTGCCCGTGACCGCACGGCGCTCCCCCGCGGGGCCCGTGCTGGCCGTGCTGTGGGCGGGGACGGCGGCCGTGACCGCGCTCTGGTGGGCGGACACCGGATCCGTGGTCGGTACGGCCGGCTGGCTGACCGGCGCCGGGCGGATCGCCGGGCTGCTGTGCGGGTACGCCTGCGCGGTGCTCGTCGGCCTGATGGCGCGGGTGCCGCTGCTGGAGAGGCGGATCGGCTCGGACCGGGTGGCCCGCTGGCACGCGATGGCCGGCCGGTACACGGTCTGCCTGCTCGTCGCGCACACCGTGCTGGTCCTCGCCGGGTACGCGGCGCAGGACCGGGCCTCGTTCTGGCACGAGACGGTGACCGTCGTCCTGGACTACCCGGACATGCTCAAGGCCACCGCCGGCACGGTGATCCTGTGCGCGGTGGGGATCACCTCGGCCCGGGCGGTGCGCCGCCGCACCAGCCACGAGTTCTGGTACCACGTCCACCTGCTGACGTACGCGGCCGTCTTCCTCGCCTTCTTCCACCAGCTGACGCTGGGGAACGAGTTCAACGGCAAGCCGGTCGCGACCGCCCTGTGGTACGCGCTCTACCTGGGCGTCGCGGCCCTGGTGCTGTGGTTCCGGATCCTCGCCCCGGTCCGGCTCAACCGGCGCCACCGGCTGCGGGTGGAGTCGGTGCACCAGGAGGCCCCGGGGGTGTACTCGGTCGTCGTGCGCGGGCGGCACCTCGACGAACTCGGCGCGCGGCCGGGGCAGTTCCTGCGCTGGCGGTTCCTCGGCGCGGGCCTGGGCTGGACGTCGACGCCGTACTCGCTGTCCGCGCCGCCGCGCCCGGACCGCCTGCGCATCACGGTCAAGGCGCTCGGCGGCCACAGCGCGGCCGTCGCGCTGCTGCGGCCCGGCACCCGGGTGTGGGCGGAGGGTCCGTACGGCTCGCTGACCGCCGACCGTGCCGCCGGCCACCGCTGCCTGCTGATCGCGGCCGGTGTCGGGGTCACCCCGCTGCGTGCACTGTTCGAGACGCTGCCCGGCGAGGTCACCCTGCTGTACCGGGCGCGCCGGGTCGAGGACCTGGCGCTGGGCGGCGAGCTGGAGGCGATCGCCCGCTGGCGCGGCGCACAGGTGCTGTACGCGCTGAACGGTCCCGGGGGCGAGCGCCCGCCCCTCACGGCGGAGTCGCTGCGCGCGACCTTCCCCGGGCTGGCCGGCCACGACGTCTACCTGTGCGGGCCGGACGGCTTCGCGCGGGACGTGTACGAGGCGCTCCGGGCGGCCGGGGTGCCGGACCGTCGTATCCACCACGAGTCGTTCGAACTGTGAGGGCCCGAAAGTGCACGCGTTGAAGAAGAGCCGTCCGCTGCGCCGCATCGTGCTGGCCAGTGCCGCGACCGTCTCCGGAATGGTGCTGCTGCTGTCGCTGAAGCCGCACACGGCTCCCACGCTGGCGTCGGCCAGCGCGAAGCCCCCGGCCGCGTCCGGCGGTTCGAGGCCGTCGGCCGGCTCCGGCCAGGGCACCGCCGGGAGCGCCACCGGCGACACCGTCCAGACCCGCTGGGGACCGGTCCAGGTGCGGGTGACGGTGCAGGGCGGCCGGCTCACGGACGTGACGGCGGTGCGGTACCCGCAGGACAACCCGCGCGACCAGGAGATCAACGGGTACGCCCTGCCCCAGCTGCGGCGCGAAGCACTGGCCGCGCAGAGCGCGCGGATCGACGCCGTCTCGGGAGCGACGTACACGAGCGACGGTTACCGCCGGTCACTCCAGTCCGCGCTGGACTCGGCGGGGTTCTGAACACTCAGCGCATGCGACACGTATCTCTGGGCCAAGGGTCAAGTCCCCACGGAGGAACCGTGACCACCACGCTCGCAGGCGGACGTGCCGCCCGCCGCCAGACGATGCGCCGCATCCGCCCGCGCCGCTCACCGGCCGTCCCGCTGCTGCTCGCCGTCTGGGCGGGCGCGGCGGCCGTGCTGTGGCTCTGGTGGCACAACACACCGTCCATCGCCGACGACAACAGCAAGATCCTCAACGCGGGCCGCATCACCGGCCTGCTGGCCGGCTATCTGATGGCCCTGGTCGTGCTCCAGATGGCGCGCGTACCGGCGCTGGAGCGGCGGGTCGGCTCGGACCGGGTGGCCCGCTGGCACGCGATGAGCGGCCGTTACACGCTCTGCCTGATCGTGGCCCATGTGTTCCTGACCATGTGGGGGTACGCGCTCCAGGCGGGCAAGTCGCTCGGCGACATCGTCCAGCAGACCATCGACTCCATCAACCAGCTGCCCGACATGGGCAAGGCCGCCATCGGCACCGGTCTGTTCGTGCTCATCGGCCTGAGCTCGGTCGGCGGGATCCGCCGCCGGCTGCCGTACGACACCTGGTACCACGTCCATCTGCTGACCTACGCCGCGGTGTTCCTGACGTTCTGGCACCAGATCACCACCGGCAACGACTTCGCGGTCGAACCCACCGCCAAGACCTTCTGGTACGGGCTGTACGGCACCGTCACCGCGCTGGTGGTCTGGTACCGCATCCTCACCCCGATCCGGCTGAACCTCCGTCACCGCATGCGGGTGGAGGCGGTCATCGAGGAGACGCCGGGCATCGTGTCGGTGCTGATCGGCGGGCGGAGGCTGCACCGGATGGGCGCGGAGGCGGGGCAGTTCTTCCGCTGGCGGTTCCTCGCTCCCGGGATGCGCTTCAGCTCGCACCCGTACTCGCTGTCGGCGGCCCCCCGCCCGGACATGCTGCGGATCACGGTGAAGGCGATCGGAGACCACAGTGCCCGGCTGCGCGAGCTGACGCCCGGCACCCGGGTGTGGGCGGAGGGCCCGTACGGCGCGATGACCGCGCAGCGCCGCAGCCGGGGCAAGGTGCTGCTGGTCGCGGGCGGGGTGGGCATCACGCCGATGCGGGCCCTGTTCGAGACGCTGCCCGGGGCGGCCGGTGACATCACCCTGCTCTACCGGGCCAACAGCACCCAGGACCTGGCGCTGTGGGACGAGCTGGCGAAGATCGCCGACGAGCGGGGCGCCCGGCTGATGTACGCGGTGAACAGCCCGGAGGGCGAGCGGCCGGACATCTCCGCGGAGAACCTCCAGCGGAAGATCCCGGACATCGACCACCACGACGTGTTCATGTGCGGCCCGGCCGGGTTCGCGCAGTCGGTGTACGAGGCGCTGCGCGGCGCGGGGGTCCCCGCCCGCCGCATCCACCACGAGTCGTTCGAGATGTGAGCAGGAGCTGCGAAGCCATGAGGAAGAGCCACCCGATCCGGCGGGTCGTCCTGGCCACGGCCGCCACCGTGTCCGGTGTCGTCCTGCTGCTGTCGCTGAAGCCGGCGTCCGATCCGGCCTCGGCGTCGGCGGTGGGCGCGGCGGCGCAGCAGTCACCGCAGGGCGGCACCGGGGGTGGCACGCAGGCCTCCACCGGCTCCGGCACGGTGACCGGCGACGCGACGCAGACGCAGTACGGGACCGTGCAGGTACGGCTGACCGTCGCCGGCGGCAAGGTCACCAGGGCGGAGGCCGTGCAGGCGCCCAAGGGCGGCCTCAGCGACCAGAAGACGGCCATGGCGGTACCCAAGCTCAACCAGGAGGCCGTCGCGGCGCAGAGCGCGCGGATCGACTCGGTGTCGGGGGCGACGTACACGAGCACGGGGTACAAGAAGTCGCTGCAGTCGGCGCTGGACAAGGTGAAGCCGTCGTCGGCGTCCACCGGCGGGGCCGCCGGGGCCGCCCAGGCGCGCACGGTCACCGGGAAGGTCACGCAGACCCAGTACGGGCCCGTCCAGGTGCGCGTCACCGTCGCCGGCGGCAAGGTCACCGAGGCGGAGGCCGTACAGGCGCCCAAGGGCGGCCTCAGCGACCAGAAGACGGCCATGGCGGTACCCAAGCTCAACCAGGAGGCCGTCGCGGCCGGGAACGCGGACATCGACGCCGTCTCCGGCGCCACCTACACCAGCACCGGCTACAAGCAGTCGCTGCAGTCCGCGCTGGACCAGGCCGGTGGCTGACACGGTGGCCGGGCCTGCCGAGGCTCCCGCCGCGGTGCGTCACGCGGAGGAGGTCATGGGGACCGTCTTCTCCTTCGACGTCCGCGGCGGGGATGCGCGTGCGGTACGCGAGGCGCTCGCCGAAGCGGTGGCCGGACTGCACCGGGCGGACGCGGTCTTCAGCACCTACCGGGAGGACAGCCAGGTCTCGCGGCTGGCCCGGGGGGAGCTGACCGTGGCGGAGTGCGCGCCGGAGGTGGCGGAGGTGCTGGACCTCGCGGCCGAGGCGGACCGGAGGAGCGACGGCTGGTTCAGCCCGCGCTACCGGGGCGCGCTGGACCCCACCGGCATCGTCAAGGGCTGGGCGGTGGAGCGGGCCGCACGGCTGCTGGCGCAGGTGGCCGGGGTGCGCGGGGTCAGCGTGAACGGGGGCGGGGACGTCCAGATGCTGGGTGCGCCGGAGCCGCACCGGCCGTGGCGGGTCGGCGTGTCCGACCCCCTGCGTCCGGGCGGGCTGGCGGCGGTGATCTCGGCCGCGGGAGCGGACGAACTGTCGGTGGCGACGTCCGGCACGGCCGAGCGGGGCGCGCACATCGTGGACCCGCGGACGGGCCGGCCGGCGGTCACGGACCTGGTGTCGGTGACGGTGGTGGGGCCACGGCTGACCTGGGTGGACTGCTGGGCCACGGCGGCGTTCGCGATGGGTTCGCGGGCGGGGCTGGAGTGGCTGGAGACGCTGCCCGGGGTGGAGGCGCTGCTGATCACGGCCGGTGACGAGGTGCGGTGCACGGGGGGCCTGGCCGCACGACTGGGTTGAAAATGGAATTTCTTCCGGAAACAGCCATCCGATGTGCGCCCTGACACGTATCTCGTGTGCAGCAAGTTTCGGGAGGAACGCAATGGCTATCTTCAGCAGTCTCTTCCCGGCCATGCGCCGGGATCACGGCGATGACTCGTCGGGCCACGACTTCTCGGGCAACGGTCACGACCACGGTGACCACGGCCACGGCGACCACGGTCACGGTCACGGCGACCACGGCCACGGCGACCACGGTCACGGTGGCCACGGTGGCCACGGCGGCCACGGCGGCCACGGCGGCTACTGAACACACAAGGCTGAGCGGGCCCGGGGCCGGAGGACCCGGGCCCGCTTCCCCGATCCTCCGATCCCCGAGGGACGCATCCCATGGCGCATCTCCTGCGGCGTCTGCTGTCGGTCGGGGACACCTCCGACGCCGTCGTCGACGCCGCGCCACCTGTCTCCCCACGGGCGGTGTTCCGGCGGTTCTGGCCTTACACGCGCGGCGGCCGTCGCTGGCTCGTGCCCGTCTTCTTCTTCAGCCTGCTCGGCCCGGTCGTGGACGCCGCCGAGATCTGGCTCTTCAAGATCGTCGTGGACGGTGTGCTCGTCCCCCGCGACCTGCGGCCGCTGCTGTGGATCGCGCCGGCCTACCTGGGGCTCGTCGTCTTCTCCGGGATCCTGGGGTTCGCCGACGACGTGCTGTCCACCTGGGTCGGCGAGCGCTTCCTGCTCTCCCTCCGCTCCGACGTGTTCCGGCACGTGCAGGGGCTTTCGCTCGGCTTCTTCGAACGCCGGCGACTCGGCGACGTGCTGTCCCGCGTCACGGGGGACGTCGACGCGGTGGAGACGTTCCTGCTCTCAGGCGTGGCGGACATCCTCTACTACGTGGTCCAGCTGGGTGTCTTCCTGGGCCTGCTGCTCTACCTGCGGTGGGACCTCACCCTGCTGGCCCTGGCCATCGTGCCGCTGTTCTGGGTCGCCGCCCGGCACTTCTCGCGGCTGATCAAGGCCGCGTCGCGGGAGCGCAGGCGGCGCAGCGGCTCTCTCAGCGCGATCGCCGAGGAGGCGCTCGGCAACGTCGCCCTGGTCCAGGCGTACAACCGGCAGGGGTGGGAGGAGCGCCGGTTCGAGCGGGAGAACGTCGGAAGGTTCCGGGCGGCGATGGCCTCGGCGCGGATCCGCTCCGTCTACGGGCCCCTCGTCGAGATGATCGAGGTGACGGGCGTTCTCGCGGTGCTGGGCCTCGGCACCTGGAAGCTGGCGCAGGGGCACCTGACGCTGGGCGGACTGCTGGTGTTCCTCGCGTTGATCGGCAAGCTCTACGGCCCGGTGCACGGCCTGTCCGGGCTCGGCACCACCTTCTACGCGGCCTCCGCCTCGGCCGAGCGGATCATCGAGTTGCTGGACCAGCGCCCGCAGGTCGTCGACGCCCCGGGCGCCCGGCGGATCGGCCGTGCGCGGGGCGAGGTGGAGTTCGACGGCGTCTGCTTCCGCTACCCCGGTACCTCCTCGTGGGCGCTGTCGGACGTCTCCTTCCGGGTGGCTCCCGGGGAGACCCTGGCGCTGGTCGGGGCGAGCGGCGCCGGCAAGTCCACGGTCGCCAAGCTCCAGTTGCGCTTCTACGACCCGGACCGGGGCGCGGTCCTGCTCGACGGTTCGGACCTGCGGGAGCTGAGCCCGACCGACGTACGGGAGAACATCGCGGTGGTGCTCCAGGAGACGCTCGTCTTCCACGGCACGGTGCGCGAGAACATCGCCTACGGCCGGCCCGGTGCCGGTGAGGCGGACGTCGTCGCGGCGGCCCGTGCCGCGGACGCCCACGAGTTCATCGAGCGGCTCCCGGAGGGCTACGACACGCTGGTCGGCCAGCGCGGCCGGACGCTGTCCGGCGGGCAGTGCCAGCGCCTGGCGATCGCCCGCGCGATGATCAGGGACGCGCCGGTGCTGCTGCTGGACGAGCCGACCACGGGGCTCGACGCCCGCTCCGGGCGGCGGATCATGGAGCCGTTGCGCCGGCTCATGGCCGGGCGGACCACCGTCGTCATCTCACACAACCTGCTGACCGTCCGCGACGCCACGCGGATCGTGGTGCTCGACCACGGCCGGGTGGTGGAGACCGGCGCTCATGCGGATCTGCTCCGCGTGGAGGGGACGTACGCCCGGTTGCACCGGCTCAGCGCGGGCACGGTGCTGTCATGAGCGGCCCGGAGCCCCTCCCGCCGGGCGCGAGGCCGGCGCCGGGGTACGAGGTCCTGGCGCATCTGACGCGCACCGGCTGGCAGGACGTCTACGACGCCTGGAGCGAGGAACGGGCCTGCCGCTGTGTGCTCAAGCTGGTGCGGACGGACCGGCGGGGCGAGGCGCGGCTGGGTGAGCGGATGCTGCGGGAGGGCCGGTGGCTGCGGGAGTTCAGCCATCCGCACCTGGTCCGCGGCTACGACGTCGTCACGTCGCCCGAGCCGGTCGTCGTCCTGGAGACACTGACCGGTGAGACGCTGTCCCACCTCGTGCACCGGTTGCGGCGCCGGCCGGCCGCGGCGGACGTGGCGCTGCTCGGCACGCAGCTGTGTTCCGCGGTCCACTATCTGCACGGCCGGGGCCTGCTGCACCTGGACCTCAAACCGGCCAACGTGGTGGTCGAGCGCGGTCATGCGAAGGTGCTGGACCTGAGCCTCGCGCGGCCGCCCGGGCCGGCGCCCGCCGAGCTGGGCACGTTCGGCTACAGGGCTCCTGAGCAGGCGCGCGGCGGTCCGCTCACGGCCGCCGCCGACGTGTGGGGCATCGGCGTCACGCTGTTCGAGGTGGCGTGCGGCGAGACGCCGTTCCGCCGCGGCGGGACCGGGGCGGGGGCCGAGGCCGGGACGGACGACGGCGTCACCGGCGGCCGGGACGACCCGTACGACCGGCACGACGGCACCGGCGACCCTGACGACCGGGGTCCGCAGACGGAGGGGACCGCCCCGCCCCTCGCCTCCCGGCGGCGTCTGCCGCCCGCGCTCGCCGCCGCCGTCGACGCCTGTCTGCGGCCTGAACCGGCGACCCGGCCCACGGTCGCCGAACTCGCCGCCGCCCTGGCGGCGACGCTGCCCCCGGCGCGCCGTCCGTGAGCCGGACGCGCCGTGTCTCAGGTGTCCTCCGGCTCGACCACATGGCCCTTCTCCAGATGAGCCGTGGCGAGGACGGTGCCGTCCGGAGAGGTCAGCCGGGCGCGTAGGACGGCCGAGAGGTCGCCGGGAGCTCCCACGCCCCAGTCACCGCGGCCGCCGCGCACGGAGAAGTTCCCGACGTTGACCATGCTGCCGTCCGCACGCTCCAGGAGACAGGCGACCGTTCCGGTGTAGGAGCCGCGGCGCCCGGCGAGATCGACGGACATGAAGATCCAGCCGGGGCTTCCGGGGTGGGCGTAGAACTCGCCGACCGGCCGGCCGCTGGCCGCGATCATGTCGCCCATCAGCATGGGCTCGGACACGGTGGCGGGCGCGCTCACCGTGACCTGCTGGACGGCGGTGCCCACCGCCCAGCCGGCGAACCCGACGGCGACCGCGAGCGTGGTGGCGACCGCGGCGAGCCGCATCCGGGCCCGGCGGGCCCGGCCACGGAAGTTCCGGGTCGCCCGGCCGGCCGCGCGCGCGCCTGCGGGGCCCTCCTGCGTGGCCGCCTGCTGGGCCAGCCTGCGCGCCACCCGGGTCTCGAAGCCGGGAGGCGGGTCGCTGTCCGGCAGCAGGCCGATCAGCCGGTCGCCGACCAGGGTCAGTTGCCGGATGTACTCCCGGCAGTCCGCGCACCCGTCCAGATGGGCGACCGCCTCGGCCCGCTCGCTGCCGCACAGCACGCCCAGTGCGAGCTCGGCGCCGATCTCCCGCAGCTTGTCGCAGTTCCAGTCACTGGACATGGTCGCCTCGCTGCGGAGACACGAGGGTGGTGCGCAGCTTCGCCATCGCGGCCCTGACCCGGGTCTTGGCGGTGCCCAGCGGGATCCCCTCCCGCTCGGCGATCTGGTGGGCCGTCAGCCCGTAGATGCCCGCCATCACCAGGGCCCGCGCCTGTTCCCGTGGCAGTCGCGCCACGGCGGCCCGCAGCTGCGAGGAGGCCTCGTCGGCCAGGGCCCACTGCTCGGGGGTCGCGGTGACGGCATCGAGGAGGGCGTCGAGGTCCTCGGACGCCATCGGCTCGGTCCGGCGCGCGCGGACGGCGTCGACGGCCAGGTTGTGCGCGATGGTCGTCAGCCAGGTGGCGACCGAGCCGCGGCGCGAGTCGTAGATCTGGGCATGCCTCCAGGCTCGCTCGAACGTCAGCTGGGCGACGTCCTCGGCGAGTTGCTGATCACGGGTGACCGCCATGGCGACTCCGAAGACCCGGTGCTGGAATCTCCGTACGAAGATGACCGCGAGTTCCGGGTCACCGGTGGCCAGCCCGGACAGCAGAGCCTCGTCCGGGAGGCGGCTCACGGGGAACCGGAAACCCGACACACCTCTGTATACGGTCGAGGGCCGCCACGGGATTGCCCGACCGCCTGCCCGCCCGCCGCGGAAGATCACATTCCCATTCTGCGCCGACCGGCAGGCCGCCGCATGCGGGGTCAGTGACCGTTCTGCGCCAGCCGCAGCAGATGATCCGCCAGGGCCTGCCCCCCGGCCGGCTCGCGGCTGATCAGCAGCAGCGTGTCGTCACCGGCGATGGTGCCCAGGATGTCGTGCAGTTCGGCCTGGTCGATGGCCGAGGCCAGGAACTGGGCCGCGCCCGGCGGGGTGCGCAGGACCACGAGGTTGGCGGACGCCTCGGCGGAGATCAGCAGTTCCTGGGACAGGCGCCGCATCCGCTCCTCCTTCGCGGACTCCCCCAGCGGCGCGCGCGGGGTGCGGAAGCCGCCCTCGCTCGGCACCGCGTAGATCAGCTCGCCGTCCGTGTTGCGGATCTTCACCGCGTTCAGCTCGTCGAGGTCGCGGGAGAGCGTCGCCTGGGTGACGCTCAGCCCGTCGTCGGCGAGCAGCTTCGCCAGCTGGCTCTGCGACCGCACCGCCTGCCGGTTGAGGATGTCCACGATCCGGCGGTGCCGCGCGGTACGGGTCTGCGGCACGGCTGGTCCGGCACCCGCCGCCTGCTCGTGGTCCTGCGCCTGGCTCATCGTCGTCCTATTCTCCGGATCGTCCGTCCCCATCCACTGGGTTCGCTGTGTCGAGGATTCCGGGCAGCGCCTGGAGGAAGGCACCCACCTCGTCGTCGTGGAGGTTCAGCGGAGGCATGAGCCGTACGACGTCGGGGGCAGGCGCGTTCACCAGGAACCCGGCCTCCTGGGCCGCCTGCTGCACCTGTTGCGCGCGCGGCCCGGTGAGCACGATACCCAGGAGCAGGCCGGCACCCCGCACATAATCGATCAACGGGTGGCCCAGCCCCTCGATCGACTCGCGCAGCCGCTCGCTCTGCCGCTTGACGTTGTCGAGCAGGCCCTCGTTCGCGATGGTGTCGAGGACGGCGAGTCCGGCGGCGCAGGCGACCGGGTTGCCGCCGAAGGTGGTGCCGTGGTGACCGGGCTGGAGGAGGTCGGCGGCCCGGCCGAAGGCGACCGTGGCGCCGAGCGGCAGTCCGCCGCCGAGCTGCTTGGCGAGGGTGACGACGTCGGGCAGGACACCCTCGTGGGCCTGGTACTCGAACCAGGTGCCGGTGCGGCCGATGCCGGTCTGCACCTCGTCCAGGACCAGCAGGGCGCCGGTGGCGGCGGTGATCGCACGGGCGGCCTTCAGATAGCCGGCCGGCGGCACGACGACCCCGTTCTCGCCCTGGACCGGCTCGATGACGACGAGCGCCGTCTCCTCCGTGACCGCCGCGGCGAGCGCCTGGGCGTCGCCGTAGGGCACATGGGTGACGTCGCCGGGCAGCGGCCGGAACGGGTCCTGCTTGGCGGGCTGGCCGGTGAGCGCGAGGGCGCCCATCGTGCGGCCGTGGAAGCCGCCGGTGGTGGCGACCATGTGGGTGCGCCCGGTGAGCCGGCCGATCTTGAAGGCGGCCTCGTTGGCCTCGGCGCCGGAGTTGCAGAAGAAGACCCTGCCCTCCCGGCCGAAGAGCTGCAGCAGCCGTTCGGCGAGGGCGACGGTGGGCTCGGCCATGAAGAAGTTGGAGATGTGGCCGAGGGACGCGATCTGCGTGCTGACGGCCTCCACGATCGCCGGGTGGGCGTGGCCGAGGGCGTTGGTCGCGATACCGCCGACGAAGTCGTGGTACTCCCGGCCGTCGGCGTCCCACACCTTCACACCCTCGCCGCGGACGAGGGGCAGGCGCGGGGTGCCGTAGTTGTTCATGAGCGCGCCCTGCCAGCGCTCGGTCAGCTCTTGGTTGCCCTGGTTGCCCTGGTTGCCCTGGTGACCCTGGTGGCCCGTCACGGTGCGTCCCCCTCGCGTTCGTCGGGCACGACCATCGTGCCGATGCCCTCGTCGGTGAAGATCTCCAGCAGGATCGAGTGCTGGACCCGGCCGTCGATGACGCGGGCGGTGCGCACCCCGTTGCGCACGGCGTGCAGGCAGCCCTCCATCTTCGGCACCATGCCGGAGCTCAGCTCCGGCAGCAGCTTCTCCAGCTGGGAAGCGGTGAGGCGGCTGATCACCTCGTCGGAGTTCGGCCAGTCCTCGTAGAGTCCCTCGACGTCGGTGAGGACCATGAGGGTTTCGGCGCCCAGTGCCGCAGCGAGTGCCGCAGCCGCCGTATCAGCATTGACGTTGTAGACATGTCCGTCGTCCTGACTGCGGGCGATCGAGGAGACGACCGGGATGCGGCCGTCGGCCAGCAACGCCTCGATCGCGCCCGTGTCGATGTCGGTGATCTCGCCGACCCGTCCGAGGTCGACGAGTTCCCCGTCGACCTCGGGCTGGTGCCTGGTGGCGGTGATGGTGTGCGCGTCCTCGCCCGTGAGGCCGACGGCGAACGGCCCGTGCTGGTTGAGCAGGCCGACCAGCTCGCGCTGCACCTGCCCGGCGAGCACCATCCGTACGACGTCCATGGCGTCCTCGGTGGTGACGCGCAGGCCCGCCTTGAACTCGCTGACGATGCCGTGCCGGTCGAGGGCCGCGCTGATCTGCGGGCCGCCGCCGTGCACGACGACGGGTTTGAGGCCGGCGTGCCGCAGGAAGACGACGTCCTGGGCGAAGGCGGCCTTCAGCTCCTCGTCCACCATGGCGTTGCCGCCGAACTTGATGACGACGATCTTGCCGTGGTGCCGGGTCAGCCAGGGCAGCGCCTCGATGAGGATCTGGGCCTTCGGCAGGGCCGTGTGCTTGCGAGTGCTCATGACGAGTAGGCGCTGTTCTCGTGGACGTAGTCGGCGGTCAGGTCGTTGGTCCAGATCGTCGCGGTCTCGGTGCCCGCGGACAGGTCGGCGACGATGTGCACCTCGCGGTAGCGCATGTCGACCAGTTCGCGGTCCTCGCCGACGCTGCCGTTCCTGCACACCCAGACGCCGTTGATGGCGACGTTGAGGCGGTCCGGATCGAAGGCGGCCCGGGTGGTGCCGATCGCGGAGAGCACGCGGCCCCAGTTGGGGTCCTCGCCGTGGATCGCGCACTTGAGGAGGTTGTTGCGGGCGATGGAGCGGCCCACCTCGACGGCGTCCTCCTCGCTCGCCGCGTTGACCACCTCGACCTTGATGTCCTTGCTGGCGCCCTCGGCGTCACCGATGAGCTGCCGGCCGAGGTCGTCGCAGACCCGCGTGACGGCCTCGGCGAACTCGTCGTACCCGGGAGTGATGCCGCAGGCGCCGGAGGCGAGCAGCAGCACGGTGTCGTTGGTGGACATGCAGCCGTCGGAGTCGACACGGTCGAAGGTGACCTTGGTGGCGGCGCGCAGGGCCTTGTCCAGGGTGGCGCTGTCGAGGTCGGCGTCGGTGGTGAGGACGACGAGCATGGTGGCGAGGCCGGGGGCGAGCATGCCGGCGCCCTTGGCCATGCCGCCGACGGTCCAGCCGTCCTGCGTCACGACGGACGTCTTGTGGACGGTGTCGGTGGTCTTGATGGCGATGGCGGCCTTCTCGCCGCCGTGCTCGCTCAGACAGGCGGCGGCCGTCTCGACGCCGGGCAGCAGCTTGTCCATGGGCAGCGGCACGCCGATGAGGCCGGTGGAGCAGACGGCGACCTCGATGGCACCCCGGCCGAGCACCTCGGCCGCCTTCTCTGCGGTGGCGTGGGTGTCCTGGAAGCCCTTGGGCCCCGTGCAGGCGTTGGCGCCGCCCGAGTTGAGGACGACCGCCGAGACCTGGCCGCTCTTGAGGACCTGCTCGGACCACAGGACCGGCGCGGCCTTCACACGGTTGGAGGTGAAGACGCCCGCGGCGGCACGGCGGGGCCCGTTGTTGACCACGAGGGCCAGGTCGGGGTTGCCGTTCTCCTTGATCCCGGCGGCGACCCCCGCCGCCGTGAATCCCTTGGCTGCCGTGACACTCACGGTGCGACTCCGATCGTGGAAAGACCCGTGGTCTCGGGAAGACCCAGGGCGAGGTTCATGCTCTGGACGGCACCGCCGGCGGTGCCCTTGGTCAGGTTGTCGATGGCGCTGATCGCGATGATGCGGCCCACGGACTCGTCGTACGCGACCTGCACCTGAACGGCGTTGGAACCGTAGACGGACGCCGTCGCGGGCCACTGGCCCTCGGGGAGCAGGTGGACGAAGGGCTCGTCGGCGTACGCCTTCTCGTAGGCGGCCCGGAGGGACTCCCCCGTCACCCCCTCGGCGGCGGACGCGCTGCACGTGGCGAGGATCCCGCGCGGCATCGGCGCCAGCGTCGGCGTGAAGGAGACCGCGATCCGCCGCCCCGCCACCCCGCTGAGGTTCTGGATCATCTCCGGGGTGTGCCGGTGGCCGCCGCCGACGCCGTACGGCGTCATGGAGCCCATGACCTCGCTGCCGAGCAGATGCGGCTTGGGCGCCTTGCCCGCGCCGGAGGTGCCGGACGCGGCGACGACGACCGCCTCGGGTCCGGCGAGCCCGGCGGCGTAGGCCGGGAACAGGGCGAGGGAGACGGCGGTGGGGTAGCAACCGGGCACCGCGATGCGCCTGGACCCCGAGAGCCGGGCGCGGGCGCCGGGGAGTTCGGGGAGGCCGTAGGGCCAGGTGCCGGCGTGCCCGGAGCCGTAGAAGGCCTCCCAGTCGGCCGGGTCCTGCAGCCGGAAGTCGGCGCCCATGTCGACTACGAGGACGTCCGGGCCGAGCTGCTCGGCGACGGCGGCGGACTGCCCGTGCGGCAGCGCGAGGAAGACGACATCGTGCCCGGCGAGCGCCTCGGCCGTGGTCTCGGTCAGCACGCGGTCGGCCAGCGGCAGCAGATGCGGCTGGAGCGCCCCCAGCCGCCGGCCGGCGCTGGAGTGTCCCGTCAGGGCGCCGATCTCGACCTCGGGGTGCGCGAGGAGCAGGCGCAGCAGTTCTCCGCCCGCGTATCCGCTCGCTCCGGCCACCGCCGCACGTACCGCCATGTCCATCCTCCTCGTGATGGCATGACTATACGTAGCGCTGCAGTTTTATGCAACGACTATGCGATCGACCTGGGGAGCATCACCCAGCGCGAGACGACGAAGGTGACCGGGATCGCCGCGGCGGAGGCGACGAGCGGAGCGAAACGGCTGCCGGCGTGCAGGACGTCGACGATCACGTACACACCGGCCGTGGTGATGAGGAAGTTGGTCACATTGGTCAGCGGGAACAGCAGGAACTTCCGCCAGGTGGGCCGAATGCGGTAGGTGAAGCGGGCATTCAGGAAAAAGGATCCGACCATGCTGAGCGCAAACGCGAGAATGTGCGCCGCCAGATAGGGCAGCCAGGCGAGGAAGAGGAGGTAGAGGCAGTAATAGGTGGCGGTGTTGATCACACCGACCAAGGCGAAGGTGAGGATCTGTCGCTTCAAGGAATGAGGTCTTTCGTCCGTTCCACGTTGGTCGCCTTCACCAGGAAGTGCGGGCGACCCTTCACCTCGTAGTAGATGCGTCCGGTGTACTCCCCGATCACTCCCAGCATGACCATTTGCACGCCGGCCAGGGCCGTGACGGCGGTGATGATGGTCACATACCCGGGTGTCTGGACCCCGTGGACGAGCGCCGCGCCCACGATCCAGGCCGTGTAGAGGCCCGCGCACAGCAGCAGGCCCATGCCGAGCCAGAGGGCGGCGCGCAGCGGGCGGTTGTTGAAGGACAGCAGTCCGTCGATGCCGTAGTTGAGCAGGCCGCGCAGGTTCCAGGAGCTGCTGCCGGCCTCGCGCGCGGCGTTCTCGTACTCGAAGGAGGTGCTCGGGAAGCCCACCCAGGCGAACAGGCCCTTGGAGAAACGGTTGTACTCGGTCAGGGCCAGCACGGCGTCCACCACGCGGCGCGACAGCAGCCGGAAGTCGCCGACGCCGTCGGCGAGTTCGACGTCGACCAGGCGGTTGACGAGCCGGTAGTACAGGCGCGCGGCGAGGGTCCGGGTCAGGCGGTCGCCGGTGCGGCTGCGCCGGGCGATGACCTGGTCGTAACCCTCCTCGCGCAGCTGCACCATCCGCCTGATCAGTTCCGGCGGGTGCTGGAGGTCGGCGTCCATGACGATCACCGAGTCCCCGGAGGCGTGCCGCAGGCCGGCCAGCAGGGCGGCCTCCTTGCCGAAGTTGCGGCTGAAGGAGACGTAGCGCACGCGTGCGTCACGGTCCGCCAGGTGCTCCAGGACGGGGAGCGTACGGTCGCGGCTGCCGTCGTCCACGTACACGAACTCCGTGTCGTGGCCGAGCGGCAGCATCTCGTCGGCGATGCGCTGGACCTGGTCGTGGAAGCGCGCGAGGACGTCTTCCTCGTCGTAGCAGGGCGCGACGATCGATATCAGCATGGCGGGTCCCCCAGGGGCGCGGTCAGGGTGCGGTGGCGGTCACGCGCTCGCGCGGTGGTGTGGTGGTGGGCGGCACGGGCGCGCGCCGGCGGCGGACGGCAGGGCCCAGGGCGGTGAGCAGGACCAGGGTGACGAGCGAGACGAGCCCGACGGTCGTGCCCAGCCGCAGGCCGGGTGGGTGGAAGGTGCAGGTCAGGCTGGTCGAGGTGGCGTCCAGGGGGACGGCGATCAGACCGTGGTAGTCGCCGGCGGGCCGGGCCGCGTGGTCGCCCGTGGCGCACCGCCAGCCGGCGATGCGGGGCACGGCGACGACCGCGATGCCCTGGCCGGGGGCGGGCAGCCGGGCCCGGAGGGTGCCGTCGGAGACGGTCACCTCCGTGGCACCGCCGGCCTTCAGCCGGGCTGCGGCCGTGTGCAGCCGCGCGGTGTCCAGGCAGCCGATCGCGCCGGGCGGGAGGCGGCCGGGGCGGTCCGGGGTCAGCTCGATCCGCACCCGTCCGGAGGCCGGGGTGCGGCCGAGCGGCTCCATGGCGGCCCGGTTGCGGCCGTCCGCGGACCGGAAGACGGCGTCCGTGCCGGTGCCGGCGAGCCGTGCGGTGCCGGAGAAGTGCGGCGCCCAGAGGTTCACCTGGGTGCCGGCCGGGCAGCGGGCCGTGACCGCGGGCGCGGCCATGGCGTTCCCGGAGCCCACGGTGCGGCTGCGGACGGGCCGGCCGGCGTCGTCGTACACGCTGGTGCGGGGCACGGTGTAGACGCGGCTGCCGAGCAGCAGTTCCTGGTTGCGGTACGGCGAGGCGCCGAACGGGGTGGGGTCGGGAGCGGTCCGCACGGTCACCAGGGGCGGCACCTCGCGCCGCGTGACGGTGCTGGAGGCGCTGTCCCCGGGCAGCGCCCCCTGGTGCGGGTCCGGTGGGTTGTGCAGCCGGGCGCCGACCGAGAGGAGGACGTCGGTGACGGCGTTGTCCAGGCTCTGCACACTGCGGCCGCGGGAGGTCCAGCCGCCGCCGAGGGCGGTGAGGGTGCGGCTGAGCACGTCGGAGGTGAGGCTGCTGTAGTACTGGGCGCCCTGACCGCCGACCAGCAGCGGGTCGTTGCCGACGGTCTGTTCGCGGCCGGGGTCGGTGCGGTAGCGGGGCCAGCCGTCGGCCTCGGCGATCGCCGCCGCCTGCCGCCGCTGCCGCTCCCCCCAGGGCGCGTAGTCGTCCAGGTGCTTCATGCGCAGCTTGGTGGCGACGGCGGAGGTGGCGGCGCTCTCGCCGACCTGGGCCCCGAGGAGGAGTACGACGGCCAGGCCGGCGAGTCGGGTGCGCGGCCCGGCGCGGCCGAGGAGGACGAGTCCGCCCAGGGTGCCGCCGACGGCGAGCAGCAGCACCGGCCAGGTGTGCGCCCGTACCAGCCCGCTGGTGCTCGCGACGGCGGTGATCAGGGCGAGCGGCGCGGCCGCGGCACCGAGGGCGCGCCGGTCGGGCAGGCCGTACGCCAGGGCGTGCCAGGCGGCGATGACGAGCAGCCCGCACAGGACGAAGGCCTGCCGGTAGGAGCTGCCCTGCGGGGTGGCGAAGGCGTGCCAGAGCAGGTGGGTGGGCGCCCACTGCAGGGAGAGGGCGACCGCGAGGACCAGCGTGGTCCAGCCCGCGCGGACCCGGGTGGGGACCGCGCGGTGGAAGGGCAGGGCGAGGGCGAGCACCAGGGCTGTGCTGCCGACATAGAGGGCCGGGGAGCCGAAGCCGTACGTGGTCGGCAGCAGCCGGGCCAGCAGGTCCTCGCTCGGCACCGGCGTGAACCGCCGTACACGGCCCGGGTAGGCGTGCCGGGTGCCGAAGTAGATCACCGTGACGAGCGGGGCGGCCAGGCCCACCCCGAGGGCGGCGGTGAGGGTGGCGCGGCCGGCCGCCGCGAGCGCCTGACGGCGGGGCGGGCGGGCGAGCAGCAGGCGCAGCACCAGGACCAGGGCGGCGCCGAGGGTGGCCATGTAGGCGGTGTAGAAGTTGGCGGTCCAGGCGAGGGCGACGACCAGGACGCCCGCGAACCGCCGGCGCCCGGCGCGCGCCCACTCACCGACCAGGCACAGCAGCGGCAGGGCGATCAGGCCGTCGAGCCACATCGGGTTGTAGTCGGCGTCGGCCACGGTCCAGCCGCACAGCGCGTAGGAGACCCCGAGCAGGCCCGCGGCCCACCAGCGGCCGGGCCGCAGGGTGAGCAGCAGCCAGGCCATGGCGGCCGCGGCGGAGGCGATCTTCAGGACGGTGACGACATAGACGGCGAGGTCGATCCGGTCGCGGGGGAAGACGGCGACGAGCAGGGCGAACGGGCTGCCGAGGTAGGTGCCGAGGTCGGGCAGGAAGCTGGAGCCGTCGCCGGACTGCCAGTTGACCAGGAGGCCGCCGTCGGCGTGGCCGTGCAGCAGGTCCCACAGGTGGGCGTGGAAGGGCACGTACTGGTTGCCGAGGTCGTTGACGCTGCGGGTGCGGGGACCGAAGGGGTAGCCGCGCGCGAGGACGTCACCGCCGCAGAACGCGGTGATCGCGAGGGCCGCGGCGAGGAGGGCGGCGGCCGGCCTCGGACGGTCCGCCGGCTTCATGCCCTGTCCCTGTCCGTGCGGTGCATTTTCGGCGTTCCCCCACAAAGGTGTGCCCCGTCATTTCGCCGACGTAGACGGTTCAAGTTTCCGGTTGGTTGTCCGCGCACCGAAAAGTGACGCGGCTGCCTCCGAATACGGGAAACAGCGCGTGAATTCGATGACGTACCGGAAAACCTCTGATTTACGGGGGATGTTTTTACGGAGAACCGGCTTTGCGGGCCGCGTACGCGCGGGCGGCCCGGACCCGGTTGCCGCACTTGGTCGTGCACCAGCGGCGGGCGCCGTGGGAGCGCAGGAACCACCGGGCGCAGCCCTGGGCGGCGCACTCGGTGAGCTGGCCGGCGTCCGCGCCGGTGAGCAGGTCGGCGGCGTCCTCGGCGAGCAGCGAGAGCGCCGCCGCGGCCGGGTTTCCACTGTCGGGGAGGTCGGCGCGGCGCGGGCCGTCGGCGCTCCAGGCGAGCTGGGGGGTGGCGGGCGCGGCGGCGAGGGCGGTGTTGAGGGTGTCGAGGGCGCCGGCGGGCGGGCTGCTCGCGGCGGCGCGGGCCTCGAAGAGGGCGCGCAGCGCCTCGCGCAGGCCGCGCAGCCGGCCGGCCTGCCTGCCGTTCAGGTCCACCCGGTCGGGCAGCAGCCCGTGCCGGACCAGCCAGAGGTGCGCGGCCTCGGTGTCGTCGAGCAGGTCGACCTCGCCGTGGCTGACGGCGAAGCGCGTGTTGACCAGCGCCAGCGACAGGTACCGGTCCTCGCCCGGGACCGGGAGTCGGTGCAGGGAGACGGGGGCCTCGTGATCCACGGTCCTCATGGTAATCCTTGCGGTTCTCCGTGAGGAGGGCTTAGCGTTCCTCACGGAGAAACGCCGACAAACCCGTGAGACAGAACCGTGAGAGGTGAGCCGTCGTGACCTTCGACGTGCACGCGCTGCGCAAGGACTTCCCCATCCTGGAGCGGACCCTGGACGGCGGCACCCCGCTCGTCTACCTGGACTCCGGGGCCACCACCCAGAAGCCGCTGCAGGTCCTCGACGCCGAGCGGGACTTCTATCTGCGCCACAACGCGGCCGCGCACCGCGGCGCGCACCAGCTCGCGGGCGAGGCGACGGAGGCGTACGAGCAGGCCCGGGACACCGTCGCCCGGTTCGTCGGCGCCGACGCGGGCGAGGTGGTCTTCACCCGGAACACCACCGAGGGCATCAACCTCGTCGCCTACGCGCTGGGCAACGCCGGCCGGCTCGGCCCCGGCGACCGGATCGTGGTGACGGAGATGGAGCACCACGCGAACCTGGTGCCCTGGCAGCAGCTCGCCGAGCGGACCGGGGCCCGGCTCGACTGGTTCGGGCTCACCGACGACGGCTGGCTCGACCTGTCCCGGGCCGATGAGCTGCTGGACGAGCGCACCAGGGTGCTCGCCCTCAGCCACCAGTCCAACGTCCTCGGCACGATCAATCCGGTCCGTGAACTGGCCGACCGGGCCCACGCGTTCGGCACCCTGGTGGTCGTGGACGGCGCCCAGTCCGTGCCGCACCGCCCGGTCGACGTGGCGGAGCTGGGTGCGGACTTCCTCGCCTTCTCCGGGCACAAGATGCTCGGCCCGAACGGTGTCGGCGTGCTGTGGGGCCGGGCGGACCTGCTCGCCGGCCTGCCACCCTTCCTCACCGGCGGCTCGATGATCGAGATCGTGGAGATGGACCGCACCACGTTCCTGCCGCCGCCGCAGCGTTTCGAGGCGGGCGTGCCGATGACCTCGCAGGCGGTGGGGCTCGCGGCGGCGGTGGGGTACCTGGAGCGGCTGGGCATGGCGGAGGTGGCGGCGTACGAGGACACGCTCACCGCCCGCGCCCTTCAGCTGCTGGCCGAGGTCCCGGGCGTCCGGATCGTCGGCCCCACCGGCCTCGCCGACCGTGGTTCGGCCGTGTCCTTCACGGTCGACGGCATCCATCCGCACGACGTCGGCCAGGTGCTGGACGAGCGGGGCGTGGCCGTCCGCGTCGGCCACCACTGCGCCCGGCCGATCGTCAAGCGGTACGGCATCCCGGCGACGACCCGGGCGAGCTTCTACGTCTACAACACCCCGGACGAGGTGGACGCGCTGGTGGAGGGCGTCCGGGCGGCCCAGAAGTACTTCGGAGGATGATCGGCGAACCGGCTTGACCTGGAGCGCACTCCAGGTTCTACCGTTCTTGTCATGACCAGCGGACACCCCCTCCCGCGGGACCCGGAACCGTCGTTGACCATCGCCCAGGTGGCCGAGCGGACGGGCCTGAGCCACGACACCCTGCGCTACTACGAGAAGGCCGGGCTGATCGAGCGGGTCGGCCGGACCACCGGCAACCAGCGGCGGTACGACACCGCCGACCTGGCCTGGCTGGAGTTCCTGCTGCGGCTGCGCGAGACCGGCATGTCGATCGCCGACATGCAGTGCTTCGCGCGGCTGCGGGCGGAGGGGGACACGACGGTCGCCGACCGGCTCGCGATGCTCCGTGAGCACCGCGCCGACCTGGCCGGGCGTATCCGGGCGCTCAGGCGCAACGCGGCCGCGCTGGACGACAAGATCGATCACTACGAACGACTGCTGCACGAGCGGCAGACGGGGACGGACGGACCGGCATGAGCGAGAGCACCACCCGTGACGAGCGTTTCACCCGCGGCCTGGAGGTTCTGAAGAACGTCGACGGCGAGGCCGGGCAGCGGGTCGTCGACTCGCTCGCCGACATCAACCCCGAGCTGGGCCACCAGATCGTCGCCTGGGCCTTCGGGGAGATCTACGACCGGCCCGCACTCGCCCCGCGCGACCGCCAGCTGGTCACCCTGGGTATGCTCACCGCGCTCGGCGGCTGCGAGGCCCAGCTGGACGTCCATGTGAACGCGGCCCTGAACGTGGGCCTCACCCCGGAGCAGATCACCGAGGCGCTGCTGCACTCGGCCGTCTACTGCGGCATACCGAAGGCGCTGAACGCCACCTTCGCGGCGAAGAAGGTCTTCGCCGAGCGCGGGCTGCTGCCGCTCGGACAGCAGCCCGCGGACGAGAACGCGGCTGCCTCTGTCTGATCAGCGCTGTCTGATCAGCGCCGGCTGATCCTGAGGAACGTGACGGAGTTCGCCGGGAAGGGGTATGAGCACGTCGATGGGGCGGGCACGACAGGGAGGCATGACGATGGGCTCGTTCTGGCCCGTGGCCGACGTCCTCGCCCATCTCGCCGGGCGCTGGCAGGTCGAACGCGGCGTGCGGGACCTGGCGAGCGGCGACGAGGGACGCTTCGAGGGGATCACCGTGTTCCGTCCGCTGCCGGACGGCGGGCTGCTGCACGAGGAGTCCGGAACCTTCACCTGGCGGGGCGTGGCGCGCCCGGCGAGCCGCACGCTCCGCTTCCTGCCGGGACCCACGCCGGGCACGGCGGACGTGCGCTTCGCGGACGGCCGGCCCTTCCACGAGCTGGACCTGACGTCGGGGCGGTACATCACCGGCCACCCCTGCGCGGCCGACCTCTACCGGGGCGAGTTCACCGTCCGGGACGCCGACCACTGGCGCACCGTGTGGCGGGTCAGCGGTCCGGCGAAGGATCTGGTGCTGACCACGGACTACGTGCGCGAGGACTGAGCGCGGACCCCGTCGAGGCGCAGGTTCCAGCGGCCCGCGCGGCCGGTGACGGTGGACGCGGACAGCGGGCGGACGTCGATGTTCCAGTAGGTGGAGGGCGGCGCCTTCAGGGCGTAGACCAGGGCCGCACGGATCACGGCGGGCTCGGCCACGGCGACGATCCGGCCGGCGTCGTCCACCGGCCGGGTGTCCAGCCAGCCGCCGACCCGGGAGATGAAGCCCAGCAGGGACTCGCCACCGTGCGGGGTGGCGCGCGGGTCGGCGAGCCAGGCGTCCACCGCCTCAGGCTCCCGGGCCATCGCCTCACCCAGGGTCAGCCCGCGCCAGCGGCCCATGTCGCAGTCCCGCAGGGCGAGCTGGACCAGCGGGGCGTACCCCAGCGCGTCGCCGGTGGCCCGGCTGCGCGGGGTCGGCGAGCAGTAGCGCAGCTCGGCCGCCGCCAGCGGCAGCAGGTCCCCGGCGACGCGCTGGACCTCGTCCCAGCCGGCCTGGTCCAGCGGCCGGTCGTCATCGAAGCGCTCCGCGAGCAGCGGGGCGCTGCGCGCGGCGGCGACGAACGTCACCCTCAGTGGCATGCGGTGATGGTGAGCCGAGAGTGAGGACAGGTCAAGGGCTGTCGGATGTGCGTTACAGCGGGTGTGCGGCCGGTCACCGCGGCGGCGGTCTACGCGAAGGGGTGCACCATCCACTGGCCGGGGCGGTCCAGGGGCCGGAAGCCCGCCTTCTCGTACACCCCGTGGGCGTCCGCCGTGGCGAGCAGCATGCGGCGCAGACCGTAGGGCGCCAGGTGGTCGCGGATGCGGCCGACGAAGGCGGTGCCGACGCCCTTGCCGCGCACGGAGGGATCCACGTACACATCGGCGAGCCAGGCGAACAGCGCCTGGTCGGTGACCACGCGGGCGTACGCCACCTGCTCCCCCGAGGCCCGGTCGTACACGCCGAAGTTCAGCGAGGACGCCATCGCCCGCTCGTGCTTCTCGCGGGGCCGGCCGATCGCCCAGTAGGCGTCGGCCGACAGCCACCCGTGGACGCGGTCGACGTCGACGCGGGCGGTGTCGGCGGAGAACTCGTAGCAGTCGGGGAGGGCGGGTGTGTCGCTCATGGTCCGGATCCTCACAGGCCGGCGCAGGGGCGTCGACCGGATTTCGCCGTCCGCGCGCCCTGGAACACCTCGTCGCAGGCCGTCCGCAGGCGCCGTACCCCTTCGGTGATCTCCCCGGTCCCGGCGACCGCGGCGAAGCTCAGGCGGAGGTGGGCGGCGGGGGGTTCGGCGCTGAAGTAGGGGCGGCCGGGGGTGAGGGCGACGCCCACCCGAAGGGCGGCCGCGGTCAGCGCGGACTCGCCCTCGGTGCCGTCGGGCAGGCGCAGCCAGAGGTGGTAGCCGCCGGAGGGGATGTGGGGCAGGGCGAGCTCGGGCAGGTGTGCCGCGAGCGCGCCCGTCATGGCGTCGCGGCGGACCTTCAACTCGGCCGACAGGTTCCGCAGATGGCGCGGCCAGGCCGGGGAACCGACCAGTTCCAGGGCCGCCTCCTGCAACGGCCGGGGGACGAAGAAGCTGTCCACGACCTGGATGGCGCGCAGCCGTTCCAGCACCGGGCCGCGCGCGGCCAGTGCGCTCACCCGGAAGCTGGGCGAGGTCGCCTTGGTCAGCGAGCCGACGTGCACGACCACCCCGTCCGGGTCGTCGGCGGCCAGCGGGCGGGGCAGCGGGCCCGCGTCGGCGTGCACCAGGCGCCGCACGAAGTCGTCCTCGATGACGAAGGCGCCGGCCTCGCGGGCGATGCGCAGCACCTCGGCGCGCCGGCCGGGGGCCAGGACGGCACCGGTCGGGTTCTGGAACAGCGGCTGGCAGACGAACACCCGGGCGCCGCTGGCCCGGAAGGCGTCGGCGAGCAGTTCGGGGCGTACGCCGTCGGGGTCGACGGGCACCGGTACGGGCCGCAAGCCGGCGGCGCGGGCGAGGGCCAGCATCCCGGGGTAGGTGGGCGACTCGACGAGGACCGGGGCGCCGGGCTGGGCGAGCGCGCGCAGGGCGGTGGCCAGCGCGGCCTGACCGCCCGCCGCGATCAGCACCTCGGCCGCCGTGACGGCGCCGCCGATACCGCGCGCGAACCACTCGCGCAGCTCCGGCAGCCCCTCCAGCGGCGGCCTGCCCCAGGCGCCCGGCCGCCGCCCGGCCCGGGCCAGCGCCGCCGCCATGGCCCGCTCCGGCTGGAGGGAGGGATGCGGATAGCCGCCGTTGAACTCCAGCACGCCGGGCGGCGGCGCCGCCAGCGAGACGGTGACCCCGGAGGCGTCGACCGTGCGCGGTACGAGGTCGGCGGCGCCGTCGGCGCTCAGCGCGACCTCCTGCCAGGAGGTGTCCCCGGCCGGCGTCTCCGCCGGACGCGGCCCGGCCCGGTACGCACCGGCTCCGGGGCGGGTCACCACGAGCCCCTCGGCCGCCAGCTGGGCGAGGGCGCGCGAGACGGTCACCGGGCTCACGCGGAACCGCTCGACCAGCGCCCGACTCGACGGGAGCTTTCCACCTGGGGAGTAGCGGTGGAGGTCCCGACGAAGCTCTTCTGCCAGTTCACTGACACTGCTACGCTGGTTCATGAGAACACAGAGTAGCGCTACTATTCCGAGCCCGATAGCAGTCACCGCTCCCCGTGAGCGCCGTGGCCTCGGCACCGGTCTCGCCGCCCTCGGCGTCGCCTCCTTCTCCCTGACCTTCCCGGCCACCGCCTGGGGCCTGGAGAGCTTCGGCCCGTGGTCGCTGGTGGCCGTGCGCAGTGTCCTCGCCGCTCTCGTGGCGGGCGGCTGTCTGCTCGCCCTCCGGGTTCCGCTGCCCGAGCGCCGGCATCTGCCGGGGCTCGCCGTGGTCGCCGCCGGTGTGGTGCTCGGCTTCCCGATGCTGACCACCCTCGCCCTGCAGACCTCCACCACCGCGCACGCCGCCGTCGTGGTGGGCCTGCTGCCGTTGACCACCGCCGTGTTCTCCGCCCTGCGCACCGGCAGCCGCCCCTCGCGCCGCTTCTGGCAGGCCGCGCTGGCGGGAGCCGCGGCCGTGGTCGCCTTCACCGTCGCGCAGAGCGGCGGCGCGCTCACGGCCGCCGACGGCTGTCTGTTCGCGGCCCTGCTGGTGTGCGCGGCCGGCTACACCGAGGGCGGCCGCCTCGCCCGGGTCATGCCGGGCTGGCAGGTCATCGGCTGGGCGCTGGTGCTGTGCCTGCCGCTGAGCGTGCCCGCCGCCGCGGTGGCGCTGACGTACGAACCCGTGAGTCTCACCGGGCACGGCATCGCGGGTCTGCTGTGGGTGGCGCTCGGCTCGCAGTTCCTCGGCCTGGTCGTCTGGTACCGGGGCATGGCGGCGATCGGGATCCCCCGGGCGAGCCAGTTGCAGTTGGCTCAGCCCCTGCTCACACTGGTGTGGTCGGCGCTGCTGCTGGGCGAGCATTTCACCGCGGCCGCACCCCTGACCGCCGTCGCCGTGCTCGTGTGCATCGCCGTCACCCAGCGGTCGTGATCATGAGGAGGGCCTGCAGATGCATGCATCCAAGGGTGACCGTCTTGTCCAGCACGGCAGGGTGGTCGGCCAACACGACCAGGTCTCGGAAGTGGTCGAGGTCCTGGGCTCGGAGGGCAACCCGCCGTACCGCGTCCGGTTCGAGGACGGGCATGAGGCGATCATGTCCCCCGGACCCGACTGCCAGGTCAAGCACCGGGACGAGCGGGCGCTCGATCAACGGGGCGGCTTCGCCGATCGCCCGTAGTGGTCGGCGATCACACGTGACATCGCCCCGATCGGGTCGGCCGCCACGTCCTTGGCGGCGAAGAACACATGCCCGCGCACCTGCGGGTGGCGGGCGGCGAGGGTGAGGTGCCGGGACAGTTCGACCGGGTCCTGCCAGGCCGAGGGCTGCCCGGCGACCCCGGCCTTGTACAGGGCCTCGCCGAGGTACAGGTGTGTGGCGGTGCCCTCCGCGACCGACGCCCACCAGTCGGCGAGCTTCGCGTAGTCGGCGGCGGCGAATCCGATGTTCCAGTAGAGCTGCGGGACGATGTAGTCGATCCAGTGCTCGCGCACCCAGGTACGGGTGTCCGCGTACAGGTCGTCGTACGTCTGCACGCCCGCCCGGGTGTCCGAGCCCAGCGGGTCGGTGGCGGCGTTGCGCCACACCCCGAAGGGGCTGATCCCGAACCGGGTGCCGGGCCGGACCTCCTGGATGCCGGCGGCCATCTCCTTCACCAGCCGGTCGACGTTGTCCCGCCGCCACGCCGCGCGGCTGGAGAAGTCGACGCCGTACCGGTCGTAGGCGTCGTCGTCGGCGAAGGTCTGCCCGGCCACCGGATAGGGGTAGAAGTAGTCGTCGAAGTGGACCGCGTCGACCGGGTACCGGGCGACCGCGTCGAGCATCGCCTGCTGGACGAAGGCGCGGACCTCCGGCAGGCCCGGGTCGTAGTACAGCTTCCCGCCGTAGCCCACCACCCAGTCGGGGTGCTCGCGGGCCGGGTGCGAGGCGGCGAGCCGGCCGGGGTCGGCGTGGTTCGCGATCCGGTACGGGTTGAACCAGGCGTGCAGTTCCAGACCCCGGGCGTGGGCCTCCTGCACGGCGGTGTCCAGCGGGTCCCAGCCGGGGTCGCGGCCCTGGGTGCCGGTGAGGTACTCGGCCCAGGGCTCGTACGGGGACGGCCACAGGGCGTCGGCGGTCGGCCGCACCTGGAAGATCACGGTGTTGAGCCGGTCGCGGGCGGCCTTGTCGAGATGCGCGATCAGCTCCTTGCGCTGCTCGGCGGCGGTGAGCCCGGGCCGCGAGGGCCAGTCCCGGTTGGACACCGTCGCGAGCCACACGCCCCGCATCTCGCCGCCGGCGCGCGTCCGGCGAGCCGGTGCCGCCGCCGCGCCCGGCGCCATGACCAGCGGCGACAGCGCCGCCAGAGTGAAGGCCCGCCGTGACAGCCGCTCCATCCGCACACCCCCGTACACTCCGGATCCGCTCCGTCACGGATCGTTCCGCGCCCCAGGATGCCCCCACCCGGGCGATCGATCATCGATACTTGGCGGTAACGTGCACGATCGGAGCAGGCGCCGAACCCGGAGGTCTGCCAGCGAGTGCGGGAACACCAGCGAAGGGGACGATGTGACGGGCTTCCCATCGGGAGACATTGCGCGGGTCGGAGTCGTGGGCTGCGGCCAGATGGGCGCGGGCATCGCCGAGGTGTGCGCCCGCTCCGGACTGGACGTGAGGGTCGCCGAGACCACCGGCGAGGCCCTGGAGATCGGCCGCACCCGGCTGCTCAACTCCCTGACCAAGGCCGCCGAGCGCGGCAAGATCACCGAGGAGGAGCGGGACGCCACGCAGGCGCGGCTGAGCTTCACCACCGACCTGGGCGAGTTCGCCGACCGGGACCTGGTGATCGAGGCCGTCGTCGAGAACGAGCAGGTGAAGACCGAGATCTTCCAGGTGCTCGACCAGGTGGTGACCCGCGCGGACGCGATCCTCGCCTCCAACACCTCCTCGATCCCGCTGGTGAAGCTGGCGGTCGCCACCTCCCGCCCGGACCACGTGGTCGGCATCCACTTCTTCAACCCGGCCCCGGTGCAGAAGCTGGTCGAGCTGATCCCGGCGCTCACCACCTCCGAGGGCACCCTCAGCCGCGCTCAGGTCTTCGCCGAGAAGGTGCTCGGCAAGCACGCGATCCGCGCCCAGGACCGCTCCGGTTTCGTGGTCAACGCGCTGCTGGTGCCGTACCTGCTCTCCGCGATCCGGATGTTCGAGTCGGGCATCGCCAGCCGTGAGGACATCGACAACGGCATGGAGATGGGCTGCGCCCACCCGATGGGCCCGCTGAAGCTGTCCGACCTGATCGGCCTGGACACCATCGTCTCCATCGCCAACTCGATGTACGCCGAGTACAAGGAGCCGCTGTACGCCGCTCCCCCGCTGCTGCAGCGGATGGTCGAGGCGGGCCGGCTCGGCCGGAAGACCGGCTCGGGCTTCTACACCTATGGCTGATCGCCGCATGTGAGGGCTGTGGGCCCGGCACCTGGACCAGGTGCCGGGCCCATCTGTTTCACACGCGGTGTGCGCGCCGGGCCCGCATATGCCCCTCGCACACACTACCCAGCCGCCCACCAGGCGAGTTCACTCTTTATGCCCATGCAAGGAATGCGGGACCCACACGTTCGACTACACAAAGGAGTGGACACGTGACCGCCGATCGGGAGCTTCCCGTGGTCCATGGAGAACTCGCAGAGTTACGGCGCCGCCTCGACGTGGCCTACGCCCGTGTCGAGGGAGGGCTGGCGCTGCTCAGTCACCGCACCGAGGAGACCACCAAGGAACTGGACGAGTTGAACACCCGCTTGACCTCGCTGGAACAGGCGCGCTGGCCGCTGCCCTCGCTCGCCGCACTCACCTCGCTGGCCGCACTGCTCGTGACGGTCTGGCAGGCGGTGGCCCACTAACCGTCCGCCAGCCTGAGGTGGTGCAGCAGGAGTAACGCGGCCGCCATGTTGGCGGCCGGAACCTCCCCACGGGCGATCAGGTCGGGGACGACTTTGAGGGGGACCCATTCACGGCGGTCCGACTCGAAGTCGTCCACGGGGTGCCCGACGTACTCGCCCTGGTCGGACCAGTAGACGTGGTGCCGGGCGTCGGTCAGACCGTTGGACGGCTCCACGGTCATGAGGTGGTGCAGCGGTCCCGGCCGCCAGCCTGTCTCCTCCTCCAGCTCCCGGGCCGCCGCGCTCACGACGTCCTCGCCGTCCTCGACGACGCCGGCCGCCAGTTCCCAGCCCCAGCTGTCGGTGATGAAACGGTGCCGCCACAGCAGGAGAACCTCGTTGGCCTCGTTGACCACCGTAGCCACGGCCACCGGCCGGAGCCGGATCAGGAAGTGGTCGAGGTGCCTGCCGTCCGGTAGCTCCACATCCGCCAGGTTGACACTGAACCAGCGGTTTGCATACACAGTTTGTTCGCTCTGTTTCGTCCACTGCACGGTTCTGCCACCTTCCGCCGCGTAAGTGGCAATATCGCAGCAGAGACTTGCTCAGGCCTACACCACGGCCGACGGAGTCCTAAAGCGGTACGCGCAGTGCCCCGTCGATGAGTTCGGCGGCCTCGGCGGTGTCGGCCGAGTCGCAGCGCGCCAGATGGTCGCGTACCGCGCGCAGTCTGTCGCGCAGCCGCTGGGACTCCATCCCGCGGGCCTGCTCGGCCATCTGCACGGCGGTCGCCGACGCCTTGTCGGCGTTGCCCTGGCGCAGCTCGATGGTGCTGAGCATGGCGAGCCGGTGCACGCGCCCGCGGTCGTGGGCGGGGTTGTCGACCGCCGCCGCGGCATGCTCCCGGGCGGCGGCCAGCTCGCCGAGGCTCAGCAGCGCCTCGGCCACCTGCACATTGACCAGTCCCGGCTGGACATAGCCCGTCTCGTCGGGCTCGTACCCGCGCCGGATGCGTTCAGCCGCCGTCTCCGCGCGCCGGATGCAGGACAGGGCGCTGCCGGAGTCGCCGAGGTGGGCATAGGCCTTGGCCTGCATCGCGTACAGGTCCGAGGCCAGCGCCGGGGTGATGTGCTTGCCGGCGGCCCGCAGCGCGGCCTCGGCGAAGGCGACGGCCTGCCGGAACTCCCGCATGAACAGCGACTGGTTGACCAGCAGGGCTATCACATACGCGCCAAGGCCCCGGTCGCCACTGGCCTTTGCCAGCCGCAGGGCCTGGTGGAAGTAACGCTGGGCGAGTCCGTGGGCGTCGGAGTCGTACGCGCAGATACCCGCGATGGCCACCAACCCGCCCGTGGCCCGGTGCAGTTGGCGTCCGGTCGCGTCGGTGTAGCTGCCGCGCAGCAGGGGGGCCGCCTCGGCGTTGAGGAAGCCGACGATCCGGGTGCGGGTCGCGATGCCGCCGGCCTTGCGGTACATCTGCTCGTAGTGCGTACGGGCCGCGCGCAGCGTGTCGATGTCGGCCGCGGTGACCCGGTGCAGGCCGCCCCGGGAGACATCCACGTCCTCGGGCGGGTTCTCCCACTCCCACACCGGCATGACGGCCGGGGTGCCGGTGACGGCGGGGGCGCCGAGCACATGCGGCCGCTCCTGTTCGTCGGACCGCCACAGCGCGGTGGCGCGTTCGACGAACCCGTTGAGCGACCCGGCGTGCGGTGTGCTCGGCTCACCCGGCACTCCGAGGCCGATGTCGTCCAGGGTGACCGGCCGGTGCAGGCGCGCCGCCAGCACCTCGCAGATCAGGTCGGGCACCTGGCCGCGCGGTCGCTGGCCCTTCAGCCAGCGCGCCACGGCGGTGTGTTCGTACCGCAGAGCGAGGCCCCGTTTCCGGCCCGCCTGGTTGACGTGGGCGGCGAGACCGGCGTGCGAGATCCCCGCCTCGTCCAGGATCGCGTCGAGCAGAGTGTTCGGCTGCATGGGATGCCCCCCGGGTGGCCTGGTGCGGTCAGCGTAGTGACTCCGCCTTCACACGGGGTGTGAACGAAGTACTCGCATCCGCGCTGTACACGTGTTGTCGCTCAGCGTGTTCCGCCGGTTGACTGGGGATCCGGCCAAGCCGCCGGCTCCCCCTCGAAAAGCGGTGGCTTGGCCGGGTCGGACGACCACGGGCTAGCGGTGCGTGGTCGGCTGCGGATCCGTGGGTGCCTGCCGGGCCGTTCCCCGCGCCCCTGGACAGGAGAGCCTGCCTCTCGTGCGATCGTTCCGCAGGACCAGGACCGCTATGTCGTCCCTCGGGCCGTTGGCCGTGTGGTGCAGGAGGGCGGCGAAGAGCGTGCGCAGGACCGTCTGGGGCGAGACCGGCTGATCGCGTACGGCCTCACGCAGGGCCGTCGGCAGGGAGAAGAACCGGCCCTTGGCGTCCCGTGCGTCCTCCACACCGTCGGTGAAGAGGACCAGGCAGTCACCGGGGAGCAGGTGGCCACAGGGGTGGGCCTCCAGGTCCTTCGGCAGCGGGAAGGGGCCCAGCGGCGGAAGCGGATCCACCCCGCTCAACGGCTCGACCCGCGCACCGTTGATGCGATACGGCCATGGATGGCCGCAGTTGAGGGCCCGAAGCCCGCCCTCCCCGTCGATCTCCAGGAGCACCAGGGTGACGAACTCCTCGGCGACCGGGTGGTCGGGGTCCGGGCCGTCGTGCGCAGGGTGTTCCGCGCGGGCCCGTTCGCGCAGG
This sequence comes from Streptomyces filipinensis, assembly GCF_014649495.1. Taxonomy (GTDB): domain Bacteria; phylum Actinomycetota; class Actinomycetes; order Streptomycetales; family Streptomycetaceae; genus Streptomyces; species Streptomyces filipinensis. The sequence goes on along the minus strand of NZ_BMTD01000006.1, from coordinate 260,768 downwards.
TGCCGGCCGAGCGCACGCTCCAGCCGGCGCAGGACGCCGCCGAGTTCGGGCTCGTCGTGGGCCGCCTCGCGGAAGCTGCCGAGGACGGCGGCGACGGTACCGAGGGCGGCCAGACCGTGCCCGCGTACGTCCCCCATCACCACCCGCACCCCGTGCTCGGTGGCGATCGCCTCGTACAGATCGCCGCCGACGCACGCGCCCCGCTCCGCGGAGAGCTGGGCGGCGGCGAGGACCAGCCCGTCGAGACGTGGCGGCAACGGACGCAGGACGACGCTCTGCGCCGCCCGTGCCACCCGGCGGGCCTGCCGCAGCTCACGCAGCAGGGCGCGGCGGACGTGGAGTATCAGCCCGGCACCGACGGCGAAGAACACGGCGCTGGTGACGACACGCGCGCCGAAACCGTCCTGCTGGGCGCTCGGACAACCCCACTTATAGCCGACCGCCACGGCTCCCCAGAGCATGGTCAGTACGACTCCACGCGCGGTGGGCGCCCGTGCCTTGATGCGGTTCATGCCTCTGGTCCCCCAAGTGGGCCCTGACAGAGCAGACGGACCGACCCCGAAAGGCCGGTCCGATTCTGTCCACGGCAGGGCTCCGGGCGGACCGGATCACCTCCGATGACCACCCGAACGAGTGAGGACACCCAGGCCAACCTGCATTTATGCAGCTGGCGGTGGGGAAAGGGTCCCCGCGGCGCTCAGCCCCTCAGCACCGCACCCGTACGCTCGCCCGCGAGGGCGACCGCCGCGTCCCGGGCAGCCGAGGCCTCGTCCACGGTCAGCGTCCGGTCGCCCGCACGGAACCGCAGCGCGTACGCCAGCGACTTCTTGCCGTCCCCGAGCTGCTCGGCGTTCTCGTAGACGTCGAACAGCCGGATGGACTCCAGCAGTTCACCCGCGCCCGCGCGCAGCGCCGCCTCGACCTCGGCGGTCGGGACGGGCAGGTCGACCACGAGGGCGACGTCCTGCGTGGCGACCGGGAACGTGGAGATCCGCGGCGCCTGCGGAACGCCGTCGCCCACCGCCTCCAGGGCGTCCAGGTTCAGTTCCATCGCGCAGGTGCGCTCGGGCAGTCCCAGGGCCTTCAGGACACGCGGGTGCAGTTCTCCCGCGTGGCCCACGACCGTCTCCGCACCGTCGGCGACGACCACCAGCTCGGCGCAGCGGCCGGGGTGCCAGGGACCGTACTGCCCCTTGCGCACGACCAGCTCGGCGCCGGCCTCGCGCGCGACGACACGCGCCGCCTCGACCGCGTCGGCCCATGCGGCCGGACGGCCCTTGCCCCACCAGCCGGCCTGCTCGCGGGCGCCGGTGAGGACGACGGCCACGTGCCGCGGCTGCTCGGGCAGCGCGGCGTTCAGCGCGGCGATCTCCTCGTCGGTGGGACGCCGGTCGACGGGCAGGTGCGTGGCGGCGGGCCGCTCCTCGCGGGGGTGGAACACCAGCCCCGTCTCGAACAGGGCCAGGTCGTGGCCACCCCGCCCGTCGTTGCGCCGCAGCGCACCGAGCAGCCCCGGCAGCAGCGTCGTGCGCAGCGCGGGCTCCTCGTCACTGAGCGGGTTGACCAGCTTGACGACGCGGCGGGCCGGGTCGTCGGACTCCAGGCCGAGCTGGTCGAAGACCTGCTCGCTGACGAAGGGGTAGTTCGGCGCCTCGACGTAGCCCGCTCCGGCCAGCGCGCGGCCGACCCGGCGGTGCAGCCGCTGGCGGTGGGTCAGGCCGCGGCCCGAGGGGAGCTTGGGCAGCGTGGAGGGCAGGTTCTCGTAGCCCTCCAGACGGATGACCTCTTCGGCCAGGTCGTTCGGGTCGGCCAGGTCGGGGCGCCAGGACGGGACGGTGACGATCAGCTCGTCCTGCCCGTACACGTCGCAGCCGACCTCCTGGAGGCGGCGGACGACCGTCTCACGGCCGTAGTCGACGCCCGCCACCCGGTCCGGGTGGTTGGCCGGGAGGGTGATGGTGTGCGGGGCCGAGGGCGCGATGACCTCGGTGACACCGGCCTCGGCCGTGCCGCCCGCGAGCAGCACCAGCAGGTCCACGGTGCGCTGCGCGGCGGCCGCGGCGGCCGCGGGGTCGACACCGCGCTCGAAGCGGCGGGACGCCTCGGACAGCAGCTTGTGCCGGCGGGCCGTGCGGGCGATGGAGACGGCGTCGAAGTGGGCCGCCTCGATCACCACGTCGGTCGTGCCGTTGACGCCGTCCTCGCCGACCTCGTGGTCGGCGATCTCCGTGTTGGCGCCGCCCATCACGCCGGCGAGGCCGATCGGGCCGCGCTCGTCGGTGATGACCAGGTCTTCGGCGTGCAGCTTGCGCTCCACACCGTCGAGGGTGACGAGCTTCTCGCCCTCCTGGGCGCGGCGCACACCGATGGTGCCCTGGACCAGCGTGCGGTCGTAGGCGTGCAGCGGCTGGCCCAGCTCCATCATCACGTAGTTGGTGACGTCGACGGCGAGCGAGATCGGGCGCATGCCGACCTTCTGCAGCCGGCGCTGCAGCCAGATCGGGGAGCGGGCCTCGGGGCGCAGGCCGGTGACCGTGCGGGCGGTGAAGCGGTCGCAGCCGAACGGCTCGGAGACCTGCACCGGGTAGCCGAAGGCGTTCGGGGCGGGTACGTCGATCAGCGCCGGGTCGCGCAGCGGCAGGCCGTAGGCGATGGCGGTCTCGCGGGCGACGCCGCGGATGGACAGGCAGTCGCCGCGGTTGGCGGTGACGGCGATGTCCAGGACCTCGTCGACCAGCTCCAGCAGCTCGATGGCGTCCTTGCCGACCTCGGTCTCCGGCGGCAGCACGATGATGCCGTGGGTGCCGTCGTCGCCCATGCCCAGCTCGTCGGTGGAGCAGATCATGCCGTGGGACGTCTTGCCGTAGGTCTTGCGGGCGGCGATGGAGAAGCCGCCGGGGAGCGTGGCGCCGGGCAGGACCACGACGACCTTGTCGCCGACCGCGAAGTTGCGGGCGCCGCAGACGATCTCCTGGGGCTCGCCGGTGCCGTTGGCCTGGCCGACGTCGACGGTGCAGAAGCGGATCGGCTTCTTGAAGCCCTCCAGCTCCTCGATGGTCAGTACCTGGCCGACGACCAGCGGGCCCTTGAGGTCGGCGCCGAGCTGTTCGACGGTCTCGACCTCCAGGCCGGCGGAGACGAGCTTCTCCTGGACGTCGCGGCCGGTTTCCGTCGCCGGCAGGTCGACGTACTCCCGCAGCCAAGAAAGCGGGATCCGCATCAGATCTCCATCCCGAACGGCCGGGTGAACCGGACGTCACCCTCGACCATGTCTCGCATGTCCTCGACGTTGTGGCGGAACATCAGCATCCGCTCGATGCCGAACCCGAAGGCGAAGCCGCTGTACTTCTCCGGGTCGACCCCGCAGGCGGTGAGCACCCGCGGGTTGACCATGCCGCAGCCGCCCAGCTCGATCCAGCCCTCGCTGGAGCAGGTGCGGCAGGGCCGGTCGGGGTTGCCGACGGACTCGCCCTTGCAGACGTAGCAGAGCATGTCCATCTCGGCGCTCGGCTCGGTGAAGGGGAAGAAGTTCGGCCGCAGCCGGGTCTTCATGCCCTCGCCGAACAGGGACTGGACCATGTGGTCCAGGGTGCCCTTGAGGTCGGCCATGGTCAGGCCCTCGTCCACGGCGAGCAGCTCGACCTGGTGGAAGACGGGCGTGTGCGTGGCGTCCAGCTCGTCGGTGCGGTACACGCGGCCGGGGCAGATCACGTAGACCGGCAGCTCGCGGTCGAGCAGCGAGCGGATCTGGACCGGCGAGGTGTGGGTGCGCAGCACGACACCGCTCTCGGTGCCGCCGTCGGGGCCCTGCACGAAGAACGTGTCGGCCTCGCCGCGGGCCGGGTGGTCCGGGCCGATGTTGAGGGCGTCGAAGTTGAACCACTCGGCCTCGACCTGCGGGCCCTCGGCGACCTCGTAGCCCATGGCCACGAAGATGTCCTCGATGCGCTCCGAGAGGGTGGTGAGCGGGTGGCGGGCGCCGGCCGGGACGCGGTCGTACGGCAGCGTGACGTCGACGTCCTCCTCCACCAGCACGCGGGCGTCGCGCTCGGCCTCCAGCTCGGCCTGGCGGGCGGCGAGGGCCTTGTTCACGGCGCCGCGGGCCATGCCGACCCGCTTGCCGGCCTCGGCCTTGGCGTGCGGGGGCAGGGCGCCGATCTCGCGGTTGGCCAGGGCCAGCGGGGAGGCCGGGCCGGTGTGGGCGACCTTGGCCTCGTGGAGCGCGTCGAGGGAGCTCGCTGCGGCGAAGGCGGCGAGCGCCTCGTCCCGCATGCGCTCGATCTCTTCCGGTTTCAACGCCTCGACCTCGACTGGGTCGTACGACTTATTGGGTGCCGACATCTCTTCCCGTGCTTCCGATTGCTGGCGGATGGTCCCCGAGACCGTGGGTGGGCCGTGTGAAGGACACAAAGGTGCCAAAGGCCGAGTCTAACGGGGCGGAGGTAGGCGAATGCGCCCGTGGGCCACTAGGCGAGATACGCCGGGGCCGCCACGGGCAACGTAAATCGGAACTCGGCGCCGCCGACGGAGGCGCGGCCGACCGTGATGGTGCCGCCGTGGGCCTCGACGATGCCCTTGACGATGTACAGCCCGAGGCCGGTGCCGCCGCGCTTGCTGCCCCGCCAGAAGCGGGTGAAGACGCGGTTCATGGACTCCTCCGGGATGCCGGGCCCCTCGTCGCTCACCGTGACCGATGTGCCGGTTTCCTCGCCCTCGCGCGGGGATGCGCAGGGCGTGACGTCAATGGTGACGGTTCCCTCGCCGTGCCGCACCGCATTTTCGATGAGGTTGCTGAGCACCTGGTCGATCTTGTCGGGGTCGGCCCACAGGGCGGGCAGCGGCTGCTCGATGCGGAGCAGGAAGCGGCCGGCGGGCTGGCCGGCGGCGACGTAGGCCTGGATGTGCCGGGAGACGGCGGCCCCGATGTCGACGGGCTGCCGGCGCACCTCCAGGCGCCCGCTGTCGATCCGGGAGATGTCGAGCAGCTCGGCGATGAGCCGGGTGACGCGGTCGGCGTCGGCGTCGACGGTCTCCAGCATCAGCCGCTTCTGGTCGTCGGTGAAGCGTTCCCACTTGGCGAGGAGCGTGGCGGTGAAGCCCTTGACGGAGGTCAGGGGCGAGCGCAGTTCATGGGCGACGGTCGCTATCAGCTCGGCGTGGCTGCGCTCGGTGCGGCGGCGGGCCTCGGTGTCCCGCAGCGAGACGACGACCTGCCGGACGGGTCCGAGCGGCTCGTCGCGCACGTACCGCGCGGAGACCAGCACCTCCCTTCCGCCGGGCAGCAGCAGATTGCGCTCCGGCTGCCGCACCCGGATCGCGAGCCCGCGGTAGGGGTCGGTGAGCTGCCACCAGCGGCGGCCCTCCAGATCCTCCAGCGGCAGCGCCTTCTCCAGGGGGCGGCCGAGGGCGTCGGCGGCGCGCTGGGCGGTGATGCGGGCGGCGGCGGCGTTGAAGCAGACGACACGGCCGTGCTCGTCGGCGACGACGAGGCCGTCGGGCAGCTGGTCGGGGTCGAAGCCCGCGTGATCGCCGTGCCGGGGCAGGGGAGCGCGCCGCCCGTCCCGTCCCCCCGGCGCGGTGCTCGTGCCGGCCACACTCATCCCCGTACCCCACCTCTCAGACGGCGCAGGGCCCCGCACTGGTCACCCTACTAGCTCTCGGTGACGGAGCGGCACCCTCCGGAGGCGCGCTGTGCACGGGCCGACGCGTAGAGACATACGGCGGCTGCCGTGGCGAGGTTCAGGCTCTCGGCCTTTCCGTGGATGGGGACGCGGACGACGGCGTCGGCGAGCGCCCGGGTCTCCGCCGGCAGCCCCCAGGCCTCGTTGCCGAACACCCAGGCGGTGGGCCCGCCCATGCTCCCCTTGTCGAGTTCGTCGTCGAGGTCGTCGGTCCCCGCGCCGTCGGCGGCGAGGATCCGCACGCCGGCGCCCTTCAGCCCCTCGACGGCCCGCTCGACGGGCACGCCCACGGCGACGGGCAGATGGAAGTGGGAGCCCACCGAGGCGCGTACGGCCTTGGGGTTGTACAGGTCCACGGAGGCGTCGGTGAGGATCACGGCCTCGGCGCCGGCGGCGTCGGCGCAGCGCAGCACGGTCCCGGCGTTGCCGGGGTCGCGCACATGGGCGAGCACGGCGACCAGTTTCGGCCGGGCGGCGAGGATCTCCTCGAACGGCGTGTCCAGGAACCGGCACACCCCGACCAGGCCCTGCGGGGTGACGGTGGTGGAGATCTCGGCGATGACCTCTTCGGAGGCGAGGTGCACGCGGGCGCCGGCGGTCCGTGCGGCCCCGATGATGTCGGCGTAGCGCTCCGCGGCCTCGACGGTGGCGAACAGCTCGACGAGGGTGGAGGCGCCGTCTGCCCGGTGCCCGGCCGCTTCCCTGACGGCCTGCGGCCCCTCCGCGAGAAACAGCCGGTCCTTGCCCCGGAAGTTCCGCTTGGCGAGCCGCCGGGCGGCGGCGACACGGGCGGACCGGGGGGAGATCAGCTCGGGGGTGGGCATCCTGTCCCTCACCTTCAAGAAAGTCTTCGTGGTGCGGCGCCGGCGCGCCGCAACGCCCGTAAGGGGCGCGGGGACCTGCCCGATCAGCCCGCACCGAGCCGCAGCCGAACGGAAGGGCCGGGCCACCCCCCAACAGCAGGACCCGCAAGCCATGAAGCCTGCGGGTCCTCCAGTGAACGTCGGCCTAAGGCCAGCGCAGCGTCACGCAGCCTTGGGCGCGTTGACGTCCGACGGCAGCGCCTTCTGCGCGACCTCGACGAGCGCGGCGAACGCGTTCGCGTCGTTCACGGCCAGCTCGGCCAGGATCTTGCGGTCGACCTCGATGTTCGCGGCCTTCAGGCCCTGGATGAAGCGGTTGTAGGTGATGCCGTTGGCGCGGGCAGCGGCGTTGATGCGCTGGATCCACAGCTGACGGAAGTCGCCCTTGCGCTTCTTGCGGTCGTTGTAGTTGTAGACCAGCGAGTGGGTGACCTGCTCCTTGGCCTTGCGGTACAGGCGCGAGCGCTGACCGCGGTAGCCGGAGGCCTGCTCGAGGATCGCCCGGCGCTTCTTGTGGGCGTTGACTGCCCGCTTGACGCGTGCCACTTGTTAACTCCTTGTAGCGGGGTCGTGGGGGTACTCACACGACCCGGAATCGATTCGGTCCCGGTCCAGACGCACGGCGCTCAGCGCGCCGCGCCGTCACTTGCCGAGAAGCTTCTTGATCTTCGCGGCGTCGCCCGGGGCCATCTCGGCGTTGCCGGTGAGGCGACGCGTGACGCGGGACGACTTGTGCTCGAGCAGGTGGCGCTTGCCGGCACGCTCGCGGAGCACCTTGCCGGAGCCGGTGATCTTGAAGCGCTTGCTGGCACCGCTGTGCGACTTGTTCTTCGGCATAGCGCCGTTATCTCCTCGTCGGTGGCGCTCCGGTGCCCGGTCGTGAAACCGGGCACGATGGAGCGTCGCTCTCTTGTATCGGTTACATCCTCGGGGACGTACGTCCCCCGGGATCACGCCTCGGCGGGCTCCTCGGCGGACGCCTCAGCCTCGGCAGGGTTCTGCGACCGACCGGGGTTCGCCTTCGCCTCGGCCTTGCGGGCCTCCTGCGCCTGGCGGGCCTCGGCCATGGCCTCGGTCTTCTTCTTGTGCGGACCGAGGACCATGATCATGTTGCGGCCGTCCTGCTTCGGGTTCGACTCGACGAAACCGAGGTCCTGGACGTCCTCCGCGAGCCGCTGCAGCAGCCGGTAGCCCAGCTCGGGCCGGGACTGCTCGCGACCACGGAACATGATCGTGATCTTGACCTTGTCGCCCTGCTTGAGGAACCGGACGACGTGACCCTTCTTGGTGTCATAGTCGTGCGGGTCGATCTTCGGCCGGAGCTTCATCTCCTTGATGACCGTGTGCGCCTGGTTCTTGCGCGCCTCACGGGCCTTCATGGCCGACTCGTACTTGAACTTCCCGTAGTCCATGAGCTTGCACACGGGCGGACGGGCGTTCGCCGCGACCTCGACCAGGTCCAGGTCGTACTCCTGCGCAAGCTCCAGTGCCTTAGCGAGGGGGACGATGCCCACCTGCTCGCCACTGGGACCGACAAGTCGCACCTCGGGAACGCGAATCCGGTCGTTGATGCGGGGCTCGGCGCTGATGGATCCTCCTCGGTAGCACCACGCGACGGTCTGGCGGACAGCCGCGTAACGTCTTTGTTCGTAAGACCTAACCGCGCCGACGCACAAAAAATGCCCCGGACGATCACAGGCGGGGCTCCAACGGCAACCGGAGCACCGCCGCGGTGACCGCGGGGCGCAGTTCGGGCGGCTCCATCGTCCGTACGGAACGATGGTGGCCGCCTGACCGGGTGACCCGCCGCCCCGGGGGACGGTCAGGTGGGAGTTCGGAGCCTCCACTTGTGGGCTGGGCGCCCTGTTGTTAGCAGGGGATGTCCAGCCGGTCGTCACACAAGGTTAGCAGGACCGCCGGGGAAGGGCTAATCGAGGACCTCGCCGGCGGACCGCCTATGGTGTGGGGCATGAGTGAGACCCCTCCTGAGAACCCCGACTTCGACGCGATGACCCGGGACATCGCCGAGGTCCCCGCCGTCGAGGTGATCGTGACGGTCGCCGTCAACCTGATGAGCGCCGCCGCCGTGAAGCTCGGGCTGAGCGAGGAGGGCGAGAAGTACAAGGACCTGGACGAGGCCCGCAAGCTGATCACCGCGCTCGCCGGTCTGCTGGACGCGAGCGCGACCGAGATCAGCTCCTTCCACGCGGCCCCGCTGCGCGACGGCCTGAAGTCGCTGCAGCTGGCGTTCCGCGAGGCGTCGATCGTCCCGGACGACCCGGGCCAGGGACCGGGCGAGAAGTACACCGGCCCGGTCTACGGCTGACCTACTCCTTGATGTACAGGGGCTCGCCCGGAGGCGTGGTCCCGGCCGGCAGCAGTGCCAGGTCGAGGCCGCGCACCAGGCGGGCCCTCAGTGTTTCGTCGGCGGCGAGACGCGCGGCGACCGCACGGGCGGCCGGGGCGGGCGCCACGGCCGGGTCGAGGACGAGGGCGAGGGTGCCGTCGGCCTGTCCGGGCCCGAGGTGGGCGCGCAGCACGGCGGGCTCCGCCGCCACGACGGCACGCACCGCCGTCACGACGGCCGGGTCGGCGAGCGGGTCGGTGCTGGTGCGGCCCTCGGCGAGGGCGAGCAGCGCCGGGCCGGTCAGCTCGAACGGCACCGGTCCGGCGAGGTCCAGCACGAGCGTGTCGGCCTTCTCGTGGGCGGCGGCCTGAAGCGCCTGGTGCAGGGGTACGGCGACCGGGCGGGCCTCGGGGTCCCAGCGGGCGAGGGCGTCGGTGGAGGTGAACGCGGGCAGGGCGGTGCGGTGACCGGACTTCAGGGTGGGGACGGCCATGTCGCTGGTCTTCTCGCGGCGCAGCCCGTTCTCGTCCTCCTCGACCTCGCCGAGCACGGCGACGACGGGGACGAGCAGGCGGGCGCCCTTGAGCGCCTGGAGCACCGGGCCCAGGGCGCCGCGGTCCTCGGCCCAGGCGGCGAGCGCGGCACTCAGTGCGGGGTCGGCGGAGCCGTCGTCGTCGGAGAAGCCGGGGTCGGGAATGTTCTTGTTCGCCACGGTCACCGACCCTATAGGCACCTCCCCGGACCGCCGCACAGGAGCCTTCACCGAAGTCTCAGCGTTCCCTGATCCCCGTCTCATGCGCGTCCCACGCGGCGCACAGTCCGCGCCCCGAGCATCGCGGCCATGGAGTCCTCCGGAGCCCGCCGGGGCCGTCGTGCGCGTCCGCCCCGGCGCCGTCCGCTGCTGTACGCCGCGCCGGCCGTGGTCGCGGCGGGCGGGGTCACGGCCGGCGGCACCGCCTGTGTGAAGGCGCGGGCGCGCCCGGGGCCGGCGGCCGTATCGTCGGCGGCGCCCCCGGTCGCCTCCCCGGCCGGGGCGGGAAGGGAGGCATCCGTGACGGAGCCGGCGGTGGACCGGGACGCGCTGCTGGGCAAGGCGATGGCGAGGGTGGGCGTGCCGTCGGGCGCGCGGGTGTCGGCGGCGGTGCGGGCGGTGGACTCCGGTGAGAGCGCCGCGTACGGCGACGCGGCCTTCGACACGGCGAGCATCGTCAAGGTCGACATCCTGGCCGCGCTGCTGCTCCAGGCGCAGGACGCGGGACGGCGGCTGACGGCGGCGGAGCAGGCATGCGCCACGAAGATGATCGAGAACAGCGACAACGCGTCCGCGACGACGCTGTGGCACACCATCGGGCGGGCGGCCGGCCTGGACGCGGCCAACCAGCGCTTCGGGCTGACCGCGACCCAGGGCGGCGAGGGTGAGCTGTGGGGTCTGACCCAGACCACGGCGGCGGACCAACTCCGTCTGCTGCAGCAGGTGTTCACGGCGGACTCCCGGCTGAGCGCGGCCTCCCGGACATCCCTGCAGGGGCTGATGAAGTCGGTCGAGGCGGACCAGCAGTGGGGGGTGTCGGCCGCCGCGGAGGGCAACGCGTGGGCGCTGAAGAACGGTTGGCTGGCGCGCAGCACGACCGGGCTGTGGGACGTGAACAGCATCGGACGGGTGACGGTGGACGGCACCGACCATCTGGTCGCGGTGCTGTCGGAGGGCACGCGGAGCCAGGCCCGGGGCATCGCGCTGGTGGAGGAGGCGGCGCAGGCGGCGGTGTCGGCGTTCATCGGCAAGTGATTCGCTGTGAACCGGCAGGTGATCGAGGTCCGGGCGTCAAGCGATCTGGAGCGCGGTGCTTCCCGTACGCCCAACTCGCCGATCTCTCCTGGCCGGTGGCCTCGCGGCCGCCGCGGCAGCCGCCGCTCCCCTGTCGGTGTCCGCTCCGGCAGGCCCTCGCCGCACGGCTGCCGGAGCCGGTGCGGAGGACGCCGCGCCCTCAGCCCGTCTCCCTGCGGCCCCGCCACAGCACCACGCCCGCCACCAGCAGGACCCCGCCGGCGCTGCCGGCCAGCGGGCCCGCCCAGTCGGAGGCCGAGGAGGTGGCCTGGGGGGCGTCCGGGCCGGCGCCGAAGTACTTCTCGCCGTACGACGCCACCTGCAGGCCCTGCGGTCTCAGACGTCCGGCCGCCTTCAGCGCCGCCGCCGGGTCGATCATGCCGAAGCCGCGGGAGTCGTCCCGGCCGCCGGCCGGCGCGTCCCGGGCGGTGTCCTCCAGGAGCGACTTGACCTGGGCCGGGCTCAGGTCCGGGTGGGCGGCCTTGATCAGCGCCGCCGCGCCGGAGACGAAGGCGGAGGCGGCCGAGGTGCCCCAGCCCTCGTAGTACTTGTGGTCGGGGTCGGCGATGACCACGTTGACGCCGGGCGCGCTGACGGCCGAGTACCAGCGGCGGGTCGAGAAGGAGGCGCGGGTGCCGTACTTGTCCACGGCGGTCGCGGCGATGACGCCGGGGTAGGCCGCCGGGTAGGAGATGTGGTCGCCCTTGTCGCCGCCGTTGCCCGCGGAGGCGACGACCACCACGCCCTTCTTCAGGGCGTACTGCACGGCCTCGTCCTCGCTGGGCTCGGGGTGCGCGGAGTTCGAGTCGTCGCCGAGGGAGAGGTTGATGACGTCGGCACCGTGGTCGGCGGCCCAGCGGATGCCGTCGGCGAGGGCGTTGCCGCGGCTGGTACGGGCCTTGGCGCGGGCGGGGTCGCCGTCCTCCAGGATCACCCGCACGGGCAGGATCTTCGCCTCGGGAGCGACGCCCATGACGCCGGCGGTGCCGCCCGGGCCGTGGCCGTGCCCGGCGATGATGCCGGCCATGGCCGTGCCGTGCCGTGCCCACGTGCGGTCGCCGGGCCCGGCGCCGAAGCCGATCATGTCCTTGGCGGGCAGGACGTTGCCGGCGAGGTCGGGGTGGCCGGCCTCCACGCCGGTGTCCAGGACGGCGACCGTGACGCCGCGGCCCTTGGTGGTGTGCCAGGCCTCGTCCAGGTGCAGCGCCGACAGGGCCCACTGCTGGACGCGGATGCCGTCGGCGTGGGCCGCGGTGGACGGCAGCAGGGCGAGAGAGCCGCCGAGCAGCAGGCTCAACGCCGCTCCGGCCCGGTGCACGCGGGCGCGGGCGCATATCGATCGCCTCATGAAGGTTTCTCCGTGGCCGTGCCGATGCTCTGGCGCAGGCGCCGCTCGATGCGGTCGGCCAGGCCCTGGGCCTCGTTTCCGAGACCTGCCTGGGCCGGTGCGGTGGTGGCACCGTCGCTGACGGCGTCGGCGGCGGCCTGGGGCGCGTCGACGCTGCGGCCGTCGGCCCAGCCGGAGACGGCGTAGGCGACGACGGGGGCGTCGGTGAGGACGGAGATGGTCCAGGAGGCGCGCTGCTCGTCCCCGAAGCCGGCCGCGGGGGTGCCCTCGGCCGCGTACGGGCGGGGCATCAGATCGGTCCGCCGGTCCAGGCGCTCGGTGCGGAAACGGTGGGCGAGCGCGGACATGGCGGCGGGGTCGGCCTTGGTGAACAGCAGGCCGACCGTGGTGACGTAGCTCTGGGTGGCGTCGGTGTAGGTGGCGCGCAGCAGCCGCTGGCAGCCGAGGGGGGCCAGGACCTTCCCCAGCAGCGGGTCGAAGGCGTGGGCGCAGCCGCTGTCCGGGGCCACGGCGATCCTGGTCCAGGTGCGGTCGGCGCCGCCGGGGCCGGCACCGGTGCCCTGGACGGTGGGCGGGAAGAGCTGGTCCACGGGGGCGTTGTGCCAAAGCGTCCCGGCGGTGGCGAAGCGGTCGCCCGGGGCGTCGTCCCCGTCGCCGGTGAGCCAGATCCCGGTCACGGCACCGCCGATGAGGCCGAGGCCGAGCACGAGACAGGCGGCGGCCACGGCGGTGCGGCGCCCGGCCAGGTGTGGGGTCGGCTCGCCGAAGGCCTCGGGCTCCGCGAACGACACGACGGGCCGCGCGGCCGCGGCGGCACTCCAGGACAGCGCCGGGTCCGGCACGGCCGAGGCCGGGGACGCCGCCGGGCCGACCGGACGGGCGGGCGCGAGGGGACTCCACGCCGCGGCCTGCGCGCGCCCGGCGGACACGGCGGCGGTACGGCGCTCACCACCGCGCGCGGCAGGCACGGGCGCGCCGCCGGAGCTCCCGGGCTCCGCGGACCCGGTGACCGGCCGGACCTGGGCCGTCGTCTCCGCGGAGGTCTCCGCCGGACGTCCCGGCCGCCGGGGCGCAGGGTCCGTGCGGTGGACGGAGCCGTCGCTACGCGGCTCACGCCCCGTGCTGGGCGGAGCATCGGGGAACCGGGCCGAGGCGGGCGGCGGGGGCGGAACGACGGGCTCTGCGCCCTCGGGCCCCACGGGGTACCGGCCACGCACGCCGACACCCCTGTCGGAGCCCTCCCCCGCCAAGGGGCCCTCGCCCGCGGCCCGTCCGGAGCCACCGGCGGACGGGCGTCCGGCACCGCCGGCGGTCGTCCGGTCGTCCCGCCCGTCAGCACCGGCGGAGGACGAGCCGGTGCCCGCAGCCGGACCGGGGCGCACGAACCCCGCGGCGGACTCCCGGCCGTCACGCGCGAAGCCACCGGTGCCGGTCAGGCCGTCGTGGGCGAAGTCACCCGTGGACGGCCGGCGCTCGTGGGCGAAGCCCCGGGCGACGGGCGAGCCGCCGCGTGCCGGACCGTCGCCCGCGGCCGGGGGGCCGTCGGCGGGTGCGGTGCCCCCGGCGGGCGGCAGTCCGGTCCGGGCCGGGGCGCCGGCGGGCGGGCGGGGTGTGCGGGGGGTGAAGACCGACGGCTCGTCGTCGGGGTCCTCGGGCAGCGCTGCCGGAGCCGGCTGGGGCGCCGGGGTGGGTGCCGGCGGGCCCTGGGGTGTGCGTGGTGCGGGCGGCTCGGTGCCCGCGCCGGCCGGGCGGGCGGGCGGGGTCGAGGGGCGTGGCGGGACGGACGGGCGGGGTGGGGCCGCGGGGCGCGGGGGGATGGGTGCGTGGCGCGCTTCCGTGCTCATGCACCCCCCGTTTCCTCGTGCCCGGGCGTCCTCACGTACGCGGGCCGCTGCGCTGCTCGGCCGCACCCGGTGCGGAAGCTCCGTCCCGGGCACGCATACCCGTACGGCCGGACCGGCATCCCGGTTCAGGTGAAAGCGGCCGAGCGCCTTCCGCCGTACGTGCGCGTCACTCTACGGCTTGTCCGGGGCGGAGACCGAACCTGTCCGGGGCCCCGGGGCATCTGCCCGGAACGTCCCCCTACCCTGCGGTAATCCTGTCTGGCACGCTTCCGTCATGACTGCGCGCGCCGCCGACCGGGCCCGTTACGACCGGGCCACCGCCCATCTCGACGCCCCTCTCGCGATCGTGGACCTGGACGCCTTCGACGCCAACGCGGCCGATCTCGTCCGCCGGGCCGCCGGCAAGCCGGTCCGGGTCGCCAGCAAGTCCGTGCGCTGCCGTGCCCTGCTGGAGCGCGTCCTGGCGAAGGACGGCTTCCAGGGCATCATGTCGTTCACCCTGGCCGAGTCCCTGTGGCTGGCCCGCTCCGGGTTCGACGACGTCCTGTTGGCCTATCCGTCCGCCGACCGCGGCGGGTTCGCGGAGCTGGCCGCCGATCCCAAGCTCGCCGGTGCGGTGACCGTGATGGTGGACGACCCGGCGCAGCTCGACCTCATCGACGCCGCCCGCGACGGCGGACGTGAACCGGTGCGCGTGTGCCTGGAGTTGGACACCTCGCTGCGGCTGCTGGGCGGCCGGGTCCGGGTCGGGGCGCGGCGCTCCCCGCTGCGCTCCCCCGCCCAACTCGCCGAGCTGGCCCGCTCGGTGGCCCGGCGGCCGGGCTTCCGGCTGGTCGGGATCATGGCGTACGAGGGGCACATCGCGGGCGTCGGGGACGCGGTGGCCGGACGGCCGTTGCGGTCCCGGGCGATCCGGCTGATGCAGGCGGCGGCCCGCCGGGAGCTCGCCGAGCGGCGCGCCGCGGTCGTGCGCGCGGTGCGGGCCGTCGTCCCCGGCCTGGAGTTCGTCAACGGCGGCGGCACGGGCAGTGTGCAGCACACCGCCGCCGAGGACGCCGTGACGGAGATCGCCGCCGGTTCGGGGCTGTACGTGCCGCGGCTCTTCGACAACTACACGTCGTTCACCGGCCGTCCGGCGGCCCTGTTCGCCCAGCCCGTCGTACGGCGCCCCGGGGTCGGCGTGGTCACCGTGCTCGGCGGCGGGTATCCGGCCTCCGGCGCGGCCGGCCCCGACCGGCTGCCGGTGCCGTACCTGCCCGAGGGACTGGCGTACGACCCGCAGGAGGGGCCCGGCGAGGTGCAGACCCCGCTGCTGGGCTCGCCCGCCGACGACCTCCTCATCGGCGACAAGGTGTGGTTCCGGCACGCGAAGGCGGGCGAGCTGTGCGAACGGTTCGACGCCCTGCACCTGGTCGAGGGGGGCACGGTCACCGCGACCGTGCCCACCTACCGGGGTGAGGGACACACGTTCCTCTGACGGGCCGCGCCCTACACGGGCGTGACGTACGCGCCCGCGATGCCGCCGTCCACCAGGAAGTCGGTGGCGTTGACGAAGGAGGAGTCGTCGCTGGCCAGGAAGGCGACGGCGGCGGCGATCTCCTCGGCCTCGGCGAACCGCCCGACCGGGATGTGCACGAGCCGGCGGGCGGCCCGCTCCGGGTCCTTGGCGAACAGTTCCTGCAGGAGCGGGGTGTTCACCGGGCCCGGGCAGAGGGCGTTGACCCGGATGCCCTCCCGGGCGAACTGCACGCCCAGCTCGCGGGACATGGCGAGCACGCCGCCCTTGGACGCGGTGTACGAGATCTGCGACGTCGCCGCGCCCATCCGCGCCACGAAGGACGCGGTGTTGATGATGGACCCCCTGCCCTGCCGGCGCATGTAGGGGATGGCGGCCTTGCAGCACAGGTAGACGGAGGTGAGGTTGACCTCCTGGACCCGCTTCCAGGCCTCCAGGCCGGTCTCCAGGATGGAGTCGTCGTCGGGCGGGGAGATACCGGCGTTGTTGAAGGCGACGTCGACGCTGCCGTAGGTGTCGTACGCCGTCTTGAACAGCGCCTCGACCTGCTCGGGGTCGGTGACGTCGACCTTCACGAAGAGTCCGCCGACCTCGTCGGCGACGGCCTTGCCGCGGACCTCGTCCACGTCCGCGCAGACCACGTGGGCGCCCTCGGAGGCGAGCCGGCGGGCGGTGGCGAGGCCGATGCCGCTGCCGGCTCCGGTGACGACGGCGGTACGGCCGACCAGGCGGCGGCAAACAGATTCTGCGGTCACTGTGCGGGGCCCTCCGTGCTGGGGGAGACGTTGCTGATGAAGACGTTCTTGGTTTCGGTGAAGGCGGTCAGGGCGTCGGGGCCCAGTTCACGGCCGAGGCCGGACTGCTTGTAGCCGCCGAACGGGGTCCAGTAGCGGACGCTGGAGTGGGAGTTGACGGACAGGTTGCCCGCGCGGACGGCCTGGGAGACGCGCAGGGCGCGGCCGAGGTCCCGGGTCCACAGGGAGCCGGAGAGGCCGTAGGGGGTGTCGTTGGCGAGGCGGATCGCGTCCTCCTCGTCGGTGAAGGGCAGCAGGACGGCGACGGGGCCGAAGATCTCCTCGCGCGCCGCCGGGCTGTCGTGCCGCTCGCCGGTGAGGACCGTCGGCGGGAACCAGAAGCCGGGGCCGTCGGGGGCGCTGCCGCGCAGGGCCGGGGCGTCGTCGGGGACATGTGCCCGTACGCGGTCCAGCTGCTGCCGCGAGATCAGCGGGCCCATCTGCGTCTTCTCGTCGGCGGGGTCGCCCACGACGACGGCGGCCAGCGCGTCGGCGAGGAACTCGCGGGCCTCCTCGAACACCGACGCGTGGACGAGGACGCGGGTGCGGGCGCAGCAGTCCTGGCCGGAGTTGTCCAGGAAGGAGAAGGGGTCCAGCGCGGCTCTGAGGTCGGCGTCGGCGAAGACGATGTTGGGGCTCTTGCCGCCGAGTTCGAGGGTGACCGGCTTGACCAGCCGGGCGCAGCGCTCCATGACCTCGCGGCCGGTGCGGGTGGAGCCCGTGAACACGATCTTGGCGACGTCCGGGTGGTCGACCAGGGCGCGTCCGGCGGTGTGGCCGTACCCGGGCAGCACCTGGAAGACGTGCTCGGGCAGGCCCGCCTCCAGGGCGAGTTCGGCGAGGCGGAGCGCGGTGAGCGGGGTGGTCTCGGCGGGTTTGAGGACGACGGCGTTGCCGGCCGCGAGCGCCGGGAAGGAGCCCCAGGCGGCGATCGGCATGGGGAAGTTCCAGGGGGCGATCACACCGACGACGCCGAGGGGTTCCTGGAAGGTGACGTTCCAGCCGCCGGGCACCGGGATCTGCCGGCCGAGGAGGCGCTCCGCACCGCCGGCCGCGTACAGCAGCAGGTCACGGGCGTTGCCGGCCTCCCAGCGGGCGTTGCCGACGGTGTGACCGGCCTCGCGGACCTCCAGCTGGGCGAGTTCCTCGACGTGGGCGTCGACGGTGTCGGCGAAGCGGCGCAGCAGCCGGGCCCGGTCGGCGGGGGCGAGTGCGGCCCAGCCGGTCTGGGCGCGCGAGGCCCGTACGACGGCGGCGGCCACGTCCTCCTCGCTCGCGGCGGGGACGGTGGCGACGACCTCTTCCGTGGCGGGGTCGAGGACGGTCAGCTCGTGCGGGTCGGACACGTGATCACCTTTCACAGGCGTTGTCACAGGCGTTTTCACAGGCGTTCGAAGGAACGGCGCAGTTCCCAGTCGGTGACCGCGGCGTCGAAGGCCTCCAGTTCGACGCGCGCCATGTTGCGGTAGTGGGCCACGACCTCGTCGCCGAAGGCGGCCTTGGCGATCGGGCTGTTCTCCCACAGCTCGGCGGCCTCGCGCAGGGTGGTCGGGACGTGCTCGAAGCCGGCGGTGTAGGCGTTGCCGGGGCAGGGGGCCGGGAGTTCGAGTTTGTGCTCGATGCCGTACAGGCCGGCCGCGACGAGGCCGGCGACGGCCAGGTACGGGTTCACGTCCCCGCCGGGGAGGCGGTTCTCGAAGCGCAGGGAGCGGCCGTGGCCGACCACACGCAGGGCGCAGGTGCGGTTGTCGTGGCCCCAGGCGACGGCGGTGGGGGCGAAGGAGCCGGGCTGGAACCGCTTGTAGGAGTTGATGTTCGGGGCGTACAGGAGGGAGAAGTCGCGGAGGGCGGCGAGCTGTCCGGCGAGGAAGTGCCGCATGACGTCGGACATGCCCCCTTCGCCGTCTCCCGCCATGGCGTTGTTCCCGTCGGCGTCGGCGAGCGAGAGGTGGATGTGGCAGGAGTTGCCCTCGCGCTCGTTGTACTTGGCCATGAAGGTGATCGAGACGCCTTCCTGGGCGGCGATCTCCTTGGCGCCGGTCTTGTACAGCGCGTGCTGGTCGCAGGTGACGAGGGCCTCGTCGTAGCGGAAGGCGATCTCGTGCTGGCCGGGGTTGCACTCGCCCTTGGCGGACTCGACGGTGAGGCCGGCGCCGGCCATGTCGTTGCGCAGCCGGCGCAGCAGGGGTTCGATGCGGCCGGTGCCGAGGATGGAGTAGTCGATGTTGTACTGGTTGGCGGGGGTCAGGCCCCGGTAGCCCGCGTCCCAGGCCGCCTCGTAGCTGTCCTTGAAGACGATGAACTCGAGTTCCGTGCCGGTCTGGGCGGTGTAGCCGAGCTCGGCGAGCCGCTCCAGCTGGCGGCGCAGGATCTGGCGGGGCGCGGCGACGACCGGGGAGCCGTCGTTCCAGGCGAGGTCCGCGACGAGCAGGGCGGTGCCGGGGTGCCAGGGGATGCGGCGCAGGGTGGCGAGGTCGGGGCGCATGGCGAAGTCGCCGTAGCCGCGTTCCCAGGAGGACATCGCGTAGCCGTCGACGGTGTTCATCTCGGTGTCGACGGCGAGGAGGTAGTTGCAGCCCTCGGTGCCGTGGTGCAGGACGTCGTCGAGGAAGAAGCGGGCGGCGAACCGCTTGCCCTGGAGACGCCCTTGCATATCGGGGAAGGCCAGGACGACAGTGTCGATCTCACCACTCGCGACGAGGGCGTGCAGTTCCTCGACGCTGAGCGGGGGTGTGCGGTCTGCCACGGGAGAGCCTCCTTCGGCGCCTTCGCGCTTTTTCGGCCGGGCCGGGAGCCATAAGGTATTGCTCAGAACCATTGCTTGGGAAGGGGGTACGGCCGGATGTCCTGGGAGAGCGACACTCAGGGGGTGGGTGACCGGCTCGCTCCGGTGCTGCGGCCGGTGCGGGCGGGCAACGGCTTCGAGGAGGCGCTGGAGCAGATCCTCCAGGTCGTGCGGCTCGGCCTGGTGCCGGGCGGGGAACGGCTGCCGGCCGAGCGGGAGCTGGCGGAGCGGCTCGGCATCAGCCGGGTGACGCTGCGCGAGGTGCTGAAGGTGCTCCACGACCAGGGGCTGGTGGAGGCGCGGCGCGGGCGCTACGGCGGGACGTTCGTGCTGCCGCGCACGGACGCCGGCGGCGAGGACGAGCTGCGGCGCCGGATCGCCGAGGTCGACATCGAGGACGTGCTGCGGTTCCGCGAGGTCCTGGAGGTGGGCGCGGCCGGGCTGTGCGCGGCGCACGGACTGACGCAGGAGCAGGCGGACCGGCTGCGCGTGGCGCTGGAGCGCACGCACGAGGCGCCGCTGGCGGACTACCGGCGCGCGGACACCCTGCTGCACCTGACGCTGGCCGAGCTGTGCGGGTCCCCCTCCCTGACCGCGCAGTACGCGGCGGTCCGGGCCACGGTCAACGACCTGCTCGACTGCATCCCGCTGCTGGTGCGCAACCTGGAGCACTCGCAGCGCCAGCACACCGCGCTGGTGGAGGCGGTGCTGGACGGGGACGCGGACGGCGCGCGGGAGATGATGCGCGAGCACTGCGCGGGCACGGCGGCACTGCTGCGGGGCTTCCTGACATGACCCCCGCTCTGCAAAGGTATGAGCGTGAACCTTTGGATGACTGGGAGGGCGGCGTGACCGGACGGCCGTTGATCGGTGTGAGCACGTATCTGGAGACCGGTGCCCGCTGGGGCGTGTGGGAACTGGAGGCGGCCCTGCTGCCCGCCGCCTACCCGCGGCTGGTGCAGCGGGCCGGCGGGCTGGCCGCCATGCTGCCGCCGGACGCGCCCGGGCAGGCGGCGGCGACGGTGGCCCGGCTCGACGGGCTGGTCATCGCCGGCGGCCCGGACGTGGACCCGGCCCGGTACGGCGCCGAGCGCGACCCCCGCAGCGGCCCGCCCGCACCGGCCCGCGACGCCTGGGAACTCGCCCTGATCGAGGCCGCCCTGGCCGCGGGGACACCGCTGCTGGGCGTCTGCCGGGGCATGCAGCTGCTGAACGTGGCGCTCGGCGGGACGCTGGTGCAGCACCTGGAAGGCCACACGGAGGCGGTCGGCGTGTTCGGCGGCCACCCGGTGAAGCCGGTGCCGGGCAGTCTGTACGCCGGGATCGTCCCGGAGGAGACGACGGTGCCCACGTACCACCACCAGGCCGTGGACCGGCTCGGCGCGGGACTGGTGCCGTCGGCGTACGCGGCGGACGGCACGGTGGAGGCGGTCGAGCTGCCGGCGGACCGCGGCTGGGTGCTGGGCGTGCAGTGGCACCCCGAGATGGGCGAGGACCCGCGCGTGATGCGGGCGCTGGTCACCGCCGCGGGCTGAGCGGACAGCGCCGGCGGGGACGCGGCCGTGCGAGGGCGCGGGTGCCCGAGGGGCGGCCGCTGCCCGGGCCGGCCCGGGGCCCCCGCCGCGGTGGATCCGGCTGCCGGCCGCGGCGCCACCGTGACCGGCCGGGCGGCGGCAGCCGCACGGCGAACCCTGTCCCGCGCCCCGTCGGGAGGCTCCTTCGGGAGGTGGTCACAGCCGCTTCCCGAGCCACTCCAGGGCTGCCTCGCCCTGGGCGCGCTGGAAGGGGCGCAGGGTGGGCAGGCCCGGTGGCGGCGGGTTCAGGGAGCTGCGCAGGAAGTAGCCCGTGAGGGCGGCCAGCGCGGCGGTCACGGCGTCCGGGTCGGCGTCCCGGCCCAGCGGGTGCGCGGTGAAGACCTCCTCGGGATCGGGCCCGCCCTGCGCCCGCACGCACGGCAGCATGACGAGCAGGTCGAACCAGGGCGCGGCGCGCAGGGCGTGCGGCCAGTCCACGAAGACGACGCCGCCGTCGGCCGTGAGCAGCACGTTGTCCGCGCGCAGGTCGCCGTGGGCCAGGGTGTCCCCCGAGGCGCCTTCGGCCCAGCGGGCTTCCAGCGCGGCGAGGTCGGGCAGCCGGGCGGCGGCCTGGGCACCGAGCCGGTCGCGCACGTCACCGGCCTCGCCGTCCAGGAGCCTGCGAAAGCCGCTGAAGTCCTCGGCCAGGTCGTCGGCGACGGACGGAACGTCGAGGGGACACGGCGTGCCGGTGCGGCCGAGCACGGTCACGGCGTCAAGCACCCGGCGCAGCTCGTCCGGCCGCCAGGGCACATGCGGCTGCCGCCCCGCCACCTCCTCGAAGACCAGCGCCACCCAGGTGCCGTCGTCGTACGTCCCGAGCAGCCGGGGCGCGGGTACGGCGGCCGGGAGCGCGGCGGCGTTGCGTGCTTCCCGGCGGTGCAGGCCGGGGCTGTGCGGGTTGGCCTCGGCGCTCACCGCCTTGACGAAGCCGGTGCCGCCCGCCGCGGTGCGCACCCGCGCGGCCACGCCGGGCGAGAAACCGCCGCGCTGTGTCCGCGCCCGTACGACCGGTGCTCCGAGCATCTCGCCGACGGCGTGCCGGACGGCGGCGGGGAGGTCTTCCCAGGGGGCACGGATGCCGGTGGCGGGCGGGGCGGTGAGAGACATGCCGGCCATGTTGGCGGGCCGACGAGCGGCGTGGCCAGCGGTTTTACGCGGGCGCCGTAGGGGTCGCGGGACGCTCCCGGATGCGTGGGGGCGGGGTGCGCCCTAACCTCGCGTCAGCGACAGCAACTCCCGTGCGGGCCCCGTCGGCCGATGCCCCGTCGGCCAGACCGCGCGCAGCTCACGCCGCAGCGAGACGTCCTCCACGGGAATGCTGACCAGGCGCCGCGTCGACAGCTCCTCCCCCACCACCAGCTCGCTGAGGACGGAGGGGCCGGCACCGCTGACCGCCGACGCCTTGACCGCCGTGGTGGAGGACAGCTCGATCAGGGGACGGGCGAGGCCGCCGAGCGCCGCGTCCAGGACCTGGCGGGTACCGGAGCCGCGCTCACGCAGGATCAGCGGGGTGACCGCCAGCTCCTGGGCCGTCAGGGGACGCCGGCGGCGGGCCCACGGATGGCCGGGGGCCGTGACCACGATCAGCCGGTCATGGGCGATGACGGCGGAGTCCAGGCCCGTCGGTACCGTCAGCCCCTCCACGAACCCGAGATCCGCCTCCCCGGACAGCAGCAGTTCGGCGACCTTCGCCGAGTTGCCGGCGAGGAGGGACACCGCCGTGTCAGGGCGTTCGGCGTGCAGCGCGAGGAGCCAGCCGGGCAGCAGGTACTCGGCGATGGTCATGCTCGCCGCGACCCTCAGGCGTGAGTCCCGCCGGTCCCGCAGCGCCCGCGCCCCCGCGTCGAAGGCCGCCGCCGCCTCCACGACCCGGCGGGCCCAGTCCGTCACCAGGGCCCCGGCGTCCGTGAGCCGGGAGCCGCGCGGCGAACGGTCGACCAGGGCCACGCCCAGCTGCCGTTCCATGGAGCGGATCCGGCTGCTGGCGGCGGGCTGGGTGATGCCGACCTCGCGTGCCGCCGCACCGAGGCTGCCCAGCCGCGCCACCGCCAGCAGCAGTTCGAGTGCGGCCAGGTCCGGCACCCGGTGGGCCAGTGATTCCGCGCGCTCCCGCCGCCCCTGCTCCTCGCTCATAAAACCAGCTTATGCCCCCATAGACAGGAACCTCCTGGTCAGGGACGGGCGGGGGCGCGACCTTGGATGTGTGGTCACCGTAGCCGAGCGCCTCCCCGTCCCCTCCGTCCCCCGCGCCCGGGTCCGCCGCCTCGGGCCCAACTGGTACGCCTCCGTCATGGGCACCGCCATCCTCGGCTCGGCCGGACTCACGCTGCCCGCGCACGCGGAAGCGCTGCGCGATCTCTTCGAGGGCGCCTGGGCGCTGTCCCTGATCATGCTCGTCGCCCTGCTGGCGGCCCGGACCCTGCACTGGACCCGCCACCGCGACCAGGCCCACGCCGATCTCCTCGACCCGGCCATGGCCCCCTTCTACGGCTGCCTGTCCATGGCCCTGCTGTCGGTCGGCGGCGGCGCCCTGACGGCCGGGCAGGACCTGATCGGCGCCGGCACGGCGGTCGCCCTGGACACGGTGCTGTTCACCGCGGGTACGGCGGTCGGGCTGGCGGCCGCCGTGGCCGTGCCCTACCTGATGGCCGTACGGCATCGCGTCGAGCCCGCGCAGGCGACGCCGGTGTGGCTGCTGCCGCTGGTCGCGCCGATGGTGTCGGCCGCGCTCGGCCCGCTGCTCGTGCCGCACCTGCCGGCCGGCCAGCCCCGCGAGACCCTGCTGCTGGCCTGCCTCTCGCTGTTCGGCCTGAGCCTGTTCGCGACGCTGCTGATGCTGCCGCTGGTCTTCGCCCGGCTGGTCACCTGCGGCCCGCTGCCGCTCGCGCTCACCCCGACCGTGTTCCTGGTCCTGGGTCCGCTCGGGCAGTCCACCACCGCGGTCGGCAGGATCGCGGACGCCGCTCCCGGGGTCGTACCGGCCCCGTACGACCGCGGCCTCGGCGTCTTCGCCGTGCTGTACGGGGTGCCGGTGATGGGGTTCGCGCTGCTGTGGCTGGCGCTGGCGAGCGTGCACGTGGTGCGGGCCCGGCGGCAGGGCATGGGGTTCGCGATGACCTGGTGGGCGTTCACCTTCCCGGTGGGCACGTGTGTCACCGGCGCCGCGGTGCTCGCCCGGCACACCGGGCTCGCGGTCTACGACGGGCTGGCCGTCGGGCTGTACGCGCTGCTCGCCGTCGCCTGGTCGGCGGCGGCCGTCGGCACCGTGCGCGGCCTGCTCAGCGGCGAGCTGCCGACAGCGCCTCGGCCAGCACCCGGGGTGCTTCGGCCAGCGACGGGCCGTACCAGGTCAGGTGCCGCCCGCTGACCAGGGCGCAGGGCAGCCCGGGGAAGGACTCCGGGCCGTCGTCGGCGGTGAAGCGGTAGGGCTCGTCGGGCAGCACCACCAGGTCCGGGGCCGCGGCGCGCAGTTCCTCCAGCGGCACGCGGGGGTAGCGCTCGGGGTGGCCGGCGTAGCGGTGGTCGACGCCGAGCCGGGCCAGGACGTCGCCCGCGAAGGTGTCCCGGCCCAGGACCATCCACGGCCGGCGCCAGATCGGTACGACCGCCCTCGTACGGCCCTGCGGCCGCGGCGGCGCCGTCCAGGCGGCCTCCGCCCGTGCCAGCCAGCCCGGACGCCGCGGCGCACCGCACGCGGCGAGCACCCGGTCCAGCTCCGCGAAGGCCTGCGGCACGCTCCGCACCTCGGTGACCAGCACGCGAAGGCCCGCGGCGCGAAGGGCGTCGAGGTCCGGGGCGCGGTTCTCCTCCTCGTTGGCGATCACCAGGTCGGGGGCGAGGGCGAGGATACGGTCGAGCTGCGGGTTCTTCGTGCCGCCGATCCGGGTGACGTCCAGGCCGGCCGGGTGGGTGCACCAGTCCGTGACGCCGACGAGGGCTCCGGGGAGCGTGACGGCCACCGCCTCGGTGAGGGACGGCACCAGGGAGACGACCCGCGCCCCGACGGGGGGACGTGCGCGACCGGCCACGACGAAATCCTCCGGCCACCGACTAGCGTGAGCGGTCCTGTACGGCCTCGATGTGTTCGGCGACCGCCACCACGATGACCCGCGTATCCGGCACCGTCGCCCGCCACCGGTGCCGTACCCCGCCGGTCAGATACAGGGTGTCGCCGCGACCGAGGCGATACGCGCGCCCCTCCGCCTCGATCTCCACCGCACCGTCGGCGACGTACATCAGCTCGTCGTTGCGGTGCTGGAACTCGCGGCCGGCGTCGTGGTCGCCGATGAACTCGGAGGCGTGCAGCTGGTGGTGGCCGCGCACCAGCGAGCGGGTGCGGGGCTCGAAGTCGTCCGGGTCGGCCGGGTCGGCGCGCACGACGTCCACGCTGGCCGCCGGATCGGCGGCGGCGAGGAGTTCGACGGCCGTGGTGCGCAGGGCGTCGGCCAGCTTCTCCAGCGAGGTGCGGCTGGGGCGGGCCCGGTCGTTCTCGACCTGGCTGAGGAACGGCACCGACAGACCGGTGCGCTCGGCCACGACGGCGAGGGTCAGCTCCAGGGCCCGGCGGCGCCGCCGGACGGCCGCGCCCACCCGCACGGGCTGTTCTTTGTGGTCGCCCATCGCTCCGGCTCCCTCCCTCGCTCGTCGTGCCGCTGTCCGGGTGCCCGGGTCGGGACGGACCCGTCTGATGACTTCTCTGCACCCTACGCATGTTCGGCAAACCGTTTCACGCCCCTGTCACATCCCCGGCACACCGCCGAGCCTCCACCCTCACGGTTCGCGCCAGCATGACGGGGGCTCGGGCTCTCCTGGGGCCGAGTACCCAACGGGGGTGAATATGCCGACCAGCTGGGCCGCACGCCTCCGCACAGGCCAACGGTCATCACCCTCAGTGATTGGCCGGATTCTTGCCGTACCGCGCGACGCCGCGAGGGGCGGACCCGCCGGACGCCCTGCGGCGTACGGCGGCGCCCGCCCCTCGGGTGGCGGTCCGGGAGGGTCAGGTCACCCGGCCGCCTGGCTCCGGGCGTCCTTCCCGGCGACCGGGGCCCAGTGGTCGAGCAGCCCGGGGTGCCGGCGGAGCCAGCCGCGGACGGCGTCCTGCTCCTCGCCCTTGCCGGCCTTCTGGATCTGCGACTCCAGGCCGGTGAG
The DNA here is from genome assembly GCF_014649495.1 of Streptomyces filipinensis. Lineage (GTDB taxonomy): Bacteria > Actinomycetota > Actinomycetes > Streptomycetales > Streptomycetaceae > Streptomyces > Streptomyces filipinensis. The sequence continues at coordinate 235,037 of NZ_BMTD01000006.1, read as the reverse complement.
CTGCTTCTCGGTCATGGAGAAGTCCTTCAGCCAGCGCCCGACCTGCGGGTTGTCGGCAGCGAAGCCCTTGCGGGCCAGGGTGTGCACGCCGTCGCCCTCGCCCCAGGCGCCCCGGGGGTCCTTGAGCTTCTTCAGGTCGTAGTCGCTGTAGGCCCAGTGCGGGGACCAGAGGGTGACGACGACCGGCTGCTTCTTGGTGTAGGCGCGCCTCAGCTCGGAGAGCATGGCCGACGTGGAGCCGTCGATCACGTCATAGCTGCCCTGAAGGCCGTACTCCTTGAGGACCTTGCTCTTGAGCAGGCCCATCATGCCCGCGCTGGGCTCGATGCCGACGATCTTCCCGCCGAACTCGGAGGCGTGGTCCTTGAGGTCCGCCAGAGAGTTCACGTCCCTGACATACGACGGGACGGTCAGCTCCAGGGAGGTGGGGCCGTACCACTTGCCGAGGTCGTCGAGCTGCGTGCCGTACTTCTTCCAGTACTCGGCGTGGGTGGTGGGCAGCCAGGAGTCGGTCTGGAAGTCGAGCTGGCCGGTGGCGAGGCCGGTGTAGAGCGGGCCGGCCGTGTACTGGGTGGTGGTGACCTTGAAGCCGCGCTCCTCCAGGATCTCCTTCCAGAGGAAGGTGGAGGCGATGCCCTCGTCCCAGGGGATGTAGCCGATCCTGATCTCCTTGCCCTTGCCGATGTCCGGGCCGGCGGCCTCGGAGGTGCCGGCGGAGCGGCCGAAGACGCCCATGCCGCCCGCGACCAGGGCGAGCACGACCACGCCGACGACCGCGACGGCCGGGCGCGGGCGGTACGACCACACGCGCGTGCGGGCCTTCGCGGCGGCCCTGCGGCCCAGCGGGGAGAGCTGGGTGCCGAGCGCGCCGGTGATCCGGTCCAGGTAGATGGCGAGGACGACGATGCCGACGCCCGCCTCGAAGCCGTGGCCGATGTCGACCTGGCCGATGGCCTCGTTGACGGCACCGCCGAGGCCGCCGGTGCCGACCATGCCGGCGATGACGACCATGGACAGGCCCAGCATGATCACCTGGTTGACGCCCGCCATGACGGTCGGCAGGGCGAGCGGCAGCTGGACGCGCCAGAGGATGCGGCGCGGGGTGGTGCCGAACGCCTCGGCGGCCTCGACCAGTTCGGCGTCGACCTGCCGGATGCCCAGCTCGGTCATGCGGACGCCGGGGGCGAGCGCGAAGATCAGGGTGGCGACGACCCCGGGGGCGGTGCCGAGGCCGAAGAAGAGCATGGCCGGGATCAGCAGCACCATCGACGGCATGGTCTGCAGCAGGTCCAGGACGGGTCGCACGGTCGCGCTGACCGTCCTGGAGCGGGCCGCCCAGATGCCCAGCGGGACGGAGATCACCAGCGCGAGCACGGTGGCCACCAGGACCAGGGAGAGCGTGGACATGGCCTCGTCCCACAGGGCGAGCGAGTCGACCAGCGCGAACCCGGCGAAGGCGAGGACACCGGCGGTGAGGCCGCGCAGCCACCAGGCGAGGACGGCGAGGATGCCGGCCATCAGCAGCGGCTGGGGCGCGCCGAGCACGGCGTCGGTGCCGTCGTACATGCTCTCCATGACCGCCTTGACGGCGTCGAAGAGCCAGGAGAGGTGGTCGAGCAGCCACTTGACGCCGGAGTCGACCCAGTCGCCGAGGTGGATCCTAGGCACGGCTGATCACCTTCCCCTCCGGGTTGTCGCAGGGGGCGGGAGCGGCCGTCTCGTCGCCGAGGAAGCCGACCAGTCGCTGCCTGGGAACGACACCGACGACCCGGTTCGCCGCGTCCACCACCGAGACGCGGTGGGACAGCCGGGCGCTGATCGCGCACAGCTGCGCGAACGGGGTCTCGCGGGTCGCGGTCTCGCAGCCGCACGAGGGGGCGGCGGCCGTGACCGAGGTGTCCATGAGGGCGCCCGCCGTCAGCACGCGCGAGCGGTCGACGTCCTGGATGAAGGAGGCGACGTAGTCGTTCGCGGGGCGCAGCAGGATGTCCTCGGCGGCGCCGGTCTGCACGATGCGGCCGTCGCGCATCACGGCGACGCGGTCGCCGAGGCGCATGGCCTCGTTGAGGTCGTGGGTGATGAAGACGATGGTCTTCTTCAGGGTCTTCTGCAGCTCCAGCAGCTGGTCCTGCATGTCGCGGCGGATCAGCGGGTCCAGGGCGCTGAAGGACTCGTCCATCAGCAGCAGGTCGGCGTCGGTGGCGAGGGCGCGGGCGAGGCCGACGCGCTGCTGCATGCCGCCGGACAGCTCGTCGGGCCAGGACTTCTCCCAGCCGGCCAGGCCGCACAGGGCGAGCGCCTCGTCGGCGCGGCGTTCGCGCTCGGCGCGGGGCACGCCCTGCACTTCCAGGCCGTAGGCGGCGTTGTCGCGGACGCAGCGGTGCGGGAACAGCGCGAAGTGCTGGAACACCATGCTGATCTTCTTCGAGCGCAGCTCGCGCAGTTCGCGGGCGGTGAGCGCGGTCAGGTCCTGGCCGTCGAAGCGGACGCTGCCCGCGGTCGGTCCCAGCAGTCCGTTGAGCATGCGCAGCAGGGTGGACTTGCCGGAGCCCGACAGGCCCATGACCACGAAGATCTCACCGGCCTCCACGCGGAACGAGGCGTCGATCACGGCGGCGGTGGTGCCGCCGGCGCGCAGTTCCTCTCTCTCGGCGCCCTGCCGCAGGCGTTCCACCGCGTCGTCCGGTCGTCTGCCGAACACCTTGAACAGGTGCTCGGCCTCAAGCCTCGATTGCACGCGTACCTCTCGTCTCGGGGGCAGGGACACAACTGGCCGCGCCTCCCCGAGATCAACATGGTCAAACTTTTAAGTGACTTACCTCACATCATCGTGACGGTCCGTGGCGTACGGCATGATGCGAACGTGACCGGACGACTCATGCTCCTCGACACCGCATCGCTGTACTTCCGCGCCTACTTCGGCGTCCCGGACTCCGTGAAGGCCCCGGACGGCACGCCCGTGAACGCCGTGCGCGGACTGCTGGACTTCATCGACCGGCTGGTCAAGGACCACCGGCCGGACCAGCTGGTGGCCTGCATGGACGCCGACTGGCGGCCGCGGTGGCGGGTGGACCTCATCCCCACCTACAAGGCGCACCGGGTCGCCGAGGAGCACGAGGGCGCGCCGGACGAGGAGGAGGTGCCGGACACCCTCTCCCCGCAGGTGCCGGTCATCGAGGACGTGCTGGACGCGCTCGGCATCGCCCGGGTCGGCGTCGCGCGGTACGAGGCGGACGACGTGATCGGCACGTTCACGGCGCACGCCGCGGGCCCGGTGGACATCGTCACGGGCGACCGCGATCTGTACCAGCTGGTGGACGACGCGCGCGGGATCCGGGTGCTGTACCCGCTGAAGGGCGTCGGCACGCTGCAGCTGACCGACGAGGCGGTGCTGCGCGAGAAGTATGGGGTCGACGGGCGCGGGTACGCGGATCTCGCACTGCTGCGCGGTGACCCGAGCGACGGCCTGCCGGGCGTGGCCGGGATCGGCGAGAAGACGGCCGCCAAGCTGCTCGCCGAGTTCGGCGACCTGGCCGGGATCATGGCGGCGGTCGACGACCCCCAGGCGAAGCTCACGCCGTCGCAGCGCAAGCGGCTCACCGAGGCCCGGCCCTATGTCGCGGTCGCGCCGAAGGTGGTGCGGGTGGCCGACGACGTGCCGCTGCCGGATGTCGACACCACCCTGCCGCACACCCCACGGGACGCGGCGGCGCTGGAGCAGCTGGCCAGGCGGTGGGGGCTCGGCGGCTCGCTGCAGCGGCTGCTGGCCACGCTCGCCGGGTGACCCGGCCCGGAATATTCCGGCAAAGGGCTCCCATCCCGCGCTCGCGAAAGAGGTGTTGACCCGGAGAGAGATGCTAACTTAGGTAAACCTAACCAATCCGCAGGAGGTCGTGATGGCAGAGCGTCCGGTACGAAAGCCGCGCAAGGCCCGTACCGCCCATGTGATCCGCACCGAGCGCCTGACCCCGCACATGCAGCGGGTCGTGCTCGGCGGCGACGGCCTGGCCGACTTCACGGCGGACACCTGCACCGACCACTACGTCAAGCTGCTCTTCGGCCCCGAGGGCGTCACCTACCCCGAGCCCTTCGACCTGGAGCGGATCCGCGCCGAGTTCCCGCGGGAGCAGTGGCCGGTGACCCGGACCTACACGGTGCGCGCCTGGGATCCCCAACACCGGGAACTGACCCTGGACTTCGTCGTCCACGGCGACGAGGGCCTGGCCGGCCCGTGGGCCACCCGGGTGCGGCCGGGCGAGCCCGTGCGCTTCATGGGCCCCGGCGGCGCCTACGCCCCCGACCCGGCCGCCGACTGGCACCTGCTCGCCGGCGACGAGAGCGCGCTGCCCGCGATCGCCCGGGCCCTGGAGACGCTGCCCCCCGGTGCCCGGGCGCACGCCTTCGTGGAGGTGTCCGGCCCCGAGGAGGAGCAGAAGATCGACTCCGAGGTGGAGGTCGTCTGGCTGCACCGCGGGGACCGGCCGGTCGGCGAGGCGCTGCTGCAGGCCGTACGCGCGCTGGAGTTCCCCGAGGGCCGGGTGCACGCGTTCGTGCACGGCGAGGCGGGCTTCGTGAAGGAGCTGCGCCGGCTGCTGCGGGTCGAGCTCGACATCCCCCGCGCGGACCTGTCGATCTCCGGGTACTGGCGCCTGGGCCACAACGAGGACGGCTGGCAGGCCTCCAAGCGCGACTGGAACGCCCGCATCGAGGCCGAGCAGGAGAGCGGCGCGGCGGCGGCCTGAGCCCCGGGCTCAGGTCTCGTTGATCCTGCCGAACGGGATGTGCACGCTCGGCGTGGTCCGTGACGTGCTCTGCAGGTGCGTGACCTGGTCGTCGAAGAAGATGTGCGGATCCAGCACCCGCATGACCGCGCCCTTGTCGATGCCGCCGAGGAAGAAGGCGCCGTTGACCGCCACGCCCCACTTCTTGAGGCTGTTGACGGCGCGTTCGTGGGCGGGGGCGTTGCGCGCGGTCACGATGGAGACGTGGACCCGGAGCGCGTAGCCCGGATCGCTCCTGCGCCGCTCCTCCTCCCGGCGCTGTATCCGGTTCACCCCGGCGAGGAAGTCACGCAGCGGCCCGGGATCGTGCGGGGTCGCCGCGTTACGGGCCTCGTGCGCGCGGAACTCCTCCAGTCCGCCGGACTGGTACACCTGCTCGGCGGCGTCACTGGCGAGCACCCCGTCGAAGTCGAACGCGATCCGCAGCTCCCGGTCGGCGAGGTCGTCCGGGCACGGCGCTCCGAGGACATGTCCCGCGGGCAGTCCGGCGGCGACGGCCTCCCGCACGTCGTCGCCGTTCGCCGACAGGAACAGCGACATGTTCAGCGCGGGCATGAACGTGTACGGGGACCGGCCCTGCATGAAGACGGCCCGGCTGATCGGCAGCCCGTGCGTCTGGATCGACCGCATGACCCTGAGCCCCGTGTCGGGGTCGTTGCGGGACAGGATGATGACCTCGACCAGCGGGTCCCCCGGCTCGCCGAGGTCGTTGAGCGACAGCAGCCGCCGGATGAAGGCGAAGGCGACACCCGGCCGCAACGTGGTGTCGCGGTTCTCCTCCTGATAGGCCCGGTAGGCCTCCTCGCCCTGCTCGCGGAAGACGGCGTCCGACTCGCGCAGATCGAACAGGGCACTGGAGGCGACACCGACGACGAGTCGGCCGGCGAGATCGTAGGCGGGCATGGACCACATCTTCACACCGACCGGTCCCCGCCCGGTGCTCAGTCGCCGCGTATGCGGGCGTGCAGGTGCATGTCGTGCCAGCCGTCGGGGTGGAGCAGGGCGCTGCGCTTGGTGCCCTCCAGGGCGAAGCCGGCCTTCACGGCGACGCGGCAGGAGGCCTCGTTGGCGGCGGCGTGCAGGAGTTCGAGGCGGTGGAAGCCGATCTCGTCCAGGGCCCAGCGGCTGAGCGCGGTCGCCGCGCGGGCCGCGACGCCGCGCCCCCGGGCCTGTGCCACCGTCCAGTACGCGATCTCGGCGTATCCGTCACCGAGCAGGAGCTGGCGCAGCGCCATCCGGCCCAGCAGTTCGTCCGTCGCCTCGTGGACGACGGCCCACTGGGCGCTCCGTTCCGCCGCCCAGTACGTCTGCCACTGCTCGATCCAGCCGGCTACCTCCGCCACGGAGTCCGCGGACCTCAGGTGCCACTGCTGCATGACCGGATCCTGCATGGCCGCGTACACGGCGGGCGCGTCCTCGGCCCGCCACGGGCGCAGCAGCAGACCGTCACCGGTCGGCAGGGTCGGCTGGGGGCGCCGGGCGAGGGTTCCGGTGGCCAGCACCGGACTGGTGAGAAAAGGCATGATCGACATCCTGCCGACCGCCGGGCCGTCGCGCACCCCCTTTCCGCCTCGTACCCTTGACCCCGATGAGACGCCGTACCCCGCCCCCGCCCGCCCCGCTCCCCCAGATCGACGGTGTCGACCCCGTGCGGGTGCGGCTGCCGCATGCCGGGACGTGGGCCACGGCGCGGGAGTACCTGGTGGCGCGGCTGACGGGGGCCGGGCCCGGGATGGTCGAGTCGATGTTCGCCGCGGGGCGGGTCGTCGGCGCCGACGGGCGGGCGGTGCCGCCGGACGCGCCGTACCGGCCGGGGATGTTCGTGTGGTTCCACCGCGAACTGGCCCCCGAGGTGCCGGTGCCGTTCCCGGTGGGGGTGGTGTACCGGGACGACCACATCGTCGTCGCCGACAAGCCGCACTTCCTCGCGACGACCCCGCGCGGCACGCATGTGGCCGAGACCGCGCTGGCCCGGCTGCGCCACGAGCTGGGCCTGCCGACGCTGACCGCCGCGCACCGGCTGGACCGGCTGACGGCGGGCCTGGTGCTGTTCATCGTGCGTCCCGAGGAGCGCGGCGCGTACCAGACGCTGTTCCGGGACCGGCGGGTGCGCAAGGAGTACGAGGCGGTCGCCGCGTACGACGCCTCACTGGTCCTGCCCCGGACCGTGCGCAGCCGGATCGTGAAGGAGAGCGGGGTGCAGGCGGCCCGGGAGGTCGAGGGCGAGCCGAATGCCGAGACCCTGGTGGAGCCGGCCGGGCGCCAAGGCGGCCTCGCCCGGTACCGGCTCTTTCCGGCGACCGGGCAGACCCATCAGCTGCGGGTGCATCTGAACGCGCTCGGCGTGCCCATCCTCGGCGATCCGCTGTACCCGGAGGTGACCGGCCCGGTGCGGGCCGGTGACTTCCGGCGCCCGCTGCAACTGCTCGCCCGCAGGCTGGAGTTCACCGACCCGGTCACCGGAGCGGAGCACACGTTCGTCAGCGGGCGTGCGCTCCGCGCCTGGTCGTCCTACGCCGACTGGGCCGACGGGAACTGAGCACCCCGAAGGGGCGCGAGGAGGTGCGCGACCGGCCACCGCGCAGCCGCGGGCGGCTGACGGCTCAGCGCGGAGCGCTTCCTCACTCGCCCCGCCACCAGTGCAGCAGCCGCCGCCAGATGCCCCGCGGACGCGCTGCCGGTCGCGGAGCCGCGGGGTGGGGCGCGACGGGGTGCGGCGCGGCGGCCGGGGCCTCCTGGCCGGGACGCGCCGGGGCGGCCTGCCGGGCGGGGTACGGCGACGGGACGGCCAGGGGCCGGGGCGGGCCGTCGACGTCCTGCTGCGGCTTCGGCTCGAAGCGCACGGGCAGGGACACCAGGTGCCGGGAGGCGATGGACGAACGCCAGCGCAACTCCTCTTCCGGGCAGTCGAGTTGCACGTCTGGCAGCCGCATCAGCAGCGCGTCGACGCCGACGTCGGCGATGGCACGGCCGATGTCCTGGCCGGGGCACTCGTGCGGGCCGCCGCCGAAGGCGAGGTGGGAGCGGTTGCCCTGCATGCTCGCGGACAGGTCCGGGCGGATGCGCGGGTCGAGGTTGCCCGGCGCGGGTGCGAACAGCAGGCCGTCGCCCTTGCGGATGCGCTGGCCGCCCAGCTCGGTGTCCTGCTTGGCGTAGTAGCCGAGGACGGTGCTGAACGGCGGCTCGTCCCACAGGGACTGCTCGATGGCCTCCGGCACGGTCATCTGGCCGCCGCTGAGCTGGGCGCGGAAGCCCGGCTCGGTGAGGACCATGCGCAGCGCGTTGGCGAGGAGGTTCGCGGTGGCCTCGTAGGCCGCGAAGAGGACGAGCCGCAGGTGTTCGCGGACCTCGTCGTCGCTGAGTCCGGCCGGGTGTGTGACCAGGTGAGAGGTGAAGTCGTCCTCGGGCCGGGCGCGGCGCCGGGTGGTGAGCCGGCTCAGCGCGCCCATGACGTAGGCGTGGCTCTGGATGGCGGTCTCGGTGCCCTTCAGGGCGTCCCGCGCGGCGTGCACCATGCGGTCGTTGTACTCCTCGGGCATGCCGAGGATCTCGCACATGACGGCCATCGGCAGATGCTCGGCGAACTGGGAGACCAGGTCGGCCCGGCCGCGTTCGCAGAAGCTGTTGACCAGGCCCTGGGTGTAGCGGCCGATGTGGCGGCGCATGCTGCGGTGGTCGATGGTGGACATGGCCGCGGTGACCGCCGCGCGCAGCCGCTGGTGCTCGTTGCCCTCGGCGTGCGAGCAGATCGGCTGCCAGGCGATGTGCGGCATGAGCGGGTGGTCGGGCTTGACCATGCCCTCGGTGAGCGGGCTCCAGATCCGGCTGTCGCGGGTGTAGAGGGAGGGGCTGCGCACCAGGTGCAGATTCTCGGCGTGCCCGAGCACCACCCACATGGGCACGTCGTCGTGGAGCAGGACGGGGGCCACGGAGCCGTGCTGCTCCCGCAGCCGCTCGTAGAGGTCGCCCAGGTCCTGCGCGTCGGGGCCGTAGAGCCGGTGCAGCCCGCCGGGGCCGAGGCCCTGCGCCGGGCAGCCCGGCGGCGGGACGCGGGTGGGGTCTGTGTCGGGCAGGGACGTGAATTCAGACGTCACGGTGTCGCTCCGGAACGGAAAAAGGGTGTGGGGGCGGATCGGCTGAGGTCAGGTGAGGGCGCCGGTCAGGGCGATCGAGTGCAGGAAGCGCATCAACGTCATCAGGACCTCCTTGCTGGAGGCCCGCCGGCGTACGTCACACTCCATGATCGGGATCTCCGGGGTGAGGTCGAGCGCGGTGCGCAGTTCCTCGACCGGGTAACGGGGCGCGTCCGGGAAGGAGTTGACGGCGACGACGAAGGGCACACCGCGTTCCTCCAGCCGGCCCATGACGTCGAAGCTGACCTCAAGGCGCCGGGTGTCGACGAGGACGACCGCGCCGAGGGCGCCTTCGAACAGGCCGTTCCACAGGAACCAGAAGCGCTCCTGGCCGGGGGTGCCGAAGAGGTAGAGCACCAGCTTGTCGGTGACGCTGATGCGGCCGAAGTCCATGGCCACGGTGGTGGCGGTCTTGGATTCGGAGCCGTAGTTGTCGTCCACGCCGATGCCGGCCTGGGTCATGGTCTCTTCGGTGGTCAGCGGTCTGATGTCGCTGACGGAGCCGACCATGGTGGTCTTGCCGACACCGAAGCCGCCCACGATCACGATCTTCACCGCGGCCTGGGCCGTGTGCGGCAGGTGATCCTCGGTGCGCGGGCCGGGGATGGTGTCAGAGCCGTTGAAGTCCATGCATCACCGCTTCGAGGAGTGAACGGTCGGGTACCGCCCGACGGACGATCGGGGCGCGCACCTGCACCAGTTCGGCCGTGATCAGCTCGGTGATCAGGACGGTCATCGCGCTGAACGGCAGGTTCAGATAGGCCGACAGCTCGGCCACGGACAGGGGGTTGGCGCAGAGTCGCAGGACGGCGGCCTGCTCGGGTGAGGCGGCCGGCTGGGGCGCGTCGCGCGCCACGATCAAGGTCACGAGGTCGAGTTCGGCGCGTGCGCCGTCCTCGGATCCGGCGACGGTGTACAGCCGTTCGGGGTTCTTGGGCTCGGCCTCGCCGTCCGCCGGCTGGGGCGCGGGTGGCTGGGGAGGCGGCGGAGGCTTCGGCTCGCGCCGTTTACGTTGCGGAGGAGTCATACGGTCTGCCCGTTCCGCCGGGGCGGACTGGTGAGATGGGCGCCGATCCGGACGACGAGGTCGCGCATCATGCCGCTCATCCGGCCCGGCTCGCAGGTGACGTCGGCGAGTACGGCGAGGTAGGCGTTGTCGCCGGCGTTCATCAGGTAGAAGTAGCCGCCGTCGATCTCGAAGACGACGACCTTCATGTCACCGGCGCCGGGGAGTTCCTTGATGATGGCGCCGGCCAGGCTCTGCACTCCCGCGCAGGCGGCGGCCACCCGGTCGGCGGCGTCGGGGTCGCCGCCGTAGCGGGCGATGCGCAGTCCGTCGGCGGAGAGGACCACGATCATCTCGATGCCCGGTACGCCGTCGTTCAGCTGCTTGAGCATCCAGTCGATGTTGCCTCGCTGCTGGATCACTTGAGGTCCCCCTCGTCGTCGGCCCGGGTGGTGGTGTCCGAGTCGTTGAGCAGATGCACGTACTTTTCCGGGTGCAGCGTGAAGTCGGTCAGTTCGGCGGCGGTGGCGTCCTCCGGCATGCCCTTGCGCAGGCCGGCCCAGAACTCCTCGATCCCCAGGCCGGGCGGCCGCTCCCGGAGTTTCCTGATCTCGGGGTCCATCTCGGGCTCGGGCTTCGGTTCGGACCTGGTCTGCGACCAGACGGTGGGCCTGCCCTCGCGCTCGGCCCGCTCGACCTCCGCCGCTTCGGCGTAGCGCTGGCTCAGCGGGGTCTTCATCCGGCTGCGGCGCTGCGGCAGTCCGCCCGCCGTCCACTCGGTGACCTCGGGTACGTCGTCCTCCATGGTGATCCCGGCGGGGATCTTGGGGCTGGTCGGACGGCGCCTCTTCGGCGGGCGCTTGGGGCCTTCGACGGCGCCGAGCGCGGGCACCGGCGCGCCCGTCGCACCGATGCCGTGGGCGGCACCGACACCCGGCTCGGTGGTGGTCATCACGCGCGGCACGATGAGGATCGCGCGGACGCCGCCGTAGGCGGAGGCGCGCAGCGAGACCTCCATGTCGAAGAACTTGCACAGGCGGCCGACGACGGCGAGGCCGAGGCGCGGGTTCTCGCCGAGGTTGTGGGCGTCGTCGCCGTTCTTGGCGTCCTCGATCATCTGCTCGATGCGGGCGCGGGACTCCTCGCTGAGGCTGACGCCCGCGTCCTCGATCTCGATGGCGATACCGGCCTGCACCTCGGCGGCGGTGACGTGCACCTTGGTCGAGGGCGGCGAGTAGCGGGTGGCGTTGTCGAGGAGTTCCGCGGCGGCGTGGATGACCGGCTCGACGGCGGTGCCCTTGATGTTGATGTTGACGATGGAGTTCAGCTCGATACGGCGGTACTCCAGGATGCGCGACATGGCGCCGCGCAGGGTGCTGTAGAGGGAGACCGGCAGCGGCCACTGGCGGCCGGGGCGGCCGCCGCCGAGGACGGCGATGGTGTCGGCGAGGCGGCCGATCAGCGAGGTGCCGTGGTCGATGCGCAGCAGGTCGTCGAAGACCTCGGGGTTGCGGCCGTGGTCCTCCTCCATCTCCCGCAGTTCGTTGGACTGCTGGTGGACGATGGCCTGGACGCGGCGGGCGATGCTCACGTAGGAGCGCTCGGTCGCGTCGCGCATGTTGATCTCGTGGTCGGCACCGCGCAGCGCGACGCGGAACATCTCGCGGTACATCTCCGGCAGGCCGCGCAGTTCGGGGTCGGCGTCGTAGGCGTGGACCAGCACGTCCCGCAGTGGTTCGCCGGCGCGCAGCCGCTGCAGGCCGTACGGGATGACGTCGCCGGCGAAGCGTGCGATCAGCTGGTCGTGGGCAGCGAGCCGGTGCTCCAGATACGCGGTGTGACGGGCGTACTCGGCCTGTTCCTCGCGGAGCCTGCGGCCGCGGCGGGCGGCCTCCGCACCCGTGGCGAGGACCAGCAGCAGGGCCAGTGCCCCGAGCGCGCCGACGGCGAGCCGGGCCGACGCCGGCGCCAGGGCGACGGCGGCTCCGGTCGCGGCGGCCATCACTATGGCCGGGGGCAACAGGACGCGCGCATAGGGACGTTCACGGCCACCGGGAGGCTTCTGAACACTCACCATGGATGCCTTCTGAGACGAATCGGCTGGGTGTCGGGGGAGCTTTTGGGGGGAAGGTTCATGGAACTGATGGGATCTGTCGCATGTTTGGGAACAAGCGCACGAATTGCCTCAACTCGGTGCGCCGCGGGCGAGCTTAGTCCGACCGGATCATCGCCGTGTCATATTCGGCAAGCACCTGAAATCGCCCGCGCAACAGGAGTACGCTCAGATTCATTTATACGCTGAGCTGCCTTTCGAACACGTTCGGTTACGAGGTACGGACATGCGAAAGTGACTCACCGTGATAAGTGAAAGGGGGGCCGAAACGGCCCCCCTCACTGACACCGGACAGGTGCCGGTCAGCCCACCGACGAGTAGGCCACCACACCCCGCAGCAACTGATCAACGGCCTTGCGCGCGGCCTTGGCCACGGTCGAGCCCTCGACGGGAGCCGCTGCCGAGATCTGGCCCAGCACGTCGATGACCTGCTTGCACCACCGCACGAAGTCCCCCGCGGGCATCTCCGCCTCGCGCAGCACCTCGTCGAGCGCCTTGTCCGAGGCCCACATGTACGCGGCCCAGGCGAAGCCGAGGTCCGGCTCGCGCTGTCCGACACCCTCGGTCTGGTTGATCCGGAAGTCCTCCTCCAGAGCGTCGAGCCGTCCCCAGATCCGCACCATCTCGCCGAGCGCCGCCTTCGCCTTGCCGGAGGGCAGCTTGGGCGCCATCGCGTCGTCGCCGACCCGCGCCTCGTACACCAGCGCCGAGACGCAGGCGGCCAGTTCGGCCGGGCTGAGCCCCTCCCAGACACGCTCGCGCAGGCATTCGCTGGCCAGCAGGTCGAGTTCGCCGTACAGCCGGGCGAGCCGCTTGCCGTGCTCGGTGACCTCGTCGCCGCGCAGGTAGTCCAGCTCGGTCAGCAGGGCCACGATCCGGTCGAAGGTCCGCGCGATCGTGTTCGTACGGCCCTCGATCCGGCGCTCCAGCTGCGAGGTGTCCCGCAGCAGCCGGTGGTACCGCTCGGCCCAACGGGCGTGGTCCTCACGGTCGTTGCAGCCGTGGCAGGGATGGGCACGGATCGCGGTCCGCAGCCGGGCGATCTCGCGGTCGTCGGCCGCCTGCGAACGCTTCTTGCGGGCCCGCTCCGGCGGGATGTGCCCCGCCTTGGTGCGCAGCGCGGAGGCCAGGTCGCGACGGGACTGCGGCGAGCGCGGGTTGAAGGACTTCGGGATCCGCATCCGGTCCAGCGGCTCGACCGGCACCGGGAAGTCCATCGACGCCAGCCGCTTGACCTGCCGTTCGGCCGTCAGCACCAGCGGGCGCGGACCGTCGTGGTGGTCGAAGCCGCGGTGGCCGTTGGAACGGCCCGCGGGCAGGCCGGGATCCAGTACCAGGGCCAGCCCGGCGTACTTGCCCGTGGGCACGTGGATGACGTCGCCGGGCTTGAGCCTCTCCAGGGCGCCGGCGGCCTCGGCGCGCCGCTGGTCGGCGCCCTGCCGGGCCAGCTCGGTCTCCCGGTCCTTCAGTTCGCGGCGCAGTCGCGCGTACTCCTCGAAGTCCCCGAGGTGACAGGTCATGGAGGCCTGGTAGCCGGCCAGACCCTCCTCGTTGCGCTGCACCTGCCGGGAGATCCCGACGACCGACTTGTCGGCCTGGAACTGAGCGAAGGAGGTCTCCAGCAGCTCGCGCGAGCGATGCCGGCCGAACTGCTCGACCAGGTTGACCGCCATGTTGTACGACGGCTTGAAGCTGGAGCGCAGCGGGTATGTACGCGTGCCCGCGAGCCCGGCGAGGTGCTCGGGGCTCATCCCCCGCTGCCACAGCACGACAGCGTGGCCCTCGATGTCGATGCCCCGCCGGCCCGCCCGGCCCGTCAGCTGGGTGTACTCGCCCGGCGTGATGTCGGCGTGCTGCTCGCCGTTCCACTTGACGAGCTTCTCCAGCACCACCGACCGGGCGGGCATGTTGATGCCCAGGGCCAGGGTCTCGGTCGCGAACACCGCCTTGACCAGGCCGCGCACGAAGAGCTCCTCGACGACCTCCTTGAAGGTCGGCAGCATGCCCGCGTGGTGGGCCGCGATGCCCCGCTCCAGGCCCTCCAGCCATTCGTAGTAGCCGAGGACGTGCAGGTCCTCCTGGGCGATGTGGGCGGTGCGCTCCTCGACCAGGGCGCGGACCCGGCCCCTCGCCTCCTCGTCGTTGAGCCGCAGGCCCGCGTACAGGCACTGCTGGACGGCGGCCTCACAGGCGGCGCGGCTGAAGATGAAGGTGATCGCCGGGAGCAGGCCCTCGGAGTCCAGGCGCTCGATGACCTCGGGCCGGCCCGGCGTCCACACGCGCGAGCGCTGTCTGCGCTCGCGCTCCCGGTCGGCCTCACGCATCGCCCTGCCGCGCCGGCGGTCCTGGTACGACGGCCTCGACGCCTCCATGCGGGCCAGCCGGACGAGGTCGGGGTTGACGGCCTTCTTGTGGCCCTCGCCCTCCTCGAACAGGTCGTACATCCGGCGCCCGGCCAGGACGTGCTGGAAGAGCGGCACGGGCCGGTGCTCGGAGACGATCACCTCGGTGTCGCCACGGACGGTGTCCAGCCAGTCACCGAACTCCTCCGCGTTGGAGACCGTCGCCGACAGCGACACCAGGGTCACCGACTCGGGCAGGTGGATGATCACCTCTTCCCAGACGGCGCCTCGGAAGCGGTCGGAGAGGTAGTGCACCTCGTCCATGACCACGTAGCCCAGGCCGAGGAGGGTCTGGGAGCCGGCGTAGAGCATGTTCCGCAGGACCTCGGTGGTCATCACGACCACCGGGGCGTCGGAGTTCACACTGTTGTCGCCGGTCAGCAGGCCGACCTTCGCCGTGCCGTAGCGGCGGCACAGATCGGCGTACTTCTGGTTCGACAGCGCCTTGATGGGGGTCGTGTAGAAGCACTTCTTGCCCTGTTCCAGGGCGAGGTGGACGGCGAACTCGCCCACGATCGTCTTGCCCGAGCCGGTGGGGGCGGCCACCAGTACACCCTTGCCCGTCTCAAGTGCCTGGCAGGCCTCGATCTGGAAGGGGTCGAGGCCGAAGTCGTACATCTCGCGGAAGGACGCGAGCGCGGTGGCCTGCTCGGCTGCCCGACTGCGGGCCGCCGCGTACCGCTCGGCCGGTGAGAGGTCCTCTGTCATCGTGCTTTCGAGCGTACCGGCCCCACTGACAACAGGACGATCATTATCCGGAACGTGCGCTGATCGACAGCGCGGAACCCACGAGGGGGGCGTGAAGACGGATGCCCCCGCCCGGCGGGGGCGGGGGCATCGTGCGCGGGCTCGGGCTCAGGTGACGTCGTCGTAGCCGTTGACCCGGTCCGTGCTCGTCTGCTCGGGCAGTGCCCGGGCGGCCGGTACGGGCTCGATCTCGCCGATGTCCTCGGGGGTGAGGTCCAGCTCGGAGGCCTCGTCGTCGGACAGGCCGTTGCCATCGCGGCGGGCCCGGCGCCGGTCGTTGAGCAGCGAGAAGGCCACGGCGATGAAGAACAGTGCCCAGATCGGCGCCGCCAGCGCCAGCATCGTGCCCGGGTCGGGGCTGGGCGTGGCCACGGCCGCGAAGGCGGCGATGCCGACGACCATGCCGCGCCACCAGCCGAGCATGCGACGGCCGGACAGGATGCCGGTGAGGTTGAGCATCACCAGCAGCAGCGGCATCTCGAAGGCGAGGCCGAACACGACGACCATGCGCGTGACCAGGTCGAGCAGGTCGTCCAGCGGGAGCAGGTTCTCCGCGCCACCCGGCGTGAGGTCGACCAGGAACTTCGCCGTCACGGGCAGCACGTGGTAGGCGAGGTAGCCGCCGACCAGGAAGAGCGGGAAGCCGAAACCGACGAACGCGTAGGCGTACTTCTTCTCGTGGCGGTGCAGGCCCGGCGCGACGAACGCCCACAGCTGGTAGAGCCACACCGGCGCCGCCAGCACCACGCCGGCCGTCAGGGCGGTCTTCAGAGCCAGGGTGAACGGCGCCAGCAGGCCGCTGACCGTGATGTGCGCACAGTGGGCGTTCTTGGTCTTGGCCAGCTGCCCGAAGGACTGTCCGCAACCGACCGACTCAAGCACCGGCCGGGTGATGAAGTCGATGATGTCCTTGTAGAAGAAGGCGGACACCACCGCGACAACGACGATCGCCAGGACGCCCTTCGCGAGCCGGTTGCGCAGCTCACGCAAGTGATCCGCGAGCGGCATCCGCCCCTCGGGATCCTTCTCCTTATTGCGGGCAGACTTGAGCAACCCACATCCTCATCTCGTGCAACGGACCGGATGTCCCGGTCCTCGCGTCAGCGCTGGGTCGTGTCCGTCGGCTCGTTGACCGGCCGGGAGCTGGTCACGTCGCCGGGCGCGGCCTGGATGGTGCGCTGAGCCGGGGTCTGCTCCTCGGCGGGCTGGGCGGAGGTGGTGGACTGCTTGTTGCCCTCGTCCTTCATCGCCTTGGCCTCGCTCTTGAGGATGCGCGCGGACTTGCCCAGCGAACGTGCCATGTCCGGAAGCTTCTTGGAGCCGAACACAAGGACGATCACCAGAACCAGGAGCACCAGGTGCCACGGCTCAAGTGCGTTGCGGAACATAAAGTCTTCACCTTCTCACTGAGGCGGGGCGGCGGGGCGTGTACGACCTGTCGGACAAGTGTCTGACCATCGTGCTGGCAGCGATCGTAACGCCCGGGGGTGAACGCAGGACAATCCCCGTACGTACTCCCGCCGCCTCTGCGGACCGCGCCTCGTACTCCGGGCCGCGACCAGCAGCGTACCTGGCTGGCCCGGCAAGGTGACAGGGCGAAGTGACCCAAAGCGCATGAGGTAAGGCAATCACAACGCGTCCACGGCCCGGCCCGCACTGACGGCCGCCCGCTCCAGGTCTTCCGCCGCCCTGCTGATACGGCGCCCGGAGTCCGCCACCTGCTGCCCGAGGCGCCGTGCCTCCACGAAGACACGGGCGGCCAGCACCCCCAGCACCACGAGACCCAGGAAACCCAGCACTACCGCGCACATCGGCCAGAACATGACGTCGAGACTAGACGGTGGAGTACAGCCTGAGCGTGCGGACCCCGCCGCCGGTGAGCAGCTCGACGATGCGCTCCCCGGCGGGCTTGCGGACGGCGGCCCCGCACTCGGGGCAGGTGAAGGAGTAGAACGTCGTCCGGCTGCTGGCTCCGATGGCGAGGCGCAGCGCGCTCGCGGCGAGCTCGACACGGCCCCGGCAGTCGGGGCAGCCCGCCTTGAACATCACGGGGGCCACTCTCTTCATCCCGGCGAAGGCGGCCGCCACCGTCATCTCACCCACACCGGACACCGGAGAGTCGCTCACAGGCCTCGCTCCTTCTCGTGGTCGTTCGCCGGCCGGCGCCGCACCGTCCTCGTCCGCGGCACCGTGGTGGCCGGCCGGGCCCCGGGGCTCAGCCGCACCTCCAGCCCGGCCCGCGCCCCGTGGGGGCGCCGCCTCAGGGGCACTGCCCCGCTTGTCCGGCGCCCGCCGGCGGCTGCGTTTCATACGCCGCCAGGGCCTCTGCGGCCGCCCTGCGGGCGCTGTCGGCCAGCTCCGGCGGGGAGACGATCCGGCCGTCCCGGCCGAGCCGCAGCGCCAGCCGGCGCAGGGACGCCGGATCGGGCGTACGCAGAGTGATACGCAGCCCGCCGTCGGGAAGCTCATCGGCGCTGTCGTGCGGGTAGTACTCGGCGACCCAGCGGCCGCCCGGGCCGACCTCCACGACGACCTCCGGGTCCTCGGCGGCCGGCTGCACCAGGGCCTCGGACAGGTCCCGCAGCTCGATCTCGGGCGGCGCGGAGGGCTCGTCCAGGATCCTGATCTCCGCGACCCGGTCGAGCCGGAAGGTGCGCCGGGCCTCGGAGCGGCGGCACCAGGCCTCCACATAGGTGTGGCCGACGCTCACCAGACGGATGGGGTCGATCTCGCGCTCGGTGACCTCGTCCCGGGCCGGAGAGTAGTAGCGGATCCACAGCCGGCGCCGCTCGGAGATCGCCCGGTCCACATCGGCGAACACCCCGCCCTCGGACTCGAAGGTCACCGACAGCCGGGAGCTGGCGCCGGCGGTCTCGCCTGCGGCGGTCTCCACCTTGGCGGTGGCCCGCAGCAGCGCCTGGCGGTCGCCCTCGCGCAGCCCGGGCAGCGTGGCGACCGCGCGGGCGGCCACCAGCAGGGCCGTGGCCTCGTCGGCGGCGAGCCGCAGCGGCTCGGCCGCCTCCTCGCCGAGCGCGGCCGGGTTGTGCCACCAGATCCGCTCCCCGTCGGTGTCGATGTCCAGCAGATCGCCGCCGCGGAAGCTGGTGCCGCACATCGGCAGCAGATCGAGGTCGGCGACCAGCTCGTCCTCGGTGATGCCGAAGGCACGCGCGACGTCCGCGATCCGCGCGCCCGGCCGCTCCCGGAGGTAGGTCACCAGGGAGAGCATCCGCCGGGTCTGGTCGATGGCGTTCACCTGCCTGACCGGTTTGCCTGCCACAGTCCTGCTCCCCCTCAGCCCTTCGCCACGGCACGCAGCCGGTCCATCACGTCCGCGCGCAGCTCGGCCGGCTCCAGGACCACCACGTCCGGTCCGAACTCCACCAGCCAGGCGTCCAGGCCGTGCCCGTACGGAATCTCCAACTCGTCCCAGCCGTCGCCGAGTTCCCGCACCCCGGTGGCCTTCGCCCGAAGCGGGTAACCGGCGCCGGAACGCAGCCGGATCAGGGCCGTACCGTCGGCGATCTCACCGGCCCAGCTCGCGACGGTCTCGCGCACCGTGACGACGTCGGGCACGGGAGCGGTGAAGCCCGTACCGCGCGCACGCACCCGGCCGGTGATCCTCGACAGCCGGAAGACGCGCTCGGCACCCCGGTCCCGGTCGAAACCGGCCAGGTACCAGTGCCCGCGCCAGCACTCCAGCGCCCACGGCTCCACGTGCCGGGGCTCAGGGTGGACGGCGGAGGCCTTGCGGTAGTCGAAGAGGACCGGCCGGCGGTCCCGGCAGGCCAGCATCAGCGGCTCGAAGGCGGCCTCGTGCACGGGGATACGGGGCTCCAGGGCGCCGTGCGCCTCGTACGGGTCGACGTCCTCGGGGAGCCCCGCGGCACGCAGCTTCTGCAGGGCACCGCTGGCGGCACCGGCGAGGCGGGCCTGCTGCCACACCTTCGCGGCCAGCCCGAGTGCCGCCGCCTCCTCCGCGTCCAGGGTGATGGGCGGCAGCCGGTTGCTGTCGCGGCGGGCGAGATAGCCCACCTCACCGTCCAGGTTCTCCACCGTCGCGATGACCAGGCCGAGCTCGCGCAGGTCGTCCTTGTCCCGCTCGAACATCCGGTTGAAGGAGTCGTCGCTTCCCGCTTCGAGGTAAGCCTCGATGGACTCGCGCAGCTCACGCTTGCTGAGCGGCCGCCGTGTGCCGAGCAGACACAGCGCGAGGTTCATCAGCCGCTCAGCCTTGGCAATGGCCATCGACGCCCTTCGCCTTTCCTCCGGTGCTTCCGACCGATGACCGTACCGCTCCGCGGTGCGGTGGCAAAGCCGAGGGCCCATGCCCGAGCAGGCATGGGCCCCAGGTGATCGGATCCGGTCGCACCCGGCCGGTCGACCGGGCGGGAGGCGGCGTGGATCAGGCCGGCGTCAGACGCCGAGCAGGTCCACCACGAAGATCAGCGTCTCGCCCCGCTTGATCGCCGGGGTCGGGCTCTGGTCGCCGTAGGCGAGGTGGGCGGGGATCGTCAGCTGGCGGCGGCCACCGACCTTCATGCCCTGCACACCCTGGTCCCAGCCCGCGATGACACGGCCCGCACCCAGCGGGAACCGGAAGGGGGTGCCCCGGTTCCAGCTGGCGTCGAACTCCTCGCCGGTGCTGAAGGCGACACCCACGTAGTGCACGGTGACGGTCTGACCCGCCTGGGCCACCGGGCCGTCACCCTCCCAGATGTCCTTGATCTCCAGGTCCGCCGGGGGCTCGCCACCAGGGAAGTCGATCTCGGGCTTCTCGATGCTCACGTCAAAAGCTCCTGCTTGTGTACGACACGAAACGCGAACAGTCTTTCATCTCCGCACCCGCGCCGCCCGCCACAGACACCCCCGGCTACATCGCCGCGAGAATGTCCACCGTGAACACCAGCGTCGAACCCTTCTTGATGACACCACCACTGGGCGGAGTGTCGCCGTAACCCAGCTCCGGCGGCACCACCACCAGCACCCGGCTGCCCACCTTCTTGCCGGTCAGCCCCTGTGCCAGACCCTTGACCGCCTGCTGCATCTGCTCCAGCGAGAACTGGCTCAGCCGTCCCGAGCCGTACGTCCGCTGGAAGGTCTTCCCGCCGTCCCACACCAGCCCCTGGAACTGGCACAGCACCGCCTGGTCCGCCTTCAGCTCCGGGCCGTCGCCCTCCAGCACATACGTCGACACCAGCTTCTTCGGCGGATCCGTCTTCGGGACGGTCACCTTGGGCACATCGCCGTCGGTGTTGGTGCCCACCTTGGGCAGCGCGGCGTCGGTCTGCGGGACCGGCTTGCCCGTGGCCGAGCTCTTGGAGTTGAACGACTCGATCACGTCGATCACGAACACCAGTGTGTCCGTGCCCTTGATACCCGCCTGCGCGTTGCCCTGCTTGCCGTACCCCCAGGTGGGCGGCACCGCGATCTGGACACGGCTGCCGACCTTCTTGCCCGCCAGCGCATACCGCCAGCCGTCGATCACGGTGCCCTGGGCGAGCTGCAGCACCAGCGGGCGCTTCTTGTCGTAGGAGTTGTCGAAGACCTTGGCCGTGTCCCAGATCTGCCCCAGATAGTCCGCCCGGACGAAGTCGTTCTCCGCGATCGTCCGGCCGCTGCCCGCGATCACCGTCTTCACCGCCAGGTTCTTCGACGGCTCACCCGGCCCCTTGGCCACGGTCGGCTTCTCACCGAACTTCGTGCCCGCCGTGATCGCCGGCAACGGCCCCTCCACGATCTTCGGCGGAGGCGGCGTGGACACCGACGGCGACGGTGAGGCACTCGCCTTGCTGGAGTCGGACTTGCCGTCACCGCACCCGGCGACAGTGACCAGTCCTGCGGGTACGGCAGCGAGGAGGAGGGAGCGTCGGCGCACGGAAGAGCCTCGTAATCGGTCGATCCTGTGATGGCGTGCGCGCAACTCTACGGTGTGAGAAGGGCGCCGTACGGGAAACGTACGACGCCCGTGTGGCGTTCCGGCATTTCACACCCGAAACGCTTGACTCACCCGCTTTCCCCTACATTCCGGCGATCAGCTTCTCCACCCGGTCGTCCACCGAGCGGAACGGGTCCTTGCACAACACGGTGCGCTGCGCCTGGTCGTTGAGCTTCAGGTGCACCCAGTCGACGGTGAAGTCCCTGCGCTGTTCCTGGGCCCGCCGGATGAAGTCACCGCGCAGCCGGGCGCGAGTGGTCTGCGGCGGAACCGACTTGCCCTCGAAGATCTTCAAGTCGTTGCAGACCCGGGTCGCCTGACCCTTCTTCTCCAGCAGGTAGTACAGACCACGACGGCGGTGGATGTCGTGGTAGGCGAGGTCTATCTGGGCGACCCGCGGATGCGACATGGTCATGTTGTGCTTCGCCCGGTACCGCTCGATGAGCTGGTACTTCATGACCCAGTCGATCTCGGTGGCGATCCGGTCGAGCTCCTCGCTCTCGATCGCGTCCAGCGTGCGGCCCCACAGCTCCAGCACCTGCGCGACCGTGCCCGTGCGGATCCCGCGGCGGTCGCAGAAGTCCACGGCCTTGTCGAAGTACTCGCGCTGCACCTCCAGCGCCGAGGCCTCCCGCCCACTGGCCAGACGCACCTTACGGCGGCCCGTGATGTCATGGCTGACCTCGCGGATCGCCCGGATCGGGTTCTCCAGGGTCAGATCCCGCATCACGGTGCCCGCCTCGATCATGCGCAGCACCAGGTCCGTGGCACCGACCTTCAGCAGCATCGTCGTCTCGGACATGTTCGAGTCACCGACGATGACATGCAGCCGGCGGTAGCGCTCGGCATCCGCGTGCGGCTCGTCACGGGTGTTGATGATGGGCCTCGAACGGGTCGTCGCCGAGGACACGCCCTCCCAGATGTGCTCCGCGCGCTGACTGACGCAGTACACCGCACCGCGCGGCGTCTGCAGCACCTTCCCCGCCCCGCACAGCAGCTGCCGCGTCACCAGGAACGGGATGAGGATGTCCGCCAGCCGGGAGAACTCCCCGTGCCGCGCCACCAGATAGTTCTCGTGGCAGCCGTAGGAGTTGCCCGCCGAGTCGGTGTTGTTCTTGAACAGGTAGACGTCGCCCGCGATTCCCTCCTCGTGCAGGCGTCGTTCGGCGTCCACCAGGAGTCCTTCGAGAATGCGCTCGCCGGCCTTGTCGTGGGTGACCAGTTCGATCACGTTGTCACATTCGGGTGTCGCGTATTCCGGATGTGAGCCCACGTCGAGATAGAGCCGGGCGCCGTTTCGCAGAAAGACATTGCTGCTGCGGCCCCATGACACGACACGGCGGAAGAGGTACCGCGCCACCTCGTCAGGAGACAGGCGCCGCTGTCCCCTGAACGTGCACGTGACGCCGTACTCGTTCTCCAGCCCGAAAATGCGGCGGTCCATGACTGAACATTACGCCCGATCCCCTGAGCTGAAACGGGGTTCGACAGCACGATTTGGATCATTTTCCGATGAAGACGCAACGACCCCGCCCCGCGCGGGAGCTGCGAGGACCCGTCCCGTGCCGAGCAGCACCAGCAGCGACACGGCCCCCGCCGCACCCGGAACCGCGAAACCCCACACCGTGCCACCGGCCTGGACCACCGGCCCCGCCACCCCCGTACCCACCGACGCACCCACCGTGAACGTCGTCACGAGCCAGGAGAAAGCCTCGGTGACCGTGCCGCTCGGCGCGTGCCGGTCCACGATGATGAACGCACACGCGATACAGGGCGCCAGGAACACCCCCGACACCACCGCCAGCAGCACCATGGCCACCGGACCCGGTGTCAGCGTCAACGGCAGATAACACACCGCCAGAAGCGCCACCAGCACCCGCAGTCGCCGCTCGGGCACCCCCGCCCACTGACGAGCCCCGTACACCGTGCCGCCGACCAGCGCCCCGAGCCCGAGCCCCGCCAGCATCCAGCCGTAGACCGCGTCACCTCCATGACCGTCCGCGTACGACACCGACGCCACCGTGATCGAACCCAGCGCGATACCGACGAACACGAACGCGCCGAGCAGCGCCAGCAGCCCCGGTGAGCGCAGCGCACCCAGCCAGTGCGCCTCACGCGGAGCCGACCGCCACGCGCGCGAAGGCGGCGAGGCCACCACCGACAGCGCGCCCAGCACCCCCAGGAGGTTCAGCACCAGCAGGGCGGCACGCTCGTCCCACAGCGCCGCGCACAGCGTCACCAGCAGCGGTCCCACCATGTACATGATCTCCTGTGCGATCGCGTCCATGGCGTACGCGGTGTGCACCTGCTCGTCCCGGCGCAGCACCGACGGCCACAACGCGCGCAGGCCGCCCTCCAGGGGCGGCGTGAACAGACCGGCCGCCGCCACCGCCCCGTACGCGAGCGGCAACGGATCGGTGCCACAGCACGCGAAGAGCGTCATCGACAGCGCCGCCAGCACGGCCGCCGGCAACTGGACGCGGGGCTGGCCGTACAGGTCGACCAGCCGGCCCAGCACCGGCTGGCCCACGGCGTTCGCCACGCCGTAGACCGCGGCGAGAGCGCCGGCGAGGCTGTAGGTGCCGCCCTCGGCCCGGACGAACACCACCAGGGCGATCGCGGCGGTCGCGTTGGGCAGCCGGCCCACCAGCGTGCCGGTGAGCAGCCGCAGCGCGTGCCTCGCCCGGAGTATCTCCAGGTATCCCGTGGCCATGTGTGCTGCCCTCCAGCGACTCACCCCGGGGCACTGGCTCGCCCCGACGTTGTACGTATAACTTCCTCTCCCATACGTACCATGAGCGCTGTTCCCCGTCCAGACGAACAGGAGCAGGCCCACGGTGGCACGCAGCAGCACGCGCCCGACCAGCCGGGACGTCGCCCAGGCGGCCGGGGTCTCCCAAGCCGCCGTCTCACTCGTACTCGGCGACAAATGGCGCGGCCGCGTCTCCGAAACCACCGCCGAACGCGTCCGCGAAGCCGCGCGCGACCTCGGCTACCGCCCCAACCTCGCCGCCCGCAACCTCCGCCTCGGCCACACCCGCACCGTCCTGCTGGTCGTCCCCGCGCTGACGACGGAGTTCTTCGCCGGCGTCTACACCGGCGCCGCACGGGTCGCCGCCGCACACGGCTTCGGCGTCGTCCTCTACCCCTCCCCCGAGGGCATCGGCCCCGCCCGCGACCCCTTCGCCTCCGCACAAGCCGCCCTGGACGGCGTCATCGCCTCCTCCATGGCCGCCGACGCCCTCACCGCGATCCGCGGCGACCAGCTGCCCCTCGTCATGCTCGACAGCGACCCCAGGGGCAGCCTCGGCGCCGCCACCGTCAACCTCGACATCACCGACGGCGTCCGCCAGATCACCGAACACCTCCTCGGCCTCGGTCACCGCCGCATCCTCCACCTCGCCGCCGACGTCCCCTCATGGACCTTCGAGATCCGCGCGAGCGAACTGGCCGCGCGCATGGCGGCCGTACCCGGCACAGAGATCCGCACCGCCCGGGCCCCCATCTCCATCGAAGGAGCCCTGGCCGCCACCGAGACCGCGCTCACCACACCGGGCCCCCGGCCCACCGCCGTCGTCTGCGACGACGACAAACTCGCCGCCGGCGCCTACAAGGCCCTGCGCCGCCTCGGCCTGCGCATCCCCGACGACATCTCCGTCACCGGCTTCGACGACCTCGGCCTCGCCACCGCCATCGACCCGGAGCTCACCACCGTCCGGCTCGACGCCGAACTGTTCGGGGAACGCGGCATGCGCGCCCTCCTTGCCGTCCTGGAGGACCGCCGGCCCGAGGCCGGGGACATCCCCGTCGAGCTCGTCGTACGGTCCTCCACAGCCCCGCCGAGCGCCGGCCAGGCCTGACCGCCGCGCCCGCCGCCCCGCCGCCCCGCCGCCCCGCCGCCCCGCCGCACAGCATGGTGCCCCGGCCGAAGACCGGCCGGGGCACACAAACGGGCGAGACCCGGGACTACTCCTCCTCGGAGTTCTCCTCCTCGGAGCTCTCCGCCTCCGTCGCCGCACCGTCCGCCTCCAGCAGACGCGCCAGCTGACGGCCGACGATCCGCTTGAACTTGCGCTTCTGCGGACGCGTCCGATCCAGCACCGCCACCTCCAGACGCTCCGCGGGAATCTCCCGCTCGCTGCCGTTGGTGTCACGCGACAGGGACTGGACGGCCAGCTTGAGCGCCTCCGCCAGACTCATGCCGTCACGGTGACGCTGGTCCAGGTAACCGCTGATCTGCTCCGCGTTACCGCCCACCGCGACCGAACCGTGCTCGTCCACGATGGACCCGTCGTGCGGCAACCGGTAGATCTGGTCGCCCTCCGGGGTCTCCCCCACCTCGGCCACGACCAGCTCCACCTCGTACGGCTTCTCGGCCGCCGAGGAGAAGATCGTGCCGAGCGTCTGGGCGTAGACGTTGGCCAGCCCACGCGCGGTCACATCATCACGGTCATAGGTGTAACCACGCAGGTCGGCGTAGCGGACACCACCGATCCGCAGGTTCTCGTACTCGTTGTACTTGCCGGCGGCCGCGAAGCCGATCCGGTCGTAGATCTCGCTGAACTTGTGCAGCGCCCGGGACGGGTTCTCACCGACGAACACGATGCCGTCGGCGTACTGCATGACCACCAGGCTGCGGCCACGGGCGATGCCCTTCCGGGCGTACTCCGCCCGGTCGGCCATGGCCTGCT
Organism: Streptomyces filipinensis; assembly: GCF_014649495.1. Lineage (GTDB taxonomy): Bacteria > Actinomycetota > Actinomycetes > Streptomycetales > Streptomycetaceae > Streptomyces > Streptomyces filipinensis. The sequence continues at coordinate 209,226 of NZ_BMTD01000006.1, read as the reverse complement.
GGGGTGAGACATAGAACGGCGTCGACACCGGTTATCCGTCCCTTTCTGTCATGGTCACTGGATCACCTCGATGAGAAGCGGGGCCCGCACTCAGAGCAGGGCGGCCTTGGGGCCGTCGGGCTCCTCCAGGCGCTTCTGCAGCACCGCGCGGGCGAGCTCTGAGGACTCGTCGTCCGTCAGCCGGCGGAAACCGTCCTCGGTGATCACGGTGATGATCGGGTAGATCCGGCGGGCGACATCGGGACCACCGGTCGCCGAGTCGTCGTCAGCCGCGTCGTACAGGGCCTGCACCACCAGCGTGGTCGCCTGCTCCTCGGTCAGGTCGGCACGGTACAACTTCTTCATCGCACCACGCGCGAAGATCGAGCCGGAACCCGTCGCCGCGAAGTTGTGCTCCTCGCTGCGGCCACCCGTCACGTCGTACGAGAAGATGCGGCCCCTCTCCCGGTCCACGTCGAACCCCGCGAAGAGCGGCACCACGGCCAGCCCCTGCATGGCCATGCCCAGATTGGACCGGATCATCGTCGACAGCCGGTTCGCCTTGCCCTCCAGCGACAGCTGGGCGCCCTCGACCTTCTCGAAATGCTCCAGCTCCAGCTGGAAGAGCTTGACCATCTCCACGGCCAGGCCGGCGGTACCGGCGATACCGACGGCGGAGTACTCGTCCGCCGGGAACACCTTCTCGATGTCCCGCTGGGCGATCACATTGCCCATGGTCGCCCGCCGGTCACCGGCGAGCACCACGCCCCCGGGGAAGGTGACGGCCACGATGGTCGTGCCGTGCGGCGCCTCCAGCACGCCCTGCGTGGGCGGCAGCTGCCGCTTGCCGGGCAGCAGCTCGGGCTGGTGCTCGGAGAGGAAGTCCATGAAGGAGGAGGACCCTGGCGTCAGGAAGGCAGCTGGTAGACGCCCGGTGCCACGAGTATTGGCTTCCACGAGTTTCCTTCCAGATAGGCGGCGGCCCGGCACACGGGGCCGGGGTTGTCACCCAACTTGCCGATGGCCGAGTTGCAGTTGAAGCACAGTACGCCTCGGACCCTACCCGTCTTGTGGCAGTGATCCACATGCACGGGCCGGGCATCTCAACAGATCGCGCACAGGCCCCGCCGAGCGGCGGTCATCGCGTCACGCCCGGCTTCGGTGAGGCCGCCGTGCGCTCACGGCGGGAGACCTGCGAACGGTCACGCATCGCCTTGTGCCGCGCGAACGCTGCCCGCGGCCTGTGCTGCCTGCACCGCGAACAGCGCTTCACGCCATCTTCGCTTCCCAAGCCCAGATTCCCCCGCAACCTTCAATACGAAGGCTACTGACCGCCCTTCTGTACGAACGAGCGGACGAAGTCCTCCGCGTTCTCCTCAAGTACGTCGTCGATCTCGTCGAGGACGGAGTCCACGTCATCGCTCAGCTTCTCGTGGCGCTCCTTGAGGTCCTCCGAAGCCTGCGCGTCCTGCGTCTGCTCCTCGACCTGGTCGGTGGAGTGCGTCGCCTTCTGCTGACCGCCGCCGGTGTCCTTGGTTGCCATAACCCTCACCCCGCTCAGTTCGCCTGCCGATCGGTGATGATCAGACCCTACAAGCCGGGTCCGACATCGGCCCCGCAGTTTCCACAACGTGCGGGGGCCATCTCGATGATTCCCGGGCGGGGGGATTTCCACCCTGTCCGCCCGGGGCGGTACGAGTACCCGCTGGTCTCGCCGTTGATCGCGCTCAGCCGCCCGACAGGACCCTGACCAGGTCTTCCGCCGTGCGGCAGCGGTCCAGCAGTTCCTTGACGTGATTTCGCGTTCCGCGTAGTGGTTCCAGGGTTGGGACGCGCTGGAGGGAGTCCCGGCCGGGCAGGTCGAAGATGACCGAGTCCCAGCTGGCCGCGGCCACGTCGTCGGCGTACTGCTCCAGGCAGCGGCCTCGGAAGTAGGCGCGGGTGTCCTCCGGGGGCTTCGTACGGGCCTGGTCGACCTCGGACTCTGCCAGGAGGCGCTTCATGCGGCCGCGGGCCACCAGGCGGTTGTAGAGGCCCTTCTCGGCGCGTACGTCGGCGTACTGGAGGTCGACGAGGTGGAGGCGGGCGGCGTCCCAGTCGAGGCCGTCCCGGCGGCGGTAGCCCTCCATCAGTTCGCGCTTGGCCACCCAGTCCAGCTCGCCGGCGAGACTCATGGGGTCGTTCTCGAGCCTGGTGAGGGTGTCCTCCCAGCGGCTCAGGACGTCCTTGGTCTGTTCGTCGGCGTCGGCGCCGTAGCGTTCCTCGACGTATTTGCGGGACAGCTCGTAGTACTCCATCTGGAGCTGGACGGCGGTGAGGGTGCGGCCGCTGCGGAGGGTGACCAGGCGCTTGAGGCCGGGGTCGTGGGAGACCTGGTGGAGGGTGCGTACGGGCTGGTCCACGGCCAGGTCCACCGCGATGAAGCTGTCCTCGATCATGGACAGGACCAGGGCGGTCGTGCCCAGCTTGAGGTAGGTCGAGATCTCGGAGAGGTTGGCGTCGCCGATGATCACGTGCAGGCGGCGGTACTTCTCCGCGTCGGCGTGCGGTTCGTCCCGGGTGTTGATGATGGGCCGCTTCAGGGTCGTCTCCAGGCCGACCTCGACTTCGAAGTAGTCGGCGCGCTGGCTGAGCTGGAAGCCGTGTTCGTGGCCGTCCTGGCCGATGCCGACGCGGCCGGCTCCGGCGAAGACCTGGCGGGAGACGAAGAAGGGGGTGAGGTGGCGCACGATGTCCGAGAAAGGGGTTTCCCGCTTCATCAGGTAGTTCTCGTGCGTGCCGTAGCTGGCGCCCTTGTTGTCGGTGTTGTTCTTGTAGAGGTGGATGGGCTGGGCGCCGGGGAGCTGGGCCGCTCGTTCGGCCGCTTCGGCCATGATGCGTTCGCCGGCCTTGTCCCAGAGGACGGCGTCGCGGGGGTTGGTGACCTCGGGGGCGCTGTATTCGGGGTGGGCGTGGTCGACGTAGAGCCGTGCACCGTTGGTGAGGATGACGTTGGCGAGGCCGATGTCCTCGTCGGTGAGCTGGCTGGCGTCGGCGGCCTCCCGGGCGAGGTCGAAGCCTCGCGCGTCTCGCAGCGGGTTCTCCTCCTCGAAGTCCCAGCGGGCCCGGCGGGCCCGGTGCATCGCCGCCGCGTAGGCGTTGACGATCTGGGATGAGGTGAGCATGGCATTGGCGTTGGGGTGGCCGGGGACGGAGATCCCGTACTCCGTCTCGATGCCCATTACTCGCCGTACGGTCATGCGGCCCTCCTTGCCCGGCGGCACCCTCGGTCGAGGGCGCCGCTCACGTACCGCTGGCGCTCCGGTGCGTGTGCGGTGCCCGTCCCCGCACTGCGCGACTCGGCGGTAGGAACGAGCCTAGAACGCCTTTGCGCTGGTGGGGAGATCATTTGCGTCATTGCCTGCTCCGGTCGTGGCCAGAAAAACAGTCGGCTGCGGGTACCCGGCGAGGGCACCCGCAGCCGCCCTGCTTTTACAGGTACTGACCGGTGTTCGCCACCGTGTCGATGGAGCGTCCGGTGTCCGCGCCCTGCTTTCCGGTGATGAGGGTGCGGATGTAGACGATCCGTTCACCCTTCTTCCCGGAGATGCGGGCCCAGTCGTCGGGGTTGGTGGTGTTGGGCAGGTCCTCGTTCTCCTTGAACTCGTCCACGCACGCCTGGAGGAGGTGGGAGACGCGAAGGCCCTTCTGGCTCTTTTCGAGGAAGTCCTTGATCGCCATCTTCTTGGCGCGTCCGACGATGTTTTCGATCATGGCGCCGGAGTTGAAGTCCTTGAAGTAAAGGACTTCCTTGTCGCCGTTGGCGTAGGTGACTTCCAGGAAGCGGTTCTCCTCGGATTCGGCGTACATCTGCTCGACCGCCGTCTGGATCATGCTCTGGACGGTGGTGGCCTTGTCGCCGCCGTGCTCGCCGAGGTCGTCGGTGTGCAGCGGGAGGCGTTCGGTGAGGTACTTGCCGAAGATGTCCTTGGCGGCTTCGGCGTCGGGGCGCTCGATCTTGATCTTCACGTCGAGGCGGCCGGGGCGCAGGATGGCGGGGTCGATCATGTCCTCGCGGTTGGAGGCGCCGATGACGACCACGTTCTGCAGGCCTTCCACGCCGTCGATCTCGGCGAGGAGCTGGGGGACGATGGTGTTCTCCACGTCCGAGCTGACGCCGGAGCCCCGGGTGCGGAAGAGGGATTCCATCTCGTCGAAGAAGACGATGACCGGGGTGCCCTCGCTGGCCTTCTCCCGGGCACGCTGGAAGACGAGGCGGATCTGCCGCTCGGTCTCGCCGACGTACTTGTTGAGCAGCTCGGGGCCCTTGATGTTGAGGAAGAAGCTCTTGCCGGCGGCCTGGCCGGTGACCTCGGCGACCTTTTTGGCCAGCGAGTTCGCGACGGCCTTGGCGATGAGCGTCTTTCCGCAGCCGGGGGGGCCGTAGAGCAGGACGCCCTTGGGCGGGCGCAGCTCGTGCTCCTTGAAGAGGTCTGGGTAGAGGTACGGCAGCTCGACCGCGTCGCGGATGGCTTCGATCTGGTTGCCGAGGCCGCCGATCTGCTCGTAGCCGATGTCGGGGACTTCTTCGAGGACGAGTTCTTCGACCTCGCTCTTGGGGACGACCTCGTAGACGTAGCCGGAGCGGGGTTCGAGCAGGAGGGCGTCGCCGGGCCGGATGGTGACGTCCAGCAGCGGCTCGGCGAGCCGTACCACCCGTTCCTCGTCGGTGTGCCCCAGGACGAGGGCACGTTCGCCGTCCTCCAGGATCTCCTTGAGGGTGACGATGTCGCCGACGCGCTCGTACTCCATGGCTTCGACCACGTTGAGCGCTTCGTTGAGCATGACTTCCTGGCCGCGCCGCAGGTCGTCGAGGTCGACGCTGGGGCTGACGTTCACGCGGAGCTTGCGGCCGCCGGTGAAGATGTCGGCCGTGCCGTCCTCGTTGGCCTGCAGGAAGACGCCGAAGCCGGCGGGCGGCTGGGCGAGCCGGTCGACCTCTTCCTTGAGGGCCACGATCTGGTCGCGGGCCTCGCGGAGGGTATTGGCCAGCCTTTCGTTCTGGGCGGACACGCCGGCCAGGTTCGTCTGCAGCTCGACGATCCGCTCTTCGAGAATCCTCGTGTGTCGCGGAGAGTCGGCGAGCTTGCGTCGCAGGACGGCGATCTCCTGCTCAAGGTAGGCGATCTGCCCGGCCGGGTCGTCGGACCCTCGTCCCGGGCGGATGCCGCGGTTCATGTCGTCGTCGTGGGCTGCCACGGTCCTCACCTCCTCCAAGGGGAGCTGGACGCTTCCAGACCCTACCTGGGTGGGTGTCGATTGAAACCCCTAGATCACAAAGACTGTCAAGGTGTGTCGTCGGTCACCCGGTGCGCTCTCCCTCGCACGGAGGGGATACCCACTCAACGTGATGGGGAAGCAGCTTGTTCCGGGCATTGCGTGGTCAAAACCCTTCAGGACTGGCCGGAGTTGTCCGGTGGGGCGGGTTGGGCCGGTGTGCGGGCAGCACTCGGGGCGCTCGCGCGTTCCTCACGCAGAGCGACGGTTCGCACGGGCGGTGTCACGGCCGGCCCGGCTGGAAGTGGTGGGTGCCGGGGCGCGGACGCCCTTGTGCTGGTCGGGCGCTGGTACCCGAGTGGGGTGGGAGGGAAACCCGTGGCGGTGGAGTCCGGGTGGAGCGTGGGCGGAGAACGGCCGGAGGTAGGGTCGGGGGTGTTCAACAGCCGCTGGTGCGGACCCGGCTGGCCCGTGCGGCGCCGGTTCCGTCCGGCGATTCGACGGCAGGAGAGGTGACCGTGCAGCAGGAGGCCCCGGGTGGGGAGGCGCTGGAGGTCTGGATCGATCAGGACCTGTGTACCGGCGACGGGATCTGCGCCCAGTACGCCCCCGAGGTGTTCGAGCTGGACATCGACGGGCTGGCCTATGTGAAGGGCGCGGACGAGGAGCTGCTGCAGAGCGCCGGGGCGACGACGCCGGTGCCGCTGCCGCTGCTCGCGGACGTGGTGGATTCGGCCAGGGAGTGTCCCGGCGAGTGCATTCATGTGCGCCGCGTCGGGGACGGGGTCGAGGTGTACGGGCCCGACGCGGAGTGAGTCCGGGCCGGGCCCGCTGTCAGACGCTGTGGGCGTCGGCGGGGGTGGAGCGGATGAACGCGCTGCCGTTCCAGTGCCATTCGACCGGGGTTTTCAGGTCGGGGCAGCAGTTGGGGACGGCGTCGGAGGAGTAGCCGAGCAGGGTGGCGCCGACGGTTCGTGCCCGCAGGGAGAAGTCGGTGACGGTGAGCCGGTCCTTGGGGTCGACGAGGGTGGCGACGATGCGTGGTGTGCCGTTGTCGGTGGACCGGGTGAGGACGTAGACGCCGTCGGGCGGGGTGCCCATGGCGGAGTCGCAGTGCACGACCGCGACTGTTTCCGGTCTGCCGTCGCCGTCGAGGTCTCCGGTGGCCTTCTTGGCGACCACGGCTTGCACGGGTCCGCACCGGAGCGGGAAATCCACGCCGGTGGTGCCGGGCGGTGGGACGGCGGCGTGGGCGGATGTGGTGTGTGTGCCGGGGGCGGCCTGGGCGGCCGTGGCCGATCCGGGCTGTACGACGGAGGAGAGGGCCACGACACCGGCGACGGCTGTGGCGGTGGCGACCCAGTGGATGGGCCGGGTGTGGGTGTGGGCGAGCTCCGGAACGGCGGATTGCTGCACTAGGAGTGTCTCCTGTGAGGAGGGCTGTGCCGGTGGGGGGTGGCCAGCATGGTGCCACACGTCACAGTGCGGGGGAACGGCGGGGTCCGGGATTTCCGCAGGCGGGGGGGGCTCACCGGCGGGGGCTGGGCGTCCTGGTGCCGTGTCAACGTGCGGGCGCCGTGCCCGAGTTCCCGTGGGTGCGGGGAACTCGGGCACGGCGCCCGTGCGTTGTGCTGTGTGGGGGTCGGTCAGCGGCCGGTGCCGCCGTCGGCGTTGGGGCCGGCGTAGTCCTCGCCGTAGGCGCCCTTGGCGGGGCGGCGGCGGCGCATGGGGGGCTCGACGCCGTCGGCGAGGCGACGGGCGGTGAGCAGGAAGCCGGTGTGGCCGATCATGCGGTGGTCGGGGCGGACGGCGAGGCCCTCGATGTGCCAGTTGCGGATCATCGTCTCCCAGGCGGTCGGCTCGTTGAAGCAGCCGATCTCGCGGATGGACTCGACGGTCCGGGCGAGCTGGGTGGTGGTGGCCACGTAGCAGCAGAGGATGCCGCCGGGGACGAGGGCCTTGGAGACGGCCTCCAGGCATTCCCAGGGGGCGAGCATGTCGAGGATGACGCGGTCGACGTCGGTGTCGGACAGGTTGTCCTGGAGGTCGCCGACGGTGAGCTGCCAGGCGGGGTGCGGGCCGCCGAAGTAGCGCTCGACGTTCTGCTGGGCGATCTCGGCGAAGTCCTCGCGGCGCTCGTAGGAGTGCAGCATGCCCTGGTCGCCGATGGCGCGCAGCAGGAAGCTGCTGAGCGAGCCGGAGCCGACGCCGGCCTCGACGACGCGTGCGCCGGGGAAGATGTCGGCGAAGGCGAGGATCTGCCCCGCGTCCTTGGGGTAGACGACGGCTGCCCCGCGGGGCATGGACAGGACGTAGTCGGGGAGCAGGGGGCGCAGCGCGAGGTAGGCGACGTTGCCGGTGGTGCGGACAACGCTGCCCTCGGGAGCGCCGATCAGTTCGTCGTGCGGGAAGGAGCCCTTGTGGGTGTGGAAGTTCTTCCCGGCTTCGAGCGTGAACGTGTAGTGGCGACCCTTGGGGTCGGTCAGCTGTACCTGGTCCCCGACCTTGAAGGGCCCGCGCCTGCGGGCGGCACCGGTCGGTTCGGACATGTGACCAGACTACCGGTTCCCTGCGGGGGTCTCCGACCAGTGGAGGGGGGCGGGGGCCTGCGGTGCGTGCGGAGGGCGCGGGCCGTGGGTGGCCCATCGCGCCGGTGACCGTACGGGGGCACCGCCCCGCGCCCGAGGCGGGGCGCGCTCCGGCCGGGGGTGCTAGGGGGTGGGCCTTGCCATCGCCTTGACGAAGGCCCGCTCCACGTCCGCCGCCGACAGGACGCCGTAGATCTCGCCGGTCTCCTCGACCACCAGGTACTCGGTGGCGGGGGTCGCGCGCAGGACGTCCAGGAGTTCTTCTCCGGCCAGCTCGGCGGAGACCCGCATGCCGTCGCTCAGTTCCTGGGCGAGGCCGCTGACGGGGACCCAGGGGCGGCGGTGTTCGGGTACGCCGACGATGGCGGACTCGCGGACCAGGGAGAGGGGGTTGCCGTGGGCGTCGACGACGACCAGGGCGCGGGCTCCGGCGGCGTTGGCGCGGCGCAGGGCTTCGGAGAGCGGGGTGTCGGTCTCGACCGGTACGGCGCGCCGGGTGAGGGCGCGGGCGCGCAGCTCGGGAAGGTGTTCGCGCAGGCGGGCCATGCGCAGGCTGTTGCCGGCACCGGTCCAGATGATCGCGGCGAGGATGGCCGCGAGCAGGGCGTCGGTGACGGTGTCCATGCCGCGTGCGTCCGCGCTGTCGCCGCCGAGGGCGCCGGACTGGTTCAGCAGGGGCAGGCCGATCAGGACGGTGACGGCGAGCGCGCGGCCGACCCAGGCGGCGGCGACTGTGCCGCTCATGGGTTTGCCGGTGATCTTCCAGACGACGGCGCGGAGCATGCGGCCGCCGTCCAGGGGCAGGCCGGGCAGGAGGTTGAAGATCGCCACGATGAGGTTGGAGATCATAAGGCCGGCGAGCAGGACGCCGGGGACGGTGCCGGGCTCGACGGGCTTCATGGCGAGGTAGAACAGCCCGGCGAGGACGAGGGAGAGCAGGGGGCCGACGAAGGCCAGGACGAATTCGCGGCCCGGGGTCTCGGCCTCCTTCTCGATCTCGGAGACGCCGCCGAAGAACTGCAGCTGGATGCGGCGGACCGGGAGTTTGAAGCGGATCGCGGCGACCGTGTGGGCCAGTTCGTGGACCAGGACGGAGGCGTAGAAGGCGACGGCGAAGAAGAGGGAGACCAGGTAGCGGGCGGCGCCCAGCTCGGGCAGCACGCGGTCGAGCTGGCCGCCGAAGACCCAGGTGATCAGGGCGGCGACGAGGAACCAGCTCGGCGCGACGTACACCGGCACGCCGAAGGGCCGTCCCATGAGGATGCCCCCACCGGGCTCCTTGGGCCGCGGCCGCGGGGGTTCGCCCTTGGCGATGCCGGAGTGGGCGAGCGACCTGTGCTCGGGTTCTGGTCCGCGCGGGGTGCCGGTACCGGGTGCCGGGGCGTCTTCGGGGTGGGTGGGGGGCGGGGCGGGCGTGCCGTGGGCCTCGGAGCTCGTGCCGTCCGCCTCGGAGCTCGTGCCGTCCGCCTCGGAGCTCGTGCCGTGGGCCTCGGAGCTCGTGCCGTGGGCCTCGGAGCTCGTGCCGTGGGCCTGGGATCCCGTGCCGCTGGTGTCGCCGGTCGCGGTGCCGGGCTCGTCGGCGCCCCCGAGGGTCCCGCCGGCGGTGTCGCCCGTCGCGCTGCCGGCGCCGGTGTCCTCCGGGCCGTCGCCGTCGGGGGTCCGCTCCGCGGGCGGGGCGTCGCCCGTACCCGTGGCCCTCGTGACGCCGGTCGTGCCGTCGGCGTCCGTGTCGGCGGTGGTTTCGGGGGCGGTCGCGTCACCGGTGTTCTCGGCGGCTGGGCGCGCGGCGGGTTCTTCGGGCTCCGGGCCGGCGTGGTGGGTGGGGCCGGTCGTCGGGGCCGTCGGACCCGCGGGGTGCTCGGCCGGCTCGTCTTTGCCGGACCGCGGCTGCCCGCTCCCGCCGCTCACGTCCACGGTGTCCCCTCGTTCGAAGCGTCTTCCGCACCTGCCGGACGGAAGGGTCTCTGGTCGATGGTATGCGGCCGTGGTGGCGCGTTTCGCCCCGGCACCCCTTGTGTTCGCCCCGCGGTCGCGTGGCCGGGGCGGGCGACGAGTGGGTGACTGTCAGTGGTGGGCCGTAAGGTCTGTGGACATGGACAGCAGCATCGAGGACGCGGGAGCCCTGCCGGGCCGCGCCGAGCAGACGGATCCGGGCGAGGGGCGGTCGGCGACCCCCATGACGGCTCCGGCGGCCCCCGCGCCGGTGCCGAGCACATCGGCGGCCGCGGAGGCGCACGGGGGGCCTGGGTCTTCGGACGGTTCCCCCGCTCCCGAGGGCGCGTCCGCTTCGGAGACCTCCCCCGCTTCCGGGGTGTGCCCGGCTCCGGAGGTGGCCCCTGACCCGGGTGCCGTAGCCGGGCCGGAGGTCGCGGTGGGGGGCGGGGCCGAAGGCGGTGCCGGGCGGGTGGCCGTGGCGCCGACTTCGCTGTCACCGTCCCGGGCCAGTGACTTCATGCAGTGTCCGCTGCTGTACCGGTTCCGGGTGATCGACCGGCTGCCGGAGAAGCCGAGCGCGGCGGCGACGCGGGGCACGCTGGTGCACGCGGTGCTGGAGCGGCTGTTCGACGCGCCGGCGGCGGAGCGGACGGCGCCGCGGGCCAAGTCGCTGATCCCTGGTCAGTGGGACCGGCTGCGGGAGAGCAGGCCGGAGGTCACGGAGCTGTTCGCCGACGATCCGGACGGGGAGCGGCTGGCCGGCTGGCTGGCCGAGGCCGGGCGGCTGGTCGAGCGCTGGTTCACGCTGGAGGATCCGACACGGCTGGAGCCGGCCGAGCGGGAGCTGTTCGTGGAGGCCGAGCTGGAGTCGGGGCTGCGGCTGCGCGGGATCATCGACCGGGTGGACGTGGCGCCGACCGGTGAGGTCCGGATCGTCGACTACAAGACGGGGAAGGCACCGAGGCCGGAATACGCGGAGGGCGCGCTGTTCCAGATGAAGTTCTACGCCCTGGTGGTGTGGCGGCTGAAGGGAGTGGTGCCGCGGCGGCTGCAGCTGGTCTATCTGGGCAGCGGGGATGTGCTGACGTACGACCCGGACCTCGCCGATCTGGAGCGGGTGGAGCGCAAGCTGCGCGCGCTGTGGGACGCCATCCGGCAGGCCACGGAGAGCGGGGAGTGGCGGCCACGGCCGACCAAGTTGTGCGGCTGGTGCGATCACCAGGCGCACTGTCCGGAGTTCGGCGGCACTCCCCCGCCGTATCCGCTGCCGGTGCGGGCGGCCGAGCCCGGGACGGTGTGAGGTACGGAGCACGGGCAGGGCAGAATGGTCCGGGACTAGCGAAGGAGTGTCACGTGGCCATCCGTGTCCTACTGGTCGACGACCAGCCCCTGCTGCGTACGGGTTTCCGGATGATCCTGGAGGCCGAGCAGGATCTCGCGGTCGTCGGCGAGGCCGGTGACGGCTTGCAGGCCCTCGATCAGGTACGGGCCCTGCAGCCGGACGTCGTGCTGATGGACATCCGTATGCCGCGGATGGACGGCGTGGAGGCGACCCGGCAGATCACCGGCCCGGGCCGGGACGGTCCGGCGAAGGTGCTGGTGCTGACCACGTTCGATCTGGACGAGTACGTGGTGGAGGCGCTGCGGGCCGGGGCGAGCGGTTTTCTGCTGAAGGACGCGCCGGCCAACGAGCTGGTGCAGGCGATCCGGGTGGTGGCGGCCGGTGAGGCGATGCTGGCCCCGAGCATCACGCGCCGGCTGCTGGACAAGTACGCCGGTCATCTGCCGTCCGGTGAGGAGCCGGTGCCGAACACGCTGAGCACGCTGACCGACCGTGAGGTGGAGGTGCTGAAGCTGGTGGCGCGCGGCCTGTCGAACGCGGAGATCGCGGCGGATCTGTTCGTCAGCGAGACGACGGTGAAGACGCATGTGGGGCATGTGCTGACCAAGCTGGGTCTCAGGGACCGGGTGCAGGCGGCGGTGTACGCGTACGAGAGCGGGCTGGTGCGTCCCGGCGCGCAGTAGCCGGACGGTCCGCCGTGACGGCGAAGGGCGCCCCTTCCGCGTGGAGAGGGGCGCCCTTCGGTGCTTCGGCGGCGTCAGCCGGGTTCAGCTCTTGCTGAGTTCCCAGAACCGGAACACGGTGGAGGCGTCGAGGCAGTACTCCAGGCCGTAGACGCCGTCGCGGACGACCGCGTACTGCTTGGCCTGCCAGACGGGCAGGACGGGCAGTTCGGCGGCGACGATGCTCTGCAGCCGTGCGAAGTCCTTGTCGGTGGCGGACCGGTCGCTCTGCGCGGCGGTGGCGGGGATGAGGGTGCCGGTGATGGCGCGGTTGCGGTAGTTGTTGTCCAGCACGTTGCCCTGGCCGAAGAACGGCGCGGTGAAGTTGTCGGCGTCGGGGTAGTCCGGCACCCAGCCCTTCACGTAGACGCCGTACTTGCCGGCCGCGATGTCCTTCTCGTACTGGTCGAAGGCGGCGGACTTCACGTCGGCGTCGAACAGGCCGCTGGCGTTGAGCTGTCCGGCGATGGCCTTGAGTTCCTCGTCGGTGGCGGGGCCGTAGCGCGACGGCGTGGACCACAGGGTGAGCTTGACCTTGCCGGTGATGCCGGCGGTGCGCAGCGCGGCGGCGGCCTTGGCCTGGGAGGGGCGGGCGCCGTAGGTGTCGAAGAACGCGGTGTTGTGGCCGACGATGCCCGCCGGGATGATCGAGTACAGCGGGGTGGCGGTGCCCTGGTAGACGTTCTTGATGAGGGCGTCGCGGTCGATGAGGTAGGCCATGGCCTTGCGGACGCCGAGTTTCCCGGCGACCGGGTCCTTCATGTTGAAGACCAGGTGCTGGACTTCGGCGCTGGTGCCCTCGATGACGTCGACGCCCTTGCTGCCGTCCTGCTGGTCGAGGCCGGCGATGTCGGAGGCGGACAGGCCTCGGTAGGCGAGGTCGATGTCGCCGTCGAGCAGGGACTGCTTCAGGGCGGTGCGGTCGCCGTGGAAGAACTTCAGCGTGACGCCGGAGTTCTTGATCTTGGCGGTGCCCTTGTAGTTGCCGTTGACGGAGAAGACCGCCTGGTCCTTGTCGAAGGAGTCCAGCTCGTAGGGGCCGGAGCCGACGGCCTTGTCGTCGGTGCGCAGGCCGTTCGCGTCGTACTGGCGGTGGTCGACGATCGAGCCCGCGCCGGAGGCGATCTTGCTGGGGAAGGTGGCGTCGGAGGACTTCAGGTGGAAGACGACCGTCTTCGCGTCCGGGGTGTCGATGCTGCCGAGCATCGGGAACATGATCGCGGGCCCCGCGGGGTCGTTGATCTTCAGCATGCGGTCGAAGGAGAACTTCACGTCCTTCGAGGTGAGGGAGTCACCGTTGCTGAATTTCAGGCCGTCCTTGAGCACGCACCGGTAGACCGTGGCGCGGGAGTCGGTGAAGGAGCACTCCTTCGCCAGCTCCGGCTGCGGTTCGGTCGCGCCCTTGGGGAAGCTGAGCAACGACTGGAAGACGTTGTCGAACAACAGCCAGGAGCCGGGGTCGTAGCCGGATGCCGGGTCCGTGGCGAGGACGTCGTCGGACATCCCCATCACCACGGAGGAGCCGGTCCCCCCGGAATCACCGCTCTCCGAGCCGCAGCCGGTCAACAGGCCGGAGGCCAGCCCCGCCACGATGGGCAGGACCGGCCACTGGTTGCGCATGTTCACTTGAAATGTGCCTTGTCGTCGGTTCGTCACCCCGGGGCCGCCGTCCTGGCCCCGGGTTGTCCGGGGCAGCCGTCCCCGGCCCCCGGATGAGAGAGCCGTCAGCCGCTCACACCGCGGCCGAGCTCCCACAGCTGGAGCGTCGAGGAGGAGTTGAGGGCGTAGGCGACACCGGTGATGTCGTCCCGCGCGGCGACGTACTGCTTGCCCTGCCACAGCGGCAGGACGGGCACGTCCTCGGCGACGGTGTCCTGGATCTGCGTCAGGCTCTTGGCCGCGTTGAGCCGGTTGGCCTCGCGGCGCGACGCGGGGATCAGGGTGCGCTGGATGGCGCTGTTGGAGTACGGGGAGCCGAGGAAGTTGTCCTTGTCGAGGAAGGGCGCGAGGAAGTTGTCCGCGTCGGGGAAGTCGGGGAACCAGCCCATGCCGTAGACGTCGTACTGGCCCTTCTGCTCCGCCGGGCGGAAGGTTTCCCAGGTGTGGCCCTGGATGGAGACGTCGAACAGGCCGCTGTTGTTGAGCTGCTGCTGCAGGACCTCGAACTCCTTCTTGGTGGCGGAGCCGTAGTGGTCGGTGGTGTAGTGCAGGGTCAGCTTGACCGGGGTGGTGATGCCGGCCTTGGTCAGCAGGTCCTTGCCCTTGACGACGCTGGGGTTGCCGTACTTGTTGAAGAACGAGTTGGAGTGGCCGGTGACGGAGGCCGGGACCAGCGAGTACAGCGGCTCGGCCTGGGTGCCGTAGACCTTGGAGACGAGGGCCGCGCGGTCGATGATCTGGGCCATGGCCTGGCGTACGGCCTTGGACTTCACGCTCGGCGCGTCGGTGTTGAAGGCCAGGTAGCGGATTTCCAGGCCGGGCATGTCGACGAGGTCGACGTTGTCGTCGCTGCCGGCGTCCAGCTTCTGGATCTGGGCGGGCGACATGGTGCGGCTCATGACGTCGATGTCACCCTTGTCGATGGCGGCGCTCATGGCGTCGGCGTCGGCGAAGGAGCGCAGTTCCACCTTGTCGTTGTTCACCTTCACGGCCCCCTTGTAGGCGGGGTTCTTGGTGAAGGTGGCGGTGGTGATCGCGTTGCCGCTGGTGTCGGCGTGGAAGGTGTACGGGCCCGAGCCGTCGACCTCGAAGCCGTCGCGCAGCTTGCCCTTCTGGTAGTCCTTCGGGTTCACGATGGCCGCGACCGGGGTGGACAGCTTGTACGGGAAGGTGGCGTCGGCGGTCTTGAGGTGGAAGACGACCTCGCGGTCGCCCTGCGTCTCGATGGTGTCGATGGTGTTCAGCAGGGAGGACACACCGCTGGTCGCCTTGATGCGCAGGGCACGCTCGATGGAGTACTTGACGTCCTGGGCGGTCACCGGGTCGCCGCCGGCGAACGTCAGGCCGTCGCGGAGCTTGCAGGCGTAGCGTTCGCTGCCGCTGTCGGTGAAGGAGCAGCTCTCGGCGGCGTCCGGGACGGGGTCGCCCTCGCCCTTGGGCTGGGCCATCAGCGTCTGCACGGTCTGGCGCAGGATGTTCCAGGTGCCGACGTCGTAGGCGTAGGCCGGGTCGAGGGGCGCCGGGGCGTCGCTGGTGGCGGTGAACCGGTCCGTGGTGCCGACGACGATGGCGTCGCCGCTCTTGCTGCCGCCGTCGGATCCGCCGCACGCGGCGAGAACCGGGGTGAGCAGGCCGGCCACCGCCGGCAGCACCAAAGTCTTGCGGTTCATGCGGGAGTTTCTCCAGAGCTGTTCGGCTCCGTGTATCCGACATGCATGGGTGGTGCGGCGGATCACGGGGGGTTGCGGCGATGTTCTCGCGACGAGATTAGTCCGCGCCCGCAGGGGCGCTCACGGCCCCGCGAGTTGACCCGCCATCACGCAGTGAAACCAGGTGCGGACACACCGAAAACCCGACAGCGGCAGGATTAGTGCAGCTTCCCACCAATCGGGACACAAAGCCCCGCCGGTCCCGCCCGAAGTGGGTCGGTCAGCACACTTGACCCGGCTTGTCGAGACCCTTGGAGGTGGGGAACGTCACACTCCCAACTGTGCGGCGAGTCAGTGGAATTCGGCCGGGCGGCCTGGCCGGAATTCCACTCGGGTGTACTTCCCCGGAAATTTGTCCACCCGGGCCAATGGACATGGCACGCAGTGTGAACGGCTAGCGCATTTCCGTCATCAGGCCGCGCAGAAATGCCAGGTCGACCTCTTCCAGTGAGGTCACCACGGTGCGCCCCTCGGCCGGGGTGATGGGGGTGACGGAGGGGACGGCGACGACGCGGCAGCCCGCGGCCTCGGCGGCGGCGACACCGGTCGCGGTGTCCTCGACGACCGCGCATCTGTCCGGCCGTGCCCCGAGCCCGGCGGCGGCGAGCAGGTAGGGGTCGGGGAAGGGCTTGGTGCGCGAGACCTCGTCGCCGGCGACGGACAGCGCGAAGTGGTGCGGGCCGAGCACACTCAGCACACGGTCGATGATGCGCCGGTGGGAGGCCGAGACCAGGGCCGTGGGGATGGCGTGCTCGTGGAGTTCGGCCAGCAGCCGCGCGGCGCCCGGCATCAGCGGCAGGGCACGGTCGATGCGGTCCTCGAAGCCCTCGTTGAGCAGCACGGTCAGTTCGGCGAGGGAGATGTCGGCGCCGGTGGCCTCCAGGAGGAAGCCCGCGCTGCGGGTCATGGGGCCGCCGACGACGACGTGCCGCCAGGACTCGTCCAGGGGGTGGCCGAGGCCGGCGAAGATCTCGACCTCGACGTCCCACCAGAAGCCCTCGGTGTCCACCAGGGTGCCGTCCATGTCGAGGAGCACGGCCTGCAGAGCTGAGCCTTCCGCCGTACGGGTTCCGAGCGCGGGGACCGTGCTGGTCATCCGGGCGCACCTCCTTGAGGGACGAGCAGGCCGGCTCCCGGACAGGGAACCGGCCTGTAGTGGGCCGACAAGTGTACGTCTCCGACGACCAAAACGCCTCGTTTACCACTCGTGTCCTGGGGTATCCCTGGAAACACCCCTGGCGCGGCCCAGAGGGCTTTCGGCATGCCCGGGAGACTGCACCCACGCACCCGTACCCGCACCCGCGCACGCCCGGACAGCGCAACGGCGGGTGGGGGCGACGAGCGGCCGAAGCCCCGGAGGGCTCAGCGGGCGTTGAAGTACTTCGCCTCCGGATGATGGATCACGATCGCGTCCGTGGACTGCTCGGGGTGCAGCTGGAACTCCTCGGACAGGTGGACGCCGATCCGCTCCGGCCGGAGCAGGTCCGCGATCTTGGCGCGGTCCTCCAGGTCGGGGCAGGCGCCGTAACCGAGGGAGAAGCGGGCGCCCCGGTACTTCAGGGCGAACATGTCCTCGATGTCGGCCGGGTCCTCGCCGGCGAAGCCGAGCTCGGAGCGGACCCGGGCGTGCCAGTACTCGGCCAGGGCCTCGGCCAACTGGACGGACAGGCCGTGCAGTTCGAGGTAGTCACGGTAGGAGTTGGCCTCGAAGAGCTTCGCGGTCTCCTCGCCGATGCGCGAGCCGACGGTGACGACCTGCAGTCCGACGACGTCGGTCTCCCCGGACTCCTGCGGACGGAAGAAGTCGGCCAGGCACAGCCGGCGGCCGCGGCGCTGGCGCGGGAAGGTGAACCGGGTCCGCTCGTTGCCGTGCTCGTCCAGGATGATCAGGTCGTCGTCCTTGGACACACAGGGGAAGTAGCCGTAGACGACGGCCGCTTCCAGCAGGTTCTCCGTCTGGAGCCGGTCCAGGAGGCCGCGCAGCCGGGGGCGGCCCTCGGTCTCCGCCAGTTCCTCGTACGAGGGGCCCTCGCCGGTGCGGGCCTGCTTCAGCCCCCACTGGCCCTTGAACAGCGCGCCCTCGTCGAGCCAGCTCGCGTACTCCTTGAGCTGGATGCCCTTGACGATCCGGGTGTCCCAGAACGGCGGGGCCGGCACCGGGTTGTCGGTGGCCACGTCGGAACGGACGTTCCCCTCCTCCGGGCGCTCCTCGACCTCGGTGGCGGCCGTCGCACGGACGCGCCGCTGCCTGAGTTCGGGCAGCTTGGCGCCGGGCAGGCCGCGCTTGACGCCGATGAGGGCGTCCATCAGGCGCAGGCCCTCGAAGGCGTCACGGGCGTAGCGGACCTCGCCCTCGTAGATCTCGTGCAGATCCTGTTCCACGTAGGCGCGGGTCAGGGCGGCGCCGCCGAGGATGACCGGGAAGCGGGCGGCCAGTCCGCGCTGGTTCAGCTCCTCCAGGTTCTCCTTCATGATCACCGTGGACTTCACCAGGAGGCCGGACATGCCGATGACGTCGGCCCGGTGTTCCTCGGCGGCCTCCAGGATCGCGGAGACGGGCTGCTTGATGCCCAGGTTGACGACGTTGTAGCCGTTGTTGGACAGGATGATGTCGACGAGGTTCTTGCCGATGTCGTGCACGTCGCCGCGGACGGTCGCGAGGACGATCGTGCCCTTGCCCTCGGCGTCCGACTTCTCCATGTGCGGTTCGAGGTGGGCGACGGCCGCCTTCATGACCTCGGCGGACTGCAGGACGAACGGCAGCTGCATCTGGCCGGAGCCGAACAGCTCGCCGACGACCTTCATGCCGTCCAGCAGGGTGTCGTTGACGATGTCCAGTGCCGGGCGGTCCGCGAGGGCCTCGTCCAGGTCGGCTTCGAGGCCGTTGCGCTCGCCGTCGATGATGCGGCGCTTGAGGCGCTCCTCCAGCGGCAGCGCGGCCAGCTCCTCGGCCTTGCCGGCCTTCAGGGACTTGGCGGTGGCGCCCTCGAAGAGCTGCATGAGCTTCTGCAGGGGGTCGTAGCCCTCGGACCGGCGGTCGTAGATCAGGTCCAGGGCCGTGCGGACCTCCTCCTCGCTGAACCGGGCGATCGGCAGGATCTTGGACGCGTGCACGATCGCCGAGTCCAGGCCCGCCTTCACGCACTCGTCCAGGAAGACCGAGTTCAGCAGGATGCGGGCGGCCGGGTTCAGGCCGAAGGAGATGTTGGACAGGCCCAGGGTGGTCTGGACGGCCGGGTGGCGCCGCTTCAGCTCGCGGATCGCCTCGATGGTGGCGAGGCCGTCCCCCCGGGACTCCTCCTGGCCGGTGCAGATGGTGAAGGTCAGGGTGTCGATGAGGATGTCGTCCTCACGGATGCCCCAGTTCCCGGTCAGGTCGGCGATCAGCCGTTCGGCGATCTCGACCTTCTTCTCGGGGGTGCGGGCCTGGCCCTCCTCGTCGATGGTCAGCGCGATCAGGGCGGCGCCGTGCTCCCGGGCCAGCTGGGTGACCTTGGCGAAGCGGGAGTCGGGGCCGTCGCCGTCCTCGTAGTTCACGGAGTTGATCACCGCGCGGCCGCCGAGCTTCTCCAGGCCCGCCTGGATGACGTCGACCTCGGTGGAGTCCAGCACGATCGGCAGGGTGGAGGCGGTGGCGAAGCGGCCGGCGAGTTCCTCCATGTCGGCGACGCCGTCGCGGCCGACGTAGTCGACGCACAGGTCGAGCATGTGCGCGCCCTCGCGGATCTGCTCGCGTGCCATCTCCACGCAGTCGTCCCAGCGGGCCTGGAGCATGGCCTCGCGGAACTTCTTGGAGCCGTTGGCGTTGGTGCGCTCGCCGATGGCCAGGTAGGAGGTGTCCTGGCGGAACGGCACCGACTGGTAGAGGGAGGCGGCGCCGGGCTCGGGGCGCGGGTCGCGCGCGGGCGGGGTGAGGCCCTGGACGCGCTCGACGACCTGGCGCAGGTGCTCGGGGGTCGTACCGCAGCAGCCGCCGACGAGGCAGAGGCCGTACTCGCGGACGAAGGTCTCCTGGGCGTCGGCCAGCTCGGGCGCGGTCAGCGGGTAGTGGGCGCCGTCCTTGCCGAGCACGGGCAGGCCCGCGTTGGGCATGCAGGACAGCGGGATGCGGGCGTTGCGGGCGAGGTAGCGCAGGTGCTCGCTCATCTCGGCCGGGCCGGTGGCGCAGTTCAGGCCGATCATGTCGATGCCGAGCGGTTCCAGCGCGGTGAGCGCGGCACCGATCTCGGAGCCGAGGAGCATGGTGCCGGTGGTCTCGACGGTGACCGACACGATGACCGGCAGGTCCAGGCCGAGGGCGGCGAGGCCGCGGCGGGCGCCGAGGACGGCGGCCTTGGTCTGCAGCAGGTCCTGGGTGGTCTCCACGAGCAGGGCGTCGGCGCCGCCGGTGACCAGGCCCTCGGCGTTGCGCTGGTAGGCGTCGCGCAGGGTGATGTACGGGGCGTGGCCGAGGGTGGGCAGCTTGGTGCCGGGGCCGATGGAGCCGAGCACCCAGCGGGGGCGGCCGTCCTTGGCGGTGAACTCGTCGGCGACCTCGCGGGCGACCCGGGCGCCGGCCTCGGACAGCTCGTGGACGCGGTCGGGGATGTCGTACTCCCCGAGGGCGGAGTGGTTGGCCCCGAAGGTGTTGGTCTCGACGCAGTCGACGCCCACGGCGAAGTACGCCTCGTGGACGGAGCGGACGATGTCGGGGCGGGTGAGGTTGAGGATCTCGTTGCAGCCTTCGAGCTGCTGGAAGTCATCGAGCGTGGGTTCCTGGGCCTGGAGCATGGTGCCCATGGCTCCGTCGGCGACCACCACGCGGGTGGCGAGCGCCTCTCGGAGCGCGGACGCACGGGTCCGGCTGTCGGCGGAAGGGGACGGCGGCAACGAGACCATGAAGGGGCTCCCTAGGTGCGACGGCTGTCGGCTATGCGGCGTCCCGGGCGGGCGGGGATGCCGCACGGCGCCAGAGTAACCGGGAGTCGGCGCGGATGGGCAGCGGCGTCCACGGGCCGGACGCGGGTGGCTGTGGTGCCACGGCCGGACCACGTGTGATGTAACAGGTGTCGACCGACCATTAGCGGGAGGTCGACATGGACCGGTAGTGTTCGACATTGCCGAACGGCGGGTAACGAGACGTACGGCGGTGTACGACAGGTGTCGGCACCGATGGACGGCACGACTGCGTTCGGCGGCAGTCATAGGGGACGGAGGCAGGACGGCGATGGCACGGAACATCCAGTCGCTCGAACGGGCGGCCGCGATGCTGCGGCTGCTCGCGGGCGGCGAGCGACGGCTCGGCCTGTCGGACATCGCCTCGTCACTGGGCCTCGCCAAGGGCACCGCCCACGGCATTCTGCGCACCCTCCAGCAGGAGGGGTTCGTCGAGCAGGACGACGCCTCCGGGCGCTACCAGCTGGGCGCGGAGCTGCTGCGCCTGGGCACCACCTACCTGGATGTGCACGAGCTGCGGGCGCGGGCCCTGGTGTGGACCGACGACCTGGCCCGGTCCAGTGGCGAGAGCGTGTACCTGGGGGTCCTGCACCAGCAGGGCGTGCTGATCGTGCACCACGTCTTCCGGCCGGACGACAGCCGGCAGGTGCTGGAGATCGGCGCCATGCAGCCGCTGCACTCGACCGCGCTCGGCAAGGTGCTCTCGGCCTACGACCCGGTGGCGCACAGCGAGGCGCTGGAGGCCGACCGCAAGCCCTTCACCGACCGCACGGTGTGCGACATGGACGACTTCGAGCACCTGCTCGACGTCACGCGTGCGCGGGGCTACGCGGCCGACGTGGAGGAGACCTGGGAGGGCGTGGCGTCCGTCGCCGCCCCCATCCACGACCGGCGCCGCATGCCCGTGGGCGCGGTCGGCGTCACCGGCGCCGTGGAGCGGCTGTGCCGGGACGGTGAGCTGCATCCCGAGCTGATCGCCGCGGTGCGCGACTGTGCCCGCGCGGTGTCCAGGGACCTGGGCGCGGGACGGTTCTGAGCCGCTGCGCGGCTCTCTGGGGGGACAAACCGGGACGCCGGGCGGCGTTCCGGTTGTCGCCATACCCTGAAATGGACATATGGAGCAAAATCCATACGTCTGCGCGCGAAGAGTGATAAGCGGCAGCGATCAATAACGATCCTGTTTTCGATAACAGAACCCTTGACGCATGCGTAACGCCGAAGCAAGACTCCCGTCCATCGGTCGGCATTGTCGAACACCTACCGGCAATACGCGCTAGAGTGTGACAACGCCAAGGACCGGCAATCGCTCTCACCCCCGAGGGCGCCAGAACCACCGGAGGGACCCGGGGTTCGGCTATCCCTGGACGAAGGACAAAGGAGTCGCGGGTGTCCAGCTCCGACATCTTCATCGGCGAGACCATCGGTACCGCCATACTCATCCTGCTCGGCGGCGGCGTCTGCGCGGCCGTCACACTGAAGGCCTCGAAGGCCCGTAACGCCGGTTGGCTCGCCATCACCTTCGGGTGGGGCTTCGCCGTCCTGACGGCCGTGTACATCTCCGGACCGCTGTCCGGCGCGCACCTCAACCCGGCCGTCACCGTCGCCCTGGCCATCAAGGACGGCGACTGGAGCAACGTTCCGACCTACCTCGCCGGCCAGCTGCTCGGCGCGATGATCGGCGCGACCCTGGTGTGGGTCGCCTACTACGGACAGTTCCACGCTCACCTGACCGACAAGGAGATCGTCGGCGGTCCGGGTGCGCAGGCCACCACGGCCAAGGCGGTCGAGGCCCAGGAGAAGGGCGCCGGCCCGGTCCTCGGTGTCTTCTCCACCGGTCCGGAGATCCGCAACGTGGCGCAGAACCTCGCCACGGAGATCATCGGCACCGTCGTGCTGATCCTGGCGGTCCTCACCCAGGGCCTGAACGACAAGGGCAACGGCCTCGGCATCCTCGGCGGTCTGATCACCGCGCTCGTGGTGGTCTCGATCGGTCTGTCCCTCGGCGGCCCGACGGGCTACGCGATCAACCCGGCCCGTGACCTGGGCCCGCGCATCGTGCACGCTCTGCTGCCGCTGCCCAACAAGGGCGGCTCCGACTGGGCTTACGCCTGGATCCCGGTGGTCGGTCCGCTGATCGGCGGCGCCATCGCGGCAGGCATATACAACGTCGCCTTCGCTTAGACACCGCCTCGAAGCACGCGCCGTACGTAAAGCCCCTTCACCACGGATCTTTCAGGAGCACACAGTGACCGACGCTCACACCGCAGGCCCCTTCATCGCGGCGATCGACCAGGGCACCACCTCCTCGCGCTGCATCGTCTTCGACCGGGACGGCCGGATCGTCTCCGTCGACCAGAAGGAGCACGAGCAGATCTTCCCCAAGCCGGGCTGGGTCGAGCACGACGCCAACGAGATCTGGACCAACGTCCAGGAAGTCGTCGCCGGAGCCATCCAGAAGGCCGGCATCACCCGTGACGACATCAAGGCCATCGGCATCACCAACCAGCGCGAGACCACCGTGCTGTGGGACAAGAACACCGGTGAGCCCGTCTACAACGCCCTCGTCTGGCAGGACACCCGCACCGACGCCCTCTGCCGGGAGCTCGGCCGAAACGTCGGCCAGGACCGCTTCCGCCGCGAGACCGGCCTCCCGCTGGCCTCGTACTTCTCCGGCCCCAAGGCCCGCTGGCTGCTCGACAACGTCGACGGCCTGCGGGAGCGCGCCGAGGCGGGCGACATCCTCTTCGGCACCATGGACACCTGGGTCATCTGGAACCTGACCGGCGGTGTCAACGGCGGCAAGCACGTCACCGACGTCACCAACGCCTCCCGCACCCTCCTCATGAACCTGCACACCATGCAGTGGGACGACAAGATCGCCGAGTCCATCGGCGTGCCGCTGCAGATCCTGCCGGAGATCCGCTCCTCGGCCGAGGTCTACGGCGAGGTCACCGGCGGCAAGCTGGGCGACCTGCTCGGCGGCATCCCGGTGGCCTCCGCGCTCGGCGACCAGCAGGCGGCCCTGTTCGGCCAGACCTGTTTCTCCGAGGGCGAGACCAAGTCCACCTACGGCACCGGCACCTTCATGGTCATGAACACCGGTGACAAGATCATCAACTCCTACGCCGGTCTGCTGACCACGGTCGGCTACAAGATCGGTGACCAGCCGACGGTCTACGCCCTGGAGGGCTCGATCGCCGTCACCGGCTCGCTGGTGCAGTGGATGCGCGACCAGATGGGCCTGATCTCCACCGCCGCCGAGATCGAGACGCTCGCGCTCTCGGTCGAGGACAACGGCGGTGCCTACTTCGTGCCGGCCTTCTCCGGTCTGTTCGCCCCGCACTGGCGCTCCGACGCCCGCGGTGTGATCGCCGGTCTGACCCGGTACGTCACCAAGGCGCACCTCGCGCGCGCCGTCCTTGAGGCCACGGCCTGGCAGACGCGGGAGATCGCCGACGCCATGGTGAAGGACTCCGGCGACGAGCTGGTGACCCTCAAGGTCGACGGCGGCATGACCGCCAACAACCTGCTGATGCAGACCCTGTCCGACGTCCTGGACGCGCCCGTGGTGCGCCCGATGGTCGCCGAGACCACCTGCCTCGGCGCCGCCTACGCCGCCGGCCTCGCCGTCGGCTTCTGGTCCAGCACCGACGAACTGCGCGCCAACTGGCGCCGGGCCGCCGAGTGGACCCCCCGTATGGACGCGGACACCCGCGACCGTGAGTACAAGAACTGGCTCAAGGCCGTCGACCGGACCATGGGCTGGATCGAGGACGAGGACTGAGCTGCCCCACGACAGCTCTGACGAGGAGTAAGTACCCGATATGACCAGTCAGTCCACCCTGCAGTCCGTGCCTGCCCTGGGGACGCACCCGGCCTCCGGCTCGAACCCGAGCCGGGCCGAGACCAGGGAGCAGCTCTCCAAGGCGTCGTACGACCTTCTGGTGATCGGCGGCGGCATCCTGGGCATCTCCACCGCCTGGCACGCCGCGCAGTCCGGCCTGAGGGTGGCTCTGGTCGACGCCGGCGACTTCGCCGGCGCCACCTCCTCCGCCTCCTCCAAGCTGCTCCACGGCGGTCTGCGCTACCTGCAGACCGGCGCGGTGAAGCTGGTGGCGGAGAACCACTTCGAGCGCCGTGCGGTCTCCCGCCAGGTGGCCCCCCACCTGGCGAACCCGCTCACCTTCTACCTCCCCGTGTACAAGGGCGGGCCGCACGGCGCGGCGAAGCTCGGCGCGGGCGTCTTCGCCTACTCCGCGCTCTCCGCGTTCGGTGACGGCGTCGGCCACCTGCTCTCCCCCGCCAAGGCGGCGCAGGACGTGCCCGAGCTGCGCACCGAGAACCTCAAGGCCGTGGCCGTGTACGGCGACGACCAGATGAACGACGCCCGCATGGCGCTGATGACGGTCCGCGCGGCCGTCGAGGCGGGCGCGGTCGTCCTCAACCACGCCGAGGTCACCGGCCTGCGCTTCACCAACGGCCGGGTCACCGGCGCCGACCTCAAGGACCGGACCTCCGGCGAGGAGTTCGGGGTCAACGCCCGTCTGGTGCTGAACGCGACCGGACCCTGGGTCGACCACCTGCGCAGGATGGAGGACCCGGGCGCGGCGCCGTCCATCCGCCTGTCCAAGGGCGCGCACCTGGTGCTGAAGCGCACCTCCCCCTGGAAGGCCGCGCTCGCCACCCCGATCGACAAGTACCGCATCACCTTCGCCCTCCCCTGGGAGGACATGCTGCTGCTCGGCACCACCGACGAGGAGTTCGAGGGCGACCCGGCGGACGTGTCCGTCAACGACAAGGACATAGCCCAGATCCTGGACGAGGCCGCGTTCTCCGTCCGGGACCAGCAGCTCAAGCGCGACCTGATCACCTACGCGTTCGCCGGCCTGCGGGTGCTGCCGGGCGGTCCCGGCGACACCGCCAAGGCCAAGCGCGAGACGGTGGTGACCGAGGGCAAGGGCGGCATGCTGTCCGTAGCCGGCGGCAAGTGGACCACGTTCCGGCACATCGGCCGTACGGTGATGCAGAAGCTGGAGGCGCTGCCGGGTCACCCGCTCGGCGACGACTTCGAGCCGATCTCGTCCCTGCCCAAGAAGCTGCCGCTGCCCGGCGTCGCCAACCCGCGTGCGGTCGCCCACCGCCTCCTGGTGGACCACCCGGCGCCCGGTCCGCGCATGGCCGCCGACACCGCCAAGCACCTGGCCACCCACTACGGCTCCCTGGCCTTCGACATCGCCCGCATGGCGAACGAGAACCCGGAGCTGGCCGAGCGGGTCCACCCCGACGCCCCGGAGATCTGGGCGCAGGTCGTCTGGGCCCGCGACCACGAGTGGGCCGAGACGGCGGACGACGTGCTGCGCCGCCGTACGACGCTGACCATCCGAGGCCTGGCCACGGACGAGGTCCGCGCGAAGGTGCAGGACGTGCTCGACAAGAAGTAGGCCCCGGTGCGGCCGGTCCGCCTCCCTGACCGGGACCGGCCGCACCGTGACGCCGGACCGCCGCACCGGGTCCGGACGCCCGAAAGGGGCGCCCCCGCGCCGACGGGGGCGCCCCTTTCGTCTGCCCGGAGAGCCGGGCCGTCCAGCCCGCATAATGGGGCAGAGACATCCGATGTCTGAGGCTTCGGGGCGGGCGACAGGAGGCCGGTCATGGCAGTCACCGATGAGGCGATCGAGAAGATCAAGGGCATGATCGTCTCCGGTGCGCTGCGGCCCGGGGACCGGCTGCCCAAGGAGAGCGAGCTGGCCGCCGAGCTGGGGCTGTCGCGGAACTCGCTGCGGGAGGCCGTACGGGCGCTGTCGCTGATCCGGATCCTGGATGTGCGGCAGGGCGACGGCACCTATGTCACCAGCCTCGATCCGCAACTGCTGCTGGAGGCGCTCAGCTTCGTCGTGGACTTCCACCGCGACGACACCGTGCTGGAGTTCCTGGCGGTGCGCCGGATCCTGGAACCGGCCGCGACGGCGATGGCGGCGTTCAGGATCAGCGAGCAGCAACTGGACGCGCTGTCCGCCCAGTTGGAAGCCCTCGGGGAGGAACCCTCGGTGGAGGAGCTGGTCGCCGCCGACCTGGAGTTCCATCGCGGCATCGTGGGCATCGCGGGCAACTCGGTGCTGTGCTCGCTGCTGGACGGACTGTCGGGGCCGACCACGCGGGCCCGGATCTGGCGGGGCCTCACCCAGGAGGACGCCGTCGGGCGGACCCTGCGCGAGCACCGGGCGATCCTCGCCGCGCTGCGCGACCGGGACGCGGAGGCGGCCCGCTCCTGGGCGACCGTGCACATCGCGAGCGTCGAGCAATGGCTGCGCAGCACTCTGTGAAACCCCTGTGCCGGGCGGCCCCCGCTCCCCGTTGACGCGGGGTGTTCCAGGGTGGCGAACGGGGCAGTGATGCGTTCACTCCCCCACGCAAGGGGGCTGCGGGCGCCCCCGCCGGACGCCGTAAGGTTGGTGAGTCAAGCGAGGGCACGTCGGAAGGAGGCACTGGGTGATCGAGCTGGAGGGGGTTCCCGAGCTGATCGACCCAGTCATGGTGGCCGCGTTCGAGGGCTGGAACGATGCCGGCGACGCCGCCTCCACGGCGGTCGCGCATCTGGAACGCGAGTTCAAGGGCGAGGTGTTCGCGGCGCTGGACGCCGAAGACTACTACGACTTCCAGGTGAACCGGCCCACCGTGTTCATGGACGGCGGGGTGCGCAAGATCACGTGGCCGACGACCCGGCTGTCGGTGGTCCGCGTCGGCGGCGACAAGCCGCGCGATCTGGTGCTGGTCCGCGGCATCGAACCGTCCATGCGCTGGCGCTCGTTCTGCAACGAGCTGCTCGGCTTCGCGCACGAGCTGGGCGTGGAGCTGGTGGTCATCCTGGGCGCTCTGCTCGGTGACACCCCGCACACGCGTCCGGTGCCGGTCAGCGGGGTGACGTCCGACGCGGACCTGGCGCAGCGCATGGATCTGGAGGAGACCAAGTACGAGGGCCCGACGGGCATCGTCGGCGTCCTGCAGGAGGCGTGCGCGCACGCCGGCGTCCCGGCGGTGTCCCTGTGGGCGGCCGTACCGCACTACGTCTCGCAGCCGCCCAACCCGAAGGCCACGCTGGCGCTGCTCAACCGTCTGGAGGATCTGCTGGACCTGCGGATCCCGCAGGGCGAGCTGCCGGAGGACGCGCGGGCCTGGCAGGTCGGCGTGGACCAGCTGGCCGCGGAGGACAGCGAGGTCGCCGAGTACGTCCAGACGCTGGAGGAGGCCCGGGACACCGCCGAGCTGCCGGAGGCCTCGGGCGAGGCGATCGCCCGCGAGTTCGAGCGGTATCTGCGGCGCCGGGACGTAGGCCCTCCGGGCGGTAAGCAGAGGCCTCCGGCCGGTGGCGGGGGGCCCAGGGAGGATGACGAGGACGGCTCGGAGGACTGAGGGCACGACTGCGGTACGGCGAAGGGGCGGTTCCCGTGCGGGGGACCGCCCCTTCTTTCGTCTCGGATGCGCTCCGGGGGGCCGGGACGTGCTTCTCGTCGTCGATGCGCTCCCAGAGGCCGGGACATGCCGTCGCGCGTCCGACGGCCCGTCGTGGCTCGTCGCGCCCACGCGGCGGAGCCGCATGTCCCCACAGCCCCGCGCCCCTGTCGGGCGCTTCCCCCAGGGTGCTTAGAGAGCCACCCCGAGCAGCGCGTCCACCGCCCGTGTGACCAGGCCCGGGGCGCCGGTGTCGGTGCCGCCCTCCTGCTCCTGCCGGGCCGCCCAGCGGTCCACGGCCGCGAGTGCGGCGGGGGCGTCCAGGTCGTTGGAGAGGGCCTCGCGGATCTCCTCCACCAGCGCGTCGGCGGACGGGCCGTCGGGGCGGGAGACGGCCGAACGCCAGCGGCCGAGGCGGGCCACGGCGTCCTGCAGGACCTGGTCGGTCCACTCCCAGTCGGCGCGGTAGTGGTGGGCCAGCAGCGCGAGACGGATGGCGGCCGGGTCGACGCCGTCGCGGCGCAGCTTCGAGACGAAGACCAGGTTGCCCTTGGACTTGGACATCTTCTCGCCGTGCAGGGCGACCATGCCGGCGTGGACGTAGGCCTTGGCCATGGGGAACGCGCCGGTGAGTACCTGGGCGTGCGAGGCGCCCATCTCGTGGTGCGGGAAGGCCAGGTCGGAGCCGCCGCCCTGGACGTCGAAGCCCATGCCGAGGTGGTCGAGGGCGATGGCCACGCATTCGATGTGCCAGCCGGGGCGGCCCCGGCCGAGGGTGCCGCCGTCCCAGCTGGGCTCGCCCTCACGGGCCGCCATCCACAGCATCGGGTCCAGCGGGTTCTTCTTGCCCGGGCGGTCCGGGTCGCCGCCGCGCTCGGCCGACAACAGCCGCATGGCGGCCGCGTCGAGGTTCGAGACCCTGCCGAAGTTCGGGTCGGACTCGACGGAGAAGTAGATGTCGCCCTCCAGCTCGTAGGCGGCGCCGAGGTCGCGCAGCCGCTCCACGAGCGGGACGATGCCGGGTATCGCCTCGACGGCGCCTATGTAGTGCTGGGGCGGGAGCAGCCGCAGGGCGGTCATGTCCTCGCGGAAGAGGGCCGTCTGCTGCTCGGCGAGGGCGACCCAGTCGACGCCGTCCCGCTCCGCGCGCTCCAGCAGCGGATCGTCGACGTCGGTGACGTTCTGGACGTAGTGGACCTGCCGCTTGGTGTCGAGCCACACGCGCTGAACCAGGTCGAACGCGTTGTAGGTCGCCGCGTGCCCCATGTGGGTCGCGTCGTACGGGGTGATGCCGCAGACGTAGATTCGGGCGACGGGACCGGGGTCGAGGGTGACCGGACCGCCGGTCGCGGTGTCGTGGATCCTCAGGTCGCGGCCCTGACCAGGCAGGGCGGGGACCTCGGAAGCGGGCCAGGCATGCATGTACATGAGCCTAACCGGCCACGAGCTGCGTATACGAACGGGATCGCGCTGGATGGCCGGATGGGCCCTCTTGCGTCTCGGCGCCTGATGTGCTCCCGGTGCTCATACCGGCGGCCAGGGGATGGCCGGCCACTCCCCGCCCGGCTCCGGGTGCACGGGCGTACTGAGCAGGGTGTCGACACGCGCGCGCGTGGCGTCCGTCTCGGCCGGGGTGATCAGTCCGGCCAGCCGCTCGCCCAGCGGCCCGCCGAGGGCGTCGCGCAGTCCTTCGAGGACCTCGACGGCCTCGGCGGTCAGGGGTTCCCCGGCCCAGCCCCACAGCAGGGTGCGCAGCTTGTTCTCGACGTTGAAGGTGACGCCGTGATCGATGGCGTAGAGCCGCCCGTCGGGCGTGGGCAGCAGATGGCCGCCCTTGCGGTCGGCGTTGTTGATCACCGCGTCCAGGACGGCGAGCCGCCGCAGCCGCTCGTCGTCCGCGTGCACGAGGAGCGCGGTGCGGCCCCCGCCGACGTCGGCGAGGCCGATCGCCTTCCAGCCGGGCTCCGGTTCCTCGGCGTCGACCAGGGCGAGCAGCTCCGCGTCGGCCTGGGCGTCGATCCACAGCTGGCACATGCCCTCGCCGTACGGCCCGTCGCGCAGCACGGTGGGCGGGACGAGCCCCCAGCCGGTGGCCTCGGAGACCTCGTAGGCGGCCACCTCGCGGCCGGCCAGGGTGCCGTCGGGGAAGTCCCACAGCGGCCGTTCCCCGGCCACCGGCTTGTAGATGCAGGACGCTTCCCGGCCGTCGAGGGCGACGGTGCAGAACAGCGCGGCGTTGGACGCCTCGCGGATCCGGCCGCGCACGGTCAGCTCGCCCCGCGCGAGCAGCTCGGCGGCGGCCGTGTCGGGGAGCGTCACGCCCCTCGGCGGTATCCGTTCTGGCGCGGACATACGTGTCCTTCCGGATCGAGCGGGAGGCTGCACAGCGGGCACGGCGGCCGCCCGGCGTTGACGACGTCGAGGGCGCGCTTGGCGAAGGCCCGGGCCTGCGCGCCGGTCAGCCGGACCCGCAGCATCGGGGGCCCGTTCTCCTCGTCCTGGAGCAGCCGCTCCTCGGCCTCGGCGAGGTCTTCCTCGGTGTCGGCGTCCAGCTCCACGAGAGCCTGCGCCTCCACGATCATGCGCTGTTCCTCGCCGTCCCAGGCCAGGGCCATGGTGCCGACGCGGAACTCCTCCTCGATGGGGGTCTCCAGGGGGGCGGAGTCGGCGATCTCGGAAGGCGCCACGGCGGGGACGGCGGCGCTGCCGCCACTCCGCCGCACGACCTCGTCGAGCAGTTCGTCCATGCGCTCGGCGAGCGCGGCCACCTGGGTCTTCTCCAGAGCCACGCTGGTCACCCGGGGGCCTGCGGTGGCCTGGAGGAAGAACGTACGGCGCCCGGGCAGTCCGACCGTGCCGGCCACGAAGCGGTCCGGCGGGTCGTAGAGGAACACCTGACGGGACACGTCCTGTCTCCATTGAGAGTGAGAGGGGGGAGAGGGTTCGGGGGTTGCAGCGGTGCGGACCGGTGCGGAGGGGCGAGTGTGTGGATCGCTTCACCCTACTGCGGCCGACGATCACGGTGCGCCCGCACCACCCCCGACCGGTGCGTCGCCCTCACCAGGTTCCTCGCGGGGGGCGAGCGAAGCGAAATCCCCGGTGTCCCCGAGGCGAACGAGGAACGGCCGCAGACGGGTGTAGCGGATCGCGGTGACGGAACACGGCTCCACGGAGATCCGCTGGAAGAGATCGAGGTGGAGGCCGAGGGCGTCGGCGACCAGGGACTTGATGATGTCACCGTGGGAGCACATGAGGTAGACGGCGTCGGCGCCGTGGTCGCGCTCCACGCGCGCGTTCCACTCGCGTACGGCCTCGGCGGCGCGGGTCTGCATGGCGCGCATGGACTCGCCGCCGGGGAAAGCGGCGGCCGACGGGTGGGCCTGGACGACCTCCATCAGCGGCTCGTCCTTCAGCTCGGCCAGCTTGCGGCCGGACCAGTCGCCGTAGTGGCACTCCCCGATCCGCTCGTCGGTGTGGGCGCGCAGGCCCGGGCGGGCCTCAAGCAGCGGCCGTACCGTCTCCTGGCAGCGCTGCAGGGGACTGGTGACGACCTCGGAGAGCGGCAGGGCGGCGAGCCGTCCGGGCAGCGCGGCGGCCTGGGCCGCGCCGCGCTCGTCCAGGGCGACGCCCGGCGTCCAGCCGGCGAGCATCCCGGAAGTGTTGGCGGTGGAACGTCCGTGCCTGACGAGGATCAGCGTGGGCATGCGGCCCAGGGTAGGCGTATCAGCGCCTGCACCAGTGACCGGCCGAAGGGAGAATGTGCTCCGTGATCGTCGACTGTGCGATTTACCGGCATGGGCACCGCACCGAGGGCCCGGAGGACCTGTCCGACGCGCTCAGCGAGGCGCGGGCGGCCGGCGGGTTCGTCTGGATCGGTCTGCACGAGCCGTCCGAGCGGGAGTTCGGACTGGTCACGCAGGAGTTCGGGCTGCATCCGCTGGCGGTCGAGGACGCCCTCAAGGCGCACCAGCGGCCCAAGCTGGAGGTGTACGACGACTCGCTGTTCATGGTGCTGAAGCCGGTCGTGTACGAGCCGGAGGGCGACACCGTCTCGACCGGCGAGATCATGGTCTTCATCGGCGACTGCTTCGTGGTCACCGTTCGCCATGGCGAGGGCTCTCCGCTGGCCGCCGTGCGGCGCCGGCTGGAGGAGGAGCCGGAGATGCTCGACAAGGGCCCGACCGCCGTGCTGTACGCGGTCTGCGACGCTGTCGTCGACCACTATCTGGAGGTGGCGACGGAGCTGGGCACCGATCTGGAGGAGCTGGAGGCGGAGGTGTTCCGCCCGGATGGCGGCGGCTCGCGGGGCACCG
Source organism: Streptomyces filipinensis (assembly GCF_014649495.1). Taxonomy (GTDB): domain Bacteria; phylum Actinomycetota; class Actinomycetes; order Streptomycetales; family Streptomycetaceae; genus Streptomyces; species Streptomyces filipinensis. Next base: position 177,339 of record NZ_BMTD01000006.1, on the reverse strand, counting down.
CGTCCCGGATCTACGGATTCAAACGGCAGATCCTGGAGTTCCGCCGGGCCACCGGCCCGTTGGCGCTGCCCCTGAGCCGGCTGGCGGGCACGGGGCAGACCGGTGGCGGGGTGCCGTTCGTGCGCGACAAGGCACGCCCGTTCTTCCGGGACGTGGGAGACCACCTGACGCGCGTGAACGAGTCCGTGGAAGCCCTTGACCGGCTGGTGTCGGACGTCCTGTCGGCGCATCTGGCGCAGATCAGCGTGCGGCAGAACGACGACATGCGGAAGATCTCGGCGTGGGCGGCGATGGCCGCGGTCCCCACGATGATCGCGGGAATCTACGGCATGAACTTCGACCACATGCCGGAGCTGCACTGGCTGTGGTCGTATCCGGCGGTGATCCTCGTGATGGCCGCCCTGGAGGTGCTGCTGTACCGGCTGTTCAAGCGGCGCGACTGGCTGTGAGGCCCTTTCACGGGTTCAGGGCTCACGCGGGCACGGGTCCACGGGGCTCAGGCGAACTCGTGGGCGGGGGTGGCGGGACCGCCGAGGGCGTCGCGGCGGCGGGGCATGCGGAGGCCGACCATGCGCCGCCAGCCGCCGAGGCGCTCATAGGCGTACACCGCGTGGATACCGGCCGCGAGCAGGGCGCACTTCGCCCCGGACCAGCCCAGGATGCGGCCCATGCGGGCCATGACGGCGAGGCTGACGTCCCGGTGGACGCGGATCTCGGCGAGGGCGCACGCGCGCAGGGTGCGCTGGATCAGCCGGCCGTGCCCGGCGGCGGCGAACCGCAGCAGTTCCTCGTGGGTGTAGGCGAGGTGGTTGTCCTCGTCGTGGGAGATCACGCGTACGGCCCTGCCGATGCCGGGGTGGTCGGCGAAGTGCCGCAGGAGCACCAGCATCTGGTCGGCGGCGCGCTGTTCGGTGACCCGGCTGTGCGCGAGGTAGACGACGATGTCCTCCGCGGTGAGCGGTTCGTCGCGCCGGAGCCTGTCGTGGGCGAGACCGATGCCGTGCCGCTCCAGGAGCATCGTGTAGTCGGTCTCGGGCGGTACGGCGACGGGGGTGAGCCCGCGCTTCTTCAGCAGGGCGGTGAAGATGCGTCCATGCTTGTCCTCGTCGGCGCCGTGGCGGGCGATCTTCGGGGCGAGCGCGCGTTCGCTCTGCGGGACCAACGCGGCGATCCGCCCGTTCTCCCAGCCGCCCTGGGACTCCCCGCCGGCGGCTATGGAACAGAAGAGCCGGAACGACTCGTCGTTGTCGAGGATCTCCTGGAACACACTCCTGGCCGACACCATGGACGCCACCTCTCCGCACGCTTCCCGGCATTCCGCAGCATTCCGCAAAGAAGAAGTCAAATGCGGGCGGAAAGGAGACGCAACACGGGTGTCGAAAGCATCGGCCGAACGGGTCGGCCGGCTCGGCCGTACGAGGGAAAGAAGGAGCGCCGGGGTCGTAACCGCGCGGCGCCCGCCGCGTTGTAACCGGTGACGGCCGTGGCGGGGAAGACCCCCCGAGCCCCCACCACGGCCGCTGAACTCCCCTACGCCAGACCGGCGCGCTCCAGGGCCTCGCTGCCGGCCCGCAGGGAGGCGATCCGCTCCTCCAGCGTGAAGCCTGCCGGGGCCAGGCTGAGCGTGGTGACACCGGCGGCGGCGTAGGCCTTCATCCGGTCGGCGATCCGGTCCACGGACCCCAGCAGCGTCGTCTTGTCGATGAGGTCCTGCGGGATCGCGGCCGCGGCGGCCTGCTTGTCGCCGGCCAGGTACTTCTGCTGGATCTCGGCGGCTTCCTTCTCGTAGCCCATGCGCTGGGCGAGCTGGTTGTAGAAGTTCTGCTTGGCGCTGCCCATGCCGCCGACGTACAGCGCGGTGTAGGGGCGGAAGGTGTCCGCGAGGCGGGCCACGTCCTTGTCGTCGCCGACGGCCAGCGGCAGGGTCGGGCACACGTCGAACCCGTCGAGGGTCTTGCCCGCCTTCTCGCGGCCCGCGCGCAGGTACTTCAGGGTGGTGTCCTCAAGGTGGTCGGCGGCGGGGAAGATCAGCAGGGCGCCGTCGGCGATCTCGCCGGTCTGCTCCAGGTTCTTCGGGCCGATCGCGGCGATGTACAGCGGGATGTGCTCGCGCTGCGGGTGCACGGTCAGCTTGATCGGCTTGCCCGGGCCGCCGGGCAGCGGCAGCGTCCAGTGCGCGCCCTCGTACGTGAGCCGCTCCCGCGTCATGGCCCTGCGCACGATCTCCACGTACTCACGGGTGCGGGCCAGCGGCTTGTCGAACTTGACGCCGTACCAGCCCTCGGAGACCTGCGGCCCGGAGACGCCGAGGCCGAGCCGGAAGCGGCCGCCGGAGAGGGAGTCCAGGGTGGCCGCCGTCATCGCGGTCATCGCGGGCTGGCGGGCCGGGATCTGGAAGATGGCCGAGCCGACGTCGATGCGCTCGGTCTGCGCGGCGACCCAGGACAGGACCGTCGCCGCGTCGGAGCCGTACGCCTCGGCGGCCCAGCACACGGAGAAGCCCAGCCGGTCGGCCTCCTGCGCCACGGCCAGATTGTCGCCGTCCATTCCGGCACCCCAGTAGCCGAGGTTGATCCCGAGCTGCATGCGCGCATCCCCTTACCCGTGAGTAACGTCCCTGTGGGGGTGACCTTAGCGCGGGGATGAGGGTCGGGTCAGTATCCGCGCGGCCGCGCGAGCGGAACCCGCCCCCGGCCGCCCGCGGCACAGGGCACCGGGCAGCCGGCCCCGTTATCCACAGGCAACCCACCGCACCGGTTCTGGCCAGTAATCTCGCCCGCATGGAGCAGAGGCATCTCGGCCGTACCGGCCTGCGCGTGTCCCGGATCGGACTCGGCACCCTCACCTGGGGCCGGGACACCGACGAGCACGACGCCGCGGACATGCTGAAGGCGTTCTGGGAAGCCGGCGGAAGCCTCGTCGACACCGCGGACGTCTACGGCGACGGGGAGGCGGAGTATCTGCTCGGGCGGCTGATGGAGGGCCTGGTGCCGCGCCGGGACCTGGTGATCTCCACCAAGGCGGGCAGCGTGCCCGACCCGGACCGCCGCTTCGACGGCTCCCGTGGCCATCTGCTCGCCGCGCTCGACGCCTCCCTGGCCCGCCTGGGCACGGACCACGTCGACGTGTGGCACGTCCACGCCTACGACCCCGACACCCCGCTGGAGGAGACGCTCCAGGCCCTCGACATAGCGGTGAGCAGCGGCCGCGCCCGCTACGCCGGCGTCTCCAACTTCTGCGGCTGGCAGCTCGCCAAGGCCGCCACCTGGCAGCTCGCGGCGCCCGGCACCCGCACCCGGCTGGCCAGCACGCAGTTGGAGTACTCGCTGCTGCAGCGGGGCGTGGAGCGGGAGGTGCTGCCCGCCGCGCTGGACCTCGGCGTGGGTCTGCTGCCCTCCTCCCCGCTCGGCCGGGGGGTCCTGACCGGCAAGTACCGGCACACCACTCCCCCGGACTCGCGCGGCGCCTCCGAGCACCTGGCCCCGTTCGTGGAGCCGTACCTGGACGACACGGCGACCCGCATCGTGGACGCGGTGACGACCGCCGCCGACGGGCTCGCCGTCACCCCGCTGCAGGTCGCCCTCGCCTGGGTCCGGGACCGGCCCGGCGTGGCCGCACCGATCGTCGGCGCGCGCACCGCGCAGCAGCTCACGGCGGCATTGTCAGTGGAGGCCCTTAGTCTTCCTGACGAGATCTGCCGGGCGCTGGACGATGTGTCGGCGCCCGTGCACCGCTATCCCGATCACGACTGGAGCACGCTGTGAGCACGGAGCCGGAGACCACGGAGGACGCCGGGCCGGGGACGCCGGACACACCCGGGACCCCGGACCGGGACACCGCGCCCGAGGAAGGCCGTGCCACCGGCCCCGGCGGCGAAGGCGGGGGCACGGACGGCGTGAGCGGGACCGCAGACACGGACGGTGACGGCGGCGCCGAGGGTGGCGAGGCGGACGGCGACAGCAGCGCGGAGGGCGGCCAGGGCACCGGCGGCGCCAGGGGTGGCGACGGCACCGACGGAAGCGGTGTCGGAGGCTCGCGCGACGGGAGCGGTGACGGCGGAGACGCGGACGGCCAGGGCGAGGACGCGGCCCGGTTGTCCGAGGCGGAGGCCGAGTTGGCCGCGCAGCGGCTGGAGCGGGAGCGGATCGAGCGGCGCAAGGCCGAGAAGACCGGCCCGATCCGGAGCGGCACGAAGCTCAGCGGCAAGGCGGCCGACCTGCTCGCGGCGGTGCGGGCCGTGGAGAGCGGCGAGAAACCGGTGACCACGGCCTTCGCCGAGCCCGCGCCGGCGCCGCGCCGCCCGGCGCCGGAGCCCGTCCGCCGGCCGCAGCCCGAGCCCGCCCCGGCCGTCGCCGCGACCGCCGCCCCGGCGCCGGAGTCCGTGGAGCGCGTCCGCCGGGTGCTGGCCGAGGGCGGTGCACCCGAGGCCCTGGCCGCGCAGGTGGCCGCGGCGCTCGGCGAGGGCGCCGACGCGGCACTGCGCGAGGATCCCTGGCAGTTGCTGCGGATCAGCGGTGTACGGCCCGACCAGGCCGACGGCTTCGCACGCGCGCTGCTCGGCGCCGCCTGCGGCCCGGGCGACGAGCGGCGCGGCCGTGCGGTCACGGTGTGGCTGCTGGAGCAGGCGGCGCTGGCCGGGCACACCGCGCTGGACCTGCCCGCGCTCATCGCGGCGCTCGGCCGGCAGAGCGTGCCGGACCCGGACGCGGCGGTGCAGGACACGCTCGCGGAGGGCGAGGCCCTGGCGTTCCAGGACGCCCTGGAGGAGCAGCCGGGAGTCGCCGCACCCCCGGCGGCGGAGGAGGAAGAGGGCGAGCAGGAGCGGCCGGTCCGCGTCCTCGTCGGCCTGGAGCGGTACGCGCTGGCCGAGGAGAGCCTCGCCGACGGTCTGGCCCGGCTGGTCAACTCGTTGTCCAAGGAGACCGAGCAGGCCTGGCGGACGGCCGCCGACGCGGTGTCCGGCGGGGCCGCCGAGCTGGTACGCGCGGTCGCCGGGCACGGGGTGGTGCTGCACACCGGCGGGGAGGCGGCCCGCGCCGAGCCGGCCGCGCTGCTCGCCGCCGCGCGTACGGCGGGCCTGCGGGTGTTCGGCGTCTGCCACACGCCCGACGGACGCCGCCGCTTCGCCGCGCTGCCGGGCGGCGAGGCGGCGGAGCAGGGCGTGGGCACGGTTGCCGGTCTGCTGTCCGGCGCCGAGGGACCGGGCCGCGACGCGGACGGCGCGCTGGAGCTGGACCTGCTGATCGTGCTGGACGCCCCGCAGCTCGACGTGGAGAGCGCCGCGATGCTGGTGGAGTCGCTGCCCGACGGGGCCCGGCTGCTGCTCAGCGGTGACCCTGCGGTGCTGTGGTCGGCCGGTCCGGGGCGGGTTTTCGCCGACCTGCTCGCCGCCCGCGTCTGCCCGCAGATCGCCTCCCGTGTCCCCGACCCGGGCCCGATCGGCGAGCTGGTCTCCGGCATCGGCATCGGCGAGCTGAACCAGGTCGCCGCCCCCGGCAAGGAGATCGTCATCGTCCCGGTGCGGGACCCGGGCGAGGCCGTGCACCGCACGGTCCAGCTGGTCGCGGACTCGGTGCCGCGGGCGATCGGCGTCCCGGCCGACCAGACGGTGGTGATCACGCCGGGGCACGGCGGCGCCGCGGGCACCCGTGCCCTCAACTCCGCTCTGAAGGAACGCCTGAACCCCGGTCCGGGCCGCTTCGGCGGCTTCGACCCCGGCGACCGGATCGCCTACTCCCCCGCTCCGGGCCGCACGGTGCCGGGCGTGGTCGTGCACGCCGACGCGGAGGGGCTGCACCTGACGTGCGCGGGGGCCCCGGTCGTCGTGCCGCGCGAGCGGGTGGAGGGCGCCGTACGGCACGGCTGGGCGCTGACCGCGCACCAGGCGGTGGGCACCCGCTGGCCGGCGGCGGTCGTGGTGCTGCCCGGCGACGCGGCGCAGGCGCTCAGCAGACCCTGGGTGTACACGGCGTTCGGCCGGGCGGAGCGGCACCTGTCCGTGGTCCACGGGGTGGAACAGGCCCTGCCGAAGGCGGTGGCGGAAGCCCCGGCCAAGCCCCGGACGACCCGCTTGCAGACGCTGCTGCGCACGCAGGTGCCGGCGTAGCTCTCCGCAGCCCGCCGACCAGCCACGTGCGCCAGCTCCGCCAGGGCGGCGCTCGGCCACGACGGCGGAATCCGGCGGTGCCGTACCGGGCTCAGGCCCCGCGGCGCCGCCGGGCTCCGCTCACTTGTCGGAGTCCAGCGGCTCCAGAGCCTCGTCCTCGACGAACTCGAGATCCTCGTCCTCGTCCGCTTCCTCGCCGTCGCCCTCGTCGTCCCCTGCGCCTTCTTCGTCCTCGTCGCCCTCGTCGTCCTCTTCGTCGAAGACGGCGCTGACGTCGAACCGGCACACGATCTGCTGCGGATCGACGTGCTCGAACGGCGTCTCCAGCCATTCCCCGGCCTCGGGCGCCTCGTCCGTCGCGGTGACCCAGAGCGTGGAGTCGCCCTCCTCCAGGCCGAACTCCTTGTGCCGGGAGGCGATCTCGTCCGGTTCGAACTCCCCGAACAGGATGCCCAGTGCCCCGGGAACCGTGCCGCCGGCGTCCTCGGCCAGTCCGCCGGCGGCCGAGTACTCCGCCGCCTCGACCCGCTGGGCCTGCGCCAGCAGCCGCTGGGGTTCCGCCACGGCGTAGTCGCGGCGGATCAGCACGCTGATCGCGTGGGGTTCCTCGGGACCCGCGTACGGCGGCAGCTCCTCCGCACCGGGGATCTCGAAGGGCGTGACCTCGTCGTAGCGGTCGTAGAGCAGCTCGTCGTACACCTCGGCGGCCGCGGCCAGCTGGTTGAACGCCTCCAGGACGGCGGGGTCGTCCTCACCCGACCTGCGTTCGACCGCCGCCAGATGACGGTCGAGCGCGGTCTTGATCGCCTCGGCGGCGGCGCGTACCTCGGCAGCGGTGGGCTGCGCAGCATCAGACATAGTGCAGACGCTATCCGTACCGGGCCCCAGCCCGCACAATAGATGCGATGCCGGAATACGAATTTGTCGACGTGTACGTGCCTCGCGGGGTGTCCCGCAAGGAGGCCACACGCCTGCTGACGGACCATGCCGAGTACGGACACTGGGAGTTGGACCGACTGAGCCTGCTGCGCGACGGCAGCCGCAAGGTGCGGTTGCGCCGGCGGATCATCCGCCAGGTGCGTGCCACGTGGTGAGGTCGGCGATCTGAACCGGAGCGGGCCCCGTCCGACATGGCGGGGCCCGCTCCGTTCACCGCGCTGTGTGCGTCACCGCACCGCGCGCTCGGCCGTGCCGGCTACGCCGAGGCACGGGCCTTGCGGTAGAGCACCGCGCCCGCGAGCAGCGCGCCCGCGCCGACCGGCAGCACGAGGTCCAGCGGCAGTTCGCTGCCGGTGTGCGCCAGCTGCGCGTTGGTCAGCGGCTGGGTGGAGCGACCGCCGTGCTGCGTGACATGGGTGGACCCATGGGGCCCCTGGGGCGTGTGACCACCCTTGCCGGGCGGGGTGGTGGGGGTTCCCGGGTGACCGGGATGTCCCGGTTGACCAGGGTGACCGGGCTGACCCGGATGACCGGGCTGACCCGGCTGGCCCGGGTGACCGGGCTGGCCCGGATGACCCGGGTGACCGGGCTGGCCCGGGTGGCCCGGCTTGCCGGGCGGGTTGCCGTGACCGCCGCCGCCGTTGGTGCAGTCGTTGCCCGCGGCGGCGTTGCCGACCCCGATGACGTCCACGCTGTTGCCGCAGACGTTCACCGGGACGTCGATCGGCACCTGCACCGTGTTGCCGGAGCCGACGCCCGGCGAGCCTCCGGTGTGGCCGCCCGCGTGCGAGCCGCCGGAACCGCCGGAGCCACCGTGGTTGGCACACGTGTTGCCCACGGCCGGGTTGAACAGCCCGACGACGTTCACGCTGTTGCCGCAGACGTTCACCGGTGCGTCGATCGGCGCCTGCACGGTGTTGCCGGAGCCGACGCCGGGCGAGCCGGCGGTGTGGCCGCTCGCGTGCGCGCCACCGGAACCGCCGTGTCCCCCCGAAGCTCCGCCGTGGTTGGCGCATGTGTTGCCCGCGGCCGGGTTGAGCAGCCCGACGACGTTCACGGTGTTGCCGCAGACGTTCACCGGTGCGTGCACCGGTGCCTGCACCGTGTTGCCGGACAGCACGCCGGGTGAGCCGGCGGCCGCACCGGCCGCGCCCGCGTCGGCGTGGGCATAGCCGCTCGCGGCGGCGATCACACCGGTGGCGGCCGCCATCGTCATCAGGCCCTTGCGGGTGCCCTGTCGCATTCTGGTTTCCCCTGCCTTCGATCCTGCTGTGCCTGCCTCGCGGATGCGTTGCGCCTGGCGAGGCATTGCGTTGCGTTGCCTTGCGAACCTCGCGGCTCATGTCTCCGCGTGAGAGACCAGTCGGCCCCGGAGCGCATGGCGCGCGCTCCGGGGCCGACGGCTCGAAAAAGACGCCCCCCTCAGGAGGTCGTCGTCACTTGTTGACGCAGGTGTTGCCGAAGGCGGGGTTCAGGAGCCCGATCACGTTGACCGTGTTGCCACAGACGTTCACCGGGACGTGCACGGGCACCTGAATGACGTTGCCGGAGACGACGCCCGGCGAGTGCACGGCGGCACCCTGGGCTCCGGAGTCTGCGACGGCGAGGCCCGCGCCCGCGAGAACCAGCCCACCGGTGGCAGCCGCAGCAGCGACGACCTTCTTGATCATTATTCCTCCTTGTTGGCAATGCGACCCCAAGGTGCGGAGTCACATCACCTGTAACGAGGAGGAACTAATGAAGCTACGAACCGATCGTCGCATTCACCCGTTCCAGGCGATCTCGTACGCTCGGCCGAATACCTCGGCCCAGGGCCTCACGACGCGTCGATGAACCGGTCCAGCACGCGCACGCCGAACTGCAGCCCGTCCACCGGCACCCGCTCGTCCACGCCGTGGAACATCCCGGCGAAGTCCAGCTCCGGCGGCAGCTTCAGCGGGGCGAAGCCGAAGCCGCGGATGCCGAGGTCGTCGAAGGACTTGGCGTCCGTGCCGCCGGAGAGCATGTACGGGATGGCCTTGGCCGTGGGGTCCTCGGCGAGCAGCGCGGACTGCATGGCCTCCACCAGCGCCCCGTCGAAGCCGGTCTCGACCGCCTTGTCGGCGTGCACGTCCTCGCGGCGGACATGGGGTCCGAGCAGCCGGTCGAGGTCGGCGAGGAACTCCTCCTCGTGGCCCGGCAGGAAGCGTCCGTCGATGTGCGCGGTGGCCTCGCCCGGGATGACGTTGACCTTGTAGCCGGCGTTCAGCTGGGTGGGGTTGGCGGTGTTGCTCAGGGTCGCGCCGATCAGCTTGGCGATGCCGCCGAGCTTGGCGAGGGTGGACTCCATGTCCTCCGGGTCCAGCTCGGTGCCGAGCGCGTCGCCCAGTTCGTCGAGGAAGGCCCGGGTGGTCTTGGTGACCCGCACCGGGAACTTGTGCCGTCCGACCCGGGCCACGGCCTCGGACAGCTCGGTGATGGCGTTGTCCCGGTGGATCATGGAGCCGTGCCCGGCGGTGCCGGCCACGGTCAGCTTCATCCAGTGCATGCCCTTCTCGGCCGTCTGGATCAGATAGAGCCGGCGCTGCTCGTCCACCGTGAAGGAGAAGCCGCCGACCTCGCTGATCGCCTCGGTGACGCCCTCGAACAGCTCGGGGTGGTGGTCGACCAGGTACCGGGCGCCGTAGGTGCCGCCCGCCTCCTCGTCGGCGAGGAACGCGACCACGACGTCCCGCGGGGGACGCCGCCCGTTCCTGAGCCGGTCGCGCACGACCGCGAGGGTCATGGCGTCCATGTCCTTCATGTCGACGGCCCCGCGCCCCCACACGCACCCGTCGGCGACCTCGCCGGAGAACGGGTGGTGGGTCCAGTCGCCGGCGTTGGCCGGTACGACGTCCAGGTGGCCGTGGATCAGCAGTGCGGGCCGGGACGGGTCCTCGCCCTCGATGCGGGCCACGGTGGAGGCGCGGCCCGGGTGCGACTCGTAGATCTTCGGCTCCAGCCCGACCTCGGCGAGCTTCTCGGCGGCCCACTCGGCGGCCTGGCGCTCGCCGGGGCCGGAGTGGTCGCCGTAGTTGCTGGTGTCGAACCGGATCAGCTCGCGGCAGAGGTCCACGACCTCGTCCTCGCCGGTGACGCCCCTGGCCGTGTCCGTCTCGCTCACGTGCTTCCTCCCGCGCTGTCGCTGCTGGTGGTCCTCCTCATCCTCCCTCTCCCCCGCCCGCCGCCCAAGACCGGTCCCGGCCCGTCACACGCCGTTCATGCGCGACCGGTCCGGGGGCGGGGTGTGATCAGCCACCCCCGAAAGCCTGGTAATGTTTCCTTCGTCGCCGCGAGGGAAACCCCGCCGAGAGGAATCTCCCGCACGACAGACACCTTGTCCGGGTGGCGGAATGGCAGACGCGCTAGCTTGAGGTGCTAGTGCCCTTTATCGGGCGTGGGGGTTCAAGTCCCCCCTCGGACACCAGTGAGGACCCCTGCGAAAGCAGGGGTCCTTCGCGTTTCCGCCCCCCGCCGCGCCGCCTGGGTGGATCATGGCCCGGTGGCGGACGAGAAGCGTGTGGAAGCGACGGCGCGGGAGTTCGACCGGAGCGTGGTCTCGGAGGCACTGGCGCGTGCCGAACAGGACCGGCTCAAGGTCGTCGAGCGATTCCCGCTCGAACACTGGCCCCGTCTGCCCCTGCACCGGTACGCGCTCGGCACGCCCGACGACCTCGGAGACGGCCCCCCGTTCTGCTGGCTGATGGAGTACGGGACGGACGCGCTCGGCAGCATGCGCGGGGGCAGCGCGGCGAAGCACATCATCTACCGGAGCAGGCGCAGCGGTGAGTGGCGCCTGCCGGGGCCGCTGCAGTACGCGAGCCCGCAGGAGGCGTGGGAGGAGGTGCGCGGGGAGTTCGTCGCCGCGTTCGCCGCAGCGGGCAGCGGGGACTTCCGCGCCCTCGACGACCTCCATGTCCTGTCCTACGGGCAGGCGCTGGTCACCAAGGCCCTGGCCGCCTACTTCCCGGACGCCTTCCTGCCCATCTACTCGGCCTCCCACCTCCGCCACTTCACCGACCTGCTGGGCGGCACCGGGCACCAGGCCTACGGGAACGTCCGCTCCTGGCAGGCCAACCGGGATCTGCTCGCTCTCGTGCGCGGCCGGCCGGAGTTCGAGGGCTGGCACCCCGTGGAGGTCATGCGTTTCCTGTACGGCGCGTTCTCGCCGAAGCCCCGGCGCCGGGACGTCTGGAAGATCGCCCCGGGGCCGGGCGCCCGCCTGTGGGAGGAGTGCCGGGAGGGGCGGCACATCCGGGTCGGCTGGGACGAGGTCGGCGATCTCGGCGACTACGAGAGCGACACGGAACTCAAACAGGCGCTGGACGGCCTCTGGCCGCAGTCGGCGGGCGGGAACCTGCGGCTGGCCCGGCAGCTGCTGGCCTACCGCGACCTCGAACCGGGGGACGTCGTCGTCGCCAACCGCGGCAAGTCGGAGGTGCTCGCGCTCGGCGAGGTCAGCGGCGGCTACACCTATGACAAGTCGTACGCCGAGTACCGGCACACGGTTCCCGTCGCCTGGGACGAGAGCTACGCCCAGGTCTTCCCGTCGCCCGAGAACGCCTGGCAGCCGACGTTCGCGAAGGTCCCCGAGAAGCTCCTGCGGCGCATCCGGGACGCGCGCGAGGCCGCGGCCCCGCTGCCGGCGGAGGCTCCCGGCGCGGTCCAGGACGTGCTCGACGCGCTGAGGCACAAGGGCCAGGTGATCCTGTTCGGTCCGCCCGGCACCGGCAAGACCAGGCTGGCCCTGAGTGCCGCGCTGGCGCTGGCCGGGCGGGCCGACGCCATCGACGCACCGCCCGCCGAACGCGCGGCCGCCGTGGCGGGACTGCTTCCCGCCCCCGGGGCCTTCGAGGTGACGGAGCTCTCCCTGGTCACCTTCCATCCGTCGTACGGCTACGAGGACTTCGTCGAGGGATACAAGCCCGATGCGGACTCCGACCAGGCGGGGCTGAACCTCAAGTGGCGCGCGGGGATCTTCCTGCGGATCTGCGCGGCGGCCTGGAAGCGGCCCGACCAGACGTTCCTGCTGATCATCGACGAGATCAACCGGGGCGACCTGCCGCGCGTCCTGGGCGAGCTCGTCACACTGCTGGAGACCGACAAGCGGGCGATCCCGGTGACCCTGCCCATCAGCGGACGGCAGGTCGCCGTTCCGCACAACGTCCGGATCATCGGCACGATGAACACCGCGGACCGCAGTGTGGGCCATCTGGACGCGGCGATCCGGCGGCGCTTCGCGTTCCTGGAGGTGCCACCGGACCTGGACGCGGTCGAGGGTTCCGTGGGCGCGCTGGACCTCGCCGCGTTCCTCGCCGGACTGAACACGCGGCTGGTCCGCGAGTTCGGCCCCGACCACCAGATCGGTCAGGCCTTCCTGCTGCGGGAGGACCGGCCCGTGAGCACGGAGGAAGAACTCGCCGCGGTCTTCTACCACGACATCGTGCCGCAGATCGAGGACCACGGGATGGGCCGGCCAGAGCCGTTGCGGGCGGTTCTGGGCGACCTCGTCGACCCGGAGTCCGGCCGCATCGCCCGTGTCCCGGCGCAGGACCTGCCCAGGAAGCTGGCGGCCGAGTTCACGGAGCCGGACGATGCCGTCGAGCGGTGAACGCCCTCGGGGGCCCAGGGACGTGCCCGTCGAGGAGCACCGGTCCGTCTTCCTCGCACGCGACGAACTGACCGAGGCCGACCGGCGGGTGCTCGCTCCGCTCGTGGCCGGCCGACGGCTCGTGCTGCGCGAGACCCGCACCGGCTGGCAGCTGGAGGCCGTCTCCACGGTCGGGATCCTCCGGCTGGAGCGCGTGCGTCTGATCGTCACGCCGAAGATGGCCATCTCCGGTGCCCGGCTGATGTCCTGGCTCTGTTACGCCCGCGGCATCCCCGTGCCGCACGATCCCACGCCCAGGAAGTGGCTGACGGGCCGGGCCGGTTACGCGGCCGTCGTCCCGCACGCCCTGCTCACCGAGTGCCGGGCGCTGCTCCAGGAGGGGCTGCGCCGCGACTACCTCCGCACGGAGCAGGTGCAGCCGGTGCTGCGGGGGCAACTGGACCTGCGGGCGCAGCTGTCGCGGCGGTACGGCGCCGTGGACCGGCTCCATGTGCGGACCTTCGAGCGGCGCGCGGAGACCTGGGAGAACCTGGTCTGCTCGGCGGCGCTGCACGCGGCGATACCGCTGGCCGCGGACCCGGCGCTGGCCCGGGCCCTGCGGGAGACGGCCGGGCACTTCCCCCGGCCACGGCCCGGGGTGGCGGCGTCCCGGCTGCTGGCCCGCGCCCGCTACACCCGGCTCAACTCCCGCTACCGCAACGCCCACACGTGGGCGCGGTTGGTGCTGGGCGGTGGTGGGGTCACCGACCTGCTGAGCGACCGGGGTCTGCCGTCGGGGAGCCTGCTGCTGTGGATGGACCGGCTGTGGCAACTGGTCGTGGAGCGGATGGCGGCGCGGGCGCCGGCCGAGTGCGGCGGGCGGAGCGTGACCGTCACGGGCGGGCGCGCCATCAGGACGCGGGACGAGGCGGGCCCGTACCGCAAGCCCTTCGAGCCGGACGTCCTGCTGCGGTTCGAGGATCCGCGGGAGCGTTTTCTGCCCGTCGACGCCAAGTACATCGGGTACGACGGCAGGCGGCTGAGCGCCGGGAACCGTCATCAGCTCCTCACCTACATCGCGGGGTACACGACGTCCGACGCCCCCCTCGCCGTGCTCGTCCACCCCTCTCCGCAGGACGCGACGAGCCGGACCGTGCGCGTCGACGGGCCGCGCGGGCACCTGGGGACGATCAGGGTCCTGGGCATCGACACCCGGCTGGGCCCCGAGCAGGCGGCACAGCCGCTGCGGGACCTCGTCGCGGAGTTCGCGGCGGGCGGCGGCAGTTGACGGTCCGCACGGATCGCCCGCTGTGACCGTCCCCTGACGGTGTGTGGGGCATCTCTCGTCCGCCGTGAAGACCGGCAGGTCAGCGTCCCCGGGCGGGCAGGTCCGCCTCACCCGGACGGCCCTCCCGGGCGGCTGCTCGCGGGGCCGGAGCCTAGCGTCGTACTAATATTTCCGGCTTGTCACTCAGCCGGACCGACGTGAGGACCCGATGGCAGCCACAGACGAGAGCAGCGCTCTCGGCCTGCTCGACGAAGAGATCCGCGCGCAGTTCGGCGACAGGGCACGTTTCTCGGCCGGGCCCGCCGCCTCGCCACGCACGCTGGTCGACGTCTTCGACGCGACCGTGCGGTCACACCCGGACGAGCCGGCGCTGGACGACGGTACGACGTGTCTGACCTACCGTGCGCTGGCCGGCGAGGTGGAGCGGCTGCGGCAGCGGCTCGCCGCCGCCGGGGTCGGGCGCGGGGACCGGGTCGGGGTGCGGGTCCCCTCCGGGACCAACGAGCTGTACGTCGCGATCCTCGCCGTACTCGCCGTCGGCGCCGCCTACGTGCCCGTCGACGCCGAGGACCCGGACGAGCGGGCCGCGCTGGTGTTCGGGGAGGCCGAGGTGCGGGCCGTCCTCGGGGCCGGGCACAGCCTCACCGTCCAGGGGGCGTCCGGCTCCCCGGCCGCCCGCCCCGGCATCGAGGAGGACGCCTGGGTCATCTTCACCTCCGGGTCCACCGGGAAGCCCAAGGGCGTGGCCGTCACGCACCGCGGCGCCGCCGCGTTCGTGGACGCCGAGGCGGCCCTGTTCCTCACGGAGGAGCCGATCGGGCCCGGCGACCGGGTCATGGCGGGGCTCTCCGTCGCCTTCGACGCGTCCTGCGAGGAGATGTGGCTGGCCTGGCGGTACGGCGCCTGTCTGGTGCCCGTGCCCCGGTCGCAGGTCAGGAGCGGTGCCGATCTCGGGCCCTGGCTGGTCGAGCAGGAGATCACCGTCGTCTCGACCGTGCCCACGCTGGCCGCGCTCTGGGAGCCCGAGACCCTGAACGACGTACGGCTGCTGATCTTCGGCGGCGAGGCCTGCCCGCCCGAGCTGGCGCAGCGGCTGGTCACCGAGGGGCGCGAGGTGTGGAACACCTACGGGCCGACCGAGGCGACCGTCGTGGCCTGTGCGGCACTGTTGACCGGCGAGGAGCCGGTCAGGATCGGGCTGCCGCTGAACGGCTGGGAGCTGGCCGTCGTCGACGAGGCCGGGGAGCCGGTGCCGATGGGCGGCAGCGGGCAGCTCGTCATCGGCGGTGTCGGGCTCGCCCGGTATCTCGACGCCGAGAAGGACTGCGAGAAGTACGCGCCGCTGCCGGCCCTGGGCTGGGAGCGGGCCTATCGCAGCGGTGACCTGGTCCGGGCCGACCCGGAGGGGCTCGTCTTCCTCGGGCGGGCCGACGAGCAGATCAAGCTGGGCGGGCGGCGGATCGAGCTGGGTGAGGTGGATGCCGCGCTGCAGGCCCTGCCCGGCGTCGCCGGGGCCGCTGCCGCCGTGCGCACCGCCCGCAGCGGCAACCAGCTGCTCGTCGGTTACGTCGTCACCCAGGACGGCTGGGACCAGGCGGCCGCCGTGCAGAGGCTGCGCGCCGAGCTGCCGGCCGCGCTGGTGCCGCTGCTCGCGCCGGTCGCCGAGCTGCCCACCCGTACGTCCGGGAAGGTGGACCGCAACGCCCTGCCCTGGCCCCTGGAGGGCGTGGAGGCCCCCAGGGCCGAGCTCTACGGCACCGAGGCGTGGCTCGCCGAGCAGTGGGCGGAGGTCCTCGGCATCCCGGTGACCAGCGCCTCGGACGACTTCTTCGCGATCGGCGGCGGCAGTCTGGCGGCCGCCCAGCTCACCACCCGGCTGCGCACCCGCTACCCGAGCGCCGCCGTCCTCGACCTCTACCAGCAGCCCACCCTGCGCAAGCTGGCCCGGCGCCTGGAGGCCTCGGTCCAGGACGACGGCAGGGCCCGTACGGTCGCGCGGGTCCCGGTCCGCGCCCAGGCGGTCCAGCTGCTCCTGCTTGTCCCGCTGGTCACCCTGCTCGGGCTGCGCTGGACGCTGGTGCTGGCCGCCGCCGGGAACCTGCTGCCCGGCTATGCCTGGCTGCCGACCGCGCCCTGGTGGCTGCTGGCGGCCGGCGGTCTGCTGTTCTTCACCCCGCCCGGCCGGATCGCGCTCGCGGCGGGCGGCGCGCGGCTGCTGCTGCGCGGTGTCGCGCCCGGGCGCTACCCGCGCGGCGGGAGCGTGCATCTGCGGCTGTGGACGGCCGAGCGGCTGGCCGAGGTCAGCGGGGCCACGGAGCTCACCGGATCCTGGCTGGAGCGGTATGCGCGGGCGCTGGGCGCCAAGGTCGGCCAGGACGTGGACCTGCACTCGCTGCCGCCGGTCACCGGCATGCTCAAGCTGGGCCGGGGCGCGGCCGTCGAGTCCGAGGTGGACCTGTGCGGGTACTGGCTGGACGGCGACCGGCTGGAGATCGGCGCGGTGAAGGTCGGCGCGCACGCCACGGTCGGCACCCGCAGCATGCTCTTCCCGGGCGCCCGCGTCGG
This sequence comes from Streptomyces filipinensis, assembly GCF_014649495.1. Classification (GTDB taxonomy): domain Bacteria; phylum Actinomycetota; class Actinomycetes; order Streptomycetales; family Streptomycetaceae; genus Streptomyces; species Streptomyces filipinensis. The sequence goes on along the minus strand of NZ_BMTD01000006.1, from coordinate 160,833 downwards.
CAAGCGGGCCGAGGTGGCCCCGGGCTCGGCGGTCGGCGGGCAGGTCCCGACCGGTCAGCGGTGGGCGGGCGCGCCCGCGGTCAAGCTCGGCAAGGCCAAGCGCAACTGGCCGAAGGAGCGGCCGCAGCGCGGCACGTACTGGCGGGTGATGTACGGCGTCGCGGGCATCGGGCTCGGTGCCCTGCCGGTGTGCGCGGGAGTGGCCGCGCTGCTGGTCGCCGGGGTCTTCGTGACGCCCGGCGGCTCGCTCGCCCAGGCTCTGCGCGGGGCCGCGGTGGGGCTGGTCCCGGCCACGCTCGCCTACGGGCTGGCGTACGCGCTGCTGATCCTGGCCGGTGTACGGCTGTTCAGCCTGGGGCTGCGCGAGGGCACACATCCGACGCACAGCCGGGTGGGCTGGCAGGCGTGGACGGTGACACAGCTGATGGACCGGTCCCGGCAGGCGCTGTTCCCGCTGTACGCGGGGCTGGTCACGCCGGTGTGGCTGCGGCTGCTGGGGATGCGGATCGGGCGGGGCGCCGAGGTGTCGACCGTGCTGGCGCTGCCGAGCCTGACCACGGTCGGCGACGGGGCGTTCCTGGCCGACGACACGCTGACGGCGCCGTACGAGCTGGGCGGCGGCTGGGTGCGGGTCGGGCGTGCGGAGATCGGCCGGCGGGCCTTCCTGGGGAACTCCGGGATGACCGCGCCGGGGCGGAGCGTGCCGGACGGCGGTCTGGTCGGCGTGCTGTCGGCGACGCCGAAGAAGGCGAAGAAGGGCACCTCGTACCTGGGGCTGCCACCGGTGAAGCTGCCGCGCAGCGCGTCCGGCGGGGATCAGAGCCGTACGTACGACCCGCCCGCCCGGTTGCTGTGGGCGCGCGGGCTGGTGGAGCTGTGCCGGATCATTCCGGTGCTGTGCGGTGCGGCGCTGGCCGTGCTGACGGTGGCGGCGCTGTGCGCGCTGGGCCGGTGGGCGTGGGCCCTGTCGGGTGGGGTGCTGCTCGGGGCGGGTGCGGTCGCGGCGGTCGTCTCGGTGCTCGCGAAGTGGCTGCTGGTGGGGCGGCACCGGGCGGGGGAGCATCCGCTGTGGAGTTCCCTCGTGTGGCGAGGCGAGCTGGCGGACACGTTCGTCGAGGTGCTGGCGGTGCCGTGGCTGGCCGGGGCCGTGCCGGGGACTCCGGTGATGACGGTGTGGCTGCGCGGGCTCGGCGCGCGCATCGGCAGGGGCGTGTGGGTGGAGAGCTACTGGCTGCCCGAGGCGGACCTGGTGACCCTGGAGGACGCGGCCACCGTCAACCGGGGCTGTGTGCTGCAGACGCACCTCTTCCACGACCGGATCTTGCGGACGGATACTGTGGTCCTCCGTGCGGGCGCCACACTGGGCCCTGGCGGGATCGTGCTGCCCGGCAGCACGATCGGGGCTCGTACGACCCTGGGTCCCGCGTCGCTCGTCATGGCCGCGGAATCCGTCCCGGAGGACACCCGCTGGCTCGGCAACCCGATCGAGGCATGGCGTCCCTGAGCGCGGGCCGCCGGGGGTCACCCGCCGAAGGGACGCGCCGGAGGCGTAAGGCGTCCGGGCGGGGCGCCGGCACGCAGTGGTGGCACAGCGCAGGGAGCAGACACAGCAGTGGCAGTTCAGCAGCCGGCCGGTCCGGACCCGTACTTCCCGGACAACGGTGACGCCCGCTACCGGGTGCACCGCTACGAACTCGTGCTGGACTACCGCCCCGGTCCGAACCGGCTGTCCGGCACGGCCCGGATCAACGCCATCGCCGGCCCGGCACCGCTCGCCGAGTTCCAGCTCAACCTCGCGGACTTCAGGATCGGCCGGGTGCGGGTGGACGGCCGGCAGCCGCACTACACGCACCGGGGCGGCCGGCTGCGCGTCCGCCCGGCCAAGCCCCTGCGGGCCGGGGCGGCCTTCACCGTGGAGGTGCACTGGTCGGGCAACCCCGGGCCGGTGCCCAGCCCCTGGGGCGGGCTCGGTTTCGAGGAGCTGGCGGACGGGGCGCTGGTGGCGAGCCAGCCGGTCGGGGCGCCGTCCTGGTATCCGTGCAACGACCGGCCCGCCGACAAGGCGTCGTACCTGCTCTCGGTCACCGCGCCGTCCGCGTACGCGGTGGTCTCGGGCGGGCGGCTGCTGACCCGCACGACGAAGGCCTCGACGACGACCTGGGTGTACGAGCAGTCCGCGCCCACGTCCAGCTACCTCGTCGGCCTGGCGATCGGCAGGTTGCAGACGGTGCTGCTGGGCGACCCGGGCCCGGGGGGTGTGCCGCAGCACGGGCACATACCGGCGCAGCTGCTGCCCCGGTTCTCCCGGGACTTCGCGCGGCAGCCCGCGATGATGGAGCTGTTCCAGGAGCTGTTCGGTCCGTACCCGTTCGACGAGTACGCGGTCGTGGTGACCGAGGAGGACCTCGATGTGCCGGTCGAGGCACAGGGGTTGTCGCTGTTCGGCTCCAACCACGTGGACGGCGCCCGGGGTTCGGAACGGCTGGTGGCGCACGAGCTGGCGCACCAGTGGTTCGGCAACAGCGTGTCGATCGCCGACTGGCGGCACATCTGGCTGAACGAGGGCTTCGCCAAGTACGCGGAATGGCTGTGGTCCGAGCGTTCGGGCGGCCGCGGCGCCCAGCAACTGGCCGCCGCGGCACACCGGTCGCTGGCCGGGCTGCCACAGGACCTGCGGCTGGCCGACCCGGGCCGCAGGTCGATGTTCGACGACCGGCTCTACGAGCGGGGCGGCCTGACCGTGCACGCGGTGCGCTGCGCGCTGGGTGACGACGCGTTCTTCCGTATGCTGCGCGACTGGGTGCGGCTGCACCGGAACGGGTCGGTGACGACGGGGGCGTTCGCCGAGCATGTGGCCCGGTTCGCCGACGAGCCGCCGGCGGGGCTGTTCGAGGCGTGGGTGTACGGGACGGCGCTGCCGCCGCTGCCGGTGCTCGGGGACCGTCCCTAGACTTGAGGGGTGGCCCGGCCCAATGACGAGGTCGAGGCGCTCCTGCGGGAGTACGCGGACCTCATCGCGATCACGGGAGGCGACGCCTTCAAGGCGCGCGCCTACGAGAAGGCGGCGCGTGCCATCGGCGGGTATCCGGCCGACATCGCGAAGCTGGACGAGCACGGGCTGAGGGAGATCCCGAACGTGGGCCGGTCGATCGCCGACAAGGTGATCGAGTACCTGCGCACCGGGAAGATGGCGGTGGTCGAGGAGCGCCGGGCGAAGATCCCCGCCGGGGTGCGGGAGCTGATCACGATCCCCGGTCTGGGCCCGAAGAAGGCGCTGCGGCTCTACGAGGACCTGCGCATCTCGTCGGTGAGCGAGCTGGCCGCGGCGATCGAGGCGGACGCGCTGGCCGATCTGAAGGGCTTCGGCGTGAAGACGCAGGACAACATCCGGCACGGCATCGAGCTGCTGCGGCAGGCGGGCGCCCGGGTGCCGCTGGCGCTGGCCCTGGACACCGCCGAGGAGATCGTCGCCGAGCTGGCCGGGGTGACCGGGTGCAAGCGCTGTGCGTACGCCGGGTCGCTGCGCCGGATGCGGGAGACCGTCGGGGATCTGGACGTCCTGGTCGCGGCGCAGCGGTCGGAGCCGTTCATGGCGGCGCTGTGCGAGCTGCCGGCCACCGCGGAGGTCGTGGCGCGGGGCTCGAAGAAGACGTCCGTGCGCACCGCCAGGGGCCTCCAGGTGGATCTGCGGGTGGTGCCGCCACCGTCGTGGGGGGCCGCGATGCAGTACTTCACGGGTTCGAAGGCGCACAACATCCGTACCCGCACCCTCGCCGTGCACCAGGGGTTGAAGCTCTCCGAGTACGGTCTGTTCCACGCGGAGAGCGGGGACTCGCTGGCCTCCCGCACCGAGGAGGAGGTGTACACGCGGCTCGGGCTGCCGTGGATCGCACCGACGCTGCGGGAGGACCGCGGGGAGATCGAGGCGGCCCTGCACGGCGAGCTGCCGGCGGTCGTGACCGAGAAGGACATCCGCGGGGACCTGCACACCCACACCGATCTCACGGACGGCCTGGCCCCCTTGGAGGAGATGGTGGCGGCCGCCGCCGAGCGCGGTTACGCGTACTACGCGGTCACCGACCACGCCCCCGGCCTCTTCATGCAGCGCATGACCGAGGAGAAGATCCTCACCCAGCGGGAGCGGCTGCGGGAGCTGGACGGCGCGCACCACGGGATGCGGCTGCTGCACGGCGCGGAACTCAACATCGATCCCGACGGCGGCGTGGACTGGCCGGCGGACTTCCTGGCCGGCTTCGACGTGTGCGTGGCCTCGCTGCACTCGCACTTCGACCTGGGCCGCGAGGCGATGACCCGGCGGCTGGTGCGGGCCTGCGAGAACCCGTACGTCCATGTCATCGGGCACCCGACGACCCGGCTGATCGGCAGGCGCCCGGGCGTCGACGCCGACTGGGACGAGGTGTTCGCGGCGTGCGCGCGCACCGGCACCGCGCTGGAGGTCAACGCCCAGCCGGACCGTCTCGACCTGCGCGACGAGGACATCCTGCGGGCCAGGGAGCACGGAGTGAGGTTCGCCGTGAACACCGACGCGCACTCCGTTCCGCATCTGGCGCAGCTGCGCTACGGGGTGGGCACGGCGCAGCGCGGCTGGCTCACCCGGGACGACGTGATCAACACCTGGCCGCTGACCCGGCTGCGCCGGTTCCTGCGCAAGGGCCGGTGAGGGAGGCCGTCAGGGGTCATTCCCGGGCCAGCCACAGGGGCGTGGCGTCCTCGATGTCGTCGGCTCCCACCGCCTTGATGTCCCCGTCGGCGGCCCGCAGCAGCCGGCGGCCCATCGCGATGAGCGCCCGTCCGGCCGCGAGTTCGTCGCCGATCTCCGGTACGTCCGGGTCGTAGGGGTTGCGGCGGGCCTCGGCGTGGCTCTCCAGGACGTTCTCGCCGGTGTCCAGGATGATCCGGGCGGTGGTGTCCGGGTCGTGCTCGGAGAGGTACAGGTTCAGCCGCCATTCCTTGACGGCGGGGGGACGGCTGCGCACGGGTCGGGTCATGGTCCGCCTCCTGCTCCGTGGTGCACCACGACGGGCGGTCGGTCGTCTGCGGTCCGTCGTGGCCGCTCGCGCCCACGCGGCGGAGCCGCACACCGATACGGCCCCGCGCCCCCGCGGGACGCTGCTCTCCCACTGTACGGGCAGAATGTCGGCCATGACCTCGCGTGCCTGCCCCTGCGGACTCCCCCAGCCCTACGACGCCTGCTGCGGCCGCTTCCATGCGGGGGCCGCCGCCGCGCCGACCGCCGAGCTGCTGATGCGCTCCCGGTACAGCGCGTTCGTGACCGGGAACGCGGGGTATCTGCTGCGCACCTGGCATCCGCGGACCCGGCCCGAGCAGCTGGACCTCGACCCCCGGATGTCGTGGACGGGCCTGGAGATCCTGGAGGCAGCCGACGGTTCCGCCTTCCACACCACGGGCACGGTGACCTTCCGCGCGTCCTACCGGGGCGGTGCGCTGCACGAGCGGAGCCGGTTCGAGCGGGTGGACGGGGCGTGGGTGTACGTGGACGGGGACTTCCTGGACTGACCGGCACCGGCCGGCTAGGGCGCCAGGATGTCCAGTTCCTGCAGGGCGCCCACGGTGATCTCCCTGGTCAGCTGTTCGGCGCGGGTCGCGTCGCCGGCGCGGACCGCTTCCGCCACCTGCACGTGCAGGGTGACCGCCGCCGGGTCGGGGTCCTCGAACATGACCTCGTGATGGGTGCGGCCGGCCAGCACCTCGGCGACGACGTCGCCGAGCCGGGCGAACATCTCGTTGCCCGATGCGGCGAGGACGACCCGGTGGAAGGCGACGTCGTGGACCAGGTACTCCTGCAGGCGGTGGCCGCGTGAGGTGGCCACCATGCCGAGCGCGCACTCGGTGAGTTCGGCGCACTGCTGTGCCGTGGCGTGCTTGGCGGCGAGGCCGGCCGCGACCGGTTCCACGGCCGAGCGCAGCACGGTCAGCGAGCGGAGCTGGTGCGGGCGGTCGGCGCCGGCCAGCCGCCAGCGGATGACCTGGGGGTCGTAGACGTTCCACTCGGCCTTCGGGCGGACGGTCACGCCCACCCTGCGTCGGGACTCGACCAGGTGCATGGACTCCAGCACGCGGACCGCCTCGCGCATCACGGAGCGTGACACCTCGAAGTGCTGAGCGAGTTCGTCCGTGCGCAGAACGCTGCCCGGCGGGTACTCGCCCGCAGTGATCGCGGGGCCGAGGGTGTCCAGTACATGGCCGTGCAGCCCCCGGCCCGGTGTGGTCATGCACTCAGCGTACGGCGTGGATCACAGAGACAAAAAGTCAGACTTATAAGTCACAGAGTCTTGAATTCGTCGTACCTAATGGGTTTCAGTGTGGCGACGCCGTCGTGGCGTCGGATGTCGAGGAAGACAGCGAGGCAGTACATGCGAACCCCCCAGGTCGTCGTCGTGATGGGCGTCGCGGGGACGGGCAAGACCACGATCGGTCCCCTGCTCGCCGCGCGGCTGGGCGTCCCGTACGCCGAGGGCGACGACTTCCACCCGCAGGCCAACATCGACAAGATGTCGGCCGGGATCCCGCTCGAGGACACCGACCGCTGGCCCTGGCTGGACGCCATCGGCCACTGGGCGCACGAGCGGGCCGGACTGGGCGGGGTGGTCAGCAGCTCGGCGCTGAAGCGGTCGTACCGCGACCGGCTCAGGGCCGCCGCTCCCGGGGTGGTGTTCGTGCACCTCACGGGCGACCGGGAGCTGATCGAGGGCCGGATGAAGCAGCGTCAGGGGCACTTCATGCCGACGGCGCTGCTGGACTCCCAGTTCGCCACGCTGCAGCCCCTGGAGCCGGACGAGGCGGGCGTCGCCGTGGATGTCGACGGCAGCCCGCAGGAGATCACCGAGCGTTCCGTACGGGCCCTGGACGCGCTTCCCGTCGCATCCGAGTAACACCTCACCCCCGTCCCCGTCACCGCAAGGGATCCCCCGTGACCAGACTCAGCGTCGAGATGCTGGCAGCGGACGCACCTCCGCCGATCACCTCCGCCGGACACGCCCAGCTGGGCATCGCCGTCCTGGTGGGCATCGCCGTGATCGTCCTGCTCATCACCAAGTTCAAGCTCCATGCCTTCCTGGCCCTGACCATCGGTTCCCTGGTGCTCGGGGCGGTCGCCGGAGCACCGCTCGACAAGGCCATCACCAGCTTCACCACCGGGCTCGGCGCCACCGTCGCCGGCGTGGGCGTCCTGATCGCGCTCGGGGCGATCCTGGGCAAGCTGCTCGCCGACTCCGGTGGCGCCGACCAGATCGTCGACACGATCCTCGCCAAGGCCGGGGGCCGTGCGATGCCCTGGGCGATGGTCCTGATCGCCTCCGTGATCGGTCTGCCGCTGTTCTTCGAGGTCGGCATCGTGCTGCTGATCCCGGTCGTGCTGATGGTCGCCAAGCGCGGCAACTACTCCCTGATGCGCATCGGCATCCCGGCCCTGGCCGGTCTGTCCGTGATGCACGGCCTGATCCCGCCGCACCCCGGCCCGCTGGTCGCGATCGACGCCGTCAAGGCCAACCTGGGCGTGACCCTGGCGCTCGGCATCCTGGTCGCCGTCCCGACGGTGATCATCGCCGGTCCGCTGTTCTCCAGGGTCGCGGCCCGCTGGGTGGACGTCCCCGCCCCCGACCGCATGCTGCCGCAGCGCGCCTCGGACGAGCTGGAGCGCCGCCCCGGCTTCGGCGCGACCCTGGCGACCGTGCTGCTGCCGGTGGTGCTCATGCTGGCCAAGGCGCTGGTGGACATCGTCGTCGACGACCCGGCGCACCCCACCCAGCGCGTCTTCGACGTCGTCGGCTCCCCGCTGATCGCGCTGCTCGCCGCCGTGATCGTCGGCTTCTTCACGCTGGGCCGGCCCGCCGGGTTCGGCAGGGACCGGCTGCAGCAGACCGTCGAGAAGGGGCTGATGCCCATCGCCGGCATCCTGCTGATCGTCGGCGCGGGCGGCGGCTTCAAGCAGACGCTGATCGACTCCGGCGTGGGCCAGATGATCCTGGACGTCTCCAAGGACTGGTCGATACCGGCGCTGCTGCTGGCCTGGCTGATCGCGGTGGCGATCCGGCTGGCGACGGGCTCGGCGACGGTGGCGACGGTCTCGGCGGCCGGCCTGGTCGCACCGCTCGCGGCCGACATGTCGACCACCCACACCGCCCTGCTGGTCCTCGCGATCGGCGCCGGCTCGCTCTTCTTCAGCCATGTCAACGACGCCGGTTTCTGGCTGGTGAAGGAGTACTTCGGGCTGAGTGTCGGGCAGACGGTCAAGACCTGGTCGGTCATGGAGACGATCATCTCGGTGGTCGCCGGCGGCCTGGTCCTGCTCCTCTCACTGATCATCTAGGGGCAGGGGCATGAGTCACCCGCTCTTCGACGTCAGCGGCCGCACGGCCCTGGTCACCGGCGCCGGCCGGGGCATCGGCCACGCGCTGGCCCGGGGCCTGGCCGAGGCGGGCTGCACGGTGGTCCTCAACGGGCGCGACGCCGGCCGGCTGGCCCGGGCCGCGGCGGACCTGCCCGGTGTCACGCACACGGCGGTGTTCGACGTGACCGACGGCGCCTCGGTGTCCGCCGGGATCGCGGACGTCGAGGAGCGGGTGGGCCCGCTCGACATCCTCGTGAACAACGCGGGCATGCAACTGCGTGCCCCTCTCCTGGAGTTCACGGACTCCGACTGGCACCGCGTCCTGGACACCAACCTCACCGGCGCGTTCCTGGTCGGCCGGGAGGCGGCCCGCCGGATGACCGCGCGCGGCCACGGCAAGATCGTCAACATCTGCTCGCTGCAGAGCGAGGTCGTCCGGCCCGGCATCGCGCCGTACGCGGCGACCAAGGGCGCGCTGAAGATGCTCACCAAGGGCATGTGCGCCGACTGGGGACCGTACGGCGTCCAGGTCAACGGCCTCGGCCCCGGCTACATCGAGACCGAGCTGACCCGCCCCCTGGTGGCGGACGAGGAGTTCAGCGCCTGGGTCCGCCGGCGTACCCCGGCCGGCCGCTGGGGCCGTACCGAGGACCTGGTGGGCGGCCTGCTCTTCCTCGCCTCACCCGCCGCCGACTTCGTGAACGGGCAGATCCTGTACGTCGACGGCGGCATGACGAGCGTGCTCTGAAAGGGGCTGCGGCAATGCTGGGTTGTGTGATCCACGGGGCCGGCGATCTGCGGGTGGCGAAGCTGCCGGTGCCCCGGCCCGGGCCCGGCGAGGTCCTGGTGGCCGTCCGCTACGGCGGGATCTGCGGGTCCGACCTGCACTACTGGCGGCACGGCGGGGTCGGTGACTTCCGGCTGCGCGAGCCGATGGTGCTCGGGCACGAGGTGGTGGGCACGGTGCTGGCCCACGGCGCCGGGGCCGAGGGACCGGCGCCGGGTACGGCGGTCGCCGTGCACCCCGCCACACCGTGCGGGCGCTGCCCGGAGTGTGCCGGCGGGCGGGCGAACGTGTGCCGGGACACCCGGTATCTGGGCAGTGCGGCCCGCTTCCCGCATGTCCAGGGCGGGTTCGCGGCGCGGATCGCCGTACCGGCCGGGCAGATGAGGGCGCTGCCGGAGGGGCTCGGGCTGCGGCGGGCCGCGCTCGCCGAGCCGCTGTCGGTGGCGCTGCACTCGTTGCGGCGGGCCGGGGACGTGTCCGGCCGGCATGTGCTGGTCACCGGGGCGGGACCGATCGGGTGCCTGGTGGTCGCGGCGGCGAAGGCGGCCGGCGCGGCACGGGTGACGGCGACGGACCTGGTGCCCGAGGCGCTCGGGTACGCGGCGGTGGCCGGAGCCGACACGCTGGTACGGGCCGACGACCCGGGCGACGCCGGGTGGCCCGAGGAGGTGGACGTGGCCGTCGAGGCGTCCGGGGTCGCGGCCGGGCTCGGCACCTGTCTGCGGCTGGTGCGGCGCGGCGGTGTGGTCGTCCAGCTCGGGATGCTGCCGCCGGGGCGGAGTCCGTTCGCCGGGAATCTGCTGGTGAGCCGGGAGATCGAGCTGCGCGGGGCGTTCCGCTTCGATGTGGAGTTCGACGACGCGCTGCAACTTCTTGCCGCGCAGGGGGAGTTCGACGGTCTGATCAGTTCCGTGGTTCCCCTGCGGGACGCGGGCACGCTCGGGGCCGCGTTCGAGCTGGCCGCGGACCGGGGGCGGTCCTGCAAGGTGCTGCTGGAGTTCACGGGTTAGGGCCGCCACAGCGGGTGTTCCCGCTCGGCCCACTCCCGGCTCACCGTCCCCGTCCGCAGGCCGCGCCTCGCCTCCGGGTCGCCCAGGGCCATGCCGACATGGCCGGCCAGGACCACGCCGATGGTCAGGGCGAGCCAGTCGTGGACGAAGGTGGCCGAGGTGCGCCACATCAGGGGGGCCAGGTGGGTGAACCACATCATCAGGCCGGTGCCGAGCATGACCAGCACGGCGCCGGCGATCCACGCGGCGTAGACCTTCTGGCCGGCGTTGAACTTGCCGGCCGGGCGGGAGGAGCGGCGCTTGTCCCGGCTCAGCGCGGCCCACAGCCACACGCGGTCGTGCGGGCCGAAGCGGTTGAGGAAGCGCAGGTCGGCGCGGAAGGCGCGGGAGGCGAGGCCCAGCAGGACCGGCACCGGGAGGGCGATCCCGGCGCACTCGTGGATGCGCACGACCAGTTCGCGGCGGCCGACCATGACCGCCAGCTGGGGGATGTACAGGACGGCCGCCGTGACCACGCACACGCCCATGAGCACGGCCGTCGCGCGGTGCACCCAGCGTTCGGCCCGGCTGAAGCGGCGGATGCGGGCAGCGGGCGGGGCCGGGGCGTCAGCTCGTAGGCTCATCGGTCCGTCCGTTCGACCGGCCGACCCAGGCGTCGACGTCGTAGCCGAGGCGCTCCCAGTAGCCGGGCTCGACCCGGTCGGTGACCGTGATGCCGGAGAGCCACTTGGCCGACTTGTAGAAGTACATGGGGGCGACGTAGAGGCGGACCGGGCCGCCGTGGTCGTGGGAGATGTCCTTGTCCTGCATGCGCAGGGCGACGAGGATGTCGGGGCGGCGGGCCTGGGCCAGCGTGAGGCTCTCGGTGTAGGTGCCGTCGAAACAGGTGAAACGGATCGCCTTGGCGGTGGAGCGCACCCCCGCCATGTCCAGCAGGTGGGAGAGCCGCACGCCTTCGAAGGGGGTGCCGGGGACCCGCCAGCCGGTGACGCACTGGACGTCCTTGACGAGCCGGGTCTGCGGCAGGGCGCGCAGCTCGGCCAGCGTGTGGGTGCCCGGGCGGTCGACCAGTCCGTCGATCGTCAGCCGGTAGTCCGTGGCGTCCTTGCGCGGCACGGACGCGGCGACGGAGTAGTAGCGGAAGCCGCCGCCGTTGGGCAGCAGGCCGGTCAGTCCGGTGGGATCCTTGCCGGCGACGGCGCCGAGGAAGCCCTCCAGGCCGCTTTGCAGCGCGGGCGCGGCGACGACACCGAGCGCGCCCAGGCCGAGGGTGCCGAGGAAGACGCGGCGGCCGACGGGTGTGCCGTCCCGCTCCTCGGATCGTTCAGGGTTCACGTTGCCATTCGAGCACTCGGGGCCTTGCGGGGCCAGGGAACCGGGTCACAGGTAAGACTTCCGTCATCACTTCTCATGTGGGTCTCGCCCACCCGTACGGCTGGGCGGCCCCCGCCGTTCAACGCCCGAGCGCGCGGGCGCGGGCCGCGTGGAAGGCCGCCAGCGGGTCGCGGTGCAGACAGGACCAGGGCGCCGGGGTGGCGTGGCGGCCGATGCGCTGGAACAGGGCCGCGGCCTCGGCCGGGCGGCCGGCGCAGGACAGGGCGAAGGCGAGGTGGTTGAGGTCGACGTGGCGGCGGGGGTGTTCGTCGTGTTCCCACTCCAGCCACCAGTCGAAGCCGGCGCGCAGGATCCGGCGGGCCCGCGGGCCGGACCAGTGTCCGCGGGCCGCGGGGTCCGCGGGGGCCAGGCCTGCGGCGACGAGGACCCGGTGGCGCTCGGCGTGGGCGACGACCGGCAGGAGGGCGAGCGGGGAGTCGGCCGGGGCCTCGGCGGCGGCCAGCTCGGCGAGGTCGTACACCTCGTGGTCCTCGGCGGCCCGGCCGCCGGAGGGCCGTTCGGCCAGGCGGGCGAGGAGCAGATGGTGGGCGTGGTGGTGTTCGGGGTGGCGGTGGCGCAGCTCGGCGAAGACGCCCAGAACCTCGTGTTCGGGGCCGAGGGTGCGGGCCAGCAGGAGTGACCCCAGCCAGGGGGTGGGGTCCGCGGGGGCCACGGCGGCGGCGTCGGCGCAGGCCGCGCGGGCCCGGTCGGGCTCTTCCTTGCCGCGCAGGGCGCGCTGGACCTGGGCGAGGGCGTACAGCGTGGCGGCGTCGGCGGAGCCGGGTTCGGCGTGCAGCCAGTCGTCGGCCCAGGCCGCGGCGTACGGCTCCTGGGCGAGCACGGTGAGGCGGTGGCCGCGGCGGTCCCAGTCGTCGCCGGTGTGCAGCAGCAGGGAGCGGGCGGCGTGACGCCTGCCCTGGGCCAGCGCGGCGCGCGCGGTGTGCAGTCCGGCGTCGCCGAGGGTGCCGTCGAAGGCACCGGAGTCGTCCGGGGCGGTGTCGCCGGGCTGGTCCGTATGGGCCCGGTGGGCGCCGAGCACGGGTGGGAGAGGGGGCACCGCGGGACTTCCTGTTTCTCGGGCTGCCATCGGCCGATCACGCACAGCAAACCCTCAGCCAAGGGTCGCGTCAAGCGGAACGGGCCTGTTGCCGCGTTCAACCACCGTTGCACGCAAGGAACTTGGGGAACTCCACGCAGGTGGGCCGGGGCGCCGCGGGGGTGGCCGGCGGATCGCTGTGGCGTACGCCATGGCGCCGGGCCGCCCGGCCACCCACCATGGCGAGTCAACCGCCCGGTTCCGGGTACTTCCGGGTGCATCGAGTCCCCGGAGCGCTACAGTCGGCCACTACGCACCCGTGGTCCGGCCGGATGATCGAGGTACGCAGCGTGTCCGTTCTGGTTCTCCTTCTCGCCGTGAGTGCGGCCTGCTGTCTGGGCTTCGGATTCGTGCTCCAGCAGAACGCCGCGGAGAAGGCACCGCTGAGCGACTTCCTGTCCTTCCGTCTGCTGCTCGACCTGATGCGGGTGCCGCGCTGGCTGGGCGGGCTCGGCCTGATGGTGGCCGGCATGGTGCTCGGCGCGATCGCCCTCGGCAAGGGGGAGATCTCCCTGGTCGAACCGCTGCTCGCGACCAACCTGCTGTTCGCGCTCGCCCTCTCCCGGCACCAGACCAGACAGCCGCTGGGCCGCCAGGGCTGGGCGGGGCTGGCCCTGCTCGCCGGTGGGGTGAGCGCGTTCATCCTGGCGGGCGAGCCGCGCGGCGGCCACGCGATCGCCGATCCGCTGCGGCACTGGCTGATCATCGGCGCGATGGTGGGCGCGGCCCTGGTGCTCACGACGTACGGCAAGCGTTCCCGGCTGAGCTGGGGCCCGGTGCTGCTGGCCACCGCTGCCGGGCTGCTGTACGGCGTGCAGGACGCGCTGACCCGGGTGAGCGGCACCCGCTTCGCCGAGGGCGGCCTCACCGAGCTGTTCACCGGCTGGCAGCCGTACGGCGTGCTGGCGTGCGGGGTCACCGGGCTGGTCCTGGTCCAGAGCGCCTTCGAGACGGCCCCGCTGCGCATGTCGCTGCCCGCGCTGACGGCCGCCGAGCCGCTCGCCGGGATCCTGTGCGGCGTGGGGTTCCTCGGCGACCGGCTGCGCACCGACACCGGGGCGCTGGCCTGGGAGGCGGCCGGGCTCGCGGCGGTGGTGACGGGCATCGTGCTGCTCGGGATGCACCCGGCGATGCCGTGCGGCGCGGCGCAGACGGAGCCGTCGGCCCGGGACCTCCAGCGGCGCTGAGCAGCGGTCGCCTGCTTGGATGGGGCCATGAACCCCGCGGACGAAATCCTCGACATCGTCGACGAGAACGACCAGGTCGTCGGCCGGCACCCGCGCGGCGAGGCGTATGCGAAGGGCCTGCGCCACCGCTGCGTGTTCATCCAGGCCCAAGATGCGGCCGGCCGGCTCTTCGTGCACCGGCGCACCGCCACCAAGCTGGTCTTCCCGGCCCTGTACGACATGTTCGTCGGCGGGGTGGTCGGAGCGGGCGAGTCCTACGACGAAGCGGCCCTGCGGGAGGCCGAGGAGGAACTGGGCGTACGCGGACTGCCGCAGCCGGCCTTCCTCTTCAAGTTCCTGTACGACGACGGGGCCGGGAACAGCTGGTGGTCCGCGGTGTACGAGGTGCGCTGCGAGCTGCCCGTGAACCCCCAGGCCGAGGAGGTCCAGTGGCATGACTTCCTGCCCGGTGAGGAGGTCGAGCGGCGGCTCGGCACCTGGGAGTGGGTGCCGGACGGGCTGGCCGCGTACGAGCGGCTGAAGGCGTTCCGAAGCGGCCGGTGAGGCGCCGGTAGGGTCGGCGGCGTGAGCGACTTCGTGAGGAACGTCCGGCTGTGGTTCGCGCCTGAGCAGGTGCGCGACGAGGGTGGCACGCCCGACTACCGGTTCTCGCTGGCCAACGAGCGCACCTTCCTCGCCTGGCTGCGCACCGCGCTCGCGCTGATCGGCGGCGGGTTCGCGGTGGACCAGTTCCTGCCGGACCTGCGCTGGGCCTGGCGGGTCGGTCTCGCGCTCGCGCTGCTCGGAGCCGGTGTGCTGTGCTCGCTGCGCGCGGTGAACCACTGGGTGCGCTGCGAGCGGGCGATCCGGCGCGGCGAGGACCTGCCCGCGTCCCGGTTCCCGGCACTGCTGAGCCTGGTCGTCGCGATAGTGGCCGTGGCGATGGTCGTGGTGGTGCTGGTCGGATGGGCGGGGTGAGCCCCGCGCCGGGGCCCGTGGACCGGGACCCCGGACTGCAGCCCGAGCGCACCCGGCTGGCCTGGCGCCGTACGACGCTCTCGGCGACCGTGGCGGCCGTACTGGCCGTGAAGACCGCGCTGCACGGCCGGGCCTCGACCGCCGGGGCCGTCGGGTGCGCGGTGTGCTGTGCGCTGTGGCTGGGGTTCCTGTGGGTGGCCCACCGGCGGATCCGCACCCTGGCCTCCGGGGCGCGGCCGCCCGCGCTGGTGCCCCGGCAGGCGACGACGGCGGTGCTGTGCACGGTGGCGCTGGCGGTCTGCGCCGCCGTACTCGTCGCCTAGCCGGCTAGCCCGCCGCGCCCGCCGCGCCCTCTTCGGACTCCCGGTCCACCGTGACCACGATCTTCCCCCGGGTGCGGCCCTCCTGGTTCAGCCGGTGCGCGTCCGCCGTCCGCTCCAGCGGGAAGCTCTCCTGGACGTGCACGGAGACCACCCCCGCCTCGGCCAGCCGGACCAGCTCGGCGAGGTCCTCGGGGTCCGGGCGGACGAAGCAGTAGCGCCCGCCGTAGCCCACCACCTCCGGGTCGGCGATCGAGGCCAGCCGGCCCTCCGGGGCGAGCAGGTTCGCCGAGGTCTTCAGGGTGTCGCCGCCGACGGTGTCGAAGACCGCGTCCACGCCCTGCGGGGCGAGCCCGCGCACCCGCCCGGCTAGGCCCTCGCCGTAGGTCACCGGCTCGCCGCCGAGACCGCGCACGTACGCGTGGTTCGACTCGCTCGCCGTACCGATGACCCGGGCGCCGAGGTGGGCGGCGATCTGGACGGCGAGCGAGCCGACCCCGCCGGCCGCCGCGTGCACCAGCAGGGTCTCGCCTCGCCCGACCTCCAGCGCCCCGACGAGCACCTGGTAGGCGGTGAGGCCGGCGAGCGGGAGGCCGGCGGCCTCCTCGAAGGACAGGGTGCGCGGCTTGCGGGCCAGCGTGCGCACGGGCGCGGCGACGTACTCGGCGAAGGTGCCGCGGGACAGGAAGTCCTCGCGGCAGTAGCCGATGACCTCGTCGCCGGCGGCGAACTCCGTGACCGCGGCGCCGGGCCGGACGACGACCCCGCTGACGTCCCAGCCGGGGATCACTGGGAAGACCGCGTCGAGAACCGCGTCGAGATGGCCCTCCCGGCACTTCCAGTCGACCGGGTTGACGGCCGCCGCGCGAACCTTGACCAGCACCTGGTCCGGGCCGACCTTCGGGTCGCGCACCTCGCCGTACTCCAGCACGTCGGGGCCGCCGTAGTGGCGGTAGCTGATGGCCTTCATGCCCTAGACCCTCCGGGGTACTCGTGCGCCACGCAACCGGTATGTACCGATATGCGCCGTTCGCGCGCGTAGCCTGTCCGTCGCCACACCTCCGTACCCCGCCGCACACCCCCGTACCCCGCCATCCGTACCGAAGGTGAGCACCATGACCACCCTTCACCAGGAACACACCGCACACGGCACGCACAGCCACGGTCCGGGCTGCGGGCACAACGCCGTGGCGCACGGCGACCACCTGGACTACGCGCACGACGGGCACCTGCACCGCGAGCACGACGGCCACTGGGACGAGTGCGAGCCGGCCGGGCACACCGTCCACGAGGGCCACGAGCACGTGCACTACGACGAGTGCGGACACGCCCAGGTGCCGCACGGCGACCATGTCGACTATCTGCACGACGGACACCGGCACGCCGAGCACGAAGGTCACTGGGACGACCACTGACCGACCGCACAGCACGGGCCGGCGGCTCCCCGGGCGGCGCACCGGGGAGCCGTCGGCCTTATCGTGGCTCCGGTCACGTTTCACCTCCTCTTGGGCAGACACACTGGACGACATACCGACCGGTCGGCATCATGGGTCGGGTCCTGTTCACCCGTTCGTAGGAGTGATGTATGAGCGCCGACCACCCGCCCGGACTCGACCTGGACCGGCTGCGTGCCCTGCTGCAGCGCGAGCGCCCCGGTCTGGTGACCGGCCCCCTGACCGGCCGGCTGATCGAGGGCGGACGGTCGAACCTCACCTACGCGGTCTCCGACGGCACCTCGAAGTGGGTCGTGCGCCGGCCCCCGCTCGGCCATGTCCTGGCCACCGCGCACGACATGAAGCGCGAGCACCGTGTGATCAGCGCCCTGCACCCGACCTCCGTACCGGTGCCGCGTCCGGTGGTGCTGTGCGAGGACGAGGAGGTGCTCGGGGCGCCGTTCTACGTGATGGAGTTCGTCGACGGCACCCCCTACCGCACCGCCCAGCAGCTCGCCCCCCTGGGTGCCGAGCGCACCCGGAACGCGGTGCTGTCCCTGGTGGACACGCTGGTCGAGCTGCACGCGGTCGACCCCGCCGGGGTGGGCCTTGCGGACTTCGGCCGGCCCGAGGGCTTCCTGGACCGGCAGCTGCGCCGCTGGGGCAAGCAGCTGGACGCCTCCCGCAACCGTGAGCTGGGCGGCATCGACGAACTGCACGCGGCGCTCGGCCGGTCCCTGCCCGTCTCGCCCGCCCCGGCCGTCGTCCACGGCGACTACCGGCTCGACAACGTCCTGATCGGCGACGACGACACGATCAAGGCGATCCTCGACTGGGAGATGTCGACCCTCGGCGATCCGCTGACCGACCTGGGCCTGCTGGTGATGTACAGCCGCCCGCTCGGCATGCCCGATTCCCCCGTCTCCACGACCGCCGAGGCACCGGGGCACCCCTCCCCGCAGGAGCTGATCGAGCGCTACGCCGCACGCTCGGGCCGTGACGTCTCGGCCGTCGCCTGGTACGAGGCGTTCGCCTGGTTCAAGCTCGCCGTGATCCTGGAGGGGATCCACTACCGGTACACCCTCGGCCAGACGGTCGGACAGGGCTTCGACCGGATCGGCGACCTCGTCCCCGTCTTCATCGACCACGGACTGACCACTCTTCAGGAAGGCTGACCGGTCATGGACTTCGCGTTCGACGCCCGCACCGAGGAACTCCGCGCCAGGCTCCTGGCCTTCATGGACGAGCACGTGTACCCGGCGGAGGCGGTGGCGGAGGAGCAGCGTGCCGCGCTGGCCTCCCCGTGGGACACCCCGGCCGTGGTGGCGGAGCTGAAGGCCGAGGCCCGCAGGCAGGGCCTGTGGAACCTCTTCCTTCCCGACGCCGAGCACGGCGCCGGGCTGACGAACCTCCAGTACGCGCCGCTCGCCGAGATCACCGGCCGCTCCCCGCATCTCGCGCCCACCGCGACGAACTGCGCGGCGCCGGACACCGGGAACATGGAGGTGCTGGCGCAGTTCGGCAACGAGCAGCAGAAGAAGCAGTGGCTGGAGCCGCTGCTGGCCGGGGAGATCCGCTCGGCGTTCGCGATGACCGAGCCGGAGGTGGCCTCCTCGGACGCCACCAACATCACCACGCACATCGAGCGGGACGGCGACGAGTACGTCATCACCGGCCGCAAGTGGTACATCTCCGGCGCGATGAACCCGGAGTGCGCGATCTTCATCGTGATGGGCAAGACGGACCCGGACGGCGCCGACATCCGCCGGCAGCAGTCGATGGTCCTGGTGCCGCGCGACACGCCGGGCGTCACCATCCGGCGCGCGATGCAGGTCTTCGGCTACGAGGACCACTCCCACGGCGGCCACGCCGAGGTGGTCTTCGACCACGCGCGGGTGCCGGTCAGCAACCTGATCGGCGAGGAGGGCGGCGGCTTCGCCATCGCCCAGGCACGCCTCGGCCCCGGCCGTATCCACCACTGCATGCGGCTGATCGGCATGGCCGAGCGGGCGATCGAGCTGATGTGCCGGCGGGCGGTGTCCCGGACGGCCTTCGGCAAGGCCCTCGCCCAGCAGGGAGTGGTCCAGAACTGGATCGCCGACGCCCGGGTCACCGTCGAACAGCTGCGCCTGCTGGTGCTGAAGACGGCCTGGCTGATGGACACCGTCGGCAACAAGGGCGCCCACACGGAGATCCAGGCCATCAAGATCGCCACACCGCGCGCGGTGGTCGGCATCCTGGACCGCGCGATCCAGCTGCACGGCGCGGGTGGCGTGAGCCAGGACTTCCCGCTGGCCGAGCTGTACGCGAGCGCCCGCACCCTGATGCTCGCCGACGGCCCGGACGAGGTGCACCAGCGGTCACTGGCGCGGCGGGAGCTGAAGAAGTACCTGTAGGAGAGCGCGGGTGAGGGGCGGTCGCCCTGGGCGACCGCCCCTCACCCGGTTGCCGTCACGGCCGCAGCGCCCGCAGCAGCAGGTCGGCGAGGTGGTCGGCGACCTGCTGGGGGGTGAGGGGGCCGTCGGGGCGGTACCAGGTGGACAGGTGGTGGACGGAACCGAAGTGGTAGTCCACGACCAGGTCGGCCGGCGTCGCCGTGGAGAAGACGCCCTCCTTCTGGCCCTCCTCGATGAGCGCGCGGAACCGTTCGTGGTAGCGCCGGCGCTCGGCGCGGACCTGCTTGTTCTTCTCCGGGCTGAGATGGTGCATGGACCGGAAGAAGATCATCGCGTCGTCGAGGTTCTCGATCGTCGTGACGACCACGTCCGCCGCGGCGCCTCTGAGCCGCTGGTCCACCGGGGCGTCCATGCCGGCGAAGTGGTCGAGCCGCTCCTGCTGGACACGCAGCACGCGCGCGTACACCTCGTGCAGGAGGTCGTCCTTGGAGCCGAAGTAGTGGTACAGCGCCCCCTTGGTGACACCGGCCGCCTCCACGATCTCCTGCACCGAGGTGCGGTCGTACCCGCGCTCGGCGAAGAGCCGGGTGGCGGCGGCCAGCAGCCGCTGCGGAACGGGCGTCCCGTCCCCGTCCGTCGTCCTGGGCACTGCCGCCACCTGCCTTTCCTCTTCGCCTACTGACCGGCGTTGCTGTTGTCGTGCGCGCGGGAACGCAGTTCCCGACGGAGGATCTTCCCACTCGCCGTCTTGGGCAGGTCGGGCAGGATCTCCACCTGGCGCGGGTACTTGTACGCGGCCAGTCTCTCCTTGCAGTACACCGCGAGTTCGTCCGGGGCCGCGTCGGCGCCCGGACGCAGACTGATATAGGCCTTGACGGTCTCGCCACGATAGCCGTCGGGGACACCGACGACGGCCGCCTCGCGCACCGCCGGGTGGGTGTACAGCACGTCCTCGACCTCACGGGGCCACACCTTGAAGCCGGACGCGTTGATCATGTCCTTCTTGCGGTCCACGACGTACAGCCAGCCCTGGGCGTCCATGAAGCCGATGTCACCGGTGCGCAGCTCGCCCGCCGGGAAGGTCTCGGCGGTCGCGTCCGGGCGCCGCCAGTATCCGGGGATGACCTGGGGCCCGCGTACGACGATCTCGCCCTGCTCCCCGAAGGGCACCTCCGCGCCCTCCTCGTCCACGATCCTGACGAGCGTGTCGGCGCCGGGCACGCCCACCGACAGCGTCCCGGAGACCGGGTCCACGGGCGCTTCCAGGCCGGGCGGGACGGCGGCGCAGGGGCCGGAGCACTCGGTGAGGCCGTAGCCGACGCGGATGTACGGCCCGAAGCGGTCGCGGAACCTCTCCACCAGGGCCGGCGGCACGGGCGCGCCGCCGGAGGACAGGTTCACGAAGGAGGCGAAGTGCGCGGGGCCGGCGTCCGGGTGGGCGGCGAGCGCCATGTAGGCGGTGGAGGGGCCGACCGTGTAGTGCGGGCGGTGCTCGGCGAAGGCCTCCAGGACGAGTGCGGGCTCGAAGCGGTAGGTGAGCACCAGGGTGCCCGCGCTGTTCAGACAGGCCGCGAACTGGCACACCATGCCGGTGATGTGGAACAGCGGCGCGAGCGCGTAGTAGACGGGCGCCTCGGGCAGCGCGAGCCCGGTCCGCTGCCGCTCGGCGTTGTGCATGATGTTGCCGTGGGTGTTGGTGGCGCCCTTGGGTGTGCCGCTGGTGCCGGAGGTGTAGCTGATCAGCGCGACGTCGTCCGGGCCGGGGACGCCACCCTCGGGGGCCTTGCCGCCCTGGCGGGCGACGGCCACGAGGTCGTCGGCGTCCGGCGCCTGCGGCAGCCGCTCGAAACCGAGCACGCGCGCGTCGTTGCGCGTCTGGAAGTCCAGCTCGCACGCGGTGAGGACGATCCGCACGGGCGAGTCGGCGGCCGTGGCGCGCAGATACGACTCCCAGGCCCGGTCGGAGCAGACCAGCGCGGCCACCTCGCCGTCCCGCAGGACATGCCCGACCTCGCCCGACTTGTACATGGGGTTGACCGGGACGACGGTCGCGCCGGCCTTCCAGGCGCCGAGGACGGCGAGCACGAAGTGCGGGGTGTTCTGCAGCAGCACCGCCACCCGGTCGCCGCGCGCCAGCCCGCGTGCGGCGAGGTGGGCGGCGACGGAGTCGCTCAGCTCGTCCGCCTCGCGGTAGCTGAGCCGGGCGTCGAAGTAGGCGAGGAAGGTGCGGTCGGGCGCCTCGGCGACGGCGGCCCGCAGGGCGTGCACGAGGGAGTCGGCGGGGTCGACCGGACCGCGCTGGGCGTCGTCGAGCAGGGCCAGCCAGGGCCGGTCCGTGTACCGGGCGGCGCTCACCGGGCCTCCTCCCACCGGCGCTGGAGGTGGTTCATGCCGTCCAGCCAGCGGTCCGGCTCGGTGGCACGCGCCTGGTAGTACTCGGCCACCTCGGGGTGCGGCAGGATCAGGAAGCGGTCCTCCTCGATGCCCCGGAACAGGGCGTCGGCGACGGCCGCCGGCTCGATCGCGGTCGGCTGGAGCACCAGGTCGCCCGCGCTGCCGGTCGCGGCCAGCATGTCCGTCCGCACGCCCTGCGGGCAGATCGCGTGCACCTTCAGACCCCGGTGGCGGTAGGTCAGCGACAGCCACTCGGCGAAGGCCAGGGCGCCGTGCTTGGTGACGCTGTAGGAGGGTGCGCCGATCATGGTGAGCAGTCCGGCCGCCGACACCGTGGACACGAACCGCCCGGCGCCCCGCTCCAGCCAGCCGGGCAGCAGCGCGTGGGCCGCCCGGACGTGCGCCATGACGTTCACGTCCCAGGACGCCGCCCAGGACTTCTCGTCGAGCGGGCCGCCCGCGCCCCCGTCCTCGAAGGCGACACCGGCGTTGGCGCAGTAGACGTCGACCGTGCCGCCGAGCGCGTCCCGGGCGTCGCCGACGATCGCGGAGGCGTCGCCCGGCACCGCGATCCCGCCGATCTCCTCGGCCACCGCCTTGGCCTTCTCGGCGTCCAGGTCGTTCACGACGACCCGGGCTCCCTCGGCGGCGAACCGCCGGGCCAGCGCGGCCCCGATCCCACCGCCGGCCCCGGTGACGACCACTCCCGCATCCTGCACGGCTTCCACCATCGGTCTCCTTCGACACGACTTCGCGCGACGCGCATCGGCTCTGACCGGGTCAGACTAACCGGTCGGTATGTGTGAAGGAAGGGCCACGGCACCAACCTCCAGCCATGGACCTGTCCCGACGCAACCTCCTCACATCGGCGACGGTGGCCGCCCTTCCGGCCACCCCCGGACACCGCGAAGCCCTGCGCACCGGCTTCGACAGACTCGCGGCCGACGGCTACTCCCTGCTGCAGGGCCGGCGGGTCGGCATCGTCACCAACCCCACCGGCATCACCACGGACACCAGCCACATCGTCGACGTGATGCACAAGGACCCCCGCGTCAGGCTGACGGCGGTCTTCGGACCCGAGCACGGCTTCCGCGGCACCGCCCAGGCCGGCGGCTCGGAGGGCCGCTACGACGACCCCGCGACCGGCCTGCCGGTCTACGACACGTACCTGAAGAGCGGCAAGCCGCTCGCCGACATCTTCACCACCTCCGGTGTCGACACGATCGTCTTCGACATCCAGGACGTCGGGGCGCGTTTCTACACGTACATCTGGACGCTCTACGACTGCATGGAAGCCGCGCAGCTCGCGGGCAAGCGGTTCGTCGTCCTCGACCGGCCCAATCCGGTGACCGGCCGCGAGGCCCAGGGGCCGGTCCTGCACAAGGAGTTCGCGACCTTCGTCGGCCGGCAGCCCGTCGCACAGGCGCACGGGATGACCGTCGCGGAGCTGGCGCGGCTGTTCAACGGGGAGTTCCTGAGCAAGCCGGTCGCGCTGGACACGGTCCTGATGACCGGGTGGAAGCGGTCGGACTGGTACGACGCCTCCGCGCTGCCGTGGGTGCCGCCGAGCCCGAACATGCCGACCCCGGACACGGCCCTCGTCTACTCCGGCACCTGCATGTTCGAGGGCACGAACGTCTCGGAGGGGCGGGGCACGACCAGGCCCTTCGAACTGCTCGGCGCCGAGGGCCTCGACGGCCGGTGGGCCGCCGCCGTGAACGGACTCGGGCTGCCGGGGGTGCGGTTCAGGGAGGCCTACTTCGCGCCCACCTTCTCCAAGTTCCAGGGCAAGACGGTCGGCGGGGTGCAGATCCATGTGGCCGACCGGGCCGCCTACGACCCCGTGCGCACCGGTGTCGCGCTGCTGGTGACCGTCCGCAAGGCCTGGGGCGGCTTCGCGTGGCGCCCGGACAACTGGATCGACAAGCTCACGGGTTCCGCCCGGGTGCGCACGATGATCGACGCCGGGGCGGACACCGACGAGGTGACCGGCGCCTGGCAGGAGGAGCTGACCGCCTTCCGGCGGATCCGAAAGGAATATCTCCTCTACAGGTGAGGCGCGGTGTATGGCCAACCTTGCCCCCGAGCAGGACGATACGTCCGCAACGCATCGTTTCAGGGGGGACGAGGGAGCCTGACATGGCGGATCCTGGGATGAGCGTGACTCCCTACTGGGAGCTGACCTTCGACGCGGACGGGGACGTGGAGGGCCCCGAACGCGACCGTCTGCTGACACAGGTCACGGAGCACGGCGTCCGTGACCTGGTCGTCTTCGCACACGGCTGGAACGACGACCGCTCGGCCGCGACCGCGCTCTACCGCCGTTTCTACGCGCCGTTCCCGGCGCTCGCCCCGCGGGGCCGCCTCGGGTACGTGGGCGTGATCTGGCCGTCGATGCGGTTCAGCGACGAGCCGATCCCCGACTTCCCGAAGTCGGCGGCGGCCACGGCGGCGGAGGCCGCACCGACGCCGGCGCTGGACAAGGACACCCGGCGCGCGCTGCTGAGCACCTTCCCGGACCGGGCGTCCGTGATCGACCAACTGGCCCGGATGCTGGACGAACGGCCGGACGGCACCGAGGGGTTGACGGAGTTCGGGCGGCTGGTGCGGCTGCTGGTGGACGCGGAGCCGCCCGGTGTGGCCGACGCCGGGGAGGAGGGCGAGCCGGCCGTGTTCACCGGGGACCCGGTGACCGTCTGCGCCGCGTTCGCCGAGGCGCTCGCCGCGGTCCGGTCGTCGGGCGCACCGGCCGGGTTCAGCATCCCGAACCCCTGGGAGGGGGCCAAGGAGCTGCTGCGGCAAGCGGCGTACTACACGATGAAACGGCGCGCCGGAACGGTCGGCGAGCACGGGCTCGGGCCGGTGATCGGGCAGTTGGCGCAGGCGGCGCCCGGGCTGCGGGTGCATCTGACCGGGCACAGCTTCGGCGGGCGGCTGGTGTCGTTCGCGCTGCGCGGGCTGCCCGACGGAGTGCGTGCGGTGAAGTCCGTGACCCTGCTGCAGGGGGCCTTCTCGCACTACGCGTTCGCCGACGGGCTGCCGCAGGACCCCGGCAAGGCGGGCACGCTCAAGGACCGGCAACGGCGGATCGACGGGCCCCTGGTGTGCTGCCACTCGCACTTCGACGCGGCCCTCGGCACGTTCTATCCGCTGGCCTCCCGGCTGGCCGGGGACGACCGCTCCTGCGCGGGCAGTGAGATCGCGGCCGTGCTGGGACCGCGGTGGGGCGCGATGGGCCACGACGGGGTGCAGGCGGTGCCGGGGACCCGCCGACTGGACCTCGCGGCGGCCCTGGCCGGACCGCTGCCGGCGTCGGGGTGCGTGAACGTCGACGCGGCGGCCGTGGTCCGGCGCGGGGGTCCGCCGACCGGGGCGCACAGCGACATCCTGCACCCCGAACTCGCCCGGCTGTTGCTGGCGGCGGGCCGTGTCACCTGACCCGCCGCCCGCGTCAGCCGGTCGGCTCACCGGTGCGAGGTGTACTCCACCACCTGCTGGAACGTCGGCCGGTTCTGCCAGCTGATCTTGCCGTGCTTGATGCCGCCCAGGGTGCGCTGGACGATCGAGTCGGCGCACCACTGGTCGCCGGCCGAGCACTGGTCGTCGCCCGGGTAGACCTGGGCGGCGGTCGCCTGGGCCGCCTGCTTCAGCGTGCTGATCAGAACGTCCCTGCAGGCGCCGAGACTGCCGCCGCCGCAGTACTTCCCGGCGAGCCCGCCCTGCACGTTCTCACCGAGAACGGCCCGGATGTCCTTGTCGACATAGCTCCACCAGCCGTACTGGAAGGAGCTTCCGGCGTGCGAGCCGGTCGGGCCGTGCCCGGCGGACGGTGCCTCGTCCACGGGGATGTCGTTGGTGAACGCGGTGTACAGGCCGCTGCCGAGACCGGGCTCGAACTCGGCCTTGACGAGCTGCGGCCACCAGGCGTCGAGGATGCGGATCGCGTCGGCGTCGGCGTACGTCTTCGAACCGGCGGACGTCTCCGTGCGCTTGGCGCCCGCGGTCACCCAGGCCTGCAGCTTCTTCACCGCGTCGGCGGCCGTGGAGTCGGTCACCGGCGAGGAGTTGATCACCTTGAGCAGCTTGGGCAGCACGTCCTCGGCCCGCAGGTCGGCGAGGGCCGCGTCCGCCATGGCCTGCACCAGCTTCGCGCGGGTCACCCCGCCCGCCGCGACCAGCTTCTTCACCCGGTCCTGCAGCAGGTTGCCGCGGTGCACGGACCCGTCGCCCCAGGACGCGGTCGTGTAGTCCTCGGCCTGCTTGTTGTTCCAGGAGACGTAGTAGTCCTGGTCGATGGAGTTCGGGTGCGCGGAGGCCGGGGTGTAGTCGGCGGTGTTGCCGGCCGGGTCCCAGTTCCGCCACTCGTACGCCGGCTGCGCCCAGACCGGGAACTCGGCGTCGACGCCGTCGGCCCGGACCGGGTTGTCACCGCTGTTGTAGTACGCGGTGTGCTGGGAGTCGGCGTAGAACCAGTTGAAGGTGTAGTTGATGTGCTGGGCCGCGCTCTGGAAGTCCTTCGGGCCCTTGACGTAGCCGGGGTCGTTCAGCATCTGGAAGCCGATGATCGAGTCGGCCTCGTGCAGGTAGGAGGAGCGCAGCGAGGTGTAGGCGACCTTCTTGCCGCCGACGGTCGCGCGGTACTCCACCGGGCCGTACTTCGTGCGCCAGACCCGCATGGTGTACGACCCCGCCGGCGTGCTGTCCGCCATGGTCGGCGACCAGGAGTTCTTCTGCTCGATCTTGTCCATCGCCGTACAGGTGCCGTGGTAGAGGTAGTGGTAGTCGTCCTGGCACAGTTCGACGGCGTAGGTGTCGATGATGTCCTGGCCGGAGGTGGTCGCGCTCCAGGAGTAGTCCTGGCCGCGGCCGAGTTCGACGTACATGCCCAGACCCGCGAAGGAGGCGCCGCGGGCGCTGATGCCCGGGCCCTGGATCTCCTGGAGCATGAGCAGCTGCGGGGCGAAGTAGCCGGTCTGCGGCCCGAAGACGGCGATCGGATGGCCGCTGGCGGTGTACTTTCCGCCGACCACGAGCGCGTTGGACATGCCCCGCTTGGCCGAGCCGAGCGTGGTCTTCGCGGCGCCGGCCGAGGTGCTCCTGGCGGCCGCGGTGGCGGCGCTGCCCGTACGGTCGTAGACCAGCGGTTCCTCGGTGACCGAGCCGGGGTCGGGCAGCGCCTCGCCCTTGGCGTCGGCGGGTTTGGTGGCGTACGGGAAGCTCTCGCCGTCGTGGACGGTCAGGGCGGCCTCGGGGTCGTTGCGCTCCCGGAAGGACTCCCAGACCCTGGTGCCCTCCTCGACGCCGTACTTGGACTGGGCGGCGATCAGGGAGAGGGCGTTGCTGACCTCGCCGCCGCCGCCGGAGCCGAACAGCGAGCCGATCACGGAGGCCAGCGCCACGAGGTCGGTGACCTTGAAGTGCTCGATGGTGCCGGAATTGGTGATCGGGTCCTTGTGGCCGGTCAGGTCGTACTCGCCGGGGAAGTAACGGCCGCTGTCGGAGGCGTCGATGTAGGCGTTGACACCGTCGAGGTAGGCCTTGACGTCGCCGAGGGCCTGCTGGCCGCGGGCGCCGTTCTTCGCCACCGCGTTGTCGATCTGCGCCTGGAGGTCGGCCTCGGTGTAGGGCGCGTTGCGGTAGAACTGCTGCTCCAGGCCCTGATTGGCGGCGGCGCCGCCGGCGAAGGAGGTCAGCTGGCCGCGGCCGACGTGCCGGAAGACGTCCATCAGCCACAGCCGGTCCTCGGCGGCGGCGTAGCCCGCGCCGTACTCCGTGCCGTACCGGGTGGTCCCTGTGATGTGCGGCACACCGGTCTTCTTGTCCCGGACGATCGTCACGTCGCCGCGCCCGCCCGGTTTCTCGCTGGAGGCGACCTGGTCGGACGGGACGCCGAACGAGGCGTCGTCGAAGAAGGAGTTGATCTTCGCATCGGTCAGGCCGGGGTAACCGGTGGCGAGGCCGGCGTACGGGCCGAGCTGGTCCTCGGCGTGCGCGGGCTGGGTGCCGAAGGCCTGGTTGAGCAGGATCTGCGCGAGGGTCGCGTTGCCGTTCTCGCCGGGCGGCAGGATGTCCGAGCACTGGCCGCCGCAGTAGTCGTTCGACGCGGTGGCGTCGGCGGCGGCCGGGGTCTGGGTGAGGGGAGAGAGAAGTCCGGCGACGAGGACGCATATCGACGCGGACTTCAGGAACCCGGTGAAGCGGCGGGACGTTCTCAGTCTGACGAAGGCGGTACGTGGGGTTCGCCGTGGCATGGCGGCTCCTAGCGACAAGGGTGGCCGAACGTTACCGCCGGTATCCCCAGGATTAAAGATGAGCATGCGTCACTTTCCGGAGTGCACAAGCAGGATCACGAGAAGAGATGGAGCCGATTCGCCTGTCGATACGTCTATTCGGCGACGTCCGTGCGACGACGCCGAAGTGACCGAAGTACAGGTGCAGGTGTGACGGAGGTGCAGGGCGATGGCCGGTTTCCGGAGTCTGGCGAGACAGGTACGCGATCCGGGCTGCGATCTGGCACTGCGGCGGTACTCGCTGCGCAAGTGCCTTGAGAAGTTCGCCCCTTACGGGCATCGGGCGACCTGGGACCATCTGTGCTCCCGGGCGGGCTTCGGTCCCGAGGACCGCTCCCCCGACCCGGTGCGGCTCGTGGCCGCGCTGGAGGAACTGGAGGAGGCCCGTTCCGTCTGGCTCGCCTACGAGACCGATTTCACCGAGCGGCGCAGGAAGGAGAAGCACGACGGGCTGCGCAGGCCGGGCAGCGTGGACGACTGGCACCGGCTGACCTGGGGCGGCTTCGGGGTCGCCTGGTGCGACGACCCGCGCATCCACCCCGGCGAGGCGCTGGCGGAGGTGCTGCGCCGGCTGATCGCCGCCCTGGAGCGGGAACCGGGCTCGGGATGCCCGGTGTGCGAGGGTGACCGTCTGATCTGGCGGTACGGTCTGGACCACGAGCCGTCGTCCGGCCCGGTCTGCACGGAATGCGGGATACTCGTCCCGCGTCCCGTGCTCACCGCGCGAGCGCTGGAGTACGCGCGGCGGGAGCGGCTGCTGATGTCGGCCTGAGCGGTGGTGTTCCAACGGGGGGTTGTTCCGGGGGGTGCGTAGGGGATGCCGCGCCCCCTGTCGTGCGGCGGCCGGGACCCTTGTCCGCGGCGGCTGGCACCATCGAGGCATGGTGCAGGTGTGTCTGAACGGGAGCCGCTGCGCGGCGGACGGCGTGAGCGTACCGCTGTCGCCCCAGGACCTGGCTCGTTCCGCGGCGGATGCCGTGACGGCCGGAGCCACCTCGGTCCATGTCCATCCCAAGACGCCGTGCGGCCACGACAGTCTCTCCCCGAGGGTGCTCGCACCGGCGCTGGAGGCGATCCGGGCGCGGGTGTCCGTGCCGGTCGGGGTGACCACCGGCGCCTGGGCGGAACCCGATCCGGCGGCCCGGCTCGCACGGGTGCGTTCCTGGACGGTGCTGCCCGACTTCGCCTCCGTCAACTGGCATGAGCCGGGCGCCGAAGCGGTCGCCGAGCAGCTGCTCGGCAGGGGCGTGGGCGTCGAGGCGGGCATCTGGTCCGGCACCGACGGCGCGGCCCGGTTCACCGCCTCGCCGCTCGGGCCGAGGGTGCTGCGGGTCCTGGCGGAGGTGACCGACCCGGACCCGGCGAGCGCCGAGGCCTCGGCGCGGGCCCTGCTGGCCGGCCTGGGCGAGGCGTTCGGCCGCCCGGTGCTGCTGCACGGCGAGGAGGGCGGCACCTGGCCGGTGCTGCGGCTGGCCGGCCGGCTGGGCCTCGCCACACGGATCGGCCTGGAGGACACGCTGTTCCTGCCGGACGGCCGACGGGCGGTCTCCAACGCCGAGTTGGTGGCGGAGGGGCTGGCCCGGTACGGGTCGGTCCAGCGCTCGTCGTAGGGCACACGGGGTCCCGGTCCCACCGGGTGAACGGCGACTCGTCACCCGCCGGGTCGCATCGGCGGGAGTCCGCGCAGCCGAGGCCACCGGGCGAGGACGAACGCCTGCGGCGCCGAGGCCCGTTCGGCCCGCGGGGCGGGCCTGGGCTGTAGAAGGGGCCGACGCTACCACCGGCAAATCCGCTCGCTCCAGCCGTTTCCCGTCCGGACAGTGGAGGCGATGAAACCGAACCGATGAACACGGGGAGTCCCATGTCCACCCTGCGGGTCACCGCCGAAGTGCTGACCGTCCACGAGCATCCGAACGCCGACGCGCTCGAACTGGCCCAGGTGGGCCTGTACCGGGCCGTCGTCGCCAAGGGCGCCTACCGGACCGGTGAGGCCGCCGTCTACGTGCCCGAGCAGTCCGTGCTCCCGCCCGCGCTGATCGAGGAGCTGGGCCTGACCGGACGGCTGGCGGGCGGCGAGGCCAACCGGGTCAAGGCGGTGCGGCTGCGCGGCGAGCTGTCGCAGGGCATCGTGTGCCGGCCGAAGGCGCTGGCGGACGTGGACCTGGCGCGGGCGGCGGCCGAGGGGACGGACTTCGCCGAGCGGCTGGGCATCACCAAGTGGGTGCCGCCGATCCCGCCGACCATGGCCGGCGAGGTCGAGCCGGCGCCGGATCTGCTCCCGTGGGTCGACATCGAGAACATCCAGCGCTACCCGGACGTCTTCACACCGGGCGAGCCGGTCGTCCTGACCGAGAAACTCCACGGCTCCGCCTGCCTGTTGACGTATGTGGCCGACGAGGGGCGGGTGTACGTCTCCTCCAAGGGCTTCGGCGCCAGGTCCCTGGCGCTGAGGGAGGATCCGCGGAACCTGTACTGGCGGGCGGTGCGCGGGCACGGCGTCGCCGAGGTGGCGGCGCGGCTGTGCGAGCGGCTGGGCGCGCGGCGGGTCGGGATCTTCGGCGAGGTCTACGGCGCCGGGGTGCAGGACCTGTCGTACGGCGCCGACGGACGGCGGGACACGCTGGGGTACGCGGCGTTCGACGTCTCGGCGGAGGTGGACGGCGCCGTGCGCTGGCTGGACGCGGCGGAGGTGCTGGACGGGGAGCTGCCGGTGGTGCCCCGGCTGTACGCCGGGCCGTACGACATCGAGCGCGTGCTGGAGTTCGCGAGCGGGCACGAGACGGTGTCCGGACGGGGGCTGCATCTGCGGGAGGGCGTGGTCGTACGTCCCGCGGTCGAGCGGCACAGCGCGGTGACCGGCGGTCGGGCCATCGCCAAGGCGGTCAGTCCGGCGTACCTGACACGCAAGGGTGGCACCGAGTACGAGTGAGGTGCCGGCGGCGGGGAACGCCCCGAAGGGGCGCGGGGGAACCGCGCGACGAGCCACCACGCCCCGCGTGGGGCGGACGGCGGCCCCCCTTCCCCGCAGCCGGATGTCAGCGGCCCTCGGCCAGCAGCCTCGACCCCGTCAGCCGCTCGCCGAACACGTCGTCCGGGTTGGACAGGACGCAGTTCTCCAGGGACAGGCACCCGCAGCCGATGCAGTCGGTCAGATGATCGCGCAAACGGTTCAGCTGCTGGATGCGTTCGTCGAGCTCCGCGCGCCACTTCTCCGACAGCCGCGCCCAGTCCTCCCGGTTCGGCGTCCGTTCCTCGGGCAGCTCCGCCAGGGCGTCCCGGATCGTGGCCAGCGGGATCCCGACCCGCTGCGCCGCGCGGACGAAGGCGACCCGGCGCAGGGTGTCACGCGTGTAGCGGCGCTGGTTGCCGGAGGTGCGGCGGCTGCTGATCAGGCCCTTGGCCTCGTAGAAGTGCAGCGCGGAGACGGCGGCGCCGCTGCGCGCGGACAACTGGCCGACGGTCAGCTCGTGGATCTTCTCGGGAATCTGCGGCACTCCTCAGAGCCTAGCGGCCCGCAACCGGTCGCGGTCCGTTGACAGGCGCCCCGCACCCGACCATGCTAAGCAGTTGCTTAGACATGCGAGCGAGAGGCCGGGAACATGGCAGAACCGAGGACCTTCACCTCCCCCGACGAGCTGCGGGCCGCCGTGGGCGAGCAGCTGGGCCACACCGAGTGGCTGGAGGTCGACCAGAAGCGCATCGACCTGTTCGCCGAGGCCACCGGCGACCACCAGTGGATCCACGTGGACCCGGAGAAGGCCGCCGCGGGGCCGTTCAAGACCACCATCGCGCACGGCTACCTGACCCTCTCGCTGCTCCCGCTCTTCGGCCCGCAGCTGATCCGGGTCGAGGGCGTGAAGATGGGCGTGAACTACGGCACCAACAAGGTCCGCTTCCCCGCCCCGGTCCCCGTGGGCTCCCGGCTGCGCGCCACCGCGACGATCACCGGCGTCGAGGACGTCACCGGTGGCGTCCAGGTGACGGTCGCCTTCACCGTGGAGCGCGAGGGCGGCGACAAGCCGGTGTGCGTCGCGGAGTCGGTCGCCCGGTACTACCTGTAGCCGGGCGGGCGGCTACTTCGCGCCCACCATCCGCAGGACCAGGTCGGCGTAGAGCGCGCCGACCTCCTCCGGGGTGCGCGGGCCGTCGACGGTGAACCAGCGGGCCACGTCGATGCACAGCGACAGCACGGCGAGCGTGGTGCCGTGGACGTCCAGCACGTCGAACTCACCCGAGGCCACGCCGTCCTCGACGATCCCGCGCACCTCGGCGTCGACCTGGCGGCGCAGCGCGACGATCTCGGCGCGCGCCTCGGGACCGAGCGCGTCGAGTTCGTACTGCACGACCCGCGCGGTGGTGCGCCGGCCGGCGTGCCAGCGGACGAAGGAACTGACCGCGTCGGCCAGCCGCTCGGCCGCGGTGCCCTCCCGCCGCGCAGCCGTGCGCAGGATGTCGAGGGCCTTGTCGTGGCCGATCCGGCTGATCCGGTGGAGCAGCTCTTCCTTGGTCTTGTAGTGGATGTAGAGCGCGGCCGGGCTCATGCCGGCGCGGCCCGCGATGTCGCGGGTCGTCGTCGCGTGGTAGCCGCGCTCGGCGAAGGCCTCCACGGCGGCGATCAGCAGTCGCCGGGCCGCGTCCGGGGTGACCTCGTCCCACGGCTCCACTTCGCCGCCGGTCGTCTCCTCCGCCGTACTCATCGCTTGCTCGCCCCTCTCGGTGACAGGAGCACCACCATACCGCCGACGGTGAGCGGGCGCTTAGTGCGGCCGGTCAGAGCTTCTCGAAGGGGTCGTGTTCGGCCAGCAGCTTCTCCAGGCGCGCCTGGTCGACGCGGCTGACGATGCGCCCGGCCTCCTGGCGGTCGCGGATGACCTTGGCGAGGGTGAAGGCGGAGGTGACCAGGTACAGGACGGCGATGGCGAGGAAGGCCCGCACCCAGGCGTCGGCGTCCAGCCGGAAGATGCCGATGGCGGTGGCCGCCATGGCGATCGAGAAGGAGGCGACGGCCTGCCCGTAGAAGGCGGCCGTGCTCTGCTGCTTGACCGGTGTGTCGCTCATGACAGACAGCATCGGCGGATGTGGCACACGCCACATCCGCCGACGTACTCAGACGCGTACTCAGCCCGAGCGCGCTCAGAACGCCGAAACCCCGGTCAGCGAACGGCCGATGAGCAGTTTCTGGATCTGGCTGGTGCCCTCGTACAGGGTCATCACGCGGGCGTCGCGCAGGAGTTTGCCGGCCGGGTACTCGTCGATGTAGCCGTAGCCCCCGAAGACCTGCAGGGCGTTGTTGGCGGCGCGGACGGCGGCCTCGGAGGCGAACAGCTTGGCCTTGGAGGACTCCACGGCGAACGGCAGGCCGCGGTCGATCAGGTCGGCGACCCGCCAGGTGAGCAGCCGGGCGGCGTCCACGTCGACGGCGATGTCGCTGATCAGCTCCTGCACCAGCTGGTGACGGGCGATCGGCTTGCCGAACTGCTCGCGCTCACCGGCGTACCGCACGGCCGCGTCCAGGGCGGCCTGGGCGATGCCGACACAGCCCGCGGCCACCGACATCCGCCCCTTGGCCAGCGCGGACATGGCCACCGAGAAACCCTTGCCCGGCTCCCCGACCATCGCCGATGCGGGCACCCGCACGTCCTCCAGGACGAGTTCGGCGGTGGCCTGGCCGCGCAGGCCGAGTTTGCCGTGGAGGGGGCGGCGGGTCAGGCCGGGGGTGTCGGTGGGCACGAGGAAGGCGGACACGCCCTTGTGCCCGGGGGCGTCGGTGGAGCGTGCGAAGAGCAGGACGACGTCCGCCCATGTGCCGTTCGTGATGAACATCTTGGTGCCGTTGATGACGTAGTCGTCGCCGTCGCGCACGGCACGGGTGGTGAGGTTGCCGGCGTCGGATCCGGTGCCGGGCTCGGTCAGGCCGAAGCAGCCGACGTACTCGCCCGCGGTCAGCCCCGGCAGCCAGCGCCGCTTGTGCTCCTCGGTCCCCCAGGCGGCGATCGTCTTGGCCACGAGCCCGAGGGAGACGGACACGATTCCGCGGACCGACGAGTCCCCGCGGCCCAGCTCCTCGGTGACCAGGCAGTACGCGAGGTGGTCGCCGCCGGAACCGCCGTACTCCTCGTCGACGGTCAGACCGAGGAAGCCGACCTCGCCGAGCTTCTTCACGATGCCCCGGTCGACCTCCTCGGCCCGGTCCCAGGCGACCACGTGCGGGGCTATCTCGCGCTCCACGAAGTCCCGGGCGAGCTGCCGTACGGCGGCCTGTTCCTCACTCAGTTCCAGGTTCACCACGCGATCACCCCACAGAAGACGACGGATACGGCGGGGACCCGGAGGACCTTGAAAGCCGTACATTTAAATTAGCACTGCTAGTTTCTGTTCGCAGCCCTACTATGTGCGCCATGGCCCGACCGCGCAAGCCTCTCCTCAGCACCGACCGGATCGTCGAGACGGCCCGGGAACTCGTGGACCGGGAGGGACTGGCGGCCGTATCCACCCGCCGGCTCGCCGCCGAGCTGGGGGTGAGCGGGCCCTCGCTCTACAACCACTTCCGCACCAAGGACGAGATCCTGGAGGCGGTCGCCGATTCGGTGAGCGGTCTGGTGGACCTGTCGATGTTCGAGGACGGCCGCGACTGGCGCACCGCGCTGCGCGACTGGGCCGTCTCCTACCGGGCCGCCCTGCGCGACCACCCGAACATCGTCCCGGTCCTCGCGCGCGGGCCGGGCCGCCGCCCCGCCGCGCTGCGGCTGGCGGACGCGGTGTACGGCGCGATGGTCGGCGCGGGCTGGCCGCCGGCCCAGGCGACCTCCATCGGGGCGCTGATGCGGTACTTCATCATGGGCTCCGCGCTCGGTTCGTTCGCCGGGGGCTTCGTGGACGACGCGAGCGCGTACGACCCGGCCGACTATCCCCATCTGGGCCAGGCCCATCTGCTCGCCGAGCAGCAGGAGAAGATCGACGAGCGGGCCTTCGAGACCGGTCTGGCGGCGCTGCTGGACGGGCTGACGCAGCAGTACGAACAGGCGCGGCAGAGCGTGTGAGAACAATTCGGTGGGCACCGAAGCGTCGGTGCCGCATGCTGGCCGCATGACCACCAGGGATCCCCGGGCGACCGGGCTCGCCTCGCTGGCGGCGCTGCTCGCCGACGAGACCCGGGCCGCGTGTCTGCTGGCGCTGCTCGACGGACGGGCCTGGACCGCCGGTGAGCTCGCCCGGCACGCCGGGGTCGCCGCGTCGACGCTCAGTGAGCATCTGGGCAAGCTGGTGGCCGGCGGCCTGCTCGCGGAGGAACGGCAGGGCCGGCATCGGTATGTACGGCTGGCCGACGCGCGCGTGGCGGAGCTGGTGGAGGAGCTGGCCGCGCAGGTGCCTCCGGCGGCCGTACGGCCGCGTTCGCTGCGGGAGTCGAGCGCCGGGTCCGCGATGGCGCGCGGCCGTACCTGTTACGACCATCTCGCCGGGCGGCTCGGGATGGCGGTCACGGACGCGCTGACCCTGCGCGGGCTGTTGCGGCAGGACACGGGGTTCGCGCTCACCGAGGCGGGGGTGGAGTGGTTCGCCGCGGCGGGCATCGCGCTCGACCTGTCCGGCCGGCGTCCGCTGGCCCGCGCGTGCCTCGACTGGACCGAGCGGCGTCCGCATCTCGCGGGGGCGGCGGGGGCCGCGCTGTGCGGGCACGCGCTGGATGCGGGGTGGTGCGCGCGGATCGGCTCGGCGCGGGCCGTGCGGGTGACTCCGTCGGGGGAGCGGGAGTTGTCGGCGCTGCTGGGTATCCCGCCGGGGGCGCTGCGGTGAGGTTCGGCCATGGAGGTGGGGGGTCGTGCCGTGCGCCGCGTGCGGGTCCGGTCCGGTCGCGCGGTTCCCCGCGCCCCTCAGGGGCACTCCGCCACCGCCGCGGCCTGCGGGCAGTCGTGCCGCCGGGGCGCCCCGGGTGGGCGCGGGCGGCGCCCCACGAGCGCGGTCAAACGCATCGCCGCACGGCCCGCAGCGGCACCAGCGCCCTGTCCGATATCCGCCAGCCGTCAGCCGGCTCTTCCACCTAGCCTCGGGAGCATGATGAACGCCGCCCCCCGTCACCGTCTGCTGCCCGCCGGCGCAGCCGTCGTCAGCGTCGTCCTGTGGGCGTCGGCCTTCGTGGCGATCCGGAGCGCGGGCCAGGAGTACTCCCCCGGTGCGCTGGCCCTCGGCCGGCTGGCGTCGGGCACCCTCGCCCTGGCGGTCATCTGGGCCGTACGCCGGGAAGGACTGCCTCCCAGGGCCGCCTGGCGCGGGATCCTGCTGTCCGGGGTGCTGTGGTTCGGGTTCTACATGGTCGTCCTGAACTGGGGCGAGCAGCAGGTGGACGCCGGCACCGCGGCCCTCGTCGTGAACATAGGCCCCCTGCTGATCGCCCTGCTCGGCGCCCGCCTGCTCGGCGACCCGATGCCGCCGCGGCTGCTGGCCGGGATGGCCGTGTCGTTCGCCGGCGCGGTGACCGTGGGCCTGTCGATGTCGGGCGGGGGCGGTTCCTCCGTGCTCGGTGTGGTGCTGTGCCTGCTCGCCGCGGTGACCTACGCCGCCGGCGTCGTCGCGCAGAAGCCGGCCCTGGGGCACGCGAGTGCCCTGCAGGTGACGATGTTCGGGTGCCTGGTCGGCGCCGTGTGCTGTCTGCCGTTCGCCGGGCAGTTGGTGCACGAGGTCGCCCACGCGCCCGTGTCCGCGACCCTGAACATGGTCTACCTGGGCGTCTTCCCGACCGCGCTCGCCTTCACGACCTGGGCCTACGCGCTCGCCCGCAGCACCGCGAGCCGGATGGGCGCGACGACGTACGCCGTGCCCGCGCTGGTGGTGCTGATGTCGTGGGTGGTGCTCGGCGAGGTGCCGGGCGTGCTCACGCTGGCCGGCGGTGTGCTGTGTCTCGCGGGCGTGGCGGTCTCGCGGTCCCGGGCGCGCGGGGGCCGGACGGTCCGGGTCGCGGCCGGCGAGCAGCCGCGACCCGAGAAGGTCACCTGAGGCGCCGGGAACCGGAGGATCACCGGCACCCGGACGACCGGGGTCAGAACACCACCAGCGCCCGGCCGCCCTTGCCCGCGAGCATGTTCTCGAAGGCGGCCGGGATGCCCTCCAGGGCGATCCGCTCGGTGACGAGCGCGGAGAGGTCCAGGCGGCCCTCCCGCACGTGCTCGGCGAGCACCGGCAGGTCGCGGGCCGGGTCGGTGTTGCCGTAGACGCAGCCGGACAGGGTGCGGCCCCAGTGGAAGATCTCCAGGGCGTTGAAGGTGACCTCCTGGTCCTTCCCGCCGATCCCGACGACCGTCGTACGGCCGCCCCGGCGGGTGGAGTCCCAGGCGGCGCGGATGCTGACCGCGCGGCCCACGCACTCCACGGAGACGTCGACGCCCTGCTTGCCGGTGAGGGCGCGGATCTCGCGGGGGGTGTTCTCGGAGGCCAGGACGTAGTCCGTGGCGCCGGCCGCGCGGGCGAGCTCCTCCTTCTCCGGCGAGACGTCGACCGCGATGATCCGGGACGCGCCCGCGATGCGGGCCGACTGGAGGGTGGCGAGGCCCACGCCGCCCGCGCCGAAGACGGCGACCGTCTCGCCCCCGCGGACCTTCGCCGAGTGGTGGACGGCGCCGTAGCCGGTGAGGACGGCACAGCCGAGGAGGGCGGCGTCCACCAGAGGCACCCCCTTCGGCAGGGGCAGCACGCAGGAGGCGGAGACGACGGTCTCCTCGGCGAAGGCGGCCACGTTCAGGCCGGGGTGCAGCTCGGTGCCGTCGGTGGTGCGGGCGTAGACCTCGGCGGCGCCGTTGAGGGCGTTCGCGCACAGCCAGACCTCGCCGAGCGCGCAGGCGTGGCAGCGCCCGCAGGAGGGGGCCCAGTTGAGGACGACGGGGTCGCCCTCGCCGACGTGGGTGACGCCCTCGCCGACGGCCAGGACCGTGCCGGCGCCCTCGTGGCCGAGGACCGCCGGGACCGGCACCCGCATGGTGCCGTTGGACAGGGACAGGTCGGAATGGCAGACGCCGGCGGCGGCGAGGCGGACCCGGACCTGTCCGGGGCCGGGGTCGGGCAGCTCTATGCCGGTGATCTCCAGCGGAGCGCCGATGGCGGGCAGGACGGCGGCTCGTACGGCCATGACTCGCGTACTTCCTTAGAACTGGAGGGACTTGGTCTGGAGGTACTCGGCGAGTCCGTGCGTGCCGAGTTCCCTGCCGACCCCGGACTGCTTGTAGCCGCCGAAGGGGGCGAGGGGGTTGAACCGGCCGCCGTTGACGTCGACCTGTCCGGTGTCCATACGGCGGGCGAAGGCCACCGCCTCCGCCTCGTCGCCGGCCCAGACGGCGCCCGCGAGGCCGTAGACCGTGCCGTTGGCGATGCGCAGGGCGTCCTCCTCGTCCTCGTAGCGGAGGATGGTGAGGACCGGGCCGAAGATCTCCTCCTGGGCGATGGTCATCTCGGGCGTCACGTCGGCGAAGACCGTCGGGCTGACGAAGTAGCCCTTCTCGCGCGGGGATTCGGGGCCGCCGGCCACCAGCCGGGCGCCCTCGGCGACGCCCTTCTCGATGTAGCCGCGCACCCGCGTCCGCTGCTTGGCGCTGACCACGGGGCCGATCCGGTCGCCGTACCTGGCGGCGGCCGTCGCGGCCAGCTCGACGGCCTCGTCGTACTGGTCGCGGTGGACCAGCATGCGGGTCCAGGCGCTGCACGTCTGGCCGGAGTTGGCCATCACGTTGGCGACGCCGACGTTCACCGCCTTGGCGAGATCGGCGCTCGGCAGGATGACGTTGGCGGACTTGCCGCCGAGTTCGAGGGCGACCTTCTTGACGGCCGCGCCCGCCACCGCGCCGATCTGCCTGCCGACCGCGGTGGAGCCGGTGAAGGAGACCAGGTCCACGCCCGGGTGCTCGGCGAGGGCCTGGCCGGCGACCGGGCCGAGGCCGGTGACCAGGTTGAACACGCCGGCCGGCACGCCCGCCTCGTGCACCGCCTCGGCGAACAGCTGGGCGGTGAGCGGGGTGTCCTCGGCGGGCTTGAGGACGACCGTGCAGCCCGCGGCGAGCGCCGGGGCTACCTTGGCGACGATCTGGTGGAGGGGGTAGTTCCAGGGGGTGATCGCGCCGACCACGCCGACCGGCTCGTGCAGGACGGTGGAGTTGCCGACCTTCTCCTCGAAGGGGTGGGCGGCGGCCAGCTCGGCATAGGACCCGGCGACGGCGATCGGCACCGCCGCGTGCACGGCCTGGGAGAACTGCGGCGGGGAGCCCAGCTCTTCGGTGACCGTCTCGGCGATCTCGTCCTTGCGGGCCACGAGGACGTCCCGGAGGGCGGTCAGACGTGCGGCGCGCTCGGCCGGGGGCGTGGCCGCCCAGCCGGGGAGGGCGGCGCGGGCGGCGCGGACGGCGGTGTCGATGTCGAGGGCACCGCCCGCCGGGACCCGGGCGACGAGCTGCTCGTCGGCCGGGTTCACGACCTCGATGATTTCCGTGCTTTCGGCGGGGCGCCAGGCGCCGTCGATGTACAGGCCGTCGTGTGCCTTCATGCTGCTTCCTCCCGGCGGGTCCGCGTCGTCCGGCACACAAACTAGCGGCGATAGTTTTTCGGCGCCAGACGTACCAGGACATCATCGCCGGGGCGGCCGGCGCTCGTGCACCGGGCCGGGTGGTCCGTGGTGTCACTTGGTGGCGGTCAGATGGGCGAAGACCACGACGTTGCTGGTGTAGCCGGTCCGCCGGCTGTAGAGGCCGCCGCAGGTCAGCACGCGCAGTTCCGGCCGCCCGACCGGGCCGTAGACCTCCTTGTCCGGGAAGCCCGCCTTGTCGAAGACCTTCATCCGGTCCACGGTGTAGACGGCGGTGCGGCCGTCGGCGCGCCCGACCTCGATGAGCTTGCAGGGTTTGACCTGGGCGAGCGCGGCGAAAACGGCCGGACCGGTCAGGGTGTCCCGGTGGCCGACCGCGATCGCGGTGCCGGACTCGCCGGGTGTGGGTCCGGCCTGGTACCAGCCGACCAGCGTGGGCCTGTCCACGGGCGGGGTCTCCAACTGCCGGTCGCCGTCGAGCCGGAGGGCCGTGATCGGGGCGTCGACACCCAGGGAGGGGATACGGAAGGACGTCGGCCGGGACCGGGGCAGCGGTCGGGGCGACGGGCCGGAAGGAGGCTTGCAGGACTCCTCCCCGCTCGAGCCCCCGCCGGCGGCCGCCACCGCGTCAGGGTCGTCCGCCCGGCCAGGCCCGGCGTGCCCGCCCCACCACCGGTTCCCCACCATCACCAGGACGGTCACCAGCAGGGCCGTCCTGATGAGGCGGTAGGCGCGGGTCCGGTGCCAGGGCCTGCGTCTGCGCCTACGCGGCACCATGGGGCCGCCGGCGGATCAGCCGGATGTACGCGACACCGCTGACCGCGACCAGGCCCACGGCCGCCGCGGCGGCCAGCGGCGAGTATCCCGCGGCCGTGTCGATGAGACCGCCTCCGCCCGCGTGCACGCCGCCCTTCGGCGGGTCGTGGTCACCCTGGCCCCAGCCCGGACCGTCCTGGTCCTGACGGTCGTGGTCCTGGTCCTGACGGTCGTGGTCCTGGTCCTGGCGGTCGTGGTCCTCGATCTGGCCGTTCGGACCGTGCGCCCCGTCCTGCCGGCCGTCGTGGCAGTTGACGCGGAAGAGCTTCTCCTTGGGGGCGCCCGCCGCGACCCAGGTGAGCTTGTACTGCCCGTCCGTCA
Organism: Streptomyces filipinensis; assembly: GCF_014649495.1. Taxonomy (GTDB): domain Bacteria; phylum Actinomycetota; class Actinomycetes; order Streptomycetales; family Streptomycetaceae; genus Streptomyces; species Streptomyces filipinensis. Next base: position 120,521 of record NZ_BMTD01000006.1, on the reverse strand, counting down.
GGCTGATCGGGTCGGTGTGCCCGGCGCCGCCGGCGAGCTGGATGATGCCGGTGATCGTGGCGGCGGTGGGCAACGGGGGCTGCGCCTGGATGATGTAGGCGATGTTGGGCAGGATGTCGAAGTTGACGGCGTCGAGGTAGAACCTGCAGACCGCCGGGTCGTCCTTCGAGACACCGTAGGGCACGCCCTCGCGGTGCACCCTGATGTCGCCGTTTTCGCCTTGGGCGGCCGCGTTCGGCGCCGAGACCCATGACGCGCCCGCCACGGCGAGGGCGGTGAGGACGACGGCGGCGCCCGCGCGGGAGCCGACGGCACGTGGGAGTGTCAGGCTGGGCATGCGCAATCCTCCGCGAGTTCAGACGATTTTCATACAAATCGCTCTTTCGTCTGGACTCTCCGTCATACGCACCGCCCGTCCGGGCAAAAACGCCCGGCGCGTCGTCAGATATCGCTCGTGCGGCGCAACACCGAGCGCCTCGGCCGCTCCCGCGCCGCCCCCGGCGACCGCAGCGCCACACCCTAGGTCGCGTCGGCTGGCGTCAAGAAGATGACGACGTGTGAGCAATGAGCACGAAAGTCCAGGTCACAGACTTGCGGCGAGCTGGACGGGAACGCCGTTGAGGACCGCGTTGCCCGAGAGCGGGTCGAGCAGGCTGCCGTCGAGGAGCTGGTTGACGTTGACGCCGGGGGCGGTGCTCGCGTGACCGAGACGGGTTCCGGGGCGGTCGTGGCCCCAGCCGTGCGGCAGACTCACCACGCCGGGCCGCACGGCGTCGGTGACCTCGGCGGGCGCCACCACCTCTCCCCCGGCTCCCTTGACGCGTACGTCCGCCCCGTCCCGGACCCCGAGCCGGGCCGCGTCCACGGGGTGGATGTGCAGGGTGCAGCGGTTGGAGCCGCCGGTCAGCGCGGGCACGTTGTGCATCCAGCTGTTGTTGGAGCGCAGGTGGCGGCGGCCGACGAGGACGAGCTCCGCGGGGCGTTCGCGCAGGGCCTCACCCAGCCGGGGAAGGTCGGCGGCGATCGGCGCGGGCAGCAGCTCGACCTTGCCGCTGCGGGTCTTCAGCGGCTGGGGCAGGCGCGGGCGCAGCGGGCCGAGGTCGATGCCGTGCGGGTGGGCGAGCAGCCGGGCCAGGCTCAGGCCCTCGGGGCGGGCGCCGAAGCCGTCCCCGTACGGGCCGAGGCGCAGCATCATGTCCAGCCGCCGCTCGGGCCCGCTCTCGCCGGTGAGCTGCCCGGCGAGTTCGCGCGGGTCGCGGCCGTGCACCGGGGAGTGCGGCTCGGTCACGGCCTTGCCGAGGGTCTGGTCGATCACCAGGGCGTCGACGGCGGCCGGGTCGGCGCCGTGCATGCCGGTGGCCGCGAGGACCAGCCGGGCGAGGATCTCGCTCTCGGCCATGCGGCCCGGCTCCAGCGGGACGGCGGGGCGGGTGTAGCGGACCTGGTTGCGCACGGCGAGGGTGTTGAAGGCGAAGTCGTGGTGCGGGCTCTGGGAGGGCGGGGGCGGCGGCAGGACGACATCGGCGTGGCGCGAGGTCTCGTTGAGGTACGGGTCGACGCTGACCATGAAGTCCAGGGAGCCCAGGGCCTTGTCGAGGCGGTTGCCGTCGGGCGCGGACAGCACCGGGTTGGCGGCCACGACGATCAGCGCGCGGATCGGTTCGCCCTCTCCGGTGGCGGTGTCGATCTCCTCGGCGAGCGCGGAGAGCGGCAACTCGCCCTTGGCCTCCGCGAGTCGCCGTACCCGGGAGTGCCAGCGGCCCAGCGCGAAGCCGCGGCCGGGCCCCGCCGGGCGGGGTGTCCGGTCGGTGGCGGCCTGCGGGAAGAGGGCGCCGCCGGGCCGGTCCAGGTTGCCGGTGAGGATGTTGAGGACGTCCACCAGCCAGCTGGCCAGGGTGCCGTGCGCGACGGTGCAGCTGCCGATGCGGGCGTAGACGGCGGCGGTGGGGGCGGCGGCGAGTTCGCGGGCGAGGGTGCGGATGACGTCGGCGTCCAGGTCACAGGCCTCGGCGACGGCTTCCGGGGTGAACTCCCCCATGGCCACGCGAAGTTCGTCGAGGTCCTGGACGTGCGGGGCGAGGTGGGCGAGGTCGGCCAGGTCCTCCGCGAAGAGGGTGTGGACCATCGCCGCGAGCAGCAGGGCGTCGGTGCCGGGGCGGATCGCCAGGTGCCGGTCCGCGAGCTTGGCAGTGCGGGTGCGTCGCGGGTCCACCACGGTCAGGTGTCCGCCGCGGGCCTTGAGCGCCCTGAGCCTGCCGGGGAAGTCGGGGGCGGTGCACAGACTGCCGTTGGACTCCAGGGGGTTGGCGCCGATGAGGAGCAGATGGCTGGTGTGGTCCAGGTCCGGCACCGGGATGGCGTTCGCGTCACCGAAGAGCAGGCCGCTGGAGACGTGCTTGGGCATCTGGTCGACCGTGGAGGCGGTGAACAGGCTGCGGGTGCGCAGTCCGGCGAGCAGGACCGGCGGGTAGAGGGCGCCGGCCACGGTGTGCACGTTGGGGTTGCCGAGGACCACGCCGACGGAGTCGGAGCCGTGCTCCTCCACGACCGGGCGCAGGCCGGCGGCGACCGCGTCGAAGGCCTCCGCCCAGGTGGCCTCGCGCAGCTCGCCGTCCCGGCGGACGAGCGGGGTGCGCAGCCGGTCGGGGTCGGAGTCGACGGCCCCGAAGGAGGCGCCCTTGGGGCAGATGAAGCCCTTGCTGAAGACGTCCTCGCGGTCACCGCGGGCGCCGGTGACACGGGTGCCCTCGATGGTGAGGGTCAGGCCGCAGGTGGCCTCGCACAGGGGGCATATGCGCAGGGCGGTGCGGGACACGGGTCCTCCCGGGGGTCGGCGGCGGTGCCGGGCGTGCGCGAACGGCTCGGGGCGAGCATACCGACCGGTACGCACGAAGGGGAGGTGTCTCGTGTGAAGGGGGGACGACGACTGCCGAAGGTCAGTCCAGCACGCGCGCCAGATACGCCCGCAGCAGTTCCCGTGTCTCCGCGATGATCGCCTCGTCCCCTTCCGGGTCGGCGCGGAAGGCCAGCTGGACGAGGGCGTCCGCGCTCTCCACGGCGACCAGGAAGACCCGGCCCAGCGCCTCGTCGGGGGTACGGTCCAGATAGCCGGAGAGCAGCTTGGTGAGCCGGTCGGCGACGCGGGTGTTGGGCTCGCACCGGCGGGCGCCGACCGGTATCTGGTTGCCGAAGTCGACCAGCGAGAACCCGGGCGCGGTGCGTTTCATGGCCAGGTACTCGTCGAGGACCGCGTCCATCGCGGCCCGCCAGTCGCCCTGCTGCGCCTTCTTCAGCCGCTCGGTGACGCGCTCGGTGTACCACTCCAGGTTGCGCTGGGCGAGGGCGTCGGCCATCTGCCGTTTGTTGCCGAAGAAGCGGTAGACCGAACCGATGGGCACCCCGGCGCGCAGGGCGACCGCGCGGGTGCTCAGGTCGTCGTAGCCGACCTCGTCGAGGAGTTCGGCGCAGGCGTCGAGGATCCTGGTCAGCCGTTCGGCGCTGCGCCGCTGGACGGGCGCGCGGCGGAGCGTTGTCGCATGGGGCACGGGCTTCATGATGCCTCTCCGCCGCGGTCCGGTGAACCTCGCCCTCCCGTACGGACGCGGGTGGCCGGTGCACTCATTTTCCGGCGGGCGGGGCCGACGGCTGGGCCGTCGCCGTCTCCACGTCCGAGACCGTTATGTCGGCGGTGCTCTGCACCGGCTTGCCGTGTACGGCCCACACGGTGCCGTCGTCGGCGTACAGGCGCGCGGTGACGTGGTGGGTGCCGTGCGGGACGAGCCGGCCGGCCAGCTGGTACCGGGGGGAGCGCAGCCGGGTGACCCGGTGGCCGTCGACGAAGAGGTACGCGAGCCCGCGCCCGGTGACCGCCGCCGGCCCGGCGCCGGACGCGGAGCAGCGGAAGCGGTGGAAGGCCAGCCGGACGTCCCAGCCGCCGCCGGAGTGCGGGGTCACCTCGACACCGACCTCCGGCGCGCTCTTCGGGTCGACCTCGCGCAGATGCCGGCCCGTGTCGTCGGTGTCGTCCAGGATCTGGCCGACGGGGGAGGTCGTGACGGTGCCGGCTTGGGCGTGACCGGTCGTACAGCCCGCCGCGCCGAGCGGCAGCAGGACGCACGCCGTGAGCGCGGCGAGCGTCCTGCGGGTCCATGACGTACTTGGCATGTCCGCGAGAGTAGAGCAACGCTCCGGTCCGCCGAATCCGTCTGAAGTCGGGTTCCGCCCGTCCCGCGACGTCCCTCCGAGGTCGTACCCGGCGCCCTCTTGCGCCCACCCCCACTCATTCCTACGGTGTTCCATAGGAATCGGGAAGCGCAAGGGAGCGATCATGAGCGGGGACGCGCGGAAGACCGCCGCGGGACTGTCGTATCTGACCGGGTTCGGCAACGAGCACGCCTCGGAGGCGGTGCCGGGCGCCCTGCCCGAGGGCCGCAACTCGCCCCAGCGGGCACCGCTCGGGCTGTACGCGGAGCAGCTGAGCGGTACGGCGTTCACCGAGCCGCGGGCGCACAACCGCCGCTCCTGGCTGTACCGCATCCGCCCGTCGGCCGCGCACCCGGCGTTCACCCGCACCGACAACGGCGCGATCCGCACGGCCCCCTTCACCGAGGCCGTGCCCGACCCCAACCGGCTGCGATGGAACCCGCTGCCCGAGCCCGGGGCGGGCACCGACTTCCTGGCCGGCCTCTGGACGCTCGGCGGCAACGGGGACGCGACCCAGCGCGCCGGGATGGCCGTGCACCTGTACCACGCCAACACCTCGATGGAGCGCGTCTTCTCCGACGCCGACGGCGAGCTGCTGATCGTGCCGGAGCGCGGCGGGCTGCTGCTGCACACCGAGTTCGGCCGGCTGGCCGTGGAGCCCGCACATGTGGCGCTGATCCCGCGTGGGGTGCGCTTTCGTGTGGAGCTGCTGGACGAGTCCGCCCGCGGTTATGTGTGCGAGAACTACGGGGCGCCCTTCCGGCTGCCCGACCTCGGCCCGATCGGCGCCAACGGCCTCGCCAACAGCCGGGATTTCCGGGCGCCGGTCGCCGCGTACGAGGACGTGACCGGCCCGGTGGAGGTCGTGAACAAGTTCTGCGGCAACCTCTGGACGGCCACCTACGACCACTCCCCGCTCGATGTGGTCGCCTGGCACGGCAACTATGTGCCGTACGTCTATGACCTTCGCCGTTTCAATGTGATCGGCACCATCTCCTACGACCACCCCGACCCCTCCATCTTCACGGTGCTGACCTCACCCTCGGACACCCCCGGCCTGGCCGGCGTCGACTTCGTCGTCTTCGCGCCGCGCTGGCTGGTGGGCGAGGACACCTTCCGGCCGCCGTACTTCCACCGGAACGTGATGAGCGAGTACATGGGCCTGATCGAGGGGGCCTACGACGCCAAGGCGGAGGGCTTCGTGCCGGGCGGCGGCTCGCTGCACAACATGATGTCGGCGCACGGCCCGGACCGGGAGACGTTCGACAGGGCGAGCGCGGCCGAGCTGAAGCCGCAGAAGATCGACGACGGGCTGGCGTTCATGTTCGAGACCCGCTGGCCGGTGACGCTCGCCCCGCACGCGGCCGCCGCCGACCACCTCCAGCGGCGCTACGACGAGGTGTGGCAGGGGCTGGAGCGCCATTTCCGCGGGTGACGCCGCCGCTGTTGCGCCGCACGTTCATCGACAGGTACGGATAGCCGCGTGACCTCCTTCGCTCCGGATTCGATCGTCCTGAACCGCAAGCTGCCGCTGTGGTACCAGGTGTCGCAGTCGCTGCGCGCCTCGATACTCGGCCGCTCCCCCGAGGACCCGCTGCGGCTGCCCACGGAGGAGCAGCTGGCGGAGCACTACGGCGTGAGCGTGCTGACCATGCGGCAGGCGCTGAAGGAGCTGGAGGACGAGGGGCTGATCAGCCGGCACCGGCGGCGCGGCACGTTCATCGAGCCGGACGCCCGGCGGGGGGCACCGGTCCGCCTGCTCGGCTCGGTGGACGCCATCGTGGCCCAGCAGTCCGGGATGACCACGGAACTGCTGGACCACGGCCCGGTGCCCGTGCCGGTCCATCTCGCCGAGTACTTCCCCGACCTCCCGGAGGTGGCGGCCTACCACCGCCTCCGCTGCGACGAGAAGACCGGCGAGCCGACCAACCACGCCGTCAACCACATCCGCCCCGACCTCGCCGCGCGCATCGACCTGGACGACCTGATCCGCTGGCCGATGACCAAGGTGCTGCGGGACGTCGTGAAGGCGGACATCAGCCGGATCACGGACACCGTGCAGGCCCGGCTCGCCGACCCGGAGACCGCCCGGCTCCTCCAGGTGCCGCTGCTCAGCCCGATCCTGCACTACACGGGCGTGACGTACGACAGCGGCGGGCGGGTGCTGGACGTGGCGGTGATCCAGTACCGGGGGGATCGGTTCTCGTTCACCGTCACGCTGGAGGCGTGAGCGCGCCGGGGTGCCGCTCCGTGCCGCGGGGCGGCCGCGGGCCCCTTCGGGGGCTCGGCCCGCTGTCGTAGCATGCCCTGCGTGACGCACGACGACGCTCCGCTGCTGGCGGACCTCATGCCGTGGTCCGTCGCACCGCTGCGGCCGGGCCGCGCCTGGCCGACGGCACCCGACGCCGGCTCGCTGCGGGCCCGCTGGGACGCCCTGCTCAAGGCCGAGGGCCCCGTGCGGCAGGCCCTGTTCGAGCCGACCCGCTCCCGCACCCTCGACTCGGCGGTGGGCCAACTGCCCGGCCGGTCCACCGGCACCGAGCGGCTGGCCCGCGCCACGGGCCCCTGCGCGGAGCCGGCCCGCGTCCTGGCGGCGCCCTTCGACGAGCAGTGGCTGATCCCGGACCAGCGGCTGATCGACACCGCCCGCCCGGAGCTGTGGCGGGTGGCGGACGCGCACCAGGTCTTCACGGTGGAGACCGGCGACGCGGAGACCCCGCTGCTGGCCACCTCGCTCCTGCCCACGCTGCGCCCCGGCCGCGTCCGCCCCCTGCACCGCCGCCCCGGCGGCACCGAACCGAACCTGGCCCCCGGCCTCCTGGACCACCTCTCCGCCCGCCTGTCCGACCGCCCCACGGCGCCGGACGTGCTGGCCTGGATCCTGGCGACGATCCGCCCGGACCTCACCGTGCCGCTCACCGACGACACCCGACTGTGGCGTACGGGCGTCGAGTTGGGCCGCCGCATGCTGTGGCTGATGCGCCGGGACGGCGCACGCCCCAAGCTGCCGGGGGGCCGCCGCCCCTACGTCCGCGCACCGCTGCCGGCCCGGCCGCTGACCCTGCACTACGACGGGGACGAGGAGACCCTCCACCTGGACGAGGGCCGCATCTCCCCCGTCCCGCGGCAGGCCTGGGACTACGAGGTGGCCGGAGTCAGGGTCCTGGAGTCCTGGTTCACGTCCCGCACCACCCCGGCCGCGCCGGGCACCCTCAGCGCGATCCGCCCGGCGACCTGGCCGCAGGCCTGGACGTCGGAGCTCCTGGAACTGATCACGGTCCTGGCCCTGCTGGCGGAGCTGCGGCCGCAGCGGGCCGGCTTGAAGGCGACCTCCGCGATCACGGCGGGCGATCTGAGCGAGGCCGGCGTTCTCCCGGTCCCCGGCCAGGCCCGCCGTCCGGCCTCGGTCCTGGACCACCACGAGGAGGGCCCGGAGGGCCAGTTCGCGCTGATCTAGCGGCGCTCCAGGGCGGCCTCCCAGGCCTCCGGAGCCTGATCCCGGCCCGGCCGTGAGTACCGGTCCTTCCTGGTGCCGGGGCTGCTGGTGGCGACCGCGGCCCGCGGCCTGGTGACCGGCATGTTCCAGGCCGCCGCGGACACCCACCGAGGCGTGAGGGACCGGTTCCGCACGCTGCCGGTGAGCCGGGCCGCCGTACCGCTGGGGCAGGCGGTCGCCGACCTCGTCGTCACGGCCCCCGGTACCGTGCCGCTGCTGCTGGCCGGGCTCGCCGTGGGGTGGCGGATCAGGGGGTCGGCGATCGACGCGGCCGGCGCTGTGGGGCTGCTGCCGCTCTTCCGGTTCGCATGCACGTGTGCCGGGATCTTCCTCGGGCTGCTCACCCGCAGCGAGGACGCGGCCGGGCAGCTCGGCGCCTCCTCCTTCGTCCTGCCCCCGCTGTCCAACGCCTGCCGGGCCGGCTGCGCACGCTCGCCGAGTGGAACCCGGTCAGCGCGGTGACGACCCCGCTGCGGGACCTCTTCGGCAACGCGCCCGTCCCAGCGGACTCCGCCTGGCCGGTGGCCCACCCGGTAGCCGGGTCGCTCGCCTGGAGCCTCGCCCTGACCGCGGTGTTCCTGCCCCTCGCCGTACGCCGGTACGCACACGGGGAACGCTGCGGCAGCACGGCCGGGCTGCTGACAAACACGCCGGTCGCGGGCCATGATCCGGTCATGGAACAGCCCACGGATCAGCAGCCCCTGCCCCTCGCGGGCATCACCGTCGTCGCCGTCGAACAGGCCGTGTCAGCGCCTTTCGCGACCCGGCAGCTCGCCGACCTGGGTGCCCGGGTCATCAAGGTGGAACGGGTCGACGGCGGCGACTTCGCACGCGGCTACGACGCCGCGGCCCGCGGTCTGGCCTCGCACTTCGTGTGGTGCAACCGCGGCAAGGAGTCGCTGGCTCTGGACCTGAAGGACCCCCGCGGCCTGGACGTCGTACGGCGGCTGATCGCGGACGCCGACGTGTTCGTGCAGAACCTCGCCCACGGCGCCGCGGCCCGGCTCGGTCTGGACGCGGCCACGCTGTGCGCGGCGCATCCCCGGCTGATCGCCGTGGACATCTCCGGGTACGGGTCCTTCGGGCCGTACGCGGACAAGCGGGCGTACGACATGCTCGTGCAGTGCGAGGCGGGGCTCGTGTCGGTGACCGGGACGCCGGAGCAGCCGGTGAAGGCGGGGGTGCCGGCGGCGGACATCGCGGCGGCCATGTACGCGTTCTCGGGTGTCCTCGCGGCTCTTGTGCGGCGCGGGACGACCGGGCGCGGCGGTCCGGTGGAGGTGTCGATGCTGGAGGCGCTCGCGGAGTGGCTGGGGCATCCGCTGCACCATGCGATGCACGGGGGTGAGCCCCCGGCGCGTACCGGCCTCGCGCACGCCGTCATCGCGCCCTACGACGCCTATCCGACGGCGGACGGCGGACGGGTGCTGCTGTCCGTGCAGAACGACCGTGAGTGGCGGCGCCTGGCCGAACAGGTCATAGGACGGCCGGAACTCGGGAGGGATCCGGCCTACGCGACGAACGCGGCACGGGTCGCGCACCGGAGGAAGACGGACGAGCTGGTGGCGCGCGCACTCGGCGCGCTGGACGCCGAGGAGGCGCTGGCCCGGCTGGAGAAGGCGGGCATCGCGTGTGCCCGGTTGCGGGACCTGCACGAACTGGCCGGGCATCCGCAGCTGGCGGCCCGGGAGCGGTGGCGTGAGGTGGGGTCGCCGGTCGGGCCGTTGAAGGCGCTCCTGCCTCCCATCACGCTGCCGGGCGGGGACGAGGCGCGGATGGGTGATGTGCCCGCGCTCGGGCAGCACACCGAGGCGCTGCTGCATGCCGTGGGGATGACGGACGACGAGATCGCAGCGATGCGCCGGGACGGTGTGGCGGCCTGAGCGCCGACACCCCTGCGAGCGGACTTCGGGGGCGGCTCAGCAGCCGCTCAGTGTCCGCCGAACAGCGAGCGACGCAGCCTGCGCAGCGGCGCGAACAGGGAGACGCGGCTGACCCGCTTGCCCCGGTCACTGCGCTGGTGTGCCCTGTCACGCGCCGTCAGTTCGAGCATCAGCGAGGTCGCCTCGACCGTCTCCCGCTGCGGTATGGCGGGACCCGCCAGTACCGACAGATGGCGGTCGAGGCGCGAACTGGTCGCGCTGCTCCCGCAGGTGATCGCAGGGACCCTCGCCCTGCTGCGCACTGTTATCTGTTCCATGTCACTCCCCACCCGTACGAGTCCACCCGGCCCGGGCAGGGTAACCCTATCGCCCCAGGGGGGCACGCGTGTATCTCGGCCACAGGATTCACCTTCCCTGTAAGGCGGTTGACCATCCCTCACTGACTACTCTCCGAATCCGACCGAATTCAGGGAGAGTTGGACAACGGGCTGGCTGGTCGGCTGGGCTGAGCCGCCGCCAGGCTCGATGGTTACGGCGAGTGACGACGACGACGTGGCGAGGCCCTTGGCGACGAGGGGCGTGTCGCCCGCGAGGAGCCCGAGGGAGCGCGGCCCCGCGCCGGGGCGCACGAGCCAGAGCTGGTGGACGCGGCCGCCGGGCGGGGTGCCGTATCCGCTGAGGGTGACGACGGCCTCCCGCTCCGATGCGGAAGCGATCACTCCGATACCGCGGCCCCGAGCGTCCTTGCTGGTCGTCGCCCGGGCGTCGGGCGCGGCCAGAACGTGGGCGATCTCACGTGCCCGGGACCGCTCCGCGGTCAGCCGGTCCTGGGTGCGGTGCGCCTGCACGGCGAAGAGGGAGGCGACGACGAGGGCCGCCGCCGCGGTGGCCGTGGCGAACGGCACGAACAGGGAGCGCGTGCGGGGCGTACGGGTGCGTCCCGGAGGGGGCTGCGTGCCCCAGACGTGCGGAGGCAGTTGCGGCGTGCGCTCCCGGGCCGGGGCGGACCGCTCCTGCGGGGTGGTGCGTACGGCGGCGAGCACCCGCTCGCGCAGGGCGGCGGGCGCGGGGGCCGCCGTGGACCACGCCAGTCGTACGGCGTCCTCGGCGAGGTCCCGCACCTCCGCGGCACAACGGTCGCAGCCCTGCAGGTGTTTCGCGAACCTGCGCCGCTCGCCCGGCTCGAGGGCGTCGAGCGCGTAGGGCGCGGCGAGGGAGTGCGGGTCCTCCCGGCGCAGCAGCCGGCCGAGGATGCTCATGCGGCGCCTCCCAGGCACTCGCGGAGCCGCGTGAGCCCGTCGCGCATCCGCGTCTTGACCGTGCCGAGCGGCAGCGCGAGCCGCTCGGCCACCTCACGGTAGGTGTAGCCGTCGTAGTAGGCGAGGGTCACGGACTGGCGCTGCAGGTCCGTGAGCCGGCGCAGACAGCGGCGCACCCACTCGCGCTCCATGCCGGCCTCGACCTCCTCGGCGACCTGGTCGAAGGCGGGCTCCCCGGCCCGCAGGGCCTCCCGCTGCTCGCGTTCGCCGGCCGCGCGGGCGCTGCGCACCCGGTCGACGGCCCGGCGGTGGGCGAGGGTCAGGATCCAGGACAGCGCGCTGCCCCGGCCGGGGTCGTACCGGGCGGCCGAACGCCACATCTCCAGCAGCACCTCCTGGGCGACCTCCTCGGACTGGGCGGGGTCGCGCACCACCCGTCGCACGAGCCCGTACACCGGCCCGGACACCAGGGTGTACAGGTCCTCGAACGCCCGCTGGTCACCGCCCGCGACGAGCACCAGCAGCTCGTCCGCCCGCATGCGGGCCCCCTCTCCGTGGCCGCAACCGGCCCTTCCGTGCACTCCACGCATCCGCACGAACGCACACCTCCCGCGAGTGATACGGATCGGCGGGCCGAAAACGCGGGTCGGGAAGGGTCCAAAAGTTTTTCTCCGTCCGACCCATCCGATCGGGTCGTCGGCTCCGTATACCCGTCCGTCAAAGGCAAGTCGGCACTGAGGACGGACGGCATGACACCTCTCTTCTCCAGGAGCGGCACGGGACGCACCGGCCTGGTCACGCTCATCTGCGGTGCGCTGGCCGCCGGAGGGCTCACCGCCGCCGGCGCCGCCGCGCTGGCACCCGGGGAGGCCTCCGCCTCCTCCCACCGGGAGGCCCCGCTGATCTCGGGCACCCCGCAGTACGACAACACCGACCTGTACGCGTTCGTCAGCCCGGACAAGCCCGACACGACGACGATCGTGGCGAACTGGATCCCGTTCGAGGAGCCGGCGGGCGGTCCGAACTTCTACACGTTCGCCGACGACGCCCAGTACGACCTGCACATCGACAACAACGGTGACGCGCAGGACGACCTGGTGTTCCGCTACACCTTCACCACGCACACCAAGAACGGGAACACGTTCCTGTACAACACGGGCCCGGTCACCAACCTGGCGGATCCCGACCTCAACATCACGCAGACGTACGACATCGATCTGCTCCACCTCAAGCACGGGCACGCGGTGTCGAAGACGAAGGTCGCGGACGATGTGCCGGTGGCACCGTCGAACGTCGGCAAGGCGTCCATGCCGTACTACGGCAAGCTGCGTGACCAGGCCATCTACAAGGCCGCGGGCGGTGCCACGACCTTCGCCGGGCAGGCGGACGACCCGTTCTTCGCGGACCTGCGTGTCTTCGACCTGCTGTACGGCGGCAACCTGAGCGAGGTCGGCCGGGACACCCTGAAGGGCTACAACGTCAACACCATCGCCCTGCAGGTACCGAACGACCTGATCCGCGAGTCGGCGGGGCAGCCGGTCGTCGGCATCTGGTCCACCACCCAGCGCCGCAACGCGCAGGGCTACTACACGCAGGTCTCGCGCCTCGGCAACCCGCTGGTCAACGAGGTGGTCAACCCGCAGAAGGACAAGGACAGGTTCAACGCCTCCCAGCCCGCGTACGACGCCCAGTTCCTGAAGAACGTCACCAACCCCGAGCTGCCGAAGCTCATCGAGTCGATCTACAAGATCAAGGCGCCGGCCGAGCCGCGCAACGACCTGGTCGACGTCTTCCTGAAGGGCGTGAAGGGCCTGAACCAGCCGCCGAACGTGCGCCCCTCGGAGGAGCTGCGCCTGAACACCTCCGTCAAGCCGAGCATGCATCCCAAGCGGCTGGGCGTCCTGGACGGCGACAACGCGGGCTTCCCGAACGGGCGCCGGCTCACCGACGACGTGATCGACGAGGCGTTGCAGGTCGTCGAGGGTGAACTGGTCGGTTCCAAGAACGACCTGGGTGACGCGGTGGACAAGAACGACAAGGGCTTCGAGAAGTACTTCCCGTACGTCGCCGAGCCGACCTCCGGTTCGCGCGGCCCGCTCGCCAAGGGCACGACCGCGGGCACGGACGTGCGCAGCCAGCTCGGCGACGCCCTCCAGCCCGCCGATTCCGCCGGCGGCTCGGGTTCCGGCAACACGGTGCTGATCGCCGCGTCGGCGGCCTCGGGTGCCGCCGCGATCCTGCTGCTCGGCACGGCCATCGGATGGTGGCGCCGGCGCATCCGGCGCCCGTACTGACCCTCGCACCCCCTCAGACCGGCGCGGCCCGCATCCCCCTCCCCCACGGCGGGCCGCGCCCTCCCTCCGACCAGCACCAGGCGACCGAGGAGCGACCATGTCTCCGCGTACGAACGACGACGAGGCCGGCGAGCGGCAGGTGAACCCGCGGGAGGCGTCGGCCGCGGCGCGCCCCGCCGCAGGAGGCGCCCCGTCCGGGACGGGCGCCGACGGCGCCGGGCCCGCTTCGGCGGGCTCCCCGGCCGCCGGTCTCGAACGCACGCCTCCAGGTCCGGAGGAGCCCTCGGCCGGCGCCGCCGCGCCCGCGGCGCCCGGCTCCGAAACGCCCCCGGCCGACGACGGCGAGCACGCGGCACCCCGCGCGGAGCACACCTCCGCCTCCCCCCGCGAAGAACCCCCGGCCCACGCCGCCGGGTCCGGCTCCCACGAGCCCCCGGCCGACGGCGGCGCCGCGCCCGCGGCGCCCGGCTCCGGGGTGGCCCCGGCCGCCCGCCGCGACGAGCGCGTGGTCAGGCTCCGGCGGTTCGCCGCTGCCGGGCGGAGCTGGCGGGGCGTCCAACTGGCCGGCTGCGCCGCCCTGCTGGCGGTCGCGCTGACCGGAGGGGCGATCGCCATGGGGGCGGGCCCGGCGCCCGCCACCGTGCCGGCCGCCTCCACCGCCGTGGACCCCGGTGTCCTGGGCGGCGGGGACCTGGACGCGAGCATCACCGCTCTCCAGGCACATCTGCGCACCCAACCCCGGGACTTCGGCGGTTGGGCGACCCTGGGCCTGGCCTACGTCGAGCAGGCGCGGACCAAGGGCGACCCCTCCCGCTACCCGCAGGCCGACAAGGTACTGCGGCGCTCCCTCTCGCTGGCCCCGGACAACGACCAGGCGCTGGCCGGCCGCGCCGCGCTCGCCGCCGCCCGGCACGACTTCAAGGACGCCCTGACCTACGCGGACGAGGCGCTGCGGCAGAACCCTTACAGCGAGCGCGCACTGTCCTCCCGTATCGACGCCCTGGTGGAACTCGGCCGGTACACCGAGGCGGCGAAGGCGGCCGAGACCGCCGACGCCCGCAAGCCGGGCGTGCCCGTCTTCACGCGGTACGCGTACGTGCACGAGCTGCGCGGCGACGTGACGACGGCCCGCCGGGTGCTCGAACAGGCACTGGCCGGCGCCACTTCGAAGGGCGACGTCGCCTACGTGTCCGCCCAGCTCGGTCAACTCGCCTGGAACCAGGGCGACTACAAGACCGCCCTCGGCTGCTACGCCCGTGCCCTCGCCGCCGACGACACCTACCTCCCGGCGCTGGAGGGCCGGGCACGGGCGCAGGCGGCGAGCGGCGACCGCGCCGCGGCGGTCAAGGGGATGGAGACGGTGGTGTCCCGGTATCCGCTGCCGGGCCCGCTCGTCGAACTGGGCGAACTGTACGAGGCGCGCGGCGCGGCCGGCGACCGGGCCAGGGCACGGCGCCAGTACGCCCTCGTGGACACCTGGGTCGCGCTGGCCCGCGCCAACGGCGTCAACGCCGACCTCGACACCGCGCTGGCGGCCGCCGACCACGGCGACAAGGCGGCCGCCCTGCGCGCGGCCCGCGCCGAATGGTCCCGCCGCCGCACCGTACACACCGCGGACGCCCTGGCCTGGGCGCTGCATGTGAACGGCCATGACGCAGAGGCCCTGCCGTACGCCCGCAGGGCCACCGCCACCGGCTACCGCAACGCCGCCTTCCTCTACCACCGCGGCATGATCGAGCTGGCCACGGGCCACCGCACGGCCGGCCGCGCCTCCCTCACCTCGGCCCTGCGCCTGAACTCCGGTTTCTCCCCGCTCGGCGCGGCCGAGGCCCGCAAGGCGCTGGAGGCCGCGCGGTGAAGCTCCGCCTCCCCTTCCTGCTCCTCGCCATGACCGCGCTCGCGCTGCTGCCGGCCGGCCCGGCGAGCGCGCACCCGCTCGGGAACTTCACCGTCAACCGCTACGACGGCCTCGTCGCCGCACCCGGGCAGCTCCGCGTGGACCATGTGGAGGACCTCGCCGAGATCCCGGCGACCCAGGCCGAGCCGGACATCGAGCGGCTGGGCATGACGCGGTGGGCCCGACAGCGTTGCACGCAGGCCGCTCGGGGCAGCGCGGTGACGGTGGGCGGGCACAGGGTCGCCCTCACGGCGCGGGACGGCAGGGCCCGCCTGCGCCCTGGCCAGGCCGGCCTCAACACCCTGCGGGTGGAGTGCCGTTGGACCGCTGCACTCCCGCGGACCGGCGCGCTCACCCTCGGCTTCCGCAGCGCGGTGAACTGGTCCGGCCCCGGCTGGCGGGAGATCACCGCGCGCGGCGACCGTATGACGCTCACCGCGACCGACGTACCGAAGACCTCGGTCTCGCACGAACTGACCACGTACCCGAAGGACCTGCTGTCCTCCCCGGCCGACACCACCACCGCCTCCGTGCGGCTGCGCTCCGGCGGCCCGGCCCTCGCCGAGGAGGCGCGGCAGGAGCCGGGTGCCGCCGTCCTGCCGCGGGGCGCCGACCGCTGGACCCGCGCGCTCGACGACCTCGTGGCCCGGCACGACCTCACCGTCGGCTTCGCCTCGCTCGCGCTGCTCGTCGCGGTCGTCCTCGGTGCGATGCACGCGCTCGCGCCGGGCCACGGCAAGACCCTGATGGCCGCCGCGGCGGCGGCGCGCGGTGGCCGGGCCCGCCTGCGCGACGTGCTGCCGCTGGCCGCGTCGGTCACGGTGACCCACACCCTGGGCGTGGTCGCGCTGGGCCTGCTCGTCACGGCCGGCTCGGCCGCCGGCCCGTCGGTGATCGCCTGGCTGGGCCTCGCGAGCGGCGCGCTGGTCCTGGCGGCAGGCGCCAACCTCGCACGGCGGGCCTGGCGCAACCGGGCCCACGGACACGCCCCTTCCCCCGCCCACGACCACCCCCACGAGCGCCCCCACACCCACGCGCACTCCGACGACAACTCCCACACCCATGACCACCCCCACTCCCACGAACACGCTCACTCCCACGACCACGACCGCTCCCACGAACACGACAGCTCCCACGAACACGCTCACCCCGTCGAGCACACCCACGGGGGCCACACCCATACCCACCCCACCGCCCCCACCCTCCGCGGCACGATCCTGCTCGGCTTCGCCGGAGGGCTGGTGCCCAGTCCGTCCGCCGTGGTGGTCCTCGTCGGTGCCGCCGCGCTCGGCAAGGCCTGGTTCGGGCTGTTGCTCGTCGTGGCCTACGGTGCCGGACTCGCGCTGACGCTCACGGCCGCCGGGTTCGCCGTGGTCCGGCTGGGCTCGGGGATGACCCGGGTGCTGGAGCGGCGCCCGAGCTGGACCGCCCACCCGGTGGCCACGCTGGTGCGCCGGTCCGTGCCGCTCGCGTCCGCGCTGGTCGTCCTGGCCCTGGGCGCCGGATTGGTGCTCAGGGGGGCCGCATCCGCGCTCGGCTGAGCTACTTTGGGGAGACGTCACGCGACTTGCCTGGGGGCGCCCGTGTCCGAAGAACCGGGCCGCGAACGTGTGATCGCGGGCCGCTACCGACTGCTGTCCCCGCTGGGCGAGGGCGGCATGGGCGCCGTGTGGCGCGCCCGGGACGAGTTACTGCACCGCGAGGTGGCCGTCAAGGAGGTACGGATCCCGGCCGGTCTGCCGGCGTCCGACGTGGAGCGGATGTACGCGCGCCTGGAGCGCGAGGCGTGGGCGGCGGCGCGGGTCGCCCACCGGAACGTGGTCACGGTGTACGACGTGACGCTGGAGGCCGGCCGGCCGTGGATCGTGATGGAGCTGGTGCGCGGGCTGTCGCTCGCCGACCAGCTGGAGGCGGACGGTCCGCTGTCGCCGCAGCGGGCCGCGCACATCGGCGCCGAGGTGCTGGCCGCGCTGCGCGCCGCACACGCCGCCGGGGTGCTGCACCGGGATGTGAAGCCCGCCAATGTGCTGCTCGCGAACGACGGCCGGGTGGTGCTGACCGACTTCGGGATCGCCTCGGTCGAGGGCAGCTCGGCGCTGACCATGACCGGCGAGGTGGTCGGCTCCCCCGAATTCCTCGCCCCGGAGCGGGCGTTGGGGCGGACACCGGGGCCGGAGTCGGACCTGTGGTCGCTGGGGGTGCTGCTGTACGCGACCGTGGAAGGCGTCTCGCCGTTCCGGTACGACACCCCGATCAGCACCCTGCGGGCCGTGGTGGACGAGGAGTTGCCGCCGCCGCGCCGGGCCGGGCCGCTCGCCCCGGTCGTCGAGGGGCTGCTGCGCAAGGACCCCGCCGAGCGGCTGGACGCCGAGCGGGCGGAACACGAGCTGCTGGTCGTCGCGGCCGGGGGTGCCCCCGCGCAGGGCCGCACGCCGCGGACGGCGCCGCTGCCGGTGCCGCCGTACCCCGACCCGGCGGACGCGGGCCGGGCGCGTCAGCCGTCCCCGCAGTCCCCCACTCCGCCGGCGCAGCTGCCCGGCGGCACGCCGCCCGAGGTGCCGGAACGCTCCCGGCGGGCCGGTGCGGTGCTGGTGGCGGGCGTCCTCGCGGTCGTGCTCGCGCTGGCGGGGCTGACGTACGCGCTGCTGCACCGGGGCGAGGGCGGCGGTCAGGGGAAGCAGGGCGGCGGCCGGGCGAGCGGGAGCGCGCACTCGCCGACCGCTCACCGCAGCACGGACTCGGACACCGGGACGCCGGCCCCGAGCGGCAGCACCGCGTCGAGCGCCCAGCCGGCGCAGTCCGTGCGCGTCACCCTGGCCGGCACGGACACGACGTACTCCGGGGGCTGTCCGCCGCCGGCCGCGCAGACGCCGGCCTTCACGGCGACGTTCACCGTGGGGCGGCTGCCCGCGCGGCTGGAGTACCGGTGGGTGACGACCCGCGGGTCGGTGTCGGATCCGGGGTGGCGGACGCTGTCCTTCCCGGCCGGCGGCGAGAAGACCCAGCAGGTGCGGGTGACGCTGACGGTGTACTCCGGTTCGGGGACGACCGAGGACCGGATGGGGGTGAAGGTGCGCGGTCCCGTGCAGACCACGTCGAACGCCGTCCCGTTCTCGGTGAGCTGTACGGCGACGCCGACGCAGACGGCGACGGAGACCCCGACGGGCGGGGCCTCCGCTTCGGCCTCGGGCTCACCGCAGGCTTCACCCTGAGGGGCGAGCCCGTTCGGATCACGCGTTGTTCGTGAACACCGGCAGATAGCCGCCGGACTGGCCGGCCGCGGTGGGGTGGTACGACTCGCCGATGTCGAGCCAGTTGACGCTGTGCAGCCAGGAGTCGCCGGAGCAGATCTCATGGCTGGAGAACGCGGAACGGATGTCGCCGAAGACGAAGCCGTGGGCCTGGGCGCGCTTCTGGATGGCGGCGTCGATGTAGTCGGCCGCGCCGTTGATCGCCGACCGCTTGGTGTCGGAGAGTCCGAGGCAGGTCTGGCCGAGCAGGTAGAAGCGGGGGTAGCTGAGCACGACCACCCGGGCGCCGGGGGCCTTGGCGCTGATCGCGTTGTAGACGGTGTCGAGCTTGCCGGGGAGCGTGGAGTCGACGTACGCCTTGGCGGTGGCGATCCGGGAGAGGCAGGCGCTGTCGGACTGGATCACACAGGTCGTCATGACGTCGGAGAAGCCGGCGTCGTTGCCGCCGATGGTGAGGGACACCAGCGAGGTGGAGGAGTTCAGCGAGCCGAGCTGGTTCGCGAGGACGTCGTCGGTCGTGGCGCCCGAGCAGGCGTTGAAGGCGAACGAGGACGGGTTGTGCGCGGCGTTCCACAGATAGGGGTACGCCTTCGTGCTGCGGTCGCAGCTGCCGCTGGAGCTGATGTAGCTGCCGGCTCCGACTCCGGAGGAGTAGGAGTCGCCGAGTGCGACGTAACCACCGCTCGCGGCGGTCGAGGACGCCTGCGCCGAAGCGGCCCCGGTGAGACCGAGGCCGGCGGCGAGGAGGAGCGAGGTAACGAATCCGGTAAGTCGGGAACGTCTCATGGAACCTCCCTTTAGCAGGATCTCTGCCACAACTGTCGTAGCAACTACGCGTGTTGACGGGAAGTGTCCATGCCAAGACTATTCGGTTCTCAACAGGATCGACCCGAGACATTCACCGGTCATCTATTGCATGTGCATGCCAGATCTGTTGACGGTTCGACAATCGCCTTCTTGACGACCCCCCTCGGTCCGCGCCACAGTGAAGCCCGGCATCCGGCGCGTCGGGGGGCAAAGTCGCCAATGCAGACCTTAGGGATCAAGTCACCTTCATCAGACGGCGCCACCGAACACTCCGGCGCAGCGCGGACCGGGTCGGGGAGGGCCCTGTCACCGCTGCTCGGAGGGGCGGCGACCGCCATCGGGGGCGTCGGCGCGGTGCTCGCGCTCGTCGACTCCCCCTCGGTACTGCGGGGCCCGTGCGCCCTGTTCTTCCTGCTCGCGGCGCCGGCCGTGGCACTCGCCACGGTCCTGCGCGGGCTGGATCGGTTCGGCCGGACGCTCTGCGCGCTTGCGGGCTCGGTCGTCCTCAACATGCTGGTTGCCCAAGGCATGCTCGCGGTCCACCACTGGTCGGTACGCGGCGGGGTGGTCACCGTGACCGTGCTGAGCGTGCCGCTTCCGCTCGCGGTCCTGCTTCGGGAACGCATTTCCGGAAAACGCACATGAAACCGAACAACACCGGCCAAGGCTGTGTAACGGCCAAACCAACAAAAACGTGAGGGAGCCCTTCAGGGGTTGCCTTTCGGGTTCAATCGTCAATACCGTCGTACATCTCACCCGCACCGGCACGTCGGCACACGGCTCCAGGGGAGGGCTCAGGGCCGCGGCGTCACCGGCGCGGGGCGCGGTAGGGGGGTGCCGTGCTCGGTGACCGCACCAGTGACCGAGTCGTGCCGCGCGACCGGCTGCCGTTCTTCTCCGGCGGACCGGCCAGCTTTGCCAGCTCATCGGCGTGCACGGAGATCAGTTCGCCGCGCCGAAGATGAGTACCCCCCTTTCGAACCGGACACAGAGCCGGGCTGCCCGGGGGCGGGCGGTCCACCGGACGAGAGGGAAAAGACCCATGAGTTCTGTTCTGCGGCCGCCGAGTTCCGGGCGCGATCCTTCGATCGCCGCGCACTACCGGCCGATCTCCTCCCACCTGGCGATCACTCCGCCGGTGAGCGTGGTGATTCCCGCCATGAACGAGGCGGAGAATCTGCCCTACGTCTTCAAGACGCTTCCGGACTGGATACACGAGGTCGTCCTGGTGGACGGCAACTCCACCGACGACACCGTCGACGTGGCCCGTTCCCTGTGGCCGGACGTCAAGGTCGTCGAACAGCACGGCAGGGGCAAGGGGGATGCCCTGATCACCGGGTTCGAGGCGTGCAGCGGCGACATCATCGTGATGGTCGACGCGGACGGCTCGGCCGACGGCGGAGAGATCGTCAGTTACGTCTCCGCGCTGGTCTCCGGCGCCGACTTCGCCAAGGGCTCACGCTTCGCCAACGGCGGCGGCACCGACGACATGACCTTCATCCGCAAGCTCGGCAACTGGGCGCTGTGCACGGTCGTCAACCGCAAGTTCGGCGCCCGCTACACCGATCTGTGCTACGGCTACAACGCGTTCTGGCGGCACTGCCTCGACAAGATCGACCTCGACTGCACCGGCTTCGAGGTCGAGACGCTGATGAACATCAGAGTGGTCAAGGCCGGCCTGAAGGTGCAGGAGATCCCGAGCCACGAGTACCTGCGCATCCACGGCACCAGCAACCTGCGGGCCGTGCGCGACGGCATCCGGGTGCTGAAGGTCATCCTCAAGGAGCGCTCCAACCGGCGCGAACTGCGCCGCCAGGAACACCACTCGCCGATGCTCGACACGGTACCGGGAGAGGTGTCTTGACAGATCCCGGCATCTCCGTCGTGATCTGCGTGTACACCGAGGACCGCTGGGAGGACATCCTCGCGGCGGTCTCCTCGGTGCGCGCGCAGTCGTACCCGGCCCTGGAGACACTCCTGGTCGTGGACCACAACCCGGCCCTGAAGGACCGGCTGGCCCGCGCGTACGAGGACACTGAGGACGTCCGGGTCCTGCCCAACGCGGGCCCGCGCGGACTGTCCGCCGGCCGCAACACCGGCATCGCCGCCTCCCACGGCGAGGTGATCGCCTTCCTCGACGACGACGCCGTGGCCGAGCGGGACTGGCTGCGCCGCTTCGCCGAGGGGTACGCCGACCCGCGCGTGATGGCGGTCGGCGGCCGTACGGAACCGGTCTGGGCGTCGGGCCGGCGGCCTGCCTGGTTCCCGGAGGAGTTCGACTGGGTGATCGGCTGCACCTACAAGGGACTGCCACCGGGCCGGGTGCGGGTGCGCAACGTGCTCGGCGGAAACGCCTCCTTCCGGCGTACGGCCTTCGAGGCGGCGGGCGGCTTCGCCACCGGCATCGGCCGCGACGGCGACCGCCGCCCACTGGGCTGCGAGGAGACGGAACTGTGCATCCGTCTCACCCGCGCCCGCCCCGACGCCGTCCTCCTCATCGACGACCGCGCGGTGATCCACCACCGGGTGCCCGCACCCCGCGAGCACTTCGCCTACTTCCGCACCCGCACCTACGCCGAGGGGCTGTCCAAGGCGCTGGTCGCCCGCAGCGTCGGCGCCGGCGAGGGGCTGCGGTCCGAACGCCGGTACACCACCCGGGTACTGCCCGCAGGGGTCGCTCGTGGCCTGCGGGACGCCCTGCTGGCCCGGCCGGGCGGCGCCGGACGCGCGGGCGCCATCGTCGCGGGGGTGCTCAGCGCCGCCGGCGGCTACGCGCTGGGGACCCTGCGGGCGCGCCGGAACGGTACGGCCTTCTCACCGGTGCCGGTCCCCGAGGGCGGCGAACCGATCCGGCGCAGCACCGAACCGGAACCCGGTGCGGCCGCGCCGGCCCACGCCGAACGCGCCCGCGGCGGCGGAGAGCCGGCCCGGGGAGGCGGCCATGGCTGACACCCCCGTGCCCATCCTCATGTACCACTCCGTCGCCACCGCTCCCAACGACGCCACCCGCGCCCTGTCGGTCGCGCCCGAGGCGTTCGCCGAGCAGATGGCGCTGATCGGCGACCTGGGCCTGACCCCGGTCACCACCGCCGGCCTCGCGGCCCGCTGGCGCTCCGGACGCCCGCTGCCCGCGCGGCCGGTGCTGATCACCTTCGACGACGGCTACGAGGGCGTGCACCGGCACGCGCTGCCCGTCCTGTCCAGACACGGCTTCCCGGCCACGCTGTTCGTGTCCACCGGCTGGCTCAGGGGCGCCCACGACACCGGGGGCGGCCTGGACACCATGCTCGACTGGCCGCAGGTGCGGGACCTGGCCGCCGCCGGCGTCGAGATCGGCGGGCACAGCCACAGCCACCCGCAGCTCGACCAGCTCGACGACGCCCCGCTGCGCACCGAGCTGAGCCGCTGCACGGAGATCGTCGCGGACGAACTCGGCACGCGCCCGGTGTCGTTCGCCTACCCGTACGGCTACTCCAGCCGCCGGGTCCGCGAGGCCGTGCGCGCGGACGGGTACACGCAGGCGCTCGCCGTCGGCAACGCCCTCGCCCGCCGCCGTCAGGGGCCGTACGCGCTCCAGCGGGTCACGGTCCGGCGCGGCACCGGCGTGGAGGAGTTCGAGCGACTGCTCCAGGGCCGCGCCATCGCCCGCACCTTCGCCAGGGACCGTGCCCTCACCAAGGGGTACGCCCTCGTCCGCAGATCCCGCCAGGTCCGCCGGAAGGCCATCCGTTCCCGTGTCTGACACGACCACCACGACCGAGGCCGCGACGACCGGCGCCGAGCCGCCCGCGAAGTCCGGGCGCCGCCTGAGGCTGCCCGGTACGGGCCGGTCCCCCGGCGGCAGCCCGCTGTTCCGCAACGCCTACGCGCTGATGCTCAACACCGGCATCTCCGCCGTGCTCGGCCTCGGCTTCTGGCTGGCCGCGGCCCGCTACTACTCCGAGGACGCGGTCGGACAGGGCTCGGCCGCCATCGCCGCGATGAAGTTCCTCGCCGGACTGACCGCGGTGACCCTGACCGGCGCCCTGGCCCGCTTCATCCCGGTCGCCGGGGCACGCACCGGCAACCTGGTCTTCCGCACCTACGCGGGCAGTTCGCTGCTGGTGGCACTCGCGGGGGGCGTCTTCCTGCTGACCCTGGACACCTGGGGGCCGTCGTACCGGTTCCTGCACGGGACGGTCAACGGGCTCGGCTTCATCATGGCCGTCGTCGCCTGGAACGTGCTCACCCTGCAGGACGGCGTGCTGACCGGGCTGCGCAGCGCCACCTGGGTGCCGGTCGGCAACACCGTGTTCTCGGCCGTGAAGCTGGCCCTGCTGGTCGCCTTCGCCGCGGCCCTCCCGACCTCCGGTGTCTTCGTCTCCTGGGTGGCCGCGATCGCCACCTCGGTGGTGCCGTTGGGCTGGCTGGTGTTCCGCCGGCTGGCGCCCCGGCACGTCAAGGCGACCGAGGGCCACACCGAGCCGCCGACGCTGAAGCAGGTCGGCAGGTTCCTGGCGGGGGACTACACCGGCTCGCTGTTCTCGCTCGCCGTGATCTACCTCGTGCCCGTGCTCGTCGCCGCGCAGGTCAGCTCGGCGGAGAACGCCTACTTCTACATCGCCACCACCATCGGCGGCACCACCGACCTGCTCGCCATCAACATGGGCGCGTCCCTCACGGTCGAGGGCTCGCACGACCCGGCGCGGCTGGCCGCCAACACCCGGGCCGCGCTGCAGCGGATGGCCCGGATCATGCTGCCGATCGCGGCCCTGTGGATCATCGGCGCGCCCTGGATCCTCGGGGTGTTCGGCCAGGGCTACGCGCAGGCGGCGACCCCGCTGCTGCGCTGGCTCGCCGTGGGCTCGGTGCTGCGGGTCGTGATCGAGACGTACTTCGCGGTGCTGCGCGCGCGCAGCCGCACCGCCGGACTCGCCTGGCTGCAGGGCCTGTTGTGCCTGCTCGTGCTGGGCCTGACCCTGCTGCTCCTGCCCCGGATGGGGCTGACCGGCGCGGGCGTCGCCGAAGCCGCCAGCCTCGCGGTGATCGCGGCGATCGCCGCGCCGAGGCTCTGGAGGACGATCCGGACCGCGGCCGACGCCGTGCCCGACACCGCGGCCCCCGACGGCGATCTCGCCGACCTGGGGGCGCCCGAGGTCCTCCCGTCCGCGCCGGCGCGCCGGCGCAGCCCGGCCTGGGCGCTGGACTCCGACACCCTGGCCCTCGGCATCCACGTCGACTTCGACCATGTGGAACGCCGTCCGGACGTCCGCCCGGGGCCCGGCACCCCGCCCGCGGGTACGCCGGTGCCTCCGGGCGGGGTGCCGGCGGGGCTTCCCGTGGGGCTCCGGGCCGGACTTCCGGTGGGGCTTCCGGTGGAGGAGAGAGAGCCCGGCAGCGAGGCCTCGCTCGGCCCGGCCGAGGCCGAGCTGCTGCGGGAGGCGGAGGCGGCCCAGGTGGACGCCCCGTTCACCGAGGAGGAACGGCGGGCGACCTTCGACAAGCCCGGCCGGACCGCCCCGGACACCGCCGCCCCGGACGCCGCCGTACCGGACGAGACCGCGTTCGAGGAGCCCGTGCCCGACGAACCGCCGGCGCCCGTGCCGCTCCGGCAGCGGCTGCTGCCCACCCGCCCCGGCGTCGTCCTCGGCTGTCTGCTGATCGCCGCGCTGCTGCTGTACTGGGTGCCCGCGCTGCGGCTCGGCGAGGCCGATCTGCACGGGATGGGCGGCCTCGGGCTGATCTCGGTGCTGCCGCTGCCGACCCTCGTCGGAGCGGCCCTGCTGGTCGTCGTCTTCTCCGCGCTGCTCTGGCTGCGCCGCGAGCACCGGGCACTGCTGCTGGTCACGCTGGTGGCGACCGTGGTGTCGCTGCACGCGCTGCCCGCCGTGATCGAGACCGAGCCGCGGTTCCCGACCGCCTGGCAGCACCTCGGGTTCCTCGACTACATCGACCGCACCGGGTCCGCCGTACCGGACCTGGACGCCCGCTGGAGCTGGCCTGGCTTCTTCGCGGTGGCCGCGTTCGTCGGCAGGGCCTGCGGGGTCACCGACTTCACCGAGGTCATCCGCTGGTGGCCGACCGCCGTCCAGCTCGCCTATCTGGCCCCGATGTTCCTGCTCACCCGGTCACTGCGGGCGAGCTGGCGGGCGAAGTGGACCGGCGTGTGGCTGTTCGTGCTGTGCGGCTGGGTCGGCCAGGACTACTTCTCCCCGCAGGGCTTCACCTATCTGCTGTATCTGATGTTCGTGGCGATCCTGCTGGTCTGGTTCCGCCCGCCGCGCGTGATCTGGACGGGGTTCCGCCCGGGCGAGGCGGAGGTGGAGCCGGTGGACCGGCGCGGGCGGGCGGTCCTGCTCCTGGTGCTGATCGGTCTGTACGCGGCGAGCGTCCCCGCGCACCAGCTCACGCCGTTCGTCATGCTCGGTGTGCTCGCGGCCCTCGTCCTGCTCGGCCGGTCGGAACTGCGCGGCCTGCCGCTGCTGTTCGCGGTGCTGGTCGCGGTGTGGGTCGGCTTCATGGCCGAGCCGTACTGGTCAGGACACTTCAACGACCTGTTCGGCGGCGTCGGCGGGGTCGGCAGCAATGTCTCGACCTCTGTCTCCGGCCGGATCCAGGGCGGCAGTTCCACCCACAAGCTGGTGCTGTACACCCGGGTGCTGCTGGCGGGCTCGGTGCTGGCGTTCGCCTGCTGGGGCTGGTGGCGCCGCCGCTTCCACCGCTACCGGGAACGCACCCTGCTGGTGCTCACCTTCGTGCCGTTCCTGGGCTTCGGCATGCAGTCGTACGGCGGTGAGATGGCGCTGCGCGTCTTCATGTTCGCGGTGCCGGGCGCGACCCTGCTCGGCGCCCTCGCCCTCTTCCCGCGCACCGGCGTCACCGCGAAGGAGCGCGAGAAGGACCGGGTCAGCCTCGCCCCGCTGGCCGCGCTGCTGGCCGGGCTGCTGCTGATGGGCGGCTTCCTCGTGGCCCGCTGGGGCAACGAGCCGTTCGAGCGGGTCCGGCCCGGCGAGGTCGCGGCCATGAACTGGGTGTACGCCCACGACAAGCCGACGCTGCGGCTGCTGTGGCTCACCCAGGACACGGTCAACGACGTGACGCCGGCGATGCCGTGGGGCGCGAAGGACATGGAGCGGGTGGACTATGTGCCGACGCTCGCACCGACCGACCCGGTGCTGGTGTCGGGCCTGGTCAAGGCGCTCAAGGACGCCGGTCCGAACTCGTATCTGATGGTCGACCGGAGTCAGGTGACCTATCTGCAGCTGGACGCGGGCTACTCCGCGACCTGGGAGCCCCGGCTGGTCGAGAACCTGGACGACCGGCAGGAGCTGACGAAGGTCCTGGTCAACGACGACGTCACGGTGTTCGCGCTGCGCAGGCAGCCGGCGGGCGCGGTGCCGAAGCCGCACCCGGGCCCGATCGGGCCGCAGGTGACCTGGACCGCGTGGTCGGTGGTCGGCGCGCTGGCCGCCGTCGTCCTGGTCCTGCTGCTGGCCGCACGGGAGGTCGTACGGGTCGCGGTCCGGCCGGGGGTGCGCCAACTGCGGGTGATGCAGGGCACGTTCTGGTTCTCGCTGCCGATGCTGGCGGTGGTGCTGGCCTCGCTGGTGCAGCGGTTCCTGACCATGAAGTGAGGGTGGCCCGGCCGTTCAGCGGTCGAGCCACCTCACCTCGTACGGCCCCATGTCGAACCGCTTGCCGTCGACCTGGGCGCTGATCGTCCGGTTCAGCGTGTTGACCACCAGGGCCGTGCTGCCGCTCGCGAGGACGCGGACGTTGGGCAGGTCGTCCGGGGCCACGGACACGTTCTCGTACCGCGTCCCCGGCGGGAACGCCTTCGCGAACCGGGACACCAGGCCGTACATGGGCAGGACCCGGCCGCCGCCGGCGCGGTCGGTGGGGGTCCACAGACAGCCGGCGCAGCCTGTGCCCGTCTTGTCCTCCGGGTTCCAGTAGAAGCCGGAGTCGGCGCCGCCCTTGACCATGGCGATCATGCCGGTGGCCTGGACGGCGACGCGGTGCGGCTCGGTCCAGCCCTTGCGGTCGTCGTTGCCGTCGCCGGGCTCGACGTAGTACTCGGCCCACCACAGCGGCAGGTCGTGGGTCTGCCGCCGCACCCACGCGCCGACCGCCGTGAGCTTGTCGGTGGCCGCGAACGCGTCGGGGAGCAGCTCGTCGTCGCGGGTGTAGCTGGAGCCGTCGACCACGGTGAAGTCGGCGCCCGCCCTGTGGGCGTTCCAGTACGAGAAGGCGTCGAGCACCCGCTGGTCCATGGCGCCCCAGGGCCCCTTCAGCGCGGTGGAGGCGTTCGTGTCCCGTGGGTCGACGCTGTCCATCACCAGATAGGGGCCGCCGACCATGATGTCCTTGTCGACCTTCTTCAGCGCCTGGTACACGAGGTTGTACAGCCTGGTGTACCCCTCGTAGTCCCAGCGGCCCCTGGCGTCGTTCCAGAAGCCCTTGAACTCGTTCCAGACGATGAAGTGCCTCACGTCCGGGTAGCGCCGGGCGACGGTGGCGGCGAGGTCGGCGAAGTCCTGGTAGTGGTCGGGGGTGGGCGCCTTCTCCAGGGAGGGCCGGCTCCAGTCCGTGTGGTCGACCCCGGCCCTGCCGCCCTTCATCCAGTCCGGGGAGCAGCACAGGGTGATCACCGGGGTGCCCCCGGAGGCCCGCATGAAGTCGACACGGCGGTCCAGCGCGCCGAAGTCGTAGTGCCCCCGGACCGGTTCGGGGTTGTCGGCGCCCCAGCCCATGATGTGCTGGTTCTGCGCCAGCCCGGCGTTCCGCCCGAGCAGCTGCCGCACGCTCGCGGTGGCGGCCGTGGCGCCCTCGTCGGCGCTGTACTGGGTGTGGGTGAAGCCCCAGCCGACGTACGGCTCGGGTTTCGCGTCGGGCGTGGCGGGGGTGCCGTGCACCTTGTCGCCGTCGCGTATGGT
Source organism: Streptomyces filipinensis (assembly GCF_014649495.1). Taxonomy (GTDB): domain Bacteria; phylum Actinomycetota; class Actinomycetes; order Streptomycetales; family Streptomycetaceae; genus Streptomyces; species Streptomyces filipinensis. The sequence goes on along the minus strand of NZ_BMTD01000006.1, from coordinate 92,516 downwards.
GCCGGCCGTGCTGGGCCCGCCGGACAGCGTGCTGAAGAGGGTCACCACCAGGGCCAGCGCGGCCGCGCCGACACCGAGGAGAGCGGTGAGCCGCCACCGCCGAGCATCCGAATTCCACCCATGGCGTGCCATCAAGGACAACAGTAACGGCGGAACGGGCGGCTCGGGCGGGACTTGGGAACACAGGGGGCGCCGCTCCCGTGGGAGCGCCGCGGCGGGGGCGCGGGGCAGTGTCGTGGTGCGGCTCCGCCGCGTGGGCGCGACCGGCCGCGGACGGCCCGCGCATCAGAACCCGGCCCTGCCACCCCAGTGAAATGCCGTGCGCACAGCACATCCGTGCCGGATCATGGCGGCATGTCTGCGAACCCACACGACGCTCTGCCGATCCGGCTCCACGTCGACGACTCCGACTCGCCGTCCGACGTCGTCGACGCGCTGTTCCTCGGCCGCTTCGCGACGGGCGAGCAGCCGTACTCGCACGCGGCCAACATCGACCGGGTCCGCTCCGGCGCGACCCTGGTGCCCGACGGCGCCCGCGTGCTGCGGGTCGCCCGCGACGACGACCGCAGCGCCACCCTCGCCGAGGGCGACGGCTGGACGCTGCTGGTCTCCCGCTGGAACCGCGGCGCGGACGTCACGGTGACCGCGACCAGCGCCGAACTGGCCAAGCGGGTCCTGGACCAGGCCACGGACGGCGCCGCCGACGAGCCGGAACCCCAGCCCGAGAACGTGACGATGGGCTTCTGGTACGTCTCCCCCAGGCGCGGCCCGCACCGCACCACCCGCCAGATCTCCGCGGGCACCTGGGACGAGATCCGGCCCAACTACACGGCTCCGGTGGCGGACGCGATGGACCGCCTGATGAAGACGACCCCGGAGGACATCGCCGGCCGGCTGCTCCTGCTGCACGGCCCGCCCGGCACCGGCAAGACCTCCGCCCTGCGGACGCTGGCCCGCTCCTGGCGCGACTGGTGCCAGGTGGACTGTGTCCTGGACCCGGAGCGGCTCTTCTCCGACGTGGGCTATCTGATGGACATCGCGATCGGCGAGGAGGACAGCGCGGGCAAGGGCCGCTGGCGCCTGCTGCTCCTGGAGGACTGCGACGAGCTGATCCGCGGCGAGGCCAAGCACACGGCGGGCCAGGCCCTGTCCCGGCTGCTGAACCTCACCGACGGCCTGCTCGGCCAGGGCCGTAACGTGCTGGTCGGTGTCACCACCAACGAGGATCTGGAGCGCCTGCACCCGGCCGTGGTCCGCCCGGGCCGCTGCCTGGCCCGCATCGAGGTCGGTCCGCTGACCCGCCGGGAGGCGGTGAACTGGCTGGGCACCGAGGAGGGCGTCGGCCGGGAGGGAGCGACGCTCGCCGAGCTGTACGCGCTGCGCCGGGGCACGGCACCGACCTCGGTGCCGGGGGCCCGGGACGGCGCGGACGCGGGGCTGTACCTGTAGTGCTTTGATGGTGCTGTGACCTTGTTCGTCGGCACCTCCGGGTGGCAGTACAAGGACTGGCGGGACCTCGTCTATCCGGCCGGGGTCCCGGCGCGGCTGTGGCTGGAGGAGTACACGCGGCTGTTCGCCACGGTGGAGATCAACAACGCGTTCTACCGGCTTCCGTCCCGGGAGAACTTCGAGGCCTGGCGGGAACGGGTCCCCGCGGACTTCGTCGTCGCGGTCAAGGCCAGCCGCTACCTCACCCACATCAAGCGTCTGAAGGAGCCCGCGGAGCCGGTCCACCGCCTGATGAGCCACGCGGCGGGCCTCGGCGACCGGCTGGGCCCGGTCCTGCTCCAGCTCCCCCCGACCCTGCGCGCCGACCCGTCCCTGCTGGACACCTGCCTGGCCTGCTTCCAGCCCGGTACGAGGGTCGCGGTCGAACCCCGCCACGACTCCTGGTGGACACCCGAGGTGCGCGAGGTGCTGTCGGCCCGGGGCGCGGCGCTGTGCTGGGCGGATGTGCTGGCCCGCCCGGTCACCCCGCTGTGGCGCACCACCGGCTGGGGGTACGTCCGCTTCCACCAGGGCCGCGCCCACCCCTGGCCCCGCTACGGCCGCCGCTCCCTGGAGACCTGGCTGGACCGCATCGCGACGACCTGGCCGGACGGGGAGGACGTGTACGCGTACTTCAACAACGATCCGGGGGGCGCGGCGGTCCGGGACGCGGTGACCTTCGGACGGGCTGCGGGGAGGGCGGGTCTGACGGTGACACGCACACCGGAGCCTGCGACCCTCCCACACTGACGCCTCACGGGGCCGGACCGCGACTCCCCGGCCGCCATGACGGTGACTCCCGGGGCCCAGCTCTCGCTCCTCGGCCACAGCCGTGACGTCCCGGCCGCAGAGGTGACTCCTCGGTCGGCAACGGCGCCGGCTCCCCGGCCACGGCGGTGGCTCGCGGCCTCCTCGTGACTCCCCGGCCGCAGCCGCGACTCCTCGACCGCCGGCCGACTCCCTGTCCGCCGCAACCGCGCTCAGCCGCGACGGCGCTGTCCGGCGGCGCCGAACTCTCCTCAGCCGGGCACCAGGTCACTCCCCATACGCCGCCCGCAGGGCATCCCGCACGGCGGCCAACGCCTCCTCCTCGGTGAGCCCGAGCCTGCGCACCCGCTCGGCGTACGCCTGCGCGGCCGAGGACGCCTCGCGCACCGCGGCCGAGCCGGCGGCGGCCACGAACGTGCCGTTGCGCCCCCGCGTCTCGATCACCCCGTCGTTCTCCAGCGCCCGGTACGCCTTGGCCACGGTGTTCACGGCGAGGCCCAGGGACTCGGCCAGCCCCCGCACGGTCGGCAGCCGGTACCCCACCGGCAGCGCACCGGACCTGGCCTGCTCGGAAATCTGCGCCCGCACCTGCTCGTACGGGGGCGCACTGTCTTCGATGCGGATCTTCAGGCTCACGGGGCGATTGTCCCGCACCGGGCGGAAAATGAGAGGCAACCCCGGTCCGCCTCCGCCTACCGTGCCTGCTCATGACAGTGATCGTGCGCGACCTGCGCCCCGATGTGCCGGCTGACACCGAGGGTTTCGCCCGGGTCCGCCATCTGGCCCTTCCCTACATCCTGTTCACCCCGGACTCGATCCGCCACAACGCCCTCCACCTGCCGCCCGAGGCGCGGTACCGTCCGCTGATCGCGGAAGAGGACGGCGAGGTGATCGGCACGGCTCAGGTCCATCTGGCCCACGACAGCACCGAGCCGGGACAGGGCCTGCTGAACATCTACGTCCGGCCGGACCGGACCGGTCGCGGCGCCGGCCGGCTCCTGCTGCGGGCCGCCGAGGAGCACCTGACCGCCCAGGGAGCGACCCGGCTGCTCAGCTGGGTCCTCGACGAGCCGGCCAACCGCGCCTTCGCCGAGAGCCACGGCTACCACAGCAGCCGGTCCGCCCACTTCCTGCGCCTCGACCTGGCGGACTCCGCCCTGCCTCCCGTTCCCGGGACCCCGCCGGGCATCGAGCTGCGGACGGCCGCGGACTTCGCGGACGATCCGCGCCCGCTGTTCGAGCTGGACGCGGAGACGATGCGGGACGAACCGGGTGACCTCGACTACGAGTACAGCGACTACGAGGCCTGGATCGAGCAGCACTGGAAGCATCCGCTGCTGAACCACCACCTGACGGTGGCCGCGTGCGCCGAGGGCCGTCCCGTCGCCTTCAGCGTGGCCTACACCGACGGCGGCACCCGCTACACCACCGCGATGACCGGCACCGCCCGGTCCCATCGCGGGCGCGGCCTGGCCAAGCTCGCCAAGATCCACTCCCTGTACCGGGCCCGGGCGGCCGGCATCACCGAGGCCTTCACGGGCAACGACGCCGGGAACGAGCCGATGATCGCGATCAACAGATGGCTCGGCTACGAGATCTGCGCGACGGAGGTGCGCTATGCCCGCGATCTCGTCTGAACCGACGATCTGGTGGGAGGTCGTGCTGGTCAAGGCAGGCCGGACGAAGATCCGTTATCCGGCCGCGCTGGTCCAGGACGACGGCACCCGCATCACCGTACGCGCGCCCTGGGCGGGCTCCGGTGTCCGCGACTTCGGCTTCGTCCGCTTCGAACCCGGGGACGTCTTCACCGAGTACTACTGGCGCGACCGCTGGTACGCGGTGAAGGAGGTCCGCGCCGCGGACGGCACCCTGAAGGGCTGGTACTGCGACATCACCCGTCCGGCGGTCCGCGGCGACGGTGAACTGGTCGTCGAGGACCTCGACCTGGACCTGTGGCGCTCCGCCGACGGCTCGGACGTACGGCGTCTGGACGAGGACGAGTTCGCCGAGAGCGGGCTCACGCGGACGGACCCGGAGGCCGCGTCCGCCGCCGTGGCCGCCCTCGGCGAGCTGGAGACACTGGCCCGCACCGGCGGTTTCGAGGCGCTGCTGGCCTGACCCCCTCAGCCGCCGCCGGCCGCGCTCACACCGTCGCCACCACGGCGTACCGCTCGTCGTCCACGTCCCTCCCCCACAGCAGAGGGTCGTCGGACAGTCGCTCCACGCGTACGTCGGGGCTCAGCGGTGCGAGCAGCGCGGCGAGCCGGCCGGCGGGTATGCCGACGGGGTGGACGGTGCCCCAGACGCCCTCCACCAGCACGAAACGGCCTCCTGGCCGCAGCAGGGCCCGCCAGTGCCGCAGCACCCGGTCGGGCCCCGGCAACGTCCAGAGCACATGCCGTACGAGGATCACGTCGAAGCGCTGCTCCCCCACCGGCGGAGCCCCCGCCTCCCCGTGCAGGACCACCGCGTCGCGCCCGGCGAGCTTGGCGCGGGCCCGCTCGACCATCGCCGGGGACGCGTCGACGCCCGTCACCCGGTGTCCCTGTTCGGCCGCGAGGAGCGACAGGCTGCCGGTGCCGCAGCCGAGGTCGAGGACGTCGGCGGGGCGCTCGGGCAGCCAGGAGCGAAGCCGGTCCGCCCAGGCCGCGCGCACCCCGGGGTCGCGCAGGCCGTGGTCCGGCTCCTCGTCGAAGGCGGCCGCTTCGGCGTCCCAGTCCAGATCGCGGAGTTCAGGGGCGCCCACCGCACCTGTTCGGGCAGTCTCGTTCGTCATGCCGCAAGAGTGACACCCGCCACTGACAACCCGGCTCCGATGAGGAACGCTCCCCAGGAGCGTCTACCTTCGCGACAACGCGGAACTCGGTAGGCACTGAAGGAGGCAGCCATGCGCCGCGTGACCGTGCAGAAGCCCCTGAAGAGGACGGACAGCCGCCGGATCCCCGACGAGGCGGAGGAGCGCCCCACGAGGCGCCCCGAAGTGCGCAGGGACATCGCCCGCACCTGGTGGCCCGACGGTTGACCCGCCGGGACCCGTCAGTCCAGCCGCTTGCGGTAGTGAATCCGGTCGTACGGTCCGTCGACACGGCGTTCCACGACCTCGTATCCGTACTTCGGATAGATCTTCTGGTTCTCCCACATCAACGCGTTCGTGTAGAGCCTGATCTCGCCGAGCCCGAGCTCACGCGCGCGGGCGTCGACGAAGTGCAGCAGCCGCCGCCCGACGCCCGTGCCGTGGGCGTCGGGCCGGACGGCGATGCTGTCCAGGAAGAGATATCCGGCGAACGCCTCGATCACCACGAGCCCTTGGACGGGCTCGCCGGTGACGAACACCTTCCCGGCGGCCACGTTGGCGGCATGGTCCGCCTCCATGGGCTGCGGCACCACGCCGATGCGCTCGATGTAGGGCTGATAGGCCGCGTCCGTCACCGCGCCGACGGCCGCCACATCACCACCGACGGCCGCCCGCACGCGCTCCGGGTCGTTCTCGCTCATGGACGCACGTTACCTGTCCGAGCGCGGTCTGAGCCGGGTCGGTGCGGGCGCCCCGGGCGGACCGGGAGCGCTTCGACGCTGTTGCCGATGAAGCTGCGCTGGCGGGGCAGTTCGGCCTCGGGGACGGCGAGGTCGAGGTCCGGGAAGCGGGTGAAGAGCCGTTCCAGGGCGATCGTGGCCTCAAGGCGGGCGAGCGGGGCGCCCACGCAGTAGTGCGCGCCCTGTCCGAAGGAGAGGTGCCGGGCCGCGCCGGGCCGGGTGACGTCGAAGCGGTCGGCGTCCGGGCCGTGGAAGGCCTCGTCGCGCCCGGCGGCGGTGTAGCCGGCGAGGACCGGGGTGCCCTGCGGGATCACGGTGCCGCCGAGGGCCAGGTCGCGGGTGGGGTAGCGGAAGGGGAACCAGCTGACCGGGCCGTCCCAGCGCAGCGTCTCGTCCACCACGTCCGACCAGCTGGCCTCGCCCTCCAGGACCAGCGCCAGCTGGTCGCGGTGGGTGCACAGGGCCCGTACGGCATTGCTGATCAGGTTGAGGGTGGTCTCGTGCCCGGCGACCAGCATCAGGCGCATGGTGCCGATGAGTTCGGCCTCGCTGAGCCGGTCACCGCCGTCCTCGCGGGCGGCTATCAGGGCGCTGGTCAGGTCGTCGCCGGGGGCGGCCCGGCGGGCGGCCGCGATCGTGCCGAGCAGCTCGACGAGCTCGTGCACGGCGGCCATCACCTCCGCCGGGGTGGTGTCGGTGGCGATGACCACCGTGTAGGTGAGGTCGTGCAGCCGGGCGCGGTGCTCGGGGTCCACGCCGAGCAGCTCGCAGATGACGCTCATCGGGAGCGGGAGCGCGAAGTGGGTGCGCAGGTCCGCGACGCCGTGCGGGTCCTCGGCGGCGGCCCGGCCGAGGTCGTCGAGGAGGCCGGCTGTCAGCTCCTCGACGCGCGGCCGCAGCCGCTCCACCTGGCGGGCGGTGAAGGCGTTGCCGACGAGGGAGCGCAACCGGCGGTGGTCGGCGCCGTCGGCGGTGTGCATGCCCTGGGCGTTGGCGAAGACCCGCAGCGGCCAGTCGGCGGGGATCGTGCCGTCGTTCAGGGCCGGGCAGTGGCGGGCGTCCTTGGCCACCTCGGGGTGGGAGAGGAACTCCTTGAGCGCGTCGTGCCCCAGGACGACCGCCGCGGGCACCCCGCCGGGCAGGACGATGTCCGCAACGGGCCCCCGCCCCCGCAGGTCGGCGTTCAGAGCGTGCGGGCAGCCGCCGGCGGGGTCGACGACGTGAGCGGGGGTGTGCGTGGACAAGCCGGGACTCCTGACCGTATGGACGAATACCGGCCAACAGTGCGACGCCAAAGGCCGGTTACACAAGTCCGTCCTGCCTGAGCTGCCGGTTAGTCCGGCCTTAACGGCACCGTAAGAGCCCAAAGGCCCCGTAGAGCAGCGTTTCCGCAGTTCAGAGGCGGGGCCTTGGGGGCTCCTCTAGCCTTGGGGAGCCAAACAGGGAGCCACGGCTGCGAAATCAGGGGCCGTCTGGGCAGTCGTCCTCGACCGCCTCCTCATTGTCCCCAAAGATGTCGTCCATGGCCTCTGCTCCCTCGGAGATGACCGGGCGCAGTTGCTTGCGATAGACCCTCTCGGTCGTTCCACTGCCGTTGTGCCCAACGAGACGCGAGATGACTTCGATCGGGATCCCGTGGTCCGACAGCACGGACACAAAGCTTGTCCGCAGCTCGCGCGGAGTCCACTCCTTCGGGTTCGCGAAGCCGGCCTCCTTGAGCAGGGTCCTGAAGTTCCGGCGTACGTTCAGGGCACTGCGGAGTTCACCCGTCTCCGTCGGGAAGACGAGTCGTTCATCGGTCCACTCCCTGCCGGCTGCGACGCACGCAGCCTGCTCGCGGCGCTTGTGAGCCCTCATGACGACGACGGTCTGCTGCGGCATGGCCAGCGAGCGTCTGCTCTTTCGGGTCTTCGTCTCACCATGCCGGCGTACCGAACGCCACACGTCCACGTGCGGCTTTTCCTTTCCTGACCGTGACAGGTGAACGTGCGACCAGGTCAGGGGCCGTGCTTCCTCCGGCCGGACACCTACAAGTAGGGACAGAACTACGTAGGCGTGAATCCAGGTTCCTTCCTTCGCACGGAGAACAGCAGCAGCCTGCTTCAAAGAAAGCGACTTACTCGGCCGCCCCGATCGCCCCTCCGGTACCTCGACCAGGTCAGCGACGTTACGGACAGCCCTGCCTCTCCTCTGAGCATGGCTGATCGAGCGTCGTAGGACCGAGTGCACCATCTTCAGAGACTGCGTTGCGAGAACCTCGGCCTCAGCCTCCAACCACGCATCCAGGTCGTCAGCTTCAAGGTCCCGCAGCTTGCCTTTCCCGAGCTGCGGGATGATGTGGTTGTCAGCAAGGCTCCTGTACGTGTCGACGCTGGTCGCTTCCCTCCCCTTGAGTCCTTGGGCAAGCCAATCGCTCACAGCTTGAGCAACGGTGTAGTTGGCGGGCGTCTTGACGCCCGCAGCCAGCTCCTTCTTCAGCTCGCGGAGTTTCTGGCGAACTTCAGCCTTCGTCTTGCCTGACACCTTCGGCCGATTGCGCTTGCCAGCCGGGGTGTAGCCGAGAGACACGGCGCCGATGTACCTGTTCTTGGACTTGTCCCAGTAGATCGAGTCGTCGCCATGCCCGGCCCTGGTACGCCGCTCGGGCGCCTCAGTCATTGTCTTCCCTCCCAAAAGGAGCAGGGCCGCGCTCGGAGGCGCGGCCCTTCGTTGCGGCTGCGGTCAAGCGGAGGCCTCGGCCTCACGCTTGAGAAGTTCGACGTATTCGTCGATCCACTCGGTGGGCACCAGACGCCGGCGGCCACAACGGACGGTGCGAAGGCGCCCGAGGCGGATCGCGTCATAGGTCGCGGTACGACCGATCCCGATGAGCGCGGCCGCAGCTTCCACGCTGTGAAGACGGCGCTGTACCGAAGAGGCGGTAGCAGCCGTATCCATGGGTTCCTCCCTCATAGGTCGCTCGCTGCGTAGCCCTTCTGGAAATCCGCAACATCCGCCACGCCGCAACATTGCTGGTCAACGGCTTGAATTTGTGGCGGATGGCGGTTGTGTTGCGGATAGGTGCCGCCGCGTGGTGGCGCGGCGGCACCGTGGGAGCCGGGGGCGTCAGCCGACGGCGCGCAGCGGGCGTGTGTCGGCTTCCGCAGACGTGTGGCGGCTTTCGTCGGGGTCTTCCGCCACGGATTCACCCCCGTTGACCTGCGGTGTTGCGGCTGTTGCGGATGTTGCGGACTTCTCGGGGGGTGGGGGGCAGTAGCGGGCCCAGGCGTCGGTCAGATCCTCGGCGTAGTAGCCCTTGGGGGTTCCGCTGCCGACCCGGATGCCGCGGGGGCGGATGGGGGTGTTGTCGGGGCGGACGTACTGGCTGAGCAGCTTGGACAGGCCGCGGGCGGTGAGGGGTTTGCCGTCGTCGTTCAGGTCGGCCCAGGGGGCGTCATCGAGCCGGTGGAGGACTTCGAGGATGGCGGCGGTGGGCATGCGGTCGGCGCCGCAGAACACCTTGTCGCGCAGGTCGGTCAGCAGGCGGACCCCGAGGGAGGCTTCGTCGCCGTCCTGGGCGGCCTTGATGAGTTCGACGCAGGCGGCGCGGGCGCGCTCGGGCCAGTGGCCGCCGGCCGCGTCGGCGACGGCGAGCAGGGGTTCCCACACGTCGGCAGGCCGGTCGGAAACTCCGTCGGGCATCTCGGGCCAGGCTTCGGCTACCTGGTCGTGCACGGTGGCGGCCCACTCGGCGAGCCGGTCACGCAGGGCGTGGCCCTGCTTCTCGTGGACGCGCCGGCGGTACGGTTCGGCCTTCTCGTTGGGGGCCTTCTTGCGCATCCGGATGATGACCGAGCGAGTCAGGATCGTGTCCGGCAGGGAGCCGAGTCCGGCCATGGCGACGGCGCAGAACGAGGAGAACCACTCGGTGGACTGGTTCGAGCCGTCCCCGACGCAGCGCAGGGACTTCGCGCCGCGCCGGTAGCCGGAGTTCAGGAACCCGCGGACCTCTTCGTTGCCCCCGGCCTTGGGCCCGAACACGGTGTCGATCTCATCGAAGAGCAGCGTCGGGGTTCCACCGTCGGCCTCCACCAGCCGGAACAGGGCGTTGGCGGACGCGTTGACTGTAGTGACCGCACGCGGGGTGAGCGTCTCCACGATCTCCAGCGCGCGGGACTTGCCCGACCCCGGCTCGGGCGAGAGGAACGCGAGGCGGGCAGTGCCGTCGAAGGCGTCGATCAGGTGCGCGTGCGCGTCCCACAGCGTCACGGCCACGTACGCGGCCTCGGTGGGGAAGATGTTGAAGCGGCGGTGGAACGCTTCGACCTCATCGAGCAGGGCGGCGCCGTCGATGAACGGGGCGGACCCGTTGGTGTTGGTCATGCGGCGTTCCTCCTTTCGGTGTGCGTGACAGGCGTGCCGGTGCAGAAGTGCTTGTGAGCGGCGTAGTCGGTCACCAGGGCGGCCACGTCGTCCCGGCCGCGGGCCGTGCCGGTCTGGCCGCAGGGGCAGGCGTAGGCGGCCGTGGGGGTGTCGCCGTAGCGCTTGGACCAGCGCGCGCCGTCGTAGTGGTGGCGATAGAAGGGCGGGGCGTAGATGCGGATCCCCGGCCGGTCCGGCGTCGGATCCTCGCCGTCGGGGCGGGCGTGGCCGGTCGGGTGCGGGCCAGAACGAAGAGCTGAAAGGACGGCCTGTCGGCCGTCGCTCTTCGTGCCACGGCCTCCGTCGGCGCCGTGACCAGCCGGGCGCAAGCGCTCGGACGTGGGTGCGGTGGGCTTTTCAGGGCGGGGGGTCATGCGGCGTCCCTGGGCCGGCAGGTGCGAATCGACCAGTCCAGGGCGCTGCGGATGGTGGCCCGGCACTCGCCCGGTGCGAGTCCGGCCGCCTCGCCGGCCGCCTGAAAAGCCTCCTCCACCACGTCCCGCGGGATCTCGCCCCATGCGACGAACCGACCCAGGGCGCGGGCGCCCTCCAGCAGCCGGTTGTTCCGGCCGCCCTGTCCGGTGCCCCGGACGGCAGCGGTCTCGCGTTCCAGGGCGACCGTGGCTCGGCGGGTGGCCGCCCCGGGAACGATGAGCGGCGCGACGGTCACGGGGGCGGGGGCGGGGCGCTGTAGCTCCCGCATCAGCCACGTGGGCAGTTCCGTCACCGGGCACCGGTTGATGGCCTCGTAGACGCCCTGGGGGGTGATGCTGCCCGCCGCGACGACGTTGCCGCCCCATGCGCGGGTGTCGACGTACGGGGCGAGGGTGCGGGCGCTGTTGTGCAGCTGGGTGCCGGGCCCCACCGTGAAGTACAGGTGCATGCCGCCGCTGGGCGTCCGCACCGTGTAGGTGGTCGGCCATGGCTGTCCGGCGCGCTCGCAGAGCGCCGAAAAGGATGTCGCGCCGCAAGGCGCGTCCGAACTGTTCTTCCCGTTCTGCTTGGGGACGTCCAGGTCGATGACGACCAGGCCGGACGGGCCGGTGGCGATGCCGACGTTGTAGGGGCCCGTCGTCCAGGCGGCGCGGATGCGGTCGGGGTCGGTGGTGGCGCGCTGCTCCCACTTCACGTGGCCGCCGGCGCACGGGCCGCTATGCGGGCAGGCGTGCTCGCCGTGCAGCGCGGGGGCCTTGCCGCCGGGGCGGAGCGGGTGGACGTGCCAGCCGCGAGCGGCGGCGGCCAGAGCGGCGGAGAGCAGCGCCGCTGGGGTGGGTTGGTGCATGCTGGTGGTTCTCCTGTTCTGTGGTCAGGACAAGGGAGCCGGGGCGGCCACGGACTTTGGCGAGACGGTGGCTGCCCCGGGCGCTTCTACTGGCCGTGCGCGAGGGGGAGTTCCTCGCCGGTGATGGCTTCGGTGACCATGGCGACCAGGTCGCGTGCGGCGGGTGGGGTGACGGCGTTGCCGAGCATGAGCACGCGGGTGCGCTTGTCGCTGGCGAGCAGCTTGTAGCCGTCGGGGAAGGCCATCGCGGCGGCGTACTCGTGCGGCTCCAGCATTCGGAACCGGCACTCCTCCACCGTGCTGACGGTCCCGCCGTACAGGGCGCCGTGCCGGTCGACGGTGGTCACGGTGGGCAGCGGCCAGCTGGCCGGGCGGGCGGCTGAGTTGCTGTAGTACGGCACCACCAGGTCGGGAGCGGTGACGATGCCGTGGTGGTTGCCACCAGCGGTCACCGTCGCCAGCGGCTGGGTGATGGCGCGGTGCGAGGAGCCGCCACCGCGCAGTTCCACCATGTACGGCGGCAGGGCGAGCCCGGTTTCGTTCCGGGTCGTGACTGTCCGCAGTGGAGCCGAGACGGGTGCGGCGCGCTTGCCGTCGCGGCCCTCCACCGGCACGGCGACCGGTTCGGCGAACGCGGTGAACCCGGCCCGGATGCGGCGCAACGTGTCCGCGGCCAGGGGTCGTTTGCGCTCACCGATGCTCTGCGCGGGAAGGTTCCAGTCGATGACCTCCGCAGCCGGGCGCACGGCCGGCTCCACCACCTGGTTACGGCACTCCACCCGCGGGCAGCGCCACACGTACTGGGCACGCTTGCCGTACCGGCCCCAACGCCGGTCCGGCCTCTTGAAGCCCTGAATGGGCCGGATACGGCCGTGGACGGGGCAGTCGGCCTGCGGGCGGGTCCACTTGTCGAAGTCGGGGATGCGCTCGCCCTTGCGCCACAGCACCACATACATCCGGTCCCTCGACTGCGGGGCGGGCGGACCGTAGGCGGCGGCATGCATGGAGTTCATCCACACGATGCGGTGCTCGTATCCCCAGGCGTGCAGGGCGGACAGCCACGCGGAGAACGCCGCGCCGGGCGCCTGCTCGGGGCCCCACCAGTAGGCGTCCACCACGTTCTCCACGATGATCGCCCGGTAGCGGTGGACCTCGGCGAAGCGCGGCACGTCGTGCATCGTCGCCCGCGAACGTATCGCCGCTTCGTCAGCGCCGGAAGCGGCGAACAGGCCATCGGTGTGCTCGCCGTGGCCCCGGCGCCGCCCCTTGGCGATGGAGTGGTTGGTGCACTCCGGAGACGCCCACAGGATGTCCGTCGTCGGGTAGCGGCGCGGGTCGACCTGTGAGACGTCCGCGCAGTCGTGGTCGGTGTCGGGGTGGTTGGCCTGGTGAGTGTCGACCGCGTGGCGGGCGTGGTTGGCAGCCATCCGCACCCGCACGCCAGGCACGGCGACGGCGCCGGTGGAGGATCCGCCGGCGCCGCAGAACAGATCGGTCAGGGTCAGCACGTAGCAGCTCCTGTTGTGTGGTCAGGACAAGGGAGCCGGGGCGGCCACGGACTTTGGCGAGCGATGGCCGCCCCGGGCATCTCTAGAACGGCGGTTCGATGCCCTCCGCCCCGCTGGCCCCGCCGGTGGCGGGGGCGTTGGTCGCGACCCACGGGTCGTCACCGGCTTGGCCCTTCTGGGCGGGCCGCTTGCCGTTGATGGTCACGGTGGTGAAGCGGACGGACGCGCCGATGTCGTCGACCTCGACGGCGAGCATCGAGCGTTTCTCGCCGGTGTCGGTGGCCCAGTCGTGCTGTCGCATCCGGCCCATGGCCACCACGCGGGATCCCTTGCCCAGGGACTCTGCGACGTGTTCGGCGAGGGTGCGCCAGGCAGCGCAGCGGTAGAACGCGGTGGTGCCGTCCTTCCACTGGTTCGACGCGCGGTCGAAGCTGCGAGGGGTGACGGCGATGGTGAACTTCGCGAGCGCGGCACCGCCCTCGGTGAACTTCAGTTCCGGGTCGTCGGTCAGGTTGCCGACGAGGGTGATCGGGGTCTCTCCGAACGACATGTGATCACTCGCTTTCGGGTGTCGTGGGCTGGTGGTCGGCGGTGAAGTACAGGCGCACCCGCTTGCCGTCGCGGGTGGGGCACTGGCGTGTCGGGCCGGTGACGAACGCGGCGGCCAGGGTGTGGCCGATGCAGGCGGTGTCGGCTCGGTCGCAGATGACGCGGATCTCGAACACGGCGCTCCTCTCGGGTCAGCCGTGGAAGTGGTTGCGCTTGATGACGGCCTTGCGGATGTTGACCGTGGTCCCGCCGCGGTCGTGGTGGCCGGTGGCGCCGAAGATCTGCACGGCGATCCATCCGCCGAAGATGACGGCGGCCAGGATGATGAGCTGGGTGATGAAAGCGGTCAGGGCGGCGATGAACGAGGTGAGCAGGAACAGGCCGCCGCACACCGCGGCAAACCCGATGCCCCCGAGCGCGATGTTCACCGCTGTTCGCGAGACGGCCGGCCGCGTGTCGACCGGCGCCGGGGCGGGCGCGGAGGTGAGGGTGTAGCCGGTGACGACGCGGCCGTCCGGCAGGACGACGCTCTGCACGGCCGGCGGTGGGCCCGGCAGCACCGGTACGAAGGGCGCGGTGGGTGGGTGCACGGTGACCGGCTGGGGGTGGTGGATCTCGACGGCCGCGGGCCGCTCGGGGTGGCTCACGGGGACTCCCTTCGGGACGGCCGCGGGCCCGCGTCACCAGGGGTGAACGCGGGCCCGCGAGAGGGTGTTACGAGCAGGTGTTAGGCCGCGTCACCGGCCGCTGTTAGGGCGGGTAACACGCGTGCCTGCCTAGGGGTTTGGGTGTTAGGCGGGCGTAACGCGTTACGGGCGTCAGGCGGCCGTGAGGGCGGGGACGATGCGCCACCGGCCGGTGGTGTTCGTCGCCTCCAACCGGCCCTCCTGCGCCGCCTCCTTCAGCCGCAGGGACACCCAGGAGCGGGACAGGTTGTGCCGGTCGCACCAGTCGGTGAAGTCCTTCGGGCCCACGATCATCCGGCCCTCGCTCTCGAACTCCGCCAGCGCGTCCGCGAACAGGCGCCGGGCCTCCTCCGGCGACGGCTTGCGTCCCGTCTCCTGACCGAAGATCGGGGCATCATCGCCCTCCTCCGGCGCGGGGAGGGCGGCCTCCGGCTCGATGCCCTGGTCTTCCGGGTCGACCAGCAAGCCGCCCTGCTCCATGTCGTCCTCCTCCTGCTCGACGGCCCGCAGGGCGGTCGGCTGCTCGGTGCCGGACGCGGCCCGGCCGGTGTAGGCGCGTCCGGCGACGCTGGAGGCGGCGCCAGCGGTGACGGGGTCGGCCTTGGCGCCGTTGCGCTGTGCCCAGGTAGCGAGCAGTTCCATGACCGGCACCGCCCGGTGCGTGAAGCGCCGGGTACGGCCCGGCGAGGGATAGCGGTCCTCCGGGATGCCGGGCGAGACGACGTAGCAGTAGCCCGGACGCCGGTTGCCCCACGCCCCGGGGTGGGCGCCCGCGGCCAGGACCTCGTCCGGCAGCGAGAACCCCTCGTCGCGTGCGTCGCAGCCCAGCGCGATCACCGACGGCAGAGAGGCGCGGGTGGAGGTGGACATCTGGTCGTACGACGGCCGCTGTAGCGACACGATCAGCGAGATACCGGCGGAACGGGCTTCCTGCGCGATGCCAGTGAACGCGTCGTCGCCCAGCGCGCGCAGGGTGTTGGCGGCCTCCTCGAACCAGGCCACCAGGAACGGCATCCCCTCACAACCGCACGGCCGCCCGTCCGGGCGGCAGGTGTGCTCAGGGCTGTTCTGTGCCTGCGCCGCCTCCGGCACCCACTGCCGGTAGCCGTGGGCACCCAGCCAGCGCGTACGCGCCGGGATCGCGGCCTCGACGGCCGCAACCATGACTTCGGTCGGGGTGCCGCCCTCGACGCCCCAGTCCAGCCCGGGGCGCAGGGCAGCGAAGTCCTGGAACGCCTTCGGGTCGGAGAACCACACAATCACGTCCCGGCGGGACAGGATCTCTGTCAGCAGGTTCAGGGCCGTGTCGCCCTTGCCGGACCCGGTACCGCCTGCCACCAGGACGTGGGTGGAGTTACGGCCCGCCTCCGGGTCGCCCGGAAGCCAGATCACCAGCAGGGCGCCGTCGTCGTACCGGCCGATGACGAGCGGCCCAGCGATCGAACCGCCCAGGTTCGACGGCCCTTCCCATTCGACGACTTCCGCCAGCATATCTTCGGGCACGATGACCAGTTCCCCGCGCCGTGCGGAGCCCGGGTCCGGGGTGTAGCGGACGGCGGACTTCGGCAGGTCCAGGGCGGATGCGATGTTGCCCAGTGCCTTGGTCATGTCGTCGTTGGTCTGGGTGCCGGCTTCCAGCGCGACCGGTGCCGTGACGCGGTTCGGCTCCACCTTGGCGTTGCCGATCTGCGCCCTGGCCAGCCCCACCTTCTCCAGCAGCCCCTTGTCGGAGCTCTCGCCGGACGCGTCGGGGGTGTGCCGCAGGACCAGGCGCACGTTCCAGGACAGGGCCAGGGCGGGCCCGCCCATCAGGTACAGGTCCCCGACCGGATTCGCGGTGGGGCCCGCCAGGCAGGCAGCAGTCAGCCAGGCGGAGCCCGCGGCCACGGTGATGGCTGAGTGCAGGCGCCGCTGCTGGCTGGTGTTCTTGCCGATCAGCCAGGTGGCACCTGTCAGCACCACCGACCCAAGGGTGAGGCCCACGGCCGCCGGTGCGCTGTCGGCCCACCGCAGGTGACCCAGCACCCCGGCCAGGCCGGTCCCGACCCAGCCGAGCCACGGCGGGATGTGCGGCTTGGCCCGGTGCAGCAGGTACTTGCCCACCCCGCCGGCGTCCGAGCCGCCCCGGAGCTGAAGTTCCAGCAGCTCAGCGAGCTGATGCTGTGCGTCGCGCTCAGCCATCGAATGATCCCCCTTCTTACTGCTGAGCCCAGTTCATGACCGGTTGCTGCGGCCGGCGGGCGCGGTGGCGGACGCGGTTGATCTCTTCCTCGTACTGCTGCTGGAAGGTCGAGTAGCAGGCCGCGGCGTTCTTCGCGGCATCCCGCAGCGCGTCGGCGGACTTCTGCATCTTGCGGGCCACCTTCGCGGCGCGGGCCCGGGAGCCGAACGGGCGCCCCTCGGGGTCCGGGACCGCAGCGAGCACGCCCTTCATGATCTCCGCACCCATGGCCACCTCGATGGACAGCGTCACGGCCGCCGCGCGCAGGCTGTTGCAGTAGTTCCGCACCTGCGCGGGAGAGGTGAACTCCGGGGCCGGGAGCAGCGCTTCCGCGCTGCTACGGCCGTTGGCGCCGGAGCCGTTGGCGACGGCGGCCACGCCGTTGTTGGTCTTGTTGGCGTTGACGTTGATGGTGAAGCCGGGCGCGAACGTCGCGCCGAAGTTCTTGCTGTTCATCGCGCGCTTGGCCTGCGAGCCGTTGGCTCCGGCGGTGGGAGCGGCGTGGGAGGTTGCCATCAGACAGGTCCCTTCGGGTCAGCGGGAGCGCCGGACGATGAGCCACGCGGTCTGAGCGACCAGCCAGGCCAGGAGCCAGATCAGGGGCAGCGGTCCCGCGAGCGGCCCGAACCCGGCGGCCAGCGCCAGCCAGGCGAACCCGGCCGTGGCGAGCAGGGCCAGACCCGCCCGCCAGACGACCGCGGCCGTGCGCGCCGGGCGGCGGATCTGGACGAAGCCGAGCCACAGCACGGGAGCGACGGCCAGGGGCGCGATCAGCAGACCGGACCACCAGGCGAGCGCGTGCAGGATCCAGGCCAGCGGCCAGGCCAGCACGGCCAGGAAGGTGGGAGCGAGCGCCCCGCGGAAGCGCCACAGCACCCATCCCAGGAACCCGAGCGCTTCGCGGGTCAAGGAAGGCTGCTCCGGAACGACGACCACGAACGGCTGAGCACGCCGGCGCCCGCGCTGACGCGGGATGTGGATCGTGTGGACACCCGCGGCCGTCTTCACGCCGCGGGTGCGGGTACGGCTGGACACAGTGACGTCTCCTTGTCAGACGGTGCGGTGAGGGTGGTTGCCGGCGATCTCCTGCCAGCGGCGGTTCTCCGCGGCGTCCACGCCGGTCAGCCAAACCTGGAAGTCGCAGCCGGGACGGGAGCAGCGGTGCGTGGTCGACGACAGCGCGTCGACCAGTCGGAACAGCAGGCTCATGAGGCTGGTCTGAAGAGAGAAGGCACAGGCCAGCAGGAGCACGAGGGGAACGCCGTAGGCGTCCAGGCGTACCCCGATCACCACGGCTACCGCGGTAACGGCGGTGAAGCCGAGCAGGATCAGGCCGTGACGGGTGACGGATGTGCGGTTCACCAGGAAGTCCCCTTCAGAGGATGGAAGTTCAGACCGTGTGCTGAGGCTCACCGGGTCTGCTCACCGGGTCTGCGAGGGTGCCGCTCGCCGGGGCTCACCGGGTCTGCTTCACTGGTGCGGTCGACTGCTTCTGGCAGTCGCAATGAGGGCCAGCCCAATTGCCGTGGGCTGGCCCTCATTGATGGTGCCGGACTGTCGGTTCAGGCTTCCGATTCCTCGTGGGACATCAGCGAGCCCCACGCCTTACGCACCCGCTGCTCACCGCCGACGAACCCGCCCTCACGGAACGCGGTCACGGCCTGGCGGTAGGACAGCGGCGGGTCGTCGCTGTAGCGCAGGTGCCTAAGGACGACGATCAGTTGTTCATCCGTCAGCGGTTCCCCGGGCTGCGGGGTCGCAACGCCGGCCACAGCTGCGATCTCCTCCAGCGTCACGGGGGGTGTGACGGGAGGCGTCACGGGCGTAACGGCCCCGGCCGGGACCGTCTCGAACTCGGCGGTGACCTGCGTGTCTTCCTCCGTCACGGCAGGCGTGACGCCCGTGACGCCCTCATCGCTCGCAGCCTCGACGGCGGCCGGTTCGGGAGCGGCCGTCACGCCCGTGCCGGGGGCCGTGACGGGCAGGGCGAACATGCCCACGAGCGCGGCATCGGCGCCGGCCGTCATCCGCTCGCGCTGCACGTGGACCAGGTGCGCCCCGAGCAGAGCGTCACCCGCGCCGACCTTCTTCGCGAGCTTCCATGACTTCAGCTCCGAGTCCTTGCGCGCGCCCTCGTCGGGGTGGTTCGCGGCGCGGGCCCGGTGGTAGGCGAGCCGCTGCATGACGGCGGCGTTGCGGCGCTGCGCTTCGGTGTCCACTCCGGTGCGGTAGACCACGATCCGGCGGGCCAGCAGGCCCATGCCCTCCGCGGCCACGCACATGGCCATCGGGGTGAACGCGAACACCACCGACTCCGTTCCCGTCGGCGCGACTGCCGCGCCGGTCAGGGAGGCCACCGCCGGCAGCGTCCACAGACCGAATCGCACGGCCGCCGGGGAGGACTGGCCCAGCATGGTCAGGCCCACCAGGGTCAGCGCCAGGACCAGCGTGGCGCCCTCTCCCGCGGCGACCACACCGAGCGCGGTGGCGGAGCGGTGGAAAACGGATGTGATGTTGCTGTAGGTGCCCCACGCGCCCAGGCCGCCGAAGCCAACCATGGGCAGCGCCGTGGCGCCCAGTACGAGTGTCTGGCCCCAGCTTAGGGACTTCTCCGGGGGATGCTTCACTGCTCTGTCTCCTTGTCGGGTGGATGACCGCCTGACCGGGCCGGTCAGGCGGCGCGCTGGTCGTCGGGGTAGGCGCAGGGGACGCACACCCCGAGGGATGCGGGGATGACGTAGCCAGCGTCCGTGCGGCACTGCGGGCAGGTCCGGCGGGCGCGCATCGCGCTCTCCAGTGCCCGGCGCTTCGCGTCCGTCATCGGTCGGACCGGCTTGGCCTGGTCGAGCCGGTAGAGGTAGGCGACCAGCGGCCCTCGCCGGTGACGGAGGCGGAGGACCTGCGCGGCGACCGGCTGACCGCCCGGGCGCAGGCCATAGGCCCGTAACTGCCGCCTGGTGAGCAGCCCGTCCGGCGCACAGCGCCACGGGTAGGTGGGAATGCCGTGCCGGGCGCCGCTCGGGTCGAAGCACTCGGCCAGCGCCGCCATCAGGCCGCCGCTCCGACCAGCGCTGGGGCGGGCACGTCGGCGTAGGCGACCAGCTTCACCATGGCGCCCGTGTACTGGCCGAAGGCGAGCAGGACGCGCGTGCGGCCTTCGCTTTGCGCGCTGTGCGTCACGGCGTCCGGGGCGATGCCCAGCGCGTCGCGCCACGCCTCGAAGTCGGCCAGGTCGCCGTGGAACGACAGCTCCAGCCGGTCCGGCCAGATGGTGCTCACCCCGACGGTCGGGGCGGCGAGGTGACCGAAGTCCGCAGCGAGCAGGCGCAGCGCCCGCAGCGGCACGGCCAGGTCGTCCAGCGTCAGGCCCTCGTTCATGCCGCGACCCCCTTGCGCGGCACGCGGCGGGAGGGGCGGACCAGCGGGACCACGTTGAACAGGTCCGGGTGGTCCTCGACGACCCGCGCGGCCAGGCGAATCAGGTCGTCGGACAGGTCGCTGAACTGGGGATCGGAGAGGATGTCGCGCGCCGCGTCCAGACGGGCCGCACGCTCCTCCTCGCTCTCGCCGTCGACCCCGAGCCACAGCTCAACCGGGGTGCCCAGCGCCAGCTCCGCGAAATCCGCGCCGGTGACGGCCTCATGACCAGCAACGATGCACTTCATGGGATGGACTCCAGTGAGACGGGAACGGCCCGAACAACAGCGGCTCCGGTGTGCCAGCACCGGAGCCGCGAGCCGTTGAAGCGGGTAAGTCCGGCTCCCCGCGCCTCGCCCGTACGACCGACGCGCCAAGCGCGGGACCGGACGGGCGAGGGAGGCAACCGGCCGCAGCGCTAGCCGCTGCGATGGCAGGTACAGAGCGGACCGGATCGGCCGCGAGCGCACGTTCCGCTCACCGACCGGGATGACCTACTGGCGTCGCCGACCGGTCCGTCGCGGCGGCGCCCACAGTCTTCGTCGGTGCACTGGATTTCCCATCAGGCGAGATCAACAGGGGTGTGAAGCACTGCAAGGGGGACCACGTCCCCACTCTCCGGCCGTTGCTCGCGGTCACCGGGCCACCTCGCCAGTCGGGTCGAAGCCCTGTCCTCTGGCCTTCAGCGGGATTGCAGCGTCCCCGCCTTCTGCGCATGCGGCATGAAGCCGCCTTCCGACCGAGGTGTTTCGTTCGGTCGAGTAGTACCTGTTTTACAGGTACTGCATAAGGTCCCGTCAAGTACGCCGACGGAACCGCCTGGTTTTCGCGCCGGAACTTCTTGGCGCACACTCAGAATCGCGGCAGGTCAGGGGAGTTGGTCAGCCCGCACGTGGACAGCTCCCGGCCTTCTGGCTACGGTCAAGAAGTCCTAGAAGTCCCTACGGGGGTGCAGATGTCGAACGAGCGTCTACGGTCCGCCCTCCTCGCCCGCGGCATGACCGTGCAGAGCCTCGCCGAAGAGATCGGCGTCATCCCGAAAACCGTCGAACGCTGGATCACCCAGGGAAAAGTGCCGTACCGGCGTCACCAGTACGCAACAGCGGCGGCGTTGAACGTCGACGTGACGACGCTGTGGGATGACAGCCGGGCCGTCGACAGCGCTACGGATCTGACCAAAGCCGAGATCGTTGCTGTCTACCCGCATCGACACACGGTGCCGGCCAGTCTCTGGCGTGACCTCTACGAGCGAGCCGAGAGCAACCTAGACGTTCTCGTCTACTCCGGGCTCTTCCTGTCTGAGGATCCGTTGTTCCACGGGCTTCTGAAGAAGAAGGTGGAGGGGTCCACGCAGGTGCGGATCCTGCTCGGGGACCCAGACTGCGAAGCCGTCCGACAGCGTGGCATAGATGAGGGGCACCGAATCATGGATGGCAAGATCCGGAACGCCTTGGTGAACTATCGGCCCCTCATGGAGAGCCACCCTGAAATCGGCTTCCGGCTCCACGCGACCACGCTCTACAACTCCATCTACCGGTCCGATGACGAGATGCTCGTCAACCCCCACGTCTATGGCATCGGCGCCTACATGGCGCCCGTCTTCCACCTGCGGCGTATGCCGGGCGGCGGCCTGTTCGACACCTATGCGAATAGCATCGAACAGACCTGGGGAGGCGCCCGCCAGGTCACGAACCGCGACATCACAGGAGCCTGAGCATGGGACGCATTGATTACCTGCACGACCCCGACGCCCCGCCGGCCAATTCGGTCGTGCCGTCCGTCGTCGCGTTCGTGCAGAACAACGCTGGTCAGGTGCTGGTGATTCAGCGGTCCGACAACGGGCGCTGGGCACTGCCCGGGGGCGGTCACGACGTGGGCGAGTCGATCAGTGACACCGTCGTGCGTGAGGTCTGGGAAGAGACCGGGATCAAGGTGGAAGTCGTCGACGTGTCCGGGCTCTACACGGACCCCGGGCATGTGATGCAGTACGACGATGGCGAGGTGCGCCAGCAGTTCAGCATCTGCTTCCGTGCCCGGCCGGTCGGCGGTGAACTTCGTACGAGCGACGAGACGACTCAGGTCCGCTGGGTCGACCCTGCGGACCTGGCGTCGCTGGACGTGCACCCCACCATGCGCCTCCGGATCGAGCACGCCATGGACCAAACGCGCACGGCGCCCTACATCGGCTGACGTTTGGTCGCGGCAACCCGTTCAAGGACGCGGGACGTGCACGCGAGGATTTCGGGCTCCGCCCGGCGGATGAATGTACCGATCAGGCTGTCCGGCCCGTACCGCCCGGCGATCTCGTTGATCCGATCGACCGGGTTCGTGGGCGTGCCATCTGGTGTGGTGTTCATGTCGCAATAGCAGAGCGCGTCGTTCAGGTGCTCCCGCTCGCGAGGGAACTCACTTTCCAGCTCCTCCCGCATGCCGCGCGCTTCCGCCTCCATCCAGGCACAGGAGTGGTGGGCTACCAGGTTGATCACGCGTTCGTCGGCGCCAGCCACGTCCCGGAGGTAGCGTGCGCCGTCCAGCGGGTGAAAGCCCGTTTTGGCCAGGTCCGGCGCATAGCCGATGTCGTGCAGGACCGCTGAGGACTCCAGCAGATCCGCATCCTGGTCAAGGATGAACGCGACCGTACGCGCCCGCTCGGCGACCCCGAGGCAGTGCTTCCACCGCTGCGGCAACGATTCGGCGAGCAGGGACTCAGCCAGGGGATAGGCCCACTCCGTCAACTTCGGCAAGCTACGAACGCTCCTCTCGCGTCGGCACGGCGCGGACCGTCCGCACCCTGCCCTGTCCGCCCCCCGCCAGCACGCCGGCGGCCTCCAGCTTCTCCAACGCCTTGGTCACGGTCGGTCGTGAGACGTCGAACCGCTCGGCAAGCGCCGAAGCACTCGGAAAGGCTTCCCCTACTTCAAGGCCATCAGCCGTGATGACGTCCGCGATCCTCTGATGGAGCGGACGCCGGTCGACTTGCGCCCCCGAGCGCACGACGCGCCACCGTTCGCCCGGCGCGGGTTCGGCAACACCTTCCTGCTTCAGCACGCCGAACGCGCGGACAGCCACGCCACGCGAAACCTTGAAATCGCGCACGACCTCGGTCAGTGACGGCAGCACCGTCATGTCCGGGTCTTCCTCGATCCGCGTCTTCAGCGCGTCAGCGATCTTCAGGAAAGTTCCCCGAGGGTTGGCCTGCTGCGACACCCGCTCTCCCTCTCGGTCAGCCAATCGTCCCGTCCCAGCTTCCCACGCTGGAAAGGACCGTGAGGCTGGTCAGACCTCTCTGGCCCGTCGGCTTGATGGAATCTTCTCTACCTCGTCAAGGCGGCTCGCTCCGCTCCCCGCGCGCGGCCCGGCCCCCGGCCGGGCCTGCGCTCCTGCCTTCGTCCCGCTCCAGCCCGGCCGGCGCCCGTCCCGCGCGCACAGCGATCAGCCGCCTGACGTCAGAGAAGGGGTACGTCGTGGCTGGGGCGGTCGGCTCCGCGATTTTAGGCAGCCACTTTGGCGCGAGCCTCGCAGATCATGGCCCCAACGTCGTGCTTTACCGGGCAGGTCCACAGACTGCCCGACGTGCCGCAAGCTTACGGGGCCATGATCACTCGCGCCAAAGCAGCTCCAGCCCAAAATCGCTCCACCGACCGCTCGTATGGCGTCGCACAGAGCTGGGAACCATCCCCCTCAACGAGCCATGGACAAACAGCCTGGTAGCAGATTCCGGCAGAACGAAGAAACAAGGGGTAAAACATGAAACTCTGGCGAAACAGACACTTCCCGTGGGGTATCGCCGTTGCCACAATCGCCACCATCGCGCTGACCCCATTAGTCCTCAAGGGTCTCTCATTCCTCGGAGAAGACTGGCAATCACTCAGTAACGTCGGACAAGCCTACGGATTTCTCTCCGTGATCTTCTCGGGTGCAGCACTAATTGGGGTTGCAGTATCTCTCGCCTATCAAGCTCACCAGACCGACATATCCAACGAGGAAGAGCGGCGTGCTGCGCACCGCGAGCTGGCGCTTATGTCGATCAACGATCCTGAGCTTCTCGTTTGCTGGGCACCATCGCAGAGCCCACTCCCTTTGACTCTAGCAAGGCAACTCCACTTCACACATTTGATCGTTACACAATACTACTCCGATTATTTGCTTAAGCGTGTGAACGACGACGCAACACGTGTCCAGCTTGAGTTGCACTTCCGGGGCGAGCGAGCGCGAGATCATTGGGTCGATCGTTCCGCAGGCTGGCGCGAGTTTGCAGAGGCGACAGGGGATGCGCGGCAGATTCGATTTGTCGACCTGATGGACGAGGCATACGAAAATGCTGCGGCTGCCGGACCGTCGATAGCGGCCTCCTCTTATTTCGCCCCTGATCCGGGATCATAATTCCGCATGGATCTGTGATGACGTTGTACAGCAGCGGAGTACAGCAACCACAGCAACCGGCAGCGCCCCATACCGGCTCTCAGAAGCGTCATGGCAACCTGTTTGACCTTCAATGACCGACCTCTGTAGAGCTACGGATCAGAAGGTTGCGGCCGTGGTATGCGCACCATGGCCGCACCACAAGCGCACCACGGGAGCGCACGAGTGTTGTAGGGCGTATGGGACCGGCACGACCGGACGGCCAGAACGCTGACAGTGGTCGCCATCAGTCAGCGGTTGTTGGGGCTCAGCAGCGTGGCGGCCGCGGCGATGAAGGCGACGGATGCTTCCTTGGCCGCATGCCGCCGGGCGTCCAGCTCGGTCCGGTCGATGGCCTTGCGCAGCGCGTACGTGGCATCTGCGGCCTGCTGTGCGGGGCCGGCCAGCTCGGGGACCAGGACCTGAAGGCGGATGTGGGGCGCGGTGATTGCCGCCCGGGTGTCGTGGGACCTCGTCTGGGCCTCCAGCTGGTGCTCGGTGCCTGCCTCCGTCAGGGCCAGACGCTCCCGATGGAACATCGCCGAGCGGTGCGCGTCCAGGGCGGCCGCGAAGTCGGTGACGGCACCGAGCTGGTCCCGGCGGTGGTTGTCGGCGCGCTCCTCGGCGCGTGCGGTGCGTGCCGAACGGTGCTGGAGGAGTCCGGCGGTCAGGGCACCGGCGAGGGTACCGAGTACGGCAACGACCGAAGGCCATATGGACATCAGGTGTTGGTCCTCTCGGGTAGTCGGCTTCAGTGTGAGGTCGGCGGACAGCAAGGTACGCGGCGGCGCCATCGGTGGCGGGGTTACGCCTGCGGCGCTCCGGACCTACCCTGGCGGCCAGTCTGCGGCTGAGGGCAGAGATCTGGAGTCCGGGGCCATGATCACTTGCTCCGAGTCGACCAGCACACGAGACGGCCGGGGGCAAGTACCGGCGCGCTCCCAGAACTCAGCGACATGATTCTTGTCGCTGACGGAGCGTTTCCAGCGGTGACCAACAAACGTTGCTGGCTCCCGGCCGTAAAACCAGGGCACCGACGGAGTCGGCCATCCGAGCCGTCTGCTCGCCGCGTGCCACAGTCGTGCCAGATGCAGGGGTCAGCCGCGGTCAAGGGTGGTGACTGGCAGGCACCACCGTGCCGACTAGCTCGACCGAGGTATCCGCAGGTCGTCTGCCTTGTCACCCACCCTCTCTCCTAAAGCGGTGGTCACGGACACCGTGGGACTATCTGTGGACGGGCCTAAGCCAACCAAGCGGCACCTACCAGCAGCTTTCCCTGAGAGCCCAGGCGCCTCCGAAGCCATGTGCATAGGTTCCTGGCGCAGGATGCCTAGGCGCAGCCGGGAGCCAATCCGGGAGCCAATCGGGGCGTCCGGTCGCGGACGAACACGGACTGCCACGGACGCTAGGACTGCTCGGGTGCAGTTGGGCAGGACGGTCCCTCGTCCGCTTCCTGAGCCCTCGGTTAGTCCGGCCTTAACGGCACCATAAGGATCGCCTCCCCCCGCCCTCAGCAGGCGATCCGGCGGTTTCCTGGGGCTAGTTTCGGATCACCCCACGGGATCCAGCCCCGCCGGAGGACCGTCTTCGAGGAGTTCCGCATGTCCGCTCGTGCCCGTCGCACGGCCGCCGTCGTCGCCGTGCTCGGTCTGCCGCCGCTCGCCCTGACCGTGCTCGCCGCAGCCCCCGCGTCCGCGCACGGTTCGATGGGGGATCCGGTCAGCCGGGTCTCGCAGTGCTACGCGGAGGGGCCGGAGAGCCCGAAGTCGGCCGCGTGCCGGGCGGCCGTGGCGGCCGGGGGCGCGCAGGCGCTCTACGACTGGAACGGCGTCCGGATCGGCGACGCGGCCGGCCGGCACCGGCAGCTGATCCCGGACGGCAAGCTGTGCAGCGCGGACAACGAGGAGTTCAAGGGTCTCGACCTGGCCCGGGCCGACTGGCCCGCCACACGCGTGCACCGCGGGTCGTACACCTTCAGGTACCGGGTGACCGCCCCGCACAAGGGCACCTTCAAGGTCTATCTGACCAAGCCCGGTTACGCCCCCGCGAAGCCGCTGAGGTGGTCCGAGCTGGATCTGGGGCACCCGGTGGCCACGGTCACCGACCCGGTCGCCTCGGGCGGTTTCTACACGTTCTCCGGCACGCTTCCCGCGCGGTCCGGGCGGCAGTTGCTGTATGCGGTATGGCAGCGCTCGGACAGTCCGGAGGCGTTCTACTCCTGCTCGGACGTGGACTTCGGCGGCGCCGGTACGGGGCCCACGGGCGCCGGCCCCGCGCCGACGGCCTCCGCACCCTCCGACCAGCAGATCGCGGCCGGTGCCGACAAGTCGACGATGCTGCACCACGGTCACGGCGGCGACGGCGACGGCACGCCGGCCCGGCGACCGACGCCGTATACGACCCGGGGGGCCGCGCGGCAGGCCACCGCCGCTTCCTTTGCGCCCAAGGCGGCGGGTTCCTCGGACAACCTCGCGGAGACCGGTGCCTCCTCGGGCACCTCGTACGTCGCGCTCGGCGGCGCGGCGGCGCTGGCGCTCGGTTCGGCGGCGCTGTTCCTGTCGGTGCGGCGGCGCGCGGCGGGTGGCACCCACCGCCGGTGAGGGTTCCGGGGCCTGTCCGGCGGCTCAGGTCGGACAGGCCCCGGCGGCACGTCAGCTGAAGGCCGACGCGCAGGTGGTGGCCGTGGCGTGGGCCGGGTCGAGCGCGTTGGCCACCTCGTGGAAGGCGATGCGGTCGAACAGGCCGATGGCGACGTGTTCGGAGAGGTCGAGCGGGCACAGGTCCTGGAGCAGGACGTTGTGGACGTCGGAGCCGCTCAGGTACTGGCTCCGCCAGGGGGTGGCCACCTCGTCGTACTTGGTGGCGATGACCGTGTAGTGCACGCCGGGGACGGTGTCGCCGTCCGCGTTGAGCTTGGTGAGGAAGTCGGAGCCGGGGATCTGGTCGGCGAGGCCCGGGGTGGTGGCCTTGATCAGGTCGCCGGCGCCGGGGAAGTACGGCAGCAGGTTGGTGAGGCCGCTCATACTGGCGCCGTGGTTGTCCGGGGCCAGCCCGACGAGGGCGTTCACCTTGGCGGCTCCGCCGAGGAACTTCAGGTAGTAGCGGGGCATCATGCCGCCCTGGGAGTGCCCGACGAGGTCGGCCCTGCCGGTGCCGGTCGCGGCGAGCACCCTGTCGACGAAGGCGGAGAGCTGCTCGGCCGACTTGTCGATGGGGCCGAGGCCGTAGAAGAGGGGAACGCCGGACAACTGGCCGTAGTCGAGGGAGAAGACGCAGTATCCGCGGTCCTTCAGGTACGGGGCGAGGGAGAGCCAGTTGTCGACCGAGTTGCCCAGGGTGCCGTGCACCAGGACGACCGGGCGGGGATGGGTGGCGGAGGGCTTGCAGGAGAAGTCGTTCCAGCCGCTGCTCGGGGCGTCGGAGGCGTGGGCGGCGGCGGCCGGAACGGCGGCGACGGCGGCGGTGAGGAGCAGTGCGGCGAGGGGTCTGAGCGCTCGCTTCCAGGGCAGCATCGTGTGATCTCCTTGCGGCTCAAGGGAGGTGCGACGGCCTTACCTTGTGATCCGGATCACGAGGATGCTGTTCACTTGTCAAGTTACGGGCGAGTAGTGCAAGTGTGAAGTTACGCGTCAGTAAAAACTTCCAGTGATAACCAGCGCCCCACCGGACCCTGACGGATCGTCACCAGACGGGCCTGATCGGACCATGGGGAGCGATCCGCACCAAACGCTCCCTCAGCGCACGCATCTCCCCCTCGCCCAGCCGTCCGGCCCACTCCCCGACCACCTCGGCCGCCGCCTCCTCGGCCGCCCGGGTGCAGGTCCACCCGCGTTCGGTCAGCACGATCAGCCGGGCGCGCGCGTCCTCGGGATGCGGCCTGCGCTCGGCGTACCCCTTGCGTACGATCTCGTCCACCAGCTGGCTCGCCGCCTGCTTGGTCACCCCGAGGTGCGCGGCGAGGTCGGTGACGGTGGCGCCGCCCGGGGCGAGCCGGGCGAAGGCGAAGCCGTGGGCGGGCCGCAGGTCGGTGAAGCCACGGGCACTCACCCCGTCGTGGATGCGTTGCGTGAGGTCGCCCGCGGCGGCGAGCAGGGCGGCGGACAGGGCCATGGCTTCGGAGTTCTGCACGGAGGCATTGAAACACCCTTGACAGGAAGGTCAAGCAGCTTGACCATATAGTCAAGCTGCTTGACCTTATGAACGGAGACCACCGCCATGCCCATCGTCCGCTCGTCGGCCGCCGTCACCCACGAGATCCACGGCGCCCGCTTCGTCTCGTACGCCACCCCGCTCACCGGCAGCAAGGAGCTGTGCGCCTGGCGCGGTGAGATCCCGGCCGGCACCAAGGCGCCCGCCCACACCGTCAACCGGGAGGAGATCTTCCACCTGCTCGTCGGCGAGCTGCTGATGACCCTGGACGGTCACACCGAGCGGATCGCGGCGGGCGACACGGTGATCGTCAACCCCGGTGCGACCCTGGCCGTGGAGAACCCCACCGACCACACCGCGATCTCCTGGGTCACCACCTCCATCGGGCTGGAGGCGCGGCTCGCCGACGGCACCCGGGTCACCCCGCCCTGGGCCAACTAGGGCCTCACCATGGGGAGTCACGCGGCCAAGGTGCCCGGCATCACCGCCCTGGGCCCGAACTTCGCCCGCGCGCGGTCCGCGACCTCCTCGATACGGCGGACCTTCTCGTCCACGGGGTCGAAGGTGAGCTGGTGGGAGGCCTGGCCGGCGGGGGCCAGGCCCTCCGCGCGCAGGGCGAGCGCGCGGACCCGGGCGCGCTGCAGGCCGAGCACCTCGTACATGCCGTAGGCCACCTCGGTCAGGGCCGGCGAGTGCGCGGTCGGCTCCTTCAGGGTGCGGCTGCGGGTGGTCGAGGAGCGGTCGGCGTAGCGCACGGTGAGGGTCAGGGTGCGGCAGATCTTCTCCACCGCGCGCAGCCGGCCGCCCAGTTCCTCGGCGGCGGACAGCAGCGCCCTGCGGTGCCGGCCGGGGTCCAGCTCGTCGATGCCGAAGGCGCGCTCCGCCGTCAGCGACCGTGAGACGGCGTTCGGCACGACCCGGCCCCGGTCGAGGCCGCTCGCCCGCTCCCTCAGCTCGCGGGCCGCCTTCGCGCCGATCAGCCGCTGGAGCGTGGACAGCGGCGCGGCGGCGACCAGGCCCAGGGTGTCCAGGCCGTACTCGCCCAGGGTGCGGGCGGTCGCCGTGCCGACGCCGGGCAGCGCGGACACGGGCCGCCCGGCGAGGAACGCGGCGATGCCCTCCGGGTCCTCGGGTACGGCACACGTCACCCCCGGCCGGGCGTCGCGCAGCGCCACCCGGGCCAGCGTCGGCCCCGGACCGGCGCCGATCGCGCAGTCGACGCCGTACCGGGCGAGGGCACGCACCCGGATCACCGAGGCCAGCTCCACCGCGCTGCGCCCGAAGTACCGCTCGGCCCCGCGCAGGTCGGCCAGCGCCCCGTCCGGGGGCAGTGCCTCCACGACCGGGGTGAAGTCCTCCAGCAGACCGAGCAGTCCCGGCAGGGCCGCCTCGTACATCGGCGGCAGCTGGAAACGTACGCAGAGAATGGTCATCCCGCACTCCCCGGACTCTGGTGCCACAACTTCCGTATGGCAGCAGGCCCTTGTGAGGCCTCCTGCCCCGCGGGCCGCAGATCGGCCCACGGATGCATCTCGTATCCGGTGGGCAGCTGGATCCGGCGCCCACCGGTCGGGTCGCCGCCCGCACCCCCGGCCACCGGCTCCGCGAGCCGCGCCGCCACCTCGTCGAGACCGCCCGCGGCCCGCAGCTCCACCAGCTCGGCGAGGTTCCAGGCGGCGGAACCCACCACGCTCAGGCTGCGCGGACCACGCCGCTGCACCACTCCGCGCACCAACAGCAGCCATGAATGGAAGACGGTGTGGGCGCACGCCTCGTGCGAGTCGTCGAAGAACGCCAGATCGACCAGCCCCGTGCCGTCGTCCAGCGTGGAGAAGACGACCCGCTTGCCGGAGCGGATCGGCGGCGTCTGGGTGGCCGCCTTGGCGCCCGCGACCAGCACGGTCTCACCGTGCCGCACCTCGCGCAGCCGGCGTGCGGAGATCACGCCCAGCTCCTTGAGGAACTCCCGGTGGTCGTCCATCAGATTGCGCGAGGCGTCCATGGACAGCACACCCAGCTCGGCGCTGAGCCGCTCCGCCGACGTCAGATCCGGCAGGCCGGCCGAGGCGGTCCTCCGCCCGCCCGCCAGGGGAAGCTGCCCGCCGCCACCGCCCCGGGCGCCCCGGTGCAGTTCGGTCAGATGCAGCTGCAGATCCCGCCGGTTGGCGCCGAAGGCGTCCAGCGCCCCCACCTGAGCGAGTCTTTGGGCCAGCGGCCGGCTGGGCCGGGCCCGCTCCCAGAAGTCCACCAGCGAGGAGTACGGCTGCCCGGCCGCGATCCGTTCGGCCTCGGCCTCGCTGATGCCGTGCACGTCGTGGAGGGCGAGCCGCAGCCCCCACACCTTGGACTCGGACACCAGTTCGATCCGATGGGCGGCCCCGGACACATTCACGTCCAACGGCAGGATCGGCACCCCACGCCGCCGCGCGTCGGCCAGCAGCAGCCGCTTCGGATACATCCCGGGATCGTGGGTGAGCAGCCCGGCGTAGAAGGCGGCCGGGTGATGCGCCTTCAGCCAGGCCGACTGGTACGTCGGCACGGCGAAGGCGACCGCGTGCGCCTTGCAGAACCCGTAGGACCCGAACGCCGCCACGATCTCCCAGGTCCGCCGGATCGTTTCCGCGCCGTACCCCCGAGCCGCCGCGGCCTGCGCGAACCACACCTTGATCCGCCCCTGCGACTCCGGGTCGGACAGGCCGCGCCGCACCCGGTCGGCCTCGCCCCGCCCGCAACCGGTCAGGACAGCGACGATCTCGATGACCTGCTCGTGGAAGACGACGACGCCGTACGTCCCCTCCAGCGCCTCCTCCAGATCCGGGTGCGGACAGCGCACCGGGGCCCGCCCGTGCCGTGCCTCGATGAACGGCCGCACCATGTCGGCGGCCACGGGGCCGGGCCGGAACAGCGAGATGTCGACGACCAGATCGTGAAAGGTGCTCGGCTGCAGCCGCCCCACCAGATCCCGCTGGCCCGGCGACTCGATCTGGAAGCAGCCCAGCGTCTCGGTGGACCTGATCAGCCGATACGTCTCCGGATCCCCCTCCGGCACCGCGTCCAGATCGATCCGCTCCCCGCTCACCCGCTCCACCTCGGCGACCGCGTGCGCCATCGCCGACTGCATCCGCACGCCCAGCACATCCAGCTTGAGCAGCCCGAGGTCCTCCACGTCCTCCTTGTCGAACTGCGACATCGGCAGCCCCTCACCGCTGGTCGGCACCACCGGCGTACGCGCAAGGAGCGAGGCGTCGGACAGCAGCACCCCGCACGGATGCATGGCGACCCCGCGCGGCAGGGCGTCGAGCGCCTCGACCAGCTCCCACAGCCTGCCGTACCGCTCCCCCTCCCGCCGGAACTCCCTCGCGAGCTGCTTCAGCTCGGGCAGTTCCTCCAGCGCGGCCCGCGCGTCCCGGGCCCGGATGTGCGGAAAGGACTTGGCCACCCGGTCGATCTCGGCCGGGTCCATGGACAGCGCGGCCCCCACGTCCCGGATGGCATGGCGCACCCGATAGGTCTCCGGCATGGACACGGTCGCGACCCGCTCGGTGCCGAACCGGCCGATGATCGCCCGGTAGACCTCCAGCCGGCGCGCGGACTCCACATCGATGTCGATGTCCGGCAGCACGACGCGCTCCTTGGACAGGAAGCGCTCCATCAGCAACCCGTGCTCGACCGGATCGGCGTGCGCGATGCCCAGAAGATGATTGACGAGGGAGCCCGCACCGGAGCCGCGGGCGGCCACCCGGATCCCCATGCGCCGCACGTCGTCGACCACCTGGGCAACCGTCAGGAAGTAGGAGGCGAAACCGTGGTGGGCGATGATGTCCAGCTCGTGGTGCATCCGCTCCCAGTACGCGCGTTTCCCGCCGTACCCGAGCCGCACCATCCCCGCCACCGCCCGCGAGGCGAGGGCCCGCTGGGCGGTACGCCGCCCGGCGCCCACCAGATGCGCCTCGGGAAAGTGAACGGTCCCGACCCCGAGGTCCCCCTCGGGGTCGACCCGGCACTCCTCGGCCGTGGCCAGGGTCTGCTCCATCAGCCGCAGGGCGGCCTCCCGCCGGTACCCGGCGGCCTCCGCCACCCGCTCGGCGACCCCCGCCATCGCCCGCGCGTCCTTCAGCCACGCCTCCCCGGAGTCCAGCTGCCCGCGCGGGTCCACCGGAACCAGCCGGCGGGCGGCATCCAGCACATCGGCGACCGGGCCCGCCCCGGGATCGGCGTACCGGACGGCGTTGCCGAGCACCGGACGCACCCCCTGTTCGGCGGCGAACCCGACGGTACGGGCGGCCAGCCGCAGGGACCCGGGCCCCGTACCCGTACGCCCGTGCCACACGGCCTCCAGCCGCAGCGCGTCACCGTAGACCTCACGCCACGCACCCAGCAGCCTCGCGGCCCGATCGGGACGCCCCGCCGCGAGGGCCCGCCCCACATCCGACCCCGGCCCGAGCAGCACGGTCAGGCCGTCACCGTGGTTGCCCGGCCAGGGCAGCTCGGGCACACCCCCGCCCGCGTGCGCCGCCGAGACGAGCCGGCACAGATCAGCCCAGCCCCGGGCGCCGTCCCGGGCGAGAAAGACCACCCGAGGGGCCGACTCGTCGACGAAGGCCCCGCCCCGCACCGGCGCCCGCCGCCGCTCACGCCGTACGGCCTCGGCCTCGCCCAGCGCCAGATCCACCCCGAAGACCGGACGCACCCCCGTCCCGGCGCAGGCCTTGGCGAAGCGCACCGCACCGGCGACGGTGTCACGGTCGGTGAGAGCGAGGGCGTCCATCCCCCGCTCCGAGGCGCGCTCGGCCAGCCGCTCCGGATGGGATGCCCCGTATCTCAGGGAGAACCCGGAGACGGTGTGCAGATGCGCGAAGCCCGGCACACGCACCTCCCGCACTCGTGAGCCCCGAACAGCTCTCGAACATCAGTTCCCTACTTCCACCCCCACCATACCCCCATTCTCGAACATGCGTGCGACACCCGGGAGGGCGCCGCTCACCTGCGCGAACGCACACCAGGAAGCCCCGCTCCCACCCGGGAACGGGGCTCCACGCGACAGACGCCCGACGCGTCAGCCGATCTTCGCCCCTGTGGCGGAGAGCGCGGCGGTGACCGGCTGGAAGAACGTCTCGCCGCCGGAGGCGCAGTCACCACTGCCCCCGGAGGTCAGCCCGATGGCGTTGCTCCCCGAGAACAGCGAGCCGCCGCTGTCACCGGGCTCGGCGCACACATCGGTCTGGATGAGACCGCTGACGGTGCCCTCCTGGTAGTTCACCGTGGCGTTCAGGCCGGTGACCGTACCGTCGTGCACATGGGTCGTCGACCCGCTGCGCGTCACCTTCATCCCGACCGTCGCCTCGGCGGCACCGGTGATCTTCTGGGTGGACCCGTTGTACAGGTCCACCTCGCTCGGGTGGTCCACCTGCGCCGTGTACTTCACGAGTCCGAAGTCGGTCCCCGGGAAGTGCGACTCCGCGTTCTGCCCGATCTGCTTGCCGCTGGAGTCCGACCAGCTGGTGATGTCCGCGGTGCAGTGCCCGGCGGTCAGGAAGTACGGCTGTCCGTCCTTGACCACGTTGAAGCCGAGCGAGCAGCGCCCGCCCGACCCGCTGATCGCGTCGCCACCGGCGATGAAGGGCTTGAACCGCCCCTGCGACCGCTTCAGCTCGGCCTTGCCGCCGAGCCCGTCGACGACCTTGCTCAGCTTGGTCCACCGCGCGCCGGAGACCGTCTTGTCGGCGGTGACGACGACCTTGTTGCTGACCGGGTCGGTCGCCCACGAGGTGCCGGGGATGGTCGCGTCCTGCTTCAGCGTGGTCCGCGCGGCGTCGAGCGCGGCGAGCGAGTTGGTGACGAGTCTCGCCTTGGCCCCGGCCGCCTCGACGGTGTTCGCCGCGCCCTGGTCGAGCACGTTGACGACGAGACTCCTGGCCTGGGTGTCGTAGTAGCTGCCGGCCGCGCCGGAGCCGAGGTTCTTCAGCAGCGTCGATGCGAGGTTTCCAGCCGCCGGAGCGGACAGAACCCGCAGCTGCGGAGCGGACTTCGCAGGCTCGCTGGCGTTCGCATTCTGCAAGGTGACACCCGCGGCGACCAGTGCGGCGATTCCCGCACCGGCCAGGGCGGCCCGCCGCCCGGATATGCGTCGGTGCTTCAACTCACGTCCTCCTGTGGGGGGATGGTCCGCGAGTTGTGGGGACCCGACGGACCTGAAGGCTGGTTGACGAGCGCCCACTCTTCCGAACGACCCAGGGAGCACACAAGGTTGACTTCAGGACGCGCGCGCAGAGGGCTCGCACACCCCCGCAGATTTGACTGAGCACGGTCACGCCCGGAAATTCGCACTGCAAACACTACCCGCGAGGAGTCCACAGCGGAACGTCACGACAGTGCATGGCTCGTTCTCCACCCTCGCCGGGCAACGGAAGAGCCCCCGTACGCGCCTCGCGCACGGGGGCTCCCCAGCAGGCCGGACTCGCCACTCGCTAGGGCAGCGTGACCCCGTAGTAGCTCAACGCCTCGGTCACCGGCTGGAAGAACGTCGTACCGCCGGACGTGCAGTCACCGCTGCCCCCGGACGTCAGTCCGTAGGCCACGCTCCCCGCGTACAGCGGACCACCGCTGTCACCGCCCTCGGCGCACACCGTGGTCTGGATCAGCCCGTAGACGATGTCGCCGCCGCCGTAGTTGACGGTGGCGTTCAGCGCGGTGACCCGGCCGCTGTGCGTGCCGGTGGTGGAACCGCGCCGGTAGACGGTCGCGCCCACGGACGGCGTGGCCGCGCTCGTGATGGACTGGCTGCCCACGGAACTCGGGTGTGACACACCGGAGTTGGTGTACCGGACCAGCGCGAAGTCGTTGCCCGGGAAGCTGTAGCCGACGTTGGTGCCGAGCACCGTGCTGTGGCTGGAGTTGCTGTACCAGGTGGAGGCGACCTGGCCGCAGTGACCGGCGGTCAGGAAGTAGTAGGTGCTGCCGCTGTGCACGTTGAAGCCGAGCGAGCAGCGGTAGGAACCGCCGTAGATGGCGTCACCGCCGCTGATCAGCTTGCTGAACCTGCCGGGGGTGCGCTTGATGGTGAGCGCGCCCGCGCCGGAGCCGGCCTGCCGCTTGATCCTGGCGATCTCGGCCTTGGACACCGTGCTGTCGACGGTGACGACGACGCGGTCGGTCCTGCTGTCCACCGCCCAGGCCGTGCCGGGTACGTCGGCCTTCAGGACGGAGTCGTCGACCTTGCTGAGCTGGGCGGCGCTGAACGTGTGGCCGTCGTCGCCGGCGTTCGCGGTGGGGGCGGCGAACGCGGCCGCGGCCAGGAAGCCGGTGGCCACGGCGATCAGCCGGGTCCGTCTCGCGGT
The DNA here is from genome assembly GCF_014649495.1 of Streptomyces filipinensis. GTDB lineage: Bacteria > Actinomycetota > Actinomycetes > Streptomycetales > Streptomycetaceae > Streptomyces > Streptomyces filipinensis. The sequence continues at coordinate 56,775 of NZ_BMTD01000006.1, read as the reverse complement.
GCCGTTGCGGGGAGTGGTGCGCTTGATCCTCACTTTTCGTTCCCTCCCAGGGGAAGTCGGGGGCCCGCGTGGGGTCGGGGCCCGTGAGGCGCAGCCAGGGGGTGTGGCCGGATTCCGAACACGCATGCCCCCTGACAAGCGCTGAGGGGGAGTATTCGGCCGAACGACCGGTCGCCACAAGAGTGCCTTTCGGCCGTCCGACTTTAAACCACTCATACGCAGCAGCCTCCTGACGTCAGCTCAGCGCACGCTCGCCCGCCTCGATCGCCGCGTCGAGCGTGTTGCCCGGTGGCGGGAAGGGGCAGACGAAGTGGTCGGCGAAGGCGCACGGCGGCAACTGGGCGCGGTTGAAGTCGACGGTCGTACGCCCCTCGGTGTCCGGCGCGGCCGGGTACAGGAAGCGGAACCGGTAGCTGCTGTCACCGCTGGTGGCGTCGGCGAACACCGCCCACAGCCGCCCGTCGCCCTGCTGCGCGACCCGCAGCGTCAGTTCCCGGCCCGCCAGGGTGAAGGCCAGCTCGCCGGCGAGGGCGAGGCCGCGCTCGCGTCCGTCCGCGTTGCCGACCCGCACGGTGCGCGTGCCGTCGTACGGTGTGAACCGCCCCGGCACCGACCAGCGGGGGTCGTACGAAGTGGCCTCGACGCCCTTGAAGGCGCGCCGGGTCCCGGACTCGGGGTCGTAGACCCGCACGCCCCAGACGCCCTCGCGGACCAGCACGAACAGCCGCTTCCTCGCCAGCGCGACCCGCGAGTCGGCCTCCGGCCCGGGGTCGGCGGCGAGCCGGACCTCGCCCGCGAAGGGCTGCCCGTCCACGGTCAGTCCGTCGGTCTCGGCGGCGGTGAGCACCACGCCCTCCCCATCCGCCACCCAGGTCCCGGGAATGCCCGGAAGCCGCCCCTCCGGTTGGTCCGGGAGCCAGTGCGTGGCGGTCAGTGCGAGCGGCCCGTAGGGCGCCGAGACCGTCTCCACGCGTTTGTCGTGCCACTGCTGCCACGCCTCGGTCGCGTCCGTCGTCATCCGTCGGTTCCTTTCGTGGGCCGGGCCAGACCCAGGTGCTCGCGCAGGGTGCCGCCCGGGTAGAAGGTACGGAACAGGCCGCGGTGCTGCAGGAGCGCCACCGTGCCGTTGACCAGCCGCTCCAGGTCACGGCGCGGCTCGACGGGCCTGAGGTGGAAGCCGTCGGTGACACCGTCGGCGTACCAGCCGGCGACCAGTTCGGCGAGGTCGACCGGGCCACCCCGGTACAGCGGCCCCCGCGCGGTCGGCCGGGGGCCGCCGCCACCGTGTCCGGGTTCGGCCGCGTACTCGCCGTCGCCGAGGTCGATCAGCAGGCTCACCAGGGTCCGCAGGGTGTCCGGGTCCCGCCCGCACGCGGCGGCCCGCGTGCGTAGTTCGTCGCGTACGGCGGCGGCGTGCGCCGGGGTCGCGGCGCGGATCAGGGCCACGTCCGCGTGCCGGGCGGCGACGGTACGGGCCCGGCTCCCGGTGGCGTCGACCACGCGGACCGGGTGGCCGTGCGGCGGCCGGGGCACGGTCGAGGCGCCGCCGGCAAGGAGGTCGCCACCGGTGAAGTCCGCGCGGTGCGGCCTGTCCCGGTCCAGGAGCCGGACGGCCGGCACGTCCCGGCTCCCGGCGCCGTCCGCCCGGCCGTCCCGCGGTTTCACGGTGACGTCGGTGGCCTCGGTGACGGCGGTGACGGCGGTGACGGCGGTGGGAGCCTCGGTGACTTCACCCGCCTCGTCCCCCAGCGCCGCGGCGGGCGCCGTCCGGCGCCGTCCGAAGGGCCGGGCCTCGTCCTCGCCGGCGGACACCTCGATCCGCCAGCCGGCCCGGCCCCTGCTGACCCAGTCCAGCGTCGCCACGGCGGCCTGCGCCCGGAAGGGCCCGGGGGGCGCGGTGGGCGCGTTGGGCCCGGTGGGCGCGGTGACGACGGTCGGGACCAGGCCGATGCGCCGGGTCGCGGGCGCCGCCCGGGACAGCACGGCGAGCGCCGCGGGGCCGGGCCGGGTGGAGGAGTCGTCCAGCGTCACGAAGTCCAGCCCGCCGCGCTCGGCGAGCCGGACGAGTTCGACGTACGGTCCGGCGTCGAAGCAGCCCGGCAGATCGACGGCGGCGGCCAGACACAGCAGCCCGCGGCCGTAGCGCGCGCTCACTCCGACGCCTCCCGCCGCCACGCTCCGCCTGCCGGTCCGGGCCGGCGCGACGGCGGACGACCACGGCGGCGCGCACCGGCACTGTCCCGCCCGCCACGACCGGCCTCCCCGCCCATCCTCACAGCACCTTCGCCAGGAACGCCCGCGTCCGCTCCTCCCGCGGAGCGCCGAGCACCTCACCCGGCGGCCCCTGTTCGACGATCCTGCCGTCGGCCATGAACACCACCGTGTCGGCGACCTCACGGGCGAACGCGATCTCGTGCGTGACGACGATCATCGTCGTGCCCCGCTCCGCCAGGTCCCGGATGACGTCGAGGACTTCGCCGACCAGCTCGGGATCGAGCGCCGAGGTCGGCTCGTCGAACAGCAGCAGCTTCGGCTCCAGCGCGAGGGCCCGCGCGATGGCCACCCGCTGCTGCTGGCCGCCGGACAGCTGCCGGGGATAGGCGTCGGCCTTGTCGCCGAGCCCCACCCGCTCCAGCAGCCGGCGCGCGGCCGCCACCGCCTCCTTCCGGGGCCGTCTCAGCGCGGACACCGGCGCCTCGACGACGTTGTCCAAGGCCGTGAGGTGCGGGAAGAGGTGGAAGTTCTGGAAGACGAACCCGATCCGGGTGCGCTGGCGGAGCACCGCGCGCTCGGGCAGCTCGTACAGCTTGTCCCCGGCGCGCCGGTACCCCATCGGCGAACCGTCGACGCTGACCTCGCCGCGGTCGGCCTTCTCCAGATGGTTGATGGTGCGCAGCAGCGTCGACTTGCCGGAGCCGGAGGGGCCGAGCACGACGGTCACCTCGCCGGCGCGCACCGTCAGGTCGATGCCCTTGAGGACGTCGAGCGGGCCGAAGCTCTTGTGCACGGACCTGATGTCGACCATGACGCTCATCGCGCGAGTTCCTTTACGTGTGAGGCGCTCAGAAAGGCCAGCGCAGCCCGGGCGGTGGCGTCGTTCTGCCGGAACGCTGCCCCGCCGGTGCGGGGCCGGGTGAAGGCTCCGGGGGTACGGGCATCGGTGTAGGGGCCGAGCGCGAAGCGCCGGGGATGCGGTCTCCCGGCTCCGTCGAGGATCCGGCCGTCGCCGGGATCGACCCGGAGCAGCCCTTCGGGGGTCTCGGCGGCGCCGTCGGCGTGCAGTTCGCGCAGCAGGCTGTCGCGGGCCCGGCCGAGGGTGGGCTCGGGCAGCCGGGCCTCGACCAGCGCGCGGGCCTCGACCGAGAAGCCGGGCACGGTGGGGCTGGTGGCCCGGAACACCCCGTCCTCGGCGGTGACGGTCATGCCGGCGCCGACGAACTTCAGCAGGCCGGCCCGGGACAGCGCGAGCATCTGCCGCAGCCGGGGTCCGGGCGGCCCGGACGCCAGGTAGCTGAAGAATCCGTGCCACCAGGGGCCGGTGTTCCCGAGCCGCACGAGCTGCCCGTAGACGGAGAGCAGCCCGAGGAAGACGCCCAGGTCGGCGCTGTGCGACGGGTCGTGGCGTCGCTTCAGGTCGCCCTCGACGTACGCCCGCAGCCCGTCCTGGAAGTCCTCGTGCGAGGTGTACCGCACCCCCGCCAGCGGGTGGTCGAGCGCGGTGAGGTCGAGCCGGTCGGCGGGGTCCGGTACGGCGGCGGTGACCAGCGCCAGGGTCTCGGCGGGGCCGGCGGCGGCCGCGTACCTCTGCTCGAAGTCGGTCCAGGCCATCGCCGTGCGCTCGGCGTGGGCGGTGAACAGCCGGTGGTAGTGGGCGTAGCCCAGCTCCTTCTCCACCAGCGGCCACACATCGCGCCGGAAGTCGAAGCCGTCCGGGCGGGCCAGCAGCGCCTTCGCCTCGGCCGGGCCGAAGAAGCGGGGCAGCGGGGGCCGGTCGCCGGTCCAGTCGTAGCCGATCTTCGAGTGGTACGGCACTCCGCGCCGGGAGCCGACGTGGAGCACCGGCTCCCGGCCCGAGGGAAGGTACACCTCGCCCTCGTACCGCCCGCCGCGTCCCTCGGTGAGCAGCACCATCAGGTCGACGAAGGCCAGCCCGAAGCCCCGCACGAGGACCGGTTCGCCGGGCCGCAGCGGGGACAGGTCGCTGTCGGCGGTGAAGTCGGGCGGCAGGTGCACCAGGCCGTGTTCACGGGCGTAGGCGGCCAGGGCGGCCTGCTCGTCGTCGGGTTCGGCGTCGAGGTGGCCGAGGGCGAGGACCACCAGGTCGGCGAGGAGGGGGCGTGAGCGGCCCTCCAGCCACACCTGCTGGCGGCCCTCGCGCGGGCCGCTGACGCGCAGGGCGCGCCGGGGGTGGTGCCGGACGGTGACGCCCGGCGGCAGGTCGGCCAGGGCCTGCTCGTACACCCAGCGCAGGTAGCGGCCCTGGAGCTGCCGGTCGGCGAAGGTGCCGCCGTCCAGCGCGGCCCACTCGTGCAGGGTGGGGCCCGTGCGCACCGGGCCGTCCATGGTCACCGTCTCGTCCGTGAACATCGTGACGTCCTCGGCGTGCGAGTTCATCCACAGCAGCGGCGACTGGGCCTGGCGCCAGATGCGGCCGCCGCCGGGCGGGTGCGGGTCGACCAGATGGATGTCGAGTCCTGAACCGGTGTACAGCTCGGGGGCGTTGGCGGCGATGCGCTCCAGGAGTCCGGTCGCCCGCGGCCCGGCTCCCACGATCACCAGCTGCGGCCTCATCGGGCGTTCTCCGTCCCGCGCGCGTAGTACTTCTCGACGTAGTGCTGTCCGATGCCGAGCAACGAGGTGACGACCGCGTACCAGAGGGTCGCGACCATGAGCAGCGGAATGACCTGGTAGGTGCGGTGGTAGATCAACTGGGCGGAGAACAGCAGGTCGTTGACGGCGATGACGCTGACGATCGAGGTGCCCTTGAGGGTGCCGACGAGCATGTTGCCGGCGGGCGGCACGATGGAGCGCATGGCCTGGGGCAGCACGATCCGCCACCAGCGCCGCCACCGGCTCAGGCCGAGCGCCTGGGCGGCCTCGATCTGCCCGCGGTCCACGGAGAGGATGCCGGCCCGGACGACCTCGGCGGCGAAGGCGGCCTCGTGCAGGGTGAGTCCGACGATCGCGACGGCGACCGGGGTGAGCAGGTTGACGGTCCGCACGCCGAACACCTGTGGGTACAACGCCCCGATGTTGAACCACAGCAGCAGCTGCACCAGGATCGGGATCGACCGGAACAGCCACACATAGCCCCAGCCGACCGCCCGCAGCACCGGGTTGGCGGAGAGCCGGAAGGCGGCGAGCAGGGTGCCGAGGGCGAAGCCGAGGACCATCACGACCGCGGTCAGCCACAGGGTGAGCCACAGCCCGCGCAGGATGGAGTCGGTGGTGAGGTAGTCGGCGACGACGTCCCACTGGAACGCCTTGTTGCGCACGACGGAGTTGACGGCGAGCCCGAGCAGCACGAGGACGGCGGCGGCCGCCGCCCACTGGCCGTAGCGGCGTCGCGGGACGATCCGCGGGGCGTTTGCCGGCTCGGGGATCTGTGCTGCGGTGGGGAATTCGGCGAGGGTGTCGGATGACATGCGAAGGCTCCGTGACGCTTGGTCGAACGTCAGAACACGGGTGGTGCCTTCACACGGCCGAGCCCCTCAGCAGGGCCGTCCGACGAGAGTACGTGGGCGTTTCCCGCCGCTGTCAAGGCTGTCCGTACTGTGAGCCGTACGTCTCAGGTCAGTTGACGCGAAACCGGATGCCTGTTCCACTTGGCCCATGCATCCACAGCAGTGGCTGGTCACCCGCTCCCACATCGACTTCGGTCGCGTGTGGTCCTCTTCCTGTTGAGCTGACCCCCCTGCGCACGCCTGCCGGTCGGCAGGCGTGCTCGCGTTCTCCCGTTCCTCGCCTTCCGCCACGCCTTCACACGCGCACCCCTCCCCTCGCGCCCCCGCGTCACTTCCGCCCTCCGCGCCCTGCTGCCCACAGGAGACGACTGCTCGATGCGCTCACGCCTTTTGCTGCCTTTTGCCATGATCACGTCGGCCACCCTGTTCCTCACCGCCTGCGGCTCCGGCTCCGGCGGCCCGGGCGGAACGGGCGCATCCGCGGTGGCGGCCGGGTCCGGCGGGGTACCCACCACGGACGTCGTCTCCGCCGAACGGAAGGACGACGCGGCGGCCGCTCTGCTGCCCGCCGGCACCACCCGGCTCACCGTCGCGATCAGCGTCGGCGGCACCCCGCCCGGCACCACCTACCTGTCCGACGGCACGACGCTGACCGGCCAGGACGTCGACTTCACCAAGGCGGTCGCCAAGGTGCTCGGGATCCGGCTCAAGGTGGAGCAGGCGAGCTTCGAGGCGATCCTGCCCGCGCTGGACAGCGGCAAGTACGACTTCGGCGCGAGCAACTTCGGCGTCACGGACGAGCGCCGCAGGACCATCGACTTCGTCACCTACGTCAACGACGGCCAGGGCTTCGCCACTCGCGAGGACAGCCAGCTGACGAAGATCACCGACCTCAGGCAACTGTGCGGCCTGAACGTGGCGACCGGCGCCGGCACCACCTTCGAGGCCACGCTGGAGGAGAACAGGCACGTGTGCGCCGACGCGGGCAAGAAGGCGTACCAGGTGCAGACGTACTCCGAGCAGAGCGCGATCTGGTCGTCGGTGCAGCAGGGCCGCAGTGACGTCGTGATGTCCACGATCAACGGCCTGCGTTACGCCGTGGCCCACCAGCCGGGCCTGAAGTTCCTGGGCGAGTACCACCGCCTGGACGTGGGCTTCGCCTTCAGGAAGGGCACGAAGCTGGCCCCGGCCTTCCAGGCGGCGGTCAACAAACTGCTGGCCGACGGCACGTACGCCAGGATCCTGAAGAAGTGGGGCACGACGGGCTCGGCCATCGGGAAGTCCCGGATCAGCCCGCCGGAAGTGAAGAGCCCGGCGGACCACACGGCCTGATCCTCCGTCAGGAGCGAGCGCCGGTGCATGTCATCGTTCGTCACGATGAGCGCACAGTCTGACGATCCCGCACACGACGATCCCCGGTGATGTGGTACGAGGTTGACGTTCACCCGGACGCACCGGGCGTCACCCGTCCGCCGCCGACTATCATATTTCACTCTCAGTCAGCAGCCGTATGAGTCGGGACCCTTGGGGCACAAGGACTCTCGACGGATCGTCTGTGCACCAGTACCGTCACAAACCCCCCGCGCGGCGTCTATCCACTTGGCGCGCCGTCCGCATCATGGATGACCATAGGGATGCGGAAAGCAAGAATGACCGCTGTGAGAGGAGGCGTCCATGGGATCGGTACGCAAGGCGAGTGCGTGGCTCGGCCTCGTCGACGACAACGATGACGAGCGTTACTACGACGACGAGTACTCCGAGGGCACCGAGTCCGGGTCCGGGGACGCCTGGGTCACGGACCCCCGGGTGAAGGTGGCCGCGGACACGGCCGAGGAGAAGGGCCGCCGGATCGGCACGGTCACCCCGGACAGCTTCCGGGACGCCCGCGCCATCGGCGAGCTGTTCCGGGAGGGGGTCCCGGTCATCATGAACCTCACCGCGATGGAGCCCGCCGACGCCAAGCGCGTGGTGGACTTCGCGGCGGGGCTCATCTTCGGTCTGCGCGGCTCGATCGACCGCGTGTCCAACCGGGTGTTCCTGCTGACGCCCGCCGACACGGAGATCATCAGCGGCGAGGCGTCCGCCCACCGCGAGGACGGCTTCTTCAACCAGAGCTGAGGCAGGGCCGCTCACCGGCCCTGCCTCCTTGGGGGGCTCACCGGAAGGCGTCGAGCCCGGTGAGCGCCTTGCCCAGCACGAGCTGGTGCATCTCGACGGTGCCCTCGTAGGTGAGCACCGACTCCAGGTTGGTCGCGTGCCGCATCACGGGGTATTCGAGGGAGATCCCGTTGGCGCCGAGGATCGTGCGTGCCGTACGACAGATCTCGATGGCCTCGCGGACGTTGTTGAGCTTGCCGAAACTGACCTGCTCGGGACGCAGGCGGCCGGCGTCCATCCGCCGCCCGAGATGGTGGGCGAGCAGGATTCCCTTGTGCAGTTCGACCGCCATGTCGGCGAGCTTGGCCTGGGTGAGCTGGAAACCGCCGATGGGGCGCCCGAACTGCTCGCGCGTCCTCGAGTAGTCCAGGGCCGCCTCGAAGCTGCTGCGCGCCGCGCCCATCGCGCCCCAGACGATGCCGTACCGGGCGTGGGACAGACAGCTGAGCGGTCCGCGCAGGCCGGTGACGCCGGGAAGCGCGGCGGTGGCGGGCAGCCGTACGTCGTCCAGTACGAGCTCGCTGGTGACGGAGGCGCGCAGGGACCACTTGTGCTTGATCTCGGGCGCCGAGAAGCCTCGGCTGTCGGTGGGCACGACGAATCCGCGGATGCCGTCCTCGGTCTGCGCCCAGACGACGGCCACGCCGGCGACCGACCCGTTGGTGATCCACATCTTGCGGCCGTTGAGGATCCAGTCGTCGCCGTCGCGCTTGGCGTGGGTGCGCATGGCGGCGGGGTCGGAGCCGTGGTCGGGCTCGGTCAGCCCGAAGCAGCCGATCACCTCGCCGGCCGCCATGCGGGGCAGCCACCGCTGCTTCTGCTCCTCGCTGCCGAACCGGTGGATCGCGTACATGGCGAGGGAGCCCTGCACGGAGACGAGGGACCGGATCCCGGAGTCGGCGGCCTCCAGCTCCAGACAGGCGAGCCCGTACTGCACGGCGCTGGCCCCCGCGCAGCCGTACCCGCTGAGCGACATGCCGAGCGCCCCGATCGCGCCGAGCTCCTGCGCGAGCTCATGGACACCGGGCAGCTCCCCCTGCTCGTACCACTCGGCGATGTGCGGCAGCACCCGGTCCGCCGCCCAGGCCCGCACGGTGTCCCGTACGGCCAGGTCTTCCGGTTCCAGCAGGTCGTCGATCCCGAGCGGGTCGGCGGGATCGAAGGGGGGCAACTTCGAGGACGCGGACATGGGGAACCCTCCGGCACGCACGAAAACTAGCACCGCTAGTTACATTTCGACGCCGACGTTACGGTGCAGTGTCCCGCACGTCCAGTGGTCTTCGTGTCCCGTCAGGCCGAGACGCGGGACTCCGCCACTTCCCGCGGCGCGGGCAGCTCCACCGCCGCCGCGGGCTCCCCGCACTGCATGACCCGCGGCAGCCGCAGCGCCATCACGGCGCCCAGCAGCAACAGGACCGCGCTCACCAGCAGCGTCACATGCAGCCCGTGCACGAAGGAGTCCCGCGCGGCCCGGCGCAGCGCCGCGCCGGCGGGCCCGCCGAGGCGTCCGGCGATCTCGTAGGCCTCGCCGAGCGAGTGGCCCGCGGCGTCCGCGGCGGGTCGCGGCACGCCCGGCACCCCGCGCAGACCCGGGGCATAGGCCGCGTTCATGACGCTGCCGAGCAGCGCGATGCCGATGCCCGCACCGAGCTGGTACGAGGTCTCGCCGATCGCCGCCGCCCCGCCGGCCTGATCCGCCGGGGCCTCACTGAGCATCGACTCGTACGCCCCGAAGAGCGTGGTCTCCAGGCCGAAACCGAGCAGCACGAAACCGGACAGCAGCAGCGGTGCGTTGTCGGTGCCGCCCATCGCGGTGAGCGTCACCACCGCCGCCGCGGTGAGGCAGAAACCGAAGCAGACCATCCGGCGCGGCCCGAAGCGGCGCAGCATCCGCGCGCCCGCCAGACCCGCCGCCATGGCCGCGATGGTCAGGGGCAGCAGCCTGAGGCCGGTCTGCAGCGGGGAGAGGCCGAGCACCAGTTGCAGATACTGGGCGGCGATCAGCTCCAGACCGACGAGCGCGAGCATCGCCAGCACGATGCAGCCCACCGAGGTGCTGAACGCGGGCCGGCGGAACATCCGCAGGTCCACGAGGGGATGCGGGAGCCGCCGCTGCCGTCGCAGGAAGAAGAACAGAAGGGCCGCGCCGGCCAGCAGCGGCAGCACCGTGAAGGGACTCGCCGGTGCCTCCCCGCCGCCCAGCCGCTTCACACCGAGGACGACGCCGAAGAGTCCGCCGGCCGCCATCAGGGCGCCGGTGACGTCCCAGGGGCCGCCCTGGTCACCGCGGGACTCGGGCAGCAGGATCCGGCCCACCGGCAGGCTGACCAGCATCAGGGGGATGTTCACGAGGAAGACCGCGCCCCACCAGAAGTGCTCCAGCAGGAACCCGCCGAGCAGCGGTCCGACGGCCGCGCCGACGGCGGCCACCGCGCTCCAGATGCCGATGGCTAGGGCGCGCTCGCGCCGGTCGGGGAAGACCTGACGCAGGATCGACAGGGTCGCCGGCATGATCATGGCGCCGCCGACGCCGAGCAGCGCGCGGGCGAGGATGAGCATCTCGGCCGTCTGCGCGAACGCGGCCACGGCGGACGCGACACCGAACAGGCCGTAGCCGAGCAGCAGGACGCGCCTGCGGCCGATCCGGTCGCCGAGGGTCCCGAAGAGGATCAGCAGCGAGGCGCAGACCAGCGGATAGACGTCGACGATCCAGAGCAGTTGTATGGCACCGGGCTTGAGGTCCTCGGTGACGGCGGGCACGGCCACGTGCAGCACGGTCGCGTCGAGGGCGACGAGCAGCAGGCTGACGCACAGGACGACGAGGACGACCCAGCGGTTGGCACTGGCCCCGGCCGCCCGACGGCGCGGCCGTACGGCAGCCGTGGTCGTCCCGGACATGTACGTACCTCCCAGATGAGCCTCGCGTCGGGGCGGACCGACAGGGTGGGGACTCCCTGTCGTACGGCCGGAGAGGAGCGGTGTCTCCGGCCCGCGCAAACCCACGCGGGTGACTCGTCAGCGTACGCGAGTTCGCCACGGGGGCACGTGGCGGACCTCTCACACGCACGACGGAACCCGTGTGGCGTACGCCACGTCGCTCTCCCTCGACCACGCCCCGGGGACCGGGACGGTTCCGCCCCCGGTCGATAATCGAGTCCGTGACCGATCTTGACACGCGCGTGACCCCGCCCCGCGCCCCCCTCCTGCGCCGGGCGGCCCCGGCCCTCCTGGGCTATGCGGCGGTCCGAGCCCTGGGGCTGGTCGTGCTGGCGGGGTGGAGCGCCGCGCGCGGCAAGAGCGCGCACACCTTGCTCACCGCGCGCTGGGACTCCCTGTGGTACTCGCGGGTCGCCGAACTGGGTTACGGCTACGAGGTGCGGCTGCCGAACGGCGACGTGCACTCCAACCTGGCGTTCTTCCCGCTGCTGCCGTGGCTGGAGCGGTTGCTGCACGCGGCCCTGCCGCTGTCGTACGCGGACGCCGGTCTCGTCGTCAGCCTGCTCGCCTCGCTCGCCGCGGCCTGCGGCATCTTCGCGGTCGCCGAAAAGGTGTACGGCGCCCGGGTGGGCGTCTACGCCGTCCTGCTGTGGGCGGTGCTGCCGGTGGGGATCGTGCAGTCGATGGCGTACAGCGAGTCGCTGTTCACGGCACTGGCGGCCTGGTCGCTGTACGCGCTGCTGACCGGCCGCTGGCTCACCGCGGGCACGCTGGCCGCACTGGCGGGGCTGACCCGGCCGGTCGGTGCGGCGGCGGTCGCGGCGGTGTGGGTGGCGGGCGTGATCTCGTTCGTGCGGGAACGGAGCGCGATGCGCACACCCGGCGCACGTAACGCCGGACACGCCCAGGCGCATACGCCGAGCGCACCTAATGGAAAGAACGCCCCGGCGCACGCACCTGGCGCACCAGAAGGCACACACACCCCAGCGCCCGCTCCAGGCGCATCCGCCACCACCCGCACTCCAGGCGCACAGGCCCCAGCGGCCGCGCCGGACGCACGCCACACGCCGGACGTCCCGACGGTGTCCGGCCGACGCCGTGCGCTCGGCATGCTCATCGCGCCGCTCGGGGCCGCCGGATATGTGCTCTGGGTCGGGCGGCGGACCGGGAGGGGCCCGCTCGGATACCTGGACGTGCAGGCCGGATGGCGCAACGGCTTCGACGGCGGTTATGCCTTCGCACGCTTCGTGGCCGACAAGTTCACGTCATTTCCGTCCGCCCTGGCCGGCACCGGCCTGGTCGTCGGGGTGGCCCTGCTGCTGTGGCTGTACGTGACCGGTGTGCGCCGGCGTCAGCCCGTCGAACTGCTGGTGTACACGGGTGTCGTCCTCGCGCTCGCCCTGTGCGCGTCGAGCTACTTCGGCTCCAAGCCGCGGCTGCTGCTGCCCGCCTTCCCGGTGCTCCTGCCGCTCGCCTGCGCTCTGGCCCGGCTGCGCACCTCCCGATCGGTGCTGGTCATGGTCGTGTCGGCCCTCGCCTCGGCGGTCTACGGGGCCTTCTGGCTGAACGGCTCCGGTCCGCCATGATCGACATCGCCGGCCGATGACACCCCGGAGAATTCCGCGCCAGGACCGGGTTAACGCATTCATAAGCGCCATATAAACAACGCCCGGCATGATCAAAGGAATTGAAGAGAACACCGTCGCTGGATAGCGGAATCGCTTGAATTCGGACCGCGCTTGAGACGTTTCCCACATCACATCGTCATCACAAAGCCCCTGTTTCGACCGGGAACACAGCTCACTCGCTGTAACGTCGATTGGGTGCGTACCGAACGAAACCTCACCCGGCGTCTGGACCGGGTGTTCGCCAGACTCGACCGTGAGCCGGAACGGCCGGCCCACATCGACATGCCAAGGATGAGCCGCCACCGGGTCGTTCTCTTCACCGCGACCCTGGCTTTCTACCTGGCCATCGTGTGGGCCGTGGTGATCACGTCCTGGCTGGTCCGGCTCGACTGGCAGGTCATGTTCTTCCGGCCGTACCAGCAGTGGCCCCAGATCCACGCCTTCCTCGACTACTACGTGGTGCTCGGCCAGCGCGGCCCCACCGCGGTGATGGTCGCGGCCTGGCTCGGCTGGCGCTCCTGGCGGCAGCACACGCTCCGCCCGCTGCTCACCCTGGCCACCTCCCTGCTGCTGCTGAACATCACGGTCGGCGCCGCCAAGCTCGGCATGGGGCGCCTCGGTCCGCACTACGCGACCGTGATCGGCTCGAACGAGATGGGCCTGGGCGGCGATATATTCCCCAGCGGCCACACCGCCAACGCGGTGGTCACCTGGGGCATCCTGGCCTATCTGGCCTCGACCCCGAGAGCACGGCGCTGGCTGTCGGCGCTGTCCGCGATCACGGCGCTGGGCGTCGGCCTCACCACCGTCTACCTCGGTACGCACTGGCTGAGCGACGTCCTGCTGGGCTGGGCCGCGGGCCTGCTGATCCTGCTCGCCCTGCCGTGGTTCGAGCCGCTGATCGCCAGGGCCGAGACCGCGCTGTTCGATCTGCGCGACCGCTGGCGCGCCCGGCGCGGCCGCCCCGTGCCCGAACCGGCCGTCCCGGTCACGCCGGTGGTGCTCCGGCCGCGCGCCACACCGGCCGAGCAGCCGACGCCGGCGCGCGAACCGGTCGCCTCGACCCGCGCCTCGCGGGGGCTGGCCCATCTGGCCCCGGGCCCGCACACGACCCGTTCGGAACGCACCCCGGTCACCCCGGCGGGCAGCCGCCGCCCCCCGCACGCCGACCACCGCCTGCCGCGCGGCACCACCCAGCCGGCCCGGCCGCTGACAGGCGGCTGACCGCGGGAACGGACACGGGGCCCGGTACGCGCCTCTGCCCCGCACCACGACGAAGGCCCCGTACTCCGAGGAGGGAGACGGGGTCTTCGCCTGCCGGACGCGGGCAGCGCGCCGACAGGGCGCGGGGGGCCGCGCGACGAGCGGCGACGGGCCCGCGGAGGGACGACGACCGGCCCCGGCCCGTGCGATGCCGGCCGGACCCGGCAGGGCGTCAGCCCTTCCAGGCGCGGGCCACCCGGCCCTCGCTCACCTCGAAGTTCAGCCGCCCCGCCCGGTACTCCATCGTGATGACCGCGCCCGGCGGCAGCGACCGTACCGTCGGCCATCCGCGCTCCCGCGCGAGCCGCTCGGCGTGCGCCGCGTCGAGGCCGACGTACCCGTCCGGACTGTCCTGGGGCTCCGCCGGCGGAGTGGGAATCGATGCCATGCCGCCACGCTACCGCGCAGCGCAGGGTAAGAGTCCTATCAGACTCCCGTCACACTTCTGTCACAGCTTCCCGACCGGCGTATCCCTCGAACTCCTTCACACGTACGAGGGTTTCCGTAGGGCTCAGCGGTGTAATCCCAGACAATTCACGTGTCGCGCAGCACCGCTTCGAATTACTCCGCGAAAAGTGCCGCAGCGCCGTTCCGGCTGCTGCCCGGAACGGGATTCCCCAGCCAATCCGGAGTCGTCCCCGGGCAGCTGACGCCGCATAGGAATTTCACGGATCCGGCACACGACCGCCGCACGCCCCCCGGGGGGAGCAGGCGGCCCCGCGCGCATCATGGCGCCTGCTCGCGGGTACGCGTGCCGCGGGCTGGGGCGGGCCCGAGCGCCGGACGCGGAGGGGCGAGCGAGCGATGGGGACCGAGACCGTACGGGCGACGGCAGGACCGGTGCGCGGCAGGAACCGGGCCGGACGGGTGGTGGTCGACTGGCTCACCACCACCGACCACAAGAAGATCGGGCATCTGTATCTGATCACGGCGTTCGGCTTCTTCCTGGCCGGCGGGGTCATGGCGCTGCTGATGCGCGCCGAGCTGGCCCGGCCGGGGCTGCAGATCATGACCGCCGAGCAGTACGACCAGCTGTTCACCCTGCACGGCACGATCATGCTGCTGCTGTTCGCGACCCCGAGCTTCGCGGGTTTCGCCAACGAACTGATGCCGTTGCAGATAGGCGCTCCTGACGTGGCGTTCCCGCGGCTGAACATGCTGTCGTACTGGCTGTTCGCCTTCGGCGGGCTGATCGTGCTGGGCTCGCTCCTCACCCCCGACGGGCCGGCCGACTTCGGCTGGTTCGCCTACGCGCCCCTCAACGACGCCACGCACTCCCCCGGTGTCGGGCCCGACCTGTGGATCATGGGTCTGGCCCTGTCGGGCTTCGGGACGATCCTCGGCGCGGTCAACTTCGTCACCACGATCATCGGGATGCGCGCACCGGGCATGACCATGTTCCGGATGCCGGTCTTCACCTGGAACACCCTGTTCACGTCGGTCCTGATCCTGCTGGCGTTCCCCGTGCTCGCCGCCGCGCTGCTGGTCCTGGAGGCGGACCGGCGGTTCGGGTCACAGGTGTTCGAGGCGGGCGACGGCGGGGCGCTGCTGTGGCAGCACCTGTTCTGGTTCTTCGGGCATCCCGAGGTGTACATCATCGCGCTGCCGTTCTTCGGGATCGTCACGGAGATCATCCCGGTCTTCAGCCGGAAGCCGGTCTTCGGCTATCTGACCCTGGTCGGCGCGACCATGGCGATCACCGGGCTGTCGGTCGTGGTGTGGGCGCACCACATGTTCGCGACCGGCGCGGTGCTGCTGCCGTTCTTCTCCTTCATGTCGTTCCTGATCGCCGTGCCGACGGGCGTGAAGTTCTTCAACTGGACCGGCACGATGCTCGGGGGTTCGCTGTCCTTCGAGACACCGATGCTGTGGTCGGTGGGCTTCCTGGTGACGTTCCTGTTCGGCGGGCTGACCGGGGTGATCCTGGCCTCCCCGCCGCTGGACTTCCACGTCACGGACTCGTACTTCGTCGTCGCGCACTTCCACTACGTGGTCTTCGGCACGGTCGTCTTCGCGGTCTTCGGCGGCTTCTCCTTCTGGTGGCCGAAGTTCACCGGCAAGATGCTGGACGAGCGGCTCGGGAAGATCCACTTCTGGACGCTGTTCGTCGGCTTCCACACCACCTTCCTCGTGCAGCACTGGCTGGGCGCCGAGGGCATGCCCCGCCGGTACGCCGACTATCTGGCGGCCGACGGCTTCACCGCGCTCAACACGCTCTCCACGATCGGCGCGTTCCTGCTGGGGCTGTCGACGCTGCCGTTCCTCTACAACGTCTGGAGGACGGCCCGGTACGGGCAGAAGGTCGACACCGACGACCCCTGGGGCTACGGCCGCTCCCTGGAGTGGGCGACCTCCTGCCCGCCACCCCGGCACAACTTCGTCACGCTGCCCCGGATCCGCTCGGAGTCCCCGGCGTTCGACCTGCACCACCCGGAGTACGCGGGGCAGGCGCCGCGCCCCGGGCCAGAGCCGCGTCGAGCCGGTCCCGGATCCTCGTGATCGCCTCGGTCAGCTCGGCGGGCTCGATCACCTCGAACGGGAAGCCCAGCATCATGACGTGAACGACCATCAGGTCCGGGTTCGCCGCGCCGGAGCGCAGGACGCACGCGTCCTCACCGTCGGCCTCCAGCGTGCCGGCGGACGGCGAGATCCGCTCGGCGGCCTCGTGCAGCGGCACCAGCAGCCGTACGGCGGACTGCGTGGCGTACGCGCGCGTGGAGACGCCCTTCGAGACATAGGCGGCCAGGTCCTCGGCGGGCGGCTGACGCGGGGTGAAGCGGGGCCCGTGCGGCGGTCTGGGGGTGATCCGGTCGACGCGGAACGTCCGCCAGTCCGCCCGGTCGACGTCCCAGGCGACCAGGTACCAGCGCCGCTCGCTGCACACCAGCCGGTGCGGCTCGACGGTACGCCGGCTGGCGGCCCCGTCGTGGCTCCGGTACTCGAAGCGCAGCCGCTCGGCGTCCCGGCACAGGTGCGCGAGTTCGGTGAGCAGCGCCGGGTCGACCGGCGACACGGTCGGACCGCCGCGCAGCATCGGCACGGTGAAGGCGTTCAGGGCGCTCACGCGGCGGCGCAGCCGGTTCGGCAGCACCTGCTCCAACTTGGCGAGGGCGCGTACGGAGGTCTCCCCGATGCCCTCGATGCCCTGGCCCGCGGCGGTGCGCAGGCCCACGGCCACGGCGACGGCCTCGTCGTCGTCCAGCAGCAGCGGCGGGAGCTCGGCGCCCGCGCCCAGCTGGTAGCCGCCGCCGGTGCCGGGGCTGGCGTTGACCGGGTAGCCCAGCTCGCGCAGCCGGTCCACGTCCCGGCGGACCGTGCGCGGGGTGACGCCGAGCCGGCCGGCGAGTTCGGCCCCGGACCACTCGCGGTGGGCCTGGAGCAGCGACAGGAGGCGTAGAAGGCGTGCCGAGGTCTCCAACATGGGTGCGAGTCTGCCAGGGGATGCGGACAGCCACTGTCCTCGATGGGGACAGTGGCTGTCTCGGGCAAACCGGGCGCGGCTCAGAGCGCGAGGCGCTGGCCGGGCACGATCAGGTCGGGGTCGTCGCCGATGACCTTCTTGTTGGCGGTGTAGATCCGCTGCCAGGTGGTGCCGTGCCGGGCGGCGATGGCGCTGAGCGTGTCACCCTCGCGGACGGTGTAGTCACCGCGGGAGGCGCTGCGGCCCGTCGGGGCGGCCGGGCGTTCCGGCGTGGTGGCCGGGGCGGACCTGGCCGGCGCGGACCTCGGGGTGGACTTCGTCGTCACGCCCTTCGAGGCCGCCGTGCCGGAGGAGCCGGTGTGCGCCGCCGCGGGTGCGGCACCGAAGGCTCCGGCGCGGGCCGAGCAGACGGGCCAGGCGCCCCAGCCCTGGGCGTGCTGGACCTTGGTGGCGACGGCGATCTGCGCGCCCTGGGAGGCCTGGTCGGCCGTCGGGGCGTAGGCGGTGCCGCCGTACGCGCGCCAGGTGCCGGCGGAGAACTGGAGCCCGCCGTAGTAGCCGTTGCCGGTGTTGATGTGCCAGTTGCCGCCGCTCTCGCACTGGGCGATGCGGTCCCACACCCCGTTGTCCGCCGCTGCGGCGTTGCCGGTGGCGGCCAGCAGACCCAGCGGGGCCAGCAGGGCGGCTCCGGCGAGCGCGGCCGTCGTCCGGCCCTTGCGGGCGCTGTCGTGACGGGCGGTGCTGCGGGTGGTATCGGCACACTCGGACATGTAATTCCCTCTCCACGAACCCGGGCTCCCCCGGGCGGCGCACGCCTCGCCGCGCAGGAGCGCGGTTGCTCGTGCCCGCCCCGTCCGCGTGGCCGGTGCCGGCGGTGGTGCCGTGCCGGTGCCGGTCGTCGGACGTACCCGAGCGGTGCTCGTTGCACACGGCGGAGGAATGTAGGGAGGTCGAGCGGCCGGAATCAACCAACTGCCCGTCCTTCCAGGCCAGTTGCCCGTTACCGCGAGTATCGGCAATTTTCAGCCACCCACTACATGCGCTGATTTCCTGATTTATCGACCAACGACGGAAGCGATCTGTGACCCACTTCACCCTGTCAAGTTCCTTGACGCGGCAAGGAGTTGACCGTGAGTGGCGGATTCCGCACACAAGGTGACCGTGTGCGCTGGTTGGTTCGAACCGGTTGTCGCCGGGGCGTGACCCCCACCACAGGACGCCCGTTGTCTTCTTCATGAGCCCGGAACCCCGGGGCTCATCGGCCGGGAGCCACCCGGCCGACCCAGCACAGCATCCCGAGGGAGCCACCGTGCCGCGCATGCTCGACGTCAGCGACGCCGTACGCGCCGAGATCGGCGACGAAGAAGCCGACCGGCTGCTCGCCGGAGAGAACGCCCCGGGCAGTTACGACTGCACGTCCTGCCGCACCCCGGGCGACTCCGAGCAGGAGCGCACCAGCACCGTTCTGTTCGTCGGCGACGAGACCGCCGTCCTCGCCTTCGCCCACGCCAGCTGTCTTCCCTCGCAGGTCGTCCAGGTCACCGAGGAGCAGCTGCAGGGCGCCGTCCGCTCCATCGGCGGGATCGCCGGCGGGGCCGCCACGGGCGGGCCGCGGCAGGCGGCGGCCGAGCAGGCGGTGCTCGGCGTGACCAGCGGACTCGTCCTGGTCGAGGGCGAGTTGCACCCGGCGCTGGTCGTCGAGCCGACCTCGCCGATCGTGCGTCCGGGCACCACCGGGGACGGCGACGACTTCCTCCCGCTCCTCATCGAGCAGGGGTTCATGCCGGTGACCGAGCTGACGTCGGTGCCGCCGGTGCTGCACGGCTGGTCGGTGCTGCTGGCCGCGGGCCAGCTGCACGCGGTGCTGCAGCCGTCGGCGGGCGGCGGGCAGCCGGTCGCCTGGTGGCAGGCGCATCAGCCGCTGCAGGTGACGGACAGCTGGCGGGCCGCCGCCAACAAGCACCAGCAGGTGCTGATGTTCGCGGCGCCGGTGGGGTCGATCGGGCGGCAGCCGCGCGAGGACCTGCTGCGGGACTCCCTCGACAAGGCGGCGGCGAACGGGAAGCTGGTCGCCGCGGCGATGCCTCTCGCGGGTACGTGATCTTCTCGCCTGCGGGGCGGGGCGCTGTGGTGCGTGGGCGGCCGCGGGTGGTACGCGGTGGTTCGCGCAGTTCCGCGCGCCCCTAAAGGCATGCTGCGGGACCGCATCTCTTTAGGGGGGCCGTCGTTTGGACATACGTGCACGCATACGACACTTCTCCCCGCCGGTCCTCGTTCTCCTCCATTCCCTCCGCCCGGACGGGGCAGGAAGGGGCTGGTGGTGCCTCGGCCACGCCGATCTACGACTCGCTCTACGCGGAGTGGGTCAAGAGTTTCCGCACGCTGCCGGGCGACCGGAGCGGGGAGGAGGGGCTGAGGTTCAGCCCCTTCGGTCAGCTTCCGGACCGCACGGGCGGCTACGGCGGGCACCGGGCGGGGTCGTTCAGCAGCTCGTACAGCGCCTACAGCGCGGGGGCCTACAGCGCGCGGCAGCAGTCGCAGTGGCAGCGGATCGGCACGCTGGGCCGGCAACAGCACGACACCGGGATGCAGCATGTGCCGGCGGCCCTTCCTCCGGGGCCGCGCCGGGGCGTGTGACCGGCGCACGGTGAAGGGCGGCACCTGGTTCTCCAGGCGCCGCCCTTCACGTCGTACCGCTGTTGCTACTTCTTCTTCGCGCCGCGCTTCTCGCGCACCCGCACCGAGATGTGGATCGGGGTGCCCTCGAAGCCGAACTCCTCGCGCAGCCGGCGCTCGATGAAGCGGCGGTAGCCCGCCTCGATGAAGCCGGAGGCGAACAGGACGAACCGCGGCGGCTTGGTGCCGGCCTGGGTGCCGAACAGGATGCGCGGCTGCTTGCCGCCCCGGACCGGGTGCGGGTGGGCCGAGACCAGCTCGCCGAGGAAGGCGTTCAGGCGGCCGGTGGGGACGCGGGTCTCCCAGCCGGCGAGGGCGGTCTCGATCGCCGGGACCAGCTTCTCCATGTGGCGGCCGGTGCGCGCCGAGACGTTCACGCGCGGGGCCCAGACGACCTGGCCCAGCTCGGTCTCGATCTCCCGCTCCAGGTAGTAGCGGCGCTCCTCGTCGAGGGTGTCCCACTTGTTGTAGGCGATGACCATCGCGCGGCCCGCCTCGACGGCCATGGTGATGATCCGCTGGTCCTGCACGGAGATGTTCTCGGAGGCGTCGATCAGGACGACCGCGACCTCGGCCTTCTCCACGGCGGCGGCCGTGCGCAGGGAGGCGTAGTAGTCGGCGCCCTGCTGGAGGTGGACGCGCTTGCGGATGCCGGCGGTGTCCACGAACTTCCAGGTCTTGCCGCCGAGTTCGATCATCTCGTCGACCGGGTCGCGGGTCGTGCCCGCCATCTCGTTGACGACGACGCGCTCCTCGCCCGCGACCTTGTTCAGCAGGGAGGACTTGCCGACGTTCGGGCGGCCGATGAGCGCGATGCGGCGGGGGCCGCCGATCGCGGTGCCGAAGGACTGCTCGGGCGCGTTCGGCAGGACCTCCAGGACGGCGTCGAGCATGTCACCGGTGCCGCGGCCGTGCAGGGCCGAGACGGGGTGCGGCTCGCCGAGGCCCAGGTTCCACAGGTAGGCCGCGTCGGCCTCGCCGCTCGGGCCGTCGACCTTGTTGGCGCACAGCACGACCGGCTTGCCGGCCTTGCGCAGCAGCCGGACGACGGCCTCGTCGGTGTCGGTCGCGCCCACCTTGGCGTCCACGACGAAGACGACGGCGTCGGCCGCCTCGATCGCGTACTCGGCCTGGGCGGCCACGGAGGCGTCGATGCCGAGGACGTCCTGCTCCCAGCCGCCGGTGTCGACGACCTTGAAGCGGCGGCCGGCCCACTCGGCCTCGTAGGTGACGCGGTCACGGGTGACGCCCGGCCGGTCCTCGACGACCGCCTCGCGGCGGCCGATCATCCGGTTCACCAGGGTCGACTTGCCGACATTGGGGCGGCCGACGACGGCGAGCACGGGCAGCGGACCGTGGCCCGCCGCCTCGATGGCGCCCTCGACGTCCTCGATGTCGAAGCCCTCTTCCGCGGCGAGCTCCATGAACTCCGCGTACTCGGCGTCGCCGAGAGCCCCGTGGTCGTACTCGTGCGCGCCCTCGTACGCGTCCGAGCCGTCGGGCTGGATCTGGTCGTTCATGAAGTCCGTACCTCGTTCGTTCGTGGTGATCGGTGGATCGCCCGGCTTTCTCCCGGCTGATCCACTACTCAAGTGTCGCCTAGCGCCCGGTCAGGCGCCTGGCGTTTTCCAGGTGGCTGGTGAGCTGCTTCTGGATGCGCTCGGTCGCCTCGTCCAGCGCCCTGCGCGTACGCCGTCCGCTGCCGTCCCCCGCGTCGAAGGGGTCGCCGAAGACGACGTCGATGCGCGAGCGCAGGGGCGGGAGCCCCTTTATCAACCGTCCGCGCCTGCCGGAGCTTCCCAGGACGGCGACGGGCACGATCGGCGCCCCGCCGCGGACCGCGAAGTAGGCGAGCCCGGCGCGCAGCGAGGCGAAGTCGCCCTCGCCCCGGGTGCCCTCCGGGAAGATGCCCAGCACTCCCCCGGCCTCCAGCACGCCGAGGGCCCGGCCGATCGCCGTGCGGTCGGCCGCGGCGCGGTCCACCTTGACCTGGCCGATGCCGGTCAGGAAGGGGTCCAGCGGGCCGATGAAGGCTTCCTTCTTGATCAGGAAGTGCGTCGGCCGGGGGGCCACGCCCATGACCATCGGGCCGTCGATGTTGTGGGAGTGGTTCACCGCGAAGATCACCGGGCCGGTGGCCGGCACCTTCCAGGCGCCGAGCACCCGCGGCTTCCACAGTCCGTGCATCAGGCCGACGCCGATGCGCCGGCCGACCTCGGCACCCCGTGCGGAGGGAAGGCCGTCCTCCCCGCGTGACGGAAGGCTCACTTCCCGGCCCGCTTCTCCTCGACCAGGGTGACGACGCACTCGATGACCTGGGCGAGGGTGAGCTCGGTGGTGTCCACCTCGACCGCGTCGTCGGCCTTGGCGAGCGGCGAGGTCTTGCGGCTGGAGTCGGCCGCGTCCCGCTTGATCAGCGCCTCACGCGTGGCGTGGACGTCGGCGCCCTTCAGCTCGCCGCTGCGGCGGGCCGCGCGGGCCTCCGGAGAGGCGGTGAGGAAGATCTTCAGGTCGGCGTCGGGGAGGACGGTCGTACCGATGTCACGTCCCTCGACGACGATGCCGCGCTCCGCGCCGGCGGCCAGCGAGCGCTGCAGCTCGGTGATCCGGGAGCGCACCTCGGGCACCGCGCTGACCGCGCTGACCCTGGAGGTGACCTCCTGGGTGCGGATCGGGCCGGCCACGTCGATGCCGTCGACGGTGATGGTCGGCTTGTCCGGGTCCGTGCCGGAGACGATCTCCGGCTTGCCGGCGACGGCCGCGATGGCGGTCGGGTCCTCCAGGTCGATGCCGTTGGTCACCATCCACCAGGTGATCGCCCGGTACTGGGCTCCGGTGTCCAGGTAGCTCAGGCCGAGCTGCGCGGCGACGGCCTTCGACGTGCTCGACTTGCCGGTGCCGGAGGGGCCGTCGATCGCGACGATCACGGGCTTGGCGGTCGGGGCGGCGCCGTTTTCCACGGAGGGACACCTTCCTGGTGCGGTGCGGGCGGGATGCGGGGAGCGAGAGCGCCCTGCACAAGGTTACTGGGTGCGGGTCACTCGTCCGGACGCACACGGGATCCGCCGGCGGTCCCTACTGCCGCAGAGCCCACCCGCGCTCACGGAGCGCCTCCTTCAGGACGGCTGCCGCCTTGGGCTCCACGGAAAGCTGGACCAGACCGGCCTGCTGCCCGGTGGCGTGCTCGATGCGCACGTCCTCGATGTTGACCCCGGCCCGTCCCGCGTCCGCGAAGATGCGGGCCAGCTGGCCGGGCTGGTCGTCGATGAGCACGACGACGGTCTCGTACACCCGCGGGGCGCTGCCATGCTTGCCGGGTACCCGCACCTGGCCCGCGTTCCCGCGGCGCAGCACGTCCTCGATGCCGGCGGTGCCCTCGCTCCGCTTGGCCTCGTCGGCGGACTGCAGGGCGCGCAGGGCCTCGACGGTCTCGCCCAGGTCGGCGGCGACGTCGGAGAGCAGGTCGGCGACCGGTCCCGGGTTCGCGGACAGGATGTCGATCCACATGCGCGGGTCGGAGGCGGCGATCCGGGTCACGTCCCGGATGCCCTGCCCGCACAGCCGTACGGCGGCCTCCTCGGCGTGCTCCAGGCGCGCGGCGACCATGCTGGACACCAGGTGGGGCATGTGCGAGACGAGGGCGACGGCACGGTCATGGGCGTCGGCGTCCATGACCACCGGGACGGCCCGGCAGTGGGAGACCAGCTCCAGGGCGAGGTTCAGCACCTCGGTGTCGGTGTCCCGGGTCGGGGTGAGCACCCACGGGCGGCCTTCGAAGAGGTCACCGGTCGCGGCCAGCGGGCCGGACTTCTCCCGGCCGGACATCGGATGCGTGCCGATGTACGCCGTCAGGTCGAGGCCGAGCGCCTCCAGCTCGCGGCGCGGGCCGCCCTTGACGCTGGCCACGTCCAGGTAGCCGCGGGCCACGCCGCGGCGCATGGCGTCCGCGAGGACACCGGCCACGTGCGCGGGCGGGGCGGCCACGACCGCCAGGTCGACGCGGCCTTCGGGGGCCTCATCGGTGCCGGCGCCCAGCGCGGCGGCCGTGCGGGCCTGTTCGGGGTCGTGGTCGGCGAGGTGGACGACGACGCCGCGCTGGACGAGTGCCAGGGCGGCGGAGGTGCCGATGAGGCCGGTGCCGATGACGAGTGCGGTTCTCACTGGGCGATGTCCTTGCGCAGGGCGGCCGCGGCACCGAGGTAGACGTGGCTGATGTCGGCGCGGGGCCTGTCCGACTCGATGTGCGCGAGGATCCGCACGACCCGGGGCATGGCGCCCTCGATGTCCAGCTCCTGCGCGCAGATCAGGGGCACGTCGACGATGCCGAGCTTGCGGGCGGCCGCGGCCGGGAAGTCGCTGTGCAGGTCGGGGGTGGCCGTGAACCAGATGCTGATCAGGTCGTCGGTGGTCAGCCCGTTCCGCTCCAGGACCGCGGTGAGCAGGGCTCCGACCTGCTCGTCCATGTGTCCGGCCTCGTCCCGCTCCAGTTGGACGGCCCCCCGGACCGCTCGTACCGCCACGGCGCTGCTCCCTGCTGACGTGCGGATCTGTTCTTGGTCCGTCCAGCGTAGTCAGCCCGCGCGGACACGGCGCACGGCGCCCGATCGCTGAGACGATGCGGCTGATCCGGTATGCACCGGTTCAGCCCTTTGTTCTTCAACGGACCCTGTCCTCCAACGTCTGTACGGAGTGGTGACATGAACCAGCCCGCGACGCGGCGCACGGCTTTGGCGACGGGCGCGGCGGCGCTCGCCGCGGGATGCGTGGGATGCGGCGGCAGCAACGGCAAGAGTTCCCCGGTGGCGTCGTCCGCGAAGCCCTCGTCTCCGGCGCCCGCCTCCCCGGCCCCCACCTCCCCGGGCTCCGGGGCACCGGTCTCCGGCTCCTCCCACGGGAAGGATCTGGCGCAGACGAGTGACATCCCGGAGGGGGGCGGGAAGATCTTCAAGGAACAGAAGGTCGTCGTCACCCAGCCGAAGAAGGGCGAGTTCAAGGCCTTCTCGGCGATCTGCACCCACATGGGCTGCACGGTCGGCACGGTCGCGGACGGCACGATCGACTGCCCCTGTCACGGCAGCAAGTTCCACATCGCCGACGGCGCGGTGGCCCACGGCCCCGCGACCAAGCCGCTTCCGCAGAAGTCGATCACGGTGGAGGCGAATTCGATCCACCTGAGCTGAGGGGGCCGCGTACGCTCCCGGCATGCAGCCCGAGACCCTGGTACGCGACCACACCGTCTACGCCTGTGTCATGGGTTCCCGGGCCTTCGGTCTGGCGACGGACACGAGCGACACCGACCGGCGGGGCGTGTTCCTCGCCCCCACCTTCCTGTACTGGCGGTTCGAGAAGCCGCCGACGCATGTGGAGGGGCCGGGCGAGGAGCAGTTCTCCTGGGAACTGGAGCGGTTCTGCGAGCTGGCGCTGCGGGGCAATCCGAACATCCTGGAGTGCCTGCACTCCCCGCTCGTGGAGCGCATGGACGACACCGGCCGGGAGCTGCTGTCCCTGCGCGACGCCTTCCTCTCCCGGCAGGTCTACGGCACCTTCACGCGCTACGCCCTCGGCCAGCGCAGGAAGCTCGACGCCGACGTCCGCACGACGGGCGCCCCGCGCTGGAAGCACGCCATGCACCTGCTGCGTCTGCTGATGTCCGCCCGCGACCTGCTGCGCACCGGCGAGCTGCGGATCGAGGTCGGTGACCAGCGGGAGCCGCTGCTCGCGGTGAAGCGGGGCGAGCTCCCCTGGGCCGGCGTCGAGGCGTGGATGGCCCGGCTGGGGGCGGAGACGGAGCGGGCCCTGGACCACACCCCGCTGCCGGCGGAGCCGGACCACGCACGCGTGGCCGACTTCCTGTTCCGGGCACGCCGGGACTCAGCCGTGCGGGCGCACGCCTGCCCCGGGGACTCAGCCGTGCAGACGGAGCCGTATGACGAAGTCGTGCAGGGCGTCGTACGCGGTGGGCGCCTCCGGCAGGGATGAGGCGGCCTGGGCCTCGTCGAGCAGGGTGTGCAGCCGCTCCACGTCGGCCGCCACGTGCGCGTGCTCGATGCCGGCCGCCCCGTGCTCCCGCTCGCCCTTGGCCGCTATGAGGTCCGGCACGTAGCCCGGTGCGCCGACCAGCTCCAGGAGCGTGGGCAGGTGGGCCTGGACCTCGCCGCTGCGCATGAGGTGGATGCCGGTGAGCAGCACCCGGAACGTGTAGAGCAGCGGCTTGAGTTCGCCGGTCTTCTCGAACAGCCGCCACTGTGTCAGCGCGAAGCCCCGGTAGTGGTGGGCGTGGTGGCCGGTGAGGACGCCGGGCACGAGCGCGGCCAGCTCGCGGTGCGCCTCGGTGGTCCGCACGACCAGGGGCGAGAGGAGCTGCTCCAGGACATAGCCGTTGCGGCGCAGCATCAGCCGGACGAACTTGCGCAGGTCGTGGGTGACGAGGTCCAGCTCGACGCCGTAGCGCACCCAGGTCCGTGAGCGGGTCTCCTCCGGCTCGCGCAGTCCGACGAGGTCGGCCGCGGGAAGCAGATGGACGCCCCGCAGGTCCACGTCGGAGTCCTGCGAGGGGAAGCCGTACAGATGGGCTCCGGAGACGGTCGCGAACAGCAGGGGGTCGGGCTGTTCCGCGACCACGGGTGCGAGGTCGATGTCGAGATCTTCGATCATGGGGCTAAGCGTCCCAGAGTGCGCCCAGCGCCAACAGGTCCTCCCGGTGCTCGATCCGCGCGGCCCAGTCGGCCGGCCAGGCGTCCGCGCCCAGCCAGGCGCCCGCGAAGGCGCCGGTGAGGCAGGCGATGGAGTCGGAGTCGCCGGAGGAGCAGGCGGCCCGGCGCAGGGCGGTGACGGGCTCGTCGGGGAAGAGCAGGAAGCACAGCAGCCCGGTGGCGAAGGCCTCCTCGGCGATCCAGCCCGCTCCGGTGGCCAGGCACGGGTCGGTCTCCGGCGAGACGGTCCGCACGGCCTCCTGGAGCCGCTCCAGGACCGCCAGGCACTCGTCCCAGCCGCGTGCGACGAAGTGCTCGGGGCTGGGGTCCTGGGACCGGGTCCACAGGTCGCCGAGCCAGGTGCGGTCGTACCGGGTCCGGTGGTCGAGCGCGTACGAGCGCAGCTGTCCGACGAGTCCGACCGGGTCGGCGCCCTGGGCGAGCAGACGGACGGCGTGCGCGGTGAGGTCGGAGGCGGCGAGCGCGGTGGGGTGGCCGTGGGTGAGGGCGGACTGCAACTGGGCGGCGCCGGACCGCTGTTCGTCACTCAGGCCGGGGACGAGCCCGATCGGCGCGACCCGCATGTTGGCGCCGCAGCCCTTGGAGCCGATCTGGCTGGCGTCCTGCCAGGCCCGGCCGTCCTCCTTCAGCAAGGCGCACGCGGTCAGGCAGGTACGGCCCGGGGCGCGGTTGTTCTCCGGCGAGTGGTACCAGTCCACGAACTCCTCGCGCAGCGGCCGCTCCAGCCGCTTCGGGGCGAGGGCTCCGCGCTCCATGGCGGTCCGCAGGGCGCGCCCGAGGGCCAGGGTCATCTGCGTGTCGTCGGAGACGCGGGCGCGTCCCGGCAGCTCCATCTCACGCCAGGGCCCCCACGTGGCGAGGATCTGCGGCACGTCGTGGAACTCGGCCGGAAAGCCGAGGGCGTCGCCGAGGGCGAGGCCGAGGAGTGCTCCCGTTGCGGCGCGTTCGGACACGCGAATCACCATCCCCTTTTATCGTCACTCTGACAATAAGCGGGGATGGTGATCACAGCAAGGCGGTTTAGAGGTCGACTTCCTTCATCAGCATGCCGACCTCGGTGTTCGACAGGCGCCGCAGCCAGCCCGACTTCTGGTCGCCGAGGGTGATCGGGCCGAAGGAGGTGCGCACCAGCTTCTCGACCGGGAAGCCGGCCTCCGCCAGCATCCGGCGCACGATGTGCTTGCGGCCCTCGTGCAGGGTCACCTCGACCAGGTAGTTCTTGCCGGTCTGCTCGACCACCCGGAAGTGGTCCGCGCGCGCGTAGCCGTCCTCCAGCTGGATGCCGTCCTTCAGACGCTTGCCCAGGTCGCGCGGGATCGGGCCGACGATCGCCGCGAGGTAGGTCTTCTTCACGCCGTACTTGGGGTGCGTGAGGCGGTGCGCCAGCTCACCGTGGTTGGTGAGGAGGATGACGCCCTCGGTCTCGGTGTCCAGCCGGCCGACGTGGAAGAGCCGGGTCTCGCGGTTGGTGACGTAGTCCCCGAGGCACTGGCGCCCCTCCGGGTCCTCCATCGTGGAGACGACACCGGCGGGCTTGTTCAGCGAGAAGAACTGGTACGACTGCGTGGCGACCGTCAGGCCGTCGACCTTGACCTCGTCCTTCTCCGGATCGACCCGTCGGCCCTGCTCCAGCACGATCTCGCCGTTGATCTCGACCCTCGCCTGCTCGATCAGCTCCTCGCAGGCCCGCCGCGAGCCGTAGCCCGCCCGCGCGAGGACCTTCTGCAGCCGCTCGCCCTCCTGCTCGGCGCCCGGGAAGGTCTTGGGCAGCTTGATGTCCTTCTTGCCCTCGTAGCGCTCCCGGTTGCGCTCCTCGGCGCGCGTCTCGTACTCCCGCGAGCGCGCCGGAGCGGTACGCCCGCGCCCCTGCTGGGGCTTCTTCGGGCCGCCCTTGGCGCCGCCGCGCGCGCTGCCGCCGCGCCCGGACTTGGGGCCGTCCTGGGAGGCGCCGGGGCCCACGTCGTAGCGGCGCTCCTCGGGGCGGGGCTTGCGGGGACGGCCCTGCCCCTGCCGCTCGTCCCTGTTGTTGCCGGCACCGCGGTGGTTACCGCGTCCGCCGCTCTTTCCGCTGCCGCTGCTTCGCATCAAAGTTCCGTCTTAGTCGTCTGCGTCCTCAACACCGGGCGCGTCGGGCGCGTCCGGATCGAACGACGGGACTCCCTCCTGGGTCTCGGCCTCGATCGCCTCCGCCTCCGGGAGGAAGGGCGCGAGCTCCGGAAGCTCGTCCAGGCCACGCAGGCCCATCCGCTCCAGGAAGTAGTTCGTCGTCCTGTACAGGATCGCACCTGTTTCGGGTTCCGTGCCCGCCTCCTCGACCAGACCGCGCTGCAGCAGGGTGCGCATCACGCCGTCGCAGTTGACTCCGCGTACGGCGGAGACGCGGCTGCGGCTGACCGGCTGGCGATAGGCGACCACCGCGAGGGTCTCCAGTGCCGCCTGGGTGAGGCGGGCGGTCTGGCCGTCCAGGACCAGCCGCTCGACGGCCGGCGCGTACGCGGCGCGGGTGTAGAAACGCCAGCCGCCGGCGACGAACCGCAGCTCGAAGCCGCGGCCCTGCACGGCGTACTCGTCGGCCAGTTCCCGCAGTGCGTCCGCCACCTGGCGTCTCGGCCACTCCAGCAGCTTCGCCAGGTGCTCCTCGGTCGCGGGCTCGTCCACGACCATGAGCATCGCCTCCAGGGCGGGCTTGAGGTCGAGACCGGCCACGGACCGCAGCCCGGCCGGTACCTCCGTGGTCTGCTCGCTCATGGCTTCTTCTCCTCCTTGGGCGGCTCGGGCGGCCGGTCGAACTCGTCGGTGACCATCGGTGCCGTGTCCGCGTCCCCGCCGGTCCAGCGCACGAGCAGCTCCCCGAGCGCGGTCTCCTGCTCCAGGGCGACGGCCTTCTCGCGGTACAGCTCCAGCAGGGCGAGGAACCGGGCCACGACGGTGAGGGTGTCCCCGGTGTCCTCGACCAGCACCCTAAAGCTCGCCTCGCCCAGTTCCCTGAGCCTGGTCACGACGAACCGGGCCTGCTCCTGCACGCTGACCAGCGGGGCGTGGATGTGGTCGACGTAGACCCGGGGCTTGGGCTTGGGCTGCATCGCCTTGACCGCGAGTCGGGCGAAGCCCTCGGGGCCGATGGTGATGACGACCTCGGGCAGCAGCTCGGCGTGGTGCGGTTCCAGGCCGACGGTACGGGGCCGGCGGCGGGCCTCGTCGTCGAGGCGCTGGTTGAAGATGTCGGCGATCTGTTTGTACGCGCGGTACTGCAGCAGCCGCGCGAACAGCAGGTCGCGGGCCTCCAGCAGCGCGAGGTCGGCCTCGTCCTCGACCTCGGCGGCGGGCAGCAGCCGGGCCGCCTTCAGGTCCAGCAGCGTGGCGGCGACGACGAGGAACTCGGTCGTCTGGTCGAGGTCCCAGTCGGGGCCCATGGCCCGGATGTGCGCCATGAACTCGTCGGTGACCTTGGAGAGGGCCACCTCGGTGACGTCCATCTTGTGCTTGGAGATCAGCTGGAGGAGGAGGTCGAAGGGGCCCTCGAAGTTGGCGAGCCGGACCTTGAAGACGCCGTCACGGGGTTCTCCGGGCCCGGGAACCGCAGAGGGCCCGGCAACCGCGGGCTCTTCGGCAACCGTGGACTCTTCAGGTACCGCGGGCTCCTCGGGTACCGCGGGCTCCTCCGGCACCGCGCCGGGCGCCTCGTCCGGTTCCGCGCCACCGGGCTCAGCCGGGCCCGCGACCTCGACCGGCGAGACCCCCGGGCCCCGCCCCAACGCACGCCGACGGCCGGCTCCGGTGCCGGGGAGGGGAACGTCCTTCGAGGTCATAGCCCCCGCAGGCTACCCCTACCGCCCCCGCAGCCGCCGTACCAGGATGCTCGCGTCCCCGCGGGACTCCAGGTCGGCCAGGACCACGGCCACCGCCTCCCGCACGATCCGCCCGCGGTCGACCGCGAGCCCGTGCTCGCCCCGGAGCACCAGACGGGCGTGCTCCAGGTCCATCAGCTCCTCGGCCGAGACATACACCGTGATCTTCTCGTCGTGCCGCTCGCGCCCGCTGGGCCGCCGCGACGCCGCCCGCCCCCGCTTGCGCGGCTGAGCGGCGCCAGAACCTTCCTGCGCCGCCTGCCGCCGGGACGGCCGGGTGCGGGACTCGCCGGCGTCGGCGGGTTCCGCCTCCGCCGCGGCGTGCTCCGCGCCCTCTCCGTCGCCGCCCTGGACGGGCACCGACTGCGGTGCGTCCTCGCCGGCGGCCATGTCGTCGCTCTCCCCCGCGGGAGCCGGCACCCGGGCCTCACCGTTGGCCGCGCGCCGGGGAGTCGACGGCTGAAGTGCCATCCCCCCTGTCGTACGGAAGAGTTCGTCGGCCCCGGGCAGACTCACTCGGCGTGACACCGGGCGAGCACCTCCCTGGCGAGCTGACGGTAGGCGGCGGCACCGACGGAGTTGGAGGCGTAGGTGGTGATCGGCTCTCCGGCGACCGTGGTCTCCGGGAAGCGGACCGTGCGGCCGATGACCGTGTGGTAGACGTGGTCGTCGAAGGCCTCGACCACGCGGGCCAGCACCTCACGGCTGTGGACCGTGCGCGAGTCGTACATCGTGGCGAGGATGCCGTCCAGTTCCAGCTCGGGGTTGAGCCGCTCCTGGACCTTCTCGATGGTCTCGGTCAGCAGGGCCACACCGCGCAGGGCGAAGAACTCGCACTCCAGCGGCACGATCACCTTGTGAGCGGCCGTCAGTGCGTTGACGGTGAGCAGGCCGAGCGAGGGCTGACAGTCGATCACGATGTAGTCGTAGTCGGGCATCACCGGCTTGAGCGCCCGCTGCAGGGTCGACTCGCGGGCGACCTCCGAGACCAGCTGGACCTCGGCGGCCGACAGATCGATGTTGGAGGGCAGCAGGTCCATGTTGGGGACCGCCGTCTTCAGCAGGACCTCGTCCGCGGACATACCCCGCTCCATGAGCAGGTTGTAGACCGTCAGGTCGAGTTCCATCGGGTTGACACCGAGTCCCACCGACAGCGCGCCCTGCGGGTCGAAGTCCACGAGGAGCACGCGCCGGCCGTACTCCGCGAGCGCGGCACCCAGGTTGATGGTCGACGTCGTCTTGCCGACGCCGCCCTTCTGGTTGCACATCGCGATGATCTTCGCGGGGCCGTGGTCGGTCAGCGGGCCCGGGATCGGGAAGTACGGCAGCGGGCGCCCGGTCGGGCCGATGCGCTCGCGGCGCTGGCGGGCCGCGTCGGGCGCGAGCGTGGCCGCGTACTCGGGATCGGGCTCGTACTCGGCGTCGGGGTCGTAGAAGTGCCCCTCGGGCAGTTCGTCGTAGTCGGCGAATTGGTTGTGGGGCGCGCCACTTCCGTCGCCGGCCATGGCGTTCACGTGATGGCCATCCATGCTCTGGTGTGCTGTCCGGGCGGTCTGCGGTCCCGGACTCTGGTGGGCTGCGAAGGTGCGCACAGCTACGGAGCCGACAGCCTCGAATCCCGCGGAGCCCTGGCCCCGTACAGGCATTCCTGGTTGACCACCCCCGGGAGAAAATGTCGACTCATTCACAAGTCGTCTTACCTCCTTGGTGACCAGGAAACTTCTAGACAAGGTCAGCGTGGCACCATGCCGACGGTTGGCGACTCTATGGCGTGTCGGCGGTCCGCAGCAACACAATCCGCCGGACCCGGCAGGATGTGTCGGCAATGAAACATCTCGCTGTCAAGGGCGTACGGCCGTCGCACAGCAGGTTTCACCGGTGTACGAATCGGTCGAAGGGTTGCGTTCGAGGCGAGTTGACCAAGAGTCGCCAAGTGACCATACACACATCCGGCCGGACCTTGTCGGGCAAGGTCCGGCCGGATGCGCGGGGTTGACGACATGTGTTGACGAATCGCCTTTTACCTGATGCTGACTTAGCGGTCCGTCAGGCCACCGGGGTCGGCCGGGCGTCAGCCGAGCAGGGACTCCAGCTCCACGTACTCCAGGCCGTGCGCCTCTGCGACCTCCTTGTAAACGACCTTGCCGTCATGGGTGTTGAGACCCTTGGCGAGCGCGGCGTCGCGGCGCAGCGCCTCGACCCAGCCGTTGTTGGCCAGCGAGACGATGTACGGCAGCGTCGCGTTGGTGAGGGCGTTGGTGGAGGTGCTGGGCACCGCGCCGGGCATGTTGGCGACGCAGTAGAAGACCGAGTTGTGCACCTTGAAGGTCGGCTCGGCGTGCGTCGTCGGGTGGGAGTCCTCGAAGCAGCCGCCCTGGTCGATCGCGATGTCGACAAGAACACTTCCGGGCTTCATGCGGGCCACCAGCTCGTTGGTGACCAGCTTCGGGGCCTTGGCGCCCGGGATGAGGACCGCGCCGATGACGAGGTCGGCGTCGAGGACGGCCTTCTCCAGCTCGAAGGTGTTGGACATGATCGCCTTGACCTTCGTACCGAAGATCTTGTCGGCCTCGCGCAGCTTGTTGATGTCGCGGTCGAGCAGGGTCACGTCGAAGCCCATGCCGACGGCGACCTGGGTGGCGTTCCAGCCGGAGACACCGCCGCCGATGACGACGCACTTGGCCGGGGTCACGCCCGGGACGCCGCCCGGCAGCACGCCACGGCCGCCGGCCGCGCGCATCAGGTGGTAGGCGCCGACCTGCGGGGCGAGCCGGCCCGCGACCTCGGACATCGGGGCGAGCAGCGGCAGCGCGCGGTTCGGCAGCTCGACGGTCTCGTAGGCGATGGCCGTGGTGCCGGACTCGATGAGCGCGTCCGTGCACTCCTTGGAGGCGGCCAGGTGCAGGTAGGTGAAGAGGATCTGGTCCTTGCGGAGGCGGTGGTACTCCTCCGCGATGGGCTCCTTGACCTTCAGCAGCAGGTCGGCGGTGGCCCACACCTCGTCGGCGGTGTCGAGGATCGCGGCACCGGCGGAGACGTACTCCTCGTCCGTGATCGAGGAGCCGAGGCCGGCACCCCGCTCGACGACGACCTGGTGGCCGCTGCGCACCAGCTCGTGCACACCGGCGGGGGTGATGGCCACCCGGAACTCGTTGTTCTTGACCTCGCGGGGGATGCCGACCTTCACGTCGATCACGGTCCTTGGCTCAGAGGGTATGGGGGGGTGCATTACATGACATACCCAGGCATGCAGAGCACACCGGGAGACACCGCAGGAGAACGTGCGGCAGAGCCAGTTTAATGAAGGCGTTCCGCCTGTCTAGCCTTTCATTGCATCAATCTTCGTTGGATGCACTACGGATTTCGCAGGCGTTAGCGTCTTGATTCGGGCTTGTCCCACTCTCCTGGGCCTCCTCGTCCAGCATGCGCCCGGCCGCCGCGCGGTGCAGACGGGCGGCGGTGGGGTCCCCGAGGTGCTCCAGCGTGTCGGCCAGCCGGAGCTGCACCGCGGCCTGCAGTCGGACGTCCTCGGCGCGCCGCGCCCACTCCACCGCCTCCTGGCAGGTGCGCAGCGACTCCTCGAACCGCCCCGCGTACTCCTGCACCCGGGCCAGCTCGCTCAACGCCCGCGCGTGCGCCGCGACATCGCCGCGCCTGCGGTGACCGGCGACGGCGGCCCGCCAGTTCCTGAGGGCCTCGCCGTAGCGGCCCGCGTAGGTGTGGGTGGTGGCGATCCGGCCGTACAGCCGGGCGACCTGCTCGCGCTCGCCGCGGGCCAGCCGCTCGGCCAGGGCCCGGCCGAACCAGTCGGCGGCCCGGTCGTAGTCACCGAGCTCCTGGTACGCGCCACCTACGGATTCCATTGCGCGACCCGTGGCGTACGGGTCATTTGCTCTGCGTCCGGCGTCCAGAGCCAACCGATATCGTGCCAGCGCGGCCCGGGTACGGCCGGTCTGCGCGTCCACGTCACCCAGGTTCAGCAGCGCCGCGGCCTTCTCCCGGACCAGTCCCCGCCGCTCGGCGACATCGAGGACGAGGCTGTGCACGTCGTACAGGTCGGCGGCGGCCGCCTGGGTGCCGACATGCGCGACCAGGGCCCTGACCAGCTGGGACATCAGCCGCCGGGCCAGGGTGTCGAGCTCGCCGTCGGCCACCGCGAGACGCGCGGACGCCAGCAGCGCGGGCCGCCGGACGAGCAGCCAGTCGGCGGCCGCCCGGGGACTGGGGAAGCGCACCTCGCGCGGCATGGCGTTCAGCTTCTCCCGGGCCTGCGGGCTGTCCGTCTCGGTGATCGCCCGGCAGGCCTGCAGCAGCCGCACGGTGCGCTCCAGCATCCGGGCCCGGGCCAGCTGCAGCTCCGCGGGCCGCTCCTGCCCCTCGGCGAGGGCGCGCAGCAGGGGGTTCAGACAGCCGGGGACCTTGTACTGGGGCAGCGGGGAGTCCACCGTGCGCAGCAGGCCGACGGCGACGAAGTCGTCCAGGGCGGCGCGGGCGGCGTCGACCGAGCAGCCGGCGAGGGCCGAGGCCGTGTGCGGGTCGATCAGACCGGCCGGGGCGAGGGAGAGCAGGGGCAGCATCCGGGCGGCCGGGCCGGGCAGCTCGCTGTACACGTGCCGGAAGACGCGGGCCAGCGGGGTGCCGTCCGTGCCGTCGTCGGCGGTGTGCAGCCGCTTGGCGAGGTCGGAGACGGCGGACTTGGGACGGGCGGCGAGCCAGCCGCCGGCCAGCACGAGCGCTGCCGGATGACCCTGGCAGGCCTCGACCAGGCTCTCGGCGGAGCGCGGATCGACCGTGACGCGGACCGCGCCGGTGTAGCGGATGAGCAGTTCCACCGCGGACTTGGTGTCCAGACCGCCCAGGGTGCAGGGCCTGACGTCCGCGATGCCGGTGAGCGGACCCGAGGAGACGGCCACGACCAGGCAGTCCGGGGCCTCCGGAAGCAGCGCGTCGACCTGCTCGGCGCC
Organism: Streptomyces filipinensis; assembly: GCF_014649495.1. Classification (GTDB taxonomy): domain Bacteria; phylum Actinomycetota; class Actinomycetes; order Streptomycetales; family Streptomycetaceae; genus Streptomyces; species Streptomyces filipinensis. Next base: position 21,484 of record NZ_BMTD01000006.1, on the reverse strand, counting down.
GGCCGCGTCGTCCAGCAGCAGCAGGGCGCGCCGGTCGGCGAGGGCGGTGCGCAGCGCCGCGGTGAGGTCGTCCTCGGCGGCGCCGGCCGGGGCGGGCAGCTCCAGTGCGGCGAGCAGCTCGCGGGCGGCGCGCGCGACCGGGACGGGGGTGCCGTCGGGTTCGCTGAGCCGGGCCCGCAGCACCCCGTCCGGGTAGCCGTCCGCGACCTGTCGTACGAGTTCCTCGGCGAGGGCGGTGCGGCCGGAGCCGGGGCGGCCCGCGATCAGGAGCACGCGCGCGCGGGGCGCCTTGCGGCCGGAGAGGGTGTCCAGACCGGCGCGCTCGATGTCGGCGCGCAGCTCCTTCAACTCCCTTGTACGGCCCAGGAAACGGTCGTCCGCGTCCGCGTGCGCCGACAGCCGCACGAAGCCTGTGTCCACCGCCTGATCCGTCACGGGCCACACTCCCGTCCCACCGCACGCGCAGGCCCGGCGGATCTCCCGCCACGAACGTGCGCCTCTCCTGGCTCGCTTCTTGGCTCGCTCGCGACGAGCCTAGTTCACGCGCTGCGACGGGCCGGGAGGAGCGCGGCGGACGAATCCCCTGATCGGATCAGGCGATGGTCACACCAGTACGCCGAACGGGTGCGGTTCAGGAAGCGAAGGGGCGGGCCGGCCAGGGGGCGTCGGCCGGGCGCAGCGCGTCGAGGCCGTCGCCGCTGCGGGCGGCCATCAGGGAGAGGACCCCGACGACCAGGCAGTTGTTGTGCAGACCACCGGCCAGGACGCCGCGCACCAGTTCCTCGACCGGCACGCGCGCGTGCTCCATGTCGGTCTCCTCGTGCTCCGCCGCGAACCGCTCGCCCTCGGCGGCGGACAGGTCACGGGCGAGGAAGATCCGTACGGCCTCGTCGCAGCCGCCGGGCGTGGTGTAGACGTCCGTCAGCACCCGCCAGTCATCGGCCTTGACGTGCGCCTCCTCGTACAGCTCGCGCTGGGCGGCGTGCAGCGGGTTCTCACCGGGCACGTCGAGCAGGCCGGCCGGGATCTCCCACAGCTTGTGGCGCACCGGGTGGCGGTACTGCTTGATCAGCAGGACCCGGTCCTCCCGGTCCAGGGCGAGGACGGCGACCGAACCGGGGTGGACCTGGTAGTCGCGGCGGACCACCGAGCCGTCGGGCATGACCACCTCGTCGGTGCGCACGGAGGTCTTGTTGCCCGTGAAGGGGGTCTCCGTCGCCCGGATCTCCCACTCCTCCGCGGTGTCCTTGATCGTCATGCCCTGTCCTTCCACACATGCACGAGCGGCCGGGGCGCGATCGTTCTGAATGTCCGCGCCCCGGCCACCGTACAACTCTTGTGTTACTGCGAGATCTTCCGCTCCACGGCGGCCTTCACCAGGCCGGCGAACAGCGGGTGCGGACGCGTCGGCCGCGAGCGCAGCTCGGGGTGCGCCTGCGTGGCGACCAGGTACGGGTGGACGTCACGCGGGTACTCCACGTACTCGACGAGCTTGCCGTCCGGGGAGGTGCCCGAGAACTGGATCCCTGCCTTCTTCTCCAGCTCCGTGCGGTAGGCGTTGTTCACCTCGTAGCGGTGGCGGTGCCGCTCCTCGATGTACTCCTTGCCGTCGTACACCTCGCGCACGATCGAGCCCTCGGCCAGCTTGGCCGGGTACATGCCCAGGCGCATGGTGCCGCCCATGTCGCCCTCACCGGCGACGATGTCCAGCTGCTCGGCCATGGTGGAGATGACCGGGTGGCCGGTGGCCGAATCGAACTCGGTGGAGTTGGCGTCCGGGATGTCGGCGAGGTTCCGCGCGGCCTCGATCACGATGCACTGCAGGCCCAGGCAGAGGCCGAGCAGCGGGATCTTGTTCTCGCGGGCGTAGCGGATCGCGCCGACCTTGCCGAGCACACCGCGGTCGCCGAAGCCGCCGGGGATGCAGATGCCGTCGACGTCGCCGAGCTGCGCCTTGGCGCCCGCCGGGGTCTTGCAGTCGTCCGAGGTGACCCACTTGATCTTCACCCGGGCACGGTTGGCGAAGCCGCCGGCGCGCAGCGCCTCGGTGACCGACAGATAGGCGTCGGGCAGGTCGATGTACTTGCCGACCAGGGCGAGGGTGATCTCGTGGTCGGGGTTGTGGACGCGGTCCAGCAGGTCGTCCCAGGTCGTCCAGTCGACGTCACGGAACGGCAGGTCGAGCTTGCGCACGACGTAGGCGTCCAGGCCCTCGCCGTGCACGGTCTTCGGGATGTCGTAGATCGAGCGGGCGTCCGGGCAGGCGACCACGGCGGCCTCGTCGACGTCGCACATCAGCGAGATCTTCCGCTTGATCGCGGTCGGGACCTCGCGGTCGCAGCGCAGCACGATCGCGTCGGGCTGGATACCGATGTTGCGCAGCGCGGCGACCGAGTGCTGGGTCGGCTTGGTCTTCAGCTCGCCGGAGGGGCCGATGTACGGCAGCAGCGAGATGTGCACGACGAAGACGTTGTCCCGGCCGACCTCGTGGCGCACCTGGCGGACGGTCTCCAGGAAGGGCAGCGACTCGATGTCGCCGACCGTGCCGCCGACCTCGGTGATGACGACGTCGACCTCGTCCGTCGCCATGCGCCGGATCCGGTGCTTGATCTCGTTGGTGATGTGCGGGATGACCTGCACGGTGTCACCGAGGTACTCGCCGCGCCGCTCCTTGGCGATCACGGTCGAGTAGACCTGGCCTGTAGTGACGTTGGCGCTGCCGTCCAGGTCGCGGTCGAGGAAGCGCTCGTAGTGTCCGATGTCCAGGTCGGTCTCGGCACCGTCGTTGGTGACGAAGACCTCACCGTGCTGGAAGGGGTTCATCGTGCCCGGATCGACGTTGAGGTACGGATCCAGCTTCTGCATCACGACGCGCAGGCCACGGGCCTTGAGCAGCATGCCCAGGCTGGAGGCGGTCAGGCCCTTGCCGAGCGAGGAGGCGACACCCCCGGTGACGAAGATGTGCTTGGTCGTCGTGGCTGTGCTGTGTCGGAAAGCAGCGGGCGGCATGGCCAAGAGGGGGCTCCCGTGGTCGCGGTCTGTCGTGCGGTGCGGCTGCCGGCCCGGAGGTCTCCGGGGGTGCCGTCGCTGCGGTTCGGGGGTTTCAGGCCCACCGGTCCACGGGCTACCAGGGTATCAGCGCCTGGACGAGATGGCTTCCGGCCACGCTCCGCGCTCGGCCGGGCACGGGGCGGCTCCGTCGCGCCGCCCCGGAGTGACTCGCTCACCCGCCGAATCCAGGGCAGGTCGCCCCATGCGTCAGCACAGGCACACAGAAGTCACACGTTCATCACCCGCTGCTCACCCGTTCGGCCCACACGGGTTGCCCGGAGCGGCACGCAGATCATCTACGTGCGTCGTATCCTGCTCGGACACTCGCTGCCGAGCCCGGCCGGAACGACGGCACACCCCCGCCTGCACCACCCGGAACAACGAGAGCGCGGCAGTTCGTTGAGCAAAGACTGTCGTGTTGCCTCAGGGCTCGGCAGGCTGCTTTGCTTCACCGCTCAACGACGCACAACAACGACCCCTTGACCGCACTAGCGACAGCCCCCTGTGCGGGGGTGACGTGGCCGTTCGACTGGAGTTGCACGTGGCCGGGCGCATCGAAGACTACGCACTCATCGGAGACATGCAGACCGCGGCACTGGTCTGCCGGGACGGCACGGTGGACTGGCTGTGCCTGCCCCGCTTCGACTCGCACGCCATCTTCGCCGGCCTGCTGGGCACCGAGGAGCACGGCTTCTGGCGGCTCGGCCCGGCCCACGCGGCCGACGCGCAGCCGCCCGCGGCCGCCCGGCGGAGCTACCGCGGCGACTCGCTGATCCTGGAATCGGAGTGGGACACCCCGCGCGGCACGGTCCGGGTGACCGATTTCATGCCCCCGCGTGAGGGCGCGCCGCAGCTGATCCGGATCGTGGAGGGCGTCACCGGCCGGGTGCCGATGCGCTCCGCCCTGCGGATGCGGTTCTCCTACGGCCGTGTGGTGCCCTGGGTGCACAAGCACGAGGGCCGCACGGTGGCGGTCGCCGGGCCGGACTCGGTGTGGTTCGACACGGAGGCCGAGACCTACGGAAAGTCGCTGACCACGTACGCCGACTTCACCGTCGCCCCGGGTGACCGGATCGCGTTCACCATCTCGTGGCAGCCCTCGCACAAGGAGCCGCCGGCGCTGCCGGAGCCGGAGACCTCGCTGGAGGCGACGGAGGACTTCTGGCGGGAGTGGGTCGAGCACTGTACGTACCACGGGCCGTACCGCGAGGCGGTGGTCCGTTCGCTGATCACCCTGAAGGCGCTGACGTACGCCCCGACCGGCGGCATCGTCGCCGCGCCCACGACCTCGCTGCCGGAGGACATCGGCGGCGTCCGCAACTGGGACTACCGCTACACCTGGCTGCGCGACGCCGCGATCACCCTGTCGTCCCTCCTGCGCACCGGCTACCGCGAGGAGGCCCGCGCCTGGCGCGAGTGGCTGCTGCGCGCGGTCGCCGGCGACCCGGAAAACCTGCAGATCATGTACGGCATCGCCGGCGAGCGTGAGCTGGGCGAGGCCGAGCTGGACTGGCTGCCGGGCTACGAGCACTCCGCCCCGGTCCGGGTCGGCAACGGCGCGGCGCACCAGCTGCAGCTGGACGTCTACGGCGAGGTCACCGAGGCCCTGCACCTGGCCCACATGACGGGCCTGGCCCGCAACGACTACGCCTCCCTGCTCCAGCTGAAGCTGATCCGCTACCTGGAGGACCACTGGCAGGAGCCGGACGAGGGCATCTGGGAGGTGCGCGGCCCGCGCCGGCACTTCGTGCACTCCAAGGTGATGGCCTGGGTCGCGGTGGACCGCACCATCAAGCTGATCGAGTCCGGGGACGCGGACGGCCCGCTGGAGCGCTGGAAGGAACTGCGCGACGACATCCACCGGGACGTGTGCGAGAAGGGCTACGACAAGGAGCGCAACACCTTCACGCAGTCCTACGGCTCCCAGGAGCTGGACGCCTCGCTGCTGCTCATCCCGCAGATGGGCTTCCTGCCGCCGGACGACAAGCGGGTGATCGGCACGATCGAGGCGATCCAGCGCGAGCTGTCCACGCCCGACGGGTTCATCCTGCGCTACCCGACGGAGGGCGACCACGCGGGCGTCGACGGTCTGCCCGGCGACGAAGGGGCCTTCCTGGCCTGCTCGTTCTGGATGGCGGACGACCTGGCGATGATCGGCCGGGTGGACGAGGCCCGCAAGCTGTTCGAGAAGCTGCTCGCGCTGCGCAACGACCTCGGTCTGCTGGCGGAGGAGTGGGACCCGCGCCTGCAGCGGCAGGTGGGCAACTTCCCGCAGGCGTTCAGCCACGTGCCGCTGATCGACACGGCCCTGCGGCTGACGGCCTCCGGGGCGTACGGCGGTTAGGTCCCCGCGCCCCTTCGGGGGCGCACCGCCCGGCCTAGGCTGGAAGGTGGACCCTGCCGGAAGGGGGCTGCCATGGCTGCCCGTTCCAAGGCGGGCGCGGCGCTGACCGCGCTCCGCGAGGATCTGGTCGGGGACGTGTTCGCGCCGGGGGACCCCGGTTACGACGACACCCGGACGGCCTTCAGCACCCTGCCCGACCGGCGCCCGGCCGTGATCGCGCAGTGCGCGGACGCGGCCGACGTGGTGCGTGCCGTCCGCTTCGCGCGCGAACTGGACCTGCGCGTCGCGGTGCGCGGCGGCGGACACGGCCTGGCAGGGGCCCGGATCGACGGCGCCCTCGTCGTGGACCTGCGCCGGATGCACCAGGTGACCGTCGACCCGGCGGCCGAGGCCGTCCGGATCGGGGGCGGCGCCACGATCAGCCACCTGGACCGGGCCACCCAGCCGTACGGCCTCGCGACCACCGGCGCGCGTGCCTCCACCACCGGTGTCGGCGGCTTCGTCCTGGGCGGCGGCACCGGCTGGCTGGACCGGGCCTTCGGCCTCGCCGTCGACAACCTCCTCGGCGTGGAACTCGTCACCGCCGAGGCCGAGCGGGTGCACGCGAACGCCGACGAGAACCCGGACCTGTTCTGGGCGCTGCACGGCGGGGGCGGCAACTTCGGCATCGCCACCGCGCTCACCCTGGAGCTGCACGAGCTGCCGGAGTTCTCGGTCGTGCAGCTGCTGTGCCTGCCGGAGTCCGGTCCGGACGTGGTCCGCACCTTCCGCGAGATCATCCACAGCGGACCCGACGAGGTGAGCGGCGCCGTGCGCTACCGCACCGGGCCGCCCGCGCGGTACACACCGCCGGCGCTGGTCGGCGAGCTGGTCTGCGCGGTCCTGCTGACCTACGCCGGCGGCGAGGACGACCTGCGCAAGCTCGCCGAGCCGCTGCTCGCGCTGCCGCACGAGGCCGAGCTGGCCGGTGACCTGCCGTACGCCGACCTGCAGTGCCTGCTCGACGATCCGCCCGGGCTGCGCGGCCACTGGTCGGCGGAGTACCTCGCCGCGCTGCCGGACGACGCGGTCGACCTCTTCTGCGCCCGCGCCGCCGGCATGCCGGTGCCGGCCGGCGCCCAGCACATCCTGTTCCCGCAGGGCGGGGCGATCCCCGCCGGTCCCCGCGCGTACCCGGTGGCGTACCGGGACGCGCCCTGGGCGGTGCACCCGTTCGCCCTCTGGGAGGACCCGGCCGACGACGGGCGGGCCATCGCCTGGGTGCGGGACGTACGCGCCGCCGTCCGGCCGTGGAGCACGGGTGCCGTCTGCCTCAACCTCATCGGTGACGAGGGCCCCGAGCGGGTCAGGGCGGGCCTGGGCGAGGAGAACACCCTGCGCCTGGCGAAGGTGAAGCGGCGCTGGGATCCCGACAACGTCTTCCGCTTCAACCACAACATCCGGCCGATCTAGCGAGGAGCTGTCCTGCGGGCGTTTGCGCAGGTAGCGTCCGCTGCATGGACAGCCGCACGGACAACCGACTCGACACCCAGGGCGCCGGGATCACCCTTCAGCGGGCGCTGGAACTGCCCGGGCTGCGCAGCGGGCTGCCGGAGATCCTGGCGGGTGCCGACCGGCTGGGACGCACGGTGCGCTGGGTGCACGCGGGCGAGGTGCCGAACATCGCCTCGCTGCTCAAGGGCGGCGAGCTGCTGCTCACCACCGGCTACGGCCTCGGCACCCGCCCGGCCGAGCAGCGGGCGTTCGTGCGCACGCTCGCCGAGCGCGGGATCGCCGCCCTGGTGGTGGAGCTGGGCCCGCGCTTCACGCGCTTGCCGGCGGCCCTGGTGGACACCGCCCGCAGCGCGGGGCTGCCGCTGGTGCAGCTGCACCGCGAGGTGCCGTTCGTGACCGTGACCGAGGAGATCCACACCGAGATCGTCAACGGCCACTACGCACTGCTCCAGCGGGCCGAGGAGGTGCACCGGCGCTGCACCGAGGCGCTGCTGGGCGGCGGCGGGGTGCCGCAGGTGCTGGGCATCCTGGCCGGCTTCAGCGGCAACCCGGTGTTCCTGGAGACGGCCGACGGCCGGCTGCTGTACGCGGCCGGGGAAGGACCCGAGGGCGCCGATCCGCTCCAGGTGTGGGAGGGGCTGCGCGGCCCGCACAAGGACGCGCCGCCGCCCACCGGCTCGGTGCTGGTGGACGTGCCCGGCGGCGGCCCGGGGACGGCGGGCTCGGTGCGCGCCCGGCTGGTCCTGCTGCCGGTCCGCTCCCCGCTGACCCCGGTCCACCGGATCGCCGCCGAGCGGGCCGCGGGCATCCTGGCCGTGGTGCTGATGCAGGCCCGGCAGGAGGAGGAGCTGGCCGCCCGGGGGCGCGGTGACTTCCTCACCGATCTCGCCGAGGGCCGGATCACCGCCGAGGACGCCCCGGCGCAGGCCCGGGTCCTCGGCTTCAAACCCGGCGACAGCCCGCTGCTGCCCGTGGTCATGCGGATCGGTGACTCCCTCTCCCCCGGCGGCGGCTGGGCGGTGCTGGCGCGTGCGGTGTCCGAGGAACTGGCCGCGGTCGGGGTGCCGGTGCTGCTGGGCGTGCGGCCGGTGGAGGGGCGGGTGCTGGTGCTGCTGGGCCTGCGCTCGGAATCGGAGCGGTCGACGGTCGCGGACCGGGTGGCGGCGGCGCTGCGGGCGGGCGTGGAGCGGGCCGGGATGCGCCGGCCGGGGTCGCCGCCGCCGGTGGTGGTCGTCGGTGTGGCGGGCGGCTGGGCGGCGGCGTCGGCCGGGCTCAGACACGCGGCGGAGACGGCGACGGCGGCCCAGGGCCTGACCGACCGGCCCTGGTACGACGCCCGCCGCCTCGACATCGATCTGCTGATGTGGCGGCTGCGCGACCACCCTGACCTCGCCGCGTTCGTGGACCGCGCGATCGGCCCGCTGCGCGACCACGACCACCGCTCCAAGCCGCCGCTGCTGCCGACCCTGGAGACCTATCTGGCGCACGCGGGGCGCAAGGCCGAGACCGCCCGGGAACTGCACCTCAACCGCCAGACCCTCTACAACCGCCTCGCCCGTATCGGCGAGTTGCTGGGCACCGACCTCGACGACCCGCAGACGGTCCTGGCGTTGAGCCTCGCCCTCCGGGCCCGCCGGCACGTGCCCTGAGGCGGGCTCAGGGCAGCGGCCGGGGCTGCGTCAACTCGTCGTACACGCTGAGCACCTGGGCGACCGTCTCGTCCTCGCTCGGCCAGCCGGCGGCCTGCCGCACGCCCCGCTCGCGCAGCTCCTCCCGGCGCTCGGGGTCCGCCAGGAGCCGTACGACCGCGTCCGCGAGCGCCTTCGGGTCGGCGTACGGGACGAGTTCGGCCGCGTCGCCGACGAGGTCGGGAATGCCGCCGACCCGGGTCGCGACGAGCGGCACGCGCGCGTACAGCGCTTCCTGGGCGAGGACGGACCGGGACTCCCAGCTGCTGGTCAGCAGGGCCAGATCCGCGGCGGCGAGCAGCTCGGGCACGTCCTCGCGGCGCCCGATGAGCCGCACCGGCAGCTCCTCGTCCTCGATCCGCCGCTGCAGCAGCGCCCGCAGCGGCCCCTCTCCCGCGATGACGACCAGCGGCACGGGGTCCAGGGCGCGCCAGGCCCGGGCAGCGTCGAGCAGGACCTCGTAGCCGCGCCGGCGGTCGAGGGAGCCGACCGCGACGAGCAACGGACGGCCGGTGGCGCCGAGTTCGGCGCGGACCTTGGGGCGCAGCAGGTCGGGGTCGTCGAGCACGACGGGCCGGCGCTGTCCGGGCAGGCCGACGGCGGCGAGCCGGGCGTCCCTCGCCCCGGTCCGCCTGGCCCGGTCCACCAGGTCGGAGCTGGTGCCGAGGACCACGGCCGCCGTCCGCATCACCCGTCGCTCCAGCAGCCGCAGCAGATGCGCCCGCGGGCCCTCCGCCTCGGCCCGGTTGTGCCAGGTGACGACGAGCGGGGTGGGCCGGCCGCTGAGCGCGAGGACGGCCCGGAAGGAGGCGTGCAGCCCGTGCGCGTGCACCAGGTCGGCCCTCGCGCAGGCCGTCCGCAGTGCGGCCACCGAGACGGGGTCGCTGCTGCGGGGCACGTGCACGTGTTCGGCACCGGCGCCGGTGAAGTCGTAGGCCCGGTCGGCCTCGACGGGGGCGCACACCGTGACCCGCACGCCCCTCGCCGCGAGCCCCTCGGTCAGCGAGCGCACATGCGCGCTGCTGCCGGCGTTGCCTCCGCCCAGCACCTGCACGGTGCGCAGCGGCGACTGGCCGTGCGGTGCGTTGCTGCTCAGGGGGGTCACGGGGGCCGGCGCTCCTGGTTCGGCGTGGGCGGTCACGAGGAAACGTACAGAAGGTAGCGGGATCATGGGGGCGGAAGGTCGTACCCCGCGCGCCTCCCGCGCGGACCGTGTCCCCTCAAGCATGCCAGGGGGAGCCGCCGTTACGGGAAATCCGGAGGGCGCACAGTGCGGCGGGCCGGGGCAATGCGCCGGAGCACGTCACCCACACGGGTGAGTGAGGCCCGGCGAGGCCGACCGGCGCCCCCCGCCAAGGGCGAGGTCAGACCCTCACAGCGCCCGCGCCCAGGCACTCACCCGGTCCCCGTGCACCGTGGCGGCCACGACCGCGACGGCGTGCGCGAGAAGACCAGGGCGCTGGTTACCGGCCACCACGGCCGCCCCCAGCGCCGCGCCGAGGGCATGCGCCCCCGTGTCCCCGATCATCGCGCGCTCCCCGAGATCGTCGGGCAGGACGGCCGCGGCGGCGCCCACCGCGGCGGCCGCCAGCTCCCCCGCCGGACCGCCGCGCAGCAGCCCCGGCGCCCCGAGCGCGAGCACGGCACCGGCCGCCCGGCCGGGCCGTACGTCGAGCAGGTTGACGACGTGCGCGGCCCCGGCGATCACGACACCGGCGAGCACCCTGTCGAGGAACCGCTCCTTCATCAGCGCACCGGCCACCAGCCCGGCCGCCGATATCCCGAACAGCTTCACGGCCCCGCTGGTGATCTCGCCCTCCCGCAGGGCCCCCAGATGCGCCCGGAACCCGCGCCGCGGGTCCCCGGCCCCGGCGACGTCGTCGTACGCCCCGCACACCCCGGCCGCGAGCACGGCGAGCCCGGCACCGGGGTACGCCCGGCCGGCTCCGACGGCGGCGGAGACGGCGCAGGCGGGCCCGGCGTACAGCTCGACGGTCCGCCCCGCGTAGTTCGTCCGCTCCCACCGCTCCCGTCCGCCGGGCGGCCGACTGCGGAACAGGGCCTGCCCGGCCCGGGTGAGCGCGGCGGACAGGAGGAAGGAGCGGGACTTTCGCCTGGTGATCATCCCGCCACCCTGGAACCCGCCTACAGGTCGGCCCGCGCCGTCGCCAGCAGTTCCTCCGCGTGCGCGCGGGCCGTCTCGGAGTCCTCCTGGCCGGCCAGCATCCGCGACAGCTCGCGGACGCGCTCCTCGCCCTCCAGCACCTTCACGCCGGACCGGGTGACCGTCCCGTCGTTGGTCTTCTCGACCAGCAGCTGCCGGTCGGCGAACGCGGCGACCTGGGGAAGGTGGGTGACCACGACGACCTGCGCGGTCCGGGCGAGCTTCGCCAGCCGCCGCCCGATCTCGACCGCGGCCTTGCCGCCGACACCGGCGTCGACCTCGTCGAAGAGATACGTCGGCACCGGGTCGGTGCCCGCGAAGACGACCTCGACGGCGAGCATCACCCGGGACAGCTCACCGCCGGACGCACCCTTGGCGATGGGCCGCGGCGGCGCGCCCGGGTGCGGGGCGAGCAGCAGCTCGACCTCGTCGACGCCCGCCGGGCCGTAGGCGACCGGACGTCCACCGACCTCGACGCCCTGCGGGTCCTCGGTCTGGCGGATGTCGAAGGACACGCGTGCGTGGGGCATCGCCAGCGAGGCCAGCTCGGCGGTCACGGCGGCGGCGAACCGCTCGGCCGCCTCGGCCCGCGCGTCCGTCAAGGCCTGCGCGAGCCCGCCCAGTTCCGAGCGCAGCGCGTCCCGCTCGGCGGCCAGCTCCCCGATCCGCTCGTCGTCGCCGTCCAGCTCGGTCAGGCGCGCGGCGCTCTGCTCGGCCCAGGCGAGTACGGCGCCGACGTCGTCGCCGTACTTGCGGGTGAGGGTGGTGAGGGCCGCCCGGCGCTCCTCCACGGCGGCCAGCCGCAGCGGATCGGCGTCGAGGTCGTCGGCGTACCCGGCCAGCTCCCCGGCGACATCGCCGAGCAGGATCCCGATCTCCCCGATCCGGTCGGCGAGGGAGGCCAGCGCCGGATCGTGCGACCGCACGGCCTCCAGCGCCCGGTGGGCGCCCGCGACCAGCGTCGAGGCGTCGATGCCCTCGGGGTCCTCGGGATTGCCCGCGAGAGCGGCGTGCGCGACCGCGGCGGCGGACGACAGGGCCTCCGCGTGCCCCAGCCGCTCGGCCTCCTCGGCGAGCTCGGCGTCCTCGCCGGCCCGCGGCTCGACGGCGGCGATCTCCTCCAGCCCGTACCGCAGCATGTCGGCTTCCTGCGCCCGCTCACGCGCGCGCGTGGTGATCTCCTCCAGCTCGGCGGAGACGGCCCGCAGCCGCCGGTAGGCCTCGGTGTACTTGGCCAGCGGTACGGCGACGGCGTCCCCGGCGTACCGGTCCAGGGCCTGCCGCTGCCGGGACAGCTTCAGCAGCCCCTGCTGGTCGGTCTGCCCGTGCACGGCCGCCAGGTCGTCGGCCAGCTCGGCGAGCAGCCCGACCGGCACCGAGCGCCCGCCCAGATGGGCGCGGGAACGTCCCTCGGCGGAAACGGTACGGCTGATCAGCAGGGCCCCGTCGTCCAGCTCGGCCCCGGCCTCCTCGGCGCGTACGACGGCGGCGGCGCCCGCGGGGACGGTGACCCGCCCCTCCACGACCGCCTTCCCGGCCCCGATCCGCACGAGCGCCGGGTCCGCCCGCCCGCCGAGCAGCAGCCCCAGGCTGGTGACCACCATGGTCTTGCCCGCACCCGTCTCACCGGTGACGGCGGTGAACCCGGGCGACAGCTCGACGACCGCGTCGTCGATGACCCCGAGCGACCGTATCCGCATCTCCTCCAACACGGAACAGACCATACGAGGTCCGGGGCGGGGAGTGCACACAGGCCGCTCTTTCTAGTGAGGCGCCCCTCGCCACCCGGTGGTCGGCAATGCGAACTTCGCCACGAGCCGGTCGGTGAAGGACGAGTGGTGCAGCCGGGCCAGCCGCACCGGCACCGCCCCCCGCCGCACCTCCACCCGCGCTCCGGGCGGCAACTCCACGGTCCGCCGCCCGTCGCACCACAGCACACCCGGCGGGATGTGCGGCAGAACCTCCACCGCGAGCACCGAGTCCGGGGACGTGACCAGCGGCTTTGCGAAGAGCGCGTGCGCACTGATCGGCACCATCAGCAGCGCCTCCACCTCGGGCCACACCACCGGCCCGCCGGCGGAGAACGCGTACGCCGTGGACCCCGTGGGCGTGGACAGGATCACCCCGTCACACCCGAACTCCGACACCGGGCGCCCGTCGATCTCCAGCACGACTTCCAGCAGCTTCTCGGCGCCGGCCTTCTGCACGGCCGCCTCGTTCAGCGCCCAGTCCGTGTGCACGATGTCGCCGTTGCGGTGCACGACGACATCGACGGTCATCCGCTCCTCGACCTCGTACGACCGCGCCACCACCCGGTCGACCACCCGATCGAGGTCATCGCGTTCCGCCTCCGCGAGGAACCCGACGCGCCCCAGGTTGACGCCGAGCATCGGCACCCCGGACGCCCGCGCGAACTCCGCGCCCCTCAGCAGCGTGCCGTCACCGCCGAGTACGATCAGCAGCTCGCACCCGTCGAGGCACTGCGGAGTGGCCTCCTTGACCAGCTGCACCTCGTCCGGCAGCGGCAGGTCGCGCGCCTCCTCCTCCAGCACCCGCACCCCGATGCCATGCCGCAGCAGGCCCTTGACGACGAGTTCCGCACTGCGGATCGCCGCGGGCCGCCCGGTGTGGGCGAGCAGGAAAACAGTACGCGCCAGGTTCTGTGTCAACGCGGCCCCTCCGCCACTGCACGGTCGACGTCGGCCGGGTCCACCTGGGGTGCCCCCGCCCGCAACCAGAGAAAGTACTCGACGTTCCCCGAGGGCCCGGGCAGCGGACTGGCGGTGACTCCCCGCACCCCGAGCCCCAGCTCCCAGGCCTTCTCGGCCACTCCGCGCACGGCCTCCGCCCGCAGCTGCGGACTCCGTACGACACCTCCGCTGCCGAGTCGCTCCTTACCCACCTCGAACTGCGGCTTGACCATCATCACCAGGTCGGCGTCCGGCTTCACGCACCGCTTGAGGGCCGGCAGCACCAGTCCGAGCGGGATGAAGGACAGATCACCCACGACAAGATCCACAGGTTCCCCATCGATCGCGTCGAGCGTCAACTCGCGTACGTTCGTACGGTCCTTGACGGTGACGCGTTCATCACTCTGCAAAGTCCAGGCGAGCTGTCCGTATCCGACGTCCACGGCGACGACGTGCGCGGCCCCGGCGCGCAGCAGGACATCGGTGAAACCGCCGGTGGACGCGCCGGCGTCCAGCGCGCGCCGGCCCCCGACCACGAGCCCCTGCGGCACGAAGACCTCGAACGCTCCGGCGAGCTTGTGCCCGCCGCGGGAGACGTAGTCCGGGTCGCTGTCGTCGGCCTGGACCACGATCGCGGCGGCGGTCTCCACCTGCGTGGCCGGCTTGGTCGCCACGGCCCTGCCGACGGTGACCCGGCCGGCGGCGATCAGCTGGCTGGCGTGCTCACGCGAACGCGCGAGCTTGCGGCGGACCAGCTCCGCGTCCAGACGGCGACGTGCGACTCCTGCCACGTTCGGTTCAGCTCCTGCTCTGGTGGTACGACGATCAAAAGGTGCCACCCGAAGGATCTCACTGAGGGGCGGCGGTCGGGTGACGGGTGGGAGCCGGAGGTCCCGGCCGGGCGTCGAGCGCGGTGAGCGCGTCGCGCAGCCCCCGGTGCACATCCTCGTACACCTCCATGTGCCCGTCGGTGCCGAGGTGGTCGGCGTCGGCCAGCCGCTCCAGCAGGGCGTCGACCGCGGCGTTGCCGGTGGGGGTGCGGGGGACGGCCAGGGGGGCCGGGGCCGCGGGGTCGTACGGGGACTCGGCCGCGGTGACGCTCCGGGCCTCGGACACGGACTCGCTCATGCCCAGACGCTACCCCGAACCGCTGGGGTACCGTCGTGGGCGATGGCCACGATCGAGGAGTGCCGCACCGCGCTGGGAAAGCTTTCGGACAACATGCAGGGCTCCGAGGGCGACGTACGCGCGGCCGCCGCCCTGGACCGCTCGGTGAGCTGTCACATCACCGATCTGGGCGTCACCTTCGTCGGCCGGATGACGGGCGGCCGGATCGAGGTGGACGAGACGCATCCCGGGCCGCCGCGTGAGAGGGCCCAGATCAGGCTCGCCATGGCCGGGGACGACCTGGTGGCCCTGGTGGGCGGCGAGCTGAACTTCGCGACCGCCTGGGGCTCGGGCCGGGTCAGGCTGGAGGCGAGCCTGCTGGACCTGTTCCGGCTCAGGAAGCTGCTGTGATCCGCTCCGCCCGGGCCTTGCGCGAGGCCGGCACCACCAGCGGGGTCCCGGTCTCCGGGTCGTCGATGACCTGACACCGCAGCCCGAACACCTGCTCCACCAGTTCGGCCGTGACGATGTCGTTCGGTGCGCCCTCGGCGATCACCTCGCCACCGCGCAGGGCGACGAGGTGGGTGGCGTAGCGGGCCGCGTGGTTGAGGTCGTGCAGGACGGCGACCAGCGTCCGCCCCTGGGTCTCGTGCAGCTCGGCGCACAGGTCGAGGACGTCGATCTGGTGCTGGATGTCCAGGTAGGTGGTCGGCTCGTCCAGGAGCAGCAGCGGGGTCTGCTGGGCGAGCGCCATGGCGATCCACACCCGCTGCCGCTGCCCGCCGGACAGCTCGTCGACGTACCGGTCGGCCAGCTCGGCGACCCCGGTCTGCCGCATGGACTCCTGGACGACCCGCTCGTCCTCCGCCGACCACTGGCGCAGCAGGCCCTGGTGCGGGTAGCGGCCCCGGCCGACGAGGGCGGCGACGGTGATGCCGTCGGGCGCGAGGGACGACTGCGGCAGCAGGCCCAAGGTCCGCGCCACCTTCCTGGCGGGCATCGACTGGATGACCTGACCGTCCAGGAGCACCCGGCCCCCACTGGGCTTCAGCATCCGCGACAACGCCCGCAGCAGCGTCGACTTGCCGCACGCGTTGGGGCCGACGATCACCGTGAAGGAGTTGTCGGGGATCTCCACCGACAGCTGTTCGGCGATGACGCGCTGGTCGTAGGCGAGGGTGACGTTCTCGGCGGACAGGCGGTTCACGGTGCTCCTCTTGCTGTCTGACTCGGGGACGGCGCTCATATCCGGCCCGCCCTGCGCTCGGTGACCAGCAGCCACAGCAGATAGCCGCCGCCGAGCACACCGGTGACCACGCCGACGGGCAGCTGGTCGGCGCCGAAGGCACGCTGCGAGACCCAGTCGGCGGCGACCAGCAGGGTGGCGCCCATGCACAGGGAGGGCAGCAGGTTCGGGCCCGGCGAGCGGGTCAGGCGCCGGGCGAGCTGCGGCGCGGTGAGCGCGACGAAGCTGACGGGGCCGGCTGCCGCGGTGGCGGCAGCGGTGAGCAGCACGGCGGAGACCATCAGCACCAGCCGGGTGCGCTGCACCCGCACCCCGAGGGCGTTCGCGACGTCGTCGCCCATCTCCATCATCCTCAGGCCGCCCGCGCCCGCGAGGACCAGCGGGACGAGGACGGCGCACAGGGCGAGCAGCGGCCAGACCTGGTCCCAGTCACGGCCGTTTAGGGAACCGGTCATCCACACGACCGCGCGGGCCGCGTCGACCAAGTCGGCCTTGGTGAGCAGATAGCCGTTGACGGCCGTCATGACGGCGGACACGCCGATGCCGACCAGCACGAACCGGTACCCGTGCACGCCCTGCCGCCAGGCGAGCAGGTAGATGGACAGCCCGGTGACCAGACCGCCGGCCAGCGCGCCCAGGGTCACCTGGGTGGCGCTGCCGGACATCAGCACGATCACGACCAGCGCGCCGGCCGTCGAGCCCTGGGAGAGGCCCAGCACGTCCGGGCTGCCGAGCGGGTTGCGCGAGACGGCCTGGAACAGTGCGCCGCCGAGGCCGAGCGAGGCGCCGACCAGGAGGCCGACCAGGACGCGCGGGAGCCGCAGCTCGTTGACGATGAAGTCCTGGTACGTGGTGCCGTTCCCGGCGAGGGTCCGCAGCACGTCGGCCGCGGGGATCTTCGCGTCGCCGGTGCCGATCAGCGCGACCCCCGCGGCACAGGCGGCGGCCAGCAGCAGGACGACGACGATCAGGGCCCGCAGGTCCAGGCGCAGGGAGAGCCCGCCCGGAGTGCGTACGGCCCGGTACACGGAGCGGGTCTTCACAGCTGGGCCGTCCTCCGCCGTCGTACGAGAAAGATGAAGACCGGCCCGCCGATGAGCGCGGTGACGATCCCGACCTGCAGTTCCGAGGGGCGGGCCACCACCCGGCCGATGACGTCGGCGCCGAGCAGCAGCGCGGGCGACAGGACCGTGGCGTACGGCAGGATCCAGCGCAGGTCGGGGCCGGTGAAGGAGCGCACCACGTGGGGGACCATCAGGCCGACGAACATGATCGGGCCGCACGCGGCGGTGGCGGCGCCGCACAGCACGGTGGCGGCCAGCATGGCCAGGGCGCGGGTGCGGCCCAGGTGGGCGCCGAGGGCGCGGGCCGTGTCGTCGCCCATCTCCATGGCGTTCAGCGGCCGGGCCAGCACGAGCGCCAGGACGGCGCCGGCCGCGAGGAACGGAAGCACCTGCCAGATGGTCGAGTCGGTGGCGGAGGCCAGCGAACCCACCGTCCAGAAGCGCATCTTGCCCAGCGCCGCGTCGTCCATGATCATCACGGCCTGGAGGTAGCCGTACAGCGCCGCACTGATCGCCGTACCGGCGAGCGCGAGCCGGACCGGGGTGGCGCCCCGGCTGCCACCGAGGAACCACACCAGCGCGCCGACGGCCGCCGCGCCGAGGAAGGCGAACCACACATAGCCGGTGAGGCTGGTGACGCCGAAGTAGGTGACGGCCGTGACGACGGCCGCCGAGGCACCCGCGTTGATCCCGAGCAGTCCGGGGTCGGCCAGCGGATTGCGGGTGAGCGCCTGCAGCACCGCGCCCGCGAGGCCGAGCGCGGCACCGGCCAGCAGGCCCAGGAGCGTGCGCGAGAGCCGCTCGTCGACGACCACGTCGCCGTACGTGCCCCTGTCGTGGAACAGACCGTGCCAGACCTGGTCCAGCGAGAGCGCTTTCGCCCCGATCGCGATGCTCGCCACGGCGACGAGCACCATGATCGCGACGGACAGCAGGAGCCCAAGGGCCCTGGCCGCCTGGCGGGTTGGGGGCGCGGGGGCGGTCTCCGCGCGCTGTTCCGGAGGACTGTCGACCAACACGAGGTTAGGTTAGCCTACCCTCGGTGCCGCTCTCGATCCCCGGGTACGCAACGCGTCAGAGTCCCAGCCGCGCCAACGCCTTCCCCCCGTCCAGCGCGCAGGAGCCCTCCCCGGCCGCCGTCCAGGCCGCCGCGCACAGCGCCCGCAGGCCGTCCAGCGCCTCGCCGTCCCCCTCCAGCTCCAGCCGGTCCGCCCCGGCCGTCGCCGTGAACCCGCCGCAGCGAAAGCCCCCCGAGAGCGCGGTCACCTCCGGCTGCCCGGTGAGCAGCCCGCGCAGATCGGCGTCCACGTACGTCGGCCGGTGCCGGGGCGGCGCGGCCAGCAGCTGGAGCCCGTCGGTGACACCCGTCAGCACCAGCAGCGAGTCGACCCCGCCGTTGAACGCGCCCTCGATGTCCGTGTCCAGCCGGTCCCCGACCACCAGCGGCCGCTCCGCCCCCGTCCGGATGATCGTCTCGCGGTGCATCGGCGGCAGCGGCTTGCCCGCCACCTGCGGCTCCGCGCCCGTCGCGATCCGTACGACCTCCACGGCCGCCCCGTTGCCCGGCGCGATACCCCGCCCGCTCGGAATCGTCAGATCGGTGTTGGAGGCGAACCACGGCACCCCGCGCGCCACCGCGTACGACGCCTCCGCGAACCTCCCCCAGGCCAGATCCGGCCCGCCGTACCCCTGCACGACCGCCGCCGGATCGTCGTCCGCCGACTCCACCGGGGTCAGCCCCCGCTCGCGCAGCGCCACCCGCAGCCCCTCACCGCCGATCACCAGCACCCGCGCCCCGGCCGGCACCTGCTCACTGATCAGCCGCGCGACCGCCTGCGCCGACGTGATGACGTCGTCGGCACCCGTCGGTATGCCCAGCTCCGTCAGATGCCCGGCCACCGCGTCCGGGGTCCGCAGCGCGTTGTTGGTGACGTACGCCAGATGCATGCCGCCCGAGCGCGCCACCGCCAGCGAGTCGACGGCGTGCGCGATCGCGTTCCCGCCCGCGTACACCACCCCGTCCAGATCGAGCAGCGCCGTGTCGTACGCCTCGCTCAGGGGCTGCCCACTGCCCTCGGGCCTCGTCCTGACCGCCTGGCTCATTCCACATCGCTCCTCGTTCGAAGGCCTTTCCCCCGATCATCCCGCACGCCACTGACACACGTACGATGCCGGGATGAACACTGCAGGTCACTCGGAAGCAACGGCGCGCCGAGGCCTGGAACTCAACCCGTTCCGCGGCCTTCGCTACGACCCGGACCGGGTCGGCAGCCTGGCCTCCGTCACCTCCCCGCCGTACGACGTCGTCGTGCGCCCCGACGGGGTGCACCACCTCCAGTCGGCCGACCCGCACAACATCGTTCGGCTGATCCTTCCCCAGGCCGGCACCCCCAGCGCCCGCACCGAACAGGCGGCCGACACCCTGCGCCGCTGGCTGGACGAGGGCATCCTCACCGCTGACCCGGAACCCGGCCTGTACGTCTACGAACAGCGCGACGGCAACGGGATGCTCCAGCGCGGTGTCATCGGCGCGCTGCGGGTCTCGGAACCCGCCGAGGGCCTGGTGCTGCCGCACGAGGACGTCATGCCGCCCGTGGTCGCCGACCGCGCGGCCCTGATGCGGGCCACGCGCGCGAACCTGGAGCCGCTGCTGCTGACCTACCGCGGCGACGGCACGGCGGCCGAGGTCGTCGAGCGCACGGCGGAGAAGCCGCCGCTGCTGGACACCACCACCGAGGACGGCTTCCACCACCGCCTCTGGTCCATCACCGACCCCGCCGACCTGGCCCGCGTCCAGTCCGAGCTCGCCCGCCAGCAGGCCCTGATCGCCGACGGCCACCACCGCTGGGCCACCTACCTCCGGCTGCGCGCGGAGCACCCCTCCCCCAGCCCCTGGGACCACGGCCTGGTCCTGCTCGTCGACACCGCCCGCTACCCGTTGCGCGTCCGCGCCATCCACCGTCTGCTGCACGGCCTGCGTGTCGCGGACGCGCTCGCGGCGGTGGAAGGGCTGTTCCGGGTACGACACCTCGAGGTACCGCTCGCCGAGGCGCTGGAGACGCTCGCCGACGCCTCCTGCGCGGGCAACGCCTTCCTGCTGGCCGGCGACGGCGCCTTCCACCTGCTCGACCACCCCGACCCGGACCTGCTGGCCCGGACGATCCCGGCCGACCGCCCGCAGGCCTGGCGCTCCCTGGACGCCACGGTCCTGCACGCCACACTGCTCGACCACGTCTGGCACATCCCCGAGGACTCCGCGGCCCACATCGCCTACATCCACGACACGGCCGCGACGGTCGCCAAGGCGGAACACGACGGCAGTACGGCCGTCCTGATGCACCCCGTCCGCGAGGAGGTCGTACGCGACCTGGCCCGCCAGGGCGTGACGATGCCCCGCAAGTCGACGTCGTTCGGCCCCAAGCCCGCGTCGGGGCTGGTGTTGCGGGCCCTGGAGATCTGAGCGCCGGAGACGCGAGCGCCCGGAACGCCCAAGAGGGCAGGCTCCGCGGGGAGCCTGCCCTCTTCTCGTCCACCGGCCACTCGTCGGCCGGCTGGGACGTCAGTCCTCGTCGCCGTCCTCCTGGGACGGCTTCTCGGGCTCGCTCTCGCCCTGGCTCTCGCCGTCGCCCTCGCCGTCGCTCTCGCTCTCGTCGAGGGCGTCGACGAACTCCACGCCGTCCAGCTCGGCCAGCCGGTCCGAGGCATCCGTGCTGCTGTCCCGGTCGGCCTCGACGGCCTTCGCGAACCACTCCCGCGCCTCGGCCTGCCGGCCGGCGGCCAGCAGGGCGTCGGCGTAGGCGTACCGCAGACGCGCGGTCCACGGCTGGACCGCGTTGGAGGCCAGCTCCGGGCTCTGCAGGGTCACGATGGCGGCGTCCAGCTGACCCATGTCACGCCGGGCACCGGCCGCGACCAGCCGCATCTCGACCTGACCCGCCTTGTCCAGCTTGTGCACCTCGGAGGCACCGGCCATGTCCAGCGCCTTCTCCGGCCGCCCGAGCCCACGCTCGCAGTCGGCCATCACCGGCCACAGCTCCACGGCGCCGGTCATCCGCCGCGCGGCCCGGAACTCGGCGAGGGCCTCGGAGTACTTCTGGTTCGCGTACGCCGCGAACCCGGCGGCCTCGCGTACGGCGGCCACGCGGGACGCCAGACGCAGGGCCACCCTCGAGTAGCCGTAGGCGCCCTCGGGGTCCTCGTCGATGAGCCGGGCCACCATCACCAGGTTCTTGGCGACGTCCTCGGCGAGCGTCTTGGGCAGGCTCTGCAGCTCCTGCCGGACGTCCTTGTCGATCTCGTCGCCGGTGACGTCCTCCGGGATCGGCAGCCGCTTGATCGGCTCCCGGTCACGGTCACGGTCACGCTCATCGCGGAAGCGGCCACCGCCCCGACGGTCGTCGCGCCGGTCGTCCCGACGGTCGTCACGCCCCCGGAAGCCGCCGGGCCGACCGCCGCGGTCGTCCCGGCGGGGTCCACGGCCACCACGGTCGTCGCGACCGCGGAACCCACCGCGCTCGCCCCGGTCGTCTCGCCGGTCGTCGCGGCGGTCGTCGCGCCTGTCGTCACGGCGGAACCCGCCACGGTCGCCGCCGCGGTCGCCGTAGCCGCCACCCCGGTTGTCGTCGCGGTCACGCCG
>NZ_BMTD01000005.1:342210-447431 GCF_014649495.1 Streptomyces filipinensis | reverse complement strand
GGGCGACAAGGAGAGGTTCAACCGGGACCTGCTGGAATTCCTCAACAAGTAGCAGCCGACCCTGCCAGCCGCAGGGTCTTGCTCGCCTTCGCCCAGGACGACGAAGGAACGCCCGCGCCCTCGGACTCGGGCCGGCGCCGGCATCGAGCAGTTCCTGCACAGCGGCCTCACCCTGCGCCCCGACACCGCGGTGCCGGATCCTTTGCCGGTCACGATCGCCTCGTATCCCCGGCATCCTGACCGTGGTCGATTGCGACGCGCAGGAGGACGATCGCGCCGTCGGCGGCTTCAGCATGGCTGACGACCACCTCACGGAGAGGTCCAAGCCGCTGCTGGGAGTCGATGGGAAAACCGCCTGCACCACCGAAATGATCGTCAGCCAACTGGTCACAAACGCCATCCGCTACGGCACACCGCCAGTTCAGACACAGCTCATCAAGGACCGCACACTCACCTGCGACGTCCACGACGGCAATTCCCTCGCACCACGGCTGATTGCAGGTCTACCGGCCCCAAGCCCTGCCCGTCGCGGCGGTCCGGAGGGGAGCCGGCGCATACAGCCGCCCGAGTCCCCGTCCGTCCGGTGTTCATGCGGCCGATGGTGCCTCGTCTCCCTTGCGGTTGACCGGCCGGGTGCGCATCGGCCTGCCGGGCAGCCTTCGCCTTGCGAGCGCCCTGCGCAGAGGCCCATCCTGAAAGAGGCATGCCGACCACCGTATGGACCGAGCGCAGACGGCTGCGGAACCTGCGGGGACCGCGGCCCGCGCGGGGAGCGGGTTCTGATGAGGCTTGTCGTCGATCTCAACCGATGCCAGGGATTCGCACAGTGCGTCTTCCTCGCCCCGGACGTCTTCTCCCTCCACGGGGAAGAAGCGCTGCTGTTCTCTCCTCGCTTCGACGAGGCACAACGTGACCGGGTGGAGAAGGCCGCTGCCGCCTGCCCGGTCCAGGCCATCCTCGTCGACTACTCCGACGAGCCGACGGTCGAGCCCCATGTCGGCTGACACGGACGTCCAGGCCCTGCGGCGCCAGGGCCGCATCGTCGTCGTCGGTGCCTCGCTGGCCGGTCTGCGCGCGGCGGAGACCCTGCGCGAGCAGGGCTTCACCGGATCGCTGACCATGATCGGCGACGAGCCGTACGAACCCTACGACCGGCCGCCGCTGTCCAAGCAGGCACTGCTCGGGCGGGCACGGCCCGAGGACACCGCGCTGCCGCGACGGCGCGACATCGACGCCGAATGGCGTCTGGGCGTCGCCGCCGAGAGCCTGGACCGCGACGCCAAGCAGGTACGCCTGGCGAACGGCGAAACCGTCCCTTACGACCGCCTGCTGATCGCCACCGGGACCCGGGCGCGGCCCTGGTTCCACCCGGAAGAGGCCGCGCTGGACGGGGTGTTCGGGCTGCGTACCCGCGACGACTCCGCACGCCTGCGCCGGAAGCTGACCGGGGGCGTGTCCCGGGTGCTGGTGATCGGCGCCGGCTTCACGGGCTCCGAGGTCGCCTCCGCCTGCCGGGAGCTGGGCCTTCAGGTCACGGTCGCCGAGCGCGGCCCGGCCCCGCTGGTGGGCGCCCTGGGCGGAGTGATCGGCGCGGTCGCGGACCGGCTGCAGCGCAAGCACGGAGTCGACCTGCGCTGCGGCATCAGCGTCACCGCCCTCGAGGGCGACGATGTGGGGCGACTCAGGCGTGCCCATCTGTCCGACGGCTCGGCGATCGACGTGGAGGTGGCGGTCGTCTCGCTCGGTGCCATGCGGAACACGGAATGGCTGGCCGGCTCGGGGGTGGCCGCCGGCCCTCGGGGGATCGCGTGCGACGCCGGCTGTCGGGTGTTCGACGTCAACGGCATCGTCACCGACGACATCTACGCCGCAGGTGACGTCGCCCGCAGCCCCCACCCGCTGTTCGACTACCAGTTCCTGGCGCTGGAGCACTGGGGCAACGCGGTCGAACAGGCCGAGATCGCCGCCCACAACATGATCTGTGCCGGTCCGGATCGCCGCCCGCACCTATGGCTGCCGATGTTCTGGTCCACCCAGTTCGGCATCAACATCAAGTCGGTGGGTGTCCCTTCGCTGGGCGACCAACTGGTTGTCGCCCAGGGGGCGCTCGCCGAGGAGAGGTTCGTCGCGGTGTACGGCTACCGGGGCCGCGTCATCGCCGCGGCGTCCTTCGACGGAGCCAAGTGGCTGGGGTTCTACGAGCAGCAGATCGCGGCCGGCGCACCGTTCCCGCCGGAGTACCGCACAGTCGACCGCCGGACCGAGACGCTGCATCCGGTCGACCCGGCCTTCCCCGACCCCCATCTGCCCACCCATGGGGCCACGGTCACGCTGACGGGTCACTCGCCGAGCGAGCGGCGTGTCGCGTTCGTTCCGGCACATGCCTGATCACCGGCCCTGCACCGCCCGGAGCCCTCAGGAGTCACCATGACGTCCGGCACCCTCCTCGCGCAGATCACCGACTACGCCAACCGGGCCGATCCGTACCCGCTCTACGCGGAACTGCGCAAGCAACCGGTCAGGCGGGAGGACGACGGCTCCTACCTGGTCAGCACCTATTACGAGGTGCGGAGCCTGGCCAACGACCCACGGCTGAGCAACGACACGAGCAACCGCCCGTCCGGCTACGCCCGCGTCGGGCAACCGGACCCGGAGACCGGTCTGCCGCCCAGCTTCATCTTCACCGACCCGCCCGTGCACGACCGGCTGCGCGACACCATCAACCGGCCGTTCGGTCCCCCGCACAGCCCCAGATTCCTCGACGGCCTGCGCGGAGAGCTGGCCAAGGCGGTCACCGAGCTGCTCGACGCTTTCGAAGGCAAGGACCAGGTCGACATCGTCGAAGACTTCGCCTACCCCCTTCCGGTCACCGCCATCTGCAAGGTCCTCGGCGTCCCGCGCGAGGACGAACCGCGCTTCCACGGCTGGGCCGATGCCCTGGCGTCGTCAGTCGATCCCCACTCCGGCGACGACGGCGGCCCGGAAAAGGCACAGCGGGCCCGTCAGGAGATGGGCGCCTACCTGGCCGGTCTGATCGAGACCAAACGCCGTCACCCCGGCCCCGGGATGCTCAGCGCGCTCGCCCCCGACATGACACCGGCCGACCTGGAGGCCACCGCGGTGCTGCTCCTGGTCGCCGGCCACGAGACCACCGTCAACGCGATCACCAACACGACCCTCACCCTGCTGCGCCACCCCGACATCCTCCAGCGGTTCCAGAAGGACCCGGACCTGGCCGTCCCGCTCATCGAGGAAGTGCTGCGCTACGAGCCCCCGGTCCAGTTCGTCCCGTGGACCACCGCCCTGGCCGACATCGACATCGCCGGCACCACGATCCCCAAGGGCTCGCCGGTCTGGCTCATGCTGGCCGCGGCCAACCGCGACCCCCGGCGCTTCGAGAATCCCGACCGGTTCGATCCCGACCGCAAGGACAACGAGCACCTGGGCTTCTACACCGGCATCCACTACTGCTTCGGCGCCCCCCTCGCCCGCATAGAACTACACCTGGCTGTGCCCGAACTCTTCCGCCGGGTCACCTTCTCCCGGCTGCTCGAGGACCCGCCGCCGTACCGCGCCAACGCCGTACTGCGCGGCCCCCGCCACCTTCCCGTGGCCATCGAGAGCCTCACCGCATGAGCGCCATGCGTCCGGTGCCGACCTGAAGGACATCCGGCGGACGCCATCTGGTCCGGGCCGCCGCCACTGCTGAGGTGCACACCGATCGCTGACGTCGCCAGGCTCAGTACGGCGGCTGCGCCCCAGGCGATCCGGAAGTCGTGACGTGAGGACACACCGACGTGGGAACCACCGACCACCGTAACCAGGACCGCGACGCCGACCGTGGCCGAGGTCTGGCGGACAGAGTTGACCAGCGCCGACGCGGTCGCCGCACGGTGCCCCGGCAGGGCGTGCACACCAGTGGCCATCAGAGTGCCCAGGGCCAGACCGATGCCCGTACCGGTCGACAGCTGGCTGGGCAGCAGGTCACGCGCATGATCCGGCGTGACGGACGCGAAGCAGGCGCGCCAGACCATGCCGCCGGTGAACAGCAACCCGCCAACGGCGACCAGCGGACCGTGCCCGAAGCGCTGCGCGGCGCGGGCGGTCAGAAGGGTGACGACCGGCACGAGTGCGGGACCCGGGACCAGGGCGACACCGGTGCGCAGAGCGCTCCAGTGCCAGATTTCCTGGCACCACAGCACGTTCGATAGCAGCATGATCGCGAAAGGCGATGCCGAACACGAGGCTGCCCGCGTTCGCCGCTCCGAAGCGCGGTAGCCGCAGCAGGTCCAGCTCGAACAGCGGGCGGGGGCGCCGCAGGGACCTGGCGACGAACGCGGTGCCGCTGATCACGGCAACGGCCAGGAGCAGCACGGTCCTGCCGCTCGTCCAGCCCCAGTCGGGCGCCTGCACCAGCGCCCCGGACAGCGCCGCGTCCTACGAGTTGAGCAGCGGGGCGCCGCGGAGGTCGGGCAGCGGCGCGGCCTCCCGGGTGGCCGACTTCGGCAGCACCGCTCGGCCGGCGAGCATCGCCGCGATGCCGATGGCCACGTTGACGGCGAAGGCCCACCTCCAGTCCACCTCGACCAGGAGGCCGCCGGCGACGGGCCCGGCGCGCGGCGGGTCCGCCGACCGCAGCCCAGCTCCGGGTGGCGTGGGTACGACGCTCGGCCGGCACCGTCGCCAGCAGCAGGGCCAGGGATGCCGGGATCTGGGCGGCCGCCCCGGCGGCCTGCACCACCCGGGCCGCGACGAGGGTCACCAGGTGCGGGGCCAGGGCACAGCCCAGCGACGCGAGGGCGAAGACGGCGATCCCGGTGAGGAACACCGGCCGCTGGCCCATGCGGTCACCCGCACGCCCGGCCATCACCAGCAGCGCGGCGAAGGTGATCGCGTAGGCGTTAAGGACCCAGGACGGCGAACCGAGGGCCGCGCCCCTGCCGCCCCCGGAGAAGCTCGCTCCCACGGCCGGAAGTGCGACGTTGACGATCCACAGATCCAGGTTGGTCATGAAGACGGCCACCAGGACGACCGCGGTGGCCGTTCGGGGGTGATTTGAAATTCAAAGCATCATGCGCATGGTGCAAGCCGAGCACGGAGATGGTTTGAAAATCAAACCTCGCCGGGGTGATACTGGAGCCGTGACCACACGCATCGATCCCCAGGACATGGCCGGACGCCCCTGCTCGCTCTCCGCCGCCCTGCAGGTCGTCGGCGACCGATGGGCCCTGCCGGCGATCCGCGAGGTCATGCTCGGCAACCACCGGTTCCGGCAGATCGCCAGGAACACCGGCGCCCCCACGGACCGTCTGGCGGCGCGCCTGAAGGCGCTGGTGGAGAGCGGTGTCCTCGAACGGCGCCCGCTGCCGGACGACACACGCCACAGCGGCTACTACCTGACGGAAGCGGGGCGCGACCTGGCGGGCATCACCCGCGAACTCATCGGCTGGGGCGACCGCTGGGCCGTCACCAGGCCGCCCGTCCGGCTCCTTCACCAGGACCACGAACTGGTCACTCGCGCCGTCTGCGGGACCTGCGGCGAGCAGGTCCACGCCGAGGACGTCCACCGGGAGGAGATGATCCCCGGCTGGGACCGCTCCGGTCCGGTGCAAGCCCCATAGACCGTGCGGTGGTCATCGATCCCGCCCCGGAACGGGCGTGTGATCGCCCCGGAATGGCGCGCCAGGGAGCAGTGCAGATCTCATGCCGTGATAGAAGGAGATGTGATGCAGGTAGCCGTGGTCACCTTCGACGGGTTCAACGAACTCGACAGCTTCATCGCATCCGCGCTGATCAACCGATGCCGTAAGTACGGCTTGGAAGCCTTCATCACGACGCCGACACCGGTGATCACGTCGATGAACGGTGTAGAGGTGACAGGGCAGCGCCCGATGAAGTTCGTGACCGAAGCCGAGGTCGTGCTGATCGGTAGTGGCGTGAAGACTCGAGACGTGGTCGCCGACGACCGGCTGATCTCCCGGCTGCCGCTCGACCCTTCGCGACAGCTCGTCGGTGCGCAATGCTCCGGCGCGCTGGTGCTCGCCCGACTGGGGTTGCTGGACGGCATGCCAGCTTGCACCGACATGAAGAGCCGGCCCTTTGTGGAAGCCTGCGACGTGACCGTGCTGGACGCGCCGTTCCACGCCGAGGGGAACATCGCCACGGCAGGGGGCTGCCTGGCGTCCCAGTACCTCGCCACCTGGGTGATCACCCGCATGCTCGGGGAGGGCGCCGCGCGAGACGTCATCGGCTACGTGGCTCCGGTCGGCGAAAACCAGGAGACCATCGAGCGCGCCATGCGCGCCGTCCACACGGGCGAGGTCGCACTGCGCTGACGCCCGGCGATCAGTCGCGGCACAATGAAGATCCACCATCTTGAAGCCGTCCGGGCACGGCCTGATGTGAGGTGACGGTCGGTGCTGGTCACGGGCGGTTGTCGGAGCTCAAGCTCTCGTCCGCCACTTCGGTGATCACGGGTCCACGGATTCCCCTGACGTGAGGCATGTGTCCGTGGATTTGGGCGGGAGAGCGTTTCACCTCCCGGGCCCGTCGACGAACCGTCCGTGTCGACCGCATCATCCTCAGCCTTGAGTCCGCGGGCGTGCGCGGGCGTCGCATCTGAGGAGACCTGCATGAACGAACTACTCACCGAGGCGATCGAAGCCCACGGCGGGAACATACGCTGGCGCCAGCTGACTCAGGCGCGAGCCACCCTTGTCAGTGGCGGTCATCTGTTCGCCCTGAAAGGCTTGCCGCAGGATCCCGCGCCGCGCGAGATGACCGTTCTCCTTCACGAGGAGCACGCCTCGGTCAGACCCTTCGGTGCCCCGGACCAGAAGACCGACTTCACGCCCGGACGTGTGAGTATCGACACGCTCGACGGGCGAGTGGTGGCCGAACGCGAGGCCCCACGGTCGTCCTTCAGCGGCCACACTTTGGAGACCCCCTGGGACCCGCTGGACCGCGCGTACTTCAACGGCTACGCGCTGTGGACCTACCTCACCACACCGTTCCTGCTGGCCATGCCCGGCTTCACGGTCACGGAGATCGAGCCGTGGCGGGAAGGGGACGAACTGTGGCGAGGACTGCGCGCCACCTTCCCACCCGAGATCGGCAGCCACAGCACCCACCAAGACTTCTACTTCGGCCCCGACCGGCTGCTGCGCCGACACGACTATCACGTCGACGTGGCAGGCGGATTCGCCGCCGCGCAGTACGTCTACGACTGCGTGGAAGCGGACGGCATCGTGCTGCCCACCAAGCGGCGGGCCTACCGCCGCGACGCCGATGGCTACCCCACCCTCGATCAGGTCATGGTCTCGATCGACCTCAGCGACATCCACTTCAGCTGACAGCAAGGAGAACGTCCGGCCGATGCGCTCGATGGCGGTGAAGAGTTCGGCAACGATGCCTTCGGCCTCATTGCGTTCGGGCAGGCAGAGCGAACGCCCGAGATGGTTCGGTGCGGATGTCGGCACTGTGTTGGACGAGGCTGAGGTCTCGCATGCGCTGGTTGGTCTTTGTCCCGGCCATCTTCGAAGACGAGGAGCGGTTTGGCGCCATGAGCGGGTGTTTCGGCGAACGAGATGGCCTCGGTGAAGCGTTCGAGCGGGAACGGCTGGCCTTGGGGATGCTCAGCACGTCATCAGCGACAAGGCTGCGAACCTCGGACAACGCGCGCAGCGCATCCGCGGGTGAGAGCCACACGCTGCACCAGGTCCTCGTCCGAACACGCGTCATCTGCGTATTGCCGCTCCTGCCCGGTCGGTCGTGTCGGCACTCAGGGACTTCGACGTTTCGGACATGCAGGAGCTCCTCGGGGGCGTGAGTTGCCGGTGTAGCGTGCCGGTCGGCGATGGTGGGGGCGGGCCACTTCTGCGGTGGAACGGTCCTGCCGGCAGTTTCAGCCGCGGCTGGGTTCAGGGGCTGTCCGGGCTGACGCGGATGAGACCCGGGCCGGCGTCGACGAACGAGTCCCCGATCGGCACGTCGTGGCCGTCGTCGCAGCGGAGCACCGCGTGCACCGGGGCGCCGCAATGCTCGTGGCGTACGACCACGGGGGGCCCTTGTTCGTCGGTGGCCCAGGCGTCGCCCCACTGCCGCAGCGCCACGATGACGGTCCGGAAGTCCCGTCCCTTCTGGGTCAGTTGATAGGCGTACCGGGTCCGCTGGCCGGGCTCCTGGTAGGGGACGCGTTCCAGGAGACCGGCGGCGGTCAGTTCTTTCAGGCGCGCCGCGGCGGCGGGTTCGCTGATGCCCACACGCTTGGCGAAGTCGTCGAACCGGCGCGTGCCGAAGAACGCCTCGCGCATGATCAGCAGCGCTGTCCTGTTGCCGACGATCTCCAGAGTCCTGGCGATGGAGCAGTTGGCCATGGACCAGGCGTCCCGTTCCTCCAGCAGATCCTTCATCTCTCCACCCTTCACCTGACTTGCATCAAGCAAAGTCAGCCTATACCGTCGCAGCTGACTTATGTAATCGTAAGTCAGCTGGGGTGTGCGCATCACGAGAGAGGAATGATGGACATCAGCACAGCAACCGTCCTGGTCACCGGGGCCAAGGGCGGGCTCGGCAGGGCGCTCGCCCAGGAGCTGCTCGCGCGTGGCGCCACGGTGTACGGGGCGGCCCGCCGACCGGACCAGATCGATCTGCCCGGCGTGAAAGCGATACGGCTCGACGTCACCGGCCCCGCCTCCGTCGCCGCGGCCGCCGAGGAGGCCCGTGACACCTCCGCCCTGATCAACAACGCGGGCAGGGCCGTCGGCGCCTACGCCGCCGCCAAGTCCGCGGACGCCGCCCGCGCGACCCTCGACGGCATTGCCTCCAGGGCTGCGGAGATCGTCGTCGACGACCGCAGCCGCCAGGTACAGGCCGACCTCTCCGGCGGCGTCGCCGCCCTTTACCCGCAGCTCGGCTGAGACGAGGACACCGTGACTTCCACTCCTTCCCCCGCCCCGGGCCGGCTCAAGCCGACCGACCGGCACACCGGTGTCCGGCCCTCCCCGAACCACCCCTCCCGGCTCGCCGCCGGCGTCACACTCATCGCGATGTGCCTGGGCGCCATGACGACCTTTCTGCTGATCACCGCATCGGTGTCGGCACTGTCGGCCATCCAGGACGACCTGCACGTATCCCCGACCGGCCTCGTCTGGATCCCCTCCGCGTACACCCTGGTCGTGGCCAGTCTGGTGATGTCCGCTGGCACCATCGGCAACCTCTACGGCCGCAAGCGCGCCTTCGTCACCGGCGCCGCGGTCATGATCATCGGCTCGCTCATCGTCTACGCGGCGGGTTCGGCGGGAGGCGTCATCGCCGGCCAGCTCGTCTCCGGCCTCGGCGGCGCACTCATCCTGCCCAACAGCCTGGCCATCCTGGGGGCCACGTTCCCCGACCCCCACCGGCGCACCGAAGTCGTCACCATCTGGGCGGCCTCCTCGGGCATCGGACTCGCCGCAGGCCCCCTGATCGCGGGCACACTGCTGGACCACTTCCACTGGAACACGGTCTTCCTGTCGACCGCCGTCCTCGCCGTGGTCACCCTGGCCGCAGCAGCCTTCGTAGCGGAATCGCGCGGCCCCGCCGGCAAGCTCGACATCCCCGGCCAGGTCCTGGCCGTCCTGGGCATCGCCGCCCTCGTCTACGCCCTCATCGAAGGCGGGCACGACGGCTACACCAGCCCCCGCATCCTCATCGCCTGGATCACCGCGGCCGCGGCCCTGACCGGTTTCGTCCTCGTCGAGCGCGCCGACCGCACACCCATGCTGGACATCACCCTGTTCCGGTCGGCATCCTTCAGCGCCGTCATGTTCGTCGCGGCCGTCTCCCTGTTCGGCTTCACCGGCCTGGCCATCCTGTCGGTGCTCTTCTACGAGCGTGTCCAGCACCTGTCCGCCCTGGACGTGGGATGGCGGCTGCTGGCCTTCTTCGGCGTCTACGTCATCGTCAGCTACGCGACCGGACGCGTGATCCGCCGCACCGGCTTCAAGCTCCCACTGTCCCTGGGCTTCCTCATCGGAGCCGCCGCCACGGCCGGACTCACCACGCTGGAGCCGACCACCCCCTATGCCCGGGTGTGGTGGCTCTACGCGCTCTTCGGAGCCGCAAGCGGGATGGTGGCTGCGCCGAGCACCGCCGCCGCCCTGGTCAGCGTCTCCCATGAACACGCCGGCATGGCCTCCGGAGCAGTCAACACCTTCCGCCAGATCGGATCCGTCACTGGCACCTCCCTCCTCGGCGCACTGCTCGCCAGCCGGCTCCAGTCCCAACTGCCGCCCCAGCTGGATGCCCACCACGTGCCCCGAGCAGCCTGGCCCACCGTCGAACACGCCGTATCCAGCGGCAGCGGCGGCCACCGAGCAGCCCCGCCGAACGTGACCGCCGCGATCGGCGAAGCCTTCACCTCCGGTGTCCACGCCGGCATGATCGTCATCGCCGCCGTGTTCCTGTGCGCGGCCCTCGCCTCAGCCCTGCTGGTACACAACCGACCGCACCACACCACCGCCACGCCGAACTGACGCGCAGCTTCTCGCCTTCGCAGCGATGCCGACGGTGCCGGGGCGGTCAAGGCTTCAGTGGCAGGGCGTGGCTCGCCGTGGAACACCTGGCGGGCGTGCCAGTCGCGGTGAGCGGCCGCGACAGGGTGCGCGCCGGGCTGTGGGCCGAAGAGTGGCCGGCCCGCGAGGGCTATAACGTGCTCGCGGGCGGCGGGGCTGTGGCCGACGAAGCGCTGTGAGACCAGGATGCGCTGATCGTCTCCCACGCCGAGGACGCCCTTGTCGAAGAGCTTGTGGTGCAGCGAGCACAGGCACACCCCGTTGTCGATGTCGTCGGGACCGCCGAACGCCCACCAGCGCACGTGGGCGGCCTCCAGCCCGACCGGCACCGCCCCGATCCTGCCGTCGTACCGCAAAAGGCGCTCCGGTACTCGTAGGCGGTCAGCACCAGCTCCCGCATCCGCGGGTCCCGCTGCCCGCGCACCGCCGAGAGCTGCTCGGTCTGCGCCGCTTGCTGTTCAGGGTAGGCACATCGATTTGATCTGCGATGCCTGCCTCAGCCAAGTCGTCTCCGGGCACGCTGCTGTTTCGCGTGGCGGGGAGTCAGGCCGGCCTGAGTTGGACGTTGTCGCGGTGCTGCGGGCCGCGAGGCCCGTAGTCGATGTCCGCTCCGGTGTTGCTGCTGGCCATGACCGCGGCGGGAGCGTCGTAGGGATCCATGACCGCTTCGATGAAGATCAGCGTGTCGTTGGGCGCGCTGAGGGCCTCCGCCAGGTCCGCGGCGGTCTTGACGACGAACGACCGCGCCGTGGTGTCCGGGCGGAGCACCCTCGGTAGATCCGCGTAGGCCCAGGCGGCGATGTCGTTGTACTGCTCGGTTTTGCCGAGGTAACCGCGTTCGATGGTGTATCCGCCGTTGTTGATCAGGAAGATCACCGGCTTGTGGTCGTGCCGGAGGATGGTCGACAGCTCCTGCGCGGTCAGCTGGAACGAGCCGTCGCCCAGGAACAGCAGGTGGCGACGGTCCGGCGCTGCGGTCAGTGTTCCGAGCAGGGCTGCGACCGAGTAGCCGATCGAGCCCCAGTTGATCGATCCGACGAAGGTGCAGTCCGGTGGCAGCTGCAGGCCGAGGAGGGCGTACGACGTGCCGTTGTCGAGGAGGAGCACGTCCCCGGACCGGAGGTAGTCCTGGATTGCTTGCCAGTACGCGGCCTGCGTCAGGTTGGTGGAGCCGCCTGCGGGGGTCCCTGTCGCCGTAGCCCCCCGCCCTGTAGCCCCCCGCTGTGGTATAGCGCGGCTCGTGCCGTGCGGGACGGTGTCCAGTACGCCGCGGATGACTTCCTGGAGCGTCACCGCCTGATAGTTGTCATCACCGATGTCCACCGAGTGGCTGCGGGCGCGGATGGTGTCGGCCGGCAGCGAAGCGGTGAAGTCGCCCGTGGTCACCTCGATCGGCCGGTAGCCGATGGAGAGCAGGCAGTCGCTGGTCTCGATCGCCGCGCGCACATGCGGCTCGCTGGCCTGGCCGTTGTAGATGCCGACGTAATAGGGGAACGTCTCGTCGATGACCGCCTTGGCTGTGCTGATCGCTGCAACGGGAAGCCGCATTTTCTCGGCCAGCCCCATGAGGTCGGCTGCCACGCCGAAGCGGTCCGCGTCCAGATCCACCAGGACCGCCGGTGACTTGGCGGCGGACAGGTGGGCTGCGATTGCGGTGACGCACGACCGCAGCCGTTCCGGGTCGCTGGGCGGTTGCGCGAGCACCAGCGGAGCTTGCGGAACCACGATGTCGAGATAGGCGATGTCGGAAGGCAACTCCACGTACACCGGGAGCTTTTCCCGCCACGCGGTGAGGATCAGCCTGTCGATCTCGGTGACCGCGTTGTGCGGGGTCAGCCGCGCCTGCGCGGCGGTCACCTGCGCGTAGGCGCCGAGGAAGCGGTCCCAGGTGCCGTCGGCCATCGTGTGGTGCATCCCCAGGCCGCGATCGATGGACTTGAGCGGTATCGACCCGCAGATACAGACCACCGGCACGTGCTCGCTGTAGGAGCCGGCGACCCCGTTGATCGCGCTCAGGGCGCCGACGGCGTTCGTCACGAGGAGCGCGCCCATGCCGTTCAGCCGGGCATAGCCGTCCGCCGCGTAGGACGCGTTCAGCTCACTGCAGTTGCCGACCCATTTCAGCGTGCCCGCGTCCTGAAGCTGCTGCAGCAGTTCGAGGTTGAAGTCACCAGGGACGCCGAAGAGGTGGCCGACGCCGGCCTCCTTCAGACGCCGAAGCAGGAAGTCGCCGATCGTCATCCATCGGCTCGGGCTGGTGGACATCGCCTGTGCCTCCGAATCGCCGGTATCGTCTCCGTCAGGAGCGGGAGCGACTTATATCCATTTTGCGGTCAGAGATGGCTGCGCGCCTCTGTACGTCTTCGTGCTCCCACCCACGGGCGGATCGACCAGGGAGTTGCGGGCGGTCTCGTACGCCGGTCCCTGTGTGCGCAAGGACACGACCCCCGCACCCGGGTGTACTACGAACGCCGCACCCAGGAGGGCAAGACCCGACGCGAGATCATCCGATGCCTCAAGCGAGATGCCGGCCGAGAGGTCTTCCACCTGGTCAGGGCAGTATCCAGCGTCCCCCGCTACAGGGGCGTCTGCGCTGGCGCGGACGATGCAGTCGGTACGTCACGCAGTCCGGGTTTCTGCGACGATCCGGGAGTGCCTGATCTGCGATCGCACCCGCCCACTCGTCTTTGACGATCCGCGTAGCACATGGCGCGCCCCCGGCCACGCGCCGGTGGGGGCGTGAATGACAGGATCGGGTCCTCAACCTGGTCAGACAGGTTTCAAGCACCCCTCGTATGTGGAGCGCGCAGACGAGGCGATGGCCGCACTTTCCTCCCCGATCTCGCCGGTCCGGGCGCTGACCTGACCGACCCGGTGGCCGTCGACCTCCTGCGGGACATCCTCACCGAGGAGCACGCCGACGCCACGCTCCTGGTCACTGCGGCCGCTGTCTTCGCGTCAAGGGTCGTTCCTGGAGCATACGGCCGCGGACTACGACCGGTACCAGGTGATCAACCGCGCCTTCTTCTTCGTCACCCAGACCGTGGCCAGAGCGCCGTCGTCTTCATCCGTCTTCATCCGTCTTCATCGCTTTTCCCGCCATCCCGCCATCCGGTCTGACTCTGGTGGCAGAGGAGGAGGGCCTGCGCGACGCCCTCTACGCCGCCCTGGAAACCATCGCCTGCCGGACGGAGCCGAGGGCCTCGGCGGGCGTGGGTGTGGAGGTTGTGCGGGGCTGCGAGGCCCCGGCGCGCGACAGGGTGACGGCGGTCAGCGCGACACCTCCCAGCCCCAGCGCACCCGCACCGGCGGTGCGCAGCAGGTGGCGCCAGGGCAACCGTGGCGGTGGCTTCGTCGTCGGAGTCACTGTTCCCGGATGCCTGAGACATGGGCTCCCTTTCCGCCCCTGGCGGGCGCCTTCAGTGAGGTGCGGTGACACGCGGAACCGTCTCGGCGCCGTGGCGGCGATGCGTGACCGCACACCATGGCCGCACGCGCCCGTTGCAGGTCCCGCGGTCGTTGAGCCTCATGCTCAGCCGTGACCTGGGCCTCGCAATCGGTTCAGGGCCGTCGACGCGCGTGCCGCCCGCTGTGTGAGGAGACTGGGAGTGGTAGAAGGAGGCAGGATGAGCCAGATGGCGCTTTGTGTCCGCTTCACGCTGCATGACGGTGCTGGTGAAGCGTTCGACGAACTGGTCCGGGAGGCCGTCGAAGGGGTCCTCGAACACGAGCCGGGCACCTCGGTGTACGCCTGCAGTGAAGTCGAGGGAGCACCGAACCAGCGCCTCTTCTTCGAGCTGTACGCCGACCGAGCCGCCTTCGAGGAACACGGACGTCAGCCCCACGTCCGTCACTTCCTCAACCAGAGCAAGCAATACGCAGAGAAGACGGAGATCGACCACCTGCGACCGTACGCCGGAAAGTACCCTGCCGCGGCCGGATAGCGCGGTTCAGTCCTGTACCGACCGTGCCTCGGGGACGCGAAGCGGACTCGGGCACAAGGCGTGACGCCTCCCGGCCCGGCACCACTCTGAGCAGACCGGGACCGAACCCCCCAAGTAGGGCCGGGACGAGGAGGAACCATGGCCGAAATCTACGATCCTCGCCACACGGCCGTCCTGCTGGTCGACCCCTACAACGACTTCCTCTCGGAGGGCGGCAAGGTCTGGCCCCGCCTGGAGCCCGTGGCCCGCAGCGTCGATCTTCTGGACCATCTCCGGTCTGTGGTCGCCGCCGCCCGCGCAAACGGTGTGCGCGTGGTCTTCGTACCGCACCGCCGCTGGGAGCCGGGCGACTACGAGTCGTGGGACCATCCGACCCCCTCGCAGCGGAAGATCCAGGAGTTCCACCACTTCGCCCGGGGCTCCTGGGGCGGGGAGTTCCACCCTGACTTCCAGCCGCAGCCGGGCGAGGTCGTCGTACGGGAACACTGGGGATCGAGCGGGTTCGCCAACACGGACCTGGACATGCAGCTCAAGCAGCACGGCATCACTCACGTCGTCGTCGTCGGCGTCCTGGCCAACACCTGCATCGAGGCCACCGCCCGCTACGCCATGGAGCTCGGCTACCACGTCACGCTGGTCACCGACGCCACCGCGTCCCTCCGCCCCGAGATGATGCACGCCGCTCACCGACTCAACGGCCCCACCTACGCCCAGGCCATCGTCACGACAGACCAACTCACCGCCGCACTCGGCCCACGGTGAACACCGTGGGACGCATGACTCGCACCACCCTGGCTGCCGAGGGGCGAAGGTGTCGCCACCGTCGATGAGAAGGTCGGCTCCGGCTGACCACGCACGCGGGGCATCATCCCTCGCATCGCCCGACACGGAGTCGAGAGCTCCCACCATCTGGGCCGACACCGTTGGGTCGTCGAACGCGCCATCGCCTGGCTCAGCGGACGCCGACGACTACACCGCCGCTACGAACGCAAGGCCAGCCACTTCCTGGCCTTCACCGCCCTCTTTCGGGGTGCTGGCGGCAAGTGCCTGAAATCTGGGCCGCGCAGTGTGCTGGGCCCGAGCGGCGCGGCCGGCGAGCAGGACCGGGCCAAGCTCGCAGAGCAGGCCGCCACGGAGCGCGACGCCGCGCTCGCCGAGGCCCGGCAGCTCCGCGTCGAGCTCGCCGCCCATCAGGCCGTGCACAAGGCCGGCGCCGACACCGCGCGGCTGCTCGACTCCCGCACGGGCGAGAACCAGCTCGCCGCCCTCGACCCGGCCGACCCCAAGTTTGCCGAGCAGCTCGACACCGTGATCGCCGCCGCGGCGGGGCAAACCCGCTGCTGCGCGCCGAGGCCACAGCGCCGGCCCCGCCCAGGGGGGCGCCGAGTTCACCCCGGGGCACCGCAGACGGTCACGCCTGAGCGGTTCGCCCGCATGACCTACGCGCATCGCGTCGAGCTCCACTAGTCCGACCCCGATCTATATGCGCGGCTCTCCGCCGCTAGCGAGTAGGGAGGGCAGCCGATGCCCGCAGGAAAGACCACCGCGGCACAGATGACCGTGCCCGACATCTGCGCCGACGTGGCGCAGGCGAAGTTCAAGGGCGCGCTCATCCTGGGCACGCTCGCCATCGACGACGACACCCTCGAAGGCAAGCCGAACGACTCCGTCAACTTCCCTAAGTGAACCGCGCTTGGCGAGGCCGAGGACCTGACCGAGGGCACACCGATGACGCCCGAGCAGCTCGGCACCAACCCAGGCAACTCAGCCCCGATTCAAGGAGGCCAGTAAGGCCGTCGAGCTAGGGCCTGTCCGGTGAGTCGGGTGGCGGACCCATTGCCGGGTCGTTCAGCCCGGTATGGGGCGGGGTGATCTGTCTGATCGAGAGTGGGCTCGACTGGAGCCGCACCTCCCAAGGAACGCGGGTCGGGGCGGGCGTTGGAAGGACCATCGCACTGTTATCAACGGCATTCTCTTCCGACTGCGGACCGGTGTTCCGTGGCGGGACCTGCCCACGCGCTTCGGGAAGTGGAAGACTGTTCACGATCGTCATCGGCGGTGGTCGGCGAACGGCACCTGGGAGCAGATCCTTCAGGCTGTCCAAGCCGACGCAGATATAGAAGGCCGGATCAACTGGAGTGTCGTGAGAGTGGACTCCACCGCGTGCCGCGTTCACCAGCAGGCGGCCGGACCCCGCCACCAACCGCCGTGGATACCTGGACAGCCCCGCCGGCCCACCACGCATCGCCCTGACGAAGCGGTTAGCCGCTCACAGGACTCACGACAAAGATTCACCTAGCGAGTGAGGGTGGCTGTCGACCGCGGGTCGTCATGCTGGCGCCCGGACAATAGGGCGACGGCCCGCAACTGATCCCGGTCTTGGAGCGCACCCATGTCCCGCGTCTCACCGGCGGCCACCCGCGGACACGCCCATCCCACGTGTGCGGAGACAAGGCGTACAGCTCACGTCAAAACCGCCGCTACTTGCGGCGACGGCAGGTCAAGCACACCGTCCCCGAACGCCAGGACCAACGAGCCAACCGTCAGCGCCGCGGCAACCGGGGTGGCCGACCCACCGGTTTCGACCGAGCACGCTACGCCCGCAGAAATGAGGTCGAGCGGACCATCAACGTGCCGAAGGGGTTCCGTGCCGTGGCGACCAGATACGATAAGAGAGCGTACGTCTTTCACGGCACGGTGACCCTCGCGTCGATCCGACTGTGGCTCCGTTGACGACCCGCCGCACGGTCCTCAGGACTTGTGCTTTTCGTGGCGGACCAGGATGTACTCCACCAAGTGTGCTACGGACAAAATCTTTTCGGCATGCTCGTCGGGGATCTCGACTTTAAAGTCCACCTCAATCCTCATCAGCAGCTCGACAATGTTGAGCGAGTCCGCGTCCAGGTCCTCTTTGAACCGGCTGTCAGAGGTGATCGCGTTCCTTTCCTTGTTCAGCACCTCGGCGACAGTTTCGATGACCTTCTGCTCCACCTCTTCACGCACCGAACTCACCGTTCCGACCTCTCCACGATTGGGCCGGCACGGCCCGTCCCTCGCTCTTCCGGGAATGGGCGAGGGGCCTCCCGAACTCTCCCCCGCCACACGCGGACGACACACCTCAGCCCCCTGATCACCCATGCGAGTGACAGCTTTCTCGACACGGCCGCGACCGATCTGCGTCCCAGACCGTCACTGACCCGTCGGACAGGCCCTAACGGACACAAGCCGACTTGCGGCGTTCGGCGACCCCTGCGCCGAGACGCAGCGACAGCTCGGCGTACTGATCGCGCGGAAGAGCGACGAGTGGGACCCGGAGAACATGGCCGACCTCGTCATTCACTCCGTGCAGCGCGCTGCACTACTCCGTGACCCGAACTTCATCTCTGCCAACAAGCTCGGAGCCGGCGCCGTATCCCCCTCGGCGTGATCGGGCAGGTTGGCGGAGTAAACATCTACGTCTCGGACCGGGTCACCGTCACCGACGACGGAACCAACCCCGCGACGTACAATGTGCTGCTTATCGGGCGTGGCACCCTCGGCCTGCTCTACAAGCGGCGCCCTTTGGTCGAGACGGACCGCGACATTCTCGCGCGTACGACTGTCGTCACCACGAGCGCGCACTACGCGACGCACCGACTCAACGACGAGGGAATCGTCGTGCTCAACACGAAGGGGGGCGTGAGATGCTGCGCCGCTACCACCGTGGAAACGATCCCTCGGATGACGAGGGTGAGCAGCAGACATCGGAAGACGAGCAGACGGACGGACCGCAGGCAAGCGGATGCTGGCGCGGGGCCGACGAGGACGTCGACTCAGCTCTGCTCACCGCTGTGTACCCGGTCGACGAGGACGGCGACGTGCGCGCCGCCCTCGCCGACGCCACTTGCGCACAGATCGAGTACCAACTCGCCGCCGGCGCCGATGGCACCGGTGCGGCCGGACGGTGGAAATCGGTCTCGATCGGGCCCATAAGCCTGTCTGGGCGCGGCCGGCGCGCATGGGCGACGGCCGGCGTCGACCTCGCCCTGCGCGCCGAGCGCGCGCTGCGGCGATCGGTGCTGCCCGAAGTTGTCGACGATGTGTAGGCCCTGATTGCCGCGCAGATCCGGCGGACGCTGCGCTAAACACGGTCGCCTGATTGCTTGGCGGGCCCCAATGACCTTCATTGCGGGAACTGCACGCACGCCGCACCAATGTCCGCAATGAAAGCTGAGTCGTTATCGACAGCCCGCACAACCATTGTGAACTTGCATGAAATCTCTTCCCCATTCGATAGTTTGACCTTGAGGTCCGCTTCCACGCCATCCTCGATGCTGCCCCCCTCCCGGACTCCTCCGAGAGCCAGTTCCTGGCGCTTCACCTCTGGGGGCGGTTCTGGCAGCTGATCAGCCCCGACGACGCGATCATGCGGCGCATGAGCCGGCCCATGGACAATGAAGTGACCGACCGGCCCCCCTGCCAGCATGCGCAAGATTTCTAGAGTAACGAATAGACTTTTAAGCCCGTAGTAGACACCTCTAGGGCTGGCCTTCAGGGTGATTTTGAGTGTTCCACGCTGAACGTTGACCACGTCAAATTGCATCTTTGATGGGTAAGTGAGGTGAACAGGAGGGGGCGATATTGGATACTCGCCCACCAATTCACCAAGCCGCATGCACCAGCGAAACCAGATTTCTACGTCTTCCAGCACACGCCCCACGTACGGAATAGTCTCGTCTTGC
This sequence comes from Streptomyces filipinensis, assembly GCF_014649495.1. Lineage (GTDB taxonomy): Bacteria > Actinomycetota > Actinomycetes > Streptomycetales > Streptomycetaceae > Streptomyces > Streptomyces filipinensis. The sequence continues at coordinate 428,213 of NZ_BMTD01000005.1, read as the reverse complement.
AGCGTGAGGGTGATTTCAATTTCAGTCACCCCATGGTCGCCGAATTCCTTCTCGACCGCAGGAGCCAGCGTCGAGGTGAAGTGACGCCAGAAGGCATTGGGCAACGTTGGCTCAAAATGAGCAAGAGTAGGTGGGCTGATCGTCGTCACCTTTTCCTCCTTGCTGATTATCCCTGTCTCATCAACTCATGCTGCCCGATCGTTCGTCCTGCGGTGTGCCGCCAAACGAGTACGAGCCGAATGGCAGCCGCGCCCTCTGCCGCTCGGCCAACGAGGGGAACAGTTTGGATTTGGCCTGGGCCCGGGCGCGACCGCTGAGCACGGCTCGCGCTGCGGCCTGCGCATCGACCCGGTCCGACTTGCCGCGCCGACGGCGATCGGCCCGGTCGAGCCGATTCACATCGAAAACGTCCACGCCCTGGGCCAGCAGGTAGATGGATGTGAGTGCCTTTCTTGAGTGCACCGCCTCACTCGACGGCTACCATCGCCTTCCATGCGCCCGGGCGCATGCCTGTCGCCTTGTAGAAGAACACCGAGAAGTTGGATGCGTCGGGGAAGCCGAGCGTGGCGGCGCAGCGGGCTGCGGTGAGGCGGTCGTGCGCGAGGAGCCGTTTGGCTTCCACGATGATCCGGTCGACGATGTACGCCTTCGCGGTGCGGCCTGTGGCCTGCTGCACCGCTCGTGAGAGGGTGCGGGGCGCGTATCCCAGAGCACGGGCGTAGTAGCTGGCGTCGTGGTGGTTACGGAAGTGCGTCTCGACGCTAGAGCGGAACAACTGGAACACCGGATGTGTGAACCGTGCTTCGGCGTGCGGTGGCCGCAGCCGGGCGATGAGCGCGGAAAGCAGGATTTCGGGCAGCTCCGTGGAGAAGTCCTCGGGTGGGGCGAATGCTTCGAGGAGGAGATGGTTGCGCGCGGTGTCGACGAACAGCCAGTCGGCGTCGGGGATGCTCCAGTGCGCGGCCAGGTCCGGGGAGGCGACAAGCTGCCGGGTGGCGTGGGTGACCGGCGCTGTCGGCACGAACAATACGAGGTGCCCCGCCACATCGCCGATGTCGTCCCACCGGTGCACCGCTCCGGGTGGAATCCACGCCGCGGAGCGCTCTGTGAGCGGGTGGTGCAGGAAGTCCACCGTGACCGAGCCGTGTCCAGCGTCGATGACGGCGAGCACGTGGAAGTCGGCGCGCTGGGTGCCGCCGTCGTTCAGCTCGCGAAGGCGGTCGAACGTCATGGTCTCGACCGCGGCGGCGCGGCGCCCTGCGGGCTGGTAGCTCATATGCCGAATCACGGTCACGTGTCCAGTTTTCACCATCGGGCGACCAGTCACGCCGATGCCCCGTCCGGGTGCAGAAGTTTCAATGAACTCTCAGGACAATCGCTCAGAACACTGATTGGAAGAAGAGCCACCATGAGCATGACGCAGCAGACGCTTCTGCCCGTTTACGACCACCGGCCGGGGACCGGACCAACCCTGGTGTTCCTGCACTACTGGGGTGGTTCCGCCCGTACCTGGGACCTCGTCGTCGACCGCCTCGCGGGCCGTGACGTGCTCACGGTCGACTTCCGCGGGTGGAGCCGGTCGAGCGCTCTGCCCGGCCCCTACACGCTCGGTCAGCTCGGCGACGACACGCTCGCCGTGCTCGCCGACGCGGGGGTCACCGACTACGTCCTGGTGGGGCATTCGATGGGGGGCAAGGTCGCACAGCTGGTCGCGGCCACCCAGCCCGCCGGCCTGCGTGGCATCGTCCTCGTCGGCTCCGGCCCGGCGAAGCCCGCCGCACAGATCACCCCCGAGTACCAGGAAGCCCTGTCCCACGCTTACGACTCCGCCGATTCCATAACCGTGGCACGGGACCACATCCTCACCGCCACCGAGCTGCCCGCATCGGTCAAGGCGCAGATCGTGACCGATTCGCGGACCGTCACCGACGCCGCCCGCACCGAGTGGCCGCTGCGCGGCATCGCGCAGGACATCACCGAGCACACGCGCATGGTCAGCGTTCGGGCCCTCGTCGTCGCCGGAGAGAACGATCAGGTCGAACCCGTCGACGTGCTCCGCGACAACCTGGTGCCCTACCTCTCCCAGGCCAACTTCGTGGTGGTCCCGCACACCGGTCACCTGATCCCGCTGGAAGCCCCGGCCGACCTTGTCGAGGCCATCACGGCCTTCGCACCAGCAGCCTGACCACGACATCGCCGGTGCTTCCGCCCTGGACATGCTTCAGGCCATGGCCCGCGGCGAGCGCGAGCCCGAAGTGCTGACCGGTCTGGACGGTGAAGCCTTCAGCGCAGTCGGACTCGTCCGCCGAAAGGTCGAAGTGGGAGCTCAGGGCAAGCCCGAAGTCAGCGAAGTAGAGCTGGCGGCCATCGGTCAGGATGTTGGCAAAGTGAGCATCGAAGTGGACAAGTCCGTGAGAACTCATGAAGTCGGCTCCGCTCATCAGAGCTTCCTCCACCCAAAGGAAGGGCAAGCCGACCCCGCCCTCCGACACGGCGGGTTTGCGGTGGTCGGCCAGCCATCCGGCGAGTGTATGCGGCACGTGCTCCAGGAAGACCACCAGACTGTATGAGGACTGACCGATGGCCTCCAGCCGGTCACGAACGGCGGGGGATCCCTCCCAGTGGGCGACGGTCCCCTCCAGGCCCCCGAACTCGTCGGTGAATCCTTCGGGAGGGGAGTCAGGCAGAATCCGCCAGTGGTACATCAGGGGGAATCCCGCACACTCTCCGCAGAGAACCCAGTTCGTGGTCATGGTGTGCACAGCAAGCTCCCGCCAAGCACCGAACCCGGTCGGGCCCACCCCGTACTGGTAGAACATCGGCAGTTCGAACACGTTCGCCGTCGACCGCACATTCTCCCGGCGCAATTCGACCTCCGTCAAAGGGATCCGCTTGACGAAGACGCGCGTTCCGTTGATGTCCAGCTCTGCCGACCTGCCGCCGATGCCCGACCCGAGCGGGGTAGCGGCTGCCACGACCTCCCCGAGCCGGTGATCGCTCAGCAAGGAGAGCTGAGTGCCCACGATCCCGTAACCAGCCAGGCGCGCGGCACGCAGCAAATCCTGGTCCAGCATCGACGGCTCCTCGGTGCCCGAACCAGGGCTTCGACAATCCCATGTACGGCGCCGACCATACGCTGATAAGGGCAGCCAGTCTCAATAAATGGCCGGATGACGAACGAAGTTGGATCCGGGGGCGCGTTCGCCGAGCGGTTACTGTGGCCGTGCGCCGAACGGTTCCGCCCGGCCTCTCCAAGCCCTCACCTTGCACCGCGGCGAGCAGAACACCACATCCGCGCGGCAGCCGGTGCTGGTCACCCAACGGCCCCGCACTCCAGGCACCGCACCTCGCCCGTACCGTCCCGGATGGCCGCCAGACGCCGGCGTAACCGCCACGCCACTGCCTGGACCGACACGCCGACGAACAGGACTTCGCCCCGGGCCGGGCTCCCGGCCTCAGCCGTTCCCCGCAGCACCGGCAGATCCTCTCCCCGGCCCGACGAGGCCGGAGACAGACGTCTGCCGGTGGCAGCGGATCGTGGACCGTCTGCGCTCCTGCTACAGGCCGAGGGTTACGCCGCGGGCATCCTGCACACCAGCGCCTGTCTCCACGACGTCCCCGTGGACGACAGCGCGCAGGCGGCCCGGGCCCCCGCATCAAGCGCAGCCAGATCATCCAGGAACCCGGACACCGGCTCGTGACGGTGATCGAGGAAGCAGCCCTGCGCCACCAGGTCTGCGATCCCGAACGCAATGGCGGCCCAACTCGGCCACCTCCTGACTGCCGGCACCCTCCCCCAGGTCTCTGTCGGCATCATCCCCTTGGTCTCTCCCTCGTGGGGACAGTGGCCGCGTGAGACCTTCCACGTATACGACGACCGGCTCGTCAGCGCCGAACTCGTATCCGCCCGCGTACGGATCACACAGCCAGACGAGATCGTCCTCTACTTGAAAGCGTCCGAACAGCTACGTGGCGCGGCCCTCTACGGAGCCGAAGCCCGAAGCCTCATCACACAGGCCATCGACGCTGTTCATTGACCGCATACTGAGCAGAAACCCTTGTCCGGGGCGGATATGCGGGACAACGCTGTGGCTTGTGACGGCGCTCTTTGAATTCGGCTCTGCCCGCGATTGCGTGACGACTACGCCCAAGCACCGCACGGGCACCCTCGTTGAAGCTGAGGCGGATGGCGATCGAGAAGGCGTACGGCAACGAGGCCGAGGCCCTCTACCGGACGTGATCTTCCTGATGGGGCGTCAACTGATCGTCACCTTGAAGATCTTGTCCGAGCCGTCGGCGGCACCTCCGTTGTTGTCGCAGTTGGTGGTGGACAGCCACAGCTGGTCGGCGCCCGGCACCTTGGTCACGGTGCGCAGCCGGCCGTAGGTGCCGACGTAGTACGCGCTCGGTGTGCCGACGCTCTCGGTGTCGCCGTTGACGGGGATGCGCCACAGGCGTTCGCCGCGCAGGGACGCCATGTAGATCACGTTGCGGACGATGGCGATGCCGCTCGGCGAGGCCTCGGAGACGTTCCAGGTGGCCTTGGGGTTGGTCATGCCGGCGACGTTGCAGCTGCCCTCGCAGGTGGGCCAGCCGTAGTCGGCGCCGGGCTTGATGAGGTTGAGTTCGTCCTTGGAGCTGTTGCCGAACTCCGCCTCCCAGAGCCGCCCGTTGCGGTCGAAGGCGAGGCCCTGCGGGTTGCGGTGGCCGTAGGAGTAGACGTAGTTGCCGAAGGGGTTGCCGGGCGCCGGCTTGCCGTCGGTGGTCATGCGCAGGATCTTGCCGTTGAGGGAGTTCTTGTCCTGCGCGAGGTCGGGCTGCTGGGCCTCGCCGGTGGAGACGTACAGGTAGCCGTCGGGGCCGAAGGCGAGGCGGCCGCCGTTGTGGTAGCGGTTCTTCTTGATGCCCTGCAGCAGCACCTTGTAGCCGCTGAGTGTCGTGCCGTCGTAGGTCATGCGGACGACCCGGTTGCCCTCGGCGGCGGTGTGCATGAAGTAGACGTAGTGGTCGGTCTCCCACTTGGGGTCGACGGCGACGCCGAGCAGACCGCCCTCGCCGTTGGTGGTGACCGCGTTGGGAACCGTGCCCACCTGTGTCCTCGTGCCGCTCTTGGTCAGCTTCCACACCCGGAAGTCGTCCCGCTCGGTGACCAGGGCGGACTGGCCGTCGGGCATCCAGTAGGTGCCCCAGGCGATGGTCCAGCCGGTGGACAGGGTGGCGATGGAGGACGGGACACCGCCGTCGGTGGCGCAGGCCTTGGTGGTGAAGGAGACCGTGTTGCTCGGCGCGGAGACGTTGCCGGCGGCGTCCCGGGCGACGACGTTCAGGCTGTACGGGCTGTCGCAGGCGAGCCCGGTGAGCGTGGTGGACGTCCCGCTGGTGACGGTCTTGTAGACGGTGGTGTCGCTGCGCACGTCGTAGGCGGTGACCGCGTGGTCGTCGGTCGAGGCGCCCCAGGTGAGGTCGACCGTGTTCGAGGTGACGCCGGCCGTGTGCAGGGTGCCGGGCGCAGTCGGCGGTGTGGTGTCGGAGCTGGGCTTGGTGGTGCAGTCGACGACCGGACTGGCGGGCGAGGTGTTGCCGGACGCGTCACGGGCGATGACCGTGAGGTCGTAGGTGGTGTTCGGGGCGAGCCCGGTCAGCGTCTTCGAGGTCGTGTCCCCCGGCGCCTCGCCGATCTTGTTGCCGTGTTCGTAGAGGTCGTACGCCGCCACGCCCACGTCGTCGGTGGACGCGCCCCAGGACAGGGTCAGACGGTCCTCGCCGATGTCCGAGCAGGAGGGCTGCCCGGGGCGGGTGGGGGCCTGGGTGTCGGTCGGCGTGCCGAGGCTCACGCGGTCGAGGTTGGGGCCGCCGTTCGCCGTGGTGGCCGTCGCCCGGATCTTGTTGCTGCCCGCCTTCAGGGTGACGTTGACGGACTTGGCGGCCCAGGTGTTCCAGTCCGCCGTGGCCGGGAAGGAGACTGCGGGCGCGACGACGGTGCCGTTGACGGAGAGGTCCATCGGCCGGTCGGCCGTGGTGCCGTTGGCGTACCGCAGGGTGACCGACGCGGGACCGGCGGAGGCCGCGCTGACCGTGAACTCCACGTAGGAGCCTCTGACGTTGGTGTAGTCGACGAAACCGGTGCCCGTGAAGCCGGTGTGGTTGCTGGCGACAGTGCCCTGGGAGATCAGGGCGTCCTCGGCCTGGTAGTCGGTCGCCGCGAGGGCGGTGCCCTGGCTGAGGCCGGCCAGGGGCAGCGCGAGGGCCGCGGCCAGGCCGTACGGCAGAACTCTTCTGAGATGCATGGGTGTTCCCCTTGTTTCCCCTCAGCCCGTGTACTGGGTGAAGACCTTGAGGTAGTCGTACGGCTGCTGCGGCACGCCGCTGCAGGAGTCGCCGTCGGTGCCGGAGCCGCAGGGGCGGTCGCGGTTGGCGGACCAGTAGGTGAGGCGCGCGATGTGGTGCTGCCGGGCGTAGGCGAGCATGGTCCGGAAGTCGGCGACGCGGACGCGCTCACCGGAGTCGTCGGTCTTTCCGTTCATGGACGACAGGCCGATGTGGGCGTAGGCGGTGGCGTCGTCGTAGCCGTAGGCCGCCTTGACCCGGGCCTTGAGGCCCTCCATGGCCTGCGTGGTGAGGGTGCCCATGTTCGTGGTGCCGCCGCCGAAGTCGAACGGCATGACGCACCAGACGTCGTCGGCCAGGCCGGACCTTGCCGCGCGCTTGATCATGTCGACGCCGGTGGCGTCGGGGCCGCTGGTGGCGGTGCCGAAGGTGATGACCGTCTTCAGGCCGGGGTTGTTCGCCTTCACGGTCTTCAGGGCGTCCACGACACGCTGGCGGACGGTGGCGTTCGACCACTCGGTGTTCTCGATGTCGATGTCGAGCGCCTTCAGCCTGTACGCGTTGATCACCTTCTGGTAGGCGCCGGCCAGTGCGGAGGCGCTGGAGCACTTCTCCCCCAGTTTGGCACCGCTCCAGCCGCCGACGGAGACGATCACATCGCCGCCCGCGGACCGTATGCGGTTGACCGCCGACTGGTCGCCGCCGCCGGTCAGCGGCCGGGTGCCGTCCCACTTGGGGTTGCAGGTGCCGTCGGACAGGACGAAGGCGAGGGTGAACCACCTGTCGCCGGTCGCGGACATCACCTCGGCCGGGTCCGGCGGATCGCCCCAGCCCAGGTACTCGTAGGGGGCGACGGCCATGCCGGGGGACGCCGCGAGTGACTTCACGGCGGCGGTGGGCCTGACCCTGACGAGCCGGGTCTCGCCGGGGCGGAGGGTCGCGCTGTAGGAGCCGGTGACCGTGCCCTTGTGGGAGCCGGACCACAGGTCGGTGACGTCACCGGAGCCGGTGAACCCGACCTGGGACCAGTTCACGGTGACCGTGGCGCTGCCGGAGGTTCCGGTGTTGAACAGGGCCACCACGTAGTCGCCGTTGCTCTCCCGCTTGCTCCAGACCTGCTTGACCCCGCTGTTCACGATCCGTTTCGCCGCGGCCCCGTCCTGGTCCACGCCGATCAGCCGGTCGTTGGTGAGCATCGCCTTGTCGACCGGGTCGAGGTGGGTCAGGTCGGTGCCCAGCAGCAGCGGTGCCGCCGCCATCGACCACAGCGTGAACTGGGAGCGGCGCTGGTCGGCGGTGAGTCCCGCCTGGTCGCCGTTGCCGATCTCCAGGGAGTCCAGGTCGTTCCAGCCGCCGGGCCCGGCGTACGGCTGCCAGGCGGCGGCCGAGTCGAAGCGGGTGGAGACATGGGACCAGTTCGTGAGCGGGTAACCGCTTCCGTTGGAGCCCGGCCCGCAGTAGCACTCGACGTCACCCTGGGTGCGCCAGCTGTTGGCGAGCGCGCGCCAGGTGGAGGCGTGGTCGAGTGCGAGGTTGTTGGACAGGGCGAAGGTGATGGGCCGGCCGGTGGCGCGCAGGGCCTTGTCCCAGGCCTGGACGTCGGGGATGTCCTGGCTGCCCACGCCGTCGATCTTCAGGTAGTCGACTCCCCATGAAGCGAACTGGCCGGCCCACGAGTTGACGAACTCCTGGGCGCCGGGCCGGGAGTAGTCGATGGCGTACATGTTCTTGCAGTTGTAGTTCTTCTCCGTCTTCGAGGTGTCCGCGATGTCCTTCGCGTGGTACGGCGTGCCCTCGATCGGGGTGTTCTTCAGGACGGCGTTCTTCGCGATGCCGGGGGTGACGTAGAAGCCGAACTTCAGGCCCTTGGCGTGGACGTGATCGGCGAGGGCCTTGATGCCGTCGGGGAACTTGGCGGTGTCCACGGCCCAGCGGCCGTGGGAGTCGACCGTGAAACCGTTTTCATCACATTTCTGCCAGAAGTCGTCGAGGTTGACCTGGACGAAACCGTGGTCCTTCAGGCCGCTCGACGCCAGCGCGTCGGCCTGGGCCCCGATCTTCGCCTCGGTGGGCTGCCGGCGTACGAAACTCCAGCTGCTCCAGCCCATGGCGGGCCGCGGGGACTGGCCGTTGTCGGAGGCGGCCGCGGGGTGGGCGGCGCCGGCGAGGGGCACGGCGGCTACGACGAGCAGCCCGGCCGCCGCCGTCGTGAGGGTTCTGAGCCGGGTCATGGACGTCCCTTCGGGGCGGGTGTGGCGTAGGAGGTGCCGATCCAGGCCTCGTCTATCCGCAGCCGCTGGTAGCGGGTGGTGTCGGTGGAGGCGGCCCAGGTGGTGTCGACCTCGAGGCGGACATAGCGGGCCGTGGTGCCGGGCAGGTCGATGCCCTGGATGCCACGGGCGCTCGGGAGTTGTCCGGACTTCACGGGGCTGCCCCAGTTCTTGCCGTCGTCGCTGAGGTAGACCTTGTAGGCCTTGATCCGCGCGGACTGTTCGGTGGCGGAGCGGGCGTAGGCGACGGAGTCCTCGCGCTGGTTCAGCCCGAGGTACTGCGCCTTCTGCGCCGTGCCGAGGTCGAAGGTGAGGCTGACCGGGAGCGTCTTGTCGTTGTCCCAGTAGGTGAGGTGGTCGCCGTCGCCGGCGGCGGAGCCGGAGTGGCCGCTCGCGGACGTGCTCGCGGTGACCTTGACGCCGGTCGCGATGCCCTGGCGCCCCGCGGTGATCACCTTGAAGACGGTGTCGTACGGGTCCCAGCGGCCGAGGCCGGTGAGGGTGAGCACGCCGCCGGACTGCGACCAGGAAACCGGCGCTCCGGTGCGGAGGTTGGTGACCGCCGCGATGCGGTACCCGTTGTCGCGGACGCGCAGGGTGCCGGTGCTCGGCGGGGTCAGGACGTGGACGTACTGCCGGTTCGGGTCGTCCTTGGCGACGGTGGTGACGCCGTGGGCGCCGTCGTTCCAGAAGCCGGGCTTGAGGCCGCCGTACAGGTAGCCGCCGCCCTCGGTGCCGTGCAGGGACTCCCAGATCTTGTCGAGGTAGGAGTTGGCGAAGTTGTTGAAGTCCGCCTGGTTCGCCGGGAACTTCCCGTTGACCTGGGCGGTCTCCGCCATGAGCGCCTTCACCGAGGAACCGGCGTTGGTGATCAGCCGGCCGAGCGTGAGCATCTTGTCGACGGTGGGGTTCGAGCCGTCGTACCACCAGGCCCCGGTCGACGGCAGCTTGAAGTCGGCCTCGGTCAGGCGGGGTTGGGCGGTGTAGACCGCCTGTGGGTAGTCGTAGGCGGGCGTCATCCCCGTCTTCTGCTCGTTGCTGATCATGTCCATGATCGGCGTGTCTTCGTTGTTGTTGCTGAGCGTGTAGTCCGGGCGCTTCTGATAGATCTGCGCGTAGAGGTTGTGGCTCTCCCAGTACGCGTTGTCGTTGTCGATCCAGAAGCCGCCGAGGTCGGGGTAGCGGTCCATGACCTCGAAGAAGTTGTCGTACGAGAACTGCCCGAAGCCGTCGCGGGTGGTGAGGTCGACGTTCTTGCCCTTGTAGGCGGAGTAGGCGGCCGAGTCGAGCCACTCGTGGCCGCCCTCGTCGTGCCACTGGGGGTCGTCGGTCATGTAGAGGATGACCTTCATGCCCTTGGCCTTCGCGGCGTTGATCAGCTCACCGAGGAAGTCCCGCCTGGTGGAGCAGGAACCGGGGATCTTCGACGGCCACGGGCGGGCGTAGCCGAGCCGGCTGTGGAAGGTCGCCAGCACGATGTACTGCGTGTGCAGTTTCCGCGCCTCGTTCACCCAGTAGTCCGGCGTCCAGCCACCGCTGGTGACGTCCTTCTCCCAGGCGGTGCAGCTGGTGTGCGCGGGGGCGGTGCGCAGGCCCCAGTGCAGGAAGAGGCCGCCGACGGAGGCGCGGAGGAAGGCCTGGCGGGGGTTCTCGACGTCGCCGGGTGTTACCGGTGCCGCGCAGTTCTGGCTGGATCCCCTCGCCGACACGCGCAGGGCGCCGCCGTTGGCGGTGTGGCTGTCGCTGACGCAGTAGCCGGTGACGGACTGGAAGCCGAGGTCGTGAGGTGAGTTGCCGCCCTTCTGCGCTGTGAACCGGGTCAACCGGATACCGCTCGCCGCGTTGGCGATGAAGGCGGGGCGGCCGTCGTCCGCCGCGAACTTCACTGAGCTGTCGGTGAAGGTGACGCCGTCGGCGTCGTGCAGGTACCAGCCGTACGCCGGCCGGGTCCCGATGCTCTTGGGGTTGTAGTCCTTGGCGTCGTTGCTCGGCACACCGGTGGACATGGTGCCGTTGCCGCCGGGGACGGTGATGTTGACGTGGTTGAAGGTGACGTCGCTGATGCGGTGGCCGTCCTCGCCCCACAGGGTCGGGCTGAAGGACGGGCTGTTGCCGGTGGCCGTGATGTCGTCGTAGGTGATGTTGCTGATCGAGCCGACGCCTGGACTGTTTCCGCATCGCTTACGGGTGCCGATCTTCTCCATGATCGGCGAGTGCACGTCGGTCATGGTGATGTCGCGGTAGTGGACGTCGGAGATCTTCGCGCCGTCCATGGAGACCATGCCGAGCCCGGACTTGTCGGCGCCCTCGATACGGATCTTCTCGAACTGGTAGTCGGAGAAGTCGCCGCAGGTCTCGGAGCCGAACATCAGGGCGTTGCAGCAGCGCGCCGACAGCACCGAATCACTCACGCGCACGTGGCCGTTGGGGAGTTTGGCGCCGAGGGCGTAGTCGCTCTTGAAGACCAGGGCGTCGTCGTTGGCCGCGATGTGCGCGTTGGTGATCGTGACGTCGGTCGTGGAGATGACGTTCCAGCCGTCGCGGTCGCTCGCGGTGTCGATGGTCAGGTGGTCGGAGACGACGTTCGTGCAGCCGTTGATCAGGGCGCCGAAGTGGCCGCCACGGCGCAGCGTGAGACCGTCGCCGAGCCGCAGCCCGTCGCAGCGGGTCAGCGAGAGGATCTTGTCGGCCTGCCCGGACCTGGGGTTTCCGGTGATCAGGTTGCCGCCGCCGTCGATGACCCCGTCGCCGGTGAAACCGATGTCGGTCAGCCGGTCGCCGTAGATCATCGCGTCGTGGAAGTGGCTGTGCCCGTAGTCCTGGTACTTGTCGTTCGGGTTGGACTCGGGCGGGTCGTAGGTGCCTGCGGAGGAGCCCTGGAGGGTGGCGCCCTTGTCGACCTGGAGCGTCACATGGCTCTTCATGTGGATGGTGTTCTTGGACTTGTAGGTGCCGGCCGGGAGGCGGACGGTGCCGCCGCCCGCCGCGTTGGCCGCGGTGACGGCCTTGTCGATGGCGGGGGTGTCGTTGGTCGAGCCGTCACCCCTGGCGCCGTAGTCGCGCACGTCGTAAACGGCTGCCGGGCGGGGCGTGGCAGGGTGCGGGGCCGCGAAGGCGGCGGGGTGGGTGAGGCCGAGGACGACGGCGAGGACGCACAGGACGATCGCCGCCGCCCGTCTCGGGTCGGCGATGGCGGGTTTCACGAAGACCGCTCCTCTAGGCGAGTTGGTAGCCGCGGAGGTTGGTGAGCAGCAGGTAGGTGTCCTGCAGCGATCCGGAGGTGTCGCCGAGGGAGCGGTAGATGCCCCACTTGGGGCGCACCCGGTCGGCGAGGAAGGTGTCGACACCGGACCTGGACTTGTCGACGACGGTGGTGGAACCGTTCTTGAGGATCCAGCGGACGGAACCGGCCGAACCGTTGCCGACCTTGATCTGGAAGTCGACGTCGGTCCACTTGTCGTGCAGCGGGTCGAGGTTCGTACGGCCGACGAGGATGTCGTCGATCGCGAGCCGCAGTTCGATGGTCTGGACACCGTTCAGGCGCCGCAGCGACTGCACGACGATCGGCGATGTGCCGGCGCCGGGCTGCTTCATCTGCATGATGTGGGTGAAGGTGGTCGTCGCCTTGAGGGTGCTGGGGATGTACATCGAGTACGTGAGCCGCCAGGTCTGGCCCTCGGTCCACTTCAGATAGCTGCCGGCGCCGGTGCGCAGCCCGGTGACCTCCTGGCGCTGGCGGTCGGTGGAGGTGTCCCGGTCGACCGTGTGCATGTTGAAGCGCCAGTTGTCGCCGGTGGCGAAGATGTGCGGATGGCCCGCCGGGTGGGAGTGCGCGCGGTCGTCCTCGACGGTCTCGAAGGCGCCGAGTCCGTCGCTGCGTGCCGACGGCGACCACTTCAGCTGCCAGGAGGCGGCGTGCGCCTCGGTGGCGGGCAGGCCGGTCGCTGCTGCCACGGCACCGCCGAGTGCGGCGCCCAGCACAGCCCTTCTGGACGTGCTCATGACACTCAATCACCTCGCAGTTGCTCGTTCATGATCAGGAAGGCCCCGAGCCCGTGGAAGTCGTTGGTGGCCCGGGTGCGGCCCACGTAGTACGCGTAGTCGCCGACGTTGGTGCCGACGGAGATGTCGGCCAGGTTCGTACGGCCGTCCGCGCCGACCGACAGCCGGGCCAGCACCCCCTGGTGGCCGCGCTGGGCGACCGCGTTGAAGCGCTGGTCCAGATAGCCCTGCTGGACGCCGCGGGAGAGGGCGTAGGCGAACATGCTGGAGCAGGAGGTCTCGGCCCAGTTGTCCGGCCGGGAGCCCTTGTCCATCACCTGGAACCAGCGCCCGGACGCCGGGTCCTGGTACTTCTCCAGCGCCGAGGCCAACGACCGCAAGGTGCCGAGCAGTTGAGGACGTCGGGGCTGGTCGGCGGGGATCGCGTCGAGGACGTTCACCAGCGCCATCGCGTACCAGCCGACGGCACGGCACCAGTGCTCCGGGGCGAGTCCGGTGGCCGGGTCGGCCCAGCTCGCCGACCTGGACTCGTCGTACGCGTGCCGCAACAGGCCGTTCGCCACCTGGAGGTGACCGCCGTAGACGGCCAACTGCTCGGCGGCCTCGTGGTTCGTGTAGGCACCGTCGCCGAACTCTTTGCCGTACTCGACCAGGAACGGGTTCACCATGTAGGCACCGTCCGCCCACAGCTGGTGGGCCCGGCTGCTGGTGTCGGCGTGCCAGAAGCCGCCGTCGGAGGTGCGCGGATAGCTGTTCAGGCGGTCGCGGATCTTCCGCGCGGCCTTGCGGTAGCGGTCCTGGCCGGTTTCGTGGTGCAGGATCACCAGCAGTCGCCCCGCCTGCATGCTGTCGAGGCTGTTGAAGGACTGGTCGATCGTGCCGTCGCTGTGCACGAACCGGTCGACGTAGGCCTTGATGTAGGCGAGCAGGCGGGGATCATGGGTGCGCCGGTAGACGAGGTACTGGCCGTAGAGGTACAGGCCCACGGGGTACGACCAGCCGCCGATGGTGGCCGGCGTGTAGCGCGCCATGGTGGAGTCCACGACGGCCGTCGACCAGTCGCGGGCGGCGGCGGGGCGGGGCGCGGGGGCCGGGGTGGCGCTGGCCGGGGGTACGGCGGTGGGCAGCGCGACCAGGGTGGCGGTGGCGAGCGTCGCCGCGGTCAGCGCGGCCCGCAGACGTCGGCGTCTCATGGTCCTCCTTCTCGGTAGGCGTACGCGGATGGATCAGCGCGGCAGCGGTGTCAGCGGTGCTGCGGACCAGGACGTCGACGAGACGGCGGTCCGGGGCGTGCCGGCAGGCGGGGTCGGTGCGGGTGTCCTCGGCCGGGCCGGCCCGCGAGCGTCGGCATCTCAGCGCCCTCCCCCTCGGTAGCCATACGCCGATGGATCAGCACAGTCGGCGGCACCGTGCACAAGCGCCGCGACGAGAGGGCGGTCCGGGGCGTGCCGGCAGGCGGGGTCGGTGCGGGTGGCGTCGCCGGTCAGGGCGTATGCCTGGCAGCGGCAGCCGCCGTGGTCGACGGTGCGCAGGGCGCAGCCGCGGCATGGTTCGGGCATCCAGGACTCGCCCCGGAAGGCGTTGAAGGCCCTCGACTCACGCCAGATCCAGGCAAGTTCGCGGTGCGTCACGTTGGGCGGGTCCAGACCGGGCAGGGTGCCGGCCGCGGGGCACGGCAGCACCGTGCCGTCCGGAGTGACGGTGAGCGAGACGGCGCCCCAGCCGCCCATGCAGGGTTTCGCCGTGGCGTCCACCAGGTCGGGGGCCACCCACACCAACTCCAGTGTGCCGCCGAGGCGTTCACGCCAGCGGACCACTCGGGCACGGGCGCGCTCGACCTGGGCGGGTGTCGGCAGCAACGCGGCGCGGTTGCGGGCCGCCCAGCCGTGGTACTGGGTGTTCGCCAGCTCGATCCGGTCGGCACCCCAGTCGAGCGCGAGCCGGATCAGGCCGTCGAGGTCGTCCAGGTTGCCGCGGTGCAGGACGGCGTTCAGCCCGAGGGGCAGTCCGGCCTCGTGGATCAGCCGAGCGGCGCGTTCCTTCGCGGTGAACGACCGTGCTCCCGCGATCCGTTCGGCGGTGACGCGGTCCGCGTGCTGCACCGACAGCTGCACGCTGCGCAGCCCGGCCCCGGTCAGCTCGGCCAGCCGCCGCTCACCGAGGCCCACCCCGCTGGTGACGAGCTGGGTGTACAGGCGCGCGCCGTCGGCGGCGGCCACCAGGTCGGACAGGTCGCGCCGCAGCAGCGGCTCGCCGCCGGACAGATGGGTGTGGACGACACCGAGCGCGCCCGCCTGCCGGAAGACCTCCGACCACTGCTCCGTGGACAGCTCCCCTGACCGGCCGACCAGTTCGACGGGGTTGGAGCAGTAACCGCAGCGCAGTGGGCAGGCGTGGGTGAGCTCGGCGAGCAGGGCCCAGGGAGGACCGGGAGGTGCGGGAGGTGCGGGAGGTGCGGTCATCTCAGCCAGCCCTCCTTCCGTAACCGGTTCAGAAATTCGGGGACTTCGGCGGCGACGGGCGCGGCGGGGTGGCGTACGGCCAGCTCGGCGACGACGGCGGCCACGTCCCGGACGCCGTCGCACAGCCGGAGCACACCGCCCGCACTGCCGTCGAGCACCACCACCCGCTCCGGCAGCAGCAACAGGTCGGCGTCCCGTACCGGGTCGTGCCGCAGCACCACCCCGCGGGCGAGGACGGGGCGCCATGACGTGGCGGGCGAGGCCGGCGACGCCGCTGTCACGGGTCGCTCCGGTCCACCGCGTCGAGCAGGGCCCACAGCACCTCGCACTTGAACTCCAGTGCCGCGACGGCCCGTCGCTGCTCCTCGCGGGTGCGGGCCCGGGCGAGGACCAGGGCGAGGGCCTGCTCGGCGTCCCGGGCGCCCTGGGTGACACGGGTGCGGAAGTAGCCGAGGCCCACCGCGTCGATCCACGGGTAGTGGCGTTCGAAGGCGGCGATGCGGGTGCGCATCAGGTCCGGGGCGGACAGCTCGGTCAGGGAGGCCGCGACCGCGTCCAGCAGAGGGCTGCGCCGGCAGAAGGTGACGTACCCCTCCACCGCGAGGCGCACCCCAGGCGGGACCCGGGAGGTGTCCCACAGTTCCTCGCGGGCCAGGCCGGCCGCCTCGCCGAGCCGCAGCCAGCGCTCGATACCGCCCCCCGTGGCGTCGGTACCGTCCTGGTCGTGGATGCGGCGCAGCCAGGCGCGGCGCTCCTCGGGCCGGTCGAGCTTCGCGAGGATCAGCGCGTCCTTGACGGGGATGTGCCGCTGGTAGTGGAAGCGGGCGGCGATCCAGCGGCGCAGTTCGGCGGGGGTCAGTTCGCCGCGGTGCATCCGCTGGTTGAAGGGGTGCCGGTCGTGGTAGCGCGTCGCGGTGACCGCACGCAGCCGCTCGGTGAACTCGGCGGCCGGCCAGGCGGCGCGGCCGTCGAGTCCGGGTGGTGCCGCGGTCATGCGGCCGGGGGCGGCTGGGGCGGACGGCGGTCGGCGAGCGCGTACGCGGTCACCTCCAGCGCGGTCTCCACGATGTGGTAGTCCGGGGTCTTCCAGAGCTTTTCATCCGATGTATCCGCAGCGGAGTGGTGTGTCAGGGCAGGCAGGGAAGGACTCTCACTCATGTGTGCGTACTCGCTTTCCTGAGGGTGGGGAGTCTCGGAAGGGAGCCGGGGGGAAGATGCGGCCTGGTCAGGACCAGTTCACATGTATGCACCGGGTTCAGTGACACGTCCGGGGCGCGATACAGAGTTGCGGGGCGGAGGGCTCCGGTCAATGGTCCGGACCGAAAACGTCGGATGCGTTTCCGGCCAATCTCCGCTCCTTTCACTGACTGAACGGTCAGTAGAGGCGGATGTCGCCATCAGGAATGCATGGCGGCACGTGATCGTTGACGCCTGTCGACAACCGAAGGATCAAGAGGCTCGTGAGCAGCAAGGTCCCCCCGATCACCCTCCCTGCGGCGCGTCCGGGCAGGGCCCCCCGAACCACACGCCGCCCCAGCCGCGGGCGTGGAGGAGCAGCAGCAGGGTGGTGGCCCTCGCGGACGTCGCGGCCAACTGCTCCCAGTGCGGGATTCCCGGGTGGTCGCGAGGCTGGAAGACGACGGCGAGCAGCATCGGGGCGCGCAGGTGCTTGGCGGCGATCCTCTCGGCCAGGTCGGCGGAGGGCAAGGAAGCCTGCCGCCACCGCCCAGGAACAGTCCGGAGGACGCAACCGGTGGGACGGTGTGCTGCCGCTGCGGGCCCTGCTGGTCGAACAGCCCGACCAAGCTCACGAGCCGACCGGCTACCGGATGACCAAACTGCCCGCCACCACCCCGATCGCCGACCTGGTGCGGTGGGCGAAGATGCGCTGGCGGATCGAGCACGACTACCGCGCACTCAAACACGGCCTGGGCCTGGACCACTTCGAAGGCCGCACCTGGCGCGGCTGGCTCCACCACGTCACCCTCGTCACCGCCGCCCAGGCCTTCCTCACCCTGCGGCGACTCGACCCAACAGCCCAGATGCCGGCCTGACCCTCTACCAGGTCCTCGACGAGCTCCAGGACCTGCTGAGGTGCTGGACCGGCACCTGCACCACCTGCGGCCACCCCCCTACCGACCAGCAGAACCAGAACCTAACGAAGCACTACTGGGACTTGTCCGGCCGATCATGTCCAGAGCCGGATCCGCCGGCTGCGGCGGTGGCCTTGTTGCGATCGTCAGAGACCGCCCCCACCCAATAGGCTGACATGTACAGTTCCGATCTGGAGTGTGGTGGGTATGCAGGGCACGCCCATCGGATTCCGGAGGCGCGGAGGTCAAAGGGGGAGGTCGTGTCATGTTTGCCGTGATCTACCGGTGGCGTTTGCACGAAGGCAAGGAGCAGCAGTTCGCAGCTGGTTGGCACCGCGTGACACACGCGATGCACAAGCACTGCGGCAGCTACGGATCACGTCTGCATCAGGCCGATGACGGCACCTGGGTGGCGTACGCACGGTGGCCGGATGCCGCCACTCGCGAGGGGTGCCCAGACGTGGACCCCGAAGGGGAAGCCATGATGAGTGAGGCGATCGCTGAGCACCTCCCCACCATTCGATGTCATGTGGTGGACGACCTTCTCGCAGAACCCCGCGACTAGGCCCGGCCGATCATGTACGGAGCCACATGACCAGGGCCGCCGCAAGCCGGGTGGCCGTGCGCCGCGTGAGCCTCTGCGCACGCGGGCGGCCTGACTGTCGGCCTTCTCCGGGCTGATGGGCCGGATGCCCCGGCGCCGCAGGTAGGTGCGGCACGGACCGTTGCTGTATCCCTTGTCGGCCGTGAGACTGTCGGGTTTCGTGCGTGGCCGGCCCGGCCCGATGCGCGGAACGCGGATCTTTTCGAGCACGGCCTTGAGCTGGGTGCAGTCCGCTCGTTGTCCGCCGGTGACGACCAAGGACAGCGGGCGGCAGCGGCCATCCGCGCTCAGGTGGAGTTTGCTGGTGAACCCGGGGCGCGAGCGGCGCAGGCCCTCACCTCCTGCACCACCTCCACCAGCCGGGCGAGCAGACTCCGCCACGATGTTTCGCACCGATGTTCCACTACTTCGGCCCCCTTTGAAGCGGGCGCCGGCGGTGGTTCGGTGCGGGCACCGGCCGCGTGCTGATGGGCGCGCACGACGGTGGAGTCCGCCGCGATGTCCCAGTCGATCTCTCCCGCAGCATCGGCCGCGGCCTGGACCTGCTGCAGCAGACGCTCCCGGGTGCCTTCGGCCGAACGCAGCCGGTGGCGTTCGTAGGCTGTCTTCCACGGCCCGAACCGCTCTGGGAGATCGCGCCATTGCACCCCCGTCCGTACTCGGTGAAGGATCCCGTCGATCACCTGCCGGTGATCCCGCCACCGGCCACAACGCCCGTTGCTGACCGGCAGGAAGGGCCGCAGCCGATCCCACTCCGCATCCGTCACATCGCCCCACCTCATGCTCACATCAGCGATCTGAACAGTAGTTAGTCACTTGATCGGCCGGACAAGTCCTAGCTGTTGCGGGCCGGGACGTTGTTGACGGCGCGACCTGGCTCACAGCGCGCCGGGAAGCGTTTCAACGGCTGCGCCGTGTGATGTGCGGGGGCCGGGTCGCCGGGGGTGCCAGCAGTGAGCGATGGCTCCTTCGGCGAGCAAGAACACCGTTCGATCACCGGCATCCCGGTGGCCTGTCCCCATGCCGCGATCGGGTCGTGGAATGCGTGTCTGTTCCCGCTCCGCTAGCGTCCGCCCCCACCCCGACGAACAGTGGCTAACGGAATGAGGTGGAGGGTTCCTGGTAGGAGCAGTCTTGGTGTGAGTTTGTGCCTTCGGCTGGGAGTGAGGGCATCGTCTGTCTGGAGGGATTGCTACCCCTCCTGCGCGCTCCGCGTTCTACCTCGTTCAGCGCGGAACTCATCCAAGAGGGAGAAGAACATCTCCATGGGCGGAGTACCCGCTGCCTCAGCCGCCCGTTCGATCTCGACAGCCCAGCCCAGGTTGCTGGGGTACGTCATGTTCATCCGCTTCCACAGCCACTGAGAGAAGGGGCCGCTGTTCCAGAAGTCGAAACTCTCATCGCTGCCATGGATCTCAGAGGCGACTGCGTAGCCGACGAGCATGGAGTCGAGGTGCTGAAGAGAGCTGCGGCGGACCCACATTCCCGGGCGGAGCCTCACCTGGTCCAGGAACTCGTCGACATCGCGCAGCTCTCTCGGCTTGCGTGGCCCGGGCCTGCCGGCCGCCAGCTCAGTCATACCTGCAGCTTACTGACAACTGCTAACACAGGGAGCGAATCTGTCGGTGGGTGATGAGACAGCAGGCGAGTTTGAGGAAGGCTTCGTGGATGTCGGCTCTGCGTTCCCAGCGGATGCGGAGCCGTTTGAAGCCGTGGAGCCAGGCGAAGGTGCGCTCGACCACCCAACGGTAGGTGCCCAAGCCGGTGCCGTGTTGCGTGCTGCGGCGTGCGATGGCCGGCACGATGCCACGGGCGCGGACTTGGTTGCGGTAAACGTCATGGTCGTATCCGCGGTCAGCGAAGAGCGAGTCTGGTCTGCGGCGTGGGTGGCCGACCCTGCCCCGAGATCCGCGCGTTGACCGACTCGATCGCGTTGGTGGTGCAGACGATGCGGCGGATCTCGGTGTCGAACCGCAGGAACGGAGTGAACTCCTCCCACGCGTTCTCCCACAGCTTCACGCTCGCCGGATACTTCCTGCCCCAGGCATCGACGAACTCGGTGAACCGCTCGAGAGCGGCCTCCGCGGTCGGCGCGGTGTAGACGGGCCTGAGAAGCCTGGCGATCTTGTCCCAGTCCTGGCGGGTGGCATAACGGAAGGAGCTCCGCAGCAGGTGGACCACGCAGGTCTGCACGATGGTGCGAGGCCAGACCGTCTCCACCGCCTCGGGCAGACTCTTGAGCCCGTCGCAGACCAGCATCAGCACGTCGCTCACGCCGCGGTTCTTGATCTCGGTGAGGATGTGCAGCCAGTGCTTGGCGCCTTCGCCGCCGTCGCCGGCCCACAAGCCCAAAATCTCGCGCCGGCCTTCGGTGGTGACGGCCAGGGCCACGTAGATGGGCCGGTTGGCGACGGCGCCGTCGCGGATCTTCACGTGGATGGCGTCGATGAAGACCACCGGATAGACGGGGCCCAGAGGGCGGCTTTGCCATTCGACCATGCCCTCGAGGACCTTGTCGGGTGGTGGAGATGGTCTGCCGGGAGACCTCGGCGCCTAGACCTCCGCCAGGTGGGCCTGGACCTCGCCGCTGGTCAGGCCCTTCGCGGCCAGCGAGATCACCATCTCGTCGACGCCGGTCAGGCGCTTCTGCCGCTTCTTGACGATCTTCGGCTCGAAGGAGCCGTCCCGATCGCGGGGCACGGCTATCTCCACCGGCCCCACGTCGGTCAGCACGGTCTTGGAGCGTTTGCCGTTGCGGGAGTTGCGACCGTCTTTGCCCGCCGGATCGTGCTTGTCATAGCCGAGGTGGTCGGTGATCTCGCCTTCGAGGGCGGACTCCAGCAGCCGCTTGGTCAGCTGCTGGAGCAGCCCGCCCTCACCGGTCAGATGCAGGCCCTCGGCCTGAGCCCGGCCACATTCTCACTGGTCATCGATGCATCTTCCATGATCGGGAGTTACACCGAACGATTTACAGTCCCGCGCCAGCTACCGGGCTGCGCACTGTCAGGAGCGGCCCAGCACGCGGGTGAGGCCAGCAACCAGTGTGGTGGCGAGTATCCATCCCGAGGCGATGAGCACGTAGGTGAACCACTGGAGTCCGCTCTGCGGCAGGAACGCTTTCTCCTGGCCGAAGTCGATGATGGGCAGCAGGAGGTCCAGTGTGTAGATCGAGGAGTTGAAGTCCGGACCGTGGCCTGGGTCGGCAGGACGTGGCTCGCTGATGCTGAAGACGACTGCGCCGAGGACGGTGAGGATGATGAGCCAGCCGCCGGCCAGGGCTGGACGATAGCCATATCCCGCGACGACGTCCTGCAGCCAGTCCCAGATCTTGGTGGCCCACGGCAGCGTTGAGCGGTGGTGACGGTACTTGGCGCGCAGAACCCTGCGGGCTTCGCCGTCATGACCGAGGGCCCGGTAGGCCGCCGCCAGTTGCTCGTAGGGGTGAGGCAGGTACTGCCCGTTCAGGCTGGTCTGGAGCCAGGCGAGCCGAGTACGGGTCGAGCGCGGCGGCAGCGGTTCGAGTCGCTCGTAGGTGAGCGCATCCAGGTCCACCAGGGGACCTTCGTGGGCACGGTCGATCAGCTTGCCGATGGTGGCTCCGCGCAACGAGACCGACTTCGTGTCCGTCTGTGCCGTGGTGATGTCCAGGCGTCGGGCGTGGATGTCATCGAGGCGGATTGCCGGCTGGTCTGGGGGAACATCAGAGACCACCGCTTGCGAGAACAGTGCCTCGCCGTTGATGCGTGCCCCGGTCAGAATCATGCCGTGCGCCACCCGGATCTCCGACGCCCACAACGTGTCGCACGTCAAGAGCGGGGCCCCGAAAGCTGGTTTGTCCTCTGCGCGCCCGATGTCAGCCTGGCGCAGGTCGATGCCCCCGATGCGTGCGCTGGCGAGAGCCAGCCATTTCCCCACGGAGAGGCCGAAGCGGCCGTTGAACCATGACCCGATCGTGAGGAGATTTCCGTTGATCCCACCGCCGACCTGTGCGCGATCGAGGTTCAGGTCGAGCTTGATGTCGCTCCCCTGGATCCAGATATTTCCCTCTACGACCGCGTTCCGCATGTCGAGGCCTGGGCTGGTCAGTGCCTCCGCGCTGAGCTCGGGCAGATGGGACCCGGACAGGTAGACCGCGAGTGTCGTGGCATGCCGAAGGCTCACCGACTCGGAGAAGGAGCATCTGTCGAAGTCGATCTCGTAGCCGATAGTCGCAGAGGTGAGGTCGAGTGCACCGGTCACTCGTGCGCCTGTGACACGGAGCGCACAGACCTTTCCGGGACGGGCGGGCGGCCCATGGAGGAGCAGGACAGCGATCACATGAGCTCTGATCTGCCGCTCCGGCCCCCAGGCCGACCCAGTGGAGGGATCGTCATCCGCTTCAGCGCCTGTGCGCAGGTCCAGCATGCTGCCGTCACGGAAAGCGGACCAGAGTCGGCGCTCAGGGGGGCTCCAGCTTCTTGGCGGTGACAGGTCATCGGGATCGCGGCGATGGGCCATGGTTCGTTGTACGGGCATCCCAGCCCTTGGCACCAGGGGTGTGGGGCAGGAACTTGCCGGGGCACCTCAGTTGACCCATCTCGCCGCAGTCGGTGGTCGTCGCCCAGGTAATGTCCGCCGCCGGGAGGTCTCGGATGAGGCAGGGGGCAGCGGTCACCGTACGTGGTCGTCGTGCCGGCGCCGGCGGCCGGGGGCTGGCCTTTCCCTCCCGCTGACGCGATGGGTACGCGGCTCCTCGGGAAGCGGCTGGTGCTCGCGCTTCGCCTCGATGATCTGCGCCGTCGCCTCGGGTGTACTGGTCGCGGAAGTCCAGACCCGCGGGGTCGTCCCGGGCCAGCGCGAGGTGCTCTGGCTGCTCGTCCGGCTGTTCAGCGGCGGCCTGTTCAATGTCCGCCCTGACTGTTCACGAGCTAGTGTCCGTGCCTGGACGATCGCGACGTCCTACGTGCCCGTTGCCGGGCGCTGGCGCTGCTCGACGTTGTGCTCGGCGGTTTTGCTGCGAGGCACGACTACTTGACGTATGGATCCGGACCCTCGACGGGGTGTGAGGGGTGGTGTGTCACGGGCGGGGGGACCTGTACCAGCTCGAAGCCCCGGTCCAGTTCGTCGATCAGCCACTCCGACAACGTCGCCGCGGTTCTGCAGGAACCGTCCGCGAAGGTCGGCGACCTGTAATCTCCACGCCTTCACGAAGCGCAGGGCCTGGCCAGTCGGCCGGACCCTTGCGCTTCGTGAGTTGCGCCGTCCCCTGACGGTTTTGGCTTGGGCCTGCTGGAGGTCGGGGGCCAGGCTGCTGGAGGAATGGTGACTCGCCTGCCGTTGGCCCGCTCCCAGAGGGATTGAAGGACGAAGCGAATGGGGGCGGGGGTGGGTGTGGTGCCAGGGCAGGACGTGTTGACGTAGACGCGGCTGGGGGGAAGTCGGCGGTGATGGCGCGGGAGCCGGCGTAGCCGTCGCTGTCGGTGGCGGTGGTTAAGCTGGTGTGGTTGTCGGCGAAGACCGGTGGTGCCGGTGAGCTGGAAGGTGACGGTGATGCCTTCCAGGCCCGGGCCGATGGAGTTGGTGACCCGGGCCACGCAAGGTCGCGGGAAACGCGTGTCGGACTTGGCCTGCTGGTTGTTTCCGGATTCGATGACGATGTGGACGCCGCCGGCAGCGGTGACGGTGAGCTGGTAGTAGGCGGCCGGGATGTCGGGGTGGTCGGGGGCACTGGCCCGGACACGGAAAGTTCCCGGGGCAAGGCCGGCCAGGAGGGCTGCCGCTCCAGACCCTCTTCGACCGGCCGACGATCGAGGCGGTGGCCGGAGAGCTTGAACGCCGCCTGCTGGAGCATGTGAACGAACTGTCCGAGGACGAAGTGGGGGCGCTGCTGGAAGAGATCGCCAAGTAACGGTGCGACGGCGGCGACAGAGTGAAAAAGGGCGGATGCGTGACTCCGGGGGTACCACGAGGCCGTTGACAGAATTGCGGCGCTCGACGAGGACGTCGTGGAGTGTTTCGTTGGATGACCGCCTGGTGACCAGCAAGCCCGCAGTGCTCGGCCGTTCCCTCCACCGATGTACCGTGCCGCCCACCAGAGGCTTCCTGGTGGGTGGCACGCCGCGGGCGTGCGGCCTGCTGCTGTATCAGCTGGCGGGGCCCAGGTCGCGCGTACCGCCTGGAGCGCTCAGCCTACTGGCGGCCGGGGCCCGGACCCCGAGGCGTGGCCAGGATCTCGCGGCCGCGGTCAGAGGTGATCAGCTGGGCCAGGATCGGGTCGGCGAACAGGGATATCGGGGCGATATGGTCCTCGCACACCGGGTGCCACAGGCGCAGCGCCGCACGAAGTTCTGGCCAAGCTTCGTCACACAGAGCCGCGCGGACCTTGGCGGGGTCGGACCGCGGGTCGGGTTCCGGCCGCGAGCCGCCGCCCGCGTACAGGGTGATGACGATCGGACTCGTACGGATCGGCGGCCCGTCGGGAGCCTGGAAGGCCGGCTGCCCGGCGAGGCGGTCGACGACGCCGTGCACGGCCGCATCGAACTCGGGCCCGCCGAAGGTAAGCCGGAAGCCCGGCTCGGCCGTCCGGGCCTCGTACTCGGCGACGAGTGCCCGCACAGGTGCGGGCGCGTACTCCTTGAGCCGTGGCAGGGGCCGCAGGTCGTGGGGGTGGGCGAGTTGGTCATGCCGGACCAGCAGCGGCAGGAGTTGCGCGGCGAACAGCGGACTGAGCAGGAGGTCGTCGATCTCCGGGCGGTACCACATCAAGCTCGCGACGTGGCCGCGCCAACCGCCGAGCATCGCCTTCATTTGCATGCTCAGCACGTCGGCCCGCTCCCGCCCGTACTCGTGCGCCTGGGCGAACACCGCCAACGGTCCGTCGACTGCCCCGGTCAGCGCATCGCAGCGGGCCCGCTCGACCTCCGCGTCCCAGTGGTCCCGGGTGGCGCCCGGCGGCTTGCGCAGGGCGTGAAAGGATATCCACTGTCGGCGCATGAGGTCGTAAAAGGAGCCGTACCGCTCCGGTCCCTCGCCGGACCAGGAGGCGAGCCAGTACGCCGCCCACTCGCCGTCCTCGTCCACGTCGTCCGGGTCGAGCAGCATGACCGCC
The DNA here is from genome assembly GCF_014649495.1 of Streptomyces filipinensis. Lineage (GTDB taxonomy): Bacteria > Actinomycetota > Actinomycetes > Streptomycetales > Streptomycetaceae > Streptomyces > Streptomyces filipinensis. Next base: position 403,368 of record NZ_BMTD01000005.1, on the reverse strand, counting down.
GCGTCACCCTCAAGGGACAGGCGCAGGGAGCGCGCGAGGACCTTCGCCTCCTGAACGCCGAACGCTTCCTCGCCCTCCTCCACATCGTCCTCCGCAAGGTCTTCCCACACCTCGATCCAGGAGCGGTCGTCGGTGTCCCGCAGCCATTCCAGCTCCGCAGTGCCCGCCAGCCGGTAGATGAAGTTGCCCGCGTCCCGCCACCCGTTGGTGACCAGCAGGAACTCCCGCAGCGAAGGCGGCAGCCGACGCCCCAGCCGGGCCTCGGCTGCGATGACCTCGGCCTCACTCGCCGACGCGAACCCGAGCCAGCTGTCACGCACGACCTCCGGCGCGAGCGGCGCATCCATCTCCGGGTCGTGCCCCGCGATCCACTCCGCGCTCCACTGCTCTAGAAACGGCCGCCACGCCGTGCACTCATCCATCGATCCCTCCGCCTCTCACTCTCCGTCGTATGACTTCCACTTCACCTCACCACAGGGGTATGACAACGGGTTGCGGCCCCGGCTCGGCTCCGCTCCGCTCGACCTTGTCCGTGGCATCACGATCGCGTCGAGGCGCGGGCCGAGGAAGAAGGGGATGGAGTAGCGGTGCACGCCCCGACTGCGGGCTGACGACCCGGTGTTGCGTGGCTTTCAGATAACCCTGGGTGGCCATCTCCAGCATCTCGCCGATGTTGAACACGAAGGCGTTGGGCACCGGTACCGCGTCGATCCACTCGCCGTCCTGGCGCCGCACCTGGAGCCCGTCCACCTCGTCCTGCTGGAGCAGCGCAAGATAGCCGTAATCCTTGTGCGCGCCTACGCCCTGGTCGGCGTCCTCGGCGGCGCGCGGCGGATAGTGCACGATCTTCACGTGGACGGCCGCCTCGTCGTCGAACCACTGGTCGAAGTAGCCCTCGTCCTGTCCGAGTGCGGCCCCGAGGGCCCGCAGCACCTCACGGCTCACCCGCAGCGCCTCCGCCTGCCAGCGCAGCACGGTGTCCCTCAACTCCGGGAGCCCGGAGGGCCATTGGCCGGGACGATCAGACGCGGGTAGTCGGTCATCCAGGCCGACATCGAGCGCCTCCCTTCCGGCCCGATGTCGATCTGCTCCCGCCAGTCGGCACTGCCCGCCGTGTACTCAGTTCCGGTGCGCGTATAGCCGTGGAACTGGGTCGAGTTGAGGTTCTCGATCTCCAGTCGCCGCTCCTCGGGCAGCGCGAAGAAGGCGCGGGCCGCGCTCAGCACCTCGTCGCGCAGTGGTGCGGGGACGCCGTGCCCGGTGACGTAGAAGAAGCCGACTTCGTGGGCGGCGGAACGGAGTTCGGCGAGGAAGGCGTCACGGTCGGCGTCCGGGGCGCGGAAGCGGGAGATGAAGAGAGAGGGTGCGGGTCGCGAGCCGTGGAACGGCGATCAGCAACAGACCTGGTCGAACTGGTCGGCGCGGCGGCTCACCCAGAACGAGTCGAGCAGCACCGTGTGTGCCGTGCCAGTGGTCTCCATGACCGGATCGAAGCACACCCGGGAAGGTACGTCCACCACGTATCCCGCAACGTGAGACACCCTCGTTGTGCTGGTGAATACCGCCGCCGCTGTGGTTATCTGGCTCCATGACCGTGCTCGTGACCCGCCGCCACGTGGACTACGTGCGTGTCACCACCACGGGTTGTCCCGCCGCGAGCTGACGCCGCGCTCCGGCTTCTGACCAGCATCTTTCTCACCGCTTCACGCTGACCGCCGCCCTCCGTCGGGGGCGGCTTCCGGCGCTGCGGTTCCCGCACGCCTTCCCACTCTCACCCTCCGCACAGGGAGCAGCACCATGAGCCAGCCCATCGACTCCGTCACCGCCGGCCACACCCCCGAGGAAACCTCCGCCGGGCCTGACACCTCCGCGTGGTCCTTCGAGACCAAGCAGATCCATGCGGGTGCCGCGCCGGACCCGACGACCGGGGCGCGGGCGACGCCGATCTACCAGACGACGTCGTTCGTGTTCCGGGACACCCAGCACGCCGCCGACCTGTTCTCGCTCGCCGAGCCCGGCAACATCTACACCCGCATCCACAACCCCACCCAGGACGTCTTCGAGCAGCGGATCGCCGCGCTGGAGGGCGGGGTCGCGGCGGTGGCGCTGTCCTCCGGGCAGGCGGCGGAGACCCTGGCGATCCTGACGCTGGCGAGCGCGGGGGACCACATCGTCTCCAGTGCGTCGCTGTACGGCGGCACGTACAACCTGTTCCGGCACACGCTGCCGAAGCTCGGCATCGAGGTGTCGTTCGTGGACGACCCGGACGACGCCGAGGCCTGGCGGGCGGCGGTCCGGCCGAACACCAAGGCGCTGTTCGCGGAGACGCTGGGCAACCCGCGCGGCAACGTGCTGGACGTGCGGGCGGTTGCGGACGTGGCGCACGCGGCGGGCGTGCCGCTCATCGTGGACAACACGGTTCCGACTCCCTACCTGCTGCGGCCCATCGAGCACGGCGCGGACATCGTCGTGCACTCGGCGACCAAGTTCCTGGGTGGTCACGGCACCGCGATCGCGGGTGTCGTCGTGGACGGCGGCACCTTCGACTTCGGCGCCCACGCCGACCGTTTCCCCGACTTCACCGAGCCTGACCCCAGCTACCACGGTCTGCAGTACTGGCCCGCCCTCGGCCCCGGCGCCTTCGCCATCAAGCTCCGGGTGCAGCTGCTGCGTGACCTTGGCCCGGCGCTCTCCCCGCACTCGGCGTTCCTGCTGCTGCAGGGCGTGGAGACGCTGAGCCTGCGCATCGAACGGCACTCCGCGAACGCCCAGGCCCTGGCCGAGTGGCTGGAGCAGCGCGACGAGGTCGCGGCCGTCCACTACCCGGGACTGCCCTCCAGTCGCTGGTACGAGGCCGGGCAGAGGTACCTGCCGCGCGGTGCCGGTGCCATCGTCTCGTTCGAGCTGCGGGACGGCATCGAGGCGGGCAAGCGGTTCGTGGACGCCGTCGAGCTGTTCAGCCACCTCGCCAACATCGGCGACGTCCGCAGCCTCATCATCCACCCGGCGTCCACCACCCACAGCCAGCTCGACGAGGCACAGTTGGCGGCCACCGGCACCTCACCCGGCCTGGTGCGGCTGTCGGTCGGCATCGAGAACCTCGCCGACCTCAAGGCCGACCTGGAGGCCGGGTTCCGCGCGGCCAAGGGCGCGTCCTGAACACCGTACTGACGCCCTCCGAGGTCCCCCTCCCGCCGGCCACCGGGGCCTGGCGGGAGGGGGACCCGCCCGGGCGTCGCCAGTGGTACGCCCGCGAGACGCCGCTTGCACTGGAGGCGGGCGGCGAACTGCCGTGCGCGCGACTGGCGTTCGAGACGTGGGGGCGGCTCGCGTCGGACGCGTCCAACGCGGTCCTCGTCCTGCATGCCCTCACCGGAGACAGCCACGTGGTCGGCCCCGCCGGACCCGGGCACCCCACCCCCGGCTGGTGGGACGGCCTCATCGGACCGGGACGGGCCCTGGACACGGACCGCTGGTTCGTCGTGGCGCCGAACGTCCTCGGCGGCTGCCAAGGCAGTACCGGGCCGTCGTCGCTCACACCGGACGGCCGCCGCTGGGGCGGCGATTTTCCCTTCCTGACCCAACGTGACCAAGTCGCTGTCGAGGCCGACTTGGCCGACGCGCTGGGTATCGACCGGTGGGCGCTGGTGGTCGGCGGCTCGATGGGCGGGATGCGGGCACTGGAATGGGCCGTGTCGTATCCCGAGCGCACCGGCGCCCTGCTGCTGCTCGCCTCGACGGCCGCGGCGAGCGCCGAACAGATCGCCTGGGCGAACATCCAACTGCACGCCATCCGCGCAGACCCGCACTGGCGTGGCGGCCACTACCACGACACCGGTCAAGGACCCCACGCCGGACTCGGCCTGGCCCGACGGCTCGCCCACGTCACCTACCGCAGCGAGCCGGAACTCGCCGTCCGCTTCGGCCGTACGCCCCAGGGCACGGAGGACCCCTGGAGCGGCGGCCGGTACCAGGTCGAGTCCTATCTCGACCATCACGCCGCCAAGTTGGTGCGCCGCTTCGACGCGGGCAGCTACGTCGTCCTGTCCGAGGCCATGAACAGCCACGACATCGGCCGGGGCCGTGGCGGCGTGCGCGCCGCCCTGCGCCGGGTGACCGCCAGGACACTCGTGGCCGGGGTCGACTCCGACCGCCTCTATCCACCGTCCCAGCAGGCGGAACTGGCGTCGGGTATCCCCACCGCCGCTGACCTCCGGCTGATCGAATCCCCCTACGGCCACGACGGCTTCCTCATCGAGGTGGAGCAGGTCGCCGCGCTCGTGGGAGAGCTCGTCCGCTGAGCGGGTCCGGGAGGTCCCGGCTCGCCGAGCGGCTCAGCCGCCGAGTTCCAGCGGCAGCGCCGGATCCTTGGACCACTCCTGCAGCGAGCCGTCGTAGACGGCGATGTCGTCCCGGCCGAGGAGGGTGAGGGCGAGTGCCGTGCCCGCAGCCGAGATGCCGCCGCCGCAGTACAGGACGACCGGTGAGTCGGCGGTGCCGTGGAGGACCGCGTCGGCGCGGGCGGCGAGGTCGGGGCCGGGCAGCTCACGGCCCGCGAAGTCCAGCAGGTCACGGCCCGGAAGGCCGCGGCTGCCGGGGATGTGGCCGCGGCGGCTGTAGCGAGTGGGAGCGGAGCCGTGGAAACCGTCGGCCAGCAGGGCGCACACCAGTGTGCCGGGACGGTCGCCGCGGCTGATGGCGGCCACCTCCTCGATCCCCACCCACAGTTCTGGACGCGGGAGCGGGGTCAGAGGCGGCACGGCCGGAGCCCGGTCGGTGTCGTCGCCGATGTCGTCGCCGCCGACGAGCGGACGCCCGGCCGTCTGCCACGCCTCCAGGCCGCCGTCGAGGACGGCCGCCGCCACGAGCACGGTCGGCTCACCCTGGAGGAGATCGCCCGGTTGCCCTGCGGGGAAATCATGGTGCCGGTCAGCTCCTCCGTGGCGCGTCTTCTCCCGCAGCTGCCGGCGCAACAGCGCGATCACGCCGTGGCCAGCGGTGTTCTTCGCACGGCGGAGGTCGAGCGGCGGCGCAACGGGACCGCACCCGACACCGGCATCAACGTCCTCGACCTCGCCGCCCAGAGCATCGAGTGGCTCGCCTCGGCGGCCAGGCACAGCGCGCGCCCCCGCCCGCACCTTCCCGCCGCCCGGCCGGACCGGCAACCCACTGCCACGCCGGGATCCTCCTGACGAGCAGCAGGGCGTTCTCGGTACAGCCCTGCTGGTGGCAGTTGGGAGGCGCCCCCTCGCTTCCGCGCGAGACGAGCCGGGGCCCGCTGGAACGCTGCGCGGTAGCATCTGGCCCAGGCGGCTGCAGGTGCCAGCGGTGAGCGGAGCGGGCCGTCGGCCGGGGAGGCCCACGCCACCGTGGGAACGCTGGGGCCGGCCAGCGGTGCGCGCCAGGGCGCACGTTGACGGGTGCGTCTGCAGCCTGGTGCCGTCCGTGTCAGCCGGTCCGGGCGGTGAGCAGTTGGGCGCGGGTGTAGGTGGTCGTGGCGTCGGAGGGCGTGTCCCGCAGCAGTTCGAAGAGGCGGCGGGCGCATCGGGGTCGTCTGGCCGGACCGCTGGGGCGGAGATGTCCCCGAGGAGGACGTCGACTAGGGTCTGTTGCGAAAGTGGATCTTGTTCGTTGATGATCACGTCCTGTGGGACGTGGGGATCTGACGAACGGGCAGTGGGCCCGGGGCTGGAGCCGTTGTTGCCCCGGGGCATCAAGCCGGGTCGTCCGCAGGTGTGGACGCGGCGGCAGCTGATTGACGGCATACGGTGGCGGACCCGGACCGGTGCTCCCTGGCGGGACGTGCCCGAGCGTTATGGGCCGTGTGATCGGGTCTATGACCTGTTCCGGCGCTGGCAGCGGTACGGCACCTGGGCAAGGATCCTCACCCAGCTCCAGGCCGAGGCGGACGCGAAGGGCCTGATCACCTGGGACGTCAACGTCGACTCCACCGTCTGCCGGGCCCACCAGCACGCCGCCGGGGCAGCGAAAAAGGGGACCTCCAAAAGGAACCGCCCGGCGGGATCTTCGTCGAGCCGGCCGACCACGGCCTGGGACGCTCGCGCGGTGGACTGACCAGCAAAATCCACCTCGCAGTCGAGCAGGGGCAGAAGCCCTTGTCGGTCGTGATCACGGCCGGGCAACGGGGCGACTCCCCGCAGTTCGAAGCGGTCCTGGAGGCGTGTCGTCGAGTTGGCCGGATGCCCGGAGGCGGTCCAGGCACAGGAGGATCACCGGAGACTGCTGCGCCGCTCCCCCGTCGCTGGTTCGTCGTTCGAGGTCGCTGAGGCGGTCACAGCCTGGTGGTGGGCGCAGAAGTGGCCCGAGGAACGCCTGTCGCCGATGAGGCCGGAGGCGGCCGTGCCCGCAGGCGAGGATCCGCAGCGGTGGCGGATCCTGGCGCGGGATCTGGTCACCTACCCCGAGACCGTCACCCTCGCCAGACTTCTGGCCAGCCCGGCCTGGCAGCTCCGTGTCGCTGCTGACGGTGGTGGTCACCTCCCCTACCGGTTGGCTGATGTGCCCTGCGTGCCCAGCGAGCTGGGCCATCGCTTGCGGCGATCGTGGCTCACCGAGCGTCTGGCCGCCTGCACCCACGGACCGCTGTTTGCCTGGACGTACCAGTGCGTCCGTCGCAGGATGCTCGTGCAGACCTATTACTTGCAGCTCCGGCTCCGGGGCCGCGGAATACTCGGCTGCAACTGAGGCTGGCCCGCTCATAGGATCCTCGTTCGAGGCGCTGACACGGCGCCCTGCCGACCGTTGGCACTCAACGGACCGAGGATGCGTGGCGCAATGAGCAGCCGACTCTTCGCAATCTCCTTCGACGCGCACCAGCCTGAGCGCCTAGCGCACTTCTGGTCCGGCGTCCTGGGCTTGGAGAGAGCCGACGATCCTTACGATGGCGTCGCCCTGCTGTCCGGGAATGACGGCGGCTACCGCCTCGGCTTCCGTCCCTCCCAAACGCAGAAGGCCGCCCAGAACCGGCTGCACTTCGACCTGACCAGCTCCTCCCTGGAAGACCAGCAGGAGACCGTGGCCAGAGCGCTCGACTTCGGTGCGCAGCACGCTGACGTCGGCCAGGGACCGGACGCGTCCCATGTGGTACTCGCCGACCCCGAGGGCAACGAGTTCTGTGTCATCGAGCCGGGCAACAATTTCCTCGCCGGCTGCGGCTTCATCGGAGCGCTCGCCTGCGATGGTTCGCAGACCGTGGGCTACTTCTGGAGCGAGGCGCTGGGCTGGCCGCTGGTCTGGGACCAGGACGAGGAGACCGCCATCCAGTCACCGAACGGCGGTACGAAGATCACGTGGGGTGGTCCGCCGCTCATGCCGGACCCCGGCAAGGACCTGCACTTCGACCTCGCACCGGACGACGATCAGCAAGCGGAGGTCGAGCGCCTGCTCTCCCTCGGAGCGAAGCGTCTCGACTCCGCCCACGGCGGGGACAGCGCAGTGCTGCTGGCCGACCCCGACGGCAACGAGTTCCGCGTGCTCACGCGCCGGTGAAGCGGAGCCGCGGTAGGCGGTCGCTGCTGCGAGGAGCGCAGCCAAGAGTCGGGCAGGCCCCGTCACCCAACGAGCAGCTCAACGCGCCCCGCGAGTAGAGAGCCACACCGAACCCTGAATTGACGAGTTGGTGCGTGATAGCGGGTGAAGCGTGTTTGCCTTGCTCGCGGCTGATTTCCGGTCATGACTGTGCGGTCGGAGACGAGGCCGGCGATGGCTCGGTAGGTCTCGGGCAGGCGATCGCGGCGATGGGTCCGGCGCATGAGTTGCTTCCAGCGTTTGTGGCCGGCGAGGGCGCGCTCGACGGTGATGCGGTCGGAGGAGTGCCGGTGACGGTCACGTTCCCACTGCTCGACTCTCCCGGGCAGTGCGCCAGGTCGTGGCTTCCTCGGTGGTGTGATCGCCTGGCCGGGGTGATCACGTCTCAGGCCGAGGTAGCCGTCGTCCCGGAGCACTTCCACGTCGGGGAAGTGCTGGAAGCAGTCGGCGATGCCTTCGCTGCGGGCGGCCGTGGCGTCATACATGCGGCCAGGTCGCAGGGCATCGGTCCATAACGTGCAGCCACGCCAGCCGGCGATGACGGTGGCCTTCATGGTGTTCTGCTTCTTCTTGCCGGAGACGAACGCGCGCCGTCCGCCGCGGCTGGCGAGGGGACGGCGGACTTGGATCTCGGTGACGTCGAGGCCCTGGTGACGGTGGGGCGGTCGACGCCGAACAGCAACCCGAGGACGGCGGGCGGGAAGTCGTGCCGCAAGTGGATGAGTGTGGCCACGAGCCGGTCAGCGAAGACGAGCTGGTGGCGGACAGCAGCACCCGCGGCCCGCTTTCTCGTCCCGCCTCGCACTTCATGACGGCGGCCTTCGACGGCAGCCTGCCATGGCTGCGCCAACTCCTCGGCCAGGCAGCTCAGATGACGCCGAGAGATACCTGTGAACAGCTGATGCGACAGGACCGCCCGATTGACCGCGATCGCCACAGATGGATCATGCCATCCACCAGCACGGACGCTTCACCCGCTATCACGCACCAACTCGTAAGACCGTGTCCTATGTGGTGAGGCGGACGTTGACCCGGTATGGGGCGGGGAACGTGGAGTTGGATCGTGCCGGACGGGCTGTGGGACATTGCGAAGCCGCTGATTCCGGAGCAACGAACACGGGCGCAGGGCGGCGGAACAGCCAACACCCCTGATGACACGCTGTTTGCGGCCATCATCTATGTGTTGGTCAGCGGTTGCGCCTGGCGGGCGCTGCCGCCCTGTTTCGGCGTCTCGAAGTCCACGGCCCATCGCCGATTCCTCATCTGGTCCAGAGCTGGCGTCTGGGCCCGTCTGCACGAAGCGGTCCTGCACCAGCTCGACGACGCCGGCCTCATTGACGTCACCCGCGTCATCCTCGACACCGCCCACGTCCGGGCGAAAAAAGGGGCGAACACACACCCATGGTGGCGGGTCACCAAACGAGACACGACCCCCATCGCGGCCGCTACTTCAAGGCGGGGCGGCTACACGCGGACAAAGCGTATGACCGGCTCGACCTGCGGGGATGGTTACGCGGCAAGCGCATCGGAGTCCGGATCGCCCGCAAAGGCATCGAATCCAGCGAACGATTGGGTCGTCGTCGCAGGTGGGTGATCGAGAGGACGATGTCGTGGCTGTCCGGCTACCGCCGACTCCACCCCCGATATGAGCGCGGTCCCCGCAACTACCTGGCCTTTCTCGGCCTGGCCGCTGCCCTGTGCTGCTACAAGCGACTCGTCCGCCTCACCCCATAGGACACGGTCTATGGGGTCGCGCAGCTAGTGCCCTGGCCGGGAAGGTTCGCCGGGTTGGCCGTTGGAGCGGTTGGATGGGCGGTGCCGTTCGTTCCGACCGCCGGAGGTGTGATGGCCGAGCCTGTGCGAGTGCGCCGGCTGACCGGCCAGGAAGGGCAGAAGCTGCAGCAGATCGTGCGCCGGGGCAGTACCAGCTCGGTGCGCTACCGGCGGGCCATGATGCTGCTGGCGTCCGCCGGCGGGAACCGCGTTCCGGTGATCGCCCAACTGGTCCAGGCCGACGAGGACACGGTGCGGGAGGTGATCCACCGGTTCAACGAGATCGGCCTGGCCTGTCTGGACCCTCAATGGGCGGGAGGCCGTCCCCACCTGCTCACTCCTGACGACGAGGACTTCGTCGTCCAGACGGCCACCACCCGCCCCACCAAGTCCGGCCAGCCCTTCACCCGCTGGTCGATCCGCAAACTCGCCGCCTACCTGCGCCGCGTCCACGGACGCGTCATCCGCATCGGCCGGGAAGCCTTACGGTGCCTGCTCCGACGCCGCGGCATCACCTTCCAGCGCACCAAGACCTGGAAGGAATCACCCGACCCCGAACGCGACGCCAAGCTCGACCGCATCGAGCACGTCCTGGAGCACTTACCAGACCGGGTCTTCGCCTTCGACGAGTTCGGCCCTCTGGGGATCCGGCCCACCGCCGGCTCCTGCTGGGCCGAACAAGGCAGGCCCAACCGGCTTCCGGCGACCTACCGTCGCACCCACGGCGTCACCTACTTCCACGGCTGCTACTCCGTCGGTGACGACACGCTGTGGGGCGTCAACCGCCGCCGCAAAGGCACCGCCAACACCTTGGCCGCGCTGAAGTCGATCCGCGCCGCCCGGCCCGACGGCGCCCCGATCTACATCATTCTGGACAACCTCTCCGCCCACACCGGCGCGGACATCCGCCGCTGGGCGAAGAAGAACAAGGTCAAATTGTGCTTCACCCCGACCTACGCCTCCTGGGCCAACCCGATCGAGGCTCACTTCGGACCGCTACGGCAGTTCACCCTGGCCAACTCCCACCACCCCAACCACACCAGCCAAACCCGGGCTCTGCACGCCTACCTTCGATGGCGCAACCACAACACCCGCCACCCCGACGTACTCGCCGCCCAGCGCAAGGAACGCGCCCGCCTCCGCAGCGAGCGGGGCATCCGCTGGGGCGGACGCCCCCTCGACGCAGCAGCTTGATCGTCTCGGGGACCTTCCCAGCCACGCCATCAGGTGAGTCGCGGGGTGACCTCGGCTGCGACCCACTCCATCGCCTTCCCGACATGCTCAGCCGCGACTGGCAGCCACAGGGTGCAATCGGTGAGCCCTGCCTCGGCGAGCTGCTCGAGGTCGTCGGCGACGCTCGCTGCGGTGGGCACAGCGCCCCCGAGTGGTCGTCCCGGTGGGGCAACCGCCGCGGGGATACCGGGCGGAGTGAGGAACGCAGCTGAAGCCAGTGTCATGCGGTCAGCGATTCCCCCGCCGCCAGCGAGGGCATCCAGGCGGCGCCGGACGTCGCTGACTTCCACGGCGTCGGCGCCGGTGCCGTACCAGCCGTCGCCGAACCGCAGCAGCCGGCGCAGGGCTGCGTCACTGCGTCCGCCGACCCACACGGGCGGACCGCCAGCAGTGAGCGGAGGCACTCCCAAGTGCGCCTCACGCAGTGTCGTGAAAGGCCCGTCGAAGTCCGCGGGCCGTCGGGTCCACAGGGCCTTGGCGGCGGCGAGGTGGTCGTCGGTGCGTGCACCGCGTTCACGGGCGGATACGCCGACGGCCGCGAACTCGTCCGGGTTCCAGCCCGTGCCAACGCCCAAGATCAGGCGGCCGCCGGACACGACGTCCAGGGTGGCCGCCTGGTTGGCGAGCACCAGCGCCGGGTAGTACGGCGCGACGAGTACGGACGTCAGCAGCCGCAGGCGCGTCGTCGCCCCTGCGACGGCCGACAGCAGAACAAGCGGGTCCGTGTCGAGGCCGAAACCGCTGTCGAGGAGGCGGTTGCCGACCGCCACATGATCGAAGCCTAATTCTTCGGCGTGGCGTGCGGCGCGGAGCACGCTGGCTCCGTCGTCGAGCGGCCAGCGCGGTTGCAGGGAGACGCCGAGGCGCAGCAGGGGCATGAGGTTGCCTTTCGGTTGCAGTCCGGTGGCGACACGACGATCACCTGACCTGTCGCCACACCCAACTCCCACACCACCCGTATTCATCCCGGCCGGGAGGCGGCGGATCGCTCGTCACCCGGTGCGGTGATCGCTGACCAACGCCGCGAACTCCACAACACGGTGAACCTTCCCGGTCACAGCACTAGGCGCGGTGGTGGAGCTCGGCAGCAAAGCCGGCACAGGTCTCGGAGATCATGGAGTCGTGACGCTCCGTGATCACCGGAGGGCCTGTACCTGTACTGCCGGCGTGACCGTAGAGACCCTCATCCCAATCGAGTCCAGACTGACCGGCTTACCCCATCGCTTGAGGCGCATCCCGGACACGCCATCGTGAGGTGCGATGCACAAGTCCGGAGTCGAATACCACAATTCCTGCCCGATATCGGGCAGGAATATGGACGACCCGCGGCTCCCCACCTAGGGTGATTGCTCATGATCACCCCAGACGCAATAGGCACTTTCGCCCTGATGGTGGGACTTCTCACGCTTACTCCCGGACTGGACACCACCCTCATCCTGCGCACCGCGGCGCTCGGACACCGACGTCGCGCCTGGGGCGTGGTCCTCGGCATCCAGAGCGGCACGCTGGTCTGGGGCGTGCTCACCTCGCTCGGAGTGACTGCACTGCTGACCGCGTCTCGCCTCGGGTACGAGGCTCTTCGCTGGGCCGGGGCCGCATACCTGGTGTGGATGGGCGGCAGACTGCTGTGGGCCACCCGGCGCCACTCATCGAGCCAGAGCCGGCCGTCAGCGGGGGCCCGGCGCGAGGGCGAGACCAGGACAGGGGCCGACGACCTCCTGCTCGGCGGATGGCGGCAAGGGTTCGTGACCAATCTCCTCAACCCGAAGATGGGCGCCTTCTATGTTGCGGTGCTCCCACAGTTCATCCCCGCCGGCGCCTCGCACCTCGCTCCAGGCGTGCTCCTGGCTGGTGTGCACATCCTCCTGGCCGTCATCTGGGCCTGCGCGCTGATCGCCTTCGCGCACGCGCTCCGAGACCGCTTGCAACGGCCCTCGGCTCGCCGCTACCTCGACCGCATCACCGGCACGGTCATCGCCGCCTTCGGCATCCGGCTCGCGCTCGGACAGTAAGGCACCAGGCGACGCAACCGCAGGCGCTCCGACAGCCGCCGAACGGGCACCTGCGCCACCTGAAGCGAAAGGACATCTGCATGGGCACGCTCCTCACCAGCGCCGAGGCGGTGGTCTTCGACTGCGACGGCTTGCTGGTCGACACGGAAACGTGCTGGACCGTTGCGGAAACGGCCATCTTCGCAGCACACGGCCACCCCTTCGGCCCCGAACAGAAAGCCCTGGTCATCGGCCGCACCGTGGAGGACGCCGGCGAGGCCATAGCCGAATACCTCGGACGCCCCGGCGCCGGCGCCGAACTCGCCGCCGAACTCCTCGAAAGGGTTCGCAAGGAACTGGCCCGGGGCGCCGCAGCCCTCCCCGGGGCAGCGGAATTGCTGCGCGCCTGCCGGGCAGCCGTACCCGTCGCTGTCGCCAGCAACAGCCCCCGGGAACTGCTGGACATGGCACTGTGGTCGGCCGGCCTCGCCGACTACTTCACCCACACGTTCGCCGCCGACGAAGTGCGCTCCCCCAAGCCCGCACCAGATCTCTACCTCACGGCATGCGAGACGCTCGGTGTGCCCCCGAAGTGCTCCGTCGCGTTCGAAGACTCGGCCACGGGCATTGCCTCAGCGCGCGCTGCCGGGCTCTACGTCGCAGTCGTACCGTCCCTTTCAGGAGCCGACCTCGACCACGACTGGCTGGGCACCAGCCTGGCCGAACGCGAACTGCTGGAGTGGGCCGGGCAACTGGGAGATGGCACGGTCCGCTGACCCACTCATCCTGGTGCGCACGAGCGGGGCCTGCGGCGAGTCGACGAACGCTGCTCTCGGTCGCACAGATAGAGGGCGGCGGACGCCAGCAGATGGGGATTGCGACGCTCTGTTCATCAGGGAGACCTGTGCCCGCGCTGCCATCATGGCTGACCGAACCGCTGTGGGACCAATTCACCGCACTGCTGCCGCAACGGCACGAGTTCGATCCGGCCCACCCGTTGGGCTGCCACCGACGCAGCGACAGGATCGTGTTCGACAAGCTCCTGCAAGTCCTTCGCTTCGGCTGCTCCTACGAGGCGATTGCGGACTCCACTTGCTCGGCCACCACGATCCGCAACCGCCGCGACGAGTGGATACATCTGAAGCTGTTCGCCCGGCTGAAGCAGATCGCGCTCGACGCCTACGACCGCGTCGTCGGCCTCGTCGTCGACCAGATCGCCGTGGACGGCGCCATCACCAAGGCCCCCGGCGGCGGTGAAGCGGCCGGACGCTCACCGGTCGACCGGGGCAAGCAGGGCATGAAGCGTTCAGGCATGACCGACGGCTACGGCATCCCCGTCGGCCGTGTCCTGGCCGGCGCCAACTGTCACGACTCGCCGCTCCTGGCTCCAACTCTGGATCGTTTACCCGACTTGGACCACTGCCCGACGAGATCACCGTGCACCTCGACGCCGGCTACGACTCGGCCAACTCTCGCGCCCTGCTCGGCGAGCGAGGGCTGCACGGCCGGATCGCCCACAAGGGGACCAACGCACCAGTCCAGGCAACCCACCTCTTAATGGCGGCCAGACCTTTACCCCGCCGACGAACGGCCCAGTAATCCATCACCTGCTGCAAACGCTGCCGGTGGTCAGCAAACCAGTCGTCCGGAGGACACCTCGTACGGCCAGGGCGGTCGACCGTCTCCCCCGCCGCCCGGCCGGCGCTGACTACTGGGGTTCGTGGGCCGTCAGGTCGATGAGGTGACGCTTGCCCTGCAACAGGCAGGTGACCTCCCAGCCTGTGCGCCTGCCGACGACCCCCTGGGCGGGCACGTGCAGGCGCTCGGCCAGTTCGGCGACGTACACGTGGACCGACGCCTCGATGAGGGCCGCGTAGGCGTCCACACCGCTGCGGATACGAAGCCGGGCGGTGACGTACGTGGCGACGGCCAGAGGCAGCGCGGGCCACCACCAGACCGCGAGGACCGCGTACAGGACCGCCCAGGCCACCAGGGTGGTGGCCCGTTCGAGGGCTTCGCGGGCCGTTTCGATCTGCTGGCGCGGGGCGTCCGGGAGGAGCTGCCACAAGGCGGGCCACACCGTGGCCAGGTCCAGGTCCAGGTCGCGGGCGAGGCGCAGGGTGACCGCGTGCATCCGGTCACCGGACCAGGTGGGCCGATGGGGCTCCTCGGGCGAGACGCGGGCCACGGCGAGCCGGGCCGGCCCCAGGTCCGTCCCGCCGCCAGGCGTGCCGGAGGCCAGCAGCTCACCGGAACGCCGCCGCTCCCGCTCGTACGCAGCCACGGCACCGGCGCGCCGCTGCCGGCGCCTGGCCACCCGCCACCGCGCGAGGGCACGCAGCGGCCGGGGCCAGGAGCCCCAGTCGGCCGCGAACCACAGGCGCTCCACGAGTGAGCCGAGCGTCTGGGCCACGAGGCCCACGGCGGCGGCCAGCAGCGCCACGACCAGGAGGAGCACCGCGAGCCGTGCTCCGGCTCCCGCACCGGGCGCCGGGCGCCACGCCTGTGCCTCGCCGACCAGGAGGTCCAGGTCGACGGCGTGGGCGTGGCCGAGCGTCCAGGCGGCGAAGGCGGCGGCCAGGAACAGCGCGCCTGGGAGCACCAGCAGGGACATCCACCGCTCCGTCAGGCGTTTGCCCAGCTCCGTCAGCAGGCCGCCCATCTCAGCCCTTGACCCAGCGCAGCGGAACCCCGCCCATCCGGCAGCGCGGGGCCTCCCGCATCGTGGGCTCCGCCCACTCCACGCGTGCGCAGGCGCCCAGGGGGCAGAGGAAGGCGACATCGGCTTCGGCGGCGGCCCCCACGCCGACGGGCCCGGGCTCGGGGACCGTGCGGGCGCTCGCCCCGTAGGCGCCGCGCGCGTCGCCGTCCGCGCGAACGATCCGGTCGATGGCGTCGAGCGGCGTCGCGGGGTCCTCGTTCCCCTCGACGACGGCTCGCTTCAACCGGTCGAGTTCCTCGGTCCGGCCCAGTTCGGCCAGGTGTTCGCGCAGCGCGTCGAGGTGTTCGCAGACGTACGACAGGCCTCGCCTGACCCTTGCGGTCGATTCTTCCTCCGTCATCCCGACTCCCTCCGCGCACTGGTGCTTTCAGGGCATCATGCATGAATGGGGCGGCGGTAGAAGTTAGTTGGGGGCGACTGTGGTGGGCGAGCCGGGCCGGGAATCACGTGACGAGCTGCTGGCGCGGGCCGTGCGGGCCCTGCAGACGCTGGGGGCGGGGCCCTCCCCCGACCCGGACCCCGCCTTGATGGCCGACCTGGCACGGCTGGTCGCCGACGATCCCACGAACGAGCAAGTCACGGCTGTCCTCGGCCATCTGTATTGGCACCGGTACGAACGGCACGGCGCGCAGTCCGATCTCGACGACGCGGTGCGTATGCTGGCTCCGCACTTCTTCCCCGAGCGGATGTTCCTCATCCCCGACGGTCTCAGGACGGAGATCGCGGACGCGTACAGCACGCACGTGGACACCCAGCTCGCCCAGGCCCTCACCGGCGAGGGCGACGTCGGAGAGAACCTGTCCGAGCTCGCCGCATGGTGCTGGTTCCTGCTGGAGCACGCCGACCGGGACAACGACCAGTACGGCGTCCATCTGGGCGGCTTGGGAACGGTGCTGTACGCGCGGTACGACGTCCTGGGCGACGTCACTGCTTTGTTACAGGCCATCGGCCTCCTGAGCCGGGCCGCGCGGGTCACGCCGGCCGGCCACCCGAGCGGGCCGGGCATCCGGGGCAACCTCGCCATCGCCCTGGCCCGTCGCCACGGGCTCACCGGATCCGCTAACGATCTGCGTAGCGCGTTCGAGGCGTGCGTCCTCGCACTGCGGGAGCCCCTCACCACCGCTGGCCGGGACGGTCTCATGGGGATGCTCACCTCGTTGCTGCGGGACCGGGTCCTTCGTGCGCGGGCGGAACACCGGTGGGACGACGTGCTGGCGGCGGGCCGCGCGGTCCTGGACTTCCCCGAGTTGCGCTCCTACGCGCGGGAGGCGGTGGCGGAAGGCCTGGAGGAGCGCTTCACGACGGGCGCCGACAGGGCGGACCTGGACGAGGCGATCCGGCAGTGGACGGCGCTTCAGCGCGAGGGGCCAGACACATACACGGTGCACGAACGTGCGTACGTGACGATGAGGCAGGCCCACGCCTACTGGCTGCGGTACCAGCGCGATCAACGGCCGGACGATCTGGACGTCGTGGTCGACGCCTACGAGCAGGCGCTGGCCCTCATGCCCGACGACGACATCACCCTCCGCTGGGACCTTCTCCGTAAACTGGCCATCGCCCGCCTGGAGCGCATCGAGCGGCAGCCTGCCGCCGATGACGTGGAACGGGCCGTCACGGTGGAGCGGGCCGTCACGGTGATCCGTGCCGGACTGGCCGACCGGGACGGCCACCAGGCGCCGCCCCACCTCCGGGCCGTCCTGACCCGGGCGCTCCCCCGGGCCCTGTGGTTCCGGTACGTCCTCTCGCGCCGGCCCGAGGACCTCGACGAGGCCGCTGAG
This sequence comes from Streptomyces filipinensis, assembly GCF_014649495.1. GTDB lineage: Bacteria > Actinomycetota > Actinomycetes > Streptomycetales > Streptomycetaceae > Streptomyces > Streptomyces filipinensis. Next base: position 386,320 of record NZ_BMTD01000005.1, on the reverse strand, counting down.
CTTCTGGGTTCGGCCGCCGTCCGCGAGGTGTCCTCGGCCGACGGCGTGCTGTTGTTCGGCTGGCTGGCCGCCCAGGTGCACCGCGCCCGGTACCGCGCAGGCCAGGGGCTCGACGCACTCCGGGAGGCGGTCGCCGCCTGCCGCATGGCGCTCGGGGCGGCCCCGGACGTCCATCCCGCACGCCCCGATGTGCTGGTGCAGCTCGGCATGTCGCTGGTCTACCTCTACCAGCACACCGGGGACCTCGCCGCGTTGGACGAGGCGGTCGACCGCGACCGCGAGGCCGTGCGCGCCGTGGGTGAGGACCAGCTCCACGGCCCCGTCGGGGTGGACGCCCTGTACCACCTCGGCACGGCCCTGGCCGAACGGGGCGCCCGCACCGGCAGCCTCGACGACCTGAACGACGCCGTGCGGACGCTGCGGCGGCTGCACGCCACTGCCGCTGCCATCAGGACCCGGGAGCTGCACGGGCTCGGTTTCGCACTCCATCAGCTCTTCGACCGCACCCGTGACTCCACACAACTGGACGAGGCCGTGGACCTGCTGCGGCGCGCGGTGGAGTCGTGCGAACCGGACGAATCCGAGACGCCGATCGTGCTGTCGGGGCTCAGCAGCGCGCTCCTGCGCCGTTATGACCACAGCGGCGGACCGGCCGATCTGGACGAGGCCCTCGTGCACGCACGGCGCGCCGCCGACGCGGTACCGGCGAACGATCCGGTCGCGCTGCCGACGCTCACCTCTTTGGTGGGCGCGCTCCTGGAGGAGCGGCGGCGAAATCCCGAACGGGTCGATGTGGACGACCTCGTCGCCCTGTGCCGACGCGTCGTCGACCTCGCACCGCCCGACCACGCCGCCCTCGGGATGTTCCACCACAACCTGGGGATCGCCCACAAGGAACAGGCCGAGGCGACCGAACCGGACGCGATGTTCCGGGCGTTCAGCGAGCTCACTGACAGGACGGTGATCCCCTTCAGCATCGTGGAGGCCGTCACCGATCTCGAAAAGGCGGCCGGCAGCGAGACCCTCGCGGCATCCCATCGCATCCGCTCGGCACAGGCGGCCGCGGTCACGCTCTATCCCGTGGACGTGCTGGCCGCTCTCGAGCTCCTGGAGTACGCAGTCGAACTGATCCCCCTCGCCGCCCCGCGCCGGATCGCGCGGGCCGATCAGCAACACGCGGTGAAGGACCACTCAGCCCTGGTCACCTTCACCGCGGCCGCGGCCCTCGACGCGGGTGAGCAGCGGCACCCGGACGTGCCGTACCTGCCCCTCCTGCCGTACGCCGCGCGCAGCGCCCTCCAGAGCCTGGAACAGGGGCGCACGGTCCTCCTCAGCCAGATGCTGGACACCCGCGGTGACATCTCGGACCTGCGGCAAAGCCATCCCGGGCTCGCCGACCGCTTCGTACACCTGCGCAACCTCCTCGACAGCGAGGACGACGGGACCCTGGACCGCCCCCGGGCCGCCACCGAACTCACGGCCACGATCGAGGAGATCCGCGGCCTGGAGGGCTTCGCCTCGTTCGCCCGGCCGCCGGAGCCCGAAGCGCTCCTCGCCACGGCGGAAGCGGGACCGATCGTGGTGTTCAACTGCGCCGAGGCACGCTGCGACGCCCTCCTGGTCACCAGCGGCGGTGTGCGGCACCTGCCGCTGCCCCGCCTCACGCACACGGAGCTGACCTCACAGGCCGACCTCTTCCACCACACGCTCGCCGTCGTCGCGGACCCGGAGACCGACTGGCCTGCCCAACGGGAGGCGCAGCGGACCCTGAGCGGCATCCTGGGGTGGCTCTGGGACGTGGCCGCGGAGCCGGTCCTGCTGGCGTTGGGCATCGGCCCGGGTTCCGGGCGCGGCGGCGAGCCGCCCCGTGTGTGGTGGTCCCCCGGCGGCCTGCTGGGCTCGCTGCCGCTGCACGCCGCCGGGCACCACGCCGAATCCGCCGGGGGCGGTGACCGTACGGTCCTGGACCGGGTCGTGTCCTCCTACACGCCCACGATCCGTGCCCTGCGGCACGCCCGACGCCCGCGGCCGGCCGGTGGCGGACCCGGGTGCTCGCTGATCGTCGCCATGCCGGCCACCCCGGGTGCCCCTCCACTGTTCGGGGCCTCAGAGGAGGCGGACGCGGTGGCGGCGGTGCTGCCGGACCCGACGGTCGTCACCGGTACGGCCACGCGGGCGGCGGTCCTGGCCGGGCTCATCGACGCCCGGGTGATCCACCTGGCGTGTCATGCGGTCACCGATGCCGTCGATCCCTCGCGCAGCCGACTGCTGCTGTGGGACCACGAGACGAGCGCGCTGACCGTCGCCGGAGTCGCCTCTGTGGCGCTGGAGCGGGCCGAGCTGGCCTATCTGTCGGCCTGCCGGACGACGTACACCGCCGCGTCGGATCTCCTGGACGAGGCCATCCACCTGACCAGCGCGTTCCAACTGGCCGGTTTCCGGCATGTGGTGGGCACGCTGTGGGAAGTGGACGACGTGATCTCGGCGACGGTGGCGAAGGGCTTCTACGCGTCCTTGTCGGACGCCGAGGGCCTGCACTGCGCCCGCTCCGCGGCCGCGCTCCGGACGTCGGTCCTGGCGCTGCGCGACGAGTTCCCCGGCACCCCGTCGCTCTGGGCCGGGTACCTGCACGCGGGCGCCTGACCCACCCCCGGCCCCACCCGCCACAGCCACCGCTCCAGCGAGTGCTCGACGAGGTGATCGTGTTCTTCGGCTGCGCAAGCAGGGCGCGAGCGGGGCGCACAGGGTCCTCCGTCATGGCGGGCGGGCGGCCGAGGCGCTCGCCCCGTGCCCGTGCTGCCGCTAGGCCCTCGTGGGTGTCCTGCACGATGCGCTCTCGGATGAACTCCGCCAGCGCGGCGAACACGTGAAACACCAGGCGGCCGCCTGGGGTCGTGGTGTCCAGCGCTTCGTGCAGCGACTGGAAGCCGATCCCGCGCTTCCGCAGGCCGGAGACGAACGCGATCAGGCCTTGGATCGAGCGGCCCAACCGGTCGAGGGAGGGCACCACCAGGGTGTCCCCGGGCCGGAGGTAGTCCAGGCACTTCCACAACTCCTCGCGCTCCGCGTTCTTCCCTGACTTCTTGTCGGCGAAGACCCGCACGCAGTGCGCCGTTTCCAGCACCGCGATCCGCCGATCGAGCAACTGCCCCTCGGTGGACACGCGCGCGTACCCGAACCGGGCTCCGGACGGCGGAGGCGCGGGCGCGTTCGAGTCTCGTGGTGTTCGGCTTTGGGCGCCTCCTCCGGGGTGTACCGCCACCGGCGGCCCGGAGTGGCGCCACAATCTCGCGGCCGCTTCCCCTAGGCAGAAGGTGTGAAGACTGCGCTCCATCTGCGGCGGACGAGTGCGCTCTGTCGGCGGCGGGCTCGCCGCACCTGCTTGGTTCCTGGGTCCTCGTCCTGAAGGGCGCCCTGGCCCTGGTGATCGGTCTGCCCTGGCTGGTGTGGCGAGGGCCGTACCTGCTCGACAAGGGGTACATTCGATACGGCCACGGTGGGTGAAGCCGGAGGTTCGGCCGCGCTGGTCACTGGCCTGCGCACCGCCCTCGTCGCGTGTGCGGCCGCGACCGGGGCCGGAGTGGCCCTGGTATAGACGATCCGCAACTACCGGCTGACCCGGCGCGGGCAGGTCACCGACCGGTTCACCAAAGCCCTGGAACGCCTCGGGTCCGACCAGAGATATGTGCGGATCGGCGGAGTGTTGGCGCTGGAGCAGGTCGTCCAGGATGCCCCCGAGCAGGCCACCCACGCCGCCCAGGTGCTGGGCCACTTCGTGCGCGACCGCGCTCCGCCCCGCCCAGGCTATGCCCCGGACGGCGAGCCGACCCCGACGGACACCTCGCTACCCACGATTCCGGAAGCAGATGTCCAGGTGGCCTTGACCTCTCTAACGCGTCCAAAATCGCGCGCGCACGTCGACCAAAGCGAAATGCTCTCCTTCGCAACCCTTTACCTTGCTGGCGCCCGCCTGTTCGGGGCGGACCTCACCCGCGCCGACCTGAGCTGGGCGAACCTTACCGATGTCCCGGGATTGACGCCGGAGCAAGTCAGGTCGGCGCGTATCAATGCCGAGACGGTGCTGCCGCCCAACATCAGGACGGCCGTGGGGCTCTCCACCACCTGAAGGAGCGCGGGGCTTCACCGACCGCAGCCGTACGGTCCGTGGTGGTACCGCGATGATGCGGGCCATGGAACGGGTGGAGGAGATCTCCGCCTTCGGCCTGGGGCGCGTGAACCTCTCCCGGGTGCCGATAGACCGGCTGTCCACGCTGGCCCGGTACGGGCAACTGAGCAAGGCGCAGACGATCGAGCTGGCACCGGAGCCGCGCCGGACCGCGCTGCTGACAACGGTGGTGCGCCAGATGGCGGCGCAGGCGGTCGACGACGCCCTCGACCTGTTCGCGCTGCTGATGGCGACCGGCTGATCAGCCCCGCCCGCCGGGCGTCGGACCGTGACCGGTTGGCCATGCTGCCGCAGTGGGAGAAGGCGGCCCGCGTCTTGGCGAAGGCGTCGAAGATCCTCACGGAGGAGCTGGACCCGGTCGCCGCAGCGGGCACGGACCTGGACGTCGCCACGCTGTGGGCGGCGGTGGAGGAGGCCGTCCCGCGTACTGCGGTGGCCGGGGCGGTCGCAACCGTGGAGGCCTTGGTGCCGGAGGACGACGGGTCGGCCGAGGCGGCGATGCGGGAGAAGCTCGCGCTGCGCTACAACACCGTGCGCCCGTTCCTGTCGCTGCTGGGCGAGTCGGATGCGCTGGACGCCGCCCCGGCAGGTCGGCGCATCCTCAAGGCGGTGGGCCGAAAGCGGCTAAGCGCCCCGATCCCCGGCCGCAGCCGCACCGCCCATCCCGCCCGTCCCTTCCTCCTTCACACCAGCCAAGGGAGATGGGCAAAGCAGCCGCAACGGGGATGTCAGCAGGCCGACCACGGCAAAACAGCGTGGTGACCTGCGCGGACACGGGGACCGTCCTGCGGGCCGCGCAACACCTAGCGCAACCCTGGGCGCAACCCCCAGCGCAACAGATAGGCGCAACCCTTGCCGCAACCTCGTGCTCCTGGTCGACCGGGGCGACCGTTCACGCGGCCCGGACGGCTCCGTGGGCGCGGGCGAGGTGGCGCAGCTCGGACCGTGCCGCCGGCGCCGAGGGGACGGTCTCCCAGTAGGGGTGCCACCACAGCCGGACGGACAGGAGCAGCAGGCGGCGGCGCAGGGCGGTGGTGTCGCGCGGGCGGGGTGCGGCGAGTGCCTGGTAGGTGGCGTTCCAGGCGGCTTGCGTCTGCACCAGGTCGTCGGGGAAGTCGGTCACGTCCATAGCCGCATTAGATCGCTTGTTCGAATTACGTGTCACTTCGGACACGCCCGGTCCGGCGCCGTGGTCGAGGGTCGCGCACGGCATGGTCGGGCCTGTGGTCGGCCCCACCGTGCTGGTCCGGCGCGCAGGAAGGCGGGTGGTGCTGTCGTCGCGGGCCAACGGGGAGGAAGGTGGAGGGCATGGGCGATGATCGAGGCGACAAGGCGCTGCTGGACCGGCTGACGTTGCTGGCGGATGCCCAGGCGGCGCTGGCCAGCACGCTGGACCTGCTGGAGGGGCTGCGGCGGGCGTGCCGGGTGCTGACCGGGCGGCTAGGGGATTGGTGCACGGTTGACCTGCTGGACGAGGGCGGCCGGCTGGAGCGGGCCGTCGTGGTCCACCGCACCCCCGAGGCGCTGGCTCCGAGAGGCTACGAGGGGCCGCTGCCGCCGGTACCGGAGGAGGACGGCGGGCCGCTGCCGCGGGTACTGCGCGGGGCAGGGCCGCTACTGCTCGCCGACATGCTCCCGCCCAGCCAGGCGGAAAACGCGCTGCACGCCCGGCAGCTGGAGTTGTTCGAGCAGTTGGGTGCCCGCAGCGCTGTCATCGCCCCACTGCGGTCCCGCCGCGAGGTCCTCGGCGCCCTGACCGTGGCCCGCACCGATGCCGACCATCCTTTCACCGAAGACGATCTCCCGCCGATGGAGGACCTGGTCCGCGGCCTGGCGCTGCAGGTGGACAACACGCGGCTGTACGAGCAGACCCGGCACATCGCCGAACGCTTCCAACGCGCCCTGCTACCCGAGCTGCCGCAAGTCCGCGACCTTCAGATCACCGCCCGCTACACCCCCGCGCAGGCCATCGCCCAGGTCGGCGGTGACTGGTACGACGCCTTCGTCCTCCCCCAGGGCGACACGGTCCTGGCCATCGGCGACGTGACCGGACACGACCTGCAGGCGGCGGTCGCCATGAGCGCGCTGCGCAACATGCTGCGCGGTATCGCCGTGGACCGCCAAGAGCCCCCGGGCGAGGTCCTGCGCCGGCTGGATATCGCCAGTCACACGCTGATCCAGGGGGCGACCGCGACGTGCATCTACTGCCTGGTCAAACACCGCGCGGAACAAGGCCCATGGGTCCTGCACCATTCCTCCGCGGGGCACCTGCCGCCGTTGCTGACCACCACCGCGGGCGACACCCGCTACCTGGAGACGGGCGCGGGACTGCTGATCGGCATGGATCCCGAGCACCGCCGCCCGACCGCCGTCGACGAGTTGCCCGGCAACTCCACCGTGCTGCTGTACACCGACGGACTGATCGAGCGCCGCGGCGAATCCCTCGACCACGGGCTGACTCGGCTGCGTCAGCACACCGCCGCCCTCGCCCGCGAACCCCTGGACGTCTTCTGCGACGAACTGCTGAGGGGGCTCGGCGCCGACAGCACCGACGACATCGCCCTGCTCGCCTTGCGCCCCACCCCACCGGCCGGCACCTGATCCGTCATGACAGCGCCCGGGATTTCGTGTTCCGTGGCGCCGTGCGATGAGTAGATCTTCACTGGCGTGCTTCCACGCGCCCGAGCACGCATAGGCCCCTCTGTTCCCTCATCGGCAGGTTCTGAACGACCGCCCACACCCGCATTCCCCCGGAATCGCCTGATCGCGAGTGCACTGTCCGGCCTCGCGTTCCTGGTTCAGCCGGTTCCATCCTCAGCTCGGCGGGCTTCGGAACATCCACGCGCGGGCCGGCCGGCAGATCCGGGGCCACGTGCGTCAGATCCTTGAGTGCCGTCAGCAGTTCCTTCGCGGTCTCCTGATCGTCGCCGTGGGTGATCTGAGCGCCGATCCGCCGATGGTCCGTGAGATGGGCGTCGATGCCGCGGTGTGCGCGCAGCCAGTCGGCCGCCTGGTAGCCGGTGGTGCCGAGCTGCGAGATGTCGATGATGACGGGCAGCGGGTCGAAGTCGTCCGAGGTCGGGCCCGCAGAAGTCGGCGCGGTCGTTGACGTGCAACCCGTCCATGTCCTCGATCGCGGACCGCACCTCGGCGGCCAGCTGCAGCGCCCCGTCCATGAGTGTGCGGCCGTGCAGGGCCATCTGGCGGCGCCATCCGTCCAGGCCGGCGTAGATGAGGACCGAGGGGCTTGTCGTGCCGAGCAGGTCCGCGCGCATCTTCAGCACCTGCGGTGGCACGAGTCGCCCTGGAGGTGGAAGACGGACCCCTGCTCCAGCCTGCTGCCCATCTTGTGGATGCTGGTCACGCAGATGCCGGCACCGGCGTCCATCGCCCACGTCGGCAGGTCGGGGTGGAAGGGCAGGTGCGCGCCCCAGGCCCTCGTCCACGATCAGCGGCACCCCGCGGCCGTGGCAGACCTCGGCCACCGCGCGCAGGTCCGCGCACGCACCGTAAGGGGTGGGGCTGGTGGTCAGCGCGCCCTTCGCGTCCGGATGCGCCCGGAAGGCCGCCTCGAACTCGTCCGCCGACGGCGGATGAGCGAGCGCCCGCTCCGCGTCCCAGCGCGGCTCCACCCGGACGGGTGTGATCCCCGACAAGACCAGGCCCGAGACGACCGACTTGTGGGCGTCCCGGCCGATCAGGAGCTTCTCGTGCCGGCCACCGCCAGCATGGCCGCCTTGACCGACAGCGAACTGCCGCAGGTGGTGTAGAAGGTGTGCTCGGCGTGGACCGCGTCCGCCGCGCTGACATGCGGCACGGGCGGGGCGGGCCGCCACGTAACCGGATCGAACGCGTCCCGGTCCCCGGCGGCGGCCGGGTCGCCCATTCCGCCCGTCCCCTACTCCGTCACCCAGCCAGGAGACAGAAGCGTTGACGTAGCGGCGCGCAGCGTCGGGGCTCCGAGGTCCGACGGCGGAGGCGAAGACGCCGGTGCGGGGGCTGCGACCCTGCGGGCGTACCGGTGGTAGGCGCGCCGAAGAGCGAGCCGAGGTGCGTATGTGCGCTCGAAGTACGGGATATGTACGGTCCAGCTCAGCCCGGTCAACGGTGGGGCGGCCGGCTATGGACCGCAAAGCTGCAGGTACTGGCAGCGGGCATCGGGGTAGATGCTGGAAGGTGCGCGGCGGCCGGCACCGGAAGGCAGTGCCAGGGCGACGTGCATTGTCCGTGGCAACGACCGGAAGGCCAGGCGGATATGGGGCGTACGCGCGCGGATGCGAGTACCAGGCATCCTCGTCATGAGCGCAGGGGAGAGGCGCGGCTGCCGGCGGTGGTCGCGACGCTCGCCGCGATCTTCCTGTACCTGCTGCTGCCGCAGCGGCTGCTGATCGCCCCTCGGTACGTGCTGCCCGCCCTGGAATGCCTGCTCCTCATCCCGCTCATCGCGATCAACCCCAAACGGCTGACCCGGCAGACCAAGGCTTTCCGCGTGCTGTCACTGACGCTCGTCGGGGTCATCGCGGTCAGCAACCTGGTCGCGCTGGCCATCCTGATCCATGAGCTGCTCTACGCCGGGGTGAAGGACGGCCGGTCCCTGCTGGTGGCCGCGCTGCAGGTGTGGCTCACCAACATCATCGTCTTCGGGCTGGCCTACTGGGAGCTGGACCGGGGCGGCCCGGTCAGCCGCACCCAGGTGCCCCGCTCCGCCCTGCCCCTGGCGGACTTCCGTTTCTCCCAGGACGAGAACGACGACGCCGTCCAGGAAGTCGCCGAGGGTGCCAGCGCCACCTCGGACTGGGTCCCCACGCTGATGGACTACCTGTACGTGTCCACCACCAACTCCACGGCCTTCAGCCCGACCGACACCATGCCGCTGTCGACCCGGGCCAAGGCCATGATGAGCATTCAGAGCGTCTCCGCCCTGCTGACCTCGCTCCTGGTGATCGCGCGGGCCGTCAGCATCCTGCACTGACAGCCCCCACGGGTACCGAAATCCTCCGCCCGCACGGCGTACGTGCCCCGCACATCCGACGTACCCCGCCCGGCCTCAAGGCGCCGCTTCCGTGTTGCTCCCCGATGCCCGGTGAGGACACTGAAGACAGGGCGAGGCGAGGGCAGGAGGTCTTGTGTGGCCGCCACGCGGTACGGGGCGGCGGGTGCTCCTGGCCGCGTCCGCCCTGCTGGCGCTGCTCGCCTGCGGTGTCGGCGGGTACGCGCGGCTAGGGTTCTCCCTGCCGGACGCCGTCTATCTGACGGTGATGACGCTGACCACGGAGGGGTTCTCCGGTGCCGACCGGCTCAGCGAGGCCGGCAAGCTCTTCACCGCCGCGCTGGCGGTGGTGGGGGTCGCGGTCTTCGTCGCGGTCCTGGGGCTGATCGGGACGGCACTGGTGGAGGGACGGTTCGGGCCTGCGGGAAGGAAGCGGCGGATGCAGCACCGCATCGACGCGCTGCGCGACCATTTCATCGTCTGCGCCTACGGGCGGGTGGGCCAGGCCGTGACCCGCGAGTTCGCGGCCGAGGGCGTCCCCTTCGTCGTGATCGAGAGCGACTCCGCCCTGGAAGAGCGGCTGCAGCGTGAACGCGCGCCCTACCTGATCGGCAACGCCGCCTCCGAGCAGGTGCTGCGCCGCGCGGGTATCGACCACGCCCGCGGTCTGGTGTGCGCGGTCGACTCGGACGCCGAGAACGTCTACATCACCCTGATCGCCCACTCCCTCAATCCCTCGCTCGCCATCGTCTCGCGGGCCTCGGAGGCGGCGTCGGCCGAACGCCTCACCCACGCCGGCGCGAGCAGCGTGGTCTCTCCCTACATCACCAGCGGCCGGCGTATGGCGTTGCTGGCGGTCCGCCCGCACGTGGTGGACTTCCTGGAGTTCACCCGGGCCGGCAGCTCCGACTTCCGGATCGAGGAGATCCGCTTCGACGCCGGCTCCCGCCTCGTGGGACAGCCCCTGCGCCAGGCGTGCCGGGGCGCGCTGCCCCTGCTGATCCGCCGCGCCGACGGCACCCTGGAGCCCAACCCCGATCCGGAGACCGCCGTACGGGCCGGTGACACCATGATCGTTTTCGGTGACCCCGGCGCTCTGCGCCCCATCGAGGATGAATAGCCGAAGCCGGTGGAGGGGGGACTTCCCGTCGGCCAAGGACGCTCGCGCAACGGCCGCGTGCACCGGTGTGTATCGGAACCCGCCCCCTTGGAGCCCAGCAGCGGAGCCACTCGCGAGGGTGCACGCCCTGCTGCCGTCCCCCACCTCAGGTTGCACCGGTTGTGCGCCTCGAGCGTCAAGTACCAGAACCAGCGGCCGGCCCCGTACCTGGCTGATACGGGGCCGTAGGCGGACGCGCCCACTACAGTGGACGCGTCTCCTCTGCGTCGAGTCAGATCCTGGCCGGGATCAGACTCGCTGCACGACGGTGTACGCAATCATCGCGAGGGCCGACAGGACTGCCAGGATGAAAGCGCACGTCAGCAGGGTGGTGAAATCAAGCGAACAACCGTGTCCGGGCGGCTGATGCGCATGTCGTCCACGCCGATCATTTCATGCACCAACACCTCCGCCAGTCGGCGCTCACGGTCGCTGAGCGGACGGCTGGGACCAGGTGGGCGAGCTCCCTGGGGTCGCGGATCTCATCGCGCCAACGCAGGGTCTGCAACAGCAGCATTCCGGTGTACGGCCGGAGCACTGCCCTGCGTTCGCGGCTACGGATCGGGGCCTTGGCCATGGCCACGAGCCCGGTCCGGGAGAGGACCTCTGCCCGCAGCGCGTACGGGCGCTCCGCCTCCGGCGCTGCGGGAGCGACGTAGTACGGCCGGTCGTAGCTGATCGGGACCACGCCCGCCGGCTCGATGAAGCCTGCCACCGTGATCGTGTGTTCGGTCGGCAAGAGCAGGCGGGCGAGGTCGTCCTCGGAGAGCGGCAGCATGCGGCCGTCGGGGAGGGCGACGCCGCGCCCGACCTCGGAATAGGGGATCTTTCGGCCCTCCGCGGCGCAGAAGCGGCGATGCCGCACGCGGCTGCCGTCAGCGGTGTGGATCTCGGGGAGCCGCATGGTGTGCTCTTCGGTGGCGGCGTACAGCTGGATGGGAATCGCGACCATTCCGAAGGCGATCGTGCCCGACCAGGTGGCTGTACCCCTCATGCCTTCAGCGTCGGCCGCCGCAGCTCCCACCGCATCCGGGAACGAGCCGCGGCAACAAGCTCCGGACGGGCGTTGCCGTCAGCGCCGGCGCAGTTCCTCCGCCCAGTCCCGGAGCCGGTCCGCCACGGCTTCCAGGCCGCTGTCGCGATGAGCCAGTACCGCTCGCTGCCGCGCACCATTGCCGCTTCCGGAGCGGGCATCGACAAGATCCTCGGCGAGTTCGACCGCCAGGTCACGCACCTCGGCCTTGACCGCCTCGCCACCTGCCTTCTCGCACTCATGGATCCCGGTACGGGCACCTGTACAACGGCCAGCGCAGGGCACCTGCCGCCCGCCGCCGTGCGACCGGACGGCAGCATCAAGGTCTGGTGGCTCCCGGCCGGACCGCCCATCGGCACCGGACTCGGTGGCTACGAATCGCTCACCGTACGAATGGACCGCGGCACCAGGGGATGCTCTACACCGACGGCCTGGTGGAACGACGCGGCACAGACATCGAACACTCGGTGCAGGCGCTTGAGACGCTGAGCCTTCCAGCGGACGGCCCTCTCGACGACATGCTCGACACGTTCCTGACCCGCCTGGCGAACGGTGCCTACGAGGACGACGTCGCCATCCTCGCCGCTCGCCAGCGCGACGGAGATGAATGACCCTCCCCGCTCAACCTTCGATGAGAAACGCTCAACCTTCGCTGCGTCAGAACAGCTCCAAAAGATGCCACCTGACAACCGCTGGCTCGCATTCGTCGGGTGCAGTTCCGGAGCGCGGTGGAAGGGATCCGGTGTGACGTGGAGGCTACCGGAACCGATGTTGAGCACTCCCGTGCCCGCGCCGGACTTGCGGCCGGGCTGGGCGGGCGAGCCCAAGTTATGGACAGGGTTTGAGATTGTCCGTTGTCCACGACGAAAACGGGGTCGGGCCCCTCATATGAGGGACCCGACCCCATACATGCGTTCAGTTCTGGCACGCGCACGCCGACGCGGTCGTGGCTTCCGACACGTGAGGCTGGGGCCGACGGAGGTCTCGTCTGACGCGTCGACGCCGTAGCAGGGACGACCGCCGGCCGTCACTCGGTGTGCAGGACGCGGGCGACGGTCTGCCGGGCCGCCGCACGCGCCGGCAGCACCGCACCCAGTGCGGCGATCGCCACCCCGGCCAGCACCAGCAACGTCATCAACCCTGGGTGCCACACGTCCAGCATCCGTGCAGGGAAGGTGAGTTGGGCCGCGTGCTCGGTGATCGGGATCACCACGTGGTACGCGGCGACTCCAAGCGGCAGTCCCAGGATCCCGCCGATGAGTCCGAGTCCGGCCATGGACACCACGAGCATCCCCGTGACCTGGCGTGGCGTCATGCCGATGGACTTGAGCATCCCGAGGTCGCGCTGGCGTTCCCGTGCGTTGAGTACGACGGTGTTGAACACGCCCATCGCGGCGACCAGCGTCAGCATCAGAGTCAGCGCGGACGCGGAGCTGATCACGGTCACGGCGTCCGCGTTCACCGTGGTGTTCTTCGTCGGGTACAGCCCCGGATCGGCGGCTTGTACGGCCTTCGCGTAGGCGCTGTAGTCGGCGCCGCGAGCGAGCCGCACCCAGTACTGGTTGGCCTGCGCGTCCGGTGTCAAAGCGGTCATCGTCGACCAGTCCGCGCGCATCCGGTCTTCCGGCCCGGCCAGGATCTCCCCGACCAGGGTCACGCGCTCCTGCCGGCCGTTCGCCGCGCTCAGGGTGAAGGAGTCGCCGAGGCGCAGCGCCTGCTTGGCGAGGAATCTGCCGGAGGCCACCACCTCGCCGGGCCTCCGCATCCAGCGGCCTCGCGCCAGGTCGTCCGGGAGCGTCGACCGCCCCCCGCGTACGCCCTCGACCGCCACGCCCTCACTTCGCCCGAGGATCCGTGCGTCGGTGAAGCCCACCGCGGCCACGTCCGCGACATGCGGCAGACCGCGCAGGAGCGTCTGTGTCGCGGTGTCGTCATGGTGCGGGGCGGTCTGATCGAACCTGGGCTGTCCTCGCCAGACGGTCGACTGCACCTTACCGACGCCCTGCATCGTGTGGCCGAAGGAGACCATGGTGGCCGACAGACCGGTGGTGAAGGTCACCGTCGCCACACCGAGCAGCACCGATGCGACGGTGAGCAGCGCTCGTCCGGGCCGAGCGAAGGGCAGGCCCAGGCCGAGGGTGACCGAGCGCGGCAGCCGGATCCCGCTCAGCCACCGCTGCACCGCCGGTCCCCGTCCGGCGTGCGGTGCACTGCCCGCGCTGACGGCGCGTGCCGCGGAGAGCCGGTGTGCGCGCAGGGCCGGGATCAGCGCGGCCAGCAGTACCGTCAGGGGCATGCCGAGCGCGGTGGTCACGTACGCCCAGGAGCCGATCGTCGGCTGCACGGTCGCGGTGCCGAGTTCCGCGCCCTGGAAGACCTGATGCAGCAGCAACGGGGCGACCATCCCGCCCAGGGTTGTGCCGGCCAGCGCGCCCGCCGTGGCGGGAACGCAGACCATCACCAGGTAGACCGTGACGACCTGTCGGGGCGTGAAGCCCAGGGACTTGAGTACACCGATGTGCCGGAAGCCGGAGACGACGGCGCCGCTGACCACGTTGCCCACGATCAGGACGGCCACCAGCAGGCCGAGGACCCCGAAGGCCAGGAGGAACGGCACGTAGACGTTGGGGTTGGCCGCGACCTGCGCCTTCAAAGTCAGGTACGACTGATGCGCGATCAGCGATCCGGGCGGCAGGCCGTCGCTGATGGCCGAAGTTTCCTCACTGATCTGCCGGGCTGTCGTGGCCCGGTCGAGCCGGTAGAGCATTTGGTACGTCGTGGGGTGCAGGGCCGTGATCTGCTGCGGGGAGACCCATGCCTGCGCGGTGCCGCTCACGCTGGAGGCGAGGCCCACCACGGTCAGGGGCCGCTGCCCGGGCAGCTGGATCCGCTTGCCGAGTGGCGAGTGCGGCCCGTTGCCCATCCCGGGCGCGTCCGGCAACGCCAGCACGATCTGGCCCGGTCCGGTGGCCCAGTGCCCGGCGAACAGGTCCAGTCGGTCGACGTCGCCACCGGGGTCCGGCCGCCCGACGACTGTCAGGGGGCCGGGCGCCGTTCCGGGCATCTGGGATGCCGCGCTTTCCGGCATGTCGATCACGGCTTGCGAAAACGGCCCGGCTGAAGCCCGTACACCCGGACACTTCGCGGTCCGCTCCAGCTCCGTGCCGGAGACCTTCGCCGCGTCGAAGGTGGCGACGACGTGCGCGCCGTGCACCTGGCCGAAGATCCGGTCGAAGGGACCGGACGTGACGTCGAGCAGCCCGAGGGCGACCACCAGGGCCGTGCTGGAAACGAGGACCACCACAGCGATCACGGAGGTCTGGAGCCGTCGGCGGCGCACGGCCGCGCGTGAGGCCCGCCACACCGCGCTCATGCCGACCGCTCCAGGGTCCGCTCGCCGGTGATCCGGCCGTCCGCCATCATCACCAGGCGGCCGGCACAGCGGGTGGCCAGTGTCTGGTCGTGCGTCACCAGCAACAGGGTCTGGCCCAGTTCGTTGAGGTCGATGAGCAGGTCCATCACCTGTTCGCCCGCGTGGCTGTCCAGCGCGCCGGTGGGTTCGTCCGCGAGCAGCAGCGCGGGTCGGTTCATCAGCGCGCGGGCCACCGCCGCTCGCTGGCGCTCGCCGCCGCTGAGCGCGGCGGGGTAGACGTTCCTGCGGTCGGCGATGCCGAGTTCGTCCAGGAGTTCCAGCGCCCGGCGCCGGGCCTGACGGGTGGGCGTTCCGGTGAGCTGGGCAGCCAGGGCGACGTTGTCGATCGTGGGCAGGTCGTCGATGAGGTTGAAGAACTGGAAGATCATGCCGATCCGGCGGCGCCGGAAGAGCGCCAGCCCGGTCTCGTTCATCGCGCCCAGGTCCTCGCCGTGCACACGCACCCGGCCGGTGCTCGGCCGGTCAAGGCCGGCGATCATGTTGAGCAGTGTGGACTTGCCGCAGCCGGACGGTCCCATCACCGCGACCGCCTCCCCGGCGCCGATCTCCAGCGACACCCCGTTCAGGGCGACGGTGTCGCCGTACTCCTTGCGCAGGTCGCTCACCCGGACGACGCCCTGCTCGTGCACGGCGGCCGGACCATGCTCCGCAGTCGTGCCGCTGATGTCTTCGGTGGTCATGACAGGGACGGTAGGCGGCGTGGGCAGCCACAAGCGTCAGCCCCCGGAGGTATCCCGCGGCGGCGGTCATCCTGGCGATGTACGGGGTGGGCCCGGAGAGGGACGCCCGTTCCTCGGCCGGCTGGCACGATGGACGACGTGTGGAGATCGGAGACGAGCCTGCTGCTCATCGCCCTGGTGACCGTGAGCCTGGCGGCGACCGGGGGCGCCACCCTGCTGCTGGCGCGCGCTCGCCGCCGCTACCGCAAGCTTCTGGAGGACCGGCGCTGGCTGCTGGAGCGCGAGCGGGAGGCTGCGGCCCGCACGGCGGTGGCGGCCGAGCGTGCCCGTATCGCACGGGAGTTGCACGACATCGTCAGCCACAAGGTCAGCCTGATGGTCGTGCAGGCGACTGCGGCCCGCGAGGTGCTCGCCGCCCTGCCGGACGCGGCGGAGACCGCGCTGCAGGCCGTGGAGGGTGCCGGACGCGATGCGATGACCGAGCTGCGGCACCTGCTGGGCCTGTTGGCGCCGTCGCCGGACGGCGAGGACGACCGGACCGAGCGCGACGACGAGGGCGCCCCCTCCGCACTCGCACCCCAGCCGAGCCTGAGCCAACTGGGCACCCTCGTCGACCGGATCGCCTTCGCCGGCCTCCCGGTCGAGGTGCGCATCTCCGGGGAACCGCGCCCGTTGCCGCCCGGCATCGACGTCACCGCCTACCGGGTCGTGCAGGAGGCGCTGACCAACGCGCTCAAGTACGGCGACGGCGGCACGGCGACCGTGATGGTGCGCTATGCGGACCACGGTCTGCGGGTCGAGGTGCTCAACAGCGGGCCAAGCGTTCTGTCCGCCGGCCCCGCGGGCACGGGAGCCCGATCCGGCCACCAGCGCCGGGACGACGGAGCTGGACACGGCCTGATCGGTCTGCGCGAGCGCGTCGCCGTCTACGGAGGCCACTTCGACGCCCGACGCCGCGTCGGAGGCGGGTACCGTGTCCGCGCACGCATCCCCCTGGAGCGCCCGTGACCCAGCCCGCCGCCGACCGCCGCGTCCCCCACGCCCCGGACCGGATGCCGAACACCCAGGAGCCAGGACCGGACCCGAGGAAGGAAGCCGTCGCCCCGCGGGTCCTCATCGCCGACGACGAGGAACTCATCCGAACCGGCTTCCGCCTCATCCTCACCTCGCGCGGCATTGAGGTCATCGGCGAGGCCGCAGACGGCGTACAGGCCGTCGCAGAAGCCGAACGGCTACGCCCGGACGTCCTCCTGATGGACATCCGCATGCCCAACCTGGACGGCCTGGAAGCCGCCAAGCGCGTCCTGCGGCTACTCCCGCACTGCCGGGTCCTCATGCTCACCACGTTCGACCTCGACCACTACGTCTACGCGGCGCTCGCCGCCGGGGCGAGCGGATTCCTGCTCAAGGACGTCACCGCCGCCCATCTCGCCGCAGCGGTGCGGCTGGTGAACACGGGCGACGCGCTGCTCGCCCCCTCGATCACCCGCCGTCTGGTCGAACGCTACGCGACCACCCGCGAGGCCGACCAAGCCGAGGCGGCTCACCGCCCCGCCACTGCGGCGACCGTGGACCGCACACCCCCGCTTCACCGCGACCTCGCTCCGCTAACACCCCGCGAACGCGAGGTGCTGGTGCTCATGGGCCGAGGCCTGTCGAACACCGAACTCGCCGACACCCTCACCCTCAGCGAGGCCACCGTGAAGACCCACGTCGCCCGGATCTTCGCCAAGCTCACCCTCCGCGACCGCGCCCAAGCCGTCATCCTCGCCTACGAGACAGGCCTGGTCACCCCCGGCAGCTCCACCGCCGAATGACACCCCTTCCCCTGCGAACGCCCGTGGATCAACTCGGCAACGAGCCGGTATGCCGGGCTCGTCACTGACAGATGATCAAGCACGGCGGCACGCTGGAGGAGTTCCTCGCCGATCCGTCCGTCAAGGGCCTGCCCGGCCTGGGGGGCTCGCCGGTCCGCGGCCGCATCGGCCGTCCCCGCCGCCCGACTCCCTCTTCGCCGACCGCGGCTACGACCACCATGCACGTGGAAGAGGAACTGATACCCCTCGCTCCCCGGGGTACGGGTGAGGTTCTCCCGGAACACCGACAGCTCATGCCGTCGCCCAACGAACCCTGCGCTGCGTCGCCGACGGATGAATTCCTGCCGCGGCACCATCCCCTGAGCCATGTCGGCCTCCCCCGAGGGTCGCACGGCGCCCAGCTCTGCGGGGAGAAGCACAACTCCATGCCGGAAGATGCTCCCCGGCACAGGGGAGGGATCTGGATGACGAACGGCTTCGATGCACGGCTGGCCGAGGTACTCAACGCGGCTACGGAGAACATCCGGCGGACGGTGGCTGCGAACTTGGTACCGGCGCCCAAGGTGGCACTTCCAACGCCGCGGCTGGAGGGCCTGTCCAAGGCTGTCGCGCCTTTGCGGTCAGCGCTGGAACGTCTGGACGCGATGATGCCGGAGAACTGGCAGGGCCAGCGCTTGGCCTACAAGGACATGGTCCGGCTGATGCTGGAAGGGGTGCCCCTGGCCTGGGTTCCCCCGGCCGACGTGATACGGCAGCTGCTCGCAGCGGATGACGTTCGTTCCCGCGCGAAGGTCCTCGACGACTCCCGGACGGAGATCCTCGCCTCATGCAGCAAGGCCCTGGCCTCCGTCACCGACGCGCGATTTACCGCGCAGCGGGCCTTGCTCGAGGAATGCGTGCGGATGATCGGGGGCGGCATGTTCAGCGGTGCGCAGGCCCTCGCCGCGAATGTCTGGGACACCTTCGTTCGCGGTCTGGCCTTCGCCAACCCGGCGTGGCTCACCGACAGGGGCTGGTGGCCCGGCTACACCAAGATCAAGCAGAGCGTCCCCACGGTCGACGTAGATGACGACGCCACGATTGGTCAGTTCCGCAGAGCAGCTGTCTTCCTGCCCTTCGCCCAGACACTGGAGGAGTTTCGGCGACAGCACCCCGTGCCGGAAGGCTTCAACCGGCACGCCACCGCCCACGCTGCCGGTGCCGTCCAGTACACCGCTGCCAACGCCGTGATCGCCCTCATGCTCGAGCCCGAGCTGATCACCCTTCCCTCCGGCACTCAGTACGTGCCGGACTTCTGGCTTCCCGAGGTAGGAACATGGCTGGAAGTCAAAGGCCCGCACACACCGCGGCGGGAGAAGGCAACCGAGCTCGGCACCGCGCGTGCCTGCCCATGCACCGGCGCCTGCGGCTGCCGGTGGCCCGGCGGCCAGCTGGTTCTGCTGGGCTGCCCCTCCCACCGCAGCCCGAACCAGATCGGCTATCGCGGCCGTCACGGCCACGCATGCTGGGCCGCGGCGTACGGGCCGAGCGCCTACCTCACCGAATGCCCGTCGTGCGCCCGCGCCCAGTGGGTCACCCTGCGCCGGCCATGGCGGTGCCGCGGTTGCCGCGCCAGCCTCGGCGCCACCCCCCGCTTCTACAGCCCGGCGGAACAACTGATCCGGTTCGGCGAAGGTGCCTCACTCACCTCAGCTCGCGTTGACGAGGACATACGACGGCTCGCGGAGGAAGAGCGGCTCGCTAACGCCGGAGACGACGAGCCAGGCGACTGGTGACCTCCCCTGCCGTTTCAGCGCGACCACCGCGTGTGCACTGGCGGCGCGCCGACCCAACGACTCACGGTCGCCAGCGGTGGTACAACGCAAGATCTTCACCAGGACGCTACTCCTCAGATGCGCCAGCGGGACAGCGGACGCGGCTCTGTCTCCGCGTCGATCGTCTGCTTTCAGTGGCCCGACGACTTTCAGTGGCCCGACGACGTCGTCCCGCGACGGATACCCCCGCCCTCGGCTCGTCCAAGCGGGGCCGCATACGAACGGTCGCACACGGCAAATCCCCCACCCACCCACGCACCACAAACTGATCGATGCAGGCCAGAGCACCAACTACTGATCAGAACGACAGCGAGGCGAGCAGACCCGGCCGCCCACGCCTGACTGGCTGCTGGAACTCGGCCTCAACCGGGACGCGGCCGCCGTATACGTGCACGTCGGGGGCTGCTGGAACGCCGGCGGACCGCAGCAAGGGCGTCGACCGATCCACCGCACCGCGGGCGCTGACCGAGGGCGTGGCGGCCTGACCGCACTGCCGACCGGACACCGAACTGGGCGTCCTCGACTAGGCCCTGCGCGCCCGGCGACCCGCCGTTCTCTTTGGTTCGTTGCCTGAAGCAGCATTCCCGCTGGTCAGTGGGCCATCACAGTCAAGTGGTCCAGTCCAGAAGAGGTCTAGTCCAGACGCGATACCTGTGCTTCCATGGAGACACGTGCTCTTTGGAGGTGATGTGGGGACAGGTGAGCAATATGCCCTATCCATCCCTAGCTACGAAAGGAGGGAACTCCAATGTGCACCAAGAAGCACCACAAAGGGACAAAGCGGGCACGGAAGCGGCCTTGGCGCCCCGCTGACCGCTGGATGGTCGGATTGACGGCCCTTGGGCTGATCATTGCGATCATCGGCGCAAGCGCCGCCTGGAAGTAAGCAACTGGTCGTACCAGCCGGTACATGGTGGGCGTGGAGGAGCGACGTGACCGCGCGAGTCGGGAAAGCCGATCAGGCGAACCCGACCGAGTCCTAGGCGGTCGGGTTCGCCTGAAGCGCCCACATCTTTGCAGGGTGGGCCTGTTGAAAACGGTGCCCATCTGACACCGGGCTCTCCCCACATGTCTAGCGCTGTGGCCAATTTGTTGCAAATCGGGCCACGTGGCCCCAGTGCCGCTGGCGGCCACCGATACGACGTGCGCGATGTCGAGCCCGTCCACACCGGCTTATGGTCCGCCGGTCGGGCGGGTGACCGCGTACAGGCAGCTTCGCAGGCCACGGGCGGCCGGGGCAGTGACGCGCGCCCGCCCGCGCCCCGTTCCCGGCCCCAACTGACCGGGCCCCGCACGCCGTACGTGCGGGGCCCGTGTGCTGGCGGCTACTTGTCGTTCTTCGGCTTGGGGTTGCGGCTGCCGTGCGCGCCGATACCGCCCGAGGCGGGATTCGCCGGCTGCGGGCGGGAGGTGCCGTTGACGCTGCCGGTGCGGGGGGCGTGGGTGGTGATGCCCTGCTGGCCGCGGACGCCGACCAGCCGCTGGAGCACCTTGATGTGCGTGGCCTGCCGGAGGTAGTGGCGGCGCAGCGGCGGTGGGCCTCGGTGGCGCGGTGGGCAGTGCGGGCCGGGGCCAGGCCGGAGCGGGTGTTCGCGCTGGCGCAGGCGGTGGTGGCCCGGTGGTGGGAGCAGGCCCTGCGGTGGGAGCGGGAGACGATCTGGCCGCGGCGCCTGCACCAGGTCGCGGGCGGTGATGCAGGTGGTGATCTGGATCAGTGGCGGATCGCGGGGCGGAACGCGGTCGTCTTCCCAGAGGTGGTGGCGGTGGCCGACGCTTTGCTGGACCCGGCTATGGCCGAGCTGGTGTGGGCCGACAGCGGTGCTGGACGGCCGCGGGCGCTGCCCGCCGAGGGGATGTTCTGCCGCAGGCTCGGTGAGCGGCTGGGGCGGGGATGGCTGGGGCCGCTGGCCGCGACAGACCACGGCGGGCCGCTCATCGCGTGGATGGGCAGCGTCCGCCTTCGCCGCGGCGCCGACGGCCCGCCCGGCTACGACAACGACCCGTGATGGCTGCGGCAGGAACACCAGAGCTCGACCATGGCCGGCCAGCTGCGAGTGCTGGGCAAGGAGAAGAGGGCGCCCGGTTCGGGGACAATGTGGCGGGCTGCGGTGCCCGCCGAGCAGCGCAGGCTGATCACCAGCGCTATCGACAGCGCCGAGGAGCAGCTGCTGCAGCTGCGGGGGGTGCAGACCGGGCCGACCGCCGAGGTGGCCCGGCGGCTGCTGCGCGGGCTCGGTCACAGTGCCGGTCTGATCGAGAACGCCTGGAAACGGAGCGCGGTGACGGCGGTGAACGGCGGTGTGCCGCTTCAGGAGGTGGCCCAGTGGCTGGGAGATGCCCGTTGAGGTGCTCAGCCAGATGCTGACGGCGGGCAGGCAGGACGGCTGAGAGCGATGCGTCGACGGGCAGGTCGGCTGTTAGCTGATACGGCACTCGTTCGTGGCAGAAATACTGAAAGCGGCGGCGTCTGTCGGCGGGAGCGGCTTGGCTGGCGCGGGCGACCAGCACAGGAGCGGCCCGGCCCCGGAGCCGGGCAGGGCGAGCGGCCGTGGACCAGGGCAGCGGGTTCGAGGCGGTGTTCCTTGACCCGGTGGGACAGGCGGTCCAGCAGCGGTGGGCGGATGCCGCCATGACCGTAGCGTTCGAGGAACAGCCGCCAGTGTCGGCGTTCCCGGTGGTCCCGGGACGCCGCTGGGGGCCGGGACTTTGGTGGTCGGCGACCACCAGGCGGCACGTAGCCGCCGGGTCCAACGCGATGCGTGTCCAGCTGATGGTCCTGGACCGCGACCCGAACGTGACGGGGCTGGCAGGGCGGCCGGTGCGGCTGCTGTGGCATAACCCCCGCGGCCAGGTGCGCTCCTGGGTGCCGCAGCTCTTCGCCCGCCGTGCCGACGGCACCGCGATGCTCGCCGACTGCCCCAGCCACCCGGACTCGGGCGGGGAACGCGCGAGGAAGGCCGCCGAGGCGGTAGCGCAGGCGTGCGCGCACCCCGGCTGGACCTACCGGCGCCTCCCACCGCTCGACGCCCGGCCAACCTGGCCGGACATCCTGCGCATGGACCACACTCCCGCACTCCCCCACCAGCAACTG
Source organism: Streptomyces filipinensis (assembly GCF_014649495.1). Classification (GTDB taxonomy): domain Bacteria; phylum Actinomycetota; class Actinomycetes; order Streptomycetales; family Streptomycetaceae; genus Streptomyces; species Streptomyces filipinensis. The sequence goes on along the minus strand of NZ_BMTD01000005.1, from coordinate 364,117 downwards.
GCCGCGCTCGACGAGCGGCTGGCCGGCGCGGCGGCCCGGCCAGTGGTCCTGCCCGAGACGATCGTCGTCGACCGCGGCAAAGTCTTCGTCTCCGCCGCTTTCACCGCCGCCTGCGAACGCCCGGCATCAGCGTCCAGCCCGCCCCGCCCCGCGCCCCCACCGCCAAAGGCATCGTCGAGCGGACCTTCGGCACCATCAACGCCCTGTTCTGCCAGCACCTGCCCGGCTACACCGGCTCCGACGTCACCCGCCGCGGCCCCGACACCGAGAAAGACGCCTGCTACAGCGTCGCCCAACTGCAGCACCTGCTCGATGAGTGGCTGGTGCACTACCACCACCGGCCCCACGAAGGCCTGCGCCACCCGCTGATGCCGAAGAAGGCCCTCACCCCGACCCAGATGTGGGCCGCGCTGGTCGCCGTCGCCGGCTACATGCCCGTCCCGCTCACCGGCCGCGACTACCTCGAACTGCTGCCCGTGCGCTGGCAGGCGATCACCCCCGCCGGCATGACAATCCACCACCGCACCTACGACCACGATCTTCGAGACTGGTCAGGACACGGTGCTCCCCGTGCCCGCGGGGATGGTCTCTACGTCAACCGCGCCTGCGGGGATGGTCCCCATCCCCGGCGGATCGTCAGATGGGAGCGCTTCGCCAGCCATCAGGCGGCCTCCTCCATCTCGGGACCATCCCCGTGGGCGAGTCTGTGCCTTCGAGGTCCAGCGGCGGCCATGGAGCAACTCGCGCTTGAGGCCCCGCAAGAACGACTCGGCGAGCGCATTGTCATAGCTTGAGCCGACCAGGCCCATGCTGCGGCGGATGCCGTGCCTGCGGCAGACCTCGGCGAAGGCGGCCGCGCTGTACTGGGCGAGTTCAATTGGTAGTTGCAACACCGGGCTGTTTCAACGAGCGTAGCTGCTCTGCGAAGACCTCGGCCGAAGCGACTCCACGGATGCCGAGATCCGCGGTCACCGCCGCGTACGTCCGCTTCCCGGCAGCGGCGCGGTAGAGCGCGACAGCGTCCTTCCTGAACTCCTCCGGATACGGAGACTTGCGTCCCACCTGGACATCCCTCCCTGGACCATCAAGATCCATTGTCAGGGGGTCCACTCCAAAGGATCAGCCTCAGACACCGCCCTGCGCCAACCTGCGGACATGTGCAAACGGAGTGCAGCCTCTCTCCGCGCTGCTCGTCTCCGGAACACCGCTCACCGGCCTGGCGCACGCCGTCGGCGACTCGCCCACCGGCGGCACGGCCGGGCCTCGGCGACGGCGGCTGACTCTGCCCGGTCGGGCGGGAGCGCGGGGGCCCGCGTACGGACCCACGCTCGGAGAGGGGTTCGGCGGGTCGACGCCGCCTCAGTGACGGGACCAGCTCCACGTGACGAGGCCCTTGCCGGTCCGTACGCGGCACTGAGCACCCTGTCCAAGGAGGGCCAGGAGGCGCCGGGTCACGTCGTCGACGTCTCCGCAGCCGTCGATCTCGTGGAGAACACCGGCCCGCCGGTAGCGCTCGAGCAGCGGTTGCGTCTGCCGGGTGTGGACCACCAGGCGCGCCCGGGCGATCTCCGCCGTGTCGTCGGCCCGCTGGACGAGGCGGTCCCCACAGATGTCGCACCGTCCCGCAGCCCGCGGCCTGTTGGCGTCCAGGTGATAGCTGGCCCCGCAGCCACGGCAGGTGCGACGTCCGGTCAGGCGGCGGAGCAGCGTTTCCTCGGGAGCGGTGAGATGGAGTACTGCGGCGAGCTCCCGCCTCTGGCCGGCCAGTGCGCTGTCGAGGGCTTCGGCCTGCGCGGGGGTGCGCGGAAAGCCGTCCAGCGCCACGCCCGCCGCGCAGGACGGGCCGAGGATCTGGTCCAGGGCCATCTCGGTCACCAAGGCGTCCGGGACGAGGTCCCCGCGCCGCATGTGTGCGGCGGCTGCGGCGCCGAGCCGGGTGCCTTCCGCGACATGTCGGCGCAGCAGGTCTCCGGTGGAGAGGTGGGGGACGCCCAGGGCCTGCCGCAGCCGGGCGGCCTGGGTGCCCTTTCCCACGCCGGGCGGGCCGATGAGGAGGAGGTCCATGAGGTGCCTTTCGTGGTGCGTGCCGGTGTGCCCACCGTGTGCCGCGGCCCCCCGGGCGGGCAAGAACGGTCCGACCGGGGGTGAGCCGGGTACGACGAACGGTCGCCGGACCGCGACGAATGGTCGGCGTCGGCAGGCGGCAGGCGGCAGGCGGCAGGCGACGCGGATCGTCCCGGCGCGGCGGATGTCCGGCGGGCGTCAGCGCCCGCGCCGCACCGGCTCCGCGGACTCGGGCACGTGCATGGCCAGCATGAGGTCCTCGGCACCGGCGGGAGGCCGCCCCAGCCGGGAGACGGCGACCATGACCGTGCAGGCCAGCGGCACCGACCAGGCCGCGGGCTGCAGGCAGAGGGTCCTGGGCCAGCCGGCGGGGGCCGCGCCCAGCGCCGAGATCGCCGCGGCTCCGGCGGCCGACACCCCGCCGACCACGAGTCCGGCACCGGCACCCGCCGCCGTCAGCCCGCGCCACCAGATCCCGAGGAGCAGCAGGGGGCAGAGCGTGGACGCGGAGATCGCGAAGGCCCAGCCGACCACGACGCCGATCTCCAGCGAGCGCGCCGGCAGCGCCAGCAGCACCCCCACCGCCGCTCCCAGGACGACCGTCATCCGCAGATCGCGCAGCGAGCCGGTGCGCAGGTCGTGGCCGATGCCGCCGGCCACCACCAGGAGCAGCCCCGAAGAGGTGGCCAGGAAGGCGGCGTAGGTGCCGGCCGCGACGACCGCCGACAGCGCGGCGCCCCACGGCGGCCCCAGCACCGCGCCGGGCAGGACCAGGGCCACCGTGTCGGTGGGGCCGGTGAGGTACAGCTGCGGGACCACCGTCCGGCCGAGCAGCCCGTACACGGCCGGGGCGAGGTAGAAGAGGCCGAGCAGGGCCAGGGTGACCACCACGGCGCGGCGCGCGGCTCTGCCGTCCGAGCTGGTGTGCAGTCGTACGAGGATGTGCGGCAGACCCACGGTGCCCAGGACCGTGGCCAGCAGCAGCGACCAGGTCTGGAACAGGGGATGTGTGCTGCCGGGCAGGTGCAGGAGGGGGGTGCGCCAGGCCGGACCGCCCAGCTCCTCGGTGCCGCGCACCTGGGGAACCGGCGCTCCTCGGGGGAAGCGCACCCGCGTGCCGTCCGAGACCGGGTGGCGTCCCGGCGCCCAGGCGGCCGTCCGGTCGTCGACGGTGACGGTGACCGGGCTGCGCACCTGGAGGACCGCGGGCACGTGGAACTCGACGGTCGTCGCCTGCGGGAAGCGGGTGCCGCGCTCCGGGTGCACGGCCGCGGACCGCCCGGCCGGTCCGACCGCGACGATCAGCACCAGCGCGGGCACGGCCAGGAAGAACAGCTTCACGGCGTAGTGGAAGGCCTGGACGTAGGTCGCCGAGCGCATGCCGCCCAGCGCCACGGTCACGGCCACGAGGGTGCCCGCGAGCAGCACGGCCAAAGGGTACGGCACACCACCGAAACGCTCCAGGATGCGGCCTGCGCCCTGGAACTGCGGCACCAGATAGGTCCAGCCGATCAGCAGGACGGCCATGCCCGCCAGACGCCGGGCGGGCGGCGAGCCGAGCCGGTTCTCCACGAAGTCGGGCACGGTGTAGGCGCCGGAGCGCCGCAGCGGCGCCGCGACCGCGACCAGCAGCACCAGGTATCCGGCGGTGAAGCCCACCGGGAACCAGAGCACACCGACACCGCTGCCCAGTACCAGGCCCGCGACACCGAGGAAGGAGGCCAGCGAAAGGTACTCCCCCGCGATGGAGGCTCCGTTCAGCGCCGGGGACACACTCCGGGCGGCGACCAGGAAGTCGCCCGTGCTGCGCACCACCCGCACGCTGAACATTCCGATGCCCAGCGCGGCCAGCGCCACCAAGGAGATCAGGGCGATGGTCATCGCGTCCGCTCCGCCCGCTCGGTACGGCGCAGAAGGGCCACGGCGGCGAGCAGCAGCAAGGGGTGGGCGAAGACGCCGACCAGCAGCCAGGACAAGGGGACGCCGACGAGCCGGACCGTGCCCAGCTGCGGCACGGTGGCGATCAGGAGCGGCAGGGCCAGCAGCAGCGTGGCCAGTGTCAGCACCGTGGCGCCGGCGAGGCGGCGCTGGCGCAGATAGGCGCGCCGGGCGGCGCGTGCGTCGAAGTCCGGGGGCAGGACGAGGTGCCGACCGGCCGCCGAACGCCGGGCCAGGGCCAGCCGGGTCTGGGGGCTCACCACCGCCACGCGGCGCGGTCGGCTCATCGCCGTGCCCCGCCGACCCGGCCCTCCCGGGCCGCGGCGAACAGCTGTTCCTTCAGGTGGCGGGCGTGGCGGCGGCTGACCGGGACGTCGCCGCCGGCGGTGTGCGCGACCAGCTGGCCCACGACGTCGGTCCGCAGGTCCTCGACCGCCCGCAGGGCGAGCAGGAAACTCCGGTGCACCCGCAGGAACCCGGCCTGGGACCAGCTGTGTTCCAGAGCGGACAGCGGCATGCGGACCAGGAACCGGCCGTCCCGGGTGTCCAGCCGCACATGATCGCCGTGCGCCTCCACGAACCGCACCTGCTCCCGCCGCACGAACCGGGTGCGGCCCGCGGACTCCACCTTGAGCACGGCCAGGTCACCGGCTGGCTCGGGCGGCGCGCCGGCAGGGATTCCCGGGGTGGCGGAAGCGGCAGGGGTTCCTGGGGCGGCGGAAGCGGCGCGGGCCCGGCCGACCCGCTCCAGCGCCTGCCGCACCCGTCCGGCGGAGGCGGGCTTGAGGAGGTAGTCCACCGCTCCGATCCCGAAGGCGTCGATCGCGTGCGCCTGGGAGGCGGTGACGAAGACGACCGCGGGCGGCCGCGCAAGCCGGGAGAGCACCGCGGCCAGCTCCATGCCGTCCAGTCCGGGCATGCCGATGTCGAGGAAGGCGGCGTCGAACTCCCGGTCGCGCAGCAGCTTGAGCGCGGACATCGCGTCGGGGGCGGAGGCCACCTGCCCCACGCCGGGGACGCCGCGCAGCAGGTGCACCAGTTCGTCGAGGCTGAGCGGCTCGTCCTCGACCACCAGCACCGACAGTTCCCCGGTCATCTCCCCAGTTCCCTGGTCATCATCCCGGTCACCTCGTCGCCATTCCCGGTGAGGACAACGGCACCCGGAGGGTGATCCGGGTACCCGCGCCGGGCGCGGTCTCTACCAGCAGCCCGTATTCCGGGCCGTACAGGGTACGGAGCCGCTGATCGACGTTGGCCAGGCCGATCCCGGAACGCTCGCCGCGCCCGCTCAGCACCGCTTCCGCCAGCTCCGGCGCCATGCCCGCGCCGTCGTCCTCGACGGTGATGGTGCAGTCGGGGCCCAGGGCGGCACCGGTGACGGTCACCGTCCCGCCGCCCGGCCGCGGCTCGATGCCGTGCCGGACGGCGTTCTCCACCAGGGGCTGGAGGGTGAGGAACGGCAACGTGACCGGCAGTACCTCGGGGGCGACCCGCACCCAGGTCGACAGCCGGGGTCCGAAGCGGGCCCGTTCGAGCTGCAGGTACACCTCGATGGCACGGAACTCCTCGGCGACGGTGGTGAACTGTCCGCGCCCGGAGAAGGCGTAACGGGCCAGTTCCGAGAACTGCACCAGCAGGTCCCGGGCCCGCTCCGGGTCGGAGCGCACGAGGGACGCGATCGCGGACAGCGCGTTGTAGAGGAAGTGCGGCGAGATCTGGGCGCGCAGGCGGCTCAGCTCGGCCAGCGCGAGTTCCTCTCTCGCGAGGCCGAGCACGGCTCGCTCCAGGGCCTCGCCCAGCCAGTCCGCGAGCGCCTCCGCCTGATCGGCGGCGCTCTCGTCGCCGGCCACCACCAGCGCCCCCAGCGGTTCCGCACCGGTGAGCAGCGGGGCGGCGACGGCGCCACCACCGCGCACCGGGCGGCCGTCGGTGAGGGCCCGTTCCGCCAGCTCGCGCGCGTCCCCGCGCACCTTCCCGGCGGCACCGAGCGGTCCCGACAGGTCGCACAAGACCACGCCGTCGGCGCCCAGCAGTCTGCGGGCCTGGCGTGCGACCCGGTCGGCGGCCCGGGGCGTGAGACCGTCGGCGAGTTCGTCGGCCATCTCCCGGGCGGACCGCAGCACGGCGGCCACGTCGGCGCCGCCGGCTCCGAGCGGACCACGCCGATGTCTGAGCCCCGACGGGTGGACACCGATCACCTACTCACCGTACGACCACGCGGCCCGCCGCGCCGTCGACCGGCCCGCCGCGCCGTCGACCGGCCGGCCGACCGTTCGTCGCGCCGCGGGGACCGCTCGTCGCGGACGGCGCGCGCCCCGTCGCAGCGGCCTTCCGGCCACGCGCCGGCCGGGCGCAAGGTCGGTACCAGGCATTCCGCCGAGGAGACGAACCGGCGGAGCCGCGACCATCACACGGCAGAGGAGCAACACCGTGACGGACCGCACTCCGCACCTGAAGCACCCGAAGCACGACCCGACGACCACCACCGGCCCGTTCCCGACGCAGCACGCCACCGGCCGACGGCCGTGGGCGGACGCCGAGGCCCTATACGCGCAGGCCGCCGCCGACCGGCTCGGCTTCTGGGCGGAGCAGGCCCGCCGACTGTCCTGGGACCAGCCGTTCACCACGGTGCTGGACGACACCGAGGCGCCGTTCCACCGCTGGTTCACCGACGGCACGCTGAACGCGTCGGCCAACTGCCTCGACCGCCATGTGGCCGCCGGACTCGGCGACCGCGTGGCCTACCACTGGCACGGCGAGGAGGGCGAGACCCGGACCATCACGTACGCCGGGCTGCTCGCCGAGGTGCAGCGGTTCGCGAACGCGCTCAAGGCACTCGGCGTCACTGCCGGCGACGTGGTCGGCATCCACCTGCCGATGGTCCCCGAGGCCATCGTGGCGATGCTCGCCTGCGCCCGGATCGGCGCCGTCCACAACGTCGCCTTCGGCGGCTTCGCGCCGCAGGCGGTCGGCGAACGGATGGCGGCCTGCGGGGCCAAGGTCCTGGTCACCGTGGACGGCGCACGCCGCAAGGGGCGCGTCAGCGCCGTCAAGCAGGCGCTGGAGGACACCCTGGAGACGCTGCCCGGTCTGGAGCACGTCGTGGTCGTGGGCGCCACCGGGGCGCCGTGCCCCATGCGGCCCGGCCGCGACAGCTGGTACGCCGACCTGTGCGCCGCCGCCGACCCGGTCTGCCCCGCCCTGCCGCTGCCCGCCGAGCACCCGCTGTTCATCCTCTACTCGTCGGGCTCCACCGCCGCGCCCAAGGGCATCGTCCACACCACCGGCGGCTACCTGACCGGCGTCTCCTACACCCACCGCATCGTCTTCGACCTGGACCCCTCCCAGGACGTCTGGTTCTGCACCGCCGACATCGGCTGGATCACCGGGCACAGCTACCTCGTGTACGGCCCGTTGGCCAACGGTGTCACCTCGGTGCTTTTCGAGGGCGCGCCCGACTACCCGCACAGGGGCATCTGGTGGGAGCTGGTGGAGCGCTACGGCGTCAGCCAGCTGTACACCGCGCCCACCGCGATCCGCGCGGCCATGAACTGGGGCGAGGAGCTGCCTGGCCGCCACGACCTGTCCTCGCTGCGCCTGCTGGGCAGCGTGGGCGAGCCGATCAACCCCACCGCCTGGCAGTGGTACCACCGGGTGATCGGCGACGGCCGCTGCCCGATCGTGGACACCTGGTGGCAGACCGAGACGGGCAGCATCATGATCGCGCCGCTGCCGGGGACCACCGGGACCAAGCCGGGGTCGGCCACCCGTCCGCTGCCGGGCGTCTCCGCCGCGCTCGTCGACGCCGACGGCGCCCCGGTCACCGAAGGGACCGGACTGCTGACCCTCACCGAGCCGTGGCCCAGCATGCTCCGCACCCTGTACGGCGACGACGAGCGCTATGTGAAGACCTACTTCTCCCACTTCGGCGAGGACACCTACGTGGTGGGCGACGCCGCCCGGCTGGACGAGGACGGGGACTTCTGGATCCTCGGCCGCACCGACGACGTGATCAACGTCTCCGGCCACCGGCTGTCCACCGCCGAGATGGAGTCGGCCGTCGCGGCGCACCCGGCCGTCGCCGACGTGGCCGTGGTCGCGGTCCCGGACGAGCTCACCGGCCAGGCCGTGGTGGCCTTCGTGACCCCGGCCGACGGCCGTCCCGGCGACCCGGCGCTGGAGGCCGAGCTGCGCGAGCACGTCTCGGTCCGCATCGGCAAGCTGGCCCGGCCCAAGAAGATCGTCTTCACCGCGGGCCTGCCCAAGACCCGCTCCGGGAAGATCATGCGCCGCCTGCTGCGCGACCTGCTCACCGGCCAGGAGGCCGGCGACGTCACCACGCTCGGCGAACCCGGCGTGATGGCCGCCCTCACCTCCGCCATCACCCAGCCCACCCACTGACCTCACGAGGCGAGGACCGGTCCCATGCAGAACCACAACAACCACGGCATCGTCGTGCTGAGCGGTGTCCGCACCCCCATCGGCAAGTTCGGCGGCGCACTCGCCGACGTCCCCCCGGCCGACCTGGCCACCCTGGTCACCCGCGAGGCGCTGCACCGCAGCGGCCTGGCTCCCGAGGACGCCGGGCAGGTGGTCTTCGGCCACGTCATCCCCACGGAACCCCGCGACCTGTATCTGGCCCGCGTCGCGACCGTACAGGCCGGCCTGCCGGTGTCGGTCCCGGCCATGAACGTCAACCGGCTGTGCGGCAGCGGCCTGCAGGCCGTCGTCTCCGCCGCCCAGAGCATCGCACTGGGTGACTGCCGGGTGGCCGTCGGCGGCGGCGCGGAGGCGATGAGCCGCGGCCCCTACTGGCTCCCGCAGGCCCGCTGGGGCGCCCGGATGGGCGACGGGCAGATCCTCGACGCCATGGTGGCGGCGCTCACCGACCCCTTCGACGGCGTCCACATGGGCATCACCGCCGAGAACGTCGCCGAGCGCTGGGAGGTCTCCCGCGAGGACCAGGACCAGCTGGCGCTCACCAGCCACCACCGGGCCGCCGCGGCGACCGCCGAAGGGCGCTTCACCGAGCAGATCGTCCCGGTGGAGATCACCACCCGCAAGGGCACGCTCCACGTCAGCGCCGACGAACACACCCGCCCCGGCATCACCGAGGCCGACCTCGCCAAGCTGCGCCCGGCGTTCAAGCCCGGTGGCACGGTCACCGCGGGCAACGCCTCCGGCGTCAACGACGCGGCCGCGGCCGTCGTCCTGGCCGACGCGGCCGTCGCCGAGGAGCGCGGTCTGAAGCCGCTCGCGCGCCTGGTGGCGTACCGCCACGTCGGAGTGGAGCCGGCCTACATGGGCATCGGCCCCTCCCCCGCGATCAGCCGCCTGCTGGAGGACACCGGCCTGAAGGTCGACGACATCGACGTCTACGAGGTCAACGAGGCGTTCGCCGCCCAGGCGCTGGCCGTCACGCGCGAGCTCGGCCTGCCGCCCGAGCGCACCAACCCCAACGGCAGCGGCATCGGCCTCGGTCACCCGGTCGGCGCCACCGGAGCCGTCCTCACCGTCAAGGCGCTGCACGAACTGCGCCGCGTCGGCGGCCGCTACGCCGTGGTGTCGATGTGCATCGGGGGCGGCCAGGGCATCGCCGCACTGTTCGAGCGTGAGGGAGGCGTGTGATGGCGACCGGGAACCCCTTGGGCGACTGGGCCCAGAAGCCCTTCCGCGACTGGTACGAGGCCATGGAGCAGCAGGCCGCCGAAGCCACCGAGCAGCTCGTCTCGGGAAGCGCCTTCGCCGAGCTGCTGGGCCTGACCGCGGGCAACTTCGCCGCACTGACCCGCATCAGCGGGGAGACCTGCGACCTGATGCTGCGCAACATGCGGCTGGCCGGGCGTTCCGACGTGACCCGCCTCGGCCGCCAGCTGGCCCGGACCGAGGACAAGTTGGAGCGTGTCCTGCAGGAGGTCGAGGACCTGCGCGACCAGCTGGCGGACGGGGCGGCCGGTGAGGGGGCGGGAACATGACCGTCCGGCATCCGCTGCGCCCGGCCCGGGTGATGGCCGAGGCCGCCAATCTGGTCCTCACCGCGGACCAGGCGAACGTCGCGGCCACCCCCCGCGACGTCGTCTGGACCCACCGCACGACCACCCTGTACCGCTATCGCAGCGACCGGCGCCGCCACCCCGTTCCGGTGCTGCTGGTGTTCGCGCTGATCAACCGGCCGGACGTGTTCGACCTCCGGCCGGGGAACTCCTTCGTGGAGTTCCTGCTGGCCGAGGGATTCGACGTCTACCTGCTCGACTGGGGCGTACCCGACGAGGAGGACGCCGACCGCGGACTGGAGCACTACGTCTGCGACCAGTTGCACTGGGCGGTGCGGCGGGTGCTGCGCGGCTCCGGCGGCGACCGGGTGTCCCTGGTCGGCTGGTGCATGGGCGCGGCGTTCGCCGCGATGTACGCGGCGCTGTACCCCGCTGGTCCGGTGGCCAACACCGTCCTGCTGACCATGCCCTTCGACACCGAGGGCTCGGTGTACCGGCAGTGGGTCACGGCGGGCACCTACGACGTGGCCACCCTGGCGGACCTGCGGGTCATCCCGGGGCATGCCATCGACTGGGCGAACAAGATGCTCAAGCCGGTGGGCAACTACGTCACCACCTACCGCAGGCTGTGGGACCAGGTGGAGCAGGGCACCGTCGACCGGGAGGCCTTCCAGTCGATGGCGCGCTGGGTCGCCGACAACCCGCCGTTCCCGGCGCGCGCCTACCGGGAGTGGATCACCTGGCTGTACCAGGAGAACCGCTTCGCCGCGGGCACCCTCCGGCTGCGCGGGCGGCGCGTGGACCCGGCCGGGATCGACGCCGCCGTGCTCGTGGTGACCGCCGCCCAGGACCACATCGCCCCGCGCGCGGGCACCCTGCCGTTCCTCGACCGCGTCGGCTCCGCCGACGTCACCCACTTCGACCGCCCGGGCGGGCACATCGGCCTCATGGCCGGCTCCAAGGCCCGGGACCGGATCTGGCCCGACATCGCCGGCTGGCTCGCCGCCCGCTCGGCTTCCACCCCCGCAAGGAGCACCTCGTGACCATCACCGCCCCCTTCGTCACCGCCACCGCCGACCAGAGCCTGAAGGGCCGGGTGGCCCTCGTCACCGGCGGCACCCGCGGCATCGGCGCCGCCATCAGCCGCGGCCTGGCCGGCGCGGGAGCCACGGTCGCCGCCGCCTACGCCGGCAACACCGGGCGTGCCCGCGACTTCGTCGACCGGTGCCGCACCGAATTCGGCGCGGACGCGGAGCGGGTCGGCGCCCACCAGGCCGACGTCAGCTCCCCCGCGGACTGCCGCCGCCTGGTCTCGGACGTCGTCGAACGCCACGGCCGGATCGACATCCTGGTCAACAACGCCGGCATCACCATCGACCGCACGGTGGCCCGGATGGCCGAAGCCGACTGGCAGCAGGTGCTGGACGTCAACCTCTCCGGCCCCTTCTACCTCGCACAGGCGGCGCTGGGCGCCATGGTCGAGCAGGGCTCGGGCCGGATCGTCATGATCTCCTCCGTCATCGGGGAGACCGGCAACATCGGCCAGGCCAACTACGCGGCCGCCAAGTCCGGCCTGTTCGGCCTCACCAAGACCCTCGCCCGGGAAGCCGCCTTCCAGCTGGCCAAGACCGGCCGGCAGGACCCGTACGGGCCCGGCATCACGGTCAACGCCGTCACCCCCGGCTTCATCGCCACCGAGATGCTGGAGCACATCCCGGCCAAGGTGCTCGACCGCATCGTCGGCCAGGTCCCTCTGGGCCGGCTCGGCCGTCCCGAGGAGGTGGCCCGGCTGGTGCGCTTCCTAGCCGACGACGCCTCCGCGTACATCACCGGACAGGTCTGGGGCGTCAACGGAGGCCTCGACATGTGAACCGCCGACTCCCCTCCCGGGCGGCCCGCCCGGGAGGGGCCATCCAGGAAAACCAACAGGAGGTGCTCATGCAGGGCATGAGAGCAGAGGAGTACGGCACCGGCTTCGACCGGGCGGTACGCGACCTGGCGGACGTCCAGGACAAGTACCGTCATGCCGTCAGGCAGACCGGCCTGGCCGTCGTCGACGCCTGTGAGAAGTCGGTGGTCGCCGCGGTACGCGTGCAGGAGCAGGCCGCGCAGGCCGGTGCCGACTGGGTCGCGGAGACCGCGCGCACGCAGACCGGCCTCGGCAAGGAGCTCAACGCCATATCGGCCGGTGTGCTCCGTCAGCTCCTGGGCTGACCCGAGGCGCTCGCCAGCCGGTGGCCGCCGTCCAGGCCACCGGCTTCGGCCTGCTGCGTCCGCCGGTTCTGGCTCGGCCGGACCGGCCACCCCTCCTCGGCGTTCCGCTTCTCCGGGGAGGAACGGGGAAGAACGGTCGCCGTGATCCTCGTAGCCTGAAGGCCTGGCGGGCGCCGCTCCTTCGACGCCGGGTAGCACCGCCGCGGCGAGGGCTCACCATTCGCCGGCGGCGTTCGGGCCGCGCAGGGGGAGCGGCCGAGAGCCTGGACGAGAGGCTCGTAGGGCGTGGTCGCGACCTGGGCGGCCGGCTGCAGCCGGTAGCCCTTGGCGATGCAGATCGCACCGATCGACTCGGGGCCACTCAACCCTCAGTCGCCAAGCTCAGAGTTCCTCATCATCGATGAGTTCCGGTTCGCGCGTGTATGCGAGGTCGAGGACGTAGCGTTCAATGACCGGGTTGTTGTCCCAGGCGTCGAGGAGTATGTCCTCGGAGGAATCGTCGCTGAGCTGGTCAAGGGTGGTGCCGTAGTAGTCGGCGGCTGCGGTGCGTCCCTCCCACCATGCGTGACCTTCGTAGACGCCGGGTCGGGGCAGCGTGATCTCGTCGGCGGGTCCACGGTCGAGTTGTCCGATCACGAGTGTGCCGGTCTCGGATTCCAGAGTAATCGCTGTGTGTCCCTCGGCGTTCGCGGGCGGGGTTGGCGGAGAGTCCCAGATACGGATGGTCACTTGAACGGTCATGTCGGGTTGCAGGCTGAGCAGGTACAGGTGGTAGCCGTTGCCGGCGACCACCTGTGTCTCTGCTGCGTCCAGGGCCGCTTCGTCGCCAAGGTAGGCGTCCGCGTCGTACACCTCCACAACACAGCGGCCGGGGGTGGCGGTGATGTCGTGTTCGGCGAGAAGCACCATGGCCTGCCGAGCCCTCCTGCTAGTCCGTGATCCTCATGCAGAACGCGTCGTCGTCCAGGAGACGGTTGAGGGTATACATCTGATCGAGGCGTTCGCCGCCCTTACGGTTGTCCGTCCCGTCGATCAGCCGGACGGAGAACCGATTGTCGCCCTTCGTCGAGCCCTCACGGGTGCTCGCGAAGGGGTACTCGTCGCACTGCAGGCCGCTGCCTGAGTAGTCGCCCCACACCTTCCTGCACTCGCTGATGGACTTCCTTCGGTTCTTGTCGATCTTGGCCTGATCGACTTTGACCGCCGGGTCTTTCTGAGCCCGCACCTGCCACAGAATGTTGGGCGAGGTGGACGGTGGAAGAGCCACCGTAGGGTGATCAACGGCATTCTCTTCCGCCAGCGGACCGGTATCCCGTGGCGAGATGTGCCACCACGGTTCGGGAAGTGGAAAACGGTCTACGAAAGGCATCGACGCTGGTCAGCGGATGGCACCTGGGAAAGACTCCTTCGTGCGGTCCAAGCCGACGCCGACGCGGAGGGCCGCATCGACTGGACGATGGTCAGCGTCGACTCGACTTCGTGCCGGGCTCACCAGCACGCCGCCGGTGCCCGCAGACGACCAGCACGGCTCCCCGGTCGACGAGGCCGTCCTGCCCAGCACCGCGACGATGAAGCTCTGGGCCGGTCACGCGGTGGGCTCGTCTGCAAAATCCATCTGGCAAGCGACGGCGGCCGACGCCCCCTCGCCATCGTCATCACACCAGGGCAGTGGGGCGATGCCCCGCAGCTGATCCCCGTCCTCGAACGCATCCGTGTCCCCCGCCCAAGCGGTGGTCACCCTCGCACACGGCCCGATCGAGTGAGCGGCGACAAAGCGTACAGCTCCCACCACAACCGGCGTTACCTACGACGTCGGCAGATCAAGCACACCACTCCGGAACGAAAAGATCAGCGGGCCGATCGCCAGCGTCGAGGCAGTGCGGGCGGCCGGCCCACCGGCTTCGACAGCACGACGTACAGGCGCCGCAACGAAGTCGAGCGCACCATCAATGCCCTCAAGGGCTTGCGGGCCGTGGCCAGCCGCTTCGACAAGCGCGCCTACGTTTTCCACGGCACCGTCACCGTTTCCGCTGTACGCCTCTGGATCCGCTCATGACTCGCCGGATGGACCCTAGGGCTGCTCGTCGGCCCACGGTCCGACCCAGGATTCGTCCCGCAGCTGCCGTGCCTCCATGTAATCGTGGGTGAGGTGCCCCTCAATCCATGCCTGGATCCACTGGGGGAAGGTGAGGTCAAGTTTGTGGCGGTCGCCTTCTTCCCACCACCACATCTGACCCTCGGGATGGCGGCAGTCGAGCAACGCCCACATCGCACAGCCGAAGTCACAGAGGAACAGCACGCCTGGCGGTAGGGCGGGCGGATCGTCCGGGGCCGGCTCGGCATTCAGGCGACTGAGACAGCCGTTGACCATGCCCAGCTCCTCATCGTGCAGGGGTGAGAAGCCGAGGAACGGGCCGATACCGCCGTCAGCGATCTCCAGGTAGAGGCGACGGACCAGCGGCGGAAGCCGAAAGCCGATTGCGCGCTCGGCATCCTCGACCCTGTCCAGCGAAGCAAGTTCAGGTGTCGTCAGAGTCGATGCGAAATCAGTGGGCCGTCCCGCCTTCACACGGGCGAGGACGGCCTCGAACAGTTCGTCGTCAGTCACTGAGCGATCTTCGTACGTCCCTGGGGTCGCCGGCTAGAGCACGGCCTATCCCGAGGTCCTGAGGCGACCGGCCCCGCTTCGGTGCCGATGGGAGCGTCAAGGCCCACGACCACGACAAGATCCGCCGGACAGGCCCCAGCCGCCGGGGCCGGGCAGGGCATGCTCAATGTCAGCGACGTCAGGTCTCGCCGGGGAGCGCGGCCCCCTAGCGCCGGCCGTGAAGCCACGCAGCCGGTTCGGCATCGGACGCCGTCGGTGACTACGGTCACCACGGACGTGCCCGCGACGGGCCCGGCAACCCAGGCCGGGCTGGTCACCCGGCGCGCTGGGTCGTCTCCCCGGCCTGAGGGGGTACGGCGGGCAGGGAGACGGTGCAGGAGGCGCAGCGTCGGGCCTGGGCGGGTACGGGGCTGAGGCATTCGGGGCAGTCCCGTTTGGGGGCCTGGACGTCCTGGTGTGGGGCGAGGCGTTCGTGGAGCTTGTTGATCGGGAGCACGACCAGGAAGTACAGGGCGCTGGCGAGGAGGAGGAAGCTGATCGCCGCGTTGACGAAGGCGCCGTAGGGGAACTTGGTGGCGCCTACGGTGAAGGTCTTGCGGCTCATGTCGCCGGTGGCGCCGGTGGCCAGCCCGACGAGTGGGGTCAGGAAGGCGCTGACGAAGCCGTTCACCACGGCGGTGAACGCTGCCCCGATGACGATGCCGACGGCCAGGTCGACCACGTTGCCGCGCAGGATGAAGCTGCGAAAGCCCTTCACCTTCTCACCCCTAAGAGGCTCTTGACGTCGACGGGCGGCACCGAAAGCGAGGTCAGCCCACCCCCTTCACCTCGGATGCCCTGCCACCCCTCACACATGCCGGCTCCGCCGCGCGGCGCGGTGACGTAGTTCACCAAGGGGCGCGACGACGGCAGACCATCCATGACCTGCTGCGCTGGCAGGTGCGGGAGGAGGCGGACCCGAGCCTGGTGGTGCTCGACCCCCAGAGCGCGGAACGCACGGTCGGTGTTCCTCGACATCGGTGCGGGGGCCTGCCCGGGCCCGGGCAGGCGTTCAAGCTGCTGGCGGGCGGCTAGTGGTGCATGTGGTAGAGGGATTTACTTCCCAGGAGTGCGGCCGGACTGCCGCGGGTGATCGCACGCTTTCGTGATCGCTGCCGGACGTCGGCCCGGGCGGTCCGCGCCGGGCCACTGCCGTCTTAAGTGACGGACAGCGCGCGGGCGGGGAGAAGTCCAGCACTCGTGGGACTCCTGCACCGCCAGCCCCGCCTCCGATCCGTGCACGGCCCGCCGCGCCGGGGACGGCGGGCAGGCCGCGGCTCGCGCGCACCTGCCGGCCCGACGCGGGGGCGCCCCCGGAAGGGGTAACCGGTCAGTGCTGCCAGTAGTCCCGCTCGGGGAGTTCCACCCACAGGTCGGGGGCCCCTGTGAAGGGCCGCGGGTCGGCGGGGAAGAGGCCCGCGTGGGCACAGCACTCGGCGATCGCGTGGGAGCCGTAGATGTACGCCGTGAGGACCTCCTCGGGAGGCATACCGGTGCACGGGCCCCCGCCGGGATGCAGGTCCCAGCCCTCGACGACACCGTCGCGCACGAGGCTGCCCTGGTTGCCGCTCTTGGGGTTGGCGTACATGCCGGAGCAGACGGTGCCGGCGGAGAGCAGGGCCTGTACGCCCGGCATCTGCGGCCCGTACCCACGCCCCGGCGCGCTTCGAGATCCAGCTGGGCTTACGGGCACGGGGCTGCGCCGGGGATGGCGGGACCCGCTGATTTCATGGACAGGTGTGCAGCTATCCTGGACACCTGTCCAAGAAGGGGAGGGCTCGCTGCTCATGGAAATCGTGGCGAACGTGCTGGTCGGCCTGGTGGCCGTGTTGCACATGTACATCCTGGTGCTGGAGATGTTCCTGTGGCAGCGGAAGCCGGGGCGGGGGCTGCACGGGTTCGACCCGGAGACGGCTCGGGCGACCGCTCCGCTGGCCGCCAACCAGGGCCTCTACAACGGCTTCCTCGCGGCCGGACTGGTGTGGGGGCTTCTCGCCGCCGAACCGACCGGCTTTCGGGTGCAGGTGTTCTTCCTGTCCTGCGTGGTGGTGGCGGGCGTGTTCGGCGCCACCACGGCCAACCGTCGCATCCTGTTCGCCCAGGCGCTGCCCGGCGCGCTCGCGCTGGCCGCCGTCCTCGCCGCACGATGAGCCGGGCGCCGCACGAGGACCCGAGGGCGGCGCGCACCCGCGCCAGGCTGCGCGCCGCCCTGCTCGCCGAGTGCGCCGAGCGACCGCCGGCGGAGGTCGCCGTGGCCGCGCTGGTGCGCCGGGCCGGGGTGGGCCGGGCCACGTTCTATGTGCACTACGACGGCATCGAGGCGCTGGCGGTCGACGCGTGCGCGGACGTCGTACGGCAGGCGGTGGACGCGCTGCACGCCTGGCGGGGGCGGCCCGATCCCGTCCACGCCCCGCCCGCGCTGCGGGAGTTCTTCACCGGTCTTGCCCCGCACGCGGCCCTGTACCGGTCGCTGCTCGCGCCGGGCGGCGGCGGGCCGCTCGGCCGGGTGCTGCACCGGGACCTGCGGGCCCGCAGCCTCGAGGAGCGCGAACTGGCCGGCGCGGCTGACGCCCCGCTGGTCGCGTCGGCGGTGGCGGCGACCTTCGCGGGTGTCCTCGCGGACTGGCTGCACGGGCTGCTGCGGGCAGCGCCGGAGGAAGTCGCGGACCAGGTCTGGCAGTTGCTGGTCGCACTGCACCGGAGCCGGTGACCGGTCACTTGCAGGCGACCTCCCGCGCCGCCCGGGGCCAGGCCACCACTCCGAAGGACGTGCGGACGTAGACGGTGTCCCGGTCCTCCGTCAGCCACAGGTGCCGGTCACGGTAGTGGTACCCGGTGTCGCGGGCGCCCGCGGGCATGCGGACCTGCTTGCGGTACGGCGCGCTGAGCAGCCCGTCACGGGCGAGCACACCCTCGGGATCACGGACGTACGTGCGGCCGCCAGGGTGCGGAAGCGGACCGACTGCCAGCCGCAGTGCTCGGCTCCGGTGGAGCTTTCCAGCCGGCTCACCGGCACCCGTGCGCCGTCGCGGTCCGTCCACACCTCCCAGCACTGCGAGCCTTGCTGGTGCTGGGGATCCCCAGGCGGGTGTGTCGTCTCTGCAGGGTGTTGGGCGGCGCGCGCGGGCATGCGGTGGCTCCAGAGTGTTGGTGCGCGGGTGACGGAGAAGCGGCGGCGGCGCCGGGCCCATACGGCGGGCCCGGCACCGAGCGGTGCGCCGCGTGCGGTCAGTCGCGCTCCAACTCCAGGGCCACGAACTCCTTCTCTGTGCGGGCGGTGAAGCGCACCGGGATGGGTACGGAGGGGGCGAGCTCCGGCTCAGGCGGTCCATGGACTGCACGAGCACGGCGCCGTCGCCGTCGTCGTCGCCGCCGCCGCCGGTGGTGATGTCGTGGATCTCGAAGCACGGCGAGTAGACGTCCTTATCCACCCTGGAGTCCATCGTGGAAGGCCCTTCGGGGGCTCTGGTTCTGAACGGCGACTGGACGAGGTCATCCGTGCGCAACGGCAGCCTCGTAGCATTCTTAGCGATCTTTATGGACCCCGTCATCGGGCCGTGACCCGCGACTTCGCTAGATCAACCGCGCTTTGACACAGCTGTGGCCCCACCCCTCGTTCATTGTGGGGTGGGGCTCGATCTGTTCAGAGACGCCCGAGGTCGGCAGCGTCGGGGTGCGATGTTCGGCCGAGGGCGGAGCCTGGAGGTGCAGCAAGCCGACTGGTCAGCCGCCGGTCCAATCGGGGGCGCCGAGCGTGTAGAGCAGGACGGCGACCGAAGCCAGGGTGAACACAATCAGCGCCAGGCGCTGCCAGGTGAGGGTGTGGGAGGACATGGCTGGTTCCCTTCTCGAGCCGCGTGGGCTGGGTGCTGCATGGCGGTTGCGACGAGCAGGCCCGCGGCGATCGCCAGGAGCACGTCGCCGATACTGACGACGGCGTGCAGCGGTGGAACGGGGATGGTGTCGCCGAGGGCGAGCAGACGGGTGCCGCGTCCGGCCGGCACGTTCTTGGCAGTCTGAGATCCGGCGCGCAGCCCGGCGACGGCCGCCGAGGAGAGGCTGTAGGGCATCCGGCCGTTGACGGCGATCGGCAGAGCATCGAGAACGGCACCCGTGAGCGCCAGTCCCACGCCCGTCTGGAACGGCCTGTTCCTGCCTTGGGCGTTGACGCCCAGCCAGAGGAGGCCAAGGGCGAAGACCAATGCAAGCAGCGGTGCCCTGAGAAGGCGTCCGGCAGTGCCGGGAAGACTGACGGTAGCCAGTTGTGCGACCTGCACGGCGGCCGCGAGCCACAGCAACCACAGCCATCGCAGCCGCACGTCCGTCAGTCTGCTCAGCCGGCCACCGCTGAGATACCCCGCTGCCGTTCCGGCGGCAACCGGTCCGCCGAACAGAATCAGCGCGCTGGCGCCCATAGCTCCACCTCGCAGGTCGGCACGCTCATCCCCCACCTCAAAGGCCGAAAGACGTCCGCTTATGGGATGGTCCAGTGGTGGTCGTCGTTGTCGCTGCAGT
This sequence comes from Streptomyces filipinensis, assembly GCF_014649495.1. Lineage (GTDB taxonomy): Bacteria > Actinomycetota > Actinomycetes > Streptomycetales > Streptomycetaceae > Streptomyces > Streptomyces filipinensis. The sequence continues at coordinate 344,746 of NZ_BMTD01000005.1, read as the reverse complement.
AATACAGCGTGAGACGGGCGTTGTCGCCGCCGGTGCGTACGCCGTCGACGTCGAGGCACAGTCCGCTGGCAAGGTTGACGAGCCAGAAGCCGTCGGAGCGAGCGACTTGCGCATAGAGCTGGTTGTCGCCGGTCGTCTGGTTGCAGTAGAACTCGCTGACCTTGGTGCCGGCGTTCACACTGCCGTAGTCCGGTACGTCGAGGCACAGCTTGTCCTTGACGTTGCGGAGGTTGTAGAGCGCGTAGCCGTTGGAACTGTCACCGACATAGTCCCAGTAAAACAACTGGTTGTCGCCGGACGTCCCGTTGCACGTGTACTCGTTGACCGGCCCGTTGACCGTCCCGGCGCCGTAGCCGGGAATGTCGATGCATTTGCCGGTGACGACGTTCTTGACGAGGTAGGGCCCGTAGGTGGTAGCCGTGGGCGTTACGCGTCGCGTCCCCCGGGGCAACGTGCTCGTCCCCCCGGGGGACGCGATCCGTACCGAGGTGGCGCCGAGGGCCGCCGGACTTACGGGGTCCGCCTGAGCGGGGACGGCGGTGAACGCGAGCGCGAACAGGGTGACGCCGGCGCTGAGCGTGCCGACGAACCGTCTGATGGGTCTCATGGTTCGTCCTTGTCTGTGTCTGAGGATCTGGCTCCGGGCACCGCGGCAGTGAGAAGTCGCGAGCGGGGCGAGGTCGCGTTGGCCTGCGTCGCGCCGTGGTGTGTACGCATCGTTTCGGTTGCGCTCGGACACGGGTAGCTTTCGTCTGCACGCGCAAAAGCCCTGATGGTGGCGTCAAGTGCACAGGAAGGCCAACGTTGATACGGATTCATCTCGGGTCCGCAGGCTTAGGCAGCGTCAGTGTCGGCGCCAGCCCGGACTACGACGCCGAACTGACAGCAGCCGGCAGGGCCTACGCCCGCAGCAGTGGGCAGCCTCGGGACCCACTGGTGCAGCTCTACACGCGCAGCATTTCGCCGGATCTCGCTGGCGGTGTCAGCCGCCTGTACCTCTCCCACTTATTCGCCCGCCGCAGTCCCACGCCCTTCACCAAGGCCCTCGCTGAGGGCGAGGAGCGGGCCCGCAGCGTCCTCGCCAACGCCGTCGCCCACCTTCGCAGCACCGCCATCGAGCCATATCGCTCGGGCATCCGATCCGCGGTCGCGGCCCGGGCCGTCGGCCTCTCCCAGATCTACGTCGGCAGTGGCACCTCGGCAATGCTCCAGCAGCTCGGACAGGGAATCAGCTTCCGTCACGGCGTCCTGGAACTAGCGACGGCCTTCGACGCGGACCTTGAGCTCGGCCGGCGGACCCTGCAGATCCAGGCGGTAGCCCTCAGCCGACGGGTCACCTTGGCCGAACCCGCCAGCGATCAGCTGACCGTCCGGATTCCCGCAGGACCAGCGCCGCGCATCGGACCTGGCCAGCGGGCAGCCCTGCGACCGCTCCTGGGCACCAGCAGGGCGCAGGCACTTGAGAGCATCGTCATGTCCGGTGGAATCACCGGGCGGCAACTGGCCTCCCTGCTCGGTGTATCAAACGCCACGGCCAGTCGGCACGCCGCGGTCCTGCGGCGTGCCGGCCTGATTCAGACCCTGCGGATGGGGCAGAGCGTTGAGCACGTCGCAACTGCCCTGGGTTACCACCTGGCGCAGACAGAAACACCGACCAGACCGTGATCAGAACGCTCCGTGGCGAGCTCGGACAGGACGGTGACGCACCGGCTGTTCAAAATCGACCCAGGGAGCCTCGAAGCCGGAAGGCCTCTTTCACGGCCGGTGGCAGTACACCAGGACCTCCGTCCTCGACGAGTACAAGACCCACGTGGACGAGCGTTGGGACGAGGGCTGCACCAACGCCTGAAAGCCCTGGGAGGAGATCGTTCCCTTGGGCTATCGAGGCAGCCACGGCTGGGTCAGCGTCTGCCTGCTGGAGAAGCACACCTCGCCGCAGCCGGTCACCGTGCAAGCGCCGGCACCTCGCGTGGTGACGAGATAGATCCTCAGTGGACCCGAGACGCTGACCGAGATCGAACAGCTCCGGCTCAAAGCCGTCCTTGCCATCTGCCCTGAACTCGGCGCCCTGACCGGTCACGTCCGGTCCTTCGCCCAAATGCTCACCGAGCGCCAGGGCAAACGACTCCCACAGTGGCTCGACGCCGTCCGCCAGGACGACCTTCCCAGCCTCCACACCCTCGCCGCCGGCATCGACCGAGACCGCGACGCCGTCCTCGCCGGCCTGACCCTGCCCTGGATTTCCTGCGCCGTCGAAGGACACCAGGGCCGCGTCGTTCAGGTGATGTGTCCTGGTTGATCACATGATGCCGAGGGTGATCAGTGACCGGTTGGCGTCGCGGGTGTGGTGGCGGAGTCCAGCGGCGATGTTCGTCTGGTTGGCGAGTCGGAGAGCGCCGATGGCCAGGTTGCGCAGGGACGCCATGGCACCTGGAGCGGTGCCGGTGCGTACACGGGAGGCGTCCTCGGCGTACGTGGTGTCCCTGACGTGGTGGATCTTGTTCTCGATGGCCAGGAGGGGCACTTCCCGCCATGG
>NZ_BMTD01000005.1:0-342079 GCF_014649495.1 Streptomyces filipinensis | reverse complement strand
GTAGTGGGCGTGCTTGTCCTCGACGAGGAAGCGCGCGTGGGCGGTCTGCGAGTGGAGGGCGTCGAAGGTGACCACCGTGCCGTGCAGGTTGAGCGGGGCAAGCAGGGGCTGGAAGACGGTGATCTCGTTGGTCGTGGCGTCCACCTCGCGCTGGGCGGTGACCAGGCCGGTCCCCGTCATCGCGGCGAGCAGATGGACCTGGGTGCCGTCGGTGCGGCGGGCACCGCGCACGGTCTTGCCGTCCACGGCGAGGGAGGGCAGGGGCCGCCGGTCGCTGTCGTTCACCTCCTGGCCGACGGCGCGTTCGCGCCCGGCGAGCCAACTTCCGACGGCTGTGTCCAGCGCGTCGCCGTCGATGCGTTGGAGGACACGACGCACGTGGCCTCGGCCGGGGCGACGGGGCCGCGGTCCGGCTCCCGGCATGGGCCACCGAGCCGGGCCAGGGCGTTGGGCGGGCGTCGGCGGCCCACTCCGCGATCGCGGCCAGGGACTTCGCTCCGGCCAGGACCGCGCACGCGGCCAGGGAGAGGACGAAGGCGAGCGGGTGGCGTCGGCCCTGGTCCCGGCGGGGATCGGGCACCTGAGCCAGGCAGGTCAGCAGGCCGGGGAGGTCATCGGGGACGGTCGGCGCGGTGTCGGCGAGTTGGCCCAGAGGGCGCGGGATGAGCGAGGATGAGCGGGCAGGCACGGTCTTCCGTCGTGGTGATCAGGGACTCGACACCTCATGATCACCGGAAGTCGTGCCTGCCTCCGCGTCAGCCCCCGCCGACCACCCCGCAGTCCTGCCCCAGCTCCTGAAGCCCCATCAACCCGGATGCACCGCCGGAACGACGCCGCCCTGCCCGCGTACCCCGTCGGTCACCGTCATCGTGGCGCCGACGGGGTACGCCCGTCAGCCGCGAGCGGAGTGCGACTTCAGCGGATGCGGTGCTTCCGCCAGAAGGGGCCGAGGTCCCTGTGCGTCATCGACTGTGCGGCCTTTTTGAAGCCGGCGGTGGTGGAGACGCCGTACCAGTGGTCGTGGGCGTACTTCTTGATCAGGCGCGCCATGGTGTCGGCCCCGAGGACGTGCTCCAGGTCGGCCAGGACGCAAGGGCCGATCCCGTACACGACCTGGAAGTACTCGCCATGGTGTGTAGACCAGTAGGCCATCGAGTTGGTGAGCGCGGCGGTGGCGCTCGGCCAGGAGCCGTCCGGCGAGCACTCGAACCCGTCCCAGTGGTAGTAGCGCGCGTTGGCGTACTGGGCGAAACTCTCGTCCAGCCAGGGTGAGTTGTACTCGTCGTTGCCCACGATGCCGTACCACCACTGGTGGGCGATCTCGTGGACGGCGGCGCCGCCCTCCTCCTCGGTGCCGAGGATGACCAGGCCGGGGTACTCCATGCCGCCGGCGAACCCAGGGGTCATCACGAGGTCGATCTCGCCGTACGGATAGCGGCCGAACTCCCTGCCGAACCGGTCGATGGCGGCGACGCCGTCCTTGCGGTTGAGGCGGACACCGGCGGCGGGCGTGTTCGGCGACCAGTACGACTTCACGCGCACGCCGCCGGGCGAGGTCTGGGTCGCGGTGCGGAACGGGCCCGCCGCCCATGCGAAGTCCCGCACCCGCTTGGCGACGCTGTGGGTGACCGTACGCCCGGTACCGCCGGGGCGGGTCCATGTGCTGCCGGTCGCCGGGACCTTGAGGGCGGACGGGTGGTCGAGGCGCACCCGGAAGTCGCTCGCCAGGGTGTAGAAGCTCTCGCCGTACGACACATACGGATCGAGGTGCCACCCCCTCGCGTCGTGCACGGCGAGGACCGGCAGCGCGTTGCCCAGGAAGCGGAACGCGCCTTCGCGGCCGAAGCGGTTGTTGCGTGCGGGCACGGTGAGGGCCACGTCGAAGGAGACGGCCGTCCGCTCGCCGCGTGCGAGCGGCCTCGGCAGAGCGATGCGCAGCGCCGTGCACTTCACGCCCGGGCGGCTCGGAGTGCCGCCGCGCACGTGGGAGACGCGGACGGGGGACGGTCTTCCCGATGTCCCGCAGCCGTCCTCGCCATTGCCCCACAGGCGTATGTACACCTCACGCAGGGGCCGGCTGGAGGCGTTGCGGAAGGACACCGTCTGCCGGCCCGCCCAGTGGGAGCCGTCGGCGTCGGCGCGCAGCTTCACGTCGTAGCTGGGGCGGTCGGGCGTAGCGGGTTCGGCCACCGCCCTCACCGCGGCGCCGGGCACCGGGCCGGACGGCGTGCCGGCCTCGGCCGCGGTGGAGCCCGCTGTCGCGAGCAGCGCGAGCAGGGCGACCAGCAGACGGCGACCGGTTCTTGAGGGGCCCGTGGGCGACGAAGGCAACGAAGGCATGGCAGACGACATGACGGATGACATGCCAGCGGATCTTGTCACAGGGTTCCCCACGGCCGACACAAGCCCGCGCGAAGAGGGGAGGTCGGCTCCGCTTGGGCGGCGAAAACGCCAGGGTACGCAGGGGATGTTCGCTGTACGCGCACAGTCAGGATCCCGGTTCAACCCATCCGCAGTTCATCCCCTTCCATGAGGCCTGGCCACGTGTTCCTGACCACCACCACCGGCACCCCCGAACGCCCCGCGACGACCTCGGCTTGCTTGCCCCGCTCAACCTGCACGGCACGGTGGTCACCTTCGACGCCCTCCACTCGCAGACCGCCCACGCGCGCTTCCTCGTCGAGGACAAGCACGCCCACTACATCGCGCTGATCAAGGGCGATCAGCCCACCCTGCACCAGTGTCTGAAGGCCCTGACATGGCGGGAAGTGCCCCTCCTGGCCATCGAGAACAAGATCCACCACGTCAGGGACACCACGTACGCCGAGGACGCCTCCCGTGTACGCACCGGCACCGCTCCACGTGCCATGGCGTTTCCTTTACGGAACGATGACGAGGGGGCGAGGCACAGCATGGACGCAGTGGTAGCGACCAGCTTGATGCGCATGGCCGCTGCAGACCTGTCGATGTCGCCCTGGCAGCGCCCCTCGGACGCCTATCTGGTCCAGCTGGGACTGGACGCCCTGGTGGCTGGCATTGAGGCTCCCTCGCTTCCCCTGCTTGCTGGGCTCGGGCGCGGTGAGCACGCCCAGGCCCGCGAGATGTTCGATCTTGTGCTGGAAGAATTGGGTCTACTGCCGCTGACCTCGGAAGATCTGGCCAAGGCGCGATGGACCGCGGCCCGTTGGTGGGCGGTCCAGATTGTGGCGCGCCAGCTCGATCCCCTACACGGAGCCAAACTGATCTGTGAGGAAGCCGCAGCCGAACTCGACTACCCCGACGTGCTGCAACCCATGGTTGATCTGGCGAGAGGAATCGACCTGCTGAACGACCAGACTCTGGAACAGCAGCGCTTTGACGAGGTCACCTCCGCAGCGCGAGACCTACTTGCCACAGACGCATACCGAAACACCAGCCTTTGAACGGCGTCGCATGACCCACTGTGACCGGTTCACGGAAAGCGAGCCAGAACCCCTTCCCGTGGACAGAGCCAGGACGGGCAGCGCCCTCCTGGAGTTAGCGGGCGCGGCGGGCGGCGGTGAGGAACCGTCGGATGGTCTCCACGACGGCGGCGGTGTCGGCCCGGAAATCGCGGCGGCCGGAACCGTCGTGCAGAACGACCGGATGGGGGGCGTCGGTGGCCCAGCGCGTGACCTGCGTCAGGAGCGGGGGCGCGGCATGAGGTTGACCGCGGCTGTGTCCTGTTCAGGATCTGCACCACCGAGGGCTGCCGTGAGGTGAGTTACGTGATGGGCAAGGCAGACACGACGAACCGCATGCCACTGCCGAAGTGGCCGAACGCTCAGGCGTCCGACGATGACGCGAGGGAGGCGGCGAACTCGTAGCCGGGGCTATCTCCAGCAAGCGCAGCGGCAGGCCGCAACGCTTAGTCGTGCAGACCTGCTTGCGGTCGAAGGACAACTGAGCTTCCTGGATCTGGGCACAAGAGGCATCGCGTCCGGCCCGATGCACTGTTCCGCGGTGGACTTTGCCCTACTTCCGGTCCGGCCTCGGGAATCAATGGACCCGTGGTTGGCGCTGAGATTGATCACGGGGGTGCCGGCCGCACCCCCTCGGCCACCCGCACAACATGTCGCACGACGCGCCGCCCGGATCGATTCCGGGCGGCGCGTCTCAACAGGGCGAACGTTGCCTAATACGGGCACTAGGCCTCCGTCCGGAGCCATGCCCAGGTATTGGCGCCGACAATGCCGTCGGCAGTGATCCTTTCCGCAGTCTGGAAGCGCTTCACAGCGGACTCCGTGGCAGCTCCGAAGTAGCCGTCCACGCCGGTGGAGCCCACCGAGTAGCCGTGGTAGATCAGCAGCGCCTGGACCTCCTTCACCTTCGCACCGGAGTCACCGCGGTCCGTGTAGGCGTTGCTGCGGTCGTAGCCGCAGAAGACCCCGTCGAGGGTTTCCTGGCAGTTCGCCGCCACCGCAGTCGGTGCTTGAGCGGTGCCGGGTGTGGCCAGAGCGGCACTGGCGGAGCCGACAGGGAGAAGGGCGGCGGCCAGTACGGCGGACGCAAGCAGGGAAAGTCTCACGCGCTGAGGCAACTACAAGTCCTTCGAACGGGGCGGGGCAGCCCGCCGCTGGATCGGTTGAGCGCGAACATATCCCTGTATCGGCCACCAAGGCAGAGCGCACTACGGCGTACGGGGGAGCGCGCGAAGCCCGGTCAGAAGCACCCGGCGCAACGGCTGAGCGTAAAGGCCCCGCCGCCCGCACCGTGCAGGCATTCGCCGACTGTCGGCTCGGGACGATGCCGTCCCGACCCTGATCGGCACCCGCGCCGCCGCCCCAACCGCTGTCCAGCCGTGATCAATCTCAGCGCCAACCACGGTTCATTGATCCCCGCGGCCGCAGTCAACCCAGCCACTCGGACTCGACCGGGTCGTCCCGGGACACGTTCTCGACGCGTCTCACCAGCCCACAGGCGACCCGGATCAGACCGTGATGGGTAGACGGGACCTGGACTACTGCATCGAGGCCGGATGGCTTGTGCCCGTCAGCCACGTGCACCGCCCGGTGTGGTCAGGCGACCGCGGTCACCGGAAGGTGGTCGAAGTGCCGAGGTACCAGGTCGGGGATCTGGACGCGCTCAAGGGCATTTCCTTCGTACAGCGGCTTGCTGCCGCCGAAGCGCGCCAGGGACGTGCGGCAGGCTCCAGGACTGCTCGCTGCGGGCGCCGCCGTGCCAGTACACCGTGTTGAGGTGGGTGCGCTCGTCGAGCAGGCAGCTGTTCAGACGAAGGCGACCGTGTCCGGGTCGCGGGGCCGGTCGGAGCGCAGGTCCACGATCAGCGCCCGGGCGCGGGAGGCCAGGGTGAGCGCGGCGCTCAGCGGTTCGGCGGCCCACTCCAGCGGAAGCGGCATCGGTGCCGGCTCCCCCACGGCGACCCCAGGGCCGAGCAACTCCAGCCGGGGTGTACCGCCCGGCGAGGTGTCGAAGTCCCGGCGCATGGCGTCCCGGGTGGCCGCCCCCTCGGCAACGAGGTACAGGCCGACCGCCGCAAGTCCTTGAGGCCGCCGACGCCGAACGCAGGCAAGAGGGGTGGGCTCATCTGGCTGTGGCCCGGCTCGCCTTCTCCCAGTCCCATGGTTCGGCTGGGGCCCCGCCGGGTTCGCGGCCCCAGCGGAACTCGTCGGAAGTCTCCGGATCACGGCGGAAGTCGGTGAAGCGCCCGGCGGCTACCAGACGTCGCAACAGGTGATCGGCCTGATCCGCGGCGCCTGCGGCGCGGAGCTGCTGCACCAGGAACAACACGTCGTCCCGCATGTGGTTGTGAGCGTAGCTGATGGAGACGTGGGTAGCGGGGTCGCGGGCGAGGAGCCGGGTGACGAGGTCGCCGGTCGGTAGGGATTTGAGGAGAAGAGCGGCGCCGTACGCGTCGTCAAGGGGGGCGCTGGTGGCCGCGCGGGACGCCAACTGGACGGAGATGTCCTCTGCGCCGATTTCGCGCAGCTCGGCGATCAGGGCGGCGACCGCGTAGGTGTCGGCGAGCTCGACCTGCTCGGCGGGGTCGCGCGCCAGCAAGAGCTCCAGATGGGGTACCGGGTTCGGCACCACGACGCCGCCGCCCACGGACTCGATGTACTGAAGGGACGAAAGCAAGCCTCGCAGCCGTGCAGGGTCACCCAAGGGAAACTCCCGGGCGATGCGCTGCGCCAGGGTGTCGTACTGCTCGTCAGCGCCCAACCGGCGCAGCGCACCCAGCAGCCCTTCGGCGGACTCGACCGTGGTGTGCGCGGACGGGTTCCGCGAGAGCAGAGCGGTGACATAGTCAGGGGCGTCGTTCATCGCCAATGCTCCGAGCAGGTTGGCGAGCCCGAGCGCGGGGCGCAGATCCACTCGGGTGGCGGGGACCCGGTTCAGCAGGTCCGGAACTCGGTCCCGAGCCCCGGTCGCACGGAGAATGAACAACACGCGAGCGAGGGCGCCGGGATCGCCGGTGTCCGCCAAAGCAGCCATGCGCGCGTGCAGAACCGCGATCTGCTCATGGGCGCGGACCCGCTGCAGGGCATCTGCCAGGGCCTCCAGGCCGCCCTCACCGTCGTCGCGGACGTGTTGGGCCGGGTTGCGGAGCAGCAGGACGTGGATCGCCTCGCTTGCACCGAGCGCTTGGAGTTCGTCGAGGACGCAGGCAACGGCCTTAGGGGCGTCGACGTCGGTGAACGACACTTCGGCTGCAGCACGGGCCGCGAGGGTTGCGGCGTGTTCGTGGGCGCCGACGGCGCTCAAGGTGCCGAACACCGAGTTGCGGTACAGGAACCTGAAGGTGACGGTGGCGGCACCCCGCCGGGCAAGGTGGTCGACCTGTCCGGCGGCGCCGAGTCGATGCAGCGTGGATAGCAATTCGACCAGGCCGTAGCGGTCGGCCGCGTCGACATGTGAGGCAGGGTTACGGGCGAGCAGCAGGTCGACCTGGTCCTGTGCGCCGAGCTCGTCCAGTGTGCTCAGCAGTCGTTCGACGGGCGACGGGCGGTCGAGCGGGGCCCGGGACGCCGGGTTGCGGGCCAGCAGCGCCGTCACCGCCTCCGAGTCGGCGGAGCGCAGCAGCGCATCGACGTCGTAGGCATTGTCCAGCGAGCAGTACGCTGCCGCCCAGCGCCTCGGACGCGGGTCGTCGGGGCTCAGAGTGTCCATCAGCCGAACGGCGTTGACCGCCGCGCAGCCCATGTACCTCCGGTCCCGGTCGACGGTGCAACTGCCGCGTTCCGTCGCATGGACGTAGAGCCGGACTGCGTCGCAGAGCATGCCACGAGCTCGTGCAGCGTCGGCCAGCACCACCATCTCACCTGGGTCGGCACGCGTGGCCGCAGCCCAGAAGCCCTTGGGCGGCACCAGATCCGCAAAGAGCCGACGACCGAACTCATCGAGGTAGTCGGCCAGCCGGTACACGGGTCCACCGTGGCTTCTGTCGGCGAGGGGCGGCCGACTGCCTGAACGCGGGCGGATGCGGGTGACCGGTCCCCGTACGCCCTTGCACGGGGAGGATGTGTAGGCCAGGGCCTGTTCCACCCAGTCGTCGTCGAGCTGCTCCCACTCGATGTCGAGTAGATACGCCTGTGCGGCCGCCTCAAGAAGTGCACGGGGTAGGGCGTTGCCATGTCCCATACGGCGAAGATCCATCGCCGCACGGATGACTGCCTTGGGCGCCGGCGGGGCAAGGCTGAACCGCTCGATCAGCTCCGGACCGCCGGCCAGGTACTGGGTGACCTGTGCGGCATCGGCGCGTTCGGCCGCGATGGCCAGGCGGCCGTCTACTGCGGCGGCCTGCCGTAGGGCGGCCAAGTCGGCGCCGGTGAAGGCGTTGGGCACCTCGATCATCCTGTAGCCCAGCACCAACCGCACCTGCGAGCCGGGCCGCTGGAGCAAGGCCGCGTAGTCCTGGGGCCACAGCGTGCCCAGTACCAGCACCGGCGCCCGGGCCTGATCGGTGAGCAGGCTGCGCAGCTTGGCCGCGACCCGTTCCCCGAGCGCGCCGTCGCCCAGGTACTCCTGAGTCTCGTTCAACCACACCACAGTGCGTGGCCCCACACGGTCCAGCCCCTCGAGCGCCGCCTCCGGCCGAGTCGGATCATACGGATGCCACAAGCGCCACCCGCCCGCCTCCCGCAGCGGCTCCAGCGCCTCCCAGCAGGCCCGGGTCTTGCCGGTGGAGGATCCGCCCACCAGCACCGCTATCTGACTGGCACCGGTCCGAACGGCGTCGAGCACCGCGCGTAGTTGTGCGTCGTGCTCACGTCTCACGTAGGCCGGGAGCGGACCGAGTCCCGGTCCCTCGCCGACTTCGAGGCAGGGGTGAACCTCCAGGTCGTCCAGCACCAGATGATCAACGTACTCGGACATCGGCCGTCCCACGGGCCTGCGCCCGGACCGCGGAGCACGAACCGGCTGGGCTCGCTCTACCAGGTTTCGCCAGTGACCCTCGTCCGGGTGCTCGTCTCCGGCCCAATCGGACCACAACCGAACCAGCGCCCACACCGCGTCCGCGTCGTGAGGAACTTGAGCCTTCACGACGTCGTCCGGGACCCACTCGCTGATGGCCTGGCCCCGGAATTTGATCGAATAGGGCGGCCGGTCGAGCGCCTTTTCGATCTCGCGCTGTGAGAACGGCTGACCGGCCGCGTGTCTGCGAGTCTCGGCCCGACCCCGTAGCGCGCGCATCTCGTCGTACAACCTGCGCGCGTCCCCCGTGGCGATGACGGCCCCCTCGCTGCTGCCCGGCCTGGCCGCGCCCGGTGCGGGCAGTGCGGGCACGGCCTGTCGCCAGCAGCCTAGGGCGTTTTTGCCCGCTCCGCCCGCACTTCCGGACGGGCAGCCGGCTCCTCAGGCATGTTGCTCTGCGCACCGGTACAGGCCAGGCAAAACGAGGGAGTTATCCATGAAGAAGGACAACAGCACCGTTCGGCGGCTCGGTCGTGCCGCTATGTTCAGCGCCGTACGCGGTCTGGCCTCGGCGGCGGGAGCCGCGTTCCTGACATGGATCATCTGGTGGGCCGAGAGCCGCTGAAGACGAGCCGGGCGGGAGGCGCGTACGCGGGCATGCGGTGGCCCCAGAGTGTTGGCGCGCGGGCGGCGGTGAGGAGAGCGGCGGCCGCGGTACCGGGCCCGTACGGAGGGCCTGGCCCGGGGCGCGGAACTCCTCGGCCCGCCACGGCTCCAAAGGCCGCAGCTCGGCCCCGTCCCCCGGAGAAGTCGCGAACATAGCCATCCTTCGAAGTACGCCCGCGTATCCGACCGTTGGATCTTCGCACGCCGTCCGCGTGCTGCGGACGGTAGTGGAGGTTGCCATGTCATAGGGGGTATGGGGACTTGTCCGGCCGATCATGTGACTACTCCGTTCTCGAGTCCTGTCACCACAACCGCAGCGGCCCTGGTCATCTGGCTCCGCACGTGATCGTCCGGTGAGGCCTGGTCCTGCGCAGAGGCCCCCGTGCCGCGCAGCTCACCTCACGCCACCTCCAGGACCGCCTTTCCGGAGACACGACGCCCGCGGAGGGCCTCAGCGGCCTCGGCGAAGCGGTCCCAGGGTCCTTGCCAGCCAATCTCGATCGTGACGGCCCCCTCAGCGGCCAGCTCGGTGAGCACGGCCAGGTCCTCGCCGGCGTCGCCGTCGATGACGAAGGAGGCCAGCGATTTGGCCGGGCCGACGGTCGCATACGGCGGAAAGACCGCCGGCTCCCCGGAGGTCCAGCCGACGCTCTGCACGCTGCCCCCGGGAGCGAGCAGGTTCCATGCCGCGACCAGTTGAGGGCCGCCAACGCTGTCGATGACCACGTCGACCGGTCGCTGGAGTCCTTCCAGACCGATCAGCACCTCGTCGGCGCCCGCCTCGGCCAGCCCGTCCCCGCGGCCGGCCGAGCCCACGGACGCGATCACGTGGGCACCGGCCCGCGCTGCCAACTGGACGGCGAACCGGCCGACTCCGCCGGATGCGCCGGTGATCAGCACCCTCTTGTCCGGTCCGAGCCCGGCGGCCCGCAGCGAGCGCAGTGCCGCAACTCCGGCGACCGGCAGAGCCACCGCCTGCGCCAGGTCCAAGCCCTTCGGCACCTCGGCGAGCGCGCCCACGTCGATCGCGACGCGCTCGGCGAACGCCCCCGAGGTCAAAGCCACCACCCGGGTGCCCACCACCGGACCGGTTCCGTCGGCTGCGGCCCGAACGACCACTCCGGCGGCGTCCGCACCGAGCACCGCACCCACAGGGACCCGACCGGAGCGGGCGTCGTTGAGGTCACCGTAGTTCAACGAGGCGTGGGAGACGTCCACCAGGACCTGGCCCGGCCCGGGCACGGGGTCGGGCACGTCGGCGAGGCGGACGGCGGTGGATGCGGACGGATCGACGACGAGAGCGCGAACAGACATGCCATTCCCCCTTGGTTCACGACTTGTAACAGCACTCATCATCGATAACCTTGCTGCTCATCGGAAGGAGGCACTTCTATGTCACGCAGTCACACCCGTGTTACCGAAGCGCTGAGGGACGAAGCCTGCCCGGTCACCGAGGTACTCGACCGCGTGGCGGGCAAGTGGAGCATCGGGATCCTGATTGCCGCCGCCCACGGCCCGGTCCGCTTCACCGAACTCGAACGCGCCATCAACGGCATCAGCCGACGGATGCTCACCCTCAACCTGCGAAGGCTGGAGCGGGACGGCCTGCTCGTCCGCACCGTGTATCCGACCGTACCGCCCAAGGTCGAGTACAGCCTCACGCCCATGGCCCGGGAGCTTCACGCCTCGCTGACCGAGCTGGTGGGCTGGGCCGAGCGGCATCGGGCCGCCATCGCCGAGGCCCGCGCCGCCTACGACACCGCGGCGGAGCAGAGACCCGACGCCGACTGAACGAGCCCGGACCGGCTCACGGGCTCCTGCGATTCAGCGACAGCCGGCGGGGATCCAGGGCCTGTTGCGAAAGTGGAGCGTCTGTCAGACCTGCCTGGGATGCTCTGAGCATGGAGATGACAGTGCAGCTGACGATCGACTGTTCCGATCCGCAGAGAATGGTGGCCTTCTGGGCCGAGGCCCTGGGCTACGTGCCTGAGCCTCCGCCGGGCGGACACGCCACGTGGCGTGCCTACTGGGCGGCGGTCGGGGTGCCCGAGGAAGAGTTGCCGGCCGGTGCCGGGGATGTTCCGGAGTCGATCATCGATCCTGCGGGACGTGGACCGAGGGTGTGGTTCCAGGAGGTTCCGGAGCCGAAGGTCGCCAAGAACCGGTGGCACTTCGACCTGAAGGTCGGTGGGGGCCGTGACGTCCCACTGGACGTCCGCGCACAGAGGGTCAAGGCTACGGTGGAACGGCTGGTCAAAGCCGGTGCCACCGTGCTACGGATCAAGGACGAGCCGGACATGGGGCTCTACGCCGCCGCCATGCAGGACCCCGAGGGCAACGAATTCGATGTCGTCTGAGACCCGTTGACGGGGAACACCGAAAATGGCTCCGGCCGCCATTTCGTGCGTCTGCGGATCGCCCACCACCAGGATCGCTGTCTGCCCCCACCAAGGAGGAGTCAGGCCACCTGGCTCCTCACGGGGCGTCGACTCCGAACTACTCTTCGGCCCATGGCTTTGCGACCTGACGAGTTCTACGACCACGCGCTTGCCGCTGCGGATGGTGCGTGTCGGCTCCCGCTCGCGCGCATGACAGGGTGGGAAATCAGCCCGTTCGAACCGGAAGGACTGCGCGTCGCGCCCCTGCGACCTCCGGTTCTGCCTGAGCCTCCGCGACACGGCGAGGACCCGTCGAACTGCGCGGCGTGCCGTGAGCGAGGCGACGGGATCTGGTTCAACGACACTTGGCGGCTCACTCGGATCACGGGAGTTGGCGTGCCGCTGGTGCTCATGCTGCATCCGCTTGAGCACCATGACATGGCCGACCTGCCCGATGAGCTGGCAGCCGAGCTGGGGATCCTGTCCGCTCACATCGTCCGCCACATGCAGGCCCTGCCATACATTTCGCGTGCCCACGTCTACCGCATCGGAGATGGAGGCGCACACCTGCACATCTGGTTCTTCGCCCGGCCGGAGGGCCAGACCCAGCTGTACGGATCATGGATGCCCGTCTGGGACGATCTGCTGCCGGAATACCCAGCAGATGTCGCAGAGGCAGACGCGGCGATCGTGGCAGACGCATTGGTCGCCTCCATCGGGGGGCGTCGTTCGGCTGCCGGCGAATCCCCGCACGACTGATCTGCCGGCGGACCCAGCGCTCGATCTCGACACTCACTTGCTGACGTACGGTCATGTCCGGCAAGTCCCGTCACCGCCAAGCGGCTTGACCGACCGCGGGCGGTGATCGGCTCATCCCGTGTGGGCGCGTCACCCCACTGCTGCTGGCGTGTCCCGATGCCTCGCGGCGAAACTCACCGCCGAGGCTTCACCCGTCCGAGACGATCACCGGCCGTGATGCCGACTCCCAAGCATCGAACCACTACCGGGCAGGACGGCGGCGGTGGCGTTCATGCGGGACAGTTGAGCGGTGGACGTCCGGCTAGGGTGACCGGCATGCGTGAGATCGAAGGCGTCAGAGCCACACCCGGGGGACGTGTACGCGTCCAGTTCCATGACAACGGTTTCGTCGTCAGACGCGACCGGCTCGCCGGCCGCATCGCTGAAGCATTGCTCGGCGATACGGCCGGGTGTGTCACGGTCTTGGTGCTGCTCGCTTCGGTGGGCCTCCACAGCCTGCTGAACAAGGTCGGTGCGCCGCATGTCGTCGCCGTGGGTTGCCTCTGGGTGTTCATCATCTCGGCCTGCTACGCGGTGCTCCTCGCGGTGCTGCGGTGGGCGGCTGGGGTGGTGGGGAACATCGTGGTCTTCGTCATCGTCGTGGTGACCCTCCCGGGTCTGTTGTTTCCGGGGTATCGGCGGAAGGTGCTGCGCCGATGGCGTGGTGGCGGCCCGGAGTCCGAGGCGGGGTGGGTGCCTGCCACTGCCCTCGGCGGAGTGTGGCTGGGCCAGGAGGATCCGAGCACCGGCGCCGTGGTGACGCTCCAACTCGTCGACGGATCCGTCGTCGCCTACACCGCCTCGCCCGACAAGTCCCGGGAGCTGCATGGCGGGTTCGACGCGCTGCTGCGCACCCACCGCCCAGCACCCATGGCGATGCCGCATCAGCAATCTGCGCCAGGAGCCGTGCCGTACCAGTCCTGGCGTCCGGGGCCACCCCACAGCTGACCACGATCGGCGTCGCCGCGCGTGACAGTCCCGTCCTCGACTCCCCCCTTTTTCGGAACCGATACGACCATGTCCTTCTTCAGCAAGCGCCGTACCATCCGACTCTCCCAGGACCGTACGGCCGACAGCCCGTTCGGGCCGATACGTATCAGCTACAACTCCGGGCTGACCGTCATCGCGCTCGTCCAAGGGCCCGGCATGCCACCCGTCACGGTCGTGCCCGGCCGTGACCGCGGCACCCTCAGCATCAACCAGCAGGTGATCCCCACACGGCGCGGGGACGACAGCCGCTGGGCCCTGCGCCGCAGAACGCGCACCCGCACGGCCCTTGTGGGCGACCGCAGCTATGAGCTGCGGCCCATCGGGCTCTGCCGGGCCCGGCTCCTCCGAAACGGCACCCCCATCGCCGAAGCGCGTGGCACTCTGCGCTCGTACGCCTGTCTCCGTGACATTCCCGGCATCGACGCCAGGTTGACCTGGTCCCACGGCCTCGACCCCACCGACGTGGCGATCGGTCAGGCCATGGTGTTCGCCTTCGGCGCGGGCGCCCCCGGCGCACTCGGCTCGATCGTCTCCTTCTGCCTCGACGTGATCACCTGACGGACGACCTTGAAAGTTCAAGGACCTCTATCGCCTTGCCACGGCTGGTGCCGGCTACTCGTTCACGGCTGCGACCGGCACAGTCGCCTCGTAGCGGACGGAGAGCCTGTCGTACCTCGTGGCCACTGCACCTCGCCGTCGAATCTGGGCAGCCGGCCGCCGCGAGAGCCCGGCTTCTTGCGGTTACGTGCCCGGTCGGCCTTGTCCGGGATGTGCAACGGATGCCGCGTCGGCGCAGGTAGGCGCGGCTTCTGCGGGAGGCGTACGCCTTCTCAGTCCTCACGCGATCAGGCCGGACACGTGGTCGGCCCGGCCTGATCCGGACCTTCTCCAGCGCGGGTTCGAACTGCGGCGAGTCCCCGCGCTGTCCAACGGTGATCACGAAGGACATGGGCTTCTGTCCCTGCTCGACGGCCAGGTGCAGCTTGGTGGTGAAATCCGACCCCACAGCCCGCACTCAACAGGGGCGTCGCTCCATGGAACACCGGTACGAACCCGGAACCGCATACCGTCGATGAGCTGCCGCCGGGACCAGATGGGCGGCCGCCCTGACTTCCTCCCCCTTCGGCGACAACGGCTCCGACACCGCCCACTGCGTATCCGTGAGATCTCCCCGCGCGGTGACAGTGATCGTTCATCACTAAGAGCATGTCTTATGGGGGGAGTGCCGCGAGCTTCTTAGAGCAGGTCAGGGCTGCTGCGAGGCCAAGGAAGGCGACGAAGTGGGAGCCTTTTCGCTCATATCGGACGGTGAGGCGGCGGTAGCCGAAGAGCCGGGCGATCGACCTTTCGATCTTCCAGCGGTGCCGGCCGAGCCGTTCACTCGACTCGATGCCCCGGCGGGCGATACGCGGGATGATTCCGCGTTCGCGCAGCCAGGCGAGGTGCCCGGCGGAAGAGTACGCCTTGTCGGCGCGGAGTTTGACCGGTCGGCGCCGACGTGGGCCGCGCCGGGAGCGGATGGCGGTATGCCGCGGACCAGCGGCTTGAGAGCCTGGCCGTCATGCGTGTTCGCGCCGGACACAGCGACGGCGAGCGGGATGCCCTGGGCCTCGGACAGCACGTGCGGTTTGCTGCGCTTCCTGCCGCGGTCGACAGGATTCGGCCCGGCCAGCGCCCCCCCATTTCGCCCGCACCGACACCGCGTCGACGATGACCGAGGCCCAGTCCAGCTCGCCCCGGGCACCGAGTTCGTCCAGGACCGCCCGGTGCAGCCGCCGCCACAGCCCCGCCTTCGTGAGACATCCTCTAAGAGCGACCGAGCGCGTACAACAAGCCGGGTGTCTATCTCGCGCGCGCAACTAGGTTCTGTCTCTTTGGTCAGCGTCGGGCCCAGATGAGGATGCCCGCGACGTGCAGGGCTGCCTGGTAGGCAATCGCGAGCTTGTCGGTTCGTGTGGCCAGGCCGCGCCACTGTTCGAGGTGGTTGATGCACCGCTCGACGGTGTTCCGCTGCGTGTATGCCTCGCTGTCGAAGCCGGGCGGGCGGCCTCCGAGACGGCCTCGCCTCAGGCGGTGGCCAACCTGATCGGACGGCTGTGGAAGGACAACGCGGATACCCCGACGCCGCAGGTGGATACGGATGGCGCGTGAGGAATACGCACGGTCAGCCAGGACGGCGGGGCCGGGTTCGTGGCCTGCCCGGGCCGCTGCGGGGCACACGGATGCCGGACATCACCGTCTCGAAGGCGGGTGCGTCACCGGCCTGGCCTGCGGTGAGGGTGAAGGCCGGGGGTCGTGCCCGGCCGTCGGCGGCCAGATGAACCTTCGTGCTCAGCCCGCCGCGGGAACGTCCGACGGCGTGATCGGCGGGTTCGGCCCAGTCGGCTGCCCCTTTTTGAGTGCGCCAGCGGCGTGCTGATGGGCTCGGACGATGGTCGAGTCGACCGACACGGTCCAGTTGATGTCGTCCTCGGCATCGGCTGCGGCCAGGAGGGCAGCGAGGATGTGTTCCCAAGTGCCGTCGACGGCCCATCTGATCAGGCCCTTGTGAGCAGTCTGGAACGGGCCGAGCTCGTCCGGCAGATCTCGCCATGGCGAGCTGGTGCGGTACTTCCACGCGATGGCCTCGAGTGTGCGGCGGTGGTCGGCCCACCGCCGCCCGCGAACCGGATCGGCCGGCATCAGCGGCGCGATCCTTTCCCGCATCGCATCAGTGATCACCAATCGGACAGACACATTCAGTCAACTGAGCAACTGGCCAGGCGGACACGTGTTAGGACTGCCCATCCCGAGCCGGAAGTTCGGCGGCGGTAACAATGCTGCGGACGCCCAGGTCCGCCCGCCGGGCCGGGACCGTCTGGTCAACGACGACGGAGCAGCCGGCCCACCGCCCGCCGCACTCCTCGACCATCGACCGCACAGCCGACGCCTGGCTGCCCGTCTCGATCCAGTCGTCGACCAGCAGCACCCGGTCCTCGCGGCCCACCGCCGCCCGCTGCAGACGCAGCTCCTGGCGAGTACTGCGGTAGTCGGGGTCGCTGCGCCGGGTGACCTTCTTCCCGGGGAAGATCCCCTCGCCCTTGCGTACCGCGATGAAGCCGGCACCGAGCTCGACGGCCGCTGCAGCGCCGAGCAGGAAACCACGAGACTCGATGCCGCAGACGGCAGTGACGCCGTCTTCCCGGAACGGCCCGGCCAGTCCGCGGACCACCGCAGCAAGCGCCTCGGGGTCACGGAAGATCTGCCAGACGTCGGCGTGGCCGTCGATCCAGCGGAAGCGTTCGAGGACTAGGCCGCGTGCGTGAGACATCATGATCGTGAGTCTGCGGACGGACTGGCAGTCCAGGCAACCGGATTCCCCGTTCGGGGAATACGGACTGGCGGGCGGCACTCCGCCTTCGCCGCGATCCTCATGTGAGCCCGATGCTGACCACAGAGACAGAACCTAGTCGGTCGGGCTGGTCGAGAGACACCGCAGACCGAGGTGGATCGTATCTCTCAGATGCGATCGCAGAGGCCGTGGACAGCTTCCTTCCTGCCCCGGCGCGGGCCTGGGTACTGACGGGCCGGAGGAGTCGTCACCGGCCCTGATGAAGGCGTCGTCGAAGGGCCGCACGGCCTAGGGGCACCGTCACCGGGTCGATGGCGGTGCCCACCACGGCGCCGGCGCCCTGTCGCCTGGCATGGGTTGCCCGGGGCCGCGGAAGGCGGTGAGCCGCTCGCGTCACGCGGTGGCGTAGTCGGACAGGGCGGGTTCCAGCAGGCCGAACGCTTGGGCGGCTTCGACAGCGATGATGCGAGCGATCTCGTCGTCGGGCTGCCCGGCGAGGGTGAGCGTCTGGATGCGGTGGAACAGCACGCGGTGGACGGTGCCCAGCAGGCCGGCGGCGGTCTGGACGGTGATGTCGTCGGGGCCGGTGCCGGTGACCTCGGCCAGCGCCTGAGCGAGGTGGTGTTCGCGCTGCTCGTGCAGGCCGTGCAGACAGGTGGTCAGGGTAGGGCTGTCAGCGACCATGCGGGCGAACTCCCGGCCGGAGAATCCGGCGACCGGGTCCTGGGCGACCACGGCGTCGTCGAACGCGCGGCGCAGTGCGGCCAGCGCTGATTCGCCCGGGTGCCGGGCGGCGACGGCGTGGGCCAGGGAAGTGGCGAACTCCTCCTGGTGGTCCAGGGCCAGGTCTTCCTTGCGAGCGAAGTAGTTGGTGACGGTCTTCTTGGCGACGCGGGCGGCAGCGGCGATCTCGGCGATGGTCGTCCGTTCGAAGCCCTGCGCGATGAACAGCCGGGTGGCGTGGTCGGAGATGACCTGCCGCGTCTCCTGCTTCTTCGCCTCCCGCAGCCCGGTGACCGGGGCGGATGTCTGAGTGGCCATGGAGCAATCTTACCGTCGTAGCATTTTTACCTTGACCCCTTCAGAAGTCTCAGGCTAAGTTTACAACCGTCGTAAGTTTATGCCGATTAAACGCCCCGTGCCGTCCCGCCCTACCCAGGGAGACCCCGTGCAGTTCACCGCCTCCACCGTCTCGCTGACCGTTGACGACGTCGCCGCCTCTCAGGCATTTCTCTCCACCCACCTGGGCTACACCGTCCAGCAGGCCGCCGAGGGGTTCGCCTCCCTGTCGCGGCCCGACGCCGTCGATGTCGTCCTGCTCGCACGCGGTATCGAGGGGCTGCCGCCCGAGCAGCGCGACCGTCACGCCGACGGCCTGATCCTGGCCTTCACCCTCGACAGCGGCCTGGAAGAGCAGGAGAAGCGACTGCGCGACGCCGGAATCGAGATCACCATGCCGCTGCGTCAGGAGCCCTGGGGCGAGCGCCTGTTCCAGGTCACCGACCCCAACGGCCTGATCATCCAGTTCGTCGAATGGTCCACCCCCGAGCACGGCTGACCCGCCCGGAAGGTGGTGGCCAGGACGTCGACACCGCGCGCACATTCCTGGCACCGCGAACCGTTCGGTGCACTCGCGACGGCCGCGGTGCGGAGTGCCGGTCAGCCGGCAGCGGGATCAGCCGGTCGGCCACTCCGGAGCGGTGATTCCGGCGAGGATGAGAGCGATGCCGGCAGTCTGCTGCTGGGCGCCGGAACTCACCGCCCTGATCACGGAAGGCGAGACCGCCCCGGTCCCGCGCGCCCTGCACGCGCTGCCGGTCGACCACCGCTGGGACCGCGTGCCCGGCGTGACGCCGCTCGGCGACGCCGCCCACCTGACGGCCCGGCCCGGTGAGGGAGCCGGCCTCGCCCCGTACGACGGCCCCGAACGCGGCGACGCGAAACCGGCGTGGATCCGGCCGCTGCCGAAGCGACGGTCATCGAGCGGGCCCTCGACCGGTGGACGCAGCGTCGGCCGGTGACCGGGGACAGGAAAGCTCCCACCTGACCTCGCCCTCATGCCAGTGACCGGTGGGGGCCAGACCGACTGCGGCGGCAACAGCGGCGGATGCCCGGTGATCTGGATGGATGTGGGCGCGGATCGCCTGCACGCCTTGCTCCTGCAGCCAGACGACCAGTCCGCGCGCCGCCTCGGTGGCGATGCCCCGCTTCTGCCACGGTGTTCCGACCACCCAGGCAACCTCGGCCGCATACCCGTGCTCAGCAGCAGTGATCGTCGCCTGCACCGTCCCGGTCAGGCATTTCTCCTCGCGGAGCCTGATCACCCAGTTCCACCACCTCTGGGAGGGATCGGGTGAGCCGGCCACCAGGCGTTCATACCGTGCTCGCAACGCCTGCGGGGAGTGCGGGGCACCGCCGATGAAGACGTGCAGAGCCGGGTCGGAGAGCACCTCGGCCATCTCGTCCGCGTGCTCGACGGCGAGCGGCACGAGGCTCAGCCTGCCGGTCTCGAGAGCCCCGAGGTCCATGGCGTTCACCCTGCCTCCTGTCCCACCGCTCTGAGTCGCATCGCGGTGGACCTACGTAGTGAACTGCGTGATTGCACGGATGCGGGGACACGCCCCGTCCAGCGTACGGTGCACCGGTGAGATCCACATCGCCAACGGACCGAGGCCATCTCATCGCTGGACGGCCGAGATCCTGGCGTCGGAGAGGGACCTCCACAGGTTTTGTACCGGATTTGTGCGCCGCACACGTCAACAGGGCCCCGCTGGAAGCGACTTCGGCGGACCACTTTCGACAACAGGGGAGATTCATATGCGTATACAGGTCAGAGCCGCCGCTGTTTCCGGTGCCGTCGTGGTGTCCGCGCTCGCTCTTCCGGCAGCCGCCCACGCGGCGGAGCGTCCGGGAGCGTCGGCGAAGCTCGGGGCGTTCGCCGCGGAGAGCGTCCACCCGGACACGTCGCTGGGCAACATCACCTTCTCGAAGGCCGTCATCAACGGCGGCCAGGACATCGTCCTCGGGGTCGCCACCCGCAAGTCCGTCACCGTCACCTATACCGCGACCAGTTCCAGCGGCGTGGCCCTCACGGAAGCCTTCCTCTGGCAGGGCACCGACCCCTCCAGCACGGACACCATCACCGGCTCCCTGGGCACCGACGACGACCCCAGCTGCACCGAGTCGACCACCCGGACCGGCGTCTACAGTTGCAAGGCCGTCTTCCACATCAACGCGGCCTCCGATCTGAAGAAGAACGGTGCCGCCGGAACCTGGAAGCTGTTCCTCGGCGGGTACGACCTCTACGCGAACGCCAGCTACAACGACGACGTCGCCACCACCAAGATCAAGAAGGCTGCCCAGCTGACCCTCGACGCCACGCCCGAGCCGGTGCAGAAGGGCAAGGCCATCACCGTCACCGGCCGGCTGAAGCGCGCCGACTGGAACGCCGGCACGTACTCCGGCTACTCGGGGCAGAAGGCGCTGCTGCAGTACCGCAAGAAGGGCAGCCGCACCTACACCACGCTCAAGACGGTCACCAGCGGCACCGGCGGCTCGCTCAAGACCACCGTCAAGGCCACCGCCGACGGTTACTACCGCTTCTCCTTCGCGGCCAGCACCACCACCGCCGCTTCCACGTCGGCCGGCGACTACGTCGACGTCAAGTAGCTGCGGCGCAGGGGCTTTGGCCGACACATGAAACACGGCGCGCCAGTGGTGCTGTAGGGACGACGCCGCCGGGCTGACTCCGCCCGCGCCCGGCGACGGACGGGCGCCGGCGGCGGGCGGTCCGTGCGGCGTCCCCGGGCGGCACCCGAAGTCGCTCGGTTCGGGGACGCCGCGGGCCGACTACACCTCACCGGTGGCGAACAGCTCCAAGTGCCCGCACTTGGGGCAGCGGAACGCCTCGATCTGCCGCCGGGGTCGGCCCAGCCGCTTGGCACCCCCGAAGACCCCCCGCTCCAAGGCACCTTCGATCCAGCGCGCGTACCCGCGCGAGTGCTCGCCGGCGTCCTCGATGAAACCTTCCATCAGGCCGACGGTGCCGCAGTGGGTGCACGTGTGGTTGCTCATCCGGCAAGTGTAGGACGGAGTCCGAGCGGCATCCGGACCGGCGGCGGGCCCAGCGGGTGGCCGCGCATGTCTTGCCTTTGGATGAGGTGCAGGGAATGCTGTGTCGGCCGCGATCCGCACCTAAATTGACATGCCCTTGACAATCTAGGGAGAGCCGGACATGTTCTTCCTGCCACGGCGTAGCCGATCCACCCCTCACACACCCCGGCGCCTCACAGGCACGATCTCCGCGCTCGGTGCCGTCCTTGCGGCGCTGAGCGTGGCCACCACCGCCGCACCGGCGTCGGCCTTCGACCTGCCCTGGTGGCCGGGGCCGTCGACGCCCGCGTTCAACAGCCTCACCAGCGTCAGCAACCCGGACTGGATGCGCCAGATCCCCGACTCGACCGGTCTGGGCCAGATGCCGATCCCCGGCACCCACGACACCATGGCCGTTCACGGCGGCGCACTCGCACCCTGGTACTACCAGACCCAGGAGAACCACGGCGACAGCGCCGACACTCTGACCGCCCAGCTCGATGCCGGTATCCGCGCCATCGACATCCGCGTCCGCATCGTCAACGGCAACACCGCCTTCGCCATCCACCACACGAACGTCTACCAGAACGCCAACCTCGACGACGTGCTCAGCAAGGCGCGGGCGTTCCTCACCGCCCACCCGCAGGAGACCGTCCTCATGAGCCTGCACGGCGAGTGCGACGGCGACACGACCGAGGGCGGCACCGGGGGCCTGCAGATCGGCAAGTGCGTCGACGATCCGTCCAACGCCACGGGCGCCGACCGCGTCCGCATCTTCGGCACCTACGTGGACCGCTACCCGGGTCTGTTCTACGCCCCCACCGTGACCGGCACCAGCACGGCCGACACACCCACACTCGGTCAGGTACGCGGGCACATCGTGCTCACCGGCTTCAGCGGCCCCCGAGGACAGGTGTACAGCGGATTCGGGCTCACCCGGTTCCTGCCGACTCCCTTCATCCCGTGGAACGAGTGCAACCTGGACACCAGGTGGTCGCTGGTCACGGCCAGTCTCCAGCAGGTCGCCGCCGACAGGACCAACACCATGGGGAGCACCGGGTTGTCGGCCAGCTGTCCGCCGTTCGGCGCAACCTACACCCAGGTGGCCAACGGCTACGGTGGGAAACAGGGCATGAACCAGCGGCTGCTGGACCACCTGCAGACCCACCCGGGTCACACCGGCGTCATCAGCACGGACTGGCCCGGCGGCCGGCTCGTCGACGCCATCATCAGCCACAACACGGCCGGCGGCACCGCGGTGCCGTAACGCATCCTCAGAACCCGGGAGCGGCGCCCGGCCCCCACCGGGCCCATGAGGACCGAGCGCCCGCCCCCGTCGGGCCCCGCTCAACCGACCGATCAGCTCAGTCCCACTGCTCGGCCGCGAGCGAGCTCACCGGCTGCGGCTTGCCGATGACGGCCAGCGCGATGAAGAAGTTGATCTGACCGATCGCGATCGTCAGGGTGGCCAGCGCCTTCTCGTCGTAGTGCTTCGCCGCCTCCGCGTACAGCTCGTCGGAAACCCGCTCCTTCCCACACTGCGCCAGCTGCAAGGTGGCCTCCACCAACGCCAGCGCGGCCCGTTCGGCCTCGCTGAAGTACGGCGCGTCCTGCCACGACGACACGGCCGTGATGCGCTCCTCGGACACCCCGGCCTTCCGCAGGAAACCCGTGTTCAGAATCGTCAGGTAGGTGTTACCCACGATCTGTCCCGCACGCAGATGCACAAGACTCATCGTGGTACGCGGCACCGAACGGTTACCCGTGGCCCGGAACAGGGCCGCGCTGACGTCAGCCAACTCGGGCACGAACTCAGCAGGATTCGGCATCCGGGAGATCGAGGGGTTCGAGGGGTTCGTCATGACCGCACTCCTTCACATCGGCTTCGCATCGGCCTGGTCGGCGACTTCACAGCACTGACGGACCGACCCACCCAGATGTGACGGCCATCCGGAGGATTTTTCTCCGATGCGCCCCGGCGGACCGCGATCCGGCCGTGGACCACCGATCCGGGACCCGGCCGGTGTGTCGCGGTGGTGCCCGGACGGTGCCACGGTATGCACAGGGGAGGGGGTCTCTCGGAAGCCGGACGAAGAAGGCGGTGGCGGCGATGGAACTCCCGCTGGTTGTGGGCGTCGACGGATCGGAGTCCAGCCTGCTGGCGGTCGACTGGGCTGTGGACGAGGCGGCACGGCACGGGCTGCCGCTACGTCTGATCCACGCCTCCCTGTGGGAGCGGTACGAGGGAACCCAGCCGGCGCTCGGCACCGACCGTCCCGCGGGGACGGACATGGCGCAGCACATCATCGCTTCCGGCGTGGAACGTGCCCAGCTCCGCAATCCCGAGGTGAAGGTGTCGGGCGACGTACTGCACGATGACGCCGTGTCCGTCCTGCTGCGGACGGGGCCCGAGGCGTTCGCCCTGGTCACAGGTGCGCGTGGGCGTGGCGAGGTCGCCGGGCTGCTGCTGGGGTCGGTCAGCCTCGCGGTGGCGGCCCGCGCGGTGTGCCCGGTCATCGTGGTCCGTGGCGCGGTTCCGAACCGGCAGGGATCGTTCGACCGTGTCGTGGCAGGGGTGAGCGACTCGGCGGGCGGCGTGAGCGCCGTACGGTTCGCCGTCCGCGAGGCGGAGAAGCGCGGCTGCGCCCTGACGGCCGTACGGGCCTGGCGGACCCCGGCCCAGGAGCCCGTGGACCGTGTGGTGATCGCCGACGACGATCCCCGTCTGGGTGAGGAACGGGCCTCAGCCGGTCTCGACGACGCCCTGCGCGAGGCCACACGGGAACTCCCGGCCGTCGACATCCATCGCCGACCGGTCGAGGGCCCCGCCCACCGGGTGCTGCTGCGGGCATCGGCCGAGGCCGACCTGGTCGTCGTCGGCGCTCGCCGTCAGCGGGGACAGCCAGGCCTGCAGCTCGGTAGGGTCGCGCACGCCCTGTTGCACCGGTCGGACTGCCCGGTCGCCGTGGTCCCCGAGTCGGCCTGAGAGCTCATGGGAGCGGACGAGGTACGACCTGCCGTCGACGGTGTCGGTCACGGTTCCTGCTTGACCGGGAGTTCCAGGCGAAGTCGGTAGCCGCCGTCGGGGGTGGGACCGCAGGTGACGGTCCCGCCGAGGAGGGCGGCGCGCTGGTGCAGGGCGATGAGGCCGTAGTGCGCGCTGGGAAGGGGCAGGGCGGGCCGGGTCGGGGCGGTGTTGCTGATCGTGACGCGGACGGTGTCGCCCTCGAAGCAGGCGCGTACGTCGGCGGTGGCCCCCGGGGCGTGTTTGCGTACGTTGGTCAGCGCTTCCTGGATGGTGCGGTAGACGGCGCGCTGGAGAGTCGGCGGAAGGTCGCCGGGCAGGTCCGTCGTCAGCTCCGTGTCGATGCCGCTGGTGTCGATCAGCCTCCGCAGGTCGGTCAGGGACGGCTGGGGGGTGAGTTCCGTGGGCCGGTTGTGCGAGCCGCGCAGCACGTTGACCATGTGCCGTAGTTCGTTCAGTGTCTGCACGCTCAGCCGGCGAATCGTGGCCGCGGCCTGCTTGGCCTCGGCGTCCTGGGTGGCGACCTGCAGGGCTCCGGCCCGCACCGCGATGAGGCTCACCTGGTGGGAGACCACGTCGTGCATCTCGCGGGCCAGCTGTGCGCGCTCCTCGGCCAGGACGGCCTGCGCGCTCAGCCGCCGTTCGTGGTCGCGCGCCTGGGAGATCTCGGTGAGCCGCAGCGACAGGTCACGCCGCGCCTGGACGAGCTGGCCCAGGAAGACCGGGGCGGCGGCTGTCGCCGCGGTGTAGCCGAGGGTGATCAGGGCCGAGGGATTCCACAGGTCGAGATGCGGGGACGGCGTCCACCGGGTCATGTCGCTGAGCGTGTACGCCATGGCGCACACGGCCAGGAGCGTGCGGCGCCGGGTGATCGTGGCCAGGGTGTACAGCGCCGCCAGGGAGGCGAAGATCGCGTCGGAGAGGAGGACGGAGGGCAGGGTGAGCAGGAAGGTGAGCAGCGGGAGGCGGCGGCGCAGCAGAAGGAGGCTGGCGGCGGCCAGGGCGACCGCCATGCGCAGTGGCTCGTCCGAGGTGACATGGACGAAGACGTCGAGCAGTGCCGCACCGAGGAGGGTGGCATCGCGCAGTGCGGTGGCCAGGGGGCGGGACATCATCCCGGCTCCAGGCTTCGGGGCTGTTTCAGAAGGCCCGCGCGTTCGGCGACCAGCGCCGCCTGGACGCGGCTCGAGACCTCAAGCTTGGTGAGGATGGCGCTCACGTGGTCCTTGACCGTGCCGGTGCCCAGGTGCATCCGCGCGGCGATGTCGGCGTTGGACAGTCCCTCGGCGATCAGGACGAGCACGGCACGTTCGCGATCGGTCAGTCGGTCCAGGCTGCGAGGGGCGGGTCCCTGTCCGCCTGCCTCGAGGTATCCGTCCACGACGGCCCTGGTGACCTTGGACGACAGCACGGTGCCGCCGTCGGCCAGGGCGCGCACGAGGAACGGCAGCTCCACCGGGTCGGTGTCCTTGAGCAGGAAGCCCGCCGCTCCGCAGCGCAGGGCCGTGGCCACGTAGTCGTCCATGTCGAACGTCGTGAGCATCGCCACCACAGGAGGCTCCCGCAGCCGGCGCAGATCGGTGAGGACGGAGAGTCCGTCCACGTCCGGCATGCGGATGTCCAGCAGTACGACGTCAGGGTGGGTCTCCTGCGCCGTGCGGACCGCCTCCGCGCCGGGAACGGCCGCCACGACCTCGATGTCGTCCGCGGCGTCCAGGATGCACCGGAAGCCCGTACGGATGAGGGCCTCGTCGTCGACCACCAGTACCCGGACCACGTGTGCTCCCGTTCGCCTTCGGATCACTGTCCGTGGTACCACGCCGGCAGGCGCTCCGCTTCCGCACGCGAAGAGGCCCCGGGTGGCGGGGCCGGCACCAGCCGGTCGGCGGGGACGTTTCGGACTCCTGCCGGATGGCTACGGGAGGAGGGTTCATCAACCCTGAACTACATGGCGCCGAACGTGGCGACCGCCCATGGCCTGCGACGTCGAGCCGGTGGGCATGCCAAGCCGCACGCTGCCGCCGGAGGGACGTCATCGCGACCCGGCGGGCCGGAAAGGAGCGGAGCACCATGACGATCCGCCTGACACTCGTGTGCGCGCGCCCCGCAGACACCTTCGCGGACGCCGTCTTCGGCCACGCGCTGGACAGCGAGTACGACCCGCAGGGGGCGGGCGCCGCGCCGGCATCGCTTCGCCCGCACTCGTGGGCCGTGCGCTCACCTTCGAGCGGCTCCGCGCTGACCGCCGCGGCCCTGGGCCTTGCGGCCACCTCGGAGCCCGTACTGCGCGACCTCGACTACGGCGCGTGGCGCGGCGGCGCAGTGGCCGACATCGTCGCCGCGGACCCGCACGGATACAGTGTCTGGCTCACCGACCCGGATGCGGCGCCGCATGGCGGAGAGACCGTACGCCAGCTCTGTCGCCGGGCCGCGGCCTGGCTCGACGGTCTGCCCGCGCAGACGGACGCTGCCCTGGTCATCGCCGAACCCGCCGTCATCCGGGCCCTGCTCGTGCATGCTCTGTCCGCACCGGCCCGTGCCTTCTGGACACTCCGGGTGCCGCCCCTGTACACCGTATGTCTCACTCGGCACGGTGACCGCTGGCACATCCGGTCGGCCGACGCTCCGTCCGACCAGGGCGTGGTGTGGCGCGCGCCCCTCCCCCGGCGTCCGCTGTCCGGGCACGGGCGACCGGTGAGTCGTCGCGGGACGTACGCCTGCGGGCACAGAGCCACGTCGTTCGGGGGCGATGGCTCTCAACGGCGGGGAACCGCGGCCTGACGTGATCGCATCCCTGTGACGGCGATGTACGCAACCTGTCACAGGGCTCGTACCGCCAGGTGCCGCGGCTTCCCACGAAGCCCCGTCGGATGGGATGTTTACCGGCCGGAGCGGCCCGAAGTGGGCCGCCGGGAGGGATCGGGGTAGACACCTTGACGCACCGACGACACCGCGCCGGCAACGACAGAACCGCCGGAACGGCTCGAAGAACCGGCACGGCCGGTGACATCAGCTCACCGCGGCGCCGCCTGGCGGCGGTGGCCGCGACGGCGCTCGCCATGGCCGTACCACTGACACTCGGCGCCGCGGGAGACGCCGGGGCGGCGGTGGACCACTCGATCGTCTTCGCCCGCTACACCGCGACCGCGCCCGTCGAAGACCTCTACGCGGTCTCCCCCGGTGGCGGTGCGCCCGTCAAGCTCACCCACACGGCCGGCGTCAGCGACGTGATGCCCAGCTGGTCCCCGGACGGCAAGCGGGTGGCCTTCGTGCGCTATGGATCCGGTGGCGCGATCGACGGCATCTGGACGATGACGAGCACGGGCAGCGACCTGAAGGCCGTCCCCGGTACGAAGGGTGCCTCCGACCCCGCCTGGTCCCCGGACGGCAAGCGGATCGCCTACGACAAGCCGGTCGGCACCCAGCGCGAGATCTATGTGGCCGACATCGACGGCACCCCCGCCACCCGGCTCACCCACACCGCGGCGGACGACCTTCATCCGACATGGTCCCCGGACGGCAGGTACCTGGCGTTCAACCGCGCGGACGCGGGCGGACACAGCAGGGTGATGCGCATCCGGCTCTCCACCCTGGCCCAGACGGCGGTCACCGCCTCCGACTCCCACGACTGGGCCCCCGACTGGTCGCACGGCGACCGAATCGCCTTCAGCCGCGTGGACTCCTCGGGCTTCGCCCGCCTCTACCTCGTCCGCCCCGACGGCACCGGACTGCACCGGATCACCACGGCCCGCCTCAACGACAAGAATCCCTCGTGGTCCCCGGACGGCAGCCGCCTGGTCTTCACCAGGGGCGGTGGCGACGACGCGGACCCCGAGCACCTCTTCCTGGTACGGGCCGACGGCACCGGACTGACCCAGCTGACCAAGACCGACTCCCATGACCTGGAGGCCGACTGGCGCCCGTGAGGCACCCGTCAGCGGCCGGCCCGGCCGGGCCAGGCCAGTGACCTGAGCCGGATTCCCTGCCTGTTTCTGTGACATGGGGCCTCCCTCGTCCGCTGCGGCCTTCACCGACGGCCGCGGCGGACGAACCGCTGGGAGGGCTCACCACCGACACTCAGGTGCACGAGCCGACCTCGGTGGAGATGTCGGGCTCCAGCACCGCGCCCTGGGGCTTCAGTCGGTGCACACCACGACAGCATAGAGCTGCCGCACTTCCGGATCCTCCGATCGCACACTGATGCTCTGGCCGAAGTGGGTCACCGACGAGGTGACCAGCTCGTTCACCGTGTCGGTGTGGTACCCGCCCCCGGCCTCCTCGCTCGCTGAACCCCTATCGGCCGAACTCTCCTCCGAGATCGGCCCACCCGTGGTTGAGCCCGGACCACGCGTTGTCGAAAAAGTTCCCGGCTGTGTCGTATCCATAGCTCCACCAGGAGTTCCGGACGGATTGACCGGTGAAATTCAACCGGAAGAGGTCGATCTTGGTCGCCAGATACTCCTCAGCTGCTTGTGTCGGGCCCGCGACCGCGGCAGGCACGGCAAGCGCACCTGCTACGAAAGTCCGCCTACTCAGCATCCACGAGTCCCTCTCGACTCCGACCAGCCGGTAAGTGGTCGCCGAATGACGGTGTTTCACCGACATCTCACGGACGACACTTCATCCCCCGCGGCCGGATTCCCTACTCGCCCCGCGCAGAACTGTCCTGATCCCGTTCACGCACCCCGGCCCCCGAGAGAATCGAACACAGGCGGATCCGGCCCCGAGCCGTGGCGTGAATACTCGCCGCTGCCATCTGAGATGATTTGACGATGATTCTGGTGACTGGCGCGAGCGGGAACGTCGGAACGGCTCTCCTCGCTCGTCTTCGTTCCGATGGCGTGGCCGCGCGGGCGGCTTACCGTGATCCGCGCACCACGGCTCAGGTGATCAAGGCAGGCGGTCAGGCGGTGACGCTCGATCTGGACATGCCGGACACGATCGGTCCCGCACTCGACGGCATCGAGACCGTGTTCCTTCTCGGCGCGACGAGCCCCGCACAGACGACGCACGAGCTCAACATGCTGGCAGCCGCCCGTGTGGCGGGTGTCCGGGTGGTCAAGCTGTCGGTCTGGCGGGCCGACGAAGGGCTCTCGCCCATCGCCCGGCTGCATCAGCCTGTCGAACAGGCGCTGGTTGCGTCCGGGCTGCCCTGGACGATCCTGCGGCCCAACTTCTATCTGCAGAACTTCCTGCGCCAGCCGTCCATCCGCGAGGCCGGGGAGTTCAGCTTTCCGTTGATCACCGCGCCCATCAGTTTCATCGACATCGGCGACATCGCCCGTGTCGCGGCGAAAGTTCTCGCCACCGAAGGCCATGACGGCTGCGTCTATGACCTCACCGGGCCGAAGGCGCTGACCTACACCGAAGCCGCCGATGAATTCTCCGACGTCCTCGGCAAACCGGTGCGCTACGTGGGCCTGCCGGACGCCGAAGCGCGGGCGGCCATGCTGCGGCGCGGGATGCCGGGGTTCTCCGTCGACGCGCTGATGGGAGTTGCCCGCGCTTACCGCACCGGCGGTGCCGAGACCGTCACCCCCACCGTGGCCGACCTCACGGGCCGTGCGCCCCTGGGCTTCGCCGATTTCGTGCGCCAGAACCGTCACTTCTTCGACTGACCATGGCCCTCGTCCGGTCAGCCCCTGACCACCGCTCGGACGGGATAGGGCGCCGGGCTGACGTCGATTTCCTTCATGTACCCGGAGTACAGCCGGTAGCGGCGCCGTGCCTCGCCATGGCGGCCGGCCTCCGCCAGTCGGCAGACCAGGGCGAGGTGGGTGTCCTCGTCGTAGGGATCGCGCTCCAGCAGTCGGAGCCTGTAGTGGATCTCCGCGTACGTGTCGCGGTTCTCGGCAGCCGCCGCCGCGAGCCTGGCGAGCAGTTCCGCATGGGCCGCCTGGGCTTCCTCCCGTAGCGCCGTGGCCCACTCCGCGTAGGGATCGTCCGCCAGGACGTCGCCGCGGTACAGGCCCTCTGCGGCGGTCAGCGCCGCGAAGGCGTGCTCGGCCGACCGCTCGGCGACACCCAGCGCATGGCGTGCGGTGGCCAGGAACTCCTGTACGTCCACGTGCAGCCGGGCGAGGCCCACCACCTCCTTGTCCGCGACGATGAAGTGGTCCTGTGCCATCCGCCGCTGTGGATCCAGGACCAGGCGGAGGATGGACAGGGCCACCGACAGCCGGTTTCCGCACCGGGCCGGATCCTGTTCGGGCCACAGGGCCTCCATCAGCAGCTCGCGCGGTGTGGGCAGGCCTCGTCTGGCGACCAGGAGCTTGAGCAGGTCCCGTGCCTTCTTCGACTGCCACTCCTCGGCCGGGACCGGGCAGCCGTCCCGGACGACCTGGAAGCCGCCCAGCACCCGTACGGTCGCCGACGGACGCAGGCTTGCGGCCGCCCGGTTGAGCAGCCCCGCCGCGTCGCCCGCACCGGCGCCGACCCCGAACTCGCCCAGCAAGGCGGTGGCCTCACGCACCCGTGTCGCGCCGGCGCCCTCCAGCCGCGCCCGCGCGACGGTGACCCGGGCCACGGCGATCGGACGCTGCGCGGTGGCCCACATCGCCTCGGCGTCCCGCAGCAGTCCTTGCCGTGTACCAGGGTCGGCGGCACACATCGCCTCCAGTTCCAGCACTTCGGCGAACACCGCCCGGCAGCCCTGCGCGCCCGGCTCGTGCGCCGCCTGCCAGGCCGCCTCGACGGCCGCCTCACGGCGCCCGCCCGACAGGGCGATCCAGCCGCCCGCCAGCAGGGCACGGATCCGCGGCGGGCCGGCGCAGCCCTGCGCGGCCCGGGACGCCAGCACCGCCGCCGACTGGGGTTCGCCGGCCCCCCGGGACACGGCGAGCCCGGTCAGGGCCGAGGACAGCGTCTGACGGTCGCCGGACTGTTCGGTGAGGACCACGGCCTCCTGGTAAGCCGCCCGGGCCGGCCCCAGGTCACCGCGTTCCCGGTGGACGTCGGCGACACCGAGCAGCGCCTGCGCTCCCACGGCCAGGCCCATGCCGTCCCCGAGCCGGTGGTATTCCATGAGCACACCGGTGAACTCCGCTGCGGCGCGGTCGAGTTCGCCGAGCGCCAGCAGCGCGGCGGCCCGGCGGCACCGCGCCGACAGCACCAGGGGAACCGTGAGGGCGGCGTCCCCGTCGGCCACGGCCAGTGCGCTGTCCAGCTCGGCGAGTACCTCGCGGGGCTCCCCCCGCTCGATCCGCTGCTGCGCCGTGCCCGTCACCGCCAGCAGCCGCAGCAGGGGGTCGCCCACCGCACGGGCGGTGTCCTGCGCGCACTGCCGGTGGTGCTCGGCGGCCGCACAGCGGCCGTCCGCGGCCGCCACGACCGAGGCCGTGGTACGCACCGCCACGCAGGCGTACGGATCACCGCAGCGGTCCAGCGCGTCCACGGTGCGTCGGGCGAGGGCCTGGG
Source organism: Streptomyces filipinensis (assembly GCF_014649495.1). Taxonomy (GTDB): domain Bacteria; phylum Actinomycetota; class Actinomycetes; order Streptomycetales; family Streptomycetaceae; genus Streptomyces; species Streptomyces filipinensis. Next base: position 310,989 of record NZ_BMTD01000005.1, on the reverse strand, counting down.
CCTGTCGTAGCACGCCCCGGGCGCAGTGGGCGGCGGCGGCCCAGGCCGCCGCCGTGATCTCCTCCGCCGTGCGCAACTCGCCGGAGGTCAGGCGCCGGTGGGCGGCCACGGCCCGTTCCGGTTCGCCGAGCAGCTGGTAGACCGCGACCAGCCGGCCGTCCGTGCCGGCGCGGTCGCGCAACAGGCGTGCGACCGCCGTACATCGTGCCTCCTCACGGTCGGGTGACCGGTGCCGCGGTGCTGCCGTCTGTGTGGTGGTCATCCTCGCCCCCTCCGCGCCGCCCGCCGCGGCGCTGCCACGCTCACCGCGACCCGGCACCGCCGGACCGCCCCGCGACGAGTGTGCTCGGCCGCGCGCGGGCGGCGAATCCGGGCGCCCTCTGTTCCTGTATGGAGGTTCTCCGCCATTCCGGACGGAGGCATGCGTGCTGTACAGCGCAAAACGGTCAAGCGACACTTGATCCATGGCGGTTGAGGACGCACGGGGCATGCGTGTCCTGGCGGTCAGCGGTGGACTGGGGCTGCTCTACGCCGTTGCGCTCGGGGCCGGGCTCGCGGCCTCGCGGACGCTTCCCTGGGCTCTGGGAGCGGTGCTGCCGTGTTATCTGGCGGGGCTGTCGCTGTGCTGGAAGGCGCCGGGGCATCCGGTCGCACGACGGTTGCTGGCGGTGGGATCGTGGGCGGCCCTGGGGCTGGTGGTGCGGTTCACCGTGGCGTTCCTCGGCTCCGCTGCCGGCTGGGTCCCGGGGCCGGCCGTCAGCTGGCCGCTGCTGTTGCTGGCGCGGATGGTCGACGTGGTGGCGGCCGTCATGGTCGCCCGGCTGCTCGCGCTGCTGCCGGACGGACGCGAGCACCACCCCTACGAACGCGTCGCGCTGCGCTCTCTGTGGCTGCTGCTCGCGGCTCCCCTCGTGGTGATGCTGGTGCCGATGCCCCTGTGGCTGCGGCTGCGGCTGCTGGTCCAGCCGGAGGCATGGATGCCCGCGGTGGGGGCGGGTCTGTTGGTGGTGCGGTCGGTGCTGGACACACGGCGGTCCGGTGCCCGGAACGCGGGCCGGTGGCGGACGGTCGCGGCGGCGGCCTTCGCCCTGTTCGCCGGACGCGGCTCCATGAGGCTGTTCCGGATGTGGCAGGGAGACGACGGGCCGGCGTACTTCATCGGCTGCGCCCTGGGCGCGTTGCCCTACGTCGTGGTCTCGGCGGGTCTGGTGTACGGGGCGTTCCGGCACCGGCTGCCGGGACTGGACTTCACCGCCCGGCGCTCCACCGTCTACGGACTGCTCTGGACCATCATCGGCGGATGGTACCTGGGCATGGTCACCGCCCTCGGGCTCACCGCGAGCCAGTACCTGCCCATCAGCGCGGCGGTCCTGGTCGCCGTGAGCGTGACGATGCTGTGCCAGCCCCTGCGCCGGCAGGCCAACCGGCTGGCCGCGCGACATGTGTTCGGGGTGCGCCCCTCCAACTTCGAACTGCTGGTGCAGTTCGGCACGACCCTTGAGCACGCCTACGACCTGACGCTGCTGGCACCTCAGCTCGCCGTCAGCCTGCAGGAGTGGCTGGATCTGCGCTGGGTGCGCGTCGAGTTGGGCACCTCCGGGCCGGGCCGGCTGCCCTCTGCCGACGGGACGGCGGGTGTGCCGCCCGACGGCGCGGGCTCGTCACGGACCAGGGTGGGGCTCTGCTACGGCGACGACGCTCTCGGCTTCATCGAGTACGGGCCCAAGGACGAGGGCCGGTTCACCCCCGAGGACCGTGACCTCGTGGAGACCCTGGCCCGGCAGGCGGCGCTCGCGGTGCACAACGCACGGCTGAACGCCGAACTCTCCATCCGTATCGAGGAAGTGCAGCGTCAGGCCAGCGAGCTCAACGCCTCCCGCACGCGGCTCGTGCAGGCCCAGGACACCGAAAGACGCAGGATCGAACGCCAGCTCCACGACGGGATCCAGCAGGAACTCGTCGCGCTCGTGGCGAAGCTGCGGCTCGCCCGCAACCAGCTGTGCCGCAACGGCGACACGGTGTACACCACCCTCACGGAACTGCAGGACGACGCCTGCCGCGTCATCGACGGGCTGCGCGAGCTCGCCCACGGCATTCATCCCCCCGTGCTGACCGACCAGGGCCTGGCGGCGGCCGTGATGTCCCGGGCCCGCAGGCTGCCGATCCCGGTGACGGTCGAGATCGAGCCGTCCGTGCGTCCGGCGCGCTTCACGCCCGACATCGAGGAGGCGGCGTTCTTCCTGGTGTCGGAGGCGTTCACCAATGTCCTCAAGCATGCCCGGGCGGGCCGTGTGACGGTGCGGATCGGACGCGCCGGCGGATCGCTGCTGCTGGACGTGAGCGACGACGGGGTGGGGCTGTGCCCGACGACCGGGCCGGGCTCGGGGCTCACCGGGATGCGGGACCGGATCGAGGCGGTCGGCGGCGAACTGTCCATCATCAGCCGGCCCGGTGACGGGACCACTCTGCGGGCACGTATCACCGAGACGCGACGGGAGACCACCGATGTCTGAACCGATGTCCGGCAGGATGCGCGTGGTCATCGCCGAGGACCACTACCTGGTACGCGAGGGCACCCGACGCCTGTTGGAGGACACCGGCGAGGTCGTCGTGGTCGCGGCCGTCGGCACGGCGGACGAACTGCTGGACGCGGTGCACCGGTTCCGTCCCGACGCCGTGATCGCCGACATCCGGATGCCTCCCGACCACCACACCGAGGGCATCACCGCCGCCCACGCCATCCGCGCCGCCCACCCGGGCATCGGCGTGGTCGTCCTGTCGCAGCACGCCAACGAGCAGTACGCCTTCGCGCTGTTCCAGCACGGCACCGACGGACTGGCCTACCTGCTCAAGGAACGCATCGGCGAGCTGGAGGAGCTGCTACGGGCCCTGCGGGAGGTCGCCGCCGGACGTTCTGTGATCGACCCGCGTATCGTGGAGGTCCTGGTGGGCAGTCTCACCCGCACCACGGACGCGCCGTTGTCGCAGCTGACACGCCGGGAGCTCGATGTGCTGCGGCACATGGCCCAGGGCAAGAACAACCGGTCCATCGCGGAGTCCCTGTCACTGTCGGAGTCGACCATCGAGAAGCACGTCAACTCCACCTTCGCCAAGCTGGGCCTGGCGGAGGAGACTCAGCTGCACCGCCGTGTCACCGCGGTGCTCACCTACCTGCGGTACGGCCCCGAACCGGCACCGTGACGGTCCGCCCGCCGGCCGCCGCTCCCGCACACCTGCCCCACATCGACCCGCTGGCCCCGGCCGACGGTGACCTCGGTGCTCCCCACACGGTGTCCGGCCCGGTCCGCACAGGTCAGCGTGTACGCCTCGGTGGGGCCGTGGACCGTGGGCAGCGGTGACCGGAAGTCGACCCGGCCCGTCCAGGCGTCCGGGCTGGCGGGGTCGGCCTGCTGGAAGTCGACCACCACGGCGGTGTACCGGCCGGGCGGCGGGTCGAACATGACGACCTGCTGGGAGTCGGTGTCGCCCACCACCGACTCGCCCACCGTCTTCCCGGCCGGGTCCAGGACGTACAGGTCCCATTCGGTCTTCCGGGACCGCCAGTTGATCGACACGGTCATTCTGCCGTTGTCGGCCCGTGGCGGTCCTTCCACGGTGAACGGGACCCGGTCCGCCGCCGGATCGGTGGGGTAGTCGGTGTTCACCGGAGGCAGGGCGGACGGGTGGCCGAGGAGGAAGGGCGGCTGGACGGGTGCCTGCGGCTCCCTTCCGTACCGCCCTGCCACGTAGGGCCGGGTGGAGGGGTTGACCGACCAGGTGAACCCGCCGCCCGGGGCGAGAAGCGTCGAATCGAGCGTGTCGGCCACCGTGAGCGGCGGCCCCTGCGAACCGTCCGGCCGCCGGACCGGCGAGGTGGGGGTCCGGAAGGACTTGTGCAGCCGCAGCCGGTATCCACGCGGCGCCGTTCCCGTCACCGTGGCGTGCGCCGCCGGGTCGGCGGTGTCGGCGAGCATCTCCAGCAGCGCCGCGCGGTTGCCGCCCTTGCCCGCCCCGGCCGCGGGCGCCGTACCGTTGTACTCGGCCACCACCCCGTCCGCGTAGGGGGGATGGGCGGTGCGCGGGCCGATCTCCAGGGTCAGGCCGAACCCTCCGGTGGCCCAGTACGACCAGTCCTCCGTCATCCCGGTCGCCTCGTACAACTCCCGCGCCGGGATGCTGCGGTAGCCGTTGTGGGAGGCCAGCCGGTCGCTCAGGGCCCGGTACGCCGGTTCGTCCAGCGGCGGTTGGGTGTCGTTGGAACCCGGCGGGCGCACCACGAGGTCGCCATAGGTGTGCAGGCTCACCAGGTCCGTGACCTGCCGGGTGGAGACGAGGGAGCGCACATCGCGGGTCTCGGGCTCGGAGAAGGGCGCCGAGCCGCGGTAGTGGTCGTCGTCCCACAGGGGGGAGGCCCCGGCGCCGCCCCAGAAGCCCGCGTAGTTGCGGTTGAGGTCCACCCCGCGCATCCGTCCGGCCTGGTTGGCGGAGCACGGCCCCGTGCGGTACTCCGGCGGCGAGTCCCCGGCCTCGCAGTTCTTGCGCTTGTCCTCGTAGTCGAAGCGGGAGAAGTCGCCCTTGGGTGCCGCTGTGCGGGAGACGGCGAAGCCGTCGGGGTTGACCACCGGCACGATGACGCTGCGGGTCCGGCGTACCAGCGCACGGATCCGGGGATCGGTGCGGTAGCCGGAGGCCAGCTCGTACGCCCACTCCATGGCGATCTCCCCGCTGGGCCACTCGGAGGCGTGATGCAGGCCGAGGGTGAGCATCACCGGCTTGCCGTCCTCGGTCCGGGCCGGGTCGGTGGACACTTCCACCCCGGACACCTCCCGCCCCTCGGCGGTGAGGTAGGGCAGTGTGATCGACGTGACCAGGGATGGATGGGTACGGGCGAGTTCCTTCAACTCGTACTGGTACTCGTACAGTTGCCGATACGTGGTGCGGCCGGAGGGCAGGGCGGAGGGGGGCGTCGGCGGGGTGGCAGCAGGGCGAGCGGGAGCGGGCTGCCCCTGCGCGGGCACGACCTCGACCTCCAGCGAGACCGTGCGGGCCCGTCCGGCATAGCGGCAGCCCTGCACCACCAGCCGCTGCCCTCGGGTGACGGTGCCCTCGGCCAGCTCCCGGCTGTGCGGCCCGGAGGAGGCGTCGACCAGGGTCCCGGAGGCCTTGTCGAACACGGCCAGGTCCCAGTCTCCGGTCGCGTCGCCCCGTAGTGTCAGCCGCGCCCGCAGCACACCGTCCGCCGGCGTCGTCACCTCGCGCACCGAGACTCCTGGAGCACCCGGGCGGAGGACGGCCGAGTGACAGGGCCTGGACACGGCCCGGTCGGTGGAGAGCACGGCCCGGTCAAGGGAGGAAGGTCCGGACGCCGGCGTGGGCGTCGGTGCCAGCAGAGCGGCCAGGACGACGGCTCCCGCCGGGGCGGCGAAGAGCGGCCTCAGTGCCCTGCCGTGGGCCCGTCGTGTCCGCATGGTCTGCCCTTCCCGGTGCCTGGTCGGTGGTGTGGGTCGGTCACCGCCCCCGTCGGAGCGAGGGCGGTGACCTGGTTGCGGCCGCAGCCGTCAGAAGGTGCTGCAGCACGAGCACCGCGTCGGCTCGGGCCAGGCGCCGCTCTCGGGCTCCTCCTGCTCCAGAACCTGCAGGGCGTTCACGTCGAACTCCATTGCCATTCACCTCCTTTCGTCATCGCGGGTCGTCGGCCGGTGCGGGAGCGGCATGGGCCACCTCCGCGCCGGAGTCCTCGGGTCCGGCTGCCGTCAGCGCCCGCGGCAGCCACATCCGCGGGCCGCCGTGCGCGAGGCGCGTCAGGAAGGCGACCACTCCGGAGAGCCCGGTGTTGAAGTCGGCCCAGACGGCCGTGCCCGTGTCGTCGGGGACGACCATGCGCCCGTCCCGGACGACATGGCGGACATGGATGCCCGCCGCGAGCTCCTCGGCCCAGCCCCGGTATGTGCCGTCACCGGTGGTCTGAGCGAGGTCGAGCAGGAACTCGCCGTCGCCGGCGAGGCCGTGGCACTGGGTGGGCCCTTCGTGCCAGCGGGTGCGGCGCACGGCCACGGCCGCCTGCCGTGCCACCGTCAGAAGATCCTCGTCGCCGGTCTCCTGCCAGGCGTGCAGCAGGAAGGTGCCCGCCCCCGAGGAGCCGCTGCACCAGTGGGTTTTGCGCGGGCTGCCCGGCTCCCCGGTCCGCCAGTACGCCGCCCCGTCCTCCACCTCGGCCACGCCGAGCAGCGTCCGGGAGGCCTCGACGGCCAACTCGGCGTACGCGGCCGTGCCGGTGGCCCGTGCGGCTGCCAGGAGGAAGGCGCCGACACCCGCCACGCCGTGCGCGAACCCGTAGTGGGCGAGGTCGTCGGAGCCTGCCAGCACCTCCCGGGGAATGGGCCACAGCAGCAGCCCGTCCCGGCGCGCCGCCAAGGCCGCCACCGCCTCGGCCGCCCGCCGCGCCCGGTCCAGGAACCGCGGCTCCCCGGTGGCCTCCCAGAACCGCAGCTGGGTCAGCCCGGCCCCGGCCACACCGTGGCAGACATCCGGTACGGGTCCCTCCAGCGGCGTCCCCTCGGCCAGGCCCATGGCGTGTGCCAGCAGCGCGGTGTCCTCCAGCAGCCCGGCCGCGTCCAGCAGCGCCCAGGCGGTACCGGACCGCCCGTAGTACAGCCCCGGCAGACAACGCGGTTCGCGCCCCACCAGCCCGCTGATCCAGTCCGCCGCCGCGCGCACCGCCGCACGCAGGGCCGGCTGCGGTTCGAGCCGATGGGCGTGGACCAGGACGCCGAGCACTCCTGCGGCGCCGTGCTGGACGTTGAACGGGTCCGACGCGGTGCCGACGGGGCCGGAGGGCCACAGCCGGTCGGAGCGCCGTGGGTCCATGGTGGCGAGCAGATGGTCGAGACCGTCCGTGACGAGCTGCTTGAGCTCGCCCTCCCCGATGGACCGTGACACCGGAGCCGGACCGGACGGCGCCCGTTCGGTGTCCGCCTCGCGCAACCGGTGCAGGACCTCGTCCAGGGCGGGACGTGCCGCTGGGTCGTCGTCGAGCAACGCCCGTACGAGCGGGGCGAGGCGACGCGCGGCCGGGTTGCCCGCCGACAGCCGTGCCAGCCAGGAGGCCAGCCGCTCCTTCTCCGCGCCGACGCCGCCGTCACCGGCGGCGAGGAGCGGATCCACTCCGGTGGCCAGATAGAACAGGGTGGCGCCGAGACTGTACAGGTCGGACTCGATCCCGGGCGCGAGATCGATGCGTGCCGCGTTGACCTGCTCGGCCGCCGCGTACCCCGGGGTGTGGACGCGCAGCACGGGTTCTCCCGGCCGGGCGAGCGTCTCCAGGTCGACCAGCCGCAGGATTCCGTCGTCGGTGACCATCACGTTGTTGGGGTTGAAGTCCCGCAGGACCCAGCCCCTGTGGTGTACCGCACGCATCATCTCGGCCAGCCGGCGGGCCGTGGCGAGGGTCTCGTCAGGATCGGGTCCCCATGTGTCGCCGTCGTCGAGGGGCAGCCGGTCGAGCACCCAGCGGCGCAGAGTGACACCCGTGAGGGCTTCCTGGACCAGGAACAGGTCACCCTGCTGCTCGAACACGGCCACCGGGCGCGGGGTGAAGCCGCTGTCGGCGAAGTCCTCCAGCATCCTCGCCTCGTGACGCCGTAGATCGCGGGCGTCACCCCCGGCGAGCGTGGCCGCCGCGTGACGGCGCGCCTGCTTGATGACGACCGCGTCCCCGGTGTCCTGGTCCACGGCTCGGTAGACACCCCCGGCGTAGGCGTGCCGGATCACCGCGCGCACCAGGAACCGCCCGTGGAGCAGCACCGGTGCGGGCTTGGGTGGTTCGGTGCCCCGTTCGGGCGCGAACGGATCGCGTGGGGCCCACGGCGGCGGAGCGAACCAAGGCCGGCGGCTGTCGCGGACGAGTGCACCGTCCGGGGCGATGAGCATCGCGGCGCGCATCCCGTCGCCGTCCAGCGTGCTCACCCCACTGAAGACGCCGTACCGGTAGTGCACCAGGCTGTGGGGGAAGCACGGACGGTCGGACAGGATGCCCGGCCCGGGCAGCCCCAGGGTCGCCCGGTGCAGCTCGCCGGCCAGGTCCCGCAGCCAGTCGTCGTCGCCTTCCGGGTAGACGGTGAGGAACTTCCCGCCGCCGCCCCGCTCGTAGTGCCGGGAGATCAGCTCGCCGGCACGCTCAAGGGTCCCGGCGAACTTGAACCGGCAGCCGCGGCGTACCAGCACCTCGGCGGCACGCGACAGGACGACGGGGGCCGACAGCGGCGTCGCCGAGAGGTGCAGCTTCCAGCCCTGTGCCTGTCGTGACTCGCGCGGCGGGGAGACGTAGCACCAGAAGTCCCCGGCCCGTACCCGCCACTCGCCGAGAGGGCCCGCGTCGCCGTCCCCGGCGCGTGCGAGTACCGCTGTGACGACGTCGAACAGCACCGTGTCCTGGTTCATGTCACCTGCCTCCGTTCGAGCCGGCGGGACGGACGGTCAGGTCGGGGCGGCGGGTGAAACGGGCGCGGTCGGCGTCCGTGCCGAAGCGGTGGTCCATGAGCCGTACCGCTTCCGCCCAGTCGGCCATGGTGCGGACCGCGGACAGCGTGCGGGTCACGAACGGGTCGTCCCACCGCTGTAGAGCCCGCCGCCAGAGCACGTCCACCGGCTCGTCGAGGACGTTGCCGACCGTGCCCTCGTACACGGGCATCGCCCGCACCTCGCCGTCCGGCTCCACCTGGATGACCTGGAAGCCCAGCCCACGCGCCACCTGGTCGGGAGCCATCCGCAGTTCGAGGTTGTCCGAGGTGAGCACCAGCACGCCCGGCGGCGCGAGAGCGGCGAGACGCGTCCGCTCCTGCTCGCTGCCCAGTCGGCGCACCTGCTCGTCGTCCGGCAGTTCCCGCTCGACGAATCCGGGCCGGCTGGCGAGCCCGGCGGGAATCACCGCCTGGAACGACAGGATCCGCATCTCGGGGAAGCGGGGGGCGATCCGGGTGCAGAACGCGTCGAGGTGGTCGGCGTTGCTGCGCACGACGACGCACTCGGTGCCGAACTGAAGTGGTTTCAGCCCTTGACCGCGGCGCGCACGGGAGACCTCGTCCAGCAGTTCCAGCGTGCGCAGGGCCCGGTCGAACGATCCCGCCCTGCCCCGGATCGCGTCGTGCACCTCGGCGTTCGGTCCGTCGAGGCTGACCACGAAGCGGTAGCACACGTCCGCGAGCCGTTCCACCATGGCCCGGGTGACCGGCCAGCCCCCTGTGTAGAGGAGTACCTTGACGCCGCTGTCGGTGAACCGTCGGGCGACCTCGTCGATCCAGGGCACCATCAGCGGCTCGCCGCCGCCGAGCGACACCACGCCCGGGCGCAGCGCGACGATCGCGTCGGTGATCCGCAGCATCCGGTCTCGGTCCGCCTGCCGGGTGGGGCGCCGGCCCGACTCGGAGTAGCAGTGCGTACACCGCAGCGGGCACGCGTAGGTGATGTCCCAGATGACATCCCTGGGACCGTCACCCGTCTGTGCCGTTCGGTCCATCGTCGCCTCCGGCGTTGCTGTTCCTGCCTTGGCACCATCCTGGCCGGGGGTCTGTCGGTGGCCTTAGTCCCGTCTTGCGGTCGTCGCCGGCCGTCGGCCGGCAGGCCTGCGAGGTGTGGCACCGGCTGCGTCGTGCGGGCGTATGCCCTCCATGTCGAGCGTGGCCCGCCTCAGTCGGGAAGCTCGACGGGCTCTGCGAGTACGACGTCCGCCGCCCGCTGAGCTCGACGGGGACAACATCCGAATCCGCGCCCCTGCAGGGCGACACGGCCTTCTGGTAAGCCCAGTGCGCGAAGATCGAGCGAGCCGCCGGAGCAGCGGTCTCGGGCGGGTGACGTCGCCATGAGGCGCGGTGGGCCAGCACCGGCGAGCCCGGAGTTTGCTGTCTGAAAGGGTGCCGTATCGTAGCGGCCCATGTGGCCAGGAGAGCAGTCGTCGGGGAGCGGGCGGAATCCGCAGCAGCCCCCGGTCGGACACCAGTCGAACCCGTACCAGCAGCCTGCGCAGCCGAACCCCTACCAGCAGCCTGGCCCCGGCCCGTTCCAGCCGAACTCCTACGGGCCGCCTCAGCCCTGGCAGTTGCCCACCCAGCCCAGCGGCCAGGCACCCGTGCCGCCGCCGACGGGCGGCCGCCGGAACCGGGGCGGACTCGTCGCCGTCATCACCGCGGCAGCCGTCGTGCTCGCGGCCGGCGTCACCGGATTCCTCGTGCTCGGAGGGAACAAGCAGGACGGTCCCGGCCCGAAGCCGACCGACACCGCGTCGCCCTCGCAGAGTTCCGCCAACCCCAGGGGAGACGGCACCCGGACCGCGACGATCAAGGGCTGGCAGGTCGTGACGAATCCGACCCAGGGAATCGCCTTCGACATCCCGCCCCGATGGGAGATCCAGTCGGCCGACTGGGTCACCTACGTCTCCAAGGACGGCGATCCGGACGACAAGCCGCTCATCGCGATACGCAACGTCGCGATGCTCCAGAAGAAGTGGTGCTCCTCGGACGACAACCGGGACGGCACGCCGGCGGACACCCCCCTGGCCCAGGTGGGCACGAGGGGCAACAACGGTTACCGCAGCACCCGCGAGATAGCCGGTTCCGACCCCAAGACCTGGGTTTACGGGGGGTACACCCAGCCGGACAAGTCGAAGGCGAAGGCCGGGGCCGTCGAGGCGTTCACCACCAACTCGGGCCTCAAGGGCACTCTTGGCACCGCGTGGTCCGCGGGTGTGAAGAAGTCGAAGAAGTGCACCACGGACGGCAAGGCATGGACCTTCGCCTTCAAGAACAGTGCGGGGGATCTCGTCTCCTGGTCGTTCTTCGGCGCCAAGAACGTGCCCGCCGAGGTCCCGGACGCGACCGTACGGAGGATCGCCGGCACGGTACGGCTCTACAAGGCGCCGTCTGACTCCTGAGGCAACGTGGCGGGCGCGTCAGGCCTCCCGCCGAAGCCGAACAGGCGCTTCACCTGGAGCACGGTGCCCCAAGGTGCGCGCCGCGGGCCGAACAATGGCCGGGCACGCCCTACTTGAGCGGTGGAGACGCTGCGTAGCGTGGCTGGTCCGGAAGCGGCTCAGCGGGGTGAAACTGTGGCGGGACGTCGTGAAGTGCCGGTGGATCCCGGAGCGGGCCCGGTGCAGCGGTTCGCGTTCGAGTTGCGCAAACTGCGGGCGGAGGCGGGCGGGATCACCTACCGCGTGCTGGCGCAGCGGGCCGGGTACGGGCCCACGACGCTGTCGCAGGCAGCGGCCGGCGACCGGTTGCCCACCCTGTCCGTGACGTTGGCCTACGTGCGGGCCTGCGGGGGCGACCCGGCGGAGTGGGAGGCCCGCTGGCGGCAGGCCGTGGACGAGGTTGCCGCCCTGGGTCCCAGGGACGGCGACGAGCGTGGGGAGCCTCCGTACAAGGGGTTGGCACGGTTCGAGGCGGGCGACGGCGGTCTGTTCTTCGGCCGCGACCAGCTCACCACCGAGCTGCTGGAACTGCTGCGTCGACGGCGGTTCGCGGCGGTGTTCGGCCCGTCCGGCAGTGGTAAGTCCTCCCTCCTGCGCGCCGGCCTCATCCCCGCCCTCCAGCACACCCAGGACCCCGGCCTGCGCCTGGCCGCGATCCGCATTCTCGCTCCCGGCGACCGTCCGGCCCACACCCACGCCCGCGTGTGCGAGCCCGGCGACACCTCGGCCGGCGCCGGCACCGCGGCGGCGGACACGCTCATCGTGGTCGACCAGTTCGAGGAGGTCTTCACCCTCTGCCAGGACTCCGGAGAGCGTGCCCGTTTCATCGACATGTTGCTGGCCGCCCGTCGGCCCGAGAACCGGCTGCGGGTCCTCATCGCCGTGCGCGCCGACTTCTACGGCCGCTGCGCCGAGCACCGCGACCTCGCCGACGCCCTGCGCGACGCCCACCTGCTCGCCGGTCCCATGAGCCCCGCCGAGTTGCGTGAGGTCGTCGTCGGACCCGCTGCCGCCGCCGGCCTGACCGTGGAACGGGCTCTGACCGCCCGGCTGGTCCAGGAGGTGGCCGACGCCCCGGGTGGCCTGCCCCTGTTGTCGCACGTGCTGCTGGAGACCTGGCGCCGCCGCCGTGGCAAGGCACTCACCATGGGGGGATACGAGGCTGCGGGTCGCCTCGCCGGCGCCATCGCCAAGACCGCCGAGGACGTCTACCGCCGGTTCACCGAGGAGCAGTCCGGCGCGGCACGCCGCGTCATGTTGCGCCTGGTCGCCCCGGGCGATGGCACACCCGACACCCGCAGGCCCGCCGAGCGGCGAGAACTGCAGAACATCGGGGGACCCACGACCGCTCAGGTCCTGGAGGCCCTCACCCGCGCGCGACTGCTCACCCAGGACGACGACACCGTGGACCTGGCCCACGAGGCCCTGCTGACCGCCTGGCCACGGCTGCGCGGCTGGATCGAAGCCGACCGCGAACGCCTGCGCACCCACCGGAAGCTGACCGAAGCCGCCCGGGCCTGGGAGGATTTGAGCCGCGACCCGGGTGCTCTGTATCGCGGCAGCCGCCTGACCACCGCCCACGAGCACTTCGGTCAACAGCACCGCGGGGACTTGACCGAACTGGAACACGCCTTCCTCACCACCAGCCTGCAGGCGCGCGAGCACGAGGAACACGCCGCCGCGCGGACCACCCGACGTCTGCGCACCCTCACCGCGTCCCTGTCCGTCCTGCTGGTCCTGGCAGTCGTCGCCGGGCTGGTCGCGTGGCAGCAGAGCCGGATGAGCGACCGGCAGAGGCACGACGCGGATACCGCACGGCAGGTGGCCCTCTCGCGTCAGCTCGCCGCACAATCCGCCGGTCTCGTCGGCACAGACTCCGACCTCGCTTCCCTGCTGGCCATCCGCGCCTACCGGACCAGCCCCACGCCCGCAGCCCTCGAAAGCCTCTACGCCGCCGCCGCGGTTCCCCTGCGGTACCGGCTTCCGGCCCGGCACGGGGCTGTGACCTCGGTGGCGTTCAGCCCGGACGGGCGCACACTCGCCACCAGTGTCGAGGGCCGCGACGGCGCGGTGCGGCTGTGGGACACCGGGACCGGACGTCTGGAAAGGAGTCTGACCGGGCACCCCGCGTGGGTGTGGGCCATGACCTTCAGCCCGGACGGACGGACCCTCGCCACCGCCGCGCTCGACCACGGGGTCCAGTTGTGGAGTCCGGCCACCGGCCGCCTCCGCACCGGCCTGCCCGGCCCCAGAGACGCCTTCTCCCTGGCCTTCAGTCCTGACGGCCACACCCTTGCCACCGCCGGCGACGACCGTGGGGTGGAGCTGTGGGACACGGCATCGGCTCACCTGCGCAGGACCCTTGGTCCACCGACCAGCGAGATGCTGTCGGTGGCGTACAGCCCGGACGGGCGCACCCTCGCCACCGGCGGAAAGGGCCACGAGCTGAAGCTGTGGGACCCGGTCTCCGGCCGTCTCCGAAGGAGCCTGCCGGCGCAGCCGTCGGGGGTGTCTTCCGTGGCGTTCAGCCCCGACGGGCGCACCCTCGCCACCGCTGGTCCCGACCGCACGGTCCGCTTGTGGGATCCGGCCGACGGCCGCCTCCGCACCGGTCTGCCCGGACCTGCCGATGACACGGCTCCCCTGGCGTTCAGCCCCGACGGGCGCACCCTCGCCACCACCGGTCCCGACCACACGGTACGACTGTGGGACACCGCCACCGGCACCACACGGACAACGCTCACAGGTCACACGGACACCGTGCTCGCAGTGGCTTTCGGCCCGGACGGGCACACCCTCGCCACCGCAGGCCGCGATCAGAGCGTGCGCCTGTGGGACACGGCGGACGGCCCGAACCGTGCCGTCCTTCCCGGGCCCCCGGGGCAGACACCCTGCGTGGCGTTCGGTCCGGACGGACAGACCCTGGCCGCCGCCGGCCCGGGCCATGGGGTGGACCTGTGGAACACGGGCGACAGACGCCGTCGCAGGACGCTGACGAACGGCCTGAAGGACGTGACGTGGGTGGTGTTCAGCCCCGACGGACGCACCCTCGCCACCCTCGGCCGCGACCGAGGAGTAGGGCTCTGGAACGCGGCAGCCGGACGTCTGCGCAGGAGGCTGTCCGGCGACACCGGTGACGTGTTCCGGATGGCGTTCAGCCCGGACGGCCGCACCCTGGCCACCCGTGGCGTGGAGAGGGGGGTGGAGCTGTGGGATGCCGGCACCGGGCGCCTCCGCACCACGCTGCCCGAATTCGTCGACGGCACCGGCTCGTTGGCCTTCAGCCCCGACGGGCGGAGCCTGGCCACGGGCGGCGACAACGGTCCGGTGCGCCTGTGGGACACGGCCACCGGCCGCCTGCGCACCCATCTGCCCGGCCACGCCGACAGCGTGGAGTCGTTGGCCTTCAGCCCCGACGGACGCACCCTCGCCGTCGCCGGCGACGACGGCACGGTACGGCTGTGGGACACGAAGACCAGACGTGTGCGCACAAGCCTGCCCGGCCGCGCCGCCCCCGGCTTCGCGATCGTGTTCAGCCCGGACGGACGGACCCTGGTCACCGCCGGCAGCTCCGCCAGCACCGTACGGCTGTGGGACGCCGCCACCGGAAACCCGCTCGCCACACTCGCCGGGCACACCGGCACCGTCCTGTCGGTGGCGTTCAGCCCGGACGGGCGCACCCTCGCCACCGCCGGCGGCGACCGGACCGTACGGCTGTGGAACGTCCTCCTCCCCACCCCCGCCGCGGCCATCGGCAAGCTCTGCCGAGCCCTCGGCCGCGACCTCACCCCGCAGGAACGCTCGACGTATCTGCCGGACCAGCCGCCCCATCCCACGTGCCCGGCGTGAGCCGGAACCCGGTGAACGACCACTCCCCGGCGCACTCGCGGCCGCGCACGCGTACGCCGAAGGGCACGGGACGCCGTGCGCGCGGCTCCGGAAGAACCGCCTCCGGCCATTGATTGCTCGCCGGGACGCACTGCCGAACAATGCGCCGATCCGCTGGGATCAGTCGTACGAACCCACGGCACGCGTCCCGGGAGTGAACGGCGGACGCCTGCGGGGCTCGGTGGAGGCACAGGTGCGGTCGGACGTCATGGGCCCGCTGGTCCGCACCGGTCGCTTCCGCTCTCGTCGAGCAGACACCGAAGGGAACTTCACATGCTGAACCCCGCCCGCCGGACGCCGGTACGGCGCCTTCTCGTGACCGCAGGGGCGCTCGCCGCCGTGGCGCTGTCCACGGCCCCGTCGGACGCCGCGCAGCCTGCGTTGCGGTCCGCGCCGGCCGACTGCCCCAAGTACTACTTCTGCGGCTACAAGGAGGCCAACTTCCAGGTGCTCGGATTCAAGTACAAGGACTGCAAGAGGCACGAGATCCCCGACGGCATGGGCAGCGGCGGCTCCTGGTACAACAACCAGAGCCGGTACACCGTGACGGAGATGTTCGACAAGGGCAAGTACCGGATCTTCACCACCGACGGCGCCCCCTCTTCGGACCCCCACGGACGCTGGAAGCCGGTCTGGTACGTCCAGAACATCTGCTGAACGCACATCTGGCGAACCCGTCGGGACCCGGCCGAGACACCGGCACCGGTCACCAGCCGGAGGGTCCCGGTTGACTCTCACGGCTGCTCCTGCGCGGGGGGCAGGAGCAGCCGGCCCCACCGAAGCGGACGCCCGTCCTCCTCTACGGCAGGCCGGCGCGCTTCGCCATCACGTGCAGCGCCTCGGCCAGCGCCTTCCGTTGCTTCTCCGTCAGCCCGGCCATGAGCTCCTCGTCCAGGGTCCGCGCCATGGACGTGCAGCGGTCGAGCAGGCGCTGCCCCTCCTCGGTGAGTGTCAGTACCTGCCGTCGACGGTCCCGCGGATCCCGGACCCGCTGAACCGCGCCGAGATCCTCCAGGTGGTCGGCCAGCGACACCATCAGACTCGGCGCGACCCCCATGCGCGCGGCCAGTTCCTGCTGGGACGCCACGGCAGCACGGCCGAGCGCGGCCATCAGGCCGACGTGCTTGGGTTTGAGGCCCAGCCCCTCGATCTCCCGTGTGAACCGGTCGGTGACCACCGTGCCGAGAGTGCCCAGCCTGAACACCACGGTCGAGGTCAGGCCCGAGGCATCGCCGGCCGTCGCACCCATAGCTTCGTTCATGCCGAGAATGGTAGCCTCCCCCAAACCATTCAGGACCAGAATGATTCATGGGGAGGTACAACTCGCCTACGGAGCCCGGGCGATCCCCCTCGCCGCCGTCACCCTCGCCCTGTTCGCCATGGGCGACCAGCAACGGCGAGAGGTGACCTCCGCCGATCAACATGGGTTTCCCGACTCGCGTACGGTGCGCCGAAGTTCGGCCGTGTGGACGCCGGGCGGGCGCTCACGGGCCAGTGCCCGGGCGTCGGCGAGGGCGGCGCCGAGTGGCGCACGACGGTGACCCGGCCACCGTCGGGCCACTTTCCGTCGATATGGCACCCTGCGGGCTCAAAGAGACAGATCCTGGCCCTGCCGCCCCTCGACAGTCGGGCGCCGGCGCCATGGGCCGCGGGCAGCGTCACCGCCGGACGTCAGGGCGCGACGCAGCGGAAAGGCCGTGAGCAGCACGAAGATGCCGAAGAGGGTGATCGGCAGCAGCCCGACCGGCCGCAGGTATGCCGCGGGATGCGCCAGCACGGCTCTCCATTCGGTGTCCCAGTTGCCGACCAGGTCCGCGAGCATGACCGGGGCAGCGAGCAGCGGTCCACCCGGGCGGGCCCGAACGATCGACAGGGCGACCAGCGGATCCAGCAGCAGGAGCGCGTGGAAGAGCAGTTGGATGAGCAGGGGCGCGTAACTGTAGGCGTGCAGCCCGCCGGCCGCCAGAGAGTACGCGTGCCAGCCTGTCCCTTCGAGGAACCCGATCACGTACGCCGCCGCCACGCATCGGACCCACACCGGACGATCCCCCCATCCCATGAGGGTCACCATATAGCGATCCGGCCCCCGGTGGCGCCTGCTGGAACGGACGGCGATGCAACCATACGGCTCGGCCAGGTGTCCCCCATGGTGAAAGTACTGTCCCCTTCACAGAAAGATCGGGGGGCGACATGCAACACCACTCCCGCCGTGCGGTCGTCGCCGCCGGCCTCCTTCTCACCGCCGCCTGTGCCACGGTTCCCGCCTCGGCCGCCACCCGGACCGGGGGCACCGGGCAGGCCCCGGCGACCTCGCTCGTCGTCGACGCCCGGTGGGGCGGGCACTGCACCTTCGACCGGCTCGTCATCGACGTCCGCGGCGCCCTGCCCTCCGTCACCGTGAGCCCCGTCAGGGAACTGCGCTACGACCCCTCCGGGAAGGCGGTCCCCCTTCCCGGCGAGCACTTCCTGCAGATCAGGCTCTCTCCGGCCGCCGCGCACAACACGGCGGGATTGCCGGTCTATCAAGGACCCCGGCTGGCGAAGATCCGGCTTCCCCAGCTCAGGGGCCTCGCCCTGACCGGTGACTTCGAGGGCGTGGTCGGCTTCGGGGCCGCCTTCCACGCCAAGCCCGTCTACCACGCCTTCAGGCTCCACTCCCCCGAGCGTTTCGTCCTGGACGTCCGGCACGCCAACCGTTGTCCCTGATCCCAGCGTCGGTCGTGGTCGCGTTCGAGGTACGCCGGGAGTGCGACCACACCGCCGTCCGGTGTGCTCGTCCACGGGCCCGCACGCGTCCCGGCCGGTCCTTCAGACCGGGCTCGACGGGTTCACGGCCGTCGAGGACCGGGGCGGCCAGGTGCCTGATGAGAGGATGCCGAGCACATAGGCCCGGGCGACCAGCGCCGGACGGGTCGCGGCGTCGAGGAGAACGCGCAGCCTGCTGAGGTGGTAGTCCAGGGTCTGCCGTGAGAGGTGCAGCGTCGCCGCGATGTCCGCGTTGCTGTGCCCGGCCGCCAGCAGGGCGAGGATACGCACCTGGGCCGCCGTGAGGTCCGGTCGGTGCTGGTGGCGCAGGCCGAGGTGGGTGCCGACGACCCACACGCCGGACACACCGCGGGTCCTGCCGCACACGGTGCTCAGATGGAGACGGACCCGGCGCTGCCAGCCCTCCTGATCGACGAGTACCGCACAGGTGCGCGCACTCCGGCGCCGGCCGCTGATCAGGTCGTCCCAGATCCGGTGCAGGGCGCTCCGTTCGGGGTTCTGCGCGAGCAGGGTGTCGGCCGGCAGGCCTATCAGGTCCGGGAGGCGGACGCGCAGGACGTCGGCGACCGCGGTACCGGCCTCGCTCACCCGTCCGTCCGGGGTCAGCCGCAGGCAGAGCAGTCCGCTGTGGTCGCGCAGGGCCTGTAAGTCGGCCTCGGCCTGGTGCCGTTGGTCCAGCACCCGGGTGTAGTCGGTGACGTCGACGTAGATGCCCGCGACGCAGCGTGCCGCGCCCCAGCGGACGGGAAAGCGGTAGCCCGCCGCGTGCCCGGGGCACCCGTCGACGCGCCGGTAGGTGAGGCTGTGCCGTACGGGCCTGTCACGGGTGAGGACCTCCTGGTCCAGGGCGAGGAACCGGGTGATGTCACCGGCTTCGTCGACTTCGGCGAGGTGGCGGCCGATCACGGCGTCGCGTGTGGTGCCGTACAGGTGGGCATAGGCGTGGTTGGCCCATACGTAGCGGCCTGTGGCGTCGCGCACGAACGCCGCGGCCGGGGCCAGGTCGGCGAACGTGGCGTAAGGGTCGTCGTCCGGCCGGTCGTCCACCTCGATCGCCACTCCTCTGCTGCCGTGCCGGCCCGGTCCGTCCCCGACGTCGGGCCAGTGCACATCGAAGGTCCGGCCTTCGAAGCACGTGCGGTAGGGGCCGTAGCCGGGCGGTCCGGACAGGCCGCCGCCGTCCGCGAGGAGGGCTTCGAGGAAGCGGCGGGTGGTGCGCTGGTCGTCGAACGCGGCACCCCCGCTGTCGACCACGCTCATGCCGCTGTCGGCTTCCCACCAGGACACCGCGAGGGGCGCGAGCAATGCCTTGAAATCAGCCTCGTCCACGGTCCAACTCCTTCAACCCTGCACCAACATCACTTTGGGTGATACCTCATGCGTATCCCGTAGCGGATGGGGCATGCGAGGGGGCAGCCGCTGCGGCTGCCGCGTCGGCGGGCTAGCGCACGGCCGGGGCTGCCCATGGCATCAACGGGCGTGGACAGTAAGGCATTTGCCTGAGTGGTTCGCGGATCTCGGCGTCCTGGAGCCGGGACGGTGCTGGTTCGCTTGAGGGAGACGGCGTGACGGTGGTCGAGGTACTGACGCAGCCGCGGACCACGGACGGGCAGCGACCCCGGCCCGTCCGATGACATCAGAGGAGTTGGAGTTCCGTGAGCAAGGTGCTGTACGTGCATGCCAAGGGCGGGCCCCCGGTGGGTCATGCCCTGACGCGGGTGGCCGCGAGGTCCGCGGTGCACCTACTGGCCCTCAGCGAACTGCCCGCCCCCGTGGCTCATGACGCGGCGAGGCTGTGCGCATCGGTCGTCGCCGCCGTCGACGCACCCGGTGGCGACCTGGTCGAGCTCATCACCACCCGAGCCCGGGAGGTGGGGGCGGATGCCGTCCTGACCTTTTCGGAGTACGCGGTGGTCGCGGTCGCCGAGGCGTCGCGGCGGCTCGGCCTGAAGGGCGCAGGGCCTGCCGCCGCCCTCGCCCGGGACAAACGCCTGATGCGGGCCGCGTGGGAGCGTCGCGGCATACCGCAGCCGCGGTTCCGCTCCGTCACCAGCGCCGCCGAACTGGAGCAGGCGACCATCGAGTTGTCATGCCCACTCCTTTTGAAGGCGGCCTGGAGCGCCGGCTCGACCGCGCACCAGATCATCGAGCGGCCCGGGGACGCCCTGGACGCCTGGCAGCGGTCGCGCGCGGTGATGGCCGAGTCCGCGCTGCTCGGATTCGCGGAACTGCACGTCCCCGGCGCCTCGGAGGACTTCATCGTCGAGGAGATCGTCAGCGGTTGCGCCGAGGAGTGGTTCGACGGCCCCGGCTGGGGTGACTACGTCAGCGTCGAGGGTGCGGTCGTC
The DNA here is from genome assembly GCF_014649495.1 of Streptomyces filipinensis. Lineage (GTDB taxonomy): Bacteria > Actinomycetota > Actinomycetes > Streptomycetales > Streptomycetaceae > Streptomyces > Streptomyces filipinensis. The sequence continues at coordinate 291,024 of NZ_BMTD01000005.1, read as the reverse complement.
GACGGCGTTTTCCGCCCGGTCTGCCTGAGCGGGCGGATGCCGACCGTGGCGCCCTTCACCGAGCGCGCCGGCATCACCCCCGCCGCCGTGCAGAGCGAGGCCCAGCGCACCATCGTGGACCTCGCCCGGCGCGCCGTGGACGCCCTGGGCCTGGAGAACTGCGGCACCCACACGGAGATCAAGCTGGGCGGGGAAGGCCGTATGTGGGTCATCGAGACGGCCGCGCGGTTCGGCGGGGCGATGACGGTGCCGCAGATCGAGGAGGTCTTCGGCCTGGACCTGGCCGGTATGTTCACCGACCAGCTGCTCGGCGGCTCACCCGGCTGGCCCGCACGGGCGTTGACGCCCGAGGACGCGACCGGCGCGGCCGGATCGCTGGTGGTCCTCGCCGTGCAGGCCGACGGCAGCCCCTGGCCCCGCCGCCATCGATGGGACTCCTCGGCGGTCGTCCGTTCGGCGCCGGTCGGCGCCGGCAGCACGCTGTCCGTCGTCCGCGAGAGCTCCCTGCCGGACGGATGCCCCGTGCCGGTCTACGACCCCGCCGCCGGGGCCAACACCATGGCGGGACTGTGCCTGTTGTCGGCGGACCGGCCGCAGTCCGTCGTCCGTGACTTCACCGCCCTGGTCGACGCGCTGCCGCGCATCCTGCCGACGGACGTCACCGAGGGGGCCCGGCCATGACACACGCACCGCGCGCAGCCGGGGTCCCCGACGTGGCGGGCGATCGTACCGTGGTCGGCGGCAACCTGTCGCTGCCGTTGTTCCGCGCGCTGTCCGGCGTGCTCGCCGGGCACCCGTACCTGAAGGTCGTGGTGGACAGGGCCGAGGACAGCTGGCACCTGCTCGACACCCGGGTACACCCCTTCCACGTCGACTACATCGCCACGCGCATCCTCGGTATGAGGCCGGACGAACTCGACAAGGATCTCGACGCGTTCAACGCCTCCGTGTACATGGCGCCTGACCGCCGCTTCCTGCTCGGGGTGCTGTCCCTGCACAGCGACGAGGACACCGACGGCTCCGAGCGGCCCTTCCTGGTCCTGGAGACGACCGAGGCGGACACCATGCACGCCGCACTGCTGGAGGAGTTCTACCACTACGTCCGCACAAGGGTGGACGGGCGCCTCCCGCTGCTGCTGAAACCGGCGAACCACGGTCAGGAGCACGAACTCGCCTCGGTCAGCGAGGCACGCGTACCGCGCATCCTCAGCCAGGAGCTGTTCGGCAACCGGATCCGGACCTGCCTCAATCCGGGCGTCGCCGAAGGCCGGCTGCGCTACTTCCGCAGTCCGGAGGAGTACCGCGCCGCCGCACAGCCCGGCTGGGCGGACATCGTCGCGATGTCCTGCCTGCCCGATGACATACCCCGGGTGGCCGGGTTCATCAACACGGCGCCCACCACGCCGCTTTCGCACACCAACGTCCTGGCCTCGGGCTGGGGCATCCCGAACGCCATCGTCCGTGACCTGGACGCTCTGGTGCGGCGAGAAGGACTGGACGGCGCCTGGGTGCGCTACCGGGTGTGCGAGGACGCCGTCACCCTGGAGAGGCTGTCCAGCGCCCCGGTGCTGGAAAGGCCGGTCTGGCACCAGCAGCGCATCCGCATCGACGCGCCCCTGCTCGACGAGGCGCCGGTCATGGCGCTGCACCGGCTGCGGCGCTCCGACCGCGACAGTTACGGCACCAAGGCCGCCAACCTCGGCGAACTGCACCACGTCCTGGACAGCCGCACGGCGGACCTGACCGCGTTCTACGCGCGTCCGCGGCCGCCGCGGCCCGATCTGCTCACCCACCTGGCCTTACGGCTGGGGGAGCCGGGAGCACCCGTGGAACGGCTGCAGGCCGCGGCGGCCGAACGCGTGGCGGGCACCGTCCGGGCGCCCGAGGGGGTGGCACTCCCGTTCCGCCTGCACCATCTCTTCCTGACCTCGTCGGCCGCGCTCCAGCAGGGCATCGGAAAGCTGAAGATGGCGCTTGAGCTGGAGGCGCTCGACGTGATCGACTCGCTGTGTCTGGACCTGCAGCGACTGATGCACAGCACACCGATCCCCGACGAGGTGGCCCGGGCCGTCACCGGCGCGGTGCCGGGTCTGCTGGCCGACGGGCGTCGTCTCGTGGTGCGCTCGTCCTCCAACGCCGAGGACCTGCCGGGATTCTCGGCGGCCGGGATCTACGACTCGGTGACGACGGTGCGCGGCGAGGAGCAGTTGATGGACGCCGTGCGGCAGGTGTGGGCATCACTGCTGTCCCCGCGCAGCGTGCGTCTGCGGCACGAGGCCGGCATCGTGCTGGACGACACCTACATGGGCGTGATCATCCAGGAGTATGTGCCGGCCGGCCTCGGAGGTGTGCTGGTCACCTGCAATCCGACCCGGCGCGAGGACTTCCGCAACGTGTACCTCAACTGCACGACCGGTTCGCCCGAGCGGGTGGTCGACGGCAGGGTCCTGCCCCACCAGTACCTGTACAACACGGTCGAGGGCGGCGGGCGCACGGTGGACGTCGGCTCGGCGGGTGAGGACCTCCCGGCGGACACGCGCACGTCGCTGGGGGAACTGGCGCTGGCCGGGCGCCTGTTGCAGTCCCACTTCAGTGCGGGCGACCCCGACGACGCCCTGGACATCGAGTGGCTCATGACCGCTGAGGGGGCGTTCCATCTGGTCCAGATCCGCCCCTACGCCCGGTGAGGCGCGCCGTGTCCTCGCTGTGGCCCCGTTCTCCGGATCCGCGGATGACCCCGGCCGCCCGCCGCATCATCCGCCTGAACAACGGGTTCCAGCTGCTGTTCAACCTGTTGTGGTGGATGCCCGTGTTCTACGCCTACCAGCGTGCCGCGGGCTTGTCGGACGGCCAGATCTTCGGCATCCAGAGCATCTACTACGTCGCCTTCTGCCTGTTCGAGGTGCCGACGGGGGTCGTCGCCGACCGCGTCGGTGCCCGCAACTGCCTGCGCGCGGGTGCGGTGGTCATGACGGCGGCGAACATGGTGCCGGTGCTGACCCCCTCGTACACCGGCTTCCTCGTGCACTTCCTCGCGATCGCCGCGGGTCGCTCCCTGACGTCGGGCGCGGCGAGCGCCTGCCTGTACGACGGGCTGCGGGCCGAAGGAGCGGACGCCCACTACCTCAGGGCGGAGGGGACGGCACGTGCCCTCGGGCTCGCCGCCAAGGTCGTCTGCTGGCCGCTCGTCGGACCGCTGATGTCCGTGGCTCCGCAGTCCCCGTACGTGCTCAGCGCGGCGAGCGCGGCCGGCTCTCTCGGCTGCGCACTCGCCCTGCCCCGGATCGCCGCTGCTGGTACGGGCGACGGGCGGGGCGCTCCCCGACGGCGGGGCGGAGCCCTGCTGCGTGACATGCGGGCCGCCCTGCGCGCCCTTCGGTCGTCACCGTGGCTGGCCCTGCTCATGGTGCAGGGCGTGGCGGTCTTCACGCTGTCGCGGATCTGCCAGGTCAACCTGTTCCAGCCGGTGCTCCTCCAGCACGGCATCGCGGAGAGCACCCACGGCGGTGTCCTCGCGGCGATGACGGTCGCCGAGGCGGTGGCCTCCGCCCGGCCCCAGTGGCTGAGCCCGCGCCTGTCGCCCGCGGCCTGGGTGTCCCTGCTGAGCGTCCTGCTCGCCGCCGCACTCGCGGGCACCACCGTCGGCGGCCCCTGGGCCGTGGTCGGGCTGTTGTGCGCGTTCGCCGCGATCACCGGGTTCGGCTATCCCGTGCAGCGCAAGCTCATCAACGACGCCATCCCGAAGGGGGCGCCGCGTGCCACGCTGCTGTCGGTCGAAAGCATCGTGGACCGTGGTGTGTGTGCGGTGGCCGCCATCGCCGCGGGCGCGTATCTGGCGGCGGGCCGGCTCGACACACTGCTGTGGCAGTCCGCCGCCGTCACCTGCGTGCTGATACCGGTGCTTCATCTGGTCCTGCACCGCATGAGCCCGCTGTCCCCCGCGCGGGGGACAGGTGGAGAAGGTGCCGGCGTGGTCTCCGCCGCAGCGGGCACACGGCCGGCGGAGGAGCCCGTCGCACTGCCCGTCGACGAGGGCGTGGCGCCGCACCCCTGATCCGGGGGGGTGTCCCGCTCCGGCACGGCTCGGGACGGCAGCCGGGATGAGTCCCGGCTGCCGCCCCTGGCCTGCGGTGGGTCAGCTCACGTTGACCGCGGACCAGGCCGCCTCGACCGCCTTGTACTCGGTGCTGGAGGCGCCGTAGAGGTCGGACGCCGCCTTGAGGGTGCCCGTGCGGGCGCCCTTGTAGTCGGTCGTCGAGGTGAAGTACGTGGTCAGCGCCTTGTACCAGATCTGCAGCGCCTTGTCCCTGCCGATACCGGTGACTTTGGAGCCGTCCTTGGTGGGCGAGTCGTAGCTCACGCCGTTGATCGTCTTCGCGCCGCTGCCCTCCGACAGCAGGTAGAAGAAGTGGTTGGCGACGCCGGACGAGTAGTGCACGTCCAGGCCGCCCACACTGGAGGACCAGTAGTCGGCGGAGCCGCCGTCCTTGCTGGGCTTGTCCATGTAGCGCAGCGGCTTGCCGTCGCCGTTGATGTTGATCTTCTCGCCGATGAGGTAGTCACCGACATCGGTGGAGTTGTTGGCGTAGAACTCCACGCCGGTGCCGAAGATGTCGGAGGTCGCCTCGTTCAGGCCGCCGGACTCACCGGAGTACTCCAGGCCCGCGGTGTTGGCGGTGACGCCGTGACTCATCTCGTGCCCGGCGACATCGAGCGCGGTCAGCGGGTCGGCATTGCCCTCACCGTCGCCGTAGGTCATGCAGAAGCAGCTGTCGTCCCAGAACGCGTTCACGTACGAGTTGCCGTAGTGGACCCGCGAGTAGGCGCCGACACCGTCGTTCTTGATGCCGCTGCGGCCGAAGGTCTTCTTGTAGAAGTCCCAGGTCTCCTGCGCGCCGTAGGCGGCGTCGGCGGCGGCGGTCGCCGCGTTCGAGACCTTTCCGTCGCCCCAGGTGTCGCTGGACTGCGAGAACAGCGTGCCGGTACCGGAGGTCGCGTGGTCGAGGTTGTAGGTCTTGTGGCCACCACGCGAGGCGTCGGTCAGGGAGTACGACGACCCGGACTGCGCCGTCGTCAGGTCCACCTTGCCGCTGTACTGGGTGTTGCCGACGCCGGTCTCGATGCCCTGGTACTGGAAGAGCTTCTTGCCGGTGGCCGCGTCGGTGATGACGTGCAGCTGGTTCGGGGTGCCGTCGTCCTGCAGACCGCCGACGACCGTCTCGTAGGCGAGCACGGGCTTGCCGCTCACGGCCCATATGATCTTGCGCGGAGCCTGGTCCGCGGCTGTCTTCGCCGAACCCGCCGTCTTGGCCAGGCCCAGAGCCTGCTTCTCGGCCTGGGCGGCGGCGAACCGCGGCTTGAGCGAGGCCACCTTGATGGCCGCCTTGGTCGCTCTGGTCACACCCTCGGTCTTGCCGGACTTGGCGGTGTGGACGACGAGGTCGCCGCCGAGCACCGGCAGGCCCGCGTAGGTGCGCTCGTAGCGGGTGTGGACGGTGCCGTCGGCGTCCTTGACGACGTCCTTGACGACCAGCTTCTCCTTGGCCCCCAGGCCTATCTGCTGGGCGGTCGCCGCGGCGCCGGCCTGCGCCTTCTGGATCAGGGAGGTGCGGGCGGCGGCCGACAGCGTGACCGGAGCCGCGGTCAGGCGGGAGGCGCCGTCGGCGGGCTGGGCGGTGGCCGTGGTGGTGAGCGTGGTGCTCATGAGTGCCGCGGCTGCGGCGACGGCAGTGGCCGCGGCCAGTGCGGTACGCCGGTGATGTGTGTAACGGGAGGTCACACAAGCTCCTTTGTGGGGGGAATGTCCGGCCGGTATGGGGCCGACCGGGACAGTTGTGGACGTTGTCTTGCTCGTGCGGCAGTGGGAGAGAGACTGCCATGAATGACATGCTCATGTCATCCGGTTCAAGGTGGTGTTGATGACAAACCGCCAATCCGCGAACGAGGACCGAGGCCGCGCACATACCGTGCCGCGGCATGGGAGAACTCCCCTCGGCGGTCGGCCTGGCAGGACACGATGTGTCACTCACGGACCGCCCGTTCCCACGCACGGAACGGCACGGCTGAAGGACTGGGCGGCGACACACACCCTCTCGGGCGGGCAGCCGGCGCAGGTGTCGAGCGGGAACGACATGGCCGACTTCTCACCGTCGGCACCGCACCGACCCGCGGAGCAGGTTTCGGCACCGGAGCGCCACACCTCACGGAGAGACCATGTGCTCCATGGCGGCCTCGGTGACATCGGGACGGTGGTGTCGTCGTGGACCGGAGTCGCGGGAGTCGCCGCTCCTCGCATGCGGCGTTCCCACGGCGAGGACGGCCGGCTCAGCGCGGGCGGCCGCCCTCACAGGGGGGCGCGGGGGGCTCACCCGGGAAAGGAGCGGCACCTGCCCTGATCGGGAGCAGAGCGGTGGCGGGCAGCCCGAAAGCGGCACTGTGCATGAAGTCTCCATGGAACGTGGGGGGTTGGAGATACACCTACGAGAAAACCCCAGCCCCGGCAGCATCCGCTACGCGCGTGGACCAGATACGACAACTCCCCCACCCCGCCTTCACCAGCAGAGCACACACTGAGTGAGGCAGACCGGACCGTACTCGTGGACCGGGCATGAGGACTGGGCGCCCTGCACGCGTTCCCCCTGGTCAGCGGCGCTCGTTGGACGTTCCGCCGAGGGCGTCCCGCGTGCCTGGTCGGGAAGGCACATTGCACCCGGAGAAGTTGACAGCTGGGATGGCCCAGGTCAGGGCGGCGAGGTTGCTCCCGGGCACCGGAAAAGGGGAAGGAAACAGATGGTCTCCATGCTCGACGGCTGCACGCCCTGGCCCGAGGAGTTCGTCGACCGCTACCGGGCGGTCGGGCACTGGCGCGGCTTCACGCTGGACGACCTGCTGCGCGGCTGGGCCCTGCAGTACGGACCGCGGACCGCGCTCGTGCACGCCGATACCCGGATCACGTACGCGAACCTGAACCGGCGCGTGGACCGCATGGCCGCCGGATTCCGGTTGCGCGGTCTTCGGCCCGGGCAACGGGTCGTCGTCCAGCTGCCGAACGTTCCCGAGTTCGTCATCACCGCGTTCGCGCTGATGCGCGCCGGTGCGGTCCCCGTGTTCTGCCCGGTCTCACTCCGCGCGCCCGAGGTGTCCCACGTCGCGCGGGTCACCGAGGCCGCCGGCTACGTCGGTCCGTCGACGTACCAGGGCTTCGACCACACGGCGATGGCCGCGGACATCGCGGCCCAGGGGCCCTTCCTGCGGCGGGTGTTCACCCTGGAGACGGCCACCTCGTTCCCGTGCGGCGGTCTGAGGACCGACCCGTCGGGCTGCCACTACTTCCCGCTGAGCTCCATCGACGCCCCGGCCGAACGGCCCCTCGCGCAGAGCGCCGGCCAGGTGGCCTTCCTCCTGCTCTCCGGCCGCTCGACCACCGCCCCCAGGCTCGTTCCGCGCACCCACGACGACTACGCCTACCAGGCGCGGGCAGCCGCCGAACTGGTGTCACTGACCGAGAGCGACGTGTATCTCGCCGCACTGCCCGCCGCGTTCAACTTCGCCTTCGGCTGCCCCGGCATCGTCGGCACCCTCTCCGTCGGCGGCACCGTCGTCCTGGTCGAGAACCCGGAACCCGCCGAGTGCCTTCCCGTCATCGACCGGGAGCGGGTCACCGTCACGTCGCTGGAACCCGCGGTCACCCAGTCGTGGCTGGACGTACTGCCCACGCTCCAGGCCGACTTGGACGGTCTGCGTCTCCTCCAGGTCGGTGGTGCGCCCTTGCACCGGGCGACCGCCGAACGCATCGGCCCGGAACTGGGCTGTCGCCTGCAGCAGCTCTTCGGCATGGCTGAGGGACTGCTCACGCTCACCCGGCCCGACGACCCGGACGAGACCGTGCTGACCACGCGGGGCCGCCCGCTCTCGCCCGACGACGAGATCCGCGTGGCCGACGCCGACGGCAAGGACGTGCCCGACGGGGAATCCGGCGCACTCCTCACCCGGGGCCCGTACACCCTGCGGGGCTACTACCGGGCGCCCGACCACAACGCACGCGCCTTCACCCCCGACGGCTACTTGCGCACCGGCGCCGTCGCGCGTCGCACCCCGGACGGCAACCTGGTCGTGACCGGCCGGTGCAAAATCGGTACCCGGGCGGGCTCATCGTCGCGATCATGGAGCGGTCACAGTGCCGCGACCACCGAGGAGCCCCTCGTCATGCCCGTGCCCGCCGATCCGACGGTCCTCCACCCGATGCCCGAGCAGCCGCGGGTGGTGCTGCTCAAGCCGCTGGTGAAGTCCCCGCTGATCGAGGTCGGAGAGTACTCCTACTACGACGACCCGGACGACGCGACCGCGTTCGAGACACGCAACGTGCTCTACCACTACGGGCCGGAGAGGCTGGTCATCGGCAAGTTCTGCGCGCTGGGCACGGGGGTGCGGTTCATCATGAACGGTGCCAACCACCGCATGGACGGGCCCTCGACCTTCCCCTTCCCCACCATGGGCGGCTCCTGGGCCGAACATTTCGACCTGCTCACCGGCCTGCCCGACCGAGGTGACACCGTCGTCGGCAACGACGTCTGGTTCGGCCACGGCACCACGATCATGCCCGGAGTACGGATCGGACACGGAGCGATCATCGGCACCGGCGCCGTCGTCACCGGCGACGTACCCGACTACGGCATCGTCGGCGGCAACCCCGCCCGGCTCATCCGCACCCGCTACGACGACCGGGACATCGCCCGGTTGCTGGCGGTGGCCTGGTGGGACTGGCCCGCGGAGCACATCACGGAGCACGTACGGACCATCATGTCGGGCAGTGTCGCCGACCTGGAAGCCGCCGCCCCGCACACCCCGTGACCCGGAGGCCTGCTTGCCAGGCCCGCCCCTCGGCGGGGACGGCCTGCCGCTGGCCACCTCCTCCGCCGCGCGGCCCTCGGCGGCACGCCGGAAAACGGAAGCTCGGGTTCTATGGCGTCGGTCACAGCGCTTCGCCCATAGAGGGGCACGCTTAGTAGAGGCGATATGGCAGACATTCAAGCATTTGTCCGTCTTGGTCTGGATGTGGCTCCCGCCGCGCGTCCTGGGATTCCCCCGGTCGGCCCGCACACGCCCGTCGCCCCATGATGTAAGGCTTCTGACGCCGCGCCAGCTTTCCCTCTCGCCCCCTCCGTGCGGACCGGAGGCCCGTACACAGCCCTGGCGAGGTTCCGGGACCTACGAGGCGATGTAGTGGCGGGGACCCGTTGCGCTCCCTGTCGAGCCGTTCTAAGAATGACGACCCACAGGACGTCGCCGCAGTTCGGAACCGGTGTTCACACAGAGTCGACCGCACACCGGGGGCTCGGCGTCACCGAGTGAGTAGGAGCCCCCCACATGAAGTCGTCCCGAACGTCCGCGAGACTCCTCGCCCTCGCTCTCGGCCTGGGTCTGGCCTCCAGCGCGCTGGGCGCGGCGGTGCCCGCCAGCGCCCAGACGGCCGAGGCCCCTTCCGGTGCCACCGGTACCTCCGCGGCGCAGTACACCGGGTCGGTCGAGGAGGCCGCGAACAACAAGGCGTTCCTCGAGGCCGTACTCAAGTCCGTCGCCGAGAAGCGCGCCGCCCAGCCGAACGCGCGGGCGGTGACTCTCCACTACAACGCCTCCCAGGCACCGAGCTTCCGTTCGCAGATAGCGAGCGCCGCCTCGATCTGGAACAGCTCGGAGTCCAACGTCAAGCTCCAGGAGACGTCAACGGGTAGTGCCGACTTCTCCTACCGCGAGGGCAACGACCCGCGCGGTTCCTACACCTCCGCCAACGGCCACGGAAGCGGCGTCGTCTTCCTCGACTACACCCAGAACCAGCAGTACGACTCGGTCCGCGTCGTGACCCACGAGACCGGGCACGTGCTGGGTCTGCCGGACGACTACGGCGGGCCGTGCAGTGAGCTGATGTCGGGCGGCAGCGCCGGCCCGTCCTGCACCAGCCGTTACCCGAACGCCACCGAGCGTTCGCGTGTCGACCAGCTGTGGGCCACCGGCCTCGCGCATGCCCCGGGCACGGCCCCCACCGGGCCGCCCGCCGGCGGTGTCGCCGGTGGGGGCGGGCAACCGGTCAGCGGCGGTGCCCAGGTCCCCGGCACGCCCGCGATCACCCCGCCGGCACCCGGACCCGTACTGATCCGTATTGGCTGATCCACGGCAAGCCGCCGCCTCCCCGACCGCGTCAGCCCGCGCCGAACGCCCCGCCCGGGGCTGTGGGCGACGCGGCTGAGGGTCTGGCGTCGCGCGGCGTCTCACGCGAAGCTGGGCGGACACATCGGTGTGCGGCGGTGCTGGTCCGGGGGAGGCGCTGTGCGAAGACCGTACGGGGTGTCGGCGGCAGCGGGCCTGCCGGTGGGGCTCGGGGGCGGCGCCCTGCTCATCCTGAGCCTGCGGAGCTACGAGGCCTGGGCGTACCCGCGCAGCGACAGCTGGGTGGTGTACGGCGCGCTGATCGGGGGCGCCCTGGTCGGCCTGGTGGCCTGGGCGGCGACCGGCACGGAGTTCAGCGGCGCGGGATGGGTCATGGGCCTTGCTTTCGTGCTGCACTGCTTCTGCGGAACCATCCTGGCCGAGCAGCAGGCGCTGCACGACCACGGCCGCGAAGCGACGGTCACCTTACGGACGGAGCACGCGCACCGCGACTACAACGACATCGGCGTGCAGACAGGGATCTCGTACACCTACGGCGTGGCCGTCCCGCCCGGTCTGCCGCACCGCCCGCTTGACACGGCGGGGTCCCGACTGGCGCCGGGGCAGCGTGTTCTGGCGACCGTCGACCTCAAGGGGCACGCGGACTGGCAGCTGGGCGGCCGCCCGAACGTCAGCCACTTCACGGCCTCGACGGTGCGGGGCTGCGAACTGCTGATCCTCGTGGCCGGCACCGCTCTGGGGGGCGTCGGTGGGGTCATGCTGCGGGAACACCTGCGCAGCCGCCCGCGGTCCGGCGGGCCGGATCGGCAGCGCACCGGCACCACCACACAGGACGTGACGGCGACCACCGACGGTGCCACGGACTGACCTGGGCCGCCCGGGACGGGAGCGCGGCGGCCCGGATGTCTGGGATAGCGTCCCTCTCACTCCGGAACAAGTGAGAGGGACGTCGTGCAAGTCGAGGTACGCGGGCAGCGTGGCCGCCGGTGGGTCGCCTTCGGGTTGATCGGGTTCGGGTCGCTGTTCTTGGTCATCGGGCTGATCCTCGCGGGGCTGTCGGTCTCGTTCCTGACGGATGCGAAGCGTGCCCGCGGCACGGTGGTCGCCCTGGAGTGGCGCACCGACCACCACAGCACGTCTCACGGGAGGCGGGTGAACGACAAGCCCATGGCCTACCCGGTCGTCAGGTTCACGTCGGCGGATGGCACACCGAGGACGTTCCGGGACCCCACGGGTTCCAGCCCACCGGCGTACGAGAAGGGTGAGCGGGTCGAGGTTCTCTACCGGGCGGACTCCCCCGAGGACGCGCGGATCAACGGGTTCGCCTCGCTGTGGCTGCTGCCGCTGATCTTCAGCGGGCTCGGACTGGGTGTCGCGGGGGTGGGGACGATCATCGCGGTGGTGACTCGGAAGCGTTCCCGGGCTGTGCATCCGACGCGGCCGATCTCCGCACCAGCCGTACCGCGAAGGTAGCGGCACGTCGAACGCCGGCCCGGGGCCACGGAGTGCCGGCCCGACGGGGGCTTCCGTCAACTGTCCACGGTTCCAACTGAACAGGTGGTTTCTCCCGCCACTCCCTGTATCGGCGTTTTTCCGCCGGGCGTATGGAGAGCTATCGGTCGATCGCCCTCCCTACGAAGGAGAACACCATGCGTGTACGCCCTGCTCTCGCCGCCGCCGCTCTCGCCGCCACCGCAGTCCTCGGTGGGGCAGGCGCCGCAGCCGCTGACGCCGGGACCCAAGGTGTTGCCTGGGGCTCTCCCGGGGTCCTGAGCGGAAACCTGATCCAGGCACCCGTACACGTGCCGGTCAACGCATGCGGCAACAGTGTCTCCGTCGTCGGGATCCTGAACCCCACGTTCGGCAACACCTGCGCGAACCTGTAGGCCCGCACGGCCCGCCCGCACTCAGGTGTCGGAGCTGAGCCAGACGCGAAGGGCCCACCACAGGTGGGCACAGTGGACGAGGGAACCGGTGAGCTCGTGGCCTGTGAGGTCCCGCAGGCGGCGGAGGCGGAACTTCACCGTGTTCGGGTGCACGTGCACGGCGGAAGCCGTGGGCCCGATGCGGGCACCGTGGTCGAGATAGGCCACGGCCGTACGGGCGAGCTCCCGGTGGAAGGGGTCGGCCGGGTCGAGGGCGGGCAGGAGTTCCGCTGCCAGCAGGCGGCCCAGTTCGGGTTGCGCCGCGAGGGCCGTCGGCAGCGCCAGCGCCGTCAGCTTCCGCGGGCCGCCCTCCGTGGCGGCCCGCAGCGCTCGGCGGCACACCTCGTACAGGCCGGGCAGGCGCGCGGGTGGCACGGGCGGCGAGACGACCAGCGGCGGCAGGCCTGCGGGCAGCTCGGGCATGTGGTGCAGTACGGCGGCGAGCGTTCCGTCGACCATGCCGGTCAGCCCGGCAGACCCGAGTACGGCCTCCACGTGCCGCGCCGTCGTAGGGTCGCTGATCTCACTCACCACGCAGTGGTAGGCACGGCCGGGTTCCAGTGGCCGGTCCACCGGCTCGCCGCGCAGGAGCGCCCGCAGCCGCTGGGCGGTGCTCTCCCGGGCCGTCCTGGCCAACTCCAGCTCGGTGATCCGGTGGGCGTGGACCATCCGGTGTTCCAGGGCCGTGGTGATCGTGTCGATCCGGGTGACCGCGTCCAGCAGGGCGTCGGCTGTCATCTCGGCGGCCCGGCCGCGCTCCACGACCGTCCGCACCAGCCAGGACCGACCGGCCTGGAAGCCGTCCAGCAGCGCGGCGACCGGCACGCCTTGCAGGGCCCGGTCGGTTCCCAGCCGGTCGGCCGCGGCGAGGTCGTCCTCGTCGGGCCCGCCCCGCACCAGGGCGGCGGACACGGCTTCGAGGACGGCCTGCGTGTGCCGCCTGACCTCGTGCTCCGGCAGTGCACCTACCTGCGGCGACCTGGCACGCGCGGTGGCCACCGCCTCCTCCAGCAACGACCGGTCGTCGCCGGCCAACCGGATCAGTTCCTGCACGCCCTCGCTCGTCACCCCGCCATTGTCCGCGACGCACAACGCCACGCCGTCCCGCTGGCCCATCGCTCCTGTGCGCGAGGCCCGGCGCTCTGGTTGGGTTGCCCAGGTGGCCGGAAGTGCGAAGTGAGCGCGAGGCCCGGCAGCATGGGAGACACCAGATGAATCTCGCCCACTGGATCACCGGTGGCACCAGGATCGAGCTGAACGGCCACCACCTGTTCGTCCGCCAGGACGGAGAAGGCATACCCGTCACGCTCCTGCACGGCTTCCCCACCTCTTCGCACGACTGGGCGATGACCGTCCCGCACCTGGTCCAGGCCGGATGCCGGACGACCACGCTCGACCTGCTCGGATTCGGTCAGAGCGACAAGCCCCGCCACCACCGCTACTCCGTCCACGAGCAAGCGGACCTGGTCGAGGCCGCCTGGGAACGGCTGCACATCGGCGAGACCGCACTGGTCGCCCACGACTACGGTGTCTCGGTCGCCCAGGAGTTGCTGGCTCGTGCCCCCGGCCGTGTCACCCGCACCGCCCTGCTGAACGGCGGCCTCTACGCCGACCTCCACCGCCCGATCCCGCTCCAGCGCCTCCTGCACAGCCGCGTCGGCCCGCTCCTGGCCCGCCTCACCGACGAGAGGAGATTCACCGCGAACCTGCGCAGCGTCCTGGCCAAGCCCGTCCCGGACGAGCTTCTGCACGACATGTGGACGTCCGTCGTCCGAGACAACGGCCATCACCTGGCCCCACGCCTGTTGCGGTACATCGACGACCGCCGCACCCACTTCCACCGCTGGACCCGCTCCCTCGAACAGTACGAGGGCCCACTGCTGTTCGTCTGGGGTCCCGACGACCCCGTCAGCGGAGCCCACGTGCTGGATCGCCTCCGCCGACGACTCCCCCACGCCGCCTTCACCGTGCCGGCCGGCATCGGCCACTACCCGCAGGTCGAAGCACCCGAGGAGACGGCACGGGCACTGGCCGCCTTCCTTGCGGTCTAGGCCGCTTCCGCCGGCTCAGCGCTCGGAGCGGACGAGAACGCCTGCCAGGTGGCACACGTGCGCACAGACGTTGCACCCAGGTGATTTCCTCCATGAACAGGCCGTATCGGTGCCGCCGTTCGCTAGGGTCATGGCACCGGCCGCCGTCGTGCCACCCCCGTCACCGGGACGGTTGGCCGTCGGCCATGAGGAGCTCGTATGCACTACTACGACCTCGGCAGCCACGGACGGCGCGTGACGACGTCGTCCACCGAGGCGCAGACGTGGTTCGACCGTGGGCTGAACTGGACGTACGCCTTCCACCACGAGGAGGCCGTCCGCTGTTTCGAGGCCGCCGCCGCGGCGGATCCCGACTGCGCCATGGCCGACTGGGGCGTGGCCTACGCGCTCGGGCCGAACTACAACAAGCCCTGGGAGGCTTTCGACGAGCGGGATCTGGGACGGTCGGTGGAGCGTGCGCACGCGGCCGTACAGCGCGCCCATGCCAAGGCTTCCGGCGCCAGCCCGGTCGAACAGGCCCTCATCGGTGCGCTGCGTGCCCGCTACCCACGAGCCCAGGCCCCGGATGTCGAGGACTGCTCCGTGTGGAACGCGGACTACGCCGACAGCATGCGGGCCGTGCACCGCTCGGCGGCCGACGACCTCGACGTGGCCACCCTGTACGCCGACGCCCTGATGAACCTCACGCCCTGGCAGCTGTGGGACATCCGCACGGGCGGTCCGGCCCGGGGCTCGCGCACCGTCGAGGCCAGGTCAGTGCTCGAACAGGCGATCACGACGGAGGCCGGCGCGCGCCACCCAGGCCTGCTCCACATGTACATCCACCTGATGGAGATGTCACCGACACCCGAGGCGGCTCTGCCCGTGGCGGACCGGCTGCGCGGTCTGGTGCCGGACGCGGGCCATCTCCAGCACATGCCGTCACACCTCGAAGTGCTCTGCGGCGACTTCCGCCGAGTGATCTCCGACAACACCGCGGCGATCGCGGCGGACGAGAAGTTCCACGCCAGGGCCGGGGCGATGAACTTCTACACCCTCTACCGGTGCCACAACTACCACTTCAAGATCTACGGTGCGATGTTCCTCGGCCGCTTCCAGGACGCGACGGAAACGGCGGACCGGCTCGAAGCGGCTGTGCCCGAGGAGCTGTTGCGTGTGGAAAGCCCGCCCATGGCGGACTGGCTGGAGGGCTTCCTCGCGATGCGGGTGCACGTACTGATCCGCTTCGGACGCTGGACCGACATCCTGCGCCTTCCGCTGCCCGCCGACGCCCAGCTGTACTGCGTGACCACGGCGATGCTGCGCTACGCGCGCGGGATCGCCCTGTCGGCCACGGGCCGCATCGACGAGGCCGACACCGAACGTGCCCTCTTCCACGACGCGGCCTCCCGTGTCCCGCAGACCCGGACGCTGTTCAACAACACCTGCGCGGACATCCTGGCTATCGCCGCGCAGATGCTGGACGGAGAGCTGGACTACCGCAAGGGGAGGTACGAATCGGCCTTCGCGGCGCTGCGCCGGTCGATCGAGCTGGACGACGGCCTTCCGTACGACGAGCCCTGGGGGTGGATGCAGCCCACCCGGCACGCCTACGGCGCACTGCTTCTCGAACAGGGCCTGCTCAAGGAGGCCGAGGCCGTCTACCGCGCCGACCTCGGACTCGACGACACCCTGCCACGCCCCCTGCAGCACCCGGGGAACGTCTGGGCCCTGCACGGTCTCCACGAGTGCCTCATGCGCCTCGGCAGGCGGGGAGAGGCGCGGATCGTGGCCCAGCAGCTGAAGTTCGCCGCCGCGATGGCCGACGTACCGATCGAAGCGTCGTGCTTCTGTCGTCTGGAGGCCTTCGCAGACCCCACGCCCCGGCACGGCTGCTGTACCGGACAGCAGTGAGCATGACGGGGCCTCAGGGGAGCGGCCGGGCCGCTACCGGTCGGACCGGCCCAGCACGGTGCGGCAGTGTGCCCAGGCCGGCTCGGACAGCAGTGGCCGCCATCGGGTGAACAGGCCGAGCAGGTCCGCCCCGTGGCGTGAGCGGGCCTCCGGGCTGATGGCGGCGATGTCCAGCTCGTTCGCGGCGGTGAGCTCGGCGAAGTCCCGACGCGCTGCCAGGCTTGGATGCGTGTGCGTTCCGGTGAACCGGTCGACGAACGCGCCTGCGTCATCGGTCAGGCCCCGGTAGGAGGATGTGCGGTCGCAGGATGCGTAGAAGTAGACGAGTGCTTCCGCCTCGACGCCGATCGCCTCGACCAGTTCCGCCCGGCGTCCCAGGTCCAGCAGCGCGACGGGGAACCCGTCGGTCCCGTAGAACGCGTGACAGAGCCCGGCCGACACCAGCGCCGGACGAGCGCCCCAGGCGGCGAGAAGGGCGCTCACCCGCTTCAGGTGGGCCAGCAGTGTCCCACCGGGATGCTCGATCTCTTCGGCTCCGGCCGCCTGCAGGATTGCCAGCGCTTCTGCGGTCATCTCGACATCACCCGTCCGAACGATCGCCGTCTGATGTGAAGCATGCCCGATGGCAGGCCGCCGGCCGGCCGCTCACTTCGGGGCGGGGACAGCGGTCGCCTGCCGGTGCCGGGCCAGGCTTCGCGCGATCCGGCGTTCGAGCCCTGCCCGGCAGTCGGGCCACTCCTCCGCGGTGATCGAAAAGATCGCAGAGTCGCGCAGCCGGCCGTCCTCACCGGGCACCCAGGACCGGGACCAGTTCCGCAGCACGCCCTCGAACCGTGCGCCGGCCGCCTCTATCGCGGCCCGCGACCGGCTGTTACGCGCGTCGGTCTTCAGGTCGAGGCGTGCCACCGCCCAGTGCTCGAACGCGTGCCGGAACAGCAAGTACTTGGCCTCGGTGTTCACCCCCGAGCCCTGGGCCGACGCCGCGAGCCAGGTGAACCCGACCTCGATGGCGCTCAGACCTTCTCCGTCCAGCCACAGCCTCGGATCCCAGTAGGCCGTGGTCCCGACCGCCCGCCCTGACGCCCGGTCCACCTGCGCGTACGGGGCGAGCTTGCCGGCAGCGGCTCGCGCGAGCTGGGCATCGATGTACCCGTGGACCTCGTCCGCCGTGGGAACCCAGGTGAACCGGTACGAGCTGCGGTCCTCCTCCGCCGCCACCGCCAGGTCCGCCGCATGCCCGTGATCAAGAGGCTCCAGACGCACCAGCGCGCCTTCCAGAACCGGTCCTTCCAAGACGAAATCCATCGCTCGCCACTCCCGCGTCGGCACACGCTCGTATCCGGGCCGAAGGGCCCGAGCCCGCAGCGTTCCAGAAGCATCGCTCGATGTCGCGCGAATTCCTCACGCGCGTGGGAGGGAGGTGCTGCGCGGCGCGCTCCGCAGGCGCCACACAGCTCCCTCCTCATCATGTGCCGACAGGGCGTGTACGAGAGCCGGCGCGGCCCCGTCGGCCTGCACGGGCCGGTGAAGCAGCGGCGGATGGGAGGGTCCACCGGGCCACGGCACGAAAGGGCTGTGGCCGACGGGGAGTTCTCCAGTCGATCATGCAGGCCTGCCGGCCGGAGTCCGTGGCGGCGCTGCGGGACGTGCTCTCAGCCGCTCGACCGGCCGGGCAGGTCCGGTGCCCTGTCAGGAGTCGGCCGTGGTCAGCTGCTGGTCAGCAGTTGCCGGACGACGTATCCGGCGGAGTCCACGCCGGAGCTGCCTCCTTCGACCAGGGCCGCGACCGCCGTGTGGGAGTCGTACGCGGTCAGCCACCCGTTGGTGTGGTCCCCCTCTTCCGCTGTGCCTGTTTTCGCGCCGACACCCGGCAGCCCGCCGAGGCGCGGGGCCGCGGTGCCGGTGGAGGCCGCGCTGCGCATCATCGTCTGGAGGTAGCCCGCGGTGCGGCCGGTGATGGGGCGGGGGGCGCTCTGCTGGTGCTGACCCGGCAGGATGACGGGCTGCTTGAATCCGACGCCTCGCACGGTGGCCGCCACGGACGCCATGAACAACGGCGTGGCCGTGACCTTGCCCTGGCCTATGAACTGGGCTGCCTGGTCGCCGCCTTGGGCGTCGGCCGGGATGCTCGGATCGGTCGTGGCCACTCCGCCGCCGATGGACCAGCTGCCCATGCCGAAGACGTTGACGGCCTCGTCGTGCAGGGCGGAGGCGTCGCCGTTATGCACGAGATAGTGGAAGCCGTCCTTGATGAAGGAGGTGTTGCAGGACACCGTGAACGCCTGGGTGAGCGTGGAGCCGGGGTCGGCCCTTACGCCCGGGTCGTTGTGGAACAGCTGGCTGTTGGCCGTCAGTGAGTCCGTGCAGGGCGCGGGACTGTCCGCGGTGAGGCCCGCCTGGTCGAACAGGGCCGCCGAGGTGATGATCTTCATGGTGGAGCCCGGTGACTTGATGCCGTTGATGGCGATGTCGCCGTCGTCGCCCGTGTGCGCGATCGCGAGGATGTGGCCGTTGCTCCAGTCGAGCGCTACCGTACCGGCCGGCTTGTTCTGCAGGTGAGCGTCCGTCACCGCGTGCTCGGCCACGGTCTGCAGGCGGGCGTCGATCGTCGTCCTGATGACCGGGGTCCGGCCCTTGGAGAAGACCTCCAGCGTCTTGATCCCCGCGCCTTCGCCATCGACCACCGCGACACCGGTACCCGCGGCACCGCCCTTGGGCTTGACCTTCTGGCGGATGGTCGCCGCGATGTCCCGCAAGGAGGAGAACGTGGTCAGGTCGGTCTTGCCGTCGCTCGCCACCACCTTCGCCGAGCTCGCACCGGCGGGGAGCTTGCCGGCGGTGAGTGACTGGCCGTCACCGAGGCCGGGATAGAGCACCGAGTTGTTCCAGTGCACCGCCGGCACGCCGTTCGTGCTGCGTACCACCGCCGCGGCGCTGGGGTAGGTCCACGTGCCCCCCGCCACCTCGGCCCGCACGTCGAAGGTGACCTTGGTGGCGCCCGGTGTCACCGTGGACGGACCTGCCGATTCCACGTGGTCGAACGTCAGCTTCTTCAGACGCAGGCCGTCCTTGTAGGAGTGCAGCGCTCGCGTCGCCGTGGCGGGAGTGTCGGTGTCCCCGGCGGCCCCCTCGAAGCGCTGCTCGGACCAGCTGTCCAGGAAGGCACGCGTCAGCTTGACCGCTGTGGCGTCCGACGGAGGCGTGCTCGACAGCGTGGACGGGTCGAATGTGCGGGCCGTGTCGGGGCGGCCGTCCCCTGTTGCGCCACCGGTCAACCCGCGGACGAGGTTGTAGGTGCCGATTCCCCCGGCGACGAGCAGTGCCGTGCATGTCCCGGCTATGCCGAGCTTCACAGGTCTGTTCATGTGGGGATTCTGTCGTTTCGGGGCCGGGGTGGCCTGAGTACGCGTACTCAGGCCACACTGATCAACAAGCCCTACTCTTCGGCTGATCGACACACTCTTGGATGCGGGACCAAGCGGGGGAACACACATGACATATCGGCGTGCGGTGATACCGGCACTGGCCGGGGGCCTGCTGATCACGCTGCTGCTGTGGTGGGCGGGGGCGAGCGCGCAGGCGCTGGAACTGCGCGGCACGACGGGCGTGTTCGACGTTCAGTCCGCGGCCGAACTGCGAAGGTGGCTGCTCCCGTGGTCGTACGAACCCCCGACGGGGCTGCTGTCCGACGGGCCTGCGGCCACGGGCACCGGCGGCACCGCCTTGAGCGGGGGCACGCAGTACGCCGATCTGTACCACACCGCGATGCAGATCAGGTTCGTGGCGGTCTTCGTGTTCTTCGTGGCCGGCGCGCTGCTTCTGGTCCGCAGGCTTCCGCCGGTTCAGCGCCGTACGCCGGCCACCCTGCTCGCGCTGTGGGCCTGGGGCCCGGTGGCCGGAACGCTCGCCGTGACGGTTTCCGCGCCGTGGCTGATCGCGTCCGGGGGGCACGGCAGCTACCGGGTCCTGCCGCAGCTGGCGGTCGTGGTCGCCTCAAGCGGTCCGGTCGTCGTCTTCACGGCGTTGTTGACCGCTCTGCTCACGGTGTTCATGGCGCGCGTCACCGCGAAGGGTGCGGATCCGCTGCCCCGGCGGAGTGTGCCGCCTCGCGCCGCCCGCCTCGCCGCGAGCGTCGGGACCGCCGTCGTCGCGCTGTCGCTGGTGGTCCTGTCGTACCAGTCGGTGGCGGCTCGGATCCAGACCTCGTTCGGTGGTGGAGGGATGCTGTCCGAGCCGGGCGACCTGCTGCGCGAGTGGCTGCTGCTGGGCGGCTGGTCGGGCCCGGCGAGCACGCCGCTGGGCCACTGGCTGCTGTACCGAGCCGCCGACGTGGTCATGCTGGCGGTGGTGTGGTGGGCGCTGCGGCTGCTGCCCGGTCTGCTCACCCGGACCACGGTGCCGGCGATGGCGGTGGGCGCGGTCTGCGCGACCGTGCTGGGCCTGTTCGCGAGCCAGGTGCTGCACATGGCCATGGACGACACCGCCAGAGTGTGGGGATTCATGTACCTGTTCGCCGATCTCGGTGACGGCGTCCCGGCCGCGCTCACCTTCGGCGTCACGGCGGGAATCGCGGCCTTTGCGACCCTGCGACTGGCCGAGGGCCGTGGCGCGAGCCGGTCTGGAAGCTGAGGACGGCGGCAACGCCGGGCAGGGTGCTCCCGCGCCCGGCGGGCCGGCGTGGCATCCGGCGGGTTGTCGTGGAGCCACCTGCCGGCCGCCCGTCCCCGCAGCGGTCCCGGCCGGGAGGGGCGACGGGCCCGGCACCGGTGCGTCCGTTGTTCATGGTGCCGCGCGACGGGGCGTATACCGAAGGGGACTCGATGCCCTCCGAGGAGACCGCCTCAACGACCGGTCCAGGGCCTGACGCGGTGTGACTCATGTGACGGGATCCGGCGATCCGCGGCCGCGCCGGGTGGGCGCGGGTGGCGGAAGCGATGCCGCAGGCAGGCATCGGCGGGGCCCGAGGGCCCGGCCGCGTGCGCGCCGGGATGGTGTGTCACACCACGGCGAGCCGGTCCACGAGCAGCTCCAGCCTCTGCTCGGTGTACTCCGGCGGCAGCCGTCCCGACCGGGTGAGGGTCGCCACCCCGTGCAGGGACGCCCAGAACACCTCGGTGAACAGCCCCGGGTCGACGCCGTCCCCGGCGACCTCGCCCAGGCTCTCCAGCAGTGCGGCGAAGGCGTCCTTGAGAGGTTCCGGGGTGTCCTCCTGTGCGTACGCGAGACCGCCGTCGAGCTGGAAGAGGGCGTCGTAGACCGCCGGGTTGCGCGCGGCGAAGTCGAGGTAGGCGCGGGCGAGGGCGTACACCCGGGCGCGCGGGCCGTCCGCCGCGGCGGTCGCGGCCCGCACCGCCACGGCCATCTCGGTCGCGCCCTGGAGGGCGACGGCGCCGATGATCTCGCGCTTGCCGCGGAAGTGGCTGTAGAGGACGGGCTGGCTGTACTCGATGCGCTCGGCCAGCCGGCGTGTGGTGACGGCGTCCCAGCCCTGCTCCTCGGCGAGTTCACGGGCCGTCGCCACGATGAGGCGCTCGCGCTCCGCCCGTTCGCGCTGCTTGCGTTCCTGTACCGACATGATTCGATCCTAGCACCGCTAGACAATCGAGCGGCAGAAGCACTAGCGTTGCCTCATCGGCTAGCAACGCTAGACACCCGGGAGGGATCATCATGCTCAACGCGCTCGAGATCGTCACCACCGTGGTCGTCGGCGTGATGGTGGGGGTGGAGTTCTCCGTCGCCTTCGTCATGAACCGGATCCTCAACGCGCTCCCGGAAGACAGCGCCCAGCTCGGCCACGCCCACGGGGGCCGGATGCTCGGCGCCGTGATGCCGGTCTGGTACATAGGCTCGCTCGTCCTCGCCGCCATCTGGGCCATCGCCAGATGGCACCACCACGGCACCAGCCTCGTCGTCACCGCCGCCGCGCTGTTGATCCTCAGCGTGATCATGTCGATCCTGCTGCTCGTCCCGATCAACAACCGGAACAAGACGTGGACCCCTGACAACCGGCCCGCCGACTGGAAGCAGCAGCTGAACCGCTGGGAGCGCTTCCACTACGTCCGCGTCGCCGTCATCATCGCCGCCTTCGCCCTGCTGGTCACCGCCCTCACCTGAACCCACGGGCTCACCCGCCCGATCCGACCGACAGCGAGAGGAAGTGCCGAGAATGGCCGAGCGTCGTCTCCCTGCGGATACACAAGGGACGGCGGACAGTCAGCTCCTGATGAACGTCCCGGTCTGGGAGCCGGCCGAGGAGCTCGCCACGGCATTCGGGAGCCCGGAATTCCAGCGCATGGCGGCCGAGTTCCCCGACGACATCGTGTCGTAACCGCACGTCTTCGAGCAGATCGACGCATGACACGGCAGCTGTAGCCGGAGGAGGGCAGCCGCCGGAGAAGCCCTGCCCTCCCGGTCGCTCCAGCGACCACCACCAGGCTGACGAAGAACCCCAAGGAGAAGAACAATGTCGCTGAAGAAGATCAACACCATCCTGGCCGCCGCCTTCATCCTCTTCATCCTCTGGTTCGGGACGGAGTTCATCCTGAGCCCGGAGACGACGGCGCCGGGCTTCGGCCTGCCGAGCTGGCCGTCCGGCGACGGCGGCGGCTTCCTGATCGTCAAGGGAATCCGCGACGTCGTCCTGGCCTTGGTCCTGGGCATCCTGCTGGTGACGGGCCACCGACGGGCGCTGGGCTGGGTACTGCTGGTGGAGGCCCTCGCCGCGTACGGCGACATGGCCACCGTGCTGGCCCACCACGGCTCCGTGGCCACCGCGCTCGGCGTCCACGGCCTGACCGCGACACTGATGGTGGTCAACGGCCTGCTGATGATGCGCGAGACCCGCGAGGTCGCGGCCGCTCCGGCAACGCCCGCCCCGCAGCCCGCCTAACGCCGTCCCCGCTTCTCCGGCAGGGCGCCGCGCCGCCCTTGCCCGATACTCGTCGGCAAGATCATCCCTTGGCGCCCACCGCTGTTCCGCCGTGCCCGGGGCCAGGGCAGGGTCACGGACATGGCGGGCGGTAGGGGGAGCTCCCGACCAGACGGCTCCAGTCCTGCTGGGTCAGGGTTTGGCCCGTGGCCGCGCAGATCCGGCGGATGGCACGGCCGGCGTCGAGGTCCCACAGCCGTGTCGTTCCGTCGTCGCTCGCCGTCGCCAGAATGCGGTTCCGGGGGCTGAACACGGTGGTGCCGACGGTGGAGGTGTGGCCGATCAGCGCGTCACCCAGGCCGGAGGGGCGTGCCGGGTCGCTGATGTCCCACAGCCGGACCGTGCCGACCGTGGTCGCGGTGGCCATGGTGCGCCCGTCGGGGCTGAAGGCGATCGCGGATGCCGAGCGGTCGGCGTCGACGGGTGGTCCCAGTGGTCCGGGATGCGCCGGGTGGGCGGCGTCCCACAGGCGCACGAACCCGTCCCCCGCAACGGCGAGCAGGTGACCGTGCGGCGCCATGGCCACCGCATCACCGTCCAGCGCGTCGGTCGCCAGGACGACGTGCCGGGGGTCGCGGATGTCCCACAGCCAGATGGAGCCCCCGGACCCGGTGGCAAGGGTCCGGCCGTCCGGGCTGAGCTCCATGTCGGCAAAGTCGACCTTGACAGCCGTGCCCCGTCTCCGGGGCCGTAAGGGATCGTTCACGTCCCACAGCAGGAACTGCGGATCGTCGGCGGCGCCGAGCGAGGGGGTGCCCTCGTCCTTCTCGGCCAGGATGCGGCCATCTCGGCTGAAGGCCAGGGAGGTGATCATGTGGTCGCCTCGCGTTGCGATCCGGCCCCGGCGACGGGGATGCGCCGGGTCGGTGACATCCCACAGCCAGGCACCTCCACGGGGGCCGGCGACTGCGAGCAAGTGTCCGCCGGGCGCGAACACGGCGGCCCGCCCGGGCAGACTGCTCAGGGATCCGCCGGCGCCGGGATCGGCCACCTTCCACAACTGGACGCGTCTGAGACTCCGGCAGATCGTGGCCATGGTGTGCCCGTCGGGGCTGAACCCCGCGACAGCCGGCTTCGGGCAGCCCAGTTGGACAGTCGCCGGAAGACTCCATACCCGCATGGTCCCGTCATGCGTGATGAGCTGTCGGTGGCCGGGTCCGAAGAGCAGTGCGGTGCCGTGCGAAGACCGCTGCGCGAGAGGTTCACCGAGTCGTTGCGGCCTCTGGCCGTCGGCCATGCTCCACAGCTGTGCGCCGCTGTCTCCCGCGACGGCGGCCACGCGGCCGTCTGGGCTGAAGGCAACTGCGGTCGGTCCGCTGCCATCTGCGGTACGCAACGGCCGGGGCAGGCGTCGTGGCCGCTTGGGCCGGCCAACGTTCCAGAGCGGGACCTGCCCGTCGACCAGGGCGGTCGCGGCGATGCCCAGGGTCTGCCCGTCCGGGCTGAAGACGGGGCCGCCCTGATCGGTCAGGGCACTGAGCTCCTTGATCCGGGCCGGTCGCGTCACGTCCCACAGCCGCACGGCCTCGTTCTGTTCGAAACTCCCTGTCGCCAGCACATGCCCCCGCGGGCTGAACGCGGGTGCATCGCCCGGGAGGGTACGGGCGAGCCGCTCGGGGTGCCTCCCGTCGTGGACGTCCCACAGGTGGACGCGGTCCCCTCCGGCGGCGAGCAGATGTCCGTCAGGGCTCAACGCCATGGTGCTCGGGGACGACTCGCCGGGCATCCGGATCGTAGTGAGTCTCGTGGGGTGGAACGGGTCAGAGGTGTCCCACAGGCTGATCGAGGAGACGGTGTCGACAGCCAGCCGGCGTCCGTCCGAGCTGAGGGCCACGTCGTAGCTCTTCAGTGAACGGCCCACGCGCCGGGGATGGAGGAAGTCACGGGTGTTCCACAGACGCACCGTCCCGTCGGCTGTGGCGGTCGCCAGCAGCCGGCGGTGGGCGTCGGCCGCTACTTGGACGGTGTCCCTCCCCACGCCGTCGGCCTGACTGCCGTCGCCGGGAATCTCCGTGAACAGGGGGGTGTTCGCGTCGTTGATCACATGCGTGTAGGTGCGTGCCGACGGGTGCATGCGGTACGAGGCGATGTCCAACTGCGCTGCGAGCGAGATGTTCTGCACCCGTCCCGGCAGTGTCGTACCGCGCAGCTGGTCGGCCTCGGTGTCCATCCGGCGGGACACGGCGACCGCGCGCTCGGCACGTGCCGCGTCGCGCTGCCGGACGGAGACCAGGGCTGCGGCGCAGGTCACGAGCGTCAGTGCCGTCAGACCGGCCAGCAGGGTCTGCAGGCGGCGGGTGGTCCGCGCGGCTGCCCGTTGTTCGTCTCGGCGTGCCTTGAGGCTGGCCGTCAGGAACGCCGACTCCCGCGCGCTCAGGTCCTCCCGCCGGGTGAACGCCTCTTCGGCGTCCGACAGGCGTGTGCCCCGGTAGAGCGCGCCGGGGTCGTGGTCGAGCGCCTCCCACGTCCGGGCCGCCTCGGTCAGCCGGCGATGGATGCGCAGTCGCTCGCGATGCGTGTCGATCCAGCCGCGCAACCGGGGCCAGCTGGTGATGAGCGCCTCGTGGGCAAGGTCTACGGTGTCATGGCCGAGGGTGATCAGCCGGGCGCGGGCGAGGCGTTCCAGGACGGTCCGAAGGTCGGGGTCGGCCTCCAGTGGGAGATCCTCTCGGGCGAGGGGCCGGCGCGTGTCCTGCGTGCCGTCCCCCGGGCTGATCAGTCGGAGGAGTAATCGCTGTGCCACCTGGGCCTGGTCGGGGGTGAGCCGACCGTGGACGGCCTCGGCGGTGTGGGTGACGGCGCCCTGCAGACCGCCCGCCGCCTCGTAGGCCGCCAGGCTCAGGGCACGGCCGTTGCGGCGGTTCCAGGTCTCCAGCAAGGCGTGGGACATCAGCGGCAGGGCGCCTGGCTCACCCTCGACGTCGTCGAGAATGCGTGCGGTGAGAGCGCGTTCCACGATCAGGCCCGCGGCCTGGGCGGGCTTGGTGATGGCCTCGCGCAGCTGGTCGCGGCTCATCGGGCCGGCCAGCACCGTCCCGTCCTGCAGTACGGCGGTCAGCGCCGGGTGTTCGGCGCAGTGGCCGAGGAAGTCGGCGCGGACGGCGATGACGACGCGGAGCCGGCTCGCGGGGTCGGCGGCGGCCAGCAGGCGGTCGATGAACCGGTCGCGTTCGCCGCGGTCCGTGCACAGGGTGTAGAGCTCTTCGAACTGATCGATGATCAGCCAGGTGTCTCCGTCACCGGCCTTCGGCACCAGGCGCTGCTCGTGGGTGCGCAGCGGGTGCTCGCCGGGGGTGAGGACCCGCACGGCCAGTGGCCGGGGGTCCCCCCGGTCCGGGGCACGGAGGCGGGGGATGAGGCCGGCGCGCAGCAACGACGACTTGCCGCTGCCCGACGGACCGAACACCGCGCTGAACCGGCGGGATCGGGTCAGCGTGAGCAGGCGGTCGGTGAGGTCGTCGCGGCCGAAGAAGAGGTCGGCGTCGCCGGGTTCGAAGCGGGCCAGTCCGCGGTACGGCGGCGCGGCATCCGCGTCACCGGTGCGCGGCTGGGTCGCCGCTTCCGCGGCGGCCTCGCGCCACCGCGCCTGCCACAGCGTCTCATCGCCGCCGCAGGCCCGGACGTAGGCCAGCAGGACCGGGAGCGTCGGCAGCCGCTCCCCCGCAGCGGCCTGGGACAGGGTGCTCGCTCCCTGCCCTGTGCGCTGTGCCATCGCCCGGTAGGTCGGGCTTCCGGCTTCCGCCCGCAGTGTGCGTAACTCGCTCGCGAACCGCGCGACCGGACCCGCACCCGGATCGAGCGGGCTCTCTGGACGTCCTGCCATCGACGACTCCCCCTGTGGCCGCGGCGCATGGCTGGACAAGGTATGCCTGCTTGCAGCGCGAGGGCAATCCGCAGGCGTCTTCTGTGGGCATCGCCGGCCGCCGGGCCTGTGACCTGCGAAGTCTGCCATTGATCAGGGTGGCGGAACCGGCTGTCCGATCAATGCCGGGGCAGGAAGAGTCATGGCCCGGGTCCGGCTGCCGGCCGGCACGAGGGGAGCGGCCGGCAGCCAGGCCCCGCGGCGGCCGGGACGGCACCCGCCGGTCGCCGCTGGTGCGGACGCACCGGGCGGCGGCGTGCCCGCGACGCCTGCGCACGCGGCCGACGGCGGTGCGATCGGGTCGGCGCTCGCTCAGGCTGCCGCCGTGCACCGCCGTACTCCGCACACAGCGCTCCGCCGTCGGCTGTGCGTGGGACCGGACGGGCCCTGCCGCGGTCCTCGCGGGGTCAGATCCAGCGGTAGTTCGTGTCGTCCAGAGCGGGCAGGAAGGCCTGGACGACGTCGAGCGGCGCGGTGGGCGTGGTGAGTTCGGCGAGCGGGACCGGAGGGAACAGCGGCTTGCCGGCGGTGTCCTTGTAGTGGCTCCAGGTGAGGTGGCCCGCGCCGGCGGTGTCGTCGTGCTCGACGGTGCGCAGGCGGGCGCGGGTGGAGTCGGCGATGTGGACGCGGAAGACCAGGTGGAGCTTGCGGGGTGGGGTGCTGCCGGGGCGGGTGACCATCGCGTCCTGGATCCAGGTCAGTCGCGGGACGCCGATGGCATCGGTCAGGTCCAGGCCCAGCTCCTCGTCGAGTTCCCGTGCGAGGGCCTGTGGGATGGGTTCGCCGGGTTCGACGTTGCCGCCTGGCAGCGTGTACTGGTCCTGGCCGTTCCTGGTGCGGTGGATGAGGGCGATCTCGTCGCCGCTGAACAGGGCCGCGGCGACGCGGATCTTGATGCGTCCGAACGGTTCGGCGTCGGTCACCGGGAGGCTCTCCCTTCTCACGCGTGCACCTCGAAGCCGCCGCGGCCGTCGAACCGCACCTCGCGCACCCCGTCGAATCCGTCCGACCGCGACGGCTTGCGCAGCCGCTTCAGCGTGGCCAGGACGCCGACGTCCGGGACGCGCTCGCGGCCCTCGCGGACGGCGTTGCGTCGCAGCGAGCCGGCCACGTCGGGAGGGAACCAGTAGGCCGTCACCGTCGCCCCGTGGATGTGGGCCACCTCGATCAGCGGGGCCCACTCCTGTGGCGAGGGATTGGTGTTGTCCACCGCCACCGGCCGTTCGGCCGCCAGGTGCTCCGCCACCAGCCGCTGCTGCCTCACCTGCTTGTTCCTGGCGCCCCGCGGAAACAGATCCTTGCTGACCAGTGCGTACCGGTCGGACAGACACTGCGCGTAGAACGTGGACTTCCCAGAGGCCTGCAGTCCGACCAGCACGGCCACCTCTACTCCGGTCTCCATGCGAGCCACGGTGACACGCGGTCGGGGGAGGGACGAAACCTCGTGTCCGGCCGGCGGGCGCCCTCTGGTGGAGAAACGTCGAAAACGGGCACATCGGAGACGGCCCGCCGTCCGGCACACAAGTCGCGGGAGCACTTCTGGTGAACGTCGTGAGGGAGCGGCCATGGACCGCGCGGACAGCGTGACCGTGGGCGTACTCGGCTCCTACGGGGGCCGCAACGTGGGCGACGAGGCGATCCTCACCGCCCTGCTGGACCGGGTCCGGGCGGGGCGGCCGGAGACGCGCTTCGTGGTCTTCTCCCGCGATCCCGGACACACCCGCCGCGTCCATCCGGATGTCGAGGTCGCCGGCTGGGAGGGTCTGTGCAGGGAGGGTGTCTCCGCGTATCTGCGCCGGCTGAGTGCGCTGGTACTCGGCGGAGGCGGGATCCTCTACGACACCGAGGCGCGTCGGTGCCTGCGGATGGCCCGCACCGCACAGGATCTCGACGTACCCGTCTTCACCTATGCGGTGGGGGCCGGTCCGCTGACCGACGAGGTGGACTGCGCCCGGGTCCGTCCGGTGCTCTCCGACGCGGTCGAGGTCACGGTGCGGGACGAGGAGTCGAAACTCGTCCTCGAAGCGGCCGGACTCACCCGGCCCGTCTCCGTCACCGCCGATCCGGCGCTGCTGCTCGCCCCCGGTGATCAGGGCGGGGAACTCCTGCGGGCGGAGGCCGTGCCGCGCGGGGTCCGCCTGGTGGGGATGAGCGTACGAGAACCCGGGCGCGCGGCGGAGCATCTCGACGAGGACGGCTACCACCAGCTTCTGGCCGGTGTGGGCGATTTCCTCGTTCACCGGCTCGACGCCCACATCGTCTTCGTCTCCATGGAGCGCGGCGACATCAGGCACGCGCACGCGGTGGCGTCCCGTATGGCCTCGGCGGACCGCTGCACGGTGCTGCGCGGCGACTACGCACCGCAGCAGGTGCTCGACATCGTCGCCCCGGCTGGACCTCGCCGTCGGCATGCGGCTGCACTTTCTGATCTTCGCCGCGCTCTGCGGCATCCCGCTGCTGCCCCTGCCCTACGCGGGCAAGGTCTTCGACTTCGCCCAGCGGATCGGCGCGCCCGCCCTGCGCGGGGTGATCCGGGAGACGACGGGGCTGCTGCTGGCGGAAGTGGACCGTCTGTGGGACGAGCGGCCCGGTCGGGCCGCCGACACGGCCGCGCGTACGGCACAGCTGCGGCTTCGGGCGGCCGAGACCGCTGAGCGGCTCCTCGCCTGGCTGGAGGAGATCGCTCCGCACCACGTCGCCCGCGAGAGCACGCCGGTGCCCGCCTCCACAGCGGGCTGAAGCCGGCGGCCACCGTTCCCGAGGGAGTCACCGTGTCCTATCTGACGCCGCCCCGCATCCCCAGGAAGGTGGAGCTTCCGCCGCGTCAGGCCCTGCACGCGGGATCCCCCCAGGTGCTGGTGATCGGTGGCGGGCCGGCCGGCATCGGCGCGGCCCTCGGCGCCGCGAACGCGGGCGCCGAGGTGGTCCTCGTCGAGCGCTACGGCTTCCTCGGCGGCAACGCCACCGCGGCACTGGTGATGCCGCTGATGAGCTTCCACAACGAGGTCAAGCAGGCCGTGGCCGGCGACACCGCCCGCCTGCTGCCGCCCGACCACGGCGAGGGCGAGCCGGTCGTCGGCGGTGTGCTGTGGGTACTCCTCGACCAGCTCGTGCGCGCGGGCGCGGCGATCCGTCCCTCACCGGAGACCGGCTACACCGTGCCCTTCGACGCGGAGCTGTTCAAGCGGGTGGCCTACGAGCTGTTGGCGACCCATGAGGTGCGGACGCTCCTGCACGCCTTCGCCTCCGACGTCCTCAGCCTGTCCGACCGCGCCCGTGCGGTGTTCGAGACCAAGTCGGGCCCGCTCGTCATGGACGCCGACGTGATCGTCGACTGCACCGGGGACGGGGACATCGCCGCGGCGGCCGGGGCGGCGTACGAGGTCGGACGGCCCGAGGACGGCTGGACACAGCCCATGACGCTGATGTTCCGCATGGTCCGCTTCGACCACGAGGAGTTCACCGCCTACGCCCGCGCCCACCCCGACCAGTGGAAGGGCGTGCACGGGCTGGGGGACCTGGTCCGTGCCGCCACGGACGCCGGGAACTGGACCTGCCCCGCGAGGACATGCTCTTCTTCGCCACCCCGAACGCCGGCGAGGTGGCGGTGAACTCCACCCGGGTCACCGAAGTGCTCGGCACGAGCGTCTGGGACCTCACCCGCGCGGAGTTCACGGCGCACCGCCAGATGGCGCAGATCGCCCGTTTCCTGCGCGACCGCGTGCCGGGCTTCACCGACTCCTACGTCGTCCAGAGCGGCGTCCAGGTCGGGGTCCGTGAAACGCGCCGGATCCTGGGCGAGTACCAGCTGACCGGCGACGACGTGCTCACGGCGCGCAAGTTCGACGACGCCGTCGCGCGGGGCGCCTACCCGGTGGACATCCACAACCCGAGCGGGCGCGGCACCACGCTCAAGCGGCTGCCGCGCGGCGAGTCCTACGACATCCTGCTGCGCTGTCTCCTCCCCCCGCGGCCTGGACCGGGTTCTGGTCGCGGGCCGCTGCATCTCCGGCGACCACGTGGCGCACTCCTCCTACCGCGTGATGCCGATCTCGATGGCCACCGGGCAGGCGGCGGGCGTCTGTGCGGCCCTGGCGGCAACCCGGGGCCGGCAGCCCAGGGACGTCCCGGCGGCTGCGGTCCAGCGAGAACTCCGCGCACAGGGTGCAAGCCTCCACTGACACCCGCCCGCCGGACCGTCCTTCCCTCGCCTCCCGGGGTCAGCCCGCCCGGTGGGCTGGGGTGAACGTGACCGGAAGCCGCACCGGGCCGCGCAGACCGCCGGGCCGCCAGCTCAGCTCGGCCGGCGGCACGGCCAGGGCCAGGCCCGGCAGCCGGCGCAGTGCCGTTCCGATGGCGATCTGGCCCTCCAGCCGGGCCAGAGGCGCCCCCAGGCAGTAGTGGATGCCGTGTCCGAAGGCCAGATGGCCGTTGTCCTGCCGGGTGATGTCCAGCCTGTCGGGCTCGGCGAACCGAGCCGGATCCCGGTCGGCGATCGCGGACGCGACCAACACCGTCGCCCCGCGGGGGACGGTCACGCCCGCGATCTCGACGTCTTCGCGTGCGAAACGGGCGATGCCCGGGTTGACGGGGCCGTCGTAGCGGAGGAACTCCTCGATCGCGTGGGGCAGCAGCTCCGGACGTTCCCGCAGCAGGGTGAGCTGGCCGGGGTCGGCGAGCAGCGCGGCGATGCCGCCGCCGATCAGGTTGACCGTCGTGATGTACCCGGCCACCAGCAGCAGGAAGGTCATGGCGATCAGCTCGTCGTGGTTCAGCCGCTGTTCCTCGTCATGGGCGCTGATCAGCGCGCTGAGCAGGTCGTCCCCGGGCCGGGCCCGCTTGGTCTCCAGGTGCGTGGTCACGTATGCGCGCATCCGCTGCCACGCCTCGTTGACGACGGCCGGGTCGGGCATCCTCTCCCCGCGCACGATCATCGTGTCGGTCCACCGCTGGAAGTCGTGCCGGTCGTCCACCGGAATGCCGAGCAACTCGCTGATGACGGTGACCGGCAGCGGCAGCGCGAAGTCCGCCACGAGTTCGGCCCGGCCGGCCGGCAGCACCGCGTCGAGCAGCCGGTCGGTGATCTCCTGGACTCGGGGCCGCAGGTCGGCGACCCGGCGCGCCGTGAACGCCTTCGACACCAGGCGGCGCAGCCGGGTGTGGTCGGGCGGGTCGGAACGCAGCATGTTGCTCATCATCGATTCGCGCTCGAACTCGGGCAGCTGGGCGATGAGGCGGGGGTCCGAGGCATCGCGGACATCGCTGCTCAGCCGAGGGTCGGACAAGGCGGCCAGTCCGTCCTCGTAGCGGGTGACCAGCCAGGCGTCCAGGCCGCCGGCGATGACCGCGCGCCGGACCGGGCCGTCCTCACGGAGCTGTCGGTACAGCGGGAAGGGGTCCGCCACGAAGGCGGGGTCGTCGTACGGGAGAAGGACCGGCTGCTGGCTCATCATGCCTCCCGGACATGCGTCGACCGGCACGTGCAGCTGTGCTGACGTCCAAGGGCGTACACCCAGATTGTCCGATACGGCGGCGATCATCGCCCTCCTCGCCGACCGCACACCCGCGCCGCCCCGCGCCCCGATGCCAGCCGCCCGGTCCGCCCGACCGACTGGTGAGGTCGGCCATGATGCACGGCATGTCACTGCGGGGAACCGAGGCCCACCGGGACGACGACGCACTGCCCGCGCTGGTCCGGCGGGCCGTCGGGGCGGCGCGCGGGCACGGGTTCGCGTACTCCTGCAGACCCGAACAGGGGCGGCTGCTGCAGGTGCTCGCCGCGGGCGCACCCCACGGCATCGCCGAGACCGGGACGGGCTGCGGCGTCGGCCTTGCCTGGCTGGCCTCGGGCTCCCGTCCGGGCACCCGCCTGATCAGCGTCGAGCGGGACGCGGAACGCGCGCGCATCGAAGGGTACGGCCCCTACGACCTGCTCGTGCTGGACGGCGGAGGCCAGGCCAAGGGCGACGGGGCCGCGGACCCGGCGCGCCTGCTCGCCCCGGGCGGCACGGTCGTGATCGATGACTTCACCCCGGCCACCCCATGGCCACCCCGTTTCGACGGTGTACCCGACCAGGCCCGGCTGCACTGGCTGGAGCACCCGGAGCTCCGGGCCACTGAACTGCGCCTCGCAGCAGACCTCAGCGTGATCGTCGGCATGCGACTGCCGGACGACCGAGACTATGTCGTATAGCGGAAATATAATGCCGCGAAGCGGAAGAGTCTGGTTGTGGGGTGGGGTATGTGGCGCCAGGTGGGGATGCGGGTGCTCGGTCGCGGTGAGGCGTCCAGGGAGGGGCCGGGCGGGCGGGCGTCGACGCGTCCTCGCTGGTGGTCCTCGCCCGGCGGTCCGGGTTTCGGGGTGTTCGTGCTGCGCGGCGTGGCCCAGGTCGTGTTCCTCGACAGCGCTTGGGCAGGCGCCGTCTTCGGCCTCGCGCTGTTGACAGCGGACTGGCGGTACGGCACCTACGCCGTAGGGGGCGCCGTCCTCGGTACCGGCACCGCGCATCTGCTGGGGGTGGCCCTCGACCGGGTGCGAGCGGGGCTGGAGGGCTTCAACTCCTGCCTGACCGCGCTCTGCTGCGCGGTGTTCCTGGACCCGGGCAGGCTCTCCACGGCACTGCTCGCCGCCGCGGCCTGCGTCGTGGTCACCGTCGTCGCGGCGGCCGTTGTGCGGCTCCTGCACCTGTGGGCCCTGCCGGCGCTGACCAGCCCCTACTGCCTGCTGGCGGGCGCGATCACCGTGGCCGCGCCCGCGTTCGGGCGGATCTGGCCGCAGGGCGCCGCCGGCGCCGCGCTGCCCCACGCCGCCTCCGGATCCACCGTGCTCGCACCGGCCGACGTGGTGGCGGCGTTCTTCCGCAACGTGGCCCAGGTCTTCTTCCTGAACCAGTGGCACGCGGGGGCGCTGCTGCTCGCGGGCCTCTTCCTGGCGAGCCGGTCGGCGGGGTGGGTGGCCTGCGCCGGCAGTGCCACAGGCATCCTGACGGCCTGGGCGCTCGGGGTGCCGGCCGCGCGGATCACCGACGGGACGATGGGCTACAACGCCGTGCTCGTCGCGCTGGCGCTCTGCGGGGTGTTCCTGTCCCCCACTGCGGCGACGCTGTTGTACGCGCTGCTGGGCGCCGCGACGGCGACGACCATCACTCCGGCCCTCGCCCATCTGCTCACCCCGTCCGGCGGCCACCCGCTCACCTGGCCGTTCGTGCTGACGACTCTGGGCTTCCTGCTCGCCGCCCGCTCCTTCCCCCGCGTGACCGGCCGCCAGGATCCCGCAGCGGAACGGCCCGGACCGCCGACCCGTTCCGCTGCGGCCGGGCAACCCCAGGCGGGGCGGATCGGCTCCGGCTGACCGAGATCCGGCTCGGCCGCCGGCGGCACCCGCGGTCAGTTCCGTGCGCGGTTCTTGAGGTGGCGGTTGTCCCGCTCGCGTTCTTCGGCGTGGCGGGAGATCGCGCGGAGCAGTTCGCGCCGGATGTAGCCGGCGCCGCCGGCGCGGATGAGCAGCCAGTAGCAGGCGAGTGTGCGGCGCACGGTGGCGTCGGTGGCCTGCAGTCGGGTCTCTGCCGCCAGGAGCGTGCGCCCGTCGGGGAGCGGGGAGAGCTGGAAGCTCATCACCGCCTTGCCCCATCCGGGTTCGGCGAAGGCGGCGAAGCCCTCCGGGGTGGTGCTCGACTCGGGGCCCGGTACCGGGCGTGGGTACCAGAACTTGGCCACCTTGCCCGCGACGACCTCGCGGGGTTCCTCCTGGCCGAGCAGGGGCATGGGGGATTTCTGCAGGAGCGGGCCGGCGTCACCGGTCCGGCCGAGGTGACGGATCGACATGAGGAGCCGGGTGGCCGGCAGTTCGTCGTGGGTGACCGAGTGCAGTGCCGCCCAGACCGTGGTGGGGGCGGCTGCGATCTCGCGGGTGTAGCGGGTGCGGAAGTCGTAGGCAGGCAGCAGGCGGTCGATGATCCAGTCCATGACCACACTCCGTTGTAGACGGTGGCGTACAGAAACGTACTGTACGGTAGCGTCCAGAATGCTGCCGAGGAAGGTGCCTGATGCCACGTACCGCCCGCTTCAGCCGAGACGACTGGGCCGAAGCCGCTTTCCTGGTGCTCTGCGACAGCGGTCCGGCGGCTGTCGCGGTCGAACCGGTCGCAGCCAGGCTGGGCGCCTCCAAGTCCAGCTTCTACTGGCTGTTCGAGAACCGGCAGTCCTTGCTGGAGGCGGCGCTGGAGCGATGGGAACAGCATCAGACCGCGGCCGTGCACGCGGCGCTCTCCGCGGTCACCGACCCGGCTGAACGGCTGCGGATGCTCGTACGTCATGCCCATACGGCAACGCAGGGCGCGGATCTGGCCCTGCGGCTGCTGACCGAGTCGGCCGATCCGGTCGTGCGTCCGGTCGTGGAGCGGGTCACCCGGCGACGGCTGGCGATCATCGAGGCGGCCTTCGCCGAACTGGGCCGTCCCGCTGATCAGGCCCGGCATTTCGCGAGCATGACGTATGCGGCCTATCTGGGCCTGGCGGCACTGCGCCGGGTCGACGCCGCCCCCGCCGACCATGAGGAATACATCGCCGACCTACTGGCCGCCTTCGGTGTGGCACCGTAGGGCTTTTGGCGACGGCTCATGGGGGAGCCGAAATCCGCCGTCGTGACGTCCGACGTCGCCGCGCAGAATTAATCCACTCTCGTGAATTGTGCATCTGGCCGTTCGACGCCGGGCGCCACTAGCGTGATGCGAACAGTTGCCGGCCGTAAAGCGAGGAATTCCACGGCCGGTGTGCCACGGTCTCGCCGCACCGGGGCCATGGCATTCCGCACCACACCGTTTCTCCGCCTCCGCCCCCGAGTGTCGTGCCCAGGTGACCCGACGACGGAAGAGAAGGAATGGGAGAGGACGGCATGCCCGAGCAAGCCCCGCACCCGATGCGGCTGCCCCTGACCGCCGGACAGCACGGGATCTGGTTCGCCCAGCGACTCGCCCCGACGAACCCGACCTACATCACGGCTGAATACGTCGACATCCACGGCCCTGTCGACGTCGAGGCGCTGCGCGGCGCGGTGCGCCGCGCCCTGGCCGAGGCGCGGTGCCTGCACATCCGGTGCGGAGAGGACGGCACAGGCCCCTGGCAGATCGTCGACGTGCCCGAGGACATCCCCGTCACGCTCCTCGATCTGAGCACGGCCTCCGACCCGCAGGCCGCTGCCGAACAATGGATGCGCGACGACCTGGCCACCCCGATCGACATATACAGCGGACCCCTGTTCACAGAGGCCCTCCTGTCCCTCGGCGGGGACAGGCACTTGTGGTATCAGAAGTTCCATCACCTCGTCATGGACGGCTTCTCCCACTCGCTCATCGCCCGGCAGGTCGCCGACCTCTACTCGGATGTGACGTCCGGCCGGGAACCCGCCCCCGCCGACTTCGGACAGCTCCAGGATCTGGTGCGCGACGACGCCGACTACCAGGCTTCACCCGCGGCACGGACCGACCGGGAGTTCTGGCGGGCGACGATGTCGGGCGTGGAGCGTGTGCCGTCCCTCTCCGAGCGGAGAGCGGCCATGGCCCACAGTTCTCTGCACGACACCCACTATCTCCCGGAGCCGGACCTCGCCCGGCTGCGTACCGCGGCACGGTCCCTGCGCTCCCACTGGAACGGCCTGTTCATCGCCGCGCTCGCCGCGTACACCCACCGCGTCACCGGAGCGGAGGACATCGTCCTCGGCCTGCCCGTGACCGCGCGCAGGACACCGGCCGCGCAGCGCACCCCCGGCATGGTGTCCAACCTCGTCCCGCTGCGCCTGAGCGTCTCCCCCGGCATGACGCTGTCCGAGCTGGTCCGGCACGTCGTCGCCCAGACCCGGCTCGCCCTCAAGCACCAGCGTTACCGCTATGAGGACATCCGCCGGGACCTCGGCCTCCTGCACGACGGGGGCGCCCTGTGCGGGCCGCACATCAACCTGATGCCCTTCGACTACGACCTGGCCTTCGGTGACGCCGCCGCGGTCTCCCACGCCCTGGCCACCGGGCCGGTGGAAGACCTCACGCTCGCCGTGATCCCCCGCGAGGGCGGCCTGCGCCTCGTGCTCAACGCCAATCCGGACCGGTACACCTCCGCCGAACTCGCCGGACACCTCAAGCGCTACCTGACCGTCCTCGACACCTTCGTGACCGACCCCGAGCTCCCTGTGGACGACATCGACATCCTGGACCCGGCAGAGCGGCGGCAGTTGCTGAGCTGGGCCCGGTCCGGCGGCACCGCCGCGACCGCCCCGGGCGTCCTGCCCGGGGCGTTCGAAGCCCAGGCCCGCCGGTTCCCGGAGCGCACCGCGGTGACATG
The DNA here is from genome assembly GCF_014649495.1 of Streptomyces filipinensis. GTDB lineage: Bacteria > Actinomycetota > Actinomycetes > Streptomycetales > Streptomycetaceae > Streptomyces > Streptomyces filipinensis. The sequence goes on along the minus strand of NZ_BMTD01000005.1, from coordinate 253,869 downwards.
CGAAGGAACGGAACTGGGTTACGGGGAGCTCAACACCCGGGCCAACCAGCTCGCACGCCGCCTGACGGAAGCCGGGGCCGGACCGCACCGCCACGTGGCCCTCGCCCTGCCCCGCTCGCCCGACCTCGTCATGGCGCTCCTCGCCGTCCTGAAGTCGGGTGCGGCCTACATCCCGGTCGACCCCGACTATCCGTCCGACCGCATCACCCACATCCTCGGTGACGCGCGGCCCCAGCTGCTCGTCACCACCCGCGCGCTGGCCGCACGCCTGCCCGACGACGGTCGCCCGCGTCTCCTGCTCGACGACCCCGGCACCCGCGCGGCGCTCGCCTCGTACCCCTCACACGACGTCCAGGACACCGAGCGCACGGCTCCCCTGGCCGCCACGCACCCGGCCTATGTGATCTACACGTCCGGATCCACCGGCACGCCCAAAGGCGTGGTGGTGACGCACCGCAACGTGATGAGCCTGCTCTCCTCCACCCGGGGTCTCTTCGGCTTCGGCCCGGACGACGTGTGGACCCTGTTCCACTCCTACGCGTTCGACTTCTCCGTCTGGGAGATCTGGGGGGCGCTGCTGCACGGCGGACGGCTCGTGGTCGTCCCCGGAGCGGTGGCCCGGTCCCCCGAAGCCTTCCTCGCCCTGCTCGCCACGGAAGGGGTGACGGTTCTCAACCAGACGCCGTCGGCGTTCCACCAGCTCATGCAGGCAGAACAGGACGCTCCGGACCTGGCGGAAGAACTCGCGCTCCGCTACGTGATATTCGGGGGCGAAGCCCTGGACCTGGGGCGGCTCGGCCCCTGGTACGAGCGGCACACCGACGAGTCACCCCGCCTGGTCAACATGTACGGGATCACCGAAACCACCGTCCACTCCACCCATCTGCCCCTCACCGCGAAGCTGGTGGCGGACGACCCCGGCAGCGTCATCGGAGTCGGCCTGCCGAATGTGGAGGTGTACGTCCTCGACCGTGCCCTGCGTCCGGTCCCGGCCGGGATCACCGGCGAGATCTACGTGGGCGGGGACCAGGTGACGGACGGCTATCTCCACCGGCCCGAGCTGACGGAACAACGGTTCCTGCCGCATCCTTTCGGCCCTCCCGGGGCGCGCCTGTACCGGACCGGGGACCTGGCCCGCTGGCTGCCGGACGGCCTGCTCGAGTACCGGGGGCGCGCGGACGACCAGGTCAAGGTCCGCGGCTTCCGGATCGAACTGGGCGAGGTCGAAGCCGCGCTGAAGGCGCTGCCCGAGGTCGCCGACGCCCGGGCCCTCGTGAGCACCGACGCCGTCGGTGACGCGGTCCTGAGGGCCTATGCGATACCGGCCCGCGGCGCTTCCCCCGGGTCCGGGGCGTTACGCACCGCCCTCAGGGACACCCTGCCGGGCTACATGGTGCCCGCCTCCGTCGTCGTCATGGACGCGTTCCCGTTGACCGCGCACGGAAAGCTGGACCGTGCCGCCCTTCCCGCGCCCGCCCCGGCGGTCTCCCGGACACCGACACCGGCCAGGGATCCGCTCGAACGGCAGATCGCCCGGGCATGGAGCCTGGTGCTCGCCGGCACGGCCCCTGGCGACATCGGCATCGACGACGACTTCTTCGACCTGGGCGGCGACTCCTTCAAGGCGGTGAGGGCCGCGCGGGACATCGGCCATGACGCGTCGGCGATCGACGTCTTCAAACACCCCACGCCGCGCCGTCTCGCCGCGCATCTGCGCACGACGGCCCGGGAAGCCACGGTGGAGCGCTGGCTGCACACCCTGACACCGGCCAGGCCCGCGGCGCCGCGGCTGTCCCTGATCTGCATCCCCTACGGGGGCGGGAGCGCCACCGCGTTCCAGCAGCTCGCCACCTGCCTGCCCGCGGACGTGGAACTGCGCGCCGTCGCACTCCCCGGGCACGATCCGGCCCTGCCCGCAAAGGACGGTCCGGCGCTGCGGGAGGCGGCCAAGCGCCTCGCCGAGGAGATCACCGAGACCGTGAACGGCCCGTTCGCCCTGTACGGACACTGCGTCGGCACCGCCCTGACGATGCTCACGGCGCGGGAACTGGAGGACCGGGACAGCGCCCTGCGGACCGTCCACCTGGCGGCGGCCCTGCCGGACCCTGATCCCCGCCGCTCCCTGGCCGCGCTCGAAGCGCGGACCGATGACGCGCTGTACGCCTATCTGCGGTCCCTGGGTGGTTTCAACGGCGTCCTCGATGCCGGAGATCTGCGGCGCGTCCTGAAGCTGGTCCGCCATGCGATGGTTGAGGGAGCGGCCTTCCAGATCGAGGCCGTGGACCGGTGGGAGAAGCTGCGCACCCCGGTCCACGTCGTGGTCGGAGACGCGGACCCGGCGACCGCGGGGTACGAGGACGGCTACCTCGGATGGGGACGGTACGCGCACCACACGCGTCTGTCGGTGCTTCCCGGCGCCGGCCACTACTTCGTCAAGGACCGGCCCGAACCCCTTGCCGCGCTGCTGGCTGCCGCCGACGCGCACGCCGTGTGACGGTGCGGCGGGGGGACGGCGCCCCGCCGTGACGTTCCCGGGTGCGCACCACCGCCTCCTCGGGGTGGGCGGTGGTGCGCGACCCCTGGGCTGGTGACACGGTCCGGCCGCTGACGGCTCAACCCGCGCACGCTCTGGGCCGATCGCCGACCGGCTGCCTCAGAGTATGCGCCAGCGCGCGCAGCACCACGAGAAGACGCCGAACGCGGCCAGGCCGAGGGCGATCACGGCGAGCACCGACGGACCGGCCGGCAGATCACGGAAGGCACGCAGCGTGTCATCCATGCCCTTGGCCTCGCCGGGCCGGTGTCGGACGGCCGCGGTGACGGCGAACACACCGGCCCCGGCGAAGACCACACCACGCGCCACACCGCCGCTCACGCCGAGCAGGTCGGTGGTCCGCCGGGTCCTCGGCGACATGGCGCCGGTGCGCAGGGTCTGCCGGAACTTCCTGCGCAGGGCCCGTATCGAGATCACCAGTCCGGTGACCACCACAGCGGCACCGGCGACGCCCACCAGCCAAGGGCCGCCCGGCCATCTCAGGGCCATGGCGGTGACGTCGTCGGTGCGCCGGTCGGAGGACCCGCTGCCGCTGCCCCGGTCCCCGGCCGCGTAGGACAGCACCGAGGAGCACGCGAAGACGTAGAAGACGCACCGGCCGGCCGCCGCCGCACGCTTGGACGGCTTGGCGCCGTTCGGTCCCGCCGCGCCGAACACCGCCTCCGACAGCCGCCACAGCGCCATGCCGGCGAGCGCGGCACCCACCGTCGTCAGCGCCGCCGCCCCGAAGGGCTTGCCGGCCAGTTCCTCCAGGGCGCCGCCCCGGTCGGCCTGGCGCCCGCCCCCGTCCCGGCCGACGGCGATCTCCAGGGCGATCAGGCCCACGAGAACGTAGATGAGTCCGCGGGCGGCGAATCCCGCCCGAGCCGCCACGGCCATCGCCGTACCGTCCGCCGCGCGGCGCGCACGGCCCCGCCCCCGCAGTGCCCATGACTGTGCATCCATATATCGCCGTTGCCCCGGGTTCCGGGGGTGACACCTCGGCGGCTCTTCGGCCGCAATCCTGCAAGGACCTGAGTCGTGTTCCGGCCGCATTTCGTCGCGCCTCACCCATCGCTTTCCATAAGGCGCCCTTCACGGACATCCAACGAGCCGTTATGCACGGCCGACCTGATGTGACCACCGTCTCCGCAACCCGAGGAACCGAGGGGCTCCGCAATACGTCCACAAGCCCTCAACCCCTTTGTCCACATGGCCGGTTAGCGCAAGTCCGTCCCGCATGGTGAGATATCGTGGTGCACCGGACGCTCCGTTCACCACGGGAGCGCCGCTCTTTCACACCCTCAACGACACGGTCCAACCCGCCATGGGGGACCGGCTCCGTCGTACCTCGCCGGTGATGTACGTGCCGGCGGTTCACGCCTTCGAGCAGGAATTGATGCCCGTTCAAGCTTTTGCGGAACTCGTATGTTTCGCCCGCAACAACTCGCCTTTCTATCGTGAGCTCTACGCCCGGCTTCCCGAGCGCGTCACCGGGCTCACGGACCTTCCGGTGGTACCCCAGGCCGACTTCTGGCGGGCCAATTCGCCCCGCGACAACCGGCTGCTGACCGCGCCGCTGGACGAAGCGGTCGTCTTCCGCAGCGGCGGGACCACCGGATCGCCGAAGTTCTCCTACTACACCCGCACGGAGTGGCGGGAGTTCACGACCGCGTTCGGTGCCGGGCTGGTCCGTGCGGGGCTGCGGCCCGGTCACCGGGTGGCGGATCTCTTCTACGCGGGTGACCTGTACGCCAGTTTCAGCTTCGTCCTCGACTCGCTGCACCGCGCCCCCGTGGCCAACGTCCGCCTGCCCATCGGCGGCGCGGCACCCTGGGAGTCCACCGCGGCGACCCTGGAGGAGTTCCGGGTCGAGGTGGTCGCCGGTACCCCGACCACGCTGTGCTCGCTGGCCGAGCGCCTCAGCGGCGCCGGCCGCACACTACCGGACGTGGAGCTGCTGTTCTTCGGCGGGGAGTGTCTCTTCGGTGACCAACTCCCGTTGCTCCGGGCCGCGTTCCCGAACGCCGAGCCACGCTCCCTGGGGTATGCGAGCGTGGACGCCGGGCTCCTCGGCGAGGCCGTACCCGGCGATGATCCGCGCGTGCACCGCGCGTTCACCCCCTACACGGTGGTCGAGATCCTCTGCGACGAGACCGACCGGCCCGTCGAGGAGGCCGGCGTGCCGGGGCGGCTCGTCGTCACCGACCTGCGCCGGCGACTCATGCCGGTGCTCCGCTATCCGGCGGGCGACCGGGCCGAGTGGGTCGACCGGGCCGCCGGGACCTTCCGTATCCTCGGCCGCGCCGAGGAGGGCGTGCGGGTCGGTCCCGTCTCCCTGTACACGCAGGACGTCCACGACATCGTCAAGGCCGCCGACGTATCCGGCGAGGTGACCGGCCTGCAGCTCGTCGTACGGCGGCGGGACGGCCGCGACGGCCTGGTGCTGCGGCTCGCGGTCGCCGATCCGGGCCGGCGCCATGCCGGGCTGGGCGATGCCGTCGTGGCCGCGCTCCTCGCCCAACGCCCCTTCTACGCGACCGCGACCGCCGACGGGCATGTGAACCCGCTGACCGTCGAATGGGTGCGGCACCGGGACCTCGCGGTCAACTCCCGCTCGGGCAAGCTCGTCCGCGTCGTCGACGAACGGCCCCACTCGTGAGCGCGGCACCCGCGCGTGTGCGGCGCCTGCCCCTCGTCCTGCGCAATCCGTCCTTCGGCCGGGTCTGGGCCGGTCAGCTCCTCACCCAGGCGGCGAGCAGGATGTTCCAGGTCGGCGCGGTCTGGTGGCTCGTCGGCTTCGCCGGCGGTGCCCACCGCGGCCTCGCCTCGGGCATGTTCCTCATGGGGAGCACCCTGCCCGCGGTCGCCCTCGCCCCGCTGGTCGCGCGTATCGTCGCGCGTCACGCGCACCGGACGGTGCTGGCCGGCGCAGCCGCCGTCGCGGGCCTGATGGCGGGCACGGCGGCCGTCCTCTCGCACGCCGGAATGCTGCCCGGGGCCGCCGCCTACGCGATCGGGCCCGCGCTGGCCGCGTGCCAGGCGGTGTTCGATCCCTGCCTGACCACCTCGGTACCGGAGCTCGTCGAGGACGCCGACATCGAGTCGGCCACCGGATTCGAACTGTCGACCCAGTCCGTCGCCGGGCTGTGCGGGGGGCTGCTCGGCCCGCTCGTCGTCGACGCGGGCTCACTGGCCGCCGTCATCGCCGCGTGCGCCGCCGCGTACCTGCTCGCCGCCCTGCTGGTCGGCTCCGCCCGTTTCCCCCGGACCTCCCCCGTGTCCGGAGCCGCCGACGGGCCGTCTCCGGCACGCCGTACGCTGCGCCAGGTCCTGGCGGGGCTGCCGTTCATCCGTCGGGTGCTGGTCTGTTTCGCCGCCGCCAACGTCTTCACCACGGCCGTCTACGTCGTGATGCCGCTGTACACCCGGCAGGTGCTGCACGCGACCGGCTCGACCGTGTCCTCGCTGGAGGCGGCCCTCGGCGTGGGCACGCTGGTCGGATCCTTCAGCGGCGGGCGGCTGCCCGGCCGTCCGGTCGCCGTCGGCAGTGTGTGTCTCGCCGTGATGGCCACCGCCCTCGGTCTGCCGGGGCTGCTCGCCGGGTCCGCGTCGGCCGTCGTCTCGATGGCCGTGGCCGGCTGGTGCGTCGGTGTGATCGGTGTGCGGTTCGTCGCACTGTTCCAGCGACTGGTGCCCGCCGCCGACAAGCCGGGGTTCTTCGCGGTCATGCAGGCACTGCTGGGTGCCACCTTCCCCGTGTCCTCCCTCGTCTTCGGCGCGCTGGGCGACCACCTGGCGGCCCGTTCGCTCTGCCTGGTCCAGGGCGCGGGTCTCGTGCCGGTGGCGCTGGCGCTGTGGTGGCTGGGCCGCCGGTCCGACGCCGAAGCCCCGCGGACGCCCGTGGTGCCGGAGCCGACGGGAGTGGCGTCGTGACCGCCGTCCTCTCCCCCGCCTCCGTCCAGGACATCGCCGAACTGCGGCAGTTGTACTTCGAGGTGTACGGGCACGGCTATCCGGTGCCGCTCGGCAGTGACCCGGTGGTCATGCGTCGGCTGATCGGCGACGGCACCGCGCACTGGCTCACCGCCCGCACCCGTGGCGGCGCGCTGGTGGGCTCCGTCGTCGTGGTGACCGAGCCGGGCAGCCGCATCGGCAAACTCGTCGGCCTCGCCGTGCACCCCGGCCATCGTGGCGGCGGGCTGGCCTCCCGGCTGACCGGTGCGGTGTGCGAGGAGGCCTTCGGCACGGGCCGCCTCGACTCGGTGTACGCCACCGTCCGTCTGGTCACCGAGGGTCCGCAGCACGTGGTCGTACGCAACGGTTTCCGGCCGCTGGGCCTGTTGCCGAACGCCGTCGAGGTCGAGGGGTGCGAGACCCTCGCGCTGTTCGCCCGCTACGCCGACGGTGTGCTGGAACACCGCGAGACGGTGACGAGCGTGCCCGCACGGCTGGTGCCGCTGCTGTCCGCCGTGTCCGCCGGCGTCGGCATCGACTGCGCCGGCACCCGGCAGGTCACCTCCCGCCCGGCGGTGGGAACGGCCACCGGTGCCGAGCCGATCGAGCTGATCACCGCCCCGGCCTTCGTGCGGCGCCGCTTCCTGGAGTTGTTCCCGCAGCCCGACGACCGCTTCTTCCCGCTGCACACGCCCAACGCGCTCCTGGTCGCCGCCGACGGCAGCTTCGAGGCGTACGCCGACCTCGACGCCGTGGCGGGAAGCTGTGCGCTCGTCGCCGTCCATCCGCGTCCGGCCGCGGTGGCCGGGGCCCTGGAGGCGCTGATGGCCGCGGTCACCCGGGCCGGCGCGGACTACGCCGAGGCGCTTTTGCCGCTGGCCGACACCGAGGCCCTGGAGGTGTTCCTCGCCTCGGGATTCGTCCCGAGCGCGGTCTACCCGGCGATGCGCCGCATCCACGACCGCCTCCACGACTACGTGGTGCTGTCACGGACCAGCCGTCAGATCGACTTCCGCAGCACCGCGGTCAGCCCGCTGCTCCAGCCCTACCTCGGCGCCTACCTGAGTGCCTGGACCGCCACCTATCTGCCCCTTCACGAGGTGTCCCGATGAAACCCCATCTCGCTCCCGTCGAGGTTCCCGACCCGGCGGCGCTCGGCCTTGTACAACGGCTGTGCGACCTGGCGGAGCCGTACGCCGACGGCCCCGTCGCCGACGAGCTGTTCGCCGCCGCCATGGGGCAGACCAACGCCTGGCACGCCCGCCGCTCCCCGTTCTTCGCCGCCCTGCTCCAGGACCCGGCCGAGACGCCCGCGCCCACCGTCGGCGAAGGGGTGCGCACCCCGCTGGTGCCCGCCGCCTTCTTCAAGCGTCACGAGGTGCTCTCCGTCCCGCGCGAGGAGGTGTTCCTGCATCTGACGTCCTCGGGCACCACAGGCCAGAAGTCGCAGATGTTCTTCGACGAGTGGACCATCCGCTCGGCGCAGCGCATGGTGGCCCGGATCTTCGACCACTACGGCTGGATCACCCCCGAGCAGCCGGTGAACTACCTGCTGTACAGCTACGAGCCGGCGCCCTCGCTGAAACTGGGCACGTCGTTCACCGACAACTACCTGTGCGACTTCGCCCCCGCCCGGCACACCACGCACGCACTGCGGCACACCGGCAGCGGCCACGAGTTCGACGTGCACGGCTGCATCGCGGCGCTCCGGCGCTACGCCGAGGACGACGTACCGGTCCGCATCCTGGGCTTCCCGGCGTTCCTGTACTTCACCCTGGAGCGGATGCGGGCGATGGGCCTGCCGCCGCTCACGCTGCCCGAGGGATCGCTGGTGGTGCTCGGCGGCGGGTGGAAGGGCCACGCCGACCGGCAGATCGGCAAGGAGGCGTTCTACGCCGAGGTCACCGAACGCCTCGGCGTGCCGGGGGACCGCGTGCGCGACACCTTCGGCTCGGTCGAGCACTGTGTGCCGTACATCGAGTGTGCGCACCACCGGCTGCATGTCCCGGTGTGGTCGCGTGCGGCGGTGCGCGACACGGGGACGCTGCGCCCGCTGTCCTACGGGGAACGCGGCTTTCTGCACCTGGTCAGTCCTTACATCACCTCCGTTCCCGCGCACAGCGTGGTGATGGGCGACCTCGCGTCGCTGCACCCGGGCGATGCCTGCCCCTGCCCGCTGCCCACCGACTGGTTCACCGTGCACGGCCGGGCCGGGGTGAGCCGCAACCGCAGCTGTGCGGTGGCCGCCGCCGAACTGATGAAGGGAATGTCGTGACCGCATCCGTATCCGCACACCACCCCGTACTCCACCTCTGGCAGGGGGAGTTCATCGACGACGAGGAGGCCGGCCGCCGGCTCGCCGGGCTGTCCGGGACGGCCGCGCGGATCCTGACGCGTCCGCTGCCCACCGACGTGGTGCTCGGCGCCTGCGCCGTGGTCAGCCGGGACCTGGGTGATCCGGCCTCCGCCCTGTACGGCCGCCTGGCCGAACACCTGCCCGCCGGCGAGGCCGCGGCCGTCCTGGCCGAGCTGGCCGGCGCGCTCACCCGGGAGGCCCTGGAACGCAAGCTGCGGCGGGAACTGGGCGGCCTGCGCCCGGAGCGGCTGACCCGGCCGGACGCCCGCACGACGGTGTACGAGGCCTGGGCGCCGGTCGGCCTGCTGGTCCACATCGCGCCGGGCAACGCCTCGGCCGTGGCACCGCTGAGCGTCGTGGAGGGCCTGCTGGCCGGCAACCTCAACGTGCTGAAGACCAGCAGTTCGGATTCACCGCTCGCGCTCGGTCTGCTCGCCGCGATCGGCGCCGCCGATCCCTCCGGACTGATCGCCGAACGCGTCATCGCCCTGCGCTTCTCGTCCTCGCGCCGCGCGTGGTTGGAGGCACTGTGCGGGCCGGCCGACGCGATCGCGGTGTGGGGCGGCGAGGACGCCGTGCGCGCGGCGGGCGAACTGGCGCCGCCGGGATGCCGGGTGGTCGAGTGGGGCCACCGGATCTCCTTCGCCTACCTGACCAGGTCCGCCGCGTCCGACGACGGTGTCCTCGACGCGCTCGCCGAGGACGTCTGCAGGCTCGAACAGCAGGCGTGTTCCAGCCCGCAGGTCGTCTACCTCGACACCGAGGGGGCCGACGGCGCCGGGGAACTCTTCGCGTTCGCCGCACGGTTCGCCGACCGCCTCGCGAAGGCGTCGGGCGCGCGACCGGCGTCCGCCCCGCCCGGTACGGCCGAGCAGGCGGAGATCACCACCGTGCAGCAACTCGCCCGGCTCGAACAGCATCTGGGCCTGACCCGTGTGTTCGCCGCCGAGGACGGTTCCTGGCGGGTGCTGGCCGACACCCGGTCCGCGCTCGACGCCTCCCCGCTGCACCGCACCGTCTGGGTGAAGCCCCTGCCCCGGCACACGGTCACCGCGACCCTGCGCCCCATGCGCCGCTATCTGCAGACCGCGGCGGTCGGCGGCGACCGCGCTGACGTGGCCGCGCTGTCCCGCGCGCTGTTCGCGGCGGGCGTCACGCGCGTCACCCCGGTCGGCTCCATGCTGGAGAGCTACGAGGGCGAACCGCACGACGGTGTCTACGCGTTGCAGCGCTACAGCCGCCGGGTGAGTGTGCGCGCCGCGGACGCGGGCTTCCGTACGGTGGCCTGCCTGGACGACCTGGTGGCGCCTCCCGTGCCGCCCCCCGCGCCGGACGCGCCGCTGCTGGGCAAGGAGGGCGTACAGCACGCGCTCGACGCCCTGGACCCACGCCACGCGCACCTGTACTTCCGCAGCGGGGGCTCCACGGGCGCACCCGCGCTGTCGGTGTTCACCTGCGACGACTACGACAACCAGATGCGCGCCGCGGCGCACGGACTGCTCACCGCGGGCTTCGACCCGGCCCGCGACCGGGCGGCGAACCTGTTCTACTGCGGCGGGATGTACGGGAGCTTCATCAGCTTCTTCTCGATCCTGGAGCGCCTGAACGCCACCCAACTCCCGATCGCCGCGGGCCCGGACCACGCCGCGGTGGCCGAGGCGCTGGTCGCCCACCGGGCGGACACCGTCTTCGGCATGCCGTCCTACCTGTGGCAGCTGTTCCACGCCGAGGCCGACCGGTTCCGCGCCCACGGCGGCATCCGCAAGGTCTTCTACGGCGGCGAGCACTTCACCGCCGAACAACGCAGGGTGCTCACCGACGACTTCGGGGTGGAGGTGATCCGTTCCGCGGCCTACGGGAGCACCGACCTGGGACCGCTGGGCTACCAGTGCGCGTCCTGCGACGGCTCGGTCCACCACGTGCTGACCGAGCTGCACTCGCTGGAGATCCTCGACCCGCACGAGGACCGGCCGGTGGCGCCGGGCGAGCCCGGGCGGCTGGTGTTCACCTCCCTGGCGCGGGCCGGCCAGCGGCTGGAGCGCTACGAGATCGGTGACCTGGGACGGGCGGTGCCGGGCCCGTGCGCGTGCGGCAGCCAGGTCCCTCGGCTGGAACTGCTCGGGCGCTACGGCGACGTCGTGCGTGTGGGCACCTACTTCGTCAACTACCGGCGCGTCGTGCGGGCACTGGAGGAACGGCTCGGCTATCACGGAGAGGCACAGCTGGTGGTGGCCCCGGGCGGCGGCCGGGAACGGCTGACGGTCCGGCTCGACGAGCAGTACGCCCCCGACCCCGAGGCCGTCCTGGCCGCTCTCACCGCCGAGGTGGCGGAACTCGCCTCGGCGCGGACGGAGGGGTTGCTGTCCCTCACCGTGCAGACGGTCCGGCGGGACGCGTTCCAGCGCACGGCGACCAGCGGCAAACTGCGCACGGTCGTCGACCTGCGCTAGCCGCCATACCGCGGGCGGCGGCCCGGTGTGCCGCCTCCCGCGGCGCTGTCGGTGTACCCCGGGCAGCGCCGGCGTGCACCGGCACAAGGCACGGGCAGGGTGCGGGGGCGCGGAGCGTTCGCCGACTGGCGGCGGGTGGTCAGTCGGCCGACCAGGCTCCGCCGAGGCGGCTGAGCCGGGCGGCCGCGGTGATGGTGGCGTGGATGTGGCGCTGGGGGGCTTCCGGCATGACGTGCATGGGCTTGAGCATCAGCACCGCCCCCCAGATCGCACCGTCCCAGATGACGGGGGCGGCGATCGAGTTCCACTTCGCCATGCACTCCTCGCGTCCCAGGGCGTAACCCTGGTCACGGATGTCCGCGAGCGAGGCGAGGAGCTCGTCGGCGTCCCGGATGACGCCGGGACCCGCTTCCTGTGGGACCGGGTCGGCGGCGACACGCTCCTGGATCTGGGCGGGGAGGTAGGCGAGGATCGTGCGGCCCGAGGCACCGGTGCGCAGCGACCGTGTGACGGACAGGACGTCGCGCGGTGTCATGCCGAGTTCGACGAGGTCGGAGTCCCCCACCGCCATGTCCAGGCACTGCCTGCCGGCTATGCCGAACGGGGCCCTCATGTACAGGAAGACCAGACCGCTGTCGGTCGCCTCCCGCAGTCCCCGCAGGACGTGGGTGGCCTCGTCACCGGAGAGTTTGTCCTCGGCGAGCGCGTGGAGCCCCAGGTCGGCGACCGTGCTGCCGAGCTGGTAGAGGCCTCGGTCGACCCGGACGAAGGTGCTGTTGTAGGTGCCGGCGGTCAGCATGCGGCCGGCGGTGGAGTCATCGAGATCGGCGGCCTTGGCGATCGCGGACAGCCGGTGGGCACCGGGGCCGAGAGTGATGAACGCCTGCTGCACCCGCATGAAACGGTCGGCGTAACCGGTCCCGCTGCCGCGCTGCCCACTCATCAGCCGTGCCCCCTTCGTCCCGCCCGCGCGCCCCTCGTTGGACACGCGGCCGTACCGGTGTTGGTCTCACCGGTAGGTTCTGGGCACTCAGGTTATTGGGTGACCGTGTCGAGGCTGAACTTGCCCATGCCGATCCTGTTGTTGAGCATGCTGTGCGCCTTGGCCGCGTCGGCCAGCGGGAAGGTGCCGCCACTGACGATCTTGAGCGCTCCGTTGCCGACGGCGTCGAAGAGCTGCCGCATGGACGCCTGCAGCGGGAGCGTCCGGTCGGTGTACAGGTGGGGCAGCCAGAACCCGGCCGCGGTGACGGACTTCTGGAGCAGCGTGTGCACCGGGATGTCGGCCAGCTCTCCCCCGGCGAAGCCGTACACGGCGAGTCGGCCGCGCGGAGCCAGCACGGCGAGTGTCTGGTGCAGCGTCCTGCCGCCGGTCATCTCCAGCGCCGCGTGCACCGGCCCTCCGGCCGCGTCCAGGATCCGCTCCGCCAGCCCGTCCTCGTCGGAGGAGTCGACGGCTGCCGCCGCCCCGAGTTCGAGGGCCAGCCGGCGCTTCTCGGCCGTGCCGGCCAGAGCCACGACGCGGGCGCCCGCCCGGTGCGCCAGCTGGACGGCCAGTGAACCCACGCCGCCGGCCGCGGCGGGAACGACGACCGTCTCCCCCTTGGCGATCCGGGCGACCGTGAAGAGGAGGTGGTAGGCGCTGTTCCCCTGCAGAGCCAGGGGCACCGCCTGTTCGTCGGTGATGTCCGGCGGGATCTCCCAGTGCAGCCTGCGGTGCACGGCGACCTTCTCCGCGTAGCCGCCGCCCTGCGTCAGCGCCACGACGCGCCTGCCGTCCGGCGTGGTGCCGACGACCTCGTTGCCGGGGGTGCAGGGCAGTTCGACCGGTGCGAGGTAGGTATTTCCGCGAACGTGGACATCTGCGTAATTAACGCCCGCGAGCCGTACATCCAGCAGGGTTTGTCCACGCGCGGGCTCGGGGTCGGGAACCTCTTCCAGCCGCAGGACCTCAGGGCCGCCGAATTCCCTCATGACAATGGCGCGCACGGTACTCCCTATCGACACGGGCCGGATGCGTACACCCACAGGCTAGGGCATCCATGGACCGGCTCCGACCTGGGAACCTTGCCCTATACACTTTTCTCACGAGCCGAGAAAGAGGGGTCCGTTTCTCGCCCCGCGAGAATGTTTAATATCGAACTTCTCGCGAGATGAGAAAGGGAATTCTCAAGTTGCGTTCAACCTTTCGAAGGCGTCATAGTGATGCCGCCCTCCTTTCTGCCGGACGTTCCGACGGGGGATTCGACGGAACAGCCGGCAACACGGGGGAGGAGGGCACTCAGCCACCCGGACCGGGGGTTCAACCGGTCAGGTGCCGCTGCAACCAGTCGGCGGCGGCACGGCGGAACAGGCGACGGTTGTCGGCTCGGAGGAATTCGTGCCCCTCCTCGCGCAGCGTGAGCAGCTCGGCGGTCACGCCCCGCTCCCGTGCCGCCCGTACGAACTGCTCCGACTCCCCCGGCGGCACATTGGTGTCGTGCTCCCCGTGCACGGCGAGCACCGGCGCGCGCAGCGCGTCGATGCGGCTCATCGGGGACAGGGCGTGCAGCAGTTCACGGTCGACGACCGGGTGACCGTACTTGTTGGCCGCCGACTGGGCGATCCAGGGTTCGGTGCCCTCGAAGAACGTCGCGAAGTCCGACATGCCGCACACCGCCACCCCCGTGCGGAACAGGTCCGGGTGCCAGACCAGCGAGGCGAACGTGAGATAGCCGCCGTAGGAGCGGCCCATGACGGCCAGTCGGGAGGGGTCGGCCGGGCCCGCGAGCACCGCGTGGGCGGCGCAGTCCGCCACGTCGTCGAGCGCGGCGAACCGGCCCCTGCCCAGGTCCGCGTCGACGAACGACCGGCCGTACCCGGACGATCCGCGCACGTCGGGGGCGAAGACGTCCAGTCCTCGGCCCAGGATCTCGTGGTACAGCGGGGAGAGGACCGGGCGCTCCTGGTCCTCGGGGCCGCCGTGCAGATGGATGACACAGGGCGCCGGTTCGCCCGGGCCGCGCCCCGGCGCACGGTAGTACCAGCCGTTCAGCGGCAGCCCGTCGCGCGCGGTGGGCCGGAGCGGGACCGGGCGCACCGGCGGCCGGCCCGGGGGTACGGCGTCCTCGTCCCGTGACGACCACGCCGTGCGCACCGAGGCCACGCCCTCGGGCAGCCACCAGATGCCGGGACGACGCCGGGATCCCGACAGGGCCAGCAGCAGCCCGGGGCCGGCGTCCACGATGCGGGTGACCACTTCGTGGGGCAGGGGCACGGGCCGGGGCGGACCGGTCGCCGCCCGGGCCGTACCGGACGGGTCCGTGTCGAGGATCTCCAGTTCGGTCATGCCCCGGACGTTCCAGGCCAGTACGACGGCGCCGCCGTCGTGGGCGCCCCGCAACAGCTCCAGGTCGCAGTCCTCGCGCGACACCCCGGCCGACCAGGCGCGCGGGTTGCCTTCCGGGTCGAGTTCGGCGGCGAGCAGGACGGCGAACTCCCGGTGGGCGTTGCTGCGCAGCCACAGGGTGTCGGCGCGGGGTGAGAAGCTCCCGATCCACGGGTCGCCGTCGGCCACCGGCACCACACAGGTCGTCACATGGTCGGTGGTGCGCAGCACCACCGCCTCGCGCCGCCCGCGGGGTCCCCGGCGCAGCAGCGCGAGCGCGCCGTCACGGCTGAGATCGCACACCCGCAGCGTGGCCGCGTCCTGTTCGACGGCGAGCAGGACGGGGGCGGCCACCCCGTCGGGGTCGATGAGGTAGGCCGACAGTCCGTCGCCGAAGCCGGCCGCGGGGGCGGTCCCGCGGTCGGCCGGGGCGCCGATCGCCATCGTCTCGGCGGTGACGGGGGGTGACGGCGTTCCGGGTCCACGGTCCCTGTGGGGTGGCGCACCGAGGAGTTCCGCATCGCCCATCCGGCCCTGCCAGTGGTCCGGCAGCCGGCCGGGTGCCGGACCGGGGCCGGCCTGATCGGGCTCGGCCAGGGTCTCCAGGACGGATACGGCGGTGGGGACCGCGACGGTGACCGCGATCGCCGAGCCGTCGTGTGCCCAGCAGCCCAGGTGGGCGGAGCTGCCGGGTTCGGCTCCGGCCAGGATGTGCCGGTCGGTGCCGTCGGGGCGTACGCACAGCACGTGGGTGAGCTCACCGCCGCCGGGGGCCGTGGTGTAGGCGATCCAGCGGCCGTCGGGCGACCAGGCGACCTCCTGGACGGGGTCCGGTCCGTCGTCGAGCAGACGCACCGCGTCGCCGTCGACGGGGCCCACCCAGAGCTGGGGTACACCACCCCGGTCGCAGATGAAGGCGACCTGCGTTCCGGCCGGGTCGGCCGAGGGGTACCAGCAGCCGTGCGCGATGAGCCGAGTCGTCGGGTCGCGCGGCCCCGAGGCGTCCGGCAGGGGGATGCGGGCGGGCGCGGCGACGGCGCGGCCACGCACGTCCGGGGCCGGTTGAGGCGGCTCGATGGTCCGCGTCGGGTGCACGGCGGGAAGCCGCCCGACAGCGGTCCCGTCCGTGTCGAGCGTGCGTTCCCTGAGGGGTTCCCCGGTCAGATTCCGTGCGTCTGCAGCCATATCTCCAGCAAAGCCACTTGCCACAGCGCGTTCGCTCCGCGCTTGGTGCGGTGTCGGTCGGGGGCCGCCAGGAGTCCGGCGACGTAGGAGTCCCGGAAGAGCCCGCGCCGCTTCGCCTCCGGCGCGTTGAGTGCCTCGCGCACCCTTTCCAGGACGGGTCCGGCCATGTGGGTGATCGCCGGGACCGGGAAGTAGCCCTTGGGGCGGTCGACCACCTCGTGGGGCAGCAGTTTGCGGCCGGCCTCCTTGAGGACGCCCTTGCCGCCGTCGGCCAGCTTCAGCTCCGGCGGGCAGGCGGCCGCCAGCTCCACCAGCTCGTGGTCCAGGAACGGCACGCGGGCCTCCAGGCCCCAGTCCATGGTCATGTTGTCGACCCGCTTGACGGGATCGTCCACCAGCATGACATGCGTGTCGAGCCGCAGGGCGGCGTCGAGCGCGGTCTCGGCCCCCGGCATCGCCATGTGCTCCCGGACGAACCGGCCGGAGACGTCGTCCGGCGGCAGCATGTGCGGTTGCAGCATCGTGGCGAGGTCGGCGTGCGGCCGGTCGAAGTACGTCTCGGCGTACCTCTGCGGCTCCTCCTCGCGGGCCACGGAAGCCAGTTCGGGATACCAGTGGTAGCCGGCGAAGACCTCGTCGGCGCCCTGCCCGCTCTGGACGACCTTCACGTTCCTGGCCACCTGCTCGGACAGCAGATGGAAGGCGATCACGTCGTGGCTCATCATCGGCTCGCTCATCGCGGCGACCGCCGCGTCCAGGGCCGTGGAGACCCTCCGCGAGGGCACCACCAGCTGATGGTGATCGGTGGCGAACTCGCGGGCGATCAGGTCGGAGTACCGGAACTCGTCCCCCTCGTCACCGCCCTCCGACTCGAAGCCCACGCTGAAGGTCGCCAGGTCCCGCTGCCCCTCGTCGGCCAGCAGAGCCACGATCAGGCTGGAATCCAGCCCTCCGGAGAGCAGGACACCGACCGGCACGTCGGCCACCATCCGCCGGCGCACGGCGGTGCGCAGGGTGTCCAGTACCAGGTCCCGCCACTCGGTGGGGCCCATACCCGCGTGCTCGGGGCGACGCGTGTACGACGGCTGCCAGTAGCGGTGCTCCGCGTAGGTGCCGTCCGGCTCGACGACCCGCACCGTGGCGGGGGCGAGCTTGCGCACCCCGGCCAGGACGGTGCGGGGCGCGGCGACGGTCGCGTGCCAGCTGAGGTACTGGTGCACGGCGGCGGGGTCCAGCGAGGTGTCGACGTCCCCGCCCGCGAGCAGGGCGGGCAGCGTCGAGGCGAAGCGCAGCCGTCCGGGTGTCTGTGCCAGGTACAGGGGCTTGATGCCGAGCCGGTCGCGTCCCAGGATCAGCCGGCCGGTGCGGTGCTCGACGAGGGCGAAGACGAACATGCCGTAGAACCGGTCGACGCAGGCGGTGCCCCACTGCTGGTACGCCTTGAGGACGACCTCGGTGTCGGAGGTGGACCGGAACCGGTGGCCGAGGGCCCTGAGTTCCGTGCGCAGCTCCGCGTAGTTGTAGATGCACCCGTTGAAGACGCCGGTGAGCTCCTGCTGGTCGTCGGTCATCGGCTGGGCCCCGCGCTCGGAGAGGTCGATGATCTTCAGTCTGCGGTGCCCCAGCGCCACGGCGTCCCGCGACCAGATGCCGTGGCCGTCGGGACCGCGGGCGGCGAGCCGGTCACTCATGCGTTCGACGGCCGCCAGGGCGGGCCGTGTGCCGTCGAAGCGCATCTCTCCGCTCAGGCCGCACATCCGCGTCCACCTCCCCGCTGCACGTACGGGTCACGCGGGCCGCGCGGCGAGAGGGTGCGCGCGGGCCCGCCCGGCGGTATGCGGTCGGGGCTCGTGGACACGGTGCCGATGCTCCTTGACGTCGAGAGCGGGTTACCGGGTGGGTGGGCGGGGGTTACGGGGTGGGTCGGCGGGAGGCGGGACTCCTTGTGCACACGTCAGCGGCGGGCGATTCTCGCCGGGTGGGCCCCGGAGGCCTTCCCGGTCGGCCGCCCCGGGGAGGCGACCTGGCCGGTGGGCGCGGCGACGGGCCGGCGACGCGGGTGTTCCTCGCCCCTGGTTTCCGCGATCGCCAGATCCGTGCAGGCCAGCAGGTCCTCCGCCGCGGCCGTACGGCGCAGGCGGTGGGCGGCGCTGCCGGCCACGAGCGCCCTCTCGGCGAGGTCCCGGACCGTGGGCCAGTCTCCGGCGGCCGCGAGCGCCGGGCGCACCCGTCCCAGCAGGCTGCGGACGACCTGGGCCGCGGGGGCCTCATGCGCGCTCGTGGGATCGATCAGGGTTCCTTCCAGGCCCGACCTCGCGGCGCGCCAGGCGGCGGCACGCAGCCACTCGTGGCGGCCTGCGCAGGCGGGGGTGCCCGTCGCCTCCAGCCGCTCCCGGGCTTCGGTCACCAAGGCGCGGAAGAGCCCGGCGATCAGAACGACCGTTTCCGCGCGCGGGCAGGCGTCGCAGATGCGCAGTTCGAGGGTGCGCTGGTGGGCGGAGGGCCGGATGTCGTAGTAGATCATCCCCGCGTCGCTGATGACGCCGGAGTCGACGAGGCACTGCACCGCCGCGTCGTAGGCGGCGGCGTCGGCGAAGCATCCCGGCGGTCCCGCGGTGGGCCAGCGCTGCCACACCATGGTCCGCCAGCTGGCATAGCCGGTGTCGGCGCCCAGCCAGAAGGGCGAGCTGGCGGACAGGGCCAGCAGCACGTGGAGCCATGGCGCCACCTCGCACATGACGCGCACCGCGATGTCACGGTCGGGGACGTCGACGTGGACGTGGGTTCCGCAGATCAGTTGTTCGTCGGCGACCATGCGGTACTCGTCGACCATGTGGCGGTAGCGGCGCCCTGCGGTCGGGCGCATGTCCGCCGTGCGGGCCAGCGGCACCGTTCCGGTGGCCACCACGGCCAGGCCGTGAGCGGTCGCTGCGGCATCGAGCCGGCGCCTGGTCCGCAGGACATCGCCGTAAAGGTCGTCCAGGGACGCGTGCACACCGCTGTTCGATTCCACCGTCGCCTGCTGCAACTCGGTCGTGAAGGTGGGCCCGGGTAGCTCTTCGAGCACGGTGTCGGCTCGGGGCACGAGCAGACCCGTCTCCACCTCGACGATGTGGAACTCCTCTTCCACTCCGATGCGAACGGTCACGACACTCCTCAGGTGACGGCGGGCGCCTTACTGCCGCGCCCGGGACCGACCCGTCCCACCGATCCACCGGCGGTGGGCTGTGCCCCTCCGACTTCCCACCCAGCCCATGACTAAGCAACGGGTGCTCTATAGAGATGTTCGCATCACAGATGAGCGGCAGCCACACGGGGCACCGCCACCCCGGAGAAACCGCACCCACCGCGTGGCGCGCGTCAGCCCGGCAGCCCCAGTTCTTCCAGGGAAGCACCGGTCGCCCAGCGCTGCAGCCGGCGGCCGTCCACAAGGTGGACGTCGCCCTGGCGGGAGGCCCACAGCAGGTCGGTGCGGCTGAAGCTGCCGGAGTGGACGATCAGCTGGATCGGGCGGCCGGCACCCGGCCGGTCCGTCTCGACGAGGGTTGCCTGCCAGTCCTGGCCTGTTTCGGCCGTCGCCGCGGAGCGGAACGAGACGTCGAGCTGGCGCCCCCGGCCGTCCCGGGCATGCAGGCGCCGCCTCCCTTGCTGCAGGGTCAGGTCGACCACGCGCCAGCCGTCGCGCTGCAGGATGCGCGCCGCCGCCTGGGCCAACCCCTGCTCATCGAGCAGGGCGAGCTCCGCCGGAAGGTAGCGGCCGCCGCGTCGGCGGACGACCGCCCGGCGGACCCGCAGGGCCACCACGGCGCTCGCGGCCAGCGGGAGGGCGCCGAGCACCAGACCGACGGCACCGAACGTGCGGTGCAGCCAGGTGAGCAGGCACACGGGCACGAGCACGGCCAGCCCGATGCCCGCGAACGCGGGGAGGACGTCGCGGAGTTCGGGACCGTACGCACCCCGCGCCCGCAGTTCGGAGACCGCCTGCTCGCGCCGCGCCCGGCGCGAACCGGGAACCGGCCGGCGCTGCCCTCGTATCGGCAGCTTCGGTTGCCGTTCCCTTGTCACCGGAGTCCACTCCCCACGCTCTCGTCCGTCTCCCTTGGTAGAGATATCCGGTGAACGCCTCCTCACGCCAGTGAGACACAGCCGGGGACACGAAGTTACCGCCGGCCCGCGGCGCGCGTGGTCACAGGCTCGTGAGGAGGCCGTCGAGCGGTGCGGGGACGCGGTCGGGGTCGAGAGCCTCGACGAGGACGCGGCCGTAGTGGACCTTGCGCCCCTTCTTCGTGCCGAGGAAGCGCCGCAACTGCTGCTGTGAGGTGCGGCCTTGCTGTGCGGGCTGGCGCAGGAAGGTCTGCAGTGAGCGCACATCGCCCTCCGCCCGGACCAGTTCCCGCACCCGGTTCACGCCCAGCGCGCGGATGAGCTCGTCCTCCAGATCCGCCGCGCAGACGAAGAACTCCTGCGGTGCCGCACCGGCCCGCTCCAGGCCGCGGGCGTAGTAGCCACGCTCCCGTTCGTCGCACAGGCCCGTGAGCCGGAGGCCCAGACCGTGTGGCCCGAGGAGGCGGGCGTAGCGTCCGACGCTCATCGCACCGCCCATCGCCAGGACGCAGACTCCTTCGGCCGCCAGGTTCCGGCCGCGGCTCGCGGCCAGCGCGTCGACGGCTGCGACGTCGCTCGGTCCTTCCAGCAGGACGGCCGCGCGGACGGGCACCTGCGCGGCCAGCTCGCGCGCGATGTCGCCGGGGCCGCCGGCCGCCCACGCGGTGACCGCCTCCCGGAACGACCCCATGTCCGCCATGGGACAAGTCTCCGCCCCTGCCGGCCCCCGCGCGAGGGAATTGCGGAGCGGGCTCTGCGGCAGCGCGGCAGGACGGTGTGTCAGTGGCCGGTCGCATACTGACGCCCATGCGGATGACGGAGCACACCCTCAAGCGGGCCTGGCAGCGGATGGCGGCGGGTTCCGACCTGCTCGACGACGCCATGCTCCCGCCCACCGGCACTTCTCCCGACCAGTGCGCACGGCGCGCAGGCGCTCACGACGGCCTCTTCCTCGTCCTGGACGAAGACGGCACCGTGCGCGGCCACCACGGCCCCTACCGGGAGGTCTTCGCCACCCAGGACCTCGACCAGGTGCTGTACTTCGCTGCCGAGGCGGCGGTCCGCGAGCTCGCCGAACACATCGTCGCCCGCTCACCGGGCCGAGGCCCGGCGACCAACCTCGTCACCGGGCAGGCGGGGATGCTGGACGAAATCAACCCCGCCTGGGGCGACAGATTTCGTGCCGGAGGAGTGGACGGTGCGCCTCCGGCACGGCCGTGTGAAAGGGACCCGCTGGAACGCCTCGCCTGGATCGCCCGTTCCTGGCACGAGCAGGACCCCTACACCACCCTCGCCTTCTTCCGCGGCGAGGACATCAGCGCCGAGGAGATCGCCCTGCTCCACGGGGCCGACCCCGGGCAGACCGCGGCCGGGACGTGTCTGTCGGACCTGCGCGGCATGGACGGCGACGGCCGCGACAGCTGGGAACTCGCCTGGCAGACCGTCTGCTTCGGACAGTCCGGCGACTGGGTGTTCCTGATGTACCACGAGACGCCACCCGGCACCCGGGCCGACAGCGCGGCGCTCGCGCGGCTGGGCGTCACCGAGACCGTGGAGCTCAGCGCCTGCGCGGCGAAGGCCATCTACACCTTCGACTACACGCGTGACGGCCGCCGCGTCGACGACGACTGGGGTGTGCTGGAACTGATCTGGTACGACCGGGGGCGCGCCCCGTACTACCGGGGCGGCCAACTCGACTTCCTCAACCGGGCCGTACGCCGCGCCGAACTCGACCACCCCGAGCTGACCGACGAGTTCGCACTGTACTTCCACGCGCTGGAGACGTCTCTCGGTCTGCAACTGCCCCAGCGGGCGATCGAGGAGGGATCGGTCCACGCCGCACGGTGGGCACGCCCGGCCCAGGCGGGCAACGGCGGCTAGGGAGCCTCCGCCAGGACGTCGGCCACCACGCAGCTGACGTTGTCCGGGCCGCCCGAGTCGTTGGCGAGGGCGACGAGTTCACGCACCGCCTGCTCGGGCTGCGTGGGTTCGGCGAGCACCCGGCGGATCCGCTCGGCGGGCACGACGGTGGACAGACCGTCGGAGCACAGCAGGTACCGGTCGCCCAGCCGGACGTCGTGCAGGCGCAGGTCCGGGGTGCCGTCGGCCCCCCGGCCCAGCGCCCGTACCAGCAGCGATCGCTCGGGGTGGGAGAGGGCCTCCTCCGGGCTGATGCGTCCCTCGTCGACCATCGCCTGCACCAGGGTGTGGTCGTGGGTGATCTGGAACAGCTCGCCGCACCGCAGCAGGTAGACCCGGGAGTCGCCGATGTGGACGAGGGCCAGCTGGGATCCGGTCCAGAGCAGCGCAGTGAGGGTGGTGCCGGCCGTCTCCGGGTCGGCACCGGTCCCGGCGACGCCGTGTACGGCCCGCTCGGCCTGTTCGACGGCGCCTTCGAGGAGGTTGAGGAGACTGCCCGCCGGGATGCCGGCGGTCTCCAGGGGCTTGAGCGCGTCGACGGCGGCGGCGCTCGCGCGGGCTCCGTGGCTGCCGCAGCCGTCGGCGACGGCGAGCAGGCGGGCGCCGGCGTAGGCGGTGTCCTGATTGCTCTCGCGGACGAGTCCCCTGTCGGACAGGGCGGCGTAACGGATTCCCAGGGGCTGGGCGGTCGGTGCCATGGCGGGGTCCTTCCAGGACAGGTGGCCGATGAGGAAGGTGGCCAGGTCCCGCCGTGCGGCGGTGTCGGCCTCCACGTGGGCCCAGAACGCGCGGATCTCCTGGGCCGCGGGGCCCGCCTCCAGCGTGCAGACGTGCTGGATGCGGGCCAGGGGCATCCCCAGGCGTCTGAGCCAGGCGACCAGTCGGGCCTGGTCCAGTTGTTCCGGTGCGTACAGGCGGTACCCGGTCACCGGGTCGACGCGAGCCGGGGGCAGAAGGCCGAGGTCGCCGTAGAGACGCAGTGCCTTCGGCGACAGCCGGGACGCCTTCGCGAACGCCCCGATGGTCAGCAACTCCATGCTCGCTCCTCCCCGTGTCGGGCGAGTCGCCCGACCTCAGCGATGCTGCGGCCTCCCCCAAGGTGAAGGTCAAGCGAGGCGGTACACCCCGGTGCTCGGTTCGCGGTGCCGGCGGATCGTCGGGGGTCGGTGCCGCGCTCGGTCGTCAGGACCCCGTGACGAAACGCCGAGCGACGGCCAGGGCCGCGGCCATGATGCTCAGTTGTGGGTTCACCTCCGGGCAGCTCGGCAGGAGGGAGCCGTCGGCGATCAGTACGCCGTGCACGCCCCGCAGGCGCCCCTGCGGGTCCGCCGGTGACCGCTCGGGGTCGGCGCCGGCCGCCGCCGTGCCCGTGGGGTGGAACGCGGACACATGGAGGCGGCGCGCACTCACCGTGTCGAGCAGTGCCTCCAGTTGGGCCGGGGTGCGGGCGCGCGGGGCGTGCGGGACGCCCGTGAGCACCTCCTCCGCTCCCGCGGCGAACAGCACCCGCCCCATGGCCCGCTGGGCACGCAGCAGCCGCCCGGCGTCGCGCTCCGCCAGGTCGTAGCGCAGCAGTATGCGGTCGCTCCCCAGGACGCGGCCCGAGGGCCGGTCGGCGATCATGGCGCCGAGGGTGGCCAACCGCTCCGTCCGCTCGATCTCGCGTCGCAGTTCCCGGCCGACGCCCGGCAGGACGAAGGAACTCATGCCGGGCGGCGCCGCGGTGGCCTCGATGAGGATGCCCTCGGCGCGCAGGTGCTCCACTCCGACGCTCTGCAGGACGCCCCGCCCGCCGGAGACGGGCCGGCTGAAGCGGCCCGCGACGCTGATGGCGGGGTGGACGCTCAGGTTACGGCCGAGCCGCGGGTGTCCCCCCAGACCGGAACGGCGCAGCAGCGGCGGCGTGTGCAGGGCCCCCGCGGCGACGACGACCAACGGGCTGAGGATCTCCAGTTCACTGCCGTCCGGGCGGCGGGCCAGCACTCCGGCGGCCCGTGGGCCGCGCGGCCCGTCGCGGTCGGTGAGGACACGCCGTACGCGGGCGCCGGTCACGATGCGGGCACCCGCCGCGCAGGCCTCGGGCAGCACGGACAGCTGGACGCTCTGCTTGGCGCCGGTGGGGCAGCCCACGACGCACTGGCACGAGCCCCGGCAGCCGGGGGCGTTGCGCCGCAGGGGCGCGGCGGCCCAGCCCAGCTGCTCGGCGCCGGCGAGTGCGAGCAGCCCGTTGTCGCCCAGGACGTCCAGCGGCTGGCGTGCCACCCGCAGAGCGCGTTCGACCTCGTCGAGCGGGGAGTCGAAGCCCTCGGCGGCCGCGAATCCGTAGTGGCTCAGCCAGCGGTCGACGACGTGGTCCGGAGGGCGGTAGCACGTGCCGGAGTTGACGACGGTCGTACCGCCGACCGCGCGGCCCACCGGCAGGACCAGCGGGGGGTTGCCGACGGCGATCGTCGCGCCGCCGTCCCGGTACAGGTCGATGAAGCGGTCCAGCGGAGGCCGCCGCGCGAACGAGGCGGTGGTGTGGTGCTCCCCCTCCTCGACCACGACGACGCTCAGACCGGCCGCGGCGAGCGTCCGGGCGGCCATCGCCCCGCCCGCCCCCGAGCCGACGACGACCGCGTCGGCGGTGGACCGCGTGGGCCAGTGCGCTGAGGGCGTGCAGTCGAGGGGCGGGTCCTTCGGGGCGGACGGCGGGGGTGCCGCGTCGTGGTGCATGGTCCGCTCGGTGCCGGCGGCCAGCATCACCGGCACCTTGACCGCGTCCAGCAGCGGCAGCAGGGCCCGGCGGGAGGCGAGCGACGCCATGACCTGCTGCCGCGCCGTCGGACCGAGTGCGGACAGTCGCCTGCCGGTACGGGCGACGGCGTAGGTGTCGACGGCCGCGGCGGCCGCGCGTACGGCGAGCCGTGCCGGAGCGGGCAGGGCGTCGAGCAGTGCCGCGACGCGCGGGGGCACGGCCCGGGTCCACCCGGCCGTGCCGTCGTCAGCGAGGACGGCCGCGACGAATCCTTCCAGGGCGGGGGAAGCCGGGGCTCTCATCGCTCGCCGACCTCCGCATGGGCGGTGCCCGACAACCGCCACAGGGCCTGCGTCCGCCATCCGCCCCGCCAGCGTTCCAGGTGCACTTCCGCGTCCGCCCGCTCGCTGTTGCGGCACACCGCGGCGGAGCCGTCCGGATCGGTGTAGTCCAGTGCCAGTGTCCGCTCCGGCGGCTGGGTCACCGTCACCCGGATCCGCTGGAGGCCGGCGCGGCCCCCGACCCGCCACCGGGGCAGTCCGATGTCCGCCCGGAACCGGCCCATGCCCGCCCAGCCCACGGCGGACCGCTCCGCTCTCCGCGGCCAGGTGCGACCGTGGTGGCGCAGGCGCAGGAAGACCAGCGGGGGCAGCCCGTCCAGGCCTCGCCGCATCGACACCGCGGCGACGATCTCCAGGACGTCACCGCCGCCCAGGTCGGCGTGGAGCCAGGCCCAGCGGCGGGCGTTGCCGTGGCCGTAGATGCGGGCGCTCGCGCCGGGTGCGTCGGTGAGCCGTAGTTCACCGGTGCCGTGGCGGACGGTACCGGTGTAGTGGGCACGGGCCGCGGGCAGCAGGTGTGCGGCCGGCAGCCACGGATGTCTCCAGGACCAGCGCGGAAAGGTGTACAGCGGCGGGCCCTGCGGCTCCTCCGAGAGGGCCCAGCGGAACGGGCCCGCCGAGCCGGTGAGGCGACCGGGCAGGGCACGGGCGTCCTCGGTGCGAAAGCCGTGGGACTGCGCCGTCCAGGGGGTGGGTCCGAAACGGGCGTGCTGCACCGGGCCGTCCTCGGGGAACAGGGCGGCCCAGCCGTGGGCGTAGGCGGGTGAGCCGTCGCTGGGCGCGACGACCTCGTGGTGCAGCCAGACGCCGGTGCCGGTCGCCGGGTCGGTCAGCGTGGTGTACCAGACCTCCGTGCGGCCCGGCCTGCCGTCCCAACGCGGCGCGGGATCGGGGCCGTCGGCGGGCACGGCCGTCCGGGGGAACCGGAAGCCGGCGAGGAAGGGCAGCAGGCCGGTGGCGAGGGGGAAGCGCAAGGTGCCCGCACCGGCGCGCGCACCGTCCTCGTACAGGGTGTACGGCAGTACGGTCATCGACGTCAGCGGACGCGTGAACGACACCGACTTCCAGCCGTCCAGCAGCAGGCGCCGGCCGTCCAGGTCGAAGCCCGCCCGGTAGCGGATCCTGCGGCGGGCCAGCGGCGAGATCTCCAACTCGCCCTCGATGCCACTGTCGTCGGCCCGTCCCGCTATCCGGATCCGTCCCGTCAGCCGTGCCCGCGTCGTCCGGTGGGGCAGCAGCACCCGGTCGGCGCGGGCCACGAGGTCGAGCCGCACGGGGCGGTCGTTCTCCTCGCCGGCCAGGCGTACGCGGCCCAGCATGGTTTCCCGGAACACCGTTCCGCGCGGGCTCACCGGGCTGTCTCCCCACGCCCCGCGGACCGGGCCAGGCCTTCGAGCATGATGCGCTCGGTCGCCGAGAGGTAGGCGCCGGCTGCGGTGCGTGCCGCTTCCGGGTCGCCGGCCGCCACGGCTTCGACCACGGGGGCGAGGCGGTCGTGCGCGGTGCGGGCGTCCTCGAAGGGCCCCACCAGGGCGGCGCGCACCGGCAGGTACGCGTTGAACAACGTGTTGGTCAGCAGGACGTAGACGCGGTTGCCCGTGGCCCGGGCCAGCGCCCGGTGGACCTCGGCGTCCGCCAGCTGTGCCGGGTCGCCGCCGTCCGCCGCCGCGACGGCCGTCAGCAGCCGGCGCAGTTCGGTGATCTGGTCCGCCGTAACCCGGGCCGCCGCCCGTTCCGCGATCGACGCACCGATGCTGCGGCGCACTTCGAAGATCTCGCCGATCCAGTCGGGGCTGTGGCGCACGAGCATCGGCAGCAGGTCCGCTCCGCCCAGGCGCAGGAAGTCCCTCACACGCGTGCCCACTCCGTGCCGTGTCTCCAGCAGGCCGGCGTGCGCCAGCCGGCCGAAGGCGTGCTTGAGCGTGGTGCGGGTGACCCCGAACCCGTCGGCGAGTTCCCGTTCGGGCGGCAGATAGCTCCCGGCCGGATGGCGCCCGGCGAGGATGTCCTCGCGCAGTCTCCTTTCCAGCACGTCGACGATCGTCTCGCGTGGCAGTGCTTCCACCCCGGGCCTCCAACGACAGTGGTTCAGTGGCTGAGCCACTCAACCAATGAAGACTCCCGCAGTCAATGCCCTTGAGAGAACGGGCCGTTGAGGCAATCCGCGGGGAGAAGCGTTGGCCGGCCGCGAGCCGGCCTGCCCGGCCGCGCTGGTGCCGACGCCGGTCAGGCCGGCCTGACACGAGACGACACGGCGCACCCGCGGCCCAGGCCGCCGCTGTGCGTCACGGCGTCATCGCCGCCCCGCGTACGGCGAACGGGGGCCGGATCGCCGCACGCCTGGGCCGGTGCCGCCGCTCGAAGATCACGGCGCGTACGCTCGTGCGCATGGTTGAGCATCGCATGGTCGACGTGAACGGCGTCCGGCTGCACATCGCCGAGCAGGGCGACGGCCCGCTGGTGGTGCTGCTGCACGGCTTCCCCGAGTCATGGCACTCCTGGCACCGCCAGTTCGGCCCCCTGGCCGACGCCGGCTTCCGCGTGGTCGCCCCCGACCAGCGGGGATACGGGCGCAGCGACCATCCCGACGAGGTCGACGCGTACAGCATCTTCCATCTGGTCGGCGACGTCGTCGGCCTGGTCCGGGCGCTGGGCGAGGAGAAGGCGTTCGTCGTCGGGCACGACTGGGGCGCTCCGGTCGCCTGGCACACGGCGCTGCTGCGACCGGACATGGTGCTCGGGGTGGCCGGTCTGAGCGTGCCGCCTCCCTTCCGGGGGACCCAGCCCCCGCTCGCCACCATGGACAAGCGGTTCGGCGGCCGCTTCTACTGGAACTACTTCAACCGCCCCGGCGTGGCCGACACCGAGTTCGGCAGGGACGTCCGCACCACGCTGCGGAAGTTCTTCTACTCGGCTTCCGGTTCCGCCCCGCGCACCGGCGGGGTGGAACAGCCGCTGGTGAGTCCCGGGCAGGGCTGGCTCGACACGATGACGGATCCCGAGGTGCTGCCGGAGTGGTTCACCGAGGACGATCTCGACGCGCTCACCGAGAGTTTCTCCGGCGGCTTCACCGGTGCTCTCAACTGGTACCGCAACCTGGACCGCAACTGGGAACTGACCGCCCCCTGGCACGGCGCCGTCGTCTCCCGGCCCGCCCTGTACATCTACGGTGACCGCGACCTCGTCCCGGCCTTCCCCGGCACACCCGAACTGATCGAAAAGCTCCCCGACCTGATGCCCAGCCTGTGGCGCAAGCCGCTCGAACTGGCGGGCTGCGGCCACTGGACCCAGCAGGAACGCCCGCAGGAGGTGAACGCGGCCCTCATCGACTTCCTCAGGGCCCATTCCTGAGCGCTTGAGAGGCCGGCCGCCGAGCGCCGGATCCACGGTTCCGGGATCGAAGACACCTACCGCTGATGGACGTCGACGGGCGGGCTGCTGCACGATGACGCAGAGACAGCTGATCGGCATCACCGCGTCACCGAACAGCCCCGTCCCGCGAAAGGGAAACCCGGGTGGCCTCTGGAAGGGAGCGGCCCGTTGTCCTCCTCCGCCTTCCGTACCGTTCCGGCCTGCGCCGATGTGGTGATCATCGGTGGCGGTGTCATGGGTGTGAGCACCGCGTTCCACCTCGCCGAGGCGGGTGTGCGGAACATCGTCGTCGTCGAGCGCGGCGATCTCGGCCACGGTAGTTCCGGCAAGCCGATCGGCGGCGTCCGCGCCCAGTTCTCCGATCCGCTCAACATCGAGCTGGGCAACCGCAGCCTGCGGGCCTTCCGGGACTTTCCCCGGCGGCCCGGCGCGCGCATCGGGCTGGATCCCGTCGGTTACCTGTTCCTGCTGGACGGCGCACAGCAGGCGAGCGCCTTCGAGGCCGCCGTCGAGCTCCAGAACAGCCTAGGCGTACCGAGCCGCATGATCAGCCCCGACGACGCCCAGCACCTGTGTCCCTACCTCAGCACCGACGGCCTGGTGGCCGCCGCGTACTCCCCCGCCGACGGGCACGCCCGGCCCGGCCCGGTCGTCCAGGGGTACGCGCGGGCCGCGGCCCGGGCCGGTGTCACCTTCGCCACCCACACCGCGGTCATGGGCATCGACAGGGCCGGGAGCCGCGTCACCGCCGTACACACCAGCCACGGCCGTATCACCTGCCCCACCGTCGTCTGCGCGGCCGGGGCCTGGTCGGCGCGGATCGGCGCCATGGCCGGCGTCGACCTGCCGGTGCGGCCCGTGCGACGGCAGGTCGCGTTCACCGAGCCGCTCACGCCGCCCGCTCCACGGGTCCCGTTCACCATCGACTTCTCCTCCACCGCCTACTTCCACAACAGCGACGACGGTCTGCTGTTCGGGCTGGCCGACCCGGGCCAGCAGGACGGCTTCGACACCACCTGGACGCCGGAGTGGCTGGAGCTGTTCCGCGCCGTCGCCCGCCGCCGCGCACCGGCGCTGGCCGGCATGCGGACGGCCGGGGGGTGGGCGGGCCTGTACGAGGTCACGCCGGACCACAACGCGCTCATCGGCCGCTCCGGCGAGCTGCCCGGCTTCCTGTACGCCACCGGGTTTTCCGGACACGGCTTCCTCCAGGCACCCGCGGTCGGTGAGGTGGTGCGGGACCTGTACCTGGAGCGCGAGCCGTTCACCGACATCTCCCCGCTCAGCGCCGACCGTTTCCGGCACGGCGCCGGCGTCCGTCCCGAAGCCCACGTGGTGTGAACCCCCTCCGGAAGGCCGAAGCATGTCGACGATCAGTCAGTGGCGCCTGCGGGCCGCCTTCGCCGCCCGGCTGTCGCGGATGTACGCGCAGGAGGTCCCCGCCTACAGCACGCTCGTGGACGTCTCGCGCGAGGTCAACGAGGACGTGCTGCGCGCGCGGGGACCCGACGCCGAGCGCCTGGGGTCCATCAGCCGGGTGAGCGCCGAGCGGCACGGCGCCATCCGCGTCGGCACGCCGCGCGAACTGCAGCAGGTCGCCCGCGTCTTCGCCGCCCTCGGCATGCACCCGGTCGGGTTCTACGACCTTCGGGAGGCCGCGGCCAGCGCCGTTCCCGTGGTCTCCACCGCGTTCCGCCCGGTCGACGGCGCGGAACTGGCACGCAACCCCTTCCGGGTGTTCACCTCCATGCTCACCCCCGGCGACCTCCGCTTCTTCGGCCCGGACCTGCGCCGGCGCCTCGAAGCCTTCCTCGCGGCCCGCGAACTGTTTCCTCCGGAGCTGCTCACGCTGGCCGACCGTGCCGCCGCCGAGCGGGAACTGCCCCGGCAGGAGGCCGAGCGGTTCCTGCAGCTCGCCGTGCAGGCCTTCGAGCTGTCCCCCGAACCGGTCGACAAGGCCTGGTACGAGACCCTGGAGCGGATCTCCGCCGTCGCCGCGGACGTCGGCGGCGTCCGCAGCACGCACATCAACCACCTCACCCCGCGCGTCCTGGACATCGACGAGCTGTACCGGCGCATGACCGAGCGCGGCATCGAGATGATCGACACCATCCAGGGCCCACCGGCCTGGAAGGGCCCCGACGTCCTGCTGCGGCAGACCTCCTTCCGGGCGCTGGCGGAACCCCGCGCCCTGCGCACCCCGGACGGCAGCGTCGTCAGCGGTGCCCTGCGGGTCCGCTTCGGCGAGGTCGAAGCCCGCGGCATCGCCCTGACCCGACAGGGACGCGCGCTCTACGACGACCTCCTCGGCCGCGTCGACGAGCAGGTGGCCCGGAACCCCTCGCGAGCCCGCGCCGACCTCGCACGCGCGGTGTGGGAACGGCACATGCCCGGCAGCGAGCAGGAACTCGCCGCCGGGAAGCTGGCGTACTTCACCTACCGTCCCCACCCCGCCCGGCCGCGCGACGGCAGCCCGCCGCCCACCGCCACCGGCGAACTGGTGCGGCAGGGCTGGATCACCGCTGAGCCCCTCGTCTACGAGGACTTCCTGCCCCGCTCCGCCGCCGGCATCTTCCGGTCCAACCTCGGCGGCGAGGGCACCCGCGACAACGACCAGCCGGGTACCGCCTACGACGCCGCCCGGCTCTCCGGCGCCATCGACCACGACGTCCTGGACCCCTACGCGCTCTACGAAGAGCAGCAGAACCGCTCCCTCGCCCACGTCGCCCGCGAACTCGGCCTCCCCCATCCGCCCGGCTGACGCCTCTCACCTTCGAGGACCACCATGACCAGCAGCGCACTGCCCAGCACGGACGACCTGCGCGCCCGCGCCCGTGCCGCCCTGAAGAACATCGGTGTCGACGTGCCCGAGGGCAACGACCTGCACGCCCGTACGCCCCTCACCGGCGAGCACCTCTTCGGGCTGACGGCCGCCACCGGCGCCGACACCGATGAGGCCGTCACGGCCGCCCGTACGGCCTTCCTCACCTGGCGCACCACACCCGCGCCACGCCGCGGCGAACTGGTGCGCCGCCTGGGCGAGTTGCTGCGCGCGCACAAGAGCGACCTGGCCGACCTGGTCACCATCGAGGCGGGCAAGATCCGCTCCGAGGCGCTCGGCGAGATCCAGGAGATGATCGACATCTGCGACTTCGCCGTAGGCCTGTCCCGCCAGCTGTACGGCCGTACGATCGCCTCCGAACGCCCCGGCCACCGGCTGGCCGAGACCTGGCACCCCCTCGGCGTGGTCGGCGTCATCTCCGCCTTCAACTTCCCCGCCGCCGTGTGGTCCTGGAACACCGCGATCGCCCTGGTCTGCGGCGACACCGTGATCTGGAAGCCTTCGGAACTCACCCCGCTGACCTCCCTGGCCTGTGACCACCTGCTCGCCCGCGCCACCGACGAGGCCGACGCGCCCCGGGACGTGCACCGCCTCCTGCTCGGTGACCGCGCCGTCGGTGAGAGGCTCGTCGACGACCCCCGCGTCGCCCTCGTCAGCGCCACCGGCTCCACCCGCATGGGCCGCGAGGTGGGCCCCCGCGTGGCCGCCCGCTTCGGCCGCAGTCTGCTGGAACTCGGCGGCAACAACGCCGCGATCGTCGCCCCTTCCGCCGACCTGGACCTCGCCGTCCCGGCGATCGTCTTCGCCGCGGCCGGCACCGCGGGCCAGCGCTGCACGACGCTGCGGCGCCTCATCGTGCACCGCGACATCGCCGACACCGTCGTCGAGCGGCTGACCGCCGCCTACGCCAGGCTTCCCATCGGCGACCCGTTCGACGACACCACGCTGGTCGGCCCGCTCATCTCCACGGGGGCGCTCGACGCCATGCAGCACACCCTCTCCCGCGTGCAGGCCCAGGGCGGCAGGGTCCTGGCCGGCGGAGGCCGGCGCCTGGCCGAGGCCGCGCCCGCGGCGGCCTACACCGAGCCGGTCCTCGTCCGGGTCGGTGAACAGACCGACGTCGTACGGGAGGAGACGTTCGCGCCGATCCTGTACGTCCTCACCTACGACACCCTTGAGGAGGCGATCGCCCTGCACAACGACGTCCCCCAGGGGCTGTCGTCCAGCATCTTCACCCGCGACCAGCAGGAGGCCGAGATCTTCCTGTCCGCGGCGGGCTCCGACTGCGGCATCGCCAACGTCAACATCGGTACCTCCGGCGCCGAGATCGGTGGTGCCTTCGGCGGCGAGAAGGACACCGGGGGCGGCCGGGAGTCCGGCTCCGACGCATGGAAGGCCTACATGCGCTCGGCCACCAACACCATCAACTACTCCAGCGCCCTGACCCTCGCCCAGGGCGTCAGCTTCACCGCACAATGACCTCGTGGATCAAGACAACCCGATCATCGTCGCCCTGGACTGCGACAACCGCGCCGCCGCCGAGAAGACGGTCGGCCGGCTGGGCGACGCGTGCCGTTTCTACAAGGTGGGCCTGGAGCTGCTCACCGTGGCCGGCCCCGACTTCGTCCGGCACCTGGTCGCGCAGGGCAAGGAGGTGTTCCTGGACCTCAAGCTGTTCGAGATCCCTCACTCGGTCGCCGCGGCGGTCCGCGCCGCCGGGTCCCTGGGCGTCTCCATGGTGACGGTGCACGGCATGGGCGGTACGGGCATCATGGCTGCCGCCGTCGATGCCGCCCGCGCCTTCCCGGACCTGCGGATCCTTGCCCTGACCGTGGTCACCAGCATGACCGACGAGGATCTGGCCGACATCGGCGTCGCCGACTCGGCCGAGGAGCAGGTGCTCAGGCTGGCCCGCCTGGCGGACGCAGCGGGTTGTCACGGGGTGATCGCCTCGCCCCAGGACGTCGCGGCCCTGCGCGGCGCACTGGGTGGCGATGCTCTGATCGTCACCCCCGGCGTCACCCTGCCCGGCGATGCTCCGGCCGACCACGCCCGCCCGGCGACACCGTCCGCGGCGATGGCCGCCGGCGCCTCTCACGTCGTCGTCGGGCGCGGCGTCACACGCGCCGCGGACCCGGCGGCCGCGTTCCGGCTCGTCCGCGCCGGCCTCCAGCCGTGAACGAGGGCTACGTGACGCGGCGCGGGTGATCGTTCCGGCGCATCCGGCCACCCTGCCGTTCCTCAGCTCGGCGCGGCGAAGAGCGGCGGGTTCAGGCGGGCGAATCCCTCCTGGCGCTCGTAGGGGAAGTACGGGTACGGCGCCGGCCGATGGCTCGCCGCATCGAGTCTCGCCAGCTGCTCGGGTGTGAGGCTCCAGCCGACGGCACCGAGGTTCTGGCGCAGCTGCCGCTCATCGCGGGCGCCGATGATGACCGAGGACACGGTGGGCCGCTGGAGCAGCCAGTTGAGGGCGATCTGCGGCACGGCCCTGCCCGTCTCCTCCGCGATCTCCTCCAGCGCGTCCACCACCCGGTAGAGGTCTTCGTCGCTGACGGGCGGGCCGTAGTCGGCGGTGCGGTGCAGTCGGCTGTCGTCGGGCAGCGGCACGCCGCGGCGGATCCTGCCGGTGAGGCGGCCCCAGCCGAGCGGGCTCCAGACGATCGCGCCGAGGCCCTGGTCCCGGGCGAGCGGCATGAGTTCCCACTCGTAGTCGCGGCCGATGAGGGAGTAGTACACCTGGTGGGCCACATAGCGCGGGTGACCGTGCTTCTCCGCGGCCGCGAGGGACTTCATCACCTGCCAGCCGGAGAAGTTGGACACGCCGACGTAGCGCACCTTCCCGGCCTGGACGAGCATGTCGAGGGTGGCCAGCACCTCTTCCACCGGCGTCCCGGCGTCGAAGGCGTGCAGCTGGAACAGGTCGAGACGGTCGGTGCCCAGCCGGCGCAGGGCGTCCTCGCAGGCGGTGATCAGCCGGGAGCGGGAGGATCCGGCGTCGCCCGGCCCGTCCCCCAGCGGCAGGCCGGCCTTGGTGGAGACGATCACCTGGTCCCTGCGGCCCTTGATCGCTTCCCCCAGCACTTCCTCGGAGGCGCCGGCCGAGTAGACGTCAGCGGTGTCGAACATCGTGATGCCGGCGTCCAGGCAGATGTCCACGAGACGGCGCGCCTCCCGGGCGTCGGTCGTGCCCCAGGCGCTGAAGAGCGGGCCCCGGCCCCCGAAGGTGCCGGCTCCGAAACTCAGCGCGGGAACCATGAGTCCGGACGCGCCCAATCGCCTGTATTCCATGTCAGACCCCTTCCGAAGTGGACAGCTAACGGGTCTATAGTTCCGTTAGCTGCCGCCAAGGTAGCAGGACCGAGCGATTAATGGAACTGGAGTACCGTTATGGCGGGCGAGAACGAGCCGGGAACCGTACGACCCGGAGGGCGCACGGCGCGTGTGCGGGAGGCGGTGCTGCGGGCGGCCGAGGACGCACTGACCGAACTCGGCTTCACCCACCTCGATCTGGCCGACGTCGCACGCCGCGCCGGCGTGGGCAAGACAACCGTCTACCGACGCTGGGGAACGGTGACGGGGCTGGTCGCCGACGTGCTGCTGGACATGGCCGAGCAGTCCGCGCCGCGCACCGAGACCGGCTCCCTGAGCGGCGACCTGAAGGCCAACGCCCGCCTGGTGCAGCGCACCCTGACAGACCCCCGGCAGGCGGCGCTGTTCAAGGCGCTGATCGCGGCGGCCACCGGCGACACGAAGACGGCCGCGGCCCTGCACCGCTTCTACGACATCCGCGTCGCGGAGTGGGCCCCCTGCGTCCGCCAGGCCGTCGAGCGGGGCGAGGTGCCCGCAGGCACCGACGCCGAGGAGGTGGTCCGCGCCGTCTCCGCCCCGCTGTACTACCGGCTGCTCATCGGTGGCGGCCCGCTCGACGAGGCCGCTGCCGACCGGGCCGCCGAGGCCGCCGAGGCCGCGGCGCGCGCGGGCGCGTACGTACGGGGCCGCGAAAAGCCCGCATGAAGGGCGCTCAGACCCGTGCCCCCGGTCCCGCCGGCCCTGTCATCCCGCCCCCGAGCGTGGTGGTGTCCTGCGTCCTGCGGTTCCAGGGAGCGCGATGGCGGCGGTGGCGGTGGGCGGCGCTCGTGGTCAGCATCGCCAGGCCCAGGCAGAAGAGGAGCGCCAGCGCGAGGCCCGAGCTGAACAGGGCCAGGCCGTTCATGGCGGCGATGTCGTGGCCGAGGACGGAGACCGTGTACTCGGGTCCGCCCGACATGTTTCCGATGATCGCCAGGGCGGTGAAGGCGCCCGTGCCCGCGAGAAGGAGCAGTCCGAGGAACAGCATCCGAGTCATCTCCTCAGGGAACGTCTGCCGACCGGACGGGTACCCGTGCCGGTCCGCGCCTACCCGCCGGATCCGAGGCTGAGCGTGCCGTCGGCCTCCATCCCGATACGGACGCCGTAGCTGATCCGGTCGAGGGTCGCGCGCAGCCAGGCGCGGTCCTGTTCCGCCGCGGGCTCCAGCCGCATCCGCCGCGCCTGCAGGGGGAACATCCGCATGCCGGTGGTGCACCCCGTGTCCTCGTCCACCGAGACCAGGTAACCCAGCCGGAGGTCGTCGCGGTACTCCTCGTAGCCCGAGATGCCCTCGTAGTCGTCGATGAAGTCGCCGCACCCGTAGAGGACGAGGCGGCCCCGGTACATCTCCACGGGCCGGGGGTGGTGCGAGGAGTGGCCGTGAACGATGTCGACGCCGCCGTCGACCAGGGCGCGCGCGAAACGCGTCTGCTCGCGGGGCACGAGATAGCCCCAGTTGGATCCCCAGTGCACCGAGACGACCACGATGTCGCCCGGCCGCTTCGACCGCCGCACACGCTGGACGGCCGCCTCGGCAGCGGCCGACGTCAGTTCACGGACGTACGCGACACCGGACCGGTCCGTGGTCGCCGCCCAGTCGGGCGGGATGCCGCTGGACAGCGCTCCGAGGGCGAGGACCACGATGCGGCGGCCGTGCCCCACGGACACCGCCACGGGCGCGTAGGCCTCGTCGGCGTCGCGTCCGGCGCCGACAGCCCGCACTCCGGTACCGGCGAGCGAGGCCAGCGTCTCTTCGAGGCCCCGCCGGCCGAAGTCCAGGACGTGGTTGTTGGCCAGCACGCACACATCGGGCCGGGCCACCGTCAGCGCGGGCAGGTTGGCCGGGTGCATCCGGTAGTGGACCGCCTTGCCGCAGGCGAACTCGTCACTTTCCGTGACAGCCGTCTCCAGGTTCACGATCCGGGCGTCCGGGGCGGACCGGTCCAGCAACGGCAGCGCCGCGCCCCACGGCCAGACGGGGTCGACGGGCGCGGGGACGGGACCGCTGACCGCCTCGGCCAGCTCCACGTACGTCCGGGCATCCGTCACGTACCCCTCGCGCAGCACCGGGCTTCCGGGATGCGGCAGGATCTGGTCGACGCCGCGCCCGAGCATCACGTCACCGCACAGGAACAGCGTCACGGCACCGTCGCCCATACCCCCACCCTAGGCTCGGGCATCCCCTTTCGACCGGTACAGGGCGCTGAGGTGCTCTCGCGGCGGACGGCCCCGCTCCGGTGCCGCCGGCGGGAAACCCGAACTGGCGGGCGAAAGGCGGACGTTGCCGCATAGGTTGTGCCGTGAAGGATCCCCGCCACGACCGAAAAGACGGACACGACTCATGACCGAGCCCTCGACGACGCCCGAAGCGACGACGCGGCAGAAGATCGACACATCGGTGCCGCACTCCGCCCGCATCTGGAACTACTGGCTCGGCGGCAAGGACAACTACCCCGTCGACGAGGCGGCCGGCGACGCGTACACCGCGGTCTACCCCGGCATCGTCACGATCGCCCGCAGCAGCCGCGCCTTCCTGCGCCGCACCATCACGTATCTGGTCCGTGAGGCGGGCATCCGGCAGTTCCTGGACGTCGGCACCGGCCTGCCGACCGCCGAGAACACACACGAGGTCGCCCAGCGGCTCGCCCCCGAGGCGCGGATCGTCTACGTCGACAACGACCCGATGGTTCTCGCGCACGCCCGCGCCCTGCTCTACTCCACCCCCCAGGGGGCGACCTCCTACATCGACGCCGACGTGACGGACCCGGACCGCATCCTCGCGGCCGCCGCACCGACACTGGACCTCGGCCGCCCCACCGCGCTGATCCTGAGCAACATCCTGGGACACGTCGCCGACCACGGGCAGGCCCGCTCCATCGCCACCCGGCTGATGGACGCCCTGCCCTCGGGCAGTCACCTCTGCGTCAACGACGGTTCCCGCGGCATCGACCCCGTCTTCGAGCAGGCCCAGGACTCCTACAACAGCAGCGGCGCCGTCCCGTACAACCTGCGTACCGTCGGCGAGATCACCGCGTTCTTCGACGGCTTGGAGCTCATCGAGCCGGGCGTCGTCCCGGTGACGCAGTGGCGTCCGGAGCCCGGCTCGCCCACTCCGGAGGTCATCGCCGAGCACGGTGGACTCGCCCGCAAGCCGTGAGCGGCGACCGGCCGGCAAAAGCCGTGGACGTCGCGTCTGCCACCATGATCGGATGGCGCGATGACATCGTTCTGGAGGGGCGAGCGGATACGCCTGCGCGGTATCGAGCCCGATGACTGGGCCGCGTTCATGGGCTTCACCGAGGACGAGGAGCAGCTGGGGGATCTGCTGAACCCACCGCGCTCCGCCGAGGGTTTTCGCAGCTGGGCCAAGGAGCAGGCTGTCGCCGCACCCGACGGCGACTGCTTCCAGCTCGCTGTCGAGGCCGTCGACTCCGGGGAGCTGGTCGGTGCTGTCGGCTCGTACCACGCCGACCCGCGCGCGGGCTGGTTCGAGTACGGCATCACGATCGGCGCGGCACACCGGCGCCAGGGGTACGCGGCCCAGGCGGCGGTGCTGCTGCTGCGGTTCATGTTCGCGGAGCGGCGTTTCCACCGGTGCGAAGCACGGATCTTCGCACACAACGAGGCATCGCTGGCGCTGCACGAGCGGCTGGGCTTCGTCGAGGAAGGCCGGCTACGCGAACGCGTCTTCCTCGCCGGCCGGCACCGCGATCTCGTCGTGATGGGCATGCTCTCCGAGGAGTTCGACCGACGGCATCCGGTGCCCGAGGCGCCCGCGTGGTCGTGAGCGGCGAGTCCTGCACGGCCCCGCGGCTCATGCGTTCCGGGCACAGTCGGCGGCCAGCCGCAGGCTCTCCTGTACCGCGTGCGGGATGTCGACGACCGGGAACAGGGTGTGCCGGACGGTGCGTGCGGCGTCGACGACGAGGATCAGGCGCTTGTGCCGCAGCCGGCCCGCACCACGGAAGGTCGGCAGTCGCAGGGCGGCGGCCAGTCGGTGGCGGGCGTCGGAGAGAAGGTCGTACGGGACCTGCTCGGTGCGGGCGAATTCCGCCAGCTCGTGAGGGAGTTGGGTGCTGACGCCGCGTACGTCCGCACCCGCCCGCCGGAAGTCGGGCCAGGCGTCCCGGAAGAGCCGGTTCTCCAGGGTGCAGCCGGCGGCGCCGGGGATCGGCTCGCCCCATTCGACTCCGGTACCGGGGTAGGTGAACAGTACGGTCGCGGCGCGGCCCGGCGCGGCCAGGGGCAGGTCGGCGCCCCGCGTGCCCGGCAGTTCGAGGCCGTCGGGCAGCCGGGTACCGGCCAGGGCGTGGACCCGGCCGTGCTCGGCGCTGTCCTGCGCCGCCGTCGCGGTGACGCTGCCGTCGCCCAGCACCCAGCGGTCACCCCAGTCCTGCATGGCGACGAGCAGGGGCAACAGCGCGACCCCGGAGTCGGTGAGCAGGTACTCGTGACGCACCGGTCGCCGCTGGTAGGGGCTGCGCCGCAGGACGCCATGGGCGACGAGCCGGCCGAGCCGCTCGGTGAGGACCTTGCGGGACAGGCCGATCTCCTCGGCGAGCGCGTCGAAGCGGACGTGTCCGCGGGCGACTTCCCGCAGCACCAGCACGTTCCACCAGTCCCCCAGGACCAGCGCGGCCTGGGCGATGCCGCAGGTCTCGTCAGCGGTGTGCATCCTCATGCGCCCATAGTAGGTTCCTTTTCGGGACTCACCGGGTCTCCCGGGGGAACCCGTCGCCGGATCTGAGGCCGAAGGGCCCCGGGGCGGGTCCGAGCGGCCCGTGGTGGTCCTGATCGGGCGCGCCCACGCTGGGAGGACAGGCCAGGAAGGGAGCCGGTGCGATGACCTCCGTCACGACCATGACCGCGGCCCTTGAGCCCGCGTACCGCGATCGGCTGATGAGCCTCGCTCGCGAGGTCTCCTTCGAGGCCGGAGTCAGGCTGTTCGAGGAGGGACGGCGCGCCGACCGCTTCTGGATCGTGCGCACCGGCACCGTCGCCCTCGACCTGCGTGTGCCCGGCCGCCGGGCCGCCGTCATCGAGTCCCTCGGCCAGGGCGAACTGGTCGGCTGGTCGTGGCACTTCCCGCCGTACCTGTGGCACCTGGGCGCCGAGGCGACGAGCCCGGTACGGGCCTGGGAGTTCGACGCCGAGGCGGTGCGGGTGATGTGTGCCGGGGACGCCGAGTTCGGCCGGGCGGTCGCCGTCTGGATCGGACGCGTGGTCGCCCAACGGCTGCACGCCTCCCGGGTCCGGCTGCTCGACCTCTACGCCCCCTACGGCAGCGGTGGTGCGATGTGACCGCCCGGTCCTGTGCGCAGGAGAGCATGGACGGCGGCGCGCACCGCGTGCGGGACGTGATGACCCGTGCCGTGGTCGCCGTGGGCCGCAAGGCGCTGTTCAAGGACATCGTCGAGCGCATGGAGCAGTGGAAGGTCGGCGCCCTTCCGGTGCTGGAGGGCGACGGCCGGGTCGTCGGCGTGGTGTCCGAGGCGGACCTGCTGCCCAAGGAGGAGTTCCGGGACAGCGATCCGGACCGGTTCACGCAGCTGCGCCGGCTGCCCAGCCTGGCCAAGGCGGGCGCCGTGTGCGCCGAGGAGCTGATGAGCAGCCCGGCCGTCACCGTGCACGCCGACGCCACGCTCCCCGAGGCCGCGCGCGTGATGGCGCTGCGGCTCGTCAAGCGGCTCCCCGTCGTGAACGCCGCGGGGGTGCTCGAAGGCGTGGTCAGCCGCGGGGACCTGCTCAAGGTCTTCCTGCGCCCGGACGACGACCTCGCCGACGAGATCCGGCGCGACGTCGTCGACCCCTTGTTCCCCGACCCGGTCGAGCCCGTGCACATCGTGGTCACCGAGGGCGTCGCGACCCTGACCGGGCGGGTCCGGGACGCCGAGCGGATTCCTCTCGCCGCCCGCCTGGCGCACGGCGTCGAGGGCGTCGTCGCCGTGGACTGCAGGCTCACCGCGGCCCGCGCCGAGTGAGCCACGGCACGCAGGAGCCGGGCGCGGCGGCCCGCGGTCGGTCCCCGACGGCGGAAGGCGGTCATCCGGCCGGCAGCGGGACCTGCCAGTCCAGGGTGGCGCCGCCTTCCGCGGGACGGGTCACCTCCAGCCGGCCGCCCAGCCGTTCCGCCCGCTCGGCCATGTTGGACAGCCCGCTGCGCCGGCCGCCGGGCGGGATGCCCACACCGTCGTCGGAGACCTTCAGACACACCTCGCGGCCGTCGGTCGTCAGCACGACCTGGGCCCGCTCGGCGTGGGCGTGCCGGGTGATGTTGGTGAGGGCC
This sequence comes from Streptomyces filipinensis, assembly GCF_014649495.1. GTDB lineage: Bacteria > Actinomycetota > Actinomycetes > Streptomycetales > Streptomycetaceae > Streptomyces > Streptomyces filipinensis. The sequence goes on along the minus strand of NZ_BMTD01000005.1, from coordinate 213,071 downwards.
TCGGAGAGCACGGCCACGATGTGGTCGGCGATGTCGGGCGGCACATCGGTGTCGAGCAGGCCTTCCATGCGCACGCTGGGGGCGAAACCCAGCACGGGGGCGGCCTCGCCGACCACGCGGACGACCCGCGTGCGCAGTCCGCTGCCGGCCGCGCCCACGTGTGCCCGCAGCCCGAAGATCGTCGACCTGATGATCTTGATGGTCTCGTCCAGGTCGTCCACGGCCCGCAGCACCCGCTCGGCGGCCTCGGGATGCTCGATGAAACGGCCTGCGCTCTGCAGGGTCATCCCCGTCGCGAACAGCCGCTGGATGGCGAGGTCGTGCAGGTCCCGCGCGATGCGGTCGCGGTCCTCCAGCAGCGCGATCTGCTGGGCGTCCTGCCTGCGCTCGGCCAGCTCCATCGCGATCGCGGCCTGGGCGGCGAAGCCCTGCAGCATCTCGGTCTCCTTCTCCAGGAAGACCGGCCGGCCGAGCTCGCGGGCCACCAGGACCACGCCCCGTACCCCGCCCGCGCCCGTGCCGATCGGCACGGCCACGGCGGGACCGAGCCCGCCGAAGCGCGGCGGCTCAGGCGAGATCCTCGGATCATGGACGACGTCGTCGCTGGTGACCGGGGCCGCCGCGGCGTACGCCAGCCCCATCAGGCTTTCCTGCACGGGCAGCACCAGACCGCGGTGTGCCTCCGCGTCCACACCGACGGCGATCTCCACACTGAGCGACTTCGTGCTCTCCATGGGCATGGCGACCGCCGCGAGTGCCGAACCCGAGATCTCCCGGGCGCGCTCGGCGATCAGCCCCAGGGTGTCGGCGCGGTCGGTACCGGACATCAGGCTGTGGCTGATCTCGGCGTTCGCACGCAGCCAGCGCTCGCGCAGCCGGGACTCCTCGTACAGGCGCGCGTTGTCGATGGCCACGCCGGCGGCCACGGCCAGCGTGGACAGCACCGACTCGTCCTCCTCGTCGAACTCCGCGCCACTTCGTTTCTCGGTCAGGTACAGGTTGCCGAAGACCTGGTCGCGGACCCGGATCGGGACACCGAGGAAGCTGTTCATCGGCGGGTGGTTGCGCGGGAAGCCGTACGAGGCCGGATGCGCGGAGATCTTCGCGAGCCGCAGCGAATGCGGGTTCCGGATCAGCTCGCCGAGGATGCCGTGGCCCTCCGGGTAGGCGCCGATCTCGGAGATACGCTCCTCGGTGACGCCCACGGTGTGGAAGGCGGACAGCCGCGTGCCGTCCGGTCCGATCACGCCGAGGGCGGCGTACTCGGCGTCCACGAGTGCCGCGGCCGCTTCCACGATGGCGCGCAGCACCTGCGCCAGGTCCAGTTCCCGGCCGACCGAGAGCACCGCCTCCAGCAGGCTGTGCACGCGATTCTGCGTGCCCCGGACCGCGTTGATCCGGGCCTGCAGCTCCTCCAGCAGCTCGTCGAGCTTCAGCTGCGGCAGTCGTACGCGGGGCTCCTCCGGGCTTGCCACCACACCCCTCCAGCACATCGGCGCACGCCCGTGCACCGACGGGTCACCTCCACGGTATCGGTTCCACACGGGCGCGCTACGCCGGACCCGTGGTCGGACGGACCGGGAGCAGGGCCGTACGGCCCTTCCGTCCCCTCCCGGTCTCCCGGTTTGCTCGTCCCATGTCCCAGAACGACGCGGCCCCCGAGGCAGGTCACAGCACCCACCAGGCGGTGGTCGTGGCCGACGGCGCGGCCGGCGGAGCAACGGTTGTGTCCCTGCACGGCGAGATCGACCTGCTGACGGCTCCCACGGTGTCGGAGCGGCTCGACGCCCTCACCGCGTACCCCCGCCCCGACCTGATACTGGATCTGCGGCCGGTCACGTTCATCGACTGCGCGGGCCTGAGCGTCCTGTGCCGCGCCCGCAACCGGGCACTGGCCCGATGCGGCCGGCTCCGGCTGGTCGCGGTGAGTCCGGGCTTCTGCAGGATGCTGCGGGTCACGGGACTGGGGCACGTCTTCGAGGTGCACGAACGCATACCCCCGCACCCGTCGGCGCCCAGCGGACCCCCCTCCTGATCAGCCGACGGCACCGGGGGGATGTGAGTGGAGTTCGGGTACGACGGCCACGGGGCACGCCGTGTGGTGCAACACCGCGTGGGCGACACGGCCGAGCCGGCTGCCGACGTGACCGTGGCGTCGTCGGCCGACGACGAGCAGATCGGCCTCGCGGGAGACTGCCGCCAGCACGTCACGGGCCTGACCCTCGACGACGCGGCGGTCCACCTTCAGGTCGGCCGGCGCGTCCCGCAGCGCGTCCTCCAGCAACGCACCGGCCCGCTGCCGCTCCGAAAGCGCCGGTCCACCGGCGCCCGGAGGGTGACCGGAGAGCACATGCGCGGGGCGCCGCCAGGCCCGTACGGCGTCCAGGGGCACTCCGCGCAGGAAGGCCTCCTCGACGGCGAAGCGCACGGCCGAGCCGCTCGGCCCGTCACCGACGCCGAGCGCGATCCGGCCCTGCGTCCCGGAGCGGGCCTGGTCGGCGTGGTTGCCGCGCAGCACGATGACCGGGCAGTGCGCGTGCGCGGCGACCGTGAGGCTGACGGAACCGAGCAGCGCCTCGGCCACCCCGCCGCGGCCCCGGCAGCCCAGCACCACGGCGAGGGCGGTGCCGCTCACTCGTACGAGCCCGTGTTCCGGTTCCTCGGGCAGCACGTCGGTGGTGATCTTCACCTCGGGCCGGCGGCGCAGGGCGCGCTGCTCCGCCGCGCCGACGACGTCCCGCGCCATCACCTCCTCCAACGGCTTGCCGAGTTCCTGCGCCAGCAGGGCGCCTTCGTAGCGCTCCCAGAGGGAGGCGTAGACGAGCCGGAGCGGTGCCCCGCGCAGCGCGGCCTCGCCGGCCGCCCAGTCGACGGCGCGCAGGCTCGGCTCGGTGCCGTCGACACCGACGACGATCGGAAGGTCCATCGTGCTCACCACCCCAGCGACGGGTCATTCGTGCGGGACCACCGCCACCGGAGCGGTGACGTGGTGGAGGACGGACCCGATCACCTTCACGGCCGGGAGCCGCCGCCGGGTGCGCAGCATCCCGGCGGGCCTCCGGGGGACCTGCTCGCTCCCGTGCTGCCGGACGCCGGCGCCGAGCGGCGGGGCCTGGGCCAGGGGCTCGGGCGTCCGCTGCCGGACGGGCACGGTCCTCGGCGGCAGACCGCGGAGCCCCGCCTCGCGCGCCGCCCACTCGGCGGCGCGGCTCTCGGGCCGGTCGTCGGGATCTGCCGTGACGGCTCGGGGCATCGTCTCCACCTCCCGGGGCCGAGGCTCCGCTTCCAGCATGGTCGTGGTCTGCCCGCGGGGCCAGTGGCCGCACGGCCCTGTGCCGGACTGACCCGTCTCGCCGTCGTACCGCGTACCGAGTGGCGGCCGAACGGACCGCCCGGGGGCCTGGTGGCCCCTGGCTCGTGCGGTGGCACGGGCCCATGCTGAGAACGGACCGGCCGCCGCGGACCTCATGGAGTCCACCATGTACGGCACCCCGCACCTCGTCAGCGCTGCCACGCCTTCATGCCGACGGTGGTGGACGGAGCCGGACTGCTCGAACTCCAGCGTGACGGCCATGCGCTCAGGGGGCCGGTCGGCCCTAGTCCCTGCACCCCCTTGGTTGGATGATCAGCGTCGAGGACAGCCCGCTGTCTGTCCGTCCCCGGGAACGAGAGGTCGCCATGACCGAGACGCGCAGCTTCACGGAGCAGCACCCGATCCGTGTGTTCCTGCTGGACGACCATGAGGTCGTCCGGCGCGGACTGGCCGACCTGCTCGACGCCGAACCGGACATCGCGGTGGTCGGGGACGCCGACACCGCGGAGCACGCCCTCGTCCGCGGCCCCGCCGTGCGCCCGGACGTGGCCGTGCTCGACGTGCGGCTGCCGGACGGGGACGGGATCTCGGTGTGCCGGGAGCTGCGCAGCCGGATGCCGGAACTGGCTTGTCTCATGCTGACCTCGTTCGACGACGAGGACGCCCTGCTGGACGCCATCATGGCCGGGGCCTCCGGCTATGTGCTGAAGCAGATCAAGGGCTCCGACCTCGTCTCCGCGGTCCGTACCGTCGCCTCAGGACAGTCGATGCTCGACCCGGCGACCACGGCCCGGCTGATGCGCTCCCTGCGTACCGACCCGGCGGACGCCCCGTCGCTGCCGCCGGAGCTGGCGAGCCTGTCGCCGCGCGAACGGGACATCCTCGCCCTGATCGGGGACGGTCTGACCAACCGTGAGATCGGCCAGCGGCTGTATCTGTCGGAGAAGACCGTCAAGAACCACATCTCACGGATGCTGGCGAAGCTGGGCGTCCAGCGGCGCGTCCAGGCCGCGGTGCTCGCGTCCCACCTGGAGCCGCGGGCCTCGGGACAGGCCGTCTTCCACGGGGAGGACGGAAGGGCCCCTGGCGGGCGGTGAAGCCGGCCAGGGGCACTCGACGGGGCCGGTCCGCGTCAGCCGTCGGACTCCGACGACGGGAGGTAGGCACCCGGCACGTCATTGGGCGCGTAGATCTTCTTCTCCCCGGGGTACGGCTTCGCCCAGTTGTGCGTCTGGTACCACGTGAGGTGGTTCATCTGCGCGGGGTTGGCGAAGTCGGGGACGGCGTGGGGGCCGGTGAGGCGCTGCTTGGACTTCCATGCGTCCCACTCGGCCGCGAGCTGCCGCTTGTCCGCCGGCACCTTGGCCGCCGGCACGGCCGCCGCCTTGGGGTCCTGCGGAGCGGGGGTGTCCACGCCACAGGCGGGCGGGGTCTTCAGGCCGTCGGTCAGTGACGTCCGGTTGGGCAGCGCGGTGAACGGCGTGTAGTCCGGGCGCCGGGTGAAGGCCCCGGTCATCGGGCTGGCCGCGCTGTCCTTCTGGTTCATCGGGTGGATCCCGAGGATCTGCTCGATGGTCCGGATCATCGTGATCTGGGAGTAGTAGCGGCTGTCGACGGTGCCGTGCTGGGCCCAGGGGCTGATGATCTGGATCGGGGCGCGGTGGCCGTCGACGTGGTCGAGGCCAGCCTGGGAGTCGTCCTCGACGACGAAGATCGCCGAGTCCTTCCAGTACTTGCTGTGCGAGATCTCGTCGACCATCCTGCCGACCGCGAGGTCGTTGTCCGCCACCTGGGCCGCCGGGCTCGCCGGACCACCGGTGTGGTCGTTGGAGAGCCAGAACATGTTCAGGTTCGCCGGCCCGTTCTTCTCGAAGTCCTGTTTCCAGATCTGGTACTTGTAGATGTCCGGGACGTCGAGGTCGAACATCGGGAATCCGGGCGCCGACACGGCGTTGAGCGACGGGATCGCCGAGCCGGTCTGTATGGGGTAGGCGGTCGTCTGGCCGGTGGCGTCCATGTTCTTGGCGTCGCAGTACAGGTTCTGCCAGGACGCGTCGGCCGGCTTGCTCTCGATCGACTGGAACTCGCCGAAGTCCCGCACGGTCTTCCCGGCCGCCTGCGCACCGGTCCAGATGAAGCCGGACCTCTGGTGGCCGAGGGCGTCGTTCTCGGTGTCGTAGCTGCGCTGGTACTCACCGGCCGAGGACTCGGTGTACTCCGGGTCGTCGGCCTGCATCAGCCAGTTGTGTCCCTCGGCGGAGTTCGTGCCGATGTCGTACGTGTTGTCGTACAGGCCGAACTGCTCGGCCAGGGCGTGCTGGTTCGGCGTCACGTTCTCGCCGAACTGGGTCACCGCCGGATCGCCGTCGCCCTGCGACATGTCGCCGAAGACCTGGTCGTAGGTCCGGTTCTCCTTGACGATCAGGAAGACGTGCTTGATCGTCGAGGGGTCGCCGAGCCGGGTCGGGACCGGTACCGGCCAGGCGTGGCTGCGGCCCTTGGCCAGCTTGACCGAGCCGGGGGTCCAGCCGTTCTGCCGGAAGACCGTCGCCGTCTCGGCCCTGATGACGCTGTCGTCCGGCAGCGTGAACCGCTGCACGCTCGATGTCGTGTCGTGGGTGCCGTGTCCGGCGGGGTTGTTGGCGCGGCGGGCGTCGATGCCACGGGTGTCGGAGACCAGCACCTGGTCGCCGACGGTCGTGATCTCGGCCGGAAAGTAGTCCGTCGGGAGCAGGCCGACGTAACTCACCGGCTCCTGCGGGCTCCTGTACCGGTAGACGGCGACCGCGTTGGCGCGGCCGAGCGTCACCAGCAGGTGGCCGTCGTCGGTGAGCGTCACGGCGTTGGGCTCGTAGCCCACGGACGCCTCCGGCCACGGTTTGGTGGAGATGGTCTGTACGACCTTGTCGCGGGCGGTGTCGATGACCGACACGTCGTTGGTGGCCGTGTCGGTGACGAACAGTGCCCTGCCCCTGGCGTACAGCGCGGTGGGGTGCAGGCCGACGTCGATGCTCGTGGGGGCCGCGGCCGGGTTCGCCAGGTCGATGACGCTGACCGTTCCGGTGGTGGTGGCACCGGTCTGCGGGTCGGCCGGCACCTGGGTGCCGTACGAGTTCATGGTCGTGTCGCCGGACTGCGCCGGGCGTCCGCCCTCGTTGCTGACGTAGAGCTTGCCGTCGGCGATGACCATGTCCCGCGGGGCGTTGCCGACGGGCCAGCTCTGCTTGATCGCGCCGGTCGCCGCGTCGAGGGCGACCACCCGGTTCTGGCCGTTGACGGCGGCGTACACGGTGGAGCCGTCGGAGGAGAACACGGCCTGGCCGACGAGCGCGTGCTTGGATCCGTCCGCCGGGATGGTGACCGGCGTCGGGTTGGTGACCGTGCCGTCCGGGTTGACCGTGAACCTCGTGTAGCCGTCGGTCTGGCCCAGCCACAGCTGTGTGCCGTCGGGCGAGTACGTGGGGCCTTCCTGGCCTACGGAGTTGCTGCTCAGGCGCGGCGACGAGGAGGCGGCGGCGCCGACGAGCTGCTGCACCTTCCAGTTCTTCACGTCGACGATGGCCAGGGCGCTCCCCCCGTCGGTGACCGCGGCCGCGAGGTGGGTGCCGTCCGGGCTGACCGAGGACGACATGATCTTGCCGTTGTTGATGACGAGCCGGTCGCCGTAGGGGGCGATGTACTGGTCGCTGGAGACGACCTGGCCCCGGTCGGTCACCTGGCCGACCTGGTCGGTGCCGAACTGCCGTGTCTGGGCGTAGCCGATGCCTGCCGTGACGGCGAGCACGACCGCGGTGGCGCCGGCCGTGAGGGTGCTCCGGCGCCCGATGCGTCTGCCGCGCGGCGGTGTCCCGACGGAGCGGCGGTGCCGTGTTACCTGCATGGAGTCATCCCTTCGAGGTACGGAGAAGTGCGAGGTCGCCGTCGAACTGCCACAGCGGGTTCGGTGCGTCTCCGGTGGGGGTGCGCACCAGGAAGTAGCCGTTCACTTCCTTCGGTCCGTCGCCGTCGGCGACGAACCGCCCGTCCGAGGTGACGTCGAGCTGGTAGACGGCCGTCCCGGTGGCCTGGACGCCGGGGAGATGCCAGGAGACGACGCAGCGCCAGTCGTTGCCGGGTCCCTCGGCGGCGACCCTGACGCTGCCCTTGTTGCACGTCGCCGTGGCCTTCAGCTGCGCCTCGGTGACGGCAGGACGGTTGAGCTGCCAGGTCTGCATGCGATAGAGGTGCGCGAACTCCGTGGCGAGGGAGTGCTGCACCTTGGCCTGCGAGATCCCGGAGCCCGTGGCCCCGGTCGTCGCCGCCACGACGGCAACCGTCGCGGCGGCCAGCGCGGCGAGCGGCAGCAGCCCGGCGGTGACCGCGCGGCGCCCCGAGCCCTCGTCGGTCAGGCTGGTGAAGTCGCGCCGCAGGAAGAGCAGATACGCCAGCAAGGTCGCGGTCAGGGCCCACAGCAGGCTGACCACGATGCCGATCAGGAGTGGTCCCAGCTGGGCGGGGCCGGTGAACAGACCGTTCCAGGCGATGAACGCCCAGCTGGGCAGGGCGAGTCGCACGGCGACGGGCAGGGGCAGCATCTGGGCGAGCTGCATCACGAGGGCGACGATCGCCGGCAGCAGCAGTCCCATCGGGGACCGGCCGAGCACGATGGACCCGAGGAGGCCGATCCCGGCGAGGGCCAGCGTCGGGGCGAGCACGCAGGCCCAGGCGAGCAGCACCTTGCCGGCGGCGTCCCCCGGGGCCAGCAGGTGGCCGTCGAGGGCGACCAGCGGGTGGTTGCCGACCGCCACGAGCCCACCGAGCGTGCTCGATGCGGCCAGTCCGACCACGAGCAGCAGGATCACGGTGAGGCTCGCGAGCGCCTTCGCCGCGAAGATCCGACGGGGCGAGCGGACCGCGACCAGCAGATGGCGCCAGGTGCCGAGCCGGTCCTCGGAGGCGAACACGTCACCGGCGACCACGGATGTCAGCAGCGGGAGCGCCCAGGTGCCCGAGAATCCGAGGGTCACCAGGGGGCCGGCCCATCCGGTGGCGAGCATCCAGCGGCCGAAGAGGGTGTCCGAGGGAAGTGTGCTCTGCTGGCCCACGCCGGCGACGAAGAGTGCCGGTGCGATCCAGCAGGCGAGCACCAGCAGACGGATGCGCCATTGCGAGACGAGCTTGACCAGTTCGAAGCGGTAGCCGCGGGCCACGGAGACACGGCCGGCACCGGCGGTGGGGGTTGCGGCGGTCGCGGTCATCGGCCGGCCGCCTGCTGCTGAGCGCGGGTCTGCTGCGGCCGGGCTGCGGCGTCCTGTTCGGTCAGGGCCAGGAACGCGGCCTCCAGCGGCGACGTCACGGGGGCGAGTTCGCGCAGGGCGAGGCCCGACCGCACGAGCCGTGCCACCAGTTCGTCGACGGCGGGCACCAGCGCGCGTACGACGAGCGCCTCGCCTCGCTGGCCTCCTCCCGCGCCGCCGACCATATGGATCCCGGGCGTCTCGGCGGCCAGCCGGCGTGCTGCCTGGGGGTCGGAGGTGACCAGACGGTAGTCGAGTTCACGGTTCTCGGCGGCCAGTTTGCCCAGCGGACCGGAGAAGACGACCCGTCCGGTGGCGAGGATGGTGACCTCGGAACACAGCGCCTCCAGGTCGTCCATGCGGTGACTGGACAGCACGACACCGGTGCCCTGCGTCGCGAGCCGGCTCAGGACGCCGTGCACGTGCTTCTTGCCGGCCGGGTCGAGGCCGTTGGAGGGCTCGTCGAGCACGAGGAGCCGTGGCCTGGTGAGCAGGGCGGCGGCGAGGCCGAGCCGCTGGCGCATGCCCAGGGAGAAGCCGCGGACCCGGTCGTCGGCGACATCGGTCAGTCCGACCTGGTCGAGCACGTCGTCGATGCCTGCCGTCCGTGTGTCCTGACCGCGGAGCGCGGCCAGTGCGGTGAGGTTCTGCCTGGCGGTGAGCGAGGGGTAGAGGCCAGGTCCGTCCACGAACCCGGCGACACCGTCGGGGGCGGTGAACGTCCGGCCCACCGGCGCACCGAGGATCTCCAGCCGGCCGGTGTCGGCCACGGCCAGGCCGAGCAGGAGACCGAGGAGCGTCGTCTTGCCGGCACCGTTCGGTCCGACCAGGCCGTGGATCCGCCCCTGCGCCACATCCAGATCGATGCCGTCGAGTGCGACGACATCACCGAAACACTTGGTGATCCCGCGAGCCCGGACCGCGAGGAGTGAGTCGTCCATGAGCCCCTTCTTTCCGAAACCTCAAGGAGGCTAGGGAGAGCACACAACACCCACAGGGATTCCCAGTTGAACGCTCAGGGAACGGCACACAACAGCCGTTCGCCATGCCAATAGACGGTAAATTCCTTGACCGCCAAGGCAGTTGACGAAACGTCAGATGTCGGACGCGGGGCGAATGCCGCATAACGGCGCCCCTCAGAACACCGCCCGCACCTCTCCCACCTCGCGCCCCCCGCCCAGCACCGGTGCACGGCCGACGCGGTCCACGACCGGTGCCGTCATCCCCATGAGGCGCAACGCGCGGGCCAGGACCGGACCCAGGGCCCGGATGCCGCCGTCGTCGACCTTGAGGGCCAGCGAGCGGCCGTCGGGCAGCGCGAGGGCCTGGACCGCTTCCGCTCCGACCTTGGACAGGGCACCCGGTATCTCCCTCATGAGCCAGGTGTCGTGGCGTCGGGTGCCGGCGACGTACTCGGGGTGGGCGCGCATGGCATCGGCGACCCGCCGTTCGGGCGTGCCGGGCGCGGCGAGGACGTACGAGCGGAAGGCGCGGGCGAGCCCGGTCAGGCTGATCGCCATCAGCGGGGCCCCGCAGCCGTCCACACCGACGGCGGTCACCGGCTCAACGGCCGCCTCCTCCACGACCGTACGGATGAGCCGTTGCAGCGGATGGTCCGGGTCACGGTAGGACTGAAGCGGCCAGCCCCGGAGCGCGGCGGCGGCCAGCATCGCCGTGTGCTTGCCCGAGCAGTTCATGGCCACGCGGTCGCGCCGGCCGCCCGCGGCCAGGTAGGCCTCCTGCTCCCACTGGTCCAGCGGGAGGCCGGGCGGGCACTGCAGGTGCTCCGGGGTCAGCCCGTGCTCGTCGAGCATCGCTCGCACCAGGTCACGGTGGAAGGGTTCGCCGGAGTGGCTCGCGGCCGCCAGGGCGAGCCGCTCCCCCGCGAGGTCGAGGCCGGCCCGCAGCACACCCACCGCCTGCATCGGCTTGCTGGAGGAACGCGGGAAGACGGGGGACGTCACGTCACCGATGGCCAGCTCCACCGAACCGTCCGTCGCGAGCAGCACCACACCGCCCCGGTGCCGCCCTTCGACGAATCCGGAGCGGACGACCTCGGCGAGGACCGGGTTGCGGGGTGCGTCCGGGCTGACGGCCATGGCGGGCTGAGGCATCGGCGGATCACCTTCCGGCGGGGCATCGGTTCGCGTCACGGTACCCAAGTCCGCACGCAGGGTCCGCGACCGCGGGACGCCCGGTTCTCGTGCCGGTGCCGCCCCGATTTCACGTAACCAGTGAAGTCACCTTGACAGGTTAGACAGGGAGTGCTCGACTGGAGTACGTAACCGGTGAAAGTCGCTATAGAGGTTATAGACATGGCTCCCGCAGTCCACCACCGCACGGCCACCGTCAGCGGTCTCGACGTCTTCTACCGGGAGGCCGGCGACCCGACGGCACCCGCCGTGGTCCTCCTGCACGGCTTCCCGACCAGCTCGCACATGTTCCGCCACCTGATCCCGGCGCTCGCCGACCGCTACCACGTGATCGCCCCCGACCTCATCGGCTTCGGACAGTCCGCGATGCCGGCCCCGCAGGACTTCCCGTACACCTTCGACGCCCTCACCGAGGTCACCGCCGGCCTGCTGCGTCATCTGGGCGTCGACCGGTTCGCGATGTACGTGCACGACTACGGCGCTCCCGTCGGCTGGCGACTCGCGCTCCAGGACCCCGACCGCATCACCGCGATCATCACGCAGAACGGCAACGCCTACGAGGAGGGCTTCGTCAGGCCCTTCTGGGACGGCGTCTTCGCCTACACCGACGCCCCGGGACCGGACACCGAGGGCCCCATGCGGGATGCCCTGACCCTTGAGGCCACCCGATGGCAGTACGTGACCGGAGTCGCCGACCCCAGCCTGGTCAGCCCCGACAACTGGGTCCACGACCAGGCGCTGCTGGACCGCCCCGGAAACGACGAGATCCAGCTCAAGCTCTTCCGCGACTACCCCACCAACGTGGACCTCTACCCCCGGGTCCACCAGTACTTCCGCGATTCGCAAGTCCCGTTGCTGGCGGTCTGGGGCGCGAACGACGAGATCTTCGGCCCGGAGGGTGCCAAGGCGTTCAGCCAGGACCTGCCCGGCGCCGAGATCCATCTCCTCGACTCCGGACACTTCGCCCTGGAGAGCCACCTCGGGGTCATCGCCGGGCACATCCGCGACTTCCTCGGCCGCGTACGCGCCTGACATCCGCGAGGAACGTTCACCCGCGTGTCACTCGCGCCAGAACAGGTGGTGGGTCACACCGCTCGGGCTGGGCACGACATCGAGGTGGAAGCGGTCGGCAGCTCATCGAGGGGACTCCCAGAGTCCGCCGGGGCCGGCAGAACTCGTCGCCGCGCCGAAGCGGGGTCGCCGGACGTGGGCGACCCCGTTCGTTTCGCCGTGCCGGCGGCCGCGTCTCAGTTCAGCGTGAGGGCTGCGGAGTCGTTGCGGCTGTTCGGGTCGAAGGCCGGCCGGCGGGAGTGGGACGGATCCGGGCCCCAGACCAGCTGGACGCCTCCCCTGGCATGGGCGGCCACCTCGTCGACCCGGAGCGTCAAGCTGAACCTGGCGGTCTTCCCCTTGGGCAGGACGATGCTCGACGGGCCGCAGACGTAGGGACCGTGGGCCTCGGCCGTCGGATTGTTCTCCTGCCATGGGGCGCAGTCGGCCGAGTGGCCGACGGCGGTGGTGCCGGCCGGGAGCGTCACCCAGACGGTGGGCACGCCGTCACCGCCGCTGCGGTCGTACAGCGTCGCCGGACCATTGGCGGACAGCTGGAAGGCGAAGGTCGCGTTCTTGCCCTGCCCCGCCCGCGCACTGGCGCCGGTGACCCCGAAGTCCGCCGTGTTGCGGGCCCGGAGGGAGGCGATCCGGTAGTCGGTGACCTTGCCCGACTGCGGCAGCGAGACGGAGCCCGCCGGCGCCGAGGAGCGTCGGCCCGCCTTGATCACCTTCAGCTTGAGCGTGGAGCCGGTGCCCCACCTCCACCTGATGCCCTGACCGTCCGGCCAGCCCGGCTGGCCGAGGGGCGCGGTGAGCGTGTCGAGGTACGTGTACAGCGCGGCGGAGTTCACGCGCAGGCGCACCGGTGCGGCCAGGGCGGCCGTCTCTCCGATGCCGATCGCGCCCTTGGGATAGCACTCCGCGAAGCGGATGGTGCCGTTGGACCCGTACTTGCAGTTGGCGTAGTGGTCGGCGAAGTCGAGACCGGGCGAGGCGGCCAGGACCGTCTGGACTCCCTTGGCGGGACGGTTGCCCACGTTGCTGAACCGGACCGGTTCGGACACCGTGCTGCCGACCTTCAGGTCGGCGTGGTCGGTGAGGCTGTCGAGGCCGAAGGAGGGACCTCCCACCTCGACCCTGCCCGTGCCTCCCACGATCTCCGCGTGCGCGGAGCGCCCGGTGACCTTGTACGTTCCCGCCGCACCGAGCGCGGCACCCTTGAGCGGGGTCAGGGTCAGCCCGGTCATGGCACCCATGTGCGTGGTGGGAGAGGAGTCGGTCTCGAACATCTCCGAGCAGGTGGCCACCAGGCCCTTGGCCGTGCAGTTGTCCGAGAACGTCACCTTGGCGATCTTCGACAGGCCCCGGGCGTCCACGGTCAGGGTGGTGTCGTCCGCCTGCAGGTTCCTGGCCTTGGTCTGGAACTCCAGGTGCACGTCCGCCGTGGCGGGCGCAGCCGGCAGGGCGACCGGCGCGGGGGCGTCGAGGGTGATCACCGGCCGGCCGGTGACGGCGCCGGCCGGGCCTGCGCCCAGCAGTGCCGCGGCCAGGCCCGCGGCGGACATGAACACCGCGGCCGTACCGGTGAGGGATCTTCGTCTCATCAACGTCCTTTGGTCGGAAGGAGGTTCACGCGCACGGACCGCGTGATCAGGGGGACCCTAGCCCCTGTACACTCCGCGCTCACCACCGGCATCGTCCCTCACCGTGTTACGCCCCTGTGACACTGAACGGACAATTCGGGGAACCCGGCCTGTCAGGCTCGGTTTCGAGCAGAGCGGCAGGCGGTCGTGGTCTTCAGCGACCAGGACGAGGCCGGAGCGGCTCTGGCGTAGCTGCGCCCAACGACCTGACCTGTCGACGTTCCTGGGGGAATTCCGCCATGACCACCCGTACCCGCACCATGGCCGCCGCGATCGCCGTGGCCGCGGCCGTCACCGGCTCCGCGCTGCTGGGCGCCTCGGGCGCCGCCTCGGCCGCCACCAGCGCCTCGCACGGGACCCTGACCATCAGCAACGGCACGAAGGACGTGCTGATCGGCGGCCACAAGGTGAACTTCGGGGTACCCGTCCGGGACCTCGCCTGGTCCCCGAACGGCGCCAAGGCCGCCTTCATCGACGGCTCCGGCAATCTGGACATCGCCAACCCCGACGGCAGCGGGCGCGTCGTCGTCGCCAAGAACCCCGGAAGCCAGAACTGGTCGCACCCGACGTGGCAGGTGACCGCGAAGGACACCCAGAACAACATCCCCGCCAAGGACAACCTCATCTTCGCGGCGCGCGCGAACGGTGTCTCCCGGCTGAAGGTCATCTCCGCCAAGGCCGTCCACGGCACGCCCAAGACGCTGTCCCTGTACGGCGAGCCCGGTCCGGACAGCACGCTTCCGCAGACCGGCAACGTCTGGCCGAACGCGGCCGGACACTACGGCACCTCGGTGTACGCCAACGACCACACCGGCGACGTCTACATCCGCGACGACTACCTCCGCCAGCAGGGCAGCAAGCTCACCAAGGGCTCCCAGCCGGCGCTCTCCCCGAACGAGGAGGAGATCGTCTTCGTGCGCTCGGTCGCCGGCCACGACCACGTTCTCGTCGAGGACTTCATGCACGGCAACCACATCAAGGACCTCACGCCGCACGCCACGACCGACTACACCGAGCCGGCCTGGTCGCCCGACGGCAGGACCCTCACGGTGCGCACCCCCTCCGGCACGGTGACGCTGCCGGCCGACGGCACGGGTCACCCGACCAAGGTCACCTCGGCGGTCGGACTGGCGGCGTACCGCCCCTGACCTAGGACGGACGGGACGGGCCGGACGCGTCCGGGACGCGAGGTGCGGGTCACTTCGCGGTCCGGGCGAGTTCGGCCCGCAGTTCGTCCAGGTGCGCGTCGGACGTGTCGTGCGGCAGGAACTCGACGACGTCGAGGAAGCGGAAGAGCACCCGGCTGCCGGTGACGGCGTACTCGTACTCGCCGAACCCCACCACCGCGCCCATGGCGCCCCGGACGGCGCCCCGCACCACATGTGAGGTCATCTCGTCCGGCTCCGTCGCCGACGTACCGCGCCGGGCGTTGGGCCGGGCCAGATAGGGGCACACCATCGAGGCGTACAGCATGCACGCCCGGTGCCCCGGTCCTTCGAGGGTCGGCTCCAGATTGCGGTAGGGCCGCCCGGCGGCCAGCGCCTCGCCGATCGCCGCGCTCTCCGCGGCGCCCACCACACGCCACACCGGGCCCTGGGGCATCCCCTGGTTGCACACCGAGCACAGACGCTGCCGCGCGCATACCGCACTGCGTTCGTAGTCGGTCAGCGCGAACTGTGGCTCCTCCCCTTCCCAGGGAGTGATCGCCGGCACCGGATACCCACGAATGTCACGGGGGCGTGCCTCGACCGCCGCCGGCATGGGAACACTCTCGAATCGCACAGGCCATGCCTACCAGCCCCGACGGCTTCCGGCCAAGGCCACAGGAGACGAGCGACAGGGGGCCGCTCACCCGGACCGGTCGGATCGCGTAGGGGCACCGGGCGTGCGGCGACCGCCACTTGGCTCATTCCACCGGAGCCGGCAGCGCCCACGGCGGCCACGGGAACGCGGACGAGCCGGGGCCGGTCCGCTCGCGGCCTGTGCCCCGTGACGCGTGGGCCGCGGGTGGTTGACTACGCCGTATGGACCTCACGGATGACACGCCGTCGCCTGGGCCCGGCCCTGCCTCGACCGCCCGGGACGTGCCCCCGTTCGACCCCGAACTGGCCGTCGCGCTGGGCGGTCTGACACAGGAGGCCCGGGCGCCGTTCACCCCGGAGAACCTCGCGGAACGGAGGAAGCAGGACGCGGCGGCCCGGCCCAGGCCGACGCTCCAGGAACTGCGGGCCGGCGGCCGTTTCGAGGTGGAGGAACTGCGTGTACCGGGGCCGCCGGGCGGTCCGGACGTCACCCTCGTCAGCGGGCGGCCCGCCGGGGTCCCGGGACCGCTCCCCCTGCTGTACTACATGCACGGCGGCGGACTGGTCACCGGCAACGCGTGGTCCGTCCTGCCGCGGCTCCTGCGTGAATGGGCTGTCACCCTGGAACTGGCCGTCGTCTCCGTCGAGTACCGGCTGGCGCCCGGGGCGCGGTACCCGGCAGCGCTGGAGGACTGCTACGCCGGACTCGTCCGGGTGGCCGCGCACGCGGCGGAACGGGGCTTCGACGCCGGTCGTGTCGTCGTCGGGGGAAAGAGCGCCGGCGGCGGGCTCGCCGCGGCGCTCGCCCTGCTCACCCGTGACCGGGGCGGACCCGCGCCGATCGGGCAACTGCTGCTGTGCCCGATGCTCGACGACCGCAACGACACGTTCTCCAGTCACCAGATGGCCGGCGTCGACACCTGGGACCGCACCTCCAACGCGACCGCGTGGCAGGCGGCGCTGGGCGAGCGTCGGGGTGCCGCGGACCTGCCGCCCTACGCCGCTCCCGCCCGTGCCACGGATCTGTCCGGGCTGCCCCCGGCCTATGTCGAGGTCGGGTCGGCGGAGACCCTGAGGGACGAGGACGTCGCCTACGCCCAGGCGCTCTGGCGGGCCGGAGGCCAGGCCGAACTGCACGTGTGGCCCGGCGCCTTCCACGGCTTCGACACCTTCGCGCCGAAGGCGGCCCTCAGCCAGGACGCCCGTGACGCCCGCACCCGCTGGCTCCGGCGCATCCTCGCGCAGACGCGATGACTCCGTAGGTGACCAGGCCGTAGGCCAGGTGCGGGATCGCGTCCGCGGTCCAGTCGACGGCCGACCAGGTGCGCGGGTCACTGACGCCCAGGCGGGCGATCGGCGCGTCGGCCAGCGTCATCGCCAGGGCCCCGGTCAGCGCGCCGCCCAGCCACGCGGGCGGCCGTACACCGGCACGGTGGAGCAGCGAGACGACGGCGCCCGTGCCGACTCCCACGGCGATGCCGGCCAGGGCTCCCAGTCCGGACAGCCGGTTGCCCCGCCCCTCACCCTCCGGGAGCGGGTGTCCCGCTACGGTGGTGACCTTGTCCACGACGGCTTCGGGAGCGCTGCTCGAAGGCCGGCCGCGCAGTGCCATGTCCAGATAGGCCACGGCGTTCAACGCGGTGGTCCCCGCGGCCCCGGCTGCGCAGCCACGCCCGATGCTTCGGAACATGTGGCTCCGGGTCCCCTTCCGCAGCTCGCACCAAACGGTCCCGCATCGGCTGTCGGTGAGACGGTGCCGGCTGCGGGCACGACCCGGCGCCGTCCCGCCTCACCTGCGGCATGGTGCGGTTCACGGTGCCCGGGGGTCCGGCCCGGCCTCGGGACTGCCCCGGGGGATCCGGCGCAGGTCGGTCATCAGCGAGTCCAGCCACGACACGGTCGCGTAGTACAGGCGCGGCGCGCCCGGCGGCTCGGGGAGGGTCCCCTGGATGGCCGGATCGACCAGCGGGATCTGCCCGGTCGGGGTGTCCGCTCCGGGGTCCAGTGCCGCCGAGACCAGCAGCATCCGCCCGGCCACCCGCTCTCCCAGGCCGTTGACGGACTCGGCCGCAGCGGTACCCAGCCCCGTGAGCGGCGGCGTCAGCAGCCGGTCGGAGCCCCACAGGGTGTGGTGACCGGCCATCAGTGTGGCCTGCCAGTCCACGGAGCGCGGCCCGGCCCGGCGCGCCGGGCCGCCGAAGGGCGTCGGCTCGCTCTGGAACTGCGCGTACGCGGACTCGGCGAGGATGACCGCGCGCTGCAGCGACCGGTGACCGGGCCCTCCCGAGGAGACGACCACCACGCCGCCGCCCGCCACGCAGGCTCCGGTCGCCACCACGATCTCGGCCGCCCGGCGCAGTAGTTCCGCCGCCGCGTGGCGCAGCTCGTCGTGGGCGCCGCGCGGCCAGGCCAGCAGCCCGAAGACGGCGCCGATCGCGCTGCCGACCAGGACGTCCAGCATCCGCACCTCCGCCAGTCGCCACGTCGGCGGGGCCAGCTGGGCGAAGACCAGGGCCACGAGCACGGTGAACAGGCCCTGCGCCCAGCCGACGCCCTTGACCGGCCCCACCGTGAAGGCGAACAGCATCCACAGGGGCAGTACGACGGCGTAGACGGAGGTGTGGGGTCCGGCCAGGCTCAGCAGCCCGGCGGTGACGAGGGCTCCCGCCAGGGTGCCGGTGAGTGCCCGACGGATGGTGTGCCAGGTCTCGTCCATGGTGGTACGGGTGAGGGTGAGGGTGGCGAGCGTGGCCCAGAATCCGTGGGGCAGCGTGTCCACCCCCGCCACGAGCCGGGCGGCGGTCAGGGCGAGGGCGATGCGGACCGCGTTCTGGAAGAACACCGACCGGCGTCCCGCGTGGCCGCGCACCCGGTGCCACCACAGCATCGGCGCCCGGGCCCTGGCGTACCAGAAGCGTCCTGGCGTGATCCGCACCGCGGCGTGTCTGCCGTGCACCGCCAGGTCGGCCGCCGTGGCCATGGCGAGCGCGGCGTCGGCGATCTCCAGAGCGGCGGCGTGCCGGCGCAGCACGGCGGGCGGGAAGTCCGGCGTGCGAGCGGCCGCGGCCGCGGAACGACCAGGGGGATCCGGGGCCGCGGGCACGTCGGTCCCGGTGGGGTCCGGGGCCGCGGGCACGATGCTCCCGGTGGCGGCCGAGCCGCCCGGTGCGCAATCTCCGGTGGCGGCCGGGTCCCCGGCCGCGACCGGGCCCGCGGACACCGCGGACAGGCGTGCGCGTGCCTTGCGCAGGTCCTCGTACGCTGCCTCCGGCGACCGCCCGGTGGCCAGGCAGGACGCGGTCGCCGTGGCCAGCCGTGCCACGGCCCGCAGTACGGCGGTGACCTCGGGACCCGGATGCCCGTCCGGTGCGGCGGGCAGTTGCGCCAGGCGGCTGAGCAGGGTGCGCGTGGCCAGGCCGGTGTGGGCGAGGGCGCGGTCGCGCACCCCTGGTCCAGTCGGGCGTTCCGCCTCCGGCACGGTCAGGGACCGCAGCGACCGGCCGGTGTCCCAGGCTGTCCGGATGTCCGGGTCGGTCAGGGCGTACGGGGGTGCGGCGAGGAGGGTCGCGCAGTGCGCGGCCGTGTGCGCGGCGTGGGTGGCCCGCTCCCGGTAGGACGGCGGGCTGGGTTCGGGGAAGACGAGTGCCTCGGCGGCGATGAGGAGGGCCAGTCCGGTGGTGGTGCCGATGAGGCGCTCGCCGAGGGTGTCGGGGGCGTACGGCGGGAACGACGGGAGGATGTAGAGGAGTTGCAGGCCCGGCGCCGCCCCTGCCGGGCGCGGGCCGCCCACGGCGGCGAAGGCCAGCGCGAAGCCGACCGCCAGCATGCCCGCGACGGCGCTCCAGGTCCGCACCGAGAGGAAGGTGCCGACGACGACCAGCAGCCAGCACACCGGAAGCAGCCGCAGCATGGTCGCCGCTCGCTGCCGGCCGGTGCCCGGGATCTTGGCGAGTCCGCCCAGGGCCACGGTGGCGAACAGGGCGTACGTGGCCGCCACGGGACGATCGAAGCCGTAGCGGAAAAGGTAGAAGCCGGCCGCGGCGACCAGCGTCACGCGTACCGCCCGGCGGCCCGAAGCGGCGTAGTCCGGCGGAATCCGGCGGACCGGGACTCGACCCACTCCTCCAGAATCGCCCACCGTCGACAGCCCGGCACGCCGCGACCGGGTTCACCGGCGGGACGCGATCCCGGCCGTGCCGGCGCGTCAGCCCAGGGTGAAGCGGACCGGTGTGCCCGCCGCGGCCTGGGCGGCGACCGCCAGGGCCGCCTCGGCGACGACGCCGATCACCGGGTAGCCGCCGGTGGTCGGGTGGTCGTGCAGGAACACCACCGGCCGCCCGTCCGGGGGCACCTGTACGGCGCCGAGCACCATGCCCTCGCTCGGCAGCTCACCGGCCGACACCCGCGCCAGCGACGGTCCTTCGGTGCGCAGGCCGATGCGGTTGCTGTGCTGCGACACGCGGTACGTCGCCGAGGTCAGGGTGTGCAGCGCGGCGGAGGCGAACCAGTCGGCGCGGGGGCCGAGGCGCAGGGGCAGGGTCAGTTCGGTGGGCGGCGCCGGCCAGGGGGCGCCGGCGGGAAGCGCCGGCTGCCGGGCGGGAGTGCCCAGCGGGAGGACGTCCCCGTCGCGCAGGGGTGCCGGGCCGAGCCCGGAGAGCAGGTCCGCGGAACGGCTGCCGAGGACCGGCTCGACGGCGATGCCGCCGGCGACGGCCACGTAGGAGCGCACGCCCGACGTCACGGCGCCCACGTTCAGGACGGCGCCCGCGGGCACCCGTACGGGCACCCCCCAGGCCGCCGGCCGGCCGTCGACCGTCACCGGGCAGGGCGCGCCGCCGACCACGACGGTCACCCCGTGGTCGGGGCGCAGGGCGCAGCCGGTCAGGGTGGTCTCCAGGACGGCGGCGTCGGGGGCGTTGCCGAGGAGCCGGTTGGCCAGGTTCATGGCGGGGGCGTCCAGGGCGCCGGAACGGGGGACTCCCAGGTGGGCATGGCCGCGCCGGCCGCGGTCCTGGACGGTGGTGAGGGCGCCGGAGCGTACGACGGCGAGCTCGGCCTTCATGGCGTGCGGTCCTGGGGGACGAACCGCACCCGCGTTCCGGGGGTGAGCAGCGCCGGTTCCTCCCGGGTGAGGTCCCACAGGGGTGCCGGGTCCGGCATGGTGCCGATCAGCTGCCAGCCGCCGGGGGTGGAGCGCGGGTACACGGCGCTGTAGGGGCCGGCGAGCGCGACGGCGCCGGCCGGAACCCGGGTGCGGGGCGTGTCGCGGCGTGGCACGTGCAGTTCGGCGGGCAGGCCGGTGAGGTAGCCGAAGCCGGGGGCGAATCCGCAGAAGGCGACGCGGTAGGTGTACGAGGAGTGCCGGGTGGCGACCTCGTCGGCGCCGATGCCCCACAGGGCCGCCACGTGGGCCAGGTCCGGGCCGTCGTAGCGCACGGGGATGTCCACCATCGCCCCGTCGTCGGCCGCGTGCGAGGGCAGGTCCCAGCCGGCGATCCGGCGGGCCAGTTCCTCCGGGTCGGTGACACCGTCCAGGAGTACCGTCCGCGCACCCGGCACGATCTCCTCGACCGGTGGCAGGGTTCCCGCGGCGCGCCGTCGCAGGAGTTCGGCGTGGAAGGCTCCGGTGCGCTCGTCGTCCGGCAGTTCGACGAGCAGGGCGCGCCGCCCGGCGGGGCGCACCTCGGCGGAAGGGCTCTCGGTCATGCGAATGCCCTCACCTCGACTCCGGCCGCGTCGAGTGCCTCACGGACCCGCGCGGCGATCCGGGCGGCGCCCGGGGTGTCGCCGTGGACGCACAGGGAGCGGGCGGCCACGGCGGCGGTCGTACCGTCCACGGCTTCCACGGCCCGGTCCACCGCGAACGCCAGCGCGCGCCTCACCACCGCGTGCTCGTCGGTCACCACGGCGCCGGGCTCGCGGCGCGGCACGAGCGTGCCCGCAGGGGTGTAGGCGCGGTCGGCGAAGGCCTCGGGTACGGCGGTGAGGCCCGCCTCCTCGGCGGCGGCGAGCAGCCGTGACCCGGGCAGGCCGAGCACCGGCGGCGCCCCGCCCGCCAGGCGCACACCGGCCACCACGGCCGCGGCCTGTTCGGCGTCGTGCACGGTGCGGTTGTAGAGGGCGCCGTGCGGCTTGACGTAGGCCACCTCGGCGCCGGCGGCCTCGGCGAAGACCCGCAGCGCCCCGATCTGGTAGGCGATCTCGGCCGCCAGCTCGTCGCCGGGCACGTCCATGGCGCGGCGGCCGAAACCGGCCAGGTCGCGGTAGGAGACCTGAGCCCCGATCCGGACGCCGCGTTCGGCGGCGAGGTCGCAGACGCGGCGCATCACCGAGGGGTCGCCCGCGTGGAAGCCGCAGGCGACGTTGGCGCTGGTCACGACGGAGAGCAGGGCGTCGTCGTCGGTGAGGGTCCAGCGGCCGAAGCCTTCACCGAGGTCTGCGTTGAGGTCGATCACCTCTACAACGTAGGCGATTGTTGAACGATCCGACAAGGGATTGATTTTCCTGCCCACCCCTTGTTCGATCGTTGAACGATCCCCTAGGGTCCGGGCATCCCTCACGGATCCGGGGCCCCGGATCCGCGCCGCTCGGGCGTCCCGCCCGCTCACGCCTAAGGCAACCGTATGATCGTTCTCCTCGGCGTGGTCGTGGTGATCCTCGGATTCGTCACGCGCCGCAATCCCGTCCTCGTGGTCGGTGTCGCCGGTGTCTTCACCGGACTGATCGGCGGGATGAACCCGCTGGAGGTCCTCGCGGCCTTCGGCCGGTCCTTCGCCGACAGCCGCTCGGTCACCGTCTTCGCCGTCGTCCTGCCCGTGATCGGCCTCCTGGAGCGCTACGGCCTGCGCGAACAGGCCCGCAGACTCATCGGCCGGCTCGGCAGCCTCAGCGCCGGCCGGTTCCTCACCGTCTACCTGCTGATCCGTCAGATCACCGCCGCGTTCGGCCTCAACAGCATCGGCGGTCCCGCGCAGACGGTACGCCCGCTGGTCGCGCCCATGGCCGAGGCCGCCGCCGAGCGCACCGCGGGCGCCGCGCTGCCCGAGCGCCTGCGGGAGAAGGTACGTTCCTACGCCGCGTCGTCCGACACCGTGGGCCTCTTCTTCGGCGAGGACTGTTTCATCGCGATCGGCTCGATCCTCCTGATCACGGGCTTCGTCAACTCGACGTACCACCAGAACCTCGAACCCACCCAGCTGGCCCTGTGGGCGATACCGCTCGCCGTCTGCGCCTTCCTCGTCCACGGCGCCCGCCTGCTGCTCCTGGACCGGCAGTTGCAGCGGGAGATGGCGCTCGCCGCCGCCGAACACGACCTGCCGCTTCCGAAGGAGAACAGCAAGTGATCAAGGTCGAGTGGCTCTACTGGCTGGTGGGACTCGTCTTCGTCGTCATGGCCGCGCAGATGGCCGGCGACCGCAGCAACCCCAAGCGGTGGACGTCCGCCGCGTTCTGGGGCCTGCTCGGACTCACCTTCCCCTACGGCACCGGCGTCGCCAACGCCACCGCGAAGAACGGCGGCTGGACCCTGCCCGCCGAACCGCTCGGCGTCGCGGTCCTCGTCCTCATCGTGCTCGCCGGATTCAACTTCCTGGGCAGGGGCACGCCCGTCACCAGCGGCACCGAGGAACGCGAGGCCTCCGCGGCCCGGCTCGGCAGCAGGATATTCGTCCCTGCCCTGACCATCCCGCTCGTCGCCATCGTCTGTGCCTCGTTCCTCGACACCTCGGGCCTGTTCGAGACCGGCAAGGCCACCCTCCTCGGGCTCGGCGTCGGCTGTCTCGTCGCCCTTGTCGTCGGCATGCTGGTCACCGGCGAGCGCAGGCTGTCCGTACCGCTCCACTCCGGCCGTTCCATGCTGGAGGCGATGGGAGCCGCCCTGCTGCTCCCCCAGCTCCTCGCCGTGCTCGGCTCGATCTTCGCGCTGGCCGGCGTCGGCACCCAGGTCGGCAGGATCGTGCACGACGTCCTGCCGGACAACTCGAAGTACCTCGCCGTCCTCGCGTACTGCGTCGGCATGTTCCTGTTCACCCTGATCATGGGCAACGCGTTCGCCGCGTTCCCCGTGATGACCGCGGCGATCGGCTGGCCGGTCCTCATCGAGCAGCTGCACGGCAACCCGCCGGCCGTCCTCGCGATCGGCATGCTGGCCGGGTTCTCCGGAACGCTGTGTACGCCGATGGCCGCCAACTTCAACATCGTCCCGGCCACCCTGCTCGAACTGAAGGACCAGTACGGCCCCATCAAGGCCCAGATCCCGACGGCTCTTCCGCTGCTGGCCTGCTCGACCGTGATCATGGCGCTGTTCGCGTTCTGAGCCGACCGATGCCCCTCGTGGAGGAAGTCCCATGACCCGCGTGCTCATCACCGGTTTCGCCCCCTTCGACGGCCAGCGGGTCAACCCGTCCTGGCAGGCCGCCCTGCTGGTGGCCGCCGAGCCACCGGCCGGGCTGACGGTCAGCGCCACCGAACTGCCCTGTGTCTTCGGCACGTCCGTCGACACACTCCGCGACGCCATCCGCGATTCCTGCCCCGACCTGATCGTGTGCCTGGGCCAGGCGGGCGGCCGCCCCGGCGTCACCGTCGAACGCGTCGCCGTCAACGTCGACGACGCACGCATCCCCGACAACGCCGGCAACCAGCCCGTCGACGAGCCCGTGGTCCCGGGCGGTCCGGCCGCCTACTTCTCCAGTCTCCCCGTGAAGGCCTGCGTCGCCGCCCTGCGCGCGGCCGGCGTCCCGGCCGGCGTCTCCAACACGGCGGGTACGTTCGTCTGCAACCACGTCGCCTACGGCCTCGGCCACCTCCTGGCCACCGAATTCCCCTACGCCCGGGGCGGCTTCGTGCACGTACCCTGGGCGCCGGAACAGGTCACCGACGGCAGCGCCCCGGCTCTTGAGCCCACCACGGTCGCGCACGGACTGCGTGCCCTGCTGCTCGCTGCCGCCGACACCCCAGCGGGCCAGGACCTGAAGGTCACCGAGGGAGCCACACACTGACGCCGCTCACCGCGCACGCGGCCGGCTCCGCCGACCACACACGGGAGGAACCCCACTCGCCCGCACACCTCATGACGCCGCCGGACGAGGACGTACGGCTGAGCGCCGGTCACCGAGGGACTCCACGGCCACCTCACGCCCGCGGGCATCGGCCGGCGGCCACTCGCTCCGCGACCGGTCGCCAGGAGTGGAGCGGAGCGACGGCAGGCCCCTCACCTTCCTCGCGTCGTCCGCGCGGCGCAGCGCGATCGCCGCCGGGAAGTCCGACTCGGCCTCGAAGGCCGCGGCCTCGTCCGGAGTCATGCGACCAGGCGGGCGACCCGCGGACCGAGCAGCCCCTCGACCGCCGCCGCGGCGTGCCTGCCGTGCCCCGACTCGTCGGCCGGCACCAGACAGTGGCCGATGCCGTGGACCAGCCCGGCCGGCTGAAGCTCCTCGTCCCGCGGGTGGCTCACGGCGAGCAGGGCGGCGGCCTGGAGGCCGTGGTCCAGGATGTCCACCGGGTCGCCGGACCGGTCCGGGGTGTCCCAGACGTCCTCGCAGTCGGCCGGCAGGCCATGAGCGCGTCCACGGACGGGACGGGGTCGTACGTCATACGGCCACGCTGCCGCACCCAGGCGTACGGCAGGTGACGGCGGCTTGTACGGAGTGGTCCAGGGGGCCGAGCGGAGGTAGGCCGATCAGCCGCTCAGCACTCCGCTCATGCTGCCGGCCGGGACCGTGTCGCCGGGCCGAGGCGTCTTCACCGACACCGGTGTGCCGAGCCCGGACAGTCCCATCGTCACCTTCACCTGGGTGCCGGCCAGGTTCAGTGTCATGCGGGTCTGCACCAGTCGCCCACGGCCGTCGACCCACGCGTCGGCGAAGACCGGGAAGTCGTCCCCCAGGAGGTCACGGCCCTGGTCGAGCTTCGAGCGCACGTCCGGGGCCATCCTCAGCGTGAGGGTCTTGTGGTCGAGCGTCCCTCGGTAGTGCGCGGCCCGCACACCGTGGACGGTCTCCTCACCCTCACGGGAGACGCGTCGCATCGCGGATATCTGCCGCAGGACATGCTCCGGGTCGTTGACCGGGGCCCGGAGCGCGTAGTGCGCCACGGCCTTGTCACGGGGCATCACGCCCCACGTGCCGGCGTCGGGACCGGAGGCACCCCGGACGTACACCTTGCCGTCCGCGAAGACCTCGTCGAGGTGCGAGATGCCGCCCCCGGGAAAGTCGACGGCGAGGGAACCCCGGTCGCGACCGAAGTCGAACCCACCGGTGACGGTGAGCGCGTACTCCCGTCCCCCGCCGCCGATCTCGATGCGCTCGTGCAGACGGGCCGATGTCGTACCGGTCCGGGCGACGGCCGCGCGCACGGCGGCATCCGGAGCCGGGGAGGACGAGCCGGCCTTCGGCTTCGCGTCATCGGCACCGCTCGCGGAACAGCCTGCGCACAGCAAAGCGGCGACAGCGGCCAAGGGCAGGGCACAACGCATCGGCTCTCCGGAGGAAGTCGTGAACGAGCACGGCGTCAGATGCGTCGTTCGGCGCGTCCTGCGTGGCTCGGCATGGGGGCGCTGCCGGTGTTCCGGCCGACGCGCCTCACAGGGGACATTACAACGATCTTACTGTGGGACCGCAGGCAATCCGGGTGACCGGGCTCCGGGCATCCACGGGCGTCCTAGGTCGCCTGCGCCCTCGCCGGGACGCACAGGAAGGCGAGGACGGCGGCCGTGAGGTAGGCGAGGGCGCCGGCGGCCATGCTGACCCGCAGCCCGGTGCCGTAGCTGTGCGCCGTGGCCAGCAGGCTGCCGCCGAGTGCCACGCCGGTGGCGCTGCCGACCTGGCGGGTGGTGTTGAACAGCGCGGAGGCGGTTCCCGAGTAGGCCGGGGGTGCGGCACCCATCATGGTGGAGGTCGAGCCGGTGAGGGCGAAGGACGTACCGAACCCCGCGGCCATCATCGGCGCCACCAGCAGCGGGTAGGCCGGATCGGACCCGGCCGCGGCCCAGCCGGCCAGCCCGAGGGCGGCGAGCAGCATGCCGGCGACCACCAGCGGACGGTCACCCGTACGGCGGGCCAGCCGGCCCGACAGGACGGAGGCGAACATGGTCATCGCCACCGCCGGGAACAGGGCGACGCCGGTGCCCAGGGCGCTGTAGCCACGCTGGTGCTGGAACTCCAGGCTGGCGGTGAACACCATGCCGTAGAAGGCGAAGTTGAACAGCATGCCGATGACGGCTCCGCCGCTCATCGCACGCGAGCGCAGCAGCCGCAACGGGAGCGCGGGCGTCGCGGCCAGGCGCTCGCGGAGCACGAACGCGGCGGCGGCGAGCACGACCAGACCCAGCCCGGCGAGCACGGCGGGATCGGACCAGCCGCGCCGTCCGGCCTCGTTGAGCGCGGCCGTCAGGAGCGCCACCGCCGCCACCACCGCGCACTGTGCCGGCCAGTCCAGAGCCCGGTCGGTGCGCCTGGGTGAGCGCGCCACGTACCGGCGCGTCAGCACCAGGCAGGCGACGCCGACAGGCAGGTTGATGAGGAACACCCACCGCCAGCCCACCGTGGAGACGAGCAGCCCGCCGAGCAGTGGTCCGGCGGAGGCCGCGACGCCCGCCATCGAACCCCACAGCCCGAAGGCCCGCGACCGTGCGGACGGCTCCGGGTAGGACTGCTGGAGCAGGGCCAGGGAACCGGGCACGATCAGTGCCGCGCCGAGTCCCTCCACCAGCCGCGCCGTCACCAGGAAGGGGGCGCTCGGCGCGAGCGCGCACGCGGCGGAGGCGAGCGTGAACAGCCCCGCTCCCGAGCAGAAGACGCGACGGTTTCCCAGCCGGTCGCCCAGCGCCCCGGCACTGAGCAGGAAGCCGGCGAAGACGAGGGTGTACCCGTCGGTGATCCACTGGATGCCGGTGAGCGAGGCGGACATGTCGCGGCCGATCACCGGCACGGCGACGTTGATGATCGTCACATCGAGAATCACCATGAAGTACCCGGCGCAGACGGCCAGGAGCGGCGCGTAGGAGTTCCGCCCGGACAGCGGGGGCGACGCGCCCGAGGCTGCGGCCTCACCGTCCCTGCCCGACCCTGCGAACGGCACGTCCCGTACTCCATCCCGTCGCGCGGCCCTTGCACCGGACGTCACCGTAAGGGACGGACGGACGGCACCTGGGGAACCGGGCTGGTGTGCTGCGCCGACGGGGGCACGTCCGGCTACGGGAGAGCGGTCGGCGGCAGTTGGGCCGGGCTGACCCGTTCGCCCGGTAGGTCCGACGCGAACGGGCGAGCCGGCGCCGGGCCGGGCCGCGCGATGCCTCGTCCACCGCCGGTGCCGTCCCGTACCGACCCGGTCCGGACCGGCTGGACTGATGAAACGGGTTGCTCCATAAGGGGTGTTGCACGCGGTTGTGGCCCCCTGTGAGCGGCTGCTTCCTCGATGATCTCCGCGTCGGCGCTCGGCCGGCCTTGCGACGACGAGGAGTGGCCAGGTGTCGGACCGGAGTGTGGGCCGGAGGCGGCCGGTGGGGCGGCACGGTTGGTGGGCCGCGGTCTGTGCGGGGCTCACCCTGGCGCTGGGCGTGGGGCAGGGCACGGCAGCCGCAGCGGGCGCCCCCGCGCCACCGGTGCCGCACGGGAAGATCCTCACCGCCCCGTTGGGCGCCGTCGGCTCGCTCCTCCACCCGGACGCACCGCCGCCCGGGGCCGACGACTGGAGCTGCAAGCCCACGCCCGAGCATCCGCGCCCGGTCGTCCTGCTGCACGGGACCTTTGTGAACGCCTACGCCGACTGGGCCCTGACGGCCCCGTATCTGAAGCAGGCGGGCTACTGCGTCTTCGCTCCCAACTACGGGGGGCCGCCCGGTTCTCCGGTCAAGGCCACCGCGCACATCCCGGACTCCGCCCGGCAGGTCGCCGACTACGTCGACCGTGTGCTGAAGGCCACGGGGGCCCACCAGGTCGACCTCGTCGGGCACTCCCAGGGCGGGGGCGTGCTGCCCCGCTGGTACCTGCGGTTCGACGGCGGCACCGATCCCGCGCACCCGGACCGGAACAAGGTGCACAGCCTCATCGGCCTGGCGCCGTCCAACCACGGCACGACCGCCTCCGGCCTCGGCACCCTGACCACCGAGCTGGGGCTCAACCCGACCGTGTCCGCTGTCGCCGGGCAGGCCTACTCGGATCAGATGGCCGGATCCGAGGTGAACACCACGCTGGACCGGGACGGGGACACACAGCCAGGGGTCGCCTACACCGTCATCGCCACCCGGTACGACGAGGTCGTCACCCCCTACCCGCACCAGTACCTGACCGCGGGACCGGACGCGAGCGTGCGGAACATCCTGATCCAGGAGGTCTGCCCCAGGGACACCTCCGAGCACCTGTCGATGGCCTTCGACTCCAACGCCCTCCAGCTGGTGACCAACGCCCTCGACCCCGCCCACGCCCGTCCCGTCCAGTGCGGCCTCTCCCTGCCCGTACTCGGCGGCTGACACGAGGCGGACGCCGCCACGGACGGTCCGGGGTCGCGGCGCTCACCGACGGGCGTCCGGGCGGTTCCTTCCGAGGACCGCGTTGCTCGGTCGGGGTCCTGAGCGTTTCCCTGCCGTAGACCCCTATCCAAGGAAGTCCGGACATGCCCCGTCTTGCTCATATCGCCATGGTCGGCACGCCGCTGGTCGGCCATGCGCTGCCCAGCCTGGCGATCATCCGTGAGCTGGTGGCCCGCGGTCATCGCGTGACGTACGCCACCGCCGCCCCCGTCGCCGAGCTGATCGCACCCACCGGCGCCGAGCTGGTCGGCGTCACATCCACTCTGCCGGTCGCCGCCCGCGACTGGCCGCAGGACCCCATCGCCTCCGCCTCCCTCTTCCTCGGCGAGGCGATGGCCGTACTGCCACAGCTGCACGCCGCGTACGACGACGATCCCGCCGACGTCTATCTCTACGACGCCGGCGCGTACGCGGGCCGCGCGCTGGCCGAGGCGCAGGGCCGCCGCTTCGTCCAGCTGTCCGCGGCGCATGTGGCCTGGGAGGGTGCCCACGAGGAGATCGGCGCGGCACTGGCCCGGCTGCCGGGGGGACTCGCCCACCGGGCGCGGTTCGCTGCCTGGCTGGACCGGTGCGGTGCGGTGACCACGGACGTGGTGGAGTTCACCGGCCACCCGCGGCGCGTGCTGGCCATGGTCCCGCGCGCCATGCAGCCGCATGCGGAACGTGTCGACACCGAGGCGGTGACGTTCGTCGGCCCGTGTCACGGCGTGGGCCAGGAGCAGGACGGCTGGATGCGGCCGGCCGGTGCGAAGAAGGTACTGCTGGTGTCGCTGACGGGCTCGGCGTACCAGGGGGCGCAGGAGATCTACCACCAGTGTGTGGCGGCGTTCGCGGATCTCCCGGGATGGCATGTGGTGCTGCAGACGAGCAGTGGCGGCGCTCCGGGCGAGCGTGTTCCCCGCAACTTCGAAGTACGGCCGTGGGGGGCACCGCTGCCGATCCTTGAGCACGCGGACGTATGGGTGACGCACACCGGTGTGGGCAGCAGCGGTGAGGGCCTGTATGCCGGCGTGCCGATGATCGCGGTACCGAACGGGCCCGACCAGTCGCTCCACGCCGACCGGCTGGTCGAACTGGGCGTCGCCCGCCGGATCGACGGCGCTCACGTCACGGCGGCGACGCTGCGTTGCGCCCTGATGGAACTCATCGGCGATCCGCGGGTCGCGGCGCGCTCGGCATGGCTGTGGTCCGAGGTGCGCGCCGAGGGCGGCACGCGCCGGGCCGCGGATCTGATCGAGGACCAGCTGGTGGGGGACAGAGTCGGCTGACAGGGCACGACGGTCGTCGCGTCAGAGGGCGCGCCCTCGCGGTTTCAACGCGACCGTCGGCAACTCGGGCGCGGGCAGCGGGTCACCGTCGTAGCCCTGTACCGAACCGAACCGGTCCCCCGACATCCACGCGTCACGAGCCTGTACGACCTCCTCATGTGACCGGCAGACGAAGTTCCACCAGATGATGATCTCCTCCTCGAACGGCGTGCCGCCGAGCAGCACCGTCCGTGCGAGGCCGTCCGACTCGTTCGTCAGCGTCAACGCGCCGGCACCCGGGGGGACATAGCCCAGCTCCGCGGGACCGACCACGGTGCCGGTCAGGCACACCTCGCCCTGGTCGACGAGGAGACCGTGCTCGAAGCGGGGGTCCACGGCGAGGCTGAGGGTCGCACGGGGCTGGAGGGTGATCTCGGCGCCGAGCAGAGGCGTGAACGTCCGCACCGGGGAGACCCGTCCGGCGAGGGAACCGAGGAACACCCTGATCTCGGCCCCGTCGGCCAGGGCCGGCTCGGGCGCGTAGTGCTGGAAGTCCCGTTCGGTGTGACGGTGCTCCTCCGGCAGCGCCACCCACAGCTGCACGCCGTGCAGGATCGTCGTGCGCGGGGTGGACACCTCCGAGTGGGCTATGCCGTGCCCGCCGGTCATGAGGTTCAGCTCGCCGGGCCGCACGAAGGCGTGGCTCCCCATGCTGTCGCGGTGCTCGATCTCCCCGGTGAACAGCCAGCTCACCGTCTGCAGCCCGGTGTGCGGATGCGGGGCGACGTCCATGCCGCCCGTCACCGAGACGTCGTCGGGGCCGTAGTGGTCGGCGAAGCACCAGGCGCCGATCAGGGTCCGGGCGCGCTGCGGCAGCGTCCGCCGCACGGTCATCGCCCGGGGGCCGCCCAGCGGGACGTCGCGCGGGGTCAGCACGTCGACGCGCGCCGCCCCGGCCGGGCGCACCGCGTCGGCCGCTCCACCGCACCGCACCTCGGCCGGTTTCGTTTCGACGTTGCTCACCGTGGACCGCCTCCCGGAAGACTTGTTTGATATTCAACTATCATGCCACGACCGTAGCCGTTCGGCACGGGATCCTCATCCGTCCGGACCATCGCATGCCGGGCCGGCGCGCTGTCGCGGCACATCATGATCAGGTGCCGGAACTCTCCGGACCGTCATCTCTCCGGTGGGAAGGAAACCCTGCGATGGCCGACGAGCCGATCTTGGTACTTGCGGCAACGGGCGGACAGGGCGGGGCGGTGACCGACGCCCTGCTGGATCGCGGGGTCCGGGTCCGTGCCCTGGTGCGCGACCCGCGGCGCGCCGCGGCACGGGCCCTGGCGGACCAGGGCGTCGACGTGGTGGCGGGATCCCTGGGCGATCGCGACTCGCTCGCCGCAGCGATGCGCGGCGTGGCGGGCGTCTTCGCGTTCACCACCCCCTTCGAGGCCGGTCCGGAGGCGGAGGTGGACCAGGGACGGTCGATCCTGGCCGCGGCCGCGACCGCGCGTGTGCTGCATCTCGTGTTCAGCTCGGTCGCCGGGGCCGACCAGCACAGCGGCGTACCGCACTTCGACAGCAAGGCCCGCATCGAGGCCGAGCTGGCCCTGAGCGACGTCCCCCATACGATCCTCGGGCCGACGTATTTCTTCGACAACGCGCTGGGCGGTGCGGAGCGCATCGCCAGCGGGGTCCTCGAACTGCCGCTGCCGCCCGATCGGCCGCTGCAGCAGCTCGCCCGTCCCGACCTCGGCGCCTTCGCGGCGAACGTACTCCTCAACCCTGCCCGGTACGTCGGGCACCGCATCGAGCTCGCCGGCGACGCGCCCACCCCCAGCCGGATGGCGGCGGCGCTGGGTGCCGCGCTGGGACGGGAAGTCCGGCACGAGCAAGTGCCTCTGACAGCGATCACCGACCCGGACATGCACGCGATGTGGACGTTCCTCAACGGCCCCGGCTACCGCGTCGACATCGCCGCCCTGCATGCCGCGCATCCGGAGATCCGCTGGACCGGTTTCGCCGACTGGGCCCACAGCGCCTTCGCGTAGCGGCGTTCTCCCCGGCCTGTTCCGCGCTCTCGTGCCGGTCGGCGGTCCGCAGCAGGGGCGAGCGCTCTTCGAGCGGGCCGGCAGCCCGCGACGGGCCCGCTCCCGATGTCAGCCGGTGGCGGTGAGGTCCGTCCGCAGGACAGCCCGCCGCCCCCGCAGCTCGCCCCTCTCCATCCGGGCGTGGACGTCGGCTGCCGCGCTCAGCGGGAAGGCCTCCGTGCTCCGCGGGCGCAGAGCACCCCGAGCGAACAGGTCGTTGACGTACGCGGCCGCTGCGGCGAGTTCGTCGGGGGTCGCGTGCGAGATCACGAACCCCACGACGGAGCGGTCGTGGGCGTACAGCGCTCCGGCGGGCAGTACGGGGCGGGTCCGGATGCCGGCCAGCAGCACCACGCGGCCCCTCAGCGCGAGCAGTTCGACCGCGGTCTCCAGGTCGTTGACACCTGCCGTGTCCAGGTACAGGTCGAGTCCCGCCGGTGCCGTGGCGCGGATCTTCGCGGTCAGTTCCGGATCCCGGTAGTCGAAGACCTCGGCCGCGCCCAGCTCCGCGCAGTACCGGGCGTCCCGCGCGCCTGCCGTGGCGAGGACACGCGCGCCGGCCCGTACCGCCATGGTCACCAGAGCGCTGCCGACATTGCCCCCGGCGCCGGCGACCAGCACGGTCTCCCCCACGTGGAGCCGTCCGTGGACGAACAGGGCGAGATACGCGGTCGCCGCCGGATGCACCACCGCCACCGCCGCGTACGGGTCGACCCCTTCGGGCAGGTGATAGAGCCGGTCGACCGCCACCACCGCCTGCTCCGCGGCCGCGCCCTGCCGGCCACCGTGCCCGAGGCTGTTGCACCACACCCGGTCCCCGGCACGGAAGCCGGTGACGCCGGTTCCCACCTCGGCGACCGTGCCGACCAGGTCACGGCCCACGACGAAGGGAAGGGGCACCTGTGTGGGGAACAGCCCCGAGCGTACGAAGGTGTCCACCGGGTTGACCGGGGTGGCGAGGACGTCCACCAGGACGTCGGTGGGACCGGGGCGGGGAGCGGCGATCTCGCCGTACCGGATGACGTCGGCGGGCCCCAGCTCCTCGATGTACGCAGCACGCATGGCATCGCATGGTTTCACCGGCACCCCCGGAAACGGCGCAGCAGCCGAGGGACACAGCGCCGGACAACCCACACGGGCTCGCTTCGGCCGACCCGGCGATTCCAGGGCCCGGAGCGGGACGGTGGAAGCGCAGCCCGACCGGCAGCCGGTCAGCACCGCGCCGCGACACCCCCGCCCGCTCCGGAACACCCGCACGGCAGCCACGCCCATGACGTCTCAGCCACCCCACGGGACACCCCGGCCCGGCCAGGTCGTCACCAGCGCACCGCGGTGAAGTCGATGGGCTGTTGCCGCAGTTCCCGGGCACGTGCCGTCAGCCGCTGCAGTCGCCGGGCCATCTCGTCGGCGGGGAGCCGGCGGCGGTCGCCGTGGCCCGGCAACAGCCACTCGAAGCGCAGCCCGCCGACGGTCCGGGCCAAGGAGGCGGCCAGCTCGCTGATGGAGTACCAGGTGACACTCTCGACCACCTCGACGTCCCCCGTGGTGCGCGACCAGTAGAAGCTGTCGCCGCTGAAGCAGTAGCGCTCGTCCGCCACGAAGAGCACGCTGCCTCGTGTGTGGCCGGGCAGGGGGTGGGCGATGACGCCCTCGGCGATCTCGGCGGGGTCGGTGCCCCGCAGCACACGGTCGGCGTCCGGAGCGGCATCGAGGTCTCCCTCGTGGATCCACAGCCTGGCACCGAAGTGGTCGGCGTAGCTGCGTCCGTGCGCGGCGTGGTCGCGGTGGGTGAGCAGGACGTCGGTGACGGGGCCCAGCGACGCGTAGCGTGCGGCCAGCGCGGTGCTCCAGCGCGGGGTGTCCACCATCATCGCGGTGCCGCCGGGGCGACGTAACAGGTAGGAGTTGGCTCCCGCGGTCTCCCTGGAGTTGTGTCCGCACAGGAACACGGTGTCGTCCAGAGCCATCGGGAAAGGATCCAGCGCCGCGTCCAGCCGTCCGCCCGGAGGATGGATCGACCGTGTCTGGCAGGCATGGGCGGCGGCGTGCAGTTGTCGTACCTCGGTCCGGTCACGGGGCTGGCGCAGGACGGCCGCGCGTCCGTCGACCTCACCGATCAGATCGGGGGCGAGCTGTCGTGCGACGTCGCAGTTCGTGCACCGCTCGTCCACGTACCAGCCGTCCTCGAACCGTTCCTCGCTCATGGCGGATTCCTCTCGCATCGTGGCCGTCCGGCCCGGCTTCTCACTCTCCAGGGGTATCCCGGGCCGCGGGCAGAAAGGAAGGGGGTCCGGATCTTGCACTTGCGACATGGCGCTGCTCTGACCGGGCCGTCGACGACCGGTGTCCGTCTGATGCAGAGAGTGGGTCGCCCTGCCGCTGCCGATGGGCCCGCGCAGCCGGGACTTGAGGCGGTGCCGCGACTCCTCGGGCCCCGTGGGGGCGGCGAGGGCCGGAGCGGCCGACGCGGCTCCTCGCCGCGGTCGTCGTGATCCGCCCCACGGCCCGCCACCGCCCCAAGGCCGACGCCGTCCCCACCTGCGCCGCGCGGCCTCACCGGACGGCGCCCGCCCCGGCCTGAAGCATGCCGCGCGAAGTGGCTGCCCACGGTAGTGATCTTCGTGCCCTGGCACCGGCACGGCAGGAGCGGAAGGGGGTTTCAGCGGCAGACTGGAGGGGAGCGGCTCGCCGTGATGGCGTGCGACGACATTGGGAGGCCGCCGTGCAACTGGAAGAGTTCCTGACCCAGGTCCGCGACCGGGGGGAGTACCGCAGCCGGGAGGAGGCCGAGCACGTCTGCGAGGCGGTGCTGTGGGTGCTCGCGACCCGGATCGCTCCGGAAGAGGCCGACGAACTGGCGGCACGGCTGCCCGCCCCCCTGGGCGAGGCGCTGCATCTGGACCGAGGCCGCCCGGAGTCGTTCGACTGCGACGAGTTCCTCCGGCGCGTGTCCGTGCAGACCGGCGCCCGGCCGCGCACCGCGGAGTGGGACGCCGACGCGGTGTTGTCCACGGTCGCCGACGCGGTACCGGACGGGCAGATCCACCATCTCCTGTCCCAGCTGCCGACCCGCTACGCCGAGTACTTCGGAAGGTCGAACGCGCGCTGACAGGCGGCTTCCCGGACAGGCCCGCCCGTGCTGCCCGCCCCGGCCGGTCACGCGTCCCGCCGCGTGGCCTCTCCGGACTCGCGCGGGGCGCGCAGCTGGTCGTCGCACCACTGCCTGGCCGCCTCGGCGACGTGTTCCAGAGCGCCGGGTTCCCCGAACAGGTGGGTCGCCCCCGGCACGACGGAGAGGGAGTGCGGAGCCCCCAGGCGCCGGGCGGCCTCCTCGTTCAGCTCCAGGACCTGCTGGTCCAGGCTGCCGACGAGCAGCAGGACCGGGGCCCGCACCTGCCCCAGGGCCTCGCCCGCCAGATCGGGCCGGCCGCCTCGCGACACCACGGTCAGCACCCGGTCCGGGCGCTCGGCCGCGGCCACCAGCGCCGCGGCGGCACCCGTACTGGCGCCGAACAGCACGACCGGGAGGCCGCGGGTGTCGGGCTGCGTGTCCAGCCAGTCGATCGCGGCCACGAGGCGCCGGCCGAGGAGCGCGATGTCGAAGCGGTGCTCGCCGGTCAGGGCGTCGTGCCGCTCCTCCCGTTCGTTGAGCAGGTCCATCAGCAGCGTGCCGAAGCCGGCGGTGCGCAGCTCGGCGGCGACCATCCGGTTGCGCGGACTGTGCCGGGAGCTTCCGCTGCCGTGCGCGAAGAGCACCACGGCCCTGGACGCCGCCGGGACGACAAGGTCACCGGGGAGCGTGGCGTCGCTGGTGGGCACGAGAACCATGTCGGAGATCATCGGCTTCACTTCTTCCACGCCTGGCGGTTCGGCGGATCTCGACGACCCGGATGTCCCCCACCCCGCCTCTCCACCATATCGGCCGGACCCCGCTGCTGCCGGGTCGCCGCGAGCAGCGGTACGGGGTCGGCCGGTCACCTCGCCTGACGGGCGGCGCCTGCCCTGGCCGGCGGCCTGCGGGGACCGGCGGCCGGCGGCCTGCGGGGACCGGCGACGCCGTGATCCGGAGCGCGCGTGTAACTGCACATCGCCGTGCAGATACGGGATCCGGCCCCCTCGGTCCGCCGGGCTGAGTGCGTGCGGGCTTCGGGTCGTTCCGTTGCGCCTGCTGTGCGGTGCGCTCGCGCCCCTGTCCGTGCTCTGCGGCGCCTGCCGGGCGGCACTCGCCGACCGGCCGCCGTGACGGCCACGCTCATGGTTCGCACGGGCGGCGGGGACTCACAGATCCTTGCGCATGAGGACGCATGTCGTCTCGTACCGGCGGATCACACCGTCCGGTCCTTCCTCGTCCCATGCGTCCGGGGCACTGCCGTACGCGACGTACCCCAGACGCTCGTACAGGGCACGCGCCCGGGGATTGCCCTCCTCCACGGCGAGCTCGGCCCTGCGCAGGCCACGTTCCGCGATGCGCTGTTCGGCGGCCCGGATCAGCAGCGTTCCCAGCCCGCAGGACTGCACCGCCGGAAGCACGCCGAGCTGCCACAGGGTTCCGGCTCCCTCGGACACCTGGTAGTCGATGCCGCCGATCGCCACGGGCAGATCCGCCGGCGTGCACACGGCGAGGTAGTCCACCTCGCCCGCCGAGGCGCGCGCCAGCTCCCGCTCGACCTGACGCAGATGGTGGGCCGAGCCGGACCAGGTGCAGGCGGGCAGATCCCGGGGCAGCAGGTCCCGTACGCGGACGGGTATGACGACGGTCGTGTCGGCGGGGCGTGGGGGTGCGGTCGGCCCGGTGGATCCGGTGCGTTCGCTCTTGGTTGTCACGGCGTGAGCATGGCGTGCGCGGCGCCGGCCCGGCAAAGGATTTCTTCCCCACCCTCGTGGCGCGCGGACGGGCGGGCTTCGCTCCTCGGCGGCGGGCGCTGCACCTGCGGCGTCGGGGAACTCTCCTGCCGGAGCTAGCCGTTGACGTCCAGAGCCGTCCCGTAGAGCCGTTCCACCCGCAGGCGGATCACGATCCGGCGCTCGGCGGCCTGCTGCTCCAGGAAGGCGTCAGGGTCCTCCGGCTGCGCGGACGGCGGGATCATCGCGAGCAGTTCCCGCCCGACCGCGTCACCGGGCACCGTCGTGGTCTCGGAGACCTCGGCGGTGCCCTCGGCGACGGCGAAGGACCACACGTCGCCGCCCTGCACATGCAGCGCTGCCCGCGGGTCGCGTCGCAGGTGTTTCGCCTTCACACGGTCGGCCGTCGTGGACAGCCGCAGAATGCGGGCCTCGGGGTCCCAGGAGTAGAGCATGGTGGTCAGATGGGGATGGCCGCTCTGCTTCACGGTGGCGAGGGTGCCGAACCGCTGCTTGGCGAGCAGCTCGGAGAGGGCGTCGTCGGACAGGGGGCGGGGCGCGGGTCCATGGGTCATGCCGTGATCAACTCCGTTCCGCGTCACCGGTATTCCTGTCCCACCCCCGGCTCGGGCGACCAACGGGCCGGCCCGGCGCTGCGGAAGGCACCGCCCTCGGTGTCAGAGAGCGAGCAGCCCCGCCGCCGTCTCCCGGAAACCGCACGCCTCGAAGTAGAACGGGCGAAGGTCTTCCTCGAAGTCGGCGTGCAGCCACTCGCACCCGGCGGCGCGGGCCCGCTCGGCCGCCGTCGCGACGAGCCGGGTGCCGACTCCCCCGGTACGGCGGTGTTCGGCGACCACCGTGTCCAGGACGAAGGCGTGCGCGCCCCCGTCCCAGGCCACGTTGACGAAACCGACCAGCGTCCCGTCCTCCCAGGCGCAGACCCAGCCGAGGCTGTGGCGCCGCAGTCGCTCGCGCCAGTCGGTCCGGCCGGCCGGATGGCCGAAGCCGGCGGCGTGCAAGGCGTCGAGGGCCGCGTTGCCGAACTCGCCCCGCCACTCATAGGTGATCTTCATGTCCGGATCGTAGGGTCACGATGGCGTCGGCCGCTTCCAGGCCCGCACGCTCGGGGGTGACCAGGAGCGTGGTGCGGCAGCAGGTGGCGTCGAGGAGCCCGACATCGTCGGGCCGTCCCCGCCGAGCAGCGTGTCCCAGCCGTCGGACAGGGACTCGAACGGCACCTCTCCGAAGCGGCCCGCACGTTCCGAGAGTTCACCACCAGCAGGCCCTTGATGATCCACCGCCTGCCCGACCCGCGCCGCGGCCGCGGCTCGTCACAGCGGGCCCGCCTTCTCCTCCCCCACCACTTCATCGGCATCCATGGCCCTACGCGCCCCCGTACGCGCCGGATCCCGCCGAGAAGTTCCGTCATGCCCCTCCGGCGCCCCAGGCGGGCTGATCGTCCACCTCCCGGGGCGGCAGGAATGATTCCAGTCGGCGGTGGGCCGCAGACTGGAGGCATGAGCAGATTCGCAGAGGTCATCGTTCTGGCACGGGACGCCGAGGAGGTCATGGAACCGCTGACGCGCCGGAACCCCGACCGGGAGTGGCATCAGTGCTTCACCCGGGTCGACGACTCCGTCTTCGCCGGCACCGGCACGGGCTCACGGGAGTGCTACATGTGGGTCGTCCAGTTCGTCCGCCACAACTGGCGGGGACTGCTGGCGCATCTGGAAGCCCTGCCCTGGCCCGACCCGCACTCCGTCCAGGTCCTGGTCCATGACGAGGAGGACGACTGCTTCGGCCTGTGGATGCTCTACGACGGCAAGCTCACCGAGGTTCC
The DNA here is from genome assembly GCF_014649495.1 of Streptomyces filipinensis. Taxonomy (GTDB): domain Bacteria; phylum Actinomycetota; class Actinomycetes; order Streptomycetales; family Streptomycetaceae; genus Streptomyces; species Streptomyces filipinensis. Next base: position 174,287 of record NZ_BMTD01000005.1, on the reverse strand, counting down.
TCTGCCGCGCACCACCCGTGTGCGGGATCCCCAGGTCAGCGTCACCGGCATGCTCGGCCGAACCGACCGGGGCTGACCGGCCCGGCGCCGGCCGACCGCCGGCCGCTTCCGAGAGCGGCCGAACCCCTCCTTGCGCTCCCGGATTTGGCCTGAGTGCACCTGCAAGGAACGCCCGCCGCGAGTCTACCGTCGGGGGGATGTCACGTACGCAGATCGGGGGTGCGTTCGGCCATGCGCGAAGCGGACATGGACGTGTACCGGGCAGGTACGCGGGAGTGGAGACGCCGGGTCACGGCGGTCCTTGTGGCACTGGTGGCCGTCGCTGTGGCGCTGGTCGGTACCGGGTCCGGCAGCGCGCCGCCGGCCCGGGCGGCCACGGCGGCCGGCCCCGGCGGGCCGAGCACACCCCCGTACACCAAGTGGGGGCCACCGCTCACGGTCCGCACCATCAACGGCCGTAAGACCTACATCGACGCCAACGGCGTGCCGCACGTGCTCGGTTCCAGCGGTGACACGGCGGACGCGGACCAGGCTCTCACCTTCATGAACCGCAGGCTCGCCAAGGACGGGCTGGCGTACGACCCCAAGACCAGGACCGGGTCCGAGTACCTCTTCCAGGACGAGACGAACCGCCTGGAGGAGAAGGCGAGTGTCGGCGACGGCGTGGCCGGCACCACCTCGGACATGATCAAGGTCACCTGGAGCGACGGCCGGCTGATCAGCGTCGAATCGGTCGACTCGACGGCCACCGTCCGCACCGGCGCCGACCCCGCCGACCTCGACTCGATCAGCAAGACCATCACCAACAAACTGCCTGGCGGCAGAAAGAGCCAGAGCGGCAACGTGGTCTTCACCGCGACCACGGAGGACCAGGCCAAGGCGGTGGCGGAACGGTTCAGGGGGAATCCCAACGTCCGCGTGATCCACCCCGGTTCCGGCTACGACAGCGGGGAACTGAACACCGAGGCCAAGGGGGTCAGGTCAGCGGCCGGCTCCGTCTTCGTCGGGCCGGGAGACTGCCCCGAGGGCCAGTCGCAGAGCGGGTTCCGGCGGTCCGGCGGCCCCGCCCGCGCTCGGTACGCCGGTTTCGCCGCACGCGGTGCCATCGGCTGCGGCGAGTCCCCGGCACCCCGCGCGGGCGGCCTGGCCAAGGGGCTCTCCGAGCCCGAACAGGCGCCCGGCGGAATCGACTTCTCCCAGCTGGAACTGCGGTACCTCGCCGATTCCGGGCCGCACGCGGGCGGACTGCGCTACGCGTTCCAGGCCCCCTCGGCCACGTCGCGGCACGGGAGCGCGCTGACGGGGCTGGCCCATGCCGCGCAGGCGTCCGACTCGTTCTTCACCTGGCTGGAACTGGAACCCTCGACTTTCTGGGTCAACCTCAACCCGAACGAGCCCGACCGCATCGTCGACTCCCGGCTCGGCCGGACCGACGCGGGACGGGTGCTGTTGCAGGCGGACCTGACGCTGAAGAAGACGACCGGCAAGCTGATCCACCCGGACAGCGCACTCGGCGCGGACTTCTGGCGAGGGCTCTCGGGGAACTGCATGTCGTTCCGCACATGGATCGTTCCGGCGCCGGCGACGGTGTACGTGAAGGGGGATGAGCTGTACATCCTCAAGTCACCGTTGAACGTGCAGATGGAGGCGCAGTACCTCAAGCAGCACGGCAGCTCGGGCGCCGTGTCGTGCCCCGAACAGGCCAAGTCCGTGCAGGATCACAACGAGGCGCTGTTCCGCCGGCTGATCCTGCCCAAGGTGGTCAAGGCGGTGAACACCGCGCCCGAGTACGCCGATCTGCGGCGCGTGTATCTCAGCCGGGTCGCCGCCGAGTGGTACCGGAAGCTCAGTCTGCGCAAGAGCACGATGTACGCGGGGCTGATCGACCAGGGGGACGTCAGCGGCCTCACGACGCGCGAGGACTGGACGCCGATCGACACCTTCCACGCATACGTACGGTCGTACACCAAGGGCGAGTTCAAGGTGACACACCGTACCCGCAAGGGCAACACCCTCTACACGAGGACGTACATCTACGGCGGTGTCGACTTCTCCCGGGTGCCCTTCGCCTCCGTGACCGATGCTCAGCTGAAGGCGTCTTCACCCACGCTGACGCGTGATGTGGGCCAGTCCCTGAGGGCGCCGACCACGGACAGGGCGAAGGGGCAGGTCTGGCTCGGCGGAGGGGTGCCGGTGGCCGCCCCGGGCGACGCGGCCTCGGGCGCGCCGGACAGCGGGGCGACCGCGGCACCGAACGCGGGGGCCGCCGTACCGCGGTGGCTGGTGGCTCTGGCCGTTCTCGCCGCGCTGCTGGTGCTGCGCCTGGCGGTACGCCGGCGACGGACCGGACGTCGATAGCACCGATCCTCGTGGCTTCGCGTGGACGTGGGGCCGCCGGGCCGCATCTCGCGCGGCCCGGCGGAAGGGGGTCCTGCCCGACGCTGACCGCCGGGCAGGACCCATGTCACTCGTGTCCGCCGCTAGTTGCGGCGTCCCGCGCGATCGTGGGTCACGGAGTCCCGGTCGGCGCCTGGCGCCGATGCGGAACCGCTGGATCCGGTGCCGACCACGGTCACCTCGGCGCGGTCGCCGTGTCCCGGCCACCACGCGGCGTGGCCGATCAGCGCGGTCAGGCTCGGGGTGAAGAACATCGCCATGACGAACGCGGCGACGGCGATGCCGAACGACACCGCGAAACCCATCTCGGTGAGCAGCGAGTTGCCCGCCAGCATCATCGTGGCGAAGGTCGCCGCCAGGATGAAGCCGGCCGCGGCGACGGTCGGACCGGCGTGCCGCAGTGCCATGCCCGCCGCCTCGCGCGGCTCGCGACCCTCGCGGGCCTCCTCGCGGAGCCGGGCGATCATGAGGATGTTGTAGTCGGTGCCGATGGCGACCACGAACAGATACATGATCACCGGGAGCATGAACATGAGACCCGAGTGCCCCTGACCCTCCTGGAAGATCCACACGGTGGCGCCGAGGGTGGCGCCGAACCCGAGGCCCACCGAGGCGATCAGGTACCAGGGGGCGACCACGCTGCGCAGCAGCAGGCCCAGGATGACCATGATGAGCAGGGCGGCCACCGGGAAGACGGTGCGGTAGTCGTGGTTGACCGCGGTGTTGATGTCCTTGAAGATCGAGGACATGCCGCCGACGACCGCCTCGGTGCCGTCAGGGGCGTTGGCGTGGGCGACGTCGCGCACCCGTCCCACCGCGTCGATCGCCTTGTCCGTGGACGCCTCGTACTTGAGGGTGACGGTGAAGTCCGCGGTCGTGCCGCCCTTGTTCAGCTGGGTCATACGGGCGGCCGCGACCCCGTCCACGGCCCCGAGCTTCTGGGCGTACGCGGCGAAGGCGGCCTTGTCCAGCGGCTTGCCGTCGGTGCTGGAGAGGTAGACGTCGGTGGGTGCCGCGGCGCCCGCCGAGTACGCCTTCTGCATCTGGTCCTGGACGACCATCGACTCCTTGGTCTTCGGCATGGAGCCCGAGGCCAGGTCGAAGGTGGCGTGGAAGTCGAGGGTGCCGAGCGACAGCACGAGCAGGATGAGGCCGGACACCCCGGCGGTCAGCGCCGGGCGGCGCTGCACGCTGCGGCCGAGGGCGGCGAACCGGGCGTTCTCCGGCTCCTTCTGCCAGGACTTGGAGGGCCAGAACACCTTCGGTCCGATGAGCGAGACCACGGCCGGGATCAGGGTCAGGCCCGCGACCAGGGTGGCGGCGACCGCGATGGCGAGCGCCGGGCCCATCTGCTTGAGGAAGCCCAGCGTGGACAGCACCAGCGCGAGGAAGGCGATGATGACCGCGCCCGCCGCCGAGGCGATGGCCTCACCGACCCGGTCGACCGCGTTGATCATGGCCTGCTTGGGTTCGTCACCCGCGCGCAGGCGTTCGCGGTAGCGGAACATCAGGAAGAGGAAGTAGTCCGTGCCCACGCCGAACAGCACGACGATCAGGATCGACGAGATCGAGCTGTTGGCCTGCAGGTCGAACAGCTTGGTGGCGTACGCGATCAGGCCGTTGGCGACGGCCGACACGAGGCCGATCAGCACCAGGGGCAGGATCGCCAGGATCGGTGCCCGGAAGATGATCAGCAGGGTCACCAGGATGATCACGAAGGTGCCTATGCCGATCAGCGCCTGTCCGCGCTTGGACGAGTCCTGCTGGTCCAGGGCCTGCGCGGCGGAGCCGCCGAGCTTGACGTCGAGATGTGTGCCCTTGGCCAGCGCCTTGACGTCGTCGCGCAACACCTTGGCCGCGTCCGCCTGTTTGGGCTGGCCGGCGTTCTTGCTGTCCATCTGGACCAGGGTCAGGTCATACCTGCCGTCCTTGGACGGCTGGCCGGGGACGACCTTCTGCACCTGATCGATGTGCTTGCTGCCCAGTTCGGTGGTGATCCGGGCGATGTCCTGCTTGTCGGCGGCGGTCAGCGTGCCGCCGTCGGTGCGCTGGTACAGCGCGATCGCGGAGGGCGTGAAGGCGCTGGGGAACGCCTTCTGCTGAAGGTCCGCCGCTTTGATGGATTCGTAACTCTTGGGCAGGAAGCTGCTCTCGTCGCTGTTCGAGGGCAGACTCGGAGCAGTGGCGACGATCGCCACCGCGGCGATCAGCCATGCCACGATCGTCCACACGGGATGTCGGACGACGGTGTTGCCAATACGTCGGAACATGCGGAAGGTCCTCCTGGACAGGAAGATCACCGCAGCCCGGGGAGCGGTCCCTGGCATCGGCGACCCCGAACGGCACGTGGGTGACGAGCCGGTCGAATGGTTGTCTTAAGGCCACATGGTAGTGACCGAATAAGAAGATCATCTCATCAGGTACCCCGGGTCACTCAACCGAGAATGAACGGGAGTTGGGCGGCGACGGCACCCCACTCGGCCTTCTCGGCACCGGTCGGCGTACGGCGTCCGGTACCGATGAGCAGGGCGTCCCGGTCGGAGAACGAGGCGGGGAACGCAGTCCCGGCGATCCTCTCCAGCGACGCGCGCACCGCCGCGAGGGTCTCGGCGGGCGGCTCCACGGCCGACGGCAGATGTGCGGTCAGGTCGAGGTGGTGCAGGGTCCACTCGACCACGTACGCGGACAGGTAGTCACCGGTGGTCAGCACCTCGCCGCGGGTGCCGACGCGGGCGGCCGGATCGGCGAGCCGGGCCGCACGGCCCGCGGCCGAACCGACGTCGTCCAGGTGGAACTTCAGCAACCTCGGCTCGCCGTATGCGGCGGCCAGCCGAGGGATCAGGGCGTCGAGCGGGTCCTCGCCGGTCGGCGGCTCGACAAGCCTCCAGTAGGTGACCGCGTCCACGGTCGGTTCGGTGTCGGCCGGAGTGACGAGGGTGATCAGGACGTCCTGGGCGTCGATGACCAGGTGGCACACCAGGTCCCTTACCAGCCAGCCGGTGCAGCCGGACGGCAGCTCGAAGTACTCGTCCGGGAGTTCGGCGACCGCGGTGAGCAACGCCGTCCAGGAGCGGGAGAAGAGATCCACCGCGGCAAGGTAGTGCGGGCGCGGCGGGGCGGACAAGCGAATTCGGACGGGCAGCGAAGGCGCCCGGACGTAAGCCGGAGCGAACGGCGGTGGTGGGCGGGCTCACCGCGCTGAGGGTGACAGCCGGTAGGAGCCCGCGAGGTCCCGCACCTCCACCGAGACGACCGCCTGCTCCTCCGCGCCGTCGTCGGTCGGCAGATGCTTGGCGAGCAGCGCCAGGACGCTCTCGGACAGGTGCGCCTTCCGCCTCTCGGGGCGGCCGGGCATGAGGCCGATCTCCACGTGCACGAAAGCGGTCTCGCCGCTCGGCCCGTCCCCGACGTACGTCGTCGCCGGACGGACCAGCGTCTTGCACACGCCCGAGGTACCGGACTCCTCGACCACGAGCGGGTGCAGCTCCTTCACGAGGGCGGAAGGATCGAAGGTTTCGGCCAGGCGGGCGGAGTAGTCGATGGTGAGGTGCGGCATGAAGGACCTTCCCCTGTGCCCGTGGTTTCACTAGGCAACTATTTTCCCTCATGCCACCGTGCGGCTTCACCGCGCCCCCTCTCGGACCCTCGCACCCGGTGCGCGGCCGGTGCCGGGACGCGCCCGGGGTCAGGCCGAGAGGGCCTGAAGGGGCAGTTCGACGACAGCGTAGGCGAGCGGCGCGAAGACCGCGGCGGCGGCCAGCGTCGCGGCACGCTGCTTGTGTGTGGCGGCCATGAGCAGCGGGATGAGGACGAAGAGCGCCAGGCAAGCCCACGCCTGCGCCGCGTGGTGGAGCTTCCAGGCGTATGCCAGGCCCTCCATGCCGAAGAGCCCGGCCGGCGCGGCCAGGCCGATGACGCGGCGGCGCGCGTCCCGGCCGCTGTGCCACCAGTGGCCGGCGACACCGAACAGCGGTCCCGCCACACAGGCCATGGCGAGCCACACGAGCGGGAAGAACAGGTCCCCCGCGCCGTCCCGCCCGAACTCGGCGAAGCCGTAGTACCCGACGACGAGCGCCGCCTCCGCAGCGAGACCGCCGAGCGCCGCACGGGCGGCGCTGACCTCGCGGTACAGCACGGCTCCGACGGCGAACGCGACCGTGGACCAGACCGCTCCGGAATTGGCGATCTGCTGCCAGGCTCCGGGGAGCCAGCCCTGGGCCAGATTGGTGAGGACGCCGAGCAGCAGGCCGACGACCGCCGCTGTCGCCGCGGCACCGCCCCGCGCGCGCGGTCGGCTCGCCGGTCCGGCCGGGCCGGCCGTTGTGGTCGTCATCGTCGCCCCCACAGGTCCAAGTGCCACGCCGGGCACTATACACAGTGCGTATACACACCTTGTATACCCACCGCGTGTTCGCCGGGTGCGGCTGCCTGCGGACCACGGTCGGGGACATCGCCGCGGCGGCCGGCGTCACCGGACGCACCGTTCCTTCCCCTCCGCGGGAGACCTCGTCTTCGCCGAGATCCCGGACCCGTCGCGTTCCGTCAGCTCCGGACGGCATCCGAGGCACGCTCCGACAGCAGCCGCAGTGCCTGCTCGGACGGCGTGCCGGGAACGGCGGTGTAGATCACGACCTGCTGGTCGCGGTCGGCGAGGGCGAGCGCGTCGCAGTTCACCGTGACCGGTCCGACCAGCGGATGCTGGAACGTCTTGCGGAGAGTGGGTTCGGCGGCCACGTCGTGGGAGTCCCACAGCCGGGCGAACTCCTCGCTCCCGGAGCGGAGTTCGCGGACCAGACCGGTCACCTCGGGATCCTCGGGGTAGCGCGCGGCGGCCGTGCGCAGCCTGCGCGCCGCGTGCCGGGCGAACGCGTCGACGTCGGAGACGCCGTACAGCCGCCGTCCCCCGGCGCGCGGCCCGAGGAAGGCGCGGCGCGCGAGGTTGCGGTCGCGGCGCGACAGCGTCGAGAAGTCCTCCATCAGGGCGGCGGCCAGCTCGTTCCAGGCGAGCACCTCCAGCGTGGCCGAGGTGACGAAGGCCGCCGACCCCGGCAGCCGGTGCACCAGGTCGAGGATGCCCTGCCGCACCTCGCGCGAGTGCCCGGGCGCGGGGCCCGGCGACGCGTCGGCCAGGAGATGCAGGTGCTCGCGTTCGGCGTCCGACAGGCGCAGGGCGCGGGCGAGCCCGGCCAGCACCTCACGGGACGGGCGCGGGCCGCGGGCCTGCTCCAGACGCGTGTAGTACTCGGTCGAGATGAACGCCAGAAGCGCGACCTCCTCGCGGCGCAGCCCCGGGGTACGGCGGCGCGGCCCGGCGGACATTCCCACGTCGGCAGGGCTGATCCGCTCGCGCCGGCTGCGCAGGAATCCCGCCAGTTCTGCTCGGTCCACCCGCCCAGTGTGAGCGCGTGCCGCGAGCCCATCCAGGTACTGCCGGTGCCTGGATGGGCCCTGGGTGCGGGCGCAGGCTCGCTGCCATGGACGACACACGGACCACCCGCACCTCCGCCCCGGTCGCGCCGGGCCTGCTGGCCGGCAAGGTCGCCCTCGTCACCGGCGCCGGACGCGGGATCGGCGCCGCCGCGGCGCGGCTGTTCGCCCGGGAAGGGGCCCGGGTGCTGCTGGCGGCCCGCACCGAGGAGCAGCTGGCGGCGGTGACCGAGCGGGTGCGGGCGGCGGGCGGCACCGCCGACCACGTCGTGTGCGACCTGGCCGACCCGGCGAGCGTGCGCGCCGCCGTGGACCGTGCCGTCGCCCTCCACGGCCGGCTCGACATCGCCTTCAACAACGGCGCGACGATCCAACCGCCCGGCCCCATGGACCGGTTGTCCGAGGCCGAGTTCGACCGGGTGTACTCGGTGAACCTCAGGGGTGTCTGGCTGGCCATGGTCGCCGAGGTCACCGCCATCCGGGCCACCGCCGGGACGGGGGCCATCGTCAACAACTCGTCCATCGGCAGTCTGCGGGGCAATCCCGAGCTGCCGGCGTACGGTGCGATGAAGCGGGCGGTGAACAGCCTGACGGAGTCGGCCGCCGTGACCTACGGCCCGGAAGGCATCCGCGTCAACGCGATAGCACCGGGCAACACGCTGACGCAGATGATCAGGGCCTGGGAAGCGGAGTCCCCCGGACTTCAGGACCGGCTCACGGCACTCACCCCGCTGCGCCGCGCGGCCGCCCCGGAGGAGATCGCCGAGGCCGCCGCATGGCTCCTGAGCGACCGCTCCTCCTTCGTGACCGGCACGGTCCTGCGGGTCGACGGCGGCGCACGGGCCTGACCTGGGGCCGGCGGGGCCCGGTCAGTCGAGGCCGAGCACGCTCATCGTGCGCTGGGCCATGCGCTGCTCGCCGAGCGCGTTGGGGTGGACGGGGACGATGTTCTGCCCGAAGAGGAGCGGCTCGATCCACCGGGTGCCGACGGCCTGGCACGCGTCGTGGCCCTCGGACGCCTGCGAGAAGTCGACGTACGTGGTCCCGCTCTCCTCGGCGGCGCGCTGGACCACGGCGTTGAGATGGGCCTGCAGGGCGTGCAGGTAGGGCACGTCACCGGAGGCGACCGGCAGCTGGGCGAAGCAGGACGGGTCGGCCTTGGCCGGGGTGATCCACGGATAGCCGAGCACCGCCACCCGGGCGCCCGGGGCCTTGGCCCGGACGGCGCGCAGCGCGGCCTTCAGCGCGGGATAGGTGTGGGTGTCGATCGCGTCGTCGAAGGAGCTGCCGTAGGTGTCCTTGCAGGGGCTGCCCTTGCCTGCGCTGAGGACGCCCGCGGTGCCGCAGGCGAGCATGGCGTTGATGAAGGTGCCGTTGTCGTTGCCGCCGATCGTGAGCGTCACCAGGTCGGTGTGCGCGGTGACCGCGTCCGCCTGCGGGGCGAGACCGGGGTACTGCGACTGGGTGAAGTCCTTCGTCTGGGCGGCGCCGCAGGTGACGTCCGTGAGCCGGGCGCCGGTGCGGGCGGCGAGCACGTGGGGGTAGTTGGCCGTGGAGCGCAGGCAGAGGAGGTTGCCGGTGTCGACGGGCAGGACACCCGAGGCGGCGCTGTAACTGTCGCCGAGGGCGGCGTAGTTCAGGGAAGTCGTGGCGTGGGCGGGGACGGCGGTGACGCCGAGGGCCAGCGCGCCGGCGAGTGCGGAGGTCGCGGCGATGGCACGGCGCAGGGCGGGCAGGGACATGTGCTCCCTCTTCTCGGGGTGGGGACACGGATCAGGCGGGCATGACGGAGCCCGCGTGAACTGGTGCACGAGAATGCGGCTCGGAGCAGCGGAACGTACCGGCCGTCGGGAGGTGGGCGCGCGTGCATCCACGGCTACGGCCGCGAAGTGGGGGATCGCGGGATTACCGCTGGGTACTACCGATAGGTAATGTGCGGGTGCGGCACGGCGGAGTCAACGTTGCCGACAGGAATTCTTGAAACACCTACAGAACGATCCGGTCCGTCAACCGGCCTTTCCCGGTGCCCCGACCACTCCTTACGGAGCCATGACGCGGTGGCCGCGTCGCCCGGTCGCGGTGCCGTGCGCGTCTAGCGTGGCCGTATGCGTGTACTGGTCACCGGCGGTGCCGGTTTCATCGGGTCCCATGTCGTCGAGGCGCTGCGGGCGAGCGGGCACGAGCCGCTCGTGTACGACGTCCGGACCGATCCGGGCGCCGACGTGCGCGACCGCGCGGCGGTCGCCCGCGCCCTGTCCGGCGTGGACGCGGTCTGTCACCAGGCGGCCATGGTGGGCCTCGGCAACGGCGTCGCGGACGCGGCCGAGTACGTCTCCCGCAACGACCTGGGCACCGCGGTCCTGCTCGCCGCGATGGCCGAGGCGGGCGTAGGGCGGCTGGTGCTGGCCGGGTCGATGGTGGTGTACGGCGAGGGCCGCTACGACTGCCCCCAGCACGGTGTCGTACGCCCCGGGCCGCGGGCCGCGGCCGACCTGGAGGCGGGCCGCTTCGAACCGCCCTGTCCGCGCTGCGGCGCCCCGCTCGTCCCCGGCCTGGTCGCCGAGGACGCCCCGACCGACCCGCGCAACGTCTACGCCTCGACCAAGCTCGCCCAGGAGCACCTGTCGGCCGCCTGGGCCCGTGCCACGGACGGTACGGCGATCTCGCTGCGCTACCACAACGTGTACGGCCCCGGGATGCCCCGTGACACCCCGTACGCCGGCGTCGCCTCGTTCTTCCGCTCGGCCCTCGAACGCGGCGACGCGCCGCGGGTGTTCGAGGACGGCCGGCAGCGGCGGGACTTCGTCCACGTACGGGACGTGGCCGCGGCCAACGTCATCGCGCTGGAGGCCGCGCCGCGCCCCGGGACCCTCACGGCGTACAACACCGGCAGCGGCGAGCCGCACACGGTCGGCGATCTCGCCCGCGCCCTGTCCGCCGCCCACGGCGGCCCGCAGCCGGTCGTGACCGGTGAGTACCGCCTGGGCGACGTCCGCCACATCACGGCGGACTCCTCCCGGCTGCGCGCGGAACTCGGCTGGAAGCCGGAGGTGGACTTCGCGGAGGGAATGCAGGAGTTCACGCGAACGCACTGAGCGTGTCCGCCCCCGCGGGGCGGCCACGCCGCCGATCATGGCGTTGCTCCGCATGACGTTCGCACGAACCAGTCGAAAGGACAGCCATGTCGCGACGGATCCTGAGGCCGACCCGCGCCCAGGTCGCAGCGCTGCTCACCGCACCCCTGCTCGGCGTGGGCCTGCTCGCCCCGTCGGCCTTCGCTGACGCACCGCCGCCCGGACAGAGGGTCGACAGCGGCGAGGTCATCGGCAGGGTCTGCCGGCAGGCGGGCGCGGACCCCGAGGAGGGTTCGGGTCTGTCCTGCGAGAAGGACATCGCGCCGCTCCTGTCGCGTCTCATCGGCCCCGGGAGCGGGATCACCTGCCGGAGCCAGTCCGCGACCGACATCGTCTGCCGCCCGGAGAAGTGACGGCTCACACCTCGGCCGTCGGCAGGGTCACCTCGAAGCGGCAGCCGCCCGGAATGTTGCGGACGCTCGCCCGGCCCTGATGGGCCTCGACGATACCCCGTACGATCGCCAGCCCCAGCCCCGCCCCGGCGGGCGGGGTCCGGGCGTCGGTGCCACGCCAGCCGGTGTCGAAGACGCGGGGCAGGTCCTCCTCCGGGATGCCGCCGCAGCCGTCCGTCACCGACAGCACCACACCGTGCGGGCCCCGTTCGGCGGCGACCGCGACCGTGCCGTCGGCCGGTGTCCGGCGGATGGCGTTCACCAGCAGGTTCCCCAGCACGCGACTCATCTCCTTGCCGTCCACCTCCACCGGCACGGGTTCGACGCGGTCGCCCACCAGCCGGACCCCGTGTTCCCGGGCGAGCGGGTCGGCTCCGGCCAGCGCGTCGCCGACCAGGTCGTACAGGGAGATCCGGGCGGGGCTCAGCGGGAGGGTGCCCGCGTGGATGCGGGAGAGTTCGAAGAGGTCGCCGACCATGTCGTTGAGCCGTTCGACCTCGGTGCGGATCTGCCGGAGATAGCGGTCGGGGTCGGCGGCCACGCCGTCCTCCAGCGCCTCCGCCATGGCGCGCAGGCCGGCCAGCGGGGTGCGCAGGTCGTGCGAGATCCAGGCGACCAGCTCGCGCCGGGACTTCTCCAGCGCCCGCTCCCGCTCCCGGGATTCGGCGAGCCGGGCGCTGGTGGCCGCCAGCTCGCGGCTGAGGGCGTCCAGTTCGGCGGTGGCCGGGCCGTGCGGGGCGGCGAAGGCCCCGGCGTCGCCGAACGAGCGGGCCGCGTCGGTGAGTTCGCGGCTGCGGGCGACGACCCAGCGGCCCAGCAGCAGCGCGGTGACCAGGGAGACCACGGCCGCCATCGCGACGACGGTCGTGACCACGGTCAGGTCGTGCCGGGAGAGGAACATCGCCCAGGCGACGGCGAGCGTACCGGCGAGCATCGCGACGACGCCGACCGCCGCGACCACGGCCAGGGAAGCGGTCAGCGAGCGGCGCCGGATCAGGCGCAGCGCGCCCGCTCCCGCGGCCCCCGCGGCCGCGGCGCCGGCGAAGGCGTAGAGGGCGATGAGCAGGGTGTCACGCATGGTCAGTGCACCGCCCCGGCGGGCTCGAAGCGGTAGCCCACGCCCCACACGGTCTGGATGAGCCGGGGCCGGGCCGGGTCGTCCTCGACCTTGCCGCGCAGCCGGCGGACATGGACGGTGACGGTCGACAGGTCGCCGAAGTCCCAGCCCCAGACCTCGCGCATCAGGTCCTCGCGGCTGAAGGCCCGGCCGGGGTGCCGCAGGAAGAAGGCGAGCAGGTCGAACTCCCGGAGGGTGAGGGCGAGTTCATTGCCGTCCTTGGTGGCCCTGCGGGCGTCGGGGTCGACCGTCAGTCCGGCCGCGGCCAGCCGGTACCCGGTGCTGGAGGGGCGGCTGCGGCGCAGCACCGACTCCACGCGCAGGACGAGTTCACGGGGGCTGAAGGGCTTGGTGACATAGTCGTCGGCGCCGACCTCCAGGCCCAGGATGCGGTCGTCCTCGTCGCCGCGGGCGGTGAGCATGATGACCGGCACGGGACCACGGTCCCGCATCCGCCGGCACACCTCCAGGCCGTCCATGCCGGGCAGCATCAGGTCGAGCACCACCAGGTCGGGCCGGTGCGCGGCGGCGCGGGTGAGGGCGGTCGGACCGTCGTCGGCGCGGTCGACCAGATAGCCGGCGCGGTGCAGATATCCGGCGACGACCTCGGCGACGGTCGGGTCGTCGTCCACGACCAGGATCCGGGCCGTCTCACCTGCGGACTCGGCCTCGTGGGGCTCGTACAGCGGTTGCATGCCTCCAGCCTCGCACCGCGCCGCCCCCGCCGCCGGGCCGCGGTCCGGGCGTCCGCGTTTCGTAAGGACCATGGGTCCCCTATGTCTGATTTGCGTTCGTAGGGTGAAACCGTGACGACCACTTCCACGGACGTCGACGTGGTGCTGCCCTGCCTGGACGAGGCCGAGGCCCTGCCCTGGGTGCTCGGCCGGATCCCGGCCGGCTGGCGCGCCCTCGTCGTCGACAACGGTTCCACCGACGGCTCCCCCGACATCGCCCGCTCGCTCGGCGCGACGGTGGTGCACGAGCCGCGGCGCGGCTTCGGCGCCGCCTGCCACGCCGGTCTGACGGCGGCCACGGGCGACATCGTGTGCTTCTGCGACTGCGACGCCTCGCTCGATCCCTCGCTGCTCCTGCCGTTCGTGCGGGAGATCCGCGACGGCGCGGCCGACCTGGTCCTCGGCCGGCGGCGCCCCGAGGGCCGGGGTGCCTGGCCCGCGCACGCCCGCGCGGGCAACCTGGCGCTGGCGCGGATGCTGCGCCGCCGTACCGGGCTGCGCCTGCACGATCTGGGGCCGCTGCGCGCCGCCCGCCGCGAACCGCTGCTCGCACTCGGCCTCACCGACCGGCGCAGCGGTTATCCGCTGCAGATGGTCGTCCGAGCGGCCGACGCCGGCTGGCGCATCGCCGAACACGACGTTCCCTACCGGCCGCGCACCGGCGCCTCGAAGGTGACGGGCACCTGGCGCGGCACCTGGCAGGCGGTGCGGGACATGAGCCGCGTGCTGGCCGAGACCCCGGCCGACGGGAGGCCCGTACGGTGACCACGCTTCTCGTCATCGCCAAGGAGCCGCTGCCGGGGCGGGTCAAGACCCGGCTCACCCCGCCGTTCACCCGCCGGGAGGCGGCCCAGCTCGCGGAGGCGGCCCTCGCGGACACCCTGCACGCGGTGGCGGCGGCTCCCGCGACCCGCCGGGTTCTCGTCCTGGACGGGGCGCCGGGACCGTGGCTGCCGCCCGGTTTCGAGGTACTGCCCCAGTGCGCGGGCGGCCTGGACGAGCGGCTGGCGGACGCCTTCGCCCGCTGCTTCGGCCCGGCGCTGCTCATCGGCATGGACACACCGCAGGTGACGCCGGAACTGCTCACCGTGGACTTCACGGACTGCGACGCGTACCTGGGTGCCGCCGAGGACGGCGGATTCTGGGCGCTGGGCCTGGCCGAGCCCGCCCCCGCGCTGCTGCGGGGCGTGCCCATGTCGACGCCCGTGACCGGCGCCGTACAGCGCGAGCGGCTGCTGGCCGCCGGGTTGCGGGTGCGTGAGCTGCCCCGGCTGCGGGACGTCGACACCGCCGCCGACGCCCGCGCCGTCGCCGCGCTCGCCCCGCACGGCAGGTTCGCCGCGCGGCTGGCCCGCTGCACACCGGTCGCCCCGCGGTGAGCGGCCAGACCGCCGCCCGCGTCGCCTGGGCGGCCGCCGACCCCTACGCGACCGCGCTGCGCACCGGCCGGGGCCCGCTGTTCCTGCGCCGCGCCGACGGCTGGCTGCTGCCGCTGGAGGTGGAGCGCTGGTGCGCCGACGCGGACGCGGTGGACCGGGCGGTGCTGGACCGCTGCGAGGGCGCCGTGCTGGACGTCGGCTGCGGCCCGGGCCGGCTGGTCGCGGAGCTGGCCGCCCGGGGCCGTACCGTGCTGGGCATCGACGTCAGCGAGGCCGCCGTCGACCAGACGGTGCGGCTCGGCGGGCAGGCGCTGCGGCGCTCGGTCTTCGAACCGCTGCCCGGCGAGGGCCGCTGGGACACCGTGCTGCTCATGGACGGCAACATCGGCATCGGCGGGGAACCGTCCGTGCTGCTGGAGCGGGTGGCGGCGCTGCTGCGCCCGGGCGGGCTGCTGATCGCCGAGACCGTGCCCGGCCACGTGGACGAACGCGCCCGGGTCCAGGTGGTCGGCACCGTCGGCGCCCCGCGGGCCGACGGCGCGCCGTTCCCCTGGGCGCGGCTCGGCACGCCGGCCCTGCTGCGGTACGCGCGCAGGGCCGGCTGGCGGCCGGTGGCTCAGTGGGGCGCGGGCGGCCGGTGCTTCGCCGCCCTGCGCACGCGCCGGGCGAGCAGCAGCGCCGAACCGCCGAAGAGCACGGCGGTGATCAGCAGCCAGCGGGCGAGGAAGCCGTCCGGGGAGAGGCCGGTGGCCGACCGGTAACGCCGGTCCGCCATGCCGCTGATCAGCGGGAACCAGACCAGCAGGAGCAGCCCGGACAGCACCGCCGGGACGCGGACGTACAGCGTCCGGTCGCGCCGTCCGGCCGCTCCCAGCCCGCGCACGACCGCCCGGTCGGCCGCCGTGTACAGCGGCAGCAGGACGAGGTCGTGCAGCAGGGCGGCGCCCACGATCCACAGCGCCACGCCGAACCAGTCACCGGCGAACAGCCGGATCCCGGCGTACGCGGCGAGCGCGAACGAGCAGGCCAGCAGCAGGAGTTGAAAGGGACTGCCCAGGCGCGGACGAGGCGGCATCACAGGTCTCCGAAGGTCAGCCGGGCCACCCATTTGGTGTTGAGCACACCGGGTGCCGCGGGGACGATGATCCGCGCGGGGTGGCCGTGGTCGGGGGACAGTTCCTCGCCGTTGACGTACAGGGCGAGCAGGGAGCGCCCGTCGGCCACCTGGTTGGCGCGCAGGGCCGCGCGGCGGAAGGCCCCGTGCCGTTGCAGGGACTCCACGAGCACGTCCGGCGGATCACCGTCGTACCCCACGAGCGCCGCGAGGTCCCGTAGCCGCACACCACGCCACCACTGGTCGGCGGTCGACCAGCCCTCCACGCAGGCGATCGGCAACGACGCGCTGTGCTGCGGCAGCCGGAGCAGCTGGGCGCGGCTGAGCCGCACGGTCGTGGTGCGGCCGGTGACGACGAGCCGCCAGGCGTCCTCGTGGGTGTCGGCCGCCGTGATGCCGGCGTAGGCGGCGGTCTTGTTGATCTGGAAGCCGTTCGGGCCGCCGCCGGGGTCGGCCGTGCCGTGCGGCGCGAGCAGGGCCGTCCGGCGGAAGGGGCCGCCGAGGCTCTGCCCGACCGTGGTCAGGAACAGCAGCAGGGAACCCCCGCCGACCAGTCCCAGCGCGCCGCGCCGGGAGACGGTGGGCGCCGCGGGACGCGGCGGGACCAGGTCGTCGCTCTCCTGCCGCCGGCCGCGCACGGTGCGCACCGCGGCCGGTGTCTTGAGCGCCGCGTGGGCCAGGAACGCGGCGAAGAACACCCACGCGCCGTAGAAGTGGAGCGGGTAGAAGGAGCCGGGGAAGACATAGTCCAGCTGGACGTTGAGGATCCCGGTGGTGAACTCGAACAGTCCGCCCCCGACCAGCAGCACCAGGGAGATCCGCTCCAGCGCGTGCGCGAGGGAGCGGGCCGGAGGGAGGGTGAACAGCCTCGGCACCACCGACCACAGCTTGGCCAGCAGCACGGGGACGAGGGTGATGCCGAGCGTCACGTGGACGCCCTGGGTGAGCCGGTACAGCCACACCGGGTCCGTGGGCCAGGCGAAGAGGTAGAAGCCCAGGACGCCCTTGTCCGGTGTCTGGTCGTTCACCCGGGCCAGGCCCGGGTTGTAGGCGGCGTACGACACCAGTCCGGTCACGAAGAGCACGGTGATGCCGACGAGCAGGACGAGGCCGAGCACCGAGGTGAACCAGGGGCCGCGCAGCGGGCTGCGCCAGAAACCTGGGGAAGTGGGAAGCCGGGGATGGTCGCGCATGTCACGACCGTAGGCCGGTGCACCCCCGCAAAGGGGTCCGTGACCGGTGACGAAACGCTGACGTCCTGCCCGGACGGCGGCCGATCGCCGATCTCCCGCCCTAGCGTTCCGGTGTGACCCGATCTCTTCGCCGCGACCTGTACGCCGCCGGTGCCGCCGTCCTGCTCGTGACGGCGGCCGTCGTCGTCGGCCGGCACATCCAGGACACCCGACACACCCTGTTCGTGCACTGGCCGCCCGTGCTGGCCGAGTGGGATCCGCACATCGGTCCGGGCACCCCGGCGGCCCTGGCGGTGGCGGCGGCTCTCGTGGCGTACGGTCCCGCCGTCGCGGCCCGGCTGCCCTGGCGGGGCCTGCTCGCGGCGGCGTGGGCGAGCGCCCTGGCCTGGATCCTGTCCCTCGCCCTGATCGACGGCTGGCACCAGGGTGTGGCGGTCCGGCTGACCACCCGTGAGGAGTACCTCCGGGTGATCGGCCGCTTCCACGACATCCCTGCGACGCTGCGGGACTTCACGCATCACATCGTCAGCGGCACCCCTCACCCCTGGCCCGCCCATGTCGCCGGCCATCCGCCGGCCGCCACGCTGACCTTCGTCCTGCTGGACCGGATCGGGCTGCGCGGCGGTGGCTGGGCCGGGATGTGGTGCGTCACCGTCGGCGCGACGGGATGCGTGGCCGTGCTGATCGCGATCCGCGCGCTCGCCGACGAGACCCTCGCGCGCCGGGCCGCGCCGTTCCTGGTGCTCGCCCCGGCCGCGGTGTGGCAGGGCACCTCCGCCGACGGCTACTTCGCGGCCGTCGCCGCCTGGGCCCTGGCGCTGTTCGCCCTGGCGCTGACCCGGCGGTCCCACGGGTACGCGGCGGCCTCAGGCCTGCTCTTCGGCCTGACCTGCTACCTCTCCTACGGCCTCACGCTCTTCGCGCTCATCGGCGCGGCGGTGCTCGCGCTCGCCCGCTCCGGTCTGCGCCAACGCCCCGCGCTCCTCGTGTCCCTGCTCGCCGGACTGGCCGTGCTCCCGGTGGCCTTCGGCCTCGCCGGCTTCGACTGGTGGACCGCCTACCACCTCCTGGTCACGCGCTACTACCAGGGTGTCGGCGGCACCCGCCCCTACGGCTACTGGATCTGGGCCAACCTCGCCTGTACGGCCCTCATCACCGGTCCGGCCACCGCGGCGGGGCTGCGCCGGACGACGGCGGCGCTGCTCCCCCGCACCGGTCTGCGACCTCCAGCGGCCGCGCTCCACTCGACCGGCGCCCGACGTGCCGCGTCACCGTCCCCCGGGCCGCTGCCGACGACCGGCCCTCAGCGCCCCGCCGCCCCGCTTGCCGAGTCCACCTCCCAGGCCTGCGCGGCTCCGCTCCCGGCCACCGGCCGCCGGCGCCCCGTGGAAGCGCGGCTGGCCCTCCTCGTCTCCGCCGCGCTGCTCGCCCTGCTGGTGGCCGACCTGTCCGGGATGAGCAAGGCGGAGACGGAACGCATCTGGCTGCCGTTCGCCCTGTGGCTCCTGCCGGCCTGCGCACTCCTCCCCCATCCCCGCGCCTGGCTCACCGCCCAGGCCGTACTGGCCCTGCTCCTCAACCACCTGTTGCTGACGGGCTGGTGAGCCGGGGTTCCCGGTGCCCGGTGCCGCGCACGGACCGCCTCCGCGCGCCGGTCTCAGCCGGCATCGGGCAGCGCCGTGGGGCCGCTCTCCTCGTCCGCTCTCCGCCGTGCCCTGCCGGCGTTCTCCGTCCGGACCTCGGTCAGCCAGCGCCAGGGCCGGATCTCGTCCAGGCTGAGCCCCGGACAGGCCAGGTGGTGCGGGATGCGGCACCGGGCGCCGGGCAGGGGCTCCTCGGATCCGCCGTTCCACGCCACCCCGTTGCTGTCGACGTGCCAGCGGTGCCCGCCGGGAACCAGGTGGGCGGGCAGCACGAGGCCGGGTTCGAGGAGCACGTGCTGACCCGTGTAGGTGGGGCGCCGCTCACCGGCCAGACCGCAGTGCGGGCACCGCGGCGGGCTGGGCGGTTCCGGACCGATGGCTCCGTCGAGGGCCGCTTGGGCGCGGTCCGCGTTCTCCCATGAGCGGGGCGCGCCGGGGAGCGGCTGCCGCTGCTCGTCGGAACCGGCCAACGGGATGATGCTGTCGTCGTATACCCCCATGGGCGCCAGCATCCCTGCCCGGAGGGCATCCCAGCAGGGCGCGACGAGGGCGCACCGGGAGCAGACCGGCCGTCCGGTCCGGCCGAGGCCGGTGTCCGTGGCCGAGGGTGAAGCACCCGTCGAGGTGCTGGAGGCGCCGCCGGCCGCTGCCGCGCGCCCCGCTCCGGGGTGACACCGCGTGACCACCGTACCGTCCGGGCGTTGCGCTGGGTGTGGGAGGGGCCGGTGTGGCCGAATCGCGTACTGGTGCGGGGCGTACCGCTGCCACTTCGCTGAACGGAAGCGGCAGGAAGGGCAGGGGACAGGGTATGGACTTCGGCAGCGTCGACCGGCGCCGGTTCCTCGGGACGGCTGCGGCAGGGCTGGTCACCGCCGTCTCGCCGCAGCCGGCGGGGGCGCGGGAAGCGGCGGACGGGGCCGGTGCGCCGGCCGGCCGCACCCAGCGGTACCTCACCTACACGCGGATGACCGGGGGTTCGGTCACCGCCGGCCGGGCCGGCGGTGCGCTGATCGCCGAGGTGCAGGGGGTGTTGTGGCGGGTGCCCCGGGACGGCGGAAGGGCCGAGCAGGTGACGGGCTGGGAGCTGGAGGCGACGCGTCCCGCCGTGTCGCCCGACGGGAAGAGCCTGGCCGTGTGCGGCTATCGCGGGGGCGGTTTCCATCTGTGGACGCTGCGGCCGGACGGCGGCGGACTGCGGCAGGTGACGGACGGGCCCTGGGACGACCGCGGTGTCGCCTGGTCGCCGGACGGCACCCGCCTGGCGTTCTCGTCCGAACGCGGCGGCGACGCCACGGCCGGCGCCTCCTACGGGCTGTGCGTGCTGGACGTGGCCGACGGCCGGCCGCGCCGGCTCACCGGCGGGGACTACGAGGACTTCGATCCGGCCTGGTCGGCGGATGGCCGGTCGCTGGTGTGCGTGCGCGCCGCCCACACACCGGGCGGCGGCAACGACGGCGGACTGGCGCTGGTCCGGGTACCGGCCGCGGGAGGCCCTGCCGAGGTACTGCGCACGGTGACCGCGGGCCGGCTGCTGTGCCCGTCGGTGTCGCCCTCGGGGCGGATCGCGTATGTGCGGCTGGCCGGCGCGGCG
This sequence comes from Streptomyces filipinensis, assembly GCF_014649495.1. Lineage (GTDB taxonomy): Bacteria > Actinomycetota > Actinomycetes > Streptomycetales > Streptomycetaceae > Streptomyces > Streptomyces filipinensis. The sequence continues at coordinate 154,166 of NZ_BMTD01000005.1, read as the reverse complement.
GCCCCGGGGCTGCCGGCCGACGCGTCGCTGCTGATGGTCGACGGGGAGGTCGTCACGGCGGACGAGGACCTGGCGGCCGCTCCGCCGTGCTGGCTGAGCGAGGACGAGTTGCTGTACGTCGGTGACGGGCGGATCCGCATCCGCTCTCTCGGCGGCTCCTCCGTGCGGGAGGTGCCGTTCGCCGCCCGCATGCCGGTGCCCGGTCCGTCCCGGATCCGTCGACGTCGTCCGCTCGCACCGGAGCGGCAGCTGCCGGTGCGCGGTCTGCACCGGCCGGCCCTGTCCCCCGACGGCCGCAGTGTGGCGTTCGTGGCGCTGAACGCGCTGTGGCTGATGCCGGTCGGGGGCGCTGCGCGCAAGCTGCTGCAGGCGGCCGACGTCCATCTGCTGCAGATGCCGGGGTGGGCGCCGGACGGGGGCAGCCTGCTGTACTGCACGGACCAGGACGGGCTGGTGGCCGTACGCCGCCGCCACCTGGACAGCGGCGCCGACGAGCCGTTGACCGAGGGCGGCCGGCTGTATCCCGCGCTGTCCCCGGACGGCACCCGCCTGGCCTGCCAGGACCTCACGGGGAACCTGCTGCTGCGCACCCTGGCCACGGGCGCCGAGCAGCGGCTGGCCCGGCCGCTGGCCACCGACGGGCCGCCCGGCGCCCCCAGTTGGTCACCCGACGGCCGCTACCTGGCCTTCTGCGACCGCAACCGGCTCAACCAGCGGTTCCGCGAGGGCTACCACCTCATCCGTGTCATCGACACCCGTACCGGCGGCGAACGCCGCCATCTGCCCGCCGAGCACCAGTCGCTGTCCGACCGGGTGGCCGCCGGGCCGGTGTGGTCCCCCGACGGCCGTTGGATGGCGTTGGTGGCCGAGTCGGCGCTGTGGCTGCTGCCCGTGACGGCCGACGGCACACCGGCGGGTCCGGCACGCCGGCTCACCGACGAGCCGGCCGACCACCCCAGCTGGTCCGCGGACTCCGGCACGCTCCTCTATCTCTCCGCCGGCCGGCTGCGCCGGCTCTCCGTCCCCACGGCACGGGCCCGCACCCTCCCGCTCCGGCTGCCCACCGGGCGCACCGCGGGCGCCTCCGCCGAGCCGCTGCGGATCCACGCGGGTCAGCTGTGGGACGCCACCGGCGCGCCGCCACGGCACGACGTGGACATCCTCGTCACCGGCAAGCGGATCACCGCGGTCGAGCCGCACCGCGCCCGCCGGCCCGGCCACCGCTCTCTCGACGCCTCGGACCGGACCGTCCTGCCCGGCCTGTTCGACAGCCACACCCACCCCTATGCGGCCACCTACGGTGCCCGGCAGAGCCTCACGGCGCTCGCGTACGGCATCACGACCACGGCCTGTCTCGGCGGTCCGCTCTACGACGCCGTCCGGCTGCGCGAGGCGGCCGCCTCGGGGGATCTGCTCGGTCCGCGGCAGCTCGCCTGCGCCGAACTCGTCGACGGCGCCCGCACGGCGTACAGCATGGGCCGCGCCCACCGCACCGGCGAGGGGGTCCGGCGCACGCTCCGGCGCGCCACCGCGCTGGACGTGGACTTCGTCAAGACCTATGTGCGCGCATCCGGCGAGGTCATGGCCGAGGCGGCCGAGGCCGCCCACGCTCTGGGGGTGCCCAGCGGCAGCCATCTGTGCGCCCCGGGCCGGGCGGCGGGCCAGGACCTGACGACCCATCTGCAGGCCACCCAGCGCCTGGAGTACGGGCATGCCGTCACCCCGCTCGGCCGGATCGGCCAGGATCTGGTGCAGCAGTACGCCGACGGCTCCTTCGCCCTGATCATCACGCCGTTCAGCGCGCAGATCCTGCTCGACGCCGATCCGCGGCTGGCCGAGGACCCGCGCGTGACGCGCCTCATGCCGCCCTGGGACGCCGCCGCCGTCCGCGAACACGCCCGGACCGCGCCCACCGACGCACAACGGCGGGCCCTGGCCACCGAGATGGCGGACTACCGGCGGCTGGCGGCGGACGGCGCCCGTGTCGCCCTGGGCACCGACGCGCCCCTGGTCCCGGTCGGTCTCTCCCTGCATCTGGCGCTGCGCGCGCTGCACGCCCACGGCTTCACGCCCGACGAGGCCCTGCACAGCGCGACCACCGTGCCGGCCCGCCTGTTCGGCCTGGACGCCGACCTCGGGACGGTGGAGGAGGGCAGGATCGCCGACCTGACGATCGTGGCCGGCGACCCGTTCTCCGACTTCGGCACCCTCGTCGACATCCCGGTCGTGGTGCGCGAGGGAGTGCCCCACGCGCAGGGCGACCTGACGTCCGCGCACCGGCCGGACGCGGCAGCCGGGCAGGCGCCTCCCCGCGGCATGACATGGCTGGAGGTGGCCGGTCACCTCCGGCGGGGCTCGTGCTGCCTTCCTGGTCCGGACGGCGTCTAGGAGGTTTCGTCCTCGGTGGCGGTGCGGCTGGCCAGTCGTTCGTAGCGCTGCCTGGCGGCCTGGGGAGTGCCGAGCCCCAGGCCGAAGGCGATCTCGGGCCAGGTCATGCCCCGGCCCCTCGCCATCTCCAGGAGCCCGGTCTCCAGTTCGTCCATCTCCGCCCGCACCAGCGGGACGAGGCTCAGCGCGGCCGTGATGTCGGCGTGATCCACCTCCGGCTCCCCGTCTTCGGGCAGCGCGGCCCCGCTGAGCAGGAACGTCACAAGCCTGACGGCCTCGTGCGGCGCGAGGAGCGTCGGATTCGTCTGCCGCCGCCGTTGCTCGTCCGTCGCGGCGTGCCGCTCGGCGATGCGGAACAGCGAGGCGTAGACCCGTTGGGCACGGGCCTGCTCGGGCTGCGGGGGTGTGAAGGGATCGGTGGGTTCAGTGGTCGATGACATGTCACCAGCATGGGACCACACACGACATGACGGCAACTGAATATTGTGAACAGGTTGTTCACTTCGGTGAGGAGAGCGGCGCGGTGATCTCCCGCTTGAGGATCTTGCCGCTCGGACCCATCGGCAGTGCCTCCGCCAGCCACACCCGGCGCGGGTACTTGTAGGCCGCGACCCGGTCCCGCACGAACTGCTGCAGTTCCTCGGTGTCCGCCTGGGCTCCCGGCCTCAGCACCACCGCGGCGGCCACCTCCTCACCGAGGCGCTCGTCCGGCACCCCGAGCACCGCGGCGAGCGCGACGGCGGGATGCTCGTGCAGCACCTCCTCGATCTCACGCGGGTAGACGTTGTAGCCGCCGCGGATGATGAGGTCCTTCTTCCGGTCGACGATGAACAGATAGCCGTCCTCGTCCCGGCGAGCCAGGTCGCCGGTGCGCAGCCAGCCGTCGGGGACGGTGGCGGCCGTCTCCTCGGGGCGGTGCCAGTACTCCTTCATCAGGTTGGGACCGCGCACGGCCAGCTCACCGACCTCGCCCGGGGCGACGTCCCGGCCGGCGTCGTCCAGCAGCCGGACCTCGACGTCGCGGATGGGCGTGCCGATGGAGCCGGGCTTGCGGGGGCGGTCGGGGTGGTTGAAGGAGACCACCGGGCTGGTCTCGGACATGCCGAAGCCCTCCAGCACCATGCAGCCGAAGCGCCGTTCGAACCCGTGCAGGATCTCCACCGGCAGGGACGCGCCGCCCGAGATGCACATGCGCAGACTGGCGACGTCCGCCGCGGCGGCGCCCGGGTGCTGCAGCAGCGCCGCGTACATGGTGGGGACGCCCTCGAACACGGTCGCCCGGTCGCGGGCGATGGCGTCGAGCACCGTCTGCGGCTCGAAGCGGGGGACGAGGGTGAGAGAGGCCCCGCTGCGGACGGCGACGTTCATGGTGCAGGTCTGCCCGAAGATGTGGAACAGCGGCAGACAGCCGACGATCACGTCGTCGGACGTCAGCCGCTGGACCTCGGTGACGTTGACCTCGGTGTTGTGGCGGAGCCCGGCGTGGGTGAGCGCGGCGCCCTTGGGCCGGCCCGTGGTACCCGAGGTGTAGAGGAGCACCGCGATGTCGTCGCCGGCGGCCGCGGTAACCTCGTACTGCGGCTCCAGGCGCGCCAGTTCGGCGGCGAACGCGGCCGGTTCGACCGCCAGGCGCCGTACCCCGGCGGCGGCCGCCCCGGCCGTGCCCTCTCCGGGTGCCTGGTGCCACTCGAAGAGCAGGACGGCGCCCGAGTCCCGCAGGTGGTACTCGGTCTCGCGCTCCTTCAGGAGCGGGTTCAGCGGCACCACGATGCCGCCGGCGCGCAGGACGGCGTAGTACAGGACGACGAACTCGGGCACGTTCGGCAGCATCAGCGCGACCCGGTCGCCGGTGCGCAGGCCCTCGGTGCGCAGCAGCGCGGCGGCCTGCGCGCTCAGCCGGTCCAGTTCGGCGTAGGTGGTGGTCGCCGTCCCGAGCCGCAGCGCCGGGCTGCCCGGCAGCCGTCGTGCCGTCTCCACCAGGAACTCCGCCAGATTGGCCATGATGCCTCCTCGCACGCACGCTCACCGCGCTCGCGGGGCCCCGCCCCCCGGCGCTCACGCGGGGTCCCGCCCCCGACGCTCACGGCATGGTCGCCCGGACCGTCGCGGGGGTCCATGGCGGCGGCCACAGTTCACCCCCGTCCGAGTTGTTCCAGAGGACAATCGGACCGCCGTACGCTGCGGACATGGGTTTGCAGAATGTGGCCGCCGCGTTGCGTGTGCGCCTTCCGGAGCTGGGCGAGCTGATGACCGAGCGCATCTGTGCGGAGGTCGAGTCGTACGCCGACGACGCGCTCATCCCCTTCGCGTCGCTCAGGGAGTCCTGCGAGGGCAACGCCGATCTGCTCCTCGGCCGTTTCGCCTACGGCGCCGAACCCGATGTGGGAGCCGCTCAGCAGACCGGACGGCTGCGCGCCGAGCAAGGAGTGCCGCTCGCGGACACGCTGCACGCCTACCGGGTCGGTTTCGAGTTGCTCTGGTCGGAGATGGTCGACGAGGCCCGTCGGCATCCGGAGGCGACGGACGCCGAGCTGGTGGCCGGTTCCTCGGAGATCTGGGCCCTGTTCGGCCGGTACGCGGAGGCCGTGGCCGCCGCCTACCGTGAGGCCAGCGCGGAACTGGCGCTGCAGCGCGAGGCGCGCCGCTCGGCCCTGGCGGAGGCCCTGTTCACGGGCGCGCTCGCGGACCGTACGACGCCGTGGGAGGCGGCCCGGCAGCTCGGACTGCCGGAGCGCGGCCCGTACGCGGTCGTGGCCGCGTCGGTGCCGGATCCCGGCCAGGAGCCGCTGCCCGGCATCGAGGCGGCGTTGCGCCGCTCCGGGGTGCCGTCGGTGTGGCGGCTGCTGCCGGACCAGCAGATCGGGCTGGTCTCGCTCGCGCACCGGGACGCGGAGACGGTGAGCCTGCGGGCGCTGCGCCGCCGGCGTGCCCGGGTGGGCGTCAGCCCTCGGTTCGACTCGCTGCGGGACACTCCGCAGGCGCTGCGTTTCGCCCGGCTGGCACTGGCCGGGCTGCCCGCCGGCGGGCCGGGGGTCACCCGGTTCGACGACAGCCCGCTGGCGATGCTGGTGGCCGCGGCCCCCGCGGAGGCCAGCCGCCTGGTCGAGGTCGCGCTGGGGCCGCTCCTGGGACTGCCGGAGGCGGAGCGCGCACGGCTGCTGCAGACGCTGGGGCACTGGTTCGGTGCGGGAGGGGTGGCCGCCGAGGCCGCCGAACGGCTCTTCGTCCACCCGAACACCGTGCGCTACCGGCTGCGCCGGGTCGAGGAGTTGACGGGCCGTTCGCTCTCCGACCCGATCGCCCTGGCCGATCTGGGCGCCGCGATGTACGCCCTGCGCCTGCTGCCCTTCTGAGGGATCGTCCGGGCGCCGGCGCAGTTGCGGGGTCGCCCTGGCCCGAGGGTACGCGCGGCGACCGCGCGTCCGACCCCACGACGCCCTTGGACCGGGGATCGGGGCGGTGGCGGTCCGCCGCGAACCGGTGGGCTGCGGCTAGCCGGTCTCGGTGAGCCGGTACACCGAGACATGGGAGCGGGACTCGGCCGTGAACTCGGCGCCCTCCCAGTCCGCGTGGCGCGACTCCAGCTCGAATCCGGCCAGTTGGGCCATGAGGTCGAGTTCGGACGGCCAGATGTAGCGGTGCGGGCTGCGGTACAGCCGGGCCTGTTCGGTCCCGTCGACGTGGAAGTGGTGCGACACGACCCGCTGGTCGAGGATGTCGTAGGTGTCGAGCCCGATGTAGTCGGTGTCGGTGCGCCACACGGTGGCCGCCCTGCCCGGGGGAAGCGTGCGCAGTTCGGGCACCCACAGTTCGATCACGAACCGGCCGCCGGGTGCGAGATGACGGGCGGCGTTGCGGAAGCACTCGACCTGCCCGGCCTGGGTGAGCAGGTTGGAGATCGTGTTGTAGACGAGGTAGACCAGGGTGTACGCCCCCGGGGCGACCGTCGTCGCCATGTCACCCATGACCACGGGGATCGTGGCCGCGTCGGCCTTGGTCCGCAGTCGCTCCACCATCGGGCCCGACAACTCGATGCCGGTGACGGGCACGCCGCGCGCGGCGAGCGGGACGGCGACCCGGCCCGTCCCGATCGCGAACTCCAGTGCGGCTCCGCCGTCCGCCAGCTCGGCGAGCCGTTCCACCACCGGCGTCAGCACCTCGGGCGCGAACATGCCGGTGCCGGGGGTGTCGTAACGCCGGGCGACGGCGGCGTCCCAGATGTTCTCCTGCTGCATTTCAGCAACGCTGGCCTTCGGCCGGTGGGTTGTCCAGCGAATATCCGCGGGGACTCCCCCACCCCATGCCCCCGACGTGCGGAGGACTCCTCGTGACTCCACCTCTCGGCAGACGGTCCTCCCTCAGCCCTGCGCGGGACGGTGTGCCGCCAGCAGTGCGAGTGTGCTGCCGAGTTGGCGGCGCATGTCCGGATCGGCGATCAGCCCGTCCTCGTCGAGCGTGTCCCGGCCCACGGGGAGCCGTCCGCAGGCCGGTGCGACGACGGCGGCGCCCGTGTAGCCCAGGACCGTCCGCAGCGTGGCCTCCGCCCCCTGTCCGCGACCGGGGGCGGCCGCGTTGATCCACGCGGTCGGCTTGTCGCTGATCTCCGTGCCGCCGACCGTCCAGTCCAGCAGGTTCTTGAACGAGCCCGGCAGCGTGCCCGCGTACTCGGGGGTGCAGATCAGGATCCCGTCCGCGCGCTCCAGCGCCGCCCTCAGGCCGGCGACCGGGTCCGGCAGCGGGTCGGTGTCGTCATCGGGGTTGAAGGGGGGTAGCCGGGCGAGGTCCTCGTACAGATGCGTGTCCACCCCCACCGACGGCGCCACGGCCTGCGCGGTCCGCAGGACGGCGTCGTTGGTGGAGCCGTTGCGCAGGCTTCCGGAGAGCAGCAGGATCATCGGCGTCGACGTCATCCGCCCAACCTACTGCCGGGTTCCCCGGCCGTGCGCACCGGTCCCGACCCCGGTTGGCGCCAGACGAACACCTCGGTGCTGGGCACACGTTCGGAGAACAGCCCCGCCGCCGAGGCCCGAAGGAGCAGGCGGCGCAGGTCCGCTTCGAAGGCCTCGCGGCGGGGGCCGAACAGGTGGGGGGCCGCGTAGGACATGGAGAACGTCCAGGCGACCACGTCGTCCACCGTGCGCCGCAGTTCCTGCCCGCCGGGGACGACGTACCGCTCGGGGCCCAGGAAGCCGGCACCGGCGAGGATCGCGCCCTCGCCGCCGGCCGTGCCCCGCGGCAGCAGCCCTCGGCCGGCCCGGCGGACCGGGCCCAGGTATCGCTTGACCAGTTCCTCGACGTCCGGGTAGGGCACGGCCGGGTACGGCATGCCTGCCGCCGCACGCGTCTGCGTCTTCAGGTCCGACAGGTGCACCAGCGCCCCTCCCGGGCCCAGCATGCCGCGCACGGTGCGCGCCACCCGCTCGCGGTCCATCCAGTGGAAGGACTGGGCGAAGACCGCCACGGTGAACAGGCCGAGGCCGGCCGGGAGTTCCTCGGCGCGCATCCGTACCCAGCGCGCCCTGCCGGCCAGACCGGCGGCGGTGGCCCGGCTCGCGGCCTCGGCGATCATTCCGGCGTCCGGGTCGACTCCGACGGTCTCGCGGAACAGCCCGGCCAGCGGGACGGCGACGGTCCCGGGTCCGCACCCCACGTCGAGGAGCCGCCCGCGCCCGTCGGCCGCCAGTACCTCGGCGAGCAGCGCCACCAGCCCCGGGGCATAGGGCAACCGGCCCCGCGCGTAGTAGCCGGCAGTCCCCTCGAAGAGGGTCTCGTCCCACTCCCAGTCGTCCATCGGGCCAGGATCGATCAGAGCGGGCCACCAGGCAAAGCGATACGCACCCCACGGTTTTGAACGCGTTCAATTATGGGGCTACGCTGTGCCCACCGAACTGAGGGGGCTCGATGAAGGTGGTTCTGCCCGGGGGAACCGGACAGGTGGGCACGATTCTCGACCGGGCGCTGACGGCGGCCGGGCACGAGGTGACCGTGGTGACCCGGCACCCGCGAAGGGACCGGCAGGTCGGGTGGGACGGGGTCACCCTCGGCCGCTGGGCCGAGGTGGTCGACGGCAGCGATGTCGTGATCAACCTGGCCGGACGCAGCGTCTCCTGCCGCTACACCGACGAGAACCTGCGGGCCATGATGGACTCCCGGGTGGACTCGGCACGCGTGGTCGGCGAGGCGATCGCCGCCGCCGCGCGGCCGCCGCGGCTGTGGCTGCAGATGAGCACGGCGACGATCTACGCCCACTGCTTCGACGCGGCGAACGACGAGGCGACGGGCACGATCGGCGGCTCGGAGGCCGGCGTTCCGGAGTACTGGGCGTACAGCGTCGCCATCGCGCGGAACTGGGAGCGCGCGCAGTCCGAGGCGCCGACGCCGGCGACGCGGAAGGTGGCGCTGCGCTCGGCGATGGTGATGAGCCCGGACCGGGGCGGGGTCTTCGACGTGCTGCTGGGACTGGCCCGGCTGGGTCTGGGCGGGCCGGTCGCCGGTGGGGCGCAGTACGTCTCCTGGATCCACGACGAGGACTTCGTCCGCGCGGTGGAGTTCCTGATCGAGCGGGACGACGTCGACGGGCCGGTGAACCTCGCCTCCCCCGGCCCGCTTCCGCACCGTGAGTTCATGCGGGCACTGCGCGCGGCCTGGGGCGTCCCCGTGGGGCTGCCGGCCACGCGGTGGATGGCGGAGCTGGGGGCGTTCGCACTGCGCTCGGACACGGAGTTGCTGCTCAAGAGCCGCCGAGTGGTCCCGGGCCGGCTGCGCGAGGCCGGGTTCGACTTCGCCCACGACGCCTGGCCGCAGGCCGCCGTGGACCTCGTGGGACGGGCCAGGTCGTCCAGAGCGGCCCGTCGCGGACGGGCGGGGGCGGCGGCGTCCCGGTGGCGGAGCTGACCCCGGTCACGGGCGGCGGAGTGGGGCGCGCGCCGCCCGGGTGACCCCCAGCAGCGCCAGCGCGACCACCTGGATCGCGGCCACCACCGTGATCAGCAGGGGAATCGAGTAGCCGTACAGGCCTCCGGTGAGCGCGCCGCCCGCCAGGCTCGCCGCGCCCACCACGCCGGCGAAGAGGCCGTACGCCGTCGCGCGCCGTCCGCTCGGCACCAGGTCAGCGACGGTGGCCCGCAGGGTGGACTCCTGGATGCCCATGGCGGCGCCCCAGACCAGCGAACCGGCCACCGCGACGCCGACGGTGTCCGTGAACGCCAGCAGCGCCACGCCCGCGGTGAGCACGGGCAGGGCGACCAGGACGCGCGGGCCGAACCGGTCGTACAGCCATCCGGTGGCCAGTGCCGCCACGGCGTCCACGACCATCGCCGCCGCGTACAGCACCGGCACCCAGGCGGTGGCCATCAGCCGGCGCTCGACCAGGTGGTAGGAGAGGAGGCCGAAGGTGGCGAAGCCGGTCGTGGTGGCCGCCGTGAACCCGGCGTAGGCCCAGAACGCGCTGGGCAGCCGCCCATCGGCCGGCTGATCCCGCGGGGTGCCGGTGCTCGCCCCGCGCTCGTACGCCTCCGGGTCAGGCACCCGGGCCCTGAGCCACACCAGCAGCACCAGTACGGCGACACCGGGCAGTGCCAGCACGCCGAGCGCAGGTCCGTAGTCACCGCCGGTCAGGGCGAGCATCGCGGCGACGAGGAGCGGGCCGATCAGGGCACCGATCTGGTCCAGGGCCTCGTGCACGGCGAAGCCACGGCCTCGCCCGGTCGCCGCGGTGGCGTGCGACAGCAGCGTGTCCTTGGCCGGGGAGCGCACCGCCTTGCCGACGCGCTCCGCGATCACCAGGGCACAGGCCGCCCACAGCACGCCGACGACGCCCAGAAACGGAACCGACGCGACCGTCAGGGCGTACCCGGCGATCGCCAGCCCCCAGAAGCGCCGGGTGCGATCGGCCAGGGGGCCCGAGACCAGCCGCAGGCCCAGGGCGGCGGCCTCCCCCGCGCCCGTCACCACGCCGACCACCAGGGCGGACGCTCCCAGCGAGGCCAGCAGCGGGCCCGTGACCGACCGGGCGCCCTCGTAGACGAAGTCCGCGAGCAGGCTGACCGTGCCGAACCACACCACGAACCGCCAGGGTCCCATCACCGCCCGCTCCGGACCCGGCCCCGCGTCCTCGATGCTCATGCCCTCATCCTGGCTTCCGGGTCAGGTCTGCCGGAAGTGGCTCGGTCTGCCGTCGGCCGTCACCAGGCGGCCCAGCTGCGCGGCCCGGGCACGCGGCAGCAGCGTCCAGGTTCCGTCCGCCCGGTGCAGGGCGGCGGAGTGCCAGGGGGTGGTCCAGGCGTCCGGGGCGTCCAGGAGGCGGATGCCGAACTTCGCGGCACCGACCGGCTGGGGGTGGATGGACAGTCGTACGGCGGCCGGATGGTGCTCGGCGACCAGGGCACCCCAGGCACGGCTGCGCTGGAGCACCGCGTACGCGCGCTGCCGGCAGGCGCGTTGGAGGGCTGACCGGGTTCCGGGGTACCCGGCGGTGTCCTCGACGAGGAAGCGCGTGATGCCCCGGTAGAGGGCGCGTGCGTGGTCGTCGGCGTGCACCTCGGCGCGCAGGGTGTCGACGGTGGGGGCGTGGTGCCGGTGGACGCGGGCGCGTTTCGCGTCGTACGGCAGGTCGCCGAGGACGTCGCGCAGGTCGAAGACGGAGAGCCGGGTGAGGCCCAGGCGGGCTATGAGGCCGCGCAGTTCGTCGGCGTAGGCGTCGATGTGCGGGTCCGGGACGTGGATGACGTCGCCGAAGACGTGTCCGTCGGAGCAGATCACGATGCGGGCGCCGGGCGGGTGGATCCGCTCGATGTCCGTGCAGAGCCGGTGCAGGAAACCCAGGGACAGGCGTTCACCCTGGTCGGGCAGGCGGCCCAACACCTTGGCCGGGTTGGGGGACTTGCAGGGGAAGGCGGGGAGGGTGAAGACGACCGGGGCGCCGTCGCGTACGAAGTCCCCGATGCGGCGCAGCTGGTGGGGGAACGCCTGCACGGGCGCGGGGGTCCGCTCAGTGGTGCGGTGGTGGGGCAGGAGCAGCCTGAGGATGGCGGCGCTGATGCGCGTGGGACGGGGGTCCGGCGCGGTCGTCAGAGGCATGGGGGTCTCCGGGAAGCGGGAATCGGGAAGGGAGAAGCGTGGGGATGTGCCGGTGTGCCGGCCCGCGAGCCCGGCGCATGGTTCGCCGGCGGGATGCGGCCGGGCGCCCGTGGCGTCCGGAGGGGGCCGCCGGCGGGACGCGTGCGCCAACCCCCCTCGGGCCGGTCGGCGGGGGCCCGTCCGTCACCAGCGCGGACTCGGTCCGCCCGGGGCGTACGCCCCGGGCCCGCCGCGATCGGAGGCGGGCGCTACGACACCGTCGGTCCGGCCGGCGGCAGAGGCGGGCGGTACGCGGCCGTCGGCCCGGTCGGCGGAAGGGGCAGCCGGTACGGGGCCGTCGGCCCGTTGGGCGGAACGGGCACGTGCTCCGCCCTCTCCGCCGGGGAGCGTGTCAGAGGCGCTCGTCGTAGTCGACCGGCAGGTGGTCGGTGCCGCGGGCCAGGACCGCCGGGATCCACTCGATCTCCTCGTCGGCGACGGCCGGACGCAGGCCCGGCAGTCTGGACAGGAGCGTGCCGAGGGCGATCTGGAGTTCGGCGCGGGCTAGGGCCGCGCCGGGGCAGAAGTGGATGCCGTGGCCGAAGGCGAGGTGGGGGTTGGGGCTGCGGTCGAAGTCCAGGGTGTCGGGGTCGGCGAAGCGGCGCGGGTCGCGGTTTGCCGCGCACAGGGAGACGATGACGGAGTCGCCGGCCGGGATCCGGGTTCCGTACAGGTCGCTGTCCTGGTCGAAGAAGCGCCAGGTGGTGAGCTCGAAGGCGCTGTCGTAGCGGATGAGTTCCTCGACGGCGCGGGGAAGCAGCGACTGGTCGTCCCTCAGGCGGGTGAGCTGGGCCGGGTGACGGAGCAGCGCGATCAACGCGGTGGTGATCTGGTTGGTGACCGGTTCCTGGCCGGCGACCAGAAGCTGGAAGATCATCGAGTCCAGCTCCGCCTGGGACAGTTCATGCCGGTCCCGAGCCGCGACGAGGCCGCTGAGGAGGTCGTCGTCCCGGTGCGCGCGCTTGTGCGCGACGACCTCGGCGATGTAGTTCTGCAGCCCGTGCAGGCGGGCCTCGTACAGCGGGCGTCCCGGATCGGCCGGGCCGACGGGCTGGACCACCTTGCCCCAGTCGCGGTCGAAACGCGCGGCCTGCGTCGGTGGCAGGCCGATGACCTCGGCGAGCACCTGGAAGGGGAAGTGCGCGGCGAAGCCCGCGACGAGGTCGGCGGGGCCGTTCCCGGGCAGGTCGTCGACGAGTCGGTCGGCCAACTGCCGCATGCGCGGGCGGAGCCGCTCGATCCGGCGCGGGGTGAAGGCGTCGGTCACGAGGCGCCGCATGCGGGTGTGCTGCGGCGGGTCCTGGTGCAGCAGGTGCACCTGGAGCTGGGAGTGCTGGGGCTCGGGCATGATCGAGGCGCGGGCGCGCCAGCGGGCGTTGCCCCGCTCGTGGTTCTTGCCGAGACGGTCGTCGCCCAGCGCGGCGTGGGCGGCGTCGTATCCGGTGACGAGCCAGGCCTGGACGCCGCTCGGGAACAGGACGCGGTGGACCGGCCCGTCCTCGCGCATCCGCGTGTACAGCGGGTAGGGGTCGCGCTTGTAGGGGCAGCCCATGAGCGGGACGGGTTCCCGTGTGTCCGCGGTGGCCGTCGGTTCCTGGGGGGTCATGTCCGGGCTCCTCACAGGGCGAGTTCGGGTCGGTGGTGGTCCAGCCACAGGGCGAGGTCGACGACGCGTTCCAGACGCAGCCGGTGGCCCCACCGCAGCCGGTCGGGCGGGGTGTCGAGGCAGGGTTTGATGCGGGTTTCGTCGGCGAGGTCCCGTACCTGCGCGCTGGCCAGGGCGTCCCGTGCCAGGTTCTGCAGGCCGCGGTTGTAGTCGGGGTGGTGGGTGGCCGGGTAGTGGTTCTTGGGCCGGTGCAGGACCGAGTCGGGGGCGAGGCCGGTGCCCGCGGCGCGCAGGAGGCTCTTCTCCCGGCCGTCGTGGCTCTTCAGCGACCAGGGCACGTTGAAGGCGTACTCGACCAGCCGGTGGTCGCAGTACGGGACCCGCACCTCCAGGCCTCGCGCCATGCTCAACCGGTCCTTGCGGTGCAGGAGTTGGCGCAGCCAGCGGGTCAGGGACAGGTGCTGCATCTCGCGCTGCCGGTGTTCGGCCGGTGTCTCGTCGTCCAGGTGCGGCACGTCGGCCAGCGCGCCGCGGTAGGTGTCGTCGCGGAACTCGGCTATGCGCAGGCCGAGTTCGGGGTTGAGGGGCATGGCGGCCTCGTCGCCGGTGACCAGCAGCCAGGGGAAGGTGTCGGCGGCGCGGGCCTCGGGGCTGTGGAACCAGGGGTAGCCGCCGAACACCTCGTCCGCCGCCTCTCCGGACAGGGCGACCGTGGAGTGCCGGCGGATCTCGCCGCACAGCAGATACAGCGAGGTGTCCATGTCGCCCACGCCGATGGGCGAGTCCCGCGCCACGACGACGGCCCTGCGGTGCTCGGGGTCGAGCAGGGCGTGCGGGTCCAGTACGACCGTGCTGTGGTCGGTGCCGATGAACTCGCCGGCCTCGATGGCGTACGGGGTGTCGTGCCCGGTGCGCAGGACGTCGCCGGTGAACCGCTCGGCCTGGTCGCTGTAGTCGACGGCGTGGGAACGGATGCGGGCGTCCGGGCCCTCGCGCAGACGGAGTTCGTCGGCGAGCAGCGCGGTCAGGACGGTGGAGTCCAGACCGCCGGAGAGCAGGCTGCACACCGGGACGTCGGCCTCCAGCTGGCCACGGGCCGCGGTGCCGACCAGGTCGCCGACGCGTTCGACGGTGGTGTCGAGATCGTCGGTGTGGGGTGCGGCCGCCAGCTGCCAGTACACGCGTTCACGCACGCCGTCGCGGTCCAGGACCAGGTATCCGCCGGGCTGCACCTCCCGGACCCCGGACCACAGCGTCGGCCCGGTGTTGAACAGCAGGCTGTAGGCCTCCCTCAGTCCGTCGGCGTCCACCCGCGGCCGTATCTCGGGGTGGGCGAAGAGGGCCTTGGGCTCCGAGGCGAAGGCGAGGCCGCCGTCGACCCGGGCCCAGAAGAGGGGTTTGACACCGAGCCGGTCCCGCACCAGCACCAGCTTCTGGGCCCGCTCGTCCCAGACGGCGAAGGCGAACATGCCGTCCAGGTGCTCGGCGGCGCCTTCGCCCCACTCCGCGTAGGCGCGCAGCACCACCTCGGTGTCACTGCGGGTGCGGAAGTCGTGTCCGCGGGCGCGCAGTTCGGTTCGCAGCGCGTGGTGGTTGTAGATCTCGCCGCTGTAGCTGAGCACGAGGGCGGGTGCCTCGGGCCGGTCCGGCATGGGCTGTGTGCCGCCCGCGAGATCGATGACGGCCAGCCGGCGGTGGCCGAGGGCGGCCCGCTCGCCGAGCCAGATGCCGCCGGCGTCGGGGCCGCGGGGGGCGAGCGTGGCGGTCATGGCCTCGATGACCGGGGTCCGGGCGCGGGCGTCGCCGTGGAAGGACGCCCAGCCGGTGATTCCGCACATGAGTACTCCTGGATCAGGGGAAACGGTTCAGCGATCAGCGGGGATCGGTGTCGGGACGCCGGCCGGGCAGCGCGAGCAGGGGTACGGCGAGGCAGGCGGCCGTGGCGGCCAGGGCCAGTGCGGCCCGGGCGCCGGCTGCCGGGCCGGTGATGCCCCAGGCGGCGGTCGCGAGGGCGGGGCCCAGGGCGAAGCCGAGGCTGCGGGCGAGTTGCACCGTGGAGCCGACGGCGGCGATCCGGTCCGGTGGGGCCGCGCCCATCACGAGGGCTTGGGTGGGCCCGCCGTTCAGGCCCATGCCGATGCCGGCCACGGCGAGGCGCCAGGCCACCGCTGCGGGCGACCAGTCCGCTCCCAGCGACAGCAGCAGGAGCAGCCCTGTCGCGGTGAGCGCGGCGCCGGTGACGGCGACCGTCCGGGGTCCGCAGCGGGCCGGCCCGCTCGCGCGGGACCGGTACGGGGAGGCGTCGGCCAGGCGCCCGCCTAGGGGGCCGGCCAGGGCCATGCCGAGCGGGAAGGCGAGCATCGTGAGCCCTGTGGTGGTCGCGCTGAGCCCGTCGTCGCGCTGCAGGTGCAGGGCGACGACGTAGTGCATGGCGGCGAATCCGGCCGCCAGCGCCAGGACCGCGCCGTGTGCCCGCAGCAGCCCGGGGACGCGCAGCACACCGACGAGGGGCCGGCCGCCCGCGCCCCGCAGCCACTTCCACAGCGGCGGCAGGGCGGCGGCGGCGAGCAGCAGCCACCGCGGGCCGTCCGCGGCCAGGGTCAGCGCCAGCAACAGCGTCGCCACGCCGACGGCCAGCAGCGCGGTGTCCCCCAGGGACCGCCGGGAGACGCGCGGCCTCGCCGCACGCGCGCGAACCTCCCGCACCGGCCGCGCCCCGGGCATCGCCAGCACGGCGAAGGCCAGGGCGCAGAAGGGCAGCTTGACCAGGAAGACGGAGCGCCAGCCCAGGTGGTCGAGGAGCAGCCCGCCCACGGCCGGTCCGAGCATCGCGCCCAGCGGTCCCAGCGTGGCGGGCACGCTCATCGCCCGTGCGCGCAGCTCCGGCCGTACCGAGCGCATCGCGAGCACCGGCATCGACACGAAGAGCACCGCGCCGAAAGCGCCCTGGGCGATCCGGGCGGCGATCAGCCAGGCCGCCCAGGGAGCGGCGGCGCTCAGGGCGCCGCACAGTCCGAAGCCGGCGGTCGCGGCCAGCACGGCACCGCGCGTCCCGTACCGGTCCAGCAGGCGCCCGGCGGGCAACAACAGGGCGACTACGGACAGTTGACAGCCCAGTGCGGCCCACTGCGCGGTCGCGGCGGACACGTGCAGACCGTCGGCGATGTCCGCGAGGGCCACGTTCACGATGCTCATGTCGAGCATCGCCACGAACGACAGCACACCCGCCACCGCGACGTGCAGCCAGCGATCCTCGCCCACGGGTGCGGGGCCGGCCCGCCCCGGCTCGGGACGGTGCGGTTTCACGCTTCCGGACATGGCACGTCTGCTCCTCAACGCCATGACGGGACTTCCTGCTTCGGCTGGGCCGGGGTCCGGTGGTCGAAGGCGATCAGCGGGTCACCGGTGAGCGGGTGGTCGACCACGGCCGCGCGCACGCCGAACACCTCGGCCAGCAGCGGCGGGGTGAGCACCTCGCGGGGCGGTCCGGAGGCGATCACGGTCCCGGCGTGCAGGACGTGCAGCCGGTCGCAGACGGACGCTGCGGCGTTGAGGTCGTGCAGCGACACCAGAGCCGTACGGTGCCGGCCGCGCAGCAGGGCGAGGAGTTCGACCTGGTGCCGGATGTCGAGGTGGTTGGTCGGCTCGTCCAGGACCAGGACGTCCGGCCCCTGCGCGAACGCCCGTGCCAGAAGCACCCGTTGCCGTTCACCACCGGACAGGGCGGTGAACCGGCGTCCGGCCTGACCGTCCATGCCGACGTCGGCGAGAGCGCGGGCGACGACGTCCCGGTCGGTGGCGTCCTCGCCCGCGAACGCCCGCTTGTACGGCGTACGCCCCATGGCGACGACCTCACGCACCGTCAGTTCGAAGTCGGTGCCGCGCTCCTGCGGCAAGGCCGCGACATGCCGGGCCGACCGGGCCGAAGACAGCTCGCGGATGTCGGTGCCGGCCAGCAGAACCCGTCCGGCGGCCGGTCTCAGGTGCCGGTACACCGTGCGCAGCAGCGTGGACTTGCCGCTGCCGTTCGGGCCCACGAGACCCGTGATCTCGCCCTCGGCCGCGACCAGATGCGCGCCCGCCACGACCGTGCGGCCCGCGTAGGCCACCCGCAGGTCCTCGATGTCGATCCTCAACTGTCGCTCCCCAGCCGCCGGTCCAGCAGATACAGCAGGGCTGGAGCCCCCAGCAGGGAGGTGACCACCCCGACCGGCAGCTCCTGCGCGTCCATGGCCGTGCGGCAGACGATGTCGACGACCACGAGCAGCACGGCGCCGCCGAGCGCGGAGACGGGCAGCAGCCGCCGGTGGTCGCCGCCGACGAGCAGCCGGCAGACGTGCGGCACCATCAGCGCGACGAAGGCGATCGCCCCGGAGACGGCGACGAGGACGCCGGTGAGCACGCTGGTCACCGTGAACAGTTCGCGGCGCAGCCGGGTGACGTCGACGCCGAGCCCGGCCGCCGTCTCGTCGCCCATCAGCAGGGCGTTCAGGCCGCGGGCGCGGGCCTGCAGGCACAGCCAGGCGCCGGGTACGGCGAGGGCCGGGAGGGCGAGGAGGTCCCAGTTCGCCCCGCCGAGGCTGCCCATGAGCCAGAAGAGCACGCTGTGGGTCTGCTGCTCGTCCCCGGCCCGCAGCACCAGATAGCTGGTGAAGCCGGACAGGAACTGGCCGATGGCGACCCCGGCCAGCACCAGGCGCAGCGGCGCGAACCCGCCGCGCCGGGCGGCCACCGCCCAGACGAGCGCGAAGGTGGCGAGCGCCCCGGCGAAGGCCGCTCCGGACAGGCCGATGCCGAGTGTCCCGCCGGTGCCGAGGCCGAGCACGAGGGCGGCGACGGCGCCGAGCGAGGCACCGTTGGAGATGCCCAGCAGGTAGGGATCCGC
This sequence comes from Streptomyces filipinensis, assembly GCF_014649495.1. GTDB lineage: Bacteria > Actinomycetota > Actinomycetes > Streptomycetales > Streptomycetaceae > Streptomyces > Streptomyces filipinensis. The sequence continues at coordinate 136,170 of NZ_BMTD01000005.1, read as the reverse complement.
GAGCGGGTTGCGCACCAGCGCCTGCACGGCCGTACCCACCAGACCGAGCCCGGCTCCGACGAGCGCGGCGAGCAGGGCGCGGGGCACCCGGAGCTGCCAGACGATCAGGTCGTCGGTACCGGGCCTCGGTGTGGCCCCGGTCAGTCTGCGCCCGACCACGCTCCACACCTCGGCGGGTGGGACGGAGGTCGACCCCCAGGCCACCGCCGCCGTCAGGGCCAGCAGCAGGACGATACCGAGGACCAGCAGCAGCGGCCCGGCGGGCAGGGTGCGCGCGTCCCCGGCCGTGCCGGTGTCCGCGCGCCGCGAGAGAGCGGACCGCACGGCTAGCCGACCTTTCGCGGGTAGAGGGTGCGGGCGATCTCCCGTACGGTGTCGGCGTTCTGCACGCCGGCGATGGTGGTCCGCTCGGAGCCGATCCGCAGGAAGTGGCCCGCCTCGACGGCCTTGAGCCCCTTCGTGGCCGGGTTGCTCCTGAGCCACTGTTCCGCCTCGTCGAAGGCCCGGTCGTTCGCCGCGGCGCTGCCCCGGTCACGTACGCCGAGCTGGATCCAGTCCGGGTTCTTGGCGATGACGTCCTCCCAGCCGGTCTGCCGGTAGTCGCCGTGGCAGTCGGCGAAGACGTTGCGGGCGCCGGCGAGGGTGATCACGGCGTTGGCGACCTGGCGGTCGCACACGACGGTGGGCTGCTTGGTCCCGGCGTCGTAGTCGAAGAAGAAGTACGTCGGGCGTTCGCTCGGTGCGATGCCGCCGATCGCTTTCCGGACCGCGTCGACCTTCGCGCGCATGCCGGCGACGAGTTCCCGCGCCCGCGCGCTCGTGCCGGTGACCGCGCCGAGGGAGGTGATGTCCGACTCGACGGCCGACAGGTCGGTGACCGGTTCGGTGCTGCGCGCGGCGCAGGCGGTGGACTTCAGGTAGAGGTGCTTGATGCCGGCCGCCTTGAACTCGTCCTCGGTCGGCGCGTCACCCATCCCGCCACCGCCCATGCCGCCCATCGCGGCGAAGGTGTCGAGGTAGAGGTCGGCACCGGAGCCGAGCAGCTTCTCCTTCGGGATGACGCTCCGGCTGAGCACCTTGACCTTCTGCGCCCGCGCGTCGAGCGGACCGGGCAGTGTGCCCTTGCCGGGCGGGAACCCGGTGCCGACCACCCGGTCCCCCACACCGAGCCGCAACAGCAGCTCCAGGCCGGAGGCGTTGCTGGTGACGATCTTCCGGGGCGCCTTGGCGAAGGTCGTCGCGGCGCCCGCGCAGTCGGTCACGGTCACCGGGTAACCGCTGGACACGGCCGCCCCCGCACCACCGTCCTGCCTCCCACCGCCGCCGCAACCCGCCACCAGCAGGCCGCCCAGTACGACGGCCGCCGTACCGCCCCACACGCGAGAACGCATCGAACAACTCCAGGTTCCACTCGGTACGCGGGTGAACCTCCGTCACCCGGTCCAGTAGTCGGGGCGCGGGCGCCGGGAGTTCCCGGAGGCCGGAGATCCGGTTCGAAAACGTCCGGAACGGGTTCGAAGGGGGCGCCGGTCGCACATGAAGGGCGGCACGATCCGGCTCCGGAGGTGGCCCTGGTCGCACGCGAAGCACGCCACGATCCGGCTCGAAGGGGGCGCCAGTCGGACATGAGGGGCGCCACGGTCCGGCTCGGAGGGTGGCGTCGGCCCCGTGGGGCGGGCGCCACCCTCCGGACGGTCAGGCCGCCAGCGTGGCGGCGGGCCGCTCCGCGGCGTCGAGCAGGTCCGTCAACGTCGCCCGGGCACGGGCCACTCGCGAGCGGACCGTACCGACGGGACATTCGCTGACCGCGGCGGCCTCCGCGTAGGGCAGGCCGAGCAGCTGGGTGAGGACGAACGCCTCCCGGCGCTCGTCCGGCAGACAGGCGAGCAGGTCCAGCAGGGCGATGCCGTCGTCGAATCCGGGCAGGTCCCGCGGCTGGGCCGACTCGACCGCCAGTTGCCAGTCCGCCACGTCGGACAGCCTGGGCCTGGCGGCGGCGTACCGGTAGCTGTCGATCACCGCGCGGCGTGCGATGGACAGCAGCCAGGCGCGGGCCGAGGAGCGGCCCTCGAAGCGGTGCAGGCTGCTGATCGCGCGCAGGAACGTGTCCTGCGCGAGGTCGTCGACGGCCTGGGGGTCGGCACAGAGGTGGGCGACATAGCGCTGGACGTCGCGGTGCAGGGCACGGACGAAGTGCTCGACCGCTTCCGGGTCGCCGCCACGGGCGGCCAGCGCCCAGGCGGTTATCGACTCGTCGGCGGATACCGCCGGGTCGTACGCGGTCCGCGGTGCGGGCAGGACAGGAGTGATCACCTGGTGTCCTTCTCGGGTCAACCGTGACCGGACCGGGGCGCGGGTGAGCGCGGACGGTCCGGTGAGTGAGGGGACGGTCCTACGTCGCGCGACACCTGCAGCACAGGGCTGCGGCCGGATCGCCGGGGCACGGCAAGTGCTGCGGCACGGCAGTGCTACGGCATGGCAGTGCTACGGCATGGGGGCGCTGTGGCACCTGGGCGCCACGGCGTGTGCGCGGACGTATGACCGTGGCCCGAGGCGCGCAGGGGCGGCCTCGGGATACCGGCTGTCTTCAGACGACAGCGGTCCCCGCGGGAGGCCCGCGCGAGGTGATCGCGTGGATGAGGAGATCGAGGCTGGGCTGCCGGTCGGAACGGGGCCGGCGCAGACGCCGGTCCGGGCGGTCGCCGGTGACCGGCAGGGCCAGCAGCAGCCGCAGCGGCGCGGCCAGCCATCCGGCCACGGCCCGCAGCACACGGAACGCGGCCCTCTCGCCGTACGCCAGCCACAGCCCGGTGAGGAGCGCGGCCAGCAGGTGGGCGGCCAGCATCCCGAACGACGAGGTGTCGCCGCCCATGGCGTGCCCCATGTGCGCCATGTGACGCATGGAGGTGTGCCCCATGTGTCCCATGTCCATGGAGTCCATCGGCATCGACCCCATGTGCGTGCCCGTGCCCGCGAGTCCGGACGCCGGGGGCAGCGGGCTCCCGGACGCCGGCTGGGCGAGGGAGAACGCCGTGTGCAGCGCCGCCTGGGCGGCGACCACGAGCGGGACGACGAGCCACGGGCCGCGCTCACGGCCCGTCAGACACCAGCCCACACCGCCGGTGGCGGTCAGGCCTGCGGCCAGCGTCCAGGCGGGAACATCCTGCCCGGACATCAGGACGTGGCCGAGGGCGGCGAGCACGACACAGACGGCCGCGAACACCGCGGCCCGTACTGTGCGCGAACACCACCCTGCTGTCATGTCGCCCCATCCTCGCATCCCGGCTCTCGTCGTCATGCGGAGGTACGGATACTGCCCCGCCGACGCACTCACCGCACCGGACGTGGCACACGTCACCGGCGCGGCACGGAACCAGCGGGCCGTTCCCTACGACTGCTACGGCGAGGAGCATCTCGGCGGGATCGTCACAGGGCGCCGTCGCCCGGGCGGACGACCACCGCGAGCGTCCTGACCGCGCCGCCGCGGGCGAAGTGGAGCGTGAACGGCACGAGGTCGCCCGCGCGCCAACCGGGCCGCGCCCGCAGCGTCACGTCGAGCCCGCGCGGCGACATGGCCACCGCACCGCCCGCGGGAACCGGCACGGAGTCCACCACGTCCCGGTAGGCGGACCCCGGGCCGCTCATGCGGTGCCGGCTGAGGGCCGCGTCGCCGCCGGCGCCCGAGGACGTCACCCGAAGCAGCCGGTCGTCCGCGCCACCGCTGTTGGTGATGACGAAGAAGGCGGCCGTCTCGGTGGTCCCGCCGTAGGGCAGCAGGACCCGCCCGGAGCTGACGGCGACCTGGGCCGGCCGGCCCGCGCGGCCCGCCGTCACCCAGGTGGTCAGGCCGGCCAGCGCGACACTGAAGGCGGCCACGGGGGCCAGTGCGGCGAGCAGCGCCTCGGTCAGCCGGCGACGGCTGGGACGCCATGACGTGCCGGCCGGGCCATCGGTTGCCGGGGCCCCTTCGCCGGTTGCCGCGGCCATGTGGCCGGTCGTGCCGGTGGTCGTGTCGTCGGTCGTGCCGGCGGTCATGGGGTGGTCCTCCGGGCGGGTGAGGGCTGCCAGGCGCGCAGCCGCAGGCTGTGGCCGACGACCAGCAGGGAGCTGGCCGACATGGCCGCCGCGGCGAGCATCGGGGTGAGCAGGCCGGTCATGGCGAGCGGGAGGGTGACGACGTTGTAGCCGAAGGCCCACACGAGGTTCGCGCGGATCGTGCCCAGGGTGCGCCGGGCCAGCCGTACCGCGTCGGCGAGCGCGTCGATGTCGCCCCGCACGAGGGTCACGTCGGCGGCGCCCATCGCCACGTCCGTTCCGCCGCCGAGCGCGATGCCGAGGTCTGCGTGGGCCAGGGCGGCCGCGTCGTTCACGCCGTCCCCCACCACCGCCACCCGGCAGCCACGTTCCTGAAGTGCGCGTACGAGGTCGGCCTTGTCCTCGGGGGTGCAGCGGGCGTGGGTCTCCTCGATGCCCAGCTCCGACGCGACGGCGGTGGCCGGGCCTTCCCGGTCACCGGTGGCGAGCACCGGGCGTATGCCGAGGCGCCGCAGCCGGTGGACGGCCCGGTAGCTGCCGGAGCGCACGGTGTCCCCGAGCTCGATCAGTGCCTCGGCGACGCCGTCGACACGGACGAGGACGGGTGTGCGGCTGGCGGCCTCGGCCAGGGTCAGCGCCGACGCGAGCGTGCCGGGCAAGGCGCCGTCAGGGGCCAGGACTTCGACCAGCCGTCCCTCGACCCGGCCTCGCACGCCGAGCCCCGGCAGGGCCCTGAAGTCCGTCACCTCGGGCAGGGCGGGACCTCGTGCCCGCCCGCCCCGGGGCGTCTCCTCGGCCGTGGTGGCCGGCGGCCGGGACGCGTTCTCGCGCGCGTACGCCACGAGCGCCCGGCCCAGCGGATGCTCCGAGCCCTGTTCGACGGCCCCGGCCAGGCGCAGGGCCGCCTCGGCGCCGAGGCCGTCCGGTGCGGCGGTGACGCGGGCGACGGCCATCCGGCCGTCGGTGAGGGTGCCGGTCTTGTCCAGGACGACCGCGTCCAGGTGCCGCAGTCCCTCCAGAGCCTGCGGGCCGGTGACGAGTACGCCGAGCTGGGCACCCCGGCCCGTGGCGGCCATCAGCGCGGTCGGGGTCGCCAGTCCGAGCGCGCAGGGGCAGGCCACCACGAGCACGGCCACGCACGCCGTGACGGCCGCCTGCGGATCGGCTCCGGCACCCAGCCAGAACCCGAGTGTCGTGACGGCCAGCACCAGGACGACCGGCACGAAGACACCCGCCACGGCGTCGGCGAGCCGCTGTGCCCGCGCCTTGCCGGCCTGGGCCTCGGTCACCATCCGTGTGATGTGGGCGAGCCGGGTGTCGGCGCCGACCGCGGTGGCCCGTACGAACAGCAGTCCACCGCGGTTGACGGCGCCCCCGACCACGGCCGCGCCCGGCCCGGCCTCCACGGGCCCGCTCTCGCCGGTCACCAGGGAGACGTCCAGGGCGGAGCTGCCCTGCGTCACCTCCCCGTCGGTGGCGACCCGTTCGCCGGGACGCACGACGAAGACCTGCCCGACGCCCAGATCCTCGGCGGGGATGAGCCGTTCGGTGACGCCTTCGCGTACGGCCACCTCCTTGACCGTGAGTTGGGCGAGCGAGCGCAGGGCCGCCCCGGTCCCGCGCCGGCCCCGGGCCTCCAGGTACCGGCCCGCCAGTACGAACAGGGGGACGCCGACGGCGGCTTCCAGGTAGAGGTGCGCGGGCCCGTCCGCCGCGGAGGGCACCAGGGTGAACGGCATACGCATCCCGGGAGCACCATCGAGAGCACCAGGACCGGCATCGCGAGCAGCGCGGTGACCAGGAGCCGGTCCCGTTCCCCGGAAGCCCCGGTCTCGGCGTCCGCGCCGTCCGCGCCGTCCGCGTCTTGTCGTTCCTTCACCGGCTCGGGCACCACGGCCGTGTAGCCGGCCCGCTGTACGGCCTCGACGAGTTCGGCGGGGGCGATGTGCGGCGGATGGCTGACCCGGGCACGCCCGGTGGCCAGGTTGACGGTCGCCGTGACACCGTCGAGTCTGCCGAGTTTCTTCTCGACGCGCCTGACGCAGGCCGCACAGGTCATGCCGCCGACGGTCAGGTCGGTTGTCGTCAGGGGGGCGGCGGAGTGCGTGGTCATCGGCCGGCTCCCCCGTGCATCCCGCCCATGTCCATGTCCCCGTCGCCCGGACCGCCGTCGCCGGCACCGCCGGATCCGGTGCCGTGCAGACCGGGTGCGACGGGCCCGGCGGCCGCGCCGACGGCGTACGCCACCGTGAACATCAGCGCCAGCAGGAGCAGGAAGCCGCACAGGGCGGGCGGCGGTACGGCCTTGCGCCACGCCCCTGCCGCGCCCGAGCCGGATCGCCTGGGCTCGTCGTCCATCAACCGCCTCTTTCGTTCCTGTCGTCGCGCGGCGCCCGGACGGCGCCGTGACGCATCAGAAGTCGGGCCGGGGAAAAGGCGAGTTCCGGGCGACGCGTGTGGCTCCTGTCACGGGGCGGCTTCTGCCGCTGTTCCGCCTGGGCTCGGGCGGACTGCTCGGCCCTGGGGACCGGTACCGGCCGTTCGTCTCCCTGTCGGACCGCACCGTGGCGCAAGCGCTCGCCGCCCTCGACCTGGTACTCGACTCGGCGCCACGCCCCGTGGGTTGAGGGCCTCCGCGGCTCTCGGCCGGGACCGGCCGACGCTCCCAGGGGGCGGGTGCGGGGCCGGGACACCGGCCGCGCGCGCCGCGTGCGGAATCGTCGACCGCGCGGGACCATGGGCGTCCGGGCGCCCCCGCTGCGGGCCCCGGCGGAGGACGGGCGACGAGGAGGATGCCGTGTGCCGACTGTTCGGGCTGATCAGTTCCCCGCTCCGCAGCCGCGCCACGTTCTGGCTGCTGGACGCTCCCGACAGTCTCAGCGTGCAGAGTCACCGCGAACCCGACGGCACCGGGCTCGGCCACTTCGACGCGGACGGCACGCCTCAGGTGCACAAGGCGCCGATCGCGGCCTATGAGGACCGGGTCTTCGCCAGGGAGGCCCGGGAGGTGGAGTCGGCCACCTTCCTCGCACACATCCGCTACGCCTCGACCGGCGGACTGGACGTGCGCAACACGCATCCCTTCGAGCAGCACGGGCGGCTCTTCGCCCACAACGGGGTGATCGAGGGACTCGACGAACTCGACCGCCACCTGGGCGAGGACCGCTCGCTGGTGCACGGCGACACCGACTCCGAGCGCTTCTTCGCCCTGGTCACACGGGAGACCGCGGCACACGGCGGGGACGTGTCCGCCGGCCTGGAGTCGGCGGCACGCTGGGTCGCCGGGAACCTGCCCCTGTTCGCGCTCAACATCGTCCTCGTCACCGCCCGGGAGCTGTGGGCCCTGCGCTATCCCGCCACCCACGAGTTGTACGTCCTACGGCGCCCGGCGGGCGGTCACCAGGGGTCGCGGCATCTGGACCACACCGGACGGGACGGCCGTCTGCGGGTGCGCTCGGCGCACCTCGGTGATCGTCCGTCCGTCGTGGTGGCCAGCGAGCGCATGGACGAGAGCCCGCACTGGCAGCTCATGGCGCCCGGCGAACTGCTCCACGTCGGTCCCGACCTTCGGACGACCTCCCGCATCGCCCTCGCCGGTCCCCCGGCCCACCCGCTGGGCCTGGCCGATCTGCGCCCCGAAGCGGCGGCCTCGCAACGGCCCGCATAGCCAGGCCGGCGTCCCAGTGATCCGACTCACCGACTCAAAACTTGCGCAACCCGTAAAATTTGCATCGTGGACACTACCGAAGTGACGGGTTGGGAGGCCGCCGTACTCGACGGCGGGCCGGCGGACGGGCTGCGCATGAAGGTCTCCGACCGGCCGCGCGTGATCCAGGTGACGTGCCCCTGCCCGGTCGAGGCCGCACCGCCCGGGGGTATACGCGCGGAGGCGGTGTACCTGTACCGCCGCGACTACACCGTCATCACCGAGCCCCTGCGGTACGGCTTCGACGTCGCCAGCCCCTGACCGGCCGACGCGCGGGGTGCGTCGCGGCGGTCAGGCGTCGGAGTCGGGCTTGCCGCGTGCCGCCTTGTAGGCCTGGGCCGGGGTCATCGACACACCGTTGTAGGTGACCGTCCTGTAGGGGCTGACCTTGGCACAGGTCTTGGCCTGGTCGGCGGTGGAGGCGTGGGCGCCTCCGACGGCGTCCTGGGTGTCGGCGGGCGCGGACGAGGAGCTGCCGCCCGGGTAGCCGGTGCCGCTCGGCCAGTCGCTGCCGATGACCAGGGTCAGGCCGGTGCCGGTGCCCTGCTTCAGGTGCGCGGAGGACAGCCCGAGCGCCTTCGCGGCCGTCTTGGCCTCGTCCTTCTGGCCGGGGCCGTAGGTCAGGGTGGTGGTCGCCGCGGGGCTCGGGGCGTTGGCCGTGGTGGTGGCGGTACTGAAGCCCTGGTCGGTCAGCGCGGTCGCGATGTCCGAGGCACGGCCGGTGACCGATGTGCCGTTCTCGACCGTGACGGCGATCCGCGACGCCGGTACGGCCGGGGCGGTGGCCTTCGCGGTCGCCGAGGCCGCGGCGGACTTCTTGCCGGAGTCGGTGGTCAGCGACTGGTCGTTGGCGATGGTGGAGAACAGGGTCCTGGCACCCGAGCCCACGACGACCCGGTCCTTGTTGTTCGGGTCGGCGGCCGTCTGCATCGTCGTGAACGTCATCCGCTTCGTCGGCACCTTGTTCACGTCCGACGCGAGCGAGATCAGCTTCTTCACGCTGCCCAGTCCGTCGTCCACGGTCAGCGCCTTGGTGGCGGCGTCGGCCAGGTCGTAGACGGCACTGGGGTCGGTGAGCGTCCCCGCGCTCTTGAAGTTGCGGATCATCGCGCTGAGGAAGATGTGCTGGGAGATCGTACGGCCCAGGTCGCTGCCGTCGCCGAAGCCGTGCCGGGAGCGGACGAACTCCAGGGCCGCGACGCCCTTGAGGGTGTGGGATCCCTTGGACAACTTCAGGTGCGAGTAGGTGTCGTAGACGTCGTCGGTGACGCAGACGGAGACACCGCCGACCGCGTCGGACATCTTCACCACGCCGGAGAAGTCGAGCTTGACGAAGTGGTCGATCGGGATCCCCGTGAGCTGGTGGACGGTGGCCACCTGGCAGGCGGGGCCGTACTGCAGCGCGCTGTTGATCTGGCCGTAGTACCCGGACGTGGACTGGCCCGTCTCGCTGTCCTTGCAGGCCGGGACCTTGGTCATGGTGTCCCGGGGGATGCTCATCACCGTCGCGTTGGAGCGGTCGGCGGATATGTGCACCACCATCTGCACGTCCGCGTTGCTGCCGGTCTGCACCCCGGTCTTCGAGCAGCCGCCGCCGAGCTTGCAGTCCGCCGCGCTGGTGCGGCCGTCCGAGCCCATGACCAGGATGTTGATCGGGGTGCGGCCGAACGCGTCGGCCTTCTCGCTGCCGCCCTTGCCGTCGAGCGAGAGGCTGTGGATGTTGCCGTTCAGGTGCTCGTAGAACCACCAGCCCGCGCCCGCCGTGACCACGATGGCGGTCGAGAGGCTGATTGCGAGGACCTTAAGTACCCGCCTGCCGCGGCCCCCCGGACGGGCCCGGTGCCCCCGCCTGCCGCCGCCGGAGCGGGCGGCCACCCGGGCCGCGGCCCGGCCGCCCGCAGGACGCGGCCCGTCGGGCTCGCCCGCCCGCTGTCCGGGCACCCGCGCACCACGGCTGCGGGTGGCCTGGCCGGCGGGCCCGTCCCACGGGTCGCTCATCTCCCACTCCCCTGAAGGGTCGGGCCCCTCAGGCCGGGCCGTGGGGTGTACGGCCTGGCCCGCGCGGCGGTGTACGGGCGGGCGAAGCGCGTCGCTCCACCTTGCTTGCGTAGTTGCGCAATCTAACAAACCTGTGACCCGAACAGCACGGATCCACACGCGATTCACAGGTGAGGCATCTCATGGAATCGCCAAGCGGACCCGGGGCGGTACGGGAGCGGGAGTCTACGCGTCCTGCATAAGAAAGGAACCGGGTGTGGGTGAGAACGGCCGGTGCCGTCAGCCCCCGAGCCCGCGCAGCCCCTGGACGGGGAGCGAGGTGTGCTGCACGCGGGCGGTCAGTTGTCCCACCATCACGCGGACCAGGGTCACGACGTCGGGATCGTCGATGTAGTAGACCTGGCGTCGGCCTTCGCGGCGGGAGCGGACGAGTCCGGCGAGCTTCAGCTTCGCCAGGTGCTGGCTGACCGCGGGCAGCGCGCCGCCCACCCGGTCCGCGAGATGTGTGACGTCGCTCTCCCGCTGCGACAAGGCCCACATCAGGTGCAGCCGGGCGGGAGAGGCGAGCAGTCCGAACGCCGCCGCGGCCTCCGCCAGCACCTCGGCCGGCGGGTCCTGGAAGCCAGCGGCGTTCTCCGTCACGGTCCTCTCCCGTCCCCGCCCTCGTCACAGCCGACGCACACGCGCCCACCCAGTGTAGGCGCCCGGCTCCAGGGGCCTCACGCTGGCGGGGTCACTCCTCGTAGTAGTTGTTGACCTCGACGTCCGGCTCGTCGTCGTCGAACGCCTCGTTGAGCAGCGCGCCACCGATGAGGCCCGCCGCGCCGGCCCCGATGAGCGCACCCGCGCCGAAGCGCCGGCCGCCGCCCTGCTGGTGGTGGTCGTGGTCCTCGTACGGCTGCGCGTATCCCTGATGGGGATGTCCCTGGTGGGGATAGCCCTGGTGGGAATAACCCTGCTCGGGATAACCCTGCTGGGGATAACCCTGTTGCGGATAGCCCTGCTGGGGCGGGGTGTAGAAGGGCGGCGGCGTGGTCTGGACGCGCTGCGCGCAGGCGCCGCAGGTCTGGACGGGCCGGGGTACGCCCCACTGCGGGGACCAGGTCACGGTCACGACGCCCGGGCCGTGCTGGGGGTCGAAGAAACAGGTCACGGTGGAACTCCCGGTGGGTTGCGGGGACGTGGGGTACGCCGGGGCCGACGGGGCGGCGACCGGTGGGGCCGGCGGGACGGGCGGCGCATACGTCCCGGTGCTCGTCCGCGGTGCGGTGACCGGGGCCGGGCCCGGGGCGGGAGGAGGAAGCGGGTTCTGCCCGGGAGGCGAGGCCGGGGCCGGCGCGGCGGCCGGGGCCGGCGCGGCGGCCGGGGCCGGCTTAGCGGGCGTGTCCCGCGGCACCGTGACGCCGTAGTCGGCGGCGATGCCGGCGAGCCCCGAGGCGTAACCCTGGCCGACCGCACGGAACTTCCACTCCGCGCCATGCCGGTACAACTCGCCGAAGACCAGGGCGGTCTCGGCCGACGGGCCGTCGGCCGCGAGGTCGTACCGGGCCAGTTCGGTGCTGCTCTCCTGGTCGAGCACGCGGATGTACGCCCGGCGCACCGGCGCGAGGGGCTGGCCGCGGCCGGCGCCCTCGTAGCGGGACACCAGGAAGACGATCTTCTCGGCCTGATCCGGGACCCTGGTCAGGTCGATCTGGATCCGCTGGTCGTCTCCGTCGGCCGGGCCGCCGCCGCCCCCGTGGCGGACCGAACCCTCGGGACTGCTCGGGTTGCCGGAGAAGACGAAGTGCTCGTCGGACAGCACCTTGCCCGAGGCCTCGCAGAGCAGGGCGCCGGCGTCCGGTTCACACCCGGTGTTCGCCTGCCAGCCCAGCCCGACCGTCACCGCGGTCAGTCCGGGGGCCTGCCTGCTGAGCGACACATTGCCGCCCTTGGTCAGGGACACACTCATCCACGTCCTCCACAGCCGCTCACACGTCCCGCATCCGTCATGACCAACGCTCCTGAGTCACTCTCAGTTCCCGGATTGCGCAATGTCTTAATCCTGTAGCAGAACTTCGACGGGTCGTCACCAGGAGCCAACTCGGCTTGCCCGACCGCCCCGAAGACCACCTAGGCTTGCGCAAGCAAGCAAACCAAGCGTCGGCGTCCGGAGCACTCGGCGCGGATCTCGACCTGACTGGAGGACAACACCGTGGGCATCATCGGCTGGATCATCCTCGGCCTGCTCGCCGGAGCCGTCGCCAAGGTGCTGCTGCCCGGCCGCGACCCGGGCGGGCTGATCGGCACCACCGTCATCGGCGTCGCCGGCGCCTTCGTCGGCGGCTGGCTCTCCGCCCGCTTCCTCGACCGCCCCGTGGAGAAGCACTTCTTCGACCTCTACACCTGGGGCGCGGCGATCGGCGGCTCGCTGGTCCTGCTCATCGGCTACCGCATCCTGTTCGGCAACTCCCGCGACTGATCCGGCCCCTTCCACACCACCGGAGAAGCCGGGAGGCCGCCCGGGCCGTCGGCAGCACCAAGCCTGTCGCCTGGCGCCCCAGGCCGGAGCAGTGACTCGGCAGGCCTAGAGCGGACGGTTCGCCGTCTGTTTGTATGACCTCTGGAAGGCAGTCCAGGGAGGTCGCAGACATATGGTGTCCACGGAGAGCATTCTCGCGTTCGCGGCGATGTCACTCCTCGTGATCGTGATACCAGGGCCCAGCGTGCTGTTCGTGATCGGCAGAGCCCTCGCGCACGGCCGCCGCACAGCCCTCGCGACCGTCCTGGGCAACCTGATCGGTTCGTACCTCCTGGTGACCGCGGTGGCGTGGGGCCTCGGCACGCTGGTGGAGACTTCCGCGGCGGTGTTCACGGGCGTGAAGCTGGCTGGTGCGGCGTATCTCATCTACCTCGGCGTTCAGGTGTTCCGGCACCGCAAGGAGATGCGCGCGGCGGACATGGAGGCTCCGGCGGGTGAGCGGCGCGGCGATCTGCGCACGGTCCTGGACGGCATTTTCGTGGGCTTCACCAACCCCAAGGGCCTCGTCTTCTTCGCGGCGGTGCTGCCGCAGTTCGTGAACCATTCGGCGGGCCGTGTTCCCCTTCAGATGATGGTGCTGGGGCTGGTTCCCGTCGCCATCGGCATGATCACGGACACGCTCTGGGGACTGGGCGCCTCGGCGGCCCGTTCCTGGTTCGCCCGCTCGGACCGCCGCCTGTCGATGGTCGGCGGGGCGGGCGGCTTCGCGATGATCGGGCTGGGTGTGACCGTGGCAGCGACGGGCCGCGCCGACTAGGTCCCGCGAAGGCGTGGGCGGGCCTGTCCGCGATGTCCCGGCCGGCCCGGCGGTGGTCCTGCCGCTTCCGCCGCGCGCGGCGACCCGACTCCGACCGGTCCGTCAGACCGGCGGTTCACCAGGCCCCATGGCCCGCCACGGCCGCCTTGAGCCGCGGCTCGCCGTACGAGCGGCTTCACTTGCACGCCTCTGACGACCCGTGGGGCAGCCGCGCCACTTTTCATCCCTACGGGTGAATCGGCGAATGGATGTCCGGACTCCTCCCGCTCTGTGCGGTGTGCTGAGCCACGCAGCCCTGACGCTGTCACAGGGCGGCCGTATCGGGACAGGGCGCGGGACCGTATGGATGTCTTCGTTCTGGGCGCGTGGCTGCTGACCGCCGGTCTCGGCGGGTACCTCGCCACGGTGTGGGTCCGGCACGGGGGACTGCGGCAGCGCACGCCGGGGGTGACGCGGCTGCCGCTGTGGCTCGTGCTCGGCCACGTGGCTCTCGCCGTGGCAGGAGTCGCCGCCTGGACCGCCTATGTGGTGGGAGGGGTGCGGAGTTCGGCCTGGGCGGCGTGCGCGGTCGTGCTGATCGTGGCCGCGTTCGGCGTCATGATGCTGCTGCGCTGGCTGCCCAGTTCCGGGCGCCACTCCCACGGCGGCGCCACGGCCGAGCGGCACTTCCCGCTCACGGCCGTGGTCGCCCACGGTACGACCGCCGGCGCCACCGTGCTGCTGGTGCTCCTCGTCGTCCTGGGCAAGGCCTGAGCGGCCGTACCGTGCCGGCGCAGGCGGGAGCGAGGTTCACTTCCCGGACGTGCGGCGGCGCACGGCCACCAGCACCAGTCCACCGACCGCCGTCGCGGCCAGCGCCCCCGCGGCCAGCATCGGCGTGCCGTCGCTTCCCGTCGCGGCGAGGCTGCCACCGGTGCCGCCCGAACCGCCCGTTCCGGACGCGGTCGACACGGAGCCGGAACCGCCCGTCCCCGAGGTGCCCGACGTGCCGGTGGTACCCGTCGTGCCCGTCGTACCCGTCGTGCCCGAGCCTCCGGTCGACTGGCCGTGCGGGTCGTTCTCCTGGCCTCCGGTGCCCGTGCCACTCGTGCCCGTACCACCCGAGCCGGAACCACCTGTGCCCGTACCGCCACCGCCGGAGTTCCCGCCGTTCGCGGTGCCTCCGGAGGTGCTCGTGCCCGGATCGCCGTCACGGGTCACGTCGACGTTCAGGTACGCCGTGTCGTTCGCCGTGTTCCTGTCGAACGCCGGGTGGATGCCGTACACGGAGCTGACCGACACCTCTCCCCTGGTGTCCTGGGCCGTCTTGCCGATCTTGAGGACGAAGGTGTAGTCGAGGGACTGGTCGGCCTCAAGGGTGTGGTCGCCGGGCGCGCACACGTACGTGGTGTGGCCCGGTTCCGACGGGCCGGTCGGGCCGTCGATCCCGAACGGTTCGCATTCCCCGGGCACGTCGACGGCGACGGTGCCCTTCGGAATCCGCACCATCAGGGCCGGCTGGTCGTCGCTCTCCTGCTCGCGGACCCAGCCGGGCCCGTCGTTGCGCAGCGTCGCCGTGACGGTCACCCGGCTGCCGGGCGTCCCTTCGGCGAGGTCTCCCTGCGCCTCCAGGTCGGCCGTGCTGTCCGCGGTCAGGGCCAGCCGCCGGTAGCTGTCGTCGAAGCCCTCCCCCGGAGTTTCGCCGGTGGGGCCCGTGCCGTACTCGACGGCCTCCATCAACGCCTTGGGCAGCGCCTTGAACCGCACGGGCGTGGTGACGGTCGCGCCGGGCTCGACGGCCTTGTCCAGCTCGCACAGCGCCTGCCTGACCTGGTCCGCGACGGTCGAGTAGGTGCACCCGTCCACGTGCGCCGGGAAGTCCAGGCCGCGGGTGAGCCGGATTCGGAAGGTCACTCCGTCCGCGGCCGCCGTGCCCTTGTTGGTGATGGTGACCGGCTGGTCGTACACCTCGCCGGGCTTGGGAGTGGCGGTCGGCAGGGTCGAGACCACCAGGTCGGGAGCGGGCTCCTCGGCGTGCGCCAGGGGTGCGGCGAGCACGGGCAGGCCGATGCCGATCGCGGCGGCGGCCACGCAGGTCGCCGCGGGGCGGAGGGCTGAGCGCACGTTGGGTCTCCTCGAAGGCGCGGGGCATGACCCGGCCCGCAGGCCGGTTGATCATGTACTGGACACTCGGAAGGGCACAGAGGTTGTACGGACACGTGAAGGGCCCGGAAGGTTGTCGGCAGGACACGCATCCTCGGCGGGATCCCGGGCAGCCGCCACGGTGAGGCAACCTCAGGTCAGGGATCGCCGAACGAGGACGAGGAACGCGTGGCAGACACCGCAGGCACCAATGAGCCGACCGCACCGGACCGGCTGGTGATCAGCCGTACCACCGTGGACGACGTCACGGTCGTCACGGTGTCCGGCGAGATCGACTACCACACCTCCGGTCTGCTCCGCCAGGCACTGACGCCCGAGGAGTCCGTGACGCCGGCTCGCACCGTCGCGGACTTCACGGGCGTGGCGTTCATGGACTCCAGCGGCATCAACGTCCTCATCACCGCGCACCAGGCCCACGGCCCGGCCGGCTGGCTGCGCCTGGCCGGCGTGCGCACAGCCGTCCTGCGCACCCTGGAGATCGTCGGCCTCACCGAACTCGTCGCCTGCTACCCCACGGTGAACGCGGCCGTGGCCGGCTGAGGCGGCCCGGCCTGAGGCGGGCCGGCCTGAGGCGGGCCGGCCCGGGGTGTGCGGGCACCCGTCGCCGGTCGGTGGCCGCCGGGCCTGGTGGGGCGGCGGAATCCGTGGTGTGCTGGGTAGTGGCGGGAAGGACCGAGAACAGACGCGGGGAAGCGGTCGGGAACCGTGCACCGCGCAATCCGGATCCGCGAGAAGCGGGTGGCCCTTCCCGCCCTGTCGTGGCGTCTCCGTGCGTCGCCGGTACCGGCTGCACGTCTCTCCGGCGATGGCCGCCGTCGCGGCGCGCCGCCCGCCGCCGCGCGCGGCGCGATCCGCACTCGGTCGGTGCGTGAGAGGACGAGGAAGAGATGTGCGCAGGCCCCGGTGTCCTTCACTGCGGCACCGGACGCCGACGGGCCCTGCGCAGCGGACGGCTCTTGGACAAGACCGTATCCGTGTGGTCTCGGTGACCACCCGCCCTCTCGCAGGCCGGGTGTGGACTGGGATTCAGCCTCGTCCGCCGCTGAGGTTCCCCCACCGCGGCCCGAACTGCCTCCACTCCTCGTCCCACTCGGCCATGCGCCGCCGGATCAGCCGGCTGCGGACCAGCCATCCCGCGGCCCAGACCGCCGCGCCCGCCGACGGGGCGACAAGGGCGCCGGTGAGGGCCGCCTGCAGGTCCGCCGCGGCGCCGGTGACGGGCGGGGAGACCACATGGCCCGCGCGGTTGGTCCACACGGTCAGCGGGGATCCGGCGGGGGCGCCGGGCCGGACCTTGGCCTGGTCGGTGTGCACTCCGCCGTGCTCGTCCGTCCAGCGCACGGAGGCCCACACCCGCCCGTCGTCGTAGCCGGTCCCGGAGGTCGGGGTCCTGGCGGCGCCGTCCACGAGCACGGCGGGCACGGCGTGCACCTGGGCCTGCCGGGCGGAGAACGCCGAGTCGGCGGTCTGTACCGCCGCCAGCCCGGCGACCACTCCCCCGAGCACGGCGACCACCCAGGTCGCCAGGACGATCCAGGCCTCGATGACGTCGCTGTGGCGCCTGAGCGGATTGCGTCGCCAGCGCCACAGCCGCACCCGGGCGACCGTCGTGGGAGGTGTCCGGTTCATCGTCACCGCCTCCTCTCGCGCGCACCGGCGGCTTCGCCGCACACTCCCCGCCCACCGCGCCGGGCCAGATCGCGCCGGGCGGGTGGCGAGCGGCCCCGGGGAGGTCTCCCGGACCCGTCCGTGAAGTGCCACGACACCATCCTGCACCTCAATCCGGATACCGGCGGTGTGAGTGCCGAACAGACCCGCACCGACCTCGCCCCGCCCCTCGCGGAGAGGGGACGACCGGCCCTGCCGCCGAGGGCCGAAGGGCACTGTGCGGCCGGCGGAAGGCGGGGGACGGTTGATGCAGGAGCGGCACCGACCCCCGCGGTGTCGCTCCGTCCCCCTCCGGCACGTCGCGCGCGAGGGACCGGAGCAGGCGAGGAGACAGCCACGCACCCGCGGAGAAGTCAGACATGATCCGTGACGACGGCCCGGCGCACCGGCGCATCGACCTCGACCCGGTCGAGGCGCTGCGGCTCCTGGGCAGCGTGCCCCTGGGGAGGATCGTCTTCACCCGCCAGGCACTGCCCACCGTCCGCCCGGTCAGCCACGTCCTGGACGACGGCGACATCGTCATCCGCACCCACGAGGGTGCCGCCCTGACCGCGCACCCACGGGAGGGCGGCGGCCAGGGCGTCGTCGTCGCCTATGAGGCCGACGCGCTCGACCCGGACACCCACCTGGGCTGGACCGTGGTGGTCACCGGCTATGCCCGGCTCGTCACCGAGGCGGCGGACCTGGCCCGGATCCGGGCGCTGCTCGCCCCCTGGCCGGCGCAGGAGGACAGGGACCACGCCGTGCGCATCCGCCCCTGCCTGGTCACGGGCGTGCTCCTCACCGACACGGCGGCCACGGCCCTGTCGGTGGAGGCCGCCGGCTGAGCGTCGTCCGGCGCCTCGGGCGCCGGGGTCGTCGCGGGACGACGACAGGGGGCGCGTACGACGGCTAGGAGGGGGTGAGCGGCAGGTCGTCGGTGTAGGCGTTCACCGGCTGGGCGATGGGACGGGTGTCCTTCACGTCGAGGGCGGCCGGCGCGGTCCTCGTGCCGAGAGCGCCCTGGGGGTGCCAGGTGCCGGTCACCGCGAGCCAGGTGTTCGCGGGCGGCGCCTCGGTGCCGTGGACGCGGATCTTGACGGTCTGTGAGTCCGCCGCGCAGCACGTGAAGATGATGCGGGTCAGGTAGAAGCCGTCGTCGTCCTCGGCCGGCGTGACGAAGCCCGTGAGCTGGACGATCCGGTTCCTGATGGCACGGCTGCGGTCCTGTTGGACGCGTTTGGTGAAGTCGGTCAGGGTCAGGGGCAGCGGTGAGGTCGCGGGCAGCGCGGCGAATCCCTTCTGTACCGCGACGGGCTTGGTGTTCGAGCGTGCCGCGGTGTACGCGCCCAGGGCGGGCGGCGCGTAGCAGAGCAGGCTGATCGCCGGGAGGAACAGCAGCCAGGCGACGCGCGGGGTGGCGGCATGGTCGTGTCCGTGCTCGTGGTCGTCGTGCGCCGTGTGGCGCTGTCCGTCCCCGAGGGCCGCCGCGGCCAGGCCGAGCAGCAGCAGGACGGCACCCGAGGCGATCAGCACAGGGCGCAGACCGGCCTTCACGTAGCGCAGGTAGATGTCGGTGAACAGGGCGGTGTGCAGCAGGCCGGTGCCGGTCAGGGTCAGGAGCAGGGCCTGGACGGGGCGTTTCACAGCAGGGCGCCTCCGATCAGGGCGCTCGCCGTGACCGCCACGACGGTGGTGGCGGTGGAGAACCGCCAGGCGAAGGCCCGCCCGAAGGTGCCCGCCTGAAGGGCGATCAGCTTCAGGTCGACCATGGGCCCGACCACGATGAACGCGAGCCGCGCGGTAGGGGAGAACCCGCTGAGGGAGGCGGCGACGAACGCGTCGGCCTCCGAGCAGACCGCCAGCAGCACGGCGAGGCCGGCCAGGAAGAGCACCGAGATCCAGGGTGAGCCGGAGAAGGCGTCGAGGACGGAGCGCGGCACGGCGACGTTGAAGGTGGCGGCGGCCATGGCGCCGAGGACGAGGAAGCCGCCGGCGTGCAGGAAGTCGTGCTGGAATCCGAGCCGGAACTCGTTCCAGCGGCTGCGGCCGTGCTCGTGACCGGTGTGCCGGTGCCGCAGAGCCGGCCGCAGCCACTCCTCCTTGCCCAGCCAGAGCCACAGCCAGCCCATCACGGCCGCCGCGGCGAGGGAGGCGAGCAGCCGGGCGGCGACCATCGCGGGGTTGCCGGGGAAGGCGACGGCGGTGGCGGTCAGCACGACGGGGTTGACGGCGGGTGCGGAGAGCAGGAAGGCGAAGGCGGCGGCCGGGGTGACACCGCGCCGGATCAGGCTGTTGGCGACGGGGACGGAGGCGCATTCGCAGCCCGGCAGCACGGCGCCCGCGACGCCGGCGACCGGCACCGCGAGGGCGGGGCGCTTCGGGAGGACCTTGGTGAAGAGGTCGGCCGGTACGAAGGCGTTGATGGCACCGGACAGGGCGGTGCCGAGAAGGAGGAAGGGCAACGCCTGGACGGTGATGGCCAGGCAGACGGTGCGCCAGGCCTGGACGGCCGGCTCGTTCAGCCACTGGGTGCCGGCGAGGAGGAGCACGGCGGCGCCGGCCGCGATCGCGAGGGCGGCGCCGAGGGGCCACGGCCGGATGCGGCGCAGGGGCGGCGAGCCGACGGGGACGACCGCCACGCCGTCGACCACATCAACCAATTCATCCGATTTTTTCATTATCACTCCGGATGTCGGTGTCTGGCCGACGATAGGCGAGACAGGCGCCCTGGCCGCGTGTACACGCCGCCACATGACCGGCCACGCATCGCAATGCGTCCCATTGGTGGTGTCGGTGGCTCTTCTCACACTTCGCCCCCAGCGGCCGGGAAGGTGACGGCTGCCACGTCGCACGGTGCACGTTTTGTTTACGTTCGGGGCCATGTCGTCTCGCCCCTCCCGCACTGCCGCACGCACCCGGACCGGTCTCCTCATGGCCTCGGTCGCGGCCCTCCTGTCCGTCGGCGCCCTGCGCCCGGCGCCGGCCGCGGCCGCTACCCCGCCGGTCGCGGCCCCGCACGCCACGGCCGCCGTGCTCGACCTGGACAGGCCCGGCCGCACCCCCGAGGTGCACGGGACGGACAGCGCGTACGACACCGCCAGCATCGTGAAGGTCGACATCCTCGCGACGCTGCTGCTCCAGGCCCAGGACGCGGGACGGGGACTCACCGCCGAGGAACGCGGTCACGCCGAGCCGATGATCGAGCGCAGCGACAACACGGCGGCCAACGCGCTCTGGCGGCAGATCGGCCAGGCCTCCGGCCTTGCGGCGGCCAACAAGCGGCTGGGGCTGTCTTCGACCACGGGCGGCCCCGGCGTCAAGTGGGGGCTGACGCGGACGACCGCGAGCGACCAGATACGGCTGCTCAGGGCCGTGTTCGACGGCGGCACGGCGGCGAAGCCGGGCTCCCCCGTGCTGAACGCGGCATCCCGGGCCTACATCCGCACCCTCATGGGCCAGGTCATCCCGGAGCAGACCTGGGGGGTCTCCGCCGCCGGCGGCTCGGGCTCCCCCCGGGTGCTGAAGAACGGCTGGCTGCAGCGCAACACCTCCGGCCTGTGGGACGTCAACAGCGTCGGCCAGGTCACCGTGAAGGGGCACCGCTACCTGGTCGCGGTCCTGTCGAACGGCAGCGCCTCGATGAGCGACGGGGTCTCCCTGGTGGAGAGGACGGCCCGCCAGGCCGTCGCGTGAGGCCACCACCTCTCGTCACGGGCCCGCCGGACGGCGGGGGCGGACCACTGCGGTGAGGGTGAGGGCCGCCAGAGCGGCCAGACAGAGCCAGGCGAAGGTGTCGCCGATGCGGTCGTAGACCGTGGTGCCGCCGCGCACGGGCACGTGGGCGACCGTGGTCTGGCGGCCGGTCGTGAAGTAGTCGCCGGTGGCGAGGACCTGGCCGTGGTCGTCGTACGCGGCCGAGACGCCCTCCGCGTCCTGGCGGAACAGCGCGTAGCCGCCCTCGACGGCGGCCAGGGCCGCCTTGCCGGTGTGCGCGCCGCCGTACTCCTTCCAGTCGTGCGCGGGCACGAGCATGATGTCGGCCCGGGTGCGCATCAGCGCCGGGAAGTCGGCGTCGTAGCAGATCACGTCGGCGAGCCGGCCGTACGGGGTACGAACGACCGGCACATGGCCGTCGCCGGGCGTGAACCGCTCCGAACCGGGGATCGGGTGGGCCTTCTGGTAGGTCCAGAGCACCGTGCCGCGGGGGTCGATGAGGAGCGCTTCGTTCCGGCCGTAGGCGGGTGCGGTGGTGCTGTAGACGCGCACCCCGATCTCCAGGTAGACGTGTGAGCGCCGGGCCTCGGCCCGGGCGGCGGCGATGGCGGCGGACTCCTCGGGCTCCTGGGTCCTGACGCCTTCCTCGGGCCAGATCACGATCTTCGCGCCGGCGGCGGCCTCGCGTCGGGTCGCGGCCAGCAGGTCCTTCTCGACCGCCGTCATCACCGGCCGTACGGCCGCGGCGGGGGCCGCGGCGACGCCGCCCGGGCCGTCGGCGAACCGGGCGAGCGTGGCCTGCTGCCGCTCGGTCACGGTGCGGGACGGGCTGACACCGGCGATCCGCACGGTCGCGCCCTCGGACGGCAGGAAGGCGAGCCGGGCGCCGCCGGCGAGCAGCACACCCAGCAGGACGGCGGTGCAGACGAGGCCGCCGCGCCAGGAGGAGCGGTCCCCGTGCTCCCGGACGCGGCTGACCGTGCTCGCGACGTACCCGATGAGGAAGCCGATGCCCCAGGGGCCGGTGACCGAGACGACCTGGAGGAGGGGCAGGTCGGCGTGCTGGGTGACGGCCAGGGAGCCGTAGGCCGTGCCGAACGGGGACAGCAGCGTGATCAGGAACTCGGCGGCGGCGACACCGGCCGGGAAGACCAGGGTGGCCGGCACCGGTCGCAGCCGGCCCGCCAGCAGCCGGTCGGCCAGGAAGGGCAGCGTCTGCACGGCGGCCAGGGCGAGCGCGCCCGCGAGCACCACGGCGTTGAAGCCGATCGCCGACTCCTGGACCCAGAAGACGGCGGCCCCGACGTGTGCCAGCCAGATCCACAGCGCCCCGGACCAGGCGCGGCTCAGCCGGGTGAAGCGCAGGAGCAGGACGGGGAAGACCCAGGCGGCGACCGCGATGTCCCACCGGCCGCCGACCGCGAGGAGCATCGCCGCGGTACCGAGCGACAGCAGGGGCCACGCGGGCCGGGGGGCGCGGCGCGGCGGCGAGGGCGGTTGGGCCGTCGGGTGGAGAGGTGCCGGTGCGGCTGTGTTCGTCATGGTCGGGACGCTAGGGCGGTCCGCCCCGGCCCCGCCTCGGGCCGGATGCCGATCCTCGGCGCACCGGCGCATCTTTCGATGCGCGCCCCGCGGTGGATCCGGCCCGCCCCGCGTCTCGTCTAGCCTGACGGACCGAGATGACCACCCAGGTGAACGCCCTGCCCCGAGCCGCCCAGCGCTGGCTCGCCGACCGACCGCGTCTGACGGACGCGCTGTGGGCCGGCGGCCTCACCCTGCTCGACGTGGCCACGGTGCTGGACAGGACTCCGCGACCGCCGGTCTGGGGTGTGCTGCTGTGGGGCGCGCAGACCGTGCCGCTGCCGTGGCGGCGGACGCGGCCGCGGACCGTCCTCGTCGCGATGGTCGCGCTCTACGTCCTCTTCCAGGCGCTCGGCCCGATCCACGCGAAGGTGCCCGGGCCGTTCCTGCTGATGATCGGCGTCTACGCGGTGGCCCGGCACACGCCGGCGTCGGCGAGCGTCCCGCTCACCCTGTCCGGCCTCGTCACCGCCGCCGTCACGGACACCCTGACCGGACACTGGCAGCCGCCCCGGCCCGGCTCGCTGGAGCCGATCAGCGTCACGACGTTCGTGTTCTTCTTCGGCCTAGCCTGGCTGCTGGGGTACGGGCGGCGCCGGATCGACACCGACGCGGAACGCCTGGGTGTGCTGAACCGGCGGCTCGCGGCCGAACAGGAGCTCAACGCCCGGCAGGCCGTGCTCACCGAGCGGGCCCGCATCGCCCGCGACCTGCACGACGTCGTCGCCCACCACGTCAGCGCCATCGCCCTGCAGGCCCGGGCCGCCGAGGACGTGCTGACCTCCGGTCCGCCCGCAGCGGGCGAGGCCGCACACGGGGTGGGTCTCATCGCGCGGACCGCCGACACGGCGCTCACCGAGATGCGGCGGCTGCTCGGACTGCTCTCCTTCGACGAACGCGGCCTCGCACCGGAGCCGTCCCTGGACCACCTCGACCTGCTCGTCGGTGTCGCGACCTCGGCGGGCTGCCGGGTCAGCTGTGTCTCCGAGACGCGCGCCGGGCAGGCACTGCCGGCCGGGCTGCAGGTCTCGGCCTACCGGGTCGTCCAGGAGGCGCTGACCAACGTGGTCAAGCACGCCGGTCCGGTCGGCGTGCGGATCGCCGTACGCGGTGACGAGTCGCGGCTGACGATCGAGGTGGAGAACGACGCGCCTGCCCCGGGGCACCGGCCGGTGCCCGGAGCCGGCCGCGGACTGGTCGGCATGCGGGAACGGGTGGCGGCCTTCGAGGGCGCGCTGCACGCCGGGCCCCGTGCGGACGGCGGCTGGCAGCTGCGCGCCGTGCTGTCCGCGCGCGGTCCCGGACCGGTACAGGGGGACGGATGAGCGTACGTGTGCTCGTCGTGGACGACCAGGAGATCGTGCGGACCGCGCTGCGTCTCGTGATCGACCGCCGCGAGGGTCTGTCGGTCGTCGGGGAGGCGGCCGACGGCGAGCAGGCGGTCGCCCGGGCCGTGGCGCTACGGCCGGACGTGGTGCTGATGGACGTACGGATGCCGGGCATGACCGGTGTCGAGGCGACCCGGCTGATCGTCCAGGAGTGGCCCGGCCCGGGGCCGGTGCCGCGGGTGCTGGTGCTGACCACCTTCGACCTGGACGAGTACGTGCACGCGGCGCTGCGGGCCGGGGCCGTCGGCTTCCTGCTGAAGACCAGCCGGCCCGACCAGCTCGCCGAGGCCATCCGCGCCGCGGCCGACGGCGAGGCGGTGCTCGCCCCGAGCGTCACCCGGCGGCTGATCGACACGGTCACGGCGCTGCCCCCCGCTCTCCTCGCCCCCGCGCCGGCTCCGGCACCGGAGGCCGGCATGCTCACCGAGCGCGAGATCCAGGTGCTCGTGCTGGTCGCGCGCGGACTGTCCAACGCACGGATCGCCACGGACCTCAGGCTCAGCGAGGCGACGGTGAAGAGCCGGGTCAACCGCATCCTGACCCGGCTGGGTCTAGAGAACCGGGTCCAGGCCGCCCTGTTCGCCCATCGCGCCGGTCTCGTCGCGGACGCGGTGGAGGTCAGGCCGCCCGGTCCGCCGGTCCGCGCCGATGGCTGAGAGAGCGGCTGCCGGACCCTCCGGGGCGGGCCGGGCCCGCTCGCCCAAACCATGTCCCCGGTGCCTGTGACACGCCTGTGACAGTCGGCGGACAGCGCCATGACGTCCGGAGAGCAGCCTGGAGCAATCAGGGCAAAACGCCCCAAACGGCAAGACATCTCGCCGGAGGACCCACCATGAGCCCCACTCTCGCCCTGCCGCACACCGAGGCCCCCGCCCCCGTCGCGCTGGCTCCGCGCGAGCGGGAGACGCTCCGGCACATCGCCGCCGGCCGCACCTATCTGCAGACCGCCCGCCACATGGGACTGTCCACCCACACCGTGGACGCCTATCTGCGCCGCATCCGGGCCAAGCTCAACATCACCAACACGGCCGAGCTGACCCGCATGGCGATCGCCCTGGGCCTGTGACGCACAGGGCCGTACGGCGGCGAATTCCTCCTCCGGGCCCACGCGCCGGCCGTGCGGAACGGGCGGAGGGGCAGCCGGCCACGAGGTTCCGTGGACCGGGCCGCTCCGCCGGGCAGCGGCGCGTGGCCCGTCTCCCGCGGGGGGTCAGCCGACGGTGAGGGAGAACGGTCCGGCCAGGACCGAGTAGCCGTCGTTGGCGAGGTAGTACACGTCGTACGTGCCCGCGCCGCTCAGTTTGCCGGTGGACAGGGTGACGGCGCCGCTCGCGTTCGGGGCGTAGGACCAGGCGAGCGAGGACTGCTTGCCGGGTGTGACGCCCGCGGGATAGACGCCGATCCAGTTCTTGGCACTCACCTGCGCCGCCGACGGCACCGAGTAGCGGAAGGTGACGTTGCCGCCGCCCGCGACGGCGTTCAGGTCGCCGGCGAGCGCCGGCACGGTCGCGGTGGACGGCGCGAACGCGGCGTTGAGCGGTGTCGCGTAGGTGTCGTTGGCCGTGAGGCCGGGCAGGCCGAGGGCGGCCTCGATGGTACGGCCGATGCCGTAGTGGTCGTAGTGCAGGGGGCTGCTGGTGCCGGCCGGGACGGTGCCCTGGGAGCCGACGAGGGTGGTGGCGATGTGGTTGTAGCCCTCGTTCGCGCTCTCGTCCCAGGTCAGCACGAGCAGCGAGCGCTGCTGGGTCCAGGCCGGGGAGGCGAGGACCGGGGCGAGGGTCTGCTTCAGCCAGCCGTCCTGGGTCTTCAGGCTGGTGGCGTTGCCGTTGCCCGAGGCCTCACCGTCGTAGTAGTCGTCGGCGGCGATCCAGGAGAAGTCGGGGGTGGTGGCCGCGGACTTCAGGTCGGTGGTCAGCTGGGTGGTGTCGAACAGGTGGGCCGCGCACCGCGAGGCGTCACCGCTGACGTCGGTGTAGTTGATGAAGGGCGCGTCGTCGGGCTCGTAGTAACTGTCGTTGTTGTTCTTGGTGTTGCAGGGCGTGCCCATGCCCTGCTCATAGGCCTTCCAGCTCTTGCCGGCCGCCTCGATGGTGTCGCCGAGGTTGCGCTGCGGGGAGTTGATGTCGGGCCAGTAGGTGGCACCCTTGGCGTAGGTGTCACCGCCGGCGACGGCGAGGTAGTTCTCGTCGCTCGGGTGGTAGACGCCGTGGAAGTCGGTGAGGGTGGCGCCCTGGGTCATGAGGCTGTGCATGTACGGCGTGTCCGCCGGGTCGTTCATGACCTCGGAGTAGTCCGTGTTCTCCATCATGACCATGAACACGTGGTCGTAGCCGGGGACCTTGGAGACGGGCGGGGCGAGCGGGGCCGGTGCGGTGACCGGGGTGTCGAGGCTGAGGGAGAGGTTGTCGAGGTAGCCGGTCTCGCTGCTCGTCGACAGGAACTGCACCTCGGCCTGGATGGACCGGGTGCCCGCCGGGACCGCTCCGGTGGTGCTGCGCGAGAGGAACTTGGTGGCCAGGCCCCGGTCGCTCGCGGACACGGTGGGCAGCTTGGCGGTGGCGCCGACCGGGCGGCCGCTGCCGTCGTGGAAGTGCAGGCTCACCGCGACGTATCCGCTGTGGGTGGTCCAGCCGCCGAGCCAGCCGGAGAGGTCGTAGTGCACGCCACCGCCGTCGATGGCGGAGGCGGCCGAGGAGACGTCGACGGTCTGGCTCATGGAGCCGTCGCCGAAGTTGCCGGGCCCGAAGAACGCCTTGCCCGGTGTGCCACCGTCGCCGGGCAGCCCGAAGGAGGCGACGCTGTGGCACATGACGTCCGGTCCGCCGGCCTGGGTGGTCCAGCCGGGGACCGTGGTGGCCGCCGACCAGTCCTGGGTGCAGTAACCACCGCTCTCCGCATCGCCGTTGACGATGAGGTTGCCGCTGCTCCCGGCCGCCCGGGCGGGGGCGGGAGCGACGACGATCAGTGCGCCGAGGAGGGCCAGGAGCCCGCCGAGGGATCTCCAGCGCAGTCGCATACGTGGTACCTCGTCCTGTGGGTGAGGATGCCGTGAGGGTGCTGGCCTCACGGCCTGACTGTGCGCAACGAACGGGACATGAGTACGGGACGCCGCTGTCGAGCGGAAGAACCACGACCAAACTTGACCAGACAAGTTCGCGGCGGACAGCGCTCGGTGCACGGCGGTGGCCGCGCCGGGCTTTTCGGTCGCGCCGGAAGGGGCACGCGGTGGGGGTACGACTCCCGAGCACAGGGGCGGTGACACCATGACCGAGTACGAATCGTCCCGCACGATGCCCGCACAGCCCGAGCACGTCTTCGACCAGGCGGCCAACCTCGGCCAGCTCGACGCGTGGCTCCCGGACGCCCTGCACGTGGACGCCGAGGATCCGCCCGCCGTGACCGTGCACGAGGACACCTCCGGCCACGACACCCCCGCGCTGCTGCGCGCAGCGCCCGACCAGATGCGCCTGGAGTGGGGCACCCGGGAGCAGGGCGGCTACGCCGGGTGGCTGCAGGTGGCCGGCCTCGGCAGCGGAGCCAGCGAGGTGACCGTGCACCTGTCGTTCTTCGACGCCGCTCACGATCCCGGCGAGGAGGCGGTGTGCGACGCACTGGACGACAGTCTGCGGCGCCTGGAGGAACAGGTGCGCCTACGCGTGGACCACACGGCCGGCTGAGCCGCCGGGCCCGGCGTACGACGTGGGCGCCGCGGTCCCACAGGGCCCGCTCGCGGGGCTGAGCCTGCGACGGCCACCGGGACCGAGCCCGCCACGGGAGGACTCCGCGCGGCGGGCGGACGGGCCCACCGACATGCTGTGCGGCCATGTCACCGAACCGCTGCAACACGGGCCTGTCTGTTGAGTCTTGAACCGGTCACGCGCAGGGCGGGCGGCGATCACCCCTACATGTTCCTTATTTGCCATACGCCCCATTTGTCCGACTATCCTGGGCGGCCTTGCCTGATCGGATACGGAAAGGGGACGGACGGGACATGCAGCGCGCACGGTTGCCCGCACTCATCGCCCGGATCGGACAGGCCGGCGGCGCCGAGGCCGCGCGCGCCACCGTGGCGGCCGGTCTGACCTGGCAGACCTGCGCGACGCTGCTGCACATCTCCGATCCCTACGCGGGCGCCGTCGCCGCTCTGCTCATCGTCGAGACGACGGTGGTCGCCACGGTCTCCGCCGCCGCCCGCTACGCCGCCGGCTGCCTGCTCGGCGTCCTGGTCGCCGTACCCGGCGCGCTCTACGCGGAGCCCGGCATGGTGGGCCTGGCGCTGGTCGTCTTCGCCTCGGTGCTGCTGGCCCGGCACGGCTTCCTCGGTCACCACGGCCTGCACGTGCCGACGACCGCCCTGATCACCTTCGCCCTGGTCCGTGGCCGCCACCCCGGTGAGCTGGCCGTCCACCTGGCGGAGATCGTGCTCGGCATCGGCTTCGGGCTGGCGTGCAGTGTGCTGCTGTTCCCCGCCGTGCGCGTCCGGTCCGCCGAGCGGGCGCTGGACGACCTGCGGCTCCTGGTCGCCCGGTACCTCGACGGCCTGGCCGACGCGGTCGTACGGCGCGAGCGGCCACGGAACAGGCTCGGTGCGGCCTGGGAGGACGACCTCGGTACGGCACTGAACCGGGCGCGCACCGCCGTGGACGAGGCGCACGAGAGCATGCGCTGGAACGTCCGGCCGACCGCCCGGCGCCGCCGCTGGCACCTGGACGACCGGGTGCTGTGCACCCTGTCCGACGTGGCCGTGCAGGTCACCGCGACGGGCCGGCTGCTCGACGCCCACCCCGAAGCGGCCGCGGGCTGCCGCCCCGGCTCCGGCTTCGCCCAGCCCTACGCCCGCCTGCTGCGCACGACCGCCCTGTGCGCCTACTCCTGCCGCGGCGGCCGGCCGCACCCGGCCCTGCCCGCCGCGCGCCAGGCCCTCGCCCGGCTCGGCACCCCCGGCTGCGATCCACCGGGCACCGCCGCCCCGGACCGACGTCTCCTGCGCCCCCTGGAGTCGGCCCTGACCTGCCTGTCGGCGCCCGCGCCCGCCCCGCCCGCCCGAGCCCACCGGCTCCTCGACCCGCTACGGCCCGCACCGCGACGATGACTTCTCACACCACCGACGTCCCGGACACGACCACGCAGCGGGCCGCCGCACCCGCGCCCGGGAAACCGCGGCGGCGGCTCCCGGCGCGCGGGACCCGGCGCCCCGGCTCCCGCGCGCTTCTGGCCCCGGCCCCCGTGCTGCTCATGGTGGTCGTCGCCCTCACCGACCTGTTCACCCCGGACTGGCTGCACGTCTCACCGGCGATGGCCGCCGTCCCGGTGCTGGCCGCCGCACTGCTGCCGTGGCGGGCGACGGCCGTGCTCGCCTGCGCCGTGCTCGTGATCACGGGGCTGCTCCAGTGGGACGCCGGCAGCTACGGACGCCCGGACTCCGACGTCACCCTCGGCAGTCTCTTCGTGGTCGGGCTCGCCTCACTGGCCGCGTGCTCCCTGCGGCAGCGCCGGGAACGGCAGCTCCATCAGATCCGTTCCGTCGCCGAGACCGCCCAGCGCGCCCTGATGCACCCGCTCCCCCACCGGATCGGCTCGCTGGCCCTGAGCGGTGTGTACCTGCCGGCCGAGTCGGAGGCGCGCATCGGCGGCGACTTCTACGAGGCCCTGCGCACGCCGTACGGAACGCGGATCGTGATCGGCGACGTACGGGGCAAGGGGCTGGAGGCCGTCGGCGCGTCGGCGACCCTGCTCGGCGCGTTCCGGGAACTGGCCTACCGCGAGCCGTCGTTGACGAGGGTGGCGGAGCAACTGGACGAGCGGGCCCGTCGGCACATCGCGACGCTGGACCGCGCGCCGGACGCGGACGGACCCGACGACGTCGGCACGGCCGCCCTGTTCACGGAACGGTTCGCGACGGCGCTCCTGGTGGAGTTCCCGCCCGGTGAGCCCGTGGCCCGCATCGTGCACTGCGGCCACCCCGAGCCGTACGTCGTCCACGCGGGCGAGGCCAGACCGCACCTGCCCGCCCGGCCCGGCGCGCCGCTCGGTCTGGGCGATCTGCTGGGGACGGAACCGGTCGCCCAGACCCTGCCGTTCGTTCCGGGCGACCGTCTCGTGCTGTACACCGACGGGTTCATCGAGGGCCGCGACCGCAGGGGCCGCTTCCACGACCTGGCCGCCCCCGTGCAGGCGCACGCCGGCCGGCCGCTGGAGGCGATGGTGGCCGCGCTGCGCCGCGGCCTCGTGCACCACGTGCACGGCGACCTGGACGACGACGCGGCCCTGGTCGTCCTCGAACGCCTGCCGGGCGAGGACGACCGGTGCGCGTGAGTGGTGTCCCGCGCCGGTCACCGGGTCGCCGCCAGCACCAGGGCCCCGGTCGCCGACGCGAGGAAGAGGCCCGGGAACGCGATGTTGTGGAAGACCCGCGCCCGTACATGGACGGTCACCGCCCCCAGGTGGAACAGCACCAGGCCGACGCCGGCCGCGATCCCGAGCGGGCGTACGCCGAGCAGACCGAGGAGCAGCCCGGCCGCTCCGGCCGCCTTCAGCAGCGCCAGTGCGGGAATCCAGGAGCGGGTCACGCCGACCTCGGCCGCGTTGGCGAGAACGAACGGCGCCTTCGCGAGGTCGGCCGCCGCGACGCCCGCGTTGGCCAGGACGGCGACGCAGGTGACGGTCGCATAGACGGGTTGCACGACAGCAGACCTTCCGGGCGGGGGGCGGGCCGGCGGGGTGGCCCCGGCGGGCGTGCCCCAGGTGGTCACAGGGCGCCCCCGGGGGCTCCCAAGGGGTGGCTCCAGCCTGCTCGGAAGGTCGGTGTGACGTCCAATACCAGTGTCTATAACCTGTTGGAATGGATGTCGACACGCGTCTGCTGCGTTCTTTCCTCGCCGTCGCCGAGGACGGCAGCCTCACTCGTGCGGCCGAGCGCGTGTTCGTGTCCCAGCCCGCCCTGACCAAGCAGATCCGGCAGCTGGAGACCCAGCTCGGGGTACGGCTCTTCGACCGCTCACGCACGGGCATGGCGCTGACGGACGCCGGCCGCGCACTGGCGCGCCGGGCCCCCGAGGTGCTCGCCTCCTGGGACGAAGCCCTGCGCGCCACGCAGGCCACCGGCCGGCGGGCCGCCCGGGTACTGCGCGTGGGATTCCTCGCGAGCGCGGCCAACGAGGCGACCCAGGAGATCGTCGCGGAGTTCGCCCGGCGGCGGCCCGGCTGGCGTGCCGAACTGCGGCAGGCGGCCTGGAGCAACCCGAGCGCCGGGCTGGCCGACGGCGACGTGGACGCGGCGCTGCTGCGCCTGCCCTTCCCCGGCCAGGCCGCGCTGCGGGTGGAGGTGCTGTTCAGCGAGGCGCGATGGGTGGCGCTGCCGAGCGGGCATCCGCTCGCCGGGCGCACCGGGATCGCCTTCCGCGAGCTGTGGGACGAGCCGTTCGTCGCCGCGCCCGAGGAGACCGGGGCGTGGCGCGACCACTGGCTGGCCGCCGACGAGCGCGAGGGCCGCCCGGTGCGCGTCGGCGCGGTCACCGAGCAGCCCGACGACTGGCTGAGCGCCATCGCCAACGGGTACGGCTCGCCCTGGCCCCGGAGTCCGCGGCGCGGTTCTACTCCCGCCCCGGCGTGGTCTACCGCCCGGTCACGGGAGTGAGCCCGACGCGGGTGGGTGTGGCCTGGTCGCCGGCCGGCGACCGGAATCCGGCCGTCCGGGACTTCGTCCGCTGCTGTCTGGAGCTCGCACGACCTGCCTGACGGGACGTCCTCGCGCGGCTCGGCCCGACACACGGACCCGGGTCCGTGTGTCGGTGTCAGTGTTCGGCGCCGTTCTCGCCCAGCTTCCGGACGAGGTCCTGCGCCTTGTCGACCGCCGTGTCGATCGTGTCGCTGTGCTTGCCCTCGGTCTTGTCGTCGATGAGGTCACCGGCCTTCTCCAGGCCGTCGGTGATCTTGTCTCCGTGCGCCTCGGCGATGTCCTCGGCCTTGTCCTTGAGGTTCTTCAGGGCGTCGAACACGTCCGGCTCCTCTCCGTCGGTCGTGTGGGCGGACCATGACCATGATCCCCGCGGGTGGGCCGACGGGGAAGGCGGCTCCGGGCGGCGTGCGAGGCGTCGGGGGGCGGCCGGAGGGCGCGAAACCCGCCGGGAAGGCCCGCCGTCCCCTGGTCGGCCCAATGGCAGTGCGCCGGAGGGGCGAGGAGCCGTGACGGGTGTGACCGTGGTGGAAGGAATCCGCAGGTGCACCGGTGACGAGGAGGCGGCATGGCGGACGGAGTCGGCGTGGGCGGTGGCGCGGTGGGTGCCGCCCTGGTGGACGGCGACGACGCCGGAGGGCCGCGTGACGCATTCGAACAGGTGGGAGCCGTAGCCGACGCCGTGCTCTACGAGGGGTACCTGCTCTACCCCTACCGACGGTCCTCGCCGAAGAACCGGGTCCGCTGGCAGTTCGGTGTGCTGCTGCCCCGCGCCTGGGTGGAACGGGACGGGCCGGTCACACCGGGGATCTCCGGTTCCGCGGACTCGTGGTACCAGCAGACCGAGTGCCTGGTGCGGGCATCGCGCGCCGACGCGGTCGTCCGGGTCCGGGTCCGCTGCCTGCAGATGCAGGACAAGCAGGTCGAGCAGGCCGACGGGGACGGACGGCACCGCCCGGTCGAGTCGTTGCGGACCGCCGACGGCACCGTGCACCTCTCCTTCGAGGAGGCGGTGCCGCGCGAGTCGGAGCTGGTGCTGCCGCTGGCGGAACTGCTGCGCGGCGGCCGTACCGCCCCGGTGGACGCGGCCGGCGGTGTGGAGTCCGAGCCGCTGCCGGGCGGTGCGGGGCGAACGGTACGGCGGCGCCGGGAGGTGCGGGCCGCGGTGACGGTCACGGCCGAACCGGTCGCGCCGGAGCTGTACCGGCTGCGGGTGCGCACCGAGAACACCGGGGAGGCTGTGGACCCGCGGGCCCCTCGCCACGAGGCGCTGCGGCAGGCGCTGATCGCCACGCACACGCTCGTGGGCGGCGACGGCGTGGAGTTCGTGTCCCTGATCGACCCGCCCGAGGGCCTCGCGGAGCCGGCGCGGCAGTGCCGTAACGCCTTCACGTTCCCCGTTCTCGGCGGCCCGCCCGCAGGGTCCGGGAGCGCCGGTGTCATGCTCTCCGCCCCGATCATCCTGCCCGACCATCCGCAGGTGGCGCCGGAGAGTCCCGGCGACCTGCACGACGCCGCGGAGATCGACGAGATCCTCACGCTGCGGACCATGCTGCTGACGGACGAGGAGAAGGCCGAGGCCAGGGCCACCGATCCGCGGGCCGCGCGGATCCTCGACCGGGTCGACACCATGCCCCGGGAGGTCTTCGAGCGTCTGCACGGCGCGATCCGTTCCCTGACGCCGGTGCCACCGCCCGCCGACCGGCCCGCCTGGTGGCAGGAGGGCGGCGACGACGGACTGTCCCCGGCGACCGACACGGTGTCCGTGGCCGGGGTGGCCGTCGGCGGCGGCAGCCGGGTGCGGCTGCGCCCGCGCGGCCGGGGAGCCGACGCACAGGACATGTTCCTGGACGGGCGGACGGCGCGGGTCGCCGGGGTCTTCCACGACGTGGACGGCAGCGTCCACCTGGCGGTCACGGTCGACGACGATCCGGCCGCCGAACTGCACGGCTGGTACGGCCGTTTCCACTACTTCCGGCCCGACGAGCTGGAGCCGCTCGGCCACTCGGACGTGCTGGAGCCCTCGGGCCCGGCGGGCTCGCCCGGGCCGCGGTCCCCGCGGTCACCGGGCCCGGCCGACCGGCCGCAGGAGCGACGGTCCGGGGGACGCCCCTGAGACGACGGCCCACGGCCGGCGCATGCCCGAGCGGCTGCTCCGCGCCTGCGACGCGACAACCCACGATCCACTCCGAGACCGGCTGCGACGGAGGTTGCAGACATGACCACACAGAGCGGTACCACCGAAGTCGGCGGCGAGCCCGGCCGGGCCGAGGCGCGGGAGGGCTTCGACGAGATCACCATCCTCTGGATCTCGGAGGGCATGAGCTGCGACGGCGACACGGTGTCGCTGACCGCCGCGGGCCAGCCGTCCATCGAGGACGTGGTGCTCGGCCTCATCCCGGGCCTGCCGAAGGTGAACCTCGTCAACAAGGTCCTCTCGCCCAGCCTGGGCGGCGAGGACTTCCTGGCCCCGTACCGGGCGGCGGCCCGCGGCGAACTGGAGCCGTTCATCCTCGTCATCGAGGGTTCGGTCCCCAACCAGAACATCATCGAGGGGGACGGCTACTGGACGTCGTTCGGCAACGATCCGGACACCGGTGAACCGCAGACCCTGAACTGGTGGATCGACCAGCTCGCCCCCAAGGCCTGGGCGGTGGTGGCCGCCGGGACCTGCGCCACCTTCGGCGGGATCCACGCGATGGCGGGCAACCCGACCGGCTGCATGGGCCTCGCGGACTACCTGGGCTGGGAGTTCAAGGCACGCTCGGGGCTGCCGATCGTCAACGTCCCCGGCTGTCCCATCCAGCCGGAGAACTTCATGGAGACCCTCGTCTGGGTGCTCCAGCACGCGGCCGGTGCCGCTCCCGCGCCGCCGCTGGACCACATGCTGCGTCCGCAGTGGCTGTTCGGCAAGACCGTGCACGAGGGCTGCGACCGAGCCGCGTACTACGAGCAGGCCGACTTCGCGCGGGACTACAACTCCCCCAAGTGCCAGGTGAGGGTGGGCTGCTGGGGTCCGGTCGTCAACTGCAACGTGCCCAAGCGCGGCTGGATGGCCGGCATCGGCGGCTGCCCGAACGTCGGCGGCATCTGCATCGGCTGCACGATGCCCAGCTTCCCGGACGCCTTCATGCCGTTCATGGACGAGCCGCCCGGCGGCACGCTGTCGACCCTGCTCGTCAAGCCGTACGGCGCGGTCGTCCGCCGACTGCGCGGGCTGACCAACGACGTGGTGAACCACGAGCCCAAGTGGCGTCACAACAAGCGCAAGCTCACCAGCGGTTACGACCCGCACTGGCGTGCCTGACGCCTGCCCACACCGTCCCGCCAACGAACCGCCCGACCCGAACAGCGAGGGGCAGTACCGCAGATGACCACCACCGAATCGCGGCCGACAGGACGCAAACCCGCCCAGATCGTGGACATGTCCTGGGATCCGATCACCCGGATCATCGGCAACCTGGGTATCTACACGAAGATCGACTTCGCCAACCAGGAAGTCGTGGAGTGCCACAGCACCTCGTCGCTGTTCCGCGGCTATTCGGTGTTCATGAAGGGCAAGGACCCGCGTGACGCCGGGTTCATCACCTCGCGGATCTGCGGCATCTGCGGCGACAACCACACCACCTGCTCCAACTACGCCCAGCAGATGGCCTACGGCGTCAAACCGCCGAAGCTGGCCGAGCACATCACCAACCTGGGCGAGGCGGCGGAGTACATCTTCGACCACACGATCTTCCAGGACAACCTGGTCTTCGTGGACTTCTGCGAGGCGATGGTCAAGGCCACCAACCCCGGCGTGCTGGCGCGCGCCGAGCGCACCGACGCGCCCCGCGGGGACGTGCACGGCTACCGCACCATCGCCGAGATCATGAAGGCCTTCAACCCGTTCGAGGGCGAGGTCTACAAGGAGGCGCTGAAGGTCAGCCGGATCACCCGGGAGATGTTCTGCCTGATGGAGGGGCGGCATGTGCACCCCTCCACGCTGTACCCGGGCGGCGTCGGCACGATGCCGCAGCCGAGCACCTTCACCGACTACCTCAGCCGCCTCATGCGTGTCATCGACTTCGTCAAGAAGGCGGTGGCGATGAACGACGACGTCTTCGACTTCTTCTACGAGGCGCTGCCCGGCTACGAGGAGGTCGGCAAGCGCCGCATCCTGCTGGGCTGCTGGGGCGCCTTCCAGAACCCGGACGTGGTCGACTACCGCTACGCGACGATGAACGAGTGGGGCCGGGCCATGTACGTCACCCCGGGCATCGTCGTGGACGGCAAGCTGGTCACCAACAACCTGATCGACATCAACCTGGGGCTGCGCATCATGCTGGGCAGCTCCTTCTACGAGGACTGGGTGAACGAGGACCCGTTCGTCACCCACGACCCGCTCGGCAACCCCGTCGACATGCGCCACCCGTGGAACCAGACCACGGTCCCGGTGCCCCAGAAGCGGGACTTCGACGGCAACTACAGCTGGGTGATGAGCCCGCGCTGGTACCACCCGGACACCGGCGACCACCTCGCCCTGGACACGGGTGGCGGGCCCCTCGCCCGGCTGTGGTCGACCGCGCTGAGCGGCCTGGTCGACACGCCGTACGTCAAGGCGACCGGCGGCGGCATCCGCATCACCCTGCCCAAGGGCGAGAAGCTGCCCGAGACGACCCTGGAGTGGCGCCCTCCGAAGTGGAGCAACACCCTCGAACGCGACCGTGCCCGGCCGTACTTCATCGCCTACGCCGCCGCCATGGCCCTGCAGTTCCTGGAGGAGGCGATGGGGATGCTCAAGAGCGGCGACACGAAGGTGTTCGAGAACTTCGAGGTGCCGGACGAGTCGATCGGCTGCGGCTTCCACGAGGCGGTGCGCGGCGTCCTCTCCCACCACCTGGTGATCAGGGACCACAAGATCGCCAACTACCACCCGTACCCGCCGACCCCGTGGAACGCCAGTCCGCGTGACATCTACGGCACGCCCGGCCCCTACGAGGACGCCGTGCAGGGCCAGCCGATCTTCGAGGAGAACGGCCCGGACGACTTCAAGGGCGTCGACATCATGCGCACCGTCCGCAGCTTCGACCCCTGTCTGCCCTGCGGTGTGCACATGTACATGGGCAAGGGCAAGACCCTGACCACCGTCCACTCCCCGACGTACGGGGCCAACCATGGCTGAGCCCGCCGGGCGGCTCGCGGATCGGGCGGTGGAGGCCCGGCTCGCCCGGCTCGACGAGGTGCTGGCCGGGCTGGAGGCCACCCCCGGGCCCGCCCTGGAGGCGGTGCGGCTGCTGACCGAGGTCTACGGCGAGGCGCTCGCCCGGGTGCTGGACCACGCGGACGAGCCGCTGCGCGAGCGGCTCGCCGACGACGAGCTGGCCGGGCATCTCCTGGTCCTGCACGGGATCCACCCCGAGCCCCCGGAGCGCCGGGCCGCCCGTGCGGTGGAGAAGCTGCGGCCGGCGGTCCGCGAGCGCGGCGGCGACCTGGCGTGGGCCGGTGTCGACGGGCAGGTGGCGCGGGTGCGGCTGAGCAGCGGTGGCGGGTGCGGCTCCGGGTGCGGTGGGGGCTCCTCGGACGTCACCGAGGCGGTCCGGGCGGCCGTACTGGCCGTGGCTCCCGAACTGACCGGGGTGGAGACGGTGCAGGACGAGCGCAGGGCGGCACCGGCGTTCGTACCGCTGACCACGATCAAGCGCCGGGCCGTGTCGCAGGAGGCGCGGTGAGCGCGGCCGGAGCCCTCGGCCGCGTCATCCGCTCCGCGGCCGACCGCGCGGCGACGGCCGGGTCCGAGGTCTGCGAGCTGTGCGCGGCCCGCCTGGCCGGGGAGCACCGCCACCTGTACGACACCGGGACGGCCGAGCCGCGGTGCGTGTGCGGCCCCTGTTCGGTGCTGTTCGCCGACGACACGGCGGGCCGCTACCGGCTGGTGCCCCGGCGGCGGCTGCGGCTGCCGCCGGTCGACACGGCGGTGCTGGGCGTCCCGGTGGGACTGGTGTTCTTCGTCCCGCGCTCCGACGGCACGGTCACCGCGCAGGGCCCGAGCCCGGCCGGGGCCATGCGCTGGGAGGTGGACGCGGCGGCCTGGCGCCGGCTGGCCGGCACGGTGCCCGAGCTCGCGTCCCTGGCACCGGACGTGGAGGCGCTACTGGTGAACACCGTGCGCGGCTTCGACGCACACTGGATCGTGCCGGTCGACGACTGCTACCGGATGATCGCCCTGGTCCGCCGCGAGTGGCGGGGCCTGTCCGGTGGCGGCCGGGTCTGGCCGGCCGTAGAACAGTTCTTCAAGGAGCTGACCGAGCGGTCGTGAGACCCGGAAGGAGAACCGACATGGGCAGCATCCGCGTGGGCCGCCCCCAGGCGAAGCCCGACACGCCCAGCCACGTACGGGGACTTCACCAGGGCAACAAGGGCCCGTACAAGCATCAGACCGGGCACCACAAGGACGGCACCTCCGATGCGCGCCGTTCCACGGGTATCCACTGGAAACGGCATGACGCCCTGGTGAAGGACATGCCGAACATCTCACCGGGATGAGAGAGCTGAACATGACAGCAATGAGCATTGGCATGCGCAGAAGGCCCCGACGAGCGGCGATGTCGGGACGGCAGCTCCTCGCGGCCCAGGCCGCGGTCGTCGGCAGCCTCGTGGCCGCCTTGATCGTCACGGAGCTCCCGAGCATCCTGCGCGAAGTGCGTATCTACCGGATGACCGGTGGGCTGCGCGCCAACCGCCGGTACCCGTGAGCCGCTCGTGCACGAGCTGTCGATCGCGACCGCGATCGTGGAACAGGCCGAGGAGATCGCCCGCGCGGACGGGGCGGACCGTGTGACCGCGGTGACCGTCCGCGTGGGCGAGCTGGCCGGTGTCGTGCCGGACGCGCTGCACTTCGCGTTCGAGGTGGCCCGCGACGGCACGGCGCTCGCCGGGGCGGACCTGGTCGTGGAGGAGGTCTCGGCGCGGGCCTGGTGCGGCGGGTGTGCCGAGGAGTTCGCGGTCGGCTCGCCGCCGTTCTTCTGGTGCCCGTCCTGCGACCGGCCCTCGCAGGAGCTGCGCAGTGGCCGGGAGTTGGAGATCACGGGTGTCGAGGGGTGACCCGGCCCCGCTCTCGGGGCGGGGCCGGGTCACCCGTTCAGCAGATCCGGGGCAGCTGTTCCCCGAGCGGCAGGTCCAGCACGCGGGTGCCGCCGAGGCCGGTGGCGACGACGACCATGCCCGGGTGGTCGGCGACGCACTCGCCGACGAGGGCGGCGCCGTGGCCCTGCGGGTGCGCCCGCATCGCCGCCAGGACCGCCTCGGCGTCCCGCGGTGGCACGAAGGCGACGAGCCGGCCCTCGTTGGCGACGTACAGCGGGTCCAGGCCGAGGAAGCCGCAGGCGTTCGCGACCTCCTCGGGGACCGGGATGGCCCGCTCGTGCAGCCGCACGCCGGTACCGGAGGCGCGGGCGATCTCGTTCAGGGACGCGCCGAGTCCGCCCCGGGTGGGGTCGCGCAGGACGTGGATGTCCGTCGTGACCGCCAGCATGGCAGCGACGAGATCCGCCAGGGGCGCGGTGTCGGAGACGATCTCGACGCCGAACTCCAGGCCCTCGCGGACGCTCATGATCGCCACGCCGTGCAGCCCGATGGGGCCGCTGACGATGACGGCGTCGCCCGGCCGGGCGCGCTGCGGGCGGATGTCGACGCCGTCCGGTACGAGGCCCACGCCGGCGGTGGTGACGTAGACGCCGTCGCCGTGTCCGGACTCGACCACCTTGGTGTCGCCGGTGGCGACGGTGACCCCCGCCGTCGAGGCCGCCGCGCCGATGGCCTGCGCGACGCGGCGGACGACGTCCAGTTCCACGCCCTCCTCCAGGACGAAGGCGGTGGACAGGTAGGCGGGCCGGGCTCCGCTCATCGCCAGGTCGTTCACCGTGCCGTTGACGGCGAGGTCGCCGAGGCTGCCGCCGGGGAAGAACAGCGGCCGTACGACGTAGGAGTCCGTGGAGAAGGCCAGGCGGGCCCCGCCCAGGTCGAGGACGGCCGAGTCGGTGAGGGCGGCCAGGGTGGGGTTGCCGTAGGCGGGGGCGAAGACGTGTTCGATGAGTTCGGCGGACAGGGCGCCGCCTCCGCCGTGGCCCATGACGACCACCGGCTGGTCGCGCAGGGGCGCGGGGCAGGTCCAGTTCGCGGGGTCGACGGCCTCTTCGGTAGCCAGGTCAGCCAACGGGGTTCATCTCCTCCTGCTGGGACTGCGGCACGCGGGGTCCCTGTGCTGCCGGGGCGTTGTTCATCCGGCGGTACAGGTAGTAGGCCGCGCAGGCGCCCTCGCTGGAGACCATGGTGGCGCCGAGCGGGGTGCGCGGGGTGCAGCTCGTGCCGAACGCCTCGCACTCGGTGGGCTTGATCAGCCCCTGGAGGACCTCGCCGGCGCGGCACTCGGCGGGCTCCTCGGTGCGGATACCGGCGACGTCGAAGCGGTGTTCGGCGTCGTAGGCCCGGTAGGCGTCGGACAGCCGCCAGCCGCTGGCGGGGATGCGGCCGATGCCGCGCCAGTTGCGGTCGTTGACCTCGAAGACCTCCTCCAGCATGCGCAGGGCGGCCGGGTTGCCCTGTTCCCGTACGGCACGCGGGTAGGCGTTCTCGACCCGGTGCTCGCCGCGCTCCAGCTGGTGGACGGCGAGGCGGATGCCCTCCAGGATGTCCAGCGGCTCGAAGCCGGTGACGACGATGGGCACCCGGTGCTTGTCGGCCAGCTCCGGGTACTCGGCCGTGCCCATCACGCTGCACACGTGTCCGGCGGCGAGGAAGCCCTGCACCCGGCATTCGGGTGCCGTCATGATGGCCTCGATCGCGGGTGGGACCCGCACGTGGGAGACCAGCAGGCTGAAGTTGTCCAGGCCGAGGCGACGGGCCTGGTGGACGGCCATGGCGTTGGCGGGTGCGGTCGTCTCGAAGCCGATGGCGAAGAACACGACCTGGCGGTCCGGGTTCTTGCGGGCGAGGTCGAGCGCGTCCAGCGGTGAGTACACCACGCGTACGTCACCGCCCTCGCCCTTGACCCGGAACAGGTCCCGGTCGGTGCCGGGCACGCGCAGCATGTCGCCGAAGGAACAGAAGATCACCCCGGGGCGGGCGGCGATCTCCAGGGCCTGGTCGATGACGTCGAGCGGCGTGACGCACACCGGGCAGCCGGGTCCGTGGATCAACTCGACCTTGTCCGGCAGGAGTTGGTCGATGCCGTGCCGGATGATGGAGTGGGTCTGGCCGCCGCAGACCTCCATCAGCGCCCACGGCCGGGTGACGATGGCGTGGATCTCGTCCAGCAGCCGGCGCGCCAGGTCGGGGTCGTTGAACTCGTCGATGTACTTCACCGGGCCTCACTCCCGCTCTCCTGCCGGGCCGCCTGCTCCCAGGCGTCCCCGAACTCCTCCTCCAGCAGCCCCAGTTGCTCGAACAGCTCCAGGGACGCACGGGCCGACGCCTCGTCCAGCCGCTGCAGGGCGAAGCCGACATGGACGATGACGTACTCCCCCACCCGTACGTCGGGCAGGTACTCAAGGCACGCCTGCTTGTGCACCCCGCCGAAGTCGATCATCCCGGTCAGGGGGTCGGCACGATGGTCGATGGACACGACCTTGCCGGGCACTGCCAGACACATGGGTCACTCCGTCTCGTGGTTGTTCGCTGTTCCCGCGACCATGAGCTGACCGAGCGCCAACCCTCCGTCGTTCGGGGGCACGGCGCCGTGCCGCAGGACCGTGAAGCCTGCCGCGGCCAGCCGCGCGGTGCACTCCTGTTCCAGCAGGCCGTTGGCGAAGACACCTCCGGTGAGGGCGACCGTGGTCAGTCCGGTCTCGGCGCGGGCGCGGTCACAGATCCCGGCGACGGCCGCCGCGACGCCCCGGTGGAAGCGGGCGGCGAGGACCGGTGCGGGGGTGCCGCGCCGCCGGTCCTCCAGGAGTGCGCGCAGCATGGGCGCCGGGTCGATCTCCCGCTGCCGCTCGAACCCGAAGGGGTACGCCACCTCGTCCGCGTCCCGGGCCTCGGTCGCCGCCGCCTCCAGTTCCAGCGCGGCCTGCGCCTCGTACCCCGCCCGGTGGCACACACCGGCCAGGGACGACACCGCGTCGAACAGGCGGCCCATGCTGGAGGTCGGCACACACGCCGCCTGCCGGTCCAGCTGCCTCCGCAGTACGGCGCGTTCGACGTCCGTGCAGGCCCGCGCGCTCGCCAGATCCGGTTCCCACGCCACGCCCGCCGCCCACAGCCGGGCCAGCGCCAGCCGGCACGGGTTGGCCACGCCGGCGTCGCCGCCGGGCAGCGGGGCGGGGCCGAGGTGGGCGTAGCGCCGGTAACCGGCGTAGTCGGCGAGCAGGATCTCGCCGCCCCACACCGTGCCGTCGTCGCCGTACCCGGTGCCGTCGAAGGCGACGCCGATCACCCGGGTCGTGCCGTCCAGGCCGTGCTCGGCCATCGCGGAGGCGATGTGGGCGTGGTGGTGCTGGACCAGCCGCAGGGAGCCGTCCGGCAGCCGGGAGGCGCGGCGGCGGGCCCGGCGGGTCGAGTGGTAGCCGGGGTGCCGGTCGGCGGCGACGAGGGCCGGGCTGACTCCGGTCAGGCCGGCCAGGTGCCGCTCGGCGCGCTCGGCGGCCTCCAGGGCGGCCAGTTCGCCCATGTCACCGATGTGCGGCCCGAACCAGGCGTGCTCGCCCTCGCCCAGGCACGGGACGTTCTTCAGGTCGCCGCCGACCGCGAGGACGGGCCGTACCGGCACCGGGAGCCGCACGGGGCGGGGGACGTAGCCGCGGGAGCGCCGCAGGACCTGTTCGGTGCCGTCGGGGCGGACCCGCAGCAGGGAGTCGTCGCAGGGCGCGGCGATGGGCCGGTCGTGGGCGAGCCAGGCGTCGGCCAGTCCGGCGAGCCGGGTCAGCGCCTCGGCGTCGTCGGTGACGATGGGTTCGCCGGAGCGGTTGCCGCTCGTCATGACCAGGACCCGGGGGCCGGGCGGGTCGCCGGGCAGCCCGAACAGCAGGGTGTGCACGGGGGTGTAGGGCAGCATCACTCCCACGTGCGGGCTGCCCGGGCAGACCTGGTCGGCGAGGAGCGGGCCGGCGGCCGGGGTGCGCCGGCGGAGCAGGACGATGGGGCGCCGGGCGCTGGTCAGCGCGGCCCGTTCGGCGGTGGAGAGGACCGCGAGCCGCTCGGCGGTGCCGAGGTCGGCGCACATCACCGCGAAGGCCTTGCCACCCCGTTCCTTGCGGTCGCGCAGCGCGGCCACGGCCCGGGCGTCGGTGGCGTCGCAGGCCAGGTGGTAGCCGCCGAGGCCCTTGACCGCGACGATCTTCCCGGCGGCCAGCAGCGCCCGCGCCGTCGCCAGGGCGTCCGCGTCCCGGGCCGGGCGGACGCCGAGGCCGTCGGCCGGGACCAGGGTGAGCCGTGGGCCGCAGTCGGGGCAGGCGACCGGCTGGGCGTGGAACCGCCGGTCGGCGGGGTCGCGGTACTCGTGGGCGCAGGACGGACACATGGGGAAGCCCGCCATGGTGGTGGCCACGCGGTCGTACGGCATCCCGGTGGCGATGGTGAAACGCGGGCCGCAGTGGGTGCAGGTGACGAACGGGTGCCGGTGCCGGCGGTCGCCCGGATCGGCCAGTTCCCGCAGGCAGTCGGCGCAGGTGGCGGTGTCGGGCGGGAGCTGGGTGCGGCCGCCGGCCCGTTCGGTGGAGCGGATGGCGAAGGCACCGGTGTCGCCGGTGGCGGGCAGGACGGCGTCCTCGACGGCGGTGACAGTGGCGAGCGGCGGCGGCTGTTCGGCGAGCAGGACGCAGAAACGGTCCACCTCCGGCGCCGGGCCCTCGATCTCGATGTGCACGCCGTCGCCGGTGTTGCCGACGAACCCGGCCAGGCCGAGTCCGGCGGCGAGGCGGTGCACATACGGCCGGAAGCCGACGCCCTGCACGGTGCCCCGCACGGTGAGGGCGCGTCGCACCGGTCCGGTGACGGGGGCGGTCATGTGACGGGAGCGGACGCGGTGTGGTGGTGGCCGTGCGGATGCGGGGCCAGGGGGGGCCGGTGCGGTACGCCGTCACGGGCGCCGAGGGCGCGCTCCAGGAGGGTGTCGACTCCGGCGCCGGTGCGGGCACAGGTCCGTACGATCTCCACGCCCGGGTTGACCCGGTGCACGTTGGTCC
Source organism: Streptomyces filipinensis (assembly GCF_014649495.1). Taxonomy (GTDB): domain Bacteria; phylum Actinomycetota; class Actinomycetes; order Streptomycetales; family Streptomycetaceae; genus Streptomyces; species Streptomyces filipinensis. Next base: position 92,845 of record NZ_BMTD01000005.1, on the reverse strand, counting down.
GGAAGGCGGTCTCGTCGAAGCCGGCCGGCTCGGCGAGGTCCGTCTTGGTGATCACCACCAGATGGGCGGAGCCGAAGGCGGTGGGGTACTTCAGCGGTTTGTCCTCGCCCTCGGTGACCGCCATCAGCACGACCCGCAGGGTCTCTCCGAGGTCGTAGGCGGCCGGGCAGACGAGGTTGCCGACGTTCTCCACGAACAGCACCGAGGTGTCCGCCGGCAGCCAGCCGTCCAGCCGGGCGCGCACCTGACGGGCCTCCAGGTGGCACAGTCCGCCGGTGAGCAGCTGCTGGACCGGGGCACCGGAACGGGCCAGGCGTTCCGCGTCGTTCTCGGTGGCCAGGTCGGCGGTCAGCGCGGCCACCGGCACCCCCTGCTCGACCGCACGGCCCAGGACCTCGCCGAGGAGTTCGGTCTTGCCGCTGCCGGGGCTGGACAGCAGGTTGACGACGGTCACGCCCCGTCGGGTGAGGTCGCCGCGCAGGTCTGCGGCCAGGTCGTCGTTCTTCGCCAGGACGGCCTGCTTGACGTCGGACCGGCACATGGGCGCTGCTCCTCGGGTACGGCGGTGGAGCCCGGGCCGCGTCTCTGTGGCCCGGGCTCCACCGATCTTCCGCTCAGCCGGCCGCTGTGCCGGGCAGCGCAGCCGGGTGCGGGGGCCCGGATTCCACCGGGCGGCCCAACGGGGGCGGGGGCGCCGCGGGGTCGGCGAGCAGGGCCGGGATCAGGGTGTGCAGCGTGTCGACGGCCCGGGGGACGGCTTCGCGGACCGGCGTGCTGAGCCCGGGCAGCAGGTCCTCGTCGGCGGCCGGCAGCACCTGCGGCTCGCAGGCCAGCACGAGGACGCGGGGCAGCGGCTCCTCGCCGAGGTGCGCGGCCAGGGCCAGCACCTTCGCCGGGTCCATGCCGTGGGCCTCGGGGACGACCGTGCCGTCGGGTGGTTCGGCCTCGATCAGCGAGAGGGTGCCGGGGCGGTGGCCGCGCCGCGCGGTGTCGACCAGGACGGCGGTGGCGCAGCCGTCCAGCAGGGCGTAGGCGAGGTCCATGCCCCGGATGCCGTAGTCGTGCACCCGCACCTCGGGCGGCAGCGGGCGTTCGCCGAGTGCGCGGATCACCTCGGGGCCGAAGGCGTCGTCGGCGAGGAAGATGTTGCCGACGCCCGCCACCAGCAGGCGCGGCGTCACCGGACGTCTCCGGCGGGCGCGGCCAGGGGCCGGGGGGAGCCGGACGGGGTCTTGCGTACGAAGGCCGAGCGCAGCTCGTGGTAGGGGGCCCGCGGGTCGAAGAAGATGGCGTGCATACGGGCCAGTTCGGCCGCGCGGTACTGCGCGAGGGGGCGCTCGCCTTCGTCCGCGGCGCGGGCGGCGGCCTTGGCGGCAATGCGCTCGTCCAGGCGGGGGTCCGCGGCGAGTTCGGCCGCCAGCCGTCCGGTCTCGGCCGGGAAACCGGCGGGTGTGGCCGGTACCAGCCGGTCCACGAGCCCGAGCCGCTCGGCGCGGGCGGCGCTGACCGGCAGGGCGTCGCCGGTCAGCCGGCGGGCCTGTACCGCCCCGGCGCGGCGCGGCAGGCTGTACGTCCAGAACTCCGAGCCGTACAGGCCCATGCGCCGGTAGTGCGGGTTGAGGACGGTGCCGGTGCGGCACCACACCTGGTCGGCGGCGAGGGCGAGCATGGCGCCGCCGGCTGCCGCGTTGCCGGCGAGGGCGGCCACGACCAGCCGGTCGGTGGTGCGCAGCACCGCCTCGACCAGGTCGTCCATGGCGTTCAGGTTGGTCCACGACTCCTTGGCCGGGTCAGGGGCCGCCTCGATGACGTTCAGGTGGATGCCGTTGGAGAAGAAGTCGCGGGACCCGCCGAGGACGAGGACGCGGGTGGGCCGGGCGAGTGCGTAGGCGTAGGCGGCCAGCAGGCGGCGGCACTGGTCGGTGCTCATGGCGCCGCCCGGGAAGGAGAAGCCGAGGAAGCCGGTGTCGCCGCGCTGCCGGTAGCGGATGTCGGTCCAGGTGCTGCGGCCAGGTGGCAGTTCCAGCGGGGCGGCGGCTTCCGGAAGCTTGAGGGAGGGTTCCCACGCGGTGAGCACGGAGGCGGCCGGGCGGCGGAAGGGCGCGGGGTCGCCGGAGTTCTTGCGGGGGCGCAGCTCGGGGATCCAGACGGCGCCGTCGCGGGTGGCCCGGCAGACGGCGCCCGTCCGCTGGGCCAGGAGTTCGCCGGGGCGGCCGCGCAGCTGGTCCTCGGGGTGCCCGCCGTGCAGGAACACCTCGTGGCCGAGGAGTTCGTCGAGGACGCCCGGCTGTGAGTCGGCGCCGCGGAGTTTACGCAGGACCGTTTCGGTGTCGTCCCGCTCCCAGTCGATGCGGCGCCGCTCCTGCCGGAAGGCGTCGCGCCAGACGACGCGGACCGAGTCGTCCGTCTGCGACTGGGGCTTGCAGGAGCCTTCGGCGTACCGGCGTACGGCGGTGAGGACGGCGGTGACGGCGGCGTCGGAGGCCTCGTTACGGTACAGGTCGCTCTTGCCGACGGGCGCCACCTCGAACGGCTCCGCCGCCCAGATCGCGCCCGCGTCCATCGCCGCCTCGGCCTGCAGGACCGTCACCCCCCAGTGCGTCGCGCCCTCGGCGACGGCCCAGTCCAGTGAGGACGGGCCGCGGTCACCGGGCGGCCCGGGATGCACGATCAGGCAGGTGTGGTCCCGCCACACGTCCTCGGGCAGGGCGGTCCTGAGCATCGGCGCGATGACCAGCTCCGGCCGCAGCTCACGCACGGCGGCCCGGACCGGGTCGGCGCCCTGTGCGGCGAGGACGACGTCCACGCGGTGCCCCAGGTCCGACAGTTCGGCGTACACACGCTGGGAGAGGCTGTTGAACGCGCTGGCAACGAGCAAAATGTCCATGACACGGCATGGTCGTCCCTGGCCGGGGTGCCGTGAAGAACCGGCGCGCGGTTTTGTCCCTCTCTGTCAGGTCTCTTCCTCCATACGGATCGCATGGCGCAGATCCTCGAAGGCCTGGCTGCGGTCGTCGGAGTGGGACTCCAGCAGGGCCCCGGCGATCGCGTCGAGCTTGCGCTGGATCGCGTGCTCGGCGCGCATCTCGGCGTTCTTCAGCAGCGCCAGGAGCAGCAGGGTGACCGCGGTCATGGACTCACCCGCGAGCAGCAGCAGTTCGATGCGCAGATGCGCGAGGTGCGCGGCGACGAAGAAGCCGACGAGCAGCAGGCAGAAGAGGAAGAACACCGGGGAGCTGGTGAAGTTGGAGGCGTACTCCGCGAACTGCTCGAACCGGCCGCGGCGCTCCCCGCCGCGGTGCACGGGATTCTTGAAGGTCATGACCGGGTCTTCCCCGTCGGCCGGCACCGCCGGCGCACCGGCCGCCGGCCGAGGCCGAGAGCCCGGGCGGGAGCGAGCCGGGGGCGGCCGGGAGGGTCGTGGGCGCCGCCGGGCGCCGCTGCCTCGTCGCCTTGCGCGCGCATCGACTTCTCCTGCCTGCCGTCGCTCGGGACCGGCCGCCGTCGGCGAACGGCCCATGGATCAGCTCCGCAGTACCCCTGCGGGGGCGTACGACACGGGCGCCGGCCGGGCGGGGCGGGAGGCGTTCGGGGCGACGGTGCGGACGGGTGCGACCGAGCGTTCAGGCGGCGAGGGCGCGGCCCGGTCCGAGACGGTCCACGAGCTGGTCGAGGTGCAGCTCGGCCACGGGGGCGAGGAGGTCGGGGTGGCGCAGCAGCGCGGCGGCGCGCCGGTCACCGTCGTCGGGCGCGAGCAGCCGCCGGAACTCCGCCGGTGGGGTGCCCGGGGTGTGCTCGCCGTCGGCGAGTGCGGCGACGGCCGTTCCGGCCAGCTCGGGGTCGGTGAGCAGGCCGGCCGCCCAGCTGGCGACGACCTCGTCGACCCAGGTGCGCCAGGCCCAGTCGTCCACGGGGCCCTCCTCGCCGGCGCGCTCGGTGCCGGTGATCCAGTCGAGCCGCGCGGCGCCGCCGGGACCGGCCATGGTGACCAGGGCCGCGTCGATCTCGGTGGGGTAGCGCAGCCACGCGGCGACGGTCACGGCCTGCCGGGCCTGCGCCTCGCACAGGGCGGAGGCCAGCGCGCCGCCGCTGGGCGGATAGGAGACCGTCAGCCAGCGCGCCGTCGCGGCGATGAGGGGGGACAGATCAGTGAGCACAGCCGGGCCGTCCGAGGGGCGAGGGGGAACAGGGGCTCGACGCAACGGTAGCCCGGTACCAGGCGCGAGGGGAGGCGTTGCGAACCAGGTCATATGTGGCATCGCACACGTCGTACCGGCATCGCCGTCTCCCGGGGGGTGCCGTTCGGGCGCGTGTCGCCGCCTAGGTCCGGGGAACTCGGGACGGGGCCCGGTGCGGGCCGGGTGCGCGCCCTGGGCAGGTATGGGAGGTCTCATGACGACGGACGCCGCGCGGTACGACGACCAGGGCGACGTCCCACTCGCCGGATACGCCGCTCTCGCCTCCCTCTTCACGGCGGGCACCGGCGCGTTCGCGGTGCTGGCCAGGCGCCGGGGTGTCCCGCTGCCGTCCGAGGTGCCGCCGTGGGACGTCGTCCTGATGGGCGCGGGGGCGTACAAGGCGTCCAGGCTGCTGACCCGGGACAAGATCACGAGCTTTCTGCGGGCGCCCTTCACCCGTCGCACGGACGCTGGCGAGGGCGGCGAGGTCGTCGACGAACCGCGGGGGCACGGTGTCCGGCGGGCCGTCGGAGACCTGCTGGCCTGCCCGTTCTGCACCTCGGCCTGGGCCGCCGGCATCCTGGTGTGCTCGTACGCCGCGGCACCCCGGCCCACCCGCCTGGTCTGCGCGGGCCTCGGCGCGCTGACGGTCTCGGACTGGCTGCAGTACGCCTGGACGTGGACACAACAGGCGGAGCAGGCAAAAGGAGGCTGAGCGGACCGGCGACCGCTGACCGCGGAGCTCAGCGGACCGCCCCACTCCAGCCGAGGCGATCCGGGCCGGGCAGGCCTGGTCACCCCTGCTGAGCTCAGTGGTCCGAGGGGCGGTTTCCGCCCGGTGGCCGTCGCACCACCTGTTCGTCTATTCGTCGTCCGCCGCGGCGCTCACCTCGACATCGAGCACCCCCGCGTCCTGGAACAGCTCCGACGCCAGCCCCGACGAGTCCCCGGTGCCCTCCAGCCCCAGCAGCACCCGGGCCGCGTCGTCCGCGCGGCCGGGCAGCCGTTCCACCTTGACCTGCACGATCCGGAAGCCGCTGCGGGTGCAGGTCTCCATCAGGCGCGGCAGAAGTGCCGCCCCGGTCCGGTAGGTAAGGCGCGCCTCGAAGGTGCCCCCGGCCGTGGCGGGGATCAGACGGGACGTCATGAGCGGATAGCCCCGCACCACCAGGAAGTGCAGGGCGGTCACCGCGAGCGCGAGGATGGGCAGCCCGCCGCCGCAGGCCATGCCGACCGCGCAGGTCAGCCAGATGGTGGCGGCCGTCGTCAGGCCCCGTACGGCGTCGCGCCGGACGAAGATCAGGCCGCCGCCGATGAAGCCGATGCCGGACACGATCTGCGCCGCGACGCGGGAGGGATCGAAGGAGACGTTCTGCAGCCCGAGCACCGCCGTGAACCCGTGCTGGGACACCTCCATCATCAGCGCGCTCGCGATGCCGACCAGCGTGTGGGTGCGCAGCCCGGCGCTCTTCTGCTGTGCCGCCCGCTCCCAGCCGATCAGGCTGGACAGCAGCAGTGCCAGCCCCAGCTCGGCCAGCTGCCGCAACCCCTGGCCGTTGTGCACGTCCCACAACGGCGCCGCAAGCCCCGCTCCCGCCATGAACACCTCACATCCCGGTCCGCCGGCGTCCACTTGTCCGATGGTCCGCTTCCGACGCCTACCCCGCGACGGAAGCGCGACTCCACCGGCGGCGGCCGGCCGTGACCGGGTACGCGGCCGCGGCATCCGGGTACTCGGCACGCGCAGGCACGCGGCCGGGTCGAGGCGCGTGGCCTCACCCGCGGCGAGGGACATACCGGACCGTCACGACTTCGTGAGGAAGGATGCGACCTCATGCGGCACGACGAGATGATCGGAAAGGTGCAGGAGCTGGCCCACCTGCCGGACCGGGGTTCGGCCGAACGGGCAGCGCACGCTGTCGTCAGCACGCTCTCGGAGCGGCTGCCGTCCGGACTGGCCCGGCATGTGGCCGCACAGCTGCCGCCCGACATGGCGACGGCGATGCGGGAGGCGGCCGACGCATCGGCCACCTCAAACGCCGGCGCGGCGGGCGAGCGGTTCGGGCTGACCGTCTTCGCCGGGCGCATCGCCGACCGGGCGGGCACCGACGAGGACACGGCCCTGCGGGAGGCCGCCGCCGTCATGGAGGTGCTCGACGCCGCGCTCGCCCCGGAGCTGACCGAGCGGATGGCCGGCGCGCTGCCCGCGGACATCCGCGACCTGCTGCCGGTGGGCCGGGCCACCGAGGACGCCGAGAGCACCCGCCCCTGGATCCAGGAGGGTTGACACCGGGGCACCCGCGCGACACGGACCGGCCGGCACCGGCGCACGGATGTACGGGCCGCGCGGCACGGGCCGTGCGACGTCACGGTGTCCCGCGTCGCTGGTTCAATCTGTGTGCCGGCGCCCGCCGAGGGCAGATGTAGCAGTGACGTCCCGACCTCGCAAAGGTGCTCCATGGCCTTCTTCACCCTCTCCCGGCACCAGCCGCTGGCCCTTCTCTCGTCCACCGACCTGGCAGCGGAGTACGACCGGCTGACGACCGAGAACCAGCAGTTGCGGCGTGCCGTGTCCTCGCACGCCGTGATCGACCAGGCCGTCGGAGCCGTCGTCGTACTCGGGCGGATCGCCCCGGAAGAGGCCTGGCGGGCACTGCGGGACGTCTCCCAGCGCACCAACACCAAGCTGCGGGCGGTCGCCGAGCACATCCTGGAGTACGTCCAGGGCGGGGCGCTCCCCGGACCGGAGCGGCTCGAACTCGGGCGGGCGATCGTGCGCTACCGGCGCTGCGCCGGCCTGGACGAGGCCGCGGCGACGGATCAGTGACGGTCCGCCTTCGCATGGCGAAGCCGGCGGTGCCTGCTGCGGCGGGCGGCCGGCGGCCGCAGGATCCATCGGTCCTCGACCTGGTCGAGCCCGTACAGGACGATGCTGAGGACGGGGAGCAGCAGTAGGGCGATGATGATCACTGGCGCATCCCTCTCTGCCGGCGACACCTGCCGAGTGCCCTGGCCGGTCCGGGCACACCCCCAGCGGCTGTGAAGGTCCTGTGACCGCTCTCCATCCGCGCCGGTCGTCGGCGTGAACGGCCGCGTTCCGCCGCCTCTTCACCCACTCCGGTCACATCCGCCGGCCCTTTTCCGTCAGTACGGCGGAGGACGGAGTCGACCACGGGTCAGGAGGTCATGCGGGTGGATGTGTACGAGGCGGTGCACAGCCGGCGGGCGGTGCGGGCCTTCACCGAGGAGCCGGTGCCCCGCGCGGCGCTGGAGCGGGTCCTGGCCGCCGCCGCCCGCTCCCCGTCGGGCGGCAACCTCCAGCCGTGGCACACGTACGTGCTCACCGGCGCCCCGCTGGCCGAGCTGAAGGAGCGCGCGCGCGAGCGGGGAGCGACCGGTGATCCCGGGGACGAGCGGCAGTACCGGATGTACCCACCGGAGCCGAAGTCGCCGTACCGGGAGCGGCGGTCGGCGGCGGCCGCCCAGCGGTTCGGCGCGCTGGGGATCCGGCGCGGGGACACGGAGGCCCGGCGGGCGGCCGTGGGCGAGAACTGGCGCTGCTTCGGCGCCCCGTGCCTCCTGCTGTGCTACATCGACCGCGACATGGGCGCGGCGCAGTGGGCCGACCTCGGGATGTATCTGCAGACGGTGATGCTCCTGCTGCGCGCCGAAGGGCTGCACAGCTGTCCGCAGATGGCGTGGTCGGTGTACCACCGGACGGTCGCGGACGTCGTGTCGCCCCCGCCGGAACTGGTCCTGTTCGCGGGCGTGTCGATCGGCTTCGCGGATCTGTCGGCGCCGTACGCCCGCGTCGACCGGGCACCGCTCGGCGAGACCGTCACGTTCCTGGACGACCGCGACCGCGGCGGGCCGCGTGAGCGTGCTTCGCCGTAGCCCTGCGCGCCTCCCGGGTGGTGCGCGGCTCGGTCCGCTGCGAAACGTCGCCATCCGGGGGACGCCGCAGGCGGCGCATTCCGCGCGCCCCACCCTCGACGTGCGCTTACGGTGCTGTACAGGTGACCGACCGTCATCAGGGATGACGGAGAGGAGTCGGAATCGGTGGTGGGCGATGCGCGTCGGCGGGCGGCCGGACCGGGCGGCCGGCGCCGGGCGAGGCAGGTGCTGGGCAGCCGGCCGGCGTACTCCGTGCGCATCCCGGTCGGCCTGCGGCCCGAGACGGTGCCGGTGGCCGTGCCCGTGCCGGTGGCCGAGCGGACGGTGCCATGGCTGCGGGTCGGCGCGGCCTACGCCTGGCGGCTCATCCTCGTCGGGCTCGTCGTCTACGGCGTCTTCAGCATCCTCGGCAGCTTCCAGCTCATCGCCGTCGCCCTCTTCCTCGCGCTGGTCGTGACCTCCGTCCTGCGCCCGCTGACGGACCTGCTCAGCCGGATCCTGCCGCGGTCGCTGGCCGTCGCCATGGCGCTGCTGGGCAGTGTGCTGCTCCTGCTCGGACTGCTCGCCCTGGTGGGCAACGCCGTGGCGGGCGAGTCGGCCCGGCTGACGGGCGAGTTCCGGGGCGGGGTGCACCGTATCGAGGAGTGGTTGCAACGGCCGCCGTTCCGGCTGAGTCCCGGCCGGCTGTCCGAGCTGGAGAACCAGGTGACGCATTACCTCTCCGCGCACCGCTCCAGCCTGCTCAGCCGAGCCGTCAGCGGGCTGAGCCGGGTGGTCGAGCTGGTCACCGGGGCCGCGCTGGCGCTGTTCGCCTCGGTGTTCTTCATCTATTCCGGTGAACGCCTGTGGGGCTGGATCCGCGACCAGTTGTTGCCGAGCGGCGCCCGTCCGGCGTGGGACCGGGCGGGGCACGCGGCGTGGCGGGCCTTCGCCGGGTACACGCGCGGCATCATCATCGTGGCCGCCACCAATGCCGTACTGGTCGGTGTCGCGCTGGTGGTGCTGCGGGTGCCGTTGGCGCTGCCGCTGACGTTGCTGGAGTTCTTCGCCGCGTTCGTGCCCCTGGTGGGCTCCCCCGTCGCCCTAGGCGTCGCCACGGTCGTCGCACTGGCCGGACGCGGGCCGATCACCGCGCTGGCCGTGCTGGCGCTGATCGTCGTCATCGGCCAGCTGGAGGGGCATGTGCTGCATCCGGTCGTGATGAGCTGGGCGGTACGGCTGCATCCGCTCGTCGTCGCGGTGTCGGTGATCGCCGGAAGCATCATCGCGGGGGTGATCGGCGCGGTGGTGGCCGTACCGCTGGTCTCTGTCGTCTGGGCGGTGCTGCGCGCCCTGCGCGCGGTACCCCCCTGACGGACGAACGGCCGCCGTCCCCCGGCCTCCGCCTCCGCGCCCGTCCAGGCAGGCCGCGCCGGCGTACCGCTCAGCGCAGAGCCGCTGCCACGAGCCCGCGTACCTCCTCCTCGCAGACGCTTCCGCCGTTCACGAGGCGGTCGAAGACCAGGCCGTCCACGCAGGTCAGCAGCGTCACCGTGCGGGCGTCCGGGTCCGCCACGCCCTGGGCGGCGAGAAAGGCGCACACCGCCTGCCGAGCCAGGTTCTCGCGCGGCACCAGGATCTCGCGCAGTTCGGGGTGCCGCGCGCTCTCGACGGCACAGGCGTAACGCGCCAGAGAGCGCGTACGCCCCTCCCCCGTGAGCCGCACCGCGGCGAACCCCACGATTCCGGTGACCAGTTCGGCGGCGGTGCGCGGCACCGGCACCCTGGCCCCGATCTCCTGCAGCTCGGCCTGGTCGAGTTCCACCAGGCGCCGGACCAGCGCGGTGAGCAGGGCCTGGCGGGTGCGGTAGTACGCGGACGTGGTACCGGCGGGAAGCCGCGCCGCCCGGTCCACGGCGCGGTGCGTCAGCCCCCGCATCCCGGTGTCGGCGAGCACGGCGATGGCCGCGTCGGCGAGGACTGTACGTCGGTCGGTCGGCATCCTCTCTTTCTACACCCCGCCTCTACACCTGTAGAAAACCCGCAGTAGGGTCTTCTACATCTGTAGAAGACCCTGAGGCGGCCACTTCTGCGGAGGACCGATGCGAACCGAGCTCGAAGGGGGACCGGCGTGGGCGGTACGGCAGTGGTGGTCGGGGGCGGCATAGGCGGGCTGGCGGCGGCGATCGGACTGCGCCGGATCGGCTGGGACGTACGGGTGGTGGAGCGGGCCGCCACCCTGGCCGACGCGGGCGCGGGCATCTCGTTGCACGCCAACGGACTGCGCGCCCTGGACGCGCTCGGCGTCGGCGCGGCGGTGCGCTCGGCGGCCCGTCCGCAGTACACCGGCGGCACCCGCACCCCGGGGGGTGGCTGGCTGGCCCGGATGGACGGCGCCGCCCTCGAACGCGCGCTGGGCACGCCGATCGTCGGCATCCGGCGCGCGGTCCTGCACCGTCTGCTGCGCGCGGCCCTGCCCGCCGAGTGCCTGCACACCGGTGTCACCGTGCCCGCGCTGGACCGCTCGGCCCCCGACCGCGTGGGGGTGCCGGTCGGGGACGCCGTCCTGGACGCCGACCTGGTCGTCGCGGCCGACGGGGTGGGCAGCCGGCTCCGCGGACTGCTGTTTCCCGGCCATCCCGGCCCGGTCTACGCCGGCTCCACGGTGCTGCGGGCCGTCACCGACCGGGCGCTGGAGCTGAGCGGGGACTTCGAGCTGACCTGGGGCGGGGGCGCGGAGTTCGGCCACATCGCCTTCGCCGACGGCCGGGCCGAGTGGCACGCGGTGCTCACCGCTGCGGCCGGTGTCCGGCACGACGATCCGCTCGGCATGCTGCGCCGGCGCTTCGGCGGCTGGCACGATCCGGTCCCCGCGCTCCTGGACGCGACCCGGCCGAAGGACGTGCTCCACCACGACATCCATGAGCTGGCCACGCCGTTGCGGTCGTTCGTCGCGGGCCGGGTGGCGCTCCTCGGGGACGCGGCGCACGCCATGACACCGAATCTCGGCCAGGGTGCCTGCCAGGCGCTGGAGGACGCGGTCACGCTGGCCGCGGCCGTCGCCACCGAGCCCTCGGTGGGCTCGGCGCTGGCCCGCTACGACGCCGAGCGCCGCCCGCGTTCCCAGGCGGTCGCCCGCGCCGCCCGGCAGGCCGGCCGGATGGGTCAGCGGCTGTCCCATCCGCTCGCCGTGGCCCTGCGCAACACGGCGCTGCGGCTCGCGCCGTCGCGGGCGACGACCCGGGCGATCCTGCGGCACGCCGACTGGACGCCGCCCAGCCTGGGGTGACCCGCCGACCGGGGCCCAGCGCTCATCGGCCGCCGCGTCCCGCTGCCCAGCCCTGCCATGCCCCGCCGACCGCGGCCGCCGTGCCGGATGACCGGGGCCGGTGGTGACGCCGCGGGCGGCGCAGAGGCCTGGCGGCGGTGCTGCGGCTCCCGGGCGGCCGGGCCCGTGCGACGCGTACGGCCGGCATGGGGTGGTGTCCCGCGTGGCACCCGGGCGTCGTGCGTGGCATGCGAGTGACGTGGCAGGCGCTGTGGTGTGAGGTGACGGCCGCGGCGCGCGGTGCGGCACGGGCCTGGGCGGGGCCGTGCCGGGAGCGGGACCTCGCCTTCCAGGCGGTCAAGGCGGCCCTGGCCGCGTGGCTGGCCTGGGCGGTGGCGGGCTGGTGGCTGCACGCGCCGGTGGCGTTCGTCGCGCCGTGGGTGGCGGTGGTCCTGGTGGAGTCCACCGTGTACCGGTCGATCGCGCACGGGCTGCAGCAGCTCTCGGCGATCGCGGCCGGCACGATCGTGGCCACCGCGATCGCGCTGCCGCTGCACGACACCGTGGCCGCGATGGCCGTCGTCCTGCCCCTCGCGATGCTGCTCGGGCAGTGGCGGGGCCTGGGCAGCCAGGGCATCTACGCCGCCACCGGGGCCCTGTTCGTGCTCACCAACGGGTCCGTCACCGTAGCCACCTCCGCTGCCCGGCTCGCCGAGGCCCTGTTCGGAGCCGTGGTCGGCATCACGGTCAACGCCCTGGTCCGGCCGCCGCTGTATCTGCGGGACAGCCGGGCCGTCCTCAGGGACGCGTCCGAAGAGGCCCACGCCATCCTGCGGGCCGTGGCGGAGGGGCTGGCCGAGGGGCGCTGGGACGCCGAGGAGGCCGGCGCCTGGCACGAGCGTGCCCTGCGGCTGCACCGGCTCGTGGAGCAGGCCCGCTCGGCGCTCGCGTGGAGCCGGGAGAGCCTGCGCGGCAATCTGCGCCGCCGACACCGACGTGCCCAGCCGCCGCCCGGCCAAGGGTACGACGACGCGATCGTGGTGCTGGACTACGCGGCCGTGCACACGGCGGGGGTGACCCGCACGGTGCTGGAGGCCGCCGCGCAGGAACGCCCGGCACCCCGACCGCACCCCGAACTCGCCTGCCGTTACGCCGAGTTCCTGCGCCGCACCGCACACGCGCTGCGGCTCTACAGCCACAGCCGGTTCGGCCACGAGGCATGCGAGGACGAGCTGGGCACGGCCGTCGCGCGGTTGCGCGAGACGTTGGAGGAGCTGCGCCGCGACCTGGTCCGCGCCACGACGGACGACCCCGACGAGGTCGCCACCTACGGCGCGCTGCTCACCCAGGCCCACCGGCTCGCCGACCAGCTGGCCGTCTCGGGCCCCTGACCGTGTCGGACTCGTCGAACGCCGTCTGTTCCATCCGTCCGCTCCCCCACAGCACCACCACGGCGACACAGCGCTGCAGGTCCTGACGCTAACGCGTCCCGGTCGCGGCACCCGGATCGCGCCGAGCGGCGTCCGGGGCCTCGGCGCGGCCCGGTTCCCGTACACCGAACAGGGCGGGGCCGACGGTGAGGGTGCCGTCGGTCAGCGGCCTGCAGCGCACGCCCCCGCCGCCACGCAGCGCACGCTGTGCGCCGGGGCCGAGGGTGGTGTCCATCCAGGCGCAGGGCCGGGCCGCACCGCGCACCGCGAGCTCCACGGGGCCGGCTCCGCAGTCGAGGAAGACGGTCGCGCCGACGCAGGCGTCGATGTCGACCCCCCTCAGCAGGACGTTGCGCCGGGTGCGCAGCAGGTCGGCGGCGTACGGCTCCCCTTGGGGGAACCGCTCGACGGCCATGAGGGTGATCGAGGCGTTGCGGTGGGCCGGCTGGTTGAAGTACCGGTCGCCGACCAGCCCCAGCCCGGCTCGCACCTGGACCGCCGTCACCAGTTCACCGGACGGCAGCTCGGGCATCCCGTCGCCCGGCCGGCCCGCGAGCCGGTGCACCGGGGAGACCAGCAGCTGGAGGATTTCGACACGCGGCACACACCGAGCCTACGACTGCCCACCGCTCGCGCCGCCCCTCAGCCGGCGCTCCGCGTCGCCTCGCCCGGACCCGCGTTCCCCCTGAGCAGCAATCGTCCGCTCGCCCCGGCGGCCAGCAGTCCGGCCACCATGACGACCAGGCTCAGGCCCGGCCCGGAGGACCAGTGGACGTGGGAGGCGCGGGCGGCCAGCACGACCGTCACGGCGAGGGCGGTGCCGGGCAGGGACAGCAGGGCGGGGCGCGTGCGGTCCAGGTCGTCCTCGGCGAGAGAGCCGAGGACGCCCACGCCGAGGGCGAGCCCCCAGACGCCGAGTGCCTGCGCGTCCACGCGGTTGGTCTGCCAGGGCACGAACTCCGCCCAGAATCCGGGGCGTACGAGCAGTCCGGTGCCGATGCCCAGCCAGGAGGAGCCGAGCACGGCGAGGGGCGGCTTGGCCCAGCCCGGCAGCGGCGCGGTGCGGGGGGAGGCCGTTGCGGCGGCCGGTCCTGACCGGGCGAGGAGCTGTCCCGCCAGGCATATCGCCGCCGCCACGCACAGCAGGCCGAGGGTGAACAGCCAGCCGAGGCTGAACAGCACGGACACGATCGGGCCGCCGTGGGCGATGTAGAGCCGGCCCGCGTTGAGCAGACTGACCGTGAAGAGGCCGGCCAGGACCACGGCGACCGGCAGGACGAGCGTGCGCGCCTCCTGCCACGTGGTCGCGCGGCCGAGCGCGAAGAGCGCCGGCGCGGTGCCCAGCATCGCGGCCCCGAGCAGTCCGGGGCTGATCGGGTCCGGTGACGGCCACGCCCCGAGGACGTGCCCGGTCAGGGCGACGACGGTCAGGACGGTCCCCACGAGCAGATTGATCACCGCGACGGCGATGGCCAGCAGCGCCACGCCGGCCGCGAGGGGGCGGCCGGACGGGGGCCCGGGAAGGGGCTGCCGCACCGGTGAGGTCGTCCCCGATACGGCCGGGCTGGTCGGATCGGTCGGGAGGGTCCGGTCGGTCGAATCGGCCCGGTCGGTCGAACCGGTCGAACCGGTCCGGTCAATCGGGTCGGTCCGGTCGGTCGAACCGGTCGAACCGGGCCGGTCGGTCGGGTCGACCCGGTCAGTCGAATCGGTCGGGTCGGTCGGGTCGACCCGGTCGGCCGGGTCGGTCGGACCGGTCGGACCGGTCGGACCGGTCGGACCGGTCGGGCCAGGCGAGCCATGCGGACCGGGCGGACCGGGCGGATCAGTCGGGCCGGGCGGATCAGTCGGGCCGGTCCCGCTGTTCGGATCGGTCGTATCGTTCGGGCCAGTCGGGCCAGTCGGATCAGCTGGGCCGGTCTGGCCGAGCGGGTCGGTCGGGCCGGGCGGTCGGACCATGGCTGCGGTTCCGTTTCCGGGAAAGCGGTGAGCGGTTCCGGGGGCGGGGGCGGGCCGAGTGGTGGCTCGGACCGCCGGTTTCGGGGAGCCGGCGCACCGGGGCGGGCTGCTCGGCGCCCCGTTCGTGGCCCAGGCCGCCGGGGCCGGCCGGGCGGGGGCGCGCGGTTACGGCACCGCCGTGGTCGTCCGGGGCACGGGCAGCGGGGCCGGGAGGGAGCGTTTGCGCACCTCGCGCGCGTACATCAGCCGCAGGCTCACCACGAGCGTGGCACCGAAGGCGGTGATCCCGCAGCCGATGGCGACGCCGGCGGTGAGCGCGGTGAACCGGCCGAGCCCCAGGCTGTGCTGGAAGACGGCGACCGCCCCGGCCGAGAGCACGGGTGCCAGGCAGAGACCCGTGAGGTGGATCCGCCACTCCTCGCACGCCCACAGCCGGCCCGCGCGGGCGGCACGCCGTGCGCCGAGCGCCATCACCGCGTAGGCCACGGCGAACGGCACCAGATAGGCGGCCAGCAGACGGTTTCCGGCCGTGCCGTACGCCGAGAGGGCGCGCGCGATCCAGAGCAGCGCCGCCGCTCCCCCCACATGGGCCGCCGCGGTGGCGGGCAGCTGGGCCCAGGACCGGCCGAGGCCGTCCACGCCGTCCCGGGAGTCCTTGGCCCGGGAGGCGAGCAGCGCACCGAACACGACGAGGGAGCCCAGGTGCATGATGGCCACCCGGTTGACCTCCGTCATCGGCAGCCCGGGCAGCACCGCCGGGAGGGCGCCCCACTCCAGCCGCAGCAAGGGAGCGGTCAGCAGGTATCCGTAGCACAGCAGCATCCAGCGCTGGTGGAGGTCGGGGAAGCCGCCGACGGCCGCGAGGATGCCGAAGGTGACGCTGAGGACGGTGCCGACGAGGATCGTGGCGAGGACGACCCAGAAGGCCGCCCCGCTGAAGGCGTCCTTCGGCGCGGTGCGGGCGAGATAGAGGCCGGCGCCCGCCATCGAGGCGTAGACGGTGACGGCGAACACGAGGCCCAGCGCGCGGTGCAGCCGTACGCGCCGGCGCGCGGCCGTCAGCAGCTGCGCGGGTCCGAGCAGCATGAGCAGCCCGCCGAGCACGGAGTGCACGATCATCGGGATCAGGCTGTGCCGGTAGGGGGCGACCCGGGTCGCCAGCGCGTCGGTGACGTACCGGGGCGAGACGGTGTGGGCCAGCAGCCACTTGCCCGGCGCCGGGGCGCCCGGGCTGGCGTAGGACCACAGTTCGGTCATCGCGAAGGGCGCGTACCAGAGGCACACCGCCGTCACGCTCACCCCGGCGGCTCGGCGCCAGGTGCTGCTCGTCCACGGACGCACGGCGTCCCCCTGTCCCTCACCGGTTCGGTCGCAACCCATAGTCTCTTCTGGACTATTGCGGGTTACCGACGGTAGAGCGGGCCGGCGGCGAGGTCAACGGTCCGGGGTGCGTGCGTCCCGCTGCCGGACCCAGTCCCAGAACTCGGTCATCATCCGCTCGTACCGGATGCCGAACTCCAGCGCCTCCCGCTGTCCCGGGGTCAGCAGCTCGCCGACACCGTCCGCGAGTTCCTCGTACTCGCCCAGGGTGCGCCGGTGTTCGGCGAGCTGGACCGGGGCGATGTGGTCCGGGCGGGCGCCGAACCAGAGTTTCAGGATGCCGCGCTCGCGGGCCTCGACCGGCACGAACTCCGGGTCGGCGAGCCAGTCGCGCAGGGTCTGGCGGCCCCGGTCGGTGAGCGCCAGCACCCGGCGGCCCCGCCCGCTCTCCTGCCGCACCTGGGCCAGCAGACCGGCGGCGAGCAGCCGGTCGCACTGCGCGTACACCTGCGCGTGCGGCACCGACCAGAACGGGGCGACGGTGCGGCCCGCCTCCACCTTCACGTCGTACGCGCTGGCTTCGCCCAGCTTGTCGATGATGCCGAGGACGAGGAAGGAGGAGGTGGTCAGCCGAGCGTCAGCCATGGGGGTGACCGTACCGCGCCGGGCGGTGCGGCCGACGGCGGGTTCGGACGCTCAGCCGTCCGGTCGCCCCTCGAACTTCAGGATGGTGGCGTCGTCGCGGAGCCGGCTGTCCTCGGAGTCCAGCAGCGAGTGGATCAGGCGCCGGAGGGTCTCCGGGGCGAGCTCGTCGGTGGCGCTGGCCCGTGCCGCGCACCGGGAGTTCGGCGACCGTACGACCGCGCTGGTGGGGCGGCAAGCGGGCCGCCGTCGCGGCCGGCACGGTGGTCGAGGGTGAGGAGGACCTGCTCATCCTGCTGCTCCGGGCCACCGACGCCGAAGGCGGAAGGCTCCGGTGCCTGGTCGACGGGAGGGTGCGTGAGTACCCGTACTCATGCGCCCGGCCGGTCGGGCGGGCACCGTGAAGGCCATGAACCTCCCTGTCGCCCCACCCGCGTTCGACGCCACCCGAGGTCCCCGGCGGTGCGACCGCGCCGACACCGGTGCCGACATCGGAGTCGGGTGCGGTCTGGTGCTCCTGGAGCTGACGGCGCTGGTGATCGACTTCGGGCTCTGGTTCCTGTCCGGGGTGACCCTGGATCCGGTCGAGATCGTCAAGGCGGACCCGTTGTGGGGCTATCTGACCGCCGCGGCGGGAGTGGCCGCCTTCGCCCTCGTGGCGGCCCTGGTCGCGGCGCGGGCCCGGGCGGTCGTGACCGTCGTCAGCCAGCTCGTCATGGCCGTCCTGATCACCGTCGTGATCTGCGTCGGCGCCCTGGGCCAGGCCCACGACGACAGGGCGGTCGACGACGGCGCACGCTCCTGCCCGACCGGACCGGCCACGCCGCGCTGCGACTGAAGCAGAAGCGCGCTCTCCGGCTGTGGCGTGCGGACGGTCCGCCGAAAAGGAGTTGTCCGGGCGGGCGTGCTGCCGCCACGATCAGCGCATGACCTCGCTGACCGCCTTCCTGCCGCTGACCGCCGCCGACCGATCGGTGCGCGGCCGACAGCAGCGGGCCGGTCGATCGCTGAGGCCGACACCCGCACCCGCATGACCGCCGCGCTGGTCGCGGGGCTCCTCGCGGGGTACGGCATCGCCGTACCCGTGGGGGCCGTCGGGACGTATCTGGTGGCGTTGACCGCCCGGACCTCGTGGAGGATCGGTGCGTGCGCCGCGCTGGGGGTCGCGACCGCGGACGGCCTCTACGCGCTGATCGCGGTGCTCGGGGGCTCCGCGCTGGCGCACGCCCTTGAGCCGATCACACACCCCCTGCGCTGGGTCGCCGGCTCGGTGCTCGTCGTCCTGGCCGTGCGCGGCGCGGCGCAGGCGCTCGCCCACCACCGCGAGCCGCACTCGGCCGCCCCGCCCGACGAGGCTCCGCCCCGTCCCGCGCGGGCCTTCGTCGGGCTGTGGGGTGTCACGATGATGAACCCCGTCACCGTGGTGTACTTCGCGGCTCTCGTGGTCGGCAGCCAGGCCTCGGCGCGCCCCGGTCACCTCGAACGGGCCGTGTTCGTCCTGGCCGCCTTCGCCGCATCCGCCAGTTGGCAGCTGCTCCTGGCCGGCGGCGGAGCCCTGCTCGGCCGGCTCCTGACCGGCAGCCGCGGGCGGCTTCTCACGGCCCTGGCGTCCAGCGCCCTGATGACCGTGCTCGCCGTGCGCATGCTCGTCGCGCACGCCCACTAGCAGCCGGTCGGGGGCGGGCCTCAGCCGTTCGCGAGGGCCTGCAACCGGTCCAGGGCGCCGTTGAAGCGGTCCCGGTCCCCGACGGTCTTGCCGGACGAGGTGTACTGCCACATCGTGTGATACGGCCAGCCCGCCGGCAGTGTCCCGGCGGTCGAGGCGTAGCGGGCGATCCACAACGGGTTGGTCTTGCCGAAGCCCGAGTAGTTGCCGGTGCACTCGGTCCACCAGCTGGTCGCCGTGTAGATGACCGCGTCGCGGCCGGTGCGGGACTTGTAGCGGTTCACGAAGTCCCGGATCCAGCTGACCATGCTGGTCTTGGACTTGCCGTAGCAGGAGCCGCCGTACGGATTCCACTCGATGTCGAGCACGCCGGGCAGGGTCTTGCCGTCCTTGGACCAGCCGCCGCCGTGCGCGAGGAAGTAGTCGGCCTGAGCGGCGCCGCCGGCCGTGTCCGGGGTGGCGAAGTGGTACGCGCCTCGGATCATGCCCACCTTGTAGGCGCCGTTGTACTGCTGACTGAAAGAGGGGTTGGTGTAGGACGTCCCCTCGGTGGCCTTCGTGTAGGCCCACTTGGCGCCGCCGCTCCACAGCGTCGTCCAGTTGACGTTCCCCTGATAGCTGGAGACGTCGACGCCTTCGATCTGGTTCGCACGGGCGGGAGCGGGTGTGGCGTCGGGGCCACTGGCGCGTCCGTCATGGGCGAGGACGCCCATGCCCATGTACGCGCTGCCGCGTGGGGGGACGACCGGGGCCGGCGCGGAACGGGCCGCGGGGCCGGGCACGGTGAGGAGAAGGCCGGTCAGGACGCCCGTGACGGCAAGGCGTGAGCGGCCGCGAGGGAAGGACATGACGCTTCGCACGAACACCATCTGACCCGTGATCGGGCCGTGGCGCACTTCGGGTTGCGCCCAACGGAGCTGTTGCGCGCCGCGTTTGGTCCGTTCGGGTGGCGTGCGGACCGGTCGTGGGAGTCGCCCTGGGCGGCTCCGACGACCGGCCCGCGCCGGATCAGCCGTCGATGCGGTGCTGGGTCCAGAAGGAGGTGAGGTCGGTGCTCGTGGCGGCCTGGGCGGCGGCCTTGAACTCCGCCGTGGTCGACACGCCGTACCAGTGGGCGGTCGCGTAGTCCTTCATCAGTTTGGTCATGGCGGTGTCACCGAGGACGCGGCGCAGGTCGTGCAGGGCGCACTTGCCGTAGCCGTAGACGACGGTGGAGTAGCGGGAGGAGTGCGCGTCCCAGTAGGCCATGGAGTTGGTGATCTTCTCGGCACTGGAGGCCCAGGAGACGCTGCTCCAGCAGTTGCTGCCGGTCTTGCCGAGGGCGAGGTCGGTGGAGTAGTCGGCGAAGGCCTCGTCCAGCCAGGGGCTGTTGTACTCGTCGTCGCCGACGATGCCGTACCACCACTGGTGGCCTATCTCGTGGGTGAGGGCGGTGGTGCTGACCAGGTCCAGGACGAAGCCGGGGTACTCCATTCCGCCGAACCAGTAGTTGTTGTCGATGACGGCGTCCAGCTCGCCGTAGGGGTAGGCGCCGAAGCGGGCCGCGTGGGCGTCCACGGCGGACTTGGCCGTGTTCAGCATGGACTGGGCGCTGGAGGAACTGATGCCCGAGACGGAGTAGACGTTCACCGCGACACCGGCCGGCGAGGTTCCGGAGATCTTGGTGAAGGGCCCGGCGGCCCAGGCGAAGTCACGGACCTTGGACGCGGTCGCCGTCGTGACGGTACGGCCACTGGAGCCGGGGGTTTCGGTGGAGGTGCCGGTGGCCGGGACCAGCAGGCTGCTGGGGTGGTCGAGGGTCACCTTGAAGTCGGCGGCCAGCGAGTAGAACGACTCGCCGTTGTCCGTGTACGGGTCCAGGTGCCAGCCGCTGCTGTCGCGGACCGCGAGGACGGGCAGGGCGTTGCCGATGAAGCTGAAGGCGCCGTCGTGGCCGAAGCGGTCGGCGCCGCTGGGCACGGTGATGCCGAGGTCGAAGCCGATGGTGGCGCTCTGGCCCTGGCCGAGCGGCGCCGGAAGGTCGATCTTGAGGGCGGTGCAGGCGACGGAGGGCGCGCCCGCGGTGCCGCCGGTGACGTTGCTGACGCGGATCGGCATGGCGTCGCAGGTGCCGTGGTAGTTGTCCCACAGCCTCAGATAGACCTCGTTCAGCGCGGTGGCCGAGGCGTTGGTGAAGGTCGCGCTCTCGTGCCCGGTCCAGACGGTGCCGCTCGTGTCGCTGCTGAGGCTGACGGTGTACGCGGGCGCGGCCGGGGTGCGCGTGGAGTCGGACGGCGGTGGCGTGGTGCCGCCTGAGGTGTCGAGCGCCACGTCGTCGAGCACGAAGCTCGTCTGGAGGCTGGAGTCCTCGGTCCCCGTGAAGGAGAGGCTGACGGTCTGTCCCGCGTACGCCGACACGTCGACGGACTTGCGCACGTAGCCGGTGTTCTCGTCGAGGTTCGAGTAGGTGGCCAGCGTGGTGCCGCCGATCTTGGCGGTGAGCTTGTCGTATGCGATGGACGAGGTGGTCTCGGCGGTGTCGATGTGCAGCCAGAAGGTGAGGGTGGCCGCGTCGCACCCGGCGGGGATCGTGACGCTCTGGCTGAGGGTGTCCGTATGGGTGCTGCCGACGCCGTCCAGCCAGGCGAAGGAGCTGCCGCCGTGGGCGGCCTCACCCGAGCGGCTGGTGATGACGGTGGAGGAGGACGTCGACCAGGGCGATGTCCCGCTCTCGAATCCGCCGTTGCCGACGACCTGCGCCGGGGTGCAGGCGGCGGGAGCCGCGGCCGGGCCGGCTGCGGCGGGCGTGCCGGGGAGCACGAGGGCGGCAACCGCGGCGACGGTGAGCGCACCGGCGCCGAGGGCCTTGTGGGGGGTCGATCTCACACGCTACTCCTTTGCGGCGGCCGGGATTCCCGGCCTGCTCGATGGCCGCCTGCCGGCTGGGGTACGCCGGGGCGGCCGCGGACGGGGCTTGCGCGATCGCTGCACCGAGTGGTGCGCCGCGCCCTCACCGGACAGGGCACGGGATGCCGAAAGAGTGACAGATTTGACCGGACCATGCCAGAAGCGCGACACGCTTGGCCGGTGAGCCGGGTGGGGTTGCGGCTCAGGCGGTGCGCAGCGTCGCGAAGACCGCCGTCAGCCCGGCGCCCCGCGGGTCCTGCCAGGCGCGCGCCACATGGCCGATGGATCCCTCGGGGCACAGCGGCGGGTTCTCGGAGGCCGGGGTCAGGACGCGATGCACATGAAGGACCGTGCCGTGCGGCGCGCGCACACGGGTGCCCGCCTGGTCGTCGGCCGGTTCGGGTGTGAGGCCGTCCAGCGTGAGGGGGGCGCCGGTGTAGGAACGGACCACCTCGGGGTCGAGGGCACCGTCGATGCTCTGGGCGTGCGCCTGCGCCCTGCCCTCGATCAGCATCAGCAACCCGGTGACCAGTACCGGGTCGTGGCAGCCGTCGTACACCCAGCGCTTGCCCAGCACGCCGTGCTCCATGGTGCCCACCAGCGCGTGGCCCGTGTCGTCCAGCGGTGCGCCACGATAGGTCAACGGCGTCAGATAGGCGGTCGGTTCGGGGGCGGAGGTGTCCGTGGCCACCATGAACTCGATGCCGACCTCACCCGCGGGGTCCTCCAGCCGGAAGCCGCCGGACTTGGTCAGCGCCGGGGCTTCCGCTGTGCCTCGGTACCAAGGACGGGTGGGCAGCCAGCCGGTGAGCAGCTCCAGCTTCGTGGGTTTGAGGGTGGTGTGGTGGATGACGGCCATGCCGGCCGCTCCCTTCCGTCGTACGAAAGCTGACCCGCGCAGCTTCGCACACCGTTCTCGCAGGTCATCCGGCCGCCCTCGCCGTGCGGGCGGCTCAACACGGGCCAGGACGCGAGCGGTTGCGGCGGAACGCGCGGCTGGGCCGCCCTTGCGGGGCGGCCCAGCACTCTGTTGCGGATGTGGCAGCGAACCTCAACGGGCCGTTGTCACGGGCGTTCACTCCTCGGGCGCCTCCTGGTGCCCACCGCTCGACTTCGCGTGCTTGGGGTAGTCGGGCTTCACCGGGTGCTGCGGATACTCGGGCTTCACCGGGTGCTGCGGGTAGGTGGGCTTGACGGGCCGCTCCGGATACACCGGCTTCACCGGAACCACCGGCTTCTCCGGGTACACGGGCTTCACCGGGTGCTCCGGGTACACAGGCTTGACCGGCCGCTCCGGATACACCGGCTTGACCGGCCGCTCCGGATACACCGGCTTGACCGGGTGCTCCGGATACACCGGCTTCACCGGAACCACCGGATGCTCCGGGTAGACGGGCTTGGCCGGCTTCTCCGGGTACACAGGCTTCACCGGGACCGCAGGCTTCTCCGGATAGACAGGCTTCACCGGGTGCTGCGGGTAAGCGGGCTTGACCGGCTTCTCCGGATACACCGGCTTGACCGGAACCGCAGGCTTCTCGGGGTAGACGGGCTTGGCCGGCTTCTCCGGGTACACGGGCTTCGCCGGCCGCTCCGGATACACCGGCTTGACCGGAACCACCGGCTTCTCGGGGTACACCGGCTTGACCGGATACACGGGCTTTTCAGGACTGCGCGGGTAAGCGGGCTTCTCCGGATAGACGGGCTTGACCGGCTTCTCCGGGTACACCGGCTTCACCGGCCGCTCCGGATACACCGGCTTCACCGGCCGCTCCGGATAGACAGGCTTCACCGGCTTCTCCGGATAGACAGGCTTCACCGGATGCTGCGGATAAGCGGGCTTGACCGGCCGCTCCGGATACACCGGCTTCACCGGATGCTCCGGGTACACGGGCTTCGCGGGCCGCTCCGGATACACCGGCTTGACCGGAACCACCGGCTTCTCCGGGTACACCGGCTTGACCGGATGCTCCGGGTACACAGGCTTGACCGGATGCTCCGGGTACACGGGCTTGACCGGCTTCACCGGGTACACAGGCTTTTCCGGATGAGCCGGGTACATGGGCTTCACCGGCGCCGCGGGCTTCTCGGGGTGATGCGGGTACACGGGCTTCACCGGGTACGCGGGCTTCTCCCGGTGATGCGGGTAACCGGCGTTCTTCGGATACGGCGGGTTCGGGGTGGTGTGGTCCTGCGCGTAGGCGCCTCCCGCATTCGCCAGCGTGGCTGCGGCGAACGCGGCGACGGTGGCGGCCGACGCCAGAACGTATCGCCGTCTCGGCGATGTCGTCATTCTCTCCACTCTCCTCGACTTGGGTCAGAGCTTCATGACGGCTGGTCAGTCCCAAGGGCTCGATAGTGGAATGATCAGGAAATCCGAGACATGAATAACGCTGCGGAGGCCATAAGCCACCGGATGGGCGAGCACAGAACACCACTTGGCCCGGTGATCGGCGAAAATCCGCTGCCGCACCGGTGCCGGTTCGAGATCCTGGCCGACGCCTCGTCCGGGCACCGCGGGACCGGCGATCCGCCGGAGGTGGCATGCCGCGCGCCGGTGCGGGTATTCGCGCTGCGACTTCGTACACCGGCGACCCCCCTGGGAGGCGGAACGCATGCTGATGGCACACCCGGCGGTGCTGAAGGACCTCATCACCCAGTACGAGACCCTCACCCTGCTCGGGGCCGGGAAGAGCACCCCGCAGGCCCGGCAGCGGCTCGCGGACATCTCGTACACGCTGTGCGTGGCCACCGGGACCGGGGACGTCGACATGGCGCTGATCGCCGCCCGGCACCGTCTGTCCGGGGCCCGGCCGGACGACGACTCCCTGCTCCAGGCGTCCGCGTCGACGCCGGAGCCGTCCGGAGTCTGACGAGAGAGACCACAGACGGTCCCCCTGCCGGCCCGGCGCGCCCCGCTGAATGCGCCCGCGGTTCCGCGCCGTTGAGAGCCTCCCCTGAACTCGTCGGCTCCCGCTTCTGGTCGGCGAGACCTACCGGGCGGTATACAGGGCCGGTCGAACGCGTGACGGAGCACTCGCCAGTGCCGCCGCCACGCGAGGTACCGGCCTCAGGGGGGAACCATGGCGAACGACACGCGCGCGGCGGACGGGGCGAGAGGCCGGCGGCGGGTCGCCGTGCTGGGGGCGGCGCTGGGCGGATGCGCCCTGGTCGCCGCCTCCACCACACCGGCCGCCGCGCACTCCGCCGGACACGGCCGCGGCCTCGGTTACGTGGCCCTCGGCGACTCCTACACCTCGGGCCCCGGCATCCCGCGCCAGGTGGACGCCGGCTGCGCCCGCTCCGACCACGACTACCCCTCGCTGGTGGCGGCACAGCGGCAGCCGACCGAGTTCACGGACGTCAGCTGCGCCGGAGCGACGACGGCCGAGATGTGGCGGGCGCAGGGCGCCAACGAGCCGCAACTCGACGCTCTGGGACGGGGCACCGGTCTGGTGACCGTTCAGATCGGCGGCAACGACGTCGGCTTCGGCTCGATCATCTCCACCTGCGCCCGTCTGGCCGCCCAGGATCCGACGGGCAACCCGTGCGAACGCTCCTACCGGGCGTCCGGGTACGACGAGTTGGCCCTCGCCGTCCTGCGAACCGCCCCGAAGGTCGACCGCGTGCTGCGGGCCGTGCACGCGCGGGCGCCGCACGCGCGCGTGGTGGTCGTCGGCTACCCGGACCTGCTGCCCGACGACGGGAGCGGCTGCTTCCCGCAGGTGCCCTTCGCGCAGAAGGACTTCGCCTACCTACGCGACACCGAGAAGCGGCTCAACCTGATGCTGCGCGTCGTGGCCGGCGTCAACCGGGCCGAGTACGTCGACACCTACGGCCCCACGGTCGGCCACGACATGTGCAAGGCACCCGCGGACCGCTGGATCGAACCGCTGCAGCCGGCCTCGCCCGCGGCCCCGGCGCACCCCAACGCCCGGGGCGAGCAGGCCATGGCGCAGGCGGTCCTGGACCGGCTGGACCGGCGGCACGGGCGCGGCTGAGCCGCCGGCGGCCGCCGGAGTCCGTGCCGGAGGCCGCCGTACCGGGGGCTCAGCCGCCGAGCGCGGCCAATACCACGGCCTGGGCCTCTTCCTGCACGCGGGCCAGGTGGCCGGGGCCGAGGAAGGACTCGGCGTACACCTTGTACACGTCCTCGGTGCCCGAAGGGCGGGCCGCGAACCAGGCGTTGTCGGTGGTCACCTTGATGCCGCCGATGGCGGCGCCGTTGCCGGGCGCCTCGGTGAGCACGGCCGTGACCGCCTCTCCGGCGAGCGTGTCGGCGGTCACCTGGGCCGGTGACAGCTTGCCGAGCAGGGCCTTCTGTTCACGGGTCGCGGGCGCGTCGACGCGGGCGTAGGCGGGCGCGCCGAAGCGGGCGGTCAGGCCGGCGTAGTGCTCCGACGGGGTGCGGTCCGTGACGGCTGTGATCTCGGAGGCGAGGAGGGCGAGGATGATGCCGTCCTTGTCGGTGGTCCACACCGAGCCGTCGCGGCGCAGGAAGGACGCGCCGGCCGACTCCTCGCCGCCGAACCCGAGGGTGCCGTCGGCCAGTCCGTCCACGAACCACTTGAAGCCGACCGGGACCTCGACCAGTTGCCGGCCGAGGTCGGCGGCCACCCGGTCGATCATGGTGGAGGACACCAGCGTCTTGCCGATCCCCGTGCCGGCGGGCCACTGCTCGCGGTGCCGGTAGAGGTAGGAGATGGCCACCGCCAGATAGTGGTTGGGATTCATCAGGCCCGTGTCCGGGGTGACGATGCCGTGCCGGTCGGCGTCGGCGTCGTTGCCGGTGGCGATGCGGTACCGGTCGCTCTGCTCGATGAGCGAGGCCATCGCGTACGGCGAGGAGCAGTCCATGCGGATCTGACCGTCCCAGTCCAGCGTCATGAAGCGCCAGGTGGGGTCGGTGTGCGGGTTGACCACGGTGAGGTCGATGCGGTGCTGTTCGGCGATGCGGCCCCAGTAGGCGACGGAGGCACCGCCGAGCGGGTCGGCGCCGATGCGCACGCCGGCCGTGCGGATGGCCTCCAGGTCCAGCACGCCGGGCAGATCGGCGACGTAGGAGCCGAGGAAGTCGTACCGCCCGGTGGTGTCCGCGGCCAGCGCCCGGGTGTACGGAACCCGGCGTACGTCCTTCAGACCGCCCGTGATGATCTCGTTGGCCCGGTCCTGGATCCAGGAGGTGGCGTCGGAGGCCGCGGGGCCGCCACTCGGCGGGTTGTACTTGAAGCCGCCGTCGGCGGGCGGGTTGTGCGAGGGGGTGACCACCACGCCGTCGGCGAGGCCGGAGGTGCGCTCCCGGTTGTGGGTGAGGATCGCGTGGGAGACGGCGGGGGTGGGCGTGTAGCCGTCGGCGCTGTCGATGAGGACGGTCACACCGTTGGCGGCGAACACCTCCAGCGCCGTGACCTTCGCCGGCTCGGACAGGGCGTGGGTGTCGGCGCCGAGGAAGAGGGGGCCGTCGGTGCCCTGGGTCGCGCGGTACTCGCAGATGGCCTGGCTGGTGGCGGCGATGTGGTCCTCGTTGAAGGCGCTCGCCAGGGACGAGCCCCGGTGTCCGGAGGTCCCGAAGGCCACCCGCTGTGCCGGGTCGGCCGGGTCCGGATGCAGTGCGTAGTACGCCGTGACCAGCCGGGCCACGTCGACAAGGTCCTCGGGACCGGCCGGCCGGCCGGCTCGCTCGTGCGGCATGAGTCCGCTCCTCCGCGTCGTCTGGTCGATCGCTCACCGCCCATCTTTCCTCGTCAGGGGCCTGACATGCGAGAGCGCCCCGCCCTGTGATCCAGTGCACCGATCTTCGCGCGCGCCGCCGGCCGAGCGGACGCCCTGCCAGACGGGTCTTCGACCGTGACCGGTTCCGCCGCCCGTGCTCCTTGGCTCCTCGCTCGTTCCGCCGGTTCGCCATGGCGGCGGCGGCCGGCGCCGAGTTGATCCGGGCGCTGAAGGTCCGGGCCCACCTGCTGCATCCGTCGACCGCGTCCGCCTCCGGATCGGGCCGGCAGGATGCGCGGCTCGCCCGCGTGGGGCGTGCTCGCGTGGCTGATACCGGGCGTCCGCTTCTGGGCTCCGCGCGGGCTGCTGCGGGACGTGGGGCGCGCGAGCGGCTCCGCCGGGACGGGCCCGGACCGCGCGGACGTCCTGGTGAACGCGTGGGGGCGGCCTGGCCCGGGCACGTGGTGCTGAGCCTGGTGAGCACGCGGGTGGGTGACGGCACCTCGATGCCGCTGCTCGTGACCGCGCAGGCCCCCGACCTGCTGGCCGCGGTGCCGGCGGTCACGCTGATCGAGCGCATCACGAGGCGGCAGGCCGACGGGCTGCGGTCCGCGGTGCCGTGGTCCGCGCCCCGCCGACCTGCCGCACGCTCCGTAGCGGCCGCGGTCAGCCGATGTGGTAGCTGTCCCCGTACACCTTCCAGTCGAGCGGGGTGTTCAGGTCGAGGTTGCCCTTGCGCAGGAACACCCGCTGCTCGGTGTCGACGCGGGTGGTGTCGCTGTGTGCCTCCTCCTGCTTCATGGCCCACACCCGGGCGTCGAGGAAGGCGTTGAGGTACGTCGTCTCGTTGCCGCCCTGCGCCGGCGGCTTGGCGCTGCGCAGGGCGCGCTTGCGGATGTTGCGGAAGCTGGTCGGGTCGTCCCCGTCGCCGTGCATGACGAGGGCGTCGTAGTAGCAGAACTGGCCCAGGGCGCGCAGGCCGTCCGCCTTGCCCTGGGCGACCGCGGGGTTGAAGTAGACGCGGTCGCGCTCGTCGTTCTGACACTGCTGGAAGGCGGAGTCCTGGGCGGCCTTGCGCCAGTCCTTGGGGTAGTTCGGGTCCAGGCCGGCGTGCGAGTCGGAGCCGTTGACGTTGCGCAGTGCGGGCAGGTACTTGGCGAGGACGTTGCCGGGCTTGCGGTCGGCGTAGAGCTGGACCAGGTCGAGCATGTCGCCGGTGCCGGAACAGAAGCCGATGATGCCCGCGGTGTAGCCGCGGCCGTCGCCGATGTCCTCGATGTACTTGTACTGGGCCTTCCAGTCGAGCGAGGAGTTCTCCGCGCTCGACACCAGTTCCATGGCGATCTCCTTCTTCGCCGGGTCGTCGAGGCCCGGCGCGGCCGCGGGGGCGGCGAGGGCGCGCTGGGTGCCTATCAGGGCACCGGAGGCGACCGCGCCGAGCACGGCGACGACGGTCCGGCGGGAGACGCGGGCGGGGGCAGGGGTTTCGCGGTCTGCGTGCACCACAGGGGCTCCAAACAAGGGTGGGGGGTGGCGAGTTGGTCCGTGCCGCTTACTGGTAGGAAAGTTTCCTATCAAATCTAGCGGGACGCGGTAACCGCCCTGCGTGAAGTTCGTAGGATCGAACAGCCCGGTGCGAGGAACCGGCCGGCTCAGCCGCGCCGCTGCGGCTCCCGCGCGCACGCGTGGAGTTCCTCGGAGGCGAGGATCAGTTCGCGCCGCTCCGCACGCGAACCGACCATCGGCTGCGAGCCCTTGAGCGGCACCTGGGCGCTCTCGGGAAGGAACTTGACGGTGAGCAGGCCGATGGCACCCGCCAGCATCAGGTAGTACGCCGGCATCAGGTCGTCCCCGGTGGCGGTGACCAGCGCGGCCGTGACCAGGGGCGTGGTGCCGCCGAACGCGGCGACGGCGAAGTTGAAGCCGATACCCATCGCCGCGTAACGGACGGCGGTCGGGAACAGGGCGGGCAGCGTTGCCGCGCTCGGCGCGGCGAAGCAGGCGAGCAGCGTGGACAGGATCAGGACCCCGAGGATCGGCGGCCAGGTGCCGTGTGCCTTGACCAGCAGGAAGGCGGGCACGGACAGCACGATCATCGCGGCGGCGGCGACGGCGTAGACGGGCCGCCGGCCGACGCGGTCGCTGAGCCGCCCGAGGAAGGTGACCAGTACGACGATCCACAGCATGCCCACCAGCACCAGGACGTCCGCGGAGCTGCTGGACCGGTTCAGGGTCTCGGTCTGATAGGTCGGCAGATAGCCGGTGACCATGTAGTTGGTGACGTTGTACAGCAGCACCAGGCCCATGCAGACCAGCAGCGGCCGCCAGTGGTTGCGGACGATGTCCTTGAACTCGCTGCCCGCGGACTCCTGCGCGAGGCTCTTCTCGTGTTCGTCCAGCTGCTGCTGGAAGGCCGGGGACTCCTCCAGCCGGAGCCGCATGTAGAGGCCGATCACGCCGAGCGGTCCGGCGATCAGGAACGGGACGCGCCAGCCCCAGGACAGCATCTGAGCATCCGTCAGGGAGAGGTTGAGCACGGTGACCAGGGCGGAGCCGAGGGCGTAGCCGACGAAGGTGCCGAAGTCGAGCCAGCTGGAGAGGAACCCGCGCCGGCGGTCCGGCGAGTACTCGGCGACGAAGGTGGTCGCACCGCCGTACTCACCGCCGGTGGAGAAGCCCTGGACCATACGGGCCAGCAGGAGCAGCAGGGGTGCGGCGATGCCGATCGTGCCGTACCCGGGGATGACACCGATGGCGAAGGTGCCGACCGCCATCATGATCATGGTGGTGGCGAGCACCTTCTGCCGGCCGATCCGGTCGCCGAGCGGTCCGAAGACCAGACCGCCGATCGGCCTGACGACGAAGGCCGCGGCGAAGGTCGCGAAGGAGGAGATGACCTGGGCGGCCGGGGACGCGCCCGGGAAGAACACCTTGCCGATGGTGGCGGCGAGGTAGCTGTAGACCCCGAAGTCGAACCACTCCATGCAGTTGCCGAGAGCGGAGGCGCCGACGGCGCGCCGGAGCAGTGGACGCTCGACGACCTGGACGTCGTCCTCACCGAAGGCGCTCCGCCTCCGGCGCAGCCTGCGGATGAGGTCCTCGCGGACCGGGCGGGGCAGTCGTGCCACGGCCTCGGGGACCGGCGGCCGATCGGGGCCCGGCCGCTGCTCGTCCGACGTCACACCGCTCACGAGCGCCTCCTTCTCTCGCTCCACCGGTCACCGCCTGCCCCCATGGCCGGTTCGGAAACGGAACCACTCGACCCCGCCTTCGCCGTGGCAGCGGCTGCTCGTCGCGCACCGTCAGACCGCGAACCGGCGGACCGTGAGGACGGCGGCGGCGACCATCAGGGAGTAGCCCGTCAGCTCGCCCGCCGCACAGAGGACGACTGCCTCGGTGTAGGAGGACCTGGAACCCAGCAGCGGCCCCCCGATCCCGTCGGCGCTGTAGACCATGGTGACGGGCGTCCCCTCCGGGTGCGGGCAGGCGCCGCCGGACGGCAGTTGATCGACATTGCCGTCGGGGTCCTGGACGTAGCACTGCATGTACGTCCCGTGGCTGCCCTGCCGACGGTCCTGGTAGTCGATGGAGCCGACACCTTGCTTGCCGAAGGCGACCAGTCTGGCGGGTGAAGCGTAGACGGCGCCCGCGGCGAGCGCGATCGACGCCAGCGCGTAGCAGACCTTGACCCGCCTGGGCACCGCGTTCCGGTGCAGGATCAGGCGCCGGACGATCAGGTGGTAGCTCAGGAGGAGGGTGATGGCACCCAGCACCCCGCCCAGTCCGGCGTCGAGGGCGCCCAGCAGCGAGGTGGTCGGGGCGGCCAGCAGCACGACCAGGAGCCATCCGACGACCATGCGGCTCCGCGTCGGCACCGGCAGGTCACTCACCGCGCCGGGCTCCGTCGTCGCCACTGTCGCCCGCCCCTCGCCCGTACCGGTGATCGGCGAAGACTCTAGCCCGCCCCGGTCCGAGGCCGCGCGGCCCGTGCCCGGCAGCAGGCCGACACCTCTGCGACCAGCTCGTGGCCTGGGACCCGGACCTGTAGGACGCGACGGCGCGCCACCTCGCAGCGGCAGCACGTGGGGCACTCGGTGCCGGAAAAATCCGGCACCGAGTGCCAGGAACACTGGACATACTAGAAAAGTAGGACATAATGGAGACAGCTCGGACAGCGTTGTCACCAGCTCCCCACCGATTCCCTTGCCCTCTTCCCCTTGCGTCCGTCCGCGACTTTCGAGGAGCCGCTCACCGCATGGCATACGGAGTCCACCGCAGCCCCCTTCTGCCTCCCCACCCCGACCTGACCGTCGCCCGCGACTGCGAGCAGTGCCTCGGGTGGGGAACGGTCGTCACCCGCGACGGGGACCATGAACTGTGCCGCACGTGTCAGCCCGCCGCCGGTGACGACGAGGGCACCGACCCCGTCGGTCCCTAGCGCACTCCCCTGTCCTGCCACCCGTCGTCGCCGGCCCCGGCGCAGGTCGCCCCCGGAGCCAGGCACAGGCCCGCTGATCGCGCCGACGTACCGTGGAGGCATGGCCGCCCCTCCGCTTCCGGGTCCGCTGGCGCATCTGGCGCCGCTCCTCGGCCACTACGGCTACTGGGCCGTGGGGGCCGTGGTCTTCGTGGAGGACTTCGGCGTCCCCGCCCCCGGCGAGACCATCCTGCTGGCCGCGGGGGTGTACGCGGGCGCGGGTCGGCTGAACGTCGTCGCCGTGGCGGTCATCGCGTTCACCGCCGCCGTCATCGGAGACAACATCGGCTATCTGATCGGCCGGATCGGCGGGCGGCCCTTCGTGCACCGGTGGGGACGATACGTCTTCCTGACGCCGAAGCGGTTCGAGGCCGCCGAGGAGTTCTTCGGCCGGCACGGCGGCAAGATCGTGACCGTGGCCCGGTTCGTCGAGGGCCTGCGCCAGGCCAACGGCATCATCGCCGGCACCACGCGCATGCACTGGCGCCGCTTCCTCGCCTTCAACGCGCTCGGCGCCGCCCTCTGGGTCGGCCTGTGGACGACCCTGGCCTACCTGGTGGGCAACCACATCACGACCGTCTACGACGAGGTCTCGCGCTACCAGCTCTACGTCCTGTTCACCGCCGCCGCCCTGGTCGCGGCCTTCGCCGTACGGCATGCCCTGCGACGGCGACGCGAGTGCTGACCCGACCGGCGCCGCCCGCTCAGTCCTCGGCGCACCGCGTGTGCAGGTACTCGAGCGCGTCCTGCACCACGGTGCGCCGGTACCACGACCGCCACGCCGCCAGGTTGCGCGCCAGGCCGTCCAGGCCGGCCTCCTGACCTGGTTGCAGCCAGGCGCCGGGGTCCGCACGGTGCAGCGAGACCACCCCGTTGCAGTCGCCGTCCTCCGTGACCATCGGCACACCGTGCAGCGCACGGGTGCCCACCGCGAGCGCCGCCCGGCCCACCGGATGACCAGCCAGATCCGGCTCGGCGGCCACGTCCGGCACGGTCACCGGCCGCCCTTCGCCCCGAGCCCGCGCGCACACGGCGGGCGGTCCGTCGACCAGCGCCAGGCAGTCGCGGTAGGCGGCGTCCAGTCCGTGGTGGGCCTCCAGCACGAGCGCCTCGTCCTGCACGCTGTCGGTGAGGTGGATCTCGGCCGCGTCGGCGTCCCCCAGTGTCACCGCCGCGTACACGGCCGCTCTCAGGACGTGCCGTCGGTCGCGTGGGTCGACCCGGTCGGCCTGCGGCAGCCCTAGGACCGGCGGCGGGGTGTGCCGGCGCCCGGGGAACCACTGCTGGGCCGTCCATGGCGGTGGCGCGGTCACCACCGCCGAGGCCACCACGCGCACGGGCACGTTGTGGTGCTGGGAGGCCGCGCGCAGCAGGGCGAAGGCGTCGGCCGGGCCGGTCAGGGCGTAACGGGCGATCAGGATGCCCTGGGCCATCCCGATGATCCCGCTGGTACGGGCCTTGGCCCGCAGCCCGAAGACCTCGCCCGAGGTGTTCTCCGCCGGGTAGGACGGGGGCTTCTCGGCCTGGTCCGCGCGAGTGCCGCACACGACGGCGAGGGCGCCCTCAAGGCTCGGGTACAGCCGGATGCCCGGCAGGGATGTCGTCGTGAGCACCCGGCGGACCTGGGCGGTGGCTCCCGTCACCAGGACGGGCTCGGCGGCGCGGTGCCGGGTGTGGGCGTCGAGGGTGTGCACCGCGGTGCCGCTCACGCGATGCACCGCCGACATGTCCAGGACGAGCCGGAGGCCCCGCTCGTCGGCCCTCCTCAGCCGCACGGCCAGCTCGCGTCCGAGCACTCCGGCGTCCTGGGCGTCGAGAGTTCCCGACAGTCGCAGCACCACCGCCCGCTCGGTCACCGGCTGCACGGTCACCGTGGCCCTCCCCGTCACGGTGCACCACCCACGGACTGCGCACACTGGCTCACCACACACCTCGATCAGCTCGCCGGCCCCCGGCCGCTTCCTGACCGTCACCTCTTCCCACCTTGTTCCGTCATATGACGAAAAGGCAAGCAGCCCACCCGGCGCGTTTCCCCTCCCCCCCTGGCCGGAGTGCGTGTCACGCGCCCCGTTCCTCCACCGGCGGCCAACTGGTGCGCTCCTGGGTGTTACCTGTGGGTAATCCGCAGTGGTTTGATGTGCGGCGCCACTCAGCCCCTTCATCGACAGGGAGATCCAGTGACGTCCTTCGCACCGCGCCGCGCTCTCGCCGCTGCCGTGCTCGCCCTCGCCCTGCCCGCCGCCGCGCTCGCCGGCCCCACGCCCGCGGCCGCGGCCGCACCGGCACCCGCGCTGAAGGTCCTGACGTACAACGTCTTCCTGATGAGCAAGAACCTCTACCCGAACTGGGGGCAGGACCACCGGGCCGCCGAGATACCGAAGGCGTCCTTCTTCCGGGGCAACGACGTGGTGGTGCTCGAGGAGGCGTTCGACAACTCCTCGTCGGACGCGCTGAAGAGCGCGGCGGCGGCCCAGTACCCGTACCAGACCCCGGTGGTGGGGCGGAGCCGCGACGGCTGGGACGCGACCGGCGGGGCGTACTCGTCGACCACGCCGGAGGACGGCGGGGTGACCGTGCTGAGCCGGTGGCCGATCGTGCACCGGGAGCAGTACGTCTACAAGGACGCGTGCGGCTCGGACTGGTGGTCCAACAAGGGCTTCGCCTATGTGGTGTTGAATGTGATCGGCACCAGGGTGCATGTGATCGGCACCCATACGCAGTCCACGGACTCGGGCTGCGGCGCGGGTGAGGCGGCGCGGGATCGCAGCCGTCAGTTCCAGACCGTCGACGCCTTCCTGGACGCCAAGAACATCCCGGCGGACGAGGAGGTACTGGTGGCGGGCGACTTCAATGTCGACTCGCGCAGCGCCGAGTACGGCTCGATGCTCGCCGACGCCGGTCTGGCCGGGGCCGACGTGCGGACCGGGCACCCGTACTCGTTCGACACCCGGGAGAACTCCGTCGCCCGCTACCGCTACCCGGGCGATCCGCGCGAGGACCTGGACTACGTCCTGCCCCGGGCCGGCCACCCCCGTCCCGGCGGGTGGACGAACGAGGTCGTCAAGGAGGAGTCGGCGCCCTGGACCGTGACCAGCTGGGGCACGTCGTACACCTACACCGACCTCTCCGACCACTACCCGCTGCGGGCCTACGCCGGCTAGGACGACGTGCGTGTGGGCCGGGCCGTCGCCGGGTGGCCCGGCCCTGGCTGCCGGGGGTCGTCGTCGGCGCGCTCGTGACGACCGCGCAGGGCGGAGGCGACCGCGGAGACCAGCGCCATGCCCGCGGCCACGGTGAAGACGACGGCCAGGCCGTGGTGGAAGGGCCCGGAGACCAGTTCCGGGAAGAAGGTGTGGCCGGTCAGGGTGGCCCGCTGGGCCGCGGTCAGGTGGTCCAGGGTGCCGCCGTCGCCGAGCAGATGGCCGACCGGGTTGTTTCCGAGGAACGTGGCGAACAGGGTGCTGACCGGCGGCAGCGCGGCCACCTGGTGCGCGGTCCCGGCGGGCACGCCGTGCGCCTGGAGCCCGCTGCTGAGCGTCTTCGGCAGCGTGCTCGCGAGACCGGAGACCATCAGCGAGAAGAAGACGCCGATGGACAGGGCGGTGCCGGAGTTCTGGAAGGTGGAGCGCATCCCGGAGGCCACGCCCCGGTGGCGGGCCGGCACGCTGCCCATGATGGAGGAGGTGTTCGGCGAGGAGAACATGCCCTGGCCCACGCCGTTGAGGAGCAGCAGCGCCGCGAAGGGGCCGTAGCCGAAGTTCACCGGCAGGGCCAGCAGGCCGAGGAAGGACGCGGCGACGACCACCAGTCCGGCGGTGGAGAAGACACGGGCGCCGAACCGGTCGGAGAGATAGCCGGAGACCGGCCCGGCGACGAGGAAGCCGAGGGTGAGCGGGAGCATGAAGATGCCCGCCCACAGCGGGGTGTCCTCGTAGTCGTAGCCGTGCAGGGGCAGCCAGATGCCCTGGAGCCAGATGATCAGCATGAACTGCAGACCGCCGCGGGCTATCGCGGTCAGCAGGGCGGCCAGGTTGCCGGCGGCGAACGCCCGCACCCTGAACAGCGACAGCCGGAACATGGGCTCGGCGACCCGCGTCTCGACCAGGCAGAACGCCAGCAGCAGGGACACGCCGCCGATCAGGCCCGCGAGCACCCAGGGATCGGTCCAGCCGGTGGGCTGGCCGCCGTAGGGCTGGATGCCGTAGGTGATGCCGGCGAGCAGGATGCCGGCGCCGGAGGCGAAGGTGAGGTTGCCGAGCCAGTCGATGCGGCCGCGTCCGCCGGCCGAGGTCTCGCGCAGGCTCAGATACGACCAGACGGTGCCGGTGACGCTGACCGGGACGCTCACCCAGAACACCGCCCGCCAGTCCACCGCGGCGAGCAGGCCACCGGCGAGCAGGCCGAGGAACTGCCCGGCGAGCGCGGTGATCTGGTTGACCCCGAGGGCCATGCCGCGCTGCCGGGCCGGGAAGGCGTCGGTGAGGATGGCGGCCGAGTTGGCGGTGAGCATCGAGCCGCCGAAGGCCTGCACGATGCGCCAGAGGATCAGCCACAGCGCGCCCGCGCCCGCCCGGAACGGGTCGAGGGACAGGGCGACGGAGGCGCAGGCGAAGACCAGGAAACCCAGGTTGTAGATCCGTACCCGCCCGAACATGTCGCCGAGCCGGCCGAGGACGACCACCAGGACGGCCGAGACCAGCAGATAGCCGAGGATCATCCACAGCAGGTAGCCGATGTTGCCGGCCGCGAGCGGGTCCAGGCCGATCCCGCGGAAGATCGCCGGCAGCGAGATGATCACGATGGAGGCGTCCATCGTGGCGATCAGCACGCCGAGCGTGGTGTTGGAGAGGGCGACCCACTTGTAGCCCGGGCCCGGAGGCGTGTCCCGCAGCCGGGCGGAGCGGGCGAGCAACCGGACCCGTAGGCCGGTGCCGGGCACGTCGCCGGTCACAGTCGTTCCGCCAGCCGGTCGAGCAGGGGCAGTACGTCGTACAGCGCCTGCCGTTCCTGCGGGGTGAACTCGTCCAGGGCGTGGGCGAGCCGGCCGACGGACTCGGAGCGTCGCTGTTCCAGCACCGTCCGTCCCTCGTCGCTGATCGACACGATGGCCCGGCGGCCGTCGGCCGCGTCCGGGGTACGGCTCACCAGTCCGCGCTGTTCGAGTCCCGCGAGCGTGCTGGCCATCGCCTGCGGCCGGACCCGTTCCAGCTCGGCCAGCGAACCGGGCGAGTCGGGACCGGTGCGGGCCAGCCTGGCCAGCACCGAGACGCCGGACAGAGTCAGGTCCCCGACGGCGTGCGCCTGCCGCAGTCGGCGGACGATCCGGCCCATGGCCAGCCGCAGCGCGGCGGCGAGTGCAACCGTGTCCATGAGTACTAACGATAGGCTTATCAGTTTGCACTGTTCAACCAGGCGTAAGTAATCACGCGCCCGCTCGGTGGTTTGGACAGCGGCCCAGTGGCAAGCCGAATGTCGTCCAGACACCGCGAACACGTTGGGATGTGACACCGATGGCTGGCAACCAGAAGGCGAAGGGCAAGGTCGAGCAGGCCAAGGGCAAGGCCAAGGAGGCCGTGGGCCGCGCGGTCGGCAACGAGCGGCTGGAGGCCGAGGGGCGCATGGAGGGTGCCCGCGGAGACGCGCGGCAGGCCAAGGAGAAGGCCAAGGACACCTTCAAGCACTGAGGCATGCCGGTCCACGCGGCTGTTCGACTCCGAGCGGGTCCGGGAAATCCAGCGGAAGCTGGCCTTCCCGGACCCGTTCCGCGGTGTACGGGGACCGTTTCCGCTGCCCGCTGCCCGTGCGCCTCACGCAGCTGCGGCCCCTCACCAGGGGAGCCTGCGCAACCGGAGGATTCCCGGCGAACGTCCCCTTGATCGATGGCTCAGCGGGTAACCGGCCAGGGGACGGCACGATCTCACTGTGCGCAGGAAGGGACCCTGACCCCAGAGGATGGGCAACGACGTATGGACATCTCGCTCAGGACCCACGCGATGACGCAGGCGCGGCCCGCGCCCCTGCGCTACAGCCGCACCTGGGACACCGGCGTGACCAGCATCGGCGACGCCAGAGACGCCGTCGCCTCCCTGCTGTCCCGGGCCCGGCCCGCACTCGCGCGACGCTCGGTGCAGGATGCCCAGCTCGTCGTCAGCGAACTGGTCACCAACGCGGCCAAACACGCCCCGGGCCCGTGCGCCCTGTGCCTGGAAGTGCTGCCCGACGGGTTGCGGATCACGGTGACGGACACCTCCGCCGAGACACCCCGGCGCCGCCCACCCGACCCTGGCCGGGTCGGCGGTCATGGGCTGCACCTCGTCGCCATGATCTCCCGCGACCTGGAGGTGACCCGGCTGCCCCGCGGCAAGCGGGTCACCGTCACCGTACCGCTCACCGACGGGGGATCCGGCCCCGCGGTCAGGAAACCCTGATGCCCACGATGCAGGTGTCGTCGTCGGTGTCCGACTTGCTGTAGGTGAGCAACCGGTCCAGCTGCTGGTCCAGGGTCGTCGGCGCCGAGCGCGCCGTGTCCAGCAGATGGGACAGCGACTCCTCCACCGAGCGGTCCCGGCGCTCGATCAGCCCGTCGGTGTACATCAGCAGGGTGTCCCCGGCGGCCAGTTGCTCCTCGGTCTCCTCGTAGACCGCCTCCGGCAGGGCACC
Source organism: Streptomyces filipinensis (assembly GCF_014649495.1). Classification (GTDB taxonomy): domain Bacteria; phylum Actinomycetota; class Actinomycetes; order Streptomycetales; family Streptomycetaceae; genus Streptomyces; species Streptomyces filipinensis. The sequence continues at coordinate 54,777 of NZ_BMTD01000005.1, read as the reverse complement.
CAGCAGCAGCCCCTTGAGCGCGGGCAGCGCGGTGGCGTCCTCCTCACGGACCAGCACCGGGGGGAGATGACCCGCGCGCGCCCAGCGCAGGGTCCTGCGCTCGCCGTCGTACAGGCCGCAGACGGCGGTGGCGGTGACGGCGCCCGTCAGATGGTGGGCGACAATGTTCAGCCAGGCCAGCAGCTGGGCCGGGCCGGCCCCTGTGACGGCGAGTCCGCGCAGTGCGTTGCGCAGCACGACCATGCTGGTGGCCGCCTCGATGCCGTGCCCGGCGACGTCCCCCACGCACAGCAGCACCAGCCCGGAGGGCAGCACGACGGCGTCGTACCAGTCGCCGCCGACCAGCTGCTCGGTCTCGGCCGGTCGGTAGCGCACCGCCACCTGCAGGCCGGGTACTCGCAGCGGCGCCTGGGCGGGCGGCATGATGGCGTGCTGGAGCTGGAGGGTGAGCCTGTTGCGTTCGTGAGCCTGCTGCTCGGTCTGGGCGAGCTGGTCGCGGGTCGCGGCCAGGGCGACCTCGGTCCAGTGCTGGGCCGAGATGTCCTGGTAGGCGCCGCGGACGACGAGCAGCTCACCGTCGGTGTCGAGGACCGGTTCGGCGACCACGCGGATGTGCCGGGTCACCCCGTCCGGACGCAGCAGCCGGAACGCGGCCGACGCCGGCCTGCGGTGGTGCAGCAGCGCGCGCAGGAAACGGCCGATGGCGACGGCGTCGTCGGAGTGGGCGTGAGCGGGCAGGTCCTCCAGGGGGACCGGCGGGCTGGTGGTCGGGCGCCCGTACAGGTTGAACAGCTGGCCGTTCCAGGTGATCTCGCCGGTCAGCAGGTTCTCCTCGAAGCCACCGATCCGCCCGAGCCGCTGGGCGTGCTGCAGCAGGCTGGCCAGCCGCGCGGCCTCGTCCTCGATGCGCCAGATGAGCAGCACGCTGCAGCCGTGCCGGCTGATGCTGATGTCCGCGACCGCGGAGAGCGGCACCTGGTCGACCAACGCGGTGAGCCGCATGCGACTGGCGCGGAACGGCTCGCCTGTGGCATAGACCCGTTCCACGCGCTGGAACAGCTCGCTGGAGCCGGCGGCCATGGGGTAGGCCTCCAGCAGCAGGGCGCCCCCGACGACGGCCCGCGGCCGGCCCGCGGGGTCGAGGAAGCGGCTGTTGACGTGCTGGATCCGGAAGTCGACGAGCTGCCCGGTGTTGTCCAGGTGCGGCACCAGGACCAGCGCCGGGTCGTGCAAGCCCTCCGCCAGGTCCATCAGCTCCACCACGTCGGGCAGCACCCGGAGCTCCTGCGTGGCCGCGGAGGGCAGCACGAAGGTCTCCAGGGTGTGCGCGCAGAGCTCGGCGAGCGCCTCCACCTGCCGCACCACAGGGCGCGGCAGCGGCTCCTCGGGCCCCGGCCAGGCGATCTCCAGGACGCCGTGGATCCGGCCGCCCGCACCCGCGGGTACGGCGATCCGGGCGCCGTCGGCGTAGTCCCGTCGGCCGATCGTGGGCAGCCCGGAGGCGGTGAGCGAAGGCAGCCACTGCCCGTCCGGCTCGGTGAGGCCGCGCCGGGCCACCGTGGCCACGTCGGGTGGGACGTAATGCCAGCGGGCCGCCTCGGCCGCTGCGAATCCGGCGCTGCCCGCGAGGGTCAGCGACCCGTCGGAGCCGGCCGCCCAGATCGCGACGGCGACCGCGCCGAGCGGGCGCAGGGCGTGTTCGAGCAGCGAGTCGGCCATCGCCTGGGTGTCATCCGCGGCGAGCACGCCGCTCTCGGCGGCACGCAACCGTACAGCGGCCGACTCCTCGACCGGCCCGGCGGGATCCGCGGCGACGGACAGGAACGCCTCGCTGACTTCAGTGACCCGGTCCCGGGCCGCCTGGTTGATGACGTCCACCGCGAACTCCAGCGGGGTCATCTGAGCCTGCTCGGCGAGTTCGGCGAGCTGGCGGGCAGCCTGGGCGGGGCCGCAGCCCAGGCGTTCCACCAGGATGCCCTTGGCCAGCTCGATCAGCGCCCTGCCCTCAGCCTCCGCCTGCGCGGACCGCACCTCGCGGCGCAGCCGCTCCACGGTGGCGGCGAGCCTGCCCACCGGCGACGTCGCCGGGCCGTCGGCCGGCGCGGTGTCCACGGACAGGACCTGAGCGGGCACGCCGGTCGGTGCGTCCGCTCCGGCAGACGGTTCATGACTGTTCACCGGTTCGGTACTCCTCGGCCTGCGGACGGGCGGGTGAGCGGTGCCGTCGCCGCCGTCATGCGGGGAGCCAGCGCCGGACGCAGGCGATGAGATCATGGGTGTCCACCGGTTTTGTGACGTAGTCGCTGGCGCCGGAGGCGAGGCTCTTGTCCCGGTCACCCTGCATCGCCTTGGCGGTGACGGCGATGACCGGCAGGTCGGCGTACTGCGGCATCTTGCGGATCTCGGTCGTTGCCGTGTACCCGTCCATCTCGGGCATCATCACGTCCATCAGTACGAGTTCGACGTCCGGGTTGTTGACGAGCGTCTCGATGCCCTTGCGGCCGTTGTCGGCGTGCAGGACGCGGAAGCCGTGCAGTTCGAGGATGCCGCTGAGCGCGAAGAGGTTCCGCGCGTCGTCGTCGACGACGAGGACGGTACGCCCGCGGGTGTGCTCGTCACCGAAGTCCGCCGCCGTGTGCTGTGGTTCCTCGGTGCGGACCAGGGTGAGCACCTCGCCGGGCTCCTCGGCCGACAGGTGCAGGGCGATCCGCTCCCGCAGCTCGTCCAGGCTGGACAGGTGCTCCAGCGAGCCGCCCGGCTCCCCAGCCGGTTGCTCGGCACGCAGGGAGCTGTGCACCAGCACGGGGACGCCCGAGAGAGCCGAGTCTGCGCGCAGCGCCTCCAGGAACCGGGCCGACTCCCCGTCCGGCAGGCCCAGGTCCACGACGACACAATGGCAGGACTCGGCAGCGAGGGCACCGGCCGCCTCCTGGGCGCCGATCGCGGTGATGATGTCGACGGCCACACCGGCGCCGTCGGCGTGGCCGTGCCGGAGGTCGCCGACCACGCTCTCCGCAACGAGTGTCAGCAGGCCGCGCGGCCGCTCCTCGACGACCAGCAGCCGGCGCGCGCGCCGCCTCTTCGCACGGTCGAGCGGCGCTGCTGCCGTGGGCTCTTCCCCGGTCGCTGCGTCCGTTCGCTCCGGTTCGGCCGCCTTCGGCGCCGTGCGTCCAGCGCGCAGCAGCGCGTCGAAGTCGGGCCGGGCGACGGGCAGGAAGAGCGTGAAGGTGCTGCCCTTGCCGGGTGTGCTGTCGACGGCGACGGCGCCGCCGAGCAGGTGGGCGATCTCCCGGGTGATGGACAGGCCGAGGCCGGTGCCTCCGTACTTGCGGCTCGTCGTGCCGTCCGCCTGCTGGAACGCCCCGAAGACGGACTCCAGTTGCTGTTCCGGAATTCCGATACCGGTGTCCTTCACGCGGAACGCGACGACCGCGCCGCCGCGCATCACGTCCTCGGGCACCTCGTCGTCGGCAGCGGGCTCCACGCGCAGCTCGACACCGCCCTGTTCGGTGAACTTCACCGCGTTGGACAGCAGGTTGCGCAGGATCTGCCGCAGCCGGGAGTCGTCGGTCAGCAGGTCGGCGGGTGCGCCGGCGGCCGTGCTGACAGTGAACTCCAGGCTCTTCTGCGAGGTCATGGGCCGGAAGGTGGCTTCTACGTACTCGATCAGCTGGCGCAGCGGCACCCGCTCGGGGGTGACGTCCATCTTGCCGGCCTCGACCTTGGACAGGTCCAGGATGTCGTTGATCAGCTGAAGCAGGTCCGAGCCGGCCGAGTGGATGATGCCCGCGTACTCGACCTGCTTCGGGGTGAGGTTGCGCGACGGGTTCTGGGCGAGCAGCTGGGCGAGGATGAGCAGGCTGTTGAGCGGGGTGCGCAGCTCGTGGCTCATGTTGGCGAGGAACTCGGACTTGTACTTGGACGCGAGCGACAATTGCTGTGCACGCGCTTCGAGTTCCTGCCGAGCCTGCTCGATCTGCAGGTTCTTCGCCTCGATGTCCCGGTTCTGCTCGGCCAGCAGCGAGGCCTTCTCCTCCAGTTCGGCGTTGGACTGCTGGAGTTCCTCCTGCCTGACCTGCAACTCCGCGGAGCGCGACTGCAGTTCACTGGTCAGGCGCTGCGACTCTTCGAGGAGTTCGTCGGTGCGGGCGTTGGCGACGATCGTGTTGACGTTGACGCCGATGGTGTCCACCAGCTGCTGCAGGAAGTCCCGGTGGACCGCGGTGAACCGGGTGACGGACGCCAGCTCGATGACGCCGAGGAGTTGCTCCTCGAACACGATGGGCAGCAGCAACAGCACGGTGGGTTCGATCCGTCCGAGTCCGGACGAGATGGTGACGTAGCCGGGCGGCAGCTCCTCCACGGCGATGGTGCGGCGGCTGCGCGCGGCCTGGCCGACCAGGGAGCGGCCGAAGGGGATGACGTCGGGCCGGGTGTCCTCCTCGGGCCGGCCGTAGGAGCCGACGAGCCGCAGCTCGGGTCCCGACGGGCCGTCCTCGGCGAGGTAGAAGGCGCCGTACTGGGCCAGGACCAGGGGTGCCAGCTCGTCCATGATGAGTTCGGCGACGACGGGCAGGTCGCGGTGTCCCTGCATGAGGCCGGAGATCCGGGCGAGGTTCGTCTTCAGCCAGTCCTGTTCCTGGTTGGCCCGGGTGGTCTCGCGCAGCGACTCCACCATGGAGTTGATGTTGTCCTTGAGGTCGGCCACCTCACCCGAGGCGTCGACGGTGATGGACCGGGTCAGGTCGCCCTCGGCGACGGCGCTGGCGACGTCGGCGATGGCGCGCACCTGCCGGGTGAGGTTCCCGGCGAGTTCGTTGACGTTCTCCGTGAGGCGCTTCCAGGTGCCGGAGACGCCCTCCACCTCGGCCTGACCGCCGAGCCGGCCCTCGGTGCCGACCTCGCGCGCCACCCGGGTCACCTCATCGGCGAACGCGGAGAGCTGGTCGACCATCGTGTTGATGGTGGTCTTCAGTTCGAGGATCTCGCCGCGCGCGTCGACGTCGATCTTCTTCGACAGGTCGCCCTTGGCCACGGCCGTCGTCACCAGCGCGATGTTGCGGACCTGGCCGGTGAGGTTGTTGGCCATGGAGTTGACGTTGTCGGTCAGGTCCTTCCAGGTACCGGCCACGTTGGGCACATGGGCCTGCCCGCCGAGCCGGCCCTCGGTGCCCACCTCGCGGGCCACCCGGGTCACCTCGTCCGCGAACGCCGAGAGGGTGTCGACCATGGTGTTGATGACGTCGGCGAGGGCGGCGACCTCACCCTTGGCCTCGACGGTGATCTTCTGTGAGAGGTCGCCCTTGGCCACGGCGGTGGCGACCTGGGCGATCGAACGGACCTGGCCGGTGAGGTTGGAGGCCATCACGTTGACGTTGTCGGTCAGGTCCTTCCAGGTGCCGGCGACCCCGCGCACCTGCGCCTGCCCGCCGAGCCGGCCCTCGGTGCCGACCTCGCGCGCCACCCGGGTCACCTCGTCGGCGAACGCCGAGAGCTGGTCGACCATCGTGTTGATGGTGTTCTTCAGCTCCAGGATCTCGCCGCGCGCGTCCACCGTGATCTTCTGCGAGAGATCGCCCTGCGCCACCGCGGTGGCCACTTGGGCCACGTTGCGCACCTGGGCTGTCAGGTTCCCGGCCATGAAGTTCACCGAGTCCGTCAGGTCCCGCCAGGTGCCCTTGACACCCTTGACGTCCGCCTGGCCGCCGAGCCGGCCCTCGGTGCCCACCTCGCGGGCCACCCGGGTCACCTCGTCCGCAAAGGCCGAAAGCTGGTCCACCATCGTGTTGATGGTGTTCTTCAGCTCCAGGATCTCGCCACGCGCGTCCACGGTGATCTTCTGTGACAGGTCGCCCTGGGCGACGGCCGTCGTCACCTGGGCGACATTGCGCACCTGCGCGGTGAGATTCCCGGCCATGAAGTTGACCGAGTCCGTCAGGTCCCGCCAGACGCCGGCGACGCCGGGAACCTGTGCCTGTCCGCCGAGCCTGCCCTCGGTGCCGGCCTCGCGGGCCACCCGGGTCACCTCGTCCGCAAACGCCGAAAGCTGATCGACCATCGTGTTGACGGTCTCCTTCAGCTGGAGGATCTCGCCCCGTGCGTCGACGTCGATCTTCTGGGACAGGTCGCCCTTGGCCACCGCCGTGGCGACCTGGGCGATGTCACGGACCTGGGTGGTGAGATTGCCCGCCATCGCGTTGACGGAGTCGGTCAGGTCGGCCCAGGTGCCGGAGACCCCGGGCACCCGCGCCTGCCCGCCGAGGGTGCCTTCGGTGCCCACCTCGCGGGCCACGCGGGTGACTTCGGAGGTGAACACGGACAACTGGTCGACCATGCCGTTGAAGACGGTGGCGATGTCCCCCATGAGCCCGGTGGAATCGTCCGGCAACCGGGTGCCGAAGTCTCCGTCGCGCACCGCGGTCAGCCCCGCGAGCAGTCTTCTCAGTTCCTCATCACCCGGGACCACGTCCGTCGTCCCGGCAGCCCTGCCGGCCATGCGCACCCTCGTTCCACTCCCCAGGAGCCCTCGCGCGAGGGCTCGGAACCACTGCCGGGCACACGGCCTGACCCGGCGGCTGGCATGTACATTTCCGCAGTTCACGGACGTGCACGATGAGAAAATACGCCGCAGGTTAACCCAGCTGGACCGGCTCGGACAAAGCATCCGGCCAACCTTCGACGATCATGAAAATCACCCGCGGAGACAGGCATGAGGCCGGGTCAGCCGGGTATCCGGAACAGTTTGTCCAAGGCGTGCGGGCGGGACTTCTCCCCCGTGCCCGCGAGGCACGTCCGGGCCCCTCCGGACGCCCAGACCGGCGCGACCGTTTCGGGCGAGCGTCGCAAGGGCACCCGTGCCAGGCTCAATACAGAGCACCGGGAGAGAGGGGCCCGGCACGGGCGCAAGGCGGGCGCGGTGGCGGTGTCCGAGGCGGGCGTCTGGCTGACGTTCCTCTTCCACCCGGACATGAGGGAACGGCCGTACACCGGCTCGTCTCCGCCGCTGCGCGGCCGACGACCTCCGAGGCGTAGGCGCCGGTGCTGCACATCGGCTTCTGCCAGGCCTGCGTGCGAGCGGCGTCGGGCGAGGTACCCGAGGAGGGCGAGGAGTGATGAGGGAGGAGGCACGGGGATGAGCGAGGGCGACGAGGTCCGCGGAAACCTGCTGTACGGCCCGCAGCCGGACGTGGCCGGCGCCTCCGGCTACCCGGACGCCCCGCCGCGGATGGGCTTCTTCACGGACACCTCGGTGTGCATCGGCTGCAAGGCGTGCGAGGTGGCCTGCAAGGAGTGGAACGCCATCCCTGAGGACGGTCTCGAACTGACCGGTATGTCCTACGACAACACCCAGAGCCTGGGCGCCGACACCTGGCGGCACGTGGCCTTCATCGAGCAGCGCAAACCGTTCGGCGGGCAGGAGCCCGGGGTGGCGCACGAGGACGTCGACGTGTTCGCCGCCGCAGCGCGCCTCGGCACCGACGCCGCCTCCCCCGGTCCCGGCGCCACCGCTCCCCCGCCGGGCCCGGCCCCCGAGGGCGCGCCCGCCGGGCAGATCTCGCCCCTCTCGCCCGACGGCCGCACCGAGCTGCGCTGGCTGATGGCCTCGGACGTGTGCAAGCACTGCACGCACGCCGCCTGCCTGGACGTCTGCCCGACCGGGGCCCTGTTCCGCACCGAGTTCGGCACGGTCGTCGTCCAGGAGGACGTCTGCAACGGCTGCGGCTACTGCGTGCCCGCCTGCCCGTACGGCGTCATCGACCAGCGCAAGGACGACGGCCGGGTGTGGAAGTGCACGCTGTGCTACGACCGGCTCGGCGTCGGCATGGAGCCCGCCTGCGCCAAGTCCTGCCCCACGGACTCCATCCAGTTCGGCCCGCTGGAGGAACTGCGCGAGCGGGCCCGGGACCGGGTGGCGCAGCTGCGCGCGGCCGGCGTGACCGACGCCCGGCTGTACGGCGAGAACCCCGAGGACGGGGTCGGCGGCGACGGGGCGTTCTTCCTGCTGCTGGACGACCCGGAGGTCTACGGCCTGCCCCCGGACCCGGTGGTCACCACCCGGGACCTGCCCGACATGTGGCGGCACGCGGCCCTGGCCGCCGCCTCCCTGGCCGCCCTCGCCCTCGGCGGTTTCCTGCGGAGGCCGCGATGAGCGAGTCGGACGTCACGCGCCACGGCGTACAGGGCACGCGGCCCGGCCGGGAGGCGCCGACGGGCACGCGCGCGGGTCGCCGTCGGCGGCGGCGAGGGCGGGGCGAGCAGCCCATGGTGCCGGACGCCACGTTCTCGTCGTACTACGGCAAGCCGGTGCTGAACAAGCCGACGTGGAAGCCCCTGGACATCGCGGGCTATCTCTACCTGGGCGGCCTGGCCGGGGCCTCCTCGCTGCTCGCGGCCGGAGGCCAGGTCACCGGCCGGCCGGGGCTCGCGGCCCCGGCGAAGCTCGGGGCGGCCGGGGCGATCTCGCTCTCACTGGCCGCGCTGGTGCACGACCTGGGCCGCCCGGCCCGCTTCCTGAACATGCTGCGGGTCCTCAAGCCGACCTCCCCGATGAGCGTGGGCTCGTGGCTGCTGGCGGGGTACGCGCCGCTGACGCTGACCGCGGCGGCCACCGAGGTGGCGGGCCGCTGGCGGCTGCTGGGCTCGGCCGCGACGGCGGCCTCCGCCGTGCTCGGCCCAGCGGTGGCGACCTACACCGCGGTGCTGCTCTCGGACACGGCGGTGCCCGCATGGCACGAGGGCTACCGGGAACTGCCGTTCGTCTTCGCGGGCTCCGCGGCCACCGCCGCGTCCGGTCTGGCCCTGGCCGCGGCTCCGACCGCCGAGGCGGGGCCCGCCCGTCGGACGGCCGTCCTCGGGGCCGCCCTGGAACTGGGTGCGTTCCGGACGATGAAGCGGCGCATGGGCCTGCCCGCCGAGTCCTTCGACCAGGGCAGGCCCCACCTGTTGCTACGGGCGGCGGAGCTCCTGACGGCGGGCGGCGCGGCCCTCGCCCTGTTCGGCGGACGGGACCGGCGGCTCGCCCTGGCGTCCGGGGCCGCCCTGCTCACCGGCTCGGCGGCGCTGCGCTTCGGCGTGTTCCACGCCGGGGTGGCGTCCGCCGAGGATCCCGCGTACACGGTCGTACCGCAGCGGGAACGGCTCGCCGCGCGCGGCCGTTGACCTACTCGGCGCCGAGCCGGGCCGCCAGGTCCGGCAGCGAAGTCGCGGTCAGGCCGGCGGGGCGGGCCACCGAGGGGTAGGGGTGCGATGTGCGGCGCAGCCAGGCGGTGGTCAGGCCGGCGCGGCCGGCGCCGTCGATGTCCCAGGGGTGCACCGAGACCAGCAGGGCCTCGTCGGCGGCCACGCCCACGGCGTCCAGGGCGTACGCGTAGGCCTCCCGGGCGGGCTTCCAGCGGCCGGGGCCCGCCACGTCCAGGTGGGTGGTGAAGCAGTCGGTCAGCCCGGCCCGGTCCAGCACGGCACGGGTGGTGTCGGCCGAGCCGTTCGTCAGGGTGGCCAGTCGGTAACCGGCCGCGTGCAGCGCGCGTACGCCTCGGGGCACGTCCGGGTGCAGGGGCAGGTCGGGCAGTCCGGCGAGGACGTACGCCGCGGCCTGTTCCGGGTCGCTGGCGCCCTCCTCGGCGGCCGCCAGCGCCCGCAGGCCTTCCCCGGCGACGGCCGCGAAGGAGGCGTGGCCGCCGGCCAGGGTGAGGGCCACGCCGTCCCGCAGCACGCCGGCGAACCAGGCGGTGAGGAGGTGCCCGGGCAGACCGACGTGCTCCAGGCGGGCGGCGAGCGGGGCCATGTCGGTGAGCGTCTCGTTCACGTCGAACAGCAGGACGTAGGGGCGGCGGACAGCGGGCAAGGGGGTCACCTCCGGGCGCGGGGAGGGCGAGCGCCTGGGCCTCGCGTTCCTCCCGGATACCCGGGACTGCCCGACGGCCTCGCGACGGCGGTGCCAACCGGACATTACCGGCACCAGGTGGCGGGCCGTGCGCCGACACACCAGCGACGGGGCTTCCCGGCTCCCCGGCGCCTCTGTTTGGCCCCGCCCGACGGGGGTACTCCGCGGCCCACCAGGGCGAGAGATGCCGTGGCCGCGCGTGTGCGGGAAAATCAGGAGAACGAGCGGGAGGAGTGGCCGTGGGCGTACGCACCTGGATCGACTCCTGGCCGGTCTACCGCCAGCTGACGGGCACCGATCCACTGGGCCGGGGCGCCGCGGCCAAGAGCGGGCGCAGTGAGCGACTGCAGCCCCGGGTGGCCACCGCCGACCGGGTGGTGAAGTCCGTCTGCCCGTACTGCGCGGTGGGCTGCGGCCAGAACGTGTACGTCCAGGACGAGAAGGTCACCCAGATCGAGGGCGACCCGGACTCCCCCATCTCGCGCGGCCGGCTGTGCCCCAAGGGTGCGGCGAGCCTGCAGCTGACGACCGGGGACGCCCGCGAGCACCACGTCCTCTACCGGCGCCCGTACGGCACCGGGTGGGAGCGGCTGGACCTCGACACGGCGATGGACATGATCGCCGACCGGGTGGTCGAGGCGCGCCGGGCCGGCTGGGAGTGGGAGGTCGACGAGACCCGCACCCGGCGCACGCTCGGCATCGCGAGCCTCGGCGGGGCCACGCTCGACAACGAAGAGAACTACCTGATCAAGAAGTTGTTCACGGCGCTCGGAGCGATCCAGATCGAGAACCAGGCGCGTGTTTGACACTCCTCCACCGTTCCCAGTCTGGGAACCTCGTTCGGACGCGGCGGCGCGACCACCTTCCAGCAGGACCTGCAGAACGCGGACTGCATCGTCATCGAGGGCTCGAACATGGCCGAGTGCCATCCGGTCGGGTTCCAGTGGGTGATGGAGGCCAAGGCGCGGGGCGCCAAGGTGATCCATGTCGATCCGCGCTTCACCCGCACCAGCGCGCTCGCCGACGTGCACGTGCCGCTGCGCGCGGGAACGGACATCGTGTTCCTCGGCGGGATCGTCAACCACGTCCTGGAGCACGAGAAGTACTTCCGCGACTACATCGTGGCGTACAGCAACGCCCCGGTGATCCTGCGGGAGGACTTCCGGGACACCGAGGACCTGGGGGGCGTCTTCTCCGGGCTCGACGCCGACAGCCGCTCCTACGACAACAGCAGCTGGCAGTACGAGGGCACCGAGGTCCAGGCGGCCTCCGGCCAGCGCGACGCGGAGTACGAGAAGCGCACCGGCGGTTCGGTGACCGAGGCGGCACGCGGCGAGGCGCACGGCTCCGGCGGCGCGGTGATCGGCGAGGGCGAGCCGGAGCGGGACGAGACGCTCACCCACCCGCGCTGTGTCTTCCAGGTGCTCAAGCGCCACTACGCCCGCTACACCCCCGAGATGGTCGAGCAGGTCTGCGGGGTGCCGCAGGACCTGTTCCGGCAGGTGTGCGAGCTGGTCACGGAGAACTCCGGGCGTGAGCGGACCACGGCCTTCGCCTACGCGGTCGGCTGGACGCAGCACACGGTCGGGGTGCAGTACATCCGCGGGGCGGCCGTGCTGCAGACCCTGCTCGGCAACATCGGCCGGCCCGGCGGCGGCATCCTGGCCCTGCGCGGGCACGCCTCGATCCAGGGCTCCACGGACATCCCGACGCTGTTCAACCTGCTGCCGGGCTACATCCCGATGCCGCACGCCCATCAGAACCAGGACCTGAACGCCTTCATCGAGGCGGAGGCGGCGCACAAGGGTTACTGGGGCAACATGCGCTCGTACCTGGTGAGTCTGCTCAAGGCGTACTGGGGTGCGGCGGCGACCGAGGAGAACGACTTCTGCTTCGACTACCTGCCCCGGCTCACCGGCTCCCACTCGGCGTACGAGACGGCCATGGCCCAGCGGAAGGGCACCTGCAAGGGCTACTTCCTGTACGGCGAGAACCCGGCGGTGGGCAACGCCAACTCCAAGCTGATGCGGCTCGGCATGGCGAACCTGGACTGGCTGGTGGTCCGTGACTTCTCGCTGATCGAGTCGGCCACCTGGTGGAAGGACGGCCCGGAGATCGAGACCGGGGAGCTGCGCACCGAGGACATCCGCACCGAGGTGTTCTTCCTGCCGGCCGCCGCGCACACCGAGAAGGACGGCAGCTTCACCAACACCCAGCGGCTGCTGCAGTGGCACCACCAGGCGGTCGAGCCGCCCGGCGAGGCGCGCAGCGACCTGTGGTTCACCTACCACCTGGGGCGGATCATCCGGGAGAAGCTCGCCGGGTCCACCGACGAGATGGACCGGCCGCTGCTCGACCTGACCTGGGACTACCCGACGAAGGGCGGCATCGCCGAACCGGAGGCCGAGGCGGTCCTCGCCGAGATCAACGGCCAGGACGCCGAGGGCAGGCCGCTGTCCTCCTACGAGGAACTGAAACCGGACGGCTCCACCGCCTGCGGCTGCTGGATCTACTGCGGTGTCTACGCCGACGGCGTCAACCAGGCGGCCCGCCGAAAGCCCGGCCGGGAGCAGGACTGGGTGGCCGCCGGGTGGGCCTGGGCCTGGCCCGCCAACCGGCGGATCCTGTACAACCGCGCCTCCGCCGATCCCGGGGGCAGGCCGTGGAGCGAGCGGAAGGCGCTGGTGTGGTGGGACCCGGCGAAGGGCGAGTGGACCGGGCACGACGTGCCCGACTTCAAGAAGGACAAGGCGCCCGATCACGAGCCGCCGAAGGACGCCACCGGCCCGGACGCGCTGTCCGGCACGGACCCGTTCATCATGCAGGCCGACGGCAAGGCCTGGCTGTACGTGCCGTCCGGGCTCACCGACGGCCCGCTGCCGGCCCACTACGAGCCGCAGGACTCGCCGTTCCCGAACCTGCTCTACGACCAGCAGCGCAACCCGGTGCGGCAGTTGATGCCCACGGTCCGCGACAACCGCTACCAGCCCAGCGGTGACGAGCCCGGCTCCCAGGTGTTCCCGTACGTGGCCACCACCTACCGGCTGACCGAGCACCACACGGCGGGCGGCATGTCCCGCTGGCAGCCGTATCTGGCCGAGCTGCAGCCGGAGTTCTTCTGCGAGGTCTCCCCGGAGCTCGCGGCCGAGCGGGGCCTGGAGCACACCGGGTGGGCGACGATCGTCAGCGCCCGCGGGGTGATCGAGGCGCGGGTGCTGGTGACGGACCGGATGACGCCGCTGACGGTACAGGGACGGCGACTGCACCAGGTGGGCCTGCCGTACCACTGGGGTCCCAACGGCTACAGCACCGGGGACGCGGCCAACGAGCTGCTGCATCTGTCGCTGGATCCGAACACGCACATCCAGGAGTCGAAGGCGTTCGCCGTGGACATCCGCCCGGGCCGCCGGCCACGGGGTCCGGCATCCGTGGAGCTGGTGCGGGCCTACCGGACCCGGGCGGGCATCGACGGCCACACCGGAACGGAGCCCTGAGGGCCCCTACCGGAGGACGATCGAGTGCGCGCCGCGGGGCACCAGCTCGCCCACCACCGCTGCTCCGGGCACCTCACCGGCCACGAGCAGCCCGCCGGAGGTCTGGGCGTCCGCCAGCAGCAGCCGGGTGTCGGCGTCGGTGGTCCCGAAGTCGGTGTGCGGGGCGACCCATTCGAGGTTGCGCCGGGTGCCGCCGCTGACGTATCCGTCCCGGACGGCCTCCCGCGCCCCGTCCAGGTAGGGGACGGCGGCGGTGTCGACCACGGCGGTCACGCCGGAGGCGCGGGCCAGCTTGTGCAGGTGGCCGAGGAGACCGAACCCGGTGACGTCGGTGGCGCAGGTGGCCCCGGCCGCGAGGGCGGCCTGCGCGGCGTCCCGGTTGAGCGCCGTCATGGTGGCGACAGCCTGCTCGAACCGCTCACCGGTGGCCTTGTGCCGGTTGTTCAGGACGCCCACGCCCAGCGGCTTGGTCAGCGACAGCGGCAGCCCGGGCCGCCCGGCGTCGTTGCGCAGCAGCCGCTCGGGGTCGGCGAGGCCGGTGACGGCCATGCCGTACTTCGGTTCCGGGTCGTCGACGCTGTGCCCGCCGCCGACATGGCAGCCGGCCTCGGTGGCGATGTCCAGTCCCCCGCGCAGCACCTCGCGGGCCAGCTCGAAGGGGAGCCGGTCGCGCGGCCAGGCCAGCAGGTTCACGGCGAGCACCGGCCGGCCGCCCATCGCGTACACGTCGGACAGCGCGTTCGCGGCGGCGATGCGCCCCCAGTCGTACGGGTCGTCCACGACCGGGGTGAAGAAGTCCGCCGTGCACACGACCGCCGTCCCGCGGTGCGTGACCACGGCGGCGTCGTCACCGGTGGCGAGCCCGACGAGCAACGGGGTGTCGCCGCCGGTGAGCGGGGGCGCGGTCAGCCCGGCGACCACCTCCTCCAGCTCCCCGGGCGGGATCTTGCAGGCGCATCCGCCGCCGTGGGCGTACTGGGTGAGCCGGACGGGCGCCCGGCCGGTCGGTGGGGATGTCGATGTCATACCGGCGGTCTCCTGGGGCAGTAGCCTGACGAGCGGTGGAGGCGTGTGGGTGCCTGGTGGCCCTCCCGGTCTTCAAAACCGAGGGGTCCGAGGATCTCGGGCCGGCGGGTTCGATTCCCGTCCGCCTCCGTCCACCGCGTCCGCGCGGCAGCGCCGGCGCTGGTCGTCGACGCGTTCGGTGTGCCCCCGGGCGTCCAGGAACTCCAGCAGCGGTACGGCCACCCGACGGGTGGTGTCCAGTGCGCGCCGGGCCTCGCTGAGCGTGAACGGCTGGGGCAGGGCGCGCAGTACGGCGGCGGCCTCGGCGTCGGCGCCGGGCAGCAGCACGATCCCGTCGGCGATCCGCAGCAGCGCTCCGGCGGTGACGGCGGCGGCCAACGCCTTGCGGTCCAGGCCGAGTTCGGCGAGCCGTCCGGCCTCGGGGGCGCGGAACGGCGTACGGGCGAGGTCCGCGCGCACCGCGTCCACGGCGGCCCGGACAGGCGGCGGGAGGGCGGGGCGGAGGCTGTCGCAGGGGTACAACCGGCCGCCGCGGGCCTGGAGTCGGGGGGTCGCTGCGGCCAGAGCGTCGACGAGGGCGCGGTCGGGCAGGCCGAGCAGCCGGCGGGCTGCCTCGGCGGGCAGGCCGGGTTCCAGCGGGTGGGCGCGGGCGTGCCGGCCGGCCTCGGCGGCCAGCCGGTCCCTCAGAGCGTTCCAGTACGTCGGGTCGGCCAGCCAGTCCCCGGCGGCGTGGGCGGGCACGCGCGCCTCACCGCTCCCGGTGCCGACGGTGTCCGCCGGGTCCTGCCCCTCAAGCACGGAAGGCGGCGGGACGCCCATCGCCTGCAGGTCGGCGCGCCGGATCAGTTTGCGGCGGCGCAGTTCGGCGGTGCCGTCGGGACGGCCGGTCATGCCCGCGAGCTCCGCCGCGCGCGCCCGGCCGGCCCCGCGCCGGGTCAGCCGGGGCGGACGTACGTCGAGGACCGTGGCGCCGCAGGGTGTGCGGCTGCCGCCGGGTTCGCGCAGCACGGCGCGGTCTCCGACGCGCAGGGGCAGTCCCCGGGCGAGGGCGAGGCGGGCGGTGTCCTCGCCGAGCGGGCGCACCGTCACCGGTACGGCGGCGGTGCCGATGTGCACGGTGAGGGAGCGGGGCAGGTCGGCGACCGGCTCACCGGTGACCCGGACGTCGATCACCTCGCTGCTCAGCCAGCGGTCCGGGGTCAGCAGCACCTGTCCCCGGCGCAGGGTGCCGTCCCCCTGGCCGTGCACGTTGACCGCGACGCGGGCCACCCCGCTCACCTCCGCCCGTTCCTCGTGCAGGCTCTGCAGCCCGCGCACCCGCAGCACGGCGGTGCCGTCCCCGGTGACCAGCCGGTCGCCGACGCGCAGGGTGCCGGCGCCGAGCGTGCCGGTCACGACGGTGCCGTGCCCGCGCACGGTGAAGGCCCGGTCGAGCCACAGACGTACGTCGGCGCCGGGGTCGGGGTCGGCCAACTCGCTTGCCGTTCGAGCCAGTTCACCGCGCAGCTCGTCCAGTCCCGCACCGGTGACCGCGCTCACCGCGACCGCGGGCACCTTGCCGAGGGAGGTCGCGGCCAGCCGCTCGACGGCGTCGCCGCGCACGGCTTCCGGGTCCGCGAGGTCGCTGCGGGTCACCGCGAGGACGGCGTGCCGGACGCCGAGCGCGTCGAGGATCGCCAGGTGCTCCTGCGACTGCGGCTGCCAGCCCTGGTCGGCGGCGACCACGAACAGCACGGCGGGTACCGGTCCGACTCCGGCCAGCATGGTGGGCACGAAGCGTTCGTGCCCGGGGACGTCGACGAAGGCGAGGTGGTCGCCCTCCGGGCCGAGCCGGGTCCATACGAAGCCCAGGTCGAGGGTGAGTCCCCGGCGGCGTTCCTCCTCGTAGCGGTCGGGCTCCATGCCGGTCAGCGCCCGCACCAGGGCGGACTTGCCGTGGTCGACATGGCCGGCGGTGGCGAGCACGCGCATCATGCCCGTCCCTTCCCGGCCGGCCCGGCCTCGCGCACGGCTTCGGCCAGCCGTGCGTCGTCCCGCTCGGGCACCGCCCGCAGGTCCAGCAGGCAGCGGCCCGCCTCCAGGCGTCCGACGACCGGGACGCGGCCGGTGCGCAGGGCGGCGGCGTACGGCCCGGGCAGCGAGAGGGCCGCGCTGGGCAGGGTGACCCCGGGTGCTCCTCCGCCGCCGACGGTGGCACGGGAGTCGACGGCCCGTACGTCGAGGCCGTCGGCGGCGAGGGTTTCGGCGAGCTGGCCGGCGCGGGCGCGCAGGCGGACCGGATCGGCGGTGAGGGCGAGGGCGGTCGGGGTGGGCGGTCCGGTGAGGGTGGCCTCCAGCGCGGCCAGGGTCAGCTTGTCGACACGCAGGGCACGGGCCAGCGGGTGCCGGGCGAGAGCGCGGACCAGGTCCTGGTCGCCGAGCAGCAGTCCGCACTGGGGTCCGCCGAGCAGTTTGTCGCCGCTCGCGGTGACGAGGGCGGCGCCCGCGCGAAGCTGCGTGTCGGCGTCGGGCTCCTCGGGCAGCGCGGGGTGCGGGGCGAGCAGTCCGGAGCCGATGTCGACGACGACCGGGACGCCCAGACCGGTGAGCTCGGCGGTCTCGGCGGAGCAGGTGAAGCCGGTGATGCGGAAGTTGGACGGATGCACCTTGAGCACGAACCCGGTGTCAGGGCCGAGCACGGCGGCGTAGTCGGCGGCGGTCGTGCGGTTGGTCGTACCGACCTCGCGGAGCCGGGCGCCGGTCGTGACGAGCAGGTCGGGCAGGCGGAAGCCGTCCCCGATCTCCACCATCTCGCCGCGGCTGACCACGATCTCCTTGCCGGCCGCGAGGGCGGTGGCGGCGAGCACCAGCGCGGCGGCGCCGTTGTTGACGACGTGCGCCGCGCCCGCGGCCGGCACCCGGTCGCGCAGGGCGGCGAGGGCGGAGCGACCGCGGCGGGCTCGTACGCCGGTCGCGAGGTCCAGTTCGACGTCCGTGGGCCCTGCGGCCTCCTGGACGGCCTGCCGGGCGGCGGCGGACAGCGGGGCCCGGCCGAGGTTGGTGTGCAGCAGCACCCCGGTGGCGTTGAGCACCGGGCGCAGGCC
Source organism: Streptomyces filipinensis (assembly GCF_014649495.1). GTDB lineage: Bacteria > Actinomycetota > Actinomycetes > Streptomycetales > Streptomycetaceae > Streptomyces > Streptomyces filipinensis. The sequence continues at coordinate 37,291 of NZ_BMTD01000005.1, read as the reverse complement.
GCTCGCGGTCCCGGGCAGCAGGGCGAGGGCGGTCTGCAGCACCTGCTCGGGCGGGATGCCTCCGTCGCGGGCGCGCTGCTGGGCCTCGCGCACGGCGGCCTTGACCACGCCGACGCCGAGCCGGTCCACGGCCGGGGACAGCCGGGGGTCGCGCAGCAGGTGGTCGGTGCGGGGGATGGCACGGCGGGCGTCGGCGGCGTCCGGCACCGGTACGGCCGGGCCGTCGTGCGGTCGCGCGGGCCCGCAGCCGGGCCGGGCCGCACCGCTCGGCTGGTCCGCCGCTCTCGCCGTCCGCTGCTCCATGCCGCCGCTGTCCCTCCGGTCCGGCCCGGGCCCGTCCGGGCTGCGCCCATCGTCTCCCAGTGCCCCGGACCGGCCGTTCGACACGCCGGGGCAGGGGGTGGCACCGGCCGTCGACCGGGTACCCGGCGGCGCATGAGCGACGAGGACCGTGGGCACGGGCACGACGACAGGGACCGCGGCCGGTGGGGCGAGAGCGCCACGGCCGCCGAGCGGGCCGCACACGGCCGGCGCGAGACGGAGCGGGAGCGTGTCTGCGCCGAGCCGTTCGACCACCCCTACCCGGAGCACTGGGCCGGGGGGCAGGGCCGGCGCCACATGAGCGGCGCCCAGGCCGTCGCCGACGCACCTCCGGGCGTCCTGGGCGGCTACCGCACGCCCGGCGGCGGTCGGCCCGGCGCCACCGGCGCCACTCACCCGCCGACCGCCGAGCCCCGGGACACGACGTCACGTACGGGTTCCGCGGAGCCGGGCGGCGACGACGAGGGGCCGGTGAACCGCTCCGGCCGGTGACGCGGGAGTCGTCACGGGGGTCCGTTCGGCCGGGGTCCGCCCTGCGTGTTCCCGGTGTCCGGCTGTGGCCGGGGCGGCGGGGCTTCGCCGGCGGTGAGGTGTTCCAGCACCTCGACCAGTTCCTGGCAGGCCTTCTCCACCGAGCGCCGGGTGTTGCGCTGCTCGGTGATCACCGCGGACAGCAGGAGCGCGGTCAGGGCCATGGATCCGTTGAACGCCTGGAGCTTCGCCATGACCTCGATCCGGCTCAGCCCCGCGAAGGGGCCGACGCCGTCCGTCGCGGCGACGGTGGCCAGCACGGACGTCAGGAGGGCACACAGCACACCGCCCAGGAGCTGGAAGCGCAGGGCGGCCCAGATGAGCAGCGGGTAGACGAGAAAGAGCACGCTGATCGAGCTGTAGGCGGCCACCGGAACCAGCCAGCAGGCGACGACGACCAGCGCGGTCGCCTCCTTCCAGCGGGCCAGGGGCGGAGGCCAGCGCGCGTGGCTCACTATCAGCAGCAAGGGGGTGACGATCAGGACGCCCATGGCGTCGCCCACCCACCAGGCCAGCCACACGGGCCAGAAGGAGGCCGCGTCCAGCTTGTCCGTGACGACCAGGAGGCCGACGCCGACCGTCGCGCTGATCAGTGTGGCGGTCAGTGCGCCCAGGAAGACCAGGGCGACGCCGTCGCGCAACCGGCCGAGGTCGGTGTGGAAGTGTGCGCGGCGCAGCAGCAGCGCCGCGCACACCGGTGCGCCGGTCTGACCGGCGACGGTGATCAACACGTCCGGGCGGAGGTCGGTGACGGACAGCACGGCGAAGAAGGCACCGATCGTGACGCCGGGCCAGCAGCGCAGGCCGAGGATCAGCAGGGCGGCGACGGCGACGCCCGTGGGCGGCCAGACGGGGGTGACGACGGCACCCTCGACGGTGAGCTCGCGCAGGAGTCCGAGCCGGGCCGCGGCGTAGTAGCAGGCCGCGACGGCGAGCACCTGGACGGCGTAGCCGCCCGGCCGGCGCAGAACCTCGAAACCCACCACAGCAGCCATCTCACACCGGCGCCCCCGCCACGGCGAGGCGAGAGCCGATCCCGTCCGGCCCTATGGCTGAATCCCCGGGCAGCCCGACGCCGGCCGGCCGGCCCGGCTTCGGATCCGGCTCCGCCCCCGCTCGGGCCAGTGCCGCCCCCCGGACCAGCTGCGCCAAGCCGACCGAACCGGACAGCACAGAACCGGAGGACCGCCGTCACATCGGCGGCGGATACAGACGGCCCTCGGCCCACCTCAGCGGGGGCGGTCGGCCGAGCCTGGCGGCGCCGGGTCCGGTTCGGTCGGGTCATGCGTGGATGCCGTCCAGGCCGACGACCAGGACGGCCGCGTCGTCCTCGTGGCCGACGCTCTCGGCACACTTGATCACGGCGCCGGCCAGCGCATGGGCTTCCAGGCCGGCGACGGCGGCGATACCGGCGAGGCGCACCACCTGTGCGAGGCCGTCCTCGATGTTCAGCGAGGGTCCCTCCACCACGCCGTCGGTGACCAGTACGAACACGCCGCCCGTGGTGAGCCGGTGGCTGCTGACGGGGAACTCCATGCCCGGTTCGATGCCGAGCGGCGGCCCTCCCTCCTCGTCGACGACGCCCGACTTGCCGTCCGCCGTGGCCCACACGAACGGGATGTGGCCGGCTCGTGCGCACTCCAGCACTCCGGTGGCCGGGTCGAGGCGCATGAAGGTGCAGGTGGCGAACAGTTCGCTGCCCAGCGAGAGCAGCAAGTCGTTGGTGCGGGCGAGGAGCTCGCCCGGCTCGCCGGTGACGGAGGCGAGGGCGCGCAGGCCTGCCCGCACCTGGCCCATGAAGGCGGTGGCCTCGATGTTGTGCCCCTGGACGTCGCCGATGGACAGCCCGATCCGGCCGTCGGGCAGGGCGAACGCGTCGTACCAGTCGCCACCCACGTTGAGACCGAGGTTGGCCGGTGTGTAGCGGACGGCGAGGTGCAGGCCGGGTGCGGTGGGCAGGTCCCGGGGCAGCATGCCGCGCTGCAGGGCGATGGCCAGCTCGACCCGGGTGCGCTGCAGCTCCGCGCGCTCCCGTGCCTGGGCGGTGAGCGAGCCGAGCCTGGCCAGCAGCTCGTCGCCTTCGTCCGGGGGGCGCTTGCGGGGCATCGATCACTTCCGGCGGGGCGGTGGCCTTCCCTGACCGGCCGCCTGAATGTTCGGCAAACGCCTAGATTTTACCCGTATCGTTAGATCTCGCCTCCGCGCGGGGCCGCGGTACGGCTCAGCGCACCTCGGAGTCGATCCCCGTGATCACAGCGGGCCCCAGCGGCGCGCTCCCCTCGTCCAGTCCCGCGTCCCGGAGGGCGGAGCCGGCGATCCGGCGGGCCTCCTGCTCGGCGTGCGGGCCGGTGTCCGCCTCGACGGTCAGGCGGAGCGTGAAGGTGTTGTCCTCGTTGACGCTGAGTACGTCCAGGTCCTCGGCGTTGCCCATCCGGGTGCCGTGCGGATCGGCGGGCCTGAGCGCCGTGGCCAGGCGACTGCGGGTCTCGGTGCCGATGTCCGCGGTGAAGGTGCCGGGGACGCTGATCACGTAGGTCGTCATGACGGTCCTTTCCTCGGGCGTCCCCCCGCCTACCCCGATTCGCGGCGTTCGCACAGCGCCGGACAAACCCGTGCGGCCGTGGCCGACGCCGGCGCTCGCGGCGGCGACCGGGATGGTCGCGGCCGACGCCGAGGCCCGGGCCGCCCCGGCGGTACCACGCTCGCCCGCGTGGTGGGCGTGCCCGCCGGGGCCGGCCGGGTCGACTGCCGGCCCGGCGCACGGCGTTCCGGGCGGTGGTCCTGCTGTCGGCGCGCCCGCCCCGGCCGCGATCACCGCCCGGCGCCGGACGGCCCGGCGCCGGCTGCCGCCAGGGAGCCGGTGGTCGCTCACAGCGGGGAGCGGGCCACCGCCGTCACATAGGCGCCGAACAGCAGGGACACGACGGTGAGGGCGCCGTAGACGACCATGGCGTGGGCCGGCCGGTTCCGCCAACTCCGGGCCAGCGCACGGGCCATGGGGATGAGCAGCGGGAAGGCGGGCAGCAGGAACCGCGGCTTGGAGGAGAAGGAGCCGGAGCCGCCGACCACGAGCAGGATCAGGACGCCGGCGAAGACCACGAGGACCAGCGGAGCACGCTCCAGGCACAGCAGGGCGAAGAGCAGCACGCCGGCCGCGACGATCACCAGAGAGGCCGGGTAGACGACACCCCCGCCGTGCAGCAGCAGGGCTTTGAGGAAGCGTGCCGATCCCACGCCGAAGTCGAAGCGGGAGTCCCAGGCGCTCTGCACCGTGAAGTAGCCGCCGAGCACGTCTCCCATCCGGCTTCCCACCCACAGCACATAGCCGAGCCAGCCGAGCGGGGCCAGCACGGCACCGGCCCACAGGCTCACCGGGACCCGGCCGCGCCGGCGCAGCGCCTCGTACCCGGCGGCGAGGGAGACGGCCACGGCGATCGCGAACCCGCTCGGGCGGGACAGCCCGGCCAGCGCGGCCAGCGCCCCGGCCCACAGCCAGCGTCCCCTGAGCACGCAGTACAGGGACCAGATCGCGAGCGCGGCGAACAGCGACTCGGTGTAGGCGATGGTCAGTTCGACGGAGTGCGGCAGGGCGGCCCACAGCGCGACCAGGGCGGTGGCGACCCCGCGGCCGTAGAGGTGGTGGCCGACGGCGTAGACGCCGTACGCCGCGACTCCGGCCGCGGCCCAGGCGATGAGCAGCGCGGACTGGCCGGGGGTGAGGGGCAGGACCGTGGTCAGCGCCCTGATGAGCCCCGGATACAGCGGGAAGAACGCCCAGTCGCTCTGCACGGCGCCCTGCGGCGTGATCCAGATCTTGTGGCCGTAGCCGTGGGCGGCGATGTGCAGGTACCAGCGGGAGTCCCAGGAGTGGGCCAGGGCCCGCAGGAGCGGGTGCCCCCTGAGGGCGTTGGTGACGAGCACCACGAGGATCCCGGCGAGCCGGACGGACACGAACAGGGCGAGGGCGGGCAGTGCGCCCTCGGGGGTCCCGCGCCGGGCGATGCGCGGCAGGGCCGGGCGGCGGAGGGGACCGGAAGGCGCGGCCGACTCGGGCGGCCGCGGTACGGAAGAGGTGCTCACTCTGTTGACCTTGGGCACGCCAGGTAAGACGTGCAATGCGCGACCCGGGTTTCTTACGCACTTCCACCCCTATTCAGGAATCAGTCAAGGAATGGGTGCAAATCCCTTACTCCGGACCCCTCGGAGGGAGCACCTGAGAGGTGCGGTTAGCATATGAGCGCTGCCTAGCTCGAAAGATGGATCCGTGACTGTCAACGACGACTCGTTCACCAACTGGAAGATCCGCGAGGAGATCGCGGAGTCGATGATCCCGCTCATCGGGAAGCTGCACCGCGAGCGGGACGTGACCGTCCTGCTGCACAGCCGCTCCCTGGTGAACAAGTCGGTGGTCAGCATTCTCAAGACGCACCGTTTCGCCCGGCAGATCGCCGGTGCGGAGCTGTCGGTCACCGAGACCATGCCGTTCCTGGAGGCCCTGGCCTCGCTGGACCTCGGGCCCTCCCAGATCGACCTCGGCATGCTGGCCACCACGTACCAGGCCGACGAACGCGGTCTGAGCGTCGCGGAGTTCACCGCGGAGGCCGTCGCCGGTGCCACCGGCGCCAACAAGATCGAGCGCCGTGAGCCGCGCGACGTCGTGCTGTACGGCTTCGGCCGCATCGGCCGGCTCGTCGCCCGTCTGCTGATCGAGAAGTCCGGCTCCGGCAACGGCCTGATGCTGCGTGCCATCGTGGTGCGCGGCGGCGGCGCCCAGGACATCGTGAAGCGCGCCTCGCTGCTGCGCCGCGACTCCATCCACGGCCAGTTCCAGGGCACCATCACCGTCGACGAGGACAGCAGCACGATCGTCGCCAACGGCAACGCCATCAAGGTGATCTACGCCGACGACCCGTCGGCCGTGGACTACACCGAGTACGGCATCCGGGACGCCATCCTCATCGACAACACCGGCAAGTGGCGCGACCGCGAGGGCCTGTCCAAGCACCTGCGCCCGGGCATCGAGAAGGTCGTCCTCACCGCGCCGGGCAAGGGCGACGTCCCGAACATCGTGCACGGCGTCAACCACGACACCATCAAGCCGGACGAGCAGATCCTGTCCTGCGCCTCCTGCACCACCAACGCCATCGTCCCGCCGCTGAAGGCGATGGACGACGAGTACGGTGTGCTGCGCGGCCACGTGGAGACCGTCCACTCCTTCACCAACGACCAGAACCTGCTGGACAACTACCACAAGTCCGAGCGCCGGGGCCGCTCCGCGCCGCTGAACATGGTGATCACCGAGACCGGTGCCGCCTCCGCCGTCGCCAAGGCGCTGCCGGACCTCAAGGCGAAGATCAGCGGCAGCTCGATCCGCGTCCCCGTGCCGGACGTCTCGATCGCGATCCTGAACCTGCAGCTGGCCCGCGAGGCCACCCGCGAGGAGGTCCACGACTACCTGCGCGAGGTCTCGCTGACCTCGCCGCTCAAGCGGCAGATCGACTTCATCACGGCGCCCGACGCGGTCTCCAGCGACTTCATCGGCTCGCGCCACGCCTCGATCGTGGACGCCGGCGCCCTGAAGGTCGACGGCGACAACGCCATCCTCTACCTCTGGTACGACAACGAGTTCGGCTACTCCTGCCAGGTCGTCCGCGTCGTCCAGCACGTGTCGGGCGTGGAGTACCCGACGTACCCGGCGACCGCCGTCTGACGGTACCGGGGTACGACCACGGCCGCCGACCGGGTTCCGGTCGGCGGCCGTCCCGCTGGGGCGCGTACGGTCAGGCCTTGGCCGGACCGGCACAGGCGCCCGCGGCACACGCCGTGAGCCACTGGTCGAAGTCGGCGTCGTAGCGGGTGCCGATGCCGTCGTGGTAGACGGCGTATCCGCCGGCGTAGTCACCGGCACGGAAGCGGTCGAGCATGCGCTGGACGTCGTCGGGGTGCCTCTCGGCCATGTAGCGCACGGCGAGATAGCCCCACGGGTAGGTGCGGGTGACGTCGCTGTTCTCGTAGGTGTTCTCGAAGAGGGTGCTCAGCTTGTACGTGTGCTTGGCCGCCTCCTGGATCGCCTGGTCGTCGGCTATGCCCCGGTAGCTGTAGGACACGTACTCGGCGACGCCCTCGATCCACCACACGTCGGGCACCGAGATCTGCTGCTCGAAGGCGCCCTTCATGTCGTCGCGGCCGTCGAGGAAGTGCGTGTACTCGTGGTTGAGGTTCCAGATCCGGGCCGTGAAACCGTCGTCCGTGGGCTTCTGGTACATGATCGACGTGACGTGGTTGGCCGGGTCGGACGGGGTGCCGTCCAGGGTCATGCCGCCGTTGTCGGTGTCGATGCCGTAGATCGGTCCGGCGTAGGTCTGGTAGTCGGCGCGGCTGGTGAAGACCACGAGCTGGATGGTGGACACGTACTGGCCCGGTATCGCTCCCCCGGCCCTCACGACTCCGCGGAAGTACTCGCTCTGGTTCAGCACGCTGGCGCAGGCGGCGTCGAGGTCGGTGGCGGTCAGCGACTGGGCGAGAACGGTGACGTTCGCATCGCACTGGCGGCTGACCGGCAGGACGGCCTTGGTCAGCTTGCCGGGCAGGTCGCAGACGTCGTAGTACGCGCAGTCGGCGCTGTCGTAGGCGTTGGCCTGTGTGGCGGCGGCGACCCAGAGCCCTGCCGTGGGGCCGGTCATCGCGGTCTCGTCCAGCAGGTCCCTGGTCAACGGGCGGACGGTGTCCCGCAGTTCGGGATGCTCGACGTAACGGGCGAGGTTCATCCCGGCGTTGGAGTCCAGGAACGCCCGGTCGGTTCCGAGCAGATCGGTGTGGGCGAGCGCGAAGTCGTACAGGGTGTCGATGATCCGTGGGTCGTCCGCGACCGCCTTCACGTAGCCGGGGTTCCAGTTGCCGCGCCACAGCGGGGTGTAGACGTCGTTGACGGCCCTGACCATGCTGTCGACGGAGTCGTACGAGCCGGCGTAGGCGTTCAGCAGCCGCCGGTAGACGTACAGATAGCGGCCCTGCTGGTCGGCGCTGTCGGTGAGGATGACGGTCTCGCCGAGGATGTCGCCGTTCACCGCCGTCACGTCGCGCGAGTGGGACCGGGCGAAGAAGGCGTCCAGGCCGGCCGTGACCGCCTTGGTCAGACGGGCGCCGTAGGAGCCCACGTCCCCGGGATGGTTGAACTGCACGTAGTAGCCGGCGCGCAGGAAGAGGACCAGTTGCTCCAGGCCGCCGGAGTCGTCACCGCGGTACTGCCCGGCCGTGCGGGTGTACGCGGCCGCCACACTGAGCATCTGGGACTGACGGAAGACGTCGTGCGCGTCCCTGCCGGTGACCGAGAACAGGGTGTTGACGCAGTCCGTGGACGAGGCCTTCACGAAGGCGGCGAGGGCGGAGCCGGAACGGCTGCCGAAGTCACCCGGGGTGCAGGAGGCCGCCGTCGCCGCCTGGCGGGCCGGCCTGCCCGCCAGGGGCTGCAGGGGCGGGAGCTGGGCCGGGCTGAGCCGCCGGGCCTGGTGTGCGGGACGCTCGGTGACGGCGGTGGACGCGCCGGTCGGTGACGGCACGGACGTGTGCCCGCGGGGAGTGGTGGCGGCAGCGGTGTGCGGCTGCGGTGCCGCCAGCGCCGGCGTGGACAGCAGACCGGCCACGGTGACGCAGACGGCCGCGGCACCGGCCATGCGTCCGCGCGCACGGGGGTGCGGACGGCCGGGCATGCGTCTGGGCGGCGCGAAGCGATAGCGCATCGGGATTCCTCCACGAAAGGATGCGCCTCGGTGGGGTGTTGAGGCGTGTGAGGCACTGTCTCAGCGGGCCGCCCGCACCAACAATGCCGTGTGACATAGCACATGACACAGCTCGCTCATAACATCGCGGCGCGCCTGTGACGTGCCGCAGTCGCGGCGACCGTCCGCGGACGCCGGTCGCTACGCCCCGACGCTCCACGTCCGCGAGGCCCAGGCCCGCAGGTGGGGTGCCTGGGCGACGAGCTCGCGGTAGGCGGCCGTGGCGGACTGGGACAGCGCCTCCACGACCTCCTCGGTGACGGTGTCGGGCCGCCACGCCAGCACATACCGGCACCACAGCGGCGAGCCGACCAGCGGCTTGACCACGACGTGCGGGATCGGGCGCAGCGTCGGCTGCACGAGGGACACCCCCAGGCCGTCGGCGATCATGCTCTGCAGCTGGGTCTGGTCGCCGAGGAACTCGTGGACGGTGACCGGTGTGAACCCGGCCGCCGCACAGGCGTCGTAGAACACCCCGGGCCAGCCGGCGCCGTCGTCCGGGGTCACGAACCACGCGTCCTCGGCGAGATCGGCGAGCTGGACCTGAGCGCACTGGCGCAGCCGGTGCCGGGAGGGCAGGGCCACGAACGTGGGCTCGGTGACGATCCCGCGGTGCCGTACCGCCGCCGAGTGGCTCAGCTCCATACCTGGGTAGTCGGCGGCGATGGCCGCGTCCACCCCGCCCTCCTCCAGCAGCTCGACGATCCGCGAGGAGGCGTAGACGCTGGTGACCGCGAGGGACAGCTCCGGCAGGCGGGTGCGGACGCGGGAGACCGTGCCGGACAGCATGGGCGAGTTGGTCGCCGCCACGCGCAGCGTACGGCGGGCTCGCGCGGCGGCCGGGCGGTGGCCGATGGCATCGGCGCGGGCCAGCACGTCGCGGGCCTGGGCGACGACCTCGGCGCCGTAGCGGGTCGGCCGGACCCCGCTCGTGCCGCGCTCGAAGAGCGGCTCGCCGAGGTGGCGCTCGATGCGCCGCAACTGGGTGCTCACGGCCGGCTGCGAGTAGCCGAGCTGTGCCGCCGCGCGCCCCACGCTGCCGGCGTCGGCGATCGCACACAGCACCCGCAGGTGCCGCAGCTCCAGCTCCATCGCGCCACTCCCCGTTCCGTCCACGGCCGCCCCGGGGGATCCGTCCGCCTCCCGGGGAAAACCACTGCTCACAGCCACCGCCGGCTGTGGTCGTGGCCGGCGGACCGAAGCGTCGCACTGTGCCGCGTCCGGCACAAGTCGCAGGCCCGCCGACCTCGGGGCAGCGCTTGCGGGCGGGCCGGTATCAGTGGCGGCCGAGCACCTCCGCGACCCGGATGAAGCCGTCCGTGCCATGGCCGAGGCCGATGGTGCGCCGGGCCATGCCCTCCACCGCTCGGATCACGCCCGCGTCGATGCCGTGCGCCTCGGAGACGGCCACGACATGGGCCATGGTCGACGCGGCCGAGGTGAGGGGGTTGATCGCCCCGGAGTAGGTGCCGTCGTCGGCGTCCTGCGCGAACTCGGCGAAGAGCGGCGGCAGGATCGCGCCGATGCCCTGGGCGAAGGGTGCCAGTTCTCCGGCCGTGACGCCCTCCGCGCGGGCGATCGCCACGGCGTGCGCGTAGCCCGCCATGGCCGTCCAGAAGAGGTCGAGCAGCGCGATGTCGAACGTGGCGGCGCGTCCGGGGTCCTCGCCGAGGTGGGTGTGCGTGCCGCCCAGTGCCTCCAGCGCGGGCCGGATCTCCTCGTACGGCTCCCGCGGTCCGCTGTGCAGGAAGACGGCTTCCGGGGTGCCGATGCTGGGGGCCGGGGTCATGATCGCGCCGTCCAGGTAGCGGATGCCGTGGGCCGACGCCCAGTCCGCCGTCTCGCGGGCCCGGGCAGGGGTGTCGGCGGTGAGGTTGACGACGGTTCGGCCCTTGAGCGCGCGGGTGACGGGCTCGGGCCGCAGGAGGGCGTCGACCGCGTCGTAGTCCACCACGCAGACGACGGTCAGGTCACCGGCGGCCACGGCCTCCTCGGCCGATCCGGCGCTCGCCGCGCCCTGCTCGACCAGTTCCCGGTCCCGGCCCGGTGTGCGGTTCCAGACCGTGGTGCGCAGCCCGGCCCGCAGGAACGCACCGGCCAGCGAGCGGCCCATCGGGCCGAGACCGAGCACGGTGACGGCAGGAAGATTCGTGGACGTGGGCATGTTTCAACTCCCGTAGAGATAAAGGAATACGGCCGTACGGCCTGATGAGCGACAGAAGAGGACGCCGATGACACGCAGCCGCGCCCAGGACCCGAACGTCTGCGGGGTGACCGCCGCGGTCGCCGTGATCGACGGCAAGTGGAAGACGTCCCTGTTGTGGCGTCTGGAGTCCGGCCCGCACCGGCCCGCGGAACTAAGGCGTCTGCTGCCGGGGTTGAGCGAGAAGGTGCTGACTCAGGCGCTGCGCGAGATGGAGGAGGACGGCCTGGTGCACCGGGAGGTGTACGACGTGCTGCCGCCGAAGACCGAGTACACGCTGACCGGTTTCGGCCGCGACCTGGCCGCGGCCCTGGGCCCCGTGTCCGACTGGGGACATCGCCGCCTGGAACGGCTCCGCGCACGCGGGGCCGCGTCCTGACGAACCACCGCTGTCACCTCCTCCCGCATCCGTCACCTCCTCCCGCATCGTCGCCCCGGCCTCCGACCTCGTGAAACAGCCTCTCCCGGGGTACTGCGGCTGCCAAGTACGCACAAAAAAGTGGGTATGCGGGAGCGCGGTGCCGCAACTCGGCGGCGACTGGGGCGGCCACTTCGCCGAACATCTCGGGCGGTGCGTCTACGGCGGCTTCTGGGCCGGCGGGGACTCCCCGATCCCCGAACGAGGGCGGCATCCGCCGGGACGTCGTGGACGCGCTGCGGGCCCTGGACATCCCCAACCTGCGCTGCCCGGATGGCTGTTCGCCGACGAGTGCCGCTGGAAGGACGGCACGGTCCTCGTCCCGCTGCGCAACCTGGACGCCGAGGAGCCGACCGAGGTGGCCCTGGACCTGCGCGGCGGCCGGCGCTGGCCTGCCACCGCACTCCTCCGCGACCGTGGCGGGCTGAAAGGTGGCGACCGTGCACCGGCCCCTGCCCGACGCCGTGCACCGGCCCTGCCCAACCGCCGGCTGCGTCCCCCGACCTGTGTGACGGACACCGTGGCGATGGGCGTACTGCGCGGCCTGGCGGACGCGGGGGCCATTTGCCTAAAGCATTTAGGAAACTGCATAATCACTTATGGCAGGAGGGAGAGAGCCGATGGTTCGCGCAGGTCTGACGACCGACCGGCTGGTCCGTGCGGGTGCGGAGCTGGCCGACGAGGTCGGCTTCGACCAGGTGACCGTGTCCGCGCTGGCCCGGCGGTTCGATGTGAAGGTCGCGAGCCTCTACTCGCACCTGAAGAACTCCCAGGACCTCAAGACCCGGATCGCGCTGCTCGCACTGGAGGAGCTGGCCGACCGCGCGGCCGACGCGCTCGCCGGCCGGGCCGGCAAGGACGCCCTCATCGCGTTCGCCGACGCGTACCGCGACTACGCCCGCGCGCACCCCGGCCGCTACGCGGCGGCCCGGCACCCGCTGACCCCCGAGGCGGCGGCCGCGAGCGCGGGCGGCCGGCACGCGCAGATGACCCGGGCGATCCTGCGCGGCTACGATCTGCCCGAACCCGGGCAGACCCACGCGGTCCGGCTCCTCGGCAGCGTCTTCCACGGCTACGTCAGCCTGGAGACGGCCGGCGGGTTCAGCCACAGCGCCCCCGACTCCCAGGAGTCCTGGACCCGCATCCTGGACGCCCTCGACTCCTTGCTGCGCGCCTGGCCCACGGCCTGATCCCAGCACCTCGCACGGCCGCTCCCCCCTCTCACCACGCCTTACGGCCTCCTACGACCTCCCCGAAACGCAGGGCGACACCATGGACACCATCCCGATCACCCCCGAACTCCTGCGTGGCGCCCTCGATCTGGAACGCACCGCCCATGGGCTGCTGCCGCACCGGCTGCCGGCCCGCGCGCGTGCGCAGTGTGCCGATCCGCAGCTGGCCATGGCGGAGTCCCAGCCTTCCGGCGTACGGCTGGTCTTCCGCACCCGCGCTACCACGGTCGAGCTGGACGCCCTGCCGACCAAGCGGGTCTACGTCGGCGCACCGCCCCGCCCGGACGGCGTGTACGACCTGCTCGTCGACGGACGTCCGGCCGGCAGCGGCCGGGTCGCCGGCGGCAGCACCCTCACGGTCGACATGGCCGCCGGGACCACGGAACACCGGCCGGGCCCCGTCGGCACCCTCCGTTTCGCCGGACTGCCCGGTGCCGTCAAGGTCGTGGAGATCTGGCTGCCGCACAACGAGACGACCGAACTCGTCGCGCTGCGCACCGACGCACCCGTGGAACCCGTACCGGACCAGGGCGGCAGGGTGTGGCTGCACCACGGCAGTTCCATCAGTCACGGCTCGGACGCCGCGAGCCCGACCACCACCTGGCCCGCGCTCGCCGCGTCCCTCGGCGGCGTGGATCTGATCAACCTGGGGCTGAGCGGCAGCGCCCTGCTCGACCCCTTCACCGCGCGCACGCTGCGCGACACGCCCGCTGACCTGATCAGCGTCAAGCTGGGCATCAACCTCGTGAACACCGACCTGATGCGGCTGCGCGCGTTCGGCCCCGCCGTCCACGGCTTCCTCGACACCGTGCGCGACGGCCACCCGGGCACCCCGCTGCTCGTCGTCTCGCCGATCCTGTGCCCCCTCCACGAGGACACGCCCGGCCCGAGCCTCCCGGACTTCTCCGCCCTGAGCGAGGGCCGGCTGCGGTTCCGGGCGGCCGGGGATCCGGCGGAGAAGGCGAGCGGGAAACTCACCCTCGGAGTCATCCGGGACGAACTGGCCAGGATCGTGCGCGAGCGGGCGGCCGACGACCCGCATCTGCACCTCCTCGACGGGCGTGAGCTGTACGGCGAGGCCGACGCCGCCGAACTGCCGCTGCCCGACGGGCTCCACCCGGACGCCGCCGCCCACCGCCGGATCGGCGAACGGTTCGCGGCGCTGGCGTTCGCGCCGGGCGGCGCCTTCACGGACACCGCCGCCTGACCCGTACGGGCCGGCTCACACCAGATGGGCGAAGACGACGAGGTTGTCGGTGTAGTCCCGCACATCGTGGTCGTAGTCCCCCGCGCAGGTGATCAGCCGGACCTCGGGGCGCTGGGCGTCGGCGTAGACCCGCTGACTGGGGAAGTCGTCCTTGGCGAAGGTCTCGGCGCTGTCCACGACGAACTCGGCGTCGCTTCCGTCGGCGCGCTGCACGGTGAAGCGGTCACCGCGCTGCAGGTCGTCGAGGCCGGCGAAGACGGCGGCGGAGGTCGTCGTGTCGACGTGCCCGGCGATGACGGCGGTGCCCCGCTCACCGGGCGAGACCCCCTTGGCGTACCAGCCGACGAGGTTGGTGTCGCCCGCCGGTGGGGGCTCCAGCTGGCCGGAGGCACCGATGTCCAGCGTGGTGAAGGGGGCGTCCACGGAGATCTTCGGGATGACCAGACGGGTCGGAGCGGAGCGGGGCAGCGCCTTCCCGGACTGCTGGGGATCGGTCCGCGCGGCGGCGGCCGCGCCCGCGGCACGGGACGCCCGCGACGCGTCGTCCGAGCCGTGGTGTCCGCCGAACAGGGTGACGGCGAGGACCGTGAGCGCCACGCCCCACAGCGTCAGCCGCCCGCCGCGGCCCGGACTCTGCCCGTCCGCCGGCGGTTGGTCGGGGGGCGAGGACGAGGGATCTGCTGCCATCGGACACCACCTCACTCGGTCGCGGCAGCACGGGGATCAGAACAAGGGCGCCGATGCACACACCCGGCGCGCGGGAGGGACGTCCAGGGGCGTCAGCGAGCGGGGTGCCGGAGCGCCTGGCTCGGTCGTCGGGGGCGTACGGGCGCGCGCTGCAGGTCACCGGCGCGCGGGCGGGGCCGGAGGCCGGCCGACGCGGGGTGCGGGCCGCCGACGCGGTGCGCGCGTCGGCGGCGGCCGCAGCCTCGGGTGACGAGTCGTCGGGTCACACGGCCGGCTGGCCGGCCTTCTTGCGGCGCATCGCGTACATGCCGGCGGCGCCGACGCCCAGCACGGCCAGACCGCCCGCGGTGACACTCGGAGTGGCAAGCGCGCCGCCGCCGGTGTGCATACCGCCGCGCGGCTTTTCGCGGCCGTCGCCGCCGCCCCGCTCGCCGCCGCCCCGCTCGTCGTTGCCGCCGCGCTCGTCGTTGCCGCCCCGCTCGTCGTCGCCGCCGCGCTCGTCGTTGCCGCCCCGCTCGTCGCCACGCTCGTCATCGCCACGACCGCCGTCCCGGTCGCCGCTCTTGCCCCCGTCCCGGTAGCTCTCGGGATCGAACCGGCTGTCGTCACGCCCCGAGTCCGAGCCCCAGTCGTTGCCCTGCACCAGGGCGAGCGCTCCGCCACCCGTGTGCATTCCACCGCGCGGCTCGTCGTGTCCGCGGCCGCTGCCGTGGTCGTCGCCGCGATCATTGTCGTGGCCGCGACCCGAGTCGTCCTGGTCGCGACCGTGGTCGTCGCCGGAGTCATGGTCGCGCCCCTGGCTGTGCGAGGAGCCGTCACGGCCTCCGCCGTCGGCCGCGGGCACCGCGAACGCGGCACCGGGAGCGGCGAAGGCGAGGGCGGCCGTGGCGGCAGCCGTCGCCAGAAGCATGCGTGCAGAACGCATAGTGATGTCCTTCCGCCGGGGTCGGGCAGCGGATACCTCATCAGCTGGACAGACCCGGCCTCGACATGAACCACCGTCAGTGAGGGCCCCGGCTCCCACCATCCGGGCCGTCCAGCCGTGTCACCGCGCCACCCGTCTGCCCCAGTGGTCCCACTCGACAGGCCCCCTCGGACCACGGTTGCCGCGCATATTCTGCTCTCGCTGAATGAAGGCGATAAGCAAGCCCCTGTCCGCGGCCCCCGTCCCGGAACGGCTCGCTCCGCGGGCGGTGTGCTGGGCCGTTCGGCGGGAGGCCAGGCGGTCGACCCCGGCAACGGCCGGGGAGCGCGTGGAACCCGCTTGCCGGCCCGCACCCGGCACGGGTTCCGGCCGGAGCGGTGGTACTCCCGGCGGGTCGACCGGATCGTACGGCCGTGCGCGCGCTCCTAGCCTGAGTCCGACACTCCCCCACCTTCCGGCGGCGCCCTTGCCGCCGGCCCACCGAGAAGGAGCCGCCCCATGCCCGGGACCGACCTGCTGAGACGAGGCGTCCGGCTGTCCGCAGCGGCGCTGGGCGCGCTGACCGGTGTCGCCGTGATCACCGTCCCCGCCCGGGCCGACGGCGGGGATGTGACGGAGTTTCCGGTGACCACCGCCGCCTACAGCGCCCCTTCCGGCATCGCCGCGGGTCCGGACCAGGCCGTGTGGTTCACCGAGAGCGGTGTCGGAAGGATCGGGCGGATCGCGTCCGACGGCACCATGACCGACTTCCCCACCTCCGATCCGGACACCGGCCCCACCTCGATCACCGAGGGGCCCGACGGAGCCCTGTGGTTCGCGGAGACCGCCGCCGACAGAATCGGCCGCATCACCACCTCCGGCCGTCTCACGGAGTTCCCGATCCCCACGGCCGACAGCGGACCGGCCGGGATCGCGCGCGGGCCGGACGGGGCGCTGTGGTTCACCGAGGCGGACACGGACGGGATCGGCCGGATCACCACCTCCGGACGGATCAGCGAGTACCGGCTCCCCACCGCGGGCACCTCCCCGCACTCCATCGCGCCGGGTGACGACGGGGCGCTGTGGTTCACCGAGCCGGCCACCGGGAAGGTCGGCCGGATCACCCCCTCGGGCGGCATCACGGAGTATCCGCTGCCCCGCGCCGACGGCCATCCTGAGGACATCGCCGCCGGACCCGGCGGAATGTGGCTCACCACTTCGGGCTCGAACGCCGTCGAACGCATCGGCTACGGCGGCGACGTCACCCGTTTCGCGCTGCCGGGCCCGGGCGCCGGGCCGCGCGGCATCACCCGCGGGCCCGACGGGCACGTCTGGTACGCCGACCGGTCCGGCCGGATCGGCCGGATCACCGCTCAGGGCGCGATCACCACCTTCCCGGTGCCGGACGGCGCCGCCCGGGTGCCCTTCCGGCTGACCACGGGCCCCGACCGGACCGTGTGGTTCACCGAACTGATCGGCAACGCCGTGGGCCGGGTCCGGACGCCGCCCGGGTGAGGTCCGGCAGCGCCGGGCGAAGCGCGCTCCCGATACCCGCCCCCTCTTGTTATGACGGCCGTCATAAAGCAGGCTGATCCCGACGGCACGGCACACGTCGACGCGGTGGGAGGAAGCGGTGGCGGAGGGGATGGCACGGGAGCTGTGGGAGCGCTACGAGCCGGTGCACGATCTCGTGTACTTCGCGCCGGAGGTGCGCCGGGCCACGGACGCGCTCGGGATGCGCGGGTTCTGGATGGGGTACTTCGCGCTGCGCGCCGCACCGCTCGGCAGCGTTGCGCCGTCCGTCGTGACGAGCTGCTTCTACGTCTTCCACGCCGACCGGGTGACCAGGGCGCTGCCCGACGCCTGGACGTACGCGACTCCCGCCGAGGTGCTGGCCGCTCGTCAGGACGCCCTGGACGCGGCGATGGACGGCCTGTTCGGAGCGGACACCGTGCGCTCGGCCGAGTTCGCCGAGGCCGCCGACCTCGCGTGGGAGGCCGCCGCGGCGGCGGACACCACGGGCCGGGTGCTGGCCGCCGCGAATCAGGCACTGGAGCGCCCTGGCCGCCCCACCGCGCGGCTGTGGCAGGCTCTGACGACCCTGCGCGAACACCGCGGCGACTCGCATGTCGCGGTGCTGGTGAGCCGGGGGCTCGGGCCCGTCGAGGCCATGGTGCTCAAGGCCGCGGCCGGCGAGTCCGACGGGGCGCTGTTGCGGGAGACGCGCAGGTGGGACCAGTCGGACTGGGAGGCGGCCACGGCACGGCTGCGCGAGCGCGGGCTGCTCGCCGCCGACGGCTCGCTCAGCGCCGCCGGGGTGGCCGTCCGCGCGGAGGTGGAGGCGCTGACGGACGCGGCGGCGGAAGGACCGTGGACCGCGCTGGGCACCGAGCGCACCGCGCGCCTCGCCGAGTTGCTGAACCCGTTGGCCCGCGCGGTCGAGAGTTCGGGGATGCTGCCACCGGGCAATCCGGTGGGCCTGACCCGCGTCGCACGCTGACCGCACTCCGGGAGAGACACCCGTACCGGTCCGGCGCGCCAGGGTGTCCAACGCCCGCCGGCCGGACGGGAATGCCGGCGCCCCCCGGCCGGCCGCCGGGCAGACCCGGAGCACGGCCCCGTCGCCGGGTCCGGCGCCCCCGCCATCCAGCGGTCGGTCCCTTCGGTGCCCCGCGGGGGTGCCGGGGCAGGGACGGTGTGCGGATGGCGGGGTGCCGCGGGTTACCAGGTGACCGGGAGCCGCTCGGGGATCCGCTTCATGAAGCCCGTGCGCCACACCAGTTGGCCGGGCGGTACGGCGAGCGCGAGGTCCGGGAGGCGGTCGAGGAGGACCTCCAGGGCGATCCGGGCGTGCGCGCGGCCGAGCGCGGTCGCGGGGCAGTAGTGAGCGCCGCCGCCGAAGGAGAGGTGGTCGGCGGAGTTCTCGCGGTGGATGTCGAAGCGGTGCGGGTCGGGGAACTTCTCCGGGTCGAGGTTGGCGCCCTCCACCAGCACCAGGGCGAGTTCGCCCGCGCGGATGTCGACGTCGCCGAGCCGGACGTCCTCCAGGGCGAGGCGGGGCAGGGCGTCACCGATGGAGAGGTTGACCCGCAGCAGCTCCTCCACGCCCGGGCCGATCAGGTCCGGCCGGTCCCGCAGGAGATCGCGGGCGATGGGGTGGGTGAGCAGGTACACCAGGGCCATCGCGAGGAAGCCCGCGGTGGAGATGACGCCCGCGCCGAACATCGTGACCCCGACCGTGGCCAGCATCTCGTCGCTGAGGTGGGCGTAGTCGGGGTCGTCGCGCAGGGCGGCGAGTTCGCCCATCAGGCCGTGCGTCGCCGGGTCGTCGAGCAGGGCCGTCATCCGGGAGATGTCCCGGTCCCAGTTGATCTTCGCGCCGGTGATCGGGCACGGCGAGTTCATGAAGGCGATGTCGAGACTGCGCAGGAACGCCGGGGCCTCGGTCTGCGGGATGCCGAGGATGCGGCAGTGCATGCCGGCCGAGTAGGGCTCGCAGAACGCGTCGCGCAGGTCGGTCGTCGGGCCGTCGGCCACCATGCGGTCCACCAGCCGGTGTGCCTCCTCGCGCAGCCACTCCAGCAGGCCCGGGGACTTCGGGTTGAGCGCCTTCAGCACCGCCCGGCGCAGCCCGGCGCCGGTGATGTTGCCCATGTTGTTCACGACCTCGGGCGGGATCGTGAGCGCGTACTGCCGGGGCACTCCGGGGGCGGAGGTGTCCTTCAGGGAGAACCGGTCGTCCTTCAGGACCTGTGCGCACAGGTCGTACGACGACACCAGCCAGGCCTCGTCACCGGCGAGGGTGCGCACGCGCCGTACGGGGGTGGCGGCGCGTAGCTCCTCGACCTCGGCGGGGACCTCGGTGCCGTTCCAGGAGAACGGGAAGTCGAGCAGGGGCGGGTGGTCGGTGCGGGTGTCGGGGGCGGTGGTCATGCCACGGCTCCTTCCAGGGCGATGGGGGTGACGATGGCGTGGCCCTGGTTGCGGGAGGCGCGCAGGCCGGCGCCGCGGGAGTACAACAGCTCGGCCATCGGCAGCAGTTGGTGGTAGCAGTTGAGAGAGGAGGGCGCTTTGAGGATGGCGGGGGTGTCCAGGAAGAGCGGGGCCTCGGCGCAGACGTACTCCAGGCACACGGCGCGCTGCCGCTCGGTCGGTGCCTCGCCCCGAGCGCTGAGGAAACGATTCACCAAGGCGTCACACACGGCCCGGAAGGCCCCGTCGGAGGCCAGTCGCGCCTGCAGGTGCCGGTGGATCTCCTGGTAGGCGGGGTTGGTGCGGAACTCCGACATGGGGTGCCAGTCCAGCCGCAGGCCGTCCGGGTCGGCCGCCGACACCGCGTCACGGACCTTGGCGCGCACCCCGCGCAGGTTCTTCACCGCCTTGCGCCGGGCCTCGTCCGGAGGGTAGCCGGAGGCCTCGTACATCTCGGTGACGTACAGGTCGGTGTAGACGAAGTCGACCCTGTCGAAGTGGTCCAGCCCCCAGCGGGCGAGGTCGTGCAGGCGACGCGCGGAGAAGTAGCTGTTGCCCGGGGACACACCGATCACCGCATGGGCACCCTCGCCCAGGATGACTTCGCAGTGGGAGGTGTACGGCTGGACTTCGAAGACGTCGGCCATCAGCACGGATGCTGTGGTCAAGAGGGAAATCCTCCGCCGCGCGCTAGTCCCGGCGGGGCCCTGTGCCCCTGGTGTGGCTGCGCGGCGCCCTCACGCTAGCCGTACGGAATCAGCACGGGTAGTTACCGCCGGGGTTTGGCTGAAAACAGTCGTAGCAATAGTTGAAGGCCCGCGCTACCGCCCCCTGTTGGGGGTCCTGCGCCGTCAGCCGTGACCGCCCTCCGGGGCCGGTGGAGCGCCGGCTCACCCGACGCCCGGCCATGGGTGCCCCGACGGCTGCCGGGGCGCCGGCCGAGATGACACTGAACGGCTGAACTGCGGTGATGGTCAAGCGCGGCAATGCTCTCGGGGAACTCCGCGCCGACGTGGCGGCACTGCGCCGGCCGGCCGCCGCGGACGCGGTCCGGGTGCCGGCGGTACGCGGGTCCGACGAGCGGCGGACGGCGGCGGAGCGGATCTCCACCGGGCGGCCGGACCCGGCGAAGACGCTGTATTTCGGCCAAGCCCTGGCCGCACTGCATGCCTCGGGTGCTTCGGATTTCGGAGCGCCGCCGTCCGACGACCCCGAGGACGCGTTCGCCGGCCTCGCCCCCATGCCCGACACGCCCGGCGCCGACCGGCCCGGCCGGTACGCCGGGCACCGCGTGCCCCGGCGGCCACCGCCGCGGCGAGCTGGTCCCGTGCCTCCTCCAGCTCACCCAGAGCGCGCAGCACCCGGGAGAGCGTGGACCGGCAGGCGGCCACCCTGTGATCGTTCTCCCCCACCGCGGCCGGCAGCCGGGCCAGAGCCCGTCCCCTCTCGCGCCGGGGCACCCCCAGGTCTCCTTCCTCGTGCAGGAACACGCCCAGCGACTGCCGGCCGACCGCGAGGTCCGGGCTGCCCGCTTCAGGACGCCTCTCCCCGATCGCCAGGGCGGCCGGCAGCTCCGCCTTGGCGGCCCCGGGCTCGCCGAGCGCGCGCAGGACCGCCGACCGGGTGTGCCTGTAGCGCGCGACCTGCGGGGTGTCCGATCCGCGGACTTCCGTCGCCAGGGCGATCGCCTGGTCGATCCGGGCCCGTCCCGCGGCCGGGGCGCCGTTCTCCGAGAGGGCATGGCCGTACTGGTGGTACGCCTCCGCCAGGTCGGCACGGTCGCCGCGCCGGATCGCGAGAGAGATCTCCAGGGAGTCCTTCAGCAGCCGTTTCGCCTGCTCGGTCCGTCACCGCCGGCCCGCGGCCATGCCCGGGTCGCGCAGCACCCGCGCGCGGAGCGGCTGCAGCCGGTTCGTTTCGCGCATGTGCGCGACGGCGTGCTCCGTGTGGCTCGCGAGCCGGTCCGCGTCGGAAGGGAGGCCGGTCTCGTCGAGTGCCTCGGCGCACACGAGCAGGGCCGCACCGGCCCAGTAGGGTCGCATCACCAGGGTGCGGACCGCGGCCTGCACCACGGAGTGCTCTGAGCTCGGATCCGTCTGGCGCGAGCCTGACCAGCCCGTACTCGGCGAGGGCGGCCCAGGCCGTGGCGTACACGTCCGGATCGCGCAGCGGTGGCGGCAGGAGGCCCGTGTCCACGTCGTGGCCGAACGGCAGCCGCAGGTCGAGCCGCGCGGGCGCGAGGAACGCCAACAGGCTCATCAGCCCGTATGCGCCGGGCCGGGCCAGCGGTTCGCCCTTCATGGCGGACAGTGCCGCCGCCACCGGTACCACCTGGCGGGCACGGCCGCACGCGGCACGGCCCTGGTCGCACGGTCGCGGTGGACGATCCCGGTCACCAGGCGGTTCGGACGCTTCGGGCCCTTGCGGACCCGCCGGAGACAGTCGCCGAGCGGAAGCCGGCCGGTCGCAGGGGAGGAGGTGAATCCGCGGGTTCGGCGGCCAGTGCCTCCGCTGCGCGCAGTTCCACGATCCCGGTCACCGGTGCCAGGTACGCCGGCGACTCCTGCCGAGTCCGGTCCGGCACCGGGCCGACGAGCGCATCGTCCCACATTCCACAGGCCTACGAACCGCACGCCTGCTCTGGGAAGAATCCCTGCGGGGGAGGCGACCGGGCCGAAGCACGGAGAGGCGCCGCCCGCCACTCCCCGCACCCCGGGCGCCGATCCGACCGTCGCGGCGGTGTGGTCCCGCTCACTCTGCTCGTCCGCCTCTCCCCCAACCTCCCATGCCAGAAGGCCTTTCCGGCCCGCCCGCCCCACCAACGATTACGCAGCGTAAGGAAACCAATCACCCGTTCGAATCGTATAAGGACATGAAAGCCGAATCAGGGAGAGACCATGCAACCGTTCACGCTCAACTACGCACGCCCTGCTGTGCAGTTGGACGTCACCACTCCGTACGCGTACGACTCCGGACTGCAGTTGAACGTCCTCCCGGACGGGCGGATCGCCGCCACCGACCATGCGACTCTCAGGGCACTCGGGACCACGACGTCGACCGCCGGTTCCAAGACGCACTTCGACGACTGAGCCGCGGGCCCTGGAAGATGACCGTGCTCATCCTGACCAGTGAAGAAGACGTGACGGCCGACATGGTGGTCCTGCGACTGGGCGAGGCCGGCGTGCCGGTCGTCCGGCTGGACCCCGCCGACCTCACCAACGGGGTGGCGCTGTCGGGCGAGTACGTCCAGGGCGCCTGTCGCGGGCATCTGTCCGCCGGCGGGCGCCTGGTGAGTATGAACGGCCTGCGCTCCATCTGGGTGCGCAGACCCGGCGATGCCGCCGCCCGCGCCGCCCAGCCGTCCGCCTGGCTGACGGAGGAGTCGTCGCAGGCGCTGTACGGCATGCTGCGCACCACCGACGCGCGCTGGATGAACCATCCGGACGCGGCCCGGCGCGCCCGCCACAAGCCCTGGCAGCTGCGCCTCGCCCAGAACAGCGGCCTCGCGGTGCCGGCCACGCTGATCACGACGTTCCCGCAGGCGGCCCGGGAGTTCGCGGAGCGCTTCCCGGACCTGGTGGTCAAACCGGTGTCCGGCGCGCATCCGCAGGAGCCGCCGCGTGCGGTGCCGACCAGCCGGGTCGCGCCGGACACCGACTTCTCCGCGGTGGCCTTCGGTCCGACGCTGCTGCAGCGGCGGGTCGGCAAGCGGGCCGACATCCGGCTCACCGCCGTCGGCGACACCCTGCTGGCCGCGCGCAAGCCTGCCGACCCCGACGCCCACCCGGACGACGTGGACGTCCGGTTCGCCCCGTCGGTCTCCCCCTGGCTGCCCGCGGAGGTGCCGCCGCGCGTCGCCGAGGGCGTACGGCGGTACATGAGGGGCGCGGAACTGGCGTACGGCGCATTCGACTTCGCCGAGGACGCCGACGGGATCTGGTGGTTCCTGGAGTGCAACCAGTCGGGCCAGTTCGGTTTCGTCGAGATGGACACAGGTCAGCCCATCGCCGCCACGATCGCCAGGTGGCTCGCCGGGGGCGGGGACCGGGACCGCAGGTGTGCGGAGGGCGACCGGAGCGCAGCCTCTTGAGGGTGCGGGGAGCGGCTCGGAGAAAGGAACGCCACATGCGTATCGGACTGCTGGGAACGGGCCCGTGGGCCCAGGCGGCGTACGCCCCCGCACTCGCCGGGCACCCCGGCGTGGAGTTCGCCGGGGTGTGGGGGCGCCGGCCGGAGGCGGCCGCGACGCTGGCCGAGCCGTACGACGTCCCCGTGTACGACGACGTGGACGCGCTGCTGGCCGACGTGGACGCGGTGGCCGTGGCCCTGCCGCCTTCGGTGCAGGCCGAGTTGGCGGTGCGTGCGGCACGGGCGGGCCGGCATCTGCTGCTGGACAAGCCGCTCGCCGTGTCGGTGGACCAGGGGCGCGCCGTCGTGAGCGCGGCGGAGCGGGCCCAGGTGGCCTCGGTGGTGTTCCTCACCGCGCGTTTCCAGAAGGAACCGGAAGCCTGGATCGACGAACAGGCGGCCGTGGCGGGCTGGTTCACGGCCCGTGCGCAGTGGCTGGGGGCGGTGTTCACCTCCGACAGCCCGTTCGCGGCCTCGCCGTGGCGGCGGGAGAAGGGCGCGCTGTGGGACGTCGGCCCGCACGCGCTGTCGGTCCTGCTGCCGGTCCTCGGCGACGTACGGCAGGTGGTGGCGGCGGCACACGGCCCGGCGGACACCGTCCACCTGGTCCTCGACCACGCCACCGGCGCGTCGAGCACGCTCACGCTGAGCCTGACGGCCCCGCCCGCGGCGGCGGGGGCCGATGTGGAGCTGCGGGGCGAGGAGGGCGTGGCGCTGATGCCGGGGAGTTCCGAGGGAGCGATCCCCGCGCTCACGCGCGCCACCGACGCCCTGCTGCGGGCCGCCCGCACGGGCCGCCCGCACGCCTGCGACGCCGCGTTCGGCCTCCGCGTCACCGAGATCCTGGCCACGGCGGAGTCCCGCCTCACAGCCGCCCGGGACTGACCCCGGCCCCCACCCGCCTGCCCGCGCGGCCCTGGTTCCCCCTCGGTGCCGGCGCGGGCAGGGCTGGAGTCGGCGATCCACCGGCAGGGCGGCCGCGGCTCCGAACAGTGGGCCCGTCAACCCTCACCCGGCACTGACACCGCCGTCGGACCAGAAGGTGATGCGCTCCCGTACGACGGGGTAACCGGCCGCGGTGAAGTGGGCGGCCATGGGGAGGTTGGTCCGGTCGGTGGCGGCGGCGATGGACCGGGCGCCCTGAGCCACCAGGAAGTGGGTGCACTCCGCGAGCAGGTCGTAGGCGTAGCCGTGGCCGCGCTGCTCGGGCACGACGCCGATGAAACCGACACAGGACCCGGACGGGTTGCGTGCGGGGATGTGGATACCGACCGTCTCGCCCCCGGGCGTGCGGGCGATCTGCCACCACGCGCGCGGGGACGGGAACCAGTGGAAGACGTCCAGTTCCTGCTGTGCCGCCCGGTCCGGTCCGCCCTGCTCGATGGCCCGGCGGGCGTGTGCGTCGAGGGTGACGGAGTGGATCCGGCGCAGCAGGTCGAAGAAGACCGTGTCGTCCGGCTCGGCGGT
The DNA here is from genome assembly GCF_014649495.1 of Streptomyces filipinensis. Classification (GTDB taxonomy): domain Bacteria; phylum Actinomycetota; class Actinomycetes; order Streptomycetales; family Streptomycetaceae; genus Streptomyces; species Streptomyces filipinensis. The sequence continues at coordinate 12,443 of NZ_BMTD01000005.1, read as the reverse complement.
GAAGAGAAGGCGCCCGGGCCGCTCGGGCACGCTCCGGTCCGCGGTCCAGCGGTACACGAAACGCTCCACCAGAGGGGTGTACCCCGCCGCGCGGGCGGCGGCGGCGCGGACGTCGGCGGCGGCCCGCTGCCGGACCTCGGAGCGCCAGCCGGCGGGCAGGTCCAGTTCGAGTTCGTCGGTCGGCCAGGGTGCCGTCCGCAGGAGTGCGGCGCCGGCCTCCTCCTCGCCTTCGGCCACGTCGAACCAGTTGATCAGGAGCGGCTCGGGGTCTTCGGGCCGGCCCCACCAGGCGGCGCGGGCCACGGTACGGCCGTCGCGGACGGCGATGCGCTGCCAGTCGGGGCGGTAGCGGGTCTGCCGGTGCCTGTCCCGGAACCCCAGCGGGTCGGGCATGGTGTCGAAGAGGTGCGCACTGCTCTCGTCGAGCGTACGAATGACCGGGGTGGTCATGGATTCCTCCGGGGTGCGTGCCGCGGTGCGGCGTGGACGCGCTCCCGGTCAGGCGTGGCACACCCGGGTGACGGGGAGGCGGGAGCGCGGGATGACAGTGGCCATGACGCTCGCCTCCTTCCGTCCGTCTCGGGCGTGCCGGCTCAGCCTAGGAGGGCCGTGTCCGGGGCGTCCACCGGTTATCGCAGCGCCGTCGGCCGGCGGCCCGCCCAGGGGCGCCGCGCGTGGGGGCGGGACCACGGCGCGGCCCGGTGCCGTGGCGGGCGCGAGGCCCGGTGAGACCCCGGTGCCGCAGGGGCCGGAGGCCCCGGTGGGAAGGGCGGCGTAGCTTGGGGGTGTGCGATGGGTGCGCGGCGTGTCGTCGCGCGGGGACCGGGAGGATCGCGGCTGGCTGCGGGGCGCGCCGCCGCCGTGGTGGGTGCGGGTGCTGCCCGTGCTGCTGCTCGTCGCCGTCAGCACGGCCACGCTGCTCACCCCCCATGCGCGCGATCTCGGCTTCCTGCTCGGGGCCATCCCGCCGCTGGCCGTGCTGTCGTACGGCCCGCTGGCCACCGCGGTCCTCGGCCTCGCGGTCGTCGTGGTGCTGAACGTGCCCGCGACGCATCTGGACCGCCCCGGCAACACCGATCTGCTCACCATCGTGTTCGTGGCCGCGCTGAGCGTGTTCGTGTCGTATGTGCGCAGTCGCCGGGACGCCCAGCTGGACACGGAGCGGGCGATCGGCGAGGCGGTGCAGCGTGCCGTGATGCCACCGCTTCCGAAGCGGGTCGCGGGCGTGGGGTGCACGGGTTTCTACCGGGCGGCGCAGGACGGGACGCTGGTGGGCGGGGACTTCTTCGACGTGCGCGACGGGCCGTACGGAGTGCGTGCGGTGGTGGGCGACGTGCAGGGGCACGGGCTGTCGGCGGTCGCGACGGTGGTGTCACTGCTGGGCGCCTTCCGGGAGGCGGTGCTGGACCAGCCGGACCTGGAGTCGGTGGCCGCGCGGATGGACCGCAGGCTGGCGGTGGACTCGGCGGGCGTGCGGCACACGGAACTGTTCGCCACCGGGGTGCTGCTGGAGTTCTCCCCGGACAGGCGTGTCGTGCGGGTGGTGGCCTGCGGTCATCCGGCGCCGGTCCTGCTGCACGGGGAGCACGCCCTGGAGCTGACGGTGGCGCCCGGACCCCCGCTGGGGCTCGGGCTCGTCGGCGTCGACCCGCCGAAGGAGGTCACGGTGCCGCTCGGGCCTGACGACCGGCTGTTCCTGGCCTCGGACGGGGTGTGGGAGGCACGGGACGCCGACGACACCTTCTACCCGCTGCCCGCGCGCCTCGCCGCCCTGGCCCGCACACCACCCGCCGAGCTGCCCGGGGCGGTCTGGGCGGACCTCGTACAGCTGCGCTACGCGGTGCGGGACGACGTCACGATGCTGGTGCTGGCACCCGCGCCGCCGGCCGCCTGAGCGAGGCCGCGCACCGGGTACGGCGATCCGGCGGGACACGCGTTCCCCGCCTCCCTCCCTCACCTCCCCAACCGGCGAACTCCCAAGCGGAGTTCGAACGTCCCAGCTCAAACGCCAGGGTGCGCCACCCCTTCCGCCACGTAGAAATATCTACGAGCATGCATATGCCGGGTTGGCGTGCAGGCGCACGGAGTGCCCGGCCACGGCCGTTTCCCGCGTCGAGCGCGGGCGCGCGAGGAGACCCGGAGCAGTGCATGACGAACACGATGTGGATGCGGGGCGTGGAGTGGCTGGCCGCGGCCGCGGCGGACCCGCGCTCCTGCAAACGGGAGTGGGATCACGGCGAGGGCGTCGCACTGCTGGAGGCCGGCCGCTTCTGGGATCTGCTGAGTGTCCCCGACCGGCTGGGTCTGCTCACACTGGACCTGCTGTGGCGGCCCGGGGTGCCCGTTCCAGGGCCGGCACTGGTCGACACGGCGGCGGGCCGGGTCGGGTTCTTCCTGCCGCCGGACCCCTGCGGGGGCTGGGTGGGGGCCGGTCTGCGGTACGCGACCAAGGGGGCCTGGGTCGCCGTACCGCCGCCGTACCGGCCCGCACGCTTCCTGGAGTGGCTCGTGCCGCCCGACGGGACCGGCAGGCTCCACTCGCCCGGCGCGCTCGAGGACGCGCTGCGGCAGGCCAACGGCTCCCTCGCCGTCCTCGGACCGCTGGGCGGGCAGTGAGCATCGGGCGGGGACCGCACACACCCGGAGCGACCGCCGGGGGGCGAACGACCCGCGGCGCGCGGGCCCGGACCTTCCGCGTGCCCCGCCACTCGGCGACGACGCGAACGCGGGCCGGTTCCCCGGACCCGATCCGTCCACGCGGGCCGGCCGACCGGCGGCCCCGGCACCCGTTCCAGGCAGTCGATCCACCCCAGGCGCGTGATCCGATCCAGGCGCACGGCCTGGTCCAGGCGCATACGTCGGTCCCGGTCCCCGCGACCCATCCCTTCCACACCCGCGACCCAGCCCACGCGACTGATCCCACCCCCGCGCTCGACCCGGCCCACACACCGCATCCCCTCCGCACGCGCGATCCGGCCCGGCCGGCCCAAGCGCTTCGCCGGGTCCATACAGCTGGTGCCTGAACATCCGCCGGGGCCACGCCTACCCTGACCGGCCGGTCAGGCGGGCGAGGCCGGTCGGGGCGGGCTCGGGTGGGCACTGGTCAGTCCGGAGGTCCCGTCGATCTGGGTCCGGTCGATCCGGGCCCAGTCGGATCCTGTCCACTCGGGTCGGGTCCCGGGCTGGGTCCGGCCCCGGTCGCACGGGACCACTCGAATCCGGTCCACCCCGGTCGGATCCGACACCGGGTCCAGATGCCGTCGGACGAGGCCCACTCGAACCCAGAACACCCAAGCCGGTCCCGCAACCGGATCCAGACCCCGTCGGACGAGGCCCACTCGAACCCAGAACACCCAAGCCGCCCCCGCCCCTCCCTCCGATGGGCGAGGCCGGATGGGCGCTCCTATGCTGGGGAGGTCCGGGCCCGACGCCCCGCTCACCGCGCGTTCGGCTCTCACGTGCTTGGAGTCAGACCATGCCGCAATCCCGCCGTCTGCTGAGGGGGGCCGCGGTCGTCGTCACGGTGGGGACGCTGGTGGCGCCGACGGCCGCCGGACCCGTCCGGGCGTCACCGGTCTCCGTGCCGGCCGCCGCCGTCGCCACCGGGCAGCCCGGCCCGACGCCGTCCGGACCGGCCGTCCGTGACCTCACCCCGCGCGTGGCACGCCAACTCGACGCCACCGTACGGACGGTGATGCGCAAGGCGGTCGTGCCCGGTGCGACCGTCGGCATCTGGACTCCGGGACAGCCGGACTACGTGCGTTCCTTCGGGGTCGCCGACAAGAGCACGGGCCAGAAGATGGCACCGGATCTGTACATGCGCATCGGCAGCGAGACCAAGACGTTCACCGTGACCGCGCTGCTGCAGCTGGTGGACCAGAAGAAGGCCGGTCTGGACGACCCGATCGGCACGTACGTCGACGGCGTACCCAACGGGGACAAGATCACACTGCGCCAGCTCGCCGAGATGCGCAGTGGGCTGTTCAACTACTCCGAGGACCCGGGCTTCTTCAAGGCCTTCACCTCCGACCCGCGACGGCCCTTCACGCCCCAGCAGTTGCTGTCCTACTCCTTCAAGCACCCGGTGATGTTCCAGCCGGGCCAGCGGTTCTTCTACTGCAACACCAACCTCATCCTGCTCGGTCTGGTGGTGGAGAAGCAGAGCGGGCAGCACCTCGGGGACTACGTCACGCGACACATCCTCGACCCGGCCGGCATGAAGCACACGCTGTTCCCGACGGGCAACGAGTTCCCCGTCCCGCACGCGCAGGGTTACACCCTGCAGACGGCGAACGGCAAGGAGGCCGACTCGGCCGACTGGAATCCGTCCTGGGGGTGGGCGGCCGGCGCGATGATCTCGACGCTCGGCGATCTGCACACCTGGGCGCGTACGGTCGCCACGGGCGAGTTCCCGGACGGGACGCGGATGGTCAGTACCGCCGCCCAGAAGCAGCGTCTGATCACGCCGCGGACCAGCCCGGTCAAGGGCGCCGGATACGGTCTCGGCATCTTCGACGTGTACGGATGGGTCGGCCACAACGGCTCGCTGCCCGGCTATGAGTCGTTGACCATCTACCTGCCGTCGTCGCGGACGACGCTCGTGGCGCTCCTCAACAGCGACACCGACTACCGCTCCCAGGAGCCGAGCACGGTGCTCGGCGAGGCGATCACGAAGATCATCTCCCCGGCGAACGTCTACAACCTGCCAGTCTCGCACACCGGTTGAGGCGCAGGAACGGCTGGTTTCCTCCCCCGGTGAGCGCGTACGGTGTGCTCGCCGGCGATGACGTCGTCTACTGAGGGCGACCGCCTCGCAAGTGAGCCCCCTCGCCCAGGAGACCACACGTGACCGTCACCGACCGCACCGCCCTCGACCCCTTCGGCTCGGACATCGTCGCGCAGAGCGCCCGGCTGCGCGCGCTCGGTCCCGTCGTGCCGGTCGAACTGCCCGGCGGCATCCCCGCCTGGGCGCCCACCGGCTACGACTCCCTCAAGGAGCTGATCCTCGACCCCCGGGTCAGCAAGGACGCGCGCCTGCACTGGCGGCTGTGGCCGGAGCTGCCACGGCATCCGTCCTGGAGCTGGATGGCGACCTGGGTGGGGGTGGTCAACATGCTCTCCACCTACGCCGCCGACCACGCCCGGCTGCGCAAGCTGGTCGCGCCGAGCTTCACCCACCGGCGCACCGAGGCGATGCGTCCGCGCGTGGCGGCCCTGACCACGGAACTGCTGGAGGCACTGGCGGCCGAGGGGGCCGACGGCCGCGTGGTCGACCTGCGGGCCGGGCTCGCGCATCCGCTGCCGATGCGGATCATCTGCGAACTGCTGGGCGTGCCCGAGGAGTTGCGGCCCGACGCGGCGCGGCTCATCGCCGACATCATGGACACCTCCGATCCGAGCCCCGAGGTCGCCGCGTCCGTGCAGGGGCGGATCGGCTCGGTCTTCGGCGCGTTGATCGAGCACCGGCGGACGCATCCGGGCGACGACGTCACCACGGAGCTGATCCGGGTCCGGGACGAGGACGGCGACCGGCTCTCGGACGAGGAGTTGCTGCACACGCTGCTGCTGGTGGTCGGGGCCGGGTTCGAGACCACCGTGAACCTCATCGGCAACGCGGTGGTCGCGCTGCTGACCGGTCCGGCGCAGCTGGCGGCGGTGCGCCGCGGAGCGGTGAGCTGGGGCGCGGTGGTCGACGAGACCCTGCGGGTGCATCCGTCGATCGCGGCGCTGCCGTTGCGGTTCGCGGTCGAGGATCTGAAGGTGGGGGGCGTGACGATCCCGGCCGGTGACGCGATCATCACGACCTACGCGGCCGCGGGCCTGGACCCGGCGCACTACGGTGCGGACGCGGCCGTCTTCGACGCGGCCCGGGACGCCGAGGACCATCTGGCGTTCGGGATCGGTGTGCACCGCTGCATCGGCGCTCCGCTGGCCCGGCTGGAGGCGCTCACGGCGCTGCCCGCGCTGTTCGTCCGCTTCCCGAACGTGCGGCTCGCCGTGGACGCCGGCGAACTGCGGCACGTGCCGTCCTTCATCGCGCACGGCTGGCAGGAGATCCCGGTCCTCCTGGAGGCCTGAGCCGGGACGCGGGGCCGCGACCGGTCCCCCGTGCCGGTCGTGCCCCGCGGACTGCCGAACCTACGGCTCACCGCCGGTCGAGGGACAGTGCACCGGTGCCCGGCGCGGCCCGCGCGGCACTCACCGGTGCACGGACGAGTCCGGTTGGTCCTGGTTCGCCGCACCGATGCCGGGAACGGGCAGCTCGCCGGTGACGAGCTGGGCGAGGACCACCTCGTACAGGTCCGTGCCGCCGGCCGTCAGCCGGCGTTCCAGGACGGGTTCGGCCGCCCGGACGTGTTCGCGCACGGTCTGGGCGTGTACGCCGAGCGCCTGGGCGGCGCGTTCGGCGTGCGCGTCGGCGCCGGTCCAGGCACGCAGGGTGCCGCGCAGGTCGCGGCCGTCCTCGTCGAGGCGGCCGAGGAGCCCTTCGGCCCAGGACCGCAGCGCGCCGGTGCCGAGGAGTTCGGCGAGCCCGGTCCCGGCCGGCGGGCCGGATGCGCCGCCGCGGGGGTCGTAGGGGCCGTGCGCGGCCTCGGTGTTGAGGGCGGCGTGGGCGACGGCGCGGACGGCCAGCCGGGAGAGGTCGGCGCCGAGCAGCGCGGCCACCCGGTCCATCCGGGCGCGGACCGTGTTGCGGCCGACACCCAGCACCTTGGCCGCGTTCACGGCGGTGAACTCCAGGCCCAGCCGGGTGGTGGCGAGCAGTTCGGCGCGCACATGGTGCGCCAGCGCGTCGAGCGGGCGCAGCACGACGGCGGCCCAGGCCCGCAGGGCGGCGGGGTCCATGAGCTGGGCGGGGCGGGTGCGGGCGGCGTACACGGCGGCGCGGTCGGGGTGGAAGCGGGCCACGGCGAGGGCGGTGACGGCCTGCCCGTAGGCGGTGGCGGTCAGCGCGAGGCGCTGGCGCGGGCTGCCGCCGAGGTAGGTGCCGGGCCGGTCGGCGACGAGGGACCGCAGCCGCTGCCCCACCTCGCCGGACGGGCCGACGACGATGACGTGTTCGTCCACCGCGGGACAGCGCACGACGAGCGCCCGCCCGCCGGTGGTGTCCACGCACGCGTCGGCGAGCCGGTCGCGGGTGCTGGCGGCGCTTTCGAGGACGTACACGCGCGCGGTGTCCTGCTCCAGCAGGCCCGGCCACAGCCCGGCGGCGACCCGGCGGGCGGAGACGGTGTCCTCCACCATGAGCAGTTGCAGGATCGCCAGCCGCAGATCGGCGGTGGCCCGCCGTAGCCGTCGCCCGGACTCCGCCGACTCCTGTTCCCGGAGCAGCAGTTCCAGCACGCCGGCGGTGTGGCCGAGGATCTCGGCGGTGCGCCGGTCGAAGGGCGCCGGGCGGGCCACGGCGAGGACGGCCTGGGCCGCCGGGCCGGGCCCCGGCTGCCGCAGGCCGACCAGACGCAGATGCCGTTCGCCGTCCTGCAGGGCCGCGGCGGAGACCCGGCCGGCAGTGACGTCGGCGACGACGGCGTCGTCGAGCGGCAGGCGCTCACCGGCGAGCAGGCCGCCGCGGGCGTCCTGGAGGCACACCGCGGCGCCGACGGTCCGGGCGAGCCAGGCGACGAGCCGGCGGGGATCGCGCCCGGCCGGCCGCAGATGGTCCAGCAGCTCCCGGGACCAGGCGCTGTCACCGCCGTACGGCTGCGGGAGTACCGGCCCGTCGTCCGGTCGTCCGGCCACGTGCCCCTCGCCTCGTCTCCGTGTTCACCTGGGCTTACGCGCCGCACGGTACCGCAGAGGCCGCGCTCGCGCGCGGGACATGGCTCCGCCGGCGGCCCGGGGGGATGGGCCGCCGGCGGAGACGTCGCGTCCCGGGCCGGGGGGAGGTCCAGGACGGCTCACCTGTCGGATGCCCCGGAAGCCGGGAAGTACGCGAGTCAATTTCCGGGCGGCCGGCCGGAAGCGGCCCGCGCCGTCTCGCCGGCGGCCGCCCGGTCCGTTCTGCCGCCCCGCCGCGCGGCGCGGGTATCGCCCGCGCGGTACGTGGGTGCGTGGAGATGTGGGTGTGGCGTGCGGGGACGGCATAAGCTCGACGGGTGGCGAAGTACTTCGACGTGCACCCCGAGAACCCGCAGCCGCGCAGCATCGGCCAGATCGCCGACGCGGTGCGCTCGGAAGCACTCATCGCATACCCGACCGACTCCTGTTACGCGCTGGGCTGCCGGCTGGGCAGCCGGGACGGCATGGACCGGATCCGCTCCATCCGTCATCTGGACGACCGGCACCACTTCACCCTGATGTGCCGGGACTTCGCGCAGCTCGGCCAGTTCGTCCGGGTGGACAACGACGTGTTCCGGGCGGTGAAGGCGTCCACGCCCGGCAGCTACACCTTCATCCTCCCGGCCACGCGTGAGGTGCCGCGCAAGCTGCTGCACCCGAAGAAGAAGACCGTGGGCGTGCGTATCCCCGACCACGTGGTCACCCAGGCACTGCTGGCGGAGCTGGGCGAGCCGCTGCTGTCCAGCACCCTCCTGCTGCCGGACGAGGAGGAGCCGCTGACGCAGGGCTGGGAGATCAAGGACCGGCTCGACCACGTGGTGGACGCGGTGGTCGACTCCGGCGACTGCGGCACCGAGCCGACGACGGTCGTGGACTTCTCCGGCGGCGAGGCGGAGATCGTGCGGCGGGGCGCGGGGGACACCAGCCGGTTCGAGTGAGCGCCGGACACCGAGTGCGGCGTTATCGATCTTGCATGACAGCATGGGGCGTAGTCGTGGCGTCGAGGCCGGTCCCCCGCCCGACGCCGATTCGCCGAGGGAGGGCCTGCCCACCATGACCGATGTCCAGGGAAGCGATCTCGACATCACGACCGAGGACGGCGTCGCCGACGCCTACCTCGCTCATCCCACCGACGGGCGCCCCCGTCCGGGCGTGCTGTTCTACCAGGACGCCTACGGGCTGCGTCCGCACCTGAAGTCCATGGCCGACCGGCTGGCCGCGGCCGGCTACACGGTTCTCGTGCCGAACGTGTTCTACCGTCTGGGCCGGGCCCCGGTCTTCGACCTGCCCGAGTTCATCGACCCGAGCGCCGACCCGACCATCTGGGAGCGGCTCGGCCCGGCCGTGTTCTCGATGACCCCGGACATGGCCGGGCGGGACTCCGCCGCCTTTCTGCGCTGGATGGCCGACAGCCCGCTGATCGCGGACGGCCCGGTCGGCATCACCGGCTACTGCATGGGTGCGCGGCTCTCCCTGTGGACGGCGGCGGCGCATCCGGACCGGGTGGCGGCCGCGGCCGGGTTCCATGGCGGTGCGCTCGCCACCGACGATCCGACCAGCCCGCACCTGGGCGCCCCGCGGGTCACCGCGGAGCTGTACTTCGGCCATGCGGACAACGACCACTCGCTGCCGCCGGAGCAGATCGAGCGTTTCGAGAAGGCTCTGACCGAGGCCGGGGTCCGGCACACCTGCGAGGTCTACCCGGGCGCCCACCACGGATACACCCAGGCGGACACTCCCGCGTACGACCGCGAGGCGGACGAGCGGCACTGGGCGGCCCTGCTCGGCCTGCTGGAGCGCACCTTCTGACGCGGGTCCGGCGCCCGCACGAGTCGACCTCACCGCGGGCGCCGGAGCCGCCCGTGCCGCCCCATCCCGTTCATCTCATTGACATGCCCGCGTCTCGGCGCGAGTCTGAGAGCGCTCTCACACCGGTACGGACCAATGCCGTACGACCCCGACCCCACACGGAGGCAAGAGAGTGCCGCATCAACTCACCCGTCCCGCGCTGCCGTTGGCCGCCGCCGCTGCCCTGGTCGGCGGTGTGCTCGCCGTGGGCGCTCCGGACCGCGCCGGTGCAGCCGTACCGGACACCCTCCCACTGGAGATCACGAACAACTCGGGCCGTTCCCAACCGGTCTACGTCTACGACCTCGGCACCCAGCTGTCCTCCGGGCGGCAGGGCTGGGCCGACGCGAACGGGGGCTTCCACGCCTGGCCGGCGGGCGGCAACCCCCCATCGCCCGCTCCGGACGCGGCGATCGACGGCCCGGCCCCAGGGCAGTCGAAGACGATCCGGATACCGAAGTTCTCCGGCCGCATCTACTTCTCCTACGGCCAGAAGCTCGACTTCCGGCTGACCACGGGGGGCCTGGTGCAGCCGGCCGTGCAGAACCCCTCCGACCCCAACCGGAACATCCTGTTCAACTGGTCCGAGTACACCCTCAACGACTCAGGGCTGTGGCTGAACAGCACCCAGGTGGACATGTTCTCGGCGCCGTACGCGGTCGGGGTGCAGCGCTCCGACGGCAGCGTGGGCAGCACCGGGCATCTGAGGTCCGGTGGCTACGCGGGCTTCTTCAACGCCCTGCGGAGCCAGGCGGGCGGCTGGGCCGGGCTGGTCCAGACCCGCTCGGACGGCACGGTGCTGCGCGCGCTGTCGCCGTTGTACGGCGTGGAGACGGGCGCCCTGCCGGCGAACGTGATGGACGACTACGTCAACCGGGTCTGGCAGAAGTACACGACGTCCACGCTGACGGTCACGCCGTTCGCCGACCAGCCGAACACCAAGTACTACGGGCGGGTCTCGGGCAACGTCATGAACTTCACCAACGGCTCCGGCGCGGTCGTCACCAGCTTCCAGAAGCCCGACGCCGACAGCGTCTTCGGCTGTCACAAGCTGCTCGACGCGCCCAACGACAACGTCCGCGGGCCCATCTCCCGTACCCTGTGCGCCGGTTTCAACCGCTCGACGCTGTTGGTCAACGCCAGCCAGCCGGACAGCACGACGACCGGCTTCTACCAGGACCGGGTGACGAACCAGTACGCGCGGGCCGTTCACGCCCAGATGGCCGACGGCAAGGCCTACGCCTTCGCCTTCGACGACGTCGGCCACCAGGAGTCGCTGGTCCACGACGGCAGCCCGCAGCAGGCGTATCTGACGCTGGATCCGATGGGCTGACATGCCGCGGCCCCGCACCGCTCGGGTGCGGGGCCGCGGAGCGCGGTGGCTCAGCTGGTCGTCAGGGCGGTGTCGTCCACGACGAAGCTGGTCTGCAGCGAGACGTCCTCCACGCCGTTGAACTTCAGCGTGACGGTCTGACCCGCCAGCGAGGACAGGTCGAAGGACTTCTGGCTGTAGCCGGAGGCCTTGTTGAGGTTCGAGTACGTCGCCAGGGTCTTCGAACCGGCGGTGACCGTCAGCTTGTCGTACTGCGTGCTGGTGGTGGTCTCCGCGGTGTCGATGTGCAGGTAGAAGGTCAGGGTCGCCTTGCAGCCCGCGGGGATCGTCACCGACTGGGACAGCGTGTCGGTGTGCGAGGTCCCGTAGCCGTCCAGCCAGGCCTTGTACGAGCCGCCGTGGGCCGCCTCACCGCTGTCGGTGGTGATGACGCCGCTGGTGGCGGTCCAGCCGGAGCTTCCGGACTCGAAGCCGGGGTTGCTCAGCAGCTGTGTCGAGGTGCAACCGCCGCCCCCACCGGAGTTGACGGTCCAGGTGAAGTTCGCGGTGCCGGTCGCACCGGTGGAGTCGGTCACCGTGACGGTGGTGTTGGACGTCCCCGCCGTGGTCGGTGTGCCGGTGATCAGGCCGGTGGAGCTGTTGATGGACAGGCCCGCCGGCAGCCCGGAGGCGCTGTACGTCAGCGCGCCGCTGTTGGTGCTGCTCGCCTGGACCTGGAGGCTGACGGCGGTACCGACGGTGGAGGTCTGGTTGCCCGGGTTGGTGACCGTCACCCCGTTGCCGGGCGGGGTGACATGGCCGCCGACGTTGATGCCGGCGAAGGCGTTGGCCACTCCCGCGTACTGGGCCGAGTTGGCGCCGTACAGCGCGGTCGCCGCGTTCAGGGCGGCGGTGCGGGCGGCCGCGTAGTTGGTGCTCGACGTCATGTACGACGTCAGCGCCTTGTACCAGATCTGCAGCGCGGCGGCGCGGCCGATGCCGGTGACGGCGACACCGTCGGAGGTCGGGCTGTTGTAGGTCACCCCGTTGATGACCTTGGTACCGCTGCCCTCGGACAGCAGGTAGAACATGTGGTTCGCCGGACCCGACGAGTAGTGGACGTCCAGGCCGCCGACGCCCGAGTACCAGCTGTCGGCGGAGCCGCCGTCCTTGCTGGGCTTGTCCATGTAGCGCAACGGGGTACCGTCGCCGTTGATGTTGATCTTCTCGCCGATGAGGTAGTCACCGGGGTCGGAGCTGTTGTTGGCGTAGAACTCCACGCCGGTGCCGAAGATGTCGCTGGTCGCCTCGTTCAGGCCGCCGGACTCGCCCGTGTACTCCAGGCCCGCGGTGTTGGAGGTGACGCCGTGACTCATCTCGTGTCCGGCCACGTCCAGCGAGGTCAGCGGGTCGTTGTTGCCGGACCCGTCGCCGTAGGTCATGCAGAAGCAGCCGTCGTCCCAGAACGCGTTCACGTACGAGTTGCCGTAGTGGACCCGCGAGT
>NZ_BMTD01000004.1 GCF_014649495.1 Streptomyces filipinensis | reverse complement strand
TCCGGGTTCACCGGGTCGAGCGGCAGATACGCGGCACCCGACTTGAGCACACCGAGAATCGTCGGGATCAGCTCAAGGTCACGCTCCAGCGAGACACCGACCAGGACCTCCGGGCCGGCGCCCAGCTCACGCAGATGATGGGCCAGACGGTTCGCCCGCTCGTCCACCTCGGCATAGGTCAGGGCACGGTCCCCGCAGACCACGGCGATCTGGTCCGGCGTCCGGGCGGCCTGCGCCGCGAACGCCTGGTGGACACCCCCGGAGACCGGGAACTCGGTGGTGGCGTTCCAGCCGCGCACCAGCTGGTCGGTCTCGGTGTCCGACAGGAGGTCCACCGTGGAGAGCCGTGCCTGCGGGGCGGCGGTGAGGCCGTCGAGCAGGCGGACGTAGTGGTCCGCCATGCGCTCGGCGGTCTCGCGTGCGAAGAGCGAGGTGGCGAAGATCAGCCGGGCGTTGAGCTCGCCCTCCCGGGCATCCTCCACGTCCAGTGTCAGGTCGGACTTGACGATGCCGGCGCCCGTCACGGGCTCCACGTCGAGGCCGGGCAGTTCCAGGCCGGCGCCCTGCCGCTCGCGCAGGATGAAGTCGGCCTGGTAGAGGGGGCTGCGGGACAGGTCCCGTTCCGGCTGCAGTTCGTCGACGAGGCGGGCGAAGGGGACCGCCTGGTGCTCGAAGGCGTCCAGGATCGTGCCGCGTCCGGCGGCGAGCAGCTCGTTGAACGTGGGGTCACCGCTCCACGCGGCACGGGCGACCAGCACGTTGATGCCGTAGCCGATGAGTCGCTGGAGCTCGGGGCGGTTGCGTCCGGAGACCGTGGTGCCCACGGGGATGTCCGTGGTCCCGGTGTACCGGGACAGCAGGATCTGGAAGGCGGTGAGGAGGACGACGAAGCGGGTGACTCCGCTGTCCTTGGCCAGCTTGCCGATGCGTTCGGCCAGGTGGGCCGGGATGGCGAAGTCGACGCCCGCACCGCTGGGGTCGCGGAGGGCGGGGCGCTGGTGATCGGTGGGCAGTTCCAGCACGGGCAGCGCCGCCAGCTGTTCCCGCCAGTAGGACAGTTCGGCTTCCAGCGTCTCGTCGGCGAGTTCCGCGCGCTGCCAGGCGGCGTAGTCCGCGTACTGGAGGGGAAGAGGTTCCAGCTCGGGCGTACGGCCGGCGGTGTGCGCGGTGTACAGGCTGCTCAGCTCGTCGGCGAACACTCCCATGGACCAGGCGTCACAGGCGATGTGGTGGAAGGTCACCACCAGCATGTGGTCGGTGTCGTCCAGCTGGAACAGCTTGGCCCGCACCGGCCAGTCCCGGGTCAGGTCGAGGGGGACGGACGCCTCCTGCTCCGCGAGTTCCCGCGCGCGCTCGGCACGCCGGTCCGCGGGCACATCGGCCAGGCCGACCACCGGAAGCTCCAGCCGCCGCGGCGCGTCCACCACCTGGACGGGTTCCTCACCGGACAGGACGTACCTGGTGCGGAGGATCTCGTGCCGGGTGACGACGCCTTCCAGGGCCGTGCGCAGCGCCTCGGTGTCCAGCGGCCCCCGCAGGCGGGCCGCCAGCGGTACGAGGTATTCGGGGCTGTCGGGAGCCATCTGGTTGAGGAACCACATCTGCTGCTGCCCGAAGGACAGCAGCAGCGGCTGGTCGCGATCGGCCCTGGTCATCCGTGAGCGACGGGCTCCCCGGTCCCCGGACAACCAGCGCCGCAGCAGCTTCTCCCGCAGCTCGTTCCTGCCCTGCCCGTTGGACGGCGCGTCACCGGTGCTCATGCTTCCTCTTCCCCCAAACAGCTTTCTTCAGCGATCAGTTGTGCGCCGGGCGACTGCCGGGAACCGACCCCCGGCGAGGCCATGGGACCTCGCCCAGGTCGTGGTCCGTCCGCAGCGGACGCGTCCTCAGTTCGCCGCGCTCTCCGCCATCCGGCGGCGCAGGCTCAGCGGGCGCATATCGGTCCAGACCTCGTCGATATGGGCCAGGCATTCCTCTTTGGTGCCGCGGGTGCCCTCGGCGCGCCAGCCCTCGGGCATCTCCCGGTCCGCCCACCAGATCGAGTACTGCTCCTCGTCATTGAGAACGACGTCGTAGATCTGCACGTCGGCGCTCTGCTCGGCCATTTCGCTCCTCGGTTGAATGAGACTGGATCAACGACACTGTGCGGCGCGCCCCTATAAGGCGTCTATACCGTTCACCGAAAACCCCGAGCAGAGCATGTAGAGGGTATATAGACGCGACTGCCAGAATGCTCTGACGGCTAATTTCGGCACCTTTGTAAATCATCGACGGAAGGGAGGGGCTGCCTCGATGAAGGACGGTCACGAGTGGAGTCCCCTGGAGATAAGCCCGGCGGATGTGCAGCTGGAGGCCAGCGCCGAGGGACTTTCCACATTTGTGAAGTCGGCGGACATCGGCGACCTGCTGGTGAAGGAGAAGGCCCTGGTCTTCCGCGGCTTCGGGGTGGACGAGGCGTCCCTCGATCCGATCATCGACGAACTGCTGCCCAACCGGGCGGCCTACGTGCACGGGAACTCGCCGCGGACCAAGGTCGGCCAGAACGTGTACACCTCCACGGAGTACCCGGCCGAGTTCGTCATCTCGATGCACAACGAGCTGTCGTACGCGCACCGCTGGCCCAGCCGGCTGCTGTTCTTCTGCGCCGTCGCGCCGGAGACGGGCGGCGCCACGCCGGTGGTCGACGGGGCGCTGTGGCTGGCCTCCCTCGACGACGAGGTGCGTGAGGCGTTCGCCGGGGGCGTGCGCTACACCCAGAACCTGCACGGCGGCCGGGGCCTGGGCAAGAGCTGGCAGCAGACGTTCGAGACCGAGGACCGCGACGAGGTGGAGCGGTTCCTCACCGAGGCCGAGGCGAGCTGGGAATGGCGCCGGGGGGACGATCTGCGGATCACCCACGCCCGGCAGTCGGTCCTGCGGCACCCGGTCACGGGGACGGAGGTCTGGTTCAACCAGTCGGACCAGTGGCATCCCGCGACCCTGGGCGAGGACGCGGCGGCCCTGGCCAAGGTGCTGCCCATGGACGAGCTGCCGCAGACGGTGACCTTCGCCGACGGCAGCCCGATTCCCCCGGAGTACGTCCTGCAGGTGCGCGACCGCGGTCTGGAGGCGGCCGTCGACGTCGACTGGCGGACCGGGGATCTGATGCTCATCGACAACGTGCTGGTCGGCCACGGCCGGCGGTCCTTCACCGGTGACCGCCGGGTGCTCGTCGCGATGTCCAGCTAGGTCGTCCGGCCATACCCGGCTGGATCCGGCCGGGTATGGCCCGGCGAGGCGGACCGACGGCCCGGAGGCGGGTCCACGAACAGTGCGCCGGCGGCTCCCCGTGTGGGAGTCGCCGGCTGCCTGGTGTCCGCGCCGTTCAGCTGATGACGGGTCCGCCGTCCGCCCGCTGTGCCAGGCCACGGCGGTTGTCCAGATGGACGAAGGTCCGGTGCAGCCAGCGGTCGCGGCCGTCGTAGCGCGGGGTGAACGCGGTACGGCCGTGGATGGCTATGCGATTGTCCAGGAACGCCATCTCGCCGGGCTGGAGCACCAGGGACGCGGACACGTCCAGGAACGCGGTACGCAGCAGTTCCAGCGCCGCCTTCGCGGTGTCGTCGAGCGGCGAGGTGGCGTTGAAGTCCACGCGGACGTTCGGGTCGTCCGGCATGCCTTCCAGCACGGGGTGCCCCTCCACGGAGTTCGCCGACCGGAACGAGGGCGGGGCCTCCGTCACGAAGCGCGGCTGGAAGAGGACGTCCCGGACGTCGTCCGGAAGGAGCCGGACCGCCCGGCGCACCGAGGAGACCAGCGTGCCGGCCGTCCCGGAATGGTCGTTGCGCAGGCACAGCAGTCCGACGAAGTCTGGTCTGTGGGCGTGGAACGCGTTCTCCACGTGCAGTTCGAGCGGGATCGAGCCGGCGTTGCTCTGGGACTCCTCCCGCCCCGGCACCGGTACGACGTTCTGCACCAGCGCGCCGGACTTCTCGTCGCGGTAGGCGACGACTTCGCCCAGGTACAGGCTGATCAGTACGGCGACGGCGGCCGGTACCGTCGCCGTGCGTTCCACCGACTCCGCGACGGTCGGCGTCGCGGGCAGGCCGGGGTCGCCGACCGGGAGGTTCCGCAGGGCCATCACCGCGTCGTCGCCCGGGTCGTGCCGGAACCGGCGGACCACTTCGCGCAGCCGCAGGGGCAGCCGGCTCGTCAGCTCCCGGGCCTGTGCGAGCCACTCCCGGTCGTCGACCAGGCGCCGCCCGGCATCGGCCAGCAGGGCCGCCACCTGCCCCAGCTCATCCCGTTCGGCACCGGTGAGCGTCAGGTCGAGCAGGGCGCGCTCGGGCACCAGGGTCCCTTGATTCATCGTGTCCACTTTCTCTCGTCGTCCTGGAACTCCCACACCGCCTTGGGGAAACCCAACGGCGAGAACACGCTGCATTGCGAAGCCATATTTGTTCGATATGTGGCCGGTGTGCCGCATGTGCGCCGGGCGCCGCCGGGTCCTCGGAACCGCTCGCCGCGAGGGTGGACGGGTGGGTGGACACGTGGGTTATCCCTACCCCTGTTTCGGGGGCTTCCCTCGTGGTGCGGCCGGTCGACGGCCCGTTAGCGTGCTCGTGGAATTCATACAGATGTGCTCCGCGCACCGGCGTGGGACACAACGCTGGAGAAAGACACCATGCAACGACTCTCTTCACGATTCGGCCTTCCCCAGAGCAAGGCGGGTGCCTGGGCGTTAGCCGGCGTATCGGCGGCGGCAGCCGCTGCCGCCTGGTGGGCGTCCGACTCCGCGCCGTATCCCTACGCACAGCGCTGGATTCTCGATCTGCCGCTGCCCTTCCTCACCCAGGAGCGGCTGAACGGCCTGCTCCGGCCGCAGCCCGGCCTGCGCGTCCTGGAAATCGGCCCCGGTACCGGGCTGCAGGCGCTGGAGGTCGCTCCCCAGCTCGGCCCTGACGGCACGCTGGAGATCGTCGACGTCCAGCAGGAGATGCTGGACCACGTGATGCGCCGTGCTGCCGACCGGGGCATCGGCAACATCGTCCCGACGCTGGCCGACGCGCGGCACCTGCCCTACGAGAGTGCGAGCTTCGACGCCGCCTACCTGGTGACGGCACTGGGTGAGATCCCTGACTTCCCGGCCGCGCTGCAGGAGTTGCGCCGGGTGCTCAAGCCGACCGGTCGTCTGGTCGTCGGTGAGTTCTTCGACCGCCACCAGGTCCGTCCGGCGGCTCTGGCCCATCACGCGAACGCCGCCGGGTTGCACGTGACCCGGCAGATCGGGACCGTCATGGCCTACTACGCCCTGCTGGAACCGTGTGCGTCGGCCGGCGGCGGCCAACTCCCGCAGGTTCCGGCCTCTGCCGCCGCGGTACCCCGGTGACGGCCGTCGACCCCCTCTGATCCCCGGTCGGGTCGGTCCCGCCGAGGACGACCACGACCGGCGCCGGCCGGTGGCACTCCCCCTCGCACACCCCCGTGTGGCCACCGGCCGGCAAACCCGCTTCCCCGCCGCGCGGACGCCGGAACGCGCCGGTTCCGCCCGACGCCCCGAAGAGGGGGGTTGTCCCCAGTGCGGCGCGCATGAGCGATCCGTAGGCTCCCGACCATGAGCACACTGGACTCGCCGGACGCGGGCCTGAAGAAGGACGCGGACCTGCGCAAGGACCTCGACGCCACCGTGCGGGCACGCACCGAACTGGGCGACGACTACGACTCCGCGCTGATCGACTCCTTCCTGGGGAAGGTCGAACAGCGGATCGACGACGCGGTCGACCGCCGGGTGCGGCGGCAGCTGGCCGAGCAGCAGATGTCGACCGCGCGCAGCACCCGGCGGCCGAAGGACGCCGACACCTGGACGGAACGCTTCGGGTTCGCCGTCATCTCGCTGGTCCTCGCCATCCCGCTGACCGCCATCTGCGGTGCCCTGGCGGGAATGCCCGGCACGATCGCCACCTGGGTCGGCATCGTCGGCGTCAACTTCGCCCAGGCGGTACGGCTCAACCCGGAGCTGCTCAGCGGCCGGCGCGAGCGGTCCGGCCGGCACGACTGAACAGGCCCCCGGTTCACGCCTGCCGGGTCGGCAGGACCATGATCTGGCGGAGGTTGACGTGCCGGGGCCGGCTGGTGGCGTAGGCGACCACATCGGCGACCTCGGCCGCCGCCAGGCCGCCGATCGCCTCGAACATGCCGTCCAGCTGCCCGGACAGTTCCGTGCTGTCGACGTGCGTGGCCAGTTCGGTCTCCGTCAGTCCCGGCTCGATGTTCGTCACCCGGACGTCACGCGGCCCGAACTCGGTGCGCAGGGACTGCGAGAGATAGGTGACGGCGGCCTTCGTGGCGCCGTACACCGCGTAGTTCGGGAACGGGATGTGGGCGCCGATGGAGGAGATGTTCACCAGGTCGGCGGCGCGGCCCCGGCCGGCGGCGGCCACCAGGTCGGCTCCGAAGGCGCGGATGACCCGCAGCACGCCGGTGACGTTGGTGTCGAGCATCCGCTGCCACTCGTCGATCCGGCCCTCGTCGACCGGGTTCGGGAGCATGACACCGGCGTTGTTGACGACGAGGTCGACGGTCTCGAAGGTCTCGTGGACCAGGTCACGGGCGGCCGCCACCGAGGCGTCGTCGGTGACGTCGGCGGCCACCGCGAGCGCCTCGCCGCCGTCGGCCCGGATCTTGTCCACCACGCTCTTCAGCCGGTCCGCGCGCCGGGCGAGCAGTGCCACCCGGGCGCCCTCGGCGGCCAGCTGCCGGGCGACGGCCTCGCCGATGCCGCTGGCGGCCCCGGTGACGACGGCGGTGCGGCCGGACAGGCTCTCGTACGACATGGATGTTCCCCCTGGGGTGTCCGCACCGGGGCGGTTCCCCGGCTGCTGGCACCAGCCTCGCCCGGCCCGGCGGCCGTACCCAGGGATGCGGTTTTCCTGGGTCTGCCAGTACCAGGACGGCGTCCGCCCCCTCCCCTACGATCGAGGGATGGACGGGGACTGGCTGGAAGGGGAAGTCGGCGACTTCCTGCGCTCGCGACGTGCACGGATCCAGCCCGAGGAGGTGGGGCTGGCCAGCCATGGGCGGCGCCGCGTGCCGGGGCTGCGCCGTGAGGAGGTGGCCCAGCTCGCGGGGGTCAGCGTCGACTACTACATCCGGCTGGAACAGGGCCGGGGTCCGAGCGTGAGCGACGCCGTGCTGGACGCGGTCGCGCGGGTGCTGCGGCTGGACGAGACCGAGCAGGCGTATCTGCGGACGGTGGCGCGTCCCCGCCGGCGGCGCAGGGAACAGCAGCCCGCGTCCGCGGCGCGGGTCCGCCCCGGCGTCCGGCTCCTGCTGGACAGCATGGAGCGCAGCCCGGCGTTCGTGCTGGGCCCCCGGATGGACGTGCTCGCGTGGAACGCCCTCGGCGACGCGGTGAACGGCTTCAGCCGGCTGGCACCGGCCGAGCGGAACGTCCCCCGGGTGGTCTTCCTGGACCCGGCCGGCCGGGACCTCTACCCCGAGTGGCACGCGGTCGCCGCCCAGACGGTGGCCCATCTGCGCGTCAACGCGGGCCGGTACGCCGACGACCCCGAGCTGTGCGCCCTGGTCGGCGAACTCTCCGTGAAGAGCGAGGACTTCCGCCGGATGTGGGCGGACCACGAGGTCAGGGAGTGCGCGTACGGCGTGAAGAAGATCCGGCACCCGGTGGCGGGCCTGCTGACGCTGCCGTACGAGACCCTGACGATGCCGACGGCCCCGGACCAGACGATCGTGGCGTACACCCCGGAGCCGGGGTCGGAGACGGCGGAACGGCTCGCGCTGCTGGGGAGCTGGAGAGCGACCACGGCCGCAACCGGCCCTTGAGGAACCACGACGGCGATCAACCGGTCCGCGAGAGCGGCGCCGGTTCAGGCGCGGGAAGGAATGCGCGGGGACCGCCGCACCCCCGTTGCCGGGGGGCGGGACGACGGCGGTCCCCGCGAGGGACGCGGGCCGGGTCAGGGCCTGGCGTGCGCGTCCGTGGCGTCCTTGGAGGTCCGGGAGCCGCTCCGGAGTTCCTTGGCGCCGTTCGGCGCCGGCCGGGGAGGGGAGCCGCTCCCTCCCTGCCGACACCCCTTAATCTGCCGGACGCGTGTTAAGCGGGTGCTGCGCGCACGTGACACGCTCGTACCACTTCCGCGAACCCCGCCCCGCCTCAAGTTTCCCCGGTGAACGAGCCGTTCACCGGGGGTTCGCCGCTACTTCCCGCCCTTGGCCAGGAAGGCCAGCAGGTCCTGCCGGCTGACCACGCCGGTCGGCTTGCCCTCGACCAGGACGATCGCCGCGTCGGCCGAGCCGAGCACGGACATCAGGTCGCCGACCGGCTCGCCGGAGCCGACCTGGGGCAGCGGGGCGGACATGTGCTTCTCCAGCGGGTCCTCCAGCGAGGCACGCTTGCTGAACAGGGCGTCCAGCAGTTCCCGTTCCACCACGGAGCCGACGACCTCGGCGGCCATCACGTCCGGGTGGCCGGCGCCCGGCTTGACGACCGGCATCTGCGAGACGCCGTACTCGCGCAGCACCTCGATGGCCTGGCCGACGGTCTCCTCCGGGTGCATGTGCACGAGGGAGGGGATGGTGGCGCCCGCCTTGTCGTTCAGGACGTCGGCGACGCGGGCGCTCGGTCCCTCGTCCTCCAGGAAGCCGTAGTCGGCCATCCACTCGTCGTTGAAGATCTTGCTGAGGTAGCCGCGCCCGCTGTCCGGGAGCAGCACGACCACGACGTCGTCCGGTCCGAGCCGCTCGGCGACCTCCAGCGCGGCCACGACGGCCATGCCGCAGGAGCCACCGACGAGCAGGCCCTCCTCCTTGGCCAGGCGGCGGGTCATCTGGAAGGCGTCCTTGTCGGACACGGCGACGATCTCGTCGGCGACGGTGCGGTCGTAGGCGGTCGGCCAGAAGTCCTCACCGACGCCCTCGATCAGGTACGGCCGGCCGGAGCCGCCGGAGTACACCGAGCCCTCCGGGTCGGCGCCGATGACCTTCACCTTGCCGTCGCTGGCGTCCTTCAGGTAGCGGCCGGTGCCGGAGATGGTGCCGCCGGTGCCGACGCCCGCCACGAAGTGGGTGATCTTCCCCTCGGTCTGCTCCCACAGCTCGGGGCCGGTGGAGTGGTAGTGCGAGAGCGGGTTGTTGGGGTTGGAGTACTGGTCCGGCTTCCAGGCCCCCGGGGTCTCCCGCACGAGGCGGTCGGAGACGTTGTAGTAGGAGTCCGGGTGCTCGGGGTCCACGGCGGTCGGGCAGACGACCACTTCCGCGCCGTACGCGCGCAGCACGTTGATCTTGTCGGTGCTCACCTTGTCGGGGCACACGAAGATGCACTTGTAGCCCTTCTGCTGGGCCACGATCGCCAGCCCCACACCGGTGTTGCCACTGGTGGGCTCGACGATGGTGCCGCCCGGCTTCAGCTCCCCGCTCTGCTCGGCGGCCTCGATCATGCGCAGGGCGATGCGGTCCTTCACCGATCCGCCGGGGTTGAAGTACTCCACCTTGGCCAGGACTGTCGCCTGGATGCCCTGGGTCACGTTGTTGAGCCGCACCAGCGGGGTGTTGCCGACGAGGCTGATCATCGAGTCGTGGAAGTGCACCGTTGTCTCCGGTCGCTGCAAAAGAAGTGTTCGTAGTGGTGTCGCCAGCCTAAGGCCAGGTGTGTGGCCGTGGCGGTCGTTCACTCCCCGTTGAGATTGACGCACGGCCTGTACGGGGCAAGGAGTGGATGTACGGCTATGAGGAGGTGGCGGCGACGCATGACGAGCATGTCGAGGGCGAGAGTGGCCCGCCGCATCGCGGCCGGAGCGGCGTACGGCGGTGGCGGGGTCGGGCTGGTCGGCGCGGCCGCCGTCGGTCTGCTGCTGGCGGAGGCGCATCTGGCGCGACGGCACGTGGGCAACGGCAGCGGCGGCCGCGTCCCGGTGGCCGACGGCGTCTACGGCCACGCGTACGACATCCCCGGCGAACCGCCCCTGCGCCTGACCATGCTCGGCGACTCCACGGCCGCCGGCCAGGGCGTGCACCGCTCGGGCCAGACGCCGGGCGCGCTGCTGGCCTCCGGGCTGGCGGCGGTGGCGGAACGCCCGGTGGAACTGCGGAACGTCGCCCTGCCGGGCGCCCAGTCCGACGACCTGGACCGTCAGGTGGGTCTGGTCCTGTCGTCCTCGGTCCCCGTCCCCGACGTCTGCGTGATCATGATCGGCGCGAACGACGTGACCCGCCGGATGCCGCCCACCCGTTCGGTACGGCACCTGTCGGCGGCGGTACGACGGCTGCGCACGGCCGGTGCGGAGGTGGTGGTCGGCACATGCCCCGACCTCGGCACCATCGAGCCGGTGCAGCAGCCGCTGCGCTGGCTGGCCCGGCGGGCCTCCCGGCAGCTGGCGGCGGCGCAGACGATCGGCGTGGTGGAGCAGGGCGGACGCACGGTGTCGCTGGGGGACCTGCTGGGTCCGGAGTTCGAGGCGAACCCGCGGGAGCTGTTCGGGCCGGACAACTACCACCCCTCGGCCGAGGGGTACGCGACCGCGGCCATGGCGGTGCTGCCCACGGTGTGCGCGGCGCTGGGCCTGTGGCCGGCGGAGGAGGAACGGCCGGACGTCTCCCGTCGCGAGGGCTTCCTGCCGGTCGCCCGCGCCGCGGCCGAGGCGGCGTCGGAGGCCGGTACGGAGGTCACGGCGGCGATGCCGACGGGACCGCGGGGGCCGTGGGCGCTGCTCAAGCGGAGGCGGCGGCGCCGGGTGCCGGAAGCAGAGCCCGCACGTCCCTCGGTGTGACCCCCTGGGGCTCCGGCCCCGGAGCCGCGCACCCCTGGGGACTCCGCCCCAGGGCCCGCTCGGGGCGAGGCACGGGACAGGTCACCAAGCAAGCGCTTAGTAAATTGCGGTACGAGTCACACGGCGACACCCGTGACCTGGGCCATACGGGGCGGTAACTTCCCAACCGGCCCTGCTCGAAAAGCAAACCCCGTCCAGATGGAGCCGTGATGCCCGAAGCCGTCATCGTCTCGACCGCCCGCTCCCCCATCGGCCGCGCCGTCAAGGGCTCCCTGAAGGACCTGCGCCCCGACGACCTGACCGCCACGATCATCCAGGCAGCGCTCGCCAAGGTCCCGGAGCTCGACCCCAGGGACATCGACGACCTGATGCTCGGCTGCGGTCTGCCCGGCGGCGAGCAGGGCCACAACCTCGGCCGGATCGTCGCCGTACAGATGGGCATGGACCACCTGCCGGGCTGCACGATCACCCGCTACTGCTCCTCGTCCCTGCAGACCTCCCGCATGGCCCTGCACGCCATCAAGGCCGGCGAGGGCGACGTCTTCATCTCGGCCGGTGTCGAGACGGTCTCCCGCTACGCCCACGGCAGCTCCGACATGCCCGGCACGCACAACCCGCTGTTCGCCGAGGCCGAGGCCCGCACCGTGGCCACCGCCCAGTCGACCGGCTCCACCTGGCACGACCCGCGCGAGGACGGCCTGCTGCCCGACCCCTACATCGCGATGGGCCAGACCGCCGAGAACCTGGCCCGCTCCAGGGGCATCACCCGCGAGGAGCTGGACGAGTTCGGCGTCCGCTCGCAGAACCTCGCCGAGCAGGCCATCAAGAACGGCTTCTGGGAGCGCGAGATCACCCCGGTCACGCTGCCGGACGGCACGGTCGTCAGCAAGGACGACGGCCCGCGCGCCGGTGTCACCCTGGAGGGCGTCGCCGGCCTGAAGCCGGTCTTCCGCCCGGACGGGCTCGTCACCGCCGGCAACTGCTGCCCGCTCAACGACGGCGCCGCGGCCGTCGTCATCATGTCCGACACCAAGGCCCGCGAGCTGGGCCTGACGCCGCTGGCCCGGATCGTGTCCACCGGCGTCTCCGGCCTCTCCCCGGAGATCATGGGCCTCGGCCCGGTCGAGGCGAGCCGGCAGGCGCTGCGGCGGGCCGGTCTGACCATCGACGACATCGACCTGGTCGAGATCAACGAGGCCTTCGCCGCCCAGGTGATCCCCTCCTACCGGGACCTCGGCATCGACATCGACAAGCTGAACGTCAACGGCGGTGCCATCGCGGTCGGCCACCCCTTCGGCATGACCGGCGCCCGCATCACCGGCACGCTCATCAACTCCCTGCAGTGGCACGACAAGCAGTTCGGCCTGGAGACGATGTGCGTCGGCGGCGGTCAGGGCATGGCGATGGTCATCGAGCGCCTCAGCTGACACACCGTCCGTAGCGGACCAGGTACGTCACGTCAGGATTCGGCCCGGAACCGAGGAAGCCCCAAGGTTCTGGGCCTTTCCGTGATCCAATCTCACCCAGGATGTGACCTATCTCGCTCGCCGGACACATCGGTGCAGGTCAGCGCAGGTCAGCGCGGTACGCAACCCCGACACGAAGCCAAAGTCCTGTCCGTTTCGTGACGTTACGCACTGACAGCTGCATAGTCCGCCCTTCAAGCTGATGTAGGAAGTCGGGGGTCGACTTTGAACCGGGAGTACGTCAGTGAGCGCCATGCCGATCGCCCTGCTGCTCACCACGGCCGCCACCGGCGCCGTGGGCGTCGCCGTCCTGCGCACCGTTCTGAAGCTGCGCCGCCAGCTCGGTGAGCTGCAGGCCCAGCTCGCGCAGAACCAGTCAGCAGCCATGCGCGCGCTGCTGCCGCACGCCCGCAGCCACTCCGACGCCGAGGAGATACGCGCCGCCGTGGCCGAGGCGCTCGCCGAGGAGCGGGAGCGGGAGCTGGCCGAGGCACGCGCCTTCTGGGCCGCCCAGGAGGCCCGTGACGCCTCCGAGACGCCCACGCTGCTCGGCCTGCCCGAGGCCGACCTGTTCATGCCCCGGCAGAGCGACTTCGTCGGCCTGGAGCCCGTGTCCGAGCCGACCGTCGACAGCGACGAGTTCGCCGGGGAGTCCCCGGAGCTGGCCGCGGCCCGCCGCCGCCACCCCTCGCACCCCGACTTCGTCCCGGTGCAGTCGCCGGCGGTGAACGACCACGAGCGCACCGTGACCACGCTGGAGCAGCTGGCCGCCAAACACGTCGAGCTCTCCGACGTCCGCCCGGGCCCGCTGGGCACCCTCGACGTCTACGTCTTCGCCGACGGCACCACGCTGTGCATGACCCCGGGCCATCGCGAGACCGCCGAACGCCTGGCGAACGCCGTGGCGGCGGGCGAGGCCCCGTACCTGCTGGGCGGCTCCGGCATCTCCGGCGCCTACACCCTCACCTTCGCCTGCGGCGAGGACATGGTCTACATCCTGGCCGACAGGGTCATCGCGTCCCTGTAACGGCTGCTCAGACCCCCGCCCTCCCCCGCGCCTCCTCGACCACCCGCACCGCTTCGGCGACTTCGTCGTCGCTGCGCAGCACCAGCGCCAAGTCGTGCGCGGCGACGAGGATTTGATCAGCGGCGGCGAACATCCCCGCGTCCGGCATCTCCCGGGGCTCACTCCCCGGCTCCTCGACAGCCTGCGCCCGCCGGGCGAGTTCCCTGGCCAGCGCCAGGGCCTCGGCCGCGGCGCCCCGCTGGAGCCGGCTCTGCGGCGCCGCGCGCAGGCGGTCGGCGAAGTGATCCACTGCTTGCGTCAAGGGCGTCGTATCAACCACGCGCCGAGCGTAACGTGCCGCACTGTTGCCAATACGCGAACGCTCAGGCACGGTGACGTGAAGGACCGGCTTACATCCCCTTTGCGTTCGGAGGCGCCGATGTCCCAGCTCTTC
Source organism: Streptomyces filipinensis (assembly GCF_014649495.1). Classification (GTDB taxonomy): domain Bacteria; phylum Actinomycetota; class Actinomycetes; order Streptomycetales; family Streptomycetaceae; genus Streptomyces; species Streptomyces filipinensis. The sequence goes on along the minus strand of NZ_BMTD01000004.1, from coordinate 510,741 downwards.
TCGGAGGAGACCCACCGTAATCTGCTCGCCCGCATCCCCCATTGCACCGGCCGTGAAGTCTCCGACTGGCTGCGCACCGTAGAAGAAGGCCCCGCCCTGTTCCGCTTCGAGGAGAAGGTCAGCTGGCTCCGGCACGAGTACGACCTCGCGTACGGCCACGCGAAGGCGATCATCCACGAGTACGACCTGAGGAGGGCGGCGCGCAAGCTGCTCTAGACGGCGAAGGGCCCCGGAGCGGAACTCCGGGGCCCTCGCACGAGCGGTACGTGCGCTAGTCGTTGTTGGTGAAGATCGCCACCAGCCGCAGCATCTCCAGGTAGATCCAGACCAGGGTCACCGTGAGACCGAACGCGGCCAGCCAGGACTCGTTGCGCGGGGCGCCGTAGGCGATGCCGTCCTCGATCTGCTTGAAGTCGAGGGTCAGGAAGAACGCGCCGAGCAGGATCGCGACGATGCCGACGAGCGCGCCGAGCGGGCCGAAGCTGCGCAGCCCGCCGTCCGCGGCCACGCCGAACGCGACCAGCAGCAGGTTGACCGCCATGACCACCAGGAACGCCATGGCGATGGCGATACCGATGCGGGCGTAGCGGGCGGTGACGCGGATCCAGCCGGCCTTGTAGACCAGCAGGGTCGCGGCCGAGACCGCCATGGTGCCGAGCACCGCCTGGAACGGGGCGCCGCTCCAGCGGCTGTTGTACATCTCGCTGATGACCCCGAGGAAGACGCCCTCGAAGGCGGCGTACCCGAGGATCAGCGCGGGGGACGGGGTGCGCCTGAAGTTCTGGACCATCGCCAGGACGAACGCGACGATCGCGGACCCGACGGCCAGGCCGTAGCTGGTCGTCGTGACCGGCAGCAGCGCCCAGGCGAGGACGGCGCCGACGACGACGGTGCCGAGCGTGATGGCCGAGCGGACGACGACGTCGTCCATGGTCATCCGGTCGGTGGTGGCCGGGGCCTGCGGCGGGGCGCCGTAGGGGGCACCCGACTGGGTGTACGGGTTCTGGGCGTACGGGTTCTGCGCGTACGGGTTGCCCTGTGCGTACCCGGCCTGCGGTGCGGTGTTGAAGCCGGCGTAGCCGTTGTCGCGGCTGAACCCCCGTCGCGAGAAGACCGGGTTACTGCTCCTCATTTCACTCCTCCATGGCTACCTTGCGCAGCCTTGGCTCAAGAGTAACGGATTGGCAAAGGACCGATCGTGATACCTGAGGAGGATCTTTCCCCTGCCGTGCTGCGCAACACGGTACGTCGGCCGGTGATTCCCGGCCACGGCTGATCGCATTCCCTGACGAACCTGCGACCTAACCGAGAGGAAACCCGGTGTACGCCTCGGCCAGGTCGGTCTCGGCCGCGCGGGAGGAGGCGATCCGCTCCAGCCGGGCCCGCTGGAGGCGGGCGTCCAAGGGGGTGCCGTCCGGGGCCGGGTGGAGCATCGTCGTCATGTCGCAGGAGAACCGCTCGGCCTGCCAGACGCGGCGCAGACAGGTCGCGGAGTAGGTGCCGAGGAGGTCCGGGGAGCCGGTCCGCCTCTCGTGGACCAAGGCGCGGGCGAGGGTGACGACGTCACCGACGGCGAGGTTCAGCCCCTTGGCGCCGGTCGGCGGGACGATGTGCGCGGCGTCGCCGGCGAGGAAGAGCCGGCCGTGGCGCATCGGCTCGTGGACGAAGGAGCGCATGGGGGTGACCGACTTCTGGGTGATGGGGCCGCGCTCCAGCCGCCAGTCGTCGTCGGTCTCCAGGCGCCGCCCGAGCTCCGTCCAGATCGCGTCGTCGGGCCACTCGGCGGTGTCCGTGCCGGGGGGCACCTGGAGGTAGAGGCGGGAGACCGACGGGGAGCGCATGGAGAGCAGGGCGAAGCCGCGCTCGTGGCGGGCGTAGACGAGTTCGCCGTGCGAGGGCGGGACGTCGGCGAGGACGCCGAGCCAGGCGTAGGGGTACGTCCGCTCGAACACGCGGGACAGCGCGGCCGGGAAGGCCCGCCGGGCCACGCCCCAGAAGCCGTCGCAGCCGACGGCGTAGTCGCACTCCAGCACGTCCTCGCGGCCCTGGTGCCGGAACGGGATGCGCGGCCGGTCGCCGGCCGCGCCCTCCACCGCCAGCGCCTCCGCCTCGAACAGCAGCGGCCCGCCCTCCTTCAGCTGCAGGGCGATCAGGTCCTTGCAGACCTCCGTCTGGGCGTACACCATCACCGAGCGGCCGCCGGTCAGGGCGGGAAGGTCGACGCGGTGGCGGCGCCGGTCGAAGCGCAGTTCGATGCCGTCGTGCCGCAGGCCCTCCCGGTCCATCCGCTCCCCGGCCCCGGCGGCCCGCAGCACGTCGGCCGTGCCCTGCTCCAGGATCCCGGCGCGCTGCCGGTGCTCGACGTGGCCGCGGTCGCGGCTCTCCAGGACCACGGAGTCGATGCCGGCGCGGTGCAGCAGCCGGGCGAGCAGCAGTCCGGCCGGTCCCGCGCCGATGATCCCGACGGTGGTACGCATCCGGTCCGCCCCTTCGGGTCGACTCCACGGTGTCCGAGCACGTCCCACCGCGCCGGGGTTCGTCTGGTGAAATTTCTTTCACCATCACGCGGGCACCGAGTCTCCGCCGGGGGCATTCCGATGTCAACGGGGCGCAGCGCGCCCCCGCAGGGGTGCGCTGCGCCCCTGCGGGTGCGCGGCGGTCAGTGGCCCGGCCAGCCGTCCAGGTGCCGGTGCAGGGTGACGGTGGGCTCCGCGTCCGCCTTCGGCGCGTGGGCGACGGCGTCCCGCAGGACCGTGCTCACCTCCCCCGCCAGGCCGTCCACCCGCGCCTTCAGCTCGGCCGCGGGCAGCGTGGAGCGGGTGAGCGCGTCCAGCCGCTGGTGGATGTCGTCGAGGTGCTGCCGGGTGGCGGCGTCGAGGCCGAAGGCGGTGGGCGTGGAGACGACGAACTGGTAGGCGCCGGCCAGGGTCTGGCAGCCGGTGCACTCCTTGTTCGCGGCGTCGCTGTAGTTGGAGGCGTTCAGATGCGTGTGCTCGCCCGCGACCGTGACGATCTGGAAGGACAGTGCGACCGACCGGCAGTGGTCGTCGGCCGAGCAGCCGGCGGAGACGGCGTTGGCCTGGTTGCGCACGCCCGCCGCGTCGGCGGTGCCGAACTGGCGGACGGTGAAGGAGTCCTGGGTGCGGGTGTGGTGGGCCCGGTCGGCGTGGGTGAAGACGTGGTCGGACGCGTAGGCCGCGTGCGCCGCGCCGGTCGCCGCCTGGGCCGGCACGGCGGTGGCCACACCGGCGAAGCCGGCGGCGAGAAGGCCGACCCGCAGGGCCTGCCGGGTCAGGGGGTGGTTGCTGGAGCGTGCCTTGCGGTGGCTGCTCATGGAATCTCCTGTGAGGTCACGAGTGTCATGGGGCTCCCTCCGGGGAGCGGACGGGCCGTCAGGACGACGCCGGCGCGGGCGAGTCGCCGGACGGCGGGGGCGACGGACTGGTGGTCGCCGTGGCGGGCACGCTCTCCGACGGGGTCGGCGAGGCGGGCGGGGTCGGGTCCGCACTGGTGGGCGGCGGGGCCGGGTTCCCGGTGGAGCCACCGGACGAGGATTCCGGGGACCGGGTGCCGGTCGGCTCGGCCGGCGCCGGGCCCGACGCCGTGGACACCGGCGCGGCGGCGGACGCGCTTGCCGGGGCCGCCGGCGAGGCGCCGTGCCCCGGCACCGACGCGGAGGCCCCCGGCACCGCCGACGGCGAGGCGGAGGTGCCGCCGCCGGTGCCGTACGTGCCGTGGCTGCCGGGGGACGGCGTCGAGGCCTGCCTGGGCGCGGGCTCCTCGGTCGGCACGCCGGGCTGCAGGATCGGTGCGATCGGGGGCTTCTTCGGCAGCGGCTTCGGCGTCGCGCCGGACACCCAGGCGTAGGAGAGCCCGGTCAGTGCGGCGAGGACGAGCACGCACAGCGCGAGGCGCAGCCCGGGGCGTTCGGCGGTGGCGCGTTTCGCGGCCCGGAACAGCCGGCCGCCGATCTTCACGGAGAGGTAGACGACACCGGCCATCGGGCACAGCAGCATCACGCTGCCGATCACCCCGACGAGCCCGGCGACGAGCTGACCGTGCGCGAACGCGCCGGCGGTGCCGAGGAGTTGCTCGGTCAGCGAGCGGACCATCGTGGTGAGGATCCGCGGCAGGTTCCACAGCGCGTAGCTCATCTCGCCGACGATCAGCGGCACCATGGTGAGCACCCAGGCGGCCACGATGGTGCGCGCGGACCTCTTCAGCCCGGCGACCTCGGTCCGCGCCACCCGGCCCTTCGCGCCCGGCAGCAGGGACAGCAGGATCGGCTTGATCTTGCCGTAGAGGTCCGGCACTCCGGCGAGGTCGCCGAGGATGTAGTAGCCGTCCAGGCGGACGGCCGGCATCAGCTGCTCCAGGATCTCGAAGTGCCCGAGGTAGACGGCGGCCAGGAAGAACTGCGCCCCGGTGGCGAAGTACGCCCCGGCCATGGCGAGCATGAAGACGACGTTGAAGTAGACGCCGCCGAGGTCGGTGCGGAGCCGGCCGGCGCGGGAGATCCGGTAGACGTCGGTGACGTCGGTGTACATCGACGGCCAGATGAGGAACAGCCCGCAGCCGATGCAGCCGGGCCGGGCGCCGCCGTAGCGGCAGGCGGAGGCGTGGCCGAACTCGTGGAAGACGAGCGAGGCCACGGTGAGGACGAAGACGACGAGGATCAGCACCGGCTGGTCCAGCACCTCCAGCACCGGCTCGATCGCCCCGAAGAAGCCGAACAGCCAGACGTCCAGGGCGACCGCCGAGAACAGCACGGCGGCGACCACGGCCGGCCGGTGCAGCCACGCCAGGGCGCCGGCGATCCGTGCCGTACGGCGCTCGTCGAAGATCACCCGGTGGCCCTTGAGGGCGAGCAGCAGGTCGGAGCGCGGGGCGTCGACCTCGTCGTCCTCCTGGCCCTCGGGCACCGTCACGCCGAGCGGCTGGAGCTTGTTCTCCAGCAGGTAGCGGACGTTCTCACCGCTGACCTCGCGGCCGTAGCGGGCGCTGACCCGGTGGGCGATCGTGTCGGCGTCGCGCATGCCGTCGACGGACGACGCCACCAGGTACAGCAGCCGTGACAGCTGGACGACCTGCCCGTCCCCCCGACGGGCGATGTACTTGGGTTCGGTGAAGCCCGAGCCCTGGTACTCGCCGTGCAGCTGCAGCCCCGCGCTGAGCCGCGGTGCCGGTCGTGCCGGTGTGGCGACGGTCGGCAGGCTGCCCGTCGTCACCTGCTCGTACGTCACCGGCCAGCCCCCGGGCCCGGGTACCGGGCCGGTGTCGTAGAGCGCGGGCCCGTCCCCGAGCACCGTCATATGTGGTCTCCCCCCACGTGCTGCCGTTTCCCCCCCGGCAATCCCGCGGGGGCGGACCGCCCCGCACGCCCGTAAGCGGTCCGCCCCCGCGGTCGTCGTCGCTACTGCGTGACGGTGATCGTCTGCTGGGCGGCCGACTCGGCGTCCGACCACGAGGAGTGGTCGTTCAGGGCGGCCGACTCGTTGTGGGCGCTGATGTTCGCGACGTGCTTGGTGACGTTGACCGTCTTGCCGAAGCTGAACTTCAGCCGTCCGAGCGCCTCACGGCCCGGCAGCAGATCCGCGGCCTCAGCGTCCAGCTCGCGCATGTCCATGCTCATGGTGGTGTTCCTTTCGTGGTGTGTCGGTCGGGTGGTGCGCGGGCGTTACTGGGTGACGCTGATGCTCTGGGAGGCGCCGGAGTCGGCCACGGACCACGAGGAGTGGTCGTTCAGGGCGGCCGACTCGTTGTGGGCGCTGATGTTCGCGACGTGCTTGGTGACGTTGACCGTCTTGCCGAAGCTGAACTTCAGCCGTCCGAGTGCCTCACGGCCGGGCAGCAGCTCCGCGGACTCGGCTTCGAGCTCATGAGCGTTCAACATGGGTCGATTCCCCCTCGGGAAACAGGCGGTTCCGGTCGGAGAGAGTCAGGTTCCCCCCGGACTCTGTCCAACTTGGTCGGACGGACTGTCCAACGAGATTGGACACTAGGCCCTCGCGGTGCCGCTCCGCAACCCGTTCGGTGAATCACCCTTTCGGCGGCCCGGCTACCCGCCCGTAGAATCGGCGCCGACAGGGACGGTCCGGTCGAGCGGCGAGCAGGAAGTGGACTTCGGTGGCCAACGCACTGCAGCAGTTGATCCGTGAGCGTCTCGACCGCCAGGGCTGGTCCTACGGCGACGTGGCGCGGCGCGGCGGCGTACCCCGCTCCACCGTCCACCACCTGGCCACCACCGACCGGGTCGTCCGCATGCCCCAGGCGACCACGCTGGAAGGCCTGGCGAAGGGACTCCAGCTGCCGCTCGACACCGTGCGCCGCGCCGCGGCCGAGGCCTGCGGCATCCATGTCTACGGCGCCCCGGCCGGCCAGGAGGGCGACCGCACCGCCACCCGGGCCGCCGACCCGGAGGTGGACCTGCTCATCGCCAGCGTGCAGCAGCTGTCGGCGGAGGACCGCCGGCACGTCGCCGCCCTGGTCGAGTCCCTGCTGGGCCGCTCCGCGGGGCCGGCACCGGAGAAGTAACCCGGCCGGCCGCGACAGAGCCCGCGCCGGAAAAATTGCAACTGCGCCCGAATGGACCGAGATCCCCCGCTAGTCTCTCGTCCTGCCCGAGGAGCGACAGCCGCACGACCCCGGGCTCCTTGGGGGGAACGTGTTGTTCGTGCATGGCGGGCCGGCCACCGCGGTGGTACGGGGCCCCGCCGGTGAATCGGTCGTCCTGCTCTCCGGCGAGCTGCCGCAGGTGCTCACCGAGGACGCGGTGAGCGCGCTGCTGGACCTCGCCGCCGCGATCCTGGACGCGGACGAGCTGAAGCTGTTCCACACCTGTCTGCGCACCCTGCGCACCGACGGCCTCCGAGCGGGCCGGCGCATCGAGGTGGACGGCGCGGTACTGACCCTGTACGAGGGGTGATCAGCACCGTACGTACACGCCGCGAACACCCCCGGACCACGCGCCGCACGGCGCCGTATGCGTAGCCCTCGATCGCCCCCGGTACGTACCGGAAAGCCGTATCCACGCACCGGATTTCAGTATGTACCGCCCATTCCCGCGCATGATTCAATGGCCGCATTGTCGTATTTTCCCAATCCTTCGGCATTCGGCGGACAGAAAGAGGAATTCGCGGTGGACACCGGCGCAGCGGACGCAACGGAATACTTCCTCTCCTGCTATCTGACGCCACCCGGACCCGGCGCGGTGTTCTCCGTGCGGCACGACCAGAATGTCGCGCTGTGGGAGCGGCGCGGCGACGCGGTCTCGCTGCGGCGGGTGTGGGAACTGGAGCGCGTCAGCGGCCAGAAGCACCATTTCTGGCCGCTCTACACGCCGGAGCGCGCCGAGGCGTTCCTCGGCGGGCTGCTCGCCGACGAGGGCATCGGCCTGTCGGACCTCAGCGCCACCTGGGGGACGCCCGGTCTGCCGGGCGCCCGGCAGGTGCCGGTGCCCGAGGGCGCCGAGGACTTCCCGCTGCACAGCCTCGCCCACCTGTTCAGCGGGATCCTGCGGGACACCCGGGTCTTCCGCGAGGAGCAGATCGTCGGGCTCGCCATGGACGCGCTGCCGGACTACGTCCAGGAGCAGCGGCCCAACCCGTACTGGTACGCGGGCTGCGTCTCCCGTGCCGGAGACCTCCGGTTCGCGCCGGTGGAGTCTCCCGGACCGCTCTACACGGCCGCGGAGACGCTCTTCGGGCTGGAGCCGGGCTCGCTGATGGCGCTGGCCTCCGCCTCTCGTACCACCATCGACTTCGACGCCGAACGCGCCGTCAAGGAGCTCAGCCTCCACGGCGGTTCCGCGACCCAGCCGTGGAAGGGCGCCTTCGCGCTGGTCCGCGAGATCGTCGCCGAGGCGGAGCGTCAGCTGGCGGCCGTGCCGGACAGCGCGCTGGACAGCGCGCTCAGCCGTGAGGACAACCTGCGCAGCGCCGCGATGAAGGTGGTGCAGCGCTGCTCCGAGCTGGTCGCGGTGCGCAACGTCGAGCGGCTGCTGGAGCTCGGCGGGGTGCGTGCGCAGGAGAGCTATCTGGCCACCAGCGGCGGCTACGCGCTCAACTGCCCCACCAACACCCTGCTGATGGACCACTTCGGCTTCCGCGGCCTGCTCACCCCGCCCTGCGCCAACGACTCGGGGCAGGGCATCGGCCTCGGCCTGCTCGGCCTGTACGGAACAGGGGTGCTGGACCGCGCCGAACTGCGGATCGACACCGCGTACCACGGCCGCGACATCACCGACCTCGACGCGGCGCTGGAGGAGTTCGAGCCGTGGATCGCGTCGGTGTCGGACTTCTCCCCCGAGCAGTTCGCCGTGGACGTCAGCGGCTCCGTGGTCGCCTGGGCGGACGGGCCGGCCGAGCTCGGGCCGCGTGCCCTCGGGCACCGCAGCCTGCTCGGTGACCCGCGCTCCCTGGCCGTCAAGGACCTGCTGAACACGTACAAGCAGCGTCAGTGGTGGCGTCCCGTCGCCCCCGTGGTGCTGGCCGAGGAGGCCGGCGCCTGGTTCGCCTGCGACCGGGAGTCGCCGTACATGCTGGAAGCGGTCCAGGTGCGGCCCGAGGTCCGCGACCGGGTGCCCGCCGTGGTCCACCTGGACGGGTCGGCGCGGCACCAGACCCTCACCCGGGACGCCAACCCGCTGTTGCACCGGGCGCTGACCGCCTTCCACGCGGCGAGCGGTGTGCCCGTTCTCTGCAACACCTCGCTCAACGACAGGGGCGAGGCCGTCGTGGACACCGCCGCCGAAGCACTCACCTTCTGTGTCCGCAAGGGCGTGGCGGTGGCCTACATCAGCGGCCGGCGGATCGAGCTGCGGCCCGAACCGGTGCCGCCGGCGGCCGCCCCCACCCGGCCGCGGCCCCGGGAGCTGGCCTGGTTCACCGGTCAGGAGGCGGACCGGGACGCGCTGTGGCAGAGCTGGCTGGACGACGGCTACACGGTCGAGGGCATGTTCCTGCTGGCCCGCAGCCACGGGTTGCGTGCCGAGCAGGAGCTGTCGACCGTGGAGCGGGTCAATCTGCTGGCGGCCTACCGCGCGAAGGCCGACCCGTCCTTCGCGGGGCTGGTCGACAGCTTCCGCCGCACCCACGGACCCGGCGCCTCGTTCGACTCGCCGTCCACCCTGACCGGGGCCTTCGGCGTGATCAATCCGCTGCGGGCCGGGCGCTGAGGCGGCGGGCACAGCGGAACGGGGGGGAACAGGGGAACACATCGGTCCGGGCGGCGGCCCGGCGGCGTCATGGACGACCGCCGGGCCGCCGCCGTGTGCGCGGGTGCCGTACGGACAGGTGCCGTACACGCGCGTGCGCGGACGGCCGGCGCTCCTGGCCGGCCGCCCGCGCACGGGGTGGGGATCAGTAGCGCGGCTTGCGGGTCAGCGCCAGTCCGCCGAGCAGGAAGGCCACGCCTATCACTCCGGCGATGATCGCGGCCGTGGTCTGCGCGGGCTTGTGGGCGGCGTCCGTCACCGCGGTGACCAGTCCGGCCACCCCGCTGATGTAGCAGAAGATGGTGATGAAGATCTTGAGGTTGGGGTTCAACTCGGGGCTCCTTCTGTGCGGTGGTTCTTCCGGGGACCGCGGCCGGCCGGAGCGGTCGCGGCGACTGTGAAGCCGAGCAGCATCACCCAGGCCAGCGGGTCCGTCCGGAACCGCTTCCAGCGGTCCGCGGCCAGAGCCAGTTCGCGCAGTCCCAGGTCCCCGGAGGCGACCAGCGGTTCCAGCCGCTGGGGTCCGAGATGGGGGGCGAACGCCTCGGTGGGGTGGTCGGCGTTGGTGGTGGCGAAGGGCCGCAGCACCGGCCGGTCGAAGCCGGCCGAGGCGAGCAGCGCGGGCAGGCGTCGCACGATCGAGCGGTCCCCGCCGGCCGCCGCCTGGGCCGCGGCCATCCGGGCGTGCACACCGGCCAGTTCGGGATACGAGGGGTGGGCGGTCCCCCAGCACCCGTCGTCGACGTCGGTGACCGCGACGACTCCGCCGGGGCGCAGCACGCGCAGGACCTCCGTGAGCACCTGCTCGGGCCGTGCCACGTGCTGCAGGACGTAACGCAGCAGGACGAAGTCCACGCTGTGGTCGGGCAGCGGCAGGGCGGCCGCGTCGGCGACGATCAGCCGGTCGGCGGCACCCTCGGCGTGGGCGAGCAGCTCCGGGTCGATGTCCACGGCGATCAGCTCGGCCCCCGGCAGGGCGGCCCGGAGCCTGCGGGTGACCGCTCCCGGGCCCGCGCCCAGCTCCAGCACCGTCGCCGCGGTGTCGATGCCGAGGCCGCGCAGGACGTGCAGTTCCTCGGCGAAGGAGAGCTCGGCCTGTGCCTCCAGCCGGGCCAGTTCGCCGGACAGTCCGCCGCCGGTCGTGTGCGCCGGGTCGTAGGAGCCGCCGATCGCGGCGCCCCGGCTCGCGGCCGTCACCGGGGACTCGCGATCATCTGCATGCCGTGCCGGGGACGCAGGGTCACCAGCGCCTCCGGCTCGACCGGGAAGCCGGGGACCAGGCTCAGCCGCACCGACTGCGTCAGCATCGCCAGCACCAGCACCGCCTCCAGCATCGCCAGGTGCTGCCCGACGCAGATCCGGTCGCCGCCGCCGAAGGGCAGATAGAGGTGGCTGGGCAGGTCGGCGCCGTCGAAGCGGTCGGGCCGGAACGCCTCCGGGGCCTCCCAGTGGTCGGGGTGACGGTGCAGCACCCACTGGCTGACGCAGACCAGCGTGCCGGGGTCGACCCGGTAGCCGCCTATCTCGTCGGCGCCGACCGCGCGCCGGGAGATCAGCCACACCGGCGGGTAGAGCCGCATCGCCTCCATCACCGCGCGCCGGCAGACCGGCAGCCGGTTCAGGTCGGCGGCGGTGGGCGGACGGCCGCCGAGCACCCGGTCGGCCTCCTCACGGACCCGGGCGGCTTCCTCGGGATGACGGTCCAGCAGGTAGAGGGTCCAGGTCAGGGCCTTCGCCGTGGTCTCGTGCCCGGCCATGACGATGGTCAGCACCTGGTCCCGCAGGTCGGTGTCGGAGACCAGGTGGCTGCTGGACATCATCCGGTCCAGCAGCGTCGCCTCGTTCTCCGGCCCCGCGGGACCGCCCGCGCGGCGCGCCGCGATCAGGGTGCGGGTCACCGAGTCGAGGAAGAACCTGGCCTGCTGGAAGCCGCGTTGCCGCTGCGCGGTGTCCGCCGGGTCGGGGTCGGGATCGGGTACGTAGTGCCCGATACAGCGGTTGACGGCGTCGACCGCGCTGCCGAAACCCTCGCCGATGCCGTCGATGTCGGAGCCCAGGATGGCCCGGGTGAGGATGGTCAGGGTCAGCGCGGTCAGGTGGTGGTCGACCGCGAGCGGCGTGCCCGAGGCCATGGCGCCCTGCCAGCGCGCCAGCATCCGTTCGGTGGCTTCGGTGACGATGCCGTCGAAGGTCTTCACGGAGCTCGGGCGGAAGGCCGGCGCGGTGAGCCGGCGCTGCCGGGCCCAGTCCTCACCGTTGCTGGTGAGCAGACCGTTGCCGAGCAGCGGACGGAGCATCCGGTCGTCCGGCGTCTCCTCCTTGGTGTAGTTGGCGCCGTTGTCCTTCAGGACGTGCCGGGCCAGCTCGGGCTGGTTGAGCAGGTAGACGGTGTCGCCGTCGGCGTGGTGCCGGGTGACGTCCCCGTACTCGCGGGCCAGCCCCTCGATGAAGGCCAGCGGCGAACGCCGCATCAGTTCCAGGTCCACCTCCCCCGGCCCCGGCGGCAGTACGCCGGGCTGTGCATACGGACTCATGTCGAGGACCGTCCCCCTCTGCGGTCTGGCTCCGGCCGAATACGTACGCCGGATACGCAATCGAAACGGAGAATACGTACTCCGGGCCGCGCGATACGCATTCCCTACGTAATTGAATGCGTATTCACGGCTGCTTTCCGATGAAAATCTATCGCACCACGCTGACCTGCTCAATACTTACTCCCGGAGGCCGGAACTGAGGTCTTGGCATGCCTTTCCGTGGCATGCGAATCTCTAATTCGTCGGCAGGCGGAAACAACTGCCGGCCTAAGAATCCGGAATCCATCAAGGAGTTCGTATGGCTATGGACCAGAGGAAGCGGGCCGAGTTCGTCAACGGCTACACCCGCGCGCTCATCAGCGCCTGGTCGAGCGAGGAGTACGCGGCCCGGCTGCGTACCGACGCTCGTGCGGCGCTGGCCGAGGCCGGCCTGGAGCTGCCCGCCGAGGCGGAGATCGTCATCGTCACGACGGTCCCCGAGGGCGAGCACGAGGGCAACCTCGAGAAGCAGGTGGACCTCTACGAGGCGGGCCTGGAGACCGGCCGCTTCGAGTTCCACATCCCGGAGACCCCGCAGATCGACACCGCTGAGCTCAGCGAGGGCGACCTGTCGGACATCGCGGCCGGTGGCACGTCCTGCTGCTGCCCGTGCTCCTGCTGCACCTGATCGACCTGTTCCGCCACACCAGTTACTGAGGAGTCGTGGTGACAACCGCCGTCGGGGACAACCCCATCACCGTGCGCGGCCTTCGCAAGAGTTATGGCGACTGGCATGCCGTGCGCGGGCTGGATCTGGATGTCGAGCCGGGAGAGGTCTTCGCACTGCTGGGGCCGAACGGCGCCGGCAAGACGACGACCGTCGAGATCCTGGAGGGCATCCGCCGGCGCACCGACGGCGACGTGCGGGTCCTCGGCTGCGACCCGGCCGAGGACCGGCGCGAGTGGCGCGCCAGGATCGGGGTGGTCCCGCAGACCACCGGCGCCTACACCGATCTGACCGTACGTGAGGTGGTGGCCCACTTCGCGGCGTTCTACCCCCACCCGCTGCCGGTCGGCCAGGTCCTGGACATGGTGGGCCTCGGCAAGCACGCGAAGAAGCAGAGCACCGACCTCTCCGGCGGCCAGGCCCGCCGGCTCGATGTGGCCGTCGGTATCGTCGGCGACCCGGACCTGATCTTCCTCGACGAGCCCACCACCGGTCTCGACCCGGTGGCCCGGCGCGAGGCGTGGGACCTGGTCCGCTACTTCGCCGACCGCGGCCGCACCACGGTGCTCACCACGCACTACCTGGACGAGGCGGAGGCCCTGGCCCGCCGGGCGGCGGTGATCGTGGCCGGACAGGTGGTGCAGTGCGGGCCGATCGCCGAGCTGGGCGGGAGCGCCCGACCGCCCGCCACCGTCTCCTTCCGCATCCCGCCGGAACTGGCCGGACGGGGGCTGCCCCCGCTGCCGGACGGCGCCGAGGCCGAGGCGCCCACCGCCGACGGGCTGCAGCGCATCCACACCCACACCCCGACCGCCCTGCTCTCGGTGCTGCTGCCGTGGGCCCGCGAGGCGCGCGTCGGCGAACTGCCCGAACTGCGGGTGCACCGGCCCACCCTCGAAGAGATCTACCTCAACCTGATCGGCTCGTCCGCGGCGACCGAAGCGGAGGCCACCCGATGACTTTGACCGCTTCCTCCGGCACCGCGTCCTCCGGCGAGGCCGCCGGCACCAGGCCCCCCGGCCACGAGGCCGGGCACGCCCGGCGCTCGGTGCGGATGCCGGGCATGCTCAGGGCCGGTGCCGCACGCTCGTCCGTCGAGCTCAAGGCCTTCTTCCGCAACAAGCAGTCGCTGGTCTTCACGCTGATGTTCCCGGTGCTGCTGCTGCTGGTGTTCGGCTCGATCTTCAGCGGCAAGGTGGCCGGCACCGACACCGACCTCAAGCAGGTCTTCATGGCCGGGATCATCGCGGCCGGCGTCATGAGCACCGCGTTCTCCGGGCTGGCCATCAACGTCGCCATCGAACGCGACACCGGCACGGTCCGGCGGCTGGCCATGACGCCGATGCCCAAGTCCGCCTACTTCATCGGCAAGCTGTCGCGCGTCGTGGTGACCACCGTGCTGGAGACGGCACTGCTGCTGGGCATCGCCTGGGGCCTGTTCGGGCTGCCGATGCCGAGCAGCCCCGAGCGCTGGGCCACCCTGGGCTGGGACCTGGCGCTGGGCACCGTCGCCTGCGCGCTGATCGGCTGCGCGTACGCCGCGGCCATCCCGAACAGCCGCTCCGCGTCGGCGATCGTCACCCCCGTCTTCATGGTGCTGCAGTTCATCTCCGGGGTGTTCTTCCCCTTCAACCAGCTGCCGCACTGGATCCAGACGGTGGCCGCGTTCTTCCCGGTGAAGTGGATGGCGCAGGGATTCCGCTCGGTGTTCCTGCCGGACTCCTTCACCGCCGTGGAACCCGCCCACTCCTGGGAGCTGTCCCGGATCGCCCTGGTGCTCGGGCTCTGGGCCCTGGCAGGCCTGGTGCTGACCGCCATGACCTTCCGCTGGCGCGGCCCCAGGGTCCGCTGACCGATCGCAACACCCGCCGGGTCCGGCCGCATCCCCCCGAGGCGGCCGGACCCGGCGTTCTCCGAGGGGAGCCCGCTGATGACCACCGCCGTGGACCTGCCCGAACCGCTGGTCCATCCGTTCGCCCCAGCGGGGCGGCGCGACCCCTACCCGGCCTACCGCTGGCTGCAGACCCACGCCCCGGTCCACCACGACCGGTTCTCCGGGATGTGGCTGGTCACCGGACACGCCGCCTGCGCCGCGCTGCTGCGCGACGCGCGTTTCTCCGCCGCGCTCGGCCAGCGGGAACGGGCCAGGGACGACCGGCTTCCGGTGTCCATGCTCACCACCGACCCACCGGACCACCACCGGCTGCGCGCCCCGGGCGGGCTGCTGCTCGGTCCGGCCGCCCTGCGTTCCGTCGCGGGCGGGCTGCGGCAGGACGTGGACACCGTGCTGTCCGGCCTCGCCGCGCGGGGCGGGGAGCCCGACGCGATCGAAGACCTCGGTACGCCCCTGGCCACGGCCGTCTTCGGCCGGCTCTTCGGGCTGCCGCCGGGGGAACACGCCGTGTTCACCGACCTGGCCCGCGCCGCCTCGGTCAACCTGGACCCGATGGCGCCTCCGGCGCAGGCCGCGCGTGGCCGGCTGGCCGCGAGCGCCCTCACCCACTATCTCGACGCCCACGCCCGCGCGCTGGCCGAGCGCGGTGACCGCACCTCACCGCTCGCCGCGCTCGCCGCCGACGGACGGCTGGAGCGGCACGAGATGCTGGGCATCCTCTCGCTGGCCGTGATCGGGGGCTGGCAGCCGCTCGCCGAGACCGTCGGCAACGGGCTGCTGTGGCTCCTGCCCGAGGGGCGGGCGGTGCGCCGGCGGATCGCCGGGGACCCGGAGTTCGCCCGGACCTGTGCCGACGAACTGCTGCGGCTGGAAGCACCGATCCCGTTCGCCGCCCGCGTCGCCACCGAGTCCGTGGAACTCCCGGGGGGCCGGGTCCCCGCCGGGGCCCGGGTACTGGCGGTGATCGCCGCGGCCAACCGCGACCCCGCGGTCTTCGAGGACCCCGACCGGCTGGTCCCCGACCGCACCCCCAACCCGCACCTGGCGTTCGGCGCCGGCCCGCACTTCTGCCTGGCCGCCGCACTGGTACGGCAGGTCCTGCCGGCGCTGCTGGCCCGGCTGCTGACGCGCTTCCCCGACCTGCGCGGCCCGGATCTGCCCCCCTCCTTCGAACCCACCCTGGTACCGCGGCGCCTGACGGCCTTTCCGCTGCGCCTCGGGCCGAGCGACGCACCCGAACCGACCGAAGGCCCCTGATGGAAACCGACATCCTGGTGATCGGCGCCGGCGCGGCCGGCCTCGCCTGCGCCCGGCGACTGCACGACGCGGGGCTGGCCGTGGTCGTCCACGAGGCGCGGCGGCGGCTCGGCGGCCGTGTCCGCACCCATCACCCCGACGACGGCGGACCGCCGCTGGAACTCGGCGCCCAGGTGGTGCACGGGGACCGCAACCCGGTGCACGCCCTGGCCGGCGCCGGCCGGATCAGGCCGCTGCCCCGTGACACCGCCGCCCAGGTCGTCCTCGACGGCGAGTGCCGGGACATGGCCGTGCTGAGCCGTGGCCGCCGGGCGCCGTGGCTGGTCGAGGCGCAGCTGCACGCCGCCCCGGGACCCGCAGGGCTGTCCGTCGGCGGCTGGCTGCGCGGCCGGGGCCTGACCGGGCCCGAACACGCCGCGGCCACCGAGTGGTTCCGGCAGAACTGGGCCGCCGAGCCGGACCGGCTCAGCGCCCCCGCCTTGGCCGCCGCCCAGCGGGGAGACCTGTGCGGCTCCGGTGAGTACACCGTCGACGGTGGGCTCGGCACGGTGCCCGCGCTGCTCGCCGACGGGCTCGACGTGCGGCTCGGCAGCCCGGTGCGCGAGGTGCGCCACCGGCCCGGCCGCATCAGCGCGCACACCGGTGAGGGGACGCTGACGGCGGCCGCCGCCGTGGTGACCGTACCGCCGGCGGTGGTCACCGCGGGCGGACTGGGGTTGCCCGGCCTGCCCGCGGCCAAGCACGCCGCCGCCGCCCGGCTGCCGCTCGGCGACGCCTGCTGCGCGATCGTCACCCTGGACCGTCCCGCGCCCGCGAGCACCGTCACGCTCGACGTGGACGGCCGCATGGGCTTCCTCCGGGTCACCGAGGGGCGGCCCGAGGTCGTGGTCGTCGCCAAGGCCGCGGCGGCGGGCACGGTCCGCGCCGCGCTCGCCGACCAGGAGACGCTGCTGCGGATGCTGCGCACCGCGCTGCCGTGGGCCGCGGACGCCCGGATCACCCGGGTGGTCCCGGCCGACTGGGGCGCCGATCCGCTCAGCGGCGGCGGCTTCTGCGCGCCGCTGGTCGGCGCCGAAGCGGCCGCCTCGGCCTGGGCCGAACCCGTCGCCGGCACCGTCTTCTTCGCCGGCGAGGCCACCCGCTGCGGCAGCGGACTGCCCTGGCTGGGCAGCGCCCTGCTGAGCGGTGAACTCGCCGCCGCCCAGGTCCTTGAGGCGGTGCGCCGATGACGTCGTACACCGCCACCCCGCGGCCGGCCGTGCACAGCGGCTGGTACCTGCTGGCCTTCCGCTCCGAACTGCCGGCCGAACCGACCCCGCTGGCGGTCGGCGACCGCGCGCTGGTCGCGCTGCGCGAGGACGACCGGGTCCGTGTCTTCGACGCGGCCTGCCCGCACCGCGGTGCCCATCTCGGCTACGGCGGCCGGCGGGAGAAGGACTGCCTCGTGTGCCCGTTCCACGGCCGCCGCATCGCACTCGGCGATCCGGCGCGGCCCTGGTCGGTGGCCGAGTATCCGGTGCTGCTGTGGGGAGACGCCGTCTTCGCGCGGCTCACCGGCGATCCGGCGGGCGACCGGGGATTCGAACAGGCGGTCAAGAGGTACGCGGCCGACTACCCGCTGGTGCCCGCGGTCACCCTGCCCGTCGCGGTGGACAGCGCCTACGTGGTGGAGAACGCCTTCGACGCGGACCACTTCAAGGCGGTGCACATGGTGCCCGGCGTCCGCGGCTGGACGGCCGCTCCGGGACCGAGCGGGGAGCTGGTCGTCGAGGGCGAGTTCCTCATGCAGACCTCGCCCTGGCGGGACGAGCGGCACAAGGAGGAGGTGCGCTGGCAGGCCATCCGCACCAACACGGTCCGCTGGGAGTACCGTCCGCGCTTCCTGGCCCGCGCCTACAGTCCCGGCGTGGTGGTCACCGAGTTCGGCCCCGAGGGTGAGGTGCACATCATCGTCACCGGCGCCGTGCCCACGCCCCAGGGCTGCACCGCCCGCGTCGCCATCGGCGTCCGGGACGACCAGCGCGGCACCCTGCCCGCACTGATCGCGGGCAGCCGCAAGGCGCTGGCCGAGGACCAGGTGATCTGGGAGCATCTGGTCCCCGGCGCGCCTGAGCGCCTGGACGGCCGGGACGCACCGGTGATCGCCTTCCGCGACTTCTGCGCGGACTTCCCCGCCGCACCGCCCGCTTTCGGAGGGACACGATGACCGGGCACGGACTGCACCTGACCGAGTCGGGCAGCGGCCCCGCGGTGCTGTGGCTGCACGGCTACACCATGGACTCCACGCTGTGGCGGCCGCTGTGGGAGCTGCTGCCCGGCTGGCGGCACATCGGGGTGGACCTGCCCGGCCACGGGGGGTCCGGCCCCTGCCCGCCCGGTCTGACGCTGCCCCGGCTGGCGGACCGGCTGGCCCAGGTCGCCGAGACGACCGGCGCCCGCCGGGTGGCCGGCCTGTCCTTCGGCTCCACCAGCGCCCTGCAACTGGCCATGCAGCACCCCGAGTTGGTGCACCGCCTGGTCGTCGCCGCGCCCACGCTCGCCGGGACCGCCAACGAGCCCGCCGCCGAGCAGCGCTACAAGCAGCTGATGATGCTGTACCGGATGACCGGCCCGGGCGAGCAGCTGACCGATCTGTGGATGGCCTCGCCCCCGGACATCTTCCGCGGCACCGAGTCCCACCCCGAGCTGCGCGCGTCGGTGCGGCGTACGGTGCTCCGGCACCGCTGGGCCGAGCTCGCGGACGGCTCCATGGACACGCTCACCGCACACCGGCACACCCGCGCCGACCTGCGTACGATCACCGCCGCGACGTTGGCCGTGGTGGGCACCGAGGACATGCCCGCGTTCACCGCCAACGCGGAGCTGCTGCGCGGCGAGGTGCCCGGCTGCCGGGTGCTGACGGTTCCGGACACCGGTCATCTCCCGTTGCTGGAGAGGCCGGAGGCGGTGGCGGAGGCTCTTGCCGCGCACCTTCGCTGAAGGGCGGCACGAGGCTCAGCCCCTGCCGTCCGCGCGCGGGCGGTCGCAGCGGCGTATCTCGACACGGTTCCCGCCGAACAGCGGCACCCGGTCGGCCCAGGCACGGGCCTCCTCGTCGGAGTCGACGTCGATCAGCCACATCCCGCCGACCTCCGGCAGGCCCTCGCCGGCCCGCTCGCCCGCTTCCGCGAAGGCCGGCCGGGCCAGGCGGGCGCCGAAGACGACCCGCACCCCGGCCTCGTACAGGGACCGGCCGAAGGCGCGGTTGGCGGCGAACCGCTCCTCGCGTTCCTCCTCGGCCATCCGGTCCCAGGCCACTTCGGGACCGTAGATGAGCAGCGCGTATTCCATGGGCCCTCCCTTACCTCACATCTGACGGCTGGCCAGTCGGGCGAAGAGCCCCTCGGTGTCGGTCAGCAGCTCCTCGTACGTGCCCTGCTGCACGACCCGCCCCTGGTCCAGTACGACGATCCGGTCCGCCTCCGCGACGGTGGACAGCCGGTGGGCGATGACGATCCGGGTCGCCTTGAGCCGGCGGGTGCTCTCCGTCACCAGTCGCTGGGTCGGGTTGTCCAGGGCGCTGGTGGCCTCGTCGAAGAAGACGATGCGGGGGCGGGAGACCAGCGCCCGGGCGATCATCAGGCGCTGCCGCTGACCGCCGGAGAGGGTGCTCGTGCCCTCGGAGAGCACGGTGTTCATGCCCATCGGCATGGCCGCGATGTCCTCGGAGATCCCGGCCATCTCGGCCGCCGCCCACGCGTCGTCCACGGTGTGCTGGGTGCTTCCGACGATGTTGGCCTTGATGTCGCCGGCCAGCAGCGCACCGTGCTGCAGCACCACCCCGCACTGCCGGCGCACCGCGGACAGCTCCAGTTCGGCCAGGTCCTGGCCGTCGTACAGCACGGTTCCCGACTCGGGGCGCTCGAATCCGAGCAGCAGCCGCAGTACCGTCGACTTGCCACTGCCCGACGGCCCGACCAGCGCCACGAACTCGCCCGGCTCCACCTGGAGGGTGACGTCCTGCAGCACCAGCGGCCCGTCGTGGCCGTAGCGGAACGAGACGTGGCTGAGCGCCACCCGGCCCGAGAGGTCCCCCGGTTCGGCCTTGGTCTCGTCGGTCTCCGGTGCCTCCTGGAGGATCGGCCGCAGCCGCTCCAGCATCGGCACCACCCCCATCGCGGTGACGGCGGCCGAGGTGAACTGCAGGCTGGAGGCGATCAGCAGGTTGAAGGCGGTGAAGAAGGACAGGAAGACCGGGATCGACACCTGCCCGCGCAGCGGTCCGCCGACCACGGCGAAGACGATGGTCGAACAGACCAGCGGGAAGCCGGCGTTGAAGGTGGTGACCAGGTTCTGCACGCGCCGCGAGGACGCGGCCAGGCTGCGGCCCCGGGCGACGTGTCCGGCCCAGGACCCGAAGACCCGGTCCTCGACCGCGGTCACCCGCAGCTTGGGTACCGCCGTGAGCAGCTGGAAGACCCGGGAGGACATGGCCTGTTCGTGTGCGTACAGACGGCGCTGCCAGCGGACCTCGAACCGTCCGGCGACGGCCGCGAAGATCCCGCCGAACAGCACCAGCGCGGTGGCCAGGAGGGCGAGCCGCAGGTCGTAGAAGTAGACCAGGACCAGGTTGGCCAGCCCCGTGAGCAGGCCCAGGGTAGCCGTGGTCATCATGCCGGAGAGCGTCTCCTGGGCGGCGCTGACGCCGAGCACCGTGGTGCCGAGCTCACCGGTGGACCAGCCGGAGAAGAAGGAGGCGGGCAGCGACAGCAGCCTGGTCCAGACACCGACCTGCATGGCCGCCGACGAGCGGCTCTCGATCCTGAGCACGGCGATGTTCTGCACCACCGAGAGCGCGGCCACCGCGAGGGCGGAACCGATCACCACCAGCGAGCCCTCGACGATCAGGTTCCGCTGGGCGTGCTCCACGAAGGTGCCGAGGATCTTTCCGGTCATCACCGGGACCAGCAGGCCGATCAGCGCGACCAGGGCGCCCATGCCGGCGAACATGCACAGATCGCGCCGGTTGTTGCGCACTCCGAAGCGGAGCAGCCCGGCGACGCTGCGGACGGTGCTCGGCAGCGGCCGGTACAGGACCGTGGCCCGGTTCTCCAGCCCGGCCGCCACCTTCGCGTCGAGCGGGGTCACCGTCCCGGCCTCGGCCAGCACATAGCGGCCGCCGACCGGCAGCAGCGCCACCGCGTCGCCGCCCTGGCGGTAGCCGACCATCGGGCCGAGGTCGCCCCGCCACCAGCGGCCCTCCAGCCGGATCGTCCTGGTGCGCACCCCGGAGACCAGCGCGATCGCCTGGAGCTGGTCGAGGTGCCGGTCGTGGCCGGACCCGGCGACCGGAGCCTTGACGGTGAAGCCGAGCTGGGAGGCGACCAGCCGGGCGGCGGCCAGGGCCGGCGGGTCGGCCGCGGCGTCGGCGATCCGGACCCGGGAGGCGGTGTCGCGCAGTACGGTGTCGAAGCCGCGCGCGGACTCCTCCAGGGTGCCCGCGTCGCGTTCGCTGCGCGCCGTGAACAGCCGCTGCTCCTGGGCGCGCTGGCGTTCCACGCGGCGGTCCACGGTGAACAGCAGCCGCCCGCTGTGCCGGGTGAGCTGCTCCCAGAGCCGGCCCTGCGCCAGCAGCTCGCGCGGCGAACAGGCGCTGACCCGGGCCGGGCCACGGGCCACCAGCCAGTCGTGGTCGGTCAGGAACAGCTGCTCGCCCGCGGTCAGCTCGCCGGCGATCCCGTCCGGCATCTCTACGGCACCCGACTCGATCCGCACCCAGCGCACCCCGTCGACCGAGCGCAGCGCCTGGTTCTTCGCCAGTTCGGTGGTGCCGTCGGGGTTCAGCGGGAGGAACTCGCGCGGCGGCAGACCGTCGCGCAGTGATCCGGCCAGGGCGCGGATGCCACGCTCCAGCCCCACGACGCACTGCTCGACCACTTCCTGCCGGGTCTGGGGGCCCAGGCCGCGGTCCGCCTCGCTGCCGCTGCCGCCGTCGCCGTCGCCGTCGCAGTCGCAGTCGCAGTCGCAGTCGCCGGAGAGGCTCTCCAGGTGCCCGGTGGGCAGCAGGGCGACCCGGGCACCCTGGACCGGACGCGCCACGATGCCGTGCCGGGGGCCGGTGGGGGAGCCCGGCAGCAGGGTGCCCGCGTCGATCCGGTAGAGGAAGGTCCATCTGCCGACCGGCGTGCCCGCCTCCAGCCGGACCGCGAAGAGGTCCACGGCGCCCTGCTCGACGAGCAGCACCCGACGGGGGTCGTCCAGGACCAGGTGCCGGTCGGTGCGGGGCGTGGCGGCGTCGGTGAAGAAGGGGTGCAGCGCCGAGGCGGTCTCGGTCACGGGAGTGCTCACAGTTCGTCCTCCTCCTCGCGCCGGGCCGATTCGATCAGCGCGGCGTAGCGGCCGCCCATGGCCAGCAGTTCGTCGTGGGTGCCGCGTTCGGCGATCTCGCCCTGGTGCAGCACGATGATCTCGTCGGCGTCACGGACGGTGGAGAGCCGGTGCGCGATGATCAGGCAGGCGCAGCCGCGGCGGCGCAGATTGTCCATGATCACGCGCTCGGTCTCCGGGTCCAGTGCGCTGGTCGCCTCGTCCAGCACCAGCAGGGTGGGCTGGGCGGCCAGCGCGCGGGCCAGCTCCAGCCGTTGCCGCTGGCCGCCGCTGAAGTTGCGCCCGCCCTCCTGCACCAGGCTGTGGATACCGCCCGGCCGGGTCATCACGGTCTCGAAGACCGCGGCGTCGTTCAGCGCCGCGGAGACCTCCTCGTCCGTCACGTCGTCGTTCCAGAGCGTCAGGTTGTCCCTGACGGTGCCCTCGAACAGGGAGATCTCCTGGTCGACGTAGGCGAGTGAGGAGGCCAGTACGGTCCGGGAGATCTCCTCGCGCGGCTTGCCGTCCAGCAGGATCCGGCCCGACCAGGGGGTGTACAGGCCGGTCAGCAGCCGCCCCAGGGTGGACTTGCCGCTGCCGGAGCCGCCGACCACGGCCACCCGGCTGCCGGGTGCCACGGTGAGGGTCAGGTCCTTGATGACGGGTTCGCCCAGCGGGCTGTAGCCGAAGCGGACCTGCTCGAAGTCGAGCCGCCCGTCGAGCCGGGGCTGGGCCGGCGGGTCGGGGCGGGAGAAGCAGTCGGCGACCGGATAGCGCTCCACGTCGTAGAGGCGCTTGACGTCCGCGGTGATGTCCTGGAGCCGGCCGCCCAGGTTGGTGAGCTGGGTGACCGGGCGGCTGAGCGCCACCAGCAGGGTCTGGAAGGAGACCAGCAGGCCCACGCTCATCGCGCCGTCCACCACGCGTCCGCCGCCGACGAGCAGGATCAGCCCGCTGTTGAGGCCGGCCAGCATCGGCGGGATGACGGTGAGCACCGCCGTCGGCACGCCCAGCTTCTGCTTGACGGTGACGACCTTGGCCATGAATCCGGCCCAGCGGCTGAAGGCATCCGGTTCGGCACCGGTCGCCTTGACCGTCTCGATCAGGCTCAGCGTGGTGAAGGTGGTGGCGGTGAGGTTGCCGCGGTCGGTGCGCAGCGCCGCGACCGCGTCGGTGCGGGAGCGGGAGACCGCGTGCAGCACGACGACGTTGAGGAACGCCATGCCGACCCCGATGACCCCGAGCAGCACGTCGTCGCGGATCAGCAGCACCGCGTAGAACAGCACCAGGACCAGGTTCACCACGGTCAGCACGAAGTCCCGGGAGAGGATCTCGGCGACCGTGTCGTTGCCGGAGACGCGTTTGGCGACCTCCGCCGGGCGGCGCTGCAGATAGAAGTCGACCGGCAGGCGCAGCAGATGGCGGAAGAAGCGGGCGGAGCTGACCAGCCCCATCCGGATCTCCAGCCGCAGCAGGTAGTGCCGCTGGACCGAGGTGAGGACGAAGACCGCCAGCGCGGTGAAGGCCATCGCCACCAGCAGGGGCACCAGGTAGCCGGGGCTGTTCCCGGAGAGCACCTGGTCGATGTAGACGCGGGTGAACGCGGGCGCGGCGATGCCGGGAAGCACCAGCAGCACACTGGCCATCAGCACCAGGGGCATGGCACGGCCGCTGGGCAGCCGCCGCTCCAGCAGGGCCCGGCCGATGCCCGGCCTGCTGCCGCCGGGGCGGAAGTCGGGGCCGGGTTCGAAGGACAGGACGATGCCGGTGAACCCGGAGTCGAACTCCTCCCAGTCCATCAGCCGGGGGCCGCTGGCGGGGTCGTTGACGGCGACGACGGTACGGCCGTACCGGCTGCGTACGCCCTCGACGACCATGAAGTGCTGGAAGGCCCAGAAGATGATGACCGGTCCGGTCAGGTCCTTGAGCTGGTCCGCCTCGGTCTGGTAGCCGCGGGCCACCAGGCCGTAGCTGCGGGCGGCCTGCAGCACGCTGGAGGCGCGGGCTCCGTCACGGGAGACCCCGCAGGCGCTGCGCAGGTCCTCCAGCGGCACATGGCGGCCGTAGTGGCCGAGGATCATGGCGAGGCTCGCGGCGCCGCACTCCACCGACTCCATCTGCAGCACCGTCGGCACGGAGTGGCGCCAGCCGCGCTGTGCCGGTCCGCGCCGCCGGCGCCGGCGGCGACCGGACGGCGCGGCGGCCGGCCCGTTCTTCTCCGGGGTCGGCTGCGCCGTACCGTTCCGGGCAAGGGTGTCCGTCATGCTGGTGCCCCCTTCAGCGGCCGAGGAAGAGGTCGAAGGGTGTCTGGTGGCCCAGGTTGATGGTCGCGGTGACCGACACCTGGGTGCTCAGCCGGCCGGGCGGTCCGCTCGCCGAGGTCCAGGCGAAGCCCGTCGGTGTGCCCTCGGCGCGCAGCAGGCGCACCACCACCAGGTGCGGTGGGGAACTGCCCGCGTAGGCGTGGGCCGCGAGGTCGCCGCCGACCAGTCCGGCGACCGCCTCACGGGTCAGCGCGTAGGGGCTGACCGACTCGATCCGGCCGCGCAGCAGACCGAACGTCCCGGCCGGGGCGGTGGACACGGACAGGTCGACCGACTCGCCGGGCGCCAGCCCCGCCGCGCGGGAGGAGGGCACGAAGACCATCGCCACCATGGCGTCGGGGCCGGATCCGCCGCCGGTGGCCGTGTCGCCGTCGGTGCGTTCGACGGACGCCACCGTCGTGCCGGGCCGGACCACCTGCCCCTTGTCCACCGGGAGGCCGACGACCTGCCCGGCGAACGGGCTGCTGACCACCCTGGCCCGGCCCGCGGCGTCCTTGACCCGGGCCAGCGGCTGGCCCTGGGCGACCGTGTCCGCGGGCCTGGCCAGCACCTCCTGGACCACGCCCGCGTAGGGGCTCTGGACCAGCCCGGTCCCGCCGGGTCTGGTGAGCAGCCCGGGGGCGTCGACGCTGATCGGGAGCCGCCCGGCGAAGACCCAGAGCAGGGCCCCGGTCATGGTGATCATGACCACGAAGAGCGCGATCCAGCCGCGCGGCGCGGCCAGCAGCGTCGGCGTGTCCAGCTCGTCCGGCTCCCGCATGCGCTGCAGCGCCTTGAAGCGGAACTTCACCGCTGTTCTCCCCCCTCGCGCCTCATCGGCGTCTCATCTCCGGTTCTCTCCTCGGGGCACGCCGATGTCCTGACGTGGTGTCAGGGGGCGGCTGCCCACCACGAACTCGCCGACCGTCCCCTCGGTCAGCCAGTCCAGTCCGCTGGCGGCGGCGAAGTCCTGGGCGTCCCCGCCGCCCAGCCCGCAGGTGGCGAGCCCCATCGCGGTGCCGACCAGGTAGAGGCTCTGGTAGAGCACGCCGACGTGCTTGAGGATCAGCGGGTAGGCGACCGCCTCGTACTTCCACATCACCCGGCCGAAGCGGGCCGTGATCAGCAGCAGCACCTGCGGGTCCTCGGTCATCAGCGAGGTCTCCCTGGCCGCTGTCAGCAGCGCCGCCGTGGCCGGCCCGGGCTCGGCGACCAGCTCCAGCTCGTGCCGGTCGGACGCGTAGTGCCACAGGCCCGGCGCCAGCCCGGCGCAGGAGCTGACCAGCGGGTAGACCTCCAGTTCGTGCACCGCGCCACCGCTGGGCAGCGGCCGGTCGGCCAGTTCCTGGCCGTCGCTTCCGACGAAGGTGCCGCGCTGCCGCATCGTGCGGTAGAGCAGCTCGGCGAGCTGCTCCAGGGTCAGCGGCCGCTCGTCGTGGTCGCGGATCGAGCAGCGGTCCTCCAGGATCTCGGCGAAGGGCCGCTCGCGTCGCGCCACCTGCTCCAGGTCCGGTACCGGCAGGGCGATCCGCTCGCCGGTGAACGGCGGCGGCGAGGCGGGCTCGGGAGCGAACCTGGCCGCGCCCGGATAGGTGCCGCCGGACGCCGCCTGCGTGCCCGGCAGCCGGGTGTAGGCGTGGAAGGCCAGGTCGGCGGCGGACCACTGGGCCGTACGGCGCTCCTCCGGGTGCTCGCGGTCCGGACCGTCCTGGTCCAGCAGCCGGGCCGCGGTGAACAGGCGCAGCGCCTGCCGCATCGTGTCGAGCGGCAGTCCCCCGTCCCGGTGGGCGAGCTGGGCCGGGGTGGTCCAGTCCGTCAGTGCCGCGAGCAGTACCGCTCCGGCCGGCCCGAGCTCGACCGCGAGCGGGCTGCCGGGCGCCCGCAGCACCAGCACGCCGTCCTGCGGCGTGGCGGTGACGAAGCGGGACAGCCGCAGCCGCGCCGCGGGGTCGGGCGCCGGTCCCGGCGCGCCCGCGCCGCGGCCGACCACGCGCAGCCGCGCCAGCGGCCGGCCGGGCTGGTGCCCGGCGCCGTCCTGGTGTTCCCGGTGCTCCTCGTGCAGCGCGTGCTCCAGCAGGCCGTGACCGTCCAGCTTGCGGACCGTCAGATGCCAGCGCAGCAGTCCGGCCTCGCCGTCGCGCTCGGCGACGGCCGCGGCCAGTTCCTCCTCGGGCCGCTCGCCGCCGGCCAGCGCGGTCAGCGCCGCGCGGATCCCCGAGGGCGGCTCCCCCAGGTCGAGCGTGCCGAACGGCGCCGCGATCCGCAGCGCGCCGCCGGGACGGGCCGGTGCGGGAGCCGCGTCCCTGCGCAGCCTCAGCCACCACCGTGCCGCGCCGGGCGTGGTGTCCGTCCGGTCCGGCGCGGGTCGCTGTGAGGTCGTCGTCATCGGTTCCCCTCCAGCGGGCTCTAGAAGAAGACGTTCTTGGGGTTGAGCTCCGCCTCGGTCCGCGGCGCGTCCAGCCAGCGCTGGCGGACCGGGACGTCGTAGAGCCGGCCGGGTCCGGTACGGCGCCAGAAGTGCCGCATGCCGGGGGCGATCACCTTGACCACGCTGAGGTCGAGGTCGGGGCGGCTCTGGTCCAGCACGATGACCTCGATCCCGCAGGCACGGGCGCGGGCCACGCAGTCCGCGACGTGCCCCGCGAGGTCGTGGCCGACCATCGGGGCGAAGTCGGTGACGGTGGACGCCCGGACCGAGGGGTCGGGCAGCAGCCAGGGCTCCTCGGCCACCTTCGTCTCGCGGCACCAGGCCAGCGTCTCCAGGTCGTCGGTCCGGTAGACCGTCGCTCCGTGCTCGTCCCTGCGGTCGACGAACGGCAGGAACTGGTTGACCTCGGTCAAGGCCCGGATCGCGGCGATCCTCGGGTCGGGGTGGGCCCCGAAGCCGACCATCACGTCCTCGACCTCGTGGTCCCGCCGCGAGATCGCCGCGAAGGTGGGCACGCCCAGGTCGGACGTGATGTCCAGGACCCACAGCTCGCGGTCCATGGAGGCGTAGAAGGCGCGCATCTGGGCGACGTACGGGTCGTTCAGCGAGTCCAGGTCGAAGGCCGGCCGGGGCAGCCGGTTGTACCACCACAGGGCCACCGCGTCGCGTTCCACGACCTCGCAGAAGCCCTGCAGCACCGCCTCCTCGACGGTGTTGCCGCTGGCGCAGCCGTTGGAGTCGCTGACGCAGTAGAAGTGCCGGGCCATGTCCGGGTGCCCGTACCAGGCGTAGCCGGCCGGGACCAGGCGCTCCGTCTCGTGGGTGAGCGACCAGGCGGTGGACCAGTCCAGGTCGAGCTCGGTGCGGAACGGGTCGGGCACCAGGTGCAGCCGGTGCAGGGGGTTGGCGTTCCACTCCTGCCGGTGCTCGAACTGCTCGGCGGAGAAGAGCAGCAGCTCGTCCATGTGCAGCGCGACGGCCGGGTCCAGGTCCTGGTAGGCGGCGTGGACCACGCGCTCCTCGCCCCGCCAGACCGCCGAGTAGCGTTCGATGGCCTCGCAGACGGCGCTGACCTTGGCCTGGATCTCGGAGCGGCCCTTGCCGCCGCTCTGGCCGCGCATGTTGCGGCGCAGCAGGTCCATGTTGTCGTTGACCATCGCGAAGTTGTGCCCGGCGGTGAAGCTGAAGGTGATGCCGTTGCCGGTCTCCTCGTGCGCGCCGAGCTTGGTGATGGCGCCGAGGTGGGGGCTGATGTGCTTCTTCAGCCGGTCGTAGGTGGCCTGCGGGGCCTGCACCCGGTAGCCGCCGTCGGTGGTGTGCCGGGCGGGGCTCGCGGTGAGCGTCACCTTGGGGCTGCGCTCGCTGATCAGCGTCGGGTCGCCGCAGCTCGGGCACTGCGGCTGGCGGATCAGGAGGTGCTCGTCGGTGCCGAGCGCCGGCAGGTCGAGGCTGATCATGCGCCCGTCGAGCCGCTCGGAGGCGCCGGTGGCCAGCAGCTTCGCCAGCTCCACGGCCAGCAGCTGGGCCAGTGCCGCGGGGCCGGCCGGGACGGCGGCGGTGGCCGGCTGGTACGGGACGCTCTCCCCGCGCTTGCCGCTGAGATAGCGCTCCACCTGGCGGTTGCCGCTGATCCGCTGGCGGATGCAGTCCCAGCAGCCGGTGCTGCCCGGCCGCAGCAGCGGGCCGAGCCAGGGGGCGGTGCCGGTCGGGCGGGCGAGCAGCCACGGGCGTCCGTCGGCGAGGCGGGCCCGGTTGAGCCGCTCCAGCAGCGGGTCGAGGTAGTCGTCCACCAGGGCCACGGTCAGCGTGTCCGGCCCCGCGGCGAGGGCCTCGGCGTGGGACGCCTCCCGGGCCCGCAGCCCCATTCCCCCCAGGGCCTGCACCACCGGCCCGGCCTCGGCCGCGCCCGCGACGGTGACCAGCAGTTCGGTACGGGTCGCCGCGTCGGCGACCCGGGCCGGGTCGACGCCCTGGGCGTCCCAGTAGGCGAGCACCGCGTCCGGCAGGTCGGGGCGGCCCTCGGCGAGGTGGCCGGCCACCTCGTAGCGGCGCAGCGCGGTCAGCGCGGGACCGAGCGACAGCGTCCCGCTCAGCTTCTGCAGGATCTCCGCCACGGTGTGCCGGCCGTCCAGATACGGCAGCACATGGACCGCGGCGGCCCCTTGGACCAGGAATTCCTGGCCCTCGCCGAGCAGGAAGACCTTGGATCCGTCCACCACCTCGGTCCGGAAATGCGCTTTCAGGCGCGGTCGCTCCATATGGGATCCCCCCGGAAGTTCATGGGCGCGTCGCCGATTCGACGATCGGCGGCCCATTCGAACACGAGGTCAAAACAGCTGTACATACCGCACATTCGGTATCGGTATCCGCGTATCCCGGTGTACGTATGCGACGCACCGAAGTATTGCCGGGCAGGGATATACGTACGCCGATACGTATTCGCGGAATCAACCACTCCGCGTTGACACATAGTCGTGATCCGGCCAACACTGTGGACGCCAAGGCTGAATATTGGGGGATCAGATGGCGACAGCCGCGACGGCGGGCGCGGGGACCAACCGCCTGCCGCACCGCGAACGGGAATTGGACGCACTGGAAACGGCCCTGGCGGATCTGGCCGCGGGACGCCCTTCGGTTCTGCTCGTCAGCGGGCCACGAGGTACCGGCAAGACCGCGCTGCTGCGCGCCATGACGCTCCGCGCCGCCGAAGTCGCCGTGCCGCTGCGCGCCCGGTGCCACGCGCACGAGCAGGATTTCCCCTATGGCGTGGTACGGCAGCTCTTCGACCCCTTCACCCACCGATCGGCGCAGCAGGGAACGCCGCTCGTGGAATTCTCCGAGCAATTAGCAGAGGCGATTCCCGGGAGCGCTGAGGGCGCGCCCGGGGCGTCCGGCGGCAGGCACGCGGTGCTGGACGAGCTGTTCCACGCGGCCCGTGATCTCAGCAGCCGCCGCCCGGTGCTGCTCGCCATCGACGACCTTCATCTCGCCGACCCGCAGTCGCTGCACTGGTGCACGTATCTGGCCCGGCGGCTGGACGGGCTGCCGGTGCTGCTGATCGCCACCGTCGACCCGGACGCGGGGCACCGGGCCGCCGCCGAACTCGGCGCCCTGGCGCACACCACCGTCCTCGTCCCGGAGCCGCTGTGCGACAGCTGTACCACCGAGCGGCTCGCCGAAGGGCTCGGCGCGCCGGTCGACACGGAGCTGGCCGCACTGTGCCACGCCGTCTCCCAGGGCAATCCGCTGATCCTGGCCGAACTGACCACACGGCTCGCCGCGGGCCGGATCTCCCCGGGTGCACCTGATCCGGAGACGGTCCGGCAGATCGCGGCGGGCACCCTCGCCGACACCGCGCTGAGCTGGCTGCGCGAACGCCACCCCAGCGCCTTCGACCTGCTCACCGCCCTGGCGGTGCTGGGTCCCGAGGTCCCGCCCGCCCATGCCGCCATGCTGGCCGGCCAGGGCGATCTGGTCGCGGACGAGGCACGGGCCGCCCTGGCCCGCAGCGGTCTGATCGAGCCGGAACCACCCTGCGCGCTGCGCCATGACCTGGTGCGCACCGCGGTGCTGGCCGGCACCGAGGCCGGCACCCTGGTCACCCTGCACGAGCGGGCCGGCGAGCTGATGGTCAGGCTCGGTGCGCCGGCCGACCGGGCGGCGGAACACCTGCTGAGCTCCGGCTCCACCGGGCTGGACTGGGCCCTGCCGGTGCTGCGGGCCGCGGCCAGGAACGCCGCGCAGAGCGGTGGCTGGGACATGGCCGCGCGCTACCTGCGGCGTGGTCTGGCCGAACCGGCCCCGCAGGACGTACTGCGGCAGATGACCGTCCAACTGGGCGCGGTGGAGCTGCATCGCGACCTGCCGGCCGCGGCCCGCTGCCTGGTGGCCACGGCGGCGGCCGCGCCCGACCCGCTGGAACGGGCGCGCAACCTCCTGCCCTTCGGCGGACCGGTGCTGGCGCTCGCCTCCACGGCGGCGTCGGAACCGTTCGCCGAGACGGCGGGGGCGCTCGCCGCGCTCCCTGAGCCGCCCAGGGAACTGCTGCTCGCCGTCAGCGCGCAGGCGGCCCTGGCCGGCCATCGCGCGGGGCTGCGCCGCGCGGTCCAGGCGCTCGCCTGCGGCCCGGCCGATCCGGCGGCCCAGGCGTTCCTCGGCACCCTCGCGGTCATGACGGCCGCCGGCGGCCGGTCGCACCGGCGGGCCGTACGGCTGGCGGTGCGCTGTGTCCGCTCGGCGCCCGCCGCGGAGGCGGGTCCCGGCGTCCTGGGCGCGGCGATGGCGCTGGCCTGGTGCGGCCGGCTCGACGAGGCCGCGGTCTGGGCCGCCCGCGCGGTCCGCTCGGCACAGCGCTGGAACCGTCCCGCCGAGCTGACGCTGGCCCTGCTGGCCCGCGCCGACATCGCCGTACGGCGGGGGCATCTGACCGCCGCCGAGGAGGACGCGCGCGCCGCACGGGAACTGACCGAGCAGCGTGTGCACGCGCCCGCGCTGCACGCCGCCGCCACGGCGATGCTGCTGCGGCTCGCGGTGCGCCGGGGGGACACCTGCGCACGGCCCGACCTGCCGGAGCCGCCCGCCGACACCCACCCGCTGCTGCGCGGCCTGGTACTGGAGGCGTCCGGTCTGGCGGCCATGGCACGGGGCGACCACAGCGAGGCGCTGCGGCTCTTCCTGGAGTGCGGCCACCAGCTGGCGGCGCGCGGCATCGCCAATCCGGCCTGCATCCCGTGGCGGAGCCATGCCGCACAGGTCTACCAGGCCATGGGCGAGCCCGGCGCGGCCCGGACCATCGTCGCGGAGCCGGCCGCGGGCACCGCGTCGCACCCCGCCGCGAGCGACCACGTCCCGCCGATCGGCCGCACCGCGGCGGCACCGGTCCGCCTGACACCGAGCGAACGCCGGGTCACGGAGCTGGTGTTGCAGGGCCTCAGCAACCTGGAGGCGGCCGAGCGCCTGTGCCTGAGCAAGCGCACGGTCGACACCCATCTGGGCCGCATCTACCGCAAACTGGCCATCAAGGGCCGCCCGGAACTGGCAGCAGCGGTCAAGGCGTTGTGAGGCCGCCCGCCGACGTCCCGTAGTCACGGCACCCGGAACACACCGCCGGCAGCCAGCCCATCGTGACGGGCGCCCGGGGACGCTGCCGGCAGCCAAGCCCGCCCTGACGGCAACCGCCACACTGCCGGCAGCCAAGGGTGTCGTGACGACAACCGGGGCACGCTGCCGGCAGCCCACGCACCACGACGACGGCCCGAACGCCGCCACCCCAGCCGACGCACATGCCCCCAGCCGGTGCGCCATGACCCCGGCCGGCGGGCCGGGGCCGCGGTCAGAGGGGCGGGGCCCCGGTCAGAAGGTCGGGGTGAGGGCGAAGTGGGCGCCCCAGGGGTCGCGGAGTTGGGCCGGGGCGGGGAGGTCGCCGTCCGGGACCTGGGCGGTGGCTCCCAGGGCGTGGGCCCGGGCGACCGCGTCCGGCGTGGCTCCGAAATGGGGCAGCCAGTACGGCTGTTCGCCGGGCTGAGTGCGGGTGATCCCGGCCAGACGCGTCCCGCCCAGCTCCAGGCTGAGACGGGTGCCCTCGCCGCGGACGGAGCAGCCGAACAGCCCGCCGTAGAACCGCTCGGCCCGCTCCGGCCAAGGCGTGCGCAGCTCGAAGTCGCAGACCGTGCCCGCTTCGTCGGCGAGCACCACACCCACGTCGTGGTGCCCCTCCCAGAAGCCGACCGGTGCCCCGTCCGGATCCACGGCGAGGCACAGCCGCCCGTCGGCCCCGGCCGCGACCGGGCCCATGACGACCCGTCCGCCGAGCCGGCGGACCTCGCCCGAGGTCGCGTCGATGTCCTTGGTGGCCAGGTAGACGGTCCAGCTGGCGACGGGCGGCAGGCCGGGCGGCGCCGCGCCCGTCCCGCCGATGATCTCCCCACCGAGCCGGGCCAGGTGGTAGCCGGGCCCCTCCGCCGTGTACTGCCAGCCGAAGAGCTCCGTGTAGAACCGCTGGGTCCCGTCCAGGTCAGGGGTGATGCAGTCGACCCAGCAGGGGCTGCCGGGCCGGTAGCCGGTGCGTCGGGGCATCCGTCGTCCTACTTTCGCGTGAGTTCTGCGTCGATGAGCCCCGCCGCTTCCTCGGCCCCGTTCCCCGAGGAGAGCTCCAGCCGGTAGTGGGGTGCGGCCGAGAACGCGGCGCCCGCCTCCACCGGCCACACCTGGGGGACGAACTCCCCGGGGGCCATCCGCACCCCGTCGTCCGCGGTGCCGCACAGCCGCACCAGGGACGGCAGGGCGATCCGCGCGTCGACCGGCACCACATCGCCCAGGCACTCGGGCCGCACGAGCAGCATCTCCCCGCCCAGGGCCGAGGGGACCGACCGCAGGCTCTCCGCGGGCAGCCCGGCGGTGCGCATCCGGGCGGCCGCGCGGCCCCGGGCCTCCAACGGCAGCAGGCAGGGCACCACCTGCTCCTCGACCAGGTCGAAGACGAGGAGCTGTCCCGAGACGAACCGCCAGGAGCGCTGCGCCAGGGCGGCGGCCACGCTCAGCGTCTCCGCATAGGGGCCGCCCACCAGGGCGACAGCGGCCGAGCGCTTCGCGAGGACGACCGCCCGCATC
The DNA here is from genome assembly GCF_014649495.1 of Streptomyces filipinensis. Lineage (GTDB taxonomy): Bacteria > Actinomycetota > Actinomycetes > Streptomycetales > Streptomycetaceae > Streptomyces > Streptomyces filipinensis. The sequence continues at coordinate 477,451 of NZ_BMTD01000004.1, read as the reverse complement.
AGCGCGTACCGCTCCCCCAGCACGGCGAACGGCGGCAGCGGCGGCGGCATGGTGCCCCAGCCCCGGAAGGTGCGGCGCAGCAAAGGTGTGCCGTCGCCGTGGCGGACCAGGAACTCCTTCTCGCCCGCGGTGTCCCCGTCCGGCTGTCTTCGCGTCGGAGCGGTGAATTCCACACGCACGGACGCCATGGATGCGGAACCGGGGTCACGTATCACGTGCGGTCCGAAAAGAAAGGCGAGCTCCGAAGGATCGGAAGAGGCCACCTCGACCTCGATCCCGGAAAAGCGCAGGATGATGTCCCCCCTGCCGTTCATACACAAATCCCAGTTCCGGACCGCGCGAAGCAAAGGGTCCTGATGACCTAGTGAAAAAACCTGACAGTGGCGCGCCGGGCGTGATCGGCTGTCCGGAAGGCCAGGGCATGGCAAGAGGAACCCGCGCCGGGACGCGATGCCACAGGCGAGGTCAGAAAGAAGGAAGGGTGCTGCAGAACAGGATCACGCTGCGCTGGAAGAGGATTCTCCGCCTCACCGCTCGGGCGGCACCGCGGCGGATAAGCCGGTCGCGCAGGCCGAGCGGTCCTGCCCGATACCCGAAAGCGCGTGTGCAGACATTGAGTAGCCCCGTTTTGTTTCAGGCAGGGATCCGGTTCGACCGAATACACCCACAAGAGTGAAGATCATCTTCATTGACCTTCACCCGGGATGTCAATTCGCTTGACTAGATCTTTGAACTGCGACACAGCCGGGACGGACCCGGCGCCCGCTCCCGCGGGGCCGGCACACCGCCGTCACCCTCGGAGCCGCGACCGGCGGGCCGGGCGAGGCACTCCCCGAGGGTGACCCGCCGCCCGCGTCGCAGGCGAAGTGGTGCCCGGAGCCGGACTTGAACCGGCACGCCCGCGAAGGGGCAGCGAGGTTTAAGCTCGCCGTGTCTGCATTCCACCATCCGGGCAGGCCGTGGGCTCCGCTACGAGCTTCGAGCCTATCGGGACCCATCCCCCGAACAGCGGAAGGGCGGACCGATGTTGTCTTATTTTATTGACGTCTGAGGGTGCATCAGCCCACGGTACGAGCCATCCGCACTTGCCAACAGCGTGCCGTGACGCCGGCACGCGCGTGCGCGAAATGACGGAATTTCACCGTCCGAACGAGGGTGTCCCACCCGTTCTCGACACCGTTCGACACCGGTTCGACCGCGCCCCCCTCTCAGGGTCGGCCGTCCTCCCCAGGTATGACACCGGGCCGTCCCGTCCGACCCGAGTCGCCCCCCGGAACCGGAACAGCGACTGACTACACGCGCCCCTGGCACCGAGACGATGGAGTGGTCCCCATGGAACACCCGTCCTGACAGGAGCACCTTCCCGTGACCACCACACCCACCGCCGGCCGGACCACCGCCGTGGCCGCACGCGCCACGGAGCTGTCGAAGATCTACGGGCAGGGTGAGACCCGGGTGGTCGCCCTGGACCGGGTCTCCGTCGACTTCCGGCAGGCCGAGTTCACCGCGATCATGGGCCCGTCCGGCTCGGGCAAGTCGACGCTGATGCACTGCGTGGCCGGCCTCGACACCTTCTCCTCCGGCTCCGTGCGCATCGGTGACACCGAACTGGGCTCCCTGAAGGACAAGCAGCTCACCAAGCTCCGCCGGGACAAGATCGGCTTCATCTTCCAGGCCTTCAACCTGCTGCCGACGCTGACCGCCCTGGAGAACATCACCCTGCCGATGGACATCGCGGGCCGGAAGGCCGACAAGGCGTGGCTCGACCAGGTCATCCAGATGGTCGGCCTGTCCGGACGGCTCAGCCACCGGCCCTCGCAGCTCTCCGGCGGCCAGCAGCAGCGCGTGGCCGTCGCCCGCGCCCTCGCCTCCAAGCCCGAGATCATCTTCGGTGACGAACCCACCGGAAACCTCGACTCGCGCTCCGGCGCCGAGGTGCTCGGCTTCCTGCGCAACTCCGTGCGCGAACTGGGCCAGACCGTCGTGATGGTGACCCACGACCCGGTCGCCGCCGCCTACGCCGACCGCGTCGTCTTCCTCGCGGACGGCCGCGTCGTCGACGAGATGTACGCGCCCACGGCCGACTCCGTCCTCGACCTCATGAAGCAGTTCGACGCGAAGGGCCGTACCAGCTGATGTTCCGCACCGCCCTGCGCAACGTCCTCGCGCACAAGGCCCGGCTGCTGATGACGGTGCTCGCCGTCATGCTCGGCGTGGCCTTCGTCTCCGGGACACTCGTCTTCACCAACACCATCTCCGACGCCTACCAGAAGAGCTCCGCCAAGGGCTTCGACCAGGTCGACGTCGCCGTACGGCCCACGTACCAGGACTCCAAGGGCGACACGGTCGGCCGGACGGCCGAACTGACCCGGGCCATGCTGGACAAGGCCGGCAAGGTTCCGGGCGCCGCCTCCGCGACCGGTGTCGTCGGCGGCTTCACCGCCGTCGCCGACCAGGACGGCAAGCTGGTCGGCGGCGACTGGCAGTCCACGGGCGGCAACTACTGGGGGACGAAGGACGCCCGCTACCCGCTGGTCAGCGGCCACGCCCCGCACGGAAGGGGCGAGGTGCTGCTCGACTCCAGGACCGCCGAGCGCGCCGGCTACAAGGTCGGCGACACCGTGCGCCTCTCCGTGGACGGCCCGGTCCTGACCCCGACCGTCAGCGGCATCTTCACCACCGACGACGGCAACGTCGCCGCGGGCGGCAGCCTCGCCCTGTTCGACACGCCGACCGCTCAGGCGCTGTTCGGCAAGAAGGGCGCGTACGACGAGATCGACGTCAAGGCCGCGCCCGGCACCAGCCAGTCCGCGCTGAAGGCCGCACTGGACAAGGCCCTGCCGTCCCACCTGGTGGAGACCACCACCGGCAAGCAGCTCGCCGACGACCAGGCGAAGCAGATCGCCGACTCGATGAGCGGGCTGAAGCAGGCCCTGCTGGTGTTCGCCGGTATCGCGCTGTTCGTCGGCACGTTCATCATCGCCAACACCTTCACCATGCTGGTCGCCCAGCGCACCCGGGAACTGGCCCTGCTGCGCGCGGTCGGCGCCTCCCGCCGCCAGGTGACCCGCTCGGTGCTCGCCGAGGCCTTCGCGGTCGGCGCGGTCGCCGGTGTCACCGGTCTGGCCGCCGGTATCGGCATCGGCGCGGGCCTGCGTACCCTGCTGGGCTCCTTCGGCGCGAGCGTGCCCGACGGGCCGCTGGTGATCAGCCCCGGCACCGTGGTGGCCGCCCTCGCGGTCGGCATCCTCATCACCATGCTGGCCGCCTGGCTGCCCGGCCGCCGGGCCGCGAAGATCCCGCCGGTGGCGGCGATGAGCAGCGTGCACGCCAAGGCCACCGCCAAGTCGCTGGTGCTGCGCAACACGCTCGGCGCGCTGTGCGCGGCAGCCGGTGTCGCGGTGGTCCTCGTGGCCACGTCGATGGACGCCACTGCCGCGCAGGGCCCGATGGGCATCGGTGCCGTCCTACTGATCACCGGCGTGTTCATCCTGACCCCGCTGCTGTCCCGGCCGCTGATCGCGGCCGCCGCCCCGGTCATGCGCGCCTTCGGCGTCTCGGGCAAGCTGGCCCGCCAGAACTCCGTGCGCAACCCGCGCCGTACGGCCGCCACCGCCTCCGCGCTGATGATCGGCCTGACCCTGATCACCGGCATGACGGTGATGGCGGGCAGCCTGCAGACGGCCATCGACAAGATGGCGTCCTCGGCGATCCGCGCGGACTACGTCGTCTCGATGGCCGACCACGGCCCGCTCTCCCCGGAGGTGGCGAAGAAGGCCGCCGCCGCCGACGGTGTCACCGCGAGCAGCCCGCTGCGCAACGGCGAGTCCCGCATCGACGGCGAGACCGAGTTCCTGACCGGCGTCGACGGCGCGTCCATCGGGAAGCTGACGGACCTGAAGGTGGACGAGGGCTCGTTCACGGTCGGCGGTTCGCAGGTCGTCGTCGACAAGGACCGGGCCAAGGAGTACGGCTGGACGTCCGGTTCGCACTTCACCGCGCACTTCGAGGACGGCAAGGCGCGGCGGCTGACCGTCGCCGGGATCTACGAGGGCAACGACATGATCAACGGGATCATGATCGACAACAAGGTCCTCACCCCGCACCTGAAGGCTCCCGCCGACATGCAGGTCATGGTCAAGACGGCGGACGGCGCCTCCGACGCGGCCAAGGACAAGCTGACCAAGGCCCTCGGTCTGAACCCCGCGATCAAGATCCAGGACAAGCAGGACATCTCCGACGGCATCGCGAAGATGTTCACGACGATGCTGAACATGCTCTACGGCCTGCTCGGCATGGCGGTGATCGTCGCGGTCCTCGGGGTCATCAACACGCTGGCCATGTCGGTCTTCGAGCGCTCCCAGGAGATCGGCATGCTCCGTGCGATCGGCCTGGACCGCAAGGCGGTCAAGCGGATGGTCCGTCTGGAGTCCCTGGTGATCTCCCTGTTCGGCGGGGTGCTCGGCATCGGCCTCGGCGTGTTCTTCGGCTGGGCGGCCGGTCAGCTGCTCGGCACGAAGATGCCGACGTACGAACTGGTCCTGCCCTGGGGCCGGATGGCGGTCTTCCTGCTGCTGGCGGGCCTGGTCGGCGTCCTGGCCGCACTGTGGCCGGCCCGGCGCGCGGCCCGGCTGAACATGCTGGCGGCGATCAAGTCCGAGTAGCCGTACGACGGTGAGGGCCCCCGCTCCGGTCGCGGAGCGGGGGCCCTCGCCTGTTTCCGTCGTGCGGTTCCAGCAGCCCGAGCCGAGCCGTGCGGCCGGGTCAGCCGTGCCAGGTGCGCGGGCGCAGCGGCAGGCCGGAGGCACCGGACTGCGGAGTGCGGATCGCCAGCACCTGGTTGACGCCGATCCGGTTGCGTTCGAAGGCGAGTGCGCAGGCGGCCATGTACAGCAGCCAGACGCGGGCGCGGCCGGGGCTGGTGAGACGGACGGCGCGGTCCCAGTCCGCCTCCAGGTTGGCGACCCAGTGGCGCAGGGTGCGGGCGTAGTGCTCGCGCAGGGACTCCACGTCCCGCACCTCGAACCCGGCACGCTCCAGCTGGGTGACGGTGGTGCCGACGGGGGCGAGTTCCCCGTCGGGGAAGACGTACGCGTCGATGAACTCGTCCACCTCGTACGCCGATTCGTCGTACTGCGGGCGGCGGGCGATCTGGTGGTTGAGCAGCCGCCCGCCGGGCTTCAGCAGGCCGTACAGCTGCTGCGTGTACTCCAGATAGCGTTCGGCGCCGACGTGCTCGGCCATCCCGATGGAGGAGATCGCGTCGAAGGGGCCGTCCGTGACGTCCCGGTAGTCCTGGACCCGGATCTCGACCCGGTCGGTCAGCCCCTCGTCGGCGACGCGCTTGCGGGCGTACGCCGCCTGCTCCTGGGACAGGGTGACCCCGAGGACGCCGGCACCGTGCTCGCGGGCCGCGTGGATGGCCATCGAGCCCCAGCCGCAGCCGACGTCCAGCAGCCGCCGGCCGGGTGACAGACCGAGTTTGGCGCTGACGAGTTCGAGCTTGTCGCGCTGGGCGGTCTCCAGGGCGGCGTCGCTTTCCACGGCCCCCCAGTAGGCGCACGAGTAGACCATCGACGGCCCGAGGACGATCTCGTAGAAGTCGTTGCCGACGTCGTAGTGGTGGCTGATGGCCCGCCGGTCGGTGCGCCGGGTGTGCAGTTTCCGGCGGGGTCTGCGGACCTCCTCGCGCGGCGGGGACGGCGGGATCGGCGGCCCCGCCAGCCTGAGCAGCTCACGGACGGCGGCCCGTACGGCGGGGTCGCGCAGGGCCTCGACGGGGCCGCGGGCGTCCTCCCCGCGCTCCCACACCAGACCCGCCATGGCGTCCAGCGCGGTGTACAGGTCCCCCTCGATCTCCAGGTCGCCGGAGACCCAGGCGCGGGCGAGGCCCAGCTCGCCCGGCTTGAACAGCATGCGGCGCAGGGCGCGGCGGTTACGCACCACGAGCACCGGTGCGTCCGGCGGCCCGGCCTGCGATCCGTCCCAGGCACGCAGTCGGACCGGGAGCGGGACTCCCAGTACCTGCTCGGCAAGACTCCTCAGCCGCGACGCGGCGTCGGCCATGGCGCAACACCTCCAAGACGACGATCCCGGATGCCGGTAACCACGTAAACACCGTCGGCAATTCCGCACAGTCCCGCAAAGGAGTTACAACTGAGCAAAACGGCACAGGAGCCACACGGATGGAGATGCGGGAACGCCGAAGGACCTCCCGCACCACGGATGGCGGGAGGTCCTTCGGTCGGTTCACCGGCTGCGGGCCGGAAGGTGCTGACCGGTGAGGGTCAGGAGGCCTTGGCCTTCTCCTCGGTCTTGGCGGCGGCCACCGGGGCCGGCTTCGCGGCCTCGTAGAACTCCTCGCGGGGGTTCTCCATGGCGCCCAGGGAGACGACCTCGCGCTTGAGGAACATGCCGAGCGTCCAGTCGGCGAAGACGCGGATCTTGCGGTTGAAGGTCGGCATCGCCATGCCGTGGTAGCCACGGTGCATGTACCAGGCGAGGCGGCCCTTGAGCTTGATCTTCATCTTGCCCATGACGATCATCGCCACGCCCTTGTGCAGGCCGAGACCGGCGACCGCACCCTTGTTGGCGTGCTCGTACTCCTTCTGCGGGAAGCCCCGCATACCGGAGACCACGTTGTCGCCGAGGACCTTGGCCTGGCGCAGCGCGTGCTGGGCGTTCGGCGGGCACCAGGCGTTCTCGTTGCCCGCCTTGCGGCCGACGAGGTCCGGGACCTGGGCGTTGTCGCCGGCGGCCCAGATGTAGTCCGTGCCCTTGACCTGGAGCGTGGGCTCGCAGTCGACGTGGCCGCGGGGGCCGAGCGGCAGACCGAAGCGGGACAGGGCCGGGTTCGGCTTGACGCCGGCGGTCCACACGATCGTGTTGGAGTCGACCTCAAGGCCGTTCTTCAGCACGACGTGGCCGTCGACGCAGGAGTCCATGGAGGTGGAGAGGTAGATCTCCACACCGCGGCCCTCAAGGTGCTCCTTGCCGTACTGGCCGAGCTTCGGGCCGACCTCCGGCAGGATCTTGTCGGCGGCGTCCACGAGGACGAAGCGCATGTCCTCGCGGGACACGTTCTTGTAGTACTTGGCCGCGTCGCGGGCCATGTCCTCGACCTCGCCGATGGTCTCCGCACCCGCGAAGCCACCGCCGATGAAAACGAAGGTGAGCGCCTTGCGGCGGATCTCCTCGTCGTTGGTCGAGTCGGCCTTGTCCAGCTGTTCGAGGACGTGGTTGCGCAGGCCGATGGACTCCTCGATGCCCTTCATGCCGATGCCCTGCTCGGCGAGGCCGGGGATCGGGAAGGTGCGGGAGACCGCGCCCATCGCGATGACCAGGTAGTCGAAGGGCAGCTCGTACGCCTCGCCCACCAGCGGGGCGATCGTGGCGACCTTGCGGTCCTGGTCGATGGTGGTGACCCGGCCGGTGAGGACCTCCGCCTTCGGCAGCACGCGTCGCAGCGGGACGACGACATGGCGAGGGGAGATGTTGCCGGCGGCGGCTTCGGGCAGGAAGGGCTGGTAGGTCATGTACGACCGGGGGTCGACGACCGTGACGGTCGCCTCTCCGTAGCGCATCTTCTTGAGGATGCGCCGAGCTGCGTACAGGCCTACGTACCCACCGCCTACTACGAGGATCCTGGGACGCTCCGTGGTGCTCATGCCATCGAGTATCCACCCGCCTCGGAGGGGTCGCTCGTGCGCCCCTTCACAAGGTCCGACAGGCCCTGTGCTACACTCCGCGACTCGCGTGACGCAGATCATGACAGCCGAGGGGAACCGCAGCACCCTCCGAGCCGTTGTCAATGCCGCGTGAGCTGCCTCTCTCGACCGCGAGCGAGCGTGTGAGCCGACCGGAACACCCTCGCGGGCACGCGATCCGAAGGTGTCGTACGACCCCCATCTGAACATGTTCAAGGGCGCATTGGGTACCCCGAAGGACCAACGGACGCCCTTACGCACCCCGACCGGGCCGAATTCCTTGTGAAGAACTTCACGAACTTTTCCGGCGCCACACCCCCACGGGGCCCATGCAGGGACCCCTGGCGACGCTCAAACGTTATCCGACCTGCTCAGCCGACGGCTACCCGCAAGTAACAAAAGAGAGCCGGGCAACAGGAGAGGCCGGGCGGCGCGGACCGTCACCCGGTCGGCCCGCCCCAGGGCGCGCCGGTCACCCGGTCAGCCACACACCGCGCGATATCGGACACCAGGGCCCATAGCGTGCGTACATGACCACTTCACAGACGGCCTTCACGAGGGCCACTTCCCGAATAGCCGCAGCCGGCGCGGTCCTTGGTGTCGCTCTCGCGTGGGGGGCGACGACCGCGTCCGCCGCGCCCGCGATGCCGGCCTCCCACCTCGCCACCAGGGCGGCCGCCCCGTCGGTTCCGGCCGGTGGCCACGGCGACGGGGGGTGCAGCGGCCTCATCGTCCTCCTGTGCAACTGACGGCCCGTCCGATGACGGTCGGTCCGCGTCGCCGAAGCGACGGCCCTGGTTCCTCCGGAAGGGACCAGGGCCGCCCCGTGTCATCGGGGGTCGACCGCCGCCCGGCCCGATCCCGCCGCTTCCGCCTCTTCCGCCACCTTGAAGGCGATGCCGTCGAGGATGTCGTGCTCGCTGACGACGACCTCCTCGGCGCCGATCCGCTCCATGATCGCCAGCAGGACCAGGGCGCCCGCGCCGATGACGTCGACCCGGCCGGGGTGCATGGACGGGATCGCGGCGCGCTCGGCGTGCGTGGAGCGCAGCAGCCACTCGGTGATCTCGCGGACGCGGTCGCGGGAGATCCGGGAGTGGTGGATGCGCGCGGAGTCGTACTCGGGCAGTTCCTGGGCGATCGCGGAGACGGTGGTGACCGAGCCGGCCAGGCCGACCAGGGTGTGCGCGTCGCGCAACGGGACCGTCTGCTCCGCGAGGTCGAGGGCGGCCTCGATGTCGGCCCTCATGGCGGTGATCTGCTCCTCGGTGGGCGGGTCGGAGACCTTGCCGCCGTGCACCAGGTGACGTTCCGTCATCCGCACACAGCCGACGTCCACCGACCGCGCCGCCTGCACGTGCTCCTCGCCCACGACGAACTCGGTGGAGCCGCCGCCGATGTCCACGACGAGGTAGGGCCTGGCGAGGTCGTCCCGCCCGGTCAGCTCCCTGGTCGCGCCGGTGAAGGAGAACTCGGCCTCCTGGTCGCCGGTGATGACCTCCGGCTCGACCCCGAGGATGTCCAGCACGCCGCGTACGAAGTCGTCCCGGTTCTCGGCGTCGCGGGAGGCGGAGGTGGCCACGAAGCGCAGGCGCTCGGCACCGTGCTCCTTGATCACGGCCGCGTACTCACGGCAGGCCGCGAACGTGCGCTCCAGCGCCTCCGGGGCGAGCCGGCCGGTGCGGTCGACGCCCTGGCCGAGCCGCACGATCGTCATCCGGCGGTCCAGCTCGACGAGTTCACCGGTTTCGGGATGCACATCGGCGACCAGCAGCCGGATGGAGTTCGTACCGCAGTCGACGGCGGCGACCCGGGTCACTTCTCGTCCCCCTCGGTGTTCTGGAGCGTCACACAGGCGCCCTTGCTCCACCACTGCGGCAGCATGGCGATCGCCTCGTCGCCCAGCGGGTTCACGCCGGGGCCGGCGGCCAGCGAGTGGGCCACCAGGACGTGCAGGCACTTGACCCGGTCCGGCATGCCTCCGGCGCTCGGGAAGCCCGTCAGCTCCTCGATCTCGTCGCGGCGCCGGATGTAGTCCTCGTGCGCGGCCCGGTAGGCGGCGGCCAGCTCGGGGTCGGTCTGCAGCCGCTCGGTCATCTCCTTCATCACGCCGTTCGCCTCCAGCGTGCCGATGGCGGAGGACGCCTTCGGGCACGTGAGGTAGTACAGCGTCGGGAAGGGCGTGCCGTCGGGCAGTCGCGGGGCGGTCTCCACGACATCCGGATGGCCGCACGGGCAGCGGTGCGCGATGGCCCGCAGGCCCCGCGGCGGGCGGCCGAGCTGCTGCTTGAAGGCCTCGACGTCCGCGTCGGTGGGCTCGGTGCGCGGAGTGGGCGGCGGGGGCGTTTCCATGACTGCTTTCAGGATGGCTTTCTGTGGGTTGCTGACCGGCGTCCGCCTCGGGCGGCCGGCCGGTCCTGGTCGGGGCCGGTCGCTGGCCGGCCGGTCACTGGTCGGAGGCGTCGGACTTGTCGACCCCGTCCCAGACGTTCGCGTACCAGGGCCGGTGGGCGGCCCCCAGGTCGGCACGGGACTGCTTGGCCGCGCCCGGGTCGACGACCACGTACCCGGTCTCGCCGGGCTTCACGTAGTGCAGCCGGTGCCGGATCTGCTGTTCGGCGTAGGAGTCGTCCTGCCAGCGCGCCTTGAGGTCGCGCAGCTGCTCGACCCGTTTGCGGTCCTGCTCCTGCTGCCGCTGGAGGTCGGCGATCTCCGCGCGCTGGGAGACGTACTGCCGCATCGGGTAGGCGAGCGCGACGATCATCGAGCACAGCACCAGCGCGAGCAGCGCGGCGCGGCCGGTGAGCCGGGAGCGGCGGGCCTGCCGCTTGCTCTGGGAGCGGTAGACCCGGGCCGCCGTCTGCTCACCGAGCAGCCGCAGCCGGGTCGCGGTGGAGAAACGGTCCCGGTCCTTGACGGCCATCTGGCTCTCCGCCTCTCCTTGCCTCGCGGTTCACACGTGCGTACGTCCCCGGACACGGTACGGGACCGGGTCCGGGGACGTACGTATGACTGGCTAAGACTTAGCCCGGTGGAGGTCAGCCCTTGGAGACCTCGATGTGGCCGCGGAAGCGCGGGAAGGCGCTGCGGCCGGCGTACACCGCGGCGTCGTCGAGGATCTCCTCGATGCGCAGCAGCTGGTTGTACTTGGCGACACGCTCGGAGCGGGCCGGGGCGCCGGTCTTGATCTGGCCGCAGTTGGTGGCGACGGCCAGGTCGGCGATGGTGACGTCCTCGGTCTCGCCGGAGCGGTGGGACATCATGCACTTGAAGCCGTTGCGCTGGGCCAGCTCGACGGCGTCCAGGGTCTCGGTCAGCGAGCCGATCTGGTTGACCTTGACCAGCAGGGCGTTGGCGGTGCCCTCCTCGATGCCGCGGGCGAGGCGCTCGGGGTTGGTGACGAACAGGTCGTCGCCGACCAGCTGGACCTTGTCGCCGAGGCGGTCGGTGATGACCTTCCAGCCGGCCCAGTCGTCCTCGAACAGCGGGTCCTCGATGGAGACGAGCGGGTAGGCCGCCACGAGCTCCTCGTAGTACTCCGTCATCTCGGCGGCGGAGCGCTCCTTGCCCTCGAAGAGGTACTTGCCGTCCTTGTAGAACTCGGAGGCGGCGACGTCGAGCGCGAGGGCGATCTGCTGGCCGGGGACATAGCCGGCCTCCTTGACGGCCTCCAGGATGAGGTCGAGGGCCTCACGGTTGGAGCCGAGGTTCGGGGCGAAGCCGCCCTCGTCGCCGAGGCCGGTGGACAGGCCCTTGCTCTTCAGGACCTTCTTCAGGGTGTGGTAGACCTCGGTGCCCCAGCGCAGGGCCTCGGAGAAGGACTCCGCGCCGATCGGGGCGATCATGAACTCCTGGATGTCCACGTTGGAGTCCGCGTGCGAGCCGCCGTTGAGGATGTTCATCATCGGCACCGGCAGCAGGTGCGCGTTCGGGCCGCCCAGGTAGCGGAAGAGGGGGAGGTCGGACGCCTCGGAGGCGGCGTGGGCGACGGCGAGGGAGACGCCGAGGATGGCGTTGGCGCCGAGGGAGCCCTTGTTGTCGGTGGCGTCCAGGTCGAACATGGCCTGGTCGATCAGGCGCTGCTCGGTGGCGTCGTAGCCGACCAGCTCCGGGCCGATCTGCTCGATGACGGCGAGGACGGCCTTCTCGACGCCCTTGCCCTGGTAGCGGTTGGGGTCACCGTCGCGCAGCTCGATGGCCTCGAAGGCGCCGGTCGAGGCGCCGGACGGGACGGCGGCACGACCCGTGCTGCCGTCGTCGAGGCCGACCTCGACCTCGACCGTGGGGTTGCCTCGGGAGTCCAGGATTTCCCGGGCTACGACGACGTCGATGGACGGCACGAGCATCTCCTTCTTGGATGTGACGCTGGAAGTGCGGGGCTTGCTGCCTTACGGCCGCGCCTTGCGACTAGAGCCTAACCGTCTCCGGGGGATCGGCCACCGACCGACCGCCCCGTGGACGGGGAGGGACACGCAGACGGTACCCATTGTTCATGAGCGGAACAAAGGGTGGATGCACGGGGCACACACAAAAGACCCCGCCCCGGCGCGTACGGGGGAACACGCGCCGGGGCGGGGAGCCCGGGGGGACGGGGGCGGGCCCAGAGGAAGGGGGTGGGGCCCGCGGGCCGCCGCTCCTACTTCAGGTGCAGCTGCTGGCCCGGGTAGATGAGGTTGGCGTCCTCGACGATGTCCTTGTTCAGCTGGAAGAGCTTCTGCCAGCCGCCCTGGACGTGGTGCTTCTCGGCGATGGAGCTGAGGGTGTCGCCCGTGACCACCTTGTACTCGCCGTCACCCTTCTTGACCTTCTTGCCGGTCGGGGTGGTGACGGTCTTGCTCGCGGAGGGGGCCGTGCGCTCGGCGGAGCGGGAGGCGGCCTGCTGGTCCGTGGAGCGGGTGGTGCTGCTCGGCGCGGTGGTCTTCGACGAGGTGGTCTTCGAGGGGGTGCTGGGCGCGGAGCCGTTGTACGGGGTGCTCGACAGGCCCGTGCCGCAGACCGGCCAGGCGCCCTTGCCCTGCGCGGCGAGGACCTTCTCCGCGACGGCTATCTGCTGGGCCTTGGTGGCCTGGTTGGCCTGCGCGGCGTAGGCGGTGCCGCCGTACGCGGCCCAGGTGGAGGCGGAGAACTGCAGACCGCCGTAGAAGCCGTTGCCGGTGTTGATGGACCAGTTGCCGCCGGACTCGCACTGGGCGACGGCGTCCCACTGGGAGGCGGTGGCGGCGGAGGCGTTGCCGGCCGCCATCAGCGGGGCGGCGACGGCGGCGCCGGTGACACCGGCGAGCGCGAGGGCGCGGGTGGCCTTGGACGGACGACGGTGCTTGCCCTTGCCGGTAAACAGCATGGATCGATCCCCTCACCGACGCCTGCGAGGTGAGCTGTCGGGTTCGGGCCGGTTGAGTTGCCCGGCCGCACGCTCGCTCTCGCGAGGCGCGGCTCCACCCCTAGCCGGTTCCGGCGTGAACCACCGGGCCCGGCACTTACCTTGGGTCCCCCGCTCCTGCCTACGGCGCTTGACGCGACGACTGTTCCCGGGCAACCGCTGGCAGGATTCGGCGTTGCGAGTGCCGGGGCTCGTGGTGACGAGCGGCCTTGACCGTAGACAGGTGATCGAGGGAATTTCAAAGACGATCAGGGCTTCTGAGACTCATCCCACACTTTCACCGAAACGGACATCAGCGGCGAAACAGGGCGTCAACTGCCGCTGTTTTCCGCCCGTTTAGGCACCGACTTCCAGGGTCTGACCGGCGGTGATGTGGTTCGGGTCGGTACCGATGACGCTCTTGTTGCCGTCGTAGAGCGCATGCCACCCGCCGTCGACGCGCAGAGAGTCGGCGATGGAGGCGAGGGTGTCCCCTTCGCGCACGGTGTAGGTGCCCGCCGCGGGTCCGGCGTGACGGCCGGAAGACGGGGTGTTCTGACCGTTTGTCACGCTTTCGTCCGCACTCCCACCGCGGTGGCGTCCACCGCTGCTGAGCGTGCCGGTGTCGACCAGGCTCCAAGAACCGGCGGACTGCTGGTAATTGTCCGATTCGTCGGTTCCCGGGGTCGGCGCGGGAGAGCCGCCGCTTTCCTGCGAGTCGCCCCCGCCAGACGAACCCGGCGATCCGGACTTGTCACCCTTGTCGGACTTGGGCGTGCTACTTCTGGTAGGGCCCCCGGTCTGGTCCGGGGTCTTGGTGGCATGGCGGCCGTGGCCCGGAGTGGGCGTGGCGGCCTTGCCGGAGGGGGAACCGGAGGCATCCACACCCGGGGCGTCCGAGGTCGCGGAACCGGAACCCGCGGAGTCCGAGCCGGAGGAGTCCGAACCCGAGGAACCGGAACCGGAGTCGGAGCCCGCGTGCGATCCGGAGCCGGAGCCCGAACCGGAGGCGGACGCGGACGAATCCGGCAGGCCGGACGAGTCGGAGCTGTCGGCCGAGCCGGACGCGTCACCCGATCCGCCGCCGTCCGCGGAGCCGCCGACGCCGGTGTCCACGTCCACCGAAGCGGAGTTGGAGGTCAGCCCGGCGGTCAGCGCGCACATGGCCCACGGCTTGGTGCCCTGGTCGGCCAGGATCTTCTCGGCGACGGCGATCTGCTGCGAGCGGCTGGCCTGGTCGGCACTGTCGGCGTACTGCGTGCCGCCGTACCTGCCCCAGTCGTCCTGCGAGATCTGCAGGCCTCCGAAGTAGCCGTTCCCGGTGTCCGCGCTCCAGGAGCCGCCGCTCTCGCACTCGGCGACCTTGTCCCACGTGGTGCCGTCGGCGGCGTTGGCGCTCGCGGCGCCCAGCAGCGGGATGGCGATGGCGGAGCCGGTCACCCCGGCCGCGACGAGGAGAGCCGGAGCCTGACGGGGGCGACGGTGACGACCGTTCCCGGAGAGCATGCGGAAGCCTTTCGTGCGACAGCAGGGCCGGCGCGGCGCGCTGAAGCCCGGCGCCACACTGATGGGTGAACGTATCGGCAGACGATCACTTGTCACAAGTTAATGCCGCGCAGATCACGTGAAGATCACAAAGTTGAACGCCCTTCATGTTCACCGTTCCACGGCTTCGCCGGCCTCCGGGGTGAACTCCACGGGCAGTGTGCGCAGGCCCCGCATGATGAGCCCGCCGCGCCAGCGCAGGTCGGCCGGATCGGCCGCGAGCCGCAGGTCGGGCAGCCGGGTGAGGAGCGTGGCGAGCGCGGCCTGACCCTCCAGCCGGGCGAGCGGGGCGCCGAGGCAGTAGTGGATGCCGTGGCCGTAGCCGAGGTGCTGGTTGTCGCGGCGGGCGAGGTCCAGCACGTCCGGGTCGGCGAACCGTTCCGGGTCCCGGTCGGCCGCCGCGAGCACCACGAGCACCGGGTCTCCGGGCGCGATGTCCTGTCCGCCGAGGGTGAGCGGCTCGGTGGCGAACCGCCAGGTGGCCAGCTCCACCGGGCCGTCGTAGCGCAGCAGTTCCTCCACCCCGGTCTCCAGCAGTTCCCTCTCCCCCTCGGCCAGGGCGTCCTGGAGCCGCGCCCGCTGCTCGGGGTGGGTGAGCAGCGCGTAGGTGCCGTTGCCGATGAGGTTGACGGTCGTCTCGAAGCCGGCGAACAGCAGGATGAACGCCATCGCCGCGGCCTCGTTCTCGGTGAGGTGCTCGCCGTGGTCGGAGGCGCGGATGAGGCCGGAGATGAGGTCCTCGCCGGGCGCGGGCTCGGCGGGCAGTGCCTCGCGCTTCTTGTGGATCAGCTCGGCGAGGTAGCCGCGCATCTTCTTGACGGACCGGGCGACCCCGCCGCGCGGCCCGCCGCCGTGCCGGATCATCATGCCCGCCCAGTCCCGGAAGTCGTCCTGGTCCTCGCGCGGGACGCCGAGCAGGTCGCAGATGGCGTAGATGGGCAGCGGGAACGCGAACTCGTGGATGAGGTCGGCGGAGCCCTTCGTGGCGAACCGGTCGATGAGGTGGTCGGTCAGCTCCTGCACCCGGGGCGCGAACTCGGCGACCCGCCGGGGCGTGAACGCCTTGCTGACCAGCCGGCGCAGCCGGGTGTGGTCCGGCGGGTCGATGTTCAGCAGATGGGTCATCAGCTCGGCCTTGCGCTCGCCGGGGATGCCGGTCTTGCCCTTGGCGTGCGCGGGCTCGTCGTGATGCGCCGGGTTCTTGCTCAGCCGCTGGTCGGCCAGGGCCTGCCGGGCATCGGCGTACCGGGTGACCAGCCAGGCCTCCACCCCGCTGGGCAACCGCGTCTGGTGCACCGGCGCGTGCTCGCGCAGCCAGGCGTAGGCCGGGTAGGGGTCGGTGGCGAACTCCCAGGTGAACAGGGCGGGTGCGGGGCCGGGGGCGGGGTCCGGGACGGGGTCCGGGGTCGGGCCGGGGGCGGAGTCCGGGGCGGGGTCCGGGGTCGGGCCGGGGACGGAGTCCGGGGTGGGGTCGGGGGCCGCCTGGGGGTGGTGCTGGTCGGTCACTCCCCGACCGTATCCGGACTCGGGTGGGCCTCCGCGTCCCGGTGGTCGCCGCGGCCCGCGCGTATCGCCTCGGGACCGACGCCCTCCGCCGCCCGGATCGCGTCCCGGTAGGCCCGGGCCGCCGCCCGCAGGGCCGCCTCCGGGTCCACACCGTCCGCCTCGGCACGGGCCGCCAGGGCGAGCAGCTCGTAGCCGATCCCCTCCCCCTGGGGCAGGGGGACGTCCAGGTCCGCCGTGCGGGCGCGGGAGGCGAGCTTGGCGGCGAGGGCCAGTCCGGGCTGGCCGAGCGGGACGCCCTCGGTGACGGAGGTGCGCCGCTTCTCCTCGGCCTTGGTGCGCAGCCAGTGCTGCTTGACGTCCTCCGGCGTCTCGGCCTTCTCGTCGCCGAATACATGCGGGTGGCGGTGGACGAGCTTGGCGACGATACCGCCGGCCACGTCGTCGACGGAGAACGGCGCGTCCGGGTGCTCCTCGGCGATCCGGGCGTGGAAGACGACCTGCAGCAGGACGTCGCCCAGTTCCTCGCGCAGCTCCTCCCGGTCGCCGGCCTCGATCGCCTCGACCAGCTCGTACGCCTCCTCGATGCCGTACTTGGCGAGGCCCTGGTGGGTCTGCCGGGAGGACCAGGGGCATTCGGCGCGGATGCGGTCCATCACCTGCACCAGGTCCAGCAGGCGGGCGCCGGGCAGGTCGTAGGAGGCCGGCAGCAGCTCCAGATCCGGCATGGACACGCGGCCGGAGCCGGCCAGCCGGGCCAGGCCGTCGGTGAGCGCGGGCTCTCCCTCACCGGTGGCCACGACCACCACCGTCCGTCCGCCGGCGCAGGCGTCGACCAGCTCCTGCGCGGTGGGGGAGGTCTCCTCCACCGCGGTCCCGGCCTCGCGCAGATACGGCAGCTGCGGATGCGCTCCGTCCGCGCACAGCACGGCGTCGGCGGAGCGCAGGACCTGCCAGGCGGGCCAGGACAGCAGGCCGGGGGCGACGCGGTGGCTGGTGGTGAGCAGGACGATGCGACCGGGGTCGGTCGTGGCGGCGGGGTCGGAGCTGGATGCGTTCACGGTCCGAACGTAACCCACGGCGGGAGGGAGCGGATTCGGTTACCCACAGGGCCGGGACGATCGTGTGATCGTATGACCGACGCGTGCTCGATCCGAGGCGCCCGGCCCGGCCGCGCTAGGCCGTCACCGGCTGTCCGCCGTCCGCCGTGGTGACCTCCCGCACCCACGGGGTCCTGGCGTCCACGCGGCTGCTCTTCTGCACGTCCCAGGAGCCGTAGCGCGGATTGAGGTCGATACGGAGCTCCTGGGAGGCCTTGGCCAGGGCCTTCCAGAAGTCGGGCCGGCTGGTGTCGGTGCCGAGCTTCTTGGCCAGCTTCTGCGCCTCCAGCTGCAGGCGCAGGTTCTCGTCGAGGTGAGCGGGCGCGATGCCGTACTTCTGCAGCCAGGCGGCCTGCAGCCCCTTGGCACCGCCGGCCTGCTGCTCCAGACCGCCGCGCATCCGCTGGACCTCCTTGCGGGTCACCGTGATGCCCTCGTCCTGCGCGGCGCGGTGCAGCACCCGGTCGAGCACCATGTTGTGCAGGGTGTCCCGGGTGAGGCTGCTGGTGGAGGCGAGGACCTGCTGGTACTGGGTCTCGTCCGGCACCGCGGCCCGCTGGGCCCTGCGGACCTCGTCGACCCGGTCCTCCAGCTGGGCGACGGTGATCCGCCGGCCGCCGACGACGGCCGCGGCGCCCGGATGCGCGTCGTTTCCGCAGGCGGTCAACAAGGGTGCCGCGGCGGCGATCGCGGCGGTGAGGACGAGCGCGGTGCGGCGGCGGTGCAAGGGAACCTCCAAGGGGAGATTGTGCGACGGTGCACAAAGTCTTGCGGTGATCGATGGTAGGCAGTGGGCGGGCCCGGGCCAACCCATTCGACCAACGATTCGCACGCGCTTCGGGCACCGTCGCGCCACCGTGTCGGCTCAGCCGGCCACACCGCGACCGCGGTGCGCTAACCGCGCACCTGTCCCAGCCACTGCAGGGTGCGCCGGATCTCCATGGCCATCGGGTGACCGGGGCCGTGCAGCCGCTCCACGTCCATCAGCAGCCGGGCGAGGGTGTCGTGGGCGGACGGCCGGTCGCCGAGGGCGAGCAGCAGATGGCCGATGCGCCGGCGCACCTCGTGGGCGAGGTGCGGGTCGCCGGAGACGTACTGGTTCTCGTAGTACGGCAGCAGCGCGCGGTACTCCGTGAGCGCCGCCGCCGGTTCGCCCAGCTGCTCCAGGCACTGCGCGGCCTCGTAGCGGTAGCGCAGCGACTGCGGGTCGGCCTGGCCGGCCTCGGTGGCCCGTTCGTCGGCGAGCCGGCGCAGTTCGGGCAGCGCGCGCCGGTACTGGCCGTCGTCCATGAGGGTCGCCGCGTACTGCTTGCGCAGCGTGCGCACCACCGGGGAGTGCTCCCCGTGCTGCTCCGCGGCGGCGGGCAGGATCGCGCCCAGGATGTCCACGGCCTGGGTGATGCGCCCCTCCCCCAGCAGGCGCTTGACCTCGTCGACGGCGGCGGCGACATCGGGCTTCTCGGCCGCCGGCGGCGCCGCGACCGGGGCGGGCCGGGGCGCGGGCGTCCGCGCACGGTCCGGCCAGGGGGCGTGCGGACGCAGGAAGGGGCGCGTCGGGTCCAAAGGCGCACCGGTGGGCGTCCCGCGGGCGGGCAGGAGCAGCGCCAGGTCCTCGTACACCTCCTGGGCGGAGCCCGGCCGGTGCTGCGGGTCCTTGGCGAGCAGCCGCAGGACGAGCGCCTCCAGCGCCTCGGGGACCTCGGGGCGGATCCGGCGTACCGGCAGCGGCGGCTCGTACAGGTGCCGGTGCAGCACACCGAGCGCCGTGGAACCCGAGAACGGCACGTCCCCGCTGAGCAGTTCGTGCATCAGCACACCGAGCGCGTACAGGTCGGTGTACGGGCCGACCGCGCCGCCCATCGCCTGCTCCGGCGCCATGTAGGCGGGCGAGCCGATCGGGGAGCCGGTGTGGGTGAGACGGGTGGTGTCGGTGTCCATCACGGAGGCCACGCCCAGGTCGAGCACGGTGACCGTGCCGTCCTGCTTCACCATCACATTGCGCGGCTTGAGGTCGCGGTGCACGATCGGCACGGCGTGCACGGCACTCAGTACGGCGCACAGTTGCGCGGCCACCGCGACCGCCCACGGCCACGGGTAGGGGTCGTGCTCGGCGAGATGGTCGGACAGGTCGGCGCCGTCGACGTACTGCATGACGAGGAACAGCTCCTCGCCCTCGCTGCCCGCGTCGTGCACGGTCACCAGACCCGGGTGGTCCACCTGCGCCGTCACCCGGCACTCCCGCAGGAACCGGCGGCGCAGCTCGTCCGCCTCCTGGCCCGCAACCTTGTCGGGGCGCAGCAGCTTCACCGCCACGCGCCGGTCGAGCCGCCGGTCGTACGCCGTCCACACCTGGCCCATGCCGCCCTGTCCGATGAGCGTGGACAGTTCGTACCGGCCGGCGACGACTCGTCCTGTCGCCACGCTCACCTTCCGCCCTCGTGGCTGTCGCTCCGGCCGTCATGCCGGCGCAGGTAGTCGCTCAGCTCGTCCAGTTCGGCACGCACCTGCTCGATGTGGCTGGGCGCCGGGCGCTGCGGCGGCTGGGGCACGGGCGTGTGCGGCACCGGGGGCGGCGTGTGCCGCGGGGCGGGCGGGGCCGCGGGAAAGGGCGTGTCGTGGCCCGCCCGGCCGATCGGCATGGCCGGGGCGGTCGCCGGCCGGTACGGGTTCGCGGGACCCGGGTAGCCGTACCCCGCCTGCGCCGGCCGCTGCGCCGCGTAGGCCTGCCCGCGCCGCACGAAGTGGCGGATGTCCGCGGCGAGGTAGTACGCGGTGCCTGCCACGAGCGTGAAGAGCAGCAGGAACAGGCCGAAGTAGCCGGCCGGGGTGTGGATCTCGTCGCCGGGTTCGGTGCCCACGAGCACCAGGCTGAGGATGTCGGCGACCAGCGCGGCGGCGAACAGGACCCAGTCCGGTGACCGCCGCGTGACGATCGCCAGCCGCAGCAGCATCACCCAGGCCAGCAGGCCGATGCTGAGAAACCCGATCGCCACGAACAGCACACGCAACAGGACCAGCCACGCGGTGTGCGGCGGCTTCACCGGCTGTCCGTAGCCGAGGCCTTGCATGACTGCTCCTGATGCCTGATGTGGGCGCACGTGTCCGCCCGGCGCACCCCGTCGGGCGGAGGACGCCGGTCGTGCGATTGTCGCTTCGAGCATATGACCCGGCACGGACAAGCGTCCCGGTTGTACCGAACCGTTGTCCTCCCTCACGCGAACCGTTGTCCTCCCCCACGCGTGGCCGGCCGCCGCCCGGCGGTCAGCCGGGCGCCACCGTACCGTCGGTGAGGCCGTCGTACATCCCGCGCACGAGCTGCTCCCCGAGCCGGCTCGCACGGCGCAGCGCCCGCTCGAACTCGTCGAGCGCGCGGAAGCGCGCGCCGTAGCGCCGTTGTTCGTCCAGGGGGAGCCGGGGCAGCTGCAGGCGGCGCACGTCCAGCCGGGTCGCGGTGGACGCGTAGCTGCTGGCCTGCCGGTTGTTCGCGGTACCGCGCAGGAATCCGGCGAGGAACCACGGGTCGAGCGCCGCGTGATCGGGGCGCAGGAGCACCAGGTTGCGCCCCAGGGCGGCGCCCGCCGTGCCGTCGTCGATCACACGGGCCACCGAGCCGCCACCCAGCACCGGTACGACGACGTCGCCCGGCTCGGTGAGCACGGCCTCCTCCTGGCTCTCGGGCAGCGCCCCGGAGGGTGCGGCGCCGGCGAGGACGTCGTGGTCGGTGAGCACGGGCACGCGCGTGTGGCCGCCGTTTCCGCCGGTGCGCATCACCAGCGCACCCCCGCGCGCGAGTTCACCGACGGTGGTGAGCGGCCAGCGCGCGCCCGGCGCGGGCGCGGCGGGCGGCGGGGTGAGGTCGGCGGTCAGGCGCAGGGTCGCGCCGAGACGCTCGCGCACCGCCGTGAGCTGCTCCGCGCCGTCGGCCACGGCGGCCGGCGGCAGATGCCGGGCGGGCGCGAGGTCGACGTCGTCGTCGAGGAGTTCGATGACCGGCACGGACCGGGCGAGCCCCGGCCGCTCCTCCAGCCGCCCCGCGCGCTCGAAGGCACGCCAGGCGTCCAGGGCGGCTTCCCGCACCTCGGCCCAGTCCGGTCCGCCGCGCCCCTCCCCGGCGAACCTCCCCGTGTCCGCCAGCAGCACCTCCGGCGCCGCGGGTGTCCGGTCGGGCCGGCGCAGCACCCATACGTGCAGCGGGATGTTGTACGGCGGTGCCGCCCCGACCGGCAGCGCGATCACCGCCCTGAGCGCACCCCGGCGCAGCAGGTCGGCGCGGATCCGGCGCCCGGAACGGCGGGAGGCGACGGCCGGCGGCATGAGCAGCACGGCGAGTCCGCCGTCGGCCAGCCGGGCCAGCGCATGCTGCACCCAGGCCAGTTCGGACTCGGTGCGGGCCGGGAAGCCGTACTCCCAGCGGGCGTCGTAGGCGAGTTCGTCGTGGCCCCAGTTGCGCTCGTTGAACGGCGGATGGCACAGCACGGCGTCGGCGCGCAGCTCCGGGTGGGCGTCGGCGCGCAGGGTGTCGCCGGCGGCGCCGCGCACGGCGGCCCGGGAGTGCAGCGCGAGCCGCAGCGCGGTGAGCGCGGCCAGGTCGGGAGCGCTGTCCTGGGCGTACAGCTCCTGGCCGGGGCGGGTGTCGACGGCGCGCAGCAGGGCGCCGGTGCCGCAGGCCGGGTCCAGCACGGTACGGGCGGGACCGGCGAGGTCGGCCATGAGGCCGGCGAGGTCGGCCGGGGTGAGCGTGTACTGGCGGGGGTTGGCGTCCAGGTGCCGGCCCAGCAGGAACTCGAAGGCCTGCCGTGCCCCCAGCTCGGCGGCCAGCTCTGCCGCGCCGCGCAGGAGCGGGGCGGAGGCGAGGAGTTGCGGGCCGGTGGGGACGCGCAGGGCGGGGGTGCGGGGGGCGGCGGGGACAGGGGTGTCGGCACCTGGGGTGTCCGGAGCGGCGGGGCCCGGGGCGGCGGGGCCTGGAGTGCCCGGGGCGGCTGGGATACCCGAGGCGCCCGCGGTGTTCATGGTGTCCGTGGTGTCCGTGGTGTCCGTGGTGTCCGGGGCGGCGGGGCCCGGGGTGGGGCTGCCGTGAACGGCGGAGGTGGCGTGAACACCTGACGGGAGGTTCACAGGCTGCTGCAGCGCTGCGGGGTTCACATCGGGTGGCGTGAGAGCCGCGTTCGCAGCGCGCGCGGGGGAGTCCGCGTTCACACCCCGCGTCCCGGGATCCGGGTTCACACTCTGGGTGATCGGTGCGGTGTTCACCCCCTCCACGTCGCCGGACATGTTCACAGCCGCAGCCGCAGCCGGAGCCGCGTCCGCGCCTCGGCTCGTGTGAACCCCGCGGCCCGGTACTCCACCGAAACGCGGCGTCAGTACCTGTTCGAGCGCGCCGGGCAGCATCGCGGCCAGGCGCGCGTCGGAGCCGGCGCTCGCGTCGAGCCACACGGTGGGGCGCTCGTGGATCAGCAGCAGCGCGCACCCCGCGTGCACCAGGGCGGTCAGGGGCCCCTCGGGGTGTCCGACGAGTTGCTGCCAGACGCGTTCGCGCAGCGGGACCTCGGCGAGTTTGCCCTGCTTGCGCAGCCAGGCCTCGACCTCGGCGAGCGCGAAGGACGGGCTGGTCTCGGTGCCGCCGACCGGCTTGGGGAAGTCGGCGTGCCGTCGGCGCCAGTTGCTCACGGCGGCCCGGCCCACTCCGGCGAGCCGGGCGATACCGGCCGCGGTCACCTCTGTCGCGTTGTCCTGCACCGGCCCCACTCCCCTCGTCCCGTGTGCGCCGAGCATACCGGCGCACACAAGATCCATGCATTCACGCCCGTGTACTCGATCAACCCCGTGAATCGTGTTGACTCGGTTCACAGGCTCTGTTCTTATTGACCCAGCAAACGAGCGGCCAACCGCAGGGGGCGGCCGCCGCTTTGGGGAGGGGATTCGCATGGGCAAGAAGGCCAAGGTCGCGCTCGGCGCCGTCGTGGGGGTCGTCGTCATCGGTGTCGTGTCCGCGAACGCCGGCAGCGGCGGCAAGGACGGCGGCTCGGGCGGCAGCGGCAAGGGCTCTTCCGCCTCCGCCGAGCACACGCCCGGCGGCACCAAGGGCAAGAAGGACTCGGGGGACGCCGGGGCGGCCGGGAAGAAGAAGGCCGCCCTCGCCGGCGACGGCGACTACCAGGTCGGCTCGGACGTGAAGCCGGGCACGTACCGCACGACCGGCAACACCGACGACATGTGCTACTGGGAGCGCGCCAAGGACGCCAAGGGCGAGACGGACTCGGTGCTGGCCAACGACAACGTCACCGGCACGAGCTACGTGACGGTCAAGGCCACCGACAAGATCTTCAAGTCCACCGGTTGCAAGGACTGGGAGGCCGTCGACCCCAAGGCGAAGGGCACGCCCGCTTCCTCGATGGACGGCGACGGCGGGATGTTCAAGGTCGGCACGGACATCGCGCCGGGCACGTACAAGTCGACCGGCAACAAGGACGACTCCTGCTACTGGGAGCGCACCAAGGATGCCGAACAGGGGTCGGACTCGATCATCGCCAACGACAACGTGACCGGCACGGCCGTCGTGACCATCAGCCCGTCCGACGCCTACTTCAAGACCAACGGCTGCGGCAACTGGAAGAAGGCCGCCTGAGCCGGCCCTGAGCCGCCCCTCAGCCGGACCTGAGCCAGACCTCACCCGGACCGGGCCGGACCTCAGCCGGATCCGAGCCGTCCGTAAGCTTCCCCCGCCCCCCACCACCGCTCACCTGTTCCACCCACCCTCGATAAGGACTGTCATGCGTTTCTCCCCCCGTGTCGCCACGCTGCTCGCCGTCGCGGCGCTTCCGCTGGCCCTCACCGCCTGCTCCTCCGGTTCCTCCGTCGACGGCGGGAGCGCGAACGCCAAGCCGGCCAAGGCGAAGGACCCGAACGCCGGGCTGTCCACCGGTACGCAGCTGAAGAAGGCGCTGGCGCCCGCGTCGGCCTTCCCGGCCGGGCTCACCATCGAGGCGGACGGCAGCTCGGACAGCGGCGGCGAGTTCCTCTCGCCGTCCGCGAGGAGCACCGCGAAGCCGGACTGCACCAGGCTGGAGGGCACGTCCTGGATCCAGGTGAGCGGCTTCAAGGGGGGTGTGTCGTTCGCGCAGAACGACTACGCGAACCACGACAAGACCCAGGAGGTGGCCCAGGAGATCGACGCGTTCCAGGGCACCACCGCGGCCACGGTGATGAAGGAGCTGCGGACCGTCGCCGGGGAGTGCGCCACGTTCACGGACACCGACGCGCACGCCAAGGTGAAGCTCACGGGCAGGTCCACGACCGGGCTCGGTGACGAGGCGTACACGATGACGCTGACGAGCGGCGCCTGGGAGAACGGCACCACGCTGATCGCGGCCCGCTCGGGCGGCTCCGTGGTCACCGTGCTGTCCACGGCGGGCGGCGACAACGGCGCCGCGGCCGCGAAGAAGGTGACGACGACGGCCCTGGCGGCGCTGAAGTAGGAGGCGCTGCCGGAGGCGGCGCCGGCGTCGCGGGCACTGGGCGGCCGGGCCTGAACACCGGCCGCCCAGCCGTCACGCCGTCCCCTGTCCCCCCTCCCCGTCACCGCCCCCGTGGAAGACGCCGATGCCCCTGCCGTCCCGCCTCGCCGACCGGCCGGCCGCTGACGGAGCCGCCGCACGGGGCCGCGGCCTGCCCGGAACACCCGTGCGTGCCGCGCTCGCTCTCGGGCTGCTGATCGGGTTCTACCTGCTGGCCCTGCTCGTCCTCGCCGCGCCGGCGGTCCGCGGCCCGACTCGGAAAGACCCGGTATGAACGTCCTGATCGACATAGCCGGTGCCGGCGCCCTCGCCTACGCGGCCGTCACCATCCCGCGCAACGCCCGCAAGGCGCGCACGCTGCGGGCCGAGGCGAAGGCGCCGGTCAACATCGACCCGGCCAAGTACGGGCTGGTGCCCGCCGCGCAGCTCGACACCCGCAGCGCGGGCCCCGATCCGGAGGCCGACGCGGTCAAGGCAGCCGCGCTCGCCGGTGACTGGCGGCGGGCCGCCGCCTACCTGGCCGGGGCGGGCCACGACGGGGACCTGCGCTGGTACCGGCTCGGCATCCTCGCGAACGCCGCCGCCGAGGACGACACCTGGCTCACGGCGTGGAGAGCCGAGTACCCCGACGACCCGTCCGCCGCGCTCGTGAACGCCGACGCGCTCGTCGTGCTCGCGGGCAAGGTCCGCGGCGCGAAGGGGGCGAAGCACACCACGGCGGAGCAGTTCGAGGGCTTCCACCGGCTGCTGGCGCAGGCGCTGCCCGCCTGTCAGGAGGCCGCGCGGATGGCACCCGACGACCCCTGCCCCTGGATCGCTCAGATCACCATCGCCCTGGGACTCGGCTGGTCGCACGACGCGTTCCGGGCGCTGTGGGCCGAGGTCACCGCACGCGACCCGTATCACTTCAGTGCCCATGTCAGCGCCTTGCAGTACTGGTGCGCCAAGTGGCGCGGCTCGCACGAGCTGATGTACGCGTTCGCCGAACAGGCCGCCGCCTCGGCTCCGCGGGGAAGCCTGCTGCCCGCACTGCGTCTGTACGCGCTGCTGGAGCACGGGACCCGGGAGCCCCACGAGCCGGTGTACAACCAGCCGTTCGTCCAGGCGGCCGTGGACGCCACCCTGGACGCCGTGGACCAGGTGCCGGCCGGGCACCACCGGCTGCCGACGGTGCGGCACCTGTTGGCGGACACCCTGTTCCTGACGAAGCGGTACGCGGAGGCCGTCGAGCAGTTCCGGGCGGTCGGCGGACACATCGGCAGCGTGCCGTGGACGTACTCCGGCAACCCGGTCAAGGCCTTCGTGTACGCCCGTACCAACGCCTTCGTCTTCTGGGAGAAGGCGGGCTGTCCCGCCCCCGCGCCACGCGGCCGGGCCGACGGGCACTGACGCACCCGGCCGAGGCGGCTACAGCGGGTGCCGCATCCACACGTTGGGCTCGACGTAGACGGCGTACCCGCGCTCCGGTTCGCAGCGGACCGGGACCAGCGCGCCGGGCACCTCGACGTCCTCGGCGGTGTCGAACGGCAGCCCCGTCCAGCGGCGCCACTCCTCCAGCGAGGCGCCCACGGTCATGGAGGCCGGTGCGATGGAGTCGATGTGTGCGCCGGCGCGCGCGTGGACGCGCAGCCAGGGATCCTCGGGCAGCCCGTCGGGGCGGACCCGGCGGGCGTACTCGGTGATCGGGGTGTGCGGTTCGCGGTGCTTGGCGCTGGGGCGGACGGGGGCGACGACCTCGCGGAAGCCGCGGGCCCGGGCACGGTCGCGCATCGCCGAGAGCATGACGGCGGACAGCCCGTGGCCCTGGGCTCGCGGGGCGATGGTGATGGAGACGGCGCTGACCGTGTCCGGGCTTCTGCCGTGGCGCAGGTCGGCGAAGGCCCAGAGCAGGGTCTGGTCCCAGCCGCGCGCGGGCAGGGTGCGCCGGCCGTCGGTGTCGAGGGCGAAGGGCACGCTGAAGCCGTGGGCGACGATCTCGCCGTGCTCGTCCTCGGCGAACAGCGCGTACTCCGGCAGGTCGCCGGCGATACGGCGGAAGTAGGCCGTGCCCACGGGGTCGTTGGTCACGAACTCGGGCCATGTGTCGGCCATCTCGAACAACGCCGGCAGCCGGTCGGGCTGCTCGGCGATGCTGCTCACCTTGACGTCCATGACGCTCACGGTAGGCGCCCGAGCCCGCTCCGCGGAAACGGATTTACTGGTCAGCGCCGTGCGCGGCAGGGGCCGCCGTCCTCTCGGCCGGCCCGGGCTCACCGTGCCCGGAAACGGTCCGGCGCCTTGGTGGGGTTGCCACCCGTGGGGAGTTTGCGGTCGGGGCAGCCGGTGAGGACCTTCTTCATGGCGGCCTTCTCGGCGGCGGTGACCCACAGCCCGTACTTCTTCTTCACCGCGACCTGGGCGGCCACATAGGTGCAGCGGTACCTCGCATTGGGCGGCAGCCAGGTGGCCGCGTCGCCGTCGCCCTTGCCGCGGTTGGCGCTCGCGTCGACGGCGATGAGGTTGAGCGGGTCGTTGGCCAGCGCTATGCGCTTGCTCGCGTCCCAGTACTTGGCGCCCTTCTGCCAGGCGTCGGAGAGGGCGACGACATGGTCGATGTCGACCAGGCTGCGCCCGCGCCGGTAGGTGATGTCCTTGCCGGAGTAGGGGTCGGGTTCGAGCAGCCCGTAGGTGACCTTGCAGGAACCGCCGGTGAACTTCACGTCCTTCAGGTCGCGTTTGAGTATGTCGTCGCGGGTGTCGCAGGAGTTGGAGTCGGTGTCCGCCCAGGCGGCGCCGAACCGGGCCCGGGAGTACCCGGTCTTCGGGGCGCGTCCCTTGACGGTCAGTGAGTCGACGGCGGCGAGGACCGCTCCCCCGCCCCGCGTCCCCCCGGGTCCGGAGGACCCGTCGGTCTGCTCGCTCTTGCAGCCGGTCACGGCGACCGTCATGACGACCACCGCGGTGACCACCCCGCCCCTCAGACGCGTCACGGTACGTCCCCCTTGCTCGCCCTTGTCCGCCCTGGTGGTCGGGCGGATCGTTCCTGTGCCCACGGTAACGGACCGCCGTCTTCCGCCAGAGGGGACCGAAAGGTGTCATCCAGGGCAATACGGACCGGAGTTGGGGCATATGAGGGGCTCGGTGGGGGAGTCCGAGGAACCCGGCCGCGCGCCCGCTCACACCGTGCGCGGCGGGTTCCCCGCGACGGAAGCCGGCAGGCCCGCTTGACCCTGACACTGGCGTCAGGGTCCGAGGATCCCGGCATGAGCGAAGACACCCTCACCCAGAGCCCCCGTATCGTCGTCGTCACCGGGGCCGGTACCGGTATCGGCCGGGCCACCGCGCGGGCGTTCGCCGCCGAGGGCGCACGGGTCGTCGCGGTCGGCCGCCGGGCGGCGCCGCTGGCCGAGACGGCCGACGGCCACCCCGGGATCACACCGCTGCCCGCCGACATCACCGCGGAGGACGGCCCGCGGACCGTCGTCCGTGCCACGCTCGAGCGGCATGGCCGCCTCGACGTCCTGGTCAACAACGCGGCCGTCGTCAACACCCAGTCCCTGCGGACGTACACGCGCGCGGCCGTGGAGCCGCAGCTCGGCACGAACCTCCTCGCGCCCGTCCTGCTCACCCAGGCCGCGCTCGGGGCGCTGGAGGAGAGCCGGGGCGTGGTGGTGAACGTGACGACGTCGGTGGGTCAGCGGGCCTGGCCGGGCAACTCCCTCTACGCGGCGGGCAAGGCGGCCCTGGAGGTGCTGACCCGCGGCTGGGCGGTCGAACTGGCGCCGCACGGCATCCGGGTCGTCGCCGTGGCCCCGGGCGCGATCGAGACACCGATCGCCGACCACTCCGGCTACACCGCCGAGCAGCGCGCCGCCATCCGCCGGTGGCAGCTCGACCACACCCCGCTCGGCCGGGTCGGCCGTCCCGAGGAGGTCGCCTGGGCGATCACCCGGCTCGCCTCCCCGCAGGCGTCGTTCGTGACGGGCGTGGTGCTGCCCGTGGACGGCGGGGCGGTCGTCGCCTGACGCCGAGCCCTCAGGAAGCCCCGTCCCCCGCCTCCCGCAGCGCCGCCGCCAGCCGGTCCCGTACCGCCGTCTGCGCCGCGATCCGCGCGTCCAGCACCGCCAGCCGGCCCCGGACCACACCGAGGGCCACGGCGGAGGCGGGGCCGGCGGTGACGTCGCCGTCCAGGCAGGGCAGGAACACCCGTACGTCCTCCAGGACGAGACCCGCCTCCAGCAGGTGCCGGATGTTGCGGACGCGCACGGCGGTGCCGGCGTCGTACTCGCGGTAGCCGTTGGCGGCGCGTTCGGACGTGATCAGGCCCTGCTGCTCGTAGTGGCGCAGGGCGCGCGGTGTCGCCCCGGTCGCCGCCGCCAGTTCACCGATCCGCACGCGCCCCCCGTCCCCCGTCCCCCGCACCGGACTTTCTACGACCCCAGGACCGAGGCGAGGAACTCCCCGACCCATCCGAGCAGTTCCCGGCCGACCAGCGGCTTGCCGCCGACCTTCGCGGTCTTGGGGCGCGGGACCAGCACCTGGTGCAGGGCCGGCTTGATGACCGTGCCCGGGTAGAGGCGCTTGACCCGCAGTTCCTGCGACTCGCGCAACTCCACCGGCGCGAAGCGGATGTTGGTGCCCTGCAGGACGATCTCGCCGACGCCGCACGCGCGCGAGAGCATCCGCAGCCCGGCCACCAGCAGCAGGTTCTCCACCGGTTCGGGCAGCTTGCCGTAGCGGTCGGTGAGTTCCTCGCGGACGGCCTTGATGTCCTCCTCGGTGTTGGCGGAGGCGATGGCCCGGTAGGCCTGCAGGCGCAGCCGCTCGCCGGGGGCGTAGTCGTGCGGGACGTGCGCGTCGACGGGCAGCTCGATCTTGACCTCAAGCGGCGGCTCCTCCTCCACGCCGCCCTCCAGGGAGGCGCGGTAGTCGGCGACGGCCTCGCCGACCATGCGGACGTACAGGTCGAAGCCGACGCCCGCGATGTGGCCGGACTGCTCGCCGCCGAGCAGGTTTCCGGCGCCGCGGATCTCCAGGTCCTTCATCGCCACGTACATGCCGGCGCCCATCTCGGTGTGCTGGGCGATGGTCGCCAGGCGTTCGTGGGCGGTCTCCGTCAGCGGCTTCTCCGGCGGGTAGAGGAAGTAGGCGTAGCCGCGCTCGCGGCCTCGGCCGACCCGGCCGCGCAGCTGGTGCAGCTGGGAGAGGCCGAAGTTGTCGCCGCGCTCCACGATCAGCGTGTTGGCGTTGGAGATGTCGATGCCGGACTCGACGATCGTGGTCGACACGAGCACGTCGAACTTCTTCTCCCAGAAGTCGACGACGACCTGCTCCAGCGCGGACTCCGACATCTGGCCGTGGGCCGTGGCGATGCGCGCCTCGGGGACGATCTCGCGCAGCCTCGCCGCCGCGCGGTCGATGGACTCGACCCGGTTGTGGATGTAGAAGACCTGGCCCTCGCGCAGCAGTTCACGGCGGATGGCGGCGCCGATCTGCTTCTCCTCGTAGGGCCCGACGAAGGTGAGCACCGGGTGGCGCTCCTCCGGCGGGGTGGTGATCGTGGACATCTCGCGGATGCCGGTGACCGCCATCTCCAGGGTGCGCGGGATCGGGGTCGCGGACATGGTCAGCACGTCCACGTTCGCCCGGAGCTTCTTCAGCTGCTCCTTGTGCTCGACGCCGAAGCGCTGCTCCTCGTCGACGATGACGAGGCCGAGGTCCTTGAACTTCGTCTCGGAGGAGAACAGGCGGTGGGTGCCGATGACGACGTCCACGGCACCGTCCTTCAGGCCCTCCAGGACGGCCTTGGCCTCGGTGTCGGTCTGGAACCGGGAGAGCGCCCGCACGTTCACCGGGAACTGCGCGTACCGCTCGGAGAACGTCCCGAAGTGCTGCTGCACCAGCAGCGTCGTCGGGACGAGGACGGCGACCTGTTTGCCGTCCTGTACGGCCTTGAAGGCGGCCCGCACCGCGATCTCGGTCTTGCCGTAGCCGACGTCGCCGCAGATCAGGCGGTCCATGGGGACCGACTTCTCCATGTCCTCCTTGACCTCGGCGATGGTGGTGAGCTGGTCGGGGGTCTCCGCGTAGGGGAACGCGTCCTCCAGCTCGCGCTGCCAGGGCGTGTCCGGTCCGAAGGTGTGGCCGGGGGCGGCCATGCGCGCGCTGTAGAGCTTGATCAGGTCGGCGGCGATCTCCTTGACCGCCTTCTTGGCGCGGGCCTTGGTCTTCGTCCAGTCGGCCCCGCCGAGCCGGTGCAGGGTGGGGGCCTCGCCGCCGACGTACTTGGTGATCTGCTCCAGCTGGTCGGTCGGGATGTAGAGGCGGTCGCCGGGCTGGCCGCGCTTGGCGGGCGCGTACTCCACGACCAGGTACTCGCGGGTGGCGCCCTGGACGGTGCGCTGGACCATCTCGATGTAGCGGCCGACGCCGTGCTGTTCGTGGACGATGTAGTCGCCCGGCTCCAGGGTGAGCGGGTCGATGGTCTTGCGGCGGCGGGCCGGCATCCGGGCGCCTTCGCGGCCGGTGGCGCGCTGGCCGGACAGGTCGGTCTCGGTGAGCACGGCGAGTTTCAGCGCCGGGTCCACCAGGCCGTATTCGATCGAGCCGCAGGAGACGTGGACGACGGAGGGGCTGAGCTCGCCGAGGTCGGCGTCCATGCGGGCGGCGATGCCCTCGTTGCCGAGCACCTCCACCGTGCGGGCGGCGGGGCCGTGGCCCTCGGTGACGTACACCGCGCGCCAGCCGTCGGCGAGCCAGCCCTTGGTGTCGGCGAGGGCCCGGGCGGTGTCGCCGCGGTAGGTCTCGGGCGCGTGCATGCCGAGCTTGAGGGTGTCGGCGTCGAGTTGTTCGTCCGCGGCGAAGGGCGAGACGGACCACCACATCATGTCCAGCTCGCGCGCGCGGTCGCGGACGTCGGCGATGGACCACAGGGAGGCGGCGCCGACGTCGATGGGGGCCTCGCCGCCGCCGGCGGTGGCCGCCCAGGAGGCCTGCAGGAACTCCTGGCTGGTCGCGACGAGGTCGGCCGCGCGCGTGCGCACCCGCTCCGGGTCGCAGACCACGGCCATCGCGCCCTCGGGGAGGACGTCGAGGAGCAGCTCCATGTCGTCCACGAGGACGGGGGCCAGGGATTCCATGCCCTCGACGGCGATGCCTTCGGCGATCTTGTTCAGGAGTTCGCCCAGCTCCGGGTGTGCCTCGGCGAGGGCACGCGCGCGTGCGCGGACGTCGTCGGTGAGCAGCAGTTCGCGGCACGGCGGCGCCCACAGGCCGTGCTCGGCGACTTCGAGGGAGCGCTGGTCGGCAACCTTGAAGTAGCGGATCTCCTCGACGTCGTCGCCCCAGAACTCGATGCGCAGGGGGTGTTCCTCGGTGGGCGGGAACACGTCCAGGATGCCGCCGCGCACGGCGAACTCGCCGCGCTTCTCGACCAGCTCCACGCGCGCGTAGGCGGCGGCCGCGAGGGCGTCCACCACGTCGTTCAGGTCGGCGGTGCGGCCGGTCCTCAGGGACACCGGCTCCAGGTCGCCGAGGCCCTTGACCTGCGGCTGCAGCACGGAGCGCACGGGCGCGACGACGACGGAGACAGGGCCGGTCTCGGGGTCGTCGGGGCTGGGGTGGGCCAGGCGGCGCAGGACGGCGAGGCGGCGGCCGACGGTGTCGCTGCGCGGGCTGAGCCGCTCGTGCGGGAGGGTCTCCCAGGAGGGGTAGTCCACGACTCCCTCCGGGGGGAGGAGGGAGCGCAGCGCCGCCGCCAGGTCCTCGGCCTCGCGGCCCGTCGCCGTGACCGCGAGCACCGGGCGGCCGGTCTCGCGGGCGAGGGCGGCGATGGCGAAGGGGCGGGCGGCCGGGGGGCCGACGAGGTCGACGTGCATGCGGTTGCCGTCCGCGGCCGCGGTGATCGCTTCCGCGAGGGCGGGGTCCTTGACGACGGCGTCGAGCAGACCGTGCAGGCTCATGGAGGGGGCTTTCCGTCCAGGGGGGTCCAGGGGTGGGCAACGCAAGTAGCCCGGTGCGGTGAGCAGCCGGGGCTGTCCAGCCTACGACTCCGCCGGGGGTGGCGTCGGAGCCTGTGGACAACCCCGTGTTTTCGGTGCCCGGTGCTGCAGCCGGCCTCCCAGGGGCGCCGCCCCCGGACCTCCGCCTGTGGACAGCCGCAGAACCCGGTGCCGGGAAGTCCTCAGGACTTCCCGGCACCGGGTTCTCCCCCGCAACCCCCGTGTGCGGTGGTCTCGTCGGTCCGGCCGGTGCGGCTAGTCCGTCGCGATCGCGTTCAGTACGTTCATGCGGCCCGCCCGGAACGCCGGGATCAGCGCGGCGAACAGGCCCACGAAGGCCGAGGCGACGAAGACGGTGCTGATCGTCGGCCAGGGGATGTCCAGGACCTTCAGGCCCTCCAGGGCGAGGAGCTTCTGGGCGGTCGCGCCCCAGCCCATGCCGAGGCCCAGGCCGAGCAGGGCGCCGAAGACGGCGATCACCACGGACTCCAGGCGGATCATGCGGCGCAGCTGGCGGCGGGAGAGACCGATGGCCCGCATGAGGCCGATCTCCCGGGTCCGCTCGACCACCGACAGGGCCAGGGTGTTCACGACACCCAGGACCGCGACGATGATCGCGAGGGCGAGCAGGCCGTAGATCATGTTCAGCAGCTGGCCGATCTGGTCCTTGAGGGCCTTCTTGTAGTCGGTCTGGTCGCGCACGGTCAGGGCCGGGTTGTCGTGCAGGGCCGACTTCAGCGCCTTGTAGGCGGCTGCCTGGTGCCCGTCCTCGGCCGTGGCGAAGAGCATCTCGTCCAGCGGCATCCTGTGGGCGGGGAGGTACTTCGCCATCGTCTGGACGGACGTGTACTTGGCGCCAGCGTCGATGAGACCGTCGCTGCTGGTGATCGCCCGTACGGTCAGGTGGGTCGTGGAGCCCTCCGCGAACGCCACGGTGATCCTGGAGCCGAGCCGGATGCCGTGTTCCCCGGCGAACTTCTCGGGTACCGACATCGAGTCGGGCCGGAAGGCGTCCTTCAACTCGCCGGCGACCGTCTTGGTCCGCACGTCGCTCGCGTAGGTCGGGTCGGTGGCCATGATCGTGTTCTTCTTGAGGGCGGTGCCGTCCGGCAGGGTGAAGTCCGCCTCGGTCCACTTGTACTCGGTGACCCGCTTCAGGCCCGCCGTGTCCTTGACGGCCCTGACCGCCTGCGGGTCGATGAGTCCGCCCTGGTTGTCGCTCTGGATGATGAAGTCCGCGCCGACGGTCCGGTCGAGCTCGTCGGTGGCCGAGGCGACCATGGAGGAACCGACCACCGACAGGCAGGCCACCAGGGCGAGGCCGATCATCAGGGCGGCGCCGGTGGCGCCGGTGCGGCGCGGGTTGCGCAGCGCGTTGCGCTCGGCCATGCGGCCCACGGGGCCGAAGATCCGCAGGATGACCGCGCCGAGGATCCGGACCAGTCCGCCGGCGAGCAGCGGGCCGATGACGACGAAGCCGAGCAGGGTGGCCACCACGCCGAGGCCCAGCCAGCCCGAGCCGGCCTTGGCCTTGTCGGCGGTGGCGGCGACGTACAGGCTCCAGCCGCCGGCGGCGGTGAGGAGCAGGCCGACGACGGCGCGGACGGCGCCGGCCTTGGTGTCGGCCGGGGCGCCCGCGTCGCGCAGGGCGGCCATCGGGGAGACCTTGCCGGCGCGCCGGGCGGGCAGGTAGGCGGCCAGGACGGTGACGACGACACCGAGGAGCAGGCCGAGGGCGGGGGTCGTCCAGGCGACGGTCAGGTCGTCGGTGGACAGGTGCATGCCCATCGTGCCCATGAGCTTCATCAGGCCGACCGCGATGCCGATGCCCGCGCCGACACCGAGCACGGAGCCGATCACGCCGAGCAGCAGCGCCTCGATCAGCACCGACCGGTTGACCTGCTTGCGGGAGGAGCCGATGGCGCGCATCAGGCCGATCTCGCGGGTGCGCTGGGCGACCAGCATGGAGAAGGTGTTGATGATCAGGAAGATGCCGACGAGGAAGGCGATCCCGGCGAAGCCGAGCAGCGCGTACTTCATGACGTTCAGGAAGCCCTCGACGCTCTTCTGGTTGGCGGCGGCGACCTCCTTGGCGGTCTGCACCTTGTAGCCGTGGCCGAGGGCCGCGGTCACGTTCCTCTTCAGCTGGGCGTCGGTCACGCCCTGGGCGGCGGTGACGTTGACGTCGGTGTAGACGCCGGTCTGTCCGACCAGGGTCCGCTGGGCGGTCCTCGTGTCCAGGTAGAAGATCGCCGCGCCGGGGTTGGTGACCTTGAAGGCGGCGATGCCGGACACGCGCGCGTGGTGCGTGCCCACGACCGAGATCATGCCGATGTCGTCGCCGAGCTTGAGGTGGTGCTTGTCGGCGGTGTCCTCGTCGACCATGACCTGGCCCGGGCCCTTGGGCGCCGTACCGGTGGTGATCTCCATGGTGCGGGCGTCGTTGCCGTTCCAGCTGCCGACGATGGTGGGCGCGCCGCTGGTGGGCGAGAGCTTGTCCTTCTTGGCGTCGACGACGGTCACCGAGGTGGAGAACACCGTCCCCTCGGCCGCCTTCACCCCCTGCGCCCCGCGGACCTCGCCGAGCACGGAGGCCGGTATGACCGGCGGCTTGCCGGTGCGGGAGGTCGTCTGACCGGTGTCCGAGGAGCCCTTCGCGCTGACCGTCACGTCCGAGGCCGTGGCCTGGAACAGTTTGTCGAAGGTGGTGTTCATCGTGTCGGTGAACACCAGCGTGCCGCACACGAACGCCACCGACAGCAGGACCGCGACCGCCGACAGCGCCATCCGGCCCTTGTGCGCGAAGAAGTTGCGCATCGAGGTCTTCAGGACGGTCATGACGTACGCCCCCGGGCGTCGAAGTCCTTCATGCGGTCCAGGACCTGGTCGGCCGTCGGCTGGTACATCTCGTCGACGATCCGGCCGTCGGCGAGGTAGAGCACGCGGTCGGCGTAGGAGGCGGCGACGGGGTCGTGGGTGACCATGACGATGGTCTGGCCGAGTTCGTCCACCGAACGGCGCAGGAAGCCCAGCACCTCGGCGCCCGCGCGGGAGTCGAGGTTGCCGGTCGGCTCGTCCCCGAAGATGATCTCCGGGCGGGCGGCGAGGGCGCGGGCCACGGCGACGCGCTGCTGCTGGCCGCCGGAGAGCTGGGTCGGGCGGTGCTTGAGGCGCCCGGCGAGCCCGACGGTCTCCACCACGCGGTCCAGCCAGGCACGGTCCGGCTTGCGCCCGGCGATGTCCATGGGCAGCGTGATGTTCTCGATCGCGTTCAGCGTCGGCAGCAGGTTGAACGCCTGGAAGATGAAGCCGATCCGGTCCCGGCGCAGCTGGGTGAGTTTCTTGTCCTTCAGGCCGGTGATCTCGGTCTCGTCCAGGTAGATCTGGCCGCCGGTGACGGTGTCGAGCCCGGCGAGGCAGTGCATCAGCGTGGACTTGCCGGACCCCGAGGGGCCCATGATCGCGGTGAACTGGCCGCGTGCGATGTCCACGTCGACGTGATCGAGGGCGACGACACGGGTCTCGCCGGACCCGTACGCCTTCACGACCTGCCGCGCCCGCGCGGCAACGGCCGTACGCCCTCCAGTGCCCCCGTGCCTGGGAATGGTCACAGCCGATGTCACGGTATGTCTCCTATGTCGGTCAGCAGGTCGGTGCGGTGCGTCAGCGAAGCCCCGGTGTGCCGGGGTGTCGTTCTGGGTACGCCGTCGAGTCTCGCGGTCGGCGGAGCCGCCGCGCTCTGGTGCGGAGCCCCCTCTTTCCCGGGGGAAAACCCCACCCCGCCCGGTGCGGCCGGCCGCCCCCCAGCGGCGTAAAGCCAGGTTAAGGAGCGCGCCCGGCCCGTCTCGTCCTCCGCCGGGACGAAGCCTCCCCGAGCCGTAGTACGGAGATACCCCTAGGGGTGCTCCACCTCCGGGCGGAGGGGCTCTCAGGGGCGTCTCCACCCTTCGTCGCGGAAAGCCTCCACCCTCCCGTCGCGTCAGGGTCAAGACCGCCGCCGCGTGGCAAGCTGTCGTACCGCGGATAGTTGCAAGGGGCAGGTTCCGGCGGGGAGTCCCGGGGAGGGGTGCGCGGTGGGGGGTACGACACCCGCGATACGCGGCGGTGCGGTCCGCGGAGGGGACACCCGGCGGCGGGGCGCGGTGGTCGCCGCGCTGATGCTGGCGATGGCGCTGGCCGCACTGGACGCCACCATCGTCTCCACGGCCGTGCCGCAGATCGTCGGCGACCTCGGCGGGTTCTCCGTCTTCTCCTGGCTCTTCTCGGGCTATCTGCTGGCCGTGACCGTCACGCTCCCCGTCTACGGCAAGCTGTCCGACAGCTTCGGCCGCAAACCGGTGCTGGTCGCGGGGGCGGCCGTGTTCCTGGTGGGCTCGACGCTGTGCGCGGCGGCCTGGAACATGGCCGCGCTGATCGCGTTCCGGATCGTGCAGGGCCTGGGCGGCGGGGCGTTGCAGGGCACCGTGCAGACGCTGGCCGCCGATCTGTACCCCCTGGCGGAACGCCCGAGGATCCAGGCCAGGCTGTCCACCGTGTGGGCGGTGTCGGCCGTGGCCGGGCCGGGCCTCGGCGGGATGCTCGCCGCCTACGCCGACTGGCGCTGGATCTTCCTGGTCAACCTGCCGATCGGGGCCGCCGCGCTGTGGCTGGTCGTCCGTCATCTGCACGAGCCGGAGCGGGAGCGGCCGGACGGCACGGCACGCGCGCGTGTGGACTGGGCCGGCGCGCTCGCGGTGTTCGCGTGCGGCGCGGTGCTGCTGACGGCGCTGGTGCAGGGCGGCGTCGCCTGGCCGTGGCTGTCGGCGCCGTCGCTGGCGCTGTTCGGCGCGGGCCTGGCGCTGGCCGGTGTGGTGGTCGTGGTGGAGCGGCGGGCGGCGCAGCCGGTCATCCCCGGGTGGGTGTGGCGGCGCCGGACCATCGCGGCCGTCAACCTGGCGCTCGGCGCGCTGGGGCTGCTGATGGTGGCGCCGAGCGTGTTCCTGCCGACGTACGCGCAGTCGGTGCTCGGACTCGGGCCCGCGGCCGCGGGTCTCGTGCTGTGCGTGTGGACGCTGACCTGGTCGGGTTCGGCGGCGCTCAGCCAGCACGTGTACCGGCGCATCGGCTTCCGGGACACCGCGCTGACCGGCATCGGGCTGGGGGCCCTGATCCTGCTGGCCTTCCCGTTCCTGCCGTATCCCGGGTCCTGGTGGCAGCCGATGCTGCTGATGCTGGCGCTGGGCGGGGCGCTCGGCCTGTTCCAGCTGCCGCTGATCATCGGGGTGCAGTCGACGGTGGGCTGGTCGGAGCGGGGCACCACGACCGCGTCGGTGCTGTTCTGCCGGCAGACCGGACAGACGGTGGGCGCCTCGCTGTTCGGCGCCGTCGCCAACGGGGTGCTGGCCGCGCGGCTGGGCGGGGCGGGCGATCTGGACTCCGTCACGCGCGCGCTGGACGCCGGGACGGCCCCCGAGACGACCCGGCGGGCGATCGCCGACGCGGTGCACGCGGTGTACCTCGGCGCGGCGGGCGCGGCGGCCCTGGCCTTCGTGGTGCTGCTGCTGGTGGCGCCCCGGACGTTCCCGGTACGCGACGAGTGACGGTCGCCGCGGGGCGGGCACGGAACGCTGCCCCGCACACCCCCGGTGCACCCGCCGCGGGGCGCCCCACGGGGTACTGACAGGGGAGCGCACGTCGCTTCGGAGAGGTACGCGCGCGTGCGTCCACGAGGGCACGGGGGCCGGCCCGCGGTCGGACATCCGGGTGCCGACGGGTCCGACCGCGGGCGGACGGCGGCCTGTCAACGCGGGTCGTTCCCCGACCAGGAGGGCGTTTTCACGTAGTAAGCGCATACCGACTGGCCAGTTTGGTGAAAAGGCCGCGCGGCGGGGAGCGCGCGAGTAGCGTGCGTGGCTCCCCACCCCCTCCCTGCGGTCCGCCGCCACGGACCCGAGCCTCGCAAGGAGCCCCGGGATGTCCTACGACCGGCCCCACTCGTCGTACGCCCCGCCCCAACCGCCCTACGATCCGCAGCGTCCGCCGCACGACGCGTTCCCTTCGCCGTACGACCCGCCCCGGCCGCCGTACTCCCCGGCCCCACCGCCGTACGACGCCTCTCCCCCCTCGTCGCTCACCTACCCGTGGCAGCCCGCTCCCCCGCGGCCGGCCGCACCGGACCGCCGGCCGCCGCGTGAACTCCTCGGCCACCACAGCGACCTGCGGGTACTGCGCGGCGCCTACCGCTGGCAGCGGCGCACCGCCACGCTCACCGCGCTGGGCTACTTCACGCTGTTCCTGGTCCTGTCCGCGTGCGCGCCCGGAGCCATGACGCGCACGGTCGCCGACGGCATCCCCGCCGGCCTGCTGCTCGCCCTGGTCCAACTGCCGGTCACCTGGCTGGCGATCGCCCTGTACGAGCACACCGCCCGCCGGCACGTCGATCCGCTCGCGGACCGCATCCGCAAGGAGGCCGAACT
The DNA here is from genome assembly GCF_014649495.1 of Streptomyces filipinensis. GTDB lineage: Bacteria > Actinomycetota > Actinomycetes > Streptomycetales > Streptomycetaceae > Streptomyces > Streptomyces filipinensis. The sequence continues at coordinate 438,290 of NZ_BMTD01000004.1, read as the reverse complement.
GGACGCACGCCGAGGGGCGACCCGATGACCGGCGCGGCCGGCTCCCCCGCCGTGGGGGGCTTCACGGGTTTCAGCGGTTCGTCCCAGGCCATGTCCCTGGTCGCCTTCTCCACCGTCGCCACGGTGACCCTGCTGCTGTGTGTGATGACCGGCCCCGACCGGGACGACCTCGACGAGTTCTACACCGGATACGGCTCCCTGTCCCCGCTGCGCAACGGCCTCGCCATCGCGGGCGACTACATCTCCGCGGCCACCGTCCTCGGCACGGGCGGAGTGATCGCCCTGTGCGGCTACGACGGCGTCGTCCTCGCGCTCAGTACGGCGCTGTCGCTGATGCTCCTGATGTTCCTGCTGGCCGAACCGCTGCGCAACGCGGGCCGGTTCACCATGGGCGACGCGCTGGCCCGCCGGCTGCCGGGCCGCTGTGTGCGCATCACGGCCTGTGTGGTGACCATCGCCGCCCTGCTGCCGCTGATGCTGGTCCAACTCGCCGGAACCGGGCAGCTGATGGCGTTCATCCTGGGCTTCTCCAACGAGTCGCTGGAGACCGGATGCGTCGTGGGACTCGGCACCCTGATGATCGCCTACGCGGCGATCGGCGGTATGAAGGGCACCGCCCTCATCCAGATCCTGAAGATCGTGATGCTGGTCGGTTCGGGTGCCGTGGTCGCCGTACTGATCCTGCACCGCTTCGACTGGGACCCCGGTGCCCTGTTCGCCGCGGCCTCCCGGCAGAGCGGCGCCGGGCCGGCCTTCCTGCACTCGGGGCTGCAGTTCGGCACCTCGGGCAGGTCACGCCTGGACATGGTCGCCTCGCAGCTGACCGTCGTGCTCGGCGGCGCGTGTCTGCCGCACATCACCATGCGCATGTACACCGCTGCCAGTGCCCGCCAGGTACGCCGCTCGATGTCCTGGGCGGTGTCGATCGTCGCCCTGTTCGTGCTGGTCATCACGGTGGTGGGGTTCGGTGCCACGGCCCTGGTCGGCCGTGCCGTGATCGCGGGGGCCGACCCGCAGGGCAACACCGCCTACCTGCTGGGCTCGCGGGCGGCCTTCGGCGGCGATGTCTCCACGGCGGAGACCTTCCTGTTCACCATGGTCACCACCGCGATCTTCCTGACCCTGCTGGCCTCGGTCGCCGGCATGATCCTCGCCTGCGCCAACTCCCTCGCCCACGACGTGTTCGCGGCCCGAGTGCAGGAGATGCCGGCCCCGCGCGAGATGGCCCTGGCCCGCGTCTCCGCGCTCGCCATAGGCCTGCCGACGATCCTGCTGGCCACGCTGGTGCAGCACCACAGCCTGCAGCCCCTCGTGACGCTCTCCTTCTGCCTGGGCGCCTCGGCCGTCGCACCCGCCCTGGTGTACGGGCTCTTCTGGCGCCGCTACACCCGCAGCGGGCTGCTGAGCACACTGATCGGCGGCTCGCTGACCGTGCTGCTGCTCATGCCGGGCACCAATCTGGTCTCCGGCTCACCCGTCTCGGCCTTCCCGCACGCCGACTTCAACTGGTTCCCCTTCACCACCACCGGCATCGTCTCCATCCCGGCCGGCTTCCTCTTCGGCTGGCTCGGCACGGTGGCCTCCGGCCGCACCAAGGCGGAGGAACAGCGCCGCCGTTACGAGGCGGTGGAGGGGCGGATCCTGGCGGGGGCGGTGCGGGAGGGAAGGTGACGGGGCGCTGGGGGCGGCGGCCCGGGAGGGCTACTCCAGCGTCGCCCGCCCCGTCAGGGAGATCAGGTCGCTGCGTGCCTCGTCCATGTGCGCCTGCACGTGGTCCCAGGCATCGCCGTGCTCGCGCAGCACCTGGTCCGTCTCCCGGGCGAGGCGCTCCTCGTGCATCCGCGCGGCGACGATGATGTCCGTCGCACGCGCGCGTGCCTCCTCCTGGCTGCGGCGCGCGAACTCCTCCGCCTCGGCCAGCGCCCGCTCGGCGTCGGCCAGCGCCGCGTCGGCCCGGCTCGCCCGGTCGGCGTACCGGGCGTCCAGGGCGGCGATCCGTTCGGCCTCCTCGCGCTCGACCTCGGCCCACCGCTCGGCCTGCTTCCGGGACAGCTCGGCTTCCAGGGCGGCCGCACGCTCCCGCACCTCGCGCAGCCCGGCGAGCCGCTCCCTGCGCTCCTCCTTCACCGCGCGCCGCGCGCCGATACGGATGGCGTCGGCCTCGGCGCGCGCGGCGACGAGCCGCTGACGGGCGTACTCGTCCGCCGTCATGCGCAGCGCGTTCGCCGCCGCCTGCGCCCGGCGGCGCGCGCTGTCGGCGCGCACCTCGGCCTGCACGGCCTGCCGGTGCGCGTCATGCCGCGTGCGCTCGCGGAGGTCCGCCGCCTCCTCCAGCACGACCTGGAACAAGCGCCGTGCGCGCCCACCGAGCGACTCGTACGTCTGCGGGGGGAGCTGGGCGACGACCTCGCGCATCCGCGCGGCCTCCGCCTCCATGTCCTTGGCGAGCACGGTCAGCCGCGCGGCACGTTCCCACGCGGCGTCGCGGTCGCGCGACAACACCTCCAGGAACGCGTCGACCTGGTCGGTGCGGTAGCCGCGCCCCCGGACGGTCACAAAGCCGTGCGGTGACGTCGATGCACTGCTCACCCTGGGAACCCCTCTCCACCGGACATACACGACATAATGATTTCGCGCATATCTTGATGGATCGGACGTAAGCGTTCATAACGCGACACTCCGCGGTCGCGTCACGCTCGGCATCGGGCATTTCCGGCTCGGCGCGGCGTGCGGAACCGTCCGCAGCCGCTCGTCCTCAAGGGTGACGGCCAGGGGGAGCCGGCCCTTCACGCACGCGTGAAGGGCACGACGCACTCCCACCCGGAGGGCGTACTCACAGCAGCCCGTCCCACATCTGCTCCAGCAGCACCGACCACCAGCTCTCCGGCGAACCGAGCGCCGCCGGGTCCAGGGCGGCCAGCTGCGCCTGGAAGTCGACGGTCCAGCGGCCCGCCTGCTCCTGGTTGAGCCCGTACCGCAGGCGCCACATCCGGCCCAGCAGGGCCAGGCAGCGCGCGAACTCCGGCAGCCCGGTGTTCACGAACTGCGGCGGCACCGGAGCACCGCCCGGCCCCGCCTCGACGGGCACGGCCACGATGTTCGCCGTCCCGTACTGCACACAGACCGCCCGGCCGAAGTCGGTGCCCATGACGAGGTACGAGCCCGCGTCCGCCGCCGGCTGCACCCCGCGCTCGGCCGCCAGCTCCGCCAGCGTCGGCACCGGCCGGCCCGGCTGCGCCTGCGCCCAGAAGAACGGGCTCATGTCCAGCGGCAGACCGGCCACGACCAGCGTGTGCGCCACGATCGGCGGCACACCCTGCCGGGACACGGCCTGCTGTTCGAACCGGAAGACCGCCGGCCCGAACGCCGCCGCCAGCTCCTGCGCGATGCCCTCAGGCGGCATCGCCGGGGCGGGCTGCACCGGCGCCAGCGGCGCCCGCACCGGCGCCGGACGCGCCGGCCCGTCCGCGACCTGGTGCAACTCACCCTGATGCGCCAGCAACTGCTGCATCCCCTGCTGCCGGCTCGCATGGTCCGTGCCGTACGGCGCGATGCTCGTGATCCGCGCCTGCGGCCACTGCTCCCGGATCATCCGCGCGCAGTAGGCACCCGGCAGCTCGCACGACTCCAGCTCCGTGTGCAGCTCCAGCACCTGGTCCGACGGGACGTTCATCGCCCGCAGCTCGTGGAAGATCTGCCACTCCGGGTGCGGGGTGCCCGGCGCCGAACGCCGGATCAGCTGCTGCTCCGAACCGTCCTGCGCGCGGTAGCGCAGCACGGCCTGATAGCCGGGACCGACCGTCGGCTGCCCCTGCTGCGGATACCCGTACGCCGACGGCTGTCCCGGCACCGGCGCGCCGGGCGGCGGCATCGCGCCCGGCGGCATCGGCTGCGGCGCCCCCGGAACACCCGGCGGCATACCGGCGGCGCCCGGCGCACCGAGCGGACCGGGACCGGGCGGCGGGGGCACGCCCGGACCTGCCACCGGCGGCGCGGCCAGCACGGTCTCCGCATGGTGCACGGCTCCGCGCCCACCGCCCGGAGCACCCGGAGCGCCGGGCATGCCGGGAGCCACGGGGGCGCTCGGCGGCTGCGGCGCGCCGGGACCCGCGGGGACTCCCGGAGCGTGCGGCGCGCCGGGCGTGTGCGGCATGCCGGGGGCGCCCGGAGGGTGCGGCGCGCCCGGCACGGGCGGCATGCCCGGGGGACCCGGAGCCGCGGGAACGCCGGGCGGATGCGGCAGGCCCGGAGCGCCGGGACCACCCTGCGCGCCCGGGGCGCCCGGCGGCTGCGGCATGCCTGCGCCCAGCTGGCTGGGGTCGGCCAGCATCGTGGCCGCGTGGTGGACCTGGCCCGAAGGCGTCGCGGGCGGGTTGGGGGCGCCCGGAGTCGGCGCGCCCGGTGCCTGCGCCCCTTCCGCGCCGCCCGGACCGGCCGGCGCACCCGCGCCGCCCTGTCCCTCGGGGCCCTCCGGCCCGAGCGCCGACACCAGCTGAGTCCGCACGTACGCACCACCCGGCGCGGCCGGCATCGCCGCATCCGCCGGGCGCGCGCCCGGCGCGCCGGGAACACCCGGCGGCGGGGGCGGCATGCCCGCTCCACCGCGCGCCTTCTTCGGCGGCGGCGCGGCCTTGCTCGTCGCGGCATCCGCGATGTCCCCGGCGTTCGGCGCGAGAGGCCGCGCGGACGCACCGGCATCGGCCGGAGGCTGCGGCGCACCCGCCGGACCACCCGGCGCCTGCGGATAGCCGTAGCCCGGAGCACCCTGCGGGGCACCCGGACCCTGCGGATAGCCGTACGGCGCGGCGCCCGGCGGGGGCGTGTCGCCCTGCGGAGCGCCCGGCGCACCAGGAGCGGCGGGGGGCGCGAACGGCGCGCCTGACGGCGGCGGATACGCGGACACCCCCGGCGGGGGCGTGCCGGGAGCCGCCGGCGGCTGCGGATAGCCGTACGGCGGCGTGCCGGACGGCGGAGGGGGTGTACTGCCCTGCGGAACGCCCGCCACGCCAGGAGCGCCGGGCGCCCCCGGTGTACCAGGCGCGCCCGGCGCGTTCGAAGGATCGAGCGCCGGAGCGATCGCCGTCGGCGGCAGCTGGCTGCCTCCCGAGATGAGCGCCGTCTTCGCCTCCGGCGCACTCGTCCGCGGCCGCGGAGCCTCGTCGCCGGCCTCGCTCAGCGGCGGCGCGAACACCGTCGCGGGCAACGGCACGGAACGGTCCTCCTCACCGGAGCCCGCGTTCGTGTCGGTACCGGCCCAGGGCGTGGCCCCCACCGGTACCTCGGCGGCAGGCGCGCCCTGAGGAGCAGGCGCCGCGGGCACACCGGACGCGCCCGGGCCGGCCTGCGTCTGGGCCAGCCCCGCCGCACCGGACGAGACCCCACCGCCGACACCGGCCGCCCCGGAACCGCCACCGGCACCGGCACCGGCAGGCGAACCCGCACCCTCCGAAGCACCGGCATCGGCAACCGGGCTCGAACCCCCGGTACCCGCACCAGAAGCGGCACCGGCACCCGCACCGGCACCCTCGGCCCGCCGGTCCCCGATACCCAGCTTGTCCGCCGCCTCCTGCAACCACTCCGGAGGAGTCAACAGGAACGACGTCTGGTTCAGGTCCACCCGCGCGGCCGCCGCCGGAGCCGCGTCCCGCGGCTCGTCGGGACGGCCGTACTCCTCCTCGTACCGGCGGATCACCTCACCCACCGGCAGCGCCGGCCACAGCGTCGCCTCCCCGCTGTCCCGCGCGATCACCAGGCGCTGACCACCCGCGTCCGAACGCGGACCCTCCGCCCGGTCCTCCCCCCACACCACGAAACCCAGCTCGAACTCCCGCACCCGCACCTCACGATGCTGGTACACGGGCACGTCGCCGTTGATCCACTCCTCGGCGCGCTCCTGCGCCTGCGCGTAGGTCACCATCGCCTGAAACTCACTCCCCCACCGGACCGGACGACGCCGAGCCGGCGGACACCGGAACGGCCCGGGCGAAACCGCCGTCGACCATCAGATTCGCCACCGTCTCCAACTCCGGCGGATTCCCCGCCAACCGCGACAGGAAGGCGTCGAAATCCTCACCGCACGGCAGCAGCAGACGCTCCACCCGCTCCGCCGGCGACCACGACGGATCCGCATCACGCACGTCGTCGTACGCGCAGAACCACACCGAACCGAGCCGCTCGCCCTTCACCTTCACCGCGAGCAACCCGCCCTGCACGAACGAGACCCCGAGGTAGTCCTTCGTCAGATGGTCACGCAGACACTTGTTCACATACACCAGGTCGTTGACCGCCGCCTCGTCCCGCACCGTGAAGAACGGCTGGTCCAGCAGCAGACCCAACTCGGCGTCCAGCGCCGTACCCACGGGCGCACAACCACCCGCCGCCTTCAGGAACGAGCGATACGCGCCCGGAAGCCGGTACCCCAGATCCTCCTCGACGCCCTGCACCTGCGCCTCCGACACCGCCACACCCGACTTCGGCAGCCCGAAATGCGCCGGCCGCGTCTCCTGCAACGGCCGCGTCCCCCGCTTGCCGTGGTCCACCGGCGTCGTCGCCACCCCACCGTGGTGCCGCAACAACGCCTTCACCTCGACCGGAACCAGCTCCAGCCGCCGCGTGCCGGCCACGTGATGCCACGTCCAGCCGTGCGGCGTCGCCACATCCGGCACCGTGTCCCACAACTCGTGCTGCTCCACCGCCAACGCCGCGTTCGCCGACACGTAGTCCGTCAGCCGCAACTCGTCGACACCGAAACCCTCCGGCGGCTCGGCGATCTCCACCGCCACACGCGCGTACGGAGAGAAATCCGGGTAACCACGCTCATCGACCCGTACCCCTCTCGGGTGACGCGCCGCCCGGACCGGATCCGGGAAGTGCACGACCTGCCCGGCGTACGCCGCGTTCGGCGGCACGGCTTGTCCCCCGGCCTGGCGGCTGGGCGGTGCCCCCAGCCCGAGCCGACCTGTCGTCATGGCGGTAGCCCCCTGCGGCGTTCTCTCTGGCCTCAATCGGCGGTGTCGATCGCGAACGGCGACAGCCTATGCGGTACACGAACCCCGGTCACCGGCCCACCGCGTCCGCGAGGAAACACCTCGTCCGCTTCCGTGACCGGCCGTCACCCCACCGTGACCACCCACCCCCGGCACGGGCGTGTCGCACCGCCCCAGCTTCCGCACAGGCCACGGCATTTGGCACCCTGTGTCCTTCGGGGGACGCCCGGGGAGGGAAAACGATCATGAATAGCTTGCGAACCGGAGGAACCGACGTGCGGGCCGGCGACCCACGCATCGGCTGGAGCGGCACCGACACACCCCCCGCCCCCACCCTCCGCCACCGCCGCGACGGCATCCTGCCCACCGTCGCCGCCGCCCTCTCCGTCCGCGGCGCCACCCTCACCGGCACCGCCGCCCGCGGCGACCAGCCCCCCGCCCTGCACCCCCTCGTCCAGGACTTCCTCGACACCCTCACCAGCGGCGAACGCGACCGCTTCACCGGCCGCTGCGCCGAGACCATCCTCATCTCCCGGCACCTCACCGCCGCCGACGCCACCCGCAGCAAACGCGCCGCCCGCAAACCCATGAGCAACGGCGAAGCACGCAAGGCACTCAAACACGCCAAACTCACCGCCCGCCGCATACGCGAGGACGGCGACCCCCTCCACGGCAGCTTCGCCACCCCCTGCCGCGCCTGCACCGCCCTCAGCGCCCACTTCGGCGTCCGCATCGTCGACCCCACGGCAACCGACGGCTGACCACCGCCGTCAACCCAGGTACCACCGCACGACACCGCCGGCACGACGCACGACGAACGAAGGGCAGATGCACCCCGAACACGGCACCACCCCCAAGCCCGCCGCCACCCGCCACGAGCACGGGAACACCCCACCCCGCTTCCCCGTGCTCGTCGACACCGCCCTGCGCGCCGCCGGCTGGCAACCCGGACGCTGGGACATAAAACAGGCCGAGATCTGGGCCGACGCCCTCCGCGACCACACCTCACCCGCCGGACACCGGCACACCGTCTTCCCCGCGGCCGTCGAAGCCTGGGCCGAATTCGGCGGCCTCACCATCACCCCGGGCGGCCCCGGCCGCCAGATCGCCCCCGCCACCCTCCACCTCGACCCCCTCCACGGCCTCCACCACGCCCGCACCCTCGGCGACCTCGGCCGCGCCCTCGGCACCGAGCTGTGTCCCCTCGGCGAAGAGACCGACACCACCGCCACCCTCGCCATCGACACCGAAGGCCGCGTCTACACCCTCGACCACACCGGCGACTGGTACGTCGGCCCCGACATCGACCACGCCCTCGCCACCCTCATCACCGGCATCGAACCCGTACGCCTCACCGCCGGCTGACCCCCGCCCCCAAGGGTCTACGCCGCCGGAATCACCGCCGACACCCTGAAACCCCCGGCCTCCGTCGGCCCCGACACAAACACCCCGCCCAGCGCCACCACCCGCTCCCGCATCCCCACCAGGCCGTTCCCACCCGACGGCAATCCCGCCGCCGACGCCGACCCCGGCTCCGGCGGCGGCCCGTTCTCCACCTGCATCGCGATCTCCGACACCCGATGCGCGAGCCGCACACGCGTCTTCGCACCCGCCGCGTGCTTGTGGACGTTCGTCAACGCCTCCTGCACCACCCGGAACGCCGTCTGCTCGATCTCCGCCGCATACGACCGCACCTCCCCCTCCACCGACAGATCCACGACCATCCCCGCCGCCGCCGACTGCCCGACCAGCTCCTCCAGCTCCGACAGACACGGCCCGTCCTCCACCACCGCACGAGAAGCCGCAGCCGCAGCCGCCTCCCGCACCGCGGCCAACGGCACCCTCTGCGCCCGCCGGCCCACGTCCTCCCCAGCCCGCAACACCCCGAGCATCTCCCGCAACTCCGTCAACGCCTGCCGCCCCATGTCCCCCACCAGCGACGCGTTCTTCACGGCCTTCTCGGGATCCTTGCGCGCCACCGCCTGCAACGCCGCCGCATGCACCACCATCAAACTCACCCGGTGCGCCACCACGTCATGCATCTCACGGGCGATCCGCGTCCGCTCCTCGTTCCGGGCCCACTCGGCCCGTTCCTCCGCCCGCTCGGCGAGCAACTGAAGCTCCCGCTCCAGACTGTCCGCCCGCTCCCGCAAGCTCTCCATCAACCGCCGCCGAGCCCCCACGTACAACCCCAGCAGCACCGGCGGAGCCGTCAGCCCCAACGCCGTCGTCACCGCCGCGAACGGCACGAACCAGTCACCCAGCGTCAGGTCACCCCGCGCCATGTCCTGCCGCACCCGCACGAACGTCACCACCGCCGTCCCCACCAGCGACATCCCCGCCAGCGCACCGATGATCCGGCGCGGCAGCTCACACGAGGCCAGCGTGTACAGGCCGACGACACCCAGCAGGAACCCCATCTGCGCGGGCGTGATCGCGATGGCCACGAGCACGACGGCGATCGGCCACTTCCGCCGCACGAGAAGCACCGAACCGGCGATCACCCCGAAAACGACCCCCACCACCACCGGGATCCCCGCGTCCCGGGCGAACGGAATCCCCTCCGCGCCGCACTCCACGGCCGACACCAGCGCGAGACTCCCGTCGAGCGCCGCACTGCGCCATCTGGCCCACCACCACGGCCCGGTGCGGGCCCTGGCCTGCTCTTCCCCCGTCGTGGTCATACCTCCAGCCTACGGGCGGCGGCCAGGCCTTTTCCGGTGACTTTCCCCTACCGCCACACACCACACTCCGTAACCGGACCACCTCGGAACCGACCGGCTGCCTGGTCGTCGGCGCAGCCAGGAGCGCCCACTTGTACGACCGCATCGAGGGCTGGTGGGCCGGGATCGTGGCCCGAGCCGAGGCACGTCTCGGGTAAGGTCTGATGCGCTGTCCCCCGTGGTGTAACTGGCAGCACACTGGTTTTTGGTACCAGCAGGACAAGGTTCGAATCCTTGCGGGGGAGCCACGGCGCACAAGACCTACGTTCGGGCCCTGACCGGTGAACCCCCCGTCAGGGCCCGCTCTCATGTCCCTTGAGGAACGCCCCGGTATCCTGCGGCTGTCATCCCCACTCACCACAGCCGAAGGGCAACCCCGTGAGCGCCATCCGCCCGGCAGCCGTCGTCGTTCTCGCAGCGGGTGAGGGCACCCGTATGAAGTCGGCCACACCGAAGGTCCTGCACGAGATCTGCGGCCGTTCCCTCGTGGGCCATGTGCTGGCCGCCGCCCGTGAGTTGGACCCGCACAGCCTGGTGGTCGTCGTGGGGCACGCCCGGGAGCAGGTCGCCGCGCATCTGACCGCGATCGACCCGGCCACCAGGACGGCCGTGCAGGCCGAGCAGAACGGGACCGGGCATGCCGTGCGCATGGGCCTGGAGGAGCTGGGCGGGGCCGTGGACGGGACCGTCGTGGTCGTGTGCGGGGACACGCCGCTGCTGACCGCCGAGACGCTGAAGCAGCTGGCGGGGACGCACGCCGGTGACGGCAACGCCGTGACCGTGCTGACGGCCGAGGTGCCGGATGCCACGGGGTACGGCCGGATCGTGCGGGACGAGGCGACGGGCGCCGTGACGGCGATCGTGGAGCACAAGGACGCGACGGACGCGCAGCGGTCGATCCGGGAGATCAACAGCGGGGTGTTCGCGTTCGACGGGCAGTTGCTGGCGGACGCGTTGAAGAAGGTCCGTACGGACAACAGTCAGGGCGAGGAGTACCTGACCGATGTCCTGGGCATCCTCCGCGAGGCCGGTCACCGGGTGGGTGCCTGTCTGGCCGCCGATCACCGGGAGATCGCCGGGATCAACAACCGGGTGCAGCTGGCGGAGGCCCGTCGCATCCTGAACGAACGGCTGCTGACGGCGGCGATGCTGGCCGGGGTCACCGTGGTCGATCCGGCGTCGACGTGGGTGGACGTGACGGTCACGTTCGAGCGGGACGCGGTCGTGCATCCGAACACGCTGCTGACCGGGTCGACGCATCTGGGTGAGGGTGCCGAGGTGGGGCCGAACAGCCGGCTGGGGGACACGCGGGTCGGTGCGGGGGCGAGGGTGGACAACACGGTCTCCGAGGGTGCCGTGGTGGGCGCGGGGGCGAGTGTGGGGCCGTTCGCGTACCTGCGGCCCGGTACGCGTCTGGGTGCGAAGGGCAAGATCGGGACGTACGTCGAGACGAAGAACGCCAAGATCGGTGAGGGTACGAAGGTGCCTCATCTGTCGTACGTGGGTGACGCGACGATCGGTGAGTACACGAACATCGGGGCGGCGAGCGTGTTCGTGAACTACGACGGTCAGGAGAAGCACCACACGACGGTGGGGTCGCATTGCCGGACGGGTTCGGACAACATGTTTGTGGCGCCTGTCACGGTCGGGGACGGTGCGTACACCGCCGCCGGGTCTGTGATCACCAAGGATGTGCCGCCCGGTTCGCTGGCCGTGGCCCGTGGTCAGCAGCGGAATATCGAGGGTTGGGTGGCGCGGAAGCGTCCGGGGAGTGCGGCGGCGAAGGCCGCCGAGGCGGCGTCCCGGGCGGGTGAGGGCGAGGAGTGACGGGAAACGGGTGCGTCGAAGTCGGCGTACCGTGATAAGTGCACATCCGCACGCGTGCACCCGCACCCTTACCAGCTGATTCGGCCTCTCACGCCCAGCCGAGAGGTCGCTGAGCAGCCGGCTGGCTGAGACAACCTCTGAGGAGACAGTGCTGTGACCGGGATCAAGACGACCGGCGAGAAGAAGTTGATGTTCTTCTCCGGCCGCGCCCACCCCGAGCTTGCCGAGGAGGTCGCCCAGCAGCTGGGTGTCGGGGTCGTCCCGACGAAGGCCTTCGACTTCGCGAACGGTGAGATCTACGTCCGTTACCAGGAGTCGGCGCGTGGTGCGGACTGCTTCGTGATCCAGAGCCACACGGCTCCGATCAACCAGTGGATCATGGAGCAGCTGATCATGATCGACGCGCTGAAGCGTGCGTCGGCCCGCTCCATCACGGTGATCGTGCCGTTCTACGGTTACGCGCGGCAGGACAAGAAGCACCGGGGTCGTGAACCGATTTCGGCGCGTCTGATCGCCGACCTGATGAAGACGGCGGGTGCGGACCGGATCCTGACCGTGGATCTGCACACGGACCAGATCCAGGGCTTCTTCGACGGTCCCGTGGACCATCTGTTCGCGCTTCCGCTGCTCGCGGACTACGTGGGCGAGAAGGTGGACCGGAACAAGCTGACGGTCGTGTCGCCGGACGCGGGTCGGGTGCGGGTGGCGGACCGGTGGTGCGACCGGCTCGGTGCGCCGCTGGCGATCGTGCACAAGCGGCGTGACAAGGACGTGGCGAACCAGGTGACGGTCCACGAGGTCGTGGGTGAGGTCAAGGGTCGCGTGTGTGTGCTGGTCGACGACATGATCGACACGGGTGGCACGATCTGTGCGGCTGCCGACGCGCTGTTCGCGCACGGTGCGGAGGATGTCATCGTGACGGCGACGCACGGTGTGCTGTCGGGTCCGGCCGCGGACCGGCTGAAGAACTCCCGGGTGAGTGAGTTCGTGTTCACGAACACGTTGCCGACGCCGGCGGAGCTGGGCCGGGATCTGGACAAGATCACGGTGCTGTCGATCGCCCCGACGATCGCGAGTGCGGTGCGTGAGGTGTTCGAGGACGGGTCTGTGACCAGCCTCTTCGACGAGCAGTGAGGTTTCTGCAGCCGCGCTCCGCGCGGTGACGGAAGATCCTTTTGAGTACGGCCTCCTTCTCCGAGTAAACTGCTCCAGTTGCTCGGCGAGGGAGGCCGTACGCGTGCGTACGGTGGTCCGTTATCGACGCGCTCTTCGTAGCAGGCCGTTCGTGGCCGGGTGACCCCGTCCGTTCGAGTTCCTACGAGGAGTGATCGATATGTCCGAGGTGAAGCTCACCGCCGAGACCCGTACCGAGTTCGGCAAGGGTGCCGCCCGTCGCATCCGCCGTGACAACAAGGTCCCGGGTGTTCTCTACGGCCACGGCTCCGAGCCGCTGCACCTGACCTTCCCGGGTCACGACCTGCTGCTGGCGCTGCGTACGCCGAACGTCCTGATCTCCCTGGACATCGACGGCAAGACCAACGAGCTGGCGCTTCCGAAGGCCGTGCAGCGTGACCCGCTGAAGGGCTTCCTGGAGCACGTCGACCTGCTGCTGGTCAAGCGTGGCGAGAAGGTCACGGTCGAGGTTCCGGTGCACGCCGAGGGCGAGCTGGCCCCGGGTGGCAACCTGCTGGAGCACGTGCTGACCGCGCTGCCGGTCGAGGCCGAGGCGACGCACATCCCCGAGGCCCTCACGGTGTCGGTCGAGGGTCTGGAGGCCGGTGCCTCTGTCCACGCCAAGGACATCACGCTGCCCAGCGGTGTCTCGCTGGCCGTGGACGCGGACGCCGTGGTGCTGCAGGTGCTGCAGGCCCAGGCCGAGGAAGCCGCGGGCGAGGCCGAGGAGGGCGAGGAGCAGGCCGAGGCCTGATCCTCTCCGGCGTCATCAACTGTTTCAGCCGCTGCTCCCCTCGCCGGGAGCAGCGGCTGGCGCGTATCAAGGAGACATGGACGTGAGCACCCCCGCCAGCGCCCCCTGGCTGATCGTCGGGCTCGGGAATCCCGGGCCGGAGTACGCGATGAACCGGCACAACGTCGGGTTCATGGTGGTGGACCTGATCGCGGCGCGGATCGGGGGGAAGTTCAAGCGTGCGGGCAAGGCGCAGGCGCAGGTGGTGGAGGGGCGGATCGGTCCGGCGGGGCCGGCGAACCGGCGGGTGATCCTGGCGAAGCCGATGTCGTACATGAATCTGTCCGGCGGTCCGGTGAACGCGCTGAAGGACTTCTACAAGGTGCCGGTGACGAACATCGTGGCCGTGCACGACGAGCTGGACATCGACCACGGGGTGCTGCGGCTGAAGCTGGGCGGCGGTGACAACGGGCACAACGGTCTGAAGTCGATGACGAAGGCGATGGGGCCGGACTACCACCGGGTGCGGTTCGGGATCGGCCGGCCTCCGGGTCGTATGCAGGTGGCGGACTTCGTGCTGAAGGACTTCTCGTCGGCGGAGCGCAAGGAGCTGGACTACTTCGTGGACCGTGCGGCGGATGCGGTGGAGTGTCTGGTCACCGAGGGTCTGGAGCGCGCTCAGTCGGCGTACAACCAGTAGCCGGACCGGCTCTGGAGTTGACCGGTCGTAGCGGTATGGCCAATGATCCCGGCCATGCCTGCCACAGCCACCTCTGCTCGTCGGACCTCCGTGACCGCTCTGCGGTTCGGGCGGGTCGCGGCGATGGGCGCGGTCGCCGCGTTGATCCTGTTCGCCGGGGTGTGGGGTTCCTGGGGGACCGCGCAGCACGTGATGCTGGCCAAGGGGCATGAGGCCGGCACGGTGCGGGTGACGCGGTGCGCGGGGGATGTCTGTACGGGGCCGTTCACGCCGACGTCGGCGGGGGCGCGGGCACGCGCGCATGTGGAGCTCGGCAAGTCGGTCGCGGTGCGCGCGGGGCGCACGTACGACGTCGTGCTGAGGCCGGGTACGTCGGACGCGGTGCGCTCGGGTCCGGCGGGGATCCTGTATGCCTGGGTGCCGTTCGGCGGGGCGTTGCTGCTGGCGTCGGTGGTGGTGGCGGGCGGGATGCGGCTGACGCGGGTGGCGTGGGTGCTGGCGGGGTCGGGGGCCGTGCTGCTGACGGCGACGTTCGTGACCCTGTGAGGGGTCGGGGCGTTCTTCACGTCTGTGGGGGGCTTGTGTGTTGCCTGTTCGTGATTGACCGGCTGCCTGGCGGGACCGGAAGCTGAACCGCCCCCTCCACATCTTCCCCGTTCACCACTCGAAGATGGACAGCCCATGCGTACCCTCTTCCGCGCCGGCGCGCTGACCGCCGGTGTCTCGGCGGCGCTGCTGTGCGCCCCCGCCGCCCACGCGACCGCTCCCGGTGACAACGGCACGGTCAAGATCCACGATGCCCGGACCGGCGAGGAAGCACGCCGCAACGAGCCGCACGTGTGCACGTTCTACCTGGACGCCTTCGGCTTCGACGGCGGGCAGCGGGTCGCCTGGCACATCGAGGCGTGGGCGCCGACGAAGGGCGGGACCGTGAGGTCCGGCGCGATCACCCTGGACTCGGGCGGTCACGGCCGTACGGACGACCTCTCGCTGCCCGACGGGCACTACAAGCTGTTCTGGAACTTCGCGGGTGAGAAGGGCGCGGCCAAGCACAAGGTGTTCTGGACGGACTGCAAGGGCTCCGGGGCAGGCGGCGGCAGGCCGACCGGCTCGGCGTCGCCGTCGTCGCCTTCCTCGGCGTCGTCGCCTTCCTCGGCGTCGTCGTCTTCTTCGGCGTCGCCGGCTTCGGCGTCTTCGGCGTCGTCCGGTGCGGCCCCGGGTGTGTCCGCGTCCGGATCCCCCTCCGCCGCGGCCGCGTCCTCCTCCCCGTCCGCCGGCGGTGACCTCGCCGAGACCGGCAACGGCGCTCCGGTGGGTCTGCTGTCGGCCGCTGCCGCGGCGCTGGTCGCCGTGGGCGGCTGTCTGGTGGCGCGTCGCCGGACGGCCCGGCGGGGCTGAGAGTCCCCCGTACACACGGGTGCCCCCGGGGTCGTACGACCTCGGGGGCACCCGTGTGTCAGCGGGTCAGCCGGTGTTGCGCAGGCCGGCTGCCACGCCGTTGACGGTGAGGAGCAGGGCGCGGGAGAGCAGCGGGTCGGGGTCGGTGCCCGCGGCTGCCGCGTCACGCTGGCGCTTGAGCAGGGTGACCTGGAGGTAGGAGATGGGGTCCAGGTAGGCGTCGCGGATGGCGAAGGTCTGCTTCAGGTCGGGCTGGGCGTCCAGGAGCTCGCTGCCGCCGGTGATCCGCAGAACCTCGCGCACGGTCAGCTCGTGCTCGGCCCTGATGGTGTCGAAGACGTGCCTGAGCTCGTCGGGGACGAGGGTGTCGACGTAGTGCTGGGCGATCCGCAGGTCGGTCTTGGCGAGGGTCATCTCGACGTTGGAGATGAAGTTGCGGAAGAAGTGCCACTGCTGGTGCATCTCGTCGAGCACGCCGTCGAGTCCGGCTGCCCTGAGGGCCTTGAGGCCGGAGCCGACGCCGAACCAGCCGGGAACGATCTGCCGGGACTGGGTCCAGCCGAACACCCACGGGATGGCGCGCAGTCCGTCGAGCGAGACGCCGGAGCCGGGGCGGCGGGAGGGCCGGGAGCCCAGGTGCAGGTCGGCGAGCTGGTCCACCGGCGTCGACGCGAGGAAGTACGTCGGCAGGTCCGGGTCCTCGACGAAGGCGCGGTAGGCGGCGTGGGCGGCGTCGGAGACGACGTCCATGGCGGCGTCCCAGCGGGCCAGGGCCTCGTCGGACTGACGGGGGGCGGTGTGCAGGGCGGAGGCCTGCAGGGTGGCCGCGACGGTCAGTTCCAGGTTCTCCCGGGCGAGGGAGGGGATGAGGTACTTGTCGGAGATGACCTCGCCCTGCTCGGTGACCTTGATCTCGCCCTCCAGGGTGCCCCAGGGCTGGGCGAGGATGGCGTCGTGGGAGGGGCCGCCGCCGCGGCCGACGGTGCCGCCGCGGCCGTGGAAGAGGCGCAGACGGACGCCGTAGCGGTGGGCGACGTCGCGCAGGCGGCGCTGGGCGCGGTGGATCTCCCACTGGCTGGTGGTGATGCCGCCGAACTTGGAGGAGTCGGAGTAGCCGAGCATGACCTCCTGGACGTCACCGCGCAGCGCGACCAGGCGCCGGTAGGACGGGTCGGAGAGCATGTCCTCCAGGATGGTGTCGGCGGCCTTCAGCTCGTCGGTGGTCTCCAGGAGCGGCACGATGCCGATCGTGGCCCAGCCGGCGTGCAGGTCGACGAGGCCGGCCTCGCGGGCGAGGACGGCGGCGGCGAAGACGTCGTCGGCGCCCTGGCACATGGAGATGATGTAGGACTCGACGACCTCGGGGCCGAAGACCGTGAGGGCCTTCTTGACGGTCTGGAAGACGCCGAGGGTCTTGGCGCCGGCCGCGTCGACGGGCGCCGGGGTGGGGGCGAGCGGCCTTCGGGAGCGCAGTTCCTTCGCGAGGAGCTTGGCGCGGTACTCGCGGGGCATGTCGGCGTAGCGCCAGGACTCCTCACCGAGGCGGTCGAAGAGCTGGCCGAGGGCGTGGTGGTGGGCGTCGGCGTGTTCGCGGACGTCCATCGTGGCGAGCTGGAGGCCGAAGGCGGCGAGGGTGCGGATGGTGCGGGCCAGGCGGCCGTCGGCGAGCAGGCCACCGCGGTGTTCGCGCAGCGAGGCCTGGATGATCCGCAGGTCGTTCAGCAGCTCGCTGGTGCCGAGGTAGTCGCGGCCTTCTTCGTGCGCGGTGCCCTTGGCCAGGCGCTGCTTGGTGTTCTCCAGCTTCTGCCGGATGCAGGTGGCCTTGAGCCGGTAGGGCTCCTCGGCGTTGAGGCGCTTGTAGCGGGGGCTGATCTCGGGGAGCAGTTCCAGGTCCGCGCGCAGCGACTCCAGGAGCTCTTCGGTGGCGCCGGTGTAGCGGATGGAGTTGGAGAGCAGTCCGCGCAGCTCGTCGATCATCTCCAGGGCGTCGTTGATGCCGTGTTCGTGCTGGAGGATGAGGACGTCCCAGGTGACCTGGGGGGTGACGTTGGGGTTGCCGTCGCGGTCGCCGCCGATCCAGGTGCCGAACGTCAGCGGCCGCGTGTCGTCGGGCAGCCGTACGCCCACCCGCTCCAGCTCCGCCGTCAGGTCCTCCAGGACGTCGCCGACGGCGCCCGCGTGCAGCTCGTCGAGGTAGTAGATGGCGTTGCGGGCCTCGTCGGCGGGCTCGGGGCGGACGACACGCAGTTCGTCGGTCTGCCACACCAGGTCGATGTTCTCGGCCAGGCGGACGTCGAGGCGGCGCCGGTCGGAGCCCTGGACGGGGGTCTCCAGGAGCGCGGCGATGCGCCGGAGCTTGTTGAGGACCGAGCGGCGCGCGGCCTCGGTGGGGTGTGCCGTGAACACCGGGCGGACGTTGAGGTTCTGGACGGTCTGCCTGAGGTGCTCGGGGTCGGCGTCCTTGAGCCGGTCGGCGGTGCGGGCCAGCAGGCCGCCCTCGGCGGCGCGCCGGGCGCGCAGTTCACGGCCTCGGTGCACCTGTTCGGTGACGTTGGCGAGATGGAAGTACGTGGAGAAGGCGCGGACCAGCTTGGCCGCCGTCTCCAGTTCGGTGCCGCGCAGCAGCTCTGCGGCGGCCTCGCCGTCCTCGCGGGTGAGGCGGCGGACCTTCTCGACCAGGTCGAGGAGCTCGGGGCCCTCCTGCCGGACGAGTGTCTCGCCCAGGAGATCACCCAGCCGGCGGATGTCGGCGCGCAGCTCGCTGCTGGTCGTGGTGGTCTGGTCGTCGGCACTGCTCACAGGTGCGGCTCCTTGCAGTGTTGAAGCTCGTCTGGGAGGGAACCCGGCCGGCTACCAGGCGGCGGGCGCCGCATACGGGCCGGAGTGTCCGGGAAGGAAACTTCAGCGGACCGCGCTGTCCGACCGAATCCAAGGATAGGTGTCCATGTGGACGCGCTGGCTCTGGGGCTCTTGCCGCCGCATGACACGCTGCCATACTTACGACGCCGTAGGTTACGGAACCGTAGGGACGTGCCGTCCACTCCCGTCCGGTCCCGGAGGCCCGGCATCTGCCTCGACCCTCGACCCCACAGGGGACGCGCATGACCTCAAGTTCCGATGTGATCGAAGAAGCCCGTAAGGCCAACGACACTCTCACTCCCTCCGCCACGCTGGGTGGCGAGCAGAAGCGTTCGATCGAGCAGATCACGCTGCTTTTGTTCATCACCGTGCCGTTCCTGGCGCTCGTGGCGGCTGTGCCGCTGGCCTGGGGCTGGGGGGTGAGCTGGCTCGATCTGGGCCTGCTGGTGTTCTTCTACTACCTGGGCTGCCATGGCATCACGATCGGTTTCCACCGGTACTTCACCCATGGCTCGTTCAAGGCGAAGCGGCCGCTGCGGATCGCGCTCGCGATCATGGGCTCGATGGCGGTCGAGGGCCCGCTGGTGCGCTGGGTGGCCGATCACCGCAAGCACCACAAGTTCTCCGACGCGGAGGGGGACCCGCACTCCCCGTGGCGGTTCGGGGAGACGCTCCCGGCGCTGATGAAGGGCCTGTGGTGGGCGCACATCGGCTGGATGTTCGACGAGGAGCAGACGCCGCAGGACAAGTACGCGCCGGATCTGATCAAGGACCCGGCGCTGCGGGCGATCTCCCGCCAGTTCGTCCTGTGGACGGCCGTGTCCCTGCTGGCGCCGCCGCTGGTCGGCGGACTCGTGACGATGTCCTGGTGGGGCGCGTTCACCGCGTTCTTCTGGGGTTCACTCGTCCGGGTGGCGCTGCTGCACCATGTGACGTGGTCGATCAACTCGATCTGCCACGCGGTGGGCAAGCGGCCGTTCAAGTCGCGGGACCGTTCGGGCAACGTGTGGTGGCTGGCGGTGCTGTCCTGCGGTGAGTCGTGGCACAACCTGCACCACGCCGACCCGACCTCGGCGCGGCACGGGGTGATGCGCGGCCAGATCGACTCCTCGGCCCGGATCATCCGCTGGTTCGAGCTGCTCGGCTGGGCGTACGACGTGCGCTGGCCGTCACGCTCGCGTATCGATTCGCGCCGGAACTCCGGCCAGGACGGCTCCCGGCGCCGGAAGGAGACCGCGAAGGCGGCATGATTGACGCCGTGGCGACCGACTCCAGCAGCACCTCCAGCAACGACAAACCGCGGCGGACCCGCCGGACCCGTATGACCGGTGCCGAGCGCCGCCAGCAGCTGCTGGAGATCGGTCGCACCCTCTTCGCCGCGAAGGGTTTCGAGGGCACCTCGGTGGAGGAGATCGCGGCCAAGGCCGGCGTGTCCAAGCCGGTGGTGTACGAGCACTTCGGCGGCAAGGAGGGCCTGTACGCGGTGGTGGTCGACCGCGAGATGCGGCGGCTGCTGGACATGGTGACCGGCTCGCTGACGGCCGGCCATCCCCGGGAGCTGTGCGAGCAGGCGGCGTTCGCGCTGCTCGACTACATCGAGGAGTACACGGACGGCTTCCGCATCCTCGTCCGCGACTCCCCCATCCCGCAGTCGACGGGCTCCTTCGCCTCGCTGATCTCCGACATCGCCACCCAGGTGGAGGACATCCTGGGCCGTGAGTTCAAGTCCCGGGGTTTCGATCCGAAGCTGGCGCCGCTGTACGCGCAGGCGCTGGTCGGCATGGTGGCCCTGACGGGCCAGTGGTGGCTGGACGTGCGTCGCCCGAAGAAGGCGGAGGTCGCGGCGCATCTGGTGAACCTGGCGTGGCACGGGCTGGACGGGCTGGAGCAGAAGCCGCGGCTGATAGGGCACCGCAAGTCATAGGCGCGGGGGCCGCGGCGTACGATCACGCGGTGGCTTGGCAGCGCAGGGTCCGTACGAGACGGCAGCAGGCGTGGGGGACGGCCGTGTGGGGTCTCGTCGCCGCGGGCCTGTTCGCTCTCACCGGCTACCTGGCAGGTTCGGCCGTGGGGCACCTGGGGCTGATGGGGCATCCGCTGGCCCTGCGGACGACGCACTGCTGGACGACCGGGCCCTCCACCACGTCGCGCGGCGGCTCCACCGGCGGCGACTGGGACTGCACGGGGCTGGCGGCCTCCGGCGGCAGGACGCACCGCATCACGGCGACCGGCTTCACCTCCTACCCCG
The DNA here is from genome assembly GCF_014649495.1 of Streptomyces filipinensis. Lineage (GTDB taxonomy): Bacteria > Actinomycetota > Actinomycetes > Streptomycetales > Streptomycetaceae > Streptomyces > Streptomyces filipinensis. The sequence goes on along the minus strand of NZ_BMTD01000004.1, from coordinate 417,643 downwards.
TGTCCATGCCGGTGCGGGTGGCCCAGGAGCCCTGGGGGAGCTGGGTCCCGGTGGACCAGGGCGGCTGGAACAAGGCGGGCCGCGCGCTCTCGCCGCTGGTCCCCCTCGCGCTCGCGGTGACGTTCGCCCGGTGGACGCTGATCAGCTACCGGGGCTGGAGGAACTCCAGGCGGTTGCCGACGGGGTCCTCGGAGTAGAAACGCAAGTGGCCGGGGAGGTTGTCGTCCCAGGTCACCGGGGCGCCCTTCGCGCTCAGCCGGGCCGCGTACGCCTCGATCCGGGTGACCCGCAGCCCCGGGTGGGCCTTCTTCGCGGGACGGAAGGCGTCCTCGACGCCCAGATGGAGCCGCACCGCCCCGGCCTGGAACCAGCAGCCGCCGCGCGCCGCGAGCGCCGGCGGCTTGGGGATCTCCGTCATCCCGAGGACGTCGGCGTAGTACGCGCGCAGCTCGTCCTCCGCTCCGGGCGGGGCGGCCAGCTGCACGTGATCGACCGCGAGGAGCATCGTCAGGCCCCCTTCACGGCGACGGCGAACAGCCGGCGGAAGGGCAGGACGGTGCCGTACGGGGCGCTCGGGTAGGCCCGCCGCAGCAGGTCCCGGTACTCGCCGAGGAACGCGTCCCTGGCCTCGGGGTCGTCGGCGAGGGCGGTCAGGGCGGGCCGCAGTCCGGTGCCCTTCACCCACTCCAGGACCGGGTCCTCGCCGGTGAGGACGTGGAAGTACGTCGTCTGCCACACGTCGGCGGCGCAGCCGAGGCGGGCGAGGCGGTCCAGATAGGCGCCGGGGGTGTGCACGGAGTCGGTGCGGCGCAGGACGCCGGCGAGGCGGGCCTTCCAGCGGGGGGTGCCGGCGAGTTCGCGCATCAGGGCGTGCAGCGGGGCGTCGACGTTGTCGGGGATCTGGAAGGCGAGGGCGCCGCCGGGGCGCAGGCCGGTGATCCAGTCGCCGAAGCGCTCGGCGTGGCCCGGCACCCACTGGAGGGTCGCGTTGGAGACGATCAGGTCGCAGGGCTCCTCGGGCGTCCAGGTGCGGGCGTCGGCGCGCGCGAAGTCCAGGCGGCCCCCGCCGGGCGTCGGCCCCTCGTGGCCGGTGTGGGCCGCGTCGAGCATCTCGGGCGAGTTGTCGTAGCCGGTGACGTGGGCGGTGGGCCAGCGCTGGGTGAGCAGGACGGTGACGTTGCCCGGGCCGCAGCCGAGGTCGGCGATGCGGGGCGCCGGTGTGGGCAGGTCGGGGACGCGGGCGAGGAGGTCGGTGAAGGGGCGGGCCCGGTGACCGGCGTGCCGCAGGTACTGGCCGGGGTCCCAGAAGGGAGTCGTCATACCCGTCACTCTCCCCGGGCTATATCTTGATGTCAAGAGACTCGATCTCAAGAGACTTCATGTCGACACAACCACTACACTGATCTCCATGGAGGACGAGGTCGATCGGCTGGTCGCAGCGTGGCGCCGGGAACGTCCGGACCTCGACGTGGAGCCGCTGGAAGTGCTCAGCCGGGTGAGCCGGCTCGCCCGGCATCTGGACCGTGCGCGCAGGCTCGCCTTCGCCGAACACCAGCTGGAGCCCTGGGAGTTCGATGTGCTGACCGCGCTCCGGCGCGCGGGCACGCCGTACCAGCTCTCCCCCGGCCAGCTGCTGACCCAGACCCTCGTCACCTCGGGCACGATGACCAACCGCATCGACCGGCTGGCCAAGAAGGGCCTGGTGGAGCGGCTGCCCGACCCGAGCGACCGGCGCGGTGTGCTGGTGCGGCTGACCGACACCGGCCGGGACCGCGCGGACCAGGCGCTCGCGGGCCTGCTGGAGCAGGAGCGGGCGATCCTCGGCGAGCTGTCCCGCACCCAGCGCGCGGAGCTGGCCGGTCTGCTACGCCAGCTGACCGCCCCGTTCGACAACATCCCCGGCTAGGTCGGCCGGGCCGACGCCGGCGCGGCGGGCGAGTGCCACAGCGGCCAGCGTGGAGTGGACGCCGAGTTTGCCGAGGACGTTCTGCATGTGGGTGCGCACGGTGTGCGGGGAGAGGAACAGCCGCTCGGCGACGGCTTTCCTGCCCAGCCCCGCGACCATGCAGCGCAGCACCTCCCGCTCGCGCGGGGTGAGCGACTCCACCAGCCGCTCGCTCTCGCTGCGGTGCCGGCGGGCCGCGGTCAGTTCCCGCAGTACGCCCGTGAGCAGGGCGGGCGGCAGATGGGTCTCGTCGCGCAGCACGCCCCGGATCACCGTCAGCAGCCGGGACAGCGAGCAGTCCTTGGCGACCCAGCCCGAGGCGCCGGCCTGCAGCGCGAGCGCCGCCCGCCGGGGATCGTCCTTCTCGGCGAGCACGACGATCCGCACGGCGGGCTGGGCGGTGCGCACGCCCGCGACCAGCGAGATCCCGTCGACCAGCCCCTCCTCGTCGCCCTCCTGCACGGGCACGGCCGGCCGGGTGCCGGGGACGTTGCCGCCCAGGTCGGCGTCGACGAGGAGGACGTCGTAGCGGCGGCCCTCACCGGCCGCCCGCTCCAGGCAGCGCAGCGCGGCGGGGCCGCTGCCGGCGGCGAAGACGTCGACGTCGGGCTCGGCGGCCAGGGCGGCGGCGAGCGACTCGGCGAAGATGCGGTGGTCGTCGACGACCAGGACTCGGATACGAACCACGTAACCCCCTTCCCCAGGCTCCGCGCGGAGCAGGGGACAACCAAGGTCCGGAAAGGGCCCGGCCGCCAGCAGCCGGTCCGCAAGGGAGAACGACGACCGCGCGGGTACGACACCCCACGGGAAGGACGCGCGCCGCACGGCCGCCGCCGTCGCGGAAACTGCTACCCCCACCGCGGGTGTCGTACCCGCCTGTCTCGCCCCCTGATCGGCACCGGCCCCCACCGGTGCTGTTCCTCAGAGTACGGATGGGAGCACGCTGCGGAAGGAGATTTACAGAACTGGCCGTCCGGCGCGTTTATGGTGTGCCGCATGTTTCGTATTGAGGCGGAAGTCGACAAAGTCCGACGTGATCTGCTCCGCTCGCGGCTGCGGGACACCAACACGGCGGCGTCCCCGGTGCTGGCGGCCCTGCGCGGCACCCCCGCCGAACGCGACGTCCCCCTCCACGTCTGGGCACTGGACTCCTCCGGCGAGCTGGCCGGCGGCCTGGTCGGCCACACCTGGGCGACCTGGCTGCACATCACCTACCTGTGGGTCGACGCCGTGCACCGCGGCACCGGACTGGGCTCACGTCTGCTCGCCGAGGCCGAGCGCATCGCCGCCGGCCGCGGCTGCACGGCCTCCCGCCTGGAGACCTGGGACTTCCAGGCCCCCGCGTTCTACCGGAAGCACGGCTACGAGGTGGTGGGCGTGATCCCCGACTATCCGCCGGGGATCACGGAGTACACGCTGACGAAGCGGCTGGTCTGACGGGGTCATCGCGGCCTTCGAGCCCGGGACGGGCCCGGCGGGGCCGGGGGCGGTGGCGGTGGCGGACAGGGTGGCCGGGGCGGGATCCGCGGCCGGGGCGCGCCCACCGGTGGCGGGGGCTGGGGTTCCAGCGAGCGCCGCGGACGGGGTTGCGGCGGCCGGGGCGTCAGCGGCGGCGCCGGAGCGGGAGGGGGCGGCGGGGGCGGCGGCGGCTCGTCGTCCGCCAGCACCGGGCCGCCCGCCCGCAGCCGCTCGATGGTCCGCTCCGCCCGGCGGCGGGCCCGGGGGTCGTCGTCGCGCCGGAAGAGCAGCCGCACGGTGACGGGGCCGCGGTAGCCGAGCAGCACAGCGCTCGGGCCGCTCAGCTGCTCGGCCAGGACCAGCCGGTACCCGAGCGCGTGCGCGATCCGCTCGGCCAGCGCTCTGTGCCCCGTGCCGAGGCGGAGTTCGACCTGGCCCCGGCCGTCGAAGCGGGACCGTATCTCGTCGGCCTGCATCCGCCACGCCTCCCGTGAAAGAGCGTCAGCCCCGCACCCGCGTGCGGGGCTGACGACGGTAGCGCACGATCAGACCAAGCGCCGCGCCCCCGCCGACGGCACCGCCTCGAAGACGCGGGGGGCCGTGCGGCCCGCCGCCGCGAAGGCCTCCTCGACCGTCTTGGTGAGGGTGTCGACGTCCGTGGCCTCCGCCAGGACGATCGCCGAGCCGCCGAAGCCGCCACCGGTCATCCGGGCGCCCAGGGCGCCGGCGGACAGGGCCGTGTCCACCACCAGATCCAGTTCGGGGCAGGAGACGCGGAAGTCGTCGCGCAGCGAGGCGTGGCCCTCGGTCAGGACGGGGCCGATGGCGCGGGTGTCGCCGGCGCGCAGGAGGGCCACCGTCCGCTCGACCCGCTCGTCCTCCGTCACCACGTGCCGGACCAGGCGGCGTACCTCCTCCTCGTCGCCGAGCCGGGCCAGCGCCGCGTCCAGGCCGGCGTACGGGATGTCCCGCAGCGCGTCGACGCCGAGCAGGGCGGCGCCCTTCTCGCAGCCCGCGCGGCGCTTGCCGTACTCGCCGCCGCTGTGGGCGTGCTTGACCTGGGTGTCCACGACGAGCAGGCGCAGGCCCTCGGCCGCGAGGTCGAAGGGGATCTGCTGCTGGGACAGGTCACGGGTGTCCAGGAACAGCGCGTGCCCCTGCTCGCAGCAGGCCGACGCCGTCTGGTCCATGATGCCGGTCGGCGCGCCGACGTAGACGTTCTCGGCGCGCTGGCACAGCCGGGCGAGCTTCCAGCCGGGCAGGCCCAGTCCGTACAGGTCGTCGAGCGCGAGCGCGATCACCACCTCCAGGGCCGCCGACGACGAAAGGCCCGCGCCCGTCGGGACCGTCGAGGACAGGTGGACGTCCGCGCCGGTCACGCCGTGGCCCGCCTCGCGCAGCGCCCAGGCCACGCCCGCCGGGTACGCCGTCCAGTCCGTGTCGCGGCCGGGCTCCAGGGCGTCCGGCGGCAGTTCCACCACGCCGCCCTCGATGTCCGCCGAGTGCAGGCGCAGGATCCCGTCGGTGCGGCGGGAGACCGCCGCGATCGCCTGCTGCGGCAGCGCGAACGGCATCACGAAGCCGTCGTTGTAGTCGGTGTGCTCGCCGATCAGGTTGACCCGGCCCGGGGCCGCCCACACCCCCTCCGGCTCCGCGCCGTACAGCTCGGTGAAGCGCTCCGCGACCTGCTGTGCCCCCACTAGTGCTCCCTTGCAGACTTCTCGATGCCCTGTGCGAACTCCCACGCGTCCGCGACGATGCCCGCGAGGGACGCGCGGGACGGGTTCCAGCCCAGTTTCTCGCGGGCGGTGTCCGCCGAGGCGACCAGCACCGCGGGGTCGCCGCCCCGGCGCGAGGCGATCACCTCGGGGATCGGGTGGCCGGTGACCTCGCGGACGGTCTCGATGACCTGGCGCACGGAGAAGCCGTTGCCGTTGCCGAGGTTGCAGATCAGGTGCTCGCCGGGCCGCGCGGCGGTCAGGGCCAGCAGGTGGGCCTCGGCGAGGTCCGCGACGTGGATGTAGTCGCGCACGCAGGTGCCGTCCGGGGTGGGGTAGTCGTCGCCGTAGACGGAGATCGCGTCGCGGCGGCCCTGGGCGACCTGGAGGACCAGCGGGATGAGGTGGGACTCGGGGTCGTGGCGCTCCCCCTGGGCGCCGTAGGCGCCGGCCACGTTGAAGTAGCGCAGGGACACCGCCGCCAGGCCGTGGGCGTTCGCCTCGCTGGTGATCATGTGGTCGACGGCCAGCTTGGAGGCGCCGTAGGGATTGGTCGGCCGGGTCGGCGCGCTCTCCTCGATCGGGACCTGCTCCGGCTCGCCGTAGGTCGCCGCCGTGGAGGAGAAGACGAGCGTGCGCACGCCCGCGTCGCGCATCGCGCCGAGCAGCGCCATGGAGCCGGCGACATTGTTGTCCCAGTACTTCTCCGGCTTCACCACCGACTCGCCGACCTGCGAGAACGCGGCGAAGTGCAGCACGCCGCCGTAGGAGGGGTCGAGCCACTTGGCGGCGTCGCGGATGTCGCCCTCGATGAACGCGGCGCCCGCCGGCACGCCCTCGCGGAAGCCGGTGGAGAGGTTGTCGAGGACGGTGACCTCGTGGCCGGCCTCCAGCAGGTACTGGGCCACGACACTGCCGACGTAACCCGCGCCACCCGTCACCAGGTACTTCATGAACTCGCTACCTCTCGCAGTCGCTCGGCCGCGCGCTCCGGCGGCACATCGTTGATGAACACGCTCATGCCGGACTCGGAACCCGCGAGAAACTTCAGCTTGCCGGAAGTGCGGCGGATGGTGAAAAGCTCGAGGTGGAGCGCGAAGTCGTCGCGCGTCACACCGTCGAACTCCTCCAGCGCGCCGAACGGGGCCTGGTGCCAGGCCGCGATGTACGGCGTCGGAGGCTCACCGGTGCCGAAGATCCGGTCGAAGCGCCTCAAGAGTTCCAGATAGACCTGGGGGAATTCTGTGCGTGCCGCCTCGTCCAGCGCGAGCAGGTCGGGGACGCGCCGCTTCGGGTACAGGTGGACCTCGTACGGCCAGTGCGCGGCGTACGGCACGAACGCGACCCAGTGTTCACCCTCAAGGACGACCCGTTCCCCGGTCAGTTCCCGCTCCACGACGGCGTCGAAGAGGTTCTCGCCGCCGGTGGCCTCCTGGTGCGCGGCGAGCGAGCGGAGCATCAGCGCGGTGCGCGGGGTGGTGAAGGGGTAGGCGTAGATCTGCCCGTGCGGGTGGCCCAGGGTCACACCGATCTCGGCACCGCGGTTCTCGAAACAGAAGACCTGCTCGACGGCGGGCAGGTGCGACAGCTCCGACGTGCGGTCCGTCCACGCGTCGAGCACCAGGCGCGCCTGCTCGGCGGTCAGGTCCGCGAAGGAGGCGTCGTGGTCGGACGTGAAGCAGACGACCTCGCAGCGGCCGGAGTCGCCGGCGAGGGAGGGGAACCGGTTCTCGAAGACGACGACGTCGTACGACGAGTCCGGGATCTCGCTGAGCCGGTCGCCCCGCGTGGGGCACAGGGGGCACTGGTCGGCCGGCGGATGGTACGTGCGGCCCTGCCGGTGCGAGGCGACGGCGACCGAGTCGCCGAGCAGCACGTCACGGCGGATCTCGGAGGTGGTGACCGTACGGTCCAGCGGTCGTCGGTCGACGGCGTCGCGCACGGCGTCGTCCCGCAGGTCGTAGTAGATCAGCTCACGACCGTCGGCCAGCCGTGTCGAGGTCTTCTTCAACGCCGGACTCCTCTACACCCCGCACCCAATCACTCAACACAATCAAACATAACAGACCACAACCTCACAACCTCGGGCTTCATCACAATCAAACAAAGAACACCAACAGAAGTGTTCAATATCTGAACGCGGAGACGTAGGTTCCGCTCTGGATCAGTTCGCGCAACGAAGCGAGTTCTCATGCAAACCCCCACAGACAGCCCCGTGTATCTGGCGGCGCAGCTACGGCTCCCCACCAACTGGCTGGACTACACGATCCTGGCGATCTACTTCGTCGTCGTCCTGGGCATCGGCTTCGCGGCCCGCCGCTCGGTGAAGACCAGCCTCGACTTCTTCCTCTCCGGACGCTCGCTGCCCGCCTGGATCACCGGCCTCGCCTTCATCTCGGCGAACCTGGCGGCCACCGAGATCCTGGGCATGGCCGCGAACAGCGCCCAGTACGGCGCCTACACCGTGCACTGGTACTGGATCGGCGCCATCCCCGCCATGGTCTTCCTGGGCCTGGTGATGATGCCGTTCTACTACGGCAGCAAGGTCCGCTCGGTCCCCGAGTTCCTGCTGCTGCGCTTCGACCGGGCCGCCCACCTGCTCAGTTCGATCCTGTTCGCGTTCGCCGCCATCCTGATCGCGGGCGTCAACCTCTACGCCCTCGCGATCGTCGTCGAGGCGCTGCTGGGCTGGCCGCAGTGGGTCGCGATCGTGGTGGCCGGCGCGTTCGTGCTCGCGTACATCACCCTGGGCGGTCTGTCCTCGGCGATCTACAACGAGGTGCTGCAGTTCTTCGTGATCCTGGCCGCCCTCATCCCGATCACCATCCTCGGCCTGAAGAAGGTCGGCGGCTGGAACGGGCTCACCCACAAGCTCACCGCGACGCACGGCGCCGACTTCACCACGGCCTGGGGCGGCACCGGCATCGGTCATGCCAACCCGCTCGGCGCCAACTGGCTGACCATCGTCCTCGGCCTCGGCTTCGTGCTCTCCTTCGGCTACTGGACCACCAACTTCGCCGAGGTGCAGCGCGCCCTGTCCGCGAAGAACCTCTCCGCCGGGCAGCGGACCCCGCTGATCGCCGCCTACCCCAAGATCTTCATCGTCTTCCTGGTGATGATCCCGGGCCTGGTGGCCGCCGCGATCGTCCCGAAGTTCGGCACCCCGGCCTCCGGCTACCAGTACAACGACGCCATCCCGTACCTGATGCAGGAGCTGCTGCCCAACGGTGTGCTCGGCATCGCCGTCACCGGTCTGCTGGCGGCCTTCATGGCGGGCATGGCGGCCAACGTGTCGTCCTTCAACACGGTGTTCACCAACGACATCTGGGCGAAGTACGTGGTGCGGGGCCGCGAGGACGCGTACTACGTGCGCTTCGGCCGCCTGATCACCGTGATCGGCGTGTTCGCCTCGATCGGCACGGCGTTCCTGGCGTCCTCGTTCTCGAACATCATGAGCTATCTGCAGACGCTGTTCTCCTTCTTCAACGTGCCGATGTTCGTCGTCTTCATCGTCGGCATGTTCTGGAAGCGCGCCTCCGCCAAGTCCGGCTTCTGGGGTCTGCTCGCCGGTACGACCGCGGCGATGATCAACTACTTCGTGTTCTACAAGAAGGGCATCATCTCCCTCCCCTCCGACCAGGGCGCCAACTTCGTCTCCGCGATCGCGGGCTTCGTCGCCGGCGCGATCGTGATGGTCGTCGTGTCCCTGTTCACCCAGCCGAAGCCGGCCCAGGAACTGCAGGGGCTGGTCTACGGCACCCGCTCCCCCGGCATGTCCGAACCGCCCGCCGCCGGCGACGACGCCTGGTACCGCAGGCCGGCCCTGCTGGGCTGGGGCGCGGTCGTGCTGGCCGCCGCCTGCTACGTCCCGTTCTCGTTCTGACGCGGGAGGATCGAGGAAACCATGAGCGACAACGCGCACTCCGACCGCGCACACAAGGGCCACGAGCCCTTCCACTACAGCGAGGAGGACGTCCAGCGGGAAGTCACCGAGCTGGAGGGCAAGTCCGCGACCGCGGCCCGCATCTTCGACCTGCGCCGCATCATCGGCGGCCTGTTCGTCCTGTACGGCGTCATCGTCACGATCACCGGGATCACCGACTCCCGGTCCGCCATCGACAAGGCCCAGGGCGTCAACATCAACCTGTGGACCGGGATCGGCATGCTCCTGCTGGGCATCTTCTTCCTGGCCTGGCTGAAGCTTCGGCCCGTGGCGCCTCAGCAGCTTCCTCCGGAGGGTTCGCCGGGGGAGTGAACGCCGGCCGGGGGCGGCTTTGCCGCAGGGCGGCGGGCCGTCCCCGGCCGCGAGTTCGTGGTGGCTGCTCGCGCGGTTCCCCGCGCCCCTTGGGGGACTGCGCGAAGTCCCCGCGTCCCTCGGGGGACTGCGGTGCCGCCGGGTTCATACCGCCGCCGTCCCTTCGGGCGGCTAGTCCGGGCCGGGGTTCAGCGGGCCCGCCCGGTCCAGCAGGCCTGTCCGCGCGGCCAGTGCCGCCGCCTCCAGCCGCGACCCCACCCCCAGCTTCATCAGCACCCGCTGCACATGCGTCCGCGCCGTACTCGGCGCGATCCCCATCCCGGCGGCGATCAGCCGCGTGTCCTCCCCGTCGGCCACCCGCACCAGCACCTCCACCTCCCGCGGCGTCAGCACCGACAGCAGCCGCTGGGCCTCGTCATCGGGCTGCGCGGCGGGATTGAGCAGCTCCCCGAACGCCCCCTGCAGCAGCTGCGGAGCCACCGCCGCCTCCCCCGACCGCGCCTTCATGATCGCCCGCTCGACACCCTCGATCCGCTCGTCGTGCCGTACGTACCCCGACGCCCCGGCCGCGAAGGCCGCCGCGATCCCGCGCGGCGACGGCACCGGGCCGAGCACCAGCACCGCCACCTGCGGCCGCTCCCGCTTGATCTTCACCACCGGGTCGAACACGCCCGGCTCGGCCGGCGCCGCCGTACCCAGCAGGCACACCTCCGGCGCCCGCGCGATCACCAGGTCCGCCGCGCCCGCGGCCGGTGCCGCCGCGGCGAGCACCCGGTGCCCGCGCAGCTTGAGCGCCGACGCCAGCGCTTCCGCGAGCAGGCGATGGTCGTCCACGACCATGAGCCGCACTCCCATAGAGCAACCCCCCAGTCCCCCCCATGGATGCCCCACTATGGACGCCCACCGGTCCGCAAGGACAGAGGGCCCCCCGGCACCTCCGCCCTCCATATGCCCCCGGAAGCTACACGCTTGTTCGACGTCGCGCTGCCCCTCTTGATGAGAAGTGCCCCGGATCGATGAAATCCGGGGCACTTCTTGGTAAGTCACCCATTCGGGCGAGACTCGTCATGAGGTCGGCGAGGCCGTCAGCCGCCCGTGCCGAACGCCACCGCCAGGTCCTTGCCGTACGAGGAGGACGCCTTGCGGGCGTGGACCTCCGACATGTACAGGCGGCCGTTGGCGAAGAGGAGCTCCGCGAACTCCGGCAGCATGTCGATCTCCACGTCGTGCACGCTCCGCGTGGAGGGGTTCTCCAGCAGCTTGGTCGACTTGAAGGTCCCGCCGTCGATGCTGACGACCTGGCCGCCCTTGTCGTACGGCGGTTCGTTGTAGGCGATCAGGTTGCCGCCGTCCATGCGCAGCGGCGAGAGCGTGTAGCCGTCCCCGGCCTCGGCACGCTGGCCGGTCGGCTTGCCGGTGTGCAGGTCGAACGAGACGATCTCGTTGGTCCTGCTGAACTCGCCGGTGCCGTCGTGCTCCGCGGTCGGCAGGTACAGCTTGCCGTTGCCGACGACGATCTGGTGGCAGTCCTCGATACGGGTGCTGCCGTCGCACTTGCCGCCGTAGGTGTTGTCCGGCGCGGAGATGTGGGCGAGCAGCTTGCCGGTCTTGTTGTCGATGGAGAAGTAGTCCAGGGCGTCGCTTTCGTCTCCCACCTCGGCGGCCACCACCAGCGGCTCGGTGGAGACGACGGAGGCGTCCTCGATGCCCGGGTCCATCTTGTACTCGGAGAGCACCTTCCCGGTCTTCGGGTCGATGGTCTGGATGGACACCCGCTCGTTGTCGATGTCTCCGCAGTGGCGCACCGCGACCAGCTTGGCGCCGCCGCCGTACCCCGCGTCGTAGCAGTCGTCGCCCGGCTTCGGCAGCCACAGCGGCTTGCCGGAGTCGAGGTCGAAGGCGGCGCCGCCTTCGGAGTCGCCCAGCGCGACGGTGCGCTGAGCGACCGTCACGTTCTCGTAGTCGACCGGGTAGTCACCGGACTTGACCGTCTTCGTCCACAGTTTCGTCCCCGCGTCGAGGTCGATCGCGGCGATCTGGGTGCACCCGCCGATGGACGTCTTCGTGTCCGGCCTCGGCTGGTAGGTGATCGCGGTCTTGTCGTCGTCGGTGACGTGCTTGCTCGCCGCGCAGAGCGGGCCGGGCAGCTTGATCGTCCACAGCTTGGTGCCCTTGGCCGGGTCGTAGCCGACGATCTCGTTGACGCCGCTCTTGGCGTACACCTTGTCGGTCAGCCACGAACCGATCGTGCTGATCAGGTCGTTCGCGTGGGGCATGGGCACCTCGAAGAGGACCTTGCCCGCGGGGTCGGCCGGCACCTTCTCCTTGCCGCCGCTGCCGGTCTTGCCGCCGGTGCCGCCGCTGGACGAGGCGGTGTTGTGGCTCTTGCCGTCGTCCCCGGAGGAGCTGGCGTACCAGATGCCGCCGGCGACGATCAGCGCGATGGCGACGACGGCGGCGACGACGATGAGCAGCACCGAGTTGTTCCGTCCGCCGCCGCTCTGCCCCGGCTGCGGCTGCATCGGCACGGTCGGCGGCTGGCCCGGGTAGCCGTAACCCGGCTGCGTGGGCTGCCCGTACGGGTTCTGCGGGTGGCCGTAGGCCGGGGGCTGCTGGCCGTACGGGTTCTGCTGCGGGCCGGGGTAGCCGTAACCGGACTGGGGCGGCTGGGGCGGCTGCGGGGCCGGAGCGGGCTGCGGGTAGCCGTAGCCGGGCTGCGGCTGAGCGGGCTGCGGGTACCCGTAGCCGGGCTGCGGCTGAGGCGGCTGCGGGGGCTGCTGCGGTGGGGTCGGAGGGCCGAAGCCGCCCTGCTGCGGGGGCTGGTTCGGCGGCGGAGGGGGCGGCTGGGTCATGGGACGGGTACCTCGGTGGGGCTCGGAGAGCCGTTCGGCGAAAGGGACGGCGGAACAGGCTTGGTACGGACGGGGAGGAAGCCGGGACGGCGGCTCAGTTGCCGAAGGCCATGATCAGCTTCTCCTTCGACTCGTCGCTGCCGTTCAGCCGGCCGGCGGAGATGAAGAACCGGCCGTCGGCCCAGTCCACGACACCGTCGTAGAAGGTGCTCTCGATCTCGGCCGTGCCCTGCGGGTTCTGCAACAGCTTGGTGGTCCGGTGGGAGGAGCCGGCGACCGGGATCGAGACCACCTGGCCGCCCGTGTCGTACGACGGCTGCACGTAGGCGACGAGCTTGCCGCCCTCGGCCTTCATCGGGTACATCGGCTCGTCGGCCGGGGACTTGGCCCGCCACCGCGCCTTGCCGTCGGCCAGGCTGATCGCGACGATCTCGTTGGCGGAACTGGTGCTGTCCGTCGGCAGGTACAGCGTGTCGGCGTCGGCCGTGACGCCCTGGCAGCTCTGCAGGTCCCGGTCGAGGAAGCCGCAGCGGGGGGCGAACTTCTCGTCGACCTTCACCTCGGAGCGGAACTTGCCGTCGTTGGTGAACGTCGTGATGTTCCAGGCCTTCTTGTCCGAGTTGGTCAGGTACACCACGAGCGGGTCCAGGGAGTACACCTTGGTCACCTCCCAGCCCTTCTTGACCGGCTGGGACCACTTGACCTTGCCGGTGGCCGGGTCCAGTTCCTGGATCTCGTCGTGCTCGTTCGGCTCGAACGCGGCGCAGGAGGACGCCTGGATCAGCCGGCCGGCGCCACCCGCGTACGCGTACGGACCGCAGGAGGCGCCGTACTGCCCCTTCCTGTACAGCTTCTTGCCGCTGTCGATGTCGTACGCCGTGCCCGACCCCACGCGGCCCACCATCAGCGTCCTGCCGCTGACGGACAGGTTGATCTCGACCTGGATGTCGAACGCCCCGCGGCGGTCGACCTTGCCGCTCCAGCCCTTCTCGCCGGTGTCCAGGTCGATCTGCTGCAGCTGGTTGCACACGGCCTTGTCGTCGGCGCCGCTCATGTACGCCACGACGACCTTGCCGTCGTCCGACTGCCGCGGGGTGACCGCGCAGATCTTCTGCGGCAGGGTGATCGGGCTCCAGGCGGGCTTGCCGTCGCCTACGCCGTAGGAGAAGACCTGCTTGTACGCCGCCTTCACCACCGTCTTGCCGGTGATCCACATGCCGGGGGCGTCGGCGCCGGAACGGGGCGCGTCCGGTGCCGACTCGTACCAGAGCACCTTCGCCTCACCGGCCTTGCGGCCCGCGTTGAGGTCCTCCGGGTCGTCACCGCCGCCGCTCGACGCGCTCGGCGAGGCGGACGCGGAGGCGGAGTGCTTGGGGTCGTCGCTCTGCTGGGCGACGGGCTTCTTCTTTCCGCCGTCGTCGCCGCTCGTGACCGCGTACACCGTGCCGCCGACGACCAGCAGCGCGGCCACCGCGGCACCGATGATCAGCGCCGTCCTGCGCCGGGGCTGCCCGCCGGGCGCGGCACCGGGCGCGCCCGGGTACGTCGGCTGCTGCGGGTGGCCGAACCCGGGCTGGGGCGCCGCCCCGTAGGGGCCCGGTTGCTGCGGGTAGCCGTAGGGCCCGGGGGTGCCGGGCGCGGCCGGTGCGCCGTACGGCCCCGGCTGCTGGGGGTAGCCGTAGCCGGGCTGGGGCGGCTGCGGCGGTGCGGCCGGGGGCTGGGCCGGCGGCGGGGGAGGCATACCCGGGGCGCCCGGAGTTCCCTGGGGGGCGCCGAAACCGCCCGGGGCCGGTGGCGGTTGCGGGGCTCCGAAGCCGCCACCCTGCGGCGGCTGGCCCTGCGGCGCTCCGAAACCGCCCTGCGGCGGCTGGTTGGGCGGCTGGGTCATCAGCGCTCTTCCCCCTCGTTCACTGATTTTTAGCCACGCCCTGAGGTTCTTGACAGACCCTGGGTCGTTACTCAGACAGTTCTCAGACGGCCCTTTCTATCACTCGGTACCGACAGCACAGGGGCTCGGATCCGCCGCTGTTCCCAAGGGACGACCTGGCCGTGATGTCGCCGTTACGCGCCTTCACGCCCCCTTCACGCGGCGCACGCAACAGCGCCGCGCGCGGCTTGATTTCAGCCGCGCGCCGGACGCCTGCCCACCGCGGGTGCGCTACGCGTCCTCCGCCAACTCCAGCCAGCGCATCTCCAGTTCCTCGCGCTCACCGGCGAGGTCGCGCAACTGGGCGTCCAGGTCGGCGACCTTCCCGAAGTCGGTGGCGTTCTCGGCGATCTGGGCGTGCAGCCTGGTCTCCTTCTCGGAGATCCGGTCCAACTGGCGCTCGATCTTCTGGAGTTCCTTCTTGGCGGCACGCTGGTCGGCGGCGCTCTTCTCCTGCACGGCCGGCTTGGGCGCCGCGGCGGCGGCCTGGGCGGCGACCGCCTCCTCCATCCGCTGCCGCCGTTCCAGGTACTCGTCGATGCCCCGCGGCAGCATCCGCAGGGTGCCGTCGCCGAGGAGGGCGAAGACCCGGTCCGTCGTGCGCTCGAGGAAGAACCGGTCGTGGGAGATGACGACCATCGAGCCGGGCCAGCCGTCGAGGACGTCCTCCAGCTGGGTGAGGGTCTCGATGTCGAGGTCGTTGGTGGGCTCGTCCAGGAAGAGGACGTTGGGCTCGTCCATGAGCAGGCGCAGCAGCTGCAGGCGCCGGCGCTCACCACCCGACAGGTCGCCGACCGGCGTCCACTGCTTCTCCTTGCTGAAGCCGAACGTCTCGCACAGCTGCCCGGCGGTCATCTCACGTCCCTTGCCGAGGTCGACGCGCTCGCGGACCTGCTGGACGGCTTCCAGGACCCGCGTGTTCGGGTTCAGCTCGGCGACCTCCTGGGAGAGGTAGGCGAGCTTGACGGTCCTGCCGACGGCGATGCGCCCACCGGCCGGCTGCTCCTCACCCTCCGTGCGCGCCGCCGCGGCCATGGCCCGCAGCAGGGAGGTCTTGCCGGCGCCGTTCACGCCGACGAGGCCGATCCGGTCGCCGGGTCCCAGCTGCCAGGTGACGTGCTTGAGCAGCACCTTGGGCCCGGCCTGCACGGTGATGTCTTCCAGGTCGAAGACCGTCTTGCCGAGCCGCGAGGAGGCGAACTTCATCAGCTCGCTGCTGTCCCGGGGCGGCGGCACGTCCGCGATCAGCTCGTTGGCGGCCTCGACCCGGAAGCGCGGCTTGGACGTACGGGCGGGGGCGCCGCGCCGCAGCCAGGCCAGCTCCTTGCGGATCAGGTTCTGCCGCTTGGCCTCCTCGGTGGCCGCGATCCGCTCGCGCTCGGCGCGCGCGAAGACGTAGTCGGAGTAGCCGCCCTCGTACTCGTACACGTCGCCCCGCTGCACGTCCCACATGCGGGTGCAGACCTGGTCCAGGAACCACCGGTCGTGGGTCACGCAGACCAGCGCCGAGCGCCGGTTCTGCAGGTGCTTCGCGAGCCAGGCGATGCCCTCGACGTCGAGGTGGTTGGTGGGCTCGTCCAGGACGAGCAGGTCCTGCTCCTCGATGAGCAGCTTGGCCAGCGCGATCCGGCGCCGCTCACCACCGGAGAGCGGTCCGATGACGGTGTCCAGCCCCTTCGGGAAGCCCGGCAGGTCCAACCCGCCGAACAGTCCGGTCAGCACGTCCCTGACCTTGGCGTTGCCCGCCCACTCGTGGTCGGCCATGTCACCGATCACCTCGTGGCGGACGGTGGCGGCGGGGTCGAGGGAGTCGTGCTGGGTGAGCACGCCGAGCCGCAGCCCGCCGGAGTGGGTGACCCGTCCGGTGTCGGCCTCCTCCAGCTTGGCGAGCATCCGGATGAGGGTGGTCTTGCCGTCGCCGTTGCGTCCGACGACCCCGATCCGGTCCCCTTCCGACACGCCGAGCGAGACGCCGTCCAGCAGGGCACGGGTGCCGTACACCTTGCTGACGTTCTCGACATTGACCAGGTTGACGGCCATTTCACTCCTGCGTGCGGGGGTCGGTCAGCCTTCTAGCGTAGGGCCTGCGAGGGTGAGGGCGGGGCGCGAGGGGGCGGTCACTCTCTGTGATGACGCGATCGGGAAACGGCCCGCTGCGGTGGAGGGCAGGCAGCAGGATCCCGTCCATGGGAGGAACCATGACCGCCGAGTCCGCAGAGCACCGCGTCCAGTGGCCGGTGCCGCCCCAGGACGGCTACACCGTGGACGACCGCAATGGCATACATCCACACCGGCATGCACCGGGACCGCATCAAGGTCGACAAGCCGTACCCCATCGACATCGGCCTGACGGCGATCGACGAACTCTGAAGTCCTAGAGGACCGTCGCCCCCGCCACCGGCCCCGCCGCCGTCCGCACCGCCCCGCACGTCCCGGACGCCCGCAGGGCAGCCGCCACCTTCTCCGCCGCCTCGGCATCCCGCACGAGGAACGCCGTGGTCGGTCCCGATCCGGACACCAGCGCGGCGAGCGCGCTCGCCCCGCGCCCCGCCTCCAGCGTGTCCGCCAGCTCCGGGAACAGGGACAGCGCCGCCGGCTGAAGGTCGTTGGAGACGGCCGCGGCCAGCGCCTCCGCGTCCCCCTTCGCCAGCGCCTCCAGCAGCTCCGCCGAAGCCACCGGCTCCGGGATGTCCTGCCCCTGGGCGAGCCGGTCGAACTCGCGGAAGACCGCCGGGGTGGACAGCCCCCGCCCGGCCATCGCGAACACCCAGTGGAAGGTGCCGCCGACCTCCAGGACGGTCAGCTGCTCCCCCCGTCCGACGCCGAGAGCCGCGCCCCCGACCAGGCTGAACGGCACATCGCTGCCCAGCTCGGCGCAGATCGCGAGCAGCTCGGCGCGGGATGCGCCCGTGCCCCACAGCGTGTTGCAGGCGAGCAGCGCGCCCGCGCCGTCCGCACTGCCGCCCGCCATGCCGCCGGCGACCGGGATGTCCTTGGCGATGTGGATGTGGACGTTCGGTTCGATGCCCCGGCGCGCGGCGAGCGCGAGCGCGGCGCGCGCGGCGAGGTTGGTGCGGTCGAGGGGGACCTGGTCGGCGTCCGGGCCCTCGCAGGTGATCCGGAGCTCGTCCGCGGGGGTCACCGTCACCTCGTCGTGGAGGCCGACGGCGAGGAAGACGTTGGCGAGGTCGTGGAAGCCGTCCGCGCGGGCGGCGCCCACCGCGAGCTGGACGTTGACCTTGGCCGGTACCCGTACCGTGACGCTCACGTGCCGCTCTCCTTGTGTTCGGCGATCCGCGCGAACTCCTCCACCGTCAGCGACTCCCCGCGCGCCTGCGGCGAGACCCCGGCCGCGACCAGGGCGGCCTCCGCGGCCGCCGCCGAACCGGCCCAGCCGGCGAGCGCGGCCCGCAGCGTCTTGCGGCGCTGCGCGAAGGCCGCGTCGATCACCGCGAAGACCTCCGCCTTGGAGGCCGTCGTCTTCAGCGGCTCGGTCCGCCGGACGAGGGAGACCAGACCGCTGTCGACGTTCGGCGCGGGCCAGAAGACGTTGCGGCCGATGGCTCCGGCGCGCTTGACCTCGGCGTACCAGTTGGCCTTCACGGACGGCACGCCGTACACCTTGTTGCCGGGCGCGGCGGCCAGCCGGTCGGCGACCTCGGCCTGCACCATGACGAGGGTGCGCTCGATGCTCGGGAAGGTGTCGAGCATGTGCAGCAGCACGGGCACGGCGACGTTGTAGGGGAGGTTCGCCACCAGCGCCGTCGGCGGCGGGCCGGGCAGCTCGGCGACGTGCATCGCGTCGGAGTGGACGAGGGCGAACCGGTCGGCGCGCTCCGGCATGCGCGCGCCGATGGTCGCGGGCAGCGCCGCGGCCAGGACGTCGTCGATCTCGACGGCGGTGACCCGGTCGGCGGTCTCCAGCAGCGCGAGCGTGAGGGAGCCGAGCCCCGGGCCGACCTCGACGACCACGTCCTCGGGGCGGACCTCGGCGGTGCGGACGATGCGGCGGACCGTGTTGGCGTCGATCACGAAGTTCTGGCCGCGCTGCTTGGTGGGACGGACACCGAGCGCTGCCGCCAGCTCACGGATGTCGGCGGGGCCGAGGAGGGCGTCGGGGGTGGGGCTGCTCACGGGACAAGGGTACGGGGGTCCGCGGCGCCGGGTTGCCAGGTACCCGGCGCCGCGGGCTGGACGGGGGAGGGGCGCCGGCCGGATGCCGCCGCGCCCCGGCGTCAGCCGTGCAGCTTGGCCCCGCAGTGCGGCCAGGGCGTCGACCCGCGCCGCGTGTACAGCTTCTTCGCGCGGAACGTCTGCTCCTCCGCCGTGGCGTCCTGGGGGCGTCCGTTGCCGCCGAGGCTGTGCCAGGTGCGCGTGTCGAACTGGTAGAGGCCCCCGTACGTCCCGGAGGGGTCGACCGCGGTCGGGCGGCCACCGGACTCGCAGGCGGCGAGCCCGTGCCAGTTCAGGTGGTCGGCGCCGGCCACCGAGGGCGGCAGCGGCTTGGTGCCCACCTTCACGATCTGCTTGCGCGGCTTGCGCACCACCTCGGAGGTCTCCCGGCGCGGTTTCTCCCGTACGCCGTTGACGATGCGCAGGAGGTAGGTGTCGCGCCGCAGTCCGGGCCGGCCCGCCTGGACGACGACCTCGGTGCCCTTGAAGAGGGTGGGGTCCTCGGCGCGCTCCACCGCGAAGGGGATCTGTTCGTCGTGGATCTCCCGGGTGCCGCTGACGCGTAGCACGGTCACCGTCTGCCCGTCCCGCGGAAAGCTGTCGAGCGGCACGGAGGTGATGTCCTGGCCGTGCAGGCCGATCCCGGCCTCCTCGATGACCTCGCGGACGGTGGCGGCGTTGGTGCGCAGGGTGCGGGTCCGGCCGTCGGCCATGACCGTGACGGCGCGCTCGGTGCGCACGTCGAGCGTGAGCCCGGCGCGTCCGATGTTCCGGGAGCGCGAGGTGGACAGGTACGCGCCCTCCGCGCGCACCCCCAGCTCGTCCAGGGCCCCTTCCACCGTGTGCGCCGTCGTCCACACCTCGTGCTGCTGGCCGTCCAGGGTGAGCCGGACGGGGCGCCCGTAGCGCACGGCGACCGTGTCACCGCTGGCGAGCGCCGTACCGGGGGCGGGCGCGATCACGTCGTGCGCTCCCACGGGCACGCGTTCCTCGGCGAGCAGCTCGCTGACGTCGTCGGCGAAGGTGTGCAGGGTGCGCTGCTTGCCCTCGACGGTCAGCTCGACCGCCTTGTCCTTGGCGACGAACGCGGTGGTGCCGCCGGCGAGGAAGGCCACGACCAGGGCCTGCGGCAGCAGGCGGCGCACGGCGGACTCCGGGCGCTCGGCACAGCGCCCCCTGCGTCGGCGCGCGGCCCGGCCGCCCGCTCCGGCGGGTACCTCGGGTCCGGGCACCCCGTCCTCGTCCGGCGCGCTCCGGGCCTGCGGCGCGCCCCCGGCCTGCGGCACGCGCACGCCCTGCCGGGGCAGCACCGGCTCGGTGACGAAGTACGCCTGCGCCTCGTACGCGGGCCGGTAGGTGTCCTCGTACAGCCCATACGGCTGGGTGTCCGCGGTGTACACGGAGGCGCCGGGGCCGTACGGATCGTACGTCCCCCACGTCTCGAACGTCTCGTACTGCGACTTGCTCACGCCGACACGCTCCAGAGGTGCCAGAGGGGTCCGGATCGGGCCCCCAGAACCTAGCGGAGCGACCGTCACTCTCCAAAGCGACGCGACTACGTACTGTTGCCCGGCGAGCGCGCGCTCGCCGCTCGAACAGGGGATCGCGGCGTGCTGGTCGAACTGGGACTCAGTAGCCGAAGGCGCGCGCGGTGTTGGCGGCGAGGGCCGTCGCCAGCGCGTCCTCGTCGATGCCGCGCACGGCGGCCATGGCACGGACCGTGACCGGGACGAGGTACGGGGCGTTGGGCCGGCCGCGGTAGGGCGCGGGCGTCAGGAACGGCGCGTCGGTCTCCACGAGGACCAGCTCCAGCGGGGCGACGGCGAGGGCGTCCCGGAGGTTCTGGGCGTTCTTGAAGGTGACGTTGCCGGCGAAGGACATGAAGTAGCCCTCGCGGGCGCAGATCTCCGCCATCTCGGCGTCGCCGGAGTAGCAGTGGAAGACGGTGCGCCCGGGGGCGCCCTCCTCCTTCAGGACGCGCAGGACGTCGGCGTGCGCGTCGCGGTCGTGGATGACGAGCGCCTTGCCGTGCCGCTTGGCGATCTCGATGTGGGCGCGGAAGGACCGCTCCTGGGCGGCCTTGCCCTCGGGCCCGGTGCGGAAGTGGTCCAGCCCGGTCTCCCCGACGCCCTTCACCTGGGGCAGTCCGGCGAGCCGGTCGATCTCGGCGAGGGCCTCGTCCAGCGCCGCGTCGCCGCCCGGCTGCCGGGCGCCCCGCCGCGACCAGCCGTCGGGGTCACCGTGGACGATGCGCGGCGCCTCGTTGGGGTGGAGGGCGACGGCGGCGTGGACGCTGTCGTACGCGGCCGCGGTCTCGGCGGCCCAGCGCGAGCCCTTGATGTCGCAGCCGACCTGCACGACCGTCGTCACCCCCACGGACGCGGCCTTCGCGAGGCCCTCCTCGACCGTGCCGGACTGCATGTCGAGGTGCGTGTGGGAGTCGGCGACCGGAACCCGCAGCGGTGCCGGAAGCGGCGGCGCTGTGTTCTTGTCGCCCTTGGCGGTCTGACCGGCGTTCGAAGGCATGCCCCGATCCTACGAAAGGGGCATGTCCGCCGCGGCCGGCGATCCGCTCAGCTCGCCTTGCGCTGGAAGGGGTGCAGGAGATCGGACAGGTGCCAGTGGTGCGGTTCCTTGGGCGACGCGGGCACCTCCGGCGCCTCGACCGGGCCCGCCTGCGGCACGCTGTGGTGCCGCTCCGCGGCGCCGCGCACCGAGGAGACCTGCCCGGCGCGCATGATCCGCACGACGTGGCCGTCGCAGTTGTGGCAGCTGGGCCGGCTCAGTGGCGACGGCACGACCCGGCCGTCGGCCACGTACAGCACGAACTCCTGCCCTTCGGCGTCCGTGTGGTGCTCTATCTCGTACGACTGCTCCCAGCCGTGCCCGCATCGCATGCAGGCAAACGAATACGACTCGTGAACGACGGCTGTCGCCGTACCGCGGAGGCCGGACTGCCCTGCGATCTCACTCATGCCAGCTCCTCTTGTTCCGCTGGACAAACGCCCCGCAACGGGGCGTCTCTTCGACCAGTGGACTCTTCTGCCGACGTGAACGCATCAGGGCTGTCGAGTGTTGGAGGCGATTTGGCAGTTCCTTGCAGAAAACGCCCTCTCCACCCCCCGCGGGCTTTGCTTTCGGCGACAGCCTTTTGCCGTTCCATGGCCCATTCGCTCACACGAGAACAGCCCTGCTCAGAGGGGGTTTCCGTAGCTCTCCGAAGAGGGGCGGGCCGGTATCGGCAGGCGGCTCCGCCGCGTGGGCGCGAGCAACCGAAAACGACCCGCGCCCCGCGGCGGAGCGAAACCCGGCGGCCGCTACCCGGCCGGACACGCCTCACTCACCGGCACGTTTGGCGGCGACCACCGCATCGAAGACGACCCGCTTCGGCACCCCCGCCTCCACCGCGACCGCGGCGATCGCCTCCTTGCGCCGCTCCCCGGCCTCCTCCCGCACGCGCACCCGGCGCACCAGCTCCTCCGCGTCGAGTTCCTCCGGCCCGGCCTCGGGCGCCCCCTCGACCACGACGGTGATCTCCCCGCGGACGCCCTCCGCGGCCCACCGCGCCAGCTCGGCCAGCGGACCGCGCCGGACCTCCTCGTACGTCTTGGTCAGCTCCCGGCACACGGCGGCCCGCCGGTCCGCGCCGAAGACCTCGGCCATCGCGGCGAGGGTGTCGTCGAGCCGGTGCGGGGCCTCGAAGTAGACGAGGGTGCGCCGCTCGCCCGCGACCTCACGCAGCCGGGACAGCCGCTCGCCCGCCTTGCGCGGCAGGAAGCCCTCGAAGCAGAACCGGTCGACGGGGAGCCCGGACAGGGCGAGCGCGGTGAGCACGGCGGACGGTCCCGGCACGGCGGTGACCCGGATGTCCCGCTCCACGGCGGCCGCGACCAGCCGGTAGCCCGGGTCGGACACCGACGGCATCCCGGCGTCGGTCACGAGCAGCACGCGCGCGCCGCCGAGCAGCTCGTCGACCAGCTCCGGCGTACGGGCGGATTCGTTGCCCTCGAAGTACGACACCACGCGGCCCTTCGGCGTGACGCCGAGGGCCTGGGTGAGCCGGCGCAGCCGCCGGGTGTCCTCGGCGGCGACCACGTCGGCGCGGGCCAGCTCCTCGGCCAGCCGGGGCGGCGCGTCCGCGATGTCGCCGATGGGGGTACCTGCGAGGACAAGGGTTCCAGTCACGCCCTCCATCCTCCCAGGAACCACTGACAGCCCTGCCGGGAGCGGCCGCCCGCCGACCGGTACGGCACATGCACGGGACTCGCACAGAACCGTTCCCTACGATGGCGCGGTGACCGATACCGCGTCCTCCATGGACCTCCGGCAGGGCCAGGCGCCGCACGACCAGCGGCCGTCGTGGCGGCAGCGGCTGCGCCGATTCGGGTACGTTCCGGCCGAGGACGCCCCCGGGGGCGACGTACGCGACCGGCTGGTGCCCCCGTACGCCGAGCCGGGCCCCCGGCTGTGGCGGGCGCTCGGCGTGCCGCCGGTCCTCGCCGAGCGGATCACCCGCTGGTCGGGCTGGGGCGGTCCGCTGCTGGTGACGCTGATGGCGGGCCTGATGCGGTTCTGGAACCTGGGCAGCCCGCGCGCGGTGATATTCGACGAGACGTACTACGCCAAGGACGCCTGGGCGCTCGTCCACCGCGGCTACGAGGTCAACTGGGACAAGAACGCCAACGACCTGGTGCTGCAGACGCACGGCCACCTCGCGATCCCGACGGACGCGGCGTACGTCGTGCACCCGCCGGTCGGCAAGTACGTCATCGGGCTCGGCGAGCTGGTGTTCGGGTTCGACCCGTTCGGCTGGCGGTTCATGACCGCGCTGCTGGGCACCCTCTCCGTCCTGCTGCTGTGCCGGATCGGGCGCCGGTTGTTCCGCTCGACCTTCCTCGGCTGCCTCGCGGGCGCGCTGATGGCGGTGGACGGCCTGCACTTCGTGATGAGCCGGACCTCGCTGCTCGACGGCGTGCTGATGTTCTTCGTGGTGGCCGCGTTCGGCTGTCTGGTCGTCGACCGGGACCGGTCGCGGGAGAGGCTGGCCGCCGCGCTGCCGGCCGGCCCGGACGGCCGGGTCCGCCCGGACGCGGACGTGGCCGACACGTTCCGTCTCGGTCTGCGGCCCTGGCGCTGGGCGGCCGGGCTGATGCTGGGCCTGGCCGTCGGCACGAAGTGGAACGGCCTGTACATCCTGGCCGCGTTCTGTGTGATGGCGGTGCTGTGGGACGTCGGCGCCCGCAGGACCGCGGGCGCCCTGCGCCCGTACGCGGCGGCCCTGAAGTACGACACGGGCATCGCCTTCCTGGCGACGGTCCCCGTGGCGATCGCCGTCTACCTGGCCTCCTGGACCGGCTGGATCCTCTCCCCGGCGGACGGCACGGGCGGCTACTTCCGCAACTGGGCGGCCACCGACGGCAAGGGCGGCAGCTGGACCTTCCTGCCGGACTGGCTGCGCAGTCTGTGGCACTACGAGCACGAGGTGTACGAGTTCCACGTCGGCCTGACGTCCCCGCACACCTACCAGTCCAACCCGTGGAGCTGGATCGTGCTGGGCCGCCCGGTGTCGTACTTCTACGAGTCCCCCAACCCCGGCGCGGACGGCTGCCCGGCCGACGCCGGCCAGAAGTGCGCCCGTGAGGTGCTGGCGATCGGCACCCCGCTGCTGTGGTGGGCGGCCTGCTTCGCGATCCTCTACGTGCTGTGGCGGTGGGCGTTTTGCCGCGACTGGCGGGCCGGTGCCGTGGCGTGCGGGATCGCGGGCGGCTATCTGCCCTGGTTCCTGTACCAGGAGCGGACGATCTTCCTCTTCTACGCGGTCGTCTTCCTGCCGTTCCTGTGTCTGGCGGTGGCGATGATGATCGGCGCGATCATCGGGCCGCCGGGCTCCTCCGACACCCGCCGGGTGATCGGCGCGTCCGCGGCGGGCGTGCTGGTGCTGCTGATCGCCTGGAACTTCATCTACTTCTGGCCCCTGTACACGGGCACCGCGATCCCCATCGACTCGTGGCGGTCGCGGATGTGGCTGGACACCTGGGTCTAGTCGGATTGTCGCAAGCCTGCTACGGATCCGCCGCCGACGTCACCCTCTGAGGTGGGGACTTTAAGGTGAGTGCCGTCGTTGGGGTGTGTGAGGGCTGCGGGGAGCCTGGGGAACGTACGGAGGAACTGAGGCTGTGGGCAAGAGAAGGCGCGTCGCCGAGCGGCGGAAGACGACCAGTCCCGTCGTGCTCGGCGGGATGATCGCCCTGGTCCTCGGCGGCGCCGGGTTCGGCGTCTACGCGCTGTACGACGGCGGTGCCGCGGCCGACGAGCGCGCCTCCGCCGCGGCCGGCCACAAGGCGGTCAAGACCGGCCCGCTCAGCGCCGCCGAGGTCCGCACGGTCTCCAGCCGTTTTCTCACCGCGTGGCAGCACGGCAGGCTCACCGAGGCGGCGGCCGCCACCGACGACGCCTCCGCCGCCGTCAAGCTGCTCACCGGCTTCACCAAGGACGCGTCCGTGAAGGGCGTCACCCTCACGCCGGGCGCGGCCAAGGGCACCGAGGTGCCGTTCTCCGTCAAGGCGACGGTGTCGTACCACAGCCTCAGCAAGCCGCTGGCGTACGACAGCGCGCTCACCGTGGTGCGGCGGGCGAGCGACGGCAAGCCGCTGGTCGACTGGCACTCCTCGGTCGTCCACCCGGACCTGAAGGACGGGGACACCCTGGTCACCGGCGCGTCCGGCACGCCGCCGATCAAGGCGCTGGACCGTGACGGCGGCGAGCTGACGACCGCCACGTACCCGTCGCTGGGCACGGTGCTGGACGGGCTGCGCGAGAAGTACGGCAAGACGGCGGGCGGCAAGGCGGGCGTCGAGCTGCGCGTGGTGCGCGGCAAGGCGGCGCAGAAGGCCGAGCTGTCCGACAAGACGCTCGTGGAGCTGAGCAAGGGCACCCCGGGCACGGTGAAGACGACGCTGAGCCCCACCCTGCAGGCGGCGGCCGAGCAGCAGGTCGGCAAGCGGGCGCGGGCGTCCGTGGTCGTCGTGCGGCCCTCGACCGGGGAGATCCTCGCGGTCGCCAACAGCGGGCACGGCTTCAACGTCGCCTTCCAGGGCTCCCTCGCACCGGGCTCCACGATGAAGATCGTGACGTCGACGATGCTGTTCGAGAAGAAGCTCGTCACCCCCGACGCGTCGCACCCGTGCCCCAAGACGTACAAGCTGGCCGGCTGGACGTTCCACAACGACGACGACTCCGAGATCAAGAAGGGCACGTTCAAGCAGAGCTTCGGAGCCTCCTGCAACAACGCCTTCATCAACTTCGCGCCGAAGCTGTCGAACGGCGACCTGACGAAGGAGGCCCAGCAGGTCTACGGCCTCGGCATGGACAACTGGGCCATCGGCGTCCCCTCGTTCGACGGTTCCGTCCCGGTGCAGAGCGGCGCGCAGATGGGCGCCTCGCTGATCGGGCAGGGCGGGGTGCGCATGAACCCGCTCAACATGGCGTCCGTGGCGGCGACGGTCGCCTCGGGCGCCTTCCACCAGCCGTACCTGGTGGCTCCCGAGGTGGACCACCGCACGCTGGCGAAGGCGGCGCACACCATGTCCTCGACGACGCGGTCCCAGCTGAAGGACGTCATGCGGTTCACGGCGGACTACGGCACGGCCGCCAAGGCGATGGCGGGCATGAGCGGGGACTACGGCGCGAAGACGGGCTCCGCCGAGGTCGACGGGCAGAAGAAGCCGAACGGCTGGTTCACCGCCTTCAAGGGCGACCTGGCCGCCGCGGGCGTGGTGCAGGCGGGCGGCCACGGCGGCGACACGGCCGGTCCGATCGTGGCGACCCTGCTGAAGACGGGCGGCTGATCAGGTCCGTACGGGTCCCGCGGTGTAGGTCCGGCGCAGGAATCTGAGCAGGGCCTTCGAGTCGAACTGGACGACCTCGACACCGTTGTCGGAATGGAACTCGACGACGGCCTGGACGCGGCCGCACGGCCACACCCGTACCGCGCCGCTCTCGGCCGGTGACCGCAGCCCGCGTTCCAGCAGCGCGCGGGAGAACGTCCACTCGTGCGGGCCGGGCAGGCCGACCCGTACCGACCGTGGATCGGAGTCAGGGTCGTAGCGGAGTACCACCGGTACGGCCCCCGGGTCCTCCTCGTCCGTGACGATATGGGCGCGCGCGTACTGCTCGACCACAGACATCGGATCGCCCCTTCACGCTGAGTGACCTATGCGAAAGATGTGCATCCGCTTGCTCTCCAATGTCGCACATATTCCGTTTCTCGCCTGCCGAAGCGTGCCCGCCCCCGTGGAAACCGCCGCACGACCGACTGGTTCTTGCAAAGTGTTCGCAACAAGGGCCTAAAATCGTCCGGTGCACGTACCTGACGGATTCATCGACGCCCCCACCTCAGCCGTCACCGCAGTGGTCGCCGCCGGCGCCCTCGCGGTGAGCCTGCGCGGCGCCCGCCGCGAGCTCGACGAGCGGACGGCCCCGCTGGCCGGCCTGGTGGCGGCGTTCATCTTCGCCGTACAGATGCTCAACTTCCCCGTGGCGGCCGGAACAAGCGGCCATCTGCTGGGCGGAGCGCTCGCCGCGATCCTGGTCGGGCCGTTCACGGGCGTGCTCTGTGTCTCCGTGGTGCTGCTCATGCAGGGTGTGCTGTTCGCGGACGGCGGGCTCACCGCGCTCGGCGTGAACATCACCGACATGGCGATCACCACGACGGTCGTCTCGTACGCCGTCTTCCGCGCGCTGCTCGCCGTCCTGCCCCGCAAGCGGCGCTCGGTGACCGTCGCCTCCTTCGTCGCCGCGCTGGTGTCCGTACCGGCCGCCGCGGTCGTCTTCACGCTCCTGTACGCGGTCGGCGGGACGACCGACGTCTCCCTCGGCAAGGTCGCGACGGCGATGATCGGCGTCCATGTCCTGATCGGCGTCGGCGAGGCCGTCATCACCGCGCTCACGGTGAGCGCCGTGATCGCCGTACGCCCGGATCTCGTGCACGGCGCGCGCGGCCTGCGGCAGCGGCTCAAGCTGCGCGTGGACGGCGTGCTGGTGGACGCGCCGGCGCCCGTCGCGGCCCGCACGCCCGCGGCGGCGCGCACCTCGCGGCGCACACTGTGGGCGACGGGCCTGGTCACCTCCCTCGTCCTCGCCGGATTCGTCAGCTTCTACGCCTCCGCGAACCCTGACGGCCTGGAGAAGGTCGCGCACGACCAGGGGATCGACCGGAAGGCGGAGAAGCACGCCGCCGCCGACTCCCCGCTCGCCGACTACGGCGTCAGGAACGTCTCGAACGCCCGTCTGTCCGGCGGCCTCGCGGGGGTGATCGGTGTCGGCGTCACGGTCGTGGCCGGCAGCGCGGTGTTCTGGGCGCTGCGCCGGCGCCGGCCCGAGGACGTCTCGCCCGTCGACACGGGGCTGTGACATGGGGGCCGGACACGCGCACAGGCTGTACCGGCACGGGCACTCGCCCGTGCACGGCCTGCCGCCGCACACCAAGCTCGCCGCCGCCTTCCTGTTCGTGGTGGTCGTCGTGTCGACCCCGCGCGAGGCGATGTGGGCGTTCGCGGGGTACGCCGTCCTGCTCGCCGCCGTCGCGGCCCACGCGCGCGTACCCGCCGCGTTCCTGCTCAGGCGGCTGCTGATCGAGGTGCCGTTCGTGGCGTTCGCGGTGCTCATGCCGTTCGTGGCGGAGGGCGAGCGGGTGCATGCGCTCGGCCTCTCGCTGAGCGTGAACGGCCTGTGGGGCGCCTGGAACGTGCTCGCCAAGGGCACGCTCGGCGTCGCCGCCTCCGTACTGCTGGCAGCCACCACCGAGTTGCGCGAACTCCTGCTGGGCCTGCAGCGGTTGCGGCTCCCACCGCTGCTGGTCCAGATCGCCTCCTTCATGATCCGCTACGGTGACGTCATCACCGACGAGATGCGCCGGATGCGGATCGCCCGCGAGTCGCGCGGCTTCGAGGCCAGGGGCGTACGTCACTGGGGTGTCCTCGCCAAGTCCGCCGGCGCGCTGTTCATCCGCTCCTACGAGCGCGGGGAGCGCGTGCACCTGGCCATGGTGAGCCGCGGCTACGCCGGTTCCATGCCGGTCATCGACGAGGTGACCGCGTCCGGCGCGCAGTGGCGGCACGCCCTCACGCTCCCCTGCGCCGCCCTCGTCGTCTGTCTGCTGGGATGGATCCTGTGAGTACCGCTTCGCTGGAGGTCTCCGGCCTCGCCTTCGCCTACCCCGACGGCCACCAGGCCCTGTTCGGTGTCGACTTCTCGATCACGCGCGGGGAGCGGGTCGCCCTGCTCGGCCCCAACGGGGCGGGCAAGACCACCCTGGTGCTGCACCTCAACGGCATCCTGGGCGGCGGCACGGGCACGGTGACGGTGGCCGGACTGCCCGTCGGCAAGCAGCACATGGCCGCCGTCCGGCAGAAGGTCGGCATCGTCTTCCAGGACCCGGACGACCAGCTGTTCATGCCGACCGTGCGGGAGGACGTGGCGTTCGGGCCGGCCGCCGCCGGGATCAGGGGCGCCGCGCTGGAGGAGCGGGTGCGCACCGCCCTGGAGCGGGTCGGCATGCAGGACTTCGCCGGCCGTCCGCCGCACCACCTGTCCTTCGGACAGCGAAGGCGCGTGGCCGTGGCCACCGTGCTCGCCATGGAGCCGGAGATCCTCGTCCTCGACGAGCCGTCGTCCAACCTCGACCCGGCCTCCCGCCGCGAGCTCGCCGACATCCTGCGCTCCCTGGACGTCACCGTCCTCATGGTCACCCACGACCTGCCCTACGCCCTGGAGCTGTGCCCGCGCTCGCTGATCCTCAGCGACGGCGTGATCGCGGCCGACGGCCCGACCGCCGGGCTGCTCTCGGACGACGAGCTGATGCGGGCCCACCGGCTGGAGCTGCCGTTCGGCTTCGATCCGACGTCCGTGACAATGGGCGGGTGACGAACGAGGACCGCGCCGTCGAGGGGTCGCTGCTGCTGGACGACCAGCTGTGCTTCGCGCTGTACGCCGCCCAGCGCGCCGTGACCGCCGCCTACCGTCCGCTGCTGGACGACCTCGGGCTCACCTATCCCCAGTACCTCGTGCTGCTGGTGCTGTGGGAGCGCGGCGAGACCAGCGTGAAGGAACTGGCGCGCTCCCTGCGGCTGGACTACGGGACCGTCTCCCCGTTGCTCAAGCGACTGGAGGGCGCGGGCCTGGTACGCAGGGAGCGCGCGGCCGGCGACGAGCGCTCGGTGCTTGTCGCGTGCACGGGGCGCGGCGAGGAACTGAGGGAGCGCGCGGCGCGCGTGCCGGGTGCGCTGCTCTCCACGACAGGCCTCGACGCGCAGGACGTCGTGCGGTTGCGCGAGGAGTTGTGGGCGCTGACCGAACGCGCCGACGCGGCCGACCGGCGCTGATCCCGCACACCGTCCCGCCCCGGACCCTCCCGCGCCGATCTCGCGTTACCCCCGGTTGCGACCCCCGCGTGGACCCTGCTGACCTACCGGCCAGTACCTTGTGCACGATGTACTTGTGCGCCACTTGTTCCGGGGGAGGCCGGCCATGACCGAGGACACCACTGTCGACACCCGTCCGACGAAGATCATGTACGTCGCCGAGGCCACCGCCCACGGCGGCCGCGACGGCTATGTCACCAGCCAGGACGGCCAGCTCGAACTGAAGGTCGCGATGCCCCCGGAGCTGGGCGGCGACGGCAACGGCACCAATCCGGAACAGCTCTTCGCGGCCGGCTACAGCTCCTGCTTCCACAACGCGCTGATCCTCGTCGGCAACCGCGCGGGCTACGACCTGACCGGCTCCACGGTGGCCGCCAAGGTCGGCATCGGCCCGAACGGGCACCGCGGCTACGGCCTCGCGGTCGCCCTCAGCGTCTCCCTGCCGGTCCTGGACCCGGACCTGGCGGCCCAGCTGGTGGACGCGGCCCACGAGGTCTGCCCATACTCCAACGCGACACGCGGCAACATCGACGTAACGATCCTCCTGGGCTGATCCCGCCGAGGAATCACAGGCACACAGCCCGCGTTGCACCCACTGTCACAGGCGACGGGGCAGTGAGCGAAAGGACGGCGGGCGTGGACGTGAACGGCACAGTGGCCGAGGGCTTCGAGCCGGTCAGGGAGGCGTTCGCAGCGAACTTCACCCTGCTCGGGGAACGCGGCGCGGCCGTCGCCGTCTACCGCGACGGGCACAGGGTCGTCGACCTGTGGGCCGGCGCCAAGGACGTCGACGGCACAGCCGGTACGGCCCCGTGGGAGCCCGGGACCGCGCAGATCGTGCGCTCGGCGACGAAGGGCGTCGCCGCCGCCGCGCTCCTGCTCCTGCACCAGCGCGGCGAGCTGGACCTGGACGCCCCGGTCGGCGCGTACTGGCCCGAGTACAAGGCGGCCGGCAAGGAGCACACCCTCGTCCGGCACCTGCTCGCGCACCGCGCGGGGGTGCCCGTCCTGGACCGCCCGCTGACCCCCGCCGAGGCCGCCGACCCCGACCTGGGCGCCGCGGCCGTCGCCGCACAGGCTCCGGTGTGGGAGCCGGGCACGGGCCACGGCTACCACGCCCAGACCTACAGCTGGCTCACCGGCGAACTGATCCGGCGGATCACCGGGCGTCCGGTCGGGGCGTGGATCGCGGACGAGATCGCGGGTCCCGTCGGCGCGGACCTGTGGCTCGGCCTGCCGGAGTCGGAGCACGCGCGCGTGGGCCGCGTCGGCCCGGCCGCGGCGCCCGAGGCCGTGGGCGGCCTGAAGACCCGTCCCAAGCGCGCGGTGGCCGAGGCCTACGCCGACCCGGAGTCGCTGACCCGGCGCGCGTTCGCCGCGATCACCCCGCTGCCCGACGAGAACGACGCCGCCTACCGCGCGGCCGCCCTGCCCGCCTCCAACGGCATCGCCACCGCTGACGGCCTGGCCCGCTTCTACGCCTCGCTCATCGGCGAGGTGGACGGCGGCACCCGCCTGTTCAGCCCTGAGACGAGGGAACTGGCCCGCGCCGAGCGGTCCGCCGGACCGGACCGGGTCCTGGTGGTCGGCACCCGGTTCGGCCTCGGCTACATGCTGCACGGAGCGGCGTCCCCGCTGCTCTCCCCCGGCTCCTTCGGTCACCCGGGCCGTGGTGGCGCCCTGGCCTTCGCCGACCCGGAGACCGGCATCGCCTTCGGCTACGTCACCAACGGCTTCCGCAAGAGCGTGACGGCGGACCCGCGGGCGCAGGCGCTGGTGCGGGCGGTACGCACGGCTCTCGGATAGGGCCGCGCGCCGTCACACGTTGATCGTGTGCGAGGTCCGTCCGGACTCCGCGTCGATCTCGTCGTGGGCCTTGGTCAGCAGTTGCATGGCCAGTTCGTTGAGGGCACGTGCGCCGGCGATCTCCTCCCCGACCCGGGGCTGGTTGGCGTCGACACGGTGCCGGGTGGCGTGGCCGTGCGCCCGTACCTCGCTGCCGTCGGGCAGGCGCACCAGGGCCGCCGCACGCGTGTGGTCGGCATCCTCCATGAACTCCAGCTCGACGTGCCATCCGACAGTGGTGTGCATCATGACGATCACCTCCGAGAACCGCTGCTTCCAGGGTGCCCCCGGCACCCCGGCCCGTCATGTCGACGCCGGCGGCCGGCGGCCCGGCGTCCCGTCCTGCTGCCCGTCGTCGAAGCTGGCGAAGTACGCGGCGGCCATGTCCTCGTCCGCGTGGCCCTGGGCGGCGGCACGGGCCAGCCGTTCCGCGGTCGCGGCGGCGACGTCCAGCCGTACGCCGCCGCGCTCACCGGCCTGGACGATGAGACGGGCGTCCTTCTCGGCGGTGGCCACCGCGAACGACGCCGGGGACAGCCTGCCGTCGAGCACCAGCGCGGCCTTGGCCCGCAGGTAGCCCATGTCGAGCGGGCCGCCCTCGATCAGGTCGAAGAAACCCTGGGGATCCACGCCGAGGGCCTGGGAGAGGGCGAGGACCTCGCCCGCGGCGGCGGTGGCGGCGAGCACCCAGCTGTTGGTGACCAGCTTCAGCCGGCTCGCGCTGCCCGCGCCCCCGTCGGTCCCCGTCCACATGGTCTTGGCGCCGACCGCGGCGAAGACGGGCTCGACGGTCTCCCGCCCCACCTCGGGCCCGGCGGCCAGCACGGTCAGCAGGCCGTCCTCGGCGGGCCGGCGGGTGCCGAGGACGGGGGCGTCGTAGAAGACGAGCCCGTGCTCCCGGGCGAAGGCGGCCAGGTCGGCGACCAGGTCCGTCCCGACGGTGGTGCACTGCGCCCACACCGTGCCGGGTCGCAGTGCGGGGGCGGCCTCGCGCAGGACGTCGAGGACGGTGTTGCCGTCGTACAGCATCGTCAGGACGACGTCGGAGCCCTCGACGGCCTCGGCGGGGCTGCCGGCGACCCGTGCGCCGTCGGCGGCGAGCGGCTCGGCCTTCTCCCGCGTACGGTTCCACACGCGCACCTGGAGGCCCGCACGGCACAGGTTCCGGGCCATCGCGGCCCCCATGATGCCGGTGCCCAGAACGCTGACGGTCGGTTTGTCGGTCATGGTCGGCTCCCTTTCGTTCCCGTCGCTGCCCGGTGCTTCCCCCCACCACTACCGGGCCACCCGCCGACCGGACCATCCGCCTACCCGGCGTGCACCATCAACCCGATGCCCACCACCAGCAGCCCGGCCGCCGCGATTCTGGGTGCCCCGAAACGCTCCTTGAAGAACACCGCGCCGATCGCGGCCCCGACGATGATCGAGGACTCGCGCAGCGCGGCGACCGGCGCGAGTTCGGCGCGGGTCTGGGCCCACAGCACGAGGGCGTACGCGGCGACGGACAGGGCCGCGCCGAGGAGGCCGAGGGTGGCGTGGGGCCGGAGCAGCCGGACGGTGTCGGCACGCGCGCGTGCGTACATGTAGCCCGGGATGACGACGCCCTGGACGGCCATGAGCCAGGCGATGTACCCGAGCGGGGTGTGCGCGGCCCGTACGCCCAGGCCGTCGATCACCGTGTACACGGCGATCGTCAGCCCGGTCGCGAAGGCCGCGCCGATCGCCGCCCAGTCCGGCCGGCTTCCGCGCAGTCCCCACAGGCTGACGCCCATGAGCCCGACGCAGGACACGGCGATCCCGGCCAGCGCCCAGTTGCCGGGCACCTCGTGCGCGAAGACGGCGGCCAGCACGGTGACCACCAGCGGGGCGCTGCCGCGCGCGATGGGGTATGCCTGCCCGAAGTCACCGAGCCGGAAGGAGGTCATCAGCAGGGCGTAGTAGGCGATGTGGACGACCGCCGAGGCCAGCAGATACGGCCAGGCGGGCCCTGCCGGGAAGGCCGCGAACGGTGCGATCGCGAGCCCGATCAGCACCCCGCCCCCGGATATCAGGGTGAACCCCACCAGTTTGTCGGTGATGCGGTGCGCGATGGCGTTCCAGCTG
The DNA here is from genome assembly GCF_014649495.1 of Streptomyces filipinensis. Taxonomy (GTDB): domain Bacteria; phylum Actinomycetota; class Actinomycetes; order Streptomycetales; family Streptomycetaceae; genus Streptomyces; species Streptomyces filipinensis. The sequence goes on along the minus strand of NZ_BMTD01000004.1, from coordinate 383,947 downwards.
GCGTGGGTCACGGCGGCGAGCAGGACGGCGGCCGCGACGAGCGGCGTCACGCGGTCCGCTCGCGAACGTCCGCCAGGTCGGCGCCGACGAGACGGGGGTGGGCTGCGGACTCGTCGGCGTCAGTGGCGGCTGTCGTCGTCATGCCCGGCACGCTACGGCATCGCCGGGGCCGCACTCACGGGGTTTTGCCGCGACGTTCGCCGTGCACAGCGGAAGGCCGGTGAGGGTGCGGCCCCGTCCCCACGGGCACCCTCACCGGCCGCTCTGCCGTCAGGAGCGGTACGTCAGACCCGTACCAGCTCCCTCTCCCCGTCGGGGTCGGCGTCCCTGCGCTCCTCGGCCGTGCGCAGGCCCTCGCCCTCCACGTCGACGTTGGGCAGCGCGCGGTCGAGCCACCTCGGCAGCCACCAGGCCCGCTTGCCGAGCAGCGCGAGCACCGCCGGGACGATGGCCATGCGGACGATGAACGCGTCGAAGAAGACGGCGGTCGCGAGGCCGAAGCCGATCATCTTGACCATCGACTCGGTGGAGCCGATGAAGCCGGAGAAGACGGCGATCATGATGACGGCGGCGGCGGTCACGACCCGGGCGCCGTGCCTGAATCCCGTGACCACGGCCTGGCTGGGCTTCTCCCCGTGGACGAACGCCTCCCGCATCCGGGTCACGAGGAAGACCTCGTAGTCCATCGCGAGGCCGAAGACGACACCCACCATGAAGATCGGCATCATCGACATGACCGGGCCGGTCTGCTCGACGTTCATCAGGCCCGACAGCCAGCCCCACTGGAAGACCGCGACCACGGCGCCGAGGGCCGCGAGCACGCTGAGCAGGAAGCCGAGGGCCGCCTTCAGCGGGACGAGGACCGAGCGGAAGACCACGATCAGCAGCAGGAACGCCAGGCCGACGACCAGGGCGAGGTAGGGCAGCAGCGCGTCGTTCAGCTTCTGCGAGACGTCGATGTTCATCGCCGTGGAGCCGGTGACCAGAACCCTGGAGTCGGTCTTCTCGGCGATGTCCGCGCCCTTGTCACGGATGGCGTGCACCAGGTCCTCGGTCGTCTGCGAGGACGGCTTGGACCCCGGCACGACGGTGATCGTCGCGGTGTCGCCGGCCTGGTTGGCCGCCGCCGGAGTGACCGTGACGACGTCCTTCAGGCCCTTGATCTCGTCGCCGACCTCGGTGAAGGCGGCCTTGGGACGGGGGCTGTCCTTGGCGTCGACCACGATCATCAGCGGGCCGTTGAACCCCGGTCCGAAGCCCTCGGAGAGGAGGTCGTAGGCGCGGCGCTGGGTGGTGGAGACCGGCTGGGAGCCGTCGTCGGGCAGACCCAGCTCCAGGGAGGCGGCCGGGATCGCCGCCGCGCCGAGGCCGAGCACGCCGAGCAGCAGGACGGCGACCGGACGGCGTACGACGAAACTCGCCCAGCGGGTGCCCATGTTGGGCCGGCCCGGCTCCTTGGGCGTACGGCCGCCGCCGAGCAGCCTGCTCTTCTGGCCGGCCGGCTTGATCCTGCGGCCCGCGTAGCCGAGCAGCGCCGGGATCATCGTCAGCGCGATGAGGACGGCGACGGCGACCGTGCCCGCCGCGGCGACGCCCATCTTGGTCAGCATCGGGATGTTGACGACCGACAGGCCGACCAGGGCGATGACGACGGTGAGGCCGGCGAAGACGACCGCCGAGCCCGCCGTGCCGACGGCCCGTCCGGCCGCCTCCTCGCGCTCGCGGCCCTCGGCCAGTTCGGCGCGGTAGCGGGAGACGATGAAGAGGGCGTAGTCGATGCCGACGGCGAGGCCGATCATCGACGCCAGGGTGGAGGTGGTGGAGCCGAGATCCAGGGCGCTGGCGAGCGCCGTGATCGTGGAGACACCGATGCCGACGCCGATGATGGCGGTCAGCAGCGGGAAGCCGGCCGCGAGCAGCGAACCGAAGGTGATGACGAGGACGACGGCGGCGATCCCGATGCCGATGACCTCGCTGGAGCCGGTCTCGGGGGTCGCGCTGAGCGCGTCGCCGCCGACCTCGACGGTCAGCCCGGCGTCCCGCGCGTGCTGCGCGGCCTCCTTCAGGGCGTCCTTCGAGGAGTCCTCCAGCTCCATGCCGGAGACCTTGTACTTCACCGAGGCGTAGGCGATCGTGCCGTTCTTGCTGACGGCGTGCCCGGCGTAGGGGTCGGCGACGGAGACGACCTCGGAGCCGCTCTTCAGCTCCTTCACCGTCTTCTCGACGGTGGCCTTGTTGGCCTTGCCGGTCATCGTCTCGCCGCTGGGCGCCTTGAAGACGACGCGCGCGGTGGCGCCGTCGGCGCTCATGCCGGGGAAGCGCTGTTCCAGCAGGTCGAAGGCCTTCTGGGCCTCGGTGCCGGGGATGGAGAAGGACGTGTTGCCGGCGGCCGGCGCGGAGGCGGCGCCCACCCCGGCGAGGGTGAGCAGCGCGACCCATATGAGGGCGACGAAGTGCCGTCGCCGGAAGGCGAGACGGCCGAGTCTGTACAGAAACGTGGCCACGGAGGCGTACTCCCGGTCAGGTCGTGGGGTTCATCAGGGCAGGGGTGATCAGCCCGACGACGTGAGCGGTGACGTCAGGTGGTGGGCTTGCTCGGGGATCTGAAGGGATCAGCTGGTGGTGGCGCCGAGGGCGGGGAGGACCACGGCGTCGATGTACGACAGGAGGAAGGCCTGGGTCGGCGGCTGCTCGTCGATGAGCGAACGGGCCGCGAACCCGCCGATCATCATGTGCATCACGTAGTCGATCGCGGGGTTGTCCGCACGGACCTCGCCCCGGTCGATCGCCCGCTGCAGCACACGGCGGAACTCCGCCATCTCCGGCTCGATGAGATGGTCCCTGAACGCCCGCAGGAGGTCGGGATTGCCGTGGACGGCCATCGCCAGACCCCGCATCAGCGCGGAGTTCTGCTCCATCTCGCAGTCGTCCGAACGCAGGGTGAGGGCGTGCAGGTCACCTCTGAGCGACCCGGTGTCGACCTCGTCGGCGGAGCCGCCGGGCTTGCTGTGCCGCACCGCCTTCGCCACCAGCTCGGCCTTGCCGCCCCACTGGCGGTAGAGCGTGGCCTTGCTGGACCGGGTGCGGGCGGCGACGGCGTCCATGGTCAGGGCGTCGTAGCCGACCTCCCGGAGCAGGTCGAGCACGGCCTCGTACAACTCGGCCTCGCGCTCGGGCGTGATCCGGCTGCGACGTGCCGCTGCGACGGCCTCGGTCATGCCACTCACCCTCCGCTCCGGATCCTCCTGCTGCTTCGTACACCATGAAGATACCCTGAGACCGTTCGAAACGAAACAGTTTCGTACGTGTGCTGGGTCACGCCTGTGAAGCGCTCATAAGTTGCTGTGCCCCAGCGGGCGGAAAAGCATGGGGAGGTGAGCTATCTGCGCTTCCCCCACCTCAGCGGCGACCTGCTGTGCTTCGTGGCCGAGGACGACCTGTGGCTGGCCCCCCTCGACGCCCCGGGCAGGCCTTGGCGGCTCACGGCGGACCGTACGAAGGACGGGCACCCGCGTTTCTCGCCCGACGGCCGCCGCATCGCGTACACGAGCTGGCGCAGCCTGGTGCCCGAGATCCACCTGATCGACGTCGACGGCGGTCCCGCGCGGCAGCTGACGTACTGGGGCAGCGCCGACACCCAGGTCTGCGGCTGGACCCCCGAGGGCGACATCCTGGCCGTCGCCTCGCACGGCGAGCCCTTCTCGTACTTCACCTCGGCCTACAAGGTGTCCCCGGACGGCGACCCCGGCCGCAAACTGCCCTGGGGCCCGGTCGCCGACATCCAGGTCGCCGACGTCGACGGACAGCACAAGACCCTGCTGCTCACCGGCACCCCGCCGCACGAACCGGCCTCCTGGAAGCGCTACCGCGGCGGCGCCATGGGCCGGCTCTGGCTGCACGGCCGGCAGCTCGTGCCCGGCATCGGCGGCCATCTGGCCAGCCCGATGTTCGTCGCCGGCCGGATCGTCTTCCTCTCCGACCACGAGGGCGTCGGCAACCTCTACTCCTGTGCCCAGGACGGCACCGACCTGCGCCGCCACACCGACCACGACGCCTTCTACGCCCGGCACGCCGCCGGCGACGGCAACCGTGTGGTCTACCAGTGCGCGGGCGACCTGTGGCTGGTGGACGACTTCTCCCCGGGCGGCGTACCGCGCAAGCTGGAGATCCGCCTGAGCGGTCCGGCCACCGGGCGCCGCCGGTACCCGGTTCCGGCCGCGCAGAACGTCGACGGCATCTCCGTGGACGAGACCGGCCGGGCCAGCGCCGTCGTCGTACGCGGCAGCCTGTACTGGCTCACCCACCGCGACGGCCCCGCCCGTACGATCACCGACCCGCCCGGAGTGCGGGTACGGCTGCCGGAGATGCTGGGCACGACCGGCCAGGTGGCCTATGTGACGGACGCGGAGGGCGAGGACGCCGTCGAGATCGCCCAGCTCCCCCGCGCGACCGGCGACCGCGCACCCCGCCGGCTCGCCTCCGGCCAACTGGGCCGGGTCCTGGAGATGATCTCCGACCCGCTGGGCGAACGGCTGGCGATCGCTTCGCACGACGGACGGCTGCTGCTGATCGACGTGACGGCGGACACGGAGGGCCCGGCGAGCGGGGAGGTCCAGGAGGGCGGGGAGGTCCAGGAGGGCGGGGAGGTCCAGGAGGGCGGGGAGGGCGGAGAGGTTCCGGCGGGCGGGCAGGGCGGGGAGGCCCCGGAGGGCGACGGTGGCGCCGCAGGGCCCGCGGCGGATGCCGGCGCGCGGGGCACCGGGGCCGGCGAAACCGCCGGAGGCCGGGTCACCGAGCTGATCCGCTCCGTCAACGGGCCCGTCCGCGACCTCGCCTTCTCCCCGGACGGCGCCTGGATCACCTGGTCGCACCCGGGCATCGGCCGCTCCCTGCGCCAGATCAAGCTGGCCCGCATCAAGGACCGGCTCGTCGTGGACGTGACCAACGGCCGCTTCGAGGACGAGAACCCCGTCTTCACCCGCGACGGCCGCTATCTCGCCTTCCTCTCCTGGCGCGGCTTCGACCCCGTCTACGACGTCCACACCGGCGACCTGTCCTTCCCGCTCGGCTGCCGCCCGTACCTCGTCCCGCTGAGCTCGGCGACCCCCTCCCCCTTCGCCCTGAACCCCGAGGGCCGTCCGGCGGCCGGCGGGCTCGACCCGGCCGAGGACGAGGAGACCGGCGAGGCCGGCACGGTGACCGTGGAGGCGGAGGGCCTGGCCATGCGGGTCACCCCGTTCCCGGTGATCGCCTCCAAGTACTCCGCGCTGCACCCGGTCGCCGGCGGCGGCCTGGTCTGGCTGCGCTGGCCCATCTCCGGCGCGCTCGGCGAGACCTTCGCCAACCCGGCCGACACCACCAGCCGCCCGACCCTGGAGTACTTCAACATCACCAAGGCGAAGAAGTCCGAACTGGTCGACCACCTGGACTGGTTCGCGGTCAGCGGCGACGGCACCCGCCTGGTCGTCGTCGACGAGGGCGACCTGCGCGCGGTGCCCTCCACGGAGCTGGGCGACAGCGACACGACCGTCTGGATCGACCTGCGCCGCATCCTCCACGTGGTCGACCCGCCCGCCGAGTGGCGCCAGGCCTACGACGAGGCCGGCCGGATCATCCGCGCCTACTTCTGGGACCCGGGCATGAGCGGCATCGACTGGGACGCGGTGCTCGACCAGTACCGCCCCCTCGTCGAACGGGTCGCCTCCCCCGACGAGTTCGCCGATCTCCTGCGCGAGGTCCTGGGCGAACTGGGCACCTCGCACGCCTACGTCACCGCCGCCCGCCGCAACGAGGGCCCGGCCCACTACCAGCGCTGGCAAGGCCTCCTCGGCGCCAACCTCGTGTCACGGGACGGCCGTTGGACGGTCAAGCGCATCCTGCCCGGCGACTCCTCCGACTCCAAGGCCCGCTCACCGCTGGCCGGCACCGGCATCCGCGAGGGCGCCGTCCTCACCCACGTCGACGGCCGTCCCGTCGATCCGGTGACCGGTCCGTACCCGCTTCTCGCCGGGTCGGGCGGTACGACCGTGGAGCTGACCTTCACCCCGCCGGAAGGCGAGCCGGGCCGGGCCCGCCGGGTCGCCGTCGTCCCGCTCGTCGACGAGCGGCCGCTGCGCTACCAGGACTGGGTCGCCAAACGCCGGGCCGTCGTACGGGAGTTGAGCGGCGGCAAGTGCGGCTATCTGCACATCCCCGACATGGGGGGCTCCGGCTGGGCCCAGTTCAACCGCGACCTGCGCATGGAGGTGTCCCTGCCGGCCCTGATCGTGGACGTGCGCGGCAACGCGGGCGGGCACATCAGCGAACTCGTCATCGAGAAGCTGACCCGGACCATCCTGGGCTGGGACCTGACGAGGGACGCGCAACCGGTGTCGTACATGTCCAACGCGCCGAGGGGTCCGGTCGTGGCCCTCGCCGACGAGGCGACGTCGTCGGACGGCGACATGATCACGGCTGCGTTCAAGCTGCTGAAGCTCGGGCCGGTCGTCGGCCAGCGCACCTGGGGCGGCGTGGTCGGCATGACCGGCCGCCACCGGCTGGGCGACGGCACCGTCATCACGGTGCCGATGAACGCGGCCTGGTTCGACGCCTACGGCTGGTCCGTGGAGAACCACGGCGTCGCCCCGGACGTGGAGAGCCTGCGCACCCCCCTGGACTGGGCCGAGGGCCGCCACGTCGAGATGGACGCCGCCATCGAACTGGCCCTGGACCTCCTGACCGCCAACCCGGCCGCGACACCCCCGGCGTACGAGGACCTCCCCGACCGCTCCCGTCCCGAACTCCCCCCGCGCCCGGGCTGATTCGCACCCCGACCGATCCCGCCCGCGGGCAGACGGCGTGACTCCCCGCGGGCGCAGAGAGCGCAGGCGGACAAAGCGCAGGGCGCCCTCCCTGAGGAAGGGCGCCCCACGCCAGACCGGCCAGAGCCGAGCGCAGCGACTAGGCGTCGTAGTCCCGGTCGAAGCGGTCTTCCATCTCCGCTTCCGTGTCCTCGATGTCGCGCATGTTCTCGCGACCGCGCTGGGGCTGCTGGCCGCGCTGCGACTGCTGCTGGCCACGCTGCGACTGCTGCTGGCCGCGCTGCGACTGCTGCTGGCCGCGCTGGCCGGCCCGCTCACGGGTCTCACCGAGCTTCTGCTTGCCCTGTTCCTGCCACTCGTTGGCCTTGTCCTTCATACCCATGTGGGTTCACTCCCGTGGTGGGTGAGGTGGGGAATCGGCCCCTCGAAGGGGCCTCGACCAGATTCACACGGCCGACCACGGTACGCATGTGGATCAGTTACGGGGTGTAGCCCGTGCCGCTTCGTCGGCCTCCCCGCCCGCGCCCACGAGCCCCGACCGCATCCCCTGCAGCCGGGGCGCGAACCGCTTCATCTCGCGCTGCCCGACCGTCCCGATGAGCGCCGGCAGATATCCGCGCACGCCCTGCATGCCCCGCAGCCACCACTGCCCGTACACATGCGCCGAGCGGCGCTCGATCCCGGCGACCAGCCGGTCCACCGCCGGTCCCAGCGGGTACGTCTTGTTGGACGGCCACGGCAGCCGCTGGCGCAACTCCCGCATGACGTCGTCCTGGTCGGCGCCGCGCACCATGTCGGTGTCGGTCCAGGACAGGTAGGCGACGCCGACGCGCACGCCCTGGTAGCCGACCTCGGCGCGCAGGCTGTGCGCGTACGCCTCCACGCCCGACTTGGACGCGCAGTACGCCGTCATCATCGGCGCCGGGGTGATCGCCGCGAGGGAGGCGACCTGCAGCAGATAGCCCCGGCTCTCCACGAGCACCGGCAGGAACGCCCGCGCGGTCACCGCCGAACCGATCAGGTTCACCTCGATCACCCGCCGCCACGCCTGCGGATCGGAGTCGGCGAACGGACCGCCCGCCGCCACACCGGCGTTGGCCACCACGATGTCGACCTTCCCGAACCGCGCCTTCACCTCCTGCGCGACCCGGCTCATCGTCTCGTGGTCGGTGACGTCGGCGTACCAGTGGGCGCTGTCGCTGTGCAGACGCGAGGAGACGTCCTTGAGCGCCTCCTCCTCCAGGCCGACCAGCGCGACCTTCGCGCCGCGCGCGGACAGCTTGCGCGCCAGCAGCTCACCGACCCCGCGCGCCGCTCCGGTGACGACCGCGACCTGCCCTTCGAGGCTGACCCTGCTCATGCGCCCTCCTTGATCTGCGCCGGGGTGGCACGGTGCCCGTCCTCGGGCTCGGTGCCCGTGACGGTGACGTACGTGGTGACGAGCTCCCGGATCCTGGCGGTCACCAGGTCCGGAGCCTCGATCGGGGTCATGTGGCCGACACCGGTCAGCTCGGTGAGGCCCACGCAGTGCGGAAGCGCGGCGACCAGCGCGCGGGCGTGTACAGGGGGCGTGAGCCGGTCGGCCGCGCCGTGCACGATGGCCGTGGGCGCATGCAACTCCCGTACGCCGTGGTCGAGATCGAGCGCCTCCAGCACACCGGCCCACGCGTGGCGGACGGCGCGCGGGCAGGCGTGCACGATCCGCGCGCACGCCTCCACCATGTGCGGGGCGGAACCAGCGCCCATGGTGGCGTACTTGAGGACGCTCTTCGCCACCGGTGTGACCGGTCCGAGGGGGGCACGGGAGCCGAGCACGTGCCCGGTGAGCCAGGTCCGCAGCCGCCCGGCGCCGAGCGGCACCACACGTGACCGGGCGACCAGCCGCGAGCTGCCGGTGCTGCACAGCAGGACGGCGGCGGCGTGCTCCCGGAAGCGGGGGCGCGTGGCCGCGGCCATGACCGTCATACCGCCCATGGAGTGGCCGACGATCAGCGCCTTCTCCTCGCGCGCGAGCGTCCGCGCGAGCACCGCTTCGAGGTCGTCCGCCAGCGCGTGGGTGGTGCACGCGGAGCTCGCGGGGCTGTTCCCGTGCCCCCGCTGGTCGTATGCGATCACCCGGTGGTCGGTCGCCAGGTCCCGTATCTGCGCGGCCCAGAAGGCGGTCGAGCAGGTCCAGCCGTGGGAGAGGACCACGGGGGGCGCGTCCTCGGGGCCGTGCACCTCGACGTGCAGCCGCGCGCCGTCGGCGGAGACGACGGTGAGTGCGCGGGAAGGGGTGGGCGGGGCGTACGGCCCGGAGGCCACCGGGGTCACAGCGGCTCGGCGGCTCATGCGACGACCTCGCTCCGCTTGTGGGACACCGCTGCCGGCCTGCGGACGACCTCGTACTCGGCGAGGTCCACCCGGCGGGTCGCACGCCGGAACTCCGACGTCGTACCCGGCCAGATGGTGGTGTTGCGGCCGCTCTCGTCCAGGTACCAGCTGGTGCAGCCGCCGGTGTTCCACACGGTGCGCTTCATGCGCTCCTGGACCTCGCGGTTCCAGTCCTCGACGGCCGCGGGCCGGGCATCGAGGGCCGTACGGCCTCCGAGGACGTCCAGTTGCCGCAGATAGTCGGCCATGTAGTTCAGCTGGGACTCGATCATGAGGATCATGGAGGAGTTCCCGAGGCCGGTGTTGGGCCCGATGATCGTCATCCAGTTCGGGAACCCGGCGGCCGTGGCACCGCGCAGCGCCCGCATGCCGCCCTTCCAGGACTCGGCGAGCGTGCCGCCCTGCGCCCCGACCACCCGCTCGGCGATGGGCATGTCGGTCACGTGGAAGCCGGTCCCGAAGACGATCGCGTCGACCTCGGTCTCGGTGCCGTCGGCCGCGACGACGGTCGAGCCGCGGATCTCACCGAGCCCGCTGGCGACGACGTCCACATTCGGCTCGGCCAGCGCGGGGTAGTACGTGCTGGACAGCAGGATCCGCTTGCAGCCGATGCGGTAGTCGGGGGTGAGCTTGGCGCGCAGGGCCGGGTCCTTGATGGCGCGGGCCATGTTGCGCTTGGCGAGCCGCTCGACGAGTCCGAGTTCGTCGGGGTGCTTGGTGAACGCCTGGACCTGCAGCTCCCGGATGCCCCAGAGCAGGCCGCGCCTGAGCTGGGTGGTGAGGGGCACGGCCCGGTGCAGCCGGCGCTCGGCGCCGGTGATGGCGCGGTCGACGCGGGGCATGACCCAGGGCGGGGTGCGCTGGAAGAGCGTGAGCCGGCCGACCTGCGGCTGGATGGACGGCACGATCTGGATGGCGGAGGCGCCGGTGCCGACCATCGCGACGCGCTTGCCGCGCAGGTCGTAGTCGTGGTCCCAGCGGGCGGAGTGGAACACCTTGCCCGGGAAGGACGCCAGCCCCGGGATCTCCGGGATCTTCGGGTCGGACAGCGGCCCGGTGGCGGAGACGACGACGTCGGCGGTGAGCGTGCCCCGCGCGGTCTCGATCTCCCACCGCAGGTTCTCGGCGTCCCAGGTCATCAGCTTGACCTCGGAGTCGAAGCGGAGGTGCGGGCGCAGTCCGAAGAGGTCGGTGACGTGCTCCAGGTAGGCGCGGATGTGCCGCTGCCCGGAGAAGGTGCGCGGCCAGTCGGGGTTGGGCGCGAAGGAGAAGGAGTAGAGATGGGAGGGCACGTCGCAGGCGCACCCGGGGTAGCTGTTGTCCCGCCAGGTGCCGCCGACGCTGTCCGCCCGCTCCAGGACGACGAAATCGGTGATCCCTTCGCGGCGCAGCCGCACGGCGGCCCCCAGCCCGCCGAACCCGGACCCGATCACCGCCACCCGTACATGCTCGTGCTCGGCCATCCCGAAGCCTCCACGCATCGCCTTTGGACTCTGCCAGTGAACACTGGCGCAATGGGACTGTAGAGCAGCTCCGTACCGAGCGGTAGGGGGCGCGGAACGAAAGTTACCGGCGGTACAACATAGGCTGCGGGCGTGGCAGAGGACGTGGAACGCAAGGAAGGCGGGCGCGAGTACCGCATGGAGGAGCTGGCGCGGCTCGCCGGCATCACCGTGCGCACGCTGCGCTTCTACCGCGAACGCAAGCTGATCCCGCCACCGCGCCGGGAGGGCCGTATCGCCTGGTACGACGACCACCACCTGGCCCGGCTGCGCACCATCACCGCCCTGCTGGAGCGCGGCCACACCCTGAACGGCATCGCGGAACTCGCGGAGGCCCTCGACCAGGGCCGGGACGTCGCCGACCTGCTCGGCGTCGGCACCCCGAGCGAGGAGGAGCCGGTCCGCCTCACCCCCGAGGAACTCGCCGCCCGCTTCGAGGGCCAGGTCACCCCGGAGAACCTCGCCGCCGCCCTCGAACTGGGCTACCTCGGCACCGACGGCGACGAGATCGTCCACATCAGCCGCCGCCTGCTGGACGTCTCCTCCGCACTGGTCCGCGAGGGCATCCCGCTCGGCGAGGTCCTCACGGCCGCAGCCCGCGTCCGCGAACACGCCGACGCCCTGGCCGAACTCTTCGCCACCCTGATCCTGCGGCACGCCCCCGAAGAGGAGCTGCCCCGCCTGCGCCCCCTGGCCCGCAGCGTGGTGGAGGCGGAACTGTCCCTGGCCCTGGACCGCCGCCTCGCCGCGAAGGCGGGCGGCACGGACGCCTGAGCGCGCCCGCCCGGACGGGCCCGGCTACAGGTCGTAGACGACGGTCACCGGCGCATGGTCGGACCAGCGCTCGGCATGCGTGGCCGCGCGCTCGACGAAGCCCTTCACGGCCTTGCCCGCGAGCCGGGGGGTGGTGACGTGGTAGTCGATGCGCCATCCGGCGTCGTTGTCGAACGCCCGCCCCCGGTACGACCACCAGGTGTACGGTCCGTCGACCTCGGGGTGCAGGGCACGCACGACGTCGACGTAGCCCCCCTCCTCGGGGGCGAACACCCGGCCGAGCCAGTCCCGCTCCTCCGGCAGGAAGCCCGAGTTCTTGGTGTTGGCGCGCCAGTTCTTGAGGTCGGCCTGCTGGTGGGCGATGTTCCAGTCGCCGCACACGACCACCTCGCGGCCGTCGGCGGCGGCCCGCTCGCGCAGGTCCTTGAGGTGGGCGAGGAACTCGCCCATGAAGCGGAGCTTCTCCTCCTGGCGCTCGGTGCCGACCTCGCCGGAGGGCAGGTACAGGGAGGCGACGGTGACGCCGGGCAGGTCGGCCTCGACATAGCGTCCGCTGCCGTCGAACTCGCCGGAGCCGAACCCGACCCGGACGCGGTCGGGCTCACGCCGGGTGTAGAGGGAGACACCGGCACGGCCCTTGGCGGCCGCGGGGGCGTGCACGACGTGCCAGCCGTCGGGCTGCCGGACCTCCTCGGGCAGCTGGTGCGGCTCTGCGCGCACCTCCTGCAGGCAGACGACGTCCGCGGAGGTCTGCGCGAGCCACTCCACGAAGCCCTTCTTGGCGGCGGCTCGCAGCCCGTTCACGTTCACCGAGGTCACAGTCAGCACCAGGGCACGATACCGGCACACTGGTCGGGGCCCCGAAAGCCCCGTACCCGTCCACCGCATAGAAGTACGATGCCCAGCATGAATATACGTCGTGTTCGTTTCGACCACCCCGACGCCGTGAAGCTCAACGACGAGGTCCAGGCCGAGTACGCCGAGCGCTACGGCGACGACGGCGACGCCACCGTACTCGGCACCACGGACTTCGACCCGCCCGGGGGCGTGTACCTGATCGCGTACGACGAGCACGACCGGCCTGTCGCGACCGGCGGCTGGCGCAGCCGGGACCGCAACGACGAGGGCAACGAGGACGGCGACGCCGAGCTCAAGCGCATGTTCGTGATCGCGCAGATGCGCGGCCGGGGGCTCGCGCGCCGGATGCTCTCGGCCCTGGAGGAGGACGCCCGCATGGCCGGGCGCGTCCGCATGGTCCTGGAGACGGGCACCAAGCAGCCGGAGGCCATCGCCCTGTACTCCTCCAGCGGCTACGAACCGTGCGTCAAGTTCGGCTACTACCGGCACCACGAGGAGAGCCGCTGCTTCGCGAAGAAGCTGTAGACACGATGAAGCCCCAGTCGGCTTTCGCCGACTGGGGCTTCATGCTGCGTGGACCTGAGGGGATTTGAACCCCTGGCCCCCTCGATGCGAACGAGGTGCGCTACCGGACTGCGCCACAGGCCCTTGCAACGAGTGAAACTTTAGCATCCCGATCGGGGTGCTTGGAAATCCGCTCCCTGACTGGTCAGCGCGCCTTCCCGAAGTGTGGCGGCCGTCACTCGTTGGCCGCGCGCGGGCGGTCGCCGTCCTCGTACTGATCGAAGAGGGGCGTGCCGCCGCGCTCGCGTGCCCGGCGCGCGGAGGCCGCCCGGCGGGCGTCGCTACGGCCGTCCGCCGGCTTGCCCCCGGCCGCCGGCGTCCGCTCGTCGGCCGCCCCGCTCTCCGGTGCGTGGCCCGCCTCGTGCTCCGGGGCGACCGAGCTGGAGCGCGCCGAACTCCAGGTGCCGGGCGCCCCCAGATCCACATCGGAGGTGGCACGCGGCGCGACCGGCGCGGTGACGTACGTCGGCAGGGGCACCGGTACCGGGTCCCAGCTGTCCCCGCCGGGCCGCCGCTGCCGTTCGCGCTGCTGGTCGACCCACTCGGCGTGGTCCGTCTGCTCGACCAGGGCGCGCCGGTCCGCGGCGAGCGCGGCGAGCCCGGTGTCCGTCCCGGACTGAGGGACCTCCTCCGATTCGTCCGCGGCCGGACCCTCCTCCAGGGGCGCGCGCCGACGCGGCTGGCGTTCCCGCAGCCGCTGGGCGGCGTCCTCGGCCCGCCGGCGGTCCATCTGGTAGGCGAAGCGACGGCGCTCCTGGGAGCGCAGGTAGGCGATGTACCCGCTGAGGAGGCCGGCGGGTACGGCCGGCGCCCACAGGAAGGCGAGTCCGCCGACCGCGGCGACGATGGCGCCGAACGTGAAGCCGAGGAAGAGCACCACGGTGGTGCGTCGGCGGCGCGCGAGGACCTTCGAGCGCTGGGCGCGCGCCGCGGCCGCCTGCGCCGAGGGCCCGCGCCGCGCGGACGGTACTCGCTTCTGGGCGGGCACGGTGCCGGACGGGGGCGCGGTGCCGGGCACGGTGCCGGACGCGGGTGCGGGCACGGTGCCGGACGCGGGCGTCGGCTTGGGTGCCGGGACCGCGGCCTGCGCGCGTACCGGTTCCGCCTTCACGGGTGCGTCGGGTTCGGCGTCGGCGTGCACCTGACGGCGGGTCGGAGGCACGGCGAAGGCCCGGACGTCCACCGAGTCGGTGACGGCGTCCGGATCGCCGGTGTCCGGCTCCCCCTCCTGGTCGGAGCGCGCCCGCAGGTCCTTGGCGTACCGGCGCTCCATTCCCGCCCGTCCGGACAGCAGCCGGATGGCGGTGCTGAAGCGTTCCGTCGGACGGGCCTCGTTCAGCTCGTCCTGCCTACGGAGCCACATCGGCACCAAGTAGGCGGCCCAGGCCCCGACAATGACTGCGTAGATGAGGCCGCTGCTGCTCACGTCTCACACCGTAGAGGGGTTTGCATGAGGCCATCTGCCAATTGGGCCGGTGTGTCGCACGATCTGGCTGATATTTCCAGCTTCTTTTGCGACCGATGCGATCAGCGGACCGCCGCAGGTGTGAATTCAATGCCCTGAGACGGTCAGCAGACGGTCAATTTCGAACACATATTCAATTTCGGGGGCTAGCCGGGATTCCCGGGACTGTTCTCCCGCTCGCTGTGCCGCCCCTCACTGTGCCGCTCCTGCCGAGAGCGTGCCCGCTGCCACCGTGCGAGCAACCCGTCGGGCACCTCTTCCGCGGTGAGCGCGAACACCAGATGGTCGCGCCAGGCCCCGTCGATGTGCAGATAACGCGGCCGGAGCCCCTCCTCGCGGAATCCGAGTTTCTCCACGACCCGGCGGCTGGGCCGGTTCTCGGGGCGAATGCAGACCTCGATGCGGTGCAGTCCGACGGCCCGGAAACAGTGGTCCACCACCAGCGCCACGGCCGTCGGCATCACCCCGCGTCCGGCCACCGACTCGTCCACCCAGTAGCCGACGTGGCCCGAGCACATCGACCCCCAGGTGATCCCGGCGACCGTCAGCTGTCCGACGAGCTGCCCCTGGTACTCGATGACGAACGGCAGCATCCGGCCCGCGTTGGCCTCGGAGCGCAGGTGCCGGACCATCTGGCGGTAGGTCGGCCGGTGCACGATCGGCCCGCTCGGCGTGGGCGGCGGAATGGTCGCCTCCCAGGGGCGCAGCCAGTCCCGGTTGCGCCGGTTCACCTCGCGCCAGGCCCGCTGGTCGCGCAGCTTTATCGGCCGGAGGACGACATCGCCGTCCGCCAGCACGACGGGCCAGGAAGGGCTGTTCAGCTCGCACCCCCGCTCGTGGGTCCGGGTCTGGGGTGGTCGCCGCCGCGGATCTGCTCGACGGCGTGGACCAGCAGGGGTTCGAGCACGGCGAGGCCGTCCTTCACCCCGCCCGTGGAGCCCGGCAGGTTCACGATCAGGGTGCGGTCCGCCACGCCGGCCAGGCCCCGGGAGAGCGCCGCGGTCGCCACCTTCTCCCGGCCGAACGCCCGGATGGCCTCCGCGATGCCCGGCACCTCGCGGTCGATCACCGCGCGGGTCGCCTCGGGCGTGCGGTCGGTCGGTGAGATACCGGTGCCGCCGGTGGTGACGATCACGTCGTAGCCGGCGCCGGCTCCCGCGCGCAGGGCTGCCTCGACGGGGTCCCCGTCCGGGACGACCCGGGGGCCGTCGACGTCGAACCCGAGGCTCTTGAGGCCGTCGGCGATCAGGGGGCCGCCCTTGTCCTCGTAGACGCCCGCGGCAGCCCTGTTGGAGGCGGTGACCACCAGAGCGCGGTAGGTCATGCCCGGCTCCAGTCGCCCGACTTGCCGCCTGTCTTCTCCTCCACCCGTACGTCCGTGATGACCGCTCCCTTGTCGACCGCCTTGACCATGTCGACCACGGTGAGCGCGGCGACCGTCACGGCGGTGAGGGCCTCCATCTCGACGCCCGTACGATCCGTCGTCTTCACGGTGGCCTGGATCCGCACGGCGTCGTCCGCGACCGACAGGTCCAGTTTCACACCGGACACCGACAGCGGGTGGCACAGCGGGATCAGGTCGGGGGTGCGCTTGGCGCCCATGATGCCGGCGATCCGCGCGGTGGCCAGGGCATCCCCCTTGGGCATCCCCTCACCGCGCAGCAGCTCGACCACGCGGGGCGAGACGAGGACGCGGCCGCTGGCGCGGGCGGTGCGCGCGGTCACGTCCTTCCCGGACACGTCGACCATGCGGGCGGCGCCCGCCTCGTCGATGTGCGTCAGTCGGTCCTGCGCAGGGGGTCCGGGGGTCTCCCCCCGGGAAGGCACTGTCATGGCTGTGGCGCTCCCGGTCCGGGCCCGTCGCAGTGCGGTGCACGGGCCTGCTGTGCGCGACACGCTACCGCCAACCAGCAGGGCTCAGCCGAGCAGGACCACCTCCACCTCGGCGCCGGGCTCGACGGACTCGCTGTCCTCGGGGACGACGATCAACGCGTCGGCCTGCGCCAGGGCGGCGATCAGGTGCGAGCCGGCGCCGCCCACGGGGGTCACCTCTCCGTCGCCGTACGCACCGCGCAGGAACTGCCGGCGCCCCTTGGGCGAGCGCAGCGCCTTGTCCGCCTTCAGGACGGCCCGGGCGCGGGGCCGGTGCACGTCCGTGAGGCCCATCAGGGCACGGATGGCGGGCCGGACGAAGAGCTCGAAGGAGACGTACGACGACACGGGGTTGCCCGGCAGGGCCAGCAGCGGTGTGTGGTCGGGGCCGATGGAGCCGAAGCCCTGGGGCTTGCCGGGCTGCATGGCGAGCTTGCGGAAGTCCACGCCGCTGCCCGCTTCGTCCTCGTCACCGGCGTACGACAGGGCCTCCTTGACCACGTCGTACGCCCCGACGCTCACCCCGCCCGTGGTCACCAGCAGGTCGGCGCGGATGAGCTGGTCCTCGATGGTGGAGCGGAGGGTCTCGGCGTCGTCCGCGACGGCGCCGACCCGGTAGGCGATGGCGCCGGCGTCCCGCGCGGCCGCGGTGAGGGCGAAGCTGTTGGAGTCGTAGATCTGGCCGCGGCCCAGTTCCTCGCCGGGCTGGACGAGTTCGCTGCCGGTGGACACGACGACCACGCGCGGGCGCGGGCGCACGCGTACCGTCGCGCGGCCGATCGCGGCCAGCAGTGCGATCTGCGGCGGGCCGAGGATCGTCCCGGCCTGAAGGGCGCGGTCGCCGGCCTTCACGTCGCTGCCCGTGGCGCGCACGTGCGCGCGTGCCTCGGCGGGGCGGTGCACACGCACCTGCCCCTCGGCGCCCTCGGGGGCCAGGCTGCGCGCCCGCATGCCGCTCACCGGGCCCTCGCCGAGTCCGCCGTCGGTCCACTCCACGGGGACGACGGCCTCCGCGCCGGGCGGGAGCGGGGCGCCGGTCATGATGCGGGCGGCCTGGCCGGGGCCGACCCGCAGCGGGTCGGCCGCGCCCGCCGCGACGTCGCCGACGACCTCCAGGACGGCCGGGAACTCCTCGCTGGCGCCCGCGACGTCCGCGACCCGCACCGCGTACCCGTCCATGGAGCTGTTGTCGAACGGCGGCAGGGACACCGGCACCGTGACGTCCTCGACCAGGACGCAGCCCTGGGCGTCGAGCAGTTGCAGCTCGATGGGTTCGAGGGCGCGGACGGTCGAGAGGATGTCCTCCAGGTGGTCGTCCACCGACCACAGGTCGTCCGGGCCGGCGGGGCGGGTCGCGGCGCTGCTCAAGACTGCTGCATCTCCTCGGCTACGTAACTGCGAAGCCAGGTCCGGAAGTCCGGGCCCAGGTCTTCACGTTCGCACGCGAGTCTGACAATGGCACGCAGGTAGTCGCCGCGGTCGCCGGTGTCATAGCGGCGGCCCTCGAAGACGACGCCGTGCACCGGGCCGCCGACCTTCTCGTCCGTCGCGAGCTGCTGGAGGGCGTCGGTGAGCTGGATCTCGCCGCCGCGGCCCGGCTCGGTCTTGCGGAGTATGTCGAAGATGTGCGGGTCGAGGACGTACCGGCCGATGATCGCGTAGTTCGACGGGGCGTCCGCCGGATCCGGCTTCTCGACGAGACCGGTGATCCGTACGACGTCACCCTCGTCGGTGGTGTCCACGGCCGCGCAGCCGTAGAGGTGGATCTGCTCGGGCGCGACCTCCATGAGGGCGATCACGCTGCCGCCGTGCTGCTCCTGCACCTCGATCATGCGCTGCAGGAGCGGGTCGCGGGGGTCGATCAGGTCGTCGCCCAGGAGCACCGCGAAGGGCTCGTGGCCGACGTGCGGGGCGGCGCACAGCACCGCGTGGCCGAGGCCCCTGGGGTCTCCCTGCCGCACGTAGTGCATGGTCGCCAGGTCGCTGGACTCCTGCACCTTCGCGAGCCGTTCGGCGTCGCCCTTCTTCTCGAGCGCCGATTCCAGCTCGTAGTTGCGGTCGAAGTGGTCCTCAAGGGGACGCTTGTTGCGTCCGGTGATCATGAGCACGTCGTCGAGCCCCGCCGACACGGCCTCCTCGACCACGTACTGGATCGCTGGCTTGTCTACGACCGGCAGCATCTCCTTGGGAGTGGCCTTGGTGGCCGGCAGGAACCGGGTGCCGAGGCCTGCCGCGGGAATGACAGCCTTGCTGATCCTGGGGTGCGACTGAGTCATGCCCGCAACCTTATCCGGTGCCTTTGCAGGGATTCTGTGGCTCCGGCTGGTTGACCCTTATATGGCTGCATTGGAAGGGTGCGAGGACGAGCCGTGGAACACGACGGACGCGCGAGCGAGACTGACAAGCGAATGTTGCGGCGGGAGTTCCTCTCGGTGAGGAACAGGTTGACGGACGATGACGTCGACGCGACGGGCCGCGCCCTGGCGGAGCGCGCGCTGGAACTGCCGGAACTGACGCATGCGCGCACGGTGGCGGCGTACGTCTCCGTGGGCGGTGAGCCGGGCACGACGGCGCTGCTGGACGCGCTGCGCGCGCGGGGCGTACGGGTGCTGCTCCCGGTGCTGCTGCCCGACAACGACCTCGACTGGGGCGCGTACGCCGGCCCGGACTCCCTGGCGCGGGTCCAACACGGCGGGAGGATGGCGCTCTTCGAGCCCTCCGGCGCGCGTCTCGGCCCGGACGCCGTGACGGCCGCGGACGTCGTGCTGCTGCCCGGGCTCGCGGTCGACGCGCGCGGCATGCGCCTGGGGCGCGGCGGAGGGTCGTACGACCGTGTGCTGGCCCGTCTGGAGCGCGCGGGCGCACGCCCCCGGCTCGTGGTGCTGCTGTACGACACGGAGGTCGTCGCGCACGTCCCGGCGGAGGCACACGACAAGCCCGTGCACGCGGTGGTGACGCCCTCCGGCGTGCGCCGCTTCCCAGGCGCCTGATCGGACACGGCACAGCGGAAACGGCCCTCCACGCGTGCGTGGAGGGCCGTTTCCGCTGTGCCGTGCCGTCAGCGGCTCACGGCTTGAGGACGAGTGTGTCGCTCGTGCTCTTGTCGACCGCGTTGCCCGAGAACGACCAGGGCAGCAGCTCACCCTTGGCCCACAGGCTCGTCTGGTCCGTGTAGTGCGCGCTGAAGGCGTGCCCGGAGGCGCCGGTCAGGTTGATCCACCGGGACTTGTCGAAGTCCTTGAGGTTGACCACCATCCGCATCGACGGCACCCAGATGACGTTGTAGCCGCCGGCGGCGTTCCAGCCGGTGGCGTTCACCGTGGCCTCGCCGCCGCTGAGCTTCCAGGGGCCGCGGTTGAGGATGTACTGCAGCACCTGGGGGCCGTCGGTGCCGAGCGTCTGGTTCTTCAGGAACAGGCGGTGCAGCCGGCCCCAGCTCCAGGTGTCGATGTCCTTGCCGAGCTTGGCGGTCAGCTCCCAGCGGGCGTCGATCATGGCGCGGGCGAAGAGCTGGTCCATGTTGTTGGCCGCGGGACGGGTGCCCGACTTGGGCGTCTTCCACCAGTCGCTGTCCGGCTTGTCCATCAGGGTGCGCACGACCTCGAACCAGCGGTCGCCGCCGTCCGGCTGCGCCTGGTCGGCGTCACGCTCGCCGCATTCGCGCACCTTGGTGTCGTCGTCGACCGGACCGGTGCTGTCGATCTTGTCGACCCACAGGCACTGCCCCTTGACGCGCAGCTCCTTGGGGAGCTTGTTGCCGAAGGCGAGCTTGAGGACGTTGCGCCACACGGCGTTGAAGTAGGCGGCCGCCGCGGAGTCGGCGTCCTGGGTGTAGTCCCAGCCCTCCAGCAGCTTCTGGGCGTCGCGCACGTGCTTGTCGTCGAGGTTGATCTTCAACAGCTTCGGCACCAGCAGCCTGGCGATCTCGCTGCTGCTGTCCAGCTGCATCTGCCGCATGTCGTCGGTCGAGATCTTGCCGTTGTTCTTGATCTTGGACTCGATCAGGTCGGCGATGCGCTGGCTGCGGGTGCCGTAGGCCCAGTCGGTGGTGAGCGTGTACGGGTACTTGGCCTGGTCGACCACGGCCTGGTTGGCGGTGACGATGTAGCCGCGCTTGGGGTCGAACTCGTAGGGCAGCTCGTCCTGCTTGATGAAGCCGGTCCAGCGGTACTTCGGGTTCCAGCCCGGCGCCGGCAGGGAGCCGTCGTCGGCGGAGGAGCGCGTGGGGATCCTGCCGGGCAGCGTGTAGCCGATGTGGCCGGCGGTGTCGGCGTAGACCAGGTTCTGCGACGGCACGTCGAACAGGGCGGCCGCCTTGCGGAAGCTGCTCCAGTCGGCCGCCCTGTCGAGCGCGAAGACGGCGTCCATGGAGGTGCCCGGGTCGAGCGCCGTCCACCTCAGGGCGATGCCGTAGCCGTCGCCGCGGTCGGGGGCGGCGGTGTTGACCGTGGCCTTCCTGCCGACCTCGACGAGTTCGTCGTCACGGTCGGACAGCAGCGGCATCCCGTCCTGCGTCTGGCGCACGACGATCGTCTTGGTGGCGCCGCCGGCGACCTTGATGGTCTCCTCACGGGTCCTGAACGGCCGGATCTTGCCGTCGTACAGGTAGCCGTTCGAGCTCACCTTCTCCAGGTAGAGGTCGGTCACGTCGACCCCGGAGTTGGTCATGCCCCAGGCGATGTCCGCGTTGTGCCCGATGATCACACCGGGCAGCCCGGCAAACGTGTAGCCGCTCACGTCGTACTGGCACGTGCTGGAGACGCTGCGGCAGTGCAGGCCCATCTGGTACCAGACCGACGGCAGCGACGGCGACAGGTGCGGGTCGTTGGCGAGCAGCGGCTTCTTGGTGATGGTGTACCGCCCGGAGACCACCCAGGAGTTGGAGCCGATGCCCTGGCCGTTCACTCCGACGGCGGTGGGCACGTCGTCCAGGACGTGGTAGAGCCCCCCCAGCTGGCTCGTGAGCGACGATCCGGTCGCGCCGGCGGTGGAGGAACCCGTCGAGCCCGTCGTGCCCCCAGAGGCGCCTGTGGTGCCCGTGGTGCCGCCGGACGTCCCCGTCGCGCCGGTCGCGCCCGTCGTTCCCGTCGCGCCGGTCGTGCCGGTGCTCTGAGAGGTGCTCGTGGCGCCGCTCTGCTCGAAGGACTTGGTCAGCTGGCTGTACTGGCCTTCCTGCACGATCGGCTTGTTGCGGCCGTAGGGGTACGCCGGGTACAGGTCCTGGATCTGCTGCGGGCCGAGCCTGCTGGTCATCAGGGCGCGGTCGATCTCGTCCTGCATGTTGCCGCGCAGGTCCCAGGCCATCGCCTTCAGCCAGGAGATCGAGTCGACCGGGGTCCACTCCTGCGGCTTGTAGTCGTTGGTGAAGCCGAGCGCGGCGTACTCCAGGGAGATGTCCTTGCCGTCCTTGCCCTGGAGATAGGCGTTGACTCCCTTGGCGTACGCCTGGAGGTACTTCTTCGTGGAGGCCGACAGCTTGGTGTCGTACTCCTGCCTGGCGATCCGGTCCCAGCCGAGCGTGCGCAGGAACTCGTCGTTCTTGACCTGGCTCTTGCCGAACATCTCCGACAGGCGCCCGGAGGTCATGTGCCGGCGCACGTCCATCTCGTAGAACCGGTCCTGCGCCTGGACGTAGCCCTGCGCCATGAACAGGTCCTCGTCGGAGGACGCGTAGATCTGCGGGATGCCGTTGCCGTCCCGCTTCACGTCGACCGGTCCCGACAGACCGTCGAGCGTGATCGAACCCTTGGTCTGCGGGAAGGAGGCGCGGACGGTACTGATCGACCAGTACGCCCCGTAGGCGACGCCCCCGATGATGGCCAGTACCAGCACCAGCACGACCAATCGGGCTTTGCGCCCCTTCTTCCTGCCGGACTTGGCGGGCTTGTCACCCGTTGTGGCGGTGGTGTTGGGGGGCATCGCTGTCCTTGCTGTCCTAACGCGAGCGGCAGGTCGGGCTGTGACTTTGAATGAGCGCTGGAGCAACCATAGGCGCAGGGCCCTGTCCCGCTTGACGCGGAGTCGGGAACCAGCGCGCACGAGCGTTCGATCTTGCCTCGGCGAGCGTCAAGAAAGCGTCAAGAGTTAGGTAAGGTAACGAAGTACTTGGGTGCGGTGCGCCGCAGCCTCGGGTCTTGTGTACGTGAGCTCGCGCCCCTGCGCACGGGCCAAGGAAGGGAACCGCCGCTGACTGTTCACCACCTCAACCAGCTCCTGCTCGTCTGCTCCGTGGTCCTGCTCGTCGCCGTCGCGGCCGTCCGGATCTCCTCCCGCAGCGGGCTCCCCAGCCTGCTCGTCTACCTGGCGATCGGCGTCCTCATGGGGCAGGACGGCATCGGCGAGATCCACTTCAACAGCGCCGCGGTGACCCAGGTCATGGGGTACGCGGCCCTGGTCGTGATCCTCGCCGAGGGCGGCCTCGGCACGAAGTGGAAGGCGATCAGACCGGTCCTGGCGTCCGCTTCCGTCCTGGCGACCGCCGGCGTCGCCGTCAGCGTCGGGGTCACCGCGGCGGGCGCGCACTATCTGGTCGGCCTGGAGTGGCGGCAGGCGCTGATCATCGGCGCGGTGGTGTCGTCGACGGACGCGGCGGCGGTCTTCTCGGTGCTGCGCAGGGTTCCCCTCCCCGCGCGCGTGACGGGCACGCTGGAGGCGGAGTCCGGCTTCAACGACGCCCCGGTGGTCATCCTGGTCATCGCCTTCTCGACGGCCGGCCGGGTCGAGCACTGGTACGTCCTGCTGGGCGAGATAACCCTGGAACTGGCCATCGGCGCCGCCATAGGGCTCGCCGTGGGCTGGTTCGGCTCCTGGGGACTCAAGCACGTCGCCCTGCCCGCCTCGGGTCTCTACCCGATCGCCGTGATGGCCATCGCCGTCACCGCGTACGCCGCCGGCGCCCTGGCGCACGGCAGCGGTTTCCTGGCCGTCTACCTGGCCTCGATGGTGCTCGGCAACGCCAAACTGCCCCACTGGCCCGCCACGCGCGGCTTCGCCGAAGGGCTCGGCTGGATCGCCCAGATCGGCATGTTCGTCGTGCTCGGCCTGCTGGTCACCCCGCACGAGCTGGGCGACGACGTGTGGCCCGCCCTGGTCATCGGGCTGGCCCTGACGATGGTGGCCCGCCCGCTGAGCGTGGTGTTCAGCCTGGCGCCGTTCCGCGTGCCGTGGCAGGAGCAGACCCTGATGTCGTGGGCGGGTCTGCGCGGCGCCGTGCCCATCATCCTGGCGACCATCCCGATGGTGAACGGCGTCCCCGGCAGCCGCCGCATCTTCAACATCGTCTTCGTACTGGTCGTGGTCTACACCCTCGTCCAGGGGCCGACCCTGCCCTGGCTGGCGCGCACCCTGCGGCTGGGTGAGCACGGCGAGGCCGCGGACCTCGGCATCGAGTCGGCGCCGCTGGAGCGGCTGCGCGGACACCTGCTGTCCATCTCGGTCCCGGAGGGCTCCCGGATGCACGGCGTGGAGGTCAGCGAGCTGCGGCTGCCGCCCGGGGCCGCCGTCACGCTCGTCGTCCGCGAAGAAGAATCGTTCGTTCCCTTGCCCTCGACAGTGCTGCGCCGGGGCGACGAGCTGCTCGTCGTCGCCACCGACCCGGTGCGCGACGCGGCCGAGCGACGCCTGCGCGCGGTCGCCCACGGCGGCAAGCTGGCGGGCTGGCTGGGCACGAACGGGGCGGGCAGCTCGCGTTAAGGGTACGTTTCGGGCACTTCACACCCCGTGAAATCCCAGGTGACCGGCCTTCATGGTGCTCATTTTCACAGCCGGGGGAGGCTCTGATCCCTGTACCATGAAGGCGCACCCTGATCGAACCAACTCTGCCTGACGCAGAGCTGGCGCGACCGTATGGCGGCCGGGTCCCCCCACCCGCAGTGGGCGCCGGTATCTACCGCAGTCCGCGCAAGAGGACAGCTCTCGGCACCCGGGCCCACACGGCCCGCGCTACCAGGCGGCAGAAAGGCACGGGCCGTGGGATCCACGGTCTCCACCACCGAACCGGAGAAGACCTCGCCGGCCTCGTCCCGCCCGGGATACGGACAGCTGCTGCGCACTCGCGGCGCCTGGACCTTCCTGCTCCCCGGTTTCGCCGCGCGCCAGCCGTTCGCGATGCTCACCCTCTCCATCGTGCTGCTCGTGCAGCACACCACCGGCTCGTACGGCGCCGCGGGCGCCACCGCGGCCGTCACCGGTGTCTCGATGGCACTGTTCGCGCCGTACAGCGGTCGCCTCGCCGACCGCTACGGCCAGCGCGCCGTGCTGGTCCCCGGCGTCCTCGTGCACACGCTGGCGGGCCTGTCCCTGACGGCGCTCGCGCTGGCGCACGCTCCCCTGTGGGCGCTGTTCCTGGCGGCCGTCCCGACGGGCGCCTCGGTGCCGCAGGTCGGCCCGATGGTGCGGGCCCGCTGGGGCGTGAAGCTGCAGGGTTCGCCCCTGATGACCACCGCGGCGGCGTTCGAGTCGGTCACGGACGAGCTGACCTTCGTCTTCGGTCCCCTGCTGGCGACCGCGCTGTGCACCGCCGTGACGCCGGCGGCGGGACTGCTCACGGAGGGCGCGCTGACCCTGGTCGGCGGGCTGCTGTTCGCCGCGCAGAAGGGCACGCAGCCGCCGGTGGGCGGGGAGAGCGGGCAGGCGCGTGTGGAGCACGCGTCCGCGCTGCGCGTGCCCGGCGTGCGCGTGCTGGTCGTGACCTTCCTCGGCATCGGGTCCGTCTTCGGCGGCATGCAGGTGTCGCTGGCGGCGTTCACCGAGTCGATCGGCGAGCCCGGTCTGAACGGCGTCCTGTACGGCGTCTTCGCCGCCGGAAACATGCTGTCCGGCATCGTCTGCGGCGCGATCGCCTGGAAGACCGCCCCCCAGCGGCGCCTGGTCGTCGGCTACACGGGGCTCGCGATCGTCGCCTCCGCCCTGTGGACGGCGCACTCGACCATGCTGCTCGCCGGCCTCGGCCTGCTGGTCGGCATGTGCATCGCGCCGGCGCTGATCACCGGCTACACGCTGGTCGAGGGGCTGGTCCCGGCCGGTGCCCGCACGGAGGCCTTCACCTGGCTGACCGGCGCCGTGGCCCTCGGTCAGGCGGCCGCCGTGACGGTCGCCGGGCAGCTGGAGGACCGGCTATGGGGCGGCGCGGGGTTCCTGGTGCCGATGGGGGGCACCGTGCTCGCGCTGGTGACCCTGCTGGCGCTGCGATCGCGGCTGGTCGCACGGCAGCAGAACCGTACCGTCGCACGTGGCGTCGGTCACCGAGTGCCGGTGACGGTGGACTGATCCCCCGGAATACGTCACTATGGACCGTCGTTAGCACTCATCGAGTGAGAGTGCCAGGAGGAAGACAGTGCCGACCTACCAGTACCAGTGCACCGAGTGCGGCGAGGGCCTTGAGGCGGTGCAGAAGTTCACTGATGACGCCCTGACCGAGTGCCCCAACTGCAGTGGCCGCCTGAAGAAGGTGTTCTCCGCGGTCGGCATCGTCTTCAAGGGCTCCGGCTTCTACCGCAACGACTCCCGTGGCTCCACGTCGAGCAGCAGCCCGGCGTCGAAGCCGTCCAGCACGTCGGGCACGTCTTCGTCCGACTCGAAGCCGTCCTCGACGTCGGCCTCGGCGTCGTCGACTGGCTCCACCAGCAGCTCGGCCGCCTGACACCCTCTTCCCCGGACCCTGCCGTCGTACGACGGCAGGGTCTTCGGTGTTCACCGGCACCCGCTCCCCCGCGGTTTCGCCGCCCGCTAGTGTGCTGGTCATGGCGAATGCAGAGATCGGCGTGATCGGCGGCTCGGGTTTCTACTCGTTCCTCGACGACGTGGCAGAAGTCCAGGTGGACACCCCTTACGGGCCGCCCAGCGACTCCCTCTTCCTCGGCGAGATCGCCGGCCGGCGGGTCGCCTTCCTGCCGCGGCACGGCCGCGGCCACCATCTGCCGCCCCACCGCATCAACTACCGCGCCAACCTGTGGGCGCTGCGCTCCGTCGGCGTACGGCAGGTCCTCGGCCCCTGCGCGGTGGGCGGGCTGCGGCCGGAGTACGGCCCCGGCACGCTGCTCGTGCCCGACCAGTTCGTGGACCGTACGAAGTCCCGGATGCAGACGTACTTCGACGGGTTGCCGCTGCCCGGCGGCACCGTGCCGAACGTCGTGCACGTGTCCATGGCCGACCCCTACTGCCCCACCGGACGGGCCGTCGCCCTGAAGGCCGCGCGGGGGCGGGACTGGGAGCCGGTGGACGGCGGCACGCTGGTCGTGGTCGAGGGGCCGCGCTTCTCGACGCGTGCCGAATCGTTGTGGCACCAGGCACAGGGCTGGTCGGTCGTGGGCATGACCGGTCACCCGGAAGCGGCGCTCGCCCGGGAACTGGAGCTGTGCTACACGTCGCTGACCCTGGTCACCGACCTCGACGCGGGCGCCGAAACCGGCGAGGGCGTCTCGCACGAAGAGGTGCTGCGGGTGTTCGCGGCCAACGTGGACCGGTTGCGCGGCGTGCTGTTCGACGCGGTCGCCGCGCTGCCGGAGACCGGGGCGCGGGACTGTCTGTGCGTGAACGCGCTCGGTGGAATGGACCCTGGTTTCGAGCTGCCGTAGCGCTCTTACGGGAAGCGTCGGCGGCGCTGCGCAGCGGCGGCGCCGTGAACCCTTCCTGGGGTCGGACAGAGGACGAGCCGGTGGACGAGCCGGTGGACGCATGAGTGGACGACGGAGTGGAATTCCCCGTTCGAGTGAGCGAGTTGTCCACAGTCCGTCCGTGATCCACCGGCTCCGGCGGGATGCGGCGCGAGGCCTCATCGTGGCATCACAAGCCGAATTCCTCGTCGCAGGCGGTGATTCCCATGCCCTGGTCCTCGTCGTCCCCGCAGCCGTCGGGCCCTTCCCCCTCGCCCACCGGCTCGCCCTTCCCGCCTCCGCTCCGGCTGCCGCGCCCCCTGGGCACGGACGCCCCGGCGACCTGCGAGGTCCCGCCGTTCCCTCCGGTCCGCGTGCGCGGCGGGCGGTACCAGCTGCAGCGTCTCGTACGACACCGCAGGCGGGCCGTCGCGGCCGGTCTCGCGGTGACCGCGGCCGCGCTCGTCGCCGCCGGGCCGCACAGCGGGGCCGGACCGCACCGCAGGGAGGGCGCCCGCGCTCACCCGCTGACGGCACCCGTGCGCCGGCACCCGGCGGTGGACCTGGTCACGGCGCCGGTGCGGATCGCCGACGCGGCCACGGTCCGGCTCCTGCGACCCGGCGACCGCGTCGACGTCATCGCCGCCGGGGAGGCGCCGGCCGGTGGCGCCCGGGTGCTCGCGCGCGGTGTCCGGGTGACCGGGGTGCCGGAGCCCGTGCAGGGCGGAGCGGAGAGCGGGGCACTGCTCGTGTTGTCGGCGCCGCGCGGCACGGCGGCACGTCTCGTCGGCGCGAGCGCCACCGCACGGCTGGCGGTGACGCTGTGCTGAACCGTCCCGGACGCCTTCCGGGCACGGGCGGCCTCCCGTCGAGTGCCCTGACCGACCCGTCGCACTGGACAGGACGGCCTCACCGTGCCGTAGGTTGCGGAGCGTTTCGTTCCACACCCTGTGCATGCGAGGAGAGTCCCCTAGGTGAGCGCGAAGCAGGTACCGAACGTCTGGCAGGGCTTCAAGGCCTTCCTCATGCGCGGCAACGTCGTCGACCTGGCCGTGGCCGTGGTGATCGGCGCGGCCTTCTCGAACATCGTCAACTCGGTCGTGAAGGGAATCATCAACCCGCTGGTCGGCGCGATCGGCACGCAGAACCTGGACAACTACAGCTCGTGCCTGAGCGCCTCGTGCAAAGGGACGCACGGCATCCGGCTGATGTGGGGCTCCGTCCTCGGTGCCGCGCTGACCTTCCTGATCACCGCGACGGTGGTGTACTTCCTGATGGTGCTGCCGATGTCGAAGTACCTGGCCCGGCAGGCGGCCCGCCGGGCGGCCCGGGAGGGCACGAAGGAGGTCATGGAGGTGACCGAGCTGGAGGTCCTCAAGGAGATCCGCGACGCGCTGGTCGCACAGCGCGGACCGGGGCGCGACGAGCGCTAGCGGCGCTGACGCGGGCGGCTCAGAGGTGGTGGGGCGGCTTCTCGTCGAGGAAGCGCTTCAGATCGGCGGCGCTGTCACGGTCCCCACGCTCGCCCCATCCGCGGTCGGTGTCGTCCGAGGACTGCTGGTCCAGCGGGTCGTCGAAGACCAGCACGGGCTTCGGCTCGCGGGGCTCGGATGCAGGGGCGGTACTCATGCCTCAAGGGTACGGCCCCCCGGCACGCCCTGAGCTGGCCTTTCCCCCGGCACCCCGCACCCCCACCGTTTGTGAATTCGTTCACAAGATTTCGGGGCGGATTTCTGCTGTGCTGGGAAGCATGACGTCCAGTTCCGCTCCGGCGCCCGCCTCCTCGGGCGCACCGCAGTCCTCCGGACCGCTGCGACGGCTCACCGCGCGCGGGCGCGACGAGGCCCACCGGGTCTCCTCACCGCTGGAGCTCTTCTTCGACCTGTGCTTCGTCGTGGCGATCGCGCAGGCGGGGGCCCAGCTGGTGCACGCCGTCACCGAGGGACACGCGGGCGGCGGAATCCTCAACTACGCCATGCTGTTCTTCGCGATCTGGTGGGCGTGGATGAACTTCACGTGGTTCGCCTCGGCGTACGACAACGACGACGCGCTCTACCGGGTCGTCACCCTGGTGCAGATCGCCGGCGTCCTGGTGCTGGCCGCCGGCATCTCCCCGGCCTTCCAGCAGCACGACTACCTGATGGTCTGGCTCGGCTACGTGATCATGCGGCTGGCCATGGCCACGCAGTGGCTGAGAGTCGCGAGATCGGCCGACGGTGCGGAGCGGGCCATGGCGTTGCGCTACGCGTGCGGGGTGCTGCTGTGCCAGGTCGGCTGGCTGGGACTGGTGCTGCTGCCCGCGCCCGCGCGGCCCTGGGTCTTCGTCGTGATGGCGGTCGTGGAGATGTGCGTGCCGCCGTTCGCCGAGAGGGGCCACGAGACCTCCTGGCACCCGCACCACATCGCCGAACGGTACGGCCTGTTCACCATCATCGTGCTCGGCGAGACGATCGCCGCGGCCACCGTCGCCGTGAAGTCGGCCGTGGCCGAGCACGACGCGCTGGGCGAGTTGCTGCCGATCGCGGCAGGCGGGCTCCTGATCGTCTTCTCCGCGTGGTGGATCTACTTCGTGGTGCCCATCCACGGTCACCTGCACGCCAACAGACAGGCCTTCCTGTGGGGCTACGGGCACTACCTGATCTTCGCCTCCGCGGCGGCGATCGGCGCGGGCCTGGAGGTGACCGTGGAACACGCGGTCGGCAAGGCCCACATCTCCGCGCTGTCCGCGTCGGCGGCCGTCACGCTGCCCACGGCGCTGTATCTGCTGACCGTCTGGGCGCTCCACTCACGGCACTTCAAGGTCGGCATCGCCCAGCAGCTGGTCCTGCCGGTCACGGCGCTGCTGGTGATCTGCTGCACCTTCCTGGGCGACTGGGCGGTGCTCGCGGCGGGGCTCGTGTCCTCGGCCGCGGTGGCGACCGGAGTGGCGCTGACGGCGCGCATGACCCACCGGGAGCGCGCGACGAATGCCACCGCTCCGGCGGGCTGACCGCTCCTCTCCTTCCGGGCGCCCGGAAGGACCAGACTGGCCTCCATGACAGTTGACGCGATCACGGACATCGCCGGTGTGCGGGTGGGGCACGCCACGCGCCGCGGGGACGGCTGGCTCACCGGTACCACGGTGGTCCTCGCTCCGGAGGGCGGCGCGGTCGGCGCCGTGGACGTGCGCGGCGGCGGCCCCGGCACCCGGGAGACCGACGCGCTCGATCCGCGCAACGTGGTGCAGCGGATCGACGCGGTCGTGCTGACCGGCGGCAGCGCGTACGGGCTCGAAGCGGCGTCCGGCGTGATGGCCTGGCTGGAGGAGCAGCGGCGCGGGGTGCGGGTGGGGACGGACCCGGCGCACGTCGTGCCGGTCGTGCCCGCCGCATGCGTCTTCGACCTGGGGCGCGGCGGGAGCTTCGGCGCGCGGCCGGACGCGGCCACGGGACGTGCGGCGGTGGAGGCCGCCGCGGCGAGCGCGCCGGGCGCCGGGGTGGCGGAGGGGTGCGTCGGGGCCGGTACGGGCGCCGTGGCGGGGTGGATCAAGGGCGGGGTGGGCACGGCGAGCACGGTGCTCGACTCGGGGATCACCGTGGCCGCGCTGGTGGTCGTGAACGCCGCGGGGTCGGTGATCGAGCCCGGGACCGGAGCGCTGTACGGCGAGTTGTGCCAGGGGCGGGTGACGTACCCCGACGAGCGCGTGCACGAGGAGGCGTGCCGGCGCCTCGCCCAGACCGCCGCGAAGACCGCGCCGCCCCCGCTGAACACGACGCTGGCCGTGGTCGCGACCGACGCGGCCCTCTCCAGGGCACAGGCGCAGAAGCTGGCGGGGACGGCGCACGACGGGATCGCGCGCTCGGTGCGGCCGGTGCACCTCATGAACGACGGGGACACGGTCTTCGCGCTGGCGACGGGCGCACATGCGCTCGCCGAGCACCCGTTGGCGCTCAACGACGTCCTCGCCGCCGGCGCGGACGCCGTGACGCGCGCGATCGTGCGGGGCGTGCGCGCCGCCGGGTCGGTCGACGGGCCGGGCGGGGCCTGGCCGTCGTACGGGGAGTTGTACGGGGCGCGCCAGGGGTGGTGAGGGTCCGACGGTGGCGGTGAGGGACGCGGTATCGCGCTCTCACCGCGCGCAGTGAGCCCGCGTGCCGTCCAACAGCCCTGCCCCAGCGTCGGGTTGGGGACCGGGGACGTGCCCCGGGCCGGGGGAGCAAGCCGTCCGCGGGGCTCGAATTGTCGCGGTTCTGTCACGTCATGGCGGTCATGGGGATCGGAGGGAACCTTCCCCGACGCCGGTGCACTCTTTCTCCACGCACTGGAACGGATCACGCACATCACACGAACCTGGAGCAGCTCGTGACAACGCCGGACATTGCCGCGCGGCGCGCACTGGGGGCCTGTGCCGCCATGATGGTCGGCGCCCTCACCCTGACCGCTTGCGGAGGCAGCGCCAACGCGACCAGCGACGGCAAGGGCGGCAAGGACTCCCCCAAGACGTCCACGGCGAAGATCGCCATCTCGGCCAAGGACGGTTCGACCGGCGCGTCCATCAACGCGACCGGGGTGAAGGTCAGCGGCGGCAGGCTGACCGACGTGAAGATGACCGTGGCCGGGACGGGGCAGACCGTGGCCGGCGCGATATCGGCGGACGGGAGCAGCTGGAAGCCGAAGCAGCAGCTGGAGCGCGGCACGAAGTACCAGCTGGGCGCGACGGCGAAGGACGCCGACGGGCGTACCGCGGCGGCGAACTCCATCTTCACCACGGTCACGTCGTCGAGCAGCTTCATCGGCACCTACACGCCGGACAACGGCAGCACGGTGGGTGCGGGCATGCCGGTGTCGTTCACCTTCGACAAGTCGATCACCGACAAGAAGGCCGTGCAGTCGCACATCACGGTCGGCTCCAGCAGCGGCCAGCAGGTGGTCGGGCACTGGTTCGGGGACCGGCGGCTGGACTTCCGGCCGCAGGAGTACTGGAAGGCCGGCTCCAAGGTCACGCTGAACATCGACCTGGACGGGGTCGAGGGTGCGCGGGGCGTCTACGGGGTGCAGAAGAAGACCGTCTCCTTCACCGTCGGGCGGTCGCAGGTCTCCACGGTCGACGTCAACACGCAGACCATGACGGTGGTGCGGGACGGCAAGACGATCAAGACGGTGCCGATCTCCGCGGGCAGCGCGCAGCACACCACGTACAACGGGCAGATGGTGATCTCCGAGAAGTTCGTGCAGACGCGCATGAACGGCTCGACGGTCGGCTTCGGCGGCGAGTACGACATCCCGGACGTGCCGCACGCGATGCGGCTGACGTCGTCGGGGACGTTCATCCACGGCAACTACTGGTACGACAAGGGCAACCCGCCCTTCGGCCGGGAGGGCACCAGCCACGGCTGTGTCGGCCTCGCGGACGTGCAGGGCGCGCAGGGCGCCACGTCGGCCAAGTGGTTCTTCGACAACTCACTCGTCGGGGATGTCGTGATCGTGAAGAACTCCCCGGACACGACCGTCGCCCCGGACAACGGGCTCAACGGCTGGAACATGTCGTGGAGCGCCTGGACCGCGGGAAGCGCCGGCTGAGCGGCGGCTTGTGACGACACGTGAGGCCGCGCGGGAACTCCTCGCGCGGCCCGCGCGTTTTCCCGGCGTACGTTTTCTCGGTTCCCGGACATGATGTCCGACCGAGGGGCTACGGTATGCACCCACAAGGTGACATGCAGCAACGCCGGGAGAAACCTTGAGCGTTCCGTACGAGACGGCAGCGTACGAACCAGCCGAGTCGCCCGAGTCTCCGGAGGAGCATCTCGCGCGGCTCCTCGGCCGGACCCTGAACTCCTTCGAGCTGCCCGACGAGGTGATATGGCAGCTCGACTGCGCGCTGGCGCACGACAGTTCGCTGCACTCCGCGTACCACAGCGCGGGGCGGCACCGGGAGACGTACCGGCACACCTGGCTGCTCGCCGACGGCTCCGCGGTCACACTGTGGGAGCTCGTGCACAACCCCACGCCGGGCGGCCCGCCGGAGCACGAGGTGTACGTCGACGAGGAGGAGCTGCAGGCGGCCACCGCGCGGCTCGGGCTGCCGCCGGAGACACCGGAGTTCGAGCTGCCCGCGCTGACGCGGCTGTGGGCGATCCCCGAGCCCCGGCAGGTGTTCGCCTCCGACGACTCGGCCGACCACGCGCGCCGCCTGCTGCGCCGCGCGGAGAACCCGGACCGGCCCGGTACGGAGACCGCGGCGCTGCTGGCGACGGCGACCGCGCACCACATCACCCAGGCGTTCGGGCGCCCGGGGCGCGCCGGACGCGCGGGACTGAGCTACGCGCTGTACGAGCACGCGTTCCTGCTGCCGGACGGCGGTGAGATCTCCCTGTGGGAGGTCGAGCACACGGCGACACCCGACGGCCGCCACATGTGCGAGGTGTACATGTCGGAGGACGCGGCCCGGGAAGCCATGGAGCGGCGCGCGGCGCGGCAGGGCTAGCGCGGACGGGGGAGGCGGGCTCCGCGTCGGTCAGCGATCGCCGAGTCGCCGTACCAACCCGGCGAAGGCGTCCCGTTCCGCCGGGGACAGCTCCACCGACTCCCGCGGGGGTCCGGACTTCGGCTGGGACGGCAGGAGCGGGAGGCGGACAGCCGGGAGCTCTCGGACGGCCTCCGCGCGAAAGCGGCGCAGCAGGCGCATGACGCCGACCGCCCAGACCACACCGGCCAGGGTGAGAACGGCCGCGCCGGCCAGCTGGAGAGTCGAGACGTGCTCAGGCATGCGTCCCAGTACACACCACAGTCCGGGACTTTGGCCCCGGACCGTGACGTATCTCGCAGGTGCCGTGAACAACTCACAGCGAACTAAAGGGACAAGGCGTGGCGGCGTGAAGGGCCGCGGTGGTCAGGCCGCCACGGGCTGCCCGGTCTCCTTCGGCGCGTTGGCGGAGTTCGCCCCGGGGTCGGCGGCCGTGGTCTGCGGGGTCTGCTTGCGCAGGCCCTTGAGGAGGACGACCAGGGCCGTGGTGGCGCAGACGCCGGCCGCGACGGCGACGAGGTACAGCAGCGGGTTGCCGATCAGCGGGACCACGAAGATGCCCCCGTGCGGGGCGCGCAGGGTGGCGCCGAAGGCCATCGACAGGGCGCCGGTGAGCGCGCCGCCCACCATGGCGGACGGGATGACCCGCAGCGGGTCCGCCGCGGCGAACGGGATCGCGCCCTCGGAGATGAAGGAGAGGCCCAGGACCCAGGCGGCCTTGCCGTTCTCGCGCTCGGTCCGGGTGAACAGCCTGCCGCGCACGGCGGTGGCCAGGGCCATCGCCAGCGGCGGGACCATGCCGGCCGCCATCACCGCGGCCATGATCTTCATCGCGGAGTCGCTGGGGTCGGAGACCGCGATGCCGGCGGTGGCGAAGGTGTAGGCGACCTTGTTGACCGGGCCGCCCAGGTCGAAGCACATCATCAGGCCGAGCAGGGCGCCGAGCAGCACCGCGTTGGTGCCGGTGAGGCCGTTCAGCCAGTCGGTGAGGCCCTTCTGGGCGGTGGCGATGGGCTTGCCGATCACGACGAACATCAGGAATCCGACGATCGCCGAGGAGATCAGCGGGATCACCACCACCGGCATGATGCCGCGCAGGGCCGCCGGGATGTCGATCCGCTGGATCGCCAGCACCACGCCACCGGCGATCAGACCGGCGGCCAGGCCGCCGAGGAAGCCCGCGTTGATGGTCAGCGAGATCGCGCCGCCCACGAAGCCGGGGACCAGTCCGGGCCGGTCGGCCATGCCGTAGGCGATGTAGCCGGCCAGCACCGGGACCAGGAAGCCGAAGGCCACGGCGCCGATCTGGAACAGCAGGGCGCCCCAGCTGTCGGCCTGGGTCCACGCGAAGTGGTTCATCACCGACGGCGCCTTGTTGATCTTGTAGCCGCCGATCGCGAAGCCCAGGGCGATGAGCAGGCCGCCCGCGGCGACGAACGGGACCATGTAGCTCACACCGCTCATCAGCCAGGTGCGCAGCTTGGTGCCGTACCCCTCGGTGGTGTCGCCCGCGCGCTCGACCGGCGTGCCGCCCGACGCGGGCGCCGGCGCGCTCGTCTCGCCGCGCTCCGCCTTCTCCCGCACCTCCGTGATGAGTTCGGCGGCGCGGTTGATGCCCGCCTTCACGCCGACGTCGACGGTCGGCTTGCCGGCGAAGCGGTCCTTGTCGCGTACGGGGACGTCGTGCGCGAAGATCACGCCGTCCGCCGCCGCGATCACCTCCGCTTCCAGCCGGGTGAAACCGGCCGAGCCCTGCGTCTCGACGACGACCTCGGCGCCCGCCGCGCGGCCCGCGTTCTCCAGGGACTCGGCCGCCATGTAGGTGTGCGCGATACCGGTCGGACAGGAGGTGACGGCGACGATACGGAAGGGGCGCTCGCCGGAGTCCGGGGTGGAGCCGGCGCCCGCGGGGGTCGCCTGCGCCGGGGCGGTCGCCCCTGGCGCCTGCGGGATGGTGGCCGCCGCGGCGCCGGCGGAGGCCGCCGCCGGCGCCGCAGCGGTGTCTTCGGAGGCACCCACAGCGCCCGCGGCGCCCTGAGCGGCGCCCTGAACAGAGCCTTGAGCAGAGCCCTGGGCCGCGTGCGCACCGGTGGCGCCCGCCTCGTCGGACGCGCCCGCGCCCGCGTTCTCCTCGATGGACTCCGGGGCCCGCACCGCACTCGGGGCCTCGTCCCCGCGGATCAGCGCCGCCGCCGTCCCCGTGTCGGTCACCGCGCGCAGCGCCGAGGTGAACTCGGAGTTCATCAGCTGCCGGGCCAGGGAGGAGAGGATCGTGAGGTGGGCGTCGTCGGCGCCGGCCGGGGCCGCGATCAGGAAGATCAGATCGGCCGGGCCGTCCGCGGCGCCGAAGTCGATGCCGGCGGCGCTGCGGCCGAAGGCGAGGGTGGGTTCGGTGACGTGGGCGCTGCGGCAGTGCGGGATGCCGATGCCGCCGTCGAGGCCGGTCGGCATCTGCGCCTCGCGGGCGGCCACGTCGGCGAGGAAGCCCTCCAGGTCGGTCACCCGGCCCTGGGCGACCATGCGCTCGGCGAGGGCGCGCGCCGCCGCTTCCTTGGTGTCGGCGGACAGGTCGAGGTCGACCAGGTCCGCGGTGATCATGTCGCTCATCGCGGGCTCCTCTGCACGCGTATCGCCCGGGGGGAGGGGTGGGCGGGGTGGGGGACGAGGGTGCTGCTGTGGGGGGAGGCGGTGGGGACGGTGGCCGTGGTGGGTGACGGGGAGTCCCGCCAGAGCCGGGCCGCAGCGGCCGTACGGCGGCGGACCGGGGCGTTCATGACGCCGGCTCCGTCAGTTCGCGGTCGAGCGGGATCTCGGCCGTGACGGTCACCGCCGCCGGGTCCAGGTCGGCGGGGGTCGGCATGACGCTGCCGGGGAGCTGGACGGCGGCGGCGCCGTGGGCGACGGCGGAGGCGAGGGCGCCGGGCCCGGTGCCGCCGGCGATCAGGAAGCCGGCGAGGGAGGAGTCACCGGCGCCGACGTTGCTGCGGACGGTGTCCACGCGCGCGGTGGCGAACCAGGCGCCGGCTTTCTCCACGAGGAGCTGCCCGTCGGCGCCCAGGCTCGCGAGCACGGCGCGTGCGCCCATGCCCCGCACCTCCTCGGCGGCCTTCAGCGCGTCACCCACGGTCGCCAGGGGGCGTCCGACGGCTTGCGCGAGCTCCTCGGCGTTGGGCTTCACCACGTCCGGCCGCGCGCGCAGCGCTTCCAGCAGCGGCCGCCCCGAGGTGTCCAGCGCGATGCGCGCTCCCCCGGCGTGCGCCCGCGTGACGACATCGGCGTACCAGGAGGGCGCAAGCCCCAGGGGCAGGCTGCCGCAGCACGCGATCCAGTCGGCGTCCCGCGACTGCTCGCGGACGGTGTCCAGGAGGAGTTCCTGTTCGGCCCGGGAGAGTTCGGGGCCGGGCGCGTTGATCTTCGTCAGCACCCCGTCCGCCTCGGCGAGCGCGATGTTGGAACGGGTGGCTCCGGTGATCGGGACGGGCGCGACCTCGATGCCCTGCGCGTCGAGCAGGTCGGCGACGAGCGCGCCCGGCGCACCCCCCAGGGGCAGGACGGCGACCGTGCGCCGTCCGGCGGCCGTGACGGCGCGCGAGACGTTCACGCCCTTGCCGCCCGGGTCCATGCGCTCGGTCTCGGCGCGGATGACTTCGCCGCGCTTCAGGCGCTGGACCTCGTAGGTGCGGTCGAGGGAGGGGTTGGGGGTGACGGTGAGGATCATGCGCGTACCACTTCCGTGCCGCCGCGCTCGATGACGGCCGCGTCTTCGGGGCTCAGCCCGCTGTCGGTGATCAGCAGGTCCACGTCGCTCAGGTCGCCGAAGCGGGCGAAGTGCTCCTGGCCGTGCTTGGCGGAGTCGGCCAGCAGCACCACGCGGCGGGCGGCGGCGACCGCGGCTCGCTTGACCGCGGCCTCGGCGAGGTCCGGGGTGGTCAGACCGTGCTCGGCGGAGAAGCCGTTCGCGGCCACGAACAGTACGTCGGCGCGGATCTCGCCGTAGGCACGCAGCGCCCAGGCGTCCACCGCGGCGCGCGTGCGGTGCCGTACGCGGCCGCCGACCAGGTGGAGCTGGATGCCCGGGTGGTCGGCGAGGCGGGCGGCGATGGGGAGGCTGTGTGTGACGACGGTCAGGGAGGCCTCCAGCGGGATCGCGGCGGCGAGGCGGGCGACCGTCGTACCGGCGTCGAGGATCATCGTGCCCTCGGCCGGCAGTTCGGCGAGGGCGGCCTTGGCGATGCGGTCCTTCTCGTCGGCGGCGGTGGACTCGCGCTCGCTGAGGTCGGGTTCGAAGTCGAGGCGGCCGACCGGGATGGCTCCGCCGTGCACCCGGCGGACGAGGCCGGCGCGGTCGAGGGCCTTCAGATCGCGGCGGATCGTTTCCGCGGTGACCTGGAACTCCTCGGCGAGCGACAGCACGTCCACCCGGCCGCCGTCACGTGCGAGCCGGAGGATCTCCTGCTGCCGTTCCGGTGCGTACATGTCGCTGGCCTCCGCCTCGATGTCCGATGCCCGCTGTGCGATGCCCACCGCCCGAGACCCGATGTCCGTTCATTTCCGACGGATGCCCGAACGTGTGGTTTCCCTGCGAGCGTACGCCCGGCCTTCCGGAAAGTAAACAGGTTCGGATTCCAATCGGGCATGAACGGACACATGGACGGCAGCAGGGCCCGGGCACCTGGTCGGTGCCGGGCCCTGCTGCCGTCGCGCCGGGTCAGCGCACCAGCTCAGGCTCCTTCTCCGCCTCCGGCAGGTCCGCCTCCGCCGCCCCCTCCGCATGCTGCGCCGGCCGCTTCGGCAGGGCGGACATGAGCAGGAAGATCACGCCCATGATCCCGGCGACCCACCACAGCGCGTGCTGGAAGGCGTGCACGAAGGCGAGGCCGACCCGGTCCGGGGGCGTCCGCTCGCCGATCTCGCCGAAGAACACCACGGAGACCAGCCCGAGGCCGAGCGCGTTGCCCATCTGCTGCACCGTGTTGATCAGGCCGGACGCGGAACCGGCGTGCTCACGCGGAACCTCCGAGAGCACCGCGTCGGTCAGCGGGGCGACGATCAGCCCCATCCCGACGCCCATCACGACCAGCGGCAGGGCCATCTGCCAGGAGGTGATGGACAGGCCGTAGCGGTGCGCCTCCCACAGATAGAGCAGCACGCCCGCGCCCATCACCAGCGCGCCCGCCTGCAGCACCTTCCGCCCGAACCTCGGCACCAGCTGCTGCACCGACAGGCCGGCCGCCGTGGACACCGCGAGGGAGAACGGTACGCCGGTCAGCCCGGCCCGCAGCGGCCTCCAGCCCAGGCCGATCTGCATGTACAGCGTCCAGACCAGGAAGAAGATGCCGAGCGCGACACCGAAGACGGTCTGCACGGCGATGCCGGCGGCGAAGCTCTTCACCCGGAAGAGGGACAGCTCGATGAGCGGGGAACCGTCCCTGGCCGCCTTCCGTTTCTCGTACGACACCAGCGCCGCGAAGACGACGAGCGCACCGGCCATGCAGACGTACCCCCACAGCGGCCAGCCCAGCTCCCGGCCGCGCGTGAGCGGGTAGAGCAGCATCAGCAGGCCCAGCGAGACCAGGGCGACACCGACGAGGTCCAGCTTCAGCGCCTTGGGGGCCTTCGACTCGGTGATGAAGCGGCGGCCCAGCAGCCAGGCCACGACGCCCACGGGGAGGTTGATGAGGAAGATGGGACGCCATTCCAGGCCGAACAGGTTCCACTCGGTCAGCAGGGCGCCGAGCAGCGGGCCGGAGACCGCGCCCAGACCGACGACCGCGCCGAACATGCCGAACACCTTGCCGCGTTCGTGCGCCGGGAAGGTGGCGTGCACGATCGAGAGGACCTGCGGCACCATCATCGCCGCCATGCCGCCCTGCAGGATGCGGGAGGCCACCAGCATCTCCGGGTTCGCCGCGAAGCCGCACAGCGCGGAGGCGAGGGTGAAGCCGCCGATACCGATCAGGAACAGCCGCTTGCGGCCGTGGATGTCGCCCAGACGGCCGCCGGTGATCAGACCGGCGGCGAAGGCCAGGGCGTAACCGGCGGTGATCCACTGGATCTGGCTGACCGAGGCGTTCGCGCTCCGCTCGATGGACGGGATGGCGATGTTGACGATCGTCACGTCGACCAGGTCCATGAAGGCGGCGGTCATGACGATGGCCAGGGCGAGCCAGCGGGATCGGTCGGAGGGAGGTGCGACAGGCGCCGCCGGGGCGGCCGTGGGGTCGTTCGGGGTCATGAGATGAACGTAGGCCCTTATTAGGTCAGATCATGTCCTAGTGCTGCGGCATTCTCGTATCTATGACCACGGACACTCCGGCCCGGCTCCTCCAGCTCCTCTCCCTTCTCCAGACCCCGCGGGAGTGGCCCGGTGGGGAGCTGGCCGGGCGGCTCGGGGTGTCGCGTCGAACGGTGCGGCGGGACATCGACCGGTTGCGGGAGCTGGGCTATCCGGTGCAGGCCACGAAGGGCGCGGACGGCGGGTACCGGCTGGTCGCGGGCAAGGCGATGCCTCCGCTGGTGCTGGACGACGAGGAGGCGGTGGCGATCGCGGTGGGCCTGCGGGCGGGTGCCGGTCATGCCGTGGCGGGCGTGGACGAGGCGTCCGTACGGGCCCTGGCCAAGCTGGAGCAGGTGCTGCCGGCCCGGCTGCGCCACCGGGTGTCCACGCTGCAGGCGGCGACCACACCGCTGACCATCGGGGACGGCCCGAGCATCGCGCCGGAGACGCTGACCGTGATGGCCTCGACGGTGGCGGGGCACGAGCGGCTGCGGTTCGTCTACCGCGACAAGGACGGCAGCGAGTCGCGGCGGCTGACCGAACCGCACCGGCTGGTGTCGACCGGGCGGCGGTGGTACCTCGTCGCCTACGACCTCGACCGCGCCGACTGGCGGACCTTCCGGGTGGACCGGGTGAGCGAGCCGTTCGCGACCGGAGCCCGGTTCGCGCCGCGGGAGCTGCCGACGGGCAACGCCGCCGAGTACCTGCGGCAGTCCATCCAACGGCGGCAGGAGACATATGAGTTCGCGGTGCGGTTCGCCGCGTCGGCGGAGCAGGTCTCCGCGCGGCTTCCGGCGTGGCTCGGCACACCGGAGGACGACGGTGAGGGCGGTTGTGTGCTGCGGGGCGCCTCCGGTGATTCGGTGGAGTGGCTGGCGGTGCGGCTGGCGTTGACCGACTGCGAGTTCACGGTGCACGAGCCCGCTGAACTGGTGTCCTGTGTGAGGGAGTTGGGCGCGCGACTGAGCCGGGCGGGGACGGGCGGCGCCCAGGAGGGGGCGTCAGGGTGACGACCGGTCACGCCCGCCGCTCCAGTCGAAGCCCCGCAGGGAAGCGAGGTTGCGCAGGGCCAGGGCCGCGGGGCCTTCGGGACCGGCGGGCGGGCAGGACGTGGCGGCCCAGGCCTCCACGGCCACACGGACGGCGGCACCGGCGACGGCCGCGGTGAGGCGGTGGCCGGGGGTGACCGGTACGGGGGCAGCCGCGGGACACAGGGCAACGATGCCGCCTCCCGCGCCCCCTTCGACCCGCCTGGTTCCCGCGTCCCCTCCGGCCACCGCCCCCGCGCCCTCGTCGGCTCCCGTGACTCCCGCGCCCCCTTCGACTCCCGTCGTTCCCGCACCCCCCTCGACGCCCGCGGCCCCTTCCGCTCCCTCGGCCGCTTCCGATCCTTCGGCCCCCGCGTTCCCCTCGGCGTCCTCGCCTGCCGCCGGACCGCCGGTCCCGCTCGTCTCAAGTCCACTGCCCCCCGGCCCCGTTGACACCGTGCGGGACGCCAGGATCTCGGCCAGGTTCTGTTCCGACGCCTGGCACACCTCGGCCCAGACCTTGCGCAGGGCGGGGCTGTCACCGGCCAGACGGATGAGCGTGCGGACCCATTCCCAGGACGCAGCCGAGACGGCGACGCCGGGCGTGAGGGTGTGGTGGACGGCGTGTTCCAGCGCCTCCGGTACGGTCAGCCCGTCGGGCGCCGAGCGGACCGCTTCCGTCCAGCGCTGCGCGCCCGCCGCGTAGAGGGGCGCGACCGCTTCCTCCTTGGTGGCGAAATACCGGTAGAACGTCCGCGGTGCGATGCCCGCCGCCTGCGCGATGTCCTCGGCGCGGGTCGCCCGCAGGCCCTGGCGGACGAACAGGGCGGCCGCCGCGCGGGCGATCTCCATCCGGGTCTCGGCCTTCCGGCGCTCGGTCAGCGAGAGGGGCGAGGAGGCGGAAAACGGCTGGTGGGCGGCGCTGCGGGTGGTGCTCATCCCGGCAGGCTATGCCCATGTGGCAGAATCTGCCATCCGGCGGTCCACCCCGGGGTTCAGGTACGGGGTGGGCCGCCATTCCATGAGTGCGTCACCGCTCTCCCGTCCGCGCGGACTTGAATCCCCCTCAGGCGTTCGGCGGCTGCTTGGGGCACAGGGGCGGGCCTGCCGGGCAAGGAAGAGCCGGGCTCCGGCACCCAGGGGGGATGGGTGCCGGAGCCCGGCCGGGGAAGGTCCCGGCGCCGGGGGGGATTGCGTCGGGACCTGGCTCTGTGGTGCGGTGGGGGCGCGTGGGGTCGGCCGGTCTGCGCGGTGCATGGGGAGTGCGGTTCCTGGGGCCTGGATGCTGCTGGACCCGGAAGGGTTTTTCCCGCGGACCCGGGCGTTGAAGCGAGGGGACCACGTCATGTTTGCGCCGTCTTTCGCCACCGGCGTGCGCGCCCCCTGGGCACCGTAAGCCCCCAAGACACCACCCGCCTCGGCGCACCGTGCGCCGCCCGGTGGGCCGGACGCGCGGCACGCCGGGCGGCCCCGCCGCAGCGGAGCGGCTCCGGCGCACCCGGCACCCACCCCGCTGCGGCACACGCCGCGCCCAGGCCCCGCGCACCCGGCACCCCCCGGCACCTGTTACGCCGCCGCGTCGAAGCCGGTGTCGCGGGCCAGCTTCTTCAGTTCGAGGAGGGCGTGCTTCTCGATCTGGCGGATGCGTTCGCGGGTCAGGCCGTGCTCCTTGCCGACCTCGGTCAGGGTGCGCTCGCGGCCGTCCTCGATGCCGTACCGCATCTTGATGATGGAGGCCGTGCGCTGGTCCAGGCGGCCGATCAGGTCGTCCAGTTCCTCGCTGCGCAGCAGGGTCAGGACGGACTGCTCAGGGGAGACCGCCGAGGTGTCCTCCAGGAGGTCACCGAACTGGGTCTCGCCCTCGTCGTCCACCGACATGTTCAGCGACACCGGGTCGCGGGCCCAGTCGAGGACGTCGATGACGCGCTCCGGCGTCGTGCCCAGCTCCACGGCGATCTCCGCGGGCTCCGGGTCGCGGCCGTTCTCACGGTTGAACTCGCGCTGCACGCGGCGGATACGGCCCAGCTCCTCCACCAGGTGGACGGGGAGCCGGATCGTGCGGGACTGGTCGGCGATGGAGCGGGTGATCGCCTGGCGGATCCACCAGGTGGCGTACGTCGAGAACTTGAAGCCCTTGCGGTAGTCGAACTTCTCGACCGCGCGCACCAGGCCGGCGTTGCCTTCCTGGATCAGGTCGAGCAGGGGCAGGCCGCTGCGCGGGTAGCGCCGGGCGACCGCCACGACCAGGCGGAGGTTGGAACGGATGAAGACGTCCTTGGCCCGCTCGCCGACGGCGGCCAGCGCCTCCAGTTCCTCGCGGCTGGCGTCCGTCCTGGACTCCTCCTCACCGTCGAGGACCTGCTGCGCGAAGACACCCGCCTCGATGGTCTGGGACAGCTCGACCTCCTTGGCGGCGTCGAGCAGCGGCGTACGCGCGATCTCGTCGAGGTACATGCCGACCAGGTCGCGGTCCGCGATCTCGCCGCCATGAGCGCGAACACTGCTTGCCGAGTCGGCCGTCTCGCCGGTGGCGGACTTACGACGGGCGACGGCACGGGTTGCCATGCGTGCTCCCTTGCGATGGTGGGCTGGCGGGTGGTCCTGCTGAACGCTCGGCATCGGGGGGAGTGTCACTGGGACTCTCTCCGAGTGCCCTGCATCCGTGGGAAACAACGACTGGAATCCGGACAGAATTCCCAACCCGTCCCCCAATTTTTCTGATCAT
The DNA here is from genome assembly GCF_014649495.1 of Streptomyces filipinensis. Lineage (GTDB taxonomy): Bacteria > Actinomycetota > Actinomycetes > Streptomycetales > Streptomycetaceae > Streptomyces > Streptomyces filipinensis. Next base: position 340,615 of record NZ_BMTD01000004.1, on the reverse strand, counting down.
GCAGTACCCTGTTCCGCCACACAGGGAGGCGAGATGCCGACGGAGCGTAGAGAGGTGCAGGTCAGGCCAGGAGTCGAGGGGGACCTCGACGCCCTCACCGCGATCTACAACCACTACGTGCGTGAGACGGCCATCACATTCGATACCGCGGTCTTCACTCCGGAAGAGCGCCGCCCTTGGCTGCTCTCCCACCCGGAAGACGGCCCGTACCGCCTGATGGTTGCCACGGAAGGCGATCCGGAGGGCGATTCACAGCGCGTTCTGGGATACGTCACATCCAGCCCTTACCGGCCGAAGCCCGCGTACGCCACGTCCGTGGAGGTTTCGGTGTACGTCGCCCCGGACGCGGGGCGGCGCGGCGTCGGCACGCTGCTCTACGACGCCCTGTTCAAGGCACTGGCCGAGGAGGACGTCCACCGCGCCTACGCCGGGATCGCCCAGCCCAACGAGGCCTCCGGCCGGCTGCACGCCCGTTTCGGCTTCCGGCACGTCGGCACGTACCGCGAGGTCGGCCGCAAGTTCGGCCGCTACTGGGACGTCGCCTGGTACGAGAAGGACCTGTGACCGGGGCCGCGGCTCAGCCGAACTGCACCGACCGCTTCGCCATCCCCATCCAGAACCCGTCGATCACCGACTTCTGCGCGTCCAGCTCCCCGCCCGCCTCGGCCGCGCCCATGGTGACGAACAGCGGGGCGAAGTGTTCCGTGCGCGGGTGGGCGTAGCGGCCGGCCGGGGCCTTGTTCAGGAAGTCCAGCAAGGCGTCCCAGTCGCGGGCCTGAAGCGCGCGGCGGCCCCAGTCGTCGAACTCCGAGGACCAGCTGGGCACGCCGCCGCCGGTGTGCCGCAGGGCGGCGAGGTTGTGGGTGAAGAAGCCGGAGCCGACGATCAGCACGCCCTCGTCGCGCAGGGGCGCGAGCCTGCGGCCGATGTCCATGAGGCGGACCGGGTCGAGGGTGGGCATGGAGATCTGCAGGACGGGGATGTCGGCGGCCGGGAACATCTCGACGAGGGGGACGTAGGCGCCGTGGTCGAGGCCGCGGTCGGGAATGTCCTGGACGGGGGTGCCGGGGGCGCGCAGCAGCCCGCGGACGGATGCGGCCAGCTCGGGTGCGCCGGGGGCGTCGTACCGGACCCGGTAGTAGTGCTCGGGGAAGCCCCAGAAGTCGTGGACGAGGGGGACGGTGTCCACCGCGCCCAGCGCGAGCGGGGCCTCCTCCCAGTGGGCGGAGACCATGAGGATCGCCCGGGGCCGGGGCAGGCCGGCGGACCAGGCGGCGAGCTGGCCGGGCCAGACGGGGTCGTCGGCGAGCGGCGGGGCGCCGTGGCTGAGGTACAGGGCGGGCATGCGCTCCGGCCCGGCGGCGGGCTTCTCCTGTGCGGTGGTGGACATGACGGCGGCTCCCGTGGACGCAGGCGCCGGCGAGCGCACATCGGCGCTCGCGAGCAGCCAGTTGCAAGATGCGAGATGCGAGTTGCTTTAACTCTCAAGCTCTACGCCCGACGATACGCCCGACTTGTTCAAGTTTCAAGGAGCGGACTCGTACAGTGGGACACATGAACACGGCATCCGACTCCGCCGCACAGCCCCGCTGGCTCACCGACGAGGAACAGCGCGTCTGGCGTGCCTACCTGCACGCCACCACCCTGCTGGAGGACCACCTCGACCGGCAGCTGCAGCGCGACGCGGGCATGCCGCACATCTACTACGGCCTTCTCGTCGGCCTCGCCGAGGCCCCGCGTCGCCGGCTGCGGATGACCGAGCTGGCGATGCAGGCCAAGATCACCCGCTCGCGGCTGTCGCACGCGATCGCGCGGCTGGAGAAGAACGGCTGGGTGCGCCGTGAGGACTGCCCCTCGGACAAGCGGGGTCAGTTCGCGGTGCTCACCGAGGCGGGGGCCGAGGTGCTGGGGCGTTCCGCGCCCGGCCATGTGGCCGCCGTACGGCAGGCGATGTTCGACCGGCTCAGCCCCGAACAGCAGAAGACCCTCGGCGAGATCATGCAGATCATCGCCGAGGGCCTTCAGCCCAACGAAGCGGGTGCGGACCTTCCCTGGCTCCGCTGAGCGGACCTTCCCGGGCCCCGCCGGGCGGACCTTTTCCGGCTCCGCCGAGGGGGCACCTCAGTGCGCCACCACCGGCACCGGCACCTCGTCCTCGACGCTCCCGGCACCCTCACCGGAGGCCACCGTGGTGGAGCCGGGCCGGCCGGCGTTGACGAAGGTGAAGGCGATCAGGGCGGCGAGCCCGAGGATGCCGACGGCGAACCAGATCGCGGTGCTGTAGCCGTGCACCATGCCCTGGAGCCCGACCAGCTGCTGCTGCGGCTTCGTGGTGGCGCCGGCGATGTGGTCCTTGACGTACGAGGTCGTCGCGGACGCGGCGATGGTGTTCAGCAGGGCGGTGCCGATCGCGCCGCCCACCTGCTGCGAGGTGTTGACCATCGCGGAGGCGACACCGGCGTCGCGAGGCTGGACGCCCTGGGTGGCCAGGGACATGGCCGGCATGAACGCCGTACCCATGCCGAGGCCGAGCAGCACCATCGCGGGCAGCAGCTGGGTGCCGTACGCGGAGTCGATCTTCAGCTGGGTCAGCACCAGCATGCCGAGCGAGGCGACCAGGAAGCCGGGGCCCATCAGGAAGCGGGCCGGGATCCGGGTCATCAGCCGTGTGCCGATCTGGGTGGAACCGGTGATCATGCCGGCCACCATCGGCAGGAACGCGAAGCCGGTCTTGACCGGCGAGTAGCCCTTCACGACCTGCAGGTAGTAGGTCAGGAAGAGGAACAGGCCGAACATGCCGATGATCGCGAGGCCGAGGGAGAGGTAGATCCCGCCGCGGTTGCGGTCGGTCACCACGCGCAGCGGCAGCAGCGGGGCCTTGACCCGGGACTCGACCCACGCGAAGGCGCCGAGCAGCACCGCGGACGCGACGAACATGGAGATGGTGACCGCGTCGCTCCAGCCGTCCGACTCGGCGCGGGTGAAGCCGTAGACGAGGGCGACCAGGCCGAGGGTGGACAGGATCACGCCGGGGATGTCGAGCGGGGAGCGGTTGCGGCCGCCCTCGGGCTCACGGATGACGAAGTAGGCGCCGGCCGCGGCGACGATGGCGAAGGGGATGTTCACGAAGAAGGTCCAGCGCCAGTTCAGGTACTCGGTGAGGAAACCGCCGAGGATCAGGCCGACGGCACCGCCGCCGCCGGCGATGGCGCCGTAGATGCCGAACGCCTTGGCGCGTTCCTTGGCGTCGGTGAACATCACGGCGAGCAGCGACAGCGCGGCCGGGGCGAGCAGCGCGCCGAAGACACCCTGCAGGGCACGGGCGCCGAACATCATCGCGCCGGTCGTGGCGGCGCCGCCGAGCGCGGAGGCGAGGGCGAAGCCGGCCAGGCCGGTGACGAAGGCGCGCTTGCGGCCCCACTTGTCGGCGATACGGCCGCCGAACAGCAGCAGGCCGCCGAAGGCGAGGGCGTAGGCCGTGACGACCCACTGCCGGTTGCCGTCGGATATGCCGAGGTCCGTCTGCGCGGACGGCAGAGCGATGTTCACGATGGTGGCGTCGAGGACGACCATCAACTGGGCCAGCGCGATGAAGACGAGCGCCTTCCAGCGGTTGGCGTCGCCGGTCAGGCCGGCGCCGGGAGCCTTGCGGGCTGTGTCGGACATGGAGGTACCCACTTCGGGACTTCGTGACGGAAAAATGCCGAGAAAAGGGCCGCGGTGAGGAAGGCCGTAGCGGGGAGGAGCGCGGCTGCTGCTACGTGCCGTAGGGATGGACTGGGATCGGGAGCCGAACTAATCGGTCAGCACGCGCGCAGCTCCTTGATGGTGACGGCCGTGCCCGGCAGGACGGAACGGGCGGGCGCCCGCAGGCCGTCGAGGAACAGCTGGAGGTGGCGGTGCACGAAACGGTCGCCGTGGAGGCAGTCCGTGCCGGCCGGGGGCCGGCTCAGCTGGGCCACGACGATCAGCAGATCGCCGACGCCGACGTCGGGCCGCAGCTGTCCGGCCGCCTTGGCCCGGCCCATGACCTCCTCCACGAGCTGTTCGATGCGCTCGCGGGAGGCTTCCAGGTCGGGGTGGTGCTGGTCGAACGTGCTGGAGATCATCGGGCACAGCGCGCTGATCCGCTCGTCGGCGGCGGCGTGCACGAAGTGTTCCAGCGCGGCGAAGGCGTCCCCGGTCTCGGCGAGGGCCACCTCGGCCGCCTCGGCCGTCCGGTCCATGACGGAGCAGACGACCTCGCGGACGAGGGCCTCGCGGTCGGGGAAGTTGCGGTACACCGTGGCGTTGCCGACGCCGGCCCGGCGGGCGATCTCGTCGAGCGGCACGTCCAAGCCGTGCTCGACGAACATCTCCCGGGCGGCGGTGACGATCCGCTCCCGGTTGCGCAGGGCGTCGGCGCGGGGCCGGTGCACCTTGCGCGATGCGGGGGTGGTCGCGGTCGACACGGTGGACTCCTTTGAAGCGAGGGGGCGAAGCACGGGGTGCCTCGCCGGCGATCCGGGGAGGGAGTCCCCGTTTCGCTCGGACACAGGGCTAAACGGGGAAACGGTCCCCGGTTATTTCCCGCCCGCGCGAAGAATCACTGTGACCTGAGCCACACCCGCCGCCACACTCCTCACCGGCCCGGATTCACCCCCGTGCGGACCGGCATTCCCACGATCGGTCTCCTCCAGCGCGCGGCCCCCACCCCGGCGACACAGGGTGAGCGCAAGGGTGCAGCCGGAGACCGGCGGCTGCCGTGGAGCGAAGGGCCCATGCATGCAGCCGGAGCCGCCCCACCGCATATCCCTTCCCCACGGGCGCCTCCCCGCAGGAGGCCACACCCCCGCCCGCCCCCGCGGCGGCGGTTCCCCCCAGGGCGGCCGGGGCCGCGAAGGCCGCGGCCGCACCCGCCGCCGCATACGCCCGCGCCGGGTGGCCACCCTGGCCGCGGTGACCGCACTGACCCTCGCGGTCAGCACCTCGGCCGGGACCGGACACCTGACGGCGCCCACCACCGCAGGGCCCACCGGCATGGCCCGCTCCGCCGCCCTCGCCCCCTGCACCGTCCACGGCGGCCGCGACGTGCAGATGACCGAGGGCCTGCCCACCCCGCACGGCTACGCCCGCTCCACGGGCACGGTCCACGCCCTGACCCTGATGGTCGACTTCTCCGACGCGCCCGGGCAGGGCAGCGCCATGGACCGCTTCCACGAGTTCTTCCCGCGGACCCAGGAGTGGTTCCGCACCGCGTCGTACGGCCGCCTGGACTACCGGCCCGAGACGCCGATCACCGCATGGCTGCGGATGCCCAAACCCTTCAAGGAGTACGGCATAGAGCGCGGCTCCCCCTTCGATCCCGGCTACCGGCAGCTCGTACAGGACATCGTGGACGCGGCCGACCCGGCCGTGGACTTCCGCTCGTACGACCTCCTCAACGTCCTGATCTCCCCCAACGCCGGCCCCTCCGCACTGGACACCGTCCTGTCCGTGACCTTCGCCGGCAACATCGACGCCCCGGTCGCCGACGGCGTCCCCATCGCCAACGCGTCCTTCGTCTACTCCCGCCAGGACGACGGCTCCGGCTCCTACGACCGCACCGGCTACCGCGTGCTGCCGCACGAGAACGGCCACACCTTCGGCCTGCCCGACCTGTACACGCAGGAGGGCGGGAGCGCGGTCGGGCACTGGGACATCATGAGCGAGGACTGGGGGGCCGGAAACGACCTGTTGGCCTGGCACAAGTGGAAGCTGGGCTGGCTGGACAGCTCCCAGGTGAGCTGCGCGGCGGCCCGGGGGAGCACCGAGTACCTGCTGACGCCGCTGTACAAGCCCGGCGGCGGGAAGCTGGTCCTCGTCCCCGTCGACGCGCACAGCTCCTACGCGCTGGAGGTGCGCGAGCAGGGCGGCAACGACGAGGCGATCTGCCGGCCGGGGCTGCTGATCTACAAGGTCGACGGCACCATCGACACCGGACGCGGTCCCGTCCGGGTCTACGACAGCCACCCCGGCAGCGGCGGCTGCACCCGCAGCCCCAACGTCCAGGCGGAACTCTCCGACGCCCCCTTCTCCCCCGGCAGCACCTTCAAGGACCCCCGCCACGGCGTCACCGTGCGGGTGATCGGCACGGACGAGGACGGCGCCTACCGGATCCGGGTCACGCGGTCGTAGGGAACCTCGGGGGGATGCGGGGGCACTTCAGGGGAATGCGGGGGCCGTTCGGGCAAGTGGCGGCCGGCCGTCGGGGCAGGTGAGGGCCGTTCGGGCGAGGGGAGCCGGGCGGGGTCTACCTTGGGCGTGCCCGTATGCCGTACCGGAGAGCCGATGCCCGCGAAGACCGCACTGGATGCCGACGCCCGCGGCGGTACGGGGGAAGCGGTGGGGCCGTTGCTGCGCGGGGTCGGTGTGCTGCGGCGGCTGACCGAGGCGGGCGGCACGCTGAGTCCGAGCGCGCTGGAGCGGACCACCGGGCTCGCCCGGTCCACGGTCGACCGGATCACCGCCACGCTGGCCCGCATGGGCTACGTCCGCCTCGACGGCCGGGACGTCGTCCTCACCCCCGGCGTGATGGAGCTGGGAAACGCCTACCTGGCCGCCCTCCGCCTGCCCGCGCTGCTCGGCGCCCGCGCCGACGCGCTCGCCGACGAGCTGGACGACGAGCTGGACGAGTCGGTGTCGCTCGCGGTCGCCGACCTCGACGGCATCCGCTTCGTCCACCAGGCCACCCGCCGCCGCGCGATGTCCGTCAGCTTCCGCATCGGCGACCTCCTCCCGGCCGAACGCACCGCGCCCGGCCCGCTGTTCGCGACCGAGTGGACCCCGCGGGAATGGACCCGCTGGCACGCCCGCCGGGCGGCCGACCCGGCGGACACGGCGTTCCCCGCCGTACCGCCCGGCCCGGTGCCCACCGGCGACTCCGCCTTCCCGGCACGGGTGGAGCGGGCGCGCCGGGACGGCTGGGCGGTGGACGACCAGCTGATCGAACCGGGCCTGGTCGCGGTGTCCGTACCGGTGCGGGATCCGGCCACCGGCCGTCCGGCCTGCGTGGCGAGCGTGGTCAGCCATACGAGCCGACACTCCGCGGCCGGCCTGCGCGGCAGCCTCCTGCCCCGGCTTCGTACGGCCGCGGCGGCGATGGAGTGCGACCTGCGCACCGCTCCCCCGCCGCGGCCCGGCCCACCGCCCGCGGGCCTCGCGAGCTGGACCACGGCGTCCAAGCACGAGCTGGGCCGGGACTTCGTGGAGTCCCTGGCCCGCGGTCTGACCGTGCCGGCCGCGTACGGCGAGGGCCGCTCGGCGCTGTCCCTGACCGAGGTGGCACGGGCGACCGGCCTGGCCCGGGCCACGGCGCGCCGCGCGCTGCTCACCCACGAACACCTCGGCCTGGTGCTGGCGCACCCCGACCGCACCTTCACCCTCACCCCGCGCGTCCTGGACCTCGGCTTCCCGCCACTGTCCCGCAGCACCCTCCCGCGCCTGGCCGAACCACATCTGCGGGCCCTCGCGGACCGGTTGCAGGAACCGACGGCGCTGGCGGTGCTGACGGCCGACGGCACCGAGATCCAGTACACCGCCGGAGCGGACACGCGCCGGGTGCTGACCGTGCACATCGCGGTCGGCGCCCGCCTGCCCGCCGCCGCGACCTCCCTGGGCCGCGTCCTCCTGGCGGACACCGCCTCCCCCCTCCCCCCGGCCCTCGCCCAGGTCCGCGACCAGGGCTACGCCCTGGTCGACGAGGAGCTGGAGTCGGGCCTGCGGTCCCTCGCCGTACCGGTACGGGACCGGTCCGGCAGGGCGGTCACCGCGCTGAACGTCGCCACCCATACGGCCCGGCGCAGCCTGCGGGACTGCCTCCAGGACGTCCTCCCCGCCCTCCGCGCAACCGCCGACCGCATCCAGACGGACCTCCACACCGCCTCCCGCTTCGGCCGCGTCCCTCCGTCCTGAACCCCCCTCCCCCACTCCCCTGCTCCCCGCAAGCCCCGACCCGCCGTGCCACGACGAGCCACCCGCTACACTGTCGGCGGTGGCCTCGTCGCCACTGATCGAGCAATGCCTTCGTAGCTCAGGGGATAGAGCACCGCTCTCCTAAAGCGGGTGTCGCAGGTTCGAATCCTGCCGGGGGCACAACGCGTTACCGCTCTGACCTGGGGTTTCTTCCCCAGAGAGGGGTCCTATTCGGCCTCGGGCATCTCGTCCGGGGCCGTTTGCGTGAGCGGTGCGTGAGCGGACGGGGTGCCAGACCCCGAGATTTCTTCGGACGGATCAACACCGTTTGGCACGTTCGCCTCCGGCTCTCCGGCCTTGTGCTTGGCTTCCGGAGCGTCGTCCTTGGAGGCGGCGCGGGCGCGCGGTACGAGCCGGGCTGCGGCCTCGGCGATCGCCAGGTCCGCTTCGGGGAGCAGGCTCGTGTAGGTATCGGCCGTGATGGTGATCGAGGAGTGGCCGAGCATCTCCTGGATGTCCTTCAGGTCGGCCCCGGCCGCGTGAGCCAGCGTCGCGGCACCGTGGCGCAGGTCGTGGAGCCGGACCGGTGGGAGGCCGATCTCTTCGTACAGCTCGACGAACCGCCGTGTGACGTTGGCGGGGTGGAGCATCTCGCCATTCTCCTTGGTGAAGACGCGGCCGGTCTCCACCCAGGCGCTCTTCCACTCCTCGCGGTCCTTGTCCTGCTGGGCGCGGTGCCGCTTGAGAGCCTGGACCGTGTCGGAGTCGAGCGCGATGGTCCGCGCGCCGGCATCGGTCTTGGGATCGTCCTCGTACACCTCCCAGCCGTCCACGACGAGTTGCTTGGCGACGGTGATGAGGCCGGCGTCAAGGTGAGTGTCGGTCCACTTCTGCCCGCACGCCTCGCCTCGTCGCAGCCCTCGGAATGCGATCAGGTGGAACAGCGCGTACAGGCGGTCCTCCGCGACGTGGTCGAGGAAGAGGCCGGTGTGCTCCGGCGTCCAGACCATCACCGGCGACGGCTTCTCGCCGGTGCGCTTCCAGTGGAGGATGCGTTCGTCCGTCCACACCAGCGCCTTGGGCCGCTTGCCCGCCTCCAACTCGACGTGGGCCGCCGGGTTGAAGGTGATGAGCTGCTGGGCGATCGCGGCGTTCAGGGCGGCACGCAGGGTGGAGCGTACGCGCTGGCGGGTAGCCGGGCCCACGATGCGGCGGTAGGGCTCCATCTCCTCGATCGCCGCCTTCATCGCCTTGCGTCGAGCGCGGTGCTCCCGGCCCTTCCAGGGGATCTGGGCCAGGTCTTCGAACGCCTTGCGCCGTGCGGCGTTGCCTTCGGCGATCTCGACGTTGGCCTCGGCGATGGCCTCGAACATCTCCGTGAGGTGGGTGACCCGGAGGCGGTCGAGCCGCAGGTGCCCGATCCGCGGTTTGAGGTGAACCCTGATGTTGCTCTCGTCGCGGCTGATAGCGCTCTGCCGCCCCTTTTTGCCCGCCAGCCACATGTCCAGCCATTCACCGACGGTGAGACGGCTGGTCAGGTCCAGGCCGTGGCTGAGGCGCCTGTGGGTCGCCTCGATGCCCGGCAGCGGCGCCTTCTCCTCAGCCACCTTCTCCAGCAGCTCGGCGATCTGGGCCAGACCCTCGCCGTCGTCGGAGTCGGCGAGGCCGAGCAGGGCACGGACGTGGTCAAGGTCGGTCTGGGCGGCCTTGAGGCTGTCGTAGCCGGCGCGACTGAAGGAGCGGCGGGTGCCGTCCTCGCGGGGCGGGAGCTCCTGGCGTATGGAGTACGAGCCGTGCTTGCGGCTGGAGAGCTTAGGGCATTTCTTACCGAGCGGCTTGCCCGTGTGGGGGTCACGGCAGTAGCAGCGGCGATGGGTGGAGCCCTTCAAGGGCGTTCCTCCGGGGTGGTGTCGGTATTGGGTTCGGGCGGGTCTACGTCGCCCAGGGCGGGTGGCAGATGGGGCAGGGTGGCCCCGTCCTCGCGGAGCTCGCGGCGGAGGTAGCGGAGCCTGTACTTGGCGGAGATGGCCTGGTCGGCGTACTTGGCCCGCTGGCGCTCGGCCTCTTCAATTTCGGCGCGGCTGGTGGCCGTCTTGGCCGCGAACCGGGCCTGTTCTTCCTCTTCGAGGGCAGCGAGAGCGGTACGGACGAGGCTGGCGTGCAGTTCGAAGTCGGGGACCAGGCCCGCGTCGTAGCCGGGTACTTCCTCCTCGCCGGTGAAGCGGCGTAGGGCGTCCCAGGTGGGCACGAGATGCTGCAACGGCAGTTCCTGGGTCTCCTCGACGTAGCCGACCGGGAAGATCAGGCAGACCGGGTAAGTCTCCAGGGCGGCGGCCAGGACCATCACGTCCACGAGGGGGAGGTTCGCCCGGCGGCCGGACTCCATGTTGGCAATCACGTTGCGCGGGATGGGGTGCCCGAGTTGCTCGCACCGATCCGCCAGATCCTGCGCACTCCACCTCATCTCCTTCCTTCTGCGCCGGACTTCGCCGGCGACGTTGGCCTTGATCCGGTCCGCCCACTCGGGGACGTCGTCCTCGTCACTTCCATCATCGAAACCACGTTGTGTCATGAAGACACATTAGCTTGGCCATCCTGGTTTGTAGACGCCTGGAGCCGGACGTGATGACCGCGTTCGCCGAGGGCTGCACGAAGAGGGACGCACTACATGCGTGACGACGCGACGGCCAAAGACTCGAAGGGCTCGAAGGGGATGAGCCGGGAAGAGGTACTCGCCCTTCCCGTGGCAGTTGACCTGGACACGAGCAATCGAGCACTTGGGCTCGGCCGGAGCAAGGGCTATGAGTTGGCGAAGCGGGGCGCCTACCCGTGCAAGGTGCTGCGCCTGGGCAACGCCTACCGGGTGGTGACCGCGGACTTGTTGGAGCTGCTCGGGCTGGCGGCGTGAAGAGGCGGGAGCGTAGCAGACGGTTCTGCGCTGAGCTGACACAGAAACGCTGGACTGTTGCCGGGGGCGGACGTACTGTCCGTGTTCCCTCGGGGAACCGAGCGAGTGTCCCGACTCGGGACACAGCGCGTGTTCAGTCTCTGAAACGCAGCGAGCCTCCGGCGCGGCAACGCCGGAGGCTCGGGAATCCCCGTCGCCCGTCTCCAACGAACGATCCGCGCCGCTGGGCCTGCATGCCCGGCGGCGCAGAAGAGGAGCCACCTGGTGCAACCTGAGAACCCCGCGCCCTATTCCACCCCCGAACCCCCTGCCACCGCATGGCCGCCGGTCGCGGTACCGGGCAAGCCCGGCCAGGGCGAACCCGAGCCGACTGCGCCGGTCGAGGCGGTCGAGACTCCGGCACCGGATCCGGAGCCGACCGCCGGCTCGGCGCTGCTGGACGAACTGCGTGCGCAGATAGCGAAGTTCGTGATCCTGCCCTCGCCGGAGGCGCTGGATGCGGTGACGCTGTGGGTGGCGGCCACGCATCTGCAGCCAGCCTGGCAGCACGCGCCGCGGCTGGCGGTGGTGGGTCCGGCGAAGCGGTGCGGCAAGTCGCGGCTGCTGGACGTACTGACCGAGACGGTCCACGAGCCGATGCTCACCATCAACACCACACCGGCCGCGGTGTTCCGGTCGATCACCGAGGAGCCGCCCACGCTCCTGGTGGACGAGGCGGACACCATCTTCGGCACGCCGAAGATGGCGGAGAAGAACGAGGAGATGCGCGGCCTGCTCAACGCCGGCCACCAGCGCAACCGCTACGTCACGCGGGTGGTCGGCAACGACCACACCCCGCACCGGTTCGCCACCTTCGCCATGGCGGCCCTCGCCGGGATCGGTGACCTGCCCGACACGATCATGGATCGAGCTGTGGTGATCCGTATGCGCCGCCGGGCGGAGGGCGAGCGCGTCAAGCCCTTCCGCTCCCGACGCGACATCCCCGCTCTGCACGACCTGCGCGACCGGATCGCTGCATGGGCAAGGCCGCTGCTGGATGAGGCAGCGGACCTGGAGCCGGACATGCCGGTGGAGGACCGGGCCGCCGACACCTGGGAGCCATTGGTCATCATCGCGGACCTGGCCGCCGGATCCTGGCCCCGTCGCGCCCGCGAGGCGTGCGCACGGATGGTCGCCGCAGAGGTCGAGGCAGAGGAGGACCGGCCCGGCGGAGCCCGAATCCTCGCCGACATCCGCAGGGTGTTCGTAGCCCAGCGCGAGCCCGACAGCCTTACCACGGACGAACTACTCCACCAGCTCCGGCAGGATGCCGAGAGCCCCTGGGCGGAGTGGGGACGCAACGGGCTGAACGCCAAGGACCTGGCAGCGATGCTCCGAGAGTTCGATATCAGGCCCGGCAACGTTCGCCTCCCCGACGGAACCCAGCGCAAGGGCTACATGCGCAACAAGTTCCTCGACCCCTGGCGGCGCTACTGCCCCACTGTCCACCCAGTGGACACCGAGCCTGCCGCCCTCAGCACTGACTGACCCCCGCATCCCCCGGTGGGCGTCCCTGCCGTCCCTGCCGTGATTCCGCAGGTCAAACGGCATGCAGACAAGACGGCAACCGAGGACAAGACGGCAAGGTGATCATCGTGATCGCTGCCGCCGGGAGGACGCAGCCCGGACCCGTCTTGTGCCGTCCCACGCGTCCTCGCCGTATCACCGCAGGTCACAGCCCCGCCGAGCAGGACAGCACAACGTAGCAGTGCCGTCCGGCTCGGCCGGGGACACGACGAGACGCCGCCGGTACGGCACATCCACGCCCCTGCCGTACCGGCCCTGACCTGCGCTTGCAACGGCTAAGACGGCAAGACGGATCACACCGCCAAACCCCAGGAGCACCCCGCTTGACCCTCCCCACCCCCACACGCACAACCACCCGTCGGGGGCACCGCCCCGACGGAGGACGGCTGTCGATGACCAAGCAGGACATCGAGCGGTACACGCTCGGTGCGGCCGGGGTCGTCATCGTCGCCCTCACCATCAGCGGATTCTGGCTGTCGTACGCACACCTCGCCGAGGTCGCCGGACAGCACGGGCTGCGCAGCTCTCCCACCCGCCGCTGGGCCTGGCCGGCGACCCTGGACGCCTTCATCGTCGCGGGCGAACTGCTCATGCTCCGCGCGGGCCTGCGCAGAGTGACCGACAAGTGGGCGATCTCCCTGACGGCCACCGGATCGGTCGGCTCCATCGCGCTCAACGTTGCCGGAGTCAACGGCACCGGCAGCGCGGGCACCGTGCCGCTGCTCGACTACATGGTCGCCGCGGTCCCCCCGACCGCCGCACTGCTGGCCTTCGGCGTCCTGATGCGGCAGATCCACCAGCTCGTCGACCAGCCTGCGGGCCATCCGGAACCCGCATCGGCTCCGGTGCCAGAACCACCGGTCACCGTCCCCGCCACGTTCGCCGAGCCACCGGCCGAACCCGCCCAGCCCGTGCCTCCGACCGCCGTGGCCGCCCAGCCGACGGAACCGCCTTCCGAGGTTGCGGAGAACAGGCCGCGCGGTGGCCGTCCGCCCAGCGCCACGCTTGACGAACTCGTGGAGATCGGCCGGATCGCCCTCGCCGAACACGGCACGCTCACCCGGTCACTGCTCCGAAAGGCCGTCAAGGCCAAGGGGCTGACGATCAGCAGCGAGCGGCAGACCGACGTGATGACCACCCTCCGGCCCGAAATCGCAGCCGCCGCCGAGACCGGTCCGGACAGCGACTGACCGGAATCCCTACAGGGTGACCGGAACTCCTCCGGTCACCCCGGCCAGTCGGCCACCCGTCTCACTCACCGCCCGCTTCTCCACATCTGCGGACGACGCGGTGACCGCCCCCACTCCGCCGCCCCCTCCTGCGGAACTGCCCGCCTTCCCCACCTCTCCTGGAGCACCGCCCGTGACGCACGACCCGCACCGCCCCGAAGACACTCACGACGTGCCGATACCGCTGACGAAGTCCCCTACGCTGATGAACCGTCTGCGGCGTGCGTTCGGACGGGTGGCCCCCGGCGGAGCCAGTAGTACCCCGAGTCCGACTCAAGGCCGGTCTTCGGGGGTCTCCGCCCCGGGGGTGGCGGAGACGGCCCAGCGCCAGGGGGCGCAGGACCAGGAGGGCGGGGCCGAAGGCAGCCCCGACCCGGACTCGCTCCATGCCGCCCAGCGCGAAGTCCTTCGCCCCGTCCGTGCCGCCGAGACCACAGTCGGCGAGCCCGCCGTGCAGAAAGTGCAGCCCACGATCCGCCGCTTCACCGGCACCAAGCGCGTCGTCCGAGTGGGCCCCCTGCGCTTCACCGGCGACGAGCACACCCAGCTTCAGGAGGCAGCGACCCAGCACGGCTACAAGGGCGAGTCCGGTTTCGCCGCCGACATCGTCCTCGCCTTCCTCGCCGGCCGGTTCACCGCCAACCTGCCCCTGTCCGAGGACCGCCGCCGCACCCACGTCTTCCGCGCTCAGGTCCTGCGCCAGCTCAACCGGATCGGCGTCAACGTCAACCAGATCGCCCGTGCCCTCAACAGCGACCAGGCCCCGTCCGACATTCGCGAGCGCCTGGCCGAGCTCCACGACCTGCTGGAGCTGATCGCCGAGGCCCTGCGCCAGCCCACCGATCCGGAGACGGAGGCAGCCGCGTGATCGCCGCCATCAAACCGGCCGGGTCCAACACCCGTGGTCTGCTCGCCTACCTCTACGGTCCCGGACGCCACGACGAACACCTCGACCCGCACATCGTGGCCGGATTCGCCATGCTCGGCAGGCCCGACCCCGGCCGCGATGAGAACGCCACGCTCACCGAACTCGCCCGCCATCTCGACGCGCCCGTACGCCTGCGCAACAGCGAGTTCGGCAAGCCGGTCACCGACCATGTCTGGCACTGCCCCGTCCGCGCCGCGCCCGAGGACCGCTACCTCTCCGACGCCGAGTGGGCCGAGATCGCCCAGCGCATCGTCCAGGCCGCCGGCATCGCCCCCGCCGACGACGACCTGGCCTGCCGCTGGGTCGCCGTACGCCACGCCGACGACCACATCCACATCCTCGCCACCAACGTCCGCGAAGACGGCCGCCGCCCCAAACTCCACGACAGCGGCCTGCGCGTCGGCGACGCCTGCCGCGAGATCGAGAAGGACTACGGGCTGCGTCGGCTGAAGAAGGGCGACCGCACCGGTGTGCGCCGGCCCACCCAGGCCGAGATGCACAAGGCCGAACGCCTCGGCTGGGAACAGACCAGCCCCGAGTGGCTCCAGGACCGCATCCGCGCCGCCATCCCCCACGTGACAGGCGCCGAAGAATTCATCGCCTACCTCGAAGCCGACGGCATCGAGGTCAAGACCCGACGCGGCCCGTCAGGAGACCTCCTCGGTTACGCCGCCGGCCGCCCCGGCGACCTCAACGAGAACGGTGAGCAAATCTTCCACCCCGGAGGCAAGATCGCTCCCGACCTCTCCCTGCCCAAGATCAAGGCCCGCCTCGAATCCAGCCAGCCCGAAGAGCACCCCACCGCCCGCCGCAACCGCTCCAGCACCCCTTGGCACCAGGCCACCGACGCGCTCGACACCCTCCACGCAGACCTCGCCGACGACACCCGCGCCCAGGCCCACATCGCAGCCCTCGGCGAACTGATTGAAGCCACCGCCCAGAAGGCACCCGCCAACCTGCGTGCCGAACTCCTGGCTGCATCCAAGGCGTTCAGTCGAGCCCAGCGCTCCCGGATTCGCGCCGAGGACCGCGCCGCCCACGCCCTGCGCCTCGCGGCCCGCGACATCGTTTACACCGCCACCGGCCCCGACGGCAGCGCGCTGGCCGCACTGCTCGCCGGTTTCGTCTGGGCCGCCATCGTCGCCGGACGTTGGCACGAAGCAAAGAACCACGCCCACCAAGCCGAAGCGGCCCACCAGGCAGTCCAGCACCTCCGGACCGCCGCCGACCACGCCCTCACCCCCACGCTCACCGAACTCGAAGCCTGGCCCCCAAGGGCACAAGCGTGTGGCGTCCTGGCCAGCGACGTACGAGCGGCAGTCCCCGTCCACGCCGAGCGGATCCTCACCGACCCGGCCTGGCCTGCACTCGCCACCGTTCTCGCCGACGCCGAAGCCCGCGGCCATCAGCCCCACCAGCTCCTCAAGGATGCCGCCGCAGAGCGAGAACTGACCACCGCCCGCCAACCCGCCCGCGTCCTCATCGCCCGCATTCAGCACACCGGCCGAAACCCGGCACCCAACCGCCGAGCCGAGGCAGCCCGCCGACGCTCGACCATCGCTGGCTCGGTCCCCGCCCAGCAGGGCCCCAGCCCCCAGACCACGGCTGCGGCAACGATGCCTATCGGACAGCGGCACCGACAGCGTCGCTAGGGGTCGACACGGCCTGCGGTCTACCGCCATAGCCGTCAGTCTGATGCCCTCGCTCCCTGCTAGTGACGAGGGCATCAGCGATTCCCGGGTCTTGCCGCCCTCGGTGATCAATTCCAAGGGGTGCCTGCGGAGGGTGCGGGGGCGGGCGGTCAGGCGGCGGGGTCGACTTCGGGGTGTGTGAACCGCACGGGCTTGCCCAGCGACCGGGCGTAGGCGATTTCGGCTCGGGTGCTGTCTCCGATGTAGTCGCCGACTACGAGCACCTCATCAGCGAGCCGGATCTTCGCTCGGTGCAGATCGTCAAGTCGAACCTTCAGCGCCTCGGCCTCGACAGGATCGGACCAAAGTTCGTGCGGCGACTTCATGTCGCAACCCGGCTTGACGACAATCTTTCCAGCTTTCGTCTCCCGCAGATCGGCCTCGGTCATCTCGGTCATGAAACGGGTGGAGCCGCAGATCGCGACGATACGCGGGAGGCTCAGCTGCTTCTTCGCGTCGGCGAGTTTCCCCTCGGGGGTGAGCGGTTGCGGGTATGTCATTGGTTCCTCCTGGTGGTGTGTTCCAAGGGGTGCCTGCGGAGACGAGCGACGACCGACGACATGCTTTAAGGAGCATCGCCTACGATCACTGACCCCTTGGAATAGGTCGTCTAGGCGACCCTCGCTTCACATGAGACACCTGGGGCATCAGCCCGTGCGACGGGCAACAGGGCCGCACGAGCCAAGACCTCGACCAAGTGCTCTGCCAGGAGCCCGACGTGCGGGTCCGGCTGGACGAGGGCGGTGACATGGCCACGGGCGGTGCGCTCCCTGGCCCATTCGTGGTCGAGGTTGGCGAAGTCGTCGTCGATCCAGATGGCGGGCGCGTCGCCGAGCCAGGCGTCGAGGTGGTCGCGTTTCCACAGGTAGCCGTTGGGGTGGCTGGTCGTGATCTGCGGACGTGGCAGCTCGACGTGTGGCAGGGGCGGGAGGCCGAGGAGCGGGCCGATGAGCGTGGTGGCGTCCTGGCGCCAGCTGGTGCACCAGACGGGGGTGACCAGGCCGGTTCGGATCACGTGCATGAGCAGGGGACCGTGGGCTGGGTTGAGCCAGATGGTGACTGGGTTGTCGGCGGTTCGGCCGGTGGGTACGACGTCGTGGCGGGTGTGGGTCTCGGGGCCGGCTCCTTCCGCGTCCGGGAAGGGGATGAGGACGCCGTCGATGTCGAGAAGCAGGTAGGGCGGGCGCATCGGGTTCTCCCAGGGGGGCAGGGGCTGGGGTCAGAGCTTGCGCGCGGTGATCAGCAGGGTGGTGGGCCAGAGGCCGTGGCGGGCGTCGTGGAATTCCTGGGCCGAGGCGAGCCAGAGACCCGCTCGTCCGAGGTGCTTCTCCCAGCGTTCCGCGTCGAACTCCCAGCGCGCGATGGGCAGGCGCGTGCGGTCGGGAAGGGTGACGTAGTCGCGGCCGGGCCGGTCATCGGTGGAAGGGCGCCTGCCGCCCCGCTGAGGGTGGGGGACGGAGAAGGCGAGGGTGCATCCGGGTTTGAGGTGCTGGGTGATGGCCGGGAGCAGAAGCTCAGGGGCGACGAGGCCGATCGCTCCGAAGACGGAGTAGATCGCGTCGAAGCGCTCGTCGGAGGCTTGCAGGTAGTGCAGGGCGTGTCCGGCGACGAAGGTGAGGTTGTTCAGCCGTCCGTAGTGGGAGCGGGCTCGGCGGACCTGTAGGCCGACGAGGTCGACGCCGGTGACGTGGGCGCCGTAGCGGGTGGCGAGGTGGGCGGCGTTGTGGCCGGGGCCGCAGCCGAGTTCCAGCAGTCGCTTGCGGCGCAGATCCGGTGCGAGGATTTCGGCGCCGGGTCCGCTGCCGGGCCGTGTAGTCCATTCCATCCGCGCGGGGACGGACAGGGGCTCGGCGGGGGTGGCCGTGGTGCGCTGGAGCGCGTGGACGTACCAGGGGGACGCCTGGGCAAGCACGTCAGACCTCCAGGAGGTGGAGGACGTCGGTGAGGTGCCGGCGTACGGCCTTGATGTAGGCGGGGTCTGTGGCCGGGTCGTTGATCCAGCGGATGGACTGCTCCATGAACCACTCGACGGCCCAGACGCGGTGCCAGCCCAGCGCCCACTTCTCGGCCGGAAGCCCGCCACGCTTGGCGAGGGCGTCAGGGGTGCCGCCTTCGCTGACGTACGTCTCCAGGAAGACCCGCAGTCGGGCGGGGTCGGGGTTGTCGAGGGTGCCGTGCCAGCTGGCGAGGTCGAGCAGGCCGGGGCCGGTGAAGGCGCGGGCGAAGTCCAGCAGGCGCCAGCCGCGCCGGCCGATGTGGAGGCTGGTGGGGTGGAACTCGGAGTGCACCCAGCCGAACGGGCCGAACGCGGCGCCGGCCGAGCGCGCTTCGGCGGCTTGGGCGATGCGGTCGAGCGCGTCCTCGATGTCGTGGGTGTCCTCCCACCGGTCGGCCTTGCGCAGGTGGCCGAGGTGTTCCGAGGCTCGCGCCGGGAGGCCGCGCAGACCCTCCTGATCGAGGACAGGCAGGGCCGCGGCCGTGCGGGTGCGGTGCAGGACCACGGCTGCGGCGGCGCCGTCGAGGTCGTCGGCTTCGCGGATGGGAGCGCCGAGGTCTTCCAGCAGCATCCCGAGCCAGCCGTCCAGCACTGCCGAGGCGTGAACGGAAGGAACGGGGACGCCGAGCGTTTTTGCCAACCGGAGTGCCTGTTCCTCCCTGTCGAAGGGCCTCCTGGCGTACTTGAAGATGGCGGTGCTGCCGTCGGTGAAGGTCAGACGCTCGACGCCGGACATGGACCAGACGCGCACCTCCTCACGCGATGCGCAGGTTTGGTTGGCGAGGGTCAGCAGGTTGTCCAGGAGTTCGGCGTTGAGGGTCGCGTCCATGAAGGGCTCTCCAGTGCGGTGGGGGCGTCCGGGGCAGGCGAGAGGTGCCTGCCCGCCCCGGAGCCTGGCGTGCGGTGCGGGTGCTACGCGGCAGGGCTGACGCGGTGGGCGTAGACCTGCTCGATCCAGCCGGCCTTGAAGGCTGCGAGGTCGGAGCGGAAGGCGGTCATCGACGCACCGTAGGGTGCGACGACGCCGCCGGACTGGTCCGGCACAGACTGGCAGCCGTGCACGAGCCGGCCGCCGAGGGCGGTGTGGGCCTTGATGGACTCGATGCGGCGGTGCTCGTTGAACCAGCTGCCGTGGTAGACCTCGTCCAGCATCCCGCCCATCTCGTCGTCCAGGTCGAATACGACCGAGGTGGCGGCGGGGAAGAACCAGCACGGGCCGACGTTGGAGATGTGCCCGTCCAGCTCGACCTTGTTGAGCGCCATCAGCGTGGCCGCCTCGCGCAGCATCCGCAGGTGCTCGGCGGTGATCTGCGGCAGACCGAGGTCGGCGAGGTGCTCGTCGCGGAACAGGTAGGCGTACACCTCGTAGGCGGTGGCCAGCACGCGGGCGGCGTCCGAGGTGGACTCACTGTGGGCCTTGATGAAGTCCAGGGCGAGCTGCTCGACCGCGCTCTCGGTGGTCTCCTCCACGTCCAGGAGCTGGGACCTGACCAGCTCCCAGTCGGCGACGAGCCAGGTGTTGGACTCGAAGCGGAAGAAGTACTCGGCCGGGTCGATCGTGATGCGCCGGCCGTCGACCTGGATGCCCGGCAGTCGGCTCCAGCGCTCGTCGAACGCCTGGGGCAGCTCGACCGTGATGGCCGTGGTGTCGATGGTGGTCACCGTGTCTCCGTCTCTGATCGGCCGGGTTCGGGCACAGGCATGCCTGAACCCGGAACGGGTGTACGGAACTTCAGGGAGCCGCCCGGCCGAAGGGGGGAGCCTGGTCACGGTGTCGGACCGGGCCGGGCGGCTGATATTCAGTGAACACGCCGTCACACACAGTGGGTACGGTGAGAGGCAGTCAAAGCGGTATACGCGGTTTACAACTCCGGAGCGGAGGCGGTCGTGGCAGCGCAGAGAGAACCCAACTCCCGCCTGCGCGACACCATCGAGGCGACGGGCTGCACCTACGAGGCTCTGGCAAAGGACATCCGACGCATCGCTGCCGAGAACGGCGAGACCCTCCAGACCAACAAGTCGGCTGTCTCCCATTGGGTGAACGGCACCCGCCAGCCGACCGGCCGGACCGCCCAGTACCTCGCCGAGGCACTGTCCCGGCGAGCAGGCCGCACGGTCTCCGAGACGGAGATCGGTCTCCGCGGAGGCGAGGCACCGACCGAGCAGGCTGATCCCGTCCTCGCCGCGACCGACCTGGGCCGTGCCGACGTCGAACGCCGACGCTTCCTGGCCGTGGCCGCCTTCACCGCAGCCGGCGTCGCCATGCCCCTTGCCTATGACCACGAAGCCACAGCGCGCATGCTCCGCGCCCGCTCCGGTAGCTCACTGGTCGGTGCGGAGGACGTGGACGTCGTACGCCAGATCACCGCAGCTTTCAGCGCCGCCGACGAGCGCCTCGGCGGCGGCCATGGACTCACCACCGTCACCGCGTATCTCGCCGACACCGCCGCCCCCATGCTCCGCGGACGGTTCCCGAACGAAGCCTTACGCCAGGCAGCCTTCGGAGCGGTCGCAGAACTCGCCTACCTCGCAGGGTGGAAGCACCACGACCTCGGCCAGGAAGGCGCCGCCCAGCGCTACTACCAGGTCGGCTACCAACTCGCCTGCGAAGCCGACCCACACGGCCACGCCGCCTGGATGATGCGCGCCCTCGCCCACCAGGCCCTCAGCCTCAAGCAGCCCCACCACTGCGTCGACCTCGTAGAGGGCGCACTGATCCGCGGCCTGGGCCGCGTCGACGGCCAGACCGAGGCGCTGCTCCACATCACCCATGCCCGCGCGTACGCCGCTGTGGGCGAGAAGCCCGCAGCGGCTCGAGCCCTGCTCGCCGCCGAAGACGCCCTCCTACGTGACGACGGTCCACAGCCGAGTTATTCCCGCGTCAGCGGTCCGGCAGCCGGCACCGTCGCCAGCCACACTGCCCGCACACTGACCGACCTCGCGGACCACGTAGGCACCGAGCAGCAGCACCGCGACGCACTGGTGCGCTGGGATCCCGAGAAGTACAAGCGCGTCCACGCGCTCACCTACGCCGACCTCGGCGACAGCCTCGCCGCCCAGGCCCGAGCCGATGAGGCCGTCGCCGCCTGGTCCCAGGCCCTGATCCTCATGGAGGGAATGACCTCCGACCGCACCCGCAAGGCGATCAGTTCGCTTCGCTCCACTCTCGCCGTCTACCAGCGCCGCAGGGTGCCCGGCGCGGTCGAACTGGCCCGCCGCGCACGCGAAGCACTGGCCTAAGCTGCCCACCAACCGGCCGACGAAGGGACACAACCGTGGCTCAGCGGACAACCGACGACCACCCCAAAGCCCTCAAGCCCGCCCTCGAATCCATGACCCTGCTGGTCGCCGCCATCATCGTCCACGACAAGGCCACCAACCGCGTCGTCCTCCTCCAGCGCAGCCAGAACGCCAAGTTCGCCCAGGGCATGTGGGACCTCCCGGTCGGCAAGAGCGAACCCGGTGAGCCGATTACCGAGACCGCCGTACGCGAGCTGTACGAGGAGACCGGCCTGACCGTGAAGCCGGAGGCCCTGAAGGTCGCCCACGTCATCCATGGCGCTTGGGGCGTCGAAGCTCCCAACGGCTTCCTCACGGTGGTCTTCGCCGCGCACGACTGGACCGGCGAACCGGAGAACCGCGAACCTAGCAAGCACGCTCAGGTCTGCTGGGTCGATGCCGATGCCATCCCGGAGGAGTTCGTGGACACCACCGCGAGCGCCCTCCACCGCTATCTCACCGGTGGCCCTCAGGTATCGCTGGATGGGTGGAAGTAGGGATCAGCACGGCGGCAGCGTGGCCTGCGCGACTCGGAACAGGGCCGTGATTATTTGTTGCGCCCCGTGTTCCAGAGGTTAAAGACCTTGCGCGGCCGGCTGCCGGTTGCTTGCCCACATCCCCGACCGACCAGCCGCGCGCATGGCAGAACTGACATTGCCTGGCCGCCCTCCGGCCCCACATGATCCGCTCTCGGGCCATCACCGCGACCCGCCTCGCCCACGCCCAGCTCGCCCAGGGCGCCCCCGATGCCGCCACGGCCACCGCGATGAAGGTTCCCGCCGAAGCCGCCACCCAGCACGCCCGGGTCACGCGCATGCTGCAGGAGTTCGGAGCCGCACTGCGCACCACCGCGCCAGGATATCGGGCAAAGCCAGCCGTCACCGGCCTCGCCGGTCCTCACCGTGATGATCCGCGACACCGCTGACCCAAGAGGCGGGCAGCGCAGGAATTGACCCTCGGAGCCCAGTCTCGGAGCACGTCCGGCGGGCCTCGTTGAACATGTTGGGCACAGAGACGGGGCGACCGAGCGGGTCTGGTGCTCGTCGTAGCATCTACCAGCCCGTAATGACAGGAAACCTCTACCCTGGACACCGATTATCTGGTGCGTCTGGAACGTGAGGGCTGCGAGTGAGACTGAGGCAAGAGGCTCGTGTCCTCAAGGAGAAGGCCGTTTCTTCGATGGTTGCGGCGGCCGAGGCATTCAACTCGCCGCACAACCGAGGGCGAGAAACGAAGGTACTTCTGCACCTTCAGCACTCCTTCGAGATGCTGCTGAAAGCCGCGCTCGTGCAGAAGGGCATTAGCGTCTTCGACCCGGCCCTGGGGCGGTCACTTGGATTTGAGACCTGCGTACGCAAGGCTGCAGAACACCCGGACATCAAGCTCAGCGAGCCTGACGCAGGGACGCTCAGAGCCATCGATGCCATGCGTGATGACGAGCAACACTGGTTCAACCAGGTTTCCGAGCAACTGCTTTACGTGCATGCCCGAGCTGCCGTGACACTCTTCGACGACCTGCTCAGGGGCGTATTCAAGGAGCCGCTCGCTGACCACCTGCCAGACCGTGTACTGCCGGTGTCGGTTGACCCGCCCCGTGACCTTGCGCTCCTCCTGGACGAGGAATACACACAGATCGCGGCCCTACTCAAGCCGGGCCGACGAGCGACGCACGAGGCGCGAGCCAGGATTCGAACCTTGTTGGCGATGGAGGCCCACACCGGGCCGGAGACCCGCGTCTCGAGTAAGGACGTCGATCGCGTTCAGGCTGGCATACGCGGGGGAGCGACGCGCTCGGAAGTCTTCCCTCGCTTGGAGGAGCTGGCTACTGCTACGGACGGTGAGGGGCTGCTGATCAAGGTGCGCTTCGTCAAGAACCAGGCGGCTCCGCCTGTGCGCTATGCAGCTGATGAAACCGTGCCCGCCGCCGCGATCCGGGAGGTGGACCTCCAGGCCAAATTCCACCGCTCAGCGGCCGAGCTCGCTGGGGCCCTTGCCTTGACCCAACCCAAGTGCGTCGCGTTGCGGCGGCACCTGGGCATCGACGCTGATCCCGCGTGTTGCCACGAGTTCGTATTCAGCTCCCAACGCCTGAAGCGCTTTTCCGACAACGCCTTCACCCGCATGCGCACCGCGCGCGACACGTTGGATCTGGAAGCCGTCTGGCGAGCTCACAACCCGTCCGCCCGCCAACTGGAGTCCTGCAAAGTGCCCGGCTGTCGAGCTGGGTGATCATCGCGACCTATGGCGATCTTGACTACTTGCGGAGACCATCGTGCTCTGGACGTCGGAGTATCGCCACCAACGATTGTCGAGTGCCCTGCTCGTGTCAGTGGGCTGCGCTAGCCTGCATCCGCTCTGCCGCTGTCGCCGCCGAAGGCGCAGCCTGGTCAACCAGGCACTGAGGGGAAGCAATGCGTCAAGAAGAAATCACCGAAGACTGCCCTGGGACAGGACAGGACGGGTACATGGACGAAAGTGCACCAGGCGACGAGTGGTACGTGATCTGCCCGGTCTGCAGGATGAAGTGGGCAGGAGGCAGCACCCTCATCGAACCCCACAAAGACTGGCGCAAACGCTGAGGTCGGAGTCTGGCAGTAGGCGGGCGGCCCTTGACCCAAGGCCCGCTTGCTGGGGTGCGACGCGCGTGCTGCCGTATCTATGAATCCACCTGCTGATCGATCGCTGCTTCGTAGAAGGCATCCGCAAGGGCGACGATGATCGAGTTGATGGCCGGCCCGTCGGTGAAGAAGTAGTCAGCCATCGTGTTGTGGGCGTCCTGGTTGTCTGCGACCGCCTCCGTAACGGCGGCTTGGAAATCTGGTGACTCCAGGAACTGCTTCTTGGAGTTCGCCTTGGTCTGCCTGATCAGGTTCGGGTCGGCGAGCAACCGCTGGACGAGTCCCTGCACGAACTCCCTGACCTGGTACTCGGCGAACGATTCGGCACCGAAGAGGTCGTTCATCTTGTCTATGACGACCTGGAGCGCGACGTACTTCGGATCCTTCTTCATTCCCGTGCCGGCGGCGCTGATGCCCTTCAGCTGCCCGTCGCCCACAAGTGAGATGTCGACCTGGATTGCCTTGTTGTGCTTGACCCCGACCAGCACCACGTCGGAAAGGTCCACCTCGGCCGCCCAGGCGGACTCGGCGATGACCTTCTCCAGCAAGCGCAGGAAGATCGAGAGCATCTCCATGTAGGGATCGCCGTAGTCGACGATCTGGGACATGAAGTCATAGAGACGTACGTAGGTGGAGACATCCTTGCGGAACAGGTCGAGCTCCTGGAGCGTGACCTTGTTCTCCTCCTCGATCGCCCGCGCGTAGCGGCGCCGGAAACCGTGCTGCGCCGGGCTGATCGCCGCCGAGAGCGCGTTGTTGCCCTTCCGAGTCACCCACAGCTCGGCGACCTTGCGAACGTCGTCCTCGGTGTAGATTCCGGCCTGGGCAAGCTTGTTAGCCAGGTGGACGACGACGTACGGATCGGTCTCGGTCTCCAGGGTCGCGTTCTTGAAGTACGGCTCGAAGGCTGCCTTGATGTCCTCGGGCTTGTTGGCGAAGTCGATGACGAATGTCTTGCGCTTCTGCTCCCCACCAGCCGTGCGGTGGGTGCGGTTGAGCCGCGAGAGCGTCTGCACCGCGGTGACCCCTGACAGCTTCTTGTCTATGTACATCGCCGAGAGTAAGGGCTGGTCGAAGCCGGTCTGGAACTTGTTGGCGACCAGCATGATCTTGTACGTATCGCCCTTGAATGCGGCTGCCAGATCAGCCCCGGCACCGGGGTTCATGTTGGCTTCGGTGAACTCGTCATCCTTGGAAGGCTGCGGGCCCCAATCGCTGTGCCAGGTCTCGTCCTCGCCCATCGTCACCCCGGCAGAGAAGGCGACCAGGGTGCGGTAGTTGTACGAGGCGTCCTCGGCGCGGCGCCTGGCGATATAGGCGTCGATGGCCAGTTTGTACTTCACCGCGGATTTGCGCGAGTCGGTCACCACCATCGCCTTCGCCTTGCCTTCAAGGAGGTAGGCGACGTTGGCGTGGAAGTGCTCGACGATGATCTGCACCTTCTGGCTGATGTTCGTCGGGTGGAGTTGTACCCACCGCATGAGACCCTTGCGGGCAGCAGCCTCCTCGACCTCTCCCCCATCACCGCTCTCGGCCCTGCCGGCGATCTTCAACGCCGTGTCGTAGGACTGATAGCCCTTGAGCACGTCGAGGATGTAGCCCTCCTCAATCGCCTGCTTCATCGAGTACAGGTGGAACTCGCGCGGCTTCCCGTCGGCACCCTTGCGGCCGAACAATTCGAGGGTCTTGTTCTTCGGCGTCGCGGTGAAGGCGAAGTAGGAGATGTTCTCCGACTCGGCCCGCTCGGTCATCTCCGAGGCCAGCACCGACTCCACATCGACCTCGCCGCCCTCCTCGATCTCCTTGACCTCCTCGGCCGTCAGTACCTGCTTCAGCTTCGAGGAGATCTGACCCGACTGGGAGGAGTGCGCCTCATCGGCGATGACGGCGAACCGCTTGCCCTTGAGGCTAGCGTCGGTCCGGATCTCGTCCAGCGCATGCGGGAAAGTCTGCACCGTAACCGCGATGATCAGCTCGCCGTTCTTCAACGCTTGCGCCAGCAGACCCGACTTCGATTTCGCGCCGGCCTTGCGGACGTCCTCGGGGCTGATAGTCACGACGATCTTGCCGGTGCCGTCGATCTGCCGGATCGCATCCTGCAGCTGGGAGTCGAGCACAGTGCGGTCCACGACCACGATGACTGAGTCGAAGACCTTCCGATCATCAACGTGCAGCCGCGCCAGCCGGTGGGCCGTCCAGGCGATGGTGTTCGTCTTCCCCGACCCGGCCGAGTGCTCAATCAGGTACCGCTGCCCGACACCCTCCTCCTTCACCGCCTCGACGATGCTCGTGACGGCCTCCCACTGGTGGAACCGTGGGAAGAGCATGCTCGTACGCCTCACCGACGTGCCGGTGGTGACGTCCCACTCCTCCTTGGTCTGCACAATCATCAGCCGCCCGATGATGTTCAGCCAGGCGTGTTTCTCCCAGACGCGTTCCCACAGGTACGCCGTCGACGACCGTCCGTCCGCGCCAGGCGGGTTGCCGGCACCGCTGTCGAAGCCGATGTTGAACGGCAGGAAGTGGGTCTTCTCCCCCTCCAGCCTGGTGGTCATCGCCGCGAGGTCGTTCGAGACCGCGAAGTGGACCAGAGCGCGGTGTCCGAAGGACAGCAGCGGCTCGGGCCGCCCATTAGTCAGTGGGTTGCGGTCCTGCTTGTACTGGTTGATCGCCTCATCCAGCGACTGGGTGAAGTCCGTCTTCAACTCCACCGTGGCCACCGGAAGGCCGTTGATGAAGAACACCAGATCGAGGATGCGCTGATCAGCGGTCGAGAAGTGCACCTGCCGCACCACCCGGACCCGCATCGCCTCGTAGTGCGCCGTGGTTGTCGCGTTGAGCGAGGTCTCGGGGCGGAACTGCGCCATCTTCAACCGGCCGCCACCGATGTACTGCACCCCGTTGCGCAGGATGTTCAGTGTGCCCCCACCATGCTCCAGCGGCCTGTCCAGCGCCGCGGTCAGCACGTCGAGGAACCTCGCCTGCGAGCCCGCCGCCTTCAATGCCTTCTCGTACGCCGGCTTCTGCGTCTCCTGCAGCCACGCGTACAGGTCATTCGGGAACAGCGCCCGCTCCCTGTCGTACTCCCCGCCGTCACGGTCGTTCTCCGAGTACAGCCAACCGTGAGCCTCGAGGTACTTACAGATCTCCGTCTCGAAGACCACCTCGTTGTGATCGGCCATCACGCCCCCTCGCGTACGTCAATCTGCCCCGTCACCGCCGCCGTGATCAACGCCGACCGCCGTTCCTTGGAGAGCTCGATGAAGCGCTCGGTCTCCTCGATGAGCGTGTCGATCTTTGCGGTCTGCTCATCGAGGGATGCAGCGATGTTTCGCTGTTCGTTGATGGGCGCGACTGGCACACGAAGTCCCCTGATGTCATCGAGCGCCAGCTGCATCTTCGCCCCGCCTGCAGCACCTTCCTTGAGCTGATCTTGGCCCTTGGTGGTCAGCATGAACCACCCAATGAACCTGGAATCCACATGCTCTGACTCCAAACGGCAGAGAGCCACATGCTGGCTAACGTACGCACCGACCCAGTCGCCCCCAACCACGGCGACCGATCCCAAGTAGGCCGTAATGGAGAAGAGCAGATCTCCTGCCTCCAGCATCGTTCGCGAGCCCTCAGTCACATTCGCTGGCAGGTCGACGAACTGGACGTCACCTCGAAGGTCGAGGCTGGCTCGCGGCAAGTTCCCGATGCGGACGAAACGCTCGCCCGCATCCGCGTAGTAATCGGCCCACCCGCGGGAGCCACTCGTCAGGAATCTGACGTATCGGCGCAATTGCACGCAAGGCTCACCAAGCACCGAAAAGGCCACGTCGATGATGGCTTGCCGTCGCTCGCGGAGCATCTCGATCAACCGCTGCTGCTCCTCGATGAGCGTGTCGATGCGGGCCGTCTCGCGATCGAGGTAGTGGGCGATGGCTCGCTGTTCGTCGGCCGGGGGCAATACAAGAGGAATGCGGGCGAAGGTACTCCAGTTACGGAAATCAACGCTGCGTTCGCGGACGTTCGGCGCCTGGGTGGCGAGGAACCCGGAGGTACCAAGGTGGCGTAGCAGGCGGGCAAGGTAAGCGGGATCGTCGCCCACCACAGGTTCGCAGACGTGGTAGACGGGTGAACCGTTGCCATGACTGTCCGAGACGCCGACGGCGCCAGCAAAACCGTCGAGGGCGTGGAAGACCAGGTCGCCGGGGCGGATCTCCTGATAACCGTTCTCGCTATCAGAAAAGGTGTAGCCGTCCTCTCGGCGGTTCGAACGCAGAGTGACTGTGCCATCCCGATAGGCGGTGATAACACCGAGCCCCGACCGAGCAGGTCGGTCCAGCAGGCGCAACACTCGCCGCACCGTTGTCTCACGCCAGTCGGGCGGCGGGGTGGTGATCACTGCTCCACCTCGCGGAGGAGATCAAGGATCTTGGCAACCTGCTTCTCCAGGTCGGCGTCGATCTCGGCGAGCGGGCGGGGTGGCACGTACTTGTAGAAGTGGCGGGTGAAGGGAATCTCGTAGCCGGTCTTGGTCTTGGACCAGTCGATCCAAGCGTCAGGAACATGCGGCTTCACCTCCGTGTCGAAGTACGTCTGGATGACCTCGCGTTTTCCTGTCGCACCGGCGGTTGAGCCACCGTAGGCGAAGGGCACATTTTCGGTGTCACGCTTTTTCGAGTCGGGCTTCGGGTTGCCCTTGCGATCCACGACAGGGTTCCCGTCCTCATCGAGCAGGGGACGCTCGACGGTGATGGTCCAGTAGCCGAACTCGTCGTTGCGCAGCACCTTGGAGTGGTCGGGGTCGGCGTCCTCGAAGTCGGCGTACAGCCGCACTACCTCGGCACGATCATCGTCGCTGATCTCGCGCCCCTTGGCCCCGAGGTTCTTGCGCATCTTGGTCCAGAACGACGTGCCGTCGATGAGCTGGACCTTGCCCTGACGGTCTGCTTGCTTGGTGTTGTCGAGGATCCAGATGTAGGTGGCGATGCCGGTGTTGAAGAACATGTTGGTCGGCAGCGCGACGATCGCCTCGACCAGGTCGTTCTCCAGCAGCCACCTACGGATGTTGGAGGGGCCGGATTCGGCAGCGCCGTTGAAGAGCGGCGAGCCGTTCATGATGATGCCGACGCGGCCACCACCGTCCTCGGGGGCGCGCATCTTGTGGGCCAAGTGGAGCAGGAAGAGCATTTGGCCGTCCGAGGTCGCGGGGAGTCCCGGCGCGAATCGGCCGTAGGGGCCGGCGGAGTCACGCTCCGCCTTGACTGCCTTGGCGTACTGCTTCCAGTCCACCCCGTAGGGCGGGTTAGACATGCAAAAGTCGAACTGGCGGCCCTTGAAGGCGTCGTCAGTGAGCGTGTTACCGAAGGCGATGTTGGTCGCGTAGTGCCCCTTCGCGAGCAGGTCGGACTTGCAGATGGCGTACGACTGCGGGTTGTACTCCTGGCCGTACAGGCTGAGCTTCGCCTCGGGCTTCTGAGCGAGCAGGTGCTCCTCTGCCAGGGAGAGCATGCCGCCGGTGCCGGCGGTGGGGTCGTACAGCGTCCGGACGATGCTGCCCCCGGAGGGGGCGACGTCCTTCTCAGCGAAGAGCAGATCAACCAGCAGCCGGATCGCGTCGCGCGGCGTGTAGTGGTCTCCGGAGGTCTCGTTCGCGGCCTCGTTGAACTTGCGGATGATGTACTCGAACGCATCCCCCATGTCGGCGTTGGACACCACTTTGGGATGCAGGTCGACGGCGCCGAAGGACTTGACGATCTCGCGCAGGAGTCCAGCTTTCTCCAGGGCCAGGATCTCCTTCTTGAAGTCAAAATACTCGAACACGTCCACATCGGCCGAGAACCGGTCAATGTAGTCAGCGAGGTTGTCCGCCAGCCCATCCGCATCGGCCAGCAGGTTCGCGAATTCGTAGTTGGAGGTGTTGTAGAACGTCCGCCCCGTGGCCTTCTTGACCTCGACCTTGAGCCGGTTCGGGTTCTCGTACCTCGCAGCCAGCTCTCGCACCACCGCACGGTCCGGCTCAAGTACGCAATCGAGCCGTCTCAGGATCGTGAACGGAAGAATCACAGTCCCGTACTGGTTGGGGCGATAGGGCCCCCGAAGCTGGTCGGCGATCGACCAGATGAAGCTACCGAGCGTACTCACAAGGTTCCTCACGAGAATCGTCTAGCAGTGACGATCACTTTGCCAAAGGGACCAGCCAGCATCCCATGGTTCAGCTAAGAAACCTCCTAGACGTGCTCATGCCAATCGGCGCGGCTGCTTGCACATGTTGCCGGAGCGGCAACATGTGCAAGGCGTTGGAAGGCCGCAAGAACGAACCGGGCCCCCGCAGACTCCCCTACGAAGAGACGGGGATGCGCCAGCACGACACCGAGGTACCTCAGGTGCGTGAGCGATGCGTGAGCGGACTGCCCGATACAGGCCCGCATGAGCCGGACGAAGTGGCTCGCCGTGCGGTTCTGACCAGGGGAAACAGCATCGCACGGCAGCGCCAGGCACCCCCCGGCAAGGATTCGATCCCACTCCTAAAGCGGGTGTCGCAGGTTCGAATCCTGCCGGGGGCACAGAGAGAAGGGCCAGCTCAGGAGGGATCCCCTCCCAGGCTGGCCCTTCGGCGTTTCAGGGGTCGTGCCACAGACGTGCCACTACGGCCCGGCAGGACCCCTCTCGGCCGAGTCGGAGGCCACCGAGTCGGAGGCCGCTCCCCCACCGCCCCAGATCATGGCCCCGAGCCGATCCGCGATGGCCCGGTCACGGTCGCTGGTCATGTGCTGATAGCTCAGCGCGGCGCGCGAGCTGCTGTGGCCCATGCGGGAGCAACGTCACGGGCGCCCACGCCTTCCACGTGCGCAACCTGCCCCTGCTGAAGGGCCAGCGCGTCACAGTCAGCCGCCTCAAGACCTGACCCCTCAGACGCCCTGTCGTCGGGGCAAGTCCGCCCGCGCGTCAGGCCGCCTGACGGGAGAGGGAGTGGGGAGGGCGTTCGGTTCACCACGTCATAGGCGTGGAGGACACCGCTGGAGGCGCTCTTCGCAAGCCGGGCCTGACGGGAACCCATGCGCTCGTACTCGTCGCAGAGCCCGGACCGGGGCACGGCCCGTGAGGTGATGCGGCACCTACCGTGCCGCGCGCCCGTCGCCGCAGCCGCTTCCGGTGCGGCCGACGTACGGTTGAAGTACCGAGGGCATCACGCACTCCGGCTGCCCCGCCGGGTCGTCCTCGGCGAGAGACGAACCCCGGGCCGCCCCAGTGGTCGGCGCGGAGACGGGTCGGCATCATGTCCGCCGCGGTCGGAGCAACTCCGCGCAAGCTCATCACGGCAGGGGCCGCGCTCAGCACCCGTGCAGGTCCGCAACCCCGCCGAGGGGAGGCGTGATGACCTTTTCCCGGCTGGACATCCATCGGCGGAACCGAGGAGAGCGGACGCTCGTCACGCTTGCCGGTGACATCGGGCCGACCACGACGCCGCTGCTGCGGGCCGCAGTGGAGCAGTGTCTGCTGGACGGCGTCACCGTGATCGATATCGACCTGACCACGGTCGGGTCCTGCGACGCCAGGGGCTTGGACGTCCTCCTGTCGGCATCACGGCGCGCCGGCCGGGTCCACGCTCGCCTGCGGCTGCACCATCCGTGCGCGCAGATCACCCGGCTCCTCGATGCGACCGGATCGACTTCGCTGCTCCTTACGGCCCCCGTGAGTCCCGTGCCGCCCGCCGCGCCCGGTGACCTCACGAGTACCGTGCCGCGGGCGCTCGATGACCCCGCTCGTCGGCCGGATCAGCCGGTCCTCAAGGACGGGATCCGGCTTCGCCGGCTGACCCGCTGGCAGGCCGAAGGTATGCGCGAGGACATCGCGGACCTGGCTGCGGAGTCCGTCGCGGGCACCGCTGGCGAGGCGTACCACGACCGCGGAGACTTCCTGCACCGCTTGGCGGTCACTGCCCACCGCCCCGGCTTCGCCCTGCTGGTCGCCGAGACGACGGTGCTGGTCGGTTGCGCCTTCGGTTTTCCGGTGGGCTCTGACGGCTCCGGTCGCGGGGGGGTCGACGGAACGCTCCAGGAGATCATCCAGCGGCTCACCTCCCGCGCACGGTTCGTCGTCCTCACCCAGGTCGTGGCCCATCCGCACGTTCAGCACCGCGATATCGCCCGCCGCCTGCAACAGCGTCTGCTCACAGACCTGCACTCCTCCCTCGGGGTCACCCTGCTGCATCCTGCCGACCAGGCAGGACAAGCCGCCTTCTCGTCCTGGGGCTGGCAGAACATGGGTGAGGTCGTCGGGCTGCCCGGCCCTGTCGCCCCTTGCGTGTTGACCCTGCCTGTCGAAGAGGTGCCCTTGGCACGCCGATGATGCGGCAGAGGAGCGATGAGCCGACGGTCGTACCGGCCGGGGCGGTCACGGCACCCGTCGTCCGCCGTACGGACGTGTCTCCACGCGATGGCTGTCTGCCTCTCCGCGCGATGGCTGCGCACCACGCCGCCCGCCACGGCCGGGAGTAGCCTGACAGATACCGAGAGCTTTTCGGGCGCACGACCACGGCGGCGCCGTTCCCGGCGAGTGACAGACACGGGCAGCCTGAAGCCGCCTGGAACGGGATCGCACGATGAACGCCATCACCAAGCCCGCCGAAGGTACGGCGCCAGGTGACGGACACTCCTACCGGATGCCCTTGCCCCGGCTGCGCCTCACGCCGGACGTCAGTCATGGTCCGCTGGACGGGGCGTGGTGGCCGCGCTGCGACGCACTGGAACTGGAGCTGCCCGCGCTGGTCGGCTCCTTGGATCCGAGCATCGGCACCCTCACCCGCGTGACCGTGGGGACCGCCGCCTGGCCCGACGCCCCGCAGGAGGTGATGGCGCCCGGCCATGTGATCGAGGTGATCCTGAGCGACTTCGCCGCCGAGGCGCATGCCATCACCGTGGACTGCGGCACCGTGGGACGCTGGGAACTGCTGGTGATCCCCCCCGACGAGCCGGCCGGAACGGCAAGCCGGCTGCTGACCGCTGCCGCCGACCCCGAAAACCCACTGTCGGCTCCGCGCCTGCTGGCACTCGCCGAGAGCGGCCTCGACGGACAGGACACATGGGAGTCGGAAGGAGGGTCCGGACTCAGGTGAGAGGCCCGATCCGGACGGGCCCGGGTGACGGGGCCAGTCCCGGGGCGTCTACGACCCCTCGATGGAGCGATGACACTGGCAGACCCTGCACCGTCCCAGCCCGCCGCTCCGATCGGCTCGGAGCATGGCAGGTGAGGGGATGACGGCCGAACAGCGTGCGGACCGCTCCGAGAGCTTCGGGGAAGCTCTGCTGGGAGAGGTCCTCGATCGCGCGCACGAATTGCCGCCCCATCTCATCGGGCCGTTGGTCGCCGACGTGGTGGAACGGCTCGGGGGCCGTCGGCCTCAGGTGCTGCTGCAGGACTACGGCCAACTGCTGCTCGTACCCCTGCCCGGCGACGGCCTCACGGACGGCGAACCGCAGGTGATCGACGACTCCGAGGCAGGCCGCTGCTTTCTCGACGCTCACCCCGTCGAACTGTCCGAGGACGACGGCGTGCGGGTTCACCTGCCACTGCTGGACGGCGGCGACCAGGTCGGGGTCATGGCAGTGACGTTGGACAGCGTCGATGACCACGACCGCCGCATACTGCGCAGGATCGCCGGCCTGGTGGCCGACCTGCTCGTGACCAAGCACGGCTACTCCGACCTCTTCTTCGGTGTCCGACGCAGGGAACCGATGAGCGTCGCCGCCGAGATCCAGTGGGCCCTGCTGCCACCGCTGGCAATGATCATGCCTCGGGTCGCCGTGGCCGGGATCCTGGAACCCGCCTATGACGTGGCGGGTGACAGCTTCGACTACGCCCTCAACGGAGACGTCCTCCACGTGGCCATGATCGACGCGATGGGGCACGGACTGGACGCGGCCACGATGGCGACCGTGGCCATCGGCTCCTACCGCCACGCCCGCCGCGCCGGCACCGGGCTGCCGGAGATCTACGCCTTCATGGACCGCGCTGTGGCGGACCAGTTCGGCCCCGAGCACTTCGTCACCGCGCAAATGCTGCAGCTGGACACCACGACGGGGCATCTTCAGTGGGTCAACGCCGGGCACCCGTCACCGATGCTCGTCCGTGATCACCGCGTCACACTCCGGCTGACCGGTCCGACGACCCTCCCTGTCGGCTTCGGGGGTCCGCAGCCGCAGACGAGCGAGATGAAGCTGGAGCCGGGGGACCGCCTCCTCTGCTTCACGGACGGACTGATCGAGGAGCACAAGACCGGGGAGGACGAGTTCGGGGAGGACCTGATGATCGACTGGGTGAACCAGTTGGAGAGAACCGGCCGCGGAATCCGGGCGGTGGCACGGTCCCTGTCCCACACGCTCAAGCGGGCGCGGGGCGGACACACCACGGATGACGCGACGCTGCTCCTGGTGGAGTGGCGCGGATGACCTCACTCTGGCGGCACCTGCGCGCTTCCTGTGTCGATGAGTATCTGATTCGCCTGGGTGACGTTGTCGGCCCGGACGGCCTGAGCCATCGCGGCACGGGCGGCCTCGGGCGCTGTGTCCGGCGGAACCACCAGCAGCGAGAAGATGTCCTGGTCACCTCGGGTGATCAGCACGGTGTCGTCGCCCAGCGGAAAGGAGTCGATGTGTACCACTCGGTCGTCGACGACGATCCGCGTCGGGAGCCCTTCCCAGGCCGTGGTGTCCAGCCCGACGCGCGTGACGGGGCCGAGATGACCGGTGAGGGCGCTCAGCAGCGCGGGCAGCTCGGCGGCGATGTCGCGCGACCGCGGCCACCACGCACCGTCGAGGACGCCTTCGCGCGACTCCGTGGTCTCCAGCCTGAGCAGCGCACATCCCGGCTGCACGGCCTCGTGAACACCGCTGGGCAGATGCCGGGAAACAGGCCGTGCATCGGAGTCGGTCATGAGGATCACCCGTCTTCGGGAATCGGTGCGATCACGGGACTCGCCTCGCCTTTTACACGCTACTCCTCGTGCCACGGGGCCGATTTTCAAATTCGCCCTGTCACAGCCCTTTCCAGGGAAAACTCCTAAAGCGGGTGTCGCAGGTTCGAATCCTGCCGGGGGCACACGGGAAAAGGCCCCGGAGCGATCATGGTCCGGGGCCTTTGCCATCTGCTTCTGACATCGACGCGGGCGGTCACTGACGACCAGGGCGCTTCCGCAACAGCACTTACGGTTTGTGGGTTACCCAGAGGAGTTCCGCCGGCCAGCGGTGTGCCCAGTCGGGTGGGTCGGTTTCGTTGTAGCCGTTGGGTGTTCCGAGTGCGGGCCTCGGCTCGATGAGGTCGTCGATGACGAGACCCGCGCCACGCAGGACCTTGACCCAGTCGCCATAGGTGAGCTGATAGCTGGTCGCGCCCTCGCCTTCGGCGATGGTGTTCAGCCCGAAGTAGTCCTGCTGCAGCGTCGTGGTCACGCGGCTGGCGGCTTCGTCGTAGCAAGCTTCGAACCATGGGCTGGCGACGTTGAACACCAGGCGCCCGCCTCGGGTCAAGACGCGTGCGGCCTGCGGGACGGCCAGGTGCGGGGGCGCCCAGCTGAGCCCGCCGAAGTCGCAGAACACCAGGTCGAAGCTGTCGGCGGCGAAGGGAAGTTGTTCGGCGGCGCCTTGCACCAGCGGGTAGCGGACCGCTCCCATCGCGCTGGACGCTGCGGCGAGTTGGGCTTCGGACAGGTCGAGCCCGACCACGGTGGCCCCCTCGGCGGCGAGCGCCCTGGACCACTGGCCGGCGCCGCAGCCGAGTTCGAGGACGCGCTTGCCGGTGACGTCGCCCAGGGCGTGCAGGTGCGCGTCGGGGATGGAGTACATGCCCCACAGCCGGGGTGTGGCGCCGATCTGCGGGTCGTGCTCGCGTTGGTAGGCGCTGCTGATCTGGTTCCAGAGCCGCCGATTGGCGGGGATGCTGTCCACGTGCCGACTCCAGCACTGCCTGCCGGGGCGGTCAACACGATGGGGGCGCAGGCAGGCCCTCGCCTCGGTCCGGCCCTGGCTCGGCCCATGATCGCCGGACCAGCCCTAAAGCCAGGCCTCGTACCTGAAGCCGGGCCTCAGGCATGCTCAGGTACATGAGTTCTGCCTACCCTCGATAGAGGGGGTGACCAACCCGGAAAAGGACCGCCATGGACCTCCAGCTCAAGGACAGGGTCGCCGTCGTCACCGGAGCGAGCAAGGGCATCGGCCTGGCCATCGCCGATGCGTTCGCCCGTGAAGGCGCACACGTCACCGTCGGCAGCCGGAGCATTACTCCCGAGCTCAAAGGGCTCCACGAGAAGTACGGCGTCACCGCAGTCCCGGTCGACTTGTCCACCGCAGACGGACCGGGCGCACTCGTCCGACACGCGGTGGACCAGTACGGCAGGGTCGACGTCCTGGTCAACAATCTGGGGACCGCGACGCCCCGTCCGAGCTTCCTGGACATCGACGACGCCGAGTGGCAACGGATCTTCGACATGACCCTGTTCAGCGCGGTCCGGGCCAGCCGCGCTGCGCTTCCTCACCTGCTGGTCGTGGACGGGGGTTCCATCATCAACATCAGCTCCATCAACGCGCGTCTGCCCTTCCCCGTGGTCGTGGACTACTCCGCGGCCAAGGCCGGGCTGAGCAGCCTGACCAAGTCGCTGTCCGAGGAGTTCGCACCGCGAGGCGTCCGGGTCAACGCGATCGCCCCGGGGCCGGTTCGCACTCCCTTCTGGACCGCGCCGGGCGGCTTCGCCGATGCCACGGCAGCCCAGGCCGGGACCACCGCGCAGGAAGCCATCGATGCGGTCGTGCCGCAGAGCATGGGCATCTCCACAGGACGAGTCACCGAAGCTCACGAAGTCGCCGATCTGGCTCTCTTCCTCGCCTCCCCGCTCGCCGGCAACATCACAGGAGCCGAGTTCACCATCGACGGCGGCCAGGTCAAGACATTGTGATCTCTTGCGCCTGCCTACGTGCCCGACCAGACGCCACTTGACCGCGCAAGGGTGGTCACCCGCAGGGATCCGAAGACGGCCGGGTGGGTGTTGGCGTTGTGGTTCGGTCGCCACCAACGCGTTGGAGGCTGAACGACAGCGCTACCTCGATGAGCTGTTCACCGACACGCTCGGATTCTGCGGCGCCGAGATCATCCGCCGGGTCGTCGGCTTCGCCCGCCCCGCTGACTTCACCACCATCACCGACTCCGCCCACCGCGCCGCAGCCGAGCGGCGAGCACTCGCGCTGGCCCGAACCCTGACGACCGCGCCAACCGCTCACCGCTCCGCCGCCGACCTCGCCGCGGCCGCGCGAGACAGCTGACACATCGTCGGCGGATTCACGGCACGAGCGAGCGCGGGGCACCTCCGTCCCGTGTCGGCGGGGTTGCGGCGCCCGCCCGCCACGACTCGCGTGTTTGCTCAGCGTCACCCATTCTGAGTAATAGGGCGTCCCTGGCATGAGCCCGGTCATCCCGAAGCACCGCACCAGGGACACGCGAGAGGAGAAGGCCGTGCGTGTACGACGACTGCTTGGGCTCACCCTCGCCACAGCAACCCTCGTCGGCATGAGTGCCGTCGGCGCCGCCACCGCTCAGGCGGCGACGTATCCGACCATCTCGGCCGAACAGTGCACGGCCGAGGGCGGAACGGTCCACCCGGGCGGCCCCTACCTCCCTCCCACGTGCAGGTTCCCCGACGGGCACTCGGAAGGCATCACCTGAGCGCGCCGGACTGGGCGGGCGCCGCTCCACAGGCTGTGGTGACAGCTGTCCTTGACGGCAACGTCCGTGCGCCGGAGCGGTCTTGACGGTCTCCCGGAGCACGTACCGCGCCTTGCCGCCGGTCCGCTGCTCGGCGCGTTGAACCTGCGAGTCCCGGCCAACCCAGGAGAGTAGGTGGCTCCCATGTGTACGTCGTCCCGCGCAGCCGGTCTCCTCACCGGTCTAGCCCTCGCACTCGGTGTGGCCTTCGCCGCCCCCGCCGCCCATGCGGACATCCCGGCCTGCACCAACCTGGTCCAGGGGGCGGGCGTCGACGTCTCGGATGCCGTCAGAACGGCGTGTACCCAAGGTGTGCACAATGACCTGCAAGGCTGTGTGAAGGGCCTGACCGCGGCCGGCGTGCCGGGCGGCGCCGCGAACGGTGCCTGCCGGCTGGCGGCCAACCCCCCTGCCTGAGCAGTGCGCGGTCGGCGCTGGCAGGTCACCTTGTGGTCATCGACGAAGCCTGACCGTCGGTTAGGTCCCGGACGAGTCTCCGGGCCGCCCCCGGACAGGTCAGGGATGCAACCATTCCCTTCGGAGCTGGAACCCCCGGAAGCCGACCGCGCGCTGGAGACCATAGCCGCGGGCACTGACAACGGTCCCTTGCCTTTGGCCACCCGCCGGAGGAAGATCCTTCCGGATCGAGGGAGATGTGATGCTGCGGTTCATGGACTGGTCCGTGGTCGCGATGGGGTGTGTGCTGGTGCTGGGTGGCCTCGGGGGCCGGCGGTGGCAGCGGACCCGAGTCCGGAAGAACGAGCGTCCCGAACAGGGCAGGCCCTTCATCTGGACATGGCAGCCCCTCCTCATGGGCCTGGGAATGATCTGCGCCAGGGTGCCGGGCCTGCTTCGCGCGCCTCACCTCGTCGTCGAGGTCTTCGACGCGCTCAGCTTCGGACTGGCGGTCACGGTTCTGGGCTTCTACCTCAGGTCGGCGTATCACTGTCTTCGGTCGCTCCGCACCACGTGACGGCCGCGAGCCCGACAGCCCTGAGCCCGGCCAGGGTGGGGTGACGCGGGCCCCGGCCCATGCCTCGGCGTGGGTCGGGGCCAAGGCGCACGGCAGGGAAACGGCCCCCTAGGAGCGGTCGCCGGATCCTGAAGAACGGCGGCGGCCAGCGTCGCCGATGGTTTCGTGGGTGCCTCCGCCGTGCGAGGAGGCGCGGTGGGTCAGCACCTTCATGACCTCCGAGGCCAGCACATCGGCCAGAGCGGGCGCGAGGGATTCTGCCAGTGCGGTCGCCAGGGTCTGCGCGAACAGCATCCTCTCCAGTTCGGAGGAACGGGAGGGCGGCTGGGAAAGGGACGCCACGGCCGCTTCCATCAGGGCTCCGGCCAGCGGGTCCTTTCCTTGCCTGGAACCGGTGCCGGTATGCGGGATTCCGGCATCGCGCACCATCTCCTCGAAGATCTCGTCGACGAAGGCTTCGAAGGGATCCCGATCCGATTGTCCACCTGACGCAGCTGCCATTGCGGTTCCTCAAGTCTTGGATTTCCGTACGGACCTGCCCTCCGATGCTGCGGACTACAACAGTCGGAGGGCAGGGGTGTTGCCTTTTGCCTTTCCTATGCGCGGCGCATGAGCGCGGCGAGAAGCAGCGGGTTCTCGATGATCGACTCGCCGCGCTCCTCACGACGCCGATGCATCAGCGCAGCCAGGAGAAGCGGGTGGTCGATGATCGACCCCTCACCGCCCTCCTCACGACGACGGCGCGCGAGCGCGGCCAGAAGCAGCGGGTGCTCGATGCCCGACTCCTCACCGCCTCCCTCACGGCGACGGCGCGCGAGCGCGGCCAGAAGCAGCGGGTTCTCGATGATCGACTCGCCGCGCTCCTCACGACGCCGATGCATCAGCGCAGCCAGGAGAAGCGGGTGGTCGATGATCGACCCCTCACCGCCCTCCTCACGACGACGGCGCGCGAGCGCGGCCAGAAGCAGCGGGTGCTCGATGCCCGACTCCTCACCGCCTCCCTCACGGCGACGGCGCGCGAGCGCGGCGAGGAGAAGCGGGTGCTCGATGATCGACTCCTCACCGCGCTCTTCGCGCCGGGACAGCAGTGCTGCCAGCAGGAGCGGACCGAAGGCGGATTCCTCCCCGGCCTCTTCCTGGCCTACCCCGGCCTTTTCCCGAGTGGGGGTCTCCGTCGTTGTCGTCATGGTTCCCTCTTTCTTTGACGCATGACTCGGCGGAGTGCTCGGCCGTCACGGCATCGCACTCCGCCCTTCACCGTCATCGTCGAGGCGAGCGTCACCGACTGCACTTCGATCATGCGCCACATGGGTGCGCATTCCCGGAAACCCGCGCAAGCGAAGAGCAGCCGTTACGGTGCGCGGCGAAGGGGGAAACCATCGGGGTTCCGGTGTGGCCGCACCGGCCTTCCCACCGGGCCGGCCGGCGGCCACCAGGACGACCGTGATGCTGATCAGCAGGGACCATGCGCCGAACTTCTCCACGCCGACGGGCTGCCAGCCGTGGAGCTGGTAGGGGTAGCGCCACGCGCCCAGGTAGGTGGCGAGGTTCTCCGCCACCCACAGGAAGAAGCCGATCAGGACGAACGACAAGGCCAGCGGCATGTGGCGGCGTACGCCGCGCACCGTGAACCGCGCGGAGGTGCCCGCGGTGACGGCCACCAGCAGTGCGGCCAACGGCCAGCGCGCATCGGGCAGCCAGTGATGGCTGAAGAAGTTGAGGTAGACGGCCGCGGCCACCGCCGCGGTCGCCCTGGGCCGGTAGCGGATCAGTTCAAGGTCGAAGAGGTGCCAGGCCCGGCAGACGTAACTGCCGACGGCCGCGTAGAGGAATCCTCCGTACAGCGGTACGCCGGCGAACTTCAGCACGGCCGGCTCCGGGTAGCTCCATGAGCCCAGGGACACCTTCACCAGTTCGAAGGCCAGGCCGATGACGTGGCAGACGGTGATGACGGCGATGTCCCGCCCGGACTCCCAGCCGCGCAGCCAGAAGAGCAGGGTGAGCAGCACGCCGTAGACGACGAGCAGGTCGTACCGGGCCACCGGGAGGCCTGGGAGCAGGGTGGACACCGCCACCCCGGACAGCAGCGCGATGGCGAAAGCGCAGGCTCGGGTCTGCGCCCAGGCGAAATCGAGCAACTGGCGCACCGATGAGGTGACAGGGCCGGTGAAGTACGCGCTGGAGTTGAACATGTCACGCGGAAGGACGTGCGTCCACGCCCGGAAGGTTCCGGCGGTCTCTTGACGGTGCCCAGCGAGGGAGCCGTGTCCCGGTCATGGCTGAGGTCGGCTTCGGCTCAGGGTGCGGCCGGTGGGGCGGTCGGCTCTTCGTCGTCCGGGGTCGGTCCGGTCCGGGTGTAGAGGACCTCGCGGCCCTGTTCCGCCGCGCGGATGAGTGCTTCGCTGACGAAGTCGAGGAAGCGGGCGGCGTTTTCGAGGCGGGCGGCGGCCGGGGTGCCTTTGCCGAGGATGCCGACGCCCTGCCGCGCCGTCTCGATGAACTGGTCGTTGGCCCGGGCACTGCGGATCATCGACTGGTACCAGAGGTCGTCGTCGACGACGTAGCGCTCGCGGCGGCGTTCGTCGCGTTCCCGGCGGACGAGGTCCAGGCCTTCGAGGAACGTGATCGCTTTGGAGATGGAGGCCGGGCTGACCTGGAGGCGCTCGGCGAGTTCGGAGGCGGTGAGGCTGCCGGTGTCGGTGGTGTAGAGGCAGCCCAGCACCCGGGCCATCATCTTGGGCAGGCCCGAGGTCATGAAGACCGTGGTGAGGGTCTCCTGGTACGCGCGCACGGCTTCGGCGTCGCGTCCGTAGGGCTGCGGGAGCGCCCGCGCCCCCGGGGGCGCGGTCTGCCTGCGCCGGTGGGTGCGCTGGTGGGTGGCGCGGTGGGCCAGGTCGGCGCGGTAGCCGGTGGGGCCGCCGTTCCGCATCACCTCGCGTGTGACCGTGGAGGTCGGCCGGTCGAGGCGGCGGGCGATCTCGGCGTAGGCCAGGCCGTCGGCCAGTCCCGTCGCGATCTGCTGGCGCTCCTGCTGGGTGAGCCTGCCTCCCGGCATCACGACCCCCTTCA
The DNA here is from genome assembly GCF_014649495.1 of Streptomyces filipinensis. Classification (GTDB taxonomy): domain Bacteria; phylum Actinomycetota; class Actinomycetes; order Streptomycetales; family Streptomycetaceae; genus Streptomyces; species Streptomyces filipinensis. The sequence goes on along the minus strand of NZ_BMTD01000004.1, from coordinate 298,686 downwards.
TGCCCCACGGGTGCTCCATGGCGCTGCTCGGCGTTCCCCGACGCCTCCACCATAGCGTTCACCTTCAATGTATTGCAACGGTCGATCGTCTGTCGTTGCGTTAAGCGGGAGGGCGTTGCAATGATAATTGGGCTCTGAGCTGCAGAGGTAAGGATCCTAGGCAATGAACTTGTTGCCTAAATTCTGAAAGCAACGTAGCTTTTCCAGTGTTCGGAAAGAAGAGAGCAGCACACGCAGAGGAGAGCACGATGCAGAAGTTCGACACCCCCGCCCCGATCTCCGCCGTCCTGGACATCCCCGCCGGACGCGTCCAGTTCATCGCCGCGCAGCGGACCGACACCTCGGTCGAGGTGCTGCCCGCGAACGCCTCCAAGGGCCGCGACGTCAAGGCGGCCGAGCAGACCACGGTCGACTACGCCGACGGCGTCCTGCACATCCGCACCGCGGTGAAGAACCAGTACGTCGGCCCCTCCGGAGCCATCGAGGTGACGGTCAAGCTGCCCGCCGGATCCCGGATCGAGGCCAAGGCGGCAGCCGCCGAACTGCGCACCCTCGGCCGCCTCGGCGACGTCGCCTTCGACGGCGCCTACCGCCAGATCAAACTGGACGAGACCGCCGGCCTGCGCCTCACCGCCGTCGACGGCGACATCGAGATCGGCCGGCTGAACGGCCCCGCCGAGATCAGCACCGCACGCGGCGACATCCGGATCACCGAGGCCGTACGCGGCACGGTCGTGCTCCGCACCCAGTCCGGCGACATCACGGTCGGCGCCGCCACCGGCGTCTCGGCCGCCCTGGACGCCGGCACCGCCTACGGCCGCGTCAGCAACGCCCTCAGGAGCGACGGCACCGCCGAACTCGACATCCGTGCCACCACCTCCCACGGCGACATCACCGCCCGCAGCCTCTGAGCCGTGGCACCGCGACCGCGGGCCGGCACGTCGCGCACGGTCTCACTGGCGGCTGACGTTCCTGGTCACGCCGGTGACGACCGTCGTGGCGAGGATCCAGCCGGTGATGATGAGGGCGTAGGACAGCGCCTGGTACCAGCCGTCCGGCGCGAAGGCGTCCTCCTGGCCGAAGGAGATGACGGGGAGCAGCAGGTCGAGGGTGTAGAAGACCGGGTTGAAGTGCGGGGCCTCGGACACCTTGAGCGGGCGGGGGTGGTGCAGGGCGTACGCGAGCGAGCCGACGGCCAGCAGGGACAGCAGCCAGGCGCAGGCGCGCAGCGGACGGAAGCCGTAGCCGACGGTGGCGTCCTGGGCGTAGCCCCACAGGCGTCCGTACCAGGCCCGGGTGCCCCGCAGGCGGCGCTGCTTGGCGAGCTGGACGAGGCGGGCGGCGTGGTCGTCGCCGACCCGGCGGTAGGCGGCGGTCAACTGCTCGTAGTCGTGGGGGAGGTAGCCGTCGCCGTCGCGCTCCAGCATGGGCAGGCGGCGTTCGGCGGGCTCGTGCGGTGTGAGGTCGGTGTAGACGAGCCCGTTGAAAAGCACCTCCTCCGGCACCGCCTCCGGTTCCAGGAACAGCACCTCGATCTGGGCGCGGCGCAGATTCAGGGTGCCTTGCATGGGCGGGCCCTTGCGCAACCAGAGTTCCCCGATGGTGGAGCTGCTCGCGCGCAGTGCGGCGTCGCCGGGATTCGACAGGGTCGCGTAGGACAGGTCGAGCCGTCCGGTGATGCGGGCGCCCCGCAGGCCGATCCAGCCCTGTGTGCGGACGTTGCGCATGTGGAAGTCGCCTTCGACCAGGAGTGTCTGGGCGTCGAGGGCGAAGCTGCCGGGGTGGCTCAGCCGTGCGTCGTCGAGGCTGGCCGAGCCGGCGATCGAGGTGCTGGTGAGGTCGACCGCACCGTGTGTGCGGAGTCCGGGTGCCCGCAGATCGCCGCCGATGGTCGCGTGGTCGAGCAGGAGCGCGGGCTGCGTGGTGTCCGGTGCGGTGATCTCGGCCCGGTCCAGGAACAGCGTCCCGGTGATGTGCGTGCCGCCGAGCCGGACCTGGCCGGGGAACCGGCAGCCCGTCAGGTGCAGGTTGCCCTCCACGCGCAGGGTGGCGGCGGCCAGGCCGGGCAGTACGGAACCCCTGAGGCTCAGGTGGCGGAGCCGGGCTGCGTACAGCCGGGGCACGTCCTCGAAGAAGCAGTCGCTCAGCCGTAAGGGATGGTCGATCACGCCGTACTGCAGGTCGAGTACGCCGGTGATGCGCGCGCCTCCCAGTCTGAGGGCCGGTATCTCCCCGTCCTGCGCCGGCCCGTTGAGGAGCAGGGCCCGTAACACGATCGCCCGGACCGTCCGGTCGGGTCCCCAGTCCGCCCCCTGGGCCGGGTCTTCGTCGTCCGAGGCGCGGAAGTCCACCACCTCGCCTCGGGCGAAGGCCCGCCAGACCCTCAGTTCGGCAGACGTGAGATCGTTCGTGTCCATCAGCCGGGACTCTGGCGTCACGTCCTGTCCCTGTCAACTCCGTTGTGCGCGCGGCGCGCAGGAGATGCTCCCACGAAGGTTCGCCACCACACGCCCCCCGTTGCACTCCCGCTCGGTCGGCTCGCGTCTTCACCGGCGCGGCGCCACGGGGACACAGTGTCCACAGCCGCCGAATCAGCATCGTCGTGCGGGCCGGCGGCCACGGCCGGTCGTACGGCCCGGAAGGGAAAACCGCTATGGCCAATGGCGACCACGTCGTCCGTGGGTACTTCGGTCTCGGTGACCACGAGAGCGTCGTGCATGTGACCAGCGACAAGGACTTTCTGCTGTACATCTGGGCCCGGAACGTCGAAACCTCGCAAGGGGGCGTGCAGATCCTGACGCCCCCGAGTCAGTTCCGGGGAAGCGGGTCGACCGGACCGCAGGACGGGCTGGTCCTGGACGTCCCCGCGCAGACGGGTATGACGCTCGGCTGCATCGGGGCGCAGGGCGGCGAGACCCTCGATGTCTCCAATGCCTTCGGCGCCAGGGTGACGGTGTTCCTGACCGTCACCACGGCACACGGCGCGACGGTGGCGATGACCAGCGAGTAGGGATGCCGAAAGCACCCCTCGAAGGGGCCTGCGCAAGGCTCCGAGGGGTGCTCCCGGGTGTGCCGGAGGGCTCAGCTCAGCCGGCCCTCCGTCGTCAGTTCGCGTTCCAGGGCGCGTTCGTACGCGGTCAGGGGGAGGTCGGGGCGCAGGCGTTCGGGGTGATGGGGCGGGGGGTCGGAGGGGTCGGGATACAGGTCCGTCAGGGGGATCCAGACGTACATGCGGCCTGCCGCGACCAGGGTGCCGTAGATCACCTTCAGCACGCGCAGGACCGTTGTCGCCGTGGTGCTCCTCATGAGGTCACCACGGCGAGTCGTGGGGTGGCGGCGGTGGTCTCGTGGGCGGTGCGCGGGCCGGCGCCCCAGGTCCACAGGGCGGACAGCGCGACCGGGGAGGGGGTGTGGCCCTCGGTCCAGAGCCTGGCCGCCGCGGTGAGGACCGACTGGCGGTCGGCCTCCGCCGTGCCCGGGCGGCCCGGGAGCAGCGGTACGGCGGCGCTGGCACCCAGCCGTACCGCGCGGTGCCGGCGGGCGAAGGCGGTGAGGGTCTGCCTGGGGCCCGCCTCGATCAGCAGCATGTCGTCGGCGGCGAGCAGGGACTCCAGGGCCTGCTTGAAGTACACCGTGTCGGTGATCTGACGGGCCCAGAAGCGCGGACTGACCGCCTCCTCGGGACGCAGCAGCTCGCCGGTGTAGCCGGAGTACAACGGCAGTGCCGGCGGGCGGAGGGGGATGTCCCGGTAGGCCTCCTCCACCGCCCGTGACGCGGGGGCCATCGCCGGGGAGTGGAAGGGGCTGGTCGCCGGTACGGTGACCACGGTCAGGCCGTCCGCACGCAGCGCCTGGGCGATCTCGGCGAGCGGCTCGGCCGAACCCGCCAGCATGGTCTGCTGGTTGGCGTTGACGGCGGCGATGGCCACGTCGTCGCGCAGGTAGGGGCGCAGACGGTGCTCCTCCGCGGCGACCGCGAGCATGCCGCCGGGCGGGATCTTCACCGCCTCGCGGACGCGCTCCATGACCATGGCGACCGCGTCGGGCAGGGCGACGGCACCGGCGATGGCCGCGGCGACGAGTTCACCCGCGCTGTGCCCCAGCACGGCGGTGGGGCGCACCCCCCAGCCGATCACCATGCGGCCGAGCGCGTAGTCGACGGCGAACAGCAGCGGCTGGGCCCGGCGCACGTCGTCGACCGGGATGAGGGGCCGGCCGTCGGTGAGCCAGTCGGCGCGGATCCGCGGGCCCTCGGCGCCCATGTGGGACAGGGCCGCGTCGAAGGCGGCGGTGAACACCGGCTCCCGTCCGTACAGGCCGGCCGCCATGGCGTGGTGCTGGGAGCCCTGGCCAGGGAAGAGCAGGGCGACGGGCCGGGGCCGCTTCGCGGTGACCGCCCGCGCCTTGTGCACCGCGGCGGCGGACAGCGCGGCGACGGTGACGGCGGCACCGCGCACCGGTCCGGGCTCGGTGCCGCACGGCACCACGGTGGGCAGTGCGGGGAACGCCTCGTGGTGCAGGCCCGAGAGCAGGGGCAGCAGTTCGCCGCGCACCCGCTGCTCGTCCTGCTCGTCCCGGCCCGACCACAGCAGCAGCCGGTGCCGGCCCGGGTCGGTGGCACGGTGTCCGTGGACCAGGGGCGTCAGCTCGGGCGCGGCATCGGGGTCAGCGGTGGCGAGGTCGAGGACGCCGAGGACGGCGTCGCCGTCGGCGACCGCCTCCGCGGCGCGTTTGACCGCGTAGACCGTGATGGTCCCGGCCTCGGGCTCGTCGAAACCGGCGACGAGCGCGAAGTCGGCGGTTCCGTCGTGGAGTTCCTGGTGGGCCAGGCGCAGGGCGCGGCCGGGCGCCGAGGCGGTGCGCACCGCGAAACCCTCGTGCTCGGGGGCGAGGGCGGGGTCCGGCGCGTGGGCACCGACGTAGACGACGGTCCGTACGGGCAGGTCGCGGGGGGAGCGGCCGAAGGCCCGCAGCACCGCGGAGACCGCGGCCGCCGACGCCGGCACGGGCGCCCTGTCCTCTCCGGCGGGGCCCGGACGGACCATCAGCCTCCGGATCACCGCGCTGTCAGCCGTCAGCGGCATGGGTACCTCCTCGTGGGCCGCGGACCGCCGCGGCCGGTGGGGCAAGGATCGACAGGAAACCAGGGGTGGGGGGAGGAGTCGGGTCGGGGGAAGAGCCGGGTCCGGGGGGAGTCGGGTCCGGGGGCAGGGGGGTCGAGGGAGGGTCGGGTCGGGAGAGGAGTGCGGGCCGCCCCTGGCGGCGGGGGATCCGGAATCGGGGCGGCCCGCACCGTCCGGCTCAGGCCTCGCTGCCCTGGCCGGAGTTGATGAGCTCAAGCAGAGCACGGGGGGTCTCGGCGTCGACGACCGCGTCGTCCGGGACGCTGATGCCGTAGGTGCGCTGGACCTCGCCTATGACCTGCAGCAGGGCGAGCGAGTCGTAGCCGAGTTCCAGGAACGGGGTGTCGAGGACGTCGCCGTCCAGGTCGATGCCCTCCTCCTCGCCCGCGCTCTCGCGCAGCATCCGGGTCAGGTCGGCCAGGGTGACGGTGGTGCTCGTGGTGGTGGTCACGGTGGGTCCTCCGTTGGGTGATGTGTGTGGTGCCTGACTCAGGGTGTGACGAGGGATGTGGTGCGCGGTGGTCACGCCGTGCGGCTGACGACGAGGGCCGCGTTGAAGCCGCCGTGGCCGCGGGCGAGGACCAGGGCGTTGCGCAGGTCCGCCTCCCGGGGTGCCCCGGTGACCAGGTCGATCGGGTAGCCGGCGGCGGGGGCGCCGACGCCCGCGGTGTGCGGGACGACCCCGTCGCGCAGGGCGAGCAGGGCGGTGGCCGCGTCGAGGGCGGCGCCGCCGGCGAGCAGCCGCCCGGTGGACGACTTGGGGGCGGTCACCGGTACGGCGCCCGGGCCGAACACCTCCGCCAGGGCCTCGGCCTCGGCGCGGTCCAGTTCCGGGACACCGGCGGCGTCGGCGAAGACGACGTCGATGTCGGCGGGGGCGAGCCCGGCGTCGGCGAGGGCGGTGCGGACGGCTTTGACCAGGCCCGGCGGGCGCCCGGAGCCGGGGGCGGGGTCGAGCGTGGCGGCGTACCCGGCGATCTCGCCGTAGACGTGGGACGCGCCCCGCGCGCGGGCCGCCGCGAGGTCCTCGGCCACCAGGATGGCGCCGCCCTCGCCGACCACGTATCCGCTCGCGTCGGCGGAGAAGGGCAGGAACGCCCGGGCCGGGTCCTGCTCGGTGCTCATCAGGCCGGCGGCGAGCTGCGGGACCCAGCCCCAGGGGCAGATGCCCGCGTCGACACCGCCGGAGACGACCGCCTGGAACCCCTTGCGGACATGGCGGCGGGCCTGGCCGATGGCGTCGATGCCGCCGGCCTGCTCGGTCAGCAGGACGCCGCTGGGGCCGCGCAGCTTGTGCCGGATGGAGATCTGGCCGGTGTTGACGGCGTAGAACCAGGCGAAGGACTGGTAGGCGCTGACGTGCTCCTTGCCCTTGCTCCACAGGTTCTGCAGCTCGCGCTGGCCGAACTCGACGGCGCCGCCGGACGCCGAGGTGACCGTGCCCATGCCGTACTCGGGCACGTCCCCGGTGTCGATGCCGGCGTCCTCCAGGGCCCACTCCGCGGCGGCCAGGGCGAGGCGGGTCATGTGGTCGGTCTGCGGCATGAGCCGGCTGGGGATGTGCTCCTCGGCGACGAACCCGGGCACCTCGCCCGCCAGCCGGGCCGGGTAGCGCGTGGCGTCGAACCGGGTGACCGGGCCGATGCCCGACTCGCCCGCCAGTGTCGCCTTCCAGTAGTCCTCGGTGCCCAGACCGTTGGGCGCGGCGATGCCGAGGCCGGTCACCACGGTCGTCGTGGTCATGCGATGCTCCTTTCCGGTCGCGCGAGGACCATCGCGCTCTGGAAGCCGCCGAAGCCGCTGCCCACGCTGAGGACGACGTCCGTCTGCTTCTCACGGGCGGTCAACGGGATGTAGTCGAGGTCGAGGTCGGGGTCCGGCTCGTGCAGGTTCGCGGTGGGCGGCAGCACACCGTGCTCCATGGCGAGGGCACAGGCGGCGATCTCCAGGGAGCCGATCGCGCCGAGCGAGTGCCCGATCATCGACTTGATGGAGCTGATCGCGGTCCGGTAGGCGTGCTCGCCCAGGCTGCGCTTGAACGCGCCCGTCTCGTGGCGGTCGTTCATCTTGGTGCCGGAACCGTGCGCGTTGATGTAGTCGATCGCGGACGGGTCGATCCGGGCCTCGGCGAGGGCGGCGTCGATGGCCTCGGACATCTCGCGGCCGTCCGGCTTGAGGCCGGTCATGTGGTACGCGTTGCAGCGCTGGGCGAAGCCCGCGATCTCGGCGTAGACGTGCGCTCCCCGGGCCCGGGCGCTCTCCAGCTCCTCCAGGACCAGGACGGCCGCGCCCTCCCCGAGGACCAGGCCGCTGCGGGTCCGGTCGAAGGGGCGGCAGGCGCTCTCGGGGGTGTCGTTGCGCGGGGTGGTGGCGAGGATCGCGTCGAAGCAGGCGGAGGTGATCGGGGAGATCGGAGCCTCGGTCGCGCCGGCGATCATGACGTCGCAGGTGCCCTCGCGGATCAGTTCCACCGCGTGGCCGAGCGAGTCCAGGCCCGAGGTGCAGCCGGTGGAGACCACGGCCGCGGGTCCCTCGGCGCCGGCCGCCTGGCCCACCTCGGCGGCCATGGAGCTGGGCACGAAGTGCCGGTAGAGCTGGGGAATCGCGTAGGTGTGGTCGACGAGCCACTCCCGGCCGCCGTCGCTGACCACCGCGTACTCGCGTTCCAGGCTGGTGGTGCAGCCGACCGCGCTGCCGAGCGAGGTGCCGATCCGGCCCGGGTCGAGGGCGGAGGTGTCGAGGCCGCTGTCGGCGAGCGCCTCACGGGTGGAGACGACCGCGAACTGCGCGGCCCGGTCCAGCCGGCGGGTCTCCTGCTGGGAGAGGCCGGCGGCCAGCGGGTCGAAGTCGCACTCGGCGGCGACCCGGGAGCGGAACTGGGAGGGGTCGTAGAAGGAGATGGTGCGGGTGGCGGTACGGCCTGCGGTGAGCAGATCCCAGTACTCCTTGACGCCGATCCCGCCAGGGGCCACGACGCCCAGTCCGGTGATGGCAACTCGACGCATCATCTACCTCGCCTTCGACGGGGCGGGGTGCTTCGCGCACTCCCTGCCGGATGGAACTGTGCGGGCCACTGTCGATCCCTTCGTCCGGAGCACTGCGGTGTCGCGGCGGCCGGGGCTGCCATGGATGCGGTCTCGCCCCGGCCGGCCGGCCCGGACGGCCGCCCGCTCGTGACGCGCCGCCGTATCCGGTGCATCCCATGGAACGGGCAGGTGCTCGACGGCCGCTCGTGTCCGCGTGGACGCCGTGTTCGCCCAGGTCAGGTGGGGAGATTGCCGTGCTTGCGGGCCGGCACTTCGGCCTTCTTGCCGCGCAGCATGGCCAGGGACCGGATCAGTACGGAACGGGTCTCGGCCGGCTCGATGACGTCGTCCACCAGGCCGCGTTCGGCGGCGTAGTAGGGGTGCATCAGCTCGGTCTTGTACTCCTTGATGCGCTGCGCCCGTACGGCCTCGGGGTCGTCGGAGGCGTTGATCTCCCGGCGGAAGATGACGTTCGCGGCGCCCTCGGCGCCCATCACGGCGATCTCGTTGGTCGGCCAGGCGAAGGACAGGTCGCAGCCGATGGACCGGGAGTCCATGACGATGTAGGCGCCGCCGTAGGCCTTGCGCAGCACCACGGAGATCCGGGGCACGGTGGCGTTGCAGTAGGCGTACAGCAGTTTCGCGCCGTGCCGGATGATGCCGTTGTGCTCCTGGTCGACGCCGGGCAGGAAGCCGGGCACGTCGACGAGGGTGACCAGCGGGATGTTGAAGGCGTCGCAGGTGGAGACGAAGCGTGCGGCCTTCTCACTGGCGTGGATGTCGAGCACTCCGGCGAGCACGGCGGGCTGGTTGGCGACGATGCCCACGGTGTGCCCGTCGAGGCGGGCCAGCGCGCACACCACGTTGCGCGCCCAGGCCTCGTGGACCTCGAAGTACTCGCCGTCGTCGACGAGTTCCGCGATGACGTCACGGACGTCGTACGAGCGGCCCGGCTCGGCCGGTACGAGGTCGCACAGGGCCTCGGTGCTCCGGTCGGCGGGGTCGGCGCCCGGGGCGGCGGGCGGCAGCTCGCGGTTGTTGGAGGGCAGCAGCGAGATGAGGAAGCGGACGTCCTCCAGGCACTCGGTCTCGTCGTCGTAGGCGAAGTGGCAGACGCCGGAGGCGGTCGCGTGCGGTTCGGCGCCGCCGAGGCCGTTGTGGGTGATCTTCTCGCCGGTGACCGCCTGGACGACGTCGGGGCCGGTGATGAACATCTGGGCGGTCTCGCGCACCATGAACACGAAGTCGGTCAGGGCGGGGCTGTAGGCGGCGCCGCCGGCGCACGGGCCGAGCATCACGCTGATCTGCGGGATGACGCCGGAGGCGGCGACGTTGCGGCGGAAGATGCCGCCGTAGCCGGCGAGCGCGGTGACGCCTTCCTGGATGCGGGCGCCCGCGCCGTCGTTGAGCGACACCAGGGGTGCGCCGGCCGCCTCGGCCAGGTCCATCACCTTGTGCACCTTGGCGGCGTGCGCCTCGCCGAGCGCACCGGCGAAGACGCGGAAGTCATGGGCGTACGCGAAGACGGTACGGCCGTGGACCAGGCCCCAGCCGATGACCACGCCGTCGCCGTGGGGCTTCTTGTCCTCCAGGCCGAAGCCGGTGGCGCGGTGCCGGCGCAGCGGCTCGATCTCGGTGAAGGTGCCCTCGTCGAAGAGGACGGTCAGCCGTTCGTGGGCGGTGAGCTTGTTCTTCGCGTGCTGGCGCCGGGTGGCCTCGGGATCGGGGCCACGGCTCACTTCCTCTTTGATACGGCGCAGCTCCGCGGCGGCTCGGCGCAGGTCAGGGGCGGCTGTGGAGACCGTGAGGTCGTCGAGGATCGTCATCGGCCGAACGTAGGCCCGCCACCTCGAACCCGCCTCGAACCCCGTCGCCGGTGCCGGACCGGTCGTGCGTGCCTGCGGGCCGTCGTGGGCCGATCGCGCAGTTCCCCGCGCCCCTCAAGGAACTACGGCACCGCCGGATCCATGGTGCTGTCGGCGCTGGCTGGGGGCGCAGCGACCGGCTCGCCGGGCGGCCGGGGCGGGAAGGCGGGCTCGGCCGGTGTGGAGGCGGAGCGGTCGGCTTCGGCCGCGCGGCGGGGCGTCGGCGTGGGCGGCGGCCAACTCGGCCGTGATGGCGGAGCGTTACTGCTGAGAAGGGCGCCGGGCCGGAAACGGCTGCCTTCCGCTGTGCGGTGGGGTGTGGGCGCGGAGGCGCGGTCACACCGCGGGGCGTTGGCGCGCCGGGGCCGTGGGCCCGGGCGGGGGCGTGCGCGGCCGGCCACGGGCAGGGGCGGGACACCCGGTCGGCCTCGTGGAGCAGGCGATCGACCCGGGCGCCGTCCACTGGAGGCGCAGACTCGGTCGGCCGTGCGGGTCAGCCCGCCGCCGAGGTGGGGACCTGGTGGAGCAGCTCGGCGTCCAGGGAAGGGTCCGCCGAGAGGATCGACTGGTGCAGCCGCTGCAGTCCGGGCGACGGTTCGAGACCGAGCTCCTCGACGAGCGAGCCACGCAGCCGCTGATAGGCCTCCAGGGCGCGCCAGGCCTTGTTGGAGCGGTGCAGCGCGGTCATCAGATGCGCGCAGAAGTTCTCGTGCATGGGGTGCTTGGCCACCAGCACCCGCAGTTCGGGCACGATCTCGGCGTGCCTCCCGAGGCGCAGATCGGCCTCGATGCGCAGCTCCAGCGCCGCCATGCGGTCCTCTTCGAGCCGCAGCGCCTCCAGTTCCAGGACGCTGCCGACGGGCACGTCCACGAGGGCCGGCCCCTGCCACAGGTCCAGTGCTCTGCGCAGCAGCTCCGCCGAGGTCCGGTAGTCGGTCGCCTCGTGGGCGTCCCGGCCGGAGGCACACAGCTGCTCGAACTCCTGGACGTCGATCTGCCCCGGCTGCACCTCCAGGAGGTAACCGCCGTGCTGGGTGACCAGGATGTCCTTGGGCTGCCTGCTCTCGTCGCCCTCCAGGGCGGCGGATATCTTGCGCCTGAGCTGGAGGATGTAGGTCTGCAGGGTGGTGGCGGCACTGCGGGGTATGTCCTCGCCCCAGATCTCCTCCATCAGCGTCGGCACGGTGACGACGCGTCCGGTCTGCAGGGCGAGCAGGGCGAGAATCTGCCGCGGCTTGGCGGCACTCGGCACCACCGACACCCCGTTGAGTTCCGCCGTGAGCCGACCCAGTACCTTGATGTCCATGTGATCACTCTCCCGTCTCGCGCGGGCGGTGCCCGCCCCCGTCTTACGCGGGCGGTGCCGTCGGCCGAGGGACCGGCGGTCGCCGCCTCCCGAGCAAGGCAAAAGCTTCGCAGCAGCCGGGTTCGAGCCACAGTGCGCGGGTCATGAAGAGGCCTATGAAAATGTCATAGCGCGATGGTGACGCCCGCACTGTGCGGCTTGAAACCACGCCCCCCAGAATTCGAGTCGCGGGACAGCCGAACGGATTCCCGATTCGCAGCGCTTCTCAACACTCATGACTCTGGAGGGTTCCATGAGCACGTTGATCATCCCCGCGCCGGCCCGCCCGGCGGCAACGCCCCCGCAGCACCTCGACATCGCGCTCCTCACGGCCCGCGCCGGCCTCGAACCGGAACTGACCGAGCGCTACCTCACCGATCCGGTGTCCGTGCTCGCGGAGTTCGGACTCGCGGCGGCGGAGCCGGTGTATCTGGTGGGAGCCGGCCAGGACACGCTGGTGATCGAGGACCTCGACGACGAGAACACCGGCCTCGCGTACTTCTGCGGCGGCCCCGGCGGCGGTTGCACGCAGGACGCGCCGTACGACGTCGTCGTGCCGGCCGCATGAGCAGATCTCCCGTACCCGTCACGGCACCGCAGGTGGGGTTCAAGCCCCACCTGCGCGTCGAGGTCGTCGGCGGTGAGGCTGTGTACCTGTTGTCGGAGCGCGGCACGACCGCCCTGCACGGCCCGCACGTCGAGGCCGTCGCCCCGCTGCTCGACGGGACCCGGACCCTGGAGGCCGTTCTCCAGGAGGCCGCGACCGTGATGGACGTCGGGGCGGCGGGCCGGACGATCGCCGCGCTCGCCCAGGCGCAGTTCATCGGCTATCGCGCTCCGTCGGCGGATGCGGCGGCGGAGGCGTACTGGGAACTGGCCGGTCTGAGCGGCTCGGGCGCCCAGGCGGCGCTGAGCGGCACGCCGGTGGAGGTCCTGGTGCTCGGCCGGGCGGACGCCGGCCCGATCCGCGAGGAGTGCCTCGCCTCCGGTCTGACGCTGGCCGCCGACGAGCGGTCCGCCGCCTTCACGCTGGTCGTGTGCGAGGACTACCTGGACCCGATGCTGGCCGGCGTGGACGCGCGGCACCGGGCCGCGGGCCGGCCCTGGCTGCTGGCCAAGCCGTGCGGTGTCGAGGCCTGGGTGGGTCCGGTGTTCGGCGTCCCCGACGGAGCCTGCTGGTCGTGCCTCGCACACCGGTTGCGCGGGCATCGCGCCACTCAGGGGCCGGTGCAGCGGGTGCTCGGACTGCCCGGCCCGGTGCCGCTTCCGCGGGCCTGTCTGGCGTCCGTCCGCGCGCTGGGGCTGCAGAGCGCCGTCCTGGAGACGATGAAGTGGGTCGCCGGGATGCGCTACGCGGAGCAGGCCGCCCTGTGCACGCTGGACACCCGCACGCTGCGCACGCGCCACCACGCGGTGGCCCGGCGCCCCCAGTGCCCCGAGTGCGGCGATCCCGGCCTGGTGGCGGCGAGCGTACGACGCCCGGTGTCCTTCGTCTCCCGGCTGAAGTCGGCCACGGCCGGCGGCGGTCACCGGGCCCTGTCCGCCGAAACGGTCCTGAGCCGCTACCGCCACCTCGTCGACCCGCTGACCGGCGTCGTACCGGAGCTGCGGTCGGCCCCGGGCACGCCGCCCGGCCTCAACCGCTATCTCTCCGGGCGCAATCCCGCGCTGCACGCCGACTCGCTCGCGGGACTGCGGCACGGGCTGCGCAGTCACAGCGGCGGCAAGGGGACCACACCGCTGGAGGCCGAGGTCGGCGCGCTGTGCGAGGCGGTCGAGCGCTACAGCGCGACCCGCCAGGGGGACGAGCCGGTCGTCGTCGACACCCTCGCGGGGCTCGGCGACAGCGCGCTGCACCCCAACGCCTGCCAGCTCTACGCGGACCGGCAGTTCGCCCAGCGGGAGCGCTGGAACCGCTCGGCCGCCGCGGCCCAGTACGTGCCGCCGGCCTTCGACCCCCACGCCCCGACGGAATGGACACCGGTGTGGTCGGTGACCGCGGGGACCCACCGTCTGCTGCCCACGTCGATGCTCTACTTCGGTTCCGGGCCCGGCCGCCGGCCGTCGCCGATCGGGGCGGACTCCAACGGCAACGCGGCCGGCAGCAGTCTGGAGGACGCGGCACTGCAGGGTTTCCTCGAAGTGGTCGAGCGCGACGCGGCGGGCCTGTGGTGGTACAACCGCACCCGGCAGCCCGGCGTGGACCTGGACGCCTTCGACGAGCCGTGGCTCACCCAGGTGCGCACCGCCTACCGGCGGTTGGGACGCGAAATGTGGGTGCTCGACCTGACCACGGACTTCGGCATCCCCGTCATGGCCGCGGTCTCCTGCCGCAAGGGCGCGCTGTCCCCGCGTATTTGCTTCGGGTTCGGCGCGCATTTCGACCCGCGTACGGCGCTGCGCCGCGCGGTGACCGAGATGGCGCAGTTGCTCCCGCCACCGGAGGTGGAAGCGGAAGTGGGCGCCGCGTTCGGATCCGTACACCCGGAGCTGGCCTCCTGGTGGACCGGGGCGACTACCCGGAATCAGCCATATCTCGTACCCGACCCGGCCGAGTCACCACGCACCCCCGCAAGTTACGGGTGCGAACCACGGGAGGACCTGCTCGACGACCTGAGCGTGGCCGAGCGTCTGGTGCGGGAACGGGGCATGGAACTGCTGGTCCTCGACCAGACTCGGCCTGACGTGCGACTTCCCGTGGTGAAGGTGATCATCCCCGGGATGCGTCATTTCTGGGCGAGGTTCGCGCCCGGCCGCCTCTACGACATTCCTGTGACACTCGGTCGCATCGCGCGCGCGACGCGTTATGACGACCTGAACCCCATCGCCTTGTTCGTGTGAAACAGGCTAATTGCAGCCATCACTGGCCGCCGTTCAGTCGTGCCCATACCATGCCTTGCGCCATGTCCCCGGGCGAGGAGGTCACGAATGCCGGACGCTTTCCGGCGAACGGAAAGTCCCGCGGATGCCGAGGGTTCCCCCCACACCTCGGTCCATCCGGCACTGGCTCCCCGCCTCGCCCGCGCGATCATGATCGTCGTCCTGTGCTGCTACTGCGCCATCGTCATCCTCAACGTGCTGACGTACGACACGTCGGGCACCGCCAAGTTCGTCATCTGCATCGGCGTCGTGCTGGTCGAGTTCGGCCTGCAGTTCACCCTCACCTCACCCTCGGCACGCGCCTGGCCGCTGCGGCGGCGCCTGGTCACCCTGGCGGCCCAAGCCGTCCTGACCTACCTGCCGGTCGTGTGGTTCGGCCTCAACTGGGGCAGCATGCAGGGACCGCTCGCGGCGACGATCCTGCTCACCCTTCCGAACCGCGTCGCCTGGCCGCTGTTCGGGCTCGTCCTCGTCGGCTCGCCCGTGTATCCGACCATCTCGCTGGGCGCGCTCTACGGGACGTACGTCGGCCTCTCCATCCTCCTCGGCGGGCTGGTCATCTACGGTCTGACCCGCCTCACCGACCTCGTACGCCAACTGCACGACACCCGTGAACAGTTGGCCCGCATGGCCGTCACCCAGGAACGGCTGCGCTTCGCCCGGGACCTGCACGACCTGCTCGGATACAGCCTGTCCACGATCACGCTCAAGGGCGAGCTGGTCAGCCGGCTGATCGCCACCCGGCCGGAACTGGCGTCGGACGAGACCACGTCCCTGCTGTTCGTCGCGCGCCAGGCCCTGGCCGACGTACGGCTCGTCTCGCGCGGCTACCGGGACATGTCGCTGCGCGACGAGGCGGAGTCGGCGGCGCAGGTGCTGATGTCGGCCGAGGTGCGCACGGAGGTCGACGTGCGGGTCGAACGGCTGCATCCTGTGGTCGACACGGTTCTCGCGACCGCGCTGAGGGAAGGAGTCACCAACATCCTCAGGCACAGCAAGGCCGAGATATGTACCATCAAGGCCACCAGCGGGACGGAAACGGTTTTGCTCACGTTGGTGAACGACGGTGTGGCGAACGGGGGGGAGCCCGACACGCGTTCCGGTGGCGGGAGCGGTCTGGGCAATCTGCGGACGAGGCTCACCGACATCGGCGGGGAACTGACAGCCGGCGTCGACGAGGAAGGCCTGTTCCGCCTCGTGGCCCGGGCCCCGCTCCAGCCGCGCAAGGGCGAGGCCCGCGCGGGCACGGGCGGCGACGCGCCGGACCCGGAGAGATCCGAAGCCTGAACAGGGCCGATCAGACAAGACACCGCTGCCTGGGGGAGGTAACAGGTGCCATCCATCACCGTCCTGCTCGCCGAGGACGTGCACATGATCCGCGGCGCGCTGGTCGCACTGCTGCAACTTGAGCCGGATCTCAGGGTCATCGCCACCGTGGACCGGGGCGACACGATCGTCAGCACCGCGCTCCGGGTACGGCCCGACGTGGCGGTGATCGATGTCGACCTGCCGGGCATGGACGGCCTGACGGCCGCCGCCGACCTGCATGAACAGCTCCCCAGTTGCCGCTCCCTCATCCTCACCAGCCTGGGCAAGCCCGGCACCCTGCGCCGTGCCATGTCGGCTCATGTCTCCGGCTTCCTCCTGAAGGACTCCCCTCCGGACCAGCTGGCCTGCGCGGTGCGCTCCGTGGCGATGGGCGGACGGGTCGTCGACCCCCAACTGGCCCTGACCGCCTGGGACTACCCGGACAACCCGCTGTCCCGCCGGGAGATGGAAGTGCTACGGCTGGCGGCCCGCGGAGCCGATGCCGCCGAGATCGCCGGCTGCCTGTACCTCACCAAGGGCACCGTCCGTAACTACCTCACCTCGATCGTCGGCAAGCTCGGCGCCCGCAACCGCGTCGACGCCATACGCATCGCCGAGGACGCCGGCTGGATCCCCTGAGCCGGCCGGGCCGGGCACCCCGCCGGTCACCCCGTACAGCGCGTCCAGCAGCCCCTCGTGCAGCGTCGTCCCCACCGAGACGTCCGACAGCTCCCCGAACCCGTCGTCGAACACCGCCACGCTGACCACATGGCTGCCGCCGACGGCGAAGGTCCCGAACGTCCAGCCGCCGTCGTCCGTGGCCGAGCCGTCGGGGCGGACCAGCCGGGCGCCGGAGGCCCCGAGCAGGGCGAAGCCGAACTCGGTGAAACGGAACCGCAGGCCCTGGCCGAGCGCCTTGCTGTACGCCTCCTTCAGCGTCCACAGCCGCACCATCGTGTCGTTGCGGACGCTCTCCGTGCCCCGGTCGAGGTGCCGTTTCTCGAACGGGGTGCAGGCCTGCGCCTCGGAACCGGTGTGCGCGAGCCGGCGGTCGGCGCGCTCCACGTCGACGCCGATCCGGCCCCGGCGGGTGACGCCGACGACCATCGTCTCGTCGGTGTGGCTGAGGCTGATGTCGATCTGGTCCAGGCCGCGCACATAGGGGCGCCCGCCCGGCAGATAGGCCACGTCGACCAGGTGCGGCAGCGTCTGCACGGCCGCCGCGGCGGTGTGCCGCAGAAACAGCCGGGAGGCGAGGAAGCGCTGCCGCATGCCGGGCCGGGTGAGCTTCTCGTACCGGGCCCAGTCCCGGCCGAGGAGCAGGCGCAGGTCCGCCGCGCCGGGGTCCGGCTGCCAGTCGGGCATCCTGCCGTGCACCACGACACTGCCGGTGCGGACGAGTTCCTCGTGCACCCGCTCCCAGGGGCTGTCCGGTCCCGGCGCGAACACCGGCCGGCCGATCGTCGTCATCGGCTCACGCCCCGGCCAGCGCCGCCGCCAGCGGTCCCGCGTCGAGTGCCGAGATCACCCCGGCCAGGTCCACCGCGTCGCTCTCCGGGCCGCGGCACACCGCCAGGCAGGTCGGCCCCTCGGTGCCGCCCATCCGGCGCAGGAACGGCGTGAGCACCACCCGGGGCCCGATCTCCACCACATGGGTCGGCGTCTGCTGGGCGAGCATCGCCCGGGCGGCGTCGGCGAAGCGGACGGGGGAGGTGATCTGCTCGCTCCAGTACGCCCCGTAGAGCGGTTCGGTGGTCAGCCGGCCGTACAGGGTGGAGTAGAACGGCACCCGGGCGGCGCCGCCGGCGACCCGGCGGGCCACGGCGTCGAACTTCGGCACCATGGGCGCCATCAGCGGCGAGTGGAAGGGGTGGGTCACCGCCAGATGGCGGCAGGCGATGCCCCGGCTCTCCAGCTGCTCCTGGATGCGTTCGAGACCCTCGCGGTCGCCGGAGAGCACGGTGGCCTTGGCGGCGTTGATGGCGCTGATGCCGACGCCGGGCTCGGACGCGACCAGCTCGGCCGCCTCGAACGGGGCCGCGCAGGTGGCCATCATGCCGCCGTCGGAGGGCAGGTACTGCATGAAGGCGCCGCGCAGCGCGACCAGCTTGGCGGCGTCCGGCAGCGACAGCGCGCCCGCGACGGTGGCCGCCGCGAACTCCCCGATGCCGTGGCCCAGCACGGCGACCGGGGTCACGCCCTCCTCCCGCAGGGTCTGCGCCAGGGCGTACTCGACGGCGAACAGCGCGGGCTGGGTGAACGCGGTCTGGTGGATGCGCGGGTCGTTGCCGAGGATCAGCTCCACCACCGACGTACCGGTGTAGGGCAGCAACTCGGCGGCGGCCTGGTCGAGATGGGCGCGGTAGCCGGTGCAGTTCCAGTACAGGCCGGAGGTCATGCCCGGGTGCTGGGAGCCCTGCCCGGTGAACACGAACGCCGCCCGCACCAGGCCGCCGCCCGCCGGACGCGGGTCGTGCTGGGCCATGAACCGGGCCAGCTCCCGCACGGTGGGGTACGTCTCGATGTCGGTGGGGTCGACCACCGGCCCGAACTCCTCCTCGATGTCGCCGTACAGGCTGAGCGCGGCCACCGAGTCGAAGCCTCCGTACTGGTGGAACGGCACGTTCTCGTCCACCGGCACCCCGAGGTAGTGGGTGAGCCGCTCCGTGAGCCATTCGCGCTGGGCCGCGCCGAAGGAGTCGTCGTGTGTGTCGTCGTGCTGGGGTTCAGACATGGTCGGTGCTCCATCTCGGGCTCGGGTGGATACCTCCGCCGGCGGATCAGGCCAGCGCGGAGCCGTACAAGTCGTAGCTGCGGCGGCCGTGCAGGCGGTCCAGCGCCTCGGCGAGCACGCGCTGTTCGCACGCGGCGACGCGGCTGCCCCCGCCCGCCCGGTCCTCGGCCGGGTCGGGCAGGGGCAGGCCGAGGCGCCGGGCGAGGCGGTGGAGCACCGCGAACGCCCAGGCCGGGTCGGCCAGGAACGCGTCGGTCGGAGCGCTGGTCTGCTCGCGCCAGGTCCCCAGGCAGGCCGCCGCCGCCAGGACCAGGGTGTAGCGGTCGGCGAGCGCGAAGTTGCGCGGGCTGGCCAGCGCGGCGCGGTCACCGGGATCGATCTCGCCGAACGCCTTGGCCAGGTCGCGCAGTTCACCGGTGAAGGCCTGGGCGAGCGAGCGCAGCAGCCGCCAGTCCTCGCGTCCCCGCTCGGTGAGGTCGGCCGACTCCAGCCAGGTGGTGCAGGCCACCAGGGTTGCGGCCAGCGGGTCGCTGCCGGAGAGCAGGGACAGGCGTGGCAGGTCCAGCGGGGGCAGGTCCTCGTGCGGCCGGAACAGCGCCCCCGGTGCCTCCCGTTCCGCGAACCAGGCGTGCCGGGCGAAGTGCGGCAGCTGCGGCAGGATGCTGACCTGGCGGCCCGCGCTGCCGGCGTGACCGAGCGAGGTGACGGGCAGGTCGCGCAGCTGCTTCTGGAACATGCCGTAGGTGCCGCTCACCGCGAAGCTCTCCTCGCCGAGCACCGCCGCCATCTCGTCCATCGTCTCGGCGGCAAGCCGCGGCGCGAGATAGGCCGCGGACGCCGCGTAGACGCTCATCTGGTGCGGCAGCAGGTGCAGCGACCGGGTGGCGACCAGAGCCAGGCAGTCGATGAGCAGCAGGTCGAGGAAGGCGCCGGTGAGCACGTCGCGCACGTGCCGCACGTCGAGCGAGGAGCGGCCGTCGTCGCGGCGCCGGGTGGCGAAGGCGGCCACCGTGCGCAGCGCGGTGTCGACGCCGGCGAGCACGATCGACGGGATCAGGCCGCGGATCAGCAGCGAGGACCGCAGCGACAGTTCGTAGCCGTCGCCGATACGGCCGAGCACCGCGCTGTCGGGCACGGTGCAGTCGGCGAAGGCGAGGCCGCCGAACTCGGCGCCGCGCATCCCGTTGGTGGAGTGCCGTCCGGTGTCGGTGATCTGGCCGTCAGCCAGGTCGGCGCGGTCCAGGAGCAGCACCGAGTGGCTGCGGCCGCCGCCCGGGGCGGCCGAGGTGCGGGCGAAGACGACCAGGCCGCGGGACCGGCCCGCGTTGGCGATCGCGGTCTTGCTGCCGCTCACCGTCAGGCCGCCCCCGGCGGCGGGCCGGGCGGTCAGCTCGTCGCGGACGAAGTCGTTGCCGTGCGCCACCTCGTGCCGGGCGACGGCGACCCGGTCGCCGCCCAGCAGCAGCCGGGCGACCAGCCGGCGCTGCGTGTCACTGCCCGCGGTCCACACCGGAACCGCGGCGAAGAAGCAGCTCAGGCCGTATCCGAAGCCCAGAGAGGCGTCCCGGCGGAACAGCGGGCGCAGCAGCCGGCCGAGGACGTCCATGCGCGTCAGCCGGCCGCCGAGTTCGGCGGGGACGAACTCGGCGTTCAGACCGAACGTGTCGAGCACCCGCTCGGCGCCGGCCACGGGCTCGCCCGCCGCGTCGGCGGCGAGCAGCGCTGCGGCGCCGAGCGGGTTCCGCGGGTCGTCCAGGGGGCCCAGGGCGGCCTCAAGGGCGTCGATACGGGTTTGCTCCGCGGGGTTTGCGGGGGGCTCCGCGGGGTTTGCGGAGTGCGCCGCAGGGGGTGCCGGGAGTGGGCGGTCGGCGGGTGCGGGGGCGTCGTGGCTGGGCGCGCCGTTCCCCGCGCCCCTTCGGGACGCTGCCGCTGACGGCATCTCCGGCGCGCCGGGCGTTGTTGTCATCGGCGTTCCTTTCGTGGGGGGACGCTGTGCATCAGGCGCTCGACCTCCGGGTCGACCCACTGGTGCAGCGCGGTCAGTTCGCCGTTGAGGAACATCCGGCGCATGGCGGCCCGCTCCAGCTTGCCGCTGGTGGTGCGCCGGACCGTGCCGGGGCGGACCAGGAGCACACCACCCGGGGCCACGTCGTACTGCTCGCTCAGCCGCCGCTGCACGCCGGCGGTGAGTTCGGCCAGGTCCACGCCGTAGCGGCTGCGGGCGCGCAGTTCCTGGACCACGACGACGTGCTCGCGCTCACCGGGCACCCCGAAGGCGGTGCCGGAGCCGAACAGGGCGCTGACCTCGCGGACCGTGCGCTCCAGGTCCTGCGGATACAGGTTGCGTCCCGCCACCACGATGACGTCCTTGATCCGGCCGGTCACGCACAGCCGCCCGTCGATCAGCGCGCCGAGGTCACCCGTGCGCAGATAGCCGCCTTCGCCGTCCCTGATCCGCCCGTCGAAGGTGTCGGCGCTGTCCCTCGGGCTGCCCCAGTAGCCGGGCGAGACCGACTCGCCGCGCACCCATATCTCGCCGACCCGGCCGTCCTCCAGCGCCCTGCGGGTGTCGGGGTCGACGATGCGGACCTCGACGCCGGCGGGCCGGCCGCAGGACACGACCGCACGCTCGGGCTCGGCGGCGCCCGGCGGCCCGGGGAGGGCATGGGTGCCGAACGCGCAGGTGGTGCGGTCGCCGGCGACGAGCAGCGTGGCCTCGGCCAGGCCGTAGGCGGCCACGAGCGCCTCGGCGCGCAGCCCCGCGGGGGCGAACCGGTCGGCGAAGGCGCGCATGACGGCGGAGTTGACGGGTTCACCGCCGCTCACCGCGACCTGCCAGCCCGAGAGGTCGAGCCCGGCGAGCTGGCTGTCGTTGACACGGCGCACGCACAGGTCGTAGGCGAAGTCGGGGGCGCCGCTCACGGTGAGCCCGTAGCGCGAGATGGTCTCCAGCCAGTGGGCCGGGCGCTTGGCGAAGGCGACCGGGGAGAGCAGGACGGCGGTACCGCCGAGCCACAGGGCGTGCAGCAGCTGGCCGATCAGGCCCATGTCGTGGTGCAGCGGCAGCCATCCGCCGATCCTGCCGCCGGGCACGGTGCCCAGCGCCGTGTGGATCGCCCGGTGGTTGGCGAGCAGCGCGCGGTGGGTCACGATCACGCCGCGCGGCTCGCGGGTCGAGCCCGAGGTGTACTGCAGGAACGCCACGTCGTCGGGCTCCTGCCGCGGCGGCCGCCACGGTGCCCCGCCGTCGGTGCCGTCGCCGCCGGGAACGCCCTGCGCGGCCTCCGGGACGTCGGCGTCGGTGGGGATGCAGGTGACCCGCCCGTGCCCGGTGCGGGCCAGCAGCTGGGTGACGTCGAGGGCCTCCGCGAGCGAGGTGAGCACACAGCCGGCGCCGGAGTCCTTCACGATGCCCGCGACTCGTTCCTCGGGCCGGCCGAGGGCGCCGAGCGGCGCGGCGGGCACCGCGATCACCCCCGCGTACAGGCAGGCGAGGAAGCCGATGCCGAACAGGCTGGGTGACTGGTGCAGGAGCAGGACCCGCTCGCCGGGCGCGGCGTGGCGTCCGATCCGGGCGGCCACGGTGCGGGCGGCCCGGTCGAGTTCGGCGTACGAGAGCGTCTCCGGCAGCAGCGCTCCGTCCCGCTCGGTGAGGACGATCAGCGCCTCACGGTCGGGTGACTCGGCGACTCTGCCCCGCACGATGTCGGTGAATGTCCGGTGGCCGGTCAACGCCCTCCCCTTTCGGTGTCGTGATGTCGCTCTGGTGCGCCGGGGCGACAGGTGGTCGTGGTCCGCCGGTCATCTCCCCGGCCAGGACGGCACCCGGTGACCGGCGCTCTTGACGGTCCAGTCCGCGTAGGCCGCCTTCGCCTCCTGGTCCGGTTCCCGGTCACGGCGGGCCAGGGCGAGCAACACGGCGGTGACGGCGGCCAGTTCGGCGGCGTCGGGCCGGCCGCGCACCACGGTGATGTGCGTCTCGTCGGTCATGGCACCAGCGTGCATGTACCAGCTAGAGCGGCCCTCGCGTCACGAACGCGACCGAGCCGAGGACCGGGAGGTCCTCGGCTCGGTTGCCGCTGGGGCGCCGGCCCCGGGGCGGGCGGGTCAGTCGATCACGCGCTCGTAGGCCACGTGCCGGGTCCGCTCCAGCACGACCTCGGCGCCGCGCTGCAGCTCCCGCCGGGCGGCCTGGACCGGTTCGCTGTCCAGGGCCCGGTCCAGGGACTCGGCGTCCCGCCACCACAGCACGCCCGTGTAGAGGGCGGGCCGCAGCAGGGAGCGCAGCAGGTCGCTGCCGCCGAAGCCGTCCGCCTCGCCGAGGCGCTCGGTGAGGGCGGCGAACCTCCGCTCGAAGGTACGCCAGTCCCCGCCGACCCGGGCGCGCAGCAGGACCACGCTCTCGGTGCCGGGACGGGCGTTGTCGCGCAGCACCCGGTCGACGCTGACGGCCTGGTCGACCTCCGTCTCGACGAGCGGCTCCAGTCGCTCGACGTGACCCAGGAAGGTCTCGTCGTGCACGGTGTCGCGGAAGGCGCGCAGGGTGCGCCAGTGTCCCAGGTGGACGTAGATGTGCGGGTGTTCGGCGAGGCGTACGGTCACCAGGAAGTCGAAGTCGGTGCGGCGGCGCAGGAACTGGGAGTGTTCCCGGAACAGCCGCTCGAACCTGTCGGTGTCGCCCTTCACCTCGAAACGGTTGATGATCGTGACGGGTCCGGTGAGGTCACGTCCCGGCATGCACGTCCTCCGCGAATTGCTTGGCATGGCGCAGGGTGGTGGAGCTGTTGGTGCCCAGGGCCTTGCGGACCAGGGCCCGGGCCTCGGCGAGCGTGGCGTCGGGGCCGAGCGCGGAGCGTACTCCCTCGGGGTCGAGCACCACCGTGTGCCACGAGGTGACGGTGAGGGTCTCCCCGTCGCCCGACGGTTCGATGGTCCAGCGTCCGGTGTGTACCCGCATCGCCACGGGTACCCGCAGCTGCTTGTACACGATCTCCCTGCGGTCCCTGAGACACACCCGGACCGACGTGGTGTTGTGCAGGGAGCCGTCCGGGCTGCGGGTGTCCATGTCCATGTGCTGGATGCCCGGTTCGTCCTCGGTGAGGGCGAGCCGCGCCACATGGGGCAGCCGCTCCGGCCACAGGTCGGCACGGTCCAGGAAGGCGTACACGTCGCCGGCGGCTCCGGCGACCGTCACCGAGTCGCTGAACGTGAACTGCAGTTCCGCTGCGGACTCGCCGAGTTCCGCCGCGTTCTTCAGGGCGGCGAGTTCGGCGACGCTGTTGCGGTCGACGGCGCGCTCGATGAGCTCCTCGGCCTCCGGGTCGTCATGGACGGCGCGGTAGTCGTGCAGGAGCACCACCCGCGTCGTGCCGTCCTCCAGGGCCTCGATGCGCCAGGTGCCGCCCATCGAGGCGACGGGGGCCGCCGGGACCACCTGGCGGAAGGTGACGGTGCGGGAGTGCGGGTCGAGGGTGCGGCGCGAGGTCCAGGTGCGCACCTGTTCGTTGGCGATCGCCCAGATGCGCAGCAGCTGTTCACCCGTGCCCGCGTCGTCGCGGCTCTCCTCCTGCACCTCGACGTGCACGGTCGGGCCGAACACCTGGGGCCAGGAGGCGACGTCCGCCACCAGCGCGTAGCAGGCCTGCGGCGGCGCCGCCACGGTGATGGAGTGCTCCGTCAGATGGGTGCCGGTGACGGGGGCGGTGTCCGGTGAATCGCTCGTAACGGTCGTCGCCACGGCGGGTCCTTCCTTCGAATCGTGCCGTCGGGGACGGCGGTCAGCAGAGTGGCACAGCCGCCTCGAGCGCACCTCGACGGCGGGTGGAGACCGGCCGCATCGGGCCGGGTACGGCGTCAGGACCTGCCGGTATCGTCCTCCCGGTCCGGGACCCAGTCGGGGCGTGCGGTGATCTCGACGACGGCACAGCCCCAGCTGTAGCCCGCCCCGACGCTGACGAGCACCAGGCGGTCGCCGGGGCCGGCCTTTCCGGAGACCAGCAGGTGGTCGAGGCTCGCGAACTGGTCGCCGGCCCCCAGGTGCCCGACGGTCCGGCTGAACTCCCAGGTGGTGCGGTCCGGTTCGATGCCGAATGGCTTGTAATAGATGGCCTGCAGCCGGCGCCGCCCGAAGTGCGGGAGCACCACCCAGCGCGCGTCGCCGAGTTCCATGCCGGCGTCGGCGAGGGCCTGCTTGAGCACGGTCTGCTGCCCGGCGTGCGCCCGGGTGATGGCGTATGACATCCCCACCCGGCCGACGAAGGCCCGCTTGGCCTCCTCGAAGTCGACGGGCATCCGGCTGCTGAACGGGGCCCTGGTGAACGGCTCGTCACCGCGGTGCAGGGGCTCCAGCGACGCGTCGGCGTGCAGGGCCAGGGAGACCAGCCGGGCGAAGCCGCCGCGCCGGGACAGCACCAGCGCCGAGGCGCCGTCGGCATAGGGCGTGCCGGGGTCGGTCTGCCAGCGGTCGATGCCGGGGGTGCAGAAGCGGTCGGCGCAGGTGAGCAGCGCGTCGCCGTGGCCGTGGCCGGCCGTGAGGTAGGCGGCGGCCAGGTCGAGGGCGGCGAGGCCCCCGTTCGACATCTGCCGGATCTCCAGGGCGGGGCAGTTGTTGCCGAGGGCCTCCCGCTGGATGTACGAGGCCACCGGCCACAGGTCCTGGCCCTGGTGGTAGGTGTCGGCGTGCAGCACCAGGTCGACGTCGGCAGGGGCGCTGCCCGCACGGCCCAGTGCCGTGTGGGCGGCGTGTGCCGCCATCTCGGCGGCGGACTCGTCCGGGGCGTACGCCACCGAGACGGCGCCGGTGGCGGCGGCGAGGCCGGGCGGGCACTCGCCCGCGGCCACGGCGTCGTCGATACGTAAACGGGACGGGAGACGTACGGAGGTCCCCCGCAGGTAGATGTCTTCCACACGCACAGCCGCTCCAGAGGCTCCAGAGGGTTCGAAGAGGTCAGCCGGCCGGTGCGGCCACCAGGCTCTCGGTGTCCCGGCGCCGCTCCGGCGCGTCGGACAGGACGTAGTGGACGGCGTCGAGCAGGGCCGTCAGGGCCGCACCCGTCGCATGCCGGTCCACGCCGACGGTGCCCCAGCGCCGGTCGCCGCACCGGAACGACAGCAGCACCCGCACCGAGGGCGGCGCCGTGCGGTCCCCGGCGAGTTCCCGGACCGTGTGCCCGGTCAGGCGCAGCCCGGTCAGTGCGGGGAAGACCGGGTCCAGGGCCTGGTGCAGCGCGGCGTCCAGGGCGTGCACGGGCTCCCGGCCCAGGCCGGTGGCGGTGCGCGGGGTCCCCGCGACACGCAGGCCCATCGAGGCCTGCGCACCGCCGTCCCCGTCCACGGCCACCTGCCAGGACTCCACGCCGAACGGCGCCGGCGGGGTGTGCCCGGCCAGCTCGGCACGGAGCAGCAGCGCGAAGGAGGCGTCGGCGGACTCGAAGCTGTAGCCGCGGCTCTCCAGCTCCTTGACCCGGGCCGCGGCCCGGCCCACCGCGTCGGAACCGGCGGCGACGTCGTAGCCCAGTTCGCGGGCCTTCAGCTCGACGGAGGAACGGCCGCCCATGTCGGAGACCAGGACGCGCATGGCGTTGCCGACGCGGGCCGGGTCGATGTGCTGGTACAGGCCGGGGTCGACGCGCAGCGCGGAGGCGTGCAGGCCCGCCTTGTGGGTGAAGGCGGCCGTACCGACGTAGGGGGCCGCGGGGACGCGGGGGATCCCGGTGACCTCCGCGATGACCCGGCCGGTGGGCTCCAGCTCCACGAGCCGCTCCAGGGGGATCACCTCCCGGCCCCGCTTGAGGACGAGGTTCGCCATGACGGTGAACAGGTTCGCGTTGCCGCAGCGTTCGCCGTAGCCGTGCGCGGTGCCCTGGGCGTGCACGGCGCCCGCGTCCACGGCGGCCATGGTGTTGGCGACCGCGCAGCCGGTGTCGTCGTGACAGTGGATGCCGATGGCGGCGCCGGTCATGGCGATGGTGTCGGCGACGACCGCCTTGACCTCCTCCGGCAGCGAACCGCCGTTGGTGTCGCACAGCACCACGGTCTCGGCGCCGGCCTCCGCGGCGGTGCGCACGACTTCCAGGGCGTACTCCCGGTTGGAGACGTAGCCGTCGAAGTAGTGTTCGGCGTCCAGGAACACCCGGCGTCCGGCGAGCACCAGGTGCTGCACCGTGGACCGGATCATGGCGAGGTTCTCCGCGAGCGTGGTGCGCAGGGCCCGGTCGACATGGCCGGTGTGGCTCTTGGCGACGAGTGTCACCACGGGCGTCTCCGCCTGGAGCAGCGCCCGCACCTGCGGGTCCTGCGAGACGGCGACGTCCGGCCTGCGGGTGGCGCCGAAGGCCGTCAGCAGGGCGGCTCTGAGGTCGAGTTCGGTGCGTGCCCTGCGGAAGAACTCGGTGTCCTTCGGTACCGCGCCGGGCCAGCCGCCCTCGATGAATCCCACGCCGAGGGCATCCAGGCTGCGCGCAATGGCGAGCTTGTCGTCGACGGTGAGGGCAAGACCCGCCATCTGGGTTCCGTCGCGCAGGGTCGTGTCGTAGAGCTGGAAGCTCTGTTGCACCATCGCCCCTCCTTCCTGTCGGCCTGCAGCGGGCTCGCTGCGCGGCTTCACCCAGAGTCCGGCCCGGGGCTCGCAAGGACCCGGAGCTGTGCTTGAACGCTGCCGGGGGTGGGGTGAGGGGCCGTCCGGCGGCCACGGGTCGTGGTGACCTCTCGGGCGGTCGTCCGCTCGGGCACGGCTGAGGGGCCGGGCGGCTGGTGTGCCGTCCGGCCCCTGTGATGTCGTGCCGGGCGTCTGCTCAGGAGGCCGCTGCGGTCTCGGGCTCGCCGGCCGGCTGCTCCTGGCGCAGCCGCTTGGGCAGGGCGAACATCAGCAGGAGCACCACGGCGGTGACCCCGATGAAGGCCTTGAGCAGCGTGCGGAAGCTGTCGGAGAAGGAGTCACCGACCTGCGCCTTGCCGTACGTGCCGACGATCTGGGCGACCTTGGCGTCCCGCAGCGGCTGCACGGTGCAGCTCGCGGGCACGACGGAGGCGTCCTTCTCGCTCGCCCGGTCGATGGCGCAGGTCCGGTAGGCCGCGGCGATCTTGTCCGCGTCACCGGGGGTGACCTGCGCGCTCGCCACCAGTTCCTTGCGCAGCTGCGGAAGCTGGTGATCGACGTTGTCGGTGGTGTTGCCGACGATGCCGCCGAAGAAGATCACGCTGATCAGGGCGCCGCCGATGGCGAAGCCGAGCTGGGTGTTGGTGTTGACCACGCCGGAGGCCGAGCCCGCGTGCTCGTGCGGCACCTCGGAGGTGACGATCAGCGGCAGCGGGGTGGCCACCGTGCCGAAGCCGAGGCCGACCAGGAACAGCGGGATCGCGATCTTCCAGGAGGTGACGTCGTGGCCGTACTTGCCGGCCACCCAGATGTACGAGCCCAAGCCGACCATCAGCACCACGGCGCCGATCTGCATCGCCTTGCGGCCGAACTTGGGCACCAGGATCATCACGGACGACGTGGCGGTGAGGAAGGCGCCGACGCAGAATGGGAGGCTGGTCAGACCGGCCCGCATCGGGGACCAGCCCTGGCCGACCTGCATGTACAGCGTCCAGCCGATGGTGAACATGCCCATGCCCGCGTAGAAGATCAGGTTCACGCCGAGGCCGGCCGAGTAGCTGCGGGTGCGGAAGAGACCCAGCTCCACCAGCGGCGATCCGTCCCGGCGGGTCTTCTCGCGCTGCCAGGCGACGAAGCCGGCGATCACCAGCACGGAGGCGCCCATGGAGACGAAGCCCAGCACGGGCCAGCCCATCTCGCGGCCCTGCAGCAGCGGGAAGACCAGCATCACGAAGCCGAGGGTCAGCAGCACCACGCCGCGGATGTCCAGCCGCAGCGCCTGCGGTGCCTTCGACTCGGTGATGACCTTCGCGCCGTACACCAGGCCCACCAGGCCGACGGGCACGTTGACCAGGAACACCAGCCGCCAGTCGAGACCGAACAGGTTCCACTCCACGAGCAGGCCGCCGAGGGCCAGACCGAGCGTCGCGGCGAGACCGCCGACCAGGCCGTGCAGGGCGAAGGCGGTGCCCCGTTCCTTGTCGTTGAAGGTGACGTGGATGATCGACAGCACCTGCGGCACCATCACACCGGACGAGGCGCCCTGGACCACCCGCGCCACGACCAGCTGCCACGGCTCCTGGGCGATGCCGGCCGCGAGCGAGCACAGCGTGAACCCGGCGACGCCGACGAGGAACATCTTCTTGCGGCCGTAGATGTCACCGAGCCGCCCGCCGAGGATCAGGGTCAGGGCGAAGGCGAGCTGGTAGCCCACCAGAACCCACTGGATGGCCGAGTACCCGGCGCCCAGCTCCCGCTGCATGGACGGCGCCGCCACATTGGCGATCGTGCCGTCCAGCAGATCCAGGAAGGCGGAGACGAGCAGCACCAGCAGGGCTGCCCAGCGCCGGGGGTCCAGCGGCCTGTCCCCCGCCGTCGGATCCGCGCCCGTCGTCCTGCTGTCCACCTCCGTCTCGACGGACGATGCCTGTTCGGACGAAATAGCCATGATGTGGCCTCTCTGATTACTTGGGGGGTTGTTGGGGGGTAGTTGTGGGGCAAGCGGGCGAGGGTGGGCAAACCTGTCGCCCACCGGGCAGGATGACCGCGGTCAGTGGAATTCCGCTTGAGTCCTGCTGAAGCGCGGCGCGGGGGTGGCGGGCCCACTGCCCCTGGCCTGGTGATGAGGGTGTGCGGCGGCCTCCGTGACGCTGAGGACCGGCGTCACGCACGCCTCCGTCTCCTCGAAACGGCGGGCCCACTCGTCCCGGCTGCGGGTGTGGAACCGGCGGGCGAACACCCGCCGCAGCGAGGGCCAGTTGAGCGGGTCGCTCCGATCGGGCAACCGCTCCGGATCCAGCTGCAGACCCTTCAGCAGCGCCCCGTAGAACCGCTCCTCCAGCGCGCCGACGGCCACATGGCCGCCGTCGGCACACTCGTAGCAGGTGTAGAAGGGCGCCCCGCCGTCCAGCAGGTTGACCCCGCGTTCATGCCGCCACTGACCGCTGTCGGCCATCGCGGTCAGCATGCCGAGCATCGCCCCGGCCCCGTCCACGATCGCGGCGTCCACCACCTGCCCCCGGCCGGAGGACTGCCGCTCGTACAGCGCGGCCAGCACCCCGGCGACCAGGAACATCGCGCCGCCCGCGAAGTCACCCAGCAGATTGACCGGCGGCACGGGGGGACCGCCGGCCTCCCCGATCGCGTGCAACGCCCCGGTCAGCGCCAGGTAGTTGATGTCATGACCCGGGGTCCGGGCCAGCGGCCCCTCCTGGCCCCAGCCGGTCATCCGGCCGTACACCAGGCGGGGGTTGCGCCCCAGGCATTCGTCCGGGCCGATGCCGAGCCGCTCCGCCACGCCCGGCCTGAACCCCTCCACCAGGACGTCCGACTGCTCCAGCTGCCGCAGCAGCCAGTCGACGTCGCCCGGGTCCTTGAGGTCCAGCTCCACCGAGCGGCGCCCGCGGTCGAGTTCTCCGTGCCAGTCCGCGAACGACCGGGCGCCGTCGGTCCGGTCGACCCGCACCACGTCGGCCCCCAGGTCCGCGAAGATCATGCAGGCGAACGGGGCGGGCCCGATCGCCGCGAGCTCCACCACCCGCAGGCCGTGCAACGGTCCTGTGCCTGTCGCCATCTGCGGCTCCTCCTCGTCGGAGTGGGCACGCTGCAAGCGGCCCCTGGAACTCCGCCTCAGGCCTGCTCGCGCCGCACTGGAACCGGTGCGCCGGGGGCTGAAGGGGGGCGCTGGGCCGTCGCCGGCCGCCGGGGGCGGGCACCCTCCGGCACGTCCGCTCCCGGCCGCTCACGGCCGGGGGGCCGCCTGCACGGTCCACCCGTGCTCAAGCCCGGCCGCCTAGCCTCCGCGGGACCCCAGTACGCACCGGACCCGGGAGGGCCAGCGATGAGCAGGGACGTCACGCCGTTCCACGTGGCATTCGACGAGGCGGACCTCACCGACCTCAGGGACCGCCTGTCCCGCACCCGCTGGCCCGAGCCGCAGACCGTGGACGACTGGTCGCAGGGGGTGCCGCTGGCGTACCTGAGAGAACTGGCCGAGCACTGGCGGACCGCGTACGACTGGCGGCCGGCCGAGGCGCGGCTGAACGCCCTGCCCCAGTTCCGCACCGAGATCGACGGACTCGGCGTGCACTTCCTCCATGTGCGCTCCCCGCACACGGACGCCCTGCCGCTGCTCCTCAGCCACGGCTGGCCCGGCTCGGTCGTCGAGTTCCTCGACCTGATCCAGCCCCTGACCCACCCCGAGGACCCGGCCGACGCCTTCCACGTGGTCTGCCCCTCGCTGCCCGGCTTCGCCTTCAGCGACAAGCCGTCCACCCCCGGCTGGACGGTCGAGCGTACGGCCGCGGCCTGGGCCGAACTGATGGGCCGGCTCGGCTACGACCGCTACGCGGCCCACGGCGTCGACTGGGGCTCCTTCCTCACCGGCGTACTCGGCGAGACCGACGCCGCCCACCTGGTGGGCGTCCACCTGGCCATGCCGTTCGCCAGGCCGCCGCAGGAACAGGTGGCCCTGGACGACAGGGACCTGGCCGGCCTCGCCGCGCTCAAGGAGTTCCAGCAGAACGAGGGCGGCTACTCGGTCATCCAGGCGACCCGGCCGCAGACCCTCGGCTACGGGCTCACCGACTCCCCCGTCGCCCAGCTGGCCTGGATGGTCGAGAAGTACTGGGCGTGGAGCGACCACGATGGCGACCTGGAGAAGCTGGTCCCGCGCGACACGCTGCTCGACTGCGTGACCCTGGCGTGGCTGTGCCGCACCGGTGCCTCGTCGGCCCGCATCTACTGGGAGAGCCACAACAAGATGGCCCTCGCCCCCGTGCACGTGCCCGCGGCGCTCTCGGTGTTCCCCAAGGACGCGCGGATGCCGCGGGCCTGGTGCGAAGGGCGATTCACGGATCTGCGGCGGTGGACGGACCACGGACGCGGCGGGCACTTCCCGGCGTTGGAGCAGCCGGAGCTGCTGGTGGAGGAACTCCGGTCCTTCTTCCGGACCCTGCGCTGAGCACGCCTTCCATGCGGCCGGGCCACGCCGTCGCGCGAGTACCGCGCCGACGCGGCGGGCCGCACAGGAACACCGCCCCGCGCCCCTTCCCGGCGCCGGACCGGCCGCAGTCGACCTCGCTCGCCCTACCGAGGAGCCACGATCGTGCCTGACGCGCACTCCTCCCCAGACCTGCCCCCCTTCCCCTTCCCCGGGTCGAGTTACCGCGGGCCCGCCCCGCTGTTCGCCCGGCTGCGGCGCGAGCGGCCCGTCGTGCGGGTGCGGTGGCAGGGCGGCGGCCACGCCTGGCTGGTCACCCGGTACGCCGACATCAAGGCCGCGCTCGAAGAGCCCCGGCTCAGCCGGGCCGCCGCCTACGCGCCCGGTGCCCCGGCCTTCAGCGGCCTCTTCCAGGCGCCGCCCGGGATGATCATCTCGGTCGACCCGCCCGACCACACCCGGCTGCGCGCCCTGGCCGAGCAGGCCTTCTCGCCCGGCCGGATCGAGGCGATGCGCCCCCGGGTGCGGGAGCTGGCGTCCCGGCTGCTGGACTTGCTGGAGGGCGCGGCCAAGGCGACCGGCGGCCCCGTGGACCTGGTCGCCTCCTTCGCGGCACCGCTCGCGATGACCGTGATCTGCGAACTCCTCGGCGTCCCCGAGGCGGACCGGGAGCAGTTCCACACCTGGGTGCGGCAGTTCGCCGACGTGTCGGCGCCCCCCGAGCACAGCGCGGAGGGCGGGAAGAGGCTGGGCGAGTACATCGCGGGCCTGGTGGCGGCCAAGCGGCAGACCCCCGGCGACGACGTCCTCTCGGCACTCGCCGCCGCCCGGCTGCGGGCCCCCCGGAGCGCGCAAGGCCCCGGCGCACCCGCGGACGACGCACTCTCCTTCGACGAACTGGTCGCCCTCGGCTTCACCCTCCTGGGCGCCGGCTTCGACTCGTCCGCGGGCCAGCTCGCCAACGTCACCCTGGCCCTGCTCGCCGACCATCCCGCCTCCTGGCGGCACCTGGGCGAGCACCCCGAGGACATCCCGGCCGCCGTCGAGGAACTGCTGCGCACGGTCAACCTCAACGGCAACGACACCTCGGGCCTGCCGAGGATCGCCACCGAGGACGTGGTCATCGGCGGTGTCACCGTCCCGGCCGGCGACGCGGTCTTCCTCGCCTTCCCCTCGGGCAACCGGGACGCCGCCGTGTTCGAGCACCCCGACCACGTCGACCTGCGGCGCGCGGGGCCCGGGCATCTGGCGTTCGGCCACGGCATCCACCGCTGCCTCGGGGCGCCGCTGGCCCGCCTCGAACTGGCCGTCGCCCTTGAGGAGTTGACCCGCCGCTTTCCCGGCGCCCGGCTCGCCGTGGCGGAACGGGACCTGTCCTGGCGGCTGGGCGACGTGAACCACAACCTGCTGGCCCTTCCCCTCCATCTGCACCTCTGACGCGCATTCCCAGGGAGCACCCATGACCACCGAGCAGCTGCCCGCGGCGAGCCGGGAGATCCGGCTCGCCGCCTACCCCGAAGGACCCGTCACCCTGGACCACTTCGAGCCCGGCGAGTCGCCGCTCGAAGAACCCGGCGAGGGCCAGGTCGTCGTACGCAACGACTGGATGACGCTGGGCTCCGTCGCCCGGGACCAGATGAACCCGGACACCGCGCTGCCGATCCCGGTGTTCCAGCCGGGCGTGGCCATGTGGGGCCGTACGGTGGGCACGGTGGTCAGGTCCCACAGCCCGCTGCTCGCCGTGGGCGATCTGGTCGAGCACTTCAACGGCTGGCGTGAGTACGCCGTCGGCACCGCCCACGAGTTCTTCAAGCGGGACCGCTCGCTGCTGCCGGGGCCGGAGTACTTCCTCTCCCAGGGCCCGACCGCGTGGCACGGCATGGTCGGCACCGCCGAGGTCGGCGAGGGCGATGTGGTGTTCGTGTCCGGCGCCACCAACGGGGTCGGCGCGCTGGCCGGGCAGATCGCCAGGCTGAAGGGCGCGGCGAAGGTCATCGGCAGCACCGGTTCCAAGGAGAAGGTCGACTTCCTGGTCGACGAGCTCGGCTTCGACGCCGCGTTCGACTACCACGACGGCCCGGTGGCCGAGCAGCTGGCGGAGCTGGCCCCGGACGGGCTGAACGTGGTCTTCGACAACGTCGGCGGCGAGCAGTTCGAGGCGGCGGTCCAGATCGCCGCGCCGGGCGCCAGGTTCGCGCTGTGCGGTGCGCTGGCCGGACAGCACGGTGCGGACGAGGGCGGCCGTCCCCGGCTCGCGCTGATGTCGGCCATCACCAAGTCGCTGACGCTGCGGGGCTTCGCGACGCTGCACACGCCGGACCAGATCGAGGAGTGGAACGCCCAGTTCGGCGCCTGGCTGCGCGAGGGACGGATCGTCTTCCCGCACACTGTGGTCGAGGGCGGGGTGACCGTACTGCCCGAGACCTTCGTGGCACTGCTGGAACGCAGGTACAGCGGCACCGTCGTGGTGAAGCTGTCCTGAACGGGGCCCCGCTCGCGGGGAGAGAGGCGGAGGCGGGATGACCGTACTGGACCGGCGCGCGCTGAACAGGGCGCTGCTGGCGCGGCAGCTGCTGCTGGAGCGGCGGCCGGGGTCCGCCTCCGCCGTCCTGGAGCATCTGGTCGGCATGCAGGCGCAGGCGCAGGAGCCGCCGTACATCGGCCTGTGGACCCGGCTCGCCGGCTTCGCCGCCGAGGAGCTCGCGGAGCTGATCCGGGGGCGTGAGGCGGTGCGGATCGCGCTGATGCGCGGCACCATCCACCTGGTCACGGCACGGGACTGCCTGGCCCTGCGGCCGGTGCTGCAGAGCGGCCTGGACCGCCAGCTGACCAGCACCTTCGGCCGCCGGCTCGATGGCCTCGACCTCGACGAGGTCAGCGCCTACGGACGCAAGCTGACCGATGCCGAGCGGCTCACGCTGGGCGGCCTCGGCGCGCTGCTCGCCGAACGCTGGCCGCAGTACGAGCCGTTCGCCCTCGCCAACGTCATCCGCGCCCGCGTGCCGCTGGTGCAGCTGCCGCCGCGCGGGGTGTGGGGCGAGGGCGGGCTGGCCGTGCACGGCACCGCCGAGACCTGGCTGGGGCGCCCCCTGGAGACCGACACCGCGCCGGACACCCTGGTACGGCGGTATCTGGCCGCCTTCGGACCGGCCACCGTCAAGGACATCCAGGCCTGGTCCGGGCTGACCCGGATCGGCGCGGTCGTCAAGCGGCTGCGGCCCGGACTGCGGGTGTTCCAGGACGAGAACGGGAGCGATCTGTACGACGTCCCCGACGCGCCGCTGCCCGATCCCTCGACGCGGGCCCCGGTGCGGTTCCTGCCGGAGTTCGACAACATCCTGCTCGCCCACGCCGACCGCAGCCGCATCCTCACCGAGGAGCAGCGGCGCCTGGTCTTCACCCGCAACGGGCTGATCAGGTCGACGGTGCTCGTGGACGGTTTCGTGCGGGCGCTGTGGCGGATCGAGGACGGCGCCCTGGTCGTCGAGCCGCTGGGGCGCCCGCTCGCGCGCCGGGACCGCGCGGCCGTGGAACGCGAGGGCCGCGCCCTGCTGGCCTTCGTGGCACCGCACCGCACGGACCCGGAGATCCGCTGGGCCTGAGACCCCGGGCACGGGGCTCTGAGGTCCGCCGGCCCCGCGTGCCCGCCCGCCCGGCGGCCGGCGCCCCGTGCTCGCCCCACGCTCGACCACCGCCCAAGACGCACCCGCTGTACTGGCCCCCTCGGACCGAACCAGAGAGGGAACCGCCATGCCGGACCAGCCCTTTGCGGAGCAGACCGTCGTCGTCACGGGAGGCGGCACCGGTATCGGCCGTGCCGCCGCGCTGTCGTTCGCGGAACTCGGCGCGCGCACGGTGATCATCACCGGCCGGCGCAAGGAACGGCTCGCCGAGGTCGGCGCCCTGCACGAGGCGATCGTGCCGGTGGGCGCGGACGTGACCACCGAGGCCGGTGCGCAGGCCGTCGCCGACGCGGTGGGCGAGCGGGGCGGTGTGCTGGACGTACTGGTGCACAACGCGGGGATCTTCCGTTTCAGCCCGCTGGCGGCGCTCGACGCGGTCACCGCCCGGGACGTCGTCGAGACCAACCTCCTCGGCCCGCTGCTGCTCACCGGGCACCTGCTGCCCCTGCTGCGCTCCCCCGGCGGCCAGATCGTGCTGGTCTCCAGCCGGGGCGGGCACAACCCGGGCCCGGACAGCTCCGTGTACTCGGCGAGCAAGGCTGCCGTGCACAGCTTCACCCGCAGCTGGGCCGCCGAGCTGGCCCCGCGCGGCATCCGGGTCAACGCCGTCGCCCCCGGGTTCGTGCGCACCGACGCCTACGCGGCCAACGGTCTGGGCCCGGAGCAGGTCGAGGGCCTGTTCGCGGGCGTCGCCGCCACCGTCCCGCTGGGCCGGATCGCCGAGCCCGAGGACGTCGCCCAGTGGATCACCCGTCTCGCGGACCGGGTGAACGAGCTGGTCACCGGCCAGATCATCACGGTCGACGGCGGTCTGGACATCGCCGCCCGCTAGGGCCCCGCGGGCCCAGGCACTTTTCAGGCACCTCCCAGGCACCCACGCCTTCCGAGTCTTCTGAGCCTTCTGAAAGGACCCACCGTGACCACCAGTGCCACCGAGGCCGTGTCCACCCCTGCCGAAGAGCCGGACGCGCCGGCCGAGGGCAAGACGTTCCCGTACCAGCGCACCTGCCCGTTCACGCCGCCCGCCGAGTACGCGGAGATGATCGGCAAGGACGTCTCGCAGGTCACCCTGACCGGCTCGGGCCTGCGCATATGGACGGTGACGGGCTACCAGACCATCAAGACGCTGCTCACCGACCCGCGGATCAGCGCCTCCCGCAAGCACGACAACTTCCCGTTCTACTTCATCGCCCCGCCCGAGTACCGCACGGAGACGTCGTTCATCGGCTACGACGGCAAGGAGCACAGCTCCACCCGGCGCAAGGCGGCGCTGACGTTCACCAACCGCCAGGTGCAGCGGCTGCGTCCGCGGATCGAGGAGATCGTCGACGACCACCTGGACAAGCTCCTCGCCCTGCAGCCTCCGGCGGACTTCCACCGGGTGTTCTCCCTCGCCGTCCCCATGACGGTGATCTGCGAGCTGCTGGGCATCCCGCAGGACCAGCACGACTTCTTCATCAAGCACGGCACGGCCCTGCTCGGCGGCCACAGCACCACCGAGGAGCGGCAGGCGGCGATCGTCGAGGTCAACGCCTACATCCGGGAGCTGATCCAGCTCAAGCGGCGCAAGCCGGGCGAGGACCTGCTGAGCCGGGCCATGGCCGACTACGCGGAGTCCGGCGAGGAGTACACCGACCGCGACCTGTTCAACATGGTGCGGCTGCTGATGAACGGCGGCCACGAGACCACCGCCAGCCAGATCTCGCTGGGCACGGCCTGCCTGCTGGAGAACCCCGACCAGCTGGAGCTGCTCCTCAACGACCCCTCCCTGGTGAAGCCCGCCGTGGAGGAGCTGGTGCGTTTCGCGACCATCGGCGACACGGCCGTACCGCGCGTCGCGCTGGAGGACATCGAGATCGGCGGCCAGGTGATCCGCAAGGGCGACGGCATCCTCTGCCTGGGGCTCGCCGCCAACCGCGACCCGGAGGTCTTCCCCGAGCCGGAGAAGCTGGACATCACCCGTGGCAGCCGCAAGCACCTGGGCTTCGGGCACGGCGTGCACCACTGCATCGGCGCGGACCTGGCGCGGCTGGAGCTGGAGATCGTGTGGAGCAAGCTGTTCCAGCGCGTCCCGACGCTGAAGCTGGCCCGGCCGTTCCTGGAGATCCCGCGCAAGGAGGGCGCCGTCATCTACGGCCTGTGGGGGCTGCCCGTCACGTGGTGAGGTCGCCGCGCGTACGACGAGGGGCCCGGTACCGCATCGGTACCGGGCCCCTCGCGTCACGTCTCCTGCCGCCGCGGTCAGTCCGGGTCGGCGGCGATGTCCGGGCGCGGGGTGCGGCCCGGGCAGGTGGCGCGGGACGCCGGCAGCTCGCCGTCGACGAGGTAGCGGTGGACCACGGCGTCGACGTACGGGTTGCCGCCGAGCACGTACACCTCGTGCTCGCCGGAGTCCTCGACGGTGAGCAGGTGGTGGCCGAGGCGCTCCGCCATGGCCACGCCGCCCGCGTAGTGGTCCATCGGGTCGCCGTCGGCCTGCACCACCAGGCCCACCGGGTAGCCGTCGCGGACCGGCACGACCGGGGGTTCGGCGGGCTCGAAGGCGCGGAAGGCCCCCACCCAGGGCTGGGCGCGCAGCACGCCGTAGCCGTACGGGTAGCGCTCCCGGAACTCCCGCATGTCCTGGTAGTACACCTCCAGGTCGGCGGGCCACCGGTGTTCGAGCGTGATGGCTTCCAGGACGCCGCAGCGCAGCGAGCCCTCGCTGTCGTCGGGACGCCAGGTGCCCTGCTCCTGCAGCAGCCGCCGGCAGGCGTCGGCGTCGCCGGCGGCGGCCGCCTTGCCCAACGCGGCGACGAGGGCGCCGAGTTCCGCCCACTGGCCGCGGTCGGCCGCGCGGTTGCCGACGGCACCGTCGAACAGGGTGCGCAGCTGCGGGCCCTGCCCGAGGCCGTCCAGGCGTACGACGACCTCCTCGATCCCGGCGAACACCTTCTCCCGTGTGTCGCCCAGGCCGAAGTGCAGCTGGCGGGCGGCCGTCCACTCGGCCCAGCGTTCGACGTTGCGCCGCACCGCGTCGCCCTGCCACAGGAACTGCTCGCGCCAGGTCCAGTCGGGGTGGACGCACGAGTCGAGGACGCTGCGGTCGAGGCGGGCGGGGAACAGCGTGCCGTACACGGCTCCGACGTACGCGCCGTAGGCGTAGCCGACGAAGTTCAGCCGCTCCTCTTCGAGTACGCCGCGGATGACGTCCATGTCGCGGGCCGTGTTGGGGGTGCTGATGTGTCGGCGCAGCTCGCCGCCCGCGCGGGCGCAGGCCTCCTCGCGCAGCCGCATGTCCTCGGCGAGCCGGGGGAACAGCTCGTCGGGCGGGCGGGAGTCGAACGGGACGGTGGGGACGGTGACCTCGGCGAGCAGGTTGGTGGACGCGCCGGTGCCGCGCGGGTCGAACCCGATCAGGTCGTACACCTCGTGCAGCGGTGTGCCGGCGTACTTGTCGGGCAGTCCGCGGCCGGCGCCCCAGTCACCGCCGGGGCCTCCGTTGACCCCGAGGAGGATGCCGCGCCGCCGCGTCGGCTCTGTCGCCCGGCGGCGGCTGAGGGCGATGTCGATCCGTTCGCCGTCCGGGTCCGCGTAGTCGCGCGGCACCTGGATCGTCGCGTGTTCGAGCAGTGCGTCGTCGGGGTCCGGCGACCACTGCGGTCGCTGGGCGTAGAAGTCGGTGAGCACCGCGAACCTCCGTTCTGGTCAGGAGGTTCAGCGTCCCGTCAGTGGCTTGAGGGGGCCTGGATCCTTTCCTGACGGGCGCTCCGGGCCGTGCCGCGAGGGAAGTGCCGTGCTGTGCCGTCGTTCGGCTTGCGGCTGCGTCGTGGCTGGTCGCGCAGTTCCCCGCGCCCCTCCGGGGCGCGCACCGGCACCGGCGTCACCACGCGGACCGCACCCCTCTCACTGCTCGGGAACGCCTTTGTCCTTCCCCCGCCCCGGCACCGCCAGGGCGGCCAGGAGGCCGATGGCCGCGAAGACGGCGCCGCCGGTGAGGGCGAGGTCGTAGCCGGAGGCGAGCGCGTGGGCGGAGGCCGCCGGTCCGGGGGACGACGCCTCGTCGATACGGCGGGCCGACAGCGCGGCCAGCGTCACCAGGCCGAGGGCGCTGCCGAGCTGACGTGTGGTGTTGAGCAGCCCGGAGCCCAGGCCCGCCTGGTGGGCGGGCAGGCCGGCGGTGGCGGCGTTCGTCGTGGCGTTGAGCACCGCGCCCATGCCGAAGCCGAGCAGCACGACGGGCCCGAGCAGGTCCGTGACGTAGGTGGCGTCCGCGTCCGCCTGCGCCAGCCACAGCAGGCCGAGACTGGACAGCGCCAGGCCGGTCAGCAGGACGGGCCGGGGCCCGGTGCGCGGGACGAGCCCGGACACACCCCAGCCGCCGAGCGCGATGCCCGCCGACAGCGGCAGATAGCTCAGGCCGGTGCGCACGGGGCTGTAGCCGAGGACCTGCTGGAGCAGCAGGGTGAAGAAGTAGAAGGTGCTGAACAGCGCCGCGACGCCGAAGAAGGCGACCAGGTTGGCGGCGGCCACCGAGCGGATGCGGAAGACGTCGAGCGGGACCAGCGGATGCCGGGCGAACCGGGCCTGGATCAGTACGAACAGCCCGAGCATCGCGGCCCCGCCGACGAGCGGGGAGAGGACCGCGGCCGACGTCCAGCCGTAGGTGTGCGCCTCGGCGACCGCGCAGACCACCGCCATCAGGCCGAGCGTGACGGTGACGGCGCCGGGGACGTCGAGGCGGGGGCGCGGCCCGTCACGGTGCTGTCCCGGCGGTACGACCCAGCGGACGGTCGCGAACAGGACCAGCCCGATGGGCACGTTGATCAGGAGGGTCCAGCGCCAGGACAGCCACTCGGTGATGGCACCGCCGGCCAGCACACCGATCGCCCCCGCGGCCCCGGACACCCCGCTCCACCAGCCGAAGGCCCGCGCGCGGGCCTCGGGCCGGGTGAACGTCGTACCGAGCACGGTGAGCGTGGCGGGCGCCATGACGGCGGCGCCCAGGCCCTGGAAGGCGCGGGCCAGGATCAGGGTCGCCGGGCTGTGCGCCAGCCCGCCGACGGCGCTGGCGAGCGTGAACAGGCCGACGCCGGCCAGGAAGATCCTGCGCTGTCCGAACAGGTCGGCCAGTCTGCCGCCGAGCAGCAGGAAGCCGCACACGACGACGGTGTAGGCGTTGTTGACCAGTTGCAGGTGGTGCCGGTCGAAGTGCAGGTCCCCGGCGATGGCGGGCAGCGCCACGTTGACCACCGAGGCGTCGAGCACGTTCATGAACTGGCCCAGGCAGCAGGCGGCGAGGACGAGCCCGAGCCGCGGCCCGGTGCGGACGGGCGTCGCGGCGGGCCGCACGGTCGAAGCGGTCATGCGGGCACGCTGCGCCCGGGTGGTCGACGGCCGATCGCGGCCGGGTCGAGCCCCACGGACCCGGCCGGCCGCGGGCGCGGTGCGCCGTACGGATCCGGCCAGCCGCCTAAAGGGGCGCTCAAGGGCGTCTCAAGACCGGGCGCCCACAGTCCCCCTCCGTACGTGAGCGGGGCGGATCCGCCGCCGTCGCGGACCGGATCCCGTACCGCCGTAAGGGCCGGACGACATTCCCCGAGGAGAGCGCCATGGCCAAGATCACCTACTTGCATCCCAACGGCACCGCCACCGTCGTCGACGTCCAGGCACCCAACACGGTCATGCGCGGCGCGAAGCTGAACAACATCGACGGCATCGAGGCGCAGTGCGGCGGCTCCGCGCAGTGCGGCACCTGCCACGTCTACGTCGACGAGCAGAGCACCGTGCCGCTGCCGTCGATGGACTCCGTCGAGGACGACGTGCTGTACGGCACGGCCTGCCCGCGCCGGGAGAACAGCCGGCTCAGCTGCCAGCTGCCGGTCACCGAGGAGCTGGACGGGCTCGTGGTGCACCTGCCCGAGGCGCAGAGCTGATGGCCGCCCGGGGGGTCGTCGTCATCGGCGCCGGACAGGGCGGCCTGGACACGGTGGCCGCGCTGCGCGCCAAGGGCTACGGCGGTCCGGTCACGCTGGTCGGCGAGGAGCCGGTGGCGCCGTACCAGCGGCCGCCGCTGTCGAAGGGCTTCCTCACCGGCGCCACACGCCACGACGAACTGACGCTGCGCACCGAGTCGTTC
Source organism: Streptomyces filipinensis (assembly GCF_014649495.1). Classification (GTDB taxonomy): domain Bacteria; phylum Actinomycetota; class Actinomycetes; order Streptomycetales; family Streptomycetaceae; genus Streptomyces; species Streptomyces filipinensis. Next base: position 257,567 of record NZ_BMTD01000004.1, on the reverse strand, counting down.
TTCTCGGCGCAGGACATCACCCTGGTCTGCGGCGACCGTGCGGAGCGCGTCGAGCCGGACGTCCAGCGGGTCCGGCTGGCCTCGGGCGGCACGCTGCGCTACGACAAGCTGGTCCTCGCCACCGGTTCCCGGCCGCGCACGCTTCCGGTGCCCGGCATGGACCTGTCCGGTGTGCTGACGCTGCGCACGCTCGCCGACGCGGAGGCGCTGCGCGGCCTGCTCTCCGGTCCGCCCCGGCAGGTCGTCGTGCTCGGCGCCGGGTTCGTCGGACTGGAGACCGCCGCCACCGTGCGCGGCCTGGGCCACGACGTCACCGTGGTGGAGGCGCAGCGGCGTGTCCTCGCCCGTGCCCTGACCCCGCAGCTGTCCGAGTGGCTGGCCGGCCGGCACCGGAGCCAGGGGGTGCGACTGCTGCTCGGCGCGGAGGTCACGGCCCTGCACGGCACCCCCGCGGGCGAGGTCGCCGGGGTGCAGCTGCTGGACGGCCGGCGGCTGCCCGCGGACCTCGTGATCGTGGGCGTCGGCGCCCTGCCCGAGACGCGGCTCGCCACCGAGGCGGGGCTCCTCGTCGGTGACGGCGTCATCGTCGACCAGTGGCTGCGCACGGACGACCGGTCCGTGTACGCCATCGGTGACTGCGCCCGTTTCCCCAGCGCCCGCCAAGGGCGCCACATTCGCCTGGAGTCGGTGCAGAACGCGTCGGACCAGGCCCGGTGCGTGGCCGCCGCGATCTGCGGCGAGTCCGTGCCGTACACCGCGGTCCCCTGGTTCTGGTCCGAGCAGTACGCGCTGCGGCTGCAGATGGCCGGACTGACCGCGGGACACGACGAGACGGTGACCGTCGGCGATCCCGACGGCGCCCGTTTCTCCGTGCTGTGTTTCCGCGCGGGCCGGCTGACCGGCGCCGAGTCGGTCGGCAGGCCCGCGGACCACGCCATCGCCCGCCGTCTTCTGTCGTCGGGCACCGGCCCCTCCCCCGCCGAGGCGCGCGCCCCGGGCTTCGACCTCAAGTCCTTCGTGACGAGGCCGAGTTCACCGGCCCCGGCGCACGCGTGACCCCGCACACGGGGCAGACAGACCTGCCCGACCCGCCAGACCAGAGCGCCGGCCACCGGCACCCGCACCAGAGAGGCTGTCCCCACATGTCCGAGAGCAGATCGACCACCCGTACCCGCCGCACCCTGCTGGCGTCGCTGGCCGTGTCCGCCGCGATCGCCGGGACGCTGACCCTGTCGGCGGCGCCCAGTGGCGCGGCCCCCCGCACCGACGCCCTGGTCGGCACCTGGGACCTCACGGTCTCCGTCACCACACCGGACGGGGGCGCCGCGGTCACCACGCCGCGCTTCGTGTTCGCCCCGGACCACCGGCTGTCGGCGGAGGGCCCCAAGGACGGCGACGGCGTGCCCGCCTACGTGGCCCACGGATTCTGGAACGAGGACGGCCGCGGCGACATCGCGATGTACATCAACCACAACGGCCGTCCGGACGGCGCCTACCTCGGTGCCGTACAGGCCGAGCACATCGGGCACCTCAGCCACCACGGCACCCGTTTCAGCACGCACGCCTACGCCTTCACCACCCAGCAGGACGGCACCATGCAGGGCCCGATCTCGGTGAGCGCCCAGGCCGTCAAGGTGTCCGACGCCACCAGCCAGTGACCCCCGCCGCGCAGGCCGGCGCGGCACACCCGGGTCAGACTCCGCCCCCACGTCCGAGAGGTACCCCCCATGTCTGACACCAGCACGATCGCTCATGTGCGGCCCCGCCGCGCCACCCTGCGAGCCCTCGGCCTGTGGCTCGCTCTGGTGGCCGCGGTGTTCACCGGGGCCGCTGCCGCCTCCACCGCGGCCGCCGACCCGGTCTCCCCGGCGATGTCCCCGGTGGGCACCTGGACCACCGCCGTCACCATCGGCACCGGACCGGACGCGGTGACCTCGACCTCGCACTTCACGTTCGCCGCCGATCACACGCTGACCACGGACGGCGCTCCGGGCCCGGACGGCACCCCCCAGTACCCCGGCAGCGGTTACTGGACGGCGCGGCCCGACGGTGCGTTTGCGTTCTCCATCACGCACGGCGGCCCCGACGTGGCCGACTCCGGCGGCACCTACCCGGGCACGGTGTACGCGGTGCACCAGGGCCGGATCGTGGGCGACACCTTCACCACGACCGCCGTCGCGTTCACCGTCGTCGAGAAGACCGGTGCCCGGCTCGGCCCGATCACGGTCAGCGCGCGGGGCACCCGCGTGCCCTGATCGTCGCGCGGCCCTTGGGACCACGGCCCGCGCCCGGCTCGCTCCCCCTCGAGCCGGGCGCGGGCCGTTCTCGTCCACCGCTCCAGCGGACGCCCCTAGCGTGCGCCATGACCACGTCTGTGTACCCCCCTGCTGCAACGAAATGAGGCAGACATGACCGCATTCGCCGCCGGATCCCCGTGCTGGGTCGACGTCAGCGTCCCCGACCTGGAGGCCGCGCGACGCTTCTACGGGGCGCTGCTCGGCTGGACCTTCGAGCCGGGTGACGAGCGGTTCGGCTCCTACACGCCGGCGCTGAAGGACGGCAAGAGCGTCGCCGCCCTCGCGCCCGCGCAGGGCGGCGCCCCCGCCGCCTGGAACCTGTACTTCGCCACCCCGGACGCCCAGGACCTGGCCCGGCGCATCGGGGAGGCCGGCGGCAAGGTCGTGGTGGAGCCGACCGCGATCGGTGACGCCGGGACCCTGCTGGTGGCGACCGACCCGGGCGGGGCGCACATCGGCGCCTGGCAGCCGGGCACGCGCGCGGGCTTCGACGTCCAGGGAGTGCCCGGCTCGTTCTTCTGGCCGGAGATCTACACCCGGGACAAGGACGCCGTCGACCCGTTCTACGAGACCGTGTTCGGCTTCACCGGGCAGCAGATCTCCGACGGCCCCTTCGACTTCAAGCTGTGGTTCCTGCAGGGCAACCCGCAGCCCGTCGCCGGGCGCCTGCAGATGGGCGAGTTCATCCCGGCCGAGGTCCCCGCGCACGCCCTCGTGTACTTCTCGGTGGCCGACACCGACGAGACGGTGGCGAAGGTGCTGGAGCTGGGCGGCAGCGTGAGCCGTGAGCCCTCGGACAGCCCGTTCGGGCGCTCCGCCCTCGTCGCCGACGACCAGGGCGCGCGGTTCGCGGTGATGGGCCCGGTCAAGGACGCCGGCGCCGCGGCGAGCTGACCGCCGTAGCCGGACGAGCCGGTCCCGGAACCCCTGGCGGGTTCCGGGACCGGCTCCTGTGCGCTGTGCTCCGGTGCGCCGTCCGGTGGGTTTCGCTCAGTCCCCCCAGACCACCGGCAGGCTGGTCAGCGTGTGGTTGATCTCGCCGACGTGCCAGGGCAGTTCGGACTCGGGCACGGCCAGGCGCAGGTCGGGGAAGCGGGACACCAGGGCCTCGATGGCGATCACCAGCTCCATGCGGCCCAGGTGCTTGCCGAGGCAGTAGTGCAGGCCGTGGCCGAAGGAGATGTGCGGGTTGTGGTCGCGGGCCAGGTCGAGCCGGTCGGGGTCGGCGAAGACGGTCTCGTCCCGGTTGGCGGAGGCCAGGGCGAGCAGCACCGCGTCGCCCTTGCGGATGGTCACGCCGCCGACCTCGATGTCCTCCGCCGCGATCCGCGGGAACCCGGAGGTGTCGGTGGCGAACAGGTTGACGTGCCGCAGGAGTTCCTCGACGGCCACCGGGATCCGGGCGTGGTCCTCGCGCAGCCACTCCCACTTGTCGCGGGCGTCCACCAGCAGCGCCAGCACGGAGTTGGCGAGCTGGTTGGCGGTGGTGTCGAAGCCGGCGCCGATGAGCGTGAAGCCGAAGGTGACGAGCTCCTGCTCGCTGAGCCGGTCGTCGTTGTCGCGGGCGGCGATCAGCTCGGAGAGCATGTCGTCGGTGGGGTTGGCCCGCTTTTCGGCGATGAGGCCGACGATGTACTCGCTGAGCTTGGCGAGCCCGTCGAGGGACTCCTTGCCGCCGGCCCGCTCGTCGACGGTGGCGAAGGCACGGGCCCACTTCTCGAAGGTGCGCAGGTCCTCGGCCGGTACGCCGAGGAGCTCGCCGATGACGGTCAGCGGCAGCGGGACCGCGAACTCCTGCACCAGGTCGGCGGTGCCGCCGCGCGCCTCGATGCCGTCGAGGAGTTCGTCGCAGACCTTCTGCACGTTGTCCCGCATGCGCTCGATCCGGCGCATCGTGAAGGCGCCGGCCACCAGCTTGCGCAGCCGGGAGTGCTCGGGCGAGTCCAGCGAGATGATCATCTCGGGGGTGGTGTGCATGGTGCCGCCGATCCGCGGGGCGCCCTCGCCGCAGGCCAGCGCCCGGCTCAGCCGGGGGTCGGCGGACAGCTCCCGCACGTCCTGGTAGCGGGTCACCAGCCAGGCGTCCACCCCGCCCGCGGTGCGCACCTTGACCACCGGCCGGGTCTGGCGCAGCTCCGCGTAGCGCGGTGCCGGTCCCCGGTACGACGAACCGGGCAGGGGGTACACATCGGATTCCTGAAGGGCAGTCACCGTGACTCCTTCGATGTAGCGGCCAAGGTCTCCACCACCGTAGGAACCGGTGATGGAGACCAAGTCGGCTGGAACTGGAGCCGTTTCGGCGCCGGGCCCCCTCAGGTGTCGGCGGGGCCGAGCAGCACCGTGGAGTAGTTCTTGCGGGCCGCGGTGTCGTACTGCAGGGCGACGTGGCTGGTGGCCGAGGTGACGTCCCGCCATATCCGCTGCAGGGCGTGGGTCTCCCCGAGGCCGCCCGTGCCGGTGGCGCGGACCAGCAGCTCCAGGGCGCCCTGCAGGAGTTCGGCGGAGAAGGTGGCGTTGCGTTCGTTGCGTGCCATCAGCTCGGGCGTGAAGGCGCGCGTGTCGAGGACGCCGGCGTTCTGCTCGACGAGGTGCCGGGCCGCGTCGATGCGTCCGGAGGCCCGTACCAGCTTGGTCTCGGCGGTGACGGTGCGCTTGCGTCCGGTCAGCAGCCCGCCGGCCGCCTGCAGCGCGCCGGCGGCGGCGCCCACCACGGGCGCGATGAAGGTCAGCCCGCCGACGGCCTGGAACGGCACGTTGTGGGCGGGCACCTCGGAGGTGGCGTTGCGCCCGCTGAGCATGTCGGTGCGGGCGAACGACAGATGATCCGGTACGAGGGCGTCGTCGACGACGACCGTGTGGCTGCCGGTGGCCCGCATACCGACGCTGTCCCAGGTCCGTTCGACGCTGAACGCGCCCTGGGGCAGCGCGAAGAACCGCAGCTCGGGCGGCCCGTCGTCGTGGGACCGGGCGACCGCGCCACACAGCAGCGCCCAGTCGGCGAAGTCGATGCCGCTGACGTAGGCCCAGCGGCCCGTGAGCCGCCAGCCGCCGTCGGCCGGCCGGGCCCGCCCGGCGGGCATCAGCCCCGTGGCGATGACCGTGTCCGGGCTCTGGCCCCACAGCGCCCGGTGCCCCTCGGCGGGCAGGTGGGCGGCGAAGCGTGCCGAGTACGCGGCCAGGGACGCGCACCACGCGGTGGCGGCACAGCCCTCGCCGACGGTGAGGACCGCGCGGGTCAGCTCACCGAACGTGCCCTCGCTGCCGCCCCACCGCCCGGCCACGAAGTGCCGGGCGAAGCCGGCCTCGGTCAGCGCCTCGGTCACCGCCGGGGCGAGAGCGCGTCGCCGGTCCGCCTCGGGGGCGTGCTCGGCCGCGAGCAGACGCAGTTTGTCGGCGGCGGGGAGCAGTCCTGTTCCGTTGCCGGAGTCGTTTCCCATCCCTGTGACCTCCTGTCGTGACGAGACGGTCAGACGCCGCGTGCGACGGCCTGCGCGAAGCGCTCCAGGGTCTCCCCCGGGCTGGGGCCGTCCAGGGCGCGGAAGATCCGCTCGGCGCCTTCACCGTGCTTGTGGAGCTTGACGTGTGCGAGCGACACCTTGGTGTGCGTGGCGTCCACGGGCTCGATGTCGACCTCGATCTCACTGGCCCGCTCGTCGTCCGGGATGGACTGCCAGTTCCCGTCGATGCGCCAGGTCATGACGAGCCGGCGGCCCGGCTCCCACTCCAGGACCCGGCCCCAGGCGATCTCGGTGCCCTCCACGTCCCACTCGTAGTACCGGCCGCCGACACCGGGGTCGAAGGCGAGCCCGGCCCGCTCCTTCTTGACCAGCACGTGGGAGGCCGGCCACCACTCGGCCGGCTGCTCGGTGAACACGCGGAAACAGTCGGCGGGGCTGGCCGCCACGGTCACCGACTTCCGTACGTCGGGGATGGTCTGCGTCTGTTCGGGCACGGGGCCCTCCTTGTCCGGCGTCTGCACAGGTCCGATCACGCTGGCGTGTGGGGCTCGACATGCGCCGGATCGCCGGTAGGGCGGCGATGGGGGTGCCGCGTGGTGTCGTCGTGCGGCTGCGGCCGCGTCGTGGCGGACCGCGCGGTTCCCCGCGCCCCGCTCCGGCCGGAGGCGACCGGCGTCCTAGGCCCCCCGGTCACGGTCGTCCCGTTCCCGGCCCCACGACCTCTTGGGAGAGCACGATGACAGAAGCGGGACGACGGGTTGCCTTCGTCACCGGCGCGACCAGCGGGATCGGGCTGGCCGTGACCGAACTGCTGGCCCGTCAGGGGGCGGCGGTGTTCGGGGTGGCGCGTGCCGAGGAAAGCGTCACCACGGTGGTGAAGCGGCTGCGCGAGGAGGGCCTGGAGGTTTCCGGCGCGGTCTGCGACGTCACTTCCAGCGAGCAGGTGAAGGCCGCCGTCGAGGCGGCGGTGGCCGCGTACGGGCGGATCGACATCCTCGTCAACAACGCGGGCCGGGGCGGCGGCGGTGTCACCGCCGAGCTGCCGGACGCCCTGTGGCTCGACGTGATCGACACCAACCTGAACGGCACGTTCCGGGTGACCCGCGAGGTGCTGAGCACCGGACGGATGCGGGACGGCGACTGGGGCCGCATCATCAACATCGCCTCCACCGGCGGCAAGCAGGGCGTCGAGCTGGCCGCCCCCTACTCGGCCTCCAAGCACGGCGTCGTCGGCTTCACCAAGGCCGTGGGCAAGGAGCTGGCGAAGACCGGCATCACGGTGAACGCGGTGTGCCCCGGCTACGTCGAGACCCCGATGGCACAGCGGGTCCGCCAGGGCTACGCCGGCCACTACGGCGTGAGCGAGCAGGAGATGCTCGAGAAGTTCAACGCGAAGATCCCGCTGGGCCGTTACTCCACCCCCGAGGAGGTGGCGGGCCTGGTCGGCTATCTCGCCTCGGACACCGCCGCCTCCATCACCGCCCAGGCGCTCAACGTCTGCGGCGGCCTGGGCAACTACTGATCCCCACCGACCGCCGCCGACCCCGCTACGAGAGACGGAGCCTCCACGATGACCGACACCGGTGGCACGCTGCTCGCCGAACCCACAACCGACGTCGCCGCCTTCCGGGCCGCGATGGGCCGCTTCCCCACCGGGGTCACCCTGCTCACACAGGGCAGCGGCGACGACACCATCGTCATGACCCTCAACAGTCTGACCTCGGTGTCCCTCGATCCGATGCTGCTGCTGGTCTCGGTCAAGGCGGACGGCCGGATGCGTCCGAAGATCCAGCGCGGCGGCGGCTTCGCCGTGAACGTGCTCAGCGAGTCGCAGCGCGACCTGGCCCAGGAGTTCTGCCGTCCGGACCGCCCGGCGGGCCGGGCCGCGATGACGCGCCTCGGCGCGGTCGAGGGCACCCTCGGCCACGCCGTGCTCCCCGCGGCCGAGGCGTACTTCGAGTGCGAGCTGTACGACGAGCACGAGGCCGGCGACCACGTCCTGCTCATCGGCCGGGTCGTGACCGTGCACAACCGGTCCGGCGAGGCCCGGCCGCTCGTGTTCCACCGCGGCGCCTACGCGCACGTCACCGCTGCCGCACCGGCCGCCGGGGACCGGGGCAGGGCGGCATGAGCGCTCCCGTCCAGGCGCCGCCGTCGCTGGAGCAGGTGGCGGAGGGCGTGTACGCGTATGTGCAGCCCGGCGGCGGTTGGTGCGTGAACAACGCGGGCCTGGTGGTCGGCGAGGACTTCGCGGTCCTCGTCGACACGGCGGCCACCGAGGCCCGCACCCGGCGACTGCGCGAGGCCGTCGAACGGGTCGTCCCCGGCGGGGTCGACTTCGTGGTCAACACCCACTTCCACGGCGACCACACCTTCGGCAACGGCCAGTTCACGCCGCGGGCGCTGGTCGTCGCGCACACCGGGACCCGGTCGGACAGCGCGGAGGCGGGTCTGCACCTGCGGGGGCTGTGGCCCGGCGTGGAGTGGGGCGAGACACCGCTCACCCTGCCTTCACTCACCTTCCAGGACACGCTGACGCTGCACACGGGCGGCCCGCGGGCCGAGCTGCTGCATGTGGGACCGGCGCACACCGCGAACGACGTGGTCGTGTGGGTCCCCGAGCGGGCGGTGCTGTTCACCGGCGACGTCGTGTGGTCGGGGGTCACCCCGTACGTCCTGATGGGCTCGGTCAGCGGTTCGCTGGAGGCGCTGCGGCGGCTGCGCGCGCTGGGTCCGCGCACGGTGGTACCGGGCCACGGTCCGGCCGGTGGCCCGGAGCTGCTGGACTTCACGGAGGCGTATCTGCGGCTGCTGGACCGCCTGGCCGCGGACGGTCTGCGCGAGGGCCTGTCCCCGCTGCAGGCCGCGGAGCGCGCCGACCTGGGCGAGTTCGCCGGTCTGGTCGACGCCGAGCGCCTGGTGGGCAATCTGCACCGGGCCTTCGCCGAGCGGCAGGGCCTGCCCCCCGGCGCCCGGCTCGACGTCGTGGCGTCCTTCAAGGAGATGGTCGCCTTCCACGGCGGCCTGCCCGCCTGCCACGCCTGAGCGACCCGCACAACGCGCACAGCACAACGGGGATGCGCCGGACGGTCGTACACCGTCCGGCGCATCCCCGCTCGCCGTTCGCGCCCGAGGCCTCAGCCGGCCTGCACGGGCGGCTCCACCGGGGTGTCGCGGTGGATCACCCGGCGCCTGGTGTAGAGCACTCCGTCCCGGCGCACCAGCTCGTCCTCGACGGTGAAGGTCGGCTCGAAGACGACGTTGCCCTCACGGTCGGTCTGGGTGACGAGCGAGTAGTACGACACGTGCAGGGTGTCCCCGTCGACCGGGTCGGCCTCGATCAGCACGTGGTCGAACCAGTGCCGTACGGCGATGTCGCGGTAGCGGGGCAGCGCGGCCCGCATCCCCGCGAGCATCTGCTCCCGCCCGCGCTGCACGGCCCCGCCCGCGTGCACGACCTCCCCGTCCTCGGTGAACGTGGCGGCGAACCCCTCGATGTCCAGCGCGTCGACCCGGCGCATCTGCCACGCGTAGAACGTCCGGACCTCGGCGTAGACCTCCCCGGAGACCTGTGCGTACGTATTCCTGACCGCCTGGGACACGGCGTCTCCCCTCAGTGACAACGGCCGCCCCACTCCGGCAGCCCGACTACCCCCACGCTGCCCGCTCCCGCTCCAGGCCCGCTGGAGGGCCGGTCAGCCGGGCGTCCGGCTTTCTTTACGTTTCCCTGACGCCCCGGCCGCATCCGCCCGCCCCCGCCCCGGTGTCCTCCTGGTTGTCCTGTACCGGACGGAACAACGCGTCGGAGATGGGAGTGCCATGGAAGGCACCGTCGTCGCAGTGGTCGTCGTCGTACTGCTCCTGCTGTGCGTGCTGAAGAGCGGGATGCGGGTCGTCAACCAGGTGGAGCGCGGGGTGGTGTTCCGCTGGGGCAAGGCCCTGCCGAGCCACCGTCCGCCCGGCATCACCTTCCTCATCCCGTTCGCCGACCGGATGCGCAAGGTGAACGTGCAGATCGTGACCATGCCCGTGCCCACGCAGGAGGGCATCACCCGGGACAACGTGTCGGTGAAGGTCGACGCGGTCGTCTACTTCCGGGTGACCGACCCGGTGCGCGCGGCCATCGAGGTCCAGGACTACGTCTTCGCGGTCGGCCAGGTCGCCCAGTCCTCGCTGCGCTCCATCATCGGCAAGAGCGACCTCGACGACCTCCTCTCCGACCGGGAGCGGCTGCACGAGGGACTGGCCCTGATGATCGACAGCCCGGCCGCCGGCTGGGGCGTCCACATCGACCGCGTCGAGATCAAGGACGTCCAGCTGCCGGAGTCGCTGAAGCGGTCCATGTCCCGCCAGGCCGAGGCCGAGCGGGAACGGCGGGCCCGGGTCATCACCGCCGACGGCGAGTTCCAGGCCGCCCAGCAGCTCGCCAACGCGTCGAGGATCATGTCCGACACCCCCGAGGCGATGCAGCTGCGGCTTCTGCAGACGGTCGTGGAGGTGGCCGCCGAGAAGAACTCGACCCTCGTCATGCCCTTCCCGGTCGAACTGCTGCGCTACTTCGACCGGGCCGTCCAGAAGATCGACGCCGACCTCAACGTGCCCCGGCAGGCTCCGGCTCCGGCGCGGGAGACCGACGACCGGCCGTAGCCAGCGCCAGCGTGACGCACACCGAGCCCGCCGCCATCACCGTCATCCCCACGGCGGGCGAGGTGAGCTGCGCCAGTGTCCCGGCCACCGTCGCGCTCACCCCCTGCAGGGTCAGCATCCCCGCCGAGTGCAGCCCGAGGGCCTGACCGGCGAGTTCACCCGGCGTCAGCTCCACCAGCCGCTCCTGCTGCAGCAGACTCGCACCGAACCCGACGGAGGCGACCGCCACGCACACCGCCGCCACCGGCAGCGGCGGACGCGCGCAGAACACCAGGTACGGCGCGGCGAGCAGCAGCAGGAGCGGCGTCGCCAGCCGGCGTCGTACGGCGGGCGGCAGCAGCCGTCCGACCGCCACGTCCCCGGCGAACATCCCGAACGCGCCGCAGGCGAACAGCGTGCCGGCGGCGTGCGGCGCGTACGCCACGTACAGCGACTCGCAGCCGACGACCATGCCGTTGGGCAGCCACAGGCCGAGGTAGGTGAGACGGCGGGGGCGGGACGACCAGAGCAGGGCGTTGGTGCGCCAGGTCGCCGCCGCGGAGGGGCGGCCCGCGGCCCGGGGCGGGCGGGCGGTCAGGCCGAGCCGCAGCACCAGCGCGGCGAGCAGGTACAGCCCGGCGGCCGCCAGCAGGCACACCCGCGGGGAGAGCGCGGCGAGCAGGGCCCCGCCGGTGGCGAACCCGGCGATCTGCATCAGCCCGCCCATCATGTTGAACAGCGAACGCCCCGGCAGGTAGCGGCCCTTGTCGAGCACCTCGTTCAGCAGCCCCCAGTGGACCCCGCCGCCCAGCGAGGCCACGAGCCCCAGCACCAGCACGACGCCGAGGGTCGCGCCGACCGGCAGCCCGGGCACCGCCTGCACCGCCGTCCCGGCGGCGAACACCAGCGCGATCGCGCCCAGCGCCGTACGCGGCGGCAGCCGGTCGGCGCCGGACAGCAGGAAGCTCGCGCCGAGCACCTGGGCGAGCGACGGGCCGAACATGCTCACCGCCGACAGCAGCGGCGATCCGGTCGCGCGGTACACGAGCGTGCCGAGGGCCAGCCCGCCGACGGTCTGCGCGGCGGTCTGCGCGGCCGAGCCGAGGAAGAGCGGGGTGAACTCCGGGGTGCGGAACAGTGATCGGTAACCAGGCATGCCCGGGAGTCTCGGCCGGCCCGCACGCGGCTCGTTATTGTTTCGCGCGAGCGCGAAAGGCCGTACGGCCGTGAGGGGGCCGGGATGGGCTGGTGGGAGCTCAACGCGGACACGCTCGCCCGCAGCCGGTTCGTCGTCTCCCCGCTCGCCGAGACCTTCGCAAACCTGAAACTGCTGCACGCGGCGGACGCCGCGCATCCCGGTGAGCAGCGGTGGCTGCGGTCCCATCTGCCGGCCTACCGCGCGCGGCTGGCCGCCGATCCGGTGACGGCCCGGCTGGTCGGCGCCGGACTCGGCCGGAGGTGGATCGCCGACTTCCTGACACCGCCGCCCCGAGGCGGCGAGCGGTTCGCCGACGAGGTGGCCCGTGTCCGGGCAGCCCCGCCCGACGCGGCGCGCGCCCATCTGCGCACCTCGCTGGGCGGCCCGCTCCCCGCCGAGCTGGACCGCGACGACCTGCCCGAGCGGGCGGCCCTGCTCCTGGAGTGGGTGTGGGAGGAGACCGTACGGCCGTCCTGGGAGCGGCGCCGGCGGGTGCTGGAGGCGGACGTGGTCGCGCGGACGGCGCAGGTGAGCCGGGGCGGCTGGGCGAGCGTGCTCGACGCGCTGCGCCCCGGACGCACCAGATGGCTCGGCGAGAACCGCCTCCAGATCAACCCGCACGCGTACCCGCCCCGCGAGATCGCCGGCGCCGAGCTGCTCCTCGTGCCGGTGACCGTGCAGCGGGCGGGCTGGGTGGCCTGGGAGGACGGGGTGCGCTACGCGGCGGTCTACCCGTGCGCAGGCGCCCTCGCCCACCCCGCCGCCCGGACCGTCCCGTCGGCCCTGGGCGCGCTCCTGGGGCCGGCCCGCGCTGACGTCCTGCTCCTCCTCGCGTCCCCCCTGAGCACCACCCAGCTCACGGCGGTGACCGGTCAGGGGCTGGGGTCGGTGGGCCGCCATCTGAGGGTCCTGCGGGAGGCGGGCCTCGTCGAACGGCGCCGGGCGGGACGGTCCGTGCTGTACGTCCGCACGCGGGCCGGTGACGTCCTGACGCAAGCGGGGGGAGCGCCGGCAAGGGGCACGGGGAACCGCACGCCCGGCGACCGCCGGCCCGCGGCTGAAGACGGCCCCCGAACGCCCGGCCCGCGGAGCGCATAGCATCCAGGCATGACCAACGTACTGAACGTCGACATCGACGCCCTCACCGGCGGCCCCGCGGACCTTGCCCAGTACGCCGGGAAAGCCGTCCTCATCGTGAACGTCGCCTCGAAGTGCGGCCTCACCCCCCAGTACACGGGCCTGGAGAAACTGCAGGAACGGTACGCCGCACGCGGCTTCACCGTGCTCGGCGTGCCCTGCAACCAGTTCCTCGGGCAGGAGCCCGGCACCGCCGAGGAGATCGCCGAGTTCTGCTCGGCGACGTACGGCGTGACCTTCCCGCTCACCGAGAAGGCCGAGGTGAACGGCGAGGGCCGGCACCCGCTGTACGAACGGCTCGTCGGCTTCGCGGACGACGAGGGGCACAGCGGTGACATCCGCTGGAACTTCGAGAAGTTCCTGATCGGCCGGGACGGCACGGTCGTCGCCCGCTTCTCGCCGCAGACCGAGCCGGAGTCGGACGCGGTCGTGACGGCCATCGAGGCCCAGCTCGCCTGAGCCCGGCTTGACCCTGCCCCTGGGACAGGGCCGAACGTCCCTGTCACCGGGCGGAAAGAGCCGCCCGGTGACGGAGGATGACGTCGTGGACGACGACCTGCTCACCATCGGCGCGTTCGCCGCGCGGGCCCGGCTGTCGGCCAAGGCGCTGCGGCTGTACGACCGGCTCGGCCTGCTGGCCCCCGCGCACGTCGACGAGGCGACCGGCTACCGCTACTACCGCGCCGACCAGGTCGACCGCGCCCGGCTCGTGGCCCTGCTGCGGCAGCTGGACATGCCGCTGGCCCGGATCGCCGAGGTGCTCGGGGCCGAGGGCACCGAGGCCGCCGGCCGGCTGGCCGCCTACTGGGCGGACGTGGAGACCCGGGTGGCCGGGCAGCGGACCCTCGCCGAGTACCTCCGTGGACGGCTGTCGGGGAGGAGCTCCGAGATGTACGGGAAGTTCGTGATCGAGACCGTGGACGTGCCGGCCCAGGTGGTGATCACCGAGCGACGGCACACCCTGGCGGACGAGCTGCCGACGTGGATCGGCGCGTCGCTGGGCCGGCTGGAGGCGGCGGCCCGGGAGTGCGGGGGGATGACGGGGGCGCCGTTCGTCGTCTACCACGCGGAGGTGTCGATGGAGAGCGACGGGCCGGCCGAGTCGTGCGTACCGGTGGCGGACGAGGCGGCGGCCCGGGCGTGGGCCGCCGAGCGGGGGCGGCCCTGGGAGACGACGGTACGGGTCGAGCCGGCGGCCCGGCTGGCCTGCACCCGGATCACCAAGGCCCAGGTGGCCCACCCGCAGATCCTGGCCGCCTTCGAGGCGGTGGAGCAGTGGATGGCGGGTGAGGGCCTTCGGATGGCCGGCCCGAGCCGCGAGGTCTACTTCGCGGACTGGGACGCGGCGGGCCCGCACGACCCGGTGTGCGACGTGGCGTTCCCGGTGCGGTGACCAGCGGCACCACCGGGGCGTGACCGAGCCCTCTCGGCAAGGACGGCGACTGGTCGAGAGGGCTCTTCTGGTGGTGCTTGTGAAGTTGTCTTCGTCGGGGGGGTCTTTACGGACGAGGGTCAGGGAGAGCCCCCTAGGCCTTGACCGAGGCCACGAAGGCGTTCCACGCTTCGGCGGGGAAGGCCAGGACGGGGCCCTGGAGGGCCTTGGAGTCACGGACGGCGAGCTCGGTGGCGTCGGTGGGCGACTTGACCTCGACGCAGGCGCCGTTGCCCGCGGAATAGGAGGACTTCATCCACGTCTCCGAAGCGCCCTGAATCAGTGCCATGTCCACTCCTGTTGCGAGTTGCGGTAGTGCGGTTCACGCCAACCTTGTCGTCTGATTGGCGTGATCGACGCTACCGGGCAACTGCCTCTGCTGGAGTAGTCGTTCACTCAACCGGATGGCATATTCCAAGGGGGCCTTCCACTGAGGCGGACCGACGGTGTACGATCCGGCGCCCTCTGTGACAGCGGCTCATTCCGCGTACTGCTTGGCCACCTTCGCAATGTGCTGTCGGGATTGCTCCACATTGAGGGACTGTGCCCGTAGATGCTCGTACATCACGGCGTACTTCTGCACGTCCTGGGCCTTCTCCAGGTAGAGGTCGCTGGTGACGCCCTCCAGGTACACCACGCTGGAGTCGGCCGCGTCGGTGAACTCCAGGATCGCGTACTGGCCGTTGAGCCCCGGATGCGCGCCCACCTCGAACGGCAGGACCTGCACGGTGACGTGCGGCAGCTGGGACATCTCGATCAGGTGCTCCAGCTGCTCGCGCATCACCAGTTTGCTCCCGACGACCCGGCGCAGCGCCGCCTCGTCCAGCACCACCCACAGCCGGAGCGGGTTGTTCTCGGCGGTGATACGTTCCTGTCGGCGCATGCGGACCTGCACGCGCTTCTCGATCTCGGCGGTCGACGTCTCCGGCAACGCGCCCTGCACCAGGGCCTCCGCGTAGGCGCGGGTCTGCAGCAGACCCGTCACCAGCTGGGGCTCGTACACCCGCAGCGACTCGGCGTCCGTCTCCAGGCCGATGTAGACGCTGTACGGGATGTCCCCGAAGGTGTGCCACCAGCCCTGCTGCCGCGAGTCGCGCGCCATCTCCATCAGCGAGTCGACGATCCGCTGGTCCTCTACCTCGTAGACCCCGCACAGGTCACGCACATCGCGCTGACTGATACTTCTGCGGCCGTTCTCCAGCCGACTGATCTTCGACTGCGACACGAGCAGTCGCTCGGCCACTTCCTCGGCCGTCATGCCCTTGAGCTCGCGGAGCCTGCGCAGCTCCTGGCCCAGCCGGCGCCGCCTGACGGTGGGATTGACATTGGACGCCACGGGACGTGCACCTCCGGCTGCCTGCCTGTTGCTTGACACTTTCCGTATCTGCTGTTGAGCAGACTGCCACCAAGGTGCTTTCTACCGCTGGGAAATGGTGGATATGCGGCGCGTACGCGTCACTTCGCCACGGCTCGCCACCCGAAGGGGTGCCGGGACGCAGTCGAGCGGGACGGTGAGACCCCGTGGAAGGATCTCACCGCCCCGCTCGGACCAGCGGCTCCCGAACCTGGTCGTGGGGACCGGGGGTACGGCTCAGTGGGCCACGGCACGCGCCATGGACCCGCGGTGCGGCTGCATCGGAACCCCGCGTGCGGGTTCCGCCACGGCCCTGGCGCCGGCCGCGCCCTGCCGACCGGTGGCGGCCGGTCCGCGGCGCGGCTGCGCCGCTGCACCGTTCTGCACGTCCATCACGGCGTGCGCGACAAGACCGCCCATCGGGTCATGCCGGATCAGATCCCGCAGCCGGGACCGGGACGACCGCCCTTCGTTCCCCGGGTACAGGTGCTTGCCGAGTCCGACGGCGTGCGCCAGGGCGGCGAGCGCCGCGGTCCGCGGGTCCGGCGGTACGCCGGTGCGGATCGCGGAGTCCAGCCGGGCTCGGATCTCCCGGCTGATCTCGTTGTCCGTCGCCTGGTAGCGAGTCGTCGGCAGCACCCCGCACATCTGACCGGCCACGGCATGCACCATGCCGCACCGCTCCAGATGCGAGAGGTAGGTCTGACGGAGCCCCAGCCGAGGCCCGCCGATCCAGTGAACAGCCCGCACGGGAGCGCCGCGACGTCGCAGCAACTCCAACGCGCAGTCCAAAGTCGGATCTCCAGTCGGCCGTGGCACCACCACGGCGATACGATCCCCGTCTGGGGCTATCCGTCCGGCCAGCGCCAGCTCCACTAGCTGTGCACCGGCCAGACCGAGGTCGAGCGACTGCGGCTGCGCAGTGGTACCCGTGGCCGGGTCCAGTGCCAGCAGCAGAAGCTCCTCCGGAAGTGTTCTGCGGCTCCTGCCCATCCATGCCTCCCCGCGTGGATGAATGACAGGGTGACCCCTCTCACATTGGTCTGTCGAGGGTGCGTGACCGGTTCGTGAGGGAACCGGCAGGTATGTCGTTCTCGTCTACCGCAGGGGCCACGCCCTCACACAGGACACTGGTACATGGTTCGGACAGGGCGCGCGCGTGGGCGCGCGGCGCATGGAGGAGGCATCGGTGGCGGGCGAGTCCCCCGACAAGTCGAAGCAGCGTCAGTCGTCGGCAGAACCGACGTCGGGGAACGCGGGTACGGTTCCCGAGGCCCGCGATCCGCGCCTCGCGGTCTCCCGCGAAAAGGATTCCGCGCCGGGCGGCGTGGACACGGCGACGAAGATCCTGTCGATACGCGACGCGAAGCCCGGCGCACCGGAACCCGAGCCCGGCGAGACCCCCGAGGAGGACACCGCCCTCCGCGAGGCGGTCTCGGCGTGGGTACGCGCCGCGGCACCGGAGAAGAAGCAGACGGCCGAGACCGCGAGGACGGACTCCGCCCCGGAGGCCGACGTGGACGCCGAGTCGAACACCGGTCAGAAGGCGCCCGAGAACGCCGACAAGACCGACGCGAACGCAAACCGAGAGAAGCCGAACGCCGAGGCGGAGACGGACTCTGACCCCGACTCGGACACGAAGGCGGAGGCGGATCCCACGTCCGACGCCCCTGCGGCCGACGCGAACCCGAAGCCCGAGACGAAGTCCGCCGCGGACGCCAAGGCCGACTCGGACACGAAGACCGACGCAGACACGAAGACCGACGCGGACGCCAAGACCGACACGGACGCCAAGGCCGACACGGACACGAAGACCGACGCGGACACGAAGACCGACGCGGACGCCAAGGCCGACTCGGACGCCAAGGCCGACTCGGATACGAAGACCGACGCGGACACGAAGACCGACGCGGACGCCAAGACCGACGCGGACGCCAAGACCGACGCGGACGCCAAGACCGACGCGGACGCCAAGACCGACGCGGACGCCAAGACCGACGCGGACGCCAAGACCGACGCGGACGCCAAGGCCGACGCGGGCACGAAGGCCGACGTGGACGGTGACGCCGAGGCGGGCCCGGAGGCCGGGAGCGCCGACGGCGAAGCCGAGGCGGAGGGGGCCGAGGACGCGCCCGGGGACGCCGACGGCGAGGACACCCCGCAGGGGCCACCCGCAGCCGACGACGAAACCCGCACGGGTGGTGCGGGTGGGAACGAGGACCCCGCCGACGGCGAAGCCGAGGCGGGGGAGGCCGAGGACGCCCCGCAGGACCCCGCGCCCGTCGACCAGCCCACCACCGTCTTCAAGGCGATATCGCCCAAGCCGGCCCCGCAGGTCGACCAGCCCACGACCATGCTCAAGCTCGGCGCCAAGCCCCCCGCCCCCAAGACCCCCGAGTCCGACGCCGAACGCACCAGCAAGTTCGTCGCGCTCAAGAACGACATGGCACCGGCCACCAAGCCCGCTGCCAAGCCCGCCGCCAAGCCGGACGCCACCACTCCCGTCCCCCAGGTCGGCCCCGAGCGCACCACCCAGCAGCCGCTCCCGCCGAAGCCCCCGCTGGACCTCCTGGCGGAGCTGACGAACACGCCGCCGCCCCCGGAGACCCCGGTCCGCACGCTCGTGCGCCGGGTCAAGATCTGGACCCCCCTGGTCCTGCTCCTGGTGATCATCTTCGCGGTCGTACAGGCGATGCGCCCGCTGCCGTCGCCCACCCTGTCGCTCACCGCCAAGGACAGCTACACGTTCGACGGCACGACGAACCTGCCGTGGCCGGGCGAAGGCCAGGGCTGGATGGACGTCGACGGCATCGGCACCATGGGCCACTTCGGCAAGCAGACCCCCGCGGCCATCGGCTCGGTCGCCAAGACCATGACCTCCTACATCATCCTCCGGAACCACCCGCTCAAGCCGGGCCAGGAAGGCCCGAGGATCAAGGTGGACCCGCAGGCGGAGAAGGAGGGCGGCTACGACAAGAGCGGCGGCGAGTCCACGCTCAACACCGTCAAGGCCGGCCAGTACCTCACCGAGAAGCAGGCCCTGTCGGCGGTCATGATCCCCTCCGCCAACAACATCGCCCGGCTGCTCGCGCGCTGGGACGCGGGCTCGGAGGCGGCGTTCGTGAAGAAGATGAACGCGACCGCCAGGGAACTGGGGATGACCCACACGACGTACACGGACCCCTCGGGCCTGAAGGAGACGACCGTCTCCACGGCCGAGGACCAGGTCAAGCTCGGCCGCGCGGTCGTCAAGAACCCCGCGCTGGTCGCCATCACCAGCGCGGCCAGCTGGACGGACCCCTCCGGCCACAACTGGAACAACGTGAACGACCTGCCGTACCTGATCGGCGCGATCGGCATCAAGACCGGCAGCACCACCGCGGCCGGCGGCAATCTGCTCTTCGCCTCCCGCAAGCAGGTCGGCGGCCAGACGGTGACGATCGTCGGCGTGATCCTCGGCCAGCACCAGGGCACGTCGATCCTCAAGACGGTCAACAGGGTCAGCAAGACCGCGCTGCTCGCCGCGCAGAACGCGTTGACCTCGTCGAAGATCCTGAAGAAGGGCGCGGTGGTCGGCTATGTGGACGACCGGCTCGGCGGCCACACCCCGATCGTGCTCACCAAGGACGTCACGGCCGTCGGCTGGGCGGGCCTGAAGGTGAAGCTGTCCTTCGCCTCCGACGAGGTGCCGCACACGGCGAAGGCCGGAACCCAGGTGGGCATGCTCACCGTGGGTGACGGTACGGTCGGTGCGGTCAAGGTCCCGGTAGCCCTGCAGAAGGATCTGGCACAGCCCGGATTCGGCGCCAAGCTGACCCGTCTGGGCTGATCGCACCACCGCCCGCCCACCCCGCGCACCCCGCCGACGGCGGCCCCACCCGGGAGCCCCTCGGCGGGGTGCGTGCTAGCGTCACGAATCGGGGCAGGTCGTCGGTCACGGGACATGACCGCGAACTGAACGGGAAGCGGCCGGGAAGACCAGGGAACCCGGCCCTGAACAGAAGCGGCCGGGAGGACCACGACCTCGGCCGAGAACAGAAGACGGGACACGGGGAGTGCCTTCAGGTGGCCACAGCGGAGCCGACACGCGCCGACGACGCCGAGCCGGGCTCGGGATCCGGCCCGCGAATACGTCTGTCCACAGCTGACCGGGAGGGTCGCGGCGACCTCCCCGCCGGCCGCACCGGCCTGCCGGACGGCCCTGCCGCCGGCGAGCGCCCCGACGTACGCCCGCGTGGACTCGCGGGCCTCCTCGCCGCCGCCGAACCCCTGCGGCAGCGGCTGCTCAGACACCCCGTGCTGTCCATGACGGCCCTCGCGGGCGTCCTGCACATCATCTGGTTCTTCACGTTCGCGAACAGCGGTGGCGATCTCGCGGCCCAGGACGCCTGGGCGGAGTTCGTCGGCCGGCACCCGGACTCGGCGTACAACCTCGCCTGGTACGGCGGCATGCACCCGGTGTCGTACAGCGTGGTGTCGCCGTATCTGATGGCCGTCCTCGGCGTCCGTACGACGATGATGATCGCCGGGACCGTCTCGGCGGGCCTGCTGACCCTGGTCCTGATCCGCAGCCGGGCGGTGCGGAACCCGCTGTGGGCGTCCCTCGCCGGGGTCTTCGCGCTGCTGTGCAACGCGATCTCGGGCCGCGTGACCTTCGGTCTCGGCACCATGTTCGCGCTCGGCGCCGTCGCGGCCGTCTTCTGCTGGCCGTACCGGTGGCGGTACAAACGCTGGGCGAAGGCGGCGGTGGCCGCTCCCCTGGCCGGGCTGTCCACCATGGCCTCGCCCGTCTCGGGGCTGTTCGTGGGCCTGGTCGCGGCCGCGCTGTTCCTGCAGAAGCGGCGGCCGGGCGCCTGGGCGCTGGGGCTGGCCCCGACGGCGGTCGTGGCCGCCTCGTACTTCCTCTTCCCGTTCTCCGGCACCCAGCCGATGACGTTCGGCTCGGTGATCCTGCCGCTGCTGTACGGCCTGCTGTGCCTGTTCCTGGTCCCCAGGGAGTGGGTGACGGTCCGGCTGACGGCGGCCGTCTACAGCCTCGGCGTGGTCCTGGTGTGGCTGATCAACTCCCAGATCGGCTCGAACATCTCCCGTCTGCCCATGCTGTTCGCGGGTGCGACGCTGGTGGCGGCGCTGCCGTTCACGGTGCGCAAGTCGCGCAAGTGGTACGCGGCCGTGCTGGCCCTGCTCGGCTTCGCCGGGTGGATCGGCTTCAAGACGGTGGACGACATCATGCACACGACCCCGGCCGCGTCCTGGGCCCGGGAGCTCGCCCCGCTCGTCCACCAGCTGCAGCGGGCCGGCGCCGAGAAGGGCCGCGTCGAGGTCGTCCCGGCCCGCTCGCACCGGGAGGCGTCCGCGCTCGCGCCGTACGTCAACCTGGCGCGCGGCTGGAACCGGCAGGCCGACATGGAGCGCAACCCCCTCTTCTACGACGACACCCTCAACTCGGCGAACTACCACGAGTGGCTCCAGCGCTGGGCCATCCACTTCGTCGTCCTGCCGAAGGACGACCCGGACGGCGACGGCGGCGAGCGTGAGGTGCAGCTGCTGCGCCGCGGGATGCCGTATCTGAAGCAGGTCTGGGGCGACGCCAACTGGCAGCTGTTCCAGGTGACCGATCCGACGCCGCTCGCCGAGCCCGACGCGGTGGTGGACCACGCCGGGCAGGGCGAGATGACGCTCCGGGTGCGCAAGGCCGGGCGGATCCTGATCAGGATCCCGTACTCGCCGTGGCTGAGCGTCGTCGACGAGCACGGCAAGAGCCTGAAGGCGCCGCAGCCGGTCTCCTCCGGTACGCCGAAGAAGTACCGGAACGTCAACGGGTGTCTGATGGAGACCCCGCAGGACGCGAACGGGGACAAGTGGACCGAGTTGCTCGCGCCGAAGGCGGGGACCTACCGGCTGGCCGCGCCCTACCAGCTGCCGCGCGGTACGCCGTGCCCGGACGAGCTGAAGTGAGGCCCCGCCGCCCGCTACGCCGGTCCGCGTAGTTCGGCGACGTGGGCATCGGTGCCGGGGACGGTCGGGACGAACGGGGCCACCAGCTCCACCCGGCCGAGCCCGGCGTCGGACACGTCCGTGTCCAGCCCGGTGAAGTGCTCCGCCCAGCACTCCCTCGGGTCGGCCTCCAGGAACCACAGCAGGGTCAGCCGGGTGTCCACGCCCTCGACCTGGCGGACGTAGGTCATGCGGTCGCCGGGCAGCGGGGTGGGGCGGAACACGGTCACCATCGCGGCCGGGGAGCCGGACAGCCGCTTCGGCAGGTGCCGGCCGCGCAGCCAGCGCAGCAGCTCGGCCCGCTGCCCGGCCGACTCGCTGTCGATCACCTCCAGCACCAGCCCGGCGTACGGGTGGTCGAGGGCGTGGAAGTCCCGGGGGCCGGCCGCGCCGTCCCGGTAGACCGTCGTCTCGTGGTCCTGGAAGGCCGTGAAGACGTGGGTGCGGTCGTGGTAGACGCGGGCGTCACGGTTCAGGCGCCGGTTGATGGCGACGGTCCACTTCATGTGGTCGTCGTAGCGGCCGTCGGTGATCCAGTAGGTGGAGAGGTAGCAGCCGGCGGTGACCGGCTGGGCGACCGCCGACTTCTCCGGGTGGCGCAGCAGCTGCAGGTCCCTGGTGGCGACCCAGCGGCGGCCCGCGTACATCCAGGGCATGGCCATCGCGCCGGCGTAGTAGTGGTCGTCCTCGTACCAGCGGTTGTAGGCGTACTCGTGGCCGGGGTGCGGCTCCACCATGGTGATCAGCGCGTGGCCGGGGCGCACGCCGTACGGTCCTACGGCGGCCAGCTCGGCGTACAGCTCGCTGCGGGTCTCGTCGCTCATACGGTTCCCCTTTCCTGCGACGGCCCATACTCTGACGCTCCGTCAGATGAACCGCCATACCGCGGGAGGCACCGATGTCCCTGCTCGCAGGCAAGACAGTCGTCGTATCGGGAGTGGGTGCCGGGCTCGGCCATCAGGTCGCCGCGGCCGTCGTACGGGACGGCGGGAACGCGGTGCTCGGGGCCCGCACCGAGGCGAACCTCGCCAAGAGCGCGGCGGAGATCGACCCGGACGGCACACGGACGGCGTACCGGCCGACGGACATCACCGACGAGGGCCAGTGCGCGGCGCTGGCGGGGCTGGCGCGGGACCGGTTCGGCGGCGTCGACGCGGTGGTGCACGTGGCCGCCTGGGACTCGCACTTCGGCGGGCTGCAGGACGCGGACTTCGCGACCTGGCAGTCGGTCATCGACGTGAACCTGCTCGGCACCCTGCGGATGACCCGGGCGTGTCTGCCGGCGCTCAGGGCGGGCGGGGGCGGCTCGGTGGTCTTCGTGGGGACGCAGTCGGCCGTCGCCGCGCCCTCCCAGGTGAGGCAGGCCGCGTACGCCGCCTCGAAGGGGGCACTGACCAGCGCGATGTACTCGCTGGCGCGGGAACTGGGGCCGTACCGGATCCGGGTCAACACCGTGCTGCCGGGCTGGATGTGGGGACCGCCGGTGCAGGCCTACGTCCAGTTCACCGCGCAGACGGAAGGAGTGGCGGAGGCGGAGGTGCTGGGGCGGCTGACGGAGCGGATGGCGCTGCCGGAGCTGGCGACGGACGGGGACGTGGCGGACGCGGCGGTGTTCCTGTCGTCGGACCGCTCGCGCGCCATCACCGGGCAGTCCCTGCTGGTCAACGCGGGAGAACTGATGCGCTGACGCCCCTCGCGCACTCCTCCGCGCTGTTCATGTGACTGAACAGGAGTCATCAAGTAGAACGATTTTGCCGCGACTTGACCTTACGGTTGCTTGTCGCGTTCATGTGAACACACCCACGATCGAGCACATGAACAGTCTCGACTGGGCCGTGCTCATCGGCTACTTCGGTGTGATGGTCGCGATCGGCGTCTGGTCGCACAAGCGCGTGGACAACGTCTCCGACTTCTTCACGGCCGGCGGCAAGATGCCCTGGTGGCTCTCCGGCATCTCGCACCACATGTCGGGCTACAGCGCGGTCATGTTCACGGGGTACGCGGGTATCGCCTACACCTACGGCGTCACCTCCTTCGTCACCTGGTCCTTCCCCATCGCGCTCGGCATCGCCATCGGGTCGAGGCTGTTCGCGCCGCGCATCAACCGACTGCGCTCCCGGCTCCATGTGGCCTCCCCGCTGGAGTACCTGAAGAACCGTTACAACCTCCCCACGCAGCAGGCGCTCGCCTGGTCGGGAATGCTGCTGAAGATCGTGGACGTCGGCGCCAAGTGGGCGGCCATCGCCACCCTGTTGTCGGTGTTCACCGGTGTCACCCTGAACCAGGGCATCCTCATCACCGGCGCGATCACGGCCGTGTACTGCACGATCGGCGGCCTGTGGGCGGACGCGCTGACCGAACTCGGCCAGTTCGTCATCCAGTTGCTGGCCGGTGTCTCGATGTTCGTGGCCGTCGTCCTGAAACTGGGCGAGCGGCACATCGGCTTCCTCGACGCCTGGGACCACCCCGCGCTGCACGGCCACGGCAAGCCGCTGGTCGGCCCCTACGGCACGGTGTTCCTGCTCGCCTTCCTCTTCATCAAGCTCTTCGAGTACAACGGCGGCATGCTCA
Source organism: Streptomyces filipinensis (assembly GCF_014649495.1). Taxonomy (GTDB): domain Bacteria; phylum Actinomycetota; class Actinomycetes; order Streptomycetales; family Streptomycetaceae; genus Streptomyces; species Streptomyces filipinensis. The sequence goes on along the minus strand of NZ_BMTD01000004.1, from coordinate 233,497 downwards.
ACCAGGCGCAGCGCTACATGGCCACGGGCAGCGCGCACGAGGCCGAGCGCGGGGCCCGGCTGTCGGCGGTCCTGTGGCTGGTCTGGCCGGTCGTCCTGTTCTTCCCCATGTGGATGTCGCCGCTCCTGGTCCACGCCCAGAAGCCGGACGGCTCCGACTCCTACGGCCTGATGACCGAACAGCTCCTGCCGCACGGTCTGCTGGGCCTGGTCGTCGTCGGCTTCTTCGCCCACACGATGGCCATGTGTTCCTCCGACGCGAACGCGATCGCGGCGGTGTTCACGCGGGACGTGGCGCCGGTGCTGTCCTCCCGCGCGCGGGCCTGGGGGCAGCGGTCGGGGCTGATCGCGGCCCGCGTCACGACGGTCGTCTTCCTGGGGCTGTCCATGGCGGTGGCCACGCAGGTCGACTCCCCCGCCTTCAAGGACATCATCACGGTGGTCATCAAGTGGGTGGCCGGCCTGATGGGCCCGATCGCCATCCCGATGATGCTGGGCCTGCTCCGCCCGTTCCGCCGCTCCGGTCCGACGGCGGCGCTGACCAGCTGGGCGGCGGGCCTGCTGGCGTTCTGGCTGGTGAACTACCCCATCAGCTGGAGCGTCCCCGGCGGGGTGCCCCTGCAGTACCAGGTCTCGGTGCCGCTCGCGGTGTCCCTGGTCCTGTACACCGTGATCGGGTACGTGAAGCCCGAGGACACGCCCGAACGCCTGGCCGTCATCGAGAAGGTCAACACCGACGGGGACGCGGTGACGGCGGTGCCGGTTCCCGCGGGTGCGGGGGACGACGTGGTGGGGGCGCCGTAGGCGGGTACGGGGCTCACGCCCGCGGATACCGGGCCAGCCAGCCCGGCGACGATCCGGCGGGACCGTGGAGCGCCGGGCCCTGGGTCATCTCCATCGCAAAGTCATCCGCGAGTTCCAGCATCGTCGGACGGCCCTCCAGCTCCGCCAGCCAGGCCGGCGGAAGGGCCGTCTCGCCGTGCAGGGCGCCCAGCAGCCCGCCGGTCAGCGCGCCCGCCGCCGCCGACGGCCCGCCCTGGTTCACCGCCAGGCACAGCCCGTGCCGCACGTCCTCGCCGACCAGCGCGCAGTACACGGACGCCGCCAGCAGCCCGTCCGCCGTGCCGTCACCGGCCAGCTCCTCCACCCGGGTGGGGCCGGGGATCCCCTGCCGCACCGCACCGAGGGCATGCTGCAGGGCGTCCGAGACGGGCTGGTGGCCCGGCCGGGCGGCGAGCAGGGCGAGGGCCCGCTGCACGGCGCCGTCCAGGCTCTCGCCCCGGGCCAGCGCATGCACGATCACGGCGTACGCGCCCGCCGACAGGTAGGCGATGGGGTGCCCGTGGCTCTGGGCCGCGCACTCCACCGCCAGCTGCGCGACCAGCTGCGGCTCCCAGCCGACCAGCAGCCCGAAGGGCCCGGAGCGGGCCACCGCCTCCGGCCCCAGCTCGCCGGGGTTCTTCGGTGACTCCAGCGTGCCCATGGTCTCGTCGCCGAACCCGATGAGCAGCGCCCGGGTCGGATCCCGGCGGGCGTACAGCCACTCCTCCCGCGCGAGCCAGCCGTCGTCCTTGCGGCGCTCGTCGGGCCCCCAGTCCCGCTGGGTGGCCGCCCAGCGCCGGTACGCCCGGTGCAGATCGGTCGGCGGATGCCAGGCCCCGGTGTCCCGCCGTACCTGGGCGCGTATCAGGCCGTCCACGGTGAACAGCGTGAGCTGGGTGTGGTGGGTGACCGTGCCGCGCCGCCCGTGCCCGAAGGCCAGGTCGAGCAGTCCCTCGGCGCCGTAGGCGGCCCGGATCTCCTCCAGGGACAGCGGATCGGCGGGCCCGCCCAGCGCGTCGCCCACGGCGGCCCCGAGCAGGGTGCCGCGCACCCTGCTGCGGAAGTCCTGCTGTTCGGATCGGCCCCAGACGGCGCCGGACGTCGCACCCACCCAGACCTCCTCACGGCACCGTCCGTCCGTACGACGCTAGGCACTGTAATCGACGGGGAACGGTCCGTTCACGGGGGCAAATCGCCCCCCACCGGTCATTCCCGCCCAGCTACGAGCGCTTCGACTCCGTCAAGAATCCGGTCGAGTCCGAAGTCGAGCGGATCGATGCCGTCCGCCGCGAAGGCGCCCTCGGCGACGGCCTTGGCGAGCGCGGGGAAGCGGTCGGCATACCGGGCGAGGAGCTCCGCGGAGAGCCGGTTCCACTCCCGGTCCCGCTCCTCGTCGTGGTCGCCGCGCTGCTGGGCGAGGTTGCGGACGAGACCGATGAGCAGCAGGAAGACCTGATGGCGGCGCGCTCCGTCCAGACCGGTCGGCTCCAGCGCGGCGAGCGCCGCGTCCAGCCACCGCAGCTGGCAGGGCCCCATGATCTGGCGGCGCATCGCGGTGGCGCCGAGCAGCCAGGGGTGGTCCGCGTAGACGCGCGCGCACTGCCGGGTCCACTCCCGTACGGCCGCCCGCCAGTCCTCTTCCGGCACGCCGGACAGGTCCGGACCCTCGGCCAGCACCGCCTCCACCATCAGCTCGACGAGTTCGGTCTTGCCGGGGACGTACCGGTACAGCGCCATGGCGGAGACCCCGAACTCGCCCGCCACCTTGGTCATGGAGACGGCCTCCAGCCCCTCCCGGTCGGCCAGTTCGGCGGCGGCCGAGGCGATGCGCTGCGGCGTCAGCTTCGGCTTGGGCCCGCGCGTGGGCCTGTCCTGCTCGCCCCACAGCAGCGCGAGGGTCGCGCGCGGATCGCGCGGTCCGTCCTGCTGCTGCTCCTTGTTCCGTCCGGCCACGGTGGTCCTCCCGGTGTCCTCGGCGAAGCCCGTTGACTCCGCCCACCAACTGTATATACCGTAAACGCAACAGCTGACGACATAAACAGTTTAGGGGGAACACCATGCTCCTCACCTACCGGGCCCTGAAGCGCCGCGCTCTCGCGAAGAAGCTCGCGATCACCACCGCCAACGGCGTCGACGAGTCCTCGTACGTCCGCATCGGCGGCATCGACCAGTGGATCTCCGTCCGCGGCGAGGACCGGACGAACCCCGTGATCCTGGAGATCCACGGCGGCCCCGGCGCCTCCAACCTCGTCTTCACCCCGCGCACCCGCGCCTGGGAACGGCACTTCACGATCGTCCGCTGGGACATGCGCGGCGCCGGCCGGACCTTCGCGGCGGGCGGCCCCGAGCGCCAGGGCGAGCTGACCCTCGACCGCCTCTACCAGGACGCCCTGGAGGTCACGGACCACGTCCGCGCCCGCCTGGGTGTGGACAAGGTCGTGCTGGTGGCCAACAGCTTCGGCACGATCACCGGCCTCCGCCTGGCCCGCAACCACCCCGAGCGGTACTCGGCGTACGTCGGCACCGACCAGAACATCGTCGGGGGCGGCCGTGACACCTCCGCCTACGAGGCGCTGCTGGCCCGGCTGGAGAAGGCGGGCAAGACGAAGCAGCGGGCGAAGGTGGCGGCGATGGGGCCCGACCCGTCCGCCTGGTCGGCCCACGACTGGGCGGAGTACGCGAAGACGGTGGTGACGACCGACCCGCTCACCTACGACACCATGAAGACGGTCGTGATCCGCTCCCTCTGGTTCTCCCCGCTCCACACCCTGCGCGAGCTGCGCACCTACCTGAAGGCCCAGACCTTCTCGGAGGTGCTGGGCCCCCAGGCGACGACGATCGACGAGTACACCGAGGGCACCGCCTTCCGCCTGCCCGTCTTCTTCTTCCAGGGCGACAGCGACGTCCTCACTCCCCCGGAGCCGGTCCGCCGCTTCCACGAGGCGGTCAGCGCCCCCGTGAAGGACTTCGCCCTCATCGGCGAGGCGAGCCACTTCGCGTCCTTCCGCCACCCCGAGCGGTTCCTGGACCTGCTGCTGACGAGGGTCCGGCCGGTGGTGACGGGGGAGGCGGTGCGCTGAGACCGGGGCACCAGGGCGGTGTCAGCCACCGGCCTGCGCCCGGCCCGCCCTTCTCCGCCTCGGCGCGACCGCCTTGCGGATCTCCTCGGTGGCCGCGCGGAACGCGGGTGCGGCGTGCTCGAAGTAGTCGAAGAGCAACGCCCGCTGCTCGGGGCTGTAGCGGGACAGGACCTCGGCGATGTGACGGCGGGCGGGGCCCACGACCTCCTCGACCCGGGCGAGCGCGTCCGGGACCGGTTCCACGATCACCCGTCGGCGGTCCCTGGGGTCCGAGGCGCGACGCGCGTACCCGGCCCGCTCCAGGCGGTCGATCAGGCGGGTGGTGGCACCGGTGGTCAGGCCGGTCCTGGTGGCCAGCTCCCCCGAGGTGAGTCCGCCCTCCACCGCGATCAGGCTGAGCGCGTACCACTCCGATGTGTGCAGACCGGCGGCTTCGGCGCTGGCCAGCCCCTGGAGGCCTACGGCATCGAGGTACTGACGGAAGATCACATGCTCGTCGCCGCCGCCCAAGGGGGTTGCCATCACCCGGTTCCTCTCCTAAATTTATCTGCACGGATGCAGATACTGCCTAGATTCAGAATCTGCACGCAGTCTAACGAACAGGGGAGAACCCCACCATGCCGAACCCCGCCACCCCCGAGGTCACCGCCGTCACCGCCGTACTGGACGAACTCGTCGCCGCCTGGGAGCGCCAGGACGCCGACGCCTACGGCGAGCTGTTCACCGAGGACGCCACCTACATCACCTACGTCGGCACCTTCTACCAGGGCCGCCGGGACATCGTGGACAGCCACCGCGCCCTGTTCACGAGCTTCCTCAAGGGCACCAAGCTCGCCGACGAGGTCCTCGACATCCGCTTCCACGGCCCGGACGTGGCGCTGGTCAACGGGCGCGGCGACACCTACAAGACCAAACGACCGCGCACGCTCAGCAAGATCCAGACGTACACACTGGTCCGGCAGCCCGACGGCACATGGCGCATCGCGGCCTTCCACAACACCAAGCGCAAGCCGCTGATGGAGTCGGTCTCCTACAGGTTCAACCCGGACCTGGTTCCGGCGGCCGAGAGGTGAGCGGACGTCACAGCACGTTCAGCCGTACCAGGTGACGTTGCAGACGTAGACGCACTGGTGGCGGGGTACGGCGAGGAAGCTGATGAAGCCGCGACCGCCGAGGATGTCGAACTCGCCCAGTACGGCTCGTACGTCAGGAGGGGCGAGGATGGAGGACGAGGAGGCCGAGGCCGTACTCAAGGCGGCCGGACGGCAGATCAAGGTGTGGCGGAAGTCCGCCGGGATGCGGCAGGCCGAGCTGGGGACCGTTCACTGCTGATCGCTGACGGCGGCCAGCGCCCTGCCGTGCCACTCGAGGATCCACTCGTCGTGCGGTGACAAGGACCTCGCCCTGCCCAGGGCGGCCAGCGCCGCATCGGGGGACCCCAGTTCGAGCAGGACGATCCCCCGTCGGCACTCCGCCCAGGGGTATTCCGGCCTCAGCCGGACCGCGCGGTCCAGGTCGGCCAGACCCTCCCTGTGGCGGCCGAGGTTGGCCAGCGACACGCCCCGGCTCGCGTACGCCGACGCGTACTCGGGGTCGAGGGCGAGCGCGCGGTCGTAGTCGGCGAGGGCTTCCTCGTCGCGCCCGGCCACGCGGAGGGCGTCACCTCGTTCGCAGCGGCCCCAGGCCCAGTCCGGCTGGAGGGCGAGGGCACGGTCGAGGTCGGCGAGCTGACGGGCGGGCTCGGCGCGGGCGCGCCAGACGCGGGCCCGGCGGGCGAGCGCCCAGGCGTAGGCCGGGTTGAGTTCCAGGGCCTGGTTCAGATCGTCGAGGGCGCTGTCGAGTTCCCCCCGGGCGAGGTGGGTGGCGCCTCGGGAGGCCCAGGCGAAGTCGCCGGCCGGGTCGAGCCGGATCGCCTCGTCCAGGTGCCGGATCGCCTCGTCGTGGTCGCGCAGCATGCGGTGGTACTCGCCCCGCACCGCGTGACTCCACGGGTCGTCCGGTGCGAGCGCCACGGCCTGTTCCATGTCCGCGAGGGCCGACTGGTAGTCCCCCAGCTCGCCGTGGGCCAGGGCCCGGCCGCGGTAGGCCCGCGCCAGGCCGGGATCCAGAGCGATGGCACTCGCGAATGCGGTCAGTGCCTCGGTGTACGCGCCGCCGCGCCGCAGCGCGGCGCCCCGCACCGCGTGGGCGAGCGCCCGGTCCGGCTCGTCGAGCGCCGCCCGGTGCAGCAGCAGCCCGAGTGCGGCGGCCACTCCGCCGTTCCCGAGGGCCTGCGTCAGCTCGCTGCCCCAGCGAGCCGCGGACTCCGCGTCGGCGTCCTCGCCCGCGTCCGCGAGGGCCCGCGCCCACCGCTGGGCCGTGGCGTCACCGGCGGCGCAGGCGTGGACGAACTCCCGCAGTACCTCTGGCACCGCCTCCCGGTCCCCCGCGCACAGCCGGTGGTAGGACTCGGCCAGCCGCAGTTCCCGCCACTCCTCGTCCGCCCACAGCTGCTCGGTGTCCCGCGCCCCTTCGTGTTCACCCCGCCACTGCCCGAACGCTCCCGCCAGCCGCCGCTGCAGCTCCCCCCACCCCCGGGGCGACCGTGCCCGCTGCAGCCGCAGCATCGGCGCCCGTACGACGTCGTGGTACCGGACTCCCCCGCCGCGCCCGTCGACGAACGGCAGGCCTCGCAACCACCCGTACAGGGCGTCGAGTCCAGACTCCTCGCAGTCCACCACGGCCCGGAACACGTCCGCGTCGAGCCGCCGGGGCACCGCGCAGGCCAGAGCCACTCCCCGCCGCACCGGATCCCGCTCCCACTTCAGGAACCGCTCCACGGCGTCCGCGCTCGGATCCCCGACGTCGCCGGGATCGGCGGGTCTCGCCTCCGCGAGGGTGGAGACGAGCACCGGCAGCCCGCCCGTCAGCCGCAGGACCTCCGCGACGACCGACTCGTCCCGCACACCCCGGTCTGCAAGCAGTCCCCGGGCCTCCGCCTCCGTGAACGGCCCGAGCGGCACGTGCGTCACGAAGTCCGCGAAGCCGCCCCAGCGGGCCGCATCGAAAGGGCGCTGGCCGGCCGTGACCACGACCACGTTGGCGGGCAGCGCCCCGTGCCGGTCCGTCGTCATCAGCTCTTGCAGCCAGCTGTCGACGAACGGCCCGGTCCTTTCGTACGTGTCGAAGAACAGGACGATCCACGGCACCGAGGCCGCCACCGTGGCCAACTCGTCGAGCAGTCCGGGTGTCAGCTCGCGCTCGGGTGACAGCACCAGCTGCACGTCGTCCTGGTTGCCGAACCGGGCGCTGAGGCCCCGCCGCACCCTCTCGGCGTACTGGGACAGCTGAGCCGGGTCGACCGCGCCCACGAAGGGTCCCGCTCCCGGCAGCATGCTCAGGCCGGCCAGCCCCGCCCGTACCGCCGTCGCCGTCACCGCCGACGGGCGCTCCGGCTCCGGCTCCAGCCCGGCCATCACCACCTCGGCCTCGTGCCGCCGTTCCCGGTACATGACCAACGCCTTTTCGAGCTTCCTGAACTCCCGGCCCTGTCGGCGGAACTCACGACTGATCGACGCCATCGCCTCCGGCACGCTCCCCGCGCCCTCGTCGACGTACGCCGTCAGCGCGCCCCGCTCCCGCGCGATCTGTTCCAGCTCCCGCACCAGGAACGTCTTTCCGACACCGGCGTTGCCGTGCACGTGGAAGAGGAAGCGGTGGCGTTCGTCCTCGGGGAGTACGTCCAAGTTGGCGCGGAAGGCCGCCCGTTCGTCACTGCGTCCGACGAAGCCCGCCCGTCTGCGCCGTCCGATGAGCTCCTGCATCGACGGCCGTGCCTGCGCCATGCGTACGCCTTTCCCCCCGAAGCCGGACTCTTCATTCTGGCGCAATGGGCACGCGCCGACGCGGGCCACGGCGGGGGAGAATTCAGCCATGACCACCACCCCCACGCGTCACTCCGGCCTGAGGCTGGCCGCCGGTGTGCTCACCGGCATACTCGCCCTCTACATCGCCCTGGTCGCCCTCGGGAACATCACCGACTTCGGGACGAACCAGCAGTTCGTACGGCACGTACTGGCGATGGACACGACCTTCAAGGACGACGACCTGATGTGGCGGGCGATCACGAGCACCGCGCTGCAGGACACCGCGTACGTCGCGATCATCGTGTGGGAGACCGTGGCCGCCCTCGTGCTGATCGGGGGGACCTGGTTCTGGGCGTGGCGAAAAGACGACCTCGCCCGGCGCCTGTCCACCTATGGGCTGCTGATGCTGCTGCTGCTCTTCGGCGCCGGGTTCATCGCGATCGGCGGTGAGTGGTTCGCCATGTGGCAGTCGAAGGCCTGGAACGGGCTGGACGCCGCGACCCGGGTGTTCCTGCTCAGCGGAGTGGCGTTGGTCGTCAATCTGCTGCCCGCCCGCAGGGACGACGCTATGTGACGACCGTCACCCGCGTGTTCGTGTCACCGAAGGACCACAGCGCGGCTCCGTCCTCCTTGTGGAGGCGGATGCCGCCCAGCTTCCGGCCGTCCGCCGCGGGCGGCGGCGAGGAGCCGTCGAGGGCGTTGGAGAAGGCTATGTTCACGCCGTCCGCCTTGGTGAAGTACATGACGTGCTCGATCTCGACGCCGTCCGACCCCTTGAGGGACTGGATGCGCAGCGTGACCGAGTAGCGGCCGGGCCGCGGGCTCACCGAGCCCGGCCACACCGTGAACGTGCGGATCGCCCGGCCCGTCGCGTCCACCAGCCACACACGCTTGTCGCCGAGGGAGTACACGATCCGGCGACCCGTGCCGGAGGCGTCGGGCAGGGCGGGCACGGACGGCGTCGTCGGTGTCGCGGGCGTGCGGGTGTTCGCCGACGCCGACGGGCTCGGCTTGACCACGGCGGCCGTGGGATGCGGCCCGTGGTCCGCCTGCACGGCGAGGGCCACGACCGCCGCGGTCGCGCCTGCCGTCAGACCGGTGACCCAGGCCCAGGAGGGCAGTCGGGCAGCCACGGGTGCATCTCCTCCGCTACGGGGCCCCGCGTCAGGTCGGGGGTCGGATCATCGTACTCAGTCCAGGACCGGCAGCAGTTCCGGCAGGTGGCCGTCGGAGGCCTCCGCAGCCCGCCGCCGTTCCTCGCCGACCTCGCCGTAGAGCGTGGTGCGCGGCTTCGCCGGGCGGCCGGCCGCCTCGGCCACGGCCACCAGGTCGCGCACCGACTTGTACGAGCCGTACGACGAGCCCGCCATCCGGGAGATCGTCTCCTCCATCAGGGTGCCGCCCAGGTCGTTCGCGCCGGAGCGCAGCATCTCCGCCGCCCCCTCGGCGCCCAGTTTGACCCAGCTTGTCTGGATGTTGGGGATCCAGGGGTGCAGGAGCAGCCGGGCCATCGCCGTCACCGCCCGGTTGTCCCGCGTCGTCGGGCCGGGCCGGGCGATGCCCGCCAGGTACACCGGGGCGTTGGTGTGGATGAACGGGAGCGTCACGAACTCGGTGAAGCCGCCCGTCTCGCGCTGGATCCGGGCCAGCGTGCGCAGGTGGCCGAGCCAGTGGCGGGGCTGGTCGACATGGCCGTACATCATCGTCGAGGACGAGCGGATGCCCAGCTCGTGAGCCGTCCTGACCACCTCGATCCAGGTGGCCGCCGGCAGTTTGCCCTTGGTCAGCACCCAGCGGACCTCGTCGTCCAGGATCTCCGCCGCCGTGCCCGGGATGGTGTCCAGGCCGGACTCCCTGGCCGCCGTGAGCCACTCGCGCACGGACATGCCGGTGCGGGTCGCGCCGTTCACCACCTCCATCGGCGAGAAGGCGTGCACATGCATACCGGGGACCCGCTCCTTCACCGCCTTCGCGATGTCGAAGTACGCCGTGCCCGGCAGGTCGGGGTGGATGCCGCCCTGCATGCACACCTCGACCGCGCCCACCTCCCAGGCCTGCTGGGCGCGGTCCGCGACCTGTCCGAGGGAGAGGGTGTACGCGTCCGCGTCCGTCCTGCGCTGCGCGAAGGCGCAGAAGCGACAGCCCGTGTAGCAGACGTTGGTGAAGTTGATGTTGCGGGTGACGATGTACGTCACGTCGTCGCCGACCGCCGTCTTCCGGACGTCGTCGGCCACCTGGCACAGCGCGTCCAGCGCCGGGCCGTCCGCGTGCAGGAGGGCCAGAGCCTCGGCGTCGGTCAGCTTCGTGGGGTCGTCGGCCGCGGTGCGCAGCGCCTGCCGTACGTCCGTGTCGATGCGCTCCGGCGCCATGCCCGGGGCGGCGGCCTCGCGCAGCGCCGCCCAGTCGCCGTACACCTCGTCGAAGTCGTCGCGCCGGTCCGCGGTGCGGCCCTCGGTGTCGATGGTGCGGTGCAGGTCCGTCCGGCCGGCCGGTACGAAGGCCTCCTCCGGCTCCTGCCACGGGCGGCCCTCGACCGGCGCGTCCGGGCGGGCCAGGCCCGTGGCCGGGTCGGCCAGCGCGTCCACGTGCGGGCGCAGCCGCGGGTCCAGCCAGGGTTCGCCCCGCACCACGAACTCGGGGTAGACGCAGAGGCGTTCGCGCAGTTCGAAGCCGGCCGCGCGGGAGCGCTCGGTGAGCTCCTCGATCTGCGGCCAGGGGCGTTCGGGGTTGACGTGGTCGATGGTGAGGGGCGACACCCCGCCCCAGTCGTCGATGCCGGCGCCGATCAGCCGCTCGTACTCGGAGTCGACCAGGTTGGGCGGGGCCTGCAGGCAGGCGGACGGGCCCAGGATGTGCCGGGCCACGGCCACCGTGGCGACCAGCTCGTCCAGTTCGGCGTCCGGCATGCCGCGCATCGCCGTGTCCGGCTTGGCGCGGAAGTTCTGGATGATCAGTTCCTGGATGCCGTGGTAGGCGCGGGAGACCTTGCGGAGCGCGAAGAGGGACTCGGCCCGCTCCTCGTGGGTCTCGCCGATGCCGATGAGCAGGCCGGAGGTAAAGGGCACCGAGGAGCGGCCGGCGTCCTCCAGCACCCGCAGCCGTACGGCGGGCTCCTTGTCCGGGGAGCCGTGGTGCGGGCCGCCGGGCTCGGACCACAGCCGGGTGGCGGTCGTCTCCAGCATCATGCCCATGGACGGGGCCACCGGCTTCAGGCGCTGGAAGTCCGTCCAGGTCATCACACCCGGGTTGAGGTGGGGCAGCAGGCCCGTCTCCTCCAGGATGCGGATGGAGATGGCACGGACGTAGGCGATCGTGTCGTCGTAGCCGTGCGCGTCGAGCCACTCACGCGCCTCGGGCCAGCGGTCCTCCGGCTTGTCGCCCAGGGTGATCAGGGCTTCCTTGCAGCCGAGGGCGGCGCCCTTGCGTGCGATGTCCAGCACCTCGTCCGGGGACATGAACATCCCGTGGCCCGCGCGGCGCAGCTTGCCGGGGACGGTGACGAAGGTGCAGTAGTGGCACTTGTCCCGGCACAGCCGGGTGAGGGGGATGAAGACGCTCTTCGAGTAGGTGATGACGCCGGGGCGGCCCGCCTGCTCGAGACCCGCGTCCCGCACCCGGGCGGCGGACGCGGCGAGGTCGGTCAGGGCCTCGCCGCGGGCCTGGAGCAGCACCGCCGCCTCGAAGACGTCGAGGGCGACGCCGTCCCGGGCGCGTTTGAGGGCGCGACGCATGGAGTTCTCGGTCGGGCCGGTTCCGGGGGTCGCGGGTGTCGTCATTCTCTGAGCATACGTTCGGCTTGATCAGGCCGGAGAGCAGCCGCCCGGCCCTGTTCAGTGCAGGGCCAGCCATCCGATGCCGGCGGCGGAGGTGAGGCCCGCGGCCATCAGGGCGACGGCCCGGCGGCGGCGCAGCGCGTGGCCTACCAGCAGGGCGGTGAGCAGGACCGAGACCGTGCCGACGGTGGCGGGCAACGGCCCCTTGCTGTAGTCGAATTCATCGAAGTGCAGTGCGAGCCGCGTGAGCCAGGCAATCCTCATGACGCTCTCTTCGCCGGGTCGGGTGAGGGAACCGAACCGGTCGATCGCCTGCCGCTGTCCACCCGACTCGCTTCGTCCCCGGCAGTTTACCGATGGCCCTCATACGGGCCGGTTCCGGGTCGCCCGACGCATCGTCAGGCGACCTCAGGCGCCCGGCAGATGACCGGTACAGGCGTCCAGCGCCCGCAACACCTCGGCCTCTCCGGCCGGAGGCAGTTGGAGCACCACCTCCTCGATGCCCAGCTCGGCGTAGTGGGCCAGCTTGCCGGGCGTGGGCTGGACCGCGTACGGGACCACCTGGAGGGCGGCCGGGTCGCGGCCCGCGTCCGCCCAGACCGAGCGCAGCACCGGCAGGGACTCGGTGAGGCCCCGGCCGCCGATCGGCAGCCAGCCGTCGGCGTACTCGGCGATGTGCGCGAACAGCTTCGGCCCGGCGGTGCCGCCGACGAGCGTGCGGGGGCCGGTCACCGGGCCGCGCGGTGCGCGTGCGGGCTTGGGGTAGGCGTGGCTGGCCCGGACGCCGCCGAACCCGCCCTCGTACGCCGTCGGCTCCCCGGACCACAGGGCCTGCATGAGCCGCATCCGGTCCCGGACCAGGTCCCGGCGGGTCCGCCAGTTCACGCCGTGGTCGGCGGCCTCCTCGACGTTCCAGCCGTAGCCGACGCCGAGGGTGAAACGGCCGCCGGACAGGTGGTCGAGGGTGGCGATCTGCTTGGCCAGGGCGATGGGGTCGTGCTGGGCGGGCAGGGTGACGCCGGTACCGAGGCCGAGGCGCTCGGTGACGGCCGCCGCCTGGCCGAGGGCGACGAAGGGGTCGAGGGTGCGGCCGTACTCGCGGGGCAGGTCGCCGCCGGCGGGGTACGGGGTCGTCCGCTCCACCGGGATGTGGGTGTGTTCGGGGAGGTAGAGGCCGGCGTATCCGCGCTGTTCGAGCGCGCGGGCGAGTCGTACCGGCGCGATGGTCTCGTCGGTGAGGAAGATGGTGACGGCGATACGCATGGCCCATCCGTACCGGGCCGGACTTCCACTGTCCATACCAACCGGTCGGCACCGCTCTCGGACGGTGGCCTGAAGGTCGCGTGCATGACACATGGTCGTGTGACAATTCCCCTCTCTTTCACGGGAGTTCACGCTCGGACGGGAGAGTGACACCATGGGTGAAGACACGCACGACCAGGCTCACGGCATCGGCAGACGCGCGCTGTTCGTGACGGGCGCCGCCGCTGCCCTTACGTTGGGGAGCGTGAGCTTCGCAGCGGCGGACGGTCAGCGCCAGGAGACCCGGACGGCACACGGCACCCTGCCACCCGGCTCCCCCGACTTCGTGTACGTACCGGTCGAAGTCCCCGCCGGCGTACGCGAGATCAAGGTCTCCTACACCTACGACAAGCCCTCGGTCCCCGCCGGCACCCAGGGCAACGCACTCGACATCGGACTCTTCGACGAGCGCGGCACCGAACTGGGCGGCCGGGGCTTCAGGGGCTGGTCGGGCGGCGCGCGCACGGAGTTCTTCGTCCGCGCCGACGACGCCACGCCGGGCTACCTCCCCGGCCCGGTGCGGGAGGGCACCTGGCATGTCGCGCTGGGCCCCTACACGGTGGCGCCGCAGGGGCTGGCCTACGAGCTGACGATCACGCTGACCTACGGCGAGGCGGGCGAGACCCCGAGGCCGGTGTATCCGCCGTCCCGGGCGAAGGGCCGGGGCCGGGCCTGGTACCGGGGCGACTGCCACCTGCACTCCTGGCACTCCGACGGCCGGCGCACCCCGGCCCAGATCGCGGCCCTGGCACGGGCGGCGGGCCTGGACTTCATCCACTCCTCCGACCACAACACCAACTCCTCGCACCCGCACTGGGCGGACGAGGCGGGCGACGACCTGCTGATCATGCTCGGCGAGGAGGTCACCACCCGCAACGGCCATGTGCTGGCCCTCGGCACCACCCCGGGCACCTTCGTGGACTGGCGCTACCGGGCCCGGGACAACCGCTGGGCCCGCTTCGCGCGGGACATCCGCCGCGCCGGCGGCCTGGTCGTCCCGGCCCACCCGCACGCCACCTGCGTCGGCTGCGGCTGGAAGTTCGGCTTCGCCGAGGCGGACGCCGTGGAGGTGTGGAACGGCCCCTTCACCCCGGACGACGAGGTGACGCTCGCCGACTGGGACAACCTGCTGGTCGCCTCCGTGCGGCAGGGGCGGGACTGGCTCCCGGCGATGGGCAACAGCGACGCCCACCGCGACCCGGACACGGTCGGCATGCCCCAGACGGTCGTCCTCGCCGACGACCTGACCCGGGAGGCGATCCAGGAAGGCATCCGCGCCGGACGCTCGTACGTGGCCGAGTCGAAGAACGTGACCCTCGCCCTCACGGTGACGGGCGGGCGCGGGCAGCAGGCGGGCATCGGCGAGCGGCTCACCCTGGCCGCCGACACCCCCGTGACCGTCCGGCTGGAGGTCTCGGGCGCCCCGCGCTGCTCGGTCCGCTTCGTCACCGACCAGGGTGTGCTGTTCACCAGCGATCCGCTGCCGGTGTCGGGCACGGGCACGGTCGAGTGGCGTACGACCCCCGCCTACGCGGCGTACGTACGCGCCGAGCTGCGGCACGAGGCGGCCGCAGGCCCGGTGCCGGGGCCGCCGGCCGCCCTCACCAACCCGGTCTTCCTCACGGCTGCTTGATCTGCTCGGCCGCCCACTCGGCCCACTCCCGCCGCATCGCGTTGAAGCGCAGGCCGTACTCCAGCGCGATGCGGCCGTAGACGGAGAGGTTGTCGTCGTCCCAGTCGACGGCGTCCGCGAGCTGCCGCAACCGCTCGTGCCCCTCCCGGGACATCTCGATCAGGCCGGTCAGGTAGGCGTGTGCCTGTTCCGGCGGCAGCACACCGAGGAAGAAGACGCGCAGCAGGATGTCGCTGCGGGTGTTGCGCTGGGGGGCGACCCCGGTCAGCCAGTGGCGCAGCTCCGCCATGCCCTCGTCGGTGATCGCGTACTCCTTGCGGCCGCGCGGGCCCTCGGCGGCCACCGTGATCAGCCCGGAGCCCGCCAGTTTGGTCAGCTCGGTGTAGATCTGGCTCTGGGTCGCCGGCCAGACGTTGGCCAGCGAGGTCTCGAACGTCTTCAGCAGGTCGTAGCCGCTGGCGGGGCGCTCCGAGAGCAGGCCGAGGAGTGCGTGTCTGAGGCTCATACCGCTCAGCTTACATTCCAGTATTGACATGTCGAGAGTCGACCTTCTAGTTTTGACATGTCGGAACAGGAACCAACCGGCACCGGACCACTCGGACCTCAGGGGGAACTCCATGTCGTACCTGCGCACGTTCTTGCCGTGGATCGTCTTCGCCGTCATCCCCTCGGGGAACTGGCAGTGGGGCGCCCTGGCCGCCCTCGTGGTGTCCGTGGCGCTCATCGCCCACCAGAAGAGGGACGGCGCCGGTTTCGACGCCCTCGTCATCGAGTGCGGCTCGGCGGCCTTCTTCGCGGCGCTCGCGGCCGTCGCCTTCGCCGACCCGCACTCGGGCGTGCACGAGTACTCCGCCGCCCTCTCCTCCGGCACCCTCGCCGTGATCGCCGGGGCGTCGCTGGCCGCCGGCCGGCCCTTCACCCTGGGCATCGCCCAGCGCACCACCCCGCGCGAGGTCTGGACCCTGAAGCCGTTCATCCGGATCAACGTGGTCATCACCGCCGTATGGACCGCCGCGTTCGCCGTCACCGCCGTCGTCCTGGCCCTGCTCGACCGCTCCGGACACGCCCACTCCACGCCCGCGACCCTCGTCCAGATCGCCGGCTTCGCCGTCCCGATGGTCTTCACCGTCCGCTATGTCGCCCACGCCCAGGCGAAGGCCGCCGCCGGGCAGGTGACCCGATGACCGCCGCGCCCCGGCACCTGACCGGCAACTACGCCCCGGTCACCGAGGAACTCACCGCGCACGACCTGCCGGTGACCGGCGCGCTCCCGCCCGAGCTGTCCGGCTGGTACCTGCGCAACGGCCCGAACCCGGCCGACGCCGCCTCCGGCCACTGGTTCTTCGGCGACGGCATGATCCACGGGGTGCGCCTGGAGGGCGGCCGGGCCGTCTCCTACCGCAACCGCTGGGTGCGCACCAGCCGGCTCACCGACGGGGCGCGGATGTACGACGGGGACGGCCGGCGCGACCTCACCGCCGGCCCCGCCAACACCCACGTCGTCCGCCACGCGGGCCGCACCCTGGCCCTGGTCGAGACCGCCCTGCCCTACGAGCTGACCTGTGACCTGGACACCAAGGGCCCGTACGACTTCGGCGGCCGGCTGCACACCGCGATGACCGCCCACCCCAAGACCTGCCCGGCCACCGGCGAACTGCACTTCTTCGGCTACGGCATGCTGGAGCCCACCCACCTCACCTACCACCGCGCCGACGCCGACGGCGAGTTGGTGCTCAGCAGGCCCGTCGAGGTGCCCGGACCGACGATGCTGCACGACTTCGCGCTCACCGCCGGGCACGTCGTCCTCATGGACCTGCCGGTCGTCTTCGACGTCGAACTCGCCCTGGCCGGCGGCACGATGCCCTACAGCTGGGACGACGGCCACGGCGCCCGGCTCGGTCTGCTGCGCCGCGACGACCCGCACGGCCGGGTCCGCTGGTTCCCGGTCGGCCCCTGCTACGTCTTCCACGTCCTCAACGCCCACGACGCGCCGGACGGCACCGTCGTGCTGTATGTGATGCGCTACCCGCAGATGTGGCGCCGCGACGCGGACGGCGGCACACGGCCGCAGCAGGCGGTGCTGTGGAAGTGGACCGTCGACCCGGCGGCCGGCACGGTCCGCGAGGAGCAGTGCGACGACCGGCCGGGCGAGTTCCCGCGCGTCGACGACCGGCTGACCGGTCTCGCCGCCGGACACGGGCACATGACGAGCGGCACCTCCCTGGTCCGCTACGACCTGTCCTCCGGGGCCGTCACCGCACACGACTTCGGGCCCGGCCGCACCCCCGGGGAGGCCGCCTTCGCCCCCGCCGACGGCACGCCCGGCGGCCCCGGCTGGCTCCTGACGTACGTGTACGACGCCGCCGCCGGCCGCAGCGACCTGGTCGTCCTGGACGCCGACGACCTCACCGCGCCCCCGGTCGCCGCGATCCACCTGCCGGCCCGGGTGCCGTTCGGCTTCCACGGCAACTGGCTGGCGGACCAGCCCCTCCACTGAGAGGGCCGGCGCCGTCGTCCGCCCGCCGCGCCCGTCCTCCTACACTGCTGCCACGGCATCCACACCACCGGCGCCCGGCACGGCAACGGCGATCGAGAGCAGGAGAGATGGCAGGCCGCACCGATCTCAAGCACCGCCTGGTGACCCGCTTCCAGCGGCACCTGGCCAACCCCCTCAACCGGCGGCTGCCGTTCCAGGTCCTCCTGGAGACCACCGGCCGCACGTCCGGCCTGCCCCGGCAGACGCCGGTCGGCGGACGCCGGGTCGGCACGTCCTTCTGGCTGGTCTCCGAGTTCGGCCACCGGTCGCAGTACGTGCGCAACATCCAGGCCGACCCGAGGGTCCGCGTCCGCATCGCCGGCCACTGGCACCGGGGCACCGCCCACCTCCTTCCCGACGACGACCCGGTGGCCCGGCTGCGCTCGCTGCCCCGCTTCAACAGCGCCGCGGTGAAGGCGTTCGGCACGGACCTGCTGACCGTCCGGGTGGACCTGGAGGACTGACCGCGGGAACACTGCCCGCGTGAAGCTCACCACCGCCCCCTCCCTCATCGATCCCGCGCGCGACGTCCCGGAACTGCTGCGCCACGCCCGCCCGGCCGTCCGGCTGCACCCGCGCCGCGGTACGCCCGGCGTGCGCGACAGCCACATCGGCGGGCCCGTGTGGTGGCCGGCCGCCGAGCCGTGGCCGCGGTGCGCCGACCACAAGGACACGGGCGGCCGGGCGTACGCGCTGCCGATGGTGGCCGTGGCCCAGTTCACCGCCGCCGGCTTCCCGGAGATCCGCTTCCCGGACGGCACGGACCTGGTCCAGCTGCTGTGGTGCCCCGACTGGCACGACCAGCCGCACCCGCAGGGCTGGGGCCAGGCCTGCCGGCTGTTCTGGCGCCGGTCCGCCGAGCTCACCGGCCCGCTCGGCGAGCAGCCGGACCCCGCGGAGCACTGGGAGTACGGCGAGGACATGATCCCGCGTCCGTGCGTCCTGCACCCCGAGCGGATCACGGACTATCCCGGCGGCGAGGAGCTCCCGGCCGGCCTCGCCGAGCGCTTCGGGGCCTGGCTGGAGGAACGCGACCTGGCCGACGACCTCACCACCGTCCCCGGCTACAAGCTCGGCGGCTTCCTGGGGTGGGGCACGACGGACCGTCCGGACCCGCTGGACTGCGGCGACTGCGGGGCCCCGCTGGAGCTGTTCCTCCAGTTCGACACGACCGAGTACGGGCTCGGCACCTTCGGCCCCGACGGTGCGCCGCACCGCTTCCGGCCACTGGAGGAGCGCGACGCCGAGCCGGGCGACGCGGTCGGCGACCCGCTGCGCGAACCGGTGGACATGATCGTCGGCCGGTTCAGCCACGGCGGCCTCTTCACCTGCTCGGCCGACCCCCGCCACCCGGCGTCGTTCTTCACCCAGTGAACCCGGATCCCCCCGCCCGCCACCGCGACCCGACCGCCCCATGGCGTCCATGGCATCCATGACGGCGTCCACGGCGTCCGCGGCGTCCGCGGCGTCCGGGGTGCCGGATCCTCACCCCGGCCACACGATCGCCTGCACCTCGCTGTACGCGTGCAGGGCGTAGGAACCCACGTCGCGGCCCACCCCGCTCTTCTTGAAGCCGCCGAAGGGGGCCTCCATGTTGCGGCCGACGGTGTTGACCCCGACGCCGCCGGCCCGCAGCCGCCGGGCCACCCGGAAGGCGCGGGCCACGTCGCCGGACCAGACGTAGTCGACGAGGCCGTAGTCGGAGTCGTTGGCGAGGGCCACGCCCTCGTCCTCCTCGTCGAAGGGGATCACCACGACCACCGGTCCGAAGATCTCCTCCCGGGCCACCCGCATGTCGTTGGCGCAGTCGGCGAGCAGGGTCGGCGCCACATAGAAGCCGTGCTCCAGCGGCGGCCGTTCCCCGCCCACGACCACGGACGCGCCCTCCTTCCGCCCGAGTTCGACGTACGACTCCACGCGCGCCCGGTGCTCGGCCGAGATCACCGGCCCGACGACCGTGCCCGGCCCCCTCGGATCACCCACCGGCAACCTCCGGGCGTATCCGGCGAGTCGGCCGACCAGCTGTGCGTACACCCCGCGCTGGGCCAGCACCCGCGTCGGGGCCGTGCAGATCTGCCCGCTGTAGAAGGAGAAGGTGGTGCCGATCCCGGCGACGGCCGAGCCGAGGTCGGCGTCGTCGAACACCAGCGCCGCGCCCTTCCCGCCCAGCTCCATCAGCTGGCGTTTCATGTCCCGCCCGCACGCCTCGGCGATGCGCCGGCCGACGGCCGTGGACCCGGTGAAGCTGACCATGTCGACGTCGCCGGAGCCGACCACCGCCTCCCCGACGGACACCTGACGCCCGGAGACGACGTTCACCACGCCCGGCGGCGCCCCGGCCTCCTCCAGCGCCTCGGCCATCCGGTAGACGGACAGCGGATCCTGCGGGGCGGGCTTCACGACCACCGTGTTGCCCATGGCCAGGGCCGGTGCGACCTTGCCGGCCGGGTTGGCCCAGGGGTTGTTGTAGGAGGTGATGCAGCTGACGACCCCGACGGGCTGCCGCAGGGCCAGGGCCCCCATCACCGCGGCCCGCCCCATCGGGCCGGCCTCGTTGACCTGCGGCGCGACGGCCCACTCGGCGGGCTCCACACGCGCGTACCGGCGGAACCGCGCGGCGGCCACCCCGACCTGCATCGCCCGGGCCGTCCCGGTCGTGGCCCCGGTCTCGGCGCACGCCAGCTCGGTGTACGGCTCCGTCCGCCCCCGGATCAGGTCGGCCGCCCGGCCCAGCACCGCCGCCCGCTCCTCGGGCCGGGTCCGCGACCACGCGCCGAACGCCTCCCGGGCCGCCGCGCAGGCCGCCCGGGCCTGCTCCGGCGAGGCCTCCGGCGCCCAGCCGACCCTCTCCTCGGTGGCCGGGTCGGTCACCGGGTAGTGCCCGCCGTCCGGCTCCAGCCACTGCCCGCCGACGAACAGCCGCTGTCCCTCGCCGGCCGGGATCACCGGGTGCTCACCGTCCGCGTGTCCGTGCCGGACCGCAGCACCTTCCCGGGCACCGCGCCGCTCACCACGTCGTCCCGGATCGCCTCGACGCCGTTGACCCACACGGCCCGCACCCCGATCGCCCGGGAGTCCAGGCGGGGGCTGTCACCCGGCAGGTCGTGCACCAGCCGGGCGTGCCCGGCCTCGATCCGCTCCGGGTCGAAGAGGACGAGGTCCGCATGCCAGCCCTCCCGGATCCGGCCGCGCTCCCGCAGCCCGAACAGCCGCGCCGGCTCGTCGGTCAGCATCTGCACGGCGCGCTCCAGCCCGACCAGCTTCCGGCCACGCAGACAGTCCCCGAGGAACCGGGTGGTGTACGGCGCCCCGCACATCCGGTCCAGGTGCGCGCCCGCGTCGGACCCGCCGAGCAGCACGTCCTCGTGCTGCCAGGTCTCGGCGCGCAGCGCCCAGGAGGCGGGGTCGTTGTCGGTGGGCATGGGCCACAGGACCGTACGGAGTTCGTCGGCGGCGCAGATCTCCACGAGGCAGGTGAAGGGGTCCTGCCCCCGCTCCTCGGCGATGTCCCGCACGACCCGGCCGGTCAGGCCCTGGTTGGCCGCGCTGTAGGTGTCCCCGATGACGTACCGGCCGAAGTTCGCCAGCCGCCGGAAGACACCCGCCTCCTTCGAGCGGGCCCGGCGCAGCATCTCCTCCCGGACGGCGGGGTCCCGCAGCCGCGCCATCCGCTCGGGGACGGGCAGCCCGAGGACCTGCCCCCAGCCGGGGATCAGGTTCAGGGCGCAGAAGGTGCCGAGGGACATGTTCATGGGGGTGAGGATCGGCATGGTGAGCGCCACCACCCGCCCGCCGGCCTTGCGGGCCCGCTCGCTCGCGCCGAGCTGGCGCGGCACCCGCTCCGGTACGGCCGCGTCGACGGTGAGCACGTTCCAGTTGAGCGGCCGCCCGGCCGCCGCGCTCATCTCCGCCAGCAGGTCGATCTCGTCGTCGCTGAACTGGTCCAGGCACCCGGCGACGATCGCCTCGATCTGGGTCCCCTCGTGCTCCCCGACGGCGCGGGAGAGGGCCAGCAGCTCCGCCGGCCGCGCGTGCCGGGAGGCGACGGGCTGTCCGTCCCCGTCGGAGTGCGTGGACGACTGGGTGGTGGAGAGCCCCCAGGCCCCGGCGTCCATGGCCGCGTGGAACAGCCGGAGCATCTCGGTGAGTTGCCCGTCCCCGGGCTGCCCGCCGATGGCGTCCGGGCCCATCACATACCGGCGCAGCGCACAGTGCCCGACCATGAACCCGGCGTTGACGGCGATACGGCCGTCGAGGGCGTCCAGGTACTCCCCGAAGGAATGCCAGTTCCAGGGCGCACCCTCCTCCAGCGCCACCAGGGACATCCCCTCCACCTTGGACATCATGCGGCGGGTGTAGTCGGCGTCCTCGGGGCGGGCGGGGTTCAGGGGCGCGAGGGTGAAGCCGCAGTTGCCGGCGGCGACGGTGGTCACCCCGTGGTTGAGGGACGGCGTGGCGTACGGGTCCCAGAAGAGCTGGGCGTCGTAGTGGGTGTGCGGGTCGACGAAGCCGGGGGTGAGGACGAGCCCGGCGGCGTCCTCGGTGCTGCGGGCCTCCTCGGTGACCTTGCCCACGGCGGCGATACGGCCGTCGCGTATGCCGACGTCGGCGGCGCGGGCGGGCGCGCCCGTCCCGTCGACGACGGTGGCTCCCTTGATCAGGTGGTCCAACATGCCGGGAACCCCCTCAGACAGCCTGGCGGAACCGGGACGTCCGGTGCACCGGATCCGTGTCGATCTTCGGGATCACCTGCTCACCGATGAGCCGGATCGTCTGCAGCGTCTCCTCCTTCGGCACGCCCACCGGCAGCCCGAAGCAGAGCTGGTCCGCCCCGGCCTGCTCCCACCGCTTGCACTGCCGCAGCACCTCGTCCGGATCACCGCAGATCAGCAGCTCCTCCTCGATGAGCAGCTCCACGAACTCCGGTGTGTAGGGGGGCAGCGTCTCCGGCCAGACGGGGAACCCCTCGGGCCGCGGGAACGTGTCGTGGTAGCGGAAGACCAGCGAGGGCAGGTAGTGCAGCCCCCCACCGACCGCGATCTCGATCGCCTCCGCGTGCGTCGGCGCGCAGATCGCCGTCGTCGTCACCATCACGTTGTCGTTGACGAAGTCCCCCACCGGCTCCGCGTTCACGATCGCCGTCTTGTACTGCTCCAGGACCCACTCCATGTCGGAGACCTTCTGGATGCTGAAGCCGAGCACGCCGAGCCCCTTCTTCGCGGCCATGGCGTACGACGGCGGGGACCCGGCCGCGTACCACATCGCCGGGTGCGAGGTCCCGTACGGCTTCGGCAGGACCTTGCGCGGCGGCAGCTGCCAGTGCTTGCCCTGGAAGCCGGCGTACTCGTCCTGGAGCCACATCTTCGGGAACTCGGCGATCGTCTCCTCCCAGATCTCCTTGGTGTGGTTCATGTCGGTCACCCCCGGTATGAACCCGAGGATCTCGTGCGACCCGGCCCCCCGGCCGCTGCCGAACTCGAAGCGCCCCTCGCTGAGGTGGTCCAGCATGGCGACCTTCTCGGCGACCTTCACGGGGTGGTTGACCTGGGCCAGGGGGTTGAAGATCCCGGAGCCGAGGTGGATGCGCTCCGTCGCGTGCGCCAGGTACCCCAGGAACACGTCGTTGGCCGACAGGTGCGAGTACTCCTCCAGGAAGTGGTGCTCGGAGGCCCAGGCGTACTTGAAGCCGGACTGGTCCGCCTGGATGACGTACTCGGTCTCCTCCATCAGCGCCTTGTGCTCGGCCAGCGGGTCGGTCTCGGCGCGCTTGCCCACGTATCCCTGTACAAAGAGCCCGAATTCCAAGGCGGTTCACCGTCCCCAGTCGTTTCTGACGTGCAGTCAGACAGCGTTCGTCGGCCGACTGTCGCACCGGCCGCCGCGACCGTCAATAGCTGACGGTCAGTCAGATAACGGTGACCCCGGCCAGCCACCCGCCGTCGATCACGAACGGCTGGCCGGTGATGTACGAGGAGTCCTGCGAGGTGAGGAAGAGCGCCAGCCGGGCGACCTCCTCGGGCTGTCCGACCCGGCCGAGCGGCACGAGCTTGCGGTACAGCTCGTCCAGCGCCCGGCTCATCTCCTCCGGGTCGGCGTCCGGGTCGAGGCGCGCCGGGTTGGACATCGGGGTGTCGATGGCGCCCGGGCAGATCGCGTTGACCCGGATGCCCCGGCCCGCCAGCTCCAGCGCGGCCACCCGGGTCAGCCCGAGCACCGCGTGCTTGGTGGCCGCGTACGTGCCCACGGCCGCCATACCGGTCAGGGCCGTGTAGGAGGCAGTGTTCACGATCGTGCCCCCGTCGGCCATCTCGGGCGCCACGGCCTTCATCCCCAGGAAGCAGCCGACCTGGTTGACCTGCACGACCTGCATGAACTCGTCCAGCGGGGTGTCCACGAGGGCGTTGAAGCGCAGGATGCCCGCGTTGTTCACCAGCCCGTCGACGCGCCCGTACGCCTCCTTGACGGCGCCGACGGCCTCCCGCCAGCCGTCCTCCGTGCCCACGTCGAGGTGGACGTACAGCGCGCCTATCTCCTCGGCCAGGGCCTTGCCCTGCCCGTCCAGCACATCGGCGACGGCCACCCGCGCGCCCTCCGCCCGGAACAGCCGCGCCTCCTGCTCGCCCTGTCCGCGCGCCGCCCCGGTGACGATCACGACCCGCCCGTCCAGCTTGCCCATGGTGCCCTCCTCACTGCAGCCGGGGTGCGACCTCCGCCCCGAACAGCTCGATCTGCTCGATGAGTTCGGCCCGGCTCCGGCTGCGGAACCGCACCTGGATCTGGTCCACGCCCATCGCCGGGTACGCCCGCAGCGACCCGGCGATCTCCTCCGGCGCCCCGGTCAGCGTCCACGGTCCGGTGTCCCAGCCGGGCCGCCCGACGTACAGCGGCTCGGCGATCGCCCCGACGGTGAACGGCCCCTCGGCGCCCGCCTCGTCGCGCAGCCGCCGCAGCCGGGCGACCTGCGCGGGCAGCCGCTCCCGCGCGTCCCCCTGCGGCAGCCAGCCGTCGCCCTTCAGCGCGGCCCGGCGGACGGCGGCGGGCGAGGAGCCGCCGACCCACAGCGGTACGGCCGGCTGCGCGGGCCGTGGCCGCTGCCCCAGCCCCTCGAAGTCGTAGAACTTCCCGTGGTGCTCGGGAAACTCCTGCGGTCCGAGGGCGGCGCGCAGCGCGTCGACCGTCTCGTCCAGCAGGGCCCCGCGCCGCTCGAAGTCCACGCCCAGCGCCTCGAACTCCTCGCGCACATGTCCGGCCCCCACCCCGAGGACCAGCCGGCCGCCGGAGAGGTGGTCGAGGGTGGCGTACTGCTTGGCGGTGAGCAGCGGGTGCCGCAGCCCGACGACGGCCACATGGCTGAGCAGCCGGATCCGCCCGGTCACGGCGGCGAGGTGGGCGAGGGTGGCGACGGGGTCGTACCAGACCGTGCTCATCGCCCGGGCGAGCCGGCGCGGGACGGCCACGTGGTCGCAGCAGGCGAGGTAGCCGAACCCGGCACGCTCCGCGGCCCGCGCCACCGCCACCAGGTCCTCCGGTCCGGCCCCGGCCTCCCAGGCTTCCGCGAACAGGGTGCTCTGCGCCTGCACGGGCAGCTGGATGCCGTACGCCAGGGCACTCACCGCCAGAGTCCCTCGGGGGTGAGACCCAGCAGCTCGATGGCGTTCCCGCGGACGATCCGCTCGACCACGTCCGCCGGCAGGTGCCCCATCTGCGCCTCGCCGACCTCGCGGGACTTCGGCCAGGTGGAGTCGGAGTGCGGGTAGTCGGTCTCGTACAGGACGTTGCCTACCCCGATGGCGTCCAGGTTCCTCAGCCCGAAGGCGTCGTCGAAGAAGCAGCCGTACACATGCCCGGCGAACAGCTCGGACGGCGGCCGGGTGACCTTGTCGGCGACCCCGCCCCACCCCCGGTTCTCCTCCCACACCACGTCGGCGCGTTCGAGGATGTACGGAATCCACCCGATCTGTCCCTCGGCATACATGACCCTGAGGTTCGGGAAGCGCTCGAACTTGCCGCTCATCAGCCAGTCGACCATCGAGAAGCAGCAGTTGGCGAAGGTGATGGTGGAGCCGACGGCGGGCGGGGCGTCGGCGGAGGTGGAGGGCATGCGGCTGCTGGAGCCGATGTGCATGGCGACGACCGTGCCGGTCTCGTCGCAGGCCGCGAAGAACGGGTCCCAGTCGTCGGTGTGGACCGAGGGCAGGCCGAGGTGCGGGGGTATCTCGGAGAAGGCGACGGCCCGCACGCCCCGCTCGGCGTTGCGCCGGACCTCCGCGGCCGCCAGCCGGGCGTCCCACAGCGGAATGAGGGTGAGCGGTATGAGCCGGCCGTGGGCGTCCGGCCCGCACCACTCCTCCACCATCCAGTCGTTGTAGGCGCGCACGCAGAGCAGCGCGAGCTCCTTGTCCGCCGCCTCCGTGAAGGTCTGCCCGCAGAAGCGGGGGAAGGTGGGGAAGCAGAGACCGGACTGGACGTGGTTGACGTCCATGTCGGCGAGCCGGGCGGGGACGTCGTAGGAGCCCGCCCGCATCTGCTCGTAGGTGATGACCTCCAGCCTGACCTCGTCCCTGGCGTACCCGACGGCGGTGTCGAGGCGGGTGAGGGGCCGGCGCAGGTCCTCGTAGACCCACCAGTCGCCGAGGGGGCCCTCGGTGCTGCCGGGCTCGCCCATGACGGGCTTGAAACGGCCGCCCAGGAAGGTCATCTCCTTCAGCGGGGCGCGCACGATCCGGGGCCCGGCGTCCAGGTACTTCTTCGGGAGCCGGTCCTGCCAGACGTGCGCGGGCTCCACCGTGTGGTCGTCGACCGAGATGATCCGGGGGAAGGGGCTCTGGGTGTCCATGGCGCTCACGGTAGCGTTGATCTGACGGTCCGTCAGCTAGTGTGGCCGGGCGACTCTGTGCGAAGGCCGTGTGAGGGCCTTGTGGACTCCGGTGCACCGGTCTGTGATCGGCGTCTCCCGCGGCTGACGGAACCGCCTCGAACAAGGCAAACTGACGGGGTTGTTCGTGATGCCTAAGGGGGCGAACGCATGGACGGTGGGCCGCGAGTGCCTGAGCAGCGGCGTCCCGGCTCCGCGGCCGTCGCGGAACCGGCGGCGTTGCGCTTCGGCGTACTCGGTCCGGTGCGGGCCTGGCGCGGCGGGGAGACGCTGAACACCGGCTCCCCGCAGCAGCGGGCCCTGCTGGCCGCCCTGCTGCTGCGCGAAGGCCGTACGGCGACGGCGGCGGAGCTGATCGACGCGCTCTGGGGCGCCGAGCCGCCGTCCCAGGCGCTGGCGGCCCTGCGTACCTACGCGTCCCGTCTGCGCAAGGTCCTGGACCCCGGGGTCCTGGTCAGCGAGTCCGGGGGCTACGCGGTACGGGGCCTGCGCGACGGCGCCCTGGACGTGGCGGTGGTCCAGGACCTCGCGACGGAGGCCGAGAAGGCGCGCGGCACAGGGGACCTGGGCCAGGCGCGGGAGGTGCTGAACCAGGCCCTGGCCCTGTGGGACGGCGAGCCGCTGGCCGGCGTCCCCGGCCCGTACGCGGACGCCCAACGGGTCCGCCTGGAGGAATGGCGTCTCCAGCTGCTCGAAAGCCGCCTGGACATGGACCTGGAGCAGGGCTGCCACGCCGAGGCGGTCTCGGAGCTGACGGCCCTGACGGCGGCGCATCCGCTGCGGGAGCGCCTGCGCGAGCTGCTGATGCTGGCGCTGTACCGCAGCGGGCGACAGGCCGAGGCCCTCGCCGTGTACGCGGACACCCGGCGGCTGCTGGCGGAGGAGCTGGGCGTGGACCCGCGGCCGGGCCTGCGCGAACTGCAGCAGCGCATCCTCCAGGCCGACCCGGCCCTGGCCGAGCCCGCCACGCCGGCCGCGGAACCGGCGGCGGTGCCCGTGCGCCCGGCCCAGCTGCCCGCCTCGGTCCCGGACTTCACCGGCCGGGCCGCCTTCGTCGACGAGCTGAGCGAGGTGCTGGCGTCGGCGTCCGAGGCGGAGGGCCGGGTGATGGCGGTCTCCGCGCTGGCCGGGATCGGCGGCGTGGGCAAGACGACGCTCGCGGTGCACGTCGCCCACAAGGCCCGCCACGCGTTCCCGGACGGACAGCTGTACGTGGACCTGCAGGGAGCCGGGCCGCGCCCCGCGGAACCGGAGACGGTCCTCGGCACCTTCCTGCGCGCGCTGGGCACGGCGGACTCGGCGATCCCCGACTCGCTGGAGGAACGGGCGGCCCTGTACCGCTCGGTCCTGGACGGCCGCCGGGTGCTGGTCCTGCTGGACAACGCGAAGGACGCGGCACAGGTGCGGCCGCTGCTGCCGGGGACGGAGGGCTGCGCCGCCCTCGTGACCTCGCGGGTGCGGATGCTGGACCTGGCCGGGGCGCACCTGGTGGACCTGGACGTCATGTCCCCCGACGAGGCGCTCGCCCTCTTCACGAAGATCGTGGGCGAGGAGCGGGTGGCCGCGGAACGGGAGGCGGCGCTGGACGTGGTCGCCGCGTGCGGGTTCCTCCCGCTGGCGATCCGCATCGCGGCCTCCCGCCTGGCGGCCCGCCGCACCTGGACCGTCTCGGTGCTGGCGGCCAAGCTGGCGGACGAGCGCCGCCGCCTGGACGAACTCCAGGCCGGCGACCTGGCCGTGAAGGCCACCTTCGAGCTCGGCTACGGCCAGCTGGAGCCGGCCCAGGGCCGGGCCTTTCGTCTGCTGGGCCTGGCGGACGGTCCGGACATCTCGCTGGCGGCGGCTGCCGCGGCCCTGGACCTCCCGCAGGAGGAGACGGAGGACCTGCTGGAGTCCCTGGTCGACACCTCCCTCCTGGAGTCGGCCGCGCCGGGGCGCTACCGCTTCCACGACCTGGTCCGGCTGTACGCGCGGGCCTGTGCGGAGCGGGACGAGCAGCCGCCCGGTGAGCGGGCGGCCGCGATGTCGCGGTTGCTGGACTTCTACCTGGCCACGGCGACGCGGGTGTACGCCATAGAGCGCCCCGGGGACCGCACCGTGGACCACCTGGAGAAGACGGAGCGCCCCGGCCGGGAGTTCGCGGACGACGCCGGGGCCCTGGACTGGCTGCACGCCGAAGCGGCCTGCATCCTCGCCTGCGTCCAGCAGTCACTCGCCGCCGCCACGCTGCGCAAGGCCGTCGACCTGCTGCTCGCCTCGAAGGACCTGGCCGAGTCCGGAGCCAGTGCGTTGCGCTACGGGGCGGCGACCCAGGCCGCCCGCGACGCCGCGGCCGTCCTCGGCGACGCCTACGCGGAGGGCAGGGCCCGGACCACGCTGGCGCAGGTGCTCAGCCATGCCGGCCGGTTCGAGGAGGCCGGCGCCGAGACCGAGCGCGCCATCGCGCTCGGCCTCGTCACGGGTGACCCCTGGACCTACGGCAACGCCCACAACGAGCAGGGCATCATCGCCAACTGCCTGAACCGGCGCTCCGTCAGCGAGACCCACCTGCGTGAGGCGATCAAGGCGTTCCGCACCGACGGCAACCGCCCGGGCGAGGCCAGCGCCCTGTGCAACCTCTCCCGCGTCCTGGTCTCGCTGGACCGCGCCTCGACCGCCATCGAACTGGTGCGTCAGGGCATCGCCATCTACGACGAACTCGGGCTGACCTTCCGGCTGGCCAACGCCCGGTACGCGCTGGGCATCGCGCTCGGACACAGCGGGCACCACGACGAGGCGCTGGAGGAGCTCGGCGCGGCGCTGGCGACGTTCACCGTGAACCGGCAGCGCCTGTGGGAGGGCACCACCCAGTTCCGTATCGCCCAGGTCCACCTGGCCGTGGGGCGCCCTGCCCGGGCCGCGCAGCATGCCGAACAGGCGCTGACGACCGGTTACATTGGGGGCGACTGGATGCGCGCCAACATCCTGACGCTCCTGGGGCACTCGCTGGAGAGGCTGGAGCAGACGGACCGGGCGAGGGCGTGCTGGCGCGAGGCACTCGCCGTCTATGAGGGCGCGGGCTCGCCCGAGGCCGACGAGCTGCGGCGCCTGCTTCCCTCGGTCGCACTGCTCTGACCTCGCCGGACACCGCGTTCATCGAACGTTTATCGCCGCTTGCCATCCTCAAGGCATCGATCCGCCGCAACCGGGGGGAGCCGGTGGATCGCGTGGGACTCACGGATAAGGTGAGCGCCCCGGAACGCCCGTTCGACAGCTCGCGGGGGAGTTGCCGAACGGGCGTTCCCCTCAGCTCTGGCACAGGGGAGTTTTCATGAGCAACACCGAAGAGCCCAAGATCGCGGACGAGGTCATCACCCTCGACAGCCACATGCCGGCTCCGCCGAAGGACGACGCCGTCACGACCCTCGACAGCCACATGCCGGCACCGCCGAAGGACGAGACGATCACCACGATGGACAGCCACATGCCGGCACCGCCGGCGCTGGACCTGAACGGGAAGTAGCCCACCCTCCGACGGGGGACCGGCCGCGGCGGCACCGAGGGGGAGCCGCCGCGGCCGAGGCGTGTCCGCGCCTCACCCCCTCCCGCGCAGAACCCCCTTCACCACCTTCCCGCTCGCGTTGCGCGGCAGCTCGCGCACGAACTCCACCGCCCTCGGCACCTTGTAGTTCGCCATCTCGCGCCGGGACCAGGCGATCAGGTCGTCGGCGGTGAGGGGTGAACCGGGGCGGCGCACGACGAAGGCCTTGGCCACCTCGCCGAGGCGGGGGTCGGGGACGCCGATCACGGCCGCCTCCCGGACGTCCGGGTGCAGGCCCAGCAGCTGCTCTATCTCCGCCGGGTAGGCGTTGAAGCCGCCGACGATGAACATGTCCTTGATGCGATCCGTGATGCGCAGGTTCCCCGACGGGTCCAGGACGCCCACGTCGCCCGTGCTCAGCCAGCCGTCCGCGGAGATCACCTGGGAGGTCGCCGCGTCGTCCTGGAAGTAGCCGCGCATCACGTTGAACCCGCGGACCAGGACCTCGCCCGGTGTGCCGGCCGGTACCGGGGCCCCGGACGCGTCCACGACCCTCACCTGCGTGCCCGGGATCGCACGGCCGGAGGAGGACGCGATCAGCGACGGGTCGTCGCCGCGCCGGCACATCGTGACGATGCCGCTCGCCTCGGACAGGCCGTACGCCGTCAGGACCGTACCCACGCCGAGTTCGCCGCGCAGGCGTTCCACCAGCCGCAACGGCACCACCGCCGCCCCCGTCACCACCAGCCGCAGCGCCGACAGGTCGTGGGCGTCCCGCGCCGGGTGGTCCAGCAGCGACTGGTGCAGGGTCGGGGGGCCCGGCAGGACCGAGATCCGTTCCGCCGCTATGTTCGCCAGCGCCGTCTCCACGTTGAACACCGGCTGCGGGACCATCGTCGCCCCGCGCATCAGACAGGCGATCACCCCGGCCTTGTAGCCGAAGGTGTGGAAGAAGGGGTTGACGATGAGGTAGCGGTCCGTGGGGCGCAGGCCCGCCAGGTCCGCCCAGATCGCGTACGCCCGCAGGGTCTGCGCGTGGGTGATCACCGCGCCCTTGGGACGGCCCGTCGTACCGGACGTGTAGACGATGTCCGACACGGCCCCGCCCGTCAGCTCCCCCGCGCGCCGCCGCACCCCGGCACCGCCCACCCCCTCGCCGCCCGCCAGGAAGTCCTTCCACGTCCGGAAGTCGCACGGCGCGTCCTCCGCCAGGACCACCACCTCCTCCAGCGCGGGCAGGCCGGGCAGCGGGCCCCGGCCGGGCGCCGCCCCCGGCGCCCCCTCCCCCGCCGCCCGGCGCAGGCTCGCCACGTAGGACGTGCCCAGGAAGGTGCCCGTGACGAAGAGCAGCCTGGCCCCGCTGCGGCGCAGTACGTCCGCCGCCTCCGCCCCCTTGAAGCGGGTGTTGAGCGGGACCAGGACCGCGCCCGCCGTCACCGCCCCGAGGGCCGCCACCATCCAGTCCAGGGAGTTGGGCGCCCACACCGCCACCCGGTCACCGGCCTCCACCCCGCTCGCCAGGCAGGCCGCCGCCGCGTGTTCGACGCGGGTGCCCAGTTCGGCGTAGGTGATCCTCGTGCGGCCGTCGACCACGGCCTCGGTGTCCGCGTACCGCGCGGCCGACCAGCGCACCAGTTCCGGAATGGTGTCCCACTCGACCACGACCGCCTCCCAGCCGGAAACCAAAGAGCTGACTGTCCGTCAGATTAGCGGTAATCTGACACACTGTCAGGAGAGGGGGACGCCGTGACAGCCATGGCAGGAACCGGGATCAAGGACGCCACCGCCATCGTCGGGATCGGACAGACCGCGTTCGCCAAGCACCTTCCGCAGGACGAGAAGACGCTCGCCTGCCGGGCCGTGCTGGCCGCGCTCGACGACGCGGGGATAGCACCCGGCGAGGTCGACGGGCTCGCCTCCTACACCATGGAGGAGACCGACGAGGTGGAGCTGGCGAAGGCCGTGGGCTTCGGTGACCTGACCTTCTTCAGCAAGGCGGGGTACGGCGGGGGCGGCTCCTGCGCCACCGTCGCCCACCTCGCCGCCGCCATCGCCTGCGGGCAGGCCACCGTCGGCGTCGCCTGGCGGTCCCGGAAACGGGGCAGCGGGCCCCGGCCGTGGACCGACACCGCGGTGCAGCTGCCCACCCCCGCCCAGTGGACCCGGCCCTTCGGGCTGCTCCGGCCCGCCGACGAGATCGCCATGCTCACCCGCCGCTACCTGCACGAGTACGGCGCCACCCGCGACCACCTCTTCAACGTCGCCCTCGCCTGCCGGAACCGGGCCAACCAGAATCCGGCCGCCGTCATGTACGAACGGCCGCTGACCCGCGAGATGTACATGACCTCCCGGTGGATCAGCGAGCCGCTCTGCCTCTTCGACAACTGCCTGGAGACGGACGGGGCCCTCGCGTGCGTGGTCGTCGGCCGGGAACGGGCCCGGGACTGCCGCCACCGGCCCGTCTACGTCCACTCCGCCGCCCAGGGACTGCCCGCCCAGCACCACGGCATGGTCAACTACTGGAACGACGACCCCCTCACCGGCCCGGCCTGGACCGCCGCCCGCCACCTGTGGAAGCACGCCGACCTCACCCCGGACGACGTGGACGTGGCCCAGATCTACGACGCCTTCACCGCGCTCATCCCGCTCTCCCTGGAGGGATACGGCTTCTGCGGGCGAGGGGAGGGCGGGGCGTTCACCGAACAGGGGGCCCTGGAGATCGGGGGACGGCTGCCCCTCAACACCAGCGGCGGCGGGCTCAGCGAGGCCTATGTGCACGGCTTCAACCTCATCACCGAGGGCGTGAAGCAACTGCGCGGGACCAGCACCGCCCAGGTACCCGGCGCCGCCACCTGCCTGGTCACCGCCGGGGAAGGCGTGCCCACCTCCGCCCTGCTGCTGCGGAACTGAGGAGCCGATCATGCTGACCCCCGTCACCGACACCGACGGCGCGCCCTTCTGGGAGTACGCGGCCCGCGGTGAACTGCGCGTCCAGGCCTGCGGGGACTGCGGTGAGCCGCGGTTCCCGCCCCGGCCCTGCTGCCCGCACTGCCAGTCCTTCGCGGCCGAGTGGCGGCCGGTGTCGGGGCGCGGGCGGGTGTGGTCGTACGTCGTGCCGCATCCGCCGCTGCTGCCCGACTACGCCGCGCAGGCGCCGTACAACGTCGTCGTGGTGGAGCTGGAGGAGCATCCGCGCATCCGGCTGGTCGGGAATCTGGTCAGCCACGCCGGGGCGCCCCTGGACTCCGTCGATCCGGGGCGCATCCGGATCGGTGCCCGGGTGCGGGTGGCGTTCGGCGACGACGGGCTGCCGCGCTGGGTGCCGGCGTGAGCACCGTCCGGGTGGACACCGACCGGGACAGCGGTGTCGCCGTCGTCACGCTGGACCGGCCCGAGCGGCTCAACGCCGTCGACCTGGAGATGGTGCGCGAACTCGTCCGGGTGTGGGGGGAGTTGCGGTTCGACGACTTCGTGCGGGCCGTGGTGCTCACCGGGAGCGGGGAGCGGGCGTTCTGCACCGGGATCGACCGGGACGCCGTCGTACCGCAGCCCTCGTCGCCGTACATGCAGGACGATCCGCTGCTGCGGATCGGGCCGAAGGCGAACGACCTGTGGAAGCCGGTGGTGGCCGCCGTGCGCGGGATGGCCTGCGGGGGCGCCTTCTATCTGCTGGGCGAGAGCGAGTTCGTCGTCGCCGACCCGACGGCCGAGTTCTTCGATCCGCACACCACGTACGGCATGGTCAGCGCCTACGAGTCCATGCTGATGGCCGCGCGGATGCCGTACGGGGAGGTGGCCCGGATGATGCTCATGGGCACCGCCGAACGGATCTCCGCCCGGCGGGCCCACGAGATCGGCCTGGTCACGGAAGTCACCGAGCCGGGCGGGGCGTTGGCGGCCGCCGTGCGCTGCGCCACCGCCGTCGCCGCCTGCCCGCCGGAGGGGGTGCAGGGGACCGTACGGGCGCTGTGGGCGGCCCGGGAGGCTGCCCTGGCCCAGGCGTTCGCCCAGGCCCCGCATCTGGTCGCCCTCGGCAATCTGCCGCCCGCACGTCAGGCGGAACTGTTCACGGGGAGACGGCGGGAGTTCCGGCTGCGCTAGTCGGCGAGCCGGGCCCTGGGGTCCGCCTCGCAGTGGTCGAGCAGGTCGATGTCGTTCCTGTCGAACGGGACCCTGACGGTCCTGACGCCCTTGGCCGGCACCGAGACCTTCGCGTACGCCGTGTGGGGTGCGGTCGCGCTGTCGGCCAGGTAGCGGCCTCGGCCTCGAAGGTGCGTGCGCGCCCGTGCCCGCGTGGGCATGTCCATGACCCTACCGACCGGGTGACACCGCGTGGCGGCCGCGGTGCGCCGGGGGTAGCGTCAGCCCTGGGACGGCCGCC
Source organism: Streptomyces filipinensis (assembly GCF_014649495.1). Classification (GTDB taxonomy): domain Bacteria; phylum Actinomycetota; class Actinomycetes; order Streptomycetales; family Streptomycetaceae; genus Streptomyces; species Streptomyces filipinensis. The sequence continues at coordinate 199,731 of NZ_BMTD01000004.1, read as the reverse complement.
GTCTGGAGCCCTTCCGTGACACACCGGTACGACGGCCGTCGCACACCCCTCACGCGGTGCGTGCCGTTCCCGTCCCCTTCTCCGCGTCCAGCGCGTACACGCACCGGTCCTTGCTGCACGCGTACACCACGCCGTCCTTGACGACCGGGGAGCCGGTGATCTCGCCACCCGTGGCCAGCTTCCACCTGAGCCGGCCGTCGTCGGCCTTCAACGTGTACAGCAGATGGTCCGTCGAACCGAAGTGGATACGGCCATCGGCCACCGCGGGCGCGCCCACGACGTCACCGCCCGCCTGGAAGCGCCACTTGGGCGTGCCGGTGACCGCGTCCAGGGTGTACAGGCCCTTGCCGCTGCCGACATGGACGTGCCCGGCCGCCACGAGCACCGGTTCCACGGAGGAGCGGGCCTCGGTCGCGATGCGCCAGCGGTCGCGGCCGTCGGTGGCGTCGAGGGCGTAGACCGTGCCGAGGTAGTCGGCGAGGTACACCCCGCCGCCGGTCACCGCCGGGCCGGGGGTGAAGGCGGGCGGGCAGAGGAAGACCGCGGGGGCCTCGAAGTGCCAGCGGACCATGCCGCTCGCCGCCTCGACGGCGAGGACGCGGGTGCCGGCCGAGACGTAGACGTAGCCGTCGGGCGCGGGCGCGAGGCGGACGGGCACACCGCCGCAGGAGGCGGCGTCGCCGACCGGGTACGACCAGCGTTCCTCACCGGTGCGGGCCTCCAGGGCGCGCAGCCGGGCGTCCTGCCAGACGTAGACCGTGCCGTCGTGGACGAGCGGGCCGGCCTCGGGGGACTCGAAGTCGGTCTGGCAGCCGGTGATCTCCCACAGCTTCTGCCCGTTCGCGGCCTCCCAGGCCTGCACACCGCCGCCGCGGGTGCCGGTGACGACCGTGCCGCGGTCGGCCTTGAGGGAGTACACCCAGGCGTCCGTGGACAGCCGCCACAGGTCGGTGCCCTCGCGGGCGTCCAGGGCGAACAGGGTCGGGCCGTCGGAGGCGTGGATACGGCCGTCCGCCACCGCCATCGACCAGGCCACGTCCCGCGTCTTGAAACGGCGGCGGCCGGTGCCCACGTCCAGGGCGTGCACCTCGAAGGAGGTGACGTAGACCAGGTCGCCGTCGACGGCGGGGGTGCCCCAGACCTCGTTGGACATGCGGAACCGCCAGGGCCGCCAGCCGTTCGCCGTCTCCGGAGGCTGGGCCGGGGCGGGCGGCGCGGCAGGGCCTACGGCAGGGTCTGTGCCGGCGACACCGGCGACACCGGTGCGCGGGCGGGACCAGCTGGCGACCAGGCCGGCCTCCGGCGGCGGCGCCTTGACGGCGGCGGCGCGGGCGTCCGCGACGCGCGGGCCGGGGCCGATGGGCACCTGGGCGCCGGCCAGCCGGACCGGGCCGGTGTCGGGGGCGCCGACCGGGGCGGGCGGGTCGTACGGGGGCGGCGGGGGTACGGCCGAGCGGCCGCCGCTCCTGGGGCCGCCGGTCGGGGCCAGGGACGGCTTGGCGGCGGGGCGCCCGCCGCGGCGGGCCTCGATGAGGGCGACGGCCTTCTCGGGCAGCCAGGCGGAGGCGGTGCCGCTGTCGTCGGAGCCGGATCCGAAGAGGTGCGGCGCCAGCTGGGCCTGCAGGTCGGCGGGGGTGGGACGGGCGGAGGCCTCCATCTGCATACAGACCTCGATGAGCGGGCGCAGCTCGTCGGGCAGGCCGGTGAGGTCCGGGCCCTCGCGCAGCAGCATGAACACCGTCTCGACCGGGTTGGCGCCATGGAAGGGCGGGTGCCCGGTGGCCGCGAAGACCAGCATCGAGCCGAGCGAGAAGACATCGCTGGCGCCGGTGACGCTGCGGGAGTCCTTGGCCTGCTCCGGGGACATGTAGGCGGGGGTGCCGACGGCGACGTTCGTCATGGTCAGGCGGGTGTTCGAGACTCCGGAGGCGATACCGAAGTCGATCACCCGGGGGCCGTCCTCGACCACGAGCACGTTGGACGGCTTGAGGTCGCGGTGCACCAGCCCCGCGCCGTGGATGGACTGCAGGGCCTCCGCCACCCCCGCCGCCAGCCAGCGCACGGCCTGGGCCGGCAGCGGCCCGCAGTCGTTCACTATCTCCTCAAGGGAGGGCGCCGGGACGTACGCGGTCGCGAGCCAGGGCACGGCGGCGCGCGGGTCGGCGTCGACGACGGCCGCCGTGTAGAAGCCGGAGACCGCGCGGGCCGCCTCCACCTCACGGGTGAAGCGGACCCGGAACAGCTGGTCCTCGGCCAGCTCGGTGCGCACCGTCTTGATCGCCACGCGCCGGCCGGACGCCGAGCGCGCGAGATAGACCAGCCCCATGCCGCCGGCGCCCAGCCGGCCCAGCACCTCGAACGGCCCGATCCGCCGCGGATCGTGCTGCGTCAGCTGATCCACCACTTGCCTGCCACCTCCCCGTACGAGCCGCGCCACCCACATATGTACGCGACCGAAGTGCAGCGTCTCACCACCGCACCGCGATGGCGGCACGCACCCCGATTCTTCCTGGCCGGGCGGCTGGTTGCGAACCCGGTGAGAATAGGGGTGTCTCGTCATCAATCCGGCCAAAGCGGACGGATCAGCGCTGCAGCAGTGCGAACGACGCCCCCTGATTGTCGGTGACGACGGCCACTCGTCCGTACGACGTCTCAAAGGGTGGCGCCTGCACCCGGCCCCCGAGACGCCGTACGGCCCCGAGGGCGTCGTCGAGGTCCGTCACCCGGAAGTGGGCGAGGAAGTGCGGGGGCATCTCGGCCGGGAAGACCTCGGTGACGTGGGCGCGGCCGAAGTCGGGCTCCGCCCCCTCGCCGAAGAGGGCGTCGTGGAAGAGACCGCCGTAGAAGGCGTTGGCACCGGCGGTGTCCCGGGTGTAGAGCTCGGCCCAGACGAAGGTGCCGGGCTCGTGCCGCCGCCCGAAGCCGTGGTGGCTGCCCGCCTGCCACAGCCCGAAGACCGCGCCCTCGGGGTCGGCGGCGAGGGCGGCGACACCGAGGTCACCCACCGGGAAGGGGGCCATGACCACCTGCCCGCCGGCCTCGGTGATCCGCCGGCCGAGCGCCCGGGCGTCGGGAGTGGCGAAGGAGACCGTCCAGACGGTGGGCATACGGCCGTCGATCTTGGGGGCCAGCGAGGCGACGGGCTCCCCCGTCAGCCGGGCCCACACCGAGGAGCCGTAGGCGGGCGCGAAGGTCCACCCGAAGAGCTCCCCGTAGAACCGCTTGCCGGCCTCGACGTCGGCGAGCTGGGCGTCCACCCAGCACGGTACGCCCTCCCCGTAGACCCCTCGGGTCTCTTCCGCCTCTTCGTTCCCGGATGCCCTGTTTTCGGCCATGCCGTCAAAGTAACCGGGTCACAGGCACCCCGCAGACCAGGCACACCACCCTCAGCGCACCCGTGCACCCCATTTGCAGTCGGCCGAATCGCGCTCCGATCACCCGTCGGTAAGCTGACGGCATGACAGGACAAGTGCGTACCGTCGACGGCCGCGTGGCCGGCCGGCGTGGGCAGGCGACCCGGCAGAAGCTGCTCGACTGCCTCAGCGAGATGCTCAGCTCCTCCCCCTACCGGGACGTCAAGGTCATCGATGTCGCCCGGAAGGCGGGCACTTCACCCGCGACCTTCTACCAGTACTTCCCGGACGTCGAAGGCGCCGTCCTGGAGATCGCCGAGCAAATGGCGGCCGAGGGCGCCGGATTGACCGAACTGCTGGAGGGCCGGTCCTGGGCCGGGAAGTCGGGATGGCAGACCGCGCAGGAACTCGTGGACGGCTTCCTGGAGTTCTGGCGGAAGAACGACGCGATCCTGCGGGTGGTCGACCTCGGCGCGGCCGAGGGGGACAAACGGTTCTACAAGATCCGCATGAAGATCCTGAACTCGGTGAACAACTCCCTCTCCGACGCCATCGCCGAGCTGCAGTCCAAGGGCAGGGTCGACAAGGACGTGAATCCGGCGGCGGTGGCCGGTTCGCTGGTCGCGATGCTCGCGGCGGTGGCGGCGCACCAGAAGGGCTTCTCGTCCTGGGGCGTGAAGCAGGCGGAACTCAAGCCGAACCTGGCCCTGTTGGTCCACCTGGGCGTGACCGGGAAGAAGCCGAGCAGGTAACACGGCCCCGGCGCACCCTTTTTCCCGGTCCCCAAGTCCTGTCTGGCGGGCGGTGGTTCACCTGTGGTGAGCCGCCGCCTGCTCTGCTGTGCGCCGCCTCACGCGGGCAGCGGCCGGTCCCGTACGACGTGCTTCATCACGAGGGTCGAGGTCAGCCGCTGCACTCCGGGCAGGGTGGCGAGCCGCTCGTCGTACAGCCGCTGGAAGGCCGCGAGGTCGGCGGTGGCGACCCGGAGCAGATAGTCGGGCTCACCGAACAGTCGCTGGGCGTCGAGGACGTGCTCCAGCTCTCCGACCGCCCGCTCGAACTCGGCGACCGTGTCCCGGTCCTCCTGCCGCATGGAGACGAAGACCAGCGCCTCGAAGTTCAGGCCGAGCGCGGTCGCGTCCACGATCGCGCGGTAGCCCTGGATGGCGCCGCAGCGCTCCAGCTCGCGCAGCCGCCGGTGACAGGGCGAGACGCTGAGCCGCACCCGCGCGGCCAGCTCGGTCACGGTCAGCCGCCCATCCTGCTGCAGTTCGGCAAGGATTTTCCGGTCTACGTCGTCCATGTGGCAGATCTTCCCTCAGACAGGCGGGCTGTGGGCAAACTTCGGGAACACTTTCGGGCCATTCACGCCTAATGTCGCCGACATGGACTCGGGACTGCTCTTCTCCTTCCTCGCCGTGGACCTGCTGCTGGTGTGCGTACCGGGCGCCGACTGGGCGTATGTCATCGCGGCCGCCCTGCGCGGGCGCCCCGTCACGCGCGCGGTCGCCGGCCTGGTCTCCGGTTATGCCCTGCACACGGCCCTCGCGACGGCGGGCCTCGCGGTCCTGGTGGCGGGCTCGCCCCGGCTGCTGACGGTCCTGACGGTGGCGGGCGCCGGGTATCTGCTGTGGCTGGGCTGGGGGGTGCTGCGCCGGCCGGCGGTGCCGGGCGCGGCGGAGCGGTCCGCCGACGACCGGGGTCTCTTCCTGCGCGGCGCCACGATCAGCGGGCTGAACCCCAAGGGCCTGCTGCTGTACCTCTCCGTCCTCCCGCAGTTCCTCACCCTGCACGGCACCCACCTGCCGGTCGCCGTCCAGACGGCGGCCATGGGCCTGCTGCACATGGCCTGCTGCGCGGCGGTCTACCTCACGGTCGGCACGCTGGCGCGTGCGCTGCTTTCCGCGAGGCCGGCCGCGGCTCGTGCGGTGACGCGGACGTCGGGGGCGGCGATGCTGGGGATCGGGGCGTTCTTGCTGGTGGAGCGGTTGGCCACGCTCTAGCGCCGCAGCAGGTGCCGCGACGTGCCGTCGGGCGGCTGCGGCAGCGTCGTGGCCGGTCGCGCCCACGCGGCGCAGCCGCACAGCGATACGGCCCCGCGCCCCTCAGGGAGCTGCGGTGATCCGGAACAGCCGGATCTGCCTGCTCACCCGGGCCTGGTACGCGGCGTACGGAGGCCAGAACGCGAGGACCGCCCGCCAGGCCGCCGCCCGCTCCTCCCCCGCCAGCAGCCGGGCGGTGACCGGGACGTCCCGCCCCTTCCAGCTGATCGACGCCTCGGGGTGGGCCAGGAGGTTGTGGGTCCAGGCGGGATGCCCGGTCCGCCCGAAGTTGGAGCCGACCAGGATCCAGCTCCTGCCGTCCTCCTGCGGCATACAGGCCAGCGGCGTCCGGCGGGGCAGTCCGCTGCGGGCGCCGGTGGAGGTGAGGACCACCCCGGGCAGCATCCGGGCGCTGAGCAGGAACCGGCCCCCGGTGAGCCGGTGCACGGCCCGGTCCAGCGCCGGCACCACATGCGGGGCGACCCTCGCGAAGGCCCGGGTGGACGACACCCGCTGCACGAGCCGGGCACCGGGCCCGGCCATCACACCGCCACCTCGCCGCCTGCGAAGAGCCCGGCGGCCTCGGCGGCCCGGTCCCGCAGCCGGTGCACGGGCCCGAACAGCAGCTCGTCCCCGGCCGCCCGCTTGAAGTACAGCTGCGCGTCGTGCTCCCAGGTGAACCCGATCCCGCCGTGCAGCTGGATCCCCTCGCCGGCGGCCAGCCGCAACGCCTCCAGCGCCTGGGCGAGCGCGAGCCCGCCACCGGCCGGCGACCCGCAGGCCGCCGACGGCGAGACCGGGGCACAGGCGGCGGCCCACGCGGCGTGGTACGCCGCCGACCGAGCCGCCTGCACCCCCACGTACACATCGGCCAACCGGTGCTTCACCGCCTGGAAGGACCCGACGGGCCGCCCGAACTGCTCGCGCTGCCGCACGTACTCCACGGTCCGCTCCAGCACCCGGTCGGCCGCCCCGACGGCCTCGCAGGCGAGCACGGCGGCGGCCGAGTCCCCCAGGGCGGCGAGGGCGGGCAGCACGTCCGCGTCCTCCTCCCCGAGCAACTCCGCCGGCACGTCGCGGAGTTGCACACGCGCCTGCGGCCGGGTGGCGTCGAGCGCGGTCTGCCGGATCCGTACGACACCGGGCGCGTCCCCCGCCACCAGGAACAGCAGGGTCCGGGACCGGGCGAAGCCGCCGGTGTGCGCGGCGACGAGCAGCAGATCCGCGCTGTGCCCGTCCAGTACCTGCTCGACCTGCCCGTACAGCCGCCATTCGCCGTCGGCGCGCCGGACCTGGACCCCGCCAGCCCGTCCGCCGCCGGCGGCGAAGCCGCCGTTGTCGCCGGTCAGGGCGAGGGCGGTGGTGAGCGCGGGGCCGGGGACGGCGAGTGCGGCGGTACGGGTGCCGGCGGCCAGGCCCGGCAGCAGCTCGGCGCGCTGGGCCGGTGTGCCCAGCGCGAGGAGCAGCGGGGCGGTGAGGACGGCGGTGGCGAGCAGCGGGCAGGAGGCGAGGGAGCGGCCGGTCTCCTCGCAGGCCAGGGCCAGTTCGGTGACCGAGCAGCCGACACCGCCGTACCGCTCGGGCAGGGCGAGCCCCGGCAGGCCGAGCTGGTCGGCGAGGGCGGACCACAGCAGGGGGTCGTGTCCGGCCGGACTGTCGACGGCGGCCCGCAGCTCCGCCGGGCCGCACCGCTTGTGCAGCAGCTCGCGCAGGGTGCGGCGGATCTCGTCCTGCTCGGCGGTGAGGCGCGTGTCCATGGCTCTTCCCTCCGCATCTGACGGGCCGTCATATTAGGAGTCCGGCAACGATATGCACAGGGGAAGGTGGGCTGTGATGACTCCGGGAAGCCGGAAAGTCGCCGTGGTGGGTGTCTCGCTCTCCGACTGCGGACGCGTGGACGACGCCACCCCGTACTCGCTGCACGCGCAGGCGGCCCGCCGTGCCCTGGCCGACGCCGGTCTCGGCCGTGAGGTGGTGGACGGATTCGCCTCCGCGGGCCTCGGCACGCTGGCCCCGGTCGAGGTGGCCGAGTATCTGGGCCTGCGCCCCACCTGGGTGGACTCCACCTCGGTCGGCGGCTCGACCTGGGAGGTCATGGCGGCGCACGCGGCGGACGCGATAGCGGCGGGCCACGCGAACGCCGTCCTCCTCGTCTACGGCTCGACGGCACGGGCGGACATCAGGGCGGGCCGCAGGACGGGCGACCTCTCCTTCGGCGCCCGCGGCCCCCTGCAGTTCGAGGTCCCCTACGGCCACACCCTGATCGCCAAGTACGCGATGGCCGCCCGCCGCCACATGATCGAGCACGGTACGACCGTCGAACAGCTGGCGCAGGTGGCGGTCCAGGCCAGGGCCAACGCGGCACTGAACCCGGAGGCGATGTTCCGCGACCCGATCACGGTGGACGACGTCCTCGCCGGCCCGATGATCGCCGATCCCTTCACCAGGCTGCACTGCTGCCTGCGCTCGGACGGCGGCGCGGCGGTCCTGCTGGCGGCCGAGGAGTACGTACGGGACTGCCGCACGGCACCGGTCTGGATCCTCGGCACCGGCGAGCACGTCTCGCACGCGGCGATGTCCGGGTGGCGGGACTTCACGGTGTCCCCGGCGGCGGTCAGCGGCCGCCTCGCCTTCGCGCGGGCCGGGGTGCGCCCCGCCGAGATCGACTTCGCGCAGATCTACGACGCCTTCACCTACATGACCCTGGTGACCCTGGAGGACCTGGGCTTCTGCGCGAAGGGCGAGGGCGGTGCGTTCGTGGAGAAGGGCCGGCTGCTGGCGCGGGGCGGGGACCTGCCGGTGAACACCGACGGGGGCGGGCTGTCCGCCCAGCACCCCGGCATGCGCGGGCTGTTCCTGCTGGTGGAGGCGGTACGACAGCTGCGCGGCGAGGGCGGGGAGCGGCAGGTGCGGGCCCGGGACGGACAGCTGCCGAGACTGGGGGTGGCCTCGGGGACGGGCGGGTGGTTCTGCTCCTCGGGGACGGTGGTGCTGGGCCGGTGACGGGTCCGTTTCAGTCGTCGTCCCGCAGTCTGCGCCAGATACGGGTGCGGTGCAGGAGGTAGGCGGAGCCGATCAGGGCGACCACCTGCAGCCCCACGGCGAGCAGCCAGAATTCGTCCTTGGTCTCCAGTCTGTTCGTCAGGAACGTGAAGTTCATGCCGAAGAACCCGGTCAGGAACGACAGCGGCAGGAAGATCACCGACACGATCGCCAGCCGGTTGATCACTCCGTTCTGCTCGCCCGCGACGAGCGAGGAGTAACTGCTGAAGGCCCGCCGGGTGGCGTCCTGGAGGGACTCGATGTCGGCGAGCACCAGCCTTCCGGCGGCCTGGAACTCCTGGGCACGCCGTTGCCGCTCCGCGGGGAAGGCGGAGCTCATCATCCGCCGGGTGATGATCTCGTCGGTCACCTGGAGATAGGGCAGCAGCGCGTGGTGCAGGAGGGCGGAACGCCGCCGCAGCCGCGCCAGCCGGTAGACCTGCTCCGGGCGCCGGTACTCGAACATGTCGTCCTCAAGTTCCTCCGTCTGCAGCAGGGCCCGCACGGCGGCCCGGCGGAAGGTGGTCAAGGCCTCCTGGAGCAGCAGGAAGAGCACGGCCACGGTGTCGTCGGGCCGCTCGTGCCGCAACACCGCGGCGAAGCTCTTCGCCAGCCCGGCCTGGCCCCGGTGCGCGGTGGCCAGAAACCGCTCCGTCACCACCACGTGGAGGTGGGCGATGCCGTCCTCGTGGACCACCGGCACGACGAACGAGGCCCGGTCCCCCAGGAACTCCGCCCGCACGGGCTCGTCCGGCCTGCCGAACCAGTCCAGGTCCTCGGCGTCCAGGCCCAGCTGATCGGCGATCGGCGTCTCCCGTGCCGGTGCCTGCGTCGGCAGCTCGACGTCGACGAGCAGGAAGCGGTCCGCGGCCAGCCGCTCCCGCGCCTCCGAGACATCCGTGCGGGTGATGGTCCCTTCCGGCATCGACACCACCGTTACGATCATCGCCGCTCACCGTCGCTCCCGAAGCCCGTGGCTTCGAGCCTCCCCGTGCCCCGGCGTCCGCGCATCCGGAAGCACTCGTGCGCGTCGCGGGACGGCCGCCGAACGGACGACCTCACTCGGCCGGGCGCGCCCGCACCGGCGGACGGCCGGGCGGAGATACTCGGCACATGGAAACGGATCTCCACGCACTGCTGAGGCCGCTGCGGGTATGGGACCCGGACGTCACGGACCTGCGCCCGTTCGACCCGGACACCGCCCCGCCGACCCCGCTGCCCCTGTTCACGAGCTGGTTCGCGGACGCGGTGGCGGCGGGGCAGCCGGAGCCGCACACGATGTCGCTGGCCACGGTGGACGGGCAGGGGGAGCCGGACGTACGGATCGTGATGCTGCACGGCGCCGACGCGGACGGCTGGTCCTTCGCCACGCACCGCTCCAGCCGCAAGGGCCGGGCCCTGGGCACCCACCCGTACGCGGCGCTGGCCTTCTACTGGCCGGTGCTGGGCCGCCAGGTGCGGGTGCGCGGGCCGGTGACGGCCGCTCCGGCCCAGGAGAGCCAGGCGGATCTGCACGCCCGCTCGACGGGGGCGCTGGCCGCGGCGCTCACCGGCCGGCAGAGCGAGGAGCTGTCCTCGCTGGAGGAGCTGCGGCGGGCGTCGCGGACGGCCTGGGACCGGGCCCGCGAGAACCCGGCCGAGCCGTCCCCGACCTGGACCCTGTACCGGCTGCACCCCCGGACGGTGGAGTTCTTCCAGGGGGACGCCGAGCGGCGGCACGTACGCCTGGAGTACCGCAGGACGGAGTTCGGCTGGAGCAGGGGGCTGCTGTGGCCGTGAGGCCGGGCAGCTCACCCGGGCCGGCCGCGGCGCCGGTGGTCAGCGCCGGCGCGCCGCGGGCCGGAGCCCGGCCTCAGCCCTGCGGACGCAGCGCGGCGGCGCGCCCTCGGACCAGGAGGTTCTGCGTGCCCAGGCCGATCGCCAGGTAGGCGTACAGCGACGCGGTCCCCAGCACCCCGGTCCCCGTGGCGTGGTCGATCCACAGGGCCAGCCCGATGTGCACGGCCACCGAGGCGAGCCACAGCCCGGTGGTCGCGACGGTCCCCTTGCGCAGCACCTCGTCCTGGGGCCCGCGCCAGACCCGTACGGTCCGGGCCCTGACCGCGCCCAACGCCGCCGCGACGGCCAGGCTGGCCACCAGGAGCACCACGGGCAGCGTGGTCAGCGGGCGGTCCTCGACGACCGAGGCGACACCGAAGGCGATCCCCACGGCGCCCAGGACAGCGAGGATCGCCGGTGCGATCAGGGAGCCGTTGTGCCGTACCGGACGGGTGCGCAGCTGCCGGCGCACCACCAGGCCGACGACCACCACCGCCAGGACGAGGCCGGCCCCGCCGTTCGTGTTCTGCATGTCAACTCCCCGTTTGCGGCACCCGTGTTCAGGGGCGCCGCCCCTGCCGGTCATTATGGCGGGCGTTCCGGGGGCCGGGCCGCGGGGTGGCCCTGCCCGCTGCCCCCCGGCCCCCGCCCGCTCGGCTCAGCCGCCCAGGGCGGTGCCGGCGAACCGCCACACCGAGAAGTCCGCCACCGGCCGGTACCCGATCCGCCGGTACAGGCCGTTGCTCGTCGGGTTGGCGAGGTCGGTGAAGAGCAGGACCTCCGCCACGCCCGCCTCCCGCGCGGCCCTGCTCACCTCGGCCGTGGCCGCGCCCGCGTAGCCGCGCCCCCGCAGGGCCGCCGGGGTGTAGACGGGGGCGATGCGGACCTGGCCGGCCGTCTCGGGGGTGGCTCCGGCCATGGCGAGCGGCTCCCCGTCGTGGGCTTCCCAGAAGGTGACGCCACCGTGGGAGATACGGGCGTCGGCCCAGTTGCCCGCGTCCTGGCCGACGCCGCCGGTGATCTCCTGGAACTCCTCGAACCAGCGGATCAGCAGATCCCGGTCGGCCGGCCCGGCGGTCCGCGCCCGTCCCTGCGGCCGGGGCTCCGGTTCGGTCAACTCGTCCAGGCGGTACAGCCGTTGCCTCCTGTCGGCGGCGACCGCCGTACCGGTGTGCCGGCGCCAGGCCGCCGCGAAGTGCTCCGCCGTCTCCTGCGGCGCGGAGACTCCGGGGAGTGGGCGACCCAGCTCCGCGTACCGGGCCGCCAGCGCGTCGGCCTCCCGCGGGGTGAGCCCGGTGACGTGGACGGGGAACGGCGGGGTGTGGAGGAAGGCGGCCCGTACCGTGCCGTCGTCCGCTTCCAGCAGGCCGAAGAGGGGGGCCTCCTCGCCGTACAGGTGCAGCCCGCGACGGCGCAGCGCGTCCGTCACCGTCAGCGGCACCGTGTGCAGCGCCGGACGGGAGCGCAGGAAGTCGCCCGCGCGGGAGAGGAACTCGTCGAGGTCTTCGGTGAGACACCAGTTGTCGGGGCGCATACGGCCCATGATCGACGCGAACGTCCGGGCGGGACACCGGTTTTCCCTCCGGGAGCTCAGCCCTCCGGGGCACAGCCCCCAGGGGCTCAGTCCTCAGGGGCTCAGTCCTCCGGCCGGAACACCGGCTTGCTCTCCGCGAAGGTCACGCGCAGCGGCAGCCCGGCCCGCAGGTCCCGTCCCGCGCAGTCCACCACCTGCGTCATCATCCGCGGGCCCTCCGCCAGGTCGACCACGGCGGCCACGTAGGGCGTACGGTCACCGAAGGGCGGAAGGTCGTTGCGGTGGACCGTGGACCAGGTGTAGAGCACGGCCCTGCCGCTCGCCTCCTCCCAGGTCACCTCCTCGCTCCAGCAGTGCGGGCAGAACTCGCGCGGGTAGTGGTGGGCCCGGCCGCAGGACCCGCAGCGACGGATCAGCAGCCGGCCCCGCGCGGCCGCCTCCCAGTAGGGCCGGGTGAAGGCGTCGGGCTCCGGGAGGTCGTAGCGCGCCGCGCTCATCGGAACCACCCCAGCCAGGCGTCCAGCGACCAGGTCTGCCATGCCATTCCGAAGAAGCCGGACAGCGAGATCAGCGCCATCATCGAGTTCTGGCCCTGCTCGGCCCAGTCGTGGATCATCAGGACGAAGTAGACCGCGTTCAGCACCAGCCCGCCGAGCAGCGCCACCGGGGTCAGGAAACCCAGGATCAGGCCGAGGCCGAGGGAGAGTTCGGCGTAGGCGACGACGTACGCCATCAGCTTCGGACGTGGCTTCACCACCGTCTCGAAGCCCGTCCGCACCACCGCCCAGCGGTGTTCGGCCGCCACGTCCGCCGCCCACGCGATGCCGCTGCCCCGTTCGAACCAGGCCTTCTTGTCCTTGTGCCGCCAGCTCTCCAGCCACCACAGCCCGAGACCGATCCGCAGCACCGCCAGCCACTGAGCGCCGTCCAGCCATAGGGAGTCCATGGATCTGACGGTACGTCAGATGCCGCTCAAAGCCCACCTGTGAGCCCCTCTTGAATCCGGCGCTCCGCCTTGCCGCCCCTCGCCCGGCCGGCCGGGGAGGGGCCGATCGCCGTACCGCCACAACCAGGTCTTCTACGTCACCGGCCCCACCCGCTCCTCCTACACCCGTGATCAATCCGCAACCAATTCCGGTCTTGACCGAGACCCATCAACGGAGTGCGTGATTACGCTCCGAGCATGGCCGACTCCCGTTCCGCTTCCGTACCGCTCTCCGTCACCCCCGCCGACCGCCCGGTCTATGTCATCGGCGCCGGTCCGGGCGGGCTGGCCGCCGCCCACGCGCTGCGGGCCCGGGGCATACGGGCCGTGGTCCTGGACAAGGCCGACCGGCTGGGCGCCTCCTGGCGCGGCCACTACGACCGCCTGCACCTGCACACCACCCGCCGGCTGTCCGCCCTGCCGGGCCTGAAGATCCCCCGCAGGTTCGGGCGCTGGGTGTCCCGGGACGACGTGGTGCGCTATCTGGAGAAGTACGCCGAGCACCATGAACTGGAGATCGTCACCGGTGTGGAGGTCTTCCGCGTCGAGCGGACCGGGGACGGCACCGGCTGGCTGCTGCACGCCTCCGGCGGACGCGAGCTGACCGGCAGCGCGGTGGTCGTCGCCACCGGCTACAACCACACTCCGCGCGTGCCCGACTGGCCGGGCCGGGCGGGCTACGGCGGGGAGTTCCTGCACGCCGGCGACTACCGCAACGCCGCGCCGTACGCCGGCCGGGACGTCCTGGTCGTCGGTGTCGGCAACACCGGCGCCGAGATCGCCGTGGACCTGGTGGAGGGCGGGGCGGCGCGGGTGCGGCTGGCCGTCCGCACCGTCCCGCACCTGGTGCGCCGATCGACCCTCGGCTGGCCCGCGCAGTACTCGGGCGTGCTGGTGCGGCGGCTGCCGGTGGGGCTCGTGGACCGGCTGTGCCGGCTCCAGGCGAGGGTGGGCGTGCCGGACCTGTCCGCCCACGGGCTGCCCCGGCCGGACACCGGGCTGTACAGCAGGGTGCGGCAGGGCGCCATCCCGGTGCAGGACGTCGGCCTGATCGACGCCGTGCGCAAGGGCAGGGTGGAGATCGTGGCCGCCGTGGAGTCCTTCGAGGAGGGGAGCCCGGGGAAGGTCGTCCTCGCCGACGGAAGCCGCGTCGAGCCGGACGCGGTGATCGCGGCGACCGGGTACACCCGCGCCCTGGAGGGCCTGGTGGGCCATCTCGGGGTGCTGGACGACCGCGGGAAGCCGGTCGTGCACGGCGGCGGCACGCCCGCGCAGGCGCCGGGCCTGTACTTCACCGGGTACACCAACCCGATCAGCGGGATGTTCCGCGAGATGGCGCTCGACGCCAGGAAGATCGCGAAGGCGGCGGCCGGGTATCTGCGCAGCCGGCGGTGATGCCCGCGTGCCGCACCCGGCGGTAACTTTGCGGTGTCCGACCCGTTCCTGACAATGCGTCAGTTCAGTAATCTGACAGAGCGTCAGTTTACTTGTGCTGTCTCACAGGAGCGGGGCGGACCGATGCTTGGATCAACCCACGGCACCCTCACCACCGACTCCCGCCGGGCCCGGGTCATCGCGTGCGGCGGGCAGCGGCCCGGCCCCGCCGTCCACGACCGGGTCGACGACCTCGACGTCAGCGGACGCCCGCTGTACACGGACGTACCCGACCTCACCCGCTTCTTCCGGCCCGAGTCGGTGGCCGTGATCGGCGCCTCGGACGCGGAGGGGCGGCCGAACACCGGGATCACCCGGCAGCTGCTGGCGTGGGCCGAGCGGGTCGGCGCCCGGGTGCATCCGGTGCACCCGACCCGCCCGTCCGTCTTCGGCATCCCCTGCGCCGCCTCCGTCGCCGCCCTGCCCGGACCGGTCGACCTGGCGGTGCTGCTGGTGGCCGACCCGTTGCCGGTGATCCGCGAACTGGCCGACACCAAGGTGAAGTTCGCGGTCGCCTTCGCCTCCGGGTTCGCCGAGACCGGCGAGACGGGCGCCGAGGCACAGCGGCGGCTCGCGGACGCCGTGCGCCGCTCGGGCCTGCGGCTGCTCGGCCCCAACACCAACCTCAACGCCTTCGAGCACTTCCGGGAGGACCTGACCGGCCCGGCGATCGCGCTCATCACCCAGTCCGGACACCAGGGCCGCCCCGTCTTCGCCCTCCAGGAGCTGGGCATCCGGCTCTCCCACTGGGCTCCCACCGGCAACGAGGCCGACCTGGAGACCGCCGACTTCCTCTCCTGGTTCGCCGAGCAGCCCGAGGTCGGCGCCATCGCCTGTTACGTGGAGGGGCTGAAGGACGGCCGCGCCTTCCTGCTGGCCGCCGACCGCGCCGCCCGCCGCAAGGTGCCGGTGGTCGCGGTGAAGGTCGGCCGCACCGAGGCCGGCGCGCGTACGGCCGCCTCGCACACCGGCAAGCTCACGGGCGCCGACGACGTGGTGGACGCGGCGATGCGCCAGTTCGGGGTCGTCCGGGTCGACGGACTCGACGAACTCCAGGACACCGCCGCCCTGTTGGCGCGGGCCCGGGCCCCGCTGGCGGACGGGGTGGCCGTGTACTCGATCTCCGGCGGCACCGGCGCCCACGCCGCCGACCTGGCCACGGCGGCCGGGCTGCGGCTCCCCCGGCTGTCCGAGGCCAAGCAGGCCGAGCTGCACCAGTGGATACCGGAGTACCTGAGCGTCGCCAACCCGGTGGACAACGGCGGGCATCCGGTCGGCGACCACCGGGGCCGGAAGATCATCGACGCGCTCCTCGCCGACCCGTCGGTCGGGGCGCTGATCTGCCCGATCACCGGCCCCTTCCCGCCGCTGAGCGACAGGCTCGTGGCGGACCTGGTCGAGGCGGCGGAGGAGACGGACAAGCTGGTGTGCGTGGTGTGGGGCTCGCCGGTCGGCACCGAGGCCGCGTACCGCGAGGTCCTGCTCGGCTCCTCCCGCGTGGCCACCTTCCGCACGGTGGGCAACTGCCTGAGCGCCGTCCGCGCCTGGCTGGACCACCACGCCTTCGTCGGCGACTACCGCTCCCCCTTCGACGAGGCCCCGCGCACCCCGTCCCCCTCCTTCCGCAAGGCCGAGGCCCTGATGCACCCCGGCCAGCAGCTCAGCGAGCACGCGGCCAAGCAGCTGCTGCGCGCCTACGGCATCCGGGTCCCGCGCGAGCAGCTGGTGACCAGCGCGGCGGCGGCCGTACGCGCCGCCGCGCAGGTCGGCTACCCGGTGGTGATGAAGGCGTCCGGCGCCCGGATCGCCCACAAGACCGAACTCGGCCTGGTGAAGATCGGCCTGACCTCGGCCAGTCAGGTCCGGGACGCCTACCGCGAACTGACCGACATCGCCCGCTACGAAGGGGTCGAGCTGGACGGGATCCTGGTGTGCCAGATGGTCGGGCAGGGCGTGGAGATGGTCGTCGGGGTGACCCACGACGACCTGTTCGGCCCGACCGTGACGGCCGGACTCGGCGGGGTGCTGGTGGAGGTCCTGCACGACGCCGCCGTACGCGTTCCCCCGTTCGGCGAGGACCAGGCCCGCGCCATGCTCGGGGAGCTCCGGGGCCGGGCGCTGCTGGACGGCGTCCGGGGCCGGCCGCCGGCCGACCGGGACGCGCTGGTGGAGGTGGTTCTGCGGGTGCAGCGCATGGCCCTGGAACTCGGCGACCACATCGCGGAGCTGGACATCAACCCGCTGCTGGTGCTGCCGCGGGGGCAGGGCGCGGTCGCGCTGGACGCGCTGGTGGTGTGCCGATGACCGCCGGGATCACGCACGAGGTCCGCGCTCAGGTCGCGTACCTCACCCTGAACCGCCCCGATGCCCTCAACGCGCTCACCCCCGAGCTGCGGGACCGGTTGATCGGCCTGCTGGCCGAGGCGTCGGCGGACCCGGGGGTACGGGCGGTGGTGCTGACCGGCACCGGCCGGGGCTTCTGCGCCGGAGCGGACCTGCGGGGCGGGGCCGGGGGCGGCGGCCGGCTGCCGGGCGATGTGGCGCGTGTGCTCCGCCTGGGCGCCCAGCGCCTGATCGCGGCGGTCCTGGACTGCGAGAAGCCGGTGATCGCCGCGGTGAACGGGACGGCGGCGGGGCTGGGGGCGCATCTGGCGCTCGCCTGCGACCTGGTCCTGGCCGCCGAGTCGGCCCGCTTCATCGAGGTGTTCGTCCGCCGGGGGCTGGTGCCGGACGCCGGCGGCGCCTATCTGCTCCCCCGGCTGCTGGGCCCCCAGCGGGCCAAGGAGCTGATGTTCCTCGGCGACGCGCTCCCGGCACCGGACGCGGAGCGTCTGGGCCTGGTCAACCGGGTCGTCCCCGACGCCGACCTGGAGAAGACGGCCGGCGCGTGGGCGACACGTCTGGCCTCCGGCCCCACCCGCGCCCTGGCCCTGACCAAACACCTCGTGAACACCTCCCTCGACAGCGACCGCGCGACCGCCTTCGCGGCGGAGGCCTGGGCCCAGGAGATCAACATGACGACCGAGGACGCCCGGGAGGGGCTCAGGGCGTTCGCGGAGCGGCGCGGCCCGGAGTTCCGGGGGCGGTGAGGGTCAGCCGTCGGCGCGGTCGAGGACACGCAGCGTGCCCGCGTCCGGATCGCCGAACAGGACGTACAGCCGGGGACTTTCCTCGGTGCCGCTGACGGACCAGCGGGTGTCCTCGCCGCAGCCGGTGTCGAGGTGCAGGAGGATGCCGGGGCGGTCGGTGTCGCCCGTCCCCGCGTCCGGCTTCCAGGCGCCGGAGCCCGAGCAGACCACGTAGTCCCTGTGGCCCGGGGTCGCCGGGTCGCGGTCGGTGGGTTCGACGGGGAGTCCGCGGGCCTCGGCCCGGCCCGCACGCTCCAGGCGCAGCTCGGCGCCGTTGTCGCCGCGCCAGACTCCGGTGAGCTGGGCGGGGGTCAGCCGGGGCGGCTCGTACGGGGGGACCAGGCCGCTCAGGGAGGCCGCGAGCCCGCCGCCGAGGGCCAGGGCGAAGAGGGCGGCGCAGGCGAGTGCCGAGCGCCACCACAGGCCCCACCTCGACCAGGAGCGCGTGCGGACGTAGGCGATGCCGAGGGCGGGCAGCAGGCCGAGGGCGGTGAGGACCGAGGTGGTGGTGACGAACGGCCAGTGCCACAGCACCGCCGCCACCGCGCCCCAGCCGACGGCCACGACCGCCGCCGCGACCGTGCGGCAGGCCCACTCCGGGCCGCCGGACCGCCGCGTCACCGGCCGGGCGAACACGACGGCGGGCAGCGTCAGCACGACGGAGAGCAGCAGGCCGAGGACCGGCAGCAGCAGCGGGGCGAACACCAGCAGGCAGAAGATCCCCCAGGCGCCGTCGTAGCCGCTGTCGTACTGGTCCTCGGTGGTGCTCAGGATCCACCACAGCAGCCCGGCGGCCGGCAGTTGCGCCGCGTTCACCGGGATCGCCGCGGCCAGATCGCTCCGCACCGCCCGGACCTGTTCACGCGTTGTCGCCCACCCCATGGCCGCACCCTACGAAGTGCCGGCACGGGGCCGGTCACCAGGCTTCCTATCTGACGATCCGTCAGCTTCAATGGACGGCGTGATGGGACACGCAGGGGCGGCGGCCGCCGCCGTCCGGTATCTGGGGCGCGGGCCCGTGGAGCCGTTGCCGCGGCCGGAGTTGCGGTGCGTGCGGGAGGACGAGCGGGCACCGGTGGAGCCGGGGGAGTTCCGGCGGGTGCTGGGGAGCTTCGCGAGCGGCGTGACCGTGATCACGGCACCGCCGGAGGATCCCTCGGGATCCCCCGCCGGCTTCGCCTGCCAGTCCTTCGCCTCCCTCTCCCTGGAACCGCCCCTGGTCTGCTTCATGGTGGGCCGTACGTCGGCCACCTGGCCGCGCATCGCCCGCGCGGGCGTCTTCTGCGTCAACGTGCTCAGCGCCGGCCAGGACGGGCTGTGCCGGGCCTTCGCGGTGAGCGGGGCGGACAAGTTCGCGGGCGTGGCGTACGACCCGGCGCCCGCGTCCGGCTCACCGCGCCTCGCCGGTGCCGCCGCCTGGATCGACTGCATCGTCCACGCCGTGCACACCGGGGGCGACCACCTCATCGTGGTGGGCCGGGTGAACGCCCTCGGCGCCGAGGAACCGGCCGACCCGCTGCTCTTCCACCGGGGTCGCTTCGCCCTGCTCGGCCAGGGAGGGAAGGCGCCCGGCCGTACGAGCGATTAGTTCGATGAGCGGTTTTTTCGGAAGGGACGCCGGGGTAGCTAGGCGGCGACAAATCGTCCTGAACGAGGAGAAAGTCATGCTTGCCCGTAGAGCCCTGGCCGTCGTGCTCACCACCCCCGTCCTGCTCGCCAGCATCGGCGTGACGGGCGCGGCCGCGTCCGTTCCGAAGTGGTCCGTCGTCACGCGGCCGGGCACCCGGCCCGAGCCCACCCACGGCCGGACGCACGGCGACCTCACCCGCGGCCTCACCCGCGGCCACACGCGCGCCGAGGCCGCGCACCCGGACGATGACGACGAGGACGAGGGCCTCCTCACCAGCCTCACCGGTGAGCTCGCGGGACGCTTCTGACGGGCTCTCAGCCCCCCGGCCGCCACAGCGAGGTCACCTCGGCCCCGCGCGCCGTGTGCAGGGGGCCGCGCGGGTCGCTCGCGTGGGGGTGGCGGGGGCGGGCGTCCGCGCGGGGCAGCCCCTTCAGGACACGGCCGGCACGAGGGCGGCCGGGCGGCGGCGGATCACCAGGGACATCAGGGCCGCCGCCGCGCACAGCGTGCCGGAGGCGTACCAGACGACGTCGTAGGAGCCGAAGACGTCCCGGGCGAGGCCGCCGAGGTAGGCGACGAGGGCCGCGCCGACCTGGTGGGATGCGAGCACCCAGCCGAAGACGATGGCGCTGTCCTCGCCGTACTGCTCGCGGCACAGGGCCAGGGTCGGCGGGACGGTCGCCACCCAGTCGAGGCCGTAGAAGACGATGAAGAACAGCATCGGCGGGTGGACCGCCGGGCCCAGCAGCATCGGGAGGAAGACGAGGGAGATGCCGCGCAGGGCGTAGTAGACCGCCAGCAGGCGCCGCGGTTCGAAGCGGTCGGTGAACCAGCCGGAGGCGATGGTGCCGACCACGTCGAACACGCCGACGACCGCGAGCAGCGAGGCCGCCGTCGTGACGGGCATGCCGTGGTCGTGCTCGGCGGGCACGAAGTGGGTCTGGATCAGGCCGTTGGTGGAGGCGCCGCAGATCGCGAAGGTCCCGGCGAGCAGCCAGAAGGTGCCGGTGCGGACGGAGGCCGAGAGGACCTTCAGCGTGCGGCGGGCGGCACCGGTCACCGGCGCCGGCTTGGGCACGAACTCCCGGGCCCCGTACGGCTTCTGGCCGATGTCGGCGGGGTGGTCGCGCAGCAGGATCCAGACGAAGGGGACGACGGCGAGGGCGGCCAGGGCCACGGTCACGGCGGCCGGGCGCCAGCCGTGGTGCTCGGTCAGCCAGGACAGCACCGGCAGGAAGATCAGCTGGCCGGAGGCGGACGCGGCGGTGAGGATGCCGCTGACCAGGCCGCGCCGCTCGGTGAACCAGCGGTTGGTGACGGTGGCGGCGAAGGCCAGGGCCATCGAGCCGCTGCCGAGGCCGACCAGCAGGCCCCAGCACAGCCACAGCTGCCAGGCCGCCGTCATCCACACGGTGAGGCCGGAGCCGACGGCGATCACGGTCAGCGCGACGGCGACCACCCGGCGGATGCCGAAACGGTCCATCAGCGCGGCGGCGAAGGGCGCGGTGAGGCCGTAGAGCGCGAGGTTGAGGGAGACGGCCGCGCCGATCGTGCCGCGGGACCAGCCGAACTCCTGGTGCAGCGGGTCGATGAGCAGGCCGGGCAGGGAACGGAAGGCGGCCGCGCCGATGATCGTGACGAAGGTGACGGCGGCGACGAACCAGGCGCGGTGCACACGGCGGCGCCGGTCGGGCGGGGCCTGGACGGGGGCTGCGGCGGGGCTTGTCTGAGTCACGTCATAGAGCGTCCTTCCTCGATGAGCGTGCATCGAGTGGCCCGAAGGACAGCGTTCGGTAGGATCGGGCCATGCGTGGTTCCGAGGAGTTCCGTCCGCACCGGGTCGTCGTCCTCGCACTCGACGGCCTGCTTCCCTTCGAGCTGGGCATCCCGCACCGGATCTTCGGCCGCCCGAAGGACGAGCGGGGCCGGGCCCTGTACGAGGTGGTGACGTGCTCGGTACGGCCGCCCGGCCCGGTCGAGACGGACGCCGACTTCGCCATCCACGTGGCCCACGGCCCGGAGGCGCTCGCCGGCGCCGACACGGTCGTCGTCCCGGCGTCGTACGAGCTGGGCCCGGTCTTCGAGGAGGGGCGGCTCACCGACGAGCTGGCCGCCGCGCTCGCCCGTGTCCGCCCCGGCACCCGGCTCGCCTCCATCTGCACCGGCGTCTACGTCCTCGCCGCCGCCGGATACCTGGACGGCCGCCCGGCGACCACGCACTGGGCCGACGCCGAGCGCTTCCAGCGGATGTTCCCGAAGATCGCAGTGGACGCGGACGTGCTGTTCATCGACGACGGCGACGTGCTGACCTCGGCCGGGGTGGCCGCCGGGATCGACCTGTGTCTGCACATGGTGCGCCGCGACTTCGGTACGGCGGTCGCCAACGAGGTCGCCCGGCGCACGGTCGTACCGCCGCACCGCGACGGCGGCCAGGCCCAGTACATCGAACGCCCGGTGCCCGACCCGCAGTGGGCCACGACCACGGCCGCCCGCGCCTGGGCGCTGGGCCGGCTGCACGAGCCGATCCAGCTGCGGGACATGGCCGAGCAGGAGGCCATGTCGGTACGCACCTTCACCCGCCGGTTCCGCGAGGAGGCCGGGGTCAGCCCCGGCCAGTGGCTCACCCAGCAGCGCGTCGAGCGCGCCCGGCACCTGCTGGAGACCACCGACCTGTCCATCGACCAGGTGGCCCGCGAGGCGGGCTTCGGCACGGCCCAGTCGATGCGCCAGCACCTGCAGCAGGCGCTCGGAGTGACACCGACCGCCTACCGCCGGACGTTCAAGGAGCGGCGTCAGAACGTGAGCACCGCGCGGGCCACCCGCCCCGCCTCCGCGTCCGCGCGGGCCTTGGCGAAGTCCTCCACCGGGTAGACGGCCGTCACCAGCTCGTCGAGCAGCAGGCGGCCCTGCCGGTACAGCTCGGCGTAGAGGGCGATGTCCCGCTGGGGGCGCGCGGAGCCGTAGCGGCAGCCGAGGACGGACTTGTCCAGATACAGCGAGGAGACGACGAAGGACGCCTCGGCGGTCGCCGGGGGCACGCCCAGCAGGATCGCCTGGCCGTGCCGGTCGAGGAGGTCGATCGCCTGCCGGATCAGCTCCACCCGGCCGACGCACTCGAAGACGTGGTCGGCGCCCGTGGGCAGCAGGTCCCGCACTCCCCGCGCCGAGGTCAGGAAGTCGGTGGCGCCGAACAGCCGGGCCGCCTCCTCCTTGGCCGGGTTGGCGTCCACGGCGACGATCCTGAGCGCCCCGGCGAGCCGCGCGCCCTGCAGCACGTTCAGCCCGATGCCGCCCGTCCCGATGACGACGACGCTGTCCCCGCGGTCCACCCGTGCCCGGTTCAGCACCGCCCCCACGCCCGTGAGCACCCCGCACCCGATCAGCGCGGCGGACCGCAGGGGGACGTCCTCGGGGATCCGCACCGCCTGCACGGCCTTGACGACCGTGCGCTCGGCGAACGCCGAGTTGGCGGCGAACTGGTGGACGGACGCGCTCCCGCGGGTGAACGGCTTCCCGGGCCGGCCGATCGCCCGCCGGCACATCGTCGGCCGGCCCCGGTCGCAGTCCGCGCACGCGCCGCAGTTGGCGAGCGTGGACAGCGCCACATGGTCGCCGGGCTCGACATGGGTGACGCCGGCGCCGACCGCCTCCACCACCCCCGCACCCTCGTGCCCCAGCACCACCGGTACCGGGAAGGGGATGGTGCCGTCCACCACGGACAGATCGCTGTGGCACAGTCCCGCCGCCGCGACGGCCACCCGCACCTCGCCGGGGCCCGGCTCGCGCACCACCAGATCGTCCACGACCCGCACCTGGCTGCCGTCGAACACCACACCACGCATCACACGGCCCCCTTGGGCTCTCTGGGCAGACCGAGCACGCGCTCGGCGATGATCGTGCGCTGGACCTGGTCCGAGCCGCCGTAGATCGTGTCGGCCCGGGAGAAGAGGAACAGGTGCTGGTCCGCGCCGAGTTCGTACGGCGCCGAGGGCGACCAGTCCGCGGGGCCGACGGCGGCCCGCGCCCCGCGCACCTGGACGGCGAGCTCACCGAGGCGCTGGTGCCAGGTGCCCCACAGCAGCTTGGCCACGCTGGGGGCGCCGGGTCCGGCCGAACCGCCGAGGGTGCGCAGGGCGTGCCGGCGCATGGTCCGCAGCTCGGCCCACTGCCGCACGAGCCGCGCCCGTACGACGGGGTCGCGGACCGCTCCGCTCTCCACCGCCGCGCGCACGACGGCGTCCAACTCGGCGGCGAAGCCGACCTGTTGCGCGAGTGTGGCGACCCCCCGCTCGAAGCCGAGCAGGCTCATGGCCACCTCCCACCCCCGCCCCTCTCCCCCGACGAGGTGCTCCACGCGCGCGTACGCCCCGTCGAAGAAGACCTCGTTGAAGTCGCTGGTGCCGGTCATCTGCCGGATGGGGCGGACCTCGACGCGGCCGGGCTGGTCCATGGGGACGAGGAGGAAGCCGAGGCCGTGGTGGCGCCTGGACTCCGGGTCGGTACGGGCCAGCACGAAGCACCAGTCGGCCTCGCGGGCGAGCGAGGTCCAGATCTTCTGTCCGCTGATCCGGTACCGGTCCCCCTCCCGCACCGCCGCCGTGCGCACACCCGCCAGGTCCGACCCGGCGCCGGGTTCGCTGTAGCCCTGGCACCACAGTTCCTCGCCGGCCGCGACCGGGGGCAGGAAACGGGACTTCTGCTCGGCCGTGCCGTGCGCGAGGAGGGTGGGGGCGAGCAGGTTCTCGCCGATGTGCCCCGAGCGGGGCGGCGCGGCCGAGCGGGCGTACTCCTCGGCCCAGACGACCTGCTGCGTGAGGGTGGCCGCGCGGTTCCCGTACCCCGCCTCCGGCCAGCCGAGCCCGATCCAGCCGTCCGCGCCGAGGGTGCGTTCCCAGGTGCGGCGGTCCGCTGTCCGATGGACATGGGCGGCGAGCCAGGCACGGACTTCGGCCCGGAAGTCCTCGTCCTCACGGCTGAACCCGAAATCCATGGAACCCCCTCAGCTTGAGCGCCCCGGCAGAGGCGCGGGGAACTGCGCGAGCGGCCACCGCCGGATCACCACGCACCCCCGAGCTCTTACGCGTTCGGCCGAGTACCACTCCGCGCCGCCTCCTCCATCGCCGAGAGCCGGGACAGCATCGGCATCGGGTCCACCCCCACCGACCCCGGCAGAGCCTCGGCGATCCGCTCCGGCGTCCAGCGCCCCTGCCCGTACATCGCACGGAGTTCACGCGGCTGCGCCCACACCGCGATCTTCGGCCCCGCGACGGTGTACACCTGCCCGGTGACGCCCTGCGCGGCAGCCCCCTCGGACAGCAGGTACACCACCAGCGCGGCCACGTCCTCCGGCTCGCCGATCTCCGCCAGCTCCATGGGAACGTTCGCCGACATCCGCGTACGGGCCACCGGCGCGACCGCGTTCGCGCTCACCCCGTACTTGTGCAGACCCAGCGCCGCGCTGCGCACGAGCGAGATGATCCCGCCCTTCGCCGCGCTGTAGTTGGCCTGCGACACCGACCCCTGATGGTTCCCGCTGGTGAAGCCGATCAGCGTGCCCGAGCGCTGGCGCCGCATCACGGCCGACGCCGCCCGGAAGACGGTGAACGTGCCCTTGAGGTGCGTGGCGACCACGGGGTCCCACTCCTCCTCGGTCATGTTGAACAGCATGCGTTCGCGCAGGATCCCGGCGACGCACACGACCCCGTCCAGCCGGCCGTACACCGACAGCGCGGTGTCCACCACCCGCTGCCCGCCCGCCATCGTGGAGACGTCGTCGGCGACCGCGACCGCCTCGCCGCCCGCCGCCTCGATCTCCTTGACGACGGCCGCGGCGACCTCGCTCGTGGGCGAGGCGCCGTCCACGGAGACGCCGTAGTCGTTGACGACGACCTTCGCCCCCTCGGCGGCGGCCGCCCGCGCGACCGCCCGGCCGATGCCACGTCCGGCGCCCGTCACGGCGACGACCCTTCCTGCCAAGAAGTTCCCCACGCCCGGCCCCTTCCCGTGGTTTCTGACGGACCGTTAGATTTTATGGCGCGTCGGTTGCGCGGACACAAGCCCCGGGGAGGCACCGGATGGCACTGCCGAAGGAGTTCCACGAGATCGCCGAGCGCGTCAACAACTGGGGCCGCTGGGGGGCCGACGACGAGATCGGAACCCTGAACCTGATCACGGACGAGGTGGTGCGCCGGGCCGCCGCCGGGGTCCGCACCGGCCGCCGTGTCCCCCTCGCACTGCCGCTCCGGCCGGACGGGGTGCAGACGGGCGTGATCCCCGGCCGCGTCAACCCGCTGCACGCCATGGTCCAGATCAACCAGGAGCTGTTCGGGCCGGGCACGGTGGCGTGCAGCGACGACGCGGTGACCATGGGCCTGCAGGCGGGCACCCACTGGGACGCCCTCACCCATGTCTCGCACTCGGGGAAGCTCTACAACGGCCGCCCGGCGCACACGGTCACCGCGCACGGCGGCGCCGAGTTCGGCGGGATCGACAAGGCGCGGCACATCGTCTCGCGCGGGGTGCTGCTGGATGTGGCACGCGCGCGGGGCGTGGACCGGCTGGCGGGGGCGCACGCGGTCACACCGGAGGACCTGGAGGCGGCGGAGGAGTTCGGCGGGGTGCGGGTGCGGGCCGGGGACGTCGTGCTCGTCCGCACCGGGCAGGTGCGGGTGTATCTGGCCGGGGACCGGCACGGGTACGGCTATCCGTCGCCGGGGTTGTCGATCCGCACGCCGGAGTGGTTCCACGCGCGCGACGTGGCGGCGGTCGCGAACGACACGCTCACTTTTGAGATATTTCCGCCCGAGACGGAGAATCTGTGGCTGCCCGTGCACGCCCTGGACCTGGTGGAGATGGGGATGCTGCAGGGGCAGAACTGGAATCTCGAAGAGTTGTCCACAGCCTGTGGAGAAGAAGGGCGGTACGCGTTCCTGCTGTCGGCGATGCCCGAGCCGTTCGTCGGTGCGACAGGGACCCCCGTGGCACCCGTGGCCGTCCTCTGAGTGGTCCGCGGACCGCTGGACCGGCCGGCGGCGCGCCTCCCCCCACGGTCACGCGCACGCGCCGCCCACCGGGTGCGACCCACACTCGGCGAGGGCCGCCGTCACCCAGGCCCTCGCCGTCCCCTCGCGGCGAATCGTCGCCCACAAGCGTGATCAGACGGTCACGACTCGTCAACGCCGGTACGGGATCTGTTACGTACGCCCTGTTCACGGCGCCCGCGCACGGAAGCATCCCCGGCGCACACCGCGCCGGGCGCTACACCGCCTCGAAGGCGAGACCCTCGTACGCGGACAGTCCGCCCCCGTACGCCATCGCCGCGCTCTTCCCGGGCTTCGAACAGCGGTCCAGTTCGCACCAGATGCTCTTGCCGACACCCTCGGGGCTCCAGCCCCAGCGGTCGGCCAGGCAGTCCACGAGGGCGAGGCCCCGGCCGCCGGTGGCGTCACTGCCGGCGCAGCGCGGCACGGGGGCGCGGGAGGAGCTGTCGGCCACCTCGACGCGCACCGTGTCCACCGCGGACGTCTCGGCGGCGCCGGCCACCTCGGCAGGGCCGGCCACCTCGGCGGTGTCCGTCACCCCGGGCGCCTCGGGACCCGCGCCGGGCAGGGAGAGCCGCAGGACGGCCGTGTGGCCGGTGTGCACCACGGCGTTGGTCACCAGCTCGGACACGAGCAGGATCAGGGTCTCGGCCAGTGGCTCGTCGGCCGCTATCCCCAGCCCCGCGAGCCGCGAGCGGGCCCACCTCCGCGCCCGTCCCACCTCCGAGGGGTCGGGCCGGATCTCCAGCTGCACTTGAAGCACCTGCACCGCTCACACCATCCGAACCGGCGGACACATGAACCCACGCCGACCGGCCGCCACGGACGAGGCCGCGGCGACGATCACGAGGGCCACGATCGTAGCCATTTTCTGCATGGCCAGAACAACGGCCAGAGCAAGGGTCACGGACCGTGAATCCCTTACGCGACAGCATGGTTGACGTACAGTCACCCCAACAAGCGCTTCGGGCATATTCCAGCGCGAAGGAGTACGCGCGAGGCATACTGTGCGACGCTCGTTCCGGGGAGTCGAACAGGCGGTGGCCGAAGCCGTAACCGCCCCGCGAGCAGCGGCGCGACCCGGCATCACCCCAGGGGCATCGCCGGCCCGGCTCGTGCTCGCAGCCACTCGCATCCCACACAAGGTACCGGAGAGGGGTCCCGACTCCGGGCCGTGACGAGTCGCGCTTTGGACACAACCAGATATCGACGCTCCGTGATACCGATATGCCACGATCCGCGACATCGTGGGCCAAGGCTTTTGCCGCGTCGCAGCCCAGGGCACTGTCGGCTCTTCAGGTCACCAGGTGAGCGGCGAGAAGTTCCTCACTCTCCGTGTTCCCCCCGCCACGCTGGGCCCGCACCCATGCCCGCTTCAGGTGCAGATGCACATCGGCTTCCCAGGTGAAACCCATCCCGCCGTGCACCTGGAGGCAGTCGCGGGCACCGCGTACGGCGGCCTCGTCGGCGAGCAGCCGGGCGGCGGCGATGTCCGCCGGGTCGGCGGTGAGGGCGGCCGCGTACACGGCGACGCGTGCGGTCTCCGTGCGGGTCAGGAGGTCGGCACACAGGTGCTTGACCGCCTGGAAGGCGCCGATGGGACGGCCGAACTGTTCCCGTGTGCGGGCGTGTTGGACGGCCAGCTCGGTCACGCGCGCGGCCGTGCCGAGCTGTTCCGCGGCGGTGAGGAGGGTGGCCACGGGGATCTGGGTGCCGTTGCCGTCGGGCGCGCCGGAGTCCGTGCCGGCCGGGAGGCGGTGCAGGGGGGTGAGGGGGTCCAGGGAACGGATGGGGGCGGAGCCGGTCGCGTCGCCGCGCACCACGTCCGCCGCGTCCAGCCATTCCACCAGTTCCCCGTCCACCGCGGTCACGACCGTCTCGCCGGTGGACGCGCCCGGGACGGTGCCGGCCGCCAGGTGGGTGGCCACGAGCGGGCCGGGCAGGAGTGCCCGGCCCGCCTCCTCGAAGGCCAGTACCGCCTCCGGCAGGCCCAGCCCGGCCCCGCCCTCCGCCTCGGGCAGCCGCAGGGCGAAGAGCCCCGCGTCCCCGAGCGCCCGCCACAGTTCCCGGTCGAGCCGCCCCGGCGCGTCGACGGCCGCGCGCAACGCCTCCCGCCCGAACCGCCGGTCCAGCACCTCCCGCACACCGGACCGCAACGCCCGCTGGTCGTCGCTGAGTTGGAAACGCACACTCATCTCCCCTTCGGCAGGCCGAGGATCCGCTCCGCCACGATGTTGCGCTGGATCTGCGAGGTGCCTGCGGCGATCGTGTAGGAGAGGGAGGACAGGCGGTCCAGGACCCAGGGACGGTCCAGGTCGAGGCCGTCCGGGCCGAGTACGTCGGCCGCGGTGTCGTACAGCTCCTGGCGGGCGTGCGAGTAGCGGAGCTTGAAGACCGAGCCTCCGGCACCCGGCACTCCCCCGTTCGCCTCCGCCTCGCTCACGTTCCACTGCGTCAGCCGCCACAGCGCCCGGAACTCCGCCTCCAGCCGTCCGAGCCGGCGCCGCAGCACGGGATCGTCCCAGCGGCCGTTCTCCCGTGCCGTGCGGGCGAGCTCGCGCAGCACCCGGCGGCAGGCGACGACCTCGCCGACGAAGGCCGTGCCGCGCTCGAACGACAGGGTCACCATGGTCACGCGCCAGCCGTCGTTCTCCGCGCCCACCCGGTGGGCCACCGGCACCCGGACCTCGTCCAGGAACACCTCGGCGAACTCCGCCGACCCGGCGAGCGTGCGCAGGGGCCGTACCGAGACGCCCGGCGCGTCCATGGGCATCGCGAGCCAGGTGATGCCCCCGTGCCGGGGCGCCCCGGGGTCGGTGCGGACCAGCAGTTCGCACCAGTCGGCGACCTCGGCGTGGGAGGTCCAGATCTTGGACCCGGTGACCACGTAGTCGTCGCCGTCGCGCCACGCGCGCGTGCGCAGCGCGGCGAGGTCGGAGCCGGCGTCCGGTTCGCTGAACCCCTGGCACCACACCTCCTCGCCGCGCAGGATCGGCGGCAGCCAGCGCGCCCGCTGTTCGGGCGTGCCTTCGGCGGCGATGGTGGGGCCCGCGTGCAGCAGCCCCACGAAGTTCGCCCCCACATAGGGCGCGCCCGCCTTCTCGGTCTCCTCCAGGAAGATCAGCCGGGTGGTCGGCGAGGCGTCCCAGTGGACGTCGGCGTACCCGGCGTCGTACAGCATCCGCTGCCAGCCCAGGTCGTAGGCCCTGCGCGCGGGCCAGTCGGCGGGGGGCGGCCCGGCCGGCAGGGTGGGCAGCACCTTGGCGAGCCACTCGCGCAGCCGGGCCCGGAACTCGTCCTCCTCGGGCGTGTGGGAGAGGTCCATCACCTGTCGAGGTCCAGGTCCAGCATGCGGATGGCGTTGCCCCGCATCAGCTTGTGGACCGTCTCGTCGTCCAGGCCCTTCACATGGTCGAGGGCGACCTCCTTGGTGTGCGGGAAGGTCGAGTCGACGTGCGGGTAGTCGGTCTCGAAGGTGGCGTTGTCGCGGCCGACGACGTCGAGCGAGGCGATACCGTGCTTGTCGCGGAAGAAGCAGCAGAAGATCTGCCGGTAGTAGTACGTCGACGGCGGCTCCGGGATCAGGTCGCGCACACCGCCCCAGGCCCGGTGTTCCTCCCACACGTCGTCGGCGCGCTCCAGGGCGTACGGGATCCAGCCCATCTGGCCTTCCGAGTAGGCGAGTTTGAGCCGGGGGAACCTCACCAGGACCCCGCTGAAGAGGTAGTCCATCATCGAGGCCATCGCGTTGTTGAAGCTGAGCGAGGCCTGGACGGCGGGCGGGGCGTCCGGGGAGGCGGCGGGCATCTGGGAGCTGCTGCCGATGTGCATGTTGACGACCGTGCCGGTCTCCTGGCAGGCCGCGAAGAACGGGTCCCAGTAGCCGGAGTGGATGGACGGCAGCCCGAGGTGGGTGGGGATCTCGGAGAAGGTCACCGCCCGCACCCCGCGCGCGGCGTTGCGCCGGATCTCGGCGACCGCCAGCCCGACGTCCCACAGCGGGATCAGGCACAGCGGGATCAGCCGGCCGCCGCTGTCCCCGCACCACTCCTCCACCATCCAGTCGTTGTAGGCGCGGACGCAGGCGAGGGCGACCTCCTTGTCGTGCGCCTCGGCGAAGGTCTGCCCGCAGAAGCGGGGGAAGGTCGGGAAGCAGAGGCTGGCCTCGACGTGGTTGAGGTCCATGTCCTTCAGACGCTCGGCGGGGTCCCAGCACCCCGGGCGCATCTGCTCCCTCGTGATCCCCTCCAGCGTCATCTCGTCCCGGTCGAAGCCGACGGCGGCGATGTTGCGCTTGTACGGGAACTTCAGGTCCTCGTAGATCCACCAGTCCGTCGGCTGGCCCTCCGGGTCCATGGTGATCTGGTATTTGCCGCCGACGTAGGCGAGCTCCCCGATGCCGGCGGTCAGCGGTTTGGGCCCCCGGTCCCGGTACCTGGCCGGCAGCCAGGCCTCGAAGAGGTGGGCGGGCTCGATCACATGGTCGTCGACGCTGATGATGCGGGGCAGTTCGGTCATGGTTCCCCTCGCGTTCCCCTCCGTCGGACAGCACCCGGACGGGTACTTATCTGATGACCCGTCAGATAGCATGGCACCTGACGGTTCGTCAGCCAAGACAGTCAGGGGCATCCGTGAACGAGACCCCGCACTCCCTGGGCTCCGCCCGCACGCTGTGGGACCTGGTCGTCCGCCGCGCCGGCCGCACCCCGGACCGCCCGGTGCTGCTCCAGCAGGACCGCACCCTCACCTTCGGCGAACTGCGCACACGGGCCGAGCGGGTGGCGGCCGGTCTGTACGGCATGGGCGTGCGTCCCGGCACGGTGGTCTCCTGGCAGCTGCCCACCCGTATCGAGACCGCCCTGCTGTCCTTCGCGCTGGCCCGCCTGGGCGCCGTGCAGTCCCCGGTGATCCCGTTCTACCGGGACCGGGAGGTCGGCTTCGCGCTCAGGGAGTCGAAGGCGGAGTTCTTCGCGGTCCCGGGCGTGTGGCGGGGCCACGACCACACGGAGATGGCCCGCCGGCTGGGTGCGAAGGGCGTCTTCGAGGCGTACGACACCCTTCCCGACGGCGACCCGTCCGTGCTGCCCGCCCCGCCCGCCGAGGGCACCTCGGTCCGCTGGATCTACTGGACCTCGGGCACCACCTCCGACCCCAAGGGCGTGCTGCACACCGACCGCTCCCTGATCGCCGGCGGCTCCTGCCTCGCCCACGCCCTGCGCCTGACCCCGGACGACGTCGGCTCGATGGCCTTCCCCTACGCCCACATAGCCGGCCCCGACTACACGGTGATGCTGCTGCTGTACGGCTTCCCGGCGGTGATGTTCGAGCACTTCGCGCTGCCGGACGCACTCCCGGAGTACCGGCGGCACAAGGTGACGGTGGCCGGCGGCTCCACGGCCTTCTACTCCATGTTCCTGGCCGAGCAGCGCAGACGGCCGCAGGAGAAGGTGATCCCGTCCCTGCGCCTGCTCGCGGGCGGCGGCGCGCCCAAGCCGCCGGAGGTCTACCACGCGGTGGTCCGCGAGATGGGCGTCCAGCTCACCCACGGCTACGGCATGACCGAGGTCCCGATGATCACCATGGGCGACCCGCGGGACACCCCGGAGCACCTGGCCACCACCGAGGGCCGCCCGCCGGCCGGCATGGAGATCCGGATCGTGGACGGTGAGATACGGCTGCGCGGTGAGGCCGTCTGCCAGGGCTATCTGGACCCCGCGCAGACGGCCGCCGCCTTCGACGCCGACGGCTTCCTGCGCACCGGCGACCTGGGCCGGCTGACGGAGTCCGGCCATCTGGTGCTCACCGGCCGCCTGAAGGACGTGATCATCCGCAAGGGCGAGAACATCTCGGCCAAGGAGATCGAGGACCTGCTCGCCGCGCATCCCGCGGTCGCGGACGCGGCCGTGATCGGCCTGCCGGACGCCGAACGGGGCGAGCTGGTCTGCGCGGTGGTGGAACAGCCCTCGGGAGCCGAACGGTTGACCCTGCCGGCGGCCGTCGCGTACCTGCGCGCGGCGGGCCTGTCCGTGCACAAGCTCCCGGAGCGGCTGGAGGTGGTACGGGAGCTGCCCCGCAACGACACCCTGCGCAAGGTGCTGAAGTACCGACTGCGGGAACGGTTTTCGAGACCCTGACAACAGGGCGGGCACCCCTGGGTCCCGCCCTGCCGGTGTCCCGGCGGGGGTGGCTACTCCGCGACCGTGAA
This sequence comes from Streptomyces filipinensis, assembly GCF_014649495.1. Classification (GTDB taxonomy): domain Bacteria; phylum Actinomycetota; class Actinomycetes; order Streptomycetales; family Streptomycetaceae; genus Streptomyces; species Streptomyces filipinensis. The sequence goes on along the minus strand of NZ_BMTD01000004.1, from coordinate 167,520 downwards.
GTAGCGGGCGAAGGCCGGGATGACGTCCGGTTCGGTGATGGTGCCGTCGGCGTCGGAGTCGAGGGCCGCGGCGGTGGCCTCGGCGACGTCCGCGGGGACGTGCAGGACGCGCAGGACGCGCGCGGTGTCGGCGACCGTGAGCCGGCCGTCGGCGTCCGGGTCCGCCACCGCGAGGGCGGCGTGCAGGAACGGGCGGGCGATCTCGGCGAAGCGTTCGGGGTTGTCGCGCAGGCGCTTGACCGCGCCGGTGACGAACTCCTCGCGGGTGATGCGCTGGTCGCCGTCCCGGTCCGCGATCCCGGCCATGCCCTGCCAGAACGCCTCCGCGCCGGCGTACAGCGCCTGCCCCTTGTCGGAGCGGGCGGTCACCGTGAACTCGGCGAGGAGCGCCTTGGCCGCCGCGTTGAAGTCCTCACGGTCGATCCAGCCGTTGCCGTCCTGGTCGAAGGTGGCGAACCGGGCGGCGATCCTGCGCTCGTACTCGGTGCTGACCATGTCTGTTCGGACCGCCTTATGTGTGCGTCGTACGGGTACGGCCAAGGGGTGGTGCGTCGGGCGGTTGCGTGACCGACCTGGCAGGAGCGAGCGTAAGGCGCGGACGGCCGCCGGACGACGGGAATCCGGCGGTTGTGCCAAGACCGGGGGAATTCTGCGACAACAGTGTGGCCTTGTCGCGAAGACCTCGGCGGCCGTCACGCGGAGAGCGGGTCCGCCTCGTCGCTCGTCGCCGATCCCACATCGGGGTGGACGTCGAACAGACGGCGGACACCGAGCGCGCCGAGCACCCGGTTGACGTGCGAACCGTCGTCGGCGCCCCGGTCGGGCAGGATGAGCCGGAGCCGGCCCTGACAGGAGCGGATGAGCCGGCGGGCGGCGATGAGGACACCGACCCCGCTGGAATCACAGAAGAACACGTCGGAGAGGTCCACGACGAGACTGTGGTGCCCCTCGGCGACGACGTCGTGCACACGTTGCCGCAGAACCGGCGACGTCATCAGGTCCAGCTCCCCGGACACCCGGAGCACGGCCCACTCGCCCTCTTCGACGCCGGTCACGTTGAATGCCACGGCCATGCCCCTCCGCTCGCCGGATCCCGGAACCGCCCGGAAACGGAAGCAGTTCCTTCGCTTGCTTCCGCAGCGGCTGCCCACCGGCCGTTCCCTGAAACGTCGAGCAGCAAACCAGCCGTGATCAACAGAGGGCTTGTTTCGGTCACTACCGATCCTGTTCGATCAGAGAAACTCACGCTCCGTGTGAAGCTTATGTGAAGAGGGCACTATCACCAGCGGCGCTTCGGGGGGCGCACATTGACACAAAGGGGCGTGCACTGTCAGAGGTGCCGACTACATTCGAGAACACGGTGCAGACACGCTGGACGGGCCGGACACGGGTGAGGGGAGGGGACCGCATGGCCACGAAGGACGTACCGCCCCGCGGGGACCGCAAGATGCAGCAGCGGCTCGCCCGCGGTGAGGCCGCCGCCCTGGGCGAGATGTACGACCGGTTCGCCTCGCTCGTCCACGGCCTCGCCCACCGCGTCCTCGGCGACGAGAAGGCCGCCGACACCCTCACCCGCGAGGTCTTCGCGCACCTGTGGGAACACCCCGAGACGTACGACCCCGGGAAGGGCCCGCTGCGCACCTGGGTCGCCGGGGTGACCCACCGGCTCGCCGTGCAGCGGTTGCGCGACAGCGAGACCGCGGCGCTGCCGGAGGGCGGCGGCTCCCTGGCGGACCTGGAGCGCAAGGTGCGCCGCGCCTCGGTCGCCGCCCGCGCCGACTACATCGTCCACTCCATGCCCGCCCCGCTGCGGCGCGCCCTCGACCTGGCCTACTTCCAGCGCCGCGACTACCGCCAGACCGCCGTCGACCTCGGCGTCACCGAGGACGAGGCCCGCCGCCGGCTCCGCCTCGGGCTGCAGCTGCTCTCCACCGCCCACGACGCCGGGACACCACCGGGACACGGAGGTGCGGTGTGAGCGGGGCGGGACGGTTCGAGGCGTCCGACGGGCCCGAGGGAGAAGAGGGGCGCGGAGGAGGAGTGGGGGGCGAGGGATCCTCGCGGCGGGGCCCCGAGGGGCACGGCGCCTCCGGTGCCCGGCGTGGCGACGGCCACCCCGGCGGCGGGAGCGCCGGCGACGGCACGGGGCACACGCCGCCCGGCGCCGAGGCCCCCGGCCCGGACGTGCCGCCGCGCATACCGACGCCCCGCGCCTCCGTCGAGGACAACGGCCTTGTGCTGCCCGACCTCGCCGGCCTCGCGCCCGCGCCGCTCGACCTGCCGCACGACGTGCTGAAATCACTCCTGGGCGCCTGGGCGCTGGCCGCCTGCTCGGCGGCGGAGACCGCGGCCGTCGAGGATCACCTCGGCTCGTGCGGCGGTTGCGCCGACGAGGCCCGCCGGCTGCGCGAGGCGGTCGGCCTGCTGCACCAGCACGAGAGCCTCGACCTGGACCCCGGCCTGCGGGCCCGCGTCCTGGAGAGCTGCCTGGAGCGCCGGCCGCCGCGCATCCCCGTGCCGGAGTGGGCGGCGCCGTACGACGCCGAGACCGCCCGTCTGGACGCCCTGCTGCAGGACTTCGGGGACGCGGAGTGGCATGCGCCGGTGCGGCTGCGGTGGTTCGCGGCCGACACGGCGCGGAACCGGCGTACGACCGTGGCCGGGGTGATCGCGCACCTGCTGTCCGTGGACGGCCTGATCGCCGTCGCGCTCGGCCTGGAGGACCCGCTGGCCGAGGTCGCCGGGAAGGCGGAGCAGCACGCGGCGGGCCCGGCCGGACGCACCGAGGCGTACTGGCGGACCTCCCGCTTCCCGCCGACCCGGTCGGTGCGGGGACCCTGGCGGGAGCAGAGCCACAGCCTGGTGCGGACGACGTCCTTCACCGGCGGCCACGCGGGCGGACTCGCCGTGTCGTACGGCGACTTCGACCTGCCGCTGCACGACGCGATGCTGGACCGGGCCTTCGAGTGCTGGGTGCACGCCGAGGACATCGCGGAGGCGGTGGACTACCCCTACCAGCCGCCCGCGCCGCGTCACATGAACCGGATGATCGACCTCGCGGCCCGCATGCTGCCCTCCGTGCTGGCGGACCGCCGGCGAAGAGGGCTGGCCGCGCCCGGCCGGGGACGGCACCTCGGCCTCGCCGGCGAGCCCGGCCGCAGCCTGCGCCTGGAGATCGAGGGCTCGGGCGGCGGCGAGTGGCTGATCCCCCTGGACTCACCGGCGGCACGGGGCTCCGCCGACTTCGAGGTGGCCCATGTCGCGCTGGACGGCTCGGAGTTCTGTCAGCTGGCCGCGGGTCATGTGTCTCCCGCGGAGGCGGCAGCGGGGCAGGCGGGCGACCGGGAGGCGATCAGGGACGTGCTGTTCGCCGTGGCGAGCCTGAGCCGGATGTAGGGGCTGGTCGCCGTCTCACGGGTGGCCGTGGGTGGGTCGTACGTGGCCGCACACCCGCACCCGCGGCCGCCGCCGGTCCGCTAGGCGAACACCACCGTACGGCGCCCGTTGAGCAGGATCCTGCGCTCCGCGTGCCACTTGACGGCCCGTGCCAGCGCCTGGCACTCCACGTCCCGTCCGATCGCGACCAGCTGGTCCGGCGTGACGTCATGCCCCACCCGCTCGACCTCCTGCTCGATGATCGGCCCCTCGTCGAGGTCGGCGGTCACGTAGTGCGCGGTCGCCCCGATGAGCTTGACGCCCCTGGCGTGCGCCTGGTGGTACGGCTTCGCGCCCTTGAAGCTCGGCAGGAAGGAGTGGTGGATGTTGATGATCCGGCCGCTGAGCTGCTTGCACAGGTCGTCCGAGAGGACCTGCATGTAACGGGCGAGGACGACCAGTTCGACGCCCTGCTCGCGGACGATCTCCAGCAGCTTCCCCTCGGCCTCCGCCTTCGTCTCCTTCGTGACCGGAAGGTGGTGAAAGGGGATGTTGTACGAGCCCACCAGCTCTTCGAAATCGGTGTGATTGGAGACCACGCCCACGATGTCCACCGGAAGCGCACCGATCCGGGCCCGGAACAGCAGGTCGTTCAGGCAGTGCCCGAACTTGCTGACCATCAGCACGATGGGCATCTTCGCGTCGGCCCGGTTGATCTGCCAGTCCATGTGGAAGGAGTCGCCGATCGCCGCGAAGCTCGCCCGCAGCTTCTCCACCGTCAGCGGCGCGTCGGCCGTGAAGTGGACCCGCATGAAGAACAGACCCGTGTCGTGGTCGCCGAACTGCTGGCTGTCCTCGATGTTGCAGCCGGTCATGAACAGGTAGCTCGACACGGCGTGCACGATGCCCTGCTTGTCCGGGCAGGAAAGGGTGAGGACGTACTGGTCGGCCGGTGCGGCGGCGGGCGCAGGCTGCTCATTCATGCCCTACAGGTTCGCACACCGCGTCGCCGCCGCGCCTACGCGGTTCGCGTCAGAATCCGCAGCACTTCCAGACTCTTCGGCGGCGTGTCCGGGTCATCGCCGTCACTCGCCGCGAGACGTATGTGCGCGTCCCGCGCCGCCCGCACCGCTTCCGGCCACCCCTCGTGGTCGAGGTACGCGGAGACCGGCGCGTCCGGGCCGACCTGGTGCATGATCCGCAGCACCCGCAGGACGGCGGTGTCCACCAGCGCCGCCTCCTGGGAGTCCCGGAAGATCGTGCCGACGTACTTCTCCGCGGACCAGTTGTCCAGCCAGGTGTCCTCCACCAGCCGGTACACGGCGTCGGTGACGTCGCCGTACCCGTCCACGCCCGCCAGCCAGACGTCCCGCTGGAACACCGGATCGGAGAGCATGTGCAGCGCCGAGCGCACATTGCTGCGCCAGCGCCACCATGGCATGTCGCTTAGGGGCATGCCGCCCATGGTGAAGGAGCGACGGCCGCGACGGGAAGAGTTCTCCGAACCTTGCACGGTCATCGATCGTACGTTCCCTGTCACACCAGCCTCACCACCCCCTGTAATTCACCTCGATGTCACTCTTCGTTGACTCTGGGTCACTCCCCGGTTAGTGGTGTGAGGGAATCGTGCGTGTGCATGACCGGCAGGCGACGCACCGCTAGTACCTTCCTCCACCCGGCCTTCCGCCCCGGCAGAGCCACCGCGCTGTCCGCGGGCGCCGTGGCCCTCTGTGCGTCGCTCACCGCCGGGTGCGGGGTCGTCCCCGGTGTCACGGGGGGCACCGGGGACGACGACACGGTCAAGGTCATGACCTGGGCCCCGCAGGACACCGACGCGACCAACAAGCCGGGCATGCCCGCCATGGCCCTCGCCTACGCCAAGTGGATCAACGCGCACGGCGGCCTCGACGGCCGCAAGCTCCAGGTCCTGACCTGCAACGACAACAACGACGGCGTGGGCGCCGCCAAGTGCGCGCGGCGCGCGGCCGACGAGAACGTGGTCGCGGTCGTCGGCTCCTACAGCCAGTTCGGCGACTCCTACCTCGCCCCGCTGGAAGGCGCCGGCATCCCCTACATCGGCGGCTACGGCGTCACCAACGACGAGTTCACCGGCCAGATGTCCTACCCGGTCAACGGCGGCCAGCCGGCCCTGCTCGCCGGTCTCGGCCAGGCTCTCGCCGCCACCTGCGGCAACGTCGCCCTGATCCGCCCGGACAGCATCGCCGGCGACGAACTGCCCGCCCTGCTCGACTCCGGCCTCAAGGCGGGCAGACACGTTCAGGCGGGCGACCACCTGGCCGCCGAGGACGCCACCGAGTACGGCGACCAGGCCGACCAGGCGCTGCGCTACGCCACCAAGGACGTGCTGAAGAAGGGCTGCGTCGTGCCCGCGCTCGGCGACCGCACCGACACCTTCATGGACTCCTTCCGGCGGGCTCGCGAATCCTTCCCCGGGGTACGGCTCGGGACCGTGCTCGGCAGCGTCGACCAGACCGTGATCAACGCCACCGGCGGTGCGTCCGGACCGTACGAGGGGGCGTACATCACCGGCTGGTACCCGCCGGCGTCCGACGCCCGGTGGGACCCGATGAAGAAGGTGATCAACGAGGAGGCCTTCGGCGACAACCGCATCGACCCCGCGGACGCCGGAGTGCAGACCACCTGGATCGCCTACACCGTGCTGAAGGCCGCCCTGGAGAAGATAGGCACCGGCGAGGTGAGCGCCGACAGCGTGCGGCACACCCTCGACGACGGCCTGCGCGTCTCCACCGGCGGTCTCACCCCGACCCTGCACTGGCCCTACGAGGGCAAGCTGGCCGCGGTCGGCTTCCCGCGGATGGTCAACGCCGACGTCACCCTCCAGGTGGTCCAGGACGGCAAGCTGGTCGCGGCCCGCAGGGGCCTCGGCGGCCTCGACGGCATCACCGACATGACGCGCACGCTGGAGAGCGCCGACGTGGTGTGACCCCCGCCGGCGCGTCCCTCACGCCCGGGTCACAGCTGGGTGGGCTGGCGCAGGGTCAGGCCGTACTTCCGGGCGATCGCGTTCCACAGCGCCGCCGCCTTCACCTTCTGCGCGCTGGCGGTGTTGCTCTCCCGGTTGGCGGCCTGGGTCTCGCCCGTGACGCGGGCGTGGCCCTTGCGGCAGACCTTGCGGCCCTTGGCCTGGTCGGCCCAGGCCGCGTAGTGGTCGTCGGCCGCGGCGGACGCCTGCCAGGCCTTGGTGAGCGCGGCGGTGAGATCACCGTTGGCCGGCAGCTTGTCGACGCTCAGCCCGCCGAGCCGGGTGACCAGTCCGTTGCGCTGCTTGGCCGCGTCGCGCAGGTCGGTGGCGGCCTGGTCGAGGTTGTCGCAGCGCCTGACGTCGCCCACCGCGTTGATCACCGAGGCGCGGCTGCTGCCGCTGTCGGCGAGCAGCTTGTCCAGCGCGACCGCCTGCTGCCGGGCCGGGTCGGCGGCGGGCGCGGAGGAGCCCTGGCCGGGAGCCGGGGAGGTGGCCGCGACCGTCTTGCCGTCGGTGCCCTGGCTCTTGTCGCCCCCGCCGCTGAGCAGCACGCCGGCCCCCACGCCGACGACGACGAGGCCGACACCGATGGCGGCGATCATCGGCACCCGCGACCGGCCGCGGGGCCGGTCGTCGTCGTGCCCGGGGTCGTACGACGGCTGGTTCGCGCCGTAGGAGGGCTGCTGCGGGCTGTACGACGCCTGCGCCGGACCCGGGTAGGCGTCCGGCTGCTGGACGCGCGGCATCTGCTGGGTGGAGCCGGCCGGGCCGTCGCCGCCCGCCGGGCCGCCGCGGAAGAGGTTGTCGAACTCGGAGGGCGGCTGCCGGTCCGCGCCCTGCGCCTGCGCGGCGTACGGCGGGATGTACTGGGTGGCCTCCGCGTCGGACGGCGCGGGCGGCGTCTGCTGCCGGGGCACCTGGCCGAGGTACCGCGTCTCCTCGGCGCCCGACTCGGGCGGCAGCGCGCCGGGTGCCACCGGCGGGATGTACTGGGTCGCGCCGTCGTCCGCCGCCGCCGGCACCGGCGGCAGGTACTGGGTGGCGCCCTCGGCGCCGGCCGCCTGCACGGGCGGGATGTACTGCGTCGCGCCCTCGTCGGCGGGTGCGGCCGGGACCGGCGGTATGTACTGCGTGGCACCGTCGGCCGTCGGGGGCAGCGGGGCGGCGGCCGCCGGGTAGGCGTCCGGCACGGCCGGCGGAAGCGGCGCGGCGCCCGCCTGCGGCTGCGGGTGCCGCGGCTGCTGGTACGGATCGGGGGTGCCGTGACCGGGCTGCGGGCCGGCGCCGTAGCCACCCTGGTGGTCGTACGACGGCTGGCCGGCGTACGCCGGAGCCGGTGCGCCCTCCGGGGGCAGCGGGCCGGGGTTCGCGGCGGGGAGCTGCTGGTGCGGGGCATCGGGGGTGTGCCACTGCTGGGCCGCCGCCGGGGGCCAGGCCTGGTCCTGCTGGGGCGCCTGCTGCCCGGGCCCCCAGGAACCGCCCCAGGCCTGACCGCCGGCCGGCGCGGCGGGGGCGGGCGGGCCGGTCATGCCGGGCAGCAAGGGCTCGCCTCCGTCGGAGGGCAGCACGATGCCTTCGTGCGCGGGCCGCGCCGAGGGCTCCTCGCCCCGTCCACTCTGCGTCACCGGGACTCCTACTAATGGGGGACCTTGTGAATCGGGCTCACGCTACCGGGTCCCCCGAGCCGGGTGCCACGCAGCTCAGGGCGCGATCTTCTTCCCTGTGACACCGGTAACACAGCCGTCCCGCGGAGCGCTGTACATGGCACGTACAGGGCGCCCCTCCCTGCCGACGGGTGCCGTTCGCCATGCGTTCACGCGACCGCGGGACCGGTGTTCACGCCGCCTGCTGGAGATCGAGGCGCGCCCCGAACTCCCGTACCACCGCCTCCTCCCGGAAGGGCTCCAGGCGCTGCTGCAGATCCTCCAGGTACTCCGCTCCCCGGTTGGAGCGCAGCGACTCCAGCAGCTCCACCGCCTTCACGCCCGTGCTGCAGGCCTGTTCGATCTCCCGCTGCTGCACCTGGGCCGTGGCCAGCAGCACATAGCCGATGGCGCGCCTGCGGGCCCTGGTCTCCGGATGCCCGGCCAGCGACTGCTCGGCGTACCGGGCCGCCTGCTCGGCCTGCCCGAGGTCGCGGTGACAGTGCGCCAGCTCGTCGGCGAGATACGCCTCGTCGAAGTGCCGGATCCACACCGGGTCGTCGTCGCGGGAGCCGTCGGCCTGCTCCATCGCCGTCACCGCCCGCCCGATGGACGCCTGCGCCGCGCGGGTGTCGCCGAGCAGGGCGTGCCCGCGCGCCTCGGCCGCGTGGAACATCGCCTCCACACGCGGGGTCACCTGCCCCCGCGTCCCCTCCTGCGCGGCCCGCGCCAGCTGGGAGATCTCACGCGGGTTCCCGAGCTGCGCGGCGAGGTGGCTCATGGACGCGGCCAGGACGTAACCGCCGTACCCGCGGTCCCCGGCGGCCTGCGCCAGCCGCAGCGACTGGATGTAGTACCGCTGGGCCAGCCCCGGTTGCCCGGTGTCCACCGCCATGTAGCCCGCCAGCTCGGTCAGCCGGGACACGGCCGCGAAGAGTTCCCGCCCGACCGTCTCCCGGTACGAGCCCGCGAGCAGCCCGGACACGACGCTGTTGAGGTAGTGCACGACGACCGGGCGGACGTGCCCGCTGCCGTACTGGTGGTCGAGATCGGTCAGCGCCTGCGTCATGGACCGTACGGCCGCCACGTCGGCCTGCCCCACGCGCGGCCCGGCCTGCCGGCTCACCTGGGCGTCCGGCGCCGAGATCAGCCAGTCGCGGCTGGGCTCGACCAGCGCGGAGGCGGCGACGGAGGAGCCGGACAGGAAGTCCCGCCGGCCCACGTCGCTGCGCCACAGCTCGCAGACCTGCTCGATGGCCCCCAGTACCGTCGGCGAGAACTGGAGACCGACGCCCGAGGCCAGGTTCTTGCCGTTGGCCATGCCGATCTCGTCGATCGTGACCGTACGGCCGAGCTTGCGCCCGAGCGCCTCCGCGATGATCGCCGGGGCCCGGCCCCGGGGCTGCTGGCCCCGCAGCCAGCGGGCCACGGACGTCTTGTCGTAGCGCAGGTCGAGGCCGTGCTCGGCGCCGCACATGTTGACCCGCCGGGCCAGCCCGGCGTTCGAGCACCCCGCTTCCTGGATGAGTGCCTGCAGCCGTTCGTTCGGCTGCCTCGCCACGAGAGGCCTTGCGGCCATGTGCTACCCCCTGCGTTGCGATCCCCTGGACGTGACCGTTCCGGAAAGATCACTGCCCAGCTGACATACCGTCAATGCGCGACATGTGCCGTTTGCCGGGGTAACGACGGCTGCCAACCCCCTCCCTGGCTACCCAGCTCACGCCGTGCCTCCTCCCGCGCGCCCCCGCCCGTGCACCCATGCGCCCCGACTGCGGAACCGATGCTCCGCCCCCGCGCGCACCGCAGCCGTAACTCCAGGTGGACGCGGGAGTTGAGAGGGACGTGGAAGAGACGATCGCGGGCGCCCGAAACACTCAGATTGCCGGTCAGATTCCGCAGCAACGCAGGGAATCGCTGCTGGAGACCGCCGTACGCTACGCCGAGGAACGCCACTGGGACGTGTTCCCGGGCACCTGTCTGGAAGCGGTCGCCGGCCAGCAGCGCTGCTCGTGCGGCGACGCTTCCTGCCCTGCGCCGGGTGCGCACCCCGCGCGCCCCGACTGGGCCACACAGGCGACCGGCAGCGCGACGGTCGCCCGCCGGATGTGGCAGAAGCAGCCGACGGCGTCGATCCTGCTGCCGACGGGGCGGACGTTCGACGCGCTGTCCGTCCCGGAGAGCGCGGGATTCCTGGCCCTCGCCCGGATGGAGCGGATGGAGTTGACCCTGGGCCCGGTCACGCTCAGCCCGGACCGGCGGATGAACTTCTTCGTCCTGCCGGGGGCGTCCGCAAAAGTCCCCGAGCGGGTACGGAAGTTGGGGTGGACGCTCTCGTCCCTGGATCTGGTCGCCCTGGGCGAAGGATCGTATGTGGCCGCTCCCCCCACCCGGTTCGGGTCCCGGGGAGCTGTGCAGTGGGCCTGCCGGCCCACGCCGGCGAACCGGTGGCTGCCGGACGCGGAGGAGTTGATCTCGCCGCTCGCTTACGCGTGCGGCCGGGACCGGTAGCCGTCTCCGCCGCGTGGATCCGGTCCCGCTGCCCGCGCCGTAGCCTTCATGCATGACGGATGTGGCAGTGCGGGTGCGGGGGCTCTGGAAGCGGTTCGGGCAGCAGGTCGCCGTCGGCGGCATCGATCTCGCCCTGCCCGCCGGGAAGTTCATAGGGCTGGTCGGGCCGAACGGGGCCGGGAAGACCACCACCCTCTCCATGGTGACCGGGCTGCTGCGGCCCGATGACGGGACCGTGGAGGTCGTCGGGCACGACGTGTGGCGGGACCCGGTGGCCGTCAAGGCACGGATCGGGGTGCTGCCGGAGGGGCTCAGGCTGTTCGAGCGGCTGTCGGGGCGGGAGTTGCTCGGGTACGCGGGGCGGCTGCGCGGGCTGCCGGGAGCCGAGGTCGACAAACGGGCCACCCAGCTGCTGGACGTCCTCGACCTGGCCGGCGCCCAGCACAAGCTCGTCGTCGACTACTCGACCGGCATGCGCAAGAAGATCGGACTCGCCGCCGCCCTGCTGCACAACCCCGACGTCCTCTTCCTCGACGAGCCCTTCGAGGGCGTCGACCCGGTGTCCGCGCAGATCATCCGGGGCGTCCTGGAGCGGTACACGGCCTCCGGCGCCACCGTCGTCTTCTCCTCCCACGTCATGGAGCTGGTCGAGTCGCTGTGCGACTGGGTCGCGGTGATGGCGGCCGGGCGGATCCGCGCCACCGGCCCGCTGGCCGAGGTCCGCGGCGCGCATCCGACCCTCCAGGGGGCGTTCCTGGAGCTGGTCGGGGCGAGCGGCCGGGACACCGGGTCCGACCTGGACTGGCTGGGCGGCGGGGCGGCCCGATGACGAACCTCACCGCCGCCCTCGTGCGGCTGAAACTGTCCCTGCTGCGGAACGGACTACGGCAGTCCGGGGGCCGGCGGGCCGCGTTCGTCGCCTCGGCGGTCGTCACGGTCCTGTTCGCCCTGCTGCAACTGCTCGGACTGCTCGCGCTGCACGGGCATCCGCACGCCGAGGCCGTCGCCGTACCGGGGACCGCCCTGCTGGCGCTGGGCTGGGCGGTGCTGCCGCTGTTCTTCCCGACCGGCGACGAGACGCTGGACCCGACCCGGCTGGTGATGCTTCCGCTGCGCCCCCGGCCGCTGGTCCGGGCGCTGCTCGCGGCCTCCCTGGTCGGCACCGGCCCGCTGTTCACCCTGCTGGTCCTCGCGGGCTGCGCACTGTCCCTGGCGCACGGCCCCGCCGGGTACCTGTGCGCCGTCGCCGTCGTCGTCCCCTCCCTGCTGGTCTGCGTGGCGCTGGCCCGGGCCGTCGCCACCGCCAACGTACGGCTGCTGAGCAGCAGGAAGGGCCGCGACCTGGCCGTCCTGAGCGGGCTGGTGATCGCCGTCGGGGCACAGCTGGTCAACTTCGGCGCGCAGCGGCTGGGTTCGGCCGGCCTGCGACCCCTGCAGCCGGTCGCGGACGTGCTGGCCTGGGTGCCGCCGGCGTCGGCGGTGGCTGCGGTAGGCACGGCGAGCGAGGGGTCGTACGGCGTCGCCGCCGCCCAGCTCGCCGTGACCGGCGCCGGGCTGGCGGCACTGATCACCCTCTGGGCGCGGAGCCTCACCCGGCTGATGACCGCGCCCGACGCCTCCACACTGCCGCCGGCCGGCACGGGAAGCCGCAGCCGCCCGGCCGCCGGCCCCGGCCGGCTGCTGCCGCGAGGCCGCACGGGCACGGTCATGGAACGGAGCCTGCGCTACATCTGGCGGGACCCGAAGACCAAGGCCGCCTGGGTCGCCGCGCTGGCGATCGGGCTGATCGTGCCGGTGTTCAACGCGGTACAGGGCACCGGGTCGGTGTACTTCGCGTGCTTCGCGGCCGGGATGCTCGGCATCCAGATGTACAACCAGTTCGGGCAGGACGGCTCCGCGTTCTGGATGGTGGCCTCGACCATCTCCGCGCCCCGGGACGCCTACGCCGAGCTGCGCGGCCGGGCCCTGGCCCTGCTGCTGGTCACCCTGCCCTACGCGGCACTCGTGACGGTGCTGACGACGGCGCTGCTGGGCACCTGGGAGCGGCTGCCGGAGGTCCTGGGGCTGTCCTTGGCACTGCTCGGGGCGATGCTCGCGACCGGCGCCTGGACGTCGGCCCGCTTCCCCTACTCCATCCCCCAGGAGGGCCACAGGAACGTCGCCCCGGGCCAGGCCGGCCTCGCCTGGATCTCCATCTTCGGCGGCATGATCGCAGCGGCCCTGCTCTGCTCCCCCGTCATCGCCCTCACCGTCTGGCTCCACGTGAGCGCGGACGGGACGGGGTGGGGGTGGCTGCTGCTGCCGGCCGGGGGAGCGTACGGCACGGGACTGACCCTGGTGGGCCTGCGCCTGGCCGCTCCGCGAACGGCGGCCCGCCTCCCGGAGATCCTGACCGCCGTCAGCAAGGGGTGAGCGCGGTCCCTCAGGGGCGCCGGGAAGGCGCCCTCAGTCCCCGAGCACCTGGTCAAGAAACGACTGCACGGCCTCCCGCCAAGCCCCCGGCATGTCGTAGTGCGCGAGGTGACCGGCATCAGGAACCTCCGCGTACTGCCCCGCCGGCAGCACCCGCACCATCTCCTGCGCCTCCGCCCGCCCCAGCTCCCCGTCCAGCCCCCGCACGACCAGCGCCGGGCACCGCACCTGGGCCAGCTCCTCCCAGTGCGCGTCGTACACCCATGTCTCCCGGGACCTGAGCATCTGCTCCGGCTCGAAGACGGGCCGCCAGCCGTCGGCGCACTCGTGCATCACCTCGGCGTAGTACTCCCCGCGCGCCGGGTTCGGCCGCTCCACCCACGGATCGTCCTCACCGAACCACTTGCGGACGTCGGCGAGCGTCGCGAAGGGAAGGGGCCACGCCCTGAACCAGTCCGCCCACTCCCGCTGCGAGGCGGCCCCCAGCGCGGAGGCCCGCATGTCACAGATGACCAGGCCCCGCACCAGTTCCGGGCGCCTCGCGGCGAGCTGCCAGGCGGTCAGCGCGCCCATCGCGTGGCCGATGAGCACCACGGGGGCGAGACCGAGCTGTTCCACCGCGGCCTCGGCGTCCTCGACATACGCCTCACGGGTCCAGGCCGCCTGCGGGGGCTTCTCGCTCTGCCCGTGGCCGCGCTGGTCGAGGGCGACCGCGCGGTGGCGTGCGGCGAGCCAGCGGGCGGTCGAGGCCCAGTGGGAGGCCCGGCCCATCAGACCGTGGAGTAACAGCACGCCCGGACCGCCCGGCCCGGGGTCCGCCCCGCCGTCCGGGCCGTCGAGCCCCGTCTTGGGCGGATCGGCGAACTCCCAGGCGGCCAGGCGCACACCGCCCGCTCCCGTCACGTCCATACGCCGCGCCATCGGCCTGGCACCCCCCAGCTCCGCCTGCCTCGTACCGGTGTACTGCCGTACTCGTACTCGCTGCTGTCGCTGTCGTACTGCCGCCGCAGACTATCGAATACCCATTCGAAAGATCTGTCTCTGCGGACAACACCCCTCATTCGAGTGACACCCCTCCAGGAATGATCGCCGCCGCCCAGGGGATCTTTTCTGGCGGGAGGCGGACCGCTCGGGGAAAAACGGTCCGAGGGGGATGACCCTGAGAGCTCGGGGCTCCGGGTCAGCACAGGGGAGGACAGGCCCCGGCGCCACAAGGCGCCGGGGCCCTCCCCTGCTCAGCGCTTGGCGACGAACACATGCGAGGCGACATCCGCCTCCAGCTCGGCCGCCTCGCCGCCACTGCCCACCAGCACACCGCCGGCCGACTCCGTCACGCTCACCACGGAGCCGGGCTGCACACCCGCACGCCGCAGCGTGTACATCAGCTGGGCGTCCGTCTGGATCGGCTCGCCGATCCGGCGGACCACGACCGTCTTGCCGTCCGTGCCCGGATCCAGGTCGGCCAGCGAGACCATGCTCTCGTCCAGGAACGGGTCGGCCCCGTCCTTCTCGCCCAGCTCCTCAAGCCCCGGGATCGGGTTGCCGTACGGCGACTCGGTGGGATGCCGCAGCAGCTCCAGCACGCGCCGCTCGACGGCCTCGCTCATCACGTGCTCCCAGCGGCAGGCCTCCGCGTGCACCTGCTCCCACTCCAGGCCGATCACATCGACGAGAAGACACTCGGCCAGCCGGTGCTTGCGCATCACGCGCGTCGCCAGCCGACGGCCCTCGTCCGTCAGCTCCAGGTGCCGGTCGCTGGCCACGGACACCAGACCGTCGCGCTCCATGCGCGCCACCGTCTGGCTGACCGTCGGCCCGCTCTGGTCCAGCCGCTCCGCGATGCGGGCGCGCATGGGGACGACGCCTTCCTCTTCGAGTTCGAGGATGGTGCGGAGATACATCTCCGTGGTGTCGATCAGTCCGGACATACGTGCCCCTCGATTACCTCTGCCGGCAGCCCGGCGCGTGCGCTGGCCCTGGCATCAATTCTGCCGGATCCCACTGACATCTGGGGGCCGCGGCGAAAACGGGCGGCCACCGGGGAGCCGCCGCCCGCGCCGCGCCGTATTGACACCGCACTGGTCCAGACCGCACGGTGATCCGCGACACAGACGCTGCGAAGGGGCACCGCATGAGCGACGGCACGCCTGCCGACCTGTTCTTCGACGCCGCCATCACCCTGCTGCGACGGCTCCGCGAGGAGGAGGCCGAGCCGATCACCGCGGCCGCCACCCTGCTCGCCGACACCGTCGCCGCCGGCGGCCGCCTGTTCGCCTTCGGCGCCGGGCACTCCTCGCTGGCCGCCCAGGACGTCGTCTACCGCGCCGGCGGCCTCGCCCTGATGAACCTGCTCGCCGTCCCCGGCGTCGTCGGCGTCGACGTCACCCCCGCCACCCTCGGCTCCGCCCTCGAACGCGTCGACGGACTCGCGAGCGCCGTCCTCGACACCTCACCCGTCCGGCCGGGCGACGCCCTGGTGATCATCTCCCTCTCCGGCCGCAACGCACTGCCCGTGGAGATGGCCCTCAACGCCCGCGCCCACGGCGTCCGGGTCATCGGCGTCACCTCGGTCGCCTACGCCGCGCAGACCACGTCCCGGCACAGCTCCGGCACCTTCCTCAAGGACCACTGCGACATCGTCCTGGACTCCAAGATCGCCGTCGGCGACGCGGAACTCACCCTGGACACCATCCCGGCGCCCTTCGCCCCCGCCTCCACGGTCGTCACCACCGCCCTGATGCAGGCCGTCCTGGCCACCACCGCCGCCACCCTCGCCGACCGCGGCATCGAACCCCCGCTCCTGCGCTCCGGCAACGTCGACGGCGGCCACGAGTGGAACGCCCGCGTGCTGGAGGAGTACGGGGACCGGATCTTCTACCGCCGCTGAGCAGGGCACCGCCGCTCGCGCACACGCAGACGACCCGCGAGCTCGGGTCCTTGGCCTCTCGGGCCAAGAAGCCGGCCGGACGTACCGGCGAGCTCGCGGGTCGGGTGACTGCTTGGGATTGGGCCGGCTGCACGCCTTTACGTGCTGGTCCGGCACCGCACTGGATGTGGTGGCGGGCCGCTAGCCCGCAGCCACCTCACGCGTCCGGTTCTCATACATCTGCCGAACCACCTCCCTTCTCGTGTACCCACAGCCTAGGAAGCCGACGGGAGGCGCTCAACCTCTTTTTTCGGCGCGCGTCTTTCGGTGCGCATCGATTCCCTCAATCTTGCGGGAACAGGATGTGGGCTGGGTCACGTTCGAGTTGAATGAAGGGCAGTGAGCGAACCGCGCGCCGGATGCGCGCCGACGCAGCCTCCAGGGGGTCCATGTGAGTGCTTCCCGGCGGAGTGGGACCACCGATGAGCTGGGGCCGGACGAGCCCGGCGAGTCCGGGGGATCCGACCTGCTCGCCGCGCTGCTCGACGGCATGGACGCGGCGCTGTGCGCCTTCGACGCCGACGGGGTCGTCACGCACTGGAACCGTGAGGCCGAGCGGATCCTGGGGTGGACGGCCGCCGAGGCGGTGGGGCGGCACGGGTTCGCCGGGTGGGCGGTGCGCAGCGCCGACGCCGAGGAGGTGCAGGCCCGGCTGATCTCGGCGATGCACGCGCCCGGGCGGCAGGTGCATGAGTTCGCGCTGGTCACGAAGGACGGCGGACGGGTGCTGGTGCGGACGCAGTCCGCCGCCGTGCGCGGTCCGGAGGGGAAGCCGGCCGGCCTGTACTGCGCGTTCAGCGAGGTGCACGCGCAGATCGATCTGGAGCGGTCGATCGCGCTGAGCGAGGCGCTGTTCGAGGACGCGGCCTGGGGGGTCGTACTGATCGACGCCGATCTGCGGCCCGCCGTGGTCAACGCGTACGCGGCCCGGGTCCTCGGGATCGGGCGCACGTCGGCGCTGGGCAGGCCGCTCGGTGAGCTGCTCGCGCAGGGCGTGGAGGAGCTGGAGGCCGCGCTCACGCATGTGCTGGCCGAGGGTGCGCCGCCCGCGCCGGCCGAGATGTGGGTGGCCGTGCGGGCCTCGGAGGGCGAGAAGCGGCGCTGCTGGCGGAACGGGTTCGTGCGGCTGGCCTCGCCGCTGGCGGAGGAGCCGGTGCCGCTGGGCGTCGGCTGGCTGTTCCAGGACGTCACGGAGGCCAAGCAGGGCGAGCAGGAGGCGGCCCTGCTGCGGTTCCGTACCAACCAGCTGCACCGGGCCGCGCGTGCCGCCGCCGAGTGCGAGGATCCGGCCGAGGCGGCCACCGTCCATCTGGACTTCGCCCTGGCGGGGTTCGCGGATCACGCGTTGATCGACCGTGTCCTGCCGTCCCCGCGTCCGGCGGGTGAGGAGGGGGCCGTACGGCTGGTGCGGCTGGCGGCGACGCCCGCCGGGGCGCCGGGGCCGAGCCTGCTCACGGGCGCGGCCGGGCTGCCGGTGCGCTACGAGGCGGGTCATCCGGCGCTGCAGTGTGTGGAGCGGTCCGGGGCCGTTCGCGCGGACGCCGGGTCGGTCCCCGCGGAGCGGGCGCGGGAGTGGGCGCTGGCCCGGCAGTGGCCCGGTGACGCGGTGCACGCCCTGTGTGTGGTGCTGCGCAGCCGGGGGCGGACGCTGGGTGTGGTGACGTTCCTGCGCGGTGCGGGACGCAGCCGTTTCGAACGGTCGGACGCGGCCTATGCGGAGGACGTGGCGGCGCGGATCGCGGCGGCGCTGGATCTGGCGGAGGCGGTGCGGGACGCGTAGGCCTCGGGGCGGGTCAGGGACTGAGGCGTTCCACCTGCCAGCGGCCGTCGGGCCGCAGGGTGTACAGGAGGCGGTCGTGGAGGCGGTTCTCGCGGCCCTGCCAGAACTCGATCGTCTCCGGGGTGACGCGGTAGCCGCCCCAGTGCGGGGGGACGGGGACCTGTTCGCCTTCGGGGTAGCGGGCCTCCAGGTCGGCGTAGGCGGTGTCCAGTTCGGCGCGGGAGGCGATGGGTGCGGACTGGGCGCTGGCCCAGGCGCCCAGCTGTGAGCCGTGCGGGCGGCTGCGGAAGTAGGCGGTGGTCTCGTCGCGGGCGGTGCGGTGGGCGGTGCCGGTGACGATGACCTGGCGGGCGAGCGGGTGCCAGGGGAAGAGCAGGCAGGTGTGCGGGTTCTCGGCCAGGTCGCGGGCCTTGCGGGAGTCGTAGTTGGTGTAGAAGACGAAGCCCTCGGTGTCGAACTGCTTCATGAGGACGGTGCGCGAGCTGGGGCGGCCTGTCGCGTCCGCCGTGGAGACGACCATCGCGTTGGGTTCGTAGACCGTGCCGTGCAGGGCCGCCCGGGCGGCGTCCTCGAACCAGCGGGCGAACTGGTCCATGGGGTGCGTGGCGAGGTCCTGTTCGGCGAGGCCCTCGGCCCGGTACTGCTTGCGCATGGCCGCAGGGTCGAGGACGGGGTCCGGAAAGGGTTCGCGGTCGGTCACGCGGTCATCTTGCCGACGTGCGGTGTGTGCGTCCAGGAGGCCTCCGACGGCTCTGGCACTGAGTGTCGCGTGGGCTCCCCAAGTGTGACACTGGGGGTTATCGTGCTGGTTCCCTTGCGGTTTGGGTGACCACCGGCCGATCGGGGCATCACGGGGGTGACCGCCGCCGACCACATCACGAGGAGCCGCCTGATGTCCGATTTCGTACCCGGACTCGAGGGAGTCGTCGCGTTCGAGACGGAGATCGCCGAACCGGACAAGGAGGGCGGTGCCCTGCGCTACCGGGGCGTCGACATCGAGGATCTGGTGGGGCACGTCTCGTTCGGGAACGTGTGGGGGCTGCTGGTCGACGGTGCCTTCAATCCCGGTCTGCCGCCCGCGGAGCCGTTCCCGATCCCGGTGCACTCCGGGGACATCCGGGTGGACGTGCAGTCGGCGCTGGCCATGCTGGCGCCGGTGTGGGGGCTGAAGCCGCTGCTCGACATCGACGAGCGGCGGGCCCGGGACGACCTGGCGCGGGCGGCCGTCATGGCGCTGTCGTACGTCGCCCAGTCCGCGCGGGGGCAGATGCTGCCGATGGTGCCGCAGCGGGAGATCGACAAGGCGAAGTCGGTGGTGGAGCGGTTCATGATCCGCTGGCGGGGTGAGCCGGATCCGCGGCATGTCGCGGCCGTGGACGCGTACTGGACGTCCGCCGCCGAGCACGGGATGAACGCGTCGACGTTCACGGCGCGGGTGATCGCGTCGACGGGCGCGGACGTCGCCGCGGCGCTGTCCGGGGCGGTCGGGGCGATGTCCGGGCCGCTGCACGGGGGTGCGCCGTCGCGGGTGCTCGGGATGATCGAGGAGATCGAGCGGACGGGGGACGCGGAGGCGTATGTCCGGCAGGCCCTGGACCGGGGTGAGCGGCTGATGGGGTTCGGGCACCGGGTGTACCGGGCGGAGGATCCGCGGGCGCGGGTGCTGCGGCGCACGGCGCGGGAGCTGGGGGCTCCGCGGTTCGAGGTCGCGGAGGCGCTGGAGAAGGCGGCGCTGGAGGAGCTGCACAACCGGCGGCCGGATCGGGTGCTGGCCACGAACGTGGAGTTCTGGGCCGCGATCATGCTGGACTTCGCCGAGGTCCCGGCGAACATGTTCACTTCGATGTTCACGTGCGCCCGTACGGCGGGGTGGTCGGCGCACATTCTTGAGCAGAAGCGGACCGGTCGTCTGGTGCGGCCTTCCGCTCGGTATGTGGGACCGGGGCCGCGGCGGCCGGAGGACATCGAGGGGTACGGGGAGATCGCCCGCTGAGAAGGGGCGGCTCAGGGGCGCGGACGGCTGCGGGCCGGTGGTGGCCCGTCGCGCCCACGCGGCGGAGCCGCCTGTCGGTACCGCCCCGCGCCCCTGAGAGGCGCCCCTTGGGGGCGGCTTCTCACGCGGGCGCCAGCAGCTCCGCGTGGTGCCTCTCCGCCACCAGCGGGTGGGCCCTGAGTTTGCCCTTGAGTTCGTTGTAGCCGTACTCGGCGTAGAGGGGGTTCGTCGGGTCCGTCGTGATGCCGGGGGCCTTCGACGCGTGCGGGAAGGGCAGCGGCTCGACCCGCGCGTCCAGGCGGGGGTTGTAGAAGAACGGCACGGAGAAGCGTTCGGTGGCCCCGGGAGGGCTGACCACGCGGTGGTTGGTGGCCAGCAGGTAGCCGTTGGTGGCGACCTCCAGGAGTTCGCCGAGATTGACCACGAAGGCGCCGTCGATGGGCGGGACGTCGTGGAAGCGGCCGTCCTCGCGCTGGACCTGGAGGCCGCCCACGGTGTCCTGCAGGAGCAGGGTCAGGAAGCCGTAGTCCTTGTGGGCACCCACGCCCTGGTCGGTGCCGTCGCCCGCGCTGCCGGGGTAGCGGACGAGCTTGAGGTGGGGGTGGGCGTGGTCGCCGAAGACCGGGTCGTAGAAGTCGGCGGGGGCGCCTATCGCGGTGAGGAGTTCGCGCAGGAGGCGTTCGGCGACCCCGCTGAGCTTGTCGATCCAGGCGAGGGCCGCGGTGCGCAGCTCGGGGAGGGCGGCCGGCCACTGGTTGGGGCCCTGCAGCCACCAGTACGGGGGTTCGCCGGCGGCGGGGACGCGGGCGGGGCGTTCGGCGCCTATGTCGAGCTGGTCGCGCCAGTCGCGGGCGCCGGCGGTGCGTTCGTCGCCGGTGCGGGTGTAGCCGCGGAAATGGGGCGAGTTGACGTTGTCGAGGGCGAGCCGGTCGGCCTCGGGGAGGGTGAAGAAGGCGCGCATGGCGGTGAGCAGCGCGTCGGTCTCGGCCGGGGTGACGCCGTGCCCGACGAGCTGGAAGAAACCCACGTCGTGTGCGGCGCTGTGCAGTTGGGCGTGGAGCAGTGCGCGGGCCTGGGGGCCGTGTTCGGCCGCCGACAGGTCGATGATGGGGAGCTGGTCGTACGACGAGGTCGTCGTCGCGGTGTGCGTCGTCATGGATGCGTCCACAGGGGTGTGTGGGCCACGGGCAGGCCGCCGAGGGTAGGGCGGCGCCCAGGATGCCGTAAGAAGGGGAGAAAAAAGGGGGCTGAATCAGGCCGAATGGCGACAGCCCATGCTCGTGACGCGCACGTAGTCCACGTGGCGGCGTCGAACGAGCATCGGAAGCATGCGGCAAGGGTACTGCCCGCCGCCGGATAGGGGTGTGGCCCACCTCACGCTCGGAGCGGGTGTGCTCGGCGGTCCGGAAGGTCCCTGTGGCCGGGACCGGGCCCCGGTGGCGGCTCAGCCCAGGGCGCGGTCGAGCAAGTCGGCCCACTGGGCGACGACGCGGTCCCGGCGGGCGGTGTCGTCGGTGAGGAGGTTGGCGAGGCCGAGGCCGCGGGCCATGTCGAGCAGGCCCTGGACGTTCTCGCGGACGCCGGGGCGGGACTCGTCGGCGCCGAGGAGGTCGACGGCGATGCGGTGGGTCTCGCGGCCGACGCGGGCCTCCAGCTCGGTCACGCGCGAGCGCAGCTGGTCCTCGTTGGAGGCGGCGACCCACAGGTGCAGGGCGGCGCGGAAGAGGGGGCCGGTGTAGAGGTCGACGAGGGCGGCGACGACGGCGCGGCGGTCGGCGGGGCCGCCCGGGAAGAGCGCCCGCAGGGCGGTGGAGCGTTCCTCGGCGACGTACTCGACGGCGGCCGTGAACAGGTCCTCGCGGGTCGGGAAGTGGTGCTGGGCGGCGCCGCGGGAGACACCGGCGCGCTCGGCGACGACGGCGACGGTCGAGCCCGCCCAGCCGTGTTCGGCCAGGCAGGCCACGGCGGCCTCCAGGAGCCGCTGCCGGGTGGCCCGGCTGCGGTCCTGCTTGGGTACGCGGTCGCGTTCCACCGTTGTGCTCATGTGGTCACACCACCCATGCCGCATCCCGTCTTTCCAGGAAGGCCGTCATCCCCTCCCGGGCCTGGGCGGTGGAGAACAGCCGGGCCGAGAGCGCGGTCAGCTCCGCCGCGTCCCGGTCGAACGTTTCCAGCACCCTAGCCGTGAGCAGCTGTTTCGTCTCGTCCAGGGCCTCGGGGGAGGAGCGGCGCAGGCCGTCCAGTACGGGCGCGAGGGCTTCGTCCACGTCGTCACCGGTGACGGTGAGCAGGCCGAGGCGTACGGCTTCGGCGGGGTCGAAGCGTTCGCCGGTGAGGTAGTAGCGGGCCAGTGCGCGGGGGTCGGTGCGCGGGATGACCGGCAGGGAGATCACCGCGGGGGCCACGCCGATGCGGACCTCGGTGAAGGCGAAGGTGGCCCGGGGGCCGGCGGCGGCGATGTCGCAGGCCGCCAGGAGGCCGAGGCCGCCGGCGCGGACGTGTCCGGTGACCCGGGCGACGACGGGTCTGGGCAGCTCGACGACCTGCCGGAGCAGGGCGAGCAGGGCGTCGGGGTGGGGCGGGTCGCGCAGGTCGGCGCCGGCGCAGAAGGTGGTGCCGGTGTGGGTGAGGACGACGGCCCGGACCTCGGGGTCCCCGGCGCAGTCGGTGAGGGCGCCCGCGAGGTCGCGGACGAGTGCCGCCGAGAGCGCGTTGCGGGTCTCGGTGGCGTCCAGGCTGAGGGTTTCGACGGCACGGGCGCGCGTGCGGCCGATCAGCGCGGTCACGGGCGCTCCCTGAGCTGTCGGCGCAGGATCTTTCCGGAGGCGGCGCGGGGCACGGTGTCGACGAAGGTGACCCGGCGGACCCGCTTGTAGGGGGCGACGCGTTCGGCTACGTGCAGCATGATCTCGTTCTCGGTCAGGTCCGGGGCGGTGCCGGCGCGGACGACGAAGGCGTGCGGGATCTCGTTGCCGTCGTCGTTGCGGGAGCCGATGACGGCGGCGTCGGCGATGCCGGGGTGGGTGAGCAGCAGGGCCTCCAGTTCGGCGGGGGCCACCTGGAAGCCCTTGTACTTGATGAGTTCCTTCACCCGGTCCACGACGAACAGCCAGCCCCCGGCGTCGGTGTAGCCGACGTCCCCGGTGTGCAGCCAGCCGTCGGCGTCGATCATCGCGGCGGTGGCGTCAGGACGGCCGAGGTAGCCCTTCATCACCTGGGGGCCACGGATCAGGATCTCGCCGGGTTCGCCGGTGCCGAGGTCCTTGCCGGGGTCGCCGAGGGAGACGATCCGCATCTCGGTGCCGGCGATGAGCCTGCCGACGGTGCCGGCGGGGGCCTCGTGCAGGCGGTCGAGGGGGACGACGTGGGTGCCGGGTGACAGTTCCGTCATGCCGTAGGCCTGGCCGATGGGGGGCAGGCCGAGCCGGTCGGAGCAGGCGCGGGCGAGTGCGGCGTCCAGCGGGGCGGCGGCGCTCATGACGTACGTCAGTGAGGAGAGGTCGTAGCGGGTGACCGCCGGGTGCTTGGCGAGGGCGAGGACGATCGGCGGGGCGACGTACAGGCCGGTGATGCGGTGTTTCTCGATCGCGGCGAGGAAGGTCTCCAGGTCGAAGCGAGGCAGTACGACGACCGTGGCGCCCTTCCTCAGGGGGGCGTTCATCAGGGCGGTGAGGCCGTAGATGTGGAAGAACGGCAGCACGGCGAGGATGCGTTCGTCCGGTCCGGTGGGGACGGCGGGCTCCAGCTGGGCCAGGTTGGTGGCGATCTGCCGGTGGGTGAGCATCACGCCCTTGGGGATGCCGGTGGTGCCGGAGGAGTAGGGCAGCGCGGCGATGTCCTCGTCCGGGTCGATGGTGAGGTGCGGCTCGGGGGCGTCGGCGGCGAGCATGTCGGTCAGGGAGCGGTGTCCGGGCGCGCTGTCGCACACGAAGATCTCCCGTACGCCGCCCGCGAGTTCGGCGGCGCGGCGGGCCGTCTCCAGCAGGGGGGAGACGGTGATGATCCAGCGGGCGCCGCTGTCGCCGAGCTGTTTGGCGAACTCCTCGGGTGTGGCGAGCGGATGCACGGTGGTGACGGCCGCGCCCGCGCGTGTGGCCCCGTAGAAGGCGGTCGGGAAGGCGATGGTGTTGGGGCTGTGCAGGGCGAGGACGTCGCCCTTGCGGACGCCCGCGTCGGCGAGGGAGGCGGCGAGGCGCCGGTGGAACCGGTTCACCTGCGCGTACGAGAGGGTGGTGCCGTCCGTGCCGTCGACGAGGGCGGGGCGCTCGCCGAAGTCGGCGGCGTGGCCCAGGACGGCGTCGTGGATGGGCAGTGCTACGGGCGGAACGTCTGCGTACTCGCTGCGGAACACGGTTCCTCCAGGACGGTCTGCGGCTCGCCTAGTACGACTTGGGCAGGCCCAGGGTCTGATGGGAGACGTAGTTGAGAATCATCTCCCGGCTCACCGGAGCGATACGAGCCACGCGTGCGGCCGTTATCAACGAGGCGAGTCCGAATTCCCGGGTGAGGCCGTTGCCGCCGAGGGTGTGCACGGCCTGGTCGACGGCCTTCACGCAGGCCTCCCCGGCCGCGTACTTGGCCATGTTGGCGGCCTCACCCGCGCCGGTGTCGTCGCCGGCGTCGTAGAGGTGGGCCGCCTTCCGCGTCATCAGCCGGGCCAGTTCCAGGTCGATGTGCGCCTGCGCCAGGGGGTGGGCGATGGCCTGGTGGGCGCCGATGGGGGTCTTCCAGACGTTGCGGTCGCGGGCGTACTCGACGGCTCTGGCGAGTGCGTAGCGGCCCATCCCGATGGCGAAGGCCGCCGTCATGATGCGCTCGGGGTTGAGCCCGGCGAACAGCTGCAGCAGGCCGGCGTCCTCGTCGCCGACGAGGGCGTCGGCAGGCAGCCGTACGTCGTCCAGCACCAGCTCGAACTGCTTCTCGGCGGCGCTCAGCTCCATGTCGATCGGGCGCCGGTGGAAGCCCTCGGCGTCGGTCGGGACGATGAACAGGCAGGGCTTGAGGCGTCCGGTGCGCGCGTCCTCCGTGCGGCCGACGATGAGGACGGCGTCCGCGATGTCGACACCGGAGATGAAGACCTTGCGCCCGGTCAGGAGCCAGTCGGCGCCGTCGCGGCGGGCCGTGGTGGTGATGCGGTGGCTGTTGGAGCCGGCGTCGGGTTCGGTGATGCCGAAGGCCATGAGGCGGGTGCCGTCGGCGATACCGGGGAGCCACTGCCGCTTCTGGTCCTCCGTGCCGAAGCGGGCGATCACGGTGCCGCAGATGGCCGGTGAGACCACCAGCATGAGGAGGGGGGAGCCTGCGGCGCCCAACTCCTCCAGCACGAGGGAGAGTTCGGTGATGCCACCGCCGCCGCCTCCGTACTCCTCCGGGAGGCTGACGCCCAGGTAGCCGAGTTTGCCCGCTTCGGACCAGAGTTCGGTGGGGGGCCTGCCCGCGGCGACGGTCTGTACGAGGTAGTCGCGGCCGAAACGTCTGCCCAGGGCCGCTACCGCGGACCGCAGGGCTTTGTGTTCTTCGGATTCGATGTGCGTGGTCATGCGAGTCCTCCGAGTGCGGCGTGTGGGTGGTCGCTCGCGTGGTTCCCCGCGCCCCTTCAGGCGGGTTGCACCACTGCCAGCAGCAGGCCGGGCTCCACCTGCTGCCCGGGTCTGGCGTGCAGGGCGCTGAGCGTGCCGGTGACCGGCGCGGTGATCTGATGTTGCATCTTCATCGCCTCCAGCCATACGAGTCCCTGGCCGGCCTGCACCGTCGCCCCTTCCGTCAGGCCCTCGGCGACGCGTACGACCGTGCCCGGCATGGGGGCGAGCAGGGAGCCCGGTGCGAGCTGGGCGGTGGGGTCGGGGAAGCGGGGCAGGGCGGTCAGACGGGTGCCGTCGACGTACACCTCGTCGCCGTAGGCGCACACCTCGAACCGGCGCTCCACACCGTCGGCTTCGAGGACGACCAGGCCCTCCCCGGCGTGCACGACCCGCACCCCGTCCGCCGCGAGTCCCTGCCTGCCGTGGCGGTAGCGGACCTCGTGCTCCTCGCCCGCCATCTCGTACCGCTTGACCTGCGGCTGCGAGGGAACGTTGCGCCAGCCGCCGAAGCGGGAGCGGCCGTGGGCGTCGGCGAGGGCGGCGGCCAGGGGGGCGTACGGATCGGGGGCGGGCTCGGTGAGTCCGGTGAGGTGGCGGTCGTAGAAGCCGGTGTCGGCGCGGCCGCCGGTGAACTCCTCGTGGCGCAGCGAGCGCACCAGCAGGTCCCGGTTGGTGACCGGGCCGTGGATCACCGTGCGCTCCAGTGCGCCGGCGAGCCGGCGGATCGCCTCCGCGCGGGTGGGGGCGTGGGCGACGGCCTTGGCGAGCATGGGGTCGTAGTGGACGCCGACGGTGTCGCCGTCGGTGTAGCCCGTGTCCAGGCGGACGCCGGCCGGTACGGCGAGGCGGTGCAGGGTGCCGGTCTGCGGGGCCCAGTCGCGGGCGGGGTCCTCGGCGTACAGGCGGGCCTCGATGGCGTGGCCACGCGCGCGTGGCGGGTCCTTTTCGAGGGCGTGGCCCTCGGCGACGCGGATCTGTTCCGCCACCAGGTCGACGCCGAACACCTCCTCCGTCACCGGGTGTTCGACCTGGAGGCGGGTGTTCATCTCCAGGAAGTGGGCGCGTCCGTCGGCGACCAGGAACTCGACGGTGCCGGCGCCGACGTAGGCGACGGCGCAGGCGGCCTGCACGGCGAGCGCGTACAGGTCGTTGGTGAGCGCCTCGGAGAGGCCGGGCGCCGGGGCCTCCTCGATGACCTTCTGGTGGCGGCGCTGGAGGGAGCAGTCGCGGGTGCCGAGCGGCCAGATCGTGCCGTGGGTGTCGGCGAGGATCTGCACCTCGACGTGGCGGCCGTGTTCCAGGTACGGCTCCACGAAGACCTCGCCGTCACCGAAGGCGCTCGCGGCCTCGGCGCGTGCGCCTTCCAGGGCGGCGCCCAGCTCGTCCAGGCGGCGCACGATCCGCATCCCGCGTCCACCGCCGCCGGCGGCCGCCTTGACCAGCACCGGCAGGTCGGTCTCGACGATGTCGGCTTCGGCGAGGGCGGCGATGCCCATCAGCTCCTTCGCGCGGGTCTTGGACGCCATCGCCTCGATCGCCTCCGGAGGGGGGCCGATCCAGGTCAGTCCGGCGTCGAGGACCGCGCGGGCGAAGCCGGCGTTCTCGGCGAGGAAGCCGTAGCCGGGGTGCACGGCGTCGGCCCCGGCGGCCAGGGCCGCCTCCACGATCAGGTCGCCGCGCAGATACGTCTCGGCGGGCGCCGCGCCCGGCAGCCGTACGGCGGCGTCGGCCACGCGCGTGTGGAGTGCGTCCGCGTCGGCGTCCGAGTGCACGGCGACCGTCCGGATGCCCATGTCGCGGCAGCTGCGGAAGATCCGGCAGGCGATCTCGCCCCGGTTGGCGACGAGCAGAGTCGAAATCACGTGGTCCCTCACATCCGGAAGACGCCGAAGCCGCCGCGCGCGCCCTCGTAGGGCGCGGTGTGCACGGCGGACAGGCACAGGCCGAGGACGGTGCGGGTGTCGCGCGGGTCGATGACACCGTCGTCGTACAGCCGCCCGGACAGGAACATCGGCAGCGACTCGGACTCGATCTGCCGCTCCACCATGGCGCGCAGGGCGGCGTCCGCGTCCTCGTCGTACGGCTGCCCCTTCGCCTCGGCCGACTGGCGGGCGACGATCGACAGCACGCCGGCGAGCTGCTGCGGGCCCATGACGGCGGACTTGGCGCTGGGCCAGGCGAACAGGAACCGGGGGTCGTACGCCCGTCCGCACATGCCGTAGTGCCCGGCGCCGTACGACGCCCCCATGAGCACGGACAGATGCGGGACCTTGCTGTTGCTCACCGCGTTGATCATCATCGCGCCGTGTTTGATGATCCCGCCCTGCTCGTACTCCTTGCCGACCATGTAGCCGGTGGTGTTGTGCAGGAAGAGCAGCGGGATGTCGCGCTGGTTGGCGAGCTGGATGAACTGGGCCGCCTTCTGCGACTCGGCGCTGAACAGGACGCCCTGGGCGTTGGCCAGGATCCCGACCGGGTAGCCGTGCAGGCTCGCCCAGCCGGTCACCAGACTCGTGCCGTACAGCGGCTTGAACTCGTCGAAGTCGGAGGCGTCCACGATCCGGGCGATGACCTCGCGCGGGTCGAAGGGCGTCCTGAGGTCGCCGGGGACGATGCCCAGCAGCTCCTCCGGGTCGTACCGGGGCGGCTCGGCGGGTCCGGGGTCCGGGTACGCCTTGCGGTGGTTGAGGCGGGCGACCACCCGGCGGGCCCGGCGCAACGCGTCCGGCTCGTCGACGGCGAAGTGGTCGGCGAGGCCGGACACGCGCGCGTGCATCTCGGCGCCGCCGAGGGACTCGTCGTCGCTCTCCTCGCCGGTGGCCATCTTCACCAGCGGCGGCCCGCCGAGGAAGACCTTCGCCCGCTCCTTGACCATGATCACGTGGTCGGACATGCCCGGGACGTAGGCGCCCCCGGCCGTGGAGTTGCCGAAGACGACCGCGATCGTGGGAATCCCGGCCGCCGACAGCCGGGTGAGGTCGCGGAAGATCGCGCCGCCGGGAATGAAGATCTCCTTCTGCGACGGCAGGTCCGCACCGCCCGACTCCACCAGGCTGATGCAGGGCAGCCGGTTGGCGAGGGCGATGTCGTTGGCGCGCAGGGCCTTCTTCAGGCTCCACGGGTTGCTCGCGCCGCCGCGCACGGTCGGGTCGTTGGCGGTGATCAGGCACTCCACGCCCTCGACCACGCCGATGCCGGTGACCAGGGAGGCGCCGACGGTGTAGTCGCTGCCCCAGGCGGCGAGCGGGGACAGCTCCAGGAACGGGGTGTCGGGGTCGAGGAGCAGTTCGATGCGTTCGCGGGCGAGCAGCTTGCCGCGCTCCCGGTGCCGTGCGACGTACTTCTCGCCGCCGCCCGCGAGCGCCTTGGCGTGCTCGGCGTCGAGGTCGGCGAGCTTGGCGAGCATGGCCTCGCGGTGGGCCCGGTGATCGGGGCCGGCGGGGTCCAGCGCTGTCTTGAGAACCGTCACAGGAGGGTCTCCGGGATGTCCAGGTGGCGGGAGCGCAGCCATTCGCCGAGGGCCTTGGCCTGCGGGTCGAAGCGGTGGCGGGCGGCGACACCCGCGCCGAGGATGCCCTCGACGACGAAGTTGACCGCGCGCAGGTTCGGCAGCACGTGCCGGGTGACGGGCAGGTCGCGGCTCTCGGGGATCAGCTGCTGGAACCTTTCGGCGGTCAGCTCGTGCGCGAGCCACCGCC
Organism: Streptomyces filipinensis; assembly: GCF_014649495.1. GTDB lineage: Bacteria > Actinomycetota > Actinomycetes > Streptomycetales > Streptomycetaceae > Streptomyces > Streptomyces filipinensis. Next base: position 138,599 of record NZ_BMTD01000004.1, on the reverse strand, counting down.
AGGCGTCCTCGGTGCGGGCCCAGACGCCGACGTTGGCGTTCCCGCCCTTGTCCCCGCTGCGGGCGCCGGCGACCAGGCCGAGCGGCGCACGCCGGGTCGGACCGGCCGGCAGCGGCGGGGGCAGGGGTGGGGGCGGTACGTCGCTCAGCGGCCGGGTTTCCCGGGGCGGCGGCACGGGAACACGGCGTCCGTCGGGGAGAACGGCCGTGTGGTCTACGGCGCCATGGGCGACGGCCACATCCTCGAAGACCCCGTAAGGGGTGCCCTTTTCGGGTGGGGACAGCACATGGAAGCCCGGGTAGCTGGCCAGCGCCAGCTCCACCGCGGCCCCGCTCAGCGCCCGGCCGACGACCCGCTCGTCCGGATCCCGTACGACGAGCCGCAGCAGGGCGCTCGCCGTCTCCTCGGTGCCGGCGTCCGCCCGGTCGGTGCGGACCAGTTCCCAACGCACCTCGGCCGGCGGGGACTTGGCGAGCGCGTCGGTGAGCTGCTCGCGCACCAGGTCCGCCTTGGCCTCGATGTCGAGTCCGGTGAGGACGAAGGCGACCTCGTTGCGGAAGCCGCCGAGCCGGTTGAGCCCGGCCTTGAGCGTCGGCGGCGGCGCCTCCCCCCGCACACCCTCGATCCGCACCCGGTCCGGGCCGTCCTGGCTCAGCCGGGCGGTGTCCAGCCGGGCGGTGACATCGGGCCCGGCGTACCGGCCGCCGCCGGTCTCGTACAGCAGCTGGGCGGTGACCGTGCCGACGTCGACCAGGCCGCCGGTGCCGGGGTGCTTGGTGACGACACTGCTGCCGTCGGCGTGGATCTCGGCGAGCGGGAAGCCGGGCCGGCGTACGTCCCCCTCCCGGAAGAACGCGTAGTTCCCGCCGGTGGCCTGCGTGCCGCACTCCAGCACGTGCCCGGCGACGACGGCGCCCGCGAGCCGGTCGTACTCCCCCGGCCGCCAGCCGAAGTGGGCGGCGGCGGGCCCGGTGACGAGGGCCGCGTCGGTCACCCGCCCGGTGACGACGATGTCCGCGCCGGCCCGCAGGCACTCGGCGATGCCGAAGCCGCCGAGGTAGGCGTGGGCGGCGAGGGCGCCGGGGTGGCGGGCGGTCAGGTCGTCGCCCTCGACGTGCGCGACGGCGGCCGGGATGCCGAGCCGGCCGGCCAGTTCCCGGGTCGCCTCGGCGAGTCCGGCCGGATTGAGGCCGCCCGCGTTGACGACGATCTTCACCCCGCGCTCGCGGGCGAGGCCGAGGCAGTCCTCCAGCTGGCGCAGGAAGGTGCGGGCGTATCCGGCGGACGGGTCCTTCAACCGGTCGCGGGCGAGGATCAGCATGGTGAGTTCGGCGAGGTAGTCGCCGGTGAGGACGTCCACCTCGCCGCCGGTGAGCATCTCGCGCAGGGCGGCCGCGCGGTCGCCGTAGAAGCCGGAGAAGTTGCCGACGCGCAGCACGGTCACGCCGGAGCCCCCTTCGGCGGGCGGCCGGTACCGGGCGGGCCCGCGAACGCCTGCGCGATGTCCAGCCAGCGGTCGGCGTCCGGGCCCACGGCGGTCAGGGCGAGGTCGGTGCGGTGGGCGCGCTGGGTGACGAGGAGGCAGAAGTCGAGGACGGGGCCGGTGACGCGTTGCGGGGCGTCTTCGGGGCCGTATGTCCACACCTCGCCGGAGGGCGCGGTCAGTTCCACGCGGAACTCGTCGGCGGGCGGGGTGAGCCCGTGGACGGTGTGGGCGAAGTCGCGGGTCCGCACCCCGAGCCGGGCCACATGCCTGAGCCGATCGCCGGGTGGGCGGACCACACCCAGCGCCTCGGCGATGTCCAGCCCATGGGCCCAGGTCTCCATAAGACGGGCCGTGGCCATCGAGGCGGCCGACATGGGCGGGCCGTACCAGGGGAAACGGGAGCCGGGTGGAGCCGCACGCAGCGCCCGGTCGAGCGCGTCACGCCCTTCCCGCCATCCCGCCAGCAGTTCGGCGGGCGCCAGACGGGCGCCTTCCTCCGCGCCCTGGTCCACGAACGAGCCGGGAGCGGTGAGCGCCTTCTCGACCAGCGCCTGGAAGGCGTCCGCATCGGTGACGGCCAGCAGCGCCGAGCGGTCGGTCCAGGCGAGGTGGGCGATCTGGTGGGCGAGGGTCCACCCGGGCGCGGGAGTGGGGAGCGCCCACTGCGCGGGGGTCAACTCGGCGGTGAGCCGGTCGAGTTCCTCGCTCTCCGCACGCAGGTCGTCGATGACGGGCGTCGGGTCGGCCATGAGGGGAGCATGGCAGCGGGCTCAGAAACAATCAAGCGTGCTTGCATGAATTTGTTCCGGCCGCAGGGCCGGCTCCCCTGCGCGTGCCGGCGCCTATGCCCCGTGAGGGGAGCTCGCCACCTGACTCCCCGCGTGACTCTCAGCGCGACTCCCTGCCCGACTCTCCGCCTGGCTCCCCGCGCGGCCCCCCGCATCGCTCGCCGCCTGACTCTTCGACCGGCCGACCTGGGTGCGGACCGCGCCGATGCTCGCCGCGATGACCAGGGCGATCGCGCCCGCCTCCCGCAGGGACAGGGACTGGCCGAGGATGAGGAAACCGGCCGTTGCCGCGATCGCCGGTTCGAGACTCATCAGGATGGCGAAGGTGGAGGCGGGCAGGCGGCGCAGGGCGAGCAGTTCCAGGGTGTAGGGCAGGACCGAGGACAGCAGGGCCACGGCCGCGCCGAGGGCGATCGTGGTGGGGTTCAGCAGACGGGTGCCCGCCGAGGCCACACCGATCGGAAGGAAGAGAACGGCCGCTACGGCCATGGCGAGGGCCAGACCGTCCGCCTGGGGGAAGCGGCGGCCCGTGCGGGCGCTGAAGAGGATATAGATCGCCCACATGGCACCGGCCCCCAGGGCAAAAGCGACACCTATGGGGTCGAGGGTGTCGAAGCCTCCGCCGCCCAGCAGGAACACACCGAGCAGGGCCAGGCCCGCCCACACGGCGTTGATCGCGCGGCGGGAGGCCAGGACGGACAGGGCCAGCGGGCCGAGGACCTCCAGGGTGACCGCCGGGCCCAGCGGGATACGGGCGACCGCCTCGTAGAAGAGGCCGTTCATCGCGCCCATGGCGATACCGAAGGCGACCACCGTGCCCCAGTCGGTGCGGGAGTGGCCGCGCAGCCGGGGGCGGCAGACCAGGAGGAGGACCAGCGCCGCCGCGAGGAGGCGCAGGGTGACGACGCCGGGTGCGCCGGCCCGGGGCATCAGCGTCACCGCGAGGGCGCCGCCGAACTGGACCGAGACTCCGCCGGCCAGGACGAGGCCCACCGGGCCCAGCGAGCCGAGGCGGCGCGGCCCCTGGACGGGGGCGACCGGGGTCTGCGTGGCGGTGCTGGAGGTGGCGGTCACGGGCGGTCCTGGTGCTTGATCGAGTTCGTTCATCGCGATGTACTGCCAGGTCCAGGGTAGTGGACTTCGACAGGAGCGTGAACCCTTTACGGCACTGTCCCGGATGGTGGGATCCCGTCGGCGGCCGGACGCCCCGTCAACTGCCCGGCCAGGCCTGCTCCTCACGGAAGAGGGGGCGGCCGTCGGGCAGGTACGCCGGCATGTTTCCGCACGGCTCGCAGCCGGGCTGGGCCCAGGCCCCGGCGGGGGCGTACGCCTCGAATCCCTGCCCGTGCGGGTACGTCTGGGTCGGCTGCCCATGCGGGTACGTCGGAGCCGGCTGCCCATGCTGGTCCGGGTGCTCCGGCTGCCCGTACCGAGGGGTGTGATCCGGCTGCCGTGCCCGCTGGTCCTCCCACAGCGGCATGCGCAGTTCGCCGGTGTCCATCACCGCGCCGTTTTGCGAGCGGTGCAGCCGCGCGTACGCCCCGCCCCGGGCGAGCAGCTCGTCATGCCGGCCGGTCTCCACGACCCGGCCCCGGTCGACGACGAGGATGCGGTCGGCGTCGGGGGCGAGGTTGAGGTCGTGCGTGATCATGATCGTCGTACGGCCGGCCATCAGGCGGCGCAGGGGCTTCACCACGCGGCGGGCGGCCATCGCGTCCAGGCCGGTCGTGGGCTCGTCCAGGACCAGGACCGGGGCGTCGCGGAGGATGGCGCGGGCGATGGCCAGACGCTGGAGCTGACCGCCGGACAGACGGGCCGAGTGGGAGTCCACCGGCGTGTCGTAGCCGTCGGGCAACCGGACGATGAAGTCGTGGGCGTCCGCCGCCCTCGCCGCCTCCTCGATGGCCTGGTCGCTGGCGCCGGGCCGGCCGCAGGCGATGTTGGCGCGCACCGTGTCGTGCAGCACCAGGGTCTCCTGGGGGAGCAGGGTGACGTACTCCCGCAGGCGCGCCAGCGGGAAGTCGCGCAGCGGGGTGCCGTCCAGCAGGACGTCGCCCGCGTCCGGGTCGTAGAAGCGCAGCAGCAGCTTGGACACCGTGGACTTGCCCGCGCCGCTCGGGCCGGTGACGATCACCAGCTCGCCGGGGCGCACCGCGAAGGACAGGCCTTCGAGGGCGGTGTCGTCGGCGCCCGGGTAGCGGAAGGTCACGTCCCGGACCTCGACGGTTCCGTCCGGGCGGCCGGTGTCGGCCGGGTGCCGGGGGTCGGTGACCGACGGTCCGGCGTCCAGGATCTCGATGAGCCGCTCGGCGCCCGCCGTGGCGGCGGTGACGGTGAGGCCCAGCTGGGCGAGGCCGCGCACCGGCGGGTAGAGGTAGCCGAGGAACGCGGCGAAGGCGAGGAGCTCACCGAGGGTCATCCGGCCGGTGGAGATCTCCCAGGCGCCGATGCCGATCACGGCGAGCACGCACACCGTCTCGATGACCTGGACGAGCTGCTCGTAGGCCTCGTTCAGGCGGGCGGAGCGGACCGAGGCGCGGAACCAGGCGGTGGCCTCCTCGTGCAGCCGGCGGCGTTCGGCGTCGCGGCGGTCGTAGGCCTGGGTCAGCACGATGGTGCCGAGGGCCTCCTCCACCACGGAGGTGATCGCGCCGTCGGCGACCCGGCCCTCGCGGGAGACGTCCTTGATGGAACCGGAGAAGCGGCGGGCGGCCAGCCAGAACAGGGGCGCGAGGACGAAGGTGGCGGCGGCCAGGTCCCAGCGCAGCCAGAACGCGGCGGCCGCGTAGAAGAGGGCGGAGAAGGCCGCCGAGGCGGCGCCCACCAGGCCGGACACGACCATCGTCTCGATCGCTTCCACGTCACTGGTCAGCCGGGAGAGCAGATCGCCCTGGCGGTGACGCTGGAAGAAGTGCGGGGGCAGTTGCTGGACGTGGTCGAAGACGTGCTCGCGCAGCCGCATCACGAACCGCTCGGTCGCCCAGGCGGCGAGGGAGTTGCCGGCGTACGCGACGAGCGCGCCGAGCACCGCGATGCCCAGCCACTTCAGCGCCGGGCTCCAGAACGCGGCCGGCGAGCCCTTCTGCAGGGCGTGGTCGGTGAGGTCACCGAACAGCAGGATGGCCTCGGTCTCGGCGAGCGCGGCGAGCACCGTGCACAGCCAGACGAGGAGCAGCCATCTCCTGAGCCCCTTCGTCAGCGGCCAGAAACGGCGGAATGCCGTCCGGGCGGGAATGGTGGGGGTCTCGCACTCGAACTCGTCGTCCTCGTCGCCCATCGGATTCCCCTTTCGAATCGCCGTCCCGAACGAAAAAGAAAAAGGGGCCGGCGGTGCACCATCGGCCCCCTTTTAATTCACCGCGCGTTCAGCCGGCTCAGCGGTCCTGGCCGGGCAGCGGCTTGGGCAGCGGCTTCGGCGCGTGCTTCTTCTTGGGCTTCGGCGGGGGCGGCGGCGGGAGCTGCTTCTTCGGCTTGGGGGGCAGCGGGGCCAGCTTCTTGAGGCTCATTCCGACTCCTGATTTCGCACTGTACGTGTGATGCTGAATTCCGCGTCCGGAACCCGACACCGAAGAACTTACACGCCGCTCAGGAGTCGGAACGGCAAAATCGGCAAAGGGGGGCTGTGAGTACCTTGGAATACCTTTGCGGTTCCTGAGGGACCCGCTCGAAGCTGAGAATTCCCTTACGAACCCTTGCGAACCTGAGAGCAGCCTTATGAGCTCCCGGCCTTCGGCCCCCACGCGGCCAGCACCTCCGTGTCCGTCGCACGGGCGTGGAGGTGGTAGTCCGCCCACGCGGCGATGTCCGGGTAGGCGCACGCGGCGGTGAGCCGGGCGACGGCCGCCGGGATGTCGTACGGCGTCACGCGCAGGTCGGTGCCGGGGCCGAGGAGGCACCAGTGGGCGCCGGGGCGGCCGTAGGGCATGCCGACGCTGCCCGGGTTGACGACCAGGCGGCCGTGGGCCAGGCGGACGTAGGGCATGTGTGTGTGGCCGCAGACGACCGTGCCGATGCCGGACGCCAGGCCGCCCAGGACCTCCGACCAGCGGGCCGGCCGGGAGTCCACCAGGACCAGTTCCTCGTCGTCGCGCGGGGTGGCATGGCAGAACAGGACCGTGCCGAGGCCGCGGACGCGCAGGGTGAGGGTCTTCGGGAGGGCCTCCAGGAAGCCGACCTGGTCGTCGCGGAGCGCCCGGGCCGCGAAGGGGCCGATGGGGTCGGGGATGTCCGTGCGCTGCCCGCGCCGGTACTCCACGAGCTCCCGGTCGGCGTTCCCCGCGAGCCACAGCACCCGGTCGCCCTGCTCCCGCAGCAGGTCCAGTACCTCCACCGGCTGGGGCCCCGCCGCGATGTCGCCGGTGACGACGATGCGGTCGGCGGCGGCCACCTCCGGCTCGGCGAGGACTGCCTCCAGGGCGGGCAGTACTCCGTGGATGTCGGAGAGGACCGCCAGGCGGGTGTGCTCCACCCCCGGTTCCGCGGTGTTCAGTTCGAGTGCCGTCGGCCGGCACGGACCCACGTCACCACCACGAGCGCCGCGGTGACGAACATGACGACGCTGGCGGTGGCCACGGATTCGACGTACGGCTCGTATCCGTCCGTGCGGAGCTGGACCGCGAGGAACGCGAGAGCCGTGCCGAGCGCCGCGATCGCGGCGGACAGGGAGGCGAACGGTGCCTTCGTCATGGGGGGTTCCTCCGAGATGTGAGGCGACTGGTCACTTTCGAGTCTACGGATCCGCTGTCAACTGCCCTTGTGCGTACCCGGTTTCCCCTCAACTCCCCTCTTCCTTCTCCCTCTCCTCGCCCCCTCTTCGTCCAACGCCTGCGCCAGCACCTCCGCCAGATGCCTGCCCCGCACCCCGGCCAGCTGTTCCAGCTGGGTGCGGCAGGAGAAGCCGTCGGCCAGGACCACCGCTCGCTCGGGTGCTTCGCGGACGGCGGGGAGGAGCTGTTCCTCCGCGCAGGCCCTCGACACCTCGAAGTGGCCTTTCTCGAAGCCGAAGTTGCCCGCGAGGCCGCAGCAGCCGCCGCTCAGCTCGCCGGTGAGGCCCGCGGCCTCGCGCAGCCGCCGGTCGGGGGTGTCGCCGAGCACCGCGTGCTGGTGGCAGTGGGTCTGGCCGGCGACCGGGCGGTCCACGGCCGGCGGAGTCCAGTGCGGGGCGTGCCGCTCCAGGGCCTCGGCGAAGGTGGTGACGGCCGAGGCCAGCCGGGCGGCACGCGGGTCGTCGTGCAGCAGCTCGGGCAGGTCGGTGCGCAGGGCCGCCGCGCAGCTCGGTTCCAGGACGACGACCGGGGCTCCGGCCCGCAGCACCGGTTCCATCAGGTCCAGCGTGCGGCGCAGGACCGTGCGGGCGCGGTCGAGCTGGCCGGTGGAGAGGTAGGTGAGGCCGCAGCAGACCCGGGCCCGGCGGGCGGCGAGCAGCGCGGTGGCCGGTCCGGCCCGGCCGTCACCGATCCGTCCCCCGCGCGGCAGCAGCGTCGGCGGCAGGGCGACGCGCAGCCCGGCGGCCTCCAGCACCCGGACGGCGGCCCGGCCGACGGAGGGGGACAGATGCTCGGTGAAGGTGTCCGGCCACAGCACGACCAGGTCGCCCGGGCCGCCCGATGCCGGCTCCCCGGGGGCCCGGGGCCGGTTTCCTCGTGCGCCACCAGCCGGTGAAGGTCCGCCTCGCCAGCCGGGGAATCCGCCGCTCGGCGGCGACCCCGGCCAGGCGCTTGCCGGCACCGGCCAACGGCCCCACCGCGGCGAGGGCGTTGAGCAGCGGGGCCGTGTGCGTGCGGGCCACCCAGCGCAGCCACTGCGGCAGCCGGCCCATGCTGAGGTGGGCGGCGGGCCGGCGGCGGCCGGCGTAGTGGTGGTGCAGGAACTCGGCCTTGTAGGTGGCCATGTCGACGCCGACCGGGCAGTCGGAGCGGCAGCCCTTGCAGGACAGGCACAGGTCCAGGGCGTCGCGGACCTCTGTGGACCGCCAGCCGTCGGTGACCAGTTCGCCGGCCAGCATCTCGTGCAGCAGCCGGGCCCGGCCGCGGGTGGAGTGCTCCTCCTCGCCGGTCACCCGGAAGGACGGGCACATCACGGCGGGGCCGGCCGCCGTGGTCGTCCGGCACTTGGCGACGCCGACGCAGCGGCGGACGGCGGCGCGGAAGTCGCCGTCGTCGGCGGGGTAGCCGAAGGCCACGTCGACGGGCCTGCGCGGCAGCACGGAGAAGCGCAGGCCCGTGTCGAGCGGGGCGGGACGGACCAGCATGCCGGGGTTGAGCAGGTCGTCGGGGTCCCAGACCGCCTTGGCCCGCTCGAACAGCCGCACCGTCTCGGCGCCGTACATGCGTGGCAGCAGCTCCGCGCGGGCCTGTCCGTCCCCGTGTTCCCCGGACAGCGAGCCGCCGTGCTCCACCACCAGGTCGGCCAGGTCCTCGGAGAAGCGGCGGAAGCGGCCGACGCCGGCCTCGGTGAGCAGGTCGAAGTCGATACGGACGTGGATGCAGCCGTCGCCGAAGTGGCCGTACGGCGTACCGCGCAGGCCGTGGGCGGTGAGCAGGGCGCGGAAGTCGCGCAGATAGCCGCCGAGCCGGGCGGGCGGCACCGCGCAGTCCTCCCAGCCGGGCCAGGCCTCGCTGCCGTCCGGCATGCGGGTGGCCGTGCCGCTCGCGTCCTCGCGGATGCGCCACAGGGCACGCTGGGCGGCGGGCTCCGTCACCACCAGGGAGTCGGACACGTCGGCCGCGCGGACGATCTCCCGCGCACGCGCGCCCGCCTCGGCCGCCGACTCCCCGCCGGTCTCCACGAACAGCCAGGCGCCCCCCTCGGGCAGTCCGGCCGGGGCGCGCACCAGGTCGGCGGCCATGCCCTCCACCGTCAGCGGGCCGTACGGCAGCAGGCCGGCGGCGGCCTCGGCGGCGGCGCTCTCGTCGCCGTACCCCAGCACGGCGAGGGCATGGGCGCGGGGGGCCGGGACGAGCCGCACGACCGCTTCGGTGAGGATGCCGAGGGTGCCCTCCGAACCGCAGAAGGAGCGGGCGACGTCGGCGCCCCTCTCGGGCAGCAGTGCGTCCAGCGCGTACCCGGAGATGCGGCGGGGCAGGTCCGGGAAGCCGGTGCGCAGGCGGGCCAGTTCGCCCTCCGTCAGCTCCCGCAGCCCCTCGGGCGCCCCGGCCCAGTCCCGGCCGAGCCGCAGCCGCTGCCCGCGCGCGGTGAGGACGGACAGCTCGCGCACGCTGTCCGCGGTGGTCCCCCAGGCCACCGAGTGCGCGCCGCAGGAGTTGTTGCCGATCATCCCGCCGAGCGTGCACCGGCTGTGCGTGGACGGGTCGGGACCGAAGCGCAGGCCGTGCGGGGCCGCGGCCTCCTGGAGGCGGTCCAGGACGAGCCCCGGCTGGACGACGGCCGTACGGGTGACCGGGTCCAGCTCCAGCAGGCCGTTCATGTGCCGGGTGAAGTCCAGCACCACGCCCGCACCGGTCGCCTGCCCCGCGATGGACGTGCCGCCGCCGCGCGCCACCACCGGCACCCCATGCGCCCGGCAGACCTCCAGCACGGCGGCCACGTCGTCGGCGTCTCTCGGCGCCACGACGCCCAGCGGGACCCGCCGGTAGTTGGACGCGTCCATGGTGACCAGCGCCCGGGAGGTGACGTCGAAACCGACCTCGCCCCGGACGACCCCGCGCAGCTCCGCCCGCAGACCCGAGTGATCCGTCATGCGTCCAGGATGCATCCGCTCACGGACCGTCACCGAAAGTTTTCCACAGCCCCGCCCATATCGTCGTACTACTTCACAAGTCCAGGCTTTGACGATCTTGTCTCATCCGACGGACACGGCTACGCCCGGTTTCGCCCCGCGGGATACCCTCCGAACCGTGGCCGACATCCAGATTCCCGCTGACATCAAGCCCGCCGACGGACGCTTCGGCGCGGGCCCCTCCAAGGTGCGTACCGAGGCACTTGAGGCGCTCGCCGCCACCGGCAGCTCCCTGCTCGGCACCTCCCACCGCCAGGCCCCGGTCAAGAACCTGGTGGGCGAGGTCCGCGAAGGCATCGGCTCCCTGTTCTCGCTCCCCGAGGGCTACGAGGTGGTCCTCGGCAACGGCGGCTCGACCGCCTTCTGGGACATCGCCACCCACGGTCTGATCGAGAACAAGTCCCAGCACCTGAGCTTCGGCGAGTTCTCGTCCAAGTTCGCCAAGGCCGCCAAGCTGGCGCCCTGGCTGGCCGAGCCGACCGTCGTCGCCGCCGACCCCGGCACCCACCCCGAGGCCCGGGCCGAGGCGGGCGTGGACGTGTACGCCTTCACCCACAACGAGACCTCCACCGGTGTCGCCATGCCGATCAAGCGCGTGGCCGGCGCCGACGAGGGCGCGCTCGTCCTGGTGGACGCCACCTCCGGCGCGGGCGGCCTCCCGGTCGACGTCGCCGAGACCGACGTCTACTACTTCGCCCCGCAGAAGTCCTTCGCCTCCGACGGCGGCCTGTGGATCGGCGTCTTCTCCCCGGCCGCGATCGAGCGCGCCGAGCGCGTCCACGCCTCCGGCCGCCACGTCCCGGAGTTCTTCAGCCTCCCCACGGCGATCGACAACTCCCGCAAGAACCAGACGTACAACACCCCGGCGCTCGCCACCCTGTTCCTGCTCAACGAGCAGCTGAAGTGGCTCAACGGCCAGGGCGGCCTCGCCTGGTCCACGGCCCGCACCAAGGACTCCTCGACCCGCCTGTACTCCTGGGCGGAGGAGTCCAAGTACGCCACCCCGTTCGTCACCGACCCGGCCAAGCGCTCGCAGGTCATCGGCACGATCGACTTCTCGGACGAGATCGACGCGGCCGCGGTCGCCAAGGTGCTGCGCGCCAACGGCATCGTGGACACCGAGCCGTACCGCAAGCTCGGCCGCAACCAGCTGCGCATCGCCATGTTCCCGGCGATCGACCCGGCGGACGTCGAGGCGCTGACGAAGTGCGTCGACCACGTGATCGAGCGGCTCTGACCTCCCGCGGAAGACGACCTCCCGCGTAAGACGACAAGGGGCGCCCGGTGGACACCGGGCGCCCTTCGTATGGCTCAGCTCCCGCGCCGCAGCCGCCGCAACCCGAACAGGGCGGCCACAGCGACGGCGACGACGACGGCACCGGTCTTCAGGCCGTAGCCGCCGCTGCCGTAGCTGCTCCCGCTCCGCGAACCGGTGCCGGAAGAGGGCGACTTGGCGGCGGGGCGGTCCGGCGCGTCCTTCGCCACGACCTCGCTGTCCGCCCCCTCGCTGCTGTACAGCAGCCTCGTCCCGTCGGCCGAGTAGGAGACGCCCTCGCCCTGTCCCTGCAGGGGCACGTCCAGCTGGCCCTCGCGCTTGATCCTCCCGCCGTTCCAGTCGTAGAGGATCCCGCCGAGGTACCCGCGCACGGCGAGCTGCCGTCCGTCCGGCGAGAAGGCCGCGTCGGTGGCCCACAGGTCGACCGGGGCGACGGGCCGGAAGATGTTCGCGCCGGAGGTGGAGAGGGCGGCCGGGCCCTCGTACAGGTGCCCGCCGTCCTCCTTCTTGTCGATGATGTAGACCCGCCCGGTCTTCGGGTGGACGATCAGCGACTCGGCGTCCCGCGGCCCGTTCGCGTACTTCACGACGTACTGCGTGGCGGTGACCGTCTGGTCCCTCAGCTCCTTCGGCTCGGGCAGCCGGTAGATCCACACGTACGGCCACTTGCCGCCCATGTTGTCGCCGATGTCGCCGACGTAGATCTCGTCGTGGGGCCCGATCGAGATGGCCTCGACGTCCCGCGGGGACCCGATGCCGCGCAGGGTGATCCGGGCGACGGTCTTCCCGGTCCGGCTGTCGACGGCGTAGATGTACGGCCCGTCGCTGCTGTCGTTGTGCGTCCAGTAGACGCCGGGGTGGAGATGCGAGGCGGCGAGCCCGCTGGACTCGGTGATCCTCGGGTCCTTGAGGGTGAACCCCTGGTCGCCGGGCCCGTCGGCGGCGGAGGCGGGCAGCGCGCAGGCGCCGGTGAGCAGCACCCCGGCGAGAACGGCGAACGATCGACGCATGCCCCAAGCCTGCCATTCCCTCCGGGGGTTCACCCGGCGCGCTCCTCGGCGCCCGTCGGACGTGGTGGGCCTCACATTCCACCGTCCCGCGTGATCGTCCATCATGAGCGGATGCTCAGGTTCATGCCCGTAGGTGACTCCATGACGATCGGGAGCGCCGGCGAGCACACATGGCGTTACCGTCTGTGGCAGCACCTGCGCGACACGTACGGCGGCCCGTTCACCTTCGTCGGCCCCCGCGAGGAGCTGTACGACAAGTCGGCCGACGCCCCCACGTCGTACGCCTACGCCGATCCCGGCTTCCCGCGCCACCACCTGGCGGGCTGGGGCGAGGGCTGGCTGCACATGGCACCGCTGATCGGCGACGCGCTGCGACGGCACCGGGCGGACGTCCTCCTGGTCTCCCTCGGCCTGATCGACCTGGGCTTCTACACCAACGCCGAACAGACGGCGCAGAACGTGCGCGCCTTCGTCACCGGTGCCCGCGAGGCCGCCCCGCGCATCCGCATGGTCCTGCTCCCGGTCATCCCGAACATCCGGGCCGAGGCGGACGCCTCCTTCGCCGAGCAGGTGGACCTCTTCAACGTCCTGCTCGCCAAGACGGTCGCCGACCTGGACGAACCCCGCTCACCGATCCTGCTGGCCTCGCCGCCCCAGTCGTACGACATCCACACCGACACCTACGACGGCACGCATCCCAACGCGAGCGGGGAACACCGGATCGCGGAGGCCTTCGCGGGGGCGATGTGGGAGGCGTGGGGGGTCGGACAGACGTACGGGGCGGGAACAGGTTGACCTGATTCCGGCGTGCCCCGGTCACCGTGCGTATCGTTGAACCGCGCGGCTGCACTCGTGCGTGGGGCAGCCGGGGAGGAGCGCCACGATGACCGTCCTTGAAGACAGGATCGAGATGGCCGAGGAGAGCGGCGAGCTGACTCTGGACGACCTGTTCGAGTCGCTTGAGCGGACCACCCCCGAGGGATACAAGGTCGACATCGTCGAGGGGGCCATCTTCATGTCGCCGCAGCGGGACACCCGCTGGGAGATCATCGCCGACATCTATGAGCAGCTGCGCACCAAGTACCCGCGCAAGCGCGTCAAGTCGGACGTCCGGATCGACTACCCGGGCCACCTCAACGGCTTCTGCTCCGACGTCACACTCGTGGCCGAGGGCGCCGAGAAGACGCCCGGGGGCCTCTGGCGCTGCGAGGACGTCGCGTTCGTCGCGGAGGTCATCTCCAAGGGCACGGGACACAACGACTACGGCCCCAAGAAGACGGCCTACGCCACCGCCGAGGTGCCCGTCTACCTCGTCGCCGATCCCTACCAGGGCAAGTGCCACCTCTGCAGCCAGCCGAAGGACGGCGAGTACGTCAGCGAACTGACGGTCGCCTTCGGAGCGGATGTCGACATGACCACGACCCCCCTCGGCCTCACCCTCAAAACCGGCGACTTCCCCCGCGACTAGCCCAACTCGCTTGCGTAGAGCGCACTTCAAGCCGTTGGCTAGAGGACCATGGAGTACACGCAGCTAGGACGCACGGGACTCAAGGTCAGCCGACTCGTTCTCGGGACGATGAACTTCGGGCCGCAGACCGACGAGGCCGACAGCCACGCGATCATGGACGCGGCGCTGGACGCGGGGATCAACTTCTTCGACACCGCCAACGTGTACGGGTGGGGGGAGAACAAGGGCCGGACCGAGACCATCATCGGCAACTGGTTCGCCAAGGGCGGCGAGCGCCGCGACAAGGTCGTCCTCGCCACCAAGGTCTACGGCAACATGGCCACCGACGCCCAGCCCGGTCAGCCCGCCTGGCCCAACCACGACAGGCTCTCCGCGCTGAACATCCGCCGGGCCGTGGACGCCAGCCTGAAGCGGCTGCAGACCGACCACATCGACCTCTACCAGTTCCACCACATCGACCGGAACACGCCGTTCGAGGAGATCTGGCAGGCGATCGACACCCTGGTCCAGCAGGGCAAGATCCTCTACGCCGGTTCGTCCAACTTCCCCGGCTACAAGATCGCCCAGGCGAACGAGACCGCCGCCCGGCGCGGCACCCTCGGTCTCGTCAGCGAGCAGTGCCTGTACAACCTCGCCGAGCGGCGCGCCGAGATGGAGGTCGTCCCCGCCGCGCAGGACTACGGCCTCGGGGTCATCCCCTGGTCGCCGCTGCACGGCGGACTGCTCGGCGGGATCATCAAGAAGGAGGTCGAGGGCGGTCGCCGCGCCTCCGGCCGGGCCGCCGACACCCTCAAGGACCCCGCCGCCCGCGCCCAGGTCCAGGCGTACGAGGACCTGGTCGGCAAGCACGGCCTGGAGCCCGGCGAGGTGGCCCTGGCCTGGCTGCTGACCCGGCCCGGCGTGACCGGCCCGATCGTCGGCCCGCGCACCGCCGCGCAGCTGGAGTCGGCGCTCAGGGCCGTGGAGCTGGAGCTGGGCGACGAGCTGCTGGCCGGCCTGGACGAGGTCTTCCCGGGGCCGGGTCCGTCTCCGGAGGCCTTCGCCTGGTGACGCGGTTCACAGCTGCGTGAGGGCGGCGCCCCCGAGGGGCGCGGGGAACTGCGCGACCGGCCACGACGGGCCCACACCCGGCGTACCGGCCGCAGTTCCCCGCCGCGCCATCGTCACACCGCTACTTGACGGCCGCCGCCACGGCCACCACGACGAACATCAGCACAAGCACACCGGCCATGATCCGGTTCCGGGTTTTCGGGTCCACGCCACCGAGCCTAACCAACCCCGCCGAGCTCCCAGCGGGCAACCGCCTCGTACCGGGGCTGCTCCCCCGCCACTCCGGACCGCGGCAGGTGGCTGCGGACCAGGACCAGCTCGTCCACGGTCCAGGGGCGTCCGCCGAAGGCACGCAGCACCTCCACGTACGGCCGTACGTCCACCGAGTCCCGGCTGCGTGCCACCGTCAGGTGGGCCTTGTACCGCCGGTGCTCCCCCATCGGCACGCCCGCCTTGCGCGCCGCCGACTCCGCCCGGTCGGCCAGCAGCCGCAGCGCCTCCACCTCGCCCGACGCGCCCGTCCACAGGGCCTTGCCGTGCCCGAACTGGCCGCCGCCGGACAGGGCCAGGGCGAAGGGGGCCGTGCGGTGGGCCGCACGGGCCAGCCGGTCCGACAGGTCCGGTACGAGGTCGTCGGCGACCTCGCCGTAGAAGGCGAGGGTGAAGTGCCAGCCCGGCCGCCCGGTCCAGCGCAGCCGATCCGCATCGGGCAGCCGCTTCAACCGGGCCACTTCGGCGGCGAGTTCGTGGACGACGCGCTCCGGCGGGAGCACCGCGGCGAAGAGTCTCATTCCTTCACCTTCGCAGACGACGGTCGGCATGATGGGCCCATGACGATCACCCTGCGCACAGGCGGCCCCGCCGACGCCCCCCTGATCCTCGGCATGCTCGACAGCGCTGTGGAGTGGCTCGTCTCACAGGGCCGTACCGGTCAGTGGGGCACCGAGCCCTGGTCGACGAACGAGCGGGCCGTGGAGCTGGTGCACCAGATCACCGGCGCGGGCACGCCGTACATAGCCGAGGTGGACGGCGCCCCGGCGGCCACGCTCACCCTCAGCAAGGCCCCGGGCTCGTACCTGGAGCCCGCCGACGAGCCCGAGCGGTACATCCACCTCTTCGCCACCGACAGCCGCTTCAGGGGCCTCGGTGCCGGTGCCGCGCTGCTCGCGCACGCGGCCGAGGAGACCCGGCGGGCCGGGATCTCGCTGCTGCGCGTGGACTGCTACGCGGGCGACGACGGCAAGCTGGTCGCGTACTACGAGAACAACGGCTTCACCCGCACCGAGCCCTTCACGGTCGGCGAGGACGACTGGCCGGGCCAGGTGCTGGCCCGGCGGGTCCTGTAGGGCCCCGAAGGGGCGCGGGGAGCCGCGCGAGCAACCCACCACGGACCCGCACCCGGCGCCCGGCGATCGCTCCTGCGACGCCGGCCCGAACGGCCCGGCCGGGTGGCCTACGCCGCCGTCGCCAGCTCCTCCCGCTCCCTCGGCACGAAGCGGACCCGCGGATGGCCGTGGTGCCAGCGCACCGCGAGCCGCAGTCCGCCGATGCGGGCCAGCACCAGGCCGATCACCCCGGCCGCGGCGGCGGAGATGACGCCGCCCAGGGCGAAGCCGGCCCTTGCGCCGTAGGTGTCGGTGATCCAGCCGACGACCGGCGCGCCCAGCGGCGTGCCGCCCATGAACACCATCATGAACAGGGCCATCACCCGGCCGCGCATGGCCGGGTCGGTGGCCATCTGGACCGCGGTGTTCGCCGTGACGTTGACCGTCAGGCCGAAGACCCCGATCGGGACCATGAGCAGCGCGAACAGCCAGTACGACGGGACCAGCGCGGCCACGGTCTCCAGCGCGCCGAAGGCCAGCGCGGCGGCGATCAGGATGCGCAGCCGGGCCGTGCCACGCCGGGCGGCCAGCAGCGCGCCGCCCAGGGAGCCGAAGGCCATCAGGGTGTTGAAGAGGCTGTAGGAGCCGGCGCCGGAGTGGAAGACGTCGTCCGCGTAGGCCGACAGCCACACCGGGAAGTTGAAGCCGAAGGTGCCGATGAAGCCGACCAGGACGATCGGCCAGATCAGCTCCGGCCGGCCGGCCACGTACTGCAGGCCCTCGCGCAGCTGGCCCTTCCCCCTCGGCGCGCGCTCGACCACGTGCAGGTCGCGGGCGCGCATCAGCAGCAGGCCGGCGATGGGCGCGGCGAACGACAGGCCGTTGGCGAGGAACGCCCAGCCGGTGCCCACCCCGGTGATCAGGAGACCGGCGACGGCGGGGCCGACCAGGCGGGCGGACTGGAAGTTCGCGGAGTTCAGGCTGACCGCGTTCTGCAGCTGCCCGGGGCCGACCATCTCGGAGACGAAGGACTGCCGGGCCGGGTTGTCCACGACCGTGGCGAGGCCGACGGCGAACGCGGCGACGTAGACGTGCCAGACCTGGACGTGGCCGGAGAGGGTGAGGAAGGCGAGCGCCAGGCCGGTCACTGCCATGGCGGCCTGGGTGACCAGCAGCGTGGGGCGCTTGGGCAGGCGGTCGACCAGGACACCGCCGTAGAGGCCGAACAGGAGCATCGGCAGGAACTGCAGGGCCGTCGTGATGCCCACGGCCGCGGAGGAGCCGGTGAGGCTGAGGACGAGCCAGTCCTGGGCGATGCGCTGCATCCAGGTGCCTGTGTTGGAGACGACCTGGCCGATGAAGAAGAGGCGGTAGTTCCTGATCTTCAGCGAGCTGAACATCGAGGACTTGCGGGGGGTGGGGACACTAGTGACGGTCGGTGCGGGGGCGGAAGGTATTCCGGATCCCGTACTCAAAAGGGTTCGCCTCCTCTGATGGCTTGCTTACAGGTGCGCGAGCTTCTCCAGCACGGGGGCGGCGGCGCGCAGGGCGGCCCACTCGTCCTCGTCGAGACCCTCGGCCAGACCGGCCAGGAACGCGTTGCGCTTGCGGCGGCTCTCCTCCAACATCGCCTCGGCCTGCTCGGTCTGGGTGACGACCTTCTGGCGCCGGTCGTCGGGGTGCGGCTCCAGCCGGACCAGCCCCTTGGCTTCGAGCAGCGCGACGATGCGGGTCATCGACGGCGGCTGGACGTGCTCCTTGCGGGCCAGCTCACCCGGCGTGGCCGAGCCGCAGCGGAACAGGGTGCCGAGCACCGACATCTCGGTGGGGCTCAGCGATTCGTCGACCCGCTGGTGCTTGAGCCGACGGGACAACCGCATCACGGCGGAGCGTAGGGAGTTCACGGCGGCCACGTCGTCGCCATGGGTGAGGTCCGGCATGTTCTTTAGAGTAACTCATTACTCTCGCTAAAGACCACCGCGACACGCCCCTGATGCCCGTGACCCTGGCCACTGGACCGGCTGATCACCCATATGAGTGAGTCAGCTCCGGAAAGTGACGCGCCGGGTGGCCGGATATGGCGACCCTCGTACCCATGGGGACCACTGTGCTCAGCGTGCGGATAGACGGGGAGCTGCTCGAAAGACTCCGGCAGCACGCCGCGAAAAGAGGAATGAGCGTGCAGGACTATGTGGTCCGCACGCTCATCCGGGACGACTTCGACGAGCGGTTCCAGGCCGCCGTCGAGGAGACGGAGAGGTTCTACGGCGTCACCTGAGGCCGTGGAGGGCCGAGGCGCCGCGCAGGGGCATGGCTCAGGTGAGGCCCAGGGCCGGCATCAGGTAGTAGAAGGCGAACACGGCCGAGACGACGTACATCGCCACCGGGACCTCCCGGAACCGGCCGGCGGCCAGGCGCAGGACGGTGAAGGTGATGAAGCCCATGCCGATGCCGTTGGTGATCGAGTAGGTGAACGGCATCATCAGCATCGTCACGAAGGCCGGGATCGCGATGGTGTAGTCCGCCCAGTCGATCTCCTTGATGGAGTTCGACAGGATCAGGAAGCCGACCGCGACCAGCGCCGGGGTGGCCGCCTGGGACGGGACCATCGTGGCGATCGGGGTGAGGAACAGCGCGATGGCGAACAGGCTGCCCGTGACGACGTTCGCGAATCCCGTACGGGCGCCCTCGCCGACCCCGGCCGTGGACTCCACGAACGCGGTGGTGGCCGAGGAGGAGCTGGCACCGCCCGCCGCGACCGCGAGGCCGTCGACGAAGAGGACCTTGTTGATGCCCGGCATATAGCCCTCGGCGTCGGTCAGCTTGGCCTCGTCGCTGACGCCCATGATGGTGCCCATCGCGTCGAAGAAGCACGACAGCAGGACCGTGAAGACGAACAGGATGCCGGTCAGCAGGCCGACCTTGGAGAAACCGCCGAACAGGCTGACCTGGCCGACCAGGCCGAAGTCGGGGGTGGAGACCGGGTTGCCCGGCCACTTCGGGACCGTCAGCCCCCAGGACGGGATCGTGGTGACCGCGTTGAGGACCACCGCGAGGACGGTCATGCCGACGATGGAGATGAGGATCGCGCCCGGCGTCTTGCGGACGATCAGCACGAAGGTCAGCAGCGCGCCCAGGATGAAGACCAGCACCGGCCAGCCGTGCAGATGGCCGCCCGTACCGAGCTGCAGCGGGACGGTGGTCTGCGCGGCGTCCGGCATACGGGTGACGAAGCCGGAGTCGACCAGGCCGATCAGCATGATGAACAGGCCGATACCGATCGAGATCGCCTTGCGCAGGCCGAACGGCACGGCGTTCATCACGCGCTCGCGCAGGCCCGTGGCGACCAGCAGCATGACCACGATGCCCGCGAGGACGACCATGCCCATGGCGTCCGGCCAGGACATCCGCGGCGCCAGCTGGAGGGCGACGACCGAGTTCACACCGAGGCCCGCGGCCAGCGCGATCGGCACGTTGCCGATGACACCCATGAGGAGCGTGGTGAACGCGGCGGTCAGCGCGGTCGCCGTCACCAGCTGACCGTTGTCCAGGTGATGCCCGTACATGTCCTTCGCGCTGCTGAGGATGATCGGGTTCAGCACGATGATGTACGCCATCGCGAAGAAGGTGGCGAAGCCACCGCGGATCTCACGGGCGACGGAGCTGCCGCGCTCGGAGATCCTGAAGTAGCGGTCGAGGGCGCCGAAGGCGGGCGCGCCGCCCGGCTTCTCGGGGGTGGGGACCTTGGCAGGTGCCGAGGTGGACATACGAGACCTCATCTCCGACGGGGTTCCCCCGAGCCCTGTTGGAGTTTCATACGAGCAGAAGCGGTCAAAGACAAACGGTTTCAGTATGAACGTATAAGTGCGAGATCGCTATCTCCGCGCGTAGACAGGGCCGGGCGGAGGCGGCGCTTAAGCTGTGCGCATGGCCAAGTGGACCCCCAAGCACGAGGCGCCGGAGCCCCTGGAGGGGCCCGTGGTCGCCACCATCACCGGCGGCACGATCGTGTGGTTCGTGCTCTTCCTGGTCCAGCTGCCGTTCTACGGCTGGTTCGACGACCACGGGCACCTGTGGTGGCTGTGGACCTGCCTGGCCGGCGGCGGGCTGGGGCTGGTCGGCGTCTGGTACGTGCGCAGGCGGGACGCCGCGCTGAAGCGGGCCGCGGGGCTGCGGGAAGCGTCGGCTGAATAGTTCCGCCGGCCGGACCTGACCGCGGGGCGCTCCCGCCCGGTCGGCCGGAAAGCGGGCGGGTGGACACATCCCCCCGTACCGTCGAATGCATGAGCCATATAGACGCGGGCGCCGAACTCGACCCCGTGCACCCCGTGGCCCTGCCGAAGAGCCCCGCGACCGGACTGAGCGCCGCCGAAGTGGCGGAGCGCGTGGCGCGTGGCCTGGTCAACGACGTGCCCGTGCGCAGCAGCCGGTCGCTCGGGGAGATCGTCCGGGCCAACGTCTTCACCCGGTTCAACGCGATCATCGGCGTGCTGTGGCTGATCATGCTGTTCGTCGCGCCGATCCAGGACAGCCTGTTCGGCTTCGTCATCCTCGCCAACACCGGCATCGGCATCGTCCAGGAGTGGCGGGCCAAGCAGACCCTCGACTCGCTCGCGGTGATCGGGGAGGCCCGGCCGACCGTACGCCGGGACGGCAGAGCCACCGAGGTCGCCACCGCCGAGATCGTCCTGGACGACCTGATCGAGATCGGGCCCGGCGACAAGATCGTGGTCGACGGGGTGTGCGCGGAGGCCGACGGGCTGGAGATCGACGAGTCGCTGCTCACCGGCGAGGCCGATCCCGTCGTCAAACGCCCCGGCGCCCCCGTCCTGTCCGGCAGCTTCGTCGTCGCGGGCGGCGGGGCGTTCAAGGCCGCCAAGGTGGGCCGCGAGGCCTACGCCGCCCAGCTCGCCGAGGAGGCCTCCCGCTTCACCCTGGTCCACTCCGAGCTGCGCACCGGTATCTCCACCATCCTCAAGTACGTCACCTGGATGATGGTCCCGGCCGCGATCGGCCTGGTGATCACCCAGCTCGTGGTCAAGAGCTACGGCTTCAAGGACGCCGTGGCCCGCACGGTCGGCGGCATCGTCCCGATGGTCCCGGAGGGGCTGGTGCTGCTCACCTCCGTCGCCTTCGCGATCGGTGTCATCCGGCTCGGGCGCAAGCAGTGCCTGGTGCAGGAGCTGCCGGCGATCGAGGGACTGGCCCGCGTCGACACCGTCTGCCTGGACAAGACCGGCACGCTCACCGAGGGCGGCATGGACGTCACGGAGCTGCGTCCGCTCGACGGGGCCGACGAGGGGTACGTCCGCAGGGTGCTCGGCGCGCTCGGCGAGTCCGACCCGCGCCCCAACGCCTCCCTCCAGGCGATCATCGACGCCTACCCGGACAGTGAGGACTGGCGCTGTGTGGAGTCGCTGCCCTTCTCCTCGGCCCGCAAGTACAGCGGGGCCGCGTTCAGCGAGGCCGACGGCGAGACCAGCACCTGGCTGCTCGGCGCCCCGGACGTCCTGCTCGCCGAGGGCGACCCGGCCCTGGGCGACACCGCGCGCCTGAACGAGCAGGGCCTGCGGGTGCTCCTCCTGGCCCGCGCGAGCCGTGACCTGGACGACCCCGAGCCGGCCCACGGCGCCCGCCCCACCGCCCTGGTCGTCCTGGAGCAGCGGCTGCGCCCCGACGCGGCCGACACCCTGCGCTACTTCGCGGACCAGGACGTCCGCGCCAAGGTCATCTCGGGGGACAACGCGGTGTCGGTCGGCGCGGTCGCCGCCAAGCTGGGCCTGGAGGGCTCGACGGTGGACGCGCGGCACCTGCCGGGCGACCGGACCCGGATGGCGGAGGCGCTGGACGGGGGGACGGTCTTCGGCCGGGTCACGCCGCAGCAGAAACGGGACATGGTGGGGGCGCTGCAGTCGCACGGGCACACCGTCGCGATGACCGGTGACGGGGTGAACGACGTGCTCGCGCTGAAGGACGCCGACATCGGGGTCGCCATGGGCTCCGGCTCGGAGGCGACGCGTGCGGTGGCGCAGATCGTGCTGCTGGACAACAGCTTCGCGAGTCTGCCGTCGGTGGTGGGCGAGGGCCGCCGGGTGATCGGCAACATCACGCGGGTGGCGACGCTGTTCCTCGTGAAGACCGTGTACTCGGTGCTGCTGGCGGTCCTGGTGGTGTGCTGGCGGGTCGAGTACCCGTTCCTGCCACGGCACCTGACCCTGCTGTCCACCCTCACGATCGGCGTGCCGGCGTTCTTCCTGGCGCTGGCGCCCAACAAGGAGCGGGCGAAACCGCATTTCGTGCGCCGGGTGATGCGGTACTCGGTCCCGGGTGGCGTGGTGGCCGGAGCGGC
This sequence comes from Streptomyces filipinensis, assembly GCF_014649495.1. Lineage (GTDB taxonomy): Bacteria > Actinomycetota > Actinomycetes > Streptomycetales > Streptomycetaceae > Streptomyces > Streptomyces filipinensis. The sequence continues at coordinate 116,109 of NZ_BMTD01000004.1, read as the reverse complement.
GACCTTCGTGACGTACCTGGTCGCCCGGCACCACTACACCGGGCCCGGCCAGCTGGACGCGGAGACCAGCGCGGCCACCCTGACCCTCTTCCTCGTCTCCATGTGGATCCTGGCGATCGTCGCCCGGCCCTACACCTGGTGGCGGGTGGCCCTGGTGGCCGCGATGGGTGTGGCCTTCCTGCTGGTCCTGGTCGTGCCGTCGCTTCAGGGTTTCTTCGCGCTGAAGCTGGTCGGCGTGGAGATGCCATGGACCGCGGTGGGCATCGCGGTGGTGGCATCGGCCGCGCTGGAGTTCCTGTGGAAGTGGGTGGCCCGGCGGTTTCCCGGCTGAAGCCGGTGGGGAACCGCAAGGCCGTGGGCCGCGCGGTTCCCCGCCCCCGCGGGGGCGCTACCTCACTGCACGTCCACGTAGTCACCCGTGGCGCTGACCGCCGGAGTGGTGGAGGTGCCGGCGAAGCTGAAGCGCCAGTAGCCGTCGTAGGCGGCGGTGGTGGTGGTCTTCAGGTTGCCGTACGCGTCCGTGGTCACCGTCTTGACGGTGGTGTACGTGCTGCTGCCCGCCTTGCGGAACTGCAGCTGGACCGGCTGGCCGGTGTAGCCGTGGTACTGGTGGTCCTCCCAGTTGGCCCGGGAGAGCTTGCCCGTGACCGTGAGGGTCTTGCCCTTGGCGACCGGCTCCGGGCCGGCGTCCACCGTCAGCTTGGAGTAGCGCTGCACCAGCGTCGTGGCGAGGCCGCTCTGGTCCTTGTAGCCGACCTTGCTCATGTCGGGGTTCTGCTGGTCCTGGCCGTTGAAGGCGACCGCCTCGGCGGCCACGCTCCAGCTGCCGGCCCAGGCGTTCTGCAGGTCGCCGTCGGCCGGGTAGATGGTGACGTTCCCCTTGCAGGTGGCCGTCGTCGACGAGGTGGCGGTGCAGGTCGCCGGGTCGTCGCCGTACAGCTCGGGGGACGAGTCGCTGTAGGTGCCGTGGTAGAGGAAGGCGTCCGTGACGAAGTCCTTCGCGGCGATGTCCACGTCGGCACCGTGCGTCAGCGTGTACGAGTACGCGACGCTGACCTCGTTGGTGGTTCCGACCTTGGTCGCCTTGCCGATCGAGAGGTTGGAGAAGCTCGCGTCCAGGGTGTAGGGCGTGCCCGAGTCGGTGACGGCCTGCGCGGCCGGGACTGCGAGGGCGGTGAGAGCCAGGGCGCCGGAGACGGCGGCCACGGTGGCACGAATGCGCATGCGTTCCCCTGAGGGAGAAGTGATCGTGGAGTCGGTTGACTCACGCGATCAGATCCGTGACCCCGGGAGCTGGTTGTACGGCAGGAGCGGTTTCCGGCCAGATTTGAGGACCGCATTGCCAGGTCGTGGCACAAGTGAGAAGAAACGTTCCGGCCCCGGGGGCGGCATGCGCTTCCGGGGCCGGACGGGTCCTGCTGCCTACGTCACGTCCTACCGCACGTCGACGAAGTCACCCGCGGCGTTGACCGCCGGAGTCGTCGAGGTGCCCGCGAAGGAGAAGCGGTAGTAGCCGTCGACCGTGGCCTTGGTCGTCGTCTTCAGGTTGCCCGTGGAGTCCGTCTTGAGGGTCTTCAGCGTGGTGTAGGTGCTGGAGTCCTTCTTGCGGAACTGCAGCTGCACCGGCTGGCCGGTGTAGCCGTGGTACTGGTGGTCCTCCCAGTTGGCGCGGGCGAGCTTGCCCGTCACCGTGACGGTGGCGCCCTTCGTCACCGGCTCCGGGGCGGCGTTGACCGTCAGCGTGGAGTTGCGCTGGACCAGGGTGGCGGCGAAGCCCGTCTGCAGGGAGCTGTTCCCGCTCTCGAAGTCCACGGCGATGGCCGCGCCGTGCCAGGTACCGGCGTAGGAGTTGCGCAGCTTCAGGTCCGCGTCGCTGGTCTTCGGGTAGATGTCGATGCTGCCCTTGCAGCTGGCGGTGCCCGCCGAGACCACCCTGCAGAGCGCCGGCAGGTCGGAGCCCTGGACGCTGTCCGGGGTGTCCGCGGAGCCGTGGTAGATCAGCGGGATGGTGACGAAGTTGTCGGAGGCGATGTCCACGTCGGCGCCGTAGGTCATCGTGTAGGTGACGGTGCTGGACACCTTGTTGGTGGTGCCGACCTTGATCGCCTTGGCGATCTTGAAGTTGGAGAAGGACGCATCGAGGTCGCCGACGGGCGCCGAGGTGGCGGCGAGCGCGGTCTTGCCGGAAGACGCGTGCTGGGCGAAGTACTTCACGTAGTCGATGCGGTGAGACGCACCGCTGTCGGCGGCCTGGGCGGCCGGCACGACGAAGGCGGAGAGGGCCAGGGCGCCGGAGACGGCGGCCACGGTGGCACGAATGCGCATGCGTTCCCCTGTGTGGAGAAAGTGGACACGAGGTCCAAGTGATCATGGAGTCAGTCGACTCGGGGGATCAGACCCGCGAGGTGACCAGGTGGTTGTACGGGTCACGCGGCAAGTTCCGCGGGCTGCCGCGCGGCCACGCGGGGGTGGCGTCGACGGTGACAGAGGCGCGCATACGCATGTGTTCCCCCGCGTGTGTAGTGACCGGTGAGCCTGTTGTTGCAGCGGGTCAGACTCGGCACGCGGGGGAACGGTTGTAAGGAGATTGAGAATGTCGTGAGAGATCCGTGGAGCTAGTCGAACCAGCGGTCCCTGGCCAGTTCCTCCGTCCGGGACGGGTCCTCCAGCAGGGCCGCCACCTCGAAGCGCCGCGGCCACTGCCCCGCCGCCCAGGCCAGGCCCGCCGCGACGCCCTCCAGCGTGGCCGCGTGCAGCACCCCGTCGTCGGTGAGCCGCCAGTCGATCTCCACGCCGTCCACGACCAGCTCTTCGTGCTCGACGTACGTCCGGGGCGTACGCGCCCCGAGCAGCACCCGCACCGGCTCCGGCACGTCGTGCTCGGCGCCCTCGGAGTGCACCTCGCCGGTGACGGACTCGCTCAGCCGCCGCACCTGGAACAGCTCCGCCAGCTCCGCGGCCCGGGCCGGCGGGACGGGCAGCAGCGGCACCGAGGAGGTGAAGGGCAGCAGGTCCGGCGAGTCGACCACGACGGCCTCGGCGGCGTCCACGACCGCCACCCGCCCGTCGACCACGGCCCGCAGCTCGTCCGGCAGGGTCACCTGCTCCGGGTCCAGCTCGGCCAACGCCCCGTACAGGCCGTGCAGTTGGGCCGCCGTGACCGGCCGCTCCGGGTCGGCCAGCCGGTCCAGCAGCTCGGCGGCGCCGCCCGGTTCGTCCAGCAGGGCCGCCACGGAGGTCCGCACACCCAGCGCCCGCAGCACCTGCTCGTCCTCGAACCCGGTGGCGTCGGCCTCGTCGTACAGCCCGCGCAGCAGCGGGTCCCCGCCGGCCGCGAGGAGACCGGCCGGGCGGCGGCCGTCCAGCACGGGGTGCCCGCGCAGCCACCACGCGGTGTACGGCCGTACGACCTCGTGGGTGCCGTCGGGCAGCAGGACGCGGACCGGCTGGGTGAGGGCGTCCCGCAGCGGCGGCTGCGCCAGCAGCGCGAGCGCCTCGGGCCAGTGTTCGTCGTCCACCAGGTCCAGGTCGCGTACCGCGACCAGCTCGGTGGCGACCGGGGGCACCGGGCTGTCCGGGAAGCGGTCGAGGATGTCCTCGCACCACACGTCGACCGCGTCCAGCAGCCCGGCGTCGTCGGGCTCGGCGAAGTCGCCCTCGCGGGGCTCCAGTTCGTCCGGGTCGAGGACGACGTCGGTGGCCCGGACGAGCGCGAAGTCCGCGAGCACCCCGCAGGCGGTGAGCGGCTGTGCGCCCCACCGCTCGGCCAGGTCGTGGTCCACGGCGGCCAGTTCACCCGCACGGATCACCCGGGCGAAGGGGCTGCCGGGGAGGACGAGTTCACCTGCGGGGGCGAGTTCCCCGTCCTCGTCGGGCAGTGCCAGCGCGCCCAGCCAGGGCTCGTCACCGGGCTCCAGGCCCGCGTCCCGGACCAGCGAGAGCACGGCGTCGGCCAGTTCCTCGGCGTCCGGGGCGTCCTCCTCCCAGCCCCCGATCCCGCCCTCCTCGTCCAGCGAGGCGGCGACGGCGGCCCGCACCTGCGGGGTGGTGAGGACCGCGCGCGGGGTGGCGGGCAGCGCGCCCAGCTTCTCCAGCAGCGGGTGCGCGGCGTCCTCGTGAGCGATCTTCAGCCCGAGCCGGCCGAGGACCTCCGCGTCGATCGAGGGGCCGTCCAAGGTGGGCAGCAGTACCTGCCGGGGCCCGATCGTGGTCCGTCCCGCCCCCGTGCCGAAGGCCTGCGAGGGGCCCCCGGCGAGCGGCACCGGCAGCCCGGACAGCCGGTCGGGGTCGACACCGGCGAGGCTGTCGTAGAGCCGCCACCACCAGCCGGGGTCCTTCTCCAGTCCGGCGAGCCGGTCGACGGCATCGGCGAGCGGCAGCCGGGCCACCCCGAGGGTGCGCAGCTCGACCCGCCGCTCCAGCCCGGCGGGCAGCAGCGTGGGCAGCACCTCGGCGAGCACCCGCACGGTGTCCGCCCCGGCGCCTTCCACGATCTCCGCGTCGCGGGGCCGCAGCGCCTCCGGAAGGCCGTCGCCGTCCTCCTCCGCCCGACCGGCGGCGGGGCTGACGGTCTGGTGGGCGGGCGGGAGGAACGCAGGGTGGGCGGGCGGGAGGAACGCAGGGTGGGCGGGCGGGAGGAACGCAGGGTGGGCGGGTGGGAGGAACTCGGTCCGCGGCAGCCGCTGCAGGACCGCCTGCCGCAGCGCCCCGTCCAGCTCGCCCTTGCCGAGCGGCCCCGGCACGAGGTCGATGATCCCCTCCGTCACCGGGCGCCAGCCGGCGAGCAGTTCGGCGTAGACGTCGGCCGCGCGCTGCACCAGGAAGTCGGTGAGCGGGCCGGGAGCCGTGTGCCGGCGGGTGGTGTCGAGGGGGAAGGAGGCGATGAGGAGGGCGGGGACGCCGAGGGGTTCGTCGCTGGGGGTGGGCGCGTGCAGGACGGCGGTCGTCCGGGGACGGACCGGACGCCCCTGGTCGTCCTCGGGCACCGCCCAGGTCACCGACCAGTGGGGGCGCAGTCGCTCCTCCACGGGCCGGTCGGCGAGCAGATCGGGGGTGAGCGGCCCGTGGGCGGAAGCGGTGCGCCACCGCGTGGTGCCCTCCCGGGAGTCCTCCACGACGGTGACGGCGCCCTCGGTACGACGGCGCAGCACGCGCGGTGCCTCGTCGCCGATCTCCACCACGACCTCCTCCAGGCCCGGCAGGGCGAGGAGCAGCGCGTCGTCGACGGCGTTCAGCAGCCGTTCGGCGAGATCGCCGGCGGCCGCGTCCCGCAGGGGCAGGATCACGGCGGTGTCGTACGGCTCCGGAGCGGTGCCCTCGGCGGCGAAGGGCAGCCGGAGCAGCGGTACGTGCCCGTCCCGGCGCCGGACCTCGTCCCCGAGTCCGGGACTGTGCCGGGCGGTCCCGGCGGCCAGCTCCCGCGCTTCGGCGAGGGACCAGCGGACACCGCCGTGCCGGCCCACGAGCGCCGGTTCGTCGGTCACCGCGAGCACGGCGGCGAACCCGACCCCGAACCGGCCGACGGCACCCTGCGTGACCTCGGCGTCCCGCTTGGCGGAGGCCCGCAGCGTGGACAGCGACTCGACACCGGCCGCGTCCAGCGGGGCACCGGAGTTGGCGGCGACGAGGACTCCGTCGCGGAGCGTGAGCCGCAGCCGGCCGGGGGTCCGGGCACGGGCGGCGGCATCGGCGGCGTTCTGCGCGAGCTCGACCACCAGCCGGTCCCGGTAGCCGCCCAGGACCAGGTCCTCCTCGGCGTTGGCGTCCTCGCGGAACCGGGCGGGGCTGGTGGCCCAGGCGTCGAGAACACCACGGCGCAGCCGGGCCGTCCCGAACGGGTCGGCCCCTTCGACCGCCGGCCGCACGTACTTGCTGCTCACGTTCCCCACTCTCCTCGTCGACGTGAGGACGAAGGTACAGCGCGGGGTGGGGTACCGGTCCCGGGGCGCCGAGGAGGGGTGAAGGGCGCATCCGTGGCATGGCCCGCCTCCGGTACCGGGACACGGGCGGCCGCCGGGGCCCAGGAGGCGGGGTCGGGGGCGGGAGGCCGTGGCGGGAGGCGGGGAAACGGATCCGCCCGTCCCTCCTTCCGGGGGAACGGATCCGCCCGTCCCTCCTTCCGGGGAGGGACGGGCGGGCCGGGGCCTAGGAGTGGCCGAGTTCCGCTGTGGCCTCGTCGCTCGTGTCGGGGACCGAGCCGGAGTCACGGGCGGGACGCAGGGGGAAGGGGTCCACCCGGGTCTCGTCGATGACCGGGAGCGCCGGCTGCGGGGGCTTGGGCATGACCGCGGCCTCCGAGTGGCCGCCGCAGCCGTAGGCGAGGGAGACCACGCGTCCGTCGGCCGGGGAGAACTCGTTGGCGCAGATGCCGAAGGCCTGCCCGAGGGAGCCGCCGATGGGGTTCAGGAAGCCGCAGGTCATACAGGTGGCGGGGGCCGCCTGGGCCATCGCGGTCTTCGGGCCGAACGACTCCTCCCAGCGGTCGGCCGCGACGTGCAGGCCGTAGCGGGACAGCACCCTGGCGCGGCGCATGCCCAGTTCCTCGGCGACGGCGGCGATCGAGCCCCGGGACGGGGTCGTGGGCTGGGCGGCCGGGGTGCCGGGGGTGACGTCGGCGTCCTCGGCCTCCGCCAGCTCGGCCATCTCCGCGGAGACCACCGAGCTCGGCGGCGGCTCCTCCTCGCCGGAGTAGCCCGGCTCCAGGCGCAGGTCCTCCTGGTCGGTGGGGAGCAGATCGCCGGGGCCGAGATCGCCGGGGCGCAGGCGCTCGCTCCACGGGACCCACTCCGGGGCGAGCAGGGCGTCGGGGCCGGGGAGCAGGACCACCTCGTCGAGCGTGACGATCTTGGCGCGGGAGGCGCGGGCCACGGTCGCGGCCCAGCGCCAGCCGCGGTAGCCCGGTTCCTTGCACTCGAAGAAGTGCGTGACAACACGGTCGCCCTCGGACACCAGGCCGGCGTGCTCGCCGACCACGCCGGGCGCGGCGGCCTCCTCGGCGGCGGCGCGGGCGAGATCGACCGCCTCGGCGCACAGACGGTCGGGGGTGCGGCTTCGCGTTGTCGCTGCGCTCACAGGTATCGCTTCTCTCCTACGCCGTCTCGTCGAGTGCGGCTGCCTCCGGCGGGCCTGCCGACGGAGCGGACCTGGGGACCGCATCGACGTCATGCATCCGCGCGCTCGGGCGCACCTCTGCCATCCATTCTGCGTTATGGCTGAGATACGCACGCTACACCGAACAGGATTCGTCGCCGCCACGCGGCAGGTTTTCCGCCCGGCCGCCCCCGCTCCCCGGGCGCTCCCCGGCCGGCCCGCCCCCCGGACCACCGGCGTTCCCCGCCCGGCCCGTCCCGGGCCGTCGGCCCGGAAGTGCCCGGATCGGCGGCGGGGTTGGCCGCCCTGCGCGCCGTACCGCACTATCGGCCGCCTTCTCGGGGCACTATGAAGCACGTGGCGACCGCGGACAGGCGTGGTGTTCGGGGTGGCGGCGCGAGCCGGGTCGGTGGCGCCGTCCGCTCTGTCGGGCGTGCCCTGCACTTCCCCGTCACCGGTGCCGCGCGGGGCATCCGCAAGGCCACGCACGCGCACGGCGCGGGCGAGTCGGGGCTGGGCAAGCTGATCGAGCTGCACGCGGTGAACGGCGCCGGCGATGTCATGATCACCGTGGCGCTCGCCTCCACGGTGTTCTTCTCCGTGCCGACCGCCGAGGCCCGCGGGCGGGTCGCGCTGTACCTCGCCATCACGATGGCGCCCTTCACCGTCCTCGCCCCGGTCATCGGGCCCCTTCTCGACCGGCTGCCGCACGGGCGGCGCGCCGCGATGGCCGGGGCGATGCTGGCCCGTGCCCTGCTCGCGCTGGTCATCTCGGGGGCGGTGGCGAGCGGCAGCCTGGAGCTGTATCCCGCCGCGCTGGGCGTGCTGGTCGCGTCGAAGGCGTACGGGGTGGTCCGCAGCGCCGTCGTACCGCGGCTGATGCCGCCCCGGTTCTCGCTGGTGAAGGCCAACTCGCGGGTCACCCTCGCCGGGCTGCTGGCCACCGGCGTCGCCGCGCCGATCGCGGCGGGACTGCACAGGGCCGGTGATCCCTGGCCGCTCTACGGCGCCTTCGTGATCTTCGTCGCGGGAACGCTCCTGTCGTTCTCGCTGCCGCCCACGGTGGACTCGGCCAAGGGCGAGGACGTGGCGCTGCTCGCGGCCGACGCACGGCATCTGCACGGCCCGCGCAAGAAGGACCAGGCGAAACGGCCGGGGCTGCGCACCGTCGGACCCGCCGTCACCCACGCGCTCGGCGCCAACGCCGCCCTGCGCTGCCTGTCCGGCTTCCTGATCTTCTTCCTCGCCTTCCTGCTGCGCGAGCATCCGCTGACCGGCGAGAGCGCGGCGGTCTCGCTCGGGATCGTCGGTGTGGCCGCCGGTGCGGGCAACGCGCTGGGCACGGCCGTCGGGGCCTGGCTGAGGTCACGCGCCCCGGAGGTGATCATCGTGACCGTCGTCGCGGTGGTGCTCGGCACGGCGATCGTGGCCGCCCTGTTCTTCGGCGCGTTCCTGGTGGCCTGCCTCGCCGCCGTCGCCGGGTTCGCCCAGGCGCTGGCCAAGCTGGCCCTGGACGCGCTGATCCAGCGGGACGTGCCGGAGCTGGTGCGCACCTCGGCGTTCGCCCGCTCGGAGACGCTGCTGCAGATGGCGTGGGTGTTCGGCGGCGCCGTCGGCATCGTGCTGCCGCTCGACGGCACCGTCGGCCTGCTGGTCGGCGCGGTGTTCGTCGCCGTCGGCTGGCTGGCCACGCTGAAGGGGCTGCTCGCCTCGGCCCGGCACGGCGGCCGCCCACGGCCCGGCGTGACCTGACCTTCCCCGGCACACCGTCCGGCACGGCGAAACGGCATGACGAACCGGACACGGTGCCGGACCCGCAGGACCGGCTGGCGTAACGAACCGGGCACGCCGCACCCCGCGTGGGCGAAGGGCTCGGGGCGCCCGATAGCCTTCGGCCATGACCACGCTGCAATCCGTTGTGCGACGCCGCCGCGCCGTCGCCGTCGCCGGCGCCGTTTCCGCCGGACTGCTCGTCCTGTCGGCCTGCGACAAGCCGACACCCGTCTCGACGGTCACCGTCGGCAAGGACTCGGTCAACTCCGAGGCCACCTGCTACAACGACGGCAAGCCGCTGGACGCCAAGTCGCTGGCGCAGTGCGTCAAGAACGTCGACAAGGCCGAGTCGATCAAGGTCGACCAGGACGAGACCGTCCGCTTCGGGGTCGACCCGAAGATCGCGGACGCCGGCTGGGTCATCCTCGTGAACGGCCAGCAGTTCACCGACGTCAGCAAGAAGACGTACCGCACCATCCCGGGCAGTGCGTTCTTCAACCAGCAGTACGGCACCCAGGGCGACACCAACACGGTCACGGTCCGGATGGGCGAGAAGTCCAACCAGGGCATGTGGACGTTCAAGCTGAAGAAGGCCTGATCACGGCTTCCGCGCGGGTCCTCGTGACCACCGCCGTCCCGGTCGAGCGGGACGCGGTGGCACGGGCGTTCCCCGGGCCCGTGACCGAGGTGCGGCTCCCCGGCACGCTCCTGTGCCGTACCGCGGCCGGCTGGGACCTGCTCGCCGCCGGGGTGGGCCCGGCCCTCGCCGCCGCCTCCACCGCCGGCGCCCTGACCGCCGCCGCCCTCGACGGCGCCCCGTACGACCTGGTCGTCTCGGCCGGGATCGGCGGCGGCTTCGCGCCGGAGGCACCCGTCGGCTCGCTCGTCGTGGCCGACGCGATCACCGTGGCCGACCTGGGCGCCGAGACCGCCGACGGCTTCGTCCCGGTCACCGAGCTGGGCTTCGGGACCGTCACCCACCGGCCGCCGGGGCCGGCCGTACGCGCCGTGTCCGACGCGACCGGCGCCCGTACCGGCACGATCCTCACCGTCTCCACCGTCACCGGCACCGCCGACCGGGCCGCCGCCCTGCGCGGAAGGCACCCCGGCGCGCTCGCCGAGGGCATGGAGGGGTTCGGGGTGGCGGAGGCGGCCGCCGCGCACGGGGTGCCGGCGCTGGAGATCCGCGCGGTCTCCAACCCGGTCGGCCCGCGCGACCGCGCCGCCTGGCGCATCGGCGACGCCCTCACCGCGCTCACCGAGGCGTTCGGGAAGCTCGCGCCCGCACTGGAGAGTTGGAACCCACATGACGCACACGACCGCTGAGCCGCTGCAGATCGCCTACTCGCCCTGCCCCAACGACACCTTCGTCTTCGACGCCCTCGCCCACGGCCGCGTCCCCGGCGCCCCCGCCCTGGACGTGACCTTCGCCGACATCGACGTCACCAACGGCATGGCCGAGCGCGGCGAGTTCGACGTGCTGAAGGTGTCCTACGCCGTCCTGCCGTACGTCCTCGACGAGTACGCGCTGCTGCCGTGCGGCGGTGCGCTGGGCCGGGGCTGCGGGCCGCTGGTGCTCACCCGGGAGCCGGACGCCGACCTGAGGGGCCGTACGGTCGCGGTGCCCAGCGAGAAGTCGACCGCCTACCTGCTCTTCCGCCTGTGGGCGGCGAACACCCTGCCCGGCGACGGGCTCGGCGAGATCGTCGTCATGCCGTTCCACGAGATCATGCCGGCGGTGCGGGACGGCAAGGTGCACGCCGGTCTGGTCATCCACGAGGCACGCTTCACGTACCAGAACTACGGGCTGCACAAGCTGGCCGACATGGGCGAGCACTGGGAGCACACGACCGGCCTGCCGATCCCGCTGGGCGCGATCGTCGCGAAGCGCTCGTTGGGCGCGAGGACGCTGACGCGCCTCGCGGACTCCATCCGGACCTCCGTCCGCGCCGCCTGGGACGACCCCGAGGCGTCCCGGCCGTACGTCATGGCCCACGCCCAGGAGATGGACCCGGCCGTGGCGGACCAGCACATCGGCCTGTACGTCAACGAGTTCACCGCCGCCCTCGGCGAGGACGGCTACGCCGCGGTCCGCGGACTGCTCACACGTGCGGCGGCCGAGGGGCTGGTGCCGCCCCTCGGCCCGGATGCGCTCGCTTTTCCCTGACGGGTGCGCTCGTCCTCCCTGACGGGTGCCTACACGTCCAGCTGGTCGGCGACCGCCCGCAGCAGGCCGGCGATCTTCTTGCCGGAGGCCTTGTCCGGGTAGCGGCCCTTCTCGAGCATCGGCGTGATGTTCTCGAGGAGGGTCGTCAGGTCCTGCACGATCGAGGCCAGTTCGTCCGGCTTCTTGCGCTGGGCGGCGGCGACCGACGGCGCCGGTTCCAGCACGGTCACCGACAGCGCCTGGTCACCGCGCTGACCGGCGACGACGCCGAACTCCACGCGCTGTCCCGGCTTGAGTACATCGACTCCGGCGGGGAGAACCGAGGAATGGACGAAGACGTCACCGCCGTCGTCGCGGGAGAGAAAGCCGAAGCCCTTCTCGCTGTTGAACCATTTGACACGCCCGGTCGGCACCGTCTGTCCTCGTCCTCGTACTCGTTGGGGAAACTGCCACTGCTTCGAAAGTGCTCTTGATAGCAGTAGAGCGGGTCGACCACGACCCGCCGCTACCAAGGCTAATGGTCTCGGGGCGGGTGACAAGACGTCCCCCGGTTGTTCTCTCGCGCTGGGAACTACCCTGGTCCGGTGCGTGACAAAACCCGAACGAATTCCGCCGCGCCCGGTGACGGCCTGATCCGCGCCGGTGCGATCGTCTTCTTCATCGGTGCCCTGGCCACCCTGGTCACCGTGACGCCGCTGTTCCTCGGCGCAAAACCTTTTCCGACGTACATGTTCGGTCTGAGCATGCTCATGGCCGTCGGTTTCCTCGTGGCCGGCGCGGGCGTCCTGCGGTCGGTCGCCGCCGGCCGGCGTCAGGCGCGCGGCGCCTCGGCCCCGGCCTCACCCTCCCGGTAGCCGGCCAGCCACGCCGGGAAGGCGGACAGGTCGTCCAGGACGACGTCCGCGCCGGCCGCGCGCAGCTCGTCGGTGGTGCAGGGTCCGGTCGCCACGGCGACCGACAGCGCCCGTGCCGTACGGGCACCGCGCACGTCCCCGACGTGATCGCCGACGTACACGCCCGCGCCGTGCTCGCACAGCGCCTCCGCCTTCCGCTCCGCCCACAGGTCGCCCACGACCACGTCCGGCTCGATGCCCAGGTGGGCCAGGTGCAGCTTGGCGCTGGGCTCGTACTTCGCCGTGACCACCATCGTGCGTCCGCCGGCCGCCCGGACCGCGGCTATCGCCTCCCGGGCGCCCTCCATGGCGGGCGTCGCGGCGATGGCGATCGACGGGTACATCTCCCGGTACAGGTCCGCCATCGCGGGCACCTGCTCGGCCGGGAACCAGTTGACCAGCTCCGCCACGAGCGGCGGACCGAGCCGGCTCACCGCCAGGTCGGCGTCGATGAACGTCCCGGTCCGCTCCGCCAGCGCCAGGTAGCACGCACGGATGCCCGGCCGGGAGTCGATCAGGGTCATGTCGAGGTCGAAGCCGACGGTGAGAGTCATATCGGCCATTGTGTCAGCGCGGTCGAGGGCGCCTTCCGGGGCGGCGCCGCGGTGATCCCCGCCTGGCCGGGGGCGGTCGTCGGTGGCTGAGCGCGACCAGCCACGGCGGGCCCGCACCCGGCCGCGTGCCGCGGCTCACCTGGTCCTTTGTGAGCGCCAGACCAGGTACAGCGCCGAGGCGACCGCCGCGCCCCGGACCACCCACGGCCAGGTCTGGGCGAGCGCGTCGGTCATGTGACCCTGGGCGATCGGGGCGCCCCAGTGGTCGTTGGCCCTGCCCCACAGCCACACCAGCCCGGCCCCGGCCGCCGCACCCGGCAGCACCATCACGGCCCACTTGGTCTCCGCGGGGGTCAGCCGCCGGGAGCCGTAGGCGATCGCCCAGCCCAGGATCAGGGCGAACCAGTTGCCGAGCACCGCGCCGGCGACCAGCGCGGCGGCGGCCAGCAGCAGGAGGGGGTTGGTCCAGCCGGCCGCGGGGCGCGGGAGCAGTCTGCGGCGCGGGGCGGGCTCGGCCTCGGTGGCCTCCGGTTCCACCGCCGCCGTCCGAGGGGTGGGCCCGGCCGTCTCCTCCGTCGGCTCCGGCGGCCGTTTGAGCAGCTCCGGGATCTCCACCCCGCCGACGAACCCCGGCACCGAGTCGGTCTCGGCGGCCGGCCCGCCGGGCCCGCCGAAGGGGCCCCCGAGGGGGCTGCCCCCCACCCGCCACCAGTCGGGCCGCGCGGCGCTGTCCCCGAGTTCGTGCGCGGCGGCCAGGTGCGGCGGTGACGGGGCGGGCCGCGCCGCGGGGGGCTCGGGCTCGGCGGGGCGGGGCCGCGGGACGATCCGGCGCAGGCCCTTGCGCCGTTCCCCGCCCTCCTCCCCGCGCCGTTCCCCGTCCGCGGGCTGCGGTGTGCGCTCACGCGGCGCCGGCTGGGCGGGCACGGCGGACGGCGGCTGCGAGACCCGCCCGGCACCCGGGGCAGCGGACGCGCCGCCCGCCGCCTCGACGACCTCGTCCGGGCTGCCCAGCCGGTCCAGGATGCGGCGGACCGCGGCGGGACTGTCGACCGTCGCCCTGGCCCGGTGCCGGTCGATCTCGTTGCGCAGCTCCGACACGAGCCGCATCCGCGTGGCCGACGGCAGCTGCCGCTGCTGAGCGATGTCTCCGACACGGCTCAGGTACTCGTAGACGACCTGGTCGCTCTCGATCCCCACGGAAAACCCCTCCGGGGTGACGGTGATGAAACCCCGTGAGGACGGTAGCGCAGTGTCGGGGCGGCGAACCGTTCGCCCGGGTGCGCGGGCGCAGCCCTCGACGACGGCAACCGCTACCGTGGGTCAGATGAGCCAAGCGGCCCACCCAGCCCCCCGTTCCCTCGCGGAGTCGCTCCGCGCGCGGGACGACTTCTCCCTGGCCGCGCTGCTGCGCAGCCGCCCCGACCTCATCACGCCCGTGCCCACCGACCTCACCCAGCTGGCCACCCGGGCCGGTACCCGCGCCTCGGTGCTGCGCGCGCTGGAGCGGCTGGACCGGTTCGCGCTGCAGACGGCGGAGGCGCTGGCCGTGGCCCCGGACCCGGCGTCCTACGACGTGCTGCTCGGGCTGATGGCCGGGGACGCCGGGGACGACACGGTCGCCGCCGCGCTGCCGCCCGCCCTGGCCACCCTGCGCGAGCAGGCGCTGGTGTGGGGTGACGACGAGCGGCTGCGGCTGGTGCGGACCGCCCGCGAGCTGCTCGCCCCCTCCCCGCAGCACCCCTCCCCGACCGGTCTCGGCCCGACCGTGCTGGAGGCCGCCTCGGGCATGTCACCGGGCCGCATCCAGGAGATCGTCACGGCCGCCGGGCTGCCCTCGACGCATGACTCGGTGTCCGCCCTGACCGCGCTCACCGCGCTGTTCGCCGACCGGAAGAAGATGGCCGCGCTGCTCGCCGGCGCCCCGGAGGCGGCCCGCGAGGTACTGGCGCGGCTGGTGTGGGGACCGCCCTACGGGCAGGTCACCGCGGACCCGGCCGCGCATCTGCGCTGGCTGCTCGACCGCGGCCTGCTGCTGCCGGCAGCTCCCGGCACGGTCGTGCTGCCCCGCGAGGTGGCCCTTCATCTGCGCCAGGGCCACGCCCACCGCACCCCCGAGCCACTGCCGCCCGCCGTGGAACCGGCCGCCACCCACGCTCCGCAGGTGGTGGACGCGACGGCGGCCGGGCAGGCGTACACCGCCCTCGCCACCGTCGAGGAGCTGCTGAAGGACTGGGACGAGGGCGGCCCGGCCGTGCTGCGGGCCGGGGGCCTGAGCGTCCGTGACCTGAAGCGGACCGCCGTCGCGCTGGACGTGTCCGAGCCGGTCGCCGCGTTCTGGGTGGAGCTGGCGTACGCGGCGGGGCTGATCGCCTCCGACGGCGAGGCCGACGAGCGGTACGCGGCCACGCCCGCCTACGACGAGTGGCTGGAGCGGCCCCCCGCCGAGCGCTGGGCCCAGCTCGCCGAGGCCTGGCTGGCGGCCACCCGGACGCCGGGTCTGGTCGGCGGCCGGGACGCGAAGGACCGCGCGCTCGCCGCGCTCGGCCCCGGCCTGGACCGCTCGGCCGCGCCCGAGGTACGGCACCGGGTGCTGACCCTGCTGTCCGGTCTGCCGGCGGGCGCGGCCCCGGACACCGACTCGGTGCTGGCCCGGCTGCGCTGGGAACGGCCGCTGCGCGGACCCCAGCAGCGGGACGACGACGAGGACCTGCGCGCCCGGCTGGCCCGCTGGGCCCTGTCCGAGGCCGAGCTGCTGGGCGTCACCGGGCGGGCCGCGCTGTCCGCGCACGGGCGGGCTCTGCTGGGCACCACCGCGGCGGGGACGGGCACGCGCGGCACCTCCGCCTCGGCCGCCACCGGCGCACTGCCAGGCATCTCCGCCGCGGGCGCCCGCACGGCCGCCGGCTCGTCCAGGCCGGTCGACGCCGGCGGCTCCGCCGCGTCGGCCGGGGCCGCCGGGCCGCTCGGCCCGGGTGACAAACTGCCCGTCCACCATCACCACCGCCCGGCCGCCGCGCCCACCCCTCTCGCGCCGGCGGAGCAGGCCGCGGCGACGGCCGCCGCCGCCCGCCTCCTCGCCCCGCTCCTGCCCGAACCGCTGGACCACGTCCTGCTCCAGGCCGATCTGACGGCGGTGGCGCCCGGCCCGCTGCAGCGTCCGCTCGCCGAGGTGCTGGGGGTGCTCGCGGACGTCGAGTCCAAGGGCGGCGCGACCGTGTACCGCTTCACCCCGGCCTCGGTACGGCGCGCCCTGGACGCCGGTCGCAGCGCCGCCGACCTGCACGCCTTCCTCGCCGGGCACTCCCGCACCCCGGTCCCGCAGCCGCTCGCCTATCTGATCGACGACGTGGCCCGCAAGCACGGTCACCTCCGGGTCGGCGCGGCGTCGGCGTACGTCCGCTGCGACGACGACACCCTGCTGAACGAGATCCTGGCCGACCGGCGCGCCGCGGCCCTGCGCCTGCGCCGCCTGGCCCCGACCGTGCTGGCCGCCCCCTGCGATCCGGCGACCCTGCTGGAGGGCCTGCGGGCCATGGGGTACGCACCGGCCGCGGAGTCCGCCGAGGGTGACGTGCTGATCGCCCGTGCGCACGCCCACCGGACCCCGCCGCGCACCGCCCCCGAGCCCGTCCCGGACGGGCCGCCGGCGCCCGACGCCACGCTGCTCACGGCGGCGATCCGCGCGATCCGGGCGGGTGACCTGGCCGCCACCACCCCGCGCAAGCCGGTCGGCGGATCCGGCGGCGGATCCGGCGGCGGATCCGGCGGCGCCCCCCTGGCGGGCGGCGAACTGCCCCGCACCTCCTCCGCGGAGACCCTGGCCACGATGCAGGCCGCCGTCCTGACCGGCGACTCCCTGTGGATCGGCTACGTCAACGCCGAGGGCACCGCCAGCCAGCGCGTCATCGCCCCCGTCCGCGTCGAGGGCGGCTTCGTCACGGCGTACGACCACACGGCGGACGAGGTCCGCACCTATCCGCTGCACCGGATCACGGGGGTGGCGGAGCTGGCGGAGGACTGACCCGGTCCAGCGGCCGATGCGGCACACTGGACGTTTGGCCGTAGGGAAAGGGTGTACCACGCGTGAATGGTCCACTGATCGTCCAGTCCGACAAGACCCTGCTCCTGGAAGTCGACCACGAGCGGGCCGACGACTGTCGCCGGGCCATCGCGCCCTTCGCCGAGCTGGAGCGGGCGCCCGAGCACATCCACACCTACCGGGTCACCCCGCTGGGGCTGTGGAACGCGCGTGCCGCCGGGCACGACGCCGAGCAGGTCGTGGACGCGCTGGTGCAGTACAGCCGGTACCCGGTGCCGCACGCGCTGCTCGTGGACATCGCCGAGACCATGGACCGGTACGGACGGCTCACGCTCAGCAAGCACCCCGCGCACGGGCTCGTGCTGACCACCACCGACCGGCCGGTGCTGGAGGAGGTGCTGAAGTCCAAGCGGATCACCCCGCTGGTCGGGGCGCGGATCGACCCGGACAGCGTCGTGGTGCACCCCTCCGAGCGCGGGCAGATCAAGCAGATGCTGCTGAAGCTGGGCTGGCCGGCCGAGGACCTCGCCGGGTACGTCGACGGTGAGGCGCATCCGATCGAGCTGCTGGAGGACGGCTGGGCCCTGCGGCCGTACCAGAAGCAGGCCGTGGAGAACTTCTGGCACGGCGGGAGCGGGGTCGTGGTGCTGCCCTGCGGCGCGGGCAAGACGCTGGTCGGTGCCGGGTCCATGGCGCAGGCGAAGTCGACCACGCTCATCCTCGTCACGAACACCGTCTCCGCCCGGCAGTGGAAGCACGAGCTGGTGAAGCGGACCTCGCTGACCGAGGACGAGATCGGTGAGTACAGCGGGACACGCAAGGAGATCCGGCCGGTCACCATCGCCACCTACCAGGTGCTCACGACCCGGCGGAAGGGTGTCTATCCGCACCTGGAGCTGTTCGACTCCCGGGACTGGGGGCTGATCGTCTACGACGAGGTGCATCTGCTGCCGGCTCCTGTCTTCAAGTTCACCGCCGATCTGCAGGCGCGGCGGCGGCTCGGCCTGACGGCGACCCTCGTGCGCGAGGACGGCCGGGAGTCGGACGTGTTCTCGCTCATCGGTCCGAAGCGGTTCGACGCGCCCTGGAAGGAGATCGAGGCGCAGGGGTACATCGCGCCGGCCGACTGCGTCGAGGTGCGGGTGAACCTGACGGACTCCGAGCGGCTGGCGTACGCGACGGCCGAGACGGAGGAGAAGTACCGCTTCTGTGCCACCACCGACACCAAACGGCGGGTGACGGAGGCGATCGTCCGCCGGTTCGCCGGCCAGCAGATCCTCGTCATCGGGCAGTACATCGACCAACTCGACGAACTGGGCGAGCACCTGAACGCGCCCGTCATCAAGGGCGAGACCTCCAACGCCCAGCGCGAGAAGCTCTTCGACGCCTTCCGCGAGGGCGAGATCAGCGTGCTGGTCGTCTCCAAGGTCGCCAACTTCTCCATCGACCTGCCCGAGGCCACCGTCGCCATCCAGGTGTCCGGCACCTTCGGCTCCCGCCAGGAGGAGGCGCAGCGGCTCGGCCGGGTGCTGCGCCCTAAGGCCGACGGCCACCAGGCGCACTTCTACTCGGTCGTCGCCCGCGACACCATCGACCAGGACTTCGCCGCCCACCGCCAGCGCTTCCTGGCCGAGCAGGGCTACGCCTACCGGATCGTCGACGCCGACGAGATCCTGGCGGAGGGCACCGGCTGACCTGCCGGGAGCGCCGCCGCCGCGATCAGCGCCAGCCCCAGCAGGGGGTACGGCGAGGCCAGTGGCTGTTGCCACCAGGGCAGGTGCAGGTCGCGGTCGCCCTCGTGGGGGACCAGCCAGAGGGTGCGGGCGGTGAAGACCGTGACGGTCAGGGCCGCGAGGCGCACGCGGCCCTGGGCGAGGAGGACCGCGAGCAGCGGGACGCACCACACCCAGTGGTGGGACCAGCTGATCGGTGAGATCAGCAGGGCCGTGAACGCCGCGAGCAGGACGCCGTGGCGTTCCTCGCGGGCGCGTGCCGCCAGGCACAGTCCGGCCGCGCCGACGGCCACTGCGGGCAGCAGCCAGGCGGGGCCCGGTGCCGGGGTGCCGAGCGCCCTCGCGATCAGGCCCCGCAGGGACTGGTCGTCCACGATCCACGCCTTGCCGATCCGGCCGGTCTCGAACAGCCGCCGGGTCCAGAAGTCGGCGCTCGCGGCCGGGAGCACCAGTGCGCCGAGCAGGACGGTACCGGCGAAGGCGGCCGTCGCCGTCGCCGCCTCCCGGTCGCGGCCCCTGAGGAACAGGTACGGCACGAACACCGCCGGGGTGAGCTTGATGCCGGCCGCGACGCCCAGGGCGACGCCCTTGCCCCGGGCGCCCGGGGGTCTGGTGAGGTCGCCGAGCACCAGGCAGGCGACGGCGAGGTTGATCTGGCCGAACAGGACGGTCTGGAAGACCGGTTCGAGCCAGAGGGACAGTGCGGTGGCCGTGTGGAGCAGGGGTGCGGGGGCCACTGTGCCGGCGAGGCGGGCCGACAGGGCGACCAGGGTCGCGAGCAGGAGCGCGTTGCCCGTGAGGGCGGCCGCCTTCAGGGCCGGGAGGGGGAGCCAGGTGGTGGGGACGAACAGGATCGCCGCGAAGGGCGGGTAGGTCGCGGGGAGCCGCCACCGGGTGACGGTGAAGCCGTACAGGTCGGTGCCGTGGACGACGGCTTCGCCCTGGGCCCGGTAGACCAGCAGGTCGGCCATGGGCGCGTGCCGCAGGACGCTCAGGGTGACGAAGACGGTCAGGGAGGTCGCGAGCAGGAGTGTCGGCATCCGTTTCCCCACGGATGCGACCCTAGGGGGTTACTTGCGGTGTATGCCCGCTTCCTCGCCGTACTCGCCGAGGATGACCACGCTGAACGCGGCCTCCGCGAAGACCTTGATGGCGCGCAGGGCGTTGCCGAGGATGTGGTGGTGCGGGCCGTCCACGGCTGTGGCGCCGGCCGGCGGGCGGGCGGGGGCTGGATGGATGGTTACTGCGCTCATGTCCCCATGGTCGCTCTCGCAGCGTGTGGCCGGTATCGGTCTGCGGAGCCAATCTCGCCGTCCTTCGCGTACCTCCCTGGGTGGAGTGCTCCCCCTACGCCGGGCGGCCTCGCCCCCTAGGGGTCCGCATGCGGAATCGCGGCCCGGACCCGGAGTGCGCCCTTGCGGACCCCTTCCGCGCCGGTCCCGGTCCGGGCCGGCCCGGCGCGCCACGGTCCACGTGAAAACGTTCCTCCCGCACACGCCACCGGCACCTGCGGGGCGCGGGCGGCCGCCGGACGGGCTCTCGTTCAGAGCTCGAACAAACCCTGAACGAGCAGAATTTTCAGACAATCCGACTGTTCTCTTGCATCTTGTCGGACCACTCGACTCCCCGGCTAGTTGGTGTCAGGCCGCCCTCGGGGGGCGGAGGACACACCGTGAGGAGAACAAGTCATGAAGAAGGCCTACGAAGCACCGACGCTCGTCCGGCTCGGCTCCTTCCGCAAGGAGACCGGACTCCTGCAGCGGAGCGGCAACGACCGGGTCATCTTCAGCAAGAACTGAACAGGACGGCGAGCGAACGTCTCTGACCCGACGTCATGACTGATCTGCACACACGTGCGGGGAGGGGCCACGGCGACGCGCACTTCGCGGTCTTCGCCGACCGCGCGGACGCGGCCGCCGTGGCCCGCTCCTTCGCCCGCCCCGGCACCCGCAGCCTCGATCACGCCTCGGGCCGGCCCTGGCTCGTGGGCCACTGGCACGACCAGGAGATCGTCAGCGCCCGTGTCGGCCCCGCCGCCCTCGCCCTCGTCGGCTGCGTCCCCGTCGACCGCGCCGAACTGGAACGGGTCGCCCGCTCCCTGCGCGACCTCGCCGCACTGGACGCGTGGGCCCGCGAGCTGCCCGGCAGCTGCCACCTCGTGGCCGCCCTCGACGGACGGATCCGGATGCAGGGAACGGCCTCCGGTCTCCGGCTGGTCTTCCACGCCCTCGTGCACGGCACCCGGGTGGCCGCGACGCGGGCGGACGTCCTGGCCGCCGCGCTCGGCGCCGAACCGGCGCCGGAACGCCTGGCCGTACGGCTGCTGTGGCCCGTCCCGCACCCCCTGCTCGACGAACCGCTGTGGCCCCGGATCACCGCCGTGGCCCCGCACGAGGCGCTGGTCCTCGCGCCGGACGGACAGGGCGCGCGCCACAGCCGCTGGTGGACGCCCCCGGAACCGGTCGTCCCGCTGCGCACGGGCGCCCCCCGGGTCCGCGAGGCCCTGGACGAGGCCGTCCGCGCCCGCACCCGGCACGGCGGCACGGTCAGCTGCGACCTGTCCGGCGGCCTCGACTCCACCTCCGTCTGCTTCCTCGCCGACCGCTCACCGGCCCGCGTCGTCGCCTCCACCTGGCCCGGCCGCGACCCCGCCGACACCGACCTGCACTGGGCGAAGCGGGCCGCCGCCGCCCTGCCGGACGTCGAGCACGTCATCTGGGACGCCGATGCCTCACCGCTCGTCTACGACGGGCTGCTCGCCATCGACGACGTACTGGACGAGCCCAGCATCGGCGTCATGGACCGCGCACGGGTCCTGCACCACCTGCCCGCCATGGCCGAACGCGGCAGCCGGGTCCATCTGACCGGCATCGGCGGCGACCACGTGGCCTGGTGCTCCGAGGCGTACTACCACCGGCTGGCGCGGCGCCGCCCGCTGTTCGCGCTGCGGCAGCTGCGCGGCTTCCGGGCGCTGTGGCAGTGGCCGCTCGGCCCGCTGCTGGGCACCCTGGCCGACTCCCGGCCCTACGGCACCTGGCTGGCGGACACGGAGCACCGGCTGCGCGACCCGCTGGAGCCGACGGTCGCCACCAGCCTCGGCTGGGGCATGAGCCCGCGTCTGTTCGAGTGGGTGACCCCGCAGGCGGAGCACCTGGCCCGTACGGAGCTGCGCGCGGCGGCCCGGCGGGCCCGGCCCCTGCACCCGGACCGGGGACTGCACGCCGACCTGGAACAGATCCACAACTGCACCCGGATCATCCGGCAGTGGGACCACATGGCGGCCCGCTGCGGGCTGCCCATGGCCTCGCCGTTCCTCGACGACCGGGTCATCGAGGCCGCCCTCGCCGTCCGTCCCGACGAACGCGTCTCGCCCTGGCAGTACAAGCCGCTCCTGACCGCGGCCATGCGCGGGATCGTGCCCGAGGAGTGCCTGCGCCGGACCAACAAGGCCACCGCGGCGCGGGACGCGGCGGACGGGCTGCGCGAGCACCGCGGCGACCTCAGGGCGCTGTGGGAGGACTCATGGCTGGAACGGCTGGGGCTGGTCCACGGTGACGTGCTGCGCCGCCTGGCGGAACGCCCCGCCACCCGGCACCTGCGCCAGGGCGTCCTGTACTCGACCATCGCGGTCGAGGTGTGGCTGCGCGCGCTCGGCCGGACCCCGCACGACCTACCGAAGTGAACCGGGAACACCGAAGGGAAGACCCCATGGCATTGCGGTTCGGTGCCGACGTCTGCACCGCGAAGACCGACTACGGCACCGTGCTCCTCGACCAGCGCTCCGGCGAGTACTGGGAGCTGAATCCCACCGCGACCCTGGTGGTCGACACGCTCATGGCGGGGGGTGACGAAGCGGCCGCGACGGCGGCGGTGGCGGAGGCGTTCGACGTCGACCCCGACCACGCGCGTGCCGACGTCGGCGCCCTGGTGGAGCAGCTGCGCGCCGGCGGGCTGATCCGATGACCACGCCCAGCGCCCTGGAGCGGCCGTACGGGGTTCCCCTCGGCCGCCGGCTCGCCGCCCGCGTGGTCCTCCTGCCGGCCGTCGTCCTCTCGCTGCTGCCGCCACGCCACATCCGCAGGGCCCTCGGCCTGCTGCGCCGCGGCGCCGCCCCCGCGACCGCGGCACAGGCCCTGCGCGCCCGCGACGCCGTGTGCGCGGTGAGCCTGCGCTGCGCCGGGCCCCGGGGCTGCCTGCCCCGCTCCCTGGGGGCCGCCCTGCTGTGCCGTCTCGGCGGCACCTGGCCGACCTGGTGCACGGGCGTCCGCGTCGTCCCCCCGTTCACCGCGCACGCCTGGATCGAGGCCGAGGGCCGGCCGGTCGGCGAGGACGCACCCGACGGCTACTTCGCCCGTCTGATCGCCGTCGGCCCGGGTCCGGCCCGTTAGTCCACCGGCCCTTCCCTGACGGCCTCCTCTTAATTCGTTGGCCGTTGCCTGAGGGCCTCCTCTAAAATCTCCGCTCTTGCCCGCCTCCCTCTCGCGGAGCGCCGCCGCCCGGACGGAAACCGGGCGGCCCGAAGTCGGAAGACGACCGTCCCGCAGGACGACAGTCACCCCAGACGGAGATCCGGAGGCACCCCCTTGTCCACGCCCGCCGCCGACCCACTCGACGATCCGCTCGGCCGAGAGCGCTCCCACCTCGCCGCGTCCCGTGCCGCGCTGCGCGCCATGCGCGAGGACGTGGAATCGCTGGACATCCGCGACGTCACCGCCAACTGGGTCAACGCCGAAGTGCTGTCCCGCCAGATCGACGAGCGGATCAAGGCCCTGGCCGACCTCAGCGACACCCCGCTGTTCTTCGGCCGGCTGGACTTTCTGCACGCGCCGGGCGCGGACCAGGCCGAGGGCGCGGAGGGCGAGCGGTTCTACATCGGGCGGCGGCACGTGCACGACGCCGACGGCGACCCCATGGTCATCGACTGGCGCGCCCCGGTGTCGCAGCCGTTCTACCGCGCGTCCAAGAAGGACGCGATGGACATCGGGCTGCGCCGCCGCTTCGGCTACACCGGCGGCGACCTGACCGCGTACGAGGACGAGCACCTCTCCGACCCGGCCGAGACGGCGACCACCAGCAAGCTGCTCCAGCAGGAGATCGAGCGGCCGCGCGTCGGCCCGATGCGGGACATCGTCGCCACCATCCAGCCCGAGCAGGACGAGATCGTCCGCTCCGGCCTGTCCGGCACGGTCTGCGTCCAGGGCGGCCCGGGCACGGGGAAGACCGCCGTCGGCCTGCACCGGGTCGCCTACCTCCTCTACGCCCACCGCGAGCGCCTCGCCCGCACCGGCACCCTCGTCATCGGCCCGAACCGCTCCTTCCTCCACTACATCGAGCAGGTGCTCCCCGCCCTGGGCGAGTTGGCGGTGCAGCAGGCCACCGTGGACGACCTGGTGGCACAGGTGGAGGTGCGCGGCACGGACGAGGCGGCCGCGGCCGTGCTCAAGGGCGACGCCCGGATGGCCGAGGTGCTGCGCCGCGCCCTGTACTCCCACGTGACCATGCCGACGGAGGCGGTCGTGGTGGTGCGCGGCTCGCGGCGCTGGCGGCTGCCCGCGTACGAACTGGAGGACATCGTCCAGGAGTTGCGCGGGCGGGACATCCGGTACGGCGCGGCCCGCGAGGCCCTGCCGCAGCGGATCGCGCACGCGGTGCTGGTGCAGATGGAGCGGTCCGGGGAGGCGCCGGACGACCGGGTGCAGGACGCCGTGGCCCGCAACAGCGCGGTGAAGGCGGCCGTGAAGGAGATCTGGCCGGCCGTCGACCCGGCCAAGCTCGTGCTGCGGCTGCTGACCGACGCGGACTTCCTCGCCGAGCACGCCGCCGGGGTGCTGGACGAGGACGAGCAGAAGTCGATCCTGTGGACCAGGGCGGTGCGCAGTGTGAAGTCGGCGAAGTGGTCGGCGGCGGACGCGGTGCTGATCGACGAGGCGGCGGACCTGATCCAGCGCACACACTCGCTCGGCCATGTGGTGCTCGACG
The DNA here is from genome assembly GCF_014649495.1 of Streptomyces filipinensis. Taxonomy (GTDB): domain Bacteria; phylum Actinomycetota; class Actinomycetes; order Streptomycetales; family Streptomycetaceae; genus Streptomyces; species Streptomyces filipinensis. Next base: position 91,882 of record NZ_BMTD01000004.1, on the reverse strand, counting down.
AGGCGCAGGACCTCTCCCCCATGCAGTACCGGGCCGTCGGCCGCCGCTGCACCACCGGCAGCGCGACCGTGCTGGGCGACCTGGCACAGGGCACGACGCCGTGGGCCACCCGCAGCTGGGACGAGGCGCTGGCGCACCTCGGCAAGCGCGACGGTGTCATCGAGGAGCTGACGGCCGGCTTCCGTGTGCCCACGGACGTCATCACCTACGCCTCCCGCCTGCTGCCGCACATCGCTCCCGGCCTCACACCGGTGGCCTCCGTCCGTGAGAACCCCGGCTTCTTCGAGGTCCGTCCGGTCGCCGAGACGGCGGAAGTGGTCGCGGCCTGCGCGGAGTCGCTGCGCAACGAGGGCTCGACGGGCCTGATCGCCGCCGACGCCCGCATCCCGGTGCTGGCCGAGGCGCTGACGGCGGCGGGGATCCCGTACCTGGCCCCCGGCGAGGAGACCACCGAGGAGGCCCGCCTCACCCTGGTCCCGGCGTCCCTGGCCAAGGGTCTGGAGTACGACTACGTGGTCCTGGACGAACCACAGGCGGTGGTGGACGGCGAGCCGGACGAACGCACCGGTCTGCGGCGCCTGTACGTGGCGCTGACGCGTGCGGTGTCGGGTCTGATCGTGACGCACTCGGCCCCGGTACCGGCCCAGTTGGCCTGACGGCCTAGGGTGTCGGCCGTTCCGTCACGTCCCCATGGAAGGGCCCCCCTTGAGTACTCCACCGCCTCCGCACCCGGCCTACCAGCACAACCCCGGCGCCTACCAGCAGGCTCCCGGGGCGTATCCGCAGAGCCCCGGGCCCTACCAGCAGGCCCCGGCGGCCTACGGGCAGGCGCCGGGGGCGTACCAGCAGGCGCCGGTGGGCCACCCGCAGCCTTCCGGGCCGTACGGGCAGGCGCCGGGCGGCTACCCGCAGGCGCCGGACGGCCACGGGCAGGCGCCCTACCCGCAGGCGCCCGGTGGCTACGGGCAGGCCGGGTACCAGCAAGCCCCCGGCGCGTACCCGTCCGCCGCCGGGGCCGGGTGCGAGGTGTGCGGCGCGGCGCCCGCGACGGAGGTGACGGTCCGCGGCCACCAGGGCATGCTGATCATCATGCGGCAGCTGCGGCGGCGCGGCACGTTCTGCCGCTCCTGCGGGCTCGCGGTCTTCCGGAAGATGCAGTCGGACACCATGGCGCAGGGATGGTGGGGTCCGGCGTCGATGATGATCACGCCCATCACCCTGCTGATCAACCTCTTCGCCCTGGCCAAGATCCGCAAGCTCCCCGCGCCGGTCGCCGCCCAGGGCCCCGGGCTGGACCCGGGCCGCTCGGTGTTCGCCCGTCCGATGGGGATAGTGGGCCTCGTCCCGCTCCTCGGGTTCACCTCGTTCCTGCTGCTCGTGTTCATCGGGATGGCGGCGGGATAACCGCAACCGGCGGGGACGGCTACCTCCCGTCCAGCACCCTCCGCCACTCGGCCACGGCCGCCGCGGAGACCGGCCCCTGCCACCCGGAGGGCCGCGCCGCCCCGCCGACGTGGAAGGCCTCGATGCCGGCGGCCCGCAGCCGCGGGACGTGGTCCAGGCGCAGGCCGCCCCCGACCAGGAGCTGCTGCCCGTACCCCGGCTCGCCCTGTCGCGCCGCCTCCGCGGCCAGCGTGGGCAAGCCCTCGTCCACGCCGTCGGCGGCGCCCGCGGTGAGGTAGGTGTCGAGGCCCGGCAGGTCGGCGAGCTGCTTGCGCAGGGCGTCGCGGTCGGCGGCCCGGTCGATCGCCCGGTGGAAGGTCCACGCGCAGCCGTCCAGCGCGCGGACCACCCGCTCGACGGCGGCCAGGTCGACCCCGCCGCCGGCGTCGAGGAAGCCCAGGACGAACTGGTCGGCGCCGGCCTCGCGCAGGTCGCGGGCGACCCGGACCAGACGGTCCACGTCACCGGCCGCGAACCCGTCCGCGAGGCGGAGCATCACGCGCAGGTCGATGTGGACGGCGGCCCGGATCCCGGCGACGGTGGCGGGCGCGGGGCTGAGCCCGTCGGCCGCCATGTCGGTGACCAGCTCCAGGCGGTCCGCGCCTCCGGCCTGGGCGGCGACCGCGTCCTCGACGTCGAGCGCGATCACCTCCAGGACTGCACGCTTGCTCATGGCACCCCATTCATCGGCGACTACAGGTCTAGTCCAATTCAAGACTACGCCGGTTCCGTACCCGCCCGGGCGGCCCCTCACCCGAAGATGTCCGGCCCGGGACCGCGGCAGGGGCGCCGGGCGGGAGAATGGCGCCATGGCCGACCTTGACGACCTGCGTTCCCGCTGGGTGCGGGCCCTGCTCGCGACCCGGGACGACGCCTGCCACCCGGACCCGTACCGGTACGCCGACGCGCTGCTGCGCCGCTGGCAGGAGCCGCAGCGCCGGTACCACACCGTCGAACACCTGGCGGCGGTCCTCGACCACGTCGACGTCCTGGAGACGTACGCGGACGACCCGGACGTCGTACGCCTGGCCGCCTGGTTCCACGACGCCGTCTATCTGCCGGAGCGGTCGACGAACGAGGAGCGCTCCGCCCGCCTCGCCGAACGCGCGCTCCCCGAGGCCGGGGTCGCGCAGGACACGGCCGCCGAGGTGGCCCGGCTGGTCCGGCTCACCGTCACGCACGACCCGGCCGAGGACGACCGCGACGGCCAGGTGCTGTGCGACGCCGACCTCGCGATCCTGGCCGCGCCCCCGTCGGCGTACGCCGCCTACACCGCCGAGGTGCGCGAGGAGTACCACTTCGTGCCCAACGACGCCTTCCGGGAGGGGCGTTCGGCGGTCCTGCGCCAACTCCTCGCCCTGCCCAGGCTGTTCCGCACCCCGTACGGGCAACAGCACTGGGAGGCCACCGCCCGCTACAACCTCTCCGGTGAGCTGGAAATGCTGTCGACCTGAGGGAGGCAGGACCCTAGGGTTCGCCCATGCGACCGATAAACGGGGATGATGTGACCGAGGCCGTGGCGGGCTGCACGGCGATGCTGCGCGCGGCGCTGGACCGGGACTGGAGTGCCGTGCGGGCCGGGCGGCTGGAGTGGGACTGCCATGCCACCGCGGTCCATGTCGCCGACGACCTCATCGCCTACGCCGCCAATCTGGCCGGCCGGGCGCAGGACGACTACGTCCCCTTCGAGCTGACCCTGGACGAGGGCACCGGCAACGCGGGCCTGCTGCACGTCATCGAGACGACCGGCGCGCTGCTCGCCGCCGCCGTCCGCACCGCCCCGGCCCAGGCCCGCGGCTTCCACCCCTACCCCTTCCGCAGCGCCGACGCGGAGGGCTTCGCGGCGATGGGCGTCGCCGAGGTGCTGCTGCACACGCACGACATGGCCGAGGGCCTCGGCATCCCCTACGAGCCGCCGGCCGAGCTCGTCGTCTCCCTGCTGGCCTGCCTCTTCCCGCACGTCCAGCCGGGCCCCGCCCCCTGGCCGACCCTGCTGTGGGCCACCGGCCGCGGCGAGCTGCCCGGCCGCGCCCCGGTCACCGAGTGGCGCTGGTCCAACAACCTCGTCATCCCGGCCGGGCGCCTCACCCTCACCGGTCTCCGCCCGGCCGCCGCCCAGGATCTGCGCCTCGGCGGCGACGGAGGTTTCACATGGATCGAGGGCGGCCCCTACCAGGGCACTCGCGACGCCGCCGGAATGCAGCTCAAGGCGTACGAGGCCGGCGTGCACCGGCCCGAGTTCAACGTCTTCGTCCTGGTCCGCGCACAGGACGGCCGCGCGGTCGGCGGCATGGGCTTCCACGGCGCCCCCGACGAGGAGGGCTGCGTGGAGATCGGCTACGACCTCGCCGAGGCCGCGCGGGGCCAGGGGTACGCCACCGAGGCACTGCGCGCCCTGTCGCAGTGGGCGCTGGCCCGCGACGACGTGCGGACGCTCATCGCGAAGATCGACCTGGACAACGCGCCCTCCCGGGCGGTGGTGACCCGCGCCGGGTTCCGGCTGGTCGCCGAGGACGACAAGCTCGTCACCTACGAACTGCGCGGCTGAGCAGACCGCTTCCGCCGGCGCAGCCCCGATTCCCGCAGCAGCCGCACCACGTCGCGGCTGCTGGTCTCCACCGCCCCGGCGGCCACCGCGTCCGCGTACCGGTGCGACGGAAGGTCGTAGTGGTCGCGTTCGAAGGCCCGCCGGGGCACGCCCAACCGCTCGGCGAACCGGTGCAGTTCGTCGTACGAGACATCGCTGACCAGGTGCGACCACATGCGGCCGTGTCCGGGCCAGGCGGGTGGGTCGATGTACAGCGTCACGACGACGCCATCCCGCCCGTGGCCGCCCCCAGCGAGCCCACCGGCGCGACCCTCACGCCCACCTTGGCGCAGACCCAGTGCGGGTCGGGGCCCAGTTCGGGCTCCACGTCCAGGGCGTGCGGGTCGCCGGAGCGGCACACCGGGCACAGCGGCCAGCGGCCGTAGCGCTCCAGCAGCGCGTCCTGGACGTCCTGCGCGACCAGCCCGGCGACGTAGGCCGCGCCGTCCGGCCACTGCTCGACCCACCAGCGCCGCTCCGCGACGGAGTCCTCGACCAGCGAGACCACGTCCGCCTCCGCGACGTCACCCGCGACGAGGTCGGCGAGCACGAGGGCGCGCGCGGCATGCAGGGCCTGCTCAAGGGGGCTGAGGGGTTCCATGAAACCCATTGTGCGCACTCTTGACCACGACACCGAACCGAAAATATCTTTCATCCGTGACCCGGGACGTGAAGGAAATTTTCGGCAGTCCGGTCGGCTCCCTCGCCGCCAAGGTGCGCACCCTCGCCCCTTCCATGACCCGCTCCATGCAGCGTGTGGCGGAGGCCGTCGCGAACGACCCGGCCGGCTGCGCCGCCCTCACGGTCACCGGTCTCGCCGAACTCACCGGTACCAGCGAGGCCACCGTCGTGCGCACCGCACGGCTGCTCGGCTACCCCGGCTACCGCGACCTGCGCCTCGCCCTCGCCGGGCTCGCCGCACAGCAGCAGTCGGGCCGCGCGCCCGCGATCACGACCGACATCGCGGTGGACGACCCCATCGCCGACGTCGTCGCCAAGCTCGCCTACGAGGAGCAGCAGACCCTCGCCGACACGGCCGCCGGTCTCGACACCGCACAGCTCGGCGCCGCCGTCGGCGCGCTGACCGGCGCCCGGCGCACCGATGTGTACGGCATCGGGGCGTCCGGCCTCGTCGCCCAGGACCTCACGCAGAAGCTGCTGCGCATAGGGCTCATAGCCCACGCCCACAGCGATCCGCACCTCGCGGTGACCAACGCGGTGCAGCTCCGCTCGGGCGACGTGGCGATAGCGATCACCCACTCCGGCTCGACGGGGGACGTCATCGAGCCGCTGCGGGTGGCGTTCGAGCACGGGGCCACCACCGTGGCCATCACCGGCCGGCCCGACTCGCCGGTCACCCAGTACGCCGACCACGTACTGACCACGTCCACCTCACGGGAGAGCGAGCTGCGACCGGCCGCGATGTCCTCGCGGACGAGTCAACTGCTCGTGGTGGACTGCCTGTTCGTGGGAGTGGCCCAGCGGACCTACGAGACGGCGGCGCCCGCGCTGGCGGCGTCGTACGAGGCACTGGCTCACCGGCATCGCACCAACCCCAGGTGATCACCAGCACGCAACGGCACCCGACCCGAGAGAGCCACCCCCCATGACCTCTGCTGACCTGCGTCGTCAGTTGGCCTCCCTGACCACCGAAGCCTTCCGCCCCGAGCTCGCCGACATCGACCGTCTGCCCACCCTCGACATCGCCCGCCTCATGAACGGCGAGGACGCGGGCGTGCCCGCCGCCGTCGCCGCCCGCCTCCCGCAGATCGCCGCGGCGATCGACGCCGTCGCCGAACGCATGAGCCGCGGCGGGCGCCTGGTCTATGCCGGCGCCGGCACCGCCGGCCGGCTCGGCGTACTGGACGCCTCCGAGTGCCCGCCCACCTTCAACACCGATCCCGCCCAGGTGGTCGGCCTGATCGCGGGCGGCCCCGACGCGATGGTCACGTCCGTCGAGGGCGCGGAGGACTCCAAGGAGCTGGCCCGCCGGGACCTGGACGCGCTGAAGCTCACCGAGGACGACACGGTCGTCGGTGTCTCCGCCTCCGGCCGCACCCCGTACGCGATCGGTGCGGTCGAGCACGCCCGCGCCCTGGGCGCGCTGACGATCGGGCTGGCCTGCAACGAGCGGAGCGGGCTGGCGGCGGCGGCCGAGCACGGCATCGAGGTCGTGGTCGGCCCCGAGCTGGTCACCGGCTCGACCCGGCTGAAGGCCGGCACGGCCCAGAAGCTGGTCCTGAACATGCTGTCGACGATCACGATGATCCGGCTCGGCAAGACCTACGGGAACCTGATGGTCGACGTCCGGGCGTCGAACGACAAGCTCCGGGCCCGCTCGCGCCGGATCGTGTCCCTGGCCACCGGCGCTTCGGACGCGGAGATCGAGAAGGCCCTCACCGAGTCCGGCGGAGAGGTGAAGAACGCGATCCTGGCACTCCTCGCCGGGGTCGACGGCCCGACGGCCACCCGCCTTCTGGAGGAGTCCGGCGGCCATCTGCGTGCCGCGCTGGCGCACGCGGCCCGCTGACCCGCACGCTCGGGGCGTGCGCAACGACCCCGCCTCCACCGCGAACGCCGTCCTCACCCGGGTCGGCGGCCCGGCCAACGTCACCTCCGTGGCCCACTGCATGACCCGCCTCCGGCTGGCCCTCGCCGACCCGGCGGCGGCGGACGAGGCGGGGCTGCGGGCCCTGCCCGGCGTGCTCGCGGTCGTGTCCGACGGCCCCGCCTGGCAGATCGTGCTCGGCCCCGGAGTGGTCGACGAGGTCACGGCGGAGGTGGAGGCACGGGTCACGGCCGGCCGGACGGGGGACGCCGGGGCCCGGTCGACGCGGGAGGAGGAAGACGAGAAAGACGCGAAGGGGGAGGAGGGGGAGAAAGGGACTCCGGCCGCCGACGGGGGCCCGGAAGACCCCGGCGCCCGGTTGAAGCAGGAGCTGCGGCAGCGCAACGCCACCCCGTTCAAGAGCGCCCTGCGGCGCGTCGCGAACGTCTTCGTGCCGCTCATCCCCGCCCTGATCGGCTGCGGCGTCCTGGCCGGGCTGGGCGGTCTGCTGGCCAACACCGGCCTGCTGCCCGGCCTGACCCCCGCCCTGTCCGCCATCGCCTCCGCGTTCCTGGCGCTGATCGCGGTGTTCGTCGGCCACAACACGGCCAGGGAGTTCGGCGGCACACCCGTGCTCGGCGCCGCCGTCGCCGCCGTCGTCGTGTATCCGGGCGTGGCGAAGGTGCCGGTGTTCGGGACACACCTGGCTCCCGGGCAGGGCGGCGTGCTCGGGGCGCTCGCGGCGGCCTGGCTCGCGACACGGGTGGAGAAATGGTGCCGGGGCAGGGTGCCCGGGGCCCTGGACGTCCTGCTCACCCCCACGGTCACCGTGCTCGTCCCCGGACTGGTGACGCTGTACGGCCTGATGTACGCGGCCGGTGCGGTGGCGTCGGCGATCGGCACGGCGGCGAACTGGCTCCTCGCGACCGCCGGAGCCGTCGCCGGACTGGTCCTGGGCGGCCTGTTCCTCCCGCTGGTCATGCTGGGCCTGCACCAGGCCCTCATCCCCATCCACACCACCCTCATCGAGCAGCGGGGCTACACCGTCCTGCTGCCCCTGCTGGCCATGGCGGGCGCGGGGCAGGTGGGCGCGGCGCTCGCGGTGTACGTCCGCCTGCGCCACGACGTCCCCCTGCGTACGACGATCCGCTCGGCGCTCCCGGCCGGACTGCTGGGCGTCGGCGAACCCCTGATCTACGGTGTCTCGCTCCCCCTCGGCCGGCCGTTCCTGACGGCCTGCGCGGGCGGGGCGGCGGGCGGGGCGTTCGTCGGTTTCTTCGCGATGCTCGGCACCCAGGTGGGGGCGACGGCGATCGGCCCGTCGGGCTGGGCCCTGTTCCCGCTGCTGGCGGGGAACCGGGGCCCGGCCGTCGCGGCGGCGATCTACGCGGGCGGGCTGCTGACCGGGTACCTGGTCGGCTTCGCGGCGACCTATCTGTTCGGCTTCCCGCGCCGGCGCCGCACCTCCGCACCGGTGTGACGACCGCCCGCTACCCGGGCTCCGGCGCCCGCCAGACAAGGGTGTAGCGCCAGAAGAGCCGCCGCCGGAACCGGGCTCCGGGAAGCAGCCGACGGGCCTCCCGCCCGACCTCGTCGTAGGTCATCCCGGCCGCACGGGTGGGCGCGGTCATGGACACGGGTCTGCGGACGGCCGGCCGCCGGTGGTTCTTCAGCCACCCGGTGAGCACGTTCAGCGGCAGGGAGACCAGCCCGCGCGCGTGATCGACGGGCCGCGCGTCCCGCGCACACCCGACGACGACCAGCGTGCCGCCCGGCGCCAGTTCCTTCCGCAGGCGGCCGAGGGTCTCGGCGAAGGGGAGGTGATGGAGTACGGCGACACAGGTGATGACGTCGTAGGGGCCGGGGGGAAGGTCGTACGGGGCGGAGGCGAGGGTGTAGGTGACCGGGAGGCCCGTGTCCGTCAGCTCCCGCGCCCGGTCCAGAATCGCTGCGTCGGCGTCCACCCCGACGACCGCCCCCGCACGCCGGGCCAGCACCCGGACCAGATCGCCGCTGCCGCAGCCCACGTCCAGGGCGGTACGGACCCGCCGCGGCAACTGCCGCAGCAGCCAGGGGTGGAAGTGGGCGTTGTGATCCCAGGGATGCGCGGCGTTGAAGCGGTGGAGGGCATCGACCAGGCGACTCGGCAGCACGTTCACCCTCTCAGTCCACCACGGGCCGTCAGGCGCCGTGGCCCGGACCGGTGGGCCCGGGGCCCGGCGGGCGTTACCGTCGGACCATGAACCACGCCCAGCTCGCCGCCCTCGGACGGGCCCTCCGGCTGCTCGGGGAGCACGGAGAGGCGCTGACCGCCGACACCCCGGACGCCCGGCTGCACGAGATCAGGAGCGATCTGCGCCGAGCGCTCGATCTGCTGGACGAGAGTGTCGCCTCCGGCGCGCCGGCCACCCGGTGCGCCGAGCATCCGCAGGGGCCCGTCGACGAGAGCGCGCCCGATCTGTGTCTGCTCTGCGAGACCCGGCGGCGCGCGGCGCGGCGGTCGGAGTTCCAGGGCCGGCCGGGCCCGGCGCAGCCGGTGGCCACCGCGCCGTCGCGGTACGGAGTGCGCGCCGACCGGCCCCAGCCGCAGCAGCGCTGGCTGCCGGAGGCGTGGAACGGGCAGGAGTGGCAGCTGTGCGGGACGCCGCGCCGGGACCGGCACGAGGCCGAGGCGTATCTCGCCGCCCAGCGGCGCGGATCACGGCCCGCGATGGCGTACCGGCTCGTGCACGAGTTCACCGACTACGAGGTGCTGCGGGTGTGGGGCACACCCGTGCACATCGACATCGAGCCCATGGGCAATCTGTAGCCGCCGTCAGCTCAGCAGGGGCGAGGGCAGGAAGTCGTACCCCTCCCAGATCAGCCTGCTGCGCTCCTCCGGGTACGGGCCCGTCGTCGGTTCCGTGTCCAGGATCTGCACCAGGCGCGAGTCCGGGTCGTAGGACGGCCAGCCCGGGTCTCCCGTCCGCGCGAACGTCGTCCAGGCGCGGCGCATGAAGGACGACAGGCGCTCCGCCTCCGGTGTGGGTCTGCCGCCGGGGAAGAGCAGGGCGCCGAGGTCCGCGCCGTACGTGCCGAACAGCAGCGGGATGTCCAGGGCGTGGCAGGCGCCCAGCAGGCCGTCGCCGCCCGGGGCGGGCCAGGTCAGTTCGTAGACATGGGCGCGGCCGCCGCCCGTGTGCTGGGCCTCCGCGAGGCGCAGGCTCGGCAGCGCGAACAGCCAGTCGGTCTGCACGCGTGCGAAGAGCTGCTCCGCGCTGTCGTCGGGGAAGGCCGACCGGTAGGCCTTCTCGCCCGTCTCACCTCCCGGTGCGTACAGCCGCAGGGTCGCTCGCGCCAGCTCGTCGGTGACCTTGCCGCGCAGGCCGGCCAGGACCAGGAACAGGCGGTACTCGTCGCGGTTGTGGCCGACGACGAGGTCGATGTCGCGGGCCGCGCCGGAGGCGAGGGCCTGCCAGGGGGTGCGGGGGAGGACGTCGCCGTCGACGACCGGGGCGAACGGGACGGTGGTGGGGGCCACCTGGCCCCATCGGGCGGTGAACCGCGCCATCTTGCCGCCCAGCGCCGCGCCCGCTTCGGTCAGCCGCCGCGGGTCGACCTCCGCCAGGCCGGCCGCCGTGGGCTCGCGGCCCGCTTCGGCCGCCAGGGCCGCCGCCAGGTCACGGGCCAGGTCGGCGGAGAAGAACGTGCCGGGCACGCTCTGGGCCACCGCCCGGCGGAACAGTCCCCGGGCCCTGGGCATCGCCAGCAGCGAGGCGATCGAACCCGCGCCGGCCGACTCGCCGAAGACCGTGACCTCGGCCGGGTCGCCGCCGAACGCGGCGATGTTCTCGCGGACCCATTCCAGGGCCGCGACCTGGTCCAGCAGGCCGCGGTTGGCGGGTGCGCCGTCCCAGAGGGCGAAACCCTCCATGCCGACGCGGTAGTTGAAGGTGACGACCACGGCGTCGCCTTCGCGGGCGATGTGCCGCGCGTCGTAGCCGGGCTGGCCGCCGTGGCCCAGTTTGAACGCGCCGCCGTAGATCCACACCATCACCGGGCGGGCGGCGGACGGGTCCGGGTCGGGGGTCCAGACGTTGACCGTGAGCCAGTTGTCGTCCCGCGGGGCGGGCGGCTGGGCCGCGCGGCCCATGATGCCGGCCTCCTGCGGGGGCGGGGGGCCGAACGCGTACGCCTCCCGGGTGCCGTCCCAGGGACGGGGCGGACGGGGGGCCTGGAAGCGGGCCGCGCCGACGGGCGGGGCGGCGAAGGGGATGCCCCGGAACACCGACAGGCCCTGCTCCCGCAGGCCGCGCACCGCGCCTGAGGCGGTGCGCACCACGGGGCCGTCGGTGTCCGGGGCGCCACTCTCCCGGGCCTGGGACTCGCTCGTCGTCATGCTCGCTCCTCACTGGTCATCAGGGCAAACGTACGACAGCGGCGACAAGTGCCCGGCGGGGGGCGGGACTTCAGCTGAGCGTCTTCAGCGAGGCGGCGTCGTACGACTTCAGCTCGTCGACGCGGTCGGAGAGCACCTTGGCCGCCCACTCCGGGTCCTGGAGCAGCGCGCGGCCCACGGCGACCATGTCGAACTCGTCGGCCTCCATGCGGTCGAGGAGGTTGTCGATGCCCTTGACCTCGGAGCCCTGGCCCTGGAAGGCGTTGATGAAGTCACCGTCGAGACCGACCGAGCCCACGGTGATGACCTGCTTGCCGGTGAGCTTCTTCGTCCAGCCCGCCAGGTTCAGGTCAGAGCCGTCGAACTCCGGCAGCCAGTAGCGGCGGGTGGAGGCGTGGAAGACGTCGACTCCGGCCGCGGCGAGCGGGGTCAGGATGGCCTCCAGCTCCTCGGGGGTCTCGGCGAGCCGGGCGGTGTAGTCCTGCTGCTTCCACTGCGAGTAGCGGAAGATGACCGGGAAGTCGACGGAGACGGCCTCGCGGACCGCGGCAACGATCTCCGCGGAGAACTTCGCACGGGCCACCGGGTCGCCGCCGTAGGCGTCCGTGCGCCGGTTGGTGCCCTCCCACAGGAACTGGTCGAGGAGGTAGCCGTGGGCGCCGTGGAGCTCCACGCCGTCGAAGCCGATGCGCTCGGCGTCGGCGGCGGCCCGGGCGAACGCGCCGATCACGTCGTCCAGGTCCTTCTGGGTCATCGCCTTGCCCGTGGGCTCGGCACCCGCGGTGACCAGGCCGGAGGGGCCGACGGCCGGGGCGTCCGGGAAGGGGGCGTCGCCCTGGTTGCGGACCATGCCGATGTGCCACAGCTGCGGCACGATCGTGCCGCCCGCCGCGTGCACGTCCTCGGCGACCTTCGCCCAGCCCGCGAGCTGCTCCTCGCCGTGGAACCGCGGCACGCGGTCGCTCTGCCCGGCCGACTCGTGGCCGACGTACGTCCCCTCGGTGACGATGAGCCCGACCCCGGCGGCGGCACGGCGGGAGTAGTAGGAGCGCACGTCCTCGCCGGGGATGCCACCCGGGGAGAACATGCGGGTCATCGGCGCCATGACGATCCGGTTCGGAACCGTGAGACCGTTGAGCGCGATCGGGCGGGACAGTATCTGGGCCGCGCGGGAGGCGGGCGTCGTGACGGTCACGTGAGGGGCTCCTCGTGAGTGGCGGGGTTAACCGAGCGGTATGTGAGCACGCATTGTTGCAGCCTCTTAAGTAATCACCTATGCGCTGGCCCACATTCCGGCTCCGCCGAAACCCCTACGTGACACCGCTCACACTGCCCCCATCCCGCAAGGCGGCCATCGCCGCCTACGTCGACCGTCTCCCCGACGGCACCGGCATCTCGGCCAAAACGCTGACTACGCCGACCGGCCCTTCCCGCCGCCCCTCGTCCGGTCTGTCGATATCAAGTATCTTGATATCGAGATTACTGGACGCGGGAAGCGGGGGCTGGCGATGCGACGGGCCGGGGACGGCAAGGGCGGCGGGGGCGGGCTGACAGCGCAGCTGCGGCGGCCACCGGGCGGGCGGGACGCGCGGACCATGCTGCTGGCGCAGTGCGTGGACCGGACCGGGACGGGCGTGTGGGCCGCGGCCTGCGTCCTCTACTTCACCTTCGTGAGCGGGCTGGACGCGCGCCGACTCGGGCTGCTGCTGGGGGTGGGCGCCGTCGCGGGAGTCGCCGGGTCGCCGCTCGCCGGGCGGGCCGCCGAACGGCTGCCCGTGCGCGTCCTGCTGATCGGCTGTCACCTGCTACGGCTGGGCACGATGGTCCTGCTGCTGGTCGCCGACGACTTCGCCACGCTGCTGGCCCTGGTCGCCCTCACCAGTCTGGCGGAGCGAGCGGCCAAGACGCTGGAGATGCTCTTCGCCACCCGGGTCGCGGGTGAGCGGCGAGCCACCTACCAGGCCCTGTCCCGCAGCGTGGCCAACGGCGGATACGCCGTCGGCGCGGGCGTCGCCGCGCTCGGCCTCGCCGTGGGCACCCCGAACGCCTACCGTGCGCTGATCCTGGCCAACGCGCTCTCCTACCTCCTGGCCGCCGCACTGGTCCGGCGGACCGGGGAACCGGCCGGACACGGCCTGGTCGTGGCGCACGGCGACGGCAGCACCCGGGCCCCCGACCCGGCTCCCGCCCGCAGCCCCTGGCGGGATCCCGGCTACCTGCTCTTCGTCCTGCTCGACATCCCGATGAACCTGGACGACTCGGTTCTCGGCGTCGGCCTGCCGCTGTGGCTGGTGCACCACACCAGCGCGCCGCACGCCGTCGTCCCCGCCTTCCTCGTGCTGAACACCGTGCTGGTGGTGGTCCTGCAACTGCGGGTCTCCGCATGGGCCGACGGCCCGCGCCGGGCGGTCGGGGCCGTGGGCTGGTACGGCATGACGCTGCTCGCCTGCTGCCTCGTCCTGGCGACCGCCACCGGCGGCGGGGCCTGGTCCGCCTCGCTCGCCATGCTCGTGGCCGCGATGCTGGTCACCCTGGCCGAACTGCTGCGCTCGGTGAGCTCCTGGGAGCTGGCGGTCGTCCTGGCGCCGCCACGCGCCCGGGCCTCCTATCTGGGCGTGGCCGGGATGTCCCAGTCGGTGCAGAAGTCGGTGGGACCCCTGCTGCTGACCGGTGCGGTGATGACGGCCGGTCCTGCGGGCTGGCTGGCGCTCGGTGCCGCCGTGACCGGGCTGGGTCTGGTGCAGCGTCAGGCCAGCCTGCGGCGTCTGACGGCCCTCGCCGCGCCCGCCGTGAGTTCCCGGACACGCCCGAGGGCGGCACCCCCCGCCACTGACAGGGAGTGCCGCCCTCGGTAAGGACGTGATCAACCAGGGGTCGATCAGAAGTCCATGTCACCGCCCGGCATGCCGCCGCCGGCCGGCGCGGCGGCCTTCTCCGGCTTGTCGGCGATGACGGCCTCGGTGGTGAGGAACAGCGCGGCGATGGAGGCGGCGTTCTGCAGCGCGGAACGGGTCACCTTCGCCGGGTCGATGATGCCCTCGGCGACCAGGTCGACGTACTCGCCGGTCGCGGCGTTCAGGCCGTGGCCCGGGGTCAGGTTGCGCACCTTCTCCACCACGACACCGCCCTCAAGGCCGGCGTTGACGGCGATCTGCTTCAGCGGGGCCTCCAGCGCGATGCGCACGGCGTTGGCGCCGGTCGCCTCGTCACCGTCGAGCTCCAGCTTCTCGAAGACCTGGGAGGCCTGCAGCAGGGCCACGCCACCACCGGCGACGATGCCCTCCTCGACGGCCGCCTTCGCGTTGCGGACGGCGTCCTCGATGCGGTGCTTGCGCTCCTTGAGCTCCACCTCGGTGGCGGCACCGGCCTTGATGACCGCGACACCGCCGGCGAGCTTCGCCAGGCGCTCCTGCAGCTTCTCGCGGTCGTAGTCCGAGTCGCTGTTCTCGATCTCGGCGCGGATCTGGTTCACCCGGCCGTTGACCTGCTCGGAGGAGCCGGCACCGTCGACGATGGTGGTCTCGTCCTTGGTGATGACGACCTTGCGGGCGCGGCCCAGGAGGTCCAGGGTCGCGTTCTCCAGCTTGAGGCCGACCTCCTCGGAGATGACCTCGCCGCCCGTGAGGATGGCGATGTCACCGAGCATGGCCTTGCGGCGGTCACCGAAGCCCGGGGCCTTGACGGCGACGGACTTGAAGGTGCCACGGATCTTGTTGACGACCAGGGTCGACAGGGCCTCGCCCTCGACGTCCTCGGCGATGATCAGCAGCGGCTTGCCCGACTGCATGACCTTCTCCAGGAGCGGGAGCAGGTCCTTGACGGAGCTGATCTTGGAGTTCGCGATGAGGATGTAGGGGTCCTCGAGCGACGCCTCCATGCGCTCCATGTCGGTCGCGAAGTAGGCGGAGATGTAGCCCTTGTCGAAGCGCATGCCCTCGGTGAGCTCAAGCTCCAGACCGAAGGTGTTGCTCTCCTCGACGGTGATGACGCCTTCCTTGCCGACCTTGTCCATGGCCTCGGCGATCAGCTCGCCGATCTGGGTGTCGGCGGCGGAGATGGACGCGGTGGAGGCGATCTGCTCCTTGGTCTCGACGTCCTTCGCCTGCTCCAGCAGGGCGGCGGAGACGGCCTCGACGGCCTTCTCGATACCGCGCTTCAGGGCCATGGGGTTGGCGCCGGCGGCGACGTTGCGCAGGCCTTCCTTGACCAGGGCCTGGGCGAGCACGGTCGCGGTGGTCGTACCGTCACCGGCGACGTCGTCCGTCTTCTTGGCGACTTCCTTGACCAGCTCGGCGCCGATCTTCTCGTACGGGTCCTCGAGCTCGATCTCCTTGGCGATGGAGACACCATCGTTGGTGATCGTGGGGGCGCCCCACTTCTTCTCGAGGACGACGTTGCGGCCCTTGGGGCCGAGCGTCACCTTCACGGCGTCCGCGAGCTGGTTCATGCCGCGCTCGAGGCCGCGCCGCGCCTCCTCGTCGAACGCGATGATCTTGGCCATGTGAAGTGGTCCCTCCAGGACTGGGGGTGATTCCTTCGGACCGCGCCCGCGCCCGCGACGGACGGCTCGCCGGCCCGTGGTTCCTTGCCCCACATGGCCTGCGGGCCTCACCGACCCGGTCCTTCTTTGTCACTCTCACCTTCAGAGTGCTAACGCCAATGATTAGCACTCGGCATGGTCGAGTGCAAGCGGCTCAGCCGGATCAGCCCGGGGCGAACGGGGGCAGCCCGGACACGGCGAAGGGCCCGCACCCTGTGCGAGGTGCGGGCCCTTCGTGCGAGAAACGTTCAGGCGCTGAGGCGGACCATGTCGGCCTGCGGGCCCTTCTGGCCCTGCGAGATCTCGAACTCCACCCGCTGGCCCTCTTCCAGGGTGCGGTAGCCGTCCATCTGAATGGCGCTGTAGTGGACGAAGACGTCCGCACCACCGTCGACCGCGATGAAGCCGTACCCCTTCTCCGCGTTGAACCACTTGACGGTGCCCTGAGCCATGCCTAACTCCCCTATTACTGGCCCTTGCACAGATCCACACTTCGCGGACCCGGGTCAGACCTCACCCCCCATTGGTCGGGGGCGTGCGCCGGAACGCGTCGACCGCGGCTGAATGTATCTGTCCAACTGCCGTCTGCAACAGGTCAATCGGACGAGAATTCTGGACGGCAACGGTCCGGAATGTGGTGAGAATTCACCCGACTTCGGGGCAACTCGGGCCCCACAAACGTTACAAAAGCCGCATAAAACCCCCGCATTTTGGCTGTTTCTTGCGGGGTGCGCGGCATGCGATCCGGTGCTTGCGACCCGGAGATCGTGGTCAGGTTCCCCAACTGTACCGCGCTCAATCACGCAGAATTGCCCCCTCCGCTTCTCTCACGGAGGAGGCAATTCCATGAACAATGGGTAACTGAAGTTACCCAAGGTAACGATCAACCGCCGGCGACGGCCGGAATGATGGAGACACCGGCACCGTCCGGGGTGGCGGTGTCCAGGCCCTGCTCGAAGCGGACGTCGTCGTCGTTGACGTAGACGTTGACGAACCGGCGCAGCTTGCCCTGGTCGTCCAGGACGCGGGCGGCGATCCCCGTGTGGTTCTTCTCCAGGTTCTCGATGACCTCGGCGAGGGTCCCGCCCTCGGCGGGCACCTCGGCCTGACCGCCGGTGTAGGTGCGCAGGATGGTGGGGATGCGAACGGTCACGCTCATGCGAGGCCAGCCTCTCGGAAGGAGTCCAGGGTCGGGCGGATGGTGGCGGTCAGGCCGGTGCCGGCCACCGCGTCCAGGGTCTTCAGGCCGTCGCCGGTGTTGAGGACGACCGTGGTCTTCGCCGGGTCCAGGACGCCGTCCTTGAGCAGCTTGCGGGTGACGCCTACGGTCACCCCGCCCGCCGTCTCGGCGAAGATGCCCTCGGTGCGGGCCAGCAGCTTGATGGCGTCGACGACCTCCGCGTCCGTCACGTCCTCCACCGCACCGCCGGTGCGGCGCGCGATGTCCAGGACGTAGGGGCCGTCGGCCGGGTTGCCGATGGCGAGGGACTTGGCGATGGTGTTCGGCTTCTGCGGCCGGACGACGTCGTGGCCCGCCTTGAAGGCGGTGGACACCGGGGAGCAGCCCTCGGCCTGCGCGCCGAAGATCTTGTACGGCCTGTCCTCCACCAGGCCCAGCTTGACCAGCTCCTGCAGACCCTTGTCGATCTTCGTGAGCTGGGAGCCGGAGGCGATCGGGACGACGATCTGGTCCGGCAGCCGCCAGCCGAGCTGCTCACAGATCTCGTACGCGAGGGTCTTGGAGCCCTCCGCGTAGTACGGCCGCAGGTTGACGTTGACGAAGCCCCAGCCCTCGCCGGCCGGGTCGCCGATCAGCTCGGAGCAGAAGCGGTTCACGTCGTCGTAGTTGCCCTCGATGCCGACGAGCTCGCCGCCGTAGACCGCGGCCATGACGACCTTGCCCTGCTCCAGGTCGTGCGGGATGAACACGCAGGAGCGGAAGCCGGCCCGGGCGGCGGCGGCGCCGACGGCACCGGCCAGGTTGCCCGTGGAGGAGCAGGAGAGGGTGGTGAAGCCGAAGGCGCGGGCGGCCTCCAGGGCCTGGGCGACGACGCGGTCCTTGAAGGAGTGCGTCGGGTTGCCGGAGTCGTCCTTCACGAACAGGCCGCCGGTGACGCCGAGTTCGCGGGCGAGGTTGTCGGCCTGGACGAGCTTGGTCCAGCCCGGGTTCAGGTTCGGCTTGTCGGCCACGTCGGCGGGGACGGGCAGCAGCGGCGCGTACCGCCAGATGTTCGCGGGGCCGGCCTCGATACGGCGGCGCAGCTCTTCGGTGTCGTAGCCGGAGAAGTCGTAGGCGATCTCCAGCGGGCCGAAACACTCCTCGCAGGCGAACACCGGGCCGAGCGGGACGCGGTGACCGCACTCGCGACAGCTCAGGGCCGCGGCGGGACCGAGGTCGACGGGGGAGGTGGAGGTGCTTGCAACTGTCTGCACAGCCATGGAGGCGAGGCCCTTTCTCCTCATCTTCCTCACGACGCATCTCGCCGTGAGACGGATTTGGCACCTTCCCTAGCCGGGAGCCTCGCTGGAGAACGAGAAACCGACTGGAGGGTTGCCGGGGCTTCATCGGGCCGTGTCCCTCTGCCCCTCTGGATGAGCGGTATGCAGTTGTTGAACGCGCTGAACTCGGTTGAACGCGGAACGACCCCCGACATGCGATGGTCACCGGCGTTGTTCAAGACTGTAACCGACGGCCAGGACAGTTGAGATAGTCGTCCGAACCGCGAGATGGATCACACGGCTCACCCGTGTGGTCACGAACAGTGAGGAGTCGCAGACCGTGCTGGAAGAAGTCGAGCGCTGGCTGGCCACCCGCTCCTGGTCCGTGACCGATCGCCCTCTCCACCGGATCCTGTCCGCCAAACAGCGCACGGGCCAGACGATCAGCGTCGTGCTGCCCGCGCTCGACGAGGAGGAGACCGTCGGCGACATCGTCGCGGTCATCCGTCACGACCTCGTGGAGCAGGTGCCGCTCGTCGACGAGATCGTCGTCGTCGACTCCGGCTCCACCGACCGCACCTCCGAGGTCGCCGCCGCCGCGGGTGCGCGGGTCGTTCACCGCGACGAGATCCTGCCCCGCATCCCCACCGTCCCCGGAAAGGGTGAAGTGCTGTGGCGCTCCCTGCTGGTGACCGGCGGGGACATCCTCTGCTTCGTCGACGCCGACCTGAGGGAGTTCTCCGCCGACTTCGTCTCCGGGATCGTCGGCCCGCTGCTCACCGAGCCGGACGTGGACCTGGTCAAGGCGATGTACGACCGCCCGCTCGCCGGGACGGCCGGGCAGGGCGGCCGGGTCACCGAGCTGATGGCCCGGCCGCTGCTGAACATGCACTGGCCTCAGCTGGCCGGGTTCGTGCAGCCGCTCGGCGGCGAGTACGCGGCCCGGCGCTCGCTGCTGGAGCAGCTGCCGTTCCCGGTGGGATACGGCGTGGAGCTGGGCATGCTGGTGGACGCGCTGCACCTGGCGGGGCTGGACGCGCTGGCCCAGGTCGACGTCGGGGTCCGCAAGCACCGGCACCAGGACGGGCAGGCGCTGGGCCGGATGGCGGCGGCGATCTACCGCACCGCCCAGCTCCGGCTGGCCCGGGGCCATCTGATCCGGCCGTCGCTGACCCAGTTCGAACGGGGCGAGGACGGCTTCGAACCGCGCACCTACTCGGTGGACACCGAGGAACGGCCGCCGATGCTGGAGATCGCGGAGTACGCCGAGCGCAAGGCGGCCTGAGGCCGGGTGCCGTCCGCGTCCGCGGATGGCCGGAGTTCGTATACGTCCGCGTCACGGGGCGTAGCCGTACGTTTGAGCGTTTCCAGGCCGGGCTAGGTTGAGGACCATGGCTGCCACGCAGGGTGCTGAGGTGCTGGTCGCGTCCAATCGCGGCCCGGTGTCGTACACGGTGGACGAGCACGGTTCGCTGCACGCCAGGCGGGGCGGCGGCGGGCTGGTCTCGGGGCTGTCGGCCATCGGGTCGGACGCGGACTCGGTGTGGGTGTGCGCGGCCCTCGGCGACGGCGACCGCGCGGCCGTCCGGCGTGCGGAGGGCGGGCTGCTGCCGGCCGGGGACACCGGCGGACAGCGGGTGCGGATGCTCGACATCGACGCGGCCGTGCACGCGGACGCCTACAACGGCATCGCCAACTCGGTGCTCTGGTTCGTCCACCACATGCTGTACCAGACCCCGCTGGAGCCGGTCTTCGACGCGGAGTTCCGGCGGCAGTGGGCGTCGTACGAGGCCTACAACCGGGCGTTCGCCGAGGGGCTGGCCCAGGAGGCGGCCGCCGGGGCGGTGGTGCTGGTGCAGGACTACCACCTGTGCCTGGTGCCCGCGATGCTCCGTGAACTCCGTCCCGACCTGCGGATCGGCCACTTCTCGCACACGCCCTGGGCGCCGCCGGAGTACTTCGCGCTGCTTCCGGACGACATCCGCGAGCAGCTGCTGGCGGGCATGCTCGGGGCGGACCGGGTGGCGTTCCTGACCTGGCGCTGGGCGACGGCCTTCATGCGGTGCGCCGAGGACCTGGGCGCCGAGCGCTACCTGGTGGGACGGCCCTGCGGCGCTCCCCCGCACATCGAGCACCTGCGCGAGGGGCGGCGGCGCACCCACGTCGGCGTGCACTCCCTCGGTGCGGACGGTGACTTCCTGCGGGCCCGCTCGCACGAGCCCGACGTCGCGGAGCGGATGGCGGCCCTGCGGGCGGAGATCGGTGCGGGCCGCAGGACGATCGTGCGGGTCGACCGGACCGAGCTGTCCAAGAACATCGTGCGCGGCCTGCTGGCCTACCGGCAGCTGCTGGAGGACCGTCCCGAGTGGCGCGAGCGGGTGGTGCACATCGCGTTCGCCTACCCCTCGCGGCAGGACCTCGCCGTGTACCGCGACTACACCGCCGCGGTCCAGCGGGTGGCCGAGGAGATCAACTCCGCCTACGGCACACCGGGGTGGACCCCGGTCGTGCTGCACGTCAAGGACGACTTCGCGCGCTCCCTGGCCGCCTACCGGCTCGCCGACGTGGCCCTGGTCAACCCCATCAGGGACGGTATGAACCTGGTCGCCAAGGAGATCCCGCTCGTCTCCGAGCAGGGCTGCGCGCTGGTGCTGTCCCGGGAGGCCGGGGCGTACGAGGAGCTGGGCGCCGACGCGCTGGCGGTGAACCCCTACGACGTCCTGCAGACCGCCCGGGCCCTGCACGAGGCACTGTCCCTGCCGGACGGCGAGCGGGCGGAGCGGTCGAAACGGCTGGCCGCCGCGGCCACCGCGCTGCCGCCCGCCCGGTGGTTCCTGGATCAGCTGCGGGCCCTGCAGGAGCTTCAGTCCAGCTGAGCCGCCAGCGCCCGCAACAGCCGCACCACACCGGCGGGGCCGTCCACGACCAGGTCCGCCCGTTCCGCCAGTTCCGTGACCTCCGTGCTGCCGCTGCAGACGAGGAGGCCGGGGACGCCTTCGGAGCGGAGTTCGTCCACGGCGGCGAAGGCGGGCAGGTCGCCGAGGTCGTCGCCGGCGTACAGGACCGACTCGGCGCCGGCCTTGCGGACGTACTCGCCGAGGGCCACACCCTTGTCCATGCCCGGCGGGCGCAGTTCCAGGACCATCCGGCCGGGCTCGACGATCAGGCCGTGGCGGGCGGCGAGCTCGGTGAGGGGGCCGCGCAGGGCGTCGAACGCGGCCTGTGGATCGTCGGCGCGGCGGGTGTGGACGGCGACCGCCCGGCCCTTCTCCTCGATCCATGTGCCGTGCCAGGCTCCGGCGCGGTCCAGCACGCCCGGCAGCTCGGCGCGGACCGCCGCGACGCCGGGGTGCGGGGCCGGGGCGGTGACGGTGCCGGTGACCGCGTCCCAGCGTTCGGCGCCGTAGTGGCCGAGGACGGTCAGGTGCTCCAGGCCGGGGACGCCGGCGAAGCCGCCGTGGCGGACCGCGACGCCGGCCGGGCGGCCGGTGATCACGGCGACGGAGGCGACCTTCGGGGCGAGCTCGGCGAGGGCCGGTACGGCCTCGGGGTGGGCGCGGGCCTGTTCGGGGTCGGCGACGATGGGGGCCAGGGTGCCGTCGAAGTCGAGGCCGACGATCGCTGCGGCCGGCTTCGCCAGGAACGCGGCGAGGCCGTCCCGGCCGGGCTGGGTCTGCGGGGTCGGCAGAGGGTCCATACAGCGACAGTATCCAGCGCGGGCCGCCCTCACTCCTGAGGCCGGCCCTGGACCCCGCCTCGCCCACCGCCACCCGGCTCGGCCGGCCTCAGCGTTCTGTGCGGTGGGCTTCCCTCACCCGGCGCAGGCGGTTCACCGTCACCGGGTCCAGCGCCAGGGCCCGCTCGTCGTCCAGCAGGGCGTTCAGCAGCTGGTAGTAGCGGACCGGGGACAGGCCCAGTTCCTCGCGTATCGCCCGCTCCTTCGCGCCGGGGCCGGGGAAGCCGCGGCGCTCCAGCGCGAGGATGGCTTGTTCGCGGTGGCCGAGTTCCATGCCCGCCACCGTAGCGCCGGGCACCGACAACCGGCTCAGCCCGCGTCGCCGCTGTCGGCCGCGGTCGCCGTCGCCTGGAGCCGGGACAGCACGCCGGAGGGGCTGCCGCCGGGGGCGACGGCCTGACCGATGTTCTGCTTCACGGCCGCGCTGACCGCCGCCCAGGAGGTCTTGCCGACGGGGTACAGCTCGGAGGTGGGCAGCTGGTCGAGGAAGGGGCGCAGGGCCTTGTCGGCCGCGGCGCCCGACTCGCCCATGGTGTTGGACGCCGAGCCGGTGACCGGGAGCAGGCCGTAGGTGCGGGAGAAGTCCAGGACGTTCTTCTCGCTGTAGACGAAGTTCAGGAAGTCGCCGGTCTGCTCGGCGTGCCCGTTCTGCTTGAAGGCCATCATCCAGTCGGCGACGCCCATGGAGGCCCTGGCCTTGCCGGTGCGGCCCGGCATCGGCACCATGCCGAACTTCACGCCCTTCTTCTCGGCCTGCTGGATCAGGGTGGGGTGCCCGTTGAGCATGCCGACCTGGCCGTCGGCGAAGGCCGCGAAGGCGTCCGCGCGGTTGAGCTTGGCGGGCGCGACCGGGCCGGTCAGGCCCTTGCCGACCAGGTCGTCCCTGAGCCAGGTGAGGGTTTCGACGTTCGGCGCGGAGTCGATGGTGTAGGTGCCGATGTCGTCGGTGTAGCCGGTGCCGCCGCTCGCCCCGCTGAGCAGCCACTGCATGGTCTCGGCCTGGGCCTCCTCGGGGCCGAGCGGCAGCGCGAAGGGGTACTTCACGCCCTTGTCCTTGAGCGTCCCGGCGTCGGCGGCCAGTTCGTCCCAGGTGGTGGGCGGCGTGATGCCGGCCTTGGCGAAGAGGGTCTTGTTGTAGAAGAGCACGCGCGTGGAGGCGGCGAAGGGGATGCCGTACTGCGTGTGGTTCCACTGGCCGGCCTCGGAGAGCTGGGAGAGGAAGTCCGCCTGGGTGCGGATGGAGAGCAGCTCGGAGGCCGGGTAGAGCTTGCCGGCGGCCGCGTAGTCGGCGTAGGCGCCGATCTGCGCCATGTCGGGGGCGTGCCCGGCCGCGACCATGTCCTTGACCTTGCGGTCGACGTCGTTCCAGGAGTACACGCTGACGTCGATCTTCACGCCGGGGTGCTTGGACTCGTACGCCTTGACCAGGGTGTCCCAGTACTTCTTGGAGCTGTTCGCGGCGGAGTCGCCGTAGTCGGCGGCGACCAGTCTCAACGTGACGTCGGAGGAGCCCGTGCTCCCGCAGCCGCCGAGAACCGCCGTCATGCCCAGTGCGGACACCACCGCGATCGTTCCTGCCGTACGCCGACCCACCGTCAAAGCCCCAACCCTGCTGTCTGACCGTTCAATATATGGACACATAAGGTCTACACCACGTGAGTGGACTAGACCTCTTGCGGGTGCGAGGTTCACACTAGGGTCCGTGGTGAGACATGTCATCGCCCTGGACGTGGGCGGTACCGGGATGAAGGCCGCCCTCGTCGGCGACGACGGCGAGCTGCTGCACCTCGCCCGCCGCGCCACCGGACGCGAGCGCGGACCGGACGCGGTGGTCGGGACGATCCTCGACTTCGCCGCCGAGCTGCACGCCCACGGCGCCGCGCACCATGGCGCACCGGCCGTCGCCGCCGGCATCGCGGTCCCCGGCATCGTCGACGAGGAGCGGGGCGTCGCCGCATACGCGGCCAACCTGGGCTGGCGGGACGTACCCCTGCGGGCGCTGCTCACCCAGCGGCTCGGCATCCCCGTCGCCCTCGGCCACGACGTGCGCACCGGCGGCCTCGCCGAGGGCCGGATCGGCGCGGGCAAGGGCGCCGACCGGTTCCTGTTCGTGCCGCTCGGCACCGGGATCGCGGGCGCCATCGGCATCGGCGGGCGGGTGGAGGCGGGCGCGCACGGTTTCGCCGGCGAGATCGGCCACATCGTCGTACGGCCGTCCGGCGTCTCCTGCCCCTGCGGGCAGCACGGCTGCCTGGAGCGGTACGCCTCCGCGTCCGCCGTCAGCGAGGCCTGGGCGGCGGCCTGCGGGGACCCGGACGCGGACGCCGCCGACTGCGCCAAGGCCGTCGCGTCCGGCGACCCGGACGCCGTCCGGGTCTGGCAGGAGGCCGTGGACGCGCTCGCCGACGGGCTGGTCACCGCGCTCACCCTGCTGGACCCGCGCACCCTGATCATCGGTGGCGGTCTCGCCGAGGCGGGGGAAGTGTTGTTCCAGCCGCTGCGGGACGCCGTCCGGCGGCGGGTCACCTTCCAGAAGCTCCCGGCGATCGTGCCCGCGGCCCTGGGCGACTCGGCGGGTTGCCTGGGTGCGGGACTGCTGGCCCGGGACCTGCTCGACCGCACCGAACCCGGCTCCACCGACCTCGACCCCACCGACCCCCCGGAGGTAACCGCCTGATGGCTCCCAGCTTGGTTCTCGCAGGTGCTCGGGTGGTGCTGCCCAGCGGAGTGGTGGACGACGGCCGCGTGTCCGTCGAGGGTACGAGGATCGTCGCCACGGCCGCCGAGAGTGCCGAGGTCGTCGACGTGACCGGCCACTGGCTGGTCCCGGGCTTCGTCGACATCCACAACCACGGCGGCGGCGGAGCCTCCTTCTCCGGCACCCCCGAGCAGATCCTCACCGCGATCCGCACGCACCGCCTGCACGGCACCACCACCCTCGTCGCCTCGACCGTCACGGACGAGATGGACCTGCTGGTGCGGCAGGCCGGGCTGCTGAGCGAGCTGGCCGAGCAGGGGGAGATCGCCGGTATCCACTTCGAGGGGCCGTTCATCTCACCGTGCCGCAAGGGCGCGCACTCCGAGGAGCTGCTGCGCGACCCGGACCCGGCCGAGGTGCGCAAGCTGATCGACGCGGCGCGCGGCCGGGCGAAGATGGTCACCCTCGCCGCCGAACTGCCGGGCGGCATCGACTCCGTGCGGCTGCTCGCCGAGCACGGGGTGATCGCGGCGATCGGCCACACGGACGCGACGTACGAGCAGACGGTCGAGGCCATCGAGGCGGGCGCCACGGTCGCCACCCACCTCTTCAACGCGATGCCCCCGCTGGGCCACCGCGCGCCCGGCCCGGTCGCAGCCCTGCTGGAGGACGAGCGGGTCACGGTCGAGCTGATCAACGACGGCGTGCACCTCCACCCCGCCGCCCTGGAGCTGGCCTTCCACCGCGCGGGCGCCTCCCGCGTCGCCTTCATCACGGACGCGATGGACGCGGCCGGCACCGGCGACGGCCGCTACATGCTCGGCCCGCTGGAGGTCGAGGTCAGCGAGGGGGTGGCGCGGCTGGTGGAGGGCGGCTCCATCGCCGGCTCGACGCTCACCCAGGACCGGGCGTTCCAGCGGGCGGTGACCGTCGACAAGCTGTCGGTCGAGGACGCGGTGGCGGCCCTGTCCGCGAACCCGGCCCGCCTCCTGGGCCTCTTCGACCGCGTCGGCTCCCTGGAGCCCGGCAAGGACGCCGACCTGCTGCTGCTGGACGCGGACTTCGCCCTCAAGGGCGTGATGCGGCGGGGCGCGTGGGTGATCCCGCCCCAACTGGCCTGATCTGCCCGTCTTTTCCCTCGACGGCGGCCGACTCGTGACTGGGCCGGCCGCCTTCTCTTTGGCATGATCGAGGCCCGGAAACCGATGACAGGCGCGACGACGGTCGCGAGGGACTTCGAGGGAGGTCGGCCCGGGTGATCCTCACGGTCACGCTGAACACCGCTCTCGACCTCACCTATCGCGTGCGGTCGCTGCGGCCGCACGCCTCGCACCGGGTCTCGGAGGTCGTCGAGCGGCCGGGCGGCAAGGGTGTGAACGTGGCCCGGGTGCTGGCCGCGCTCGGCCACGAGGTGACGGTCACGGGCTTCGCGGGCGCCGCGACCGGCCGGGCGATACGCGACCGGCTGGCCGGCATCGACGGCCTGACGGACGCGCTGGTCCCGGTCGCCGGAGCGACCCGGCGCACGATCGCCGTGGTGGACGAACTCTCGGGTGACACCACCCAGTTGAACGAGCCTGGTCCGCAGATCGAGCCGGCCGAGTGGGGTGTGTTCCTGGACCGCTACGAGGAGCTGCTGGCCGGCACCTCGGCGGTGGCCCTGTGCGGCAGCCTGCCCCCGGGCGTCCCGGTCGGCGCGTACGCGAACCTGGTCCGGACCGCCCGCTCCCACGGCGTCCCCGTGCTGCTGGACACCAGCGGCGAACCGCTCCGCCGCGGGGTGGCGGCCCGCCCCGACCTGATCAAACCCAACACCGACGAACTGGCCGAACTCACCGGCTCCCACGAACCGTTGCGCGCCACCCAGGACGCCCGCCGCCGCGGCGCCCACGCGGTGGTCGCCTCTCTGGGCGCGGAAGGCCTGCTGGCCGCCACCCCCGAGGGCCGCTGGCGCGCCACACCCCCCGCCCGCCTCCACGGCAACCCGACGGGCGCGGGCGACTCCGCGGTCGCGGGCCTGCTCTCGGGCCTGGTCGAGAAACTCCCCTGGCCGGAACGGCTGGCCCGCGCGGCCGCGTTGTCGGCGGCGACGGTTCGGGCCCCGGCCGCCGGCGAGTTCGACCCCGCGGTGTACGAGGAGCTGCGGGGGCGGGTGGCGGTGACCGGGGTCGTCAGCGCGGCCTAGACGTCCTTCTTGACCTGACCCTGCTTCAGCTTGACCTTGCTGATCAGGGCGTTGCACTTGTCGCCGGAGCCACAGGAGACGGAGATCGTGTTGGGGCCCTGCTTCAGGGTCGGCCACACGTAGGAGTACGTCCAGCCGTTGGCGAAGTCGCCGTTCTTGGCGTGGCGGTAGTTCACCATGCCCAGCTTGCTGCCGAACGGGGTGCCGTTGACGGTGACCGTCATCGACTGGTCGTCGTCGGCCGTGCTGTAGTACACGAACAGGGTGTACGAGCCGTCCGACGGGGCGTTGACGTTCCAGGTGACCGAGGCGCCGGGCTGGTTCAGCCCCGTCACATAGCTGCCGTCGGAGGAGGTCGCGCCCTTGACGTCCGAAGCCTTCGCCGCACCGCCGGCCGGCGTGAGGGCCGAGGCGTCGGCGTGCAGCGCGTCGCTCGCCGACGCACTGCTCGCCGACGGACGGGGTGCGTGGCTCTGGGACTGGGTCGGGGTCGTGTCGGCCTCGTTGTCGGTCTTCTTGTCGTCGTTGCCGTTGAGCATGGCGACGCCGATGCCGATGACGACCGCGGCGACCACCGCGATCGCGCCGATCAGGAGGCCCTTGGTGTTGGGGCCGCGGCGGCCGGGGGCCGGGGGCGCCGGCTGGCGTCCGGGCGGGGTGCCGCCGGGCAGGGTCTCAGGGGCCTGGTAATGGGCGTTCGGCTGGGCGTAGGCGCCCTGCTGCTGCGGCACGGTCGGCTGGCCGTACTGCGGCTGCTGGGCGTACTGGCGCTCGCCGACCGTACGCACTCTGCTGACCGAGTTCGGGTAGCCGTAACCTCCGGACGGCGGCTGGGCTCCTCTGGCCTGGCCGTCGGCGTACAGATAGCCGAACGGGTCGTCGTCCTCGGGCGTGCTCGGGCCGTTTTCGCCGGGCGTCATCCCTTGGTCTCCTCAGCAGGTGCGGGTGGATGCGATACAGGTCTGGAAGGGCGAGCCTACCCGCTCCGAGTGGGCCAAACGGGTGACTCAGACCGCATCAACTCTCTGACCTGCGGGTCATCCGGCGCGTCGGTGTTGTTTGGGACGAGATCGTTTCTCTACGTACATACGCTCGTCGGCTGACTTCAACACTTCGTCCGCAGTCATGCCGCAGTGTGCCCATCCGATGCCGAAACTCGCGCCCACCCGGACGGCCCGGCCCTCGGCCCGGATCGGCTGGATGATCTCGTTGCGCAGCCGGACGGCGAGGTCCTGGGCGTCGGCCCGGCCGAGGCCGTCGGCGAGGATCACGAACTCGTCGCCGCCCAGACGGGCCACCGTGTCCCCGTCGCGTACCCCACGCGAAAGGCGCCGGGCCACCTCGATCAGGACCGCGTCGCCCGCGTTGTGCCCGAAGCGGTCGTTGATCGACTTGAAGCCGTCGAGGTCGCAGAAGAGGACCGCGAGGCCCTTGGTGCCGTCGTCCCGGTCGTCCTCGGGGGCCACGGTGTGGACATGGTGGTCGTAGGCGTCGTAGCCCTCCGTGCCCGGCCGGAAGTCGAAGCCGTGCCCGGCGGGGGCGTCGAAGGCGGGGTGGCCGTAGGCCGCGTCCAGGGACTCCAGCTCACCGGCGTGGGCGGGGCGCCGGCACAGCCGGGCCGACAGGCGCGAGCGCAGCTCGGCGGAGTTCGGCAGGCCGGTGAGCGAGTCGTGGGAGGCGCGGTGGGCGAGCTGCAGCTCGCGGCGCTTGCGCTCCTCTATGTCCTCGACGTGGGTGAGGAGGAAGCGGGGGCCGTCGGCGGCGTCCGCGACGACGGAGTTACGGAGGGACACCCAGACGTACGTGCCGTCGCGGCGGCCCAGGCGCAGCTCGGCCCGGCCGCCCTCGGCGGAGGTCCTCAGCAGGGTGCCGATGTCCTCGGGGTGGACCAGGTCGGAGAAGGAGTAGCGGCGCATCGCGGAGGCCGGGCGGCCCAGCAGGCGGCACAGGGCGTCGTTGCTGCGCAGGATGCGGCCGTGCTGGTCGCCACCCATCTCGGCGATGGCCATGCCGGAGGGGGCGTACTCGAAGGCCTGCCTGAAGCTTTCCTCACTGGCCCGCAGGGCCTGCTGCTCGCGCTCCAGGCGGACCAGGGCGCGCTGCATGTTCGCACGCAGACGCGCGTTGCTGATCGCGATGGCGGCCTGGAAGGCGTACATCTGCAGGGCCTCGCGGCCCCAGGCGCCGGGGTGGCGGCCGTTGCGCGGCCGGTCGACGGAGATCACCCCGAGCAGCTCACCGGAGGAGCCGCCCTGCACGCCCGGGGTGTACATGGGCGCGAAGAGGCGGTCCGAGGGGTGCCACTCGTCCTCGAAGCGGGGGGCCGGGCCGTCGGTGTACCACTGGGGGACGTCGTCGTCGTCGAGGACCCAGCCCTCGGTGTGCGGTATGAAGATCAGGTCACCCCAGCGCTCGCCCATGTTCAGCCGCCGCTCCCAGGACTCACGGGAGCCGACCCGGCCGGTGATCAGGGCCTCGGCGGCGGAGTTCCCGGAGAACGCGGCGACGACGAGGTCGCCGTCGGGGCGCACGAGGTTCACGCACGCCATCTCGTAGCCGAGGGCGTGTACGGCGCCGTCGGAGACGGTCTGCAGTGTGTCCGCCAGGCTGCGTGCCGTGTTCATGTCGGCCATGACCTGGTGCAGCTGTCGCAGGGACGCAAGGCGGACATACGGCTCCGACTCGGTCTCCATGCTCGCCCTCCCCCGAGACCTCGCAGCGAATCAAGGGTTGTCGTCGGCGCTTCTTCAGGGTGCCGCTTACGGTGCTGTTCCAGTTTCCCCGCCACTGAATCACAGCGCGCTGCCCACTCGGTACACAGGGTCAACAATTCCTGCCCCTTGTGACTCAAGTCACAGAAGAACGTGAACAATTGAGTGGAGTTTCTGCGGTTTCCCCATGCGGTTACTGAACGCAATTTTTGCGTGTCTGTTCACTTTGCGTACACAGACGTACACAGCGGTCCGCCCCTGGTCCTAGGACCCGCCTCGGGCCGACGCCCGATGCGGTGCGCGCGGAGCGGAGACTAGCGTTTCCGGCGTGCTGAAGACTCCCTCACCCACCGCCACCGCCGCTTCCGGGCATGCTGAGGGGGTGAGCAACGACGAGTTCCGGGCCGCGATGTCCCGGCTGGCCGCCGGGGTGGTCCTGGTGACCGCGCAGGAACCGCCGCTGGACCCGGACGACCCGGACGCGCCCGGCATGGAGGACGTCGGCATGACCGCCACCGCCTTCCTGTCCGTCTCCCTCGACCCGCCGCTGGTCCTGGTCAGCCTGCGCGAGGGCTCCCGCATGGACGACCTGCTCGACGAGCAGCCCCTGTGGGCGGTGTCGGTGCTCGCCGAGAGCCAACGGCACATCGCGGGCCGCTTCGCCATGAAGGGCCGCATCAGCGACCGGCTGCTCTTCGAGGACATCGCCTACGCCCGCGGCGAGACCACCGGCGCGCCGCTGGTGGGCGGCGCGCTGGCCACGCTGGAGTGCCGCACCGAGCAGCGGGTGGCGGCCGGCGACCACACGCTCGTCATCGGCCGCGTCCTGACCGCACGCGTCCCGAGCGCGGAGGGCGGCCCGCTGCTGTACTTCCGGGGCCGGTACCGGCAGCTGGGCTGAGCCCCGATATTGCGTGGCGGGGGCTGAACCGCGGGCTTACGGTGCGCGCATGACACCCCGCCTGGAAGACGTCACACCCGCGAACTTCGACGCGGCGATCGGCATCCGGATCCACCCCGACCAGGAACACGCGGTCCAGCCGGTCGTACGGTCCCTCGCCGAGGCCTACGTCCACCCCGCCGGCGTCGCCTGGCCCCGGCTGATCGTCGACGACGACCGTCCGGTCGGCTTCCTGATGGCCTTCCTGGACATCGACTGGTACGGCGACGGCAGCGTGCGCCGCTCGGGCCTGTGGCGCCTGAACATCGCCGCGGACGCGCAGCGCCGGGGGTACGGCCGCTTCGCGGTCGACGCGGTGGCCGACCTGGTCCGGGGCCGCGGCGGCACCGAGATGTACGTCTGCTGGCATCCCGGCGCGGGCGGCCCCGAGGGCTTCTACCTGGGCCTGGGCTTCCGCCCCACGGGGGAGGTCACCGAGGGTGAGACGGTCGGGGTACGGCGGGTGTGAGGGTCCGGGGGCGGCGCCGTGGTGGTTCCGGTCGTCCGCCGCCCCGGCTCGCCTCAGGCCGGCTCGACGGTCAGCTCCGCCAACCGGTCCGGGTTCGTCACGATGTCGATGGACGCGATCCGGTCGGCCACGAAGGTGAACGTCAGCGCGCGCTCCAGCCGGCCGTCGGCGTACACGACCAGCCCCGTGGCACCGTCCACCAGCGCGGCACGCGCGACGCGGGCCAGATGGGCGAAGCTCTTCGCGCCGGAGGCGACCCCGGCCGCGCCGATGCTCGTACCGGCGTCGCTGCGGGCCAGCACGTCCGGGTCGAGCACCGCCAGCAGCCCGTCGAAGTCACCGTCCCGCGCGGCCGACAGAAAGGCGTCGACCACTTCCCGCTGCCGGACCAGGTCCGCCTCCGGCGCCTGAGCACCCCGCACCCGCCGCCGCGCGCGGCTGGCCAGCTGCCGCGCGGCGGCCGGACTGCGCCCGAGGACGCCGCCGACCTCGTCGAACGGCACCCCGAACAGATCGTGCAGCACGAACGCCAGCCGCTCGGCCGGCGACAGCGTGTCGAGGACGACGAGCAGCGCCACCCCGACCGAGTCCGCGAGCACCGCGTCCTGGGCCGGGTCCGGTGCGGCGGAGGCGCCCGGGTTCCAGGTGTCCAGGGGCTCCTCGCCACGGGAACGGCGGGAGCGGAGCATGTCGAGGCAGACCCGGCCGACGACGGTCGTCAGCCAGCCCCCGAGGTTGCCCACCTCACCGGTGTCGGAGCGGCTCAGCCGGAACCACGCCTCCTGCACCGCGTCCTCGGCCTCCACGACCGAACCCAGCATCCGGTAGGCGACGGCCCGCAGATGCCCCCGGTACGCCTCGAACCGCTCGGCCAGAAGATCGTCGTCGCGGTGCTGCCCGTTGTCGCTCATCGTGTGGTCCGGCCTCTCCGTCGCCGTCAGCGGTCCTGCGCCTCAGTCCTCTGTGTCACTGACGAACCGCGGACCGCGGATGTGACGGGTGCCGCCCGCCGGGCGGCACCGGCTCACGACCAGTCCCGGCCCGAGCGGCCCCGCTTGGTGTCCGAGCGCTGCTTCTTCTCCCGCAGCCGGCGTTCGTTGATACCGCGCGGGATCCGGGTGGGGCGGCGCGGCCTGGGCGGGGGTGCGCTGGCCTCGGCGAGGAGGGCGGCGAGGCGGACGGCGGCGGCCTCGCGGTTGCGCCACTGGGAGCGGTGCTCGGAGGCACGCACGGACACCACTCCGTCGACGAGGCGGCCCGCGAGCCGCTGCAGCGCCCGCTCCTTCCACACCGGAGGCAGCGCCTCGGTGCGCGCCAGGTCGAAACGCAGCTCCACCTGCGAGTCACTGGTGTTGACGTGCTGGCCGCCGGGCCCTGACGACCTGGAGAAACGCCACATCAGCTCGGCCTCGGGAAGCGAGACGGAGCCACGAACGACGTAAGGACCGGACATGCGTCCCATGTTCCCGGCCCGGCCCGCCCCGCGTCACCCGGTTTTCGAGGCTGGTAAAAGAGGTTGGTAAAAGAGGTAAAGGGATCCGGAACCATGGGGACCCCCCTCGACGTTCTCCCCGGTGACGGTAGCTTCGTCGGCACAGAAACCTAAAGGGAAGGACTCCCAATCATGGCTGTAAGCCTGTCCAAGGGTGGCAACGTCTCGCTCACCAAGGAGGCTCCGGGCCTGACCGCCGTCACCGTGGGCCTCGGCTGGGACGTCCGCACCACCACCGGCACGGACTTCGACCTGGACGCCTCGGCCATCGCGGTGAACGGCCAGGGCAAGGTCTACTCGGACGCGCACTTCGTCTTCTTCAACAACAAGCAGACCCCGGACAACTCCATCGTCCACACCGGCGACAACCGCACGGGCGAGGGCGCCGGCGACGACGAGGCGATCAACGTCAACCTGGCCGCGCTCCCGGCCGACATCGACAAGATCGTCTTCCCGGTGTCCATCTACGACGCCGAGAACCGCGGCCAGAACTTCGGCCAGGTCCGCAACGCCTACATCCGCATCGTCAACCAGGCCGGCGGCGCCGAGATCGCCCGCTACGACCTCTCCGAGGACGCCGCCACGGAGACCGCCATGGTCTTCGGCGAGCTGTACCGCAACGGCGCGGAGTGGAAGTTCCGCGCGGTGGGCCAGGGCTACGCCTCGGGCCTGGTCGGCATCGCCCAGGACTTCGGCGTCAACGTCTGACGCCCGATCGTCCGAGCGGACAGCCCCGGACCCGGCGCGCACGCGGTCCGGGGCATCCGTCGCCGCCCGGGAAATCCCGGTGAGGACGGCACGGCCTGCGGTTAGGTTGCCCCCGTGATCCTTGAGCCCCTCTCCCCCGGACAGGACATCCCGGCCCCGCTGCTGACCGAACTCACCGCGCTGTACGCGTCCAACCGCGAGTTCCACCGGCTCAGCGGTGACTTCCCCGACCCGGACGACGTACGCCCCGGGCAGGTCGCGGCCGCGCTGGCCGAGGACCTGGCGATGCCGGACGCCGAAGTGCTGCTCGCCCGCACGGAGCAGGGGCGCCTCGTCGGGCTCGCGGGCACCCTCGCCCACCACCCCGACCCGGCCGACCCGGACCCGTGGATCGGACTGCTGCTGGTGGACGCGGCCCAGCACGGCAAGGGGTACGGCCGTGCCCTCGTGCGTCTCGTCGAGAACCGTTTCCGCGCGCAAGGCCGCGGCGCGGTGCGGCTCGCCGTCCTCGCCAACAACCCCAAGGCCCTGGCCTTCTGGACCGCCCTCGGCTACGAACTGATCGGCCGGCGCCCCGACCGCGCCCGGGGCCGCCCCTGCGCCGTGCTCCGCAAGGTGCTGGGCGAGGTGCTGCGCATACCGAGAGCGGCGGCCCGGATCGCCGTCGTGGCCCCGGACGGCGCGGTGTTCCTCTTCCGGTACGACAACGTCGAGGTCGGGCCCCACTGGGCCCTGCCCGGCGGCGGCCTGGAGCCGGGCGAGAGCCCGCGCGAGGGCGCCCTGCGCGAACTGGCCGAGGAGACCGGCTGGAGCGATCTGGAGCCCGGCCCCCTGCTGTGCACCTGGGAGCACGACTTCACCCGCATGGACATCCCCGTCCGCCAGCACGAGCACGTCTACGTCACCCGCGGTCCCCGCCGGGACCCGGCCGGCCCCCGCCTCGCCGCCGAGCACACCGCCGACGGCATCCTCGGCTGGCGGTGGTGGACGAGGCGGGAACTGGCCGGGGAACCCGAGCCGGTGTGGCCGCCGGGGCTCGGGCGGCTGCTGGACGCGTGGGAGGGCTGATCAGGCCGTGCGGCGGACGACGCCGGCCGGCGGGACACCGCGGCGAGGGACGCGGCCGGCCGGTCAGGGCCGGGACGGTTTGCGGTCCCCGTACAGCCAGTCCTTCCATATCTCGGTGAAGTCCTGGTGCGGGGCCTTCTTCTCGACGTACGCGGTGAAGTCGGCGGTGTTCGCGCTGCCATGGCGGTGGGCGGCGGCCCAGCCCTGGATGATGTCGTAGAACGTGTCGTCGCCGACCTTCTGCCGGATCTTCTGCAGGACCATCGCGCCGCGCTCGTAGACGGGGCTGTCGGAGATGTGCGCGGCACCGGACGGTTTGGCGGGCGGGTAGGCCCAGATGGCCTCGTTGTCACCGTCGTAGAGATCCGTGAAGGTCTGCTGGGCGCTCTTGCCGCCGTGGTCCTCCCGGTACAGCCACTCCGCGTAGGTGGCGAAGCCCTCGTTGAGCCACATGTCCTGCCAGGACTTCGGGGTGACCGAGTCGCCGTACCACTGGTGGGCGAGTTCGTGCACGAGCGTGCCGGTGTCGAACTCGTCGCCGGGGAAGACGGGGCGGTTCTGGGTCTCCAGGGCGTAGCCGACGTCGCCCGGCCGGTCGACGATCGCCCCGGTGGAGGAGAAGGGGTACGGCCCGAAGTTGATCTCCTCCCACTTGATGATGTCGGGGAGTTGCGCGAGCACCTTCCGGCTCGCCTTCTCCTGGGTGGGGTCGACGGCGGTGAGGATCGGCAGCCCGTGCGGGCCGGTGCTGCGGGTGAGGTCGAAGTGGCCGACGGCGACCGTGGCGAGATAGCTCGCCATGGGCTGGGCGGTGTGCCAGTGGTAGGCCGTGCGGCCGCCCTTGGTGGCCTGGTCCGCCAACTCGCCGTTGGAGACGGCCTGGAGACCCTTGGGGACGGTGACGGTGAGGTCGTAGGTCGCCTTGTCGGAGGGGTGGTGGTTGCCCGGGAACCAGGCCATGGAACCGACGGGTTCGCCGAGGCCGAGGGCGCCGTCGGCGGTGGGCAGCCAGCCCTCCTGGGAGCCGTCGGGGTCGGTGAGCGTGCGCGGGGTGCCCGCGTAGCGGACGACCGTGCGGAAGGTCTCGCCCTTGCTCAGGTCGTCGTGCGGGCGGACGGTCAGTTCCTGGCCGGCGCGGTTGAAGAGGGCCTTTCGGCCCTCGACGGTCACCGAGTCGACGTCCAGCCCTGCGAGGTCGAGGTCGAAGGCGGACAGGGCCCGGGTGGCGCGGGCGGTGATGACCGCCGTACCGGTGAGCCGGTGGGTGGCGGGGGTGTAGTCCAGGGTGAGGTCGTAGTGCCCGACGTCGTAGCCGCCGTTGCCGGCCTTGGGGAAGTACGGGTCGCGCAGCCCGGAGCCGCCCGGGGTGCCGTGCACACCGCCGTCGCACGCGGTCCCGGTGAGGGCGAGGACGAGCAGGGCCGCGACGGCCGGGACAAGGCGCACGGATCTGGACATGTCAGTGATCTTATGTGCCGGGGGGCGCGGGCAGGCATGACACCATCTGTGACGTGCTCGACATCGGCTACGCCCTCTCCAACCGGTTTCCCGACCCCCCGCAGACCGACTACCGCCGCGCGGACGTCCACGCGCTGCGGCACGACCTGTTCTGCGGAGACGTCTATCTCGCGGACACCAGGACGGACCGGGAACTGTCCACATCCTGGGGATGGGTGCCGGTGCTGGACTTCGCCTGGGCGCTGTGCGACATCGTGGAGCGGCTGGACCGGGATCCGATGGGTTCCCGCGCCGCCCGGCCGCAGCACGCGGAGCTGGACTTCACCGAGTCCACCGACCGGATGCTCTTCGAGCGCCGCTTCGGCTGGGTGGACATCACCGCCGACTGGGCGCCGGCCGAGGAGTCCCCGCTGTCCTTCTCCCACGCCGCACTGCGCCGCGAGGCCCGCGACTTCCTGCACGACCTGATCGCGGACCTCACCGACCTCCACGAGGACCTGGCGGAGAACCCGGCCGTCTGGACACTGCAGGCCCGCTTTCCGAGAGTGCCCTAGCGTCGCGTGCCGTAGCCGTGCGTGCCGGTCGGGGGGCTCCCGCCCCCCGCCGCCCCGGGACCCCGCCCCCGGACCCCCGCCGTCCTCACTCCACCCGGATGCCCAGCTCCGCCGCCAACGCGGGCGCCAGATCCAGCAGTTGCCCCGTGCTGACCACCGCCCCGGACAGCCGGTCCAGTCCCCGCACGATCTCCAGCGGAGCGGCACCGCGCAGGTCCACGTCCTTCAGCGTCGCGCCGCCGAAGTCGGCCTCTCTCAGCGCGCAGTCGACGAACTCCACCCGCTCCAGGCGCGCGCCCGCGAAGTCCGGCTCGACCAGCACACAGGACTCGAAGACGACGTCCTTGAGGCGGGCCTCGCGCAGGTTCAGAAAGTCGATCTTGCCGCCGCGCACCACGACCCGCTCCAGGACGGCACCGTGCAGCTGGGTGCCGCCCAGGCGGGCGTCGACCAGCTCGACGTCCCGGAACGTGGACTCGGCGAGATGCGTGCCGACCCCGCGCAGCCCGGTCAGGACCGAGTCCAGCACTCTGGCCCGGCCCAGCCCCGTACCGTCCACCGCGCAGCCCGTCAGCGCGCAGTCCATGAACCGGGCGCCCACGCCGTCCTGCCCGGTCAGGTCCGCGTCCCGGAACTCCAGCCCGTCGTAGTCCCCGTCGGGCCGCAACTCCGCGTCGGGCCACGGCTCCAGAGGCGGCAGCCTCAACTCCGGCCGTCGCGCCCCCCGCACCCCTGCCCGGCCGCCCGCCGCACGGCCGCCGCCCATCGCTCTCCTCGCCATGCCCCCATGCTGCACCCCGCCACTGACAAACCGCCCCGACCTGCGAGAACCCCGTCCATGTCACATCCCGGCACACCCCGGCCGTCCTCGTTACACACCAGGCGAACCGATCCGAGGGAGAGACCGTCCCATGCACCCCATCACCGTCGTCGGCGGCGGCTTCGCCGGACTCACCGCCGCGATCACCGCCGCCGAGGCAGGCGCCAGGGTCACCGTGTACGAGGCCCACCACACCCTGGGCGGCAGGGCCCGCACCGCCGCGGGCCCGTACCGCACCAACGAGGGCCCGCACGCCCTCTACAACGGCGGCCCGCACTGGACCTGGCTCAAGCAGCGCGACCTGATCGGCCCGCTCGCCCCCATCCCGCCGCTGGAGGCGGCCCGGCTGCGGCTGCGCCACCACGGCGCCCTGCGCCGCACCCCGCCCTTCGGCATGCTCAAGCTGCTGCGCCCCGGCCTGCGCCCGGCCCCCGTCGACGCCGACTTCCTGAGCTGGGCGAGCGAGATCGCCGGCGAGGAGGGCGCCCGCGCCGCGGCCCACTACGCGGCCGTCGCCCTCTTCCACCACGACCCGGGCGCCCTGTCCGCCGCGTTCGTGCAGGAACGCCTGCGCCGGGCCACCAAGCTGCCGCCGGAGGCGCACTACCCGGTCGGCGGCTGGGCCCGTGTCATCGACCGGATGGCCGCGCGGGCCTGGAAGCTGGGCGTGCGGATCGAGACGCTCTCCCGCGTCGACGCACTGCCCACCGGCACCCCCGTGATCGTCGCGACCTCCCTGCCCGCCGCCCGCCGGCTGCTCGGCGACGACTCACTGACCTGGCCCAGCGGCCGCACCGTCCTGCTCGACCTCGCCGTACGCGCCCGGCGCGGTGACCCCTTCGTCCTCTCCGACCTCGACGCGACCGGCTGGCTCGAACGGTGCACGGCGCCGGACCGGACCCTGGCACCCGCCGGGGAGCAGCTGATCCAGGGGCAGATCCCGATCGGGCCGGGCGAGTTGCGCGCCGACGGTCTGGCCCGCGCCGGTGAACTGCTCGATCTGGGCTTCCCCGGCTGGCGGGAGCGGGTGACCTGGCGGCGGGACGCCGTGGCCGACGGCCGTACCGGGGCGGTGGACCCGCCCGGCCTCAGCTGGCGGGACCGGCCCGGCGTGGACCGGGGCGACGGGGTCTACCTCGCGGGCGACCAGGTGGCGGCGCCCGGGGTGCTGTCGGAGGTGTCCTTCAACAGCGCGGTCACGGCCGTGTCCCTGATCCTCGGCCGGCCCGCGCTTGACCTCAAGCATGCTTGAGGCCGGAGGGTTGGCCCTGCCGCAACAGTCCGAGACAGTCGTCTTCCCGGGGGTCGCCATGCACGCCGTCCGTCTGTACGCCTTCGGGCCGGCCGAGAACCTGCTCTACGAGCGGGCCGAGGACCCGGTCCCCGGCCCCGGCCAGGTACGGATCGCGGTCGCCGCGGCCGGGGTCCACCTGCTCGACGCGGCCCTGCGCGCCGGTCACCGGGGCCCGCTGCCCGAGCGGCCCGCCCTGCCGACCGTGCCCGGCCGGGAGGTCGCGGGCGTCGTGGACGCCCTCGGCGACGGCGTCGACGGACTCTGGCTCGGCCGGCGGGTCGTGGCCCACCTCGGCTTCGCGCCCGGAGGCTATGCCGAACTCGCCGTCACCGACGCCGACCGCGTGCACGAGATCCCCGGGAACCTGGACTTCGCGGCGGCCGTCGCCATGATCGGCACGGGCCGCACGGCGCTGGGCGTCGCGGGGTTCGCCGAACCGGGACCGGACGACGTGGTCGTCGTACCGGCCGCCGCCGGCGGCATCGGCACCCTCCTCGTGCAGCACGCCAGGAACGCCGGCGCCACCGTCATCGGGCTCGCCGGCGGCGCCGGAAAGACGGCCCGGGTCCGGGCGAACGGCGCGGATCTCGCCGCCGACTACACCGACACCGCATGGCCCGCGAAGGTCCGCGCCCACCTCGCGGGACGGCCGGCCACGATCGTCTACGACGGCGTCGGCGGCGAGGCGGCCCGGCAGGCCGTGGCCCTCCTGGGCCCCGGCGGCCGGCACCTGGTCTTCGGCTGGTCCGCGGAGGGCGTCGGCGCCGGCGCGGGCTACGCCGTCGAAGGCCTCTCCGAGTCCGTGCTCGGCCCCAAGATGCTCCGCAGGGCCGGCGGCCTGCGCGCACTCGAACGGCGCGCCCTCGCCGAGGCCGCCCACGGCCGGCTGCGCCCCGCCGTCACCCGCTTCCCCCTCGCAAAGGCGGCCGAGGCACACCGCGCACTGGAGAACCGCGGCACGACAGGGAAGGTGGTGCTGGAGCCGTGAGGCACCCGCCGGACGCCAGGAGTGCCGGCCCGCATCCGGGCGAGGGCGCCGCTGCCGGCCTCAGTCGCCCGAGCCCAGCGCCGCCAGCGCCCCGTCCGTCACCCGGTACACCGTCCACTCGTCCTGCGGACGCGCACCGAGCGCCTCGTAG
The DNA here is from genome assembly GCF_014649495.1 of Streptomyces filipinensis. GTDB lineage: Bacteria > Actinomycetota > Actinomycetes > Streptomycetales > Streptomycetaceae > Streptomyces > Streptomyces filipinensis. The sequence goes on along the minus strand of NZ_BMTD01000004.1, from coordinate 52,675 downwards.
AAGCCGATCGCGGGCCGGTTCCAGTCGAGCACCGACCACTCCAGACGCTCGTAGCCGCGCTCCACGCAGATGCGCGCCAGTCCCGTCAGCAGCGCCCGCCCGTGCCCGCCGCCGCGTGCACCCGGCCGGCCGTACAGGTCCTCCAGACAGATTCCGTGCACCCCGCGCCAGGTGGAGAAGTTCGGGAACCACAGCGCGAACCCCGCCGGCTCACCGCTGACGTCGTCCACCGCGACATGCGCGAACGCCGCCGGCCGCTCCCCGAACAGGGCCTCCCGCAGTTGCTCCTGCGTCGCCCGGGCCTCCTCCGGGGCCTTCTCGTACTCCGCCAGTTCACGGATCAGGTCATGGATGACGGGGATGTCGGCGGGGGTCGCGGTACGAATCATGCGAGGAGGCCAACCGGACACGTCCCCGCGGCATCCGGCCGTCTCACGCCGTGCGCAGCCGCCGGGCGAGCTCCAGCTGACGCTCCTCGACCGGCCGGCCGTCGGCCACGTCCCACAGGGCGTTCTGCAGCAGCCGGCCCAGCGTCCAGGCACGGGCTCGCTCCCGGTCCAGGCCGAGCACCTCCGTCATCGCGTCGAAACGCCGGCGCACCCCGGCCGCCTCGAAGCGGTTGTCCAGCGCGGGCCACAGCTCGAAGCCGGGGTCACCCGCGAGCGGCTTGGGATCGATCGCGAGCCAGTCGGCACGGTCGGCGGCGAGGACGTTCTCGAAGTGAAGGTCCCAGTGCAGCAGCCGGTCACCGGGCTCGGCGGCCACCTCCCGCACGGCGGCCGCGCAGTCCGCGACCGTACGGCGGGTGCGGACGTCGGGGATCCGCTCCAGCGCCCACGGGGTCCGCTCCAGCATCGCCTCGGTGATGTCACCTAGGCGGCGCATGCCCGGCGGCGCCGGGAACGACGTCAGATGCGCCAGCAGCCGGGCGATGACCAGCACGGCCTCGTGCGTGTCGGGCACGGCGGACAGCATCCGGGACGCGTCCAGCCGCTCCAGGAGCATGGTGCCCGTCGCCGGATCGTGGTCGAGGAGCCGTACGGCCCCGTCACCGTCCCACACCCGCAGCGCGACCGGTTCGCCCTCGCTCTCCTCGTCCCGCAGCTGCAGTTTGAGCACCGCGGGGCCGCCGTCGGCACGGACGACCGGCAGCACCAGCGCACTGACACCGTTCATCGAGCGCCCGTCCAGCCGCAGTCGCCAGCGGTCCAGGAAGGCCGCCGCGAGATCCGGCAGCCCGGCGACGAAGGCCCGCCCCGCCGCGCCGTTGTACCTCTCCTGCGCTTCCGCCAGATCACCGGGGATGTCGATCACGGACCGGACGATACTGGCGTGCGTGAATCGGCTCATGCGAATTATCCGGGGCACCGGCGGCGTGCGGGCGTACATCCGCAGCGCTCCCGGCACCTACGTGTGGCTGACGATCCTCTTCGTCACGACCGTCGCCCTGCACCACATGTCGCCGGAGTTCGAAGAGCACTTCCTGCGGCAGCGGTCGACCAACATCCACGAGCTGTCCCGCAACCCGGTGCGGGTGCTCGTGGCCAGCGCGATGTGGATCGACGGCGGCCACTGGATCCCGTACGTCGTGCTGTACACGGTGTTCCACGCGCAGGCCGAACGCTGGCTGGGCACCCTCCGCTGGTTCACGGTGTGCGCCCTGGCGCACGTGCTGGCCACGCTGATCAGCGAGGGCGCCCTGCTGCTGGCGATCCGGGACGGCATCGCCCCGCACTCGGCGGTCAACACCCTGGACGTCGGGGTGAGTTACGCGCTGGCGGGGGTCATCGGCGTGCTCAGCTACCGGATCGCGGCGCCCTGGCGGTACGCCTACCTGCCGGTGGTCCTGGTCCTCTTCGGGGTGTCCCTGGCCGTGGGCCGGTCCTTCACCGAACTCGGCCACTTCGTCTCCGTACTGATCGGGCTGGCCTGCTACCCGCTGGCGAGGGGCCGCGGAAAAGCATGGAATCCGAAGGAGACACTGGCCGCACTCAGGGGTTAACGTCCCGGCCATGAGCAGCTCGGCAAGCAGTGTCGTCAACGGCGGGATCTCCTTCTGGTACACGGACGACGGCATCCCGGCGGTGCGGGAGCCGCTGTCCGGGGACGCCACGGCCGACGTCGTCATCGTCGGCGGCGGCTACACCGGCCTGTGGACCGCGTACTACCTCAAGAAGGCGGCCCCCTTCCTCCGCATCACCGTCCTGGAGCAGAAGTTCTGCGGCTACGGCGCCTCCGGCCGCAACGGAGGCTGGCTGTACAACGGCATCGCCGGCCGCGACCGGTACGCCGGGCTGCACGGCCGCGAGGCCGCCGTACGGCTGCAGAAGGCGATGAACGACACCGTGACCGAGGTCATCACGGTCACCGGGGCCGAGGGCATCGAGGCGGACGTGCACCGCGGCGGCGTCCTCGAAGTCGCCACCACCCCCGCCCAGTTGGCCCGCCTCAAGGCCTTCCACGAGCACGAGCTCTCCTACGGCGAGAAGGACCGCGAACTGTACGGCGCCCGGGAGACGGCCGAGCGCATCCGGGTCGCGGACGCGGTCGGCTCCACCTGGACCCCGCACGGAGCCCGCCTGCACCCCGTGAAACTGGTCAAGGGACTCGCGGCCGTGGTGGAGTCCCTGGGCGTCACCGTCCACGAATGCACCCCGGTGACGGAGATCCGCCCCCGGCACGCCGTCACCCCCTACGGCACCGTCCGCGCCCCCTACGTCCTGCGCTGCACGGAGGGCTTCACGGCGTCCCTGAAGGGCCAGAAGCGCACCTGGCTCCCCATGAACTCCTCCATGATCGCCACCGAGCCGCTGACCGACGACCAGTGGGCGGCGATCGGCTGGGACGGCCGGGAAACCCTCGGCGACATGGCCCACGCCTACATGTACGCCCAGCGCACCGCCGACGGCCGGATCGCGCTCGGCGGCCGCGGGGTGCCGTACCGGTTCGGGTCGAGGACGGACAACGACGGCCGTACCCAGCCGGCGACCATCGAGGCCCTGCACGAGATCCTGACCCGCTTCTTCCCCGCGCTGGCGGGCGTGCGGGTGGCACACGCCTGGTCGGGTGTGCTGGGTGTGCCCCGCGACTGGTGCGCCACGGTGACGCTCGACCGCTCCACCGGCCTCGGCTGGGCCGGCGGCTACGTCGGCTCCGGCGTGGCCACCGCCAACCTGGCCGCCCGCACCCTGCGGGACCTGGTCCAGCAGGACTCCGGCCAGGCCGGCCGCACCGAGCTGACGGACCTGCCCTGGGTGGACCACAAGGTCCGCAAGTGGGAACCGGAACCCTTCCGCTGGCTCGGCGTCCACGGCATGTACGCCACCTACCGCACCGCCGACCGGCGCGAACGCCTCCACCCGGGGACGGAGTCCTCGCGGCTGGCGAAGGTGGCGGACCGGCTGGCGGGACGGCACTGAGGCGACACGACGAGAAGGGCCCCGGTCACGAGAGCGGTCCCAGGATCTCCTGGGACTCGATGAGCCCCTGCTCACTGGGGGCCTCACCGTCACCGAGGACGCGTGTGGCCTGCCGGGCCCGGAACGCGAGATGTGCTTCGGCGGGCCTGGGGTAGCCGTGGCGGGCACGGGCTTCGGCGGGTGTCAGCACCTCCTGCCTGCGGGGCGGGATGCCGAGCTTGACCGGCGCGACCACCGCGACCGTGGAGGGCGAGATCCTGCCCAGCAGGCGCAGTTCGACCCTGGGGTCGAGGTGGGCGAGCGCGAAGGCCGTCTTCATGACGGGCACGATGAGGATGTCGAGGAGGCGTGACTGCCGGATCCCGGCCATCTCACGCATCCAGCGCGGCATCGTGGCGATCGTGGCGATCCGCTGCGCCTTCGCGACGGCCAGGCTCGCCGGCTTCGCCCAGCGCGGCACCGGCGGCAGGACGAGCTCGGTCCTGAGCAGGTGGTGCATGGCCTGCCGGGCGATCGGGCTGGCGGACAGCCGCGGGCGCATCCGTTCGAAGTACGCCCGGACTCCTTCACGGCTGCGGGGAACGTCGTCGGGGGAGCACGTCTGCAGTTCCGCGGCCAGGGCACACGCCTCCCAGTACTCCTTCTCCTCCTGCGCGGAGAGCTTGCCGGGCCCGTACTTCTCGTAGGCGTAGAGGATCGAGTGCCAGCCGGTGAGCTGGATCCACAGCTGCGAGGCGGGGTCGTTGGCATCGTAGGTCCCGCCGCCGTAGGGCAGTTGGCCGATCGCCTTGGAGTGGATCTTGACCAGGATGTCGGCGGCCTCGCACACCTGTCGTGAACCGGCGAAGGCCACCATCGCGAAGTACTTCAGGGTCCGGTCGTAACGGGTGCGGGAGCGCCGGTAGATGCCCTGGGTGGCATGGACGGCGGCCACCAGCGGCGGGTCGAGTTCCTCCACCACCACGGCTCGCTGGAAGCCCACCGTCGGTGCCGTCGGATAGCTCCAGACCTTCCAGACCACCGAGCCCGGACCGAAGAAGCCGTAGTCCTCGTGCGGTTCGATCCCGTCGTGCTCCCGTTTCGCCATGGGGCCGCTCCTCGTGCGTCCGCGGCGTATGCCGCCCTCAATTACGACACTGCTGTCTTAAATTAAGACACGCGTGTCGTAAACTGCCAAGGTGTCAGCGCCCCTCTCTTCGCAGGACAGGCCGCGCAAGCGGCGCCCCTACGCCCCGCGCGTGCCGATCGAGCAGCGCCGCGAGCAACTGCTCGACGCGGCCCTCACCGTGATCGTGAACGACGGCTACGACCGGGTCTCCATCGACGCCATCGCGAAGCGGGCCGAGGTCGCCCGGTCGGTGGTCTACGGCGCCTACGAGAACCTCGACGCCCTGCTGGCCGCCCTGCTCGACCGGCAGCAGGCACGCGCCTTCCAACGCCTTCTCCGGACGATCCCCGGCCCGGAGAAACTGCGCGACCCGGCCGCGTTCGCCGCCGAGACCGTGCGCCGGATGTCCGCGATGCTCCACGAGGACCCGGACACCTGGCGGCTGATCCTGCTGCCCCCGGGCAACATGCCCGCGGTCGTGCGCGACCGCATCGAGGCGGACAGGGAGCGGTTCCGGCTCCGGGTCGAGGCGTGGATCTCCCTCGCGCTGGCCGACCGGAGCGGCACGGCACCCGACCCGCGGCTCGACCCGCAGGTCCTCGCCCACGCACTCGTCGCCTGCGCGGAACACTTCGGCCGCCTCGCGCTGACCGATCCCGGCATGTTCGACCCACCGCGCCTGATCGGCCAGCTGCAGGTGATCCTCGGCGCCATCCGGCCACGGACGCGCTGACGACGGCCGGGCGGTCCACGGCCGAAAACAGCGTCTTGCCGGGGAGAACCCCCAGGTCGGAGAGTTTTTCCAGAGCCCCCTGTCGGATTCGAACCGACGACCTACGCATTACAAGTGCGTTGCTCTGGCCGGACTGAGCTAAGGAGGCCTGCGCATGGGCGCCCGTGCAGTGTACCCAGGTCCGGGCCCGCTCCCGTCGAAAATTTCCGCGAAGTTCACGACGGCCGGGGTACTGACAGAACGAGTGGTCGCCAGGTAGCGTCCTGAGCCAGTTCGCCCAGTTCACCTGCGTGGACTACATCAACCACCTTCCTACAACGGATCGTCCGGCACGTTCCTGCCGGTAGAAGGGGGCCCATTCACCATGGCCACTGTCACGTTCGACAAGGCGACCCGGATCTACCCGGGTTCCACCAAGCCCGCCGTCGACGCACTCGACATCGCGATCGAGGACGGCGAGTTCCTCGTCCTGGTCGGCCCGTCGGGCTGCGGAAAGTCCACCTCGCTGCGCATGCTCGCGGGCCTGGAGGACGTCAACGGCGGCGCCATCCGCATCGGTGACCGCGACGTCACGCACCTGCCGCCCAAGGACCGGGACATCGCCATGGTGTTCCAGAACTACGCCCTGTACCCGCACATGACGGTCGCCGACAACATGGGCTTCGCGCTCAAGATCGCCGGCGTCAACAAGGCGGAGATCCGGCAGAAGGTCGAGGAGGCCGCGAAGATCCTCGACCTCACCGAGTACCTGGACCGCAAGCCGAAGGCGCTCTCCGGCGGTCAGCGCCAGCGCGTCGCCATGGGCCGCGCGATCGTGCGTGAGCCCCAGGTCTTCCTCATGGACGAGCCGCTGTCCAACCTGGACGCCAAGCTCCGTGTGAGCACCCGTACGCAGATCGCGTCCCTGCAGCGCCGCCTCGGCATCACCACCGTCTACGTCACCCACGACCAGGTCGAGGCCATGACGATGGGCGACCGTGTGGCGGTCCTCAAGGACGGCCTCCTCCAGCAGGTGGACTCGCCGCGGAACATGTACGACAAGCCCGCGAACCTCTTCGTCGCCGGCTTCATCGGCTCCCCCGCCATGAACCTGGTCGAGGTGCCGATCGCCGACGGCGGCGTGAAGTTCGGCAACAGCGTCGTCCCGGTGAGCCGGGACGCCCTGACGGCCGCCTCGGACAAGGGCGACCGCACGGTGACGGTCGGTGTGCGCCCCGAGCACTTCGACGTGGTGGAGCTGGGCGGCGGTGCCGCCGCCTCCCTGACGAAGGACAGCGCGGACGCGCCGGCCGGTCTCGCGGTCTCCGTGAACGTGGTCGAGGAGCTCGGCGCCGACGGCTACGTCTACGGCACCGCCGAGGTCGGCGGCGAGACGAAGGACCTGGTGGTCCGCGTCAACGGCCGCCAGGTGCCGGAGAAGGGCTCCACCCTGCACGTCGTGCCGCGGCCGGGCGAGATCCACGTGTTCTCCACCTCGACGGGTGAGCGCCTCTCCGACTGAGCAGCGCGTTTGCGCCCACGTTGACGAAAGGGGCCCCGCGGAGTGCCGCGGGGCCCCTTTCGTGTGACCCATACCCTCGGATATATCCCGGCACAGCGATCATTTCGGGCGCGGCGCGTCAACCCCCTACCCAGAAACAAGGGCGAGTTCATCCCCCGAAGGGGTGACCAAATGTCGCCAAATCATTACCCCGCGCTACCCTCACACGCGTGAAGCACTCCACCACCCCTCAGACGCGACGCGGCCATCGGGGCGGCCCTGCCCGCCGGATCGGCCGCACTCTCGCCCTCGTCCTGCCCGTCGTCCTGGTGCTCTCCGGGACCCTCGCGGTCACCCGGGTCAACTGGACGGGGAGCCCCTCCAGCTCGGTGCTGGCCGCCTCGGACGTCTCCTCGGCGGAGGTCTCCGCCAAGACGGTCTCCCGCGCCCCGCAGGACGTGCTCCGCGACCAGCTGATCACCGAGCTGCAGAAGAAGGACCCGGGGGTCGTCCTGACCCACCTGCAGCAGGCCGTCAACGGCCACCCCTCGCTGGCCCGGCACTGCGCCGCCATCGCCCGCTCCCTGGGCCAGGCCGCGGCACGCATCTACGGCGTTCCGCGCGCCCAGTCCTATGCCCGCCCGGTGTGCGACACGTCGTTCGCCTCCGGCGTCCTCGCCGCACGCGGCTGAGGTTCCGGGCAGGCCGGTGCCGGAACGCGCCGCTGCCGGACGACCCGGGCGGGGGCGCCACGTACAGTGCGGTCATGACCCATCCCAACGCCGCGTCGCGCCCCACCCAGGCCGTGGTCCTGGCCGGTGGCCAGGGCTCCCGGCTGCGTCCGTACACCGACGACCGGCCCAAGCCGATGGTCGAGATCCCCGGCACGGGCACCCCGATCATCGGCCACCAGCTGACCTGGCTCGCCGAGGAAGGCGTGACCGACGTGGTGGTCTCCTGCGGCCACCTCGCCGACGTCCTGCAGAAGTGGCTGGACTCCGCCGACCTGCCCGTCTCCGTCACCACCGTCGTGGAGAGCGAACCCCTCGGCCGCGGCGGCGGCCTCAAGTACGCCGCCGCGCGTCTCCCCCGCCCCGACCGGCCCTGGTACGCCACCAACGGCGACATCTGGACCCGCTTCTCCCTGCGGGAGATGGCCGACTTCCACACCGAGCGGGACGCGGTGGCGACCCTGGCCCTGGCCCGGCCGCGTATCCCCTGGGGGGCGGTGAAGACCGACGGGTTCGGGCACATCACCGACTTCATCGAGGCTCCGCCGTCGACGTTCGAGATCAACGCGGGCGTGTACGTCTTCTCGCCCGAGTTCGCCGAGTCGCTGCCCGAGCGGGGGGACCACGAGCGCACGACGTTTCCCCGGCTGGCCCGGCAGCAGAAGCTCTTCGGGTTCCCCATTCCGCAGGGGGCGTACTGGCGGGCCATCGACACGGCCAAGGACCTGACCGAGGCGGCCAAGGAGCTCGCGGCTCTGGGCCGGTAGTCGTCCGCGAAAAGGCCCCGCACCTCACCGGGTGCGGGGCCTCCTCCTTCTGGGGACGGTTACCCGAGCAGGCCGCCCACCAGGCCTTCCTGGCCGCCGGACGAGTTGCCGCCGGAGCCACCGGTGCCGCCGCCCGACGACGAGCTGCCCCCGGTGGAGCTGCCACCGGTGCTCGTCGGGCCGGCCGTGGTGCTGGGGGCGCCGCCGGTCGGGGAGGACTGGCGGGGCGAGGTCTGGCCCAAGGTGCCCTGGGTCTGGCTGGGAGCCGTGGCCGTGCCGCCGGCCGTCCGGGTGGCGCCCGGAGTCGTCGGCGCGCCGGACGGGCTCGCACCGGCCGTGGCGCCGCCCGTGGGCGAGCTGGAGGCCGCCGGGGTCCGCTTGTCGCGCCGGCCGGTGTCCTGCGGGAGCGGGGAGCCGGGGAGGTTGTTGCGGGGGGCCTCGCCGGGGCCGGGGACGACCACACGGCTGGAGTCGCGGACGGCGCCGCCGAGCAGGGAGCCGGCCAGCAGGGTCAGACCGACCGTGACGACGGTGACCAGCGCGCCGCGGCGCAGGACGTACTGGCGCAGGTCCCAGATGTCGGCGCGGGGGCCGAGGCGGCGCCAGGCGCTGGCCGCGATACGGCCGTCCACGGAGTAGACGGGGGCGCCGGCGATGATCAGCGGGGACCAGGCGGCGAGGTAGACGATGTCGGGGGCGTCGTAGGCGGGGACCGTCTTCCAGCTGACGGTGACGATCAGCGCCGCGGAGAGCAGGGCGCCGACGACCGCGGCCACGCGCTGCCAGCAGCCCAGGACGGTCAGGACGCCGACGACCACCTGGAGGAACGCGATCACCAGGCCGGAGCCGACCGGGTGGTGCAGGGCGAACTGGCGCAGGGGTTCGGCGACGTCCCACGGGTGCAGGGTGTTGAGCCACTTGACCATCGAGCCGCGCTTGCCGCCGTCGAAGTAGACGGGGTCGCACAGCTTGCCCATGCCGGCGTAGATGGAGATGAAGCCGAGGAAGACGCGCAGCGGCAGCAGGACCACGCCGAGGTTCATCCGGCGGCCGGGGTAGTAGGCGTGCCGGGACGGGTCGTCCGCGTGCCGCCGGCCCGGCCGGGAGTCGTCGGGGTCGTCGTCGTGGTCGAGGTCGTCGTGACCGTCGTAGGGCCCGAGGTCGTCGTCGGTGTAAGGGGGGTCGTCGTAGGCGCCGCCGACCGTGCGCATGTGCGGCAGCAGGCGGGTGCCGTCGGCGTCGGGGGCGGTGCGCTGGTGGCCGACGACGGGGGTCTCGACGGTCTGGTCCAGCGCGTCGTAGGTGTCGGCGTAACCGGTCTGGACGCGCGGGATGACCTGGGTGGCTCCGGCCTCGGGCTCGTCGGCGTGGCGGACGCTGCTGCCCCGCACGGCCTGGAGGAGCCGGTGGGCGCCGGTGTCGTCGGGGGCGGACTTGCCGCTCCACACGACGGGGCGGCGGCGGCCGGCTGCGGCCCGGGCCGCCGCGCCCACGACGGGCATGCGGGCGGCGTCCTGGGTGGCGCTCAGATGCCGGGCGATCCGCGGGGATTGGGTGCGCTTCGCCGACGCGCCCAGCTGCACGCGGAAGCTGACGTGATTGACGATGACCTGCGCCGGATCGCTCGGCACCTTCACCATGCTCAGCGCGGGAGCGTCGTCGTATCCCGACGAGCGGTCCCCCGTGGGTGTGCGGGGTGTTCTGGTGTCCACACGCATCTAACCGAGTGACGTGGTGTTAGGACACTGCTTTGACGGGGCGGATGTGTCCGGACCCCGTCAAAGCCGCCTCGAACGCCATATGGGCGCCGAAATTCCCCCGCGGGGGTGAAGTTACGGACGGTTGTTCAGCTCCGCCTGCGAGCCGCCTCGTACAGGACGATCCCGGCCGCGACACCCGCGTTCAACGACTCGGCGCCGCCCGGCATCGGGATGCGGACGCGGAAGTCGCAGGTCTCACCGACCAGGCGGGACAGCCCCTTGCCCTCGCTGCCGACGACGATGACGACGGGGCCCTCCAGGGCCTCCAGCTCGCCGAGTTCGGCCTCGCCGTCCGCCGCCAGGCCGACGACCGTGAGGCCGGCCTTCTTGTAGGCCTCCAGGGCGCGGGTGAGGTTGGTGGCACGGGCGACCGGGGTGCGGGCCGCCGTACCGGCGGAGGTCTTCCAGGCGCCGGCGGTCATACCGGCCGAGCGGCGCTCGGGCACGACCACGCCGTGCCCGCCGAAGGCGGAGACGGAGCGGACGACCGCGCCGAGGTTGCGCGGGTCGGTGACGCCGTCGAGCGCGACGACCAGCGGGTCCTCGCCCCCGTCGGCGGCGGCGTCGAGCAGGTCCTCGGGGTGCGCGTACTCGTACGGCGGCACCTGCAGGACCAGGCCCTGGTGGTTGAGGCCGTTCGTCATGCGGTCCAGCTCGGGACGCGGGGCCTCCATGAGGTTGATGCCGCCGCGCTCGGCGGCGAGCTGGAGGGCCTCGCGGACGCGCTCGTCGCTGTCGATGAACTGCTGGACGTAGAGCGTCGAGGCGGGGACGCCCTCGCGGAGTGCCTCGACGACCGGGTTGCGGCCGACGACCAGCTCGGAGGCCGACTTGCCGCCACGGCCCCGGGCCACGGGGCGGCGCGCGGCCTGCTTCGCCTTGGCCGTGGCGATGCGGTTCTTCTTGTGGCCCTTGCGCATCTCGGCCGGCGGGGTCGGCCCCCTGCCCTCCAGGCCCTTGCGCCGCTGGCCGCCACTGCCGACCTGCGCGCCCTTCTTGCCGGACATGCGACGGTTGTTCGCGGCCATGACCTACCTGTTCTCTGCGAAAAAGTGTGCGTACGTCTATGCAGTGTGCCGCCCGGGGAGCCGGGCGGCACAATCGATCAAGGACCGGGGGCTACCGGGAGCCGAGGCTCCAGCGCGGGCCCTGCGGGCTGTCCTCGATGACCAGGCCGGCCTGGCCCAGCTGGTCGCGGATGGCGTCGGCGGTGGCCCAGTCCTTGCGGGCGCGGGCCGACTCGCGCTGGTCCAGGACCAGGCGGACCAGGCTGTCCACCACGTCGTGCAGGTCCTCGCCCTGGCCGGTGTCCTCGCCGGCCCAGTGCTCGTCCAGCGGGTCCAGGCCCAGGACGCCCAGCATGGCCCGCACCTCGGCGAGCCGTGCCACCGCGGCTTCCTTGTCGTCCGCGGCCAGCGCGCTGTTGCCCTGCCGGACGGTGGTGTGCAGCACGGCCAGGGCCTGCGGGACGCCCAGGTCGTCGTCCATGGCCTCGGCGAACGCCGGCGGGACCTCGGCGGCCGGCTCCACTCCCTTGCCGGCCAGCTCGGTGACCCGCTGCACGAAGCCCTCGATCCGCGCGAACGCCGACTCGGCCTCGCGCAGCGACTCCTCGCTGTACTCCAGCATCGACCGGTAGTGCGGGGCACCCAGGTAGTAGCGGAGCACGATCGGCCGCCACCGCTTGACCATCTCGCTGACCAGGACACTGTTGCCGAGCGACTTGGACATCTTGTCGCCGGCCATCGTCACCCAGGCGTTGTGCACCCAGTACCGGGCGAAGTCGTCGCCGTAGGCCTTGGACTGGACGATCTCGTTCTCGTGGTGCGGGAAGATCAGGTCCAGGCCGCCGCCGTGGATGTCGAACGCGGAGCCCAGGTACTTGTGCGCCATCGCCGAGCACTCCAGGTGCCAGCCGGGCCGGCCCGCACCCCATGGGGTGGGCCAGGTCGGCTCGCCGGGCTTGGCGGCCTTCCACATGGCGAAGTCCCGGGGGTCACGCTTGCCGGTCTCGCCCTCGCCGGACGGCTGCAGCAGGTTGTCCAGCTCCTGCCGGGACAGCTGCAGGTACCCGGGGAAGGACCGTACGTCGAAGTAGACGTTGCCGTCGGCGGCGTAGGCGTGCCCGCGCTCGATCAGGCGCTGCATCATCTCGACCATCTCGGTGATGTGGCCGGTCGCGCGCGGCTCGTACGTCGGCGGCAGGCAGCCCAGCGCCGTGTAGCCCTCGTTGAAGGCGCGCTCGTTCTCGTACCCGATCGACCACCACGGCCGGCCCTGTTCCTGCGCCTTGGCGATGATCTTGTCGTCGATGTCCGTGACGTTGCGGACGAAGGTCACCTCGTAGCCGCGGTAGGAGAACCAGCGGCGCATGATGTCGAAGTTCAGACCCGACCGGATGTGTCCGATGTGCGGTGCCGCCTGCACGGTGGCGCCACAGAGGTAGATCGAGACACAACCCTGCTTGAGTGGGGTGAAATCGCGGATCTGCCGGGCGCTGGTGTCGTACAGGCGAATGGTCACCCCTCCAGGGTAGTGGGCGCGAGAGGGTGCCTCACGCCCCTTCCCCACAATGCCGGGGCTCAGAGCGCCCCGACGACCTTCCTCGGCCTGATCCGCACGATCACCCGCTGGGCGTCGTTCGCCGCGGCGGGATTGAAGTCGGCGTATTTCCTGCCCGTGTACTTCTCGCTCAGTTCGTCGATGAATTCCGCGGCGCCCTCGGTCGTCATCTCGGCGGTGCCGCGGATCTCGGCGTACTCGTAGGGCTGGTCGGGGTCCATGACGACGACCGTCACCCGGGGATCGCGGTCCAGGTTCTTCTTCTTGCGGCGGTCGACCGTGGTGGAGAAGAGGAGGTCGTCATCGTCACGCTTCACCCAGACGGGGGACAACTGGGGGCTGCCGTCGGGCTGGACGGTGCCGACGACGACGAACACCTTGCCGTCGAGCAGGGACTTCAGACGGTCGGACAGTACGGCGGACATGGGCACCCTCCGGAATCCAGGGATCACTGGTGGCCGTGTGGGTACCCTCGCACGGCCTCAGTCCACCCGCACCACGAGTGCCGTCGCCACCGCCATCAAACCCTCCTCGCGGCCCGGGAAGCCGAGGCCGTCGGTCGTGGCGCCGGAGACGGAGACGGGCGCGCCGGCCGCCTCGGAGAGGATCTTCTGGGCCTCGTCGCGGCGCTTGCCGATCTTCGGGCGGGGGCCGACCACCTGGACGGCGATGTTGCCGATGGTGAAGCCCGCCTCGCGGACGATCCGGGCCGCCTCGGTGAGCAGGGTGGTTCCGGAGGCTCCGGACCACTCGGGGCGGCCGGTGCCGAAGTGCTGTCCGAGGTCGCCCAGTCCGGCGGCGGAGAAGAGGGCGTTGCACGCGGCGTGGGCGACGACGTCCGCGTCGGAGTGCCCGGCCAGGCCCGGCCCCTCGCCCTCCCACTTCAGGCCCGCGCACCACAGCTCGCGGCCCTCCTCGAAGGCGTGGATGTCGGTGCCGATGCCGACCTGGGGAAGCACCACCGGTGACTGCTCAGAAGCCATCGTTGAGCCTCCTGCGGGCGAGGACCGCCTCGGCGAGGACCAGGTCGAGGGGGCGGGTGACCTTGAAGGCCTCCTCGTGCCCGGGGACGGCGACGACCGTCACACCCAGCTGCTCGACCATGCTCGCGTCGTCGGTGACCTGGTCGCCGACGCTCTCGTGGGCCCGGACCAGGGTCGCGCGGTCGAAGCCCTGGGGAGTCTGGACGGCGCGCAGGCGGGCCCGCTCGGGGGTGGCGACGACCGGCTCGGGGGCGTCGGGTTCGGCCGCGGGCTCGACCTCCTTGACGGTGTCGGCGAGCGGGAGCGCGGGGACCACGGCGGCGGCGCCGTCGCGTACGGCCTCGATGACCGCGTCGACCGTGTCGACCGGGACCAGCGGGCGGGCCGCGTCGTGGACGAGGACGATGCCGTACTCGGGCGGCAGGGCGTCCAGGCCGAGCCTGACCGATTCCTGGCGGCTGTCCCCGCCGGGGACGACGAGGAAGTCGGTCCGGTCGGGCAGGGCGTGTGCGTCCAGGAGGGACTTGACCTCGGCGGCGCCGTCCGGCGGGGCCACGACGATCACCAGGGCGACATGGCGGGACGCGGCGAGCGCGCGGACCGCGTGGATGAGCATGGGCGTGCCGTTCAGCGCGCGCAGCGCCTTGGGGGCCCCCGGACCGAGGCGTACGCCCCGGCCGGCTGCTGGAATCACGGCGGCGACGGGGTTCGACGCGGGTGAGGGGCGCGATTCGTCAGACATCGGTTCCTGTCAGGTTTGTGTGCTCGACCTAGGTGGGTATGGCCTGGAGGAGTGCCGGGCGCGACGCCTTGACCGGACCCTTTCCGTGACCCTGGTCGAGCCATCTGCCCGGGCCCGGCACATCAAGTATCGGGGGGCTTGCTTCTCGGGGGCTTTCCGAAGAACACGGAAGAGCGGCGAAGAGCGGGGCCTTTTCCGTGACCAGGGCGCGATGGGTATCCGGCGCCATGGGTACGAACATGCCGCAGCGCCCGGCGACAGGATCAGTGTCATCGGGCACCGCGGCATTTACTGTGCTGAGCGTTTCGGGAGCGAGGGATCGCTGCCGTGGCGCGTCAGGAGGCGAGCACCTCGTCGAGCAGGGCTTCGGCCTTGTCCTCGTTCGTGTTCTCCGCGAGAGCCAGCTCGCTCACCAGGATCTGCCGGGCCTTGGCGAGCATGCGCTTCTCACCGGCGGACAGTCCGCGCTCGCGCTCACGACGCCACAGGTCACGCACGACCTCCGCGACCTTGATGACATCGCCGGAGGCGAGCTTCTCCAGGTTTGCCTTGTAGCGACGCGACCAGTTCGTGGGCTCCTCGGCGTACGGCGCGCGCAGCACCTCGAAGACCCGGTCCAGCCCGTCCTGACCGACCACATCACGCACGCCGACGAACTCCGCATTGTCCGCTGGCACACGTACCGTCAGGTCACCCTGGGCGACCTTCAGCACCAAGTAGGTCTTGTCCACGCCTTTGATCTGGCGAGTTTCGATGGCCTCGATCAGCGCGGCCCCGTGATGGGGATAGACCACGGTGTCGCCAACCTTGAACGTCATGTGACAGGTACCCCTTCCGTGGCTATCCAGGGTAACACGGATACGGCGTCTTCTGAATGGCGTTTTCGCAGGTCAGGGCATATCTCGGGGCTTGACAACTGCGACAGGAACGTGCTGCGAGGGCCCTGCGGAACGGGGAATTCGCAGGTGGGAGGGGCTCTCCGGGCGGGGTGAAACGCGTACGTTACACACTTCCGGAGCCGTCTCCAAGTGGCTGAACATCCCGTTTTGTCCGCTTCCAAGCGTACGACTTCCGCTACTCCGTTCGGTGACCCCGGACGCATGCGGGGTGATTCCAAAATTGATCAACGACCGCCGGAGGGGGTGGCGCGTGATCAATATCGGGGGCGTCACGCATTCCTTCACGGAAAATTTGCGAGCGGTTATGTGAATGACGGACGAGCCCTCGGCAAAGTGACTGGAGGGTCACTTGTGACGGGAGTGACGACCGGTTCGCGGTACCTCCAGCCGGAGGGAAGCAGGGTGCTCGGGGAGGGTCGGGTGCGGCGGCCCCGGAACGGCTCGGTAGCCTAAGGCCGCTGACAGACACTTAGGGTGGCTTTATAAGGGAGCCGCCCGCGCGTTCAAGGAGTTGCCGCCGCCGTGAGCAGCAGCCTTCGACGCGGCGCCCTCGCCGCCTCCGCCATCGTCTTCTCGATCGCCTCGCTCGCCGCCTGCGGCGCCGGCAACGACTCACAGACCCTGGAAGTCAAGCCGGACAACGCGGCCACCACCGTCGGAACCATCAAGGTCCAGAACGCGCTGATCATCACCCAGCCCGACCTGAAGGCTCCGGGCCCGGCCGTGATCTCCGCGACCGTGTTCAACGCGGACAAGGACCCCCAGACCCTGCAGTCCATCTCCATCCCGGGCAGCAACGAGACCGTCAAGCTGACCCCGGCCAAGGGCCAGAGCCTGACGATCCCGGCGCACGGCTCGCTGATCATCGGCGGCAAGGACAACGCCTCCGCCGAGATCCCCAACGGCAACCAGTCGGTCGTGAACGGCAACGCGCAGAAGGTCACCTTCACCTTCAGCACGACCGGCGACGTGAGCCTGCGCGCCTTCGTGGTCCCGGCCACCAGCTACTTCGACAAGTGGGGCCCGAGCCAGATCCCGTCCGGCCCGGCGACGAACTCCCCGGCGCCGGGTGCCTCCGCCGGCACCAAGCCGCACAAGGGCGGCAAGGCGAGCCCCTCGTCCTCCCCGAGCGGCTCGGCGAGCGGCAGCCCGAGCACCGGCGCCACCCCGAGCGGCTCCGCGTCCCAGTCGGCGGCCGGTCACTGAGCACCGCAGGTCACCGAGCACCGAGGACGTATGCCGAAGGGCGGCACCCCTGCGCGGGGTGCCGCCCTTCGGCACGGACGGGTGTGTGCGGTCGTACGGCCTACGGCTCGAACTTGTAGCCCAGACCCCGCACCGTCACCAGGTAGCGCGGCGCGCCCGGGTCCGGCTCGATCTTGGCGCGCAGGCGCTTGACGTGGACGTCGAGGGTCTTGGTGTCGCCCACGTAGTCGGCGCCCCAGACGCGGTCGATGAGCTGCATGCGGGTGAGCACGCGGCCCGCGTTGCGCAGCAGCATCTCCAGCAGGTCGAACTCCTTCAGCGGCAGGTCGACCTTGGCGCCGGCGACCGTCACCACGTGGCGGTCGACGTCCATCCGGACCGGGCCCGCCTCCAGCGCGGCCGGGGTGACCTCCTCCGGCTCGCCGCGGCGGCGCAGGACGGCCCGGATGCGGGCGACCAGCTCACGCGAGGAGAAGGGCTTGGTGACGTAGTCGTCAGCTCCTATTTCGAGGCCGACGACCTTGTCGATCTCGCTGTCCTTGGCCGTCACCATGATCACGGGGACGTTGGAGCGGCCGCGCAGCTGGCGGCACACCTCCGTACCGGGCAGACCCGGCAGCATCAGGTCGAGGAGGACGAGGTCGGCGCCGTTGCGCTCGAACTCGTCGAGTCCGTCGGGGCCGGTGGCCGCCACGGCCACCTCGAAGCCCTCCTTGCGGAGCATGTACGACAGGGCGTCGGAGAAGGACTCCTCGTCCTCGACGACGAGCACTCGGGTCACGGAAGGACCTCCGGGGCGGGAAGCGGTTCGTACGGGGATGACTCGGTGGTGCCGGCCTCGTCGTCGAGGTCGGGGTCGGGGTGCTGCGACGCGCGGTCGCGGGCCGCACCCGCCTCCGGCAGTCTGAGGGTGAAGGTGGAGCCCTGGCCTTCGGCGCTCCACACCGTGACCTCCCCGCCGTGCGAGGCGACCACGTGCTTGACGATCGCGAGACCCAGCCCGGTGCCTCCGGTGGCCCGGGAGCGGGCCGGGTCGACGCGGTAGAAGCGCTCGAAGACGCGCTCCTTGTCCTTCTCGGAGATGCCGATGCCCTGGTCCGTCACGGCCAGCTCGATCATGTCGCCGCCGGGCGCGGTGACCCGGCGGGCGGCTATGCCGACGCGGGTGCGGGCCGGGGAGTAGTTGACCGCGTTCTCGACCAGGTTGCCGAGGGCGGCGGCCAGCTGGCCGCGGTTGCCCCAGACGGCCAGGTCCGCCGTGCCTCCGGCGGCCATGGTGATCTGTTTGGCACCGGCCTGGTGGCGGCAGCGGTCGACGGCCTCGGCGACCAGCTCGTCCACCCGGACGGGCTCGGCGTCCTCCAGTGGGTCGTCGTTCTGCACCCGGGAGAGGTCGATCAGCTCCTGGACCAGGTTGGTCAGGCGGGTCGCCTCGATCTGCATACGGCCCGCGAAGCGCTGTACGGCCTCGGGGTCGTCGGAGGCGTCCATGACGGCCTCGGAGAGGAGGGAGAGCGCGCCGACGGGCGTCTTCAGCTCATGACTGACGTTCGCCACGAAGTCGCGCCGCACCGCCTCGATCCTGCGGGCCTCGGTCAGATCCTCGACCAGCAGCAGGACCAGGCGGGAGCCGAGCGGGGCCACGCGCGCGGAGACGGCGAGGGCCTCGCCGCGTCCGGTGCCACGCCGGGGCAGATCCAGCTCGACCTGCCGTATCTCCCCGTCACGTCTGGTGTCCCGGGTCATCTGGAGCATCGGCTCGACGGCGAGCTTGCCGCCGCGGACCAGCCCGAGGGCGTAGGCCGCGGAGCTGGCCTTGACGACGGCGTCGGCCTCGTCGAGGACGACGGCCGAGGAGCGGAGCACGGACAGTACGGTGTCCACGCCGGGCGGGAGTACGGGATCGGTGTGCAAGGAAGTCCTGGTCGGTCGCTTCTGGTCGCGTTCGCTCCAGCGGAACGCCAGCATGGCGATGACGCCGGTGAGCACCCCGGCGATCGCTGCCGCTGCGGCGACCGCCGCGTTCACGTCCATGCCTCAAGGTTAAGCAGGGCGTACGACATGGCCACAGCCGTCGAGGGGCGACCTCGGACACTCGTCGCCCAGAGTTCACCTTGGGGCCAGGATTGGTTCATTTGGGGTGGCGGAAACGGACGCGTGCGGGGCAGAACGTGGGAGCGTGGGGACCAAGCACACCTATGAGAGGGAACCCTGATGCGGGACGCGTACCACGAGGAACTTGACTCGATCGGCGACGGTCTGGTGGAGATGGCCCGGCTGGTCGGGTCGGCGATCGGACGCGCCACGACCGCCATCCTGGACGCCGACCTGAAGCTGGCCGAGAGCGTCATCGAGGCGGACCAGAAGGTCGACGAGCTGCAGCACGACCTGGAGGCGCGGGCCATAGCCCTGCTCGCCCGGCAGCAGCCGGTGGCGACCGACCTCCGTATCGTCGTCACCTCCCTGCGCATGTCCGCCGACCTGGAGCGGTCCGGCGACCTCGCCCAGCACGTGGCGAAGCTGGCGCGGCTGCGGTTCCCCGCACGGGGCGTCCCGCAGGACCTGCACGCGACCATCCTGGAGATGGGCCAGCTCGCGCAGCGCCTGATGGCGAAGGCGGCCGAGGTGATCATCACGAAGGACATCGACCTCGCGCTCCAGCTGGAGCAGGACGACGACGAGATGGACCTGCTGCACCGCACGCTGTTCCAGCACCTGATCGACGACCGCTGGAAGCACGGCATCGAGACCGCCGTCGACGTCACCCTGCTCGGCCGCTACTACGAGCGGTACGCCGACCACGCCGTCGCCGTCGCCAAGCGGGTCGTCTACCTGGTCACGGGCGAGCACGCGGACGAACTCCAGCAGGACATCCAGCCGGTCACGGGCGTCGAGGGCGCCTGACCCGGGCCCGCCGGCCCCGCGCACGGACGGGGGCGGCGGGGGCGGTGGGGCGGGTGCGGCTCCCGGAGTCCGCGGGTCGGCGCCGGGGGCGCGTGGGCGCCTCCGTGCGCCGTTGATGCGCCCGGGGAAACGGGCATGAAATGGACGAGGGCACCCCTGCCCCAGCGTCTAGGAGGGACCCATGGCCGAATCCCCCAGCACCACGCCCGACCCCACGCAGGAGCGCGAGACCCAGCAGCCCGCCGCCCCGACGAGCCTTCCACTGATCGGTGCGTGCGGCTGCGGTTCCGGCTGCGGGTGCGGGTGCCAGTCGGGCGCGCCCTGCCAGTGCGGCTGACGAACGGTACGACGGCGTAGGGCCGGTGTGAACACGTTTCACACCGGCCCTCCTTCGTGCCCCTGCGCCCTGCGGTGCAGATCCTCCAGGGCGTCCCGGACCGTGGTCGTCCGGTACCAGTCCAGCCACGCCCCCGCCTCCCGAGCGACCCGGTCCAGCGCGCCGAGCTCGGCCCCGGTGTAGGTGTGTCCGGACTGGTCGTGGTGCGTGGAGACCATGCCCTGCGGCCGGCCCGCCGGGCCCGGGATGGGGGTGCACTGCATCGAACGGCTGTGGGCGGCGAGCAGCACGGCCCGGGAGGGCTCGTCGACGTCCGGCGTGGTGGCGACGTCGTCGACGACGACCCGCTCGCGTTTGCGCGCGGCGTGCCCGCAGGGGGTGCTGGTGTCGTCGATCACGGCGAAGAAGTGCACGAACTCGCTGGGGAAGCCGCAGTGGGACTCCAGCCGCATCGTGTTGTCACTGGCGTCGATGAGCTGGACGTCGGCCATGCCCGTGCGGGCGATCGCGCAGACGGCGTCCCGGAGCGCGTCGAGGAACACCGGCAGCGACGGCCGGTCCGCCCGCCCGCCGACGAACCCGACGGCGGGCGCCGGAAGCCGCACACGACCGGGGAACCAGGGCTCGCCCGCGCGCGGCGCGGGGGTCTGGCCGAGCGCCGCCGCGAGCCGGACGACACCCACACCGTGTTCCCGGCCGACGGTCCGCAGCAGGGCGGCGGCACCGTGGGCGCTGCGCAGGCCGTAGCGCTCCAGGAGGATGCCCTGCGCGCGGGCGACCAGGGCGTGCGCGAGCAGTGCGTGGCGCAGTTCCACGGCGTACGGGCGCAGGTGGGGGGCCTCCGGGCCGGCCACCGAGGTGAGGATGACGCTCAGGGCGTCGGACACCGTCGGATACAGCCCGCACCCGGCTCCCCCGGGCGGCCGCGCCCGGGCCAGGGCGGCGACGGCGTCGGCGGGGCAGGCGGCGAGGAAGAGCATGCGGCCGTGCTCGACGGCACCCTCGGCGAACCGGTACAGGGCCTCGGCGGCGGCGGGAGACAGCCGCCGCAGTCCGCTCAGGTCGAGGACGAGCTGGCTCGGACCGGGGGCGCGCAGCGCGGCTTCCAGCTCGGCACCGGAGTCGGCGTCGCCGTACAGCGCGAGTACGGTCAGCCTGCCGGTCGCCAGCCCGGGCATGGCCAGGTCCGCCACGGTCCGGCAGGAGAAGTGCTGCATGTCGAGCCCCTGCCTGCAGGCCGCAGGATCGCCCGGGTCCCGCGGCTCAGCCCCTCTCTCAGCGTAGTCCCGGCGCACGCCCAGAGCCCAGCTCTGGAACGCCGCGCCCGTCCCCACCGGCCTAGTCCCTGCGGTCACCGTCGTCGTCGGCCTGGGGCTCCCGCTCCACCTGGAAGCGGAGCCTGCGGGCCAGGACCTCGCGGGCCACCTGGCTGACCGTGCGGCCCTCGGCGTACGCACGGGCCCGCAGCCGGTCCAGTGCCTGCTCGGGGTCCAGGTCCAGCTGCACCATCACCATGCCGACCGCCTGGTAGACCTCGGTGTGGTCGGCCTCGGAGGCCGCCATCCACGACGCTACCTCGTCCTCCGTGTCCACCTCGGCCGCCTCGGGCCCGGCCGCCTGGAGGCTCATCAGCGCGAAGGTGACGGCGTCACGCACCCACAGCGCCGTCCGCATGTCCCGCTCGGTCAGACCGCCGACGGATTCGCTGTACAGGTCCAGGGTGCCGACCGCGGCGCCGTTGACGCCGAGCGGCAGCGAGAAGACCGCGCGTACGCCCAGTGCCACCGCCTCGTACGCGAAGATCGGCCAGCGGCGGGCGTCCGGGCCGCCGGTGAGGTCGGACGCGACGACCGGGGCGCCCCGGTCGAGAGCGCTCTGGCAGGGGCCGTCCCCCACGGTGTACTGCAGTTCGGCGAGCCGGGCCGCGACCCGGTCACTGGCGCACCAGGTGACGCGTATGCCCTTCCCGCCTGAGATCGACACCGAGGAGCCGCTGATCGGCAGCAGCCGTAGGCATGCCGCGCAGAGCGCGCCCGGCACCCGCTCGGGGGCGTCGGCACCCCGCGCGGCGGCGGCGAGCGTCTCGGTGACCCACAGCCGTGCCTGACCGTCCGACGGCCCTCCGCCGCCGGCCGGCTCCTCCGGCCGCTCGGGCGACATGGTCAACACCTCCGTCGCAGCGCGTCGTCAGCAGACATGATCCACCAGTATTCCGTCGGGCAGCCCCGGACGGTTGTCCCGCACTCCGAGTGCCCAGCTTGGGCCGAGTGACATACCGCTTTCGACGACTGCCTCCGGAAGGCCCTGCGGCGGCTGCCACCGCCCCTGCGACAATGCCGCCACGCGGCACCGGCCGTGGGGTCGGGGAGGGAACGGCGTGATCGCTCGTGTGGTGCTGACACTGCTCCTGCTGCTCGCGGGCGGCGCGTGCACGGCGGTGGCCTGCGGCTACCGCGGGGTCGACGTGTGGGTGTGGGACTGGGCGGACGTGGTGGTCAAGCGGCGCACGGCGTACGGAGCGCCCTGGCGGAGCCTGACCGTCATGCGGATCAACTTCGGGCTCATGGGGATCGCCCTCCTGGCATGCGGCCTGACCACCCTGACGAGCTGACGGCACCCGGAATCCGCCGCCCGGTCGGTGGTCGGAGCCGATCACTAGGGTGTGACGCCATGGCCTTGCAGATGAAGTTGACGGCGATAACACTCGACTGCCCCGACCCCGAGGCGCTGGTTGCGTTCTACGCACAGGCCACCGGCCTCGGGATCCACCCCGAATCCCATCGTGACTTCGCCGGACTCGACGGCGGCCACGGGCTCTTCATCGGGTTCCAGCGGGTCGACGGCTATCAGGCTCCGCGCTGGCCCGACCAGACCGTGCCGCAACAGATCCACCTCGACTTCGAGGTCGACGACCTCGACGAGGGTGAGGCGCTGCTGCTGGCGCTGGGCGCGGCCAGACCGGACTGTCAACCAGGTGGTGACAGGTGGCGCGTCCTCACCGACCCGGCCGGTCATCCCTTCTGCCTGACCAGACGGAAGGTCTAGCGTCCCTGGCCGATGTCGAGCGACCTCGGACGGTCCAGGTTTCCGCCCCGCACCATTGCGCGGCCCTCGGCCCTCGGCCCTCGGCCGTCGGCACCGGTGGTGAGCCCCGCCCCGGGGGTTCAGGATGGAGACAGCGGCGGATCACATGCCAAAGCGGTGATCATGCGGTTGGACTGGTCCTGGTCATGAATTCGTAGCGCTCCGCCGCTTGTGCCGGTGCTCTCGCCGAGCGCGGGCCGAGGGAATTACCACGGAGTTGCCTGGCGTGCCGGCTGCTTGGAGACCAGTCCTTGAACGCAGGGGTGCCGGGGTGAGGAAGGCTGCGATGGCTACAGAGGCCGAACTGCTCACATCCGACGATCAGCGGCTCGAGGAGCTGTTTCGCAAGAGTCCGGCCGGTGAGATCCCCAAAGGCCCCATGGAGGGTCTGGCGATCTTCCCCGTGGCAGGACGTGCGGGAGCGCGGCTGCTCGCCAGCCTCGTGAACCTGACCGCGTGGCGAGGCAAGGTCTTCAGCCCGGACGGTTATCTCAGCAACCGGCTCACCGCGATGGACCTCCTGTCCATCGTCGCCATGGTCAGGCCCGGCCCGAGCCGTCTGGACGACCAGGAGTGCATCGTCATCGACTACTCCCACACGTCGTTGGTGTGCGGAGGCGTGCGCGACGAGCTCCGTCAGGTCGGTCCGGACCTGTACCTGGGCCTGATCTGGCTGGCCGGCCGCAAGATCGGATGGTTCACGCTGCGCGCCCCGGACACCGCGGACAACGGCAACGCATAGGTCCGACCGCGCCGAAACCGCGGTGCCCTGATCACCGCCGTTCCGAGCGCCCGCCGCGACAGGGCGGCCTGCCCGCGAACACGCAGCGAGACCCGGCAGCGCGTCGGGTGTCCGGTCCGCGGGTGAGGGTTCGGCACCATGCGACATCACGAGAGGTCCTGACCTTGTCTCCCGCTATGAACCGCCCCCGCAGAGTCCCTGTGAACTGCCCCCGCACAGTCGCGGCCCACACCTCGCGCGGCAGGGCAGCCAGGCTCTCCCGGCACCGGCCGGCCGCTGCCCTGGCGGCATCGGCCACCATGGCACTGGCGCTGACGGGACTGCCCGCCGCCACACCCCCCAGCACGCCGACAGCGCTGCGCGGAACAGTCACCAGCGCGGGAAAACCGCTGTCTCACGCCGACGTCACTCTCCTCACCGGAGACCGGCAAGGCGTCCGGGAACTGGGGCGCGCCATGACCGACGCAAAGGGAGCCTTCCAGATCCGGTCCACCCGGCCCACGGGCTCGGTGCTGTACGTCGACGCCGCGCCCCACGGCGGCCGGTCGCTGCGTCTGCGTTCCGTCGTGGGATTCGGCTCCGGAGGCGGCGTCGCCCAACGCTCCGAGACCGCTGTCACGGTCAACGAACTCACCACCGTCGCCGCCGCCTACGCACTGGCCCAGTTCACCGGCCCCCACGGCATCACCGGGCCGAGCCCCGGCCTGGAGAACGCCGCAGCCACGTCCTACAACCTCGCCGATCCGGCTTCCGGCAGACCCGGCAAGGTCGTCACCGACCGGAACAACGGCAGCAAGAACGACACGCTGGCCACCCTTGACGCCTTGGCCAACCTCGTCTCCCTCTGCGCGCCGGGAGCGGACACCGGGCGATGCCAGGACATGCTGCGCCTGGCGACACCGCAGCACGGGACCACTCCCGCCGACACTGCACAAGCCGTGCTCAACCTCGCCCACAACCCGAGACTGGCCACCGGCAAGCTGTACGCCCTGACCGGCCGGGCACACACCTACGCCCCCGCGCTCACCGCGGCACCAGCGGCCTGGGTCCTGGCCCTGCACTACACCGCCCCCGACGTCTACGCCCCCGGGCGGATGGCCATCGACGCCAAGGGCAACGTCTGGGCCTCCAACAACTGGCTGCCCGGAACGAGAAACCCCAGCCCCTACGTCACCGTGCAGGACCCGGTGGGCAACCCCACACTGAACAGCCCCATCAGCGGCGGCGGTATGAAGGCAGGCGCCTGGGGCATCGCCATCGACCACGACGGCGCCGTGTGGGTGCCCAGCTACGGCGGCGATGCCATGGCGAAGTACTCAGCGGCAGGGAAGCCGCTGTCGCCCGGCACAGGATTCAAGAACGGCGACCTGAACCATCCCCAGGGCACCGCAGTCGACCAGAAGGGCAACATCTGGATTGCGAACTTCTATGGCCTGAAAGGCAACCGCGGCCAGGGAAGCGTGATCGTCTACCCCCACGGGGACCCCTCAAAGGCGATCACCATCAAGGGCGGCGGTCTCGACCACCCGTTCTCCATCCAGATCGACGGCTACGGCCGGGCCTGGGTCAGCAATGCCCGCCTCAACGGGGCAAAGCTCCTGGACTCACGCGTACCCAAGGGCCACGTCGGTGGGAGCGTCACCGTGATCGGACCCGACTTCAAGCCGACCACGTTCTCCCCCATCAAGGACAACTCACTCGACTGGCCTCTCGCCCTGGCCGTCGACTCCAAGAACAACGTCTGGGTGCCCAGCTTCGTCAGCAACTCGGTCACCGAGATCGCGCCGAGCGGAAAGATCACAGGCGTATACAAACTGCCAACCGCCATCGCTCCCTGGTCCGTGGCCATCGACGGGTCCGACCGCGTATGGATCGCCGGCTTCGGCGCCCCCTCCGTCTCCGTCCTGTGCGGCGTGAACACCAGCGCCTGCCCGCCCGGATCCTCCACCGGCTCCCTGCTGACACCGTCCCACGGCTATCGCAGCAGCTCCATCCAGCACCTCACCGCCATCCAACTCGACCAGTCCGGCAACGTCTGGCTGGCCGACAACTGGTCCGAACTCGTGCCACCGACCGGCGGCAACGGCCTGGTCGAACTCATCGGGGTCGCCACACCTGTCTGCACACCCCTGACCCCGCTTCCCGCCCGCCCGGCCACGACCAGCCCAACCGCCTGCCCCGCCCAAACCAGCACGCTGCCCAGATGAGAGCGCCCAACCCAGGACAAGAGAAAAAGCCCCCTGCCAGCGGAGAAACCGCAGGCAGGGGGCTTGTTCGTGGGCGATTACTTCTTCTTGCCCTGGTTCTTGACCGCCTCGATCGCTGCTGCGGCCGCCTCGGGGTCGAGGTACCTGCCGCCGGGGGTGGTCGGCCTGAAGTCGGCGTCCAGCTCGTAGTACAGCGGGATGCCGGTCGGGATGTTCAGGCCCGCGATGTCGGCGTCGGAGATGCCGTCCAGGTGCTTGACCAGGGCGCGCAGCGAGTTGCCGTGGGCGGCGACCAGGACCGTGCGGCCGGCCAGGAGGTCGGGGACGATGCCGTCGTACCAGTAGGGGAGCATCCGGACGACGACGTCCTTCAGGCACTCCGTGTCCGGGCGCAGCTCCGGCGGGATCGTCGCGTAGCGGGGGTCGTGCGCCTGGGAGAACTCGGAGTCGTCGGGGAGCGCGGGCGGCGGGGTGTCGTACGAGCGGCGCCAGAGCATGAACTGCTCCTCGCCGAACTCGGCCAGCGTCGCCGCCTTGTCCTTGCCCTGGAGGGCGCCGTAGTGGCGCTCGTTCAGGCGCCAGCTGCGGTGGACCGGGATCCAGTGGCGGTCCGCGGCCTCAAGGGCCAGCTGGGCCGTGCGGATCGCGCGCTTCTGCAGGGACGTGTGGACCACGTCGGGGAGGAGGTCGGCGTCCTTCAGGAGCTCGCCGCCGCGGACAGCCTCCTTCTCGCCCTTCTCGTTCAGGTTGACGTCCACCCAGCCGGTGAACAGGTTCTTCGCGTTCCATTCGCTCTCGCCGTGGCGGAGGAGGATCAGCTTGTACGGTGCGTCGGCCATGGGAAAGAGCGTAATCCACGGCCTCCCGCGCCCGCCCCCGGCCGACCGGTGGGTGGACCGTTGACGGCCTCTGTTAAACGAGTGGCCGCCCGTGGATCACCTATGTAAGTTGTGGATACCGCCAGAGCCGCTTACAGCATCCGCACCGGGTGCCTTCGATCCATGGGGGGATCCTGCCATGTCCGCCGCCCGTCTCAGACGTGCCGCCCGGGAGACGGTCTCCGGACTCCCCCGTGAGTTCTGGTGGCTGTGGACCAGCACCCTCGTCAACCGCCTCGGCGCGTTCGTGGCCACCTTCATGGCCCTGTACCTCACCCTGGACCGCGGCTACTCGGCGTCCTACGCCGGTCTCGTCGCCTCCCTGCACGGGCTGGGCGGTGTCGTCTCCTCGCTGGGCGGCGGGGTGATGGCCGACCGGCTGGGACGGCGGCCGACGCTGCTCATCGCCCAGTCCGCCACCGCCGTCTCCGTCGCGCTGCTCGGCTTCATGACCAGCCCGGTCACCATCGCCGCCGTCGCCTTCCTCGTCGGCATGGCCTCCAACGCCTCCCGGCCGGCCGTCCAGGCGATGATGGCCGACATCGTCCGCCCCGAGGACCGGATCCGCGCCTTCTCCCTCAACTACTGGGCGATCAACCTCGGCTTCGCCGTCTCCTCGATGGGCGCCGGGTTCATCGCCGAGTTCAGCTATCGCGCCGGGTTCCTGATCGAGGCCGGGATGACGGCCGTCTGCGCGGTCGTCGTCTTCCTCAAGCTGCCCGAGTCGCGGCCCGCGGCCACGGCCCGGCAGGCGGACACCGACGTCAGCCTCGGCACGGTGCTGCGCGACGGGCGGTACATGGCCGTCGTCGGGCTGTCCTTCCTGGTCGCCCTGGTCTTCCAGCAGGGGTCCGTGGGCCTGCCCGTGGCCATGGGCCGGGCCGGGTTCTCGCCCGCCGACTACGGCCTCGCCATCGCCGTCAACGGCGTCCTGATCGTCGCCCTGCAGATCCCGGTGACCCGCTTCATCGAGCACCGCGACCCGCGCACCCTGCTGGTGGTCTCCTCGGTGCTCGCGGGGTACGGCTTCGGGCTCACCGCCTTCGCCGGATCGGTCGGCGTCTTCGCGCTCACGGTCTGCGTGTGGACCCTCGCCGAGATCGTCAACGCGCCGACGCAGACCGGGCTCGTCGTGCGGCTGTCCCCGGTGCACGGGCGCGGGCGGTACCAGGGCGTCTACACGCTGTCCTGGTCCGTCGCCTCGCTGATCGCGCCGCTGATGTCCGGTGCGGTCATCGACCGGCTGGGCGCGCAGTGGCTGTGGGGGATGTGCGCGGCGGTGGGGACGGTGGCCGGGCTGGGGTACGGGCTCCTCATGCGGAGGCTGCCGGGCGAAGGGCCGGTCCCGGCGCCGCGGGCGTCCGCTGCGGTCCGGGTCGTGGAAGGCTGATCCGGAAGCCGCCCCACACGCCCCAACCCGACATCCCGCACCCTACGTCCCACGCCCCGCACCGAGCGCAGCACGGTGCGGGGCGTCTGCCAGGAAGGACAGGAAGGGCAGGAAGGGAGCGACGGCCTAGTGGGTGGCGGCCGGTGACTTGTCGAAGATGGCCCCGGTCTTACTGAAGCTGGGCATGTCCTGGCTGTCGTCGGACGCGCCCTGACCGGAGTCGGACGCGCCCTGGCCGAGTTCGGACGCGGCCGGGGCGCTGGTCCCGAAATCGACTCCGACGTTGCCCATGTCGTCGCCGTCGTCGGCGAGGGCCTGGGCCGCTCCTCCGAACAGAACGGTCCCGGCGAGAGCGGTGGCGGCCAGTACGGTGGTTACACGCATAAGCGTCTCCTTCGGTCGGTGTGTGCTCGCCAGACGTATGCCGCCGGCCCGCCGGCGAGAAGCGGTGACGTGCACACAAGCACCCGAATAGACGGTGCGGAGGAGGGGTGCCCCTCCTCCGCGTGCGGGACCGCGGTCAGGACAGGGTGCGGCCGGTCCAGCCGGAGCCGACGCGGACCCGGCTGCCGAAGGTGCCGTGTCCGGTGCCCGGGTTGAGCCAGGCCACGCCGGCGGTGTCGACCGAGAGCAGGTCGGCCCGGCCGTCCCCGTTCAGGTCGGCGGCGCCGAGCACCTGGCGGTAGCTCTTGCCCCAGTCGCGGAAGACCAGCACACGGTCGGCGAGCTTGCCGGTGCCGGTGCCGTCGTAGCGCCACAGCTCGCCGGAGCTGTCGAGGGCCAGCACGTCCCCGCGCCCGTCGCCGGTGAGGTCCCCGGCGCCGATCACCCGGGTGTACCCCTTCCAGGCGGACCTGATCTTGACGCGCGGGACGAATCCGGCGGTGCCGTTGCCGGCGTAGAGGTAGAGGTCACCGGTGGAGGCGGAGCGGGCCAGCAGGTCGGCGCGGCCGTCGCCGGTCAGGTCGCCGGGGCTGGTGAGGACGTCGTAGCCGCGCCAGTCGCTGCTCGTCTTCTCGTACGGGGACGCCGGTGCGGGCAGCCGGCCCGCCGGGGTCTCGTACACGCGGGCCTCGCCCGTGGGCAGCACGGCGAGGACGTCGTTGAGGCGGTCCCCGTTCAGGTCGCCGAAGCCGGTGAACCGGGTACCGGCGGGCCAGCCGGTGGTGACCGCGCCGCTGTGCACGGAGCCCGTGGCGAGGTGGCCCGCGGCGTCGCCGTCGTACCGGGTCAGGGTGGTGCCGGTCAGGGCGAGCAGGTCGGCGCGGCCGTCGTCGCCGTAGTCGCGGGCGCGGGGCAGCGCGCGGGTGGTACCGGAGACGGCGTGCAGCGGGCCGCCGAGTGCGGAGCTGTCGTACCAGAGCGCGGTGGGACGGGTGCCGGCGACCGTGAGGGCGCCGTCGACGGTCCGGTTGCCGCTGGTGGTGGCCAGCGTCTTGGGGGCCGACCAGCCGCCGCGGGTGCGGAAGCCGGCGACGAAGCGGTACGAGCCGTTGCCGATGGACACGGCCCAGCCCGCGTGCACGGTGCCGTCGCCGGCGATGCCGGAGCTGACGGCCGAGCCGGCGGGACGGCGGTCGTCGGCCTGCTCGACGGCGCCCCAGACGCCGGTGCGGGCGGAGCGGGTGGTCGAGATCACCGCCTTGTCCGCGGCCCCGACGAGGGTGACGTCACCGTTCGGGGCGGTCAGCGGGCGGGGCAGGGCGCGGGGGGCGTACCAGCCGGTGAGCCCGGTCTGCTCGGCGGCGCCCCACGCGCCGCCGGGGGCGGCCTTGCGGGCGAAGCGGACGGGGCCGCCGACGCTCGCCCACAGGAGGGTGAGGCCGCCGGCCGGGTCGGCGTCGAGGCGGAGGGCACCGGGCTGGGTGCCGGTGAGCGGGGTCAGGTCCTCGGCGTCGCCCCACGTGGTCGCGCCGGCCTTGCGCTCCATGATCCGGGAGTAGTACGAGGGCCCGCCCGCGGGGGTCGAGCCGCCGCCCTCGCGGGGGCGGTCGTCGAGGTTCCACGCGACGGCCGCGTTGCCCGCCTTGTCGATGGCGGCGTGCAGCCCGGTCAGGAACCACTCCCCGTCCTCGGCGTCGCTCTTGACGGTGTCGAACACGGTGGGCTCGGACCAGGCGCCGCCGGGGGCCGGCCGCTCGGTCATGCGCAGCTCACGGCCGCCCGTGATCCGGACGGCCCAGACGGCCGCGAGGCGGCCGGTGGCGCTGCCGAAGACCAGGGGGTGCTCGGCCCAGGAGGAGAGGGTGGCCACGGTGGTGGGGTCGGACCAGCGGGTGGCGCCCGGAGCCAGGGTGGCGGCCTTCAGGAGGCTCTTGCCCTCCGGGAGGCTCTCGCTCCAGTAGGCGACGAAGGAGCCGTCGGCCTGCGGGGCGAGGGCGCTGTCGTAGAGGCGGGCGGTGGTGGACAGCGTCTGGGGCGCGGCCCATGTGGTGCTGCCCGCGGGGCGGACCTGGACGGTGAGACGGCGGACCTCGGCGGTCTGCGCGGGGTCCTGCGGCTGGTCGCGCAGGGCGACGAGGGCGCCGTCGGCGCGGGCCTGCAGGCCCAGCACGCGGTGCCGGGCGGTGGCGGCGACCTCGGTGGAGGTGCCCCAGACGCCGGGCTGTACGGGGTCGGTGGCCACCGTCGCACCGGCTGCGGTGCCCGCTGCGGCCGCCGCTTCGGCGGACGACGCGGGCAGGGCCCCCATGAGGCTCCCGCTCAGTACGAGCGCGAACGCCCCTCTTATGACATACCGGTTCACGATCCGGTCCCCCCAGGTTCCAGACTTGGTGAGAAAAGTGTGTGGATCTTATAGGACCGGAATGGCTGAGCCCCTGCCGGGAGTTGTCCGCCGGCAGGGGCTCGGTGTGCTGATCGCAGCGATCAGAGGGCGGCGTTGAAGCCGACCTGGTGCGACTGGCCGAGGGCGCCCAGCGCCTCGCCCTGGACGGCGCCGAGCTGGGACAGCACGTCGGCGCTGCTGAGGGTGGTGTTGTCGAGCGTGAGGCTGACCTCGGGGGCCAGACCGCCGGCGACGGTGTCGAGGTCGGCGTCGGAGATCTCGAGGGTCTCGACCTGGTGAGCGGAGTTCATGGGGAAACTGCCCTTCGCATGGGTGGTCCACAGGGGAGCGGCACCGCCGGGGACAGACGGTGGACCGCGGCCGCGGGCGTACGCCGTCCCTTTCAGGACACCGTGGCGTGAACCCGGCGGCGCGAGCGATCAAACCACGGAGCGCGCCGGGCAGCCAGCCAACCGGCGCCCGCCCCGGGCCAGTTGTCCCGGGCGGTGACCGATCCGTGCGGGCCCGGTCACGCTATGGGGGGAGTTTCTCCACACCCCCGCACGGCACAGACGGGCCACAGGTATTGCCACCGCCGCGCCGACCGGGACAACTCCGTACCAACGGGACCCACCGGCCGCGCACTTGCGTACGCGCTGTGCAGATTCGGGCGTGATCTTTCAGACGGGCGGGCCGTCCGGGTGCCCCGCAGGGCTCGTGGCGCGCGTCACCGGTGGTCCTGTCACATCTCCCCTGATCGTTCCGTCAGGGGGGTGTAACCATCGGCCACCCCACGGGAGCAGATCATGGACGCGCGACTGAACCTCTTCGAGAACGCCGTCTCCGGCAGGTTCTTCAAGTACATCAACTCGGCGGGGAAGGCGGTCTCCGAGTCCAGCCTGCCGGCGGCGACCCAGGAGCTGGTGAAGATCCGGGCCAGCCAGATCAACGGCTGCGGGATGTGCCTCGACATGCACACCAAGGACGCGGTCGCCGCCGGGGAGACCGCGCAGCGGCTGCACCTCGTCGCGGCCTGGCGGGAGGCCAAGGTGTTCAGCGACGCCGAGCGGGCCGCGCTGGAGCTGACGGAGCAGGGCACCCGGATCGCGGACGCGGCCGGCGGCGTCCCGGACGAGGTCTGGGCGAACGCCGCCAAGCACTACGACGAGGACCAGCTCGCCGCGCTCGTCGCGCTGATCGCCCTCATCAACGCCTACAACCGCGTCAACGTCCTCGTCCAGCAGCCCGCCGGCGACTACGTGCCCGGCATGTTCGGCTGACGCGGACGCCGGCGAAGGCGGGGAGAGCCGCGGTCACGGGTGCATCCGGGCCCCCTTCAGCACCTTGTCCACCCCGTTGCGGGGGCCGTGGACCGCCAGTCCCACCAGGTCCAGCTCGGCCGTCGGCACGGCCCGGACCGCGGCGCGGTTGTCGCGGTCGTTGCCCGTGGCGAACAGGTCCGAGGTGAAGACGGCGCGGGGCAGGGCGCGGCTCAGGGCCCGGTCGTGCGCCGCCTCCAGGGTCTCCTTCGACCCCTCGAAGACCAGCACGGGCTGGCGGAACATGGGGAGGTACGACACCCCGTCCGCGTCCTCGTACGGTTCCCCGATCACCTCGGGAACCGTCGTACCCAGGCCGCTGACCAGGAACGCGGTGACGTTGAGCCGCTGCCAGGGCTCCAGGTCCGCGCGCAGCAGCACGGCGATCTTCGTGTCGAAACGGAGGGGTTCAGCGCTCATGGGATGAGACTGCCGGGCGTCGTACGCGATCGTCTTGTACGTTCTTTGCGTGGCCGCCCCGCAGGAAGTCAGCGCGTGGCGCCCCCGCGTCCCGGGCGTCACCGAGGTCTTCCACGCCCGCTTCACCGAGTACTCCTACCCGATGCACGTCCACGACGCCTGGACGCTGCTCATCGTGGACGACGGGGCCGTGCGGTACGACCTCGACCGGCACGAGCACGGCACCCCGCACGACACGGTCACCCTGCTCCCGCCGCACGTCCCGCACAACGGCTCGCCGGCCACCCCGGACGGCTTCCGCAAGCGGGTCGTCTACCTCGACAGCAGCCGGCTCGGCGAGGACCTGATCGGGGCCGCCGTGGACGGGCCCGATCTGCGGGACCCGGTGTTGCGCCGGCGCGTCGGGCAGCTGCACTCCGCGCTCGCCCGGCCCGGTGACGAGCTGGAGGCGGAGAGCAGGCTGACCCTCGTCGGGGAGCGGCTGCGCGACCATCTGCGGCGGCGGCCGGACGCACCGGCGCACCGCCCGGATCCGGTCCTCGGCCGGCGGCTGCGGGAGCTGCTCGACGCCCGGGTCGTCGACGGGGTCACGCTGGCGGAGGCCGGGCGCCTGCTGCACGCCCATCCGGCCCATCTGGTGCGGGCGTTCAGCGGCGCGTACGGCATCGCCCCGCACCAGTACCTGATGTCGCGGCGGGTCGGGCGCGCGCGGCGGCTGCTGCTGGACGGGCTGGCGCCGGGCGAGGTGGCGGCGGCCACCGGGTTCTACGACCAGGCCCATCTCACCCGGCACTTCAAGAAGCTGGTCGGGGTGCCGCCGGGGCGCTACCGGCGCAGTTCGCGCTGAGCCTCGTACAGGTTGCGCGGGCGTACGGCGTCCGTCGTGCCGTACAGCTCCAGGCGGGAGTGCAGGTCGCCGGTGAAGTCGGGGACGTCGGTCTGGTCGTACTCCGTCACCGTGCCGAGGCCGACGGTGGCCGAGTACGGCGCCAGGCCGTCGATCTTCATCAGTCCGGCGCGGCCGTTGGTGACCCGGATGTTCCAGTGGGTGAAGCGGGCGCCGAAGAGGGGGCCCGCGCTGGCGTCACCGCCGTGGCGGCCGTTGTTGTTCACGGTGATGTCGGTGCGGACGTCGGCGAAGGGCAGGCCGCGGTGGCTGTCGAAGGTGCCCATCTGCATCTCGCCGCGCGACCAGACGTTGTACGAGGACAGTCCCTCCACGTTGATGCCGTGCAGCTGGGTGTTCGGCGGGGCCGGGACCGTGCGCTGTTCGAGGGTGAAGTCCTCGATCAGGTTGTCGTGGGAACCCTCGCGGCAGAAGTACGGGTGGTGCGAGCCGCGGCCGGTCACCCGGGTGCGGCGCAGGGTGCAGGCCGAGGCGGCGACCAGGCCGAAGCCGTTGTCGACGTTCGTCACCGTGACGTCGTCCACCCAGCAGTCGTAGGCGCACTGCAGCACCACGCCGTTGTAGCCCTTGTCGAGCAGGTGCGGGGACTGCGGGGTCTGCACCACGTCGAGGGTCAGCCCCTCGACGCCGGATCCGGTCAGCTCGGTGACGTGGGTGGTCAGTTGCGGGTTCCACTCGGGGCGCACGTCGAGCGGGAGGGGGCGTTCGAGGGTGATGCGGCGGCCGCGGACGGCCGTGACGCGGACCGGCCACTCGTAGGGGACGTACGACAGCAGCTTGGTCTTGTCGTCCCAGGAGTACGACGCCGGGCCGGGGCCGCCGCCCGCCATGTGCTGCAGGAGGGTGTGGGCGGGGTCGTCGGCGAGGCGGAGCAGGACGAGCCGGCCGGGGTGCAGCGCGGAGGCGTCGGCGACGGTGACGGTCCAGGAGCCCCGCCCGGCCGGCTCCACCGCGGTCAGGGGCGTCCACTCGTCCCGCTGGTTGCCGGTCCAGCCCTCGAAGGGCCACGCGCGGGCCCGGACGGCGGCGACGAGGGAGTCCCAACGGGCGTGCGGGGCGAGCCAGACGAGTCCGCCCGCCCAGGACCAGGAGGACTTGTCGCCGCCGTAGCGGGAGCCGTAGACGCCGATCAGTTCGGTGAGGTTCTTCGTCGCGTGGAGTGTCGTGCGGCCGCTGCCCGCGCCGCGCAGCACCACGTTCGAGTCGCCGATGCGGATCAGGCCGTCGATGCGGAAGGTGCCGGGCGGGACGGTGACCGTGCCACCGCCGGCCCGTCCGGCGGCGGCGAGGGCACGGTTGATCGCGGGGGCGCAGTCGGTGGTGCCGTCGGCCACCGCGCCGTAGTCGGTGACGTCGGCGAAGACGCGGGGACGGGGGAGGCGGCGCGCTCCGGCACGGGCACCGGCCCGGCCGACGTACGGGATCTGGGGGTGGGTGAAGGGGGTGCGGCCGAACTCCCGCCACAGGGATGGGGTTTGCGGGCGCCCGGCCGCTGCCGCCCGCCCCGGCGTCGCGCCGAGCGCCACGGCCGTGGCACCGGCCAGCAGGGTCCGTCTCGTGAGGTGCGTGCCGCTCATGTCCACCCGCCCCTTCTCGTTCAGCTGTATGAACGATGTTCAGGAATGCGTCGGGCGTGAGCATGCCACCGCCGCCCTCGGAGGGGAAGGGGTCGCGCCGCCCGCCTTGGGCGGATCGTCGGAAGACGCATGTCCGGGGATCACCACCGGTTAACGGAGCCGCGCCCGTCCTGAGCCGCCGGGCGATCCGCGGTCAGTCCGCCGGGCGTTCGATCAGATGCCTGAACGCGTCCAGGTTGCGCGTGGACTCGCCGCGGGACACCCGCCAGGCGTACTCCTTGCGGATCGAGGAGGCGAAGCCCAGTTCCAGAAGGGTGTTGAAGGCGCCGTCGGCCGCTTCCAGGACCTGACCGAGGAGGCGGTCGATCTCGTCGGGGGTGACGGAGGCGAGGGGCAGCCGGGCGGTGACGTAGATGTCGCCGAGGCGGTCGACGGCGTAACTGACGCCGTAGAGCTTGAGGTTGCGCTCCAGGAGCCAGCGGTGGACGCCCGCCTCGTTCTCGTCGGGGTGCCGGACGACGAAGGCGTTGAGGGAGAGGGAGTGGCGGCCCACGCGGAAGGAGACCGTCGTGGAGAGCTTGCGGGTGCCGGGGAGCTTGACCACGTAGGTGCCGGGCTCGGGGCTCTCCCACTCCAGTTCGGCGTCCTTCAGGGCAGCTTCCAGGACCTGTCCGACCGCCTTCTCGCCCTCAGCCATGGTGGGAGCGTACGCGACGGCGGTGGGACTGGGTCGCGGCCGTGTAGACGTCGGCGGTCGCGGCGGCCGCCGTGTCCCAGCCGAAGGACCGGGCGTGGCGGGCGGCGGCCTCGCCCATGCTCGCCGACAGGGACGGATCGTCGGCGAAACGGCGCAGCACGCGCGCGTAGTCGGCCGGATCGTGACCGGGCACGAGGAAGCCGGTGCCGCCGTCGCGCACGGCCACCGGCAGCCCGCCGACCGAGGCCGCGAGCACCGGCGTACCGGCCGCCTGCGCCTCGATGGCGACCAGGCCGAAGGACTCGCTGTAGGACGGCATCACGAGCACGGACGCGGCCCGGAACCAGTCCGCGAGCTGCTCCTGGCCGACCGGCGGGCGGAACCGTACGACGTCCGCGACGCCGAGCCGCGCGGCGAGCTTCTGCAGGCCCTCCGGCTTGGCGAGCCCGCTGCCGCTCGGGCCGCCGACGACCGGGACGAGGATGCGGGAGCGGAGCTCGGGACGCTCGTCGAGCAGGACGGCCACCGCGCGCAGGAGGACGTCCGGTGCCTTCAGGGGCTGTATGCGGCCGGCGAAGAGCGGGATCAGGGCGTCCTGCGGCAGACCGAGGCGGGCGCGGGCGGCGGCGCGGCCGTCGGCCGGGCGGAAGCGGTCGAGGTTGACGCCCGGGTGGACGACGGCGACCTTCGCGGGGTCGGCCGTGTAGTGCCGTACCAGCTCGTCGGCCTCCTCCTCCGTGTTGGCGATGAG
Organism: Streptomyces filipinensis; assembly: GCF_014649495.1. Classification (GTDB taxonomy): domain Bacteria; phylum Actinomycetota; class Actinomycetes; order Streptomycetales; family Streptomycetaceae; genus Streptomyces; species Streptomyces filipinensis. The sequence continues at coordinate 16,305 of NZ_BMTD01000004.1, read as the reverse complement.
CCGGTCGGCGGCGGCCACGATCTGGGTCTCGCCGATGACCCGGGCGGCGGGCTCGGGCGAGTCCCCGTCGGCCAGGTTGGCGTTCTTGACCTTGGCCATGGTGTGCATCGCGTGCACCAGCGGCACGCCCCAGCGCTGGGCGGCGAGCCAGCCGACGTGGCCGGAGAGCCAGTAGTGGGAGTGGACGAGGTCGTAGTGGCCGGGGCGGTGACCGGCCCAGGCCTGCATCACGCCGTGCGTGAAGGCGCACAGCTGGGCCGGGAGGTCCTCCTTGGCCAGGCCCTCGTAGGGTCCCGCGTCGACGTGCCGGACGAGGACGCCGGGGGCCAGCTCGACCGTGGGCGCGAGACCGCCGGCCGTGGCCCGGGTGAAGATCTCGACCTCGATGTTGATCGCGGCGAGCCGCTGGGCCAGCTCCACGATGTAGACGTTCATGCCGCCGGCGTCGCCGGTGCCGGGCTGGTGGAGCGGAGAGGTGTGCACGGAGAGCATCGCGACCCTGCGGGGCCGGCGGAGCAGACGGAGCCGTGACGCGGCCGACGGGGAGCGTCGCCCGAGCCTGCTGACGTACTGGCTCACGTGGCGGTCCTCCTTGCTGCGGGCATGCCGGACGGAGGACCGACCGCGCCCTCCACGGTGGTGCAACAGCGGACGGGTGCTCCGCCATTTCCCGAACAGGCGGCTTTACTCAATCATTACCTTCGGAGGGTGGCGGCCCTCCACCGGGGGGTGCGGGTACGCCACGGCCGGCCCGCTTACCCTCGTAGACATGACAGCCCGCGCAGCGACCCGCCCCGTGGGAGCGGTGACGCGCGGGACGACCAATCCCAACCGGCTGCGCCGCATGGACCGCTGGATCGCCGCCACCCACGGCGGGGAGCTCCGGCGCGCCGGCGATCCGCTCGCCGTCGACCTCGGCTACGGCGCCGCCCCCTGGACCGCCGTGGAACTGCTCGGGCGGCTGCGCACCGTCGCACCCCGCGCCCGCGTCGTCGGCATCGAGATCGAGCCGGAGCGGGTCACCGCCGCACGGCCGTACGAGCGCGAGGGGCTGACCTTCCGGCACGGCGGCTTCGAGGTCCCCGTGCCCGGCCGGCCGCTGCTCATCCGGGCGGCCAATGTGCTGCGCCAGTACGACGAGGCCGAGGTCGCCGCCGTCTGGGAGCGGCTGTGCGCGCGGCTCGCCCCGGCGGGCGGCGGCTCGCGCGGCGGGCTGCTGGTCGAGGGGACGTGCGACGAGATCGGGCGGCGGCACGTGTGGGTGGCGCTCGGTCCGGAGGGGCCGCGGACGGTGACGTTCGCGACCCGGCTGGGCTCCCTGGAGCGGCCCTCCGACCTGGCCGAGCGGCTGCCGAAGGCGCTGATCCACCGCAACGTCCCCGGCGAGCCCGTGCACGCCTTCCTGCGGGACTTCGACCGCGCCTGGGCCGCCGCCGCGCCCTACGCCTCCTACGGCGCCCGCCAGCGCTGGCTGCGCGCGGTACGGGACCTGACGGCCGACTGGCCGGTCACGGACTCCCCGGCCCGCTGGCGGCAGGGCGAAGTGACGGTGGCGTGGCGGGCGTTGGCGCCGTCGGGCTGACGTCACCCGTTCGGGGGCGGCGGGGCGGAACGATTCCCGTGCGCCGCTCGTCACACCGGCGGGAGATCGCCGAGCCCGGCGGACACGGGGGACAGCCACCTGCGCCGGCCGCTTCCGCGACCGCTGCCGCCGGCTGCCCGTGCCGTCGGCCTCTGTCGCTTTGTGCCGCGGCATGGCACCATCCCCGGAGCACCGTAAGTTACTGACGGTAAATCAGCTTGGGGGCATGTGTGATGGGCTGGGGCAAGCGCGGCATCCTCTCGGCCGCCGTGACCGTGGTCTGCGCGGTGACCGTGCTGGGCGCACCCGGCACGGCCTTCGCCGCCCCGGCGCCCACACCGAGCGCGTCCCCGACTCCCCCGCCGGACAAGGATCTGGAGAAGGTCCGCGAGAGGCTCGACAAGCTCTACCACGACGCGGCCGTCGCCACCGACGCCTACAACGCGGCCGAGGAGAAGGCCAAGCAGCAGTCCGCCGCGATCGTCGCGCTGGCGAAGAAGATCGACGAGGGGCAGCAGCGGCTCGCCCGGCTCAGGAACCAGGCGGGCGCGGCCGCCCGCGAGCAGTACCGCACCGGCGGAGTGCCGCCCACCGCCCAGTTCCTGCTCAGCGACGATCCCGGCCAGGTCCTGGACGGGGCCGGACTGGTGCTGCAGGGCCAGCGGGCGACGAAGTCCCTGATCGGGGAAGTGTCCGGCACCCAGAAGCAGTTGCAGGGCTACGCCGACGACGCCGCCGAGCAGTGGAAGAAGCTGGACGCGGAGCGCAAGGCCAAGGCCACCGCCAAGAAGAAGATCCAGCAGCAGATCTCCGCCGCCGAGAAGCTCCAGTCGGAACTGGAGAAGAAGGACCGGGAACGGCTCGCCGAGTTGGAGCAGCAGGACGCGCTGAAGGCGCAGACGAAGTGGCTCGGCACCGGGATCCTCAAGAAGATCCACGGCGTGGCGTCCGCGCAGGGCGAGAAGGCCGTCGCGTTCGCCACCGCCCAGCTCGGCAAGCCGTACGTGTGGGGCGCCGAGGGCCCGAAGGCCTACGACTGCTCAGGGCTGACCTCCCAGGCATGGGCGGCGGCCGGCCACCCCATCCCGCGCACCTCGCAGGAGCAGTGGAAGCAGCTCAAGCACGTCGACGTGAAGGACATGCGCCCCGGCGACCTCGTCATCTACTTCGACGACGCCAGCCATGTCGCCATCTACGTCGGCGACGGCGCGGTCATCCAGGCCCCCCGCCCGGGCCGCACGATCACGGTCGCGGGCGCCGGCTCGATGCCGATCCTGGGGATCGTGCGACCGGACGCGTGAGCCAGGTCATGTGACGCCCGCCATTCCTCCACACGACACACGCGACGCACACGATGTGACCCAGTCCACCTCCAACCGCCGTGCACACCGGGGCGGTACGTGAGCTTCGTCATCCCCTCCGCCGGGTCGTCCTGTCCAACTGTCGTACGGAAAGCGGCATATGACAGCGGCCTGCGCGGGAGCGACCCGGCTCACACCATTCCATCGGGGCGGGAGCACCCGCTATGGTCCCGGTCGGTGGGTCGAGACCCCTCGACACCGCCGTGCCCTCGGGGGGAGGGAAGGAACCCAGACGATGCCCGTACCCGTACCGCGGCAGAGAGCGATCCCGGCCGTGGAGAGTGGTCAGGCGCAGGCCGCCCCGGTTGCCGACGGCCCCCTCAAGGAAGAGGCCCACCGCGACGCCACGCCCGTGAACGGCACCGGCGCCACTCTCACACTGCTGCTGATCGAGGACGATCCGGCCGCCTCGCCGATCGTGCCCGACCTGCTGGACCCCTCCGGCAAGCCGATCCGCGTCCGCACGGCCCGGAACCTCACCGAGGCCGGGCGGCTGCTCACCGACGACGTCCACTGCATCCTGCTGGACCTGGCGCTCCCGGCGCCGGGCGGCAGCGACAGCGACGACGAGCTGGCCGTGCTCAGGCACGTCCTCCAGCTCGCGCCCCGGCACGCCGTACTCGCGCTGACCGCCTCCGGCGACGCCGAGCGCGGCGCCGAGGCCGTGCGCGTGGGCGCGCAGGACTATCTCTTCCGGGACGAGCTGGACGGCCGGCTGCTCAGCCGCGCCATCCGCTACGCCGTGGAGCGGAAACGGTCCGACACGGCCGAGCGGCGGCTGGCCGAGGGCCGGCTGCGCGCGCAGGAGAACCGCCGCCTGGAGCGCGGGCTGCTGCCCACGCCCCTGCTGGAGGGCTCCGCGCTGCGCTTCGCCGCCCGCTACCGGCCCGGCCGCTCGCGCGCCCTGCTCGGCGGCGACTTCTACGACGCCGTGCGCACGCCCGACGGCACCGTGCACGCCATGATCGGCGACGTCTGCGGCCACGGCCCGGACGAGGCCGCGCTCGGCGTGGAGCTGCGCATCGCCTGGCGGGCGCTGACGCTGGCGGGCCTGTGCGGCGACGAACTGCTCGGCACGCTCCAGGAGGTGCTGGAGCACGAACGCGCCGACGAGGAGATCTTCGCGACGGTGTGCACGGTGGACATCGCCTCGGACGGCCGCCGTGCGGGCCTGTGCCTGGCCGGCCACCCGGCCCCGCTGCTCGCCCGCCCGGGCCACCCGGCGCGGCTGCTGCCGTACGACAACAACGGCCCCGCCCTCGGTCTGCTCCCCGGCGCCCGCTGGCCGCGGATGGAGGTGGAGCTGGGCGCCGAGTGGAGCCTGATGCTCTACACCGACGGCCTGATCGAGGGCCGGGTCGGCGAGGGCGGCGAGCGGCTCGGCCAGGACGGCATGCTGCGGATGATCCGCCGGCAGCTGTCCGAGGGCCTGCACGGGGAGAACCTGCTGCGGGCCGCGGTGAGTGAGGTGCGGGATCTCAACGGCGGGGAGCTGACGGACGACGTGGCGGTCGTCCTGCTGGACCGGGCGCCGTAAGGGGTGCTTCGCCGGGGCCGGGCGCGGGTTCGTCGCGCGGTTCCCCGCGCACCAGGTCGGTCAGCCGCGGCATGCCTGAAGGGGGCGCGGGGAAGCGCGGCGAAATGCCCTCAGCGCCCGCCGTTCCAGGGGCCGTAGGGGCCGTCGCTGCTGCTTCCCCTGCGGCGGCGGAAGCCCTTCCCGCCCGAGACCTGCTGAAGCGCCGGCCGCACGTCCACGAAGAAGACGATCGTGGCGACCAGGCCGGCCAGCTGCAGGAACAGCATGGGGACGAACAGGTTCACGGCGACCGCGACGCCGAGGATGATCAGCCAGAAGCCCTTGTTCTGCTTGTCCGCGGCGCGGTACGCGTCCTCACGGAAGATCGCGGCCATCACGAACGCCACGATGGCGAGTGCCAGCATGGCGGTGAAGATCAGCCACATCACTCCGCCGACTGCTGTCATCAGCACAATGCCCACCACCCGAGTCGAGTCGTCCGTACAGCCACCGTACCCGTACAACGGGCCGGGCACCCCCAAGGTGCCCGGCCCGTTGTGACCTGCCCCGCCGCGGTCACTTGGCCGGAGGCGTCGTCTTCTTCGCGGGGGTGGCCTTGCGGGCGGCCGGGGTCTTCTTCGCCGCCGGCTTCCTGTCCTCCGCGGGCTCGGCCGCGGCCGCGGCCGGCTTCGGCTCGTCCCCGGCCGGCTCGGACCTGCCCTCGACGGTGATCGCGAGCTCCTCGATCTCCTCGGCGGCCTCGCCGCGCCAGTTCTTCACGGCCTGCTCGCCGTGCTCGGCGACCTTCTCGTAGGTCTCCCGGGCCTTGACGGCGTACTCGGCGGCGACGCCCACGCCGCGCAGGGCCAGGTCCTGAGCCTGCTCACCGAGCTTCTTCAGGTCGACGTCGAGGGTGCCGATGAACTCGTTGACCTTGGTCTGGAGGTTCTCCTGCGCCTCCTTGGCCCGGGCGGCGGCCTTCTCCTGCACGGCCTTCGGGTCGGTGTTGCGCACGGCCTCGATGCGGGCCGGGGCCTCGGCACGCAGCTGCTCGACCAGGGCGGGCACCTTCTTGGCCTGCTGGAGGGCGAGGTCGGCGGTGCCGGCGGCGAAGTAGAGGGGGGTCGGGTCGCTGAAGGTCTTGCGCAGGTCGTCGGTGATGGCCATGGTGATCAGGTCCTCCCGGATTCGCGTTCGGCTGAGGTTGGTGTGGTCCGCGGTGGGGCGGCCGGCGCCCTGGTCCGGTTACCCGGCCGTCCGCCGCGGACCGGCATCGGCATCGTGTCCGTCGGCCCCGCCGGTGCCGTGCACGGCGGTGTCGCCCGCTCCCTGTGCCATGTCCTCGGCCACCTCGGCCACGGCGGGCTCGCCGATCCCGAATCCGTTCTCCTTGCGGAAGGACTCGTAGATCTGGAGCAGCACCTGCTTCTGCCGCTCGTTCAGCGAGGGATCGGCGAGGATGACGGCGCGCGTCTCCACTTCGTCCCGGTCCCGCTCGGCGTCGAGGATCCCGGCGCGGACGTACAGCGTCTCGGCGGAGATGCGCAGGGCCTTGGCGACCTGCTGGAGCACCTCCGCGCTGGGCTTGCGCAGCCCGCGCTCGATCTGGCTCAGGTAGGGATTGGACACCCCGGCGGCGTCGGCGAGTTGCCGCAGCGACAGCTGGGCGTTCCGCCGCTGTTCGCGCAGGTACTCACCGAGGTTGCCGACGTTCAGCGATGCCATGCCTCCACCTTGCCCCACCCTCGCTAACAATTGCAAGCACCCTGCTTGCAAGAGTGTGTCGCGGAGTGGGGCACGGGACGGCCGGGGGCTACCGGGCGAGGGCGGACGGCTGGTTCAGGCGGGTCAGCTTGCCGGGGTTGCGGACCACGTGGATGCGGGTGATCCGGCCGTGCTCCACCGTGAGGCTCACCGCGCTCGGTTCGCCGTCGAACTCGACCCGGCCGGCCGGTGTGCCGTTGAGCCACACGGCCGCCGTCTCCAGCGTGTCCACCACCCGGTGTGCGCGCGCGAGCACCTCCGCGACCGGGCCGGCGCCGTGGAACGGAACCAGCGCGGCGGCGACCACCCCTCCCCCGTCGGTGACCATGACCACGTCCGGGGCCATGAGCTCCAGCAGCTCCTGCAGCTGCCCGGTGCGCAGCGCGGCCAGGAAGCGCTCCACCACGGCCTGCTGCTCCGAGCGGCTCACCCGCACGCGCGGGCGCCGGGCCGCCACGTGCGCGCGGGCCCGCCGCGCGATCTGCCGTACCGCGGCCGTCGTCTTGCCGACCGCCTCGGCGATGTCGCCGTAGCTCAGCTCGAAGACCTCGCGGAGCACGAACACGGCGCGCTCGGTGGGCCCGAGGGTCTCCAGTACGGTCAGCACCGCGATCGAGACGCTCTCCGCGAGTTCGATGTCCTCGGCGACATCGGGGCTGGTCAGCAGGGGTTCCGGCAGCCATTCGCCGACGTACTCCTCGCGGCTGCGGGCGAGGCTGCGCAGCCGGTTGAGCGCCTGCCGGGTGACGAGCCGGACCAGGTACGCCCGCCGGTCGCGCACCTGCGCCTGGTCGACGCCGGCCCACCGCAGCCAGCTCTCCTGCAGCACGTCCTCGGCATCGGCCGCCGAGCCGAGCATCTCGTAGGCGACCGTGAAGAGCAGGCTGCGGTGGGTGACGAACGGATCCTGCGTCATGCCGTCGGCGCCGTCCCGCGGTCCGCGGAACGAGCGGCCAGGGGGATCGGGCAGGCCTCGGAGTAGCCCTGCGAGGTGATCCCGTGCGCCGTGTTGCACCTGGCCGCCATGTTGGCGAACCCGATGAACGCGGTGAGTTCGACCAGCGCCGCCGGGCCGAGCCGGTCGAGCAGGCTCGCCGACAGCTCGTCGGTGACGGCCGACGGTGTGACCGTCATGGCCTCGGCGTACTCCAGCACATCCCGCTCCAGCGGCGTGAACACCTCCGACTCCCGCCAGCGCGGCACCTGGCTCGCCTTGGTCAGGTCCAGGTCCTGGTGCAGCGCGAGGAAGTAGTTGATGTCGAGGCACCAGCTGCAGCCGACCTGGGCCGCGACGGCCATGTGCGCGAACGTCTTCAGGCTCGCGTCGGCCGCGTCCCACGTGGCCGCACTGGCCGAGAACTCCTGGTTGGCCTCGGCGAGTTTCGGGTTGTGCCACAGCACCGCGAAGGGCTCGGGCACCTTGCCGACCTGCTTGATCAGGTTCTCCTCCAGCTCGGCGGGCAGTTCTGCCTTCGGAACGCGCAGCGTCATCGTCTTCTCCCTGTGGGGTTGTTCCGTACGGCCGTCGTACGAGCGCCTGTCCGGCCGTTCGGCATGAAGACACCGCCGGGGCCGGGGATGTGACACCCCGGCAGACCCCGTCACCACCGCCGCTGGGAACCCACCGGCTCCTCCTGTTCCAGCAGCCGGTGCTGGGAGATGAGGTAGCCGAGTTCGGCGCGGCTACGGCTGCCCAGGATCTCGGCGACCTTCTTGATGTGCGCGGAGACCGTGCGGGAACTCACGCCCAGGCGGGCCGCGATCGTCTCGTCGGTGTGGCCGGTGACGACCATGCGCAGCATGGTGGCCCGGACCCGGTCGGCCAGCAGATCGGGGCGGTGCTGCTCGGGGACGATGGAGACGGGCTGGGCCCGGTCCCACATGTGGTCGAAGACCTTCACCAGGAAGGCGACGGCACCGGGGTGCCGGACGGCGAGCGCCGCGGTCTTGCGCTCCGGGATGCCGGGGATGAAGGCGACCGTGCGGTCGCAGATGATGACGCGTTCGAAGATCTCGTCCAGGGTGCGCACCTCCGCGCCCTCGGCCGTCACGCGTTCTATGTAGGCGAGGGTCGGCTGGTGGGAGCGGACGCTGTGCTGGTACAGCGTCCGCTGGGTGACGCCGCGCCGCACGAGCGCGAGGTCACGGGGCAGCGCCTCGGCGAGCAGGGCCGGCGAACGGCCGCCGCCCGGCTGCGCCGTGAGCAGCTCCTCCCCGCACGCCTCCACGGCCAGCCGCAGCGACTGGCTGATCACGTCCGCACCGCGCAGGGACTCGATGGGGGCGCCGGTGTCGTGCTGCGCCCGGTGATAGAGGCTTTCCGCGGCCACGAAAGAGGACCGCAACGACGCCAGCGTGTTCTGGCGGTGTTCGATCTCCAGGACGACGGACCGGGAAAGCTCCGCCTCGGCGACCTTCGGGGGGATCGGGACATAGAATCCGTCGACGCCCGGCATGGGACGCAGCAGCCCGAAGTCAAGGAGACACGCGGGTACCTCTCCCGATATTGTTCCATCGTTCAGGGCTTCGCGATAACGCTCCAGGCCCTGCGCGCAGAAGTACACCCCATGCGGAGATCCAGCGGCGCCGTTTCCGCCGTTGTACTTCTCCTCGATGCCCTTTTCCTGGCACATATGTCCCCCCTTCGTGTTGCCGCGTTGCGTGATCCCGACGTCTTGTCACCCTCGCAACTCCCCCCGCGCCCCAGCATGCTGATCACGAGGGTACGGCGCGGCCGAACAGTGCTCTGCCAGGAAGTTTCGGTCCACCTAGGGACCGCGGCTGATCATTGCCGCCCGCTCGGCCAGATATGACTAAACGTGAAACTAATCACAGAGGAGAGGTATCGAAGATGTTCCAGACCGCCCGGTACGGCCGTTTCTACACCGCCCTTGCCGTGACCTTCACAGCCGACTGCGACGACTCCGCCTGGGGCTGATCCCGGCCAGAAAGAGAATCTGCGCCACCAGACACGCCTGTATCACGCAATCACTACCCACGGGTAGTTTACGAAATTCTTTCGCCGGATCTAGCAGATTCCCTAGGAAGGCAACTCCGGCCCCTCGCGGGTAAAAGAAGTTTCACTGAACACCGGCTTTCGGGAGGAAACACGGCATGGCCAGCGAGGCGTACGACGTCGTGGTCGCCGGTGGCGGTCCCGCCGGGCTGATGACCGCGGCCCTGGTGGCCGGGCGGGGCCACCGGGTGCTGCTGCTGGAGCGCGAGCCGTGTCCGGGGCTCCTGGACGGCGTGGAGGTGCGGCAGCGGTGCGCCGCCGTCAACGTGGTGGTCGAGAACGGGCGGGTGGCCGGGCTGCGCCACCGCCCGGACGGCGGCCCGGGCCGCACCGTGCGGGCCCGCTGGGTGGTGGACGCCTCGGGCGGCGACAGTCTGTTGCGCCGTCATGTCGCGGGCGTCCAAGGGCCGTCCGGACTGGCCGTGTACGCCTGCTTCGAGACCGCCGGCGGCGCGGCGGGCGGCCCGCGGCGCTTCCCCTTCGCCGGCGGCTGGTTCCGGGTCGCGCCGGCCGGTGGCGGGCTCGTCCGGGTCGGGGTGGTGGTGCGGCGGGACCTGGCGGACCGGGTGCGCGAGGATCCCGAGGGCGCGCTGCCGGCCTTCGCCGCGTCGTGCCCCCCGGTCAGGGACCTCCTGGCGGGAGCCACCCGGGTGCGCGAGGGCCGCCACGGGGGGATCCGGATGCGCCCGCACTGGTCGTACGCCGACGACCGGCTGTGGCGTCCAGGGATGGTGCTGGTCGGCGACGCCGCGTGCGGTGTCGAACCGGAACCGGCGCTGGCGCACGGGACACACCTGGCCTGCCACGGCGCCGGCCTCCTGGCCCGCGCCCTCGACGGGTTCCTGTGCGGGACGTCGGCCGAGGAGGAGGCCTTCACGGAGTTCGAGCGGCGCTACCGGCAGGCGTACGCCGAGGCGCTCCACGCCACGCCCCCAGGGGCCCCAGCCGGTGACGAGGGCGCGGGGCCCGGTCGGATGACGAGGGTGCCGGCGCTCGGTCGCTGACGAGGGCTGGGGGCTCGGTCGGATGACGGGGCCGTCGGGACTCGGTCGGTGACGAGGGTGTCGGGACTCGGTCGGTGAGGAGGGCTGGAGGCGCCGTCGGTGAAGGGCTGGAGGCTCGGTCGGTGACGAGGCCGTCGGGACTCAGTCGGTGGCGAGGCCGTCGGGGCTCGGTCAGGGACGAAGGGCTGGGGGCTCAGTCGGTGACGAGGTCGTCGGGGGCGGATCGGGCCAGTTCGACGAGCACGCCTAGCGCGTGGGACAGGACGTCCGGCCGTGGCGAGGCGAGACCCAGGCGGATGGCGTTGGGGGCGTGGCTGCCGCCGACGGTGAACGCGGCGGCGGGCACGACCCCGATGCCGTGCCGCGCGGCGGCGGCGACGAACGTGTCCGCGCGCCACGGGCGGGGCAGTTGCCACCAGCAGTGATAGGAGAGCGGATGGCTCCGCACGGCGAAACCGGCGAGGTGCCGGCCCGCGATCTCCTGCCGTACCGCCGCTTCCCGCTGCTTGGCGTCCACCAGCTTCTTCACGGTGCCGTCCTGCTGCCAGCGGTGGGCCGCCTCCAGGGCGAACCGCATGGGGGCCCAGCCGCCCGAGCGCAGGGACGCCGCGATCTCACTGGACAGGGCGTGCGGTGCCACCGCGAAGCCCAGGGTGAGGCCGGGGGCGATGCGCTTGGAGAGGCTGTCGATCAGAACGGTCCGCTCCGGGGCGTGGGCGGCGAGCGGCGGCAGCTCGTCACGCAGGAAGGCCCAGATGGCATCCTCGACCGCCACCAGGTCCAGCCTTCCCAGGACCTCGGCCAGCTTCTCCACCCGCCACTCGGGCATGGTGAGCGTCAGCGGGTTGTGCAGCCTCGGCTGCACATAGACGGCGTGCAGCGGGGCCGCCGCGTGGGCCTCCTCGACCGCCTCCGGGACGAGCCCGGCGTCGTCCATGGCCAGCGGGACGAGCGTGATGCCGAGCCGGCCGGCGACCGCCTTGATGACGGGGTACGTCAGCTCCTCCACACCGAGCCGCCCGCCCGGCGGCACCAGCGCGGCGACGACGGCCGAGATGGCCTGCCGCCCGTTGCCGGCGAACAGGATCCGCGCGGGGTCGGGGCGCCAGCCGCCACGGGCGAGGATGTCGGCGGCGGACTCCTGGACCGCGGGAAGTCCCGCCGTGCCGACCGGCTGCAGGGCGTACCCCAGGGCGTCGGGCCGCAGCAGGGCGCCGAGCCCTTCGGCGAGCAGCGCGCTCTGTTCGGGTACGGCCGGGTAGTTCAGTTCGAGATCGATCCGGCCGGCCGCCGGCTCGGTCAGCGCGGGGCCGGCCGGACCGGACCAGGCGGACCCCGCGCGCACGAACGTGCCGCGTCCCACCTCGCCCACCGTCAGACCGCGCCGGGCCAGCTCCTGGTACACGCGCGTGGCGGTGGAGTTGGCGATGCCGTGCTGCCGGGCGAACTCGCGCTGCGGGGGGAGCCGGTCGCCGGGCCGCAGGACGCCGGTCCTGATCTCCTCGGCCACCGCGTCGGCGACGCTCTGATAGTCCTTCACGACCGCGCTCCCCTCGTCCGTGCGGGTGAGCTCCATCCAACCACAGCATTGCACTCAGTGCAATGTATCGGTTGCATCGAGCTATTGCCCTGCCATACGCTCCAGGCATTGCCCCGAGGTCAGGAAGGGAGTCCTGGGCTCAGTGAACTCGACGACGCGAACCCGGTCACCACTCGGGCACGCCCCCGCCCTTCTGCCCGACTGCCGTCGCTGCGGCTTCAACTCTCGCCTGATCAGGCAGGACGCGATCGCCGACACACTGCGCGCCTACTGCGCGGCCTGGCAGCGACTGCTGCTCGCCCCGAGACTCGGCTGCCGCCGCAGGGGTGCACCCGCCTGGTCACCCCTGGAGTGCGGCTGCCACGTCCGGGACATGTGCCTGTTGTTCCACCTCCGCCTCGATGCAATTCTGGGGCAATCACCGATTGCACCGAGCGGTCCGGACGGTACGCCGACGACCGGGGCCGTCTCCGACTGCCCCCACCCACTCCCCCCTTACCGGGACGAGGAGCCACGCCGCGTGGCCGAGGAGCTGGAGCGGGCCGCCGAGGCCCTGGCACGCCGTCTGGCCACGCTCACCGCCGACGACTGGGACCGCGACGATCCGCGCCTCGCGGACCCCCGGCTCACCGTCGACTTCTTCACCCGCCACCTCCTGCACGACATCGCGCACGACCTCGGCGAGGCCGTCCGCGACGACGGCGCCGACGCGGCGCACACACAGAACGCAGCACGACGCAACAGCGAATGAGGGGTTTTCATGGTTGAACTGAGCGGGATCCTCGGTGTGTCGGTGGTGGCACTCGGCATGGTGCTGACCCCCGGCCCGAACATGATCTATCTCGTCTCCCGCAGCATCACCCAGGGCCGGCGCGCCGGGATGATCTCCCTCGGCGGTGTGGCGCTGGGCTTCATGATGTACCTGCTCGCCGCGAACCTGGGCCTCTCGGTCGTCTTCCTCGCGGTGCCCGAGCTGTACGTCGCCGTGAAACTGGCCGGCGCCGGCTACCTCGCCTACCTCGCGTGGAACGCGCTCAAGCCGGGCGGCATCTCCGTGTTCGACCCGCAGGACGTGCCGCACGACTCACCGCGCAAGCTGTTCACCATGGGCCTGATGACGAACCTGCTCAACCCGAAGATCGCCATCATGTACCTCTCCCTCATCCCCCAGTTCATCGACCTGCACAAGGGTCACGTCCTCCTTCAGGGCATCATCCTCGGCTCGTTCCAGATCGTGGTCAGCATCGCGGTCAACATGACCATCGTGCTCGCCGCCGGCACGATCGCCGTCTTCCTCTCCCGTCGCCCCTCCTGGCTGAAGGTGCAGCGCTACATGATGGGCACGGTCCTCGGCGCCCTGGCCGTCACCCTGGCCATCGACACCTCGGGCCCCGCCGTCACCAGCTGACGGAACTGACGGAACGACAAGGAGGGGGACACCGTTTCCGGTGTCCCCCTCGGGGCTGGCTGCCAGGCGGTTTCGGTGTACGGCGTCCATCCGGTCGGCTGTCAGGAACGGCAACGGCACGTCGAGGAGTGGATCGATTCGGTCCGTGGCATGTGGCTGGGCGGTCGGCGTCACGCGTGCCGGCCCAGCGCCCGCAGCGCCAGCCGGCCGCACAGCGCGGCGAGCGGCAGCTCGGCGCCGAGCGCCATGGCGACCGCGGTGGCGAAGTCGCCGCCCGGGGCCGCGGTCGTGGTGTCGAACCAGGCGTCCACCACAAGCAGCGTCGCGGTCGCGGCGGCTGCCAGGGCGTGCCGCCGGTCGCCGCGGGCGGCGAGGAGGCCGGTGGCGATCAGGCCGAGCGCCTCCAGCGCGTCGAGCCCGACCCAGGCGACCGGCCAGTGCGCCGCGGTCGCGGTGGCCGGCAGGCCGGTGGCCAGCACGTACAGCCACGGCAGCAGGGCGAGCCCGCAGGCGACCAGCAGCCGCCCGGCCCGCCGCATGCCCCGCGCCGGGCGCGGCTCCTCCGCCTCTTCGTGGAGCGGGATGACCTCGGCGCGGCCGAAGCCCTCGGCGCCGGCCAATTCGTCATTGCACGACACCCGTTGACGCATCGTCTTCCCCCGCTCCCCGCCGGCTCTCCCCTTCACGTCCTCCACCCTCCGCCGCACACGGGGGCGCCGTCAGTCACGCAGGGTTCCGACCCGGGGTGGAGAAAAGTGCACCCCCGAACCGGGCGGGAGCGTCATGGCACGGGGATGGCCTGCGGCTTTACCGTTTGACGCATGCAACTCACGACGTGGCTGCAGCTGGAACTGGGCCGGACGTTCCGCAGGGCGGGACACCGGACCGCGCTCGTCGCCGCCGGCCTGCCGCTCCACCTCGCCGTGGTGCCACTGTGGCTCTGGCTGGCCGGCGCGATAGCGGGGGCGCCGGCCGTGATTCCGCTGCCCGTGCTGCTCACGCTCTGGGTGACACCCCTGCTGACCGTCGGGCAGCGGCGGCGCTACCGGGCGCTCGCCGGCAAGGACCTCCCGCGCCCCGCCGCACCAGGGCCCGGACGCAACTGGAGGTCGGCGGTGCGCCGCCTGACCACGCGGGCCTTGTGGCGGCAGGTCTGCTACCACGCCGTGGCGGGTCCGCTGCTCGCCGTCCTGGACCTCGCCGTCCTCGCCGTCTGGGCCGCCGGTGTCGTGGCCGCCTCCCTCTACGTGTGGATCTGGGCGCTGCCCCCGCAGTGGCGGGTCACCGACCTCGGGTACACCACGCAGGCCGCGTACATCACCGCCGGCGGCCTCGCTCTGCTGTTCCTCGGGCCCCGGCTGACCGGCGCCCTGCTGCGGCTGGACAGCCGGACGGCCGAGGTCCTGCTCGGCCCCAGCCGCACGGAGAAGCTGGCCCGCCGGGTGGCCGACCTCGCCGAGAGCCGGGCCGGTGTGCTCGACGCCGCCGACGCCGAGCGGCGGCGGATCGAGCGCGACCTGCACGACGGCGCACAGCAGCGCCTCGTCTCACTCGCCGTCAACCTGGGCCTGGCCAGGTCCACCCTCGGCGACCTGCCGGAGGACGCCCGCAGGGTGATCGACGAGGCGCACCGCGAGGCGAAGGAGGCGATCGCCGAGCTGAACGACCTGGTGCGCGGCCTGCATCCGGCCGTCCTGGAGGACCGCGGCCTGGACGCCGCGCTGTCCGGGGTCGCCGCCCGCCTCCCGATCCCGGTGCGCGTGGCGGTGGACCTGCCGCGGCGCCCCTCACCCACGGTCGAGGCCGTCGCGTACTTCGTGGTCTCCGAAGCCCTGACGAACGTGGTCAAACACGCCCAGGCGACCCGGGCGGACGTGACCGTGGAGCGGATCGGGGAGACACTGCTGGTGGTCGTCGCGGACGACGGCGCGGGCGGCGCGGATCTCGCGGCGGCCGTGGGTGGCACCGGGCTCGCCGGGCTCGCCAAGCGCGTCGCGTCCGTCGACGGCACGTTCTCCTGCCGCAGCCCCGCCGGGGGCCCGACCGTCGTCACCGTGGAGCTGCCGTGCGCGCCGTGATCGCCGAGGATTCCCTCTTGCTGCGCATCGGCGTGGTCAAGGTGCTGGAGGCGGCCGGCTTCGAGATGTGCGCGCAAGTCGCCGACGCAGAAGGGCTGCTGGCAGCCGTCGAGGAGCACCGGCCCGACATCGCCCTGGTCGACGTGCGCATGCCGCCCGGTTTCACCGACGAGGGAGTGCGCGCCGCACTGGTGATCCGCCACCAGTACCCGCGTACCGCCGTGCTCCTGCTGTCGCAGTACGTGGAGGAGCGGTACGCCGCCGATCTGCTCGCCGCCAACACCTCGGGCGTCGGCTACCTGCTCAAGCAACGGGTCGCCGACGTCGAGGAGTTCACCGAGGCGGTACGCCGGGTGGCGGCCGGCGGCACCGCGCTCGACCCGCAGGTCGTCGCGCAGCTGCTGGTGCGCCGGCACAGCGATCCGCTCGACCGGCTGACACCGCGCGAGCGGGAGGTGCTGGAGCTGATGGCCGGCGGCCGGTCCAACTCCGGCGTCGCCGCCGAGCTGGTCGTGAGCGAGAGCGCGGTCGCCAAGCACATCAACAGCATCTTCACCAAGCTCGACCTGCCCAAGGCCGACGCCGACCACCGCCGCGTCCTGGCGGTGCTGCGCTTCCTGGGCGTTGCGACCGCATAGTGCGCGATCACGCCCCCATGCCCACTCGACAACGGTGCTGAGCAGCACTTGGCACCAGGGGGAGAAGTGTGCCGAGTTCGGTGAGGGAGTCGGACAGGTGATCCAAACGAAACCGCCTAGTCGCGGGCCGCGGTCAGGTGTTCGGCGTGTTCCTGCAGGGAGCGGACGCCGACGTCGCCGTGGTTGAGGGCGTCGATGCCCTGGACGGCCGCGGCCAGGGCCTGGACGGTGGTCAGGCACGGCACCGAGCGGGCCACGGCCGCGGTCCGGATGTCGTACCCGTCCAGACGGCCACCGGTGCCGTACGGGGTGTTCACGATCAGATCGACCTCGCCGTCGTGGATGAGCTGGACGATGGTCCGCTCCCCGTTCGGGCCCGTCCCCTCGGACTGCTTGCG
>NZ_BMTD01000003.1 GCF_014649495.1 Streptomyces filipinensis | reverse complement strand
AGGTCGGCGACGTTGCGGTGGGTGACCGCGACGCCCTTCGGGATGCCGGTCGAGCCGGACGTGAACATCGCGTACACCGGCTGGTCCGGGTGGACCCGCACCGCCGGGTCGCTCGCGTCCGTGCCGGTGCCGTCCAGGCCGGCCACGTCGAAGAGCCGTGCGCCGGGCGGGAGCTGGAGGCCCGCGAGGTCGGTGTCCGTGAGGAAGAAGCCGATGCTCGACTGGGCCACGATCAGCTGGACGCGGTCCACGGGGTAGCGGGTGTCGAGCGGGACGTACACCGCGCCCGTCTTCACCACGGCGAGGGTGGTGACGACCGCGTTCACCGACCGTTCCTGGAAGAGGGCGACCCGGCTGCCGGCGCCGACGCCCTCGGCGATCAGCCGGTGGGCGAGCCGGTTCGCCCGCTCGTCGAGTTCCCGGTACGTCAGCTCCTGATCGCCGTGGACGACGGCCACGGCGTCCGGGGTCCGGGCCGCCTGCGCCGCGAACAGCTCGCCGAGCCCCGCGTCGGCGCCCTCGGTGACCGTTCCCGCCCACCGCTCCAGCAGCAGCTCCTGCTCGCCGCCGGACAGCAACTCCAGTTCCGCGACCGGCAGGTCGGGAGCCGCGGCCGCCGCCCGCAGCAGCCGTACGAGACGGTCCGCTGTCGCCTCGATGGTGCCCGCGTCGTAGAGGTCGGTGGCGTACTCGACGGTGATGTCCAGGCCGCCGGGTGCGCCGTCCGCGCCCCGGTGCTCGGCGAAGGAGAAGGTCAGGTCGAACTTGGCGGCCTGCAGCCAGGTGAACTCGGCGTGGGCGTCGAGACCCTCGGCGACCAGGGTCGGGGTGGCCGCGTCGGTCAGGGTCAGCATGACCTGGAACAGGGGGTGCCGGGACGCGGACCGCTCCGGGTTGAGGACCTCCACCAGCCGGTCGAAGGGCAGGTCCTGGTGGGCCCAGGCGGCCAGGTCGGTCTCCCGGACCCGGGTCAGCAGCTCGCGGAAGGTCGGGCTGCCGCTCAGGTCGGTGCGCAGGACGAGGGTGTTGACGAAGAAGCCGACCAGGTCGTCGAGCTTCTGGTCCGTGCGGCCCGCGATCGGGGAGCCGAGCGGGATGTCGTGGCCGCCGCCGGACCGCGACAGCAGGGTCGACACCGCCGCCTGCGCCACCATGAACACCGACGCCCCGGCCTCGCGGGCCAGCCCGGCCAGCGTCGCGTGCACCGCGGGCGGGCAGTGCACGGTGTGCGTGGCGCCCCGGTAGGAGGCGACGGCGGGCCGCGGCCGGACAGCCGGCAGGGTGGCCTCCTCCGGCAGATCGGCCAGGGCCGAGCGCCAGAAGGCGAGTTGGTCCTCCTCGCACCCCTCCAGCAGCTTCTCCTGCCACAGCGTGTAGTCGGCGTACTGCACCGGCAGCGGCTCCCAGGCCGGACGCTGACCGCGCGCACGGGTCGTGTAGGCGGTGCTCAGATCCCGCATCAGGGGCTGGTAGGACCAGCCGTCCGACACGATGTGGTGCATCACCACGAGCAGTACGTGCTCCCGCTCGTCCAGACTGAACAGAGCGGCCCGCACCGGGAGTTCGCCGCCGAGGTCGAAGGTCCGCGCCGCCTCGGCCGCCAGCAGGCCCGGCACCGTCGCCTCGCTCGCCGCCGTGACCGGCAGCTGCACGCGGACCGCGTCCGCGGGCAGCACCCGCTGGTGGGTCCGGCCGCCCTCGGTGCCGAAGAGCGTGCGCAGGCTCTCGTGCCGGCCCACCACGTCGGTGAACGCCGTTTCCAGCGCCCGCACGTCGAGTTCGCCCGTGATCCGCACGGTCAGCGGGATGTTGTACGTCGCCGAGGGGCCCTCCAGCTGGTCCAGGAACCACAGCCGCTGCTGGGCCGCCGACAGCGGAAGCAGCCGGGGCCGCTCCTCGGCGGCCGTCAGCTCGGGGCGCCCGGAGCCGCCGCCCTCGGTGGCGATGTACTCGGCGAGCAGGGCCACCGTCGGGTGCTTGAAGAACTCCCGCAGGGTGAGCTGGACACCGAGCGTGGTGCGGACGCGGCTGACCAGGCGGGTGGCGAGCAGGGAGTGGCCGCCGACGGCGAAGAAGTCGTCGTCGATGCCGACCGAGGGCAGCCCCAGCGCGTGCGCGAACAGGCCGCTCAGCACCTCCTCGACGCCGTTGCGCGGCGCCCGTCCGTTCGCCTTCGTCCCGGCGCCGGGCGCGGGCAGGGCACGCCGGTCCAGCTTGCCGTTGGGGGTCAGCGGCAGTGTGCCGAGCGGGACGATCGCCGACGGGACCATGTACTCGACCAGCTCCTGGCCGGCGTACCGCAGCAGCTCGGCGGTGTCGACGACACCCTCGACGGCCGGGACGACGTACCCCACCAGGCGCTTGTCGCCGGGGCGGTCCTCGCGGACGATCACCGCGGCCTGGTTCACGGACGGGTGGCCGGTCAGCACCGTCTCGATCTCGCCCGGCTCGATGCGGTTGCCGCGCAGCTTGATCTGCTGGTCGGCGCGGCCCTGGAAGACGATCTCGCCGTGCTCGTTCCAGGCGGCTAGGTCGCCGGTGCGGTACATGCGGCTGCCGGCCGGGCCGTACGGGTCGGCGGTGAAGCGCTCGGCGGTGGTGCCCGGGCGGCGGCTGTAGCCCTGCGCCAGGTGCGGGCCGGCGACATAGAGTTCCCCGGTCTCGCCGGGCGCCGTGTGGCACAGGTCGGCGTCCAGGACGTACATCGCGGTGTTGGCCATCGGGATGCCCAGGTGGAGGCGGTCCAGGGCGCGCACGTCGGGGGTGAAGGCCTGGTAGCTGCAGAAGACGGTGGCCTCGGTCGGACCGTAGACGTGCACGACCGTGGTGGCCGGGCAGTGGTCGAGGACCTTCTGCAGGGCGGTCGCCGACAGCACGTCGCCACCGGTCCAGATCTCCCGCAGCCGGGCCAGTCCCTCGATGGCCTCGCCGGCCATCGCGTCGAAGAGGGCGGTCGTGAAGTAGGCGGCGGTGACGTCGTACCGGGCGACGGCCTCGGCCAGCTCACCGATGTCGATCTTCGGGGAGGACAGCACGACGGCCAGCCCGCCGCGCAGCAGCGGCACCCACAGCTCGTACGTCGAGGAGTCGAAGGCCAGCGGCGAGTAGGCGAGGACCCGCTCGTGGGCCATGGTGCCGAAACCGGGGTCCAGGGCCAGCTCCACCACGTTGCGGTGGGTGTTGACGACACCCTTGGGGGTGCCGGTGGAGCCGGAGGTGAACATCACGTACAGCGCCTGGTCGGGGTGGACCTCGACCCAGGGCGCGGGAGCGGGGTCGTACGCGATCACGCTCGCGTCGCTCACCCGCAGCACGGGAAGCTCCCCCGCGAAGGAGGTCTCCTCCTCGGCCTGGCGGTCCGTCACCAGCAGCACGGCGGAGGTGTTGTCGAGGATCCAGCTCTGCCGCTCGGAGCGCTGGCGCGGGTCCAGCGGGACGTACACGCCGCCGGACTTGAGGACGGCCAGCACGGTGACGACATAGGCGAGGGACCGGTCGAAGAGCAGGCCGACCGCGTCCGCGGGGCCCACACCGGCGTCGATCAGCCGGTGCGCCAGGGCGTCGGAGGCCCCGTCCAGCTCCCGGTAGGTGAGCCGGCGCTCCCCGCTCACCAGGGCGACCGCGTCCGGGGTGCGGGCGGCCTGCGCGGTGAACAGCTCGTGCAGGGCACCGGCGGGGAGGTCCACCGCCGTGTCGTTGTACGCGGCGATGTGCGCGGGCACGCCGTCGGCGCCCGTGGAGAGAGCCGGTTCGGCTTGCTGCTGGGACATCTCGACACCTTCTCGGGAAGCTCGGTTGGCTGGTCTCGCGGCGGGCCGGGAGACCGACGGGAGCCACGACGTGTACGAAAACGGTGGAGCTTGTTAAGTCAGGGGAATCTCAAGGGCGTTCAGGAGGGCGGCAGCAGGACGTCCTTCGCGTCCAGCGCGTCCACCCGGTACTTGCCGAGCGCGCTGATCAGCAGCCGCAGCTCCAGCGCGATGCTCTCGACGAGCCGGACGAGACCGTCTCCGGCGTCCTCGTCGACCGCGAGCAGGGCGGCCCGGCCGAGTCCGACGGCGTGGGCGCCGAGCGCCAGCGCCTTGACGGCCCGGGTGCCCTCCCACATGCGCCCGCTGGCCAGCAGGCAGTTACCGGTGCGGCCGATCCGGGTCAGGCACTCGCCGAGGGGGAGTCCGACCTGGCCGAGGAACCCGCTGGGGGCCCAGGCCGTGCCGCCCTCGGCGCCGTCGACCGTGACGGAGTCCGCGCCGGCCGCCCACGCGGTGGCCGCCGCGAGCGCGACATCGCGGCCGGGGTGCAGCTTCACCCACACCTTCACCCGCGGGAAGTTGTTGCGCATCAGCCGGATCTGCTGGCGCAGGATCTCCTCGGTGAAGGTGCCGGGGCTGCTGATCCGCAGCACGCGCTCGTCCCCGGCGCCGAACACCTCGTCGGTGGCGTACTGCTCGGCGACCCTCCCGGCGGCCTCGCGGCCCAGGACGGTCAGCCCGCCCAGACCCGGTTTGGCGCCCTGGCCGACCTTCAGCTCGAAGGCCAGCCGGCCGGAGGCCAGCAGGGGTTCGCAGACCGGGTCGCTGTAGACGAGGTTCCACACCTCGGCGTCCGCGTCCTCGGTGGACTGCTGGACGACGACACCGCCGAACTCCTCGTTGCCGCCGGCCGCGGCGGCCTGCGTGTACGCGGCGATCCGGCCCAGCAGCGGCGAGACCTCGGCCTCGGCCGCGGCCCGGTAGCCGTTGACCGGGACGACGTTCTCGCCGATGACCATGGGGATGCCCAGCCGCCCCGCCTGCCGGCCCGCCGCCTCACCGAGGTCGCGGCTGGCGACCTGGGTGGAGCCGAACGCCGACACGTACAGCGGCAGCCGGGAGGCGAACCCGCCGACCGCGGCGTCCAGTTCGACGTCCGTGTACAGCGGTTCGCGGGCCAGCTCGATCAGCTTCTTCAGCCGCTCCGGCATGAACACCGGCGGCACGATCCGGGCCCGCTCCAGCAGGTCGTACGGGTCCTGCCCGGCCGGGACGGCGCCGAGCAGGCCGCTGCCGTAACCCTCCAGGGCGGGGAAGGCGGCGGCCGCGCCGTGCCGGGCCCGGTGCCGCACCTGCTCCTCGGGGAAGCCGGTGGCGCTCAGTACGGTGCTCATGCCGACACCACTCCCGGGACCTTCGGGTAGGCGCTGGCCTCCCACACCGCGGTGCGGCCGGTGACGTAGCGGGTGAAGCGCTCCAGGCCGATGCCGAAGCCGGAGCTGGCGGGGATGCCGCGCCGGGCCAGGTCCAGGTACCAGCCGTACTTGGCCGGGTTCTCGCCCGTCTCCCGCATCCGGGTCACCAGGGCCGCGTAGTCGTGCTCGCGCTCGCTGCCGCTGGCCAGCTCGCCGTACCCCTCGGGCGCGATCAGGTCGAAGTTGCGCAGCACGCCGGGCTGACCGGGGTCCTCGCGGTCGTAGAAGCCGCGCGAGCCCTTCGGGTAGTCGACCACGAAGAACGGCCGGCTGCTCTTCGCGGAGATGATCTCCTCGCCCTGCCAGTCGATCTCGGCACCCGGATCCTGCGGGTGACCCAGCGCCACCAGGTCGGCGGTCGCCTCCTTGTGGGTCGTCCGGCCGAAGACGCCCTGCACCACCTCGCGGAACGCGTCCGTGTCCCGGCCGAGCAGCTCCAGGTCGCCCGGCAGTTCCCGGACCACCTCGTCGACGACGTACGCCACCAGCTGCTCGGCGACCTCCATCGCGTCCTCGCGGCGGGCGTCGCGTATCTCCACGTCGATCTGGTGGAACTCGGCGAGATGACGGTGCGTGACCGCTGTCTCCAACGGCTCCAGACGGACGTTCGGTGCGATGTAGAAGATCTTGTCGAAGGCGAGCAGGGATGCCTGCTTGTACAGGATCGCGCTGGTCATCAGCTTGTACTTGTGGCCGTAGAAATCGACGTCGACCTGCTTGGAACCGCGGATGCCCGGGTCGGTGACCGGACCGATCACCGGCGGCAGCAGCTCCTGGAAGCCGCGCCCGGTCAGGAACGCGCGGGTCGCGGCCAGCATCCGGGACTGGATGCGCAGGGTGGCGCGGGTGTTCTCCCGCAGCAGGTGCTCGTCGGGCGAGGACGGGAACGCGGGCGTGCTGGTCATGCTGCTACCTCCTGGGTCTGAGGGGTGTCATGGCGGCGCTGCACGAACGACAGCGCGTCGTACAGGCCCATCGCCGTGAGCCGGCGGCCGCGCCGTGAGACGTGGCCGATGGGCATCGCCCCGATCTCCGACCACACGAGCCGGCCGTCGCGGTCGATGGCGCTCCTGGTGCGGCCCGCGTTGTCGGGATGCAGGCAGTAGGGGACGTCGAGCAGACCGCGGGCGAACGCCTTCAGCAGCGCCCGGCCGAGATCCGCGTCCAGGTCGAGTACGGCGTCCACGAGGGCGCGGGCCTCCGCGTAGACGGGGTTGTCGGCGAGGTCGGCGCGCGGTGGGGGTGCCGCGACGTGCCGGGCGGCCGCCCGGGACGCGACACGCAGCGCCTCGGCGTTCTCCGCCACCGTCGGGATCCGGTGCGACTCGGCCGTCGTCTTCACGATCAGCCGCGCCGCGCCCGTCTCCACGGCCAGCTCGGCGGAGCGCTCAAGGAGGTCGAGGGCGCCGCGCCGGGTGCGGGGGTACAGGCCCATGTAGGTGTACAGGACGATGTGCCAGTCGGTGTCGGGCAGCAGTTCGCCGGCCAGCCGGCGCAGCGCGTGCACCGCCTCACGGTCCTGGGCGGGGCTGGTCTGCTGGGCGTAGCTGAGCGAGATGCTGCGCAGGCCCGCCCGGTGGAAGAACAGTGCCTCCAGCGCGCTGATCGCCACCAGCAGTCCTGGCGGACACAACTGGCCGAGCATGCAGCCGCCGAACGTCTCCAGGTGCGGCTCCGCGCCGGACGCCCGCAGCGCCGCCAGCGCCTCGCAGCTCTCCCGCCAGTTGCGCACCGAGTCCAGCAGCGGCGTGCGCCCGTACGGCAGGCAGTACGACACCGGCCCGCCCTCGGTGGCGTCCAGGCCGAGCAGGGCCAGCGCGGCGACGATGCCCTGGGGGCGGGCCGAGCCGTGCCGCACCTGCACCGGGAAGGAGGCGTCGCGTACGCCGTCCAGCACCCAGGACGCGGTGTGCGGGCTGTAGGAGGTGATCGGGAAGCCGTTGAGCGGGACCTGGTCGTGCAGCGCCCGCACCGCCGAGGGTTCGTCGCCCACCCGCGTGTAGCTGTCGATGGTGAGGGTGCCGACGACCGCGTCCGCCGCCCCCTTGGTGGCCAGCAGGCCGGCCCGCATGAGCGCCGGGTCCGAGAACCCCATCCGCGGCTGCACCACGAGCGCCCCGCGGGCCTGCGCCTCGGCGACGAACCGGCCGAAGGAGCGCGGGCGCCGGTGCAGCGCGTTCACCGTGTCACCGCCAGGGAGCCCACGAAGGACGTGAAGGCGGCGAAGCCGGGCTCGTCGCCGGTCCCGTCCTGGAACACCGCGTCGAAGCCGGCCCGCATCAGCTCGCCGGCCTGCTCCCGCTCACCGCCGCCGACGCCGAGCTTGCCGCCGATGACGGCCGGCAGGCCCGCCAGCTCCCAGCGGGACCTGACCGCCTCGATGAGCGGCCGGGCGTCGTTGAAGCCGTGCCCGTTGACACTGCTGACGACCAGCAGGTCCGGCTCGAACTTGCAGCAGGATTCCACGATTTCGTCCTGGGGAACGCACGGACCCAGGTTGACGACCTTGTGCCCGAGGTCTTCGAGCAACAGCTGGATGAATACCAGATTCCAGGTGTGCGCATCGGACGGCAGTCCGGTAACGACGACGTCCAGCGGCCCGGATCGAGGGCGATCCGCCCATTCCACAGGCTTCATTGTTCGTTTCGTCCACATCATGGGATGACAGGGGAGAAAGAGGTTCCGGCGATCCCGGAACTCCCTTTCGGACAACACCGTAGATTCACGCCACGGCCGTATCCGGCGCCCGGGGCGGCAACCGACAGGCAGCCGGGCAGCAGTTGGCGACCGGCTGCCGCCGCCGGCCTCCACGGGCCCCGACACTGGGGTGCACGAGACACCCGAGTGAGGAGCGAGGACATGACGGACACGCTGGAGGACGTGCTGGACCGGGCGCGCGAGGGCATCGACCGGAGCGAGGCCCTGGGGGAGGCCCAAGTCGCCGTGCTGGAAGCGGCGTTGAGTCTCGTGCGGGCGGGCCGGCCGCCGGTCGCCCAGGCCCCGTCGGAGCGTGCGGCGCTGCTGCGCGAGGCGCTCGCCTCGGTCCGCGCGGCCACCGTCGCCACCGGGATCGCGGTCACCCGCGCGCACCGCAGCCCGGTTGCCGCCCAACTGCCCGGCCTCCTGCCCGGCAAGGCGGCCACGCGGATCTAGCGTTTTCCCCACAACCCGACTTCACAGAGGTGGACATCATGGCAACGAACCCGTTCGAGGACGCCGAGGGCCGCTACGTGGTGCTGGTCAACGACGAGGGGCAGCACTCCCTCTGGCCCGCCCGTATCGAGCACCCGGCCGGCTGGGAACTCGTGAAGGAAGAGAGCGGAAAGCAGGAATGCATGGAATTCATCGAGGCCAACTGGACGGACATGCGCCCGCGTTCCGTGGTCGCCGCGCTGGCAGGCTGAAACGACACAAGGGCCGGGCGGGCTGGAGAATTCCAGCCCGCCCGGCCCTTTTCCTGTTCAGTTCCCGGGCGAGACCACGCACCACTCCAGCACCGCCATCGCGGCCGTCATCTTGTGGTACGCCTGCCGCCAGGCGACGCTGCGCGGCCCGTCCAGCACCTCGTCCGTGACCTCCTGACCGCGCACCGCGGGCAGGTCGTGCAGGAACACGGCGTCCGGGCCGCCGAACCGGTCGAGGAAGGCGTCGTCGATCTGGAAGCCCTCGAAGTCCTTCAGCCAGTCCGGGTTGGCCTTGGCCACGCCCATCGTCTGCCAGCGGCTGGTGTACACCGCGTCGACCGGCCCCTCGACCTCGTCCGGATGCGTGACCTGCGTGACCGCGGCCTTGCCGCCGGCGAGCTCGTCGGCGAGGTCGAGCTTGTCCTTCGGTACCTCGTAGCCGCTCGGGCACAGCAGGGTCAGCCGCAGCCCCGGGCTGAGCGCCGTGGCCAGCGCCAGGGCGGCGCCGGAGCTGTTGCCCTCGCCGACGGCGAGGAGATGCAGCCCGTCCAGCGAGCCGAACCGCTCGGTGAGCGTGGCCAGGTCCGCGATCGCCTGGGTGGGGTGCTCGTCCAGGCTCAGCGCGTTGACGACGGCCAGATCCGGGCTGCTGCCGAGCCGTCGTATCTCCTCCACGTCCTCGTTGGTGCGCACCACCAGGGCGTCCAGGTACTGCCCGAGCACTCGCGAGGTGTCCTCGACGGTCTCGCCGGTGGACAGCTGCAGCTCGTTCGGACCGTACGTGATGACGTCGGCGCCCAGCCGGGTCGCCGCGCTCCAGAACGACGTACGGGTACGGGTCGAGGACTTGCGGAAGTACACGCCGACCTGCTTGCCGGCGAGCGACCTGCGGTCGACACCCTCGCGGCCGAAGAACACGGCCCGCCGCACGATCCGGTCGAGCTCGGCGGGCGTCAGGTCGGCGAGGGAGATGAGGTTGCGCATGGGTGGGGTGCCTTTCGTGGAAAGGGTGGCCGGGGAGTGAAGCGGGATCGGGTGTCGCGTAGACGGGATCGGGTGTCGCGCCGGCCGGTTGTTCCGCCGGTTCGGTGTCGCGGCCGGGTGTGGTGCCGGTCCGGGGGCGCGCCCCGGGGGCGGGTGCCTCAGTCGGAGGCGCCGACCAGGTCCGCGGTCGGTCGTCGCGCGGCCATCAGCTCGCGGACCAGGTTCAGCACCGTGAACCCCACGGGCCCGCCCGGCTCCGCCGGGTGCTGGCGGATCAGGCCCCGCAACAGCAGGTCGTGCACGTCCCGGGCGGTCTCGCTCAGCGGCCTGCCGCCCGCGCGGGCGGCGGCGTCCACCGTCCACGGCTCGGGAAGGGCCGCCAGGGTGGTGAGCAGGGCGGCCGCACGGGCGTCCAGTTCGGCCAGTGCGGCGCCCAACTGCTCGCTGAGCGTGGCGCCGGGGTCCGAGGTCGCCGGCGTGACGCCGTCGACGAGGAGCAGCGGGGTCGAGCGGGCGATCTCCAGGAGCTGGTCCGGTGAGTAGAGCAGCAGCCAGGAGGCGGCGGCCTCCAGGGCCTGCGGTATGCCGTCCAGGCGGTGGCAGATGTGCGCGACGGCGGTCGTGACGGTGTCGGTGGGCAGCAGGTCGGGACGCATGTGGCTGACGTACGACAGCATCAGCTCGACGGCGGGCCGGCCCGCGACCAGTGAGTCGCCGGGCAGCGTGGACCCGGCGGTGTGCGGAGCGGGTGCCGGCAGGGGGCCCAGCGGCAGCAGACGACCGGCCGGGGGCCGGGTCACCCGCCGCGAGGTGACGATGATCTTCAGCCGTTCGCAGGCGCGCAGCAGGTTCAGCAGGACGGGCACCGCGGGCGCCGAGTCGTCGAGGCCGTCCAGCACGATCAGGGTCGGCTTGGACCCGATGACCGAGGTCAGCTCCTCGAAGCGGTCGCCGTCGCGGATCAGCGAGCGGACCCACTCGGCCAGCGGCGCCTGCGGCCCCTGCTCCGGGCCGGCGTCGGGGCCGTGGGCCATGGGGACCCACAGCACCGGCATCCGGTCCCGGGTGTGCAGCACGGTCGCGGCCTCCTGGGCCAGCCGGGACTTGCCCACTCCGGCCAGGCCCACCAGGGTCAGCAGCCGGTCGTGCCGGTTGTCCAGCCGTTCCGTCAGCGCCTCCAGTTCGGCGCGACGGCCGGTCAGCGGGCGCAGCGGAGTGGGCGGGGCGGCCAGTTCGGCGCTGTAGAGGGACTGCAGGACCCGGCCCGCCGCATGGGCGTCGGCCGCCAATTCCAGCTCGACGCGCCGGGCGTCGCTCATGCGCATGGCATCGGCCAGCAATCTGAGAGTTTCTTTACGAGGGTTTCGTACGCGCCCCTGCTCCAGGTCCCGGATGGCGCGCACGCTCACTGTGGCAAGCCCGGCGAGCTGCGTCTGGGTGAGCCCCGCCCGCCGCCGTGCATTCTGCAGCAGCACATCGAGACCGGGTGTGGACTCGGAGTTCATCGGTGTCTCCTTAATCCTCAGATTCTTGGCTGAATGCCAGGTAGGCGACCCGAGGCGATGAGGTGCCTGCCAACGAGGAAGAGACTCGACGAAGTGCTTCCCGAACGATTCCCCGTTCAGTACCGCAGCGTTCCGCATGCCGTTACGATCTCCTCCGGCGCGAAGCGGACTGCTTTAGGGGAGCGCGACCCAGGGGGGAGGCTGTCGGTGACGGCGGCGTCAGGAGATCAGCTTCGGTTCAATATCCTCGGCCCGATGGAAGGATGGTCGAATGGTGTTCGGCTGAAACTCGGCGGAGTCATTCAGGAGCGAGTTCTGGCCACCTTGCTGCTGGAGCCGGGGAAGGTCCTCCCGGTCTCCCGGCTGGTCGAGGCCGCCTGGGACGAGGACCCGCCGGCGACCGCGTCCCACCAGGTCCGCAAGGCGGTCGCCGACCTGCGAAGACGGATACCGGGCGGCGCCGGCGTGCTGCTCACGGAGGGCCCCGGCTACCGGGTCGTCATCGACGAGACCCAGAATGACCTGTCCGAATTCGGAATGCTGATACGCACGGCGAAAACGGCCGTGGCCGAAAGTCGACTCTCCGATGCGGCCGAAATTCTGCGCGGAGCCCTGGCGTTGTGGCGCGGCCCGGTGCTGTCCGGTATCGGGGGACCGGTCATCGAGGCGGCCGCCACCAGCATCGAGGAACGCCGGCTGGCCGTGTGGGAAGAGCATCTCGGCCTCCGCCTCACCCTCGGCGAGTCCGGCGAGCTCATCCCGGACCTCAGGGAGCTGGTCGCCCAGCACCCGCTGCGCGAGACCCTGCGCGGCCAGCTGATGCTCGCCCTGTACCGCTCCGGACGGCAGGCCGAGGCCCTGGAGGAGTACGGCAAGGTCCGCGAACTCCTCGTCGAGGAACTCGGCGTCGACCCGGGCCCGCACCTGACCCGGCTGTACGAAGGCATCCTGCGCGAGAGCCCGGAACTGGCCGGTCCGGAGCCCGCCGCTCCGGCGCCCGTTCCCGCCCCGCTCCCGGCCGAGCCGCCCTGCACCCTGCCCTACGACCTCGCCGACTTCACCGGCCGCGAGGTCGAGATGGCCGAACTGCTGCGCTGCGCGACGCAGAAAGGGGAGCAGGGGCCGAAAATCGTGGCTCTGGACGGCATGGGCGGCAGCGGCAAGACCTCGCTCGCGGTGCGCGCCGCCTACCAGCTCGTCCCCGAGTACCCGGACGGCCAGCTCCATATCGACCTGCGCGGCTACACCCCGGGTGACCAGCCGGTCTCCGCCGGCACCGCGCTGGACAGCCTGCTGCGGGCGATCGGCATCCCCGGCGACCGCATCCCCGACGACACGGCCGGCCGCACCGCCCTGTGGCGGGCCACGCTCAGCGGCAAGCGGCTGCTCATCCTGCTCGACAACGCGGCCGACGCCGCCGGTATCCGTCCGCTGCTGCCCACCACCTCCGGCTGCCTGGTCCTGCTCACCAGCCGGGGCCGTCTCGTCGACCTGGACGGTGCGCACTGGATCTCCCTGGGCGTGATGTCCCCGCGCGAGAGCGCCGCCCTGGTCGCCGAGACCCTCGGCGCCGGACGCGTCGCCGCCGAGCCCGAGGCCGCCGCCGAACTGGCCCGGCTGTGCGACCACCTCCCGCTCGCCCTGCGCATCGCCACCGCCCGGCTGCGCAACCGGCCCCGCTGGACCCTGCAGTACCTGGCCGAACGGCTACGGGACGAGACCCGCCGGCTGGACGAGCTCAGCTCCGGCGCCCGCAGCGTCTCGGCCACCCTGCGCCTGTCGTACCAGGCCCTGGACGAGGAGAGCCGCACGGCCTTCCGGATCCTCTCCCTGCACCCGGGCGGTGACATCAACGTCCACGCGGCGGCCGCGCTGCTCGGCTCCGGCATCTGGGACGCCGAGGACGTGCTGGAACGCCTGCTGGACGTGCATCTCGTGCAGCAGCCGGAGATCGGGCTGTACTCCTTCCACGACCTGGTGCGCAGCTTCGCCCAGAGTCTCTTCGACGCCGCCGACCAGGACGGCCGCGAGGCGGCGGCCGCCGTGGAACGACTGCTCTGCTACTACCTCACGGCGACCGAGGTGGCCTGCGACGTCCTCTACCCCGGCCGCCGCCACCGCCCCACCGGCATCGAGAAGTCCACGGCCGATCTGCCCTCCCTCGGTGACGCCGAGCAGGCCCAGACCTGGTTCACCCGCGAACAGGACGCGCTGCTCGCCGCGGTCACCCTGGCCGAACGCCGGGGCCTGGACCGGTATGTCGTCTGCCTGAGCCGCAACCTCGTCTTCCAGCTCAACGCGCGAGGGCAGCTGGAGGAGTTCGGGGCGCTGGGGCGGGCCTCGGTCGCCGCCGCGAAGCGCCTCGGCGATCTCGCCCTGCTGGGCATGAGCCTGTCGAACCTCGGCGTGGCGTGCTGGCGTCTGGGCCGCTTCGAGGAGGGACTGGAGGCGGCGAGGGAGGGCCGGGACGTCGCGGCGCAGCTCGGCGACCGGCACACCGAGGCGCACAGCGAGGGCACCCTCGGCCAGTTCAACAGCCTGCTCGGCAACTTCCCCGAGGCGCTGGTCCATCTGGAGCGGGCCACCGCCTACGAGCGGGAACTGGGCATCGCCCGGGCGGAGGCCGACAGCCTCACCCTGCTCAGCACGCTCTACGAGCAGTGGGGACGCTACGAGGAGGCCAGGGCGGCGGCCCAGCGCGCGGTCGAACTGCAGGGCGGCCTGGGCAAGTTCGAGAACCAGTTCTCCGCCTTCACCGACCTCGCCTTCGCGCAGGCCGGCCTCGGCGAGTACGAGTCGGCCGCCCGCAGTCTGGAACGGGCCCGCACCCTCGTGGACGACGGCGCGGATCCGGGGAACGTGGCGCTGACCCTGGCCCTGTCGGCCGACGTCGACCAGCACCTGGGCCGGCCCGTGCGCTCTCCCGACCTGGCCGAGCAGGCCCTCGAACTGGTGGCGTCCAACGCCTCGCCGCTGCGCCGGGCCAAGGTGGAGAACATCGTGGGCCGGCTGCGCCGGCGGCAGGGGGAGCGGCGGGCCGCTCGCGAACTGCACGCCGACGCCCATGAACTGGCCTCGGCGATGAGCTACCGCATCGAGGAGGCGTACGCGCTGTGCGGGCTGGCGGACGCCGAGGACGACGCCGCGGCCGCGGCCCGGCACCGGGCCGCGGCGGAGGAACTGTTCGCGCGCATGGGGGTGGCGGAGGACCGGCGCCGCCGCTGAACGGGCCGAGAACAGGCGCTGAAAGGTTTCTTCGCCGGGAGCGGCCCAGGGGGAGAAGCAGGAGCAGGACAGCCGGGGGAACGCGCAGTGCCCCGCCCGGAGATCCGGACGGGGCACTGTCGCGAGACGTGCAGCCTGGGGCGTGGGCTCAGCGCGCGGCGATGACCGTGGGGTTCTGGTTGTCGGCCAGGACGACCGTGGTGGTGCCGGTCGGGTTCTGGTTGTCCGCGAGGACGGTGGTGACGCCGGTGGGGTTCTGGTTGTCCGCCTGGAACATGCCCGGCTGGACGGTGTGGCCGCCGTAGCCGAGGACCAGGGTGGCGGCGATCAGACCGATGAACCCAGCGACCTTGCGTCCCATTGTCTGCCCCTTTTGTGGTGTCTGTGCGTTTCGCGGTGTTTTCCGCTTCCTGACGCCACTGACTTTCCTGGGGGCCGTTCCCGGTGGGTTCCTCGTGCGTTACCGCCCTGCGGGAACGCATGGGGAACGGCCCCGGGAACACCCGGGGCACGTCTTTGACCTGCGGTTACCTACTCAGACTGCACGCCACCACCCGGGGCCCCGCAGGGGTCAGTACCACCTGGGTGCGGGCCGGTCCCGACTCATGGCCGGCCAGGTCGAGCAACGAGCGCACCAGCGAGCGCATGGCGGCCCGCTCGGCCTCGCCGGAGGGGAGCGGGGCGATCCGGGCCACGTTGTGCATCCCGTCCACCGTCTCCGTGTCGACGCTGAACCGGGGGCCGTCGACGGGGCCCTGGAGGGTGTACGGCGGCACCTGGCCGTCGGTGGCCGCCCGCTCCGCCCAGCGCTCCACGGAGGACAGGTCCTGGAGCGCGTGCGCCAGTCCCGTGCCGTCCGGCGAATGGTCCCGCGGATCCTTCACGGCAGTACTCCTTCTGCGGGTTGTGCAGACAACGACCTTGGGACCGTGACGCGGACGGCTCCCGATCCCGTCCCGATCCGTTCCCGTCCTGATCCTTTTCAGACGTTCGCGATGGGAACGCGTCGGTAATCGGCCCCCGCATCATGGCGGCCATTCGACAGCGGACCCGGCCCCACGAGCCCGGTGCCCTGACCGCACGCGACCGTCCTGGGGGCAGTGCAGTGACAGCAACTCCAACCGATCCGAGCCCCGGCCGCTTCACCGGCCTCGGGCCGCTCATGCTGGTCTGGTCGGGCCAGGCCGTCTCGCTCGTCGGCAGTGCGGCGGTCCGGTTCGCCTTCGTCGTCGACGTCTGGTCCAGCGGGGAGCGGGCGAGCGCCGTCACCGCGCTCTCGCTGTGCGCGCTGCTCCCACAGGCGCTCCTCAGCCCCATTGCGGGCGCAATTGTCGACCGTATGCGAAAGCGGTCCGCGCTCCAGCTGGCGGACGCTGGCGGCCTCCTCGTCGTGGGCTGCCTGGCACTGCTGCACTATCTCGGCCTGCTGCACTCCTGGCAGATCTACGTCGCCACCGCCCTGCTCGGCGCCTGCGCGGCCTTCCAGCTCCCGGCCCTGGCCTCGGCCGTGCCGCTGCTCGTCCGCAAGGACCAGCTCGGCCGCGCCAACGGCCTGCTGAGCGGCGCCAAGAGCGCGGCGAGCATCGGCGGCCCGGCCCTGGGCGGCATCCTGCTCACCCTCTTCGGGATAGGCCCGACCCTCCTGGCGGACCTGGCGAGTTACGTGCTCGCCCTGATCGGCGTACGACTGGTGCGGCTGACCGGAGACCGGCCCGCGCCGCCCACCGGGCCGCGCCGCGGCATCACCGCGGAGGCCGGGGAGGGCCTGCGCTATCTGTTCCGCACGCCCGGCCTGCGGGACCTGATCGTCAACTTCTGTGTCGTCAATCTGGTGATGGTCTTCGGCTTCGCCCTGATCCAGCCCATGGTCCTGCTGCGGGCCGACAGCGCCGCGCTCGCCACGGTCAACACCGCCATCGGCGTCGGCGGGGTCGCCGGCGGCCTGCTGATGGCCGCGTGGGGCGGGCCGCGCGACCGGGGCCGCGGCATGATGCTCGGCGTCATCGGGATGTGCCTGTCCGCGCTGGTGGGCATGGCGTTCGCCGGCGGGGTCGTCGGCTGGTCGGTGGCCGTGCTGATCGGCGCCCTGCTGATGACGGTCGTCAACTCCCAGATGAACGCCGTCGTGCAGACCAAGGTCCCCCAGGAGTGGCAGGGCCGCGTCTTCGGCGCGGTGATGTGCCTCGGCTACATCTCCGTCCCGCTGGCCACCGCCCTGTCCGGCCCGCTCGCCGACCACGTCTTCGAGCCGCAGGCCGCCCACGGCACGGGCCTGTTCACCGTCCTCGGCCCGCTCTTCGGCGACCGGCCCGGCAGCGGGATGGCCGGGATGTTCTTCCTCGCCGGCCTGGCGGGCATCGGGGTCTCCCTGTGGGGGCTGGCGAGCCGGAACATCCGGGAGATCGACCTGGTGATGCCGGACGCGGACGACGACGCGCAGGGCGTTCGGGAACACGAAGGGGTCCGCGATGAAGTGCGTGCATGAACTCATCGAGCACCAGGCGCGGTCGGCACCCGACGCCCTCGCCCTGATCGACGGCGGCGACCGCCTGACGTACGCCGAGCTCGACGCGCGCGCCGCCCGGTGGGCCGCACTGCTCGCCCGGCACGGCGTACGGCACGGCGACACGGTCGGCGTACACCTGGAGCGGTCCACCGAGCTGGTCGTGACCGTCCTCGGCGTCCTCAAGGCCGGCGCCTCCTATCTGATCCTCGACCCCGGCTTCCCGGCGGCGCGCCTCGGCGCGATGGCGACGGACGCGGCCGTCAGCGCCGTGGTCGCACCCCGCGGCGCGCACCTCACCGGCGTCGAGGCCCCCGTGGTCCACCCCGAGGACGCCCAGAGCGCGACGCCGCTGCCGCACGGCACGGTCGCGGTAGGCCCCGCCGACCGCGCCTGCGTGATGTTCACCTCCGGCTCCACCGGCCGCCCCAAGGGCGTCGCCGCCCCGCACGAGGCGATCACGGCCACCCTCACCGGCCAGGACTTCGCCTCCTTCGGCCGGGGTGCGGTCTGGCTCCAGTGCGCGCCCCTGTCCTGGGACGCGTTCGCCCTCGAACTGTGGGGTCCCCTCGTGAACGGCGGCACCTGTGTGCTGCACCCCCCGGGCCGCCCCGAACCCCTCGTGATGGCACGCCTGATCGCCGGGCACGGCGTCACGTCCATGTACCTGTCGGCATCCCTGTTCAACGTCGTCGTCGACGAGTACCCGGACGCCCTCGACGGACTGCGCGAACTCCTCGTGGGCGGCGAGGCACTGTCGCCCCCGCACGTCGCCCGCGCCCTCGCCCGCCGGCCCGGCCTGAGACTGAGCAACGGCTACGGCCCCGTCGAGTGCATGGTCTTCCTCACCACCCACCCGGTCACCCCCGAGGACCTGCGCACCGGCGGGCCCCTCCCGATCGGCCGCCCGCTCGCCGGAAAGCGCCTGTACGTCCTCGACGAGCGGCTGCGGCCCGTCCCCGACGGCGGTACGGGCGAGCTGTACGCGGCCGGCGCGGGCCTGGCCCGGGAGTACACCGGCCAACCCGCCCTCACCGCCGAACGGTTCGTCGCCGCCCCCTCGGGCGAACGCCTCTACCGCACCGGCGACCTGGTCCGCCGCCGCCTCGACGGCGTCCTGGAGCACCTGGGCCGCGCCGACAGCCAGATCAAGATCCGGGGCTTCCGGGTGGAGCCCGGCGAGATCGAGACGGTCCTGGCCGGACACCCGGGTGTCGACCGGGCCGCCGTGATCGCCCACGCGCACCCGGCGGGGGACCGGCAGCTGACCGCGTACGTCGTCACCCGCGGGGCGCCGGCGCCCACGGCCCGCGAACTGCGCGACCACGCCCGCACGGTCCTGCCCGACCACCTGGTACCGGCCGCCTTCGTGACCCTGGACGCCCTGCCCCTCACCCCGAGCGGCAAACTGGACCGGGCGGCGCTGCCGGAGCCGGCCCCCGCCGCCGCGCGGACCGGCGACACGGCCGAGGCGGCCGGTGGCACGGCCGAGGCGGCCGGTGGCACGGCCGACGGCACCGCACGCACCCTCTGCGACCTGTTCTCCCAGGTCCTGTCGACCCCGTTCGCCCCCGACGACGACTTCTTCCGGCTCGGCGGCAACTCCCTGCTCGCCGCCCGTCTGGCGGGCCGCATCCGCTCCGTGCTGGGTGTCGAGCTCGACATCCGTACGCTCTTCGAGGCGCCCACCCCGGCCCGGCTCGCCCCGCTCGTCGACCGCGCCCCCGCGGCCGCACCGCCGCCCGAGCCCGCCACCGCGTCGGGCCCGCTGCCCGTGTCCGACGCCCAGCAACGCCTGTGGTTCCTCGACCGGACCGGTGCGGGTGCCGCCTACAACCTGCCCATGCTGGTCCGGCTGCGCGGCACGGTCGACCCGGACGCCCTCGCCGACGCACTGGCCGACGTGGCCGACCGGCACGAGGTGCTGCGGACGCTCTTCGGGGAGACCGACGGCGTCCCCGTGCGGCGGGTGGTGCGAGGAACGGGGGCGAAGCCACCCTTCGCCCATGAGTACGTCGGGGGACGGGAGCTGGAGTCCCGCATCGAGGAGGCGGCGCGGCGCCGCTTCGAGCTGGGCACCGAACTGCCCGTCCGGGCCGCGCTGTTCACCCTCCGCGAGCGGCCCGACGAGCACGCGCTGCTCGTGCTGGTGCACCACATCGCCGGTGACGGCTGGTCGCTGCGGCCGCTGTTCCGCGATCTGTCACAGGCCTACGCCGCCCGTGTCCAGGGCCGTCCGGCCGGCTTCGGGCCGCTCGCCGTCCCGTACGCCGAGCACGCCCGCCGCCGCCTCGACCGGCTGGGCTCGCCGGCCGACCCCGGGTCCCTGGCGGCGGTACAACTCGCCTACTGGAGACAGCGGTTGGCGGGACTGGACGCCGACGGCCCCCTGCTGCCGCGCCGCCCTGAGGCGCCGGCCGTGCCCGGCCCGGCCGCCGCGGTCGTCGTACGGCGGCTGGATCCGGCGGCACACACCCGGCTCGTCGACTCCGCGCGACGCCAGGGCGCCACCCTCTTCATGGCCCTGCACGCCGCCCTGGTCACCGTGCTGCTGCGGACCGGCGCCGGCCCCGACACGGCGGTCGGCGCGCCCGTGGCCGCGCGGGCGTCGGACCGTGACGTCGAGGACGTCGTCGGGTTCTTCGTGAACCTGCTCGTCCTGCGCGCCGACGCCTCCGGCGACCCCACCGCGGCCGAACTGCTGGCCCGCGTCCGGGACACCGACCTCGGGGCCTTCGCCCACCAGGACGTACCGTTCGAGGAGGTCGTCGGCGCGCTGGGCCCCGCCCGCAGGCCCGGCCGGCAGCCGTTCACCGAGGTGGTCCTCGCGCTGCAGAACAACGCACGCGCCGAGGTCGCGCTGCCCGGCGCGGAGACCGGCGTGGAGCTCGTGCGCACCGGGTCCGCCCGGTTCGAGCTGCTCGTCGACGTGTCCGAGACGACCGCCCCCGACGGCACGCCCGGCGGCCTCACCCTCACCTTCGAGTACCGGGCCGAGGCACTGGAGGAGTCCTTCGTCGGCTGGCTGGCCGAGGCACTCCCGCAGGCCCTGGAGGCCGCCGCGGCCGCCCCGGACACCCGCCTGTCCGCGCTCGCCCTGCCCGAACCGCCCCGTCGGGCGGGCGCCGCCGACCGCCTCGCGGCACCGGCCCGCACCACCGCGCCGGCCGTCGGCACCCCCGCCGAGGAGCGCGTCGCCGCCGTCTGGCGCGACGTCCTCGGCCTGCCCCGGATCGGCCGCCACGACGACTTCTTCGCGCTCGGCGGCAACTCGCTGCGCGCCGTACGGGTCGCCGCCCGCCTCAGCACCCCCGAGCGGCCGGTGACCGCCGCGCAGCTCTTCGCCACCCCCACCGTCGCCGCCCTCGCCGCCGGACTGGAGGAAGCCGCGGCCCGCCCGCAGCCCGCCATGGCACCCATCCCGCGCAGGCCGCGCGTACCGAACCGAGCCCAGACGCCCCAGACGACCGCACCCCATCGCGGAAGCAGGAAGCAGGAGGACAGGCAGTGGACCTCAGCGTGATGTTCTTCGGTGCGGACAGCACCGCCAGCGGACAGGTGCGGCACGAGCGCACCTACCAGGACATCCTCACCGTCGCCCGTACCGCCGACCGCCTCGGCTTCCACGCCGTGTGGACGCCCGAGCGCCACTTCCAGCAGGTCGGGCAGGTGTTCTCCAGCCCGCCCGTGCTCAGCGCGGCGCTCGCCATGGCCACCGAACGGATCGGGATCCGCGCCGGCAGCGTCGTACTGCCGCTGCACCACCCGCTGAAGGTCGCGGAGGACTGGGCGGTCGTGGACAACCTCTCGCACGGCCGGGTGGGCCTGTCGGTCGCCACCGGCTGGCACTCCGCCGACTTCGCGCTCGCGCCCGGCAACTACGCCGACCGCCGTGCCCGCACCCTGGACACCGTTCCCGTGCTGCGCGCGCTGTGGGCGGGGGAGAGCGCCGAGTTCCCCGACGGCACGGGCAAGCCGGTCAGCGTGCTGCCGCAGCCGCGGCCCGTGCAGGAGTCGCTGCCGCTGTGGATCACCACGTCCGGCAACCCCCAGACATGGGAGGCGGCCGGCCGGCTGCGCTGCGGGGTACTCGGCGCGACCGTCGGGCAGAGCCGCGACGACCTCGCCGACCGCATCGCCCGCTACCGCGCCGCCTGCGCGGCCGCCCCCGACCAGCGGGGCACCGACGCGCACGGCCGCGTGACGCTCATGGCGCACACCTACGTCGGCGCCGACGACGCCGAGGTACGGCGCCTCGCCGCCGCCCCGCTGAAGACGTACCTCGCCTCCTACCTCCGCCAGACCGCCGCCAACCGCACCGCCGACGCCGGCACCGCCGCGCTCACCGAGGAGAAGACCGCGCTGCTCGCGGAGTTCGCGTTCGAGCGCTACCTGAGCTGGGGCAGCCTGCTGGGCTCGCCCGGCCACTGCGCCAAGATGCTCGCCGACCTGGCGGAACTGGGCGTGGACGAGGTCGCCTGCTTCGTCGACTTCGGCCTCGGCCTCGACGACGTCCTCACGAGCCTGAACCGGCTGGCCGAACTGAAAGAGAGCCTGTCATGACCGCCCCCGTCCGTCCGGGACCGCGGCCCGCCGCCTCCCTCGCCGACCGCTTCAGCGCGCTCGGCGGCGAGCAGCGCGTGCAGCTGCTGCGCAAGCTGGTGGAGAGCGGCCGCGTGCGGGACGTGCCCGCCGTGGTCCCGCCGAGGGACCCCGCCCGGCCGGTCCGGCTCAGCCCCGCGCAGCAGGACCTGTGGGCGTACGAGTCGCTGTATCCCGGCACCCCCGCCCTCAACCTGTGCTGTGCCTATCACTTCGAAGACCCCGTGGACCCCGCCCACCTGGAGGCCGCGCTCACCCTCGTCCAGGAGCACCACGACATCCTGCGCACCCGGGTCACCGAGACCCCCGGCGGTGAACTCCGCGTCGACTTCCCCGACCGCGGCCCCTTCGTCCTGGAGCGCGACGACCTGCGCGGCACCGGTACCAGCGTCCACCAGGCCTTCGACGCCTTCCGCCGACGCCCGTTCGACCTGGACGGGGGCAGCCTGGTGCGCGGCCGCTTCGTCCGCGTCGACGACCGCCGTACGACACTGATGCTCAGCGTGCACCACGTCATCGCCGACTGGTGGTCCTTCGACGTCCTCCAGAACGAGTTCGCCGAGGCCTACCTGGCCATCCGTGAGGGCACCCGGCCCCGGCTGACCCGCCCCGACATCCAGTACGCCGACTTCTCCGCCTGGCAGGGCGAGCTGGAGGACGCCGGTGTCTTCGGCGAGCGCCTCGCCTTCTGGCGCCGCTACCTGGCCGATCCGCCCGCCCCGCTCACCGCCCCCGGCCACGGATCCACCGCCGAGGACCCCGACCGTGACCCCGACGGCATCGTCCACATCGGCTTCGACCTCGACCCGCCGGCCGCCGCCGCCGTCCGCGCCCTCGCCCGCCGCTCGGGCACCACCGTCTA
The DNA here is from genome assembly GCF_014649495.1 of Streptomyces filipinensis. GTDB lineage: Bacteria > Actinomycetota > Actinomycetes > Streptomycetales > Streptomycetaceae > Streptomyces > Streptomyces filipinensis. The sequence continues at coordinate 550,260 of NZ_BMTD01000003.1, read as the reverse complement.
CGGCGTCCTGATGGCCGCGTTCGCCGTCCTCGCCCACCGGGTCACCGGCGCCGAGGACATGGTGCTGGGCACCCCCGTCGCCAACCGGTCCGCCAAGGGCCTGGAACGGGTCATCGGCTACGTCATGAACGCCGTCCCCACCCGCTGGCGCGTCCACCCCGACCGCTCCTTCGCCGACCTCCTCGCCGTGTTCGCGGCGGACTTCCCCGACCTCGTCGCCAACGCCGACCTGCCGGTCGGCCGGATCGTCGCGGCCGCCGCACCCGAGCGCAAGCTCGGCCGGTCCCCGCTGTTCCAGTGGGTCTTCATGCACCTCACCCAGCAGCCGAGCGTCTCCGCGGTACGCGAGTTCGCCGAACCGGAACGCATCCACACCGGCGGCGAGCACGACCTCGTCGGCGTGGTGAAGGACAGCGGCGACGCGATGATCGGCAGTTTCGAGATCCGTACGGACACGTTCTCACCACAGGCGGTGGCGCGGTGGGCCGAGTGCTACGTCGAGCTGCTGCGGCAGGTCACGGCGGACCCGGCGGTGCGGGTGGGCGACCTCGGCATCGTGCCGTCGGGCCTGCGTGAACGCCTGCTCGGCCTGGCGTCCGGCGCCGCCGCGGCGGCACCGGTCCCGCTGCCCGAGCTGGTGGCCCGCCAGGCCGCCCGCACCCCGGACGCGCCCGCACTCGACACCGGTGCGCGGACCCTGTCGTACGGCGAACTCACGGACCGCGTCGACCGGCTGGCCGGCACCCTGGCCAGGCTCGGGGCCGGCCCCGGACGCATCGTGGCGCTCCTGCGCGGCCGCGGCACGGACTGGCCGGTGACGGCGCTGGCCGTCCAGCGGACGGGCGCCGCGTATCTGCCCCTCGATCCCGAGCACCCCGCGGAACGCCTGCGGCGCACGCTGGCCGACGCGGACCCCGTGCTGGTCGTCGCGGACGACGCGCCGCCGGCGGCCGGCGACGTACCGGTACTGGTACCGGGCCCGGAGGCGTACGAGGGCGAGCCGTTCACCGGCCCCTACCCGGACCCGTCCACCCCCGCTTACGTCATCCACACCTCCGGCTCCACCGGCACCCCCAAGGGCGTCGTCCTCCCGCACTCGGGACTGGCCGCGCTCGCACGGTCCCTGGCGGACGGGCTGGACCTGGGCCCCGGGGACCGGGTGCTCCAGCTGGGCCCCCCGACCTTCGACATATCGGTCGCCGACCTGTGCATGGCCTTCGGCGCCGGCGCGACACTGGTACTGCCGCCCGCCGGGATGCTGGTGGGCGAGGACCTGGGACGGGTGCTGGCGCGGCGGCGGGTGTCCGCGGTCATGACGACACCGTCCGTCCTGGCCACCGTACCGGCCGGCAGCTACCCGGACCTGAGGGTGCTCGCCGTCGGCGCGGAGGCCTGCCCGCCGGAGCTGGTGGCGCGCTGGGCGGTGGACGGCCGCCGCTTCCACAACGCGTACGGCCCCACCGAGGCGACGGTCGCCGTCACGCTCTCCGAGCCGCTCGGCCACGAGCGCGGGCAGACGCGCCCGCCCCTGGGCCGTCCCCTCGCCGGCGCGCACGTACGCCTGCTCGACGACCGGCTCCGCCCGGTCCCCCCGGGCACGCAGGGCGAGCTGTACCTCTCCGGCCCCCTGGCCCACGGCTACCTGCACCGTCCCGCGCAGACGGCCGACCGCTTCACCGCCGACCCCTACGGCCCCCCGGGCTCCCGCATGTACCGCACCGGCGACCTCGCCTGGCAGGACGACGACGGCACCCTCCACTACCTGGGCCGCACCGACGACCAGGTGAAACTGCGCGGCCTGCGCGCGGAACCCGCCGAGATCGCGGCCGTCCTCGCCGAACACCCCGCCGTCCGTGGGGCGGTGGCCCTCGTCCGGGAGGGCAGGGCCGGCCGCCCGCAGCTGGTCGGATACGTCGTCCCGGTCCCCGGCCACACCCCGGACCCGGACGCCCTGCTCACCCACGCGGCCGAACGTCTGCCCGCCGGACTGGTCCCGGCCGACGTGGTCGTCCTCGGCGCGTTCCCGCTGACCTCCAACGGAAAGATCGACAAGGCCGCCCTGCCCGCCCCGGCCCCCCGCGGCCCGGCCGCCCCGCCCGCCGTCCCCCGCGCCACCTCCACCGCCGAACAGACCCTGTGCGCCCTGTACGCCGAGGTCCTCGGCACCGAACCGGTGGACGTGGACGTCGACTTCTTCCGGCTCGGCGGCGACAGCATCATGGCCATCCAGCTCGCCGCCCGGGCCGCGGCGGCCGGCCTGCTCCTCGCCCCGAGGGACGTCTTCACCGCCCGCACCCCGGCCCGCCTGGCCCTGACGGCCCGCCCGGCCGCCCCCGAGCAGCCGACCGGACCCGACCTGGCCGAGGGCCGCTTCCCGCTCACCCCGATCATGCGCTGGTGGCGCGAACAGGGCGGCCCCCTGGGCACGTTCATCCAGTCGATGGCGTTCCCCGTGCCGCACGGCGTCGACGAGGACCGCGTCCGCGCCGCCGTCACGGCCCTGGCCGACCGTCACGCCGCCCTGCGCATGCGACTGGTCCGGCACGACGCGTCCGCCGACTGGGAACTGGAGGCGGGCCCCGCCACCGCACGCGCTGAGCGGATCGCCGTCCCCGCCGGCACCGACCCGGCAGACCTCGCCGAAGCGGCGGCGCGCTCCGCCGTACTGGATCCGGAGCGGGGGGAGATGCTGCGGGCGGTCTGGTTCGACGCCGGGCCCGACCGGCCGGGTCTGCTGCTGCTCCTGGTGCATCACCTGGCCGTCGACGGAGTGTCCTGGCGGGTGCTGGGGCAGGAGCTGGCACGGCTGCTGGCGGACGGCGGCGAACCCCCGGCGGACCCGGGCGCCTCGTTCGCCCGGTGGGCGCGGCTGCTGCCCGCCGAGGCGGACCGGATGACCGACGAACTGGACTGGTGGACGGGCCGGTTGAGCACCGCCGGGCAGGCCCGGCTGCTGATCGGGGAGGACGACTGGGCGAGCCGGTCGGCCGGTTCCGCCGGCGCCCCCCGCCGCGCCGCCGTCACCGTCGACGTGGACGCCGATCTGACCCGGTCCGCCCTCGTCACCCTCCCCGGCGCCTTCCACTGCGGCGCCGACGCCGTTCTGCTCACCGCCCTGGTCCGTGCGGCCGTCCGCCGGCGCGGCACCGGCACCGACCTCCTGCTCCACCTGGAGGGACATGGACGCGAGGCACTGTCGGCACCCGTGGACGTCTCGCGCACCGTCGGCTGGTTCGTCACCCAGTACCCGGTCCGTCTGGACCTCGGCACGGACACCGGACCCGCGGCGCTCAAGCAGGTGAAGGAGCAACTGCGGGCGGTGCCGTCCGCGGGACTCGGCTGGGGCCTGCTGCGCTACCTCCACCCCGAGGCCGGCCCGGCCCTGGCCGCGCTGCCCGCTCCCGACGTCCGCTTCGCCTACCTGGGCCGGTTCGCCGGGGACGACGCGGCCGGCGGACGGCTGCTCGACTCCGGGCCGGACGCGGTGCCGGTCGCCCACGCCCTGGAGATCGACGTACTGGCCCGGGGCACGGAGGGCGCACCGCGGCTGGAGGCGACCTTCTCGTACGCGCAGGGCGTGCTCGCCGAGGACGACGTACGCGAGCTGGCCCGGCTGTGGACCGAGGAGCTCGCCGCGCTCGTGGCGGACACGGCGGACGGCTCGGCCGCCGGCCACACCCCGTCCGACTTCCCGCTGGTCGCCCTGACCGTGGATCAGCTCGCCGAGCTGGAGGACGGACTGGAGTTCGAGGACGACGTGGAGTCCGAGGAGTACATCGACGGCTTCGCCGGCTTCGGCGGCTTCGACGGTGAGGTGGCCGTCCGATGAGCGGAAACGTCCAGGACGTCCTGCCGCTGTCCCCGGCCCAGGAAGGACTCCTCTTCCACACCCTGCGGGACACGACGGGACCCGACCCCTACCTGGTCCAGGCCCGGTTCCGGATCGGCCCCGGCACCGACCCGCAGCGGACACGGGCCGCGGTGACGGAACTGCTGCGGCGCCACCCCAATCTGCGCGCCTGCTTCCGCCACGAACGCCTCGACCGGCCCGTGCAGATCATCCCGCGCGCGGTGCGGGTGCCGTGGCGGGAGGCCGACCTCACCGGCCTCGGTCCGGACGAGCGGGCCGTACGGATGCGGATGCTGCTGGACGCGGACGCGTCCCGGCGCTTCGACCCCGCGCGGCCCCCTCTCGTGCGGGCCACCCTCGCCCGCCACGACACGGGCGCCGAACTGCTCCTGTCCTTCCACCACATCCTGCTCGACGGCTGGTCCATGCCGGTCCTGGAGGCGGACCTGGCCGCCCTGGTCGCGGGCCGCCCGCTGCCGCCCACCGCTTCCTACCGCGACTACCTGGCGTGGCTGGCGCGGCAGGACCGGCACAAGGCGGAGACAGCCTGGGCCGAGGCCCTGGAGGGCCTCGAACCGCCCGTACCGCTCACGCTCCCGGCCACGGCCGACGACTCCCCCTGCGACCGCGCCCTGATCCGCCTGCCCGCCGGCCTGACCGCCACCCTCACCCGGCGCGCGGCGGAGGCCGGCGTCACCCTCAACACCCTCGTCCAGACCGCCTGGGCCCTCGTCCTGGCCCGCACCACCGGCGGCCGGGACGTGGTCTTCGGCGCGGTCGTCTCCGGCCGTCCGCACGACCTGCCCGGCGTCGAGAGCATGGTGGGCCTGTTCGTCAACACGCTCCCGGTACGGGTCCGGCTGCGGGCCGGCGAGACCGTCACCGAGCTGCTGGTCCGCCTCCAGGAGGAGCAGTCCCGGCTCGCCGCCCACCAGCACGCACGGCTCGCCGACATCCAACAGGCGGCTGGTGTGGGGGAGTTGTTCGACTCCGTCCTCGCCTTCGAGAACTTCCCGCAGCGCGGCGAGGACGACACCGACCCGGACGAACCGGCCCTCCTCCAGGTCACGGACGCCACCCACTACCCGGTGACCCTGGCCGTCACCGCCGGTGAGCGGCTGACGCTGTCGGTCGGCTGCCGCCGGGGCCTGTCGGCGTCCGCGACGGCCGGGCGAACGGCCCATGCCCTGGCCCGGCTGGCGGACGGCCTCGACCGGATCGCGGACCGCATCGACGTGCTGCCGCCCGCGGAGCACCAGGGGCTGATCGACCTCGCCACCGGCCCGGTCCGTCCCCCGGCCCGGCCGGCCACCGTCACCGGCCGGTTCGCCGAGCAGGTCGCGCGTACCCCGGACGCCCCGGCCGTCGAGTCGGACGACGGCGTCCTCACCTACGCCGGCCTGGACGCCGCCTCCGACGCCCTGGCCGCCCGTCTGATCCGGGCGGGCACGGCCCCCGGCGACACGGTCGCCCTGCTGGTGCCCCGCTCCCCGGCCGTGGTCGTGGCCCAGCTGGCCGTCCTCAAGGCGGGCGCCTGCTGGCTCCCGCTGGACCCGGCCCAGCCCGCCGAACGCCTGGCCCGGCTGACGAAGGCGGCGGGGATCCGGCTGGCGTTGACCGCCGGGACGGCAACCGAACCACCCGGTGCCGTACAGGCGCTGGACGTCCACGCGCCCGGCGCGGCCATCACCTCGCCCCTCCCGGAACCCCACCCCGGCTCACCCGCCTGCGTCCTCCACACCTCCGGCTCCACCGGCGAACCCAAGGGCGTCGTCGTCCCGCACCGCGGCATCGTCGAACTCGCCGCCGACGCCCGCTTCCAGGGCGACGGCCACCGCCGTGTGCTGCTGCACGCCCCGTACACCTTCGACTCGTCGACGTACGAGGTGTGGATCCCGCTCCTGAACGGCGGGACGGTCGTCGTCGCCCCACCCGGCCCCGTCACCCCCGGCCTCCTGCGCCGCGTGATACCCGAACGGAGGATCACCGCGCTGCTCCTCACCCCCGAACTCCTGCGCACGGTCGCCGAGATCGCACCGGAGTCGGCGGCCGGACTGACGGAGATCTGGGCGGGCGGCGATGTGCTCGACCCCGCGACCGTGGCCCGCGTCCTGGCCCACTGCCCGGGCACCACCGTCGTCAACGGCTACGGCCCCACCGAGGCGACCGTCTTCGCCACCGCCCACACCACCGACGGCGGCCCCGGCGTGATCCCCCTCGGCCGCCCGCTGGACAACACCCGCGCCTACGTCCTGGACGGCCTCCTGCGCCCGGTGCCCGAGGGAGGCACCGGCGAGCTCTACCTGGCCGGCACCGGCCTGGCGCACGGCTACCTCGCACGACCCGGACAGACGGCCGAGCGGTTCGTCGCCGACCCGTACGGGCCGCCGGGCGGCCGTATGTACCGCACCGGCGACCTGGCCCGCTGGACCGGCGACCGCGTCCTCGACTTCCGCGGCCGTGCCGACGACCAGATCAAGGTGCGCGGCGTCCGTATCGAACCGGCCGAGGTGGAGTCCGCGCTCGCGGCCTGCCCCGGGGTACGGCGGGCCGTCGTCGCCGCACGCCCGGACGCCACCGGCGGCAAGCGGCTGGCGGCCTGGCTCCTGCCGGACGAGGCCACCGGCGACGACTGGCCCGCCCTCCTGGCCAGGGCCAAGGAGGCCGCCGCCCGACGGCTCCCCGCCCACCTCGTCCCCTCCGTATGGGCCCGCATCGACCACGTACCGCTCACCCGGCACGGCAAGACGGACCGGGCCGCACTGCCCGAGCCGACGGGCGCCGCGCTCGGCGGCCGCCGCACCCGCGCCCCGCGCGACGACCGCGAACGGCGGCTGTGCGCGCTGTTCGCAGAGGTGCTCGGCGTGCCCGACGTCCACCCGGACACCGACTTCTTCACGGCCGGCGGCCACTCCCTGACCGCGCTGCGGCTGGCGTCGAAGGCCCGGGTGCCGCTGGCCACCCTGTTCGCGGCCCCGACCCCCGCCCTGCTCGCCGCCCGCACCGTCCCCACTCCCGACACCGACCTGTCCCCCCTCCTCACCCTCCGCCCAGGCGGTGGCCGCATCCCCCTCTTCTGCGTCCACCCGGCCCTCGGACTCGGCTGGTCCTTCGCCGCCCTCCTCCCGCACCTCCACCCGGACCGCCCGGTGCACGCCCTGCAGAGCCCAGCGCTCACCGACGGGGCGAGCGGGCTCCCGGCGAGCGTCGACGCGTTGGCCGAGGCGTACACCGAGCGCATCCGCGCCCGCGTGCCGAACGGCCCGTACGCCCTGCTGGGCCACTCCTTCGGCGGCTGTGTCGCCCACGAGATCGCCTCACGCCTGCGCGCGGCCGGGCAGGAGGTGCGGCTGCTGGCCGTGCTGGACGCGATGCCCCAGCCGCCCGGTACGCCCCGGCTGCCGGCGGACGTGGTCGAGCGGGAGTCGTTGCGGATCCTGCTCGACAGCCACGCGCCGGGCCGGCCCGCACCACCGGGCCGGTGGGGCCGCGCCGAGGCGTTCGCCGCGGTCCGTGCCGCCGACGGCCCGCTCGCCGCTCTCGGCGACGGGGTCCTGCACGCGATCACCGATGCGCAGGCCCACCACATCCACCTCTCCCGCGCCTGGCGCCCGTCCCCTTACGACGGCCCCGTCACCCTCTTCTCCGCGACCCGCCAGTCCCACGCCGCCACCGCCGAGAAGGCGGCCGCCTGGCGACCCTCGACCGCCGCCCTCGACGTGCACGAACTCGCCTGCACGCACGACGGAGTACTGCAGCCGGACCCGGCGACACGCGTCGCCGCGGTCCTCGAAACCACCCTCCGGGGAGAGTGACCGATGACCACCGACACCCTTGCCCTCGTCCCGCCGGCCACCGACGAGGAGTACGCGTTCCCCGTCTCCGACGCGCAGGGCCGGCTGCTCGTCCTCGACCAGCTGAACCCGGGCACCGCGCAGTACAACGTGCCCGCGGCCTTCGCCGTGACCGGCCCCTTCGACGCCGCCGCGTTCGGGCGCGCCCTGGACACGCTGGTCGCCCGGCACGAGTCACTGCGCACCGTCTTCCGCACCGCCCCGGACGGCACCCAGACCCAGCTCGTGCGGGCCGCCGGCGGCGCCGCGCTCACCGTCGAGGACGCGGTCCCCGCCGACCGGGTGGACACGCTGCTCCGGCAGGAGGCCGCCCGCCCCTTCGACGTGGCCACCGGACCGCTGCTGCGCTGCACGGTGTACGCCGTCGACGACGGTACCCACCGCGTGCTGCTCGTCGCCCACCACCTGGTCTGCGACGGCTGGTCGCTGGGCGTCATGCTGGACGAACTGGGCGCCGCCTACCGGGACGAAGCCGCCGGACGGCCGCACAGTCCACCCGGGCAACCCCTGCAGTTCCCGGACTTCGCGGTCTGGCAGCGCGAACGCCAGGCGGCGGGGGAGTTCGACACGGCCGTGAGGCACTGGGTGGAGGCGCTGCGCGGCGCGCCCACCACCCTGGAGGTGCCCACGGACCGTCCGCGGCCCGCCGTGCGCTCCGCCGACGGCGGCTGTGCCCGCTTCCCGCTCCCGGCCGCCACGCGTGCCCGCCTCGCCGAGGCGGCCGGCGCCTGCGGGGCGACGCCCTTCATGGCCCTGTTCGCCGCCTACGCCGCCTTCCTCGCCCGGCTCTCCGGCCGCGACGACCTCGTCATCGGCTACCCGGTGTCCGGCCGCGAGCACCCCGACCTCCAGCACACCGTCGGCATGCTGGCCAACACCCTCGCCCTGCGCGTCGACGTGAGCGGTGACCCCTCCTTCCACGAGCTGACCACCCGCGTCCGTACCGCCCTGCGGGCCGCCGCCCCGTACCAGGAAGCCCCGTTCGAGGCGGTGGTGGACGCCCTCGCCCCGGTCCGTGAGACCGGCCACGACCCCGTGGTCCAGGTCGTCTTCTCCTACGACGACGACACCGCCCTCACCCTGGACCTCGCCGGCACCGACACCCGACGCCTCGAACTCACCCTGGACACCGCGAAGTTCGACTTCCATCTGCACGTGGAGCGCTGGGGGGACGAGCTGGCCGCCCAGTTCATCCACCGCGGCGACCTGTTCGAGGCGGCGACCGTGCGCCGCTGGACCCGCACCTTCACGGTCCTGCTGGACGGCCTCCTCGCCGACCCGCACGCCCCGCTCTCCAGCCTCGCCCCGGTCGCGGAGGACGAGCGCCGGCTGCTCGTCGCACAGAACGACCGTCTCGGCGAGGCCGCCCCCGGCGACCGGCTGGTCCCCGACCTGATCGCCGGCGTCGCGGCGGCCCGCCCGGACGCCACCGCGCTCGTCCACGGCACACAACGCCTCAGCTACCGGCACCTGCTGGAGCGGGCCGACGCACTGGCGGCCCGGATGCGCGCCGTCGGCGTAGGCCCCGGCAGCCGGGTCGGACTGCTCCTGCCCCGCTCGGCGGAGCAGGGCATCGCCGCGCTCGCGGTGCTGCGGGCGGGCGGCGCCTACGTGCCCCTCGACCGCGCCCACCCCGACGACCGCCTGCGCTACATGCTCGACTGCTCCGGCGCCGGCCTGCTGCTGACCGCCGAGGCCACCGCCGAGCGGGCCGCGGAACTCGGCGTGCCCTGCCTGCGCGTCGACCGCGCCGACCCGGCCGAACCGCGGCCCGTCACCGACGGCCCGGCACCCGGCGCCCGCGACCTCGCCTACGTCCTGTTCACCTCGGGCTCCACCGGCCGCCCCAAGGGCGTGGCCGTCGAGCACCGCTCCCTGGTCAACCTGACCACGGCCGTGCGCCACTCCTTCCCGGTGACGGCCGCCGACCGGGTGCTGCAGTTCGTGGCGTTCGGCTTCGACGTCGCCGTCTCCGACCTGTTCTTCCCCTGGGTCGCCGGCGCCGAGCTGCACGTCCCGACCGAGGAGGAACGGCTCGGCGAGGCCCTGCTGCACCGGCTGCGCGACTCCCGCATCACCTACGTGTTCCTGCCGCCGTCCGCCGCCATGCTGCTGCCCGACATCAAGGGACAGCTGCCCCACCTGCGCACCATCGCGGTCGGCGGCGAGGCCTGCCCCGCCGAACTCGTGGAGCGGCTGCACGAACCCGGCCGGCGGATCGTGAACGCCTACGGCCCGAGCGAGGTGTCCGTCTACTCCCACACGGCCGACCTGACCCCGGGCGACCCGGTGGTGCTCGGCCGCTCGGTCGCGGGCAGCCGCTTCTACGTCCTGGACGAGCGGCTGCGGCCCGTCCCCGTCGGCGTCACCGGCGAGATCTACATCACCGGCGCCGGACTCGCCCGCGGCTACATCGAACAACCCGGCCTGACCGCCGAGCGGTTCGTCGCCGACCCGTACGGCGCACCCGGCACCCGCATGTACCGCAGCGGCGACCTCGGCCGCGTCGACGCGCACGGGGCGCTGACCTATCTCGGACGCAGCGACTTCCAGGTCAAGCTGCGCGGGGTGCGCATCGAACTGGGCGAGATCGAGTCGCTGCTGGCCGCCCACCCGGACGTGCGGATCGCGGCGGTGACCGTGCGCGGCACCGGCGACGAACAGCGGCTCATCGGCTACGTGGTGTGCCGCGACGAGACCGCCCCGCCCGCCGCCGACGCCCTGCGCGCCCACCTCGCCGAGCGGCTGCCGGCCTTCATGCTCCCCGAGCTGTTCGTCCGCCTCGCGGAACTGCCGCTCAGCGGCAACGGCAAGGTCGACCGCTCCCGGCTCCCCGAGCCGGACGTCACCCGCCGCGTGCCGGACGCGAGTGCGGCGGCCGCCGGGACCGCGACCGAGCAGCTGGTCGCCGACATCTGGGCACGCGTCCTGGTCATGAACCGGGTCGGCGTCCACGACAACTTCTTCGAAATGGGCGGCAACTCGGTCCGCCTGCTGCGTGTGCTGGCCGCCCTGCGCGAAGCCGGTGCGGACGGCGGGATCACCCTGGTCGACCTGTTCCGCCACCCCACCGTCGCCTCCCTCGCCGCCCGCCTCGACCAGGCACGAGAGGCGGAACCCGACGACTCCGCCGCCCGCGGCCGTGAACGACACCACCGGCGCACCGCCGCCCGACGACTCCGCTCCCGGAAAGGCACACTCCGATGACCGACACCGCAGCCGCCGAGGCCCTCGACTCCGCCATCGCCGTCATCGGCATGAGCGGCCGCTTCCCCGGCGCCCCCGACCTCGGCACGTACTGGAAGAACCTCCTCGGCGGGGTCACCTCCATCACCGACTTCACCGAGGAGGAACTCCTCGCCGACGGCGCGGACCCGGACGAGATCCGCGGTCGCGACTACGTGCCGGCCAAGGGCGTCCTCGCCGACGCCGACCGGTTCGAGGCCGGCCTCTTCGGCTTCAACCGCACCGAGGCCGCCGTCCTCGACCCCCAGCACCGGCTGCTCCTGCAGACCGCCTGGTCCGCCCTGGAGGACGCCGGCCACGATCCCCTCGGCGCACCGCGCCGCACCGGCGTCTACGTCGGCGGTGGTGTCACCGAGCACATGCTGGCCGCCCAGACCGACCCCGGGCTGGCCGCGCGGATCGGCGCCCTGCAGGTGCGCATCCTCACCGACCGCGAGTTCCTCGGCCCCTGGATCTCCTACCGCCTCGGCCTCGACGGCCCGAGCCTCACCGTCCAGACCGCCTGCTCCACCTCCCTGACCGCGATCCACCTCGCCTGCCAGGCCCTGCTCCTCGGCGACTGCGACACGGCGCTCGCCGGCGGGGTCGCCGTCGACACCGTCCGCAGCCGCGGATACGTCCACTACCAGGGCGGGATCTTCTCGTCCGACGGCCGCTGCCGCCCCTTCGACGAGGCGTCCGGCGGCACCGTGCCCGGAAACGGCGTCGGCGTGGTCGTACTGCGCCGCCTCGCCGACGCGCTCGCCGACGGCGACCCCGTCCGCGCGGTCATCCGCGGCAGCGCCGTCACCAACGACGGCTCCGCCCGCGTCGGCTTCACCGCCCCCGGCGTCGACCAGCAGACCGCCGCCATCGTGGAGGCCTGGACGACGGCGGGCCTGGACCCGGCCGACGCCCAGTACCTGGAGGCGCACGGCACGGCCACCGAGCTCGGCGACCGTATCGAGGCGACCGCCGCGACCGCCGCGTTCAAGGGCGCCCTCGGCACCAACTCCATCGGACTGGGTTCGGTGAAGGCGAACATCGGCCACCTGGACGCGGCCGCGGGCGTGGCCGGGGTCATCAAGACCGTCCTGATGCTGGAGCACGCCGTCATCGCCCCGACCGCCGGAGCCGGCCGTCCGCACCCCGAACTCGCCCTGGACGACTCGCCGTTCCACGTCGTCACCGAGGCCGAACCGTGGCCCGAGCCCGAGTACGGCCCCCGCCGGGCCGGCGTCAGCTCGGTCGGCATCGGAGGCACCAACGTCCATGTCGTCCTGGAACAGGCACCGCCCCGCTCCCGGGGCGCCGAATCGCCGGATCCGCAGGTGCTGCTTCTGTCCGCGCACACCGAGGACGCCCTCAAGGCCCTCGCCGGCCGCCTGGCCACCGCCCTGCGCGCCCCGGATGCCCCCACCCTCGCCGACACCGCCCACACCCTCCGCTTCGGTCGCACCCCCCTGGCCGTCCGCGCCTACGTCCTGGCCGCCGACCGGGAGGAGGCCGCGATCGGCCTCGCCGAACTCGCGGAAGGCCGCATGGCGGTGGCCCCGGCCGTCGCGGAGGAGCTGCGGGCGATCGGGGAGGCGTGGCTGCGGGACGAGCTGCTGCCGTGGCCGGGGCAGGGCCGCCGGGTCTCGCTGCCGACCTACCCGTTCGGCGGCGAGAGCTACGGGGCGCTCGCCCTGGGGGCGGCCTCGGCGTCCCGGGAACAGGAGTCCCGGCGAGCGGATTCCATGGCCCCGGATCCCCAGGCCCCGGCCTCTCAGGCCCCGGGTGCTCAGCTGCCGGATGCTCCGGGACCGGATGCTCAGGGACCGGAGGCGGGCGATGGCCTGGACGCGTCCGTCCGCGCCCTGCTCGTCGAGACGCTGGGCCTGAACGACGCCGGCGATCTGGGCATGACGTACTTCGCCGCCGGCGGTGACTCCCTCGCCGCCGTCCATCTGGTCGGCTGCCTGCGCGACGACTTCGGCATCGACGTGCCGCTCACCCTGTTCCTGGAAGAGCTGACGCTCGACGAGCTGGCCCGGCGGATCGTCGAGTCCCGGGAACCCGACGACGCGCTGGACGCGCTGCTCAGCGAGTTCGAGAACGCGTGAGGACATGAGCGCGTGAGCGCATGGGAAAGGGGGCCGGTGGTCGTCACCGGCCCCCTTTCCCCTTCCTCACGCGTGTGCGAAGAGCGACGTCAGCACCTCCGTCACGTACGGCAGATGGTCGTCCAGGTAGAAGTGCCCGCCGGGCAGCACATGCGTCGTGAACGCCCCCTCCGCCTCCTGCTGCCAGGCCGGCACCTCGGCCACCGGCACCCGCGGATCGGCATCCCCCGTCAGCGCCACCACCGGGCAGCGCAGCCGGGGGCCGGGGCGGTAGGAGTAGGCGGACAGCATCGCGTAGTCCGCGCGCAGGACGGGCAGCGCCAGCTCCAGCAGCATCGGGTCGACCAGCAGACTGTCGTCCGTACCGGCCAGCAGCCGCAGCTCCGCCAGCAGGTCGTCGTCCGAGGGCACCCCCGTCCACCGCGTCACGAGCGGCAGCGAGGGCCCTCCGCGACCCGACACGAACAGCGCGGCGGGCGTCCGGCCCCGCGCCTGGAGCGCTCTGGCCGTCTCGAACGCCATGAGCGCGCCCATGCTGTGTCCGAACAACGCGAGCGGCCGGCCCGCCGGATCCGCGGGCAGCGCGTCCAGGACGGCGTCCACGACCTGGTCGATCCGCTCGGCGAACGGCTCCGTGAGGCGGTCGTGCCGGCCCGGGTACTGCACCACCGAGGGCTCCAGCGGGCCGGCGACCGCGGCCGACAGGGCGTGGTAGGCGGCGGCCGCGCCGCCCGCGTGCGGGAAGCACAGCAGGCGGGCGGGGGCGTCGGGGGCGTGGTGGAAGCGCCGTATCCACTCGTCCATGGGAGTCCCTCTCTGTCCTGAACGACATGCTGAGTCAAAAGGTGAAGCACACGCTGAAAACGATGAGGCACACGCACACGCGCGTGCCGAAGTACGCGCCGGCGCAGGGAAACGGGCCGGGCCCCGTGCCGGTTCGCCCGGCCCGGGGCCCTGTCCAGTCCGTCCGCGCCGGCCGGCTCACTGCGCCGCGGCCATCCAGCTCTCCAACTGCTCCAAGGTCGTCTCGGGGTCGGCGACGAGCACGTTCAGCTCGTCGTCGTGCGGGTTGAGGGTGACGACGGCGGGGCAGCGGTGGCAGCCCTCGACGCCGACCTGGTTCCACCACTTGCAGTGCGGACGCAGGTGGCACCGTGGTACGGCCCCGGATCCGGCCTCGGACTTCGCCGGCACGGTCCGGATGCGCTCGATCAGACCGCACGCCTCGCCCACCCGGTTCGCGCAGTCCGACACGCAGTGCGAGGCGAACCGCAGCACCCGATGGGGGGCGATGCCCTCCGGGACGCTGCCCAGGACCTCGGCAGCCGGCACCGGATCGGCGAGATAGACGACCTCGCCCTGGTCCCCGGAGCGGACGCCGAGGACCACGCTCTCCGGGCGGCTCGCGTCGCCGGAGGGACACCAGTTGAGGGGCTGACGCCCCGCGGAACCGTCCACGGTGCTCACCTCCGCACCCCTAGCAGTTGGGCCGGTTGATGCCCGACGCCTCGCTGAGGGCGACCAGGCCGCCGGTGACGCCGTTGCTGACGACGCCGTGCTCCTTCTCGGCCGCGACCGCCTTGGCGATGCTCGCCGCCAGCTGCTCCTGCGAGGTGATCCGCTCGGTCCGGCCGGCCGCCGCCGCGGGCGCGGCCGACGCCGTGACGATCCCGGTGACCAGCGCCGCGGCCGCGGCCGCCGTACGAAGACCCTTGTTCATCTGTGCCCCTTCCCAACTCTCCCAAGTCGCTTTGCAGGTACGCGACTTGACGGTAGGGGCGACGCGGGTCCGGAACCGGCGGTCGGGGCGGCAGCTTCGCGGACTCATCGAGCCGCGGTCACCACCCGCTGCCGGACGAGCCGGCGGCTGGCTGACCGTATCGCTCCGATAGCATATTCGAACTTGTGATGATTACCCTCATCGCTTTCCTTCATCTCGCCCATATCGAATAAATCGGCTGAACGATTGATATCTAGAGCGTCGCGGGTGTTCTCGCGAATCAACGGCAGAGCTGCTGCGCCGTCCGCCGCCTGGCGGCAACGGCGAGTGATGCTGTGGACGGCGGCGGGTGCGGCGGCTCTCGGAATCCTCGTCGCGATGGAGATCACCGCACGCCGCTACGGTCAGCCGGGGCCGATCACCGACCAGCTGAAAGAGCTGCTGTGGGCCCCGAAGCCCGGGCCGGTGTACGGCGGCCTGGCGCTGATGATGGTGGTGCTCACCCGGCGGCAACGGTTCCTCGCGGCCGGTGCCGCGATCGGCGTCGACGCCGTCTTCGTGCTGGTGCGGTGGGCGGCCGGCATCCGGGCGACCGAAGGCCATCTCTTCGGCAACGGCGCGCTGTGGGTGATGCTGGGGTGCGCGGTCATCGCCGTCACCCGTCGCACCGGCGCCGAACGCGTCCTGCTCCTGAAGGGCGCCGGGCTGGGCCTGCTGCTCGTGGCCGGCCGCAAGATCGGCGACACCTGGCTGGTCATCACCTCCAAGGCCCGCCCGGCGGTGCTCGACCAGTACGTGGCCACCGCCGATCACGCGCTGGGCAACCCGTCGTGGCTGGTGGGCCGGATGGTCAGGGCCACCAGCCCGATCGGCACGCACGTTCTCCACCTGGTCTACGCGCAGCTCGCGGTGGCCGCGGTCGTCGTCGCGCTCTACCAGCTGCGCGACGTGGCGGCCGAGCGCCGCTTCCCGAGCCATCACCTGGTGCGCACCTTCCTGGTGATCGGCCTCCTCGGGCCGGGCATCTACATGCTCTTCCCGATGGTCGGACCGGTCTTCGCCTACGGCCCGGGCGCCTCCGGCACCGGCGGCGTGCACTGGGCGGTGGCCAACCTGTGGCCGGACACCCCGCCGCCGGTCCACACCCCGCACCCGATGACGTACGACGGGATCACCCCACGCAACTGCATGCCCAGCCTCCACACGGCGTGGGCCACCGCGATATTCGTCCATTCCCGCAGAGCCCCGCGGATCCTGCGGTACGCGGGAACCTTCTGGCTGATCGCCACGCTCACCGCGACGCTCGGATTCGGCTACCACTACGGCGCGGATCTCGTCGCCGGCGTGGTCTTCGCGCTCACCATCGAGGCGGCACTGCGCTCGCTCGACCGTGGCTGGGACCGGCCGGGAATCCAGCTGGTCGCCTACGGTACGACGGTCTTCGCCGTGCTCCTGGTGGCGTACCGCTGGCTGCCGATGGAGATGGCCGGACAGCCGTGGGTGTTCGGGCCCCTGCTCATTCTGGCCATGACCTCGGTGATCTACGGCTATCTGCGGACCACCCGGCCATGGGAACCGGCACCCGCACCGACGCGACGACCGGAACCCCAGCCCGAACTCGTCTGAGTCATGCAGAACAGTGTCTATCCTGATCAAGCGCGTAGGCGGCCCGGCCGAGAACGGCCGTACCGGGGGAAGGATCAGGATGGACTCGTTCTGGTGGGTGTTGATCGTCTTCGGGACGGGCGGCTTCGGGTGGGCCGCCGACACCGTCCGTACGGCGCTGAAGAACCGGCATGAGCGGAAGCTGGAACTGATGGAGGCGGCGAAGCAGGAGCGCCTCGCCCTGGAAGCCGCCCACCGCACGCCGGAACCCGTGTGCGGCTGCACACACCACCTGGCCAAGCACGACAAACAGGGCCGCTGCCACGAACGCGTCGAGGTGCCCACGGCCTGGGACGAGAACAAGAAGCCGCTGCGCTTCGAGGCGGGGCAGTGCAACTGCCAGCAGTACGTCGGCCCGCAGCCACTGTCCCAGGTGTACGCCGAGGACCTGACGGACCGCATCTGAGCGACCATGGGGGTCCAGGCGTCGCTCCCGCCATGCGGCCCGCGCTTCTCAGCCCCGCTTCTCCTCGGCCGACGGCTCCACCGGAAACGCTTCGGTGCTCAGGGCCACGGCGTCGTGCAGTCTGTAGCCGAACTCTTCCAGCCGGGCGATGACGGCTCGGGCGGACCGGTTCGTGGCTTTGGCGGCTCGCAGGATGTGCCCGGGTTCGACCGGCTGCGCGTAGTCGAGCCAGGGCGCCTCGCCGTCCAGATCACGGCTGATGATGCGGGCGTCGTCCGGTTCCGGTTGCGGTACACGGGTGGCGGCGCGGAGTCCGAACTGCGCGAGACGGGAGGAGACGTGGTCGACCGTGCGCCCGGTGACGGAGGCGGCCCGCACGATCTGGGCGGGGTGAACGCTTGCATCGCGGTCCAGCCACGGCGCGCTTTCGGTGCAGTTCTGGCTGAGGATGCGCAGATCGCCGGGCTCCTGGCGCGGTACAGGAAACGGGCCCACGCGGTGGCCGAGTTCGGCCAGACGGCTGATGACGTGCTCGGGGGTATGACCGGTCGCGGCCGCGGTCAGGATGATGTGTGCCGGGTGTACGGGTTCGCCGGGATCGAGCCAGGGGCTGCGACCTGTGGCGTCCCTGCTCAGGACGCGGAGGTCGTCGGGTTCGAGTACGGGCACGGATGTGGTGGGGATCGAGAAGCCGAACTGCCTCAGGCGTGCGGCGACCTCCTCGGCGGACAACCCCGTCCTGTCGGCGGCCAGCACCAGGTGCGCGTTGCTGACCTGGGATTCCAGGTCGAGCCAGGGCCGCCGCGCGTCCAGGTCGAGACTGAGGATGAGCTGGTCGTCGGGCTCCGGCCGGGGCATCGGGTCGGTGGCCGCGCGGTAACCGAGTTCGGTCAGACGACTGATGATGTGCTCGGGGGTGTGCCCGGTCTCCGCCGCGACTTCGAGGATGTGAGCCGGGTGCACGGGCTTGCTCGGGTCCAGCCAGGACGGGTCTCCCGCCACACCCTCTGTGATGATGCGGAGATCGTCGCGTTCGAGTCGGGTCACCGAGGTGACAGGGGTCGAGAAGCCGAGTCGTTCCAGGCGAGCGGTGACCTCTTCGAAGGACCGGCCGGTCTTGGCGGCAGCCTGGGCTATCAGTCCGATGCTCACCCCCGCGGCATGCCACATCGCCGACCCCCTCCAGGGCGCGACCACCCTCGATGTGTCCCACTGCGGAGCCAGCACGTAGATGTCGGACGGTACGGGGAGGGCCGCGGTCGGGGGTCTGGTGGCGACGAACCCGGGAAAGAAGCCCGCGTCGACCAGAGCCTCCCTCCGGAACGCGTCGACCGCCGGCAGGGTGCCGACGGGACTTGACCACGGGTCGTGTCCGGGGATGGCCAGGAAGCCGTCCGGCGGGTAGTACCCGCATTTCGTGATGTCCACCTCTTGGCCCGCGATCCGCCACGGTGTGAAGCCGACGCGCACCGCCTCGGCGAAGATCTCGTCGGCGAGCCCCGGACTCTCTTCGAGGACGCGCTGCAGCCAGTCGTGCCGGAGGACGGCGTCCTTGGCGTCGAGCAGGCTGGGGATCTCGTGGCGCAGCAGCCGTTCGATCTCAGCGGTGTCCGGATCGATGATCCGCCGCCGGTCCACTGTCAGGGTGGGTGTCTGCTTGCCGGACAGATTCACCACGGCCCCGAACCGGTGCTCCCCGGCCCACAGGCCGTCGGCCAGCACCGCGCCGTTGGTGCTGCACCACCACACCGCGGGAGTCGAAGTCGCCACCGTGACGGCATCCTGGTCGCGAACGGCGTCCGTGTCGTGGGGATCGGGGGCGCCCAGCGGCGCACTGCGGCCGAGGACGTCCGCATCCCACATCTGGCACTCCCCCCGGTCGTCACTCGCCGTGACGTCGAATTCGGAGATCCACAGGATGCGGCGCAGTACGTCGACGCAGGAGGTGAGGTCGGACGACCGAAGCCGGAGGCGAACGCTGGTGTAGGCGTCGGGACAGCGTTCCAGGCGCTGGATGCGGAACAGGGAACCGGGACCGGCGATCTCGATGCGCAGATGCTCGCCCGGCAAGCCGTCCGGGGTGAGACGGCAGGTGGTGACGGTGATGTCGTCCGCCAGCATGAAGTAGCTGAGCACCCCGACGCCGAACTGGCTGTTGGGGTGCATGGCGATGCCGCACTCGTCCCAGCGGGCCTTCTCCTCGATGTACTCCGGCATGTCCGCGAAGCTCATGCCCGCATGTGAGAAGACGTCCCGGAGCTCCACCTCCCCCATGCCGATGCCGTTGTCACGGCACTCCAGATACGGGCCCTTTGCGTCGACACCCTGGCTGAAGGTGATCGTGCCCTGGTACGGCATTCGCTGGCCGCGGGTGAGGCTCAGGTACGTGGTCCGTGCTTCGCGGTATCGGCAGGCGTCGAGTGCGTTCTGGTACAGCTCCCGGATGGCGAGCGCGGGGTCTCCGTAGAGCTGCTCGCCCATGAGCAGTTCCTGGATGCGGTCGTCCGCCAGCCGGAACCGCAGTTCGGTCGACTCGTAGGCCCTGCGACCGCTCACGTCGACCGCCGGGGTCACCTGCTCGGCGGTGACGTGCAGGGGGAGGTTGCGCAGCAGAGCCGGCCGTTCTCCGTCGCCGCTGCTGATGTCGATCCGAGCCAACAGCGTGTCGAGTGCGGCGGCGTGCTGGCGCAGGCCGAGGTCGAGGGCGAGATGGTGGCACGTCGCTCTCAGGACCCGGGTCCGCCCGTTCGCCCCCCATCTGAGCCGGTCGAGTGTGCCGTGAAGATCCGGGAGATCGACGGCGTACCCGATGCCTATGTGATCCACCAGCACCTCCGGCAGGGCGATCGGGTCGATCGCGAAGAGGT
The DNA here is from genome assembly GCF_014649495.1 of Streptomyces filipinensis. GTDB lineage: Bacteria > Actinomycetota > Actinomycetes > Streptomycetales > Streptomycetaceae > Streptomyces > Streptomyces filipinensis. The sequence goes on along the minus strand of NZ_BMTD01000003.1, from coordinate 530,568 downwards.
GGGCGACACGCAGCAGTTCTGCGAGCTGGTCCGCCCTGACCCGCTGGGCGGTCTCCGCCACTCCCACACTGCGGGGCAGCGCATCGGCCCGCTCGGCCAGTCCGGAGAGCTGGGGCGCGCGCAGCAGCCGGGATATCAGCGGGGGATCGAGGACATCCTCGACGAGCCTCCTCTCCCGGGGGGAGCTTTCCGCCAGGGGCACGGCAAGACGGTCGAGCAGGGTTTCCGCGGCGGCGGGGTCGTAGAGTCTCGGTTCCAGGACGAGCCAGCGGTGAAAGAGCCACCACCCGATGGCCTCGGAGGCCCGGCGGTCGTTGTTCCGCAGCGCACGTCGTACCAGCCGGGGTTGGTTCCGCAGGAAGATCTCGTAACTCCGCCGGGCCGGTGCGGTGCTCTGGGCCTCGGCCAGCTCCGTCGGCCCGATCGAGCTGTAGCGGCTCGCGTTCTGCCTCCAGAACGCGGCGTGCAGGTAGGGGTGCGTGACGAGGAGGAAGACCTCGGCGGCGGACAGCTCCAGATCCTCCGGACGCAGGCTGCTGTCGAGCAGGAGGCTGTCGGTCCACTCGGCCACCCTGTCGGTGAAGGACAGGGAGTGCCACGGATCACCGTTGAGCCCCGCCCCGGCCCGTGTCGTCGCGGTGGCGGCCCGGGCGACGAGTGCGATGGCGGTGTCGCGCAGCAGGGACAGACCGCGTTCGTCGGCGGCGTAGTTCCACAGCGGGTGGTCGCGCGTCGCCGCCACCCAGGCGTGCTCTTCCGGCAGTGCCGCCGCCCCGGACTGCGGATCCCCTTCCGGCGGGCCCGTGTACGCCCGGTTCCGGGCGAGCACGATCTGGTGGCCGAGGTCGCGGGTGCTCATCCTGGGCTGGGGAACCCGGAGGCCGTCGATCGTCCTGCCGTGCAGCCTGGTGTGCAGGGCGTTGAAGACATCGGTCATGGTGAGGTCGGGGAGATGTTCACCCCGGCGCCCGCCGGTCAGCTCGCCGCTGAGACCCTCGCGCAACAGTCTGGTCAACTCCATGCTGAAGACGCTTCCGTCCGGCAGGCAGAGCGAGCGCTCGGTCCCGGCGGCCGAGGTCAGGACGCAGGCCCCGGTGATCTCCGTGTCCAGCTGCGTCGGGGTCTGCTCGTCCGACATGGACAGCGCCCGGCCGCTGAAGCAGCAGTCGATGATGACTACTTTGCGCTGTGCGGCGGAGCCCGAGACGAGGTCGCGGATGTCGCTGTACTTGACGGAGTGGTAGGGGCGCTGTCCGCTGGAGTTCCTGGTGGCGAGGAGGAACGAGCGGTCGCGGCCACCGAAGTGACCGTGTCCCGCGTAGTAGACCAGCAGCAGATCGGTTGCCTCGTGCGTGGCCTCGTGCAGGGCGTCCAGCATCTGCTGCTGCGTCCCGTCGGGGGGTACGACGGTGCAGTCCCGTTCCGCCAGCCCACCGACGTCGTCGCTGGTGAGTAGCTCCCGCAGAGCGGGAACGTTGTGCCGCACACCGTCCAGCCCGGGCAGTTCACGGAAGTCGTGGACGCCGAAGACGACGGCCCGCGACCGGCCGGCGTCCGACGTCACTCGTCCGCTCCCGCGGTGTCGGTGTCGTTCAGGCGGCGCAGCAGGTCCGCCAGTTCGTCGGCGCCGAGGTGGCCGATGCTCACCGTGCTGTTCCCGTGCACCAGGCGGTGCACACCCGTTTCGTCACCGGCCGGCCCGGGTCGCTCGTCGCGCTTGACCGATCGCCAGGCAACGTACGCCAGAGTGAAGTTCGCCACGTCCACCGCGTTGCCCAGGATGACGTCCAGTGCTTCGAGAACGCCCATCGTGGGTCCGCGGCCTGTGACCGTGGCGACCTCCAGCCGGGCCGCGCCGGGGTCAGCCGCCAGCCATGACTGGAGATCTACGAGTGACTCCTCGTCGCCGTCCGCCAGAATTCGGAACCTCATCCCCGGCCCCCGTCCCGTGACTGTGCATCAGTTCTCGTGAGCTTAGCCACGACAGCGCCTGCCGGGAGGAGATTGGGGCGATCCGTCCCCTCAGCTCTCCCGGACGACGGCGGGGGGGGGTGTCTCAACTTCGTCGGTGACGAATCCCCAGGCCGGTGCCCCCGTCTACGATCGAAGCCGTTTTGTGATCTCGGACAGAGGATCGAAGGACAGTGACGGACAAGCGAGTTGTCATCGTGACCGGCGCGGGCTCGGGCATCGGCGAAGCCACCGCACGGCTGCTGTGCGAGGGCGGACACCACGTGGTCGCCTCCGGGCGGCGGGTCGAACCGCTGCGGCGGCTCGAGAAGGAGACCGGGGCACTGGCGTGTCCGTCCGACGCGGGCGACGCGGCCGCCGTCGACGCTCTGGTGGGCGCGGCCCTCGACGCCTACGGGCGCGTCGACGGGCTGGTGCTCAACGCGGGCATCGGACGCGGCGGAACCGCCGGGGACATGTCGCTGGAGGACTGGGACGAGGTCATGCGCACCAACGTCACCGGTCCCATGCTCCTTCTGCGCGCGGCGATGCCGCACCTGGCGCGGGCGCGCGGCGCGGTCGTCGGCGTCGCGTCGGTCTCCGCGCTGCGCAACGGCCCGAGCAACGCCCCGTACGCCACCTCGAAGGCCGCCCTGCTGCAGCTGTGCCGTTCCGTCGCCGTCGACTACGGGCGGCAGGGGGTGCGCGCCAACGTGGTGTGCCCCAGCTGGATCAGGACCGAGATGGCCGACCGGCGCATGGCACGTTTCGCCCAGGAGGCGGGGCTGGGGGACGGCGGGGCGGAGTCCGCCTACGAGCAGGCGACCAGGCTGCTGCCCATGGGCCGGCCGGGCGAACCGCGTGAGGTCGCCGAGGCGATCAGCTGGCTGCTCTCTCCGGCGGCGTCCTTCGTCAACGGCGCGGTGCTCACCGTGGACGGCGGGGCCACGGTCATCGACCCCGGCACCGTCGCGTTCGACTTCGACGTCACGCCGCGCGGCACCGGAGCCTGACACCCGCCACGGAACCGGCCCGCCTTTCCGGTGCCTGTGCCCGTCAGGGGCGCCGGGGGCGGAGCGGGCCGGGCGCGGCGGGCAGCGGGCCGGTGGGGGAGGGCCACATCCCGGCGATGGCCAGGAGCGTGGCCTGGCTGCCGCGTTCCACACCGGGCAGCGGGCACGGGTCGGACGGCGCCGCCCCGCTGAGCTTGGCCCGCCGGGCCTCGCCCAGCGCCCCGGCGAGCGCCGCGGCGGCAAGGTGATCGCCCCGCATCCCCGTACGCCTGGCCTGCCGGTGTGCCGTCTCGTAGGCCTCCGGCCGGACGTACTGCTGCAGTTCCAGCAGCGCGTCGTACGTCTCGATGATCTGCCGGTGCGCCTGCAGCGCCCACGAGGAGCGTGGCCGCAGCACCGCCTGCAGCCGGGTCCGCTGCGGGTCGGCGAGGGCCACCTGGGGGACCGCGGCCACGAGATCGCGCCACAGTGGCCACAGTCGCCAGACGGTCCGCAGCGCCGTCATGGACCGGGCGAGGGCGGTCGCGGTCGGCGCCAGCAGCGAGGCCGCGCGGAACAGGCCGTGCACGCTGATGACCACGGACAGCCAGGGCATCAGGTCCTGGTCGGGCACGTAGAGGTGGTAGAGGTAGCCGGCCCAGAAGACCAGGGCCAGGACGCTGCCCATCGCGAACAGCCGGAGCGACCACACGAGGTCCCGGTCGGCCGTCCGCAGGCTGTACGGCCAGCAGACGACGACCGCGGCGGCGTCGCCGGCCAGATGGGCGACGACGAGGATCAACCAGTACAGGGACGAGGCGGTGGCCGGCCCCTGGGGCGAGGCCGGGGCGGTCGTCCGGGCGTCACCGAGCAGGTTCAGGGCGAGCAGCGAGCCCAGCGCCGTCACCAGCCCCGCGATCACGGTGAGGCGCTGGTGCCGGGCCCGGGTGGAGTCGACGATGAACAGGAGTACCAGTCCCGCGCTCAGCACACCGATCAGGTTCCGGGTCAGCGAGACCGTCTGCGTGCCGACGCCGGCGTGCGCGAGCCAGGCCAGCACCTTCGGCTGGAAGAGGGTGATGGCGATGGTCGCGGCGAACACCGTGAGCCACAGTCCCCGCTGGTTCGGCAGACGCAGCGCGGACCCCGCCCGCCAGACCAGGGCGATCCACAGGGTGACGACGCTGCAGACCCCGACCTGGTTCGCCAGCTCAGTCGCGGTCAACGGCCGTCACTCCCAGGAAGGCACCGAGGCGGCCCAGGGGCCCGGCCGGGCGACCTGGTTTCCCGGCGCTCTGTATCAGGCTGGCGATCATCTCGGCTTCTTGTTCCTCGCTGGTCGTGTAACTGGTCCGGGCCATGAGCCGCTTGACGACATGCGGCTGGAGATCGCCGACCAGCGGACCGGCCAGGTCGTCGGCTCGGTCGGTGACGCCCCGGTGGTGATCGCAGAGCACATGGCCGATCTCGTGGAGGATGATGTGCTCGCGGTGCAGGGGCGCGGTCCGGGCTTCGTAGAAGACGTAGTCGGCCTTGTCGGTGGCCATCCACAGCCCGCAGACCCCGATCTCCGCGACATGCTCGGGCAGTTCCTGCAGGACGAGCGGGCGGCCCCTCAGCTCCTCCACCCGCGCGCGGATCGCCTCGAAGGGCAGGGAACGCGGCACACCGAGATCCCGCAGGATCGCCATGCACCTGCGCTGCAACGCGACGTACTCACCCGTCGTCCTCACTTACTGTCTTGACCTCCTCCCGATGAAGACAGTTCGTGACAGTCACGTCGCGCTCGTGGCCCGGACGCGCGCGGATCTCCTCGGCGGTCCAAGCTAACCGACCGTCCGCCGCTCAGACCAACCCCGGCCCGCCCGATGCCCCGCCTTTGGCTCAAACCCGGCGCTTCAGGTTCCCGCCGGGGGAGTCGTACGGTCCTCGAACGCCTCCAGGATGCGTTCCGCGGCCCGTGTCGCGGTCAACCGGCCCTCCCGGACCAGCCGTTCGAGGCCGGGCGCGGCCTCGCGCACCGCCGGGTCGGCGTGCAGCCGGCCGAGCAGTTCGTCACGGACCATTGCCCACGTCCAGCCGACCTGCTGGTCGCGTCGCTTGGCCGCCAGCCGCCCGGTGGAGTCGAGCAGCGTACGGTGCCGCTCCAGCCGCTCCCAGACCGTGTCCAGGCCGGTCGACTCGCGGGCGCTGCAGTGCAGCACCGGCGGCGTCCAGAACGTGTCCTTGCCGTGCATCAGCCGCAGCGCGCCCGCCAGTTCCCGTGCCGCCGCCCGCGCGTCCCGTTCGTGCGGACCGTCCGCCTTGTTGACGGCGATCACGTCGGCCAGCTCCAGGACGCCCTTCTTGATGCCCTGCAGCTGGTCGCCGGTGCGGGCCAGTGTCAGCAGCAGGAAGGAGTCCACCATGTCGGCGACCGCGGTCTCCGACTGGCCCACGCCGACGGTCTCGACGAGGATCACGTCGTAGCCTGCCGCCTCCATCACCACCATGGACTCCCGGGTGGCCTTCGCGACCCCGCCCAGCGTGCCCGCGCTGGGGGAGGGCCGGACGAAGGCCGCCGGGTCGACCGCCAGGCGTTCCATGCGGGTCTTGTCGCCGAGGATCGAGCCGCCGGTGCGGGTCGAGGACGGGTCCACGGCGAGGACCGCGACCCGGTGGCCCAGCGAGGTCAGCAGGGTGCCGAACGCGTCGATGAACGTCGACTTGCCCACCCCTGGCACCCCGCTCACGCCGATCCGCCGCGCCCGGCCGCTGTGCGGCAGCAGCTCGGTGAGCAACTCCTGCGCCAGCGCCCGGTGCTGCGGCCGGGTGGACTCGACGAGCGTGATGGCACGGGCCACCAGGGCCCGCTTCCCGTCGAGCACACCCTTCACATAGGTGTCGAGATCGATCGCAGCCATCGCGGCTCTACAGCTCGTGGCCGAGGTCGGCCGACAGCCGCTTCACCAGGTCGTAGGCCGCGTCCGGGATGACCGTGCCCGGCAGGAACACCTCCGCCGCGCCCATCTCCCGCAGCGTCGGCACGTCCTGCGGCGGGATCACCCCACCGACCACGATCATGATGTCCTCGCGGCCCTCCTCGGCGAGCTTCTCGCGCAGCGCCGGTACGAGCGTCAGGTGCCCGGCCGCCAGCGAGGACACGCCGACCACGTGCACGTCCGCCTCGACCGCCTGCCGGGCGACCTCCTCCGGCGTCTGGAACAGCGGGCCGACGTCGACGTCGAAGCCGAGGTCGGCGAAGCCGGTGGCGATCACCTTCTGGCCGCGGTCGTGGCCGTCCTGGCCCATCTTGGCGACCAGGATGCGCGGCCGGCGCCCCTCGGCCTCCTCGAAGGCGTCCACCAGGGCACGGGTGCGGTCCACGGACGGGGACTGGCCTGTTTCGTTGCGGTACACGCCGGAGATCGTACGGATCTGGCTCGCGTGCCGGCCGTACACCTTCTCCAGGGCGTCGGAGATCTCGCCGACGGTCGCCTTGGCGCGGGCCGCGCGCACGGCCAGCTCCAGCAGGTTCTCCGTGCCGTCGGCCGCCCGCGTGAGCGCGTCCAGGGCGTCCTGGCACACCTGCTCGTCCCGCTCCGCGCGCAGCCGCCGCAGCTTCTCGATCTGCTGGGCGCGCACGGACGAGTTGTCGACCTTCAGGACCTCGATCTGCTCGTCGTTCTCGACGCGGTACTTGTTCACGCCGATCACCGGCTGCCGGCCGGAGTCGATCCGGGCCTGCGTCCGCGCCGCCGCCTCCTCCACGCGCAGCTTCGGGATGCCGGCGTCGATGGCCTGCGCCATGCCGCCCGCCTGCTCGACCTCCTGGATGTGCGCCCAGGCCTTGCGGGCGAGGTCGTACGTCAGCCGCTCCACGTACGCGCTGCCGCCCCACGGGTCGATGACCCGGGTGGTGCCCGACTCCTGCTGGATGAGCAGCTGGGTGTTGCGCGCGATGCGCGCCGAGAAGTCGGTCGGCAGGGCCAGGGCCTCGTCGAGGGCGTTGGTGTGCAGCGACTGGGTGTGGCCCTGGGTCGCCGCCATCGCCTCCACGGCCGTACGCGTGACGTTGTTGAACACGTCCTGCGCGGTCAGCGACCAGCCCGAGGTCTGCGAATGGGTGCGCAGGGACAGGGACTTGCTGTTCTTCGGCTCGAACTGGGCGACCAGCTTGGCCCACAGCAGCCGGGCCGCCCTGAGCTTCGCGACCTCCATGAAGAAGTTCATGCCGATCGCCCAGAAGAACGACAGCCGGGGCGCGAACGCGTCCACGTCCAGGCCCGCCTCCCGGCCCGCCCGGATGTACTCCACGCCGTCCGCGAGCGTGTACGCCAGCTCCAGGTCGGCCGTCGCACCCGCCTCCTGGATGTGGTAGCCGGAGATGGAGATGGAGTTGTAGCGGGGCATCTTCTGCGAGGTGTACGCGAAGATGTCCGAGATGATCCGCATCGACGGCTTCGGCGGATAGATGTAGGTGTTGCGGACCATGAACTCCTTCAGAATGTCGTTCTGAATGGTCCCGGCCAGCTTCTCGGGCGGTACGCCCTGCTCCTCCGCCGCCACGATGTACAGCGCCAGCACCGGCAGCACGGCACCGTTCATCGTCATCGACACGGTCATCCTGTCCAGCGGGATCCCGTCGAACAGCTGCCGCATGTCGTAGATCGAGTCGATCGCCACGCCCGCCATGCCGACGTCACCGGTCACCCGGGGGTGGTCGCTGTCGTAACCCCGGTGGGTGGGCAGGTCGAAGGCGACCGACAGGCCCTTCTGTCCCGCCGCCAGGTTGCGCCGGTAGAAGGCGTTGGACTCCTCGGCGGTGGAGAAGCCCGCGTACTGGCGGATGGTCCAGGGCTGGTTGACGTACATCGTCGGGTAGGGGCCGCGCAGATACGGCGTCATGCCCGGGTAGGTGCCCAGGAAGTCCAGGCCCTCCAGGTCACGGCCGGTGTACAGCGGCTTGACCCCGATGCCCTCCGGGGTCTCCCACAGCGGCTCCGCGCTTCCGGTCGCCCGCTCGACGGCCGCACGCCACTGATCGGCACTGCCGTCGGCGGCCGGCGTCCCCAGCTCGATGCCGGAGAAGTCGGGGATTCCCATCAGGACACTCCCATGCGGTCGAGGGTCGCGGACAGCACGGCGACGGCGTCGCAGCCCGCGAAGACGTACGAGTCGATGCCGGCGTGCTCGCCGCGGCCCGCCAGGAACAGATGCCGGGCGCCGGCCGCGCGCAGCGACTCGGCCACCTGCGCGCCCTGTTCGGCGTAGAGGGCGTCGCTGGAGCACAGCACGGCCTCGGTGGCGCCGCTGTCCTCGAAGCGGCCCTCGGTGACCGGCTCGATGCCACCCGCCTGGAAGAGGTTGGCGGCGAACGTCGCGCGCGCGGTGTACGCGGCGGCCGAGCCGATCGTCGCGAGGAAGACGCGCGGGCGGGCGCCGGTCGCGGCCAGGTGGGCGTCGGAGCGGGCGCGCAGCTCCTCGTACGCCTCGTCGCGGCGCACGCGCGGCAGCCCGCCGGACGGCGGCTCGGGCGCGGGCTCGCGCTCTACCGGCTTCTCGGCGAGGAGCGGGAACTCGCTGACACCGGTGACGGGTTCGCGCCGACGGGCGAGCTTCTTGGAGCGCTCGGCCCAGGTCGTCGCGAGATCGGTGCGCAGCCGCCCGGAGCGCAGCACCGCCGCCTGGCCGCCGTCGCGCTCGATCGACCGGAAGTACTCCCAGGCCGCCCGGGCGAGTTCGTCGGTCAGCCGCTCCACGTACCAGGAGCCGCCCGCCGGGTCGATGACCCGGGCCAGGTGGGACTCCTCGATGAGGATCGTGGAGGTGTTGCGGGCGATCCGGCGGGAGAACGCGTCGGGCAGGCCGAGCGCGTGGTCGAAGGGCAGCACGGTCACGGAGTCGGCGCCGCCGACCCCGGCGGCCAGTGTCGCGACCGTCGTGCGGAGCATGTTCACCCACGGGTCGCGGCGGGCCATCATCACCGGCGAGGTCACCGCGTGCTGCACCTGGGCGCCGGGGGCGCCGCAGACCTCGGCGACCCGGGCCCACAGCCGGCGCGCGGCACGCAGCTTGGCGATGGTGAGGAACTGGTCGGCGGTGGCCGCGTAACGGAACTCCAGCTGCCCCGCGGCCTGCTCGACGTCCAGCCCCGCCTCGGTGAGCTCCCGCAGATAGGCCACCCCGGTGGCGAGCGAGGCGCCCAGCTCCTGCGCGGCCGAGCCGCCCGCCTCGTGGTACGGCAGCGCGTCCACGGTCAGCGCGCGCAGGCCCGGGTACTGTCCGGCGCACCGCGCGGCGAGGGCGGTGTACGGGGCGAGGTCCAGCCGGGTGCCGGTGCGGGCCTCGTAGCCCAGCGGGTCGCCGCCCAGATTGCCGCGTACGGCCCCGGCGTCGACGCCGTTGTCCGCGTACAGCCGCAGCAGCGCCTCGGCGGCCCGCTCGGTGTCCCGGCCCGCGTCCAGGACGACCGGGGCCAGGTCGAGGTACACGCCCTCCAGCGCCCGGCCCAGCCCGTCGACCGGGATGCCGCCCTCGCCCAGCACGAGCCACAGCGAGGTGCCGCCGTTCTCCAGGTCGGCCAGGGGGGCGCCCTCGGTGAGGGCGGTGTGCCGCTGCCGTACGTCCCAGCCGCCCGCGGTGTTGCCCTCCGGGCGGCTGCCACGCACGTACGGGGCGAAGCCGGGCAGGCCGGGGTCGGGCGCGTCGTCGCGCGGGGTGTAGAGGGGCCGGGTACGCAGCCCGTCCTCCAGCGTCGTGGACAGAGCGTCCTCAGCTGCCGCGCCCGAGACTTCCTTGCCCGACTTGCGCAGCACACCCTCCACCAGGTGTTGCCACTGCTCGTGTGTCGCGTCAGGGAACTCGGCGGCCAGTGAGAGCCCGTCGTCAGGCAGGACCGTCATGGCTCGGATGCTAGGGCAGCGCGCTCAAGTGAGAGCACCGTGGGGGCTGTGAGGTTTCTCCACTTGCGCGTGTGATCTGCGCCGCTCAGCCGCCGGAGGGCGCCTCGTCCGGGTCCGGCGGCTCCGGTACGAGGGCGCACATGGCCGCGCGCTGGTCGGGTCCCATGGAGTCGGTGAGGGCCTGGCGGACGGTGTCGGCGAGCAGGGCGGAGGTCTCGCCCAGCAGGTCGCGGGCCTGCTCGGTGAGGGCGACCTCTACGCCGCGCTTGTCGCCGCACACGGACCTGCGGGTGACGAGGCCGGACCGCTGGAGGCAGGCGATCTGGTAGGTCAGCCGGGTCTTGGGGCGGCCGAGGAGGTCGGCGACCTGGGTCATGCGCAGTCCGGTCCCGGGCTGCTCCGCCAGCAGGCACAGGATCAGGAACTCGTCGTGGGAGACGTCGAGGTTCTCCTTCACGACCGACCGCAGCCGCTGCTCCACGGCGCCCGTGGCGGCCAGCAGGACCATCCACGCGCGCAGTTCGGCGGGCAGCAGCCCGCTTCCCGCGGCGGGGCATGCGGGCGGGGCGGCGGGGTGCGCGTCGGAGGCGGACATGAGCCGATCCTACCTGTGGTCCATTTTTGGACGAGTTGGTTGTCCAAATTTGGATGAGGCGCTAGCGTGCAGTCATCCAAATTTGAACCATCAAGATCCTGGGAGTACGACCATGACCGTCACCGTCGAGACAGGCACCTGGCAGCTCGACCCGGCCGCGTCCACCGTGGGCCTGCGGCACAAGACCTTCTGGGGCCTGGTCACCGTGAAGGGCGCCTTCGCCACCGTCGCCGGCTCGGGCGAGGTCGGGCCCGACGGCTCGGCCACCGGCACCGTGACCCTGGACGCCGCCTCCCTGGACACCGGGCACACCAAGCGGGACAACCACCTGCGCTCGGCCGACTTCCTCGACACCGACAACCACCCGGAGATCACCTTCGCCGTGCGCGGCGCCGACCGCCTCGACGGCGACCAGGCGCGGATCACCGGGCAGCTGACCGTGCGGGGCGTCTCCCGGCCCCTGTCCGTCACGGCACGCCTGAGCGACGCCACCGCCGACGCGCTCACTCTGGAGACGGAGTTCAGCGTGGACCGCGACCAGTTCGGCATGGGCTGGAACCAGCTGGGGATGATGCGCGGCCTGACCGCCGTGACGGCCAGGCTGCGCTTCACCCGCGCGCAGGCGTGAGCCGCCCGCTCGGTCCTCGACCGGCTCTCAGCCCTTGAGGCCCAGCTCGGCCCGGCGGACGTCCTTGGTGGAGAGCGTCTGAGGGGTCGCCGTGAAGGCGCGCAGCCGGATGTGGGTGTACTTCTGCACGGGCAGCGGGAAGCCGCCCTTCGGCGCCCGCAGTTCGACGGTCGCCGTGCCGTGGGCGGGGATCGTGGCCGGGCCGTGCGCCAGCGACCAGTACCGGTTCATGCCCTGTCCCGTGGTGAGCATGTAGTGCGGGGTCAGCGCGTCGCCGCCCGTGTTGACCACCCGCACCGTCATCGCCGACAGGGTGCGCGCCGATCCGTTGCGGACCGCCGTGATGTCCATCCGCAGCGGTGGCCTGCCCGTCACCGCGAGGGCCGCGCTCGCCAGCGCGGGCATGATCAGCAGGACCACCGCGCCGACCAGGGCCGGCCGGCGGCGCGGCCCGGTCAGCCACCGGGGCCGCGGCTGCCAGGCGTTCCTGAACTCCGACAGGGGCACGGTGATCGCCGCCGCCAGCCACAGCGGCGTGTACATCAGGTAGTAGCCGTCCTGGGACCGGGTCGCCAGGTAGAAGGCGCACCAGGGCAGCACGGTCGCGGCCGGGCCGAGCCGCCGCACGAACAGCACGAACAGCGCCAGCAGGGCCGCGGCGAGCAGCATGCTCGCGTGGCCGTACCAGTCGAGCCGGTCGCTGCCGTGGGTGAAGTACAGCGAGATGTCGACCAGGCCCTGGCCGTGCAGCACCGCGCCCTGGGTCAGCGGCAGGGCGATGCCCCGGAGCCACGGGCCCGGCTCGCTCACGATGAAGTACGCGTTGATCAGCAGCCAGGTGACGACCGCGATCGCGGCGATCCGCAGCACCACCCGCGTGGCCTCCCGGCCGCCGAGTTCACCGCGGCGCACGGCGTAGATCCCGGCCAGCAGGAACGGGGTGACGAACCAGGGAAGTTGCTGTGCGGCGCACGCGGCCCCGATGCACGCGGCCCGGGCGATCCCGGCGGGACCCAGCCGGCCCCCGGCGCCGAACCGCGGCCAGCACACCGTCACCGGGACCAGGAGGACCAGGCCGACGATCGCAGGGTAGCCCTGACGGGCGTACATCGGCAGGAAACTGAAGCCCAGGCAGACCATCGTGGCCGCCGACCGCCACGGCGTCGGCAGCATCCGCCACAGCACCGCCGCGCCCACGATCAGGACGACCGTCACCGCCAGCGTCGCCGGTGCCCCGGTGTGGCCGAGCCACAGGAAGGGCGCGGTGACGAGCGGCACCAGCGGGGGGTAGCCGTACGTGTAGTCGTACCCGCCGGTCGTCGTCGCCGTCAGGGCGACGCCCTTGATGTGGAAGAGCCATGGCCAGGGCTGGTCGTAGACCTGGTGGCCGCCGACGATCTCCTTCGCGGCCTGCGTGGTCAGGACCGCCTCGTCGCCGCCGGCGTGGTTGAGCGCCCAGGCGCACAGGGTCAGGACGATCGCCGTCACCAGCACCACCAGGTCCAGGCGGGCCAGTGAACGCGTCCGGCGGACCGTGAGGGCGAGCACGCCGGTGACCAGGATCGAGGCGTAACAGACGGAGATCGCGGCCGTGAGGACCAGGTTGTGTGTCGCGGCCTGCGTCCACACCGAACGCGTGCCGATGAACAGGCTGACGTCGGCGAGCAGCGTCAGCACACGGTGCCACTGCGCGGGCGGTCCGAGGACCTCCGCGCGGGCGACCGGGACGGCGGACACCGCCGACTGCGTCCGCCGGCCGGGTGTCACCTGCTGTGTTTCTGCCAAGTGCACGTGACCGGACGCTAACGGCGGCCGGTGAGCAGGGCGTGGCCGCATGTGAAGAGTCCGGTATGAGGGAGGTAAGAAGCGGGCGTAAGCGTACATGTGCCGCGCGTCGTTCCTGGCGTCAGGGCAGCGTAGCTGTCGCGCAGTGTGTCGTTGTTGGGCCGAACGGGTGACTTGGCGTAAGAATTGGCTGGTGCAGGCATTGAGTGCGAGTCAGGTCAGGGGGAGCCGGTGAGCCGCTACGACGTCACCGATGAACAGTGGGAAGGGCTCGCCCAGGTGGTGCCGCTGCGGGGCCGGGACGCCTGGCCCTCCGCGGTGAACCACCGCTCGCTGCCGGACGACGAGACCGAGACCCGGCGCCGCTTCGTGGTCCTGCGGGTCAACGTCTTCGCGGACGCCCGGGAGGTCGCCGAGACCCTGATGGCCGGTGCGCCGGTCCTGCTCGACCTGACCAGTGCGGAGAGCGAGGTCGCCAAGCGGGTCCTCGACTTCAGCACGGGCGTGGTCTTCGGGCTGGGCAGCGGAATGCACCGCGTGGACCGCAATGTGTTCCTCCTCACCCCGCCGGGCACGGAGGTCAGCGGGCTGATGGAGGGTGTCGGCGTGACGGGCACCTGAGGGCGCCTGCGGCGGCCGGGCGGGGTGCGTCCAGCTGAACGCGGTTCCCAGCACGGCTGTCCGGGTGCGTCCGGCTGGACGCGGGTCCCCGTGTGGCTGGGCGGGCGCTTGCGGTGGTCGCAGCGGGCGAGCGGATGCCTTTGGCGGTCAGCGCGGTCGGGTGGGTGTCTCCGGCGGTCCGCCGGCGTCACCCGACCGGGGGGTCTCGGTGCCGTTTGGTTCGGTTCGGTCGCCCGATCGTAGGAAGGTGTCGGGCGGGAAACGGTTCGGCAGGTGGCTCGGGTCCTACCGTCCGGGCATGGCCGTGCCCTCCGTGTCCGCCGTGCCGGCGGCCGACGCGTCCACCGTGACCGTCCCCGCGCAGTCCCGCGAGTCCCGCGTGTCCACCGATGTACGAGCCCGGGTCACCGAGCTGCGGCTGTCGGCCTTCGCCGGGCATCGACGGGCCGGGTTTCCGCTGGGGCCCGTCACCCTGTTCGCGGGGCCCAGCGGCGCGGGGAAGACGACCGCGCTCGCGGCGTACGAGGCGCTCGCCCGGCTCGCCGGCGGAGCCTCGCTCCGCGACGCGTTCCCGGACCCGGTCGCCTGTGTCCCGCAGCGGGCGCGCCCCGACGCCGGAGGGCGGCGGGGCTTCCGGATCGGGTGTACGGCCGACGGCGCCGAGGGACCGGTCCGGCTCGACATCGCCGTACAGGCCGAGCCGGACCTGCGGATCGCGGGGGAGCGGCTGACCTCGGGCGGGGTGGTCCTGCTGGAGACCGCACTGCGCGACCCCGGGCGCCGTACGGTCCAGGCCGCCTGGCACACCGCGGGCTCCGCCCCGGTGACCCGCGCCCCGCTCCCCGACGACCGCCTCGGCACCGCCCTGCTGCCGCTGCGCGTGGCCGGCAAGACGGTCGGGCAGCGGCATGTGCTCGCCGCGGCCGAGCAGATGGTGGTCGCCCTGCGGTCCGTCTTCCCCTGCGATCCCCGCCCGGAGTGCATGCGCACCCCCGTCCCCCTCGGCTCCGGCCGGCTGCTGCCCGGCTGCGACAACCTCGCCGACGTGCTGTGGCGCACCCGCGCGGAGTGCGCGCGCCGGCACGGCCGGCTGGTCGAGGCGCTGGGCGCGGGCTGCGCCGGCCCGGTGACCGACCTGGTCGCCGAACCGCTGCCGGACGGCACGGTACGGGCGCTGCTCGACAGCGGCGCCGGCCCGCGCACCGACCTCGCCCGGCTCGGCGACGGCGGTCTGCGCTATCTCGCGCTGACGCTGGTCCTGCTGACCGGGCCCGGCGTCCTGGACGTGGACGCGCCCGGCGAGGTGCCCGACGCCCTGCGCACCCTCACCGTCCTCGCCGACGGCTTCGACCGCTGCCTCGACCCGGCCCAGCGCCGGGAACTGCTGCGGACGGCGGTCCGGATGGGCGAGCGCGGGCACATCCGGTGCGTGGGTGCGGTGAGCGACGTCTCGTGGGCGGCCGGGACCGAGGGTGTCACGGTGGTACACCTGGACGCGTGACCGAACCCCTCGACCTGGCCCGACTCCAGCGCAGGCTCGCCGAGTTCGCGGCCGCGCGGAACTGGCAGCCCTACCACATCCCCAAGAACCTCGCCGCCGCCCTCTCGGTGGAGGCCTCCGAACTGGTCGAGATCTTCCAGTGGCTGACCCCGGAGGAGTCGGCCCGGGTGATGGCCGACCCCGGCACCGCGCACCGCGTGACGGACGAGGTCGCCGATGTCCTCGCCTATCTCCTGCAGTTCTGCGATGTGCTCGGCATCGACCCGCTGGCCGCTCTGGCCGCCAAGATCGACCGCAACGAACAGCGCTTCCCGGCACCCGGGGCGCAGGGCGGACCCGAGGAACGTCAACGACCGGAAGACTGAACTCCGTTATTACGCTCCGGAGTCAAATTGCCGGTCGAATCCGAATTGTTGTCCAGAGATTTCCGTTTACCTCTGGCTTTTCGCCCCCGACACCTTCACTCTGGGTAGTGGACAGGGGAGTTCAAGCGGCGTGCGAGGAAGCACGCGGAAGGACGGGGGCGACCCATGGATGCGGTACGGCTCATCCTCACGAGCCGGCGCGCCCTGGCGGGCGGCGCCGACACGGGCGAGATCCTGGCGGAGGTGTGGCAGGCACAGGCCCTGGCGCAGGCGATCGGCAGTCGGCTCGCGGTCTCCGGCCCGCCCGAGCTGCGCGGCGAGGCGCTCGGCCTGACGGAGCTGGCGGGCCGCGGCTGCGGCGTCCTGGACCCGCCCGAACTGGACCTGGGCGACCTGCGCGCCGCGCAGCTCACCGAGCTGGCCGACGCCCGCGAGACGCTGCTCTGCCTCAGCGGTCTGCTCGGCGAGGTCGGCATAGCCCTGGTCGGCGTGGCCAGCGCCGCGGCCGACGAGGCGACCTACTGGCAGTGCATGGAGGCCATCGACGCGGCCGACGAGTCCCGCGACCGCGTCCTGGAGATGCTGCGCAAGCTGGCGGCGCGGGAGGAGGCCTTACAGGAGAACGACAACCGCAACAGCCCGTCCGGCGTGTGAGGGCGAGGGGCCGCAAGGCCCGGCGGCGCGGATCTGGGGGCGGCGGCCGCCCGGACGGCACATCAGCCCCGCCCGGCCTCTCCCACGGAGTCGCGCTCCCCACCCTGCAGATCCGCCAGCTCCGACAGATCCGCGTTCAGTGCCGCCATCAGCTCTTCCATCTGCTCCAGCAGCCCCTTCGGCTGACCGGTGCAGCCGACCCGCTGACCGGCGGAGCCACTCTCTTCGGACATGACGGTCTCCTCACCCCCCGGCCCGGCAGGGCCGACCGTGACGTGCGACGGCGGACACCGTCCGCCGCGGGTGCCGGGCGGTCCGGCTCCGACGGCCCAACGATCACCAGGGGGGCCGGTCACTGGCCCCCAGGGTGCCCGGTGCGCCGGATGGGTGATTTTCACCCGACCGGGGAGGGCCGCGCCCGGTGGTACCGGCCAGGTTGACGCGGTGTGCGGCGTGCAGGATAGATGTATGGACCTTCGAATCTTCACCGAGCCCCAGCAGGGGGCCACCTACGACACGTTGCTCACCGTGGCGAGGGCCGCCGAGGACCTGGGCTTCGACGCCTTCTTCCGTTCCGACCACTATCTCCGCATGGGCGCTGCCGACGGCCTGCCCGGTCCCACGGACGCCTGGATCACGCTGGCCGGCCTGGCCCGCGAGACCAAGCGCATCCGCCTCGGCACGCTGATGACGGCCGGCACCTTCCGGCTGCCCGGCGTGCTCGCCATCCAGGTCGCCCAGGTGGACCAGATGTCCGGCGGCCGGGTGGAGCTGGGCCTCGGCGCGGGCTGGTTCGAGGAGGAGCACCGGGCGTACGGCATCCCGTTCCCGAAGGAGAAGTTCGCGCGGCTGGAGGAGCAGCTGGCGATCGTCACCGGGCTGTGGGGGACCGAGGCCGGCAAGACCTTCGACTTCCACGGCACCTACTACGACCTGACCGACTCGCCCGCGCTGCCCAAGCCGGCCCAGAAGAAGGTCCCCGTGCTCATCGGCGGCCACGGCGCGACCCGTACGCCGCGGCTGGCCGCCCAGTACGCCGACGAGTTCAACATCCCGTTCGCCTCCGTCGAGGACACCGAGCGGCAGTTCGGCCGGGTGCGCGCCGCCGCGGAGGAGGCGGGCCGCGGCGCGGACGCCCTGACGTACTCCAACGCGCTCGTGGTCTGCGTCGGCCGGGACGACCAGGAGGTCGCCCGGCGTGCCGCCGCGATCGGCCGGGAGGTGGACGAACTGAAGGCCAACGGCCTGGCCGGCTCACCGGCGGAGGTCGTCGACAAGATCGGCCGGTACGCCGCGATCGGCTCCCGGCGGATCTATCTGCAGGTGCTGGACCTCGGCGACCTGGACCACCTGGAACTGATCTCGGCGCAGGTCCAGTCCCAGCTGTCGTAACACCACCCGGGCCGCCCCCGCGCCGCTCGTGCCGCCGCACGAGGGGGCGGGGGCCGCCGTCGCCGTCCATCGCGGCGGCGGCCCCGGCCGCCTCAGCCGCGCTGCGCGAAGCCGTAGTCGAGGATCTTCGCCGCGTCCTTGAAACGCTGGTCGGGCGACGTGTCGGCGAGCAGCGTGCCCACGACCGTACGGCCCCCGCGGGTCGCCGCGAACACCAGGCAGAACTTCGCCTCCGGCCCGGAGCCGGTCTTCACGCCGATCGCGCCCCGGTAGGTACCGAGCAGCGTGTTGCTGTTGGTCCACGCCTCCATCGCGTGCGTTCCGCCGCCCGGACGGTAGGACTTCATGTCCTTGTACACCGGGGTGCCGACGACCTTCTTGAACGTCTTGTTCCCCAGGGCGGTCGCGGCCAGCTTGGTCAGGTCGCGCGGCGAGGCGAAGTTGTTGCCGTTGGACACCCCGTCGAAGCCGTCGAAGTGGGTGTTGGCCAGGCCCAGCTCCCGTGCCTTGGCGTTCATCTTGGCGACGAAGGACTTGGTCCGCTGGGCCGTCGTCG
Source organism: Streptomyces filipinensis (assembly GCF_014649495.1). GTDB lineage: Bacteria > Actinomycetota > Actinomycetes > Streptomycetales > Streptomycetaceae > Streptomyces > Streptomyces filipinensis. The sequence continues at coordinate 512,645 of NZ_BMTD01000003.1, read as the reverse complement.
ATCCCGAGCCGTAGGTGTCCGCGAGCGCGTAGGCCGCGTCGCAGCCCGAGGGCAGCAACAGCCCGTACAGCAGGTCCCCGACGCTCATCGAGTCGCCGAGGATCAGGCGCGCGCTCGAATAGCGCTGGTTCTTGGTGGTGGGGTCGATGACGTAGTCGGTGTACTCCTTCTTGATCAGCACCTTGCGGCCGAGGTCCAGGTGCGGCTGCGACAGCACCACCAGCGCCGTCATGATCTTCGTCGTGGACCCGGTCCGCAGCCGTGCGTCCGGCGCCTTGCCGAACAGCGTCTTGCCCGTGGCCGGGTTCAGCGCGAACGCGCCCTCGGCCGGCACCTGCGGTGCCGGGGCGGCCTGGGCCGGAGCGGCCGCGAGGACCCCCGTGCTCAGGACCGCACCCGCCAGTGCCGCGACGACGGTTCTCCTGCGGGTGCGGACTCCATGGCCGTGGGACATGGTTTCCCCCTTCGGTCAGTGGTCAGTTGACGGGGGCTCACTTCACCAGGTTCGCGCCGCCGGGGCCATGGTGGAGATCACAGGAGTCCTCTGCGAAGTCCCTGTGGACTCCCTGTGCCGGAACTGTGGGCTCCATCATGGCGTCCATGATCCAGATTTGATCGGATGGCCGGGTGCGCAGAGTTCTTCCTCACGCCCTCGTCGGTCTCCTCGCCCTGTCGGCCTGCGGGTTCGCCGACCAGGACGACCCCGCCGACGAGGCCCGCGGCCTCAACAGCATGGCCGCGTTGCCGTTGCACGCCTACCTCCCGGACCCGGCGTCGGACGGCGCGAAGGCCGTCAGCCGGGCGCGGTGGACCCTCGGGAAGAAGTGCATGGTCGAGCTGGGATTCGCCGGCTTCGCCGCGCTCGACACCAGGTCCCTCGACTCGACCTACCCGGTCCGGCAGGGAACGCTCACGGGAGACGACGACATGCCCGGCGACAACACGCCGTACGGCATCACCGACCCCGCCCTGGCCGCCGAGCACGGCTACCACAACCGCGAGCCCGACACCTCCGCCCAGCCCCAGGAATGGCCCGCCGACCAGTACACCGCCCTCACCGGCGGCTTCGAGCCCGGCGACAGCCACCGCACGCACGGCCACCGCATCCCCGAGGGCGGCTGCCTGGGCCGGGCCACCCGGAAGATCTACGGCCCCGCACCCAAGGCGGTGAAGGTCGACGGCGTGCAGCTGTCCGGCTCCTACTCGCTCGCCCTGGAACTGTGGCACGACTCCCGCGACCGGGCGAGCAAGGACCCGGCCTGGAAGAAGGCCGACCGCGCGTGGGCGGCCTGCATGAAGAAGAAGGGGTTCTCCTACTCCGACCCGGACAAGGCCTCCCTCGACACCGACTGGTTCGGACACAAGGAGCCGACGGACAAGGAGAAGAAGACGGCGGCCGCCGACGCCCGCTGCAAGCTCGACACCGGCTACGTCCCCGCCGTGCACGCCCTCGAAGCGCGCGCGCAGGAATCCCTCATCCGCGGGCACAAGCGCGACCTGGAGGCGCAGCGCGCGGCGGAGCGGCGCGCGATACGCAACGCCCGGACGATCAACAGCCAGGCGAAATAACGGACACTACGAGAAAACCGGTGGTCAGCGGGCCTTGCGACCGGAAGACTCGGTCATGTGTTCCTGACGATCTCCACGCGCGGCGACGCCGCCCACCCGGCCACCGACCTCGGGTACCTGCTGCACAAGCACCCCGGCAAGGCACAGAAGTTCTCCACGTCGTACGGCACGGCGCACGTCTTCTACCCCGAGGCCGACGAACTGCGCTGCACGGCAGCGCTGCTGCTGGAGACCGACACGCTCGCGCTGGTCCGGCGGAGCAAGGGGAAGGGCCGTGGCGGCGCGCCCGACGCGGCGCTCGCGCAGTACGTCAACGACCGCCCGTACGCGGCTTCTTCGCTGCTCGCGGTCGCGCTGAGCGGTGTCTTCTCCAGCGCCCTGCGCGGGGTGTGCGCCGCCCGCCCCGAGCGGGCCGCCACGCCGCTGCCGCTCCGGATCGAGGTCCCGGCCCTGCCCGCCCGCGGCGGTCCCGAGCTCGTACGACGCCTGTTCGAACCGCTCGGCTGGAGCGTGAGCGCCGAACCCGTCCCGCTCGACACCGAGTTCCCCGCGTGGGGCGACTCGCGCTATGTCCGCCTCGTCCTGGAGTCGGAGCGGCTGACCCTCGCCGAGGCGCTGCGCCACCTGTACGTCCTCCTCCCCGTCCTCGACGACGCCAAGCACTACTGGGTCTCCTCCGACGAGGTCGACAAGCTGCTGCGGGCCGGTGCGGGCTGGCTGCCCGGTCACCCGGAGCAGAAGCTGATCACCAGCCGGTACCTGTCCCGCCGCTGGTCGCTGACGCGGCAGGCGATGGAGCGGCTGGAGCTCGTACGCCTCGCCGAGGCCGACGACAGCGAGGTCGAGGCGATCGACAACGCGGTCGCCGAGGAGACGGAGACCGAGGAGAAACCGGCCCCGCTGGCCGTCCAGCGCCGGGAGGCGGTCCTCGCCGCCCTGCACTCCCACGGCGCCGCTCGCGTCCTCGACCTCGGCTGCGGCCAGGGCGAACTGGTGCGGGAGCTGCTGAAGGACGTGCGGTTCACCGAGATCGTCGGTCTCGACGTGTCCGTGCGGGCGCTCACCATCGCCTCCCGGCGGCTGAAACTGGACCGCATGGGGGAGCGGCAGGCGTCCCGCGTCCAGCTCGTCCAGGGCTCGCTCGCCTACACCGACAACCGGCTCAAGGGCTACGACGCCGCCGTGCTGAGCGAGGTCGTCGAGCACCTCGACCTGCCCCGGCTGCCCGCCCTGGAGTACGCCGTGTTCGGGCATGCCCGCCCCCGCACGGTCCTCGTGACCACCCCGAACGTCGAGTACAACGTCCGCTGGGAGACCCTCCCCGCCGGACACGTCCGGCACGGCGACCACCGCTTCGAGTGGACCCGCGAGGAGTTCCGCACCTGGGCGGCGACGGTCGGCTCACGGCACGGCTACGACGTGGAGTTCCGGCCCGTCGGCCCCGAGGACCCCGAGGTGGGTCCCCCCACCCAGATGGCAGTGTTCACGCTCACGACCGAGAAGGAGGCGAAGGCGGCATGACCGAGGCACGGAAGAACCACGGACGGGTCCTCCCCGTCACCGACCTCTCCCTCGTGGTCCTGGTCGGCGCCTCCGGCTCCGGCAAGTCCACCTTCGCCCGGCGGCACTTCAAGCCCACCGAGGTGATCTCCTCCGACTTCTGCCGCGGTCTCGTCAGCGACGACGAGAACGACCAGAGCGCGAGCCGGGACGCCTTCGACGTCCTGCACTACATCGCCGGCAAGCGGCTGGCCGCCGGCCGCCGCACCGTCGTGGACGCCACCAGCGTGCAGCAGGACGCCCGGCGCCAGCTGATCGAGCTGGCCAAGAAGTACGACGTGCTGCCCATCGCCATCGTGCTGGACGTGCCCGAGGAGGTGTGCGCCGAGCGCAACGCGGCCCGCACCGACCGCGCCGACATGCCCCGCCGGGTGATCCAGCGGCACATCCGCGAACTGCGCCGCTCCCTGCGCGGGCTGGAGCGCGAGGGCTTCCGCAAGGTGCACGTCCTGCGTGGTGCCGAGGAGGCCGAGCAGGCCACCGTCGTCACCGAGAAGCGCTTCAACGACCTGACCCACCTCACCGGCCCCTTCGACATCATCGGCGACATCCACGGCTGCTCCGCCGAACTGGAGGCCCTGCTCGCCAAACTGGGCTACGTCGACGGCGTGCACCCCGAGGGCCGTACCGCCGTCTTCGTCGGCGACCTGGTCGACCGCGGCCCCGACACCCCGGGCGTGCTGCGCCGCGTGATGGCGATGGTGAAGTCGGGCGACGCGCTGTGCGTGCCCGGCAACCACGAGAACAAGTACGGCCGTTACCTCAAGGGCCGCAACGTCCAGCACACCCACGGGCTCGCCGAGACCATCGCGCAGATGGAGGGCGAGAGCGAGGAGTTCAAGGCCGAGGTCCGGCAGTTCCTGGCGGGACTGGTCAGCCACTACGTCCTGGACGGCGGCAGGCTGGTCGTCTGCCACGCCGGGCTGCCCGAGAAGTACCACGGCCGCACCTCCGGCCGGGTCCGCAGCCACGCCCTGTACGGCGACACCACCGGCGAGACCGACGAGTTCGGCCTGCCGGTGCGCTACCCCTGGGCGGAGGACTACCGCGGCCGCGCGGCCGTGGTCTACGGCCACACCCCGGTCCCGGAGGCGACCTGGCTCAACAACACCATCTGCCTGGACACCGGTGCCGTCTTCGGCGGCAAGCTGACCGCGCTGCGCTGGCCGGAGCGCCGGCTGGTCGACGTGCCGGCCGAGCGGGTCTGGTACGAGCCGACCCGCCCGCTGCGCTCCGAGGCGCCCGGCGGACAGGACGGACGTCCGCTGGACCTGGCGGACGTGTACGGCCGCCGGGCCGTGGAGACCCGGCACGCGGGCAGGGTGGCGGTCCGCGAGGAGAACGCGGCGGCGGCCCTGGAGGTCATGAGCCGGTTCGCGACCGACCCGCGCCTGTTGCCGTACCTGCCGCCGACCATGGCACCGACGGCGACCTCGCAGGTCCAGGGCTACCTGGAGCACCCGGTCGAGGCCTTCGCGCAGTACGCGGCGGACGGTGTGGAGCGGGTCGTGTGCGAGGAGAAGCACATGGGCTCGCGGGCCGTCGCCCTGGTGTGCCGGGACGCGGAGGCGGCGAAGAGGCGGTTCGGCGTCGACGGGCCCACCGGGTCCCTGTACACCCGTACCGGACGCCCGTTCTTCGACGACGAGCAGGTGACCGAGGAGATCCTCGGCCGGCTGCGCTCGGCGGTCACGGCCGCCGGGCTGTGGGACGAGCTGGCCACCGACTGGCTCGTGCTGGACGCCGAGCTGATGCCGTGGTCGCTGAAGGCCTCGGGCCTGCTGCGCAGCCAGTACGCGGCCGTCGGCGCCGCGTCCGGCGCGGTGTTCCCGGGCGCGCTGGCCGCCCTGGAGGCCGCCGCCGCACGGGGCGCGGACGTGGGCGGTCTGCTGGACCGGCAGCGGGAACGCGCCGCCGACGCGACCGCGTTCACCGCCGCCTACCGCCGCTACTGCTGGACCACCGACGGCCTGGACGGCGTACGCCTCGCGCCCTTCCAGCTGCTGGCCGTGCAGGGCCGCAGCCTCGCGGCACTGCCGCACGATGAGCAACTGGCCCTGCTCGACCGGCTGGTGGAGCACGACGGCACCGGACTGCTGCAGACCACCCGGCGGCTGTACGTCGACACCGGTGACCCGGAGTCGGTGCGCGCGGGCGTCGACTGGTGGCTGGAAATGACCGGCCGCGGCGGCGAGGGCATGGTCGTCAAGCCCGTCGGGGCCCTGGTCCGCAACGGGGACGGCCGGCTGGTGCAGCCCGGCATCAAGTGCCGTGGCCGGGAGTACCTGCGGATCATCTACGGTCCCGAGTACACCCGCCCGGACAACCTCGCCAAGCTGCGACAGCGCTTCCTGAACCACAAGCGGTCCCTCGCCCTGCGCGAGTACGCCCTCGGCCTGGAGGCCCTGGACCGGCTCGCGGACGGAGAGCCGCTGTGGCGGGTGCACGAGGCGGTGTTCGGGGTGCTGGCCCTGGAGTCGGAGCCGGTGGACCCGCGGCTGTAGGCGTGATCCGGCCGTTCGTCACAGAACACCCTTGTGCCCCTCACACCGCTGTCCCTACGGTGGACGGCCGTGCGGCGCAAGGGTGTTCGCGCGCCGAGGGGAGCGGTGACGTGGAGACCAAGAAGGTCGTGGGCCGCGACGGGGAGCGCGGCACCGGCCGCCGGCCGGCGGTCCCGGAGAAGCGGCCGACCCGCTGAGCACGCGCGCCGGCGCTGCACCGGCTGCTGACCGCCGACGGCCGCGGGCCGGACGCGGACGCCCTGGCCGAATGGGTCCGACACGCCTTCGGGCTCGGCCTGTCGTTCCGCGACGGGGCCACCTATGTGTCCCTGCCGACCTGGGGCGAGCCGGTCCGCCTGCCCGAGGGGGCCGCATGAGCGCGCTGTCCGCCGCCGTGCCGTACCGGATCAGCGGGCGGGTGGGGGCGGCCGAGCCGCCGGGCCTCGGCGGCGCGGGCCGGGGGACGGCGGAGGCGGTGTGCTTCCTGCGCGAGTGCCAGGGCCTCGCCTGGCGGTGACCTGGCGGGCGGCGGGCGGTCCGCCGTACGGCACCGGCGTTCTGCGCCACCTGCCGCCGCCCGCCGAACTGCCTCGTGTCGAGGACGAGTTGGCCGACCGGCGGGCCGGCTACCGCTACGGCACCCTCTATCACGCGACCGACCCGGAGGCGGTGGCTGTCCTGGTCGCCGAGCGGCTGGTGCCGGCCGCCGCAGGCTGGGCGGCGGCCCTGCCCCCGCGCGTCCGGCGCTGGCCCGTCCCGTGCACCGCGATCTAACCGACGAGCCGCAGCCGTTGCGCGCACACCCCGACCCGGACCCTCTGCCCCCAGGTGAGCTGGAGCGCGTCCGTCTCGATGCCGTCACCGAAGGCGATGAGCCGGTCCGACTCCACGGTCACCGTCAGCGCCGCCGAGGCGGCCAGTTCCCCCGCCACCAGGGCCGTACCGGTGGCGGGTGACGGCCAGGCCTCCCGGACGAACCACACCAGCCGTTCCTCGGTGGGGGAGGGCAGCGCGATCCGGCTGCCCCGCTCCTGCCACACCGAGCGCAGCCAGCCGGTCGCGCCGGTGCCGGTGCCGACCAGCACCCCGGAGGATGCCTGGGCCTCGACGACACCCCCGTCGTCGTCGAGGCCCAGCCGGTACCGGGCGGTCTGGTGGCCGGGCGTGCCCAGGTAGATCTCGTTGAGCGCCCGCAGCCGCTGGCTGTCGTCGGCGACGGCCTCCACCATGGTGAGTTCGTCCACCGACGTGCCCGATGCCGCCAGCAGCTTCGCCGCGTCGCCGGGGCGGTGCCGTACCAGCACGCCCGGGTTGCGGCCGGGGTCGGTGTCGATGCCGATCACCGGCTGGCCCGTGAGGTACTTGGCGGCGTTCGCGACCAGCCCGTCCTGGCCGATCACCACGACGACGTCCTCGGGCGCGAACAGGAACCGGTCCAGGTCGCCCCGCTCCAGCCGCGCCTGCCGCCAGGCCAGCGGCACCGCCGCAGTCACCTCGGCCAGCGCGCGGCGGGCACGCCGGTGGCGGTCGGCGACCTCCTCGATGTCGCGGCCCCGGGAGGCGAGGAAGAAGGCGGCCTGGCCGTGCGTGCCGTGCCGGGCCACCAGCTCCTCGTACTCCGTGGTGCGGTGGACCAGCACGGCGCGCGGGGCGAGGCTCACTCGGCCGCCCCCGGGGCGAGCCGGGCGAGCAGCCCGGTCAGCACGTCGGGCGAGACGGTCACGCTGTCGATGCGGGGGAGGTTCTCCGCCAGCCGGGTGGCGGTGAGCGCGTGCAGGGTCGTGGCGCCGTCGACGCCGGCCTCGGTGTGCACCCGCAGCCAGGCGGCCTGGGCCTCGGCCCGCGCCTCGCCCAGTTCGCGCGCGCCCTCGGCCTCGGCCCGGGCTACCCGTACCGCCCGGGCCGCCTCGGCGTCGGCCAGCAGAGCCGTGCGAGCGGCCTCGGCCTCGGCGAGCTGCCGCGACCTGACCGTCTCGGCCTCCGTGAGCCGCAGCGACCGGGCGGCCTCGGCCTCCGCGAGCTTCACCGAACGCTCGGCCTCCGCCTCGGCGAGCCGCACCGAGCGGGCCGCCTCCGCCCGGGCGCGCACCGCGTCCGCCGCCGCCTCCTCCTCGGCCTCGCGGCGGGCGTTGGTGCCCCGCTGTTCCACCAACTGCTCTTCGCGGCGGGCGAGTTCGATGCGGCTGGCCAGCTCGTTCTCGGCGATGGTCCGTTCCCGTTCGACGGCCACGGCCCGCCGCTCGTAGGTCGCCCGGTCGGCCTCCTGTTGGATCTGCTCCCGGGCCGGTGTGCGCAGCGCCCGCTCCACCTCCGGCTCCGGCCGCAGCGCCATCACCCGTACGGCGACCACCTCGATCCCGGTGGCCGGCAGCCGCGGCTCGGCGCCCAGGCCGGAGGCGACGCGCTCGCGGACCGCCGTCACGCCGTCCACCAGGGCCGCCGCGAGCGGGGTGCGCGCCAGGACGTCCAGCGCGTGCTGCTGGGCCGTCTCGGTGAGGAGCGTGCCCAGCTGCTCCAGCGGCGTGCCGCGCCAGGCGCCGGTGTCCGGGTCGACGGAGAAGTCCAGCCTTGCGGCCGCCACGGCGGGGTCGGCGATCCGGTAGGTGACCGTGGCCTGCACGGACACGTCCTGGAAGTCGGACGTCCGGGCGTGGAAGGTCATGGCCAGCTCGCGGTCGTCGACCGGCACCTCGGACAGTGCCGCGGACAGCGGCCGGAACCAGAAGCTGAGCCCGGGGCCGTCGTGCACCAGCGTGCCCGACCGGTGGTGCCGGATGTGCGCGGTCGGCGCGCCCCGCAGATGGCGCCAGCCCAGGCGCCGGGTGATGTCGGCCATGGAACCCCCTCGTTGTCCCGCCCCCGTTTTTCGTCATGGAGACGATAAGACGGAGAGGCATTTCTCGTCAAGACGACGAAAACAGGAAGTGGCAGAAACGGTCGACAAGGGCGTGAAGGCGGGCGGCGACGGCCAGGATGGAGGCATGGCATACCACGTCGACTCCGAGGCCGGACGGCTGCGCCGGGTGATCCTGCACCGGCCCGACCTGGAGCTCAAAAGGCTCACCCCCAGCAACAAGGACGCCCTCCTCTTCGACGACGTGCTGTGGGTGCGCCGGGCGCGCGCCGAGCACGACGGGTTCGCCGACGTGCTGCGTGACCGCGGGGTCGCCGTGCACCTCTTCGGCGATCTGCTCGCCGAGACCCTGGCGGTCCCCCAGGCCCGCACGCTCGTCCTGGACCGGGTCTTCGACGAGAAGGAGTACGGCCCGCTCGCGACGGACCATCTGCGCGCGGTCTTCGACGGCCTGCCCGCGCCGGAGCTGGCCGAGGCGCTGGTCGGCGGCATGACCAAGCGGGAGTTCCTGGAGGCGCACACGGAGCCGACCTCCGTCCGCTTCCATGTGATGGACCTCGACGACTTCCTCCTCGGCCCGCTGCCGAACCACCTCTTCACCCGCGACACCTCCGCCTGGATCTACGACGGGGTCGCCATCAACGCCATGCGCCTGCCCGCCCGGCAGCGGGAGACCGTCCACTTCGAGGCGATCTACCGGCACCATCCGCTGTTCCGTGACGAGACGTTCCATGTCTGGTCCCGCGGGCAGGCCGACCACCCGTCCACCATCGAGGGCGGCGACGTCCTGGTGATCGGCAACGGGACCGTGCTCATCGGCATGAGCGAGCGCACCACTCCGCAGGCCGTGGAGATGCTGGCGCACAAGCTGTTCGCGGCCGGCTCGGCACGCACGATCGTCGCGCTCGACATGCCCAAGCGGCGCGCCTTCATGCATCTGGACACCGTGATGACCATGATCGACGGCGACACCTTCACCCAGTACGCCGGCCTCGGCATGCTGCGCTCGTACACCATCGAGCCGGGGGTCGCGGACAAGGAGCTGAAGGTCACCGACCATCCGCCGGAGCACATGCACCGCGCGATCGCCGCCGCCCTCGGCCTCGGCGAGATCCGGGTGCTGACCGCCACCCAGGACGTGCACGCGGCCGAGCGCGAGCAGTGGGACGACGGCTGCAACGTCCTCGCCGTCGAGCCCGGGGTCGTCGTCGCCTACGAGCGCAACTCGACCACCAACACGCACCTGCGCAAGCAGGGCATCGAGGTGATCGAGATCCCGGGCAGCGAGCTGGGGCGGGGCCGGGGAGGTCCCCGGTGCATGAGCTGTCCCGTGGAGCGGGACGCTGTATAGAAATGTGAATGCTCGTATAGACTTCCAGAGTCATCTGTAGTCGTACCTCTGGAGCGCCCCCCATGGCGACAGTCCCGACCGCCCTCGCCGGCCGCCACTTCCTCAAGGAGGTGGACTTCACCGAGGAGGAGTTCCGCGGCCTGGTCGAGCTGGCCGCCGAGCTGAAGGCCGCCAAGAAGGCCGGGACCGAGACGCGGCACCTGCGGGGCCGGAACATCGCCCTGGTCTTCGAGAAGACCTCGACGCGCACCCGCTGCGCGTTCGAGGTCGCCGCCGCCGACCAGGGCGCCCACACCACCTACCTCGACCCGGCCGGCTCGCAGATCGGGCACAAGGAGTCGGTGGAGGACACCGCCCGCGTCCTCGGCCGGATGTTCGACGCCATCGAGTACCGCGGGGACAGCCAGGCCAAGGTCGAGGAGCTGGCCGCCCACGCCGGGGTGCCCGTCTACAACGGCCTCACCGACGACTGGCACCCCACCCAGATGCTCGCCGACGTGCTCACCATGACCGAGCACAGCGCCAAGCCGCTGCGGCAGATCGCCTTCGCCTACCTCGGCGACGCCCGCTTCAACATGGGCAACTCCTACCTGGTCACCGGCGCGCTGCTCGGCATGGACGTGCGGATCGCCGCTCCCGAGGCCTACTGGCCCGCCGCGGAGATCGTCGACCGCGCCCGGCGGCTGGCCGCGGCGAGCGGTGCCCGGATCACCCTCACCGAGGACGTCGTGGAGGGCGTCGCGGGCGCCGACTTCGTCGCCACGGACGTGTGGGTCTCGATGGGCGAGCCGAAGGAGGTCTGGGCCGAGCGGATCAAGGCGCTCGCGCCGTACGCCGTGACCATGGACGTCCTGCGCGCCACGGGCAACCCGGACGTGAAGTTCCTGCACTGCCTGCCGGCCTTCCACGACCTCGGCACGAAGGTGGGCCGCGAGATCCACGAGACCTACGGTCTCGACTCGCTGGAGGTCACCGACGAGGTCTTCGAGTCCGCGCACTCGGTCGTCTTCGACGAGGCCGAGAACCGCCTGCACACCATCAAGGCGGTGCTGGTCGCCACACTCGGCCGGTAACCCCTGGTCCACCGCCCCGACCTCGCCTTATCCTGACCGACGGCCCGGAACCACCCATTTCCGGCGTCATCGCCGCGGCCCACCGGTCGCCCGCACCACCAGAAACGAGCACCACCCGCAATGCCCGCTCCCCGCATCAAGTCCCCGCACCTGCTGGTCGCCGAATCCGGCGCCGACCGCGAGGGACACGGCCTGAAGCGCACGATGGGCCTCTTCCAGCTCATCTGCTTCGGCGTCGGCGCCATCGTCGGCACCGGCATCTTCGTCGGCCTCTCCGACTCCGTCGCCCAGGCCGGCCCGGCCGTCGTCGTCTCCTTCGTCCTCGCCGCGATCACCTGCGTCTTCACCGCCTTCTCCTTCGCGGAGCTGGGCGGCGCGATCCCGGTCTCCGGCTCCTCGTACTCCTTCGCCTACGCCGGCCTCGGCGAGTCCACCGCCTTCCTGGTCGGCTGGTGCCTGCTGCTGGAGTACGGCATCTCCATCTCGGCCGTCGCCGTCGGCTGGAGCCAGTACGTCAACGAACTGCTGCACAGCCTCACCGGCGTGCAGCTCCCGGCCGCGCTGTCCGCGGGCCCGGGCGACGGCGGGATCGTCAACCTCCCCGCCGTGATCGTCATCGCCATGGCCTCGGTGCTGCTGGTGCGCGGCGTGCGCGAGAGCGCCCGGGCGACGGCCGCCATGGCCGCGGTCAAGCTGGTCATCCTGCTGGCCTTCTGCGCCATCGGCTACAGCGCCTTCAAGCACGGCAACCTCACCCCGTTCTCGCCGGCCGGCCTCGGCGGCATCGGCGCGGGCACCACGGCCGCGTTCTTCTCCTACATCGGCTTCGACGCGATCACCACCGCCGGCGAGGAGGCCAAGAACCCGCGCCGGGACATCCCGATCGCGATCATGGTCTGCATGGGCATCGTGACCCTGCTGTACTGCGCGGTCGCGCTCGCCGCGATCGGCGCCATCGGCGGCAAGCAGGTCGCAGGCCGCCCCGCGGCCCTCTCCTACGTCGTCAACGAGGTCACCGGCTCCGCCGTCGGCGGCGGCGTGATCGCCTTCGGCGCGGTCGTCGCCATCGCCTCGGTCGTCCTCGCGGTGATGTACGGCCAGACCCGCATCCTGATGTCGATGTCCCGGGACGGGCTGATCCCGCGCGTCTTCGAGAAGGTGAACCCGAAGACCTCCACGCCGGTCGCCGGCACACTGATCGTCGCGGGCGTCTTCGCGCTCCCCGCGGCCTTCGCCTCCCTGGACGCCGTGATGAACCTGTGCACCATCGGCACGCTCGCCATCATGGCCGTCGTCAACATCGTGGTGATCGCCCTGCGCCGCCGCGAACCGGGCCTCAGCCGCAGCTTCCGCGTCCCGTTCTACCCCGTGGGCCCGCTGCTCGGCGTCGCCTTCTGCCTCTACCTGATGTACGAGACCGGCTGGCAGACCTGGCTGCAGTTCGCCGTGTTCCTCGTGGTGGGGCTGCTGATCTACGCCGGCTACGGCCGCCGGCACTCCACGCTGGCCCAGGCGGCCGCCGGGGCCGAGGCTGCCCCCGAGGTCACGCCGAGCGTCGCCGCTGAGCGGGAATCACAGGCAGTCTGAACCACACCGCCTTGCCCGACGGGGTGGGGCGGTGACCGCAGGACGAGCTGAGGGCGCGGATCAGCAGCAGGCCGCGCCCGCCCTCCTGCCAGGGGTCGGGCTCCTCGATCACGGGCCGGGTCAGATGGCCGGGCGGCGCCGGGTCCGGGTCGTGCACCTCGACCTGGCAGCCGGTCGGCAACAGCTCCACCACCAGCTCGATCGGGCCGCGCCCGGCGGTGTGCTCCACCGCGTTGGCCACCAGCTCCGCCGTCAGCAGTTCCGCGGTGTCGCAGTCGGCGGGGTGCTCCACCTCGGCGAGGGCCGTGCGCACCAGGGCGCGTGCCACGGGCACCGCGGCGGCGGTGTGCGGCAGCGCGATGCGCCAGGAGGCCGGTTCGGTGGGGCGTTCGTGCAAGGCGAGTCCGTTCATGGAGCAGGCTGTCCTGCTTTCGACTGTAGGAATGGTACGGGCCCGGCCACCACAGACCGTCGTCGGGCTTCGCCCGGGACCCTCGTCCCCGGTACCGGCGGCTTACCCCGGTGAACGTCCCGCCTCGCACGGCCGCGCCCACTGTTACGGCGCTGTCGCCGACCGGTGACGCGCGTGACCGGACTCGGCCAATCGGACGGTGGTCTGTCGCGTACTCGTGACGACAGTCACAAACAAGTGATAGCTTCGAAGGACCGCGCAACGTACGGCACCGCCCCCCTAGGAGGCCGCACGTCATGAGTCCCTTCACCGGCTCCGCCGCCCGCACCTCCGACTGGGAGCACCTGCGCCTCCAGCTCGCCGACGGGGTCGCCACCGTCACCCTCAGCCGTCCCGAGAAACTCAACGCGCTCACCTTCGGCGCCTACGCCGACCTGCGCGACCTGCTGGCCGAGCTGTCCCGGGAGCGGGCCGTACGCGCCCTGGTGCTGGCCGGCGAGGGACGGGGCTTCTGCTCGGGCGGCGACGTCGACGAGATCATCGGCGCCACCCTCGCCATGGACACCGCCCAGCTGCTCGACTTCAACCGGATGACCGGCCAGGTGGTGCGGGCGATCCGGGAGTGCCCGTTCCCGGTGATCGCCGTGGTGCACGGGGTCGCGGCGGGCGCGGGCGCGGTCCTGGCGCTGGCGGCCGACTTCCGGGTGGCGGACCCGACCGCCCGCTTCGCCTTCCTCTTCACCCGCGTCGGTCTGTCCGGCGGCGACATGGGCGCGGCCTATCTGCTGCCCCGGGTCGTCGGCCTGGGCCACGCCACCCGGCTGCTCATGCTGGGCGAACCCGTGCGGGCGGCCGAGGCCGAGCGCATCGGCCTGATCAGCGAACTGACGCAGGAGGGCCGAGCCGGCGAGGCGGCCGGCGAACTGGCCCGCCGCCTCGCCGACGGCCCGGCCCTGGCCCACGCCCAGACGAAGGCGCTCCTGACGGCCGAGCTGGACATGCCCCTGGCGGCGTCCGTCGAGCTGGACGCCTCGACCCAGGCCCTGCTGATGAACGGCGAGGACTACGCCGAGTTCCACGCGGCCTTCACGGAGAAGCGCCAGCCGAAGTGGCGGGGGAGGTGACCTTTCATGCGTGTGGCGGTCATCGGCGGTGGCCCCGGCGGCCTGTACGCGGCGGCGCTGCTGAAGCGGCTCGACCCGAGTCGTGAGATCACGGTCTGGGAGCGCAACGCCCCGGACGAGACCTTCGGCTTCGGCGTGGTCCTCTCGGACGAGACCCTCGGCGGCATCGAACACGCCGACCCCGTGGTCTACGAGGCGCTGCAACGGGACTTCGTCCGCTGGGACGACATCGACATCGTGCACCGGGGTGTCACACACCGCTCGGGCGGCCACGGCTTCGCCGCGCTCGGCCGGCGCCGTCTCCTCGGGATCCTGCACGACCGCTGCCGATCCCTCGGCGTGGACCTGAGGTTCTCCGCCGAGGCCCCCGCCCCCGACACCCTCTCCGCCGGGTACGACCTCGTCATCGCCGCGGACGGCGTCCACAGCACCACCCGCGCCGCGTACGCCGACGCGTTCCGCCCCCGGGTGAGCGAACACCGCTGCCGCTACATCTGGCTCGCCGCCGACTTCCCCTTCGACGCCTTCCGCTTCGAGATCGCCGAGACCGAACACGGCGTGATGCAGCTGCACGGCTATCCCTACGCGGCCGACGCCTCCACCGTCATCGTCGAGATGCGGGAGGAGGTCTGGCGAGCGGCCGGGTTCGACGAACTCGGTGCACACGAATCCGTCGAGCGCTGCGCCAAGATCTTCGCCGACGCGCTCCGCGGCCGGCCCCTGCACTCCAACAACTCGGCGTGGACGACGTTCCGCACGGTCGTCAACGACCACTGGTCGCACGGCAACGTCGTCCTGCTCGGCGACGCCGCGCACACCGCCCACTTCTCCATCGGCTCCGGCACCAAGCTCGCCGTGGAGGACGCGCTGGCCCTGGCCGCGTGCCTGGCGGAACGCCCCGACGTGCCGAGCGCCCTGGCGGCCTACGAGGAGGAGCGCAAACCCGTCGTCGCCTCCACCCAGCGGGCCGCGCGGGCGAGCCTGGAGTGGTTCGAGAACCTGGGCCTGTACCTCGGCCGGCCGCCCCGCCAGTTCGCCTTCAACCTGCTCACCCGCAGCCGCCGCGTCACCCACGACAACCTCCGGCTGCGCGACGCCCGCTTCACCGAGGCCGTCGAGCGCGAGTTCGGCTGCCCGCCCGGAACACCGCCGATGTTCACCCCGTTCCGGCTGCGCGGCCTGACCCTGCGCAACCGGGTCGTCGTGTCACCCATGGACATGTACTCCGCCCACGAGGGCGTCCCCGGCGACCTCCATCTCGTCCACCTCGGCGCCCGCGCCCTCGGCGGGGCCGGACTCGTCATGACCGAGATGGTCTGCGTCAGCGAGGAGGGCCGGATCACGCCGGGCTGCACCGGGCTCTACACCGGCCGGCAGGCCGAGGCGTGGCGGCGCGTCACCGACTTCGTGCACACCCAGGCGCCCGGCACCGCCATCGGAGTCCAGCTCGGCCACTCCGGCCGCAAGGGCTCCACGAAGCTGATGTGGGAGGGCATGGACGAGCCGCTGCCGCGCGGCAACTGGCCGCTCGTCGCCGCCTCCCCGCTGCCGTACAAACCGGGCAGCCAGACCCCCAGGCAGCTCTCGCGGGCCCAACTGACCGACATCCGAGAGCAGTTCACCGCCGCCGCCTGGCGGGCCGCCCGCGCCGGATTCGACCTGCTGGAACTGCACTGCGCCCACGGCTATCTGCTCTCCGGTTTCCTCTCCCCGCTGACCAACCACCGCGGCGACGCCTACGGCGGCTCGCCGGAGCGGCGGCTGCGGTTCCCGCTGGAGGTCTTCGACGCCGTACGCGCGGTGTGGCCGGCGGAGCGGCCGATGACGGTCCGCATCTCGGCCACGGACTGGGCCGAGGGCGGCACGAGCGCCGAGAGCGCGGTCGGGATCGCCCGCGCCTTCGCCGCACACGGCGCCGACGCGATCGACGTCTCCACCGGGCAGGTCGTGGCCGAGGAGCAGCCGGAGTTCGGGCGGTCGTACCAGACGCCGTTCGCCGACCGCATCCGGCACGAGGTGGGCGTCCCGGTGATCGCGGTCGGCGCGATCTCCTCCTGGGACGACGTCAACTCGCTCCTCCTCGCCGGGCGGACGGACCTGTGCGCACTGGGCCGCCCGCATCTGTACGACCCGCACTGGACCCTGCACGCGGCGGCCGAGCAGGGCTACGACGGCCCCGGCGCCGTCTGGCCCGCGCCCTACCGCGCCGGCCGCAGGCCTCCCCAGACGGGCCGCACGGACGCCCCCAGGCCCCGGCTGTCACTGGGCGGCTGAGATGGGGTACGGCAGCTCGTCCGGGTCGGGCGCGACGCCGGGGAGATGAGCTGGGACCACGGGGAAGCCGGGGCATGCGCGCGCAGGTTCGCCGTCCTGGCGCGCCGGGCCAGGCCGGCCGGGGCCCGGTTCCGCACCTGCCCCCTCACACCCCCGCGAAGCGCGCCCCCGCGTCCCGCAGGCGGGCGTGCAGTCCCCGGAAGACCTCCGCCGAGCGCACACCCGGCCAGCCCGCGGGCAGCAGCGGGGTGGGCAGGCCGGGATCGGTGTAGGGCAGGTGGCGCCAGGAGTCCAGGGCGAGGAGGTAGTCGCGGTAGGCCTCCGCGGGCGGGGTGTCCGGACGGTGCTCCCAGGCGTACAGGACCGGGGCGTGCGCGTCCAGGAAGCGTTCGTGCTCCTTGGCGATCGCGGCCAGGTCCCACCAGCGGGCGACCGCCTCGGCCGTGGGCGCGAAGCCCAGGTGCTCGCCCCGGAAGAAGTCCACGTACGGATCCAGCTGCAGCCGGCGCAGGGTGTGCCGGGTCTCCTCGTACAGCCGGGCCGGGGCGATCCACACGCCGGGGGCCGCCGTGCCGAAGCCCAGGCCCGCCAGCCGGGAGCGCAGCACATGCCGCTTCTGCCGTTCCGACTCGGGAACGGAGAACACCGCGAGCACCCAGCCCGCGTCCTCAACGGGTGTGGTGGCGTAGATCCGCCGGTCGCCGTCGTCCAGCAACTGGCGTGCCTCGGGGGAGAGCTCGTAGCCGGCCGCGCCCTGTTCCGTGCGGGCCGGCAGCAGCAGGCCGCGCCGTTTGAGCCGGGACACGGAGGAGCGGACGGAGGGCGCGTCCACGCCGACCGCGGCCAGGAGCCGGATCAGCTCGGCGACGGGCACCGGGCCGGGCATGAAGCGGCCGTACGCGCCGTAGAGCGTGACGATGAGGGACCTGGGGGCGTGCTGGTCGGACACGTTGATCATTTTAGGTCGTCGGCATCACTGCCGGTCACCTTCGGTGCGCAGCCGGAACCGCTGGAGCTTCCCGGTGGCCGTGCGGGGCAGGGCGTCCAGGAAGACGAACTCGCGCGGGCACTTGTACGGCGCCAGCTCGGACTTGAGGAAGGCGCGCAGGGGCTCGGGGTCGCGTGCGGCCCCGTCGCGCAGCACCGTGTAGGCGACGACCACGTGTCCGCGGGCCTCGTCGGGCCGGCCCACGACCGCCGTCTCCACCACGTCCGGGTGCCGCAGCAGCGCGTCCTCCACCTCCGGTCCGGCGATGTTGTACCCGGCGGAGATGATCATGTCGTCGGCGCGGGCCACATAGCGGAAGTAGCCGTCGGGCTCGCGGACATAGGTGTCACCGGTGACGTTCCAGCCGCCCCGCACGTACTCCCGCTGCCGCGGGTCGGCGAGGTAGCGGCAGCCGACCGGGCCGCGCACGGCGAGCAGGCCGGGCTCGCCGTCGGGCACCGGTGTGCCCTGCGCGTCCTGCACGCGCGCCTGCCAGCCCGGCACGGGAATACCCGTGGTGCCCGGCCGGATGTGCTCGTCCGCGGCGGAGACGAAGATGTGCAGCAGCTCGGTCGCGCCGATGCCGTTGATGACGCGCAGGCCGGTGCGTTCGTGCCAGGCCCGCCAGGTGGCCGCGGGCAGGTTCTCACCGGCCGACACGCAGCGCCGCAGCGGCGAGAGGTCGTACCCGTCGAGCAGCTCCAGCATGGCGCGGTAGGCGGTCGGGGCGGTGAAGAGGACCGAGACACCGTGCTCGGCGATCGCGGGCAGCAGCCGGCGCGGGCCCGCGTCCTCCAGGAGCAGGGAGCTGGCGCCGGCCCGCATCGGGAAGACCACCAGGCCGCCCAGGCCGAACGTGAAGCCGAGCGGGGGGCTGCCGGTGAAGACGTCGTCCGCCCGGGGGCGCAGCACATGTTCCGAGAAGGTGTCCGCGATCGCCAGCACGTCGCGGTGGAAGTGCATGCACCCTTTCGGGTGACCGGTGGTGCCCGAGGTGAACGCGATCAGGGCCACGTCGTCGGCCGCGGTGTCGACCGCCGGGTACGGCGTGCCGGGCCCGGGGCGGTTGAGGAGGTCGTCGGGGCCGTCACCGCCGTACGTGGTGATCCGCAGCCCGGGTATGTCGGCCTTCGCCAGGTCGTCCACCGACCTGATGTCGCACAGCGCGTGCCGCACCAGGGCGATGTCGCACAGCGTGGCCAGCTCGTGCGCGCGTTGCTGGGCCAGCACGGTGACCGCTATCGCGCCCGCCTTGAGGACGGCGAGCCAGCAGGCGGCGAGCCAGGGCGTGGTGGGGCCGCGCAGCAGGACCCGGTTGCCGGGGACCACCCCCAGGTCGCCGGTGAGCACGTGCGCGATCCGGTCGACGCGCTCGCGCAGGTCACCGTAGGCCCAGCTGGGGCCGTCCGGGGTGTGGAAGACCGGGCGGGCCGGGTCGGCGTGGCCCAGGAGTTCGGCGGCGCAGTTGAGCCGGTCGGGGTAGCGCAGCTCCGGCAGGTCGAACCGCAGCTCGGGCCACTCGTCCGGCGGCGGCAGATGGTCGCGCGCGAAGGTGTCGACGTGGGCCGAGCGATGCATGGCGGTTCGCCCCCTTGCCGTGGCTGGCGTCGAGACGGGCGTCGTGATGGGCTCGCGATTCGAGCGTATCGTGTTGGTGACGGCAGTCAAGCTTGCGCGATACCGTGGGAAGTGGGAGGGGGCCGCGACGGCCCGCCCCGGAAGGTGAGGGTGAAGAGGGCCCGGGCCCGCTTCGGGTGGTAGTGGTGAGGGGGCGCGACGGCCCGCCGCGGACGGTGGCGGGGTGGGGGGCCGGTGGCCGGTCCCCCGGACAGGACGGGAGGCGCCGTGGTGGCGTCGGCCCGGACGGCGACGGGGTACGGTCCTGGCGGCCCGCCCCGGAGGGAGGACCGGCAGTGCCCGCATTCTCACTCGGACCGGAGCAGACCGCCTGGTGTGCCGAGCTGCGCACACTGGCCGCCGAACGGCTGCGCCCGCTCGCGGACAAGGGCGAACCGGGACACGTCAACCGGCCGCTCCTCGCGGAACTCGCCCGACTCGGGCTCCTGGCACGCCTGTTCGCCTCCGGCGCCCTCGACCTGTGCCTGATGCGCGAGTCCCTCGCCCAGGCCTGCACCGAGGCCGAGACCGCCCTCGCCCTGCAAGGACTCGGCGCCCATCCCGTGCACGCCCACGGCAGCCCCGCGCAGCGTGAGCGCTGGCTGCCCCGGGTCGCCGACGGCAGCGCGGTCGCCGCCTTCGCGCTGAGCGAGCCCGGGGCCGGCTCGGACGCGGCCGCGCTCTCCCTGGCGGCCGAGCCCGACGGCGGCGAGGGCTGGCGGCTCACCGGCGTCAAGTGCTGGATCTCCAACGCCCCCGAAGCCGACTTCTACACCGTCTTCGCCCGCACCACACCCGGTGCCGGAGCCCGCGGCGTGACCGCTTTCCTCGTCCCGGCCGACCGGCCCGGCCTCACCGGCAGCGCGCTGGAGATGCTCTCGCCGCACCCCATCGGCGCCCTGGACTTCGACGCCGTCCCCGTCGGCGCCGACGACGTGCTCGGCGAGAGGGACCGTGGCTTCGCCGTCGCCATGGGGACCCTCAATCTCTTCCGGCCCAGCGTCGGCGCCTTCGCGGTCGGCATGGCCCAGGCCGCCCTGGACGCGACCGTCGCGCACACCCGGCGGCGCGAGGCGTTCCACGGGACCCTGCGGGACCTGCAGACCGTCTCCCACCAGGTCGCCGAGATGGCGCTGCGCACCGAGGCGGCCCGGCTGATGGTGTACGCGGCGGCGACCGCGTACGACGAGGGCGCCGCCGACGTCCCGAAGCGCGCCGCGATGGCCAAACTACTGGCGACCGAGACCGCGCAGTTCGTGGTCGACACCGCCGTCCAGCTGCACGGCGCCCGCGCCCTGCGCCGCGGCCACCTCCTCGAACACCTCTACCGCGAGGTGCGCGCCCCGCGCATCTACGAGGGGGCGAGCGAGGTCCAACGGGGCATCATCGCCAAGGAGCTGTACGCCACGGCACGACCGGAGGAGGCCCGGTGAGCACCGAGCGCGTCAACCCGCCCGAGCTGTCCCCGCCCACGGGCTTCTCGCACGTCGTCGTCGCGGCCGGCTCGCGCGTGGTGTTCCTCGCCGGCCAGACCGCCCTCGACCCCGACGGCAAGATCACCGGGGGGACCCTCCCCGAGCAGTTCGAGCGGGCCCTCACCAACCTCCTCACCGCCCTGCGCGCGGCCGGCGGCACCCCTGCCGACCTCGCCCGCGTCACCGTGTACGCCACGGACGTGGCCGCCTATCGCGACCAGGTCCGCGAACTGGGCCGCATCTGGCGGAAGTCGGCGGGCCGGGACTATCCCGCGATGGCCGTCGTGGAGGTCGTACGGCTGTGGGACGAGCAGGCGCTGGTGGAGCTGGACGGGTTCGCCGTGCTGCCGTAGGGAGCCCGGGTCAGGCGGCCACCGCGAGCCGCTCGGCCGGGACCCGGCGCGGCGGCACCACGCTGCCGTCCGGGTGCAGTTCCCCGCCGTCGTCGAAGACGATGGAGCCGTCGCACAGCAGGGTCCAGCCCTGCTCGGGGTGGGCGGCCACCGGGTGCGGCGTGCCGGTGCGGGACACGGGGCACCCGGAGGGGGAGGACGGACAGGAGCACATGGCGCACCTCCACATCTGCGGTGAGGGGGCCGGCGCGTTCGGCCGGCACCCGCATACCCAGACCATGCTCCCGCCGTGAACGCCCCGGAACCGCCTGTCGTGAAGCGTGACAACACGCGGACAACTCCCGGACGGTTCCAAGACGCGCCACCGAAGGAGTGACTATCACGCCTGCCGGCCCGGCCGCCCGGTACGAGTGAAGCCCTGAGCTCACGAACACCGGGAGGTACCCCATGCCGGCTCGCCCCGCCCTCGCCGCGGCCCTCGGCGCCGCGGCCCTGCTGTGCGCGGCCGTCGCCCCGGCCGCCGCCGGCGCGTCCGAGACCGTGACCGTCGACAAGACCGGCCACATCACCGAGGACGGCACCGTCACCCTCTCCGGCACCTACCGGTGCACCGGGGCGACGGGCGCCGCCTTCGTCAGCTCCGCGGTCAGCCAGGGCGACAAGGACAGCAAGACCGTGTACGGCATCGGCGGCAGTGTCGCCCGGTGCGACGGCGCCGAGCACCGGTGGGAGAACACCGGGAAGGTCTCGCCGGACTCCCTCAAGGCCGGCAAGGCCCACGTCCAGGCCACGGTGACGGAGCTGCGCTCCAGCGGCCTGCTGTTGCTGCCGTCCTTCCACGCCGTCCAGGCGAAGGACATCACGCTCACCCGGAAGTGACCGGGCTCGCGCCACGCCGCCGGCCGCGGACCCCGGGTACGCGCGGGCCGCGCCGCCGGATCAGGCGCGGCCGCTCACGTCCCGGTCCGCTGCGGCCGGTCCGCGGCGGACCACCCGGCCGTCGGGTCTGCGCAGGGCGGCCACGAACTTGTAGCGGGACCCCCGGTAGACCGAGCGCACCCACTCCACCGGCCGGCCCTCCGCGTCCCGCGAGTGGCGGGACAGCAGCAGCATCGGCAGGCCCACGTCGGTGGCGAGCAACTGCGCCTCGCGCGGGGTCGACAGCGAGGTCTCGATGGTCTCGTCGGCCTCCGCGAGATGGACGCCGTACACCTCGGCGAGCGCCGTGTACAGCGACGGGTAGGTGGCCAGGGACGCGCGCAGGCCGGGGAAGCGGCGCGCGGACAGATGGGTCGTCTCGATCGCCATCGGGTCGCCGCCGGCCAGCCGCAGCCGCTCGATGCGCAGCACCCGTTCGCCGATTCCGATGCCGAGCAGTGCGCAGAGCCTCTCGTCCGCCGGCACCTCCCCGATGTCCAGCACCTGCGAGGCGGGCGTCAGGCCCTGGGCGCGCATGTCCTCGGTGTGCGAGGTGAGCTGGAGCGTCCGGGACAGCTTGGGCTGGGCGACGAAGGTGCCCTTGCCCTGGATCCGGTCCAGGCGTCCCTCGCCCACGAGTTCGGTGAGCGCCAGCCGGATGGTGGTCCGTGAGGTGTCGAACCGCACGGCGAGCAGCCGCTCGGCCGGCATCGCCGAGCCGGGCTGCAACTCCTCGGCCATGGCGAGCAGCCGCTGTTTGATCCGGTAGTACTTCGGCACGCGCGCGGTGCGGCCGGACGCCCCTGAGTACGGCTGGGCGCTGCTGACGTCGGTGGTCATGCCTGCCTTCCCGGCTGTGTCGACGGTCTCCCGTTATAGCGACCAACTGCCCTATGGTCTAGTCCAACTCGCCTCCACCGGGCCAGGTCCAGCCGGACGCCGGGCGAAAGGGGCGGATGTGGACGGACGCGCTCCGGTGACGTTCTCGTAACGGCCGGAATCGGCTTTCCTGGCCACCCTTGACACCCCGAAAGGTCTAGGCCAAGCTCCACCGTACTGGTCTACACCATTAGCGGCCAGGTCCCGAGCCCTACGTGCAACAGCGTCGTACGCAGGTCACCGCCGAGGGCGTGGGGGGTTAGTGGCATCCCTGAGGAGGGTGGCGTGAAGCGCAAGCTCGCTGCCGCGATCGTGATCGCGGGCATGATGGTCTCCGTTGCGGCGTGTGGCGGAAACGACGGCAAGGACAGCGGCAAGGACGCGGGACCGGACAGCTGGAAGGGCCAGACGCTCACGGTCTGGACCATGGACGGCTCCGCGCCGCCGCAGTGGACCAAGGACGTCCAGGCCGCGTTCGAGAAGAAGACCGGCGCGAAGCTGAAGTTCGAGATCCAGAAGTGGGACGGGATCCAGCAGAAGATCACCACGGCCCTCTCCGAGAACAACCCGCCGGACGTCCTGGAGGTCGGCAACACCCAGACCCCCGCCTACGCGGCCACCGGCGGTCTCGCCGACCTCGCCGACCTCAAGAAGGAGACCGGCGCCGACTGGACACCTTCGGTCTCCCAGTCCTCGGTGTACGAGGGCAAGCAGTACGCCGCCCCCTGGTACTTCGCCAACCGCGTCGTCATCTACAACAAGAAGATCTGGGCGAAGGCCGGCATCAAGGACACCCCGAAGACCCGCGACGAGTTCTTCAAGGACCTGGACACCATCGGCAAGAAGACCGACGCCGAGCCCCTCTACCTGCCGGGCCAGAACTGGTACTTCCTCGACGGCCTGATCATCGGCCAGGGCGGCGACCTGGTGAAGAAGCAGGGCGACACGTACGTCTCCAACCTCGCCGACCCCAAGGTCGCCGCGGCCATGGACCTCTACAAGAAGTACGCCTCCTACTCCAAGGCCCCCAAGGACAAGGACGAGGCCACCCCGCAGCAGGCCACCATCTTCGCCAAGGGCAAGACCGGCGCGTTCATCGGCATGGGCTGGGAGGCCGGCACCGCCATCCAGGCCAACAAGGCCATCGAGAAGGACCTCGGCTACTTCACCATCCCCGGCGCGAGCGCCGACAAGCCCGAGGGCGTCTTCCTCGGCGGCTCCAACCTGGCCGTCGCCCAGAACAGCAAGAAGCAGTCGCTGGCCAAGGAGTTCCTGAAGATCGCCCTGTCCGACCAGTACGAGGGAGAACTGGCCAAGCTCAACGGCGTCATCCCGAACAAGACGTCCCTGCAGGGCAACCTCAAGGGCAACGGCGCCGCCGAGGCCGCCGCGCCCGCCGCCGCGGGCGGCGGCACCACCCCGCTGATCCCGGAGTGGGCCGCGGTGGAGAACACCCCGAACCCGATCAAGTCATACATGACCGCAGTGCTCAACGGTAAGGCTCCCGCGGCGGCCGCCAAGGACGTCGAGGGCGAGATCAACAAGCGCCTGGCCCAGCAGAACTGATGTCCCGCCGGGGGCGCCGCACAGGGCGCCCCCGGCTCCTTGTGCCGTTCCCACCGCGGCGCAGGGAGTTCGTACGGCCACGGAAGAGATGGCAACTCATGTCAGTGCAGACCGAAGGCACGGACACGGCCGGGGAGCCCGCTGTCCGCAAGACCCGGATACCGGGACCGCCCAGGGGTGAGGACCGCGGCTCCCGGCCCCCGGCCCGCCGCGGGACCGCCGCCCCCTACCTCCTCCTGCTGCCCGCGCTGCTGGCCACGGTGGTCCTGCTCGGCTGGCCCCTGGTGAAGAACGGCATGCTGTCGTTCCAGAACCTCAACCCGCGCCAGCTCATCCAGCACCTCACCGAGTGGAACGGGACCGACAACTACCAAGAGGTCCTGACGGGTTCGGACTTCTGGAACGTCGTCGAGCGCTCGGTGGTCTTCACCGCGGTCAACGTCGTCCTGATCATGGTCACCGGCACCCTGATCGGGCTGCTCCTCGCCCGCCTCGGCAAGAGGATGCGGCTGCTGCTCATGATCGGTCTCGTCCTCGCCTGGGCCATGCCGGTCATCGCGGCCACCACCGTCTACCAGTGGCTGTTCGCCCAGCGCTTCGGCGTCGTCAACTGGGTCCTGGACAAGCTGGGCTGGCACTCCATGGCCGACTACAACTGGTTCGGCACCCAGACCTCCACGTTCACCGTGATCATCCTGCTGCTCGTCTGGGGGTCGGTCCCCTTCGTGGCGATCAACCTCTACGCCGCCACCACCACGATCCCCAAGGAGCTCTACGAGGCCGCGTCCCTGGACGGCGCCGGCGCCTGGAAGAGCTTCACCTCGGTGACCTTCCCCATCCTGCGGCCCTTCCTGTACTCCACGACCTTCCTTGAGGTCATCTGGATCTTCAAGGCGTTCGCCCAGATCTTCGCGATCAACGAGGGCGGCCCCGACCACCTCACCGAGACCCTGCCGATCTACGCCTTCGTCCAGGGCGTCGGCAACCAGCACTTCGGCGTCGGCGCGGCCATCTCGTTCCTGACCATCGCGGTGCTGCTCGTCATGACCTCGTACTACCTGCGCATGGTGCTCAAGCAAGAGGAGGACGAACTGTGAAGCGCTCGCTCTTCGGCCGTCTGTGGCCCAACGCCACCGCCGTCGTCCTCTTCGCCGGCTTCGTGTTCCCCGTCTACTGGATGTTCGCGACGGCCTTCAAGCCGACCGGTGACATCATCTCCGAGAACCCGGTGTGGTTCCCGGCGAACGTCACGTTCAGCCACTTCGAGAAGGCCGTCCACGCGGACAACTTCTGGACGCTGGTCGGCAACTCCGTGACCGTGACGCTCTGTTCGGTGCTGTTGTCCCTCGTCATCGCCCTGTTCGCCGCCTTCGCGCTCGCCCGGATGCGGTTCAGGGGCCGGCGCGGACTCATCGTGACCTTCATGCTGGCGCAGATGGCCCCCTGGGAGGTCATGATCATCGCCATCTACATGATCGTCCGCGACAACGACATGCTCGACAGCCTGGTCCCGCTCACCGTCTTCTACACGATGATGGTGCTGCCCCTGACCATCCTGACGCTGCGCGGCTACGTCGCCGCCGTGCCCAAGGAGCTGGAGGAGTCCGCGATGGTCGACGGCTGCACCCGCGTCCAGGCCTTCCGCAGGGTGATCTTCCCGCTGCTCGCGCCCGGCCTCATGGCCACCTCGCTGTTCGGCTTCATCACCGCCTGGAACGAGTTCCCGCTCGTCCTGATCCTCAACAAGGACAACGAGAAGCAGACCCTGCCGCTGTGGCTGTCGCAGTTCCAGACCGCCTTCGGCGACGACTGGGGCGCCACGATGGCCGCCTCGTCCCTGTTCGCGCTGCCCATCCTGATCCTCTTCATCTTCCTGCAACGCAAGGCTGTCAGCGGTCTCACCGACGGCGCCGTGAAGGGATGACCCCGCCGATGACCACACTCGCCACCACGGGGTCCGACAGCGGCTCCGCCGCGGGTCTCACCCTCACCCGCGACGCCCTCGCCGTCCTCCAGCCGGGGTTCGACGGCACCACCGCCCCCGACTGGGTGCGCCGCCGCCTCGGCGAGGGCCTCGCCTCCGTCGCCCTGTTCGGCCGCAACGTCGTCAGCGAGGAGCAGGTCACCGCCCTCACCGCCCAGTTGCGTGCCGAGCGGGACGACCTGCTGGTCGCCATCGACGAGGAGAGCGGCGACGTCACCCGCCTCGACGTGCGCACCGGCTCCGCCTTCCCCGGCAACCACGCCCTCGGCGCGGTCGACGACCCCGGCCTCACCCGGGCCGTCTCCCGCGAGCTCGGCCGGCGCCTGGCCGCCTGTGGCGTCACCTTCGACTGGGCGCCCTCCGCCGACGTCAACGCCAACCCCGGCAACCCCGTCATCGGTGTCCGGTCCTTCGGCGCGAGCACCGACCTGGTCGCCCGGCACACCGCGGCCTGGGTCGAGGGCCTGCAGTCCACCGGCGTCGCCGCCTGCACCAAGCACTTCCCCGGCCACGGCGACACCAACGTCGACTCCCACCACGCCGTCCCCCGCATCGACGTCGACGCCGACACCCTCTACGCCCGCGAACTGCCGCCGTTCCGCGCCGCCATCGCCGCCGGCACACGGGCGATCATGAGCGCGCACATCCTCGTCCCCGCCCTCGACCCCGACCGCCCCGGCACCCTCTCCCGCCGCATCCTCACCGAGCTGCTGCGCGGCGAACTCGGCTACCAGGGCCTGATCGTCACCGACGGCATGGAGATGCGCGCCATCTCCGGCACCTACGGCCTGGAACACGGCGTGGTCCTCGCCATCGCGGCCGGCGCCGACGCCATCTGTGTCGGCGGCGGGCTGTGCGACGAGGGCACCGTGCTGAAGCTGCGGGACGCGCTCGTGGCCGCCGTACGCTCCGGGGAACTGCCCGAGGAGCGGCTGGCCGACGCCGCCGCCCGGGTGCGCGCCCTGGCCCGGTGGACGGCCACGGCCCGCGGCGGCGCGGCGGACACCGAACCCCACCCGGAGATCGGACTGGTCGCGGCCCGCCGCGCCCTGACCGTGACCCGCGGCGCGACCGCCGCGCCGGTCACCGGTGCGGTGTACGTGGCCCGGCTCAACCCGGCCCCGAACATCGCCGTCGGCGACCAGACCCCCTGGGGCGTGGCCGCCGAGCTGGAGCGGCTGCTGCCCGGCACCGCCGCCGGCACCTTCACCGGCGACGGCGCGGGCACCGCGGCCCTCGCCGCCGCCGACGGCCGCCGGATCGTCGCCGTGGTCCGCGACGAGCACCGGCACCCCTGGATGGGCGCCGCCCTCGACGCCCTGCTCGCCGCCCGCCCCGACACCGTCGTCGTGGAGATGGGCCTGCCGCAGGCCGCCCCGCGCGGCGCCCTGCACATCGCCACCTACGGCGCCGCCCGGGTCTGCGGCGTGGCGGCGGCGGAGGCCGTCGTCGCCGGCTGACCCACGGACCCGAGGCCGCCCGCGGGCGCGGGCGGCCGCTTCATCGTTTCTTGCTCTTTCCCGGATCCCAACCGCACCTTGTGTTCCAGAGGAATCGCATGCAGACGCCCCACCCCCACCTCCACCGCGCGGCCTCCGGCCGCCCCTACTTCAGTGCCGACGGCGAGACCTACCTCGCCCCGACCCCGCTGCGCCACATCGAGAAGTCCCAGCCGCTCCGGGTGCTGTCCGAGCAGGACTTCGCCTTCTGGCAGACATACGGCTACGTCGTCGTCCGCGAGGCCGTCACACCCGGCGAGGCCAAGGAACTCCTCGACTTCGCCTGGCGGTTCCAGGGCCTCGACCCCGACCGCCCCGACACCTGGTACGCCGAGCCCGAGTTCCGCTCCGAACTCGACCGGCACCTGTACATCTACGGGTTCGTCGAGGCCTACCACCACCAGCTCCTCTGGGACAGCCGCCAGACCCGGCGCGTCTACGACGCCTTCGTGGACGTGTGGGACTGCGCGGAACTGTGGGTGACCCTGGACCGTCTGAACCTCAACCCGCCCAACATCCGCACCCGTTCCCGCTCCCTGATCGAGCCCACCGACGAGGGCTTCGACATCGAGCTGCACTGGGACGTCGACACCACGCTCGCCGTGCTCCCGCAGCGCGTCCAGGGCATCCTCGCCCTGAGCGACACCCGGCCCGAACTCGGCGGCTTCCAGTGCGCCCCGGAGCTCTTCCGCCGCTTCGAGGAGTGGCGCGTGGCCCAGCCGGCCGGCCGCGACCCGGTCCGGCCCGGCACCGACCGCGCCCGGTTCCCGGTGGTCCGCCCCGACCTCCAGGCCGGCGACCTGCTGATCTTCAACGGGCTGCTGGCGCACGGCGTGGCACCGAACCTCTCTGACAACGCTGTCCGAGCCGTCCAGTACCTGTCGATGATGCCCGCCCTGGAGGAGCACACCGCCCTGCGCGACTCCCGCGTGGAGTCCTGGCGCACCCTCGCGACCCCCGACTGGAACGCCACCCTCCTCGGTGACGCCCGCGAGCCGGAGGCCCGCCGCTACGGCCCCGCCACGCTCACCCCGCTCGGCAGAAGACTGCTCGGCCTGGACTCCTGGGCCACCGCCGCGGAAGAGGCCCGGTGAACCAGCGCATCTGCCTCTGCCTGCCCACCAACCGGGCCTGCCCCGCCACCCTCACCGCCCTCAACGACGAGGCCGCCTACGCCGCGCGCCACCAGGGCGCCGACGTGCAGCTCCTGATCCTCGACTCCTCCGACGCCCGCACCCGCGCCGAGCACGCCCGCGTCGTCGCCGGACTCCACCCGGCGCCCGGCGTCACCGTCCACCACCTCGACGAGGACGCCCAGCGCACCTTCCTGTGTCGCACCCTCGCACGGGCCGGCCTGCCGGGCCCCGGCCGCCTGCTGCGTCTCCTGCTCCCGCCGGCCGTCTCCTACGGCGCCTGCACCAACCGAGCCTTCCTGCTGGCCGCGGCCCTCGGCTGCCACTCGCTGCACCGCCGGGACTCCGACAGCGCCTACCAACTCCACGCCGGGCAACCGGTGTTCCCCGTCCACCACGAGCTGCCCTGGCTCGGCCGCCCCGCCGCCGAGGCCACCGCCGCGGGCCTGCGCACCGACCTCGGCGCGACGCCGGGGGACCGACCGGTGTCACTCGCCGGCGCCTCCTTCATCGGCGAACTCTCCGTGGACATAGGGGAGATACGCCGGAGGGACGAGGGCGTGTACCACGACGTCGTCAGCCTGTGGGCCCCCGGCCACTGGCCGGAGGAACGCACCCGGCGCCTGGTCGAGGAGTCCTTCACCGGCGCGGGGACGGCACCGTTCACGCACGACCGGGCGGTACTCACCCGGGTCGACCCCATGCGTGTCGACATGTGCAACGTCGCCTTCGACCGGGCGGTCTACGAACGGATCCCGCTGCCGCCCGCCACCGACACCATCGGCAGCGACTACTTCCTCCTCCACCTGGTCCACGACGCCGGTCTCCCCGGCATCCTGCACAACCGCCACATCGAGAACTTCCACACCCCCGAACGCCGTACCGGCACCGGCTTCCCGGCCTACCAGCGCCGCTTCGTGAAGTTCCTGCTGTCGATGCTGTACTTCCACCACGTCTACGACCGCATGGCCGCCGAAGGCGCCGGGCTGCTGGACGAGCGGCACCGGGTGCGGCCCGACCGGATCGTGGGATTCCTGCGGGAGAGCACCACCCTGGACCGCGCCGAGAACGTCTGGCGCCTGGACCGCGTCGACACGGCGTACCGCAAACTGGGCGGCCGGTACGAGGCGTTCGCCGGTCAACTCCTCGCAGAGCGCGCCCGGTTACTGGAAGAGGCCGAGTCGGACATCGAGGACTACGCACACCTGGCCGAAGCCTGGCCGGCACTGATGGAAGCGGCCCGCACATGAGCGCCCCGAAGGAGCGCGGGACCCCGTCCGGCCCGCGGATACCGCCGCGTGAGCGCGATCGGCCACACCACACCCACGGCCGCCCGACAGCACCGCGCGGCACGTCCATGGACGCACTCGCCGGGCCCCTCGCCGCGGCCGAGACGGACCGCATCGTCTACGACCTCACGGGCATAGCGCACCAATACGACGCCCTGCTGGGCGAGTTGCCAGGAACCCGTGTCCGCTTCGCCCTCAAGGCCTGCCCGGTCGACGAAGTCCTCCGGTGCCTCGCGGAGCGCGGCGCGGGCTTCGACGCCGCCGGCCCCGCCGAGATCACCCAAGCCCTCGACGCCGGCGCGCAGCCGGACCACATCCACTACGGCAACACCATCAAGTCCGACCACGACATCGCCGAAGCCCACCGCCTGGGGGTCCGCACCTTCGCCACCGACAGCATCGAGGACGTCACCGCCATCGCCGCGCACGCGCCCCGCGCCCGCGTCTTCTGCCGCCTGGCCACCCGTGGTGAAGGCGCCCTGTGGGGCCTGAGCCGCAAGTTCGGCTGCGCCCCCGACGACGCCGTGCGCGTACTCGAGACGGCCCGCGCGGCCGGCCTCACCCCGGCCGGGCTGTCCGTGCACGTCGGCTCCCAGCAGATGACCGGCGAGGCCTGGCAGCAGGCCGTCGACACGCTCGCCGGGACCCTGACGGCGCTGGCCGGGCGGGGGATCGTACCCGACCACGTCAACCTCGGCGGGGGCCTGCCCGCTCTCGGCTACCGGGACCGCCACGGCAACCCGCTCGAACCGCCCCTGGACAAGATCTTCACCGTGCTCCGCGAGGGCATGGACCACCTGCGCGCCCTCAGTCCCGCCCCGCTCGGCTTCGTCATGGAGCCCGGCCGCCATCTGGTCGCCGACCACGGGGCCGTCCGCGCCCATGTCTCCCGGCTGACACGCCGCCGGCAGCCGGACGGAACCGACGTCCACTGGCTCTACCTCAGCTGCGGCAAGTTCAACGGCCTGTACGAGATGGACCAGTTGACGCACCACATGGTGTTCCCCGGGCACAGCGGGGACGAGGAGCACGTCCTCGCGGTCGTCGCCGGCCCCACCTGCGACAGCGACGACGCCTACGGCGGCGGCCGGCACCCGGTGCCCGTGCCCCGGTCCGTCACCTCCGGCGACCCGGTGTGGATCCTCTCCGCCGGCGCCTACGCCACCAGCTACATGACCCAGGGCTTCAACGGCATCAGCCCGCTGCCGTGCGTGTGCACACGCGGCGCCGACGTACAGCGAAGGACACCACCGACATGACAGGCCTCATACGGGGCATCACCGAGGCCGACTGGCCCCTGGTCGCGGACCTGGAGGCCGGGGCGTACGCCGGCACCTCGCTGACGGAGGGCGAGGCCGTGCTGCGGACCCGCGCCTCGGCGGGTACCAGCTTCGTCCTGGACCTCGACGGCCGGATAGCGGGCTACGTGCTCGCCCTGCCCTGCCCGATGTTCCGCTGCCCCGACCCGACCCGGGCCGAGCGGCCCCGCCCCCGCTCCCTTCACGACTCCAACCTCCACCTGCACGACCTCGTCGTCAGCGCGCCCCTGCGGCGCAGCGGGCTCGGCAGCCGCCTGGTCCGCCACCTGACGGACGCGGCCCGCACGCACGGCTACACGACCATGTCGCTGATCGCCCTCGCCGGCCGGGAGCCCTTCTGGCGGGCCCACGGCTACCGCGCCCACCACCGGGCGCGCGTGCCGGCCGGGTACGGCAGCGGCGCGGTGTACATGTCGGCGCGGCTCGCCGCCCTGCGGAAGGCGAGCTGATGCCCGCGCCCTCCTTCGCGCGCGCCAAGTGGTCCGTCGCGGCGCTGTTCTGCTTCCTCGGCTTCCAGTACGGCACCTGGGTCTCCCGCCTGCCCGCACTCAGGACCCGGCTGGACCTGGGCGCCGGGGAGGTGGGGCTGCTGCTGATGGCCTGCGGCGCCGGCGCGGCGGCCTCCTTCCCGCTGGTCGCCGTCCTGATGCGCCGTCTCGGCTCCCGCCGTCTTGCGCTCGCCTCCGCCCTCGGCCTGCTCGCCGTACTGGCCGCCCTCTCCGTCGTACCGGACTATCCGCTCGCGGTCCTCGCCGTGTGCGCCGACGGCGTCGCGGTCGGCTGTCTGAACGTCGCGATGAACGCCCAGGGCGCCGCCCTGGAGACGGTGTACGGCCGCGCCGTCATGTCCCAGCTGCATGCCACCTTCAGCGCCGGTCTGCTCGCCGCCGCCCTGCTGGCCTCCGGCGTCACCACCCTCACCGGTTCCGTTCCGGGCCACTTCGCGCCGGCCGGTGCCCTGTTGCTGCTCCTGCTGGTCTGCTCCCGCCCGGGCCTGCTCACCCACGCGGAACCCGCGCCGCCGGACGAGCCGAGGCGACGGGGCAGCCGGACCCTCCCCTCCGGCACGACCCTGCTGATGGGCTGCGCGATGGCCTTCGGCACCGTCACCGAGGGCGCGATGAACGACTGGTCGACGCTCTACCTGAGGGACGTCGTCCGGGCCTCGGCGACGGTCGCGCCGCTGGGCATCGCGGTCGTCTCGGTGATGATGCTGCTGGCCCGGGTGTGCGCTGACCGCTGGCGCACCCGCTGGGGCGACGGCCGCGTGGTCCGCACCGGCAGCGCGGTGGCCGCCGGCGGCCTGGCCCTCGCCCTGCTCACGGGCGGGGTCGTGCCCACGCTCCTCGGCTTCGCGTGCGTCGGCCTCGGCGCGGCGGCCGTGACCCCGTGCGTGTACGTCGCCGCCGCCGGCCGCGGCGCGCCGGCGCTCGCCCTGGTCGCCGCGATGGGCACGACGGGCCTGCTGGCCGGGCCCGCCCTGATCGGCTTCGTGGCGGGCGCGGCGGGCCTCGGCCCGGGTATGGCCACGGTCGCCGCGTCCGTCCTGGTCGTCACGCTGACGGCGACCTGGATCCCGTGGCGGCCCCGCGCCGCCGCTCCGCTACGGTCTTCGCCTGCGGCCCGTCGCCCGTGACGCGGACTTGGGTTCCCGGGGGGCGCTCGGTACCTCCTCGGCGCCCAGTCCGTCCAGCAGCTGATCGCCGTACAGGTCCTGCAGCCAGTTGGTCTGGTAGACGGTGTCGAGGTAGCGCTCGCCGAGGTCCGGCGCGACGGCCACCGCGGTGAGGCCACGGGTGTCGTGCCGGGCCAGCCAGTCCGTCGCGCCGCTGACCACCGTCCCGGTGGAGCCGCCGAACAGGAAACCGCGTCTGGCCATGCGGTGACACATGCGGATGGTGTCCGTCTCCTCCACGCGGAGCACCTCGTCCACATAGGACTCGTCGAGCAGCGGCGGGCGCATGCTCATACCGAGGCCCGGGATCATCCGGCGGCCGGGCTCGCCGCCGAACGCCACCGAACCCACGGCGTCCACGGCGACGATCCGCACCGGCCGGTGCCACTGCCGGAACCAGCGGGCGCAGCCCATCAGGGTGCCGGTGGTGCCCGCCCCGACGAAGAGGACATCCAGTTCCGGGAACTGGGTGGCGATCTCCGGGGCGGTGGTGCGGTAGTGCGCCACCCAGTTGCCGGCGTTGGTGTACTGACTGAGCCAGACGTACCGGTCGTCGGACGCGCACAGGGCACGGACGTACTCGATGCGCACCCCCAGGAAACCGCCGTTGGAGTCCTGGTCGGCCACGACGTGCACGTCGCTGCCGAGCGCCTCCATCAGCAGTCTGGTCGACAGGTTGCACCGGGAGTCCGTCACACACAGGAACCGGTAGCCCTTGCTGGCGGCGATCATGCTGAGCGCGACACCGAGGTTCCCGGACGAGGACTCGACGAGGATGGAATCCGGCGTCAGGAGTCCGTCACGCTCGGCGTTCTCCACCATCTCGTTCGCGGCTTTCAGCTTGATGGAGCCGGCGAAGTTGAAACCCTCGCACTTCAGATAGAGGGGTCGTCCGCAGATCGACTCCAGGTCGACGAAGAGATGGCCCTCGTTGAAGGCGTAGGGAGCGGAAATGACAGGCACGGCGGGCCTCCTGGTGCCCGGCCGAGGACAGAGGCCTCAGCCATGTCGGCGCAGGTCGTGGAAGAAGTCGTCGATGAGGCGGAGGTCCCCCGCCCGGGCTACCTCGTCGTACACGTACTTGCCGACGACGAGGTCGAGGACGCCGAGCCCGAAGGGCGAGAAGACCACCGGCCGGTCGGTCGGCGGTGCGGCCCGTCCGAGCATCACGTCGTTGAGCGTCCCGTTCAGGAAGTCCCGGTTCCCGGTGCGCTGTTCGACCAGATGGGGGGAGGTGTCGGCCTTCAGGCAGTGCTCGACGTCGTCGACGAAGTTGGCCGAGCCGAGCAGGATCTCCGGGGCGAGGTCGCGCAGGGACACGTGCAGGACCAGCGGGTTGTGCGTGAACCACGCCGGGTCGGTGACGTGCGGCTCACCGGCGACGGTGGCGAAGACCACGAGGTCGCTCTCCCGGACGAGGTCCTCGGCGCGGTCGTGGACGGTGACCTGTGCGGTGGTGCCGGACTGCCGCAGGTAGCCGCGGAAGCCGTCGGCGCTGTCCCGGGACACGTCGTGCACACCGACCGTGTCGAAGGACCAGCCGGTGCCCGTCAGGAAGGTGTGGATGTAACGGGCGATCAGTCCCGTGCCGAAGAACCCCACCCGGCGGGGGCGGGTCCGGTGCCGGCTGAGCCAGTCGGCCGCCAGCGCCGCGGACGCCGCCGTCCGGGTGGCACTGATGATCGAGCTCTCCAGGCAGGCGAACGGGTAGCCCGTGTCGTGGTCGTTGAGGATGAGCACCGCGGAGGCCCGCGGCAGCCCGTGGCTCACGTTCTCCGGAAAGCTGGAGATCCACTTCAGGCCGTCCACCCGGACCGGCCCGCCGATGGAGGCGGGCAGCGCGATGATCCGCGCGCTGGGGCGGTCGGGGAAGCGCAGGAAGTACGACGGCGGGTTCACCGAGTCCCCGGCGCCATGCAGCCGGTAGGCGGTCTCGACCAGCTCCACGAGCTGCTTCTCGCGCCCGCTCAGCGCACGCTGCACCTGCTCGCCGGAGATCACCGCGAACGCCGGCACCGAGGGCCGGCCGGGCACGGCCGGCTGGGCGGTGGTCGACAGCACATCGGTCATCGCTCGCTCGCCTCCGGGGTCGGGAGGGCGTCGGCCAGGCGCACGGGCTCGCCCATGCCGACCAGGACCTGCCGCTCTCCGGTGAAGGGCTCCCTGCTGTGCGCGGTGCGGATGTTGTCCACGAGCAGCAGATCACCGGCCTGCCAGGGCGCGCGCCGGGTGTGCGCCTCGTAGGTGCTGTTGAGCAGCTGGACGACGTCCTCGCCGATCGGACTGCCGTCGCCGTAGCGGGTGTTGAACGGCAGGCCGTCCGGGCCGTAGAGGTCCACCAGGTACTCGCGCACCTCCGGGGCCAGCGTCCACTCGTTGAGGAACGCGATCTGGTTGAACCAGCAGCGCCGGCCCGTGACCGGATGCCGTACGACGGCGCTGCGGCGCTGTTCGGTGCGCAGCGATCCGTCGGCCAGCCAGGTGAAGTCGATGGCGTTGGCCCGGCAGTAGCGCTCGATCCCGGCGCGGTCGGCGGTGCCGAACGACTCCGCCAGCGACGCCCCGATCTCGTCGTTGTAGGAGCGGGTCAGCAGCCAGCCCTCCCGCTCGAACCGTTCGGTGAGCCCGGTGGGCAGCGCCCGCAGGACCTCCTCGGCGTCGGCCACCGCGGTCGCCCCGTCCTGCTCGGGTGCGGTCAGGCACGCGAACAGCATCAGACCGGGCACCTGCAGCGGGTAACTCAGCTCGTGGTGCATGCACATCGGCTGGTTGGCAGGCCAGGGTGTCGAGGAGTACAGCCCCGGGCCGTGCGCCTCGCGCGGGGCGAACGCCTCCCGCTCCGTCATGAGCTCACCGGCCAGACGCGCGAAGACGGCACCGACGGTGTCCGGGTCCCGCAGCCCGAGGCCGCGGACGACCAGCGCCCCGTGCTCGGTGACCAGCGCGCGCAGCGCCTCGCGGTGCTCGGCTGCCCAGCTCGGGGTATCGCCCGGGGCGTCGACGCGCAGCAGTGCCGGCCGGTCGGGCCGCAACTCCACGTCGGGGGGTGAGGCCAGGGATGAGGACGGCATCTCGGTTTCCTTTCGGTCGACCGCCTGTTCGGTGGACGGGATTCAGGAGGAGGCAAGGGGGACGGCCGCGCTCAGGACGGCCTGTGCCGCCTGGGCCGGACGGGTGCGCGGGAAGTAGTGGCCCCCGTCGGCCAGTTCGTACAGATCGACGTGTTCGGCCAGGAGCAGCCAGTCCCGGTGCCGGTGCGGGTAGCCGTCCGTGTACGGGTCGTCGGCGGCGACGACCGCCAGGACGGGGGCGGCCAGCTTCACCGGCGGCGGGTTCTCCAGGGCGGCGCGGAAATAGGCGTGCGCGGACAGGCAGTCGTGCCGGTAGGCGGCGCCGATGTGCCGGGCGTGCTGCTCGTTCAGTTCCGCGAGTTCGGTGTAGCCGCCGTCCGCGGTCAGCCGCGCCGCGATCTCGGCGTCGCTCCGGCTCGCCAGGTCGGCGATGGCGGCGGTGCGGTCGGCGGCGTTGCCGAGCAGGTGCGCGGCGAGGAACAGCCGCGTCACCCGTACACCGCGCTCCTGGAGCCGCCTGGCCGTCTCGACGGCCGGCGCGGCGCCCGAGGAGTGGCCCCACAGCATGACCCGGCCGGGGCCGCGCGCCGTGATCTCGGCGGCGACCTGCTCGGCGACCTGCTCGATCGGCGCGAACGGCTCGGGGTGCGCGGCCAGGTGGTGGCCGGGCAGCTCCACCGCGAGGACGGCGATGCCGCTGCCCGCCAACGCGCTCGCCACCGGCTGGAAGTTGACCGCGTTGCCACCCGCGTAGGGGAAGCACACCAGGGCGCACTCCGGCGTACCGCCCGCCGTCGTCAGCGGCTGCAGCAGCTCCGGGCGCCGCCGGGCCGTGCCGTCCAGAAGGGCGGCCAGGTCGGCGAGCACGGGGTGCCGGGTGATGTCCTTCAGGGAGACCGCCCGGTCGAGCGCGATGCTGAGTTTGACCGCGGTCAGGGAGGTGCCGCCGGAGTCGAAGAAGTGGTCCCTGCGGCCGATCCGCCGCTCGGGCACCCCCAGCAGCTCGGCCCAGGCCGCCGCCAGCCTCCGCTCGGTGGGGCTGAGCAGGTCCCCGCCCGCCCCGTCCTCCTCGGCGGCCGGCATCGTCTGTTCCGCCAGCCGGGTCAACGCCTTGCGGTCGGTCTTGCCGTTGGCGGTCAGCGGAAGCCCGTCCCGCCAGTGGAAGGCCGACGGGACCATGTAGCCGGGCAGCGCCGCCCCGAGCGCCTCGCGCAGCGCCTGCGGCGGCTGTCGGGTGCCGGTGTAGAAGGCGATCAGCTGCTTGCTCCCGCCGGCCCGCTCGGCGACGACCACCGCGGCGTCCCGGACGCCGTCCACCCGCAGCAGGGAGTTCTCGATCTCGCCGATCTCGATCCGGAAGCCCCGGATCTTGACCTGGTTGTCCCGCCGGCCGAGGAACTCCAGCTTGCCGCCGGGGTGCCAGCGCCCCCAGTCACCGCCCAGGTAGAGCCGTTCACCGGGCCGGTAGGGGTCCGTCCGGTACGCCTCGCGGGTCCGCTCGGGATCGTTGACGTACCCCCGGCCCACACAGACACCGGAGAACGCGATCAGCCCCGGGGCGCCCAGCGGTACCAGGGACAGCTGCTCGTCCACGACGTAGACGCGCACGTTGCCCACCGCGCGTCCCAGCAGCACCCGGTCGGGTACGGCGTCCAGGACCTCGTGGTTGGTGTCGTCCGAGGTCTCCGTCAGGCCGTAGGCGTTGAGCAGCCGGATGCCCGGCTGGACCGCGAACCAGCGCTGCACCAGCTCCCGCTTCAGCGCCTCCCCGGTCACCGACACGCACCGCAGGTCCGGGAGTGCGCGTGGGTGCTGTTCCAGGTAGGAGACCACGACCTCCAGGTAGGAGGGCACCACCTGGGCCACGCCGACCCGGCCGCGTTCGAGCGTGTCCACGAAGCGCTCCACGTCCGTGATCACGTCCTGCTCGACCAGCAGGGTCCGGCCGCCGACCAGCAGCGCCGAGATCAGCTGCCACAGCGAGATGTCGAAGCACTGCGGCGCCGTCTGCGCCACGACCCCGCCCTCGCCGATGCCCAGGTCGTCGATCTTGGCGTGGAGATGGTTGAGCATGCCCGCGTGCTCGCACATCGCCCCCTTGGGCTCGCCGGTGGAGCCGGAGGTGAAGTAGATGTAGGCGAGCCGGCCGGCGTCGATCGGGGTGCCGAGGTCGCCGTCGTCGTGCGGTTCCGCGTACGCCGCGTCGACCAGCAGCTTCTGGCAACCGGGCAGGGTGTCCAGCGCCTGCTCGAGGGTGTGGGTGCTGCCGGATTCGGTCAGGACCAGCCGGCACCCCGCGCGCGACAACGTTGCCGTGATGCGGCCGGCCGGGAAGTGCGGCTCGATCGGCAGATACGCGCCCCCCGCCTTGAACACCGCCAGCGTCGCCGCCAGCCAGTCGAGGTTGCGTTCGGTGACGACGGCGACCACGTCCTCCGGGCCCAGCCCCCGTGCCAGCAGCGCCCGCGCCAGCCGGTTCGCGCGCCGGTTGAGCTCTCCGTACGTCCACTCCTGCTCGCCGTGCACGGCCGCCACCGCCTGCGGATGCGCCCGTACCCGCTGCTCGAACAGTTCGTGCGCCCGTGCGTCCGGCAATGGCCTGCGGGGGCCGGCCAGCCCCTCCAGCTGCTCCTGCCTCTCGTCCGCCGACAGCAGACTCTGCCGCGTGTGGTCGGCGTGCACGTCCGCCGCCATCGACCGCAGCGCCGCCAGGTGGTAGCCGCCGATCCGGGCCGCGGCCGCGGTGTCCAGCACGTCCGTGCGGAACCTCAGGCGCAGCATCAGCCGTCCACCCCGGTCGCACCAGCGCACGTGCAGCACACCGTCGTCGACGTGGGCCTCGTCGTCGCCCATGGGCCCGAACACGACCTCGTACGACGGCTCCGTCAGCCCCAGCTCCCGGCGCAGCTCCGCCACCGGGAACTCCCGGGCCGCGAGGAGCTCCGCCTCGGTGTGCTCGGTGGCCGCCACCAGGTCCCGCCAGGATCCCGGGGAGACGGTCAGCCGGCAGGGCAGCGGCTCGCCGTGCACGCCGGCGGTGTACCCCGTCACGACCTCCTGCTCCCCGGACAGCGCGGACAACACCTTGGCGTGCGCCGCCAGCAGCAGCGCGCTGATCGGCACGCCCGACCGCCGTACCAGTGAGCGGACCGCGTCCGCCACGTCGTCCGGGACCGCCGTCTCCTGCTCGGCCGTTCCGGCCACCGGCTCCCGTGTCCACCGGGGCACGGCGGTGGCACCGCCGGCGGTCAGCACCCGGCTCCAGAACTCCCGCTCCGGCCGGTCCGTCTCCACGCGCGTTCCCATCGCACGTCCTTCCTCAGCTCACGGTCGCCGCACGGGCGTTTACTGTCGGCGTGGCCCGGCCGGTACCGGGGAGCCGCTGGTCGGCCTCGGGCATGTCCACGGCGGGATTGCCACCCCACTGGGCGTTCGGGGGGACTTCCTCGCCCTTCATGAGGAAGGAATCGGGTGCCAGTACCGCACCGTCGCCCATGGTCACGCCGTAGTGCACATGGGCGGCGACGCCCAGCGTGCAGCCGGCGCCGAGCGTGGAACGGTCGGACTTGAAGGTGCCGTCCTCCTGCGAGTGGCACTGGATCTTGCTCCCCGCGTTGAGGGTGCAGTCGTCGCCGATGGTGGTGAGCGTGCGCTCGGTCAGGTAGCAGCCGTCGTCGAACACCCTGCGGCCGATGCGTACGCCGAGCAGCCGCCACACCAGGGCCTTGTAGGGCGTTCCGTTGAAGAGGTTGAGGTAGTGGTCCGGCACCTTCCACAGGCGCTCGTGCCACCAGAAGTACGGGTCGTAGATGGAGCACAACCGGGGGCGCAGGCCACGGAACCACGCGATGCAGCGCTCCACCAGGACGAAGTACAGGGTGCTGAAGGCGAGCGTGAAGGCCAGGTATCCGCCGATCACCACATGGCCGAGCACTCCGTACAGGTCCACCGACGCGAGCCCGAAGAGGGTGAGGGCGAAGGTGTGCAGCCAGCGCGCGAACAGCATGACGGCCATCGAGCGGAGGTTGTAGCGGTTCTTCGCGGCGAGGCTGCGGCGCAGCGCGTCGCCGGTCCTGAGGTCGTCGAACCGTGCGTCACGTTCCACCGA
This sequence comes from Streptomyces filipinensis, assembly GCF_014649495.1. Taxonomy (GTDB): domain Bacteria; phylum Actinomycetota; class Actinomycetes; order Streptomycetales; family Streptomycetaceae; genus Streptomyces; species Streptomyces filipinensis. The sequence goes on along the minus strand of NZ_BMTD01000003.1, from coordinate 472,463 downwards.
CCGGGGGATCTCGAAGCACGGCGAGCCGAGGAGCCCCACGTTCTCCCGGACCTCGCCGTCGAGGGGAACCATCACCTTCGTCGCCAGCAGACAGTTGGCCCCTGTTCTGCCCCCCGCGGGGTAGGCGATGTTGTTGCCGAGGAAGTTGCGCGGCCCGATCGTCGCGGTGGACACCCGGAACGACGTGCCGGAGTAGTCCGCGTTGACGACGGACAGTCCGTCGGCCACCATCGTGCCGCTGCCGACGGAGACGTGGAACGGGGTCTCGTGCTGCACCTCGGTGCCGAAGTTCGAGCCGGTCTGCTCGACCCGTGACAGATCGTATCCGAGCCCTTGCAGATAGTGGACGATGTAGGAGCTGTCACCGAACAGCCACGCGAAGAACTTGATGTTCGTCATGCGGGCCGACGCCCGGTGGACCGCGTAGTGGAATCCGTAGAGCGGATAGACCCGGTCGGGTTCGACGGCCAGGCTCAGCAGCCGCGGAACCGTGTACAGGGCGACCAGGCCGAGGACGACGAAGCCGAAGAACAGGACGAGCGAGAGTTCCAGCGCGTCGGGGATCAGCTCGGACCGCTTCAGCGGGGCCGTCTGCGGGTCGAGCCGGTTGCCGATGGCCGGTACCTCCAGGAACAGCATGTACACCCCGCCGACGGCCAGCGGAATGTACAGGAGGAACAGCTGCGCCAGCGTCCCGCAGCCGAACCAGGCCCGGCGCGCGGTGCCGCACCTGGCCGGCGCGACCCGCACGTAGTCGATCTGTGTGGGTTCCGCCGGCGAGCCGTGCCAGTGCTCACCGTCCGGGACCGCCTGGCCGCGGTGCAGGGCGGAGGCATGACCGAGCTGAGCGCCGTCGCCCATCGAGGTGTCGATGTCCAGGACGGTCTTCTCGCCGATGTACACGTCCCGGCCGAGCGTGATCCGGCCGGTCTGGATGCGTCCCTCGTGTGCCCGGTATCCGAGGAGGAACGAGTCCTTGCGGATCACCGTGCCGGCGCCGATCGTGAGCAGGTCGGTGCAGACCGGTACCGAGTGGGAGAGGATCGTGACTCCCTTGCCGATCCGCGCGCCGAGGGCCCGCAGATACAGCACGTACAGCGGGGTTCCGGTGAGGAAAACCATCGGATTCGCGTGGAGCAGCACCTTGACGAGCCAGAAGCGCAGATACGCCAGGCCCCACACGGGGAACTCGCCCGTTTTCCAGCGGCCGACGAGGAGCCATTTCGCGGCGACCGGGAAGGCGCACAGAACGATGAACCCGATGCCTCCGAACAGAAGCGACCGCAGGTAGGTGTCGGCGATGCCCGAGCCGGTGGCGATCCACTCGTATCCGGCGGCGGTGACGAACCCGGAGACAAGGGAGTAGCCGAGGAAGAACAGCAACTGGAAGGTGCCGCAGAGAACATGACTCCGCCGCTTTCCGTGCTCCCGGGGAGCCGGCGCCGCCACGGCCTGCGACGGTGCCGCCGCGTCGGGCGCCGGGGCGGCCGGTGCGAGGGCCGCCGCCAGGCTGCGGACGGTGGGGTACCGGTAGATGTCCTTCATGGACGGCGAGGGCAGATCCGGCCTTTTCCTTATCCGCGCGCAGAACTGGGCCATGACCAGGGAATTGGCGCCGAGGTCGGTGAAGAAATGGCCGTCGACCGGAACCTGCGCGGCGCCTGTCACGTCGGCCAGTGCCTCCGCGAGTCTCCGTTCGGTCTCCCTGGTGTCCGGTCCGCTGTCGCGCAAGGTGACGGCAGGTTTGTCCGGACCGGATATATGGACCTCGGAGGACTGCTCCACCATGCGAACTCCTGGAGGACGTGTGAAACGCCGGTGGCCGGCTCTTTCCTGGTGCGAACCGGCATATTCAGTGTGGGCAGACAGCCGTGAGGCTGCCACTCCTCGTCGATCGCCCCGGGCGCGGAGAATTGCGCCAGGCGTCCGTATTCCTTGGTCACGTGCCCGAATGGGGCGCGGCGTGAATCACCCGAACAGCAGTCCCCGCGACCGCCGCACCCGGCGCCCGGCCGCGGCCGCCCCAGGCGGTCTCCACGAAATGTTCACACGGCGGAACCGGTCTGTGTACGTTGTCAACGGGCGGCTCCCCGGGAGATGGTGACGGCGCGTGTACGCTGGGCCCATGACGGACACTGGCGCCTCCCCGGCCGGCCCTCTTGTCACCGGTGCCGAGATCGCACGGCTGGCCGGAGTCACCCGGGCCGCCGTCTCCAACTGGCGCCGGCGCCACGACGACTTCCCCGCGCCGGCGGGAGGAGCCGCGAACAGTCCGCTCTACGCGCTCACCGAGGTCCAGGAATGGCTGGACCGGCAGCGCAAGGGCCAGGAGGTGTCCCCCGAGGCCGAGTTGTGGCAGGCGCTGCGGGCCGCCTACGGGGAGCAGATGGCCGCGGGCCTGGCGGGGGTGGCCGCGGTGCTGGCCGGGGAGGACGCGCCGGGACTGCCGGACGACGTGGCCGCCCGGGTGCGCGAGCTCGCCCGCACCGCGGCGCCCGTCGACCTGGTGAACGGGCTGACGGAACGTTTCATGGACTCCGCCCGGCGGGCGGGATCGGACCAGGTGACTTCCGAGCGGGTGGTGCGCGCCGTGTGCCACTTCGCTCCCGAACTGCCCGCCGGCGCCACCGTCCTCGATCCGGCCTGCGGCATCGGGGTGTTGCTCCTGTCCGTCGCCCCCGGTGCGGGGACGCGTTGCCACGGCCAGGAGGCGGACGCCGACAACGCCCGCTTCGCGCAGCTCCGCGCCGGCCTCCTGGGCCGGCCGCGGGCGAGCATCGTGGCAGGCGACTCCCTGCGTGCGGACACCTGGACGGAGCTCAGGGCGGACCTGGTCGTCTGCGACCCGCCGGCCGGCGTGACGGAGTGGGGACGGGAGGAACTGCTGCTCGACGCCCGCTGGGAGCTCGGGACCCCGTCCAAGGCCGAGGGGGAACTCGCCTGGCTCCAGCACGCCTACGCGCGCACCGGGCGCGGCGGCCACGTCCTCATGGTCATGCCGGCCTCGGTCGCCTACCGCAGGGCGGGCCGCCGCATCCGGGCCGAGCTCGTGCGCCGGGGCATCGTGCGCCAAGTGGTCGCTCTGCCACCGGGGACGGCGACCTCGCACGCCCTGCCGGTCCATCTGTGGTGTCTGCGGCGCCCCGAGAACGGGGCAGGCGCGGACACGCACCACACCGTGCGCATGGTCGACCTCACCGGCAACGCTCCCGACGGGCCCCTTGAACCACGTCCCGACCAGGTCGCCGACGTGCCGCTGATCGAGCTCCTCGACGACACCGTCGACCTCACCCCGGGCAGCCATCTGCGGGCCCGGCACCGCGACTTCCCCGACGAGTACGCCGCCCTGCGCAGGGAACTGGGGGACGAGCTGCGCCGGCTCGCCGCCCTCCTGCCCGAGCTCGGGCCGGGCGACGGAGCGGGCTCACTGGACGGCGCGACCACCAGCGTCGCGGACCTCGCCCGCGCCGGACTCGTCGCCTACGACGGTCCGGAGCCGGTCTCGGCCAGCGACCAGCTCGACACGGACTACCTGCGGGGGTTCCTGCGCAACTCCGCCCACGCGCGCCGGTCCACGAGCACCGGCGGGACCCACCGCCCCGACGCCAGGGGCTCACGCATCCCCCGCATGGGCATCGACGATCAGCGTCGGTACGGGTCCGCCTTCCGGGCCCTGTCGGCGTTCGAGGACGGTGTGCGCAAGGTGGACGAGCTCAGCCGGCGGCTCGCCGAAGTCGCCCGTGAGGGCCTCGCCACGGGGGGCCTGACGCCGCGGGAGTGAGGGCCTCGGCCCGCCGGCGTCTCACGGCCCCTGCGGCGGGGCGGTCACGGCGAGCCGCAGCGCGGGCTCCTTGGGCAGCTTGAGTCGGAACTCGGGCGTGCCGGGAAGGCGCTCGGGCTGCGGCATGGGTGACCTTCCGGGATCAGCTGTGACGGGGGCCCCGGCCGGGCGGTGGGGTGAGGGGGGAGCGGTACGTGCCGGACCCGGCCTCGGTGAGCGGGGTCTTCAGGGACAGGCCGGCGCCGGCCATGCGGTCGTACTCGGTGAGGACCAGACGCTTGGTGCGGTACTCGCCGAACGCGGCGATCTCGTTGTTCCTCAGCCCGCCCGACTCCGTCCGGAAGGACTCCAGGACGTAGTCGGTGTCCTCGCGGGAGATGCCGTACAGATGGAAGAAGTACGCGTCCAGCTCGCCGCGCAGCTGCGCGCGGCGGTCCTCGTCCCACCGGAACGGTCCCCCCTCGTCACCCAGGTCCCGGGCGAGCGGCGTCATGTCGTGGGCGGTGTGGACGAGTTCCACGACACGGGGGAGAAGGAACGGCAGATGGGGTGCGAGGGCGTCGGGTGTGGGCACGGGGAGCTGCTTCCAGATGAAGAGCCCCATGCTCGTGCCGCCGATCTTCTGGCGGCTGATGAAGTCGAAGACCAGGGAGGACTGAGCGGCGACCAGCGCCGCGACCAGGGAAGGGGCCACGCGCGGCATCATCAGGGGGAACTTGTGACCGACGGCCGTGCGCGGGAGGAAGGCGGGGATGGCGGTGCGCTCGTTCGTCGAGGCGGTGACGTCGCACCAGCCGCAGAGCCAGTCGCGGTCCCAGCCCTCCTCGGCGAGACGCGGCTCGATCCCCTTGACGTGGACGTCCCTGGAGTTGCGGCGGGCGGGCACCGTGCCGTCGCGCTGGATCCAGTGGAGCGGCAGCGCCCGCCGCCCGGGATCCCGCAGCTCCTCGGCGGACAGGTACCTGGGCTGGTTCTGACGGGTGACGGCGGTCGGGCTCTTGACCACGTCGGCGGCCCGGTGGTTGAAGAAGTCCACCATCTTCGCCTCGTACAGCGGCAGCATCCGCTCCCCGCCCCGCTCGAAGACGTTGCCCCGCAGCTCCCAGCCCTCGCCTTCGAGCCGCTCGCGGCCGCGGAAGAGGTCGGAGTCGTCGGTCATGTCGAACAGGCGCTTGAAGGCCATGCCCCACGGGTTGCCGTCCCGGCGTCCCTCGTGCCACAGCACCGGCAGCCGCCGGTACACGGCGGCCGTGATGTCCGCGTCGCGCTGCGTGCGGAACACCGGGAGCGTGCCCGTGTTCGGGTTGATCCGGGCCAGGTCCTCCGGGTCCAGGGCGAACAGCCGCCGCGGGTCTTCCAGATCCGTGATGTCGGACAGGAAGAAGCCGACGCGGCTGGCGTCCGCGCGCGCGGCGCGGCCGGTCAGGGAGAGCAGACAGAACTTGTAGCGGGAGTCCACGCCCTCGAACCACTTGCCGCCCCTGGGCAGCGCGGGCGACTTCGGGCGGCGGTTCTCGAAGTCGTACAGCGACGCCAGGACCCCCCGCCGGGTGAAGTCGCCGAACAGGTACTGGGAGCCCGCGCCGGTCGCGACCGCCGTCGGCAGGATCAGACCGAACCGCCCCTCGGGGGCGGCCACGCTCGCCATCCGCTCGGCGAACAGCGTGTCCGTCTGCAGGGAGTTGACCCCCTTGACCGTCAGCCCCTTCGCGCACAGCGGGAACACCCCCGAGTCCCCCGCGAAGTGGAACGTCCCCTTGACCGCGCGCCGCGCCTCCCGGTACCGCCTGCCGGCCTCCGGATGCTCCCGCTCCCACTCGGCGATGCGGGTACGGCGGGCAGTGCCGGAGATCTCCGCGATCTCGGGGGCGACCACGCTGAAGTACTTCTTGTCCTCGAAGTCGACCTTGTCCCAGGGCGGGTTGCCCACCACGCACGAGAACCCGCCGGCCCACCCCGTCACCGGGTCGACCGCGCCCGGGCCGGCCGACGCGTCGCCGTCCTCCGGGACCCGGAAGATCTCGGGGAACTCCAGGTGCCAGTGGAAGAAGGCGTACTGGTCGCGCAGACGCACGATCTCGTCGTGCGTCGAGCGTGGCGCCGCGTCGGCCCCGGGGTCCTCCAGCCCCCGGAACACCTTGTGGGTGACGGCCGGCGGCGCGTCCTCGCGCTTGACCCACACGAACGCCGCGCACCAGGCGTCCGCCAGGTGCAGGGCGTGCAGGTACTCGGCCGAGGTCGACCAGTCGCGGTAGGCGGCCTCCTTGCGGCGGACGTCGGTGAGGCTGTCGGCCGGGGACGCGGTGATCCGGCGCAGCCCGCGGGCGAAGGAGGCGTTGGCGACCTTCGTCTCCGTCTCGACGTCGAACAGGCCGCCCTGACCCCCGCGTTCGAGGGCGTTGCGGTGCAGCAGCGACCGCGCCCAGGCCTCGTCGTCGCCCTCGGCCTTCTTGAACGCCCGGTCCGGGATGCCGTCCCGCAGCAGGGCCGGGGTCGCCCCGACGAGGCCGTTGCCGTGCCTGATGCGGGAGTCGAGGAAGCCGAGGGGGCGGCCGGGCTCCATGGCCTCCAGCCAGAGGGAGACCTTGGCCAGCTCGACGGCCATGGGGTTGAGGTCCACGCCGTACACGCAGCGCGCGACGACCTCGTGCAGGGCGTGCCGCACGGCCCCGGCCGTGGGCTCGGGGTTGCGCTCACGGACGGCCGCCACGCGTTTGGCGATACGGCGGGCCGCCGCCACGAGGAAGTGGCCCGACCCGCAGGCGGGGTCGCAGACCGTGAGGGACAGCAGCTCCTCGACGATCGTGTCGGCCTCGGGGCGCCCCTCGGCGCTCGCCCGCCGCTGCCCGCGCCGGACGGCGTCGTCCATCACCGGGTTCAGCGTCGAGTCGAGCAGGGTCTCGGTGAGCGCGCTCGGGGTGTAGTAACTGCCGGTCCTCTTACGGTCGTTGCCGATGCGGTCGACCAGTTCGAAGGTGCGGTCGGCGGCGCTGTGCTTCGGCACCAGCTCCAGCAGCGCCTCGTACACCGAGCCGAGTTCCTCGGCGCCCATGTGCAGGTAGTCGACGGGACGCCAGCGGGCGGAGCCCGCGTCGCGCACCCGCGCCAGCTGCTTGACGGCCTCGAAGAGATGACGGTTGGCCAGCCGCGCACCGCGCAGCGGCCCGTCGGCGGGGGCGCTGTCGAAGAGGCCGCCGAGGCCCCGCAGACCCAGCTCGGGGCGGCCATCCTCGGAGCCCAGCGCTTCGATCAGCAGCTCCAGGGCGCGGTACTCGTCGTCGTGGTTCGTGCCCAGGCGGCGCAGGGCACGGCGGCGCAGCCGGGCCGTGGAGAAGTAGCGGGCGAAACGCTCGCGGGTCCGTTCGTCCGCCCCGGGATCCAGCAGGGCGTCCCGGTCCTCGGCGACGAAGAGGAAGATCATGCGGTACACGAGCCGCAGCAGCGCCGTCTGGAAGGCGTGGACGTCCAGGCGCTCGCGGAGCGCGGTGTTGTGCGGGTGGCTCAGGAACCCGGTGCCGAGGACGGTGAGGGCCGCCTGGACGCCGTCGCGGAAGTGGTCGAGCGCCCGGCTGCCGGACTCGATGGCGACCGTACGCCACTTCTCCAGCCGGCACGCGGAAGCCGCCGCCCCCTGCGGCACCGTGAACCGGGAGGCGTGCAGCACGCAGTACAGCAGCACGAACTCGCTGAACAGCTCACCGTCGAAGAGGGCCTCCAGGTCGAACTCGACGTAGGCGGCGGTGGCGAAGGACGAGGAGTCGCGCAGCAGGCGCAGCCGACGGCCGTTGGAGAGGACCGCCCACAGATGGGCCTCGGTGCGGTTGAGGCAGTCCTGGAGCATCGACTGCGCCGGGACCTGGCCGGAGGCCGGGCGCTTGTCCAGCTCCTGGTTCCAGGGGATCAGGTGGACCAGCGCCGGGCCGTGGCGGTGCGAGACAGGGAACCGCTTGTCCGGATCCGAGTCGGCCGGGATGCCGTCCGTACCGACCTCCGTGAGCGCGCCGAAGTCCAGTTTGCGGAAGAGCTGGGCGAGCCAGTCGCTGCCGGCCCGGCCGGTGGGGTCGGCGGCGGGCGCTCCGGTGACCGGGTCGGAGGGCAGGGCGGCGCGCAGGTCGCGCCAGAGCGGCTTGAGGTACTCCCAGGCGCGCTCGGCCTCCTCGCGCACGGGCACCGAGGCGGGCAGGCCGTAGTCGGCGGGCTGGGTGCCCGGCAGGTTCCGTGCCTCGGCGATGCGCAGCAGGATGTCGGCCGGGAGCAGGCCGCCGACCGTGGTGACGGCGGTGAAGGCCAGGGCGGTGCGAGGGGCGGCGGGCATCAGGCTTGGGCTCCGGACACGGTGGCGGCGGGGGAGACGGGCGCGGCGGGCGGCTGCGGGAGGTAGAGGTAGACGCCGAGGACGTCGGCGGGCTCCTGCGGGACGACCTTCAGGCCACGGACGATCTCCTCGTTGGCCCTGCGGACCCGGCGGTGCGAGGCGTCGAGTTCGGCGGCCAGACGGGTGCCGTACCCGGTGAGGTGCGCGGTCAGGTCCGGCAGACCGTCCAGGGCGCGGGTGATGTGGTTGCGGGCCAGCTGCTCGTGGGTGTTGGCGGTGGCACGGGCCGCGAGGAGCGCGGTGGCCGCGTCGTCGTCCAGCCAGCGGGCACGCGACGGCATCCCCTCGAAGGCCAGCAGCCGGGCGTCCTCGGCGACCAGCTGCCGTTCCCCGGTGCGGGACGGGAGGGTGAGGTGGAAGCGGTACCGGACCAGCAGGAGCGTGGTGCGGGTGGCGACCGCGTCCGTGGTGACCACACCGCAGCGGCGGGCCGGACGGGGCCCGGGGGTGCGCGCGTCCAGCGCGGAGTCCAGGACGTACGAGGCGAGGGCGCCGACCGCCGGATCGGTGCGGACCAGAGCCGCCTCGCCGCGGGCGATCGCCGCGGTGGTGCGGAACGGGATCTCGCGGTCCTCCTCGACGAGCCGGCCGCCGACGGCGGCGGCGAGCGCGTCCCGCAGCCCGGCCGGGGCGCCGCCGACCTGTGCGGTGAAGTCCCCGGTGCCGTCACGCGCCTCGCGCACCAGCGCGTCCAGCTCCCGCAGCGCCTCCAGGGCGAAGCCGCGGACCTCCGCGGCGCCACCGAGCGCGGCCCGTACGGCGGCGACCTCACGGGCCACCTCCTCCGGGTGGATGGCACGCTGGGCGTACTTGGAGCGGGACGTCCGCTCGCGCTCGGCGGCCGAGGTCCACTCGCGCTCGATCCGGTCGAACGACTCCTGGTGCCCGGGCAGTTCGAACAGGCTCTCCTGGCTGCCCTGCCGGCCGTGCAGCAGCAGCCATTCCACGACGGCGTCGGTGACGCCGGAGGCGGTCTCGTCGGGGACGGAGACGGAGATGCCCAGGTCCTTCTTGATCTGCCGGTGCTTGGTGAACAGCACGTCCAGGACCTTGCCGTCGATGCCGTTGTCCTCGCCGTACATGGTGATGACACGGACCTCGTCGCGCCGTTGCCCGTACCGGTCGACGCGGCCCTCGCGCTGGTCGTGGCGGGTCGGGTTCCAGGCCAGGTCGTAGTGGACGACGGCGTCGAAGCGGTGCTGGAGGTTGACGCCCTCGGAGAGGCAGTCGGTGGCGATGAGCACGCGGCGGACGGCCTCCTCGGCGGCCTCCTCGGCGGACTCGGCGGCGAGCTGCTCGATGCGTTCCAGGCGCTGCTGCGGGGAGAGGGTGCCGGTCACGGCGGCGATCTTCGTCTTCTTGCCGAGCTTTCCGTCGAGCTGCTCGGCGAGGTAGTCGGCGGTGGGGATGTAGCGGCAGAAGACGATCGGGTGGTAGCCGTCGGCGATCAGGTTCTTCAGATGCCGGGTGAGCGCCTTCAGCTTCGCGTCCTCGGCCGGCCCGACGAGCCCTTCGGCCCGCTCGGCCAGTGCCCGCAGCCGGGCGCCCCCGTCCTCCGTCTCGGCGGCACCCGGCGCGACGTCCATGCCCTCCAGCCGGTCGTTGTCCGCGGAGTCGGCGGCCACCGGGGCGCCGAGCACGTCCGCCTCGCGCGCGGTGCGGGCGGCGGCGGACTCCGAGCGGGTCCTCAGCGTCTGCGCGGCGGCCGCCGGCGAGGAGACCATCGAGCGCAGCAGCGCGATCACCGACCACCAGGCGATGCGGGCCTCCCGCTCGCCCTGCTCCCCGGCCGCCTCGACGCGGTCCCTGGCGTAGCCGATGGCGTCGTCGAGCAGCGCCCGGTAGGCGGGGGTCAGCTTGTACGGCTCGTCCTTCGTCCAGCGCACGGCCGGGAAGGCGGTCCGCTCGGCCAGGGAGTCGTCGGCGAGGCCGTTCTCCTTGGTGAGGTAGTCGCGGACGTCGGCGCGCTTGCGGGCCACGAAGTGCTCGGCGAGCCGGGCACGCCCCGCCGTGGACTCCAGGTCCACGTTCGCCAGTTCGGGCCGCACCAGGCCGAGCAGGTTGCGGAACGCGGACTCCTTGCCGGAGTGCGGGGTCGCGGTCAGCAGCAGCAGATGACGGTCGGTGTCGGCGGAGATCCTCCGCAGCAGGGCGTGGCGGAGCTGGTTCGAGGAGGACGCGCCGCCCGGCCCGGCCTCGTCGGCCGCCACACACGTGTGGGCTTCGTCGACGATCACCAGGTCGGGGCAGTGCCGTACGAAGTCCTCGCGGTGCCGGGCCGACTTGATGAAGTCAGTCGAGATGACCGTGAACGGATGCTTGTCGAACAGGGACTGGCCCAGTTCCAGGCCCCGCTCCAGACGCGACACGGTGGACGCCAGGACCAGTTCGGCGTCGATGCCGAACTTCTCCCGCAGCTCGCTCTGCCACTGCTCGGCCAGTGCCGGGGAGCACAGCACGGCCAGCCCGGTCGCCTCGCCCTGCGCGAGCAGCTCCTTGGCGATCAGCCCCGCCTCGACCGTCTTGCCGATGCCGACGTCGTCCGAGACCAGCAGCCGCACGGTGCGCTGCCGCAGCGCCATCAGCAGCGGGACCAGCTGGTAGGCGCGGGGTTCCACGGCGATCGACGCCAGGGAGCGGAACGGCCCCGCACCCGACCGGAACCCGATGCGCAGCGCCGTGCGCAGCAGACCGGCGGCCCGCTGGTCACCCAGGTCGGCCGGGCTCGGCGCGGCGAACTCGGCGGCACGCACGTCCTCGAACGCGGGGAAGACGGCCGCGATGTCGTCCTCGCTCCCGCCCAGCGGGCGCAGCACCAGCATGTCGGGGGCGCTCTCGGGCAGCACCACCCATTCCCGGCCGCGGGCGGCGACCAGCGAGCCGGCTGTGTACGTGAGGCTCATGAGATCTCGGTTCCTGGTGGTCGGCGGTGGTCGGCGGTGGTCGGGGCGGTCAGCGGAGGCGGAAGTAGGCGGCGTTGCGGTCGGCGATGGCGTCCCAGTCCGCGTCCGTCGAAAAGCGCAGCACGTCCCAGCCGGCGTCCTCCAGGCGGTACCCGGCCTCGATGTCACGGCCGACGGCGGCCGCACGCCCGGGTACGTCGACGAACACGGCGAGGCGGGCACCGTCGAGCCGGAACACGAGGTCCGGGCACGCCTCCTCCTCCGGGACGAGGGTGTGGACCTCGTCCGGCAGCCGGTAGCCCTTCGCCCTGAGCCAGCCGAGCAGGTCGCCGGCCGCGACGAGAGCGGCCAGGTCCGTCTCCACCGGGGTCGGCGAGGTGCTCCGGGACGCGGTCTTCCCGGGACCTGCCGCCGGGGCCAGCCTGCGGAAGCGCTCGCTGCGGGACTCGCCGCGGTCCTCCCGCTCGGTACGGGCGCCGGCCAGCCGCAGCAGCAGCGGGCGGGCCGCGTGCCGGCTCAGCCGGCGGTGGTGCGTCTGGTTGGCGTACGTCAGCAGGCAGGCGTAACAGCCGCGGGCGCACTTCTCGTCGTCCGCCGGCCCGCCGCGGTCCTCGCCGGTGTCCGGGTCGAAGTGGCAGAGCTCCAGGGCCGTCCGGGCGGCCCGGGCGAGGGCGTCCCTGTCGTGCTGGATCCGGCGCAGCACCCCGGCTCCGCCCTCGGCGGCCTCCGTGAACAGCATGCGGCCGCGCGGACCGTCGTCCGGGGGCAGCAGCTCCCCGGTCAGTTCGGAGTCCTCCAGCTCGAACGCCGCCTCGATGCCCCGCTCCAGCGCGTACAGGAACGACAGGGCCACCGGCTCGGGCTGCGGCTCGTCCAGGGTGACCACGAGGATGTTGCGGCGGTCCTCCACATAGGGCAGGACCCGCTTCTTGCGGCGCTTGTCGTTGCCGTCCTCGTCGACCACCGGCATGCCGGCGTCCTCGATGGCGTCGGCGGCGGCCCGGTCGTTGAGCCAGCGGCCGTCGCCCAGGTCCAGCCAGTAGCCGTCCGGCTCGCCCTCCTTGGCGCGGACGCGGCCGAGACTGGTGATGCGGACGGTGGCCGAGTCGCCGTAGTCCAGGTCGAGGACGGGCGCACCGCCGGCGTCGGTGACGTGAGAGGTGAGGCGTCCCCTGCGGGAGCCGTGGTCCTGGAAGGCGTACGACGTCTCCAGGCGGAAGCCGGCCCGGCGGCGCTCCTCCTCGTCGGAGGAGATCCGCTCGCGCGGCGTGGTGTACACGGTGTGCAGGTGGAGCAGGCCCGTGCGCTTGCCCCGCAGTTCCGCCCCGCACATCGTGCAGGTGTCGGTGCCGGGCTTGACGGCGTGGTGGTAGCCGCAGCCGGCGCAGCGCCTGGCCTCGGTCGTCGCCAGGTCGCCCGAGGCGTCCGGCGGCAGCTGCACCCGGGTGACCTGGTAGCGGGCGCCCTCGTGGTAGATCAGCGCACCCGGGCCGAACTCGCGGATCGCGAGGAACCGGGGACGCTGCAGATAGTCGCCGTCGGCGCTGCGGCGGTTGCCGGATCGCGGGATGTACGCGGCCAGCGGCAGCCGCGGGAAGCTGTAGCCCGGCAGGAACCCCTCGGACGCCAGATAGCGGTACGGATTGAAGTCGCTCATCACCGACTTGCTGTCGACGGAGCGGTTCAGCAGCAGGTTCGTCCGGGTCTCGGCCTCCCGGCGCCGGGTGCGCGCCCGGCTCTGCTCCCCCTGGGACAGGGTGTGGTCGACCACGCGCCTGTTCTGCTCGTACTGGTCGATGACGGCCGCCCGGAACAGGTCCCGCCACCGGTCGAAGGAGGCGTCGAACTCCTCCGGGGCCCGCTCGATCCGGTCCTCGATCCACTCGTCGTACCACCAGGTGGTGCAGCGGAAGTCCGCGATCAGCGGGGCGAGGACGGTGCGCGCGGCGGCGACCGCCCGCCCGCGGGCGTCCTCGTCCAGGGACAGGTCACGGATGTGGGGGAGGAGCGGCAGCGGCATCCGCGGATCGGGGCGGTCGCCGCCGTCGGGGTCGTAGGCGACGTCGATGACGTCCGGGACCGCGGTACCGAGCTTCACGCCGGTCTCCGCGAGCCAGATGCCCTGCAGGTGGGAGCGGACCAGATCCTCGTTGGCGAGGTCCAGACGCGGCGGCGCCACCTGTCCCGACACCATGTCCTGGGAGTGGCGGAAGTAGTACTGGTCGTGGCTGTTGCCCGTGGCGCAGTACGTGGTCACCAGGGCCGGCTGGCCGGAGCGGCCCGCCCGGCCCGAGCGCTGGGCGTAGTTCGCCGGGGTCGGCGGCACATTGCGCATCAGCACCGCGTTGAGCGAGGAGATGTCCACGCCCAGCTCCATCGTCGGCGAGCAGTACAGCAGGGGCAGTTCGGCGTCGCGGAACTGCCGCTCGCGCTCCAGCCGGTCCTCCGGAGTGACCTGCGCGGTGTGCTCCCGCGCGACCAGACCGGCCAGTTCGGCGGCCGCGGTCCGGTACAGGTCCCGGAAGAACGGGTTGACGCGCGGGCCCTCGCCGCTGGTGTAGGTGCGCGCCAGCGGGTCGACCGCGCCGCGCTCGCCGTCGCCGGCCCGCCAGATCAGGGCGGCCGCCGACACCCGGTAGCCGGTGCGCTTCGCCGCCGTACGACGGCGGTGGGCCGGGCCGGAGCGTTCGGGGGCCGCCTCCACCTCGCGCACCAGGTCGGCGTCCCGCAGCACCTTCAGCAGGTCCTCGATGACCCGCTGGACGTCCTCCAGGGCGAGGCGGCGCAGTCCGGGCAGGTTCCGCTGGAGGTACCTGCCGAACTTGCCGCGGGCCGACAGGAACAGCGCGGAGCGCTCCATCCCCGGCCGTGAGCCGTACGGATAGGCGGTGCCGACGGCCGGCCGGTCGCTCTCGCCGAGCACCCACGGCCCGGTCAGGCGCTCTTCGCTCGCCCGCTGCAAGGTGTCGAAGTCGTCGCGGAAGTACTGCACATCGATGGCGAGGGCGCGCCGCATGAAGTCGAGCAAGGTCCGGGTGACCTCCTCGCGCAGTGCTGGATCGGCGTCGCGCAGTGCGGCGTGCGCGGGCTGCCAGCGTTCGGGGTGGGCGGCGATCCAGCCCAGATCCTCGTAGCCGATCCGCAGCAGCCCCGTCTGCTCCAGGTTCGGCATGGTGATGCGCCAACCGCGCTCCAGATCGCGGTAGAGGCGGTACCCCACGACGTCCCGGAACGCCTTCGTGGCCCGGCGCTCCATGGACGGAGCCAGGTCGGTGCCGGCCGCGTACTCGCGGGGCGTCAGGCCCATCACCTCGGTGACGGCCTCGGCGAGATCGTCGTGGCGCAGCCCCTCCTCACCGGCGCGCACCGCTGCCTGGTAGAGGGCGCCGCGCAACTGCGTCACCTGGGCGAAGTCGTTGAAGTGCCCGGCCTGCAGCGAGGCGTCCTGCCGGTTGTCGACGAAGGTGAGGAGCTTGCGCGCCTCCTTGCCGAGGCTCTCCTCGGGCACCGCCCGCAGGGACCGCACGATCGACGCGGAGATCAGCGAGGTGGCGGAGGAACGCCCCTCCTGGTCCAGGGTGGCCAGTTTGGCGAAGTCCCGGCCGCGCGTCTGCTCGTAGGAGACCTGGCAGTGCACGCAGAACAGGAACGGCGCCGGGACGAACGCCGCCACCAGCCCCTCGCCCGACTCGTTCCCGTGGGCGTCCACGACGACGCGCTGGGGCACCCGCGGGCGGTAGGACTTCCTGACGGCCGTCACACCCTGCCCGTCCGGCTCCAGCCACGACTCCGGCAGGCGTCTGTCGTCCACGGCCTTCTGCGGATCGGCCGGCCACTCGTAGTCCTCGCCGGGCATGCCCAGGTACAGGTAGCCCTCGCCGTCGCGGCCCCCCGAGGCGGAGGTGTCCCGGCGCGGCTCGTACCGGAACGCGCCGCCCTCCCCGGTGCGCCAGACGGTCAGGTACTCCTGGCCGCACTCACGGCAGAACGCCAGCGGGAACAGCGGCTTTCCGTCGCTGTCCGGCTGCTCCAGCTGGTAGGTGCGGGTGAGCGGCCGGGTGAGCGGGTCCTCCAGCGTCGTGTAGACGGTGTCGCCCTTGGAGAGGAACTGGTGCAGCCGGAACGCGAACAACGGCCGTCCGGTCACCGGATGCTTGGCCTGCGCCCCCGCCTCCAGGGTCGCGCGGATCGCCTCGCGCACGCTCTCCTCGGCCACCTCGGACCCTGCGGCGAGCTCGGCCGCGGCCGCCTCCAGCGTGCCCGGGGCGCAGCGGCGCAGCCGCCCGGTGCCCCCCTCGCGCTCCAGCCCGAACCGGGACTCCACCCAGCGCGCCAGCGGGTCCGCCACCAGTGCCTGGTACGAGCGGGGCGCCGCCGGCACGCGCAGCCGCTCGGCCGGCACGGTCGCGGGGGCCTCCCCGGTCGCCCGGACCAGGGTCTCCCCGATGACGCGCTGCGGCAGCACCGTCGTACCGAAGAGCCGGCCGGCGACCCTGGCCGCCTCGCGCTGCCGGTCCTCCCAGGAGCCCTCGGTGGACAGCGTCGCCGAGGTGCCGATGCACTGCAGGGTCGCGGAGGCCTTGCAGGCCTCACGGACCCGGCGGATCAGGAACGCCACGTCCGCACCCTGCCGGCCCCGGTAGGTGTGCAGTTCGTCGAAGACGAGGAACTGCAGCCCTTCGGCCATGCGGATCAGACTGGACCGGTCGTCCGGCCGGGTCAGCATCAGCTCCAGCATCACGTAGTTGGTCAGCAGGATGTCCGGAGGGTTCCGGCGCAGTTCCCGGCGTTGTTCGTCGGACTCCTGGCCGGTGTAGCGGGCGAAGGTGACCGGCTCGCGGCCCGCCCCGAAGCCGTGCCGCAGATACTTCTCCAGCTCCATCAGCTGCGAGTTGGCCAGCGCGTTCATCGGGTAGACGACGATCGCGCGCACCCGGCCGCCCGCGCCGGGCCCCGCCGCCTGACGCTCCCTCAGCACGCGGTCCACGATCGGGACGATGTACGCCAGGGACTTGCCCGAACCGGTGCCCGTGGTCAGGACGTAGGAGTCGCCCGCCTGCGCGGCCTCGATCGCCTGCCGCTGGTGGAGGTGGAAGGTCAGGGGCCGGCCGTCCGGGCGCGCCGAGGTCTCCGTCTTGCCGGCCTGGAAGATCTCCGCGCACCGGGGGTGCAGCACGCCGTCCCGCACGAGGTCGGTGACCTGACCGCCGTCCGCGAAGAACGGGTTCAGTGACAGCCACGGGTCGGGCCACTGCGACTTCGCCGCCAGGTCGTCCTCGACGAAACCGGCGATCCGGGCGTCCCGGATCACCGTCGCACTCCTGGTGAAGCTCTCGTACTCGCTGATCAGGCCGGCATGGATGCCGAAGACATCCATCGCCTCGGGCAGGCGGGGCTCCCTGCGCGGCACGGGTGCCGGCGCGGCCGGGGCGGGCTCGGGGAGCAGGGCGTGCAGCCGCGCCACCGGGTCCGTCGCCTGCCAGTGCGGGGCCAGGAGGGCGGCCGTGCCGTCCGGTGCGAGGGCGAGCGGCACCAGCGCCTCACGCACCAGGGCGGCGTTCTCGGGCCGGAGTTCGGGGTCCTTCTCCAGGAGGCGGTCCACCAGCCGGACCAGCTCGCGGGGCAGGTCCGGGCGCACCAGGGTGAGCCGCGGCGGCTGTGCGCGCTGGTGCTGTTCGCAGAGGTCGTAGGCGGTTCCGGCCGTGAACGGCGGCCGTCCGATCAGCAGCTCGTACAGGATGCAGCCGAGCGCGTAGAGGTCGGCCGGGGCGAGGACCCGTTCGGCGCGGAACTGCTCCGGTGCCATGTAGCGGGCGGTGCCGACACCGACGCCCGTGCTGGTCAGCCGCGTCTGTTCGGGGTCGCCGACGACCGAGCCCATGCCGAAGTCGAGGATCTTGACGGTGCCGTCGCGGGTCAGCATCACATTGGCCGGCTTCAGGTCGCGGTGGACGATCCCGGCGGTGTGCGCGGCGGCGAGGCCGGCGGCGATCTGCGCCCCGACGGCGGCGGCCCAGGAGACGGGGAGCTGGGGTTCCTCGTCGACGAGGTCCGTGAGCGGATGGCCGTCCAGCAACTCCATGGCCAGGTAGGGCAGGCCGCGGCCGCCCGGCGTCCGGTCCACGCCGCCGTCGATCAGCAGGGTGAGGTTCGGGTGGCCCCGGGAGAGCATGCGCATGATCCGCACCTCGCGCCGGAAGCGGTCGATCTCCTTGCCGGGCCCCGAGGCGTCGTCGGAGGCAGCGGTGCGGCCGCGCAGCACGGTCTTGACGGCGACCTCCCGGTGCGGGGAGTCCGGTGCGGCCCGGAGGTCCTCGGCCCGGTGCACCTCGCCCATGTTCCCGCGCCCCAGGATCCCCGTGATCCGGAACCGTCCGTCGACCGTCTCCACGCCCACTGGCCCTCCCGGCGCGTGCAAGGCGGGCACCTCCCGCTACGTCCCCGCCAGGAGCGTATACCTTCACGTGTTGACGAGGCTCACGCCTTTGCGTTGACGTTGTCAACGGACGCCGTGCCGGTGTGCTGCCGGGCGGAACACGGCCACCGCGCCCGCTTCCGGCCGGCGTGGGAGCGGGGCGGGCGGGTGCGGCGGACGGTTCCCGGCGGGGGGGCCGGCCGACGGGCCGGGCGACGGTCAGATGTCCCGGAAGATCTCGATCTGCGCGCCGATCGAGTTCAGGCGCTCGGCCAGGTCCTCGTAACCCCGGTTGATGACGTACACGTTGCGCAGGACCGAGGTGCCCTCGGCCGCCATCATCGCCAGCAGGACGACCACGGCGGGGCGCAGGGCCGGCGGGCACATCATCTCGGCGGCGCGCCAGCGGGTCGGCCCCTCGACCAGGACCCGGTGCGGGTCGAGGAGTTGCAGCCGGCCGCCGAGGCGGTTGAGGTCCGTGAGGTAGATCGCGCGGTTGTCGTAGACCCAGTCGTGGATGAGGGTCTGGCCCTGCGCCACCGCCGCGATGGCCGCGAAGAACGGGACGTTGTCGATGTTCAGGCCCGGGAACGGCATCGGGTGGATCTTGTCGATCGGCGCCTCCAGCTTGGAGGGCCGGACGGTCAGGTCCACCAGCCGCGTACGGCCGTTGTCCGCGAAGTACTCGGGGCTGCGGTCGTGGTCGAGGCCCATCTCCTCCAGGACCGCCAGCTCGATCTCCAGGAACTCGATGGGGACGCGCCGCACGGTCAGTTCGGACTCGGTCACCACGGCGGCGGCCAGCAGGCTCATCGCCTCGACCGGGTCCTCGGAGGGGGAGTAGTCCACGTCCGCGTCGATGTTCGGCACACCGTGCACGGTGAGCGTGGTGGTGCCGATCCCCTCGACCTTGACGCCGAGGGCCTCCAGGAAGAAGCAGAGGTCCTGGACCATGTAGTTCGAGGAGGCGTTGCGGATGACCGTCACGCCGTCGTGGCGGGCGGCGGCCAGCAGCGCGTTCTCGGTCACCGTGTCGCCGCGCTCGGTCAGCACGATCGGGCGGTCGGGCCGGACCGTGCGGTCGACCCGGGCGTGGTACTGACCCTCCGTGGCCGCGATGTCCAGGCCGAACCGGCGCAGCGCGATCATGTGCGGCTCGATGGTCCGCGTGCCCAGGTCGCAGCCGCCGGCGTAGGGCAGCTTGAAGTGGTCCACGCGGTGCAGCAGCGGACCGAGGAACATGATGATCGAGCGGGTGCGTACGGCGGCGTCCGCGTCGATCGCCGCCATCTCCAGCTCGGCGGGCGGCACCAGTTCCAGGTCGACGCCGTCGTTGATCCAGCGGGTGCGCACGCCGATGGAGTTCAGCACCTCCAGCAGGCGGTACACCTCCTCGATCCGGGCGACCCTGCGCAGCACCGTCCGCCCCTTGTTGAGCAGCGACGCGCACAGCAGCGCGACACAGGCGTTCTTGCTGGTCTTGACGTCGATGGCGCCGGACAGCCGACGCCCGCCGACGACGCGCAGATGCATCGGACCCGCGTAACCCAGCGACACGATCTCGCTGTCCAGGGCTTCACCGATTCGGGCGATCATCTCAAGGCTGATGTTCTGGTTCCCGCGCTCGATGCGGTTGACCGCGCTCTGGCTGGTGCCGAGTGCCTCCGCGAGCTGGGTCTGTGTCCAGCCTCGGTGTTGCCGGGCGTCACGGATGAGCTTGCCGATGCGTACGAGGTAATCGTCTGCCATGAGGTTGAGGTTATCTCAGATATGAGATGGTGCTCGTTTGGGGGGTCCGTTCGGGTGACGGGCGTGACGCCCCGTCAGCGGCGCCTGGCCGCAACGGTGTGAGTCAGCCGGAGGGATCTGGGCAAATCGGCCGATGTCGTAGGACACTCGGTTACCCGGGCAACCCCTGTCCATGCGTATCCCTCTCTGTTCCCGAAGGGGGATACACATGAGGACCAGGATGCGCCGGCGGCTCGTCGCCGCGCTGCTCGTCGGCTGTTGCACGCTCGTCTCCTGCGGGACGAAGCGCGCGGACACGGCCCGGGACGACTCGCCGGCACCGCGCTCGACGGTGATCGACAAGGCGTGCGACGTCGAGAACCCTCCGCAGGACACGAATGACGACCAGGGGCTCCCGGACACGACGACCGACGACCAGGGGCTCCCGGACACGACGACCGACGACCAGGGGCTCCCGGACACGACGACCGACGACCAGGAACTCCCGGACACGACGACCGACGACCAGGAGCTGCCCGACACGACGACCGACGACCAGGGGGCGCCCGCGGGGGACACCACGGAGGACGGCGCGGACGTGCCGGGGGCCGGTCCGCACCGCTGGTTCTCGATGGCGCGCGAATTCCGCGCGTACCTGATGGCGAGCGCCCCGAAGGGGGATGCCGCCATCGCCGCCCATGTCACCCGGGTCTGCGTCCGCACGCCCGACGACAGCGGTCGCACGGAGGCCGACGTGTGGGTCGACTATGGCGTGTGGCAGGACGACGAGCTGAACGACGCCGCCAAGGCGTTCGTCCACTGGCGGCGGTCCGTGTACGGCGACCACGGCCATGTGACGGCCCTGGCCCCCGCCAAGATGGACACCGAGCTGAGCTGGTAGCCGCCGCCGGAGCGGACCGGGTCGGGTGCGGACCGGTCGGGTGCGGGCCGGGTTGGGCATGACCATCCAGCGCCCATGTACTAGTGTTATCTCGACATCGAGATATCTGCCGAGGCGCACCGTAGCCGCCACTCCAGTAAGGCTTACCTAACTTAGCCTGACCTTACTGGTTCGGCCAAGCCGGCGTGGCGGCACGATTGACGGTGGTACGCGCACATCAATGAAGGAGACTGTCGTGTCGGCGAACAGCTTCGACGCCCGCAGCACGCTGCAGGTGGGCGACGAGTCGTACGAGATCTTCCGGCTGGACAAGGTGGAGGGCTCGGCCCGCCTGCCGTACAGCCTCAAGGTCCTGCTGGAGAACCTGCTCCGCACGGAGGACGGCGCGAACATCACCGCCGACCACATCCGCGCCCTCGGCAACTGGGACTCCCAGGCCCAGCCCAGCCAGGAGATCCAGTTCACGCCGGCCCGCGTGATCATGCAGGACTTCACCGGCGTGCCCTGTGTCGTGGACCTCGCCACGATGCGTGAGGCCGTGAAGGAGCTCGGCGGCGACCCCGCCAAGATCAACCCGCTGGCGCCGGCCGAGCTGGTCATCGACCACTCCGTCATCGCCGACAAGTTCGGCACCAACGACGCCTTCAAGCAGAACGTCGAGCTGGAGTACGGCCGTAACAAGGAGCGCTACCAGTTCCTGCGCTGGGGCCAGACCGCCTTCGACGAGTTCAAGGTCGTCCCGCCCGGCACCGGCATCGTCCACCAGGTGAACATCGAGCACCTGGCCCGCGTCGTCATGGTCCGCGACGGCAAGGCCTACCCGGACACCCTGGTCGGCACCGACTCGCACACCACGATGGTCAACGGCCTCGGCGTGCTCGGCTGGGGCGTCGGCGGCATCGAGGCCGAGGCCGCCATGCTCGGCCAGCCGGTCTCCATGCTGATCCCGCGCGTCGTCGGCTTCAAGCTCACCGGTGAGCTGCAGCCCGGCACCACCGCCACCGACCTCGTGCTCACGATCACCGAGATGCTCCGCAAGCACGGTGTGGTCGGCAAGTTCGTCGAGTTCTACGGCGAGGGCGTGGCCGCCACCTCCCTGGCCAACCGCGCCACCATCGGCAACATGTCGCCGGAGTTCGGCTCCACCGCCGCGATCTTCCCGATCGACGACGAGACCCTGAACTACCTGCGCCTGACCGGCCGCTCCGACCAGCAGGTCGCGCTGGTCGAGGCCTACGCCAAGCAGCAGGGCCTCTGGCTGGACCCGAAGGCCGAGCCGGACTTCTCCGAGAAGCTCGAACTGGACCTGTCCACGGTCGTCCCGTCCATCGCCGGCCCGAAGCGCCCGCAGGACCGCATCGTCCTCGCGAACGCCGCCGAGCAGTTCAAGCTGGACGTCCGCAACTACGTGGACGACATCGACGAGGCGGGCAAGGAGTCCTTCCCGGCCTCCGACGCCCCGGCCGTCCACCCCAACGGCTTCCCGTCCAACCCGGTTCCGGTCACCGCCCCCGACGGCACGACCTACGAGCTGGACCACGGTGCGGTGACGGTCGCGGCCATCACCTCCTGCACCAACACCTCCAACCCCTACGTCATGATCGGCGCCGCCCTCGTCGCCAAGAAGGCGGTCGAGAAGGGCCTGACCCGCAAGCCGTGGGTGAAGTCCACCCTCGCCCCGGGTTCGAAGGTCGTCACCGACTACTTCGAGAAGGCCGGCCTCACCCCGTACCTGGACAAGCTGGGCTTCAACCTCGTCGGCTACGGCTGCACCACCTGCATCGGCAACTCCGGCCCGCTGCCGGAGGAGGTCTCCAAGGCCGTCAACGACCACGACCTCGCGGTCACCTCGGTCCTGTCCGGCAACCGGAACTTCGAGGGCCGTATCAACCCCGACGTCAAGATGAACTACCTGGCGTCCCCGCCGCTGGTCGTCGCCTACGCCATCGCGGGCTCCATGAAGGTGGACATCACCCGTGACGCCCTGGGCGCCGACCAGGACGGCAACCCGGTCTACCTGAAGGACATCTGGCCCTCCGAGGCCGAGGTCAACGACGTCGTCGCCAACGCCATCGGCGAGGACATGTTCTCGAAGTCGTACCAGGACGTCTTCGCCGGCGACGCCCAGTGGCAGGCGCTCCCGGTCCCGACCGGCAACACCTTCGAGTGGGACGCCGAGTCGACCTACGTCCGCAAGCCCCCGTACTTCGAGGGCATGCAGCACGAGCCGGCCCCGGTCTCCGACATCATCGGCGCGCGCGTGCTGGCCAAGCTGGGCGACTCGGTGACGACGGACCACATCTCGCCGGCCGGCGCCATCAAGGCCGACACCCCGGCCGGCAAGTACCTCACCGAGCACGGTGTGGAGCGTCGTGACTTCAACTCCTACGGCTCCCGCCGAGGCAACCACGAGGTCATGATCCGCGGCACGTTCGCCAACATCCGCCTGCGCAACCAGATCGCGCCGGGCACCGAGGGCGGCTACACCCGCGACTTCACCCAGGCCGGCGCGCCGGTGTCGTTCATCTACGACGCCTCGCAGAACTACCAGGCCGCCGGCACCCCGCTGGTCATCCTGGGCGGCAAGGAGTACGGCTCCGGCTCGTCCCGCGACTGGGCCGCCAAGGGCACCGCGCTGCTCGGCGTCAAGGCCGTCATCACCGAGTCGTACGAGCGCATCCACCGCTCGAACCTCATCGGCATGGGCGTGCTGCCGCTGCAGTTCCCTGCGGGCCAGTCGGCCGACTCGCTCGGCCTGACCGGCGAGGAGACCTTCTCGATCGAGGGCGTGACCGAGCTGAACAACGGCACGACCCCGAGCACGGTCAAGGTCACCACCGACACGGGCGTCGAGTTCGACGCGGTCGTCCGCATCGACACCCCCGGTGAGGCCGACTACTACCGCAACGGCGGCATCATGCAGTTCGTGCTGCGCAACCTGATCCGCAAGTAAGCGGCACAGGGCGGTCGAGGGCCGCGTCCCCGGTACCGGGGACGCGGCCCTTCGCCGTGCCGTGACCAGGTCATCGCCCCGGCTCAGGTGGAACACAGCCTTCTCCCGGCGGACCGGCACAGCGAGGAGCCGTCCCGGGCTGAGGCCCGCCTGCCGGCCGGCTCAGTCGACGAGGAACTCGCCCAGGTCTGGCATGTCTGGCATGTCCGGCACGGCCAGTTCGGCCCAGATCACCTTGCCCTGGTCCGTGTAGCGGGTGCCCCAGCGCTCGGCCAGCTGCGACACCAGGAACAGACCCCGGCCGCCCTCGTCGGTCGTCGCCGCGTACCGCAGATGCGGCGAGGTGCTGCTGGCGTCGGCCACCTCGCAGATCAGCGTGCGGTCATGGATCAGCCGCACATGGATCGGATCGGAGCCGTAGCGGATGGCGTTGGTGATCAGCTCGCTCAGCACCAGTTCCATGCCGAAGCCCAGCTCGGACAGGCCCCACTGCTCCAGCTGGCCGGAGACGGCGGCGCGCATGCCCGACACGGCGGCGGGGTCGCGCGGCACGTCCCAGTCGGCGACCTGGTCGGCCGGCAGCGCCCGGGTCCGCGCGATCAGCAGCGCCACGTCGTCCACCGGCCGCTCGGGCAGCAGCGCGTCCAGCGCCGCCTGGCAGCTCTCCTCCGGCGTCCGCTCGGGGTGACCGGCCAGTGCCCGGCGCAGCAGCTCCATGCCCACGTCCAGGTCGCGCGTACGGTCCTCGATGAGCCCGTCGGTGTACAGCACGAGCTGGCTGCCCTCGGGAAGGTCCAGCTCGGCCGTCTGGAACGGCATGCCGCCCAGGCCCAGCGGCGGCCCGGCCGGCACGTCGGGGAAGGTCACGCTGCCGTCGGGGTGGATCAGTGCCGGCGCGAGGTGCCCGGCGCGGGCCATGACACAGCGGCGCGTCACGGGGTCGTAGATCGCGTACAGGCAGGTGGCGCCCACGATCTCCCCGGCGGTCTCCGGAGAGGCCTCGTGCTGGTCGATGCGGCCGACCAGGTCGTCCAGATGGCTGAGCAGCTCGTCGGGCGGCAGATCGAGGGTGGAGAAGTTGTGCACCGCGGTACGCAGCCGGCCCATCGTGGCGGCCGCGTGCAGACCGTGTCCGACCACGTCGCCGACGGCCAGCGCCACCCTGCTGCCCGGCAGCGGGATCACGTCGAACCAGTCGCCGCTCACTCCGGACTGGGCGGGCAGATAGCGGTAACCCACGTCGAGGGCGCTCTGCTCGGGCAGCGTGCGCGGCAGCAGGCTGCGCTGGAGGGTGACCGCGAGGGCGTGCTCACGGGTGTACCGGCGGGCGTTGTCGATGCTCACCGCGGCCCGGGCCACCAGCTCCTCCGCCAGCGACAGCTCCTCGTGGTCGAAGGGCTCGCGTTTGGACCGCCAGAAGTTGACCATGCCGAGCACTTCGCCGCGGGCCTGGATGGGGGCGGTGACCAGCGAGTGGATGCCGAATTCCACGATCTGCCGGGCGCGCTCCGGGTCCTGTGCCTGCCAGTCCTGCGCGCTCGACAGATCGGTCACCAGCTCGGAGCGGCCGGCGTCGTAGCCGCGCGCCTGGGGGGTCGAGGGCAGGAAGTCGATCAGCCGGCCCTTCTCGTAGAGCGGATGGTCGTCCCGGATGCCGCCCACGGCCACACGCCGCATGTCCGTCGCCGTGGGGCCCGGCTCCTCGCCGTGCAGGACGGCGTCGGCCACGTCCACGGTGACGAAGTCGGCGAAGCGGGGGACGGCGACCCGCGTCAGCTCGTCGGCCGTACGGACCACGTCGAGGCTGGTGCCGATGCCCAGCCCGGCGTCGTACAGCAGCTCCAGGCGCTCCCGCGTGACCTCCGCCCGGCCCGACACCGCCTGCAGCTCGGTGGAGTCGCGCAGGGTCACCACGATGCCGCCGGGGCACCCCGCGCGGTCGGTGGGCCGCTGGTTGACGGCCAGCAGACGGCCCCCGGCGAAGTGCACCTCGTCGCCCGCCTCCCGGCCGGAGACCAGCAGCTCCGTCATCGCCGGGTCGAGGCCCGGCAGCTCCCGCACGCTGCGCCCCTCGACGTCGGAGGGCAGCTCCAGGAGCCGCCTGGCCTCGTCGTTGGCGAGCAGGATCCGCTCGTCGGCGTCGACGATGAGCACGCCCTCCCGCACCGAGTGCAGCACCGTGTCGTGGTGCTCGTACATGCGGCTCATCTCGTCCGCCGCCAGGCTGTGCGTCTGCCGCCGCAGCCGCCGGCCCACCAGCGCCGTACCGCCGGTGGTGACCACCAGCGCGCCGGCCCCGGCGGTCAGGATGATCGGCAGTTGCCGGTCCACCGCGTTGGTCACGTTCTTCACCTTCAGCCCGGCGGAGACGAGGGCGGTCACCCTGCCGTGGTCGTCGTCGATGGGAACGGTGGCCTGGACCTCGTGGCCGAGCGGGCCGTGGACGCTCTCGGTGTAGACCTTCCCGGCCAGCGAGGGTCCGATCCGGCCGACGAAGCGGTGACCGATCTTGCTGGGGATGGGGTGGGTGTAGCGGATGCCCTTGGTGTTCATCACCACGATGAAGTCGACTCCCGCCGACTTGCGCCCCATCTCGGTGAGGGGCTGGAGCACCTTGGACGGGTCCGGGGTGCGCAACGCCTGGAGGACGCCGGGAGAGTGCGCGAAAGTCTGCGCCACGGCTATGGAACGACGCCTGGCCTCCGTGCCGGTGTCGCGTTCCGACTGCAGGACGAGTGCGAGGACGCCGCAGACCACGAGCAGCACCACCAGCGCGACCTGGAGAAGGAAGACCTGGCTGGCCACGCTCCGCGGGCTCCGTTGGACCATGGAACGCCATGACTTACGCCTGAATCGGGCGAAACAGTCCGACATGCGGCATTTCTAGCACCGGTTGCACGCGTTGACTATGCCGGTCCACGAGATGGACGCCACATTTCATCGCCCCGCAGGTCACAGGACCCGTGTTGAGCAACAGGCGTCACGCCTGCATCGCCCGGGTGTGCCCTGGTGGAGGTGCTCGGGCGGACCCGGTGGCCATGCGCACCGGGTCCGCGAGCCGGGCGGGTGAGGGGGGTCGGTGTCCCGCCCGGGTGGTGGTGGCTTGTGTGTCGAGAAGTGCGCGACAACGTTGTCGAATGGTCTGTACATGACTCTACCGCCTGAACCGACAACGATGTCAACCCACTTGGGGTAGCCCGACCGGGTGATCCCGGCGCGCGCCCACGGCGTGTACGCGGTCTTCCGTGGTACCGCTGGCGCACGTTACTGTCCCTGCGGCTTGTGCGACCTGTGGTGCGCGACCCGTCCATGAAGGAGGAAGGGCCGCGTGCGTTTCAGACCCCTGTCCCTGCTGCTCGCCGCGCTGCTCGCGACCGGCGGCGTCGCCGCCACACCCGCCCTCGCGGCATCCGTCGCACCCCCCGGTCTCGTCAAGGACCCCACCTCGTACGTCGATCCGCTGATCGGCACCAGCAACGGCGGTGACGTCTTCCCGGGCGCCGTCGTCCCCTTCGGCATGCTCTCCTGGAGCCCCGAGAACACCAGGGGCGACGCCACCAGGACCGCCGCGCCCGGCGGCTACCAGTACGACGCCACCCGCGTCCGTGGCTTCAGCCTCACCCACATGTCCGGCACCGGCTGCGCGGGCGGCAGCGGCGACATCCCCTTCTTCCCGTACGCCGGCCAGGTGACCTCCTCACCGGCGAGCGACACCAAGGACGCCGTCTACGCCTCCGACTTCACCCACGCCGACGAGACCGCCGAACCCGGTCACTACAAGGTGGGCCTGGCCTCCGGCGTCACCGCCGACCTCACCGCCACCGCACGCACCGGCTCGGCCCGCTTCACCTTCCCGTCCGGCAAGCCCGCCTCGCTGCTGGTGCGCACCGCCCGCTCCGAGGCCGGCTCGGAGGACTCGTCCGTCACGATCGACCCGGACAGCCGGACCATCTCCGGGTCCGTGACCTCCGGGAACTTCTGCGGCTACCTGGATCCGGAAGGCCGGCGCGCCTACTACACCCTCTACTTCACCGCCCGCTTCGACCGCGCCTTCACGGGCACCGGCACCTGGCAGGACGACCGCCTGGACCCCGGCTCGCTGACGGCCTCCGGGGGCACCGGCGGCTTCTCGCACGGCGGGCGGCCCGTCGCGGGCAAGGGCGCCGGCGGCTATGTCGAGTTCGCGCCCGGCACCGGACCGGTGAACGTCAAGGTCGGCATCTCCTACGTCAGCCGGGCGGCGGCCGAGGCCAACCTCGCCGCCGAGAACCCGCCCGGCCGCTCCTTCGACGCCGTCGCGGACGCGGCCCGCCGGGCCTGGCGCGAACGGCTCGGCGCCGTCCGCGTCGGCGGCGGCACGGACACCGACCGCACCACCTTCTACACCGCGCTGTACCACGCGCTGCTGCACCCCAACGTCATCAGCGACGCCGACGGCCGCTACCGGGGCAGCGACGCCGAGGTGCACCGGGTGGGCCACGGCCACCGCGCCCAGTACGGCACCTTCTCCGGCTGGGACGTCTACCGCGACCAGCTGCAGCTGCTCACCCTGCTCGACCCGCGCACGGGCTCCGACATCGCCCAGTCGCTGTACGAGCTGGCCCGGCAGAACGGCGGCACCTGGGACCGCTGGCTGCACGGCGCGAGCGGCACCCACGTCATGAACGGCGACCCCTCGCCGACCGCGCTGGCCGGCATCCGCGCCTTCGGCGGCACGGACTTCGACCTGCACGGCGCGCTGGACTCGCTGGTCGAGGCGGCCACCGTGCCGACCGAGCAGGACCTGTCCCCGGCGGGCAAGCCGGTGCTGTCCGCCGGCCAGCGGCCCTCGCTGGACAAGTACCTCAGGCTGCACTACATGCCCAGCGTCTCCAACGCCTGGGGCGGCGCCGCCGAGACCCTGGAGATGTCCACGGCCGACTTCTCCCTCTCCCAGCTCGCCGCGGCGGCGGGCGAACAGGACACCCGGGCCGCCTTCGCCCGCCGCGCCCAGTGGTGGCAGAACGCCTTCGACGTCGCGGCCGACCCCGGCGGCGGTTACATCGCCGACCGCAAGGCCGACGGCAGCTGGGTCACCGGCTTCACCCCCGGCACCGGCAACGGCTTCGTGGAGGGCACGGCGGCCCAGTACACCTGGATGGTCCCGCACGACCCGGCGGGCCTGTTCGCCGCGCTGGGCGGCCGGGACAAGGCGCTCGCCCGGCTCGACGGCTTCTTCCACGACGAGGACGGCGGCTGGGCCTTCACCGGCCACGGCGGCACCAGGTCCGAGCTGGACAACGAGCCGTCGATCAACGTTCCCTACCTGTACGACTACGCGGGCGCCCCGTACAAGACGCAGGAGACCGTACGCGCCGCCATGCGGCAGCTGTGGTCGACCGGGCCCGGCGGCATCCCCGGCAACGACGACCTCGGCGCGATGTCGTCCTGGTACGTCTTCTCGGCACTCGGCATGTACCCGCAGGTGCCCTCCCGCGCCGAACTGGTCCTCGCCTCACCGCTGTTCCCGCGCGTCGAGATCAGCCGTCCGCAGGGCAACGACATCTCCGTGCGCGCGAGCGGTGCGGCGCCCGGCGCACCGTACATCCGGTCCCTGAAGGTCGACGGCCGGGACAGCGACCGCCCCTGGCTGCCGGCCTCCTTCGTCCGCGACGGCGGCCGGCTCGACTACACCCTGTCCGCCACCCCCGACCCCACCTGGGGCGCGGACAGTCCGCCGCCGTCCTTCCGCGAGGGCGAGCAGCCCTACCAGATCGGCGTCGGTCCCACCGCCGCCACCGTCGCCCCCGGCGAGAGCACCAGGACCGTCGTCCGCGCCCTGTCGCTGACCGGCGGCACCGGCCCCGAGGTGCGCTTCCGGGTGGACACCCCGGCCGGCGTCACGGCAGCGCCCGCCGAGGGCACGGTCACCGACGCGGCCCGGGAGATCACCCTGACGGCCGCGAAGGACGCCGCGCAGGGCTTCGCCACCGCCACGGTGACGGTGACCTCGGGCGACACCTCCTACCGGCAACCGGTGTCGCTGACCGTGGCCGCCCCCGGCACCCTGCTCGCCGCCTACGACAACACGGCGGTCTCCGACGACACCGGCGACCACGACGAGGCGGACTACGACGGCGGTGGCTGGAGCTACTCCCGCCAGGCCCTCGCGGCGGCCGGCCTGACGCCCGGCGGGCAGGGCACGGTCGAGGGCCTCGCCTTCACCTGGCCCGCCTCGCCCGACGGCCGCCCGGACAACGCCACGGGAGCCGGCCAGACCGTACAGCTCCCCACGCCCGCGGCCACGCTGTCCTTCATCGGCAGCGCGGTCAACGGCGACCAGCAGGCCAAGGCGACCGTCACCTACACCGACGGCACCACCGGCACCGTCGACCTGTCCTTCACCGACTGGACCGTCGGCGGCGGGGGCGGCACCGTCCAGTACGACAACCGGGTCGTCGCCAGGACCCCGTACCGCAACGTCGCGGGCGCCGACAAGGACCCGGTGGCGACCTACGTCTTCGCCACCAGGCCGTTCACCGCCCCCGACGGCAGGGCCGTCCGCAGCGTCCGGCTCCCGGACAACGGTGACCTGCACGTGTTCACCCTCGCCACCAGCTGAAGCACGAGAGCGGCCGTCCCGCCGGGGACGGCCGCTCACTGCCGTGTGCCAGGAGCCCGTCAGGCCAGCAGCTCCACCTCCGCCAGCGTCCCCGCGCCGTCCAGGACCAGCCGGTACTTCGGGTACCTGCCCGGCGTGGCGATGGTGAACGCCCGGGTCTGGCGGTCCCAGGCGAACCGTTCGCCCGAGCGGTGGTCCAGGGTCCGCCAGGTGGTGCCGTCCGTGGACCCCTGGAGGGTCCAGCCGGTCGGCGCCCTGGTGTGGTCGGCCGAGGACGTCAGGGTGTACTGGACGGGCTGGACGGCTTTGCCCACCGGCAGG
Organism: Streptomyces filipinensis; assembly: GCF_014649495.1. GTDB lineage: Bacteria > Actinomycetota > Actinomycetes > Streptomycetales > Streptomycetaceae > Streptomyces > Streptomyces filipinensis. The sequence goes on along the minus strand of NZ_BMTD01000003.1, from coordinate 442,485 downwards.
TTCACCGAGGTGACCGCAGCCTCCGTCGCCGACGTGTTGTCGAAGAGCGGCCCGTCGCCCCTGAGGACGTCCGCCCGGGGCGCCGGCACCTTGTCGTCCTGGGTGACGGAGACCGGGGCGGCGTTCTTGCCCGTGCCCCACGTCGACGGCTTGGCGCCCATGAAGAACTCCAGCTCTCCGCCCTTGGACAGCAGCGAGTGCGGGAGCGACGTGGACGTCCACGGCCGGCCGTCGAAGGTCACGCCCTGGACGTAGACGTTCTTCGCGCTGTTCCCCGCTGCCTTGACGACCAGGTCGCGGCCGTTCTCCAGATGGACGGTGACCTTCTTGAACAGCGGGGAGCCGATGGAGTACTCGCCGCTGCCCATCACCAGCGGGTAGAAGCCGAGCGCGGAGAAGAGGTACCAGCCCGACTGCTCGCCGTTGTCCTCGTCGCCGTGGTAGCCCTGTCCGATCTCGCTGCCCGTGTACAGCCGGGACAGCGCCTCACGCACGTACGCCTGCGCCTTCCAGGGCTCGCCGGCCGCGTCGTACATGTAGATGACGTGGTGCGCGACCTGGTTGGAGTGGCCGTACATGCCCATCCGGACGTCCCGGGCCTCGGTCATCTCGTGGATGACACCGCCGTAGGACCCCACGTAGTCCGGCGAGGCCGTCTCCGGCGTCGCGAAGTACGCGTCGAGCTTGTCCGCGAGCCCCTGCCGGCCGCCGTACAGGTTGGCCAGGCCCCGGCTGTCCTGCGGAGCGGTGAAGGCGTAGCCCCAGCCGTTGGTCTCCGTGTAGTCGTAGCCCCACACGCGCGGGTCGTACGCCGAGGAGTCCAGCCGCCAGTTGCCCTTGGCGTCGCGGCCCTGGAAGAAGCCCGCCTTGGAGTCGAACAGGTTCACGTAGTCCCGGGCGCGGTTGAGGAAGTACGCCGACTCCTCGGCGTAGTGCTTCTCGCCCGTCTTCCGGTACAGGGCCTCGCCCATCTTCGCGATGCCGTAGTCGTTGACATAGCCCTCCATCGCCCAGGACAGGCCCTCGCCGGTCGCGGTGCTGGTGTAGCCGAGGAACGGCGAGGTGCTCATGCCCTTGCGGCCCACGCCCGACGTCGGCGGGACGACGGTCGCGTTCTTCAGGGCCGCGTCGTAGGCCGCCTTCGCGTCGAACTGCACGCCCTTCACGTACGCGTCGGCGAACGCCACGTCCGAGGAGGTGCCGGTCATCAGGTCGGCGTAACCGGGGGAGGACCAGCGCGAGGTCCAGCCGCCGTCCTTGTACTGCTGCACGAACCCGTCGACCATCTCGCCCGCCTGGGAGGGGGTCAGGAACGAGTACGCCGGCCAGGTGGTGCGGTAGGTGTCCCAGAAGCCGTTGTTGACGTACACCTTGCCCTCGACGATCTTCGCGCCGGTGTGGGTCGGGGTGTCCTGGCTCTGCATCGGGGAGAAGGGCGAGGCGTACCGGTAGGCGTCCGCGACCTTCTCGAAGCCGGAGTTCGGGTACAGGTACAGCCGGTACATGCTGGAGTACAGCGTGGTCAGCTGGTCCGGGGTCGCGCCCTCCACCTCGACCTTGCCGAGCAGCGTGTCCCAGGCGCGCTGCGCCCGCGCCCTCACCGTGTCGAAGGAGGTGCCGTCCGGGATCTCCTGGCGCAGGTTCTCCTTCGCCTGGTCCACGCTGATCAGCGAGGTCGCCAGGCGCAGGGTGACGGTGCGGTCCGTGCCCGCGGCGAAGCGGAGGTAGCCCTTCACCCCGCTCGATCCGCCGGCGGTGACCGGCTTGTCGAAGGTGCCGTACACGAACAGCCGGGTGGCCCCGGTGGACAGGCCCGACTTCACGTCCGAGTAGCCGGTGACGATCCCGTGCCCCTTGTCCAGGGTCAGCCCCGCCTGCTCGGTGACGTTGTCGAACAGGACGCTCGCGTCGTCGCCGGGGTAGGTGAAGCGCAGCACCGCCGCATGGTCGGTCGGGGTCATCTCGGCCCTGAGACCGTTTTCGAAACGCACCCCGTAGTAGTACGGCCGCGCGGTCTCGTTCTCGTGCCGGAACGGCAGCTCACGCGCCGTCCGGCCGGTGTCCGGGGTGCCGGCGGCGGCCGACGGCATCACCTGGAAGGTCTGCCGGTCACCCATCCACGGGCTCGGCTCATGGCTCGCGCTGAACGCCTGTATCGTGGGCAGGTTGTCGTCGTTGTTCGCACGTGCGTACTCGTACAGCCAGCTCAGCGAGGACGCGTTGGTCACCGGCGTCCAGAAGTTGAAGCCATGCGGCAGGGCCGTCGCAGGGAAGTTGTTGCCGCGTGAGAAGCTGCCGCTGGAGTTGGTGCCCCGCGTGGTCAGTGCGTAGTCCGACAGATGTGCCCTGGGCTTCTCGGGCGCCACGGGCTTGATCGCCACGTCGTCGATCCAGCCCCGGAACTTCGCCGGACCGTCGGGGGAGTCGTACGCCACCAGGATCCGGTCGACCGTCTTCCCGGCCGCCACCGAGCCGATCCCCGAGACCACGTCGTTCCACTGGTTGACGTACAGCGACTTCGACGTGCCCTGTCCGCGCGGCGACAGCGGGAACCCGTGCTGGTCCAGCGCGCCCAGGTCACTCAGATAGGTGCCGTCCGTGAAGGCCAGGTCGAGGGAGACGTCGGTGGCGTCGTAGTCCCGGTCGCCGTCGGCCATCGACGGGAAGATGCGGTACGACAGCCGGGTGTCGCCGGCGACCTTCACGTTCACGTCGAAGACCTTGTTGAACGAGTACGCCCGGCCGCCCGCCGTGTGCCGTCCGGCGTAGCGCAGGGCCCTCCTTCCGGTGAACCCGGCCCGCGCCTTGGCCGTCGGCGAGCCAGTGGGGCCCTTGTCGACCAGGGTCAGCATGTCCTGGGGTACCGGGCCGCCCCCGCCGCCGGTGGAGAACTGGACGTCGGCGAGCTGCAGGATGTCCGGGGCGCCGTTGTTCTTCGTGACCTCCAGCCGGAAGTGCTGGTACTCGGCCGGCTGGTCCAGGTCGTACGACCTGGTCTGGAACCGTTCGGAGAAGGCCTGGCCCGAGCGGGTGTCGACCGTCTTCCAGGCCTTGCCGTCGGCCGAGCCGAGCAGCGTCCAGTCCTTCGGGTCCCGCTGGGCGTAGTCGTTGGCCGAGGTGAGTGCGTACGTCAGCAGCTTGACCGGCTTGTCCAGGTCGAACTCCACCCAGCCGGTGGGTTCGAAGGTCAGCCACTTGGTGCCGGGCTCGCCGTCGACCAGGTTCTCCTCCACCTCGCCGGCCCCGGCGTTCTCGCCGCTCGCCCGGACGTCGGTGACATGGTCGGTGACGTTGCCCGGAATGCCGGTGCTGTAGCCGCCGTCCACGCCGGAGGCCCGCTTGGTGCCGTCCGGCCCGGTGTCCACGGTGTTCAGCCAGTCCGGCGCGGGATCGCCCGTCTCGAACGAGGATGCGAACTCCCGGTCGGCGGCCCGAGCCTTGGCGGGCAGGGCGACCGCCGCGCCCTGAGCGCCGACGGCCATGACAAAGGCGGCCGTGAGGACGACCGCCGGGCCCCATCTGTGCCGAGTTCTCCGCTGCATCTACGGATTCCCCTCCTGCACCCCCTACAGACAACGTTGTCTACCTCGGGGCGCAGGAACCAGTAGGGCGTCAAGTGGCCCGTGATGTCAAGGGTGTTGGGTGTGGCATTCAGGGACTTATGTCGCGACTTTTTCCGCCTTGCCGCACACGGGCCGCTCATATTTCCGCGAGGTCTCAACTCGGAAAAGACCCAGGGCGAACCCTGCATTCGATCTTGCTCAGCCGACCGAAAGTGGACTATACCTGTCGGCGTTTCCCGCACGATCCCGCACGACTCTGCATTGACCCAGCACGACTCTGCACGACTCTGCACGACCCAGCACTACCCGACCGCGGTGCCGGGGAGGATCCGGTTCACCGCCTGAGTCCTGGAGAAGGCGAGGACTTGAGCATGGGATCCACCTCGAACCACGGTGCCGAAGGTGTCGGCCGTCGCGATCTGATCAAGCGGTCCGCCGCGCTCGGCCTGGTCGCGGCCCCGGGCATGGGCCTGCTGTCCGCCTGTGCGAGCAGCGGCGGAGGCGGCCAGAAGAAGGACAAGGCGGGGAAGAAGACCGCCAAGAACCCGCTCGGCGTCAACGACACCGCCAAGATGGAGTTCGTCCTCTTCGACGGCGGCTTCGGCAAGGAGTACGCCCAGGACGCGGTGAAGGTCTACGAGAAGGACTTCCCCAAGGCCACCGTGAAGTTCTCCGCCACCCAGAAGATCCAGTCCACCCTGCAGCCGCGCTTCAACCAGGGCAACCCGCCGGACCTCATCGACAACTCCGGCGCCGAGCAGATGGACATGGGCGTGCTCGTCGGCAAGAACCAGCTGGCCGACCTGACCCCGCTGCTGGACGCCCCGTCGTACGACGACCCGGGCAAGAAGGTCCGCGACACGCTGCGCCCCGGCATCGTGGAGATGGGCCAGTTCGACGGCAAGCCGGTCTGGATCCTCTACTACGCCTACACGGTGTACGGCGTCTGGTACTCGCAGAAGGCCCTGGACTCGCTCGACGAGAAGTACCCCGAGACCTGGGACGAGATGCTCAAGGTCTGCGAGAAGGCCAAGAAGAAGGGCATGGCGGGCTGGACGTACGCGGGCAAGTACCCGTACTACGTCCCCTTCTCGCTCTACCCGATGATCGGCAAGGTCGGCGGGCGCGAGGTGCTCGACGCCATCGACAACCTGGAGCCGAACGCCTGGAAGCACCCGGCCGTCAAGGCCTGCTTCGAGGCGTACTACGAGCTGTACAAGAAGGGCTACATCCTCCAGGGCACCCCCGGCCTGGACCACATCCAGTCGCAGACCGCCTGGGCCAAGGGCAAGGCCCTGTTCATCCCGAACGGCTCCTGGGTGGAGAACGAGTCGGCCAACGTCATCCCGGCCGACTTCGACCTCGCGGTGTCCGCGCCCACCGGCATCGACTCCTCCGACAAGATGCCGTTCGGCACCATCTGGGCCTCCGGCGGTGAGCCCTTCATCGTGCCGGCCAAGGCCGCGAACGTCGAGGGCGGCATGGAGCAGCTGCGCATCATGCTCTCCGAGGCGTCCTCGAAGAACTTCACCGCCAAGGTGAAGTCGCTGACCGCGTACAACGGCGGCACCACCGGCATCACCCTCACCCCGGGCCTGAAGTCGGGTGTGGCGGCGCTCAAGCTGGCCGGATCCAACGTGGTGAATCCGCGGCTGCAGGACTGGTACGTGCAGCTGCAGAAGGAGAAGATCGGTGTCGCCGGGCTCGGCGAGATGATGGCAGGCCGGCTCAGCCCCGCCGAGGCCATCAAGAAGATCCAGGGATTCGCCGACGAGGCGGCCAAGGACACCTCCATCAAGCACTACAAGCACCAGTAACCAGCACCCTCTCAACGCACCGGAGTGGCGATGCAGCACGGCAAGTACCGGTTCATCGTGGGCTTTCTGGTTCTGCCCCTGGGACTGTACGCGCTCTTCGTGGTGTGGCCGTTCATCCAGTCCATCTACTACTCGTTCACGGACTGGACCGGCCTGAGCCCCGATTTCAAGATGGTCGGCTTCGACAACTACAAGAGGATGCTCGACGACGACGTCTTCTGGAAGTCGTTGCAGCACAGTCTGCTGTTCGCCCTGGTGCTCCCGCTGGTGACGATCAGCCTGGCGCTGTTCTTCGCCTTCATGATCAATGTCGGCGGACGCCGCAGGAGGGGCGGCCCCGTGATCTCCGGGGTCCGGGGCTCGTCCTTCTACAAGATCGTCTATTTCTTCCCGCAGGTCCTGTCCATCGCGATCGTCTCGCTGCTGTTCGCCTTCGCCTACAACCCGGACAGCGGTGCGATCAACTCGGTCCTGCGGGGTATCGGCCTCGACCACGTCCAGCCCCTGTGGCTGGGCGACCCGAGCCTCGCGCTGTGGTGCGTGATGGCGGTCCTGGTGTGGTCCACGGTCGGCTTCTTCGTGGTGCTGTTCTCGGCGGGCATGGCCTCCATCCCGGCCGAGCTGTACGAGGCGGCGCTGCTCGACGGCGCCAGCCGCTTCAGCACCTTCTTCCGCATCACCCTGCCGCTGCTGTGGGACACCGTGCAGTCCGGCTGGGTCTACATGGGCATCCTCGCCCTCGGCGCCGAGTCGTTCGCGGTCGTACAGATCATGACGACCGGACCGGGCGGGCCCGACTACTCGACCACGGTGATGGTCCTGTACGTGTACCAGAAGGCGTTCCGGGACGGTCAGGCCGCCTACGCCACCACCATCGGCGTCGCCCTCCTCGTGGTCACGCTCGCCTTCGCGGCGATCGTGATGCGGCTGGGCCGTCGCGAGCGGCTGGAGTTCTGAAGCGATGAAGACGACCGAGACCCCCGCCCCGCTGCCGGCCGAGTCCGGCGCCACCGTCTCCAAGGCCGAGACACCGGCCCCGAGGCCCGCCCGGCCGAAGAAGGAGGGCGGTGTCCTCAACGTCTTCTCCCACGGCGTGCTGGTCATCTGGGCGATCATGGTGGTCACGCCGTTGCTGTGGGCGGTGATGACGTCCTTCAAGGACGACAGCTCGATCTTCGGCTCGCCCTGGTCGCTGCCGCACACGCTGCACTTCGACAACTGGTCGCGGGCCTGGACCCAGGCCAACATGAGCGACTACTTCCTCAACACCGTCCTGGTGGTCGGGGGCTCGCTCATCGGCACCCTGGTCCTCGGCTCCATGGCGGCCTATGTCCTCGCCCGCTTCGACTTCCCGGGCAACCGCTTCATCTACTACCTGTTCATCGGCGGCATGAGCTTCCCGATCATGCTCGCGCTGGTCCCGCTGTTCTACGTCGTGAACAACATGGGACTGCTGAACACCATCCACGGCCTGATCCTGGTCTACATCGCGTACTCGCTGCCGTTCACGGTCTTCTTCCTCACGGCCTTCTTCCGTACCCTGCCCACCTCGGTCGCGGAGGCGGCCTTCGTGGACGGCGCTTCGCACACGCGTACGTTCTTCCAGATCATGCTGCCCATGGCCAAACCCGGCCTGATCAGCGTCGGCATCTTCAACTTCCTGGGCCAGTGGAACCAGTACATGCTGCCCACGGTCCTGAACACCGACCCCGACAAACGGGTCCTCACCCAGGGTCTGGTCCAGCTGGCCGTCAGCCAGGGGTACAAGGGGGACTGGTCCGGTCTCTTCGCCGGCCTGGTGATGGCCATGCTGCCGGTCCTCGGGGCGTACATCGTCTTCCAGCGCCAGGTCGTCCAGGGCCTGACCGCGGGGGCGCTGAAATAGCGCCGCGCACCCGGCGGGGTGACACCCCGCGTCCGTCCGTACGCACGCCGTCCCCCTCGCCGGGGCGGCATGCGTGCCGTTTTCGGACGTGTACGTACCGTTTTCGGGGTACCCGGAAACGGTTCAACCTCTTGACGTAAGCAACCCCGAACGGCTCAGCTTAGAGTTCACTAGTTGGACATACGCGGGGCCTCGCCGAAGCGGCCCCGCGCTCAGGAGGTCGTCGTGGAGACTCCAGGGTCGCAGTCGTCGCTGCACCGAGCCAACCTGGAGCGGGTTGTACGGGCCGTGCGCCTGGCCGGGTCCCTCACGCAGGCGGAGATCGCGCGGACGACCGGTCTGTCCGCCGCGACGGTCTCCAACATCGTGCGGGAGCTGAAGGACGGCGGAACCGTCGAGGTCACGCCCACATCGGCGGGCGGGCGCCGCGCCCGCAGCGTCAGCCTCAGCGGAGACGCCGGGATCGTGATCGGCGTCGACTTCGGGCACACCCATCTGCGCGTCGCGATCGGCAACCTCGCCCACCAGGTGCTGGCCGAGGAGGCCGAGCCGCTGGACGTCGACGCCTCCGCCGCCCAGGGCTTCGACCGGGCGGAGGAGCTGGTCGACCGCCTGATCGCGGCAACGGGCGTGAACCGGTCCAAGGTGGCCGGCGTGGGCCTCGGTGTGCCGGGCCCGATCGACGTGGAGTCGGGCACGCTGGGGTCCACCGCGATCCTGCCCGGCTGGGGCGGCACCAAGCCCGCCGAGGAGCTGCGCGAGCGGCTCGGCGTGCCCGTGCACGTGGACAACGACGCCAACCTGGGCGCCCTCGGCGAGCTGGTCTGGGGCAGCGGGAAGGGCGTCCGGGACCTCGCGTACATCAAGGTCGCGAGCGGCGTCGGCGCCGGTCTGGTGATCGACGGGAAGATCTATCGCGGCCCGGGCGGCACAGCCGGGGAAATCGGACATATTACACTCGATGAATCCGGCCCGGTCTGCCGTTGCGGTAACCGCGGCTGCCTGGAGACCTTCGCGGCCGCGCGCTATGTGCTCCCGCTGCTCCAGCCCAGCCACGGCCCCGATCTGACGATGGAGGGCGTCGTACGGCTGGCCAGGGACGGTGACCCGGGCTGCCGTCGGGTGATCGCCGACGTCGGCCGCCACATCGGCAGTGGAGTGGCCAATCTCTGCAATCTTCTGAACCCGAGCCGGGTGGTCCTGGGCGGTGATCTCGCCGAGGCCGGTGAGCTGGTGCTCGGGCCGATCAGGGAGTCCGTCGGCCGCTACGCCATCCCCAGTGCGGCGCGTCAACTGTCCGTTCTCCCGGGAGCACTTGGGGGTCGTGCCGAGGTGCTCGGAGCGCTCGCCCTCGCCCTCAGTGAGATGGGTGATTCGACGCTTTTGGACGGGTCTGCGGCTGGTGCGCTGCCCGTGGTGGCGCCCGCCTTCACTTAGAGAACGGATGGCACCGTTGCCATCTCGTTAAGGATTTACTTCTTGACGTCGCACGTGTGGCCGAGTTGACTTCCAGCCACCTCGGCCGCAACGACGCGGCCTCGTCAGGGAGGTTTCTAGAAGTGAACACGCGTATGCGTCGTGCGGCCTTCGCCGTTGCTGCTGGTGCCATGGCCGTCTCGCTCGCCGCCTGTGGCAGCGCCAAGGAGTCCGGTGGTGGCTCCAAGTCCTCCAGCCCCAAGAAGGGCGACGCCATCAAGGTCGGCCTGCTCCTGCCGGAGAACCAGACCGCCCGTTACGAGAAGTTCGACCGCCCCTTGATCGAGAAGAAGGTCAAGGAGCTCACCAACGGCAAGGGCGAGGTCGTCTACGCCAACGCCAAGCAGGACGCGACCACGCAGAACCAGCAGGTCGACAGCATGGTCACCAACAAGGTGGACGTGCTGATCGTCGACGCGGTGGACGCTGCGGCCATCAAGAACTCGGTGCAGAAGGCCAAGGACGCCGGCATCCCGGTCGTCGCCTACGACCGCCTGGCGCAGGGCCCGATCGACGCGTACACCTCGTTCGACAACGAGACGGTCGGCAAGACCCAGGGCGAGGCCCTGCTGAAGGCCCTGGGATCCAAGGCCAAGTCCGGCAAGATCGTCATGATGAACGGTTCCTCCACCGACCCGAACGCCGCGCAGTTCAAGGCGGGTGCCCACAAGGTGCTCGACGGCAAGGTGAACGTCGGCAAGGAGTACGACACCAAGGAGTGGAAGCCGGAGAACGCCAACTCCAACATGGAGGGCGCCATCTCCGCTCTGGGCAAGAAGAACATCATCGGCGTCTACTCCGCCAACGACGGCATGGCCGGCGGTATCATCACCGCCCTCAAGGCCGCCGGCATCTCCAACATCCCGGTCACCGGCCAGGACGCGGAGCTCGCGGGTGTCCAGCGCATCGTCGCCGGTGAGCAGTACATGAGCGTCTACAAGCCGTACGCTCCCGAGGCCGCCGCCGCCGCCGAGATGGCCGTGGACCTCGCCCAGGGCAAGTCCCTCGACGCCGTCGCCAAGGACAAGGTCGACAGCCCGACCACCAAGCAGGTCCCCTCGGTCCTGGTGCCGGTCACCGCGCTGACCAAGGACAACATCAAGGACACCGTCATCAAGGACGGCGTCTACACGGTCGCCGACATCTGCACCGCGCAGTACAAGGCGGCCTGCGCCAAGATCGGCCTGAAGTAAGCAGCCGCAGCGCCTTTCCACCCGAGGGAATCCGCTCTTGAATTCCCTCAGCGGGAAAAGGCCTCCACAGCTCCGCCGGCGCCCCGCGTATCAGACAGCCCCGCAAGCTCGTTGCGGGGCGCCGGACGGAACACCCCCTAACTTCTGCACAACCTCCCGCCGGGTCAGGCGGCGAAGGAGATGGTTCACGTGTCCGCTACGCCCGTGCTGGCGTTGCGCGGGGTCTCCAAGCGGTTCGGTGCCGTTCAGGCGCTCACCGACGTAGAGCTTGAGGTCCACGCCGGTGAGGTGGTCGCCCTGGTCGGCGACAACGGCGCCGGAAAGTCCACGCTGGTCAAGACGATCGCCGGCGTGCACCCCATCGATGAGGGCGTCATCGAATGGGAAGGCAAGGCCGTCCAGGTCAACAAGCCGCACGACGCCCAGAACCTGGGCATCGCGACGGTGTACCAGGACCTCGCGCTGTGCGACAACATCGACGTCGTCGGCAACCTCTACCTCGGCCGGGAGATCCGCCGACGCGGGGTGCTGGACGAGGTGGAGATGGAGCGCCGCTCCCGCGAGCTGCTCACCACACTGTCGATCCGCATCCCGAGCGTCCGCATCCCGATCGCCTCGCTCTCCGGCGGTCAGCGCCAGACGGTGGCCATCGCCCGCTCCATGCTCGGTGAGCCCAAGCTGGTCATCCTCGACGAGCCCACCGCCGCCCTCGGTGTCGAGCAGACCGCGCAGGTCCTCGACCTGGTGGAACGGCTGCGGGAGCGTGGTCACGCCGTGATCCTCATCAGCCACAACATGGCCGATGTGAAGGCCGTCGCCGACAAGGTGGCCGTCCTGCGTCTGGGTCGCAACAACGGCGTCTTCGAGGTCAAGTCGACCTCGCAGGAAGAGATCATCTCCGCCATCACCGGCGCCACGGACAACGCCGTGACCCGTCGTGCGGCGCGCTCCAATGGGGAGATCAAGAAGTGAGCATCGACAAGACCTCCACGCCCCCCGAGGACCACGTGGTGGAGAACCCCGAGGCGGCACGCGGCTCCGACGTCGCGGTCGACCCCCGCCTGCTGGTGCGCGAACAGGGCCTCGCGGGCTACGTCACCGAGTTCAAGCGGAAGATGAAGGCCGGTGACCTCGGCTCCCTCCCGGTCGTCATCGGTCTGGCGGTCATCTGGATCATCTTCCAGAGCCTGAACTCCAACTTCCTCACCGCGGGCAACCTCTCCGACATCTCCGTCGCCATGGTCGGCACGGGCATGATCGCCGTCGGTATCGTGTTCGTCCTGCTGCTCGGCGAGATCGACCTGTCCGTCGGTTCGCTCTCCGGCGTCGCGGGTGCCACCTTCGCGGTGCTCAACGTCACCCACGGCATGAACGAGATCCTGGCCCTCGTGCTGTCCATCCTCACCGGAACGGTCGCGGGCGCGCTGCAGGGCTTCTTCTTCGCGAAGATCGGCGTACCCGCCTTCGCGGTCACGCTGGCCGGTCTGCTGTTCTGGAACGGCCTCATGCTCAAGATCCTGGGCGACAACGGCACGATCAACCTGAACGACAACGGCCTGGTCGCCAAGCTGACCAGCTACTACTTCTCCGACGTGGCCGCCGCCTACGGCCTGGCCGCCGCGGTGACGGTGCTGTTCTTCGTCAGCTCCTACCTCGGCAACAAGCGCCGCGAGGCCGCCGGCGTGCCGTCCCGGCCGCTGAGCGAAACCATCCTGCGCACCGCCCTGCTGGGGATCGTCGCCTTCGCCGCCGCGGTCGTCTTCAACCAGTACAAGGGCCTGCCGCTGGCCGTGGTGGTCTTCATCGCCGTGCTGTTCATCACGGACTTCGTCCTGCGGCGCACCGGGTACGGCCGCAAGATCTTCGCGCTCGGCGGCAGCGTCGAGGCCTCCCGCCGTGCCGGTATCAACGTCGACATGATCCGCATCTCGGTGTTCGCCATCTCCGGTACCTTCGCGGCGATCGGCGGTCTGTTCATCGCCTCCAAGATCGCGTCCGCCAACCAGGGCGCCGGCGGCGGTGATCTGCTGATGAACGCGATCGCGGCGGCCGTGATCGGCGGTACGTCCCTCTTCGGCGGCCGAGGCCGCACGTGGAACGCGCTCCTCGGCGTGCTGGTCATCGTCTCGATCCAGTACGGCCTCGCCCTGCAGGGCATCGCCTCGCCGGTGCAGTACATGATCACCGGTGGTGTTCTGCTCGCCACAGTCGTCATCGACGCGGTCACCCGCAAGACCCAGAAGACCGCTGGTCGCGCGTAGCGCCCCCAGCCGTACGGCAGCGCCCGGTGCCCGAAAGGGGCCGGGCGCTGTCGTGTCGTGCAAAGCATGAACATTAGACTCGGGCGAGCCCGGCGAAAGCTCGATCAGCTCTACTGCAAGGAGGCACGGGTGCCGCTGCTGACCCGCATCAGGGGACCGCGCGATCTGGACCGGCTCAGCCTGGAGGAGCTGGACCAGCTGGCAGAGGAGATCCGGACCTTCCTCGTCCAGGAGGTCTCCAAGACCGGCGGGCACCTGGGTCCCAACCTCGGTGTGGTGGAACTGACCATCGCCCTGCACCGTGTCTTCGAGTCCCCGAAGGACAAGGTCCTGTGGGACACCGGCCACCAGTCCTACGTGCACAAGCTGCTCACCGGCCGGCAGGACTTCTCCCGGCTGAAGATGAAGGGCGGCCTGTCCGGCTACCCGTCGCAGGCCGAGTCCGAGCACGACGTCATCGAGAACAGCCACGCGTCGACCGTGCTGGGCTGGGCCGACGGCATCGCCAAGGCCAACCAGCTGAAGAAGCGGGACAGCCATGTCGTCGCCGTCATCGGTGACGGCGCGCTGACCGGCGGTATGGCCTGGGAGGCGCTGAACAACATCGCCGAGGCCAAGGACCGCCCGCTCGTCATCGTCGTCAACGACAACGAGCGCTCCTACGCCCCGACCATCGGAGGTCTCGCCAACCACCTGGCGACCCTGCGCACGACCGACGGCTACGAGCGCTTCCTCGCCCGGACCAAGGAGATCCTCGACCGCACCCCGGTCGTCGGCAAGCCGCTGTACGAGACGCTGCACGGCGCCAAGAAGGGCCTGAAGGACTTCATCGCCCCGCAGGGCATGTTCGAGGACCTGGGCCTGAAGTACGTCGGCCCGATCGACGGGCACGACATCGAGGCCCTGGAGTCCGCGCTGGCGCGGGCCAAGCGGTTCGGTGGTCCGGTCATCGTGCACTGCCTCACCGAGAAGGGCCGCGGCTACCAGCCGGCCCTGCAGGACGAGGCCGACCGCTTCCACGCCGTCGGCAAGATCCACCCGGACACCGGTCTGCCGATCGCCAGCTCCGGCGCCGACTGGACCTCCGTGTTCGGCGACGAGATGGTCAGGCTGGGCGAGGAGCGGGAGGACATCGTCGCCATCACCGCGGCCATGCTCCAGCCCGTCGGCCTGGACCGGTTCGCCAAGCGGTTCCCCGACCGGGTGTACGACGTCGGCATCGCCGAGCAGCACGCCGCCGTGTCGGCCGCCGGCCTCGCGCACGGGGGGGTGCACCCCGTCTTCGCCGTGTACGCCACCTTCCTCAACCGCGCCTTCGACCAGGTCCTGATGGACGTGGCCCTGCACCGGTGCGGGGTGACCTTCGTGCTCGACCGGGCCGGTGTCACCGGCACCGACGGCGCCTCGCACAACGGCATGTGGGACATGTCGATCCTGCAGGTCGTGCCGGGCCTGAGGCTCGCCGCGCCGCGTGACGCCGAGCAGGTGCGGGCACAGCTGCGGGAGGCCGTCGAGGTGACGGACGCGCCGACCGTCGTCCGCTTCTCCAAGGGTGCCGTCGGTCCCGCCGTCCCCGCCGTGGGCCGCGTCGGCGGGATGGACGTGCTGCGCGAGCCCGGCACCGACCGGCCGGACGTGCTGCTGGTCTCCGTGGGCGCCCTCGCGCCGATGTGCCTGGAGATCGCCGGCCTGCTCGACAAGCAGGGCATCTCCACCACCGTCGTCGACCCGCGCTGGGTCAAGCCCGTGGACGAGGCCATGGCCCCGCTGGCCGAGCGGCACCGCGTCGTCGTCACCGTCGAGGACAACAGCCGCGCCGGCGGTGTCGGCTCCGCCATCGCCCAGGCCCTGCGCGACGCGGGCGTGGACGTGCCGCTGCGTGACTTCGGCATCCCGCCGCGCTTCCTGGACCACGCCTCCCGCGGCGAGGTCCTCGCCGAGATCGGCCTGACCGCCCCGGACATCGCCCGTCAGGTCACCGGGCTGGTCGCCAAGCTGGACGGCCGTTTCGACCGTACGCCCGCCGGGGTGGACTCGGTGGAGCCCGCCCGCGACTGACCCGAGACGCGCCCCACGGGCCGGTTCCGCCACTCCTTGCGGTGGCGGAACCGGCCCGTTTGCGTGAACCTGCCTGTGCCGGGGCATACGCACCCCGACCCTCTCGATCATGTCGGCCATGGCGAGCCCCCGAGCGTGGGAGGCACTACGTGAGCAGCGCGCTGTTCAGGACGAAGAACGTCGAGCAGTCCATCCGGGACACCGAGGAACCCGAGCATTCGCTCAAGAAGTCCCTCTCCGCGCTCGACCTGACCGTCTTCGGCGTCGGTGTCATCATCGGCACCGGCATCTTCGTCCTCACCGGGCAGGTCGCCAAGAACAACGCCGGTCCGGCGGTGTCCCTGGCCTTCGTGGCGGCCGGCGTGGTGTGCGCGCTCGCCGCCCTCTGCTACGCCGAGTTCGCCTCCACGGTCCCCGTGGCGGGCTCGGCGTACACGTTCAGCTACGCCTCCCTGGGCGAGCTGCCCGCCTGGATCATCGGCTGGGACCTGGTCCTGGAGTTCGCGCTCGGTACGGCGGTGGTGGCGGTCGGCTGGTCCGGCTACATCCGCTCGCTGCTGGACAACGCCGGCTGGCATCTGCCCGACTACCTGGCCGGCCGGGACAACGCCTCCGGCTTCGGCTTCGACATCCTCGCCGCCGTCCTGGTGCTGGTGCTCACCGGGATCCTCGTCCTCGGCATGAAGCTGTCGGCCCGGATCACCTCGCTCGTCGTCGCCGTCAAGGTGGCCGTGGTCCTCATCGTGATCATCGCCGGCGCCTTCTTCATCAAGGGCGCCAACTACACGCCGTTCATCCCGCACCCCCAGCCGGTGCCGGCCGGCGGCAACCTCAAGGCGCCGCTCATCCAGCTGATGTTCGGCTGGGCGCCCGCCAACTTCGGGGTGATGGGCATCTTCACGGCCGCCTCGGTGGTGTTCTTCGCGTTCATCGGCTTCGACATCGTGGCCACGGCCGCCGAGGAGACCCGCAACCCGCAGCGGGACATGCCGCGCGGCATCCTCGGCTCGCTGCTCATCTGCACCGTGCTGTACGTGGCCGTGTCCATCGTCGTCACCGGCATGCAGAAGTACTCCCGGCTGTCCGTGGAGGCCCCGCTCGCCGACGCCTTCAAGGCCGTCGGGCATCCCTGGTACGCCGGTGTCATCAGCTTCGGCGCCGCCGTCGGCCTGACCACGGTGTGCATGATCCTGCTGCTCGGCCAGACCCGGGTGTTCTTCGCGATGAGCCGTGACGGGCTGCTGCCCCGGTTCTTCTCCCGGGTCCACCCGCGCTTCAAGACCCCGCACCGGCCCACCATCCTGCTCGGCGTGGTCATCGCGGTCGTCGCCGGTTTCACCAGCCTGAGCGAGCTGGCCGAACTGGTGAACATCGGCACCCTCTTCGCGTTCGTCGTCGTCGCGATCAGCGTGATCATCCTGCGCCGGACCCGCCCGGACCTGCCGCGCGCCTTCCGCACCCCCTGGGTCCCGTTCGTCCCGATCCTGTCCGTGTGCGCCACGTTGTGGCTGATGCTCAACCTGCCCGCCGAGACCTGGATCCGGTTCGCCGTCTGGATGGTCGTCGGCTTCGTCGTCTACTTCCTCTACGGCCGCACCCACAGCCGGCTGGCCCTGCGGGAGAAGGCCGCCGAGCAGACCACTCCGTAACCGATTCCCTCGCCTTTCGGCCCCGTATGTCCCACTCCGGCGGGGGCGGCGGGGCCGGATAGCGTGCTGCCCATGCTCGCCGCCCCGCTCGTCCCCCGACGGACCGCAGGCACGAGGACCGTCACCCGGGCGGCGTACTGGACGCGGCTCGTGCCGCTCCTCGCGGCGCTGGCCTGTGTCACCCGGCTGCCGTCCTTCCGCCGGCCCCTGTGGAACCCGGACGAGGGCTACCTCGCCGTACAGGCGCGGCTGCTGGCCCAGGGCGGCCAGCTGTACGACACCGTCGTCGACCGCAAGCCGCCGCTCGTGCCCTGGCTGTACGAGGCGGCGTTCACGGTGTGCGGGTCCGGCTCCCTGACCCCGCTGCGGGTGCTGGCGGTCCTCGCCCAGCTGCTCACCGCCGCGACTGTGGCCTCGCTCGCCCGGCGCCGCTGGGGCGACGGCGCGGGCCGCACCGCCGGGGTGCTGTACCTGCTGGTCTCGGTCGGGCTCAACCCCGAGGACGCGCAGGCCGTCGGCTTCGAGATCTTCATACTGCCCGGCACGGCCGCCGCCCTGTGGTGCGCCGACCGCGGGCGCTGGGGCGCGGCCGGGGCCGCCGTCGCCGCCGCGTTCCTGACCAAGCAGACCGGCGGTGCGGTGCTGCTGCCGGTGGTCTGGCTGCTGCACCGCGGGGGTGCCCCGCGCGCGGGCGCGCTGCGGCTCGCGGCCGGCTGCGCGCTGCCGGTGCTGGGCGCCGCGCTGCTGACGGACCCGGCCCGGTTCCTGTTCTGGACGGTGACCGGTTCCGCCGCCTACGCCTCCTTCACCGGCTCCGAGCTCCACGTCCTCGCGCGCGCCCTGGCCAACACCGCGCTCCTGGCGACGGCCTCGGCCGGCCTGCTCCGGCCGGTCGTACGGGCCCTGCGGACCGCCCGTACCGCGGCGGTGGACCTGTGGCTGTGGCTGGCCTCCGCGGCGGTCGCGGTGACCGTCGGCCTCCACTTCTTCGGCCACTACTACCTGCAACTCACCCCGCCGCTGGCCCTGGTGGCCACCTCCGCCGTGCACGTACTGCCGCCGGAACGGCGCCTGGCCGCCCTCCGCGCCTCCGCCGGTGGCTGCGCCCTCTTCCTCGCCTGGGGTCTGTGCGCCCCGCGCCCCGAACTCGCCCATGCCCAGCGGCTCGCGGCCGTCCTCGAACAGCGCACCGCCGCCGCCGACCGTGTCCTGGTCTGGGGCATGCACCCGGAGACGTACTGGCTGGCGGGCCGCACCCCCGCCACCCGCTACCTCACCGCCGGCCTGCTCACCAACTACAGCGGCGGCCGGGACGGGTCCGAGGTCGGCGAGAAGTACGCCGTGGCGGGTGCCTGGCCGGTCTTCCGGCGGGAGCTGGACGTCCACGCCCCGGCCCTGGTGGTCGACGACTCCCGGGGCGAGCCGTACGCCCCCGACCGGGTCCCAGCCCTGCGCCGGCTGCTTGCCGCGCGCTACGAGGAGGCGGGCACCGTGGACGGGGCGGTCCTGTACACCCGGGTGCCGGGGGACTGAACCGCGCGCGGGCGGGGGGCTCAGCTCGGGACGGTGCGGGGGGTGCTGACCGTGCGGGGGAGGGGCGGGGCGCTCAGCTCAGGACCGTGCGGGGGCCGGTGACCTCCGCGCCGTGTTCCCGGACCCGGCGGCGCAGCGCGCGGTCGGCGGTGACGACCAGGCACGGGCGGCCCGCGGCCGCCGCCGCGAGGTCCACGATGCGGTCGTCACCACTGCCGGGGGCCTCCTCGACACGCACCCCGGGCACCGGGGTCACGCCCCGGGCGGCGCCCTCCACCACCAGGACCAGCTCCACGGGGCCGGGCAGACCGTCCACGCCGGACCGCGCCATGGGCGCCAGCCGGTCGCGCAGACGCTCGGCCGCGGCGCGGCGGTCGCGCCACCAGCCGTCGGGCACCGATCCGACGACATTCGCACCGTCGACGATGAGCAGGGGCAAAGGCTCGCCCCTACCGCCCGGTTCGCTCGGTTTGTCCGATGTGTCTGCCATGTCGATAACAGCCTTGTTGTGTCGGATGCGTGGCGGGCTCAGTGTGTCACGGGCCTGCTCGCCCACCGGCGTGTGATCTCCGTGACCGCGTCGGCCGCCCGGTCGGCGGGCCGTCCGCCCGCGCGCACCGTGGGGGAGAACTCGACGTGCAGGAACGGCACATGGTCGTCGTCGGCCACCCGGCCCTGCATATTGGTCCGGCCCTCCAGGGGGCAGGACCGCACCCAGGCCCGGCACACCCGGAAGCCGTGGCCGCGCAGGTCGTCGGCGAGGTCGCGACCGTCCTGCTTGCCCGCCGACCCGGCGCCGGTGGAGGTGATCACGTCGTACTCGGGCGCGGCGGAGGCGGCGAAGCCGTGCAACTGGATCCCGGGCATCCCGCGGCGGGCCAGTTCGGCGCAGATGGCGTGGAAAACGGTGTCCAGGCGGTGCGCCACGTCCGCGGAGTTACCGGCTCCTGCTTTGCGATGTGCACCTGCGATGACCAGGATCCCGCCGGGTGAGCCGCGCAGCACCCGGACTCCCAGCTGCTCGGTGCCCAGGTCGAAGCCCGGGTGCGGGACCTGGACCGACCAGCTCGGGTGGTGGTCCAGATCGAGGTAGACCCGACCCCAGCCGCGCGGTGTCACGGCGGAGTCGGTGCGGTCGGCCACCTCGGTGTAGCGATGCCCCGAGGGGCGGTCGAAAACCGTGCGCACGGTGAAGTCGCGTTGCGAAAGCTGCTGTTCCGCTTGTTTGCGATGGCCGTCGAGCAACAGACCGACGGCTGTGGCGATGTCCTCCCGGTCGGACCGTCCGGGGTGCAGATAGCCCCGGCCGGGGCCGAACCGGCCGGTGTAGTCCGCCACCTCGCGCGCCAGGTCGATCTGCTCGGCGCCCTTCGGGACGGGCCGGCCGGCCTGGCCGGCACCGTCGTCCGTGTCGCGGAGCAGAGCGACGAGACCCCCGGCGAGGCCAGCGGTGACGAGCAGAATTATTGCGATCGTTATGACGCGTGAGCGATGGGCTCTCATGGTTGTATCAAGATATCTTGGTGAACAGACGCCGTAGCCGGACCCTGCTGTCCCTGCTGACCCCGCTCGCTCTCCTCGCCGCCACCTCCGGCTGCGGTCTCCTGTCGGACGACGGTGCCCCCAGCGGCGGGCGCAGCTTCACCGTCGCCGCCGCCGGGGACATCCTGATGCACCCCGAGCTGGTCGACCAGGCGCGCAAGGACGCCAAGCGCACCGGCAAGGGTGTGGACGGGCTGGACTTCGGGCCGATGATGGCCGGCATCAAGCCGCTGATCAGCAAGGCGGACCTGGCGATCTGCCACTTCGAGCCGGTGATGGGCCCGGCGAAGGGCCCGTTCGAGGGCTTCCCGGACTTCCAGGTGCCGCCGCAGCAGGCGAAGACGATCAAGGACATCGGCTACGACACCTGCTCCACCGCCTCCAACCACACCCTCGACCACGGCTACGAGGGCGTGAAGCGCACCCTGGACGCGCTGGACGCCGCCGGGCTGAAGCACACCGGCTCCTTCCGGACCCAGAAGGAGGCGCTCACCCCGCTGGTCATGAACGTCAAGGGCGTCAAGGTCGCGCAGATATCCTTCGCCTACGGCTTCAACGAGCCGCACACGCTGCCGAAGGACAAGCCGTGGCTGGCCAACGAGCAGGACCTGGGCCGGATCAAGGCCGCCGAGCAGCGGGCCCGCAAGGCCGGCGCCGACGTGGTGATCCTCTCCCTGCACTGGGGCCGCGAGCATCATCCGGAGCCGTCCGCCGGGCAGATATCCTTCGCCCGGAAGATCGCCCGGAACACCGGCATCAACCTGGTCATCGGCCACCACGCGCACGTCGTGGAGCCGATGGAGAAGGTCGACGGCACCTGGATCAGCTACGGCCTCGGCAACCAGATCGCCCGGCACGAGGTGCCGACGGGTCTGACCGAGGAGGGCGTGGTCGCCTGGTTCACCTTCACCGAGCGCGGCAAGGGCCAGTGGGACGTCCAGCCGCGCTTCGAGCCGACGCTGCTGACGATCCCGCCGGACGCCGAGAACGTCCGGGACGGCGGCACCGCCGCCTACTCCGACGACGACGTGCGGGACTACCGCCTGCTGGACGTGCCGGCCGCGCTGCGCGACGACCACGGCCTCACGGACGCCCAGAAGGCCCGGCTGCGGCTCGCCTTCGAGCGCACCGAGGGCACCCTGCTGAACCGTGGCGCGGGCGCGGACGGACTGAAGCCGCTGAACCCGCTGCCGTAGCAGAACCTGGACAGGATGTGAACAAGGCTCGAACGGGTTCCGTACTGGAAGTCCATATGTCCGTTCTTGACCTGCGGTTGCGCAATGTTGCCTAGATCACGTCCGACTTACTGCAACTTAACCCGTCCCTTACATGTCTGAGCTTTCCGGGCGCGGTCTTACATTCACGTGCCCGGACCGTATTTCCTGAGAGGACCCGTTCTGTGGCGTCATCGCCCCCGGCGCGGCAGCACCGAGCCCGCCGCCGAGCCGACATGTCGCTGATCGGAGGCATCCGCCCGCCGATCGCGGTTCTCTCGGCACTCCTGCTGACGCTCGCCGCCATCACCGCGCTGGTGCTGGGCCGCGTCGACGACGCCGGAGTGCCGAAGGCGGTGCTGACGTCCCAGCAGCACTTCGCCGAGGACGGCGCGGTCGCGCTGCGCGCCTCCATCGACGAGTCCGTCACCGACGTCACCCGCTCCGCCGCGCTGTTCAGCGCCGGGCAGCCGGTCTCCGGCGACGCCGTCCTCGACAAGCTCGGCAGCACCTACCAGAAGTGGATGGGCACCGCCGTCGTCGAGATCCGCTCCGGCAAGCTGGTCGCGGCCCGCGGTGAGACGGTGCCGCTGACCGATGTGGACCTCTCCAGCCTCAGCGGCGAGGACGGACTGGCCCCGCGCATGGTCCGGCTGAAGAACGGCGAGGTGCGGCTGCTCTCCTTCGGCCTGCTGACCTGGCCGGGCAAGTCGCAGCTGCTGCTCGTGGCCTCCAGGAACCTGAAGTTCCCCGGCATCAGCCTCGGCCAGTTCCGCTCCATCGCCGTGGTCGACGCGGGCGGCGCGATCCTCAGCAGCGACGGCATCGCCGACCCCGCGTCGGCGCGCAACAGCATCGACCGCAAGGACCTGCAGACCTCCCGCAAGCAGCTGAAGGACTTCGCCGAGCGGGCCTCCCACCGGGCGCAGCAGGACCCGCGCAGCAGCAAGGAACCCGGCAGCGGCGGCTACCAGGGCGTCAGCGGCAGCCTGCTCGGCGGCAAGCTGCTCGGCGACCGGTCCGTCGCCGGATACGCCACGCTCGCCGCGGCCCAGCCCGGCGAGGGCACCACCGCCTCCGGGCTCGGCCTGTCCGTGGTCGCCATGGTCAAGGTGACCGAGGAGGCCGCCCCGGCCGGCTCCCCGGTGTTCGGAGTGCTGGCGGCCGGCGCGCTGCTCGTCGTCGGCGCCCTGGCCGTGGCGGTGCTGCTGGGTACCGTCCAGCGCCCGCTCATCCGGCTGTTCCTGGAGTCCCGCCGGCTCACCCGCGGCGACCTGACCCGGCCGGTGACCGTCCCCGGCTACGGCGAGGCGCGCCGCATCGGCGGTGCCCTGGAACGGCTGCGCCGCCAGCTGCTCGGTGAGAGCGCCGAGGCCACCGGCTCGGCCGAACGCCCGCGCGGGCTGCGCCGGGTGGGCACACCTGCCCTCCTCGCGATCTGCGCGGTGCTGCTGCTGGCCTGGTCCGCACCGCTGATGCTGCTGTTCAACCGCGCGGACAACACGGCCGACGTCCCCCGGCAGCTCGTCAACGACCAGCGCGAACGCACCGACACGCTCAGCGACCGGGTGCGCCGCGCGCTGAACGAGGGCGACGCCGACCTGCAGTCCGTGGCCTCCCTGATCGGCGACAAGACCTCGCCCGAGGCCATGGAGACGGTGCTGGAGCACACGTACAACGAGAACAAGCGCTACCGCTCCCTCTACGTCGTCGACTCCCACGGTGAGGTCCAGGCCCGCGAGGGCAAGAAGCCCCAGGTGGACGAGTCCGACCGGAACTCCGGCAAGCCCATCCGGCTGCTGGGCCGCGGCGGCAAGGAGCCCGTGGTCGTCGCCGCCGCCGAGATACCCGGCCGGGGCGGAGCCCACCTGGTCGGCGAGTTCCGCGTCGAGTTCTTCAACGCGCTGCTGACCCGGCCGGGGCTCGGCGTGGTCCGGCTCGTGGACGACCAGAACAAGATCATCGCCGGCAACACCGGCTTCCTCGCCTTCCAGTCGCTGCCCGACGACCACCTGAAGGACCTCGTCGCGGCCAGCGCCCAGCAGCTGGGCAAGAAGCCACAGCCGAGCGGCGTGCTCTACCGCGAGAACGGCGCGCGGATCGCCGCCGCCGCGCCGTTCTCCGGCAGCGGCTCGGCCGAGGCGCTGCACTGGAGCGTGGTCAGCTGGCAGCCCGTGGACCGGCTCGCCATCCCCGAGTACGACGCCCAGAACCGCACCGTCCTCGCCGGTCTGCTCGGCGCCGCCGCGGCCGTCGCCTGCCTGGGCTGGCTGCACATCGTGGTCGCCCGGCCGCTGAGCACCCTGGCCGACCGGGCCGAGGCGCTGGCCGGAGGCGACCGCAAGACCGTGCTCTTCCCGCAGCACCACGACGAGGTGGGCGCCGTCACCCGCTCGCTGGAACTCGTCCGGCAGCAACTGCAGGACCAGCGCCGGCAGCAGCCCCGCCGCACCCCGCCCCCGCCGGCCGCCCGGCAGCAGCCCACGCCGCAGCAGTCCGAGCGGCGGCAGGACCCGCCCGAGCAGCCCACGTCCCGGCAGCACCTGCCCGAGCAGTACGGCCCGCGCGAGGACCCGCCCCATGAGGCCACGCCCCAGCCGTACCCGCCGCAGCAGTACCCGCCCCAGCAGTACACAAGGAACTGATCACCCGTGCTCTTCCTCTACACCGTGCTGCTGGTCTGCTGTGCGATCCTGCTCGCCGCGGGCATCGTGGAGCAGCGGCGGCACTTCGACAACCTGGACCACATACCCACCCGGGTCCTGGTCAACGGCATCCGCGGCAAGTCCTCCATCACCCGGCTGTGCGCGGGTGCCCTGCGCGGCGGCGACCTGGTCACCGTCGCCAAGACCACCGGCACCGCGGCCCGCTTCATCCACCCGGACGCCACCGAGGAGCCGGTCTACCGCAAGTTCGGCATCGCCAACGTGGTCGAGCAGATCGGCATCGTGCGCCGGGCCGCCGCGTACAAGCCGGACGCGCTGGTCATCGAGTGCATGGCCGTCATGCCGGCCCTGCAGGAGATCAACCAGTCCAAGCTGATCCGCTCCACCATCGGCGTGCTGTGCAACGTCCGTGAGGACCACCTCGCCGAGATGGGCCCCACGCTGGACGACGTCGCTCGCTCGCTGTGCCGCTCGATGCCCGAGGACGGCATCTGCGTCACCGCCGAGAAGGACCGCTTCCACATCCTCCAGGAGGAGGCGGACGCCCGGAACTGCAAGCTGATCTACGCCGACCCGGAGACCGTCACCGACGAGGAGCTGCGCGGCTTCAGCTGGTTCACCTTCAAGGAGAACGTGGCCATCGCCCTCACCGTCGCCGAACTCCTCGGCGTCGACCGCGAGACGGCCCTGCAGGGCATGTACGACGCCCCGCCGGACCCCGGTGTCCTCTCCGTCGAGCGCTACCAGACGCCCGAGGGCAAGAAGCTGCGCTTCGCCAACGTCTTCGCGGCCAACGACCCCGAGTCGACGCTGATGAACATCAACCAGCTGCTCGACCTCGGCGCCATCCACCGCCCGCTCAACGTGGTCATCAACTGCCGCCCCGACCGTGTCGAACGCAACGGGCAGATGGGCGAGATCATCCCCGACCTCGACCCCGAGCGCGTCTTCGTCATCGGCCACCCGGCCAAGTCCGCCATCGACGCCATCCCCGCCGAGTTCCGCTCGCGCGCCGTCGACCTCGGTGGCGACAAGCGCGACGCCGAGGAGTTCATGGGCAAGATGCTGGACATGCTCGGCCAGGACTCGTCGATGGTCGCGATCGGCAACATCCACGGCCAGGGCGAGATCCTGCTGGAGCATCTCGCCGAACTGCCGCCGGACGAGAGCGCCGACGAACCGGTGGCCACCGCGCCCGCGACCCCGGCCGGCCGCGCCGAGGCCACGCCCGCCGCGGCCGACCCCAGCGAGACCATGCAGCTGTACGCACCCCGCATCGACCCGTACCAGCACTACTCGGAGGCGTACGAGTCGCGCTACGCGCAGCACCAGCAGCCGTCCGTCCCCCAGATCCCGGTGCAGCGCGACAGCGCGCACGACTACCCGCACCAGCAGCCGGTGCACCAGTCCGGAGACCAGCAGGCACAGTCGCACGGCACCTGGACCGGTCCCCAGCCGGACCAGGGCGGCCGGCCCGCCCTGCCCCCGGCCGATGCGGCCCAGCCCCGCGGGCTGTTCGAACCCCGTATCCAGCCCCAGCATTCCGCCGACGACAGCCAGCAGTGGCACAGCCCAGGAGAACAGCGTTGATCCCCTCCGTCCTCACCCCCGAGATCGCCGCGATCGGCATCGGCCTGGGGCTGATGTTCTCGCTCATGTGCTACCTGACGACCAACCTGTCGCCGGGCGGCATGATCACCCCGGGCTGGCTCGCGCTCACCCTCATCGAGGACCTCCAGCGGGCCGCGCTGGTGGTCGGCGTGACCGTGCTGACGTACCTCGCCACCCTGCTCATGCAGAAGTTCGTGATCCTGTACGGCAAGCGGCTCTTCGCGGCGGTCGTGCTCAGCGGCGTGCTCATCCAGGCCACCGTGATCATCGTGCTGCAGATGGAGTTCCCGCTGCTGTACGCGAACCAGACGCTCGGCTTCATCGTGCCCGGCCTGATCGGCTACCAGCTGGTCCGCCAGCCCAAGGGCGCGACCCTGCTGTCCGTCGCCTCCGTCTCGCTCGCCACCTATGTGGTGCTGACCGCCGGCATCCTCCTCGGCGCCATGCCGACCGCCTGAACCGCCCGAACCCGACGTACTCCTGGAGCCCCCAACCATGCCGAAGCGCAAAGGCCGCCCCGTCGTCCACACGGTGACGGTCCTGGCGCTGCTCGCGGGCAGCGCCTACTTCACCTACGAACTGCGCAAGGACGAGCAGGCGAAGCTCCCCGCCGGCCAGACGATCACCGAGAACCTGCAGGGTTCGGGCAAGGCGACCGGCAAGCAGACCTGGGAGCGGCTGAGCAACCCGGCGCGCTCGGTGCTGCGCGACGGCAAGGGCGCGGTCATCGCCACCTTCACGGACGGCGCCCGTACGGCCACCCTGAAGGGTCCGACGCGGACCTTCACCGAACCGGTCAACACCACCACCAAGGTGGTCACCGACGACTGGGTCCGCCTGATGCCGGAGAGCTGGACCAAGGGCGCCGAGAAGCAGCAGTGGTTCAAGGACTGGTTCAAGCAGTACTACGGCAGCGAGGAGGACGACATCTTCGCGTTCGCCTTCCAGTACATCCAGGGCGCGCCGGTCAAGAAGGACGACCAGGGCGTCCAGTACGCGGGCCACGCCTTCTACGGGCCCCTGAAGACCGACGGCGTCGACCGCTACGAACAGACCGACTTCTACGACTACCTGGGCATCCCGTACACCTTCCGGGACGGGGTCACGGTGTACCCGCAGAAGGACCGCCTGCGCTCCGTCGACTGCTCCGGCTATCTGCGGCTGGTGTACGGCTACCGCGCCCGCTTCCCGCTGATGTCGGACAACGTGCACGGCGACGGACTGCCGCGCACCGCCGACGGCATGGCCCGCGGCAAGGAGGGCGTCGACATCATCAAGCTCCAGGGTCCGAGCCCCTGGTACGTGCGGCCGCAGAACATCGACGTACTGCAGCCCGGCGACCTGCTGTTCTTCAAGATGGACCACCGCACCGCCAACCACATGGACCACTCCGCGATCTACCTGGGGCCGGACACCGAGGGCCACAAGGTCTTCATCTCCAGCCGCAAGGAGCAGAACGGCCCCACCATCGGCGATCAGGGCGGTGTCTCGCGCCTCGACGGCGACGGCTTCTACGCCAAGCTGTTCCGCAGCGCGAAGCGGCTGTGAGCGGGCGGCCGGGGGCCGTGCCGGCCCCACGGCTTAGAGTGAACCGGTGAACGGCGACTGGTTCCTGCGCGGCCGGGACGGCCGGCTCAGTGTCTACCAGCTGTCGGGCGACGCCGTCCGGTGCCGGGCGGAGCGCGAGCCCGGCGGTCCCTGGACCGCCCCGCGCACCGTCGGCGGCGACCAGAGGCTGCATCCCGTCCTGGCGATCGGTCAGGGCGCCGACGGCTACGCCCACCTGGTCTCCTGGCGGCCCACCGTCAAGGGTGAGTCGGGCCTGGTCCACTCCACCCACTTCCGCCCCCGCCTCTCCGCCCTGGACTGGCACCCGATCGGCCACCCGCTGACGAAGGGCGACCGCACCGGCACCCCCGCGGTCGCCGTCGACGCCCAGGGCCGCGCCCATGTCTTCGTGCCCGACGGCCAGGGCGGGGTGCGGCTGCTCACGCAGAAGGAGAAGGGCGGCTGGGCGGCCTGGCGGGACCTGAAGGGCAACGGGGCAGGGGACGGGCTCGCGGCGGTGACGGGGGAGTCCGGCCGGGTCGAGCTGTACGCGGCCGGCCCCGACGGCATCCAGTACTGGCGCCAGGAGGAGCCGGCCGCCGAGCCGGTCCCGGCGGAATCCCTGCGGGCCACGGTCCGCCCGGGCACCCTGCACGCCCTCGCCACCTCGCCCGACAGCACCACCCTCTACTACACCGACACCTCCGGCGCCCTGTGCGCCTGGCGCCCCGGCGGCAAGCCGGTCACCCTGCTGCCGTCGGCCGGCCACGGCCCGGTCTCGGCGGTGCGCTGCGACCTCGACGGCCACGACTGCACCCTGCTCGCCCAGCGCTCGGCGGACGGCCGGGTCGCCTTCGCCGCCTACCCGACCGAACAGGAGTCGGCGGGCGCCTGGTGGACCGAGTCGGGTCCGCAACTGCCCGTGGACGCACGGGTGTCGCTGGCGACGGACGAGGACGACCGGGTCGTGGCGGCGACGTTGTCCCCGTCGACCGGCCAACTCCTGCTGACCCGCCGCAAGGACGAACCGGGCCTGGCGCTGGAGGCGTGGCGGCAGGTCTGAACCGCCGGCGCCGACCGCCGAGGTGTACGGCGGCCTGGCGGAACAGCGGGCGTACGAGAGCCCCGGCCGGAGCAGCGGCGGGCGCCGACCGGTCGAAACGCCGGGTGCCCGCACCCCGACAGGAGTGCGGGCACCCGGCGTTCACCGGTGAGGCGTTACGCCGGCACGCTCGCCACGCCCGGGGCCAGGAACTTCTTGCCGTTCACCCGCTCCGAGACGCCCTCGCGGTCCAGGTACGGCGTGATGCCGCCCAGGTGGAAGGGCCAGCCGGCACCGGTGATCAGGCAGAGGTCGATGTCCTGGGCCTCGGCGACGACGCCCTCGTCGAGCATGAGCCCGATCTCCTGCGCCACCGCGTCGAGCACACGGGCCCGCACCTGCTCCTCGGTCAGGACGACATCGCCCTGCTTGAGCAGCGCGGCGACCTCCGGGTCCAGCTCCGGCTTGCCGCTGTCGTAGACGTAGAAGCCGCGCTTGCCCGCCTCGACG
This sequence comes from Streptomyces filipinensis, assembly GCF_014649495.1. GTDB lineage: Bacteria > Actinomycetota > Actinomycetes > Streptomycetales > Streptomycetaceae > Streptomyces > Streptomyces filipinensis. The sequence continues at coordinate 414,917 of NZ_BMTD01000003.1, read as the reverse complement.
ACGGCCTTGAGGTTCGGGGAGACCTTGAACCGCTCCGGGAACGCGCCGTGCAGCGTCTCGGAGACGTGCAGGCCGATCGCCGGGCCGACCAGCTCCAGCAGCACCAGCGGGGACATCGGCAGACCGAGCGGCTCGATCGCCTTCTCGGCGACCTCGACCGGGGTGCCCTCGTCGATGACGTTCTGGATCTCGCCCATGAAGCGGGTCAGGATGCGGTTCACGACGAACGCCGGGGCGTCCTTGGTGAGGACCGCGGTCTTCTTCAGCTTCTTGGCGACGGCGAACGCCGTGGCCAGCGAGGCGTCGTCGGTCTTCTCGCCGCGGACGATCTCCAGCAGCGGCAGGATCGCGACCGGGTTGAAGAAGTGGAAGCCGACGACCCGCTCGGGGTGCTTCAGCTTCGACGCCATCTCCGACACGGACAGCGAGGAGGTGTTGGTGGCGAGGATCGCGTGCGCCGGGGCGACCGCCTCGACCTCCGCGAACACCTGCTGCTTGACGCCGATCTCCTCGAACACGGCCTCGATGACGAAGTCCGCGTCGGAGAAGCCCTCGGCCTTGTCCAGCACACCGGTGACCAGGGCCTTGAGGCGGTTGGCCTTGTCCTGGTTGATCCGGCCCTTGGCGAGCAGCTTGTCGATCTCGGCGTGGACGTAGCCCACACCCTTGTCGACGCGCTCCTGGTCGATGTCGGTCAGCACGACCGGCACCTCCAGACGGCGCAGGAAGAGCAGCGCGAGCTGGCTGGCCATCAGACCGGCGCCGACGACACCGACCTTGGTGACCGGACGCGCCAGGTTCTTGTCCGGGGCGCCGGCGGGACGCTTGCCGCGCTTCTGGACGAGGTTGAACGCGTAGATGCCGGCGCGCAGTTCGCCACCCATGATCAGGTCGGCGAGGGCCCGGTCCTCGGCGTCGTAGCCCTGCTGCAGGTCGCCGTTCTTGGCGGCCGCGATGATGTCCAGGGCGCGGTAGGCGGCCGGAGCCGCGCCGTGCACCTTGGAGTCCGCGATGAAGCGGCCCTTGGCGACGGCCTGGTCCCAGCCCTCGCCGCGGTCGATCACCGGGCGCTCGACCTCGACGTCGCCCTCGAGGACCTGAGCGGTCCAGATCAGCGACTGCTCCAGGAAGTCCGCGCCCTCGAAGATCGCGTCGGCGATGCCGAGCTCGAAGACCTGCTTGCCCTTGAGCTGCTTGTTCTGGTTCAGGGAGTTCTCGATGATGACCGAGACGGCCTTGTCGGCGCCGATCAGGTTCGGCAGCAGGGTGCAGCCGCCCCAGCCGGGGACCAGACCGAGGAAGACCTCGGGCAGCGAGAACGCCGGGATCGCCTTGGAGACGGTCCGGTAGCTGCAGTGCAGGCCGACCTCGACGCCGCCGCCCATCGCCGCGCCGTTGTAGTAGGCGAACGTGGGAACGGCCAGCTGCGACAGGCGCTTGAAGACCTCGTGGCCGCCCTTGCCGATGGCGAGCGCGTGCTCGTGCTCCTTGAGGATCTCCACGCCCTTGAGGTCGGCGCCGACCGCGAAGATGAACGGCTTGCCGGTGATGCCGACGCCGACGATCCCGCCGTCCGCCGCCTCCTTCTCGACCTGGTCGATCGCGGCGTTCAGGTTCGCCAGCGAGCCGGGGCCGAAGGTGGTCGGCTTGGTGTGGTCGAAGCCGTTGTCCAGCGTGATCAGCGCGAAACGGCCAGCGCCGAACGGCAGGTCGAAGTGGCGGACGTGCGCACTGGTGACGACCTCGTCCGGGAACAGCTCCGAAGCCTGCTTCAGAAGCTCGGTGGTGGTGCTCACTTGTCCCCCTCGAAGTGCGGGTTCTCCCAGATGACCGTCGCGCCCATGCCGAAGCCGACGCACATGGTGGTCAGGCCGTAGCGGACGTCCGGCTGCTCCTCGAACTGGCGGGCCAGCTGCGTCATCAGACGCACGCCGGAGGAGGCCAGCGGGTGACCGAAGGCGATGGCGCCGCCGTACTGGTTGACGCGCTCGTCGTCGTCCGCGATGCCGTAATGGTCGAGGAGGGCCAGGACCTGGACGGCGAAGGCCTCGTTGATCTCGAACAGACCGATGTCGGAGATGGACAGGCCCGCCTTGGCGAGGGCCTTCTCCGTCGCCGGGATCGGGCCGTAGCCCATGACCTCCGGCTCGACGCCCGCGAAGGCGTACGAGACGAGACGCATCTTGACCGGCAGCCCGTTCTCGCGGGCGAAGTCCTCGCTCGCGATGATCGACGCGGTGGCGCCGTCGTTCAGACCGGCCGCGTTACCGGCGGTGACCCGTCCGTGGACGCGGAACGGGGTCTTGAGGCCGGCCAGGTTCTCCAGGGTCGTACCCGGGCGCATCGGCTCGTCGGCGGTGACGAGACCCCAGCCGGTCTCACCACCCTCCGGGTTCGTCCGGCGCACCGAGATCGGCACCAGGTCCTGCTGGATCTTGCCGTTGGCGTACGCCTTGGCGGCCTTCTCCTGCGAGCGCACCGCGTACTCGTCGGCGCGCTGCTTGGTGATGTGCGGGTAGCGGTCGTGCAGGTTCTCCGCGGTCATGCCCATGAACAGGGCGGACTCGTCGACCAGCTTCTCGCTGACGAAGCGCGGGTTCGGGTCCACGCCCTCGCCCATCGGGTGGCGGCCCATGTGCTCGACACCACCGGCGATGACGGCGTCGTAGGCACCGAAGGCGATCGAGCCGGCCGTGGCCGTCACGGCGGTCAGGGCGCCGGCGCACATGCGGTCGATCGAGTAGCCGGGGACGGACTGCGGCAGGCCCGCGAGGATGCCGGCCGTACGGCCGAGCGTCAGACCCTGGTCACCGATCTGGGTGGTCGCGGCGATGGCGACCTCGTCGATCTTCTTGGGGTCCAGACCGGGGTTGCGGCGCAGCAGCTCCCGGATCGCCTTCACGACGAGGTCGTCGGCGCGGGTCTCGTGGTAGATGCCCTTCGGGCCCGCCTTGCCGAACGGGGTGCGGACGCCGTCAACGAAGACGACGTCCCTGACGGTACGAGGCACGATGGCTCTCCTCCAGATGCGGGATGGCACTGCTGCGCTGCGCTGAGCGCGCGCTCAGGGCCCATGCTACTTACGAGTAACGTGACTGCCCAGTCCTCTCGGCTGGAGCGGCGAACGTCACATCCGCACGCCGGGTGACCGAAGCGCATCGAAGGGGAGCGGGGAAACCGCGTGCTCGACCCGACCAGGTCGTGACTCATCGCCGACACGGCCCGCGGCACGCGCGGCCCCGTCCGCGCAGCCGTCGGCCGGAACCGGGCCGCCCGCCCCCACGGGGCCCCGCCGCCAGGATCTTGGCGTGATCTCGACGTCCCTGTTCCGCTTCCGCGGCCCGTCTGGCGCCCGCGGGCGGCGGCGACCGGGTGACGCGCTCAGGCCCCCTTGGCCGACAGCGCCGACACCAGTACCGGCGTCACCAGCTCCACCTGCCACGCCCGCGCGCCGTACCCCGCCAGTGCGTCCTCCACCGACCCGGTGTCCACGCTCCTCGGCGGCTCCCAGCAGATCCGCCGAACCGTGTCGGGGGAGATCAGGTTCTCCTGGGGCATGTTGAGCCGCTCGGCGAGAGCCGTCACCCCTGCCCGGGCCGCGGCCAGGCGCGCCGCGGCGGCGGGGTCCTTGTCGGCCCAGGCGCGCGGCGGCGGGGGCCCGGTCACGGGCTGACCCGGCTGGGGCAGCGCGGTGTCCGGCAGGGACCGGGCCCGGTCCACCGCCGCCTGCCACTGCTCCAGCTGCCGCCGCCCCATCCGGTGCCCGAACCCGTTCAGCGCGGCCAGCGCGTGCACACTGCCGGGCAGGGCGAGCGCGGCCTCCACGATGGCCGCGTCGCTCAGCACCTTGCCGGGTGACACGTCCCGCCGCTGGGCGATCCGGTCCCGCGTCTCCCACAGCTCCCGTACGACGCCGAGCTGCCGGCGCCTGCGCACCTTGTGCATCCCGGACGTGCGCCGCCAGGGATCCTTCCTCGGCTCGGCCGGCGGCGCGGCCGCGATCGCGTCGAACTCCTGCAGGGCCCACTCCAGCTTGCCCTGCCGGTCCAGCTCCTTCTCCAGGGCGTCGCGCAGGTCGATGAGGAGTTCCACGTCGAGCGCGGCGTACCTGAGCCAGGGCTCGGGCAGCGGCCGGGTCGACCAGTCGACGGCGGAGTGGCCCTTCTCGAGGACGAAGCCGAGGACGCCCTCGACCATCGCGCCGAGGCCGACCCGGGGGAACCCGGCGAGCCGGCCGGCCAGCTCGGTGTCGAAGAGACGGGTCGGGAGCATGCCTATCTCGCGCAGGCAGGGCAGGTCCTGGGTGGCCGCGTGCAGCACCCACTCGACGCCGGACAGGGCCTCGCCGAGCCCGGACAGGTCGGGGCAGGCCACGGGGTCGATCAACGCGCTCCCGGCGCCCTCGCGGCGCAGCTGCACCAGATAGGCGCGCTGGCCGTAGCGGTAGCCGGAGGCGCGCTCGGCGTCGACGGCGACCGGGCCGGAGCCCGCGGCGAAGGCGGCGACCACCTCCGCGAGCGCGGCCGCGTCGGTGACGACGGGCGGGATGCCCTCACGGGGTTCGAGCAGCGGTGTCGGCGCCCCCGTCACAGAAGATCCGGCGTCGTCCGGAGGGGTACCCCCGGTGGTGCGCAGGGAGCCGTCTGCTGCGGTGTCTTGGGCGTCGGTCACCTGTCAAGGGTATCCGTGCGTGGACGTCGCCCGTCGCCGGAACGTTCCGTCGACGGGCACGGGAGGGTCGTAAACCAGTCAGGTCGGTGAAAGGCGCGGTTCACGTGAGTGAACCCCGGGGTTGCCGCGGGCGGCTCAGTGGATGATCCCGGTGCGCAGGGCCACGGCCACCATGCCGGCCCGGTCGCCCGTGCCCAGCTTGCGCGCGATGCGGGCGAGGTGGCTCTTGACGGTCAGGGCGGACAGGCCCATCGAGACGCCGATCGCCTTGTTGGACTGGCCCTCCGCGACCAGCCGCAGCACCTCGACCTCACGTCCGGACAGCTCGCGGTAGCCGCCCGGGTGGCTCGGGGCACCCGGGGGGCGGCGGTGCATCCGGGCGGCGCCGAGGGGAGCGGCGCCGGGCCGGGCGGGCAGGCCGATGTTGGTACGGGTGCCGGTGACGACGTACCCCTTGACCCCGCCGGCCAGGGCGTTGCGCACGGCGCCGATGTCGTCGGCGGCGGACAGCGCCAGCCCGTTGGGCCAGCCCGCGGCGCGGGTCTCGGAGAGCAGGGTCAGGCCGGAGCCGTCGGGCAGGTGGACGTCGGCGACGCAGATGTCGCGCGGGTTGCCGATGCGGGGACGGGCCTCCGCGACGGACGAGGCCTCGATGACATCGCGCACGCCGAGAGCCCACAGATGGCGGGTGACGGTGGAGCGGACGCGCGGGTCGGCCACGACCACCATGGCGGTCGGCTTGTTCGGGCGGTAGGCGACCAGGCTTGCGGGCTGCTCGAGGAGAACGGACACCAGGCCTCCTGGGTGGGGGGGACGGGGCCGGCTTGTGGGGAGGAAGCCGGGACGAACCGTGCTTTCAAGGTCACAGTCGTCTTCGGCAGCAAACTCGTCCGCCTTTAGAGAATGATCACGATCTAGTGAGTAACAATCTGCGCAATTCGGACACGCGATCGATCATCCGAAGATCGAGTCGGCCCGAGCGGGTGCGATTCCGGGTCGGAAAGTGGCCGTATCGACAAAGGGATGGTCAATAAGGCGCCCATGCGGATGACGCCGCCGACAACCGCCGGTCGGCTCACCGTCACATCACCGCGGCTGCGGGCCCCTGCGCTGCGGCAGCGTCACCACCGAGGCGTCGCCCGGCCCGGCCGGCGGCAGGCCCGCGACCTGGGCCAGCAGGTCGCACCAGGACGTCAGGTGGGAGGCCGTGTCCGGCACCCCGCCCAGCCCCTCGCGGGGCGTCCAGGACGCCCTGATCTCGATCTGCGAGGCCGACGGCCGCTCGGCCAGACCGCCGAAGTAGTGCGAACTCGCGCGCGTGATCGTCCCGCTCGGCTCGCCGTAGCCCAGCCCGCGCGCCTGCAGCGCCCCGGTCAGCCACGACCAGCACACCTCGGGCAGCAGCGGATCAGCCGCCATCTCCGGCTCCAGCTCCGCGCGCACCAGCGTCACCAGCCGGAACGTTCCGCGCCAGGCGTCGTGGCCCGCCGGGTCGTGCAGCAGCACCAGCCGGCCGTCGGCCAGCTCCTGCTCGCCGTCGGCCACCACGGCCTCCAGCGCGTACGCGTACGGGGCGAGCCGTTGCGGGGCGGGCGTGGGCTCCACCTCGACCTGCGGCCGCAGCCGGCTGCTGCGCAGGGCGTCGACCGCGGCCCGGAAAGCCGGCGGACCCGCGGTACTCGAGCGTCGGTCCGCCTCCTCGGTGTCCTTCACGTCGTCCATTCCGTCGGCGCTGTCCGACATTCGTCCGTGAGCCGCAGCCATGCGGGGAAGAGTAAGGGGAAGCGGGGCCTTGTGCAGGGCAAGACACCCCGCGCCGTCGCCTGCCGCCGTCATGCGAGACTTGCCCCGTGACCGCCAACGACAGCATGCAGCCGACAGCGACGTACGACAGCGCCTTCCTCAGGGCGTGCAGGCGCGAGCCCGTGCCGCACACCCCGGTGTGGTTCATGCGTCAGGCCGGCCGCTCCCTGCCCGAGTACCGCAAGGTGCGCGAGGGCATCCCCATGCTCGAATCGTGCATGCGTCCCGAGCTGGTCACCGAGATCACCCTGCAGCCGGTGCGCCGGCACAACGTGGACGCGGCGATCTACTTCAGCGACATCGTCGTCCCGCTGAAGGCCATCGGCATCGGCCTCGACATCAAGCCCGGTGTCGGCCCGGTCGTCGACCAGCCCATCCGCACCCGCGCCGACCTGGCCCGGCTGCGCGACCTGACACCCGAGGACGTCCCCTACGTCACCGAGGCGATCGGCCTGCTCACCCGGGAGCTGGGCCCCACCCCGCTGATCGGTTTCGCGGGCGCGCCTTTCACCCTCGCGAGCTACCTGGTCGAGGGCGGCCCCTCGCGCACGTTCGAGAACGCCAAGGCGATGATGTACGGCGACCCCGAGTTGTGGGCCGACCTGCTGGACCGCCTGGCCGACATCACGGCCGCCTTCCTGAAGGTGCAGATCGAGGCCGGTGCGAGCGCGGTCCAGCTGTTCGACTCCTGGGTCGGCGCGCTCGCCCCGGCGGACTACCGGCGCTCGGTCATGCCCTTCTCCTCGAAGGTCTTCGACGCCGTGGCCGGCTACGGCGTCCCGCGCATCCACTTCGGCGTCGGCACCGGTGAGCTGCTGAAGCTCATGGGCGAGGCCGGCGCGGACGTGGTGGGTGTCGACTGGCGGGTCCCGCTGGACAAGGCGCACCGCCGTGTCGGCCCCGGCAAGGCGCTGCAAGGCAACCTCGACCCCACGGTCCTGTTCACCGACAAGGACACCGTCGAGGTCCGGGCCCGCGAGGTGCTGGACGCGGCCGCCGGCCTGGAGGGCCACGTCTTCAACCTCGGCCACGGGGTTCCGCCGAACACCGACCCGGACGCGCTCACCCGCCTCGTGGAGTACGTCCACGCGCAGACGGCGCGCTGAGTCACCACGTGTAGCGGGGCCGTGCCCGTCTGCCGAACAGCAGGCCGCGCGGCTCCGGCGGGGGCGGCGTGCCGGGCTTGAGCGGCCAGGCGAGCAGCATGCCGGCCAGGAAGCCGACCACGTGCGCCGCGTACGCCACCGTGCCGGGCCCGGACACACCGTGCCCCGAGGAGTACACCGCCTGCAGCGCGAACCAGAAGCCCAGCACCAGCCAGGCGGGCAGCCTGAGCGGCAGGAAGACCAGGAACGGGACGAGGACCCAGACCCGCGCGCCCGGCCACAGCACGAGGTAGGCGCCGAGGACCCCGGCGATCGCGCCCGAGGCGCCGATCAGCGGGTCCCCCGAGGTGGCGTTGAACAGCGCGAAGCCGTAGCCGGCGGCGTAGCCGCAGACGACGTAGAAGAGGAAGTAGCGGATGTGCCCCATCCGGTCCTCGACGTTGTTGCCGAAGATCAGCAGGAAGAGCATGTTCCCGAGCAGGTGCAGCCAGCTGCCGTGCAGGAACATCGCCGTGAAGACCGACAGCGGCGGCGACTTGTCGTAGGACGGCGGGGCCACGACGCAGCCCGGGCCGTGCGGGCCCACGCCGATGTCCCCCGTCGGCACCAGCCCGGGCAGCTGATGGTGGATCAGTTCCCTGGGGACCGCCGCGTACCGGTCCATGAAGGCCTGCAGATGGCACAACCGCGCCAGGTCGCCGCCGCCCGCCGCGGGACCGGCCATGCCGGGCATGGTGACGAACACGAGGACGTTCACGGCGATCAGCGCGTACGTCACCCAGGGGGTACGGCGCAGCGGGTTCACGTCATGGACCGGGATGACCACACAGGACTACTGCCCGGGATGGGGCGGGCGAACCGGTGAACGGCGCGGGGTGGCCGTGCGTATCTGTTCTCAACCGACGTGAGGACAGGCGATGACGAACGCTCCGCAGGTGACGGCGATGCATGCTCTGCCCGATGGAGAGGCCGAGCTGTCTTTGGTGGTACGGCTTCCCTGGGAGGACGTCGCGCGGCTCGGCCAGGAGGCCGGCCGGCTGGCCTCGCAGATGCAGCGGCCGGTGACGCTGGACGAGGCGGTGAGTTACCGGCTGCGGTCCAGCCGGCCGGCCGCCTCGCACGCGAAGCCGGCCGGGGAGCAGCCGGCCGCGGTGTCCGCTCTGCCGCGGATCAGCACAACCGCCTAGACCCCGCGACACCGGGATGATCCGAACGACATCCCCTAGGAGGCGCGTACCCTCGCCGCCGCCTTTCTCGCCGCCACCAGTACCGGGTCCCACACCGGTGAGAAAGGCGGGGCGTAGCCCAGGTCCAGGGCCGTCATCTGCTCCACCGTCATCCGCGCGGTCAGCGCCACCGCGGCGATGTCGACCCGTTTCGCCGCGCCCTCCCTGCCGACGATCTGGACGCCCAGCAGCCGGCCCGTGCCGCGCTCGGCGAGCATCTTGACCGTCATCGGGGAGGCGCCGGGGTAGTAACCGGCGCGGCTGGTGGACTCGATGGTGACGGTCTCGTACCGCAGGCCCACCCGGCGGGCGTCCTTCTCGCGCAGGCCCGTGCGGGCGATCTCCAGGTCGCAGACCTTGCTGACCGCCGTGCCGACCACGCCGGGGAAGGTGGCGTAACCACCGCCGACGGCGCTGCCGATCACCTGGCCGTGCTTGTTGGCGTGGGTGCCGAGGGGGACGTACTGCTCCTGGCCCGAGACCAGGTTCAGCACCTCCACGCAGTCGCCGCCCGCCCAGATGTTCTCGTGCCCGCGCACCCGCATCGCGAGGTCCGTCAGCAGTCCGCCGTGGGCGCCGAGCGGGAGGCCCGCGGCCTGGGCGAGAGCCGTCTCCGGACGGACACCGATGCCGAGGATCACCACGTCCGCGGGGTACTCGGCGTCCTGCGTGACGACCGCGCGGGCCCGGCCGTCCTCCCCGGTGAGGATCTTGGTGACCTCGGCGTCGTTCACCATGGTGATGCCGAGACCCTCCATGGCCCGGTGCACCAGGCGGCCCATGTCCGCGTCGAGGGTCGACATGGGCTCCTTGCCGCGGTTGACGACCGTCACCCCGAAGCCGTGGTTGATCAGCGCCTCGGCCATCTCCACGCCGATGTATCCGGCCCCGACGACCACCGCCTGCCGGCCACGCGCGCGTGCCAGCGTGTCCAGCAGGGCCTGGCCGTCGTCCAGGGTCTGCACGCCGTGCACGCCGGGGGCGTCCGTGCCGGGCAGGTCGGGGCGGACCGGGCGCGCGCCGGTCGCGATGACGAGCTTGTCGTACGCCGTCCAGGACTCGGCGCCGGAATCGACGTCACGCGCGCGTACCCGCTGTCCGGCCACGTCGATCTCCGTGACCTCGGTCCGCAGCCGCAGATCGATGCCCCGCGCGCGGTGCTCCTCGGGCGTGCGGGCGATCAGGGCGTCCCGCTCGGGGACGTCGCCGCCCACCCAGTACGGGATGCCGCACGCCGAGAAGGAGGTGAAGTGGCCGCGTTCGAACGCCACGATCTCCAGTTCGCCGGGCCCCTTCAGCCGGCGTGCCTGCGACGCCGCGGACATCCCCGCGGCGTCACCGCCGATCACGACCAGTCGTTCCGTCCCGCCCCGCCCATCGCGCATGCTCATGGGAACACGCTACGGGGCGAGGGCATGCCAGGCCTCGTGCATATCAGTCACGGTCGGGCCGCTCACCGGCGGACCCCGCCGCCGCGCGGGCCGACGGCGGCGTCCCCGGCGCGGCCGTCGCCGCGGCGGGCTCCCGGCGGCGCGGCAGCCGAGGGCGTACGACCCGCAGCCACAGCAGGGCCGACAGCGCCGCGAAGGCCGCGAACGGCAGGACGGCACCGAGCCCGAGGGCGATCCAGCGCAGCATCGCGACGAACACGTGCCAGCCGCCCGACAGCGCGTCCCCGATGCCGGGCGAGTCGTCACCGACGCCCGAGCGCCCCGGAACGTTGGTGCCGGGTGGTTCCGAAGCGGTCACGGTCCGGCCTCGGCCCGGGCGACGGCCCGCGCCGCGGCGGACCTCGGGCCCCGGCGGGAGTGTCCGTGCGGTCTGAGAGAGTGGGGGCATGAGCGCAACGGGTACGCGTACGGGGCATGTCGTCGTCATCGGAGCCGGAATCGCCGGGCTGTCCGCCGCCCACCGGCTGCTCGGGCGCGGCGCGCGCGTGACCGTGCTGGAGGCCGCGGACCGGGTCGGCGGAAAGCTGCTGCCCGGTGAGATCGCGGGCGTGCGGGTGGATCTGGGCGCCGAGTCGATGCTCGCCCGCCGCCCCGAGGCCGTGACCCTCGCGCGCGAGGTGGGCCTGACCGGGCGGCTCCAGGCGCCCGCCACCGCGACCGCCTCGATCTGGACCCGCGGCGCCCTGCGCCCCATGCCCAAGGGCCATGTCATGGGCGTGCCCGGCACCGCCGCCGCCCTCAGCGGCGTGCTGTCCGGCGAGGGCCTCGCCCGCATCGAGCGCGACGCCGACCTGCCGCGCACCGAGGTCGGCGACGACATCGCCGTGGGGGAGTACGTGGCCGCCCGGCTCGGCCGCGAGGTCGTCGACCGCCTGGTCGAACCCCTGCTCGGCGGGGTGTACGCGGGCGACGCGTACCGCATCTCCATGCGCTCGGCCGTCCCGCAGCTCTTCCAGGCCGCCCGCACCCACGCCTCGCTCACCGAGGGAGTCCGCGAGATCCAGGCCAGGGCGGCGGCCGGCCCGCAGACCGGACCGGTCTTCATGGGCATCGAGGGCGGAGTGGGCACGCTGCCGCTCGCGGTCGCCGACTCCGTCCGGGCGCGCGGCGCGGAGATCCTGACCGGCACGCCGGTCACCGGGCTGCGCCGCCAGGCGTCCGGCGGCTGGCGGATCTCCGCCGGCCCGCGCGAGCTGCGCGCCGACGCCGTGATCGTCGCCGTACCCGCCCCGGCCGCCGCCCGGCTGCTGCGCGCCGAGTCCCCGGAGGCCGCCGCCGAACTGGCCGCCGTCGAGTACGCGTCGATGGCGCTGGTCACCCTCGCCTACCGCCGCTGCGACCTGAGCCTTCCGGAGGGCAGCGGCTTCCTGGTCCCGCCGGTCGACGGCCGCACCATCAAGGCGTCCACGTTCGCCTCCCACAAATGGGGCTGGATCGCCGAGGAGGACCCGGACGTGATGGTGCTGCGCACCTCCGTGGGCCGCCACGGCGAGACGGAGATCCTGCAGCGGGACGACACCGCCCTGGTCGAGGTGTCCCGGCACGACCTGCGCGAGGCCACCGGCCTGGCCGCCGTCCCCCTGGAAACCCGGGTCACCCGCTGGACCGACGGTCTGCCGCAGTACCCGGTCGGGCATCACGCGCGCGTGGCCCGCATCCGCGAGCACGTCGCCAAGCTGCCGGGCCTCGCGGTGTGCGGCGCGCAGTACGACGGCGTGGGCATCCCGGCCTGCATCGCGAGTGCCCACGCCGCCGTCGACCAGCTCGGCGGCGACCTCACGGGTGTCCGGGAGCTGACGGCCAACCCGGTGCAGAGCCTCCACGGCGGAGCGGGAGAATAGGGACCATGAGTGACGACGCCTCCACCACCGAGTCCGGCAGGATCCCGAACAAGGGCAAGCTGGCCAAGGACCTCAACGAGGTCATCCGCTACACCCTGTGGTCGGTCTTCAAGCTGAAGGACGTGCTGCCGCAGGACCGCGCCGGTTACGCCGACGAGGTCCAGGAGCTGTTCGACCAGCTCGCCGCCAAGGACGTGACGATCCGCGGCACCTACGACCTCTCCGGACTGCGCGCCGACGCAGACCTCATGATCTGGTGGCACGCCGAGACCAGCGACCAGCTGCAGGAGGCGTACAACCTCTTCCGCCGCACGAAGCTCGGCCGCGCGCTCGAACCCGTGTGGTCCAACATGGCGCTGCACCGCCCGGCCGAGTTCAACCGCTCGCACATCCCGGCGTTCCTCGCCGACGAGACGCCCCGCGACTACGTGAGCGTCTACCCGTTCGTGCGCTCCTACGACTGGTACCTGCTGCCCGACGAGGACCGCCGCCGCATGCTCGCCGACCACGGCAAGATGGCCCGCGGCTACCCGGACGTGCGCGCCAACACGGTCGCCTCGTTCTCCCTCGGCGACTACGAGTGGATCCTGGCCTTCGAGGCCGACGAGCTGTACCGCATCGTCGACCTCATGCGCCACCTGCGCGCCTCCGAGGCCCGGATGCACGTCCGCGAGGAGGTCCCGTTCTACACGGGCCGCCGCAAGGACATCGGGGACCTGGTGGCGGGCCTGGCCTGACCGGCGCCTCTGCGGGTCCCTTACCGCCGGCCACTTCGAAGAGCGCCCCGCCGGGCCTCTTTCGCCGGCCCCGTCGCCGCCGAAGGCAACCGGTGCGGCGCGCACGCCGCGCGCCGCCCGGGAACGCGGCCCTCCAGCAGGTAGGCCTCGAAGTGGCCGTTGACACACTGGTTGGCGCCGCCCCCGATGCCGTGCGTACCCGCGTCCCGCTCGGTCACCAGCACCGAGCCGGCCAGCCGCCGGTTCATCTCCAGCGCCCCCGGGTACGGTGCCGCCGCGTCCCGCTCGGCCGCCAGGATCAGCACCGGCGGCAGTTCACCGACCCCGGTCCGCACGTCCACCGGCTGCTGGCGGGGCGCCGGCCAGAAGGCGCACGGCAGGTTCATCCACGCGTTGTCCCAGGTCTCGAAGGGCGCCACCCGGGCGAGCCGGGTGTTGTCCCGGTCCCACACCCTCCAGTCCGTCGGCCAGGGCGCGTCGTTGCACTCGACTGCGGTGTAGACCGCGTTGCCGTTCTCCGCCTCTGCGGCCGTCTTCAGGTCCGGCGCGGCCAGCCGCACCAGCGGCTTCGGATCGCCGTGCAGATACGCCGACAGCGCCTGGGCCCGGCTCGGCCAGAAGTCGTCGTAGTACCCGGCCCGCAGGAACGCGTTCTGCAGCTGACCGGGACCGACCTTCCCGCCGGCCGCCTTGCCGGCCAGCCGCTCCCGGGCGGTGTCGTAGCTGCGCTGCACCTTCTCGGAGGTGTCACCGAGCTTGTAGACGTCGTTGTGGCGGGCGATCCAGTCCCGGAAGTCCGCCCAGCGCTCCTCGAACGCGGCCGACTGGTCGAGGTTGTTGCGGTACCAGACCTTGGCCGGGTCCGGGTTCACCGCCGAGTCCAGCACCATGCGCCGCAGATGCGAGGGGAACAGCGTCGCGTACAACGCGCCGAAGTAGGTGCCGTACGACGCCCCGACGAAGGTCAGCTGGTTCTCGCCCAGCGCGGCCCGCAGGACGTCGAGGTCCCGGGCGTTGTTCAGGGAGGTGTAGAAACGCAGCCTGTCCCCGCCGCGCTGGGCGCAGCCGCGCGCGTACGCCCTGGCCGCGGCGATCTGCTCCCGCTTGTACGCCTCCGACGGGTGCGGCGGTGACGCGGTGGGCGCCTTGAGGAAGTGCTTCGGGTCCTCGCAGGACAGCGGCGCCGAACGGCCCACGCCGCGCGGGGCGTAGCCGACCAGGTCGTAGGCGGCGGCGATCCGCTTCCACTCCGGGACCGCGCCGACCAGCGGGAAGTACATGCTGGACCCGCCGGGGCCGCCCGGGTTGTAGACCAGGGCGCCCTGCCGGGGGACCTTCCGCTTGCTGTTGTGCGGGTCCTTCTGGGTCGCCAGGGCCCGGCTGACGGTCAGGGTGATCTGCTTGCCGTTCGGGTGGGCGTAGTCGAGCGGGACGCTCACCGTGCCGCACTGCACGTTCTTCGGGGCTTTCGGCACGTCGGCGGGGGAGCACGCGCCGAAGGCGATGCCGGTCGCCCGGGCGCGGGCCACGGCCACCCCGGTGCCGCGCAGCTCGGCCGCGCCGGGGACACCGGTCGCCGGGCCGGCGGCGGGCGCGCCGCCCGCCGGTGCCGCGGCCAGGGTGGTCAGGAGCAGGGTCCCGGCGGCGGAGTACAGGGCGGCAGCTCTCATCGCGCTATCCCTTCGGTGCAACGGAGGCGATGGCACGGCTGCCACGGCCCGGCGACAACAGAAGGGATATTTCGGTCGGCCGTCGGTGAAGGCAAGCACCATCGGGCCGGTGTCGGCGTCAATGCCCCCTATGCGCCCCCGAAGCCGCCCTCACTCCCGCCAGGGCTGGTCGCGGTGGGTGAACGCGGCGCGCAGCTCGGGCTCGCCGATCGCGCGGATCCCGCGCACGGCGACCGAGGTGAGGAACGACCGCTCGTCGCCGGCCGGCCTGCGCACGAGCGCGCCGAGCAGCCGCTGTCCGGCCGGGGAGGCCCAGCGGGTGTACGGATGCACCTCGAACCGGGCGATGAGCAGGCAGCTCAGGGCCAGGGTGAGGGGCAGGGCGAACCACAGGCCGACCAGCAGCCGGGGCGCCTCGGTCGGGACGGGCAGCAGCAGCGCGCTCACGCCGAGCGCCGCCACGGCCAGCGCGGCGGCACGCACCTGGCGGACGGCGGCCCCCACGGACGTACCGGCGTCGTCGGGTACGGCGAGACCGGCGCGCACCAGCCGGTCGGCGAGGCGCCGCACGGCCTCGGCACCGGCCGCCCGCGCCCGCACCGGCGCGATCCGCGACTGACCCTCCGGACCTATGGCGCCTATGACGGACTGCTCGATCTCGTCGTGCCCGCGCGGGTCCACGACCGTGGCCCAGCCGGTGTGCGCGAGAAGCAGACGGCGCTGGCGGGCCATGGAGACCAGGGTCACGTCGGCGACCCGGGCGGGGCCGCCGGAGAGGAAGGCCGCCTCGTACAACGTGAGAGCGCGCTCCTGGTCCGGCGTCGCGGCAGGCGTGTCCAAGGCCGCCGCGCGGACGGCGGCCAGACACAGCCGGGTGCACGCCGTACCAGCGAAAACCCAGGCCAGGAGCAGGAGGAGGAGCCAGAACATGAAGTTTTTCTATGTCAGAGCCCGGCCCGAACACCATGCCCTGTTCATCATCCGGACACAGTGTCAGTGGTATGTGACGTTCCGTTTCGGGACCGGGTCAGGGGCTGCTCGCCGCCGGCGGAGGGCTGGCGGCGGCGGGCGGCAGGGAGTACGACGCGTCCGGCGAGGGCTCGACCGGCACGGCGGCGCTCGGGGCGGCCGCCGGCGGGGTCGGCACGGGGGTGGGCGAGGCCGCCAGGTCCCTCGCGAGCGAGGCGAAGTCGACGTACCCCGTCGCCTCCAGGACCTTGATGTGGTCCAGGACGGTCGCGTTGGCGTCGTCGGCGAGGTCGCGGACCAGGGAGTTCTGGGTACCGGCCCGGACCTGGGCGACCAGCGCGAACACCCGGCCGTGGGCGAGCCGGAGGATGCCGGCGAACCGGCGGTCGAAGTCCTGCCCCTTCGCCGCCCTCAGCGTGGTGAGCCACTGCGCCTGCTGCTCGTTCGGCCCGTTCGGCAGCGGTACGCCGAGCTGGGTGGCGACGGTGCGCACATGCGCGTCCAGCGAGGTGTGCCCGTCCACGAGGTGCTGGCCCGCGGTGCGTACGGCGGCCGTGGTGCCCTTCTGCTCCGCCAGCTCGCCGGCGGGCAGCTCCCAGAGGCCCGCGAGCCGGACCTTGGTGATGAAGTCCCGGTCCTGCGCGGACAGGGGGCCGTACGGAGTGGTGACGCTCTGCGCGCTCAGCACGTTCGCGTCGGCCGCGCCCTGGCGGTCGGCGTACGACCAGAGCGGGTAGAGCAGCGCCACGGCGGTCGCCGCGAGGGCCGCGATGACGAGACCGGTGCCGCTGAATATGCCTCGGCCCTTGATCGGGGGGCGGGGTCGCATGGCGCCTCCTGTAGCGCACCGCACGCGAGTGTGCAGGGGGTGGTGCGGCTTGGCATATTACGCGGGTTCCCTCGCGGGCCCTGCGGGGCCGGGGCGGGGTGCGCAGGGGGCGGAGCCGGAGTGTGCGCAGGGGCCGGGGCGGGTGCAAGGGGGAGTGGGCCGGGGTGCGGAGGGCGGTGCGGGTTCGTGGTGGGGTGGGTGCGTGAAGGGGGCGGGGGGGGGGGCGTCGGCGCCCTCGGGTGCGTTGTGGCTGGTCGCGCGGTTCCCCGCGCCCGTTGGGGAGCTGCGGTTCCGTCGGCCGCGCGGTCCTCAGGCCGGGTTCCGGTGCAGCGCCTTTCGGGCCAGCCGGGCCATGCGTCCGGTGGGCCTCGGTGCCGGGCCCGCCCGGTCCAGCCACCACTCCCGCAGGGCCCGCCTGACCCCCGCGTCCTCCGGCCGTCCGGCCCGCAGCAGATGCCCGGCGAAGTCCAGCGCGTCCCGCCGGTATCCCCCGCTCATCGGCCGTACGCGGGCGTACTCCAGGAACGCCGCCCGGTACCCGTCGCCGAGAATCACCGCTAGTTCGGGCGCCACCTTCGCCACCACATCCGCCCGCTTCGCCGCGAGCGCCCGCGCCTGCACCCCCATCCGCACCCGGTCGAACCCCTCGGGCACCGGCGTCCCGGCCACCAGAGCGGACAGCACGGCGGCCTGGGCGACACCGACCCGCTCCCGCGCACCGACCACCGGCCGCGCCAGCACCGCGACACTCCCGCCCGCCGAGCCGGCGACGGAGCCCCCCGAACTCCCCTGCGCCCGCCCGCGTCCGGCCGTCACCGCCTCCCGGATCACGGCCAGCTCGCGCTCCAGCTCGGCCGGTTCCGGAAAGTTCTCGTCCCGTTCCAGCAGGACGCCGGGCGGGGCGGCGCGGGAGGCGAGGCCGGTCAGGATGTCGAGCACCGGACGCGGCACGGGGTGGGCGTGGCTGTCGTGCCAGACGCCGTCGCGCTCGAAGCCGCCCGCGACATGGACGTAGGCGATCGCCTCCACGGGCAGCGCGGCCAGCGCCTCGGCCGGGTCCTCGCCCCGGTTGACGTGGTTGGTGTGCAGGTTGGCCACGTCGATCAGCAGCCGTACGCCGGTGCGCTCGACCAGCTCGGACAGGAACTGACCCTCGGTCAGCTCCTCGTCCGGCCAGGAGAACAGCGCGGCGATGTTCTCCAGGGCCAGCGGCACGGGCAGGGCTTCCTGGGCGATGCGGACGTTCTCGCAGAGCACGTCCAGGGCGTCCCTGGTGCGCGGTACCGGCAGCAGGTGCCCGGCCTCCAGGCGCGGCGACGCGGTGAGCGGACCGCCCGCCCGTACGAACGCGATGTGCTCGGTGACCAGCGGCGCGCCCAGCGCCGCCGCCCGCTCGGCGAGCGCCGTCAGGCGGCCCTCGTCGGGGGCCTCGGCGCCGCCGAGGCCGAGGGAGACGCCGTGCGGGATCACCGTCACCCCGCGCTCGCGCAGCCGCACCAGCGAGGCGGGAAGGCGACCGGGGCAGACGTTCTCCGCCACGACCTCCACCCAGTCGATGCCCGGCATGCGCTCCACGGCGTCCGCGATCTCCGGCCGCCAGCCGATCCCCGTCCCCAGTCGCCGCACGGTGCCACCCCTCCCTCGAATGAGGGGGGTATGGCCCCGGCGCCCGGACCCGAACCCCCTGGGAACCGGGTTCAGAGCAACATTTGAGGTTCATCCCCGCGCCGTTCCCCGCGCCGCTTCCCGTGCCGGCTCCCCCGTGTCGGCCCCCGTGCTGGCTTCCCGCGCTGGCTTCCCCGTGCCGCTCCCCGCGTCGGCAGCATCCGGGCGAGCGGTCCTAGCGCAGCCCGGGGTGGTCGGCGACGACCGTGCAGCTGCCCGGTGCGATCTCCGTGAAGCCCGCGTCCCGCACCACCGGCAGTCCGCCGCCGGTCAGCCGCGGCCAGTCGGCGGGGTCGGCCGTACGGACGGCCAGGGCGAAACCCGCGTCCCGCCAGGCGGCGCGCTCCGCGCCGGACAGCGCCCACCAGGCCAGTTGGGCGCCGTGCCCGGCCTGGGCCATCGCCTTCCCGGCCGACATCTCCAGCGCGGGGTTCAGCCACAGCACGGGCTGCGCCGGATCGGCCCCGGCAGGCGGCTCGGGGTCGTCGAGCTCGGTGCCCGACACCTGGAGCTTCGCCAGGTCCTTGGGCCAGCCGTCGAGCGGGATCGGCGGAAAGACCCGTACCTGCGCCGACTTGCCGGTCACCGTGATCCCGGGCAGCGCCTCGGCCCGCCGCCACTCCGCGCCCCGGGCCCGCCGGACGACCTTGCGGATCCGAGCGTCCTCCCAGTTCCGCACGGCCTCGGCCCATGCGCCCTCGCCGTGTGCCCGCTCGTCCGCGAGCAGCACCAGCACGGCCCGGGCGGCCGTCTCCAGCGCATCGGTGCGTGCGGGCGGGGCAGCCCGCTCGATCCGCGCGACGAGGGGCAGCACGAACTGGGGCGCCTCGTCACGGGGGCTCTGCTCGGAGTGGAAGGGGCCGTCACCGGGGGACGTCGAAACAGGGGTCACGTCAGCCCACCCTACGGGGACGCGGGACAGCGCCGACTTCCGGCTCCCGTCGCGTGGGCGGGACCGACCGGGACGACCCCGCGGCCGCTGATCGCAGCACGGCCCAGGGCGGGACCGACACAATGCACCCATGCAACGTGATCTACGACTGGCCGGCGTGGGCCGCCGCTACGGCCTGCGCGGCACCTGGGTGTTAAGGGGTGTCGACCTCACCGTCGCGCCCGGCACCCTGACCCGTATAGAGGGGGCGAACGGCACCGGCAAGTCCACCCTGCTGCGCCTGCTCGCCGGGCTCGACGCGCCCAGCGAGGGCCGCGTCACCGGTCGCCCGCGCACCGCCTACGTCCCCGAACGCTTCCCGTCCGCGCTCCCCTTCACCGCCCTCGGCTATCTCACCCACCTCGGCACCGTCCACGGCCTGAGCCGGGGAGCCGCCGCACGCGCGGCGGGCACGTGGCTGGAGCGGTTCGGCGCGCTCGCCTACGCCGGTACGCCCATGGCGCAGCTGTCCAAGGGCAGCAGCCAGAAGGTCGCGGTCGCCCAGGCCCTGCTCGGCGAGCCGGAGCTGCTGGTGCTCGACGAGGCCTGGACCGGCCTGGACACGGCGGCCCGGGCCGAGCTGGAGCGCGCGGTGGCCGAGCGGACGGCCGCCGGGGGCGCCGTGGTGTTCGTGGACCACGACCCGCGCCGGCTGGCCGGGGTACCGGACGCGACGTACACCGTGCTCGACGGCCGTCTCGCGCACCGCACCCACGAGGGAAGCCCTCCGGCCGGGCCGCTCACCGTCGTCACCGTACGAGGGCCGGCCGGCGGGCGGCTGCCGGCCGAGGCGGCGCGGGCCGTGGCCTCCGCCGAGGAGACCACGGCCGGTGTCCACCGCCTCGCCGTCCCCGCCTCCCGCTCCGACGTCCTGCTGCGCGCCCTGCTCACGGCCCGCCCGCCCTGGCACGTCATGAGCGTCACGCCGCCCCCCGACCTCGCACCGACCCCCGACCTCGCACCGACCCCCGACCTCGCATCGCCCACTGACCTCGCACCGCCCACCGACCTCGCACCCCCCACCGACCCGGGAAGCCGCCCATGACCGCACTCCTGCGCTACCAGGCCGACCTGCTGGTGCGCTCCCAGCGCTGGCTGCCGCCGGTGATCCTGTACGTCGTGTTCCTCGGCATCGGCGTGCAGAGCGGCCAGCCCGTCCTCGACTCGCTCGGCTACACGGCCGCCGGCCTGCTCCCGGTGGCCGCGTGGCTGGTGCGGATCTGCGTCACCGGTGAGCCGGACGCGGCCCGCGCCTGTGTCGCCGCCGCCCGCGGCCCGGCCCGCGCGCACCTCGCCTGTCTGCTGACGGCGCTGCTCGCGTCGGTGGCCCTCGGTGTGGTGGCGACCGTGGTGGTGACGCTCATCAGCGATCCGGCGAGCAACGGTCACCGGGTCCATGTGGCCCCGCTGCGGGCGGCCGCGGCCGGGCTGCCGGCCACGCTCGCCTGCGCGCTGCTCGGCGCGGCCGTCGGCGCGCTCACCAACCGGCCGCTGCTGCGCTCCACCGGCCGGGCCGTGCCCGCGATGCTGCTGGGCGCGCTGCTGGCGGTGGTGGCCACCGGTTCTCCGGCACAGGCCGCGGTCCACGGCCTGGTCACCGGTTCGCAGACCGGCCGGGCGCCGGTGCCGCTGCTGCCGCTGGCCGGGGCCGCCCTGCTCACGGCGGCGGCCTTCGCCGTGGCCGCCCCGCTCAGCACCCGCCGGTCACCCTGAGCAGGCGGTGCGCTGCGCCTCCTGCCACTCGCACCGCGGGCACAGCGTGACGCCCCGGTACGACTCCGGGTACTCCGTCGGCTCCCGGCACAGCACGCACTCGGCGTACGGGGGACCGTCGGCCTGCGGCGGCCGGGCGGCGTCGACGATCGTGCAGTGGTCCTCGTCGCTCATGCCCCCAGCCTAGGACGGTCACCGATGGCCGGACGTCTCGCCGATCAGCTCGGAGACCTTCACGAACCGGTAGCCGCGCTTGCGCAGTTCCGGTACGACGGCGCGGACGACCCGCTCGGTGGTCGGGGCCGCGCTGCGGGTGCAGTGCATGACGACCACCGAGCCGGGCTTCACCCCGTCCAGCACCTGCCGGGTGACGGCGTCGGCGTCCGTGGCGAACGCGTCGCCGCTCACCACGTCCCACTGCACCGCGGTCACCCCGAGCCCGCTCAGCGCGCGCAGCGCCCGCTGGTCGTAACAGCCGCCGGGGAAGCGGAAGTACGGCAGAGCGTGCGGCACGCCCGCGTTGTGCAGGGAGGCGTACGCCCGCTCCACGTCCGAGCGCATCTTGCCGGGGTCGACGGTGGGCAGGCCGTAGCAGTCGCTGGTGAACGCGTAGTGGCTGTAGGAGTGGTTGGCGACCTCGAACTGCGGGTCGTGGCCGAGGCTGCGGGCCTCGGTCGGGTACTCGTCGGCCCACCGGCCGGTCATGAAGATCGTCGCCGGCACCTTCAGCCTGCGCAGGGTGCCGATGAGATCCGGGTTGTCGAAGTGCTCGCCGGCGGCGGCGCGAGGCCCCTCGTCGGCGGTCATGTCGGCGTCGAAGGTCAGCGCGACGGTCTTGCCCAGCGTGCGCGGGCCGTGTGCGAAGACCGGGGTCAGGCCGCCGGGACCCGGGGTGAGTACGGGCGGACGTGAGGCGGGGACGGGGGACTTGGCCGGGGTCTGGCGGACGCTGCCCGCCGGGTCCCCGGTACCGCAGGCGGCGAGAGCCGCGCCCAGGGCACAGACGACGGTGATACTGCGTAGCTGTGGGATCACGATATGAAAATATGACTAACTGACGACTTGTGTGATTATTTGTCCTGCGGTGGGGTGACGGGGGTCCCCCGCGCGGCGGGCTTCGGCCCCGCGCAGCCTCAGAGGTCCCGCTGCTCCAGCGGCCGGACCGCCGGGCCCTGGAGCACCGTGCCGTCGACGGCGAAGCGCGAGCCGTGGCAGGGGCATTCCCAGGCGCGTTCGGCCCGGTTGAAGGAGACCAGACAGCCGAGGTGGGTGCAGCGGGCCGAGACCGCGTGCAGCACGCCCTCCTCGTCCCGGTGCACCGCGAGCCGGCCGCCATCCGCCCGGACCACCGCCCCGTCGCCGGGGGCCAGACCGTCCAGCGGGGCCGGCGGCTTCAGGCGGTCGCCGACGAAGTGCCGGGCCACCTCCGCCTGTGTCCTCAGCAGTGACGGCGCTTCACGTACCACCGACTTCAGCCGGCGCGGGTCGTACAGCCCGTGCCAGGCGCAGTCCCGGCCCGTGATCAGCGCGGTCAGCAGCAGCCCGGCCATGATCCCGCCGCTCAGCCCCCAGCCCCCGAAGCCGGTGGCGACCCAGGTGTGCCGGGCGCCCGGGTGGAAGGGGCCGACCAGCGGCACGGTGTCGGTGGAGTCGTTGTCCTGGGTCGCCCAGGCATGGTCCAGGGCCACGCCGGGGAAGTGCTCCTCGGCCCAGGCGGCGAGCCTCTCGAAGCCGGCCCGCGCATCGCCGGTGCCGGGCGTGAAGTGCTCCCCGGTGACGACGAGGAGGCGCTGCCCGTCCGTGCCGTAGGGCGCGGTCCGCACCGAGCGGGTGTTCTCCTCCGGCGTGATGTACATGCCCTGCGGATCCGGGGCCTCGCCC
Source organism: Streptomyces filipinensis (assembly GCF_014649495.1). Lineage (GTDB taxonomy): Bacteria > Actinomycetota > Actinomycetes > Streptomycetales > Streptomycetaceae > Streptomyces > Streptomyces filipinensis. The sequence continues at coordinate 392,424 of NZ_BMTD01000003.1, read as the reverse complement.
AGTGGACCCGCCACGACCAGCTCGCGGCGCGGGGAGAGCCGGGCGAACAGCAGCGCCCGGTCGAACACCGGGTAGTGGGTGGCGATCACGACGTCCCGGGCGGTGACCGTGTGGCCCGCCCCGGTCGTCAGCCGGCAGGGGTCCCCGCCCTCCTGCAGCCTCACGACCCGCGTGCCCTCGTACAGTCGGCCACCGCGTGCGACGAGGTCGGCGGTGATCGCCCGCAGGTACTTGACCGGGTGGAACTGGGCCTGCCCGGTCATCCGGACCGCGCCCGCCACCGGGAACGGCAGCCCGGTCTCCGTGGTGAACGAGGCCGGCAGCCCCGCCTCCCGCGCCGCCTTCGCCTCCGCCCGCACTTCGTCCACGCGCGCCCGGTCGCGCACGTACGTGTACGCGTCCCGTGTCTCCCACTCGCAGTCGATGCCGAGCTCGGACACCAGCGCCGCCGCGTGCTCGATCGCCTCCGACTGCGAGCGGCCGTACAGCCGTGCGCCCTCGGGGCCGCGGGTGCGCAGCAGCCGGTCGTAGACGAGGGTGTGCTGTGCGGTCAGCTTGGCCGTGGTGCAGCCGGTGACCCCGGCCGCCGCGCGCCCGGCCTCCAGCACCGCCACCCGCAGCCCGGCCCGGGTCAGTTCGTGGGCGGTGCTCAGTCCGGCGATGCCCGCGCCGACGACGGCCACGTCGACGTCCAGGTCCTCCGTCAGGGCGGGACGGGGTGGCTCCGGCGCGGTCTGGAGCCAGTACGAGCCGGTGACCTGCCGTTGTTCCTGCATGGCCGCCGGGTACCCACCCGCGGCTCCTTCAGTGATCGCTCCCGGGCGCGGTGCGCACCGGTCCCGAACGAGCTGAGGGCGTGGTGGCCCCACACGCACCCGCGCGTGAGGTCACCACGCCCGTCCCCTGCCGGCGGTGGGCGTGCGGGCCGGCCCACCGGATGTCCGGCCCGCCGCCGCTTCCCGCCGTCAGGGGGTCCTGGACCGGCCGCCTAGCCGGCCTTGTTGCTGCAGCCCATGGTCGAGCCCACATGGGTCTGCTGCGCACCCGGGTCGCCCTCGCCGTTGAGCGCGTTGCCCAGCAGGCCGTTGAGGATGCCGACCTCGCCGAGCAGGTCGAGGTTCAGGTCGTGGTCCTTGCAGTTGGAGCTCTGCATGATGTGGCCGCCGTGGCCGTCGGCGTGGGCCGTGCCGGCGGTGACGAGCCCGACGGTGCTGACGGCCGCGAGGAGCACGGCAGCCTTGCGAAGTCTGTGCATGTCATCTCCATGACGTGAGGGTGGATGCGGTCTGCAACGGGGCAACCCCTTACAGTCACGGAGATTATGTGAAAATAGCCCAAAATGGACGGCGGCGCGCCGGTGTGTCCGAGAGGTCAGCCGCCCTTCAGCAGCCGCTCCCGGCACTCCGCCACGTCGAAGTCGCCCCGCGGGTACTGCGGGTCCAGTTCCCGCAGGTGCTCCAGCAGCAGGCGGCTGATCGCCCAGTTCCGGTACCACTTGTGGTCCGCCGGCACCAGGTACCAGGGCGCGTACGGCGCCGCGCAGCGCTCCAGGGCCAGCTCGTACGCCTCCTGGTAGGCGGGCCACCGGGCACGCTCGTCGATGTCGCCGGGAGCGAACTTCCAGTGCTTGTCCGGGCGGTCGAGGCGGCGCAGCAGCCGGCGCCGCTGCTCCTCGTAGGACAGGTGCAGGAAGCACTTGACCACGGTCACGCCGTCCTCGGCGAGGGAGCGTTCGAAGTCGTTGATGAGGCCGTACCGGCTGCCGATCTCGGCGGGCCGGGCCAGATGTCGTACCCGGGCGATGAGGACGTCCTCGTAGTGCGAGCGGTCGAAGATGCCGATCTCGCCCGGCCGGGGCAGCGCCGCGCGCACCCGCCACAGGAAGTCGTGCCGCCGCTCCTCCTCGGTCGGCGCCTTGAACGCCTGGATCCGGCAGCCGGACGGGTTGAGATGGCCGATGACGTGCTTGACCGTGCCCCCCTTGCCGCTGGTGTCCATGCCCTGGAGCACCAGCAGCACACGCCGCCGGTCCCCTGCCGTGCCCGCCGCCCACAACCGCTCCTGGAGGTTCGCCAGGTGCTTGCCCATCCTGGCGCTGTCGGCGAGCCCGGCCCCCTTGCCGCCGGGGGCGGCGGGCGTGGCCCCGGCGTCATACCCGGCGAGTACGACGGGCTCGCCGGGCGGCAGGCGCAGCGCATCCCGGAGTGCCCTTCCGCTCTTCTTCGACACGGCCGCCCCTTCCACCGGATCCCTAGATGGTGCGCCCGGGCCCGTGGACTCCGCCAGCCGTGGCGCGTTCCACCGGGGTGCGGGCTGTGCCGCCGTGCGGCTCGGCCGCGCGAGCGCGACCAGCCGTGGGGGGAGGCGCACCCGCACGACGGCCCGCGACGGCCGAAGTCGCGGAGCGCTCAGCGGGAGTAACGCCCCGTCAGCGTCCCGGCCGCCAGCATGCGGCCGGACACGGCGCGCATCAGGTCGGCGGGGGAGGCGTCCGGGGCCAGGGAGAGCCGCTGGTCGAGCGCGTAGACCGTGAGGACGTAGTGGTGCGGGCGGTCGCCGTGCGGCGGACAGGGGCCGCCGTAGCCGGTCTTCCGGAAGTCGTTGCGGCCTTCGGTCGCCCCCCGCGGCCGCTCACCGGCGGACAGCCGCCGGGTGCGCGGGTCGATGTCCCACACCAGCCAGTGCGTGAACGGGCCCCGCGGGGCGTCGGGGTCCCGCAGCAGCAGGGCCAGGGACGCCGTGCCCGCGGGCACGGAGGCGAGCGCCAGCGGAGGCGAGACGTCGGCGCCGTCGCAGGTGTGCCGGCGCGGGATGGTGCCGTCGTCGCCGTAGGCCGTGCTGGTGAGGGTCAGCCGGCGGGGGGCGCTGCGGGAGGGGACGGTGGCCGGTCCACCACCGTCCGCGCAACCCGTCACGACGGCCATCGCGGCCACGGCGATCACCCAGCTCCTGCGCATGGGCGCACGCTAGCCGGAGCGGAGCTCTCCGTCACCGTTCGACGCGAGCTGCTGCTGCTGGTTGCCCCGCTCCAGGAAGTGCAGCAGCTCCACCGGGATGGGCAGGACCAGTGTGGAGTTCTTCTCGGCCGACACCGCCATCACCGTCTGCAGCAGCCGCAGCTGGAGTGCGGCGGGGGTGTCGGCCATCTGCTGGGCGGCCTCGGCCAGCTTCTTGGAAGCCTGGAACTCGGCGTCCGCGTTGATGATCCGGGCGCGGCGTTCCCGGTCGGCCTCGGCCTGGCGGGCCATGGACCGCTTCATCGTGTCCGGCAGCGACACGTCCTTGATCTCCACCCGGTCCACCTGGACGCCCCAGCCCACGGCCGGACTGTCGATCATCAGCTCCAGGCCCTGGTTGAGTTTCTCGCGGTTGGAGAGCAGGTCGTCCAGGTCGCTCTTGCCGATGATCGACCTCAGGGACGTCTGGGCCATCTGCGAGACCGCGAACTTGTAGTCCTCCACCTTCACCAGCGCGCTCTCCGCGTCGACCACCCGGAAGTAGACGACGGCGTCCACGCGCACCGTGACGTTGTCGCGGGTGATGCCCTCCTGGGCGGGGATCGGCATCGTCACGATCTGCATGTTGACCTTCTGCAGCCGGTCCACGAAGGGGACGATCAAGGTCAGGCCCGGCGGCCGTACGTCATCCATGACGCGCCCGAGCCGGAACAGCACACCCCGTTCGTATTGCTTGACCACGCGGGCCGCCATGGCCAGGTACACCACGCCGACACCGCCGGCCGCGGCGAGCGCCCCCAGCAGCTCCTGGAGCATGATGACCTCCTCACCGAGAGGTCCGTTACGTCTGCTGCTGTAACGATATGCCCGCACCGGGCGGCCGGGCCATGGCCTGGCGCGCCGGGGGGCCGGGCCCCTGGCACGCCAGGCACGGGGGCCTCAGCCCGCCGCTGTCCGCACGGTCAGCCGCACCGGCTCCGTGCCCGCCGCGCTGTGCCGTTCGGCCCAGTTCTCCAGGGCCGTACGGCAGGCGTGATCCAGGTGGTGCAGGCCGGCCAGGTCGAGGCAGACCGGGCGGTCCTGGGGCAGCGACTCCAGACTGTCCAGGATCTTCGGCAGCCGCAGGAAGGTCGCGTTGCCGGACAGATACGCGTCGACCGGACCCGCACCCTTGTCGACGACCTCCAGCTTGACGTGCGAGGACTCCCAGGCGGTCTTGACCACGGCCAGCGCGAGGCCGATCAGCACGCCCTCGAACATGCTGACCGCCACGATCGAGACCGCCGTGACGGCCAGCACCAGCGCCTCGCCCCGGTGCTCGCGCCACAGCACGGCCAGCGCCCGGACCGGGACCAGCTTGGCGCCGGAGTAGATCAGGATGCCCGCGAGCGCCGGGATCGGGATGTGGGCGAGCACGCCGGGCAGCAGCGCCGCGAACAGCAGCAGCCACACGCCGTGCAGCACACGGGAGGCCTTCGTCCGGGCACCGGCCTGGACGTTGGCCGCGCTGCGCACGATCACCGCGGTCATCGGCAGCGCGCCCAGCAGCCCGCACACCGTGTTGCCGGCGCCCTGGGCGACCAGTTCCCTGTCGTACTCGGTGCGCGGTCCTGAGTGCAGCCGGTCCACGGCCGCCGCGCTGAACAGCGACTCGGCGGACGCGATCAGCGTGAAGGCGACGATCGTGCCGAGCATCCCGACGCCCGCCAGCTCTCCGAAGGCGCTGAGCGGCGGCGGCTGGACCGAGCCGAGCAGGCCCTGCACCTCGACCATGGCCACCGGCAGGTCCAGTGCGAACGCGGCCACCGTGGCGAGGCCGACCGCGGCGAGCGGGCCGGGCAGCGTACGCACCTTCGCGGGGACGTGCTTCCACAGCGGCAGCACCGCGACCGTGCCCGCGCACAGCGCGAGCGAGGCCACCGCCGTGCCGTCGCCGAGGGCGTCCAGGAACGCCCCGGGCAGCCCGGCGATCTTGCCCAGTCCGGAGTCGGGAGCCTTGGCCGCCAGCGCCGGGTACAACTGCCCGGCGATGAGTACCAGCCCGATACCGGCCAGCATCCCCTCGACGACGGAGATCGAGATGGCGCGGAAGTAGCGGCCCAGCCTCAGCAGCCCCATGCCGACCTGGAGGAGGCCGGTGGCGAGGACGATCGCGCCGAGCGCCGGCAGCCCGAACTCCTTGACCGCCTCGAAGACGAGCACGGTCATACCGGCCGCCGGCCCCGACACCTGCAGACTGCTGCCGCGCATCAGTCCGGTGACGAGGCCGCCCACGATGCCGGTGACCAGGCCGAGTTCGGCCGGGACCCCGGAGGCGACGGCCACGCCGACGCACAGCGGCAGCGCGACCAGGAAGACGACCAGGGAGGCGGCGAAGTCCTGCCGCAGCTGCGGGAACCTGGCTATGAGAGTGGTGTTCTTGCTGGTCATCGGCGCGCTCACAGGGACTCGAAGGTGTCGGTCTGCGGGCGGTGCGTCCGTACGGTGCCGGTGTGCACCTCGTAGTACCAGGCGTGCAGCCCCAGTTGCCCCGCCGCGGTCCTGCGCTGGACGCACGGGTACGAGCGCAGTCGCAGCAACTGGGTCAGGACGTGGGCCTGTACGCCCTCGGCGACCTCCGGATCCTCGGCCGCGCCGGCCGGGCGCGGGGTGGCGTGCGCGAGCCAGTCGCGCACGGCGGGTACGGCGGTCAGGTCGTCGCCGCGGACCAGCGCGCCGACGGCACCGCAGTGCGAGTGCCCGCAGACGACGATGTCGCGGACGCCGAGCACCTCCACGGCGTACTCGATGGTGGCGGCCTCGCTCGTGGGGTGCTGCGAGGTGTGCGGCGGCACGATGTTGCCCGCGGTGCGCAGCTCGAACAGCTCGCCGGGGCGGGCGCCCGTGATCAGGGCCGGGACGACCCGGGAATCGGAGCAGGTGATGAACAGCACCTGCGGGGACTGGCCTTCGGCGAGCTTGGCGAACTCCTCAGGGCGCTGTCCGAAGGTACGGGCGTTGTCGATGAGGGGCTGCATGACGATGAGTTCCTCCTGGCGCGCCTGCACGGGCGCGTCGGACTCGAACGACGGTGTGTGGGGGTGTGGACAGAGCGCGTGCCTGTCAGCAGCGGAAGACCTGGAGCGCTGCCGGGGTGAGGGCTCTGGGGGTTCTCGCGGCGCGGTGGTACGGCGCGCCGGGTGCGTCCGGCGCGTCGGCGCCGGACGCACGGCCGGCTATCAGCGCAGGCTGCTGGGCCCAGCCGGAGGCCGGGCCGCGCTGCCGGTCGCGCAGGTGCGGGGCACTCAGGGGGGCACCCGAACGGTTCGGGGTACGGACCGAGTCCTTCTCCTCGTGCACCGGCGGTGCGGAGGACGCAATTCCGGACTCAGCCTTGGCCTGTGCCTGACTGAGCGTGTGCGCGGGTGCGAACGTTCCCGTGGGAGCGAAGAGCTGGAGCGCGAGCAGGAGCACGGCGATGAGGGGGAAGCGGGTCCGGGCCGTCGTACCTCGGAACATGCACCCCCCCTTGCCCGCCTCGCGCGTCTTGTCCAGACCAAGTCTTGGTCAATGGATGGTCAAGAAGCAGATTAACCCTGCAAAGGCCTTTGCAGGGTTAACAGCGCGTTACGAACGCAAGAGAGCGTGAAAAGCGCCGGTGGCATGGCGCGATCTGGCTCTTGACTACGAGTCGACGAGGCCCTTCGCGTCGCGGGCCAGCGCGGTGAGCCGGGATATCGCGCGGAAGTACTTCTTCCGGTAGCCGCCGTTCAGCATCTCCTCGCTGAACAGCTTGTCGAACGGCAGCCCCGAGGCCAGCACCGGGACCTCGCGGTCGTAGAGCCGGTCCGCGAGCACCACGAGCCGCAGCGCGGTCGACTGGTCCGGCACCGGCCGCACATCGGTGAGGCACACCGCCTTCAGGTCGTCGGTCAGCGCGCCGTACCGGCTCGGGTGGACCTTGGCCAGGTGCTCCAGCAGATGCGGGAAGTCGTCGAGCGAGGCGCCGGCGGTGGCGTAGGCCGCCTTCGTCACCTCTTCGTCGGTGAACGGCTTCGGCGCCTCGGGCAGACCGCGGTGGCGGTAGTCCTCACCGTCGATGCGCAGCGTACGGAAGCGGGCGGAGAGCCCCTGGATCTCGCGCAGGAAGTCCGCGGCGGCGAACCGGCCCTCGCCCAGCTTGCCCGGCAGCGTGTTGGAGGTGGCGGCCAGTGCCACGCCCGCGTCGACCAGCTTGCCGAGCAGCGTCGACACCAGCACCGTGTCGCCCGGGTCGTCCAGCTCGAACTCGTCGATGCACAGCAGACGGTGGCCGGAGAGGGTCTGCACGGTCTGCTGGAAGCCGAGGGCGCCGACCAGGTTGGTCAGCTCCACGAAGGTGCCGAACGCCTTCAGCGCGGGCTCGGCCGGGGTCGCGTGCCACAGGGACGCGAGCAGATGGGTCTTGCCGACGCCGTAGCCGCCGTCCAGGTAGACCCCGCGCGGACCGGCCGGGGCCTTGGGCGCCTTGGCCCTGCCGAAGCCGAGGAAGCCGCGCCGGCCGGCGCCGGAGGCGTGCGCCCCGCCGAGCCCGGCCGCGAAGCCTTCCAGTATCTGCACGGCCTCGGTCTGGCTGGGCTGGTTCGGGTCCGGTATGTACGTCGAGAAGCGCACCGAGTCGAAGCGCGGCGGCGGCACCATCTCGGCGACCAGCCGGTCCGCGGGGACGTGTGGCTCACGCGTGCACAGCGAGAGGGGGCCCGCTTCGGTCAGAGGGCTGGATCCGGGGGCGGTGGTGGAGGACGACACGGTTATCCATGCTAAGCGCCGTGTCACACTGCACGACATGCGACGCCTGTTCCCTGTGACCGACGAAACAGCAGCCCAGGCCTTCGGCGGGACCGCCCAGGGTGAGGGGGTGAGGCGGGCGACCGGGGTCCGAGCGGCGGATGTGCCGGGCGCGCACGGCGGCAGCGCGCTGGTCGACCGTGAGTGGAGTCTCGCCGAGCTGGCCGCCGCCTACGCCTACCCCGAACCCGTCGCCGGTGCCCCGCGGCCGTGGCTGCGGGCCAACATGGTCTCCTCGCTCGACGGCGCCGCCCAGCACGACGGGCGCTCCCAGCCCATCTCCAGCGCCGCCGACATGCGGATCTTCGGCACGCTGCGGGCGCTCGCGGACGTGATCGTGGTGGGCGCGGAAACGGTACGTCAGGAGGGGTACCGTCCGGCACGCGCGCGTGCCGAGTTCGCCGACGGCCGCAAGGCCGCCGGACAGGCCCCGGCCCCGGTGATCGCGGTCGTCAGCGCGAGCCTGGAGCTGGACTTCTCGCTCCCGTTGTTCACCTCGCCCCTGGTGCCCACGCTGGTCCTGACCGGAGCCGCGGCCGCCGCGGACCGCGTCGCCGCCGCCGAGAAGGCGGGCGCCACGGTGGTGATCGCCGGCGAGGGCACGGGCGTCGAGCCCGCGCGCGCCGTGGCCGCCCTGGCCGGCCTCGGCCATACCCGGCTGCTCACCGAGGGCGGTCCCCGGCTGCTCGGCCAGCTGATCGCCGACGAGGTGCTGGACGAGCTGTGCCTGACCGTCTCGCCCATGCTCACCGCGGGCGACGCCCAGCGCATCGCCGGGGGGCCGTCGGTCGAGGTGCCGCACCGGTTCGAACTCGCGTCCCTCCTGGAGGAGGCCGGATTCCTGTTCGGCCGTTACCGTCGGTCCTGAATCGGCGGAATCTCCCGTTCCGTTTAGCTTCCGGAGGGCACACTTAGTCCGGCACGACCCGTGCGATCGCGGGGCAGGATGGTTTCGGCAGGGGCCTTGTCGGGCCCACGGAGGAGAAGAGGCGTTTGGTGTTCACAAGCGTTCTGATGATCGAGAAGGCCTTGACGGCCGCCGACGTGGAGTTCGTCACCACCTTGCACGGAGACGAGCCGGTCGTGTTCCACGTGCTTCTCCAGCCGCGCGGCGACCAGGCGGACCGTCTGCTGCGGGCCATCGACGACATCGCGCTTGGCGAACTGGACGAGGCGGTCCGCGAACGCGAGACCCCGGAGGGAGCGGAGGCGAAGAGCGTCGGCCGGCAGGCACTCGACGTGTCCCTGCGGGCGTTGCGCTCCGCGGGGAGCCGGGCCGAGGGGCGGCTGGTCGAGGACCACCCGCTGGACGCGCTGAAGGCGCTCGTCGCGGAGGTGGACGCGGACGAGGTGATCGTGCTGACCGATCCGCACTACGTGGAGGAGTTCTTCCACCGGGACTGGGCCTCCAGGGCCCGGCACAAGGTGGGGGTGCCGGTGCTGAAGCTGTTCTCGCACAGTGAGGCGTAGCCGACCCGCCGGACCGGTGCGTCGGCGCCGTCCGGGACGCGGTGCGGCCCGGGGCGCGGGTGCGTGGCGGCTCGTCGCGCGGTTTCCCGCGCCCCTCCAGGCCGCTACGGCCCTCGCTGCAAGGAGCCCGGTGCTTCAGCGCATAGGCTAGGTCCGCTCTAGTACACCGTCTCTGGGGAGAACCACATGGCACCCGGCCTTCCTACCGCCATGGACCGACCGCACTTCATCGGCATCGGCGGCGCCGGGATGTCGGGGATCGCCAAGATCCTCGCGCAGCGCGGGGCCGAGGTGGCCGGGAGCGACGCCAAGGAGTCGGCGACGGCCGAGGCGCTGCGGGCGCTCGGGGTCACCGTGCACATCGGGCACGCCGCCGGGCACCTCGCCGACGACGCGAGCTGTGTCGTGGTGTCCTCGGCGATCCGCCAGGACAACCCGGAGCTGGCCCGCGCGGCCGAGCTGGGCATCCCGGTGGTGCACCGCTCCGACGCGCTCGCCGCGCTGATGCGGGGGCTGCGCCCGATCGCCGTGGCCGGCACCCACGGCAAGACCACGACCACCTCGATGCTGGCCGTGTCCCTCACCGAGCTGGGCCTGGAGCCGTCGTACGCCATCGGCGGCGACCTCGACGCGCCCGGCTCCAACGCCCTGCACGGCGACGGCGACATCTTCGTCGCCGAAGCCGACGAATCGGACCGCAGCTTCCACAAGTACGCGCCCGAGGTCGCCATCGTCCTCAACGTCGAGCTGGACCACCACGCCAACTACGCCTCGATGGACGAGATCTACGAGTCCTTCGAGACCTTCGCCGGGAAGATCGTCCCCGGTGGCACCCTGGTGATCTCCGCCGACCACGAGGGCGCGCGGGAGCTGACCCGGCGGCTGGCCGGATCGGTGCGGACCGTGACGTACGGCGAGGCCGAGGACGCCGACGTGCGGGTGACCGCCGTCGTACCGCAGGGGCTGAAGAGCCAGGTCACCGTGGTGCTGGACGGGCAGGAGCTGACCTTCGCCGTCTCCGTGCCCGGGCGGCACTACGCCCTCAACGCCGTCGCCGCCCTCACCGCCGGCGCCGCGCTCGGCATCCCGTCCGCGGAGCTGGCGCCCGCGCTCGCCGCGTACACCGGGGTCAAGCGGCGCCTGCAGCTCAAGGGGGAGGCCGCCGGGGTGCAGGTGATCGACTCCTACGCCCACCACCCCACCGAGATGACCGCCGACCTGGAGGCCATGCGGGCTGCCGCCGGCGAGTCCCGCATCCTCGTCGTCTTCCAGCCGCACCTGTTCTCCCGCACCCAGGAACTGGGCAAGGAGATGGGACAGGCGCTGGCCCTCGCCGACGCCTCGGTCGTGCTCGACATCTACCCGGCCCGCGAGGACCCGATCCCCGGCGTGACCAGCGAGCTGATCATCGAGGCCGCGCGTGCCGCCGGCGCCGACGTCACCGCCGTGTCCGACAAGGCCGAGATCCCCGGGGTGATCGCGGGAATGGCGAAGCCCGGTGATCTGGTTCTCACCATGGGCGCGGGCGATGTGACAGACCTGGGCCCGCTGATCCTGGACCGCCTGTCGCAGTAAAGGGGCTGAGGCTCATGTCGTACGACGTCGAGAAGCCGGACGAGCAGTGGCGGGCGGAGCTGAATCCGGCCGAGTACGCCGTGCTGCGCCAGGCCGCCACCGAGCCGGCCTTCACCGGTGAGTACACGGACACCAAGACCAAGGGCGTCTACTCCTGCCGCGCCTGCGGCGCGGAACTGTTCACCTCGGACACCAAGTTCGCGTCGCACTGCGGCTGGCCGTCCTTCTACGACCCGAAGGACACCGACGCGGTCGAACTGGTCGAGGACCGCTCCCACGGCATGGTCCGCACCGAGGTGCGCTGCGCCCGCTGCGGGTCCCATCTCGGGCACGTGTTCGAAGGTGAGGGCTACCCGACCCCGACCGACCAGCGGTACTGCATCAACTCCGTCTCGCTGCGGCTGACGCCCGCGGAGGACTGATCGTCCGGAGTCCCGCCCGGGATCTCGATCAAACAACACTCCGAATCTTGCAAAACCCGTGCCTGCCCGGTCTCCTCCGGTCGAAGATGAGCGTCGTAGGACAGGCCGCGCGGGGCGGGTACGGCGGGCCGCGGGACGAACGGCCCGCGTGCTCGCACGGGGCTGCCGAGGGCGAGGGGAAGGGCCAGGCCGGTGCCCCATGCGCTCCGGTTTGAGATTCTGTGAGGGTGTTGGGTGTGGCGCGCTGGATCCAGTCCCGTCGCAGGCCTCCAGCCGACGGCGGCCACCACCGCGAGGACGGCGGCGGCCATGAGGGAACCGCCACGCCCGCGCGGGCCGCGGCGGCCGCGGAACCAGCGGAATCAGCCGGCTCGGCGAAGGCCCCGCAGGCCTCGGAGGGCGTGCCGGCCGCCGACGCCGTGGCGGCCGGCGCGCGGCTGAGCGTGCTGCGGCAGGCCCTGGCCGGGATCGGTACGACCCTCGACGAGGCCACGACCTGCGCCGAGCTGACCCGGGCCACCGCAGGGCTGGCCGGCGGCACGGCCGCCGTGATGCGCCTGGCCGGCCCGACCGTCTCCGGGTACGAGGCGATCACCGGGGACGCCGACGCGCTGCCCGGCGCCGGCTGGGCCGCCGCGGTGGCCCGCGAGGCGGCCGTACCGGCGCTCGGCGCGCAGCCGGAGCCATGGCTGGAGCACGCGGGCGGCGACCGGATCGCCCTGTGCACGCCGCTGATCAGCGGGGAGGACGTGTACGGCGTCCTGGTGTGGGCCCGCTCCGGGCCGCCGCCCCTGCACCAGGCGGAGGCCGAGCTGCTCAGCCTGCTCGCCGAGCGCGCCGCCTCCCACATCCGGCACGCGCGCGACTACGCGAGCGTCAACCGCACCGCCGGCGACCTGCAGCGCGCCCTGCTCTCCGAGCCCGGCCGCCCGCACCCCAACCTCGACATCGCCATCCGCTATCTGCCGGCCGGCGGCGGTGTCCTGGTCGGCGGCGACTGGTGCGAGACCGTACGACTGCACTTCGGTCGGACCCTGCTGGTCGTCGGCGACGTCATGGGACACGGCCTGGAGGCCGCCGTCGACATGAACGCCTACCGCTCCTCCCTGCGCTACATCGCCTCCGCCGACCTGCCCCCGCACCGGGTGCTGCGGCAGATGGACGACATCGCCTCCCGGGAGGCGGAGCTGCGTCCCGCCACGTGTCTGCTCGCCCGGGTCGACCCGGGGCGCGGTCAGGTCACGCTGGCCAGCGCCGGGCATCTGCCGCCCGTACTCATCGCCTCCGGCGGAGAGGCCTCGTTGCTGTCCGTCCCCGTCGGGCCGCCGCTCGGCACCGGGCTCGGCGGCTACGAGTCGTTCACCCACCCGCTGCACGCCGGTGAGACCCTCGTGCTGTTCACCGACGGGCTCGTGGAACGCCGTGGTGAGGACATCGACCGCTCGCTGGCCCGGCTGTCCGCTGTCCGCTTCCCGACGGGGGGCGGGCTGGAGGAGGTCCTGGACACCATCCTCGGCCGTCTGGACGCGCGGCACGCGGAGGACGACGTCGCCGCGCTCGCCGCGCGGCCGCACAGCCGACAGGGGCCTTCGGCCGACCCGGTCTCGCCGTAGGGGCCCAGGCGGTACGCCGGTGACAGGCCGTCAGGGCTCGTCGCGGGTCCGCCGGCTGCCGGCTCCGTCGGATGCCGGCGCGGCGACCGCGTCCTCGGCGGACGCACCGGTCGCTCGCCCGACAGAACGCTGAAACACTCGCGGTCTAGACTCTCCCCGCAATGGCCTGTGCAACGACGACCGTGGCCGAAAGCGGGCGGAACTCCGCCAAACCCGAAGGGCATTCGGCGTTTTGATACGGATAGAGTCAGTGACGAAGCGGTATCCGGACGGCACGGTCGCGGTCGACCGGCTGTCGCTGGAGATACCGGACCGCGCGATCACCGTCCTCGTCGGGCCCTCCGGCTGCGGCAAGACGACGACCCTGCGGATGATCAACCGGATGGTGGAGCCCAGCGAGGGCAGCATCCTCCTCGACGGCATGGACATCCGGCAGCAGCCGGTCAACACGCTGCGCCGCTCGATGGGTTACGTCATCCAGAACGCCGGACTCTTCCAGCACCGCACCATCCTCGACAACATCGCCACCGTGCCCCGTCTGCTCGGCTGGACCAGGCAGAAGGCCCGGCAACGGGCGGCCGAGCTGATGGAACGGGTGGGACTCGACACCTCGCTCGCCAAGCGCTACCCCTACCAGCTCTCCGGCGGCCAGCAGCAGCGCGTCGGTGTGGCCCGCGCACTGGCCGCCGATCCGCCGGTGCTCCTGATGGACGAGCCGTTCTCCGCCGTCGACCCCGTGGTGCGCAAGGGACTCCAGGACGAACTGCTGCGCATCCAGGACGAGCTGGGCAAGACCATCGTCTTCGTCACCCACGACATCGACGAGGCGATCAAGCTCGGCACCATGGTGGCCGTGCTGCGCACCGGCGGCCGGCTCGCCCAGTTCGCGCCGCCCGCCGAGCTGCTCAGCGCCCCCGCCGACGCCTTCGTGGAGGACTTCCTCGGCGCCGACCGGGGCATCCGCCGGCTGTCCTTCTTCCCCTCCGAGGGGCTGGAGCTGCAGACGTCGCCGCTCATCGCGATCGACGCCGACGCCGCACAGCTCGCCGGCCGTGCCGACGCCCCCTACGTCCTCGTCACCGACCCCGACGGCAGGCCGCTCGGCTGGAGCGAACCGGACCGGCTCACCGCCGGGGCCGTCGACCGGGAGCAACTCATCGACCACGGGCGGCCGTTCGTGCCCGGCACCGACTCGCTGCGCACCGCGCTCGACGGCGCCGTGCTCTCCCCGACCGGCTGGGCCGTCGCGGTGGACGGCGACGGACGCGCCGTCGGCGTCGTCTCCCAGCAGGTCATCGGCGAGGCCATCCGTGCCGCCCACCGCCGCGTCACACACGGCGCCGGCGTCGAGGCCGCCCGATGAACGGCTTCTTCGACCTCCCGAGCGACCTCCAGCACAGCTACCTCGGACTGGTCGGCCTGCACCTGCGCGAGGCGCTGATCCCGGTGCTGGCCGGTCTGATCGTCTCCCTGCCCGTCGCCCAGCTCTGCGTGCGCTTCCGCTGGATCTACCCGCCGGTCCTCGGCATCACGACCGTCCTGTACGCCGTCCCCTCGCTGGCCTTCTTCGTCGTGCTCATCGACTACTTCGGGCAGAGCGAGACCACGGTGATGATCCCGCTCGCGCTCTACAGCCTGGTGGTGCTCGTCCCCGCGATCGTGGACGGCGTCCGCTCGGTGCCGCAGGAGACCCTCGCCGCGGCCGAGGCCATGGGCCTGGGAGCGGTGCGCCGCTACTTCCAGGTGCAGTTGCCCATCGCCGTCCCCGCGATCATCGCGGGCCTCAGGGTGGCGACCGTGTCGAGCATCTCGCTCGTCAGCGTCGGCATGCTCATCGGCAACCAGGGCGCCCTCGGCAACATGCTCTACGACGCCCAGACCTACCACCGGCCCGCCCTGGCCGTGAACTCCGTCCTGACCATCGCCGTGCTCGGCATCCTCGCTGACGCCGTGCTGGTCCTGGTCCGCGTCCTGCTCACCCCCTGGATGCCACGGAAGGGAGCCACCCGGTGAACGTCCTCGACTTCGCCCGCGCCTTCTTCAGCGACAGCGCCCACTGGCACGGCTACGACGGCATCCCCACCCGGTTCGCCGAGCACGTCGGGTTCTCCCTGGAAGCCCTGCTGATCGCCGCCGCGATCGGACTGCCCGTCGGGCTGGTCACCGGGCACTACGGGCGGGGCGGCAACGCGCTCGCCCTGATCGCCACCGCCGGCCGGGCGCTGCCCAGCTTCGGTCTGCTGGTGCTGATGTTCATCTGGATCGGCTTCGGTCTGCTGCCGGTGATGATCCCGCTGGTCGTGCTCGCCGTACCGCCGATCCTGGTCACCACCTACGAGGCGATCCGCTCCGTCGACCCCTCGCCGGTGGACGCCGCCCGGGGCATGGGCATGCCCGAGGCACGGGTGCTGTTCCAGGTGGAGGTGCCGGTCGCGCTCCCGCTGATCCTGAGCGGACTGCGCACGGCGGCCATCCAGATCGTCTCCACCGCCACCATCGCCGCCTACGTCAGCCTCGGCGGTCTCGGCCGGTACATCATCGACGGCCTCTACCAGAAGAACTACGAGAAGGTCGTCGGCGGCGCCACGCTGACCGCCGGACTCGCGCTGGCCACCCTCGTGCTGTTCTGGGCGGCGTCCCGGCTCACCGTGTCACCGGGGGTACGCCGCAGCGGCTGACGCACGGCACCGGGGTCCGGTGCCGGCGCGCGCTCCCTTCCCCTGACCGACCGTGGATCGAGGCCGATCGGTGATCTGCGGCCCTTGACTGACCGTGAAACTCATGGATTGGATCAACGCGTGACTTCCACCAACCGCATCAGCAGGTCCATCCGGAGGAACCGAGGCGCGGCGGTGGTCGCCCTCGCGGCGGCGACGGCCCTGCTGGCGGGCTGTTCCTCCAAGGGCGACAACTCCGGCAACCCCCTGACGGACGACAGCAAGGCGAGCGGTGACACCGTCGTCGTCGGCTCCAACAACTTCCCCGAGAGCACGCTGCTCGCCGACATCTACGGTGAGGCCCTCAAGGCCAAGGGAATCAAGGTCGCGTACAAGCCGAACATCGGCAGCCGCGAGACCACCTACGGTCTGATCAAGAACGGCTCCCTCTCGGTGCTCCCCGAGTACAACGGCGCGCTGCTGGCCTACCTCGACAAGAACGCGAAGCCCAAGACGGCCGACGCCACCACGACGGCCATCGAGGCCAAGCTGGACTCCAAGCTGACCCTGCTGAAGCCCGCCGCGGCGCAGTCCAAGGACTCCGTCACGGTCAACGCGGCCACCGCGAAGAAGTACCACCTCACCGAGAAGTCGTCCATCGGCGACCTGAAGGACCTCGCGAAGGACCTGGTCATCGGCGCCTCACCGGAGTTCCAGGCCCGGCAGCAGGGCCTCGTGGGCCTGAAGTCCGTCTACGGCCTGGAGTTCAAGTCGTTCCGGGCGCTGGACGCGGGCGGTCCGCTCACCCAGGAGGCGCTGAAGAAGGACGCCGTGCAGGCCGCGGACCTCTTCACGACCGACGCGACCATCTCCAAGGAGAAGTTCGTCGTCCTCCAGGACCCGAAGAACCTCTTCGGTTTCGAGAACGTCCAGCCGCTGGTCTACAAGGGCGCCCTGTCCAAGAAGGGCGCCGCCGCGCTCGACGCGGTCTCGGCCAAGCTCGACACCGCGACCCTGCTGCAGCTCGACACCGAGGTGCAGGCCCAGCACAAGGACCCGCTGGACGTGGCCAGGGCCTGGCTGAAGTCCGCCGGCCTCGACTGACGCCGCGCCCCTGGCACGACGGGGGCGCGCCCTGTGGGATTTCTTCAGGATCAGCGGTGTTGATGGAAGAAATCCGCAAGCAGGCCGCTCCCGTTCGTGCCCGCTCCGCTCGTTCTCCCACGCTGGCCGAGGCCGGTTCCGGTTCCGGTACCGGCCTGTAGCGAGAGTGAGAGGAACTCCATGACCACGGAAAGCGTGGCTGTAGCCACTCCCTGCCGCGGGCGCTGGCCCGGCCTGGCCGCCCTGCTGCTCGGCGAGGCGATGAACCTGCTGGACGCGACCGTCGTCCAGGTGGCCGCACCGGCCGTCCACGCCGATCTGGGCGGGCCGGTCTCGGATGTGCAGTGGTTCGGCGCCGCCTACACCCTGCCGTTCGCCGTGCTGCTGATCACCGGCGGACGGCTCGGGGACATCGCGGGCCGGCGGCGGATGTTCGTCCTCGGCGTCACCCTGTTCACGGCGGCGTCCGCGGCCTGCGCCCTGGCGCCCTCGCCGGGGCCGCTCATCGCCTTCCGGGCCGTTCAGGGCGCCGCGGCGGCGCTGATCATCCCGCAGACGATCGGGCTGATCAAGGCGATGTTCTCGGGGGAGGAGACGGCGAAGGCACTGGGCAGCATCGGGCCGGTGATGGGCCTGGCCGCCGTCTGCGGACCCGTCGTCGGCGGTGTGCTGACGCATGCCGACCTGTTCGGCTCCTCCTGGCGGTCCGCGTTCCTCGTGAACCTCCCGGTGGCCGCCGTCGTCCTCGTCCTCGCCCGGAACCTGCCGGAGAACCGCGCCCCGCACCGCCCGGCCCTCGACTGGCCCGGCACCACCCTGGCGGCGCTCGGCACCGGACTCCTGGTCTACCCGCTGATCGGCGGCGACCTGCGTCAACTCCCCCTGCGCGACTGGCTGCTGCTGACCGCCGGAGCGCTCGTGCTCGTCGGCTTCGCCCGGCAGCAGCGGCGCACGGCCCGGCCGCTGCTGGAACCCAGCCTGTTCACCCACCGGGGCTTCCCGGCCGCCCTCGTCACCTCCACGGCCTTCTTCGCGGCGACCAACGGCCTGACCGTCGTGGTCGTCCTCCAGCTCCAACTCGGCGCGGGCACCGGTGTGCTGGCGGCCGGACTGAGCCTGCTGCCGTGGTCCGCGGGGCTCGCCCTCGCGTCCTGGTGGGCGGGCTCGCGGCTGGTACGGCGCTACGGGCGCCGGGTCATGCCGTACGGGCTCGGGGTGCTGCTGGCCGGACTGCTCGCCGCCGTGGCCGCGTACCGGGCGACCGCGCCGGGGCACTATCCGGTCGCGCTGCTGCCCGCCCTCGCCCTCGTCGGTGCCGGCGCCGGCCTGTTCACGCCCGCCTTCTTCACCCTCGCCCTGCGCCCCCTGCGCCCGCACGAGGTCGGCTCGGCGGCAGGCCTGCTCAACGCGGTGCAGCAGCTGGGGGCGACGCTGGGGGTGGCGGTGCTGGGGAGCGTGTACCTGTCCGGGGCGGGGCCGAGCGGGCCCCAGGCCGCCTGCTGGGTGGCCGTGGTCCTGATGGTCGTGGCCGGGACGGCGAGCGCCAGGATCGGGACGGCCGACGGGCCCTGCTAAAATCGACGAAACACGTGAGCCTCCTCGCTGCGGACCGCCGTCCGCCGGGGAGGCTTTTCTCATGGCCGGGCGCGCGCGTCCCGCGACGCGGGCGCTCCCGCTTCCAAGCCGCCTGCCCGACGAGGGCCCCGAATCCCTCGCGTGCCCCCGGCCCGCACGAGGAGACCCTTCTCATGAGCCGACGAACGAACGCTGCCGCAGCCGCCGGTACATGGCGACTCGGTGATCTGACCGTCAACCGCCTCGGGTTCGGCGCGATGCGTCTGACCGGAACCGCGCCCTTCGACCGCGGCGCCCCACGTGACCGCGAGCACGCGACCGCCCTGCTGCGACAGGCGGTCGAACTGGGGGTGAACCACATCGACACCGCCGCGTTCTACTTCTCGGCGACGCGTTCCGCGAACGAGCTGATCAACCGCGCACTGGCACCGTACGCGGACGACCTGGTCATCACGACCAAGGTCTGGCCGGGCCGTGACTCCTCGGGCGCCTGGTGGTGGGCGACCCCCGAGCAGCTGCGGGGCCAGGTGGAGGAGAACCTGCGGCAACTCGGCCGGGACCACCTCGACGTGGTGAACCTGCGCGTGCCACCGAGCCGGCGGACGGGCTCGGTCAGCGATCACTTCGGCGCGTTGGCCGAACTGCGCGATGCGGGGATGATCCGGCACCTGGGCATATCCAACGTCACGTCCGGGCAGTTGACCGAGGCCCTCGCCATCGCCCCCGTCGTCTGCGTGCAGAACCCGTACGGAACGGGCGCGCCGAGCGCGGACCGGGCCCTGTTGCGCCGCTGCGGCGAACTCGGCATCGCCTTCGTTCCGTTCTACGCGATCGCCGGTTCCGGGCGCGAGGCGGGGCCGGTGGCCCAGGAGCGCGAAGAGGTGCGCGACGTCGCCCGCGCACACGGGGTCTCCGTCGCACAGGTCCGTCTGGCCTGGACCCTGCACCAGGGACCACATGTGCTGGCCATCCCCGGGACCGGCGATCCCGCCCACCTCGCGCAGAACATCGCGGCCGGCGCGCTACGGCTCTCGGAGCAGGACATGACGCTCCTCGCCTCACCGGACTCACCGGCACCGTTCCTGAACGGCAGATGCTGGAAGGCTGGCTGAACTGGCATCGTGAGACGTTGCCGGCCAAGTGCGCGGGGCTGGAGCCGGACCGACTGGCGCGGACCACGGTGGAACCGTCGAACCTCACCCTGCTGGGCCTGGTCCGTCACATGGCGGAGGTGGAGCGGTCGTGGTTCCGGCGGCGCCTCGCGGGTGAGCGCATCGGGAACGTCTTCACCGACCCGGGAGACGGCGACGAAGGCGTCCAGGGAGTCCACGAGGCCCACGCGGAACGGGACTTCGAGCGGTTCCGGGCCGAGGTCGCCGCGTCCAGGGCGGCGGCGGCCGGCCATGACCTCGACGAGACGTTCACCTCCGCGCGCGGCACCCCCCTCAGCCTGCGCTGGCTCTACGTGCAGATGATCCAGGAGTACGCCCGCCACAACGGACACGCCGACCTCCTGCGGGAGCGCACGGACGCGAAGACGGGCGACTGAGCCTGCCCGCCTGTCCGCGGCAGCGGCCCGGCACAGCCGACGGCACCGCCGTTCCCCCAAGGACCGCGGGGAACCGCGCAACCGGCCACCACGCCCCCGCAGTCGTACGGTCTCACCCGGCAGGGCGTTCGCGGCGTACGCGCGCCGGCACCGTCAGCGCCGGGCTCGCCGCCTTGAGCGTGCGCAGCACCGGGCTGGTCTCCAGCCCGTCGATCTCCCTGAGCGTGCCGAGCCGCCCGGTGAGGTAGCGGTGCAGGTCGGCCGGATCGCGGCACAGGGCCTGGGCGACCAGGTTGGTACGGCCGGTGGTCGCGGCCACGAAGGCCAGCTCGTCATGGCCGGCCAGCGCGAGGGCCACCTTCTCCTGGTCCGCCGGGCGCACCGACAGCCACAGCAGGGCCCGGGTCCGGACACCGAAGAGTCCCGCGTCCACCTCCACGTCGAAGAACAGCGCCCCCGCCGCGCGCAGTTCGGCCAGCCGCCGGGCCACGGTCGCGGGCGACCAGCCGGTCGCCCGGGCCAGCTCGCCCTGCCCGGCCCGGCCGTCCCGCTCCAGCGCCGTCAGCAACGCGCCGTCCTCCGGCCCCGGTTGCCGTACCCCCCGCGCGCTCTCCGCGTACACCAGGGCCGCCTGCTGCTGCTCGTCCAGGGCCTGGGCGCTGCGCCGCCAGTGGGCGGGGCCGCCCAGGTAGGTGTGCAGCAGGCAGTGCGCGGAGACGGCGGTGACGCCGCCGGTGCGCGGGACGTCGTGCAACAGCAGGGAGCCGGGGGAGGAGTCCTCGGCCGGGGCGTGGATCACCGCCGTGATCTCCGTGCCCCCTGAAGTCAGCTTCACCCAGGACGTGTCCGGCCGCCGCACCAGCGCCGCGGCGATGTCCTGCGCGGAGCGTGCGGTCGCCGTCAGCCGGACCAGCCACTGGGCGCGGCCCGCCCGGTCCGGGTCGGCGAGCCCCACCACGCGCAGCCCGGCCTCCGTGCGCAGCCGGCGGTAGCGGCGGGCCACGGTCTGCGCCGAGACCCCGAGCACCTCGGCGATCCTGCTGAACGGCGCCCTGCCGTCCAGGTGCAGGGCGTGGATGAGGGCGCGGTCGAGATCGTCGAGCATGCCCCCATCCTCGCTCGCCCGGTCCCGCTCAGAGGTCGAACTCGTGCGGCGGCAGGTCCAGCGTGTAGCACGCCTCGCGCACCACGGCCTGCTCCGTCTTGTCGAAGTCGCCGTCCGCGCCGCCGATCACGACGCCGATCTGGATCACGGCCCGCGCCTCGGCCGGCTTCTTCTTCGCCTTGGCGATCTCCTGCAGCACGCTCACCTTGCCGAAGGCGAAGTCCGTCGTCAGCTTGTTCAGGTTCTCCTCGAAGCGGCGCCTCAGGTCGTCCGCCGGGAAGTTCTGCAACACCTCGTTCGTCGCGATGAGCTGGGCCACCCGCTGGCGCTCCGAGGGGTCGACGGTCCCGTCGGCGGCGGCCACGAGCGCGCACATCGCCATGCTCGCGTCGCGGAACGCACCGCTCTTCAGGTCGTTCTTCTTCGCCACCAACTGGGTCTGCATCTGCGACGCCGACTCCTTGACGCGGTCCCACAGGGCCATGCGCACTCCTCGATTCAACGGCCGGACGCACCCGCGGCACACCGGCGGAACGTTCTACAACACCGTAGAAACTCATGGGACGGCCGGGAAGTTCCTGCCGACCTAGACTGAGTCCCCGCACACAGACCGGACACAGGACGACACAGAGGAAGCAGAGGAAAGCGACAGTGGCGACAGCGCCCGGCACCGGCTACCAGGACCCCTCCGCCGAGGTGCTGACCGAGGCGGCCGCCGCCTTCGGACTGCTCGCCTCGCCCGCCCGGCTGCACCTCGTGTGGACGCTGATCCAGGGGGAGAGCGACGTCACCGGGCTCGCCGAGCGGGTCGGCGGCGCGCTGCCCGCCGTCAGCCAGCACCTGACCAAGCTGAAGCTCGCCGGACTCGTCCGCTCCCGCCGCGAGGGCCGCCGCCAGGTGTACTTCGTGGACGCCGCCGGACAGGCCGCCGTCGTCGACGTCGTACGCCTGCTCGTCGGCCGGCTCGCCGAACGGGACGCGGCCGGGACGGGCTCGGCGCGCCGCCTCCGCGGTCTCTGAGCAGGTGTCCGGAACGTCCCTGCAGGTGCTGCGGCGCCTGGACACCGGCCCGCGCGGGCTCACCGACGCCGAGGCCGCCGCCCGGCTCGCCGCGCACGGCGAGAACACCCCGCCCCGCCCGCGCGTCCCCTCCTGGCCGCGGCGCTGGCTTCGCGGCCTGCGCGACCCGTTCACCGCCGTGCTGCTCGCCCTCGGCCTGGTCTCGGCGTTCGTCGCCCCCTGGGGCACCGCCACCGTGATCCTCACCCTGGTCGCCGTCGGCTGCGCGGTGCGCGCCGCCGGTGAGCGGCGCGCCGACCGCTCGCTTGCCGCCCTGCGCGAACTGGTCGCCGGCACGGCCACCGTGCTGCGCCGCGCCGACGACAGCGCCGCACCGCGCGCCCACGAGATCCCGGTCGCCGACCTCGTCCCCGGCGACGTCGTGCGGCTCGGCCCCGGCGACCTGGTCCCCGCCGACGTACGACTGCTGCGCGCCCGCGGCCTGGCGGTGCGCCAGGACGCGGTCACCGGCGAGTCCGCGCCCGTGCCCAAGTCCGCCGCCGACCTGCCGGAGCCGCACACCACGTCCGCCCTGTGCTTCCAGGGCAGCGCGGTCGTGACCGGCAGCGCCACCGCGGTCGTCGTGGCGACCGGGGCGCGCACCCGGTTCGCCGCCGCCCAGCGGTCGCCGGGGCGGCGCGAGCCCAGCGCCTTCGACCGGTCCGTGCACGGCATCGCCTGGGTGCTGGTCCGGTTCATGCTGCTCACCCCGCCGCTGGTGCTCATGGCGGGCGCGGCGATGCGCGGCTGGGGCCCGCAGACACTGCCGTTCGCCGTGTCGGTGGCCGTCGGGCTCACTCCCGAGATGCTGCCGGTGATCGTCACCAGCTGCCTGGCCCGGGCCGCCGCCCTGCTGGCCCGCACCCGCAGGGTCGTCGTACGGCGGCTGCCCGCGCTGCACGACCTCGGCGCGATCGACGTGCTGTGCGTGGACAAGACCGGCACCCTCACCCAGAACCGGCCCGTCGTCGCCCGCTGTCTGGACGCGGACGGCCGGGACGACCCGGAGGTGCTGCGCCGGGCCGCCGCCTGTGCCTGGTGGACCCTGCAGCTCGCCGAACTGCCCGCCCCGGACGCCCTCGACGAGGCCCTGCTCGACACCGTCGGTGCGGCCGGAGAGGAGTACGACGGACTCGCCGCGCTGCCCGTCGCCCCCGGCCGGCGCCTCGCGACCGCCGTTCTCGCGGGCCGGCTCGGCCACCACCTGCTGGTCACCAAGGGCGCCGCCGAAGACGTCCTGGAGCGCTGCGACCTGCCGGCCGCCGAGCGGCAGCGGCTGCTGGCGCTCGCCGCACGCGAGGCGCGGACCGGACAGCGGGTGCTGGCCGTCGCCACGGCCGAACGCCCCGCCCGTACCCGCCCGTACACGCCCGCCGACGAACGCGGCCTCACCTTCCGCGGCCTGGTCACCTTCCGCGACGAACCCGCCCCCGGCGCCGCCGACGCCCTGCGCGCCCTCACCGCCCTCGGTGTCCGCATCCACGTGCTCACCGGCGACCACCCCGCCACGGCGGCCCGCGTCTGCCACGAGCTGGGCCTCAAGGTCACCGAGACACGCACCGCCACGGCCGCCCAGGGAGAGGCCGCGCCTGCGGCCGGCGCGATCCGGTCCGCTGGTG
Organism: Streptomyces filipinensis; assembly: GCF_014649495.1. Classification (GTDB taxonomy): domain Bacteria; phylum Actinomycetota; class Actinomycetes; order Streptomycetales; family Streptomycetaceae; genus Streptomyces; species Streptomyces filipinensis. Next base: position 368,913 of record NZ_BMTD01000003.1, on the reverse strand, counting down.
GTGCCGTCCGTGCGGGCGGTGACCCGGCCTCGGCCGCATCAGACGAGGCCGGAGCCGGGGGCGGTGCGCCGGGGGTCCGCGGCGGCGGGGAGCATTGGGTGGGCGCGGGAGTGTGTCCGGCGGGTCCGGGGGCGGCCGGGGGCGGTTCCGGCTCGGCCGACGAGGCCGCGGCCGAGGCCGGCGGGCAGGAGGTGCGGGTCCGTACCGACGTGGCGCCGGCCGGGGCGGCCACGGTCGTGGCCCGTTGTACGCCGCAGGACAAGGCCCGGTTCGTCGCCCGGCTGCGTGCTGCCGGGCACACCGTCGGCTTTCTCGGGGACGGCGTCAACGACGTGCCCGCGCTGCTCGCCGCCGACGTCGGTATCGCACCGCGCGGGGCCGTGGCGGTGGCCCGGGAGAGCGCCGACGTCGTGCTCGCCGAGAAGGACCTCACCGCCATCGGACACGCCGTCACCGCCGGCCGGCACAGCAGCGCCAACATCGCCGCCTACCTGCGCGTGACCCTCTCCTCCAACCTCGGCAACGTCCTCGCCATGCTCGCCGCCGGGCTGATGCTGCCCTTCCTGCCGATGCTCCCCGTGCAGGTGCTCGCGCAGAACCTGTGCTTCGACGCCGCCCAGTTCGCCTTCGCCCACGACCGCCCGGCCCCGCACGAGCTGCGCCGGCCCACCGTGCTGCGGCCACCCGCCTTCCTGCGGTTCATCACCGGCTTCGGCGTGCTCAACGCCGTGGCCGACCTGGCCACCTTCGGCGTCCTGGCGCTCGCCCTGGACGGTCCCGACGCCCTGGACGACCGGGCCGTGTTCCACTCGGCCTGGTTCACCGAGAACCTGCTCACCCAGGCGCTGGTCATGCTTCTCCTGCGGGACGGCCGGCGCCTCGTGCGCGGCGGGCGGCCCGGCCCGGTCGGCTGGGCCGCCGCTCTGCTCGCCGCCGTCGGCCTCGCCGTGCCGCCCAGTCCGCTGGGCGCCGCGCTCGGCATGACCGCGCTGCCCGCCGCGTACCATCTGCTGCTCGCCGCCGTGCTCGCCCTGTACGCCCTGGCGCTCACCGCGGCGAGGATCCGCCACACCCGGCGCCGGCCGTGACCCGGGCCCCGCTGAGGGCTCGTGGGCGAGAGTCCTTCGGCGCGGTCGGCCCGTGGAGCGCCGTACGGTCAGGCGGCCGTGCCCTCCGCTCCCTCCGGTACCGCAGCCGCCCTCGCCCGCTCCTCCTTCCGGCGTGTGCGGCGGCTGACGCGCGGCTCCTGGTCGGGGAGCCACCCGAAGGCGAGGCAGCAGCCGGTGACGCCCAGCAGCAGACCGAGGAAGAAGCCGCCCAGATTGGAGGTGAGCCAGGTGCCCAGGGAGACCAGGACCCCGGTGAGGGAGTAGAACAGCCGCTGCGTGGGGTTGAAGAGGATCAGCAGGCCCAGCAGCGCCATCACGGTGGGCAGCAGATAGCCGGCCAGCCCCTGCATGCCGATGTGCATCACGACCTTCAGCGAGGCCTTCTCGGTGAGCAGGATCTCCCCGCCGGCCAGGGTGAGCAGCAGCCCGCCCCAGAACGGCCGGCGGGCCCGCCAGCCGCGGAAGGCGGCCCGCGCTCCCCGGCGTGCACGGTCGGACACCGCGATCAGCAACCCGAGTCGCTGAAGCGGAGCTTGAGACCGGGCAGCTTGAACACGCCCGCCGTGGTCGCGTAGTTGGTCTGCCGCAGGTTGCCGATGTGCACGGTGTCGGCCTGCTGGCTGAACACGCCGATCGGCCCCTTCACGCCCGCCTTGGTCAGCGTGCTGGCGTCGTTGCCGATCTCGATGTTGTTGAACGCCGCGTCGCCGGACAGCTCCGTGGAATCGGTGGTGAGGCCACTGGCCGTCACCTTGGTCGCGCCGCTGCCGGCCGTGATGAGCAGGTTGGTGCCGCCGAGGTCGACGCTCTGGCACAGGTGGTCGAGCGTGGCGTTCTTGATCGCGGAGGTCACCACGAGCACCTGACCCCCGCTGTCGCCGGCGTTCGGGCTGCCCTCCGCCATGTTGTCGAGGCCGCCGAACTGCTCGAATCCGGTGCCGTTGAGTTCCGTCGCGGTGACCGTGAACGGCATCCCGGAGACCGCGAACTGCACGCCCAGCGCCCCCTGCGCGGTGAGCACCGCCAGGCCGGCGGCGACGAGCGTGGCGGGTACCGCCATCACCGCGGCCCGGCGGGCCCGGACCCGGCCCCGTCTCTCACCGCCGGCGGCGGTCGCGGCGGCCTGCGGCACTTCGGACGGTGAACCGTTTCCCGGGTTCTCGGGGGTGTTGCCGACGGACGGGACGTCCGGGGACGAGGCCATGTCTGCTCCCATGGGCATGGATCAACGCGGGTCGGGCTTCAGTGGCGCGGTGTCCTGGCGCGGACGGCGACTGCCGCGTTCGCCTCCTCACCTCGTAGGGCGGGAGCAAGGGCTTTCTCGCTACGCGGCGGTAGCCGACCAGGAAGTTACCGCCGGTTACTTCGAGGGGTCAAGGGAGATGTGAAAAAAGGGTGTCGGATGTGCGCGGGAGGCGACCGAACACGCCAACTGCCTTTGAAATGCTTGACGTTGACGGTTGATCAGGTCTACAAATTCCCCTGTTTCACGGATCCGTGGCGCCGGATCCCCCGAGCGGTGCCGGCCGCGTTCCCGGCTGTCTCACGTCGACCGCTCAGCCCAGCCCAGGGAAACCGTTCACATCGGTGCGGCTGCGCACGGTCATCCCCCCCGACCGTGCCCCGCCGTCACCGGTTGTTCCCGGCCGGTCCCGGCCGTTCCCTGCCGGACCGGCCGAAGGTCTTCCCCCGAGGCCTTCGGCCGGTCACCGGGCTGCCGCCGTCGCCGGTCCGTCGCGTACGGAGAAGGCGCCACGGCCCTGCGCCGGCGGCACCGCGCCACGCTGCCTCACCTCACCGCGCCGCACGACGCACCTCCCGCCCCGGCCCGCACCCCGGGCCTCGTCAGGACCTCCGGAGACGCACCCCCGCACCCCCGCCCCCTCACCGGACCCCACCCAGGAAAGAGGCACCCGCATGCGCACGCGATCCCTCCTCGCCCTCGCCGGTACCGCCACCGCGCTCGCCCTCACGGTGGCCGCCCCCGCATCCGCCGACGGCACCGCCGTCCTCACCACCGGCAGCGCGGGCGGCGCCGCCGTCGCGACCGGCGACACCCTCACCGCGCCGCTGGCCTCGGGCACCTCCGCCACGCTCTACTCCAGCGCGACCGGCACCAGCGGCGTCAAGTGCACGTCCTCCCAGTTCACCGCCACGGTCACCGGCAACCCGGCCGCCCCCGGCACGGCCGGCGAGTCCGTCACCGCTCACACCTTCGACGCCAGCTCCTGCACCAGCAACGTCACCGGCGTCACCGGCGTCAGCAGCATCACCGTCGACAACCTGCCCTACACCGCGGCCGTCGCCTCCGACGGCACCCTCGCCGTCTCGCCGGCCAGCGGCTCCACCATTCAGACGACGGTCAAGCTGCGCACCCTGCTGGGCACCATCACCTGCGTGTACCAGGCGCCCAGTCTGACCGGGAAGACCGACAACACCGACAGCAGCATCAGCTTCACCAACCAGCAGTTCACCAAGTCCTCCGGCTCGTCGCTGTGTTTCGCGAACGGCTACTTCACCGCCAAGTACGCGCCCGTGACCGACGGGGGAGCCCGGGTCTACGTCAACTGAGCGGTCGGCGCCCCGATTTCAGCGGCGTCGTAGCCGCACCGCGAGGACGGCGCCCCCGGTGAGGACCAGCACCGCGGCGGCGCCGCCCGCCAGTACGGGCGCCGAGGGTCCCGAACCCGCACGCGTCTCCTCCGCCACCGGTGTGCCGGCGGCGGAGGACACCCGCCTGTCGGTGCCCGCGCCATCCGTGCCCGGGGCGGCGCGCCCACCCGTGGCGGGCGTCGGACGTGTCGTCGCCGGCGCCGCCTTCCCACCCCCTGTCTCCCGCGCCCCCTTCTCCGGGAACACCACGTCGGAACACGAGTAGTAGGTGTCCGGCGTGCTGCTGTTCTGCCAGACGGTGTAAAGGATCTGCCGCCCGGTCCGGTCCTTCGGCAGCGTCGCGTCGATGTGATACGCCCCCTTCCGCAGGGGCGGATCGGTGACCTGGGCGAAGGGGCGCTCCGGGAGATCGGACCACGTAAGCGGTTTCCCCGGGTCGTAACCGGGCTTGGTGAGGTACAGCCTGAACGTCCCCGTGTGGGCGATCGTCGAGGCGTACGTCATCGTCAGTCTCTCGCCGGGCGTCAGCCGGGTGGCCGGCCAGTCCCGCCGGGCCAGGTCCAGGCCCCGGTACGCGGGCAGGTTCCCGCTGCACAGCCTGCCGTCCGGAATCACCTGCCGGTCGCGGCCGTTGACCCCCGCCACGCGCAGGTTGTCCCACGCCGTGAACGGGGTGCCGTTCGCCGCGACCGCCGCGCGGCAGGCCGCCGAGCGGCCGGCGTCACCCCCCTCGGGGGAGCAGGCGTAGACCCGGCTGACCGGGTCCGTGGGGGCTCCGTGCGCCTGGGCGGGCCCCGCCGCCCACGACAGGAGCAGGAGCGGGGCCGCGGTGGCGGCCACCGTGACACTCAGACGGGCGGTCATCCGGGTCATCCGGGACGTCTCCTCGGCGGCGCGGGAAAGGGGTATGCGGCGTCCAGTACGACGGCCGCGTCCCGTATGTTCAGCAGGACCGGTCCCACGCGTGCTCCCGGGCCGGCCCCTCCGCCATCCCCGGGCTGGTCCTCAGGCCGCTCCCGGGCAGGTCTCTCCGCCATCTCGGGCGGGTCTTCCTGCCGTCTCCGGAACCGGTCCATCGGCCGCCTCCGGGTCAACCCATCGGCCATTCCCGGGACCGGAGCCTCGGCCGTCGCCGGACCGGCGCATCGGTGAGCGGGGGGCGTGAAAGCACCGACCGGTTGGGATGTTTCGCGCCCTGCTTCGAGGCCCCGTTGAGGAGCCGGTCGTCGTCCTCGTATCGTGGCGATCATGGGTCCGGCACCCGCCGTTCCGCGGCTGCCGAGGACGGTCGGGAAACACAGGGGGAGGAACCGTTCTGGTCTCGTCCGCTCACGGACCGCCGAGGAGCCGTCCGGCGCCGGATCCGCAGGTGACAGGTGTCGCCCCCTCGGTCCGTCCCCCGGACTCCCGCTGCCCATCGGTGAGTTATCGTGTGCAAGGGGACTAAAAAAAACCGCATGTCCCGTTCGTTCGAGTCAGGAGGGTCCCAGGATGGCGAGGCAGTTACGCGCCGAGCAGACCCGGGCAACGATCATCACGGCCGCCGCCGATCTCTTCGACCGGCACGGCTACGAGTCCACCAGCCTGAGCGACATCGTCGCACACGCGAAGGTCACCAAGGGTGCGCTGTACTTTCACTTCGCCGCCAAGGAGGACCTCGCCCACGCCATCCTCGAACTCAACGCCAGGGCCGCGCAGAAGCTCGTCGTCGAGGTCGAGGGCCGTGGCTATTCGTCGCTGGAGGCCCTGATGCGCACCACGTTCGGGATCGCCCGGCTCGCCGTGGAGGATCCGGTGCCGCGCGCCGCGCTCCGTCTCGCCACCGCGGACGTCGCCGTACGGCCGCCGCTGCGGCACCCGTTCACGGAATGGCTGGAGTTCGCCAACCGGAAGTTCTCCGCGGCCGTCAGGGAGGCCGATGTGCACGGCGATCTCGACGTCGGCATCGTCGCGCACTCCCTCGTGTCCTTCTACGTGGGCACCCGGGTCGCCGGCCGCTCGCTCGAACCGGTAGGACGGCTTCCGCGTAGGGTCGCGGAGATGTGGCACCTCCTGATCCGGGGGCTGGTCCCGGTGCACCGCCGCCCCCGCTACGTCACCCTCGCGACGCAGCTGGAGCGGGAGATCAGAATCGCCTGACGCCCGCGATACGGTGACGGACATGCCCGACACCCCGTTCGCACCCGTGATCCTCGGCAACGAACCCGGCTCGTTCCCGCACAGCGTGCTGGCCGAACGGCATCCGGCGATCATCCGGCAGGTGCGGGACGCCTTCCCGTACGGCCCCGGGCAGCACCGGGCACTGGACGACCTGCTGAAGAGCTGCACGCAGGGGACGGTCGAGCCGTTGCCCGACGATGCCCCGGACCGGGACCGGTGGCGGGAGTGGGGCCTGCCCGGCTGCTCCGGACGCTCCTGGTACGACGTGCCGTGGCTGTGGTCCGAGAGCTACTTCTACCGCCGGCTGCTCGACGCCGTCGGCTGGTTCGGTACCGGCGCCTGGCAGGGCATCGATCCCTTCCGGCCGTTCAAACGCGCCGAACTCGACGCACAGGAGACCGACGAGGAACTGGCCGCGCTGGACGCCCTGCCCGGCCTGCCCGAGGAGGAGCGGGCGCAGGCCCTGCTGCACGGCTCGCTGTGGGGCAACCGCGCCGACCTCGGCTTCCGGCTCTCCGCCGAGGGCGCCGAGGCCCGGGAACCGGCGCCCTCGCTGGTCGCCGACGACAGTGCGGCCCTGTGGGCGCTGCTGCCGCCCGGCGGCACGGCCACGCTCGTCCTGGTCGCGGACAACGCGGGCCGCGAACTTGTCCCGGACCTGCTCCTGATCGCCCATCTCCTCGCCGAGGGACGGGCCGCGCGTGCGGTGCTGCACGTCAAGCCGTACCCGTACTACGTCTCCGACGCGACGACCGCCGACGTCGTCGACGCCCTGCACCGGCTGCGGGCCGCGTCCGGCGCGGCCGCCGAGTACGCGCGCGTGCTGTGGTCGGCCATGGCCGACGGCCGTCTCACCGTGCGCGCCCACCCCTTCTCCTGCGCTCCGCTGCCGTACGCCGAGATGCCGGACGACCTGCGCGCCGAGTTCGCCGCGGCCACGCTCACCGTCTTCAAGGGCGACCTCAACTACCGGCGCCTGGTGGGCGACCGGCTCTGGCCGCCGACCACGCCCTTCCGGGAGACCACCGCCTACTTCCCGGGCCCGGTCGCCGCGCTGCGCACCCTGAAGTCCGAGGTGATCACCGGACTGTCCGCGGCGACCGAGAGCGCACTGGTGGCGGCCGAGGCCCGGCGCTGGCGCACCAGTGGCACCCACGCGCTCATCCAGGTCGACGCCAGGTGACCTGCCACGTCGGCATCAAGTGACGTACAGGCGAAGTGACTTGACGCCGTTGACGAAGTTGGACACCAGCCGTCCGGCCGGTGCGGCGAGCCGTGGCCCGGGGAGGGCGCGCAGCACCTCCGCGTGGAGCAGCCGTAGCTGCAGCCGGGCGAAGTGGGCGCCGAGGCACACATGCGGGCCGTCGCCGAAGGACACGTGCGGGTTGGGGGAGCGGGTGAGGTCGAGCCGGGCCGGATCGGTGAAGACCCGCTCGTCCCGGTTGGCCGAGGCGTGGAGGACCACGACCTTGTCACCGGCCCGGATCCGCCGCCCCGCCAGCTCGGTGTCCCGGACGGCGGTCCGGCGGAAGGTCAGCACGGGCGGATGCCAGCGCAGCAACTCCTCCACCGCCGTGGCAAGTTCCGCCTTCCCGGTGCGCAGCGACTCGTACGCTTCCGGGTGTTCCGCCAGTGCCAGCAGTCCGCCGGGGGCCGCGCTGCGCACGGTGTCGTTGCCGGCGACGGTGAGCAGGAAGAAGAACATCTCCAGTTCGGCGTCGGTGAGTTCGGCGTCGGACGCGAGGGCGGTCATCACGTCGTCCGCCGGATGGCGCCGTTTGTACGCGGCCAGGTGACGTGCGTAGGCGAACATGTCCTTCAGCATCGCCGGGGAGCGCGGGTTGACCGGTCTTCCCGCCCCGTCCAGCACCTGCGGGCCGGCCTCGTCCGGGTCCTGGTAGCCGATGACCCGCTGCGTCCAGTGCAGCAGCAGCCGGCGGTCGCTCTCCGGGACGCCGAGCAGGTCCGCCAGGTTGAGCAGGGCGTACTCGTCGGTGACGGAGCCCACCAGGTCGACCGTGCCGTCGCCTTCCCGCGCCTGCCTAAGCGCCCCGGCGAGCAGGGTGCGCGCCCGCTCGCCGGCGAGCGCCGCGAACCGGTCGACCCGGCCCGGTGTGAACGCCCGGCTGACCAGTCGACGCAGGCGGTGGTGCCGCGGCGGGTCCTGATTGAGCATCATGCCGCGGATGAACGGCAGGTCCTCGGGGTCCGGGTCGCGGATCTGGGTCGCGCCGAGGTGGGAGGAGTACGTCGTGGCGTCCTTCAGCACCCGCACGACGTCGGCGTGCCGGGTCACCGCCCAGAACCCCGGCCCGGCCGGCCAGCCCAGTACCTCGGGCTCCTGCTGCCAGGCGACCGGATGGTGGTCGCGCAGCACCCGGTAGTCGTCGTGGGGCACACCGGCGGCGTACCGGCGCGGGTCGAACACATCGGGCACCGCCGGCACCTCACCCCCGCTCACGCCGGCTCACTGCCCCCGGCCGTGACCCCGGCACCGGCCGACCGGCCCTCACCGGCCGTGACCCCGGCACCGGCCGACTTGTCCCCGCCGGCCGGGGCTGAGACGTGGCCCGACCGGCCGTCGCCGACCGCATGCCCTCCGTCGTCCCCGCGCCCCCTGCCGACCGCATGCCCTCCGCCGGCCCCGTGATCCTCGTCGTCCACGCGCCCCCGGCCACCCCCCGGCCCGTCGGTGTCGGACCGCAGGAAGTCCTCCACGACGCGGACGAGTTCCAGCGGGCACTCGTCCATGGCGTAGTGCCCGGCGGACGCCAGCGCCACGAGTTCGGCGCGCGGGTACCAGGACATCCAGGTCTGCCGCATGACCTCGGGCGACAGGGCCGGGTCGAGTGCGCCGGCCACCGCCAGGGCGGGGACCCCGCTGTTCTCGACGTCGGCGTGGAAGTCGTCGCCCGCCCACGAGTCCAGCCAGGCCCGGAACGCCTTCGCGTCGCTGCGCTCCAGCGAGCGGGCGACCATCCGGTCGAGCCAGACGGCGGGGCGTCGGCCCCCGGTGGTGAAGTCGATGATCGCGCGCCGGTTCGCCGGCTGGTGCGCGGCGTCCGTGAACAGCGCGGCCTGCGCACCGGCCAGCGGCAGGCCCGAGGCGGGCACCGGGGAAACGCCGACGATCCGGCGCAACCGGCCCGGGGCGAGCCCGAGCAGCCGCTGCGCCACCGCGCCGCCCATGGAGTGCCCGACCACCGAGAACCGCTCCCAGCCGAGCCGGTCGGCCAGCTCCAGCAGGTCGGCGGCGGCCCCGGCCGTGGTGTACGGGCCCGCGGCGTCCCGGGCCTCGCCGTAGCCGCGCAGGTCGACCAGCGCGTAGGTGAAGGCGGTGCGGTCGAGGTCCGGCAGGACGGGCGCGTAGGCGGAGCGGTCGGCGAACCAGCCGTGCACGGCGAACACCTTGTGGGCGCCGGCGCCGTGCACTTCATGGGGCAGCACGAAGGAGGTCATGCGCCTACCGTGGCCGCCGCGCGGGGGCACGGCAAGGGCGCGGGCCGGGGGCGGTTCACGCGATGGTGTGATCATGTTCCGCGCGGTGGATGGGTGTGGGGGGCCACGGGTAGGGCCCGGCCATGACGCAGCCGTTCGAACTCCCGCACTTCTACATGCCGTATCCCGCGCGGCTCAACCCGCACCTCGAAGAGGCGCGTGCGCACTCCACCGGGTGGGCGCGGGAGATGGGCATGCTGGAGGGTTCCGGGATCTGGGAGCAGGCCGACCTGGAGGCGCACGACTACGGGCTCCTGTGTTCCTACACCCACCCCGACTGCGACGGACCGGCCCTCTCGCTGATCACCGACTGGTACGTGTGGGTGTTCTTCTTCGACGACCACTTCCTCGACATGTACAAGCGCACCCCGGACCGCGCCGCCGGAAAGGCCCACCTGGACCGCCTGCCGCTGTTCATGCCGCTCGACCCGTCGACTCCCGTGCCCGAGCCGGAGAACCCCGTCGAGGCGGGTCTGAAGGACCTGTGGGCACGCACGGTGCCGTCGATGTCCGTGGACTGGCGCCGCCGCTTCTCCGTGGCCACCGAGCACCTGCTGAACGAGTCGATGTGGGAGCTGTCGAACATCGACGAGGGGCGGATCGCCAACCCCGTCGAGTACATCGAGATGCGCCGCAAGGTGGGCGGCGCCCCCTGGTCGGCCGGGCTCGTGGAGTACGCGACGGCGGAGGTGCCGGCCGCCGTCGCCGGCACCCGTCCGCTGCGTGTCCTCATGGAGACGTTCGCCGACGCCGTCCACCTGCGCAACGACCTCTTCTCCTACCAGCGCGAGGTCGAGGACGAGGGCGAGAACAGCAACGGCGTGCTCGTCCTGGAGACCTTCTTCGGCTGTACGACCCAGCAGGCCGCCGACACGGTCAACGACATCCTCACCTCACGCCTGCACCAGTTCGAGCACACCGCGCTCACCGAAGTCCCTGCCGTCGCCCTGGAGAAGGGCCTCACCCCGGTCGAGGCCGCCGCGATCGCCGCCTACACCAAGGGGCTCCAGGACTGGCAGTCCGGCGGTCACGAATGGCACATGCGCTCCAGCCGCTACATGAACAAGGGCGCTCGCCCCGGCTCACCCTGGCAGCTGCCGAGCGGCCCCGGCACCTCGGCCGCCGACGTCGGCGCGCTCCTCGCCTCGGCCGCCCGGGAACGCCTGCGCGCCTACACCCACGTCCCCTTCCAGAAGGTCGGGCCCTCCCCGCTGCCCGAGTTCCACATGCCGTACCCACTCGGACTCAGCACGCACCTCGACGCGGCCCGCCGCAACCTCGTCGTCTGGTCGCACCGCATGGGCATCCTTCAGGAAGGCGTCTGGGACGAGGACAAGCTCACCGCCTACGACCTCGCCCTGTGTTCCGCCGGCCTGGACCCGGACGCCACCCCCGAGGCCCTCGACCTCAGCGCCCAGTGGATCGCCTGGGGGACGTACGGCGACGACTTCTACCCGCTGGTCTTCGGCAGCCGCCGGGACCTGGCAGCCGCCCGCCTGACCACCGCCCGGCTGTCGCGGTGCATGCCGGTCGAAGGCGAGCCCGCCCTCGTCCCGGCCGACGCGATGGAGCGGGGGCTCGTCGACCTGTGGACGCGTACGGTGGCCGGCATGACCGCCGACCAGCGGCGCGACCTGAAGGCCGCCGTGGAGACGATGACCGAGAGCTGGCTGTGGGAGCTGTCCAACCAGCTGCAGAACCGCATCCCCGACCCGGTCGACTACCTGGAGATGCGGCGCGCCACCTTCGGCTCCGACCTCACCCTGAGCCTGTGCCGGATGGGCCACGGCCCCGCCGTCCCGCCGGAGGTGTACCGCAGCGGCCCGGTGCGCTCGCTGGAGAACGCCGCCGTCGACTACGCCTGCCTGGTCAACGACATCTTCTCGTACCAGAAGGAGATCGAGTACGAGGGCGGGATCCACAACGCCATCCTGGTGGTGCAGAACTTCTTCGGCGTCGACCATCCGGCAGCGCTCGGCGTCGTCCACGACCTGACGACCCAGCGCATGCGGCAGTTCGAGCACGTCATCGCGCACGAACTGCCCGTGCTCTACGACGACTTCGGGCTGTCGGAGCAGACGCGGGCGGCCATGGACGACTATGTCCTCGACCTGCAGAACTGGCTCGCCGGGATCCTGAACTGGCACCGCGAGGTCGACCGCTACAAAGCCGCGTGGCTGGGCCGCCGGTCGCACGGCTTCCTGCCCGACCGCGCGCCCGCCGCCCCCGTCCTGCCGCTCGGTCCGGCCCTGTCGCTCGGCTGACGGTCGCCCACACGGGCTGATCCGCGGCGGCCCCGGCCCACCGGGTACAGGAACCATGGACCGGCGGCCTCCCCGGCATGTCAGGCCGCGGCCCTCGCGCCGACGGCCCCTGGGAGACGCCTGGGGTGCGGCGGTCCTTGGGCCGACGGTCGGAGGAGCCGTGGGGCGACGGTCCGTGGGGCTGTCATCCGGCGGTCCGGGGCGGACGGTCGTGGACCGTCGTTCGGCGGTCCGGTGTCGATGTGGCCTGTGGCCGACGGTCTGCGGGGGCGTGAGGCGGCGGTCCGGGGCTGATGGGGCCGGGGGTGGGACGGCCCGAGGCGCTGAAGGGGCGGGGAGTGACGCCGGTCGGGTGGGTTCGGTCGCCGCGGTTGGGCCGCGGCGCGGGCGGGCGGTGCCTCGGGGGTCGGCGCTCGCCGGCTCCGGCCGCCCCGGTGCCGGTTCTGCGGCCGGGGGCGGACCGCCGGGTGTTCGTCCCAGGGGCCATGGCTACCCTCAGCCACCCTCCGGCCAGTCTCACTCGTTCGTGTCTCGTCGCGGCCCGGCGCCCCGGGTAGAGCACCAGCCGGAGGCGAGCGAACCATGGAACCCACTGTGTTGCGTCCCAAGCCGATGCCAGGTCAGGACCCCCGGCAGGGCGGCGGCACCCCCACGCCTGCCCACCGCCCGCACGCCGCGCCCCGGCGCGGCCGGCGGCTGCGGACCGTGCTGTTCGGCCTGTCCCTCGGCACCCTGCTGGTGCTGTCCGGCGTCGGCATCGGCACGGTCGGCGCCGCGGTCATCGGCATGAGCCGGCTCGCCGAACTGCAGCGCCAGGCCCCGCCGGCCACGCCGTCCGCCCGGGCCACGCCCGCTGCCACCGCGAGCCCCGCTCCGGCCGCCACCCCCGGGGCGGTCCTCGGGGTCGAGGCCGTCGACGCCGAGAAGGCGGGCGCGCTCCTCGTGGGCGTGCACGTGCCGGGCCCCGGCTACGCGGCCGGCCTGGTCCGCGGGGACGTCCTGCTGCGGTTCGGCTCCTCCCGCGTCGACTCCGCCGCCGATCTCGCCCGGTTCGTCGCCCATGCCCGGCCCGGGAAGCCGGTGCTCCTCACCGTGCGTCACACCGGCGGGGGCTTCCAGCAGTTGACCGTCCTGCCGGGTGTGGTGGTCTGAGCGGGGCCGACGCCGGATCCCGTCTCGGCACTCCCTCGGTCACCCCGGGAAACCCGCTGGTCACCGTCCGCACCACACGCCATGATGGGCCCATGCCGAGATCCCTGTGCGCCGACCGCGTCTCGCGGGCGGCAGCGGCGACCGGCTCGCGTGACCCTGTGCAGCCGGGCAGGATGCTGCCCGAGACGCCCTCGCCCGTTCGCCCACCCGTGCCCGGAGGCCCGGATGACCGGTAGTACGCCCGCGCCCTTCACCGCCGCCGACCACAGGGCCCGCATGGAGCGCGCCGCGCGCTCCGCGGCCGACGCCGGTCTCGCGGGGCTGCTGGTGGCACCGGGGCCGGACATGGTCTGGCTCACCGGCTACACCCCCACCGCCGTCACCGAACGGCTCACCGTGCTGGTCCTCACCCCCGGCCGGGATCCCGTGCTCGTCGTACCGACGCTGGAGGCTCCGGACGCCGAGCACGCGGCCGGCTCGTCCGCGCTCGCCCTGCGCGACTGGACCGACGGCAAGGACCCCTACGCCGTCACCGCCGCGCTCCTCGACGACCGCGGCCGGTTCGGCATCAGCGACAACACCTGGGCCATGCACCTGCTGGGCCTGCAGCGGGCGCTGCCCGACACCTCCTACGCCTCTCTCACCGACGCCCTCCCCATGCTGCGCGCCGTCAAGGACGCCGCGGAACTGGAACTCCTCGCCGCCGCCGGAGCGGCTGCCGACGCAACGTTCGAGGAGATCCGGAAAGTTCCCTTCGCCGGCCGCCGCGAGTCCGACGTCGGCCACGACCTCGCCGGCCTGCTGCGCCGCTTCGGGCATGAGCAGGTCGACTTCACCATCGTCGGCTCGGGCCCCAACGGCGCCAACCCCCACCACGAGGTCGGCGACCGCGTCATCCAGCACGGCGACATGGTCGTCCTGGACTTCGGCGGTCTGAAGGACGGCTACGGCTCCGACACCACCCGCACGGTCCACGTCGGCGAGCCCACCGAGGAGGAGCGCCGGGTGCACGACATCGTGCGCGAGGCCCAGGAGGCGGGCTACCGGGCCGTACGGCCCGGCGTGGCCTGCCAGGAGGTCGACCGCGCCGCCCGTGCGGTGATCACCGAGGCCGGGTACGGCGCGTACTTCATCCACCGCACCGGGCACGGCATCGGCGTCACCACGCACGAGCCGCCGTACATGATCGAGGGCGAGGAGCAGCCCCTCGTGCCGGGCATGTGCTTCTCCGTCGAGCCCGGCATCTACCTGCCCGGCCGCTTCGGGGTACGCATCGAGGACATCGTCACGGTGACCGAGGACGGCGGCCGTCGCCTGAACACCACCACCCGTGACATGGTCATAGTGGACTGAGAGCACCGAGCGACCCAGGAGACACCCCCGCGACGACATCCAGGAACGGCGACGCGCGACCCATGACCCAGGCACCGACACCCACCGCGGACACCGTCCGCAGACTGGTCCGTTCGCTGCTCAAGGAGGGCGGCGACGACACCGGGGGGCCCGATGTGCGGCCCGTGACGGAGGGCCGTACGCACACGTGGTGGGTCGGTACCCGCCATGTGCTGCGCCTCGCGCCCGACCGCGAGTCCTCCGTCGCCCGCCGCCGGGAACTGCGCCTGCGCGACCTGATCCGCCCGCACGTGCCCGTCGCCGTCCCCACCAGCGTCGCGCACGGCGACTGGGCGCCCGGCCTCGCCTACACCCTGGACACCAAGGTGCCCGGCGGTACGGCCGACGAGCACGACGTCTCCGCCGTCGGCGAGGCCGACCTCGCCGGACTGCTCACCGGACTGCGCGCGGTGCCCGTCCGGCAGGCCGAGACCCTCGGCGTGTCGCGCACCGCCCCGCGCTCCCTGGAGGCCCTGCGCCGCATGGCCGTACACGCCGCCGAACGGCTCGCCGCCGCCGACGAGTTCGACGCCGCCCGGCTGCACCAGCTGACCCCGCCCGGTGCGGCCCAGCTCGCCGCGCAGCCCGGCACCGCCGTCCTCACCCACCACGGCATGACCGGCGAGCACGTGGTCGTCAGCGCCGACGGGCGGGTCCGCGGCGTCCTGGACTGGACCCGGGCGGCCCTGGGCGACCCCGCCGAGGACATCGCCGGCCTCGCCGTCGCCGTCGGATCCCCGGCGGCCGTCCGCGCCGCCACCCTGGCCGGCTACGGCGCCCGCCCCTGCCTGCGCGGGCTGTGGCTGGCCCGCTGCGACACGGTCATCCGCCTCACCGACCACCTCGAAGGGCGCGCCCCCGGCTCCCTGCCCCTGCTCCGCGTCCAGCTGCGGCGCGCCTGGGAGCCGATCCTGCTGGAGCGGCTGTCGGACTTCAAGGAGGACGAGCCGGAGCCTTAGCGCGCCCCGCGGGGGTGCGGGGCTGTACCGAGGTGCGGCCGCGCCGCGTGGGCGCGACCGGCGACGGCGCGCGCCGTACCGCCCACGGTCGCACACCGCCCGGCGCGTGGGCTTCTCACGGCTGGGACAGGACCACGCACGACTCCCCGGGAAGCTGGAGCAACCCGTCCGGTCCCGGAACCCGCACCGGCTCCCATGCCGCCAGCACCTTTGCCGGGCGGGTGCCCAGGGGGATGGCTGCCGGCTCCTTGCCGAGGTTCACCGCCACGCGTACGTCACCGCGCCGGAAGGCCAGCCAGCGGGCCTGCTCGTCGTACGCCACCTTCGTGTCGGCCAGGTCGGGGTCGGTGAGGTCGGGCTCGTCCCGGCGCAGCGCGATCAGCCGGCGGTACCAGGCGAGCACGCGCGCGTGGGGCTCGCGTCCCGGCTCCGCCCAGTCCAGGCAGGACCGCTCCCGGGTCGCCGGGTCCTGCGGGTCCGGTACGTCCTCCTCGGCCCAGCCGTGCGCCGCGAACTCCCGCCGCCGGCCCTGCCGTACCGCCTCGGCCAGCTCCGGATCGGTGTGGTCGGTGAAGAACTGCCACGGCGTGCCCGCCGCCCACTCCTCGCCCATGAACAGCATCGGCGTGAACGGCGAGGTCAGTGTCAGCGTCGCCGCGCAGGCCAGCAGGCCGGGGGAGAGACGGGCGGCGAGCCGGTCGCCCTGGGCGCGGTTGCCGACCTGGTCGTGGGTCTGGCTGTAGCCGAGGAGCCGGTGCCCGGCCACCCGCGCGCGGTCCAGCGGGCGGCCGTGGTGGCGGCCCCGGAACGTCGAGTACGTGCCGTCGTGGAAGTAGCCGCCGGTGAGCGTCTTGGCGAGCGCGGCGAAGCCGGCCCGGGCGAAGTCGGCGTAGTACCCCTGGGAATCGCCGGTCAGCGCGGTGTGCAGGGCGTGGTGGAAGTCGTCGTTCCACTGCGCGTGCAGCCCGAGGCCGTGCTCCGCGCGCGGGGTGATGAACCGCGGGTCGTTCAGGTCCGACTCGGCGATCAGGAACAGCGGCCGGTCCAGCTCCTCGGCCAGGCCGTCCACGGCCGCCGACAGCTCCTCCAGGAAGTGGCACGCGCGCGTGTCGTACAGCGCGTGCACCGCGTCCAGGCGCAGCCCGTCGATCCGGTAGTCCCGCAGCCACGCCAGCGCGCTGCCGACGAGGAACGCGCGTACCTCGTCCGAGCCCGGCGCGTCCAGGTTCACCGCCGAGCCCCACGGCGTGTGGTGGGTGTCGGTGAAGTACGGCCCGAAGGCGGGCAGATGGTTGCCCGACGGGCCCAGGTGGTTGTGCACGACGTCCAGGACGACCCCCAGACCGAGTTCGTGCGCCCGGTCGACGAAGCGTTTCAGCGCATCGGGCCCGCCGTACGGCTCGTGCACCGCCCACAGCGACACCCCCTCGTACCCCCAGCCGTGCCGTCCCGGGAACGGACACAGCGGCATCAACTCCACGTGAGTGACGCCCAGTTCCACCAGGTGCTCCAGCCGGCCCGCCGCCGCGTCCAGGGTGCCCTCGGGGGTGTACGTGCCCACGTGTGCCTCGTACAGAACGGCGCCCTGCAGCCCCCGCCCCGCCCACCGGGCACGCCACGCGTAGTGCCCGTGGTCCACGACCGCGCTCAGCCCGTCCGGGCCGTCCGGCTGGCGGCGTGAGCGCGGGTCGGGCCGCACGGGGCCGTCGTCCAGGGCGAACCCGTACCGGGCGCCGTCCCCGGCCTGCGCCTCCCCCCTCCACCATCCGGCGCGTTCGGGATCACGCGTCAACGCGCGCGTCCCGCCCTCGCAGTGGAGCGTCACTCGGTCTGCCTGCGGTGCCCACACCTCGAACTGCACGGACGGTTCCCCTTCGTCTGTGATGTCTCGCCTGCTCACCGTGATGTCCCGCGTCCCCATCGTGCCCGCCGGGACGATCAATCCGCTTTCGAATGCACCCTTCCCCGGTGGGTGTCGTGGAAGTGCGCGCAGAACGGCCCCGATTCCCGCTTTCTGGACACCAGGGGTTCACTGCCCGACAATCACCAGCGTGACGTCGTCCTTCGAGTTCTCCACCTACCCCGCGCGGCTGTCCGACGCGGAGCGCGACGAGGCGCTGCGGGTGCTGCGTGACGGTGTCGCCCTGGGCCGGCTCTCGCACGACACGTTCGTACGCCGTATGGAGCTGGCGCTCGCCGCCCGCCGGTCCGACGAACTGGCCGCGCTCGTCGCCGACCTGCCTCGCGAGAACCGTTTCTCCCGCGCGGTTCTCGGCAGCGTCGAGGCCGTCTCCGGATTCACCGTACGGCTGCGCCGCGCCTGGCAGGCCGAGCGGCTGCCCAAGCTGCTGCTGCCGCGCCCCGCGCACGCCCACCCGCTGCGCATAGGCCGCGACCCCGCATGCGGGCTGCGCCTGAACCACGAGACCGTCTCCCGCCTGCACGCCGAACTCAGCCGCCAGGCGGACCTGTGGGTCCTCAGGGACCTCGGTTCCACCAACGGCACCACCGTCAACGGACGCCGGGTGATCGGCTCGGTCGTCGTCCGCGAGGGCGACCAGGTCGCCTTCGGCCGGATGGCGTTCCGGCTCGCCGTGAGCTGAGCGGCGACGGCCGGTCGTGGCCGAACGGGTGCACCGTCACACGCGCGTGCCCTCCCGATCGGGTGAGCCGGGCTGCGGAACGCGCGCCGGCGTGCCGATGCATGGGGCATGACGTACATCACCCGAGTCACCGCGGCGGCCGGCGCCCTGTTGACGGCCGCCGGCCTGCTCGCCGCGGCCCCCGCCCAGGCGGCACCCCGCAGCACGTTCCCCCTCACGGACAACTGGCTCTACCTCACCGTCGCGCGCGGCGAGACCCTGGCCGGCGACAAGCACGGCACCCTGCTGCTGTGCGACCCGCTGCCGCTGGGGTACGCGCGGGCGGCCGAGGCCTGTGCCGAACTTGAGGCCGCCCGGGGCGACATCGCGCGCATCGCGCAGAAGAAGGTCTTCTGTCCGATGATCTTCGCCCCGGTGACCGTCCACGCGCACGGGCAGTGGAACGGACAGCCGGTCGACTACCAGGAGACCTACTCCAGCAAGTGTGTCATGGAGGCGCGGACGGGAGCGGTGTTCGCCGTGGACCGCTGAGCCGGGCCGGCGGGCGGCGCGGCACGGTCTGTATGGGCGGCGCGGCAGGGGCGGCGCGGCAGGGGCGGCGCGGCGGGGAGAAGGCGGCCCGGGAGGCGTGACGGCCTCACACCGTCCGCTCACGGGCCTGCTGCGCCGCCACCAGCACCGTCCGGGACTGGTGCTCCACCTGGTGCTCCAACGGCACCCAGCGGGCCCGGAACCGTGTCGCGAAGGCGTCGCACCAGGCGGTGACGAGCTGTTCCAGCCCCGGCGCCGCCCGGTCGTCCGCCTCCCGCAGCACCCGCAGCAGCATGGCCGCCGCGCGCAGCGGCAGCCGCCGCCCGAAGGCGTCCACACTGCCGACGTACGCCATCGTCGTGCCGGCCGGCGGGGTGTGGACCCAGTCCTCGGCCAGGCCGGGGATCAGCTCCAGCGCCCAACGCGCCGCCCGCAGCAGCGGACCGTCCACGCCCTCCAGGCGGGGCAGCGCGTCGGTGAGCACGTGCTCCACCTCCAGCGCGTCCCGCAGCAGCCGCTGCGCCAGGCGCCGCATCGCCGCCGCCGGTGCCGGGTGCGGCGCCGGATCGTCCACCAGGTCGCTGGCCCACATCGGCACCTCCACCACGGCCGTCAGACCGCCGTACCGGTGCGCGTGGTACCAGGTGCTGTGCCGCGCGTCGTCCGGCATGCTCGGGTAGGCGGCGCCCGTCTCCGGGCCCGGCATGACATGCACACCGGGGCCGGAGGCCGGCCAGCCGGCGGCGTCCGAGGCGCCCGTCTCCACCGGGATGTGCAGTTGTGCCGCCGACTTGGCGAACGGCTCGGCGAGCCCCGGCACGTCCCTGGTCAGCTGTACCCAGCTGCCGCCCAGGTCGGTGCCGTGCAGGGTCACCTGGAGGTAGGGCCGCAGTTCGTCGATCACCCCCGTCAGCGCCCGGGTCTCGGGCGGCAGCCGGTCCGGCGGCAGCACGGACGGCGACCACTCCGGCTGCTCGGCGCCCGTCGGCCGGTAGAAGCCGAGGTGGTAGTCGAGCAGGCTGCGCGGAGCCGGTGTCACATGCAGGCTCGCGCCGTCCGGATCGGCGCACAGCAGGAAGTGCCAGGACGTGTCCGCCCGCAACTCCCGCTCGGCCAGCACCCTTTCGGCCAGAACCCGCAGGGTGGAGCCCCCGGTCGGCTCGTTGGCGTGGGCGCCCGCGACCACCAGCACCGCCCGCCGGGCGTGCCCCACCGACAGCAGGTGCAGGGGTCTTCCCGCGCGTGAGAGGCCCACCTGCCTGAGCGAGCACAGCCCGGGTCCCTGAGCGGCCAACGCCTGAGCGGAGGCGATCAGTTCGGGAACGCTGGGATAGCGCAGCTCCGGCAGAAGACTCACCCCCGACTTGTTCCCGCCCGGCTTCGCCCTCCAAGTCCCGCACGCGAAGGGTGAACTGTCAAGAACGCTGCGGGGGAGGCTCCCAGGGGCGCCCGGACTCAGGCGCCGGGGCATGGCGCGGGCGGCGCGTGCCGTGGGCTCACTGCTGGTGCAGGCCGCGTCCCGCGAGGGTCAGGAACACCTCGCCCACCGCCTCCGACAGCGTCGGGTGCGCGTGCACATGCCGGGCCACGTCCGAGGGTTCGGCATCCCAGCCGACGATCAGCTGGCTCTCCGCGATCATCTCCGACACGTGCGGGCCGACCAGGTGCACGCCGAGCACCTGTCCGCCGCCGGCCTCGGCGACGACCTTCACCATGCCCCCCTGGCCGTGCACCATGCCCTTGGCGACGGCGGTCAGCGGCATGGTGTCGACGTCCACCGCACGCCCCCGCGCGCGTGCCTCGGCCTCGCTCAGTCCCACCGAGGCGGTCTGCGGCGCGGAGTACGTCACCCGTGGTACGGCGGCGTAGTCCACCGGGGCCGAGGGCAGCCCGGCCAGCGTCTCGGCGACCAGCAGGGCCTCCGCGAAGGAGGCGTGGGCCAGGCCCAGGGACGGCGGCGGCAGCAGATCGCCGACGACGTGGATGCCCGGCACGGCCGTCTCCAGCCGCTTCCAGTCCGCCGGTACGACGAACCCCCGTCCGTCGGTCGTCAGGCCGGCCGCCGCCAGGCCCAGGCCCTCGGTGACCGGCGCCCGGCCGACGGCCACCAGCAGCCGCTCCGCCTCCACCGTGCGCGTCTCGCCCCGCGCGGTGCGCACACGCGCGCGTACGCCGTTCTCCAGCACGTCCGCGTCCAGCAGCCGGGCGCCCGCCTGCACATCGATCCCGCGCTTCTTCAGGCCGCGCGTCAGGTGCCGGCTCACATCGGCGTCCTCCAGCGGCACGATCCGCTCCGCGGCCTCGACCAGGGTGACCTCCGCGCCCATGGACCGGTGGAAGGACGCGTACTCCACGCCGATCGCGCCCCCGCCGAGCACCAGGACGGACGCCGGCAGCCCCGGCGCGAACAGCGCGTCGTCGCTGGTCACCACCCGCCGCCCGTCCGGCACGAGCCCCGGGAGCGTGCGCGGGTGCGAGCCGGTGGCGAGGACGATGCCGCGGCGCGCGGTGAAGTCGTGCACGCCGGGCGCGGACCTGTCCGGGGCGCCCGGCGCGGAATCCGTGAGCGCGCCCTCCACCCGCACCGTACGTGGACCCGTCAGGCGTGCTCTCCCGCGCACCACCCGTACGCCGGCGTGCGCCAGATGCGCCTCGACCCCCTTGTGGTTGCGCGCCACGATGTCGTCCCGCGTGGCCACCAGCGCCGCCCAGTCGACCGAGTCCAGCGTGGCCTTCACCCCCCACCGCTCGCGCGCCTCGGCGATGCCGTCGACCAGCTCGGCGGCGTGCAGCATCGCCTTGCTCGGGATGCAGCCCCGGTGCAGACAGGTGCCGCCGACCTTGTCGCGCTCGACGAGGACGACGCCGAGCCCGAGGGAGGCGGCGCGCAGCGCGGTGGCGTAGCCGCCCGTTCCGCCGCCGATGACGAGGACATCCGGGGTGTTCGTGGCCTGTGTGCTCATGCCTCCACCCTCCGCCCGCCCCTTGTCATGAGTCCAAGGCAATGTTGTTGTGGAAGCCATGCAGAATGCTTATGCGCGGCATGCCGGTGAGTCCTGGGGGAGGGCGCGGATTTGAGCCTGCGGCAGATGGAGTACTTCGTGACCGTCGTCCAGGAGGCGTCCTTCACCCGGGCGGCGGAGACCCTGCACGTCACCCAGCCCGCGCTCTCGCACCAGATCAAGGCGCTGGAGAAGTCGGTCGGCGGCGCCCTGCTGGAGCGCCTGGCGCGTGGCGTGCGCCTGACCCCCATGGGGCGGGCCTTCCTGCCGCACGCCGAACTCGCCGTCCGCAGCGCCGCTCAGGCCCGCCGCGCGGCGCGGGCCACCGCCGGAGCCGAGGGCGGCGAACTGCATGTCGCCACCCTGCACTCCCTCGCCGTCGGCGTCCTGCCCGACGTCTTCGCCCGCTGGCGCGCAGCCCGTCCCCGGGTCCTGCTGCGCCTGCACGAGTACGCCACCACCGAGGCGCTGGAGGAGGCCGTGCAGCGCGGCACCGCGGACCTCGCGTTCGGCCCCGGGCCCGCCGACCCGCCGGGCACGGTCGTACCGGTCGGCGAGGAGGAACTCGTCCTCGTGGTCCCCTTCGACGACCGGCTGGCGGGCCGTACGACGGTGACGCTGCCCGAGCTCGCCGACCGCGCCTGGATCCGCTGCGCCATGGAACCCGTCGTGCACGGCGCGCGCTTCCTCGACTGGGCGTGCGGGCGGGCCGGGTTCGCGCCCCGGACCGCCGTGTGGACCGAGCACACCTCGACGGCCGTGCGGATGGCCGCGGCCGGCGTCGGGGTGTGCGTCGCACCCGCCCACGTCGTGCGCGGTGCCGTCGGGGAGGACTGCATGGTCCTCAGCCCCGACCCGGCATGGAAGCGCCCCCTGACGGTCTACGCGCGCGTGCCGCCCACCGGGGCCGCCGAGGCCTTCGTGGACCTCCTGCGCACCACCTGGCCCGCTCTCGGAGACCTGCCGGAACAGCCGTACGAGGACTGCCCGCTGCCCGTCGCGCCCGTCCGCTGAGCCGCCTCACCCCTGCGCCACACGCTCCAGCAGCACCACCGGCAGCCGGTCGAAGAGGTCCGCCACGCGTGCGTGCCCCGTGAACTCCCTGCCGTCGGTCAGCACGTCCGCCCAGCGGCCCGGCGGCAGCGTCAGCGCGGTGTCCCGCCAGCCGCCCGCCTCCGCGAGGCGCAGCGACAGCCGGGTCACCGCCGTGACCACCTCGCCGGAGCGCGCGAACGCCGCACAGTGCTCCGCCGCCGGGCCCTCGGCGGTGAGCGGTTCGTACGACGCGGACGTGCCGAAGGCAGCGGGGCGCCGGGCGCGCAGCCGCAGCGCCGCCGCCGTCAGCGCGTCCTTCTCCCCGGGCACCTCGGGCGGGAACGGCACCGGACGCCGGTTGTCCGGGTCCACCAGCGCCCGGTACTCGCCCTCCGTGCCCTGGTACACGTCCGGCACCCCCGGCATCGTCAGATGAACCAGGGCGGTGCCGAGAACGTTGGCCCGGATGTGCGGCTCCAGCGCCTTGCGGAACGCGGCCACGCGCGCGCCCGGCGCCCCGCACGGGCCGGCGGCGACGAACGAGGCCACCGCCTCCTCGTACGGCGGCTCCTGCTCCGTCCAGCTGGTGTACATGCCCGCCTCGCGCACATGCTTCAGCAGCGCCTGCCGCACCCGCTCCTCCTCCGCGGGCCCGAGCCCGAACACCGTCTGCCAGGCCGCCCAGGCCAGCTGCCCGTCCGGCACGCCCACGCCCTCCTCGGGCCCGGCCGCCTCGGCCAGCAGCCGCGTCCACCGGTCGGGGCACTCGGTGAGCACGGCCAGCGCCGCACGCACGTCGGCACTGCGCTTGGTGTCGTGCGTGGTGACCACCGTGCCGGTGGCCGGCCAGTCGCGCTGCACGCGCGCGCAGTACGCGTGGAAGTCCTCCGGGGACACTCCCGGCCGGCCCGGATCGCCACCCACCTCGGTCGCCGACAGCAGCGGCACATAGCGGTAGAACGCGGTGTCCTCCACCGACTTGGCGCGCAGCGCCGACGCCGTCTGCGCGAAGCGGGTACGGAACTCCACCCGGTCGGCGTGGTCCGGCGCCGCCGGGTCACCGGGCGGTTCGACGAGCAGCCGCCGCACGATGCCGACGGCCTCCGCCTCCTCGGGCACCACGAAGGCCAGCCGCGCCTCGTCGGCGGCCTCCTCGGTGACGACGGCGGCCGCGTCACCGCAGGCGTACGGCCGGTACACCCGCATCCGCACCAGCAGCTCCTCCACGGCCGTGCGCAGCGCCCAGGGGGCCCGGTCGCGCAGCGCGAGGTCGGGCGAGGACGCGCACAGCCGGGTGGCCACCCGGGTGAGCCGGTCGGTCTCCGCGGCCAGCTCGTGCGTGAGCACCTTGTAGGCGGCCCGCCGTACCGTCGCCTCCCAGTTGCCGCCCCGGTCCGTCTGCGGCGCCGCGAAGGCCCGATAGCGGCCCAGCAGTTCATACGCCCCCGTCTGGTCCGTGAACAGGCCGTCGACCTGGCGCAGGGCGTCGTAGCCGGTGGTGCCCGCGACGGGCCAGGACGCCGGCAGCCGCTCGCCGTCGGCGAGGATCTTCTCCACCACCGTCCAGCGCCCGCCGGTCGCCTCGTGCAGCCGGGCGAGGTAGCCGTCCGGGTCGGCGAGCCCGTCGGGATGGTCGACGCGCAGTCCGTCGATCACGTCCTCGCGCAGCAGCTGGAGGATCTTGGCGTGGGTGGCGTCGAACACCTCCGGATCCTCCACCCGCAGCCCGATCAGCTCCGAGATGCTGAAGAACCGCCGGTAGTTCAGCTCCGTACGGGCCAGCCGCCACCACACCGGGCGGTACCACTGGGCGTCCAGCAGCTCCGGCAGCGGCAGCTCCGCGGTGCCCGCGCGCAGCGGGAAGACGTGCTCGTGGTAGCGCAGGACGTCGCCGTCGACCACGAGGTGCTCCAGCTGTGAGCCGACCGGACCGCCGAGCACCGGCAGCAGCACCCGCCCGTCCTGCGCCCCCCAGTCGATGTCGAACCAGCGCGCGTACGGCGAGCCGGGCCCCTCGCGCAGCACCTCCCACAGGGCGTGGTTGTGCCGGGGTGCCATCGCCATGT
This sequence comes from Streptomyces filipinensis, assembly GCF_014649495.1. Lineage (GTDB taxonomy): Bacteria > Actinomycetota > Actinomycetes > Streptomycetales > Streptomycetaceae > Streptomyces > Streptomyces filipinensis. Next base: position 344,529 of record NZ_BMTD01000003.1, on the reverse strand, counting down.
GGTTCGGCACGATGTCCACCACCAGGCCGAGACCGTGCTCCCGCGCGGTCCGTGCCAGCGACCGCAGGCCCTCCTCGCCGCCCAGTTCCTCGCGCACGCGCGCGTGGTCCACGACGTCGTAGCCGTGCGCGGAGCCGGGCACGGCCTCCAGGACGGGGGACAGGTGCAGGTGCGAGACGCCGAGCGACGCCAGGTACGGTACGGCCGCCGCGGCGGCGGCGAACGGGAACGCGGGCTGGAGCTGCAGCCGGTAGGTGGCCGTGGGCACCTCCGGTCCGGGGCGCGCAGAAGTCATGGAAACCTACGTACCCCGTCGGCCGTCTTTCGTGTCATCGCCGCGCGTACGGACCCACGCGCACGCGGAGTGGACGAGCAGCCCCGCCAGGGGGGCTGCCGCCACTGACCCGCCGGGCCCGCTACGCCGGCCGCTGCAGCACGGTCAGGCTGCGGTCCGGCAAGGTGATCCGGTCGCCCGCCCCGACCTTCGTCCCCGACCCCGGCGGCACCCCGTCGGGCTCGGCCGTGTCGACGACGACCTGCCACTGCCGTCCGTGGTCGACCGGCACCACGAAGTCCAGCGGCGCCGGCGAGGCGTTGAACATCAGCAGGAACGAGTCGTCGGTGATGCGCTCCCCGCGGGCGCCCGGCTCGGAGATCGCGTTGCCGTTCAGGAACACCGTCAGCGCGGACGCCCGCGCCGAGTCCCAGTCCCGCTGGGTCATCTCGGTGCCCTCCGGGGTGAACCAGGCGATGTCGGAGAGATCGTCATGGGTGCCCTCCACCGGACGGCCGTGGAAGAAGCGGCGCCGGCGGAAGACGGGATGGTCCCGGCGCAGCCACACCATCGCGCGCGTGAACTCCAGCAGACCACCGGCAGGATCGTCGCCGTCCTCGGGCCAGTGCACCCACGACAGGTCGTTGTCCTGGCAGTAGGCGTTGTTGTTGCCCCGCTGGGTGCGCGCGAACTCGTCGCCGTGGCTGATCATCGGCACGCCCTGGGACAGCATCAGCGTGGCGATGAAGTTCCGCATCTGCCGGGCGCGCAGCCGGAGCACCTCCGGGTCGTCCGTCTCGCCCTCCACCCCGCAGTTCCAGGACCGGTTGTGGCTCTCGCCGTCCCGGTTGTCCTCGCCGTTGGCCCTGTTGTGCTTGTGGTTGTAGGCGACGAGGTCGTGCAGTGTGAAGCCGTCGTGGCAGGTGACGAAGTTGATCGAGGCCAGCGGGCGGCGGCCGTCGCCCTGGTAGAGGTCCGAGGAGCCGGTCAGCCGGGAGGCGAACTCCGCGAGCGCCCGCGGCTCGTCCCGCCACAGGTCCCGCACCGTGTCCCGGTACTTGCCGTTCCACTCGGTCCACAGCGGCGGGAAGTTGCCCACCTGGTAACCGCCCTCGCCCACGTCCCAGGGTTCGGCGATCAGCTTCACCTGCGAGACCACCGGGTCCTGCTGCACCAGGTCGAAGAACGACGACAGCCGGTCCACCTCGTGGAACTGCCGGGCGAGCGTGGCCGCGAGGTCGAAGCGGAAGCCGTCCACGTGCATCTCGGTGACCCAGTACCGCAGCGAGTCCATGATCAGCTGGAGCACGTGCGGGGACCGCATGAGCAGCGAGTTCCCGGTGCCCGTGGTGTCCGTGTAGTAGCGCGGATCGTCCGCGAGACGGTAGTACGACGCGTTGTCGATGCCCTTGAAGGACAGCGTCGGGCCCAGATGGTTGCCCTCGGCGGTGTGGTTGTAGACGACGTCCAGGATGACCTCGATCCCGGCCTCGTGCAGCGCCCGGACCGCCGACTTGAACTCCAGCACCTGCTGGCCGCGGTCGCCCCAGGAGGCGTACGCGTTGTGCGGGGCGAAGAAGCCGATGGTGTTGTAGCCCCAGTAGTTGCCCAGGCCCATGTCGGCCAGCCGGTGGTCCTGTACGAACTGGTGTACGGGCATCAGTTCCAGGGCCGTGACCCCGAGCTTGGTCAGATGGTCGATGAGCGCCGGATGGGCGAGCGCCGCGTACGTGCCCCGCAGCTCCTCCGGGAGCCCCGGGTGACGCATGCTCAGACCCTTGACGTGGGCCTCGTAGATCACCGTGTGGTGGTACTCGGTGCGCGGCGGCCGGTCGTCGGCCCAGTCGAAGTACGGGTTGATCACCACCGACGCCATGGTGTGCGGCGCCGAGTCCAGGTCGTTGCGGCTGTCCGGAGCGCCGAAGTGGTAGCCGTACACCTCCTCGCCCCAGTGGATCGAGCCGCTGATCGCCTTCGCGTACGGGTCGAGCAGCAGCTTCGCGGAGTTGCAGCGCAGCCCGCGTCCGGGGTCGTACGGGCCGTGCACCCGGAACCCGTACCGCTGTCCGGGCATCACGCCCGGCACGTACGCGTGCCGCACGAACGCGTCGCTCTCGCGCAGTTCCACCGCCGTCTCCGAGCCGTCGTCGTGCAGCAGACACAGCTCTACTCGGTCCGCGGCCTCCGTGAAGACCGCGAAGTTGGTTCCGGCGCCGTCGTAGGTGGCGCCGAGCGGATACGCCTGTCCAGGCCAGACCTGCATGGATACGACTCTCCCAGGTGTGCCGCCGCCCTGGGGCCGCGTTGGCCCCCGAGTCTTGCCGAAAGTGACGGAACCTCCCGTGTCTTGCGTCCCTCTTACCCACCGACCAGTGCGCACGGCGGCTCTCTTACCCGCCGTGCGCCGAACCAGTGGGGCAACACGTACCCCCGTGAGAGCCACGGGGAGCAGGGGGAAATGTGCGTGAGACAGTGCACCGCCATCTGGGCAAGTTAATGGCAGGAGTGGCCATCGCGACGGTGGGGACCGCCGCGATGGTCGCGATCACCCTGCCGGGCACGGCGGGGGCGAACGAAACGGGAGGGAGCAAAGGCGGCGGGACCCGGGCCGCGCAGCAGACGGGCCAGGGGGCGGACGGGACCCTGCCGGGCGTGGTGGAGCAGGCGCCGGCCGAGGGGAAGAAGGGCAAGGGCCTCGACCCGCTGACCGACGACGAGATCACGCGGGTCGAGAAGCTCGCCGTGAGCCGGCAGCTGTTCGACACGAGCCAGAACGTCAGGGGCGGGCGCGGTCCGGAGCGGCTCGACGTCCAGCTGGCCGAGCCGGAGGCCGACGAGGTCGACGACCCGAACGCACCACGGCGTGCCGACGTCACGGTCTACGACTACCGGGACGACACCCTGGTCACCAGGACCGTCAACCTCGACACGGGCAAGGTCGAGCGGACCGCCGCCCAGCACGGCGTCCAGCCGCCGCTGAGCCGCGCCGAGCAGATCGAGGCGGCCAGGGTGCTGATCGCCGACGCACTGGGCGCGGGGCTGAAGGCGGACTACAAGGACGCCACCGGCAAGGAGCTCACGTCCCCGGACCAGCTGCAGCTCAGCAGCATGGTGTACCGGGCCGCTCCGGGTGGCTCGGCCGCGGTCGCGCGATGCGGCGAGCACCGCTGCACCCGCCTGTTCCCGAAGGTCAGGAACGGGCCCTGGATCGACGCGCGGAAGTTCGTGATCGACCTGAGCGCCCGCAAGGTCCTCCAGCTCGGCTGAGCCGGCCTCCGTTCGCACTCCACACCTTCCTCTCCTGTAAGGGAGTCACGTCTTCATGCGCGTCCACAGAATGAGCCGTGCTCGCAGGCGGGCGGTCATCGGTCTGTCCCTCGCCGCGTTGGCCGCCGGCGCGATGACCGGGGCGGGACCGGCCGCCGCCCGGCCGACGGCCGCGGCCGCCCCGGCCCCCGACTGCAGCGCGGCCTACCGCATCGAACAGAAGCTCTCCACCGGGACGACCTGGCGCATGTGCTGGCGCTTCAACAGCACGTCCGGGATCATCCTGGAGGACATCTCCTACCAGCCGCCCGGCGAGTCCAAGCCGATCAAGGTCCTCAACAGCGCCAAGCTGGCCCAGATCCACGTGCCGTACGACGACGGCAAGGCCGAGTACAACGACGTGACGGAGTACAGCTTCGGCAACGGCCTGCTGAACCTGAAGCCCGCCGAATGCCCTGGCGGCAGCATCAAGACCGTCAAGGTCCGGGAGCCGCTGTACGCCGGGTCCCAGAACGTCAAGGGCCTGTGCGCCACGACCCGTTCCCGGGGCCACGCGTACCACATGCAGTCCGAGGACTCCGGCAAGGTCTACCAGGCCCAGGGCAAGGACCTGCTGCTCTACACCGTCAACAAGGTGAGCTGGTACGAGTACATCACCGAGTGGCGCTTCCAGGACGACGGCACGATCAGCATGAACGCCGGCGCGACCGGCAGTCTCGCGCCCGAGGACTACGACGCCGGTGACGGCCGCGGCTGGCCCATCGGCAAGGGCGCCCGCGACTACGCCGTCAGCCACAGCCACAACATCTTCTGGCGGCTCGACTTCGGGCTCGACGGCTCCTCCAAGACCCGGATCGAGCAGTACGACTCGAAGGTCAGCCCGCCCGCGGGCAGCCGGGGGCCGACCAACAAGACCACGCTCACGAAGGTCACCAGGGAACTCGCGGGCGACGCCCAGAACATGCGCTGGTGGCGGGTGGTCAGCGCGACGGGCAAGAACAAGGACGGGCACGCGCGCTCGTACGAGCTCGTTCCGGGCGCCACCACCAAGTACCTGGGCCGCCCCTTCACCCGGCACGACGTGTACTTCACCGAGTACGACAAGTGCGAGCAGTACGCCAGCGGCAACCTGCCGGCCTGCGGCGACGGTCACCCCAGGTCCGTGGACGGCTGGGTCAACGGACAGCCCCTGACCCACCCCATCATGTGGGTGAACGTGGGCTTCCACCACATCGTCCGCGACGAGGACCAGCAGCCGATGCCCGTCCACTGGCAGGGCTTCTCCATCGTCCCACGGGACGTGACCGCTATGAATCCGCTCACTCCGGCCGATCTGGCCGACATCAACGGGCATGTCGGCCGCGATAGTTGAGAAACAACCCTCTCCATCCGGCTGCACCGCCGACCCCTCGCGGAGTACCCTTCCTTGATCGTTGAGACGGGAAAGGCCCGGGGGAGCGGAAGGCGGTGCACGGGTGGGCTCGGGAGGGCTGGAGCTGCCCCCTGGTGACGAGGGTCACGAGGGGCACTCCGCAGACGTCCCGCCCGGCGCGGTGTCCCTGGCCCGCCCGATGGACGCGGGATCCATCGGGCCGGAGCTGGACTGGGACGCCGACGCCTGGCGCGAGGTGCGCACCCGCGCCCAGCGGGCCGGCCGGGCCTACATCTGGCTGAACCTCGTCGAGCAACGCCTGCGCGCGGTCGTGGCCGCCGTACTGCGGCCCATCTACGAACCCGTCCACGCGGACGACTGGGTGGTCGCCGCGGCCGGCCCGGCCGGGCAGGAGTGGGTGCAGCGCGCGGTCGCCGTGCGGGAGGTCAGCCGCCGCAAGGGCTACCTGCTCGACCCGGCCGACGACAACGTGCTCAGCTTCCTCACCCTGCCGCAGCTGCGCGAGCTGATGGTGCAGCACTGGCCGTGCTTCGAGCCGTACTTCGACGAGCGCCGCGACCTCGAACTCGCCCTGGACGAGCTGGAGGTGACCCGCAACGTCGTCTCCCGCAACCGGGCGCTGTCGGAGGCGGTCCTGAACCAGGCCGAGCGCGCGTCGGCCAGGCTGCTGGAGATGCTCGGCGCCGGCGGTGACGTCCCCTCCGCACGCCGGCTCCCGGTGGACGCGGTCGAGGACCTGGTCGGCGACCGGTACGCCGACGTGGTCGCCGTCCATCCGGACCGGGTGCGGCTGATGCGCCAGTTCCCGGCCGAGGACATCTTCGGCTCCGCCCGCCGCCTCGACGCCATCGGTATCGGCCTCAACCTGCTGGTGCAGAACTTCTCCGGCCGCCGTCTGGTCCGGCTCGCCGAGTCCGGCTGCCGGGTACGGCTGCTCTTCCTCAACCCGGCCTCCAGCTCGGTCAAGCGCCGTGAGCGGGAACTGGGGATGAAACGGGGCGAACTGAGCCGGTCGGTCGAGATGAACATCCTGCACATGCGCCGGGTCCGCTCCCGGCTCCGCGACCCGGGCGCCTTCGAGATCCAGGTCTACGACGAGACACCGCGCTTCACCGCCTACCTGGTGGACGGCGACGGCGCCGACGGCATCGCCGTGGTGCAGTCCTATCTGCGCGGGGCCCGGGGGATGGAGTCTCCGGTGCTGGTGCTGCGCAACGGCAGCAAGCTGGTCAAGTCGGATGATGTGGTCGAAGCAGGACTTTTCCCGACGTATCGCGAGGAGTTCGAGCTGGCTTGGGTGGATTCGCGCCCTGTGTCCTGAGGGGTGTCCCGAACGGTCCGACGGCACAAGCGGAACGCGAGCCTCGGATTGTCAGTGCCGCGTGCGATGGTGGAGGCCACTGGGGGAAAGCACCACCAAGAAGGGGGACCGCCCATGGGCTGGCACCGGGAGCTGCTGATCGGCTTCGACCTGGAGACGACCGGGACCGATCCGCGCGAGGCACGTATCGTCACCGGCGCGGTGATCGAGGTCAGAGCCGGTGAGCCCCTGGGGCGCAGGGAATGGCTGGCCGATCCGGGCGTGGAGATCCCGGCCGACGCGGTCGCGGTGCACGGCATCAGCAACGAGCGCGCGGCGGCCGAGGGCCGGCCGGCCGACCGGGTGGCCGACTCCATCGCCGACGTGCTGGTCGGGTACTGGAAGTCGGGCGTCCCGGTCGTCGCCTACAACGCCGCCTTCGATCTCACCCTGCTCTCCGCCGAGCTGCGCCGGCACGCCCTGCCGTCCCTCGCCGACCGCCTGGGCGGCGCCCCGCCCGCCCCGGTCGTCGACCCCTACACCATCGACCGCTGGGTCGACCGCTACCGCCGCGGCAAGCGGAACCTGGAAGCGGTGTGCGCCGAGTACGGCATATCCCTCGACGCGGCCCACACCGCCCCGGCCGACGCCCTCGCCGCGGCGCGGCTCGCGTCCGCGATAGCCGACCGCCACCCGAAGATCGCCGCACTGGGCCCGGCGGAACTGCATCGACGCCAGATCCAGTGGTACGCGGAGTGGGCGGCCGACTTCCAGGCGTTCCTGCGCCGCAAGGGGGAGCCGGACGCGGTGATCGACGGCACCTGGCCGCTGCGGGAGCTGGCCGAGAGCCAGCCCGCGTAGGCCGTCTTCGGGTGGAGGCCGCGTGGCGGGCAGGCCTCAGAACGGATACCACCGCACCGTCTCGTCCCCGTCCCGCAACGACCCCACCCGCCGCCGGAACTCGGCCGACGCCTTCGGATTGCCCGGCGCATGCTGGGCCACCCATGCACAGCTCGCCGTCTCCCGGGCCCCGCGGAGCACCCCGCACCCCTCCCACTCGCGCACATCCCACCCGTAGGCCTCGACGAACGACGCGTACGCCTCATCCGGCAGGCCGTACCGGTCGTGGGACAGGGCCATGACCACCAGATCGTGCTCGCGCAGGTCGGCCGAGAAGGTCTCCAGATCCACCAGGACCGGCCCGTCCGGCCCGATGTGCACATTGCGGGGCAGCGCGTCGCCGTGGATCGGCCCCGGCGCCAGACGGGGCGTCAGCGCGGCCGCGGCGGCGGCGAAACCGTCCCGGCGCGCACGCAGATAGGCCGCGTCCTCGGCGTCGATCGCGTCGCCCGCGAGCCGCAGCCACCGCTCCACACCACCCAGCAGCTCACGGGGCGGCAACGCGAAAGGGGGAGCGGGAAGTGCGTGCACGATCCGAAGCAGCCGCGCCAGGTCGCCCGGCTCGGCGGGACGCACGGGCTCGGGCAGCCGGTGCCACACGGTCACCGGGTGGCCCTCGACCAGTCGCGGCTCGGGCTCGGCCGCCCGTACGGCCGGCACGTCCGCCTCGGCCAGCCAGCCGGCGATGTCCAGCTCGCGCCGGGCCCGCTGGAGCAGCTCGGCGTCGCGCCCCACCTTCACCACCAGGTCACCGGCGGCGAACACCGCGTTCTCGCCGAGGGCGAGGAGCCGCGCGTCCCGTGCCGGGCCCGGCAGCACCCCCGCCGCGGCCAGTACGTCCCGAGCCCGTGCCTCGTCCATCGTGCCGCCTCCGTGCCGTCCACCTGCGGTGCGTGTGCCCTACCCGGCCAGTCTTGCATTCGTCCAGGTCGAGCCGTGTGCGCGGTCCCTTGACGAGGTATCAGGCCTTCACGACCATGAACACGCCAACCGGAGCAGGCAAAGGGGCTGATTCCGTGACATCAGTGGCCGATGTGCGACGGCCGGGCGGTCGCCGCGCCGCCGGGCGGAGCGCCTGGTTCCTCGTCCTGCCCGCGCTGATCCCGATCCTCCTGTTCAGTGTGGGTCCGCTGCTCTACGGCGTCCTGCTCGCCCTCACGGACGCCCAGTCCGGCCGCACCCAGGCCACCCGCTGGATCGGCGCCCTCAACTTCCGCGACCTCGTGCACGACACGCTCTTCTGGGAGTCGTTCCGCATCGGCCTGGTCTGGGCCGCCGGCGTGACCGTGCCCCAGTTCCTGCTGGCGCTCGGCCTGGCCCTGCTCCTCTCCCAGGACCTGCGGCTGCGCGGACTGGTCCGCGCCCTCGCCATCGTGCCGTGGGCGATGCCCGAGGTCGTCGTCGGCATCATGTGGCGACTCGTCTACAACCCGGACGCGGGCATCCTCAACGAGACCCTGCGCGACCTCGGCCTCGGCGACGGCCACGACTGGCTCGGCGCCCTGGCCACCGCCCTGCCCGCGGTGATCGTCGTGGGTGTCTGGGCCGGCCTGCCGCAGACCACGGTCGCCCTGCTCGCCGGACTGCAGAACGTCCCGCGCGAACTCCACGAGGCCGCCGCGGTCGACGGCGCCGGTGCCTGGCGTCGCTTCCGCGCGGTCACCTGGCCCGCACTCAGACCGGTGGCCCTCGCCATCACCGCGCTCAACCTCATCTGGAACCTCAACTCCTTCGCCCTGGTCTACGTCCTCACCAGCGGCGGACCCGGCGGCAAGACCCGGCTGCCCTCGCTGTTCGCCTACGAAGAAGCCTTCCGCTACGGCCAGTTCGGCTACGCGGCCGCCATGGGGTGCGTGCTCGTCGCCGTCGTCTCGGTGCTGCTCGCGGTGTTCCTGGCCGGCCGGCTGCGCGGAGGTGCACCGGCATGAGGACCCGCCGCATCGTACGCGCCGGACAGCACACCGCCCTGCTCGGCTATCTGCTCTTCCTGGCCTTCCCGCTCCTGTGGCTGCTCTCCACCGCCCTGAAGTCCCCGCGCGAGCTGGGCAGTCCGCATCCGACATGGATCCCGCGCCATCCCACCCTCGCCAACGTCCGGCAGGCCTTCCAGGAGCAGCCGCTCGCGCACGCCGCCCTCAACTCCCTGCTGGTGGCGCTCGCCACCGCCGTCGTCGCCGTCGTGCTCGCGACGCCCATGGCGTACGTCATGGCCCGGCACCGCACCCGGCTCGCCCGGGCCGCCACCGGATGGGTGGTGGTCAGTCAGGCCTTCCCCTTCGTGCTGGTGATCATTCCGCTCTTCCTGGTACTGAAGAACCTGCGCCTCGTCGACTCCCTGACCGGGCTGGTGGTGGTGTACGTGGTGTGGGCGCTGCCGTTCGCGCTGTGGATGCTCGTCGGCCATGTGCGGGCCGTTCCCGCCGAACTGGAGGAGGCGGCGGCCGTCGACGGCGCCGGGCGGCTGCGCACCCTCGTGTCGGTGACGGCGCCGCTGCTCGCGCCGGGCATCGCGGCGACGGCGCTGTTCGCGTTCGTCACCGCGTGGAACGAGTTCTTCTTCGCGCTGGTGCTCCTCAAGAGTCCCGGCAGGCAGACCCTGCCGGTCGTCCTCACCCACTTCATCGGCGCGGAGGGTGTGGCCGACCTGGGCCCGCTGGCCGCCGCGGCGTTCCTCGCCACGCTTCCCTCGCTGGCCGTCTTCGCCCTGGTGCAGCGGAGGATCACGGCCGGCCTGCTCGCCGGGGCGGTGAAGAGCTGATGAGGACCCGCAGGCCCCTGGCGCGCGCGTTCCTCCTCGTCGTCGTGCTGCTGCTCGCGAGCTGCTCGGCACCGGGCCGGCGCGCCGGCGGCCCGATCACCCTGCGCTTCCAGTCCCTCGCCTGGCAGCAGGAGTCCGTCGCCGCGAACAAGGCCCTGGTCAGGGAGTGGAACGCGAGCCACCCGGACGTCAGGGTCGCGTACGTCCAGGGAAGCTGGGACAGCGTCCACGACCAGCTGCTCACCTCCTTCGAGGGCGGCGAGGCACCGGACGTCATCCACGACGCCTCCGACGACCTGGCCGACTTCGCCTACGGCGGCTACCTCGCCGACCTGACCGATCTGCTGCCGGCGCGCCTCAGGGCGGACATACCGCAGGCGAGTTGGGAGACGGCCACCTTCGGGCGGGGCGTCTACGGGGTGCCGTTCCTCCAGGAACCCCGGGTGCTGATCGCCAACGCCACCTGGCTGCGCTCGGCGAAGGTGCGCATCCCGACCGCCGGGCATCCCTGGAGCTGGGCGGAGTTCCGGCAGGTGGCGAAGAGGCTGAGCGGGCCCGGCAGGTACGGCGTGGCCTGGCCGCTGAAGGAGCCCGTCTCCGCCACGCTCAACCTCTCCCTGTCGGCGGGCGGCAGGCTCTTCCACCGGGAGGCGGACGGCAGGGTGACCGTACGCTTCACCTCCGGTGACGCGGTCGTGCCGAGCACGGTCCACGCCCAGGTCGCCGTCGACCGCAGCGCCCCCGCCTCGACGCTGGGCAGCGGCGGCTCGGACACCCTGCCCGGCTTCTTCGGCGGCCGGTACGCGATGGTCCCGCTGGGCTTCTCCTACCGCCAGCAGATCGTGCAGCAGGCACCCGAAGGCTTCCGCTGGGAGGTGCTGCCCGCTCCCGCGGGAGCGTCCGGGCTCACCCAGGGCGTCAGCCCGCAGACCCTGTCCGTCTCCGCCGACTGCCCGCACAAGAAGGAAGCCGCCGCGTTCATCGACTTCCTGCTGCGGCCGAAGAACATGGTCCGCCTCGCGCTCGGCGACTGGATGCTGCCCACCGGCACCCAGGCGCTGAAGGACCCCGCCCTGCACACCACGGAGAACGGCTGGGCCACCGGCACGGCCCTCGCCGCCCGTCTGAGCCCGGCGCCCGCCCAGTCCGTCCGCGGGTACCCCGAGTGGAAGGACAAGGTGGCCACCCCGGCCTTCCAGGAGTACTACAGCGGCGCGATCGGCCTCGCCGAGCTGCGCAGACGCCTGGTGAAGGACGGCAACCAGGTCCTGGCCCGCTATCAGCGCTGAACGGGGAGGGCCGGCGGGCGAACGGGAAAAGAAATTGAACGAGACGTATCGTCTCGTCTAGTCTCGGCGTCATGACCACTCCCGCCCACATCGCCATGTTCTCCATCGCCGCGCACGGCCACGTGAACCCCAGCCTGGAGGTGATCCGCGAACTCGTCGCCCGGGGCCACCGGGTCACGTACGCCATCCCGCCGGCGTTCGCCGAGAAGGTGGCCGCCACCGGGGCCCGGCCCGTGCCCTACACCTCGACACTGCCCGGACCCGACGCCGACCCGGAGGCCTGGGGGACCACGCTGCTGGACAACGTGGAGCCGTTCCTGGCGGACGCCGTCCAGGCGCTCCCACAGCTCGTCGACGCCTACGCCGGCGACGAACCCGACCTCGTCCTGCACGACATCGCCTCCTATCCGGCCCGTGTACTGGCCCACCGCTGGGGCGTCCCGGCGGTCTCCCTCTCCCCGAACCTCGTGGCCTGGGAGGGCTCCGAGGAGGAGGTGGCCGAGCCGATGTGGGCCGAGCCGAGGAAGACCCCGCGCGGACAGGCGTACTACGCACGGTTCGAGGCATGGCTGCGGGAGAACGGGATCACCCAGCACCCGGACCGGTTCGCCGGCCACCCGTCGCGTTCGATCGTCCTCATCCCGAAGGCGTTGCAGCCGCACGCCGACCGGGTCGACCAGCGGGTGTACACCTTCGTCGGCGCCTGTCAGGGCGAGCGTTCCGACCAGGGCGGCTGGCAGCGGCCCCCCGGTGCCGAGAAGGTGGCGCTGGTCTCGCTGGGCTCGGCCTTCACCAAGCAGCCCGCCTTCTACCGGGAGTGCGTCCGCGCCTTCGCCGACCTGCCCGGCTGGCACCTGGTCCTCCAGATCGGCCGGCACGTGGACGCCGCCGAGCTGGGCGACGTACCGGACAACGTGGAAGTGCACAGCTGGGTACCGCAGTTGGCGGTCCTGCGGCAGGCCGACCTGTTCGTCACGCACGCCGGGGCGGGCGGCAGCCAGGAGGGGCTGGCCACCGCCACGCCGATGATCGCCGTACCGCAGGCCGCCGACCAGTTCGGCAACGCCGACATGCTCCAGGGCCTCGGCGTCGCCCGGCGGCTGGACACCGAGGAGGCCACCGCCGAGCGCCTCCGCGAGGCCGCGCTCGCCCTCGCGGACGACCCGGACGTGGCCGGCCGCCTGAAGGAGATCCAGGCGGAGATGGCCCGGGAAGGAGGCACCCACCGGGCGGCGGACCTCATCGAGGCGGAACTGGTGGGCGGGACGGGGAAGTAGGTCACCTGGTCCGCGTCTCACCGCCGCGTGGGCGCGACCGGCCTCCACGCATCCGCACCCTCACCCGCAGTCGCGCACGTGCGCGGGGGCCCTGCCGCATGGAGGACATGGGCTGTCCGTTCCGCCGCCAGCGCGGCGGTTTGTGATGACGAAACTTTGTTGAACAAGTCACAGGAGCGTGTAGAGGTTGATCCAGTGCCCGGTGATCGGCGAGAGTTTCGCGCAGCCCCGCCCCGTGCGGGCCCGGCCGTCGTGCCCGCCCCCACGGGGCACGACGGCCGCCTTAGGGTGGCCGGATGACGACCTATGCGGCGCTGTTGCGCGGAATCAACGTCGGCGGCAGCAAGAAGGTGCCCATGGCCGACCTCCGCGCGCTGCTGACCGGCCTCGGCCACACCGGCGTACGGACCCATCTGCAGAGCGGCCAAGCCGTGTTCACCACCGGCCAGGGCGACGAGGAGTCGCTCGCGGCGGAGTTGAGCGGGGCGATCGAGGAGCGGTTCGGCTTCCCGGTCGGCGTGCTCGTGCGCGACCACGCCTATCTGGAGACGGTCGCCGAGGCCTGCCCGTTCCCGGCCGCCGAGCTGCAGCCCAAGCAACTGCACGTCACCTACTTCTCCGCACCGGTCGCCCCGGACCGCTTCGCCGGCATCGACGCCGCGGCGTTCGTCCCCGAGGAGTTCCGCCTCGGCGACCGCTGCCTGTACCTGTACGCCCCCGAGGGCCTCGGCCGCTCCAAGCTCGCCGAGGCCCTGTCCCGCCCGCGCCTGACCCAGGGCCTGATCGCCACGAGCCGGAACTGGAACACCGTGCTCAAGCTCGTCGAGCTGACGGCCGAGGGAGCCTGACGGTCCGCGGACCGAGGAACGGCGCGTGGGACAGGATCTCGCGGGGGGACGGCCAGCCGCGGGTCGGTGCTCAGGCGGCGCAGCTCCCCCTCGGTGCCGGCCGCCGCCACCGTGTCGAGCAGCGCGACGTCGTCCTCGGCGAGGTGACCGTCCCACGGGCTCCAGTCGTCCCAGGGCAGCGGTTCGGTGCCGGTCCGGGCGGCCAGATCCAGGACGACGGCGTGCGCCACCGGATCCAGGCCGCGCAGGCCCGGCACGACCCAGACGCCGAAGGTGTCCCAGTCCGCCTCCCCGGCCCGGCAGGCCCGCCACGCCTGCCCGGCGACGAGGAACCGGTCCCGGGGCACGTCCAGCGCATCGAACGGCACGCCGTAGCTGGGGTGGAGGACCTGCGGATCGGCCAGCCGCCAGGTGCCGTCCGGGAGTTGGTACTCGGTCACCCAGTGGTCGTCGTGGAAACCGGCGACGAAGTAGGTGGCGTAGCCGCCCCGCACGCGGGCCGGGGTGCCGGTGGTCCGCAGCAGGGAGCACAGCAGCAGCGCGAAGTCCCGGCACGTGCCGACGAAGCGCTGGTCGTAGGGGCGTTCCTCGGTGAGCGGGCCGGTTCCGCGCTCGCGCAGGATGCGCAGGATCTCCGTGACGTACCGGGACTCGGCGTCGTGGTGCAGCCGTTCCCCCGGGATGGTGTACCCGAACCGCTCCCCCTCCAGCCGGTGCAGGACCAGCCCGCGCACCAGCTCCGCGAGCCGGCGCGGACCGCGGGGCAGGGCGGCGGCGTCCAGGTCACCCGGGTCGCTGTACGGCGTGTGCCGCAGAGAGAAGTCGTCCATGTCCCCGCACGCTTCTCCTTGACCCGGGGGCAAGGTCAAGCACCCGTGCCCGCCTGACCCGCGTGTGCGAGGCTCTGCTCCGTGCGCTACATCATCATCGGGGCGGGAGCGGTCGGCGGGACCGTCGGCGGACGGCTGGCCCAGGCCGGGCGTGAGGTCGTCCTGGTCGCTCGCGGCAGGCATCTGGCGGAACTGGCGGAGCACGGGCTGCGACTGCGCGTCCCGGAAGGGGAGTCGACGTACCGGCTGCCCGCCGTCGACGGGCCCGGGCCGCTCGGCGGGCTGCGCCCCGACGACGTCCTCGTCCTCGCCGTGAAGACGCAGGACACCGTGTCCGCCCTGGAGGCCTGGGCCGACGCCCCCGTCGCGGGCGGTGGCACGGCGGCCGAACGGCTGCCGCTGGTGTGCCTGCAGAACGGCGTGGAGAGCGGACGGCTGGCACTGCGCCGCTTCCGTCGGGTGTACGGCGTCTGCGTCTGGCTGCCCTCGGCCTTCGAGGAGCCCGGCGTCGTCTCCGCCGCCGGCAGCCCGCTCACCGGCATCCTGCACCTCGGCCGCCTTCCGCACGGCACCGACGACACCGCCCGCCGGATCGCCGCCGACCTGGCGGACGCCCGCTTCGAGGCACCGGTCGTGCCCGACGTGGCCCGCTGGCGGTACGCCAAGCTGCTGGCGAACCTCAGCAACGCCATCGAGGCGCTGACCGGAACCCGCGACACCGAGCCCGCCCAGGCGCTGTACGCACGCGTGCGGGCCGAGGGGACCGCCGTCCTCGCCGCCGCCGGGATCGGGTACCCGAGCGCCGCGGAGGAGCGCGCGGCGCGCGACGGCAAGGTCACCCTCGTGCCGCTGGACGGCGGTCCGCGCGGCGGCGGTTCCTCCTGGCAGTCCCTCGCCCGGGGCACCGGCACCATCGAGGCCGACTACCTCAACGGGGAGATCGTCCTGCTGGGCCGGCTGCACGGCGTACCGACCCCGCTGAACGAACTGCTCCAGCGCCTCGCCGACCGGTTCGCACGGGAGCGCCGGGCCGCCGGCTCGCTGCCGCTCGCCGACCTGATCCGCCTGGCGGACGAGGCGGCGAGACCGACCGGCTGACCCCGGCTCCCCACCGAGCGAACCCCGCGGAGCGGCCGGCGACAGTTGATCTTCCGGTCGGATTGGCGTTTGGTAGGCCCCGGACGGGCGCGAGCCGCCAGGCTCGCCGGAGGGGGACGGGGGAGAAGTGGACGACTTCACGGGGGACACCGAGCGGCGGCTCGCGGCGCGCTTCGAGGCGGACCGGGCGCATCTGACGGCCGTGGCCCACCGGCTGCTCGGCTCGGCCGCCGAGGCCGACGACGCTCTGCAGGAGGCCTGGCTGCGGGCCCGGCAGGCCGACCTCGACGCGGTGCGGAACCTCACCGGCTGGCTGACCACCGTGGTGACCCGGGTCTGCCTCAACCTGCTGCGGGCCCGGCGCAACCGCCGCGAGGACTTCCTCGACGCCTACGACCACGACCACGACACCCCGCCGGTCCCCGCCGAGGCCGGCGACCCCGCCCGGGAGGCGCTGCTGGCCGACGAGGTCGGCGTCGCGCTGCTGGTCGTCCTCGACACCCTCGGCCCGGCCGAGCGGGTCGCCTTCGTACTGCACGACATGTTCGCCGTGCCGTTCGAGGAGATCGCCCCGCTGATCGAGAAGACCCCGGCCGCCACCCGACAGCTGGCCAGCCGGGCCCGCCGCCGGGTCCAGGGCCGGCCGCCCGCGCGCGCCGCCGACGCCGCACGCCGCCACCGGGCCGTCGAGGCGTTCCTCGCCGCCACCCGCGGCGGCGACTTCACGGCCCTGGTCGCCCTGCTCGACCCGGACGTGGTGCTGCACGCCGACGCACTGGTCGTACCCACACCCCAGCCGATCACGGTGCGCGGCGCCGAGCCCGTCGCCCAGGGCGCCAGGCGGCCGTGGCCCGCGCCCGGTTCACCGGAGTCGCCCTGCTGGACGGGGAGTTCGGCCTGGTCATGGCGCCGCACGGGCGGCCGCGGCTGGTCCTGGCCTTCGCCTTCGGCACGGCCGGCCGGATCACCCGGATCGACGTCGTGGCGGAGCCCGAACACCTACGCCGGACGCGGATCGCCGTCGTGGACCCGGAGTACTCGGCCGGGCCTGCGGAGACCGGCCGCACCGAAAAATTGGACCAGTGATCAAAGGAGACATTGGGGCGGGACACTGCGCCAATGCGGGACTACCGTCATCTGTATGACGCACCGCGACACCGCCACCGAGCCCGCCCCGACCCGGATCGACTTCTTCTTCGACCCGGCCTGCCCCTTCGCCTGGATCACCTCCCGCTGGCTGCTGGAGGTCGAGCGCCTGCGCCCGCTCGACCTCCGGTTCCGGGTGATGAGCCTGTATCTGCACAACACGGGCAACGAACTCCCCGACTGGTACCGGGATCTGGTGGACCGGTCGATCGGCCCGGTGCGGGTCGCCGTGGCCGCCGCCGAACGGCACGGCGAGGAGGTGCTGCGCGACCTGTACACCGCGTTCGGCACCCGCATCCACGAACGCGGCACCGAGGACTTCGACCAGGTGATCACCGAGTCGCTGGCCGAACTCGGGCTGCCCGCCGAGCTGTCGGCCGCCGCCCACGACCCGTCGCACGACGCCGCCGTGCGCCGCAGCCACACGGCCGGCACCGAGCCGGACTCCGGCGGCTACGTGGGCACACCGACCCTGCACATCGACGGCACGGTCTGGTTCGGGCCCGTACTGCGCGCGATCCCGCGCGGCGCCGACGCGGCCCGACTCTTCGACAGTTTCCGGGTGCTGGCCGGCCATCCCGACCTCTTCGAGGTGAAGCGCACCCGCACCGGCGCCCTCCGCTTCGACTGACCGACGAGCGCAGTGGCCGATAAGCGCCCCTCGCGCCCGCCGAGTTCGCCGGGCGAGTGACACACGGCCCACGACGGGCGCAGAACGAAGAGCCGCCGCGGTCCGACGTCACAGGGGAACGCCGGACCCGGCGGCCCCTATCACGCCCACGTGCCCCAGGGCCAGCGCTCACCGAACCCCGCGACAAACCCGACGGGTTGTCCCTAGGGTGAAGCGCGCCGACGGCCGGAGGGGGCGTATGAGCGTGACGGCCAGACCATCACCGGCGCTGCGCGGTACGCACGAACACCCCGGCGCACCTCGACGACCATGCCGCCCGCGACGCCCCCACGCCGCCGCCCGCGACGTCGGCCGGACGCTCTACGGAGACCGGCCCGACGCCCCCGAGCCGGGCCCGGCACCGACCTCGCCCGCCTCGAAGCGGTCGTGCCGGCCTCGCCCCACGTCGATGTCGGGGGCGGGTCAACGAACACCGGTCACCCGGATGGGTGGCGATTTTCGGACGTCATCGCCCCGGATGTCCCCGCGGCATGCCACCTGGAGAGCCTCTGCGCACCGCGGGGGCCGTGGGCGGAGGGCCGGCCCCCCGTCCCCGGCAGCACACACACCCCCGGCGTCGGTAACGTCGGCGATCCCGGCATCTTCGGCCGATCAGGCTCAACCCCACACTCCCTAGGGCCCGTTCGGGCCACAAACGAGGACAGGACATGAGCACCTACAACTTCGGAAACCTCAACGGCCCCGCCGGCTTCGGCGACTACGGCGACTACGGCGGCATGGACATCAAGAACGGCACCTACGACCTCGAAACGCTCATGGCCGTCGCCGAGCGGCTCACCGGGGCGCTGCGCGCCGAGTACCCCGGCCTGGCCGGGTGGGGCGAGAGGATCCAGGCCGAGCTGGCGCTGTCCGCCGAGGACGGTCTGCCGCCCAACCGGGGCCGGATCCGCACCGCGCTGGAGTCCGTCGCCGTCGCGGCGGGGGCCGGTACCGGCAGCCTCAACTTCACCCGGCAGCTCACGCACGCGCTCGGCCTGTGACCGGCCGGAGCCACGCCGCCACGGGGCCCCGACGCCGCTTCGAGCGATCCCGCCCCCGCACGACCGCACGCGTCCCGCGGCCGAGATCCCGTTCCGGACCGGACCCCGGCGGCACCGGCTGACCGGGCCAGGCCTTCCGCACGGTGCGCGCCGCAGCGGGTGTCGCGCCGGGCTCTCGTCCCGCCGCCGCCGTCACCGCGGGACGAGACCCGGCTGCCGCCGGCAGCCGGCGTGACAGGGCCCGACCGATCCGGCCCCGCACACCGGCGCCGGCCTCGCGGACCCGGCGGGACGTACCGCCCGACCAGGGCCGTGATCCGCTGTGAACCGCGGGGGCCGGCCGCAACGGTCAGGCGTCGAGCGCCGTCGGCACCGTCACGCTCCCGGCGTCGCCAGGGCCGTCAGGCACCCAGCGCCGCCAGCGCCGGCCGGCAGGCCGCGTCGTAGCGTTCCAGCAGCACCCGCGCCACCTCGGGCGCCGGGCCCAGCACGTCCGCCAGTACGTCGGCCCCGGCCGCGCCCCGTGCGATGCGGTCCGGCAGGAATCCGGGGGCCAGGACGTACGGCGCGACGGCGACCCGCTCGCAGCCGAGGGCGCGCAGTCCGCGCACCGCGTCCTCGGTGCGCGGAAGGGATGCGGAGGCGAACGCAGGCCGCACGGCGCACCAACCGGTACGCCACCACTCCCG
This sequence comes from Streptomyces filipinensis, assembly GCF_014649495.1. GTDB lineage: Bacteria > Actinomycetota > Actinomycetes > Streptomycetales > Streptomycetaceae > Streptomyces > Streptomyces filipinensis. Next base: position 325,789 of record NZ_BMTD01000003.1, on the reverse strand, counting down.
CGCGATGTCGGCGATCACTGCGATCGCCTCCGGGTCGGAGGACCCCGCCGAGGCCAGCACGACCCCGGTCGAGGACTTGTCGGCGGGCGTCAGCCCCGCCTCGTACAGCCGCCGTTCCAGTGCCGACAGCAGCAGCGGGGAGGGACCGAGCACGTCCGCCTGGCGGATCCGCAGCCGCGCCGGCGCCTCCCGCAGCACAGCGGGGATGTCGGCCTTGGCGTGGAAGGCGCGGGTCAGCAGGAGGGGAAGGGCCACGACCTCCCGCACGTCCTGCGCCGCCAGCGACTCCAGTACCCCGCCCACGGACGGGACGTTGAAGTCCAGGAACCCGGTCTCCACCCGCAACCCCGGCCGCAGCGACCGCACCCGCTCCACGAGGGCGTGCACGGTCGCCGCGTGCCGTGGGTCGCGGCTGCCGTGGGCGATCAGGAGGAGAACCGGGGCGCGCATGTCAGCCCTTCACCAGCAGGCCGCGGCTGCGCAGCACCCACCGCTCCAGCGGGCTGAAGATCAGCAGGTCGATGGCGATACCGACGAACAGGATGAGCAGGATCGCCTCGAACACCATGGCCATGTCGCTGGCGGTGCGGGCGTTCTCCAGCAGCTGACCGAGGCCCACGCCGAGGTCCGGGTAGCTGGCGATGATCTCCGCGGCCATCAGGGAACGCCATGAGAACGCCCAGCCCTGCTTCAGTCCCGCCACATAGCCGGGCAGCGCGGCCGGCAGGGTCACGTGCCAGATGCCCCTCACGCCCGTCGCACCCATGGTGCGGCCCGCGCGCAGGAACAGCGGCGGCACCTGGTCCACGCCGGACACCAGGCCGTTGGCGATGGACGGCACCGCGCCCAGCAGGATCACCGCGTACATCATCGAGTTGTTCAGGCCCAGCCAGATAACGGCCGGCGGCACCCACGCCACCGACGGCAGGGACTGCAGACCGGACAGGATCGGGCCGATGGCCGCGCGCACGAACCGCATCCGCGCCACCAGCAGGCCCAGCGGGGTGCCGATCAGCAGCGCGAAGGCGAAGCCCAGCAGACCCCGCGAGACGCTGGTCCAGATGTAGCCGAGCAGGTCGCCCTTCAGCCAGGCGTCCTTGAACGCGCCGCCCACGGCCGTCGGCGAGGGCAGTTTGGTGGGGTTGTCGACGACCGGGTAGAGCAGCGACCAGGCAGCGAGGACCACCGCGATGGCGATGATCGGCGGCAGGATCTTGTTGACGAAGGTCTGCCGGAGGGTCGGACGGCCGGTGGCCGTGGTCTCCAGTGCGTCCAGGCCCGCCTCGACGCTCCCGGCGTCCTGGACCGGTGTCGTCTCAGTGCTGGCCATGTCGGCGGATCTCCCCACGCAGTACTTCGGTGATCTCGATGGACAGTTCCGCCACGGGGGCGTCCTCGATGCGGCGCGGCTGCGGGATGTCGACCTGCCACTCGCGCGCGATCCGGCCCGGCCGGGAGGAGAGCAGGACGACCCGCTGGGCGAGCCGTACCGCCTCGCGCACGTTGTGCGTGACGAACAGCACCGACAGACCGGTCTCCGCCCAGATGCGGGTCAGCTCGTCGTGCAGCACGTCCCGGGTGATGGCGTCCAGCGCCGCGAACGGCTCGTCCATCAGCAGCAGGTTGCTCTCCTGGGCCAGCGCGCGGGCCAGCGCCACGCGCTGCCGCATCCCGCCGGACAGCTCGTGGACGCGCTTGCCGTACGCGCCCTTCAGCCGGACCAGTTCGAGCAGCTCCTCGGCCTTGCCGCGCCGCTCGGTCTTCGCAACTCCCCTGAGCTTCAGGGCGAGTTCGATGTTCTTGCCCGCGGTCAGCCACGGGAAGAGGGCGTGCTCCTGGAACATCAGCGCCGGGCGGCCGTCCGTCGTGATGGAGCCGGCGGTCGGCCTGTCCAGACCGGCCACCAGGTTGAGCAGGGTGGACTTGCCGCAGCCCGAGGCCCCCAGGAGGGTGACGAACTCGCCGGGCGCGACATCGATGCTGATGTCGTCCAGGACGAGTTGCTGCCCGCCGGGTGTCGCGAAGGACTTCGAGACATGCTCAAGGCGTGCCGCGTACGCGACCGACTCGGCGGCCTTGGCGAGAGTCGTGGCCATGGTCGTCACCTCCTGGGGGTTCGTCGGGTTCCTGCGTCAGCTGGTGCCGAGGCCCGCGTCGCTGACGGTGTTCTCGCCCGAGGCCTTGAGGACCTTGTTGAGGACCGTCAGGTCGTAGATCCCCTTGAGGTTCGGCTTGTCCAGCAGGCCGGCCTTCACCGCGTGCTGCGCCTCGGTGCCGAGGGTGGCGGCCAGCGGGTCGTCGGTGAACTGGATGGACTTCCACGCCGGGTCCAGGACGTTCGCCGGCAGCGCCTTGCCGGAGTCCGCCTCCAGCTGCTTGTTCGCGGCAGCCTTCGCCTGGTCCGGGTTGGCGTGGATCCACTTGTTGGCCTCGACCGAGGCCTTCAGCACGGCCTCGACCGCCTTGGGGTTCTTCTTGAGGAAGTCCTGCCGCACGACGATGTTCGTGATCACGAACTTCTTGTCCGGCCACAGCGTCGACTCGTCCAGCAGCACCTTGGCGCCCTTGGCGACCAGCTTCGACGCGGTCGGCTCCGGCACCCAGGCACCGTCGACGGAACCCGACGCGTAGGCGTCCGGGGTGATCTTGTTGTCGGTGCGGACGACCGTGACGTCACCCTTGCCACTCTGCGCGTCGACCTTCCAGCCCTGGTCGGCGGCCCAGTTGAGGAACGCCACGTCCTGCGTGTTGCCCAGCTGCGGGGTGGCGATCTTCTTGCCCTTGACGTCCTTCAGGGACTTGACCTTCTTGGGGTTCACGACCAGCTTGACGCCGCCGGAGGCCGAACCACCGATGATCTTCAGGTTCTTGCCGTCGGACTTGGTGTAGCCGTTGATCGCCGGGGACGGGCCGATCCAGCCGATGTCGATGGAGCCCGAGTTGAGGGCCTCGATCTCGGACGGACCCGCGTTGAAGATCGCGGGCTTGGCCACGGTGGCGCCCAGCTCCTTCTGGAAGAAGCCCTTCTGGAAGCCGACCAGCGCGGTCCCGTGGGTCAGGTTGCCGAAGTAGCCGATCTTGACGGAGTCGAGTCCGTCGACCTTCTTGGCTCCGGCGGCCACCTTGGTGGTGTCGTCGTTCTTGGAGTCGGACCCGTAGCCGCAGGCGGCCAGTGTCAGCAGAGGGAGCGCGGCGAGCGCGGCTATGCCGCGGCGGAGCAGCTTCGAGTGAGTGGCAGGCACGGGAGGGTTTCCTCTCGTTGGCCCGGCGGTCACGGTCTCTCAGGTCGTGGCCGGGAGTTCGGCAAAGGGTCTTCGTCGCTTCCGGGACGGCGGGTGGGGGGCCAGGGCGCGCAAGCGGTGCGCGTACGTCAGCGCACACATCGCGCCACCCCGCCCTGCCCGCTGCCGAGGGCGCCGCTGCCGACGCGGCCGCCCTCCTTCGCGAACGTCGAGTAGACGTCGGTCGTGGTCATGTTCAGAAGTCCCAGCCGTCGGCTTCGGACTCGTCCTTGACCGGCTCCGGGGAGGCGAACGACTCGCCGACCATGCCCGCGGTCAGTGTGGTGCCGTCGCTCGGGTCGATCAGGATGAACGAGCCGGTGCGACGCGAGTCGGCGTAGGAGTCGACCGGCAGCGGCTCGGCGGTACGGATCTTCACGCGGCCGATGTCGTTGGCGACGAGCCGTCCGGGGTGCGGGTGCAGGGACAGGTCGTCCAGCGTCAGCCGGGACGGGATGTCCTTGACGATCGCCTTGACCGTGCGGGTGCCGTGCTTGAGCAGCACCCGGTGGCCGACGGTCAGCGGTTCGTCGGCCACATGGCAGACGGTCGCCTCCACGTCCTGCGTGGTGGCCGGCGCGTCCTTCGTCGGCACGATCAGATCGCCGCGCGAGACGTCGATGTCGTCCGTGAGCAGCACGGTCACCGACTGCGTCGTCCAGGCCACGTCGACCGGCTCGCCCAGCAGGTCGATGCCGGAGATCGTCGTCGTACGGCCGGACGGCAGGACCGTGACCGGGTCGCCGACGCGGAACGTACCGGCCGCGATCTGGCCCGCGTAGCCCCGGTAGTCCGGGTGCTCGGCGGTCTGCGGCCGGATCACGTACTGCACCGGCAGCCGGGCGTGGCAGTGCGCCAGGTCATGGCTCACGGGAACGGTTTCCAGGTGTTCCAGGACCGTGGGGCCGCCGTACCAGTCCATGTTCGCGGACGGCTCCACCACGTTGTCGCCGGCCAGGGCCGAGATCGGGATCGCGGTGATCTCGGGCACGCCCAGCTCGCTCGCGTACGCCGTGAACTCCTCGGCGATCGCGGCGAACACCTTCTCCTCGTAGCCGACGAGGTCCATCTTGTTGACCGCGAGGACGACGTGCGGGACCCGCAGCAGGGCCGCGATCGCCGCGTGCCGGCGGGTCTGCTCGACCACGCCGTTGCGGGCGTCGACGAGGATCACGGTCAGCTCGGCGGTGGAGGCGCCGGTCACCATGTTCCGGGTGTACTGCACATGGCCGGGCGTGTCGGCGAGGATGAACCGGCGCCGGGGCGTGGCGAAGTAGCGGTACGCCACGTCGATGGTGATGCCCTGCTCCCGCTCGGCGCGCAGGCCGTCGGTGAGGAGGGCGAGGTCGGGGCCCTCCTGGCCGCGGCTCGCGGAGGCCCGCTCCACGGCCTCCAGCTGGTCGGAGAGGACCGACTTGGAGTCGTGCAGCAGCCGTCCGACGAGGGTGGACTTGCCGTCGTCGACGGATCCGGCGGTGGCGAACCGCAGCAGGGTGGTGGCCGAGAGCGCCTCGGTCGTGGTCGTGCTCATGACTAGAAGTACCCCTCGCGCTTGCGGTCTTCCATCGCGGCCTCGGACATCTTGTCGTCGGCGCGGGTCGCGCCCCGCTCGGTGAGCCGGGAGGCGGCGATCTCGGCGATCACGGCGTCCAGCGTGGTGGCCTCGGAGTCGACGGCGCCGGTGCAGGACATGTCACCGACGGTGCGGTAGCGCACGAGCCGCTTCTCGACACTCTCGTGGTCCTTCGGCCCGCCCCACTCCCCGGCGGTCAGCCACATGCCGCCCCGGGCGAACACCTCGCGCTCGTGGGCGAAGTAGATCTGCGGCAGCTCGATGCCCTCGCGGGCGATGTACTGCCAGACGTCCAGCTCGGTCCAGTTGGACAGCGGGAACACGCGGACGTGCTCACCGGCGGCGTGCCGGCCGTTGTACAGGTTCCACAGCTCGGGGCGCTGGCGGCGCGGGTCCCACTGGGAGAACTCGTCGCGCAGCGAGAACACCCGCTCCTTGGCGCGGGCCTTCTCCTCGTCCCGGCGCCCGCCTCCGAAGACCGCGTCGAACTTCTCGCTCTGGATCTTCTCCGTCAGCGGAAGCGTCTGCAGCGGGTTACGGGTGCCGTCGGGCCGTTCCTTGAGCACACCCCGGTCGATGTAGTCCTGGACGGAGGCCACATGGAGGCGCAGCCCATGTGCGGCGACCACACGGTCCCGGTACTCCAGCACCTCGGGAAAGTTGTGTCCCGTGTCCACATGCAGCAGCGAGAACGGCACGGAGGCCGGAGCGAAGGCCTTCAGCGCCAGGTGCAGCATGACGATGGAGTCCTTGCCACCGGAGAACAGGATCACCGGGTTCTCGAACTCGCCCGCCACCTCGCGGAAGATGTGCACGGCCTCGGACTCGAGGGCGTCCAGGTGGGAGAGGGCGTACGGGCTGTCCGTGCCGTCCTTCACCGTGGCGACCGTGGTCATGCCAGTCCCCTCTCGCTCAGCAGGGCGTACACGGACGCCGCGGACTCCTGCACCGTCTGGTTCTGGGACTCGATCCGCAGATCGGGCGTCTCGGGCTCCTCGTACGGGTCGTCGACCCCCGTCAGGCCCGACAGCTCACCCGCGGCCTGCTGGGCGTACAGCCCCTTCACATCGCGCACGCTGCACACCTCGACCGGGGTCGCCACATGGATCTCCACGTACGGCGTCCCGTTCTCCGCATGCCGCTTGCGCACCGCGTCCCGGCTGTCCGTGTACGGCGCGATCACCGGCACCAGCGCCTTGACCCCGTTGCGGGCCAGCAGTTCGGCGACGAAGCCGATGCGCTGCACGTTGGTGTGCCGGTCCTCGCGGGAAAAGCCGAGGCCCGCCGAGATGAACTCGCGGATCTCGTCGCCGTCGAGCACCTCGACGCGGTGGCCCTCGGCGCGCAGCCGGCCGGCCAGCTCGTACGCGATGGTGGTCTTGCCGGCGCTCGGCAGACCCGTGAGCCAGACGGTGGCTCCGGTCGTCACGTCGTTCTCCTGAATCCGATGGTTCGTCATCCGTGCAGCCCGCACTCGGTCTTGGCGCGGCCCGCCCAGCGACCGGCGCGTGCGTCCTCGCCCTCCAGCACCCGCCGGGTGCAGGGGGCGCAGCCGACGGAGGCGTAGCCGTCCATCAGCAACGGGTTGGTGAGGACGCCGTGTTCGGCGACATAGGCGTCCACGTCGTCCTGCGTCCAGCGGGCGATCGGGGAGATCTTCACCTTCCGCCGCTTCGCGTCCCAGCCGACGACCGGGGTGTTCGCCCGGGTCGGCGACTCGTCGCGGCGCAGTCCCGTCGCCCAGGCCTGATAGTCCTTCAGACCCTCCTCCAGCGGCTGCACCTTGCGCAGCCGGCAGCACAGGTCGGGGTCGCGGTCGTGCAGCTTCGGGCCGTACTCCGCGTCCTGTTCGGCGACCGTCTGCTTCGGCGTGAGGGTGATGACGTTGACGTCCATCACGGCCTCGACGGCGTCGCGGGTGCCGATGGTCTCCGGGAAGTGGTAGCCGGTGTCGAGGAAGACGACATCCAGGGCGGACTCGCCCCTGCGTACGCGGGAGGCGAGATGGGCGACGACGGCGTCCTCCATGGAGGACGTGACGCAGAACTTCGCACCGAAGGTGTCCACCGCCCACTGGAGGATCTCCAGCGCGGAGGCGTCCTCCAGCTCGCGGCCCGCCTGCTCGGCGAGTGACTTCAACTCCTCGGCGGTACGGCCTTCCTGAGCCGTCGTCATGTCGTTCGGTCCCCTCCGTCGTCGGCCCGCTGGAGCCCCTGGGCCAGCAGCCCCAGGAACTTCAGCTGGAAGGCGCGGTTGCACGCCCCGCATTCCCAGGTGCCGTGGCCCTGTTCGTGCGGCCGCAGGTCCTCGTCACCGCAGTAGGGGCAGTAGAAGGGCGCGGCCCGCTCGCTCACGACAGCGCCTCCTCGGAAGCGCGGGACGCCCAGACGGCGAACCGCTCGCCGTCCTCGCGCTCGGCCTGGAACCGCTTCAGCACCCGCTCGATGTAGTCGGGCAGCTCCTCCGCGGTGACCTTCAGGCCGCGCACCTTGCGGCCGAAGCCCGGCTCCAGGCCCAGCGCGCCGCCGAGGTGCACCTGGTAGCCCTCGACCTGTGCGCCCTGGTCGTTCAGGACCAGCTGGCCCTTGAGACCGATGTCCGCGACCTGGATACGGGCGCAGGCGTTCGGGCAGCCGTTGAGGTTGATGGTGAGCGGTTCGTCGAAGTCCGGCAGGCGGCGCTCCAGCTCGTCGATCAGCGTCGAGCCGCGCTGCTTGGTCTCGACGATGGCGAGCTTGCAGAACTCGATGCCGGTGCAGGCCATGGTGCCGCGCCGGAAGGTGGACGGCCGGGCGGTGAGGTCCAGCGCCTCCAGGCCCTCGACCAGCGAGTCGACCTGGTCCTGCTCGACGTCGAGGACGATCATCTTCTGCTCGACGGTGGTACGGACCCGGCCCGAGCCGTGCGCCTCGGCGAGGTCGGCGATCTTCGTCAGGGTGGCGCCGTCGACCCGGCCGACACGCGGCGCGAAACCGACGTAGAAACGGCCGTCCTTCTGCCGGTGCACACCGATGTGGTCGCGCCACCGCTGGACCGGCTGCTCGGGGGCGGGCCCGTCGACCAGCGTGCGCTTGAGGTACTCGTCCTCCAGCACCTGACGGAACTTCTCCGGGCCCCAGTCGGCGACGAGGAACTTCAGCCGGGCGCGGTTGCGCAGCCGGCGGTAGCCGTAGTCACGGAAGATCGAGATGACGCCCTCGTAGACGTCCGGGACCTCGTCGATCGGCACCCAGGCGCCCAGCCGCACACCGAGCTTGGGGTTGGTGGACAGTCCGCCGCCGACCCACACGTCGAAGCCGGGGCCGTGCTCGGGGTGCCGGACGCCGACGAACGCCACGTCGTTGATCTCGTGCACGACGTCCAGCACCGGCGAACCCGAGATGGCCGTCTTGAACTTGCGGGGGAGGTTCGAGTACGCCTTGTTGTTCAGGACGCGGCGCTTCATCTCCTCCAGCGCCGGAGTGCCGTCGATGATCTCGTCCTCGGCGATGCCCGCCACCGGAGAGCCGATCATCACACGCGGGGTGTCACCGCAGGCGGTGACGGTGGACAGGCCGACGCCCTCCAGCCGGTCCCAGATCTCGGGCACGTCCTCGATCCGGATCCAGTGGTACTGCACGTTCTGCCGGTCGGTGATGTCCGCGGTGCCGCGCGCGAACTCCTGGGAGATCTCGCCGATCACCCGCAGCTGCCGCGTGGTGAGCGCCCCGCCGTCGATCCGGACCCGGAGCATGAAGTAGCGGTCGTCCAGCTCCTCCGGCTCCAGCACCGCGGTCTTGCCGCCGTCGATCCCGGGCTTGCGCTGGGTGTACAGCCCCCACCAGCGCATCCGCCCGCGCAGGTCGCTGGGGTCGATCGAGTCGAACCCGCGCTTGGAGTAGATCGTCTCAATGCGTGTCCGCACATTGAGACCGTCGTCGTCCTTCTTGACCTGCTCGTTGCCGTTCAGCGGGGTGAAGTGACCCACCGCCCACTGACCCTCACCACGGTGACGGCTCACCTTGCGGCGGGGCGCGGAGGCGGCGGGGTTCGACGGAGTGGCGGCCATGGTTCTACGTCCTTCGGGACCGATGGGAATCAGCTCTGACCTGCACAGAAGCGCGCACGCGGGCAGGCGTGCGCGGCATTGCGCAAGGAGAATCAGGTACGGGGGTTCGCGGCGGTGCTGGGGCGGTCAGCTCGCCGGACAGATGGCGCTGGACATGCGGCCGAGGTCGACGTGCCGCCGACTCACCAAGGCAATTCCAGTTCCAGGCATGACGGAAGCGTGTCACGGCGATCTGGACACAGTCCAGCTTTATCCAAAATGCGGACACCCTTGTCCCGGAATGTGGGACAAGGGTGTCATCGCTCACATGTGCCGTCGGAGGCCTTGTCCCGGTGGGCCGGACGGGCTAACGGGCGTGTCGTCAGGCGGGATGCGCCCCGGGCCACGGCCCGGGCGCCGCCACCTCCGGCTCCAGCTCGACCTTGGTGTCGAACAGCTTGAAGCCGCGCCGCTGGTAGTTGTCCATGGCGAACTCGCCGTCCTTGCTGCAGGTGTGCAGCCACACCCGCTTGGTCGGCGTCCGGCCGGGCCACCGCTCGGCCAGGTCCCAGGCGCGGGCCGCACCGCACGACAGCAGATGCCCGCCGATGCGCCGGCCCCGGAAGGCCGGGACCAGACCGAAGTAGACGATCTCGACCACGCCCTCGTCCTGCGGGTCCAGCTCCACATAGCCGGCCGGGGTGCCCCGGTCGTAGGCCACCCAGGTCTCCACGCCCGGCCGCTCCAGGTGTTCCTGCCACCGGGCGTACGTCCAGCCCAGCCGGTCGGTCCAGCGGATGTCACCGCCGACCGAGGCGTACAGGAAGCGGCTGAACTCGGGCGAGGGGACCTCGGCGCGGACCACCCGCACCTCGCCCTCGGGTGCGGCGGCCGGCAGGAGATCGGCCGGCGAGGTCTGCTCCAGGGACCAGGTGGTGACAGGGACGCTGCTCATGCGGGCCAGGGAATCATCCCGCCGCCCGGTCTGTCGATCGCCCCCGTCACGCCGCGGCGGCCGTCTCTCCGGAGCGGACGCCTTCCCCCGGTCGCCACCTGCGGCGAGCCGTCACCCGCGTACCGCCCGGCCACCCCGCCGACGGCCGGTCACCCCAGCGACCGGTCCAGCTCCGCGAGGGGCACGGCGAAGAGCATCCGGTCCGACAGGGACCACACCTCGCCCGTCTCCTGCCCGTAGGACAGCGACCCCGCCGACTGCGCCCAGCAGCGGTGCGAGGCGTCCGCGCCGCAGTGCGGGGCCTTCGCCCCCGCGGAGTCCTGCCGCCACAGCCCGCCGTGCCCGTCCCGTGAACCGGGCAGATGTCCCACATACCAGGACGGCTGTGCCGCCCCGGGCCGCCGGTACGACAGCACGCCCCGGATTCCGGCCGCCCCGGTCCGGTACGCCTCCACCGCCTTCACCCGGCCCGCGCTATCCGTGGCGAGCAGTCCGCCGCGCGCGGGATCCGTGCTGAACGCGTACCGCCACAGCCGCGCGTTGCGGTCGCCGTCCGGCGCGGTCCACTCCGCGGCGACCAGGCTGTCGGGCGCCGTGCCCCGGTCGAGGGCGAGCGCGCCGGGACAGGGCGGGCCCAAGGGTGAGCAGCGGCCCGCGGCGAAGCGGTACGAGCCGACCGCGGGCATCACATACCGGTAGCCGTCGGCGGACCAGCCGCCAGGCACCCGGCCGATCGCGGGCCCGTCGACGCTGGTGCGCTGGATCCGGTCGAGGTCGTAGACGTACAGCGCGTCGGCGCCGCCACTCCTCGCGGTGACCAGCAGCTTGTCCCGGTACCAGGCCATCCCGGATATCCCGGAGGCCAGACCCCGGTAGTCACGGCCGCCGTCGACCGGCACCACCAGCAGCACCCAGCGGTAGGCGAGGCGGGCCGGGTCGTCGGCGTTCACGAAGGCGACCCTGGCCAGGCCCCGTTCGTCGGCGCGGCCGGTGGCGGTGCTGTGGGTCCAGCCGGCGAGGAGGGCCCGGTGGGTGCCCCGGACGCCGTCGTCGTCCGTGTCCCCGGGCGTGGTCACCGACGCCGGTCGCCAGGCCGTGCCGGCGGCGTCGGCCGGATCCCAGCAGTAGGCGCGCGTGGCGGCCGGGGCGACCGGCAGGGACGCGCGGTCGGCGGAGGAGCAGTCGGCGGACTCGCGCATCCCGTGGTCGGCGCTCGCGAGGACGGTGTCCGCCCCGACCGGCCGGCCCATCGCGGCCGACAGCCGGTTCAGCGTACGGGCGGGGACCAACCGCTCCTGGAGCCGGAGCGGGCCGGTCTGCGCCGGGGAGGAGAGCGGCTTGAGCGTGCCGGGGCTGTCGGTGACGTCCGCCTGGGACACGCTGATCAGGGTGGCGGCCCCGGTGAGCGCCAGCGCGGTCCCGGTCAGGACCGCGCGCAGGGCGGCGCCCCGTCTACGCCGGCGATGTCTGCCGCGATGCTTCATCTCGTCCCCTCTCCCAGGGCCCCCGTCGCCGCCGGGACGCGCCGGCCGATGACGGCCAACTGCGCCTGATGATCCGTACGTTGACGCAAGAAGCAGCCGGGGAGGCCCGTAAGGGATGCTACGGCAGTAACGGCCCGCGCAGGGCGAAGACCCCGCACATGGGCGGAAGACACGCTCATCGAGCCGCGGGACCGCCGCCCCGCGAAACCGCCCGGCTCCGCGTGATCGCCGGTGCCGTCGAGGAAGGCAGCAGGTCACGGGGGTCGTCCGGGAGCAGTACCTCGATCTCCGCGTCGTCGCGAAAACGATACGGCCGGTGCTGGAGAAGTTCCCCGGAATACCGCCGGATCCGGGACATCTCAGCCCGTACCGTCACCGTGCGTGAGGGATCCCCGAACAGATCCCCGGCCAGCTCCGCCGCGCCGCGCCCGGAGCGGTGGGCCGTGAGCAGATACAGCAACTCGGCGTGCCGAGGGCTGAGTTCACGCGACCAGGACCCCGCGGATCCGGAGACCGTCAGGGTGGGGCGGCCCGGCCTGGCCAGGTCCAGCGCGATCCGCGTGGTGGTGCCGAGCGGTTCCTCGGTCACCCGCAGCAACCAGCCCCCGGCCAGCGGCTCCACCGCGCACGGACCCAGCGACGGCAGCCACCTGCGGCCCGGCGCCAGCGACTTGGGCAGCGCGACACGCCGCACGTACGGCATCCCCGACACCGCGGCCGTCCAGCCGTCCCGGTCCACCGCCAGCGCCCGCCCGTCCAGCCGGGCCAGCACCGGGGCGGCCACCGACCGCAGCCGCTCCAGCGCGTACAGATGCAGCTCCCGCAGCCGCGCCTCGGCCAGCTTGGCCACCGAGTCCACCCAGGCGAGGGTCGCCGGATGCATGGTCTCCAGCGGGCCGCTGACGTCCACCACACCGATCAGCCGGCCGTCCCTGGGGTCGGTGATCGGCGCGCCCGTACAGGTCCACGAGCTGTGCGAGCGGACGAAGTGCTCGGCGGCGAAGACCTGGACGGGCCGTCGTACGACCGCCGGAGTGCCCACCCCGTTGGTACCGACGACGTCTTCCCGCCAGTCCGCGCCCAGTTCGAAGCCGAGGCCGTCCGCCTTGCGCAGCACCGGCGGGGCCCCCTCCCGCCACAGCACACGCCCGTCCGCGTCCGCGACGACCATGATGTGCTGGGCGACGTCGGCGACCGAAAGCAGACCCTCACGGAGCACCGGCAGGACATGCCTGAGCGGTGACTCCTCGCGCCGGCGCCGCACTTCGTCGGAGGACAGGAGCCCGGATCTGAAGTCGCGGTCGGGATCGACACCGCTGCGCAGCATGCGGCCCCAGGACTGTTCGATCACCGGCCGGGGTGCGATCCTCGCACGTTGACCGGAAAGAGTGGCGTCACGTACCTCGCTCAGCAGCCGCGCCGCCTGTGGCGCGTCCACGGCGGCCAGGCGCGCCACGTTCATCGGCGGGTTCACCACGGAGGTCCTCCCGGAAGGGCGTCGAACAAAGTTGTCAAGCGGTCCGGGCGGCGGTTTCCGGCCCGGCTGTGCCTCTCATACTGCCGCTCCGAGCAGGCCGGAGGCACACACTCCGCGCACGTGCCCCCGCAAGTTGCAACCCCCTGCAACCCTGGTGGACGGCCAAAGAGTGGCCGAGACTTGTCGCGACCGCGGGCTCCTTGTGGCCCAGGTGGTGGGGGTGGTGCCGTGTCGGCGCAGCATCACCCCTGCCGGGGTTCGGCCGACCGCGCGGATGCGGTGTGCCGACGGTCCTCGGCAGAGGACGGCGCGGCCCGTGGTCAGGAAACCGGGCGGGCCCGTTCCACAACAGCTTCGAGGTCCAGGCTCGTCGGCAGGGTACCGAACGACGCGCCGCGGTCACCGCCCAGCCGCGAGGCGCAGAAGGCGTCCGCCACCTCCGGCGGGGCGAAGCGGGCCAGCAGGGAGCCCTGGAGGACCAGCGCGAGGCGTTCCACCAGGCGGCGGGCCCGGCCCTCGATGTCGCTCAGGTCGGCGAGTTCGGTGAAGAGGTCCTTCACCGCGCGGTCGAGGCGGTGGTCGGCGCCGTGCGCCCGGCCTATCTCGGTCAGGCAGGCGTCCAGCGCGCCCGGCTCCCGCTGCAGCGCGCGGAGCACGTCCAGCGCCTGGACGTTTCCGGCGCCCTCCCAGACGGAGTTCAGCGGCGACTCCCGTACCAGCCGGGGCAGGCCCGACTCCTCGACGTAACCGTTTCCGCCCAGGCACTCCGCGGCCTCGACCGCAACGGGCGCACAGCGCTTGGTGATCCAGTACTTGGCGGCCGGCACCGCCAGCCGCAGGAAGGCCCGTTCCTGGTCACCGCCGTCGTCGTACGCGGCCGCGAGCCGCAGGGTGAGCGCGGTCGCGGCCTCGGACTCCAGCGCGAGGTCGGCGAGGACGTTGCGCATCAGCGGCTTGTCGAGCAGCCGGCCGCCGAAGGCCTCCCGGTGGGCGCAGTGGTGGACCGCCTGCGCCACCGCCTGCCGCATCAGCCCGGCCGAGCCCAGCGCGCAGTCCAGCCGGGTCGCCGCGACCATCTCGATGATCGTCCGCACCCCGCGTCCCTCCTCGCCGACCCGGCGGGCCCAGGTGCCGGCGAACTCCACCTCGGCGGAGGCGTTGGAGCGGTTGCCCAGCTTGTCCTTCAGCCGCTGGAGGAGGAAGACGTTGCGGGTGCCGTCCGGCAGGACGCGCGGAACCAGGAAGCAGGTGAGACCCTCCGGGGCCTGGGCGAGCACGAGGAACGCGTCCGACATGGGCGCCGAGCAGAACCACTTGTGCCCGGTCAGCGCGTACGCGCCGGCCTCGGCGAGCGGCCGGGCCTCGGTGGTGTTCGCGCGGACGTCGCTGCCGCCCTGCTTCTCCGTCATGGCCATGCCGAAGAGCGCGCCGGACTTCCGCGCGGCGGGCCGCAGCTCCCGGTCGTAGATCGTGGACGTCAGCCGCGGCTCCCACTCGGTGGCGAGCACCAGATCGGTGCGCAGCACGGGCACGGCCGCGTGCGTCATCGACAGCGGACAGCAGTTGCCCGCCTCCGCCTGCGTCCAGAGCAGGAACCCGGCGGCCCGGCGGACATGCCCCGACGGCCGGGTCCAGGCGCCGGTCAGACCCGCCGAGACGCCCTTGCCGAGCAGCCGGTGCCAGGCCGGGTGGAAGTCGACCTCGTCGATCCGGTGGCCGTACCGGTCGTGGGTGCGCAGCCGGGGCGGGTGCTCGTTCGCCTGCGCCCCCCACTCCTGCACCTGGGCCGAGCCCGCGGCGCGGCCCAGCGCGGACAGCTCGGCGCGCACCTCGTCGAGCACGTCCGGCCCGGTGTACCGCTCGACGGCCGCCACGAGGGCCCGGTCGGCGGTGAAGAGGTCGTAGCCGACCAGCGGAGGCGGCTGGTTCGTCACGGTGTGGGTGGAGGTGCCTGCCATGCTTGCGAACCTACCCGGGACGGCGGCGGTGATGGCGTCCAGAGTGGCACAGCGGCACCGCCCGGCGCGCAGGAAGGGGCCACCCGGCCGGGAACCGGTCGATCACCTGCCCCGGAAGGTGAGGGCGGTCCGCCGCTGCGGATACCTTTGGGTCGTGCAGCCAGCCAGTGAACCCCCCGAGCGGCCCGCCGGTCGCCTCCACCGGGCCAGAGCCCTCTACCGGAACGTCTCCAAGCGCAGGACCGCCTGGCTGCTGCTCAAGGACACCGTCAACTCCTGTATGGAGTACCGCATCCTGGGCCTGGCGGCCGAGGCGGCGTTCTTCACGCTGCTGTCCGTGCCCCCGCTGCTGCTCTGCCTCATCGGGCTGCTCGCCTACGTCGACACCTGGACCGGCGCCCACACCATCCGCAGCCTGGAGAACAACATCCTCGACGCCTCGCGGACGGTCCTGTCCGACAAGGGCGTGAAGGAGATCACCCAGCCGATCCTGCACGACGTGATGCGGGGGCGGCCCGACGTCATCTCCATCGGCTTCGTCTTCGCCCTGTGGTCCGGCTCCCGCGCGGTGAACGTCTTCATCGACACCATCACCGTGATGTACGGCCTCGACGGCGTCCGGGGCATCGTCAAGACCCGGATGATGTCGTTCCTGCTGTTCATCGTGGCGCTGCTGATCGGCTCGGTGGCACTGCCGCTGATGGTGGCGGGCCCGGACGCCGTGGTGCGGGTGGTGCCTTGGTCGGAGACGGTCGTACAGGTCCTGTACTGGCCGGTCGTCATCGTCCTGTGCGTCGTCTTCCTGACGACCCTGTACCACGTCTCCGTGCCGGTGCGCTCCCCGTGGATCGAGGACGTCCCCGGCGCCCTCGTCGCCCTCGCCATGTGGGTCCTCGGCAGCTTCCTGCTGCGGATCTACCTCGTGCACACCATCGAGGGCGCCACCATCTACGGCTCACTCGCCGCCTCCGTCGCCGTCCTGCTGTGGATCGGGGTGGCGGCCTTCGCCGTCCTCGTCGGCGCGGCCGTGAACGCCGCCATCGACCGGGTCTGGCCCGCCGCCGCCACGGCCGCCGCCCGTGCGGCCAACGAGCGGATGAGGGAGGCCCAGGTCGCCGAGTACGTCGCCTGGGCGGCGGCCCGCGAGGCCGACCCCGACGACCCCGACATGCCCTCCGAGTTCCCCGAGCGCTGGTCCCGCTTCCTGCCCCCGGAGGACGTCACGGCCCGCCTGCGTACCCACGCCAGGCACCCCCACCACGCCCACAAGACCGACGGCCGGCACCCGCACGAAGGGGCCCACGGGGACGAGGGGCCGGCACACCCGGAGAAGTGACCGGGCGTGCCGCGGATCCGCCGGGCGCCGGCCGGCCCCCGCACGCCAGGGGAGGTCGACTCCCCCGCCAGTCGAAACCCCGCGCGGGAGGCGGCGCGGACCGTCAGTCCCGCAGCGCGTGCCGCCGCCACGACCCGGCTGCCGGTACGGCCGGACGCGCCGGTCACCACCACCGTCGCCCGTGCCGCGTCCGTGGCGGGCCGCTCGGTGCCCGCGTACTCCGTCGCCGTGTCTGTCCGCCGTGTGATTCGCGTCCGCTGCGTCATGCCCGCCAGTCAACTGCCGGGCCGGGCCGGGCCACATCGTCGAACCGCTCGCCCCCGTATGCGTGCGTCTACGCTGCCCCCATGGACGCACTCGCAGGTCTGCTGGACGGTCCGCGGGCGCACGGCGCCTTCATGATCCGGGCCTGCTTCGACCCGCCGTGGGCCGTGCGCGTGCAGGACGAGGCGCCGCTGACCGTGATGGTCATGGCGCGCGGCACCGCCTGCGTCACCCCGGACGCGGACGGCGTGCCGGTGCGGCTCGGCCCCGGAGACCTGGCGATCGCCCGCGGCCCGGACCCCTACACCTGCGGCGACCGGCCGGACACCGCGCCGCAGGCGCTGATCCTGCCCGGCGGTGAGTGCCGTTACCCCGACGGCACCTCGCTGAACGGCTCCATGGACCTCGGGGTGCGCACCTGGGGCGACCGCCCCGACGCCGCCACGGTGATGCTGATCGGCACCTACCTGATGCGCGGCGAGATCAGCGGGCGGCTGCTCGCCGCCCTGCCGCCCCTGCTGACCCTTCCCGCCGGGGTGTGGGCCTGCCCGCTCACACCCCTGCTGGCCGAGGAGATCGTCCGCGACGAACCCGGCCAGGAGGTGGTCCTGGACCGCCTCCTGGACCTGCTGCTGATCAGCGCGCTGCGGGCCTGGTTCTCCCGCCCGGAGGCGGCGGCCCCCGCCTGGTACCGGGCCCTGGCCGACCCGGTCGTCGGCCGCGTGCTGCGCCTGCTGCAGGACGACCCGGCGCACCCGTGGACGGTGGCCGCGCTGGCCGCCAAGACCGGGGTCTCCCGTGCCGCCCTGGCCCGCCGCTTCACCGGCCTCGTGGGCGAACCCCCGATGTCCTACCTGACCGGCTGGCGGCTCGCCCTCGCCGCGGACCGGCTGCGCGACAGCGACCTCACCCTCGACAGCATCGCCCGCCAGGTCGGCTACGGCGGTGCGTTCGCCCTCTCCACCGCCTTCAAGCGCGTGTACGGCGTGAGCCCGCAGGAACACCGGGCGGGCCACGGCGGGGGCCGGCCCTGAGGGAGGCGACACCGGTCTCCACCCAGTGAGTGAGCCCGTGTTCCACCCGCTTTCCACCCGGCTCTCCACCCGCGCTCCGATCCGCCCGGGGCGGTTGCTCACCTAGCGTTTTTCCGCGGGCCGTCGCCGTCCGGCACCAGCCTCCCGCGTGGATTCGCACAGGGAGCGAGGGAGCGAGGGGGCGGAGGGCACGGCGCCGAACCGGCACGCCCCAGGACGCGAGCGGGGAGGCGAAGGCATGGCGCGAGGCACGGAGGCGAAGGGCGCGGGGGAGGTCAGGGAGGTGGCGGGCCCGGCGGGGGACAGGGAGTCGGCGGGTGTGGCCGGCGCGGCTTTGAGCGGGGAGGCGGAGGGCGTGACGGGAGTCAGGGAGGTGGCCGACGTGGCTTCGGGCAGGGAGTCGGCGGGTGTCAGGGAGGTGGCTGGCATGGCTTTGGGCAGGGAGCCGGCGGGCGTGGCGCCGGGCGGGGAGGCGGAGGGCGTGGCGCGAGGCGCGGCGGCCGGCGTGGCGCCGGGCCAGCGGGCGGAGGGTGGGATGGGCGGGGCGGACACGACGGGCCGCGGGTGGCGGTCGCGCACGGGTACGGGGACGGGGGCGAGGACGGACGGGCCGGCCCGTGGCCCGCTGCTCTCGGTCGCCGCCGACATCGTCCTGCCGCTCCTCGTCTACTACGCGGCACGCGCCCTCGGCGCCGGCCAGGGCCCCGCCCTGCTGCTCAGCGGTGCGCCGCCAGCCCTGCGCCTGGTGACCGGCGCGGTGCGCCGGCGCCGCATCGACGGCGTGGACCTGTTCTTCACGGTGCTGCTGGCCGCCGCCGCGCTGACCAGCCTGATCGGTGGCAGCACACGGGTCCTGCTGTTCAAGGACGCGGCGCTGTCCCTGGTGGTCGGCGGCTGGGTGCTCGGCACCGGCTTCACCGGCAGGCCGCTGGCCTTCCAGCTGGGACAGCGCCTGCACCGTGGCCCGGCGGCCCGGACACGGGCGGGGATGTGGCAGGACTCCGCCGAGTTCCGCCGGGCTCTGCGCGCCCTGACCATGGTCTGGGGTGCCGAACAACTGCTCGACGGCGGTGTCGGCACGCTCGCCGCCGCCACGCTGCCCACCGACGTGGTGCCCCTGCTGGCCCGCGTCCTCTCGCTCCTGCTGCTCGCCGTGGCCGCCGCGGTCACCGCCGCGTACGCCCGCCGTTTCCGCACCCGGCACGGCCTCCCGCTGTTCGGCGCCCCCGGCACCGCGAGCGGCGCCGGGGATCCGGCCGAGGCACGGCGGACGGCGGCGAACGGCGCCCTGCGCATACCGCCGTCCGCAGCGGCCTCCGGCCCGGCATCCGGTCCGCGCGGGCGGTCGCGGGCCCGGCGCCGGGCGTCGTCGGCGACGTAGGCTGGCGCCCGTGTACGCGGAGCGAGCGTCCCGGCTGACCGGCGCGGTCGTGTGGACGAACACCCCGGAGGGGGCCGGTGGCGGCCCCGTTCTGCCCGACGGCTGCATGGACCTGCTGTGGAGCGAGGGCCGGCTGCTGGTCGCGGGTCCCGACACCCGCCCCTACGTCCCCGAGGGCGCACCCCGCTTCTGGGCAGGCGTCCGCTTCTTCCCCGGCACCGCGCCCGCCCTGCTCGGCGTGCCCGCGCACGAACTGCGCGATCTGCGGGTGGAGTTGGCGGACCTGTGGCCCGCCTCCCGGGTCCGGAGGCTGCGCGACCGCGTCGAGGCGGCGCCCGACCCGGCGACGGCACTGGAGGACATCGCCCTGGAGCGGGCCGAGCGCACCACGGCCCCCGACCCGCTGCTGCACCGGCTGGTGGAGCGCCTGGGCGAGGGCCGCCCGGTGGCCGCCACGGCCGCCGGACTCGGCATCGGTACCCGCGCACTGCACCGCCGCTGCCTGGGCGCGTTCGGCTACGGCCCCAAGACCCTGGCCCGCATCCTGCGGCTGCAGCGGGCGCTGGCGCTGGCCCGCGCCGGGACGCCGTACGCCGAGACGGCGGTCCGCGCGGGCTACGCGGACCAGCCTCATCTCGCGCGCGAGGTACGGGCGTTGGCGGGCATGCCGCTCGGGCAGCTACTCGCTGGCGGGTAGCGGCGCGAACAGGTCGACGCCGTTGCCGTCGGGGTCGTGCACGGTGGCGTAGCGCTGCCCCCAGAACGCGTCCCACGGCTTCAGCTCGCCGTGGTGTCCGGCGGCCACCAGTTCCTCGTACCGGACGTCCACCTCGGCGGGTGAGCCGCACCGGAAGGCGAGCCCCACGCGCCCGTGGCCCTGGGGCGGCCGCCAGCCGGGGTAGAAGGAGCGGACGGTCTTCTCGGTGTCGAGGGCGAAGACCAGGCCGCCGGGCAGCCCGGCCTCGACGTGCGGCTGCTCCTCGGATCCCTCGGGAAAGACGAGTCCGAGGCGACGGTAGAAGGCGAGCGAGGCAGCCATGTCGGAAGTCACCACGCCGATCAGTGCGAACTGTGCAGTCATGCCGTGACCGTAGGCGCGGGCGGACAGCCCGGTCTTGAAGGAATCGGACACCCGAGCGCCCCGAAAAGGCGTTGCGCGGCGGCCGGACCGGCGGGGAGGATCCCGCTGGTCGGCGCCGGGGGAGTGGCTGTTGGGAGACGTGTTCGTGTGTGCCGGGTGCGGCGCGGAGCTGACCGTTCCGCTGGCGCGGGTCGCTCTGCCCGCGCGGGCCGGGCACCGTTTCGGGCATGTGATGCTGCCCGCCCTGATGGAGCCGGGGACGTACGCCGTCGACGCGCAGCCCTGGGGTCCGCCCTGGCGACGGTGGGAGGAGACCGGTGCCGGGGAGGCGGCGGCCCGTGGCGTGTTCGCGCCGGTGCCCGCTCTGTCGTTCGGCCCGCGGGGCTCGGTCGTCCTGGCGCCCGGCGACGTCCGCGGCACGGTACTCGTCCCCGGCCGGTGCGACGGCTCCTGCATGGGCCCGGACGGCAGGGACGGACCCAATCTGGCCTGCGCGGGCTGCGGCCGGCCGGTCGCGACCCGTATCGACGACTGCTCGCAGTGGCAGGCGGTCAGGCTCCACCCGCCCGCCGTACGCCGCTTCCCGGGCCCCGCTCACCCCGTCACCGGCTGGGACGCCGTGGTCAGGGAGCTCAGGGACCGCGAGGAGCGGAGCACGCCTGCCGTCGAACCGGGCGGTGGGTGGAGTCCGCACTGGGAGGCGGGCGCGAGTGTGGCCCTGGCCCATCTGCTGGCGGCGTCGGCGGGGGAGCCGGTGGCGTTGCCGGGCGGGCTCGTCGCCGACGTGTTCGGCCGCGTGCTGGCCCGGCTGCTGCCGTCCGGTGCGCCGCGGCGGACGCTGTCCCTGGCCGGGCCCGGCCTGCCGGCCGTGTCCGGGTGCGCCCGCGGCATCGCCCTGGTGCCGGTGCATCCGCAGACCGGCGAGGCGTGGCAGCCGGCCGCCGGCACCCCGGCCGTGCCGCTGCCCGCCGACGTCTGGTCGGGCCTGGCGTTCCCGCGCGACCGGTCGCGGCTGCCCGTCACCGGCGGTCTGCCCCGCGACGTCCAGCGCGACGACCCGCTGCCGCTCCGCCCGTGGGGCCCGTTCGTCTTCGACCGGCGGCTGTTCCTGCACACGCTGGCCCGACTGCCCGAGGTCCGCCGCCCCTGGCTCCGCCGCATCCACGACCGGGCCTGTGAACTGCCGTGGTCCGCAGGCCTGTTCTAGCGGTACACCGGGCGGTGTTTCGGTCACCTGCCCCCGGCTCCAGGGGAGTTGGAGTGAGGGCGCGCGTGCGGCATAGGCTCGTCGCACGGCCGCGCCGCTGCCGCTGTACACCCGCACCACGGACTGCCGCCACGACTCCGCCCGGACGCCGTCACCGCCGTGCGCGCGCGGGCGAGGGCGGGCTCGGCCGGCCCCCGCGGCTTCACGCGTGACGTTTCTGCGGTGAACCGGTTCCGCCATTGGGGTGAGTAAAGCTCGCGTACATGGAAGGTCACATGAATATCTAGAGATGCTCTTGTCTTGGCAAAGGGCGTCGAGACGCGCGTGGCCCGTCCGGCCCCGCGTCACCCACCCAGAGGAGGAGCCGGACCTTGAGTTACGGAAAGAAGCTGCGCGAGCGCATTGCCGGGCCGGGGACCACACCGCTGATCGGCGTGTACGACATGTACTCGGCGTCGATCGCGGCCAAGCACTACGACGGGATGTTCGTCTCGGGCTTCGGGTTCGCGGCCTCGTACTACGGGCTGCCGGACATCGGTTTCATCGCCTGGCCCGACATGGTGGCCTTCGTCCAGCGGTTGCGGGGCGCGTTCCCGCACCACCACCTGCTGGTCGACATCGACGACGGCTACGTCGATCCAGAGGTCGCCTGTCATGTCGTCGAGGGACTGGAACGCATCGGCGCCTCCGGGGTGATCCTGGAGGACCAGAAACGGCCCCGCCGCTGCGGTCACGCCGACGGAAAACAGGTGCTGCCCCTGGAGGAGTACCTGGAGAAACTGCACAGGGTCCTGGAGACCCGGGGGGACCTGGTGGTGGTCGCCCGTACGGACGCCACCGAGGAGGACGACATCCTGCACCGTGCCGAACGGCTGGCCGCGACGGACGCCGACGTGGTCCTGGTGGACGGGGTGCGCAGCGTCGAGTGGATCAAGCGCATCCGCGAGGTCGTCGGCAGCAAGCCGCTGCTGTTCAACCAGATCGCCGGCGGCAAGTCCCCCCGCCTGTCCCTCGGCGAACTGTCCGACCTGGGCGTCGACGTCGCGATCTACAGCACCCCCTGCCTGTTCGCCGCGCACGAGGCGATGGACTCCGCGCTCGGCAGCCTGAAGGCGGCCGACGGCCGGCTGCCGGAGGTGGACCCCGCCGGCGGCGTGGGCGTGAAGGCCGCCACCACCCTGCTGGAACGCAACATCGCGCGTGACCGGCTCACCCCCGAGGGTGTGGGCGCGTGACCGGTGCCGTACCCCGGCTCGCCCTCGCCGCAGCCGCGGCAGCCGCCCTGCTCGGGGCCGGAGCCGTACCCGCCGTCGCGTCCGGGGGCCTGATCACCGTGGTCGACAACTCCAACGCCGACTCCTGGCTGGAAGTCGATCGCACGGCCAACCTCCAGACCGGCAGCGGCACCGCGGGCAGCGACCACGACGGCAGTGCCGTGGACGTGGTCGAAGCCTTCATGGGCGCCGCAGGCGACCACGGAGAGGACTGACCGCCGCTGTCCCAACCCCTTGTGGCGACGGCTGGGCACCCCGTGGGGGGAGGCGCCCGGCCGTTGCCGCCCGCCGTCTCATGAAGGTGACCCCGCCCGGGGGGTGCGGCCCTGCTCGCGCGCGGCACCAGCCGGGTCGACAGCTCGGTACGGATGCCCTCCGGGCGCTCTTCGTGGATCATCCGCACCAGCGGCCGGAGCGCGGTCACCGCCATCTCACCGAACGGCTGGCGGCCGGTGGTCAGTGCCGGACCGGCCCAGCGGGCCTCGGGCAGGCTTTCGAAAGGAGCCGCGGACGAAGCGGCGGATCACCGGGCTGTCCCACTCGCCCGCCTCGTGCGTCACCTGAGTGCCCGCGGTGTGACGGCCGACGAGATGCCGGCGCCCGTCCGCGAGCGGCCCGGGACACCCCGGGGCACCCGCAGACCGGCGGTGTGGCGGGGCGGTCCTGATCCCGGTCCCGGCCCCGCGCGTCAGGCGACCCGGGTCAGATCCGCGTGCCGCACCTCGTGCCGGGGCGGCACGCCCTCGGCCAGCCGTTCCAGCTCCTCCACGACGATCGTGCCCAGCCGCCGCAGCTCGTTGCCGAGCGAGCCCGCGATGTGCGGGGTGAGAAAGACGTTGGGCAGTTCGTACAGCGGGGAGCCGGCGGGCAGTGGCTCGGGCTCGGTGACGTCGAGGACCGCGCGCAGGCGCCCCGAGACCAGCTCCCGCGTCAGCGCGTCCTGGTCGACCAGTGCCCCGCGCGCGGTGTTGACCAGGGCGGCCCCGTCCGGGATGAGCGCGAGCCGGGCCCGGTCGAGCATGTGGTGGGTCTCGGGGGTGTCGGGGGCGTGCAGGCTGACGATGTCGCTCTGCCGCAGCAGCTCCTCCAGCGGCAGCGGCTTCGCCCCCAGGGCGGCGGCCTCGGCGGGGCTCACATAGGGGTCGTGCAGCAGGACCGTGAGGTCGAACGGCCGCAGCAGCTCCATGAGCCGGCGGCCCACGCGGGAGGCGCCGACGACCCCGACGCGGCGGCCGAGGTTGCCGGTGGCCGCAGTTTCGGCAGGGGTCGGGTGGGTGCGGGTGCGGCGGTAGCGCTCACGGTGCTCGAAGGCGTCCTTGCCGAGCAGCAGGATCATCGCGAGCGTGTACTCGGCCACCGGCAGGGCGTTGCCGGTGACCGCGCTGGACACGGTGACGCCGTGTTTCCACAGGGCCTCGCCGACCAGGGAGCGGACCGAGCCCGCGGCGTGCAGGACGGCCCGCAGCCCCGGGGCCGCGGCCAGGACGCCGCCGTCCAGGTGCGGGCAGCCCCAGCCGGTGATCAGGACCTCGGCCGCGGCCAGGGCGCCGGCCACCGCGGGATCGGTGAAGTCCCTTACGACGAGCGCCGGATCGAGTTCGGCCGTCCGCCTCAGCCGGGCCATGAGCGGCGGGGGGAAGAGCATCGGGAGGTGCACCGGATCCATCGCGAACACGGCCCGCGGCGGCTGGGGGCTGGGCATGACTCTCCTGGCGGAACGGGAGGAGAAACGTTTTCGGAAAGCGCGTTCTACCGTATGTGCGCCGGGAATCGGCGGTCAATCGGTGGGGCGGGGGCCGGACGGGGAGGTGCGGGGCCAGGGCTGCCTCCGCGTCCCCGCTCCGGTCGGGCGGCCGACCTCGTCCCGCTGCCCGCCGCTCCGGGCGCATCCGCCACCCCCGCGGACGCGGCCCCGTCACCTCCGCCCCTCCACCGCGGATCCGGCTGCCCCCGAGAGCCGCACCAGGAACCAGGGCGAACCGCCGTGTACGGTACGTAACCGATTTCGCGCTCATCGTACCGTCGTAACCCGAACGGCTCTCCCACGCGCCTGTGCGCCGGAATACCGGACGCTCTTGTGGTGCTCTGTTGTTGCACACTGCACGAGTGCACCGGTGCATTGGGCGCGCGGCGAAGGGGTGGTGGGTGATGACGGCAGACCAGGCGGATCCCACGGCCGGACCAGACCGGGCGGACCCCGTGGTCCGGACGCCGTACGGGGCTGTACGCGGCCGGTTCGAGCGAGGTGTCGCGGTGTTCCGGGGCATCCCGTACGCCGCTCCGCCCGTCGGGCCCCGCCGGTTCCGCCCGCCCGAGCCGCCCGAGCCCTGGGACGGCGAGCGCGACGCCGGAACCTTCGGGCCGACGGCGCCGAAACCGCCGTACTCCGAGGCGTTCGCCCAGTACCTGTCCGACCCGCGGATACCCGGCGACGACTGCCTCAACCTCAACGTATGGACCCCGCAGCCCGGCCCGGGCTCCCGGCTCCCGGTCCTCGTATGGCTGCACGGCGGCGCCCTGACCAGAGGATCCTCGGCCGTACCCGTGTACGACGGCGCCACCTTCGCCCGGGACGGCGTCGTCTGCGTCTCCGTCAACTACCGCCTCGGCGTCGAAGGCTACGGACTCTTCCCGGACGCGCCCCCCAACCCCGGCCTGCGCGACCAGCTCGCCGCCCTGCGCTGGGTGCACGACGCGATCGGCGCCTTCGGCGGCGACCCGGGCCAGGTCACCCTGTGCGGCCAGTCGGCGGGCGCCATCAGCGCCGGCGTGCTGCTCGCCGCCCCGCACAGCCGCGGCCTGATCCGCCGTGCGGTGCTGCAGAGCGGCCCGCCGGAGGTCTCCGACCGCGACAAGGTGCGGCGCATGGTGCGGCGCATGGCCGCCCGGCTGAGGATCCCCGCCACCGCCGAGGCCTTCGCCGCCGTCGACCGCGACCTGCTGCTGCGCACCCAGGCCGAGGCCGGCCGGCTCAGCAGCCCGGTGCTGGGCGGGCCCCAGTTCGGCATCGTCGTGGACGGCGACCTCGTGCCCCGCGACCCGCTCAAGGCCCTCATCGACGGTGACGCCGCCCAGGACGTCGAACTGCTCATGGGCTGGACGAGGGACGAGTACCGGCTCTGGCTCGTGCCCGGCGGGCTGCTGGAGCGCGTCGACCGGCTCGGCCCCGTCGCCCTCGCCGGGGCCATGGCCCGCTGCCACGCCGGACACGAGGTGCCACGCGGCTACCGCAGCCTGCATCCGGACGCCGGCACCGCCGAGATCGTCGGTCAGATGGTCACCGACCACCTGCTGCGCGTCCCGCTGCACCGCCTCGCCGACGCCCGCCCCGGATCCTCCTACCTCTACGAGTTCGCCTGGCCGTCCCGCCTGCCCGGCCTCGGCGCCTGCCACGCCCTGGAGCTGGGTTTCGTCTTCGACAGTGGCGACACACCCGAGTCGAAGAAGCTGGCCGGCGAGGGTGCCCCGCACGACCTGTGCGACGCGATGCACGGGGCCTGGGTCCGCTTCGCGACGACCGGGAACCCCGGCTGGCAGGCCTGGGACGCATCCCATCCGATGCGGATCTTCGGCGACGGTGGACCGTATACCGCATACGGTCCACGGGATGCGGAAGTCGCCCTCTGGGAGACCTCCCCCACGGTCCCCGCCCCCGCCCCCGCCTCCGACATCCGGGCCCCCGGAGCCGAACTGGCGGCGGCGGTGCGGAGGTTGCGACGCTCGGTCGGCGGCCGGAACCGCTGACGGTCCAGGTCCGGGCGGGCATCGAGTGGCTGGTCCAGGTCCGGCCGGGTACCGGCCCGATGGCCCAGGTCCGGCCGGGCATCGACCCGCTGGTCCACGCCCGCCGGGCCGGCGCACCCGCGTAGTGCCACCCGCCACCCGCCCCCACCGAATCCCGCACCACCCGACGAGCGCGTCCGGCGGCAGAGGCCCGCCGGCGCGGGGCGACCGGCTCAGACCGTGCCCAGTGCCCGAGCGATCGACGCGATCCCCTCCGGCCCCACCCGGCAGCAGCCCCCGATGAGCCGCGCGCCCGCGTCCCGCCATGTCTCCACCAGCTTTGGGGTGAACCGGCTGTGCCCCGTCCAGGCACGCGCCCCGGCGTCCCAGGTCTCCCCGCTGTTCGGATAGACCACGACCGGCTTGCCGGTGACCCGCGCCGCGATCTCCACCGAGGTCTCGACGTCCTGCGGTGCGCAGCAGTTCACGCCCACCGCGATCACCTCGGGCACGTCGGCCGCGAGCCCGAACGCCTCCTCCAGGGACTGCCCGGCACGCGTGTGCCGGCCGTCGACCGTGTACGACAGCCAGGCCGGCACCCCGAGTCCGCGCACCGCCCGCATCAGCGCGGCGCCCTCGTCGGCGTCCGGCACCGTCTCCAGCGCGAGGGCGTCCGGCGCGGCGGCGGCCAGCACCTCCATGCGCGGCCGGTGGAACCGTTCCAGCTCGGCCACACTCAGTCCGTACCGGCCCCGGTACTCGGATCCGTCCGCGAGCATCGCGCCGTACGGCCCGACCGAGGCCGCCACCCACAGCGGCCGCTCGACACCGGCGTCCCCGGCCCGCCGGGCGGCCTCCCGTGCGAGGTCCACGCTCCGTGCGAGCAGGCGCGCGGCGTCGTCATGACCGATGCCGCGCCGCGCGAAGCCCTCGAAGGTGGCCTGGTAGCTGGCGGTGATCGCCACGTCCGCGCCCGCGCGGAAGTACGCGAGATGGGCCTCCGTGACCGCTTCCGGCCGCTCGGCCAGCAGCCGGGCCGACCACAGCTCGTCGCTCAGGTCGTACCCGGCCGCCTCCAGCTGGTTGGACATGCCGCCGTCGAGCACGACCGTCCCGGCGGCGAGGGCGTCGGCGAGGCTGGGGGAGGAGGTGCTGGTCATGTCCCGACGCTAGTCGAAGCGGAATGCGGCCGGCGCCCGCTGTCCAGCAGGTGAGCAGCCCCCGGGCCGTGCCTGACCTGTGTTCCTCCCCGCCGGCCCCATTGACCGCGTACCGGCCCACCCTTACCTTTTCGATGTTCGGGATGACAGATGACGTTCGATATACCGACTCTTCCCCCATCGAGAGGCAGTTCGCATGAGCCGCGCCCACGACCTGCCCGAAGTCCCCAGCCGCAGACTGATGCTGAAGAGCGCCGCGCTGGCCGCCGGTGCCCTCGCCGCCGCCCCCGCCGTCGCCCGGGCGGCCCCCGCCACCCCCGGGGCCGCCCTCTACGTGAACCCCCTGGTCCAGCAGCGTGCCGACCCCCACATCACCCGCCACACCGACGGCCGGTACTACTTCACGGCCACCGTCCCCGAGTACGACCGCATCGTCCTGCGACGCGCCCGGACCCTGAACGGCCTCGCCACGGCGGCCGAGTCGGTGATCTGGCGCGCCCACACCACCGGCCCCATGGGCGCGCACATCTGGGCGCCCGAGCTGCACCGCGTCGGCGGCAAGTGGTACATCTACTTCGCCTCCGCCCCGGCCGAGGACGTGTGGGCGATCCGCATCTGGGTGCTGGAGAACGCCCACCAGGACCCCTTCCAGGGGACCTGGGCCGAGCGCGGTCAGATCCGTACCGCCTGGGAGACCTTCTCCCTCGACGCCACCACCTTCAAGCACCGCGGCACCCGCTACCTGGTCTGGGCGCAGCACGAGCCCGGCATGGACAACAACACCGCGCTGTGGATCTCGAAGATGGCCAACCCCTGGACCCTGACCGGCCCCCAGGTCAGGCTCTCCACCCCCGAACTCGACTGGGAGTGCGTCGGCTACAAGGTCAACGAGGGCCCGTACGTCCTGCAGCGCCACGGCCGTGTCTTCCTCACCTACTCGGCCGGCGCCACCGACCGGCACTACTGCATGGGCCTGCTGACCGCCGGCGCCGGCAGCGACCTGATGGACGCCCGGAGCTGGTCCAAGTCACCTGTCCCCGTCTTCACCAGCGATGACACCACCCACCAGTACGGCCCCGGCCACAACTGCTTCACCGTCGCCGAGGACGGCCACAGCGACGTCCTCGTCTATCACGCCCGTCCGTACAAGGAGATCACCGGCGACCCCCTGCACGACCCCAACCGCCACACCCGCGTCCAAAGGCTCGGCTGGAAGCCGGACGGCACCCCGGACTTCGGCGTCCCCGTCGCCGACACCGTGCAGGCGGGGGAGGTGAGATGAGGCGCCTCCACGCCCCCCTGCTCGCCCTGTGCTGCGCTCGGAGCGGGGCCGGCGGCAGCCGGGCCCACCGAGGCGGCACCGCGGGCGATCACAAGGGCGGCGCGCCGGTGCTCGTCACCCCGGTCGTCCGCCGCTGGTTCGACGCCGACGGCACCCTGGACGACGGAACCGCCCTGCCGGTCAACGGACTCGGTGTGGATCTCCCGGCCGTCGCCCGTTCCGTCGCCGCCGCCGGACACGTCCCGCTGATCGACCTCACGGCGAGGACCGAGGCGCTGGTGGAGTCCCTCGGACCGGAGGGCTCCGAGACGCTCTGCCTCTCCGGCGGGAAACGCGACAACACGCACACCTCCGTGCACGGCGCCACCGTCTACGCGGTCCTGGTCCGCGACGAACTCCTCGCCCGTCATCTGGTGCCCGAGGGCGCCGTGCGGGTGGGATGAAGCCCTGGGGCGCCCCGACCGGAACCGGGGCGTCCCAGGCCACGCCAGGAAGGAAAGCCACCGCCGTGATCGAACTGCCCGCCGACGACCGGGAGTCGAGTCCCGTCACCGGTTACACCCGCGCCCACTGGGAGGCCGCCGCCGACGCCCTGCTGACCGCCGTCGAGCCCTACGCCACCCCCGACCGTGCCCTCTACCACCTCCCCGGCGGCCGGGTGGGCCACGCGGGTCACCTCTCCGACGGCCTGGAGGGCTATGCCCGTACGCTGCTGCTGGCCGCCTTCCGCCGCGACGAGACCGCGCTCGGCCGCTACGCCGACGGCCTCGCGGCCGGTCCGGGCGGGGTCTGGCCCCGTATCCAGGACCGCGGCCAGCCGCTCGTCGAGGCCGCGTCCGTCGCCCTCGCCCTGCGGCTGACCCGGCCGCTGCTGTGGGACCGGCTGGACGACTCCGTGCGGCAGCGCACCGCCGACTGGCTTGCGGACGCCCTCACCGCCGAACCCTGGCCGTGCAACTGGGAGTTGTTCCCGGTCACCGTCGGCGGCTTCCTGAAGGAGATCGGCCACCGGCCGGAGGCCGCGGACAAGGCGATCGAGCGCGGCCTGGAGCGGATCGAGGGCTGGTACCTCGGCGACGGCTGGTACACCGACGGCGACGGCCGGAAGTTCGACTACTACAACGGCTGGGCCATGCATCTGTACACGGTCCTCCACGCATGGCTGGCCGACGACGGTGAACTGCTTTCTGTATACGGTCGACGGTTGTCCCGTCATCTCGCCGACTACGCCCGCCTGTTCGGCGGCGACGGCGCGCCCCTGCACCAGGGCCGCTCCCTGACCTACCGCTTCGCGACGACGGCCCCGCTGTGGCTGGGCGCCCTGATCGGCCAGACTCCCCTGTCACCCGGTGAGACCCGGCGCCTGGCGTCCGGCGCGCTGCGGTACTTCCTCGACGGCGGCGCGGTCGACGAGCGCGGACTGCTCCCGCTGGGCTGGCTCGGCCCCGACGAGTCACTCGTGCAGAGCTACTCGGGCCCGGCCTCCCCGTACTGGGCGAGCAAGGGCTTTCTCGGCCTGCTGCTGCCCCCGGAGCACGCGGTGTGGACGGCGCCCGAGGAACCCGGCCCCGCGGACCGCGCGGACGGGGTGCACCCGCTCGGCGTCCCCAACTGGCTGCTGCAGTCGACCCGTTCGGACGGCGTGGTCCGGCTGCACAACCACGGCAGCGAGGACGTCCGCTACGACCCCTACTACACCCGGCTCGCCTACTCGACCGCGACCGCGCCCGCGGCGTCGTACGACAACAGCGTCATCGTCGGCGGCGATCCGAGCCGTACCCGGATCGAGCCGCTCGGCACGGGGGAGGGGTGGATCGCCTCCCGGCACACCGTGCGTGACGGGATCACCGTCACGAGCCTCGTGCTCGCCGAAGGAGCGGTGGAGGTACGCGCCCATCTCGTGGCCGGGGCCGAGCCCGGCACACCCGTGCGGATCACGGGCTGGGCGGCACCGGACGGGCTGCGGGCCGACCTGGTGCCGGTGTCGGGTCTGGCGGCGCAGCCGCAGGGACCGGGCGGGAAGACACCACAGGCACTGGCCGGGGAGACCGGGGCGGGCGGGGCCACGCTGTTCGTGGCGCTCGCCCGGCTCACCGGCGAGCCTGATCCCCGGCCCCTCACGGACCTGGTGTCCGTGCGGGTGGGGGAGGAGCACGAGGTCCGCGTCCGCTGGGCGTCCGGTGCGCAGAGCGCCTTCGGTCTCACCGCTTCCGACGGGTCGGTCTCACGGCTTCAGACGGGCGATCCGCACGCTCGTCGTGATCGGTGACGCGCCCGTGAGCGGGGTGGCGTGGGCCGGGGTGACGGGCGCGTAAGCCCAGGTGAGGGTGCGGTACTTGAGGACCGCCAGGTCACCGGTGGTCCGCGCGTCCACCACCTTGTCGGCGCCTGCGAACTTTCCGTCCCCGTACACGAGCCACGGATGCGTGCCCGCGAAGGTGCCGGTGCAGGTGCCGGCGTCGCACCTGACGTTCTTCAGCGCCGCCGCCCCGGCGGTCGCGCACCACGCCCCGGCCGGCAGCCCTGCCGCGGCCAGGGCGATCAGCGGCTCGCGGGCCACCCGGACCCGGCGGTGGCGTGTCGGGCGTCGTGCAGTCGCCGTGCCCTGCGGGGGCCGCCGGGCCGGGAAGGTCGCCGCCGGGGTTGCCGTTGTCCGCCACCCTCCGCGAGACTCCCGGCACATGTCCTCCACGATCCGTCACATGACCATCGACTGCGCCGACGCCTACGCCCTGGGGAGCTTCTGGTCCAGGGTGCTGGACCAGCCCCTGCACGAGGACGACCACCCGGGCGACCCGATGGCACTGATCGAGGGGGCCGGCCTGCTCTTCGTCACCGTGCCGGACACCAAGACCGTCAAGAACCGGGTCCATCTCGACCTCCAGCCCCAGGACCGCAGCCGCGACAGGGAGGTCGAGCGGCTGCTCGCCCTCGGCGCCACCCTGGTCGACGACCGGCGCAACGCCGACGGCACCGGCTGGGCGGTCCTCGCCGATCCCGAGGGCAACGAGTTCTGCGTGGAGCGCAGCGCGGCCGAGCGGGCGGGGTAGTCCCTCCGGACGCGCGAGGTGGCGCGGGCGGGCGCGCGGGGTTGCCCGGCCGGCCCCGAACGGTTCGGCGGGCACCGAAACGACCCGCGCCTAGCGTGGACGTATGACCGCGGAGCCCGCCATGACCCCGTTCGCCACACTCCACCACCGGCCCGGCGAGCCGCTGCTGCTGCCCAACGCCTGGGACCATGCCTCGGCGTGCGCGCTCGCCGCCCGGGGCTTCCCGGCGGTCGGCACGACGAGCCTGGCCGTGGCGGCGGCCGCGGGACTGCCCGACGGAGCGGGCGCGACCCGCGCACACACCCTGCGCCTCGCCCGGACCCTCGGCTCGGGGCCCTGCCTCCTCTCGGTCGACGCCGAGGACGGCTTCAGCCAGGACCCCGGAGACGTGGCCGAGCTGGCGCGCGAGCTGTGGGCCGTGGGAGCGGCCGGCGTCAACCTGGAGGACGGGCTGGGGCCGAGCGGCCGGCACGCGGCCAAGATCGCCGCCGTGAAGGCCGCCGTACCCGGTCTCTTCGTCAACGCCCGCACCGACACGTACTGGTCCGGGGGCGGCCACAAGCGGGACACCCTGCGGCGGCTCGACGCCTACCAGCAGGCGGGCGCGGACGCGGTGTTCGTGCCCGGACTGACCGACCCCCGGCGGATCGCGGCCCTCGTCCGGCACCTCGACGTCCCCCTCAACATCCTCTACTCGCCCACCGGTCCCACCGTCGCCCACCTCGCCGGTCTCGGCGTCCGCCGCGTCAGCGTCGGCTCGCTGCTCTACCGGCGCGCGCTGGGCGCGGCCGTGGAGGCGATGGCCCGCGTGGCGGCCGGACGTGCGCCGGAGGGTGCAACTCCCTCGTACGGGGACGTACAAGCGTTCAGCGACGCCCACCCCGGCGGAGCCCGATTCCCCGGCGCGGACGCGGCGGCACCCACCTGGGCCTGGCCGCCACCAACGCCTCCGGCGTGGACCGCCTCGCCTGGGCCTGGGGACAGGGACACCCCGCCACCGAAGGGTGACTACCGCCCGGTGGCCCGGCTCCCGGACGCGGACAGGGTCTCCACGAGGCGCCGCGCGAACCCCTCGGGATGCTCCAGCACGCCGAGGTGACCGCCGGGGAACTCGGTGAACGCGGCGCCGGTCGTCTCGGCCGCCGTCGTGGCCGTACGGTGCAGCAGCCCGCCGCGGGAGGCGGTGCCCGCGGCCAGGGTGAGACGTGCGGCGACGGACCGCAGGGCGGCCGTGTCCACCGCGGACGCGGTGAACGACTGCAGGACGCGGCTGAGGAAGATCCCCATGGGGGAGGCCGACTCCTCGTCAGGAGTGGGCGGTTGGGCGTCAGCGCCCTCCGCGGCCGGCGCGGGTGTGCCGTCGAGCGCGGCGGCCAGCCGGGCCCCGGCCGCCCGCAACCCGGCACTCCGATAGGTGTCGCACACGGACGCGAACACCGCCCGCTGCCGGGCCGCGTCCGCGAGGAGCGCCACGACGGGCGGTTCGTGCGCGACCACGTGCGCCAGCCGCTCGGGGTGGCGGGCCAGCAGGTCCAGGGCGGCGATACCGCCGGAGCTGGTCCCGAACACATACGCGGACTCGCCCGCCGTGAGCTCCGCCTCCAGCACCCGGTGCGCGCCCTCGCTCCAGTCCGCCACCCGCTGCTCGGGCACCGGCCGGCCCAGCCGGCCATGGGCGAGGCCGAGCGGGTCGTAGGTGACCACGGTGAAGCGCGCGGCCAGCCGCTCGGTCAGCGGCCCGAGCCCCATCGGATGCCCGGCCCCGCCCGGCAGGACGAGCAGCACGGGACCGCTGCCCGTCACGTCGTAGTGCAGTTCCTCAGTCATGACCGGTGTTCTTCCGTTCTGTCTCGCGCGGCCAGTGCTCCAGGGCCAGGTGCAGGGCGTCGACGGCCTTGTCCCAGGAGGCCTGTACGTCCCGGCCGGCGCCGAAGCCACCGGCGGACTCCAGGGCGCAGTAGCCGTGGAAGGTGCTGCGCAGCAGGCGTACGGCATCGGTCAGGTCGGGCTCGTCCAGGTCGTAGGCGCGCAGCATGCCGTAGGTGATCTCGGCGGTGCGGCGCATCGCCGGGGAATCGGCGATCAGCGACTGGTCGATTCGGATCTGGGTGGCCGCGTACCGGCCGGGGTGCTCCAGGGCGTAGGCGCGGTAGGCGCCGGCGAAGGCGGCCAGCGCGTCCCTGCCGGCGCGGCCGGCCACAGCCGGCGCGATCCGGTCGATCAGCTCGCCGCCGGCGTACAGCGCGAGCCGGGTGCGCAGGTCTTCCAGGCCCCGGACGTGCGAGTACAGGCTCGCGTCCTTCACACCGAAGCGGCGGGCCAGCGCCGACAGGGTGACGCTGGGAAAACCCGTCTCGTCGGCGAGTTCGGCCGCCGCCGCGACCAGCCGCTCGACCGTGATTCCGGCACGGGCCATCCGACACCTCCTCCCTGGGGGCACCTCCACCTTGGGTACCTAGTGATTATCCTAGGGCCTCTAGGTTGTGGGTGTCGCCCCGGGGGCGGGCTCAGCTGATCGGGGCGTACGGCACGCCCGGTTTGTCGCGGCTTCGGCGCCGCCCGGATCGCCGGGATCCGCGCCATCCAGCCACCCTGCGCCCCCCGAGCCTCACGAACACCAGCCGCACCGCGAGCCGGGCCGGTGACCCGCTCGCCGTCGCCCCAGCGGTCGACGTCATGTGCGGAGCCGGCCGGCCGCGGTGGGCCTCAGGGCCGTGCCGGTCAACTGGTCTGCGGGGCGGGAGCGGTGGAGAACACGAAGGAGAACGCGGCCGGCTCGGCCCGCAGGTGGTACGGGGGGAGCGGGCCGGGACCGCAGGACTGGGAGCCGAGGCCGTGCTGGGCGTGGTCGAGGTTGACCCACACCGTGTCACCGGGGACGAGGTCCGTGCGGTGCGTGGCCGCGTCCAGCTGTTCGGTGGTCCAGCGGCGGGCGGTGAGGAAGAACTCCGGGGCGCCCTCGATGCGCAGTCCGCCGAGCTCCGCCCAGCGGACGTCGGCGCGGGCGCCGTTCTCCTGCGGACGGACGTACGGCGTCTGCAGATCGTCTACAGTCGACTGCCAACGGCCGACCCTCGACGCCGTCCTGCTGTCCGGATACGCCTCTCCCGGGCCGCCGCCGTACCACTGCACACGGTCGGCCGCAGACAGTCCGAAGCGGACGCCGAGCCGGGGGAGCGGCACCGTCCAGTCGCCCTCCGGTGTCACGGACACCTTCAGCCGCAGACGATCTCCGTCCGACGTCCAGCGGTATACGGTCGACAGGCCCATCTCCCAGGCCGCCGCCGCGACTCGGGTACGGACCGTCAGCGCGTCGGCCCCGCGCTCCACCGCGTCCAGCCGGTGCCGCATCCGGTGCAGGCCCAGCTTGCGCCACAGCAGTCCGTAGCGCAGGTCGGGCTGCCAGGGGGCGCCGTCGTCGTTGTCGGTGGTGGCCCGCCACACGTCCAGGCGCAGCCCGCAGACGGGCACCCCGCCGACGGCCTTCAGGGCGCCGGTGCGGGCGTCGAAGGTGCCGGGGCCGAGGCTGATCACCCCGTCGCCGGACACCGGCCGGGCCGTCGCCGCGACCGTCGGAGTCTGCCGCTGTGCCACCGGCACCTGGCCCCAGGCCACCACGTGGTCCCTGGGCGCCCAGGGGGTGTCGGCCGCGAGCACCGCCCGTACCGTCCAGTGGGCCTCGCCGGCCGGTGCCCCGTCCGGCGGCGCGGGCAGCTTGACCTCGGCGCTCTCCCCGGGTGCCAGCTCCGGCACCGACAGGGTGCCGCACCGGACCGGCTCCCCTTCGACCTCGTACGACCACGAGAACGCCAGCGCCGACAGATCGGCGAAGTCCTGTTTGTTGGTGATCCGGACCGTGCCGTCGCCGGCGTCACCGGCGATGCCGACCGGTTCGATCACCTTCTTGAACTCGACCAGCCCGGGGGAGGGCTGCCGGTCCGGGAAGAGCAGGCCGTCGCAGACGAAGTTGCCGTCGTGCAGCTCCTCGCCGAAGTCGCCGCCGTAGGCGTGGCCGAGCTCCGGATGGGCGATGCCGTGGTCGATCCACTCCCAGACGAACCCGCCCTGGAGACGGTCGTACGACTCGAACAGCCGCTGGTAGTCGGCGAGTCCGCCCGGGCCGTTGCCCATGGCGTGGGCGTACTCGCACTGGATGAAGGGCAGTCGGCGGCGCTTGTGGGTGCCACCGTCCAGCCCCTGGCCGATCCGCTCGACCTCGGCGTGGTCGGCGTACATGCGGGCGTACACGTCCGTGTCCCGGCAGGTGGGGTCGCCCTCGTAGTGCACGAGCCGGGAGGCGTCCCGGCTCTTGATCCACTGGGCCATCGCGGTCAGGCCCCGGCCGGTGCCGGCCTCGTTGCCGAGGGACCACAGGACGACCGACGGGTGGTTCTTGTCCCGTTCGACCATGCGGGCCGCCCGGTCCAGCAGGGCCGGGGTCCAGCGGTCGTCGTCGACGGGGTTGTCCCGCCAGCCCTGCTCGGTGAAGCCGTGGGTCTCCAGGTCGCACTCGTCGATCACCCACAGCCCGTACTCGTCGCACAGGTCGAGGAAGGCCGGGTGCGGCGGGTAGTGGGAGGTGCGGACGGCGTTGACGTTGTGCCGTTTCATCAGCAGCACGTCCTCGCGCATGGTGGCGAGGTCCAGCGCGCGGCCCTTCTCCGCATGCCACTCGTGCCGGTTGACGCCCTTGAACAGCACCGGCCTGCCGTTGACCCTGATCAGGCCGTCCGACAGCGCCACGGTGCGGAAACCGATGCGCAGCGGCACCCGCTCGCCCGCGGTGGCCAGCTCGCCCGTGTACAGCCGCGGTGTCTCCGCCGACCACGGCTCGACCGGCACGGTCGCGCTCTCGCCGGTCGCGAGGTCGATGCCGAGTTCGGAGACGGTCACCCGGCCGGCCACGTCGGAGTCGACGCGCAGGGTGCCGGTGCCGGCCCGGTGGTCGTAGGAGGCGTGCACGAAGAAGTCCAGGGCACTGCCCGCCGGGCGGTGCAGCAGGGTGACGTCACGGAAGATGCCGGGCAGCCACCACTGGTCCTGGTCCTCCAGGTAGGAGCCGGCCGACCACTGGTGGACCCGGACCGCCAGCACGTTGCCGGCGCTCCGCAGCAGATGGCCGACCGCGAACTCGTGCGGCAGCCGGGACCCCTTGAACTCGCCGAGGTCCGTGCCGTTCAGCCACACCCGGGCGCAGGACTCCACCCCGTCGAAGCGCAGCACCGCGCCGCCCTCGGCGAGGTCCGGCCAGTCCTGGGGCAGGTCGAAGACCCGCAGGTGGTCGCCGGTCGGGTTCTCGGTCGGCACGCGCGGCGGGTCGACCGGGAACGGGTAGAGGTGGTTGGTGTAGATCGGTGAGCCGTGTCCCTGGAGGACCCAGTGGCCGGGGACCTGGACTTCCGCCCAGCCGCCGGCGTCGTACCCTTCCTCGGCGAAGGAGTCGTCCTCGGCGTCGGCCGTCGGCGACAGCCGGAACCGCCAGGCGCCGTTCAGGGAAAGCCTTGTGGCATCCGAGGACGCGTACCAGGGGCGCGGGGGCAGCGCCCCCGAGCCGGGTGAGACGTCCTCGACGTAGTCGGTGACGGTGTGGGTGCTCAACGACATCGGTCTCCTAGCTCAGCCCTTGATACCGCTCTGCGCGATCCCCTGCACCAGCCAGCGCTGCAGGAAGAGGAACACGAACAGCAGCGGCAGGATGGAAATGGCGGTCGCCATGAAGATCTGGTGGAAGACGACGGTCTGGTTGGTCATGTACGAGGAGAGCGCGACCTGGACGGTCCACGAGTCCGGGTCCTGTCCGATGACCAGCGGCCACAGGAACGCGTTCCAGCCGTTGATGAACGTGATCGTCGCGATCGCCGCGAAGAAGTTCAGCGAGTTCGGCACGACGACACGCCAGTACGCGCCCCAGTGGCCGAGCCCGTCCACGCGTGCCGCCTCCTCCAGCTCCTTGGGAAACCCGAGGAAGTACTGCCGGAACAGGAAGCAGGTGAAACCACTGAACAGGCCCGGAACGATCAGGCCCCGGTAGCTGTCCACCCAGCCGAGGGAGGACACCAGGACGAAGCTGGGTACGAAGGTCACCGAGGTCGGGACCATCAGGGTGCCCAGGACGGCGTAGAAGATCTTGTTGGCGTGCCGGTACGGGATCCGGGCCAGGGCGTATCCGGCGAGGGAGCACACCAGCAGGATGCCGACCGTCATGGAGACGGCGACGACGAGGGAGTTCCACAGCGACCGGGCGAACGGCACCGAGGTGTCGTCGAACAGGTCGCCGATGTTGCCCCACTGCAGGTGCGTGGGGAAGAACTCCCAGTGCTCCCCGGTGATCTGGGCGTCCGTGGACAGGGCGTTGCGCAGCAGCACGTAGAACGGGATCAGGAAGAGGACGGTGGCGACACCACCGGCGATGTAGAGGCCGGTGTTGCCCATCACCCCGCCCCCGCGTTTCGAGGTCACTTGGACTCCTCCCCCCTTCCGAAGCCCATGAGCCTGCCCTGGAACAGGGTCACGAGGACGATCAGGGCGGTCAGGATGACGGCGCCCGCGCTGCCGGCGCCGTAGTCCTGTTCCTGGCCGAGGGCGGTGTAGTACAGCTCGACCAGCGGCGGGCGCCCCCACGTGGTCTTGTCGAGCAGGTTGTAGAACTCGTCGAAGGCCTGGTAGGCGGCGATGAGCAGCAGCAGGACCACCGCCGTCGACGTGGCGCGCAGCTGGGGCAGGGTGATGTGCCGGAACGTCTGCCAGCCGCGCCTGGCGCCGTCGATGGCTGCGGCCTCGTACAGCTCCCCGGGGATGTTCTGCAGCGCGGCCAGGAAGAGGATCATGTAGAAGCCGGACTGGAGCCACAGCCGTGCCGTGACGATGACCAGCCAGTACCAGGGCGGGTCCGGGCTGGCCAGCCAGGCGACGTCGTCGCTCCCGAACCAGCCGATGACCGTGTTCATCAGGCCGAAGCGCACGCCGCTGAAGAGGGACATCTTCCAGATGAGCGAGGCGGCGACGTAGGAGCACGCGGTCGGCAGGAAGAACACCGAGCGGAAGAAGGCGCGCAGGAACCTGAGCCGGTGCACCAGCAGGGCGAGGCCCAGCGACACCGCCCAGGTGGTCGGCACGATGAACGCGGCGAAGACGGTGAAGGTGCCGAGCGAGTGGACGAACTTGGGGTCCGTCAGCATGTAGGTGTAGTTGTCGAACCCGATGAACGTGCTCGGCGTGACCGTGAAGCGGGCGTCGAAGAAGCTGAGGTAGACGCTCCAGCCGATCGGGACGTAGATGAAGACGATCAGCCCGAGGAGGAAGGGGCTGATGAAGAGCCAGAAGTTGAAGGCGCGGCTGCCCCGCAGGCCCCGCCGGGTCCTGGCCGGCCGGGTCTTCGCCGGTGCGGGCGGCGCGAGGGCGGCCTTGGTGGTCGTCGACATGTCGTGGTCCGTCCGCCGGCCTATCCGAAGAGCTTCTTCAGCTCGCGGTTCACGGCCCTGTCGCACTTGTCGAGCGCGGCCTCCGGGTCACCGTCCTCGCGGACGCAGTCGGCGATGACGTCCCAGGTGGCGCTCATCATGGCCTGGGTCCAGCCGATGTTGTCGAAGTGCCCGAACTCGTCGAAGAGCTTGACGCCCTGCGCGGGCAGACCCGACTTGAGCCGGGTGGCTCTCGCGGCGATCGAGGAGCGCGGCGGGATGTGGAAGCCGTACGAGGTCGCCCAGTCCTCCTGGTCCTTCTTCTGGTCGATCCACAGCCACTTGACGTACTCCTTGGCCGCGTCGACGTGGTCGCCCTTGGCGTTGACGAACATCGACCAGCCGCCGTTGTAGACCGAGGGCTTGCCGGAGTCGGCCGTCTTCGGGAAGGGGAAGACGCCGAGGTCGTCGCCGAGCGCCTTCTGGAACTGCGGCATCGCCCACATGCCGCAGAACTGGATGGCACACAGGCCCTGGCTGAGCGAGGACGGGTCCCAGTAGTCGGTCGGGGCACCGAGGAGCAGATGGCCGCTGGCGAAGAGCTTGCGCATCTTCTTCAGGCCCTCGACGACGGCGGGGGTGTGGTAGGCGATCTCGTTCTTGGCGTCGAGGGTGTCGGCGCCCGCCGACCAGATCAGCGGGTTGACGATCGCGTGCAGGTCGTTGCCGAGGTACACGCCCTTGACCTTGCCGGTGGTGAGCCTGGCGGCGGCCTCGATCAGCTCGTCCAGGGTCTCGGGGACCTTGACCCTTGCCTTCTCGAAGAGCGAGGGCCGGTAGAAGAAGAACTGCGGGTCGTCGATCATCCGGATGCCGTAGACCTTGCCGTCCACCGTGTGGGACGTGATGTCCGCCGGGTTGAAGTCCTCCCTGACCGGGTCGACGAGGTCGCTCAGGTCCGCCACCTGGCCGCTCCTGACCATCTGGATCTGCGGGTGGAACTCGAAGACGTCGGGCGCGTTCTTCGTGAGCAGGGTGGCGAAGAGCTTGCTCTCGTAGTCGGCACTGGTGATCCACTGGGTGGTCACGTTCGCCTTCTCGTACGCGGCGGCGTAGCGCTTGACCGCCTGCTCCGTGCCCGCCTCACCGTAGGCGTGGAACATCTGGGTGAGCTGCGTGCCCGATCCGCTGCCCGCGCCCCGGCCGTTGTTGCCGCCGCACGCGGCGAGCGGCACGGCGACGGCCAGACCGACGGCGGCCCGGAGTATCGAACGGCGGTCCCAGTTGCTGCTGCTCACTGCCGACATGCTGACGTCCTTGTCTGTCGAAACGCGGCTGACGCTGGGGCGGGACGCTAACCTTCGGCTAAGGCTTCGGCAAGGGGTTGGACGAAGTCGGTGCGAAGCGTTGTGTCCGGTTCGGCATCCCGAACGACCGGCGGGGGAAAGGCAGATGAGGGCCGCGGGGCCAGTGGAGTGACCGGCGGCCCCCGGCCGGGGAAGGAGGGAGGGGCCCGGTGACGGCCGGCGCGGCCGAGGCCGTCAGCGGCAGGGATGTCCAGCGGGGCGCGGCACGTCCATCCCGTCCGTCGTCATGAAGGCGGCGCGGTACGGCTCCGTGCGGGGGCGGTGCGCTTGGGAGTGCCCTTGCTGGGGGCCTGCCGCTGCCCGACGGACTGCAGCGCCCCTTCCAGCGCGAAGGTGGCCGCGCCGAGGGACACCGGGTCGGTGGGGATCGGGGAGAGGACGATCTCGGTCGCTGCCAGCGGCCGGCGCAGCGCGTGCCGTGCGACGGCCTGGCGGACCTCGCCGAGCAGGGGCTCGCCCAGCCGGGCGGCGACCCAGCTGCTGAGCACGACCACTTCGGGGTTGAGCAGATTGATCAGGTCGGAGATGCCCGCGCCCAGGTAACGGGCGGTGTCCCGGACCGCCTTGACCGCCACCGGGTCGTCCGCGGCGACCGCGCGGGCCAGCGCGTCGATGGTGGCCGTCTGGTCCTCGGGGTGCAACAGCGCGGAACGCGGGCTCAGTTCGCGCAGGTTCTGCATGATGCCGGGGGCGCCGACGTACGTCTCCACGCAGCCGTTGTTGCCGCAGTGGCACAGCCGTCCGTCCAGCACGAGGGTGGTGTGGCCCCACTCGCCGGCGCTGTTGCTCACGCCCCGGTGCAGGCCGCCGCCGAGGGCGAGACCGGCGCCGACACCCGTGCCCAGATTGACCACGACCGCGTCGCCCCGGCCCCGCGCGGCCCCGAACCACAGCTCGGCCACCGCGCAGGCGCGCAGCGGGTTGTCCAGGTGCAGGGGGTACGCGATGTGCTCGGCCAGGAGGTCGAGCAACGGCACGTCGTGCCAGTCCCAGTTGGGGGCGTACTCCGCGACGCCGGTGTCCCGGTCCACCTGGCCCGGCACGCTCACCCCGACGCCGAGCACCCGGGCCGCCTCGATGCCGGCCTGTGCCACCACCGAGCCGACGGCGGCGGCCACATGACCGACCACCTGCTCCGGGCGGCTCTCGCCGGGCCGCATGTCCTCGTCGGCGCGGGCCAGCACGTTCAGCGCCAGGTCGAACAGCTCGACATGGACGTACGTCTCCGCGATGTCGACGCCGATCAGCGCGCCCCCCGACGCGTTGACGGCCACCAGGCCGCGGGGCCGGCCGCCGGCCGAGTCCTCGAACCCGACCTCGGTGATCATGCGGAGGTCCAGCAGCTCGCCGACCAGCGTGGCCACCGTGGCGAGACTCAGCCCGGTGGCGGCGGCCAGGTCCTGCCGGGAGGTGGGAGACTCGGCGATGATCTGGCGCAGCACCTCGTAGCGGTTCGCGGTGCGGATGTCACGTGATGTGCGCTTCACGCGGCTGCCCCTCCCGTCCCGTCCAGGCCAGGCCGGGGCGACATCGGCACCGGCGCGGGCGCCAGGCTATGGGCTCGGAGGGACTTTCGACAAGGGTTTTGGAAAAGGGTTGTAGAAAGTCCGGCCGCGCCGCGCCGGTCCAGCTGGCCGTCAGCCGTCAGCCGTCAGCCGTCAGCCGTCAGCCGCCAGCCCTCCGCCCTCAGCCGTCAGTCGTCCAGGAGATCCCGCACAAAGGCGTTCGTGAACTTTCCGGCCGGATCCAGCGAGCGGGCCAGGGCCCTGAAGGCGGCGAGACGTGTATACCGTCCACGGACGACCGCCGACGGGATCTCGTACACCTTCCCCCAGTGCGGACGCGGAGCGAACGGCGCCAGCGCCTCCTCCAGCCGGCGCACCACCGGCAGCACGGCCGCCTCGTCCCGCACCCAGGTGAAGTGCAGTGCCACCGAGTCCCGTCCGTGCGCGGGGCTGAGCCACTGTGCGTCGGCGGCGACCGTCCGCACCTCGCAGGTCTGCAGGACCCCGGCGACCGTCGACCGGATACCGTCGACCGCGGACAGCGCGTCCATCGCGGCCGGCCTCGGCAGCAGATACTCCGACTGGATCTCCTCCCCGCTGCTCGGCGTGAACTCCGCCCGGAAGTGCGGCAGTCGTTCGTGCCACGGGCCCGGCACGCCCAGCTGCCCCGTGCAGTTCCCCGCGGGCATGCCCGGCACCGGGTGCAGCGGCGTCTTCGCGGGCGCCGCCCACGGAAAGCGGACCGGCGGCTGGTCGGTGCGCCGCTTGACCCACACCTGCCGAAAGCCGGGCTCACGCCAGTCGGTGAACAGGCTGACGCTGTATCCGGCGGCGGCGACGGCGGCGAAGTCCAGCCCCTCCAGCGGGAGTTCCGTGAACACGTGCTGCTCCACCTCGTACGCCGGCTCCAGGGCGAGGGTGAGCGCGCGGACGACGCCGAGAGCGCCGAGCGAGGTCACGGCTCCGTCGAACCGCGCGTCCCCCCGCCCGATCGTCACCGTCGAGCCGTCCGCGACGACCAGTTCCACCTCGCGCACGGCCGAGGCGAGTGGCCCGTTGCCGACCCCCGAACCGTGGGTGCCGGTCGCCACCGAACCGGCGACCGAGATGTGCGGCAGGGACGCCATGTTGGGCAGCGCGAGCCCGTGGGCGTGGACCGCGCGGGCCAGTTCGGCGTAGCGCACCCCGCCGGACACCCGGACCGTGCGCGCGGCCGTGTCGACCTCGATCACCGGCGGCAGCCCGGCGGTGGACAGCAGTACGCCGTCCGGGCCGGGGTCGGCGATCCGGTTGAAGGAGTGCCCGCTGCCCAGCACCCGCACCCGCGCACTGCCCGCCACCAGCGCCGCGAGGGCGTCCAGCGTGTGCGGACGGTGGAAGCCCCGCGCGGTGTACGTGATGGTGCGCGCCCAGTTGGTGACCGTCCCGGCGGTCCCGGCCGTCCCTGTCACAGTTGCGTCCCTCCTGGCGAGTGCGTGTGGGCCGACCCTCTCACCCGCCCTGACCGAGGAGGGAGGCCGTCTGCGGATTTCGTCGCATTCGATGGTCTTGCCAGGCGTATACAGAATTTCACTGGCCGATCGTCTGCGGAATCGGTACCGTCGCGCTTCATGATCGAGGAACCGCTTCCCGCCCGGCTGCCCGTCACCGACCGCACCCGTCACCGTCGCCTGCGCGAGCAGGGCAGCCGGGAGCGGGCGGAACTGGAGGCGATCCTCGATGCCGGGTTCGTCTGCCATCTCGGAGTGCTGGTCGACGGCCGGCCGGTCGTCGTGCCCACGGTGTACGGGCGGGACGAGCGACGGCTGTATCTGCACGGGTCCGTCGCCAGCCGCAGCCTCGCCGGGGACACCCCCGTCTGTGTGACCGTCACCCACGTGGACGGACTCGTGCTCGCCCGGTCCGTCTTCGAGCACGGCGTCAACTACCGCAGCGCCATGATCCACGGCGTGGCCCGCAAGGTCACCGACGGCGAGGAGAAGCTGGCCGGCCTGCGCCTGCTCACCGAGCATTCCGCGCCGGGCCAGTGGTCGTACGCCCGCCGCCCCAGCCGCAAGGAGCTGGCGGCCACCACCCTCCTCGCCCTCTCCCTCGAAGAGGCCTCCGTCAAGATCCGCACCGGCGCCCCGGACGACGGCGACGGCCCCGACGCGTCCCTCGGCCTGTGGGCCGGCGTCCTGCCGCTGACCACCGTCTGGGGCGTCCCGGAGCCCGACCCGGCGCTGCCGGCCCGCACCGCCGTACCGGAACACATCGCACGCCGTGCGGGGACCCGGCACGGCTGAGGTCCGGGCGGGGGCATACGGTGTGAGACGTACGCCTGAACCGGGAGGAGACAGACGGATGGGCAGTCGTACCGCGCTGGTCGAGGATCTGATGGAGCGGTTCCCGCAGGTGCCGCGGGAAGCCGTCTTCAAGGAGGACCTGCTCCGCGGCGGCGTCGCCTTCGAACCGTCCGCCCTCAGTGACAACGAGGGCGGCGAGGTCAAACCGAAGTCGTACTTCATCTTCTCCTTCGACCACGGCACCCTGCCCGAACTCGGCGAGGCGGCGCTCAGGCGCCCGCCGGAGGAGATCATCCTCACCGGCGGCCCCTACGACCTGCGCCGCACCGTCGTCTCCGTACGGGTGAACCCCGCCTCGCCGTACCGGGTGGCCGCCGACGACGAGGGGCTGCTCGGGCTCTACCTCGACGGGAAGCGGATCGCCGACG
Organism: Streptomyces filipinensis; assembly: GCF_014649495.1. GTDB lineage: Bacteria > Actinomycetota > Actinomycetes > Streptomycetales > Streptomycetaceae > Streptomyces > Streptomyces filipinensis. Next base: position 281,257 of record NZ_BMTD01000003.1, on the reverse strand, counting down.
TCGGCGTGCCGCCCATGCCCGAGTACTACCGGCACACCCTCTCCAACGGGAAGTCCGTGATGGAGGTCGCCCCGACCATCCAGTGGGGCTATCTCATCTACCTGACCGTCTTCCGCGTCTGCCAGTACTTCGGCGCCAAGGAGGAGTGCCAGTACTGCGACATCAACCACAACTGGCGCCAGCACAAGGCGGCCGGGCGGCCCTACACCGGCGTCAAGGACGTGGAAGAGGTCCTGGAGGCGCTGGAGATCATCGACCGGTACGACACGGCCAAGGCGTCCACCGCCTACACCCTGACCGGCGGTGCCATCACCAAGACCGTCGCCGGACGGGACGAGGCCGACTTCTACGGCCACTACGCCAAGGCCATCGAGGAGCGCTTCCCGGGCCGCTGGATCGGCAAGGTCGTCGCGCAGGCGCTGCCCAAGGCGGACGTGCAGCGGTTCAAGGACTACGGCGTGCAGATCTACCACCCCAACTTCGAGGTGTGGGACCGCCGGCTGTTCGAGCTGTACTGCCCCGGCAAGGAGCGGTACGTCGGCCGCGACGAGTGGCACAGGCGGATCCTCGACTCGGCGGAGATCTTCGGGGCGCGCAACGTCATCCCCAACTTCGTCGCGGGCGTGGAGATGGCCGAGCCGTTCGGCTTCACCACCGTCGACGAGGCGATCGCCTCCACCACCGAGGGCCTGCGCTTCTTCATGTCGCACGGCATCACGCCCCGCTTCACCACCTGGTGCCCGGAACCCACCACGCCGCTCGGCAAGGCCAACCCGCAGGGGGCGCCGCTGGAGTACCACATCCGGCTGCTGCAGGCCTACCGGCAGACGATGGAGGACTTCGGGCTCTCCTCCCCGCCCGGCTACGGCCCGCCCGGACCCGGCCGTGCGGTCTTCTCCGTCAGCTCCTTCATGGACAGCCTGCCCGCCGGCGAACCGGTGGCGGACGCCACGGAGGCAGCCGCCGAGGTGTGATCGCGCGCCGGACCGGTGAGCACGGCGGCGCCGCCGTCCGTACAGGAGGGCGCAGCTGGGGGTCCGTCGCGTCACGCGTCCGCACCGCCACCATCGGTAACCGGATGTGAACAGGCCGCTTGTCAGTTGTGTCGGGGACGTGAAAGGCTCGGTGCCTGCCGCGAGGTTTCCTGCAACTCTCTTCCTCCTTTGGTGAGTTGACCTCGCTCGTGGATGCAGGAGTCCCATGTCCGACCTGCCGACCCCCCAGGACGCCACCGAGACCGCGCTGTTCTCGGAGGGCTGGGACGCGGTGCTCAGCTACGCGGACCTGTGCACCTCCGGGTCCCTGACGGCCCATCAGCTCGCGACCGAGGCGTTCACCCGCGGTATGCGCGAGGTCCGCGCCGCCGCGCGCACCCATGTGCGCGGCGCGGGCCGGCGCACGGCACGGCTGCCCACGATCCCGGCCCTGCTCACCGCCGTGCGCGACACCGCGGCCGGGTGGGAGGCCGACGGACAGGGTCACCGGCTCGACCCCGACCTGAGGCTGTGGCTCAACTCCGGGCGGGCCGCCCGGTTCTCGGGCCCGCCCCTGGAACGCCCGATCGCGCTGCGCGCCCTCAGGGACATGCAGGAGGCCGACGCCTCGCTGCTGTGGCTGGCCGAGGTGGAGGCGCTGCCGCTGCCCGCCGTCGCCCGCCGGCTCGGCCTGGACCCGGCCACCGTCGCCGACGAACTCGGCCAGGTCCGCACCCTGTTCCGGGACCGCTGCCACCGCGCCCACCTCGACACCCCGATGGGCGCGCGGTGCCGTTCCTACGCCCGCCTGCTGGACGCGGTCACCCGTTCGCCGGCCGCCGACGCCCCCGACGACCTCTCCCGGCACCTCGCGACCTGCGTGCGGTGTGCCGAGGCCGCCGCCTGTCTGCGGCTGCACGGCGGCGGGCTGCCCGCCGCGCTGGCCGGCGGCGTCGTCGGCTGGGGCGGCCTCGCCTACCTGGAACGCCGCCGCCGCGCCGCCGAGGTCCGCCTCGGCGCGGGCCGCCCCGGCGGCCCCGACCCCGCGGGCGGCGATCCGCGGGAGGGCACCGGCCGCAGCCGCGTCCTGCGCGGCGGCCTGCTCGCCGCCGCCGTGCTGCTGTCGGCACTGGCCCTCGGCGTGTCGATGATGCCGTTCGGCGGCTCCGGCGACGACACCGCCGCGGCCCCCGACGACCGGCAGCCGGTCGCCGACCCCAGCGTCTCCCGCCCCACCACCCGGCCGGCCTCGTCACCGCCCGCCCCCGCCGCCACGCCCTCCGCGCCGCGCACGACGGCCGGATCGCACCGTACGGAGCCCGACCCCGAACCGCAGGGCGCCTCCTCGGCCACGTACCGGCCCGGACCCGGCCCCCGGACCAGCGCACCCGGCGCCACCTGCCGGGTCGCCTACCAGCTCGTCAACCAGTGGCCCGACGGCTTCCAGGCCACCGTCACCGTCACCACCGACAAGGCGCTCACCGGCTGGCGGGTCGCGTGGAGCTTCCGCGACGGCCAGCAGGTCGGCCAGATGTGGGACGCCACCGCCCGGCAGGACGGCTCCCGCGTCATCGCCACCGCCGCCGACTACAACAGGACCGTCGCCGCGCACGGCAGCCTGTCCTTCGGCTTCATCGGCAGCCGGCAGGACGTGAACCGTTCTCCCCACGGTTTCACGCTCAACGGCACGGCCTGCGCGGGCGGTTGAGCACCGGCGCGAATAATGCTTTGACGCGTGGGCCCGCCCGCGGGCTACAGTTGCCGGGCACGCCGAGGTGGTGTGCGCGGACGCGAGCGGGACGAAGGAGGTGTCGACCGATGGCTGTCACTGCGCTGGGCGCTGCCCTCATCCAGGAACTCCTCAAGTCCACCTCCGTGGCCACCGGCTGAACCCACCGCGTCGTACGCGCCTGCCCGGGGCCACCCTGTGAAGGGTCTCCCTTGACTTCCACCTCTGCTGTGTCCTCCGCGCTGGCTCCCTACGGCTGGGACGCCGACTGGGCCGACGCGTTCGCCCCCTACGACGCCGAAGGGCTGCTGCCCGGCCGGGTGATCCGGGTCGACCGCGGCCAGTGCGACGTCGTCACTCCCGTGGGTACCGTCCGCGCCGACACCGAGTTCGTCGTGCCCCGCGACCCCATGAAGGTCGTGTGCACGGGGGACTGGGTCGCCGTCGACCCGGACGGTGACCCGCGGTACGTGCGCGCGTATCTGCCGCGCCGCACCGCCTTCGTGCGCTCCACCTCCTCCAAGCGGTCCGACGGGCAGATCCTCGCCGCCAACGTCGACCACGCCGTCGTCGCCGTGTCGCTCGCCGTCGACCTCGACCTCGGCCGCGTCGAACGCTTCCTCGCCCTCGCCTGGGAGTCCGGCGCCCAGCCCGTCGTCGTCCTCACCAAGGCCGACCTCGTGCCCGACCCGGTCACCCTGGCCCACCTGGTGGGGGACGTCGAGACGAGCGCGCCCGGCGTGCCGGTGCTGACCGTCAGCGCCCTGCACGGCGAGGGGCTCGACGTCCTCGTCGCGCTCGTCGGCTCCGGTACGTCCGTGCTGCTCGGCCAGTCCGGCGCGGGCAAGTCCACGCTGGCCAACGCCCTCGTCGGCGCGGACGTCATGGACGTGCGGGCCGCGCGGGACGTCGACGGCAAGGGCCGGCACACCACCACCACCCGCAACCTGCTCGCCCTGCCCTCGGGCGGGGTGCTCATCGACACACCCGGACTCCGGGGCGTCGGCCTGTACGACGCCGGGAACGGCGTCGGCCAGGTGTTCGCCGAGATCGAGGAACTGGCCGAGGGGTGCCGCTTCCACGACTGCGCGCACGAGAGCGAACCGGACTGCGCGGTGCGCTCCGCCGTGGAGAGCGGGCAGCTCGCGGTGCGGCGGCTGGAGAGCTACCGGAAGCTGGTGCGGGAGAACCAGTGGATCGTGGCGAAGACCGACGCGCGGGTCCGCGCGGAGCTCCGGCGGGACTGGAAGCGCAAGGGCGCCGAAGGGAAGGCCGCGATGGAGGCCAAGCGAGGGCGCTCCCGGTAGGGGCCCTGTGCCGCGGCCGGTCAGGACCGCGCGGTTCCCCGCACCTCTCAGGGCCGCGCGGTTCCCCGCACCCCTCAGGGGCGCGGGGAACCGGGGGTCCCGCCGCACACGACCCGCACCCGGCGCGGCGCGGACCCCGCCGCAGCCCGACGGCACGCCTTCGACGGCCCCAGCGCGAGGTCCGAATCCCGCTGGCTCCACCTCCCGGCCCCACCGCACACTGGAGTCGTGATGGACGAGGACACCGGGTACGAAGCCGTACGCAGCAGGGACGCCAGGTTCGACGGAGCCTTCTTCTTCGCCGTCGAGACCACCGGTATCTACTGCCGGCCCAGCTGCCCGGCGGTGACGCCGAAGCGGCGCAACGTGCGGTTCTTCCCGACGGCCGCCGCCGCACAGGGCTCCGGGTTCCGGGCCTGCCGGCGGTGCCGGCCGGACGCCGTGCCGGGGTCGGCGGAGTGGAACGTGCGGGCGGACGTCGTAGGTCGGGCCATGCGGCTGATCGCCGACGGGGTCGTGGACCGCGAGGGCGTCGCCGGGCTCGCCGCGCGGCTCGGGTACAGCGCCCGGCAGGTCCAGCGCCAGCTCACCACCGAGCTCGGCGCCGGGCCGGTGGCGCTCGCCCGGGCCCAGCGGGCGCACACCGCGCGGCTGCTCCTGCAGACCACCGACCTGCCGGTCACCGAGATCGCGTTCGCGTCCGGGTTCGCCAGCGTGCGGCAGTTCAACGACACCGTGCGCGAGGTGTACGCCTCGACGCCGACCGAGCTGCGGGCCGCCGCCCACCGCTCCCGGGGCACCGCGCGCACCCGGGGCGCCGGCCGGGCCACGCCGGGCGCCGGGATACCGCTGCGGCTCGCCCACCGCGGCCCGTACCAGAGCGGCGCCGTCTTCGACCAGCTCGCGCGGGAGGCGGTAGCCGGTGTCGAGGAGGTCTGCGGCGCGCCGGGCGGCCGTACCTACCGGCGCACCCTGCGGCTGCCGTACGGTACCGGGCTCGTCGCCGTCGAGGAGCGCACCCGGGCGTCCCGCACCGGCGCCGGCACCCGTTTGGGCGGCTGGCTGGACGCACGGCTGCACCTGACCGACCCCAGGGACCTCACCACCGCCGTGCAGCGGCTGCGGCGCCTGTTCGACCTGGACGCCGACCCGTACGCGGTCGACGAGCGGCTCGGCGCCGACCCGAGGCTGGGCCCGCTGGTCGCCGCCCGGCCCGGACTGCGCTCGCCCGGCACGGTGGACCCGCTGGAGCCCGCGGTCCGCGCCCTGGCCGGGAAGGAGGGTGCCGAGGAGCTGGTGCGCCGGTACGGCAAGCTGCTCGACGCGCCCTGCGGCAGCCTCACCCATCTCTTCCCCGAGCCCGCCGTGCTCGCCGAGGCCGAGCCCGGCGGACCGCTGGGCGCGCTGGCCGCCGCCCTCGCCGACGGCACCGTCCGGCTGGATCCGGGAGCCGACCGGGACGAAGCCCAGGAGGCCCTGCTCGCCCTGCCCGGCATGGACCCGGCGACCGTCGCCGCGATGCGCGTACGCGCCCTCGGCGATCCGGACGTCGCCCCGCCCGGCACGGAGGTGCCCGACGGCTGGCGGCCCTGGCGCTCGTACGCCGTCCAGCATCTGCGCGTGGCAGGGGAGTGGAGCCGATGACGACCGTGTACTGGACCCGGCTGGACGCCCCGGTGGGGCGGTTGCTGCTCACCGCCGACGCGGACGGGGCGCTCACCTCGCTGTCCGTCCCCGGGCAGAAGGGCGGCCGGACGGTGCGGGAGGACTGGCGGCACGACGGCGGGCCGTTCCGTGCCGCAGCGGACCAGCTCACCGCCTACTTCGCCGGTGAACTCAAGGAGTTCCGGCTGCCGTTGAGCGCGCACGGCACCGAGTTCCGGCAGCAGGTGTGGGCCGCGCTGGACGAGGTGCCGTACGGCGCCACCGTCACCTACGGACAGATCGCCGCACGGATCGGCGCGTCCCGCGCGGCGGTGCGCGCGGTCGGCGGAGCGATCGGCGCCAACCCGCTGCTGATCGTGCGCCCGTGCCACCGGGTCATCGGCGCGAACGGGGCGATGACCGGGTATGCGGGCGGAGTCGAACGCAAGGTGTGGCTGCTGACCCTGGAGGGCGCGCCCGCCGCCGGCACGCCCTAGGGCGGGTCCGCGGCCCCGAAGATCCGGTCCAGGTGGCAGGCGAGGACGGCGGTGGCGGAGTCCGCGTCCCGCCGGCCGACCAGGACGCTGGTGCCGATCCCCGCGGACACGGCCAGCAGCCCGACCGCCTCGGCGTGACGGAGGAGCCCCGCGTCCGCCGCCGACCGGCTGATGCCGGACTTCATGAACTCCGCCGGGCGCGGCCTGCCCGCGCCGCGCTAGACCCCCGGTCCGCTCCGCCTCCGGCCCCCGGCTGTGCACCCTCGCCACTGGGCCGACGGTGGCCCTGCGGCCGGGCCGTCGCGACGCCGGACACGCGCGCTCCGCCGCGCTGAGATCCGGTCATGACAGCAGCCAGGCACGCCCGCCCGCCCCGCGCTTCGGCTCCGCGCCCGGGGGCTTTCGGCGGGGGACCGGCGACGAGGCGGCGGAGATGCGGCCCGGCCCCCGCGGCTTGGGCAGGATCCGGCCGCCGCGCCACGTCCGTTGGGCCGAGCGGGTGGACCGCCGTCGAAGGTACGGTGGCGCGGCCCGGCCGTATGGCACGGTCTGCTCCGACGGACAACGGGGAAGGGCGGGTGCGGAGATGGCCGGGGTCGGACGGATCCTCGCGGTGCTGCTGCTGGCGATGCTGCCGGGGACGGCGACGCCCGCCGTCGCGGAGCCGGTGCCGCCGCCCCGGACCGGCGGTGGTACGGCGATGCCCGCCGTCGCGGAGCCGGTGCCGCCGTCCTGGACCGGCAGCTGGGAGACCGCGCCGTCGGGCACCACTCCCGCACTGCCCGGCGCCGCCGTCCGCAACGTCGTCCACCTGAGCGCCGGCGGCACGGCCGTGCGCATCCGGCTCAGCAACCGGTTCGGCACCGCGCCGCTGCAGCTCGGCGCGGTCACCGTCGCGCTGCGGGCGGCCGGTCCGAACGCCGTGCCGGGCAGCCTGCGCACCGCCACCTTCCAGGGCGCCCCGGCCGTCACCGTCCCGCCCGGCCAGGACGCGGTCACCGACCCGGTGCCGCTGCCCGTCCCGGCCGCCGCCGACCTCCTCGTCACCGTGTACACCCCCGGCGACAGCGGCCCCGCGACCTACCACCAGACCGCCCTGCAGACCAGCTACGTGGCCCCGGCCGGGGCGGGCCGGGCCGGCGACGAGGGGGGCGCCGCCTACACGACCGCCATCAGCCGCTGGTACTACGTCACCGGCGTCGACGTCCTCGGCGGCGCCGCGGGCAGCATCGTCGCGTTCGGCGACTCCCTCACCGACGGCAACGGGTCCACCCCCGACACCAACCACCGCTGGCCCGACCGGCTCGCCGAACAGCTGCGCGCGGACCGGCTCGGCGTCCTCAACGCCGGCATCTCCGGAAACCGCCTGCTGCACGACGGCGCCGGCCCGAACGCCCTCGCCCGCCTGGACGCCGACGCGCTGGACCGGGCCGGGGTCCGGGTCCTGGTCGTCCTGGAGGGCATCAACGACATCAAGGGCACACCGACGGCCGACGACGTCGCCGCGTACGCCGCCGCCTACCGCACGCTCGTCGCCCGCGCCCACGCCCGCGGCGTCCGGGTCATCGGCGTCACCCTCACCCCGTACCGCGGCTTCTCCGCCTACACGACCGCCCGGGAGGCGGTACGTCAGCAGGTGAACGCGTTCATCCGCACCGGTGGCGCCTTCGACGCGGTCGCCGACGCCGACGCCACCCTGCGCGACCCGGCCGACCCGACCCGCCTCCTGCCCGCCTACGACCCCGGCGACCACCTGCACTTCAACGACACCGGCATGGCGGCGGTCGCGGACACGGTCCGGCGGGTGCTCGGCGGAACGGGCTGAGGCGCCGGGGGAGGGTCCTCGTCGTGGCGGGCTTGTCGCGGCGGGGCGGCTCAGCCCCACAGCACCGCCCCCAGCCACGCCGCCGCGATCAACAGGCAGGCGAACAGCTCCGTCAGCACACTGGAGCCACCCGAACGCATCGTCGTGCGCAGGGAGGCCATCGCCTCACCGTGCCCGCCGAGACGGAGCCGCTCGTGCAGGTAGATCCCCGCCACGAAGCCCGGCAGCGCGCCCAGCACCGGCAGCAGCACGAAGCCGAGAAGGGCCCCGGCACCCGCGTACACCGCCATCCGCGGCGTGGCCCCGCTCTCGCGGAGCCGGCGCCTCGGCAGGGCCGCGCGCACGGCCAGCGACAGCAGCAGCACCGCCCCGGCGCCCACCAGGACGGCCCAGGCCAGCGGCCGTGGATCGGTCAGCGCCCACCACAGCACCGCGGCCCACACCAGCCACGATCCCGGCACACCGGGCACCAGCACTCCGCACAGGCCGAGCACGATGACCACGCCGACCAGCAGGAGTTCCCGCACTCCCATCTGCCCAGAGTGCCGGAGAAGCCGCGAAGCCGCAGGTCAAGGACGGGGCAGCGGGGGAGAGGAGGGGGAGGGAAGGGGATCCGCAGGGCACCCGCAGGACACCAGGAGCGGGTCATCCAGCCCCGCTCGTACGCGTGCCAGCCCAGCCGCAGCCGGGTCGCCACCCCGGCCAGCTCCATCAGCCGCCGCATCCTGCGCTGCACGGTCCTGAGGCCCAGGTCGAGCTGCTCGGCCACGCTCGCGTCGGTCAGCCCGGCCAGCAGCAGCGACAGCACCTCCAGGCCGGTGGCGTCGGGGCCGGCAGACGTCGCCGGGCGGTCCTCCCGTGGGGGGTGGGACCGCCCGGGGGCCATCTCCCGTGTCTCGCACGGCTGTTCAGCCCGTCACCCGACGCGCCGTCGGGCGCGGCCGGTGCGCCGGATTTTCCCGATGCCCCGTTTTCATACCGCCCGTGCGGTGGACAATGAGCGGCATGAGCCAGCAGGGGGGAAGGCCCGGCCGTCCTGAGGACGACTGGTGGGGACAGCTGTACGACGACTCCACCGAGGACACGGGGCCCACGGCGGCGCCCGATTCCCTGGACGACCGGTTCGCCTCCGCGAAGCGCACGGTGACGGGCCGGCCGGTCACGGGAGCGCCGTCCGGACCGGGTACGTGGGACGGCACCGCCGACGCGGGCGGCGGCACCGGCGGGCCGCCCCGACGGGACGACCCCCCTGGGCGGCCGCTCCCCGGCCAGGCCGCGCTACCGGCCCAGCGCACCCCCGAGCCCCAGAACCCGCCGGCACCCCCTGGTCGCACGGGGCAGGAGCAGGCCCCCGCCGCGCCGCCCGCGGGCCGGTACGCGGACGACGGGCTCGCGTCCGCGCCGCCCCCCGAGCCGCCGGACCCGGCGGCGGCCGCCGCGCCCCCCGCGGAGCGCATCGCGCCGGAGCAAGCGCCCCTCTCGCCCCCCGAGCCGCAAGACCGGCCGACGCACTTCCCCTCCCCACCCGCGCCCCTCCCCGCCACCACCCCCCACCCGCCGCAGCCCACGGCCCCCGCGCCCGCACCGGCTGCTGCGCCCGCCCCTGCGCCCCCCACCACTCCCCACCCGCCGCAGCCCAGCCCCGCCACGCCCCCGCAGGCTTCCGCGCCCCCCACCGCTCCTCACCCGCCAGAGCCCACCACCCCCGCGCCCGCCCCGGCTCCCACGCCCGCGCAAGCCCTGGCCTCCGTGCCCCCGCCCACCCTCGCGTCCCTCCCCCTCCTGTCGGCTGTCGCCCCGCCTCCCTCCGCGCTCGACTACGTGGGCTCCGGACCGCCCACCTACGATCCCGAGCCCACCGCCCTGCCGGGTGCGGATCCGGACGGACTGGCGGAACTGGTGGCGGACACCGTGCTGGACGGCGCCCGGTACGGGGCGTGCACACTGCGGGCCGTGTCGCTGCGCGGGGACTCGGCGCGCTACCGCGGCGAGCCGCGCCGGGACTCGCTGCTGACCGCCCGGTTCGGCACGGGGGAGCAGGCGCTGGTGCTGGTCGCGATGGCGACCGGGGTCCGGGGCACGCCGGGCGCGCATCTGGCGGCGGCCGAGGCGTGCCGGTGGATCGGGCGGGCCGTGGGCCGCAGCCATCACCGGCTCGCGGAGGACATCAGGGCCGCCCGCCGCGGCGACCTGAAGTCCGGACTGCACCGGCTGACCGACCGCAGCCTCGGCAGGCTCCGGGCGAGCGCCGCCGAGCAGGGCGTCGACCCGGAGGAGTACGCGGCGAGCCTGCGCTGTCTGCTGCTGCCCGCCGACCCCGACTGCCGTACGCGCGTGTTCTTCGGCGTCGGCGACGGCGGCCTGTTCCGGCTGCGGAACGGCGAGTGGCAGGACATCGAGCCGCGCCCCGCGCCCCACGACACCGGCGGCGCACCCGTCGTCGGCTTCGGCTCCCGGCCCGCAGGCGCGCCCGCCGAGACCCCCGAGGGCGACCGGCTCACCATGGACCTCGGCATCCCGACCCCGCCGAGCCCGTACGAACCGGCGCCCGAGCCGCCCCGCGAGCCGTTCCGGTTCCGCGCCTCGGTAGCCCGCCCGGGTGATGCGCTGGTGATGTGCACCGCGGGCCTGGCCGACCCGCTGCGCGGCGAGGCCGCTCTCCCCGCCTACCTGGCCCGCCGCTGGTCCGGCCACACCCCGCCGGGGCTCGCCGCGTTCCTCGCCGACGCCCAGGTACGGGTGAAGGGCTACGCCGACGACCGTACGGCGGCGGCCGTGTGGGAGGCGTAACCGCTTCCCCCGTGCTCCATGCCCAAGAGGATCGACGCCGCCACGGCGGCCGTGCTCGCCTGGCGGAGCCCATGCGGCTCGCCGGCGCGCTCAAGGACGCCCTCAGGCGCCGGGGACCGGCCCCGGTGGACATCGTCACCGATCCCGACGCCCTCTCCGTCCCGCCGAGGATCAGCGCCGAGATGGTCACCGGGTTCGCCCTGCCGGCGGGGCTCCGGGATCGTGCTGGACGGCGCGGCGGGCCGGATGCTCCGGACGGCCCGCGCCGCCCCGCGTAACGTGCCCCGCCCCTGAAGCCACCGGCGGAGGAGCGGATTTCGGCCACTTTCACGGCGTGTGACGGCGTGCCGACGGCCGGTGCCGGACGCATCTGCCTTGCCGTCCCGGGGCGTCCGTGGCGCCCAGCGCCGTACGGGAGGCCGGCGGACGGGGCGCGGCGCGGCCCGGCGGACGGTCCAGGCGCCGTACGGCCGTGGCCGAACCGCCGGTCATCGGGCATGTGCCAGGACTGCCCGGGTTCGTGCTGGGCAAGCATCCCCCGTGAACGTGTTCGACCAGGAGGGGCAGGGTCCAGCGGCGTGCGGGCGGGGGTCATGAAGAGTCAGGCACGAGGGGGCGGTCCCGCGGTCGTCGGGGGCTCCTCGGCGACGACGGGGGAAGAGGCCGACACCACCACGGAACACGCGCACCGGCTCCGGCGCAGGCTGGGGCGGGCGGATCTCAGGGCGGTGCCCGAGGCACGCCGGGAGTTGCGCGAGCTGTTGCGGCACTGGGGCAAACCGGGCCGCTCGGAGATCGCCGAACTGCTCACCAGCGAACTGGTCACCAACGCGCTCGTCCACACCGACGACGACGCGGTCCTCACGGCCGTCGTGGAGGCGGGCGGACTGCGGGTGGAGGTACGGGACTTCGTGTCCCGCAGACCGGACCTGAGAGGCCCGGACTCGGACGACGACACCCATGGGCGCGGCCTGGTGCTGGTGCAGTCCCTCGCGGACGCCTGGGGTGTACGGCCGCACGGGGTGGGCAAGTCGGTGTGGTTCGAGCTGGGCGCCGAGGCCGCGTGAGGCTTTTGCGGGAGGCGGGCTCATGGGTGCGGGTGAGTCGTGGCCGGTCGCGCCCACGCGGGGGAGGCGTACCGGCAGCAGAGCCCCGTGGCCCTGGGGGAGGTGCGGTTCCACCGCCCGGAGACGGACCGGGGGCGTGACCCGCGCGGTCACGCCCCCGGCCCCTCGAAGCGAGGGTGCTAGCCGAACTGCTGCTCCAGGTCCTTCAGCTTGCGCTCCAGGGAGTCCAGGCGCGGCAGGGCCATGGTGTCGTCCTCGGCGGTGAGGTCGACGGTCACCTGCTCAGCGGATCCGGCGCGGACCGGCTGCAGGGAGGGGCGGGCGCGTACGGGCAGCTGTTCCGCGCTGGATATGGCAGGCTCCGCGGTCGCCGGGGCGGGGCCACGCTCCACCGCCTGTACCTCGACCTGCCGTCCTCCGCGGCCGACGAAGCCCCGGTGCCCCCGGCTGATGGCCTTCAGCTGAGCCCGCTCGATCCGCTGCTGGTCGCGCCGGCGCTGCCGCGTCTCCTCCTTCTGCCGCCTGTCCTCGCGGGCCTCCTCGACGGCCTCGTCCAGGCTGCGCACGCCCTCCAGGAGCATCAGCGACCAGGCCCTGTAGGTCTCGCGGGGGGCCCGCAGCCAGCGGACGATACGGATCTGCGGCAGCGGGCGCGGCACCAGGCCCTGCTCGCGCAGCGCGGCCCGTCGGGTCTGCTTCAGCGCCCGGTCGAACAGGACGGCCGCCGACAGCGACATACCGGAGAAGAACTGCGGGGCGCCCGCGTGCCCGGCGCCCCGGGGTGCGTGCACCCAGTTGAACCACGCCGCCGCGGCGGCGAACAGCCACACGAGGATCCGGGAGCCGAGGGCCGCGTCACCGTGGCTGGCCTCGCGCACCGCGAGGACGGAACAGAACATCGCCGCGCCGTCCAGGCCGAACGGCACCAGGTACTGCCAGCCGTCGGTCAGTCCCAGGTTCTGTTCGCCGAAGCCGACGAGGCCGTGGAAGGAGAGGGCGGCGGCGACCGCCGCACAGCAGAACAGGAGCACATACGAGGCCGTGCCGTAGATGGCCTCCTTGCGTCTGCGGCGCTCCTCGCTGCGCTCCCAGGAGTCGTCCGAGCTCGCGTTCTCCCCGGAGGAGCGCTTGCCGCGCGCGAGCACCGCCACCGCCGCCAGCATCCCCAGGAGCAGTACGGCGCCCGGAAGCAGCCAGTTCAGCGATATGTCGGTCAGTCTCATCAGGGGTCCCTTGCATTGGGATAGGGCGTAACGCCCGCCATAGTGGCCCACTCCCGAGGGCCCTCAGGGGGTTTCGGGGCAAGAGGCCGCCAAGGAAGTGCAAGGGAATGCCCAGGGCGGCGTTCTGCTCGAACTGCCGCGTGAGGGGCGGGAGTTGAGTTCGAATAAGACTACCCGTACGGATGGTTCCCCGGATAGTTCCCGTGGCGGGTGGGGGAGTTGTGAAGCACCGCCGGTGATGATCTTACTGGCGTTGATCGTAGTGGTGGCCGGACCGCACCCGGCCCGGGGTGGGTGACCGGCGGCGGGCGGCCCCCGCGTGCGAAGGTAAGGCTGGCCTTACCGATACTGGGGCGAATTTGCACGGCCGCCTCGGGCGCCTAAGGTGCTTGACGGACCAGTGACAACCCGTCGTTAATGACCCAAGTGCCGACAAGCCCGCCAGGAGGAGCCGTGAAGCAGCGCGCACAGGGCTCCGCAGAGGTGGGGAGACCGCAGACGCCCGAGGACGCCCGGGTCCCGGCCCAGGCGCGACCGGCCGACGCCCCGGACGGCTTCCGGGAGTGGGACACCGCCCTGCCCGCCGCACGCGGCGAGCACACGCACGGTGAGCGGCCGATTCCCGGCCCGCGGCCGGTGCGGCGTTCCTCGGTACGCGCGCAGGTCCTGGACGCGCTGCGGACGGCGCTGGTCACCGGGGAGCTGAAGCCGGGCGAGGTCCACTCGGCGCCGGTGCTCGGCGAACGGTTCGGGGTCTCGGCCACGCCCGTGCGCGAGGCCATGCAGCAGCTCGCCCTGGAGGGCGCCGTCGAGGTCGTGCCCAACCGGGGGTTCCGGGTCGTCGAGCGGGGAGCGCGCGAGCTGGCCGAGCTGGCGGAGGTGCGCGGGCTCATCGAGGTGCCGGTGGTGCTGCGGCTCGCGCGGACGGTGCCGGGCGAGCGGTGGGCGGAGCTGCGGCCGCTGGCGGAGGAGACGGTACGCGCGGCTGCCGCCGGCTGCCCCGCGACGTACGCGGAGTCCGACCGGGCCTTCCACCGGGCGCTGCTCGCCCTGTCCGGGAACGAGCAGCTGGTGCGGATCGCGTCGGACCTGCACCGGCGGTCGCAGTGGCCGCCGGTACGGCGCGGCAGGGCCGACCTGGTGGCGGACGCGGCGGAGCACATGACCCTCCTGGACGCGCTGATCGACCGCGACCTGGACGTCGTCCGGGAGCTGGTGGAAGAACACTTCGCGGGCGCGACCTGAGCCGGTACGGCGGGCGTGCCCGGGTACGAGGGTCCGTCGTGGTCACTCACACCCACCCGGTGGGGGCCGCGGCTCGTCTGCGGTCTGGCGTCGCTGCACCCGCTGAGGCTCGCCAGGGGGTGCGGCGTGGGCGCGGCCGGCTTCCGGGCTCGGGCGCGGGCTGAGCGGGTGCGGTGGGCGTGGCGGGGTGCGTGGGTCCGTGTCGTGGGGTCGTGGATCCGTCGTGGGCGTTCGGGCCCGCCGGGTGGGGGCCGCGGCTCGTCTGCGGCCCCGCTGAGGCTTCCCGGGAGGTGCGGGGCCGCCGGACCGTGCCCCGGCGGTGAGGTGGCGCCCGCGCGTCCCTACGCCGTGGCCACCCCCGGAGCCGGCGGAGCCAACTGGCGGGCCAGCCACGTCGGTACCCCGCCCAGCAACCGGAACAACCGCCGGGCCTCCTCGCGCAGGCGGGACGCCTCCGGCTCGGACTCCGCGTCGGCCAGCGACGCCAGCGCGGGGGCCGTACCCACCAGGTAGCCCAACTCCTCGCGGATCCGCAGTGATTCGGCGAAGCCGTGCCGCGCCTCCGCCAACTCCCCGTCCCGCAGCGCGAGTCCGGCGAGATGGCGCCAGGTGAAGGACAGCAGCAGCGGGTCGGTGTGCGCGGCGGCGCCCGCGTGCGCCCGGCGGTACGCGGCGCGAGCCGCCTGCGGGGAGCGGGTCAGGTTCTCGGCGATCAGGCCCCGGCGGAAGTCCAGCAGGGCCCGGCCGGGCGCCCCCGGAGGGACCAGCGCCGCCGCCCGGCCCAACGCGGCCCGCGCCTCGTCCGCGCGGTCCCGGACGCCGTGCAGGGTGGCCGTGTAGGCGAGTTGGCCGCGTTCGCAGGCGGCGGCCCCCCGCTCGTCGTCGGTGTGGGCCAGTGCCTCCGCCGTCCGCAGGGCGTCCTCCGCCTGCTCCCAGCCCCGCTCGGTGTACAGACACCGTTCGACCAGCAGCGCGGCCCGCTGCAGGGCCGTGCCGGGGGAGTCGGCCGGCAACAGGGCCGCCGCGTCCGCCCAGCAGGCCCGCGAACGCAGCCGCCATACCGCGGTCTGGAGCGGATCGTCACCTGGGGTCGTTCCGTTACCAGACATGGCGGTATGCGCCACGTTGCCCTCCCCGAGCACGCCATCGAGCTGTTGAGTGGTGGCCGCATTCCAGCACCAATCGCGGCACCGGGCCAAGAGGGTGGGTGAAAATTTTCACAAAGTCGTGGGGCGCGGGCGTGACCGGGTTTGGCCGCCACACGCCCCCGCTGACCTCAGCTCATCCGCAGGGCCAGGAAGAAGTCCAGCTTGTCCTCCAGGCGCGAGAGGTCCCGTCCCGTCAACTGCTCGATCCGGCCGACCCGGTAGCGCAGCGTGTTGACGTGCAGGTGGAGCCGGGTGGCGCAACGGGTCCAGGAGCCGTCGCAGTCCAGGAACGCCTCCAGGGTCGGGATCAGCTCGGCCCGGTGGCGGCGGTCGTAGTCCTTCAGCGGGTCCAGGAGACGGGCCGTGAACGCGCGGCGGACGTCGTCCGGGACGAACGGGAGCAGCAGGACGTGGCTGGCCAGTTCCTGGTGGCCGGCGGCGCAGACCCGGCCGGGGCGGGCCGCCGCCACCCGGCGGGCGTGCCGGGCCTCCTCCAGGGCGCCGCGCAGGCCCTCCGCCGAGTGCACGGCCGCGCTGACGCCGAGGGTGAGCCGCCCGTCGTCGTTCAGGCCCGCCGACAGCGTCTCGCGCACCGACTGCAGCAGGGAGTCGGCCAGCAGGCCGGTCTCCGAGCCGTCGTGCTCGGAGGAGACCGCCGGGAGGGGGACGAGCGCGATGGCCTCGTCGCCGGTGTGCGCGACGGCGATCCGGTCCGAGGGCTCGGGACCGGTGGCCAGCGGGTCGACCAGCACCTCCTCCAGCAGCGACTGGGCGACGGGTCCGCCCTCGACCTCCCCGCCGTCCCACTCCACGCGGGCCACGACCACCTGCCAGTGCGGGGCCGCGCCGAGTCCGGGCAGCAGCACGGGAGCGGCCACCCGCAGGCGCGCGGCGATCTCGGCGGGCGCGGCACCCGTCTGCACCAGCTCCAGCACCTCCTGGGCGAGCCGGCGCCGCACCGTGCGCGCCGCGTCCCGCCTGTCGCGCTCGACCGCGATCAGCTGGGTCACGCCCTGCAGCAGGTCCAGCCGCTCCTCGGGCCAGTCCCCGGCGTCCGCCTCGACGGCCAGCAGCCAGTCCGACAGCACCGACTCGCGCACGTCGCGGGCGGCCTGCGGGGAGCGGCCGGAGGAGCGGATCGGGAACAGCGAGTACGTCGCGCCGCCCAGCAGGAGCCGGTGCGGGCCGCGACGGCCGGTGCGGGTGGCCGCGAGGTGCTCGGCGGCCAGCCTCGCGCAGATCTCCGCGGCCAGCGCCGGGCCCCCCACCTTGGAGCCGGCGATCAGCCGGCCGGTGGGGGAGAGCACCCAGGCGCGCAGGTCCAGGTCGGTGCCGAGCAGGTCCAGGACCACGTCCGGGCCGCCGCCCGCCGGGCCCGAGGTCATCATCCGCCGGTGCCGGTCCACGACGGCCGCCAGGTCCCCGGCACGCTCGCTGGAGACCTGCCGTACGACGTGCTCGGTGATCGTGGCGAAGGCCACCGACTCGTGCACCGCGAACAGGGGCAGCCGGTGCTTGACGCAGGCCAGCACCAGGTCGTCAGGGATGTCACCCAGCTCGGCCTCACCGGCCGCGAGCGCCGCCACCCCGGCCTGCACCAGGATCCGTACGAACGGCTCGGAGTCCCCCGCGTCCCGGCGCCAGGCCAGGCCGGTCAGCACCAGCTCGCCCCCGGAGAGGTACCGGCTCGGATCGCGCAGGTCGGTGGTCATCACCCCGCGCACCGAACGGTCCAGCTCCTCCTCGCCGCCGAGCAGCCGCAGGCCCAGCACATCGGTGTCCAGAAGTGCGCGCAGCCGCATCTCGTCGCCGCCGTTCTTTGTCTCGAAACCTACGATGGATCTTGGAGGGTGACGGGAGAAGGGCCCGGCACGGGCCGTACAGGGCACTCTCCGGGGTCTTCACGCTGTTTCCTGCGTTTCCCCAGGAAATCGGAGAGGTTACCGATGACCTCCGTTCATACGAATCTACAAGATGCCCACCGTGGCCAGCCAACTCCTTCATGGTTTCGGTGACTGACCGCACTGGAGTAAGGGGCGGTGTACTGAGTCCACTCCGCGTTAACAGCACATGAACGAGCCGGGCCCGCCGCACACGGATTGGCTCAATCTGCACGACCCACGAGACGAAGAAGAAGAGAGCCGGTCATGGACTTCCTTCGCCCCGCCAGCTGGGAGGAGGCGCTCGCCGCGAAGGCCGAGCACCCCACCGCTGTGCCGATTGCGGGTGGCACCGACGTGATGGTCGAGATCAACTTCGACCACCGCCGGCCCGAGTACCTGCTCGACCTCAACCGCATCGGCGACCTCACCGAGTGGGAGGTCGGCGAGGAGAGCGTACGGCTGGGTGCCTCCGTCCCGTACACCAGGATCATGGAGAATCTCCGTGCCGAGCTGCCGGGCCTCGCGCTCGCCTCGCACACGGTCGCCTCCCCGCAGATCCGCAACCGCGGCGGCGTCGGCGGCAACCTCGGCACGGCCTCGCCCGCCGGTGACGCCCACCCCGCACTCCTCGCGGCCGGCGCCGAGGTCGAGGCGGAGTCGGCGGCCCGCGGCACCCGCCTCATCCCGATCGACGACTTCTACACCGGCGTCAAGCGCAACGCGCTCCAGCCCGACGAGCTCATCCGCGCCGTGCACGTCAAGAAGGCCGACGGCCCGCAGCAGTACTCCAAGGTCGGCACCCGCAACGCCATGGTCATCGCCGTGTGCGCCTTCGGTCTCGCCCTGCACCCCGAGACCCGGACCGTGCGCACCGGCATCGGCTCGGCCGCGCCCACGCCCGTCCGGGCCAAGGCCGCCGAGGAGTTCCTCAACGCGGCCCTGGAGGAGGGCGGCTTCTGGGACAACGGAAAGATCATCACCCCGTCGGTCGCCAAGCAGTTCGCGGAGCTGTGCTCCGGCGGCTGCAACCCGATCGACGACGTCCGGGGCACCGCGAGCTACCGCCGCCACGCGGTCGGCGTGATGGCCCGCCGGACGCTCACCTGGACCTGGGAGTCGTACCGCGGCGCCCGCCGCGCATCTGAGGGAGCTGCGTAATGCGCGTCAACTTCACCGTCAACGGACGTCCGCAGGAGGCCGACGACGTCTGGGAGGGCGAGTCCCTGCTGTACGTCCTGCGTGAGCGGCTCGGTCTGCCGGGTTCGAAGAACGCCTGTGAGCAGGGCGAGTGCGGCTCCTGCACCGTGCGGCTCGACGGCGTGCCCGTCTGCTCCTGCCTGGTCGCCGCCGGTCAGGCCGAGGGCCGCGACGTCGTGACCGTCGAGGGCCTGGCGGACTTCGCCAAGCAGCGCGCCGAGGGCGGCTGCGCGAGCGGCGCCTGCGGCACGACGCTGCAGGACGCCCAGCAGTGGAAGGCCAAGGGCACCGACTCGCAGACCGGCGAGGGCACCGAACTGAGCCCCATCCAGCAGGCGTTCATCGACGCCGGCGCCGTCCAGTGCGGCTTCTGCACCCCGGGCCTGCTCGTCGCCTCCGACGAGCTCCTGGAGCGCAACCCGAACCCGTCCGACGCGGACATCCGTGAGGCGCTGTCGGGCAACCTGTGCCGCTGCACGGGCTACGAGAAGATCATGGACGCGGTCCGCCTCGCGGCCGCCCGCCAGTCCGAGGAGGTCTGACGATGCCCACCAACGGCGCCCCTACGAAGATCACGCAGGGCTCCCAGACCAAGGGCGGCATCGGCGAGTCCACGCTGCGCCCGGACGGCACCCTCAAGGTCACCGGTGAGTTCGCGTACTCGTCCGACATGTGGCACGAGGACATGCTGTGGGGCCAGATCCTGCGCTCCACCGTCGCGCACGCCGAGATCGTCTCGATCGACATCTCCGAGGCCCTCGCCATGGCGGGCGTGTACGCCGTCCTGACCTACGACGACCTGCCCACCGAGGTGAAGAACTACGGCCTGGAGATCCAGGACACCCCGGTCCTCGCGCACGGCAAGGTACGCCACCACGGCGAGCCGGTCGCGCTCGTCGCCGCCGACCACCCGGAGACGGCCCGCCGCGCCGCCGCGAAGATCAAGGTCGACTACAGGGAACTCCCGGTCATCACCGACGAGGCCTCCGCGACCGCGCCGGACGCGATCCTCGTCCACGAGAACCGCGACGACCACCACGCCGGGCACGTCCCGCACCCCAACATCGTGCACCGCCAGCCGATCATCCGCGGCAACGTGGAGGAGGCCCGCAAGCGGGCCGACGTGATCGTCGAGGGCGAGTACACCTTCGGCATGCAGGACCAGGCCTTCCTCGGCCCCGAGTCCGGCCTCGCCGTGCCCGAGGAGGACGGCGGCGTGCACCTCTACGTCGCCACCCAGTGGCTGCACTCGGACCTCAAGCAGATCGCCCCGGTCCTCGGCCTGCCCGAGGAGAAGGTGCGCATGACGCTCTCCGGCGTCGGCGGCGCGTTCGGCGGCCGCGAGGACCTGTCGATGCAGATCCACGCCTGCCTGCTCGCGCTGCGCACCGGCAAGCCCGTCAAGATCGTCTACAACCGGTTCGAGTCCTTCTTCGGACACGTCCACCGGCACCCGGCCAAGCTCTACTACGAGCACGGCGCCACCAAGGACGGCAAGCTCACGCACATGAAGTGCAAGATCGTCCTGGACGGCGGCGCCTACGCCTCCGCCTCCCCGGCGGTCGTCGGCAACGCCTCCTCGCTGAGCGTCGGCCCGTACGTCGTCGACGACGTCGACATCGAGGCCATCGCCCTCTACAGCAACAACCCGCCCTGCGGCGCCATGCGCGGCTTCGGCGCGGTCCAGGCGTGCTTCGCCTACGAGGCGCAGATGGACAAGCTGGCGAAGAAGCTGGGCATGGACCCGGTGGAGTTCCGGCAGCTGAACGCGATGGAGCAGGGCACGATCATGCCGACCGGGCAGCCGGTCGACTCCCCGGCCCCGGTCGCCGAACTGCTGCGCCGCGTCAAGGCGATGCCGATGCCGCCGGAGCGCCAGTGGGAGTCCAGCGAGGGCGCCGACGTACGGCAGCTGCCCGGGGGTCTGTCCAACACCACGCACGGCGAGAACGTCGTACGCGGCGTCGGCATCGCCGTGGGCATCAAGAACGTCGGCTTCTCCGAGGGCTTCGACGACTACTCCACCGCCAAGGTGCGCATGGAGGTCATCGGCGGCGAGCCGGTCGTGACCGTGCACACCGCGATGGCGGAGGTCGGCCAGGGCGGTGTCACCGTCCACGCGCAGATCGCCCGCACGGAGCTGGGCGTCACCCAGGTGACCATCCACCCGGCGGACACCCAGGTCGGCTCCGCCGGCTCCACCTCGGCCTCCCGGCAGACGTACGTCACCGGCGGCGCCGTGAAGAACACCTGTGAGCTGGTCCGCGAGAAGGTCCTGGAGATCGGGCGCCGCAAGTTCGGCTCCTACCACCCGGCCTGGGCGACCGCCGAACTCCTGCTGGAGGGCGGCAAGGTCGTCACCGACGGCGGCGAGGTCCTCGGCGACCTGGCCGACGTCCTGGAGGGCGAGGTCGTGGAGATCGAGGAGGAGTGGCGGCACCGGCCGACCGAGGCCTTCGACCTGCGCACCGGTCAGGGCAACGGACACGTCCAGTACTCCTTCGCGGCGCACCGCGCGGTCGTCGAGGTCGACACCGAGCTCGGCCTGGTCAAGGTCATCGAGCTGGCCTGCGCCCAGGACGTCGGCAAGGCGCTCAACCCGCTCTCCGTCGTCGGCCAGATCCAGGGCGGTACGACCCAGGGCCTGGGCGTCGCGGTGATGGAGGAGATCATCGTCGACCCGAAGACCGCCAAGGTCAGGAACCCCTCCTTCACGGACTACCTGATCCCCACCATCCTCGACACGCCGACCATCCCGGTCGACGTGCTCGAACTCGCCGACGACCACGCCCCCTACGGGCTGCGCGGCATCGGCGAGGCCCCGACCCTGTCGTCCACCCCGGCCGTCCTCGCGGCGATCCGGAACGCGACCGGGCTGGAGCTCAACCGCACTCCGGTACGGCCCGAGCACCTCACGGGGACCGCGTAACAACCCCACAGCTCTCCGGGCGGCGCAGGGAACGTCACACACTCCGCCGCGCCGCCCGGAGGAACCCCCTTTGAGTTCCGCACCGCTCGCGGTCCTTGAAGTCCCAGGAAATTCGTTCGTCTCGGGCCGTCCCCCGGGTCGTCCATTCCCCAAATCCCGTGACCGTCAGGGCGGTTGCACGGGTGCCCCTGTGAACCTTGGGAGATGGCACCATGACCCAGCAGTCAGTGGAGCCCACGAACACCGCCGAAGACGCGGGCGCGGGTTCGCGTCCGCCGGCCGGCAGGTCGTGGCTCGACCGGTACTTCCACATATCCGAAAGAGGATCCACCGTCGCGACCGAGGTCCGCGGTGGCGTCACCACCTTCATGGCGATGGCGTACATCCTCCTGCTCAACCCGGTGATCCTCAGCGGCGCGGACAAGTCCGGCGACTCTCTGGGGCAGAAGGCGCTCATCACGGCCACCGCGCTGGGCGCCGCGGCCACCACCCTCCTCATGGGCTGGGCCGGCAAGGTGCCGCTCGCCATGGCCGCCGGACTCTCCGTGTCCGGGGTGCTGGCCGGTCTGGTCATGGGGACCAAGGACCTGACGTGGGCCCAGGGCCTGGGCATGTGCGTCGCGTACGGCGTCGTGATCATGCTCCTGGTGGTCACGGGTCTCCGCGAGATGATCATGAATGCGATCCCGTTGCCGCTCAAGCACGGCATCACGATCGGCATCGGCCTGTTCATCGCGTTCATCGGTCTGGTCAAGGCCGGGTTCGTGCACGCCGGAACGGCGACCCCGGTCACGCTGGGTGCCAACGGTGAGCTGGTCGGCTGGCCCGTCCTGCTCTTCGCCGTCACGCTGCTGCTCATCTTCGCCCTGCAGTCCAGGAACGTTCCGGGCGCGATCCTCATCGGCATCGTCACCGGCACCGTGCTCGCGCTGGTCGTCAACGCGGCCGGCCTCGTCGACGACAAGTCCTGGGCCAACGGCGAAGGCCCCGCACTGCACGGCAGCGCCGTGTCGATGCCGGACTTCTCGCTCATCGGCAAGGTGTCCTTCGGCGGCCTCGGCGACGTCGGCTACATGACGGTCACCTTCATCGTCTTCACGCTCGTGCTCGCCGGCTTCTTCGACGCCATGGCCACCATCATCGGCATCGGCACCGAGGCCAACCTCGCCGACTCCCAGGGGCGGATGCCCGGCCTGTCCAAGGCGCTGTTCATCGACGGTGCCGGCGGCGCCATCGGCGGTGTCGTGGGCGGCTCCGGCCAGACCGTGTTCGTCGAGTCCGCGACCGGCGTCGGAGAAGGTGCCCGGACCGGGCTGGCCTCGGTCGTCACCGGTGGTTTCTTCGCCCTCTGCCTCTTCTTCACGCCGATCACGGCGATCGTGCCGCGCGAGGTGGCCTCGGCCGCCCTCGTCACCATCGGCGCGATGATGATGATGAACGCCCGCCACGTGGACTGGGGAGACCGCTCCGTCGCGATACCGGTCTTCCTGACCGTCGTCACCATGCCGTTCACGTACTCGATCACCCCCGGTGTCGCCGCCGGTGTGATCTCCTACGTCGTCATCAAGATCGCCCAGGGCAAGTGGCGGGAGATCGGCCCCTTCATGTGGGGTCTGACGGTCCTCTTCCTCATCTACTTCTCACTCCATCCCCTCCGGGCGGCCCTGGGCGTGCACTGACGCCCGGACCCTCCGCGCATCCCTTGACCTGATCAGGAGGCCGAACATGCTGGACATCGCCGACGAGCTGAACCGGTGGGTCGAGCAGGGACGTGACTTCGCCGTCGCCACCGTGGTGGCCGTCGGCGGGAGCGCGCCCCGGCAACCGGGTGCCGCGCTCGCCGTCGACAGCGCGGGCACGGCCATCGGTTCGGTCTCCGGCGGATGCGTGGAAGGGGCCGTGTACGAGCTGTGCCGGCAGGCGCTGGAGGACGGCGAGACCGTCCTGGAGCGCTTCGGGTACAGCGACGAGGACGCCTTCGCCGTCGGCCTGACCTGTGGCGGCATCATCGACATCCTCGTCACACCGGTCCGGGCGGACGGTCCCGCCCGGCCGGTGGTCGCATCCGCGCTGGCCGCCGCCGCCCGTGGGGAGGCGGCGGCGGTCGCGCGGATCGTGGAGGGACCGGCTCAGCTGCGGGGCCGGGCCCTCCTCGTCCGCCCCGACGGTTCGTACGACGGCGGGTTCGGCGCCCATCCGGAACTGGACCGCACCGTCGCCGCCGAGGCCGGCGCGTTCCTGGACGCGGGCCGCACCGGCACGATGGAGATCGGCGAGCAGGGCTCACGCTGCGGCGCGCCGCTCACGGTCCTGGTCGAGTCCTCCGTCCCCGCCCCCCGCATGATCGTCTTCGGCGCCATCGACTTCGCCTCCGCACTGGTCCGCGTCGGCAAGTTCCTCGGCTACCGCGTCACGGTGTGCGACGCCCGCCCGGTGTTCGCCACGCGCACCCGCTTCCCCGAGGCCGACGAGATCGTCGTCGAGTGGCCCCACACGTACCTGGAGCGCACCGAGACCGACGGCCGTACGGTCCTGTGCGTCCTCACCCACGACGCCAAGTTCGACGTCCCCCTGCTGCGGCTGGCCCTGCGCCTGCCGGTGGCCTACGTCGGCGCGATGGGCTCCCGCCGCACCCACCTGGAGCGCAACGAACGGCTCCGCGAGGTCGGCGTCACCGAACTGGAGCTGGCCCGGCTGCGCTCCCCGATCGGGCTCGACCTCGGCGCCCGTACGCCGGAGGAGACGGCCCTGTCCATCGGCGCCGAGATCGTCGCCGACCGGCGCGGCGGCAGCGGCGTCTCGCTCACCGGGGCGCACACCCCCATCCACCACGACACGGCGTCCCGGCGGCCCGTGCGGATCGGGTCGGTGGCCTGAGGGCCCGGCTCACGCCCGCCTGAGGAGCCGGTTCGCCGCCCGGCCGAACATCACGCGCGCGGTGCGTTCCAGTACGCCGTCGAAGGCACGCGGCAGGAACCGCACCCGCAGCTCCTCCCGCCACACCACCCGGCTGCGGCCCCCGGGTCCCGCGAGGACCTCGATCTCCGCCCAGCCCCGCACGACCCGGCCGCGTTTCTCCAGGCGGCACAGGCCGCCCTCGCCGTCGGTGGGCGGCCGCCAGACCGTCACCTCCATGACGTCGTCGACGGCCAGCGGACCGAGGCCGGAACGGGCCACGAACCGCGTACCGACGCCGGTGGGCTCCGGTGTGAGCACCCGGACCCGGGTCAGCGGGACCGCGTCGGCGTGGCGGGGCCAGGTGGTGAGCCGGCGCCACGCCTCGTCGAGCGGAAGCGGGGCCGTGCGGGCGAAGGAGAAGGTCGGCACGGCACGATCGTAGGCAATGGCCGCCGGTCACCGGCGCGTTCGGCCCCGCCTCGGCCGGACGGCCGAGCGGTCAGGGCCGGTAGACCTTGCCCGGTTCCGCCTTGCCGGGCGCCAGCAGCTGAGGGACCGTCACGAAGACGTAGCCGCGCTTCTTCAGCGCGTCGATGATGCCGGGCACGGCGGGCACGGTGCCCGGGTAGATGTCGTGCAGCAGGATGATCCCGTCGCGGGAGGACTGGTCCAGGACGCGCTTGGTGATGAGCGCCGAGTCGTTGGTCGTGTAGTCCTTGGCGGTCACGCTCCACAGCACCTCCGCCAGGCCCAGCTCCTTGGCGATCTGGTGCACGTTGCTGTCCGTACGGCCCTGCGGCGGGCGCATCAGCGTGGGCTTGTGCCCGGTCAGCCGCTCGATCGCGTCGTCGGGCCGCTTCAGTTCCTCGCGTATCTGCGCGTCCGGTATCTCCGTGAGGATCTTGTGGTCCCAGGTGTGGCTCGCGACCTCGTGGCCCTCGGCGGCCATCCGCTTGACCAGCTGCGGGTACTTCTCGATGTGGTTCTTGCCGAGCAGGAAGAAGGTGGCCTGGACCTTCTTCTCCTTGAGGATGTCGAGCAGCCGCGCCGAGTTCTCGCTGGGTCCCGCGTCGAAGGTGAGCGCGATGCACTTGGCCTCGCGACAGTCCACGGTGCCGAACGTCGCCGGCGCCCCGTGTGCCGCCTCGGCCCGCACGGTGCTCGGTGCGGTGGTGTCGACCTGGGCGCAGCCGGACAGGGTGAGCGCCAGCCCGAGGGCGGCCGAGGCGAGCGCGGCCGGACGCAACCTCCGGGCGGTTTCGCGCATCTTCCTGTTCGCGGGCTTCGGCGTCGGGGTCTTGTGGGTCGCTTGAGGCATGCCGGGACTATACACGCAGTGTATAGATCTGGTGTGCGAATACCCCTCCCGGAAATCCGAGGAAGTGATCAGACCGGGAGGCCCGACCAGGAGCACCATGGAAGGAGAGGCTCCGCGGAGGAGGACGAGCCATGCGCTTCCGGGACCGTGCCGAAGCCGGGCGGGAACTCGCCGGACTGCTGAGTGACCTGCAGGACCAGGGCGCCCTCACCGACCCCCTCGTCCTCGCCCTGCCGCGCGGCGGCATCGCCGTCGCCGAGCCCGTCGCCCGCGCGCTCGGCGCCCCGCTCGACGTGCTCATCGTGCGCAAGATCGGTGCCCCGCACCACCAGGAGTTCGCCGTCGGCGCGCTCGTCGGGGACGACCCGCCCCTCTACAACGCCGGCACCCTGGACCGGCTCGGCCTGACCGAGGAATCCATGGCCCCGGTGGTGGAGCGTGAGCGGAAGGAACTGCGCCGCCGCGAGGAGCGCTACCGTGCCGGCCGTCCGGCGCCGGACCCGGCGGGCCGCACGGTGATCGTGATCGACGACGGCCTCGCCACCGGCGCCACCGCCCGCGCGGCCCTGCGCCACGTCCGGCGCCGGCGGCCCGCGCACCTCGTGCTGGCCGTCCCCGTCGGCGCCCCGGACTCCCTGGACCTGCTCTCCGCCGAGGCCGACACGATCCTGTGCCCGCACCGGCCGGCCGCCTTCTCCGCCGTCGGCCAGTGGTACGAGGACTTCGAGCAGCTCACGGACGCGGAGGTGCTGGCCGCGCTGCAGCTGCACCGGGCCTGACGCGGGAGTGGTCCCGCCCGCGGCGTGCCGTCGCCGGGAGCGGAGGCGTCCTGGCCGTGCTCAGTTCCCCGCGCCCCTTCAGGTGCGGCGCGCCGTCCCTTCGAAAGGGCCCCGCTGGGCAGCGCGCGGCGCGATCCGGACGTGCCCCGGACTCGGCGCCCGCGTCGGTCAGTTCGCGGTGCGGTCCCACGGGAGGGTCAGCGTCCTGCCCTGGGCCCGGCCCGCCCCGGCGGCCGGGGCGCGGGTGGCCGGGTCCAGCGGGTTGTCGCCGATCGCCGCGGCCGACGCCTCGTCGGGGGCGACGACCGCCACCTGCGCGCCCCCCTCGCGCAGTTCCCGCACCGACCGCTCCAGCGGCCGCTCGCTGGGGAACGGCTCGGCGGCGCCCAGCGGCACGATCACCAGCACCCGGTCCGCGCCGGCGGCCAGGTCGGCGTTGGCGATGGAGTGCACCCCGCCGTCGACGTACCGGCGTTCGCCGATCGTCACCGGCGGCCATACGCCCGGCACGGCACAGCTCGCCGCGACGGCGTCCACCAGGGGGACGCCCGAGGCGCGGTCGAACACGACCGGTTCGCCGGTCCCGGCGTCCACGGCGACGACCTTCAGCGGACGCTCGGGCCACTCGTGCCCCGGCAGCCGCGACTCGATCACGGCACGCCGCCTGGTCTCGGGCACGGTCCGCGCGCCGAGCGCCACCCGCCCCACCGCGCGCCGCAGTTCCGGCACACCGGCGGCGGAGCCGGTCGCTGCGCCGATCTCCGCCGCGAACGCCTCCAGATCCATCTCGGCCATGATCTCCGCGGCCTGCAACGCCGGGTCCACCTGCCGGGCGTACAGCGCCTCAAGGCCCAGCCCGCTGCCCAGTTGCGCGGCCACGGTCGACCCGGCGGACGTCCCCACGAGCAGATCGGCACCGCTGACGTCCTGCCCGGCATCGGCCAGTCCGGCGAGCAGCCCGGTCATCCAGGCGATCCCGCCCACACCGCCACCGCCCAGCACCAGCGCCTCGGTCATGTCGGCTCCTCTACAGCCAGTCCCGTTTCTTGAAGATCACGTACAGGGTCAGACAGACCACGCCCATCAGCCCGATGGCAAGGGGATATCCGAAACTCCAGCCCAGTTCGGGCATGTGCGTGAAGTTCATGCCGTAGATCGTGCCGACCAGGGTCGGGGCGAAGAGGATGGCCGCCCACGAGGAGATCTTCTTGACCTCCTCGTTCTGCTCGAAGCCCGCCTCGGCCAGCGCCCGCATCTCCGCGTTCTGCTGCTGCGAGACCAGGGTCGCGTTCACCGTGAGGATCTCGGTGAGGGCCTGGCGGAAGCCGTCGACGCGTTCGCTGATGTGCGTGACGTGATCGGCGACGTCCCGCAGGTAGCGCTGGAGTTCCTCGTCCGTCTCGTACTTGGCGAAGCCGGCCATCAGCCCGTGCAGCATGCCGACGAGCGGGCGGGTGGCGCGCTGGAACTCCACCATCTCGCGGGACAGTTCGTAGATACGGCGGGACACCTCGGGGTCGCCGCGGAACACCTCGGTCTCGATCTCGTCGATGTCGTTCTGGACACCGCAGACCACCGGGGCGTAGCCGTCCACGACCGCGTCGAGGATCGCGTACAGCACCGCCTCCGGGCCGAGTCCGAGCAGATCGGGGGAGTCCTCCATCCGGCGGCGGACCGCCGACAGGTCCGGGGCCGCGCCGTGCCGGACCGTGATGACGAAGTCCGGGCCGACGAACACGTGCAGCTCGCCGAAGTCGACCTCCTCCGGCGCGTCCAGGTAGCGGGCGGCGCGCAGGACGACGAACAGGGTGTCGCCGTACCGCTCCAGCTTGGGCCGCTGGTGCGCCTCCATCGCGTCCTCCACCGCGAGCTGGTGCAGCCCGAACTCGGCGGCCAGCGAGCGCAGATCGGCCCCGGTGGGCCGGGCCAGGCCGATCCAGGCCATGCCGCGGGGCCGCTCCCGCAGTTCGCGGTAGGTCTCGGCGAGCGTGGCGGGGGAGGAGACGCGGACGCCGTCGCGGTACAGCACCGCCTGGACGACGCTCGCCGGCTCGGCGCCGTCCGCCTCGGCGGGCTCGGGCGCCTGGGCCGGCGGCGGCGGGGCCGGGGCGGGGGTGCGGCGCCAGACGGACCTGCGCCCGCCGTTCCTGCCGTTGTCTCGCTCGGACATCGGACGCCTCTCCGTCGAGCCTGCGTACGCCTGATCACTCACCGGGGCCAGGGGCCGGAACAGCCCACAGGGACAGGAGAAGAAGGATATCCACGGGCGACCCGCCGGACCGCCGGGCGCCGGGGCGCGGGGCCGGTCCCGGCCCCTCTACAGTCGAGCCCATGGAACTCCGCCAGCTCAGCTATTTCGTCGCCGTCGCCGAAGAGCTGCACTTCGGCCGGGCCGCGGAGCGGCTGCACATCGTGCAGTCGGCCGTCAGCCAGCAGATACAGCGGCTGGAGCGGGAGCTGGGCGCCGAGCTGTTCGACCGCTCGCCGCGCCGGGTGCGGCTGACCGGGGCGGGGGAGCGGCTGCTGCCCGAGGCGCGGGCGGTGCTCGCGGCGGCCGAGCGGGCGCGGGCCGCCGTGGCGGCGCCCGCCGGGCTGCGCCTGGGCACCAGCACCGGGCTCGGCGCGCATCTGGACCGGGTGCTGGCCGCGTTCGCCGAGCGGGCGCCCGAGGTGCCGGTGGAGCTGTTCTCGCTGCCGGCCGGCGACCGGTTCGCGCGGGTCGCGGCGGGGCGGCTGGACGCCGCGTTCGTGCGCTCGGCCGAACCCCCGGCCGGGGTACGCGTGGTGCCGCTGTGGTCCGATCCGCTGGTCGCCGCCCTGCCGGCCACGCATCCCCTCGCGCGGCGGCCCGAGATCGACCTCGCGGACCTCGCCGGGCTGCCCCTGGCCCTCACCCCGCGCCGGAACAACCCCGCCCTGGTCGACCTGGTCGTCGCCGCCTGTCACGCGGCCGGGTTCGAGCCGGAGCCCGGACGGGCCGGCGGCACCCTGCACGACACCCTCGCCACCATCGGGGCCCGCCCCCTGTGGACGGTCGTCTACGCCTCCCACGCGCGCGTGCTGGCCACGCCCCGGGTGGCGTACATCCCCTTCCGGGCGCCCGGCCTGGCCCTGGCCACCGGTCTCGCCGTGCCCGCCGCCGCCCCCTCCCCACACCTGGAGAAACTGCTGCTGGCCTGCGGCGATCACGAGAGCTGATCGCTGCGGTCGCGGACTGGCCCTTGGTCACGCGGGCGCCTCGCGATGGACTGGACCCACCGAACAGGAACACCGGTCAAGGGAGTTCAGTCATGCCGATCGTCACCATCCAGCAGGGTCCCCGCGATGCCGAACTCAAGCGGGACCTGGTCAAGCGGGTCACCGACGCCTTCGTCGACGCGTACCGGATCCCGGCGGAGACCGTCCAGGTGTGGATCCACGAGGTCCCGGCGGACAGCTGGGGCGCGGCCGGGAAGCTCACGGCCGACAGGTAGCCACCGCGTTCCACGGGGGTGAACGTGGAGAGGGGGGCGTTGCGGGCCGCTCGTGGTGGCTCGCAACGCCCCCCTGGCATCTGCCCGAGGGGTGCTCGGGAGGTCTTCCGGGCTACGAGTTGACCTGCGCGGTCACCAGGTCCGAGAAGGTGGTCAGCCGGGTGTACACACCCGGGTGACCCGCCTCCGCGCACCCCTCGCCCCAAGAAGTGATCCCTGCCAGGACGCCCCCGATGAGCAGGGGACCGCCGCTGTCGCCCTGGCAGGTGTCTACGCCGCCGGAGCTGTATCCGGCGCAAACCATGTCGGACTGGACGTAGTCCGAACCGTAGGAGGAACGGCAGCTGGAGTCGGACACGACCGGGACGGTCGCGGTCCGCAGCTGGTTGGAGGAGCTGCCGTTCTCCGAGGTGGTGCCCCAGCCGAGGATCCGGGCCGTGGTGCCGGCCGCGTACACGCCCGTCTGGGAGGAGGAGACGTACGACGCCGGGGTGTACGGCATCGACGTCGCCAGGGTCAGGACCGCCACGTCGTCGCCGTTGGTGGCGTCCGTGTAGCCCGGGTCGACCCAGATCTTGCTGACCTTGCCGACCGTGCCGTCGGTGCCGTTCAGATAGGTCCGGCCGCCGACCACGCGAACGTTGCCGGCGGACTCGCCGGCCATGCAGTGCGCCGCCGTGACGACCTTGGTGGCGGCCACGAGCGTGCCGCCGCAGAACTGGTTGCCGGACGCGTCGGTGATCTGCATGACGAACGGGTACGCCGTCGTCGTGGTGGTCGTACCGCCGACGACGGGCTGCGGGGCGGCGCTCGCCGTGGGGGAGGCGAGCAGCGCGGTCGCCGCGGCGGCGGCGGTGGCCACCAGGGTCGCGGCGGTCTTTCTGGCACGTCTGAGCCCGAACATGAGTCTCCTCAGTGGGGTTGCACCGGTGGGGGGTCGCACGGGTGGTGAAGCACGGGGCGGGGGCGCCCCCTGCCTCGGGCGAGGCCGAGAGCTGGGGGAGGACCTACCCCGTGTGCCCGGGCGAGCGGCACGCCCCTTACGCTAGGACCCGGAACCCTCGGCTCCCAATGAGGGAACCCCCTAGGGGGTTGGGTGAGGGAAAACCCTCGGTCCGGCTCAGTTAACTAGGGCCGTGCTCGGCGCGCCCGCGAGCCGCCGCCAATCGGACGATGTCGACGCGCGAGCGGATCCCCAGCTTGCGGTAGACCCGGGTCAGGGTCGCCTCCACCGTCTTCACGCTGATGAACAGCCGGGCGGCGATCTCCCGGTTGGTGGCGCCCTCCATCACCAGCGCGGCCACCTGACGCTCCATCGCGGCCAGCACCGCCAGCGCGTCCAGGGCGCCCGGAGCGGCCAGCGCCGGTTCCGGCTCGGGGGCGGCGAGGGATTCGTCCACCTGGCGCAGCCAGGGCAGCGCCCGGCAGCGGCGGAACATCCGGGTGGCCGCATCGTACGCACCGGGGCGCCGGCCGCGCAGCCGGGCCAGCGCGAGCGCGGCCCGCGCCTCCTCCAGCCCGTAGCCGAGCTTGCCGAGTTTGTCCTGAGCGGACGTCAGCTGGGCCACGGACGCCTCCAGGTCGCCCCGGGCGGCCCGCACCAGGGCCTCGGAGCGGTCCAGGACGGCGAGGACGCTCTCCCGGCCGAGCCGGAGGGCGTGCTCGCGGACCGCGTCGATGACGTCCTGCGCCTCGGCCGGTTCACCGATCCGGACCAGGGCCTCGGCGAGATCCCCCTGCCAGCGGCCGCGCGCCGGGTCGGTGATGCCGAGCCCCAGCTCCAGGGCGCGTACCCGGCGCAGCGAGCGGACCGTGCCCGCCGGGTCCCCGGCCACCAACTGGGCGTACCCGAGCGCGCCCAGCGCCCGGGACAGGTACATCTGGTCGCCGTCCTCCTCGGCGTGCTCCACCGCCTCCCGGGCGAGGGCGAGGGCCCGGTCCACATCACCGCCGGAGGCCTCCGCGAGCGAGGTGAGCATCGCCGAGGCGGTCTCGCCGATCCCCGAGTCCCGGGCCAGCCGCAGGCTCTCGCGGGCGAGCTCCAGGGCACGCCCGCAGTGCCCGGCGCGCAGTTCGGTCTCGGCGAGCCCGCGCAGGAAGTGCACCTCGGACTCCACCGAACCGCGCCGGCGCACCTCGCGCAGCAGCGCGGTGACCGTTGCCCGGGCCTCGGCCAGCTGGTCGCCCATGACCAGCCAGCGGAACCGTGCGCTGCCCGCCCCGTTGTGGTGCCAGGCCACCCTCGGGTCCTGCGGCTCCCGCAGGGCGCGTTTGATGGTCCGGGGCGCCTCCGGGTGGCCCATCAGGGTCTCCGTCTGTGCCTGGAAGGCGAGGGAGAGCAGTTCGGTGCGCCGGTCCTTGCCGCGCGCGGCCAGCTCGGCGGCGTGCGCGGCGGCCTGACGGGCCTCGGTGAAGTCGCCCTCCACGATCAGCGCCCGCCAGGCCAGCTGGTAGTGCACCAGGGCCAGCAGCCGCGGATCGTCGCCGGCGTCCGCGAGGGCCTGCGGGAAGACGGCGTCGACCTCGGCCATGGTGTGGCCCGCGCTGTCGATGACGATGATCCAGGCCCGCACCCGGTCGGCGGGCACGGCCGCCCGGGCCAGCACCTCGCGGGCGATGTCCCGGGCCAGGTCGATCTCCCCCGCGGTGATCGCGTCCTCGGCGGCCTGCAGCCGGCGCTCCTCCTGGCTGGGCGCCCCGTCGGAGGGCGTGTGCCGGGCGGCGAGCAGCCCCAGGTGGGCGGCGACCGAGGGGGCGCCGCGGTCCCGGGCGAGGGCGGCGGCCTCGGCGAGCCGGGCGGCGACGTCCGGGTCGGTGCCGGTGGTGGCGAGGGCCAGGTGCCGGGCCCGTTCGATCGGGTCGGAGGCCGCCGTGGACAGGGCCGCGTGGGCGGCGCGCCGCTCGTGCGCGGGCGCCTCCGCGTACAGCGCGGCGGAGATCAGCGGGTGCGCGAACCGTACGGCCGGGGCGTCGGGCTCGGTGGCCAGCAGCCCGAGTTCGGCGGCCTGGGCGCACTCGGCCTCGGCGTTCTCCCGGCCGGCCGCGTGCAGCAGTGCCGGGGTGGGGCGGGCACCGGCGCTGGCCACCAGCAGGGTGCGGCGGGCCTCGACGGAGAGCATGTCCAGGCGGCTGAGCACCAGGGCACGCAGGCTGGTCGGCACCGGCAGCGGCTCGCCCGGCCGGGGCGGGGTGGGGCTGTCGGCGAGGGCGCGGCCGAGTTCCAGGGCGAACAGCGGGTTGCCGCCGCTGGTGCGGTGGATCTCGCGGACCGTGGAGCGGGGCAGGCCGCCGTGGCCGCGGTGGTCCAGCAGCTGGGCGATCTGGGCGCGGGAGAGCGGGCCGAGCCGGACCGCCAGGGTGCCCGGCGGGCAGGAGCGCAGGTGTGCGTCGTACTCCCGGCTCTCCTGGCCCTCGGTGCGCACCGCGCACAGCAGCTGCACCGGGGTGCCCTCCAGGCGCCGGGCGGCGAAGCCGAGCAGCTCGGCGCTGGCCGGGTCCAGCCACTGCAGGTCGTCGGCGACCACGAGGACCCCGCCCCGCGCGGCCAGCGCGCGCAGCGCGGACAGCACCGCGAGGCGCAGGGCGAGGCCGTCGCGCTGCAGGCTGGACTCGCCGCGGCCGGTGAGCGCCGACTCCAGGGCGGTGCGCTGGGCCAGGGGCAGCCGGGGGGAGACGTCGTCGAGGACCAGGCCGAGGAGGTCGGCGAGGGCGAGGAAGGGGAGGTGGGATTCGGACTCGGTGGCCGAGCAGCGCAACACGGTGCGCGCGGTGGCGCCGTATTCCTCGGCCAATGCCCGCAGGACGGTGGATTTCCCAATTCCGGCGGGGCCGTGGAGCAGCACACTGCCGCCCGAGGCGAGCTGGTCGCGGGCGCCGGCGAACAACTCCTCGCGGCCGATGACCAGGTCGGGGCGGCACCTGGCAGGCTCCTGGAAGTCCCGTCGCACGGTCACCGCTCCCCTCGTGTGTCGTGTCCGGGCCAAATTCTAGGCAACGATCCTTGAAATTCGGACGGAAGCCGTGGTGAGGGAAATAACAAACGGTCAAGCACAGGGAAATTCAAGGCGTCTGCGCTTGAATGGGCAGGTTTCCTTACCACCTCGTTTCACGGCAGCAGCCCCGCCCTGCGCGCCGCGGTCACCGCCTCCCCTCGGGTGTGGGCGCCCGGCTTCCGCATCGCCGCGCGCAGACAGCCCTCGGCCGTCTCCGGGCGCAGGCCCGGCCGCTCGGCCACGGCGGCGTTGGTCGCCCCCGCCGCCACCCAGGACAGCACGTCCGGTTCGCGCGGCGCCAGTGTCGTGCTCCCGGCCGGGCCCGGCGCGGTCAGCAGCCCGCACGCGGCCGGGGGTTCCCCCCGCAGCTCCGGATCGGCGATCCGGGGCGCGAGCGCGCGCGGCGCCGCGTGCGCCTCGCGCACCTGCCGCCAGGAGGCGCCCCACTCGGTGCCGGCCCGCTGCGGCCGGGCCGCCGCCGGCAGCCGCCGCGCCTCGTCCCGTACCACCAGCGCCTGCTCCACGTCCCGCGCCACGGCTGTCGCCGCGCCCAGCGCGCGGCCGCCGAGCGGCTGGGCCGAGCGCGGCGCGCCGTACAGCGCCCCGCGCACCCGGCGCCGTACCACCACCGGCACGGCGAGGACCGGGCGGATGCCCTCGGCGGCCCCCGGGATGTGGTGCTCGTGGCCGATCTGCCGGCAGCTGGAGCAGTCCGTCACCGCGCACGGCCGGGCGAGCGCCACCGCCTTGCCGCCGAGCCCGTTGCCGGAGGTCACCGCGAGCGAACGCAGCGCGGTCGTCGTGGTGCCGCTCAGCTCGCTGATCCGGATCCGTGGCCGGCCGGACTCGATCAGTCCGCCGAAGGCCACCGGCAGCCCCGTCGCCCGCCGCAGCCGGGCCGGCGCACCGCCGATCTCCACCGTGCCCGCCGCGACTGCCGTCACCTCTGCGCTCCTTCTGCCGTCCCCTGCCCCCGTTCGGGGGTGGTGAGACCTGCATCACGGATTAGACGATGCCAGAGAGCCGCCCGGCAATGGTCCGACACGGCGAGGAGGACACGATGACGACGGCGACGGAGTCGTTCCTGAGCCCGCGGGACTTCCTCCCGGAGCAACGCGAGGACCGCGCCGGCGCCTACGAGGACCTCGCCCGGCCCAGGCTCCGGCACTTCGACCGGGCGCCGGAGCGGTCCGGCGTGATCGCCCGATGGCCGGCTGTCCAGGCGACCCCGGCCGCACGGCGCAGGCCGTGGCGGGCGGCCACCGTCGCACCGAGGACGTCGCCTCCCGCGACGAGGACCGCTGTCCCACCCACGCCGGCCGCGCGGACGGCCCCTCAAGGCGTCCGGTTCCGGGGGCTTTCCATTTCATTGGCGGTGGGGTGCTTGAGCGCCCGTGGCGGTTGGTAGTCCCTGGTTGGTGTTCTTCGACGTCGTGGGCAGGGGAGAGAGCTATGCGGGTTCCGATGACCATCGCGGACTTCCTCGACCGGGCTGAACTGGGGTTCTCCTCCAGCCCGGGGGTGGTCGACGAGCCGGTCCAGCCGGCCGTGCCGGTGCCGGAGTCGACGTACGGGCGGTTCGGGGAGCGGGTGAGAGCCTGGCAGGCGGGTTTCGACGCGCTCGGCGTCGGCGAGGGCGAGCGGGTGGCGGTGATCAGCCACAACTCCGCGCGGCTGCTGGAGCTGCTGTTCGCGGTCCCGATGAGCGGCCGGATCTGTGTGCCGGTCAACTTCCGCCTCAAGCCCGACGAGGTCCAGTACCTGGTGGAGCAGAGCGGGTCCTCGGT
This sequence comes from Streptomyces filipinensis, assembly GCF_014649495.1. Classification (GTDB taxonomy): domain Bacteria; phylum Actinomycetota; class Actinomycetes; order Streptomycetales; family Streptomycetaceae; genus Streptomyces; species Streptomyces filipinensis. The sequence continues at coordinate 245,552 of NZ_BMTD01000003.1, read as the reverse complement.
CCTGCTCGTCGACCCGGAACTGGACGAGGCGCTGTCCGGCGTCAAGGGACGGCACCGTTTCGTTCTCGGCGAGCAGACGGAGAGCGAGCTGATGCGGTTCGGGACCGAGCCGCGCCCGTGGTCGAACCCGGACGAGGACGCGACCGCGACGATCAACTACACGTCCGGGACCACGGCCAGGCCCAAGGGCGTGCAGCTGACCCACCGCAACATCTGGGTCAACGGCCTGACCTTCGGACTGCACACCCGCGCCTGGGAGCGGGACGTCTACATGCACACGCTGCCGATGTTCCACTGCAACGGCTGGGGCATGCCGTACGTGATGGCCGGACTCGGCGCGAAGCAGGTGGTGCTGCGCAAGGTCGACGGCACGGAGATCCTGCGCCGGGTCGAGGAGCACGGCGTCACGCTGATGTGCGGCGCGCCCGCGGTGTGGAACGCGGTGCTGGACGCGGCCAGGGCCTGGAAGGGCGAGATCCCGGGCCGTGACCGGGTGCGGATCGTGTGCGCCGGGGCGCCGCCGCCGAGCAGGACGATCCAGCGGGTGGGCGAGGAACTGGGCTGGGAGTTCACCCAGATCTACGGTCTGACCGAGACGTCCCCGCTGCTGACCTTCAACCGTTCGCGTCCCGAGGACGAGGGGGCGCCGGCGGGGGAGCGGGCGCGGAAGCTGTCCCGTGCGGGGCTGCCCGCGCTGGGCGTCAAGTTGAAGGTCTCGGATTCGGGTGAGGTGCTGGCCCGCTCGAACGTCGTGCTGGACGGTTACTGGGAGAAGCCGGAGGAGACCGCGGAGGCGTTGGAGGGCGGCTGGTTCCACACCGGCGACGGCGGCACCATCGACGGGTCCGATGGTCATCTGACGATCTCGGACCGGAAGAAGGACGTGATCATCACGGGGGGTGAGAACGTGTCGTCGATCGAGGTGGAGGACACGATCTTCAGTCACCCGGCGGTCGCCGAGGTGGCCGTGATCGGGGTGCCGCACGAGAAGTGGGGGGAGACGATCAAGGCCATCGTCGTACTGGCCGAGGGGGCGACGGCGCAGGAGGCCGACATCATCGCCCACTGCAAGCAGCGGATGGCCGGATACAAGGCGCCCACCAGCGTCGAGTTCCGCGACTTCATCCCGCGTACGGCCACCGGCAAGATCCAGAAGTTCAGGCTGCGCGAGCCGTACTGGTCAGGCCTGAACCGGGACGTCAACTGACCGCCGGCCGGCTGTGATCGGATGGGCTGACGCCCTGTCGGCGCCGATCCCGCCACCGAATGGCTCGCCGGATCGGGCGTGGCCGTCCGGGACGGGGTGCTCTGCGACCCGTACCTGGCGGCCGGCACCCCGGGGGTGTGGGCCGCGGGCGACGTCGCACGCCGGCAGCACCCCGGGCACGGGCGCACGCTGCGGCTGGAGCACTGGACGAACGCCGCGGAGCAGGGCGCGCCGGCCGCACGCAACGCGGTCGGTCCGGGCCCGGCCCAGCCGTGCGCCACCCTCCGCGCCTGCACCGCGCCGACGCCGGTGGCCGTCGGCTGAGGGAGCGCCGGCCGGGCCCCGCCCCGGCCGAGCTCTTCGCCGCGCTCATGGGTAGGCGCCCCGGGGCCCTGCGGGGCATGCTGGACGCGATGGTCGGACCACAACTACCGCGCGGAGGACTCCCGGTGACCACTGAGCTGTCGTACACGCACGGGACGAGCCCGGCCGCCCTGCTCGGGGACACCATCGGCGCCAACCTCGACCGGGCCGTGGCCGCCTGGCCGGACCGCGACGCGCTGGTCGACGTGCCGTCCGGGCGGCGCTGGACGTACGCCGCGTTCGGCGCGGCGGTCGAGGAGCTGGCGCAGGCGCTGGTCGCGAGCGGCGTCGCCAAGGGCGACCGGGTGGGCATCTGGGCGGTCAACTGCCCGGAGTGGGTCCTGGTCCAGTACGCCACGGCCCGCATCGGCGCGATCATGGTGAACATCAACCCGGCCTACCGCACCCACGAGGTCGCGTACGTCCTCAAGCAGGCCGGGATCTCCCTGCTGTTCGCCTCCCTGAGCCACAAGAGCAGCGACTACCGGGCGATGGTCGAGCAGGTGCGCGGCTCGTGTCCGCGGCTGCGCGAGGTCGTGTACATCGGCGACCCGGGCTGGGAGGAACTGCTCGCGCGCGGCACCGGTGACGCCCCCTACGCGGAGCTGTCCTGCGACGACCCGATCAACATCCAGTACACCTCGGGCACGACGGGCTTCCCGAAGGGCGCCACCCTCTCCCACCACAACATCCTCAACAACGGCTATTTCGTGGGGGAGTCGATCGACTACACCGAGCAGGACCGGATCTGCATCCCGGTCCCCTTCTACCACTGCTTCGGCATGGTCATGGGCAACCTCGCCGCCACCTCGCACGGCGCCTGCATGGTCATCCCGGCCCCGTCCTTCGAGCCGAGGGCCACGCTGGAGGCGGTGCGGCAGGAGCGCTGTACGTCCCTGTACGGCGTGCCGACGATGTTCATCGCCGAGCTGAACCTCCCGGACTTCACCACGTACGACCTCTCCTCGCTGCGCACCGGCATCATGGCGGGCTCGCCGTGCCCGGTGGAGGTGATGAAGCGGGTCGTCGCCGAGATGCACATGGAGGAGGTCTCCATCTGCTACGGCATGACCGAGACCTCCCCGGTGTCGCTGCAGACCCGGACGGACGACGACCTGGAGCACCGCACCGGCACCGTCGGCCGCGTCCTGCCCCACCTGGAGGTCAAGATCGTCGATCCGGCCACCGGGGTCACCCGGCCCCGCGGCAGCGCGGGGGAGCTGTGCACCCGCGGCTACAGCGTGATGCTCGGCTACTGGAACGAGCCGGAGAAGACCGCCGAGGCCGTCGACGCGGGCCGCTGGATGCACACCGGGGACCTGGCGGTGATGCGCGAGGACGGCTACGTCGAGATCGTCGGACGGATCAAGGACATGATCATCCGGGGCGGCGAGAACATCTACCCGCGCGAGATCGAGGAGTTCCTCTACGCCCACCCGAAGATCAGGGACGTGCAGGTCGTCGGGGTGCCGCACGAGACGTACGGCGAGGAGGTGCTCGCCTGTGTCATCCCGCACGACGCGGCCGACCCGCTCAGCCTGGAGGAGCTGCGCGCCTTCTGCCAGGGCCGGCTCGCGCACTACAAGATCCCCAGCCGGCTGCAGATCCTCGACTCCTTCCCGATGACGGTGTCCGGAAAGGTGCGCAAGGTCGAACTGCGGGAGAAGTACCAGGTGTGAAACGGCCGCGAGCGAGCATCCGTCTGGTGCTCCACGGTGGATCCCGGACCGAGCGCGCTGTCGGCGGCACACTTGGCCGGGGTCCGTCGGAGACCGTCGGGTGCCCGCCGGCGGCCGCGCCCGTGAGGGGCGTCGAGGTGCGCGCCGGGCGTCAGCCCTGTCCGTCGGGTGAGCGGGTCTCCGGCTTCGGCGCGCCCAGGGAGTCCAGTGTGTCGGCCGGGTCGTTCAGCGGCTGCGGGACGCCCGCGAGGTCCAGGACGAACAGCGGGATGTCCAGCCGGTCCGCGCGGGTCCGGGCGTCCTCGGTGTAGCCGGCGAGGGAGAAGTACACACAGTCCGCGGACTCCGTCATCGCCGTCAGCCACAGGCACTCCACGTCGCGCGGCGCCGCCGGGCGCACGGTCGGGTCGACCTGAGCGAGGAGTCCGCGGGCGGCGAGCCCGATGCCGTTCGGAGGCCGCTGGTCGGCGCGGCGGATGTCCCGGTAGCCGAGCCAGCGCAAGTAGAGCGCGGCGACCGTGACGGCGTCGCGCGCGGTGCGGATGGCGCGCGGCTGGAAGGCGCCACGGCGGGCGGGGGACTTTGGCCCGGCCGGCGCGGACGGCGCCCCGGTGTCGGCGGGGGGCTGCGGCGCGGCGGACGGCGGGCGGGCCTTGGCCGGGGGCGTCCGGGTCACCGGGATGCGCAGGACCGTGCCGCACACGCAGCCCAGCTCCGGCTGCGGCCACTGGTTGCTGCGCCCGCAGCCGGCGCACGGCACGGCGATCCACTCGTCGTCCCAGGCCCGGTGCGCGGCCACGGCGGGCGCGGTGGACGGATCCAGCCGCGGGGCGGTGGGCGCGCCGCAGGCGCAGGGATACACGGGCGCGGTGTAGACGTGCTCGCGCCGGCAGGCCGGGCAACGCACCGGCACGCTCTCGGTCATGGCCCACCCCCAGGCGTCGCGTCGGAACAGCGTCGGGACAGCGGATCCCATCGTCCTCCTCCGCGGCCCCTCTTGTCCGGCGCTTGCCCTGTCCCGGCGTCCCTCGACGACCGAGGAGCTCTCTTGACGACAGAGGCGCACACTTCTACATTGATTCCAGATAGTAGAAGTTAAGTTCCGCAATGCGGAAGTTTTGAAAATCTGGAGACTGTGCTCACCGCGGGGCGCGACGGGAGTACGCATCCGACAGCCGAAGCAGGAGTACTCGATGGCTCGTATGACCGCTGCCCGCGCGGCAGTTGAGATCCTCAAGCGCGAGGGCGTCACCGACGCCTTCGGTGTGCCGGGCGCGGCGATCAACCCCTTCTACAAGGCGCTCAAGGAGGGTGGCGGCATCGGCCACACCCTCGCCCGCCATGTGGAGGGCGCGTCGCACATGGCCGAGGGGTACACCCGCACCAAGCCGGGCAACATCGGCGTCTGCATCGGCACCTCCGGCCCGGCCGGCACCGACATGATCACCGGCCTGTACTCGGCCATCGGTGACTCCATCCCGATCCTGTGCATCACGGGCCAGGCGCCCACCAGCGTGATCCACAAGGAGGACTTCCAGGCCGTCGACATCGCCTCGATCGCCAAGCCGGTCACCAAAATGGCGGTCACCGTCCTGGAGGCCGCGCAGGTCCCCGGCGTCTTCCAGCAGGCCTTCCACCTGATGCGCTCCGGCCGTCCCGGCCCGGTCCTGATCGACCTGCCGATCGACGTCCAGCTCACCGAGATCGAGTTCGACCCGGAGACGTACGAGCCGCTGCCGGTCTACAAGCCCGCCGCGACCCGCGCCCAGATCGAGAAGGCGATCTCCTTCCTGCTGGCCTCCGAGCGCCCGGTGATCGTCGCCGGCGGCGGCATCATCGGCGCCGACGCCGCCGACCTGCTGGTGGAGTTCGCCGAGCTGACCCAGACTCCGGTCATCCCGACCCTGATGGGCTGGGGCGCGCTGTCCGACGACCACGAGCTGAACGCCGGCATGGTCGGCGTCCAGACCTCGCACCGGTACGGCAACGCCAACTTCCTGGAGTCCGACTTCGTCCTCGGCATCGGCAACCGCTGGGCCAACCGCCACACCGGCTACAAGCTCGACGTCTACCGCGGTGAGCGCAAGTTCGTGCACGTCGACATCGAGCCCACCCAGATCGGCAAGATCTTCCCGCCGGACTACGGTGTCGTCTCCGACGCCAAGGCCGCGCTGGAGCTGTTCGTCGAGGTGGCCAAGGAGCTGAAGGCCGCGGGCAAGCTGCCCGACCGCGCCGACTGGGTCGCCTCCACCCAGGAGCGCAAGGCCACCCTGCTGCGCCGCACGCACTTCGACAACGTGCCGATGAAGCCGCAGCGCGTGTACGAGGAGATGAACAAGGCGTTCGGCCCGGACACCCGGTACGTCACCACCATCGGCCTCTCCCAGATCGCCGGCGCGCAGATGCTGCACGTCTACAAGCCGCGCCACTGGATCAACTGCGGCCAGGCCGGCCCGCTCGGCTGGACCATCCCGGCCGCGATCGGCGTCGCCACGGCCGACCCGGACTCCCCGGTCGTCGCCCTGTCCGGCGACTACGACTTCCAGTTCATGATCGAGGAGCTGGCGGTCGCCGCCCAGCACAAGGTCCCGTACGTCCACGTGCTGGTGAACAACGCCTACCTGGGCCTGATCCGCCAGGCGCAGCGGGGCCTGGACATCAACTTCCAGGTCAACCTGGAGTTCGAGAACATCAACACGCCGGAGATCGGTGTCTACGGCGTCGACCACGTCAAGGTCGCCGAGGGCCTGGGCTGCAAGGCGATCCGGGTCACCGAGCCGGACCAGCTGGGCGCCGCCTTCGAGCAGGCCAAGAAGCTGGCCGCCGAGTACCAGGTGCCGGTCGTCGTCGAGGCGATCCTGGAGCGGATCACCAACATCTCGATGAGCGGCACCATGGACATCAGCAACATCACCGAGTTCGAGGAGCTGGCCACCGAGCCGGGCCACGCACCGACCTCGATCAAGCCGCTGAAGGTCTGACACCGCTGAAGGTCCGACACCGCCGGACACACCAAGGGCGGCCCGTCCACTCGGACGGGCCGCCCTTTCGCGTCCCCCGTGGCGTCCCCCGTCGTCTCCCCCGTCGAGGGCCCGCCGCCCCCGTTCCGGCGGGCCCCCGGTGCACGTAACCTGCCCCGCCGCGGGGGCGGTTGAAGCCTCCTCCGCCGTCTTCAGAGCTTCATTTGAGGAAGGCGTAGCCCGTCTACGACCGCTGTCGTACGTCCAGCCGCTAGAGCTCGTGCTCGGACAGCCCCGGCCATTCGTCGGGCCCGCCGCCCTGCCACTCGATGAGGTCGCTCTCCTCGACCTCGATCCGGTCCAGATCGGCCAGCCGCAGGATCTCCACGACATCGTCCAGATGCGAGGCGATCCCCAGGATCACCTCCCCCTCGGTGACCCGCCGGGACCCGTCCAGGGCCGGGGAGTGGACCACGATGTGCGGGTAGTGCGTCGGATTGCCCATGGATTCAGCGTGCGACGAAAGGCGTCGGTACGCACGCCGGTGACGGTCGGTGCGGCGGTGCGGCGGTGCGGCGGTGCGGCGGTGCGGCGGTGCGGCGGTGCGGCGGTGCGGCGGTGCGGCCGGTGCGGAGGTGCGGCGGGCGCGGGGCGCTCGTCCGCGGGGAACCGCCCGACAACGCCGAACGCTCCCTCGCCGCCGGCGGTGAGCCGGCGTGGGGAGCGTTCTTCGGTGGTGACCGTCCGACGGCGCGAGGCTGGGCGCGACAGGTCGTTCGCGCCGCCGGACGGAGCGGGTGGCCCCCGGAGGGGGCTGGGTGGGACCGCGGCGGATGCGACGGAGCCGGGACCCTTCCCTCTGGTCGAGAAGGGGACTCGGTCCTTGACCACCGCACTGGCTCGCACGCCGCCACGGTCCTCGCCCTGCCCGCGCCCATCGCCGGACGACCACCCCTCATCCGGGCCGTCCGGCGTGCCGCGCGGGCCGCGTGCGGAGATCCCGACCTCCCGTCGGATTCCGTACGCTGCTTGTGGGTTACCGGGCTCAGTCCTCCCGCAGGGCGCGGACCGCCTCCTCCACGCGCTTGCCGTACTCCGGGTCGGCGGCGTGGAAGTGGGCCAGGTTCTTCTCGATCACGTCGTCGCGGGTGACCTGCGACAGGCCGCCGGCGATGTTCGCGACCAGGCGCGCCCTCTCCTCGGCCGACATCAGGCGGTACAGCTCGCCCGCCTGGAAGAAGTCGTCGTCCTTGGTGTGCAGGGGCGCCTCGTGGGTGCCGGTGTGGCCCGTCACCGCGAGCGGGGCCGACAGCGGGCGGCCGGTCTCCACCGGACCGTCGTAGGAGTTCGGCTCGTAGTTCTTGGCCTGGCGGCCCTGGGCGTTGGACGCCATGAAGCCGTCCCGGCCGTAGTTCTGCGCGGTCGTCGCCTTCGGGGCGTTGACCGCCAGCTGGGTGTGGTTCACGCCCAGGCGGTAGCGGTGCGCGTCCGCGTAGGCGAACAGCCGGCCCTGGAGCATCTTGTCGGGGGAGGGACCGATGCCCGGAACGAAGTTGTTCGGGGAGAACGCGGCCTGCTCGACCTCGGCGAAGACGTTGTCCGGGTTGCGGTCCAGCACCAGGCGGCCCACGCGCTGCAGCGGGTAGTCCTTGTGCGGCCACACCTTGGTCAGGTCGAACGGGTTGAAGCGGTAGTCCGCCGCCTCGGCCGCCGGCATGATCTGGACGTACAGGGTCCAGGACGGGTGCACCCCGCGCTCGATCGCCTGGAGCAGGTCGGTCTGGTGCGAGTTCGGGTCCTTGCCCGCGAGCTCGGCGGCCTGGTCGGCGGAGAGGCTGCGGATGCCCTGGTTGGTCTTGAAGTGGTACTTGACGAAGAAGGCCTCGCCCTCCGCGTTGGTCCACTGGTAGGTGTGCGAGCCGTAGCCGTTCATGTGCCGGTACGACGCCGGGATGCCGCGGTCGCCCATCAGCCAGGTCACCTGGTGCGTGGCCTCGGGGGCGTGCGCCCAGAAGTCCCAGACGTTGTCCGCCTCCTGGCGGCCCGTGAAGGGGTCGCGCTTCTGCGAGTGGATGAAGTCGGGGAACTTGATCGGGTCCTTGATGAAGAACACCGGGGTGTTGTTGCCGACGAGGTCGTAGTTGCCCTCCTCGGTGTAGAACTTCACCGCGAAACCGCGCGGGTCGCGGACGGCGTCGGCGCCGCCGAGGGAGTCGGCGACCGTGGAGAAGCGCAGGAACACCTCGGTGCGCTTGCCGATCGTGTTCAGGAAGTCGGCGTGGGTGAAGCCGGTGACGTCGTCCGTCACCTCGAAGTGGCCGTACGCGCCGGACCCACGGGCGTGCACCACACGCTCCGGGATCCGCTCACGGTTGAAGCGCGCGAGCTTCTCCAGGAGATGCTGGTCCTGGAGCAGCAGCGGGCCGCCGACGCCGGCGGAGGCGGAATTCTGGTTGTCGGCGACCGGGGCGCCGGACTCTGTCGTGAGCACGCGCTTCGACATCGTGGACCTTCCGTGCGGGTGTCAGCGGAAACCTGTTTCCGCTTTGTGGAGCCTAAAAGTGGGTGGACGGAGCGTCAACAGTTTGTTGAAGTTGATTCCGGACCGCGGCGCCGCCTGGGCGCGACAGGACAGGTGTCAGCGGCGCCGCGGCCCGGAAGTCTCTAGAGCTGAGCGCCCGAGAGGCGCTCGACCGCGCGCAGCAGCGCCGAGTGGTCCAGGCCGCCGTCGCCCTGGGCGCGCAGCGAGGCGACCAGCTGGGCGACCACGGCGCCGACCGGCAGGGCGGCCCCGACGTTGCGGGCGGCGTCGGTGACGATGCCCATGTCCTTGTGGTGCAGGTCGATGCGGAAGCCCGGCTTGAAGTCGCGGTTCAGGAAGTTGTCCTTCTTGCGCGTCAGCACGGTGGAGCCGGCCAGGCCGCCGTTGAGGACGTCCAGCGCGGCCTGCAGGTCCACGCCCGACTTCTCCAGGAAGACCACGGCCTCGGCGCAGGCCTGGATGTTCACGGCGACGATCAGCTGGTTGGCCGCCTTCACGGTCTGGCCGGAGCCGTGCGGCCCGCACAGCACGATGGTCTTGCCCAGCGCCTCGAAGATCGGCTTGGCCTGGTCGAAGTCGGCCTGCTCGCCACCGATCATGATCGACAGTACGGCCTCGATCGCGCCGGCCTCACCGCCGGACACGGGGGCGTCCAGCACGCGGATGCCCTTGTCCTTCGCGGCCTTCGCCAGGTCGACGGAGGTCTGCGGGGTGATCGAGGACATGTCGATCAGCAGGGAGCCCTGCCGGGCGTTCTCCAGGATGCCGTCCGGGCCGTAGGCGATGGCCTCGACCTGCGGGGACGCGGGCACCATCGTGATGACCACGTCGGCGTCGCGCACGGCCTCGGCGATCGAGGGGGCGGCCGTACCGCCGGCGGCGGCCAGCCGGTCCAGCTTGTCCTGCTCCAGCGTGAAGCCGGTGACCTGGTAACCCGCCTTGATCAGGTTCTCGGACATGGGGGAGCCCATGATGCCGAGGCCGATCCACGCGATCTTGGGAAGGTTGCTCATGACTGGGGGTGCCTCTCTCAACTGCTCTGCAAAGTCAGGGGGTTCAGCGCGCCGCGCGGGCTTCGCTCGGGAGCCAGTCGAAGGCCTCGGAGCTGGGGCGGTCGCCCGGCTTGTACTCAAGGCCCACCCAGCCGTCGTATCCGGCCTTCCTCAGCCGGCCGAGCAGCTCCTCCAGCGGGAGCGAACCCGTCCCGGGGGCGCCGCGGCCGGGGTTGTCGGCGATCTGCACATGGCCGGTCTTCGCCGCGTACCGGTCGATGACCGACGGCAGGTCCTCGCCGTTCATGGACAGGTGGTACAGGTCCATCAGGAACTTGGCGTTGCCGAGGCCCGTCGCGGCGTTCACCCGGTCCACGATCCCGATGGCGGCGGGCGCGCTCACCAGCGGGTACAGCGGGGACTCGGGCTGGTTCAGCGCCTCGATCAGCAGGATCGCGCCGATGCGGTCGGCCGCCCGGGCCGCCAGGACGAGGTTCTCCAGGGCGAGCGCGTCCTGCTCGGCCGGGTCGACGCCCTCGACGCGGTTGCCGTAGAGCGCGTTGAGCGCTTTGCAGCCGAGGGAGGCGGCGAAGTCGGCGGCCACGTCGACGTTGGCGCGGAACCTCTCCGACTCCTCACCCGGGAGCGACAGGGCGCCGCGGTCCGGGCCCGGCAGCTGTCCGGCGTAGAAGTTCAGGCCCGTGAGCGTCACGCCCGCGTCCTCGATCGCCTTCTTCAGGGCGTCGAGCTCGGACTGCTCGGGGGTGGGGGAGTCGATCCAGGGCCACCACAGCTCGACCGCCGTGAAGCCCGCCGCGGCGGCGGCCGCGGGGCGCTCCAGGAGCGGGAGTTCCGTGAAGAGGATCGACAGGTTGACGTTGAAGCGCTGGTCTGCGGCTGTGCTCAATCCAAAACCTGGCATTCGGGCCGCGCTCCCTTCCGTGGTCGATATTCCGTAATACGGAAGTTCGTTTCTGCGTAATGGAAGATTGCCGTCGTGTGTCGGCCCTTGTCAAGGGGGGTCGGTCCCGGCCGCCCGAAAAGCCCCGGCGGGCGCTAGGTTGAGCGCGTGCGATTGAGAGTGGAGTTCACGACCGAACCCTTCGACCTGGACGAGGCGCCCGCGCACGCCCTGGTGGCGCGGGAGGTCATCGAGACGGCCGAGCTGGACGCGGTCGACGTCGGCCCGTTCGGCAACACGGCCGAGGGCGCCGCGGGCCGGGTGCTCACCGCTGTGGACGCGCTGCTGCGCAAGAGCCTGGAAGCCGGCGCCACCCGGATCTCGCTCCAGGTCAACGTGATCGACGACGGGATCGGGGAGGGCGATAGGTGAGCGCGGACGAGCCCTTCATCGCGGCCGTGAAGCCGCTGGTCGACGCCATGGGCGGGGAGCTGCTCCCGCCGGACGAGGCCGGCACCGAGGACGTCGTCCTCTCCTGGGAGGGCGTCGACGTCGTCGCCGTACGCCTGCCCCAGCTGGCCGACTCCCTCGACCACATCCTGGCGGCCATGGAGCGCCGGCGCGGTCAGCCGCTGGCCGACCTGGACCGCAGGACCAAGCAGGAGATCGTGCGTACGCTGGAGGCGCGGGGCGCCTTCGCCGTGCGGCACGGCGTGGAGACCGTGGCCGGCGCGCTCGGCGTCAGCCGCTTCACGGTCTACAACTACCTCAACCGGGACAAGGGCGCGTAGCGCGCCACGGGGGCGGGCGGCATGCGCCGTCGGGGTGCTGCCGTCGCCGCGCGTCCGCGGCGCCGTCGTGACCGGTCGTGCGGTTCCCCGTGCCCCTTCGGGGGGACTCGGCTTGTTACGCGGATTTTTCAACAAAGTGTTGACGTGGCGTTTCCGGGAGCGTTAGCTATCGGCAGCCCGCTTCAGCACGAAGGCCGCATCCGGCCACGGAGGCTCCCGTGACTTCGACTTCCACGCCCCCGGGTCTGGCCCGGTTCAACGACCTGGAGGAGCCGGCGGCGCTCGCCGCCCTCCACGAGGCGTGCGCCTCCACGCGGTGGGCCCGGCGACTGCTCGCCGCCCGCCCCTACGCCACCGTCGAGGCGCTCTACGCCGCCGGCGACGCCGCCATGGCCGAGCTGAGCGCCGCGGACCTCGACGAGGCGATGGCCGGGCACCCGCCGATCGGGCGGCCCAAGCCCGGCGACCCGACCTCCGCGCGCGAACAGCGCGGCATGGCCGGCGCCTCCGAGGAGCTGAAGACCGAGATGCTCGACCTGAACCTGGCCTACCAGGAGAAGTTCGGCCATGTGTTCCTGATCTGCGCGACCGGCCGGACCGGGGAGCAGATGCGCGACGCGGTCAAGGAGCGGATCGGGAACTCGCCGGAGCGGGAGCGGGAGATCGTCCGCACCGAGCTGGGCAAGATCAACCGCATCCGACTGGCCCGACTCGTCGAAGAGGACGCCTGACACCATGAGCACCAGCACCACCGCCTCCGTGTCCACCCACATCCTGGACACCTCCGTCGGCCGCCCCGCCGAGGGCGTCGCCGTCGAGCTCAGCGCCCGCAGCGGCCGCGAAGCCGGCTGGCAGACGCTCGGCGGCTCCGCGACCGACGCCGACGGCCGGTGCAAGGACCTGCCGGCCCTGCCGGAGGGGACCACACACGTACGGCTCGACTTCGCTGTCGAGGCGTATTTCGAAGAGAAAACTGCGAAGAAGCAAGCCGATGCGCAGCAGGACGCCCCCGCGAATCGGGACAGCGGGCCGGCCGTGTTCTTCCCGGAGGTGGCGATCACGTTCGCCGTCGTACCGGGCGAGCACTACCACGTACCGCTGCTGCTCAACCCGTTCGGCTACTCCGTTTACCGAGGGAGCTAGCTAATGCCGACCATCCTGGGACAGAACCAGTACGGCAAGGCCGAGAACCGAGTCGTAAAGATCACGCGGGACGGCGCCACCCACCACATCAAGGACCTCAACGTCTCTGTCGCGCTGAGCGGCGACATGGAGGAGGTCCACTACTCCGGATCCAACGCCAACGTCCTGCCGACCGACACCACCAAGAACACGGTGTACGCGTTCGCCAAGGAATACGGCATCGAGTCCGCCGAGCAGTTCGGCATCCACCTCGCCCGCCACTTCGTCACCTCGCAGGAGCCGATCCACCGCGCCCGCATCCGGATCGAGGAGTACGCCTGGGAGCGGATCGAGACCTCCGACGCCAACTCCCAGTTCATCGGCGCGGACGAGGTCAAGCACTCCTTCGTCCGCAAGGGCCAGGAGACCCGCGTCACCCAGATCACCTACGACGGTGAGAAGTGGGAGGTCGTCTCCGGTCTGAAGGACCTGGTCGTGATGAACTCGACGAACTCCGAGTTCTGGGGTTACGTCAAGGACAAGTACACGACCCTGCAGGAGGCGTACGACCGCATCCTGGCCACCCAGGTCTCCGGCCGCTGGCGGTTCAACTGGACCGACGACGAGCAGAAGATGCCCAACTGGGAGAAGTCCTACGAGCAGGTCAAGAAGCACATGCTCCAGGCCTTCGCCGAGACGTACTCCCTCTCGCTGCAGCAGACGCTGTACCAGATGGGTGCGCGCATCATCAACAACCGCAGCGAGATCGACGAGGTCCGCTTCTCGCTGCCGAACAAGCACCACTTCCTGGTCGACCTGGAGCCCTTCGGGCTCAAGAACGACAACGAGGTCTACTTCGCCGCCGACCGGCCCTACGGCCTCATCGAGGCGACCATCCTCCGGGACGGCTGTGAGCCGAAGATCCCGGTCGACATGACCAACCTCTGACGCGGGACGCGCGTCCCCGGGGCCGGGCCACCCGCGCCGGGGACACGCCACACCGGAGGGAACACCATGGCACAGCCTGCGCGGGGGCCCGTCGAAGCCCCTTGTCCCACCCCGACGGTGCACACCCAGGACGCCGTCACGTCCGTGCACCCGGCCCTGGTCGCCGTGGCGCTGGGCGCCGGCATCCTCCCGCTGGCCGCACCCACCTTCTACGCCGGCTTCCCGGCCCGGGCACAGACCGTGCTCGGCTCCGGGATCAGCGCGGGCGCGCTCGTCGCGGTCCTGCTCAATCTGTTCTTCCACCATCTCGGCACCCGGAGCCGCCAACCGGCCCCGGCACTCAAATCCTCCTAGGGTCCTGCCGTGCCCTCCCGTGGACACCCCTTCAGTCCCTCCGTCCACGAGCCCGCCACTCAAAGACAAGGAAGCACGATGGCACCATCGGCAGACCAGCGCATCGTCATCGAGAACTGTGCGATCGCGACCGTGGACGCCGGCGACACCGAGTACGCCAGCGGACACCTCGTCCTCGCGGGCAACCGCATCGAGTCGGTCGGCGCGGGCCAGGCCCCCGAAGGCCTCGACAACGTGGTGCGGCGGATCGACGCGAGCGGCCATCTGGCCACGCCCGGGCTGGTCAACACCCACCACCACTTCTACCAGTGGATCACGCGGGGCCTGGCCACCGACCACAACCTGTTCAACTGGCTCGTCGCGCTCTACCCCACCTGGGCGCGCATCGACGAGCGGATGACCTACGCGGCCGCGCAGGGGTCCCTCGGCGTGATGGCCCGCGGCGGTGTCACCACCGCCATGGACCACCACTACGTCTACCCGCACGGCTCCGGCGACCTGTCCGGTTCGATCATCCGGGCCGCCGCCGAGACGGGCGTCCGCTTCACGCTCGCCCGCGGCTCGATGGACCGCAGCGAGAAGGACGGCGGCCTGCCGCCGGACTTCGCCGTCGAGACGCTGGAGGGCGCGCTGGCCGCGACCGAGGCGACCGTCAAGGAGCACCACGACGCCTCCTTCGACGCCATGACCCAGGTGGCCGTCGCCCCCTGCTCCCCGTTCTCCGTCTCCACCGAACTCATGCGTGAGGGCGCCCAGCTGGCCCGCCGCCTGGGCGTACGGCTGCACACCCACGGCTCGGAGACCGTGGAGGAGGAGAAGTTCTGCCACGAGCTGTTCGGCATGGGCCCGACCGACTACTTCGAGTCCACCGGCTGGCTCGGTGCGGACGTGTGGATGGCGCACTGCGTCCACATGACCGACTCCGACATCGCCGCGTTCGCCCGCACGAAGACCGGTGTGGCCCACTGCCCGTCGTCCAACGCCCGCCTCGCGGCCGGCATCGCCCGTGTCCCCGACATGCTGAAGTCGGGCGTCCCGGTCGGCCTCGGCGTCGACGGCACCGCCTCCAACGAGTCCGGCGAACTCCACACCGAGCTGCGCAACGCCCTGCTGATCAACCGTCTCGGCGCCCACCGCGAGGCCGCGCTGAACGCCCGTCAGGCGCTGCGGCTCGGTACCCACGGCGGCGCCGAGGTCCTCGGCCGGGCCGAGCAGATCGGCTCGCTGGAGCCGGGCAAGCTGGCCGACGTGGTGCTGTGGAAGATGGACACGCTGGCCCACGCCTCCATCGCCGACCCGGTGACCGCGCTGGTCTTCGGCGCCGCGGCCCCGGTCACGGCCTCCTTCGTCAACGGCAAGCAGATCGTCGAGAACGGCCGCCTGCTCACCGTCGACGAGGACGCCATCGCCCGCAGCACCCGCGAGGAGGCCCAGCGCCTCGCCCGGATCGCCGCCCAGGCCTGATCCCCACCCACTCCGCCGGCGGGCCGCCTCGGCCGAACACCGACAGCGGCCACGCCGGCCCGCGCGGCGACGACCCTTGCGGGGGCCCGTCGCAGAGCACGGCGGTCGCCTCCCCAGGGCGGCCCGCCGCAAGAACCAGGCAGGTCGGCCCACCGGGCCGAGGTGCCGCAGGACTCGGCAGGCCGGCCGACGCGGCCGGCCTGCCGGAAGGCTCCGGCTGGGAGGGACGGCTCCCAGCCGGTCCCGTGGACCCGAGCGGGGTCCACGGAGGCCGTCTCCGGGGCGCGTGTCGACACACGCGCCCCGGAACGGTCACCGCTCGAACCGCTCAGGTGCCACCCCCGTCCCGGTCCCGCACGACCACAACGCACCACCTCCATGAAACCCACGTCGACGACGACGTGTTACCCGCCCGGAGGAGCCGCCGTGGCCGCCCATCCTGTTGACGAGAAACTCCCCGCCCTCAAAATGGCGACCAGCGGCCTGCAGCACGTCGCCGCCATGTACGCCGGGGTCGTCGCACCACCCCTGATCGTCGGCGCGGCCGTAGGCCTGTCCGGCGCCGACCTCACCTTCCTCACCGGAGCCTGTCTGTTCACCGCCGGGCTCGCCACCTTCCTGCAGACGCTCGGCTTCTGGAAGATCGGAGCCCGGCTGCCGTTCGTCAACGGCGTCACCTTCGCCGGCGTCGCCCCCATGACGGCGATCGTCGCCTCCGCCAAGGACAAGTCCGACGCGCTGCCGGTCATCTTCGGCGCGGTCGTCGTCGCCGGCCTCCTCGGCTTCCTCGCCGCCCCCTTCTTCAGCAAGGCGATCCGCTTCTTCCCGCCCGTCGTCACCGGCTCGGTCATCACCCTGATCGGGGTCTCCCTGCTCCCCGTCGCCTTCGGCTGGGCCCAGGGCCCCGACCCCAGGGCGAGCGACTACGGTTCGACGACCTACCTCACCCTCGCCGGCATCACCCTCGCCGTCGTCCTGCTGCTGCGCCGCTTCACCCGCGGTTTCGTCAAACAGATCGCGGTCCTGCTCGGCCTGATCACCGGCACGCTCATCGCGATACCCTTCGGCGTCACGGACTTCGGTCCCGTCGCCGACGCCGACGTCGTCGGCTTCCCGGCCCCGTTCCACTTCGGCACCCCGCAGTTCCACATCGCGGCGATCCTGTCGATGTGCGTGGTGATGGTCGTCTCCATGACGGAGTCCACGGCCGACATGCTGGCACTCGGCGAGGTCGTCGAACGTCCCGCCGACGAGAGGACCATCGCCGCCGGCCTGCGCGCCGACACCCTCGGCTCCGCACTCAGCCCGCTGTTCAACGGCTTCATGTGCAGCGCCTTCGCCCAGAACATCGGCCTCGTCGCCATGACGAAGATCCGCAGCCGCTACGTCGTCGCCGTGGGCGGCGGGTTCCTCGTCCTGATGGGCCTGTGCCCGATGGCCGCCTCCCTCATCGCGGTCGTACCCCGTCCCGTCCTGGGGGGCGCCGGTGTCGTCCTGTTCGGCTCGGTCGCCGCGAGCGGCATCCAGACCCTGGTCCGGGCCGGACTGGAGAAGGACAACAACGTCCTGATCGTCGCCGTCTCCCTCGCGGTCGGCCTCATCCCCATCACCGCGCCGGACTTCTACCACGCCTTCCCGCAGACCGCGAAGATCGTCCTGGACTCCGGCATCTCCACCGGCTGCGTCACCGCCGTCCTGCTCAATCTCGTCTTCAACCACATCGGCGGCAACCGTGACGCCGAGGACGTCACCCACCCCATGGAAGCGGGCCAGGAACTCACGACCGCCCACTGAGAACCGGCGCGGGGTACGCAGGACGCCGTACCCCGCGCCGTCGCTGTGGCAGGCGGTCGACGCCCGGTGGCCGTCGTACGCGGCCTACGGGGTGGGCTTCCCGCCCTCGCCTCCCAAGCCCTGGGGTGGCACCTCACCCGCCCGGCGGAACCCGGCCTGACACGGGGTCAGCGCGGGCAGCCGGCCCATGGCGTACGAGCGGGGCGGGACCCCCATCAGGGACCGGAAGTCGGACGACATGTGCGCCTGGTCGAAGTAGCCGGTCGCGGCCGCCAGTTCGGCCCAGCGGGCACTGCCCGCCCGGGTGGCCACCGTACGGACACGGTCGATACGGGCGTAGTGCTTCGGGGACACCCCGACACCTTCGGCGAACAGGTTCCGCAACTGGCGTTCGCTGACGGCCAGTTCCCGGGCGACCTCCCTCACCCGGGCCGGCTCCCGGTCCGCCCGCACCGACAACGCCTCCACACCCGCGCGCAGCAGCGCCGCCCGCGCCGGATCCACGGCGGCGGACAGCAGCCCGGGCAGCACCTCGGCGAGACGCGGCCCCGCCTCCCGCGGATCCAGCCGGCCCAGCTCACGCGCGAGCCGGCGCCCCGCCGCGCCCGGCACCTCGTCCAGTGCCACGGCCCGGCCGAGCAGGGCGGCGGCCGGAACGCCCAGCAGGGGCCCGGCCGTACCCGGTGCCAGGCGCAGCTCCACACACGAGATGTGGGCCTTCCCCTCGTGGTACGAGGCCCGCACGCGCGGCCCGACGGCCAGCACCTCACGCCGCCCGTCCGCCGTCATCCGCAGCACCACCTTGGTCACCGCGTCGGGCAGCTGGACGAACGTCTCCTCGGGCGGCTCGGCGAAGGTCAGGGTCCGCAGCCCGGCGATCCACGGGCGCAGCACCTCGGGCACGGTCGGAGCCTGCTCGGCGGTGGTCATCGGCACCCCTCCACCGTAAGCGCCCCCGACCGTCGTCCGGGCGGGCCGAACGTGCCGGAATTTCCAAGAGCCGAGCCCCTCGACGGGCCCATCGTGGTCCTCATGATCCTGGTGACGGGTGCCACGGGCACCATCGGCGGTGACGTCGTACGACAGCTGGCCGCACGCGGTGAGAAGGTGCGCGCACTCACCCGCGACCCGGCGCGGGCACAGGTACCCGCCGGCGTGGAGGTGGTGCGCGGCGACTACCGCGACCCGGCGTCCCTGGACGCCGCGCTGGCGGGTGTGACGGCCGCCTTCCTGCTCCGGCCGCCCGGCCCCGACGAGGGACAGGACGCGGCGCTGGTCGCGGCGGCCCGCGCGGCGGGCGTCGGCCGGCTGGTGAAGCTCTCCGCGATCGGCACCGGGGACGCCGCCTCCGGGCCCTCCGGGCTCTGGCACCTGGACGGCGAGCGGGCCGTGCGGGACAGCGGAGCCGCATGGACCGTGCTGCGGCCGTCGTCGTTCGCCTCCAACACGCTGAGCTGGGTCCAGGCGCTCCGGGCGGGCGAGCCGGTGCCGAACATGACCGGGGACGGCGCGTCGGGTGTGGTCGACCCGCGCGATGTGGCCGCGGTCGGCGTGCGGGCCCTGCTCGACGGCCGGCACGCGGGGCGGACGTACACGCTGACCGGGCCCGAGGCGATCGGCGTCCCCGGCCAGGCCGCCGTGCTCGCCGAGGTCCTGGGCCGCCCCGTCGCGGCGCGGAACCTGTCGCCGGAGCAGACCCGCGACTTCCTGCGCACCACCTGGGGCTTCGACGAGACCCGGGCGGACGGCGTCCTGGCCGGCCTCGCGTTCGTCCGCGACGGCGGCAACGCGGTGGTCACCGAGGACGTACCCGAGGTCCTGGGCCGGCCGGCGCGGTCCTTCCGGGAGTGGGCGCAGGACCACAGGGCCGCCTTCGGCGAGGCCTGAGGGGCACGCCCGGGGGACTACAGGCCGAACAGGGCGAGGTCCGTGGTCAGTTCCTCGAACACCTTCCGAGGGTCGGACACGAGTTTGCGCTCCTTGAGGTCCAGGAGGCCGCCCACCGCGCTCACCTCGGCCGCCAGGGTGCCGTCGGCCTTCCGGATCTCCTGCACGATCCGGAAGGTCTTCCCTCCGTCCCACTCGAACCCGCAGCTCACGTCGACCTCGTCACCGGCGAGCAGTTCGCGCCGGAAGCGGATGGTCGTCTCCAGCGACACCGGACCGACCCCCTGGCCCATGAGGCGGGCCTGGCTTATGCCGGCCGCCTGCAGTAACGACCAGCGGGCGTGCTCCGCGTAGTTGAGGTACACGGACTGGTTCAGGTGTCCCTGGGTGTCGGTCTCGTAACCGCGGACGGTCACACGGACGGAAAAGGCCTCGGTCACTGCTTGTCCCTCTCGTGTTCGGAACTCGGATCGATCGATCTTGGCATGCCGCTCACACCCGGCGCGGCGAGGCCAGCAGATAGCGCACCCTCGTCCGCGGTTCGGTGTACTCCCCCGCCTGCCAGCCCGCGCCCGCGAGCGTCGCCGCGCAGGCCGCCAGGCTCTCCGGGTCCGGCGCGTACACGGCGACGGCCTCCGGCTGCGGGGTCGCGCGGACCCGGTAGCCGTCCGCGTCCCCGCCCGCCGGAGGGTGTCCGGCCGCCTCCAGGGCGAGCGCCACCGCCCGCACCAGATGCGTGCGCTCCCATCCGCACGGCCGGTCCACCGCGCCGTCGGAGTTGGTCATCCGGCGCAGCTCCAGCAGCCCCTGCCAGGCACTGCGGACCTCCCGCAGGCGTGCCGGCCCCGCCGCGTGCGGCCCCTGCTCGCCACCGGTCCGGGCCGCGAACACGCCCCCGGCGGGCGCGGGATCCGCGGCCACCGCGTTCTTCTCGGCCGCCTCGGGCTCCGCCTCCCGTGTCCGCTGCCCCGCCGGTGTCAGGAAGTACGCGTGCGGCGGCCGGGGGTGACGGAAGGCCAGCCCCCGCTCGGCCAGCGCCGCGAGCTGCGCCTGCGTACCGCGCAGCCGCCCGGTCACCGGATCGGCGGCCTCGATCAGACGCCGCTGCGCGGCGGTCGGCGGTCGTGTCACAGCGTGCTCCCCCCGGTGCCGTCCTCTGTCCGGGGCCGCCCGCCCGGACGGCCCATTCCGCAGAGTACGGTCCGGGTCCGACAACGCGGGGGCCCGTGGACAGAAGGCCGTATGCGAACGTCAGCGGGCAGGCTTCCGTATACGGTCGCCCGTGTACCGCCGCCGGTATGCCAGGGCCCGCGGCGCCCTACTCCCGCGGCCGGATGTTCCAGCCCGCCACCACCGGCCGCCCGTGCTCCGTGCCCAGCCGGCACAGTGCCCCCGTCGCCAGCTGGAACAGTGCCCCGTGCTGCGGCGGGAGGCCGAGGCGGCGCGCGGTCAGGACGCGCAGGAAGTGGCCGTGGGCGATCAGGACGACGACTCCCTCGGTGTTCGCGAGGGCGGCGTCGGCCTTGGCCAGCATCCGGTCGGCGCGCTCGCCGACCTGCTCCGGGGACTCGCCCGGGTGCTCCGGCGGCCCGGGGGCGACCCCGTCCGTGAACAGGAACCAGCCGGGCCGGTCCCGCTGGATCTCCACGGTGGTCACGCCCTCGTAGCCGCCGTAGTCCCATTCGCGCAGGTCGGCGTCGATCCGGGCGTCGTGGACCCCGATGAGTTCGGCGGTCTCCCGGGCCCGCTGCAGGGGACTGACGAACGCGGCCCCGATCCGGTGCGAGCGGATCAGCGGCACCAGCCCGCGGGCCTCCTTCCGCCCGTGCTCGGTGAGGGGTACGTCGGTCCAGCCGGTGTGCCGTCCGGACCGCGACCACTCGGTCTCACCGTGCCGGACGAGAAAGAGGTCACCCACGTCAGCGCCCTTCCCGCTCGCCTGTCAGCACGGTGTCACAGGGAGGCCGCGGCCCGCAGGACGGACTGCGCCAGACGGCCGTTCTCCACAGCGGCGCCCACCCCGGAGGGGAAGGAGAACCGGCGCCGGGTGTAGGCGTACGCGATGCCGTTCGCCGGGTCGGCGAAGCCCAGCGAGCCGGTCGCGCCGCTGTGCCCGAAGGTGCCGGGGTCGAGGAACGGGTAGAGCGCGGGGGTGTGCTCGAAGCCGCGCGCGAAGTGGTTCTCGCTGCCGGTGACCAGGTCCGGCCCGCCCGGGGTGCGCAGCGCGCCGAACAGGGCCGCGGTCGCGGGCGTGAGCAGCGGCGGCCGGCCGTCCACGGTGGAGATGGCGGCCGCGTACATCCCGGCGACGCCGCGCGCGTTGCCCACCCCGCCCGAGGAGGTCGGCCCGAGGGCCTTGACCCGGGGGTGGTTGCCGAAGGCCACCAGGTCGGTCGGAGCCGGGCCGTGCGCGTTGAAGGCGATGCCCCGGATGCTGTCCGGAGCCGCCGCCCGCTCCTTGAGCAGCGCGGCCTCCTCCGGGGTCGGCACCAGCGGCTGGACGTCCACCCAGCGTGGCTCCGCCGCGGCGGGCAGCCCCAGGTGGTAGTCGAGCCCGTACGGCGCCCGGATCCGCTCCTCGTACAGTTCCTGGATCGACCGGCCGGTCGCCCGGCGCACCACCTCGCCGGTGAGGGCGCCGATGACGAAGGCGTGATAGCCCCAGGCGCTGCCCGGCTCCCACAGCGGCCTGCGCGTCGCCAGCCGGGCCGCGACCACCCGGTCGTCGGCCAGCTCCTCGATGGTGAAGGGCTGTTCGGGGTCGCTGACGAGTCCCGCCCGGTGCTCCAGCAGCTCGCCCAGCGTCAGCCGGTCCTTGCCGTGCGTGCCGAACTCGGGCCAGTAGGCGGCCACTTCACGGTCGAGGTCGAGCACCCCGTCCTGGACGAGCAGGGCGACGACGAGGTGTGCCGCTCCCTTGGCGATGGAGTACAGGGTCGTCAGCGAGTCGCCGTCGATGCCGTCGCCGCCCCACAGATCCACCACGCGCCGCCCGTGCCGGTACACCACGAGCTGGGCGCCCGGGTCGTCCCGTTCCCCGGCGAGCACCGCCGCGAACTCCTCGCGTACGCCCTCGAATCCCTCCGCCACCGTGCCGTGCACATCGGTCGACATGTCGTTCCCCCTGTCCGGTGATCACCAACAGGGATCGTCAACGGCGGGCGGCCGCAGGGCATTCCCGGCGGCTCAGGTGCCTGGCAGGACCAGTGTGTTCTCGGTACCGAGCGTCTTGGCGCCGGTGTCGGCGTACAGCGTGGTCTCGCCGTCGGACCAGCGCACGACCAGGTCGTTGCCGGTGCGGTCGGAGGTGAGGTCGCCGGTGGTCATGACCTGGGCGTGCGGCCAGGTGCCGTTCGGGCCGAGCAGCCGGGACCGGGTTCCGGGCCCGGTGGCCGAGACACCGGTGTAGCTGTCGAGGGAGCCGTCGGACCAGCGCACGAGCAGGTCCGAGCCGGCCGTGCCCCTGAAGGCGCCGCCGCTCAGCAGCGCGGCCTTGGTCCAGGTGCCGTTCGCCGCGAGGAGCCGCCTGCCGGTGCCGAAGGAGCCGGAGTGGATCCCCGTGTACAGCATCAGCGTGCCGTCGGACCGCCGCGCCAGCAGATCGGTCGGGCCGTCGGCCCCGTGGAACTGCCCGGCGGTGAGCTGCACGACGTTCTCCCAGCCGGAGCGGGGCTTCGCCATCTGCACCTCCCTGCCGACCCCCGAGGCGCCGAGGTCCGGGTAGAGGGTCACCTCGCCGTCCGACCAGCGCACCAGCAGGCCCGGACGGCCGCCGGTGAACGTCCCGGCGGTGACGTTGCGGGCGTGGGTCCAGGTGGAGTTGGCCTTCAGCAGCCGCTTCTCGGCACCGAACGCGCCGTCGCCGTCTCCGGGGTACAGCGTGACCCCGCCGTCGGACCAGACGACGAGCAGGTCGCCGTGGCCGTCACCGGTGTAGTCCGCGGAGGCCATCAGCGCGGCCTTCTGCCAGCGGCCCGCCCCGCCGGGCAACTGGAGCCCCTGGTACGGGGGCAGACCGGCGGCCGGGTTCCGGTTCGCCACCGCGGCGGCGAGGAGGTTGGCGGCGTCGGTGCCGAACGCGGGGGCGTAGCTGATGTAGTCGACGTTCGCGTCGTTGCCGCCGCCGTTGTAGCCGCCGAGGTCACCGATGACGTGACCGGTACCCGCGTCGTCCTTGTAGTCGGTGATCCACGGGCTGCCGGACACGCCGCCGTAGTAGCCGCCGCAGGTCATCGACATCTGCCGGTAGCCGGGGAGCTGCTTGGTCGGCACGGTGCACTTGACGGCGCGTCCGGCGGCGTTGTGCCGGTAGGCGGGGTAGCCGACGACGGTGACGTTCTTGTGGGTGTAGCCGGACGCGCGGGTGAAGGTCAGCCCGCCGCCGACCGCGTCCTGGAGACTCTGGCCGCGCTGGTTGGCGGAGACCCGGGCGAACGCGGTGTCCAGGTCGGACGCGGGCTTCTTGGTGGTCGACGATCCCCTGTCGGGCACGTACCGGGGGTCGATGAAGATCCGCTGGATGTGGAAGATGCCGTAGGGCTGCCGGTCGGGGCTCGCGCCCTTCACGAACTTGGGGACGAAGACGTAGTCGCCCTTCATGTTCAGCGCGCAGTGGGCGGCCGTGAGGACGATGTTCCTCGCGGGGGTGTCGATCACGCTGCCGGTGCAGTGCCAGGTGGTGCCCCCCGGCCCGTCGGACCCGAAGAACGTGCCCACCAGCCGCGTCCCCTGGAACAGGGTGCCCTGCGGGCGGCCCGCCGCCGCGGCCGACGGACCGGGTCCCGCCGGCCGCGCCCGGTGCCCGTCCAGCGGCGCCGCGTCCGCCATCCGCTGCGCGGTCCAGAACCGCGCGGCCTGCCGCGCCTCCTGCCCGGCCGAAGGCGCCGGCGACGCGGCGGTCGCGGCCTGCGCGGGCGCCATCCCGCCCCCGAGGGCGGCGCCGCACACCACGGCGACGGCCGTCCGGCGTATGCGCGACGAGGACGGTTTTCTGGACGAGATCAACGGTGCTCCCCCTGGTCTGCTGCGGGTCTGCTGGAACCGGACCCGGGGGAACGGCGGCGCGGCGCTGGTCAGACGCGAAGATCCCCCGGTTCGTGCGGGGCGATCTTCGCACAGGCGAGCGAATGTGTGAAACGGGCTACTGCCGGTACCCGCCGAGGAACCGCCCGATCCGGCCGATCGCCGCCTCCAGGTCCTCCGCGTGCGGCAGGGTGAGGACGCGGAAGTGGTCGGGGGAGGGCCAGTTGAAACCGGTGCCCTGGACCACCTGGATCTTCTCGCGCAGCAGCAGGTCGAGGACGAACTTCTCGTCGTCGTGGATCCGGTGCACCTTCGGGTCGATGCGCGGGAACGCGTACAGCGCGCCCCTGGGCTTCACGCAGGACACGCCGGGGATCTCGTTGAGCTTCTCCCAGGCCACGTTCCGCTGCTCGTGCAGCCGGCCGCCGGGCAGCGTCAGTTCGCGGATGGACTGGCGGCCGCCGAGCGCGGCCTGGATGGCGTACTGGGCGGGCGCGTTGGCGCACAGGCGCATGGAGGCCAGCATGGTGAGGCCCTCCAGATAGTCCTTCGCGTGCTGCCGGGGGCCGGTCACGACCAGCCAGCCGGAGCGGAAGCCCGCCACCCGGTAGGTCTTCGACAGGCCGCAGAAGGTGAGGACGACCAGGTCGGGGGCGAGGGCGGCGGCCGAGTGGTGGACCGCGTCGTCGTACAGGATCTGGTCGTAGATCTCGTCGGCGAACACCATCAGGCCGTGCCGGCGGGCCAGGTCCAGGATGCCCTCGACGACCTCCTTCGGATACACCGCGCCCGTCGGGTTGTTGGGGTTGATGATGACCACGGCCTTCGTCCGGTCCGTGATCTTCGAGGCCATGTCGGCCAGGTCCGGGTTCCAGTCGGCCTGTTCGTCGCACAGGTAGTGGACCGCCTTGCCGCCGGCCAGGGTGGTCACGGCCGTCCAGAGCGGGAAGTCCGGGGCGGGGATGAGGATTTCGTCGCCGTCCTCGACCAGGGCCGTCACGGCCATGGAGACCAGCTCCGAGACGCCGTTGCCCAGGAAGACGTCGTCCACGCCGACCTCAAGGCCGAGGTTCTGGTAGCGCTGGGCGACCGCCCGGCGGGCGGAGAGGATGCCGCGGGAGTCGGTGTAGCCGTGCGCCTGCGGCAGCATCCGGATCATGTCCTGGAGGATCTCCTCCGGTGCCTCGAAACCGAAGGCGGCGGGGTTGCCGGTGTTCAGGCGCAGCACGCTGTGCCCGGCCTCCTCCAGCGCGTTGGCGTGCTCGATCACCGGGCCGCGGATCTCGTAACAGACCTCGCTGAGCTTGTTCGACTGCCGGAACTCCATGGACCCCTCCGGAAACTCGTGTTGCTTGGTTTTACCAAGTTCGAGCTTGGAAAGTCCAACAACGTGTCTAGACTGCGTCGCATGTCACCACGCCGAAGCTACGACCAGTACTGCTCCGCAGCCCGCGCCCTCGACCTCGTCGGCGACCGCTGGACCCTGCTGATCGTCCGGGAACTGCTGGCGGGCCCGCGCCGCTACACGGACCTGCACGCGGACCTGCCCGGCGTGAGCACGGACGTACTCGCCTCGCGGCTGAGGGACATGGAGCGCGACGGCCTCACCACCCGCCGCCGGCTGCCTCCGCCGGGTGCGGCCTACGTCTACGAACTCACCGCGCGTGGATGGGCGTTGCTCCCCGTGCTGCAGGCGCTGGGCAGCTGGGGCGAGGCCGAGCTGGGCGAGCGGCGGCCGACCGACGCGGTGCGCGCCCACTGGTTCGCGCTGCCGCTGCTGCGCGCCCTGGAGGGGGAGGGGATCGTGGCGGTGCAGCTGGAGGAAGGGGAGTTCTATCTGCGCGTCGGTGCGCAGGAGGGGCCGGTGTACGGCGACGGCCCCGCGCCCGGCGCGGCCGACGCCCGGCTGGCTCTGGACGCGGCGGTCTGCGAGGCCGTGGCCCGCGGGGAGTTGACGCTGGCCGACGCCGTCCGGTCCGGCCGGGTGACGGTGAGCGGTGAGGGCACGCTCGCCAAGGCGCTGCGGGAGGCGTGACACAGCGGAGGAAGGCCCGCCGGTGGGCGGGCCTTCCTCCGCGGCTGCTCAGACGTTCGGCGGCACCCGGGACGGCCGTCCCGATCCCCGCGTCAGCGCGTACCCGCCGATCCCGGCGAGCGCCGCGAGCACGCCACCGATCGCGGTCCACACCCAGCGGTCGGACCACCAGCCGGAGGACCAGCCGTCGTCGGAGCCGAAGCTGGACAGCACCGCCGTCTTCGAACCGTCCCCCTCCTTCCCGGACTTGACGGCAATCCCGGGCACCAGCGGCCTGCCCAGGGAGCCGTCCACCGCCGCCGCGCCGCCGATGTCCTTGGAGTCGACGCGGACGTCGGCGCTCACCGACTTGCCCAGGTCGGCGGAGCCCAGGTCCACGACCGTCAGCCGGATGTAGTACGTCCCCGGCAGCGGGTCGTCGGCCCACGGCTCCGACCAGCCGCGCACGGTCCGCAGCACACAGGCCAGGTCCACGGAGGACGCGTCCTGCCCGGCCGTACGGGACGCCGCCCCGTACTGGCAGGCCTGGCGCCGCCGCAGCCCGTCGTACACGTCGATCTGCCAGGTCTGCGCCCCGTGCGTCGCCGGCAGCTTCACCGTCGCCTTGACGGTGGGCCGCTGCCCGGTGTCCGCGGGGAACGACCAGTACAGGTAGTCACCCGTCGAACCGGACGCCGTGGCCTGCTGGCCCTGCCGCAGCTCCGTCGCCGTACGGAACGAGGTGCCCGCCTGCGTGGGCGCCT
This sequence comes from Streptomyces filipinensis, assembly GCF_014649495.1. Classification (GTDB taxonomy): domain Bacteria; phylum Actinomycetota; class Actinomycetes; order Streptomycetales; family Streptomycetaceae; genus Streptomyces; species Streptomyces filipinensis. The sequence goes on along the minus strand of NZ_BMTD01000003.1, from coordinate 218,748 downwards.
TGCCGTCGTCGGAGGCGCCGGGAGACGGGGAGGAGTCGGCCACGGCCGGTCCGGCCGCGAGGCCCAGCGCGAGCAGCGCCGTACTCAGCACACGTGTGATCCGCATCAGTTCGTCCTCCAGACCGCGACCCGCCAGCGCGACAGCCAGCCCCACAGCAGACCCGCCAGGAAGCCGGTCAGCACCAGCGCGCCCAGCAGCCACCAGCCGCGACCGAGACCGAAGGCGGCCACGTCATGGTGCCCGGACGGCCCGTCCACGACGTCGACGGTCAGCTCCAGCGGCAGACCCGGCGTGGTCTTCACACCCGCCGCGGCCGAGAAGGAGTGGGTGACCTGGAGGCACACCGTCTCCGCGGACGCCGTGTCGTCGTCGCTGTCCGCCTTCGGATAGCGCAGACCGGTGGAGATCACGTCCGTACGGCCCGTGCCGGCGGCCTCGCCGCGCACGATCTCCCGTCCGTGCGAGGTCACCGCCCGCAGCAGCACCCCGTAGTCCGGGTTCACGGCGCGGTCGTCGGCCACGCTCACCGAGGCCCGCAGTTCCTTGCCGGGATCGACCTCGACCTTGTACCAGCGCTGCTGCCCGAACTCCTGACGGTCCGTGTACAGCCCGGACTTCAGCGTCGGCGCCTTCTCGCAGCTCGCGGCGCCCTCGGTGGCCACCGGTGTCACCACCGGATCGGCCGCCCGGTCCACCAGCTGCCCGACGCGGTCCGACAGCTGCTCCCTGTGCCGGACGTCGGTGTAGGTGCCGCCGGTGGCGTCCGCGATGCAGCTGAGCTGGTCGCGGGTCTTGGCGTCCGGCACCAGGCCGAGGGTGTCGATGGTCAGTCCGATGCCCTTGGCGGCTATCTCGCGGGCCACCTCGCACGGGTCGAGCGGCTGGCAGGTGTCCTCGCCGTCGCTGATCAGGACGATACGGCGGGTCCCGTCGCCGCCGTTCAGGTCGTCCGCCGCCTTCAGCAGCGCGGGCCCGATCGGCGTCCAGCCCGTCGGCTGCAGCGTGGCCACCGCCGTCTTCGCGTCGGTCCGGTTCAGCGGGCCGACCGGGTAGAGCTGCGCGGTGTCCTTGCAGCCCTCCTTGCGGTCGTCGCCGCGGTAGTTGGCGCCCAGGGTGCGGATGCCGAGCCGGACCTCCTCGGGGGTCGCGTCCAGCACCTCGTTGAACGCCTGCTTCGCCGCGGCCATCCGGGAGTCGCCGTCGATGTCCCGCGTGCGCATCGAACCGCTGACGTCCAGCACGAGTTCGACCTTCGGGGCGGCCGCCTGCGTCTCGTCGGCGACGGCTCCGCCGGGGAACGCGACCCCGGCCGCCAGGGCGGCGAGCAGAGCACAGACGCCCGCCGCCAGCCGTTGTCTTGTGATCATCGGCGGATCCTATGGAACGGACGGGCCGGGCTCCAAAACGAGCGGGTTCGGCAGGGACGTCCACTGGTCGCCCGGGATCCGCGGGGACAGCCGCATCAGGGTCAACGCCTTGGCCGGCAGCGGGCCTTCGCGCAGGGCACGCACGTCGGCGGTGTCCGGGAGGTCCGCCACGGCGGCGGACAGGGCCGCGCCCAGCGCCGCGCCCGAACCCGCCGTACCGGCCAGCGCACCCGCCACCAGGGAGCCGAACAGCTTGCGGCGCAGGGCCGTTTCGTCGTCGGTGATCAGGCGCCCGGTGAGCGCGGGCGGGACGATGCCGTGGCGGATCAGGCGGGCCGGGCTGATCCGGATGTCGGCCAGGTCGCGGTAGACCAGCCGCAGCGGGGTGCCGTCGGCGGCCAGCACCACCAGCAGGTTCTGGCCGTGCGCCTCCAGGGCCACACCGAGGTCGAGCAGGCGCAGGCCCACCGTCAGCGCCAGGCGGGCGAACGCGGCCGTCCAGGCGGGCGTGTCCGGCAGGCCGGTGGCGGGAAGCGCGGCCACCGGCAGGACCCGTTCACCGGGGCCCGCGTACGCCCCGGGCGACTCGCGCAGCAGCGCGGCCAGGTCGGGGGAGTGCGCCGAGACGGCGCCCAGCGTGCGGGTGATGTGCAGCAGGCCGTCGGTGCGCGCCGCCAGCTGTGCGGCGAGGGCGGACAACGGCGCCGCGGCCTGGACCGAGTACAGGGAGATGTCCCGCACCGAGGACGTCAGCCGGGCGCTCAGCGCGGTCTTGACGTGTACGCCGCCCGGCAGCGCGAGGGTGCGCAGGGACAGCAGCGGACGGCCCGGACGCCAGGGGTCGTACGACCGCTTCAGGACGTGGCCGGCCTGCCACGGGTGGACGGGCACCAGCAGCCGTCCGCCGTCGCGCAGTTCCTCCGGCCAGTCACCGCTCACCAGGCACTCGGCCGCCGGCACCGGCACCGTCCCCAGCTCCACCACCGGCCGGTGCTCCGGTCCGTACGCCAGCTGGTCGGCCACCGAGAAACCGGGCCGGGAACGGCAGGCGGGGTGGTACGGATGCCCGTCGGTCACCCGCTGCTCCCACTCCCAGTCCTCGGCCGGGGGGACCTCCGGCGGCCACTCCTTCGAGTGATCCGCACCGGCCCGCGACAGCGCCAACGAGGCGACGCTGCCCGCCAGTTCGGCGGCGAACGCGGCGCCGTGCGGCACCGCGAGAGCGCTCATCAGCCGGGCCGGATCGACATGGCGCTCCCGGTCGAGGCGGACGCCGGTGACGTAGGCGCTCGTGGCGTACGGGTCCGCGTGCGGGCCGTACAGCGTCCGGCCGTCGGCGAGTCGCAGCGCCAGGCTGTGCGCGCCGTGCACCCGGCCGGTGACCCACGCCAGCGGCTCGTGGGCCAGCGCCCGCCACAGCCGGGTGAGCACGGCGGCACGGGCACCCGGCAGTTCCGCCGTGTACCGGGGCAGCAACGCCGGCCGGACGACGGCCAGCTCCTCGGCGACCTGGGCTTCGGTCGTGGGGGGACGGTGCACGGTCGGCTCCTCGGTTGCCCGCTGCACGCGGGACGATTGTCAGGGACGACAGACATACTGAGCGCGACGACCCCCGATGAAACGAACGGATCGCGTGGACCCCACACCCCCCACCGACGCCGTCGGCCGCCGCGCCGACGCCTACGCGGCCGCGCCGCTGCTGAACTGCCTGCTGCGCGAGGTGGCCGAGCCGCTCCCGGACCCCGGTGACCGGCGGGTGCACCGGCTGCCGAGCGGGCGGCTGCTGCGCGTGCGCGCCGGCCGGCGTCCCACCGACCCCGAGGTGCGCGCGGCCGGGGGCTGGCACCGCGTCGGCCACACCGAACTGGTCAAACTGGTCGCCGAGGAGCTGCGCCGGCACACCGGGCTGCCGGGCGGCGACCTGCCCGCCGAGATGGTCGACAGCCGGGACGCGGTCGCCGCGCTGCTCACCGCCCGCGCCCGGGCGACGCCCCCCGCGGACCCCTATCTGCTGTCCGAGCAGTCCCTGATCACCGGGCACCCGTGCCACCCCGCCCCCAAGGCGCGCGGCGGCGGCCCGGTCGCGTCCTGGCTGCCGTACGCACCCGAGGCGCACGCCCGTTTCCCGCTGGTGCTGCTCGGTGTCCGCGAGGACCAGGTGGCCGAGGAGGGCGACACCGGCGCCCTCGACGCGCTCGGCACCGCCCCGCCCGGCTACCGGCTGCTGCCGGCCCATCCCTGGCAGCTGGACCTGGTGGGCCGGGAGCTGGCCGAGGCCTTCGCCGACGGCCGTCTGCTCCGCCTCGGCGAGACCGCCTTCGACGCCTGGCCCACGGCGGCGGTCCGCACGGTGTACGCGCCGCGGCGCGACCTGTTCCTGAAGTTCAGCCTGGACGTCCGCATCACCAACGACATCCGCCGCCTGTGGCGCCATGACCTGCGTCGGCTGCGCCGCACCGACACGGCGGCCGAGCACGCCTTCACGGCGCTGGCCCCGCCCGCGGCCTGGCTGAGCGACCGCGGCTACCGCACGGCCGCCTTCGCCTTCGAGGAGCTGGCCGTCCTCGTCCGCGACGGCCTGCGCGAGCGTCTGCTGCCTGGCGCCACCCCGCTGCTCGCCGCCGCCCTCGCCGAGGGCTTCGACGGCAGCCCGCTGGCCGGTGCGGCCGACCCGGCGGCCTGGTGGGCGGCGTATCTGCGCCAGGTCGTCCCGCCCGCCCTGGCGGCCTTCGACGAGCACGGCGTCGTCCTGGAGGCCCACCTCCAGAACACCCTCGTCGCCGTGGACGCGGCCGGCACGCCCGTCCAGGCGCTGTTCCGGGACGCCGAGGGCGTCAAGCTGCTGCCGGACGTGAGCAGGGCCGCGGGCTGGGAACGGCTGGTCTACTGCCTGGTGGTGAACCACCTCGCCGAGATCGCCGCCGCCCTCGGCGCACACCACCCGGGATTCGACCCCTGGCCCGCCGCCCGCGACGAACTCGCCCGGCACCCGCTGCCCGAGGTCCCCGCCCTGCTCGCCTCGCCCACCCTGCCCGGCAAGACCAACCTGCTGCTGCGCTGGACCGGCGCGGACGGCGCGGACGCCCGCTACCTGCCCCTGCCGAACCCGCTGGCGGGCCGCTGACCCGCGCCCTCTACCGGGCGGTGCCGAAGTCCTGGGTCCAGTAGCTGCCCGGCTGCGCGAGACCGACGCCGATCTCCTGGAACGAGCAGTTGAGGATGTTGGCCCGGTGTCCGGGGCTGGACATCCAGCCCGCCATGACCTCGTCGGCGGTGGCGTAGCCGTAGGCGACGTTCTCGCCGTAGGCGCTCCAGTTGTAGCCGGCGCCCGTGATGCGGTCGCCCGGGGAGGAGCCGTCGGACCCGGTGTGCGACATGTTCTGGTGGGCCGCCATGTCCGCGCTGTGGGCCTGCGCGGCCTTGGTCAGCGCCGGGTTCAGGGTCAGGGCCTGGCAACCGGCCTTGGCGCGCTCGGCGTTGACGAGCTGCACGATCCGCGCGACGACCCCGGACGCCGTGGCGGTGGCCTTCGGGGTGCTCGGCGTGGCCTTCGGGGTGCTCGGGGCGGCCTTCGGGGTGCTGGGTGCGGCCTTCGGGGTGCTCGGCGCGGCAGGGGCCGCGGGCACGGCGGTGGTGGCCCTGGGCGTGCGGGGAGCAGGGGTCCGCGCGGGCGTGTGGACCGTGACCTTCGTGCCGGTGCTCGGGTGAGCGGTGGCGCGGGGCTCGGGGGACACGGTGGCCCGAGGTGTGCCGGCGTGGTGGTGATTGCGGTGGTGATGCCAGTGGGCGTGCTGCCACCGCTGCTGCGGCGTGCTCGTCGCGGCGACGTCGGACGGGCCCGCCGTGCCGTACGGCCAGTCGGAACAGGCCAGGGCGACGGACGGCACCCCCACCGCGCCGATGGCGACGGCGGCGATGACTATCCGCCGGAGATGCTGTGTCCTGCGGTGCTTGCCCATGCGTGAACCTCACTCGGTGATCGCCGGGCGCTCATTCTCAGGACGCCCTCACAAGGAGCGCAAAGGGCTGTGCCACTACCCCGGCTAGTAGGTCCGGCCGGCCCTTGCCAGGCGAGCCGAGGAATGCAGGCTTCGCGTTCGCGATGTTTGCTCGTTTCTGGCGGCGCGTCAGAAACGCGCGGGGGGAGAGGAATCCGGGAGGCCGGCGGGTGGGCGGTGAACCGGCACCTGAAGATCACCGCAAGTCCACGGCAAGCCGGACAAATCCCATATGTCGCCGTGGCTGTCTCTACTAGCCCGCATGGTTAGTAGCCCGGGTCCGTGTGACAGACCTCACCCTCGGCGCCCCTGAGAGGTACAGCGCCTACCCTGAACCACGTGCTGCGCGACGTGACTGCTGTTCGATACGTGACCCCGCTGCGCTCCGGCGGCTCCGTGCCCGGAGTCGTCGAGGCCGACGACGACGGCACGTACGTCGTGAAGTTCACCGGCTCGGCACAGGGGCACAAGGCGCTGGTCGCCGAGGTGATCGTCGGCGAGCTCGCCCGCGCGCTCGGCCTGCGCTTCCCCGAGCTGGTCCTCGTCCACTTCGATCCGGCCATCGCCGCCGGCGAACCGCACCAGGAGGTGCGGGAGCTGCACGGCGCGAGCGCGGGCGTCAATCTCGGCATGGACTATCTGCCGGGTGCCCGGGACTTCACCCCGGAGATCGCGAAGAGCTTTCCCGTCGACCCGCTGGAGGCCGGCCGGATCGTCTGGCTGGACGCGCTGACCGTCAACGTCGACCGCACGGTCCACAGCTCCAACCTCATGGTCTGGCCGACGCTGGGCACCGCACCGCCGCGCCTGTGGCTCATCGACCACGGCGCCGCCCTCGTGTTCCACCACCGCTGGGACACCACGACGCCGGGCAAGAGGTACGACTTCCGCGGGCACGCCCTCGGCCACTACGGCCCCGACGTCCGCGCCGCCGACGCCGAACTCGTTCCACGGGTGACCGAGGAACTGCTGCGTGGGATCGTCGCCGAGGTCCCGGACGCCTGGCTGGCCGAGGACGCCGGCTTCGCGGCCCCGGACGACGTGCGCGCCGCCTACGTCGACTACCTGCTGGCCCGTGTCCGCCTGTCGCACCAGTGGCTGCCCGCCGACTTCCCGGACCGCGAGCAACTCGCGGCCGAGGAGGCCGCCCGTGCGGCGAGGACGCAGGCGGGCCGTCCGGACTGGCTCAAGCGCGTCCCCGACCTGCACGGCAAGCCGGCGGCGGAACAGGACTGGTCGGCGCACCTGGGCTGAGCGCGCGCGAGCGGCTCCGGGACGCTGCCCGGAGCCGCTCGACGCGCCGTACCGCCCGGTGGGTCAGCCCTTGAGCTGCTCGTACGCCGGCAGGGTCAGGAAGTCGGCGTAGTCGTCGTCCAGGGAGATGTGCAGCAGCAGGTCGTGGGCCTCCTGCCAGTGGCCGGCCGCGAAGGCCTCCTCGCCGATCTCCTGGCGGATGCCGGACAGCACCTCGGCGGCGACCTTGCGGGCCAGTTCCGGCGTGGCCTGGTCGCCGTTCTCGAACTCGACGCCCGCGTTGATCCACTGCCAGATCTGGGAGCGGGAGATCTCGGCGGTGGCCGCGTCCTCCATGAGGTTGAAGATGGCGACCGCGCCGAGCCCGCGCAGCCAGGCCTCGATGTACCGGATGCCGACCTGGACGGCGTTGACCAGCCCGGCGTACGTCGGCTTCGCGTCCAGCGAGTCGATGGCGATCAGGTCGGCCGCCTCGACGTGGACGTCCTCGCGCAGCCGGTCCTTCTGGTTCGGCCTGTCGCCGAGGACCTTGTCGAAGGACTCCATGGCGATCGGGACGAGGTCGGGGTGGGCGACCCAGGAGCCGTCGAAGCCGTCGTTCGCCTCGCGGTCCTTGTCGGCGCGGACCTTCTCGAAGGCCACCTTGTTGACCTCGGCGTCCCGCCGGGAGGGGATGAAGGCCGCCATGCCGCCGATCGCGTGCGCGCCGCGCTTGTGGCAGGTGCGGACCAGGAGTTCGGTGTACGCCCGCATGAACGGGGCCGTCATCGTGACCGCGTTGCGGTCCGGCAGGACGAACCTGGCGCCGCCGTCACGGAAGTTCTTGACGATCGAGAACAGGTAGTCCCAGCGGCCGGCGTTCAGCCCCGCGGCGTGGTCGCGCAGTTCGTAGAGGATCTCCTCCATCTCGTACGCGGCCGTGATCGTCTCGATCAGGACGGTGGCGCGGACGGTGCCCTGCGGGATGCCGACGTAGTCCTGCGCGAAGACGAACACGTCGTTCCACAGGCGGGCTTCCAGGTGCGACTCGGTCTTCGGCAGATAGAAGTACGGGCCCTTGCCGAGGTCCAGCAGCCGCTGGGCGTTGTGGAAGAAGTACAGGCCGAAGTCGACGAAGGCGCCCGGGACGGCACGGCCGTCGGCGTCGGCCAGGTGCCGCTCGTCCAGGTGCCAGCCGCGCGGGCGCATGACGACGGTGGCCAGCTCCTCGTTCGGCCGCAGGGCGTACGACTTCCCGGACGCCGGGTCGGTGAAGTCGATGCGGCGGGTGTAGGCGTCGATCAGGTTGACCTGGCCGAGGACCACGTTCTCCCAGGTGGGCGCGGAGGCGTCCTCGAAGTCGGCGAGCCACACCCGTGCGCCCGAGTTGAGCGCGTTGATGGTCATCTTGCGGTCGGTGGGGCCGGTGATCTCGACGCGCCGGTCGTTCAGCGCGGCGGGCGCCGGGGCGACCTTCCAGGAGTCGTCCGCGCGGATGGCGGCGGTCTCGGGCAGGAAGTCGAGCGTGGAGGTGCGGGCGATCTCGGCGCGGCGGTCGGCCCGGCGGGCGAGGATCTCGTCACGGCGCGGGGTGAACCGTCGGTGCAGCTCCGCCACGAAGGCGAGCGCCGCGTCCGTGAGGACCTCTTCCTGTCGGGGCAGGGGCTCGGCGTCGACGATGGCCAGCGGAGACGGCGCTGGTGCGGACATGAGCTGTCACTTCCTTCAGCGGTGGCACCGGGTGCCAAGAGGCACGAAAAGGGCAAACAGCGCCCGCTGTGCGGTCAGGCGCTTCTGAACAGTGGATAGTAGTTTCCTCATTGTGGAACTTCAATGGTTTGTTGATGTCGAGATTCTCTGGGTCGAGGCAAGGTGGCGCCCAGTGCCACCCTCTTCACTCAAGGTGGCGCAGGTCGGCCTCGGTGTCGATGTCGAACGGCTCGGCCACGTCCGCGCACTCCACGAGCCGGATGTGCCCGGCGTGCTCCTTCAGGTAGGCGCGGGCCCCGCGGTCCCCGGTGGCCGTCGCCGCGATGCCCGGCCAGTGGGCCGCGCCGAAGAGCACCGGATGCCCGCGTGTGCCGTCGTAGGCGGCCGAGACCAGCGATTTCTCGTCCTCGTACGCGCCGAGCACCCGCGCCACGGCCGCCACCCCGATACCCGGCTGGTCGACGAGGCTGACCAGGGCGGCGCGGGCCCCGGTGCCGGCCAGCGAGGCCAGTCCGGCCCGCAGCGAGGAGCCCATGCCCTCGGCCCAGTCGGAGTTGTCCACCAGCACGCAGCCGGTCAGGTCGGCCCGCGCCCGCACGTCGCCGGCGCGGGCGCCCAGGACGACGTGTACGCGCGCGCATCCGGCCGCGCGCAGCACCCCGACCGCGTGCTCGACCAGCGGGCGCCCCCGGTGCTCCAGCAGCGCCTTGGGGCGCCCGCCGAGCCGTCTGCCCCCGCCGGCGGCGAGCAGCAGCCCGGCGACCTCCTCGTGATGCTTGTCCGTCATGCGTCCTGCATACCTGACGCGCCCGGCGGCGGCCCGTTTCCTTGGGCTGAATTTCGGTCCGCGCTGTGGCGCTCCCGGACGCGGTGGCGTTTACTGGCCCGCGCACGACGGCGTGTGAGGGGGAGGGCTGTGTTGCGGAGCTTGGGGCAGAGGCCAGTGACCGGCAGTGGCGAGGACCCGAGGGTGGCGGAGCTGCGGACCGCGGTGTCCCGGCTGCGCCGCGAACTCGCCGCGCTCCCGTCCGAGTTCCCCGACCGCGCCATAGCCGAGGACGAGCTGGCGGCCCTGGCGGCGATGGCCACGGACGGCCGCCCGGAGATCCCCCGCCTGCGCAGCTCGCTGTTACTGATCGCCGGAGCCATCGGCTCGGTCAGCGCCCTGGCGAGGGGCCTGACGGGCGTCCGGGAGGCGGTGGATCTCTTCGGGGAGCCGACGCAGCGGGGCTAGGTGTGCCGATCCGGCGGGAACCGCCCGAACGACCACGACCCAGCCGCACCGGCGACGGTGAACGCCCCTGCGGACTCTCAGGCGCCCGAACTCGCCAGCGCCTGGGACAGCTCAAGGGCGATCTCCTGCAGCACCGGCACGATCTTGTCGGTGGCCGCCTCGGTGACCCGCCCGGCCGGCCCCGAGATCGAGATCGCCGCGGCCGTCGGGGACTCCGGCACGGACACCGCAAGGCACCGCACCCCTATCTCCTGCTCGTTGTCGTCGACGGCGTACCCCGTCCGCCGTACGTCCTCCAGCGCCGCGAGGAAGCCCTCCGGCGTGGTGATGGTCTTCTCCGTGGCGGCCGGCATGCCCGTGCGGGACAGCAGGGCCCGCACCTCGTCGTCCGGCACCCCGGCGAGCAGTGCCTTGCCCACCCCGGTGGAGTGCGGCAGCACCCGGCGCCCCACCTCGGTGAACATCCGCATCGAGTGCTTCGACGGCACCTGGGCCACGTACACGATCTCGTCGCCGTCCAGCAGCGCCATGTTCGCCGTCTCGCCGGTCTCCTCGACCAGCCGTGCGAGGTACGGCCGCGCCCACGTGCCGAGCAGCCGGGACGCCGACTCGCCGAGCCGGATGAGGCGGGGGCCGAGCGCGTACCGCCGGTTCGGCTGCTGGCGGACGTATCCGCAGGCGACCAGGGTGCGCATCAGCCGGTGGATGGTCGGCAGCGGCAGGCCGCTGGTGGCGGACAGCTCGCTGAGGCCCACCTCGCCGCCGGCGTCCGCCATCCGCTCCAGCAGGTCGAAGGCACGCTCCAGGGACTGGACCCCGCCGCCGGCGGAGGGCTTGGCGGAGTCGGTGGTGCTGGCGCTGGACGTCGGCACGGCGCGTTCCTTTCGGGGCTGGCGGGAGGGCAGAAGCCTACCCGGCGGCCGGTTGACTCCCTGCTTGTACGTAGCTACGTTCTGCTTGCTGGAATTCTAATTCCGCTTTGTGGAAACGTCCAGAGTGTGTGCGGTCGTGTGCTGACCAGAAGTGTGCCCCTTGACGGCGGAGAAGTGGGAGTGAAGACTCCTTCAACAGAACGTTGAAATCCGTTACGTGAGTGTAAATCCCGTTTCCTGGGCGTAAAACGGCGGTACAGAGAGGGGTTCGGGTGTCCGACGCTGAACTGGTCCTGCGCTCGACGCGCGTCATCACTCCGGAGGGGACACGGGCCGCCGCGGTCGCCGTGTCCGCCGGGAAGATCACTGCCGTCCTGCCGCACGACGCCGAGGTCCCGGCCGGCGCGCGGCTGGAGGAGCTCGACGACCAGGTCCTGCTGCCCGGCCTGGTCGACACCCACGTACACGTCAACGACCCCGGCCGCACCGAGTGGGAGGGCTTCTGGACCGCCACGCGGGCGGCGGCGGCAGGCGGCATCACCACCCTGATCGACATGCCGCTCAACTCCCTCCCGCCGACCACGACCACCGGGAACCTGCGGGTGAAGCAGGACGTGGCCCGCGACAAGGCGCACATCGACGTCGGCTTCTGGGGCGGCGCCCTGCCGGACAACGTCAAGGACCTGCGCCCGCTGCACGACGCCGGTGTCTTCGGCTTCAAGGCGTTCCTGTCCCCGTCCGGCGTGGACGAGTTCCCGCACCTCGGCCAGGAGCAGCTCGCCCAGTCCCTGGCGGAGATCGCCGGTTTCGGCGGACTGCTGATCGTGCACGCCGAGGACCCGCACCACCTCGCCGCCGCCCCGCAGCAGGGCGGCCCCAGGTACGCCGACTTCCTCGCCTCCCGCCCGCGTGACGCCGAGGACACCGCCATCACGAACCTGATCGCGCAGGCCCGCCGTCTCCACGCGCGCGTGCACGTCCTGCACCTGTCCTCCGGTGACGCGCTGCCGCTGATCCGCGCCGCCCGCGCCGAGGGCGTGCAGATCACCGTGGAGACCTGCCCGCACTACCTCACCCTGACCGCCGAGGAAGTCCCGGACGGGGCCAGCGAGTTCAAGTGCTGCCCGCCCATCCGCGAGGCCGCCAACCGGGACCTCCTGTGGGAGGCGCTGGCCGACGGCACCATCGACTGTGTCGTCACCGACCACTCGCCCTCCACCGCCGACCTGAAGACCGACGACTTCGCCACCGCCTGGGGCGGCATCTCCGGCCTCCAGCTCAGCCTCTCCGCCGTGTGGACCGAGGCCCGCAAGCGCGGCCACACCCTGGAGGACGTGGTCCGCTGGATGTCCGCCCGGACCGCGGCCCTGGCCGGCCTCGACGCCGTCAAGGGCGCGATCGCACCCGGCCGTGACGCCGACTTCGCGGTCCTCGCCCCCGACGAGACCTTCACCGTCGACCCGGCCGGTCTCCAGCACCGCAACCGGGTCACCGCGTACGCCGGCAAGACCCTGTACGGCGTCGTGAAGTCCACCTGGCTGCGCGGCGAACGCATCGTCAACGGCGGCGAGTTCACCGAGCCGAAGGGCGCGCTGCTCGCCCGCCCCCAGTAAGCCACTCCCGCATCCACACCCGGCCGACTCCGGAAAGGACCCCCTGATCACCGTGACGGCGCTGCATCAATCTTCACCGGCTCGCTTCACCGGCGACGCGAACCCCTACGGAGGCGGCGACCCGTACGCGGACTACCGCACCGCCGACTTCCCCTTCACCCAGTACGCCAACCTCGCCGACCGGCAGCTCGGCGCCGGGGTCATCGCCGCCAACGACGAGTTCTTCGCCCAGCGCGAGAACCTCCTGGTGCCCGAGCGGGCCGAGTTCGACCCCGAGCACTTCGGGCACAAGGGCAAGATCATGGACGGCTGGGAGACCCGCCGCCGGCGCGGCGTCTCCGCCGCGCACCCGTGGCCCACCGCCGAGGACCACGACTGGGCGCTGGTCCGGCTCGGCGCCCCCGGTGTGATCCGCGGGATCGTCGTCGACACCGCCCACTTCCGCGGCAACTACCCCCAGGCGGTCTCCGTCGAGGCCACCTCCGTGCCCGGCTCCCCGTCCCCGGAGGAGCTGCTGGGCGACGACGTGAAATGGACGACGCTCGTCCCGCGCACGCCCGTCGGCGGCCACGCGGCCAACGGCTTCGAGGTCACCGTCGAACAGCGCTTCACGCACCTGCGCGTCAACCAGCACCCCGACGGCGGCATCGCCCGGCTGCGGGTGTACGGCGAGGTCGTCCCCGACCCGGAGTGGCTCGCGGTCCTCGGCACCTTCGACGTGGTCGCCCTGGAGAACGGCGGCCGGGTCGAGGACGCCTCCAACCTCTTCTACTCCCCGGCGACCAACACCATCCAGCCGGGCCGCTCCCGCAAGATGGACGACGGCTGGGAGACCCGCCGCCGCCGTGACCAGGGCAACGACTGGATCCGCTACCAGCTGGCCGCCCAGTCGCACATCCGTGCGATCGAGATCGACACGGCCTACCTGAAGGGCAACAGCGCCGGCTGGGCCTCCGTCTCCGTCAAGGACGGCGCGGACGGCGAGTGGACCGAGATCCTGCCGCGCACCCGCCTGCAGCCCGACACCAGCCACCGCTTCGTGCTCCCGGAGCCGGCCGTCGGCACGCACGCGCGGATCGACATCTTCCCCGACGGCGGCATCTCCCGCCTGCGCCTGTTCGGCTCGCTGACCGAGCAGGGCGCCGCGCAGCACGCCGCCCGGCACCAGGAACTGGGCGGCTGACCCCCCCGCGCGCGTGGGGCGCCCCGGCCCGGACAGCACCGGGGCGCCCCGCGTGTCACCCGTACGGACCCGGCTGACGCCCCGGCTTCACGGTCCCTGGAACTTACCGGTCCGCCTCCCGCGTTCTTCTCCACGTGACCCTTCAGCAAGAGATCGTCGGCAACGCCATGCAGATGGCGGTCGTCAACCTGCAGCCCGGCCAGACCGTGTACTGCGAGGCCGGAAAGTTCCTGTTCAAGACGACGAACGTCACCATGGAGACGCGCCTGTCCGGCCCCTCCGGCAACGGCGGGCAGCAAGGGCAGGGCGGCGGGGGCGGCATGGGCGGGCTGCTGCGCCAGGCCATGGGCACCGCCATGCAGGTCGGCCAGCGGATGCTCGCGGGCGAGTCCCTGGCGTTCCAGTACTTCACCTCCCAGGGCGGCGAGGGCACGGTCGGCTTCGCCGGCGTGCTCCCCGGCGAGATGCGCGCCCTGGAACTCGACGGCACACGCGCGTGGTTCGCCGAGAAGGACGCCTTCGTGGCCGCCGAGTCCACCGTCGACTTCGGTATCGCCTTCGCCGGCGGCCGCACCGGCATGAGCGGCGGCGAAGGCTTCATCCTGGAGAAGTTCACCGGGTACGGCACGGTGATCATCGCCGGCGCGGGCAACTTCATCGACCTCAACCCGGCCGACTTCGGCGGCCGCATCGAGGTGGACACCGGCTGCGTGGTCGCCTTCGAGGAGGGCATCCAGTACGGCGTCCAGCGCGTCGGCGGCCTCAACCGCCAGGGGATCATGAACGCCGTGTTCGGCGGCGAGGGCCTGTCCCTGGCCACCCTGGAGGGCAACGGCCGGGTGATCCTGCAGTCCCTCACCATCGAGTCCCTCGCCAACGCCCTGAAGAAGGCCCAGGGCGGCGACAAGCAGGGCCCGACGGGAGGCCTCTTCTCGACACACTCCGGCTGAACCGATGAGTTGTGGGTGCGTGCGGGGTCTGAGCTGATGACACAGACCCCGCCCCCGGAAAGAAGGCACCCGCCATGGGCAAGCTCGTCTCCACCGTCTTCGTCACCCTCGACGGCGTCTACCAGGCACCCGGCGGCCCCCGGGAGGACACCCGGGGCGGCTTCGAGCACGGCGGCTGGAGCTTCACCTACGGTGACGACGACTTCGGCCGGTTCGTCACCGAGGTCTTCGCGCGCGCGGGCGCGTTCCTGCTCGGCCGCCGTACGTACGAGATCTTCGCGTCGTACTGGCCGAGGATGACCGACCCCGCCGACCCGATCGCCACCAGGCTGAACGCCCTGCCGAAGTACGTCCCCTCGTCCACCCTCACCGACCCCGGCTGGTCCGGCACCACCGTCATCGGCGGCGACCTCGCCAAGGAGGTCACCGCTCTCAAGGAGCGCACCGACGGCGAGCTCCAGATCCACGGCAGCGGCGCCCTGGTCCGCTCCCTGCTCGACCTCGGCCTCGTCGACACCCTCCACCTGGCCACCTTCCCGGTGGTGCTCGGCACCGGCCTGCGCCTGTTCACCGAGGGCGCCGTACCGACCGCCTTCACACACACCGCCGGCCGCGTCACCCCCGCCGGTGTCTCCCTCCAGTCGTACGACCTGGCGGGAAGGCCGCGGTACGGCTCGTACGAGCTCCCGGAAAACGCCTAGCCGAAGATCGTCACCGCCGGTACGGTGAGCGCGCCCCGTGCGAGCCGCCGACGTCTGCGCACCCCCGCCGAAGACCGGGAGAGCCGCCCCCATGTCGTCGATCGCCGTACCGGGTGCCGCCGCCGCGCCCCGCCGCGCCTGGCACACCGACCTGCCCGTACTGCTCGTCGCGGTCTGCTGGGGTGCCAGCTATCTCGCGGCCAAGGACATCACCACCGCCCGTACGGTGCCGGCCGTCCTGGTGCTGCGCTTCGCGCTCGCCCTGCCCGTCCTGGCCGTCATCGCCCGTCGCGCCCTGCGCGCGCTGACCGCCGCCCAGTGGCGCGGCGCGGCCCTGCTCGGGCTGGTCCTCAGCGGGATCTTCGTGCTGGAGACCTACGGGGTGGTGCACACCTCGGCGACCAACGCGGGGCTCATCATCAGCCTCACCATGGTCTTCACCCCGCTCGCCGAGGCCGCCGTCACCCGCACCCGGCCCACCCCCGGCTTCCTCGGCGCGGCGCTGCTCTCCGTGCTCGGCGTGGTGCTGCTCACCCAGGGCGGTGGCTTCACCCGGCCGAGCGCCGGCGACCTGCTGATGCTGCTCGCCGCGCTGGCCCGCACGCTCCACGTCCTCGCCATGTCCCGGATCAGGGCAGTACAGGGCGCCGACGCGCTGCCGCTCACCACGGTCCAGCTCGGCGCGTCCGTCGCCGTCTTCGCCGTCCTGTCCACCGTCTGCGGCGGCCCCGCGCCCTGGACGGCCGCGGCGGCGTTCGGCGCGCGGGACTGGGCGGGGCTGCTGTTCCTGTCGGCGCTGTGCACGGTGTTCGCCTTCTTCGTGCAGATGTGGGCGGTCCGCCGCACCTCGCCGTCCCGGGTCGGTCTGCTGCTCGGCACCGAGCCGCTGTGGGCCGCCGCGGCCGGTATCGCCCTCGGCGGGGAACGGCTCGGCGCGCCGGGGCTCGCGGGCGGCGCGCTGGTGCTGGTGGGGACCGCGTGGGGACGCCGAGCGGCAGGTTAACTTCCCGAGAACTCATCGGACTTGACGGGAGAAATTTCAACTTTGTCGTTGACATGACAACGTCTACGCGCGTCATCATGAAGCCATGAGAATCCCCCCACGCGCCAGTCGTATCGGCGCCGCAGCCGCCCTGCTGTCCGCCCTCCTCGTGGGCGGCACCGTCACCGCCACCACGGCGGACGCCGCCGCCGCGTCGGTCGGCAGCATCTGCTACGGCGCCCTCCCCTCACAGGCCCACGACACCCTGGACCTGATCGACCAGGGCGGACCCTTCCCCTACTCGCAGGACGGCACCGTCTTCTCCAACCGCGAAGGCGTCCTGCCCCGCCAGTCGTCCGGCTACTACCACGAGTACACCGTGATCACCCCCGGCTCGCCCACGCGCGGTGCCCGGCGCATCGTCACCGGTGAGGAGTCCCAGGAGGACTACTACACCTCCGACCACTACGCCACGTTCCGGCTGGTCGACTTCGGTTGCTGAACCGGTCGGCGGGACCTGGAGGAACAGCGCGACAGCCGTGACGTGAAACGCCCCGCCCCGTGATCGCCCCCCACCGGCGGCCGCGGGCAGGGCGTGAGCACGACGTCACCGGCGGGCCGCCGGGAGCCGTCCCGGCGGCCCGCCGCCGTCCGGGGAGCGGGCCCGCGGCCGGCATCCCGGACGGCGGGACACGGTGGGCGTCCGCCGAAAGTCCACGCGTGCGCGACTTTGGTAGCCGAACGTGCGCGCGGTGCGGACGGCACCCCGCAACCCGCATAGATTGGTCGACCGTGACAGAGAACGGGCTCGGCCACACCGTGCCGAGCGGTGCGGGTCTTCGCCGTTGGATGCTGCCCTCCGCCCTGCTGCACGGGCTCGACCCGGACGCCGGCCCCGACGGCAGGCCGCCCCGGCGCACCGCACGGGACTGGGTCGTCGACACCTGCTGCTTCCTGGCGGCCCTCCTGCTGTTCCTGGCGGACGCCGTCAGCCTGCTCCGGCACCCGGACGTGCCCCGGAGCCTCGCCGTCGCCGACGTGCTGCTGGGCGCCCTGTCCTGCGGCGCCGTCTGGCTGCGCCGCCGCTGGCCGGCCGGCCTGGCCGCCGCGATGGTCGCCGTCGGCTTCGTGTCCTCCTCCGCGGGCGGGGCCGCCGCGGTCGCCCTGTTCACCCTCGCCGTGCACCGGCCCTTCCGCCACGTCGCCTGGATCGGCGGTGTCGACCTCGCCCTCGTCCCCGTCTACTACTGGCTGCGCCCGGACCGCGATCTGCACTTCGTGGGTGCCGTCGTGTTCACGACCCTGCTCTCCGTCTCCCTCATCGGCTGGGGCATGTTCGTCCGCTCCAAGCGGATGCTGATGCTGAGCCTCAGGGACCGGGCCCACCGGGCGGAGACCGAGGCACGGCTGCGCGCCGAACAGGCCCAGCGCCTGGCCCGCGAGGCCATCGCCCGCGAGATGCACGACGTCCTCGCCCACCGGCTCACCCTGCTCAGCGTGCACGCGGGCGCCCTGGAGTTCCGGCCGGACGCACCGGGCGAGGAGATCACCCGGGCGGCCGGGGTGATCCGGGAGAGCGCACACGAGGCGCTGCAGGATCTGCGGGAGATCATCGGAGTGCTGCGGGCCGGCGAGTCCGAGGAGTCGGCCGGCGAGCGGCGCCCGACGCTGGCCGCGCTGGACGCCCTGGTCGCCGAGTGCCGGGAGGCGGGCATGAAGGTCGAGCTGGACCACCGCGTCGCCGACCCGGCCACCGTCCCGGCCTCCGTCGGCCGCACCGCCTACCGGATCGCCCAGGAAGCCCTCACCAACGCCCGCAAACACGCCCCCGGCGCCGCGGTCACGCTCAGCCTCACCGGCACACCCGGCGACGGCCTCACCCTCGCGGTCACCAACCCGCCGCCCACCCAGGAGCCGGCGCCCGTCCCCGGCTCCGGCCAGGGCCTGATCGGCCTCACCGAACGTGCGACCCTGACCGGCGGCCGGCTGGAGCACGGCCGCACATCCGACGGGGGCTTCACGGTACGGGCGTGGCTGCCGTGGGCACAGACCGCACCGGCGCGCTGACGCCGCCGTCGTACGCCGGCCGGACCCCGCGGCCCGCCCACCCCGTGGTTACGTAAGGCCCATGACGCCGATCAGACTCCTCCTCGTCGACGACGACCCGCTCGTACGGGCCGGGCTGGCCCTGATGATGGGCGGGGCCGAGGACATCGAGATCGTCGGCGAGGCCGCCGACGGCGCCCAGGCCGAGGAACTCGTCGCGCGCACCCGGCCGGACGTCGTCCTCATGGACCTCCGGATGCCCTCGGTGGACGGACTCACCGCGACCGAGCGGCTGCGCGCGCGGACCGACGCCCCGCAGGTCGTGGTGCTCACCACCTTCCACGCCGACGAGCAGGTGCTGCGCGCCCTGCGCGCCGGCGCCGCCGGATTCGTGCTGAAGGACACCCCGCCCGCCGAGATCGTCGACGCCGTGCGCCGGGTCGCGGCCGGCGACCCCGTCCTGTCGCCCGCCGTCACCCGGCAGTTGATGCGGCACGCGGCCGGCGGCGCCGCCGACGCCCGCCAGGCACGCGCCCGCGCGCGGCTCGCCGTCCTCAACGACCGCGAACGCGAGGTCGCCGTCGCCGTCGGCCGCGGCCTCGCCAACGCCCGGATCGCCGCCGAACTGTTCATGAGCGTGGCCACCGTCAAGACGCACGTCTCCCGCATCCTCGCCAAACTCGGCCTGGACAACCGCGTGCAGATCGCGCTGCTGGCCTACGACGCGGGACTGGCCGACGGGGACGGGCACTAAGCCCGTACACCGCGCGTTGTCCCGGTACCGGGAGGTGCCCGGCGAGCCTCGGGGGAGTCCGGAAGGGGACCGATGGACAGGCAACACGTGGTCGATCTGCGGGAGTACGGAGACGCGCTGCGCACCGATCCCCATCCGGTGTACGCCAGGCTGCGCGAGCAGGGCCCCGTCCACCGTGTGCAGCTGCCGGACTGGGAGGACCTGGCCTGGCTGGTCGTGGGGTACGAGGAGGCGCGCGCGGCCCTGGCCGACCAGCGGCTGGCCAAGGACACCAGCAAGATCGGTGTGACCGTCATGGACCAGGCGATGATCGGCGAGCATCTGCTGGCCACCGATCCGCCCCAGCACACCCGCCTGCGCGCGCTCGTCACCCGCGCGTTCACGATGCGCCGGGTGGAGCAGCTGCGCCCGCGGATCCAGCAGGTCACCGACGAGCTGCTGGACGAGATGCTCCCGGCCGGCCGCGCCGACCTCATCGCCTCCCTCGCCTACCCGCTGCCCATCACCGTCATATGCGAACTCCTCGGCGTCCCGGACATGGACCGCGAGGAGTTCCGCAAGACGTCCACGGAGGTGGTCGCGCCGACCAACGAGCAGACGGGGTACGAGGCGGTGGTCCGCCTCGGCGCGTACCTCACCGAGCTGATCGAGGACAAGCGCGGCTCCGGCCCCACCGACGACCTGCTCAGCGATCTGATCCGCACCACCGCGGAGGACGGCGACCGGCTCTCCGCGCAGGAACTGCGCGGCATGGCCTTCCTGTTGCTGATCGCCGGCCATGAGACCACCGTCAACCTCATCGGCAACGGCGTCCACGCCCTGCTGACCCACCCCGCCCAACTCGCCGCGCTGCGCGCCGACACCAGCCTCCTGGACGGCGCCGTCGAGGAGATGCTGCGCTACGAGGGCCCGGTGCAGAGCGCCACCTACCGGTTCGCCGCCGAGCCCCTGGAGATCGCCGGTGTGCCCCTCGAACGGGGCGACCATGTGGTGATCAGCCTCACCGCCGCCCAGCGCGACGGCGAGCGCTACGACGACCCGGACCGCTTCGACATCCGCCGCGACACCCGCGGCCATCTCGCCTTCGGGCACGGCATCCACTACTGCCTCGGCGCCCCCCTGGCCCGGCTGGAGGGCCGCACGGCCATCGGCACCCTCCTGCGCCGCGCCCCCGGCCTCACGCTCGACGGCACACCGGGCGAGTGGCTCCCCGGCCTGCTGATGAGAGGAATGCGCAGCCTGCCGGTGCGCTGGTAACCGCGCACACTCCGGGCCGCGGAGCCGTCCGCCCACGCGAGCCGAGGGGGCGACTCGGACCACCCCGCCGGAGGGCAACCGGAAACCGGGGCGGGCTCACCCGGCAGGGGCCGCCCCAGGCGGCCGCCGTGTCCGGTGCCCCGGTCTCCCGGACCGGCCCGGCCGACGGCCCGGTCCTCGGGGCCGGTCGCCGGGCGGGCGCGGGCGCTGCGGTCTTCGGGGTCAGCCGTCGGACGGGCGCGGGTGGTCCGGGATGTCGGTGAGGGGCACCGGGCGGTGCTCGCGCCGGGAGAGTTCGCAGGCCTCGGCGATCCGCAGGGCCTGCAGGGCCTCGTGGCCGTCGCAGGGGTTGGGGCGCTCGCCGCGGATCACGTCGACGAAGGCGTTCAGTTCCGCCTCGTACGCGGGTCCGAACCGCTCCAGGAAACCCGTCCACGGCTTGTCCGCGGGCGGCGGACCGGTGGGCTCGGTGGACGCGAGCGGCGTACGGTCGTCCAGGCCCACCACGACCGTGTCCCGCTCCCCGGCCAGCTCCATGCGCACGTCGTAGCCGGCGCCGTTCAGCCGGGTCGCCGTCGCCGTGGCGAGCGTGCCGTCGTCCAGCGTGAGCAGGACCGCGCCCGTGCCGACGTCACCGGCCTCGCGGAACAGCGGGAGGCCGCCGTCCGTGCCCGTGGCGTACACCTCGGACACCTGCCGGTCCGTCACCCAGCGCAGCACGTCGAAGTCGTGGATCAGCGTGTCCCGGAACAGCCCGCCGGACAGCGGCAGCCACTCGGCCGGGGGAGGGGACTGGTCGCAGGTCATCGCGCGCACGGTGTGCAGCGGGCCGAGCCGTCCCGAGCGCACGGCCTCGCGGGCGCCCGCGTACCCCACGTCGAAGCGCCGCTGGAACCCCATCTGCAGGACCGTTCCGGCCGACTCCACCTCGGCGAGCGCCTGCAGCGTGCCCGGCAGGTCGAGCGCGATCGGCTTCTCGCAGAAGACCGGCAGGCCCGAGCGGGCCGCCCGGCCGATCAGTTCGGCATGGGCCGGCGTCGCCGTGGTGATCACCACCGCGTCCACGCCCCAGGTGAAGATCTCGTCCACCCCCGGCGCCGCCGTCTCGCCCAGCCGGTGGGCCAGTCCCTGCGCCCGCGCGGGATCCGCGTCCGTCAGGATCAGCGAACCCACCTCGCGATGGCGGCTGAGCGTTCTCGCGTGAAGGGTGCCGATGCGGCCCGTACCGATGACCCCGATGCGCATGGAAACAAAGTGAGGGCCGACCCCGTACCCTGTCAATGTGTATGTCCGGACAACCGGACTACACAACTTCCCGTCAACCGATCACGGGACTACGCTCGGGGCCGTGCCGAAACCAGATGTGGACCCGACCGTGTCGCTCGACCTCCGTGTGGACCGTAGCTCCCCGGTGCCGTTGTACTTCCAGCTCTCCCAGCAGCTGGAGGCCGCCATCGAGCACGGCAGCCTCACCCCGGGCAGCCTGCTGGGCAACGAGATCGAGCTGGCCGCACGGCTCGGCCTGTCCCGGCCGACCGTCCGCCAGGCCATCCAGTCCCTCGTCGACAAGGGGCTGCTCGTGCGCCGCCGCGGCGTCGGTACGCAGGTGGTGCACAGCCAGGTCAAGCGCCCGCTGGAGCTGAGCAGCCTCTACGACGACCTGGAGGCGGCCGGTCAGCGCCCCGCGACCAAGGTCCTGGTCAACACCGTCCTGCCGGCCTCCGCCGCCGTCGCCGCCGCGCTCGGCGTCCCCGAGGGCAGCGACGTGCACCGTGTCGAGCGGCTGCGTCTCGCGCACGGTGAGCCGATGGCGTACCTCGTCAACCACCTGCCGCCCGGCCTGCTCGACCTGGACACCGGCCAGCTGGAGGCCACCGGTCTGTACCGGCTGATGCGTTCCGCCGGGATCACCCTGCACAGCGCCCGCCAGTCCATCGGCGCCCGCGGGGCCACGGCCGCCGAGGCCGAACGGCTCGGCGAGTCCGAGGGGGCCCCGCTGCTCACCATGCAGCGCACCACCTTCGACGACACCGGCCGCGCGGTGGAGTTCGGTGACCACACCTACCGTCCCACCCGCTACTCCTTCGAGTTCCAGCTGCTCGTCCGGCCCTGACGGCACCCCCGGTTCGTCGCAATGTCCGGACAACCGGACGGGGTCGGTGATCCCTGCTGTGTCATGACTGTCACCCGTGTTCGATACTGGAGCGTTTGGGGCCGCCGAGGCGATCGGCGGTCCCTCTGTCCGTCGGAACGCAGCAAGAACACAGCAAGAAGGGGCACTGCCTCGTGGCACGGTTTCGGACCTGGGTAGGCATCGCGCTCGCGGGGGCACTCTCGCTGTCCCTGGGAGCGTGCAGCAGCACCGGAGGCAAGCGGGCCGAGGACGCCCGCAAGGCCGCCGCGGCCCAGGGGAGGGCGGCGGTGAACACCCCGCGCTGGACCTTCGCGATGATCACCCACTCGGGAGACGGCGACACCTTCTGGGACATCGTGCAGAGCGGCGCCAAGCAGGCCGCCGTCAAGGACAACATCAACTTCCTGTACTCGCACGACGACGAGGCCCAGCAGCAGGCCCAGCTGGTGGACGCTGCGGTCGACAAGAAGGTCGACGGCATCATCGTCACCCTCGCCAAGCCCGACGCCATGAAGGCCGCCGTGGCCCGCGCCGAGAAGGCCGGCATCCCGGTCATCACCGTGAACTCCGGCTCCGAGGAGTCCAAGGCCTTCGGCGCGCTCACCCACATCGGCCAGGACGAGACCATCGCCGGCGAGGCCGTGGGCGACGAGCTCGACAAGCGCGGGAAGAAGAAGGCCCTGTGCGTGCTGCACGAACAGGGCAACGTCGGCCACGAGCAGCGCTGCGACGGCGTCGCCAAGACCTTCCACGGCACCCTGCGGAAGCTCTACGTCAACGGCACCAACATGCCCGACGTCCAGTCCGCCGTCGAGGCCAAGCTCCAGGCCGACCCGTCCCTCGACGCCGTCGTCACCCTCGGCGCGCCCTACGCGGACACCGCCGTGAAGGCCAGGGCGGACGCCGGGAGCAAGGCCGAGATCGACACCTTCGACCTCGACGCCAAGGTCGCCGCCTCGCTGAAGGACGGCACCCTCGGCTTCGCCGTGGACCAGCAGCCGTACCTCCAGGGCTACGAGGCGGTCGACCTGCTGTGGGCCTACAAGTACAACGGCGACGTCCTCGGCGGCGGCAAGCCGGTCCTGACCGGCCCGCAGATCATCACCAAGGACCAGGCCGCCGCGCTGGCCGAGTACACCGAGCGGGGCACGCGATGACCCAGACCGCCGATGAAAGGATTCTGCGGAGCTCGCCGCTGCGCAGGCTGCTGCTCTCCCGCCCGGAACTGGGCTCGGTGGTCGGCGCGCTCGCCGTCTTCGTCTTCTTCGGCGTCGCCGCCGACGGCTTCCTGCGCGCCTCCAGCCTGAGCACGGTCCTGTACGCGTCCTCGACCATCGGCATCATGGCCGTACCCGTGGCCCTGCTGATGATCGGCGGCGAGTTCGATCTGTCGGCGGGCGTCCTGGTGACGTCGTCGGCGCTGGTCTCCTCGATGTTCAGCTACCAGATGACGGCGAACACCTGGGTGGGCGCGGGCGTCTCCCTCCTGGTCACCCTCGCGATCGGCGCCTTCAACGGCTTCGTGCTCACCCGCACCAGGCTGCCCAGCTTCATCGTCACGCTCGGCACCTTCCTGATGCTGACCGGCATGAACCTCGGCTTCACCAAGCTGATCGACGGCACGGTCTCCACCAAGACCATCGCCGACATGGAGGGCTTCCCCAGCGCCCACGCCGTCTTCGCCTCGACCCTCACCCTCGGCGGTGTCGACTTCAAGGTCACCATCCTGTGGTGGCTGGGCCTGGTCGCCCTCGCCTCCTGGATCCTGCTGCGCACCCGCGCGGGCAACTGGATCTTCGCCGTCGGCGGCAACCAGGACGCGGCCCGCGCGGTCGGCGTCCCGGTCGCCAGGACCAAGATCGGCCTCTACATGGGCGTGGCGTTCGGCGCCTGGATCTCCGGCCAGCACCTGCTCTTCTCCTTCGACGCCGTCCAGTCCGGCGAGGGCGTCGGCAACGAGCTGATCTACATCATCGCGGCCGTCATCGGCGGCTGCCTGATCACCGGCGGCTACGGCAGCGCCATCGGCTCCGCCGTCGGCGCCCTGCTCTTCGGCATGACCAGCAAGGGCATCGTCTTCGCCGAGTGGAACCCCGACTGGTTCAAGTTCTTCCTCGGAGCGATGCTGCTCCTCGCGACCCTGCTCAACGCCTGGGTCAAAAAGCGCGCGGAGGCGACCAAGTGACACTCGTGGAGCTGACCGGCGTCAGCAAGCACTACGGCGGCGTCCGCGCCCTGGAAGGCGTCTCCCTGGAGGTCCACGCGGGCCGGATCACCTGTGTCCTGGGCGACAACGGCGCGGGCAAGTCGACCCTGATCAAGATGATCGCGGGCCTGCACCGCCACGACGGCGGCACCCTGCGCATCGAAGGCGAGGAGACGCACCTCGCCTCCCCGCGCGAGGCCCTGGACCGGGGCATCGCCACGGTCTACCAGGACCTGGCCGTCGTCCCGCTGATGCCGGTCTGGCGCAACTTCTTCCTGGGCTCCGAGCCCCGCAAGGGCGTCGGCCCCTTCAAGCGCCTCGACACCGGCCTCATGCGCCGCACCACCCGCGAGGCACTGCTCCGCATGGGCATCGACCTCAGGGACGTCGACCAGCCCATCGGCACCCTGTCCGGCGGCGAACGCCAGTGCGTGGCGATCGCCCGCGCGGTCCACTTCGGCGCGAAGGTCCTGGTCCTGGACGAGCCGACGGCGGCACTGGGCGTGAAGCAGTCCGGAATGGTGCTGAAGTATGTGGCGGCGGCACGCGACGAGGGCCTGGGCGTCGTGCTGATCACCCACAACCCGCACCACGCGTACCTGGTGGGTGACCGTTTCGTTCTGCTCCGGCGCGGCACGATGGTGGGCAATTACACACGAGACGAAATAACGCTGGACGAACTGACCCAGCAGATGGCCGGCGGCTCCGACCTGGACGCTCTACGCCATGAACTGCGGCGGAACTAGGGGGCACGGGGAACCACGCGACAGGCCACGGCGCACCCGCACCGGGCGACGGTCGCGCACCCCCTCCCCCCGCCCGCGCGCAGCACGCGGCGAGAGCGTGCGGCACAATCGAGCCCGATGAGCACCTACCGCGACCTCACGGCCCCCATCGGCTCCCGCCGAGCCCCGGTCCTGCGCACCGTCGGCACAAGAGAGCGCCGGTCCCACCTGACGGCACCCCGGGTGCCGACGGTGGGCATCGACATCGGCGGCACCAAGGTCATGGCGGGCGTCGTGGACGCCGACGGCAACATCCTGGAGAAGCTCCGCGCGGAGACCCCGGACAAGTCCAAGAGCCCGCAGGTCGTCGAGGACACCATCGTCGAACTGGTCCTGGACCTGTCCGACCGGCACGACGTGCACGCGGTCGGCATCGGCGCGGCCGGCTGGGTCGACGCCGACCGCAACCGCGTCCTGTTCGCGCCCCACCTGTCCTGGCGCAACGAGCCCCTCCGCGACCGCCTGAGCGGTCGCCTCTCCGTGCCGGTCCTCGTGGACAACGACGCCAACACCGCCGCCTGGGCGGAGTGGCGCTTCGGCGCCGGCCGCGGCGAGGACCACCTCGTCATGATCACCCTCGGCACCGGCATCGGCGGCGCCATCCTGGAGGACGGTCAGGTCAAGCGGGGCAAGTTCGGCGTCGCCGGTGAGTTCGGCCATATGCAGGTCGTCCCCGGCGGGCACCGCTGCCCGTGCGGCAACCGCGGCTGCTGGGAGCAGTACAGCTCCGGCAACGCGCTGGTCCGCGAGGCCAAGGAGCTGGCCGCCGCCGACTCGCCGGTGGCCTACGGGATCATCGAGCACGTCAAGGGCAACGTCGACGACATCACCGGCCCGATGATCACCGAGCTGGCCCGCGAGGGCGACGCCATGTGCGTCGAGCTGCTCCAGGACATCGGCCAGTGGCTCGGCGTCGGCATCGCCAACCTCGCCGCCGCCCTGGACCCGTCCTGCTTCGTCATCGGCGGCGGGGTCTCGGCCGCCGACGACCTGCTCATCGGCCCGGCCCGGGACGCCTTCAAGCGGCACCTCACCGGCCGCGGCTACCGCCCCGAGGCCCGCATCACCCGCGCCCAGCTCGGCCCCGAGGCCGGCATGGTCGGCGCCGCCGACCTGGCCCGGCTGGTCGCCCGCCGGTTCCGCCGGGCCAAGCGCCGCCGGGTGGAGCGCTACGAGCGCTACGAGCGCTACGCCCAGGCCCGCCGCGACCAGGACACCGCATGACCGCGTCGCTGCCCCGCCAGGCCGCCCCGCCGGACGAGCCGCACCGGCCCGCCGAGAACTCCGGGCACAAGGCCAGGCGCCGGGCGCTCACCCTGCTGATCATCGGCCTGCTGATCGGTGTCCCGGCCGGCTACCTGGTGATCTCCGCCAACCAGAGCCGTGACAGCGGGAAGGACAAGGAGGCGAAGTACTCGGCGACCGGCCTGACGCCGGGCTGGCCGTCGAAGGTGCAGCGCCGCCTCTACCAGGTGACCGTCCCGCACCCGGCCGACCAGGTCGCCTCCTACGAGACGAACAACTGGAAGACCAGCCGTCTCTACGTGCAGTTCCACACCAACGCCGCCGGCCTGGACAGCTTCCTGCAGACCACGGGCACGCGCCGGGACAAGCTGACGAAGGGCGACATCGCCATCGGCACCCGCGACCAGAAGGTCAGCGGCTGGCACTTCACCGGGCCCGGCCCCTGGTGGGGACTGACCCACGAGCAGAAGAACCCTGCGCCGACCCAGGACGTGGTCGTGAACATGTCCGACCCGCAGAACCCGATGGTCTACGTCGTCTCCCGCACGGTGCCGTGAACACCGGTCCCGGCCGGTCCCCGGGACCGATTGTCAGACCCCGCCCGTAGAGTCGAAGACGTCTGATCCGGCACACGGGCGGGAGGTGGCAGGACGTATGAGCGCAGGCACGGCCGCGGTGGCCGAGCACACGGGAGGTTCCGGCCCGGCCGGGGACCCGGCCTCGGTGCGCCTCGCCTCCGTCTTCCTGCCCGCGCCCCTCCCACGCGAGGGCCGCGTCGCCTTCTGGGACCCCGACGGCGGTTCCGTCGAGGGCGGCACCGCCGAGCTCACGGTCGTACGACGGCACGGTGCCGGTGTGCGCCGCCGGCAGGTGCCCGCGCTGACCCTGCCGCTCGACGAGGCCCTGCCGCTGCTGGTCCGGGCCCGCCGCGACCCGGCCGCGCATCCGGCCACGGCCTGCTGGGGCGCCGCCGCGCTGCACGCGCTCCGGCTGGTCGCCCGCGGCCGCCTGCTGCCCGGCCTGACCCCCGGCGGTCAGGACGCCTGGCGGGCCGGCCCGCTGGAACCCGACGACATCGCCCACCTGCGCGCGGTGGCGGCGGCGCTGCCCCCGGAGGGCCACGCCGTGCCGCTCCCGGACCCCGGCCCGCTCCGGCTGCCCGAGCCGGAGGCCCTGGTCCGCTCCTTCCTGGACGCGGTCGCCGACACCCTGCCCCGCACCCCGGCCGCCCCGTTCACCTGCGGCCGCCCCTTCGCCGCCCGGGAGCCGGTGGCGCTGCCCCAGGCCCAGGAGTGGGCGGCCGAGGTCGCCGCCGGCATGGACGCGGGCGTCCGGATCTCGCTGCGCCTGGACCTGTCCGCGTACGACGTCTTCGACGCCGGCGAACACGACGGCGCCCGTGCCGCGGGCGCCGCCATCGTGCAGGTGCACAGCCTCGCCGACCCCACCCTGGTGGCCGACGCGGCGGCCCTGTGGGCGGGGGAGGCCGACCCGGCCTTCGGGCCCCGCGCGCGGGTGGACGCCGCCCTCGCCGTGCGGCGCGCGGCACGCGTGTGGCCGCCCCTGGACCGGCTCGCCGAGCACGACGTGCCCGGTGTGCTCGCCCTGTCCGAGGAGGAGCTGGGCGACCTGCTCGGCGTCGGGGCCACCCGGCTGGCCGCCGCCGGGGTCGCCGTGCACTGGCCGCGGGACCTCGCCCGCGACCTCACGGCCGCCGCCGTGGTCCGCCCGGCGCCCGGCTCGGCCACCGACGGCACCGGCTTCTTCGAGAGCGAGGACCTGCTCCAGTTCCGCTGGCAGCTGGCGCTCGGCGGAGATCCGCTCAGCGAGGCCGAGATGGACGCCCTCGCCGAGGCCCACCGCCCGGTCGTACGGCTGCGGGACCGCTGGGTGCTGGTCGACCCGGCACTCGTCCGCAAGGCCCGCAAGCGCGAACTGGGCCTGCTCGACCCGGTGGACGCGCTGTCCGTCGCGCTCACCGGCACCGCCGACGTCGACGGCGAGACCGTCGAGGCCGTCCCGGTCGGCGCGCTGGCCGCGCTCCGCGACCGGCTCACCGCGGGCCTGCGCCCCGCCGACCCGCCCCCGGCCCTCGCCGCCACCCTCCGCGACTACCAGCTGCGCGGTCTGGCCTGGCTGGACCTCATAACCTCCCTCGGCCTCGGCGGCTGCCTCGCCGACGACATGGGCCTCGGCAAGACCGTCACCCTCATCGCCCTGCACCTGAAGCGCGCCCGCACCGAACCGACGCTCGTGGTCTGCCCGGCCTCGCTGCTCGGCAACTGGCAGCGGGAGATCACCCGGTTCGCGCCCGGCGTGCCCGTCCGCCGCTTCCACGGCCCCGATCGCACCCTGGACGGACTGGACGGCGGCTTCGTCCTCACCACCTACGGCACCATGCGCTCCACCGCGGCCCGCCTCGCCCAACAGCCCTGGGGCATGGTCGTCGCCGACGAGGCCCAGCACGTGAAGAACCCCTACTCGGCCACCGCCAAGGCGCTGCGCACCCTCCCGGCCCCCGCCCGCGTGGCCCTGACCGGCACCCCGGTCGAGAACAACCTCTCCGAACTGTGGGCCCTCCTCGACTGGACCACCCCCGGACTCCTCGGCCCCCTGAAGTCCTTCCGCGCCCGGCACGCCCGGGCGGTGGAGAACGGCGAGGACCAGGAGGCCACGGACCGCCTCGCCCGTCTGGTCCGGCCGTTCCTGCTGCGCCGCAAGAAGTCCGACCCGGGGATCGTCCCCGAACTGCCGCCCAAGACGGAGACCGACCACCCGGTGCCGCTCACCCGCGAACAGACCGCGCTGTACGAGGCGGTGGTGCGTGAGTCGATGCTGGCCATCGAGACCGCCGAGGGCATCGCCCGCCGGGGTCTGGTCCTGAAGCTGCTGGGCGCGCTGAAGCAGATCTGCGACCACCCGGCGCTGTACCTGAAGGAGGAGACGCACGCCGGTCGGCCGGCCGCCCGCTCCGGCAAACTCGCCCTGCTGGACGAGCTGTTGGACACCCTGCTCGCCGAGGACGGCTCGGCGCTCGTCTTCACCCAGTACGTCGGCATGGCCCGCCTCATCACCGCCCACCTGTCCGCCCGGGCCATCCCGGTCGACCTGCTGCACGGCGGCACACCCGTCCCGGAGCGCGAGCGCATGGTGGACCGCTTCCAGAACGGTGAGACCCCGGTCCTCGTCCTGTCCCTGAAGGCGGCGGGCACCGGCCTGAACCTCACCCGGGCGGGCCATGTCATCCACTTCGACCGCTGGTGGAACCCCGCCGTCGAGGAACAGGCCACCGACCGCGCGTACCGCATCGGCCAGACCCAGCCCGTGCAGGTCCACCGCCTGGTCACCGAGGGCACGGTCGAGGACCGCATCGCCGAGATGCTCGCCGCCAAGCGCGCCCTGGCCGACGCCGTCCTCGGCTCCGGCGAGGCGGCCCTCACGGAACTGACCGACCGCGAGCTGTCCGACCTCGTCTCCCTGCGGAGGACCGCATGACGGCCGCCACCCCCCGCCCAGGCGACGCCGCCCGCCGCGCCCTGCGAGCGGCACGGGCACGGGCCGAGCGGACACCTCAGGCATCGCAGGCAGCGGCACCGGAGGGACAGGGCATGTCTGCGGGGGCGGCTCAGGAGGGGCCGGGGGCGCCTGTGGGGCCGCTTCAGGCTGGGGCGGACGCCTCGGAGGGGGCGGTTCACCTTGCTCCCGGTGCCTCGGCGGCGCCGGTTCAGCGCGCACCAGGTGTGGCAGGGGGGTCGGCGGAGCCGGCGGAGAGAGGGTTCGCGGACACGGGCTCGCGAGCGGAGAGCAGGTCCGAAGGCACCGCTCAGCGCGCGGAGAGCGAGTCCGAGGGGGCGGTGCCGCGGGCGTCGGCGGCTGTGTTCGGCGCGTCTGTCCGGCGTGGCGAGGAGGCGCCGGCGGAGGCCGTCGAGCGAGCGGCGGGCGTGGGCGAGGCGGCTGTCGCGCAAGCGGCGGCGGGCGCCCCCGAGACAACCGGCTCCGGCGCGGCGGGGGCGACGGACGCGGTGGCCGAGGCGACGTCGGCACGGCCTGCGGTCACCGGCCCCAGGCCCGGCGACGCGGCGCGTGCGGCACTCCGGGCCGCGGTGATCGCGCGGCGCGGCGAGCGCGAATCCGCGACGGCTGCCGTGCCCCCGAGCCGGGGCGACGAAGACGTGCAGCGGGCCTCCGCTCCGCCCGCCACCCCTTCTTCCCCCGCCACCCCTTCTTCCCCGGCCACCGCTTCGGCGCCGGCCGGTGCGGGCGGTCCGGGTCAGGACGACGCCCCGGACCGTGTCGGTACCGTGCCGCCGGCCCGCTCCGCCGCACCGGCGGGCGCCCGCCCCGCCGACGCCGTCCGGGAAGCGCTGCGGGCGGCCCGGCGTGAGGCGCTGCGGGCGGAGGCGGACGAGGCCGCCCGGCGCGGGACAGGGGCGGGGGAGCCGCATGGCCGCCTTGAAGCGCGCACGACGCGGAGTCCCGGCTCGACGGCTCCGCGCACCGGGTCCGCGTCCGGCCCGGACGCGGCCTCCCGGGCCACCCGGATCAAGGCCGCCCAGGACATGCGGCATTACCTGGCGAACGCCTTCCGGATGCCGGCGTGGTCCGACACACCGCAGGACGACACAAGCACCACCGGAACCGGTGACACCACGGAGAGCACCGACGGCGCCGAACCGCGCCGCGCGACCCCCTCGACCACGCCCCCGCACACACCGCTCACCGACCCCGCCGAGCCGCTCCCCACGCCCGCCGAGCCGCCGACCCCGCACACGCTGCCCGCGTCAGCCATCCCCACCGGCCGGCCTCCGACGCCCCCGCACCCCACTTCCGCGGACCCCGCCACCCCCTCAAGCCGCTCCACGGCGCCCCTCACGGCCCCCAGCCACTCCACCCCGCACCCCACCTCCTCGGGCAGCCCCACCACCGCGCCCCCCACCTCCCCCGAGCCCTCCACCCCCCACCGCACCACCCCGACCTCCTCCACCCCCGCCTCCCCCCACGTGCCGTCCACCATGGCCACCCCCCACCGCGACACCGAACTGCGCCGTACCTTCCCGGCGTTCCCGCCCCGCGCGGCGGGTGCCGAGGGGGACCCGTTCGCCGGGACCTGGTGGGGCAACGCCTGGGTGGGCGCGCTGGAGCAGGGCGCGCTGGACCCCAAGCGACTGGCCCGCGGCCGCGGTTACGCGGACCAGGGCCACGTCGACGCGATCACCGTCACCCCGGGTCTCGTGCTGGCGTACGTGCGCGGAAGCCGCCCCCGGCCGTACCGGGTCCAGGTGCGGCTCCGCACGCTGGAGGACGAGGACTGGGCGCGGTTCCTGGACGCGGCCGCCGACCGCCCCGGGCACATCGCCGCGCTGCTCGACAAGGAACTGCCCCAGTCCCTCGCCGACTGCGGTGTCCCCCTGCTGCCCGGCCCCGGCGACCTCGCCCCGCGCTGCAGCTGCCCCGACTCCGGACACCCCTGCAAGCACGCGGCCGCGCTCTGCTACCAGACGGCACGGCTGCTCGACGCCGACCCGTTCGTGCTGCTCCTGCTGCGCGGCCGGGGCGAGAAGAACCTGCTCGACGCGCTGTCCCGGCGCAGCGCCGCCCGCGCGGCCCGCGCCGTCCAGGAGCGGCAGCCGCAGTCGCTGCCCGGCGTGCGCGCCACCGACGCCCTCGCCCCGCGCCGACTCCCGCCGCTGCCACCGCCGTTGCCCGCACCCCCGCACCCCGAGCAGCCACCGGTGTACCCGGCGGCACCCGGCGGCCCGGACCCCTTCGCGCTGGACCAGCTGGCGACGGACGCCGCCGCCCGCGCCCACGCGCTGCTCGGCACCGGACGCGACCCGGTCGGCGAACTGACCCTGTGGCAGGACGCGGTGCGCCTGGCCGCCGCCCGCCCCGGTTCCGGCCTCACGGCCGGCACCCGCACGCTCTACGCCACGCTCGCCGCGGCCGTCGACCGCACCCCGGCCGACCTCGCGCGTGCCGTGGCAGCCTGGCGTCAGGGCGGGCTTGCCGGCCTGGCCGTACTGGAGGAGCCGTGGGATCCGCCGGCCGGCCGCTTCGACCGGGCCCGCCCCCTGCTGCTCGCCGCCGACCTGCCGGCGTTCCGCCCCTGGCGCAACCGCCTCACCCACCCGCGCGGCCACGTCCAGCTCCGCCTGGGCCGTGACGGGCTGTGGTATGCCTACGAGTCGGAACCCGGCCACGACGACTGGTGGCCCCGCGGCACCCCGGATCTCGACCCGGTGGGCGCCCTGACGGGTCTCGGCACACCGGACGACACCTGACCGAGACCGCGGGCGGCGCGGTGCCCGATACCGCGAAACCGGCGGTTTCCGGAAAACCGCACACAGAAGACACGGTTGTGCTGCTCCCCTTGACTGGACAGCCAGTGAATCCTAGAGTCGCGTTATTGCGTGTCAATTGAACGGGGGAATTGACGTGACGCAGCATTTACGCTCGGCCGTCACGATAAGTCGGAATGCCTCGACGAGCCTCTGCTCGGACGAGCTGGATGAAATCCGAACCCAACTCGACAAAAACGGATACTCGTACATCCGGGGCATCTCGCCGGGCGACTTCGACTATCCGTCCTTCGCCGCTCGCCTCGGGAATCCGATTCCCCATCACAACGGCGAGCTCATCTGGGACGTACGCCTTGATCCGACGATAGAGTCGATCTACCATGCCGGAAACATGGGTGCCCTGCTTCCGCATACGGAGGCCGTCGAACACCCCGGGCCGCCCCCGCGGTACATCATGCTGTGGTGCGTCAGGGAGGCGCGCGGACGGGGCGGCGAGACGACGCTCGCAGACGGCTACGCGTGGATGAAGAGCCTTTCGGAGGAGACGCGGCGGTCGCTGCACAGTAATCGCTACACGTGGAAATCGTCCGACGGCATCATTCAATCAGGTTACTATTCGAGCGCCGTCCACCCCATCCTCGAAGAGTTCGATGGGCGTCACATCCTGAGATATGACTACATCGACGTGGAGAGAGAAGACGACGGTTTACTCGATGCCGCACTCGAAGACGTGAAAGAGTTTTTCGGGGAGCAGCAGGTCGCCGTCAAAATCGAGCCCGGCTGTATCCTGGTCTGGGACAACTGGCGGATGCTGCACGGCAGAAACGCGTTCTCCGATCCTGAAAGGCACCTCAAGCGCATGCTCCTTTCCGGACGGTGAACCCCGAGGAGATACTCGACGCGGCCTTTCTGACCGATCCCTACCCGTTCTTCGCCGCTCTGCGGCGCCACGACCCCGTGCACTGGAACGCGCCGACAGGCGCCTGGTACGTCACCCGGTACGCCGATGTCTTCGACCTGCTGGTGGACCCTCGGCTCTCCGCCTCGGCCGAGGGCGAGACGCTCACCCGTACGCCGGCGGAACGCGACATCGCCGCCCGGGTGCACGACTTCTTCGGCCGCTGGATGGTGTTCTCGGACCCTCCCCACCAGACCCGTGTCCGCGAGACGTTGCGGCACGTCTTCACACCGTCCTCCGTGGCCTCCTTCCAGAGCGAGGTGGACCGGATCAGCACCGATACCGTGACCGCGTTCCGCGCCGCCGGCCGGGACCTGATGACGGACCTCACGATCCCGTTCGCGCGGGCGACCGTGAGCGTGCTGCTCGGGGTCGAACCGGAGGAGTTCGCCGAAGTCGCCCGGTGGTCGGAGGAGCTGATGGCGTTTCTGAACCGGTCCGCCCACGAGCCGCACGACGTGCGCTCCACCCTGCGGGCCGTCCAGGACCTGACGGACTACGTCTGCACGACCGTGCTGCCGCGCGGTCACGGCTTGGCGGCACCGGCACTGCGATCCGCCGTGCGGGACGGCGGCTGGGATCCGGTGACCACCAGCGCCACCTTCGCCCAGCTCCTCACCGGCGCCCTGGAACCGGTGTCCAACGGGCTGGGCGTCACGGTGACCGCCCTGCAGCGTCACCCCGACCAGCGCCGAGCGGTGAGCGAGGGTCAGGTGTCCTACGCGGACGCCGTCGAGGAGGCACTGCGTTTCGACGCGCCGTTCCACCTGGCCGCGCGCCGAGCCCTGGCGGACATCACCGTCGGCGGTGTGACGATCCACCGCGGCGACCGCGTGATGCTGGTCCTCGCGTCCGCCAACCGGGACGAGGACCGCTTCGCGGCACCGGACCGCTTCGACGTGCGGCGGGGGCCGGCGCGGCATCTGTCCTTCGGCCGCGGTGGCCACTACTGCCTCGGGTCCTTCCTCGCCAGGCAGGAGATGGCCGTGCTGCTGCGTGAGCTCGACCGCCAGTGGCCCGAGCTACAGGTGAACCTCGCCCGCACGGGCCGCTCGCCGGCCTTCGGAGCCACGCAACTGCGGCCCGTACCCATCCTCGTCTGAACGGAACGGAAGCGTCATGCATGTGTGTTTCGTATGCAAGGGCAACATCTGCCGGTCGCCCATGGCGGCGCTGGTCTTCCGGGAGCATCTGCGGCGTGCCGGGCTCTTCGACCGGGTCCGGGTGACCAGCGCCGGAACCATCGACTACTACGCGGGAGAGCCGGCCGATCCCAGGACCGCGGCACTGCTGAAGGAACACGGCTGTCCCGCCGACCACACGGCGGCCGTACTCGACGACGGCCACCTGTCCGCGGACCTGATCCTGGCCATGGACGCGAACCAGGCGAGCATCCTGCGGGACAGGCTGGACGACCACTCCAGGGTCCGTATGCTGCGCTCTTTCGACCCGGCAGCGGGCCCGGACCTGGACGTACCCGATCCGTTCTACGGCGAGGAAGCGGACTTCCGGGAGGTCCTGCGCATCATCGAGGACGCCCTGCCCGGGCTGCTGGAGTGGGTGCGCACGGCCGTCGAACAGGAGACGAGCACCACGAGCACCCCGTCGGCGACCCACGGTACGCCGGCCCGCCGGCGCCTTGAGGAGCGGCGCAGGCGCGCCGACGAACAGGGCGAGGCAGACCCGGCCGAGGCGGCCCGTCTCTTCGGTGAACTCGTTTTGGCCTACGAGGGGGAGTACGGCGCCGAGCACCTCGAAACGCTCACCACGCGCGACATCCACGCCCACTGGATCGGTGAGGCCGGCGATCCGCTGAAGGCGCTCTCCCTCTTCCGCACCTACGTGCCGCAGTGGGAGCGCATCGCCGGGCCTGAGCACACCGGCACCCTGCACAGCCGGCAGAACCTGTCCTTCTGGACCGGAGAGGCCGGCGACCCGGCGACGGCCGCGGAGCTCTGCGAGGCACTCCTGCCGGTAAGGGAACGGGTCCTCGGTCCCGAACACCCGGACACCTTGACCACCCGGCACCGTCACGCCTACTGGCTCGCGGAATCCGGCGACACCGCCGCGGCCCTGGCCCTGCTCCAGCAGGTGCTCGCGGTGAAGGAGCGATGCCTGGGCGCCGGGCATCCGGACACCCTGACCACCCGGCACGAGATCGCGCGGCGCGTGGGCGAGGCGGGTGACCCGGCCCGGGCCGTCGCGCTGTTCACCGAACTCCTCCCGGCCCGGGAACAGGCGCTGGGCAGCGGCCACTGCAGCTTCCTCACCTCCCGGCATGAGCTCGCCCGGTGGACCGGCGAGGCCGGAGACGGCGCGAGCGCCGTGGAGATGCTGCGCCAGCTGCTCCCCCTGCGCAGGAGCGTCCAGGGGGCCCACCATCCACGGACGCTGACGACCTGGCACGAGCTCGCGCGATGGTCCGCTCACTGCGGCGACACCGAGAGCGCCGTCGGGATGCTGCACGAGCTGCTTCCCCTCCGTGAGACCACACTGGGGGCCGGGCACCCGCACACGGCCGAAACCAGAGAGCTGCTCGCGCGACTGGCATGATCGCGGCCTGCGGAAGGGGCGGATGACGACACATGGACCTGACGAGCCGGAGGGTGCTGGTCACCGGAGCCTCATCGGGCATCGGCGAGGCGATCGCCCGCGACCTGGGCGCGCGGGGAGCCAGGGTGGCGGTGCTGGCCCGTCGTGAGCGGGAGCTGGCGCAACTGGCCCGGGAGATCGGTGGCACGGCCGTCGTCGCCGATCTCCGGGAGGCGGAGCGGATCGACGAGGCGGTGCGCACGGCGTGCTCCGCGCTCGGCGGCCTCGACGCGGTCGTGAACAACGTCGGCACGTTCCGCCTCGGTTATGTGGCCGACGGCCTCCTCGCGGACTGGCGGGACATGATCGAGCTCAACGTGCTCGGCCTTGCCGCGGTCACCCGGGCCGCGGTCCCGTACCTCACCGACAGCCCGTGCGCCCAGGTCATCAACATAAGCTCCATGAGCGGCCGTCGGGTGAGCCATCCGGCCACCGGAATGTACGCCGCCACCAAACACGCCGTCCACGCGCTGAGCGAAGCACTCCGAAACGAGCTGCACCCACGCGGAGTGCGCGTCACGGTCATCTCACCCGGAACCGTCGACACGAACCGCGGCGCGTACATCACCGATCCGGTGCTGCGCGCCGAGGCCGGGAGGGACCAGCAGGAACACGGCCTGCGGCCGGAGGATGTCGCGGCCCAGGTCCGTCATGTGCTGAACACCTCCCCGGACGTGCACCTGGTCGAGATCGCGATGGTGTCCACCCGGCAGCCCCCGGCCTGAGGGCTCCCGCACCCCCTTCGTCGTCCCCGTCTCCCGCCGCCGGGCCGACCCGCTTTCGGTTTTCGGTGGGGGACATGGGAGCGTGAACGGGTGAGCACGACGACTGAACTCCTGGAATACAGCTTCGACGGACCGGAAAGCGCCCCCGTCCTGGTCCTGGGACCCTCCCTCGGCACCACGCGCCACATGTGGGACCGCCAGGTGCCGGAGCTGACCAAACAGTGGCGGGTCCTGCGGTTCGACCTGCCCGGCCACGGCGGGGCCCCCGCCCACCCGGCCGGTTCCGTCGCCGAGCTGACCACCCGGCTGCTGGCCACGCTGGACTCGCTCGGTCTGCAGCGGTTCGGCTACGCCGGCTGCGCGCTGGGCGGTGCGATCGGCATCGAGCTGGCCCTGCGCCACCCCGAACGGCTCGCCTCGCTGGCGCTGGTCGCGGCCTCGCCCCGGTTCGGGACCGCCGACGAGTTCCGGCAGCGCGGGGTGGTCGTACGGACGAACGGACTCGACCCGATCGCCCGGACCGCGCCCGACCGCTGGTTCACCGGCGGGTTCGCCGCGGCCCAGCCGGCGATCACCGAGTGGGCGGTGCAGATGGTCCGCACCACCGACCCGGGCTGCTACATCGCCGCGTGTGAGGCGCTCGCCGCGTTCGACGTACGGCCCGAGCTGGCCCGGGTCGGCGTGCCGACGCTCGTGCTCGTCGGCGCCGACGACCAGGTCACCGGGCCTGCCGAGGCCCGCACCCTGGTCGCCGGCATCCCGGACGCCCGGCTCGCGGTCGTCCCCGGCGCCTCCCACCTGGTGCCGGTCGAACAGCCGGCGGCCGTCACCGACCTGCTGGCGCACCACTTCTCCACCGCCTGGCAGCAGCCCTTCGACACCGGCCAGACGGTTCTGCCGGCGGCCTCGGCCGTCCCGGTCCCGGCGGCGGTGCCGCCGGCCGTGCCGGTGGCCGAGATAGCCCCGGCCGCCGCACCGGCCCAGCCGGCCGCGCGGCCCGACCGGTACGAGACGGGCCTCAAGATCCGCCGGGAGGTGCTGGGCGACGCGCACGTGGACCGGGCGCTGGCGCAGGCCGACGGCTTCTCCGGGGACTTCGAGGACTTCGTCACCCGCTACACCTGGGGCGAGGTCTGGGACCGGCCCGGCCTCGACCGCCGTACCCGCAGCTGCGTCACGCTGTCCGTGCTGGCCGCGGGCGGCCATCTGGAGGAGCTGGCCGTCCACACCCGGGCGGCCCTGCGCAACGGGCTCACCCCGGACGAGATCAAGGAGGTGCTGCTGCAGACGGCCGTGTACTGCGGGGTGGCGGCCGCGGGCAGCGCGTTCCGGGTGGCCCGGCAGGTCATCCTGGAGGAGACCACGCCCGCCGAGTGAGCCGCGCGCCGCCGGGCCGGGCCGGCCGCGGGGTTCGGCAGGATGGTGAGCCATGAAGCTCACGAAGAAGTCCCACGCCTGCGTCCGCCTCGACAAGGACGGGCAGACGCTTGTCATCGATCCGGGCGGCTTCAGCGAGGAGGACGCCGCGCTCGGCGCGGACGCGATCCTGATCACGCACGAGCACCCGGACCACTTCGACGAGTTCCGGCTGCGCGCCGCCATGGAGAACAACCCGGCCGCCCGGATCTGGTCGCTGAAGTCCGTCGCCGACCAGATCTCGGCGGCCTTCCCGGGCCGGGTGCACACGGTCGGCCACGGTGACACCTTCACCGCGGCCGGCTTCGAGGTGCAGGTCCACGGCGAGCTGCACGCGGTGATCCACCCGGACATCCCGCGCATCACCAACGTCGGCTATCTGCTCGACGGCGGCAAGGTCTTCCACCCCGGCGACGCCCTCACCGTCCCTCACCGGGAGGTGGAGACGCTGATGCTCCCGGTGATGGCTCCGTGGAACAAGATCTCCGAAGTCATCGACTACGTCCGCGAGGTACGGCCGCGGCGCGCCTACGACGTCCACGACGCCCTGCTCACCGATCTGGCCCGGCCGATCTACGACCGCCAGATCGGCGCCCTGGGCGGCACGGACCACCAGCGGCTGTCGCCGGGGGGCTCGACCGAGATCTGAGTCCGTTGTCAGAGGCTCCGGGTAGGTTGTGAGACATGCGCATCGCCACCTGGAACGTGAACTCGATCACCGCCCGCCTTCCGAGGCTGCTGGCCTGGCTGGAGAGCAGCGGCACCGATGTGCTCTGCCTCCAGGAGGCCAAGGTCGCCGAGGACCAGTTCCCGTCCGACCAGCTGCGCGAGCTGGGCTACGAGTCGGCGGTCCACGCGACCGGCCGGTGGAACGGCGTGGCCGTGCTCTCCCGCGTCGGCGTGGAGGACGTCGTCAAGGGCCTGCCCGGCGACCCCGGCTTCGACGGCGTCACCGAGCCGCGCGCCATCTCTGCGACCTGCGGCCCGGTCCGCGTCTGGTCGGTGTACGTCCCCAACGGCCGCGAGGTGGAGCACCCGCACTACGCGTACAAGCTCCAGTGGTTCGAGGCCCTCAAGGCGGCCGTGTACGGCGACGCGCAGGGCAGCCGCCCCTTCGCGGTCATGGGTGACTACAACGTGGCGCCGACCGACGACGACGTCTACGACGTGGCCGCCT
Organism: Streptomyces filipinensis; assembly: GCF_014649495.1. GTDB lineage: Bacteria > Actinomycetota > Actinomycetes > Streptomycetales > Streptomycetaceae > Streptomyces > Streptomyces filipinensis. The sequence goes on along the minus strand of NZ_BMTD01000003.1, from coordinate 179,310 downwards.
TCGAGGGCCTGACGCATGTCACCCCCGCCGAGCGCGCCGCCCTGGCCTCCCTGCGCGAGGCGGGCCTGGACGACGTGGTGCCCCGCCCGCTGAAGTACGACCACCCGTTCACGTACTGGGACTACCGCCAGCTGTGCTTCCCGAAGAACCGCGGCATGCGCATCGACCTGGTGTACGGCAACGAACCGTTCGCCAAGTCCGTCAAGGACGCCTACGTCGACCGCGAGGAGCGCAAGGGCAAGGGTGCCTCCGATCACGCACCGGTGGTGGTCGACCTCGACGTCTGATGCCACGCTGGGTCCATGAACCTTCCGTTCCTGGGCCACCGGCACAAGAAGAACGGTGACGACGGGGGCGCCCTCGTGCGAGCGCGTTCGAGCGCGGGGAGGCCGCCGGCCGACGCCGAGGCGGTCGCCGCGCTGCTCTCCGAGTGCGAGCTGCTGCGCTCGCAGGCGACCCGGGCGGGCGTCCTCCTCGACGACACCCCGGCCTCGCTGGAGGCGCTGGACCAGCTCGTCCCGCGCTGGCGCGACGACGCCGAGACGCTGCCCTGGCTGGGCCACGACGCGGGGCTGTACCTGGGCACGGTCGTGGTGCGCACCGTGCCCGGCGCCGCCTGGCGGATCCGCTCCGACGGCGAGCCCGTCGTACGGCTGGCCTCCGGCCGTGAGGTGGAGGTCGGGGCCGCCGGACAGGACTGGGCGGCGAGCGGTGTCCCCGAGCTGTCCCAGCTGTACGCGGAGATCGCCGAGACCTGAGCGCACCCTCAGCGGCCGTAAATACGGCTTATGCCCGAAAAGTGCGTGTCGTCCCTCAATGCCGCTGCCGTCTGGATAGTTTGCGGCAACCACGACACGGCTGAGAGCGAGTAGGGCTGCGTATGGCCGTCGATCCGTTGATCGAACCGCACCACGTCCGTACCGCTCGTGCGTCCCTCGCCCTGTTCACCCTCCTCGTGCTGCTCGCGGCCGCCTGCGGCAAGGAGGGCAGCCCGCCGGTCAAGGGCCCGGCGGCCGGCGAACTGCCGCACTACCGGGTGGCCCGGGGCTTCGGCCTGCCCGCGTCCGCCACCTGGACGCGGGCCAGGAGGCGCGGCCACTTCGTCGTCGGCGCCAAGGAGGACCAGCCCTATCTCGGCGAGCGGGACCCGGCGACCGGCACCTACTCCGGCTTCGACATCGAGATCGCCAGGATGATGTCCGCCTCCCTCGGCTTCCCACCGCGGACCATCCGGTTCCGGACCATCGCCTCCGCCAACCGCGAGACGGCCCTGCAGAACGGCCAGATCGACTACTACGTCGGCACCTACACCATCAATCCGGGCCGCAGGAAACTCGTCGGCTTCGCCGGCCCCTACTACCTGGCCGGCCAGTCCCTGCTGGTCCGCTCGGACGAGAAGGACATCCACGGTCCCCAGGACCTCGACGGCGAACGCGTCTGCTCGGCGGCCGGCTCGACGCCGTACCAGCGCATCAGGGCCGACTACCCGAAGGCGATCCTGGTCGCCTACGACACCTACTCGGTCTGCGTCGACAACCTGCTCACCTACCAGGTCGACGCGGTCACCACCGACGACGCCATCCTCATCGGCTACGCCGCCAAGGCCCCGGACGCACTCAAGGTCGTCGGCAGGCCCTTCTCCAGGGAGCCGTACGGCATCGGCGTCCCGCACGCGGACACCGCGCTGCGCCTCGCCCTCGACAACGCCCTGGAGGCACGGGAGAAGGACGGCGACTGGAGGAAGGCGTACGAGGCCACGCTCGGCCTGTCCGGCGTGCCCGCCCCCCGTCCGCCCGCGATCGACCGCTATCCGGCGAGCTGAGCGAGGACCGCGAGGACCGCATGAACGTACTGACGGACAACTTCTCGACCTACGGCGCCGGTTTCCTCGGAACGGTCCGGCTCACCGTCTACGCCTCCCTGCTGGCCCTCGCGCTGGGCTTCGTGACGGCGTCCTTCCGGGTCGCGCCCGTCGGCGCGCTGCGCGCGTTCGGCACGGTGTGGGTCACGGTCCTGCGCAACACCCCGCTCACCCTGCTCTTCTTCGCGGTGCTGCTCGGGCTGCCGCGGTTCGGACTCGTGCTGCCCTTCGACGTGTTCGCGGTCCTCGCCCTCGGCTGCTACACCTCGGCGTTCGTCTGCGAGGCGCTGCGCTCCGGCATCAACACCGTGCCCAAGGGGCAGGGCGAGGCGGCCCGCAGCCTCGGCATGACGTTCGGGCAGACGCTGAGCCTGGTCGTGCTGCCGCAGGCCTTCCGGGCGGTGATCCCGCCGATCGGCTCCACGCTCATCGCGCTCGCCAAGAACTCCGCGATCGCGGGCGCCTTCAGCGTCACCGAACTGCTCGGCACCTACAAGACCATCAACGAACTCGGCTACAACATCATCTGGACCTTCGTCTGGATCGCCGTCGGCTACCTGATCGTCACGCTCGCCATCAGCGCGCTGTTCCATGTGCTGGAGCGGACCTGGGGAGTCGCCCGGTGACCGGTGCCACCGCCCTCTACGACGTCCCCGGACCACGCACCCGGCAGCGGCACCGCGTCTACGGCGTCCTCGCCACCGCCGTCATCCTCGGCCTGGTCGCCTGGATCCTGTATCTCCTCGTCGACACCGGCCAGTTCACCACCACCAAGTGGACGCCCTTCGCGTACAAGGGGATCCAGGAGCTGTTGCTGCGCGGCCTCGGCAACACGCTGAAGGCCTTCGCGATCGCCGCCCTCCTCTCCCTCGCCCTCGGCGGGCTGCTGGCCGTCGGGCGGTTGTCGGACCACCGGCCGGTGCGGTGGGCGGCCGCGCTCGTCGTGGAGTTCTTCCGCGCCATGCCCGTACTCGTGATGATCTTCTTCATCTTCGTGGCGCTGAAGGTCCAGCCGCTGCCCGCGCTCGTCGCAGGACTCACCCTGTACAACGGCTCGGTGCTCGCCGAGGTCCTCCGCTCCGGTGTGAACGCCGTCGAACGCGGCCAGCGGGAGGCCGCGTTCGCGCTCGGCATGCGTAAGACCCAGGTCATGGCGCACGTCCTTCTCCCGCAGGCGGTGCGCGCCATGCTGCCCGCCGTCATCAGCCAGTTGGTGGTCGCCCTGAAGGACACCTCGCTCGGCTATCTCGTCACCTACGAGGAGTTCCTCCATGCCGGGAAGCTCATCGCCTCCAACCTCGACTACGATTTGCCGTTCATCCCTGTGGTGATGGTGATCTCGCCGATCTACATCGGGATGTGCATGCTGCTCTCGTGGTGCGCCGGCCGGGTGTCCCGCCGTGAGCAGCGCAGCCCCAGGACCGAGGCCGTGGCGGTCGCCGCGGCCGGCCCTGGGGCGCCGCTGCCGGGTGGGGAGCCCCCCATGGCCCCGAAACCCTAGGGGGACGGCAGTTCACGGGCCAGGCTCGTCCGGCGGCAGCCGGAGATCACTGCTCGCGCACGGGGACGGACACGTACGACGGGTCGTCCGAGGGCGAGGAGAAGGTCAGCTGCGCGCCGGACGGGTTGTGCTCGATGTACAGCGGGTCGACCGTGTCGACGACCAGCGCGAGGCGGTGCCCGGCGGGAACGTCGTAGGCCGTGGAGAACAGGTCCAGGTCGACGTCGAACGGCTCGCCGGGCGTCCGTCCGTGCCAGGTGTACGGCGCGTTCGTGACCAGCTTGCCGACACCCAGCGGCCCCACGTCGTACAGGTAGGCGATGAGGGTGCCGCTCTCCGCGGTCGGGGTGAGCGTGGTGTGCAGGGTGGCCGTGCCGCGCACCTGCTGCGCGCCGGCGTACCGCTCCGACTGCCACACCGCCGCCCAGCGGCGCGGCAGCAGCGGGATCGAGGCCATCGGCGGCAGCTGGGCGATCTGGTCGAGGATGCTGGAGAGGAAGACGATCCCGCCGTCCGCGCCGGAGTCGACGTTCGCGTGGATGGTGCTGGAGCCCGTGAGCGCGAACTTCCTCCGCGCCGCCTCGACCGACTTCCAGTCCGGGTAGCCCTCGTACCCCCCCGCGCTACGGGACTTCAGCTGGACCGGCTGTTCATGGTCGATGCCGTTGTCGGCTCCCTTGAGATAGTGGTCGAACCAGCGCCCGGTGTCCGTCCACACGTCGTTGGGCAGTCCGAACAGGCCCGGCAGCTCGGCGGTCGCGTGGTCGCCGGGCCGCAGTTCGAGCCGCTTGGGCCCGGTCAGCTTCTCGTAGAACCGTGCGTACTGGTTCACCGGGAAGACCGTGTCGCCCCAGGCGTTGGCGAGCATCACGGCCGCGCCGTTGCTGTTCAGCTGGTCGACGTAGGTCGCGGCGGAACGCTTCCGCCCCCAGTCGATCATCTGCTGTTCCTTCGACAGGTTCGAGGAGTACAGGTTGTCGAAGATCTCCCTCAGTTCCGGGCTCTCGCGGCCGGTGAGGGTGGCCGTGCCGTCCAGGACGGCGGCGGCCTGCACATGCTGGGTGCGGCCCGAGTAGATGGAGTCGATCAGGTCCGCCCAGCCGCTGAGCGCGGCCACGGCCTTGATGCGCTTGTCGTGCGCGGCGGCGAGCAGACTGATCCCGGCGCCGTACGACACCCCTGCCATGCCCACGTGCCGCGGGTCGGCCGGCGTGTGCGCGAGGGCCCAGTCGATGACCTTGGAGGCGTCCGCTACGTCCGGCGGACCGGCCACTTCTATCTGCCCGCCGGACTGCCAGAACCCGCGCACGTTGTAGGTGAGCACCACATAGCCGGCGTCGGCGAGCTTCTGTGCCTGGGCGAGGTACTCGACCTGCGGGAAGGACCAGCTCGTGGGCAGTACGAGCAGCGGGTAGCGGCGTGAGCCGTCGGCGCCGGCGGGCGTGACGACGTTCCCCTTCAGTACGGTGCCGCCGTCACCCGTGATGTCCACGAAGCGCACGGACGGGGCGGCGGCCTCGGCGGCGGGCGCCAGGCCGACGACGGTGCCGGCGATCAGCGCCGCCGAGACCGCTCCGGCGGTGGCGCCGCGCAGCGTGGTGCGACCGTGTCCCATGGGTCACTCCTTCACTAGTCAACAGTGCAAAGTGACCCGACGGTAACCTCGTTCCCTTACCGTAAGTAACCCGTCGGTAAGTTACGTGCCAGTAAAGAATGTTGAGACATCACTCGCCGACGGCGGCGGCCGGTTCGGGAAGGGGCGTCCGCGCCGCCCGCGTCACGTCCGCCACCAGTTCGACCACGTCGGGGCCGTACGCCTGGGAGTTGACCACCTTCAGCAGCAGGACGAAGGAACCGGTGCCGTACTTGCGGTGCAACCGCTCGTGGTGGCGGGCGAGATACCGGGTCGCGGCCTGGTTGGTGATGGCGCGCTGGCCGCAGAAGAGGAACACCGGGCGGGACTCCGCCCGGCCGTCCGCGCTGAGCCGGGCGAGCAGGACGTACTCGCACCGCCCGCGCTCCATGCGGTACTCCTCCCCGCCGATCCGCAGGGCGCCGAGCTCCGGACCGGCGTCGGTCTCCACGTTCATGCGCGCGCCCGGCAGCAGCGAGGAGAGATGAGCCGCCATCCGGCGGTTCGAGTACGGACCGCCGACGCAGAACTCCGTGCGCTCGCCGAAGCCCTGCTGGATGGCGTCGTGCGCCACCACCTGGACGTGCGCGTTGCAGTCCTTGATGAGCGCGGAGAGCTCCAGCAGGGCGAACACGTCGTACCGCTTCACCGACAACTCCGGCCCGCCCGCGGTGTGGTTGACCACCAGCAGCGACTCCGAGTGGTCCGGCATCCCGAAGAACACCTGTTTGCGGCGCAGTTTGCGCCGCCACAGGTACGTTCTGGCGAGCCAGCCGAGGGAGGCCGAGATCCCGGTCGCCACCAGCCCCAGGACGATGTTGCGTACGTCGTCGTTCATGGCCGCGCATGGTAGCGGGCCCGGGCCAAGGCCACGTACCCGTGTTCGACGCGCGGCGTTCGTGCGGCAGGGCGCGCAGGCGTACTGTCGGTACTGGACCGATCTGGTTACGCTGCGCGGACTGTCCCGACGGGAGGTACGCATGGGTCGCCCAGCTACGCGGAAACTGGCGGTTCTGGCGGTCTCGGCCGCAATGGTGTCGGTGGGGGCGGCGGCGCCGCCCGCCCCGGCGACGGCCCGTACGGGCGGCAAGGTTCCCGTGGCCGTCGGCTACGGCGGTGCCGTGGCCAGCGTCGACGCGGACGCCTCCGCCGCCGGCATCGAGGTGCTCAGACACGGCGGCAACGCGGTCGACGCGGCCGTCGCCACCGCCGCGGCGCTCGGTGTCACCGAGCCCTACTCCGCCGGCGTCGGCGGAGGCGGCTACTTCGTCTACTACGACGCCAAGACGCGCACCGTGCACACCATCGACGGCCGCGAGACGGCGCCGCTCAGCGCCGACTCCGACCTGTTCACGGAGAACGGCAAGCCGCTCGCGTTCGCCGACGCCGTCAGCAGCGGCCTGAGCGTCGGTACCCCGGGCACCCCCGCCACCTGGCAGGAGGCGCTGGACGAGTGGGGCAGCGACAGGCTCGCCACCGTCCTCAGGCCGGCCGAGCGGATCGCCCGGGACGGCTTCACGGTGGACGACACCTTCCGCGCGCAGACCGCGTCCAACGAGGCCCGGTTCCGCTACTTCCCCGACACCGCCAGGCTGTTCCTGCCGGACGGACAGCTCCCCGTCGTCGGCTCCACCCTGAAGAACCCCGAACTCGCCCGCACCTACGAGGAACTGGGCCGCAGGGGCGTCGGCGCGATCTACCGCGGGGACATCGGCGACGACATCGTCAAGACGGTCGAACACCCGCCCGTGGACCCCGCCTCCGGCTGGAACGCCCGCCCCGGCAAGCTCGCCGAGAAGGACCTCGCCGTCTACCGCGCCAAGCCCCAGGCGCCCACCAGGACGTCGTACCGCGGTCTGAACGTGTACTCCATCGCACCCTCCTCCTCGGGCGGCACGACGGTCGGCGAGGCGCTCAACATCCTGGAGAACACCGACCTGTCGAAGGCCGGCGAGGTGCAGTACCTGCACCACTACATCGAGGCGAGCCGGATCGCCTTCGCCGACCGCGGGCGCTGGGTCGGCGACCCCGCCTTCGAGGACGTACCGACGAAACAGCTGCTGTCGCAGCGGTACGCCGACTCCCGCGCCTGCCTGATCAAGGACGACGCGGTCCTCACCAGCCCGCTGGCCCCCGGCGACCCGCGCGACCCCGCGGCCTGCGCACCGGGCGGCACGGCGGCCCCGACGACGTACGAGGGCGAGAACACCACGCATCTGACCGTGGCCGACAAGTGGGGCAACGTCGTCGCCTACACGCTCACCATCGAGCAGACCGGCGGCAGCGGCATGACCGTGCCCGGCCGGGGCTTCCTGCTCAACAACGAGCTCACCGACTTCTCCTTCGTCCCGGCGAACCCGGCGGTGCACGACCCGAACCTGCCCGGCCCGGGCAAGCGGCCCCGCTCGTCGATCTCCCCCACGATCGTGCTGGACGGGCACAACAGGCCGGTGGTGGCGCTCGGTTCACCCGGGGGCGCGTCCATCATCACGACCGTGCTGCAGACCCTGACAGAGTTCCTCGACCGGCGTCTGCCGCTGGTCGACGCCATCGCCGCACCCCGCGCCAGCCAGCGCAACGCGGCCAGGACGGAACTCGAACCGGCCCTCTACAACAGCGACACGAGGAAGCAGCTGGAGGCCATCGGGCACTCCTTCTCACTCAACCCGGAGATCGGCGCGGCCACCGGCGTGCAACGGCTGCCGGACGGGAAGTGGCTGGCCGCCGCCGAGAAGGTACGGCGCGGCGGCGGCTCGGCGATGGTGGTGGACCCGGCGCCGTAGGGCCCGCCGAAGACGCTTCACAGCTCCGGTGCGGGCGGGCGGGCTTCCTCGGTACGGAAGTCCAGCCGCCCGTCCCGGGTGCCCACCGTCACCCGGCTGCCCTCGGAGATCGTGCCGTTCAGCAGCAGCCGGGACAGCTGGTTGTCCACCTCCCGCTGGATGGTGCGGCGCAGCGGCCGGGCACCGTACTCCGGCTGGTAGCCGCGCTCGGCGAGCCAGTCGACGGCCTCGGGCGTGAACTCGACCGCGACGCCCTGCCCGTCCAGCAGCCGCCGGGTGCCCTCCAGCAACAGGTCCGTGATCTGCCGCAGTTGCTCACCGGTCAGCTGGCGGAAGACCACGATCTCGTCGATGCGGTTGAGGAACTCCGGCCGGAAGTGCTCGCGCAGCGGACGCAGGATCTGCTCGCGGCGCGCCTCCTCGTCCGCCTGCGCACCACCCGGCCCGAACCCGATCCCGGCACCGCGCCGGGTGATCGCCTCGGAGCCGAGGTTGCTCGTCATCACGATGACCGTGTGGGTGAAGTCCACCGTCCGGCCCTGCGAGTCGGTCAGCCGGCCGTCGTCCAGGACCTGGAGCAGGATGTTGAAGACGTCCGGGTGCGCCTTCTCCACCTCGTCGAGCAGGAGCAGCGAGTACGGGTGCCGGCGCACCACCTCGGTGAGCTGCCCGGCCTCCTCGTGCCCGACGTATCCGGGCGGGGCGCCGACCAGCCGGGAGACGGTGTGCCGCTCCTGGTACTCGCTCATGTCCAGGCGGACCATGCGGTCCTCGCTGCCGAACAGCGCGTCGGCGAGCGCCCGGGCCAGCTCGGTCTTGCCGACACCGGTCGGGCCGAGGAAGAGGAAGCTGCCGATCGGGCGGTGGGGGCTCGCGAGCCCCGCGCGGGAGCGCAGCACGGCCTCGGAGACCACGCCGACGGCCTCCTCCTGGCCGACGACCCGCCGGTGCAGATGCTCCTCCAGGCCGAGCAGCCGTTCCTTCTCCTCCTGGGTGAGGCGGCTGACCGGGATGCCGGTCCGCCGGGACACCACCTCGGCGACGGCCTCCGCCGTCACCTCCAGATCGAGCCCCTCGTCGGCCTTGTCGTCGCCGCTCGCCTCGGCGATCCGCTGCTTCAGCTCGCCGATCCGGTCGCGCAGCTGCTTGGCCTGCTCGTAGTCCTCGTCGGCGACGGCCTGGTCCTTGTCCCGGACCAGCTGCTCGGCCTCCCGCTCCATCGCGCGCACGTCCGTGCCCTTGGTCCGCGCGCCGAGCCGTACCCGGGCGCCGGCCTGGTCGATCAGGTCGATCGCCTTGTCCGGCAGCCGCCGGTCGGTGAGGTAGCGGTCCGACAGCTCCACGGCGGCCAGCAGCGCCTCGTCGGTGTAGCGGACCTGGTGGTGGGCCTCGTACCGGTCGCGCAGCCCGCGCAGGATCTCGATGGTGTCCTCGACCGTCGGTTCCGGCACCAGGACCGGCTGGAAGCGGCGGGCCAGCGCCGCGTCCTTCTCGATCCGGCGGAACTCCTCCAGCGTGGTCGCGCCCACGATGTGCAGCTCGCCCCGGGCGAGGGCGGGCTTGAGGATGTTGCCGGCGTCCATCGCGCCGCCCTCGCCGCCGGAACCCGCACCGACGACGGTGTGCAGCTCGTCGATGAACACGATCAGCCGGTCGGAGTGGGCGCGGATCTCCTCCACGATGTTGTTCAGGCGCTCCTCGAAGTCGCCCCGGTAACGGGTGCCGGCCACGACCCCGGTGAGGTCCAGGGCGACGACCCGGCGGCCCGCCAGCACGTCCGGGACGTCCCCGTCCGCGATGCGCTGCGCGAGGCCTTCGACGATGGCCGTCTTGCCCACGCCGGCGTCGCCGATGAGCACCGGGTTGTTCTTGCCGCGCCGCGACAGCACCTCGATGGTCTGCTCGATCTCGGCGTCCCGGCCGATCACCGGGTCGATCCGGTCCTGCCGGGCCAGGTCGGTCATGTCACGGCCGTACTTGTCCAGCGTGGGCGTGCCGGTGGCGCGCTGCCGTTCCGGGCGCGTCTGGGTGGTCTCCGGGGCCTCGGCCGGCAGCGAGCCGGCCGAGAACCGGGCCGCGTGCAGGATGTGGCCGGCCGCCGAGTCCGGGTTGGCGGCCAGCGCGCTCAGCACGTGCTCGGGGCCGATGTACCCGGCGCCGCTCGCCCGCGCCATGTCGTGCGCGTCCAGCAGGGCGCGCTTGACGGCCGGGGTGAGCGACAGCGAGGTCGGCGGCGGCACCTCGCCGGGCGGGTGCTGCACCGGACCGGCCCGGTCGTCGATCTCCGTCGCGAGCGAGTCCGGGTCCGCGCCCGCCCGGCTCAGCAGGCTCCGGGTGGGCTCGGCCGCCACCGCCGCGCGCAGCAGGTGCTGGGTGTCCAGATCCCGGCTGCCGTGCTCGGCGGCGTACACGGCGGCCCCTCTGACCAGCTCGCGAGCCGGCTGGCTGAGCAGGCGGCCGATGTCGATGTGGCGGGGCCCTTGCGCTCCGCTCGGGGGGCCGCCGAAGAAGCGGGCCATGAATTCACCGAAGGGGTCAGGAGGGTAGCCGTTGGTCATCGCATGGTTCCTTCGCTGACGGCATGCGGAGCGGCCGGGTAACCCGGGGGCGGGTTGCTCATGCCCACCTTGTCACGATCCGTGGGGGTGGGCATGTTCGCCTACGGGCGAGGCGCTGGTGCGCGGCCTGCGGGCGCCTGCCTCGCCGTGAGGATCCGGGGACCGGAGTGCGTGACGGCCACGGTGTGCTCGACGTGGGCCGCGCGGGAGCCGTCGCTCGTGCGCAGGGTCCAGCCGTCGCCGGCCTCGTAGTAGGCGTCCTTGCCGCCGGCGATGAGCATCGGCTCGATCGCGAGGACCATGCCGGGGCGCAGCGGCAGTCCGCGCCCCGGACGGCCCTCGTTGGGGACGTCGGGCTCCTCGTGCATACGACGGCCCACGCCGTGGCCGCCGAAGCCCTGCGGGATGCCGTAGCCGGCCGTACGGCACACCCGGCCGACGGCGTGGGCGATGTCGCCGACGCGGTTGCCGGCGACGGCCGCCTCGATGCCCGCCGCCAGGGCGCGCTCGGCCGTCTCGATCAGCCGGAGGTCCGCCGGACGCGGGCGGCCCACCGTGAAGCTCAGCGCGGAGTCGCCGGCCCAGCCGTCCAGCTCCGCGCCGCAGTCCACGGAGAGCAGGTCGCCGTCACGCAGCCGGTACCGGGTGGGGATGCCGTGCACGATCGCGTCGTTCACGGAGGCGCAGATCACCGCCGGGTAGGGGGTCGTGGCGAAGGAGGGGCGGTAGCCGAGGAACGGCGACGAGGCCCCGGCCTCGCGCAGCACCTCCCGTGCCACCTCGTCCAGCTCCAGCAGCGAGACGCCGACGTCCGCGGCCTGCCGTACCGCCGTCAGGGCCCGCCCGACGACCTGGCCCGCCGCGTGCATCGCGTCGATCGATGTGTCCGTCTTCAGTTCCACCATGCCAATTACTATACCGGTATTTAAATGGGGGCGAGGGAGGGGGCGGTATTAGAATGGGTGCATGGTGCGCACCCCCCTCACCCCCGAAGAGCGCGAACGCGGCGAGCGGCTCGGGCAGTTGCTGCGCGAGGCGCGCGGCGGCCGGAGCATGGCCGAGGTCGCCGCGCGGGCGGGCGTCTCCGCCGAGACGCTCCGCAAGATCGAGACGGGCCGGGCGCCGACGCCCGCGTTCTTCACCGTGGCGGCGCTCGCCCAGGTCCTCGGGCTGTCGATGGACGAGCTGGTCGCGCTGTGTGTGCCCGCGCCCGTGTGAGGTGCCGGCTCCGCGCAACGGCCCCCGGCCCGCGATGAGGCGCCCGCGCACTGCCGGAAAACTCTGTGTAGCAGTGCCGTAACACGACTGGTGTTGCCTGCCCGATGGAAGTGCCGGCGGTCGGGCGGGAGCTGAGCGATGGCGGTGGATCGACTCCCCGGTGGGGAGCGGGAGTTCGCGAGCTACCTGGACGGCCTGCTGGCGCGCCTGGAGCCGGGCGGTGGCTGGAGCGGGGTCTTCTGGCAGCGCGACCCCGACGGCATGCGGGCCTGCCTGGACGGCAGCGAGGTGCCGCCGTGGGACGTCGTGGAGGCGCTGCTGGCGGACCTCGCCGCGGGGTACGGTCCCGCCGCCGCGGCGGCCGAGCGGGAGCGCGCCCGCGCCCTGCACCGGGCCGCGCTCACGGCGTACGACGCCCGGCCCGGCGCGCGGGACACCCTGGCCGACCGCCTCGACGTCATGCTCCGCGAGCAGCGCTACGCCGTCGAACGCCAGGCCGCGCTGACTCGCCTGCTGTCCGCCCCGGCCTCCGCCGATGAGGCCGACTCCCTGCGCCTCGACCTCGCCTGGGCCCGGGACGACCACGCCCGCGCCACCGCGAGGTGCGCGGAACTCCGGGGACGCTTGGCGGAGCTGGCCCGCCGGGAGGCGGGCCCCCCGGCCGTGCCCCCGAAGACGCCACCCCGCAGACCCCTCGACGGGGCCCAGCGGGACGGGGCCGGGCGTTTTGAGGGGGTGGCCCGGGATGCCGCCGGGCCTCTTGGCGGGGTCGAGCGGGATGTGGCCGGGCCTGTCCGGGACGCCGCCCGGCGCCCGTCCGAGTCCGCCCCCGCCTCCGCGCGTACCGAGCCCCCTGTCCGCTGCGAGGCCGGCTCGGAGTCCTGGGCCGCCGGTCCCGCCTCCGACGCCGCTGGTCGTGCCGCCGCGTCCGCCTTCGACGAGGGCTTCCGATCGGCTGCCTCCATGGCGGGTCCTCCTGCTGCGGCCCAGCGGTCCCCGTTCGCCGATGCGGCTGCCGGGGGCCGGTCCTCGTATCCGGTCGCGTCCGGTGCCGGTGAGGAGTCCGACGTCTTCGGCCTCACGGCGGGTCCTCCTGCTGCGGTCCAGCGGTCCCCGTTCGCCGATGCGGCTGCCGGGGGCCGGTCCTCGTATCCGGTCGTGTCCGGCGCGGGTGAGGACTCCGGCCCCGTCGGCTACGCCGCGGGCGCGCCCGCCCCGGCGCGGCCCTTCCCGCTGACGGACGCCGCCGCCCCCGCCTTGTCCGCGCAGGTGCCCACGGACGCCGCCGCCCCCGGCCTGTCCGCGCAGGTGCCCACGGACGCCCCTGACATCGGCCCGTCCGCCCAGAGGGCCGTTCAGGCCCCCTCGGCGGACGGCCTCGCGCCGCCTGTGGTGGGCCCAGGGGAGGCCGGGCCCCGGGCAGGGGGGTCTTCGGCGTCGGCCAAGCCGCGCAGGCGGCGTCGTGGCGGTGCACGGTTCGCCGGGATGGCGGAGGACGGGGACCTCGTGCAGCAGGTGCCGTCCGTCATGCCGGAGGCGCCCGCGCGTGGGGCCCGGTTCGCCGGGGGTGCGGAGGCCGTCGAGGCGGAGCCGGACGGTGGCGGGACGGTGGACGCGGCGGCGGGGGCGGCCGTCGCCGGGGTCGTGGAGCGGCTGGCGCGGTTGCGGGCCGAGGGTCGCAGCGGGGAGGCGCACGTACTGCTGACCGAGGCCGCGCAGTGGCCGGCCGGCCGGTTCCCGCCGCTGGCGGACGCGCTGGACCGCGCCGGGCTCGGTGCCGACTGGGTGACGCTGCTGTGGGAGGCCGCCTCGCTGCCCGCGGAGCGGCTGGTCGCCGTCTCCGACGCGCTGACCGCCGTCGGCCGGGACGCCGACGGGCGGCAGCTGCTGCGGCAGGGTGTGGCCCGTCCGCCGGAGCAGATCGGCGCGGCCGTGCTGCGGCTGGAGGAGGAGGGCCGCCAGCGGGAGGCGGGAGCCTTGCTGGACGCGTGCGTACGGGTCCGTACCGCCGAGGAGGCCGCCCGCAGCGCCGCCCCCGTCCCCCACCGGCTCGTCCCGCTGCTCCTCCGTGCCGCGCGGGCCGTCTCCGACGAGCGGTACTGGGACCTCGTGCACGCACTGCGGGTGGCCGGGCACACCACGTGACCGGCGCCCAGGGAGGAATGCCCCTGTCTGCCCCGCTTCACCCCTGCGGGCGGTCGTGGTGCTCACCCACAGGAGTGTGAAACGTGATCAACTCCGCGGGTTGGTGACGATGGTCTTGGCAAGGGCCTCCAGGAGGCTTACTTTCGTCCCTCTACGGCCTGCTCTACGGGCGTAGAGGCTCTGACGGTCGCGTCGAAGGAGCAGCTCATGACCAACGTCGTACGAGCCGCACTGGTCCAGGCCACCTGGACCGGCGACACCGAGTCCATGGTGGCCAAACACGAGGAGCACGCCCGCGAGGCGGCCCGCGCGGGCGCGAGGATCATCGGGTTCCAGGAAGTCTTCAACTCGCCCTACTTCTGCCAGGTTCAGGAACCGGAGCACTACCGCTGGGCCGAGCCGGTGCCCGACGGGCCGACGGTCCGCCGGATGCGGGACCTCGCCAGGGAGACCGGCATGGTCGTCGTCGTCCCGGTCTTCGAGGTCGAGCGGTCCGGTTTCTACTACAACACCGCCGCCGTGATCGACGCCGACGGCAGCTACCTCGGCAAGTACCGCAAGCACCACATCCCGCAGGTCAAGGGCTTCTGGGAGAAGTACTACTTCAAGCCCGGCAACCTCGGCTGGCCCGTCTTCGACACCGCCGTGGGCAAGGTCGGCGTCTACATCTGCTACGACCGGCACTTCCCGGAAGGCTGGCGGCAACTCGGCCTGAACGGCGCCCAGTTGGTCTACAACCCCTCCGCCACCCACCGCGGCCTCTCGGCTCACCTGTGGCAGCTGGAGCAGCCCGCGGCGGCCGTCGCCAACGAGTACTTCGTCGCCGCCATCAACCGGGTGGGGCAGGAGGAGTACGGCGACAACGACTTCTACGGGACCAGTTACTTCGTCGATCCGCGCGGGCAGTTCGTCGGCGAGGCCGCGAGCGACAAGTCCGAGGAACTCCTCGTCCGCGACCTCGATTTCGGCCTCATCGACGAAGTGCGGCAGCAGTGGGCCTTCTACCGCGACCGCCGCCCCGACGCCTACGAAGGGCTGGTGCAGCCGTGAACGACCTCTACTCCCGCCACCGCCAGGTCCTCCCCGACTGGCTCGCCCTGTACTACGACGAGCCGATCGAGATCACCCACGGCGAGGGCCGCCACGTCTGGGACTCCGCCGGCAACAAGTACCTGGACTTCTTCGGCGGCATCCTGACGACGATGACCGCCCACGCGCTGCCCGAGGTGACCAAGGCGGTCAGCGAACAGGCCGGGCGGATCATCCACTCCTCGACGCTGTACCTGAACCGGCCGATGGTCGACCTGGCCGAGCGCATCGCCCAGCTCAGCGGCATCCCGGACGCCCGGGTCTTCTTCACCACCTCCGGCACCGAGGCCAACGACACCGCGCTGCTGCTCGCCACGACCCACCGGCGCAGCAACACGGTCCTGGCGATGCGCAACAGCTACCACGGCCGCTCCTTCAGCACGGTCGGCATCACCGGCAACCGCGGCTGGTCGCCGACCTCGCTGTCGCCGCTGCAGACCCTGTACGTCCACGGCGGCGTCCGCACCCGGGGACCGTACGCCGAGCTGGACGACCGGGCGTTCATCGACGCGTGCGTCGCCGACCTGAAGGACATCCTGGGGCACACCCGGCCGCCCGCCGCGCTGATCGCCGAACCCATCCAGGGCGTCGGCGGCTTCACCTCCCCGCCCGACGGCCTCTACGCCGCCTTCCGCGAGGTCCTGGACGAGCAGGGCGTCCTGTGGATCGCCGACGAGGTGCAGACCGGCTGGGGCCGTACCGGCGAGCACTTCTGGGGCTGGCAGGCGCACGCCCGCAGCGGCCCGCCGGACATCGTCACCTTCGCCAAGGGCGTCGGCAACGGAAGCTCGATCGGCGGGGTGATCGCCCGCGCCGAGATCATGAACTGCCTGGACGCCAACAGCATCTCCACCTTCGGCGGCACCCAGCTCACCATGGCGGCCGGGCTGGCGAACCTGACGTATCTGCTGGAGCACGACCTGCAGGGCAACGCCCGCCGGGTCGGCGGCCTGCTCATCGAGCGGCTGCGTGCCGTCGCCGCCCAGCTGCCCGGCGTGCGCGAGGTGCGCGGGCGCGGCCTGATGATCGGTGTCGAACTGGTCAGGCCCGGCACCGACGAGGCCGACCCGCGGGCGGCCGCCGCCGTACTGGAGGCGGCCCGCGAGGGCGGCCTGCTCATCGGCAAGGGAGGCGGGCACAACACCAGCGCCCTGCGCATCGCCCCACCGCTGTCGCTCACCGTCGCGGAGGCGGAGGAGGGCGCGGCGATCCTGGAACGGGCGCTCAGGAGCACGTACTAGAGAACGGGTGTACGGCCATGACGACCACCTGGGAATCCCGGCACGTCCCTGCCCCGGAACCCGCCCTCTCCGTCCGCCAGGTGCTCACCCTGGAGCGGGTGCTCGCCGGGGAGCCGGAGGTGGTGGCCGGGGCCGGGCAGCTCGACCGGCCGGTGCGCTGGGTGCACGTCGCCGAGGCCGCCGACGTCGGCGTGATGCTCAGCGGCGGCGAGATGGTGCTCACCACCGGCGTGCTCCTGGCCGGCGACGAGGCCAAGCAGGCCGAGTACATCCAGTCGCTGCACCGGGCGGAGGCCGCCGCCGTCGTACTCGGCCTCGGACGGGCCTTCCCGGCGCCGCCCGAGGTGATGCGCCGGGCCGCCGAACGGTGCGGACTGCCGATGGTCGTCCTGCACCGGCCCTTCCCCTTCGCCGAGCTGACCGAGGAGGTCCAGTGCCGGCTGGTGCGGCGCAAGTTCGCCGCCGTCAGCCTCTCGGAGGCCGTACGCACCGAACTCACCGCCCTGATCACGGCCGGTGCTCCGCTGCAGCGCCTGCTCGACGAGGTCGCCCGGCACAGCGGCTGCCCGGTCGTGGTCACCAACCTCGCCCACCGCGTCCTCGCCACGGCGGGGGAGCGGTCCGCGGTGGACGACGTGCTGCGCGACTGGGAGCGGGTCGCCCGGCAGGCCGGCGCGGGCGCGGGCGGCGGCTGGATCAGCGCCGAACTGGGCGGACGAGGGGAGCGCTGGGGCCGGCTGCTGCTGTGCGGCTACCGGGGCGAGACGGCCACCGGGCGACTGCTCGCCGACCGCGCCGCCGAGGCACTGGTCCTGCACCGCATGCTCGGCGGCGGCTCCGCGCACTCCTGGGAGGAGGAGTCCGCACAGAGCCTGCTGACCGACCTGGTCTCCGGTGTCGTACCGGCCTGCCGGCTGCTGCCCAGGGCACGCGCGGCCGGGCTGCCGGTCAACCGGCGCACCTTCGTCCCGCTGGTCGTCCTGGACCGCACGGCGGCCGAACTGGACCGTGTGCTGCGCCTGCTGGGCCTGTCCGGGCTGGCCGCCGAACTGGCCGACGGCGCGGCCGCCGTGCTGCTCAGCCTCGCCCGTGACCAGGACGCCGAGGTCCTCACCGCCCACTTCGCGGCCCGGCTCAGCGCCGGGTCACAGGCCGTGGTCGCCGCCGCCGGCCCCCGCACCGCCTGGGACGACGTGCCCGCCGGACTGCGCGAGGCCCGGCATGTCGCCGACGCCGTCGCCGACTCCTCGGCCGCCCTCGCCCTGCCGGCCGTCGTACGCCTCAAGGACGTACACCTGCGCGGTCTGATCCGCCTGCTGCGCGACGACCCGCAGGTGCAGTCCTTCGCCGAGCGGGAGCTGGACGGGCTGCTCGGCGACACCGAGCCGGAGTTGCTGAACGTCCTGCGGACCTATCTGGCGACCGGCCGCAACAAGTCCCGCACCGCCCAGCTCCACCATGTCTCCCGGCCCGCCCTCTACCGCCGCCTGGAGGCCATACAGGGCCGCCTCGGTGTCGACCTGGACGACTTCGAACAGGCGGCCTCCGTGCACATCGCGCTCCTCGCGCATGATGCGCAACAGGGGTGAAACATGCGACGACCTGCGAAAACGGCGGTGAAACATGGGACTGCGCAGACGTGACACGGTGGCACGCCGCACGCCCGCAGACGTGACACGCTGCCCATCGAACGCTCCCCGCGGGCTTTCTAGGCTCACGGCACACCGAGCTACCGGAGGTCCCGATGAGCCGAGTGATCCGTGCCGCCCTCTTCCAGACCGCCTGGACCGGCGACAAGGAATCCATGATCCAGGTGCACGAGCAGGCGGCCCGCGACGCCGCCGCGCAGGGCGCCCAGGTCCTCTGCTTCCAGGAGCTGTTCTACGGCCCCTACTTCTGCCAGGTCCAGGACAAGGCCTTCTACGAGTACGCCGAGCGGATCCCCGAGGGTCCGACCGTCCGGCGCTTCCAGGCACTCGCCCGCGAGCTGGGCATCGTCCTGGTCCTGCCGATGTACGAGGAGGAGCAGCCGGGAGTCCTCTACAACACCGCGGCCGTGATCGACGCGGACGGCTCCTACCTCGGCAAGTACCGCAAGACCCACATCCCCCAGGTGCGGGGGTTCTGGGAGAAGTTCTACTTCCGTCCGGGCAACAGCGGCTGGCCCGTCTTCGACACGGCCGTCGGCCGGATCGGCGTCTACATCTGCTACGACCGCCACTTCCCGGAGGGCTGGCGGGCGCTGGGCCTCGCCGGTGCCGAGATCGTGTTCAACCCGTCGGCCACCTCGCGCGGCCTGTCCCGCTACCTGTGGCAGCTGGAGCAGCCCGCGGCGGCCGTGGCCAACGAGTACTTCGTCGGCGCGATCAACCGGGTCGGTGTGGAGGACCTGGGCGACAACGACTTCTACGGCACGACCTACTTCGTGGACCCCGAGGCCCAGTTCGTCGGCGAGGTGGCGAGCGACAAGGAGACCGAACTGGTGGTCCGCGACCTGGACCTGGCGAAACTCCGCGAGGTCCGCGACCGCTGGCAGTTCTACCGGGACCGGGCGCCGGGGGCCTACGAGCCTTTGACGGCGCCGTGAGCAGCGCCCCGTAGGGGGCGCGGGACCGCGCCCGATATGCGGCTGCCGCCGCGTGGGCGCGCTCAGCCACAGACAACCGCACGCGACCAACGAAGGAGTGGGCCCCATGACTGGTCGTACCGTCATCCGCGGAGGCCTGGTCATCACCGCATCCGACGAGATCCACGCCGACGTCCTGATCGAGGACGGCCGCGTCGCCGCCCTCGCCGCGTCGGGCACCCCCGCCGCCGGGGCGTTCACCGCCGAGCGGGCCATCGACGCCACCGGGAAGTACGTCATCCCGGGCGGTGTCGACGCCCACACCCACATGGAGCTGCCGTTCGGCGGCACCTTCGCCTCCGACACCTTCGAGACCGGCACCCGGGCCGCGGCCTGGGGCGGTACGACGACGATCGTCGACTTCGCCGTGCAGAGCGTCGGCCACACCCTGCGCGAGGGCCTGGACACCTGGCACGCCAAGGCCGAGGGCAACTGCGCGATCGACTACGCCTTCCACATGATCGTCTCCGATGTGAACCAGGAGACGCTCAAGGAGATGGATCTCCTCGTGGAGGAAGGCGTGACCTCGTTCAAGCAGTTCATGGCCTACCCGGGCGTCTTCTACTCGGACGACGGGCAGATCCTGCGCGCCATGCAGCGCTCCGCCGAGAACGGCGGGCTGATCATGATGCACGCCGAGAACGGCATCGCCATCGACGTCCTGGTCGAGCAGGCGCTCGCCCGGGGCGAGACCGACCCCCGCTACCACGGCGAGGTCCGCAAGGCGCTGCTGGAGGCCGAGGCCACGCACCGCGCCATCCGGCTCGCGCAGGTCGCCGGCGCCCCGCTGTACGTCGTGCACGTCTCGGCCATGGAGGCGGTGGCCGAGCTGGCGCGGGCACGCGACGAGGGACTGAACGTCTTCGGCGAGACCTGCCCGCAGTACCTGTTCCTGTCGACCGACAACCTCGCCGAGCCGGACTTCGAGGGTTCGAAGTACGTGTGCAGCACGCCCCTGCGGCCGAAGGAGCACCAGGCCAGGCTGTGGCAGGGGCTGCGGACGAACGACCTGCAGGTCGTCTCCACCGACCACTGCCCCTTCTGCTTCGTGGGCCAGAAGGAGCTCGGCCGGGGGGACTTCTCGAAGATCCCCAACGGCCTTCCCGGCGTCGAGAACCGCATGGACCTGCTCCACCAGGCCGTCGTCGACGGGCACATCTCCCGCCGCCGCTGGATCGAGATCGCCTGCGCCACCCCCGCCCGCATGTTCGGCATGTACCCGAAGAAGGGCACCATCGCCCCGGGTGCCGACGCCGACATCGTCATCTACGACCCGCACGCCGAGCAGGTCATGTCGGCCGGGACGCACCACATGAACGTCGACTACTCGGCCTATGAGGGCAAGCGCGTCACCGGCCGGGTCGAGACCGTGCTCTCACGCGGCGAGGCGGTCATCACCGAGCGCGAGTACACCGGGCATGCCGGCCACGGCGTCTTCACCCCGCGCTCCACCTGTCAGTACCTCAACTAGGAGTGGCGCCCATGGACTTCGGACTCGTCCTGCAGACCGACCCGCCCGCCTCCCGCGTCGTCAGCCTGATGAAGCGGGCCGAGCGCAACGGGTTCACGTACGGCTGGACGTTCGACTCCGCCGTGCTCTGGCAGGAGCCGTTCGTGATCTACAGCCAGATCCTCGCGAACACCACGAAGCTGACGGTCGGCCCGATGGTCACCAACCCGGGCACCCGCACCTGGGAGGTCACCGCCTCCACCTTCGCCACCCTCAACGACATGTTCGGCAACCGCACCGTCTGCGGCATCGGCCGCGGCGACTCGGCGATGCGGGTCGCGGGCCGCAAACCGAACACGCTCGCCCGGATCAGCGAGGCCATGAAGGTCATCCGCGCCCTCGGCCGGGGCGAGGAGGCCGACCTCGGCGGCACGGTGATCAGGTTCCCGTGGATCAAGCCGGGCGCCGAACTCCCCGTCTGGATGGCCGCGTACGGGCCCAAGGCGCTGAAGATGACCGGCGAGGAGGCCGACGGGTTCATTCTCCAGCTGTCGGACCTGTACCTGACCGAGTACATGGTGAAGGCGGTCAAGGACGCGGCGGTCGCGGCGGGGCGCGACCCCTCGGAGGTGACGATCTGCGTGGCGGCGCCCGCGTACGTCACCGAGGACGACTCGCCCGAGGCCCTCGCCCACGCCCGCGAACAGTGCCGCTGGTTCGGCGGCATGGTCGGCAACCACGTCGCCGACCTGGTCGCCAAGTACGGCGAACACTCCGCCCAGGTCCCCGACGCGCTCACCGACTACATCAAGGCACGGCAGGGCTACGACTACGCCCACCACGGACGCAGCGGCAACCCCGACACCCAGTTCGTGCCGGACGAGATCGTCGACCGGTTCTGCGTCATCGGGCCGCCCGAGGCACACATCGAGAAACTGAACGCGCTCCGCGCGCTGGGCGTCGACCAGTTCGCGGTGTACGACATGCACGACGCGCAGGAGGCCACCATCGACGCGTACGGCGCGACGGTGATCCCGGCCGTCAACTCCTGACCCCCCCGTCCGAGTTCGAGTCCCCCACCTCCTGGTCACCCCTCCCCGCTGCCGAAGGGGAGGGGCTGGTGCCCGCACGGCCTCTCCCGTCCCACCTCGTTTGATTGGCCTGCCCATGACCGACACCGCTCCCCCCGCCATACCGCCGTCCGCCCAGGTCACCCTCCCCGACGGCCGGGTGACGATCGCCCCCGGTGCGCCCCAGCCCAGCGGCCCCTACGCCAACGCGGACCTGCTGCCGGTCCCGGCCGAGAAGCGCACCTGGACCACGTACAACTTCTCGGCGCTCTGGGTCGGCATGGCCCACAACACGGCCTCCTGGACGCTGGCCTCCGGCCTGATCGCCGTCGGCATGGACTGGAAGCAGGCGGTGTTCACCATCGCCCTGGCCAACCTGGTCGTGCTGGTGCCGATGCTGCTGACCGGGCACGCCGGCCCCAAGTACGGCATCCCCTTCCCGGTCTTCGCGCGCGCCTCCTTCGGTGTGCGCGGCGCCAATCTGCCTGCGGTCGTACGGGCGTTGGTGGCGTGCGGCTGGTTCGGCATCCAGACCTGGATCGGCGGCGAGGCCATCTACTTCCTCGCCGGGAAGCTGATCGGCGGCAGCTGGTCGAACGCGGCGCACGTCGGCGGTTACGCCTGGACCATGTGGCTGTCGTTCGCGCTGTTCTGGGCGATCCAGGTCGCGATCATCCACCGGGGCATGGACACCATCCGCCGCTTCGAGAACTGGGCGGCGCCCTTCGTGCTCGTCGGCGCGTTCGTGATGCTGTGGTGGATGAGCGGCAAGGCCGGTGGCGTCGGCCCGCTGTTCGACCAGCCGTCGAAGCTGGGCTGGGGCGCACACTTCTGGAAGCTGTTCTGGCCGTCCCTGATGGGCATGATCGGCTTCTGGTCGACCCTGTCGCTGAACATCCCGGACTTCACCCGCTACGGGCGGAGCCAGAAGGCCCAGACCTGGGGCCAGGCCCTCGGCCTGCCGACCACGATGACCCTGTTCGCGTTCCTGTCCGTCCTGGTCACCTCCGGCTCGCAGGCGGTGTACGGCAAGCCGGTCTGGGATCCGGTACAGCTGGCGGCGAAGACGGACAACGTGGTGGGCCTGCTCTACGCCCTCGTCACGGTGCTGGTGGCCACCCTCTCGGTGAACATCGCGGCCAACCTGGTCTCCCCGGCGTTCGACTTCTCCAACGTGGCGCCGAGAAAGGTGAGTTTCCGCACCGGAGCGCTCATCACCGCCGTCCTCGCGGTCCTCATCTTCCCCTGGAAGCTGTACTCCGACCCGCAGGGCTACATCTTCACCTGGCTGGGCCTGGTCGGCGGCCTGCTCGGCACGGTGGCCGGGATCCTCGTCGCCGACTACTGGCTCCTGCGCCGCACCCGCCTGGACCTCGCCGACCTCTACCGCGCCGGCGGCCGGTACTGGTACGCGGCCGGCTGGAACTGGCGGGCGGTCGCCGCCTTCCTGGCGGGCGGTGTCCTCGCCGTCGGCGGTGCCAGCTTCAAGCCTCTGATCGACGGCCGCCCCATTCCCGCCCTGTCCGCCCTCGCCGACTACGGCTGGGCGGTGGGCCTGGGCACGTCCCTGGTCCTGTACCTGACCCTCACCCTGCTGACGGGCCGCGGGCGGACCACGCCCTAGCCGATCCGCGGGGGCGGGTGCTCAGCCGGCCTGCGACCGCCCGCCCCCGAGCGCGCCGACCGCGGCCCGCGCCGCCTGGATGGCCCCCTTGTTGATCTCGTCCGCACCGGGCGCCTTCTTCGTCTCGAAGTCGCTGCCGTTGTAGGTGACGACCACCACGGCGTTGGACACCCGGACCAGCACCACACCCTCCCGGGTCTGCTGCTTGTCCTCGGTGGTCAGGTTCACCACGGAGTAGGCGCCGTCCCCGAGCCCCGGCACCGTCCCGCCGCCGCTCTTCTGGCTCACCCGCTGCTGGTACTCCTGCTGCGCCTCCTGCTCCGACGAGCTGATCTCGAACGACACGTCGAGCCAGCGGTAGTCGTAGCCCTGCAGCGCGTTCCAGGAGCAGGTGCGGCGCAGTGTGGTGTCCGTCGACGGGATCTCCTTGCCCGTCGTCTTCGCCCCGGGCACCAGGGACTTGACGATCGCCGCCGGCACGCTGGTGCAGGGGGAGGGGGCCGCGGAGTACGCCTTCGCGCTCGCGCCGCCCGGCGAGTCGGACGAACCGGATGAACCGGACGATGAGCCGGAGGGGGCGGACTGGGTGGACGTCTTCTGGGCCGCCTGGTGCCCGGCCTCCGCCGGCGGCGCGGCCGGGCCGGACGTCAGCGCCCAGCCGGCACAGGCGAGAACGGCGACCGGCGAGATCCGCGCGGTGAGGGCGAGCGGCAGAGGAAGAGAACGCACGGCGCACTTCTCGTGGGGGAGGGGGCGGGGCGGGATACGGAGGGGTCCGCGGGGGTGGACGGGGGACGACAGTGTCACACGACTCCCTGTGGGGCGGAAGTGAAAACTCGCAGCGTGCCCGCGCGGTCACGACAGCACGCTCACGACGTCCCGCTCTGCCCGTTATGCGGCTCCAGTCGTCGGCGGGCGCCCAGTTCACCGGGGGGGGCGGGTGGCTAGGGCACCCGCTCCGTCCACTGCGCGGAGGCGAACTTCGTGCGGGCCAGTTCCGCCGCGCGTGCCCGCTCCTCGTCCGTGATCGTGCCCGGTGCCAGGCCGTACCGCCCGCGGAACGACTCGATCATCCGGTCGATGACCGCCGCACGCGACAGCCCCGTCTGCCGGCGCAGGGGATCGACACGCTTCTTCGCGCTGCGCGTCCCCTTGTCGGACAGCTTCTCCCGCCCGATGCGCAGCACCTCCGTCATCTTGCCGGCGTCGATGTCGTACGCCATGGTCACGTGGTGCAGTACGGCACCCGGGCCCCCGCCGGGCCCGACGATCCGCTTCTGCGCGGCGCCGGCGATCTTGCCCTGGTCGGTCGCGATGTCGTTCAGCGGCTGGTACCAGGCCCGGACGCCCATGTCGCCGAGGGCGCCCAGCACCCAGTCGTCCAGATAGGCGTAGCTGTCCTGGAAGGACAGGCCCTGGACCAGGGACTCGGGCACCGACAGGGAGTAGGTGATCGTGTTGCCGGGCTCCACGAACATCGCGCCGCCGCCGGAGATCCGCCGCACCACCTCGACGCCGTGCCGCGCGGCACCCTCGGGGTCCACCTCGTTGCGCAGGGACTGGAAGCTTCCGATGATCACGGCCGGGGCGCCCCACTCCCACACCCGCAACGTCGGCGGCCGCCGGCCCGCGGCGACCGCGGCGGTCAGCACCTCGTCCAGGGCCATGTGCAGCGCGGGCGGCTGCGGGTCCTCGTGGATCAGCTGCCAGTCGTAGTCGGTCCAGTCCGTGGCGCCCGCGAGGGCCCGGCGCACCGCGATGCCGATGCCTTCGCAGGTCAGGCCGTACATCACCGTCCCGGCGGGCAGGGCCGCCTCGATCCGGGCGGCCAGGCCCGCCGCGTCCGTGTCCGCGGGGGCGCCCTCCAGCGCGGCGTTCGCCGCGTCCAGCGCCTCGTCGGGTTCCAGGAAGAAGTCGCCCGCCACGCGCACGTGCCGCAGCACGCCGTCCTCGGTGTCCACGTCCACGACGACGAGCTTGCCGCCCGGCACCTTGTACTCACCGTGCACCGCCTGGCCCTCCGTCATCCACCGCTTGAGACCGGCTTGAGAAGAACGCGGCGGGTCGTCTTCGTGTTCCCCGGACGGCGATCACGCTCGTACGATCACCCGGAAGAGGCAGCCGAGCCAGACGTACCCGTGCCAGACGTACCGAGCGAGGAGACGATGCCCGTGTTCACCAGCCGGCCCACCCTGCAGGGCACCTTCGGAATGGCGTCCTCCACCCACTGGCTGGCCTCCCAGTCGGCGATGGCGGTGCTGGAGAGCGGCGGCAACGCCTTCGACGCCGCCGTGGCCGGGGCGTTCGTGCTGCACGTGGTGGAGCCGCATCTGAACGGGCCGGCCGGTGAGGTACCGATTCTGCTCGCCCCGGCGGGCGGTGCGGTCCAGGTGCTGTGCGGCCAGGGCGTGGCCCCGGCCGGCGCGAGCGGCGCCCACTTCCGGGGGCTCGGGCTGGACCTCGTACCCGGCACCGGACCGCTCGCCGCCGCCGTGCCCGGCGCCTTCGACGCCTGGCTGCTGCTCCTGCGCGACCACGGCACGAAGTCCCTGGACGACGTCCTGCGGTACGCCATCGGATACGCCGAGCACGGGCACGCGCCCGTGGAGAAGGTCGGCGCGACCGTGGAGACCGTCCGGGAGCTGTTCGAGACCGAGTGGACCTCGTCCGCGGAGGTCTACCTCCCGGGCGGCCGGGCGCCCCGGCCCGGTGAGCGCTTCCGCAACCCCGCTCTCGCCGCCACCTGGAAGCGGCTCCTGGCCGAGACCGCGGGCAGCGGCGACCGGGAGGCCCGGATCGACGCCGCGCGGGAGGTGTGGCGCTCCGGCTTCATCGCGCAGGCCCTGATACGGCAGTCGCGGCGGCCCACGATGGACACCAGCGGGACCCGGCACACCGGCGTCCTCACCGAGGCCGACCTCGCCGGGTGGTCGGCGACCTACGAGGCTCCGGCGACCTACGACTGGAACGGCTGGACCGTGTGCAAGGCGGGCCCCTGGAGCCAGGGCCCCGCCCTGCTGCAGCAGCTCGCCCTGCTCCCGCCGGAGCTGCCCGCCCACGGCTCCGCCGACTACGTCCACCTGCTGGTCGAGGGCTGCAAGCTGGCGATGGCCGACCGGGAGGCCTGGTACGGGGACGCGGCCGAGGTGCCGCTCGCCGAGCTGCTCTCGGACGACTACAACGCCGGCCGGCGGACCCTGATCGGCGCCAAGGCCTCCTGGGAGATGCGGCCCGGCAGCCCCGGCGGACGCACCCCGCGGCTGCCGGCGCAGGCGTACGCGCGCGTGGACGGCAGCGCCCCCGAGTTCGACCCGATGGGCGCGGGTGAGCCGACGGTCGCGCGCGTCCCCGGCGAGCCGCACGTGGCGGCCGACGGCACGACCCGTGGCGACACCTGCCACCTGGACGTCGTCGACCGCTGGGGCAACATGGTCGCGGCCACGCCCAGCGGCGGCTGGCTGCAGTCCAACCCGGTCGTGCCCGAGCTGGGCTTCCCGCTCGGCTCCCGGCTGCAGATGACCTGGCTGGAAGAGGGGCTGGCGAACTCCCTCACCCCGGGCCGCCGCCCCCGCACCACGCTCACCCCGTCCCTCGCGCTGCGCGACCACGTGCCGGTCCTGGCGTTCGGCACGCCCGGCGGCGACCAGCAGGACCAGTGGCAGCTGCACTTCTTCCTCGCCGTCACCCTGGGCGCCCCGGTCCGCGGCGGCCTCGACCTCCAGGGCGCCATCGACGCCCCGAACTGGCACAACGACAGCTTCCCCAGCTCCTTCTACCCGCGCGGCCGCCGCCCCGGCAGCGTCACCGTGGAGTCCCGTCTGGGCGCGGACGTGATCGAGGAGCTGCGGCGGCGCGGCCACGACGTCACCGTCGCCCCGGCCTGGTCAGAGGGACGCCTGAGCGCGGTGGCCCGGGACCCGGAGACCGGCGTGCTGTCGGCGGCGGCGAACCCGCGCGGGATGCAGGGGTACGCCGTGGGCCGCTGAGCGAGCATCCGGCACCTGTTCTTCATCCCGATTCCACCGGGTGTGTACCGGGCGGGCCGGGGGATTGTCAGAGGGGCGTGCTCTCATGGAGGCATGATCGAAGACACGGAAACCATCGACGAGTTTCTCGACCGGTGCGCGGTCGACGTGGAGGAAGCGGTCCGCAAGGCGGCCGAGGCCGAGATCCTGCCCCGCTTCCGCCGGCTCGCCGAGCACGAGGTGGACCAGAAGAGCGGCCCCCACGACCTGGTGACGGACGCCGACCGGCTCGCCGAACTGCGGCTCACCGAAGACCTCGGCGCCCTGCTGCCCGGCTCCGTCGTGGTCGGCGAGGAGGCGGTGCACGCCGACCCGGCGACGTACGCGGCGCTGCAGGGCGACGCACCGGTGTGGATCGTCGACCCCGTCGACGGCACCCGCCAGTTCGTGCACGGCGACGACGGGTTCTGCACCCTGGTCGCGCTCGCCCACCGCGGCGTCGTCCTGGCCTCCTGGACCTACGCGGCGGCGCGCGACCAGCTGGCCACGGCGGTCCGCGGCAAGGGCGCCTTCCTCGACGGCGAGCGGCTGTTCGCGGGCCCGCCCGCGCCCGGCCGCGACCTCGTCGTCGCCACCTCCCACCCGGACTACACGACCGACGAGCAGAAGCGCGCGCTGTGCGCCCTGTGGACGGACGGCCTCGCCCCCCGCCCCTGCGGTTCGGCGGGCCTGGAGTATCTCGCCGTCGCCCGGGGCGAGTTGGACGCGGTCGCCTTCTCCTGGGAGGCGGCCTGGGACCACGCGGCCGGCCTGCTCCTCGTCGAGGAGGCGGGCGGCACGCATCTCACCCGCGCCGGCGAGCCGTTCCGCGTGACCGGCGGCAACGTCCTGCCGTTCACCGCGGCCCGGGACGCCGCGACCGCCGAGCGGGTGGCCGCGCTGCTGCGGACGACGGCCTGAGCCCCACCCGGGCCTCGTTCGGCCGGCGCTCGTCCGCCGGCGACCGGACAGGCGCCGCGGCGGCGCGACGGCCCGTGGGACACGGCCTGCGGGCGGGGCGGCGACCGCGACCCGCCAGGGGCGCGGAGCTGCGCCGAAGTGCGGCTCCGCCGCGATGCGGGTGCCCCGGTTCCGTCACCCGCCACCGCCCGCGGTCACCCGGCGCCGGGCCGCCCGGCCCCCGGGCCGGGGCGGTGTCGCTCCTCCGGCATATCCTGGCCCCGAGTGGCCATCGGCTGACGAAGGGGTCCGAAGGTGCCGTCGATGCTCGATGCGGTCGTGGTGGGTGCGGGACCGAACGGACTGACCGCTGCCGTGGAGCTGGCCCGCCGCGGCTTCTCCGTCGCGCTGTTCGAGGCGAAGTCCACGGTGGGCGGCGGCGCCCGCACCGAGGAACTGACCCTGCCCGGCTTCCGGCACGACCCGTGCTCGGCCGCCCACCCCCTCGGCGTCAACTCCCCGGCGTTCCGCGCCCTGCCCCTTGAGCGCTACGGCCTGCAGTGGCTGCACGCCGGGCTGCCGATGGCGCATCCCTTCCCCGACGGCACCGCGGCCGTGCTGTCCCGCTCGGTCGCCGAGACCGCCGCCTCCTTCGGACCGCGCGACGCCGGCGCCTACCGCAGACTGGTCGGGCCGTTCCTCCCCCACTGGGACACCCTCGTACGGGACTTCATGTCCCTGCCGCTCACCGCGCTCCCACGCGACCCCGTCACGCTGGCCCGCTTCGGCCTGGCCGGGCTGCCACCGTCCACCTGGCTGCTGCGCCGCTTCAAGGACGAGCGGGCCAAGGCCCTGTTCGCGGGCCTGGTCGCGCATGTGATCGCACCGCTGAACGGCCTGGCCACCGGCGCCATCGGACTCGTCTTCGCCCTGGCCGCCCACGCCCGCGGCTGGCCGGTGCCCCGCGGCGGATCCCAGGCCATCTCCGACGCCCTCGCCGCCTACCTCAAGGACCTGGGCGGCGCCGTCCACACCGACTACGAGGTCAAGCGTCTGGACGACCTGCCGCCCGCGCGGGCGTACGTCTTCGACACCTCACCCACCGCGCTGGCCCGTATCGCCGGCTTCGGCGACCACTACCGCGGCTACCGCTACGGCCCGAGCGTCTTCAAGATCGACTACGCGCTGGACGGCCCGGTGCCCTGGACCGCGCCCGAGGCCCGCGCCGCCACCACCGTGCAGGTCGGCGCGAGCCAGGCCGAGATCTCCACCGCCCTGCGCGCCGCCTCCCGCGAGGGCCGCGCCCCCGGCAGACCGTTCATGATCACCGTGCAGCCCGGTGTGGTCGACCCGACCCGCGCCCCCGAGGGCAAGCAGGTCTTCTGGGCGTACGGCCATGTCCCGAACGGCTGGTCCGGTGACCTCACCGACGCCATGGAACGCCAACTGGAGCGCTTCGCCCCCGGCTTCCGCGACCGCGTGCTCGCCCGCGCCGTCTCGGGCCCCGCCGAGCTGGCCGCCCACAACGCCAACTACGTCGGCGGCGACATCGCCTGCGGCGCGGCATCCGGACTCCAGCTGCTGCTGCGTCCCAGACTGTCCCTGTTCCCGTACCACACCCCGCATCCGGCCGTCTTCATCTGCTCCTCGGCCACCCCGCCGGGACCCGGCGTGCACGGCATGTCGGGGCACAACGCGGCCAAGGCCGTATGGCGAAGACTGAGGCAGACATGACCACCATCACCCTCGTCCAGGGCGACATCACCCGGCAGAGTGCCGACGCGATCGTCAACGCGGCCAACTCCTCCCTCCTCGGCGGCGGAGGGGTCGACGGCGCGATCCACCGGCGCGGCGGCCCCGCCATCCTGGAGGAGTGCCGCGCCCTGCGCGCCTCCCGGTACGGCAAGGGCCTGCCCACCGGCAAGGCGGTCGCCACGACGGCGGGCGCACTCGACGCCCGTTGGGTCATCCACACGGTGGGCCCGGTGCACAGCGTGAGCGAGGACCGCTCCGACCTGCTCGCCTCCTGCTACCGCGAGTCCCTGAAGGTCGCCGACGAACTCGGCGCGCGCACGGTCGCGTTCCCGGCCGTCTCCACCGGCGTGTACCGGTGGCCGATGGACGACGCGGCACGGATCGCCGTGGAGACGGTGCGGAACGCGGCGACGGCGGTCCAGGAGGTGCGCTTCGTCCTCTTCGACCAGCACGCCTACGACGCGTTCGCCCGCCAAGTGGGCTGAGCCGCACCGCCGTCCGCGGCGCACCCGGGAACAGGTGCCGCACCTCGCCCGTCCGGTCAGGACAGTTCGCGCAGGGTGCTGCCGAGCAGGGCCACGCCCTCGGCGATCACTCCCGGCGCGGTGGCCGCGTAGCCGAGAACGAGTCCGGGCGGCCCGGGCAACTGCCGGTGCCAGGACAGCGGTTGGCACTTCACGCCCCGGGCCAGCGCGGCGGCGGCCACCTCGGTGTCGGGTACGTCCGCCGGATAGGTGACCGTCAGATGCAGACCGGCCGCGGCGCCGTGCACGGTCCCGCCGGGCAGATGCTCGGCGAGGGCGGCGATCATCGCGTCGCGGCGGTCCCGGTGCCGGCGCCGCATCAGCCGTAGCCGCCGTTCCAGTCCGCCGGACTCCATCAGCCGGGCGAGCACCAGTTGCGGCAGCACCGGGTTGCCCAGGTCGTTGTACCGCTTCGCGTCCACCAGGGCCGCGCGGTAGCGGGGCGGGGCCACCAACCAGCCGATGCGCAGCGCCGGGGCGAGCAGCTTGGACACGCTGCCCATGTAGCACACCCGGTCGGCGAGCAGTGCCCGCAGCGCGGGGACCGGCGGACGGTCGTAGCGGTGCTCCGCGTCGTAGTCGTCCTCCAGGATCAGCCCGCCGTCCCGCGCCCAGCCCAGCAGCTCACGCCGGCGCTCTCCGCTGGTCACCACACCCGTCGGGAACTGGTGGGCCGGCGTGAGCAGCACCGCCGGGGCGCCGGTCGCGCGCAGCGCGTCCACCCGCACCCCGTGGTCGTCCACCGGCACCGGCGGGGTGTCGAGGCCCCCGTTCCGCAGATGCTGGCGGCCCCCGAGCGAGCCGGGGTCCTCCACCGCGACGGCGTCGACGCCGTCCGCCCGCAGCACCTGGTGCAGCAGGGTGAGCGCCTGGGCGGTCCCCGCGACGATCAGCACCTCGTCCGGCTCCACCCGCACACCCCGCATCCGCGCGAGCCAGTCGGCGACGGCCCGCCGCAGCGCGGGGGCGCCCCGGGGATCGCCGTAACCGAGGTGCTCGGCGGACAGCCCCGCCAGGACGGCACGCTCGGCCCGCAGCCAGGCGGTGCGGGGGAAGGTGCTGAGGTCCGGCCGACCCGGCGTGAAGTCGACGCCGGCCGGGGCGTCCCGCAGCACGTCGAAGACATCGGCGCCGGGCACCCGGGAGAACGGCGGTCCGACCGGGGCGGGGGACGGCGATCCGGGGCGGGCGGGGGACTGTGGGTGGGGTGGGTGAGGGGATTGGGGACCGGGTGCGGGACGGGTTGGTGAGCCGGCCGCGTGGGGGGTCTGCGGGCCGGGTGGGGCGGGGGTCTGTCGGCCTGGTGCACGAGGGGGCTGTGCGCCGGGCGCGGGACGGGTGGGTGGGCCGGGTGTGTGAGAGGCCTGCGGGGCAGGTGCGGGAAGGGCCTGTGGGCCCGGCGCGTGAGGGGCCGTCGGGCCGGGCGGGTAAGGGGCGTGTGGGACTGGTGCCTGAGGGGGCTGCGCGCCGGGCGCGGGACGGATCGGTGCGCCGGCTGCGCGGGAGGTCTGTGGGCCCGGTGTGCGCGGGAGCTGCGCGCCGGGTGGGGGGAGGGGCTGGGGGTCGGGTGGGGGAAGGGGCTGAGGGCCAGGCCCGTGAGGGGTCGTCGGGCCGGGTGGGACGGAGAAGCGCTCGTCGGGGAGGCGAGCAGGACGTGCCCGCGGCGCGTTCGGCGCGGCCGGCCTGTCCGGGGCGCCGGGCGCGGGGGTGCCCGGCGCTGCGGGTACGCCGGGGAGAGGCACGCCGTGAGTGGCGCGGCGGGGAAGCGCCGGCGCCCCGCCCTCGGGCGCGCCCCGCGCCGGAGCGAACGGAGCCGCCACCACCACGGTGCCCCCGCGGCGGCGGCCCTCCAGGTGCCCGTCCTCGGCGAGCCGGCGGTACGCCTCCGTGATCACCCCGCGGGAGACGCGGAGTTCGACGGCCAGCACCCGGGTCGGCGGCAGTCTGCTGCCGACCGCCAGCCTGCCGTCCGCTATCGCCTGCCGCAGTCGGCCCGCCAGCCACTCCGCCTTCCCGCCCGCGGGCACCTCACCGGCCGCCAGCTGCAGGAAGTCCGAGCCGCGGCCCGGGAGTTCACCGGCGGCGGGCGCGTCCGCCTCCTCGCTCATGCCGCTCATGCCGCTGATGCTGTCATGCCGCCGGGCTCAGTCGCCGAAGACGAAGTCCGGTGCGGCCCCGGTGAGCACGGCCGACTCCGTGACCGCCTCCCAGTGCGCCGCCACCTCCTCCTGTAGCGTCTTCAGCAGGTCGGAAACGGCCTCCGCGCCGTCGTCGTGCATGGCCTCCGTCACCACGAGCACCCGGCGGGTGTGCTCACCGACCGCGGAGTGGCCGCTCTGCCGGTGGGTCCAGCGTCGGGCGTGCGCCCGTCCCGCGGAGTCGACGAAGGTGACCTCGCCGGCCGCGGGCCGCTCGACGCCCCCGCCGAACGCCGTGTACGTCTCGTCGCCGGCGGCCGGCCGCACCTCCAGCAGCGGCCCGGCGATCCGGTCGACGTCCAGGACCGCCACAGGGACGGCGTACGCCACCGACAGCGCGTTGCACAGGTCGACCAGCGGATGGATGCGCGGCAGCGTCCCCTCCTTGCGCAGGCGCCGCAGCAGCGACTCCGAGGCACACCGGTACTGCGTCGGCTTCATGCCCATCCGGCTGAACGCCCGCCGCCAGGCCAGCACTTCGGGGAACTCGCCCTCGGTGGTGTCGGCCAGCCGGGCCAGGGCTCGGGCGGTGTACGCGGCGGCGCGCGGGCCGGTGTCCGCGGCGGCGCCGATACCGGTGGCGTACAGCGCGCCGGAGGCCAGTTCGGGGAACGTGGCCCAGATGGTGTCCGCGTGCCGGAATCGCATGGTCAGGCTCTCCTCGGGTTCGCTCCGCGGGTTCGGGAGCACCACCCTGCCGCGGCAGTGGTCCGGTCACCAGAGCCAAAGCGGGTCCGGTTCACCGGTCCATAACCGCCTCACCGGTGCCGCTGGCGGCCTCGCCGGAAACGGGGCGGCCGTCACCGGTACCGTTCGCCCGGCCCGCCGTGCAGGGCGGCGCCGCATGTCTCCGGAGGCGTCGGCACTCCGGCGGCGTGCCCCTGGGCCACGGTGTCCGTCGGGGGCGTGACATCATCGGCCGCGGTCAGGACCGCCGTCGTACGAGGAGCACGATGAACCCCGCTCTCACCGTCCCCCCGGTCGTCGGTGCCGCTCTGCTGGACGACTTCTCCCTGGAGATGACCGGCAAGGACGTGCCCCGGCTGGAGGAGGCGTGCGCCGGCATCCCGCGGGGGACCCGGATCAACATCACCTTCCTCGCCGGCGAGGACCTCGGGATGCGGCTCGCGGCCGCCCGCGCGGTCAAGCGCCTCGGTTTCGTCCCCGTGCCGCACATCTCCGCGCGCCGCCTGCCCTCCCGCGCCGCCCTGGAGGAGTTCCTGGCCGGGCTGGCGGAGGACGGTACCGCCGAGAACGTCTTCGTCGTCGGCGGCGACCCCGCCCGCCCCGAGGGCCCGTACGAGGACGCCCTCGCCCTCCTGCGCACGGGACTGCTGCAGAGGCACGGCGTCCGTCACGTCGGCATCAGCGGCTACCCGGAGGGCCACCCCGCGATAGCCGACCACACGCTGTGGTCGGCGCTGACCGACAAGGCGGCGGCCATCGGTGCGCACCGGTTCGGCGGCGACGTCATCACCCAGTTCGGCTTCGACGCCGACCCGGTGCTCACCTGGCTGGAGGCCGCCCGCGCACGGGGCGTGCACCTGCCCGTGCGCATCGGCGTGCCCGGACCGGCGGGGGTCCGCCGGCTGCTCGGCTACGCCACCCGCTTCGGCGTGGCGACCAGCGCCTCCGTCGCCCGCAAGTACGGCTTCTCGCTGACCAACCTCATGGGCACCACCGGCCCCGACCGCTTCCTGCACGCGCTCGCCCGCCGCTACGACCCCGAGCGGCACGGCACGGTGAAGGTGCACTTCTACACCTTCGGCGGACTGCGGACCACGGCGGAGTGGGTCGCCGCGTTCCGGCAGGGGGACGCACGAGGCTCGGGCGACCACCGGGGCGGCTGAACACCGGGGCCGTCCGCGATGGCCGTATGTGATCGGTGGACACGAGCCGTCTCGCAGCCACCGCGCCACCGGGTCGTGCGCCAAACCGGCTCTGATGCCCAGGCCGAAGCCCTTGCGCTGCTCATGCCACGACCTCTATAACGTCTCCAGCAGGTATCGGCGGGGATGGCCGGAAATGGCAGTTGCCGCCGACCAGGGGGATCCTCGGCTCCGCCGCGATCGGCATCACCGCCCGCAGACCGACGGAGACCTCAGCCATGACCGACGACGCCTACCGCGCTGCCATGATCCGGCTGGCCGCCGATCCCGCCTTCAGAGCCGAACTGGACGGCGACAGCGCCGAGGTGGCCCGAAGACTCGGGCTGACGCCCGCCCAGGTCGACGCACTGCGCTCCCTGCGCGTCGACTCCAGCGCCGACGGGGGACCGGCCGCACTGGATCCGCGCCTGTCCAAGTCCTCCTTGTTCTTCGGAAGCGCGGCGCACGCGCTGGCCCACCACGACGTTCCGGCGCACACCGACGTTCCGGTGCATACCGACGTGCAGGAGGGCCTCGGCGGTGTCGACGCCTCCCCGTCGGGCGCCCACAGCCTGCTGGGCGGTGAGCTGTTCGACGGGTCCCCGGGCGAAGCGGGCCGCAGCGCGGGCGAGTTCGGTGCATTCGGTGAGTCCGGTCAGTTCGGCGCGTCCGGTCAGCCGGGTGAGTTCGGTGAGTTCGGCGGTTTCGGGGGCGAGGCGGACGGCGCGGACCTCGGCGGTCTCGGAGGCCCTGCCGGGGGTGCCGAAGGGGGCTTCGGAGAGTTCGGTGACGGGGGCTTCGGCGGCGCCGGCGGAGGCTTCGGCGAGGGCGGATTCGGCGGGACCGACGGCGGTTTCGGCGAGGACGGTTTCGGTGACGGCGGCTTCGGCGGTGGCGCCGGTGGGGCGGGATCCAGGGACTTCGGCGGCCACGGAGACTTCGGTGGCCACGGGGGCTTCGGCGGGGCCGGCGGCGAAGACGGCGGCGACGCGGGCCATTTCGGTCACGGCGGCATCTATGACCGCGGCGAGGGCGGCGACGGCGGCGGCGACAGCGGCGGCGGCGCCGGTGGCGGTGGCGAAGGTGGCGGTGAGGGCGGCGGTGACGGTGGCGGTGCGGACCCGATGGAGAACGGCCGTCGTCCGAGCGGTGGTGGTGAGCCTGGTGGTGGTGGCGGTGAGGGCGGCGGTGATGGCGGTGGTGCGGACCCGATGGAGAACGGCCGTCGTCCGAGCGGTGGTGGTGAGCCTGGCGGTGGTGGCGAAGGCGGCGGCGGTTCCGACGACGGCGTAGGGGGTTCGGAGAACGGCCGGCGCTTCGGAGGTGGCGGTGGTGAGCCCGGTGGCGGTGGCCGCGAAGGCACCCTCGGCCGGGCCGGGACGACCGTGCGCGGCGGCATCGGCCTGCCCGGTGCCGGCGACGCGGCCACCCGCCTGTCGCCCTCCGCCCCCGAGGCGGACGGCGGCTTCAACGGCGGAACCTTCCTCAGCGGTTCCGGCGGAGGCTGAGCCACCGCATGCTCTGCCATGTCTGCCGCGTCCGCACGCGGCGCGACTTCCCCTACTGCCTGCGCTGCGGCACCCTCCGGCGCGGCGCGGCACCGACGGCCTACGCCGCGCCCCAGCTGCGCGGCCTCGACGACCCCGCCCTGCTGGTCCCGCTGACCGGCCCGGTCACCACGCTGGGCCGGGGCGCGGACAACGACGTCGTTCTCGCCGACGGCAGCGTCTCGCGCCGCCACGCCCGCATCGTCCGCACGGACGCGGGCTTCCGGATCGAGGACCTGGACTCCTTCAACGGCACGGCGGTCGCGGGCGTCGAACTGCACGGCGGCGTGGCCGGCCTCGCCGACGGTACCGAGCTGTCCGTGGGCGACGTACGCCTCGTGTTCGAGCAGCCGCGCGACGCGCGTATCGGCTCGCGCACGATGGTCGTCGGCACCCAGCTGACCCAACTCCCCACCGCCGCACAGGAGGAGGCCCCGGAGGCGGCCGGCCCGCTCACCGCGCGCCCCCGCCGCCGCTCCGGCTGGGCCCTCAAGCAGGTGCCCGGCGACCGCGCCGAGCCCCGCTGGGTGCTCAGCAGCACCCGCACCGGGCGCTATCTGGAGCTGGACGAACGCCAGGTCTTCCTGTGGCACGCGGTCGACGGCGAGAACACCGTACGGGACCTGCTGTTCGCGTACGCCGAGCGCTACGGCGAACTCGCCCTGCCCCGCATCGAGTCCGCGCTCGCCGCGTTCGCGGACGCCGGGCTGCTGCGCGGTCTGCCCGGGCGGGCGGAGGCGGAACGGCCCCGGGGCTGGCGCCGGGCGGCGCGCGCCGTCCACCGGGCCCTGTTGAAACTGGAGGTGTCCGTACCCGGCCTCGACCGGCTGGTGACCCGCCTCTACCAGTCCTTCGGCTGGCGGCTGTTCACCCGCACCGGGGTGACGCTGGCATGGCTGTCCGTCGTGGGCGGCCTCGTGGCCTTCTTCACCGCACAGGGACACCACCGCCTGCTGGACTTCGGCGGAGCGGGCGCGTGGGGCCCCGTGCTGCTCATCGCCGGATACGTGACGGCGCTGCTCGTCCACGAACTGACCCACGCGCTCGCCGTGAAGTCGTACGGCCGCACGGTCCGGCGCGGCGGGTTCCTGCTGATGATGGGCATGCCGTTCGCGTTCGTGGACACCAGCGACATGTGGTTCGGCTCCCGCTGGTCCCGGGTCGTGGTGGCCCTGTCCGGGCCGCTGTCCACGGCGGCCCTGGCCGGCTGGAGCGCCACGGGCGCGGCCCTGCTGCCCGCCGGACCGGCCTCCGCCGTCCTCTACCACCTGGCCTTCGGCCTGTACCTGAACACCCTCTACAACTTCAACCCCCTGATGCCGCTGGACGGTTACCAGGCGCTGACCGACGCGCTGCGCGTGCCCCGACTGCGCGAGGAGGCGAGCGCGTACTTCCGTAGCGGACTGTGGCGGGACCTGCGCGCCGGCAACCGGCCGGGCCCACGCCAGGCGGGCATGGCCGCCTACGGCCTGGCCGTCGTCGCCGGCACCTACGGCTTCCTCGCCCTGGCGGTGCTCGCCTGGCGCTCCCGGATCGGCGACCTCCTGGGCGACAGGCTGGCCGCACCGTGGACCACCGTGATCGAGACCGCCGTGGTCGCCCTGGTGGCCTTCCCGGTGTGGTCCGCGCCCGTGCGCACCCTGGCCCGCCTGATCCGCCGCCGGGAGGCGGCGCGCGCGGCGGTGCCCGGCACGGCATCCGGCGCCCCGGTGGAGGGGACGGCATGACACAGCCACCGGACGGGACCGGCTGGACCGTACCCGGCTACGAGCCGATCCGCACCCTCGGCGAGGGGTCCGGCGGCCGGGTCGTCCTGGCCCGGCACCTCGCTACCGGCGTGCCCGTCGCCATCAAGTACCTCAGCGGGCGCCTGTTCGCGGACCGGGAGTTCCTCGCCCGCTTCCGTGCCGAAGGCCGGCTGCTCGGCGAGTTGCGGCATCCCTGTGTGGTCCGGCTGTACGAGTACGTCGAGGCCCGCG
This sequence comes from Streptomyces filipinensis, assembly GCF_014649495.1. GTDB lineage: Bacteria > Actinomycetota > Actinomycetes > Streptomycetales > Streptomycetaceae > Streptomyces > Streptomyces filipinensis. Next base: position 141,736 of record NZ_BMTD01000003.1, on the reverse strand, counting down.
CCGGTGCCGCCATCGTGATGGAGGCGGTGGACGGGGTCAGTCTGCGCGGGCTGCTGCGCCGGCACGGCACGACCGGCCCCGAGGCCGCGCTCGTCCTGCTCAAGGGCTCCCTGCTGGGGCTCGGCGCGGCGCACGCCGCCGGAGTCGTGCACCGCGACTACAAGCCGGAGAACGTGCTGGTCCGCGCCGACGGCAGCAGCACGCTCGCCGACTTCGGCATCGCGGTGCGCAGCGGACGCGAGACCGAATCCGCCGGCACGCCCGCCTACATGGCGCCCGAGCAGTGGCAGGGCGCGGCCGGCGGCCCGGCCGCCGACGTGTACGCGGCGTCGGTGGTGTTCTTCGAGTGCCTCACCGGCCGGCTGCCCTTCCCCGCCGGCGACCTCACCGCCCTGCGCCTGCAGCACTTGCGCGCCCCCGTCCCGCTGGACGACGTACCCGGGCCGGTGCGCGCACTGCTGCGCGACGGCCTGGCGAAGGACCCGGCGGACCGGCCGGGCATCGAGGCCCTCATCGCCGACCTCGAACGCTCCGCCACCGAGGGCTACGGCGCGGGCTGGGAGGAGCGGGGCCGACGGCGGCTGGCCGAACTGGCCGCGCTGCTCGCCCTGTTGTTCCCGCTGACCACGACCGCGGCACTCGACGGCTCCGCCCAGGCCCTGACCCTGCTGGGCAGGATCAGGCGCGGCGGCTGGAAGGTGGCGACCGGGGCGACGGCCGCGCTCGTGATCGTCGCGGGCGGGGCGACATACGCCAAGGACCGCCCGCACGAGACGGCGACGACCGTGGCCAGTTCCACCCCGTCTCTCCTCAACCCACCGACCACACCCGGCACTTCGGCCCCCGCCTCGCCGACCTCCGCCCCGACCTCCGCCCCGCCGACGACCGGCGCGACGCCCACCGCGGCACCCTCGGACGGCTCGCCCTCGTCCTCGCCGGCACCCTCGTCCTCGTCGCCCACCCCGTCCACGGGCACGACCGCACCGACCGTGGCACCGGGCACCACCTCGCCCGGTCCGGCCGGCGCCGGCACGGTCACGCTCACCATCGGCTCCTGGCAGCGCGGGCAGCGGCCGGGCACGCTGACCGCCGCGGTGACGGTCGAGACCACGGGCACCGGGCCGCTGACCGTCACGGCGAACTACTACGTCGACACCCCCGCCGACCCCTACGGCTCGCAGACGCAGCCCCTGTCCGGCAGCACGCGGTACGCCGTGACGTTCGAGGCCGACTTCTCGAACCACCCGTGCCGTGGCACCTGGGAGGTCACCCTCACCAGCGACCCGCCAGCCGCGAACGGCCCCCGGACGGCGTCCCTGGACGCACCGCCGTGCTGAACCCCGAACGGACCGACATGACGACGACAGCCACCACGGTGGCCGGCCGGCCCCTGTCCGACTGGACCCGGGACGCGCGCCACGGCACCTGGCACGCCCTGCTCCCGGCCCGGTCCGGCGAACCCGTGCGCGGCGCGCTGCGCGTCGACCGCGCCCTGCTCACGCCCGAGGGAGCGCGCGAGCGCCTGGCCGCCGCGGTGCTCGCCACCGCGAAGCTCCGGCTGCCCGGACTGCTCGGCACGGTCGACCTCGTCGCCGAGGCGGGCGAGGTGTGGCTGATCACCGCCCGCCCGCCGGCGCCCGTACTCGCCGACGTGCTCCACGCCGACGGCCTCGGCCAGGACGCGGGCAGCGCCGCGAGCGTCCTCAACGAGACCGCGCAGACCCTGCTCGCCCTGCACGCGGCGGGCTTCGCCCACGGCTGCTTCGGCCCCCACACCGTGGCCCTCGCCCCGGACGGCGTCGCCCTGCTGACCGAGGCGGCACTGGCCACGGTGCTGGGAGACACCCCGGCCGCCGACACCGGGCCGGTGGACGCGGGGGTGGCCGGCACGGGGCCGGTGGAGGAGCGGGTGGCCGGCACCCGCGCCGCGGACACACGGGCCTGGGCCGCCCTTGCGCGGACCCTCGCCACCGCCTGGGCCACCGCGGACACTCCCGCGGCGGACCTCCTGACCCGCTGCGCCGCCGCCGCGGACACCGAGGGCCTCGCGGCGGCCCGCGCCACCCTGGTCTCCGGCCGCGGCTGCCTCCCACCCGACTTCCTGCGCCGCACGGCCCTGCGCGCTGCGGTGACCAGGACGTCCCCCGCCTTTCCGCCGCCACCCACGCGATCACCGGCGGACGGCGCCGCTGGCCCGGTCGGCCCGCCGCTGGCCGACCACGCTGCGGGACCGGCGGCCCCGCCCCCCGACGCCGATCGCGCGGACGGCCCGGCCCTCCCGGCCGAACACGCCACCGTGCGTGCTCGTCGTGTCGCGGCGCCCGCCGAGCCTGATGCGGCTTCGGCCGAACAGCGCACCGCACGTGCCCGCCGCGTCCCTGCGTCCGCCGGGTCCGACGCGGCCTCGGCCGAACGGGCCACCGCGCTGGGCCGTACTCCGGCGTCCGCCGGGTCCGACGCGGCCTCGGCCGAACGGGCCACCGCGCTGGGCCGTACTCCGGCGTCCGCCGGGTCCGACGCGTCCTCGGACGAACAGGTCACCGTGCTCGGCCGTACCCGCCGCACCCCTGCGTCCGCCGGGTCCGACGCGGCCCCGGACCCACAGGCCACCGTGCTCGGTCGGCGCCACCAGGGCGGTCCGTCGGCGGGGCCCGTCGGGGAGGGGGGCGGCGGCGGGGAGATCCTGCTCCGGTTCGGACCCGGCGTGCCCGCCGACGCGACGTACACCCCGGCCGCCCCGGCACGCACCGCACCCCCGGGCCCCCGGCGCAGACGCCGCGGCCGGCTCGGCGCGGTGGCGCTCGCGGCGATCGCGGCGCTCCTGCTCTGGCTGTTCCTGCGTCCCACGCCCGCTCCGGCGGTCCTGGCCGTCCGGGTCCACGCCCCCGCCAAGGAGCTGCGCTGCGGCCAGACGGCCGACCTGACCGGTGACATCACCACGGACGGCACCGGCGGCCCCGTCACCTACCACTGGCTCCGCGGCGCCGGGCACGACACGGGTGAGCTGGTCAGCACCGCGCGCCGCGGCGCGCGCACGCTCCGCGTGCACCTGCGCTGGACGGTCCGCGGCCCCGGCCGCCTCCACGACACCGCGCGCCTGCGCGTCGCGCACCGGCCACGCCCGCTGGAGGCGACGGCGACCTTCACCTACGCCTGCCCCTGACCGCATTCCGCCGAAGCCCTGGCCAAGGCCAGGTACATGTCGGATTCTCGCCAGCGGGCGGGGGCCGCGGTGGCCGATCCTGGACACATGCAGACAGCGACCCACCTCGACCGGGAGCACTGCGTACGCGCCGTGCAGTCCAAGGACGCGCGGTTCGACGGGTGGTTCTTCACGGCCGTCCTGACCACCCGGATCTACTGCCGGCCCAGCTGCCCCGTCGTCCCGCCCAAGCCCGAGAACATGACCTTCTACCCGAGCGCGGCAGCCTGCCAGCAGGCCGGGTTCCGGGCCTGCAAGCGCTGCCGCCCGGACACCAGCCCCGGCTCCCCGGAGTGGAACCAGCGCGCCGACCTGGTGGCCCGGGCCATGCGGCTCATCGCCGACGGCCTCGTGGACCGCGAGGGCGTGCCCGGGCTCGCCGCCCGGCTCGGCTACAGCGCCCGCCAGGTGGAGCGGCAGCTGCTCGCCGAACTGGGCGCGGGACCCCTCGCGCTCGCCCGCGCCCAGCGCGCCCAGACCGCTCGGCTGCTCATCGAGACCACCCCGCTGCCCATGGCGGAGATCGCCTTCGCGGCCGGCTTCTCCTCCATCCGCGCCTTCAACGACACCGTCCGTGAGGTCTTCGGCCTGACACCGAGCGGGCTGCGCGCCCGCACACCGGGCTCCGGGGCCGGCACGCCGGGCGGGATCAACCTGCGGCTGCCGTTCCGCGCCCCGCTCAACCCCTCCAACCTCTTCGGCCACCTCGCCGCCACCGCCGTACCCGGCGTCGAGGAGTGGCGCGACGGCGCCTACCGGCGCACGCTCCGGCTGCCGTACGGCCACGGGATCGCCTCCCTCACCCCCCGCCCCGACCACATCGCCTGCCGCCTCACCCTGAGCGACCTGCGTGACCTGACCGTGGCGATCAGCCGCTGCCGCCGCCTGCTCGACCTGGACGCCGACCCCGTCGCCGTCGACGACCGGCTGCGCACCGATCCGCTGCTCGCGCCGCTGGTCGACCGGGCGCCGGGCCGGCGCGTGCCGCGCACGGTCGACGAGGCCGAGTTCGCCGTCCGTGCCGTCCTCGGGCAGCAGGTGTCCACGGCCGCCGCCCGCACCCACGCGGCCCGCCTGGTCACCGCCCACGGCAAGCCCCTGGACGACCCCGAGGGCGGCCTCACCCACCTGTTCCCGTCCCCCGAGTCACTGGCCGCCGTCGACCCCGAGACGCTGGCGATGCCCCGCACCCGGCGCACCACCTTCAGCACGCTGGTCCGCGAACTCGCCGACGGCACCCTCCACCTCGGCGTCGAGAGCGACTGGCCCCAGGCGCGCGCCAGGCTCCTCGCCCTCCCCGGCTTCGGCCCCTGGACCGTCGACGTCATCGCCATGCGCGCCCTCGGCGACCCCGACGCCTTCCTGCCCACCGACCTCGGCATCCGCCGTGCGGCGGGGGAGCTGGGCCTGCCCTCCACCCCGGCCGCGCTCACCGCCCGCGCCGAGGCCTGGCGGCCCTGGCGGGCGTACGCGGTGCAGTACCTGTGGGCGACCGACAGCCACCCGATCAACTTCCTCCCCGTATAAGAAGGTTCCGCCCGTGACCACCGAGTCCACCGTGACCTGCCACACCGTGATCGACAGCCCCTACGGCCCCCTCACCCTGGTCGCCGACGCCGAGGGCGCCCTGTGCGGGCTGTACATGGCCGGCCAGCGGCACCGCCCGGCCGAGGAGGACTTCGGCCCGCGCGACGACACCCCGGCCGCCTTCTTTGAGGCGGAGGAGCAGCTGACGGCGTACTTCGGGGGGCGGCTGACGTCGTTCACCGTCGAACTCGCCCTGCGCGGAACGCCGTTCCAGCGCAGCGTCTGGGAACAGCTCACCCGCATCCCGTACGGCGAGACCCGCACCTACGGCGAACTCGCCGACGCCCTCGGCAGCCCCGGGGCCTCCCGCGCGGTCGGCCTGGCCAACGGCCGCAACCCCGTCGGCATCATCGTCCCCTGCCATCGCGTGATCGGCTCCGACGGCAGCCTCACCGGATACGGCGGCGGCCTGGACCGCAAGCGCCGGCTGCTGGACTTCGAACGCGGTACGGCCCTCTTCTGACCGACGGCCGTACCGGCGGGCCCGCCCCCGCCGGTACGGCGCCACCGCGGGTCAGCCGAGGATCCGGACCGGGGCGCCGTCGAGGTAGGCCTGGATGTCCTCCACGGCCTGGCCGTAGTAGCGCGCGTAGTTGGCGCGGGACACATATCCCAGGTGCGGGGTGGCGAGCAGGCGCGGCGCGGTGCGCATCGGGTGGTCGGCGGGCAGCGGTTCCACGTCGAAGACGTCGACGCCGGCGCCGGCGATACGGCCGTCGCGCAGCGCGGCGAGCAGCGCGTCCTGGTCGACGATCGCGGCCCGCGAGGTGTTGATCAGATAGGCGGTCGGCTTGAGCAGGGCGAGTTCGGCGGCTCCGAGCAGCCCGCGGGTCCGCTCGCCCAGCGCGAGGTGCACGGACACGAAGTCGCTGTCCGCGAGCAGTTCCTCCTTGGCCGGGGCCAGCCGTACGCCGGCCTCGTCGGCGCGCTCCTTGGTGAGGTGCTGGCTCCAGGCGACGACGTCCATGCCGAAGGCGAGCCCGACCCGGGCGACCCGGCTGCCGATCCTGCCCAGGCCGAGCAGCCCGAGCGTGCGGCCGTGCAGGTCGGCGCCGACGGTCGACTGCCAGGGGCCGCCGTCGCGCAGGGCGTTGTTCTCCGGGACGATGCCGCGGGCGAGCCCGAGGAGCAGGGCCCAGGTGAGCTCGACCGGCGGGGTGCCGGAGCTCTCGGTCCCGCACACGGTGACGCCGCCGGCCTCGGCCGCCGCGTAGTCGATCACCGAGTTGCGCATGCCGGAGGCGATCAGGAGCTTCAGCCGGGGCAGCCGGTTCAGCAGGCCCGCCGGGAACGGCACCCGCTCGCGCAGCGTGATCACACAGTCGAAGTCGGCGAGCGCGGCGGCGAGCGCGTCCTCGCTCGCGAAGTGCTCGGTGAAGGAGACGACCTCCACCCGGTCGCCCAGCACCGACCAGTCGGCCGACGCGGCCGCCACGTCCTGGAAGTCGTCGAGTACGGCGCAGCGGAATCGCATGTCGTTCCTCCCCGGGGAAACGCGCTGTCGGTGCACGCGTGTGGGCATCGGCGGCCGCCCGGTCCGCGGCCGCCCGGCAGAAAGATCTTGCCCCAGTCGGTCCCGGCACCGGGGAACGGGTCCTCGTACGGGACCGGCGTACCCCCTACCTGCCGCTCTCCGCACGGATGCGGTCGAGCAGTTCGGGCAGCGCCGTGCCGATCGGCTCGCGTACGAGGTCGTCGGCGCGGTCGTCGTACGGCGTCGGCTCGGCGTTGACGATGATCAGCCGGGCGCCGTGGTCGGCGGCGACGCCGACGAGGCCGGCGGCGGGCTGGACCTGCAGGCTGCTGCCGACGGCGATGAAGACCGTGCAGGCCTTGCTGATCGCCACGGCCTCCCCGAGGACCACCGGGTCCAGGCGCTCGCCGAACATCACGGTGGCGGACTTGAGGATGCCACCGCACTCCAGACACGCCGGATCGTCCTCGCCGGCTTCGACCCGGGCGAGGGCGTCCTCCATCGGCCCCCGCGCCCCGCACCCGGTGCACACCACGCCGCGTGCGCTGCCGTGCAGCTCCAGCACCTTGCGGGCGGGCATCCCGGCCAGCTGGTGCAGCCCGTCCACGTTCTGCGTGATCACCCGCACCGGCACGCCGGAACGCTCCAGCTCGGCGACGGCCCGGTGCGCGGCGTTCGGCTCGGCCCGCAGCGTGCGGTTCTTCCGCCGCATCTGCCAGGACCGGCGCCGGATCTCCGGGTCCGCCATGTAGTACTCGTACGTCACCAGCTTCTCGGCCTCGGGATCCCGCCGCCACAGCCCGTTCGGACCGCGGTAGTCAGGGATCCCGGAATCGGTGGAGATGCCGGCGCCGCTGAGTAGGGCTACGAGAGGGCTGCTCATGGCCCGAGGGTAGGCCGCCCGCCTGCTCGGAGCGAACGGGTTTCGGGCGGCCCCGAGGGCCCCCGGCGGTGCCGGCCGCGAGGGGGCGCATCCGGTCTATGGTGGCGCCATGAGTGATCACTCCGAAGCTCCTGTCGCGCCCGTCGAGACCCCTGAACCCCCCTATTACGTCGCTGTCTTCACCTCGGTGCGGACCCAGGACCAGAGCGGCTACAGCGAGACCAGCGCACGCATGGAAGAGCTGGTGAAGGACGTCCCCGGGTTCCTGGGGATGGACCACGCGCAGACTCCCGGCGGGCTGGGCATCACCGTCGGGTACTTCCGCGACGCCGACGCCCTCGCGGAGTGGCGGAGCAACGCCGAGCACCGCGCGGCGCAGAAGCGCGGGCAAGCCGAGTGGTACCAGAGCTACACGCTGCACGTGGCGAAAGTGGAGCGGAGCCACGGTTTCACGCGAGCGTCGGTGCCGCAGCGCCCGGCAGCGGGCTGACCCGCCGAAGGGCGAAGGCTCTCCGACACGCCACCAGGTGCCGTGGGAGCGGAGAGGGCGGGTGCGCGCACCCGCCGCCCGGTCAGGCCACCCGGTGGCCGTTCTCCAGTTCCGCCGTGCCGGAGCCGTCCGCGAGGACGTCGAGGGCGGTCAGGACGCGGCGGCCGACGGCGCCGGGCAGGTGGGTGGTGATCTCCTCGCGCGGGACCAGGCGCCAGGAGAGCAGTTCCTCCTCCTGGAGGCGGATCGCCTTGAGGTCGGCGTCGGTGAGGACACCGCCGTCGTACAGGTACGCCACCAATGGCGGACGGGCCTCGCCGTGCACCCAGTCCACGGCCAGCAGCCGGCCGAGCTGCAGGTCCAGCCCGATCTCCTCCAGCGTCTCCCGGCGGGCGCCCTGGCGCGGGGTCTCCCCGTCGTCCGACTCGATCGTGCCGCCCGGCAGCGCCCAGCCCTCGCGGTAGTTGGGCTCGACCAGCAGCACGCGCCCCTCGGCGTCCCGGAAGAGCACGGCGGCACCGGCGAGGACACGGGGCAGGCTCGCGATGTACGTGGCGAAGTCAGGAGTCGTGGTCATTCAGGAAGGGTAACCAGCGGCCGTACGGCTACGGCGCGGGCGTCGCCAGGCGCAGGGTGCGTTCCGCCAGCGCACTGATCCGTACGCCGTCGAAGCCGAACACCGCGCTCCGTACCGTGTCCCGCAGCGGCTCCTTCCACTGGGCGGGGATCGCGTCCGCGCCGGTGAGGACCCCGGCCACCGAGCCGGCCGTCGCCCCGTTGGAGTCGGTGTCCAGGCCGCCGCGCACGGTCAGCGCGATGGTCCGGGTGAAGTCGCCGTCGCCGTAGAGCAGCCCGGCGGTGAGGACGGCGGCGTTCGGGACGGTGTGGATCCAGCCGAGCCCGGCGGTCTCCGCGGTCAGCGTGGCCAGGGTCTCCTCCCAGGGCAGCCGCGTCTCGTACAGGGTCATGACCCGTCGCACGGTACGGGCGAGCCGGCAGCTCGCCGGGACGACGGCGAGCGCGCACTCCAGCGCGTCCCGGACGGTCGGCGCGGTGAACGCCGCCGCGATCAGCGCGGCCGCCCACATCGCGCCGTAGACGCCGTTGCCGGTGTGCGAGAGCACCGCGTCCCGGCGGGCCAGGGAGGCGGCGCCGGCCGGGTCGCCGGGGTGGGTCCAGCCATGCACGTCGGCGCGGATCAGCGCGCCGATCCACTCCTGGTACGGGTTGTCGTACGTCGCCGTCAGCGGTGGCTTCAGCCCGTTCGCGAGGTTGCGGTACGCCGCCCGTTCCGCGGTGAAGGTCTGCAGGTACGGCAGCCTCAGCAGCCACAGATCGCCGACCTGCTCGGTGCTGAAGCCGAAGCCGTGCGTCTCCAGCAGGTGCAGGCCGAGGATCGCGTAGTCGACGTCGTCGTCGCGCACGCTGCCGTGGATCCGGCCGCGCACGCAGTCCCGCCACTCCGGGCGCAGTACGGCGGTCTCGGCCGGGTCGGCGGGCTCGGGCAGATAGTCGGTGAGGGGCAGCGCCTCGGCCTTGCGCAGATAGCGGTCGATGCGCTCGCGGGTCCACACCTCGCCCTGCTCGACCGGTTTGCCGAGCATGTTCCCCGCGATCCGGCCGAGCCAGCCGCCGTGGATGCGGTCGGCGAGGGCGGCGGGTCCGGGGCGCTGGCTGGTCATGGCTGGGGTCTACCCGTTTTCCCCAGGGTGCTCCCAGGTGCTTCCCAGCCTTCGGTCGGGGCATGACGGCGAGGGTGTCCTCCGGTTATGGTCGCAGCGGCGCGACTGGCCCTGACGTGCGCGGGGCCCGGAGAGCAAGGGGAAAGCAAGGTGGCGGACGCTGCAGTGAACGAGACCCGTCGGGTGCTCATCGCCGCGGACAAGTTCAAGGGCTCGCTGACGGCCGTGCAGGTCGCCGAGCGGGTGACGGCCGGGCTGCGCCGGGTCGTGCCGGATCTCCACGTCGAGGCGCTGCCCGTGGCCGACGGCGGCGACGGGACCGTGGACGCGGCGGTCGCGGCCGGTTTCGAGCGGCGGGAGGTCCGGGTCGCCGGACCGCTGGGCCAGGAGGTGACGGCCGCGTTCGCGCTGCGCGGCGACACCGCGGTCGTGGAGATGGCCGAGGCCAGCGGGTTGCAGCGCCTCCCGGCCGGCGTCTTCGCGCCGCTGACGGCCTCGACGTACGGCTCCGGCGAGCTGTTGCGGGCCGCGCTCGACGCGGGCGCGCGGACCATCGTGTTCGGCGTCGGCGGCAGCGCCACGACGGACGGCGGCGCGGGCATGCTGACCGCGCTGGGCGCACGGTTCCTGGACGAGGACGGGGAACCGGTCCCGCCCGGCGGCGGGGGGCTCGCCGATCTGGCGCGCGCGGATCTGTCCGGCCTGGACGCGCGGCTGTCGTCCGTGGAGCTGGTGCTCGCCAGCGACGTCGACAATCCGCTGACCGGGCCGAAGGGCGCCCCGGCGGTGTACGGCCCGCAGAAGGGCGCCTCGCCGGACGACGTGGCGACGCTGGACGCGGCGCTCGCCCACTTCGCCAAGGTGCTGGAGGCGGCGGTGGGGCCGCGTGCCGCCGAGCACGCGGTGGCACCGGGCGCGGGCGCCGCGGGCGGCATCGGCTACGGCGCCCTGCTCCTGGGGGCCGGGTTCCGGCCCGGCATCGAGGTCATGCTGGACGTCCTCGGCTTCGCGCCCGCGCTGGAGCGGGCCTCGCTGGTGATCACCGGTGAGGGGTCGCTGGACGAGCAGACGCTGCACGGGAAGGCGCCGGCCGGGGTCGCCGCGGCGGCCAGGGCCTCCGGCAAGGAGGTCGTGGCGGTGTGCGGGCGGCTGGCGCTGTCACCGGAGGCGCTGCGCGGGGCGGGGATCTCCCAGGCGTACCCGCTCACGTCCGTCGAGCCGGATGTCGCCCGGTGCATCGCGGACGCGGGGCCGATTCTGGAGCGGGTCGCGATCCGGATCGCCGAGGAGCACCTGAGCTGAGGCCCTGGGCGGCGCCGCCCCCGGAAGCGGCGCCTGTTCCGCCCGCCGGGGCGGAGCGCCGGAGCGGTCACCGGCGCCCGCCGGTGTCGTTCGGATCAGGCCGGCCGTGACGAACCGTACGGATCGGCGACGCCGGGATGAACCGGACGACTGCCCCTAGGCCACGTCCTTGCCCAGGACCCGCGTCATCTCCGCACCCACCTCGCGGCTGAGACCACCGTCGCAGGGGATGCCGAGGGCCAGCGCGAGATCCTTCCCGTGCAGGTCGGTGACCGCTTCGGCGAGGTCGGCGAACGCGGAGGCGGCGGCCCGTCCCCGGCCGGCCGCGGTCGCCGCGGCCAGCAGGCCGATGACCGCGGCGGGCCACCAGCACACCCCGAGCAGGAGGTAGGCCGCGGCCCAGGCGTGCAGGCGCGCCGCCGCGGCGAAGGCGGCGCGCGCCGTGTTGAGTTCGGCGCGGGTGCCGTCGGGGGCGAGGAGCCACAGGTGGGGCCAGGCGACGGTGAGGTCGAGCCGGTAGGCGTGCCAGACCCGGTGTTCGGGGGCGGTGATCCGGTCGCCGGCCCAGAACGGGTGCCGGGGCGCGGCGAGGGCGATACGGGCCCGGGCGGCGTGGTGGCGTTCGGCGGATTCGGTGAGCGGACCGGCGTCGCCGGCGCCGGCGATCGTGGCGCGACCGGCGGCCACCAGGGCGGTGCGGTAGGCGCGGTCGGCGTCCTGCCAGCGCCGCAGGCGACGGGCGGTCAGCCGGCGGGTGGCGGGTCCGCGCGCATCGGTGAGCCAGGCCTTCTCGCACCACGTTCCCACCGCCTGGACGGCGGCTCCCACGGCCGCGGCTCCGGCCAGGACGGCCAGCGCGGCCACCGCGAGGGCGCCCGGGCTGTGCGCGCCGGGGGCGGCGGCCAGGGCGTCCAGCCGGGCGCGCAGGCGTCCGGTGTCGTTCCAGTGCCGCTGGCCGAGGGTGCCGGCGGCGGCCAGCGCCGCCAGGTAGATCAGACCGGGGACCGCCAGGAGCGCCATCCAGCGTTCGGCGAGCCTGCCGCCGAGCGTGCTGAGGAAGGCGCTCACGGCCGCAGGGGGATCTCGCGCAGCGGCCGGTCGAAGACGAGGCACCGCGGCGTCCGGCCGGCGTCCGGGGCCTCGACCCGTGCGCAGTGCCCGAGGGGGCAGGCGAGCACATACAGCGGCGGGTGGCCGTGGCCGGCGCCCGGGAGGCGCTGGTAGGAGCCGGGGGTGGTGCGGTAGGAGCCGAGACCGGCGCTGTGCCCGGCGGCGAGGAGCAGGTCCTCCAGCTCGTCGAAGGCGTCCTCCAGTTCCCCGGGCGGACGGCCGCCGCGCACCTCGGCGAGGATGCGGTCGACGAGCTGCCGCATCGCCTCGTCGGCGGCCAGCTCGGCCGGCGTCGCCAGCAGCCTCCGGCACAGTTCCCCGAGCCGCTCGTGGCCCGGTCCGGGATCCATCACCGCTTTCTCCCTCCCCTGTGCGGATCAGCATAACGACCGTGCCCCTCGGGGCAGTTGGATATCGTGGAGTGTCATCTCGGCACACGGGGGCCGGTCATGCCGTATGAGGACGAAGCCACGTCGCCGGATCCGGCGCTGACAGCCGCGGCGTGGACGCGACGGTTCCAGCGCACGGGCGACCGCGGGGACCTGGACCAGGCGGTCGAGTGGTACCGGGCCGCACTGCGCCGCCCGATGGGCGCCGACCGGCGCAGGAGCTGCGAGGCGAACCTGCGCGCGGGCCTGTGGCTGCGGTGGCGGGCGTACGACGACGACCACGACCGGGACGAGCTGATCGCGCTGAGCGGAGCGGCGGCGGCCGAGGAGGGGGCGGCGGAGCAGGACCTCGTCTTCCTCGGGGTCGCGTCGGGCCGTCGCTTCGAGGACCTGCGCGACCGGCAGGACCTCGACCGGGCGGTCGGGGCGCTGCGGCGGGCCGTGGACCTCCCCCTGGAACGGAGCGACAACCGGGCGATGGCACTCGACTCCCTCGGCCGGCTGCTCGACATGCGGTACGAGGAGACGGGCGACCCGGGGGACCTGGCGGAGGCGGAGCGCGCGTTCCGCGGTGCGCTGAGCCATCTGCCGCCCGGCGACGCGGAACGCCCGACGAGCATGGACGGTCTCGCGCGGACCAGGGAGCACCGCTTCGGCCTGTCGGGGGACCTGGAGGCGCTGCGCGAGGGGCTCGACCTGCGGCGCGCGGCGTTGGCGGAGAGCCCGCCCGGGGCGCGGCACCGCGCCTTCGTCCTGGACGGCCTCGGTACGGCGCTGCGGACGTGGGTGGACGTCTCGCCCGACGAGTCCGCCGTCGCCGAGCTGCTCCGCGTCACCCGGACGGCCCTGGCCGAGGCCCCGGACCGGGCGGACTCCCCCCAGCGGCTGAACGCGCTGACCGGGCTGGGCGTGGCACTGCGGCTGGCCGCCGAGCACGGCGGCGACACGGCGCTGCTGCGTGAGTCGGTGGACCTGCTGCGCGCGGCCGTCCGGCACACGCCCCCGGCCGGCCGGGCCCGCGTGCACCGGCTGAACAGCCTGGGCAACGCCCTGCACCGGCTCGGCGAGCGGACCGGAGACGCGGCCCTGCTGGACGAGGCCGTCCAGGCGCTGCGGGAGGCCGTGGCCGGCAGCGGGCCCGGGCGGTCCGACGGCTTCGTGGCGAACCTCGCGGTCGCGCTGCGCGAGCGCTACCACCTGACCGGCGACCTGGCCGCCCTGCGCGAGGCCGCCGGCCTGGCCCGGCAGGCCGCCGGGTCCTCCGCCGCGCCCACCGACCTGGTTCATCTGGCCAACCTGGGAGTGGTCCTGCAGACCTGGTACGACCGGACCGGAGACGTCTCGGCGGCTGCCGAGGCCGTGGCGCTCGCCCGCGATGTGCTGGCCCGCACCGCCCAGGGCAGCCCGATGTGGACCGTCCGGGCGAACCACCTCGCCAACGCGCTGTCCGAGCGGTACGCCGCCGCGGGTCACCCGAACGACCTGGAGGAGGCGATCTCACTGCTGACCCGGGCAGCCGACGCCACGGCGTACGGCGACCCGGGTCAGGCCGACCTGCTGCACAACCTCGGCAAGACGCTGCTCACCAAGGCGCAGGCCACCGAGGACACGGCGGTGCTGGACCAGGCGGTCAGCACGCTGGGCCGGGCCGTGTGGGCGCCGTCCGGCGGGGACGCGGTGCACGCGAACCACCGGATGACGTACGCGAGCGCCCTGCGCACCCTGCACGAGGTCACCGGCGATCCGGGGGTGCTGCTGGCGGCCGAGGACGCCTACCGGCAGGTCGCCGCGATCGAGGCCCTCCCGGCCCACCGCCGGATCGAGGCGGCCCGCGACTGGGGCGTGGCCGCGGCCGACGCAGGGCGCTGGGACGAGGCGTTGCGGGGACACCGGCTGGCGGTGGAACTGCTGCCGTTCAGCGTCACGCGGCGGCTGGCGCGCAGCGACCGGGAGCACCGGCTCACACGGGCGCACGGTCTGGCCGCCGACGCCGCGGCGTGCGCCGTCAACGCAGGAGCGCCGGAACTGGCCGTCCAGCTGCTGGAGCACGGCCGGGGTGTGCTGCTCTGGCAGGCCGTCTCCGCGCGCGGGGAGTGGGAGCGGCTGCGCGCCGCGCACCCGGAGCAGGCCGGACTCTTCCTGCGCCTACGGGACCGCATCGACGCGCTGGACGCCGAGGAGCGGGAGCGGCCGGACGAGGAACGGTACCGGCTGGCCGCGGAGTGGGAACGGCTCGTCACCCGGATCCGCGCGCTGCCCGGCTTCGCCGACTTCCTCGCGGCACCGACGCTCGCCAGTTTGCTGGCCTGCGCAGACCGCGGGCCGGTGGTGCTCGCGTACTGCAGCGGGTACCGCAGCGACGCGCTGGTCCTGCGGCCGGAGGGGGTGCTGGTGGTGCCGCTGCCGCAGGTCACCCCGGTGACGGTGGAGCACCAGGTGACCCGGCTGGACGAGGCGCTCGCGGCGGCCACCGACCCCGCCGGGGAACGGCAGGCCCAGCGGACCCTCGCGGATGTGCTGGGCTGGGCGTGGGACCACGTCGCCGAACCCGTTCTCGCCCGCCTCGGTCTGCTCGACGCGCCGTCCGGCGACGACTGGCCCCGGCTGTGGTGGTCGCCGGGCGGCGCGCTCGCCGCGCTGCCGCTGCACGCGGCAGGCCGTCCCGGCGGACACCGCTCCGTCCTGGACCGGGTGGTCTCCTCGTACACGCCGACCGTGCGCACGCTGGCGTACGCCCGGGCCCGGGCGGCGGGGCCGGTGCCCCCGGGCCGTCTGCTGGCCGTGGCGCAGCCCGTGACACCCGGCGCCCGGCCGCTCGGCGGTGCCCGGCGCGAGGTCGCGGAGCTGGCGAAGCTCCTGCCGTTCGACCTGATCACCGGCGCCGACGCGACGCTCGAACGGGTGGTGCGGGCGCTGCCCGAGCACCCGTACGCCCACTTCGCCTGCCACGGGGTGAGCGATCCGGACGATCCGTCGAACGCCCGCCTGCTCGTCCACGACCACCGGCGAGAGCCCTTGACGGTCCGCCGGATCTCCCGGCTGGACCTGCCGCGGGCGCGGCTCGCGGTCCTGTCGGCCTGTGAGACCGCGCGGGGCGCCGAACGGCTGGCGGACGAGTCCATCCACATCACCTCGGCGTTCCAGGTCGCCGGCTACCCCCACGCCATCGGAACGCTCTGGCCGGTGCACGACGCGGTGGCGGTGCGGGTGGCCAGGAGTCTGTACCGGCACCTGCGCGACGGCCGTGAAGCCGACGCGCCGGGCCTCGACACCGGGCGGAGCGCCCTCGCCCTGCACCAGGCCGTCAGGGAGTGCCGCGCGGCCTTCCCCCGTACGCCCAGCCTGTGGGCCGCCCATGTGCACTCAGGCCCCTGACGGACAGAACAGGCAGAACAGGCAGAACTGGCAGGACGGATAGAACGGACAGGACGACAGGGTAAAGAGGACGGGAAGGGAGCTGATCCGCCATGGCCCGGTGGTGGCACGGCCGTTCGAGGAACCCGGACGATCCACCCGAACCGGGGACGGAGGCAGAACCGGAGCCGGGGTTCCCGTCGACGGCCGAGTGGGTCGCCACGCTGACGGGCCCGGACGGAACCGAGGAGGAGCTCTTCCGGCTCCCCATCCCCGCCGACCAGCACTTCGGCATGAAGGCCAACGCCGCTCTGGAGCGGCTCGGGCCGGACCACCCCGAGACGCTGGCCGCCTTCCGCGACTACGCCCGGGTGCTCGCACAGGTGAAGGAGCGCCGGGCGGAGGCCTGCGAGCGTCTGACGGAGCTGGTGCGGGTGCAGTCGCGGGTGCTGGGCTACGCGCACGAGGACACCCTGACGACGGCCGCGGACCTGGCCGGTCTGTTCAAGACGATGGGAGAGCTCGGCCGGGCGGAGGAGCTGGGCCGCAACGTCTGGGACAACCGAGCCGCGCTGCTGGGCCGCGACCACCCCGACACCCTCCGCAGCGCCGTCCACCTCGCCGAGGTGCTGGAGGCCCTGCGACGCGTGCCGGAGGCCACCGCGCTGCGCAGGGACGTCCTGGAACGCCGCAGGCGCGCGCTCGGACCGGACCACCCCGACACGCTGTCCGCCGCCAACGGCCATGCGATCTCCCTGATCAAGGCGGGCCGCTGGGAGGAGGCCGAACGGGAGCTGAGGGACCTGATCGGCCGGCTGGAGCGACGTGGCGAGCGCGAGGACGAACTGCTCCACGCACGGGCCAACCTCGGCGCCGCCCTGTGCCGGATCGGCCGGCTGCGCGAGGCGCAGACGGTGCTGCGCGAGGTCCTGGCCGAGTACGAGCGCACCAAGGGCCGGGATCACAGGGACGCCCTGCCGGTCCGCAACAACCTCGCCGCCGTCCTGCACGCCAGGGGCCGCTGTGCGGCGGCCGTGGTCGTGCTGCGCGAGGTCGAGGCCGGCACGGTCCGGCTGTACGGCGACAGTCACCCCGAGACCCTGCACGCCCGGGAGAACCTGGCGAACGTCCTGGTCGACGCCGGGCGACGGCAGGAGGCGGCTCGACTGCTGGGCAGCTGCCTCGACGGTTACCGCCGGGTGTTCGGCCCCGGCCACCCCCTGGCCCGCTCCGCCGCCGAGCGCCTCGAGCAGCTGCGCGACCCCTCGGCCTAGCGGCGGCGCCCGTGTCCCGCCGCGGCGGCACAGGCACAGGCGAAGGGCCCTGGACCAACCCGGTCCAGGGCCCTTCGCGCGGTCGGTCCGCGGTTACGGCAGCTGCGCCGTCCGCGCCTCGCGCCGATTGTCACGGAAGTTGTTCACCCGCCGAGCCGTGGCGAACAACGGGATGACCGCGCCCATGACCAGTTGCAGCGCACAGCCCGTCTGCAGCAGGAGCTGGCCGCTCGGCGCGTCGAAGGCCCACGCCGCCAGCAGACCCATGGACAGCACGATCCAGGACAGCATGGCCCCGGCCAGGCGTCCCCTCGGCTTCGGGTACTCCACCCGGCTCACCATCAGCCAGGCCGTCCCGAGGATCGCCAGCAGCGTCGCCACGAAGGGCAGCTCCAGCAGCACGATCGAGACGACCGTCAGCGCGCCGAACGGCGAGGGCATGCCCTGGAACATGCCGTCCTTCATCGTCACGCACGAGAAGCGCGCCAGACGCAGCACGACGGCCAGGAGCACCACGATTGCCCCGAGCGCCGCGACTCTCTGGTGCGCGTCGTCCGCGACCATGCCGTAGACCAGCACGAAGTACGCGGGCGCGAGCCCGAAGCTGATCAGGTCGGACAGGTTGTCCAGCTCCGCGCCCATGGGCGACGAGCGCAGCTTGCGCGCGACCAGGCCGTCGAACAGGTCGAAGACGGCCGCGCAGAGCATCAGGATGACGGCCGTGGCCGCGCTGTGCCGCGCCATGCCCGCGGACTCGTCGTTGCCTGTCAGATGCGGGATCAGGATGCCGGTGGTGGTGAAGTACACCGCCATGAAGCCGCACGTGGCATTGCCCAGGGTGAGGGTGTCCGCTATCGACAGGCGGAGCGAGAGGGGCATCTCCTCCTCGTCGTCCACCTCGTCGGCCTCGGGCACCCAGCCGGCCTGGGTCTCCGGATCAATCACGGTCAATGCGAGTCACCCCAGCCACGGTCTTCTGCCCGACCTCGACCGCGACCTCCACGCCCTCGGGCAGGTAGAGGTCGACACGCGAGCCGAAGCGGATCAGACCGATTCGGTCGCCCTGCTCGACCTTCGTGCCCTCGGGAAGGTAGGGCACGATGCGGCGGGCCACCGCGCCAGCGATCTGGATCATCTCGATGTCGCCGAGTTCGGTGTCGAAATGCCAGACTACGCGCTCGTTGTTCTCGCTCTCCTTATTGAAAGCCGGAACAAAGCCGCCGGGGATGTGCTCGACGGACGTCACCGTGCCCGCGAGGGGCGCGCGGTTGACGTGGACGTTCAGCGGGCTCATGAAGATCGCGACGCGGGTGCGTCCGTCCTTCCACGGCATGATGCTCTGCACCACACCGTCGGCGGGCGAGATGACCCGGCCCTGGGCGATCTCGCGCTCGGGGTCGCGGAAGAACCACAGCATGCCGGCCGCGAGCGCGGTGGCGGGTACGGCCACGGCACGGGCCGCGCCGGAGCGGCGGGCACGGGCCAGGCTGAGGGCTGCGGTGGCGACGGTCGGGAGAAGCCACGGCGATGCTCCGCGCGCGAGGCGTACGCCGGCTCGGCTGTCGCGAGGTGCAGAGGTTTGGCTGTGGGGCATGGATGACCTTCGTAGCGGATGATGCCGCGCTAGACGGGGGACGGCGGCTTTCCGGGGATCGTACCGGGCGCGGGCCGCAACTGGGCAAGCTGGGAAGCCGAGTCGGCGGCCGAAGACCGTCTACGGGGTGTGATCTTCTTCTCGAAGAAAACACCCCGTATCCGGACAATCAGCCCTGGAACCGATACTCTTCGAGCAGTCTGCGCCCAATGATCATTTTCTGGATCTCGGCGGTACCTTCACCGATGAGCAGCATCGGGGCCTCGCGGTAGAGGCGCTCGATCTCGTACTCCTTGGAGAAGCCGTAGCCGCCGTGGATCCGGAAGGCGTCCTCCACGACCTCCTTGCAGTACTCGGAGGCCAGGTACTTCGCCATCCCGGCCTCGAGGTCGTTCCGCTCGCCGGAGTCCTTCTTGCGTGCCGCGTTGACCATCATCGCATGCGCGGCCTCGACCTTGGTCGCCATCTCCGCCAGTTTGAACTGGATGGCCTGGTGCTGGGCGATCGGCTTGCCGAAGGTGTGCCGCTGCTGGGCGTACTGCACACCCAGCTCGAAGGCGCGCTGGGCGACCCCGCAGCCACGCGCCGCCACGTTGACGCGGCCGACCTCCACGCCGTCCATCATTTGGTAAAAACCTCGGCCGGTGACCCCGCCGAGCACCCGATCGGCGGGCAGCCGCAGGCCGTCCATGATCAGCTCGGTGGTGTCGACGCCCTTGTAGCCCATCTTCTCGATCTTGCCGGGGATGGTGAGGCCGGGGCGGACCTCGCCGAAGCCCGGCTCCTTCTCGATCAGGAAGGTCGTCATCGACTTGTGGGGCGCCGTACCCTCGGGGTGTCCTTCGTCACTCCGGACGAGAACGGCCACGAGCGACGAGGTGCCGCCGTTCGTCAGCCACATCTTCTGACCGTTCAGGACGTACTCGTCGCCGTCCTTGACCGCCTTCGACGTGATCGCCGACACATCGGAGCCCAGACCCGGCTCCGACATCGAGAAGGCGCCCCGGATGTCGCCGGCCGCCATGCGGGGCAGGAAGTGGTCCTTCTGCTCCTGCGTGCCGTGCTGCTTGAGCATGTACGCGACGATGAAGTGGGTGTTGATGATGCCGGACACCGACATCCACCCGCGGGCGATCTCCTCCACGCACAGCGCGTACGTGAGGAGCGACTCGCCCAGGCCCCCGTACTCCTCGGGGATCATCAGACCGAACAGGCCGAGTTCCTTCAGGCCGTCCACGATCTGCTGCGGGTACTCGTCGCGGTGCTCCAGCCCGGTGGCGACAGGAATGATCTCCTTGTCGACAAAGTCCCGAACCGTGGAGAGGATCTCCTGCTGGACGTCGGTCAGACCGGCGGTCTGGGCGAGACGGGCCATGGCTTACTTCTCCGACTTCTTTTCCGCAGGTGCGGTCAGCTCCGGGCGGCCCGGCTGCTCGCCGCCGCGCTCCTTGATGTACGTCTCGGTGGGCACCATCACCTTGCGGCGGAAGACGCACACCAGGGTGCCGTCCTGCTTGTAGCCCTTGGTCTCGACGTAGACGATCCCGCGGTCGTTCTTCGACTTCGACGGCCACTTGTCCAGCACGGTCGTCTCGCCGTAGATCGTGTCGCCGTGGAAGGTCGGCGCCACGTGCTTGAGCGACTCGATCTCCAGGTTGGCGATCGCCTTGCCCGAGATGTCCGGGACGGACATGCCGAGCAGCAGGGAGTAGATGTAGTTCCCGACGACGACGTTCTTGCCGAAGTCCGTCGTCTTCTCCGCATAGTTCGTGTCCATGTGGAGCGGGTGGTGGTTCATGGTGAGGAGACAGAACAGGTGGTCGTCGTACTCCGTGACCGTCTTGCCCGGCCAGTGCTTGTACGTCGCCCCGACCTCGAACTCCTCGTAGGTGCGTCCGAACTGCATCGCGCTCAGGGCTCCTTAGCTGGCGGGGATCTCGAACTTCGACGTGCGCTGCATGCCGGCGGCCCGGCCCTTGCCCGAGATGACCAGGGCCATCTTGCGGCTCGCCTCGTCGATCATCTCGTCGCCGAGCATCGCGGAGCCCTTCTTGCCGCCCGCCTCGGACGTGTAGTAGTCGTACGCGTCCAGGATCAGCTCGGCGTGGTCGTAGTCCTCCTGGGACGGCGAGAAGATCTCGTTGGACGCCTCGACCTGGCCCGGGTGCAGCACCCACTTGCCGTCGAAACCGAGCGCGGCGGCGCGCTGGGCGACCTCGCGGTAGCCCTCGACGTTGCGGATCTGCAGGTAGGGGCCGTCGATCGCCTGGAGGTTGTTGGCGCGGGCGGCCATCAGGATCTTCATCAGGATGTAGTGGTAGGCGTCCGCCGGGTAGCCGGGCGGCTGCTCGCCCACGACCAGCGACTTCATGTTGATGGAGGCCATGAAGTCGGCCGGGCCGAAGATGATGGTCTCGACGCGCGGGGAGGCCTGCGCGATCGCGTTGACGTTGTTCAGGCCCTGGGCGTTCTCGATCTGCGCCTCGATGCCGATCTTGCCGACCTCGAAGCCCATGGTCTTCTCGATCTGGGTGAGGAGGAGGTCGAGCGCGACGACCTGCTCGGCGCTCTGCACCTTCGGCAGCATGATGCAGTCGAGGTTCTGGCCGGCGCCCTCGACGACCGTGACGACGTCCCGGTACGTCCACTCGGTCGTCCAGTCGTTCACGCGCACGACCCGCGTCTTGCCCGTCCAGTCGCCCTCGTTGAGGAACTTGACGATGGTGTGCCGCGCCTCGGGCTTGGCGAGCGGCGCGCAGGCGTCCTCCAGGTCCAGGAAGACCTGGTCCGCCGGGAGGCCCTGCGCCTTCTCCAGGAAGCGCGGGTTCGAGCCCGGCACGGCCAGGCAGGAGCGCCGCGGGCGAAGGCGGTTGACGGGGGTGGTCATGCGGGGACCTCCAGGGGGTCGAGCTTGTTCGCTTTCCGGATCTCGTCGACGATGCGGCCGATGATTCCGGTGATGTCGAAGTCCTTCGGGGTGAAGACGGCGGCCACTCCGGCTGCCCTGAGCTGCTCGGCGTCACCGTTGGGGATGATGCCACCAGCGATCACCGGTATATCTGTGGCACCGGCCACACGCAGCCGCTGGAGCACGTCCGGGACCAGCTGGGCGTGCGAGCCGGACAGGATCGACAGGCCCACCGCGTGCACGTCCTCGGCCAGAGCCGCGTCCACGATCTGCTCGGGCGTCAGCCGGATGCCCTGGTAGACCACCTCGAAGCCGGCGTCACGGGCGCGCACGGCGATCTGCTCGGCGCCGTTGGAGTGCCCGTCCAGGCCCGGCTTGCCGACCAGGAAGCGCAGCTTGCCGACGCCCAGGTCGCGGGCGGTGGCGTCCACCTTGGCCCGCACCTCGGCCAGCGCGGAGCCCGGCTCGGCGGTGACCGCCACCGGCGCGGAGGAGACCCCGGTGGGCGCCCGGAACTCGCCGAACACCTCGCGCAGGGCCCCGGCCCACTCGCCGGTCGTGACCCCGGCGCGGGCGCACTCCAGCGTGGCCTCCATCAGGTTGTCCGTGCCCTTGGCGGCCTCCTTCAGCCGCTCCAGCGCCTTGCAGGGGCGCGGGTGGTTGAAGGGCGGCTGGTAGCGCGTGTCGCGCCAGTTCTGCAGCGAGGCGATGACCTGGGCCTCGACCGCCGGGTCGACCGTCTGGATCGCGGTGTCCAGGTCGGCCGTCAGCGGGTTCGGCTCGGTGCCCTCGAAGGCGTTGACACCGATGATCTTCTCCTCGCCGGACTCGATCCGGGCCCGGCGTTCGGCGTGCGAGGAGACCAGCTGGGACTTCAGGTAGCCGGACTCCACGGCGGCCATCGCGCCGCCCATCTCCTGGATCCGGTCGATCTCCGCGAGGGCGTCGCCGACGAGCTGGTCGACCTTCGCCTCGATCACCTTCGAGCCCTCGAAGATGTCCTCGTACTCCAGCAGGTCGCTCTCGTAGGCGAGCACCTGCTGGATGCGCAGGCTCCACTGCTGGTCCCAGGGCCGGGGCAGGCCCAGCGCCTCGTTCCAGGCCGGCAGCTGCACGGCACGCGCGCGGGCGTCCTTGGACAGCGTCACGGCCAGCATCTCCAGCACGATCCGCTGGACGTTGTTCTCCGGCTGCGCCTCGGTCAGGCCGAGCGAGTTGACCTGGACGCCGTAGCGGAAGCGGCGCTGCTTGGGGTTCTCGATGCCGTACCGCTCGCGTGTGACCTTGTCCCAGATGCGGCCGAACGCCCGCATCTTGCACATCTCCTCGATGAAGCGGACGCCCGCGTTCACGAAGAAGGAGATACGGGCGACGACATCACCCATGCGCTCCTGCGGCACCTGGCCGGAGTCGCGCACGGCGTCCAGGACGGCGATCGCGGTGGACATGGCGTACGCGATCTCCTGCACCGGCGTGGCCCCGGCCTCCTGCAGGTGGTAGCTGCAGATGTTGATCGGGTTCCACTTCGGGATGTGGGAGACCGTGTACGCGATCATGTCCGTCGTCAGGCGGAGCGACGGGCCCGGCGGGAAGACGTGCGTCCCGCGGGACAGGTACTCCTTGACGATGTCGTTCTGGGTCGTGCCCTGGAGCTTGGTGATGTCCGCGCCCTGCTCCTCGGCGACGACCTGGTAGAGCGCCAGCAGCCACATGGCGGTGGCATTGATCGTCATCGAGGTGTTCATCTGCTCCAGGGGGATGTCCTGGAACAGCCGGCGCATGTCACCGAGGTGCGCGACGGGCACGCCGACCCGGCCGACCTCGCCGCGGGCGAGGATGTGGTCGGAGTCGTAGCCGGTCTGTGTCGGCAGGTCGAAAGCCACCGACAGACCGGTCTGACCCTTCGCCAGGTTGCGCCGGTACAGCTCGTTGGACGCCTCCGCCGTCGAGTGACCGGCGTACGTCCGCATGAGCCACGGACGGTCCTTCTGACGCTCTGTCATCTAAGGCCCTCAGATGTTCCGGAAGCGGTTGATGGCGTCGATGTGCTTGGCGCGCATCTCCTCGTCGCGCACGCCCAGGCCTTCCTCGGGCGCGAGGCACAGCACGCCGACCTTGCCCTGGTGCAGGTTGCGGTGGACGTCGTAGGCGGCCTGGCCGGTGTCCTCCAGGGAGTACACCTTCGACAGGGTCGGGTGGATCTTGCCCTTGGCGATGAGGCGGTTGGCCTCCCAGGCCTCGCGGTAGTTGGCGAAGTGGGAGCCGATGATCCGCTTCAGGGACATCCACAGGTAGCGGTTGTCGTACTCGTGCATGTAGCCCGAGGTCGAGGCGCAGGTGGTGATCGTGCCGCCCTTGCGGGTGACGTAGACGCTCGCGCCGAAGGTCTCGCGTCCGGGGTGCTCGAAGACGATGTCGATGTCCTCGCCGCCGGTGAGTTCGCGGATGCGCTTGCCGAAGCGCTTCCACTCCTTCGGGTCCTGGGTCTGCTCGTCCTTCCAGAACTTGTAGCCCTCGGCGCTGCGGTCGATGATCGCCTCGGCGCCCATGGACCGGCAGATGTCCGCCTTCTGGTCGCTGGAGACGACACAGATCGGGTTGGCGCCACCGGCCAGCGCGAACTGGGTGGCGTACGAGCCGAGGCCGCCGCTCGCTCCCCAGATCAGGACGTTGTCGCCCTGCTTCATGCCGGCGCCGTTGCGGGAGACCAGCTGGCGGTAGGCGGTGGAGTTCACCAGGCCCGGGGCCGCGGCCTCCTCCCAGCTGAGGTGGCCCGGCTTCGGCATCAGCTGGTTGGACTTGACCAGCGCGACCTCGGCGAGGCCGCCGAAGTTGGTCTCGAAGCCCCAGATGCGCTGCTCGGGGTCGAGCATCGTGTCGTTGTGGCCGTCCGAGGACTCCAGCTCGACGGAGAGGCAGTGGGCGACGACCTCGTCGCCCGGCTTCCAGGCGTTGACACCCGGGCCGGTGCGCAGGACGACGCCCGCGAGGTCGGAACCGATGATGTGGTACGGCAGGTCGTGGCGCTTGGCCAGCTCGTTGGTGCGGCCGTAGCGCTCCAGGAACCCGAAGGTGGACAGCGGCTCGAAGATCGAGGTCCACACCGAGTTGTAGTTGACCGAGGACGCCATGACGGCCACCAGGGCCTCTCCGGGGCCCAGTTCGGGCACCGGCACCTCGTCGAGGTGGATCGACTTGCGCGGGTCCTTGTCGCGGGTCTGCAGGCCCGCGAACATCTCCGTCTCGTCCTTGTGCACGGTGATCGCGCGGTACGACTCGGGGAGCGGCAGGGCGGCGAAGTCGGCGGACGTGGCGTCCTTCGACTGGATCGCGTCCAGGATGTCCTTCACGGTCACGGTGTTGCCTCCGGCGGTGAGCGCCCTGAGGGAGGGGCGCTGAGGGTTCGTCGGTGCTGCGATGAGTGCTGCTGAGGGTTTTGGGAGGTGCCGTCGGTTCGGCTAGGTGGTGCTTCGGCAGCGCTTTGTGGCGCGGGAGGTTGCCTGTGACGCAGGCGTCCGGGCGCGCGGGCCGTGGGCCTTTGGGGACAGCCGGCGAACGAAAGGTCTCTGCTCGCCGGCCGCCCGGACTCCTTCAACGTATGACACCGCGTGTCAGGTGACAAGGCACTGAGTGCCAGAACTTGGCCTCAGATGAAATCTTTACGTAACAAATGAGCGATGATCGATCGAACGTGCCCTGAAATCTGCTTGAAAACGGCCTCTGACATGCCAAAACGGCCACCCGGTCGGGTGGCCGTCGTCACAGGCTGGACAGGCGGGGAGGAGCGCCGGAAGCGGGCTCAGCGCTCCTTCAGCGCCTCCTCGATGGTCCGCATGACCTCGTCCAGCGGAGCGTCGGTGCGGGCGACCGTGACGAGTACCTCGCCGTGCGCCGACACCGTGGCGGGGGCGGTGGTGGCCGGCTTGGGGGCCGAGCTCCGGCCGGCTCCGATGCCGGTGCCGAAGGTCTTGCGCACGATCGCGAAGGCGTGGTCGAGTTGCGCCTCCACGTCCCCCTGGCCGCCCGCCCGCAGCCAGCGCCTGAGGACGTGGTTGTGGGCGGTGACGACCGCGGAGGCGGCCACCTCGGCCAGCAACGGGTCGTCGTTGGCGTCGTCGGCGTGCGCGTGCTCGTCGAAGTGGCCGAGGAGGTAGCGGGTGAACAGGCGCTCGTAGCGGGCGACCGACGCGATCTCGGCCTCCCGCAGGGTGGGCACCTCGCGGGTGAGCTTGTAGCGGGCGACCGAGATCTCCGGCCGGGCCGCGTACATCTTCATGACTTCCTTGATGCCGCGGCACACGGTGTCGAGCGGGTGCTCGTGCGCGGGGGCGGCGTTGAGGACCGCCTCGGCGCGGATCAGCGTGTCGTCGTGGTCCGGGAAGATCGCCTCTTCCTTGGAGCGGAAGTGGCGGAAGAAGGTGCGGCGGGCGACCCCGGCGGCGGCCGCGATCTCGTCGACGGTGGTCGCCTCGTACCCCTTGGTCGCGAACAGCTCCATGGCTGCGGCCGCCAGTTCTCGGCGCATCTTGAGCCGCTGGGCGGCGGCGCGACTGCCTGCGGCACTTTCCGGCGCGTCGGGCGTAGCTGGTGTACGTGAGGACTTGGCGGGCTGGGACATGACCCGAACGTACTGCATGTGCGCAGTTCGGTGCGCGGGTGAGGGGTTCCCCCCGCCCGGGGGGCTTCCCCCGCCCCAGGAGGGCGGGGGTGTGTCCACGGGGCCGAGCAGTCCGCCCCAGTCCGTCTCCGCGGGGGACCAGTCGCCGGCGCCGTCAGCGGCGGGCATACTCGCGGAAGCCGCGGCCGGTCTTGCGGCCGAGGCAGCCCGCGGCCACCAGGTGCTCCAGCAGCGGGGCCGGGGCCAGGCCGGGGTCGCGGAACTCGCGGTGCAGGACCTTCTCGATGGCCAGCGAGACGTCCAGGCCCACCACGTCGAGCAGTTCGAAGGGCCCCATCGGGTAGCCGCCGCCGAGCCTCATCGCCGCGTCGATGTCGTCCAGGGACGCGTAGTGCTCCTCGACCATCTTGATCGCGTTGTTCAGGTACGGGAACAGCAGCGCGTTCACGATGAAGCCGGCCCGGTCGCCGCAGTCCACCGCGTGCTTCTTGATCTTCGCGCAGACCTCGCGGACGGTCGCGTGGACGTCGTCCGCCGTCAGCACCGTCCGCACGACCTCGACCAGCTTCATCGCCGGGGCCGGGTTGAAGAAGTGCATGCCGATCACGTCCTGCGGGCGCGAGGTGGCGCGGGCACAGGCGACGACGGGCAGCGAGGAGGTGGTGGTGGCGAGCACCGCGCCGGGCTTGCAGACCTTGTCCAGCGTGGCGAACAGCTGCCGCTTGATCTCCAGGTCCTCGGCGATCGCCTCGACGGCCAGGTCGACCCCGGCGAAGGCGTCGTAGGAGCCGGCCGGGGTGATCCGGTCCAGGATCTGGGCCGCGGCCTCGGCGGTCAGCCGGCCCTTGTCGACGGAACGCGAAAGCGACTTGCCGATCCGGGCCTTGGCGGTCTGCGCCTTCTCCTCGCTGCGGGCGGCCAGGACGACCTCGTAGCCCGCCTTGGCGAACACCTCGGCGATGCCGGAGGCCATGGTGCCGGAGCCGGCGACGCCCACCGAGCGGACCTCGCGCCCCTGGACCGCGGAGCCGTCCGCCGCCGGGGTCAGCGTGTCCGGCACGACCGTGTCGCTGCCCGGAGCCGCGTAGGTGTAGAAGCCGCGCCCGGACTTGCGGCCGGTCAGGCCCGCCTCACTGAGCTGCTTCAGGATCGGGGCCGGGGCGTGCAGCCGGTCGCGGGACTCGGCGTACATGGCTTCCAGGACCGTACGCGCGGTGTCGATGCCGATCAGGTCCAGCAGCGCGAGCGGGCCCATCGGCAGGCCGCAGCCGAGCCGCATCGCGGCGTCGATGTCCTCACGGGAGGCGTACCGGGCCTCGTACATCGCGGCGGCCTGGTTGAGGTAGCCGAACAGCAGGCCGTCCGCGACGAATCCGGGGCGGTCGCCGACCGCGACCGGCTCCTTGCCCAGTTCGATCGCGAGGTCCGTGACCGCGGCGACGGCCTGCGGCGCGGTCAGCACCGAGGAGACCACCTCGACCAGCTTCATCGCCGGGGCCGGGTTGAAGAAGTGCAGGCCGAGCACCCGCTCGGGGTGGGCCGAGTCGGCGGCGAGGCGGGTGACGGAGAGCGCGTTGGTGCCGGTCGCGAGGATCGTCTCCGGGCGGACGACGCCGTCCAGCTCACGGAAGATCTGCTGCTTGATCTCGTACGACTCCGGGGCCACCTCGATGACGAGGTCGGCGTCGGCCGCCGCGGCGAGGTCGGTGCCGGTGCGGACCCGGGCGAGGGCCTCGGCGCGTTCCTGTTCGGTGAGCCGGCCGCGCTCGACGCAACGGGCGGTGGAGGCCTCCAGGGCGGCGAGCGACCGCGCGGCCTGGGCCTCGCTGACGTCGATGCCGATCACCTCGCGGCCGGCCTTCGCGAGGACCTCGGTGATGCCGGTGCCCATGGTGCCGAGGCCCACGACGGCGATCGTCTTGAGGGGCACAGAGGTGCCGGACTGGGGGGACAGGGGAGTGGCCATCGCGGGACTCCAGGAATGAGGGTGACGACGAGGAACGCGCCGGGTGCGCCGAGGGGCGCACCGCGGAGCGGAATGGAGTGCGGGTGTTGCCGGGCTGCGAGCGCACACGCCCGGTGCCTGCCGGTGCCGCGGGCGTGCACACGCCCACGAGCGGCAGCGGATCCGACCGGCCCTGTCCCGGAGCCGGGTCGTGCTGCGGTACACGTACGTACCGAACCGACTTCCCCCACTGCCCGCAAGGGAGTGGGAGGTGCCCCCGACGACGGCCGCGTCACCAAACCGTCGTCGGCGGAAGCGCGAGTGGGTAACTCGCTCGTCTGAGCTTAACCCGCGGGTAACGAGCGCGCCAGACCTCAGCCCGCACCGGACTTTGTGATGTGGCTCCCTCGGCCCCCGCCACCCACCTACGCTGGACTTCGTGGACGAAGAGTTGCGATCACTCACGGAGCGCTTACGGCAGGAGTCGCGCGGCTCGGCGGCGTTCGACCGGCTGCTGGCGACCGAGGACCACGACGAACTCGCGGAGGTGCTCACCGCGCCCGGCCAGCCGCTGTGGGCCAGGGAACTGGCCGCGTTCCGGTTGGGCCTCACCGGTGACCGGCGCGCGTTCGAGTCCCTGGTGCTCCTCCTCAACCACCGCGACCCGCCGCGCTGCGCCTCCGCCGCCTACGCCCTCGCCCGCCTGGGCGACCCCCGCACGGCCCGCGCGGCCGCCGCGCTCGCCACCAACGAACTCCGCGTGGCCTACGCCCTGCACCCGGTCCGTCTCCTGGCCGACCTGCGCGCCCCCGAGTCCGTGCCCGCCCTGATCACCACGCTGGAACGCCGCCTGCGCCCGCACGACCCCTACCGCCGGGTGGCCCTGGCCTGCGTACAGGGCCTCGGCACCCTCGGCGACGCGCGCGCCCGGCGGGTCCTGACCGAGGCCCTGGCCCATCCCGCCCTGGCGGAGGCCGCGGTGCACGCGCTGGCACGCATCCCGCAGCAGACGGAGCTGAGGTGACCGCCGGTCGGGCAGGGAGGGTGCGGGGTGCGCAACCCGGCCGCGCGGGCGGACCGTTTCCCGGTGAGTCGCGCGGGCGGCCCGTTCCTCGGTGAGTCGCGCGGCGGCGTTCGACACCGCGGAACCCGAGGCCGCGCCGTACCGGTCCGGAACACCGGCCGGCGGACCTCGGTCCGCCACCCTGTCCGGTCAGTCGCCCACCACCGCGAGCGCCTCGACCTCCATCAGGAACTCCGGTGCCACCAGCGCGGCCACCTGTACCGCGGAGGCCGCCGGAAGGCGGTCGTCCGGTATGTGCGCGGCGCGGGCCGCGCGGATCGCGGGGAGGTGGGCCGTGTCGGTGACGAAGTACGTCAGCTTGACGACGTGTTCGAAACCGGCGCCGGCGGCGGCCAGGCAGCGCTTCAGGTTCTCGAACACCTGGCAGGCCTGGGCCGCGGGGTCGCCCTCGCCGACCAGCTTGCCCTGTTCGTCCAGGGCGAGTTGGCCGGAGACGGCGACGAAGCGGCCGCGCGCCGAGACGACATGGCTGTACTGGGCCGCGGGAGCCACGCCGTCGGGGGCGGCGATCCGGGTCGGTTCACTCATGGCCCCATGATGGACCAGCCCACGGACAACGCCTCGAAGGGCGGTGACTCGAAGGGCCGGAGGATCAGGTGGTGGGCCCGGAGCCGCGGGGGAGCGCCAACGCCGAGTCCGTGTGGAGCGTCAGGCGCACCGGTACGAACGTGGTGGCGTCCACCGGTGGCGCCCCGGTGCCGGAACCGCGCGCATAGCGCGGATGCGCGCCTCCGCTGATCTGCCAGCGGATGCGGTGACCGACGGGGAAGCGATGGGCGGTCGCGCTCATCGGCACGGTGATCTGCGAGGGCGTGCCTTCGGCCGTCCGTACCCGGCCCAGTCCGTCACAGATGTTGACGGAGCGGCCCTGTGCGTCCACGTCGCACAGGCGGGTGAAGACGTCGGCGTGCCCGGTGTCCGTGGAGATGCTCAGCCGTGCGGAGACCGGGCCCAGGATGTCCACGGGCTCGGTCAGCGGAGGGCCGGTGAACGTCAGGACGTCGTCCCGGGCCTCCAGTCCGCTGTTGTCCCGGGGACCGGCGGTGCGCGAGAGCAGCGGGCCGCCGAGGGACGGGGTGGGATCGGCCGGGTCGTAGCGGAACGACGCCAGCGGTGCGCGGTCCGTCGGGGCCAGCTCGGTGAGATGCCCGCCCGGGGCGGGATACCAGGAGGTGGCGGCGCCGGCCGGCGGCCAGTCGTCGAGGTCCCGCCAGGCGTTCTCGCCGCCCATGTGCACGCGCACCGCGGTGGGACGCAGTCCGGAGGGGTCGGCGTGCAGGTGGGCGCGCAGCCAGGCGAGGCTCTCGGCGAACACCTGCGGCCATCCCCGCTGCAGGGCGGAGGTGTGCGTCCAGGGACCGACGAGCAGGGCGGTCTCGCACCCGGCCCGACGCAGTCGGCCGTACTGCTCGAAGGTCTGGTCGGCCAGCGCGTCGTGCCATCCGGTGATCAGGGCTGTGGGCACACGGAGCCGGTCCGCCGCCTGCGCCGACGACGCGCCGTGCCAGTAGGCGTCCTTGGCGTTCGGATGGGACATCACGTCGTCCAGCCAGGGCACTTCGCCCCCGAGGGCGGACACGTACGCCCCACGCAGGGGCTGCGCGGTGGTGACGGCGCGCAGGCGGCGCTGCAGACGCAGCGTCGCCCGCAGGAACGCGGCCACGCCCTGGTGCTGGTAGGTCATGCCCACGCCGACGGCGAGGGCGTTCTCCAGGCGCAGCGCGCCGTCCGTGTGGAAGAGGGCACAGGGATCGTGCAGGCCCACCTGCACCACCATGGCCTTCAGCTCCGGCGGTGGCTCCAGGGCGAGGGCCCACTGCACGTAGCCCAGATAGCTGGGGCCCACGGTCCCCAGTGTTCCGTCGAACCAGGGTTGCCCGCGCAGCCAGGACACCGTGGCCCGGCCGTCGGCCGCCTCGTTGCGCCACAGGTCGAACGCACCCCCCGAACCGCCGGTGCCGCGGCAGCTCTGCAGGACCACGTGGAAGCCCTGTTCGGCGAAGAGCAGACCGTACATGGCAGACCACGGCAGGCCTCGGCCGTAGGGCGACCGGACCAGGAGCGTGGGGAAGTCGCCCTCCGCGCGCGGGAAGTAGTGGTCGGTGACCAACGGGCTGCCGTCGGCGGCCGGCACCACCAGACCCGGTTCCCATCCGGCCTCGTACCGCTTCGCCGGCAGCCCCCGCCAGGTCGCCCTCATCATCCGTGCGGACAGCGGTGGCCTTCCGGCGGGTGGCGCCCAGGCCGGTTCGGTCACCGCGTCGGGTGTGCGTGATGGCATCGTTCCCCTCCTCTATTCCGTACGATGTACGAGAATAGAGGATGCTTGGATGACCTCCGCAAGAGCCACCACGCCGAGCAGGGGAAGGAGCGCGAGACCGTGCCCCAGGACAGGGGGGCCGGCGCCGTGGGCGTCGACCCCGAACAGCTCTGGCTGCGCCCCGCCGAGCACCGCAGGGGGCGCAGGCCCTCCTTCAGCCGGGAAGCCATCGTCGCG
The DNA here is from genome assembly GCF_014649495.1 of Streptomyces filipinensis. GTDB lineage: Bacteria > Actinomycetota > Actinomycetes > Streptomycetales > Streptomycetaceae > Streptomyces > Streptomyces filipinensis. The sequence goes on along the minus strand of NZ_BMTD01000003.1, from coordinate 110,343 downwards.
GCCGCGGTCACCCTGGCCGACGCCGAGGGGCTCGACGCGGTCACCATGCGGCGGGTGGCCGCCGAGGTCGGAGCCGGAGTCATGTCGCTCTACAGCTACGCCCCGGACAAGGAGACCCTGCTGGAGCTGATGATCGACCACGTCAGCGGCGAGCTGACGGTCACGCATCCGCCCAGCGGAGACTGGCGTGCCGATCTGAAGGCCGTCGCCCACCTGCAGCGCGCCCACATGCTGCGCCACCCCTGGCTGCCCGCCGCCTTGTCCACCCGGCGCGTTCCGGGCCCGCGCACGCTGGCCTTCCTGGAACACGCGCTCGCCGTCCTGCGGCCCACCGGACTGGACGGCGCGGCGAAACTGGAGGTCTTCGCCCAGCTCACCGCCTTCGTGGCCGGACACGTCGCCCACGAGACCGCACAGGCCGCGGTCTCACGTTCCCCGGACCGGGCCGCGGCCGAGGCCCGCTACCTCGCCGCGGTCGCCGCCGACGGCCGCCACCCGGAACTCGCCGAAGCCCTCTCCGCCCCCGGACGCCCCCTCGCCCCCGAAGCCACCTTCACCCGGTTCCTCAACCGCCTGATCGACGGCCTCGACACCGACTGACGCCCACGCCCGTGACCGTGCCACGCCTGTGACCGTGCCCCGGCCGCGGCCCGGGGCCGGCGACCGGCGGGGCCGGAGAACAGATCTAGCGGAAGCCCAGCAAAGCGTGCAGGGTCGCGCCCGGGGACGCGGTCGACACCGCCTTCGCCGGGGCCACCGGCTTCGGGTCGGGGGACTTCGCGCAGACCGCGTCGGCCACCCCCGGACCCCGCGGGACCCTGCCGTCCGTCAGATACGCGGCCAGGTACCCGTCCAGGCAGGCGTTGCCGGCGAGGGTGATGCCGTGGTTGCCGCCGCCCTCCTCGACCACCAGGCTGGAGCCGGCGAGCAGCCGGTGGACCGTGACACCGCCGGGGTACGGCGTGGCCGCGTCGTCGGTCGCCTGGAAGAGCAGCGCCGGCGGCAGCTTGGCGTTGGCGACGTCCACCGGCTTCCGCTTGGCCGTCGGCCAGAACGCGCACGGCGCGTTGTACCAGACGTTGTTCCACGCCATGAAGGGCGCCTTGGCGTACACCGCCCAGGCGTCGGAGTGCCACTGCTGCCAGTCGGCGGGCCAGGAGGTGTCCCGGCACTGCACCGCCGAGTAGACGCTGTAGCCGTTGTCGCCCGGGCCGTCCACGGCACCCAGGTTCTCGTACGCCTCCACCAGCGGCCCGGTCTTCCCGTCGTGCACGTACGCCGCGAACGCCTCGGCGAGGTAGGGCCAGTAGCCGTTGTAGTAGCCGCCGGGGATGAAGGTGTCCTCCAGCTCCGAGGCGCCCACCGTGCCGTCGGCCGGCTTCTTCGCCAGGGCCGTGCGCATCGCGTACCACCGGGCCTCGACCTTCTGCGGGTCCTTGCCGAGGTGGTACGTCGCGTCGTACCGGGCGATCCAGGCCATCAGCGCGCGGTGGCGGTCGTCGAAGGCGTAGTCCTGGCCGAGGTTGTCCTCGTACCAGACGCCGGTCGGGTCGACGATCGAGTCGAGCACCAGGCGGCGGACCCGCTCCGGGTACAGCTTCGCGTACACCGCGCCCAGGTAGGTGCCGTAGGAGTACCCGAAGTAGCTGATCTCCGGCGCGCCGAGTGCGGCGCGGACCAGGTCCATGTCGCGCGCCGCGCTGACCGTGTCGACGTACGGCAGCACGTCGGCGTACTTGCGGTCGCAGGCGGCGGCGAAGGACTGCGCGCGCGCGAGGTTCGTCCGCTCCAGCGCGGCTGTGGCGGGCACGGTGTCCGGGCGCACCGTCTTGAAGTGGCCGGGCGAGCAGTCCAGGGCCGGGCTGCTCGCGCCGACCCCGCGCGGGTCGAAGCCGATGACGTCGTACTGCGCCGACACGCTCCGCGGCAGTGCCGAGGCGACGAATCCGGCGAGGTCCAGGCCGCTGCCGCCGGGCCCGCCGGGGTTCACCAGCAGGGGGCCCTGGGAGGCCGGCGCGGTGTGCGGGACACGCGAGAGGGCGAGCGTGATCTGCCGGCCGGACGGGTTCGCGTGGTCCAGCGGCACCTTCAGGGAGGTGCACTGGAGCGTCGGATAGTCGTCGGTGCCGCACTTCTTCCAGGCGAGCCGCGCGGCGGGGGCGGCCGGGGCCGCCTGCGCGGGCAGGCCCGGGACCGAGCCCGCCAGCACGGCGGCGGCTGCGCACAGCACGGCTGCGCGTGTTCTCATGCGTCCTCCCGGGACGGAGGTTTCGGCGGACCACGACGGTCGTGTCTCTCGCCGGATCGTCCCGGAATCAGAGCTCTGAAGAACGCTTTATAGGCATAGTTGACCCGTTTGGGTTGCGCGAAGCCCTCGAACGCTCCCACCGAGGGCGGTCGACGCGCTCACAGGAGCGTGAGCTGGGTCGGCTCGGACACCTCGGCGGGCTCTGCCGGGCGGATCCGGCGGGCCGGCCCGCCGTGTGTGGGCCCGATGCCGTACTCCTGCGCCAGCTCGTGCACCTGACGGGTGATCCGGCGCTGGTACCACTTGGGCGCGTAGGCGCCCTGCGCGTACAGCCGTTCGTAGCGCCGCACCAGGTGTGGATGGTGCCGGGTGAGCCAGGCCATGAACCACTCCCGCGCGCCGGGGCGCAGATGCAGCGTGAGCGGGGTCACCGAGGTGGCCCCGGCCGCCGCTATCTCCCGCACCGTGGCGCGCAGTTGGGCCGGATGGTCACCGAGGAACGGGATCACCGGCGCCATCAGCACCCCGCAGCCGATCCCGTGCTCGCCCAGCGTGCGCACGACGTCGAGCCGGCGCTCGGGCGCGGGCGTGCCCGGCTCCACCGTGCGCCACAGCTCGGGATCGAGGAAGCCGACCGAGACCGAGATGCCCACGTCCGTCACCTCGGCCGCCCGGACCAGCAGGTCCAGGTCGCGCAGGATCAGGGTGCCCTTGGTGAGGATCGAGAACGGGTTGGCGTGCTCGGTCAGAGCGTCGATGATCCCGGGCATCAGCCGGTACCGGCCCTCCGCGCGCTGGTAGCAGTCGACGTTCGTGCCCATCGCCACGTGATCGCCCTGCCAGCGGCGGGAGGCCAGCTGGCGGCGCAGCACCTCGGGCGCGTTCACCTTGACGACGATCTGGGTGTCGAAGCCGATGCCGGTGTCGAGGTCCAGATAGCCGTGCGTCTTCCTCGCGAAGCAGTACACGCACGCGTGTGTGCAGCCGCGGTAGGGGTTCACGGTCCACTCGAACGGCATGCGCGAGGCGCCCGGCACCCGGTTCAGCACCGAGCGCGCCCGGACCTCGTGGAAGGTGATCCCGCGGAATTCGGGCGTGTCGAAGGTGCGGCTGACCACGGCTTCCGCGCCGAACAGCGCCGCATCGGCCGCCCGGCCGTGCTCGGCGCCCTCCCGGGACGCCCCGGACTCGACGGTGAGGTTCTCCCAGCGCATGACGCCTCCTCGGTAGCACTGGGCACAGAATAGAACATGTGTTCCCATGATCGTGCGACCTGGGCCGACGACCGGGCGGACCCGTGACGGCACCCCCCCGATTTGGGTGGCCGGGCACCGGGGTGGTTGGCTTTCCCCAACCCCGAGAAACCAGGTCCTGGAGGAACGCAATGGCGCAGGTCGAGGCCACTACGGAGCGGGTCGTCGCGGCGGACGCGGAGAAGGTGTTCGACGCCCTCGCCGACTACCGCGACACGCGGCAGAAGCTGCTGCCCGAGCACTTCAGCGAGTACGAGGTCCGCGAGGGCGGCGACGGCGAGGGCACGCTCGTCCACTGGAAGCTCCAGGCCACCAGCAAGCGGGTGCGCGACTGCCTGCTGGAGGTCAGCGAGCCCACCGACGGTGAGCTGGTCGAGCGGGACCGCAACTCCTCCATGGTCACCACCTGGCGCGTCACCCCCGCCGGTGAGGGGAGGTCCCGGGTCGTCGTCACCACCACCTGGAAGGGTGCCGGCGGCATCGGCGGCTTCTTCGAGAAGACCTTCGCCCCCAAGGGCCTCGGCCGGATCTACGACGCCCTGCTCGCCAGGCTGGCCGCCGAGGTCGAGAAGTAGACCCGAACCTCTGGACGGTGAAGGGGGATTGATCCCCGGGCGCCCCCTTCACCGGTTCGAGTGGACCTCCCGGTCGTCCCGAACCATGCCGTAACTCACCGAAGTTGTTCGCAGTTGTCGCCTTAGGCGGGAAATGTGAGCAGGTGCGACGAGGGGAGCGGTACGTGGGCGGGACGACTCTGATGCGGGACGAGCCGCTCACGGCGCCTGGCGGCGCACCCGCGGCCCCACCGGCCGAGACCGCCGGACTCGGCCCGCGCCGCGTGCGGCTCGTGTTCTTCGGGCTGATGCTGGCCCTGCTGCTCGCGGCCCTCGACCAGATGATCGTCGCGACCGCGCTGCCGAAAGTCGTCGGCGAACTGCACGGCCTGGACCGGATGTCCTGGGCGATCACCGCCTATCTGCTCACCTCCACCATCGGCCTGCCGCTCTACGGCAAGCTCGGCGACCTCGTCGGCCGCAAGGGCGTCTTCCAGTTCGCCATCGCCGTCTTCGTCGCCGGCTCCGCGCTCGCCGGCCGGTCCCGGTCGATGGACCAGCTGATCGCCTTCCGCGCGCTCCAGGGCGTCGGCGCGGGCGGCCTCATGACCGGCGTGCAGGCGATCATCGCCGACATCGTGCCGCCCCGGCGGCGCGGCCGTTACATGGGCCTGATCGGCGCCGCCTTCGGTCTCGCCTCCGTCGCCGGGCCGCTGCTCGGCGGCTACTTCACCGACCACCTCTCCTGGCGCTGGTGCTTCTACGTCAACGTCCCCCTCGGCCTGGTCACCCTCGCCGTCGTCACCCTCGTCCTGAAACTGCCGAAGCCGCTCCGCCACGGCCGCCGCGGTGGCTTCGACGTACTCGGCGCCCTGCTGCTCGCCGCCGCCTCCACCTGCCTGGTGCTGCTGTCGAGCTGGGGCGGCACCGAGTACGCCTGGGACTCCCGGCGGATCACCGGCCTCGGCGCCGGCGCGTTCGCCGCCGTCGTGCTCTTCCTCGTCGCCGAACGCTTCGCCGTCGAACCGCTCATCCCGCTGCGTCTGTTCCGCGACTCCGTCTTCAACGTCAGCGGCCTGGTGGGTCTCGTGACCGGTGTCGCCCTGTTCGGCGCCGCCAGCTATCTGCCGACCTTCCTGCAGATGGTCGACGGGGCCAGCGCCACCGGGTCCGGGCTGCTGATGCTGCCCATGATGGCCGGGATCGTCGGCGCCTCCGTCGTCGGCGGCCAGCTCATCAGCCACACCGGCCGCTACAAGATCTACCCCGTGCTCGGCGGCGCCGTCTCGGCCGTCGGCATGTGGCTGCTCTCCCGCCTCGAAGTGGACACCCCCCGGCCGCACTACAGCATCTGGATGGCGGTCCTCGGCGCCGGCCTCGGCCTGGTGATGCCCGTGCTCGTCCTCGCCGTGCAGAACTCCGTACGGCCCGCCGACCTCGGCACCGCCACCAGCGCCAACAACTACTTCCGGCAGATCGGCGGCAGCGTCGGCGCCGCGGTCTTCGGCACCCTCTTCGCGGACCGCCTCGGCGACGCCCTGCGCAGGGAGCTGCCGCCGCGCCCCGGCGCCCGGCTGCCCGACCCCGACTCCCTCACCCCACAGCTCGTCCACGCGCTGCCCCCGGCCCTGCGCGACGCCTACGCCCGCGCCTACGCCGACGCGATGCCCCGGATCTTCCTCTACCTCGTCCCGGTGCTCGTCCTCGGTGTGCTCATCGCCTTCTTCCTCAAGGAGAAACCACTGGTGTCCCACCACACCGCCGAAACGGAGCCCGGGACCCTCAACGCCCCGATCCCGCAGGCCCGCCCCGAGCCCTCGGCCGGGGAGCCCGTCGCGCCCCGCTCGTCGTACGCCGGCGGAATCCCCGTCTGCGGTACCGTGCAGCACTCCGACGGCACCGTGGTGCCCCGGGCGGCGCTCACCCTCATCGACGACGCCGGAGCGCAGATCGGCCGGGGCGCGAGCGGTGAGGACGGGCGGTACGCGCTCAGCACGCCCGGCCCGGGGTCGTACGTGCTCATCGCCGCCGCCGGCGGCCACCAGCCGCAGGCCGTCTCCGTCACCGTCGGCGAACGGCCGGTCGAGCTCGACGTCGTCCTCGGCGGTGCCGGGCGTCTCGCCGGCAGTGTGGTCACCGCCGACGGCACCCCCGTGCGCGACGCCACCGTCACCCTCACCAACGTGCACGGCGAGGTCGTCGCCGCCACCCGCAGCGGCCGTGAGGGCGGCTATGTCATCACCGAGCTGGTCGCCGGCGAGTACACCCTGGCCGCCGGCGCCCCCGCCTTCCGCCCGGCCGCCCTCCCGGTCACCGTGCAGGCCTCCCGGGAGACCCGGCAGGACGTCGAACTCGCGGGCGGCGCCATGCTGAAGGGAACCGTCCGGGCGAGCGGCGGCCGGCCCGTGGAGGACGCGCGCGTCACGCTCCTCGACGCCGCCGGGAACGTCGTCGACACCCTCACTACCAAAGCGGACGGAACGTACCGGTTCGTCGACCTCTCGTCCGGCGAGTACACCGTCATCGCCGCCGGTTACCCGCCGGTCGCCACCGTGCTCCAGGTCGCGGGCGGGGGTCGTACCGAACGGGACCTCCAGTTGGGCCACGAGGACTGACGAGGCGAGGGGCGGGCGCTCGCAGGGCGCTGAGCTGCGCGCCGGTGCGATCCGGTGAAACCAATTCCAGGATTGCCACACATCGCGACCGGCCGTCGCCGTACCGTGGTGACGGGCGGCAACAGATCATTTGCGTACAGCCGTGGGGAGAGAGGGCCTGGGCCATGGACCGTGGCAGCGATCGGGACACACCTCCCGGGAGCGGCGCCGGCGGCGCGGCGGCGGGCCGGATTCCGCTGGCCGTGGTCGTCGTCGACCGCGACGGCCTGGTTTCCCACTGGAGCAGCGGCGCACGGCGCCTGTTCGGCGTGGGCAGGGAGGATGCCGTCGGGAGTGCCGCGGCCGACCTCCTGCCCGTCTCCGGCGCCCTCCCCGAGGACCTGCGCGACGAGGTGATGCCGGACGCCTACGAGGAGTACGGCGCGCTCGGCCCCGACCTGGAGGCCTCGCTGGGCGGGCACACCGCCTACGCCACCGCCGGCCGTGCCCGCCTCTTCCCGCACGCGCAGGAACCGGACGGCGAGCGGCTGGACGTCCTGTGGTGGGCCTACCCGCTGGTCGGCCCCGGTCCGTCCCGGCTGCTCGTGCTCGCCGCCGACGCCGCCCGGCTGCGCGACGAGCGCGGCTACGACGACGAGACCGCCGAACGCATCGCGCCCGGCTTCGCCCGCCACACCGAACTGCCCGCCTCCGAGGAACTGGAACGGCGGCTGCCCGAGATCCTGCCCAACATGGGCCCCGGAGCGAGCGGCCGCATCGTCTCCCAGGTGCTCGAACTGGGCTATCCGGTGCTGGAGTTCAGCCAGTTCGACCGGGTGCCGGTCACCCCCTACTGGGGTGTGCCCCGCCGCCCCGGACGCCCGCGCGCCGAGGCCGCGGTACCGCGGCAGCAGCAGCGGCGACCGGTGGCGGCCGTGATCCCGGAAGGCGCCGAACAGGAGCTGGAGTACGCCGCCGTGCGCGAGCGGCTGGAGTTCCTCAACGAGGTCAGCTCCGACATCGGCTCCTCCCTCGACCTCGGTGCGACCATCCGCGAGGTCACCAGCGCGGCCGTGCCCCGGTTCGCGGACTTCGCCGGCACCCATCTGCGCGCGGCCGTCCTCGCGGGCGAGGGCTTCCCGGACGGCCCGCCGGACGCCCACACGGTGATGTTCCGGGTGTGGGTCGAGCACAACGACGAACCCGGCCGCTGGGACGACACCGTGCCGGTGGGCGAGTCCTTCGCCTTTCCCGAACACACCCCGTTCTACAAGTGCATGGTCACGGGCGAACCGGTCCTCATCCCGAGGGTGACCGAGGAGCTGGGCGACCGCATCTCCGGCGAGTTCGAGAAGCGTGACCTCAGGCCGCTCATCACCGGCCGTTCGCTGCTGATCGTCCCGCTCAAGGCCCGTAACGTCGTCCTCGGCTTCATGGTGCTGATGCGCCGCCCGGACCGCCCGGCCTTCGACGACATCGACCGCACCACCGGCGCCGAACTCGCCGCCCGCGCGGGCCTCGTGCTCGACAACGCCCGCATGTACACGTACCAGGAGAACGTCGCCGACACCCTGCAGGACAGCATGCTCCCGCAGGTCAGCCCCCGGATGGCCGGCTGCGACATCGCCACCCGCTATCTGCCCGGCACCCGGCTCGGCCGGATCGGCGGCGACTGGTTCGACACCATCAAACTGCCCGGCTCGCGTACCGCCCTCGTCGTCGGCGACGTGATGGGGCACGGCCTCAACTCGGCCGCGATGATGGGTCAGTTGCGCACGGCGGTGCAGACCATGGCCACCATGGAGACACCGCCCGCCCAGCTCCTGCGCAACCTCGACGACCTGGCCCGCAGGCTCGGCGACAACTACCTCGCCACCTGCCTGTACGCCGTCTACGACCCGATCCGCGGCGAGCTGCTCCTCGCCAACGCCGGACACATCCCGCCCGTCCTGGTCCGCGCCGAGGACGGCAGCAGCGAACTCCTCGAGCTGCCCACCGGCGCCCCCATCGGCGTCGGCGGCGTCCCGTTCGAGGCCACCCGGGTCAGGGTCCGGCCCGGCGACCGGCTGGTGCTGTGCACCGACGGCCTGGTCGAGGTGCGCGGCTGCGACATCGGCGAGGGCCTCGCCGCGCTCTGCGAGTCCGCCGCACACCCCGCGGCCTCCATGGACGACGCCTGCGACACCATCATCCGCGCCCTGAACACGCGCGGCGGCCGCAAGGACGACGTCGCCCTGCTCATGGCCCGTCTGAACGGCATCCCCGACGACCACGTCGCCGAGTGGCGGCTCGACGCCGACCCCCGCGAGGTCGCCCGGGCTCGCCGCGAGGTCCGAGAACGGCTCCTCGGATGGGGGCTGCCGCAGGCCGTGGAGACCGCCGAACTGCTGGTCAGTGAGGTCGTCACCAATGCCGTCCGGCATGCCCAGAGCGAGCCCGTCGGACTGCGCGTGGTCCGCACCGACGCGCTGCTGTTCGAGGTCACCGACGACGAGCCGGGCCTGCCGGCGATGCTGAGCGCCGGCCCCGGTGACGAGTCGGGCCGCGGCCTGCGCGTGGTCAGCCGGCTGGCCCGGGAGTGGGGCGCCAGCGCCACCGGGCACCGCAAGACCGTGTGGTTCGAACAGGGCATCACCACCGGAGGAAGATGACGAGAGGGGGCGTGCGGCCTGCCGTCACGCGCCCCGAGGTGTCCGGCGTCCGCACTTCCGGTGAAGGTGGCCCCCCGCCCCTTGCCCCACCCCGGTCCCGCGCGATATCCCGATCACGGAACCGAACCGTGGGGAGATCGCGATGAACGTCTCGGACAAGTACCGCAGCAACTGGGAGAGTTACTGGAGCGAGACCTCCGACGACGCGGGCGAGGCGATCTGGGACTGCGACCCCGCCCTCTGCGCCGAACCGTACAGCGCCCTGCTGCTGCCCCACGCGGACCCGGCGCGCACCATCGTCGACCTCGGCTGCGGCAATGGCACCCAGACCCGCTACCTCGCCACCCGGTTCGCACGGGCCGTCGGCGTCGACCTCTCCCACGCCGCCGTCGAGCACGCCCGCCGCGCCACCCAGGACGGCGCCGTGGAGTTCCAGCAGCTCGACCTCACCGACGGCGACGCCGTACGCGCCCTGCACGAGCGGCTCGGCGACGCCAACGTCTTCATGCGGGCCGTCATCCACCAGAGCGAGCCCGAGGCGCGCCCCGCGGTCGCCGCCGCCGTCGCCGAGATCATCGGCACCGAGGGCCGCGCGTTCGTCGCGGAACTCACCTCCGGCTCCCGCGACGTCCTCAAGCGCGCCACGTCCGAGCCGGGCGGTCCGGGACCCAAGCTGCAGCGCGTCTTCCACCACGGGCTCAAGCCCGCCGACGCCGACGACGCGGAGATCCCGCGGCTGCTCGGCGCGGCCGGACTGAAGGTCCTCGCCGAGGGCGACACAGCCCTGCCGCAGACCGAGTACCTGTCCGACGGCACCCGTATCGACCTGCCGGCCCGCTGGTTCGTCCTCGCCGGTGCATGACCCCGCCCGAGGGGTCACCGGGGTGCGTGGGGCCGCTGTCCCGCGCACCCCGCTTCCTTTTCAGCCAGGGCACGGACCCTGTCAGGTGACATCGATAATCATCTCTTTGGGATTCACAAAGCATTCATATGAGGTGAAATTCGGTCCACCATGGACGATTCGGGGTGCGGTGGCCCCTGGCTCCGATAGAACGATTCTGTCGCCTCCAGCCGGTCGCGACCTGCGGTGACCAGGGTCGCCCGGACGTGGGTGCGACCGCTGGAGTCGTCCGCGCAGGACGATTCCTGCCATCGCCAGATAAATGCTCTCTTGTGAGGAACCGTCCGACGGGCAGATGATCCCTCCTCGTTCAAGGCCCTACCAGCGAGGAGTTCTTCATGAGCGAGCGGTTGAGTCTCGGCCCGGACGCCGCACGGCAACTCGCCAACACGACCAAGACGACACCGCAGATGCGCGGCATCACGCCGCGCTATCTGCTGCGCGCGCTGCCCTGGGTGGACGTCGAGTCCGGCGTCTACCGGGTCAACCGGCGCCGTACGTACGTCCTGGGCGACGACCGCATCAGCACGACCGACGACACCACGCCGCGCGTCATCGCCGGCGACCTGCGCGAACTGCCGTACCTGCGCGAGGCGGACGACGCGCTGCTGGAGGAGCTGGCCGGCGCGTTCACCCAGGTCTCCTTCGAGCCCGGAGAGGTGCTGGCCCAGGAAGGCGCCACGGCGGGCCGGTTATGGGTGATCGTGCACGGGCGCGCGGAGAAGCGCGCGACCGGTCAGTACGGCGCCGACGCGCTCCTCGACGTCATCGGCGACGGCCAGTTCTTCGACCTCGGCGCGTGGACCCGCGCCGAGGCCATGCCGTACCGGGTGCAGGCGCTGACCGCCGGCGTCGCCCTCTGCCTGGAGCGGGCGGAGCTCGCCCGGCTCGGCGAGCGGGACGAGACCCTGCGCGGCGCGGTGGACGCGTACGTCGCCGGCGCCCACGTCATGGCCGGTGCCGAGGTCCCCGTCGACCTCACCGCGGGACACGACGGTGAGCCGGACCTGCCGGGGACGTACGTCGACTACGAGGACGCGCCCCGCGAGTACCACATGACGCTCGCGCAGACCGTGCTGCGGGTGCACACACGAGTCTCCGACCTCTACAACGGACCGATCGACCAGACGCGGGCCCAGGCCAACCTCACCGTGCACGCCCTGCGCGAGCGGCAGGAGGCCCTGATGCTGTACCACCCGGAGTCCGGGCTCTTCAACAACGTCGCTCCCGGGCAGCGCGTACAGACACGCACCGGCGCGCCGACCCCCGACGACCTGGACGAGCTGCTGACGCGGGTGTGGAAGCAGCCCGCGTACTTCCTCGCCCACCCGAAGGCGATCGCGGCGTTCGGCCGTGAATGTACGCGCCGGGGCGTGCCCCCGGTGATCGAGAGGCACTTCGGCAGCCCGCTGCTCACCTGGCGCGGGGTGCCGCTGCTGCCGTCGGACAAGGTGCGGTTCACCGGCGGCGCGGGCGTGGGGACGACCGAGATCCTGCTGATGCGGCTGGGCGAGGCGGAACAGGGCGTGGTGGGCCTGCGGCCGTCGAACGTGGCCGACGAGGTCGAGCCGGGCCTGGCGATGAAGAACATGGGCGTGGACCAGAAGGGCATCACGTCGTACCTGATGACGGCGTACTTCAACGCGGCGGTACTGGTGGAGGACGCGCTCGCGGTGCTCCAGAACGTCGAGGTGTCCAAGTACCATGACTACTCCTGACCTCGCCGGTACCACCGCCCTGACGGCGCCGCCCTCTCCAGGTCCGACCGCTCCGGCTCCGACCGCTCCGGGCCCGGCCGTCGTGAGCCCGACCGGGCTTCCCGGGCCTCCCGCACCCCCCGGCCAGGCCATGGCTCCCACCGTTGCCCAGCCGCCCGGTGCCGCCCAGGGCTTCACGCCCGAACTGGCCCGCCGGGACGTACCGGTCCTGCACCGGACGGTCAACGGACACCCGCTGATCTGGCTGGACAACGGCGCCACCACGCAGAAGCCCCGGCAGGTGATCGAGACGCTGGCGGCGTTCTACGCCTCCGCCAACTCCAACATCCACCGGGGCGCGCACACCATGGCGCGTGAGGCGACGGAGATGTACGAGGCGGGCCGGGCCGCGGTCGCACGGTTCCTGGGCGCGCCCTCGCCCGAGAGCATCGTCTTCGTCCGGGGCACGACCGAGGCGATCAACCTGGTCGCACAGAGCTGGGGGCGCGCGGGACTCGGCCCCGGGGACGACATCCTGGTGCCGGTGCTCGAACACCACGCGAACATCGTCCCCTGGCAACGGGTCGCCCAGGAGACCCGGGCGCGCGTCGTGCCCGTACCCCTGCGGCCGGACGGCGGCATCGACCAGGACGCGTACGCCGACCTGCTGTCCATGCGCACCCGGCTCGTGGTCATCAGCCACGCCTCGAACGTCCTCGGCACCGTGCCGCCCGTGCGGGAGATGATCGCGCTGGCGCACCGCTACCGGGCCTTGGTCCTCGTGGACGGGGCACAGGCGGTGGCGCACTTCCCCGTCGACGTCACCGACCTGGACGCCGACTTCTACACCTTCTCCGGCCACAAGATCTACGGCCCCACGGGCATCGGCGCCCTGTACGCGAAGCCGGAGATCCTGCAGACCATGGCGCCGTGGCAGTCGGGCGGCAACATGATCGAGTCGGTCAGCTTCGGCCGGACCACGTACGCCCCGGTCCCCCACCGCTTCGAAGCCGGCACCGGCCATATCGCCGGCGTGACCGGGCTGACGTCCGCCCTCGACTGGCTGACGGCCTTCGACCGCAACGCGGTGGCGGACTACGAGACACGGCTGACCGCCTACGCCCAGGAGGCCCTGGCCACGGTTCCGGGCCTGGAGCTGCTGGGTCCGGCCGCCGGGCGGATCGGCGTGCTGACCTTCACCCTGCCCGGCCACAGCGCGACCGAGATCGCCGACCGGCTGGACCGTGACGGCATCGCCGTCCGGGCCGGCCACCACTGCGCCCAGCCGGCCCTGGCCCACTACGGCCTCGAATCGGCGGCCCGCGCGTCGCTGGCGCTGTACAACACGAGGGAGGAGGTGGACCGGCTGGTGGCGTCGCTGCTGGAGCTGCAGGCCGGCTGAGGTCGGGCCCTCGCCGGCCCCGGCCGGGGCCGGCGAGGGCCCGACCTCGTGTCCGCCTCGTAGGAAGTTCCCGCGCCGACGCGTAACGTGAAGCACCATGAAGATCCTCATCAGTGCCGACATGGAGGGGGCCACGGGCGTCACCTGGCCGGCCGACGTGCTGCCGGGGACGCCGCAGTGGGAGCGGTGCCGGTCGATGTTCACCTCGGACGTGAACGCCGCCGCGCAGGGATTCTTCGACGGCGGCGCCGATCAGGTGGTCGTCAACGAGGCCCACTGGACCATGCGCAATCTGCTGCTGGAGCGGCTGGACGAGCGGGTCGAGATGCTCACCGGACGCCACAAGGCGCTGTCCATGGTGGAGGGCGTGCAGCACGGCGACGTGGACGGCATCGCGCTGGTCGGCTACCACGCGGGCGCCGGCATGGAGGGCGTGCTCGCCCACACCTACCTCGCCAACCAGATCACCGGGGTGTGGCTGAACGACGTCCGCGCCAGCGAGGGCCTGCTCAACGCGCACGTCGTCGCGGAGTACGGCGTCCCCGTCGTCCTCGTCACCGGCGACGACGTGGCCTGCGAGGACGCGCTCGGCTACGCGCCGGAAGCCCTGAAGGTCGCCGTCAAGGACCATGTGTCGCGGTACGCGGCGGTGTGCCGGACCCCCGCGCGTACCGCCGCCGACATCCGCGCCGCCGCCAAGGAGGCCGCACGGCTGGCGGTGCGGCACGCGCCCGTGGAGGCCGGGCCCTTCACCGTCGCCGTGGAGTTCGACGCGGAGCATCTGGCGCAGGCCGCGACCGTCGTGCCCGGGGTCACCCGGATCGGGGAGCGGAAGGTGGCGTACACCAGCGCCACCATGTACGAGGGGATCAGGACGTTCAAGGCGGTCACCACGATCGTCTCCGCCGCCGTGGAGGAGCAGTATGGCTGACCAGCAGGCCGATGAGCTGGCCCTGGCCGAGGTCGTGGAGTTCACCTCCGGCCTGATCCGCATCGACACCACCAACCGCGGCGGCGGGGACTGCCGGGAGCGGCCCGCCGCCGAGTACGCGGCCGAGCGGCTTGCCGGTGCGGGCGTGGAGCCACTGCTGCTGGAGCGCACACCGGGCCGTACCAACGTCGTCGCCCGCATCGAGGGCACCGACCCGTCGGCCGACGCGCTGCTGGTCCACGGTCATCTCGACGTGGTGCCCGCCGAGGCCGCCGACTGGAGCGTCGACCCGTTCTCCGGCGAGATCCGCGACGGGGTGGTGTGGGGGCGGGGCGCCGTCGACATGAAGAACATGGACGCGATGATCCTCGCGGTCGTCCGCGGCTGGGCCCGCGCGGGCGTACGGCCGCGCCGGGACCTCGTCATCGCGTTCACCGCCGACGAGGAGGCCAGCGCCGAGGACGGCTCCGGCTTCCTCGCCGACGAGCATCCCGAGCTGTTCGAGGGCTGCACCGAGGGCATCGGCGAGTCGGGAGCGTTCACCTTCCACGACGGTGCCGGCCGGCAGATCTATCCGATCGCGGCGGGGGAGCGGGGCACCGCCTGGCTGAAGCTCACCGCGCGCGGCCGGGCCGGGCACGGCTCGAAGGTGAACAGGGAGAACGCGGTGACCCGGCTCGCCGCCGCCGTCACCCGGATCGGCGCGTACGAGTGGCCGCCGCGGCTGACCCCGACCGTCCGGGCCGCGCTCGCCCAACTCGCCGCCCTGTACGGCGTCGAGCCCGACTTCACGGACGTGGACCGGCTGCTGGAGAAGCTCGGCCCGGCGGCCGAGCTGGTGGAGGCGACCGTCCGCAACAGCGCCAACCCGACCATGCTGGACGCCGGTTACAAGCTGAACGTGATTCCCGGCGAGGCGGTGGCCTATGTGGACGGCCGCTATCTGGCGGGCGCCGAGGAGGAGTTCACCGCCACCCTCGACCGATTGACCGGCCCCGACGTGAGCTGGGAGTTCGCTCACCGTGAGGTGGCCCTGCAGGCACCGGTGGACTCGCCGACGTTCGCGCGGATGCGGGCCGCCGTCGCCCACTTCGCGCCCGACGGCCATGTGGTGCCGTACTGCATGTCGGGCGGCACGGACGCCAAGCAGTTCTCCCGGCTCGGCATCACCGGCTATGGTTTCGCCCCGCTGAAGCTGCCTGAAGGCCTCGACTACCAGGCGCTGTTCCACGGTGTGGACGAGCGTGTGCCCGTCGAGGCGCTGCACTTCGGCGTCCGGGTGCTCGACCGCTTCCTGCGGACGGTCTAGGGGATGGGGGACGCGGTGCGGACGTCGCCGTACGGATCATGGCCGTCGCCGGTCGACGCGGCGCTGGCCGCCGCGCACGACGGACAGCCGGAGTGGGTGGGCTTCGTCGGGGACGAGGTGTGGTGGACCGAGCCCCGGCCGGCGGAGGGCGGCCGCCGGGCGCTGGTGCGGCGCACGGCCGAGGGCACGGAGCAGGCCGTGCTGCCCGCACCGTGGAACGTGCGCAACCGGGTCATGGAGTACGGCGGCCGGCCCTGGACCGGGGCGGTGCGCGACGGCGGAGCACTCCTCGTGTTCACGCACTTCGCCGACCAGCGGCTGTACCGGTACGAGCCCGGCGGCGAGCCGCGCCCGCTGACCCCGCTCTCCCCGGTCGGCGCCGGACTGCGCTGGGCCGACCCCCACCTGGACCTCGCGCGCGGCGAGGTGTGGTGCGTGCTGGAGGAGTTCACCGGGGACGGCCCCTCGGACGTACGGCGGGTCCTGGCGGCCGTACCGCTGGACGGCTCCGCCGCCGAGGACCGCTCCGCCGTGCGGGAACTGACCGACGGCCGCCACCGGTTCGTCACCGGCCCCCGTGTCTCCCCCGACGGCCGCCGGGCGGCCTGGCTCGGCTGGGACCATCCGCGCATGCCGTGGGACGGCACGGAACTGCTCGTCGGCGAGATCGCTGCCGAGGGCACCCTGCATACCGTCCACACGGTCGCCGGCGGGCCCGAGGAAGCGATCGCGCAGGCCGAATGGTCCACGGACAACCGTCTTCTGTATGCGAGCGACCGCAGCGGCTGGTGGAACCTGTACCGGGACGGCACCCCGCTGTGCGAGCGCGAGGAGGAGTTCGCCGGACCGCTGTGGAAGCCGGGCCTGCGCTGGTTCGCGCCGCTGGACAACGGCCTGGTCGCGGTCGTCCACGGTCGAGGGTCGACCGTACTCGGGATATTGGATACAGAAACCAGCGAGATCGTCGACGCCGCCGGACCGTGGACCGAGTTCGGCGCCACCCTCGCCGTCCACGGCGGGCGGGTCGTCGCCGTGGGCGCCAGCCCGCGCACCGGGTACGAAGTGGTCGAGCTGGACATCGCCACCGGCCGGGCCCGTGCCATCGGCGCCCGGCACCGGGACGCCGTCGACCCCGCCTACTACCCCGAGCCGCGCATCCGCACCTTCACCGGACCGGACGGCCGCGAGGTGCACGCCCACGTCTACCCGCCGCACCACCCCGAACGGACCGCGCCCGACGGCGAAGCGCCCCCGTACGTCATCTGGGCGCACGGCGGCCCGACCGGCCGGGCGCCGCTCGTGCTGGACCTGGCCGTCGCCTACTTCACCTCCCGGGGCATCGGGGTCGCCGAGGTGAACTACGGCGGCTCCACCGGCTACGGCCGGGCCTACCGCGAGCGGCTGCGCGAGCAGTGGGGCGTGGTCGACGTGGAGGACTGCGCGGCCGTCGCCCGCGCCCTCGCCGAGGAGGGCACCGCCGACCCGGCCCGGCTCGCGATCCGCGGCGGCAGCGCCGGAGGCTGGACCACCGCCGCCTCCCTGACCACGACCGACGTCTACGCCTGCGGCACCATCGTCTACCCGATCCTCGACCTGGCCACCTGGGGCCCCGGCGAGACCCACGACTTCGAGTCCCGCTACCTGGAGTCGCTGATCGGACCGCTCGCCGAGGTGCCGGCCCGGTACGCCGAGCGGTCGCCGACCGCGCACGCCGACCGGCTCACCGTGCCGTTCCTGCTGCTCCAGGGACTGGACGACGTGATCTGCCCGCCCGCCCAGTGCGAGCGCTTCCTCGCCCGGATCGCGGGCCGGGGCCTGCCGCACGCTTTTATCACCTTCGAGGGGGAAGGACACGGGTTCCGGCGGGCCGATACGATGATCCGCGCCCTGGAGGCCGAAATCTCCCTGTACGCCCAGGTGTTCGGGCTGGACGTGCCCGGGGTCCCGAGACTGGAGCTGCGCACGTGAAGGAACTGACGAGGCCGAGGCGGCTGGCTCCGGGCGCCCGGGTGGCCGTCGTCGCCACCAGCGGGGTGGTGCCCGAGGAGCGGCTCCAGGCGGGGCTCGACGTGCTGCGCGGCTGGGACCTCGACCCGGTGGTCGGGCCGCACGTCCTGGACCGGCACGCCGAGTTCGGCTATCTGGCCGGCACGGACGCCGACCGCGCCGCGGATCTGCAGAACGCCTGGTGCGACCCGGCCGTCGACGCGGTGCTGTGCGCCCGCGGCGGGTACGGGGCGCAGCGCATGGTCGACCTGCTGGACTGGGACGCCCTGCGGGCCGCCGGGCCGAAGGTCTTCGTCGGCTTCAGCGACGTCACCGTCCTGCACGAGGCCTTCGCCACCCGCCTCGGGCTCGCCACGTTGCACGGGCCGGTGGCCGCCGGCGTCGACTTCATCAAGAACGACCGGACCCAGGAGCATCTGCGGGCCACGCTCTTCGCCCCCGAGACCGTCCGCACCCTCGCCTCCGGCGGCACGGCCCTGGTGCCCGGCCGGGCCCGCGGGGTCACCCTGGGCGGCTGCCTGTGCCTGCTCGCCGCGGAACTGGGCACCCCGCACGCGCGTCCCTCCGCGGCCGGCGGGCTGCTGTGCCTGGAGGACGTGGGCGAGGAGACGTACCGGCTGGACCGCTATCTCACCCAGCTGCTGCGCGCCGGCTGGCTGGAGCAGGTGCGTGGCGTCCTGCTCGGATCCTGGCGGAACTGCTCCCGCTACGAGCGGATACGGCCGTTGCTGGCCGACCGGCTCGGCGCGCTCGGTGTGCCGGTGGTGGAGGAGTTCGGCTTCGGCCACTGCGCGGGCGCGCTGACGATACCCTTCGGCGTCGCGGCCGAACTCGACGCTGACAACGCCACGTTGACGCTCGACGAGCCCGCGCTGCGCTGACCGCGTCCACTGAATCCCCGTCAAGAAACCATGTGCGCGTCGATTGACCCGCGCCTGACACGTGTCACAGCATGCTCCTCGGCCAGACCCGCTGGCCGGTATCCGTGTGCCTCAGTGTGGAGGACCCCGTGCCCCGACGTGTGCCCCGACCGGTGCGCCGCCGCGCGTCCCGATCCCGTGCCGCCCTAGGACAAAAGGCCCTCGCCGCGCTCCTCGGCGCGGCCCTCGCCGCCCCCCTCGCGCTCACCGCCGGACCGGCCCGCGCGAGCGGCCGGTACACCGTCACCCCGCTGAAGTTCACCGTCCGGGCGGGCGGGCGCAGCTGTGCGGTCGACGCCGACCTGTACCGCCCCGCCGGGGTCGACCACGCCCACCCCGCACCCGCCGTCCTCGGCACCAACGGCTTCGGCGGCAGCAAGTCGGACGGTTCCACCGACGCCATCGGCAAGATCTTCGCCGAACGCGGTTACGTCGCCCTCGTCTACTCCGGCCTCGGCTTCGGCCAGAGCGGCTGCCTGATCTCCATGGACGATCCCGGCATCGACGGCAGGGCCGCCTCCCGGCTGGTCGACTTCCTCGGCGGCAAGCGTGCCGCCGACGACGGGACCCGCGCCGACTTCGTCACCCTGGACGCCCCCGGCGACCCCCGCGTCGGCATGATCGGCGGCTCCTACGGCGGCGCGATCCAGCTGGCCACCGCCTCCGCCGACCACCGCCTCGACGCCCTCGCCCCGCTCATCACGTGGAACGACCTCGCCTACGCGCTGGACCCGAACAACGCCGTCGGCGCCCCCCAGGTGCCCGGCGCGTTCAAATGGCAGTGGACCAACGGCTTCTACCTGGCCGGCGAGGGCCAGCCGCTGACCGTCCCCGGCCTCGATCCCTCCCGGATCAATTCGCTGGCCTGTCTGCACTTCGTCTCCGCGGTCTGCGACACCGTACGCACGCTCAACTCCGGCAGCTACCCGGCCGATCGCACCGCACGGCTGCTCGCCTACGCCCGCAGCGTCTCCCCGGCGACCTACCTCCGCGGCGTCCGGGCGCCCACGCTGCTCGTCCAGGGGCAGGCCGACAGCCTGTTCAACCTCAACGAGGCGACCGCCAGTTACCGCACGCTCAGGGCCCAGGGCACCCCGACCGCGCTCGTCTGGCAGTCCTGGGGCCACAGCGGCGGCATGACCGACCCCGCGCCCGGCGAACTCAACATGACCCAGGGCACTCTGGAGGCCAGCTACGTCGGCCGGCGCATCCTCGCCTGGTTCGACCACTACCTGAAGCAGGACCGCAGCGCCGGCACCGGTCCCGCCTTCGCCTACTACCGGGACTGGATCACCGACCCCGCCCACACCTACGCCACCGCCGACGGGGTCCCCGCCCTCAGCCGTACCCTCTACCTCTCCGGGGACGGCAAGCTCGTCGGCGACCGCGCCGAGGTGGCCCCCGGCAGCCGCGGCTACACCAACCAGGCCGTCCCCACGAGCCATTCCGAAAGCTCCCTGACCGGATCCGTCGGCCTGCCCGACCCGGCGCCGTACGACACCGAGGGCACCTACCTCGCCTGGACCGGCGCGGCGCTCACCCGGGACCTCGACGTCGCCGGCGCCCCGCAGGCCACCCTCAGGGTCGTCTCCCCGGCGGCCGAGCGCACCCAGGACTCCGGCGACGCCGCCGACCGGCTGGTGCTGTTCGCCAAGTTGTACGACGTCGCGCCCGACGGCACCCAGACGCTGGTCCACCGGCTGGTCGCACCGGTCCGGGTGCCCGACGTGACCAAGAGTTTCACCGTCACCCTGCCGGGCATCGTGCACCGGTACGCGGCCGGGCACCGGCTGCGGTTCGTGATCGCGGCGAGCGACGACGCCTACTTCGGCAACCGGGGGATCAAGCCGGTGACCGTCGTCAGCGCACCCGGGGACACCGGGGTGCTGCGACTGCCGGTCGTCGGCGGGTGAGCGGCCCGGGACGCGATATCCGGCGGCGGGGCGGGCGGGGACGCCGTACGCTGGCCCGATGCCGCACACCGCACCCCACTACCTCGCCGAGGGCGCCCGCGTGGCGATCCGTCACTTCACCCCCGAGGACGGCCCCGAGTTCACCGCGCGGGCCCGCGAGAGCAAGGACCTGCACCGGCCCTGGCTGTTCCCGCCGGACACCGACGAGGGCTACGCCGTCTACGCCGGCCGGCTGATCGAGGACCCGGCCAAGGCCGGGTTCCTCGTGTGTGAGAAGGACAGCGGGGGCATCGCCGGCTTCATCAACATCAACAACATCGTGCGCGGCGGCTTCCAGTGCGGCGCCCTCGGCTACGGGGCCTTCGCGCACGCCGCCGGGCGCGGCCTGATGCGCGAGGGCCTCGACCTGGTCATCGGGTACGCCTTCGGGCCGCTGGGGCTGCACCGGCTGGAGATCAACGCCCAGCCGGAGAACACCGCCTCCGTCGCGCTCGCCCGGGGCGCCGGGTTCCGGCGCGAGGGCTTCTCACCGAACATGATCTACATCGACGGTGCCTGGCGCGATCACGAACGCTGGGCGCTCACCGCCGAGATGCGGTCCGCAGGCTGAGCGCCGCGGGCGCCTTTGCGCAATCCTGACCAGCAGCTCCCCTGGCCGAGTGCCGCGCCGCCGGGTTGCATGGCCATCGTGACGAGGATCCGACGTGAGGTACTGACGCTGCCCGCCGCGCGGTTGGGCCCGGACAACCCGCTGCCCCCGCTGCGCCCCCTCGACGAGACGCACCGCACCGACGACCGCGACCGGGACGGCATGCCCGGGGACATGGCCCGCCGGCTCGGCCACGAGCCGCTGCACAGCCTGCTCCCCGTCCGCGTCCGCGACGGCTACGACAGAACCCGCGAACCCCGCGCCCTGGACGCCCTGGTGATCGAGAACGACCGGCTGCGCGCCACCGTCCTGCCCGGCCTCGGCGGCCGCGTCGTCTCCCTGCTCCACCTGCCCACCGGACGCGAACTCCTCTACCGCAACCCGGTGTTCCAGCCCGCCGGCTTCGCCCTCAACGGCGCCTGGTACTCCGGCGGCATCGAATGGAACATCGGCGCCACCGGCCACACCACGCTCGCCTGCGCGCCCCTGCACGCCGCCCGCGTCCCCGCCCCTGACGGGGGAGAGATGCTGCGCCTGTGGGAGTGGGAACGCCTGCGCGACCTGCCCTTCCAGGTCGACCTGTGGCTGCCCGACGGCTCCGACTTCCTCTACGCCGGCGTCCGCGTCCGCAACCCGCACGAGCGGCCGGTGCCCACCTGCTGGTGGTCCAACACCGCGGTGCCGGAGGAGGTCCGGGTCCTCGCCCCCGCCGACGAGGCCTGGCAGTTCGGCCACGAGCGCCGCCTGCGCAAGGTGCCCGTCCCGACGCACGACGGCATCGACCGCAGCCGCCCCCTCAACAGCCCTTACGCCGCCGACTACTTCTACGACGTGCCGGACGGCCGCCGCCGCTGGATCGCCGCGCTGGACGCCGACGGGCACGGGCTCGTCCAGACCTCCACCGACCTGCTGCGCGGCCGCAAGCTCTTCGTGTGGGGCAACCGGCCCGGCGGACGGCGCTGGCAGGAGTGGCTGACCGCACCCGGCACCGGCGGCTACTGCGAGATCCAGGCCGGCCTCGCCCGCACCCAGCTGGAACACGTCCGGCTGGAGGCCGGGAGCGAGCTCTCCTGGCTGGAGGCGTACGGCCCGCTCGACGCACCCCCCGACGGCGCGTGGACACAGGCCGTCCGACGGGCCGGGGAACGGCTGGAGTCGGTGCTGCCCCGCGCCCGCGTCGAGGCGGCGTACGCGGCCTGGAAACCGTACGCCGACACCGAACCCGGCGAGACGCTGGCCACCGGATCCGGCTGGGGCGCGCTCGAAGTGCTGCGCACCGACTGGAAGCTGCCCGGCACCCCGTTCCCCGCGTCCACCCTGGGCGCACCCCAGGCACCCTGGCGGGAACTGCTGCGCACCGGTTCCCTGCCCGAGCCGCGCCGGGTACGGCCGCCCGGCGAGACGCTCGTCGCCCCCCACTGGCGGGACATGCTGGAGACCGCGCCCGCCACCCCGCACACCGAGTACCACCTCGGCGTCGCCCAGTGGCACGCCGGCGACCGCGCCCAGGCGGTCCGCAGCTGGGAGCGCGCCCTCCTCCTCGCCCCGTCCCTGTGGCCGTCGCTGCGCTGCCTGGCCGTCGCCGACCAGGAGTCCGGCCACCACGAGCGGGCCGCCGAACGTTACGCCGACGCCTTCGACGACCTGTGTCGCGAGCGGCGCGACGACGGCGAGGCATGGACCGCCGCCGTCGCCGCGCTCGGCCGGGAAGCGCTCGGGGCGCTGCTCCGGGCGCGGCGGACGGCCGACGCCCGCGCCGTCTGGGACCGGCTGCTGCCCGCCGTCCGCAGGCGCGGCCGGTTCCGCCTGCTGGAGGCCGAGCTGCTCCTCGCCGAGGGACGGCGTGAGGAGGCACGGGCCGTCTTCGACGCGGGCTTCGAGGTCGCCGACCTGCGGGAGGGCGAGGAGGCGATCGGCCGGCTGTGGGCCCGGCTCACCGACGAGCCGCTGCCCGCCCGCCACGACTTCCGGACGCGGCCCGAGACGGCCTGACCGGCTCAGCCGTGCTGGTCGACGTACTCGAACACCGACCCGTCCGGATGCATCGCGATCAGATTCCGGCCCACCGGCGTCGGCACCGGCCCCGCGATCACATGGGCGCCGAGGTCGGTCAGCAGCCGGTGGGCCTCGTCCACGTCCTTGACGGCGATGGTCGCCACGACCTTGCGCAGGATCTCCAGTTCCGCCTCGGGTCCGCTCATCAGCAGGAAGGAACCGATCGCGGCCACCTGCACCCCACCGCGCTCGAAGCGCAGGGCCGTGCCGCCCGCCAGCCGCTCGTAGAAGGGGACCGCGGTTTCGAGGTCGTCGACGCAGATGCGCAGCGAGGCGCCCAGAATCTCCATGCGCCCGAGCCTAGTTGGGGCGGCCGGGGCCGTGCAGGGCGCTCGCGTTACCCGCCGTGCCCGCCGGGTACCCGCGGGGTATGGACCGTTCGGATCACCTGGAACACCTGGACAAGCACCTTGTCGAAGAGCTGGCGCAGGTGGCACGCGAGACGGTGCGCGACGAGCTGCGCGAGCAGAGCCGCAAGCAGCGCCGCACCGCCTTGCTGTACGCGGCCTCCGGCGCCGCAGCGCTGTACGCGGGCGCCGCCGTGGCCCTGGCCGCCGGCCTCGCGCTGGCGATCGGCCTGCCCGGCTGGGCCGCCGCCCTGATCACGGCGGCGATCCTGGGCGCGGTGGCCTACGCCCTGCGCGGCGCGGCCCACCCGAAGCACAGCCACCCGTCGGCTCCCGCCCACGTCATCGGCGGCACCGCCCCGGGCGCCCCGCCGAGCGGCCTGGGCATGCCGTACCCGCCGATGCCGGCGGAACCCCCGGACACCGGTCACCACAGGGCCTGAGGACCGGAGTACGTCCGAGGCGGGCTGAGGAGCAGCGGTGAGGAGCAGGGGCGAGGCAGCGGCGGAAGCGCAACCGAACCACCCCCGCTCCTCACCCGTGCGCTCCTCACCCCTGCCTCACCGTGCCTCACCGGCCGAGCCGGGGCAGCACCTTCGTGCGGTAGAAGTCGAAGAACCCCTTCTGATCCGCGCCGATCTGGTTCACGTAGACCCGGTCGAACCCGGCGTCGGCGAAGGCCCGCAGCGAGGACACATGCTGGTCCGGGTCGTCCCCGCACACCACCTTCTCGCGCACCATGTCCTCGGTGACCAGCTCGTGCAACTGCTCGAAGTGCCGCGGCGAGGGCAGCACCTGCCCCATCTCCCCGGGCAGCAGCTCGTTGTACCAGAGCGAGTGGACCGTGCGGACGCACTCCTCGCGGTCGGTGCCGTAACAGACCTTCGTCCCGCCGCTGACCGGCTTCGCCCCGCCCCCGCCCTTGCGGAACTGCGTGACCGCCTCCTCCTCGGGCATCATCGTGATGTAGCCGTCGCCCACCCGGGCGGCCAGCGCCGTCGCCTTCGGCCCGAAGCCGGAGATGTCGATCGGGACGGGCTCGTCGGGCACGGTGTACAGGCGCGCGTTCTCCACGGTGTAGTGCGTCCCGTGGTGGTTGACCTCCTCCCCGGTGAACAGCCGGCGCATCACCTGGATCGCCTCCTCCAGCATCTCCAGGCGGATGTGCAGCGGGGGCCAGCGGTCGCCGAGGATGTGCTCGTTGAGCGCCTCACCCGTGCCGACGCCGAGCCGGAACCGGCCCTCGCTCATCACCGCGCTCGTCGCCGCGGCCTGCGCCGTCACCGCCGGGTGCATCCGCACGGTCGGGCAGGTCACCGCCGTCTCGACCGGCAGCGACACCGCCTCCGACAGGGCACCGATCACCGACCAGACGAAGGCGCTCTGCCCCTGCGCGTCGTTCCACGGGTGGAAGTGGTCGGAGATCCACAGCGCCTGGAAGCCGGCCTGCTCGGCCATCCGGGCCTGCTCGACGAGTGCGGCGGGGTCATGCTCCTCGCTCGCCAGGAAATAGCCGTACTCGGGCATGGGACACAACCTCCGTGTGGGCGCGGCCGGTCGCCGTGTGATTCCGGCCCGGGCCCGGGTAACCGGGGCCCCCGGTGCGAAACACGGGCGGTGCCGCGTTCGGGTGCCGTGACCGGCGTACGGGTGACCCGCCGGGCGTTTGGGTGCCCCTGCCCCGGTTACGCGGAAAGCCTCGGACGAGCCACACCGCCGGAGGCGCACCGTGAGCCGACCTCACATCGTGATCGTCGGCGCCGGGTTCGCCGGGTACCGGGCTGCCCGCACACTGGCCCGCCTCACCCGGAACCGGGCCGACATCACACTGCTGAACCCGACCGACTACTTCCTGTACCTGCCGCTGCTGCCCCAGGTCGCCGCCGGCGTCCTGGAGGCCCGCAGGGTCACCGTGTCGCTGCCGGGCACCCTGCACGGGGTGCGGCTGGTGCTCGGCGAGGCGGGCGGCGTCGACCTGGACGGGCGCACCGTCCACTACACCGACCCCGAGGGCGGTGCGGGCACCCTCGGCTACGACCGG
This sequence comes from Streptomyces filipinensis, assembly GCF_014649495.1. Taxonomy (GTDB): domain Bacteria; phylum Actinomycetota; class Actinomycetes; order Streptomycetales; family Streptomycetaceae; genus Streptomyces; species Streptomyces filipinensis. The sequence continues at coordinate 84,871 of NZ_BMTD01000003.1, read as the reverse complement.
CTGGTGCTGTGCGTGGGCAGCGTCAACAAGCTGCTGCCCGTCCCCGGGGTCGCCGAGCACGCGCACGGGTTCCGCGGGCTGCCGGAGGCGCTGTACCTGCGCGACCACGTGACCCGGCAGGTGGAGCTCGCGGCCGCGGAGGACGACGTGGAGGCCCGCGCCGCCCGGTGCACCTTCGTGGTGGTCGGCGCCGGATACACCGGCACCGAGGTGGCCGCCCACATGCAGCTGCTCACCGACGGGCTGGCGCGCCGCAGCCCGCTGCCCGGCGTGCGGCCCCGCTGGCTGCTGCTGGACGTGGCGGAGCGCGTGCTGCCGGAGATGGACCGGCGGCTGTCCCGCACCGCCGACCGGGTGCTGCGGGCGCGGGGGGTGCACGTGCGGATGGGTACGTCGGTGAAGGAGGCCACCCGTGACGGGGTGCTGCTCACCGACGGGGAGTTCGTGCCGTCCCGGACCCTGGTGTGGTGCGTGGGCGTCCGCCCGGATCCGCTGGTGGAAGCCCTGGGGCAGCCGCTGGAACGGGGCCGCCTGATCGTCGACCCGCATCTGCGGGTGCCCGGCCGGCCCGAGGTGTCCGGCTGCGGGGACGCGGCCGCCGTACCCGACCTGGAGCGCCCGGGCGAGTTCACGCCGATGACGGCCCAGCACGCGTGGCGGCAGGGGCGGGTGGCCGGCGAGAACGTGGCCGCCTCGCTCGGGCTCGGTCGGCGCCGGCGGCCCTATCGCCACCGCGACCTGGGTTTCGCGGTCGACCTCGGCGGGGCACGGGCCGCCGCGAACCCGTTCGGCATCCCGCTCTCCGGCCCGGCGGCCGGCGTGGTCACCCGCGGCTACCACCTGGCCGCGCTGCCCGGCAACCGCGTCCGGGTGGCCGCCGACTGGCTGCTGGACGCGGTACTTCCGCGCCAGGGCGTCCAGTTGGGCCTCGTACGCTCCTGGTCGGTCCCCCTGGACACGGCCTCCCCGGAACTGGCCCGCGTCCCGGGCGGACCTGCACGGTCCGGCGCGGACGAGGGGGCTGGGCCGGGCACCCCCGACCGCCCGGACAGACCCCAGGCCACAACCGCCCACGAACCCTCCGGCGAACAGGGAGATCACCCTGCCCCGGGCCCGGTGAGGCGTACGGATCCACCGGACCGCGGCGTTTCGGGCCCGGTGAGGCGTACCGATCCGCCGGACCATCCCGCCCCGGGTCCGGTCAGGCGTGCGGACCGACCGGACCACCCCGCCCCTGGCCCGGTCAGGCGCACCGATCCTCCGGGGCCCGCCGCTTCGTGATGGTGCGGGCCGCGGGCCCTGCCCGGCCCCCGGGTCCGGGCCGTGACCCCCTCGACTCTGTGCAAGGAGACTCATGAACACCGCCGAACTCGCCGAACTGGGACAGCAGTTGCGCGTGGACAGCGTGCGGGCGTCCGCCGCCGCGGGATCCGGGCACCCCACCTCCTCGATGTCCGCAGCCGACCTGATGGCCGTCCTCCTCGCCCACCACCTGCGCTACGACTTCGAACGCCCCGAGCACCCCGCCAACGACCGTTTCGTGCTGTCCAAGGGACACGCGTCACCCCTGCTGTACGCCGCGTACAAGGCGGCCGGGGCCGTCGAGGACGGCGAGCTGCTCACCTTCCGCAAGATCGGCAGCCGGCTCGAAGGACACCCGACGCCCCGACGGCTGCCCTGGGTGGAGACGGCCACCGGATCCCTCGGCCAGGGCCTGCCGGTCGGCGTCGGCATCGCCCTCGCCGGAAAGCGGCTGGAGCGCACCGGCTACCGGGTGTGGGTGCTGTGCGGAGACAGCGAGCTGGCGGAGGGCTCGGTGTGGGAGGCCGCCGAACACGCCGGGTACGAGCACCTCGACAACCTGATCACGATCGTCGACGTCAACCGGCTCGGGCAGCGCGGTCCGACCCGGCACGGCCACGACCTGGACGCCTACGCCCGCCGGTTCCAGGCCTTCGGCTGGCACACCATCGAGATCGACGGCCATGACGTCGACAAGATCGACCGGGCCTACGGTGAGGCGCTGTCCACGGCCGGGCAGCCCGTGGCGATCCTCGCCCGCACCCTCAAGGGCAAGGGCGTCGCCGCCGTCGAGGACATGGAGGGCCACCACGGCAAGCCGCTGCCGGACGCCGAGGGGGCCGTCGCCGAACTCGGCGGGCCGCGCGAGGTGCCCGTCCGGGTCAGCGAGCCGCCGGCCGCCGCCGCGCTGCGGGACGTGACCACCGAGGTGCTCCAGCTCCCGCGCTACGACGAGGGCGACCAGGTCGCGACCCGGGACGCCTTCGGCGCGGCCCTCGCCGCGCTCGGCACCGCCCGCGGCGACGTCGTCGCCCTGGACGGCGAGGTCGGCGACTCCACCCGCACCGAGGAGTTCGCCAAGGCCCATCCCGAGCGGTTCTTCGAGTGCTACATCGCCGAGCAGCAGCTGGTCGCCGCGGCCGTCGGCATGGCCACGCGGGGCTGGCTGCCGTACGCCTCGACGTTCGCCGCCTTCCTCACCCGCGCCTACGACTTCGTGCGGATGGCGTCGATCAGCGGTGCCGGCGTCAACCTGGTCGGCTCGCACGCCGGTGTCGCGATCGGCCAGGACGGGCCCTCCCAGATGGGCCTGGAGGACCTCGCGATGTTCCGTGCCGTGCACGGCTCGACGGTGCTGTACCCGTGCGACGCCAACCAGACCGCCCGGCTGGTCGCGGCCATGGCCGGCCTCGACGGCATCCGCTATCTGCGCACCTCCCGCGGCAAGACACCGGTGATCTACGGCCCCGGGGAGGAGTTCCCGGTGGGCGGCAGCAAGACGCTCGTCAGCAGCGAGGAGGACCGGCTGACGGTCGTCGCGGCCGGGGTCACCGTGCCCGAGGCGCTGGCCGCGGCCGACCGGCTCGCCGAGGACGGCATCCTGGTGCGGGTGATCGACCTGTACTCGGTCAAGCCCGTCGACGTGGACACGCTGCGCCGGGCCGCCGAGGAGACCGGCTGTCTGCTGACCGTGGAGGACCACCACGCCGAGGGCGGCCTCGGCGACGCCGTCGCGGAGGCCTTCGGCGACGGCCGGCCCGTACCCCGGCTGGTCCGGCTCGCGGTGCGGACCATGCCGGGTTCGGCGGCGCCCGACGAGCAGCTGCACGCGGCCGGCATCGACGCCGTGGGCATCGCTGCCGCCGCCAAGCTGCTGGTGGAGGAGGCGGTCGTGCGATGAGCGCCGCCGACGCGCGGACCCTGCGGGCGGGCCGCCGTTCGGTCGCGATCCAGCGGCCCGGGAAGGTGCTCTTCCCGGGCGGCGGGGGCGCGAAGGAGTACACCAAGGGCGACCTCGCCGACTACTACCGGAGCATCGCCCCCTGCCTCCTGCCGCACCTGCGGGGCCGTCCGCTGATGCTGGAGCGCTACCCGGACGGCATCGACGGGCAGCGGTTCATGCAGAAGAACACCCCGGAGCACTATCCGGACTGGATCGAGCGGGTCGAGGTCGCCAAGGAGGGCGGCACGGTCACCCATGTGGTCTGCGGCGACACCGCCACCCTGCTCTACCTGGCCGACCAGGCCTGTCTCACCCTGCACCGCTGGCTCTCGCGCACCGACCGGGCCGGTGGCGCCGACCACCCCGACCGGCTGGTCTTCGACCTGGACCCCGCCGGGGACGACTTCGCCCGGGTCCGGGAGGCGGCCGGATGGCTGCGGGAGCTGCTGGACGAGCTGGAACTGCCCGCCGCGCCCATGACCACCGGCTCGCGCGGACTCCATCTCGTCGTCCCCCTGAACGGCCGCCACGACTTCGACGAGGTGCGCCGGTTCGCCCATGACGTCGCCGAGGCGGCCGTTTCCCGGCATCCCGGCCGGCTCACCACCGCCGCCCGCAAACAGGACCGCGGCGACCGGCTCTACCTCGACGTGCAGCGCAACGCCTACGCCCAGACCGCCGTCGCCCCCCTACACGGTCCGGGCCCGCCCCGGCGCCCCCGTCGCCGTCCCCCTCGCCTGGGAGCAGCTGGACGACCCCGGGCTCGACGCCCGCCGCTGGACCATCGCCGACGCCGCCGACCAGGCCCGTACCGACCCCTGGGCGAGCGTGCCGCAGCGGGGGCGCGCCCTGGGCCCGGCCCGGCGGCGCCTCGCGGACATCCGCTCCTGAAAGGTTTGGCCAGGGGATGAGAGGCCACCCGCAGAGGGAGGTGGCCATGTCGAACACAAACCACACATCCAAGTCACAGAGTTCACGGGAACCCCAAAACTCACAGGAGCCACAGAACGACACGCGGAACGACACGCGGAGTGACACGCAGAACAAGGCGCGGGAGCGACGGCCGGCCCCGATGGAGGTGCTGCGCCAGGCCCGTTCCCAGCTCGCCGAACTCACCGGGCTCGCCCCCGAGTCGGTGACCTCCTTCGAGCAGACCGAGGACGGATGGGTGCTGGAGGTGGAGGTCCTCGAACTCGCGAGGGTGCCGGACACGATGAGCCTGATGGCGGGCTACCAGGTCGACATCGACCAGGACGGGCAGCTCACCGGCTACCGGCGCGTTCGCCGCTACGAACGCGGACGGGCCGACGCGCGCCGAACCGGCGGCCGGTAGGCCGCCCCACCGCCTGCCGCGTCCGCGCAGCCACCCTGGCACCGACTACTCAAGAGGAGGAATGGCCGGCATGACCGTAGTCCCGGCACAGCAGACCGGAGGCGGAGGTGGCAGCAGCGGCCTCTACGACGTACTCGAACTGGTCCTGGACAGGGGACTGGTGATCGACGCCTTCGTGCGGGTCTCCCTGGTCGGCATCGAGATCCTGAAGATCGACGTACGGGTCGTGGTGGCCAGCGTCGACACCTACCTGCGGTTCGCCGAGGCGTGCAACCGCCTCGACCTGGAGGCGGGGCCCCGCAAGAGCCCCGGGCTGCCCGACCTGGTCGGCGAGATCACCGAGTCCGGTGCTCGCGGCAAGTCCAAGGGCGCCTTGTCCGGAGCCGCGGAGACCATCTCCGACGCGTTCAAGCAGGCCCGCGAGGAGGGCGGCGAGGCCCGGCCCCGCCCCCGTAAGTCCACGGCCCGCCGGAAGGAGGAGCAGGAGTGAGCACCTATGTCTACGGGATCACCGGCCGTTCGCACGCCGCCCTCCCGGAGGGCATGACCGGCGTGGGCGAGCCGGCCCGGCCGGTGCGGGTCCTCATCTCCGGCGAGCTGGCCGCCGTGGTCAGCGACGCCCCGGAGGGGCTGCGGGCCAAGCGCCGGGACCTGCTCGCGCACCAGAACGTGCTCGCCGAGACCGGCGCCGGCGGCTGTGTGCTGCCCATGCGGTTCGGGAACGTGGCCCCCGACGACGACACGGTCGTCCAGGTGCTCGACGAGCGCGCCGAGCACTACCTGGAGCGGCTGAAGGCCCTGGACGGCAGGGTCGAGTACAACGTCAAGGCCAGCCACGTCGAAGATGCCGTGCTGCATCGGGTGATGGCCGAGCACGCCGAGATCCGCAGCCTCGCCGAGGCCAACCGGCGTGCCGGCGGCGGCGGTTACGACGACAAGCTGCGCCTCGGTGAGATGGTCGCGGCCGCGGTCAAGGCCAAGGAGGCCGAGGACGCCGCCGAGGTGCAGGCCGAGCTGGAGCCGGCCGCCGCCGCGGTCAGCGCCGGCCCGCAGTCCACGGGCTGGCTGCTCAACGTCTCCTTCCTGGTGGCCCGGGACGCGGCGGAGGAGTTCCTGGCCGCCGTCGAGCGGGTCCGCGCCGCCCGCCCCCATCTGGAGCTGCGCGTCAACGGCCCGCTGCCGCCGTACAGCTTCGTCGAGCCAGGCCCCGCCCAGCCGGCGGCCGGCGCCGCGGGCGCCGACCAGGACACCGGGGCGTAGGTGACGGCCAGGACACCGGGGCGTAGGTGACGGGGCGGGCCCGGGACGGAAGGGAGGAGTCCATGGGACTGATCAAGGAGGTGCTGCTGCTGCCGTTCGCACCGGTGCGCGGCAGCGGCTGGGCGATCGGCCAGGTGCTCCGCGAGGCGGAACGGATCTACTACGACCCCGCCACCGTACGGGCCGAGCTCGCCCGACTCGAAGAGCAGCTGGAGGCGGGTGAGATCACCGAGGAGGAGTTCGACCGGCAGGAGGACGAGCTGCTCGACCGGCTGGAGATCGCCCTGCGCTCCGGCGACACCACTGGCGACGGGACGCGATGATGAACCGCACGGCAATGGGCCTCGCCATAGGGGCCGGATACCTGCTGGGACGCACGAAGAAACTGAAAATGGCACTCGCGGTCGGCTCCCTGGTCGCGGGCAAGAAGCTGAACCTCGGCCCCGGGGCGCTCGCGGACCTGGCGCGGCAGCAGCTGCGCGACAATCCGCAGTTCAAGGAGATCGGCGATCAGCTGCGCGAGGACCTGCGGGGCGTCGGCAAGGCCGCGTCCGGGGCCATGGTCGAACGGCAGATGGGCGCGCTCGCCGACCGGCTGCACGACCGTACCGCCCAGGTGCGCGACCAGCTGTCCGGGGCCCTGCCCGAGGCCGGCTCCGACGAGGAGCAGGAGGACGGCGACCGCGAGGCCCGCGAGGACGGCGACCGTGAGGCGCGCGAGGACGGTGACCGTGAGGCGCGCGAGGGCGGTGACCGTGAGGCGCGCGAGGACGGTGACCGCGAGGCGCGCGAGGACGGTGACCGCGAGGCCGGGCAGGAGAAGCCGGCCGGCAAGACGGCGGCCGGCAAGGCGCCGTCGAAGAAGGCCTCCGCCAGGGAGGCCGCGACGAGGAAGACGGCCCCCGCGAAGAAGGCGGCGGCCCGCAAGACCGGTGCTGCCCGCAAGACCGGTGCTGCCCGCAAGACGACCGGCCGGAAGACGGCCGGTGCCCGGCAGTCCAAGGGCGGTGACGACCGATGACCGAGACCCTCGGGTCGGCCACGTCCACGGCCGGCAAGGCCACGGGCGCGGCCAAGGACAACCCGCTCACCGACCTCGCCCACAGCGAGGCCGCCGACCGGCTCAAGGCCGAGGCCCAGGAATACCTGTCCGCCCAGGCCCAGCGGCTGCTCACCGGCCTCGGCCGCAAGCTGGGCGAGACCACCCTCAAGCTCAACGACATCGCCGAGGGCAACAGCCCCGGTTTCGCCAAGCTGGCACTCGACGGCGGCCGCAAGCTCGCCGAGGGCAAGGGCCCGCTGCGCTCCGCTCTGGAACTCGGCGCGTCCCGTGTCAAGGAGAACGTGATGGACGCGGTCAAGAACCTCGGGGGCGGGAAGAAGAAGGGCGGGGGCGGCAACAAGCCCACCGTCATCATCGAGTCCATCGACGTCGGCGTGCCGGTGCGCACCGCCTACGACCAATGGACCCAATACCATGACTTCTCCACCTTCGCCAAGGGCGTCAAGAGCGCGAACCGCGCCGACGACACCCATTCCGACTGGCAGGCCAAGATCTTCTGGTCCAGCCGGAGCTGGAAGGCGCACACCACCGAGCAGTTCCCCGACCAGCGCATCCAGTGGACGTCGCAGGGTGCCAAGGGCAGCACCAAGGGCGTCGTCACCTTCCACCCGCTCGGCGAGAACCTCACCCGGATCCTGCTGGTCATCGAGTACTACCCGAGCGGTTTGTTCGAGAAGACCGGCAATCTGTGGCGCGCGCAGGGCCGCCGGGTCAGGCTGGACCTGAAGAACTTCGCCCGTTTCATCACCCTGAAGGGAGAGGCGGAGGACGGCTGGCGCGGCGAGATCCGCGACGGCGAGGTGGTCCGCAGCCACGAGGACGCGGTGGCGGAGGAGGAGGAGTCCGAGGAGCCGCGCGGCGAGGACGAGGAAGAGGACGAGGACCGGGAGGACCAGGAAGGACCCGAGGAGGAGGCCGAGGAGGACGAGGAGGGCGAGGAGTACGAGGGCCGGGACGAGCCGGAGGAGTACGAGGACGAGGAGGAGCCCGACGAGGAGGGCGAGGAGTACGAGGACGAGCAGGAAGGGCCGGACGAGGAGGGAGCCGGGGAAGAGGACGAGTACGCCGATGAGGAGGAAGAAGAGCCCGAGTACGCCGGGCGCGGGAGCCGTCGATGACGACGCCCAGCCGGTTCCCCGAGCCGTACGGTCACAGCAGCGGAGCCAATCTCGCCGACATCCTGGAGCGTGTGCTCGACAAGGGTGTGGTGATCGCGGGAGACATCCGGATCAACCTCCTCGACATCGAACTGCTGACCGTCAAGCTGCGGCTCATCGTCGCCTCGGTCGACAAGGCCAAGGAGATGGGCATCGACTGGTGGGAGACGGACCCGGCGCTCTCCTCCCGGGCCCGCCGTGACGAGCTGACCCGGGAGAACGCCGAGCTCAGAGAACGCCTGGCCCGGCTGGAGGAGCTGGAGCCGGGCCATGTGCCGAAGGAGGCCCCATGACAGGACTGCGCTACGTCTACGCCGTCTGCCGCCCTTTCGGGACGCCCCTGCAGTCCCAGCTCACAGGCATCGGGGGCGCTCCGCCGGGGCTGCTGCACCATCACGGCCTGGTCGCGGTCGTCAGTCAGGTCCCGGAGGCCGACTTCGGTGAGGAGGCCCTCAAGGCCCACCTGGAGGACCTGGACTGGCTGGCCGCGACCGCCCGCGCCCACCAGGGCGTGATCGACGCGCTCACCACGGTCACCACCCCGCTGCCGCTGCGGCTCGGGACCGTCTTCCGGGACTGCAGCGGGGTGCGCTCCATGATCGAGGCCCGCGAGGACGACTTCCGGCGCACCCTCGAACGGCTGGAGGGGCGGGTGGAGTGGGGCGTGAAGGTCTACCTGGACCCCGAGCCCCCCGAGCCCGCGGCCGCCGTCGCCGCGCGGCCCGGGAGCGGCCGGGACTATCTGCGCCGGCGGCGCGAGAGCACCCATGCCCAGGAGGACAGGTGGCAGCGCGCCGAGGCGTTCGCCGGGTCGCTGCACGAGCGCCTGTGCCGATACGCCGAGGATTCCCGACTGCACCCTCCGCAGAATTCCACGCTTTCCACGACGCCCGGCCAGAACGTCCTCAACGCGGCTTATCTGGTGCCCCGTAAGCATTCCGAGGAATTCGTGGAAACGGTGGACCGGACAAAGGGTGAGGCACCCGGAATCCGGGTGGAACTCACCGGGCCGTGGGCCGCCTATTCGTTCACGGGGGAGGGTCAGTCGTGACCGTCGTGGAGCGGCGCGAGATCGCCCTCGTCGACCTGCTCGACCGGCTGCTGGCCGGCGGAGTCGTCATCACCGGCGACATCACCCTCAGGATCGCGGACGTCGACCTCGTCCGCATCGATCTGAACGCCCTGATCAGCTCGGTGAACGAGTCGGTCCCCTCGCCCTTCGAGCTGCTTCCCCCGCCCTGCGGGCCAGGGAAGGCCGTGTCGCCCTGCGAGCCCGAGGAGGCCCTGTGACCCCGCGCAACCGACTCGACCTGGAACCCGACACGGTCGAGCGGGACTTGGTGAAACTGGTGCTCACCGTCGTGGAACTGCTGCGCCAGCTCATGGAGCGGCAGGCCGTGCGCCGCTTCGACACCGGTGAGCTGAGCGAGGAGCAGGAGGAGCGGATCGGGCTCACCCTGATGCTCCTGGAGGACCGGATGGCCGAGCTGCGCGAGCGCTACGGGCTGCGGCCCGAGGACCTGAACCTGGACCTCGGGCCGCTCGGGCCGCTGCTTCCGCGCGACTGACCTCACGTCACCACCGATACCAGCGGCCCCTGCCGCCGCCGTCGGTCGTGCTGCGGACCAGGAAACCCAGCAGCCATATGACGAGCACCGCCAGGGCAATCCACCAGAGAATCTTCACCGCGAATCCGGCCCCGAAAAGAATCAGCGCCAGAAGCAGTACCAGCAGGATGGGAACCATAGTGTGAACCTCCTGCGGTCCGGGTTTCCCGAATTTCATGAATCAGACTTCTTTACGGCACAGAATCTCCCCGTGCAGGACCGCGAACCAGCCGTCCTCCCGCCTGCCCCACGCACGCCAGGCCTCGGACACCGCCCGTAGCTGCTCCGGCGTCGCGTGACCCCCCTCGGTGGCCCGGTCCGCGTAGGCGGAGGCCAGGGTGCGGTCCGCCCACAGGCCGCTCCACCAGGCCCGCTCCGCGGGCGTGGCGAACGTCCAGGTGCTGGAGGTGGCGGTGACGTCCCGCAGTCCGGCGGCCAGCGCCCAGGCCTTCAGCCGGCGTCCGGCGTCGGGCTCGCCGCCGTTGGCGCGGGCCACCCGCCCGTACAGGTCCAGCCAGTCCTCCAGTCCCGGCACCGCGGGATACCAGGTCATGGCCGCGTAGTCCGCGTCGCGCACGGCGATGAACCCGCCCGGCCGCGTCACCCGGTGCATCTCGCGCAGTGCCTGCACCGGGTCGCCCACGTGCTGGAGCACCTGGTGGGCGTGGACCACGCAGAAGGTGTCGTCCGGATGGTCCAGGGCGTGCACGTCGGCGACCGCGAAGTCCACGTTGGCCAGGCCGCGCGCGGCGGCGGTGGCCCGGGCCTGTTCCAGGACGCCCGGCGCGTGGTCGACGCCGGTGACATGGCCGTCGGGGACCCGTTCCGCCAGATCGGCGGTGATGGTCCCGGGGCCGCAGCCGATGTCCAGGATCCTCATGTGGGGCTTCAGGGAGCCGAGCAGGTAGGCCGCGGAGTTCTCGGCGGTGCGCCAGGTGTGCGAACGCAGCACCGACTCGTGGTGCCCGTGCGTGTAGACGGCGGTCTCCTGCGCTTTCGGCATGACTGTTCCCCTTCACCCTCGTCGCCGGTCACGGCGGGTCAGTAGGCCTCACCGTACGCGCCCGTGCCGAATGATGAGATGCGCGTTTCGCCATGTGGGCTGACAGGGTGTCAGGTGGTGCGTCAGATCCCGGGGCGCAGGGGGCGGTAGACCGTCAGGGCCTCGGGCAGCTTCCGCAGGGTCACCTCGCCCGACACCGCCGTCACCTCGCCGTCGTAGGCCAGCGGGGTGCCCGGCGCGATCCCGGTGAGCCGGAGCCGGTTCACCTGCACCGCCGCATGGGCCGGGGAACGGGTCAGCGGGCCCGCCGCGGCGGCGGCCAGCAACCGCAGCGCCGGCCGCCGGCCGCCGTGCACCACCCGCACGTCCAGCAGCCCGTCCGCGAGATCGGTGCGCCGGCCGGGCGCCAACCCCATGCGGTGGTAGACACCGTTGCCGACGAACAGCAGCCACAGCGGACGCCGTTGCCCGGCCAGCTCCACCTCCAGCGGATGCCGGTCCGCGCGCAGCACCCGCAGCGCGCCCAGCAGCCCGGCCGGCCAGCCGCCGATGCGGTGCGACCAGCGGTCCCGCTCGCGCACCAGCTCCGGGTAGACCCCCAGGCTCAGCGTGTTCAGGAACAGCCCCCCGCCGTCGCCGGTGTCGTACCGGGCCGCGTCCACCCGTACCGCCTCGCCGTGCCGGACCGCACGCACCAGATCACGTTCGTCCTCCACGCCCAAGTCGTAGGCGAAGTGGTTCAGGGTGCCGCCGGGCAGCACCGCGAGCGGCAGGCCGTGCCGCAGGGCGATCCCGGCGGCGGTGTTCACCGTGCCGTCACCGCCGCACACGCCCAGCACCCGGGCCCGGGCCGCCGCCTTCGCCAGCGCGTCACCGACCTCCTCCGGCGCGCACTCGACGACCTCCGCCTTCGGCAGCGCGCCCTGCAGCGCCCGGACCCGGTCGGCGGTGCCCGAGGCCCGGTTGGCGACCATCACCAGACCCTCGCCCTCCGGCAGCGCGGGTGCCTCGGCACGCGGCCGGGCCTGGCGCCGCACCTGGGCGCGGGTCGGGACCAGCCGCCGCACCAGGAAGGCCGCCCCCGCGCCGAACGCCGCCCCGGCCAGTACGTCACTCGGGAAGTGCACACCCGTGTACACCCGCGAGGCCGCCACCGAGAACGCCACCGGCGCCACCACCGCGCCCCAGGCCGGGGACTCCAGCGCGACCCCGGTCGCGAAGGCGGCGGCCGACGCGGCATGCCCGGACGGGAAGGACGTGGTGATCGGCTGCCGCGTCAGCTGCCGTACCAGCGGCACCGGGTCCAGCACCGGCCGGGCCCGGCGCACCGAGCGCTTGCCGATCGTGTTGATGGTCAGCGACGCCACGCCGAGCGAGGCCAGACCCCGCAGGGCCGCCCGGCGGGCCCTCGGGGTGCGGGTCGCGGCCATCGCGGCGGCCGTCGCGAACCACAGCACCCCGTGGTTCGCGCCGCGGCTGAGCCGGGGAAGCACCCGCTCGGCGCCCGGCCAGTGCCAGGCGGCGGCCGCCTCGAACAGCCGGCCGTCCAGATCGAGCAGCCGGCACAGCGGGCCGCGGACTTTCGGGGTGGTCGTCCGGTCAGTCAGGTCCAGGTCTGCGCTCATGGGGTGCGGTTACCCTGAAGTGCCCGTTTCTTGTGCCGGCCGGCACCGGATGCCCGGCCGGCGCGTAAGGAGTTCCCCCGGATGCGCCTGCTCCTCGTCCGCCACGCCGAGACCCCGTCCAACGTGGACCACCTGCTGGACACCGCCGTGCCCGGACCGGGGCTGACCCCGCTCGGCGAGGCGCAGGCCGCCGCGCTGCCCGAGGCGCTCGCGGACGAGGACATCGAGGCCCTGTACGCCTCCACACTGCTGCGCACCCAGCTCACCGCCGCACCGCTCGCCGCGGCCCGGGGCCTTGCGGTGCTCGTCCGCGACGGCATCCGCGAGGTGTCCGCCGGCGACCTGGAGATGCTGCCCGGCGAATCGCCCGAGGGACGCCGGTACATGCGGACGGTGTTCGCCTGGGCGGCCGGCGACACCACCCCGCGCGTCCCCGGCGCGGAGAGCGGCGAGGAGGTCCTCGCCCGGTACGACGCCGTGATCGCCGAGGCCGCCGCGAGCGGGGCCGGTACCGTCGCCATGGTCAGCCACGGCGCCGCGATCCGCCTGTGGGCCGCCGCCCGCGCCGCCGACGTCGACGTCGCCTTCGCCGCCGCCCACCCCCTGAAGAACACCGGCGTGGTGGTCGTCGAAGGATCCCCGTCCGACGGCTGGAAGGCCCTGTCCTGGCAGGGCGCCACGGTGGAACCGGCCGGGGAGGGCGGCCCGGCGGGGGAGCCCGTGCAGACGGCGCGATAGCGGCGCGACCAGGCGGGACGGCGCCCGCCGCCACCCCCGTCACCGTCCCGCCGCCTGATATCAGTTTGCCGTTCCCCCGAGCCGACCCGGAGAATGCCTGCCCATGGGACACCTGGAAGCCGCGCACCTCGAGTACCACCTCCCCGACGGGAGGACCCTGCTCGGAGACGTGTCCTTCCGGGTCGGCGAGGGCGCCGCCGTCGCCCTGGTCGGCCCGAACGGCGCCGGCAAGACGACCCTGCTGAGGCTGATCTCCGGCGAGCTGAAGCCCCACGCCGGCACCGTCACCGTCAGCGGCGGCCTCGGCGTGATGCGCCAGTTCGTGGGCTCCGTACGCGACGAGACGACCGTACGCGACCTGCTGGTGTCCGTCGCCCCGCCCCGCATCCGCGAGGCCGCCCAGGCGGTCGACCGGGCCGAACACGACCTGATGACCGTCGACGACGAGGCCGCCCAGCTGGCCTACGCGCAGGCCCTCGCCGACTGGGCCGAAGCCCGCGGCTACGAGGCCGAGACCCTGTGGGACATGTGCACCACCGCCGCCCTCGGCGTGCCGTACGAGAAGGCCCAGTGGCGCCTGGTCCGCACCCTGTCCGGCGGCGAGCAGAAACGCCTCGTGCTGGAGGCGCTGCTGCGCGGCACCGACGAGGTGCTGCTGCTGGACGAGCCCGACAACTACCTCGACGTGCCCGGCAAGCGGTGGCTGGAGGAACAGCTGCGGGAGACCCGCAAGACCGTCCTGTTCGTCTCCCACGACCGGGAACTCCTCGCCCGCGCCGCCGAGAAGATCGTCTCCGTGGAGCCCGGCCCGGCCGGCGCCGACGCCTGGGTGCACGGCGGCGGTTTCGGCACCTACCACGAGGCCCGCCGGGAACGCTTCGCCCGCTTCGAGGAACTGCGCCGCCGCTGGGACGAGAAACACGCGCAGCTGAAGAAGCTGGTCCTGAACCTCCGGCAGGCCGCCGCCGTCAGCCACGAGATGGCCTCCCGGTACGCCGCCGCCCAGACCCGCCTGCGCAAGTTCGAGGAGGCGGGCCCGCCGCCGGAGCCGCCCCGCGAGCAGGACATCACCATGCGCCTGAAGGGCGGCCGTACCGGCGTCAGGGCCGTCACCTGCGAGGCCCTTGAACTGACCGGCCTGATGCAACCGTTCGACCTGGAGGTCTTCTACGGCGAACGGGTCGCCGTCCTCGGCTCCAACGGCTCCGGCAAGTCGCACTTCCTGCGCCTGCTGGCCGGCGAGGACGTCGCGCACACGGGCGCGTGGAAGCTGGGCGCGCGCGTCGTGCCCGGCCACTTCGCACAGACCCACGCACACCCCGAACTCCAGGGCCGCCCCCTGCTCGACATCCTGTGGAAGGAGCACTCCCAGGACCGCGGCGCGGCCATGTCCAGGCTGCGCCGCTACGAACTGACCCAGCAGGCCGAGCAGGCCTTCGACCGGCTCTCCGGCGGCCAGCAGGCCCGCTTCCAGATCCTGCTGCTGGAACTGGCGGGCGTCACCGCGCTGCTCCTGGACGAGCCGACCGACAACCTCGACCTGGAGTCGGCACAGGCCCTCCAGGAAGGGCTGGAGGCCTTCGAGGGCACGGTTCTCGCCGTCACCCACGACCGCTGGTTCGCCCGCTCCTTCGACCGCTTCCTGGTCTTCGGCAGCGACGGCCGCGTCCGCGAGACATCGGAACCGGTCTGGGACGAACGCCGCGTGTCGCGCTCCCGCTGAGGCGGGCCGGGTACCGCACCCGCCGCGGGGGCAGGGGCCTCGTCGGGCTCACGACCCCGGATGTTCGTACAGTGGACCCAGGACCGCGAGCTCCATGGATTCCTCCCGGAAATCGCTCGGGGGCTGTGCGTGCCGGGCGGGTACCCGTACCCCATGAACGAACACGACGAGCGGGGCACCACGATGACCGGAGTCGACCCCAGCCGGCTGGACGACCAACAGCTCATGAAGGAGCTGGAGACGATCCACCGTACGCGCCACGACACTCTGCTGTACGCCTCGAACGACGCGCTCCGGGCCCACAACGAGCGCATGGCACAGCTGGAGGGCGAGTACCTGCGCCGCAATCCGCGCCGCCTGGTGAGTGCCGGACGCACCCGTGAGGGCGCCCGCGAGCGCGGCTGCGGCGAGACGGCGAGCCCCGGCGTGCCGGGCACCTGACCGACGCCCGCACGGCGAACGGGCCGGCCCGCGCGGGCCGGCCCGCGTACGGGACATCGCCGGTCAGCCGGGCTCACCGGCGAACACGTGCAGGAACGCGTCGCAGAACGCCTTCAGATCGTCCGGCTTGCGGCTGGTCACCAACTGGTTGGAGCCGTGGTCACAGATCTTCACCTGTTCGTCCACCCAGGTGCCGCCCGCGTTGCGGATGTCCGTCCGCACGCTCGGCCAGGACGTCAGCACCCGGCCCCGTACGACGTCCGCCTCCACCAGCGTCCACGGCGCGTGACAGATCGCCGCGACCGGACGGCCCTGGTCGAAGAAGTCCTTCACGAACGCCACGGCCTTGTCGTCCATCCGCAGGAAGTCCGGATTGGCCACCCCTCCGGGCAGCACGAGACCGCCGAACGACCCCGCCGACACCTCGCCCACCACCTCGTCCACGTCGAAGGTGTCCGCCTTGTCGAGATGGTCGAACGCCTGGACCTTCCCCGGCGCCGTCGACACCAGCACCGGCTCGTGCCCTGCGTCCGAGGCCGCCTTCCACGGCTCGGTCAGCTCCACCTGCTCGACGCCCTCGGGCGCCACGAGAAACGCGATACGCATGATGCTCAGTTCCCTTTCCGTTTCCTCTTCCCCGGCGCCACCCGCTCGGCACGGGCCCGCCGCCTGGCCGCACGCCGGCAGCGCAGCAGCTCCTCGCCGTACGGCAGCAGCACGAAAGCGCCGATCGCCACGCCGATACCCGCCAGATAGCCGGGTGACAGCGCGCGCCGGCGCGGCAGCAGCCGCCAGGCGCCGGGATCCCCCCGCCCGCCCCGCAGCAGCGACCGCACCTGGCCGGCGTGCAGACACATCAGCGAGGCCAGAGCGCCGAACGGCAGTGACTCCAGAAAGCTGTGGATGTGCTGCTCGACCGGCTTGACCTCCCGGTCGCTGTCGACGGCCGTCCGCACGTCCCACAGCGCGGTCGCCTCGTGCACCGCCGCCGCCCCCAGCTGCACGCTCAGCAGCGCGGGATTGACCCGGTAGCGCAGGGTCAGCGCGATCGGCAGACCGACCTGCGCCATCATCAGCGCGTGGATCAACGACTCCTTCGTCCCCGCGGTCTCCTCGATCCGGGTGCGCCGGTGCATCGCCCAGTCGGCGAGCCCCGGCAGGAACCAGGCGGGCAGCAGCCCGTACAGCAGGAACCGGGTGGTCGCCACATCGACGTCGACGTCGGCGCCGTGCGCTATCTCGGCCGCCTGGCCCCGGCTCATCCGCGGGCCGCCAGCGCCTCGGCCAGCTGTTGCACGTTGTCGTAGCGGGCCGAGTGCGGCAACGCTGCCACCGTGTCGGCCAGCGCGGCCGGCGCGTTCCGCCGGCGCAGCATCCGCGCCAGGTCATGTGCGGTCGCCGGGAAGCAACTGCGGCTCAGGATCCGGGCCAGTTCCGCCCGCACCCGCTCCAGCGACGCCGGCGAACCCAGTCCGCCCACGGGCCCGCTCCAGACCTCGGGGTCGTCGTCCGCGGCCGGCTCCGGATCGTGCCACTCCTCGACCCGGGTCGGATGCCCGGACCTCAGCATCCCCTTCAGCTCGTGCTTCATCTCGTCGTCCCGGTGGACGCTCAGCCGGTCACTGCCTCGCTGCATGTCTTCCTCCACAGGAGCTAGCGCTTGTCCTTGTCCTTGCCGCCGGGCAGGAACTCCTGCACCTTCGCCTTCAGCCCCTGCCTGATCATCGAGCCGCGGTCGGCGTCGCCCTTCAGGATCGACGCGGCCGTCGCCTCCATCTGCTCCCAGGTGGCATGCGGCGGGATCGGCGGTACGGCGGGGTCGGTGAGGAACTCGATCACCGCGGGCCCGTCGGCCTCCAGGGCCGCCCGCCAGCCCGCCTCCACCTCCTCGGGCTTCTCCACCCGGATCCCCGTCAGACCCAGCGAACGGGCGAACGCCGCGTACTGCACGTCCGGGATCTCCTGGGACGGCAGGAACGACGGCGCGCCCTGCATGGCCCGCATCTCCCAGGTCACCTGGTTCAGGTCCCGGTTGTTCCACACCCCCACCACGAGCCGCGGATCCGACCAGCGGTCCCGGTACTTCGCCGCCGTGATCATCTCCGCGAGGCCGTTCATCTGCATCGCGCCATCCCCGACCAGCGCGAACACCGGCCGGTCCGGATGCGCGAACTTCGCACCGATCGCGTACGGCACCCCCGGCCCCATCGTCGCCAGCGTCCCGGACAGCGAACCGCGCATGCCCGGCCGCATCGTGATGTGCCGCGCGTACCAGTTGGCGACCGAACCGGAGTCCGAGGTGAGGATCGCGTTGTCCGGCAGCAGCGGGTCCAGCGCCCGGGCCACGTACTCCGGGTTGATGGGGTCGGCCGACAGCCCGGCCCGCCGCTCCATCGTCTCGTGCCAGCGCTTCACGTTCGCGCACACCGTGTCCTGCCACTCGCGCCCGCCCCGGTCGCTGCGCAGCAACGGGATCAGCCGCGCGAGCGTCGCCCGCGCGTCGCCGACGAGGTTCACCTCGTACGGGAAGCGCATGCCGATCATGTGCGGGTCGATGTCGATCTGCACCCCGCGCGCCTTGCCGAAGTCCGGCATGAACTGCGTGTACGGGAACGACGACCCGATCGTCAGCAGGGTGTCGCAGTCCCGCATCAGCTCGTACGACGGCCGGCTGCCCAGCAGCCCGATCGGCCCGGTGACGTACGGCAGTTCGTCGCTGAGCGCGTCCTTGCCGAGCAGCGCCTTGGCGACGCCCGCGCCGAGCAGCTCGGCGATCTCCTGCACCTCCGCGACCGCACCGGCCGCGCCCTGCCCGACGAGGATCGCCACCTTGTCGCCCTCGTTCAGCACGTCCGCCGCGCGGCGCAGCGCCTCGTCCGTCGGGGTCGCCGTGTAGTCGCTCATGCCCAGGCTCGACGGCACCATCTTGAACTCGTGCGTCGGCGGCGAGTAGTCCAGCTCCTGCACATCGGCCGGAATGATCAGCGCCGTCGGGGAGCGGCGGGCGTACGCGGTGCGGATCGCCCGGTCCAGCACGTTCGGCAGCTGCTCGGGCACCGTCACCGTCTCCACGAAGTCCGAGGCGACGTCCTTGTACAGCGTGTGCAGATCGACTTCCTGCTGGTAGGAGCCGCCCATCGCGGTGCGGTTGGTCTGGCCGACGATCGCCAGCACCGGCACATGGTCCAGCTTGGCGTCGTACAGGCCGTTGAGCAGATGGATGGCGCCCGGCCCCGACGTCGCCGCGCACACCCCGATGCGGCCGCCGAACTTCGCGTACCCGACCGCCTCGAACGCGGACATCTCCTCATGCCGGGACTGGATGAACCGCGGCCTGTCCTCGGCACGGCCCCAGGCGGCGAGCAGCCCGTTGATGCCGTCCCCCGGATAGCCGAAGACCTGTTCCACACCCCAAGCGCGCAGGCGTTCGAGGATGTGGTCGGAGACCTTGGTACTCATGGAGGAACCTCCCGGTGAGGTGCGAAGCGGACGATCCGGTCAGCAGATACCGAGTCACCTGCGCACGGGACGGAAAACCTCGGAAACCCCGCCGGAGCGCGGGCACGGGACCGGCGGGCGGCGGCTGTCACCCGGCCGGCCCACCCCGTCCCGCGAATGGGGGCCGGCCGCGCGCGCCACGGCGCCCGCGGGGCTGTGATGGCAGCGAGGGCACACCCCGTGCCCGGGGTGCCGTACCGGTACCGGACGTACTGCGGTACCGGTGCCCGCGTAGTGCGGTACCGGTGCTGCACGTACTGCCGTACCGGTGCCCGCGTACTGCTGCGGTACCGGTGCTGGACGCACTGCGGTACCGGTGCCCGGTGCCCCTGCGGTACCGGCCCCTGCGGTACGGGTGTCCGATGCCCTGCCGTATCGGTGTCCGGTGCGCCGCCGCCGACCGCCCCGCCGTGCCCGCCGAGGAGTTCACCCCATGCGCCGCACCGCCCGCGCCCTGTCCGTAGCCCTCATAGCCGGCGCCGCGTTCGCCCTGGCCGGTCCCGCCGCGCCCGCCGGTGCCGAGGCCGGCCCCGGCACCGGCGCCCCGCCCCAGAGCGCCGGCACCGAGTCCCCGCCCCACACCGCCGCCCGCGACACCGGCACCGCCCCGTGTGCCGCGCCCCAGCAGTGCGGCGCGGCCCTCACCTGCGCGACCGCCGCCGCACCCTGCGACGACGGCGCCACCCCGTGCCGGGCGAACGAGCCCTGCGAGGAGGACGGCGACGGCTGCCGCAGCCCGGAGTCCTGCCCGGGCACGGCCGGAACCGGGTGCAAGGCGGGGGAGGACTGCGGGGGTGGGGGCGGGGGTGCGGGCGCGGGCTGCGGGGCCGGGGAGGACTGCCTGGGTGGTGGTGTGGGGTGCAAGGCGGGGGAGGATTGCCAGGGTGGTGGTGCGGGCTGCAGGGCCGGGGAGGACTGCGGGGGCGGCGTGAGCTGCCAGGCGGGGGACGCCTGCTCCGGCCGGAACCCGTGCCGTGACGGCGGCCAGTGCCAGGACGACGGCCACGAGTGCGCCGGGGGTGCGGACTGCTCCGACGACGGCCCTGGCTGCGGCGGCTCCGGCGACCGGAAGGGCCATGAGGGCGACGGATGCGACCCGGCCACCGTGCAGCACGGGGTCGAGGCCGGCCAGGGAGGCACCTTCACCGACTCGGTCCCGGCCCTCGCCGGCGGCGCCGCCTTCCTCGCCGCGGCCTGCGGCGGCGCCGGCTACCGGCTGTACGGCCGCCGGCGCGCCCCCGCAAACCGGCCCACGGACGTGTGACCGGGGCAACGGTCTTCACTCCCATGGACGGCCGCCCGGCGGGTACACACCCTCACAAGGACACCGGCAAGCGGCTCCCACCCCCACCGGCACCACCGGCCACGAACACCACCGGCCACGGACCCACACCACACAGCAGCCCACGACGACACAGCCCGCCCCGGCCGCACCGCGGCCGACCCGGCGGCACCCGGCACCCGGCCTGCGCGGAGGCGGACATGCGGCGGACGGACCCCGAGGGGCACGGCCCCGTCCGCTACGGCCCGCCCCTCCCCGGCGACGGTCTGCCCGTACTCCCCGAACTCACCGCCGTACTCGCCGCCGCGGCGAGCCGCACCGACGCGCAGCCGGTCGGCGGCGCCCCCGCCCTCCTCGAAGCGGCCTGCGGCTACTGGACCCGGCGCGGCCTGCCCACCGTCCCCGACCAGGTGGCCGCCGGCCCCGGCGCCCCCGCGCTGCTGCTCGCCCTCACCGCCGCACTCGCCGGGGACGGCGCCGACATCCTCGTCCCGCGCCCCTGCGCCGCCTGGTGGGCCCCGTACGCCCGTGTCCTCGGCCGGCCCGCCTACCACGTGCCGACCCCCGCCGAGAGTGGCGGCGTCCCCGACCCCTACGCCCTGCTGGAGACCGTCCGCCGGGTCCGCACCGAGGGCGGCGACCCCCGGCTGCTCGTCCTGTCCGTCGCCGACGACCCCACCGCCACCGTCGCCCCGCCCGAACTGCTCCACGAGACCGTCGAGGCCGCCACGGCCGAGGGCCTGCACCTGGTCAGCGACGAGACCTGGCGCGACACCGTGCACCGCCCCCACGAGAACGTCCTGCTCAGCCCCGCCGAGATGCGGCCCGACCTGGTCACCGTCGTCACCGACCTCGCCGGATCCCTGCTGCCGCCCGGCTGGCCCGCCGCCGTCGCCCGCTTCCCGGCCACCGAGCCCGGACGCCACCTCCACGCGCGCGTGCTCGACATCCTCACCGCGCTCGGCGCCCGCGTGGCCGCTCCGGTCGCCGCGGCCGCCGGCTACGCCCTCGACGAACCCCCGCCCGTCACCGAGCGCCGCGAGGCCGTCGTACGCCTGCACGCGTGCGTGGCCGCCGCCGCGCACGCCGCCGTCGTCGCCGCCGGCGCTCTCGCCCGGCCCCCGCAGGCCGGCCGCCACCTGTACGCCGACCTCGGCCCGCTGCGCGAACCCCTCGCCGCACAAGGCGTCGGTGACGCCCAGGAGCTGGAGGACCTCCTCACCGCCCGCCTCGGTATGCCCGCCCCCGGTGGCCACCGCTTCGGCGACGACCTCGGCGCGCTGCGCGTCCGGCTCGCCACGGGCCCCCTGCTGGGCGGCACGGACGAGGAGCGCGCGGAATGCCTCACCTCCCCCGCGCCGTTGGAACTGCCGCATGTGCACAGCGCGTTGATCGGCTTGACGGCGCTCCTCGACGATCTCCGCGACGACGCTCAGCGATGGGAGCCTCCTCGATGACGCAGCAGACGCATGAGCCCGAGACGCATGAGCCGGAGACGACCGAGCCGGAGACGGCCGGGCCCGAGAGGTACGACCCTGCGTCGCACGGGCCGGGACCGGTCGCGACGACCACCACAGCCACGGCGACCAAGACGACCACCACAGCCACGGCGACCACGACGACCACGACAGCTACGACGGCCACGGCCAGCGTGCCCACCGCGACGGCCGCACCGGCCCACGCACCCGCCCCGACCACGAAGACCGCACCGGGCCGGGACGCCCGCGGGCCCGACCCCTCACCAGCCCCGTTCCCACCGCTGGCCGAGCCCCGCCCCCTCGGCGAACACCGCGTGTGGCCACGCACCTTCCACGACCGGCTCACCGCGCCCCTCCCCGGCCTCAAGGCCCTCGCCCGCTTCGCCCGCGAAGGCGCCGTACGCCCCGGCCCCGAAGGCCTCACCGACATCCCCCGGCTCCCCTGCGCACCCGCCCCGCTGCCCCGCGTCGACACCCGCACCCTCGCCGTCACCTGGGCCGGACACGCCAGCTGGATCATCCGGATCGGCGGCCTGACCGTCCTCACCGACCCCGTCTGGTCCCGCCGGATCCTCGGCACACCCGCCCGCATCACCCCCGTCGGCGTCCCCTGGGAGAGCCTGCCGCGTATCGACGCCGTCGTCATCAGCCACAACCACTACGACCACCTCGACGCCCCCACCCTGCGACAACTCCCGCGCGCCACCCCGGTGTTCGTACCGGCCGGCCTCGCCCGCTGGTTCCGCCGCCGCCGCTTCACCCGCGTCACCGAGCTGGACTGGTGGGAGGGCGCCGAACTCGCCGGCGTCCGCTTCGACTTCGTCCCCGCCCACCACTGGTCCAAGCGCACCCTCAGGGACACCTGCCACAGCCTCTGGGGCGGCTGGGTCCTCACCGACACCGCCGGACAGCGCCTCTACTTCGCCGGCGACACCGGCTACGGCCACTGGTTCTCCCGCATCGGCCGCCGCTACCCCGGCATCGACCTCGCCCTCATGCCCATCGGCGCCTACGACCCCCGCTGGTGGCTCCGCGACGTCCACTGCGACCCCGAGGAAGCCGTCCGGGCCACCCTGGACGTGGGCGCCCGCCGGATGGCACCCATGCACTGGGGCACCTTCGTCCTCTCGGCCGAACCGGTCCTCGAACCGCTGACCAGAGTACGGGCGGCCTGGGAGAAGGAGGGTCTGGAACGAACGGACCTGTGGGATCTGCCGGTGGGAGCCTCGAAGGTTCTGGAGTGAGGCGTCCCCGCGGCGCTACCGAAACCGCCGCACCACACCCGGCGCCGCACTGATCACCACGGTCAGCGCAACCGCCACGACGACACCCTCCCACGGCTCCTCGAACAACGAACCCCCCAGGATGCCGATCACCTGATACGTGACCGCCCACGCGAGGCAGGCCGGCAGGTTCCCCCGCGCGAACCGCCGCAGCGGCCACTCCGCCATCAGACAGGCCAGCATCACCGGTATCCGCCCCGCAGGAACCAGCCGGGACAGCACCAGCACCGCCACCCCGTGCTCGGCCAGCTTCCCCCGCGCCTGCGCCAGCCGCTCCTCCGGCGCACGCGACCGGATCGCCGCCAGCCACCGCGACCCGTTCTTCGAACCCATCCCGCGCCGCCCCAGCCAATAGAGGGCGACGTCCCCGAGGAACGCGGCCGAAGAGGCCGTCACGAACACCAGCGCCAACGAGAACGGCGCCGTCTGATGGAACCCCACCACCGCCGCCGAACTCACCAGCGCCCCCGTCGGCACGACCGGCACCAACGCCCCGAGGCACACCAGCAGAAACAGCATCGGATACCCGATCGCCCGCTGCGCCGACTCGGGCGCGACGGCCGTCGACGCGTCGGCGAGCCACCTCACCGCGCGACCTCAAGCCGCACACGCTCCCCGTGCCCCAGCTTGTGCACCGCCACGCCCGGCGCCGCCTTGGCCGCCAGCCGCACGAACTCGTCACCCGGCGCATGGAACTCGTGCGGCCGCACCGCGTCCATCCCGATCGGCCAGTACGTCCCGTAGTGCACCGGCACCGCCGCCCGCGGCGCCAGCCGCGCCAGCGCCCGCGCCGCCCGCCCCGCGTCCAGATGCCCCGCACCGAGGTACGGCCCCCAGCCGCCCACCGGCAGCAGCGCCACGTCCACCGGCCCCACCCGCTCGGCCATCGCGTCGAACAGCCCGGTGTCCCCGGCGAAGTACGTCCGCGCCTCACCCTCCACGACATAGCCGAGCGCGGGCGAACGCCGCGGCCCCACCGGCAGCCGCCGCCCGTCGTGCAGCGCCGGCACCACCCGTACCAGCAGCTCACCGATCCGCACCTCGTCCCCGGGCGCCACCTCCGTCACCCGCAGCTGCCGCAACCGGCGCAAGCCGGGTACCGCCCGTGGTGCGCCCCGGGGCACGAGCAGGCGCGTGCCCGGGGCGAGGTCCGCCAGCGAGGGCAGATGCAGGTGGTCGGCGTGCAGATGCGAGACAAGCACCGCGTCCGCGCGACGGGCCTCGGCCGGCGGCAGCACACCCCGGCGCCGCCGCAGATGCGCCAGCCGGCGGGCGAACAGAGGATCGGTGAGCACACGTATGTTCGCGTCCCGGACCGTGCAGGTGGCGTGACCCCACCAGGTGATCTCCACCGGCACCTTCTTCGCCTCCTTCGCGCGACTCCCCGAAGCCTACGGGCAGGAGTAGGGTCAGCGGCGAAACCCGGAGGTGAGGGGGGACGCCATGGGACAGCTGCGGGGTTCTCCCGACGCGCTCGCGGCGGTGGTGCGGGTCACCGCCATCGCGAGCCTGACCCCTCTGGAAGAACTGGAGGCGGATCCCTTCCTCGTCGACTCCCGCAGCCAGCACGCCATGTGCGCCCGCTGGGCCGCCGAACGCGGTTACGTCATCGCCCGGGAACTCCTCGTCGGCGGACTGCGCTTCGACCACTGCGCCCTGTGGGACGGCGTCCGGCCCGGCGTGGACGTCTTCGTCGCGCCCAGCCTGCGCGTGCTCCGGCGCGCCGTGTCCTCGGTCGAGGCGTTCACCGCCGAATGCGTCCGACGCGGCGTACGCGTGGAGACCGTCGGGCGCGCCGAGCCGTCCTACGACGCGCAGATGAAAGCCCGCGTACACCGCCGGCTCTCCATGCCTACGGCCGGCTACGACGGCCGTTAGCGACCGCGACGGCGACCGTGGCCGCGACGGCGACCGCGGCTGGAGGCGGTGGGCCGGCACGTCCGCGGCGGCTGACGGTCAGGCCGTACGCCTCCGCGCGGCGATCCGCTGCCGGGAAGCCTCGTACAGCACGGCGGTCGCGGCGTTCGCGGCGTTCAGCGAACTCGCCGACCCGGTCATCGGAATGCTGACCGTGTGGTCGCACAGGCCCCGCCAGGCGCTGCTCAGCCCGGACGTCTCGTTGCCCACCAGCAGCAACACCGGCTGGGTGAAGTCGAAGTCGAAGACATCACAGTCCCCCTTCTCGTCGGTGCCGACCAGCACGATCGACTGCCCCGCGGCCCGCTTCGCCTCGACCCAGGCCATCACCCCGCCGGGCGAGGGCACGCGCACCGCGGGCACGGCGAACAGCGAACCGGTGCTCGCCCGCACCGACTTGGGGTCGTACACATCGGCCGCGTGCCCCGACACGATGAGCCCGTGCGCCCCGAAGGCGTCCGCTGACCGGATGATGCTGCCGATGTTCCCGGGGCTGGTCGGCCGGTCGAACAGGACGCCCAGGAAGTCGCCGTCGGCGCTGAACCGGCCGAGGTCGTCGGCCGGCATCTCGATGACCGCGACGAGCTCCGGCGCGCTCTCGTTCTTCTCCCCGAGGTCCGCCAGTATGTCCGGCGCCATGGCGACCCGCTCGGCGTCGACGGTCCGCAGCAGGTCCTCCGCCCACTGCGACAACGTCCGCCTGGCGTCGTACACCAGCGCCTTGACGGGCCAGCCGTACCGGACCGCCATCGAGACGGGGCGAACACCCTGCACCAGGAACTCACGTGCTCGCGTGCGCTTGTTGCGGTTGTTCAGCAGTGACTCCCACTGCTGAAAGCGGGCGTTGCGTGAGGTGATGCGCTGGACCGGCGGCACGTGTTCTCCAAGCTGAGCCAGTATTGAGGCGGTATCCGCGCCAGCCTAGGAGGGTTTGGGAAGGCGGTGGTACCGAGGCACCGCTTCCTGCTGTGCACCGCAGCCCGTGTGACAAGGTGGAGCGAGGCCCGGAAGACGTCGGGCGGGCCCGGACGTGGGGGGTACGGGGCGTGCGAGGGGTGCGGTGGCGACGGGTCGCCAGTCAGATCGGGCGCAGCGTCGTCGTCTGGGCGGCCTCCACCCTCACCATGCTGGTCCTCGCCGTGCTCCTGCCCGACTTCCGGCTCCAGTCCGCCGACGGCGACAGCGCCACCCGGATCGCCGTCACCGCCGCCTGCGGCGCCGGCGCCTTCGGTGTGCTGTCGGCCGTCGTCTGGCCCCTCCTGGTCCGGCTCCTGCTGCTCGTCCCCGCGCTCGTGCTCGGCCTGCTGGTCTTCTTCCTCAACGGCTCCCTGCTGCTGCTCGCCCTGCGCATCAACCCCTCCGGCCACGGGGAGGCAGCCCCGGAGACCGCCGTCATCGTGGCGGCGGTGATGTCCGCCGTCGCCTCCGCCACCGGCGCGGCCCTCGCCGTCCGCGACGACGAGACCTACCGGCGCCGCCTGCACCGTCTCGCCGCACGCCGCCGCAGATCCGACCCGCCCTGCCCCACCACCCCCGGCCTGGTCTTCGTCCAGCTCGACGGCGTCGGCCACGACGTCCTCAGGGACGCGGTGCGCAAGGGCCTGATGCCCACGGTCGCGCGCTGGCTGGCGACGGGCGACGGTATACAGCCGACGGGCGGCGATGACCGGCAGACGGTGGACCGCATACAGCCGACCGGCGACGCCTCGCAGACGGTCGATCGCGTACAGCCGACGGGCGGCGAGCCGCAGACGACCGACCGCATACAGATGAGGGCGGCTGGCCTGCCGGCGACCGGAGACGGCATACGGTCGACCGGTGACGGCATACAGCCGACCGGCGGCCGTCCACGGCCGACCCACCGCCTCACCCCCTGGCGCACCGACTGGTCCAGCCAGACCGGCGCCAGCCAGCTCGGCATCCTCCACGGCAGCACCTTCGACGTGCCCGCCTTCCGCTGGTACGAGAAGGACCGCGGGGAGGTGATGGTGTGCAACCGGCCGACGAGCGCCGCCGAACTGCAGCGCCGCGCCATGCTGCATGCCGGCGACGGTGGACTGCTCACCGTGGACGGCGCCAGCCGCGGCAACCTGTTCAGCGGCGGCGCCGGCGAGCAGGCCCTCGTGCTGTCGATCGCGGCCCGCCGCCGCAGCCGGGAGAACCGTTCCCGCGCCGGGTACTTCGCCTACTTCTCCGACCCCGCCAACGCCGTCCGCACCGCCTTGTCCTTCGTCGCCGAGGTGGCCCGCGAGATCGGCCAGTCCGTCCGGGCCCGGCTCCGCAGGCAGCGCCCCCGGGTGAGCCGCGGCGGCCTGTATCCGCTGGTCCGTGCCTTCGCCACCGTCGTCGAACGGGACGTCGTCGTCGCCGCGGTGATGGGGGACATGCTCGCCGGCCGCACCGCCGTCTACGCCGACCTCGTCGCCTACGACGAGGTCGCCCACCACTCCGGCCCGTGCAGCCGGGACGCCGAGAAGGTCCTGCAGCGCCTCGACCGTTCCCTCGCCCTGCTGCAGCGGGTCGCCGAGCACGCGCCCCGCCCGTACCACCTCGTCGTCCTCTCCGACCACGGGCAGAGCCCCGGCGAGACCTTCCGCTCCCGCTACGGCCTCACGCTCGGCGACCTCGTCCGGGCCGGCTGCGGACTGCATGTGCCACGCCGCGCCGACCGCACGCACAGCGGGGCCGAGGCCCGCGCCGCCGTCCGTGCCGCGCTGCGCCGCCCCGTGGAGGAGGGGAACGAGCGGCACCGCCCTGTCCCCGGCTCCGAGCCGATCGTGCTGGCATCCGGCAACCTCGGCCTGGTCTCCTTCCCGGACGTGTCCCACCGCATGACCAAGGAGGAGATCGACGCCCGCCACCCCGCCCTGCTCACCACCCTCGCCAACCATCCCGGCATCGGCTTCCTGCTGGTACGCGGCGAGGAGCACGACGGGGTGGTGCTGGGGGCCCACGGCGCCGAGATCCCGCTCGCCCGGCTCGACGACGAGCCCGGCCCGCTGGCCCGCTTCGGCCCCGGCGCCGCCGACGCGGTCCGCCGTACCCACTCCTTCCCGCACACCGCCGACATCATGGTGAACTCCGCCTTCGACCCCGCCGACGGCGAGGTCCTCGCCTTCGAGGAGCAGATCGGCTCGCACGGCGGTCTCGGCGGCGCCCAGTCCCACCCGTTCCTGCTCTCGCCGCTGGAGCTGTCCGCCCCGGCCGACGACGGGGAACTGTCCGGCGCCGAACACGTCCACCGGGTACTGCGCCGCTGGCTGGACGAGCTGAACGGCCCCCAGATCCCCCTCACCGAGGACACCAAGGCCACCGAGGACGAGCGGGCCGCCTGAAACCCGGCCGCGCCCACCCGCCCCCTGCGGGAAGTCACCTCCCGTTCACCGCGCGTGGGCCGGTCTTCGGAGTGCGGGGAGTCCGGATGTGATCGGATAGGGGTACGGAAAGCCCCCGTAACGGGATCCGACGGAAAGGAATCATCGTGGCCACCACGCGCACCGCGCACACGGTCTGGGAAGGCAACCTGGTCGACGGCAACGGCGTCGTCACCTTCGACTCCTCCGGCATCGGCGAGCAGCCGGTCACGTGGGCCTCGCGCTCCCAGGACGCGAACGGGAAGACCAGCCCCGAGGAGCTGATCGCCGGTGCTCACTCCAGCTGCTTCTCCATGGCCCTCTCGCACGCCCTGGCCGGTGCCGGCACCCCGCCCACCCGCCTGGAGACCAACGCCGACGTGACCTTCCAGCCGGGCGAGGGCATCACCGGCATCCACCTCACCGTGCGCGGCGAGGTGCCGGGCCTGGACGCCGAGGGTTTCGCCTCGGCCGCCGAGGACGCCAAGAAGAACTGCCCGGTCAGCCAGGCCCTGACCGGTACGACCATCACCCTGACGGCCGAGCTGGCCTGAGGGCTCGTACGACCCCGGATGCCGCGTCCCGTTTCAGGGGCGCGGCATCGCCGTTCCCGGGGAACCCGGGCATTGACAGCGCCGCAGGCACGTCATGTGCTGGGAGAGCGGCAGGCGCCCGGGCGGAAGGGGACGGACCATGACACGTGCGGTCGGGATCGATCTCGGGACGACGAACTCGGTGGTGGCCGTCCTGGAGGGCGGCGAGCCCACCGTCGTCACCAACGCGGAGGGTGCGCGGACCACACCGTCCGTGGTGGCGTTCGCGAAGAACGGCGAGGTGCTGGTCGGCGAGGTCGCCAAACGGCAGGCCGTGACCAATGTGGAGCGCACCGCCCGCTCGGTGAAACGCCACATGGGCGACGCGAGCTGGCGCTTCCCGGAGGAGGGCTCGGTCGACGGCACCCGCCTGCGCGCGCAGGAGCTGTCCGCGCGGGTGCTGCAGAAACTGAAGCGGGACGCGGAGGCCTACCTGGGCGAGGACGTCACGGACGCGGTGGTCACCGTACCGGCGTACTTCGACGACACCCAGCGGCAGGCCACCAAGGAGGCCGGCGAGATCGCGGGCCTGAAGGTGCTGAGGATCATCAACGAGCCGACCGCCGCCGCCCTCGCCTACGGCCTGGACCGCGGCGAGGAACAGACCGTGCTGGTCTTCGACCTCGGCGGCGGCACCTTCGACGTGTCCCTGCTGGAGATCGGCGACGGCGTCATCGAGGTGAAGGCCACCAACGGCGACACCCACCTCGGCGGCGACGACTGGGACCAGCGGATCGTCGAGCACCTGGTGAAGCGGTTCAAGGGGAGCCACGGCATCGACCTCGCCGCCGACAAGATGGCGGTGCAGCGGCTGCGCGAGGCCGCCGAGAAGGCCAAGATCGAGCTGTCCTCGTCCTCGGAGACCTCGGTCAACCTCCCCTACATCACCGCCTCCGCCGAGGGCCCGCTGCACCTGGACGAGAAACTGACCCGCGCCCAGTTCCAGGAGCTGACCGCGGATCTGCTCGACCGGTGCAGGAAGCCCTTCCACCAGGCCGTCCAGGACGCGGGGATCGAGCTGTCCGCGATCGACCACGTCATCCTCGTCGGCGGCTCCACCCGGATGCCGGCCGTCACCGACCTGGTCCGTGACCTCACCGGCAAGGACCCGCACAAGGGTGTCAACCCCGACGAGGTGGTCGCCGTCGGCGCCGCCCTCCAGGCCGGCGTCCTGCGCGGCGACGTCAAGGACGTGCTCCTCCTCGACGTGACCCCGCTGTCCCTCGGCATCGAGACCAAGGGCGGCATCATGACCAGGCTGATCGAACGCAACACCACGATCCCCACCCGCCGTTCGGAGATCTTCACCACCGCCACCGACAACCAGCCCTCGGTCGGCATCCAGGTCTACCAGGGCGAGCGCGAGATCGCCGCCTACAACAAGAAGCTCGGCGTCTTCGACCTCACCGGGCTGCCGCCCGCCCCGCGCGGCATCCCGCAGATCGAGGTGGCCTTCGACATCGACGCCGACGGGATCATGCACGTCTCGGCGAAGGACCTGGCGACGGGCCGGGAGCAGAAGATGACCGTCACCGGCGGCTCCGCCCTCGCCAAGGAGGACATCGACCGCATGATGCGGGACGCGGAACAGTACGCCGAGGAGGACCGCAAGCGCCGCGAGGCGGCCGAGACCCGCAACCAGGCCGAGCAACTGGTCTACCAGACCGAGAAGTTCATCCGTGACAACCACGACCGCGTCCCCGCCGACACCCGCGGCGAGGTCGAGACGGCCGTCGCGGAACTGAAGACGCTGCTGGAACAGAACGCCGACACCACCGCCCTGCGCACCGGGGTGGACAAACTCGCCACCGTCAGCCAGAAGATGGGGCAGGCCATGTACGAGGGCGCCGCCGCCACCGGAGGCGGCCAGGCGGGCACGGAACAGGCCTCCGCCCCCGACGAGGAGGGCGTGGTGGACGCGGAGATCGTGGACGAGGACAGGGACGCCAAGGGCGGCGCGGCCTGATGGGAGGTCACAGGCTCCTGCGGAACTCCCGCAGCAGGGTCCGGGTGCGCTGCGCCGACGCGGCACGTGCCGTCATGTGGTCCAGCACCTCCAGATGCGCGGCGACCTCGCGGCGGGAGTCCAGGTAGAGCGCGCCGGTCAGGTACTCGGTGAACACCATGTCCGGCAGCTCCGGTTCGGCGAACCGGAACAGCGTGAACGGCGCGTACGTCCCCGGATGCGGGCCCGCCGCGAACTCGGCGAGCTGCAGCGTGACCCGGTCCCGTTCGGCGTAGTCCAGCAGCCGGTCCAGCTGCGCCCGCATCACCTCGCCGCGCCCGCTCACCGGACGCCGCAGCACCGTCTCGTCCATGATCACCCACAGATGGGGCGGATCCTCCCGCTCCAGCAGCCGCTGCCGTTCCATGCGCAGTGACACATGCCGTTCCACGGTCTGCGGCGAGCTCTGCCCGATGGTCCCGGCCTCCAGCACCGCCCGTGCGTAGTCCTCGGTCTGCAGCAGACCGGGTACGAAGTGCGGCTCGTAGGAGCGGATGATCCGGGCGGCGCCCTCCAGACTGACGTACAGGCTGAACCAGTCCGGGAGCACGTCGTGGAACCGCTGCCACCAGCCCGGCTGGTTCGCCTCCTCGGCCAGCCGCACGAACGCGGCGGCCTCCTCCTCGGCCACCCCGTAGGTGTCCAGCAGCACCTGCACGTACGGGATCTTCAGCGCGACCTCGGCCATCTCCATCCGCCGTACGGTCGCGGGCGCCACCCTGAGCACCCGGGCGGCCTCCTCGCGGCCCAGGCCGGCCGCCTCCCGCAGTTCCTGCAACCGTTTGCCGAGCACCACCTGGCCCACGGTGGGCGCAGCCCGCCGCTCACTCACGCCACGCCCTCCCCTCACGCGCCGAGGTACCCGGGCAGTCTGCCATGTGATCCCCTCTCGCACACCGGTCCGAGAAGGATCCGGACGGCGTGGGAGGGGTCAACCGGCCAGGGTGTGCAGGTACTTGGCGGTCGCCGGGTCCGCCGGCAGGAACGTCTCGATGGCGAGTTCGGCGACCGTGACGTCCATCGGCGTGTTGAACGTGGAGATCGACGACACGAACGACAGGATCCGGCCGCCGAGTTCGATGCGCAGCGGCAGCGCGAAGTACGCGACGGGCTCGTCCGGTTCACCGCCCGGCGCGTCCTCCTCCGGCACCGGGTAGGCCGCCACCTCCTCGTACAGGGCGCGCAGCCGGTCCGAGCGCTCCAGGGCGATCTGCCGCTCCATCTGCGCCAGCAGATGCCCGCGCCACTCGCGCAGGTTGCGGATGCGTGGCGCCATCCCCTCCGGGTGCAGGGTCAGCCGCATCGCGTTCGGCGCCGGACTCAGCAGCTTCTCCGGCACGCCGTCCAGGAGCATGGCGATGCCCCGGTTCGCGGCGACGACCGTGTAGCCGGCGTCGACCACCAGCGCAGGATAGGGCTCGTAGCCCTGGATGAGACGCTCCATGCCGTCGCGCAACGCGTCCAGCGCCGGGTCGTCCAGCGGGGTCTCGGGATAGTGCGGCGCGTAACCGGCCGCCAGCAGCAGGGAGTTGCGCTCGCGCACCGGCACGTCCAGGTGCTCGGCGAGCCGCAGCACCATCTCCTCGCTGGGCCGGGACCGGCCGGTCTCGATGAAACTGATGTGCCGGGCCGAGGAGTCGGCGCGCAGCGCCAGCTCCAGCTGGGAGACCCGGCGCCGCTCCCGCCAGGCCCGCAGCAGCGGGCCGACGCCCTTGTCTGAGGCGGCGGGGGCGGTGGCGGACGCTGCGCGGCCGGAAGCGACAATGGTCATACGTCCGACCGTAGTCGAGGAGTTGTCCAGGTGCGCACGAACGAGCCGTGGCCGGTGCCGTGGCGGGCCCCGTCCCTTCAGACCGCGGCCGTGTACCGGGCCCGGGTCCGCGGCTGTCTCCTCGGCGGCGCGCTCGGTGACGCCCTCGGCTACGCCGTGGAGTTCTCCTCCCTGGACCACATCCGCGCCGCGCACGGTGCGCGCGGCGTCACCGGCCTCGTCCCCGACGCGTCCGGCGCGGTAGGTCTGATCAGCGACGACACCCAGATGACGCTGTTCACCGTGGAGGCCCTGATCCAGGCGCACGCACGGGAGCGGGCGAAGGGCGTCGGCGGCGCCTGGCCGCTGCTGCTGCGCCAGGCGTACGAGCGCTGGCTGGAGACCCAGTCCGGGCCGGCCCCGCAGCAGCCCGCCGCACCGGCCGGCGGCCTGGTCAACGAGGCCTGGCTGTACGCCCGCCGCGCCCCCGGCAACGCCTGCCTGTCCGGCATCGCCCAGTCGTACGCGCCCGACCCCGCGCTTCCGCTCGACGGCGCACCGGGCCGGGTCAACCCCGGCTCCAAGGGCTGCGGCACGGTCATGCGCTCGGCCCCCTTCGGCCTGGTCACCTCTGCCGACGCGGCCTTCGCCATGGCCGCGCGCGGCGCCCAGATCACCCACGGCCACCCCACCGGCTACTACGCGGCCGGCGCCCTCGCCGCGATCGTGGCCCACCTGGTCGCCGGGGACTCCCTGGAGGGAGCGGTGCTGCGCACGCTGCGGCTGCTGGAACGGCACCGCGGCCACTCGGAGACCACCTCCGCCCTGCGCGCCGCCCTGGACCTCGCCGCCGACGGCGCGCCCACGGCCGAGAAGGTGGAGTCCCTCGGCGCGGGCTGGGTCGCCGAGGAGGCCCTCGCCATCGGCGTCTACTGCGCGCTCGTCGAACCCGCCGCCGGACGCGCCCTGCTGCTGGCCGTCAACCACTCGGGCGACAGCGACTCCACCGGCTCGATCTGCGGCAATCTGCTGGGCGCCCGGCACGGCGACACCGGACTGCCGCACGCCTGGGTGGCCCAGGTGGAGGGCCGGGCCACGATCGCCGCCCTCGCCGACGACCTCGCGGCGGAGTGCGCGCAGGGCTGAGGCGGCGGGGTGTGCCGGGGGTGCGGGGCACCCGTCCTCGCGGGGTGTGGGGCGCCTGATGGCGTGGCGGAGTGCGTGCTCGCCTGATCCGGCGGGGCGTGCGGGCGGCTGACGCGGGGGAGTGCGCGGAGCGGGACGCCGGGGCTCCGCAGGTGGACGACGCGGGCGGAGTACACACACGGCCGGCGTGGCAGGCTCAATCCGTACCCCTCCTTCCCGCCGCCTCGAAGGGAGCCCCGGCCATGGCCGTCGAACCGCTGTCGCAGAAGGAGATCGAGGACCGGCTCGCCGAGCTGCCCGGCTGGTCGGTGGAGTCCGGCCGGCTCACCCGCTCCTACCGCCTGGGCTCACATGTCGCGGCGGCGGCGCTGGTCATGCACATCGCCGCCCTCCAGGACGAGCTGGACCACCACTCCGATCTCACCCTCGGCTACAACACCGTCTCCCTCGGGATGAACACCCACAGCGCGGGCGGCGCCGTCACCGAGAAGGATTTCGCTCTCGCCCTCAGGGTGGAGGACATCGCCCCAGGTCACGGCGCACACTGAGGGACGTGCTCGACTACGACAAGGAAGCCGACGCCTACGACGCGTCCCGGGGCGGCGAGGCCCGCGCCGCAGCGGCCGCCGAGGCGGTCCTCGGTCTGGTCCCCGACGGCCCGGGCCACCTCCTCGACGTGGCCTGCGGTACCGGCATCGTCACCCGCCGACTGGCCGCCGACCGCCCCGCGCTGCGGGTGACGGGCGCCGACCTCACCCCCGCCATGGTCCGCATGGCGGGGGCCCGGCTGCCGGGCGCGGTCGTACGGGCCGACAGCCGCCGACTGCCCTTCCGCACCGACACCTTCCACGCCGTCACCAGCATCTGGCTGCTGCACCTGCTCGACGACGCCGAGGACGTCCGGGCCATCGTCGCCGAGTGCGCCCGCGTGCTGCGCCCCGGCGGCGTGTACGTCACCACCGTCGACAAGGCGGCGGCCCACGACGTCGGCAGCGACGTCGACGCCGTCCTCGCCACCCGCCCGCGCCGCCCCGCCCAGGACGCCGCCCCCACCGTCACCGCGCACGCCCTGCGCCACGGGCTGCGGCCGGCCGGCGGCACCGCGTTCCCCGGCATCGGTCAGGGCCGCAGCCCCCGCACCACCATCACCGACCTGCGCCGCGGCTGGTTCACCCGGCTCCCGCCGGGAGAGCCGCGCACGGAGGACTTCGCCGCCCGCCTGGCCCGTCTGCCGGACCAGGACCGCCCCCGCCCCGACCCGGTGTTCGCGCTGCGCGCCTACCGCAAGCCGACGCCGGGCTGAGGACCGGGCGCGGCCACCAGCGCGGGGGCGACTGTAGACGATGTACAGGGCTTCATCACCGACACCGCCGACCACAGCGCCCTGAAGGAGGACGACTTCACGATCGGAGACACCGTCGACGGCGCCTCCGTGCGCCAGTCGAAGCGGGTCGACTGGAACCGGTCCACCGACGAGCTGTCCTTCGCCCGGGCCTTCCGCGACGAGCTGGTCTCGCCGTCGCCCACGACGAGGGCAAGGGCTTGGACCGGATGTGCGACCCGACCCACACGGGCAACGCCCGCGCCAACGACAGCATGTCCGGCGCCCTGCCGAACGCGCCGCTGTCCGGGCACTGGTCCTCCGCCCGGTTCCAGCAGCTGATGCGGAACGCCTACCCGTCGCTGTCGTGACACCGGCGCGGTGAACGGCCGCCGGGCCCGGGCCGCCCGCGGCGCAGGGCCCGGCGGATCGCCCGCTCCACCGGTGAGTACGCCCCGTCGGGCCGGTCCAGTTCGTACGGCACCGCCGGATCCAGCGGCGGCTGTGCCATGAAGCGGGGCCGGGTGCCGCGGTGCGGCTGGGCCGCGTGCACCAGGAAGGGGTGGCAGAGGTAGACGTCACCGGGACGGCCGGTGGCGTACGCGAGCGGCCGGTGCGCTGAGGCCGCCACCACCTGCGGCGCGATCTCCAGCCCCGAGACGCCCGCCTCGCCGTACGGCTCCAGCAGCGGCGGTACGTCCAGGTGCGAGCCCACCCGGATCCGCGTCGGGGCGTCGGCCTCGGTGACCTCGCTGAACAGGAACAGCATCAGCAGCGCGCGGTCCCTGGAGCGCAGGTTGGCGAAGTACCCCTGCTCGCCCTCGGGGAGATAGCTGCCTTCGATGTGCCAGCCCGCGTCGTCCGGCTCGGCCGGGTGCGGAAAGCGCAGCGGAAACGTGCCCAGCGAGTACCGCGGCTCCCACCGGCCCGCTCCGACGAGCCGGTCGAACGCCGCATGCAGGGCAGGGGAGTTGGCGGCGGCCGCGAACGGCCCCTGCGCCATGCCGTCCAGCCGGACCACCGGCTTCTTCCAGGTGCTCGGGTCGTCCGGGTCGTACCCCGTCTCCCGCCACAGCAGCCGGGCGCAGTCCGCGGCGACCCGGGGAGGGAAGGCACCCTCGATCTTCACGAAGCCGTCGGTCACGAAGCGGGTCACAAGGTCGTCGTCCACGGGCGCCATGCTGGCCGCTCCGCCCGCTCCCGCGCATCCCGGTTTTTGCGGCACCGGCACGTTTTTTGCGGCACCGGCAACGAAAGTGGCACCGCCCCCGTGCGCCGTCGCAGGCTGGCCGCACCCGAGCGAGAGGCTGACCGCCATGGCACACGACCGGCAGATCCCCCACGACCAGCGGGCCCACCAGGGGGACCCCGCCCCCCACGCGCACAGCCACGACCACGGCGGCACGGTCGACTGGGCCGCCGTCGCGGCGCTGCTGGAGGCGGAGGCCGAGCTGTTCGGCCCGGCGTACGCGCGCGCCCTGGCCTGGCTGGGCAAGGAGGTGACCGAGCCCGGTCTGATCGTGGACGCGGGCAGCGGACCCGGGGTGATCGCCTGTCTGATGGCGGAGACGTTCCCCGGTGCGCGGGTGGTCGCCGCCGACGCCTCCGTCCCCCTTCTCGAACGTGCCCGCGCCCGCGCCGCCCGGCTGGGCGTCGCCGACCGCTTCGGCACCCTGGCCGGTGAACTGCCCGACTCACTCGGGGAGTTGGAGTATCCGGCGGACCTGTTGTGGGCCAGCCGCAGCCTGCACCACCTCGGCGACCAGAAGGCCGCGCTCACCGCGTTCGCCGCCCGGCTCGCCCCCGGCGGCACGCTGGCCATCCTGGAGGGCGGCCTGCCCGTCCGCTGGCTGCCCCGGGACATCGGCTTCGGCCGTCCCGGGCTCCAGGCCCGCATCGACGTGGCCCAGGAGGACCGCTTCGCCCGGATGCGCGCCGAGCTGCCCGGCGCGGTCGCAGAGACCGAGGACTGGCCCGCCCTGCTGGCCGGGGCGGGCCTGAAGCACACGGGCACCCGCAGCTTCCTCCTCGACGTGCCCGCCCCGGTCCCGGACCGGGCGCGCGCCTTCGTGGTCTCCGCCCTGGCCCGGGCCCGCGAGGTCCACGCCGACGCCCTGGACGCCGAGGACCTCGCCACCCTCGACCGCCTCCTCGACCCCGCCGATCCCGGCAGCGCCCACCGGCGTCCGGACGTGTTCGTGCTGGCGGCCCACACGGTGCACCGGGCGGTACGGCCGGTCTGATCCGACGCCGGGCACGGCGAGCGGGGCCGGTGGACCGAGGGGGAGCGGCGGTCAGTTGGCGGCCAGGAACTGCTTGGCCAGCTGGTCGCCGAGCGAGACCGCGGCGCTGTGGCTCTCGATGGGGGAGGCCTTGGAGTTCTTGAACAGGATGTACGTCACGCCCGAGTCGACGCCACCGGTGGCCGGGTCGGGGTCGATGCCGAGCGCCTTGGCGGTGGCGTACGACGCCTCGCCGATGATCTTCGTGGGGCCGGTGTCGCCGACGACGGCGTACTCGACCTTGTTGTCGTAGACGACCGCGACCACGCCGCCGCCCTTGATGCCGGCACCGGAGTAGTTCCAGATGCTGCTGGAGCTGGGGACCACGACGTACGGCAGCGACTCCGCCTTCAGTGGCTTGCCGTCGGACTGGTGGAAGGCGGTGTCGTCCTGGTACCAGGGGTCGCGGTCCGCGTTGCAGTTGGTGGTGCGCTGGCCGTCGCAGTCGATGTCCATGTCGGCCTTCCAGAACACCGCGCCGTTCTTGCCGCACACGGGGACCGTGGCCGATGTCTCGTCGTCCGTCTTGTACTTGCCGTTCGATATCTGGGAACAGGACTTCACCTTGGCCAGCAGGTCGGCCGCACTGACCGAGCCCTCCTGGGCGGAGGCCGGGGCGGTCCGCGGCGTGGAGCCGGCGGAGGACGCGTGCGCGGGAAGCACTCCGGCGGCGAGCAGCGCGGCTCCGGAGGCCGCGGTGAGGGTCAGGTTTCGAAGGCGCACGGTGGGGGGCCCTTCTGTTAGGAAAGTTTCCTTACCAGTGCCGTACACCGTGGCCCCGTATGCATGTCCTCGTCAAGTCCACCGCTGCGAACTGGTGAAATGCGCGCGTATTGCGGTGATTTATGACCATGGCAAAACTGGATGAACCGGCGATTACGGATATGTCGGTGGCTGTCGGCCGGCAGGCCGGACAGGGGGTATGGCTCCGGGAGGCGAGGCGCATGTTCGTACGCACGGTCTACGCGACCGGCGATCCGGCGCAGCTGGGCACGGCCGTCCGGGCCCTGAACACCCGCGGGCACGACCTGCTGGAGGAGCGCCCCGGATACCGGGGAGCGGGTGTCTTCGTCGACCGCGACCTCGGCAAACTGCTCACCGTCAGCTGGTGGGAGTCCGCGGACGCGCGGCGCGTCAGCGACGAGGTGATGAGCGTCCGGCGGGCGGAGCTGCTGCAGCCCTTCGCCGGGACCGTCGCCGTCGAGAACTACGAGGCCGCCGTCTACCACGCTGGGCAGCGGGTCCTGTCCGGTGGTGGGCTGCGGCTCACCCGCTTCGACTGCGAACCGGCCGACGCCGACCTCGCCGCCGACACCTTCCACGCCGGTGTGCTGCCCCGGCTGGAGGTGCTGCCCGGCTTCGCCGGGGCGGCCCTCTTCCTGGACCGCGAACGCGGGCGCGGCATGACCGGCGTCCTCTTCGCCGACCGCGCCTCCCTCGCCGCGACCCGGGCCGGCCAGGCCGCGATCCGCCGCGAGGGCACGGCCAAGGCCCACATCGCGGTGATCGCCCTGGAGGAGTTCGACATCCTGCACGCCGACGTACGGGGTGACTGAGCACCGGGGCACGCTCCCGGCCGGGGCGGCCTGACGCCGGGGAGCGGACGGCCGCTCGGCGCGGGCGGCCCGGGTGCGCGCGGGGGCCCGGAACGCGGACGGCCGTCCACCCCGCTGTGCGTGGGGCGGACGGCCGTGAGGGGCGTCAGGCCATGTCGAAGGTGGCCGGATCGGGGCCCAGGCGGCGGTCCTCGTCGAGCGCGCTGATCGCCGCGAGGTCCTCGTCGTCCAGGCTGAAGTCGAAGACCTCGATGTTCTCCTTGATCCGGGCCGGCGTCACGGACTTCGGGATCACGATGTTGCCGAGCTGGATGTGCCAGCGCAGCACGACCTGGGCCGGGGTGCGGCCGTGCTTCCGCGCGATCGCGACGATCGCGGGCACCTCCAGCAGGCCCTTGCCCTGGCCCAGTGGCGACCAGGCCTCGGTCGCGACGCCCTGCTCGGCATGCAGCTCGCGGGCGGCGTGCTGCTGCAGATGCGGGTGCAGCTCGATCTGGTTGACCGCCGGGATGACCGAGGTCTCGGAGATCAGTCGCCGCAGGTGCTCGGGAAGGAAGTTGGACACGCCGATGGCGCGGGCCCGCCCGTCACCGAGCAGCTTCTCGAACGCCTTGTAGGTGTCGAGGTAGGCGTCGCGGGACGGCAGCGGCCAGTGGATCAGGTACAGGTCGACGTAGTCGAGGCCCAGCTTCTCCAGCGACGCGTCGAAGGCGCGCAGCGTGGAGTCGTACCCCTGGTCGCTGTTCCAGAGCTTGGTGGTGACGAAGACGTCCGCGCGGGGCAGGCCGGAGGCGGCGATGGCCTTGCCGGTGCCCGCTTCGTTGCCGTAGATCGCCGCTGTGTCGATGCTGCGGTACCCGGCCTCCAGCGCCGTGGCGACGGCCCGCTCGGCCTCGTCGTCCGGCACCTGCCAGACGCCGTAGCCCAGCTGGGGCATCTCGACGCCGTTGTTGAGGATGATCGGGGGGACCTTGCTGCTCACGAGCTTCTTGATCCTTCGGTTGCCGACAGGTGGTACTCCCATCGTCAACGATCACGCGCCGTCCCGCATTCCTGATCGCGCGATCCGACCCGACTGGCCGGTCAGTCAGTCCTCGGGGTGGAGGCCGGCCGGGGAACGGCGACCGTGTGACGGCCGTTTCACACCGGAGCCTCCGGCGCCGCCACCGCCGAGGTGAACCGGTCCCAGGTCGGCTTCACCGGCTCCGGCGAGGTCACCGGCCTGCGGTCCGGCTCCCACAAGGGCACGGTCACCCGGCGCCCCATCAGATCTCTCACGTCCGGTAGAGCGCCTCGACCTCGTTGTCGTACGCCTTCTCGATCGCCTTCCGCTTCAGCTTCAACGACGGCGTGAGCAGACCGTGTTCCTCGGTGAACGGCTGCGCGAGGATGCGGAAGGTGCGGATCGACTCGGCCTGGGAGACGAGGGTGTTGGCGGCGACCACCGCCCGCCGCACCTCCGTCTCCAGGTCCGGGTCGCGCACCAGCTCGGCCGGGGTCATCCTCGGCTTCCCGCGCATCTGCAGCCAGTGCTCCACGGCCTCCTGGTCCAGGGTGACCAGGGCGGCGATGTAGGGGCGGTCGTTGCCGACGACGATGCACTGGTTGACCAGCGGATGCTCACGGACCCGCTCCTCCAGCACACCGGGCGAGACGCTCTTGCCGCCGGAGGTCACCAGGATCTCCTTCTTGCGGCCGGTGATGGTCAGATAGCCGTCCTCGTCGAGCGAGCCCAGGTCGCCGGTGGCCAGCCAGCCCTCGTGCAGGGTCTCGTCGGTGGCCTTGGGGTTGTTGAGGTAGCCCTGGAAGACGTTTCCGCCGTGCAGCCAGATCTCCCCGTCGTCGGCGATGTGCACGGTCACCCCGGGGATGGCCTGGCCGACGGTGCCGTAGCGGGTGCGTTCGGGCGGGTTGGCGGTCGCCGCGGCCGTCGACTCGGTCAGGCCGTAGCCCTCGTAGATCTGCACGCCGGCGCCCGCGAAGAACAGGCCCAGCCGGCGGTCCATCGCCGAACCGCCGGACATCGCATTCCGTATACGGCCGCCCATGGCCGCGCGGACCTTGGAGTAGACGAGTTTGTCGAACAGCTGGTGCTGCATGCGCAGCCCCGCCGACGGGCCGGGCCCGGTGCCCCACGCCTTGGCCTCCACGGCCTCCGCGTACTTCACCGCGATGTCGACCGCCTTCTCGAACGGCCCGGATCTGCCCTCCTTCTCGGCCTTGCGGCGGGCCGCGTTGAAGACCTTCTCGAAGATGTACGGCACCGCGAGGATGAAGGTCGGCCTGAAGGCCTGCAGGTCGGGCAGCAGGGCCGCGGCGTTCAGCTGCGGCTGGTGCCCGAAGCGGACCCGGCCGCGGATCGCGGCGACCTCCACCATCCGCCCGAAGACGTGCGCCAGCGGCAGGAACAGCAGGGTGGAGGCCTCGTCGTCCTTCTTGGTGTGGAACACCGGCTGCCACCGCTGGATCATCGTGTCGGCCTCGTACATGAAGTTGGCGTGCGAGAGGACACAGCCCTTGGGGCGGCCGGTGGTGCCCGAGGTGTAGATGATGGTGGCGACCGACTCGGGGGTGACCGCCTGCCGGTGCCGGTGCACCAGCTCGTCGTCCAGGTGCGCCCCCGCGTCGTAGAGCTCCTGCACGCATCCCGCGTCCAGCTGCCACAGCTGGCGCAGCTGCGGGAGGCGGTCGATGACGGTGGCGATGGTCATCGCGTGGTCCTCGTGCTCCACGATCGCCGCGGACACCTCGGCGTCGTAGAGCATCCAGAAGCACTGCTCGGCCGAGGACGTGGGGTAGACGGGGACCACCTGGGCGCCGATCGACCACAGGGCGAAGTCGAACAGGGTCCACTCGTAGCGGGTGCGGGACATGATCGCGACGCGGTCGCCGAAGCGGATCCCGCGCGCGAGCAGGCCCTTGGCGAGGGCCAGGACCTCGTCGCGGAACTCGGCGGAGGTCACCTCCCGCCACTGCCCCGAGGTGTCCTTGCGGCCGAGGGCGATGTGCGTGGGGTCCGTCCGGGCATGCTCGAAGACCGCGTCGGCCAGACCGCCCACCGGCGGTGCCGACGTGAGCGGCGGGTTGGTGAACTCGCGCAAACCTCGCTCCCCGATCCTCACTGCTTGGTCACGCCCGTGGTACGCGGCACAGCGCGGTGAAAGCTACCCCACGCCGTCACCGGGCGGGAGGGGGTCGGAAACCGAGCAAACCTCACGTTTTGGTTCGTCCGTGGCCGGAAAATGCCCGCACATGGGGAAGGGCCGGACACGATACTGACGGGTCAGTAAGTTTCGGTGCCGTAATCTCCACCGAATCTGTACGCGGCGATTACGGCGCACACCGTACTTATCGCCACGTAAGGCGCGCATATGCCTCTCCAGGGCGGCCGGCAGAGGTTCGTCCTCGGGTGCGATGCGGGCAGGTCCGGGCACGGGTTCGCCGGCGGGGTGCGACCGGACCCCCTTCCCCCGGCTCCAGCGGGCGACAGGCAGCTCGGAGTCCTCGGTCAAACGCCGGCCGGCCGCGCTGCACTCCGTCGCGAGGCCCTGGGCGGGCACCCGATGCCCGCCGACCGGCTC
The DNA here is from genome assembly GCF_014649495.1 of Streptomyces filipinensis. Lineage (GTDB taxonomy): Bacteria > Actinomycetota > Actinomycetes > Streptomycetales > Streptomycetaceae > Streptomyces > Streptomyces filipinensis. The sequence goes on along the minus strand of NZ_BMTD01000003.1, from coordinate 42,632 downwards.
GTGCGGCGGGCCTCAGCCGCCCCGGCGGCTGAGGCGTTCCCCGCCCGCCAGGACCGCCGCCGCCAGCGCGTCAGCGGCCCCCTCGGCAGTACCCCGCCGGCGGCCGTGGACGAGCACGAAGTCGACCTTGCCCAGGTCGGGCAGTCCGCAACGCTCCGGCAGGCGCAACAGGCCGGGCGGAATCAGGCGCCGGGAGTGGGCCATCACCCCGAGCCCGGCGCGGGCCGCCGCGATCAGCCCGTTGAGGCTGCCGCTGGTGCACGCGATCCGCCAGGCGCGGCCCTCGCGCTCCAGCACCTCCAGCGCCCGGGCCCGGGTGATGCCCGGCGGCGGATACACGATCAGCGGAACGGGCCGGTCGGCGTCCAGATGCAGCCGCTCGGCGCCGATCCACACCAGGTCGTCGCGCCACACCAGTTCACCCCGGGGATCCTCCGGGCGCCGCTTGGCCAGCACCAGGTCGAGCTTCCCGGCGGCCAGCTGCTCGTGCAGCGTGCCGGACAGCTCCACCGTCAGCTCCAGGTCGACCTCCGGATGGTCGTAGCGGAAGCCCTCCAGGATCTCCGGCAGCCGGGTGAGCACGAAGTCCTCCGACGCCCCGAACCGCAGCCGGCCGCGCACCCGCGTGCCCGTGAAGAACGCCGCCGCCTGCTCGTGCACCTGCAGGATCCGCCGGGCGAAGCCCAGCATCGCCTCGCCGTCCTCGGTCAGCTCCACCGAATGGGTGTCCCGGGCGAACAGCTGCCGCCCGGCCGCGTCCTCCAGCCGGCGCACATGCTGGCTGACCGTGGACTGGCGCAGCCCGAGCCGGCCCGCCGCCTGCGTGAAGCTGAGCGTCTGGGCCACGGCGAGGAAGGTGCGCAGCTGCGCGGGGTCGTACACACCCCCAGGCTACCCGGGTTATCGCAGAACGTGATGACAGTCAGAGTGGTGTACGGGATTCCCGATCGACGGCCCGAGGAGGACGATGGAGGGGGCTCCGCGGCCGCGGAGAGCGACACCGTCCGAACAGACCCCGCACAGCAATCGGAGCACCGTGAAACGCCTGCGCTGGCCGAGTTGGATGCCGATCGACCCGTACATCGTCCTGCTGCTCGGGACCGTGGGCCTCGCCGCGCTCCTGCCGGCCCGGGGCACCGCCTCCGACGTGGCCTCGGGCGCGTCGACGGCCGCGATCGCCTTCCTCTTCTTCCTCTACGGCGCCCGGCTCTCCACCCGGGAGGCACTGGACGGACTGCGCCACTGGCGGCTCCACATCACCGTGCTGGCCTGCACCTTCATCCTCTTCCCGGGGTTCGGGCTGGCCGCGCGCGCACTGGTGCCGGTGCTGCTGACCCAGCCGCTCTACCAAGGCCTGCTGTTCCTGACGCTGGTGCCGTCCACGATCCAGTCGTCCATCGCGTTCACCTCCATCGCCCGCGGAAACGTCCCGGCGGCGATCTGCGCCGGCTCCTTCTCCTCGCTCATCGGCATAGTCGTCACGCCGCTGCTGGCGGCCGGGCTGCTCGGCAGCAGCGGGGGCGGATTCTCCGCCGACTCACTGGTCAAGATCGTGCTGCAGCTGCTGGTGCCGTTCCTCGCCGGGCAGCTGCTGCGCCGCTGGATCGGCGGTTTCGTCGCCCGGCACAAGAAGGTGCTCGGCCTGGTCGACCGCGGCTCGATCCTGCTGGTCGTCTACACCGCCTTCAGCGAGGGCATGACCCGGGGCATCTGGCACCAGGTGAGCCCGGTACGGCTGGGCGCGCTGCTCGCCGTCGAGGCCGTCCTGCTCGCCGCGATGCTCCTGCTGACCTGGTACGGCGCCAGGGCGCTCGGCTTCGGCCGGGACGACCGGATCGCCATCCAGTTCGCCGGTTCGAAGAAGTCCCTGGCCTCCGGGCTGCCCATGGCGAGCGTCCTGTTCGGCGCGCAGGCCTCCCTCGCCGTGCTGCCGCTGATGCTGTTCCACCAGATGCAGCTGATGGTGTGCGCGGTCATCGCCAAGCGGCGCGCCCGGGACCCCGAGGAGGCCCCGGACGCCTCCGGTGCGTCAGCCGCGCACGCGGTCCAGGGGCAGCCACAGGACCGTGTCCTTCGGTGACCGCAGCGCCTTCGGGTCCGACAGCTCCTCGTCGGTGAACGCCCGGTCCCAGACGTGCACCTCGTCGATGGCACCGGTGAAGAAGGCCCGGCTGTCCATGCGCTGACCGATGTGCACGCCGAAGGGCGAGTTACGGCTGACCGACCCCGGTATGTCGGCGACGGACGACTGCATACCGTCGACGAACAACGACAGCAGGCCGCCGCCCCGCCGCAGCGCCAGGTGGTGCCACTGGCCGTCGTTGTACGCGGTGTCCGTGCGCACGTAGGCCGTCTGTGGTGCGATCGCCCCGTCCCGCACCGTGATCAGCCCCTGGATCCGGTGGTTCGCCGGCTCGCCGCGCACCCACACCTGCGGCTGGGTGGTGCCGACACCGCCCATCCACAGCAGCGGCTGCTCGCCGGTCGTGGCCGTGTACCGGAACCACAGGGACGCCGTGAAGTCCCTGGTGCCCAGCGGCAGCTCTCCGCGGAACGGCAGGCGTACGGCGTCGTCGGTGCCGTCGAACCGCAGCGCCCCGCCGAACACCCCGTCCGTCTCCTCCGCCCCGCCGAGCACCGCGGCCGGGCGGGCGTGCGGGGCCCGGTCGTCGGTGACGGGGTCCGGGCCGCGGCGCGGGGGGAGCCAGTCCTCGGTGAAGCGGGCGAAGCGGATCTCGTCGCGCGCGTCCACCGCGCCGCCCTCGTAGAGCAGGCCCACCGTGTCCGCGTCGGCGCGCACCAGATCGGAGTAGCCGGACCAGTCGGTGGTGACGACCGTGCCGCGGTCCACGCTGTCCCAGGTGCGGCCGCCGTCGTAGGAGGAGCGGACCATCATCGTCCGCCGCCGGTCGGGGTCGGCGGGGCAGGCGAGCAGCAGCCGGTCGCCCAGGCGCAGCAGGGAACCCTGGACCTGCGGGGCGTACAGGTCGGGCAGGTCGTGGAAGGGCGCCGTAAAGCTGTCGCCGCCGTCGCGGCTGACCGCCTGGGTGCGGTGGCCGAGGTCGGTGCCGTCCTGCTCCCGGCCGCTGACCAGGACCGAGCCGTCGCCGCGCTCGGCGAGGGTCAGTTCGGACGGTTTCTGCCGGAAGGTGCCGTCGTCGGCGATGGGCCAGGTGTCGGTGGCGCCGATCCGCCAGTGGTCGCCGTGGTCGTCGCTCACGACCAGTGCCGCGTGGTTGGCGGTGACCCGGCTACCGTCCCAGGTCTCGGTGTTGACCCCGAAGACCAGCCGGCCCGCGTACCGTCCCCGGGTGAGCTGGACGCCGTGCACCGGCCCGGTCGCGTACCAGGAGTTCCAGTCGGCGGGCAGGATCTCCGGGCTCAGGTCACGCGGCACGGACCAGCTGCGGCCGTCGTCGTCGCTGTACTGCAGATGCGGGGTGCGGTCGCAGGGGACCGGGCAACTGGCGCTGTCGGTACGGCCCGTGTTGTAGGTCTCCGCGAGCCAGACCCGGCCCGTCTCGCGGTCCACGACCGGCGCCGGGTTGCCGTGCGTGTCACCGGCGCCCTCGTTGACCACCTGCAGCGGGCCCCAGGTGCGGCCGCCGTCGGTGGAGCGCTTGAGCACGAGGTCGATGTCGGCGGCGTCACCGCAGTTGAGGACGCGGCCCTCGGCGAACGCCAGCAGGGTGCCGTCGGTCGTCCGCACGACCGCCGGGATGCGGAAGCAGGCGTAGCCGGGGTCCTGGGACGCCTTGAAGAGGATCTGCTGCTCGAACTCGGGTGCCGCGGCGGCTGGTTGGGCCTGTGCCGTGGTGCCGGGGAGGAAGGCCGCGAGGGCCGCCGCCACGGTGGCGGCGGCGGTGAGTGCGGCTCTGAGACGGGCGCGAAGACCTGACGGCATGGTGCGACCTGCCCTTCGTCGGCCGGACATCTGGACATCCGGACGTCCCATGTCCAACGTGCGCCCCATCGAAGGTAGTTGGGGCCTGGTCGCCCCACAAGGAGCGTGCAGCACGAGGGCCGCGCGTGGGGTCTAGGGGCGCAGTACGACCTTGCCGAGGTTGGCCCGCCGCTCGATCGTCTCGTGCGCCTTCGCCGCGTCCTCCAGGGCGAACTCGCCATGCACGGCGGGCTTCAGGGTGCCCTCGGTGAACAGCCGCCACAGCTCCTGGCGCCACTGCTCGTACAGGTCCGGCCGGCCGCGGGCGATCAGTGCCATCTGGAAGCCGATCACCGACTTGGCGCCCACCAGCAGGTCGTACGCCTGGATGGTGCCGCCACCGGAGCTGTAGGAGACGAGGCGGCCGTGCGGGGCCAGGGCGGCGAGCGCGGGGGTGAGCAGGTCACCGCCGACGGCATCCAGTACACAGTCGACGGGATCTCCCCAGCGGTCGTCGCCGTACTGGATACAGTCGTCCGCGCCGAGCGAGCGGACGAAGTCCGCCTTGCCCGGGTCGGACACGGCCCCCACCACCCGACCCGCGCCCCGCGCCCGCGCCAGCTGCACGGCGAGGTGTCCGACTCCGCTCGCCGCCGCCGTGACGAGCACCGCCTCGCCCGGCACCGGGCGTGCCGCCTCCAAGGCCCCGAACGCCACCAGACCGCTGCGCACCAGCGCGATCGCGTCCACCGCGTCGGCGCCGTCCGGTATGGGGGAGGTCATGGCCTCGTGCAGCAGGGCGAAGTCGGCGTACCCGTGCCCGAAGCACATCCCGGTCACCTGGTCGCCCGGCCGGAAGCGGGTCACGCCCTCGCCGGCCGCCACCACCTCGCCGGCGATCTCGCCGCCGAGCGCGATCGGCTCGGCGGCCTCGGTGACCTTGCGGACGACGGGCAGCGTGACGCCGACCGCCGCGCAGCGGATCAGCAGCTCGCCCGGGCCGGGCTCGGGGACCGGGGCCTCCTCGACGAACAGCGGGCCGCCGGTGGACTCGTACCGGACACGACGCATCGCGCACACCTCCAGGGCCGGGCATCTCCGGCCCATCGATCGTTGGGAAGCCCCATGAATTCGTTGGGAGTCCCAACGGTAGCGGACATTCATGGGGAGGTCCAACGATTCTCGGGATACGCTGCCTCGTATGGCCGAAGCACCCCTGCCCGCGATCCGCTCCCTGCCCAGCTGGCTCCTCGGCCGCGCCGCGGCCCGGGGGCGTGCCCTGGTCGCCGACGCGCTCGCCGCCGAGGGCCTGAAGATGTGGCACCACGTGGTCCTCTCCGCCGTCCGCGACCTCCAGCCCGTCGCCCAGGCCGACCTCGGCCGCAGCGTGGGCCTGGACCCCAAGGACCTGGTCGGCGTGCTCAACGACCTGCAGTCCGCCGGTCACGTCCTGCGCGCCCCCGACCCCCGGGACCGGCGCAAGAACGCCGTGTCCCTCACCGACGGCGGCGCCCGCCTCCTCGGGCGCTGCGAGCAGGCGGCCCGCGAGGCCAACGACGCGCTGCTCGCGCCGCTGTCGGCCGCCGAACGCGATCAGTTCACGGGCCTGTTGATCCGGATTTCCGGCACGGACGGCTGACGGCGGCTAACGTTCCGTCATGACCGCAGCTCCCGTGCTCGATCCGCAGCGCACCGCCCTCGTCCTCGTCGACCTGATGGAACGCATCGTCGCGCTGCCCCTGGAACCCCGCAAAGGAACCGAAGTGCTCGTGGCCGCCGAGGAGTTGGCGCGCACCTTCCGCGCCGCCGGAGCGCCCGTCGTCCTCGTCCGGGTGGAACGCCCCTCGGTCGCCGAACAGCCGCCCGGCAGCGCCCTGGTCCCCGGCCTCGCGGCGAGCGGCGACCTGGAGGTGGTCAAGCGGACCATCGGCGCCTTCCAGGGCACCGGCCTGGACGAACGGCTGCGCGAACGGGGCGTCACCACCCTGGTGTTCGGCGGCATCGCCACCAACCTCGGCGTCGAGTCCACCGCCCGCGCCGCCGCCGACCTCGGCTACGACCTCGTCTTCGCCGAGGACGCCATGGCCGCCCTCACCGCCGCCGAGCACGAGGCCTCCGTCAGGCTCGACTTCCCCCGGCTGGGCACGGTCGTCACCGCCGCCGACGTACACCTCGCACCCGTCTGACCGCGCGGAGCGGCGTTCCGCCCCGCCCACGACCACCATCGACCGGGTGCCGTCCCCCCATGCCGCACGCATCGGCTCCGGACACGCCTGCGCCCCATCCGCCGGCTCCCGGTCCGCCCCACCGGCGGTGCCCGGGCGGACGACCGGAACGGCCCCCCCGCCGGGGCACCGCTCGCCTGCAGGCCGCCGACGCCGAACCCGCACCCGCTGCCGGCTCGGGTGGCCGGTCGCTGCTCAGCCTTGGTCACGGCGCGCGCCGGCGCGACGCCGTCCCCCGGCTGCAACGGGGCCCGGCGGTGCAGGGGGCGCTCCCCGCCGGCGGGGCCTCGCCGCGGTGCCGTGGGCGGACACCTCAGCCCTGTGCGGCCGCGTTCTGAGGGGCGCTCCGCGCCCGCCGGGGCCTGGCCGCCGTGCCGTGGGCGGACACCTCAGCCCTGGGCGGCCGCGTCCTGCAGGGCGATGCGGTCCTCACCGGCGTACACGTTCATCGAGCTGCCCCGCAGGAACCCCACCAGGGTCAGCCCCGTCTCGGCGGCCAGGTCCACCGCCAGCGACGACGGCGCCGACACCGCCGCAAGCACCGGGATGCCGGCCATCACCGCCTTCTGCGCCAGCTCGAACGAGGCCCGCCCGGAGACGAGCAGGACCGTCCGCGACAGCGGCAGTCCGCCGTTCTGCAGCGCGCGCCCCACCAGCTTGTCCACCGCGTTGTGCCGGCCCACGTCCTCGCGTATGTCCAGCAGCTCCCCGTCCTCGGTGAACAGGGCCGCCGCGTGCAGGCCTCCGGTCCGGTCGAAGACCCGCTGGGCCGCCCGCAGCCGCTCCGGCAGGCTCGCCAGCAGGCCCGGGGTGACCCGCACCGGGGGCGTGTCGGCGATCGGGAAGCGGGCGGTGGTCCTCACGGCGTCCAGGCTGGCCTTGCCGCACAGGCCGCAGGAGGAGGACGTGTAGACGTTCCGCTCCAGGGTGAAGTCCGGCAGGGCGACGTCCGGCGCCGTCCTCACGTCGACGACGTTGTAGGTGTTCGAGCCGTCCACCGTCGCGCCGGCACAGTAGACGATGTTCTGCAGATCGTATGCAGTCGCCAGTACGCCCTCGCTCACCAGGAACCCCGCCGCCAGCGCGAAGTCGTCGCCCGGCGTGCGCATGGTGATCGCCAGCGGCTTTCCGTTCAGCCGGATCTCCAGGGGTTCCTCAGCCACCAGCGTGTCCGGCCGGGTGGAGACCGCCCCGTCCCGGATGCGCAGGACCTTGCGTCGTTCCGTGACTCGTCCCATGTCCTGATCAGCCCCGGTTCTGTACGTGCTGGTGGCCGAAACGGCCCTTGATGCGGAGATTGCCGTGGGCCACCGGGTTCTCGTGCGACGAGGTGACCTCACGATCTCATTGTCCTGCACATGGACCGTGAGGCTGCAGCCCACTCCACCCCCTCCGCGCTACGCGCACACCGTGGGTGGTCTCTTTCTGCCGAGGCCCGTCCCCGGCACCCGCCGCCCGCGCGTCGACCGCCTACCGCATTCCGCCTACCGTTCATCGCATACGGCCGACGCCGCGCCTTCTCAACCCCCCTGCCCCGCCGTACCGTCCGGCCTCATGAGCAGCCCCCCTGTCGCCCCCGCGGGCTGGAGCCGCTGGCTCGTCCCGCCCGCCGCCCTCTCCGTCCACCTGTCCATCGGCCAGGCCTACGCCTGGAGCGTGTTCAAGCCGCCCCTGGAAGCCGCCCTGCACCTCGACGGCACCCAGAGCGCGCTGCCCTTCCAGCTGGCCATCGTGATGCTCGGGCTGTCGGCCGCGTTCGGCGGCACGCTCGTCGAGCGCAACGGACCGCGCTGGGCGATGACCGTCGCCCTCGTCTGCTTCTGCGCCGGCTTCCTGCTCTCCGCGCTCGGGGCCGGGACCAGGCAGTACTGGCTGATCGTCCTCGGCTACGGCTTCGTCGGCGGGATCGGCCTCGGCATCGGGTACATCTCACCCGTCTCCACCCTGATCAAGTGGTTCCCGGACCGGCCCGGCATGGCCACCGGGATCGCCATCATGGGCTTCGGCGGCGGCGCGCTGATCGCCTCGCCCTGGTCCGCGCAGATGCTCGCGTCCTTCGGCGGTGACAACGATGGCATCGCCCTCGCCTTCCTGGTGCACGGGCTCTCGTACGCCGTCTTCATGACCCTCGGCGTGCTCCTGGTCCGTGTGCCGCGCACCGGGGACGGCGGCGGCACGGCGAGCGGGCCGAGCGGGCCGAGCGACCTCGAAGGGGTGCAGGTCTCCGCGCGCGGCGCGGTGCGCACCCCGCAGTTCTGGTGCCTGTGGATCGTGCTCTGCATGAACGTGACCGCCGGCATCGGCATCCTGGAGAAGGCCGCACCGATGATCACGGACTTCTTCGCCGACAGTTCCGCGCCGGTGTCGGCCTCCGCGGCCGCCGGGTTCGTCGCCCTGCTGTCCGCCGCCAACATGGCCGGCCGCATCGGCTGGTCGTCCACCTCCGACCTGATCGGACGCAAGAACATCTACCGCCTCTACCTGGGCGTCGGCGCACTGATGTACCTGCTCATCGCCCTGTTCGGGGACGCGTCCAAGCCGCTGTTCGTCCTGTGCGCCCTGGTGATCCTCTCCTTCTACGGCGGCGGCTTCGCGACCGTCCCCGCCTATCTGAAGGACCTCTTCGGCACCTACCAGGTCGGGGCCATCCACGGCCGGCTGCTCACCGCCTGGTCCACGGCCGGCGTGCTCGGCCCGCTGATCGTCAACTGGATCGCCGACCGGCAGAAGGAGGCCGGCAAGCACGGCTCGTCGCTGTACGGGCTGTCGTTCGGCATCATGATCGGCCTGCTCGTCGTCGGCTTCGTCGCCAACGAACTCGTCCGTCCCGTCCACGCCCGCCATCACGTCCCCGCCCCCAGGGAGGCCGCAGATGCCCAGCGACAGCAGCCCGCCTAACCGCCGGGGCCTGATCACCCTCGCCTGGCTGTGGGTCGCGGCACCCCTCGCGTACGGGGTGTACGAACTCGTGCACAAGGCGACCCAGCTGTTCACGGGATGAGGGCACGGGCCTTCGAGGTGCTGAGCGAAGCCGACAACCCGGGCGCCTGATTCCTGTGGCATCACCTGCCGTCGTACTCGCCGGTCACTGATCAGACTGGTGGATCCCGCTACGACGGAAACGAGGGACCTTCGCCATGAACGGCTCGCGCATCGCCGCCATCGGTCACTACCAGCCCGCCCGGGTGCTCACCAACGAGGACCTGGCGGGCCTGGTCGACACGAGTGACGAGTGGATCCGCAGCCGGGTCGGCATCAGGACCCGGCACATCGCCGGCCCCGACGAGCCGGTCGACGAGCTGGCCGCGCACGCCGCCGCCAAGGCCCTCGCCGCCGCAGGTCTGACCCCCGGCGACATCGACCTGGTGCTGGTCGCCACCTCCACGGCGATCGACCGTTCCCCGAACACCGCCGCCCGGGTCGCGGCCCGGCTCGGCATCCCGCAGCCGGCCGCGATGGACGTCAACGTGGTGTGCGCAGGCTTCACACACGCGCTGGCCACCGCGGACCACACCGTCCGGGCCGGAGCGGCCGGCCGGGCGCTCGTCATCGGGGCCGACAAGATGTCCGACGTCACCGACTGGAGCGACCGCAGCACCTGCGTCCTCGTCGGGGACGGCGCCGGGGCCGCCGTCGTCGAGGCCTGCGCGCCGGGAGAGGAGCCGGGGATCGGGCCGGTGCTGTGGGGATCGGTACCGGAGATGGGGCACGCGGTACGGATCGAGGGCACCCCGCCGCGGTTCGCGCAGGAGGGGCAGAGCGTGTACCGCTGGGCCACCACCCAGCTGCCGGCCATCGCGCACCGCGCCTGCGAGAAGGCCGGCCTGGCCCCGGAGGACCTCGCCGGTGTCGTCCTGCACCAGGCCAACCTGCGCATCATCGAACCGCTCGCGGTGAAGCTCGGCGCCGTCAACGCGGTGGTCGCCCGCGATGTCACCGAATCCGGCAACACCTCGGCCGCCAGTGTCCCGCTCGCGTTCTCCAAGCTGATCGAGCAGGGAGCGCTCAGCACCGGCGACCCCGTGCTGCTGTTCGGCTTCGGCGGCAACCTCTCGTACGCGGGACAGGTCGTACGCTGCCCGTGAGCGGACGCTGCCCGTGAGTGAACGAACCGTGCGCACCGGCCCTGGAGTTCACCCACCGTGGATGTGGACAACCGTAGACTGTAGACAAAAGACAATCGATACGGAGCAATCCGACGGAGCGTCCAGCGTCCACGCGCCGGACCTGCTCAGGAGGGGGAACGCGATGTTGTCGACCGGACTGCCGCACGGGGCTGTGCCCAGGCTGGAACGCCCCGGACCACTGCGCGAGCGCGTCTACGAGGCGCTGCTGGAACTGATCACCACCCGCGCCCTGCAGCCCGGCCAGCATCTGGTCGAGAGCGAACTCGCCGGGCACCTCGGTGTCTCCCGGCAGCCGGTGCGCGAGGCGCTGCAGCGCCTGAACACCGAGGGCTGGGTCGATCTGCGGCCCGCCCAGGGCGCGTTCGTGCACCAGCCGACCGAGGAGGAGGCCGACCAGCTGCTCACGGTCCGCACCCTGCTGGAGGCGGAGGCGGCCCGGCTGGCGGCCGTCCACGCGGACGCCCCGGGGATCGCCGTGCTGGACGAGCTGTGCGCCGAGGGGGAGAAGGCCGTCGCCGCCGACGACGCGGACCGCGTCGTCGCCCTCAACGCGGCCTTCCACGCCAAGGTCGTGGAACTGTCGGGCAACGCGGTCCTCGCCGAGCTCGCCGCCCAGGTGGAGCGGCGGGTGCGCTGGTACCACGCCCCGGTGGCCCGGCAGCGCGGCCGCCAGTCGTGGGTCGAGCACCGGGAACTGATCCTCGCGATCCTCCACAACGACCCGCCGAGGGCAGCCCATCTGATGCGCGAGCACATCGAACACACCCGCCGCTCCCACCACGAGCACGACGGCTCCTGATCACACCGGCTCGTCCACCGCCTCTTCCACCGGCAAAGACGCCGCGCAGGACCGGGCCTCCACCGCCAGCATCCCGACCAACACGGCCACCAGCAGCAGGAGTTCGCCGTAGACCGGCAGGCGGACGCCGGCCGCGGCGGTGGCCAGGGCGAGCACGGCACCGGCCGCCCGGTGGCGAACCGGCCGCAGCCGCAGGGCCGTACGGAAGGCCGCGTCGCCCACCAGGAACAGCGCCACCCCGCCCGCGAGCGCCAACGCGGGCCCGGTGTGTGGGTGCTGGGTGAGATGCCCGAGGGTCCTCTTGAGGCCGGCCGCGAGACAGGCGATGCCGAGCAGCATCGGCAGGAAGGCGTAGTAGTACGCGTTCATCGCCAGCCGCCAGCGGGCCGGCGGCGGTGTCGCCCGGAACGCCGCCTCGGCCGCCTCCTCGTCCCGCACGAAGTACGTCCACCACAGCGCGACCGACAGGGCCAGTGCCAGGAACGCGCCGCAGAACAGCCCCGGCGTCAGCGGCAGATCACCGATGCCGACGCCGATGGAGACCACCGACTCCCCGAAGGCGATGATCAGCAGCAGCCCGTGCCGCTCCACGAAATGCGCCGGGTCCAGGTCGCCCAGCTGCACCCTGAGCACCGCCGCACCGCGCCCGTCCCTGCGGCCCGGGCCGTGCTCGGCCACCAGCGGCGTCACGAACTGCAGGACGATCGCGAGCAGCCACAGGCCGTCCGCCGCGAGACCGCCGAAGAGCCCCGCGGCGGTCACCGACAGGGCCGCGAGCGCGTTGGGGACGCCGTACCAGACGGAGTCCCAGCCGTGGCCGCGGGTGTACAGGGCCGTGTGGACGACCACCACCAGCAGGAATCCGAGACCGAAGACCACGCCCGTGTCCTCGAACACCCGGGGGATGGCCAGCGCGCACACCAGGAACCCGGCCATGCCGAGCATCAGCAGCAGTCGCCGGGAGGGACGGTCGGGCGGCACCTGGTTGGTGAGGTAGGCGTAGGCGCCGTACATCCAGAACAGCACGACGAGGATCAGTGCCACCCGGCCGGCGGTGGCGGGGGACAGGTCGTGGGCCAGCAGCACGGTGAGCTGGGTGAGCGTGAAGACGAAGACGAGGTCGAAGAAGAGTTCCAGCGTGGTGACCCGGCGTCCTGGCTCCCCGGCCGTTCCCTCCGGCGGCGGCGTCTCCAACGGCGTGATGTGCATGCGGTGTTCCCCCTCCGGCGATCGCTGAGCAGATCGTAGAGGGGGAGCGTCCGCGCAGCCTTGCTCAGGCCGCCGGCCGGATCCGCGGTGCCGCGACGGCGGGCCCGTCCTGTCCCGGCCCGGCCGGCGCGACGGCAGCGCGATGACCGCCGCCGCCCTCGACACGCCGCCGGCCGGCGGCGTCGGCCACATCGGCTGGTTCACCGATTGCGACGGCCGCACCGTGGGCCACGCCGGCGCGATCGTCTCCGGTTCCGCCGGCACCGCCCGCCTCGAGCAGGGGGCCCCTGGAGGCCGCCGGCGGCCGGCCGTACCCCGGCCGAGACGGCCCGGCTGGGCATGGACACCCTCGGCGGCGGCTGACGCGACCCGACCCGCGCGGCCGATCCGCCTGCGTGCGGGGCGACCGCGCCCACGTGAGGCGGTGCCACCGAGGGTCCGGGCAGCCCGGGCCGAGGCTCCGCGGCCGTGCGGGGCGGGCGCGGTCGTGCGGGGCGGGCGCGGTCGTGCCGTGGCGGAGTGCCGCCGGCCGAGGGCGCGGAACGGCCCGTGCGGCCGATCCGGGCCCGTGCGAGGCGAGCGCGAGCGCGACACGTGGTGCCGGCCGGACCGTTCCCGGCACCCCGCCGTGCTTTCCGGATCCGTCCCGCCCCACCGCACCTCGCCCCCCAGCCACCTCGATCCGTCCGTCCCACCGCCCCGACCCCACCCGCCCCGACCGTGCACCGAGAGCGGAGCTGACGTATGGCACCCACCCTCACCCCCGACCCCCTGCTCCCGAACCCGCTGCCCGCGAGCCCCCCGCCCTCCGCCCCCGCGCTCCTGAAACCCGGTACGGCCTACGCCGACGCCTGGCGGCGCTGCCTCGCCGCCGCGCCCGAGGCCTTCCGGGACGACCGCGTCCTCACCCTGCGGGGCGGCGACTGGCGGCCCGACGGGCGCACGCTCCCGGCGACCACCCCGGTCGACGGCAGCCCGATCGCCGGCGCCCCTCGTCTCGACGGCACCGTCGCCCAGGAGGCCGTGCGCGCCGCGCTCGACCAGCACCGCGCCTGGCGGCACACCCCGCTGCCCGAACGGCGGGCGCGGATCGCCGCCACCCTGGACGCGCTCACCGCGCACCGCGAGCTGCTCGCCCTGCTGCTCGTCTGGGAGATCGGCAAACCCTGGCGGCTCGCCCTCGCGGACGTGGACCGGGCGATCGAGGGCGTGCGCTGGTACGTCGACGGCATCGAGCCCATGCTCGCCGGCCGCAGCGCGCTCGACGGACCCGTGTCCAACATCGCCAGCTGGAACTATCCGATGAGCGTGCTCGTGCACGCCGCCCTCGTGCAGGCACTGGCGGGCAACGCCGTCATCGCCAAGACACCGACCGACGGCGGTGCGGCATGCCTCACCCTCGCCATGGCGCTGGCCGCGCGCGAGGGGGTGCCCGTCACGCTGGTCGGTGGCAGCGGGCGTGAGCTGAACCAGGCGCTGGTGCGGGCCCCCGAGATCGGCTGTGTGTCCTTCGTCGGCGGCCGGGACACCGGCGCCGACGTCGCCACCGCCGTCGCCGGTCTCGGCACACGGCACATCCTGGAGCAGGAGGGGCTCAACACCTGGGGTGTCTGGGACTTCTCCGGCTGGGAGCGGCTGACCGCCGTGATCCCCGGGCTCTTCGACTACGGGAAACAGCGCTGTACCGCCTACCCGCGTTTCGTCGTCCAGCGCTCCCTCTTCGACGCGTTCCTGGCGGCCTACCTGCCCGCGGTCCGCTCCGTCCGCGTCGGCCACCCCCTCGCGGTCGCCGACCCCGCCGACCCGCTGCCCGAGCTGGACTACGGCCCGCTGATCAACGCGGCCAAGGCCAAGGAGCTCACCGACCAGGTCGCCGAGGCCGTCGACCGGGGCGCCGTACCGCTGTACCGCGGCCGGCCCGACGGCACCCGTTTCCTGCCGGGCCAGGACACCTCCGCCTACGTCCACCCGGTCACCCTGCTCAACCCGCCGCCGTCCTCCCCGCTGCACCACGCGGAACCCTTCGGACCCGTCGACACGATCGTCCTGGTCGACACCGAGGCCGAGCTGCTGGCCGCCATGAACGCGTCCAACGGCGCGCTGGTCGCCACGCTCGCCACGGACGACCGCGCCACCTTCGACCGTCTCGCCCCGCAGATCCGCGCCTTCAAGACCGGGCACGGCGTCCCCCGCTCCCGCGGCGACCGCGACGAGCTGTTCGGCGGGTTCGGCGCGTCCTGGCGGGGCGCGTTCGTCGGCGGCGAGCTCCTGGTGCGCGCCGTGACCCAGGGGCCGGCCGGGGAGCGGCTGCCCGGGAACTTCCCGGAGTACCAGCTCATGCCCTGACCCTCACCCCGTGTACGCAGAATCTTGCATCCTGCATACCGTCTCCGATCCGGCGCCCGGGTCCCCCCGGGCTGCCGCCCACGGGACGGATACGCAGGTGAAACGCACTCCGAAACCTTGGTATTGTTGTCCATGTCGCCGCGGGGAACACTCCCCGCAAGGCGGCAGACACCTGGTCCGGGTGGCGGAATGGCAGACGCGCTAGCTTGAGGTGCTAGTGCCCTTTATCGGGCGTGGGGGTTCAAGTCCCCCCTCGGACACTCGCTGTACTCGCTGTGGCGAAACGGAAACGAGGACCTCGACCTTACGGTCGCGGTCCTCGTCGCGTATTCGCGACTGATCGTGATGCCCTGCGCTTCGCAGGGCGGACCTTTCTCGTTCGCGGCGGCAGTCTGGATGCGCTGTGCAAGAGCCCCGAGGCTCTCGGTGATGAGTCGGATCTGTCGCGGGTCGAGCGAGGCTTTCCTCTTCCGAGCGACGGCGGGGCGCGCGTCGAGCTTCGGTGGCGATGAGCCCGCCAGGGGCGAAGGCACGGGCGATCCACCGGTCCATGGCGCACGGCGCCCTGCTGCCGTGCGGTCTTCGCGCCGCAGGCGGCGGCCGACGAGGTGTCGGCCGCCGTCTGCGGAGGACTCACGTCCTGTGCGTGGAGTGAGGCGGGGTCAGCTGGTCGCGCTGCCCGCGACCCACTCGCTCCACGGCATGTTCCAGTCGCTGAGGCCGTTGTCCGGGGCCAGCATGGACTTGTCCTCGGAGTTCTTGACGATCACGACGTCACCGATCATCGAGTTGCCGAAGAACCACGCGGCGGGCTGCTTGCCGTCGCCGCCGCCCTTGACGTCCTTCAGGCCCACACAGCCATGGCTGGTGTTGGCCTTGCCGAAGACCGAGTCCGCACCCCAGTAGTTGCCGTGGATGAACGTGCCCGAGTCGGTCAGGCGCATGGCGTGCGGTACGGCGCTGATGTCGTAGGCGGGCTTGCCGTCCTTCTCCGTGAGGCCGACGGTCGCACCGTTCATATGGATCTGCCGGAACTTCTCGGAGATGACCATCTGCCCGTTGTAGGTCGGGTGCTCGGGGCTGCCGGACGAGATCGGGATCGTCTTGATCGTCTTGCCGTCCCGTGCGACGGTCATCTGCTTGGTCCTGGCGTCGACGGTGCTGATCTGGCTTCGGCCGATCTTGAATGTGACCGTCTTCCGGATGCCGTGGCGGGTGAGTTCGACGGTGACGGTGGAGCCGGGCTTCCAGTAGTTCTCGGGCCGGAAGTCCAGTCGGTGGTCGTTGAACCAGTGACCGACGACCCGCTGGCCGCTGCTGGAGCTGACCTGGATCTCCGACTCCACGGCGGCCTTGTCGCCGATCGCCTTGTCGAAGCCGACCGTCACCGGCATGCCCACGCCGACGGTCGAGCCGTTCTCGGGGAGGAGGTGCCCGATGAAGTCGTTGGCCGGGGAGGTCGTGGTGATCGTGGCATTCCCGGTGGCGGAGCGGCCCTTGGCGTCCGCGGCCTCTGCGGAGACCTGGTACCTGGTGGCCACCTCCAGCCGGATGTTCGGCTTCCAGGACGTGCCGTCCGCGGACAGAGTGCCCGGAATCTCGGCACCGGTCGCGACAGCGGTCATGGTCACCTTGGTGAGCTTGCCGTGGCTGACGGTGACATGGACGGGGTCGTTGATCCCGACGTTGTGGGTGCCTTGGCGGGGCGTGATCTCTATGCGGGCGTCGGAAACGTCCTGGGCGCCCGCCTGATCGGCCCGCGCCTGTGGTTTCGGGTGACTCGTGGTGCCGTTGCCGGTGGTGGCAGCGTTGCTGGTACCGCCGAGAGCCGTGAGTGCGAGTACGCCGCCGAGTACCCCGGCCGTGGCCATCAGGCCGGTGTGCCGCTTACGTACCGTAATCAAACGCTTCTCCCATGCCGCTGATCGTGAATCCCGGAACTGGTCACCGCGGGGGGTGGCGACCAGCTTCAAACAACCACTGTTACGCATCCACCCGTCCGAAAGGAGTGGATTGTGGCGAATTCCACGCGTCACGAATGCGCTGCCGAGGCCCTGGGCTTGATCAACGGGCTGGCACGCCGCCGTTCTCGCCACCGCCGTCGTGCCGGTTCACGATCCACGGCGCGCTGGTGCTGCACCGCCTCAGCGCGGGCCTCGCACGGGTTCCAGCGGCCGGCCATGGGCCGGTGAGGCCCGTCGGGCGAACGCCCGGAGGCGGTCTTGGACCACGTGGTGCAAGCTTCGAAGAGCAGGCGGCACTTCGCCGGCGGCTGCGGTGCGAGGTTTGTGGCACCCCGGCCTGCCCTGGGCGGGATGACCTGTGAAAGGTGATCATGAAAGTGAGGGATCCGGACGCGGGGCACGCGGGAGCGGCGGATCAGGGCGTCACGGCGGCAGGCGCCGGCGTCACCGACGGCGATGCGCCACGGGCGGGATGTACGGCGCTGATGACGGGTGCGTCCAGCGGCGTCGACGCGGCGACCGCCTTGCCGCTCGCGCGGCAGGGCGCCGCTGTGGCCGTGGCCGCCCGCCGTACGGGGCGGCTGGAGGACCTGGCCGCGGTGATCCATGATCGGGTCGGCTCGTGCAGGGTTCTCACCGCTGCCCTCGGAGACGCGGCACAGGCGCGTCGCGCCATCGAGGACGCCGTGGATCGCTGCACGAGATCAGCGACCCCAGCGGGCCGTTCGCCGCCGCCGGAGCAGGTGGGGCGACGCTGCCTGCGACAGGTACGGGACCACCCCTGGCGTGCCGCAGAGCGCTGGGCCGGATACCGAGGACGTCGCCCGGGCCGTCACCTTCGTGATCACTCGGCCCCCGCACGTCGCAGTCGACGAGACCACGGTCCGCCCCACGGCCCAGGAACACCGGACCGTCGACCCACTCGGGACGCTCCATGACCGGCCTGACCGTTGTCCTGCTGCTGGTGGTGTTGGCCACGGCGGTGGCGACCGGTGCCCGGCGCTGGAGCCTGCCCGCCCCGTCACTCCTCGTGGTGGCCGGTCTGGTCGTGGGGCTGATGCCCTGGGTTCCCGAGGTGCGCCTGCAGCCTCACGTGATCAGCGTGCTGGTGCTGCCGCCGTTGCTCTACGCCTCGGCCGGGGAGATCTCGATCCGCGACCTGCGCACCGTGTGGCGGTCTGTGACCGGCCTGGTCTTCGGCCTGGTCCTCGCCTCGGCCGTCGTCGTCGGCTACGTGGCCGCCGTGATCACTCCGCTCACCGCCGCGACCGCGCTCATCCTCGGCTCCGTCCTGGCCAGCACCGACCCCGTGGCCGTCACCGCGCTCGGCCGACGTCTGTCCCTCCCACCGCGCGTGCAGGCCCTGGTGCAGGCGGAAAGCCTGTTCAACGACGCCACGTCGCTGGTCCTGTACAAGGTCGCCGTGGCAACCGCGGTCACCGGCAGCGCCATCAGCGTGCCCGGCACCGCCCTGCAGTTCCTGGTTCTCGCAGGCGGGGGAGCCCTCATGGGTGCGGCGGTCGCCGCGGTGGTGACCCTGATCCGCAGACGGACCGACGAGCCCATGCTGGAGACCGTCATCGCATTAGTCACCCCGTACGCCTCCTATGTCATCGCGGAGCAATCTCACACCTCCGGCGTGACCGCCGTCATCGTGTCCGGGGTCGTCCTCGGCAGCACCGGCCACCAGCTCAGCGACGCCTCCGTCCGCGTCCAGATCCACGCCGTCTACGACACCGTGACCTTCCTGCTGGAGAGCGTCGTCTTCGCCCTGATCGGTCTCGAACTCCCCTCGGCCGTCCGCCATCTCGCGCGCGACGAGCACGGCTGGCCGCTGTGGGTACCGGCGATCGCCTTCACCCTGCTGGCCATCCGCCTGCTGTGGATCTTCCCGCTGTCCGCCCTGATCCATCGCCGGCACTGGGAGGGCGAGAGCCGCCTCTCCTGGCGCCTTCCGGCTGTCCTGTCCTGGGCGGGCACCCGAGGCGTCATGCCGCTGGCGGCCGCGCTGGCCATCCCCCTGGTCACCCACACAGGGGCGCCGCTGCCGCACCGGGCACTCGTTCTCACGCTCACCACCGGGACCGTCGCGCTCACCCTCGTCTTCCAGGGTTTCACCCTGGCCCCTGTCGTCCGCCGCTCCGGCATCGCTCTGGAACCGGAGCACACCGCTCGCGAGGAGGCGCGGACCCGCCGGCACATCGCCCACACCGCTCTCGATGAGCTCAGGCAACTGGGCGATCCGGATGAGCTGGCCGATCTGGGTGCCGCCGCGCAGGCCGCCTTGAAGCAGGCCCGTCGTCATCTGGAAGCGCGCATCCATCAGGTGGAAGACGCCCACCACAGTGACCCGGACGCCCGTCCAGCCGACGCCTACCGCGAGATTCGCCGGACCCTCATCGCCATCGAGGCGGCCGAACTCCAGCACCTCTACGAAGCGAACAAGATCAGCAATGCCACGCGGCGCCGGATCCAGCACGAACTCGACCTCGAAGAAGCCAGCCTCCGCCCCCGCGACTGACCGCCGGCCCC
Organism: Streptomyces filipinensis; assembly: GCF_014649495.1. Classification (GTDB taxonomy): domain Bacteria; phylum Actinomycetota; class Actinomycetes; order Streptomycetales; family Streptomycetaceae; genus Streptomyces; species Streptomyces filipinensis. The sequence goes on along the minus strand of NZ_BMTD01000003.1, from coordinate 23,547 downwards.
AGTCAGCGTGACGGGTGGTACAAGCCCACGCGGGCGACGCCGGTTCGGAGTGCCCCGCCGGGGTCGAGAGGAGCGTCGAAGCGGGCGCGTGTATCTAGCACACTTCGCGCTCGTGCAACCCGGGAACAGGGAAATCTCCGAGCAGGTGTCGTCTCTGTTGCTAGCGTCTTACACGCAGTCACATCAGCGGACTCAAGCTCCTCACCTTCGCCCCGGGGGCGGTGGGCGACTACGCCGGCGCTCGGCGCCGGTACGTCTCGGACGTGCGGTCGAGCGTGCTGATGCCGTCTCGGACACACCGGGGTACCGCCCGGGCGAGCCGAGGGGGAGAACGGGACACAGATGACCGGTCTCCCCGGACGACCACGGCGTCCGGGTGCGTTCCCGGACGGACACCGGGACGAAGATCGGAAACCATCTGATGCAGTCATCATCCGGCGTGGGCGAGACCGTGTTGCCCCGCCCCGTCGAAGCACTGCCGATGCCCGCCCTGGCGGCGGCGACGCGGAAGTTCGCCGACAAACTCATCGAGCACTTCGCCATGGGTGAGGCGGCCGCCATGGCCCTCGCGCATGCCGTCGTCGACCCGTCCGTCGCCCGCAAGGCGGCGGACTCCCCCGAGCGGCTGCGGGTGCCCGGCGGCGTGATCCTGGCCATCCGGGCCGATGTGTGGGCGCGCTACATCATCCCCGACCCGCGGAACCCGCGCATCGGTCCCTCGCGGCGGCACCCGGCCTCGAACCTGATCGGTACCAGTGAGAACACGCGATTCCGCCCCTTGGCCGAGCCCGGCGCGGCCGCCGGGAGGCGCCCGGAACTCGTCCAGCGGCTCGCCAACCAGGAACACCTCGCGTGGGCGGCACAACTGGCCAAGGAGTACGTGCTCGACCACAACGACTGGCGGGAGTCCCTCCGGCACCAGGGCGTGATGACGGAGGTGTGGCTCGCCGCGACAGCCTTTCATCACGACGACAGCACACCCGGGGTGACGGTTCCCGTCACCGTCGAGGGGTCCAGTCGCGTGACCTGTGCGCACGACCTGCTCGACCTCAGGTCCGCCGATGTCCCCTACATCCGCGACACGGCGAAGCTGCGTTCCCACATCCGCAAGCTCAACGATGCGATCACGGCCGCGGGCGACCCGGGGCAGGTCGACCCGGAGGTGGCGGTCACCGTGCGCTGCGAGCGGCTGCCGGCGCTGCTGCTGGTCGGCTTCGAGCCCCACGACGGCACCACGGCCGACTTCGGCGTCGCGGTGAAGTCGCTGGTCGCACTCCGGCACGTCGACTTCCCCAAGCCGTGGGGTGAGGCCGCGGAGAACGAGGCACTCGCCGACGCCGTGGTGGACGAGATCGAGCGGCGCAAACTCATCACTCCTGCCAAGGCCGACTGGCTGCGGGGCGCCCTCACCCCCGACCAGGCGAAGGCCGCCGGGTTCAACGCGGACCCGTCCGTCCGGGCGGCGGCGATCGTACGGCTCTTCGCCGAACGCGACCAGCAGACCCACGCCGCCGTGCGGGTGGCCATCACGGGACAGAGCACGCGTAAGAACATCACCACCAAACTGCTGCTCGATGTGGCCTCGTCGCTGGTCATGCGCTCGGTCTCCGAAGAGGACTCCCGTAAGCGGGAACGGATGCGGAAGTACCTGAAGTCGGCGTTTCCGGGTGAGCTGGCCAAGGACTGGGAGGCCACGTTCCGCGGAACGGAGGAGCTCGCCCAGGCCGCGCTCGAAGAGGTGGCGAAGGGAGAGCCGGGCGCGGCGACCCGGGAACTCGCGGCCCGCAGTGCCTATCCGCTGGTGATCGGCGGCCAGCTCACCGGTGACCGTGGCTCGACCAACAACGATCAACCCGATCGCCGGCACCCAGGTGAGGTCATCGACCGTATGCGCGGCTCCCGGCACGGTGTGTACCAGCTGAAGCAGACGCTCCTGGACTCCGCCGCCGGCCGAAGGGCCCGGAAGGTCGACGAGGCGGGGCAGGTCATCCAGAACGACGACGGCCGCCACATCCTCGTCACCGACGCGGACCTGCGCCGCACCTTCCCCCCGGCCGGCGAAGGCCCTTCCCCCACGCCGGCGCCGCGGAACGCGGCGGAAGTCCTGGGGAACTCCCTGCACGACCTGGCCACGTCGATCCAGGCGGTCGAGGGTGCGGTCAAGGGCGTGGAGGCGGTCAGGGCGGACGACGGTACCCGCGCCATCGATTCGCTGGGCGCCGACCGGGCCGACTGCGAGGCCTGGCGGAACATCCTGCAGGACGTCCTGTTCAAGCTGCCCGTCTGGCAGCAGCGCAGCATCCAGCGGCACGGGATCAACACCGAGGACTCGTACGACCTGGACACCGACCTCGACGAGGACGACGGGGAACCGGACGACGCGTTCGACGACGAGCTGACCGAGGACGACGCGGCGCTCCAGGACGACGTCGCCTGACCCGCCCCTCCCTCCCGGGGCGCCCTCCGGGCCGGCACTGTGACCCGGCCGGGCGGTGACACCGGCTTTCCGGGCCCGATCCCGGAAAGCCGGCCCACGTCGGGGCCGGCCCGTCATCCGCCGGCAGTGCAGCGCCGGCCCTGCCGCTGTGCCGAGTTGGTGGGTGGGCAGACGCGGGTGCGCTGGTGCGCGACGGAGGTACGGCCCCGCCCGGCTCACCCGGGCGGTGGCGACCGGCTGACGTGACGTGAACGCCTTCGGCCGGGCGGCGGGCCGGAAAATCGGGTGCCCCGGGCGCGTCCCTGTCGTACCGTCATGCCGTACCGAGCGCCGTCCGACCGTACGGCGGCGCCTGTCGTCCGACACAGAGGGGAGCCCGGCCGTGCGCGCACGCACCGCTGTCGTCGCTCCCCGTTCCCGGTACGAGGTGATCCTCGTGTCCTGGTCCGGCCGGTGCCCGCTGCGCGGCCGGCACCGGACGCCCGTGACGCCCCGCTGACCCCTGCCGAACCGGCTCACGCCGACGGCCGGACGTCGGCCGCTCCGCGCGGACGCACGGGTCATCGCGCTGCCCTTTTCCTGATCGTTTCCTGATCGCCAGAAAGGCCCTGGGCCGTGCGCACGAACCTCACCACCCTCGCCGCCGTCCGCAACCTCGGCATCCTCGCCCACGTCGACGCCGGCAAGACCACCGTCACCGAGCGGATCCTGTATGCGACGGGCACCACCCACAAGCGGGGCGAGGTGCACGACGGCACCACCGTCACCGACTTCGACCCGCAGGAACGCGACCGCGGCATCACCATCTTCGCCGCCGCCGTCAGCTGCGCCTGGGACGGCCACCGCGTCAACCTCATCGACACCCCCGGGCACGTCGACTTCGCCGACGAGGTCGAGCGCTCCCTGCGCGTCCTCGACGGGGCGGTCGCCGTGTTCGACGCCGTCGCCGGGGTCGAGCCGCAGAGCGAGTCGGTGTGGCGGCAGGCGGACCGGTACGGCGTGCCGAGAATCGCGTTCGTCAACAAGATGGACCGGGCGGGCGCCGACCTCGACCGGGCCGTCGAGTCCATCCGGCAGCGGCTGCATCCCGCGCCGCTGGTCGTCCAGTTGCCCGTCGGCGCCGAGGACGCGTTCACCGGAGTGGTCGACCTGGTGCGGATGCGCTCGCTGGTGTGGCCCGACGGCGCCGGTACGGCCGTGGAGGGCCCCGTCCCCGAGTCGCTGCGGCAGGAGGCGCTACGGCGGCGCCGGGCGCTGGAGGAGACGGTGGCGGAGCTGCACCCGGCCGCCCTGGAGGAGTTCTGCGACCGGGGCACGCTCGACGCCGGCACCCTCGCCGCCGCCCTGCGGGACCTCACCCGCACCGGGGACGGTGTGGTCGTGCTGTGCGGGTCCGCCTACCGCAACCGCGGCATCGAACCGCTGCTGGACGCGGTCGTGGCCTGGCTGCCCTCGCCGCTGGACGTCCCGGCCGTACGCGGTGTCCACGAGGGCACCGAGCAGCGGCGGGCCGCCGACCCCGAAGCGCCGTTCGCGGGGCTGGTGTTCAAGGTGAACGCGAGCGCCACCGGGCGGCTGGCCTATGTGCGCGTGTACGCCGGCACCGTCGAGAAGGGAGACAGCGTGCGGGATCCGGGCACCGGGCGCACCGAACGCGTCGCGCGCATCCTGCGGGTCATGGCGGACCGGCACGTCCAGCTCGACCGGGCCGTCGCCGGTGACATCGTCGCGCTCGCCGGTGTGAAGTCGGCACGGGCCGGCTCCACGCTGTGCGACCCCGGCGCGCCGCTGCTGTTCGAGCCGCCCGTGGCCGCCGACCCCGTGGTGTCCGTGGCGGTCGAGGCCCGGCGCGCCACGGACACCGGCCGGCTGGCGGCGGCGCTGGCACGGCTGGCCGAGGAGGACCCCTCGCTGGTGGTGCGCACCGACGCCGAGACCGGGCAGACCGTGCTGTCCGGGATGGGTGAACTCCATCTGGAGGTCGCGGTGGAGAAGATCCGCCGGGACGGCGGGCCGGAGGTCGGTGTGGGCCGGCCGCGGGTCGCCTGCCGTGAGACGGTCGTCGAGGGGGTGACCGGGTTCGTGTTCCGGCACGTCAAACAGGACGGCGGGGCGGGCCAGTTCGCCCATGTCGTGCTCGACGTGGAACCGCTCGGGCCCGAACCCGGCGGCACCGGCTTCGAGTTCCGCTCCGCCGTGGTCGGCGGGCGGGTGCCGCAGGAGTACGTGCGCGCGGTGGAGGCCGGCTGCCGGGACGCGCTCGCCGAGGGTCCGCTCGACGGACACCCGGTGACCGGGCTGCGGGTCACGCTCACCGACGGCTCGACGCATGTGAAGGACTCCTCCGACACGGCCTTCCGCACCGCCGGCCGGCTCGGGCTCCGCGCGGCCCTGCGCGCTTGCGCGGTCGCCCTGCTGGAACCGGTCGCCGAGGTCACGGTCACCGTGCCGGAGGACGCCGTCGGCTCGGTCCTCGGTGACCTCGCCGCCCGGCGCGGCCGGGTCGGCGGCTCGCGGACCCGCGGCGGAGCGGCCGCGGTGACCGCGACGGTGCCGCTGGCCGAACTGTTCGGCTACGCCACCCGGTTGCGCAGCCGCACACAGGGCCGGGGCACCTTCACGACCCGGCCGGCCGGCTACGCGCCGGCACCGCGACCGGTGCCGGGCCGGTAGCGAGGACGGGGACCGCAGCACGCGCCGACACGGCGCGTGCTGCGGTCCCGCGCCCGCTCGACCGCCCCGGCCACCTGTAGGGGAGAAGGGCTGCGAGGCCATCTCCACCCCGGATCTGTGCGACGCCACCGGGCTGGGGCGCAGCAGTGTCCACCACACCTTCAAGAGCAAGCACGACCTGTTCCAGCGGGCGCTGCACCGCTGCACGACCACCATGAACGCCGCCCGGCCGGCCGTTCCGGAGGACCCCGCCCGCAGCGGCGCCGACCGGATCCGCGCCCTGTTCGCGCTGGTGCTCGACGGTGACGCGGACAACCGGCCGCAGGGTCACGGCGTGGGCCGTCTCACCGTCGACACGACGGTCGAACGGGCCGCACGCGATGCCGTCGCGGCCGGGATGCTGGAGCGCGACACGGCCCGCCGGCTCGCCGCCCTGCGCGCGGCGGTCGGCGCGGGCCGGCGCGACGGCAGTGTCACGTCCGCCCGGGACGCGGGCGACCTGCCCCGGTTCGTCAACGCCACCGCGGCCGGCCTGCGTGTCTCCGCGCAGGGCGGTGCCGACCGGGCCGCCCTTCAGGCCGTCGCGGCGATCGCCCTGGACGCGCCGACCGCCTGCGCCGGCTCCTCGGCTGCCGGGCTCCCGGCACGGCCCTTCGGCACCGGCCGGCCCGCCGCGGACCGGTATCGGGCGACGGGAAGCCGCCACGTCCCCGCTGAACAGGACGACCGCGCCGCACGTATCACCCAGCCGTGGGAGGATCCCTCACCATGAGCACCATGAGCGCGTCCCCCGCGGTGAGAGGCCTGCGCGCCGCGGTCTTCGCCGCGGTGTGCGTGCTGCTCGCCGCCGCCGGGCACGGACTCGCCATGGGTGCCCTGCCGCCGTGGTGGGCCGACACGGCCGGATTCCTCGCCGTGTTCACGCTCGGCTGGGTGCTCGGCGGCCGGGAACGCTCGCTGCCCGGCATCGGCGCGGCCATGCTGCTCACCCAGGCCGGACTGCACCTCGGCTTCGACGCCGCCCGCCCCGGCCGTCCCGGTCCCGGCGCCGCGCACATGCCCGCCATGCCGGGCCACGCCATGGCCGCCATGACCACGTACGCCGCGACCCCTCTCACCGTGCACCCGCACCTCACCGGCCACGCCACCGCCGCCCATGTCCTCGCCGCCCTGGCCGCCTCCTGGTGGCTGCGGCGGGGCGAGGCCGCCCTGTGGTCGCTGCTGCGCCGGACCGCCACGCTCGTACCCGGCCTCTTCGCCTGGTGGTGCGCCACCGCGCTGCCCGCGCCCGCGGGTGGCGCCCCCCGTGTCCCGGCCGCCCCCGAACCAGCCCGGCCGGCCCGGCTGCGGCACGCGGTCAGCCGGCGCGGACCACCGGCCCCGATCCCGTACCCGCTCTGACCCCCGAAGGACACCTCACCCGTACGGAGATCGACTCACCCATGTCCGCCTCACGTCTCACCGCGCGCCGCGCCGCGACCGTCGCCGCCGTCAGCGCCGCCACCGTCCTGCTCACCGCCGGTGCCGCCGCCGCGCACGTCACCGTCCACCCCGAGAGCTACGCCAAGGGAGCCACCGACGGCGTGCTCACCTTCCGCGTCCCCAACGAGGACGACAGCGCCTCCACCACCAAGGTGCAGGTCTTCCTGCCCACCGACCACCCCGTCCTCGGCGTGCTCGTGCACCCGCAGGACGGCTGGACCGCGAAGGTCACCACCACCAAGCTCAAGACGCCGGTCAAGACCGACGACGGCACCATCACCGAGGCCGCCTCCGCGATCACCTTCACCGGAGGGAAGATCGGCGCCGGACAGTACGAGGACTTCAACGTGGCCTTCGGTCAACTGCCCGACGACACCGGCCAGTTGGTGTTCAAGACCCTGCAGACCTACTCCGACGGCAAGGTCGCGCGCTGGATCGAGGAGCCGACCGGCGGGGAGGAGCCGGAGAACCCGGCACCGGCGCTGAAGCTGACCGCCGGTGACGCGAGCGCCGCGCAGGCGCCCGCCCGGACGGCCACCGCCACCGTCAAGACGGCCGACGGCAGCGACTCCACCGCCCGCGGTCTCGGCATCGCCGGGCTCGTCGTCGGCGTCCTCGGCCTCGCGGCCGCCGCGTTCGCGATCGTACGCAGCCGCGCCGCACGGCCGTAACCGCCGAAGCCGCACGGTGAAGGGCCCGGACCGGCCACCCGGTCCGGGCCCTTCACCGTGCTCCGCGCACCCGCTCAGCGCGCCGCGAGCTCCAGCACCTTCACCTCGGCCTCGGCCGCCGGCTCCACGCGCATCCGGGAGGCGCGCCACAGCCACCGCACGTCCCGGCCGAAGGACCACACCAGCGAGCCCAGCGCCAGCAGCACGATCGTGAGGTTCGCCGGCCGCGGGAGCAGCTCGGCACCGGCCGCGAGCAGGCATATGCCCTGGATCGCGGCGACGGTCTTGCGGGCGAAGGACGGCGGCAGCGGGGTGTTGAGCCAGGGAGCGTAACGGGCGGCCGCGACGAAGGCGTACCGCATCCCGCCGATCAGCAGCACCCACGGGCCCAGCTGCATGGACACGTACACGCTCAGCACCAGGATCAGGAACGCGTCGACCTCCATGTCGAAGCGCGCACCGAGCGCGGTCGACGTCCCGGTGCGCCGGGCCACCTTGCCGTCGACGCCGTCCAGGATCAGGGCGACCGCCGTCAGACCGACCAGCAGGGTCACCGGCGGCGCGCTCTCGAAGGAGTCCGCGACCAGCGCGGTCACCCCGCCCACCAGGGTCGCCCGGCCGAGCGTGACCCGGTTCGCGGGGCCGAAGGAGCGCAGCCGGGAACGGTGCAGCGCCCGGGCCAGGACGGCCCAGGTGGCGAACGCGAACGCCAGCCCCGTCAGCCAGCCGGCCGGCCCCATGCCTATCGCCGTGCCGAGCAGCGCGAGCAGCAGCAGTTGTACGCCCGCTCCCACAGCGGTCTCCTGCTGGAGCCTCGCGCCATACGTGTTGTTCAGGGCCACCGCACACCCTCCGGCCGAGTGACAGAGTCGATCAACGCCGCGTACTGTGCGCGGCCTGTGCACTTCTCGTTACGTGAACAAGTTCCCCATCGTTCAGGAGGATGCCGATGAACCACTCGGCCCGCGCGTTCTGGGTGCGCTCTTCCGGCCACGGCGAGCTGCGCGACGCCACCCTCGCGCCGCCCGCCGCCGACGAGGTGCTGGTGCGCGCCCTGTACTCCGGGGTGAGCCGCGGCACGGAGACGCTCGTCTTCCGCGGCGGGGTGCCGCAGAGCCAACACGCCGTGATGCGAGCGCCGTTCCAGGAGGGCGACTTCCCCGGCCCGGTGAAGTACGGCTACCTCAGCGTCGGCGAGGTGGAGGAGGGCCCGGCCGCCCTGATCGGGCGTACGGTCTTCTGCCTGTACCCGCATCAGAGCCGTTACGTCGTTCCGGTGAGCGCCGTGACCGTCGTGCCCGAGCGGGTGCCCGCCGCGCGGGCGGTGCTCGCCGGCACCGTGGAGACCGCCGTGAACGCCCTGTGGGACGCGGCGCCGCTGATCGGCGACCGGATCGCGGTGGTCGGCGGCGGCATGGTCGGCTGCTCGGTGGCCGCGCTGCTGGCCCGGTTCCCGGGCGTGCGGCTGCAGCTCGTCGACGCCGACCCGGCCCGCGCCGAGACCGCCGAGGCGCTCGGCGTCGACTTCGCCACGCCCGCCGACGCCCTCGGCGACTGCGACCTCGTCGTGCACGCCAGCGCCACCGAGGCCGGCCTCACCCGCGCCCTGCAACTCCTCGCCCCCGAGGGCACCGTGGTGGAACTGAGCTGGTACGGCGACCGGCGCGTCGCCCTGCCGCTCGGCGAGGCCTTCCACTCCCGCCGGCTCACCGTACGCAGCAGCCAGGTCGGCACCGTCTCCCCGGCCGCCCGCCCCGGCCGCGGCTACGCCGACCGGATGGCCCTCGCCCTCGACCTGCTCGCCGACCCCGCACTGGACGCCCTCATCACCGGGGAGAGCGCTTTCGAGGAACTCCCCGACGTCATGCCGAAGCTCGCCTCGGGTGAGATCCCCGCCCTGTGCCACCGGGTCCGGTACGCCGAGACCGGCCTGACCTGAGAAAAGCGTGAAAGAGGGCTGAACGCGGGAAAGCGAAGAGCCGTACTACACGGCATCCCCCCGGCGGGTAAGGCCAGGGGGACCAGACGCGCCGGACCTGGAGGGTCGTCCGTTGTTCAGCATCACCGTCCGCGATCACATCATGATCGCCCACAGCTTCCGCGGCGACGTGTTCGGGCCCGCGCAGCGCCTGCACGGTGCCACCTTCCTGGTGGACGCCACCTTCCGCCGCGAGCAGCTGGACGAGGACAACATCGTGGTCGACATCGGCCTGGCGACGCAGGAACTGGGTGCCATCACGGCCGAGCTGAACTACCGCAACCTCGACGACGAACCCGAGTTCGCCGGCATCAACACCTCCACCGAGTTCCTCGCCAAGGTCGTCGCCGACCGGCTCGCCGAACGCGTCCACAAGGGCGCGCTCGGCGAGGGCGCCAAGGGCCTCGCGGGCATCACCGTCACCCTGCACGAATCCCATGTCGCCTGGGCGAGTTACGAGCGTGGCCTGTGACCGAGACGACCACGGAGCGAGCCCGCCTGACCTACGTGCCGGCGCAGCCGGCCGCCGTCGAAAAGGCCGGAATCACCCCCATGTCCCTGCGTACCGTGCACTTCGTCCTGCCGGGCGGCGTCGACGACCCGGCCGCGCCCAGCGGGGGCAACGCCTACGACCGCCGGGTCTGCCTGGACCTGCCGGGCTTCGGCTGGCAGGTCACCCCGCACACCGCGCCCGGCAACTGGCCGCACCCCGACCGGACCGCCCGCGACGGCCTCGCCCGCACCCTGCGGGACCTGCCGGACGACTCGGTCGTCCTGCTGGACGGGCTCGTCGCCTGCGCCGTCCCGGAGATCGTCACCGCGCAGACCGGCCGGCTCCGCCTGGCGGTACTCGTCCACCTCCCGCTCGGGGACGAGACCGGCCTCGACCCGTCCGTCGCCGCCGACCTCGACGCCCGCGAACGCGCCGTGCTGCGCGCCGTGCCCGCCTCGATCGCGACCAGCGACTGGGCCGTGCGCCGACTGGTCTCCCATCACGGCCTCGCCCCCGAACACGTGCACGTCGCCGCGCCCGGCGCCGACATCGCGCCGCTCGCGCCCGGCACCGACGGCGTCTCGCGGCTGCTGTGCGTGGCCGCGGTCACCCCGCGCAAGGGCCAGCACCGGCTGGTGGAGGCGCTCGCGGCGGTACGGGACCTGCCGTGGACCTGTGAGCTGGTCGGCGGACTCGGCCACGACCCCGCGTACGTGGCCCACTTGCGGGAGCTGATCGCCCGGTACGGCCTCGCCGACCGGCTGCACCTGACCGGCCCGCGCTCGGGCGCGGACCTCGACGCCACGTACGCCGCCGCCGACCTGATGGTCCTCACCTCCTACGCCGAGACCTACGGCATGGCGGTCACCGAGGCCCTGGCCCGCGGCATCCCGGTCCTCGCCACCGACGTGGGCGGCCTTCCGGAGGCGGTCGGCCGCGCCCCCGACGGCGGGGTGCCCGGCATCCTCGTCCCGCCGGAGGACCCCGCCGCGCTCGCCGCCGAACTACGCGGCTGGTTCGGCGAACCCGACGTGCGCCGCCGGCTCAAGGCCGCGGCCCGCGGCCGCCGCGCCGCGCTCGACGGCTGGGCCACCACCGCCCGCAGCCTGGCCGGAGTCCTCGCCCGGCTCCCCGAAGCCCCGAGGAGGGTGGCATGACCGCTCCACAGACCACGACGAACGGCATGACGTCGATCCCGGCCCAGTCCGGGCCGGGGCAGGGCCGGCCGGTACCCGGGGCGCACGGCGAGCCGGAGCCGGCACGCGGGGCTGAGGGCGCGACGGCGCCCGTGCGCTCGGTGCGGGGCGAGGCGGAGCCGCTGCTGGAGGCAGGGCGCGAGGAGGCCCGTACTGCGGCCGCGGTGGCGCGTGCCGGGGCGGCCGGGGTGCGGGGCTCGGACGGCGGTTCCGACGGGGCGGCGGATGCCAGGGACCTGGGCGGTGCCGTCGACGTGGCAGCAGGATCCGGGGACTTGGACGGAGCCGTCGACGCGGCGGGTGCCGGGGACGTCGGTGGTGGAGTCGACGCGGCGGGCAGCGCCGGCCACGCGGTCGGTGAGGTCGTCGCCGGGGGCGGGGTGAGCGGTGTGGCCGACGGTACGGCGGCGGCTGCCGGGGTTTGCGGTGATGCTGTCGGTGACGGCGGCGGCGCGGTGGAGGCCGCGGTCGTCGCCGGGGCCGGGCCCGTGCGGCCTTCCGGTGAGCGGGCCACCGTGCGGCTGCGCGCGGGCGAGCCCGAGGAACCGGCCCGGTACGCGCCCGAATGGCTGCGGCTGAGGGAAGGGGCCGACGCGGTCGCCCGCGCGGAGGAACTGCTGGACGCGCTGCGGATCCGGTCGGCGAACCAGCCCGGCCGCACCGGCGCGCTGACGGTGCACGACCTGGGCTGCGGCACCGGCTCGATGGGCCGCTGGCTCGCGCCCCGCCTGGCCGGAGCCCAGCACTGGGTCCTGCACGACCGCGACCCCTACCTGCTGCACTTCGCCGCCGTCGGCTCCCCGCGCTCGGCCGCCGACGGCAGTGGCGTCACCGTGGAGACCCGGCGCGGCGACGTGGCCCGGCTCACCCCGGACGCGCTGAGCGGCGCCTGGCTGGTCACCGCCTCCGCGCTGCTCGACGTCCTCACCCGCGAAGAGGTCGTCGCCCTCGCCGACGCCTGCGCGGGGGCCGGCTGCCCCGCACTGCTCACGCTGTCCGTCGCCGGACGCGTCGAACTCACCCCGGCCGACCCGCTGGACGCGGAGATCGCCGAGGCGTTCAACGCCCACCAGCGGCGCGGCGGGCTGCTGGGCCCGGACGCGGTCACGGCCGCCTGCGAGGCGTTCGCCGCGCGCGGGGCGGCCGTACGGGTGCATCCGAGCCCGTGGCGGCTCGGCCCCGAGGAGTCGGCGCTGACCGAGCAGTGGCTGCGCGGCTGGGTGGGCGCGGCCGTCGAACAGCGGCCCGAGCTGCGCGGCCGAGCCGAGCGCTATCTGCGCGACCGGCTCGCCGCCTGCGCCGCCGGGGAGTTGCGGGTCGTGGTCCAGCACAGCGACCTGCTGGCCCTGCCCCCGTCGACGGACGAGACGTCATGACCACGCGGTCGGCCGCGGCTCAGGCCGGGCACCGGGTCACCGGGGCCGACGCCCACGCGGGCGTGACGCCCCCCCGCCCGGCCCACGGGTGCGCCCACGACGCCGGCGCGCCGCACGCGCGCGTGCAGAGCGCGGGCACCCGCCCCGCCCCCGCGCGCCAGGATCTCGGCACGGTGCGGGCGGACCACGGCGCCGGCGCCCGGCTTCCCGAAGCGCCCTCGCCTTCGTCCCCAGAGGCGCCGTCCGCCGAGGCCGCGCGGCGCCTCAGCCCCCGCCGTCCCGGAATCCGCGCGCTGCGTACGCACCTCGGGACCGTCGCCGGCGTCGTCATCCTCGGCTTCCTGCTGTGGCGGCTGGGCACGGGGGTGCTCCTCGACGGGCTGCGGCGGATCGACACGGCGACGGTGCTGGCCTCGCTGGGCATCGGCGCGGTCACGACCGTGCTCAGCGCCTGGCGCTGGCAGTTGGTGGCCCGCGGCCTGCGTATCCGGCTGCCGCTGGGCCCCGCCGTCGCCGACTACTACCGGGCGCTGTTCCTGAACGCGGCGCTGCCCGGCGGGATCCTGGGCGATGTGCACCGGGCGGTGCGGCACGGACAGAGCGCCGGTGATCTGCGCCGCGGGGTGCAGGCCGTGGTGCTGGAACGCGTCGCCGGGCAGATCGCGCTGGCCGTGTTCGCCGCCGCGGTGCTGCCGACCCTGCCGTCCCCGGTGCGGGCCGAGGCCCGCGACTTCGCCCCGCTGGTGGCCCTCGCCGCGGCCGGCGCGCTCGCCGTCGCCCTCGCCGTGCGCATGAACCGCGCGCCCGCACGCCGGGCCGGGGCCCTGCGCACCGCCCTCGGCGAGGCGCGCCGGGGCCTGCTCTCCCGCCGGGGCGGACCGGGCATCGCCGTCTCCTCCGCCCTCGTCCTCGCCGGGCACCTGGCGATGTTCGTCGTGGCGGCCCGGGTCGCCGGCTGTGCCGCACCGGTCGCGGTGCTGGTCCCGCTCGCCGTCCTCGCGCTGGTCGCCATGGGCCTGCCGTTGAACGTCGGGGGCTTCGGCCCCCGCGAGGGCGTGACCGCCTGGGCGTTCGGCGCCGCGGGTCTCGGCGCGAGCACCGGTGTCGCCGTCGCCGTCGTGTACGGCGTGCTGAGCTTCCTGGCGAGCCTGCCCGGAGCCGTCGTCCTCGCCATGCGCTGGTACGCCGGCCTGCGCGCCCCGGCTGCCAAGACCGCCACGACGGACCGCGCACCGGCTTCCGCGCAGGCCCCCGTCCCGGACGGCCCGCGTCCCGCGCGGGGCCCCATCCCCGGGCAGGGCCCCGCGCCCGCGCGGGACTACCCGCGCCCCTCCGCCGGGGTGAGCAGCGCGAGATACGGCGCGAAGGATTCCGTCAGGCTCGCCAGCAGTTCCTTCCCCTTTTCCGCCGACCCCAGGGAAGGACGCCCGATGACGCCCGATTCGGTATAGGCGGACATTCCCACGGTCAGCAGATGACGACGGTCGTCAGCGGTGAAATCGGCGGACTCGTAACCAGGGCGGACGAATTCGGGGTGAGCGTGCAGCAGAATCGAGGTCTCGATTTCTCCCGCGTGCATGTCGGTGAGCAGCGAGGTGCGCACCCCCGCCCGTTCCCGCGCCGTCTCCCAGTCCTCGGCGGCCGGGAACAGCGCCATCCGCTCACCGCGCGCGGAGGCCTCCTGGACGACGTTGCCCAGCACGTAGTTGCCGCCGTGCCCGTTGACCACGACCAGCGCGTCGACGCCCGAGCGGCGCAGCGACGCCGCGATGTCCCGGACCACCGCATGAAGGGTCACGGAGGAGATGCTGACGGTCCCCGGCCAGTCCGCGTGCTCGTGCGAGCAGGAGACCGTCACCGGAGGAAGGAGGTGCACCGGGTACGCGGCGGCGATCTCCCGCGCCACGGCGCAGGCGACGAGCGTGTCGGTCGCCAGGGGAAGGAACGGCCCGTGCTGCTCGAAGCTCCCTACGGGAAGGACGGCGACCTGTGCTGAAACGCCCGCCCCCCGGCTGCGTACGTCTTCCGTGGTGTCCGTCGGCAGCACGCCGTTCGCCACGTCGGTCGTCCCCTCACATGCCGCCGCACGCGCGCCCGAACCACTCATCGTTTCACGGCCTTTCGTCTCTGCTTAGGAATCAGATCATGACAGAAAACACCGGCGTCAACCTCGGCGTACTCGGCAAGAAGTCCTCGCGGCGTTCGGGCGCGGAACGCGTCGTGAATGCACCGTTGCCCACCGTGTACGGGAAATTCCAGGCGATCGGCTACCTGGACCACGACCGCGGTGACGAGCAAGTGGCTCTGGTGTACGGCGACATCGGCGCCGAGAACGTGCTGACCCGGCTGCACTCCGAATGCCTGACGGGGGACGCGTTCGGCTCCCGGCACTGCGAGTGCGGCGACCAGCTGGCGTCCGCGCTGCGCGCCGTCGTCGCCGAGGGCAGCGGGATCGTCGTCTACCTGAGGGGCCACGAGGGCCGCGGGATCGGCCTGCTCGCCAAGCTGCGCGCGATGGCCCTGCAGGCGGAGGGACTGGACACGGTGGAGGCGAACCTCGCGCTCGGCCTGCCCGTGGACGCCCGTGACTACGGCGTCGCGGCCGAGATCCTGCGCGACCTCGGGGTGCGCTCGGTACGCCTGATGTCCAACAACCCGCGCAAGCGGGAGGCGCTGGTCCGGCACGGTGTCCAGGTCGCCGAGCAGGTGCCCCTGCTGATCGAGCCGTGCGAGAGCAACATCACCTATCTGCGGACCAAGCGGGAGCGGATGGACCACATCCTGCCCCATCTGGACGCCGTCGCGCACGGCTCCTGAAGCGAGACCGTGCCGCCCGCCGCCCCTCCCCGCGGGAGACGGGCGGCGGGCGGCGGTGCCGGGGGGGTGCGGGTGGTGCCCCTGCTCTCAGTCCACCAGCGCCTCGTGCACGAGCCGCCGCAGCTCCGGGAAGATCTTCAGTGTCTCCTGGCGTACCTGCGTCATGAACTGCACCGTCAGCTCATGGGCCGGGTCGACCCAGAAGGCGGTCGTGGCGGCACCGGTCCAGCCGTAGGTGCCGAGGGCGGTCGGGGCCAGGGTGCGGGACGGGTCGGTCACCACCGACACGTTGAAGCCGAAGCCGAGCCCGTCGTTGGCCCGTTCCTGATGGACGGGGGAGCCGAAGGACCGCAGCCCCGCGTTCCCCGGCAGCTGGTTGCTGGTCATCCGCGCGACGCTGTCCGCCGACAGCAGCCGGACGCCGTCCAGTTCGCCGCCCCGGCGCAGCATCTCCATGAACCGGTGGAAGTCGTACGCGCAGGAGACCAGGCCGCCGCTGCCGGACAGGAACCGCGGCCGGGAGTGCACCGGCAGTCCCGGCACCGGCCGGATACCGCCCTCGTCCGTCTCGCCGTACAACTCGGCCAGCCTGTCCGCCTGTTCGGGCGCGACATGGAATCCCGTGTCGCTCATGCCGAGCGGACGCAGGATCCGCTCGGCGAAGAACGCGTCCAGCGGCCGGCCGGACACCACCTCGACGACCCGGCCCAGCACGTTCGAGGCGACCGAGTAGTTCCACTGGGTGCCCGGATCGAACTGCAGCGGCATCCGCGCGTACACGTCGACCGCCTCGGCGAGGTCCTTGCCCGGCGGCACCGAGTACTCCAGCCCGGCCTCGCGGTAGAGGGCGTCGACCGGGTGCCGGTGGTAGAAGCCGAAGGTCAGGCCCGCGGTGTGGGTGAGCAGATGCCGGACCAGGATCGGGCCGGCGGCCGGGCGGGTGCGCACCTCGGCGCCCGCACCGCCCACGTACACCACCGGGTCGGCGAACGCGGGCAGATGGCGCTCCAGCGGGTCGTCCAGGGACAGCCGGCCCTCCTCCACGAGCAGCAGCACGGCGACCGCGGTGACCGGCTTGGTCATCGAGTAGATCCGCCACAGGGTGTCCGCCTCGACCGGCAGTCCGGCCGCGACGTCACGGAGGCCGTAGGTGGTGAGACGGGCGACCCGGCCGCCGCGGGACAGGGCCACCAGAAAGCCGGGCAGCCGCCCCTGGTCGACGTAGTCCGCGACCCGCCGGTCCAGGCGGTCCAGTGCCCTGACGTCCAGTCCCGCCTCGTCCGGGTCGACTTCCTGCCGCAGCTGTGCCATCGCTCTCCTCCGGTCGCCTCGTCCGCGATGCCCCCGGCCGCCCGCCGAGGGCACCCACCCCTCATCGTCGCGCAACGGCACCCCCGTCCACCCGCTGATCACCGTCGTGTGTGACCGGCCCGACGCCGCCGGTCCCGGCCGGCGCGTCGTCGCCGTCGGTCCTGGGCAGCGCACAGGCGAGGGGCACGGCGAGCGCCGCCAGGCCCGCCAGGGCGAGCAGGGCCGGGCCGGTGCCGGTGTTCATCAGCGCGGTCGCCGTGGCCACGCCCACGGCCGGGCCGACGTTCAGCGCCGTCTGCTGCAGCCCGCCCGCCACTCCGGCCACCGCCACCTCCGCCCGCCGTACGATCACCTGGGTGGCCGCCACCATCACCGTGCCGAACCCCGCGCCCAGCAGCGCGAACGCGGCGCCGAGCGCGGGCGTGGACGTCGCCCCGGACAGCACGAGGACGCCGAGCGCCAGGAGGGCCGTCGCCGTCGTCGTCGTCCCGCGCGCCCCGAACCGGCGCAGCGGCAGCGGGCACAGCGCGGCGGACGCCACCATCAGCACCGCCAGCGGCAGGCTTTGCAGCGCGCTGTGCAACGGGTCGAGTCCGAGCCGGCGCTGCAGCACATAGGTGGCGACGAACAGGGCGCCGAACAGGGCCGCGGACACGACCACCAGCACCCCGAGCGCCGCGCCCACCGCACGGGAGCCGATCACCGCGGTCGGCAGCAGCGGGCTCGCCACGCGCCGTTCGTGCCGCACCAGGAGGGCGGCGGTGACCGCGGCGACGGCGAGCCCCGCCCCGGAAACGGGCCGTGCGGTCAGCGCGTGCACCAGGCAGGCCAGGGCCACGGCGAGCAGCGCGGCACCCGGCAGGTCCAGCGGAGTGCGGGAGCCGGCGACCGGCGGCTCAGGCCGCAGCAGGGCCGGCAGGGCGAAGACCAGCACGGGCAGCACATTGAGGAAGAACACCGCCCGCCAGCCCAGGCCGGTCACCAGCGCACCGCCCACCAGGGGACCCGCTGCCGCCGCCAGCCCGATCGCGGCCGTGCGCACGGCGAGCGGCCTGGCCAGCCGGTCCGGCGGGAACGCGGCCCGCAGCATGCCCAGCGTGGCCGGCTGCAACAGCGCCCCGAACACCCCCTGCACCGCCCGCAGTCCGATCACCCAGCCCACCCCGGGCGCGGCACCGATCCCCGCCGACGCCGCCCCGAACCCCAGCAGGCCGAGCGCGAACACCCGCCGCTGCCCGTACCGGTCACCGAGCCGCCCCGCGAACACCAGCAGGCTCGCCACCGCGACCAGATACGCCGTGCTGGTCCACTGCACCTCGGCGAACGACGCGCCCAGATCTCTTTGCAGACGGGGCTGCGCGACGGTGAGGACCGTACCGTCCAGCGCGACGACCACCGCGCCCGCCACGCTGCTCGCCAGCGTCCACCGCCGGTTCACCGGCCGCCCTCCGGACCGCCGAGGTGCGCCGCCAGCACCGTGTCGAGCAGCGGCCCGAAGTCCTCGTCACCGAGGGCCAGTTGCAGACTGCGCCAGCGCCACAGCTGGGCGATCCCGTGCAGGTTCGCCCACAGGGCGCCCGCCACCCGGCGCGCGTCGGCCCCGGGCCGGGCCGCGCCGACCAGCCCGGTGAGCACACCGAACAGCGGCAGGCTCGTCTCCCGCAGCCCCAGATGCCCGCTGTGCAGCAGGTCGTGACGGAACATCAGCTCGTACATGCCGGGGTTGTCCAGCGCGAACTCCAGATACGTCCGGGCCAGCGCCGCCACCTGCGCGCGCGGCCCGGCGGGCCCGTCCGCGAGCGTCTGCCGCACCCGCTCGGCCAGGTCGCCGAAGCCCCGGCGCGCGATGGCCGACAGCAGTTCCAGATGGGTGGGGAAGTAGCGGCGCGGCGCCCCGTGCGAGACGCCGGCGCGCCGGGCGATCTCCCGCAGGGTGAGGGCCTGCAGCCCCTCGGCGGCCAGCAGCTCCACCCCCGCATCGACCAGACGTTCCCGCAACCCGATGTCCGACTCAGTCATAGACACTGTCTACCAGGCAGTCGTAGACAGTGTCTACTGACCTTCCGTGGTACGCCCGCGCGGGAATGTTCCGCCCCCCGTGACGAGTTGGCCCAGTCATGACCCAGGACTCCACTCAGGACGCGCTGCTCGACCTCCTCTCCGACGGCCACGGCGGGGTGCTGGTCACCCTCAAGCGCGACGGCCGCCCCCAGCTGTCCAACGTCAGCCACGCCTACCACCCCGACGAGCGGATCATCCGGATCTCCGTCACCGACGACCGCGCCAAGACCCGCAACCTGCGCCGCGACCCCCGCGCCTCCTACCACGTCACGAGCGCCGACCGCTGGGCGTACACGGTCGCCGAGGGCACGGCCGAACTGTCCCCGGTCGCCCGGGACCCGCACGACGAGACCGTCGAGGAACTGGTCCGCCTCTACCGGGACGTCCTCGGTGAACACCCGGACTGGGACGACTACCGGGCCGCGATGGTCCGCGACCGGCGCCTCGTGGTGCGCCTGCACGTGGACCGGGTCTACGGCGCCCCCAGGCGCTGACCCGCGGCGACCGGCTACGGCGCGCCGGCGGTCCGCGCCTCGATCGCGCGCAGGACGGCGACCATGTCCTCGCCGCCGTACCCCTGCGCCACCGTCTCCTCGAACAGGGCGTGGCACACGTCGAGGAGCGGGGAGGCCAGCCGCGCCCCGCGGGCCGCCTCGGCGATCAGCCGGTTGTTCTTCAGCACGTCCAGCGCGGCCGCCTGGACCGCGAAGTCCCGCTCGCGCAGCTTCGGCGCCTTCATCCGGGAGACGCCGCTGGCCATGGGACCCGCTTCGAGGACGTCCAGGAACAGCCGCCGGTCCAGGCCCTGGCGCTCGGCGAAGTGGAACGCCTCGGTCAGCCCGGTCACGAGGGTGATGAGGAAGAGGTTCACGGACAGCTTCATCAGCAGCGCACCGGGCGCGGGGCCGCACGCGAACGTCTGCCGGCACAGCGGCGTGAGCAGCGGGCGTACGGCGGCCACGGCGCCCGCCTCCCCGGCGAGCATCGCCACCAGCTGACCCTCCTCCGCCGGTACCCGTGACCCGGAGACGGGCGCCTCGACGTACCGGCCGCCGGCGGCCCGGACGTCCGTCTCCAGGGCGTGGGAGTACCCGGGCGAGGTGGTGCCCATGTGGACGACCGTGCGTCCCGCGACGCGCGCCGCCAGCGCGCGCGTGCCGCGGCCGAGTACGGCGTCGACAGCGGCCTCGTCGGCGAGCATCAGCAGCACCACGTCGCAGCGCGCGAACACCTCGTCGGCGTCCGCGGCGACCAGGGCGCCGGCCGCGCGCAGGGGTGCGGCGCGTTCCGGGGTCCGGTTCCAGACCACCAGGGGGGTGCCGGCGGCCGCCAGACGCTGCGCCATGGGCCGGCCCATCACTCCGAGACCGATGAAACCGACGTGCATGGCGACCGTCCTTCGCTCCGGGAGCCGGGTATGACCGCTGTCATAGTAGCCGTCGCTATGACGCCGGTCATAGGGTGGAGGCCGGGCGGCAACGGGCGCCGCGGGGATCGGAGGACGGCCATGGGCGAGGCGCGATGGGGGCCGCGGGAGCGGATGGTCTTCAGTGCCGCCCAGCTCATCCGGCGCGACGGCGTCGCCGCGACCGGCATGCGCGAGGTCGCCGCACACGCCGGCGCACCGCGCGGCTCCCTCCAGCACTACTTCCCGGGCGGGAAGGAACAGCTGGTCAACGAGGCGGTCGGCTGGGCCGGACGCTATGCGGGCAAGCGGATCGCACGTTTCCTCGCGGGGCTCGAAAGGCCGACGCCGAGCGGTCTGTTCGCGGCGATGGCCGCGCAGTGGACCGACGAGTACGCGGCGGACGGCTTCACGGCGGGCTGCCCGGTGGCCGCCGCCACGGTCGAGTGCGCCGCCGCCGGCGGCTCGACCCGGGAGGCCGCGGCCGCCGCGTTCGCGACCTGGCGGAGCCCGCTCGCCGAGGCCCTGGCCGGCATGGGGGTACCGGCGGCCCGTGCCGCGTCCCTGGCCACCCTGATGATCAGCACGCTGGAGGGGGCGATCCTGATGGCCCGCGCCGAACGGGACACCGCCCCTCTGCGCACGGCCGTGCGGGAACTCGGCCCGCTCCTCGACGCGGCGGTGGCCCCGGCCCCGTGAACCGGGGCGCGTGGCGGGGCGCCGGCCGCCGGTGCTTGCCCGGGCCCGTGAGCCGCACTAGCCTCCGCGCGTGATCAACGGTGCACATGTGGTGCTCTACACCCGGGACGCGGAGGCCGACCGGGCCTTCCTGCGCGACACCCTCGGCTGGGCGCACGTCGACGCGGGCCACGGCTGGCTGGTCTTCCAGGCGCCGCCCGCCGAGGTGGCCTGTCACCCCACCGACGGTGAGCCCGCGCACGAGCTGATGCTGATGTGCGACGACCTCGACGCGACGCGGCGTCAACTGGCCGGGCGCGGAGTGGAGTTCACGCGGCCGGTCGAGGAGGCCCGCTGGGGCCGGGTGACCGCCCTGCGCCTGCCGGGTGGCGGCGAACTCGCCCTGTACGAGCCGCGCCACCCCCGCCCGTAGGCGTGCGGGGACGTCAGCCGCCGGCCCGCTCCGCGGTCAGGTAGGCGATCACCATGTCGCCGAGCATGGTCCGGTAGTGCTCCCGCTGGGCGGGGTCCACCAGGTCGCGGCCGAACAGCGCCCCGAAGGTGTGCCGGCCCGCGACCCGGAAGAAACAGAACGAGCTGATCACCGCGTACAGGTCGACCGCGTCCACGTCGGCCGTGAACAGCCCCGACTCCTGCCCCGCGGCAAGGATCCGGCGGATCACCGCCAGGGCCGGGGAGCCGGTCTCCCCCAGCTTCCCGCAGGCCGCGATGTGCTCGGCGCCGTGGATGTTCTCGATGCTGACCAGACGGACGAAGTCCGGGTGCCGTTCGTGGTGGTCGAAGGTCAGCTCGGTCAGCCGCCGGATCGCGGCGACCGGGTCCAGGTGCTCGACGTCCAGCTGCCGCTCGGCCTCGCGGATCACTCCGTACGCCCGCTCCAGCACGGCCGTGAACAGCTGTTCCTTGCCCCCGAAGTAGTAATAGATCATCCGCTTGGTGGTGCGGGTGCGGGCCGCTATCTCGTCCACCCGGGCGCCGTCGAACCCGGCCCGCGCGAACTCCTGCGTCGCCACGTCGAGGATCTCGGCCCTGGTGCGGGCCGCGTCGCGTACCCGTCCGCCGGGTCGTACCGGTTCTTCGACGACGGTCATCGCTTTCCTTCGGGCCGGTGGACGCCTGGGCGGCACGCTCGCTGTGTGCCGGTGATTGTAGAAGCAGGGTCCCCCGCCGCGGTTGTGGTCTTGCGCACGGCCCGCGCCGGCGTGAGGCGGGGACCGGCGCCGGGGCGGTACGCCCGCGGCCCGGCTCACCAGCGGTGAACCGGGCCGCGGGCGACGGGCCGTCACGGCCGTCTGTTCCACTCGGCGATCACAGGCCGGCCGTGCTCGGTGGAGAGCCGGCTCACCGTGCCCGTGGCCAGCTGGAACAGCCGGCCGTCGGCGGGCGGCAGACCCAGCCGGCGGGCGGTGAGCACGCGCAGGAAGTGGGCGTGGGCGACGAGGACCACGTCCCCGGCGTCCTCGGTGAGCGCCGCCTCGACGCGGGCCAGGACCCGGTCGGCACGGGCGCCGACCTCCAGCGGTGACTCGCCGGGATGCCCGGCGGGGCCGGGCGGCACACCGTCGGTCCACAGGTCCCAGCCGGGGCGGGTGCGGTGGATGTCGACGGTGGTGACGCCCTCGTAGCCGCCGTAGTCCCACTCGTGCAGGCCGGGCTCGGGTACGGCCCCGGAGATGCCCGCCAGTTCGGCGGTGCGTATCGCGCGGCCCAGCGGGCTGGACAGCGCGAGGGCGTAGGTCCGGTCGGTGAGGAGCGGGGCGAGGGACTTGGCCTGTTCCTCGCCGTGCTCGGTCAGGGGCAGGTCGGTGAAGCTCGTGTGCTGTCCCGACCTGCTCCACTCCGTCTCACCGTGGCGGACCAGCAGGAGGTCCCCCACGGCGGCTCAGTCCTTCTTCTCGACCGCGTGGCCGCCGAACTGGTTGCGCAGCGCCGCGATCATCTTCATCTGCGGCGAGTCGTCCTGCCGGGAGGCGAACCGGGCGAACAGGGACGCCGTGATCGCCGGGAGCGGTACGGCGTTGTCGATGGCCGCCTCGACGGTCCAGCGGCCCTCGCCGGAGTCCTCCGCGTACCCGCGCAGCTTCTCCAGGTGCTCGTCCTCGTCCAGGGCGTTGACCGCGAGGTCGAGCAGCCAGGAGCGGATGACCGTCCCTTCCTGCCAGGACCGGAACACCTCGCGGACGTTCTCCACCGAGTGGACCTTCTCCAGCAGCTCCCAGCCCTCGGCGTAGGCCTGCATCATGGCGTACTCGATGCCGTTGTGGACCATCTTCGAGAAGTGCCCGGCACCGACCCGGCCCGCGTGGACATAGCCGTACGGGCCCTCCGGCTTGAGCGCGTCGAAGACCGGCTTCAGCGGCTCCACGTGCTGCTTGTCGCCGCCGACCATGAGCGCGTAGCCGTTCTGCAGGCCCCACACACCGCCGGAGACACCGGCGTCCACGAAGCCGATGCCCTTGATGCCGAGCGCCGCGGCGTGCTTCTCGTCGTCCGTCCAGCGGGAGTTTCCGCCGTCGATCACCGTGTCGCCGGGGGAGAGCAGGTCGCCCAGCTCGTCGACGACGGTCTGGGTGGCGGTGCCGGCCGGGACCATCACCCACACATGGCGCGGCGCGTCCAGCTTCTCGACCAGTTCGGCGAGGGACTTGACGTCGGAGACCTCGGGGTTGCGGTCGTAACCGATGACGGTGTGGCCGGCGCGGCGGATCCGCTCGCGCATGTTGCCGCCCATCTTGCCGAGACCGATGAGACCGAGTTGCATGATCAGTTCTCCGATGCGTTCTTGAGAGTGCGGTAGGCGGCGACGAGGGCCGTGGTGGACGGGTCGAGACCGGGGACCTGTGTGCCCTCGGTGAGCGCGGGCTCGACGCGCTTGGCGAGGACCTTGCCCAGCTCCACGCCCCACTGGTCGAAGGAGTCGATGTTCCACACGGCGCCCTGCACGAACA
>NZ_BMTD01000002.1 GCF_014649495.1 Streptomyces filipinensis | reverse complement strand
CTCTTCGGTGGCGGGGGGGGGGGGGGCTGCCGGGGGCTCGCCGGGCGGTCGGGGCCCTCGGGTGGCCGTCGTACCCGGTGTCAGGCCCGCCAGGGCAGTTCCGCGATCACCCGGGTGGGGCCGCCCGCCGGGGAGTCCACCACGAGGATGCCGTCCACCGCGTCCAGGCGTCCGGCGAGGCCGGCCAGGCCCGAACCGCCGGAGACGTCCGCGCCCCCCACCCCGTCGTCGGTCACCTGCAGCATCAGCCGGTCCTCCGTGCACCACACGTCCACCGTCGCGGACCGGGCCCCGCTGTGCTTGCTGATGTTCTGCAGCAGCTCGGAGACGGTGAAGTAGGCGATGCCCTCGATGGCCGGCGCGGGACGGGACGGCAGATCGACCTCGACCCGCACCGGCACCGTGCACCGGGAGGCGACCGAGGACAGCGCCGCGTCCAGGCCCCGGTCGGTCAGCACGGCCGGATGGATACCGCGGGCGAGGTCGCGCAGTTCCTGCAGCGCCGTCTTCACCTCGCCGTGCGCGTCCTCCACCATCCGCGCCGCCGCCCGCGGGTCCTCGCGGAGCTTCTCCTTGGCCAGCCCCAGGTCCATGGCCAGGTTGACCAGCCGGGCCTGGGCCCCGTCGTGCAGGTCCCGCTCGATGCGCCGCAGGTCGGCGGCGGCCGCGTCGACCACGACCCCGCGGTCCGACTCCAGTTCCACCACGCGTGCCGACAGCAGCGACGGCCCCAGCAGCCCCTGGACGAGCAGCCTGTCCACCGTCGTCAGGGCCCGCACGATCCACGGCGTGGCCAGCGTGAACAGCAGGCCCACCAGCGCGGTCACGGTGATCTCGAAGGGGTTGTCGAGATACACGCTGTGGTGCTCGTCGCCGTACAGCTGCAGCCCGCCCTGGCCGGCGTACGCCGGGAAGACCCAGAACCACAGCGGGTAGGTCAGCAGCGTCCAGCCGAACGTCCACAGGCTCACCGCCACCGAGAACGAGAACACCGCCCAGGGGAACTGCACCAGCGCGTACAGCAGGTTCCGCCACGAGGCGCCGCTCTTGAGCACCGCGCCCGTCCAGGCCAGCACGCCCGGCCCGCGCATCCGCAGCGGCTCCGGCTCGGCCACCTCCAGCCGCAACAGCCCGCGCGCCCGCGCCCGCTCCAGCGCGCCGAAGCCCCGGCAGCCGGCGAGCGCCGCCGCGAGCACCGGGATGCCGAGGAAGGTCACCAGCAGGCCCGCACCGAGCGACACCATGGTCACCGTCCAGGTGAACAGCACGACCGAGATCGGCAGGCTCAGCAGGACATAGCCGAGTTCGCGCCAGCTGCGCGCCTCGAACGGCGCCCGCAGCGCGGCGGGCAGCCGGCCGGGCCCCGCGGACCGTCCGTCCTCCTCCCGCCCGTACCCGTACCCGTGTCCGTACTCCGTGGCCATCGATGTCGTCCGTTCTCCTCGTGCGGTCGGCGGTTCAGCCGTGTCTCCAGAGTCGTGCGCCGGGAGGTGCCGGGCCATGGAGGCCGTCGGCGTCTTGGCCCGGGGGTTTTCCCCACCCCCGCCCCCGGCGGACAGGCCGTCGTCCGCCCGCTACTCCGTCCGGTCCCGCCACGGCAGCTCGGCCGTGATCACCGTCGGGCCGCCGGCCGGGGAGTCGAGCACGAACAGGCCGTCCACCGCGCCCAGCCGCTCCGCGAGGCCCCGCATCCCGGTGCCGCCCTCCAGCCGGGCGCCGCCCCGGCCGTCGTCCCGGACCTGGATGAGCAGCCGGTCCTGCGTCCGCCACACGTCCACGGACGCGGACCGGGCCCCGCTGTGCTTGCTGATGTTCTGCAGCAGCTCGGAGACGGTGAAGTAGGCGATGCCCTCGATGGCCGGCGCCGGACGGTCCGGCAGGTCCACGGCGACCTTCACCGGCACCGTGCAGCGGGTGGCGACCGAGGACAGCGCCGCGTCCAGGCCCCGGTCCGTGAGCACGGCGGGATGGATGCCGCGGGCCAGGTCGCGCAGCTCCTGCAGCGCCAGCTTCACCTCGCCGTGCGCCTCCTCCACCATCGCCGCGGCCGAGTCGGGATCCTCCAGCAGCTTCTCCTTGGCCAGACCGAGCCCCATGGCCAGGTTGACCAGCCGGGCCTGGGCCCCGTCGTGCAGGTCCCGCTCGATGCGCCGCAGGTCGGCGGCGGCCGTGTCGACCACGACCCCGCGGTCCGACTCCAGTTCGGCGATACGGCGTTCCAGCTCGTCCGACGGCGACAGCAGTCCGCGCACCATGAGGCGGTCCACGTTCGCCAGGCCCCGCGCCAGGTACGGCAGCACCGGCCACAGCACGAACAGCGAGGTCAGCACGGTGCAGAAGGTGAGGACGCCCCAGGGCAGCCGGATCGCGTCGTACAGCAGGGTCCGCCAGCCCACCGGATCCTTCAGCGCCATCCACAACCGTTGCGTCGGCCCGCCGCTGCGGGCCAGCGGCATCGGGGTCGGCTCCTCCACCCGCACCCCGAGCAGCCGCCGGGCGCGGGCCCGTTCCAGCTTCCCCAGCTGCCGTGCGCCCAGCAGACCGAGCGCCAGCAGCGGAAGACCGATCACCGTGATCGACAGGGCCCCGCCGACGGCCAGCGCGGTGATCGCGTAGACGAAGCCGAACACCGTCACCGGCAGGTTCAGCAGGAGATACAGGATCTCCTTCCACGTGTGCGCGTCGTAGGCCGGACGGATCGGCGGCAGCCGTTCGGTGCCGTCGGCCGCCCGGCCGGTGGCGGAACTGGTAGCGGTCATACCGGCCAGCCTGCCGTGCGCGACGCCCTCCACGCCATGCGGTACGCCGCCCTCCGCCGCCGGGGGAAAACCCCACCCCCGCCCGCATCACCTGTCTCAGCCCGTGACGGGCTGCTTACCGGTTCTTTATAAGGGCCTAGACTCCCGTGCGTACAGATCGTCGAATCACGTTGCATCACAGAGTTCACTAATTCACCAGGTCACGAGTCAGGGAGCGAGGTCCTACGGTGCGGGAGACGTTGGGGGACTCGACGGTCACCACCGCGCACGTCATCGCGGCCGGCTACTTCCGGTCCTACTCGGTGGTGGGCCTGCTCGCGCTGGTCGGCGTGCTGTTCGTCGCCGTCGCCTTCGGCGCCGGCCGGCTGCTGCGCCCGGTCGTACCCACCCCCGAGAAACTGTTGACCTACGAGTGCGGCGTCGACCCCGTCGGCGAGGGCTGGGCCCACACCCAGGTCCGCTACTACGTCTACGCCTTCCTGTACGTGATCTTCGCGGTCGACTCGATCTTCCTGTTCCCCTGGGCGACGGTCTACGCCGCCCCCGGCTACGGCGCGACGACCCTGGTGGAGATGTTCGTCTTCCTCGGCTTCCTCGCCGTGGGCCTGCTGTACGCATACAAGAAGGGCGTCCTGGCATGGACGTGAACCCCGCACCGTCCGAGCCGGTCCTGCTCCCGGAGCCGAAGCGCCTGGGCGCGCTGGCCCGGCTGGCACCCGAGCCGATGAAGGTGGTCCTGAACTGGGGCCGCCGCTACTCGCTGTGGGTCTTCAACTTCGGTCTCGCCTGCTGCGCGATCGAGTTCATCGCCGCGTCGATGGCCCGCCACGACTTCATCCGCCTCGGCGTCATCCCGTTCGCACCGGGCCCCCGGCAGGCCGACCTCATGGTCGTGTCGGGCACCGTGACGGACAAGATGGCGCCCGCCGTGAAGCGCCTGTACGAGCAGATGCCGGAGCCGAAGTACGTCATCTCCTTCGGGGCCTGCTCCAACTGCGGAGGCCCCTACTGGGACTCGTACTCGGTGACGAAGGGCGTCGACCAGATCATCCCCGTCGACGTCTACGTCCCCGGCTGCCCGCCGCGCCCCGAGGCGCTCCTCCAGGGCATCCTCAAGCTCCAGGAGAAGATCGCCCGCGAGTCGCTGGGGGAGCGGTACGGCACCGGTTCCGCTCGCCCGTCCACGGCGGCCCTGACCAGCGACCTGGTGAAGCCGCCGCCGGCTCCGGGCGCCGAGGGGGAGGCCCGATGAGCACCGTCGGCTGGCTGCCCGCCCCGGTCGAGGACCTCTTCGGTACGGACGCCACGGCCGAGGAGTCGTACGACGTCCTGACCGTGGACGTACCGCCGGCGTCCTGGCTCACCGCCCTGGAGACGGCCCGTACGACCCTGGGCTGCACCTACTTCGACTGGCTGAGCGCGGTCGACGAACCGGGCACGGGTTTCCGCGTCTCGGCGCACGTCGTCGCCCTCCACCCGGTCCGCCGTCTCCTCGTCCGCACGACCGTCCCGCACGAGTCGCCGACGCTGCCCTCCGCCGTCGGCGTCTACGCGGGCGCCGGCTGGCACGAGCGCGAGACCCACGAGATGTTCGGCGTCCGCTTCGAGGGCCATCCGTCGCTGGAGCACCTCCTCCTGCCCGAGAACTTCGAGGGCCACCCGCTGCGCAAGGACTTCGTCCTCGCCGCCCGCGTCGCCAAGGCCTGGCCCGGCGCCAAGGAGCCGGGCGAATCCGAACACGGCGGCCCGAAGCGCCGGCAGATGCTGCCCCCAGGCGTGCCGGACCCCAACGAATGGGGCCCGCTGAAGGGCCAGCTCCCACCCGCCCCGGCCCGCCCGGCCCGTGCGGCGGGGCGCGCGGCGGCCGAGCGCCCGGCCCGCGCGGCGGGAGAGCGCCCGGTACGGCGCACCCGTACGGCGGCGGAGGGCTCCGCGAGCCAGGCGGAACCGGCTTCCGCCGGGGCCACTGAGGCGACTGGCGCCGGAGTGAGCGGTGCGGCGGCGGCCGCTGGCGCTGGCGCTGAGGCAACGAGTGTTGCTGGTGCCGCGGGGGCCGCTGGTGCCGGAGCGACGGGTGCTGCGGGGGCCGCGGGTGCAGCGGGGGCGGCCCGGCCGCGACGGACGCGGAGCGCGAGCGAGGGCTCGGTGAGCCAGGCCCGGGCGGCGGCCCCGCAGGACGCGGCCGAGCAGAAACAGGCCGCGGCCGAGGGCGACGCGTCCCGCGCGGCGGGTGCGGAAGGCCCGGCTGCCGAGGCGTCCCGGGCAGCGGGTGCGGAAGGCCCGGCCGCCGAGGCGCACGCGCCCGGCCCGGCGCCGGCCCGGCCGCGCCGTGCCCGCAGCGCCTCCCAGGGCTCGGCCTCACAGCAGCCCCGGACCCCGGAAGCGACGGCGCCGGCTTCCGGTGAGCCGGCGGGTCCGGGTTCGGGTGCGGGCTCGGGTGAAGCGTCGGATTCGGTTTCCGGTGAGCCGTCGGGCTCGGTTCCGGGTGAGCCGCTTGCAGGGGCCTCAGGTGGGCCGACGGCGCCGGGCAGCGCGGCTCGCGCCGCCCGCCGGAGCACGGCCCCGCGCAGCTCGGACGCCCCCTGGCACCACGCCCGGCCGGCTTTCGAGGAGCCGACGGAGTCCGAGGATGCCCCTGCGGAGTCCGAGGGCGTCCCTGTGGAGGCCGAGCCTCCCACTGGGGAAGCCGAGCCCGCGCTTGTGACGCCCGAGTCGGCGCCTGCGCGCCCCGAGCCGGCGCCTGAGCAAGCGGGGTCGACCCCTGCGGAAGCCGAGCTGGACCGTGCGGAGTCCGAGCGGGATCGTGCGGAGTCCGAGCGGGCCCTCGCGGAGCCTGAGCGGGTCCCCGCGGAATCCGGCCAGGTGACCGCTGCGGAGTCCGAGCCGACGCCCGCAGCGGAGTCCGAGCCGACGCCCGTGGAGCCCGAGCCGGCTCCTGACGAGCCCGGGTCGGCCAAGGAGCGGTCCGAGCAGTCCGCCACCGCCGCGGGGGACGGCCTGGCCGCGCCTGAGGACCCGGCCGCCCGCGTGGACCGCGCCACCCCCGCCACCCGCGAGGACCCGGCCACCCCTGACAGCGCCGTCACCCCCGACAGCCCTGCCACCCCCGACGACCCCGAACCCACAGGAGGCCCGCAGTGAACGGCGCGCTGGACGTCGCCCTGCGACTCCTCGTCGTGTTCGTCGTCTTCCTCACCTTCCCGCTGATCGTCGGCCAGACCGAGCACAAGGTGATGGCCCACATGCAGGGCCGCCTCGGCCCCATGTACGCGGGCGGCTTCCACGGCTGGGCCCAGCTCATCGCCGACGGCGTGAAGTTCGCGCAGAAGGAGGACGTGGTCCCGGCCGGCGCCGACCGCCGCGTCTTCCAGCTCGCCCCCGCCGTCGCCCTGCTGCCGTACCTCCTCGTCCTGCTCGCCATCCCGATCGGCCCGAGCGCGGGTGCCGTCGGCCAGGTCCTGGACGCGGGCGTGTTCTTCGTCCTCGCGGTGATGGGCGTCGGCGTGCTCGGCTCACTCATGGCCGGCTGGGCCAGCGCGAACAAGTTCTCCCTGCTCGGCGGCCTGCGCACGGCCGCCCAGCTGCTCGCCTACGAGCTCCCGATGCTGCTCGCCGCCGCCTCGGTCGCGATGGCGGCCGGCACGGTCTCGCTGCCCGGCATCCTGCACGCCTTCCACTGGTGGTGGGTGCCCTGGCAGATCGTCGGCGCGGTCGTCTTCTTCGTCGCGGGACTCGCCGAGCTGCAGCGCCCGCCGTTCGACATGCCCGTCGCGGACTCGGAGATCATCTTCGGCGCGTACACCGAGTACACCGGTCTGCGCTTCGCCCTGTTCCTGCTCGCCGAGTACGCCGGCATCGTCGTCCTGTGCGGCCTGACCACCGTCCTCTTCCTGGGCGGCTGGCACGGCCCCTGGGGCCACGACGGCCTGGGCTGGCTGTGGACCCTGCTGAAGACCGCGATCCTCGCCTTCCTCGTCATCTGGCTCCGCGTCACCTACCCGCGACTGCGCGAGGACCAGCTCCAGAAGCTCTCCTGGACCCTCCTCGTCCCCCTCTCCCTCGCCCAGATCGCCCTCACCGGCATCGTCAAGGTGGTGATCTCCTAACCATGGCCCCCATTCCCGGCAGTGGCCTCGCCAAGGGCCTGGCCGTCACCCTCCGTACGATGACGAGGAAGACGGTCACCGAGCAGTACCCGCAGGCCCAGCCCGAACTGCCGCCCCGCACCCGCGGTGTGATCGGCCTGTTCGAGGAGAACTGCACGGTCTGCATGCTCTGCGCCCGCGAGTGCCCGGACTGGTGCATCTACATCGACTCCCACAAGGAGACGGTCCCGCCGGCCGCCCCCGGAGGCCGTGAGCGCAGCCGCAACGTCCTCGACCGGTTCGCCATCGACTTCTCCCTGTGCATGTACTGCGGTATCTGCATCGAGGTCTGTCCTTTCGACGCGCTGTTCTGGTCCCCGGAGTTCGAGTACGCCGAGACCGACATCCGTGACCTCACCCACGAGCGCGACAAGCTCCGCGAGTGGATGTGGACCGTCCCGGCCCCGCCCGCCCTCGACCCCGCGGCCGAGGAGCCGAAGGAGATCGCCGCCGCCCGCAAGACCGCCGAGAAGCTGGCGGCCGCGCAGGCCGAACCGCAGGAGGGCGACTCGTGACCCCCGCCGCAGCCGTGAGCCTCGCCGCGGGCCACCCCGGCTTCCTGTCCCCGACCGGCGTCGAGATCGCCTTCCTCCTGGTCGGCCTGGTCACCTTCGGCGCCGCGCTGGTCACCGTCACCACCCGCCAGCTGGTCCACGCCGCCCTGTGGCTGGTCGTCGCGCTCGGCGGCCTCGCCGTGGAGTACCTGCTGCTCACGGCCGAGTTCATCGCCTGGGTGCAGGTCCTGATCTACGTCGGTTCCGTCGTCGTCCTCCTGCTGTTCGGGCTGATGCTCACCAAGGCGCCCATCGGCCGGTCCCCGGACGCCGACTCCGGCAACCGCTGGGCCGCCCTGACCGTCGCGGTCGCCGCCGCCGTCGCCCTGGTGTGGGTGGTCGTCGACGCCTTCCGCACCACGTGGATCGACCTGAACGGCCCGGCCGCCGGCTCCACCCACGTCACCGGCGAGAGCCTGTTCCGGACCTGGGTCCTGCCCTTCGAGGCCCTGTCCGTGCTGCTCCTCGCGGCCCTGGTCGGCGCGATCGTCCTGTCCCGCAAGGCGACGGCGGACACCGCCTCCGGCGGGACGGCCCCCGTGGAAGCGCCCCCGACCGCACCCGGCGAGAAGGAAGGCGCCCGCTGATGCACCTCGCCTACCCGGCCGTACTCTCCGCCCTCCTCTTCTGCACCGGCCTGTACGGCGTCCTCGCCCGACGCAACGCGATCCTGGTCCTGATGTCGGTCGAGCTGATGCTCAACGCCGTCAACCTCAACCTGGTCGCCTTCGACGTCTGGCTCAGCCGCGCCGCGAAGGAGACCCTGCACTCCGGCCAGGCGCTGACCCTGTTCACCATCGCCATCGCCGCCGCCGAGATCGGCATCGGCCTGGCGATCGTGCTCGCCGTCCACCGCAACCGCGGCACAGCCGACATCGACAAGCTCCGCGACACCGCCGAGGGCCCCGGCACCGGCGGCTCCGGCATCGAGGACCCCGGCTCCTCCGCGGCCGAGAAGGCTGAGGCCACCGCGTGACCACGACCACCCTCGCCGTCCTCGTCCCCCTCCTGCCGTTCCTCGGGGCGGCCGCCGGGCTCCTGCTCGGCCGCACCGCGCCCGGGTTCGTCCGCCCGCTCGCCGTCCTGCCGCCGCTGGCCTCACTCGCGCTGGCCGCGCTGGTCGCCGTACGCCAGGGCGGCGGCGCGGCCATCGACGCCCACACCGAGCTCACGCCCACCGGCTCGGTCCCCATCGAGCTGTCCCTGCACATCGACGGCTTCGCCGCGCTCGTCGCGATCCTCGTCGCGTTCGTCGCCGCCTGCGTGCAGATCTACTCCACGGGCTATCTGCGCGACGACCCGCGCTACCCCTCGTACGCCGCCCTCGTCTCCCTGTTCACCTCCGCGATGCTCCTCGTCGTCTACTCCGGCGACCTGATCGTGCTGCTGGTCGGCTGGGAGGTCATGGGCATCTGCTCCTACTTCCTGGTCGGCCACTACTGGGAGACACCCGAGGCCCGCGCCGCCTCGCTGAAGGCCTTCCTGGTCACCAAGCTCGGCGACGTGCCGTTCCTCATCGGCCTGTTCGCGCTGGCCACCGACGCCGGCTCCTTCCGGATCACGCGCGTCCTCGGCGCGGTCGCCAGCGGCAACCTGCACCATCCGACGGTGGTCGCCCTGCTGCTCCTCGCGGGCGTCGCGGGCAAGTCGGCACAGTTCCCGCTGCACACCTGGCTGCCGGACGCGATGGCGGGCCCGACACCCGTCTCCGCGCTGATCCACGCCGCGACGATGGTCGCCGCCGGTGTCTACTTCGTCGCCCGTCTCCTCCCGGTGTTCGAGGCCTCCCAGGCCGCGATGATCGTGCTGGGCGTCATGGCCGCCGTGACCATGACCGGCTCGGGTCTGGCCGCGCTCGCCCAGGACGACATCAAACGCGTCCTCGCCTACTCGACGATCGGCCAGCTCGGCTACATGACCGGCGCCCTCGCCGTCGGTGACCGCGGTGCCGCCGTCTTCCACCTCCTGTCCCACGGCGCCTTCAAGGCGCTGCTGTTCCTCGCCGCCGGCGTGATCATCCATGCCGCCGGCACCAACTCACTGGCCGCCATGTCCCGCATGCACGGCCTGCGTGACCGGGTGCCGGACGCCTACTGGACGATGACCGTGGCGCTCCTCGCGCTCGCCGCGATCCCGCCGTTCAGCGGCTTCTTCTCCAAGGAGTCCGTCCTCGGCGCCGCCGAGCACGCGACCGACGGCGACACCGCGCACGTGCCCGGCTCGGCCGGCTGGATCGTCCTCGTCGCCGGCCTGGTCACGGCCCTGCTGACCGCCGCCTACGCGACCCGGCTGTGGCTGCTCGCCTTCCGCGGCCGGGGCGCCGAGGCGCCCGACCACGGCCGTCAGCCGCTCACGATGACCGTGGTGCTGTGGGTCCTCGCCGTACCGTCCCTGGCCTTCGGCGGGCTCGCCTACCGCTCGCTGCCGGGCTGGTTCGACGGCCGCGACCTGACGCCGACCCTCCTCACCTCCATCCTCGGCACGGGCTTCGCCCTGGTCGGCGGGCTGCTCACCTACGGCGCCTGGCAGCGCACCGCGCAGCTGGCCGCTCGCGTCCCGCTGGGTGCGGTCGCCGCCCACCCCGAAGGCGACGCCGCACTGGTCGAGGCCGAGGCCATCGCCACCCACGAGCCGGCCTACGGCGACATCGCCTACGCCCCCGACCCGGCGGACCCCGGCCGGCTGCTGCTCGGCCCGCTGCACCGGTCGGCGGCCGCGGGCTTCCACCTGGACGCCGTGTACGACGTGCTGTTCGTCCGCCCGGTGCAGGCCGGGGCGAGCCTCGTCCGCTTCCTCGACCGCGAGGTCGTCGAGACCTACGTACAAGGAGCGGCCGGCCTGCCCCGGCTGCTCGGGGCCGCCGTCAGGCGTGCGCAGACCGGCAATGTGCAGACCTATGTGAGCGCTCTGCTCGCCGGCACCGTCGTCCTGGCGGTCGCCGTCGTCCTCGTCGCCACGGGAGCGTGAGCAGGCGTGATCGATATCAACGAGTCCGTGATGCAGTTCCTTCTGGCATTCGTCGTCGTCGGCCCGCTCCTCGGCGCCGTCGCCGCTCTCCTCCCGGCCCCGCCCGGGCTGAAGGGGAAGTCCCCCGAGCAGGCCGTGCTGCGGCACGGCGTGACCGTGACCGGCGCGATCCTCATCGCCGCGATCGTCCTCGCCCTCGGCTTCGACCACGCCCATGCGTCGAAGATGCAGGCCACGACCGACATCAGCTGGATCCCGGCACTCGACGTGCGCATCCACCTCGGCATCGACGGCATCTCCCTCCCCCTTGTCGTGCTGACCGCGCTGCTGACCTTCCTCTGCGCGCTGTACTCCTACTTCAAGCCGCCCGCGGGCGGTTCCCCGAAGGCGTTCGTCGCGCTGCTGCTCCTGCTCGAATCCGGCACCCTCGCGTCCTTCGCCGTCCTCGACCTGCTGCTGTTCTTCCTCGCGTTCGAGATGGTGCTCATCCCGATGTACTTCCTCATCGCCCGCTGGGGTGGCGAGGGCCGGACCCGGGCGGCGTGGAAGTTCATCCTGTTCACCCTGCTCGGCTCCGTCGTCATGCTGCTCGGCCTGCTCCTGATCGGAATCAAGGCGGGCACGTTCGACATGGTGGCACTCGCCACTGACAACGGCCGGTCGCTGACCGCATCCGTGCAGGTCATCGCCGTTCTGGCGATCGGGCTCGGGCTCGCGGTGAAGACGCCGATGTGGCCGCTGCACAGCTGGCTGCCGGACGCCCACACCGCCGCCCCGACCGTCGGTTCGGTGCTGCTGGCCGGCGTACTGCTCAAGATGGGTACGTACGGGTTCGTCCGGATTCTGCTGCCGATCGCGCCGCACGGCTTCCACACCTTCGCGCCGTACCTCGCCGCGTTCGCCGTCGTCGGCATCATCTACGGGTCCCTGGCCTGCCTGGCCCTGGCCAAGCGCGGCGCCAAGGGCGATCTCAAGCGGCTGATCGCCTACTCCTCCGTCGGCCACATGGGCTTCGTCCTGCTGGGCATCGCCACCATGACCCCGACCGGCGTCAACGGCGCCCTGTTCGCCAACATCGCCCACGGCCTCATCACCGGCCTGCTCTTCTTCCTCGTCGGCGCGCTGAAGGACCGCACCGGCACCACCGACCTCGACACCCTCGCCGAGGAGACGGGCGCCGCGCTGTACGGCAAGGCGCCGCGACTCGGCGGGCTGCTCGCCTTCGGCGCCGTCGCCTCGCTCGGCCTGCCGGGACTCGCCGGGTTCTGGGGCGAGATGCTGGCCCTGTTCGGCGCGTTCAAGCCCGCCGCCGACCTCAGCCGGCCCGCGTACCTGACCTTCATGGCGATCGGCGCGTTCGGCACCCTGCTGACCGCCGCGTACATGCTGATCGTGGTCCGCCGGGTCTGCATGGGCGGAGTCGAGCAGGAGGTCCCGGCCCTCGCCGACGTGCGCGGGTACGAGTTCGCCGCCTGGACCCCGCTCGTCGCCCTCACCGTCGTCGCCGGACTGTGGCCGAGGGCGCTGCTCGGCCTCACCGACCCGGCCGTGCACCAGCTCCTCGCAGGAGGCCACCGATGAGCGCCCAGCCCCTCGCCGAGTCGCTCGTCCAGTCCGTCGACTGGCTCGCCGTCGCCCCGCCGACCATCGCCGCCGCGGTGGGACTCGTCGTCCTGGTCGCCGACCTCTTCCTGCCCGAGGCCCGCAAGCCCGTCCTGGGCTGGCTCTCGGTCGCCGGACTGGCCGTGGCCGCGCTGACGCTGCTGCCCCTCCTGGACGGCGACCACAGCACCTTCTGCCTGAACGGCGCCCCGCGCGCGTGCAGCTACACCGCCGACCACTTCACGCTCGTCATCCAGTTCCTGGTCCTCGGCGGCGCCCTGCTCGCCGCCCTGCTGTCGGTCACGAACCTCAAGGACGACGAGCGGCGCGTCCCGCCGGGCGAGTTCTGGTTCCTGCTGCTGTCCTCCGCGGCCGGCGCCGCCCTGCTGCCCGCCTCCCGCGACCTGGCCACCCTGATCGTCGCCCTGGAGGTCGCCTCGCTGCCCGCGTTCGCCCTCGTCGGCATCCGGCACGGTGACAAGCGGTCCTCCGAGGCCGCCCTGAAGTTCTTCCTGTCCTCGGTGACGGCCACCGCGGTCAGCCTGATGGGCATCAGCTTCGTCTACGCCTCCACCGGCACCCTCTACCTCACCCAGGTCGCCCAGCGCCTGACACACGTCGACGGGCAGCTGCACACCCTCGCCCAGGCGGGTGTCGTCCTCACCCTGATCGGCTTCGCCTTCAAGACGGCCGCCGTCCCCTTCCACTTCTGGGTGCCCGACACCTACGTCGGCGCTCCGCTGCCCGTCGCCGCCTACCTGTCGGTCGTCGGCAAGGCGGTCGGCTTCTCCGGCCTGATCCTCGTCACCGTCGTCGCGTTCCCGTCGTACGCCGACGTCTGGGGCCCCGCGCTCGCCGCCCTGGCCGCGCTCACCATGACCGTCGGCAACGTCGGCGCCCTGCGCCAGCAGGCCACGCGCGCGTACAGCGCCGTACGGCTGCTCGCCTGGTCCTCCGTCGGCCAGGCCGGCTACCTGCTGGTGCCGATCGCCGCCGCCGGATACGCCAAGGACCCGCAGAAGGCGATCGGCTCCACGGTCGCCTACGCGCTGATGTACGCCGCCGTGAACCTCGGCGCGTTCGCGGTGGCCGCCCTGGTGGGCCGCAACCGGGCCCTCAACCGGATCTCCGACTACCGGGGGCTGTACGCCACCAACCCGCTCACCGCGCTCCTGCTGGCGTTCTTCCTGCTGTGCCTGGCCGGGCTGCCGCCGGGCGTCATCGGGCTGTTCGCGAAGGTCACCGTGTTCTCGGCGGCCGTCGACGCGGGCCTCGGCTGGCTGGCCGTCGTCATGGCCGTCAACGTGGTGATCGCCCTCTTCTACTACCTGCAGTGGACGGCCCTGCTCTTCCGCACTCCCGAGGGGGAACCCGCGCGGCACCGCGCTCCGGCTCCTCTCACGGCCGCCCTCGCCCTCACCGGCGTACTCGGCGTCGCCCTGTCCGGAGCACCCCAGCTGGTCCTCCGCTTCGCGGCCACCGGCCTGTTCTGAGAAGCCGTCACGTGCGCGTGACGCACCGTCCGGTCGCGCGCGCCTGAGCAGCCGCGCGGCCACGCGCCGACGTCCGCTGCCCGTCACGCGCGCGTGCCGACGGTGGCCGCCTCACCCGTACGGCCGAGGCAGGGCAACGCTCGCACCTGGGAACTCGTGCCTCCCGCCTGGCGTTGAGCAGTACAGGAGGATCCACTGGACCGAAGGGTTCCCTGCTGCACGAATTGGAGGGCGTACGGTGCACCGCCGGCACAACGGGCTCAGGACCGCAGTACTCCTCGGGGGGCTGTCGGCCCTCATCATCGTCATCGGCAGCTTCTTCGGCCGCACCGGCCTGATCGTCGCCGTCCTGGTCGCACTCGGTACGAACGCGTACGCGTACTGGAACAGCGACAAGCTGGCGCTTCGTGCGATGCGCGCCCGCCCGGTCAGCGAGTTCGAGGCCCCTGCGCTGTACCGGATGGTGCGCGAGCTGTCCACGCAGGCCCGCCAGCCCATGCCCCGGCTCTACATCTCCCCGACGGAGGCCCCCAACGCCTTCGCGACCGGCCGCAATCCTCGCAACGCGGCCGTGTGCTGCACCGAGGGCATCCTGCGCCTGCTGGACGAGCGCGAGCTGCGCGGTGTCATCGGCCACGAGCTGAGCCATGTCTACAACCGGGACATCCTCATCTCCTCGGTGGCCGGCGCACTCGCCTCGGTGATCATGTTCCTGGTGAACTTCGCGTGGCTCATCCCCGTCGGCCGCTCGGACGACGACGACGGCCCCGGCCTGCTCGGCATGCTCCTGATCATGATTCTGGGCCCGCTCGCCGCCACTCTCATCCAGCTGGCCGTCAGCCGCTCCCGCGAGTACGAGGCGGACGCCTCCGGCGCCCAGCTCACCGGTGACCCGCTGGCCCTCGCCGGCGCCCTGCGCAAGCTGGAGGTCGGCACCCAGCAGCTGCCGCTGCCGCCCGAGCCGCGGATCGAGACCGCCAGCCACATGATGATCGCGAACCCCTTCCGCGCAGGCCAGGGACTGACCAAGATGTTCTCCACGCACCCGCCGATGGCGGACCGCATCGCCCGGCTCGAAAAGATGGCAGGTCGTTACCAGTGAAGACCATCCTGAACATCATCTGGCTCATCCTGAGCGGCTTCTGGCTGTTCCTCGGCTACATCTTCGCCGGCGTCCTGCTCTGCATCACGATCATCGGAATCCCCTTCGGCGTAGCCGCGTTCCGTATCGGCGTCTACGCCCTGTGGCCCTTCGGGTACACCACGGTCGAGCGCCGCGACGCGGGCGCCCCCTCCTGCATCGGCAACGTCCTGTGGCTGATCCTGGCCGGCTGGTGGCTGGCCCTCGCGCACATCGTCACCGGTATCGCCCTGTGCCTCACGATCATCGGCATCCCGTTCGGCATCGCCAACTTCAAGCTGATCCCGGTCTCCCTGCTGCCGCTGGGCCGCGAAATCGTCCCCACGGACGAGCCGTTCGCGGCCCGCTGAGCCGGCCGACGCAGGCCGGAGCGGGCCGGAACGGCTCGGCGCGGGCCACGCACCGGATGCGTGCGCGACAGCGGCCGCGCTGACAGCACGTCACCGGCGCCGCGTCCTCGCCGCGCCCGTGGGGCCCACCCGCGGCGTCCCTCGCCGCGTCACACGCCGCGCGGCCGCCTCCACCGCCGTACCCCGTAGGCCGCCACGCCCACCGCCAGTACGCCCGCCCCCACGGCCACCGAGACGGCGGGCAGTGCGAACGCCAGCGTGGCGCAGCCCAGCAGGCCCACCACGGGCACCACACGGTTCGACGGACCCGGGGCCAGGGTCCACGCGGACGCGTTGGCGACGGCGTAGTAGGCGAGCACCCCGAAGGAGGAGAAGCCGATCGCGCCGCGCACGTCCACCGTCGCGGCCAGTACGGCGACCACCGTGCCCACGGCCAGCTCGGCACGGTGCGGTACCCGGAAGCGCGGGTGCACGGCCGCCAGCGCCGTCGGCAGATGCCCGTCCCGGGCCATGGCCAGCGTCGTCCGGGACACGCCCAGGATCAGCGCGAGCAGCGAGCCGAGCGCCGCCACCGCCGCCCCGGCCCGCACCACGGGAGCGAGGCCCGGCGCGCCGGCCGCCCGCACCGCGTCGGAAAGCGGTGCCACCGCGTGCCCGAGCCCGCCCGCGCCGAGGACACCGAGCGCCGCGACGGCCACGCACGCGTACACCACCAGTGCGATCCCCAGGGCCAGCGGGATCGCGCGCGGAATCGTGCGCGCCGGGTCCCGTACCTCCTCACCGAGGGTGGCGATGCGCGCGTACCCGGCGAACGCGAAGAACAGCAGCCCCGCCGCCTGGAGCACCCCGCCGACGCCCGACGACAGCCCGATGTCCAGCCGTCCGGCGTCGGCGCGCCCGGAGGCCACGCACACGATCACCACGGTCGTGAGAACGGCCAGCACCACGGCCACGATCACGCGCGTCAGCCACGCCGACTTCTGGACGCCGCCGTAGTTCACGGCCGTCAGGGCCACCACGGCCGCGACCGCCACCGCATGCGCCTGTCCCGGCCACACGTACGCGCCGACGGTGAGCGCCATGGCCGCACAGGACGCCGTCTTGCCGACCACGAACGCCCAGCCCGCGAGATACCCCCAGAAGGCGCCCAGCCGTTCCCGCCCGTAGACGTACGTGCCGCCGGAGGCCGGATAGCGGGCGGCGAGACGCGCCGAGGACAGGGCGTTGCAGTAGGCCACCAGGGCGGCGAGAGCCAGCCCGGGCAGCAGCCCCGAGCCGGCCGCGCGAGCGGCGGGCCCCAG
Source organism: Streptomyces filipinensis (assembly GCF_014649495.1). GTDB lineage: Bacteria > Actinomycetota > Actinomycetes > Streptomycetales > Streptomycetaceae > Streptomyces > Streptomyces filipinensis. The sequence goes on along the minus strand of NZ_BMTD01000002.1, from coordinate 733,321 downwards.
GGCCGAGAAGACACCGGCTCCGACCATCGAGCCGAGGCCGACGACCACGGCGTCCCGTACTCCCAGGGTGCGTCGCAGCTCGGCGCCGGTAGGTGTCATGCGTCGCACCCTACTGAGCGCGGCAACCGTGCGGTGGCCCTGTGACGTCCTCTTCATCGACACGGCACGAACACGCGCGCGTGGACAGCGGGTCCGCACCGGATCCTCAGCAGCCGGACAGCGCGGACACAGCGCGGAAGGGCAGGTTCACGGTATGGGCATCATCGCTTGGATCATCCTGGGACTGCTGGCCGGAGCCATCGCCAAGGTCCTCCTGCCGGGCCGCGACCCCGGCGGCTTCATCGGCACGACCCTCATCGGTATCGCGGGCGCGTTCATCGGCGGCTGGATCTCCGCCCGTTGGCTGCACCATCCGATCACCAAGAGCTTCTACGATGGCGCCACCTGGGCCGCGGCCATCGGCGGCTCCCTGGTGCTGCTGATCGTCTACCGCGTCCTGTTCGGCAATTCCCGCGACTGAGCGCGCCCATGGCAGCGGAAAGGGTGGGCACCGCTCGGGGGTGCCCACCCTTCCTCTGTTATTCCCGCCCTTTGCCGGTGTCCTGCCGGTCTCCTACCGGTAGTTCACGAACTGCAGCGCGAAGTCGAAGTCCTGGCCCTTCAGCAGCGTGATCACGGCCTGCAGATCGTCCCGGCTCTTGGAGGAGACGCGCAGCTCGTCGCCCTGGACCTGGGCCTTCACGCCCTTCGGGCCCTCGTCGCGGATGATCTTCGCCACCTTCTTCGCGTTCTCCTGGGAGATGCCCTCCTCGATCGACGCGAAGATCTTGTACTCCTTGCCGGACAGCTGGGGCTCGCCCGCGTCCAGCGCCTTCAGCGAGATACCACGCTTGATCAGCTTGGACTGGAAGACGTCGAGGACAGCCTTCACCCGGTCCTCGGAGTTCGCCTCCATGAGGATCTTCTCACCGGACCACGAGATCGAGGCACCCACGCCCTTGAAGTCGTAGCGCTGCGAGATCTCCTTGGCGGCCTGGTTGAGGGCGTTGTCGACCTCCTGCCGCTCGACCTTCGAGACGATGTCGAAACTGGAGTCGGCCATGTCCTGTGGCTCCTTGTATCGGGGTGCGTATCGGGTGCGTGCCGGCGTGCGCGGCGGCGGCCGCCGGGCCCGGCGTGAGGCCGGGCCGCATCCGCACCAGCCTAGCCACCCCGCGAGCCGAGGGGTGGAGATCAACCGGGTGGCGAAGCACCCCCGTGTATCGGGTATTGTTTACGTCGTCGCCAGGGAGCACCGCCGAAGAGTGGTTTGACCTGGTGTCCAACCCCGGCGGTGTGGCTTCGCCTTCCCAGGTTCGAATCCTGGCGCCGCCACGTTGAGGGAAACCCCCTCTGATCAGGCTAAGTACCTGATCAGAGGGGGTTTCTCGTTGGCGGTCCCCGTTCGATTCGCCGTGGACGAAGTACGGCCGTGTCTCACCCCGTACCGCCCGTATCCCGACGTCAGTCAGTGCGTGTCCCCCAGGTGTCCCCCGGGGGAGAGGATGATCACTCCGGTTCGTTCCACTCGCGGAGCGCGGCATCGATTCGGCTGTTCGCCCGCTTGCGCGTCTGGTCGAGCACCTTGGCGTAGACCTTGTGCAGCACCGCGATGCTGTGCCCGGCACGACGGGCGCACTCCATCGCGTCCACCCCAGAACTGAGCCAGAAGGACACCCCGGCGTGTCGAAGGTCGTAGGGGCGGCGGGCCAGCAGTGAGGCCGTCTCCGCCTCGCTCAGCCGGTCTCGGCGGGCCCTGGCCCACACCTCCCCATAGCCGGTCTCCTGTAGTAGGCCGTTGCGGTTGGTCCGGAAGAGCCGGCCGTCGGGCGCCGTGCCCTGCGTGGCGATGTGCTCCCGCAGCATGCGCACGAAGTGCGGCGGGATGGGCACCGGCCGAGAGTCCTTTTTGGCCCGGGCCTTCAGGTGGCGGGTCTCGTGCGCCGCCCCGTCGTCCGTCCAGCTCCGGCCGGCCCGAACAATGCCCTGTCGCAGGGTGAGCATGCCCCACCCGGTCTCAGGGAGGTGACACTGGCTCGCGCGCAGTCCGGCCGCTTCGGCGGGCCGCATGGCTGCGTAGTACAGGCACCCGAAGAACGCTTCCAGGTGACGTCCACGGGGCCCCTGCTCACGCACCCCGGCCAGGAGCGCGCGGACCTGGCGGGGGTTCGCAACGCTTTCGGGGTCCACCTCCTCCACGGACTTCGGGGCGGTCCACTTCACAGCCGTGAGTGGATTGACTGGGAGAGAGAAGTACTGCTCTTCCACCGCCAGTCCGAGAACATCGCTCAGACACGCCCGCTTGCGCTTTGCGGTGCGCGGTGACGCCGACTGGCCGTCCATCCGCAGGGCCAGGGCGTCAAGGGCGAGACGTACCGTTGCGGGGTCTTCCAGTGCAGACACCGGCATCGAATGCGTGCCGATCCAGGCCAGGGCGCGGGCAATGTCGTCCGGTGGGGTCTCGTTCCAGCGGTTCCGGTTGAACGCCCAGCCGTAGAGCGCGCGCCGCATGAGCGCGGCATCGGGCATGCCCGTCCTCGTCTTCACGAGCGCCGGCGTGATGGTGGCCAGCGCATCCGCATAGTTCTTCCGCGACTTCGCCGGGGCCAGCGCCCACTTACGATCAACGTACGCACGGCAGTGCTCGTACCAGGTGATGGAGCCTTGCTTCGCCCGCAGCTCGGAGACGGGAAGCCCGGTCTCCTCGTCGAACTGATCGCCGCGTCGGATGGCGGACATGAGTTCCGAGCGGCGTCCCTCCGCCTGAACCTTGAGGGTGTAGCTCTTGGAGTGCTTGTTCGCCCCAACCAGCCAGCGGACGCGGTATGGCTTGGGGCGGTCCTTGCGGATCTCGATGGAGTACAGGCGAACGTCGTAGGTCAGTGACATGCAAACTCCAGAGGGGCCCGCTGCCAGCGGGCCCCTCGTTGTCTCGTGGGGGTGAAACTCAGGCTGCGGTCTCGTGTTCCGCCCACCAGGCATCCAGGTCACTTCGACGGCAACGGATTTGGCCGTTGGGCAACTTGATGAGCTTGGGGGCCTTGCCGCGGGCACGCATCCGGTAGAAGGCGGCGCGGCTCATGTCGATCTCTTCGAGGACTTCGCGGAGCTTGAGCTTGTCGGTGCCAGCCAAGGCAGTAACTCCTCTGGGGTCTCTCCTCTGAGGTATCCGCCACGTCCGCCACGCCGCCACATCGCAGGTCAGAGCCTTGATCGTGTGGCGGATGGCAGATTTGTGGCGGATAGGCGCCGCCACACCCGGATGGCGCGGCGGCGCTCAACGGGCCGGGTCGTCTATCCGGCGAGCGTGGGCTGTGTGGCGCTTTGCTCGATCGTGTGGCGGATGGGTGTGGCGGTATCCGCCACGGATTCACCCCCGCTGACCTGCGGTGTGGCGGACGTGGCGGACGTGGCGGATCCCTCGGGGGGTGGGGGGCAGTACCGCGACCAGGCGTCCGCGAGGTCTTCCGCGTAGTAGCCCTTGGGGAAGCCGGACGCGGTGCGGATGCTGCGCGGCTTGATCGGCTTGACTGCCGCGGTGACGTACTGACCGAGCATCCGGGCGAGGGTCCGGGAGTTGATCGGCTTGTCGTCCAGGTCGCCCCATGGGGCGTCGTCCATGGCGAGCAGGCATTCGAGGATGGCGGCGGTGGGCATGCGGTCCTCGCCGCGGAACACCTTGTCGCGCAGGTCGGTCAGCAGTCGTACCCCGAGGGAGGCTTCGTCGTTGTCATGGGCGGCGTTGACCAGTTCCAGGCAGGCGGCGCGGGCTCGTGCGGGCCAGTGGCCGCCGACCGCGTCGGCGACGGCGAGTAGGGGTTCCCACACGTCGGCCGGCCGGTCGGTGACGCCTTCGGGCATCTCGGGCCACGCGTCGGCGACCTGCTCGCGCACGGTGTCGGCCCATTTAGCGAGCCGGTCACGCAGGGCGTGGCCCTGCTTCTCGTGGATGCGCTGCCGGTAGGGCTCGACCTTCTCGTTGGGGGCGCGCTTGCGCATGCGCACGATGACGGAGCGGGTCAGGACGGTGTCCGGCAGGGAGCCGAGTCCCGCCATGGCGACGGCGCAGTAGGAATTGAAGATTTGCGCGTTCTGGTTGGAGCCCTCCCCGACGCACCGCAGAGCACCCGTGGTCCGCCGGTAGCCGGCGTTTAGGAAGCCGCGTAGTGCCTCGTCCGCGCCGGCCTTGGGTCCAAAGATGGTGTCCACCTCGTCGAAGAGGACGGTGGGCAGACCGGCGGCTGAGTCCACCAGCCGGTACAGGGCGTTCGCTGAGGCGGACACCGTGGCGACCGGTCGGGGGGTGAGGAGTTCCACGATCTCCAGCGCACGGGACTTGCCCGACCCCGGTTCCGGGGAGAGGAAAGCGATTCGAGGCGTGGTCTCGAAGCACTCGATGAGGTGGGCGTGGGCGTCCCACAGGGTGACGGCGACGTAGGCGTGTTCGGTGGGGAAGACGTTGAAGCGCCGGTGGAACGCTTCCACCTCATCGAGCAGGCCGGCCCCATCGATCGACGGCGAGGGCGGGTTGGCGGGGGTCATGCGGCGTTCCGCCCTTCGGGGTTGTGGGGCTGGCGTGGGGCGCGGTGCGCGGTGAGAAGTGCTGAAAGGACGCCCTGACGGGCGGCCTTCCTTCGGCCGCCCCCGCCCGGTCCAGGCCAGGCGGGCGGGGCGTCCTGCGGCCCGTAGGGGCCCGGAGAGGGGCAATCCAGGAGGGGGGAGCGGGCGGCGGTGGTCATACGGCCTCCCGCGGGGTGGCGTGAGCGAGGATCCACTCCATGGCGCTACGGATGGTCGCGCGGCACTCGGCGGCCGGCAGCCCCGTGGACTCTCCCGCCGCCTGGATTGCTTCTTCGACCGTGTGGCGGGAGATGTGTCCCCAGGCGATGAACCGGGCCACCTTGCATGCGCTCTTGTGCAGCGTGTTGTTGCGGCCGTTCGGCCCGCCCTCGTTAGCGGCCCGGATGACGGCGCATTCGCGGTCCAGCGCGGTGCGGGCGGCCTTGGTGCCGTCCCACACCCGTGAAGGCACGGGCGGGGCGGCGGGTTTGGCCGGTTCGGTGAGCAGGGCAGCGAGCCAGGCGGGCAGTGAGGCGACGGGGGCCACTTCGGCTACCTCGTAGGCGCCGTCGGGGGTGGTGCTGCCGGGGGCGACGACGTATCCGCCCCACGCGCGGGTGTCGATGCGGGGAGCGAGTCGCTTGACGCTGCACTTCAGCCGCACACCGGGCGGGGTGGTGAAGTACAGGTGCCGCCCCCCGCTGGGGGTCCGCACCTGGTAGGTGAGCGGGTAGGGCTGGCCGGCGCGCTCGCAGAGCGCCTTGAAGGAAGTGGCGCCGTCAGGCGCTCCTTCCTGCTCTTGCGGCTTGGGCACGTCCAGGTCGATGACGAGCAGGCCGGCCGGGCCGGTGGCGATGCCGACGTTGTAGGGGCGGTTCGCCCACGCCATCTGGATCAGTTCCGGGTCGGTGGTGGCCCGCTGCTCCGGGGTGCGGTGCCCGCCCGCGCAACGCCCGGTGAGGGGACAGGTGCGTTCGGGGTGTCCAGCGGGCCGTTTGGTGCCGGGCTGCAGGGGGATGACGGGCCAGCCGCGTTCCGCAGCGAGCAGGGCGGCGGCGAGCAGGTGCAGGTTTTCTAGGGCCACGGTCATCGGCTCGATGGGGGGCGAAGCCGGCTGTAAGGCCGGTACTCGCCGGATGTGGGTGGGTTGCGTCATGCTGGGAGACCTCCAACAGGTCTGATACGGCGGGTTGGACAAGGGGCGGCCCCGGAGTCTTTGGCGAGAGTTGGGGTCGCCCTTTCGCCTGCCACCCAGGGAAAAAGGGCGACAGGGTGTCAGTGGGAGTGAATAAGGTCGCGGCATGACGACGACCTTTGATCTTGTGCCGCCGGGTGAGTGGACGACGCGCGATGCGATCAAGGAGGCCTACCACTGCGGGACCTTCCAGGGCATCGAGCCGGCCGATGAGGCCGGCATCGTGTTCGTGTTCTCCGATCCGTCCGCGGGTGAGGAGTACGGGTACACCTTCGATGGACGCGCAGAGGACGACGAGTTCGGGCCGCTGTACCTGTACACCGGTGCTGGCGCTAACGGGAACCAGAAGCCATCTGGCCGCAACGGGTCACTGCTCACGCATGCGGAAAAGGGTCGGGAGGTTCATCTGTTCGTCGCGCACGGCAAGGTGCCGGGCGGCGGAGCGATGCGGCAGCGCTACATCGGTCAGATGGTGCTGGACACGGTCAAGCCGTACGACGTACGGCGCGCTCCGGGCCAGAACGGCGTGATGCGCGATGTGCTGGTCTTTCGGTTCCGACCTGCTCCGGGAACGACGCCGGCATGGACCGAGGCGGACCGCCAGCCGGCCGCCGCAACGTCGGGCTACGAGATCACCGAGCCCGCGGTAGAGGTGCCGGAGCCCGTCACGTTGCCGACGCAGAGCGGAGCGAAGGTCAAGAACACCGAGCAACACAGCACCGCGGAAACGATCGCGGACATTCCCGCGGGACAGCGCAAGATCCTGCGCCGCGAGGGCGAGTTGGTGAAGGCATTCCTGGCACACCTGGCCGCAGCGGAGCACAAGACCCACAGCTTCCAGTTCACTGTGAAGGGCGAGCCCAACGTACTCACCCCGGACGTGTACGACGCGACCGACCACGTCCTGTATGAGGCCAAGGGGCTCACGACCCGGGCCAATGTACGCATGGCCATTGGCCAGCTTGCCGACTACCGCCGCCACGTTCCCGAGCGCAAGACTCTCCGTGTGGCCGTGTTGCTGCCCAGCGCTCCTACCCCCGACGTTCAAGAGCTCCTCGCGGAGCAGGAGATCGCGCTGGTCTACCAGAGTGATGATGGATTCGTGGGCTGGCCCATCGCCTAACCGGCGGGCAGCGACGCTGGTTGCGAGGGCGGCCCCGCAAGGTGCGGTGGCCGCCCTCGGTGCAGCTAGAACGGGGGCTCGTCGCCCGGCTCGGGGCGGTTGTCCCCGGTGTTCCACGGGTCGCCGGACGTGGCAGCACTGTTCGTGCGCTTGCCGTTGATCTGGACGGTGGTGAAGCGGACGGAGGCGCCGATGTCGTCGACTTCGACGGCGAGCATGGAGCGCTTCTCGCCCTGGTCGTTGGTCCAGTCGTGCTGCCGCATCCGGCCCGTGGCGACCACGCGCGAGCCCTTGCGCAGGGACTCGGCGACGTGTTCGGCGAGGGTGCGCCAGGCGGCGCACCGGTAGAAGGCGGTGGTGCCGTCCTTCCACTGGTTCGTGTTGCGGTCGAAGCTGCGCGGCGTGACGGCGATGGTGAACTTCGCCAGCGCGGCGCCGCCCTCGGTGAACTTCAGTTCCGGCTCGTCGGTCAGGTTGCCGACGAGGGTGATCGGGGTCTCTCCGAACGACATGGGGTTCCTCTCCTGTTCAGCGATGGAGTTCGTTGCGGCTGCGGGCGATCAGCCCGTACGCCGGCGCGGTGATGGTGTTGGTCTCCTGCCGGACCGGGCCGGAGTAGTAGTGATGGGTTTCGGTGCGAGTGGCCTTGACCGAGCGCACGGCAGAGCCGATGGCGGCGGCGAGTGCGGCCACGGCGGCGATCGGGAGCGTGACGAACAGGACGCTGGTGAGGGTCACGGCGGCGAATCCCTGGCAGGCGAGCCAGATGCCGCAGCCGACCCCGACGAACGCGGCGCCGGTACCGATTCCGGCGACAGCCATCCCGGCGGCCCACGCGGGGACGATCCGCCGGTCCGGCTGCAGGACCGGGGGCGTGCTGCCGTAGGCGGGCAGCGGGGTCCGGTCGCGGTAGGCGGTCGGCATCTGCGGCACGGCCCCGTAGGCGTCGGCGATGATCCGGCGGGCCTCGGCGGTGGCCTCGGCGTCGCTCATGCGCGGGGGCCAGGCGGCGGGCGGGTCGTGGTCGGGCATAGGGGGGCTCCTGCCGGGGTCAGTTGAGGTGGCGGGCGGCTTCGGCGAGGGCCTGGCATATGGCGCGGACGGGGCCGGCGGCGCCGGTGCCGGCGGTGAAGAAGCCGAACAGGAAGAGCACGAGGGCGCTGAACGGGCCGACGTGCCGGCCGCGCAGAAGGAGGAGGGCCAGCACCCCGAAGAGGGCGACGGCGGACAGGGTGACGATCACGAGGGGCCTCCCAGAGAACATGGCGGGCAGCACCCGCGGTGCGGGGTGCTGCCCGTGCCTTGTCTTGTCGCGCTGCTTGTCGTCTGGCTTGTCGTGCGGCTTGTCGCTTGTCTTGTCTTGTCGCTTGTCGCCTTGCAGGTCACAAGCCGCTTTGGGGCCTCCTAAACGGCCGCGGGCGGTTTTGGTTTCGGGGGGCGACAGGCGACAAGCGATCAGCCCTGGTCGAGCTACTCGGGTGCGTGGCGGTGGTGGACGTACCGGGCTTTGGTGCCCTCGCCGACGCGCACGGCGGTACCTTCCTCGACCCAGGTCTTGAGCCAGCCGGCGACCGTCTGCCGGTTGGTGCCGTACTCGTCGGCGAGCGCCCGGGCGATGGCGGAGGCGCCGGTGCCCTCCGGGCCGGCCGCGAGCAGCACGGCCAGTGCGGCTTGCTGGGCGGGGCTGTCCTGCTCGCCGCGCAGTGCGGACAGGTTCAGCCCCTGCCCTGCGGCCGGCTGCACCTGCTCCACAGGTGTGTTCGGGTCGGGGGCGGTGGCGAACTGGGCGTCGATCTGCTCCCGGAAGCGGCGCAGCATCTCATCCTCCGGCGACGCCTGCTCCACCCGCGGACCACGCAGCGCGGACAGGTTCAACCCGCCCCCAGCGGATCCCGATGGCTCGGGGCCGGGGTCGGTGGGGTCGTCGGGGGTGAGGTCGCGCATCCATGCGGTCCGTTCGGCGTCCCAGCGGCGGGCGTAGGCGGGCCCTGCGGCCCTGGCGGAGATGTCGTCCAGGCAGGGATGTAGGTCGGATGTTGCTGCGGTGATGTCCCGGATCTGGTTGGGCAGGATCCGCCAGGCCTTGAACAGCGCGGCCGGCGACTCCGGTGTGCCCATGAACCCCGATCCCTTGTAGGGGGCCTGCTCGACGCGCAGGCCGCGGCGGCCGGGGAACATCTTGCCCAGGTCCATGCCCTCGGTCTCACCACCGGTCAGCGCGACGCGGACCTTGGCCTCCCGGCGGATCATGAGGTTGCCCAGCACGCTGCCCGTGGCGCCAAGGGCGGTCAGCACCGTGCGGATACCCATGGCGCGCAGCATGCGGATCACCTCCAGGATCTTCTTCGCCAGCTGCTTCATCTCCCGGTCGGTGCTGACCAGGATCTCCGCGCCCTCATCGATCACCAGCATGATCTGCGGAATCCTCGCGCTGACCGGAAGCAGGTCGGTGTTCGCCTTGGCCAGCAGGTCCTGATACGCGCGCTTGCGGTGCAGGCCGATGGCGAGCGCGGCATCGAGCATCAACATGGCCTCGTCGTACGAGGCGGCCAGCCAGTCGATGCCGGGCCGGACCGGCAGGCCGTCCTCCCGCTGGAGCTCCCCGTTCAACGCCGGGAGCACCCAGGGCAGGCCGGCGGATCCGGCGTTGAGGTCGATCACCCAGGTGAGCACGTCCTGAGCGCGCGCGAAGCCGGCCAGGATCGTGTGCACCAGGTTCGTCTTACCCGAACCGGTCGGGCCGACGACCAGCGCGCACTGCTCACGCAGGTAGACAGGGACGACGTCCGCGTTGGTGCGCACCCCCCACGGCAGGCCGGTCAGCACCGACAGGGGCCCGTAGTCGTCGGGGTAGGGGCAGTCCTCGCTGAGGACGTTGACCGTGGTCACGTCCAGGATGACCCGGCCCTGGTGGATGCCGGCGGAGGCGGTGGCGGTGCAGCCGTGCGGCAGTTTCGCGTCCGCGGACAGGGCTACGGAGTACTGGGCGACGCGGTCGTAGGTGATGCCACCCTGGGGCTCCAAATCCAGGGAGTAGCCGGTGCCGGTAGGCCACATCTCCACCGCGAGCACGCGCACGGCGATGGAGCAGATCCGCTGGATCCGCTCCACCCACTGTTCGGCGATCGCCCGTCGCTCCGCGGACAGCTCCCGCGCGATGGCTCGCTGTTCTGCGGCGATCGCCTCTTCCTCCCGCGCCTCCTCATATAGGGCAACCGAGCGGGCGGCGGCGCCGATGCCGACGCCGACGGTGGCCAGGGATCCGAGGGCGGCCCAGGTCAGGGGGCCGTGGGTCATGGCCCAGGTGGTCCAGCCTGCGCCGATGAGCCAGGAGGCGGCGCGGGTGGCCAGGGTGCGGCCGGCGTTGCGGACGCGCAGGCCGGCGATGGTGTGGCCGAGGGCCCCGGCCGTGCCGACCATGAGGGCCCAGCCGGGGGGCATGGCGGTGGCGGCGCCGGTGGCGGCGACGGCGAAGGCTCCGGTGGTGGCGGACAGAGCGCCGGTCACGGGTCCGTGACCGGCACTCCAGTCCAGCACCGGGCCACTCGGCTGCTGCTTCGTGGCGGTGGTGGCCATGGTCAGACGTTCCAGCCCTTCTCGGCCTCGGTGCCGTTGCGGGGGTCCTCATGGCGGGCGATGTCCTGGGCGTGGACCTGCCGGAACAGCGGGCCCATGTCCTCGGCGACCGCGACCGCGCTCATCAGGGCACCGAAGATGTCGTTGAACTGGTCGGCGATCTCCTTCTCCAGCGGGAACTCGCTGTCGGAGCGCTCGGCCAGGGTCCTCATCACGTTCGCCACGCTGGTCAGCGCGGCCGGGAGCCCCTCGACCATGGTGAGGATCTCCATGCAGTCGTCGGGCTCGTAGGAGTTGGCGGCCTGCTCCATCTCACCGGCGGCCTCTTCGAACCGGAAACCGGACACGTGCTCTCCTTCACTCACCTCGGGTGTGGTGCTGGTGGGGATGTCGGCGGCCGGCCGCTGAACGCGGTCGGCGATACCGTCGGTGCCGTCCTCGCAGGCCTCCGCATCGGCCGCGGCTTCCTGCTCCTGCAGCTGCTGGCGGGTTGATTCGTCCTGCTCGGCGCGCTGTTCGGCGGCCGTTTGCACGAGGCGCCGGTAGAGGCGGCGGCCGGGGTGGATCAGCCACGGGATGTTGAGCCTGCGCCCGATCCAGGTGGTCAGACAGCCCAACAGCCCGATCGGGAAGGCGAGCAGGGCCGCGAGCAGGCGGCGGCCGTGGAACCGGGCCGCAGAACGCCGCAGCGCCCGCCGGGCCGCCCTGCGCGCCGGCGCCCTACGCACCGCGGCACGCTGCGTGTCGACCGCGGCCCCGGCACGGGCGTCCCGCCTCGCCCGGTTGCGGGTGATCGCCGCATCCCTCCCCGCACGCGCCCGGCGAGTGGCGCCCGCGAGCAGGCGGCGGCCCGCACCACCGCGGCCGGCGGGATGGCGAGTGGCGCCGGTCTGACCTGCAGCGCGGGGATTACGGCGAGCATCGGCAACCGCACGACGTGCCGCAGTGGTCTGCGCCCGCTTGCTCGCACGCGTGCCGGCCGCGGCCTGCTGCGCCGCACGGAGCTTCCTGACCTGCCCCACCCGGCCAAGTCCCCGGCCGACCGCGCCCGCCGCACGGCCGGACGCTCCGTGTCCGGTGCGGTGGCGGGGCTTCTGGCCCGCGGCGGCGGTGCCGTTGCGCGCCGGGGATCCGGGGCCACGGCGGTGCTGGCCGGGCACTCGCCCGGCACGGGCACCCGCACCGCTCGTACGGGAGGCGTTTGGGCGGCCACCGGCGCGGCCCGTTCCGGCACCCTGCCTTCGGGGCGCTGTGCGCTGCGCTGCAGCCCTTCCGGCGGCCCGGCCGGCGGCGCGTGCTGCCGTCCGCCGCGCTTCACGTCGGGGGCTCGGGTTGCGGGAACGGGTCGTAGCGAAGGTGCCCAGGATGAGGACGCCGGTTGCGGCGATGATGGCGGCGACCGGGCCGCCGGCCAGGGAGGCGGCCGCGACCGTGCCCACGGTGGTGTTCGTGCCGGTCAGGGCGAGGGGTACGACCGGCCAGCCACCGGGGGTGTGCTCCACCTCGGCCGTAACAGTGGGCTGTTCTGTCGGGGTCGGGGCGGACAGGAGAGGTTCGTGTGTCAGAGCCTCGGTTGCTACCGGCTCAGTGCTGAGTTCCGTCATACTGCGTGCACTCCTTTGCGGAGTAGGGCCCGGCTGGGGTCGTGGAAGAGTCGGCCGGGCCTGCCAACAGGGCTTACGCGGCGCGCTGTTCTTCGGGGTACGCGCAGCTCACGCACGCACCGAGCGAGGGCGGGATGACGTATCCGGCATCCCGCCGGCACTGCGGGCAGGTACGGCGCGCAGCGTTCGCCTTGGCCAGGGCGGCCCGCTTCGCAGGCGTCATCGGCCGGACCGGCTTGGCGTGCTCAATCGAGTAGAGGTAGGCGACCAGCGGCCCCCGGCGGCGCCGCGGACGCTCCAACTGGGCGGCCACATCCTGCCCGCCCGGCCGAAGCCCCTTCGCGCGCAGCTGGCGGCGGGTAGCCAGCCCCTCAGGAGCGAGCCGCCAGCGATAGACAGGGATCGCCGCCATCAACGGCTCGCGATAGCAAGCTCAGCCCCGCCCGCGGCCGGGTCGCGGTGCTCGGCGTAGCGGGCGGAGACCCAGCCGACCGACCAGCCGCACAGCTCTGCCGCGCACCGCACCGACAGTTCCGCGGTGAACGCGGCGGCCACGATCTGGCGAGCTTCGTCCTCCGGGAGCTTGCTCGTGGCCGGGCCCCGCTGCAGCAGCGCAGCGCGTTCACGCTCGGCCCGCTCTTCACGCGCGGCCTGTTCACGGCGTTCACGCTCCGCCCGCTCCGCGCTCTCACGGGCGCGGCGTTCGGCGGCTTCTCGCTCGGTGCGTTCACGCTCCCGCTCGCGCTGTTCACGCTCGCGTTCACGGCGTTCACGGCCCTCGCGCTCCGCGATCTCGCGGGCGGCCCGCTGCTCCTGCTCCTGCAGCCAGCGCCGCTCCTCCCGCTCCGCGGCTTCACGGGCCAAAACGGCCTCATGTTCACGCTGTTCACGGGCCAACTGCGCGGCGTGCTCGCGCTCCTGGCGAGCCTGCCGGCGGGCGGCCTCCTCCCGCTCGTAGGCCGCCCGCTCGGCCGCCTCGCGCTCGGCCCGCCGCTCCTTCTCCAGCCGTGCCACCGCCGCGGCGATCGCCCGCCGGTAGGCCAGCGAAGTCTCTGCGGTGACGATCAGCAGCAGCGGCGCCACCGCGTGGACAGCCACGCCCACCAGGTCTTTCCTCAACGCGCAGTCCGCTGTGTTCAGCGCCAGGGTCATCAGCCCGGTCATCCACCGCAGCGTGATGGGCCATGCTCCGCCGTGCCCACCCAGACGGGCCAGCACGTCATCAAGCTTGACCACGATGACCACCGCGGCATCCACCACCAGCGGCAGGATCGGCGCCGTCCAAGCCCACTGATCGGCCGTGTGCTTCGCCATCAGCGGCGTCACGGTGAGGATCGAGTAGAGCATCGCCCCGCACACGATCAGCCACGTGCCCAACGACAGGGCGCGTTCTGCTGAACGGGTCTGAACGCTGTTCATGCCGCCCCCTGACCCGGCCTCGCCGCAGGCATGCGAGCGCGGCGGAAACCGTTGGATGCGGGGTTGTAGATGAACGCCTCACAGCGCCACGTGAACGCGGCCGCCGGGCGTTCATCACAGCGCTGCCACACGGCATCCGCCGGCATCCCGTGGGTGGCGGTGTCGGCGTGAGCGTCCTCGCGCGAGGCGTAGATGGTGTGCGGCTCACCGTGGTGGAGCAGCACTGTCAGCGTCTGCCCCTCCACCGGCCCGGCCTGCAACTCCGCGCGCAGTCGGCGGATCTCGATGTCCTTCAGCAGCAGTTCCTGCTGTGCGGCGGACAGCTCTTTCACGGCGTTGGCGAGGATCTCGCCCACCTCGGAGGAGGTGTCCTTCGCCCGTTCGAGGTCAGCCACGAGTTCGAAGACGTGGTCACGCTGGATTCCGGCGTCACTCTCCGCCGTCTCAGCGCGCGTCGTCAGGTCCCACAACTCGCGGATGTGCCGGGCCCATGCGGCGTCCGCCTGCCCGTGCACCTCACGGGCACGAGTGCGGGCCTGCTCGGTTTCCGCGCTCATGCGACGCAGCCGCGCCGCGGTGACAATGCGGATCACGCGGCACCCCCGTCCGACCCCGGGGCGGGAATCTGTCCGAAGGCCACCAGCTCCAGCGTGGCGCCCGCGTACTCGACGGACGCCTGGAGGACGCGCGTGCCGCCGCCGTTCTGCGTGCCGTGGGTCACGGCGTCGGGAGCGATGCCCAGCGCCGCACGCCACGACTCGAACGTCCCCAAGTCGTCGTGGAAGCGCAGCTTGAGCCGGTTCGGGAAGATGTCGGTCACCTCCAGCACCGGTGCCGGCAAGTGCCCGAAGTCCACTGCCAGCAGGCGCAGCGCCCGCAGCGGCACCGACAGGCCGTCCAGTAGCAGCCCCTCGCTCATGCCGCCTCCCCCGAGACCGCACGGTTGGCCAGCGCCGCCCGCGCCGTCAGCACACGGTGCAGCGCCTTGCGCAGCCGCCGCTTGTCCAGCTCACTCGGCGTGCGGTCCATCAGCGCAATCCGCACATCCAGCAACTCCACCTCCGCCTCAATCAGAGGCGTCTCAGCGACGATCGCGCACAGCTCCGCTGCCGTCGGCTCACGGTCCAGCTCATCCGCATCGATCGCGGACGACACGGAAAGGGAGAGAATCTTCATGGGTCGTGTTCCTCTCGAAGCGTGGAACGGCCCAAATAGCGGCTCCCGGGGAGGCACCCCCGGGAGCCGCGCGCCGTTGGAGTCGGAACATCCAGCTCCCCGCGCTCCCGTCCGTCCGGGGCCCGCGCAAGGCGGCCCGTACGGGCGGGAGAGGCAGCCGGCCGCAGCATGAGGCACTGCGAAGCCAGAAAGACGGACCGGCAAGCTGCTCAGGCGACGCTGGCCGGTCCGGTCTCGGCGGCGCCTCGGGTATGTCGTCGGGTCACACCGACCTCCTGCAGATCGCAGGGACACGGCTTCACCGATGCACCGTTGCCGCAGCGCACCGGCCCCGAGCCGGGAAAGTCGGGTGCGTCATCGTCGCTGCTCTGACGCCAGCAGGCGGCCTGCACGAATCGGTGCAGGGTGGCGTGCCGCCGACGACATCACCCGGTCGCCACGGGGGCGGTCTCACTCTTACCGCCACGTGCGTTGGGGCCCCGCTGCACTTCTCCACACCCCAGACCGGGTGGCGCCTGCCAAGCGCATAGGGAGGAGAACGACGTTCATCACGGCGGTTTGCCCCCGGACCCTCGCCCTGGGCACCTGCCGTGACCGCCGCTCCCGCGTCAGCCCCGCACGATCACTGTTCAGTTCTCAAGGAACGACCAGCTCAGGGCCCCTGCGGAAGCGAGTTATCCCGAACCGAGCGGACGTCCGTGCATGCCGGCTAAGCCCCTTCCAGAGCCCGGGGTCACGAACCTCCCTAGGGACATTTATAGGGCTCCTCCCTAGGGAGGTCAATGGGGCACGAAAAGAGGGGCCCGCGGTGAGCGGGCCCCTCCAGGGCTGGTTCGATCAGCGTCAGCCGGTGATGTGGTACTCCATGACGTAGACCCCGGCATCCAACAGCATCCGGTTCACTTCGACCGGCTTTCCGTCCTCGGTCAGGGCGGTGCGGTAGATCTCCACCACTGGCGTCCCCTCGGTCAGGTGCAGACGTTCGGTCTCTTCCTGGCTGGGCATGCGTGACCGGAGTTCTTCAACGAAGTGGACGGGTTTGGCGCCGAGTTCGGCCAGGCGCGCGTACGTTCCACCGGGCCCCGTGTCCTCCTGAGTGATGGGAGACGCTCGCACGAGGTCGGCCGGTAGGTACGAAACAGCAGCCTGAACCGGCTCACCTTCGACGGCGAACAGCCGATCGCGGACCACAACGGCCGCGCCCTCCTCCAACTCCAGGATGCGCGCCACGTCGTCCGGAGCTGGGGCTTCATAGACCCGAAGCGCAACGACTGTCATCGGCCGGTCGCCGATATCGGCGCTCCAGATGGATCGGCCGGCGCCCCACCCCTCCTGGGAAAGCCGCTTGTTTGCCACCCGCCGAATCGGCTGGAACTCCCTGACGTAGGTGCCGCTCCCCTTCCGCCGGACCGCCAGCCCTTCGGACACGAGTAGCGTGAGGGCTCGCCGCGCCGTCTCCTTGGCCACCCCGTACTGCTTCACGAGGGCAGGCTCACCGGGAAGCCGCGCGCCGGGACGCAGGCCACCTGAACGAATGCGTTCCCGCAGTTCGTCGGCGATCTCCCTGGCGGTCTCCGCCATCAAGCTCCTCACTTCCCTAGGGTGGTTTCCAAATACCAGCTTGGCACAGACGCGTCTGGTACCCCATCTCAGGAGGGCCACGAATCCGCGCAAGCGCCAACAGGGAGAGGTGCCGATGGGCAGCCAGCTGCGCAGCGGCGTTACGCCAATCCGCACACACGTGCGGCCCTCCACCCGTCCCTCCTGGCTCTCCATCTGGCTACTCCTGGCGAACCGTGGCGATTAAGCGCTCAGGCCTCGTTCGCGCCAAAGCGCACGATAGGTTGCCAGGGAATCGGCTCTGTCATGCCTAGACGCCCCGTTCGTCCTGGGTGGGGTCCGGCCGGGTTGGCGACTCAACCCGGTCGAGAGCGACAACAGACGGGAGCCGAGGAGATGGTGCGACCCAAACAGAGGAAACGCCGCCGACGCCGCAAGCGGGATTGGGTGGAGTTAGCGGTGGTGACTCTTAGTGCGGTGACTGCCATCGCGGGATGCGTGCAACACCTGTTGTGACGCACTAGTGGTGAGCCGGACGACTGGTTGGGTGAGTGAGCCCGGCCGACGGCTAGGCGGCCGGACCCACTCTGTCCCGCGCACGGGGCCTGGTTTGGGGGTGCATCCCAAGCCAGGCCTTCTGCATGCGCGGGAGCTCGGAGCGCCGGGAGGCTGCTTCCCGTGCCTGCTCCTACACGAGGTAACCGCAAGTCATCAGCACCCCACAAGAGATCAAGATCTCACGGGTGCCATTTTGTCGACATTTCCCTGGCGAATGATCACCGCGATCGGTGGCGTTTCGGGGGTGGCGAATACAAACGTGCAGCTAACGCGCTCGCGAGGGTGGCGAAACGTGGCGTATGCAGATCTATCGCTGACGCCGAGCGTGCCGCAGCACTCCTGGCGCGGCGTAGTGCCTGGTCAGACCGTTGCGGGCCCGAGGGTGAATGGGTGCCGATTACGGCGGCGGCAAAAACGATCACCGGCAGAAGGCGGCGGAGTTCCTGCAGGCGCTGCGCACGTTCCGGATACGCCGCCGACCGAACGCCCCAAGGGCGGTGACTGGGCTCCTTCCCGCTTCCCCTGCGACGTGGGCCACGGGCTCAGAGGAGGCATGAAGGCGCCATGCAGTCGCGGGACGAGTCCTGCCATCGCAGGCCCAGGCCGGGGATCGATCGTCGACAGGTGGCGACGGCGGGTGCGCCGCAAGCCGAGCGCCGATGGCGGCCCGGCGGGTGGATGCGGTCGCGGGCAACGGAGTAGTGGCGCAGCCCATCGGGTGCCGGATCCGGGGCGACGGGGTCGATGCCGAGAGCCGTGAGGATCTGCAGGTCGTCCCGCATTCTCCTCCTTACCGCCGACCGCCCTTGGGGCGCTGCTGGGTAGCGTACTGCCTAGAATCGAACATGTGGACGACCCTGCCTCTTCGCGTCTCGTGCTGCTCCGCTTCCTTGAGCGAGTACAGGAACGCGACCTCGCGCGCACCCGCCGGTGGATCGCCGACGAGGAACGTCGCGAGCGGGAACAGCGGCAGGGTGAGCAGGCCCGCCCACCGGCGCCCGACTGGCTGCTGGAACTCGGCCTGAATCGGGACGCGGCCCCCGCGTATGTGCATGCCGGGGGCTGTTGGAACGCCGGCGGGCGGAGTAAGGGCGTGGACCGGTCGACCGCGTTGCGGGCGCTCAACGAGGCTGTAGCGGCCTGTCCGCACTGCCGACCGGACATCGAGTTGGGCGTCCTCGACTAGGCGCTACGTGGTCGGCGGCCCGGGGCAGCCGACGCGAGCGCACGAAAGTTCGAGCCCACTCCTCAAGGCCGGCGCTGAGAACGATCGAGGTGTTGTCCAGGCCAAAGAAAGCCAGCACACGGCGACACTACGCGAGCACGCGCCGTCGGTGTGCCGCGAGGACCCTATGAGCCTGACTGGAACTCATCGTGTGCTGCACCCATGCTCGTGGGGACGGTCCTTCATGGTCATTAGCGCGAGGGCAGCCACAGCAATGCAACGTAGGTTCCGCGCGGGCTGGCGTCTGGCACTTCCGCTCCTCACGTCACCCCCTCGCCTCGACGCCAAGGGCCCCGTGGCCACGCAACAGGGACGCAGTCACACGAAACCCGGCCAGGGCTTTCGTGTGCCGTGTCTTGACCTTTCCTGCATGCGTCGCCTGCATGCGTCGGCGCCCTCCGCCTCAGTGACGCGATCGGGTCGCGAGTGCCCCGTTCGTTGCACTTTCACCGTCTTCGAGCCGGTGCGAAGATGCGTCTACTCCGTTCCCAAGCTGCGGGCCACGATGCGGTCAGGGTCGTCACTTCTCCGGCGCTCATCTTCCTGCCAGTAAGCCCACCGCTTGATCAGGTAGGCGCGCCGCTCATCAGTCATCATGACCGATCGAGAAAGGGCAGCTTGCGGATCTCCAAGAAGAAGCGCCCCTTCTCCGATAAAGGCGCTCGTACCGTACACCGGAGAAAACGCGTGAAGCTCTGGCCCATAGGCCGTCATTGTCAACGTCATCGAGGTACGGTGATCATAACGAGGACGCAAAGCATCGAACGTCATGAATGATTCATCTCTCGCTCGCTGCTGATCTCTTTTGTAGCGCAGCTCGTCGGGGTTCATGTGACCACCACCCCGCTTAAATTCAGATTCTCGACCGAGATCAAGACGTACTGCGGCTCCAGCGGTCGATCCTTGTACTTGTCCCCAAGAAAAAGGAACTTATCGCGAAAGAGGGTCTGGTTGCCCTCGCGGGCGAACCAAGAGCGCCAGTCATTTAGCTGATCGTGGGCCTCCGTGAACTCACTAGTGGGGCGCCCGTCTCTCCGGAACCAACGCTTTGACGGTTTCTCAATCTCGATGAGAATCGGCGTGATAAGGCCTGACGATCTCGTGACCCACATGAAGTCTGGTTCGAAGGTCCTTCCGCTGCCAATTAGCTTTGGCCGTCGAAATACTGCCCCCATGTCCGACCCGTGGTGTCCACCAGGGCCAATATCACCACTACCGCCCGGAATCATTGATGGATGCAGCTCAAGGAAGACCTGAACTTCGTCCTCCTCCGGATCCCGGCTCAGGAGTCGGTACCAGTCAGCAAGCGCCAAATCCGAGTACGCCTCCCAAGCATGGCTCCTCGGGCGGAGTGGATCTGTATCCGGAGCGATCGCGTCAAAGCCGACGGCCCTAGTGGGCGACTGGGGGTTCTCCATGAGTCAAGGCTAGACACTGACCGTTTGGCATGTCCCGCTTTTCTAGCACTCTGGGCGGCTCGGTCGGTGGTTGGATGACCGTTACTTAGGCTGCAACAGCATGGGTCATGAAGGGATCAGGTGCCTGGACACAGTGTCCGGGCCCCTGAACTGATGCCGTCGGGCAAATTTGTCAGTGAAGACACCTTCGCTGTCACACTCCGAGCGTGCGGGAAGGTTGTCCACTGCCGCTCGAATTGATGACGTAGACCCCGGGTTCCTTTTCTTCCGACGATCGGCGTACACGCTCTTCCCAACCGGGGGGCCAGATAGTGGAGTCGCTCCACCTGAGTCCCGTCAAATTGACGCTTTCAAGGTTGGCGTCACTTAGATCGGACCCCGTGAAGTCGTCCCTGGCTTTGCTGATCTTGCGGAATGCCCTGGAGATGGAAACATGCACGGCGTCAATCACTCCGGCCACCGCGGGAAGCTGGACTCGCGCCTTGCGAAGTGGAATGGCAGAGACGGTCGAGGACAGAATTTCGAGATTTTCGGAAAGCCGGATGGCTGTCCCTCCAGCGTAAGGGTGGACCCAACCACCCTGACCGACATCAGGGGACAGAAATAGGCCGCCAATAGCAATCATACATGTGCTGGCTTGGTCAATCCATTTCGTGATTTTCCTCTGGCGGAAACTCAGCTCTCCACGCAAAGCGTAGCTTCTCGCCATGGTCAAGGCGGTATTCCCCCGAATTAGCTCCTCTTGGACACTCCCATAGATATCACGCAGGGCGAGCCTCTCTGCATCATTCTCGATGCTCGAAAGTTTGAGATCGAAGCGTCGATCCAGGGCGTAGCCGCGTTCCAATAGCGCCTGCACGAAAGAGGGTGTATCGAGAGAATCATCGCACCCTTCGCCCATTGTGGGTCCGTCGTGGCCTGTAGGCAGATCTGGCGGACGGAAGGCTGGTGCCCGGCGTGACAGCACTGCGAGCACCCGCCCGCCGAACGATTCGGCGGCGACCATCACACGGCACCCCCAGGGCTCGCAGGTGTATCGGTCGGATTGGATGCCCCCGGTGCGTTCTGGTTAGGCTGTGAATTTCCAGTCGATAGGGGCTGCTGGGGCACCTGTGTTTGTTGTGCCCTCTGTTGTTCAACCATTCCGATCACTGCATCCCTACCCAGCTGTGCTACGAGTGGAACAAGAGACGTGATCTTCTCAAGGACTGTAAGGGCTCCGGCCCCTACGATCATCGCAATCCACGGTGTCACCGCATGTGGTGGGCTCGCAGCGACGGCGGCCGCTACGCCTCCGCCTACGACGACGCGGAGCAGTGCAGCCACGCTGTACGCCGCAACCCCCGGAGCGGGGAGGTTTTCCTCCCCAGGTCTTACTTCCCTGCGGGGCGTTGGGATAGCCGGCCCGGGACCTACAGAAGATGACTCCACTTTCCAAGGAAGCGTTCGATGCCAGCGAACGGCTCTCACGAAGTCAAGCGCCTCCATCGCGAAACCGCCGAACGCTCCCCAGCACATGGCCTGTTGCCATCCCATGCGCTGAGCCTAGAGGAGACTGACGGCACTCGATGCACAATCAGTGGGAATCATGCTGCTCGGGGCCAAGATCGAAATTCGGCCGGGCCGTGGACGAGTGACCAACGGCGACCAACACGTTACGAACGTCCGACAACAGGCCAGCCCTGCGTCGACGTCTATTTCGGGAGGTCGATCGGGGCCGACATCGCTTGCTGCGCAACAAGCGGATCGAGTGCCACGAGCACCGTCCGGATCACTCTGGCGCCTCGTGACCCCGGTGTACCGACGCACTGGCACCCCGGGCCGCTCTTCGGCTACGTGACTAAGGGCGAGATCCTCGTCGAGGAGAGGGACAGTCGCCCCGGGTGGTCAAGCCGGTGACGCCCTGTTCGCGCCCGGGCGGGATGTCTACGACGCCGCAGGCGTCCCGCGCCTTGAGCAGGGCGCGGTGGGCTGAGGCGGCAGCGGAAGTGCTGCGCGAGCTCGGCTATACGGTCGACCCGCCTGCGGACCAACCTCGCCAGCGAGACGACGCTCGGCTCAACTGGCCCTGACACTGCTCCAAGGGCACGCCATCGCGGCGCGAGGTTGTCAGTGCCTGCCCTAGTAGCCAGGGTAGGGGCCAGTTCGTCTTGAATCCCCCACGTCGAAGATCCCCGGCGCTGGCATGCTGACAGGTCCGACTTTCGGACCGCACCGCAGGGGGTTAGCGTGATCGTGAACCGGCGTATCGCCAGCGAACAGCCTGATGAGCCCGACGAACTAGAGCAGCACCTCACCGAAAAGCTCAATGCCCCGCTCGACTGGCCCGAGGGCGGTGTCCTCACTGTCAGCCATGTCGCCCGAATCGCCGCTGCTGCAACCTGCGACACCGCCTACAGTCACGCTGCCAACGGTCACTTGATCGACCTGTTCGCAGCGCTTCCGTTGCCGGGAACCGCGGAAGGGAAGAGCTTCTGGGAGCGCATCCGCGACGTCGGGGGCAGCGCAGCCTGGAACATCCACCCTGCCAACATGGGCGGCCCCTTCTTCGATCGCATGCATGACGGTAATGAGGGCGGCATCGCCTCCCGCCTCCTGAGCTTCCTGGCAGAGCTAGGGCCCTCTCAGCGCATCGCCGTAGCAGAGGTCATCGGCTCAGCCCTCGACAACGGCACCATTGGAGTCAGTGGCGGTTACGGGGGAGAGCTGTGGCTCCGAGATGCTGAGATGAGTGCATGGCGCGTCGCGCTGGCCAGCCGACGGGAGTTCGAAACGTCACAGGACCGCGAGCGATTCTTCGAAGCATGGCGCCGCGCCTGAGCGCCTGACACGGCCGTGCTCCTAGGGCGGCCCTTTCCGGAGACCTTTGAGAGGCAGTTTCCCCCAGGTGTCCCCCGATAGGTTTAGGAGCTGCTAAAAGACCTGCTCAGGGAGTGTGAAACCAGCCCGCTGTAAATCTGCCGGCTTCGCCTTCCCAGGTTCGAATCCTGGCGCCGCCACACGGGAACGAGAGCCCCGTGACCTGCAAGATCAGGTCACGGGGCTCTCGTCGTGTCGGGGCCCTGGTCGCTGTCCCGTGCCACTGGATCTTGACCGTTCGCCATCGGACTTTGACGGACGCGAGTTTGTGTCATCGGAGTTTGATCACCGCAGGTCAGCGACTCAGCGCACCGAAGGTGCGCTGAGCCGCTGATTTGTACTTATGTGCCGTACCTCGTAAACGTGCAGGTCAGGAAGGCTTGACCGCCGAGACCGGGGTGACGGTCACCTTGTTGTCGCACTCGGCCCACCACCCGTCGTTCAGGGCGACCTGGTGCTTCCCGGAGTGCGGCAGCCCGATGACCATCGTCGGAAACGCCTTCGGGGTCTTGCCCGAGACGCAGTAGCCGTCGGCCTCCCCCTGGACCTGGACGAAGGTCAGCTTCACCCACGCCTTGCCGTGCGGCCGGACCGTCACGGTGGCCGCCCTGCCGGTGGTGGTGATCTTGAGCGGGGTGTTGTGGGTGGGGGAGCCGTTGCCGGCGCCCGCGACCGTCGTCGGATGGCCCTTCAGGACGCACGTCCTCTCGGAGGCGTTGGTGAACTGCACGACCGCCGCCCCGGTCCCGGTCCCGACGGGCCGGTGGGCGGCCTGCCAGGCGCTGACCTGGAGGGCGGAGGCCGAGCAGGCGGGCGGCGGGGTGGAGGTGGTGGTGCTCGCCGCCATGGCGGTGCCGGGCAGGATGCCGGTCACCGCCGCCGCGACGGCCGTGACCGCCGTCGTCGCCAGAGCCGCCCTGCGAATGCCGTTGCTGTGCCGCATGCTGTCGTTCCCCCTGAGTCGTCTCGTCCGCGGGTTTCGGTGGTCGGTTGTTGCCCCGCGGTACGCGTGGTCGTGGTACGTGAGTGCAGATGGGGCGGGAGAGCGGCAGGGTTCCGTGGGGCGACTACTTGTGACGGAACGGTGACGATCCGATGACACAAACTCGCGTCCGTCAAAGTCCGATGGCGAACGCTCAAGATCCAGTGGCACGGGACAGTCGCATCCGCTGGTCGCACTCCGCGGTCTCTTCACTAGAATCGAACGCGTGAACGAAGACCGTCCGCTGACGCGTCTCGACATGCTGCGTTTCGCCCGCCGCGTCGTCGAACACCAGGCCGCGAGGCAGCTTGCGCTGATGGACCGGTGGATCGCGGACGAGGAACGCAGGGAGGCCGAGCGGCGCCGCCGCCTCGCGTCCCGGCAGGCCGCGCCCGAGTGGCTGATCGAGCGCGGTCTCAACGGCAGCAGCGCCGTGTACGTCCACCTCGGTGGCTGTACGAGCGCCGGCGGACGCAGCAAGGGAGTCGGGCGCGACCAGGCGGTACGGGCCCTCACCGAAGGAGGTGTCCCCGCGTGCCCGCTGTGCCGGCCCGACACCGCGCTGGGGCTTCTGGAATGACCGGTCCGGGTGCGGCCCCGGGCGGTCCGGACGATGCTGGAGCCATGGCCGGGAAACGACCCATCATCGTGCACCTGCCGTCCCCGACCGGCGGGCGCCGGGTCCGGGTCGACGGCGAGATTCTCGGCCTGGCGCACAGCGTGCGGGACCTGGTGGAGTTCCTGCGCCGGGCGGGGCTGGAGATCGAGCCGGAGCAGGTGGCCGACTCGCCGCTGATCGACTGGCGCGGGGTCGGACCCGACCGCTGGGAAGCCGAGACCCGCACCTGACGCCGGTGTCGCCAGCGCGCCGCCGCGGGCACACTGACGGCATGTCCTCCCCACGCAGAACCTGTCCCGTGTGCCGCCGTGACATCGCCGTCGTCGCCGGCCGCTTCGCGCGGCACGACCCGTCCGGGGCGCGGCAGAGCGGGGAGCTCGTCTCCTGCACCGGATCCCGGCGGCAGGCGCAACCAGACGCCGTCCAGCCGACGTTGGACGGTTACGCGGTACCGGAGTTTCCCGGGCAGCTGACGCTGTTCTGAGTGCGGATCGGAGCCGGGGGAGCCGGGAGCCGGCTTACGGAGCCTGACGGGGCGACAGCGGGCAGCAGGCGAGGCCGGGGTGGCGGGTTCGGTCGTTTCGAGGGGCGGAGAGCGGTCTCAGTTCCCCGCCACCGACTTCACCGCGACCGACACCGGTGTCGATCCGCTGATCAGCTCCAGCGTCAGGCCGGTCGTCGCCGGGGTGTCCACCAACTCCGCGAGAACGGCCGCGACATCGTCCCTCGGGATCGCGCCGCGCCCGGTGTTCGCCTCCAGACGGACCAGACCCGTGCCCGCGTCGTCCGTCAGCGAACCGGGGCGCAGGATCGTCCAGTCCAGGGCCTCCTGGCGGGTGATGTACGCGTCCGCCTCGCCCTTGGCGCGCAGGTACGCGTCGAAGACGTCCTCGCCCTGGTGCGCGGGATCCGCGCCCATCGAGGACACCACCAGAAAACGGCGTACGCCCGCGCGGACGGCCGCGTCCGCGAACAGCACCGCCGCGCCCCTGTCCACCGTCTGCTTGCGTTCCGTGCCGCTGCCGGGGCCCGCGCCCGCCGCGAAGACCGCCGCGTCGGCGCCCTGCAGGTGCGCCGCGACCTCTTCGACCGAGACGGACTCCAGGTCGAGCAGGACCGGTTCGGCACCGGCCGCCCGCAGATCGTCGCCCTGCTCCCTCTTGCGGATGATCCCCGCGACCTCGTCTCCGCGCGCGGAGAGCAGACGCTCCAACCGCAGCGCGATCTGACCATGACCACCAGCGATGACAATGCGCATGATTCCGACCGTACGCCGGGAGGGGCGCATCCGCCGCACGAGTTAACCGGCACGGCCGGAGCGCGCCGGGCGCACGCCCGCCATCGCGCGCCTGGCGCCACACGCCCCTGCCCGGCGCGCGCATGATCCGCGCTCCCTCAGGCCGCCAACACCCGCACCAGCAACGCCACGACGGCCCGCCGGGGGGCAAGGCGGGCCGGCTACGTCGTGGCAGCCGAGCAGCGCCAGGGCCGCTCCTGCACCTCGTGGCAGCCCGAGAAGCGCCAGGCCCGTCTCGGAGGCCGCCTCGTGGCAGCCAGAGGAGCGTCAGGCCGGCTCGGAGGTGCCTCGCGGCAGTCCGAGCAGTGCTGGGCCCGTCTCGGAGATACCTCGTGGCAATCCGAGCGGCGCCGGGCCCGCTCACGTACCTCGTGGCTACCCGAGCAACCTCAGGCGGCGCGGCTGGGATACCGCGTGGCGACCGGCGACCTCAGGTCGACCCAGCTGCCTCAGGACTGGCCGAGAAGGCCCAGGCCCCTCCAGCCGGCTCTCGGGCCGCCCGAGAGGCAACAGCCGGCTTCCGGCCCGCCCGAGACGCATCAGCCGGCTTCCGGCCCGCCCGGGGGGTAGCAGCCGACTTCCGGCCCGCCCGGGGGCAACAGCCGGCTTCCGGCTCGCCCGAGACGCATCAGCCGGCTCCCGGGCCGCCCAGAAGACATCAGCTGCCTCCCGGGCCGCCCCGGCAGCTCTCAGGTCGGCCCGGCCGCCTCATGACAGCTCACCGCGCCCCTGCCGTGGCAGCCCGAGTTCCGCCGCGGCCGCCGAGTTGCAGTACTCGCGCACCGCACTCGTGCGGGCCACCACCCGCCCCCGGTGCACCACGATCCGGCTGTAGGCCAGGGACAGGGCGCCGGCCAGGCGGTCGCCGCGCACGGCCAGGAGCTCGGCGGGGAAGCCGGCCTCCACGCGGACCTCTGGCAGCCCCAGCGCCGTGCGCGCCGAGACGCTCACGGCGTCGTAGGCGTCCTGCGGGCGCAGGCCGTGGGCGGAGGCGAGGAGGTACGCCGCCTCCAGCGGGTCACCGCGGCCGACGGGGTTCGACAGGTCGCGCAGGGCACCACTGCCGGCCGCCACCCGCACCCCGGCCGCGCGCAGCAGCCGGAGCGGAGCGACGCCCCGCCGGTCGGCGCCGCCGCAGCCGCCCTGGGGCAGGCACACGACCGTCACGCCGGCCGCCGCGAGCTGGTCGGCGGCGCGTGAGGCGGCCTCGGCGGGAAGGCGCATGAGACCGGCGCACGGCCCGATCGTCACGCCGGGGCGCAAGCCCCCCGCCATGGCCGCGAGCCGGGACAGGCGGGCCGGGTCGGAGGCGTCCGTGTGCAAATCCACCGGGCAGCCGTGCTCGGAGGCCACCTCAAGGACCGTCTCCACATAGCCCGTGGGATCGGGGTCCAGGTCGGGGCAGCCGCCCACCACGGAGGCGCCCATCTTGACCGCGTCACGCAGCATCGCCAGCCCGTCGGCCCCGGCCACCCCGGTCAGCAGCCGCGGCATGGCCACCGTCGCCAGCTCCGCCAGCCCGCGCAGCGAGCGCCGCGCCTGCAGGACGGCACCCAGTGCGCCGAGGCCCTGGACATCACCCACGCGCACGTGCGCGCGTGCCGCCGTCGCCCCGTGCCCGAGCTGCAGCAGAGCCGCCTCCGTCGCCCGGCGCTGGACGTCCTCGGGGGCGTACGACACCGGCCCGGGGTGCTCGGCGGACAGCGCGGTGTCACTGTGCGCGTGGGGCTCGGCCGGGGCCGGGAGGAGCAGGTACCCGTTCAGGTCCACGCGGGTGGCGCCTGTGCGGGCCGGGCCGGGCGCGAGGCTGCCGGCCGTGCCCACCGCCTCGATGCGCCCGCCGCCCAGCCGCACGTCCACGGTCCGGCCGTCGGTGAGCCGGGCCCCGCACAGCAGCAGGGCGGCGACGTCGGACTGGCCGGAGGATCCCGAGGAGTTCGACGGTGGGTGGGGCTGCGGCTGGCTGTCGGGCATCGCGCTCCAGGTTCGGGGCCGGGGGCTCGGACGGACCCGCGTGAGGATTCAGGGGCCGGTAACCCCATGATCACGCAGAGTGAGTCGAGCCTAGGGTGGCGAGCCGCGCGGGACGCGCAGGGGCGCAATAGTCGTACCGGCGTGGTCCGCCCCCGGCAGTCACGTGCGGCATGCGTGTGGCACACGTGCGGCACCCGCGCGTGGCCGCGGGATCCGTCCCGGCGGGCCCCCGTCCACGCGACTCACGAGGCCGCTGCGAGGGCTGGGATGCGGGCCGTGATGGGCGGCCGGATACGGATTTGGGTGAACGGCGGCGGACCGTGTAATGTCTTCATCGCTCGCCCCAATAGCTCAGTCGGCAGAGCGTCTCCATGGTAAGGAGAAGGTCAACGGTTCGATTCCGTTTTGGGGCTCTGGTGTGAGAGGTTCCCGTCGAAAGGCGGGTTCCGATCGCATCGCAGCGGTGTAGCTCAGTCGGTAGAGCAAGCGGCTCATAATCGCTGTGTCACCGGTTCAAGTCCGGTCACCGCTACAGACAGTAGCCGATTGCGGGGTCGGTCCTTCGATCGGCTACTCTTTCTTGCGTTGAATCAGTCCATCCGTTCGTCTTAGGAGCACTCACGTGGCTGCCACCGACGTCCGCCCGAAGATCACGCTGGCCTGCGTGGAGTGCAAGGAGCGGAACTACATCACCAAGAAGAACCGGCGTAACAACCCGGACCGTCTTGAGATGAAGAAGCACTGCCCGCGTTGCAACGCGCACACCGCGCACCGCGAGACGCGATAAACAGGCTCGTACGCGAGGCCGTCCCCTTCCGAGGGGGCGGCCTCGCGTCGTTTCAAGAGCGGCGCCGGATCACCCGGTTCACCGGCTCGTGAGCCGACGCGGGTCACCGACTCATAGGGCCGGTGCGGCTCACCGACTCGGAGGGCCGACGGGGTTCACGACTCGTAGGGCCGACGGGGTTCAGCGGCTCATCGGCCCGCGCGCCTCGTAGACAGTTGCGCGTCGACCCGCCGGTTGCCCGTCCGTCCCACCCGCACGTTCCCCAGCTGGTTTCCGGCTAATTTGGGGCCATCACAGCAGACATCAGGAGGTGCCGGGCCATGGCGCTCGACCAGTCCTTCGTAGGACGGACCTACCCGCCCACCGCGGCCTACGAGGTGGGCCGGGAGAAGATCCGCGAGTTCGCCGAGGCGGTGGGCGAGACCAACCCGGTCTACACCGACCCCGAGGCCGCGAAGGCGTACGGACATCCCGATGTGATCGCCCCGCCGACCTTCGTCTTCTCCATCACCTTCCGGGCCGCGGCGCAGGTCGTCGAGGACCCGCAGCTCGGCCTCGACTACAGCCGCGTCGTGCACGGCGACCAGAAGTTCGCCTACAACCGCCCGGTGCGCGCCGGTGACCGGCTCTCGGTCACCTCCACCATCGAGGGGATCAAGTCCCTCGCGGGCAACGACATCCTGGACATCCGCGGTGAGGTGTACGACGAGGCGGGCGAGCACGTCGTGACCGCCTGGACCAAGCTGGTGGCCCGCGCGGCCGAGGAGGCGTGAGGACCTGATGACGGCGAAGATCACGTACGCGGACGTCGAGGTCGGCACCGAGCTGTCGGCGCAGACCTTTCCCGTGACCCGGGCCACCCTCGTGCGCTACGCGGGCGCCTCCGGGGACTTCAACCCGATCCACTGGAACGAGAAGTTCGCCAAGGAGGTGGGCCTGCCGGACGTCATCGCGCACGGCATGTTCACCATGGCCGAGGCGATCCGCGTGGTCACGGACTGGGTCGGTGACCCGGGCGCGGTCGTGGAGTACGGCGTCCGCTTCACCAAGCCGGTCGTCGTGCCGAACGACGACCAGGGGGCCCTGATCGAGGTCAGCGGCAAGGTGGCGGCCAAGCTGGACGACAACGCGGTGCGGGTGGACCTCACGGCGACCAGCGGCGGCCAGAAGGTGCTGGGCATGTCCCGGGCGGTCGTGCGTCTGGCCTGACGGCGCCCGCAGCGGTGATGACCCACAGCGGTGATGACCCACAGCGGTGATGACCCACAGTGGTGAAGACCACAGCGGCGATGTAAGGGGCGTCCTCCCTGGAGGGGCGCCCCTTACGCGTCCGCGGAAAGCGGGCCCCGCACGGGCCGCTTGCTAAGTTAGTGATTGAGTACTAACTTAGCCGCATGCCCAGGATGAGTGCAGAGGAGCGGCGTGAGAGCGTCGTTCGCGCGGCGATCACGGAGTTCGCGCGGAAGGGGTACTACGGCACGTCCACCGAGGCCATCGCGGCCCGCGTGGGCGTCTCGCAGCCGTATCTCTTCCGGCTCTTCGCGGGCAAGAAGGCGATCTTCGCCGCCGCGTCGTTCCGGTGCGTGGAGGACACCTGCCGGGTCTTCGAGGAGGCGGCCGAGGGGCTGGAGGGTGAGCAGGCCCTGCACGCCATGGCGAACGCCTATGTGCGGATGATCACGGAGCAGCCCGAGAAGCTCCAGATGCAGATGCAGACGTACATCGCTGTCGCGGCCGCCGAAGCGGAGGGTGACCACGAGTTCGGAGAGGCCGTGCGGACGGCCTGGATGAAGCTCTGGGACACGGTCCACCTGCCGCTCGGCGCGGATGACGGCGAGACCACGACCTTCCTGGCCTACGGGATGCTCATCAACACCCTCACGGCCATGGGGTTTCCGCCCGAACACCGGGTCTGGCAGGGGATGTATCCGTCGGCCCGGGTCACGGGCCGGCTGGAGAAGTAGCGGGACGAGGCGGGTGGCCCGCCTCTTTCGCGCCCAGGAAAGTTAGTCAGCAATAACTAACTCGTTCGCTCTCTAGGGGGAGAGATGTCACAGCAGACCGCGCAGGGCGCATCGCGCGGAGGGGCCGCGTGGGCCCTGGTGATCACCAGCGTCGCCGGATTCATGGCGGCCCTCGACAACCTCGTCGTCACCACCGCCCTGCCCTCCATCCGCAAGGACCTCGGCGGCGCGCTGGGCGACCTCGAATGGACCGTGAGCGCCTACACGCTCACCTTCGCCGTCCTGCTGATGTTCGGCGCGGCGCTCGGCGACCGCTTCGGGCGCCGCCGGCTGTTCATCGCCGGCCTCACCGTGTTCACCGGCGCCTCCGCCGCCGCGGCCATGGCGCCCGGCATCGGCTCCCTGATCGCCGCCCGCGCGGTCCAGGGCGTCGGCGCGGCCGTGATGATGCCGCTCACGCTGACCCTGCTGACCGCGGCCGTGCCCGCCGCCAAGCGCGGGATGATGTACGGCATCTGGGGCGCCGTCAACGGCCTCGCCGTCGCCTCCGGGCCGCTCATCGGCGGCAGCCTCACCGAACATGTCTCCTGGCACTGGATCTTCTGGCTGAACGTCCCGCTCGGCCTGGTCACGCTGCCGCTCGCCCGCCTGCGCCTCGCCGAGTCCTACGGCGCCGGCGCCCGGCTCGACGTCCCCGGCACCCTGCTCGCCAGCGGTGGGCTCTTCGGCATCGTCTACGGCCTGGTCCGCGGGCCCTCCGACGGCTGGACCGACACCCTGGTCCTGACCGCGCTGTCCGCCGGCGGCGCGCTGCTGACCGGGTTCGTCCTGTACAGCGCGCGGGCGGCCAGCCCCATGCTGCCGATGAGGCTGTTCCGGTCCCGTGCCTTCGCCGGCATCAACGCGGCGAGCCTGCTGATGTTCCTGGGCATGTTCGGCTCGATCTTCCTGCTCAGCCAGTACATGCAGGGCGTGCTCGGCTACTCGCCCACCGAGGCGGGCCTCAGGATGCTGCCGTGGACCGGCATGCCGATGCTCGTCGCGCCCGTCGCGGGGATCCTCTCGGACCGCGTCGGCGGCCGCCCGGTCGTGGCCGCGGGTCTGTTCCTGCAGGCCGTCGGTCTCGGTTACATGGCCGCGGTGGCCACCGCGCACGCCTCCTACGCCGCCCAGCTGCCCGCCCTCGTCATCAGCGGCATCGGGATGGCCCTGTACTTCGCGCCGGCCGCCAACCTGGTGATGTCCAGCGTCCGCCCGCAGGAGCAGGGCATCGCCTCCGGCGCGAACAACGCGCTGCGCGAGGTGGGCGGCGCGCTCGGCATCGCCGTGATGTCGTCGATCTTCTCCGCGCGGGGTGGCTACGAGAGCGCGCAGAGCTTCGTGGACGGCCTGCGGCCCGCCCTGGTCACCGGCTCGGCGGTGGTCGCCCTGGCCGCGGTGGCGGCCCTGGTGATCCCGGCCCGCCGAAGTGCCGCCCGGCTCGCCGCGGTGGACGGCCAGGCATCCGCGACAGCCCCGGAGTCCGGGGCCCCGGAGGCCGCCGACGTGGAGAACGCCGACGTGGAGAACGCCGCCCTGGAGACCACCGTCCGCTGAACCCGCCGCCCCGCCCAAGACCTCGCCACATGGCAGAGCTCCAGCGACCGGCTGCCCGTGAGCTGGGAGGAGGCGGAGCGGCGGCTCACGTGGACCACCGGCTGGCAGTGCACGTGCACGCGCGCGTGGCCTTCGAAAAGGGGCCACGCGCGCGTGCACGTGTGCCCGGTCCGGCGAGCAGGCGTGCCCGGGCGGCCGACCGGGCCCGTCCGCCCGGGCGCAGGCGTCTCGTAGTCTTGGGCCCGTGCAGGTACTCCACGACGCCCCCCTTGCCCCGCTGACCACCTTCCGGCTGGGCGGTCCCGCGACGCGCCTGGTCACCGCGGTGACCGACGCCGAGGTGATCGCCGCCGTCCGCGAGGCCGACGACAGCGGGACGCCGCTGCTGGTCATCGGCGGCGGATCGAACCTGGTCATCGGCGACAAGGGTTTCGACGGCACCGCCCTGCGCATCGCCACGCGCGGTGTCGAGCTGCGCGGTACGACGCTGGAGCTGGCGGCCGGCGAGGTGTGGACGGACGCCGTCGCCCGCACGGTCGAGGCCGGGCTCGCCGGTATCGAGTGCCTGGCCGGCATCCCCGGATCCGCGGGTGCCACGCCGATCCAGAACGTGGGCGCCTACGGCCAGGAGGTCTCCTCCACCATCACCGAGGTCATCGCCTACGACCGGCGCGCCGGCGAGACCGTCACGCTGACGAACGAGGAGTGCGCCTTCTCGTACCGTCACAGCCGCTTCAAGGCCGACCCCGAGCGCTATGTCGTGCTGCGCGTCCGCTTCGAGCTGGAGGACGCGGCCGGGCTGTCGGCACCCGTCAGGTACGCCGAGACGGCCCGTGCGCTCGGCGTCGGGCAGGGCGACCGGGTGCCGCTGGCCGACGCCCGTGAGACGGTGCTCAAGCTGCGCGCCGGCAAGGGCATGGTGCTCGATCCCGAGGACCACGACACCTGGTCCGCCGGGTCCTTCTTCACCAACCCGATCCTCACCGACGAGCAGTTCGCCGCGTTCCACGCGCGCGTGCGTGAGCGGCTGGACGACGGTGTCGAGCCGCCCGCCTACCCGGCGGGGGAGGGCCGTACGAAGACGTCCGCGGCCTGGCTGATCGACAAGGCCGGTTTCACCAAGGGGTACGGCACCGGGCCGGCCCGCATCTCCACCAAGCACACCCTCGCCCTCACCAACCGGGGCGAGGCCACCACCGAGGACCTGCTGGCGCTGGCCCGCGAGGTGGTCGCCGGGGTGCGCGAGGCCTTCGGGATCACGCTCGTCAACGAGCCGGTGACGGTCGGCGTCAGCCTGTAGGACCGCGGTCCCGCGCGCAGCCCCCGGGAGGGCCACCACGGCCTAGTACGCCACCCCCACCCCCTGCTTCACCGCGCCCTGGTCGTCGACCATCGCCAGCATGGCGTGGGCCACGTCCGCGCGTGCGATGAAGCGGCCCCTGGGCGGGAAGCCCCCGACGACGCTGCGGTAGTGGCCGGTGAGCGGCTTGTCCTGCAGGCGCGGCGGCCGTACGGACGTCCAGTCCGTGCCGCTGCGGGCCAGTTCGGCCTCCATCTCGCGCAGGTCGGCGTAGACGTCCTTGAGGATCGCCGACACCAGGCCGCGAGCGGCCCGGTCCAGCGGGCCGTCGTCGGCGGGAGCGGGGCCGACCGGGCCGGCGCTGACCACGAGCAGCCGCCGTACCCCCTCGGCCTCCATCGCGTGCAGGATCGTACGGGTCAGCCGGGTGGCGACCCCGGCGTCCTTGCGGCTGCGGGCGCCCAGGCCGGAGAGGACCGCGCCCCGGCCCCTGACAGTGGCGCGCAGCTCCTCGGGGTCGGTCAGGTCGGCGCGGACCACCCGCAGGGCGTCCCCCGTGACGTCCAGCCGGGCCGGATCACGGACCACGGCGGTGACCTGGTGACCGGCGCCGAGCGCCTGACGGACGATCTCCCGGCCGATGCCGCCGGTGGCGCCGAAAACGGTGAGGTTCATGGGTGCTCCCCGTACTGCGTCTAGGTGGGTGAGTATTCACTCACTCCTGCTCCCACCTAGAGTGGGTAAGTACTTACCCACTCGTCAAGCCCGATTGGACCCCCATGGAGCCGAAGCCGGCGCGTGTCCGCATCCTCGACGCCGCCCACGAGCTCATGCTCACCGTCGGACTCGCCCGCGCCACCACCAAGGAGATCGCCCGCGCGGCCGGCTGCTCCGAGGCGGCCCTCTACAAGTACTTCGACAGCAAGGAAGAGCTGTTCGTCCGGGTGCTCACCGAGCGGCTTCCCCGGCTCACCCCGCTGCTCGGCAGCCTCGCCGCCGAACCGGGGCGGGGCACCCTGGAGGGCAACCTCACCGAGATCGCCCGCCGGGCCGCCCTCTTCTACGAGCAGAGCTTCCCGATCGCCGCGTCCCTGTACGCCGAGACCCAGCTCAAGGAGCGCCACTACGAGGCGCTGCGCAAGCTCGGCTCCGGGCCGCACCAGCCCATCCAGGACCTGGACGCCTACCTCCGCGCCGAACAGGCCGCCGGCCGCGTCCGCGCCGACGCCGACACCTTCGCCGCCGCCTCCCTGCTGCTGGGCGCCTGCGCGCAGCGCGCGTTCGCCTACGACGCGGCCGAGCCGGGGCAGCGGCCACCGGTCGACGACTTCGCCGCGCGGCTCGTCAGGACGCTGCTGGGCGCGGTCTCCGTCGCGCCCGCCCCCGCATGAACCTCACGCCGGGCGCAACCAGTCGTCCACGCCGGCCAGCAGCCGCGTCTTGACGTCCTCGGGGGCGGCCGAGCCCCGCACCGACTGGCGTGCCAGCTCGGCGAGTTCGGCGTCCGAGAAGCCGTGGGCCTCGCGGGCGATCTCGTACTGGGCGGCGAGCCGGGAGCCGAACAGCAGCGGGTCGTCGGCGCCGAGCGCCATCGGGACGCCGGTTTCGAAGAACGTCCGCAGCGGCACGTCCTCGGGCTTCTCGTACACGCCGAGCGCCACGTTCGACGCCGGGCACACCTCGCAGGTCACGCCCCGGTCCGCCAGCCGTTTCAGCAGCCGGGGGTCCTCCGCCGCGCGCACGCCGTGCCCGATGCGGGTGGCGTGCAGGTCGTCCAGGCAGTCGCGCACCGAGGCGGGGCCGGTCAGCTCGCCGCCGTGCGGGGCCGACAGCAGGCCGCCCTCGCGCGCGATGTGGAAGGCCCGGTCGAAGTCCCGGGCCATGCCGCGCCGCTCGTCGTTGGAGAGCCCGAAACCGACCACGCCCCGGTCCGCGTAGCGCACCGCGAGGCGGGCCAGCGTGCGGGCGTCCAGCGGGTGCTTCATGCGGTTGGCGGCCACCAGGACCCGCATGCCGAGCCCGGTCTCGCGGGACGTCGTCTCCACCGCGTCCAGGATGATCTCCAGCGCCGGGATCAGACCGCCCAGCCGGGGCGCGTACGACGTCGGGTCCACCTGGATCTCCAGCCAGCCCGAGCCGTCCTTCAGGTCCTCCTCGGCCGCCTCCCGGACCAGGCGCTGGATGTCCTCCGGTTCGCGCAGGCAGGAGCGCGCCGCGTCGTACAGCCGCTGGAAACGGAACCAGCCGCGCTCGTCCGTGGCCCGCAGCTTCGGCGGTTCCCCACTGGTCAGCGCTTCGGTCAGGGTGTCGGGCAGGCGTACGCCGTGTTTGTCGGCCAGTTCCAGGACGGTGCCCGGCCGCATCGAACCGGTGAAGTGCAGGTGCAGATGGGCTTTCGGCAGCTCAGAGAGTTCACGTACACGCTCCATCCCCAGATCCTGCCGTACGTCACCTGCGTACCGGTAGCCGTTTCCCCGTACGGGCTCTTGCCCGCACAAACGAACAGGAGCACCCGGGGACGTCCCCAGGTGCTCCTGTCCGGAACGGGAGCGCTCAGTCCCGCGCCTCCGCCAGCAGCTTCTGGATGCGGCTCACGCCCTCGACGAGGTCCTCGTCGCCCAGCGCGTACGAAAGCCGCAGATAGCCCGGCGTGCCGAAGGCCTCACCCGGGACGACCGCGACCTCGGCCTCTTCCAGGATCAGCGCGGCCAGCTCGACCGTGTCCTGCGGGCGCTTGCCGCGGATCTCCTTGCCGAGCAGCGCCTTGACCGAGGGGTAGGCGTAGAAGGCGCCCTCGGGCTCCGGGCAGAGCACGCCGTCGATCTCGTTGAGCATCCGCACGATGGTCCTGCGGCGCCGGTCGAAGGCCTCGCGCATCTTCGCCACGGCGTCGAGGTCACCCGAGACGGCGGCCAGGGCGGCCACCTGGGCGACGTTGGAGACGTTCGAGGTGGCGTGCGACTGCAGGTTCGTCGCGGCCTTGACGACGTCCTTCGGGCCGATGACCCAGCCCACGCGCCAGCCGGTCATGGCGTACGTCTTCGCCACGCCGTTGACCACGATGCACTTGTCGCGCAGCTCGGGCAGCAGCGCCGGCAGGGAGACGGCGGCGGCGTCGCCGTAGACCAGGTGCTCGTAGATCTCGTCGGTGAGCACCCACAGGCCGTGCTCGACGGCCCAGCGGCCGATCGCCTCGGACTCGGCCTCGGAGTACACGGCGCCCGTCGGGTTGGACGGGGAGACGAAGAGGACGACCTTCGTCTTCTCCGTGCGCGCCGCCTCCAGCTGCTCCACGCTGACGCGGTAGCCGGTGGTCTCGTCGGCCACGACCTCCACCGGGACGCCGCCCGCGAGGCGGATCGACTCCGGGTACGTCGTCCAGTACGGCGCCGGGACGATGACCTCGTCGCCCGGGTCGAGGATCGCGGCGAACGCCTCGTAGATGGCCTGCTTGCCGCCGTTGGTGATGAGGATCTGGGAGACGTCGGGCTCCCAGCCGGAGTCGCGCAGCGTCTTCGCGGCGATCGCGGCCTTCAGCTCGGGCAGGCCGCCGGCCGGGGTGTAGCGGTGGTACTTGGGGTTCTTGCAGGCCTCGACGGCCGCCTCGACGATGTAGTCCGGCGTCGGGAAGTCGGGTTCACCGGCGCCGAAGCCGATCACCGGACGCCCGGCGGCCTTCAGGGCCTTGGCCTTGGCGTCCACGGCGAGGGTGGCGGACTCGGAGATCGCGCCGACTCGGGCGGAGACCCGGCGCTCGGTGGGTGGGGTTGCAGCGCTCATGAGGCCCATCGTTCCAGACCGGAAATGTCGGCGGCATGCGGGTTTCACGGACTGAACAGCATCGGGTCGAGGCGTGAACACGGGTCCGAATCCGGGCGCCGGCCAGGACGATCTTTGGTCATGTGGCCCTGGACGGGCCCTTTCTGTTCGACGCCGGGCCGCGGACCACGTACACTCTCACCTCGTTGGCCTTCAGCAGCCGCCACCGCACCCGGTGCACACCGCGCACCCGGTTGGATGCGGTACGTTGGGGGACACACAAAGGGTCGTAGCTCAATTGGTAGAGCACCGGTCTCCAAAACCGGCGGTTGGGGGTTCAAGTCCCTCCGGCCCTGCTACACACACCGCCAGGATGTGTGCGCATGTACGTACAGCAATGCACCGCCGTGCGGCTCAGAAACCGGGCGCGGCACGGCCACGACCCGGGACCAGGTGAGGACGAATGACGGACGCCGTGGGCTCCATCGACACGCCTGACGCCCAGGACGAGCTGCCGGAGTCCAAGAAGAAGGCCCGCAAGGGCGGTAAGCGCGCCAAGAAGGGCCCGCTGAAGCGCCTGGCCACCTTCTACCGCCAGATCATCGCGGAGCTCCGCAAGGTCGTCTGGCCGAGCCGTAACCAGCTGACGTCGTACACCACTGTGGTGATCTTCTTCGTCGCCATCATGATTGCGCTGGTGACCGTGATTGACTATGGGCTCAACCACGCGGCCAAGTACGTCTTCGGCTGAGCCAAGAGCGAAGGGCGCCGTGGCACCGGCGCCCGTTTTCGCATGTTCCACCCCTATGTATCCAGGAAGAAGCAGCCATCGTGTCTGACCCGAACCTGAACGACGAAGCCATCGAGCCTCGCGGGACCGCTGCCGAGATGGTGGACGACGAGCTCGACATCGTCGAGGGCGCGGACGAGCAGGACGAGTTCGAGGCTGCCGAGGCCGAGGCGGGGGAGCCGGCCGAAGAGGCGGCCCTGCACGTCGAGGACGAAGAGGACGAGGACGCCGAGGACGCCGGCGAGGAGGCCGCCGCCGAGGCTGCCGAGGAGGAGCCGGCCGAGCCCGTCGACCCCGTCCAGGCCCTGCGCGAGGAACTGCGCACCCTGCCCGGCGAGTGGTACGTCATCCACACCTACGCCGGCTACGAGAACCGCGTGAAGACCAACCTGGAGCAGCGCGCCGTCTCGCTGAACGTCGAGGACTACATCTTCCAGGCCGAGGTGCCGCAGGAAGAGGTCGTCCAGATCAAGAACGGCGACCGCAAGACGATCAAGCAGAACAAGCTGCCGGGTTACGTCCTGGTCCGCATGGACCTGACCAACGAGTCCTGGGGCGTCGTCCGCAACACCCCGGGTGTCACCGGCTTCGTCGGCAACGCCTACGACCCGTACCCGCTGACCCTGGACGAGATCGTCAAGATGCTCGCCCCGGAGGCCGAGGAGAAGGCCGCCCGCGAGGCCGCGGAGGCCGAGGGCAAGCCCGCTCCGCAGCGCAAGGTCGAGGTCCAGGTGCTGGACTTCGAGGTCGGCGACTCGGTCACCGTCACCGACGGTCCGTTCGCCACGCTGCAGGCGACCATCAACGAGATCAACCCCGACTCGAAGAAGGTCAAGGGCCTGGTGGAGATCTTCGGCCGCGAGACGCCGGTCGAGCTCTCCTTCGACCAGATCCAGAAGAACTAGTCCTTTATTGGACTTCGTACTTCCGCGCAGGTCAGGCAGGCCGTCACGGTCCGCCTGACCTGCACGGTTTTTAGCCGCGCATCTATACCCGTTATCGTTGTGCGGTATGCCTGCGTCAGGTCGCGATCCTTGCGCGGGCATGGACCCGAATGAAAGGACCCGGAGAGCTATGCCTCCCAAGAAGAAGAAGGTCACGGGGCTCATCAAGCTCCAGATCCAGGCCGGTGCCGCCAACCCGGCTCCGCCGGTCGGCCCCGCGCTGGGTCAGCACGGTGTCAACATCATGGAGTTCTGCAAGGCCTACAACGCCGCGACCGAGTCGCAGCGCGGTTGGGTCATCCCGGTGGAGATCACGGTCTACGAGGACCGTTCCTTCACCTTCATCACCAAGACGCCGCCGGCCGCGAAGATGATCCTCAAGGCCGCGGGCATCGAGAAGGGCTCCGGCGAGCCGCACAAGACCAAGGTCGCCAAGATCACCGAGGCGCAGGTCCGCGAGATCGCCCAGACCAAGATGCCCGACCTGAACGCGAACGACCTGGACGCGGCGGCGAAGATCATCGCCGGTACCGCGCGCTCCATGGGCGTCACGGTCGAGGGCTGAACCCCACCCCAGTAGTCATGCGGCCATAGCCGGTCGCACGTGGCAGGGCCTGCTCGGCCCAGGGACCACGACTCCTTTCAGAACACACAGGAGCAAGTTGTGAGCAAGCGCAGCAAGGCTCTCCGCGCTGCGGACGCCAAGGTCGACCGGGAGAAGCTGTACGCCCCGCTCGAGGCCGTCCGTCTCGCCAAGGAGACCTCCACGACCAAGTTCGACTCCACCGTCGAGGTCGCCTTCCGTCTGGGTGTCGACCCGCGCAAGGCCGACCAGATGGTCCGTGGCACCGTGAACCTTCCGCACGGCACCGGTAAGACCGCCCGGGTCCTGGTCTTCGCGACCGGTGACCGTGCCGAGGCCGCGCGTGCCGCGGGCGCCGACATCGTCGGCGCCGACGAGCTGATCGACGAGGTGGCGAAGGGCCGTCTGGACTTCGACGCCGTCGTCGCCACCCCGGACCTCATGGGCAAGGTCGGCCGTCTCGGCCGCGTCCTCGGCCCGCGTGGTCTGATGCCGAACCCGAAGACCGGCACCGTGACCCCGGACACCGCCAAGGCCGTGACCGAGATCAAGGGCGGCAAGATCGAGTTCCGCGTCGACAAGCACTCGAACCTGCACTTCATCATCGGCAAGGTGTCCTTCGACGACACCAAGCTGGTGGAGAACTACGGCGCCGCGCTGGAGGAGATCCTCCGTCTGAAGCCGTCCGCCGCCAAGGGTCGCTACATCAAGAAGGCCGCCATCAGCACCACGATGGGCCCCGGCATTCCGGTCGACTCCAACCGCACCCGCAACCTCCTCGTCGAGGAGGACCCGGCCGCCGTCTGAGCCATGCGCTCCCCCCGGTAGCCGCGTCAGGTACGCGTGAGTAAGGGCGGG
Source organism: Streptomyces filipinensis (assembly GCF_014649495.1). Classification (GTDB taxonomy): domain Bacteria; phylum Actinomycetota; class Actinomycetes; order Streptomycetales; family Streptomycetaceae; genus Streptomyces; species Streptomyces filipinensis. Next base: position 693,556 of record NZ_BMTD01000002.1, on the reverse strand, counting down.
CCCTGCAACCTTCCAGGTGCGGGGTCCGTCCTTTCTTTGTACGAGCCTTTCTTTGTACGAGCTTTCGCACGGCTGTCAGTGGCCTGGGCTACGGTGCAGGCACTCGACTCGCATGGGGGTAGGACAAGATGAAGAGCACGACGGCGCGCCGGATATCCCTGTCCGTGGCGGTGGTGGCCGCGCTGACCGGGGTGGCCGCCTGCGGTTCCGGGAAGGGCGACAAGGCGGCGGGCGGTGTCGCCATCCACATCAGCCCCATCGCCGCGCTGCGCAACGCCGAGCAGTCCACCGACAAGGCGGACTCGGCCAAGGTCCGCTCCACCACCTCCATCGGCAACCTGATGTCGATGACCGCGAACGGCGCCCTCACCTGGGGTGACGGTCTCAAGGGCAACCTCACCATCACCTACACCGGCGGCCAGATGGCCGAGCTGATGCGCAAGGCCGGCACGGCGTCGATGGAGGCCCGCTACCTGCCGGGTGCCTACTACGCCCACATGAGCGACGCGTACGCCCAGCACGCGGGTGGCAAGCACTGGGTCAGGTACGCGTACGACGACCTCGCCAAGCTCGGCGGCGCCTCCGGTTCGTACATGAAGGACCAGCTGCAGAACTCCACGCCGAACCAGTCCGTGAAGATGCTGCTGGCCTCCGGTGACGTGAAGAAGGCCGGCGAGGAGACGGTCTCCGGCGTCCGCACGACCCACTACTCGGGCACGGTGAACGTCGCGGACCTCGCGGGCAAGAGCGGCAACCTCAGCAAGGACCAGCTGTCGGCGCTGAAGCAGCAGCTCGACCAGGCGGGCGTCACCACCGACACCATCGACATCTGGGTCAACGATAAGAACCTGCTGGTGAAGAAGTCCGAGCGGGCCGACACGGCGCACGGCACCATGACCAGCACCGCCTACTACAGCGACTACGGCGTGAAGGTCTCCGCGGAGGCACCCCCGGCGAGCGACACCAAGGACTTCGCGGACCTGCTGAAGTCCGGCGGGACCGTCGCCGGCGGCGCGGGCACCCGCTCCTGAACACCGGGTCCCGGAACCAGGGGAAGCCCACGAGGCCGTCGAGGCTGTCCCCGCGCGTCCCGCGCGTCGCTCTCCTCGGCCTCGGCCTCGCTCTCGCCGGTGCGGCCGGCTGCTCGACGGCCATCGGCGGCACGCGGGCGCCGGGCGGACCGGCGGCGGCCGTGGCCCGGGCCGTACGGCAGACCGAAGCCGCCGACTCGCTGCGCTACAGCATCACCGGGCGGGCGCCCGAACAGGGGCGGATCCGGGCCGAGGGCTGGGTCGGCACCCGGCCGGCGGTGGGCCGGGTGCGGATCACCACCCTCGGCGGCGCCGAGCCGGGCACCCTCGAACTGCGCCTGGTCGGCCGTCACCTGTACTCCAGCATGTCCGCCGCAGGGGTGCGCGAGTCCCACGGCAGGCACTGGCTCGACTTCGGGCCCACCGCGAAGTTCCGCTCGGGCGGGGGCCTGCGGGTGGACATGACCGCCATGCGCGACGAGGCCGGGCACAATCCGGTCCGGGAGGCCGCCTTTCTCACGGCCGCGAAGGACATCCACCGCACCGGCACCGAGACCGTCGAGCAGACCCGCACCACGCACTACACCGGCACGGTCACCGTGGCCGAGCTGCGTCGCCGGCTGAGGGACCAGGACGGCCCCGGCCGGGCGGGCCGGCGGCGGAGCCTGGACGTGTACGCCGAGCAGGGCGTGGACGAGCTGACCCTGGACGTGTGGCTCGACGGCCGCAACCAGGTCAGCCGGCAGCGCGTGCGGGGCTTCGGCCGGCACGGCGAGTTCGACCTCACGGTCACCTTCCACGACGTCGGCGCCCCGGTACGGGTCCGGGCGCCCGCCACCGCGGACACGGTGGACGTCCGCAAGCCGGCACACCGGCCCGAGCGCTGACCCCCAGAACCGCCACGGAGGGCCTCCACCCGGCTCTCCCGGCCCGGCCGGCACCAGAACACTCCGCCAGGCCTTCCCGGCTCGCCGAGCGCCGCAGGGCACCCGTCCGCCTTCCCGGCTCGCCGAGCGCCGCAGGGCACCGTCCGGGCCCTCCGCGGCCGTGCCATACCGGTCGCGGGGCGATTTGCTCGGTGGCGTACCGGTCGCGTACTCTCTTGCAGAAGCCAAAGACCGCTGGTCGTTGCCGTGCGCTCGAACGAGGGCGCGGTGGCCGAAGGATCCGCTGAAAAGTGGGCGACCCGCGCAGGTGACTGTGGAAGAACTCCCGGAGTGCGCGCGCCGAGCGCGTGTGCGGCCGGTCGAGTCCGCCCCGTGCGCCTGCGCCGGGGCGTTTCGTTTTCCCCAGTCCTCCTTCGGGTCCGCGCGGTCCGAATCACCCGGAAGGAGGCCGAGGCTCTATGGCGAGGCCCGACAAGGCTGCCGCGGTTGCGGAGCTGACGGACAAGTTCCGCAGCTCCAACGCCGCCGTGCTGACCGAGTACCGCGGTCTCACCGTGGCGCAGCTCAAGACGCTGCGCCGGTCGCTCGGTGAGAACGCCCAGTACGCCGTGGTGAAGAACACGCTGACCAAGATTGCGGCCAAGGAGGCCGGGATCACGCTGGAGGACCAGCTCTTCGCTGGCCCGACGGCCGTCGCCTTCGTCACCGGTGACCCGGTGGAGTCGGCGAAGGGTCTGCGTGACTTCGCCAAGGACAACCCCAATCTCGTCATCAAGGGCGGTGTTCTCGAGGGCAAGGCCCTCTCCGCCGACGAGATCAAGAAGCTTGCGGACCTCGAGTCCCGCGAGGTTCTGCTCAGCAAGCTGGCCGGTGCCTTCAAGGGCAAGCAGTCCCAGGCTGCTCAGCTCTTCCAGGCGCTGCCGTCGAAGCTCGTCCGCACCGTGGACGCGCTGCGCGCCAAGCAGGCCGAGCAGGGCGGTGCCGAGTAATTCGGCTCGCTTTCTGACCCGCACCAACGGCGCGGGTCGCAGCGGGCCGACGTACGCCCGCCTTACCCAGTACATCCGGCACCTGCCGATTTGAGTGGAAGGACCGCCATCATGGCGAAGCTCAGCCAGGAAGACCTGCTCGCCCAGTTCGAGGAGATGACCCTCATCGAGCTCTCCGAGTTCGTGAAGGCCTTCGAGGAGAAGTTCGACGTCACCGCCGCCGCTGCGGTCGCCGTCGCCGGCCCGGCCGGCCCGGCCGCCCCGGCCGAGGCCGAGGAGGAGAAGGACGAGTTCGACGTCATCCTCACCGGCGCCGGCGACAAGAAGATCCAGGTCATCAAGGTCGTGCGTGAGCTGACCTCCCTGGGTCTGAAGGAGGCCAAGGACCTCGTCGACGGCACCCCGAAGCCGGTCCTCGAGAAGGTCAACAAGGAGGCCGCGGAGAAGGCCGCCGAGTCCCTCAAGGGCGCCGGCGCCTCCGTCGAGGTCAAGTAAGACCTTCCGGGTCCGCACGGACTCGAACGCGCGCCGAGCCCGGTCTCGGGGCACCGTGAAAAGTGCCCCGTAGGGCTGTAACGCGAACGCACCGAAGAGCGATCATCCATCCGGGTGGTCGCTCTTCGGCGTATCCGGAGGACCGACCACGGTTGCCTTGCACTCGCGACGGCGAGGGGTATGGTGATCTTCGTCGTGTCTCCGGCCAGTCTCGTTTGGACTGAGGGGCCTTGACGAACCGCACGCAGCGCGCAATTCTCAGGACGCGTCGTCACAAGGATCCGAATCCGAGGCATGGATCGACGGCGAAGAGGGCAGTATCAACGTGCGTTGAGGGCAGGCATGCCGAGGGCGTTGACAAGAGCGGTGAGCACAGCGAGGGTCTCGACAAACCCGCACTGGACATCAGTGTGCCAAGTGGCTACACTGACCCTTTGCGCTGCCTGTTAGCTGTCCCCTGCCCGTCACCAGGGGTCTGCCCTCACTCGAGCACCGATGACAAAAGCTCCCTTGACCTGGGGTTTCTGTCTCTGTGTGCGGGGGAGGGGCCGGCACGCGCGTAGTGAGTCCGAGCCCTCGGAAGGACCCCCTCTTGGCCGCCTCGCGCAATGCCTCGACCGCGAATACGAACAACGGCGCCAGCACCGCCCCGCTGCGCATCTCCTTTGCAAAGATCAAGGAGCCTCTCGAGGTTCCGAACCTGCTCGCGCTGCAGACCGAGAGCTTCGACTGGCTGCTCGGCAACACCGCCTGGCAGAGTCGGGTCGAGGAGGCTCTGGAGAACGGTCAGGACGTCCCCACCAAGTCCGGTCTGGAGGAGATCTTCGAGGAGATCTCCCCGATCGAGGACTTCTCCGGGTCGATGTCCCTGACGTTCCGGGACCACCGCTTCGAGCCGCCGAAGAACTCCATCGACGAGTGCAAGGAGCGCGACTTCACGTACGCCGCCCCGCTCTTCGTCACCGCCGAGTTCACCAACAACGAGACCGGTGAGATCAAGTCCCAGACGGTCTTCATGGGCGACTTCCCGCTCATGACGAACAAGGGCACCTTCGTCATCAACGGCACCGAGCGTGTCGTGGTGTCCCAGCTGGTCCGTTCCCCCGGTGTCTACTTCGACTCCTCCATCGACAAGACCTCCGACAAGGACATCTTCTCCGCCAAGATCATCCCCTCCCGGGGTGCCTGGCTGGAGATGGAGATCGACAAGCGCGACATGGTCGGTGTCCGCATCGACCGCAAGCGCAAGCAGTCGGTGACCGTCCTCCTGAAGGCGCTCGGCTGGACGACCGAGCAGATCCTTGAGGAGTTCGGCGAGTACGAGTCCATGCGCGCCACCCTGGAGAAGGACCACACCCAGGGCCAGGACGACGCGCTGCTCGACATCTACCGCAAGCTGCGCCCGGGCGAGCCCCCCACGCGTGAGGCCGCGCAGACGCTGCTGGAGAACCTCTACTTCAACCCCAAGCGCTACGACCTCGCCAAGGTCGGCCGCTACAAGGTGAACAAGAAGCTCGGTGCGGACGAGCCGCTGGACGCCGGCGTGCTCACCACCGAGGACGTCATCGCCACCATCAAGTACCTGGTGAAGCTGCACGCCGGTGAGACCGAGACGGTGACCGAGACCGGTCGCACGATCATGGTCGAGACCGACGACATCGACCACTTCGGCAACCGCCGTATCCGCAGCGTCGGTGAGCTGATCCAGAACCAGGTCCGTACGGGTCTCGCCCGTATGGAGCGTGTCGTGCGCGAGCGCATGACCACGCAGGACGTCGAGGCGATCACGCCGCAGACCCTGATCAACATCCGGCCGGTCGTCGCCTCCATCAAGGAGTTCTTCGGCACCAGCCAGCTGTCCCAGTTCATGGACCAGAACAACCCGCTGTCGGGGCTGACGCACAAGCGTCGTCTGAACGCCCTCGGCCCGGGTGGTCTCTCCCGTGAGCGGGCCGGCTTCGAGGTCCGTGACGTGCACCCCTCGCACTACGGCCGCATGTGCCCGATCGAGACGCCCGAAGGCCCGAACATCGGTCTGATCGGCTCGCTCGCCTCCTACGGCCGGGTCAACGCGTTCGGTTTCATCGAGACGCCGTACCGCAAGGTCGTCGACGGCCAGGTCACCGACGAGGTCGACTACCTGACCGCCGACGAGGAGGACCGCTTCGTCATCGCGCAGGCCAACGCGCCGCTGAACGACGAGATGCGGTTCGCCGAGGCCCGCGTGCTGGTCCGCCGCCGTGGCGGTGAGGTCGACTACGTCGGCCCCGAGGACGTGGACTACATGGACGTCTCGCCGCGCCAGATGGTGTCGGTCGCGACCGCCATGATCCCCTTCCTCGAGCACGACGACGCCAACCGTGCCCTCATGGGCGCGAACATGATGCGTCAGGCCGTGCCGCTGATTAAGTCCGAGGCGCCGCTCGTCGGCACCGGCATGGAGTACCGCTCCGCGGTCGACGCCGGCGACGTGGTCAAGGCCGAGAAGGACGGTGTGGTCCAGGAGGTCTCCGCGGACTACATCACCACCGCCAACGACGACGGCACGTACATCACGTACCGCCTGGCCAAGTTCTCCCGGTCCAACCAGGGCACCTCGGTCAACCAGAAGGTCATCGTCAACGAGGGCGACCGCGTCATCACCGGCCAGGTGCTGGCCGACGGTCCGGCCACCCAGAACGGCGAGATGGCCCTCGGCAAGAACCTGCTCGTGGCGTTCATGCCGTGGGAGGGTCACAACTACGAGGACGCGATCATCCTGTCGCAGCGCCTCGTGCAGGACGACGTCCTCTCCTCGATCCACATCGAGGAGCACGAGGTCGACGCCCGTGACACCAAGCTCGGCCCCGAGGAGATCACCCGGGACATCCCGAACGTCTCCGAGGAGGTCCTCGCCGACCTCGACGAGCGCGGCATCATCCGTATCGGTGCCGAGGTCATCGCCGGTGACATCCTCGTCGGCAAGGTGACCCCGAAGGGTGAGACCGAGCTGACCCCCGAGGAGCGCCTGCTGCGCGCGATCTTCGGTGAGAAGGCCCGTGAGGTCCGTGACACCTCGCTGAAGGTGCCGCACGGCGAGACCGGCAAGGTCATCGGTGTGCGCGTCTTCGACCGCGAGGAGGGCGACGAGCTGCCGCCGGGCGTGAACCAGCTGGTCCGCGTCTACGTCGCGCAGAAGCGCAAGATCACCGACGGTGACAAGCTCGCCGGCCGCCACGGCAACAAGGGTGTCATCTCCAAGATCCTGCCGATCGAGGACATGCCGTTCCTGGAGGACGGCACCCCGGTCGACATCATCCTGAACCCGCTGGGTGTGCCGTCCCGAATGAACCCGGGACAGGTCCTGGAGATCCACCTCGGCTGGCTCGCCAGCCGCGGCTGGGACGTCTCCGGCCTCGCGGACGAGTGGGCCCAGCGCCTGCAGGTCATCGGTGCCGACCAGGTCGCCCCGCGCACCAACGTCGCGACCCCGGTCTTCGACGGTGCCCGCGAGGACGAGCTGGCGGGTCTGCTGCAGCACACCATCCCGAACCGCGACGGCGAGCGCATGGTGCTTCCGTCCGGCAAGGCGCGGCTGTTCGACGGCCGCTCCGGTGAGCCGTTCCCGGACCCGATCTCGGTCGGCTACATGTACATCCTGAAGCTGCACCACCTGGTCGACGACAAGCTCCACGCCCGCTCGACCGGCCCGTACTCCATGATCACCCAGCAGCCGCTGGGTGGTAAGGCGCAGTTCGGTGGCCAGCGCTTCGGTGAGATGGAGGTGTGGGCCCTTGAGGCCTACGGCGCCGCGTACGCCCTCCAGGAGCTGCTGACCATCAAGTCCGACGACGTCACGGGCCGCGTGAAGGTCTACGAGGCCATCGTCAAGGGCGAGAACATCCCCGAGCCCGGCATCCCCGAGTCCTTCAAGGTGCTCATCAAGGAGATGCAGTCGCTCTGCCTGAACGTGGAGGTGCTGTCCAGCGACGGTATGTCCATCGAGATGCGTGACACCGACGAGGACGTCTTCCGCGCTGCGGAGGAGCTCGGTATCGACCTGTCCCGGCGCGAGCCGAGCAGCGTCGAAGAGGTCTGACGGGAGTCCGGCGGGGCCCTCACCCACAGGGCCCCGCCGACCCCCAGGCCCCCGTTTCAGACCAAAGACTTTCGACCCTGAGAGGGATTGACGCATAGTGCTCGACGTCAACTTCTTCGACGAGCTCCGGATCGGCCTGGCCACCGCTGACGACATCCGTCAGTGGAGCCACGGCGAGGTCAAGAAGCCCGAGACCATCAACTACCGCACCCTCAAGCCCGAAAAGGACGGACTCTTCTGCGAGAAGATCTTCGGTCCGACCCGGGACTGGGAGTGCTACTGCGGCAAGTACAAGCGCGTCCGCTTCAAGGGCATCATCTGTGAGCGCTGTGGCGTCGAGGTCACCCGCGCCAAGGTGCGCCGTGAGCGGATGGGCCACATCGAGCTGGCCGCGCCCGTCACGCACATCTGGTACTTCAAGGGTGTCCCGAGCCGTCTGGGCTACCTGCTCGACCTGGCCCCGAAGGACCTTGAGAAGGTCATCTACTTCGCCGCGTACATGATCACGTACGTCGACGAGGAGCGCCGTACCCGCGACCTGCCCTCCCTGGAGGCGCACGTCTCGGTCGAGCGCCAGCAGATCGAGAACCGCCGCGACGCCGACCTCGAAGGCCGCGCCAAGAAGCTTGAGACCGACCTGGCCGAGCTGGAGGCCGAGGGCGCCAAGGCCGACGTGCGCCGCAAGGTGCGCGAGGGTGCCGAGCGTGAGATGAAGCAGCTGCGCGACCGCGCGCAGCGCGAGATCGACCGCCTCGACGAGGTGTGGAACCGGTTCAAGAACCTCAAGGTCCAGGACCTGGAGGGCGACGAGCTGCTCTACCGCGAGCTGCGGGACCGCTTCGGTACGTACTTCGACGGTTCGATGGGTGCCGCGGCGCTGCAGAAGCGCCTGGAGTCCTTCGACCTTGAGGAGGAGGCCGAGCGGCTCCGCGAGATCATCCGCACCGGCAAGGGCCAGAAGAAGACCCGTGCCCTCAAGCGCCTGAAGGTCGTCTCCGCGTTCCTGCAGACGTCCAACAGCCCCAAGGGCATGGTCCTGGACTGCGTCCCGGTCATCCCGCCGGACCTGCGTCCGATGGTGCAGCTGGACGGTGGCCGCTTCGCGACCTCCGACCTGAACGACCTGTACCGCCGTGTCATCAACCGCAACAACCGTCTGAAGCGGCTCCTGGACCTCGGTGCCCCGGAGATCATCGTCAACAACGAGAAGCGCATGCTTCAGGAGGCTGTTGACGCCCTCTTCGACAACGGTCGTCGCGGCCGTCCGGTGACCGGCCCCGGTAACCGCCCGCTGAAGTCCCTCAGCGACATGCTGAAGGGTAAGCAGGGTCGATTCCGTCAGAACCTGCTCGGTAAGCGTGTGGACTACTCCGCGCGTTCCGTGATCGTCGTCGGTCCGCAGCTGAAGCTGCACCAGTGCGGTCTGCCGAAGGCGATGGCGCTGGAGCTGTTCAAGCCGTTCGTGATGAAGCGCCTGGTCGACCTGAACCACGCGCAGAACATCAAGTCGGCCAAGCGCATGGTCGAGCGTGGCCGCACGGTCGTGTACGACGTCCTCGAAGAGGTCATCGCCGAGCACCCGGTGCTGCTGAACCGTGCGCCCACCCTGCACCGCCTCGGCATCCAGGCCTTCGAGCCGCAGCTGGTCGAGGGCAAGGCCATCCAGATCCACCCGCTCGTCTGCACCGCGTTCAACGCGGACTTCGACGGTGACCAGATGGCCGTGCACCTGCCGCTGTCCGCGGAGGCGCAGGCCGAGGCCCGCATCCTGATGCTGTCCTCGAACAACATCCTCAAGCCGGCCGACGGCCGTCCGGTGACGATGCCGACCCAGGACATGGTCCTCGGTCTGTTCTTCCTCACCACCGACGGCGAGCTGCGTGACACCAAGGGCGAGGGCCGGTCGTTCGGCTCCACGGCCGAGGCGATCATGGCGTTCGACGCCGGCGAGCTGGCGCTGCAGTCGGCGATCGACATCCGCTTCCCGGTGGGCACCATCCCGCCGCGCGGCTGGACCCCGCCGGTGCGCGAGGAGGGCGAGCCCGAGTGGCAGCAGGGTGACACCTTCCGCCTGCGGACCACCCTGGGCCGTGCGCTCTTCAACGAGCTGCTGCCCGAGGACTACCCGTTCGTCGACTACTCGGTGGGCAAGAAGCAGCTCTCCGAGATCGTCAACGACCTCGCCGAGCGCTACCCCAAGGTCATCGTGGCGGCGACGCTCGACAACCTGAAGGCGGCCGGCTTCTACTGGGCCACCCGTTCCGGTGTCACCGTCGCCATCTCCGACGTCGTCGTTCCCGAGGCGAAGAAGGAGATCGTCCGCGGCTACGAGGCGCAGGACGAGAAGGTCCAGAAGCAGTACGAGCGCGGTCTGATCACCAAGGAAGAGCGCACTCAGGAGCTCATCGCGATCTGGACCAAGGCGACCAACGAGGTCGCCGAGGCGATGAACGAGAACTTCCCCAAGACGAACCCCATCTTCATGATGGTTGACTCGGGTGCCCGAGGAAACATGATGCAGATGCGGCAGATCGCCGGTATGCGTGGTCTGGTGTCGAACGCCAAGAACGAGACGATTCCGCGTCCGATCAAGGCGTCCTTCCGTGAGGGCCTGTCCGTGCTGGAGTACTTCATCTCCACGCACGGTGCCCGTAAGGGTCTCGCGGACACCGCTCTGCGTACCGCCGACTCGGGTTACCTGACCCGTCGTCTGGTGGACGTCTCGCAGGACGTCATCATCCGCGAGGAGGACTGCGGCACCGAGCGCGGCCTCAAGCTGGCGATCGCCGAGCGGGGCGAGGACGGTGTCCTGCGCAAGACGGAGAACGTCGAGACGTCCGTGTACGCGCGCTGCCTCGCCGAGGACATCGTGGTCGACGGCAAGGTGCTGGCCCCGGCCGGTACCGACCTCGGCGACGTGCTCATCGACGAGCTGGTCAGGAACGGCGTCGCGGAGGTCAAGACCCGCTCGGTCCTGACCTGCGAGTCCGCCGTCGGCACCTGCGCGATGTGCTACGGCCGTTCGCTCGCCACCGGCAAGCTGGTCGACATCGGTGAGGCGGTCGGCATCATCGCCGCCCAGTCCATCGGTGAGCCCGGTACCCAGCTGACGATGCGTACCTTCCACACCGGTGGTGTGGCCGGTGACGACATCACCCAGGGTCTGCCGCGTGTCGTCGAGCTCTTCGAGGCCCGTACCCCGAAGGGTGTCGCCCCGATCTCCGAGGCGAGCGGCCGCGTCCGCATCGAGGAGACCGAGAAGACGAAGAAGCTCGTCGTCACCCCGGACGACGGCAGCGACGAGACGGCGTTCCCGATCTCCAAGCGTGCCAAGGTCCTGGTCAGCGAGGGCGAGCACGTCGAGGTGGGCCAGCAGCTCACCGTGGGTGCCACCAACCCGCACGACGTGCTGCGCATCCTGGGTCAGCGTGCCGTCCAGGTCCACCTGGTCGGCGAGGTCCAGAAGGTGTACAACTCGCAGGGTGTGTCGATCCACGACAAGCACATCGAGATCATCATCCGGCAGATGCTGCGCCGTGTGACGATCATCGAGTCCGGCGACGCCGAGCTGCTGCCCGGCGAGCTGGTCGAGCGCTCGAAGTTCGAGACCGAGAACCGTCGTGTGGTCCAGGAGGGCGGTCACCCGGCCTCCGGTCGTCCGCAGCTCATGGGTATCACCAAGGCCTCGCTGGCCACGGAGTCCTGGCTGTCGGCGGCGTCCTTCCAGGAGACGACCAGGGTCCTGACGGACGCGGCGATCAACGCCAAGTCCGACTCCCTGATCGGCCTCAAGGAGAACGTCATCATCGGTAAGCTCATCCCGGCCGGTACGGGTCTGTCCCGCTACCGCAACATCCGGGTCGAGCCGACCGAGGAGGCCAAGGCCGCGATGTACTCGGCCGTCGGCTACGACGACATCGACTACTCGCCGTTCGGCACCGGCTCCGGCCAGGCCGTTCCGCTGGAGGACTACGACTACGGTCCGTACAACCAGTAAGCGAGCAGCTTGAACCGAAGGGCGGTCACCCGCGAGGGTGGCCGCCCTTCGGCGTGCGCGGGCGTTCATTCGAGTGATCGTGTGGTGTCGCCGGGCGCCGACGGGAGGCTGACGGCGCCGGCGTGCGAAGTTGAGGGGCGAAGGGCGGGCCGGACCGTAGCGGAGGTGCCGAGGTCATGATGTCTACTCGCACCCGCGGCCTCGCCGTGGCGGCGGTAGTCGCCGCCCTGGCGGGCATGACGGGCTGCAAGGACACGAACGGGGCCACGCCGGCCACGCCGAGGACCGGGGCCATGGCAACGCTGGCCCGCCTGTTCCCCGGCAGCGATTCGAGTGGTAAGCCCCGGCAGATCCATATGCCGTCGGTGGGAGTGGGCAAGACGGCTGCCGGGAAGGTGGAGCTGGTCAACACCACGAGCCGGCCCATCACCGTCAACAGCGTCTCCGCCACCACGGACCAGGGCACGGCAACGATCGCCCAGGACGGCTGCACCCACGTCGAGGTGCCGTCCGGAGGCCACTGCGAGGTCGAACTCCAGCACAACGGGTCGCAGGCGGGTGCGTACCACGGACAGCTGACCGCCGTCATCTCGACGGGTCAGACGATCGTCGCGACCTTCGCGGGAGAGGCGCTCGGGTCCGTGACCACGACCCCGGTCTCCCCGACGACGACCACACCGACGACGACCACGCCGACTCCGGCTCCCGACGCGACGACCACGACTCCGGGGCCCACCGACACCGTGACCACCCGGTCGCCGACGCCCCTGCCCGACACCACGGACACCGGGACCGGCAGCCCGACACCGCCCCCGACGTCGACCGCCCCGTCCAGTGCCGGCACGACCTGAGCACCGTGCCTCTGCGTCATACGCCGCGGAACTCCACCCAGACGTTGTCGTCGTCGGGCAGCACCACCACCATCCGGTCCACGAAGTGGGAGGTGGAGGAGACCAGATAGAAGCGGTTCAGGCTCTTCGCGATCAGGCGAAAGCCGCTGTACTGGAATCGGTACGGCCCCTTCGTGCTGCCCCAGTCGTAGAACTCGATGTCCTGGGCGTTGTGGGTGAGGGGGAAGCGCGAGTGGACCACCACCTTCAGGCTCTGCCGATAGCCTCCATCGGCGTCCTCCTGGGCGTCGCTGCGACCCTCCACCGTCGCGCACTGCGCCACCTGCAGGAACAGACCCATCGCCAGCAGCCCGAGCAGCACGGCACCGCCCGTCAGCCACAGTGCGTCGCCGGTGCCGCCCTGCCGGACGCGCTCGCTCCTGCGCTCGCCCAGGCGCAGCTGTGTGGCGAAGAAGGCCAGGGTGGCGCCGAGAGCGATGATCAGGGGAGACAGGAAGTCGAGCCACGGTCCTCCCGGCAGGGGGGCCAGCAGATGGGTCTGGAAGACGGGGAAGCCCACGATCGTCATGACCAGACCGACGGCGAGGAGCCAGCGGATCACCCTGTGCCGCCGTACCGCGTGCTCGGGCAGGGCCAGGAAGTGCCCGAGGCGGCCGAGCACCAGCAGGACGAGCGCCCCGCCGACCAGCAGGCACCACAGGGGCAGGAAGACCGGGCCCGGCGCCCTGGCGACCAGGGCCTGGTAGGACAGCTGCAGATCGCCCGCGGGCACCCCGAGCTCGGCGTAGTACTTCTCGGTGTAGGTGGTGCCGATGTAGTAGAGCAGGCCCACGACGACGGTCCCAGGGGCCGCGATGTATGCCGCCTTGTCGAAGAGCGTCAGCTTCTGCGAGGGCGGAGGCGGCACCTGCGAAGGGGACGGGGGCTCCTGCGGCGCGGACATGACCCCAGTCTGTCGACGGCCCCAGCGGCCCGCACCCGGGACCACCCCGCCCGGCTGACCTGCCACGCCGGTCCGCGTCCCGTGGATGGGAACGCGGATTCGAAGATCACCTAGGGTACGGGGACTTGACATTCCTCGCAGCCCGGGGCGGGCGGGTCCCATTTGTTTTGACCACAGCGAATGAGGTAGGTACGCTCAGACCTTGTGCCTGGGGTGTGCCCTGGCTCTCGTGCGTGCCTTCAGACCGCATGGCGAGCCGCGACCGGCCACCGTAATTGCGCCCTTTTCGCCTTGCGGCGAGAGTCTGCGGGATTCGACACACCCGACCGCGTGGGTCGGCGACGTTCCAGGTTAGCTGTACCCATCGGCACACAGAAACCGGAGAAGTAGTGCCTACGATCCAGCAGCTGGTCCGTAAGGGCCGGCAGGACAAGGTCGAGAAGAACAAGACGCCCGCACTTGAGGGTTCCCCTCAGCGTCGTGGCGTCTGCACGCGTGTGTTCACGACCACCCCGAAGAAGCCGAACTCGGCCCTGCGTAAGGTCGCGCGTGTGCGTCTGACCAGCGGGATCGAGGTCACCGCTTACATTCCGGGTGAGGGACACAACCTGCAGGAGCACTCCATCGTGCTCGTGCGCGGCGGCCGTGTGAAGGACCTGCCGGGTGTTCGCTACAAGATCATCCGTGGCTCCCTCGACACCCAGGGTGTCAAGAACCGCAAGCAGGCCCGTTCCCGCTACGGCGCCAAGAAGGAGAAGTAAGAATGCCTCGTAAGGGCCCCGCCCCGAAGCGCCCGGTCATCATCGACCCGGTCTACGGTTCTCCTCTGGTCACGTCGCTCATCAACAAGGTGCTGCTGAACGGCAAGCGCTCCACCGCCGAGCGCATCGTCTACGGCGCCATGGAGGGTCTGCGTGAGAAGACGGGCAACGACCCGATCATCACGCTGAAGCGCGCGCTGGAGAACATCAAGCCGACCCTCGAGGTCAAGTCCCGCCGTGTCGGTGGTGCGACCTACCAGGTCCCGATCGAGGTCAAGCCCGGTCGCGCCAACACCCTCGCGCTGCGCTGGCTCGTCGGTTACTCCCGCGCCCGTCGTGAGAAGACCATGACCGAGCGTCTGCTCAACGAGCTCCTCGACGCCTCCAACGGCCTCGGTGCCGCTGTGAAGAAGCGCGAGGACACGCACAAGATGGCCGAGTCCAACAAGGCCTTCGCGCACTACCGCTGGTAGTCGCAGTCCACATCGAGACCGAGAGAAGACTGAAGCCTTATGGCTACCACTTCGCTTGACCTGGCCAAGGTGCGCAACATCGGCATCATGGCCCACATCGACGCGGGCAAGACGACCACCACCGAGCGGATCCTGTTCTACACCGGCGTTTCGTACAAGATCGGTGAGGTCCACGACGGCGCTGCCACCATGGACTGGATGGAGCAGGAGCAGGAGCGTGGCATCACGATCACCTCTGCTGCCACCACCTGCCACTGGCCGCTGGAAGACGTCGACCACACCATCAACATCATCGACACGCCGGGCCACGTCGACTTCACCGTCGAGGTGGAGCGCTCCCTGCGCGTGCTCGACGGTGCCGTGACGGTGTTCGACGGCGTCGCCGGCGTTGAGCCCCAGTCCGAGACGGTGTGGCGTCAGGCGGACCGCTACGGCGTTCCGCGTATCTGCTTCGTCAACAAGCTCGACCGCACCGGTGCCGAGTTCCACCGCTGTGTCGACATGATCGTCGACCGCCTGGGCGCGCAGCCGATCGTCATGCAGCTCCCGATCGGTGCCGAGGCCGACTTCAAGGGCGTCGTGGACCTGGTCCGCATGAAGGCGCTCGTGTGGTCCGCCGAGGCGACCAAGGGCGAGATGTACGACGTCGTCGACATCCCGGACACGCACGCCGAGGCCGCCGAGGAGTGGCGCGGCAAGCTGGTCGAGGCCGTCGCCGAGAACGACGAAGAGATCATGGAGCTGTTCCTGGAGGGCCAGGAGCCCACCGAGGAGCAGCTGTACGCCGCGATCCGTCGTATCACCATCGCGTCCGGCAAGGGCACCGGCACCACCATCACGCCGGTGTTCTGCGGTACCGCGTTCAAGAACAAGGGCGTCCAGCCCCTGCTCGACGCGGTCGTGCGCTACCTGCCGTCCCCCGTTGACATCGAGGCCATCGAGGGCCACGCGGTCAGCGACGCGGACGAGATCATCAAGCGCAAGCCGTCCGACGACGAGCCGCTGTCGGCGCTGGCGTTCAAGATCATGAGCGACCCGCACCTCGGCAAGCTCACCTTCGTCCGGGTCTACTCGGGCCGCCTGGAGTCCGGCACCGCCGTGCTGAACTCCGTCAAGGGCAAGAAGGAGCGCATCGGCAAGATCTACCGCATGCACGCCAACAAGCGTGAGGAGATCGAGTCGGTGGGCGCCGGTGACATCGTCGCCGTCATGGGCCTGAAGCAGACCACCACCGGTGAGACGCTGTCCGACGACAAGAACCCGGTCATCCTGGAGTCCATGGACTTCCCGGCGCCGGTCATCCAGGTCGCCATCGAGCCCAAGTCGAAGGGTGACCAGGAGAAGCTGGGCGTCGCGATCCAGCGCCTGGCCGAGGAGGACCCGTCCTTCCAGGTCCACTCGGACGAGGAGACCGGCCAGACCATCATCGGTGGTATGGGCGAGCTGCACCTTGAGGTGCTGGTCGACCGTATGCGCCGTGAGTTCAAGGTCGAGGCCAACGTCGGCAAGCCGCAGGTCGCGTACCGCGAGACGATCCGCAAGGCCGTCGAGCGCGTGGACTACACCCACAAGAAGCAGACCGGTGGTACCGGTCAGTTCGCCAAGGTGCAGATCGCGATCGAGCCCATCGAGGGCGGCGACGCCTCGTACGAGTTCGTGAACAAGGTCACCGGTGGCCGCATCCCGAAGGAGTACATCCCTTCGGTGGACGCCGGTGCGCAGGAGGCCATGCAGTTCGGCATCCTCGCGGGCTACGAGATGACCGGTGTCCGCGTGACGCTGATCGACGGTGGCTACCACGAGGTCGACTCCTCCGAGCTCGCCTTCAAGATCGCCGGCTCGCAGGCCTTCAAGGAGGCCGCGCGCAAGGCTTCGCCCGTGCTGCTTGAGCCGATGATGGCCGTCGAGGTCACCACGCCCGAGGACTACATGGGCGAGGTCATCGGCGACATCAACTCCCGCCGTGGCCAGATCCAGGCCATGGAGGAGCGGGCTGGTGCCCGCGTCGTGAAGGGCCTCGTGCCCCTGTCGGAGATGTTCGGCTACGTCGGCGACCTCCGCAGCAAGACGTCGGGTCGCGCAAGCTACTCGATGCAGTTCGACTCCTACGCCGAGGTTCCGCGGAACGTCGCCGAGGAGATCATCGCGAAGGCCAAGGGCGAGTAACGCACCGCGTTCCCACGCCGTAGGCTTGACTCCGGAGCCTCAGGGGGCAAACAACCGTAAACCCGGATGTTTGCCCCCGGTTCCGGGCCTTTACAGCAAAGATCACCTGGCGCCGATGAAGTAAGGCGTACAGAACCACTCCACAGGAGGACCCCAGTGGCGAAGGCGAAGTTCGAGCGGACTAAGCCGCACGTCAACATCGGCACCATCGGTCACATCGACCACGGTAAGACGACCCTCACGGCCGCCATTACCAAGGTGCTGCACGACGCGTACCCGGACCTGAACGAGGCCACCCCGTTCGACAACATCGACAAGGCGCCCGAGGAGCGCCAGCGCGGTATCACCATCTCCATCGCGCACGTCGAGTACCAGACCGAGGCGCGTCACTACGCCCACGTCGACTGCCCGGGTCACGCGGACTACATCAAGAACATGATCACCGGTGCCGCCCAGATGGACGGCGCGATCCTGGTGGTCGCCGCGACCGACGGCCCGATGCCGCAGACCAAGGAGCACGTGCTCCTGGCCCGCCAGGTCGGCGTTCCGTACATCGTCGTCGCCCTGAACAAGGCCGACATGGTGGACGACGAGGAGATCCTGGAGCTCGTCGAGCTCGAGGTCCGTGAGCTCCTCTCCGAGTACGAGTTCCCCGGCGACGACGTTCCGGTCGTCAAGGTCTCCGCTCTCAAGGCCCTCGAGGGCGAGAAGGAGTGGGTGGACTCCGTCCTCAACCTGATGAACGCGGTCGACGAGTCCATCCCGCAGCCGGAGCGCGACGTCGACAAGCCGTTCCTCATGCCGATCGAGGACGTCTTCACGATCACCGGTCGCGGTACGGTCGTCACCGGCCGTATCGAGCGTGGTGTCCTGAAGGTCAACGAGACCGTCGACATCATCGGCATCAAGACCGAGAAGACCACCACCACGGTCACCGGCATCGAGATGTTCCGCAAGCTGCTCGACGAGGGCCAGGCCGGTGAGAACGTCGGTCTGCTGCTCCGCGGCATCAAGCGCGAGGACGTCGAGCGCGGCCAGGTCATCATCAAGCCGGGCTCGGTCACCCCGCACACGGAGTTCGAGGCTCAGGCCTACATCCTGTCCAAGGACGAGGGTGGCCGCCACACGCCGTTCTTCAACAACTACCGCCCGCAGTTCTACTTCCGTACGACGGACGTGACCGGCGTGGTGACCCTCCCCGAGGGCACCGAGATGGTCATGCCGGGTGACAACACCGAGATGACGGTGTCGCTCATCCAGCCCGTCGCCATGGAAGAGGGCCTGAAGTTCGCCATCCGTGAGGGTGGCCGCACCGTGGGCGCCGGCCAGGTCACCAAGATCGTCAAGTAAGTTCCGCTTGCTTGAGGGTCGTCTGACCTGAAGGTCTCCAGACCTGACGGGAGGCCCGTACGACTTCGGTCGTACGGGCCTCTTCGCGTTCCCCCTGCGGGGTCACTGCATGTTCTGCAGCAGCGGATGGTCGTACGACCGCTCGCACACGTACACCTGGAGGCTGTAGCTGCGGCCGATGTTGATCTGGGTGTCGAGCGCCGGACCGAGGAAGTGGTAGCCGGTGTACCCGGCGTCCTCCACCGGCCGCCAGCTGCCGCTGCCGCCGTCCCACTCGGTGCCGTCGACGGTGAGCAGGGGCCGCATCCCGGCGCCGCACTCGGCGCAGGCCATGGGGAAGGGGTCGGAGAAGCTCCAGGGCGCGTGGCCGCCGAGCTTCCACCCCGGGGCGACCGCGAGGTCGTACTGGTAGCAGAGCCCCGGCTCGTCCTCGTCCTCGCTCTCCTGCTCCCACTCCTCGATCCGGTCGGCCAGCTCCTCCGGCAGCTCGTGCGGGGCCGGGTACTCGGTGACGGTCTCGGGGTGCAGCACACACGGTTCGGGCAGATAGTGATCGCTGCCGATCACGGCCGGCCGTGGGGGAGCGCCGAGCTGGGTGACGACATCGGCGGCCCTGCGCCAGCGCAGCTCGACCCGGGGCACGTAGCCGTCCTCGGGGTGATCGAAGGGGCACCACAGCACCTGCAGCAGATCCGTGCCTTCGGGCCGGGGCAGCGTCGGCACGTCGGCGGCGCGTATCTGCGCGACCGGCACCATCGGCACGGGTCCGTCCTGTGCTATCCGGCGGGACTTGGTCCCCAGGTCGACCAGCGCGCGCTCCTCCTCGCTCAGCAGGTCGGCGTCCTCCGGGCGGGTACGGGCCCAGGCCGCGCGCAGCACACGCCGGCCGACATGGACGTCCTCGGGCGCGACACCCCGGTGCCAGGGCCCCGCGTGCTCCGGACAGCTCGGCCACTCCTCGTCGGCCGGCCACAGCAGGGGCCCGCCGACGGAACTCTCCGCCGCCGTGGGCGCGCCGGCGCGCGGGTGCAGGCGTACGGCGGTGCGGGCGAGCGGGGCCAGCTCCGGGAAGTGCGCGGTGACGTCGAGAGGGCGGGGCGGAGTCGTACGGGTCATGGCCGGAGGGTACTGGGCCCCGGGTCAGCCGCGGGGAAGGAGACCTCGGCCCAGACGGTCTTGCGCGGGTGCCGTCCATGGGTGACGCCCCAGCGGTCGGCGAAGGCCTCGACGAGGAGGAGCCCGCGGCCTGATTCCCCCTCCGCGGGCGCCAGTTGTGGCCGGGGGAGGCGGTCCCCACGCGTGTCGGTGACCTCGATACGGAGCGTGTGCCCGACGAGGTACAGCAGCAGCTGGAAGTCGCGGCCGGGCACGCGGCCATGTGTGGCGGCGTTCGCGGCGAGCTCGGCGACGATCTGTGTCGGCCTTTCCAACGGCATTCCCCAGGTACGGAGTTGTTGCTCGGCGAGCAGCCGGGCGAGGCGGGCGCCACGTGGCGTGGGGGACAACCGGACACTGAAGTGGGGGACGGGCGAGGCGAGTTGGTTTTCAGGGGCAGCCATTTCTTGATTCACGTCACTCAGCGTGGCCGAACCTGCTTCCGTGAGTGAGTGACAACGCCTCTGCGTACGGTGACTGTCCCCGGTTTGTCTCGGCTGTCTCGGCTGTCTCGGGCGTTGTACGGGTACGAGTGCGCGGCGGAGGAGGAGCCATGGGTGAGGGAGTGGACGAGGCCGGTTGGGACGTCGAGCCCGGGGACGAGATCGAGCCGGTGGTCCAGGCGGTGGGGCGGCTGCTCAAGGTGTGCCGGGAGGCGGCCGGCGTGAGCGTGCCCGAGCTGAGCGAGGCGATGGGGTACGGCGAGGACATGATCCGCAAGATCGAGCGGGGTGCCCGTATCCCTCGCCCGGAGTTCCTGGACAGGGCGGACCAGCTCCTGAAGGCTCAGGGACACCTGAGGGCCTTCATGGAGGACATGAAGAGGGCTCGGTACCCGAAGAAGGTGCGGGAGCTGGCGGAGCTGGAGGGGCGGGCTGTGGAGATGTTGCTGTACGGCAGCCACAACATCCATGGCCTGTTGCAGACGCCGGAGTACACACGCACGATCTTCGAGATGAGGCAGCCGGCGCTCGCCGAAGACGTGGTAGAGCGGGAGACCGCGGCTCGCATGGCCCGGAAGGCTGTCTTCGAACGGGAGCCCGCCCCGACGCTCGGTTTCGTCCAGGAACAGGTGACTCTCGAACGCCCCTACGGTGGGAAAATGGTGCTGCGCCGACAACTCGAACACCTCTTGGAGGTAGCGCAGTTGCGGAATGTCACGCTTCAGGTCATGCCGACCGACCGCGAGGAGCACGCCGGAGCGGCGGGCCCGATCGAGGTGCTGAAGTTCGCCGACGGGACGGCGATCGGACGTTCCGAGGGTGCGTTCAACGGCCGCCCGGTTTCCAGCCCCAAGGATCTCCGGATCCTGGAACTGTGCTATGGCATGATCCGGGCGCAGGCCCTCACGCCGAGGGAGTCGCAGGCCTTCATCGAGCAAGCGCTGGGGAGACTATGAGCACCGCCGAACTCCATTGGTTCAAGAGCAGCTACAGCAGCAGCAACGAACCCGGCGACTGCCTCGAAGTCGCCCCCACTCCCGCCACCATCCACATCCGCGACTCCAAGAACCCCGAGGGTCCCCGGCTCGCCGTCACCCCCGCCACCTGGTCCGACTTCGTCACGTCCTTCAAGATCATGAACATGCTATCTTCGTAGCCGACCAAGATCATCTGATGTGGTCTCAGATAGCTTATTCAGGAGGAACTGTGTTTTCCGCAGTACGGGGGAAGCGCGCCATGGCGGTGACCGGTCTCGCGGTCGCCGCCGCGATCGGTGGCGCGACGCTGGCCACGCCGGCCTACGCCGACGACGTCTACGGCCACTGCACCGGTGACGGTGTCCGCATCCGGTCCACCCCCAGCACCTCGGGCGCCGTGCTCGGCCTCTGCTACCGCGGCGACCGCCTGGCGCACCGGGACGTGTCCGGTGACGGCCAGTGGGACCGCGTCTACGACGTCGACAGCGGTGTCAGCGGCTGGATGTCCCACGGCTACTACAGCTGGTGACGTACCCCACTGAGGTACCGGTGAGGATCTAGGGAGAGGGCCGCCCGGCCGTGCGCCAGGGCGGCCTTTTCTCGTTGTGGCGGGCTCGGGAGCGCGTGGGGTCGCCCACCCGGTTTGACCTACGTCACCTTCGGGGTAATCTCTTCGGCTCGATTGGCGGAGCCCCCGGCCCGTATGGCAGACTGTCCGAGTTGCTCGGTCGAGTGTTGATGCTGCGCGCCTCCCGCCGGGAGGACCGGAAGCGAGTCCCACAGTACTCGTCGTCCTAACTGCCTGAGGGCAGCACTGGGGCGGACGTACGGGAATCTTCCGGGAAGTGTGAGCGCGACACCGGCCAGGCGCCCGGTGGGCCCGAGGTCCCCGGTCCGCGGTTCCGGAAGGGCCGTCGCATTCCCCGCAGGGATGTTCGAACAAGGGGCATCTGTGTCAGCGGGATCGCGACACACCCGACCGCGTGGGTCGGAGAAACGACGGCAGCAGAAGGAATCCGCCGGGTTCCAGAGCGTAAGAGAGACAGGACTACTGAGTAGCCATGGCGGGACAGAAGATCCGCATCCGGCTCAAGGCCTACGACCACGAGGTCATCGACTCCTCGGCGAAGAAGATCGTCGAGACGGTGACCCGCACTGGTGCGTCGGTCGCGGGCCCGGTGCCGCTGCCCACTGAGAAGAACGTGTACTGCGTCATCAAGTCGCCGCACAAGTACAAGGACTCGCGCGAGCACTTCGAGATGCGCACGCACAAGCGCCTGATCGACATCCTCGACCCGACGCCCAAGACCGTTGACTCTCTGATGCGACTCGACCTCCCGGCCGGTGTCGACATCGAGATCAAGCTCTGAGGGCTGGTGATCTGAGAATGGCTAAGCAGATCAAGGGCATCCTGGGCGAGAAGCTCGGCATGACGCAGGTGTGGGACGAGAACAACCGTGTTGTTCCGGTCACCGTCGTCAAGGCCGGCCCCAACGTCGTCACCCAGGTCCGCACGAACGACGTCGACGGCTACGAGTCCGTCCAGATCGCGTTCGGCGAGATCGACCCGCGCAAGGTGAACAAGCCCCTCAAGGGCCACTTCGCCAAGGCCGACGTCACTCCCCGCCGCCACCTCGTCGAGATCCGTACCGCTGACGCCAGCGAGTACACCCTCGGCCAGGAGATCACCGCTGAGGTGTTCGAGGCCGGCATCAAGGTCGACGTGACCGGCAAGAGCAAGGGCAAGGGCTTCGCCGGTGTCATGAAGCGTCACAACTTCAAGGGCCTCGGCGCCGGACACGGCACCCAGCGCAAGCACCGCTCGCCCGGTTCCATCGGTGGCTGCGCCACCCCGGGCCGCGTGTTCAAGGGCCTCCGCATGGCGGGTCGTATGGGCAACGAGCGGGTCACCACCCAGAACCTGACCGTCCACGCCGTTGACGCGGAGAAGGGTCTGCTGCTCATCAAGGGCGCGGTTCCCGGTCCGAACGGCGGCCTCGTCCTGGTCCGCACCGCGGCCAAGGGGGCCTGAGGTAACCGATGAGCACTGTTGACATCCTTTCGCCGGCGGGCGAGAAGGCCGGTTCCGTCGAGCTCCCCGCGGAGATCTTCGACGTGGAGAAGATCAGCATCCCGCTGATCCACCAGGTCGTCGTCGCGCAGCTGGCCGCTGCCCGTCAGGGCACGCACAAGACCAAGACCCGTGGCGAAGTCCGTGGTGGTGGCAAGAAGCCGTACCGCCAGAAGGGCACCGGCCGCGCCCGTCAGGGCTCGACCCGCGCGCCGCAGTTCGCCGGTGGTGGCGTCGTGCACGGTCCCGTGCCGCGTGACTACTCGCAGCGCACCCCGAAGAAGATGAAGGCCGCGGCCCTGCGCCACGCCCTCACCGACCGGGCGCGTCACAACCGCATCCACGTCGTCTCCGGCGTGGTCGAGGGCGCGAACCCCAGCACCAAGGCCGCCAAGAGCCTGTTCGGCAAGATCAGCGAGCGCAAGAACCTGCTCCTGGTCGTCGACCGTGCCGACGAGGCCGCGTGGCTGTCCGCCCGCAACCTGCCCCAGGTCCACATCCTGGAGCCGGGCCAGCTGAACACGTACGACGTTCTCGTCTCGGACGACGTGGTCTTCACCCAGGCCGCTTTCGAGTCCTTCGTGTCTGGCCCCAAGGCCGCTGACACCGAAGGGAGCGAGGCCTGATGGCTACGCGTCACCCGAGCATTGCCTCGAAGGCCGCCAAGGCCGCCAAGGCCGCGCGCGTCGCCAAGGCGCGTCGCCACGCCGCCGAGGGCAAGAACACCGTCGAGACGCCGCTGAGCAAGTCCTTCACGGACCCCCGTGACGTGCTGCTCAAGCCGGTCGTCTCCGAGAAGAGCTACGCGCTCCTCGACGAGAACAAGTACACGTTCGTCGTCGCCCCGGGCGCCAACAAGACCCAGATCAAGCAGGCCGTCCAGGCGGTCTTCTCGGTCAAGGTCACCGGGGTCAACACGATCAACCGCCAGGGCAAGCGCAAGCGCACGAAGACCGGTTTCGGTCAGCGTGCCGGCAGCAAGCGCGCGATCGTGACCCTCGCCGAGGGCGACCGTATCGACATCTTCGGCGGTCCGACCGCCTAAGGGCGGTCCGGATCGTCCGATATCGGACGAGGACTGAGAAATGGGAATCCGCAAGTACAAGCCGACTACGCCGGGCCGTCGTGGCGCCAGCGTCGCCGACTTCGTCGAGGTCACGCGGTCCACGCCGGAGAAGTCGCTGGTCCGCCCCCTGCACAGCAAGGGCGGCCGTAACAACGCCGGTCGTGTGACCGTTCGCCACCAGGGTGGCGGACACAAGCGCGCCTACCGTGTGATCGACTTCCGTCGTCACGACAAGGACGGCGTGCCGGCGAAGGTCGCGCACATCGAGTACGACCCCAACCGCACCGCGCGCATCGCGCTGCTGCACTACGCCGACGGCGAGAAGCGCTACATCCTCGCCCCGCGCAACCTGCAGCAGGGTGACCGCGTCGAGAACGGTCCCGGGGCCGACATCAAGCCGGGCAACAACCTGGCCCTCCGCAACATCCCGGTCGGTACCACGATCCACGCGATCGAGCTCCGTCCCGGTGGCGGTGCCAAGTTCGCCCGCTCCGCCGGTGCCTCCGTGCAGCTGCTCGCGAAGGAGGGCTCGATGGCCCACCTCCGCATGCCGTCCGGTGAGATCCGCCTGGTCGACGTCCGCTGCCGCGCCACCATCGGTGAGGTCGGCAACGCCGAGCAGAGCAACATCAACTGGGGTAAGGCCGGCCGTAAGCGGTGGCTGGGCGTTCGCCCGACCGTCCGTGGTGTGGTCATGAACCCGGTTGACCACCCGCACGGTGGTGGTGAGGGCCGGACCTCCGGTGGTCGCCACCCTGTGTCCCCGTGGGGCAAGAAGGAAGGCCGTACTCGTTCGCCCAAGAAGGCGTCGAACAAGTACATCGTCCGCCGCCGCAAGACGAACAAGAAGCGCTAAGGACGGGTTGAGATGCCTCGTAGCTTGAAGAAGGGGCCCTTCGTCGACGACCACCTGATCAAGAAGGTGGACACGCAGAACGAAGCCGGCACCAAGAACGTCATCAAGACCTGGTCCCGTCGCTCGATGATCGTCCCGGCCATGCTCGGCCACACGATCGCGGTGCACAACGGCAAGACCCACATCCCGGTGTTCGTCACCGAGTCGATGGTCGGTCACAAGCTCGGCGAGTTCTCGCCGACGCGCACCTTCCGGGGTCACGTCAAGGAAGACCGGAAGTCGAAGCGCCGCTAGTAGCGGATCGCATTCAGACACGTAAGTAACTGAAGGGACAACCATGGAAGCCAGGGCCCAGGCGCGGTACATCCGCGTCACGCCCATGAAGGCCCGCCGCGTGGTGGACCTCATCCGTGGCATGGACGCCACGGAGGCCCAGGCTGTTCTGCGATTCGCTCCGCAGGCAGCCTCCGTGCCGGTCGGCAAGGTGCTCGACAGCGCCATCGCCAACGCCGCGCACAACTACGACCACACCGACGCCGACAGCCTCTACATCTCCGAGGCCTACGTCGACGAGGGCCCGACCCTGAAGCGGTTCCGTCCGCGCGCCCAGGGCCGTGCCTACCGGATCCGCAAGCGGACCAGCCACATCACCGTGGTCGTCAGCAGCAAGGAAGGAACCCGGTAATGGGCCAGAAGGTTAACCCGCATGGGTTCCGGCTCGGTGTCACGACCGACTTCAAGTCGCGTTGGTACGCCGACAAGCTGTACAAGGACTACGTCAAGGAAGACGTCGCCATCCGTCGGATGATGACGTCCGGCATGGAGCGCGCCGGCATCTCGAAGGTTGAGATCGAGCGCACCCGTGACCGCGTGCGGGTGGACATCCACACCGCTCGTCCGGGCATCGTCATCGGCCGCCGTGGCGCCGAGGCCGACCGCATCCGCGGCGACCTCGAGAAGCTCACGGGCAAGCAGGTCCAGCTGAACATCCTCGAGGTCAAGAACCCCGAGACCGACGCTCAGCTGGTTGC
This sequence comes from Streptomyces filipinensis, assembly GCF_014649495.1. GTDB lineage: Bacteria > Actinomycetota > Actinomycetes > Streptomycetales > Streptomycetaceae > Streptomyces > Streptomyces filipinensis. The sequence goes on along the minus strand of NZ_BMTD01000002.1, from coordinate 667,936 downwards.
CCAGGCCGTTGCCGAGCAGCTCTCCTCCCGCGTCTCCTTCCGCCGCGCCATGCGTAAGAGCATGCAGTCGGCGATGAAGGCCGGCGCCAAGGGCATCAAGATCCAGTGCGGCGGCCGCCTCGGTGGCGCCGAGATGTCCCGCTCGGAGTTCTACCGCGAGGGCCGCGTGCCCCTGCACACGCTCCGCGCGAACGTGGACTACGGCTTCTTCGAGGCCAAGACGACCTTCGGCCGCATCGGTGTGAAGGTCTGGATCTACAAGGGCGACGTCAAGAACATCGCCGAGGTCCGCGCCGAGAACGCTGCGGCCCGTGCGGGTAACCGCCCGGCCCGTGGTGGTGCCGACCGCCCGGCCCGTGGTGGCCGTGGTGGCGAGCGGCGCGGTCGCAAGCCGCAGCAGGCTGCTGGCGCCGAGGCCCCCAAGGCCGAGGCTCCCGCGTCCGCTCCGGCTGAGAGCACCGGAACGGAGGCCTGACCGAAATGCTGATCCCCCGTAGGGTCAAGCACCGCAAGCAGCACCACCCGAAGCGCAACGGTATGTCCAAGGGTGGAACGCAGGTTGCGTTCGGCGAGTACGGCATCCAGGCGCTGACCCCGGCCTACGTGACGAACCGCCAGATCGAGGCGGCCCGTATCGCGATGACCCGTCACATCAAGCGTGGCGGCAAGGTCTGGATCAACATCTACCCGGACCGTCCCCTCACCAAGAAGCCGGCCGAGACCCGCATGGGTTCCGGTAAGGGTTCTCCGGAGTGGTGGATCGCGAACGTCAAGCCCGGACGTGTGATGTTCGAGCTGTCGTACCCCAACGAGAAGATTGCGCGTGAGGCCCTCACTCGTGCGGCTCACAAGCTGCCGATGAAGTGCCGGATCGTCAAGCGCGAGGCAGGTGAAGCGTGATGTCGGCCGGTACCAAGGCGTCCGAGCTGCGCGAGCTGGGCAACGAGGAGCTTCTGGCGAAGCTCCGCGAGGCCAAGGAAGAGCTGTTCAACCTCCGCTTCCAGGCGGCGACCGGGCAGCTCGAGAACCACGGCCGTCTCAAGGCGGTCCGCAAGGACATCGCCCGGATCTACACCCTCATGCGTGAGCGTGAGCTCGGCATCGAGACGGTGGAGAACGCCTGATGAGCGAGAAGAACGTGACTGAGAACACTGAGGCGCGCGGTTTCCGCAAGACCCGTGAGGGCCTCGTCGTCAGCGACAAGATGGACAAGACCGTCGTCGTCGCCGTCGAGGACCGCGTCAAGCACGCGCTGTACGGCAAGGTCATCCGCCGTACGAACAAGCTCAAGGCGCACGACGAGCAGAACGCCGCGGGTGTCGGCGACCGCGTCCTCCTCATGGAGACCCGGCCGCTGTCCGCGACGAAGCGCTGGCGCGTCGTCGAGATCCTCGAGAAGGCCAAGTAATCCCTCCTAGGGGGACCCCCTAGGCATCGTTCCGCCAGGCTCGGGGCGGGTGTGCAACTTTCGCAGCCCGCCCCGGGAACCGGCAGACAACCAGGAGATAGACGTGATCCAGCAGGAGTCGCGACTGCGCGTCGCCGACAACACTGGTGCGAAGGAGATCCTTTGCATCCGTGTGCTCGGTGGCTCCGGTCGCCGCTACGCGGGCATCGGTGACGTCATCGTCGCCACCGTCAAGGACGCGATCCCCGGTGGCAACGTGAAGAAGGGTGACGTCGTCAAGGCGGTCATCGTTCGCACCGTCAAGGAGCGCCGCCGTCCGGACGGCTCGTACATCCGCTTCGACGAGAACGCCGCCGTCATTCTGAAGAACGACGGCGACCCTCGCGGCACCCGCATCTTCGGCCCGGTCGGCCGTGAGCTGCGCGAGAAGAAGTTCATGAAGATCATCTCGCTCGCGCCGGAGGTGCTGTAAGCATGAAGATCAAGAAGGGCGACCTGGTCCAGGTCATCACCGGTAAGGACAAGGGCAAGCAGGGCAAGGTCATTGCCGCTTACCCGCGCGAGGAGCGTGTCCTGGTCGAGGGTGTCAACCGGGTCAAGAAGCACACCAAGGCCGGTCCGACCGCTCGCGGTTCCCAGGCCGGCGGCATCGTGACCACCGAGGCCCCGATCCACGTGTCCAACGTTCAGCTGGTCGTGGAGAAGGACGGCAACAAGGTCGTCACGCGTGTCGGCTACCGCTTCGACGAAGAGGGCAACAAGATCCGCGTTGCCAAGCGGACGGGTGAGGACATCTGATGGCTACCACCACCACTCCGCGTCTGAAGACGAAGTACCGCGAGGAGATCGCGGGCAAGCTGCGTGACGAGTTCAAGTACGAGAACGTCATGCAGGTTCCCGGCCTCGTCAAGATCGTGGTCAACATGGGTGTCGGCGACGCCGCCCGTGACTCGAAGCTGATCGAGGGCGCGATCCGCGACCTGACCACCATCACCGGTCAGAAGCCGGCCGTCACCAAGGCCCGCAAGTCCATCGCGCAGTTCAAGCTGCGTGAGGGCCAGCCGATCGGTGCCCACGTCACGCTCCGTGGCGACCGCATGTGGGAGTTCCTGGACCGCACCCTGTCGCTCGCGCTGCCGCGCATCCGCGACTTCCGTGGTCTGTCCCCCAAGCAGTTCGACGGCCGTGGCAACTACACCTTCGGTCTCACGGAGCAGGTCATGTTCCACGAGATCGACCAGGACAAGATCGACCGTACCCGGGGCATGGACATCACCGTGGTCACCACGGCGACCAACGACGCTGAGGGCCGCGCGCTCCTTCGTCACCTCGGCTTCCCGTTCAAGGAGGCGTGAGCGAGATGGCGAAGAAGGCTCTGATTGCCAAGGCTGCTCGCAAGCCCAAGTTCGGTGTGCGTGGCTACACCCGCTGCCAGCGCTGCGGCCGTCCGCACTCCGTGTACCGCAAGTTCGGCCTCTGCCGCGTGTGCCTTCGTGAGATGGCTCACCGTGGCGAGCTGCCGGGCGTGACCAAGAGCTCCTGGTAATCCCCACTTTCAGGGATTCCTGGACCTCTCGGTAAGCAACCGGGACGGCAGGGGCGCCACCCCTCATGGCTTAGGCTAGGAGGGTTGGGCCTCTGCCGCCCTGAACGACTTACTACGCCGTAGGTCCCCGCACCGCACCCGTCCCGTCTCATGAAGTACGGGGAGAGGGATGGCGCATATAGGAAACCCCGGCGAGAAAGGCCACAGGCCAATTCATGACCATGACTGATCCGATCGCAGACATGCTGACGCGTCTGCGGAACGCGAACTCGGCGTACCACGACTCCGTGACGATGCCGGCGTCCAAGATCAAGTCTCACATCGCGGAGATCCTCCAGCAGGAGGGCTTCATCACGGGCTGGCGTGTCGAGGACGCCGAGGTTGGCAAGAACCTCGTCCTCGAGCTGAAGTTCGGCCCGAACCGTGAGCGCTCCATCGCGGGCATCAAGCGGATCTCCAAGCCCGGTCTCCGGGTGTACGCGAAGTCCACCAACCTGCCGAAGGTGCTCGGCGGCCTGGGCGTGGCGATCATCTCCACGTCGCACGGGCTCCTCACCGACAAGCAGGCCGGCAAGAAGGGCGTGGGTGGGGAAGTCCTCGCCTACGTCTGGTAGCAGAAGGGAACGGAGGAAACAGCTATGTCGCGTATCGGCAAGCTCCCCATCGCGGTTCCCGCCGGCGTGGACGTCACCATCGACGGCCGTACGGTCGCGGTCAAGGGCCCCAAGGGTTCGCTGACCCACACCGTCGCGGCTCCGATCGACATCGCTAAGGGCGACGACGGCACCCTGCAGGTGACCCGCCCGAACGACGAGCGTCAGAGCAAGGCCCTGCACGGCCTCTCCCGCACGCTGGTGGCGAACATGATCACCGGCGTGACCCAGGGTTACGTGAAGAAGCTCGAGATCAGCGGTGTCGGTTACCGAGTGACCGCCAAGGGTTCGAACCTGGAGTTCGCTCTCGGTTACAGCCACCCGATCCTCGTCGAGGCCCCCGAGGGCATCACCTTCAAGGTGGAGACCCCGACCCGTTTCTCGGTCGAGGGCATCGACAAGCAGAAGGTCGGCGAGGTTGCGGCCAACATCCGCAAGCTGCGCAAGCCCGACCCGTACAAGGCCAAGGGCGTCAAGTACGAGGGCGAAGTCATCCGCCGCAAGGTCGGAAAGGCGGGTAAGTAAGCCATGGCATACGGGCAGAAGATCCTCAAGGGCGACGCCTACAAGCGCGCCGCGATCAAGCGCCGTCACATCCGGATCCGCAAGCGGATCGCCGGTACGGCGGAGCGTCCCCGTCTGGTCGTGACCCGCTCCAACCGCCACATCGTGGCGCAGGTGATCGACGACCTGAAGGGCCACACCCTGGCGTCGGCGTCCACTCTGGACGCGTCGATCCGTGGTGCCGAGTCCGACAAGTCCGCGCAGGCCAAGCAGGTCGGCGCCCTGGTCGCCGAGCGTGCCAAGGCCGCCGGTGTCGAGGCCGTCGTGTTCGACCGTGGTGGCAACCAGTACGCCGGGCGCATCGCCGCCCTGGCGGACGCCGCCCGCGAGGCCGGGCTCAGGTTCTGAGCCGCCGTAGCTAGCGGAAAAGAGAGAGGTAAATCCAATGGCTGGACCCCAGCGCCGCGGTGGCGGTGCCGGTGGCGGCGAGCGGCGGGACCGGAAGGGCCGTGACGGCGGCGCTGCTGCCGCCGAGAAGACCGCGTACGTTGAGCGCGTCGTCGCGATCAACCGCGTCGCCAAGGTTGTGAAGGGTGGTCGTCGCTTCAGCTTCACCGCGCTGGTCGTGGTGGGCGACGGTGACGGCACCGTGGGTGTCGGTTACGGCAAGGCCAAGGAGGTGCCGGCCGCCATCGCCAAGGGCGTTGAGGAGGCCAAGAAGCACTTCTTCAAGGTCCCCCGTATCCAGGGCACCATCCCGCACCCCATTCAGGGTGAGAAGGCTGCCGGCGTCGTGCTGCTCAAGCCCGCGTCCCCGGGTACCGGTGTTATCGCCGGTGGTCCGGTGCGTGCCGTGCTCGAGTGCGCCGGTATCCACGACGTGCTGTCGAAGTCGCTCGGCTCCGACAACGCGATCAACATCGTGCACGCGACCGTGGAGGCCCTGAAGGGTCTGCAGCGTCCCGAGGAGATCGCGGCCCGCCGTGGTCTGCCGCTCGAGGACGTCGCTCCCGCGGCTCTGCTGCGTGCGCGTGCCGGGGCGGGTGCGTAATCATGGCGCAGCTCAAGATCACGCAGGTCAAGTCCTACATCGGCAGCAAGCAGAACCACCGCGACACCCTGCGTTCCCTTGGTCTCAAGGGCATCAACACGCAGGTCGTCAAGGAGGACCGCCCCGAGTTCCGCGGCATGGTGCACACCGTCCGCCACCTCGTGACGGTCGAGGAGGTCGACTGATCATGGCGGAGCAGAACCCGCTGAAGATCCACAACCTCCGTCCCGCCCCGGGCGCCAAGACCGCCAAGACCCGTGTCGGTCGTGGTGAGGCGTCGAAGGGTAAGACGGCCGGTCGTGGTACCAAGGGCACCAAGGCCCGCTACCAGGTTCCGGAGCGCTTCGAGGGTGGCCAGATGCCGCTGCACATGCGCCTCCCGAAGCTGAAGGGCTTCAAGAACCCGTTCAAGACCGAGTTCCAGGTCGTGAACCTCGACAAGCTGGCCGCGCTCTACCCCGAGGGTGGCGAGGTCACGGTCGAGGGTCTGGTGGCCAAGGGTGCCGTTCGCAAGAACAGCCTCGTCAAGGTCCTCGGCCAGGGCGAGATCTCCGTGGCGCTGCAGGTGACGGTCGACGCCGTCTCCGGCTCCGCCAAGGAGAAGATCACCGCCGCCGGCGGTACGGTCACCGAGCTGGTCTGAGTTCCTCAGGTCCCTCGATGACGTGAACGATCCCGACCGGGGATACCCCACAAAAGGGGTATCCCCGGTCGGTCGTTCCTAGGGGGGTGCTCTCGCCGGTAAGGTGGCCAGCACTGCCTACTTTCAACGGGTGCTTCCCATGGGGCACCCTGAGCGGCAGTTGACCGTTAGCTATTTGTCTGTATCCGTCGAACCTCAAGACCGTCACCCTTGACGCAGTTGCGCGGGGGTCGCAGGAGGCACCGTGCTCACCGCGTTCGCCCGGGCGTTCAGGACGCCCGACCTGCGCAAGAAGCTGCTCTTCACGCTGGGCATCATCGTGGTCTACCGGGTCGGTACCCACATTCCGATCCCCGGCGTCAACTACAAGGCCGTCCAGCAGTGTGTGACCGAGGCACAGGGCAACCAGGGCCTGTTCGGTCTCGTGAACATGTTCAGCGGCGGTGCGCTGCTGCAGATCACGGTCTTCGCGCTCGGCATCATGCCCTACATCACGGCCAGCATCATCCTTCAGCTGCTGACCGTGGTCATCCCGCGCCTGGAGGCCCTGAAGAAGGAGGGCCAGGCCGGTACGGCGAAGATCACGCAGTACACGCGCTACCTCACCGTGGCCCTCGCCATCCTGCAGGGCACCGGCCTGGTCGCCACCGCCCGCAGCGGCGCGCTCTTCAACGGCTGCTCGGTCGCGTCCAGCATCGTCCCCGACCAGGCGATCTTCGCGACGATCACGATGGTCATCTGCATGACCGCGGGTACCTGCGTCGTGATGTGGCTCGGTGAGCTGATCACCGACCGCGGCATCGGCAACGGCATGTCGATCCTGATGTTCATCTCGATCGCCGCTACCTTCCCGTCCGCGCTGTGGGCCATCAAGAAGCAGGGCACCCTGGCCGGCGGCTGGATCGAGTTCGGCACCGTGATCCTGGTCGGCCTGGTCATGGTCGGTCTGGTCGTCTTCGTCGAGCAGGCCCAGCGCCGCATCCCGGTGCAGTACGCCAAGCGCATGATCGGTCGCCGTTCCTACGGTGGTACGTCCACGTACATCCCGCTCAAGGTGAACCAGGCGGGTGTGATTCCCGTCATCTTCGCCTCCTCGCTGCTCTACATCCCGGCACTCGTGGCGCAGTTCGCGGGGGGTAATTCGAGCTGGAAGCAGTGGATCCAGAACAACCTGACCAAGGGCGACCACCCGATTTACATCACTCTGTACTTCTTGCTCATCGTTTTCTTCGCGTTCTTCTACGTGGCGATCTCCTTCAACCCCGAGGAAGTCGCCGACAACATGAAGAAGTATGGTGGCTTCATCCCGGGCATCCGGGCTGGCCGACCGACCGCTGAGTACCTCAGCTATGTGCTCAACCGGATCACCTGGCCGGGTTCGCTGTATCTGGGTCTGATCGCTCTCGTACCGACAATGGCGTTGGTGGGCTTCGGGGCAAGCCAGAACTTCCCGTTCGGCGGTACCAGCATCCTGATCATCGTGGGTGTCGGTCTCGAGACGGTGAAGCAGATCGAGAGCCAGCTCCAGCAGCGCAATTACGAAGGGTTCCTCCGCTGATGCGTATCGTCCTCGTCGGGCCGCCGGGTGCCGGTAAGGGAACGCAAGCCGTCCGCCTCGCAGAGAAGCTGGCGATTCCGCACATCTCCACGGGTGACCTGTTCCGGGCCAACATCAGCCGGCAGACCGAGCTGGGCAAGCTCGCGAAGTCCTACATGGACGCCGGAAACCTCGTCCCGGACGAGGTGACCATCGCGATGGCCAAGGACCGCATGGAGCAGCCGGACGCCCAGGGCGGCTTCCTGCTGGACGGTTTTCCGCGGAACGTCTCCCAGGCCGAGGCGCTGGACGACCTGCTGCGCAGCGAGGGCATCGCGCTGGACGCGGTCCTGGACCTGGAGGTCCCCGAGGACGAGGTCGTCAAGCGGATCGCCGGCCGGCGCGTCTGCCGCAACGAGTCGTCGCACGTCTTCCACGTGACGTACAGCCCGCCGAAGAAGGAGGGCGTCTGCGACGTCTGCGGCGGTGAGCTGTACCAGCGCGACGACGACTCCGAGGACACCGTCCGCAAGCGGCTTGAGGTCTACCACACGCAGACCGAGCCGATCATCGACTACTACAAGGCGCAGGGCCTGGTCGTGACGATCTCCGCCCTGGGCCCGGTGGACGAGATCACGCAGCGGGCGCTGGAAGCCCTGAAGCGCGAGAAGGCCGAGAACAAGTAGATCGCGGTCCTTCCGGCCGCGGTGCCCTCCCCCCAGACCTGGTCCGGGGTATTCCCGGGGCGCCGCGGCCGTACTGTTGTACAGGTAACCCAGTCGACGTGAGTGACGGAGAGCGCAGGCCCCCATGGTGCAGATCAAGACGCCCGAGCAGATCGCCAAGATGCGTGCGGCGGGCCTGGTCGTAGCCGCCATCCACGCGGCGACCCGTGAGGCCGCGGTGCCCGGTGCCTCCACCAAGGACCTGGACGAGGTCGCCCGCAAGGTCCTCGCCGAGCACGGCGCCAAGTCGAACTTCCTGGGTTACGGCGGCTTCCCCGCGACCATCTGCACCTCCGTGAACGACGTCGTCGTCCACGGCATCCCCTCCGACGACGTCGTCCTCAAGGACGGCGACATCATCTCCATCGACTGCGGCGCGATCATCGACGGCTGGCACGGTGACGCCGCCTACACGGCGTTCGTGGGCTCCGGTCACGCCCCGGAGCTGGTCGAGCTCTCCCGGGTGACCGAGGAGTCGATGTGGGCCGGCATCGCGGCCATGAAGCAGGGCAACCGCCTGGTCGACATCTCCCGGGCCGTCGAGACGTACATCCGCCGCCAGCCCAAGCCCGGCGGCGGCAAGTACGGGATCATCGAGGACTACGGCGGCCACGGCATCGGCACCGAGATGCACATGGACCCGCATCTGCTGAACTACGTCGACCGCCGCCGCGGCAAGGGCCCCAAGCTGGTGCCCGGCTTCTGCCTCGCCATCGAGCCGATGGTCTCCCTGGGCACCCCGCGCACCGAGGTCCTGTCCGACGACTGGACGGTCATCACGACCGACGGCACCTGGTCCTCCCACTGGGAACACTCGGTGGCCCTGACGACCGAGGGACCCCTGGTCCTCACCGCTCCCGACGGGGGCAAGGCGAAGCTCGCCGAGTACGGCATCACCGCCGCCCCCGACCCCCTGGCATAGGGATCACCCCCGTGGGGCAGACTTTCTCGATTCGCGTTTCGGGGTGCGCCGACGTAGACTGACTCGTCGGCTCTCGTGCACCCGCATGTCCGCATGCACCCGTAAGGGAAAAGCGGGGGAGTCGATCAAGGTAGTCGATTCGAAGGGCGAAGCGTGGCCAAGAAGCAAGGTGCCATCGAGATCGAGGGCACTGTCGTCGAGTCTCTGCCGAACGCCATGTTCAAGGTCGAGCTCCAGAACGGCCACCAGGTCCTGGCACACATCAGCGGCAAGATGCGTATGCACTACATCCGCATCCTCCCTGACGACCGGGTCGTGGTGGAGCTGTCTCCGTACGACCTGACGCGTGGCCGGATCGTCTACCGCTACAAGTAGATCTTGCCCGCATCCCGTCCTTGGCGGGGTGGTGGCACTGACCCGGAGAACCTCAATCCCATGAAGGTCAAGCCGAGCGTCAAGAAGATCTGCGACAAGTGCAGGGTGATCCGCCGTCACGGTCGGGTCATGGTCATTTGCGAGAACCCGCGCCACAAGCAGCGCCAGGGCTGACGCACGACCATCACCCTCTGCACCTCCATCGCAGAGATTCGCGCGACGCGAGCTGAATTTGTTCATACGCAGAACCCGAGCCGTCGTGAACGGCTCGACACCCCCGGTTCGGAGGCCGGGGACCCGGTTCGTACCTGGTACGGCGGCCGGGAGCCGGTTCTGCGGAAGACCTCCGAAGATCACCAGGAGCCATTGAATGGCACGCGTTTCCGGTGTTGACATCCCGCGCGAAAAGCGCGTGGAGGTCGCCCTCACCTACGTGTTCGGCATCGGCCGGACGCTCTCGCAGCAGACGCTGGCTGAGACCGGCATCGACCCGAACACCCGTGTTCGTGACCTGACCGAAGAGCAGCTGGTCGCGATCCGCGAGTACGTCGACAACAACATCAAGACCGAGGGTGACCTCCGTCGCGAGATCCAGGCCGACATCCGCCGCAAGGTCGAGATCGGTTGCTACCAGGGTCTCCGTCACCGTCGCGGTCTGCCCGTCCGCGGTCAGCGCACCAGCACCAACGCCCGCACCCGCAAGGGCCCGCGTCGCGCCATCGCCGGTAAGAAGAAGCCGGGCAAGAAGTAGTCCGCAGCGGACTCGCCGTCCAGCGGTCTTCGCTGTAGGACCGACCACCTCCCGTAGGAGTTATAGATGCCCCCCAAGGGTCGTCAGGGCGCTGCCAAGAAGGTGCGCCGCAAGGAAAAGAAGAACGTCGCTCACGGCCACGCGCACATCAAGAGCACGTTCAACAACACGATCGTCTCCATCACGGACCCGTCGGGCAACGTGATCTCCTGGGCCTCCGCCGGCCACGTCGGCTTCAAGGGCTCCCGGAAGTCCACGCCGTTCGCCGCGCAGATGGCCGCCGAGTCGGCTGCCCGCCGCGCTCAGGAGCACGGCATGCGCAAGGTCGACGTGTTCGTCAAGGGCCCGGGCTCCGGTCGTGAGACCGCGATCCGCTCCCTGCAGGCCACGGGTCTTGAGGTCGGCTCCATCCAGGACGTCACCCCGACCCCGCACAACGGCTGCCGTCCGCCGAAGCGCCGCCGCGTCTGACGCACGGCCTTCGTCTGGCTCAGGGTTCGGGCGGTACGGCTCCGTAAGGGCGTACCGCCCGTACCCTTGCAGTACCCGCACTTTTCACGGGTGCGGATTCCGTCGGGCGTCAAATAGCGGGCGTCCACGAATGAAGGATCTGATCCACACATGCTGATCGCTCAGCGTCCCTCGTTGACCGAAGAGGTCGTCGACGAGTTCCGCTCCCGGTTCGTGATCGAGCCGCTGGAGCCGGGCTTCGGCTACACCCTCGGCAACTCCCTCCGCCGTACCCTCCTCTCCTCGATCCCCGGCGCTGCTGTCACCAGCATCCGGATCGACGGTGTCCTGCACGAGTTCACCACCGTGCCGGGCGTCAAGGAGGACGTCACCGACCTGATCCTCAACATCAAGCAGCTGGTCGTCTCCTCGGAGCACGACGAGCCGGTCGTGATGTACCTGCGCAAGCAGGGCCCGGGTCTGGTCACCGCCGCCGACATCGCGCCCCCGGCCGGTGTCGAGGTGCACAACCCCGACCTCGTCCTCGCCACGCTCAACGGCAAGGGCAAGCTGGAGATGGAGCTGACGGTCGAGCGCGGCCGCGGTTACGTCTCCGCCGTGCAGAACAAGCAGGTGGGCCAGGAGATCGGCCGTATCCCGGTCGACTCCATCTACTCGCCGGTTCTCAAGGTCACCTACAAGGTCGAGGCGACCCGTGTCGAGCAGCGCACCGACTTCGACAAGCTGATCGTCGACGTCGAGACCAAGCAGGCGATGCGTCCGCGTGACGCCATGGCCTCCGCCGGTAAGACCCTGGTCGAGCTGTTCGGTCTCGCGCGCGAGCTGAACATCGACGCCGAGGGCATCGACATGGGCCCGTCCCCCACGGACGCCGCCCTGGCCGCCGACCTGGCGCTGCCGATCGAGGAGCTGGAGCTCACCGTTCGGTCGTACAACTGCCTCAAGCGTGAGGGCATCCACTCCGTGGGTGAGCTCGTCGCCCGCTCCGAGGCCGACCTCCTGGACATCCGCAACTTCGGTGCGAAGTCCATCGACGAGGTCAAGGCGAAGCTGGCCGGCATGGGCCTGGCCCTGAAGGACAGCCCGCCCGGATTCGACCCCACGGCCGCCGCCGACGCGTTTGGTGCCGACGACGACGCGGACGCCGGTTTCGTGGAGACCGAGCAGTACTGAGCGCCGCGCCCCTTCGGGGCACGGACCTTCCGGGCGTCTGAAAAGGCGCCCGGATCTCCGACAGACAACCGTCTGCTCGGATACTGACCCTGGTACCTGACACGGCCAGGGCAGACACACAGGAGAAGAACCATGCCGAAGCCCACCAAGGGTGCCCGTCTGGGCGGCAGCGCCGCGCACGAGAAGCTGCTCCTCGCGAACCTCGCGAAGAGCCTCTTCGAGCACGGCCGTATCACCACCACCGAGGCGAAGGCCCGTCGCCTGCGCCCGTACGCCGAGCGTCTGATCACCAAGGCGAAGAAGGGTGACCTTCACAACCGCCGCCAGGTGCTCCAGGTCATCACGGACAAGGGCGTCGTCCACACGCTCTTCACCGAGATCGGCCCGCGGTACGAGAACCGTCCGGGTGGCTACACCCGCATCACCAAGATCGGTAACCGCCGTGGCGACAACGCGCCCATGGCTGTCATCGAGCTGGTCGAGGCGCTGACGGTCGCGCAGCAGGCCACCGGTGAGGCCGAGGCCGCCACCAAGCGTGCGGTCAAGGAAGCCGACGAGGCCAAGGCTGCCGAGACCACCGAGGCTCCGGCCGAGGAGGCCGCTGCCGAGGAGTCGAAGGACGCCTGAGGCTCTGCCTGACGCTGGAAGCGGGTCCGCCCTTCGGGGCGGGCCCGCTTTTCCGTACCTGAGAGGATCTCCGTGTGAGCGATGAAGTACAGCCCGGGTACGTCCGTGTCCGCCTCGACGTCTCCTACGACGGCACCGAATTCCACGGCTGGGCCAAGCAGGCGGGCGGCCGGCGGACCGTGCAGGGCGAGATCGAGGACGCCCTGCGCACGGTGACGCGGTCCCGGGAGACGTACGAGCTGACCGTCGCCGGGCGGACCGACGCCGGAGTGCACGCGCGTGGCCAGGTCGCGCACGTGGACCTGCCCGAAGGGGTCTGGCGGGAGCACAACCAGAAGCTGCTCAAGCGCCTCGCCGGGCGGTTGCCGAAGGACGTGCGGGTGTGGGCGCTGAGGCCGGCGCCGAGCGGCTTCAACGCCCGTTTCTCCGCCGTCTGGCGTCGGTACGCCTACCGGGTCACCGACAACCCCGGCGGTGTGGACCCCCTCCTGCGCAACCACGTCCTGTGGCACGACTGGCCCCTGGACGTGGACGCCATGAACGAGGCCGCGCGGGCCCTGCTCGGCGAGCACGACTTCGCCGCGTACTGCAAGAAGAGGGAGGGGGCGACCACGATCCGCACCCTCCAGGAGCTGAGCCTGGTGCGCGGGTCGGACGGGATCATCACGGCCACCGTCCGTGCGGACGCGTTCTGCCACAACATGGTGCGCTCGCTGATCGGCGCGCTGCTGTTCGTCGGGGACGGGCACCGCGGGCCGGAGTGGCCCGGGAAGGTGCTGGCCGCCGGGGTGCGGGACTCCGCCGTGCATGTCGTACGACCGCACGGGCTGACCCTGGAGGAGGTCGGCTACCCCGCCGACGAGCTGCTGGCCGCGCGCAGCAAGGAGGCGCGGAACAAGCGCTCGCTGCCGTCGGCGGGGTGCTGCTGACCTACCGGTTCGCCGCCGCGGAGGCCTGCGCCTGCCCGCGGCGGTAGATCTGGTTGAAGATGAACTGCTGCAGGTCGTTGCCCGCCGAGAAGACCTTCGTGTCCTTGTTGGTGACGTTCTTGCCGTCGAGGAAGCCGACGGTCGTGAAGTAGGCGTAGCGGCCGACGGCGTTCGTCGTCGTGAGGCAGACCGCCGCGTCGCAGAAGTTCTTCACGCCCTTGCCGGGCAGCGAGCGCACCATGGCCTTCTTGGCGGCCTGGGCCTTGACCTTCGCGGCCTGTGCCTGGTCGTCGAAGACGGCGACACCGACGGTGCCCGCGACGCCGCCCTTGCTGTAGGTCACGCGGATCAGGCGGGTGCAGCCGTTGGCGGTGAGGATCTTCGGCAGGTTGCCGCCGGCGCCGGAGGCGCACTTGGTGGTGTCCGCCGTGGCGCCCTTCTTGTACACCGTGTCGCCCATGGTCAGCTGGGTGCCGGGGAAGAGGGTGTCGGCGCTGAGCGGGGCGGTGTCCTTCTTGGCGCTGGCGATGAAGTCCTTCGGGTCCAGCGGCGGCGGTGCGCTGGTGGGTGCGAAGGACGGCGTGGCCGAGCCGCTCGGCACGGAGGCGCTGGCGGGCAGATTGGTGGGGGTGCCGTGGGCGTCGTTGTCGCTGTTCGCGGAGACGACGGCCATGGCGACCGCGGTGCCTATCGCGACCGTGGCGAGCGCCCCGCCGCCTATGAACAGCAGCTTGCGGCGCTTGTTGCGGGTCTCCGAGGCCTGGGCGAGTGCCGCCCAGTCCGGGGTCCCGTCGTCACCCCCGCTGCTCCAAGGCTGCTGGGAATTAGGTTTCCAGGGATCCCACTGAGACTGGGGTCCCCCCTGCCCGTAACTCATGGGGCGCATCTTAGACGGGGTGCGCAAGGTGCCGGGGCGGGTGCGGCGGCATGCCTCGTTTGTCCGCCGACATGAGGGGGAAGGGCCTCGTTTTGACCCGTCCGGGGCCCTGCAGGTAACCTGCTTCTTCGTTGTGTATTGGCTTGCTCATTCTCACGGGACGGGCCCTTACACCGGTCCACCGGGCCGATGACCAGCGACCAGCACGCGGTTTGCGTCACCGTGGTGCGGTCGAGGCTGTCGTGATCGTTTCGGTGACCTGTTCAGGACCATTCACTCGAAGCGAAGGCTACGAACCGTGCGTACGTACAGCCCCAAGCCCGGCGATGTGACGCGCCAGTGGCACGTCATCGACGCTCAGGACGTTGTCCTGGGCCGTCTCGCCACCACCGCAGCGACCCTTCTCCGGGGCAAGCACAAGCCGATCTACGCGCCGCACGTCGACGCTGGTGACTTCGTCATCATCATCAACGCCGACAAGGTGCACCTGTCGGGCAACAAGCGGACCCAGAAGATGGCGTACCGCCACTCCGGCTACCCGGGTGGTCTGCGCTCCGTCCGCTACGACGAGCTGCTCGACAAGAACCCCGAGAAGGCCATCGAGAAGGCCGTCAAGGGCATGCTCCCCAAGAACACGCTGGGCCGTCAGATGCTCTCGAAGCTGAAGGTCTACAAGGGTGACCAGCACCCGCACGCTGCTCAGCAGCCGGTGCCGTTCGAGATCACCCAGGTCGCGCAGTAAGTCCGGCCACCCCCTAAGACTGAAGAGAATCTGAGGAGAATCGTGGCCGAGACCACTGCCGAGCAGCCGCTCGAAGAGCTTGACATCGACAGCTACACCACCGAGTCCGAGGTCCCCGTCGAGGGTGAGTACACCTCGGAGTCCATGGCCTCCCGCTTCGGCGAGCCGCAGCCGGCCGCCGGCCTGGGCCGTCGCAAGAACGCCATCGCCCGCGTCCGGATCGTCCCGGGCACCGGCAAGTGGAAGATCAACGGTCGCACCCTTGAGGACTACTTCCCGAACAAGGTGCACCAGCAGGAAGTCAACGAGCCCTTCAAGGTGCTCGAGCTCGAAGGCCGTTACGACGTCATCGCCCGCATCGCGGGTGGCGGTGTCTCCGGTCAGGCCGGTGCGCTCCGTCTCGGTGTCGCCCGTGCGCTGAACGAGGCCGACGTCGACAACAACCGCGGCCCGCTGAAGAAGGCCGGCTTCCTCAAGCGCGACGACCGTGCGGTCGAGCGCAAGAAGGCCGGTCTCAAGAAGGCCCGCAAGGCTCCGCAGTACAGCAAGCGCTAAACAGCAGCTGCCTGCTCGTACTCCGAACGCCCCGGCGGCACGCCACATGTGCCGTCGGGGCGTTCGTTTATCCCGGCCAAGGGCGTATAACGACACAAGACGTTCTAAGGCTGGTGTGATCGGATGACCCGGCGTCTGCCACCATTCGTGGCAGCAAGGACGCTTCCTCAGGAGGACAAGTGGGACGACTCTTCGGCACGGACGGCGTGCGCGGTGTCGCCAACGCGGACCTGACCGCCGAGATGGCGCTCGGCCTGTCCGTAGCGGCGGCGCACGTGCTGGCCGAGGCGGGCACCTTCGCGGGCCACCGCCCGACGGCGGTGGTCGGCCGGGACCCGCGGGCGTCCGGGGAGTTCCTGGAGGCGGCCGTGGTCGCGGGCCTGGCCAGCGCCGGCGTGGACGTCCTGCGCGTCGGTGTCCTGCCGACGCCCGCGGTGGCGCATCTGACCGGCGCGCTCGGCGCCGACCTCGGTGTGATGCTCTCCGCCAGCCACAACGCCATGCCGGACAACGGCATCAAGTTCTTCGCCCGCGGCGGCCACAAACTCGCCGACGAGCTGGAGGACCGGATCGAGGCGGTGTACGAGTCCCACCGGCACGGCGAGCCGTGGGAGCGGCCGACCGGCGCGGGCGTGGGCCGCGTGCGTTCGTACGGCGAGGGTTTCGAGCAGTACGTCGGCCATCTGCTGTCGGTGCTGCCCAACCGGCTCGACGGTCTGAAGATCGTCCTGGACGAAGCGCACGGCGCGGCCTCGGGGGTCTCGCCGGAGGCGTTCTCCCGGGCGGGCGCCGAGATCGTCACGATCGGCGCCGAGCCGGACGGGCTCAACATCAACGACGGCTGCGGCTCGACCCATCTGGACCAGCTGAAGGCCGCGGTCATCGAGCACCGCGCGGACTTCGGCATCGCGCACGACGGTGACGCCGACCGGTGCCTGGCCGTGGACCACACCGGCGAGGAGGTCGACGGCGACCAGATCCTCTCCGTGCTGGCGCTGGCGATGCGGGAGCACTCCGCGCTGCGGGCCGACACGGTGGTCGCCACGGTCATGTCCAACCTGGGCTTCAAGCTCGCGATGGAGAAGGCCGGGATCCGGCTCGTGCAGACCGGCGTCGGGGACCGGTACGTGCTGGAGGAGATGAAGCAGCACGGGTACGCCCTCGGGGGCGAGCAGTCCGGGCACGTGATCATCCTCGATCACGCGACGACCGGGGACGGCACGCTGACGGGCCTGCTGCTGGCGGCGCGGGTCGCCGAGACCGGGCGGAGCCTGCGGCAGCTGGCCGCCGTGATGGAGCGGCTGCCGCAGGTGCTGATCAATGTGCCGGACGTGGACAAGTCGCGGGTGCGGACGTCCGCGGACCTCGCCGCCGCCGTGGCCGAGGCCGAGCGTGAACTCGGCGAGACCGGGCGGGTGTTGCTGCGCCCCTCGGGCACCGAGCCGTTGGTGCGGGTGATGGTCGAGGCGGCGGACATCGAGCAGGCGCGGTCGGTGGCCGGGCGGCTCGCCGACGCGGTGAAGTCCGCCCTGGGTTGATCCCCAAGGCCTAGCAAAAAGTGCACGATCTGTCACCGACTGTTTCTCTGACGTCGAGGCCGCCGAGAGCGGCGTCCCCCGCGACGAAAGAGAAACACATCATGAAGATCGTGAGCAGTACCCTCAAGCGAGCGGTCGGCCCGGCCGTGGTGGCAGGTCTTCTCGTCACCGCGGCCGCCACCCCGGCCGCCGCCCAGACACCGGGCTCCACGGTGTTCCGCATCTTCGGCGGTCTCGTCGGGCTCCAGGCACGCGCCGGCGTGGCGAACCACGTCACGGCCACCCTCTCCGGCACCCATCTGATCCTCACCGACAGCACAGGCGTGGCGATCGGCCCGGGCTGCACCCGGGTGTCCCTCACCAGTGCCGACTGCGGGCCCGTCACCTCCGGTACCCGGCTCGCCATCGCGCTGGGTGACGAGGACGACACGTTCGACGGTTCGACGGTCCCGGTCAACACCACCGTCGACGCCGGTACGGGCACCGACGCCGTGACCACCAACGGCGGCAACGACCTGGTCAGCGTCTCGGACAACGCCGGTGGGGACAAGGTGAACTGCGGTGCGCAGCCGCCCGGCGGCGCCGACACGGTGTTCGCCGACCCCGGCGACATCATCACCAACTGCGAGAGACGCTTCTAGAAGCCGCCGGCCTTCGCCGTACGCTCGCGCTGACTGGCCCGCAGCCGCTTCCGGGCCAGCAGCGTCACGTCCCGGCCCGACGAGGCGGGCCTACAGCTTGCGCAGCCTCAGGCGCTGCACCTTGTGGTCGGGACCCTTGCGCAGGATGAGGGCGGCCCGGCCGCGGGTGGGAGCGATGTTCTCCACCAGGTTGGGCTTGTTGATCGTGCGCCACAGGGTGCGGGCGTAGTCGAGGGCCTCCTCCTCGGAGACCTGGGTGTACTTGCGGAAGTACGAGTTCGGGTTCTGGAAGGCGGTCTGGCGCAGCTTCTTGAAACGGTTGAGGTACCAGCGCTCGATGTCCTCGCCGCTCGCGTCGACGTACACGCTGAAGTCGAAGTAGTCGGCGAGACCGACCCGCGTGCGGCCGTCCTTGCCGGGCAGGGCGGGCTGCAGGACGTTCAGGCCCTCGACGATCAGGATGTCGGGCCGGCGGACCGTGAGCCGCTGGTCCGGGACGATGTCGTAGATGAGGTGCGAGTAGACGGGGGCGGTGACCTCGGCCTTGCCGGCCTTGATGTCGGCGACGAACCGGGTGAGGGCCCGCCGGTCGTAGGACTCGGGGAAGCCCTTCCGCGACATCATGCCGCGGGCCTCCAGCTCCTTGGTGGGCAGCAGGAAGCCGTCGGTGGTGACCAGCTCGACGCGCGGGTGTTCGGGCCAGCGGGAGAGCAGGGCCTGCAGGAGGCGGGCGACGGTCGACTTCCCGACGGCGACCGAGCCGGCGACGCCTATGACGAACGGGGTGCCGGCCTGGGAGCCCTGCTCGCCGAGGAAGGTGTTCAGCGCGCCTCTGAGCCCGTCGGTGGCACCCACGTACAGATTGAGGAGCCGGGAGAGCGGGAGGTAGATGTCCCGCACCTCGTCCAGGTCGATCACATCGCCCAGGCCGCGCAGCTTCTCCACCTCCTCGGCGGTCAGCGGCAGCGGCGTCTTGTCGCGCAGGGCGCTCCACTCGGCACGGGTGAGGTCGACGTAGGGAGTCGCCTCCGGCCTGTGCCGGTGGGCGCTCCGGGGCATCGGGGAGACCGGTGAGATCACAGTCCATTGTTAACGGAGTTTGAACAGCACGGCGGGTGGGGTCCGTCACGCCCCGCTGAGGCCTTCGTACGACGGTGGGAATTTCCGATTTCGGGCAGGCGGAGGCACTTTTGGCCGCGCCGCGGGTCGTAGGCTGCGGCTCATGTGCGGAATCGTGGGATACGTAGGGGCGCAGTCGGCGCTCGATGTCGTGATGGCCGGACTGAAGCGGCTGGAGTACCGGGGGTACGACTCGGCGGGCGTCGCCGTGCTGGCGGACGGCGGGCTGGCCGCCGCGAAGAAGGCCGGGAAGCTGGTCAACCTGGAGAAGGAGCTGGTCGAACGGCCGCTGCCGACGGGCCCGACGGGCATCGGCCACACCCGCTGGGCCACACACGGCGGGCCCACGGACGCCAACGCCCACCCGCACCTCGACAACGCGGGCCGGGTCGCCGTCGTCCACAACGGGATCATCGAGAACTTCGCGGTGCTGCGGGCCGAACTCGCCGAGCGGGGCCATGAACTGGCCTCCGAGACGGACACCGAGGTCGTCGCGCACCTCATCGCCGAGGAGTTCTCGGTGACCGCCGACCTCGCGGAGGCCATGCGGTTGGTGTGCCGGCGTCTGGAGGGCGCGTTCACGCTGGTCGCGGTGCACGCCGACGAGCCGGACGTGGTCGTGGGCGCGCGGCGCAACTCCCCGCTGGTGGTGGGCGTCGGCGAGGGCGAGGCGTTCCTGGCCTCCGACGTCGCCGCGTTCATCGCCCACACGCGCTCCGCGGTCGAACTCGGCCAGGACCAGGTCGTGGAGCTGCGCCGCGACGGTGTCACGGTGACGGGCTTCGACGGCCGCCCGGCCGAGGTCCGGTCGTACCACGTGGACTGGGACGCCTCCGCCGCCGAGAAGGGCGGCTACGACTACTTCATGCTCAAGGAGATCGCCGAGCAGCCCAAGGCGGTCGCCGACACGCTGCTCGGCCGGATCGACCCGTCCGGTTCGCTGACGCTGGACGAGGTCCGGATCGCCCCCTCCGAGCTGCGCGAGGTCGACAAGGTCGTCATCGTCGCCTGCGGTACGGCCTTCCACGCCGGCCTGATCGCCAAGTACGCCATCGAGCACTGGACGCGGATCCCCTGTGAGGTGGAGCTGGCCAGCGAGTTCCGCTACCGGGACCCGATCCTGGACGGCCGTTCCCTGGTCATCGCCATCTCCCAGTCCGGCGAGACCATGGACACCCTGATGGCGCTGCGCCACGCCCGCGAGCAGGGCTCCAAGGTGCTGGCGATCTGCAACACCAACGGCTCGACGATCCCGCGTGAGTCGGACGCGGTGCTGTACACGCACGCCGGTCCGGAGGTCGCCGTCGCCTCCACGAAGGCGTTCCTGACCCAGCTGGTGGCCTGCTACCTGGTCGCCCTGTACCTGGGCCAGGTGCGCGGCACCAAGTGGGGCGACGAGATCCAGGCGGTGATCAAGGACCTGTCCCGGATCTCGGAGGACGTCGAGCGGGTCCTGGAGACCATGGAGCCGGTACGGGCGCTCGCGCGGACGCTGGCGTCCAAGAACACGGTCCTTTTCCTGGGCCGGCACGTGGGCTACCCGGTCGCCCTGGAAGGCGCCCTGAAGCTCAAGGAACTCGCCTACATGCACGCCGAGGGCTTCGCGGCGGGCGAGCTGAAGCACGGCCCGATCGCGCTGATCGAGGAGGACGTGCCGGTGGTGGTCGTGGTGCCGTCCCCGCGTGCCCGCTCGGTCCTGCACGACAAGATCGTCTCCAACATCCAGGAGATCCGGGCCCGCGGGGCGCGCACGATCGTGATCGCGGAGGAGGGCGACGAGGCGGTGGTCCCCTACGCCGACCACCTGATCCGCGTCCCGGCCACCCCGACCCTGCTGCAGCCGCTGGTGGCGACCGTGCCGCTGCAGGTCTTCGCCTGTGAGCTGGCCACCGCCCGGGGCAACGAGGTGGACCAGCCGCGGAACCTGGCGAAGTCGGTGACGGTGGAGTAGGCCGCCCACGCGGCGAAGCCGCACGTCGACACGGTCCCGCGCCCCTTGCGGGCGCGGGTCAGTGGACCGAGAAGCCGCCGTCCACGAAGAACGACTGGCCGGTGACATAGGCGGAGGCGCGGCTCGCGAGGAAGACGGCCGCGCCTTCGAAGTCCTCGGCGAGGCCGTTGCGGCCGGTCAGGGTGCGCTCGGCCAGCGCCGCCACCTTCTCGGGGTCGGACGACAGCCGCTGGTTCAGCTGTGTCATCACGAAGCCCGGCACCAGGGTGTTGGCGGTGACGCCGTACCGCGACCAGGCCTCCGCCTGTGAGCGGGCCAGCGACTCCAGCGCGCCCTTCGAGACGCCGTACGCCCCGCTCTGCACGAAGGCGCGATGGGCCTGCTGGGAGGTGATGTGGATGATCCTGCCGAAGCCCCGCTCCGCCATGCCCGGACCGAACCGCTGCCCCAGCAGGAACGGCGCCTCCAGGTTGACGGCCATGGTGGCGTCCCACACGTCCTCGCCCAGCTCGCCCATCGGCGGCCGCAGATTGATCCCGGCGGAGTTGACGAGGATGTCGGGCTCGCCGAAGACACCGGCCGCCTCCTCGGCCGCCGCACGCACACCGTGACGGGTGCTCAGATCGGCCGCGACCCAGCCGGCCCGGCCACCCGCGGCGGTCAACTCGCCGACCGTGTCGGCCAGCTGTTCCTTGCCGCGCGCCACGACCACCACGCTCGCCCCGGCCCGCGCCAGCGCCCGGGCGACGGCCCGGCCGATGCCGGAACTGCCTCCGGTCACCACGGCGACACGGCCGTCCAGGGAGAACAGGTCGGAGAGATAGGACTGGGACGTCATGGGCGCAGCGTAGACGGCGCGTGCGCGGCACGCGGGGGGATTTCGGCAGGTGGGCGGGTGTCACCGGGCCGGCGCTCGTAGGCTGCCCGGCATGAGCATCATCGGAGTGGGGATCGACGTCGCCGAGATCGACCGGTTCCGTGCCTCGCTGGACCGGACGCCGGGCCTGGCCGACCGGCTGTTCGTGGAACGGGAGCTGCTGCTGCCCAGCGGCGAGCGGCGCGGGATCGCCTCGCTCGCGGTGCGGTTCGCCGCCAAGGAGGCGCTGGCGAAGGCGCTCGGGGCGCCGCCCGGACTGCACTGGACCGACGCCGAGGTGTACGTCGAGGACAGCGGGCAGCCGCGGCTGCGGGTGACGGGGACCGTGGCGGCCCGGGCCGCGGAACTGGGCGTGCGGTCCTGGCATGTGTCGCTCAGCCATGACGCCGGGGTCGCCTCGGCCGTGGTGGTCGCGGAGGGCTGAGCGCCCGGGTGTGGACGACCGCGGTCGCGGGGCAGACTCGGTGCCATGCGTACTGCGTACAGCGTGGAGACGGTAAGGGCGGCCGAACGCGCACTGATGGCGCGGCTGCCGGAGGGTGCCCTGATGCAGCGGGCCGCCGCGGGCCTGGCCGCCGCCTGCGCCGAGTTGCTCGGACGGGTGTACGGCAGCCGGGTGGTGCTGCTCGTCGGCAGCGGGGACAACGGCGGGGACGCGCTGTACGCCGGGGCGCGGCTGGCCCGGCGGGGAGCCGGTGTCACGGCCGTACTCCTGGCGCCCGAGCGGGCGCACGCCGCGGGGCTCACCGCTCTGCGCCGGGCCGGGGGGTCCGTCGCCGCG
This sequence comes from Streptomyces filipinensis, assembly GCF_014649495.1. Taxonomy (GTDB): domain Bacteria; phylum Actinomycetota; class Actinomycetes; order Streptomycetales; family Streptomycetaceae; genus Streptomyces; species Streptomyces filipinensis. The sequence continues at coordinate 645,540 of NZ_BMTD01000002.1, read as the reverse complement.
TCCGACGCCGTCGACGCGCTGATCGAGCGGGCCGACCTCGTCGTCGACGGGATCGTGGGGATCGGCGGCAAGGGCGGGTTGCGGCCCGAAGCCGAGAAGCTCGCGGGGGCGGTGGAGCGCTCCCGGGCCGCCGTGGTGGCCGTGGACCTGCCCAGCGGGGTCGAGGCCGACACCGGGCAGGTGCGGGGGGCCGCGGTCCGGGCCGACCTCACCGTCACCTTCGGCACCTGGAAGCCCGGACTGCTGATCGATCCGGCTCGGGAGTACGCCGGGGTCGTACGGCTCGTCGACATCGGGCTGGAACTGCCCCGCGAGGCCGCACTGGAGGCCCTGCAGCATGCCGAGGTCGCGCGGCTGCTGCCCGTGCCGGTGGCGGAGAGCGACAAGTACCGGCGGGGGGTCGTGGGGATCGCCGCCGGGTCCGCGCGCTACCCCGGGGCCGCCGTGCTGGCCGTGTCCGGGGCGCTGCGCGGCGGGGCGGGCGCCGTACGGTACGTCGGTCCGGCGGGGGAGGCGGTCATCGCCCGCTTCCCGGAGACCCTCGTGTCCGACGCCGGGCCCGCCCGGGCCGGGCGGGTGCAGGCCTGGGTGGTCGGGCCGGGGGCGGGTGACGACGCGGCGACCGTGGCCGAGGTGCTGGACGCGGACGTGCCGGTGCTGGTCGACGCGGACGGGCTGCGGCTGGCCGAGCGGGACGCGGTGCGCGGGCGTACGGCGCCGACGCTGATGACCCCGCACGCGGGAGAGGCCGCCGCGCTGCTCGGGGTGCGGCGGGAGGAGGTCGAGGAGGCCCGGCTGGCCGCGGTGCGGGAGCTGGCGGCGGTGTACCGGGCGACCGTGCTGCTGAAGGGGTCGACCACGCTGGTGGCCGACTCGGGGGGCGGGGCGGTGCGGGTGAACGCGACGGGGACGCCGTGGCTGGCCACGGCGGGCAGCGGTGACGTGTTGTCCGGGCTCGCCGGGTCGCTGCTGGCGGCGGGGCTGCCGGCCCGGGACGCGGGGAGCGTGGCGGCGTATCTGCACGGGCTCGCCGGGCGGTTCGCGGCGCAGGGGGCGCCGGTGGGGGCGCATGACGTGGCCGCGTGGATTCCACGGGCCTGGAGGGACGTCCGGGACTGAGCGTGAGCGGTGGGCCGCGGGTGACCGGGTCTTCGCGGAGACGGCCGCCGGCGCCGGCTGCGGAAAGCCCCGCCGGACCGGCCGGTTGGCGCCCGGGGGTGACCGCCGTCGGCACCGTGTACGGCGGACCGGACAGCAGCGTCACGGGGCCGGGCAGGGCGTGGAGCTCCTGCGCCGGGGGCGCCGGGAGTCCCCTCGCGTCCCCGCCCCGCCGGGCGAACCGCGCTCGGGTGCCGAACGGGGTGGGTCCAGGTCCTCCCGGACGACCCGGCCTGCGCGGCACCGCCGAGCGCGCGGGGTCGCACGTGCGGCCGATCGCCTGATCAGCGGACGAAGCGCGTCCCGGGGTGCCGCGGTGCCGCAGACGCTGCCGTAGACGGTGTGTCAGTCCTTGTGCGTCCAGGTACGACTACGTCCATGTAGGGGGGCGGAGGCCGGGCACCTGACCGGGTACCCGACAGTGCACGCCGGGGCCCGTACGGCCCTCTGAGAGACTGGGGGCGCGATGAGTGAGACTGCGACTGTGCCGACCGCCCCCCTGCGCGCCCGCGCCGAGATCGACCTGGGCGCCCTGCGGGCCAATGTGCGTGCCCTGCGTGCCCGGGCGAAGGACGCGGCCCTGATGGCCGTGGTCAAGTCCGACGGCTACGGCCACGGGGCGCTGCCGTGTGCCCGCGCGGCCCTGGCGGCGGGCGCGACCTGGCTCGGCACGGCCACACCCGAGGAGGCCCTCGCGCTGCGCGCGGCCGGGCTGCCGGGCCCGATCCTGTGCTGGCTGTGGGTGCCGGGCGGCCCCTGGCGGCAGGCGCTGGAGGCCGACCTCGACGTGTCCCTGAGCGGTCTGTGGGCCCTGCGGGAGGTCGTGGCGGCCGCCCGCGAGACCGGGCGCACCGCGCGCGTGCAGCTGAAGGCCGACACCGGCCTCGGCCGCAACGGCTGCCAGCCGGCCGACTGGCCCGAACTCGTCGCCGAGGCGCTGCGCGCCGAGGCCGAGGGGCTGGTGAGGGTGACCGGGCTGTGGTCGCACTTCGCGTGCGCCGACGAGCCCGGGCATCCGTCCATCGCCGCCCAACTGGACCGTTTCCGGCAGATGCTGGCGTACGCCGAGGAGCAGGGCGTGCGGCCCGAGGTGCGGCACATCGCCAACTCGCCCGCCACGCTCACGCTGCCCGAGACCCACTTCGATCTCGTCCGCACGGGCATCGCCATGTACGGCATCTCGCCGAGCCCGGAGCTGGGCACCCCCGCCGACTTCGGCCTGCGGCCCGCCATGACGCTCAGCGCCTCCTTGGCGCTGGTCAAGCACGTCCCGGGCGGGCACGGGGTCAGCTACGGCCACCACTACGTCACGCCCGGCGAGACCACGCTCGGCCTCGTGCCGGTCGGCTACGCGGACGGCATCCCCCGGCACGCCTCCGGTACCGGTCCGGTGCTGGTCGACGGCAAGTGGCGGACCGTCGCCGGGCGGGTCGCCATGGACCAGTTCGTGGTCGACCTGGGCGGCGACGAGCCCCCGGTGGGAGCGGAGGCGGTGCTGTTCGGGCCCGGCGACCGGGGTGAGCCCACCGCCGAGGACTGGGCGCAGGCCTGCGGCACGATCGCGTACGAAATCGTCACCCGCATCGGAACCCGGGTTCCCCGCGTCTATGTGAACGGGGAAGAACTGGGGTAACCGTCCGCGAGCGGCACGGTCACCTCGGCAACAACAGCAGTCCCGCATCACACCAGCACCACAGGTTTCATCCGTTTCACCCACCCAGGCGAACTGCAGTACGGCGAAGAGGAGCGGTACGTGAGCGAGAGCAGTGCGGAGGCCGTGGCGGACGTCGTCGCCTCGGCGGCCGCCGCCTCCGCTGCGGGGGCGGCCGGGAGCTGGCGCAGGGCGACCGGCATCGCCGGTGCCGCGATAGGCGTGCTCGCCGCGGGCGCGGCGGCCGGCGTGGCCGTCGAGCGGATGACGGTGGGCCGGGGCATGCGCAGGAAGGCGCGGCTGGCGCTGGACTCCGCGGGCCCCTACGGCACCCTGCGCGGCACCCCCGGCAAGGCGTACGCCGACGACGGCACCGAGCTGTACTACGAGGTCGACGAGGCCGAGCCCGATCCGGGGCCGAACGTCTCCCCGCGCCGCCGCCGGCTGTTCGGCCGCAAGGCGCCCGCGCCGGTCACCGTGGTCTTCTGCCACGGCTACTGCCTCAGCCAGGACTCCTGGCACTTCCAGCGGGCGGCCCTGCGCGGGGTGGTGCGGACCGTGCACTGGGACCAGCGCAGCCACGGCCGGTCCGGGCGGGGTGTGGCCCAGACCCGGGACCGGGTGCCGGTCACCATCGACCAGCTCGGCCGCGATCTGAAGGCCGTCCTCGACGCCGCCGTACCGGAGGGGCCGATCGTGCTGGTCGGCCACTCGATGGGCGGCATGACCATGATGGCCCTCGCCGCCCAGTTCCCCGAGCTGATCGAGGAGCGGGTCGTCGCCACCGCCTTGGTGGGCACGTCGTCCGGGCGGCTCGGCGAGGTCAACTTCGGGCTGCCCGTCGCCGGCGTCAACGCGGTGCGCCGGATCCTGCCCGGGGTGCTGAAGGCGCTCGGACAGCAGGCGGAGCTGGTGGAGAAGGGGCGCCGGGCCACCGCCGACCTGTTCGCCGGGATCATCAAGCGGTACTCGTTCGCCGGGCGGGACGTCGACCCGGCCGTGGAGCGGTTCGCGGAGCGGATGATCGAGTCCACGCCGATCGACGTGGTCGCCGAGTTCTACCCGGCGTTCACCGACCACGACAAGACCGAGGCGCTCGCCTGCTTCCGCACCATGCCGGTGCTCGTGCTGGCCGGCGTCCGGGACCTGGTCACGCCCAGCGAGCACAGCGAGGCCATCGCCGACCTGCTGCCCGAAGCCGAGCTGGTCCTCGTCCCGGACGCCGGGCACCTGGTGATGCTGGAGCACCCGGAAGTGGTCACCGACCGCCTCGCCGACCTGCTCACCCGTGCGGGTGCGGTGCCCGCAGGAGCTACCGTTACTGGCTATGGAAGCACCAGCAGTAGCGCACGACCCCGCTGAGACCCGGCTGACGATCACCTCACCCGAGCAGATGCGGGAGCTGGGCCGCCTCCTGGCCAAGCTGCTGCGCGCGGGTGACCTGGTGATGCTCAGCGGCGAGCTGGGCGCGGGCAAGACCACGCTGACCCGCGGGCTCGGCGAGGGCCTCGGCGTGCGCGGCGCGGTCACCTCGCCGACCTTCGTGATCGCCCGGGTCCATCCCTCCCTCGGCGACGGTCCGCCCCTCGTCCACGTCGACGCCTACCGGCTCGGCGGCGGCCTGGACGAGATGGAGGACCTGGACCTCGACGTCTCGCTGCCCGAGTCGGTGATCGTCGTGGAATGGGGCGAGGGCAAGGTCGAGGAGCTGACCGAGGACCGCCTGCAGGTCGTCATCCACCGCGCCGTCGGAGACACCACCGACGAGGTGCGGCACGTGACGCTGAGCGGGCTGGGGGAGCGCTGGGCCGAGGCCGGCCTGGAGACGCTCACGGCCTGAGGCACGAGGATTCCGACAGGCCGTCGGCAACATATTGCGCAGGACGTCCCGGGCGTGGTCACATGGTATCCAGCCCGTGGTTAGGCGTGCCTAACCACGCCCGCCCCCGCGCATCAGGAGGCGTCCATGCCCGAGCCCCGTCCCGCAGTGGTCGCAGGGGTGTCCATGCGCGACCTCCTGGCCTCGTGCGCCGCGGCGCAAGAGGTCTCCATCCCGCCCAAGGCCGCTGAGGAGCGCCCCGAGGGGGTGCGGGGGACGGCGCCAGGGGTCACCGCGAAGCAGCAGACGCCCAAGCAGCAGGCCTCCAGGCAGCAGGCGCCCGACGTCGCCGCGCGGCGCTGCGCCTAGCGAATCACCACGACCCGCACGCCGATCGTCGCGAAGGCCCACATCGCGTCGCCGTTCACCCGTGTCTCCCGGATCCCGCCCGTCCTCGCGCTGCGCTCGGCTCCGGTCTGCGGCTCCCCGTTGCCGACCGCCGCGCTGAAGCCGATCGCCAGCCCGTCCATGCTGGTGAACCGCACGACGTGCTCGACGGGGACACCGTCGCTGCCGGTGACCGCGCTGGAGCGGGACGTGACCCAGTACGTGCCGATCGGCGGGTCGATGTTGCCCGGGTTCACCCGGAAGGTGCGCTGCACCCGGTTCGTCGCACCGACCAGCCAGACCCGGTCGTCGTCCAGCGAGTACACGACGCGTTCCCCCCACCCGGAGCCGCGCGGCAGGGCGGTCGGGTGGCGGCGGTCGCGCGGCGCCTTGCCGGCGGTCGCCAGGGGCGGCGCGCCCGCCGCGGGCCGGACGCCCAGACTCGCCGGGGCGGTCGCGTGGGCCTGGTAGGCGAGGAAGCCGACGGCTCCGAGAGCCGCCGCGGTGAGGGCGGCCACGATGCCCGAGCTGGTCCCTGCCACGTGCACTCACCTCCGCTTCGTGTGCATATGTCGTACTTCGTACAGACCGTAGCAGCCGGTGACCGTTCGACCCGGGCGGCCATGCGTGAGCCGTGGGCGCCGTAGGCTGTTTGCGTGCTCTTGCTCGCTCTGGATACCGCAACACCCGCCGTCACCGTCGCGCTGCACGACGGCGCGGACGTCGTCGCCTCGTCGAGCCAGGTGGACGCGCGTCGGCACGGGGAGCTGCTGCTGCCGGCCGTCGACCGCGTGCTCGCCGAGGCCGGGCTCAGACTGGACGCCGTCACCGGCGTCGTCGTCGGCATCGGACCCGGCCCCTACACCGGACTGCGCGTCGGTCTGATGACCGCCGACACCTTCGGTCTCGCCCTCGGCGTCCCGGTGCATGGCGTGTGCACGCTGGACGGCCTCGCCTACGCAGCCGACATCGAGAAGGGCCCCTTCGTCGTGGCGACCGACGCCCGGCGCAAGGAGGTCTACTGGGCGACGTACGCCGACTCCCGGACCCGGCTGACCGACCCGGCCGTGGACCGGCCCGCCGACATCGCCGAGCAGGTCGCCGGCCTTCCGGCGGTCGGCGCGGGCGCGCTGCTCTACCCGGACACGTTCCCGAGAGTCCACGAACCCGAGCATGTCTCGGCGGCCGCCCTCGCCTCGCTCGCGGCCGGGAAGCTGGCCGCCGGCGAGGAGCTGCCGGCCCCCCGTCCGCTGTACCTGCGCCGCCCGGACGCCCAGGTCCCCAAGAACTACAAGGTGGTCACACCGAAGTGACCGTGCGACTGCGCGAGATGCGCTGGTGGGACATCGACCCGGTCCTGGAGCTGGAGAAGGACCTGTTCCCCGAGGACACCTGGTCGCGGGGCATGTTCTGGTCCGAGCTGGCACACTCCCGGGGCGCCGGGGCGACCCGGTGCTATCTCGTGGCCGAGGACGAGAACGGCCGGATCGCCGGCTACGCCGGGCTCGCCGCCTCCGGCGACCAGGGCGACGTGCAGACCATCGCCGTCGCCCGTGGCCTCCAGGGCACCGGCCTCGGCGGCCGGCTGCTGGCCGAACTGCTGCGCGCGGCGACCTCGTTCGAGTGCCACGAGGTGCTGCTGGAGTGCCGGGTCGACAACGTCCGCGCCCAGAAGCTCTACGAGCGCTTCGGCTTCGAACCCATCGGCTTCCGGCGCGGCTACTACCAGCCGGGCAATGTGGACGCCCTGGTCATGCGGCTGACCACAGCGTCCGACGGCGGCTCCGCCGCGGGCGCTTCCTCAGATTCAGAACAAGGAACCGAGATCAATGGCTGACGAACCGCTCGTCCTCGGCATCGAGACCTCCTGTGACGAGACCGGCGTCGGCATCGTCCGCGGCACCACCCTGCTGGCGGACGCCGTCGCCTCCAGCGTGGACGAGCACGCCCGCTTCGGCGGTGTCGTACCGGAGGTGGCCTCCCGCGCGCACCTGGAGGCCATGGTCCCCACCATCGACCGCGCCCTGAAGGAGGCCGGGGTCAGCGCCAGGGACCTGGACGGCATCGCGGTGACCGCCGGTCCCGGCCTCGCGGGCGCCCTGCTCGTCGGCGTGTCGGCGGCCAAGGCGTACGCCTACGCCCTCGGCAAGCCCCTGTACGGCGTCAACCACCTCGCCTCGCACATCTGCGTCGACCAGCTGGAGCACGGCCCGCTGCCCGAGCCGACGATGGCCCTGCTGGTGAGCGGCGGCCACTCCTCGCTGCTGCTGTCCGAGGACATCACCTCCGACGTGCGGCCCATGGGCTCGACCATCGACGACGCGGCGGGCGAGGCCTTCGACAAGATCGCCCGCGTGCTGAACCTGGGCTTCCCCGGCGGACCGGTCATCGACCGGTACGCGCGCGAGGGCGACCCGGAGGCGATCGCCTTCCCGCGCGGCCTGACCGGCCCGCGTGATCCGGCGTACGACTTCTCCTTCTCCGGTCTGAAGACGGCCGTGGCCCGCTGGATCGAGGCCAGGCGCGCGGCCGGTGAGGAGGTCCCGGTCCGTGACGTGGCCGCCTCCTTCCAGGAGGCCGTCGTCGACGTGCTGACCCGCAAGGCCGTGCGTGCCTGCAAGGACGAGGGCGTCGACCACCTGATGATCGGCGGCGGTGTCGCGGCCAACTCCCGGCTGCGTGCGCTGGCCCAGGAGCGCTGCGAGGCGGCCGGCATCCGGCTGCGCGTGCCGCGCCCCAAGCTGTGCACGGACAACGGTGCGATGGTGGCCGCGCTCGGCGCCGAGATGGTGGCCCGCAACCGGGCCGCCTCCAGCTGGGACCTGTCGGCCGACTCCTCCCTGCCGGTCACGGACCCGCATGTGCCGGGCCACGACCACGACCATGTGCACGAGGTCAGCAAGGAGAACCTGTACTCGTGACCGTCGCCTTGATGTGGGAAGCGCGGGCGGCCGACGGGCGGGGGGCGGAACTCCTCGCCTGGGCGCGGGAACAGCGCCTGGCGGAGGAGCCGCTCAGGCGCGAGACCTTCCGGGCGCCGCAGGACCGGGTGCTGGTCATCACCTGGTGGGACGCGTCGTACGACGCCGAGCTGCCCGAACTTCCCGAGCCGGCGCCGGGGTTGGTGACCCGGGCCGTGCACCGCTGGCGGTTCGAGTCGGTGGCGGACGGCTGAGGTTTGGCAGCCCCGGCCGGACTGTCCTATGATCATCACACCGCGAACGGCCGGAACACCGAAGTCGAGACATCGGCATCGGAACTCCGCCCCGGACGCAGTGCGTTGGTGGTCCAAGGAAAGACGTCCCGCTTCCTGCGGGGAGATGTAGGTGCAAGGCCTGCCCGGCGCTCCATCCGAAACCCCGCCCCGGCTTCCCGGGGCGGGGTTTCGCGTCTCACCGGCGGCCGGCCTCCTCCGCGCGGGCCGGCTCCGTCCCCGGGAGCGCCGGCTCCGGGAGCGCCGGCTCCGGGGCCGTCGCCGCCCGCCGCTCCTTGACCTGCGCGTACGCCATCAGCCCGAACAGCACCGCGAGCAGCACCGCCGAGGAACCGGCCGTACCCAGGTCCAGGCCGCCCTTGGCGACCGGCTTGGTCAGGAAGTCGCCGGCCGTGGCGCCCAGCGGGCGGGTCAGGACGAACGCGATCCAGAACAGCAGGACGTTCGGCACGGCCGGGACCTTCATCAGCGCCACCAGGACCAGCAGGACGCCGGTCACCAGCGCCGCTCCGCCCAGGTAGCCGAGGCCGGAGCTGTCGGAGAGGAAGTCGCCCATCGAGGTGCCGAGGGTGTTGGAGACCAGGATCGCCGACCAGAACAGGGCCTCGCCCCGGAAGGTGACGATCTCGGTGATCTGGAAGGTCATCCCGCTCAGCTTCCAGCCGAGGAAGATCAGCAGCAGGATCGAGATCAGGATCGCGGCGCCCTCCGGATAGCCGAGGCCCAGACCCTGCGGCCCCCAGCCCAGCTTCGTCGCGCCGCCCGAGAGGTACTTGGCGCTGGCGTCCCGGTTCATGAAGTCGGACATCGTGGTGCCGGCCATGGAGGTCGACAGGATCACGGTCCAGTAGAAGAACGGGTTGTAGCGGGACGAGCGCAGCTGCACCACCAGCGTCACCACGAAGACCAGGAACAGGGCGAGGGTGGTGAGGAAGTAGCCGAGCCTCAGCGTCTGGGCGAACAGATCGCCCGCGGTCTCGCCCAGCGTCGTCGCCGCGATCTTCATGACCCAGAACGCGAGGGTGACCTCGGGCAGCTTCTTCATCACGGATGTGGTCGTCAAGGAGGCTCCTGTGAGGGGGGGCAGGTGATCGACGACCCTGCCAGGGGCAACCTGAACCCATCCTGAACGCCCATGTCAGGGGTCTTGCGGAAGGGAGGTAGCTGTGCTTCCGCCATGGCTCAATACGTTCCACCCGCCCCTCGGGGTTCAATCAGTTCCCCCGGACACCTCCGCCTCGCCACCGAGGCCACCATGAGAATTTCCGAAGAAAGGCGATTCTCACGGCTTCCGCTAACAGTCCCCTAATAATTCGGACTTACGTTCCTGCCGTGACGCGACGCATGGGGCAGCACGGGGAGCAAGGGGACGCGGGCGGACCGGTGGGCCGGCGGTCGAGAGCGCTGAAGATCGTCGGCCTCACCCTGACGGGCACCCTGGTGCTGGGCGCGACCGCGGTGGGCTGGGCGTACTGGCATCTGAACCACAACATCACGAGCGTCGACATCAACAGCGCGCTCGGCGACGACCGGCCCGCCCGGGCGGTGGTCAACCCGTCCCCGAGTGCCTCGGCCGCCGCTGCGCCGCTGCCCACCGGTTCACTGAACATCCTGGTCCTGGGCTCGGACTCGCGCAGCGGCAAGGCCAACGGGGAACTCGGCGGCGGCGACAGCTCCGGCGCCCGCTCCGACACGGCGATGGTCGTCCACATCGACGCGGGTCGTACCCGGGCCACCGTCGTCAGCATCCCGCGCGACACCCTCGTCACCCGCCCGTCCTGCCCGCTCGCCTCCGGCGGTTCGACGGCGGTGGCCCACAGCGCGATGTTCAACACCGCGTACGAGGTGGGCGGCCCGGTCTGTGCCGTCAAGACGGTCGAGTCGATCACGAACGTCCGCATGGACCACTGCATCGAGATCGACTTCTCCGGCTTCGCGCGGCTGGTGGACGCGCTCGGCGGGGTCGACGTCACCACCGCGCAGGACATCGACGACGACATGAGCCATCTGCACCTCAAGGCCGGCGCCCACCATCTGGACGGCAAGCGGGCCCTGGCGCTCGCCCGCACCCGGCACGGCATAGGCGACGGCAGCGACCTCGGCCGGATAGGGCTGCAGCAGCAGCTGGTGAAGGCCCTGTCGGCGCGGCTGGCGGCCACGAACCTGCTCACCGACCCGGCCAGGCTGTACCGGGCGGCCGACGCGGTCACCGCCGGCCTCACCACCGACACCGGCCTGGACTCACTGCCCGAGCTGACGCGGCTCGGGCAGAGCCTGAAGGGCCTGACCGCAGACCGTGTGAAGACGGTGATGATGCCGGTCGTCACGGCCCCCTCCGACCCCAACCGGGTGATCGCGAAGGAGCCCGCGGCGAGCGAGCTGTGGGCGTCCCTGCGCTGACCGGTGGACCCCCGCCGTCCTCCGCGACCGGCGAGGACGGCGACGACGGCGCGGTCCGGTGCCTGCGCGGACGCCCGCGGAAAAAATCTTCGGTGAACGTGTCGATCCGGGTGTCTCCCGTTCGACACATGGGTGAGCGGCGGGGACGGACCCCGCCGCCCCGACCGAAGGAGTCACCATGCCCCGCTATCTGTCGCTCGTGCGCATCGACGAGTCCTCCGCCCCCGCCGAGGGCCCCAGCGCGGAGCTGATGCAGCGGATGGGCGAGCTGATCGAGGAGATCACCAAGGCCGGCGTGATGCTCGACACCGCCGGGCTCACCCCGTCCGCCCAGGGCACCCGGGTGCGCTGGGAGGGCGGCAAGATCTCCGTCACCGACGGGCCGTTCACCGAGACCAAGGAGGCCATCGGCGGCTACGCCCTCATGCAGTGCAAGGACAAGGCCGAGGCTCTGGAGTGGACCAAGCGGTTCCTGCAGGTCCACGAGGACTTCTGGACCGTGACCTGTGAGGTGCGTGAGATCGCCGAGGGCTGATGCGCCTGGCGCCGGTGCCGTACGGGGGTGTTGCATGGTGGGCTGTGGAACCACAGCCCACCGCGGCGCACGCCCCCGCAGCACCCGGGCCCGCAGCCGCCCACGCCATCGAGACCGTCTTCCGCCTGGAGTCACCCCGCGTCATCGCCGGGGTGGCCCGGATCGTGCGGGACGTCGGCATCGCCGAGGAACTGGCCCAGGACGCGCTGGTCGCCGCCCTGGAGCAGTGGCCCCGCGACGGCGTGCCCGACAACCCGGGCGCCTGGCTCATGGCCACCGCCCGGCACCGCGCCGTCGACCTGGTCCGGCGCCGCGAGACCTACGCCCGCAAGCTGCAGGAGATCGGCCGGGACCGCGTGCAGTCGTCCCCGCCCCCGTACGACGAGCCCGCCGACCCCGACGGCATCGACGACGACCTGCTCCGGCTCGTCTTCACCACCTGCCACCCGGTGCTGTCCCCGGACGCCCGCACCGCGCTCACCCTGAGGCTGCTCGGCGGCCTGACCACCGCTGAGATCGCCCGCGCCCACCTCGTGCCGGAGGCGACGATCGCCCAGCGCATCGTCCGCGCCAAACGCACCCTGGCGAAGAAGAACATCGCCTTCGAGGTGCCCTGCGGACCCGACCGCGAGGCCCGCCTCGGCTCCGTCCTGGACGTCATCTACCTGATCTTCAACGAGGGCTACGCGGCGACCGCCGGCGACGACCTGCTGCGCCCCGGGCTGTGCGAGGACGCGCTGCGCCTGGCCCGCGTCCTGTCCGCGCTGATGCCCAAGGAGCCGGAGGTGCACGGCCTGACCGCGCTGCTGGAGTTCCAGGCCTCCCGCACGGCCGCCCGCACGGGTCCGGACGGCGAGCCGGTCCTGCTCAAGGACCAGAACCGGCGCCGCTGGAGCCGCCTGCTCATCGCGCGCGGCATCCGTGCCCTCGACCGCGCCGACGCCACGGCGACCGGCGCCCCGGGCCCCTACGCCCTGCAGGCGGCCATCGCCGCGTGCCACGCGCACGCCCACCGCTACGAGGAGACCGACTGGCGCGCCATCGCCACCCTCTACGGCCTGCTGGCCGCCCGCGCCCCGTCCCCGGTGGTCGAGCTGAACCGCGCGGTCGCCGTGTCGATGGCCGACGGCCCGGCCGAGGGCCTGCGGCTGGTGGACGCCCTGGCCGCCGAACCCGCCCTGCGCGACTACCACCTGCTGCCCAGCGTCCGCGGCGATCTGCTGGCCCGGCTCGGGCGTACGGCTCAGGCGCGCGCGGAGTTCGAGCGGGCGGCCGGCCTCGCCCGCAACGAGAGGGAACGCGCGCTGCTGCTGCGCCGGGCCGGTGCGCTTCCGTCCTAGTGCCCCGGCAGGGCCACTAGGCGGGCCCGCCCACGAGCATCGTGGGCGCCCCGGCGACCCGGGTGAGGAACACCGTCGCCGCGTTGGGTCCCTGCGGCTTGACCTTCCTGCGCAGCTCCTCCGGCTCGACCGCCGACCCGCGCTTCTTCACGGTCAGCGTGCCGACCTCGCGCTCGCGCAGCAGAGCCTTCAACTTCTTGACGTTGAAGGGGAGTTGGTCGGTGATCTCGTAGGCGGAGGCGTACGGCGTGGGCCGCAGCCCGTCGGCGGTGACGTAGGCGATCGTGGGGTCGATCAGCCCGCCGTCCAGGTGTTCGGCCACCTCCGCGACCAGATGGGCGCGGATCACGGCGCCGTCCGGCTCGTACAGGTACCGCCCCACCGGGCGCACCCCGGGATCGGGCAGGCCCCGGCCGAGCAGCGTGCGCGGGCCGGGCAGCAGCGTGGCGCGCACCGTTCCCGGCGCTCCCGTGCCGAACCACAGCACCGCTTCCTTCACATCGCCGCCGTCGGAGATCCACTCCGCCTCGGCCTCGGCGGGGACCGCCTCGTGGGGGACGCCCGGAGCGATCTTCAGCGCGGCCGTGCCGGCGGCCGAGGCGGCTTGCACCGCCCAGGACAGCGGCGGTGAGTACGCCTCCGGGTCGAAGATCCGGCCGCGGCCCCCGCGGCGCGCCGGATCCACGAAGACCGCGTCGTACCCGGCGGTGTCGACCTCCGTGACGTCCGCCTCGCGCACCTCGATCAGCTCGCCCAGCCCGAGCTCCTCGGCGTTCGCCCGCGCCACCGCGGCCGTCATCGGATCCCGGTCCACGGCGAGTACCCGGATCCCCGCCCGCGCGAGCGCGATCGCGTCCCCGCCGATCCCGCAGCACAGGTCGGCCACGGAGGTCACGCCGAGGCCCCGCATCCGCTCCGCGCGGTACGTCGCCACGCTGGTGCGCGTCGACTGCTCGACCCCGTTCGGCGTGAAGAACATCCGCCCCGCGTCCGCCGTCCCGAACTTCGCCGCCGCCCGCTGCCGCAGCCGGGCCTGGCCGAGCGCGGCCGACACCAGTGCGGCGGGGTGGTCGCGGCGCAGCCGGGTGGCGACGGCGAGTTCGTCCGCCGGGGCGGTGTCGCGGACCTCGTCGAGGAGGGCACGGCCTTCGGGGCTGAGGAGCAGAGCGAGGTCGTTCACCGGGTCATTGTGGGCCAGTCGGTGGATCGTGCGCCTCCGGCGGCGGTGTCGGCCCGGCACCGGGGCCCTGGCCTGGGAGGATCCGGCACCATGCAGGTAATCGTACAAAACGATAAAAATCAGACTCGCATCGGACGTCCGGTCCTCCGCCGGGGAGCCGTCGCGTTGCTCTGCACCGCTCTCCTCGCCGGCTGTGCCGGCCCCGAGGCGACCCGCTCCGCGCCCGGCCGGGGCGGCCCCGCGCAGGCGCTGAGCCCCCAGGCCCGCCAGGCCGCCGAACACGCCCGCCTGGTCGCCGCCGCCAGACGCTGGGGGCTGGACCAGGTCCCGCTGACGCCGCCGCCCCCGCCCGCGAAGAAGCCGCACATCACCGCCCGGGCCGGCTTCGAGGTGGACCACCAGGAGGACTGGTGGCTGCCACCGGTCTTCACCACGATCCCCACCAAGCAGAAGATCGTCTTCCTCACGATCGACGACGGTTCGGAGAAGGACCCGGACTTCCTGCGGATGATGCGGGAGCTGAAGATCCCGTACACCGCCTTCCTCAGTGACTACCTGGTCAACGACGACTACGGGTACTTCCGCCGGATGCAGTCCTACGGCCACACCCTCAACAACCACACCCTGCACCACCCGTACCTGCCGGGCCTGTCCTACGAGGAACAGCGGGACGAGATCTGCGGCATGCAGGACATCATGGAGAAGCAGTTCGGCAGACGCCCGACGGTCTTCCGCCCGCCCTACGGCGACTACAACCAGGACACCCTGCGCGCCGCCAAGGCCTGCGGCATCCGCTACGCGCCGATCTGGAACGAGGAGGTCTTCGTCGACCACTGGGAGTACCGCGAGGACGACCAGAAGATGCGCCGCGGCGACATCGTCCTCACCCACTTCCGGGGCCGCTCCGACTGGAACGGCACGATGATCGACGACATGCGCCGCTTCCTGAACAAGGTCACCCGCGAGGGCTACGCCGTGGCCCGCCTGGAGGACTACCTGTGAGCTACGCGGGGCCCCCGGAGGCCCCCCAGCCACCCCGGCCCCGGGCCACCCCCGGCGCCCCGCGGGCGCCCCGCGCCCGGGCGGGCTCCGGGGGCTCACGGGTGCCTCCCGGGAAGGCCGCCTCCGGTGACTCACAGGCGGTCGGCTCCGGTGGCTCGCGGGTGCCTCGGGCGGGGGCCGCCTTCGAGGGTTCCCGGGTGGGTGCCGGGCGGGTGCTGGCCGGGGCGCTTGCCTCGGCTCTGCTGCTCGGCGGCTGTGCGCAGTCCGTCGATCCCATCGAGCGCCTCGGCAAGAGGGCCGCCGAGGGCGTGCACCCGCCCGGTCCCGCCACCGACCGGGGCTACCGCCGCTGGGGCCTGAACGAGCCCCTCGACCGCCCGCCGAGCCCCGCCGCCCGCGCGCTCGCCCTCACCCCGCACACTTCCGGCCGCGTCCTGCCCCGGGTGGTGGACCACGTCCCCACCCGCGACCGGGTCGTCTTCCTCACCTACGACGACGGCGCCGACAAGGACCCCCGCTTCGTCGACATGGTCCGCGAACTCCGGCTGCCCCTCAGCATGTTCCTCACCGACAGCGTCGCCGGCCCCGGCTACGCCCACTTCGCCCGCCTGCACCGGCTGGGCGCCGGCATCGAGAACCACACCCTCGACCACCGTGCCCTGTCCGGACTGCCCTACGCCGCCCAGCGCGCCGAGATCTGCGGCCAGCAGGACAGGATCAGCTCCCGCCTCGGCCTGCGCCCCCGCCTCTTCCGCCCGCCGTACGGCTCGTACGACACCACCACCCTGCACGCGGCCTCGGACTGCGGCATCTCCATGGTCGTCCTGTGGCGCGCCGCGATGACCCCGACCGACCTCGTCTACACCCACGGCGAACACCATCTCCGCCCCGGCGACATCATCCTGATCGGACCGGACGAGACCACGGGACCGAGCCTGCGCGAGCGCACCGCGCGGGTGCTGCGCAAGGTCCAGCAGAGGGGACTGACGGTGGGGCACCTTGAGGACTACCTGAACTGACCACCGGGCCGCAAAGGCGCCCGGCGCGGCCGGGGCGGGGACCGGATTCGGCCGACGCGCCGCACGGCATTGGCACTCCGCTTGACCGAGTGCTAATCGCAGTCATAGTCTCGGCTCTGGCACTCCCCACTGGAGAGTGCCAACACGCGACGGGCAGGTCCGGCACCCGCGACGACGGATCCACCTGGTCGCCACCTCAGACAGTTAACCCCGTGAGATCTCCGAAGGGGGAGGTCGGATCGTGACGACCACCAGCTCCAAGGTTGCCATCAAGCCGCTTGAGGACCGCATCGTGGTCCAGCCGCTCGACGCCGAGCAGACCACCGCCTCTGGCCTGGTCATCCCGGACACCGCGAAGGAGAAGCCCCAGGAGGGCGCCGTCCTCGCCGTGGGCCCGGGCCGCTTCGAGAACGGCGAGCGCCTTCCGCTCGACGTCAAGGTCGGCGATGTCGTCCTCTACAGCAAGTACGGCGGCACCGAGGTGAAGTACAACGGCGAGGAGTACCTCGTCCTCTCGGCTCGCGACGTGCTCGCGATCATCGAGAAGTAGTCACCTTCGAGCACATTTTGCTCTTGAGCTGCGCCCCTGGCCCCCGCGACCGATAACGAAGCCGGGCGTCCGGGGCGCAGTTGTCTTTACACCCACAGATTTCCGAGAGGGCTTCCGCTGTCATGGCGAAGATTCTGAAGTTCGACGAGGACGCCCGTCGCGCCCTTGAGCGCGGCGTCAACAAGCTGGCCGACACGGTGAAGGTGACGATCGGCCCCCGCGGCCGCAACGTCGTCATCGACAAGAAGTTCGGTGCCCCCACCATCACCAACGACGGTGTCACGATCGCCCGCGAGGTCGAGATCGAGGACCCGTACGAGAACCTCGGCGCCCAGCTGGTGAAGGAGGTGGCCACCAAGACCAACGACATCGCTGGTGACGGCACCACCACCGCCACCGTGCTCGCCCAGGCGCTGGTGCGCGAGGGCCTGAAGAACGTCGCCGCCGGCGCCTCCCCGGCCGCCCTGAAGAAGGGCATCGACGCCGCCGTCAAGGCCGTCTCCGACGACCTGCTCGCCACGGCCCGTCCGATCGACGAGAAGTCCGACATCGCCGCCGTCGCCGCGCTGTCCGCCCAGGACCAGCAGGTCGGCGAGCTGATCGCCGAGGCGATGGACAAGGTCGGCAAGGACGGTGTCATCACCGTCGAGGAGTCCAACACCTTCGGTCTGGAGCTGGACTTCACCGAGGGCATGGCCTTCGACAAGGGCTACCTGTCGCCGTACTTCGTGACGGACCAGGAGCGTATGGAGGCCGTCCTCGACGACCCGTACATCCTCATCAACCAGGGCAAGATCAGCTCCATCCAGGACCTGCTGCCGCTGCTGGAGAAGGTCATCCAGGCCGGCGCCTCCAAGCCGCTGCTGATCATCGCCGAGGACGTCGAGGGCGAGGCCCTCTCCACCCTGGTGGTCAACAAGATCCGCGGCACCTTCAACGCGGTCGCGGTCAAGGCCCCCGGCTTCGGCGACCGCCGCAAGGCGATGCTGCAGGACATGGCCATCCTCACCGGCGCCACGGTCATCTCCGAGGAGGTCGGCCTCAAGCTCGACCAGGTCGGCCTGGACGTGCTCGGCTCCGCCCGCCGCGTCACCGTCACCAAGGACGACACCACGATCGTCGAGGGTGCCGGCAAGCAGGAGGACCTCACCGGCCGCGTCGCGCAGATCAAGGCCGAGATCGAGAACACCGACTCCGACTGGGACCGCGAGAAGCTCCAGGAGCGCCTCGCCAAGCTGGCCGGCGGCGTGTGCGTGATCAAGGTCGGCGCCGCCACCGAGGTGGAGCTGAAGGAGAAGAAGCACCGTCTGGAGGACGCCATCTCCGCGACCCGCGCCGCGGTCGAGGAGGGCATCGTCTCCGGTGGTGGCTCCGCCCTGGTCCACTCCTCCAAGGTCCTGGAGGGCAACCTCGGCAAGACCGGCGACGAGGCCACCGGTGTCGCGGTCGTCCGCAACGCCGTGGTCGAGCCGCTGCGCTGGATCGGCGAGAACGCCGGCCAGGAGGGCTACGTCATCGTCTCCAAGGTCAAGGACCTGGAGAAGGGGCAGGGCTACAACGCCGCCACCGGCGAGTACGGCGACCTGGTCAAGGCCGGCGTCATCGACCCGGTGAAGGTCACCCGCTCCGCCCTGGAGAACGCCGCCTCCATCGCCT
The DNA here is from genome assembly GCF_014649495.1 of Streptomyces filipinensis. Classification (GTDB taxonomy): domain Bacteria; phylum Actinomycetota; class Actinomycetes; order Streptomycetales; family Streptomycetaceae; genus Streptomyces; species Streptomyces filipinensis. The sequence continues at coordinate 627,629 of NZ_BMTD01000002.1, read as the reverse complement.
CCCTGCTGCTCACGACCGAGACCCTGGTCGTCGAGAAGAAGGAAGAGGAAGAGCCGGCCGCCGCGGGCCACGGCCACGGCCACGCCCACTGAGCCAAGCGCTCCCGAGCGAAGGCCCGGCACCGTCACGGTGCCGGGCCTTCGCCCTGTCTACTGCTCCAACTCGTCCAGCGCGCCGAGCTGTTGCATCAGCCCCAGCTGATCGTGCTGCCACCAGGTCTCGGCGATCTTGCCGTGGTCCGTGAAGCGGAAGAGCGTCATCCCGGTCATGGTGACGTTCCTGCCCGTGGCCGCGATCCCCAGGAAGTCCCCTTTGTGGGTGGCGTTCCACGTCCACCGCGCGCAGGCCCGGTCGCCCTGCGCGAGCACGTCCTCGACGGTGAAGGTGAAGTCGAAGGCGGCGCGCCACATCCGGTACTCGGCGCGGGCGTTGTCCAGGCCGATGGTGTCCTGCGGGTTCACCGGATCGTGGCTGTGGACGTCCTCGTCCAGCAGGTCGTTGAGCGGGGGCAGCTCGCCCGCGGTCGCGAGCGCCCCGTAGAACCGCCGCACGGTGTCCTCGGAAAGCCGCTCGTCCCGCACGACGTCCAGGTCCATGAACGTCGGCGTCTCGTCGCACAACGCGACCATCTCCTGGAAGATCTGGCCGGTCTCCGGGAGCTTCGAGTTCCGCATCGCCTCCGCGTACGACGGGAACTCCACCACTTCGACGATGTGCGACGCGTCCGAGCGGTCCCTGCCGACCAGCGCGTGCGTCGCCGTCCGTCTGCCCCTGGTCTGCGTGACCCAGTCGTCCATCAGCCGGTTCATCTCGTCCAGCCGGCTCGTCCTGCACTCGATGAGCTGTACGAAGGTCATGACGCCGCCTCCCGGCCCCCCTGGCCCGGTTTCCGTCATGCTCATTTTCGCACCGGTACGGCAACGCCACCCGTCCGCTAACGGGGCCCGTACTTGCGTCCCGTCCGGGAGGAGATCCCGCCCATCAGCCCGCGCGGGGTCACCTTCACCAGCCCCATCAGCGCCTTGTAGCGCGGGTCGGGGATCGACAGCGACTTGCCGCGCGCCAGGTCGGCCAGGGCCGCCGCGACCAGTTTGTCGGCGTCCAGCCACATCCAGCCCGGGATGTTGTCCGTGCCCATTCCGGCCCGCTCGTGGAACTCGGTGCGCACGAAGCCGGGGCACAGGGCCATCAGGCGTACGCCGCTGCCGGCCAGGTCCTTGGCCGCGCCCTGCGTGAACTGCACGACCCACGCCTTGGAGGCGCCGTAGGTGCCGCGCGGCACGAAGGCGGCCACGGAGGCGACGTTGACGATCCCGCCCCGCCCGCGCTCGCGCATCGCCTCGGCCGCCGCCGACGTCAGCCGGAGCACCGCCTCGCAGTGCACCTTCAGCATCCGCAGCTCGTCGGCCATGGACACCTCCAGATAGCGGCCCTTGTTGCCGAAGCCCGCGTTGTTGACCAGCAGGTCGACCGGGTTCTTCCGGTCGCCGAGACGGTCGGCGACCGCCTCGATGCCCTTGTCCTCGGACAGGTCGGCGGTCAGCACCTCCACCTCGATGCCGTGCCGGTCGTGCAGTTCGGTCGCCTGTTCGCGCAGCCGTTTGGTGTCCCGTGCCACCAGCACGAGGTCGTGTCCGTCAGCCGCCAGGCGCCGCGTGAACGCGGCGCCGATCCCCGCGGTCGATCCCGTAATCAGAGCCGTTGTCATGGCCCAAGGGTAGTGACCCGGAGCGAGCGCGTCCGCCGGCCGTCGGGCCCGGGTGGCGCCCCGGCCGACGGTCCCTCAGCCCTGCCGCTGCGCCGTGTACTTGCGCACCGCGGCCAGCGTCTCCGCGTGCAGCGCCTCGCCCGCCGCGAGCAGCCGCGGCAGCAGTTCCCGCTCGGTGGTGACCGCGCGGAACTGCAGCGCCGCCGTCACCCCGTGGTCCGGCCGGTGCACGATCTCCACGGGGTCGCCGGCCTGTATCTCGCCCGGTTCGATCACCCGGAGGTAGGCACCCGTTGCGCCCTTCTGTGTGAACCTCTTGACCCAGCCGCGCTCGCCCAGATGGCCCTGGAACGTGCGGCACGGGATCCGGCCGGAGGTCACCTCCAGGACCAGTGCGGCGCCGATCCGCCAGCGCTCGCCGATCAGCGCCCCGGAGACGTCCAGCCCGTGCGTCGTCAGGTTCTCCCCGAAGCAGCCGTTGGGCAGCGACCGGTCGAGCGCGTGCTCCCAGTCGTCGAGGTCCTCGCGGGCGTAGGCGTACACCGCCTGGTCGTCCCCGCCGTGATGGCGCAGCTCGCACACCGCGTCCCCGGCCAGGCCGCTTCCGCCGACGCCCTTGGGGCCCGGCGCCGTCACCCGCACCGGCCCGTCGACCGGCTTCTTGTCGATGCCCGTCACACCCTGCGGCTGGTCGGTGTACGGCACCGGCCGTGGGCGGCCCAGATTGACCGTGAGAACCCTCATGCCCCGACGGTACGGGACCACATCTCAAAGCGTCGAATCGATATCTCGCACCATCCCCAAGAAAGCCTTATGCTCGAAGGGTGATCGAGGCCCGTCATCTCCGCGTCCTGCGCGCCGTCGCCACCACTGGTTCCTTCTCCGCGGCGGGGCGCGAACTGGGCTGCACCCAGCCCGCCGTCAGCCAGCAGATGAAAGCCCTGGAGGCTTCGGTCGGCACCCCGCTGCTGGTGCGCAACGGCCGCGAGATGCGGCTGACCCAGGCCGGAGAAGCCCTGGTCAGGCACGCCTCCGGCATTCTCGCCGGGCTCACCGCGGCCGAGGAGGAGGTCGCCGCCATCGCGGGCCTGCGGGCCGGCCGGGTCCGGCTGGTCTCCTTCCCGAGCGGTACGTCCACCCTCGTGCCCGCCGCCCTGGCCGCCCTGCGCGCCGCCCACCCCGGTACCCGCGTCTCCCTGGAGGAGGCCGAGCCCCCGAAGTCCGCCGAGCTGCTGCGCGAGGGCGAATGCGACCTCACCCTGGCCTTCCGCTACGAGGGGGCGGCGGTCGCCGAGGACTGGGACGACCTGGTCGTACGGCCCCTGCTGACCGACCGCCTGGTCGCCCTGGTCCCGGAGCGGCACCGCCTGGCGCGCGCGGAGTCCCTTGCCATCGGCGAGCTGGCCGAGGAGCCCTGGATCGCGGGCTGCCCGCGCTGCCGCGGCCAGCTGGTCGAGGTCTGCGAGGGAGCCGGTTTCGTTCCGCGCATCGACTTCGCCACGGACGACTACCCCGCGGTGGTCGGCCTGGTCGGCGCCGGCCTGGGGGTGGCCGTACTGCCCCAGCTGGCGGTGGAGTCGGTACGGCCGCGGGGTGTGCGCATGGTGCGGCTGGAACCGGCGGTACGGCGCGAGATCGTCGCCCTCACCCTGCCCGACCTGGCACAGGTGCCGGCCGTGGCGGCGACGCTGGAACAGCTGGCCCGGGCGGCCGGGCGCGGCTAGCCGTCGCGGGGGAGGGGTGCGGCGGATCAAGGGCACGCACGCGGCGTGCCCTGGGGGGAGGGGAAAGAGCGCACCCGGGGGGCTGTGGGTGCAGAAACGTTCCTTCAGTGGTTCGGGGCTGTGTCCGCGCCGACGGCCGAGGCCGTCACCAGGCGGTTGCGCGCGCGCCCCATCAACTCCTCACGCTCATCCTCGGTCAGGCCGCCCCACACGCCGTACGGCTCGCGTACCGCCAGCGCGTGCGCCGCGCACTCCGCGCGGACAGGGCACCTCATGCAGACTTCCTTGGCCGAGTTCTCGCGAGCGCTCCGAGCCGCCCCGCGCTCGCCCTCCGGGTGGAAGAAGAGCGAGCTGTCCACGCCGCGGCAGGCAGCCAGCAGCTGCCAGTCCCACAGGTCCGCGTTCGGTCCGGGAAGGCGGGAGAAATCTGCCATTACGTGACCCCTTGTAGCCGTTCTGAGCGGATACGGTGCCAACGACCGTACATCTCCGGTCTAAGGAGATGAAAATATGACTCATTGCGAATCTAGCCTCGGACATCCCGAAACGGGAAGAAAAGCGGCCAAATGGGGCATAGTTGTGATGAAAAGTTGAGGGTCTGTCGTCCGTGTCTGCGCCGTGTCGAGGCCCTCACGTAGAGTGCCGAAGACGGCACGCAGCCCCGTAACTCTTTCGAGTGACCGTCGTTGAGAGTGCGGAGGCGGTTGAAAACACAAGAGCTCGGGCAGGCGTCCGAGACGGTCGACCGCACAGGTGACGATTCCGTACCAGCCTGGAGGCTCAAGGTGACGCGCATCAGCTGCGGAGGGCGGTCATGACATCCGTCCTCGTCTGCGACGACTCCCCGCTTGCCCGAGAAGCGCTCCGCCGCGCGGTCGCGACCGTGCCCGGCGTCGAGCGCGTGACGACGGCGGCCAACGGCGAGGAAGTCCTCCGCCGCTGGGGCGCCGACCGCTCCGACCTCATTCTGATGGACGTGCGCATGCCCGGCCTGGGCGGCGTGGAAACGGTGCGCCGGCTGTTGTCCGCCGACCCCGGCGCGCGCATCATCATGCTCACCGTCGCCGAGGACCTCGACGGCGTGGCCCTCGCGGTCGCCGCCGGCGCCCGGGGCTACCTGCACAAGGACGCCTCGCGCGCGGAGCTGCGGGCCACGGTCACGCAGGCACTGGCCGACCCCACCTGGCGGCTCGCCCCGCGCCGCCTGCGGTCGGCCGAGATGGGTGCCGCGCCGACGCTCACCGCGCGTGAGATCCAGGTCCTGGAGGGCATGAGCCACGGCCGCTCCAACGCCGAGATCGGCCGCGAGCTGTTCCTCTCCGAGGACACCGTCAAGACGCACGCGCGGCGCCTGTTCAAGAAGCTCGGCGCCTCGGACCGGGCCCACGCCGTGGCGCTCGGCTTCCGCTGGGGACTGGTCCGGTAGGCAGTGCCCAGCCCTGCGGGGCAGGCGGGGCCGGCCGCCCCCGGGCGTCACTCCCGGAGCCGGACGCGTATCCGCCTCCCCTGGCAGCAGTGGGGCGCCCCATCGGCGCGGGAACCTCGGGAAGCGCACCTGACAGGAGCCTCACGGCACCCGGGTGAACTGCCGCGCTCCGCGCACCCGGCCCGGACGCTGACACCGCCGACACCGCCGGCTCCGCGACTTGGGGCGGCTTCGACGGTCCTGCGGCCTGGGGTGGCTTCGGTGGCCCCGCAGCTCATGGCGGCTTCGGCCGGCCCGGGCCGTGTGGCGCCCGCGGCGGTCTCCCGTCTTGCGGGAGCTTGGGTGGTCCCGGGCCGTGTGGTGGCCTCGGGGCTCCCGTGTTCTGGGGCGGCTTCGGTGGTTCCGTGTCCTGCGGGGGCTTGGGTGGTCCTGGGCCTTGTGGCGCCCCGGGTGGCCTCCCGTCTTGGGGAGGCTTCGGTGGTCCTGGGCCGTGTGGTGCCTGCGGTGGTCCCCCGTCTCGTGGGGGCCCGGGTGGTCGCGGGTCGTGTGGTGGCCTCGGGTCCGCGTCTCGCGGGGGCCTCGGGGGTGCCGCGTCTCGGGGCGACCTCGTGGGTTCCGTGTCCCGTGGTGGCTTCCAGGGCCGCGGGTCCGGTGGTGGCTTGGGTGGTCGCGGGGCGGCGGGGTCTGGGGGTGGGCGGGGCAGTGGGTCTCGTTGGGCTGTTCGGGTCGTGTGACGACTCGAACCGGGCCATGGCGCACGCGCCGATGCATTCCGGGCTCCCGGCGCCGCCGCGGGTGCCGCCGGGGTCGCGCTCCGGCGGGGCGTGCCTCGGCCGTGCGCGGGAGCGGGGTGCTTCCGGTGTCGAAAGCCGCACCGGCGGGCACGCGCGCGTGCGTGGCCGTGCGGGGCGCCGGCTCCGGAGCGGGCGCGCATGCCGGGTGTCCGGCCGTGGCGTCCTCGGCTCCGGCGTCGTACCGCCGTGCCCTCAGGGCCGCCCCGGTTGCCCGTGGAGGCGGCCGTGAGGGGCCTTCGGCGGGTGGACCCGGTCACACCCGGGGAGGTGGGGGGCAGGTCGCCGGACGGGTGGCCGGCCGTACCCGGGCACGGAGATCCACTGTGGGAACACCCGTGGTCGGCACCGCTGGACGAGGAACGCGGCGCACCGGGCCGGGCTGTCCGCGGCCCCGGCGTGCGACTCCGTCGGACGCTTCGGAGGGCGCGGCGCAAGGCGGCCCACCGAACGCGCGCTGCTCGTTTCGGCGCGGATGCCGCATCCTTGAGATGTGGAGTCTCTCGGGGACGAGTCGGTCGAGGTGAAGGGGAGGGCGCAGGGGATGAGTGCCGGCGCACTTGCTCATAACGCTTCGGTGCACAACCACGAGCACGATGCGACGGACCGGACGGCCGCAAGGCACCATGGACCGATGCGCGACGACGAGGCGGGCACGGCCCACGGGGCGATCGGTGCGCTCGTGCATCGCGCCGTCGACGGGGACGAGCAGGCCACGCACGATCTGCTCGCTCATGTCCACCCGCTGGCGCTGCGCTACTGCCGTACCCGGCTGTCCCGGCTGCCCGGCGACGCGCGTCACTTCGTCGAGGACCTGGCCCAGGAGGTCTGTGTCGCGGTCCTGCTCGCGCTGCCCCGCTACCGGGACACCGGCCGCCCCTTCGAGGCGTTCGTCTTCGCCATCGCCTCCCACAAGGTCGCCGACCTCCAGCGCGCCGCCATGCGCCACCCGGGCTCCACGGCGGTGCCCTCCGACGAGATGCCGGAACGCCCCGACGACTCCCTCGGCCCCGAGGAGCGCGCCCTGCTCAGCAGCGACGCCGAGTGGGCCAAGAAGCTGCTGGCCAACCTCCCGGAGAACCAGCGCGAACTGCTGCTGCTGCGCATCGCCGTGGGCTTGACCGCGGAGGAGACGGGGCAGATGTTGGGAATGTCACCCGGCGCGGTCCGGGTCGCCCAGCACAGGGCACTGAGCCGGCTCCGGGCGCTCGCCGAGCAGTAACACCCTTGGGGCGCGGCCCCTGTCGTCCGCTCGCGGATCCTGTTGAACACGCTCGCTTCCGTTTCCGTACGAACATACGAAGCCTGAAGTGAGCCCTTACCGTGGAATTTGCTAGCGATGCTTCCCGTTAGCATGGACATCCGCACCGATCAAGGCCATTTGGGGAAGGTGTCATGACTGCCAACGTCGACGGAGTGCCCGGTAAATTCGCGACACTCGGGCTGACCTACGACGACGTGCTGCTGCTGCCGGGCTCGTCGGACATGGCGCCCGACGACATCGACACCGCCTCGTACGTCTCCAAGAACGTGCGGGTCAACATCCCGCTGCTGTCCGCCGCGATGGACAAGGTCACCGAGTCGCGCATGGCGATCGCGATGGCCCGCCAGGGCGGCGTCGGCGTGCTGCACCGCAACCTGTCCATCGAGGACCAGGCCAACCAGGTCGACCTGGTGAAGCGCTCCGAGTCCGGCATGGTGACCGACCCCATCACCATCCACCCGGAGGCCACGCTCGCCGAGGCCGACGCGCTGTGCGCCAAGTTCCGCATCAGCGGCGTCCCGGTGACCGACGGCGACAAGAAGCTCCTGGGCATCGTCACCAACCGTGACATGGCCTTCGAGAGCGACCGCAGCCGCCGCGTGCACGAGGTCATGACCCCGATGCCGCTGGTCACCGGCAAGGTCGGCATCTCCGGCCCGGAGGCCATGGAGCTGCTGCGCAAGCACAAGATCGAGAAGCTGCCGCTGGTCGACGGCGAGGGTGTCCTCAAGGGCCTGATCACCGTCAAGGACTTCGTCAAGGCCGAGAAGTACCCGAACGCCGCCAAGGACGCGGACGGCCGTCTCCTGGTCGGCGCGGCGGTCGGCGTGGCCGGTGACGCCTTCGAGCGCGCCCAGGCCCTGATCGAGGCCGGTGTCGACTTCATCGTCGTGGACACCGCGCACGGCCACTCCCGCCTGGTCGGGGACATGATCGCCAAGATCAAGTCGAACTCCGCCGGCGTCGACGTCATCGGCGGCAACGTCGCCACGCGCGACGGCGCCCAGGCCCTGGTCGACGCGGGTGCCGACGGCATCAAGGTCGGGGTCGGACCGGGCTCCATCTGCACCACCCGTGTGGTAGCCGGCGTCGGCGTCCCGCAGGTCACCGCGATCTACGAGGCCGCGCTCGCCGCCAAGGACGCCGGTGTCCCGGTGATCGGCGACGGCGGTCTGCAGTACTCCGGCGACATCGCCAAGGCCCTGGTCGCGGGCGCCGACACGGTGATGCTCGGCTCGCTGCTCGCGGGCTGCGAGGAGTCCCCGGGCGAGCTGCTGTTCATCAACGGCAAGCAGTTCAAGTCGTACCGCGGCATGGGCTCGCTGGGCGCCATGCAGACCCGCGGCGACCGCAGGTCGTTCTCCAAGGACCGCTACTTCCAGGAGGGTGTCGCCTCCGACGAGCAGCTGATCCCCGAGGGCATCGAGGGCCAGGTGCCCTACCGCGGCCCGCTGTCCTCCGTGGTCCACCAGCTGGTCGGCGGCCTGCGCCAGTCGATGTTCTACGTCGGCGGCAGGACGGTCCCGGACCTTCAGGCCAACGGCCGCTTCGTGCGGATCACCTCGGCGGGTCTGAAGGAGAGCCACCCGCACGACATCCAGATGACGGTCGAGGCGCCCAACTACAGCAGCAAGAAGTGACGCCCACGCGCGCGTGAGCTTCCGCAACGGCGGTCCCGGAGCATCCGGGGCCGCCGTTGCCGTACCTGCGGAGGGCTTCTGCCGCGGGCGTCGGCGATACTGGAAGGCGCTGCAACGCATAGGGAAAGGCCACAGACGTGACTGAGATCGAGATCGGGCGCGGCAAGCGCGGCCGCCGGGCGTACGCCTTCGACGACATCGCCGTCGTCCCCAGCCGCCGTACGCGGGACCCGAAGGAGGTCTCGATCGCCTGGCAGATCGACGCCTACCGCTTCGAGCTGCCCTTCCTCGCCGCCCCCATGGACTCGGTCGTCTCCCCGGCCACCGCGATCCGCATCGGCGAGCTGGGCGGCCTCGGCGTGCTCAACCTCGAAGGCCTGTGGACCCGGCACGAGGACCCGCAGCCGCTGCTGGACGAGATCGCCGGGCTGCCGGCCGAGCAGGCGACCCGGCGCCTCCAGGAGATCTACTCCGCCCCCATCAAGGAGGAGCTGATCGGCGCGCGCATCAAGGAGGTGCGCGACTCCGGCGTGGTCACGGCCGCCGCGCTCTCCCCGCAGCGCACCGCGCAGTTCTCCAAGGCGGTCGTGGACGCGGGTGTGGACATCTTCGTCATCCGCGGTACGACGGTCTCGGCGGAGCACGTCTCGTCCGCGCACGAGCCGCTGAACCTGAAGCAGTTCATCTACGAGCTGGACGTCCCGGTGATCGTCGGCGGCTGCGCCACCTACACCGCGGCCCTGCACCTGATGCGGACCGGCGCGGCCGGTGTCCTGGTCGGCTTCGGCGGCGGCGCCGCCCACACCACGCGCAACGTGCTGGGCATCCAGGTGCCGATGGCGACGGCCGTCGCCGACGTGGCCGCGGCTCGCCGTGACTACATGGACGAGTCCGGCGGGCGGTATGTGCACGTGATCGCGGACGGTGGCGTGGGCTGGTCCGGCGACCTGCCCAAGGCGATCGCCTGCGGCGCGGACGCGGTGATGATGGGCTCCCCGCTGGCGCGCGCCACGGACGCGCCGGGCAAGGGCCACCACTGGGGCATGGAGGCGGTCAACGAGGAGCTGCCCCGCGGCAAGAAGGTCGACCTCGGCACGGTCGGCACCATCGAGGAGATCCTCACCGGCCCGTCCCACACCCCCGACGGTTCGATGAACTTCTTCGGCGCCCTGCGCCGCGCCATGGCCACCACCGGCTACAGCGAGCTGAAGGAGTTCCAGCGGGTCGAGGTGACGGTCGCGGACAGCCAGCACCGCCGCTGACCCGTGCGACGCGAAGGGCCCGGCCACCGTCAGCGGTGGGCGGGCCCTTTCTTGTGCGGGCGCGGGTCTACTGGGCGGCCTTCCTGGAGCCCGAGAACGCGGCTGCCGCGCCGATGGCCAGGAACAGGAAGGTCAGCGGGTCGGAGTCCTTCTTCCAGACCTCCTGGACGCCGCTGAAGTGCTTGAAGAAGATCTCGTTGAAGCTGACGTCGAAGTGGTTGGCGATGATGATCGCGTCGCCGACCAGCTGGCCGAGGTAGACCGCGCCGAGCGCGAGGACGGCGCTCAGGACGGGCAGGGCCGGGTTGCGGCCGCCCGCCTTGCCGGCCGCGAGGCCGATGACGAAGCCGACGCCGACGGCCGCGTAGCCGATCTCGTGCTTGGTGGCGCCGGCGATGACGCCGTAGAGCGCACCGGCGACCACGGCGGCGACGAGGGCGGCGACCAGGCCCAGGACCAGGTTGCTCCGGACCGGGGCGGGCGGCGCCGGCGGCGCGGCGAAGGCGCCCGGCTGCGGCGGGTACGGCGCTCCCGGGACGGGGGCCGGGGCCTGCTGGGCGTACGGGTTGGCGCCCAGCGGACCGGACTGCGGCGGCTGAGGCGGCGGCGCTGACTGGCTCATGACAGAAATCCCCCCGAGGTGGAGCACGACTGGATCACGGAAACGGAAGAGGCCCGCGCATCCGTGTGCGGCGGGTCCGGGGGAGACTAACAGCCGGGGACGACAGGGCCCCCGGCCGTTTTCCGTTCGTGACCGGGCTCAGAGCCGGTGCGCCGCCCCGGTGGGCGTGGCGCCGCGCGTGTCCAGCAGCAGCTGGGCCTTCACGGACAGCCCCTGCAGGTCGTAGGTCCGGTGGTGCTGGAGCAGGATGGTCAGGTCGGCGTCGGCGGCGGCCTCGTAGAGCGCGTCCGCGCGCGGGACCGGGCGGTCCAGGACGTTCCAGGAGGCCACGTGCGGGTCGTGGAAGCTCACGGAGGCGCCCAGCTCCATCAGCCGGGCCGCGATCTCCTGGGTGGGTGTGCCCTGCAGGTCGGCGAGGTCGGGCTTGTAGGTCACGCCGAGCAGCAGTACGCGCGCGCCCCGGGCGGACTTGCCGTGCTCGTTGAGAAGGGCCGCCGCGCGCTGGACGACGTACCGCGGCATCCGGCTGTTGACCTGCTGGGCCAGTTCCACCATGCGCAGGGTGCGGGTGGCGTGGCCGGTGAGGTCCTGCGGGACGCCGTGTCCGCCGACGCCGGGTCCGGGCCGGAAGGCATGGAAGCCGAACGGCTTGGTCTCCGCGCAGCGGATCACGTCCCACAGGTCGACGCCCAGCTCGTGGCAGAGCACGGCCATCTCGTTGACCAGCGCGATGTTGACGTGCCGGAAATTGGTCTCCAGCAGCTGCACCGTCTCGGCCTCGCGCAGACCACGCGCGCGTACCACCTTGTCGGTGAGCCGGCCGTAGAAGGCGGCGGCCGACTCGGTGCAGGCGGGGGTGAGGCCGCCGATGACCTTGGGGATGTTGGCGGGGGTGTGGTCGCGGTTGCCGGGGTCGATCCGGCTGGGGGAGTAGGCGAGGTGGAAGTCGCGGCCGGCGCGCAGCCCGGAGCCCTTCTCCAGCAGGGGCCGCAGGAACTCCTCCGTCGTGCCGGGCAGCACGGGTGACTCCAGGATGACCGTGGTGTGCGGGCGGAGCCGTTCGGCGAGGGTGCGGGCGGACGCCTCGACCTGGCCGAGGTCGAGCCCGCCGTCGGCGCCGCGCGGGGTCGACGCGCAGATCACCGCCGTGCGCACCCGGCCGAGCTGGGCCGGGTCGGTGCCCGGCCGGAAGCCCGCCGCGTGCATCCGGCGCAGTTCGGCCGCGCTGAGCGAGCCCGCCTCGGGGCCGGTCGCGTAGCCGATGGTGGCGACGCCTGCGGCGACGGCGGCCTGGGCGAGCGGCAAACCGTAGGGGCCGAGTCCGATGACGGCGAGGTCTGAGGGCATGCGTGGGCCGTCCTTCCCAGTAGCCGAAGCGGAACAGGTACGCAACCGCTGCCGACAGGATGAGCGAGTGCTCTGTCAGACTAGGTACATATATGACCGTTATGTCTGATTGTGTCCGTGTGTCTTTCAGGGTTGTGTGCAAGTTGTCCACAGGTTGGGAGTCCGTGGTGGCTGAAGTCGGGCAACGCGGTCAGAATTTGGGCATGAGGAGGGGGTGAACCGGGCTTCGCCCGCCGGGTGCGGCCGACGCGAGCGAGTGTGCGACAGCGGGAGGCAGCGGTGAGGACAGCGACTCTGGGGCCGGCGCAGCGCGCAGAGGCACTGGCGGCGATGGCGGAGCGCGAGCTGGACGTCCTGGTGACGGGCGCCGGGGTCGTCGGCGCGGGCACCGCCCTGGACGCCGTGACCCGCGGTCTGTCCACCGGTCTGGTCGAGGCCCGCGACTGGGCGTCCGGGACCTCCAGCCGGTCCAGCAAACTCATCCACGGCGGTCTGCGCTATCTGGAGATGCTCGACTTCGCCCTCGTCCGCGAGGCCCTGAAGGAGCGCGGACTGCTCCTGGAGCGGCTCGCCCCGCACCTGGTCAAACCGGTGGCGTTCCTCTATCCGCTGCAGCACAAGGGCTGGGAGCGGCTGTACGCGGGCTCGGGCGTGGCCCTGTACGACGCGATGTCCATGGCCCGCGGACACGGCCGGGGCCTGCCCATGCACCGCCATCTGTCCCACCGTCACGCCCTGCGCGTCGCCCCCTGCCTGAAGAAGGACGCCCTGGTCGGAGCCCTGCAGTACTACGACGCCCAGGTGGACGACGCCCGCTTCGTGGCCACCCTGGTGCGCACGGCGGCGTCCTACGGCGCCAAGGTGGCCAACCGCGCGCGCGTGACCGGGTTCCTGCGCGAGGGCGAGCGGGTCGTCGGCGCCCGGGTGCAGGACGTGGAGGGCGGCGGGGAGTACGAGATCCGCGCCAAGCAGATCGTCAACGCGACCGGCGTGTGGACCGACGACACGCAGGCCATGGTGGGCGAGCGCGGCCAGTTCCACGTCCGCGCCTCCAAGGGCATCCACCTGGTCGTGCCCAAGGACCGCATCCACTCCAGCAGCGGTCTGATCCTGCGCACCGAGAAGTCCGTCCTGTTCGTCATCCCCTGGGGCCGGCACTGGATCATCGGAACCACCGACACCGACTGGGACCTCGACAAGGCCCACCCGGCCGCGTCCAGCGCCGACATCGACTACCTGCTGGAACACGTCAACTCGGTGCTCGCGGTGCCGCTCGGGCGCGACGACGTCCAGGGCGTGTACGCCGGGCTGCGCCCGCTGCTCGCCGGGGAGTCCGACGCCACCAGCAAGCTGTCCCGCGAGCACACCGTCGCTCACCCGGCGCCCGGGCTCGTGGTCGTGGCGGGCGGCAAGTACACCACCTACCGGGTGATGGCGAAGGACGCCGTCGACGAGGCCGTGCACGGCCTGGACATGCGGGTCGCCGACTGTGTGACGGAGGAGACCCCGCTGCTCGGCGCGGAGGGCTACCATGCGCTGTGGAACGCGCGCGCACGGACCGCCGCCCGCACCGGACTGCACGTGGCCCGCGTGGAGCACCTGCTGAACCGGTACGGCTCCATGTCCGAGGAGGTCCTGGACCTCATCGCCGCCGACGCCGCCCTGGGCGAGCCCCTGTCCGCCGCCGACGACTATCTGCGCGCCGAGGTGGTGTACGCGGCCTCGCACGAGGGCGCCCGGCACCTGGACGACGTCCTCACCCGCCGCACCCGCATCTCCATCGAGACCTTCGACCGGGGCACCCGCAGCGCTCGCGAGGCGGCCGAGCTGATGGCGCCTGTCCTCGGCTGGGACAAGGACCAGATCGAGCGCGAGGTCGAGCACTACGAGAAGCGCGTGGAGGCCGAGCGGGAGTCCCAGCTCCAGCCCGACGACCAGACGGCCGACGCGGCGCGGCTCGGCGCACCGGACATCGTGCCGCTCAGCTGAGCGGGCGCGCGCCCGCCCGGTTCCCCGGCCGGCGTCATGGCGCTCCGTCATGACGGGAGCGCACAGCGGAGCCGTACCTTCCGCTCGCGTCGGGCAGCCGGGGCCGCCGACAGCCGAACAGTCGTCATCCCCGCGTGAGAAACGTGCACTTCGCCCGGCTTCCGGCACGTTGGCCCCGCCGCGGCGAGGGGCCCTGGGCGTTGAGCACTTGTCGAGTGAGAGACAATGGAGGCTCTGTCAGGGCGGGTTGTATGAGGGGACGCATGTCGGAGGCGGAGCGGGCGGGAACATCTCGTCAGGAGACTCGTCAGGACAAGAGCGGGCGTCGTCTACTCGCCGGGCGGTACCGGCTGGGAGACGTACTGGGCCGGGGCGGAATGGGCACCGTCTGGCGTGCCGAGGACGAGACCCTGAGCCGGACGGTCGCCGTCAAGGAGCTGCGGTTCCCGTCGAACATCGACGAGGAGGAGAAGCGGCGCCTGATCACGCGCACCCTGCGCGAGGCCAAGGCGATCGCCCGGATCCGCAACAACAGCGCGGTGACGGTCTTCGACGTGGTCGACGAGGACGACCGGCCCTGGATCGTCATGGAGTTGGTGGAGGGCAAGTCCCTCGCCGAGGTCATCCGCGAGGACGGCCTGCTGGAGCCGAGGCGCGCCGCCGAAGTGGGCCTCGCCGTCCTCGACGTGCTGCGCGCCGCGCACCGCGAGGGCATCCTGCACCGCGACGTGAAGCCGTCCAACGTGCTCATCGCCGAGGACGGCCGGGTCGTGCTCACCGACTTCGGCATCGCGCAGGTCGAGGGTGACCCGTCCATCACCTCCACCGGCATGCTCGTCGGCGCCCCGTCCTACATCTCCCCGGAGCGCGCCCGCGGTCACAAGCCGGGCCCGGCGGCCGACCTGTGGTCGCTCGGCGGCCTGCTGTACGCCGCGGTCGAGGGCGTCCCCCCGTACGACAAGGGGTCGGCGATCGCCACCCTCACCGCGGTGATGACCGAGCCCGTGGAGGAGCCCAAGAACGCGGGCCCCCTCAAGGACGTCATCTACGGCCTGCTCACCAAGGACCCGGCCCAGCGGCTCGACGACGCCGGCGCCCGGGTCCTGCTCAACACGGTGCTCCACGCGCCCGAACCGGAGTCCCTGGACGCCACGCGGGTGGTTCCGCTGCCCGCACAGCCCGGGCTGTCCGAGGGCCGGCGCGGCGAGGAGGCGGCGGACAAGCTGCGCGGCGCGCTGCGATCGGTCCGCAAGGCGGCCGGGGCGGCGGCCACCGCCGCGGCGTCGGCGCGGACGAAGAACGGCGGCGACACGAGCGAGCCGGGTGCCGGCGGAGCGGCGGGCGCGGGCGGTGCCACGGCCGGTGGGGCGCGCCCGGTGCCCTCCGGCGGGGCGCGGCCCGGCTCCTCCACGCGGTCCGGCGCCGGATCCGCCGGACGGCCGGGCGGACCGGCCTCGGGTGCCGCCCGTGTGCCGAACTCCAGCGCGAACAAGCCGAGTTCGGGCTGGCCCGTGATGCCCCCGCCGGACCTGGACCTGCCGCCGCGACCGGTGCCGAGAGCGCCGCTGACCGACGTGGTGCCCAGGCGCACACTGCTGATCATCGCCGTGGTGATCGTCCTCGCCGTGCTCGGCACCATCCTGACCATCGTGCTGAACAGCGGCGACGGCAAGGACGGCAAGAGCGGCGCGGCCAAGGCGGCCGCCAGCGCCAGCGCGTCCACCAAGCAGGACAAGGGCGGCAGGACGACGGCCGGCGGGACACGGACGGACGGGGCGGCCCCGTCCGCGGCCGGCACCGGTGCCGCGTCCCGCACGGTCGGCGCGAGCGCGTCCACCGGCGACACCTCCGGCACGTCCGGCTCCAGGGGCGGCGGGAGCGCGCCGGCGGTGTCGACCCGCAAGGGCGGCCAGGGGTACTCGATCGGGCTGCCCAAGGGGTGGTCGTACCAGTCCACCGGTGGTGCGGGCGACCGTTACACCGGTCCCGACGGGCAGAAGCTGCTCATCGGCTGGACCGGCAGCCCCAAGGACGACCCGGTGGCGGACTGGGAGAACCAGGAAGGCTACATGGAGCGTTCCCAGTACCACCGGATCCGCATCGAGAAGGTGGACTACCGCGGCTGGAACACGGCCGACTGGGAGTTCACCTACGTCGACGGCGGCACCGGCTACCGCACCATCGACCGCGGGTTCGTGGTCGACGGCCACCTCGGTTACGGACTGATGTACACCGCGAAGTCCGCGAAGTGGGACAGCGCGCTGCGCAAGGACACCTGGAAGACGCTGACGACGACCTTCACGCCCAAGTCGTAGACGGCGGACGCCGGTTTGGGGCGTGAGAATCCGTCATCCACTCAATGCGGGTTGCCTCCGGCACGTATCGTGAATGGTTGCGGACCGTACGCAGCCGGATGTGTGTGCGGAACGGGTCGCGAGGCGAACGGATGTGACCGACCGGGCGGCCGGGGGAGGCAAAGTGGAGGACTACGCGGGTCGGGTGCTCGCCGACCGCTACCGCCTGCCGTTGCCGCCCGCCGAGGAGTACGAACTCACCGAGACCCGCGCCTTCGACACCTACAGCGGCCAGGACGTGCTCGTCCGGCAGGTGCCGTTGCCGGAGGTCGTCGAGGCGGAGGTGCTCGACGCGGAGGGCCTGCCCGAGGGGTTCACCGCGCGCGAGCGCGGCACCCGGCGGGCGCCGGACGCCCGGAGCGCCACCCGGCGGCCCGCCGATCCGGCCGTGCGGCGCGCCGTGGAGGCCGTGCAGGCGGCGGCCCGCATCCCCGACCATCCGCGCCTCGACCAGGTCTTCGACGTCTTCGCCGAGGGCGGCTCGCTGTGGATCGTCAGCGAGTTGGTGGCCGCGCGCCCGCTGTCCGCGCTGCTCGCCGAGCAGCCGCTGTCGCCGTACCGGGCGGCCGAGGTCGCCTCCGACGTGCTCATGGCGCTGCGGGTGCTGCACGCCCATGGCTGGGTGCACCGCAACGTCACCGCGCGCACGGTGCTGGTGTGCGACGACGGCCGGGTGATGCTGACCGGCCTCGCCGTCGGCGCCGCGGAGGAGGCGTTGTGCGGGTACGACCCGGTGCCGCCCGAGGACGGCACGGGAGAGGGCGCCCCGGGTGCCGCGCACGCCGTGGGCGGAGCCGGGACAGCGCCGGCCGAGCCCGGCGCCGGCAGCGCCGCGCGACCGGCGCCGACTCCGTTCGCCGGGGGGCGGGGCGCTTCTTCCGGTTCGGGCGGCCGGCCGAGTGGCGCGGTGGCCGGAGCGGGACCGGTTCCCGCCGCCGACGTCGATCCCGAGGCCGCGCGCCGGGCCGCGATCCAGGCGCGGGCGGCCGGAGCGCTGCCGGGGGCGAACGGGGCCTCCGGAGGCACCGCTGTGCCCCGCCCGGCGGGGCAACCGCCCCTGGAGAGCGGCGCGGACATCCGTGCCGCCCGCGCCGGGGCCATCGCCGCGTACCGCGCGGGTGCCCGTGCCGCCGCCCGGGTCCAGGAGGCCCGTCAGGGCGGCCGCGCCGCCCTGCCAGGGGCCCGGCCCCCCGCCGAGGACGGCGCCGGTACCGAAGAGACCGACGGCACGGCACCGCCCCACCCCGCCGGGCCGACCCCGCCCGGCCGCGTCGCCGACCCCTACGGGGTCCACCCCTCGGAGCCGAACGGTGCTTCCCTGGGGCCGGGTGTCCGCGGTGGCTTCCCGGAGCTGGATGAGGGCCGGCAGCGCCATGGTGGGGCTGGAGACCCCGCGGAGCTGAACGGTGCCTCCCCGGGCCCGGGTGCCCCGGGCGACTTCCCGGACATGGGCGGGGGTTGGCAGCGCCCCGGTGGGGACGGTGGCTCTTCGGAGCTGAACGGCGCCTCTGCGCGTCCCGGCGCGGCGGGTGGCTCTTCCGGGCTGAACGGTGCCTGTGCGGGGCCGCGGGACGGTGGCGGTTTCCGGGATCCGAGCGGTGCCTTCCCGGGCTCCGGGAGCCCGGAGCCGGGCGGCGGTGTGCGGCGGCCCGTGCCGCCCCCGCCGGGCCGACGCTCCGCGTACCCGTCCGTTCCCGGGCAGGCGTCCGTACCGGGTCACACGTGCGTGCCCGGGCAGGCGTCCGTACCAGGGCAGGCGTCCGTACCGGGTCACACGTCCGTGCCCGGGCAGGCGTCCGGGCAGGGGACCGGCACCGGACGCGGGCGGCAGGCCGGTGACCCGCTCTCCCCGGTCACAGGTCCTGGTCCCGGTCCCGCCCACGTCCAGGGCCGCCCCGATTGGGACGGCGCCGGGGCGGCCGTGACAGGTGCCCGGCGTGGGCCCGGCACCGCGTTGGCGGCCGAGCGGGCGCGGCAGGTGCGGATGACCGTCGTCGGGCCGGTGACCGAGCGGTGGGCGCCGGAGCAAGCCGTCCCCGTGCACGAGAACTGGCAGCTGGCGGCGCCGATCGGGCCCGCGACCGACCTGTGGGCGCTCGGGGCGCTGCTGTTCCGCGCCGTACAGGGGCACGCCCCGTACCCGGAGGAGTCGACGGCCGAGCTGGTGCAGCTGGTGTGCGCCGAGCCGCCCGCCTTCGCCGAGGAGTGCGGTCCGCTGCGGCCGGTCGTGGAGTCACTGCTGCGCCAGGACCCCACCGAGCGCCTGGACGTCGAGGAGCTGAACGGCTGGCTGCGCTCGCTGGTGCGCTCCGCGCCCGAGCCCGACGCCGGCACCCATGTCGTACCCGTGCCGCCCGCCGACCCCAGTCGGCTGCCGATCGTCCGGCGCCGCGGGGAACTGGTGCGCCGTCGCCGCGCCGGACTCCCCGCGGCCCCCGCGCACGGCCGGCACAAGCGGGCCCGGGAGGAGGGCCGTTCCCCGCGCCGCCTCGGCCGGACCCTGCTTCTGCTGATCCTGCTCCTGCTGGCCGGCGCGATCGCCTACGCGATGCTGTTCATGCCCAGACAGGGGGAGAACGGGGCCGCGGGCGGCGACCGCACCGGCACCGCGGGGGAGGCGAGTCCCGCGCCCTCACACACCCGGCAGCAGCCCTCCCCGGGGCAGAGCGCGCCGGAGAGCAGCGCGCCCGCCACCGAGACCCAGACCGGCGGCGACCCGTCCGTCGCCGACGGCTTCACCCTGCGCAAGGACCCGGACGGCTTCCAGGTGGCCGTCGCCAAGGGCTGGGACCGCACGCCGAAGAACGGCAGCGGCCAGGTGCTCTACGCACACGGGAACTTCGAGCTGATCGTCGTCCCCGGACGGGACAGCGCCGCGACGTACGGCAGCGACCCGATGCGCTACCAACGGGACAAGGAACGCGAACTCCAGCCGTACCGCGACTCCAGCTGGGCCACGGCCACCGGCCTGCGCACCATCGAGGTGGGTGGACGGACCATGGCCGAGGGCCAGTTCACCTGGACCGACGGGCAGGGCCACGACCTGTTCGTACGCAACATGGCGATCCTGCTGAACGGCCGCTACCACATCGTCCAGGTCCGCGGCCCGGAGGCCGACCGGGACGAGGTGACGCAGCTCTACGAGCAGGCCACGGCGACGTACCGCTACACGCGTTGAGCGCCCTGTACACAGGGGCGGCGACAACCGTCACAGTGGTGTCACCTTGGGACCCCGCTGGTTCCCTGTTGGTGGACCGGTCCTTAACCTGACCCTGTCAAGAGCATTGCGGGGCAACGTGAATCAGATGCAGGGCCTGCTCATAGCGGGCCGCTACCGGCTCGCCGATTCGATCGGCAGCGGCGGCATGGGCCGGGTGTGGCGCGCCCACGACGAGGTGCTGAACCGGACGGTCGCCGTCAAGGAGTTGACCGCCGCACTCTACGTCTCCGACAGCGACCGGGCCGTCCTGCTCGCCCGGACCCGGGCGGAGGCCCGCGCCGCCGCGCGCATCAACCACTCCGCGGTCGTCACCGTGCACGACGTCCTCGAACACGACGGCCGCCCGTGGATCGTCATGGAGCTGGTCGAGGGCAATTCGCTGGCCGACGCGGTGAAGGAACGGGGGCGCGTCGAGCCGCGGGAGGCCGCGCGCATCGGCCTGTGGGTGCTGCGGGCGCTGCGCGCCGCGCACTCCGCCGGCGTACTGCACCGGGACGTCAAGCCCGGCAACGTCCTCCTCGGCCGCGACGGCCGGGTGCTGCTCACCGACTTCGGCATCGCCCAGATCGAGGGCGACTCCACCATCACGCGCACCGGAGAGGTCGTCGGCTCGGTCGACTACCTCGCGCCGGAACGGGTGCGCGGCCACGACCCGGGCCCGGCCTCGGACCTGTGGGCGCTCGGCGCCACGCTGTACACGGCGGTCGAGGGCCGTTCGCCGTTCCGCCGCACCTCACCGCTGGGCACCATGCAGGCGGTCGTCGAGGAGGACGCCGACGAGACGCGCCACGCCGGTGCGCTCGGCCCCGTCATAGCCTCCCTGCTGCGCAAGGAACCGGACCGGCGGCCGGGTGCGGAGCAGGCGGAACAGATGCTCGCCGAGGCGGCCGAGGGCCGCCACCCGGCCCAGCCGTTCATCCCGAACCAGGGCTCGGGCGTGCACACCCCCGGGACGAGCCGTTCGTCCGCCTCGGGCCACGGCTCCACGGGGACCACCGCGGGCTACGGCTCCCCCGGCTACGACCCCGGCGCGACCACCCCGGGCTACGGCCCCGGAGCGCCGGCGGGCCCGGGTCGTTCCGCGACCGGGCCGACGGCCGTGGCGCCCACGCCCCCGAGCGCGGCGGGCGGCCCGGCGACGGCCCGGCCCCGTCCCCGGCGCAGGCTGCGCACCCTCGCGCTCGTCACCGCCGCGGCGGCGGTGCTCGGCGGCGGCGCGGCCGTGGCCTTCCAGGAGTGGGGCGGCATGGAGCAGGACACGGGCACGAGCGGGGGTGCGGGCCCGGCCACCGCGCCGGCCTCCGCGAGCGGCAGCGCCGCGCCGCGCCCCGCCGGAACGGTTCCCGCCTCGTGGAAGCGCTACGACGACAAGTGGGGCTTCAGCATCTACCTGCCCAAGGGCTGGTCGCGGAAGGTCGTGGGGGGCACACCCAGCGTCCCCTCCCTCCGGCAGGTCGACTACACGCCCGACGGCGGCAAGCACTTCGTCCGTATCGCCCTCGACACCGCACCGGACTTCAAGGACGCCTACTCGCACCAGGTCAACCTGGAGGAGCAGGTCAGCCGGCGGCTGGTCGGCTACCACCGCGTCCGGCTGCAGAAGAACATCTACCGCGACCTCGGCGGCTCGGTCTGGGAGTACACCTGGACCGCGCTGCCGAAGGACACGCCGTTCCCGGGACCGCGGCGCGCCGTCGAGGAGACGTACATCTCCTGGAAGGGCAACGAGTACGCGATCTACCTCTCGTCGCCCGCGGCGGACTGGGCGACGACCAGCAAGCAGTTCAAGGCGGTTCTGCAGGGCTGGCAGCAGCCGAAGGACGGCTGACGACGGCTGATACGGCCGAAAAACGCTGGTCGATCGGCCCGGCTTGGCCGATCGGCGCCCCGGAGCGCATGGGTCCGGTGCGGCATGATGGGGCCCATGGGGACCGAGGGCGCCGACTTCCGGGTGATCGCGGGCCGTTACCGTCTGGAGGCACGCATCGGGCGTGGCGGCATGGGAGTCGTGTGGCGGGCCCTCGACCAGGTGCTGGGACGGCGTGTCGCGGTCAAGGAACTCCTCCCGGACGACTCCCTCGCCGAGGACGACGCGCGGCGCCGCCGGGACCGTACGTTCCGTGAGGCACGGGCGGTCGCCCAGTTGCGCCACCCGCACATCATCGTCGTGCACGACGTGGTGGAGCAGGACGAACGTCCTTACCTGGTCATGGAGTTGGTCGACGGAGGCTCGCTCGCCGACCGGATCGCGCGACAGGGACCGGTCGACGCCGCCGAGGCCGCGCGGATCGGCGTCGCCCTGCTCAGCGCGGTGCGCACCGCGCATGAGGCGGGGGTGCTGCACCGGGACATCAAGCCCGCGAACGTCCTGATCGAGTCCGGAACCGGCCGGGTGGTGCTGACCGACTTCGGTATCGCGCAGGTCGCGGGCGCCACCACGCTCACCGAGACCGGCTCCTTCGTCGGCTCGCCCGAATACACCGCACCGGAGCGGATGTCGGGGCTGCGCACCGGGCCGGAGTCCGACCTGTGGTCGGTGGGCGCGCTGCTGTGCACGGTGCTCAGCGGCGAGTCGCCCTTCCGGCGCGACTCGCTCGGCGGCATCCTGCACGCCGTGGTCGCCGCCGACATCCGGCCCCCCGCCGAGGCGGAGCCCCTGCTGCCGGTCGTCCGGGGGCTGCTGGAGCGCGACCCCGACCGGCGGCTCGGCGCGGCACCGGCCGAGCAGATGCTGCGGACGTTCCTGGAGACGGGCCGGACACCGCAGGCACCGGGCCCGCCCGGCAACCCGGCCGCGGGGCACGCCCACCGGACGGGCCGGACGCCGAGGCCCCGGACGGCGGCGAGTCGTACGCCGCACGCCGCCACGCCGTACACCCCCACCGAGCCGGCCCTTCCGCACCAGACACCACAGCCGCCCACCGCGTCCGGACCGACGGCCGAGCCCCCGGCCCGGACGTCCCCGCGCGGGCTGCTGCTCGCGGCCCTGCTGATCGCCGCGCTCGCCGGGGCCGGTGTGTCAGCGGCGGCGCTGCTGCTGCACCGGGACGGGGGCGGCGGCAGCCCCGGCGGCACGGCGACGTCCCCGGCGACCGGGAGCGGGACGCGTCCGGCGTCGCCGCCGGCCTCGCCCCCGGCACCCGGCACCGCCGTGCCGGCGCCCACCGCGACACGCCCGACGGTCACCGGTCCCGCCTCGACCGGCTCGCGCACCGCGCCCTCCGGCTACCGCACCGCCCGGGATCCGGCCGGCTTCTCCCTCGCCGTGCCGCAGGACTTCATCCGCAGTCCGCAGGGCGAGCGCGTCTTCTACCTCTCGCCCGGCCAGACCTACCGCCTCGGCGTGAAGGTGACCGGTCCCCAGCCGGGCGGCCCGCGGGGCGCGCTGGAGCGGTCGGCCGCGGGCGGGTCCGCCACCAACCCCGGCTACCGCGACGGCCGGGTCACCTCCGCCACGCACGCCGGACATCCGGCCGCGCTGTGGGAGTTCACCTGGGACGGCTTCAGCGCGGCGGAGGGCCCGCGCCACACCTACGACCTGTGCTGGCAGGAGGCCGGGCGGATGTACGACGTGTGGGTGTCGGCGCCGGTTGGCAAGGTGCGGGAGGCGCGGGAGTACTTCGACGTGGCGGTCGACACCTTCCGGGCGGGCTCCTGACCGGCCGCTCGGTCACGGGTGTGTGACCGGTTCGCGTTCCCGGTGGCTGTCGGCACCGGTGGCGCGCTATGGATGGTCCATGAGCAGTGACGGGGGAGTCGGTCATGGCACCGACGACACGACGAGTTTTGTCCTGCGACCGCCACGGCAGCAGCCGCGGGTACCGTCGCATCCACAGCCGGACGCCGTCCCGGCCCCGTCCCCGCAGCAGGAGGCGGGTGCCGGACGGCTGGTCGCCGGCCGGTACCGGCTGCTCGGCAAGCTGGGCCATGGCGGGATGGGCACGGTGTGGCGGGCCAAGGACGAGACAGTGGACCGGGAGGTCGCCGTCAAGGAGCCCCACGTCCCGGACCACCTTCCCGAACGGGAACGCGCCAACGCCTTCGAGCGCATGCGCCGTGAGGCCCGTGCGGCGGCCCGGCTGGACCACCCGGCGGTGGTGAACGTCCACGACGTCGCGGTCGTCGACGGCCGGCCCTGGATCGTGATGGAGCTGGTGCACGGCCGCACCCTCGGCGACGTCCTGCAGGAGGGCACGCTGGGCGCGCGCGAGGCGGCCAGGATCGGCCTCCAGGTGCTCGGCGCCCTGGAGGCGGCGCACGCGGCGGGCGTCCTGCACCGCGACGTCAAGCCCGACAACGTCCTGCTCGGCCGGCACGACCGGGTGGTCCTCACCGACTTCGGGATAGCCCGGATCGAGGGCGACACGCGGCTCACGGACACCGGCGGCTTCGTCGGCTCGCCCGAGTACGTCGCCCCGGAGCGGGTGCTGGGCCAGCGGCCCGGCCCGGCGAGCGACCTGTGGTCGCTGGGGGTGCTGCTCTACGCGGCCACCGAGGGCGTCTCGCCGTTCCGCCGCAGCAACACCCCGGCCACGCTGCAGTCGGTCCTCAACTCCACCCCGGCCGCGCCCGCGTCCGCCTCCGGCCCGCTGGCCGAGGTCATCGACGGACTGCTGCGCAAGGACCCCGCGCAGCGGCCGCCGGCCGACCGGGTCCGGGCGCTGCTGGAGGAGGCGGCACGGCCGCCGGCGCCCCCGGCTCCGACGCAGCCCAGCCTGCTGCCGCCCGCGCCCGGCCGCTCCCTGCGCCCTCCCCGCGCGGTGTGGCTGGGCGCGGGCGCGGCGCTGGTCGCGGCGGCGGTGGCGGTGTACCTCGTCCTCGCCGACCCCTTCGCCGGCCCGCTGCCCGACGGCTGGGCGAGGAAGCCGGAGGCGAAGCTGGGCGCCACGGTCGCCGTGCCCTCCGGTTACCGGGCCGTCAGACCCGACAAGGACGCCACCGACAAGAACTGGGTGACGTACGAGGACTCCAGCGGCAGTGTCTGGGTCGAGCTGCACCTGGCCCGGAAGGCGGACGACGCCCTGCACGAGATCAAGAACAGCGCGCGGTCCCAGATGTACGCCGACGACGAGAAGTTCCGCACCGACGGCGAGTACACCCTGGACATGCCCAAGGGCGCGCGGACCCACCCGGACGACACCGCCACGTACCACGGCCGGCAGGCCGCGAAGAACACCGTCGGCTACCGCACCGACGACAGCGAGAACCCGCGCCCGCGCGAGGTGCAGATCTTCTACTACCGCACCGGCGGCGGAGACATGTACACGCTCACCGTCGGCTATCCGGACCGGAGCGACTTCACGGCACGCGGCCGGGAGGTGGCCAGGGCGGCGATCGCCAACCTGGACGTCACGAAGCCCTGACGCGCGAGGCGTTCAGGTTCCGGTACCGGCCCGGGGTGATCCCGAACTCCCGGCTGAAGGCGTGCGAGAGGGCGTACGGGCTGCCGTACCCGGTCTCCCGCGCCACCGTCGCGAGCGGCGCGTCGGAGGTGCGCAGCCGGGTCGCCGCCAGCGTCAGCCGCCACCAGGTGAGGTAGGCCATCGGCGGCCGTCCGACGAGGGAGGTGAAGCGGCGGGCGAGAGTGGCGCGGGAGACACCGGCCTCGGCGGCGAGGCGGCCGGCCGTCCAGGGAGCCGCCGGATCCGAGTGCAGGGCGCGCAGCGCGGCCGTCGTGACCGGGTCGCCCAGCACCGCCGGCCAGGCGCCCGTCTCCGCCCGGTCCATCCAGGCGCGGACCATGTAGACCAGCAGGAGGTCCAGCAGGCTCGGCAGGGCCAGGCAGCCGCCCGGCCGTCGTGCGTCCAGCTCGCCGGCCAGGAGGCCGACGGCGGTGCGCAGTTCGGGATGTTCGCCGCCCAGGTGGGGCAGGTGCACCACCTGGGGCAGCTCCGCGAACAGCGGGTGCGTACGGCTGCGGTCGAGGCGGTACTTGCCGCACAACAGCTCCACCTCGGGCCCGGGCCCGGCCGGCCCCGCGTCCGTGTCCCGTACGTCCTCGAACGGCACCGCCCGCCGCACCTCGGCCGCCCCGGCCGCCGTGTCGGCCAGCACATGGCCCGCCCCGTGCGGCAGCAGCACCACGTCCCCCGGGCCCAGGCGCACCGGGTCGCCGCCCCCCTCCGGCAGCAGCCGGCACGCGCCGCTCAGCACGACATGGAAGCCCGCCCCCTCGTACGGGGACAGCCGCACGCACCAGGAGCCTCTCACCCGCAGCCGGTTCGACGAGGGCTCGCCCACCCGGACCGCGGAGATCGCGTCGCTCAGCACATCCATGAGACGACAGCGTATTGGAACGAGCCGAATGAGCATGGGGATGCTCACGTCCTGCTCCTAGGGTGATCACCATGGCTGATGACCAAGTGCAGAGTTTTGTGATCGGTGACGTCGAGGTGCTCCGCATCATCGAGTGGCGGGGGCCGCACGTGCCCGGCGGCACCCTCGTCCCGGACTGCCCTCCGGAGGTGTGGAGCAGTCACGAGGAGCAGCTGGTCCCCGACCACCGGGAGGCCGGCGGTGACCGGGCGGTGGTGGCGCTGCAGACCTGGGTGGTGCGCGGCGGCGGCCGCACGGTGGTGGTCGACACCGGCGTCGGCAACGGCCGGGAACGGCCCGGCAACCCGCTCTTCCACCGGCGGCAGGGGGACTTCCCGGACCGGCTGGCCCGGGCCGGCGTGGACCCGCGGGAGGTCGATGTCGTGGTCAACACGCACCTGCACGGCGACCACGTCGGCTGGAACACCGTGGACGCGGGCGGGGAATGGGTGCCGACCTTCCCGCACGCCCGCTACCTCCTGCCGGCCGCCGACGACCGCCACTTCGGCCCGGCGGGCGGTTACGCGGGCGGGGCGCGCCCGATCGACCGGCTCGTCTACGAGGACAGCGTGGCGCCCGTACACCGGGCCGGGCAGGCCGTGCTGTGGGAGGACGAGTACCGGATCGACGAACACCTCGTCCTGGAGGCGGCGCCCGGTCACACCCCCGGCTCGTCCGTCCTGCGCGTCGAGTCCCGGGGTGAGCGGGCCGTGTTCGTCGGGGATCTGCTGCACAGCCCGGTGCAGATCCTGCACCCCGAGTGCAGCAGCTGCTTCTGCCTCGATCCGCGGCAGGCGGCCGCGACCCGGCTGCGGGTGCTGGAACGCGCGGCGGCCGAACGGGAGTTGGTCGTCCCGGCGCACTTCGGCGGTGCCGGTGCGGTGGAGGTGAGGAAGGCCGAACACGGCTTCACCCTGCACCGCTGGGCGGTCTGACCCCCGCTTCGACAACGGCGTGGTGCACACGGTACTCATGTGACATGAGTGGAGACGGCGAACACCCGCCCGACGCACGTCTGATCGGCGGCCGCTACCGGCTGGCCGGACGCCTCGGCTCGGGGCCCACCGGAACCGTCTGGCGGGCCCGGGACGAACAGCGGCAGGGCCGCCGGGTCGCCCTCAAGGAGCCGTCGCTGCCCGGCGATCCGGCCGACGACGAGGACAGCCGCCGTATCGCCCACCGGCTCTACCGGGAGGCACGCGCCGCCGCCCGGGTGCGCCATCCCGCCGCCGTCACGGTGTACGACGTCGTCACCGAGGGCCATGTCCCCTGGATCGTCATGGAACTGGTGGCGGGCGAGTCCCTGCGGGAGGTCCTGCGCCGCGGGCCCCTCCCGCCCGCCGAGGCCGCCCGCGTCGGGCTCGCCGTCCTCGGCGCCCTGCGGGCCGCGCACGCCGTCGGCATCGTGCACCGGGACGTCAAACCGGCCAACGTCCTGCTGGAGTCCGGGACCGGGCGGGTGGTCGTCACCGACTTCGGCACCGGCGACGGGCATCCGGCAGAGGCGCCCGCCGGGTTCGTCGCGCCCGAGCGGGCCGCGGGCCCCGGCGCGGGCCCGGCCTGCGACCTGTGGTCGCTGGGTGCCCTGCTCCGGGCCGCCCTGGGGGACGCCGACCCGGGCTCGCTGGGTCCACTGCTGGACCGGCTGCGTGCCGAGCGGCCCGAGGAGCGCCCGGCCGCCGAGGCCGTCACGGAGACGCTGCGCGCGTACCTCGGGCTCACGCCGGTACCGGACCCGCCGGAGCCGTCGTCCGCGCCCGCCCCGCCGCCTCCGGAACCCCGGCGGCGGACCCCGCGCACCGCGCTCGGGCTGCTCCTGGCGAAAAAAGCCGGACTCGAATGATCGTTCTGCTCGCGACCGTGTCAACGCCCTGATCAGCACATTCTCTGCCAGTGATCACTGGCGGCATGTGAGCACTCGGTGAATCCGCGTTACCGACGGGTACACAAAGACTCCGCCCCGGCATACCCTGCGCGTCATGACGGACACGCAGGCCCCGGACAGCACCGGCACCAACCCCCTCGCGCCCGCCCCCGAGGGCGTCCGCACCGCCGCCGACGTGGTCACCCCGGAACTGGTGGCCCAGCTCACCAAGGGCGTCACCGGCTCCGGCCGCACCGCCAACCACACCCCGTTCACCGGCGACAAGCTGGCCGACCTGCCCGAGTCCACCCCCGAGGACGTACAGAAGGCCTTCGAGGCGGCCCGCGCCGCGCAGGCCGTGTGGGAGCGGACCCCGGTGCGGCAGCGGGCCGCCGTCCTGCTCCGCTTCCACGACCTGGTGCTGCAGCGGCAGGCCGAGGTGCTCGACCTCATCCAGCTGGAGACCGGCAAGGCCCGCCTGCACGCGCACGAGGAGGTGCAGGCCGTCGCGGTCGCGGCCCGCCACTACGGCCGCCGGGCCGCCGCCTATCTGAAGCCGAAGCGGCACACCGGCGCCGTCCCCACGCTCACCAAGGTCACCGAACTCCGCCACCCGCGCGGGGTCGTGGGCCAGATCGCCCCCTGGAACTACCCCCTGGAGCTGTCCGTCGGCGACGCGCTGCCCGCGTTCGTCGCCGGCAACGCGGTCGTGATGAAGCCGGACACCGAGACCTGCCTCACCGCCCTGTGGGCCCGTGACCTGCTCATCGAGGCCGGCCTGCCCGAGGGTGTCTTCCAGGTCGTGCTCGGCGAGGGCCCGGTCGTCGGCCCCGAGGTCGTCAAGCACGCCGACTACGTCTCCTTCACCGGCTCCACCCGCACCGGCCGCGAGGTCGCCCAGGGCGCCGCCGCCCGCCTGGTCGGCGTCTCGCTCGAACTCGGCGGCAAGAACGCCATGCTGGTCCTGGACGACGCCGACCTCGAAAAGGCCGCCGCCGGCGCCGTACGCGCCTGCTTCTCCTCCGCCGGACAGCTCTGCATCTCCATCGAGCGGCTGTACGTCCACGAGTCGGTCGCCGACGCCTTCCTGGAGCGCTTCGCCGCCCGCACGAAGGCGATGCGGCTCGGCAACTCCCTCGCCTACGGCGCCGACATGGGCTCGCTGGTGGGGGAGCGGCAGCTCAAGACCGTCGAACGGCATGTCGAGGAGGCCGTCGCCAAGGGCGCGAAGGTCGTCGCGGGGGGCAAGGCCCGTCCCGACATCGGCCCCTACTTCTTCGAGCCGACCATCCTCGACGGCGTCGAGGACTCCATGGCCGTCTGCGAGGAGGAGACCTTCGGTCCGGTCGTCTCGGTCTACCGCTTCACGACCGACGACGAGGCCGTCGAGCGCGCCAACGCCACGCCGTACGGCCTGAACTCCTCCGTCTGGACGAAGAGCGCCGCGCGCGGCCGGGACGTCGCCGCCCGCCTGCGCACCGGCACGGTCAACGTCAACGAGGGCTACGCGCCCGCCTACGGCAGCGTCCAGTCCCCGATGGGCGGCATGAAGGACTCCGGCCTCGGCCGCCGTCACGGCTCCGAGGGCATCCTCAAGTACACGGAGGCCCAGACGGTCGCCCAGCAGCGGCTGCTGCCGATGGCGCCGTCGCTGGGTATGGACGACGAGGGCTACGCCCGGTTCATGAGCACGAGTCTGCGGCTCATGAAGGCATTCCGGTTCCGCTAGAAACACCCGTTCTCGACGAGGAGAGCACGTGTCGCAGGAGAAGTCTGTCCAGACCCGGGACGAGGACGGGTACGACTACGACGTCATCGTGGTCGGCTCGGGGTTCGGCGGTTCGGTGTCCGCCCTCCGCCTGACCGAGAAGGGATACCGGGTCGGTGTGCTCGAAGCCGGCCGCCGTTTCACCCGCGAGTCCCTGCCGAAGAACTCCTGGGACCTGAAGAACTACCTCTGGGCGCCGAAGCTCGGCATGTTCGGCATCCAGCGCATCCATCTGCTGGGCAATGTGATGGTGCTGGCCGGCGCGGGCGTGGGCGGCGGCTCGCTGAACTACGCCAACACCCTCTACGTCCCGCCGAAACCCTTCTTCGACGACCCCCAGTGGCGGGACATCACCGACTGGCAGGAGGAGCTGAAGCCGTACTACGACCAGGCCCAGCGCATGCTCGGCGTGCGGCTCAACCCGACGATGACCCCCTCCGACGTGCACCTCAAGGCGGCGGCCCAGCGGATGGGCGTCGGCGACACCTTCCACCTCGCACCGGTCGGCGTGTTCTTCGGCGACGGCAAGGACGCCGACGGCACGGCGAAGGCCAGGGCCGGCGAGCAGGTGAACGACCCGTACTTCGGCGGCGCGGGCCCCTCCCGCAAGGCCTGCACCGAGTGCGGCGAGTGCATGACCGGCTGCCGGCACGGCGCGAAGAACACCCTCAACGAGAACTACCTCCACCTCGCCGAGAAGGCGGGCGCGGTGGTGCACCCGATGACGACGGTCGTGTCCGTCACCGACGACTCGCGGGGCGGATACGCCGTGGCCACCCTGCCCACGGACCAGAAGAAGAAGGGCAGGGGCCGGATCCTCACCGCGCGCCGGGTCGTGCTCGCCGCGGGCACGTACGGCACCCAGACCCTGCTGCACCGCATGAAGGCGGGCGGCCAGCTGCCGTACCTGTCGAAGCGGCTCGGCGAGCTGACCCGGACCAACTCCGAGGCGCTGGTCGGCGCGCAGACCGACGACCGCCGCTACCGCAGGGCGACCGGCGAGCCGAGGGCCGACTTCACCCGGGGCGTCGCGATCACCTCCTCGATCCACCCGGACGAGAACACCCACATCGAGCCGGTCCGCTACGGCAAGGGCTCCAACTCCATGGGCGGCCTGTCGATCCTCCAGGTGCCGTACGCCGAGGGTTCGTCCCGGGCGCTGGCCTGGCTGACGAACGCGGCCCGGCACCCGCTGCTGGTCCTGCGTTCCCTGTCCAACCGGCGCTGGTCCGAGCGGACCATCATCGGCCTGGTCATGCAGTCGCTGGACAACTCCCTGACGACGTATCTGAAGCCCGGCGGCGTCGGCAGGGGCCTGCTCACCGCGCGGCAGGGCCACGGCTCGCCGAACCCCAAGCAGATCAAGGCCGCCACCCAGGCCGCCTCCGTGCTCGCCGCCGAGATCAACGGCTTCGCGGGCAGCAACGTCGGCGAGCTGATGGGCACCCCGCTCACCGCGCACTTCCTCGGCGGCTGCCCCATCGGCGACTCCCCGGAGACCGGCGTGATCGACCCGTACCACCGCCTCTACGGCCACTCCGGCATCTCGGTCGTGGACGGCGCCGCCGTCTCGGCGAACCTGGGGGTGAACCCGTCGCTGACGATCACCGCGCAGGCCGAGCGGGCGATGTCCTTCTGGCCGAACAAGGGCGAGGAGGACCCGCGGCCGGCGCCGGGAGCGGCGTACGAGCGGCTGAAGCCGGTGGAGCCGCAGGCCCCGGTGGTCCCGGCGGAGGCGTTCGGCGCGCTGCGCCTGCCGTTCCTGGGGATGCCGGCGGTGCCGCCGAAGCAGTAGCCCGGCCGGGCGGGCACGGCCCGGGCCGACGAAGAGGGACCTGCATCCCCCTCCGAAAGCAGGTCCCTCTTTTTCGACTCGGCAGGTTTGATCTGCGAAAGCCGTGAAGGGTTGCTCCTGCGCCCGGAATATTCGTGTGGCGTGGGTCACCCGCATGGCGAAGGGCCCCGCATGGCGAAGGGCCGAGCATGGCCGAGCGTGACGAAGGGCCGAGCATGACGAAGGGCCCCGCGGGACGGAGAGACCGCGGGGCCCTTCTTCGGTCAGCACCGACGTCAGGGCAGCGCCGGTGCCTGGGTGCGGCGCCGGGGGGTTGCGCCGCTGGTCCTGGTGTGGGGGTGCAGTGCTTCCGCCGGTCGGCCCCGGGCGTCCCCGGAGCCGACCGTTCTCTTGGGTGACCGGGCTGCTGTCCCCTGCCGTCCGGTCACTTCCCTGGAGCGAGGTCCCACGGCGCACGGCACGACCCGTACGCCTCATCGCTCCAGCGAGCCACGCGTGGTTCTGTCGGGCCCGCCCCTGGCTGGCACGGACACCCCGCTCAACGAAGCGGTGCGGGGGCCGGTCACGCGCCGTACGGGTGAGAACGGGGCCGAACTCAGATGCGACCACGGCACAGTTCGAGCAGGGTCATGGCGAGGCCGGTGCCGGGCTTGCCGAGGGCGTCGCGGTAGCGGCCGAGGATCTCCATCTCGCGGGAGAGGTGCACCCGGCGTCCGCCGGAGGCGATGCGGGTCTGCTGGACGACGGCGGAGACGGCCATCCGCTCCTGGATGAGGCCGATGATCCGGTCGTCGAGCGCGTCGATGCGCTCCCGGGCGTCGGCGATGGCCGCTTCCGGGGTGCCGGTCGCTTCCGGGGTCGTGGTGGTCATGTCGGGGCTCCTCGGTCGGGAAGGGTGGATGCCCCCGAACGACAGGACCCGGAAAACGACAGGCGCCCCGGGCCTTGTCGGCCCGGGGCGCCTGGGAAGTGCTTGGCGTTTCGCTCAAGCAGCACGACCATGGCAGCCGGCGGGCCGGGTGCCATAGGTAAAGACGAAGGTCGTGTGCTGAAGCATGGGGTCAGTATGCCACGGCGAAGTCCAGGGGAGGCCTTCACGCCCACACCGTTAGACTCGGTAGCACAGACCCCCGCCCGACCACCAGAAGGCACCCCGTGTCATCAGCGACTTCCACTGCCGCCACCCCCGACACCGTCCTGGTCGTCGACTTCGGCGCGCAGTACGCCCAGCTCATCGCCCGTCGCGTCCGCGAGGCGCGGGTCTACAGCGAGATCGTGCCGAGCACCATGCCGGTCGAGGAGATGCTCGCCAAGAACCCCGCGGCGATCATCCTCTCCGGCGGCCCCTCCTCGGTGTACGAGACGGGTGCCCCGACCCTCGACCGCGGGCTCTTCGAGGCCGGTGTCCCCGTCTTCGGCATGTGCTACGGCTTCCAGCTGATGGCGCAGGCCCTCGGCGGCACCGTCGACAACACCGGCGCCCGCGAGTACGGCCGTACCGACCTGCACGTCTCGAAGAACTCCTCCACCCTGTTCGAGGGCACGCCGGACGAGCAGCACGTGTGGATGTCGCACGGGGACGCCTGCTCCGCCGCCCCCGAGGGCTTCGCGGTCACCGCGTCCACGGACGTCGTCCCGGTCGCCGCGTTCGAGAACGACGAGAAGAAGCTCTACGGCGTCCAGTACCACCCCGAGGTCATGCACTCCACGCACGGCCAGCAGGTGCTGGAGCACTTCCTGTACCGCGGCGCGGGCCTGAAGCCGGACTGGACGACCGGCAACGTGATCGAGGAGCAGGTCGCCGCGATCCGCGAGCAGGTCGGCGACAAGCGCGCGATCTGCGGTCTGTCCGGCGGCGTGGACTCCGCCGTCGCCGCCGCCCTCGTGGCGCGCGCCATCGGCGACCAGCTGACCTGCGTGTACGTCGACCACGGCCTGATGCGCAAGGGTGAGACCGAGCAGGTCGAGAAGGACTTCGTGGCCGCGACCGGCGTCAAGCTGGTCGTCGTGGACGCCGAGGAGCGCTTCCTGACCGCGCTCAAGGGCGTCTCCGACCCCGAGGAGAAGCGCAAGATCATCGGCCGGGAGTTCATCCGCGTCTTCGAGCAGGCGCAGGCGGACATCATCGCCGACGAGGGCCCGGCCGTGGAGTTCCTGGTCCAGGGCACCCTGTACCCGGACGTGGTCGAGTCCGGCGGCGGCACCGGCACCGCCAACATCAAGTCGCACCACAACGTCGGCGGCCTGCCCGAGGACCTTGAGTTCAAGCTCATCGAGCCGCTGCGCAAGCTGTTCAAGGACGAGGTCCGCATGGTCGGCCAGGAGCTGGGCCTGCCGGAGGAGATCGTCCAGCGCCAGCCGTTCCCGGGGCCCGGCCTCGGCATCCGCATCGTCGGCGAGGTCACCAAGGAGCGCCTGGACCTGCTCCGGGACGCCGACGCGATCGCCCGCGAGGAGCTGACCGCCGCCGGCCTGGACCGCGACATCTGGCAGTGCCCGGTGGTCCTGCTCGCGGACGTCCGCAGCGTCGGTGTCCAGGGCGACGGCCGCACCTACGGCCACCCGATCGTGCTGCGCCCGGTGTCCTCCGAGGACGCCATGACGGCCGACTGGTCGCGCCTGCCGTACGACGTCCTCGCCCGTATCTCGACCCGGATCACCAACGAGGTCCGGGACGTCAACCGCGTCGTCCTCGACGTGACCTCGAAGCCCCCGGGCACCATCGAGTGGGAGTAGTCCCCAGGGGCCCTATTAGGCGCGCTTGAGCGTGCGCAGGGGCTCACCGGGCTTCCAGACCTGCGTGACGAGGTACTTCTCGTCCTCGACGTAGGTCCGTACGACCTCGGTCAGTTCGGTACGGAAGAGGTGGAACGGCTGCGGCGGTTCCACCTCTTTCACGTACGCCCCCTTCACGGCCGCGTCGACGACCTCGAACGCCCGCCCGCCGACCCGGACGTCCCCGCCGTCGCTCATGTCGTCGGCGCCGGGGTGGGTCTGGAGCGCGAAGCGGGGGTCGCGGAGCAGGTCGAGCGCCTTCACCGATCCCGGCATCATCCCGAGCCACAGCTCTGAGCCCAGGAAGCGGACCTCCAGGCCGGAGGTGCGCGGGGAGCCGTCCCTGCGCAGGGTCGCGAGGACGTGGTGCCGGTACGCGCCGAAGCGTGCCTCGGCGGTCGCTGCCAGTTCGGGTGCGGCGGTTTTGAAGGCTGCCCAGTTCATACACGCCAGTCTCACGGGAAAACCGGACAACCTCTGTCGGGTATTCGCCGCGTACGCCATCTTTACAAAACAGCTCTGCCCTTTTGGGCTGACCGGCGGTAACTTCCGGCGCGTACAGCAATTCGCCCGCTGGAGGACCTATGCACGGGCCCACCCCGCCCCTGCCGCTGCCCACCGACCAGCTGCGGTTCGCCATGCCGCCGATGCACGAGTCGGTGGAGGCCGAACGCCGGCACCGCAAGGAGCGGCTCGCCGGAGCCCTGCGGATCTTCGGCCGGGCCGGGTTCGAGGACGGGGTCTCCGGGCACATCACCGCCCGCGACCCGGAGTTCAGCGACTGCTTCTGGGTCAACCCGTTCGGGATGCCGTTCAAGCACGTCACCGTCAGCGATCTCGTCCTCGCCAACCAGGAGGGGCAGGTCGTCGAGGGCCGCTACCACGTCAACCAGGCCGCGTTCACCGTGCACGCCCAGGTGCACGCCGCCCGCCCGGACGTCGTCGCCGTCGCCCACTGCCACTCCGTGCACGGCCGCGCCGTCGCCGCGCTCGGCGATCTGATCGACCCCATCACCCAGGAGAGCTGCGCCTTCTACGAGGACGTCGCGCTCTACGACGCCTACACCGGTGTCACCGTCGACATCGAGGAAGGCCGCCGCATCGCCGGCGCCCTCGGCTCCCGCAAGGCGCTCGTGCTGCGCAACCACGGGATGCTCACCGTGGGCGACTCGGTGGACGCGGCGGCCTGGTGGTTCATGTCCATGGAGCGGTCCTGCCAGGTGCAGCTGATGGCGAAGGCGGCCGGCCGTCCGGTCCTCATCGACCACAAACTGGCCGTCGCCACCCGGGAGCAGCTCGGCGGCGACCTGGTGGCCTGGATCAACTACCAGCCGCTGTGGCAGGACATCAGCCGCACCGAACCGGACCTGCTCAGCTGACCGGGCCCCACTCCTCACCGGAAGCGGGGCGGCCGGCCGGGCACACCTGGCCGGCGCGTCCCCTCAGCCGAAGCCTCTGAGCACGGCGGCCTTGGTCGTCGCGAACTCCGCGTCCGTGAGCACCCCGTCCCGGTGCAGCTCGCCCAACTCCCGCAGCCGGCGCAACAGGACGTCATGGTGATCGGCCTGCCCCGGCACGGCCGGCCGCCGCCCGTCCCGCCCGTCCCGGCCGTCGAAGGCGGTGCCCGTGCGCAGGGACGGATGCGGCAGCCGGGCGGTGACGGCCGTCGCGACCAGCGCCGTCAGCAGATCGCGCCGCACACTGCCCCACAGGTCCAGGGTGTAGGGGTCCCGCTCGGGCGGCAGCTTGGAGCACACCGTCTCCGGCGTCACGAACCGCAGAAAGCCGTCCTCGTACCCGCGGTTGGGCAGCCACTCCACCTGCACCAGGTCGCGGAGCGCGATGATCCGCGGGCCGGTCGCGCGCTTGACCCGGCCGGAGGTGTCGGCCCAGTCGATGCGCACCTGCGCGCCGTCGAAGGAGACCGTGCCGTCGGAGGACCGCACCGACACCGGCACCGGCGGCCCCGGCAGCAGATAGGCGTGCGTGGCTTCCTTGGGGACCCGGTCCAGGAGCAGGGCCTGCCGGATCTCCTCGGCGACGTACTCCGCGACCCCGCCGCGGTTCGCGTCCACCGTCAGCCGGTAGGGGTCGGCCGGGTCCGGCAGCCGCCCTCCCGTCGCCTGGAGCAGCGGGTCCGCGCCCTCGCGCAGCCGCATCCGCAGCCGGCCACGCCCCCGCTCGGGTTCCCAGACGACGTCCGAGACCGCCTCCAGGGGCACGGAGACCTCCCCGTACGTCTGCCGGAACAGCGGTACGCGGCGGTGCAGCCCGGGGGTGATCCGGATCGTGCTGCCGTCGAAGGCCCAGGTCCCGTCCCGCTGGATGATCTCGGCCATACGGAAATTCTCGCAGCCGGGTCAACACAACGGCTCGTACTTCACCCGCCGTGACCCGCTCCGAGGGCTCCTGACGGCCCGGCATAGGGAACAATTCGCTTTCGATGCAGGGGAGTTGCACGGCGGCGAGGCCTCCAACGGGGCACCGCCGGCCGTGCCGGAAGGTCGTGGGGAAGGCGGGCGCCGGGCGTGGCGGTGCAGGAGGCGGGGCAGGACACGGGTGCCGAGGGGATCCACGGGGGCGGCTGCACCTGCGGGGACTGCCCGCACGGCGCCCGCGAGGGGCACCGGAGGGCCGTCGCCGCGTTCCTGCGCCTGCGTGACGGGTACGCGGCCGGGCAGGGCCTGCCGGTGGGCGTGGCGCACTCCGCCTCGGCGTCGCGCCAGTGGGTCTCCGAGGAACTGACCCAACGGGCGGAGGCCGTCGCCGAACGCGGGCGCGCCGAGGGCGAGGCCCGGCTCGCCCGGCTGTGGCTGCGGACGGTGTGCACGGTGTGGGGCGCGGTCCTCGCGCTGCTGCTCGGCGAGGCGCTCACCGCGGTCGGCACGGGCTGGACCGGCCCCCGCACCGCGGCCCTGGCCGCCGCGCTCGTGGTCGCCACCACGCTCAGCGCCGCCTCCTGGCTGCACCGGGCGCGCGGCGGGGCGCTGGCCCCGGTGATCGGCGAGGACAACCGGATGTCCACCTCCCGCACCGTGGCCGCCGGCTGGGTGCTGTTCGTCGGCTACGCCGTCCTGCTGCTGGCCGCCCGGCTGGCCGCCGCCTCCGAACACGCCGAACGCGACGCGCTGATCTCGGGCCTCGACCTCGCGCGCGGCGCCGGCGTGGTGACCGTCCTCGCCGTGGTGTGCGGCATCGCCGTCCTGGTCCGCCGGGTGGTGGGCCTGCGCATCCTCACGCAACGGCTGCAGAAGGTACCGGCGTACCGGCCGCGCGCCGCCGATCTGCTCACCGACGACTCCGGCCGGGGCGCCTTCGCCGACATCCAGTACGTCGCCATCAGCGCCGTCGCCGTGCTGTTCGCCGCCGTACGGCTCGCCCGCCGCCCCGACCAGCTGCCCGACCTGCCCTGGGGGCTGGGCCTGGTGGTGCTGGTCTCGGCCGCGACCTACCTGGCCGGCAAGTACGCCGAGGGCGGCCGCCCAGTCGTCCTGTCCGTGGTCCGCGCCCGTGAACCCGGCGACCTGGACGGTCCGATCCGCACCGGCGACGACATCGAGATCCGCGGAGCCGGCTTCGTCCCGCCGGGTGCGCAGACCGCCGAGCGGCTCTCCCGCATGGTCGTCCGCATCGGCGCGGTCGACGTCCACGTCCCGCTGGTCCCGGTCACCGGCGGCTTCCGCAATCCCACGGACAACCTCCTGACCGTGCCCGTACCGGCCGACGTGGAACCCGGGGCGGTGGAGGTGCAGGTGGTCACCGCCGCCGGGGTCGCGACCAACCGGTGCATCGTCCAGGTGACCGAGTGAACGGCACACACGACCGGACGGCCCCGAGGCGCCGAAATCCGGAAAAACACCCGGGACGGGGTTGAACCGCCTCCCCTTGTCATACGTATCGTCACATGAGGGAGTAGTGGCACGGCGGGCGAGAGGCGGCTGGCGACGATGACGCACGGCATCCGGACGGACACGCACACCACCAGGCTGAACGGCCCCCGCGGCTGGCGGGAGACCGCCAACCACTACGCGCTCCTTCCCCTGCGCGTCTTCCTCGGCGTCACCTTCATCTACGCCGGCCTGGACAAACTCACCGACAGCGCCTTCATGAAGTCCGGCGGTGCCGGGTCCATCGGCGAGACCATGCGCGCCGCCCGCGACTCCGCCGCCGTCCCCGCCCTGGTCGACCTGGCCCTGAAGGCCCCGGTCGGCTTCGGCTACGCCATCGCCCTCGGTGAGCTGGCCGTCGGCATCGCCACCCTGATCGGGCTGCTCGGCCGGCTGGCCGCGCTCGGCGGTGCGCTGATCTCGCTCAGCCTGTGGCTCACGGTGAGCTGGGCGACGAGCCCCTACTACTACGGCAACGACCTCGCCTATCTGATGGCCTGGCTCCCCCTGGTCCTCGCCGGCGCCCCCTATCTCTCCCTCGACGCGGCCTGGCGAGCCCGGCGCCGGCCGCCGCTGGACGGCTACCGCTAGCCGACCGGACGCCTGGGCGGGTCCGGACTACTGGGCGGGCTCTGGGCGGCTGGGCGGGCCCTGCGTGGGCCGGACGGCTGGGCGGGCACGGGGTGGCTCGGTGGGCCCTGGGCCGGGCCGGGCGGCCGCATGACCGGACGGCGGTCGTACGGTCTCCGACGAGCCGACGAGCCGGCGGCCGCACGGCGGCACATCGTGGCCTCCCGGCGGAGCGCTCAGCCGCTCTCGGCGCCACCCCGTCTGCGCACGGCCCGACCCACGGCCGCCACGACACCGGCGAGGCAGAGACCGCCCACGACCAGCGGGACGGCCGCGAACCACGGCGTCTCCCACAGGCCCCCCGCGTCCCCCGCGAACACCGCGCCCGTGGCGGCGAGGAACAGTCCGGCGACCAGCTTCCCGGGCTGGAACTCATGACGCAGCACGACTGACCTCCACCTGTCCCAGACCGACCCCGAGCGTCAGATCCAGCGTGCCGGCGTCCTTGCCGTCCTTGGCCGGAGCCAGCGTCACGACCTTGTACCGGTCGGGCTGCACGTCCACGTCCTTTCTGCTGTCCCCGGGCAACCGGATGTCGCCCACGCCCACGTCGATCTTCATCCGCACGGTCGCGTCCGCCGGCAGGATCACTTTCAGCTGCCCCGCCCCCACATGGGCGTCGGTCGTGACCGTCCGCCCCGTGCCCGGATGCACCCGGCTCAGGTCCAGGGTGCCGCGCCCGCTGCCGAGGTCGTAGGCCGACCGCACCTGCGCCGACGCGGCGGGCCTCCAGGAGGTGTCCCTCCAGTGGGTGGTGATGTCCTTGGGCAGGGCCGCCGCCCCGGCCAGCAGGGCCGCGGTGATGATCGCCAGGAACACCGTCCCGGCCCCGGTGCGGCCCAGGAACGAACTGACCGCGACACCCAGGCCGAAGACCCCCAGCGCGCACGCCAGACCGGCCTGCAGACTGGCGCCCAGCGGATGCGTGTCCCACGTCAGACCGGTGCCCAGGCCGCCCACCACCAGGGCCAGCAGGAACACCCAGCCGCCGATCCAGCGCGGACCGCGTGGTCTCGGGTGCGCGGCGGGCCGCGGCTGCGGGGAGCCGGGGTGCGTCCAGGGGGTGGCGATACCCACGTCGATCACCGAGGTGAGGTCCGGGTCGCGGGCGTCGCCGGGACCCCACAGATAGCCGGTGCCGCCGACATGCGTTCCGTCCTTGACGATCGGGTCCCGCCACCAGGACGGATAGGTGGTGACGACCGGCGGGGCCTGGGCCTCCGGCGGGGCGTCGGCGGCGGCCTGCGCGGCGAGCGGGTCGGTGTCGGGAGCACCGCGGCGCCGCGACCAGTACCCGGCGCCCGCCAGCAGCAGGGAGAGCACGACGGCGAAGGCCAGCACACCGCCGTTTCTCAGCATGGTCAGGAAGATCCCGCAGCCGACCAGGGCGAACAGCACGGCGGCGAGCGCCTGGCCGTCGATCCGGCCCGTCAGCAGCTTGCGGACCTCGTTCTCCTCCTCGTCCTCGTACGGCACGAGGAGCCAGGCGAAGCCGTAGAAGATCAGACCGATCCCGCCGGTCGCCGACAGCACGGCCAGCGTGATCCGGAAGATCACCGGGTCCATGTCCGTCTGCCGGCCGAGGCCCGCGCACACGCCCGCGATCATCTTGTGCCGGCGGTCGCGCCGGAACAGCTCGGGGGCCGCGACGGCGGAATGCTCCCGGTGCTGCTGCTGTGCGTCGACGTGCGTGTCGGTGCCGGCGGTGGCCGCTCCCGTCTTCTGAGTCGCGGCGGGCGCGGCATCCGTCGGCCCGGTGCCCGGGACCGGGCGCGGGCCGGGGCCGGGTCCCGGACCCGTCGCGGCGTGCTCGTGATCCGTCATGTGTCCATGGTGACGGCCCGTCCGCCGCCGCGGCAGTCGGGACGACCCTGGCCGAACCCTGAAATCGGCCCTGAGGCGGGGCGGGGAACCGTTCGACCAGCGCGGCGACGCC
Source organism: Streptomyces filipinensis (assembly GCF_014649495.1). Lineage (GTDB taxonomy): Bacteria > Actinomycetota > Actinomycetes > Streptomycetales > Streptomycetaceae > Streptomyces > Streptomyces filipinensis. The sequence goes on along the minus strand of NZ_BMTD01000002.1, from coordinate 587,312 downwards.
GCCGTGCGGTGCTCCCCGACCCGGCCCGGCCGAAGATCAGGGGCGTCTCGGGGGCCGACCCTGATGCCTGGCCCCGCCGGCCGTGTGACCATCGTTGGCATGCCGGAAGCCGCAACCCTGCCAGTCGACGACCCGCGGCCGCCGCGCAAGCTCTACCGCAGCAGCGACGGACGCTGGCTCGGCGGAGTGGCGCGGGGCCTCGCCGGGCATCTCGGGCTGCCCGTCATCTGGGTGCGGCTCGCCTTCGTCGGCCTGTTCATGGCTCACGGATTCGGAGCGCTGCTGTACGCGGCCTTCTGGTTCTGGGTCCCGCTCGGCGTGGGCGGAGTCGTCGAGCAGAGGCAGTCGCTCGTCGGCGGCGAGAGCGCGCCGGACGGCCGCCGCAGACTCGTGGCCCGCAAGCCGGACAAGGGCCAGATCGTCGCGCTGCTGCTCATGGTCATCGTGTCCGTGGTCTTCGTCAGCAGCGTCAATCTGGGCAGCGGCGCCAAGATGTATCTGGTGCCCGCCGTCCTCGTCGCGGCCGGTGTCGCCCTCGTCTGGCGTCAGGCGGACAACGCCCGCCGGGCCCGCTGGGTGGAGGTCGGCCGCCGGCGACACACCCTCACCCTGCTGCGCGCGGCCGGCGGCGTCCTGCTCGTCACGGCCGGTGTCTCCGCCATCTTCGTGCTGCAAGGTTCGGCCGCCCACCTCGGCGCGGTCCTGCAGGCGGCCCTCGCCGTCCTCGTCGGCATCACACTCCTCGCCGGCCCCTATCTGGTCCGGATGACGCAGGACCTGTCGGAGGAGCGCCTGATGCGCATCCGGGCCCAGGAGCGCGCGGAGGTCGCCGCCCACGTCCACGACTCCGTGCTGCACACCCTCACCCTGATCCAGCGCAACGCCGACAACGCGAACGAGGTGCGCCGCCTCGCCCGTGCACAGGAACGCGACCTGCGCACCTGGCTGTACAAGCCGGAGGGCACCGGCAAGGACGAGGCCGACGAGCCGGACACGGTCGCCGAGGCGGTGCGGCGCAACGCCGCCGAGGTGGAGGACAAGCACGGGGTGCCCATAGAGGTCGTCATCGTCGGCGACTGCCCGCTGGACGAGAGGACCGGCGCACAGATGCAGGCCGCGCGCGAGGCGATGGTGAACGCCGCCAAGTACGGTGGCGAGGGCGGTGCCGTACAGGTCTATGCCGAGGTCGAGGGTAAGACGGTCTTCGTGTCCGTGCGCGACCGCGGCCCGGGCTTCGACCTCGACTCGATACCCGCCGACCGCATGGGCGTTAGAGAATCGATCATCGGCCGCATGGAGCGCCACGGCGGCACGGCCCGGCTGCGGTCGGTGCCGGGCGGCGGCACGGAGATCGAGCTGGAGATGGAGAGGGCGGAGAAGACGTCATGAGCGACGCGACCGAGGCGAACGGCACGGCGGGAGTCCCCGAGGCGGCCGGGTCCGGGGCCGGCGGCGGCGCGGGCGGACGGCACGTGCGGGTGGTGCTCGTGGACGACCACCGTATGTTCCGCACCGGCGTCCAGGCCGAGATCGGGCAGACCGCCGAGACCGGCGTGGAGGTGGTTGGCGAGGCCGCGGACGTCGACCAGGCGGTCACGGTCATCACCGCGACCCGGCCCGAGGTGGTCCTTCTCGACGTGCACCTGCCGGGCGGCGGCGGCGTCGAAGTGCTGCGCCGGTGCGCGGCGTTGACGGCGGACGCCGAGCGGCCCGTCCGTTTCCTCGCGCTGTCCGTGTCCGATGCGGCGGAGGACGTGATCGGTGTGATCCGCGGCGGCGCCCGCGGCTATGTCACCAAGACCATCACCGGCACCGACCTGGTCGACTCCATCTTCCGCGTCCAGGAGGGCGACGCCGTCTTCTCCCCGCGGCTGGCCGGGTTCGTCCTCGACGCCTTCGCCTCCACCGACGCCCCGCCCGTGGACGAGGACCTGGACCGGCTCACCCAGCGCGAGCGCGAGGTGCTGCGGCTGATCGCCCGTGGCTACGCCTACAAGGAGATCGCCAAGCAGCTGTTCATCTCGGTGAAGACGGTCGAGTCCCACGTCTCGGCGGTGCTGCGCAAGCTCCAGCTCTCCAACCGCCACGAACTGACCCGCTGGGCGACGGCCCGCCGGCTGGTCTGACCCTTACGGCGCCGCCCCTACACCACCCGCGTCGCCCCCGCGAACGGCATCAGGTCGACCGGGGCCAGCCGCACCGGGGCGGAGGGGTTCGGCGCGTGGATCATCTGCCCGTTGCCCACGTAGATGCCGACGTGGCTGATCCCGGAGTAGAAGAACACCAGGTCCCCGGGCTGGAGTTCGGAGCGGGAGACGCGCCGGCCCGCGTTGATCTGGGTGTAGGTGGTGCGGGGCAGGGTGATGCCGGCGGCGCGGTAGGCGGCCTGGGCCAGCCCCGAGCAGTCGAAGGCGTTCGGGCCGGACGCGCCCCACACGTAGGGGCTGCCGAGCTTGGCGTAGGCGTAGGAGACGGCCGCGGCGGCGCGCGCGTTCGGGGCGGCCGGCCCGGCCTGCCGCAGCGTCTCACGGGCGTCCGAGGCCGAGCGGGAGGTACGTTCCGGCGCGACGCCGTCACCGGTGACCGGGCCGCGCTGCTGCGGGGTGAGCCGCGCCAGCAGCCGACGGGCCTTGGCCAGCTTGCCGGTCACGGCTTCCTTCTGCCGTCTGAGCTGCGCCTGCCGGGCCCGCAGCGACGTCAGCTCGACGCGCGCGGCGCCGCGCAACCGCTCGATCTCCCGCAACTGTTCGCGCACCCGGGACACGGTGGAGGCCTGCCGGTCGCCGGCCCGCTCCGCGAGCGCGGCGTTGTCCAGGTACTGGTCGGGGTCGCCGGACAGGGCCAGCTGCCAGGCCGGGGCGAACCCGCCGTCGCGGTACTGCGCCGCGGCGAAAGAACCGAGTGCCTCCCGGGTGGAGTTGAGCTTCTCCTGCTTGCGGGCGGTCTCGTCCCGCAGCGCGTTCAGCCGCTGCTGCGCCGTGTCCGCCTCGTCCTTCGCGCCGTCGTACTTCTCGGTCGCGGTCTCGGCCTCCTGGTACAGCTCGTCCACCTCGGCCCTGACCTGGGCCGGCGTCAGCTGTGTCTCGGCGTGGCCCGTCCCGTCGAACCCCGTCGCGGTGGCCGCGCCCGCCAGGGCGAGCGTGGCGGCCGTCCGGGCCGTAGGGCCACCGAGCGAGCGTTGCCGGGGCTTGCGGTGTGCTGCCACCTGGGCCGTCACGTCCTTCCGTACGACGCGTACGGCCGAAGGTCCGGCCGGGCGGCCCGACCGAGTGGCCCGTACGTCGCGTCCGGCGGCGGCCCGCACAGGGGGAGCGGGCCACCGCCGGACCTCTCGGTGGTGGTGGCCGACGGCCGTCCCTGGCCCGGGCGGCGGTGGGGAGCCGGTCACCTGGAGGAGGACGCTAGAACGGACTGTGACAACCAGGTAACGCGGTGTACGGAACTGGTCTGGACAGACCGGGAAGTGACCGTATGTGACTATGCCGCCGGTCTGGAGTCGTCGCCTTCACGCAGCGTAGTGACCGATGCGCGGAAACCGGGGCGGGCGGGAGGGGCAGAGTGCTATGGGGCGCATATATGCGGGTTTCCCTGCACAAGATCATCGACCGCTGGGGGCGGGCCCGGTGACAGAGGGCCCGCACACCGCTGGTTAGACGCCTCACGCTCCCAAGCCGTCAAGTCGGTTGCTGAGATGCGGTGTAGCTTTGCCGCCTGTTCGATTACGGACGCAAGGGGGCTTCGGTGGACGTGGTGCGGGTGATGGAAGCGTTGGCCGAGCAGGGGGTCACGGTGTTGTTCAAGGCCGATGCGGAGCGCATGCGCGACCGTGTGAAGCCGTGGACGTTCGTGGCGAGCGGGAGCCCGTTCCGCGAAGATCTTCTGGTGCGCACGGATGCCGTGTCTGTGGAGGCCTGCCTGGATGCCTGTTTGCCTCGACTGCGCGAGTTCGGCCTGGTTATCCCGGAGTAGGAGCTGGGCTCAGGCGGCCGCAGGGGCTTCGAGCCCTTCCAGCGGGGACGGGAAGGCCTGCGCTTCGTCGTAGTGCTCGCCGTGTTGCAGGCAGTGGTAGAGCTGGCCGACCATGCGATTGAACAAGTTGCGCAATGCGGAGGCGTGCCAGTCGCCGTGCTTGTCACGTCGTCGGCGGTAGTGGGTCTTGGCTCCGGGCGAGGCGGTCAGGGCGGCGAAGGCCCAGAGGTGGCCGGCGTGGTTGAGCCGGTCGTTCTTCACGCCTCGGCGGGTGACGCTGGACTTCTTGCCAGAAGCCCGGGTGATCGGTGATGAGCCCGCACACGCCTTGAGGCCACGGGCGTCAACACCGCTCGTGGTGCTGGCGGCCGCAAAGACGCCGGGCGCCACCGGTCTAACCGGAGGCCTCGAGGCCGGCGCCGCAATAGGTATCCACCCGGCGTCCACGCGATCGCCAGCACCACGAGCGTGAGAGCCGGCCGCGCGGTCTAACCAGAGGCCTCGTGAGCCCAGCTCCGACAAGGCGTGACGGCCCTCACCACTCGAACACCCCCAGAACGGCACCCTGCCGTCCCTGGGGCTGTTACCAACGAATTAGGCTCCGGCTCCATGGACGTACTCATCCATCTCTTCGTCGGCCTGCACATCATCGGTATCGCCGCGCTGCTCGGCGGCTTCCTCACCCAGATGAAGGCGATGGGCCAGGGCACGGCCCGCTTCGTGCCCGGGATGCTGCACGGCGCGCTGACCATGCTGGTCACCGGTGTGGCCCTGGTCGGTCTCAACCAGGCCGACGACCACCACGTCAACACCATCAAGATCGGCGTCAAGCTGGCGCTGCTGATCGTGATCCTCGGGCTGGTCTATGTGAAGCGCGACGAGGAGAAGATCGACAAGGGCGCGTTCGGGCTGGTCGGCCTGCTGACCATGGCGAACGTCTTCATCGCCGTGCTGTGGACCTGACGGTCAGCCGTCCCTGCCGCCGGCGCGGGCCGCGAGCACCGCACCGGCGGCGACCGTGAGCCACACCGCCACCGCCACCCACAGCAGCACCCGTCCCGGCCATCGGAGCCACGGGAGGCCGACGGCGGTCGCGACGGACAGCGTCGCCGCCGCCGTCATCCCCATGGGGAACACCGTCGCCCACCGCAGCACGTGGTAGCCGCGCCGCGGCCGCGCCGCCTCGGCGGCCAGCAGGGCGAGGTAGCACGCCAGATCCAGCACGAGCAGTGCGACCGTCGTGGTGCGCAGCACGGCGCGGTCGTCGTCGTCCCACAGGTACGGGCCCGCATCCGCGGCGATGAGCAGTTTCGCTCCCGCCAGCGCCGAGATCGCGAGCGCCCCGCCCGCGACCCAGTGGTCGCCGGCCCCCTCCCATACCTGCCGTGCGTCGAAGTGGGCCAGCGCGAGACCGTAGAGCACCAGACCCAGCCAGAACAGCACCAGCGCGGTGTGCGCGAGCCACGCCCGGCGCTCTGCGGCAGCCAGTGTCGCGGCCAGTACGGCGAGCCCCTGTGTGGCCACACAACACAGGAACACCGAGCCCGGCATGCGCCGCCTCCAGTGCCGTACGACCGTGACCAGCAGCACCGGCCACAGCAGCGCCGCGAGCGCCAGCAGCGCCTCGGCGAGGGTCTGCCGGCCCAGCGCCGAGATCCCGGTGCCGAGCACGGTGGTCGCGGCGACGGCGTTGAGCGCGCCGGGGCTCTGCGCCTCGGCCACCCAGCGCTGCCGCTGACCGAGCAGCCGCAGGGCGAAGTCGGCGGCCAGCGCCACCCAGGCGACGGCGGTCAGCGCCAGCGCCGGCCGGGAGACCGTCTCCGCGCCGGTCAGCTGCAGGCCCACCGACAGGATGCCGGTCGCCATCACGGCGGCCCCGGCCGCGGGAGGCCGCTCCGCCCACCACGTACGCAGACCCGAGATGCCGGACATGCGCCGATGCTAGGGAGCCGCGCGGTCCCGGCCCGGAAGGGCACGCGTGGGTGGAGGGCGAAAACCCCGGTACGCGTGCGTGGAGCGGAGGGAACCGGCTCGGTCAGCCCGGCCGGACCACGCTGTGGATGATCGACTCTCCGCCGTAGTACACCGACTCCTCACGGACGTACGCGCCCGGCTTGGGGGCGTGGATCATCATGCCGTTGCCTATGTAGACGCCGACGTGGCTGATGTCGTCGTAGAAGAAGATCAGATCGCCCGGCCGCGCGTTCGCCAGTGACACCGTGGTGCCCGCGTCGACCTGGTCGTACGTGGTGCGCGGGAGGGAGACGCCGGCGGCCTTCCAGGCGGCCTGGGTGAGGCCCGAGCAGTCGTAGGAGTCCGGCCCGGTGGCGCCCCACACATACGGCTTGCCGATCTGCGCGCGGGCGAAGGCGATCGCCTTCTCGGCCTTGGTGTCGTACGCGCCGGACGCCGTGGAACCGGCCGACCCGGACCCGGACGACGACGAGGATGACGAGGATGAGGACGACGAGGACGACGAGGACGACGACGAGGACGACGACGAGGACGACGAGTCGGACTGCTGCTGGGCCTGCCGCTTCGCCAGCTCGGCGGCCTTGCGCGCCGCCTCCTGCTGCTTCTCCCGCTCGATGGCGGCCAGCCGCGCCTTCTCCTGGGCCGTCAGCCGCGACAGCAGCTCGCGCGCGGAGGCGAGCTTCTGCTGGACGGTCGTCTTGGCGGTCTGCAGGTCGTGCTGTGAGTCGGTCAGCGTCCGCAGGCTCTCCGCGGCCTCCCGCCGCTTCTTCATGGTCGCGGCCTGCTCGCCGATGTAGTCGTCGACCGCGCGCTTCTCCCGGGAGGTCAGCCGGTTCATCAGCTGGCTCTGGTCGAAGTAGTCCTGCGGGCTGTCCGCGAGCAGGAAGGTGGCCGTGTCGGGAGCGGCGGCGCCGGTGCGGTACTGGGCGGCGGCGAAGGTGCCCAGTTCCTCGCGGGCCTTGTTGAGGCGGTCGGTGCGCCGGGCCACCTCCTCGCGCAGGGCGTCGACGCGACTCCGCTGCTTCCCGGTCCGCTCCTTGTTCGCGTTGTACTTCTCGGTCGCCGACTCCGCCTGGCGGTACAGGTCGTCGACCTTCTTCTCGACCTCCTCCAGGCTCGGCTTGGCGTGATCGGTTCTCGGGGCGGCCTCGGCGGTCTGCGAGAGCATGGCCATGGAGGTGAGGGCGGCGGTGGCGAGGGCGGGGGTGCGGATGCCCGCTCCGGTGGTCCCGCCGGGGCGCGGCTTGCGGTGCGACGCCAAGGGAGGCGACTCCTTCCAATGCTCCGCCTACCGGGTTAGCTGTCGGGTTCGGGCGGTGGTTCGGAAGGGTTGCCCTACGGCGTCGTCCCGGGCGGGAGTCGGCCGATTCACCCCAGGATCGGTGGGTCCCCGGCTCCGGGCGCCAAGTGGGCGCGCCGGACTCGGCGGAGGCCGCGCACGCGGCCTGACGGCAACCTAGCCAACTGGTGTGACTAGTGTGAAGGTTGGTGCGTGATATGTCCGATACATTTTCGTGATCTGGGCTCAGGATCACGTTCTCGTCATCGGACGATTCCCCAGCGTGAGGGCCGTGCGGAAGGTGTTCGCCGCTTTCGCCCGTGGGGCCGTCTTCGCGGGACGGCGACCGGTTGTCGGTGGGGCGCCCTAGACTCGTAGAGCGATGAGCAGCCTCTTTGACGACAGCTTCCTGGCGGACCTCCAGCCCCCTCGCGGGCGCGAGGAGGAGCCCCCGCCGCCACCCGAGGACGATCACGCTCCGGAGCCGCTTCCGGACGACCTGTTCGGCGGCAGGTTCGACGTGCCGCCGGACCGGGACGCCTACTACCGCGACGGCGCCCCCCGCCCCGCGCTCGACGCGGCAGCCCTCCTGGAGGGGCTGAACGACAACCAGCGCGCCGCGGTCGTGCACGCCGGCTCCCCGCTGCTCATCGTCGCCGGTGCCGGCTCCGGCAAGACCCGTGTGCTCACCCACCGCATCGCCCACCTCCTCGCCGAGCGGAGCGTGCATCCGGGCCAGATCCTCGCGATCACCTTCACCAACAAGGCCGCGGGCGAGATGAAGGAGCGCGTCGAGCAGCTCGTCGGCCCGCGCGCGAACGCGATGTGGGTGATGACCTTCCACAGCGCGTGCGTGCGCATCCTGCGCCGGGAGAGCAAGAAGCTCGGTTTCACGTCGTCGTTCTCGATCTACGACGCCGCGGACTCCAAACGTCTGATGGCCCTGGTCTGCCGCGATCTGGAACTCGACCCCAAGCGCTTCCCGCCGAAGTCGTTCAGCGCCAAGATCAGCAATCTGAAGAACGAACTGATCGACGAGGAGGACTTCGCCGCCCAGGCCACCGACGGCTTCGAGAAGACCCTCGCCCAGGCGTACGCGCTCTATCAGTCGCGGCTGCGCGAGGCGAACGCCCTCGACTTCGACGACCTGATCATGACGACGGTCAACCTGCTGCGCGCCTTCCCGGACGTCGCCGAGCACTACCGCCGCCGCTTCCGGCACGTCCTGGTCGACGAGTACCAGGACACCAACCACGCCCAGTACGCCCTGGTCCGCGAGCTGGTCGGCACGGGTGAGCGCGCCGACGAGGCCGACACCCCGCCCGGCGAGTACGACCTCGCGCCCGCCGAGCTGTGCGTCGTGGGTGACGCGGACCAGTCGATCTACGCCTTCCGGGGCGCGACGATCCGCAACATCCTGCAGTTCGAAGAGGACTACCCGAACGCGACGACGATCCTGCTGGAGCAGAACTACCGCTCCACGCAGACGATCCTGTCCGCCGCCAACGCGGTCATCGAGCGCAACGAGTCCCGCCGCCCGAAGAACCTGTGGACCAACGCCGGCCAGGGCGCGCGGATCACCGGTTACGTCGCCGACACCGAGCACGACGAGGCGCAGTTCGTCGCCGACGAGATAGACCGCCTGGTCGACGCGGGCGATGCCAAGGCCGGCGACGTCGCCGTGTTCTACCGGACCAACGCCCAGTCCCGTGTCTTCGAAGAGATCTTCATTCGCGTCGGCCTGCCCTACAAGGTCGTCGGCGGGGTCCGCTTCTACGAACGCAAGGAGGTCCGGGACGTCCTGGCCTACCTGCGCGTTCTCGCCAACCCCGAGGACTCGGTGCCGCTGCGCCGCATCCTCAACGTGCCCAAGCGGGGCATCGGCGAGCGGGCGGAGGCGATGATCGACGCTCTCGGCCAGCGCGAGAAGATCAGCTTCCCGCAGGCGCTGAAGCGTGTGGACGAGGCGTACGGCATGGCCGCGCGCTCCACCAACGCGGTCAAGCGGTTCAACGCGCTGATGGAGGACCTGCGCACGATCGTCGAGTCCGGAGCCGGACCGGCGACCGTCCTGGAGGCGGTGCTCGAACGCACCGGCTACCTCGCCGAGCTGCAGGCCTCCACCGATCCGCAGGACGAGACCCGTATCGAGAACCTCCAGGAACTCGCGGCCGTGGCCCTGGAGTTCGAGCAGGAACGCGGTGAGGGCGAGTCGGTGGGGCTTGCCGACTTCCTGGAGCAGGTCGCCCTGGTCGCCGACTCCGACCAGATCCCCGACGAGGAGGACGGTGACGGCGTCATCACGCTGATGACCCTGCACACCGCCAAGGGCCTGGAGTTCCCGGTCGTCTTCCTGACCGGCATGGAGGACGGCGTTTTCCCGCACATGCGCGCCCTCGGCCAGACCAAGGAACTGGAGGAGGAGCGGCGCCTGGCGTACGTCGGCATCACACGCGCGCGGGAGCGGCTCTACCTCACGCGGTCGGCGATGCGCAGCGCCTGGGGCCAGCCGTCGTACAACCCGCCCTCCCGTTTCCTGGAGGAGATCCCGCCCACCCATGTGGACTGGAAGCGAACGGGAGCGACGGCACCGGTGTCCTCCGGCCCGGCCTCCGGGATCGCGGCCTCGCTGTCCTCGTCCCGCTCGCGTTCCTCGGCGTCGGGCGCGTCCGGCTTCGCCACACGGCGTACGGCGGAGAAGCCGGTGGTCGCGCTGGCCGTCGGAGACCGGGTCACCCACGACCAGTTCGGGCTCGGCACGGTCGTGGCCGTGAAGGGCACGGGCGGGAACGCGGAGGCGACGATCGACTTCGGCGACGCCAAGCCGAAGCGGCTGCTGCTGCGGTACGCGCCGGTGGAGAAGCTGTAGGAGGTCCGGGGGGCGTAAGCCTCCCGTTCCCTCCGTTCCTACGGGTGCACCATGGGTGCAAGCCCCTGGTCCCTATGTGGGGTCGAGCCCGTGGCTCCGCAGCCACGGCAGCGGGTCTATGGCCGCCCCGCCCGCGGGACGTACCTCGAAGTGCAGGTGCGGACCGGTTGAGTTGCCGGAATTGCCGGAAAAGGCGATCGGCTCGCCGGCCTTGACGACCGTCCCGGAGGGGACGCGGTAGCTGGACAGGTGGCAGTACCAGGTCTCCGTGCCGTCCTTCGCCGTCAAGATCAGCATGTTGCCGTAGGCGCTGTTCCACTTGGTCGTGACGGTGCCGTCGGTGGCGGCCATCACCGTGGTGCCATAGGAGACGGGGAAGTCGATGCCCGTGTGCACGGACATCCAGTTCACGCCCGCCTGGCCGAAGTAGGCGCTGAGCCCCCTCTGCGTGACCGGCAGCACGAACTTCGGGCGCAGCCGCTCCTTGAGGGCGGCCTCCGCGGCGGCCTTCTTCTTCTCCTGCTCCTGCTGGTTCTTGAGGTCGATCCGCTCCTGCGTCCGGCTCGCCCGGTCGGCGAAGTCGTCGGCGCCGGCGGACAGGGTCTTCAGCTGGGAGTCCAGCTTGCTGTTGGCGATCGACGGCTTGACCGCGTGCGCGTCCGAGGCGGAGGCCGTGGTGTCCTTGCCGCCACCGTGGGCCAGGGCGCCGACCGAGGCGGCGGCGATCCCGGCGACCCCCATCACACACGCCGAGGGCACGGCGACGGTCAGCAGTGCGGAGCGCTTGGCGGGGGTACGGCGGCGGGAGCGCGCGGCGCTGCGCGCGCCGGCGCGGGTCGCCGGTGCCGGAGTGACCTCTTCCTGGTCGTCCAGCAGCCCGGTCACGGCGGGCAGTTCGCCCGTGCCGCCCGGCTCGTCGGCCCCGGGAACCTGTTCGGCGAAGCCGGTGTCCGCGTACGGCGCCTCGTGCTGGTACGGCGTCTGCGCGAAGGCCTCGGTCGCCTGCGGGTCGCCGACCTGCTCGAAGAGGGCGGTGGTCTGCTGGCCGAACGGTTCTCCGGCCCCCGGCTCCGCCGGTACGTGGCCGCCGGAGTTCCACTGGGTGGCGTCGTACGTGCCCGTCTCGAAGGTCTGGGTGCCCCACTCCCACTGCTGCGTCGGGCCGGCGCCGTCGGACTGGTCGGGCTGCAGCCAGGCGCTCGCGTCCCACTGGCCGCTGATGTCGTTGCCGGTCGCCTGCGCGGGGACCGTCCAGGCGGTGGTGTCGTAGGCACCGGAGTCGTAGGCGGTGTGGTGCTGGGCCGCGTACGGGTCGTGGTTCAGGTGCTGCCCGGTCTGCCACTGCGTGGTCTCGTACGCGCTGCTGGTCTGCTGGCCGGGCAGGCTGCCGAAGAGCGGGTCGGTGGAGAAGGAGCCGGTGCCGTCCGGAAAACCGGTGGCGCCGTAGTCGCCGTACGTGGTGAGGTCGCCGTAGGGGGCTTCGTGTGTGCCGTACGGCGCGTAGTGCGCGGCGGAGGCGTCGGAAGCCGGGGCCGGGGTGGTCATGGTCCCCGACGGGTGACGGTCGTTCACCAACTTCTCTTTCGCCTCGACAACAGGGGCTGCCAGAGCAGTGCGGCGACTGTACCCGCCGGTACCTGGGCGCGACAATCTTCAGCTGGGTTCGCGTGCAGGGGAAACGGGCATTCGGCGGTGTTTCGGGGGGTGCCGGATACGAGTTTGGCCGAGAGTTCGATTGGTGTTCGATGTGAGGTGACTGTTCGTCACCTGTACGTCACGCCACCGTCAGACCGTCGTCGACCCGGTCCCCCTGGTGCGGGGTGTCGAGCGCCGCGCGTATCCCGGCCGCGACGGCGGGGTGTACGGGCAGGGCGAGATGCCCGATGCCGGTCACGCGGATGTTCTCCGCGTCGAGGTCGGGGTGCTCGATGCAGGCCGTCTCCAGCGGGACCATCACGGAGTCCAGGTCGCTCCAGAAGCTGACGAACCGGGTGCGGCATCCGGGCGCCGGCCGGGCCAGCTCCTCGATGACCCCCGAACCGGGCCGCATCTGCCGCACGATCGGATGGGCGTCGGCCAGCGGCGCCGCGCTGGTCCCCGCATGCGGCGTACCCAGCGTGACGAGCGTGCGCACCCGCAGGTCGCCGCCGAGGCACTGCACGTAGTAGCGGGCGATGAGCCCGCCGAGGCTGTGCCCCACGATGTCGACCCGGTCGCTGCCGGTGCGCTCGCAGATCTCCTCGACGTGCCGGCCGAGCAGCTCGGCGGCCGCACGGATGTCACAGGTCAGCGGGGAGTAGTTGAGGGAGAGGACGCGCTGGCTGCCGTGCTGGGCGAGGTTGCGGCGCAGCAGCACGAACACCGAACGGTTGTCGATGAAGCCGTGCAGCAGCACCACCGGTGGGCCGGACCGGACCGGGAGCTGGGCGGTGCCGTCCTGGGTGGGCGGAGCGGGCCAGTGGCGTTCCTGGGTGAGGCCGGTGGGGTACAGCAGGAGATGGCCGGTCAGGATCGCGGCCTCCAGGGCGGTCGCCTTCAGCAGCGCCACCGAGAGTCCGGCCAGTCTGCCGGGCCACAGGCGGCGGCAGAACGGGAGGAAGAGCGGCAGTACCCCGGTGACCTTCATGGCCGACCTCCTGTCGGCACGCCGGAGGACGGCTCGATCCCCCGTGTGCCCTCATGTCCCACCATGTGATTTCCCCCTCGCTGCGCACCGTAAAACTGCCGGTTGCGGGATGCTGGAGATAACGTTCGTTCACTTCGCGACGGGTGGCGGAACGCGCCAAAAGTGCGGTACTTGTCGTTACGGACGGAAGCGATCGCTTCCGGGGTCGTTTGATGGAGGCAGTGATGGGTGTGGCAGCCGGTCCGATCCGCGTGGTGGTGGCCAAGCCGGGGCTCGACGGCCACGATCGCGGGGCCAAGGTCATCGCGCGTGCCCTGCGCGACGCCGGTATGGAGGTCATCTACACCGGGCTCCACCAGACGCCGGAACAGATCGTGGACACCGCCATCCAGGAGGACGCCGACGCGATCGGCCTGTCCATCCTCTCCGGCGCGCACAACACGCTGTTCGCCGCGGTCATCGACCTGCTCAGGGAGCGCGACGCCGAGGACATCCTCGTCTTCGGCGGCGGCATCATCCCCGAAGAGGACATCCCGCCGCTGAAGGAGAAGGGCGTCGCGGAGATCTTCACGCCGGGGGCGACGACCGTGTCCATCGTGGAGTGGGTGCGGGAGAATGCCGGTCAGCCGGCCGCTTCGGGGGGCTGAGCCGGCGGTTGCGGTGAGCGGGGTCCGGTGTCCTCGGGGACACCGCCCCCAGACGCCCGGCAGGCCTGGCCGCCGTGCTCCCGAACACCACCACAGGCGGCACCGCCGGACGGGCTGACGGGGCTCACGGGGGCCAACTCGCGGGCCATCTCCGCCCGCAGCCGCAGCGTGGTCACCAGCCGCTGGAACGCCTCCGCCCAGTACCCCCCGGCCCCGGGCGCGGCGTCCTCCCGTTCGTCGGGTATCGCCAGCAGCGCCTCCAGACGGCCGGCCTCCGCGGGTTCCAGGCAGCGTTCCGTCAGGCCCATCACGCCACTGAAGCTCCACGGGTAACTGCCCGCGTCCCGCGCGATGTTCAGCGCGTCCACGACCGCCCGGCCCAGCGGCGCCGCCCAGGGCACGGCGCACACCCCGAGCAGCTGGAACGCCTCCGACAGACCGTGTGTCGCGATGAACCCCGCCACCCATCCGGCCCGTTCCGCCGGCTCCAGGGCGGCCAGCAGCTTCGCACGCTCGGCCAGGGACACCGCGCCCGGACCTCCGGCCTCCGGCGCCGACGGCGAGCCGAGCAGCGCCCTCGACCACTCGGCGTCCCGCTGCCGCACCGCGGCCCGGCACCAGGCCGCGTGCAGTTCGCCCTGCCAGCCGTCCGTCACCGGCAGCGCCACGATCTCCCGTGCCGTCCGCCCGCCGAGCCGCTCCCGCCAGACGCCGAGCGGAGCCGCCTCCACCAACTGCCCCAACCACCATGAGCGTTCCCCTCTGCCTGCGGGAGGTGTGGCGGCCACACCGTCACGCTCCATACCGGAGTCGCACTCGAACGGCGCCTCCACCGCGATCGCCGGGGCGTTGCCCGTGCGGTCGAGGGCCACGCAGGCCGCGGCCCGTACGGCCATGCGCGCGGCGAGCGCCGAAGCGGGCAGCGCCGACAGAAGCTCCGCGGCCGTCGTCCGCACATTACGGCTGCGGTCGGCCAACGCCTGCTCCAGGAACGCCTCGTCCGCGGCGGACAGGCCCGTGCGCAGCGAGTCGAGGAACATCAGCCGGTCCTCCGCCCGCTCCGTGGCCCAGGTCGAGGCCAGCAGCTCGCGCGCGAGCTCGGGCGTACCGGCGCGCAGCACGCCCAGCAGGGCCACCCGCTCGGCGAACAGCCCTTCCTGCCACAGCCGTAGCACCGCCTCGGCGTCCTTGGGGTCGGGCAGCGCGGCACCGCGGCCGGGGGTGGCGCGCAGGGCGAAGCGCCAGTCCGCGTTCAGCCGGGCCAGCCACAGCGCCCGCGGGCCCGCGAACTCCAGCGCCGCCGGGCGCAGGTCCGTACGGCCCCGGGCCGCGTCGAGCAGGGCGGGAAGCGCCTGCGGAGGTGCCGCGTACCCGTGTGCGTTGGCCGCCGCGAGCCACTGGGGGAGCAGTTCCATGAGGTCCGGGGAACTGCCCCGGCGGCCACCGGTCCCGCCGCCGGAACGGTCGGCCAGCAGCGTGGCGAGCCGGCGGGCCGCCGCGGCGGGCAGCACCGGGCGGGGATCCTCGGGCGCCCGTTCCGGCCGGCGGGTCACCCGGGCGGGCCGCAGCCCGGCCCGCCGCCGTACGGTCGCCATGGCGGCCTCGTCCAGCAGCGCCAAGGGGGCCTGGCGGCCGGACCCGCGGTCCGCCGGCGGGCGCCGGTCGGTGCCGAGGAGAGCGGTGGTGACCAGGTCTTCCCAGGAGCTCGCGGCGGCCGCGGTGGCGCCGTCGGTCGAAGTCGTCCCGTTCATCGCGTCCCTTCCCTGCGTGTGGCTGTGGGCTGCTGGTGCGGGGTGCAGGTC
Organism: Streptomyces filipinensis; assembly: GCF_014649495.1. GTDB lineage: Bacteria > Actinomycetota > Actinomycetes > Streptomycetales > Streptomycetaceae > Streptomyces > Streptomyces filipinensis. The sequence continues at coordinate 572,146 of NZ_BMTD01000002.1, read as the reverse complement.
CGGGTGTGCCCGAGAGGTGTCCCCGCCGTCCGCGTCCCACCGGCGCGGGCGTCTTCCCGGCGGACGGTCAGCACAGGGGCACCGCCTCGTCCGTGCCCTCCGGCCAGGCCGTGAGCGGCGTGAAACCGCGATGGCCGCACTCGCCGAAGACCGTGACCGGACCGCCGCCGGACAGGGCGACCAGCCGCCACAGTCCGGGACGGGAGCGGGCGGCCCGGGTCAGCGGCAGAGCGGAGTCCGCGTCGGCGTCGGCCAGCTGCCACAGGTCACCGTCCGGGACCGGTATCACCCGGGTCAGCGTCACCGGGACCGACTCCAGCCAGGGGTCGTCCCGCAGCGCCTCGCCGTAACTGGCCGCCGCCTCGGCCGTGGTCGTGCCCGGCGGGCGGAACGCGGCCGGTGCGGGCGGGGTGTGCCGCTCGCCCAGGGCCGACCGCGGCTGGCCGGCGCCGGGATAGGCGGACAGCTCCGCGTCCAGGGCCAGGCCGACCGGCAGCGACAGCTCCGGAGCCCGGCCGGCCGCGCCGTAGGACAACAGCAGCCGGGTGTGGCCCGAAGCGGCGCCGTGCAGCCATATCCGGCGGGTCGTCAGTTTGGGGTCCACCGTGTCGTACTGGGCGAGGACCAGCCAGCGGTCGCGGACCGGCGCACCCTCCGCCGTGGCGGGCAGGCCCAGCCGGGCGCGGATCGTGGCCGCGAGGGCGTCCGGCAGCCGGTCGCGGCCCAACCAGCCCTGATCGAGCAGGTGCAGCAGCGCGCACTCCTCCAGCAGCCGGGCCGGCCAGCCCGCCCCGGACGCCGGGATCGCCCCCAACTCCCGTACGCGCGCCGCCAGTCCCGGCGCCTGCGCGTCGACCATGCGGGCCGCCGTCTCGTCCCACAGGCCGTACCCCGCCTGCTCGGCCGCGGCCAGGCCGCCGCGCAGCAGATCCGCGAGCCGCTGCTCCAGCTCCGTCGCGCCCGCGGTGACCCGCTCGGCCCGGCGCTCGGCCCGCCGCCGCGCCGCCTCGGGATCGGCGGATCCGCTCGCGGACCCCCCTTCACTCCGGTCCTGCTTGCTCTCGGCCCGCCTGCGTCTGCCCGCGAGCCACTGATCGGCCCAGTCCGGCGGCTCGGCGGACGGCGCCACCGAGCCGTCGTCGCCGGACCACAGCAGGAGCAGCCCGAGCGCGTGCTTGCACGGGAACTTACGGCTCGGACAACTGCACTTGTATGCCGGACCAGCCGCGTCGGCGAGATCGACCACCGTCTGATAGGGCCTGCTGCCGCTGCCCTTGCACAGCCCCCACACCGTCCCCTCTCCGCTTCCCGCCTCGGACCACGGACCGGCCGTGCCGAGCTTTCCGCCCGCTGTGCGTGACGCGGCGTCAGGCGCCAGTGCCAGCACCTGCTCCGCGGTCCAGCGCACCCCCTGCTCAGTCATGCCACCGACGGTAGGTCCCGCCACTGACAATCGCTCCGTCGCTGGAGTCTGTGCAGGTCAGAGCGATTGTCAGTGGCGTGGTGCACGGTGGATGCCAGAACCGAACCGGCCGAGCTGGAGGGGGCCTCAGCCATGTCCGCCATGTCTGCTTCTGCCACGTCTGCGCCTACGTCCGTGCGACCGACCACCGCACCACCGAGCCACGACACGAGCGCCGAGGTGCTGCGCCCGCACGCCGAGAACGCCTTCGCCGCCGAACTCTCCGCGCTCGCCGCGCAGGACGACCGCCCCCGCCCGGCCCGCTGGAAGCTGTCGCCGTGGGCGGTGGCGACGTATCTGCTCGGCGGCACCCTGCCGGACGGCACGGTGATCACCCCCAAGTACGTCGGCCCGCGCCGGATCATCGAGGTCGCCGTCACCACGCTCGCCACCGATCGCGCCCTGCTGCTGCTCGGTGTGCCCGGCACCGCGAAGACCTGGGTGTCGGAGCACCTGGCGGCGGCGGTCAGCGGCGACTCCACCCTGCTGGTGCAGGGCACGGCCGGCACGCCGGAGGAGGCGATCCGCTACGGCTGGAACTACGCGCAGCTGCTCGCGCACGGCCCCAGCCGCGACGCCCTCGTTCCCAGCCCCGTGATGCGTGCCATGGCCGAGGGCATGACGGCCCGCGTGGAGGAACTGACCCGCATCCCGGCCGATGTGCAGGACACGCTGATCACGATCCTGTCCGAGAAGACGCTGCCCGTCCCGGAGTTGGGCCAGGAGGTCCAGGCGGTCCGCGGGTTCAACCTCATCGCCACCGCCAACGACCGGGACAGAGGCGTCAACGACCTCTCCAGCGCGCTGCGCCGCCGCTTCAACACCGTGGTCCTGCCGCTGCCGGAGAGCGCCGACGCCGAGGTCGACATCGTCACCCGCCGGGTCGAGCAGATCGGCCGCTCCCTCGACCTGCCGGCCGCGCCCGACGGCATCGAGGAGATCCGCCGGGTGGTGACCGTCTTCCGGGAGCTGCGCGACGGCATCACCGCCGACGGCCGCACCAAGGTGAAGTCGCCCAGCGGCACGCTGTCCACGGCCGAGGCGATCTCCGTCGTCACCAACGGCCTGGCCCTGTCCACCCACTTCGGCGACGGTGTGCTGCGCCCGGGCGATGTCGCCGCCGGCATCCTCGGAGCCGTGGTGCGCGACCCCGCGGCAGACAAGGTCATCTGGCAGGAGTACCTGGAGACCGTCGTCCGCGAGCGCGCGGGCTGGACGGACTTCTACCGCGCGTGCCGGGAGGTGAGCGCGTGAACGACACGCGCTGGCCCAAGGCCCACACCTCCGGGCCGCTCCTGCTGGGTGTGCGGCACCACGGCCCCGGCTCCGCCCGCGCGGTGCGCACCGCCCTGGACGCCGCCCGGCCCACCGCCGTTCTGATCGAGGGGCCGCCCGAGGCCGACGCGCTGATCCAGCTGGCCGCCGACCCGGACCTGCGGCCTCCGGTCGCCCTGCTCGCCCATGCCGTGGACGAGCCAGGCCGCTCGGCGTTCTGGCCGTTCGCCGAGTTCAGTCCCGAATGGGTGGCGATCCGCTGGGCCGTCGAACACGACGTCCCCGCCCACTTCATCGACCTCCCGGCCACACACACGCTCGCGTGGGAGGAGAAGGAGGAGCCGGGGGAGGAGAAGGGGGAGCCGCGGGAGGAGAACGGGGAGTCTCAGGGGGAGGACAGGGAGCCTCGGGGGGAGAGAAGGGAGCAGAAGCGGGGGGAGAGCGAGCAGCAGCGGGGAGAAGGGGGAGAGAAGGCAGAGGCGGGGGAGGGGCAGGGCTCCCGTGCCGACGACGAGCAGGTCCGTGTCGATCCGCTCGCCGTGCTCGCCGAGGCCGCCGGATACGACGATCCCGAACGCTGGTGGGAGGACGTCGTCGAGCACCGGGGCCCGGGGGAGCGGGACCCCTTCGCCCCGTTCCGCGCGCTGGAGGACGCCATGGGTGCACTCCGCGAGCGGTACGGCGCCGGCGGGCACTCCCGGGACCTCGTCCGCGAGGCACACATGCGGCTCCGGCTGCGCGCGGCGCGCAAGGAGTTCGGGGACGGGACGGCCGTGGTGTGCGGGGCCTGGCACGTGCCCGCGCTGCGGGCGAAGACCACCGTCGCCGCCGACCGCGCCCTGCTGAAGGGGCTGCCCAAGGTCAAGGCCGACCTGACCTGGGTGCCCTGGACACACCGCAGGCTCGCCCGGTCCAGCGGGTACGGGGCGGGCATCGACTCGCCGGGGTGGTACGGCCATCTGTTCCATGCCCCCGACCGGCCGGTCGAGCGATGGCTGACCAAGGTGGCGCGGCTGCTGCGCGAGGAGGACCGGATCGTCTCCTCGGCCCATGTCATCGAGGCCGTCCGGCTCGCCGAGACCCTGGCGGCGCTGCGCGGCCGCCCGCTGCCCGGACTGACCGAGACCACCGACGCCGTGCGCGCGGTGATGGGCGACGGCTCGGACGTGCCGCTGGCGCTGGTGCACGACCGGCTGGTGGTCGGGGACGTCCTCGGCGAGGTCCCGGAGTCGGCGCCGGCGGTGCCGCTGCAGCGCGACCTGGCTCGGCAGCAGCGTGCGCTGCGGCTCAAGCCGGAGGCGATGGAACGCGAACTGGAGCTGGACCTGCGGGGCGACACCGACGCCGGCCGCAGCAGGCTGCTGCACCGGCTGCGGCTGCTCGGCGTCGGCTGGGGCGAGCCCGCGCGGTCACGGGGGAGCACGGGCACGTTCCGGGAGACCTGGCGGCTGCGCTGGGAGCCGGAGCTGTCGGTGCGGGTCGCCGAGGCGGGCGGGTGGGGGACGACCGTGCTGGCGGCGGCGCAGGCCAAGGCCGCGGCGGACGCGACGGCCGCGCGCACGCTGGCCGACGTCACCGCGCTGGCCGAGCAGTGCCTGCTGGCCGGTCTGCCCGGCGCCCTGCCCGTGGTCATGAGGGTGCTCGCCGACCGGGCGGCGCTCGACGCGGACGTCGGCCATCTCGCCCAGGCCCTGCCCGCCCTGGTCCGCTCCCTGCGCTACGGCGACGTGCGCGGCACCGACACGGAAGCGCTGGCCGGCGTCGCGGCGGGCCTCGCCGAACGCATCTTCGTCGGCCTGCCTCCGGCGTGCGCCGCGCTCGACAGCGATGCCGCGGAGGAGATGCGCGGCCATGTGGACGCCGTGCACACGGCGGTGGGGTTGCTGACCGAGACCCTGACCGGTGCCGCTGCCGGTGCCGGTGTGCCCACCGGAACCGACCCCAGCGGTTCGGCTTCCTCCGCCCACGGCCACGGCCCGGCCGCGACTGGCCGTGCCGTCGGCGCAGCCGGCCGCGGCGATCTGCGGGACCGATGGCGGGCCGTGCTGCGGACCCTGTCGACGCGAGACAGCGTGGCCGGTGTGTTGCGGGGGCGGGCCGTGCGGTTGTTGCTGGACGAGGGGGAGCTGCGGTCCGAGGAGGCGGCGCGGCTGATGGGGCTCGCGCTGTCGCCGGGGACGCCGCCCGCCGACGCCGCCGCCTGGATCGAAGGCTTCGTCGGCGGCGGGGGCGGGCTGCTGCTGGTGCACGACGAGCGGCTGCTCGGGCTGGTGGACAGCTGGCTGACCGGGGTGCCGGCGGAGGCGTTCACGGACGTACTGCCGCTGCTGCGCCGCACGTTCGCGGCGTATGAGCCCGGGGTGCGCAGAACGCTCGGCGAGCTGGTCCGGCGGGGCCCCGGAGACCGGGCGGCGGGCCGGGCCGCTCACGGAGCCGTGACGCCCGGCTTCGCCCCCGAGGCCGACACCGCGCGCGCCGACGCGGTTCTGCCGGTGCTGCGGCTGCTGCTCGGCCTGGACGACCCGGCCGAATGCGACCCGCCCGGACGTGACCCGGCCGAATGCGACCCGCCCGGACGTGACCGGGCCGAGTGTGACCCGGCCAGGCGTGCCCCGGCCGAAAGTGACCTGGCGCAGAGTGACCCGGCCGAGCGTGATCCGGTCCGGCCCGGCTCGGTCGGGTGTGTTGCCACCCGGTGTGGCACGAGTGATGACAACAGCCTTGCGGGGGTGGGCGCATGACGACCGGGTCGATGCCGGTGGATCTCGACGATCCGGCGCGGGAGAGGCTGCGGCGCTGGCGGCTGGTGCTCGGCGGCGACCAGGCCGACGGCACCGGATGCGCCCTGTCCGGCCGGGACGCGGCGATGGACGGCACGCTCGCCGCGCTGTACGGCAAGGGGGACAAGCCGCAGGCGGGACGCGACCGCTCGGCGGGCCTCGGCGCCTCGGCACCGTCCGTGGCGCGCTGGCTCGGCGACATCCGCACGTACTTCCCGTCCTCCGTCGTTCAGGTCATGCAGCGTGACGCCATCGACCGGCTCGGGCTCGCCTCCCTGCTGCTGGAGCCGGAGATGCTGGAGGCGGTGGAGGCGGACGTGCATCTCGTCGGCACGCTGCTGTCGCTGAACAAGGCGATGCCGGAGACGACGAAGGAGACGGCACGCGCGGTCGTGCGGAAGGTCGTCGAGGACCTGGAGAAGCGGCTCGCGAACCGTACCCGGGCCACCCTCACCGGCGCCCTCGACCGCAGCGCGCGGATCAGCCGGCCACGCCACCACGACATCGACTGGAACCGCACCATCGCGGCCAACCTCAAGCACTACCTGCCCGAGTACCGCACGGTGGTGCCGGAACGCCTCGTCGGATACGGGCGGGCCGCGCGGTCGGTGAAGAAGGAGGTCGTCCTGTGCATCGACCAGTCCGGGTCGATGGCCGCCTCGGTCGTCTACGCGTCGGTGTTCGGCGCGGTGCTCGCCTCGATGCGGTCGATCAGCACCCGGCTGGTCGTCTTCGACACGGCGGTGGTCGACCTCACCGACCAGCTGGACGACCCGGTCGACGTCCTCTTCGGCACCCAGCTCGGCGGTGGGACGGACATCAACCGGGCGCTCGCCTACTGCCAGTCACAGATCAGCCGGCCGGCCGAGACGGTGGTCGTGCTGATCAGCGACCTCTACGAGGGCGGTATCCGCGACGAGATGCTCAAGCGGGTGGCGGCGATGAAGGCGTCCGGGGTGCAGTTCGTGGCGCTGCTCGCGCTGTCGGACGAGGGCGCGCCCGCCTACGACCGGGAGCACGCGGCGGCGCTCGCCACGCTGGGTGCGCCGGCCTTCGCCTGCACACCCGACCTGTTCCCCGAGGTCATGGCCGCGGCGCTCGAAAAGCGGCCGCTGCCCCTTCCGGACACCGCGTGACGCCGGGCGGGAAAGGGAAGGGGGAGGGAGGGGGAGAGAAAAGGGACATGACTACCCATCGGTAACCGCGGGGTTGCGCTGCCTCGGACGTGCCGTGCAAGGATCGGCGGAGCCCGTGTCCTGCCGAGCCGAGGATGTTCAGCTCCTTGACCCTCCCAGCAGCCCTCCTTGGTGCCACCGTGCGCGTGCTGCGCACGGCGGGTGGGCGGCGTGTGCTCCAGCTGGCGCTGCTGGTCGGCGGACTGTTCACGCTGGGCTTCCTCTGCGGTGAACAGGCGCACGCGGCGGACGGGTTCCCGGTGCCGGCCAAGGTGACGTCGATCGCCGCTCCCGTGCACGGGGCCGGAGAACGGGTCGTCCCCCCGGTGCGGCGAATCGGCGCACAGGCCGTCGCTCCGGTACGCGACGTGATGACCACGGTTTCCCGATCCCTCAAGGACGCCCCCGGCGCCCGAGCCGTCGGGAAGCCCCGGTCCTCGGCACCCTCCCCGCACCTGCCGCCCCTCACCCAGGAACCGGACGACGGCACCGCGGCCCCGGCCGCCCCCGCGCCTCCGGCGCCGCAGCCGCAGGCCATGGCACCCCGCCCGCAGCGGTACGGCGGTGCGGCGGCGCCGGGCCGGATCGAGTACCACCACCGCGCCCGCGCCCAGGCCCGCGGTGCAGACGGCGCACCGGCGCAGGTCGCCCCGCACGGCCCGCAGGTCGCCCCGCACGGCCCGCAGACCGCCCCCGTGCCCCGGCGCGCGGCGCACACCCCGGCGTACGACGGCATCGCCGCCGTGGGAGCCCCCGGCTGTCCCGCGCCGAGCGGGGACCCGGCCGGCGTGCTCGGCAAGCAGGCGGCCGACGGTGCGGCGTCCCGCCCTGGTGACGCTCATGCGATCACCCTCGACCACCGGGCACCTCTGTGGCTCGGGCCCTGCGCCACCGCGTACGCCGAGGCGCCCCGCACCCGGGAACGGCACCGGGACATCCCCGTCTTCCCCGGCTAGGCGGCAGGGCCGGCGCCCCGCAGGCGGCGCCGGTCATCCGTACGGCCGTACCGCCGTGCCCCGGTACCTCCACGACCTCGACGACGCCCGCGACGCCCACGGCCTCTGCGTCCAGGGCGTTCCAGGACGTCCGGGCTCCGCGGGCCGTCCAGGCCTCCGGCGAGCAGGGCCGAGGCCCCACCGCTCCGCGGGTGTCCTGACCCGGGCGGCCGAATGCCGTCGGTTCGTCCGGGCGGGGCCCCGCGGCCCGGGCGGGTGGACCCCATCGGGGTGGGGACCACCCGCCCCGGCCCCGGAACCCCCGGGGTCGTCCAGAGGCCTCACCGGGTCAACCCCAGCCCGGTGAGGCCTCGCACTTCACTGCGAGTGCGGCACGGCGTGTCAGGAAACCCGGCATCATGTGACAGGTATCACCGCTCGTGTGTGACCCTCGATTTAGGGAGCCCCCGCAAGCGGCGATAACCTGCGAGACGGACATGCCGCGCGCTCGGACACCGTGTGCGCCTCCCTTGTGACAAGCGGACGTCACGTTGCCCTTCGCGGCACGCCCACGCATCCAACGAACCGCGAGATCACTGATAGGGACGGAAGCGCGTGGACCTGTTCGAGTACCAGGCGAGGGACCTCTTCGCCAAGCACGATGTACCGGTGCTGGCCGGTGAAGTCATCGACACGCCTGAGGCGGCGCGCGCGATCACCGAGCGTCTGGGCGGCAAGTCCGTCGTCAAGGCGCAGGTGAAGGTCGGTGGCCGCGGCAAGGCCGGTGGCGTCAAGCTGGCCGCCTCCGCGGACGAGGCCGTCGCCCGGGCGACGGACATCCTCGGCATGGACATCAAGGGCCACACGGTCCACAAGGTCATGATCGCCGAGACCGCTCCGGAGATCCTCGAGGAGTACTACGTCTCCTTCCTCCTCGACCGTGCGAACCGCACCTTCCTCTCCATCGCCTCCGTCGAGGGCGGCATGGAGATCGAGGAGGTGGCCGCCACCCGTCCGGAGGCCGTCGCCAAGACGCCGATCGACCCGATCGACGGTGTGGACGAGGCCAAGGCCCGCGAGATCGTCGCGGCCGCCAAGTTCCCGGCCGAGGTCGCGGACAAGGTCGTCAACGTCCTGATCAAGCTGTGGGACACCTTCATCAAGTCGGACGCCCTCCTCGTCGAGGTCAACCCGCTCGCGAAGGTCGCCTCCGGCGAGGTCATCGCCCTCGACGGCAAGGTGTCGCTCGACGAGAACGCCGAGTTCCGCCACCCCGAGTACGAGGAGCTCCACGACAAGGACGCGGCCAACCCGCTTGAGGCCGCCGCCAAGGCGAAGGGCCTCAACTACGTCAAGCTCGAGGGCGAGGTCGGCATCATCGGCAACGGCGCGGGTCTCGTCATGAGCACCCTGGACGTCGTCGCGTACGCCGGTGAGCAGCACGGTGGCGTCAAGCCCGCCAACTTCCTGGACATCGGCGGTGGCGCCTCCGCCCAGGTGATGGCGAACGGCCTGGAGATCATCCTGGGCGACCCGGACGTCAAGTCCGTCTTCGTGAACGTCTTCGGTGGCATCACCGCCTGCGACGAGGTCGCCAACGGCATCGTGCAGGCCCTGAAGCTCCTGGAGGACCGCGGCGAGAACGTCTCGAAGCCGCTCGTCGTCCGCCTCGACGGCAACAACGCCGAGCTGGGCCGACAGATCCTCACCGACGCCAACCACCCGCTGGTGCAGCGCGTCGACACCATGGACGGCGCGGCCGACAAGGCCGCCGAGCTGGCCCACGCCGCCAAGTAAGCACTCAGGACGAGGACACAACACACCATGGCTATCTGGCTCAACAAGGACAGCAAGGTCATCGTCCAGGGCATGACCGGCGCCACGGGCATGAAGCACACCAAGCTCATGCTCGGTGACGGCACCAACGTCGTGGGCGGCGTGAACCCGCGCAAGGCGGGCACCACCGTGGACTTCGACGGCACCGAGGTACCGGTCTTCGGTACCGTCAAGGAGGCCATCGAGAAGACCGGCGCCAACGTCTCCGTCATCTTCGTGCCGGAGAAGTTCACCAAGGACGCGGTCGTCGAGGCGATCGACGCCGAGATCGCGCTGGCCGTCGTGATCACCGAGGGCATCGCCGTGCACGACACGGCGTCCTTCTGGGCGTACGCCGGCAAGAAGGGCAACAAGACCCGCATCATCGGCCCGAACTGCCCCGGCATCATCACCCCGGGCCAGTCGAACGTCGGCATCATCCCGGGCGACATCACCAAGCCGGGCCGCATCGGCCTGGTGTCGAAGTCCGGCACGCTGACGTACCAGATGATGTACGAGCTGCGTGACATCGGCTTCTCCACCGCCGTCGGCATCGGTGGTGACCCGATCATCGGTACGACGCACATCGACGCGCTCGCCGCGTTCCAGAACGACCCGGAGACCGACCTCATCGTGATGATCGGTGAGATCGGTGGTGACGCCGAGGAGCGTGCCGCGGCGTTCATCAAGGAGAACGTGACCAAGCCGGTCGTCGGCTACGTCGCGGGCTTCACCGCGCCCGAGGGCAAGACCATGGGCCACGCCGGCGCCATCGTCTCCGGCTCCTCCGGCACCGCGCAGGCCAAGAAGGAGGCCCTGGAGGCCGCGGGCGTCAAGGTCGGCAAGACGCCGACCGAGACGGCCAAGCTCGCCCGCGAGGTCCTGGCCGGCTGAGGCACGTCAGCTGAGCGCCGGTAGGCCCGTCCCGTTCGCCGGGGCGGGCCTACCGCCGTTCGCGCCGGACGCGCTGAGGGAGCGCCTCCCGCGAGGAGGGCCGGTTCACCCGGGTTCCGGCACCAGCCGTTCCGGACCCCTCGCGGCGGCCCGCAGCTTCGCCCGCAACGCCTGCTGGTCCGGCGACAGCGGGCCCATCACCCCCGCCGACGGCACCCCCTCCACCGCCTGGGCCGGAGCGATCGGGGCCTCGTAGTGCGTCGGTGCCGTCCGCAGCGTGAGCGTCGTCGCGCCGACGATCGTCACGGTGAACGCGATCGCCGCCCGGGTCCAGAACACGTTCCGCCGTTCGGTACCGGTCCGCACCACCGGCGGCTTCGCCGCACGCACCTGCTCCGCCGAGCCCAGTTCGAGCAGCCGGCGATGCAGTTCCGCGGGGTCGGACAGGGCCGGCAGCCGCGCGGCCACCGCCGCCCGCGCGTGGGTCAGCCGGCTCGCGGCCGCCGGCGTGCTGGCCTCCGTCTCCGCCGCCGTCTCGGGCAGGTCGAGGCCCACCCCGTCGTAGAGGACGAGCGTGCGCCGGTACGACGGCGGGAGCTTCAGCAGGGCGCTCAGCAGCGCACGGTCGGCCGGATCGGCGGGCGGCGGCTCCGGGTGCCGGTACCGGGGCCGGAAGCGGTGCCAGGGCGAGAGAGCGCAGTCGTACGCCACCGCCCGCACCCAGCCGCCCGGATCCCGGTCCAGGGCCACCTCGGGCCAGCGCTGCCAGGCCAGCTGGAAGGCCCGCTCCACGGACTCGCGGGCCAGCTCCCGGCGCCCGGTGAGCAGGTACGTCTGGCGTACGAGGGCCGGGGCGCAGAACGCGTACAGCGCGTCGAAGGCCTGAGCCGGCGTCAGGGGGGCGGGGGAGCCCACGGCCGTGTGTCCGGCGGGGGCGAGGGCAGGGGCGGCGGCGGTCGGCTGCTCCCGGGGCGCCTCGGCCGTCGACGTGTCCTCGGCCGCCGCCGGTGCGGCGAGCGCCCGCAGCAGCCGGGCGTACGCCTCGCCCTCGCGTCCGTGCGGGACGCGCCGGCCGGACTCCCACGCGCGCAGCGTCGAGCGGCTGACGCCGATCCGCGCGGCGACCTGAGCATTCGTCAGCGACCGGGACTCACGCAGCCGTCGGCGTTCGTTCGGCGGCGGCAGCGGGCCGGCCGGGTTCTGCGTCGTCGTCACCATGCGCCCTTCCGTGCGAAAAAGAACATAAACGTATATTGGGCGACACAGCGGAAGTTCGCCTGTTGCGTGGGGAAAGCGGGTGGCATTGGCAGCATGGCGTGGTGACTCTGATGACCGCTCGCCGACCGTCGCTGGCCCCCCTGCTGACCCGGATGCGGGACCGTGAGCCCGGACTGGCCGCGAGTCTGCTGGCCGGCGCCGTGGCGGCCGGACTCGGATTCGCCTCGTACGCCGCGCTGCTGATGGTGCTGTGGGTCAGCTCGCCGTACCCCGACAGCGGTCCGGCCGGAGCGCTGCACGTCGCCGCCGGGCTGTGGCTGCTGGCGCACGGCGTCGAACTGGTCCGCACCGACACGCTCTCCGGTACGCCCATGCCGGTGGGCGTGACCCCGTTGCTGCTGCTCGCGCTGCCCGTGTGGCGGGTGTACCGGGCGGCCAGGGACGCGGTGGACGCACCCGAGGACGCCGACGGACCGCCGCCCGTACCGGCGCGCACGGTGTGGACCGGGGTCGTCCTCGGCTATCTGGGTGTCGGCGGCGCGATCGCGCTGTACTGCTCAGGCGGTGAACTGCGGCCCGCGTGGCCCTGGGTGACGGCCTGTCTGCCCCTGGTCGCGGCGGGCTCGGCGGCGGCCGGGGTGTGGTCGGCGTACGGCCGTCCGCGCGAACCGGTGCTGCGTGCGCTGACGGTGTTGCCGGGGCCGGTGCAACGGGTGGTGTTCGGTGCGGACGCACGCGCCCGGGTGGGTACGGCCGTACGGGCCACCGGTGCCGCCACGGCGGTGCTCTTCGGCGGCGGGGCGCTGGTGCTCGGGGTGTCGCTGGTGTGGCACGGAGAGGCGGCGCAGGCATCCTTCCTACGGCTGACCGAGGGCTGGACGGGACGGTTCGCGGTGCTGCTGCTCGGTATCGCGCTGATCCCCAACGCGGCGCTCTGGGCCGCGTCCTACGCCCTCGGTCCCGGTTTCCTGCTCGGCACCGGGCACGGGGTGACCCCGTTCGCCTCCGATCCGGCGCCGCTGCTGCCGCCCTTCCCGTTGCTGGCCGCGGTGCCCGACCCGGGCGCCGGCACGCTGCCGAACTGGCTGGCGGGGCTGGTGCCGGTGGCGGCCGGGGTGATGGCGGGGTGGTTCGTGGCGCGGGGTGCCGTGGGGCAGCCGGAGCCGGGGGGAGCGGCCACGGCTCGGTGGCCCCTCGCCCGTACCGCCGGGGTGATGCTGCTGACCGCGACGGTGTGCGCGGTGGCCTTCGCCCTGCTCGCCGAGCTGGCGGGCGGTCCCCTGGGCGTGGCCGCGCTGGCCCGTTTCGGGCCGGTGTGGTGGCAGACCGGGGGAGCGGTGGGGGCGTGGACGGCGGTGTTCGGGATGCCGGTGGCGCTGGTCGTACGGGCGTGGCGGCTGTGGCACGGGCGTACGCGGGGCGGGGAGATCCCGGCGCAGGGCGCGGGGGCGGGGCGGGACGGCAAGGGGGCCCCGGCGGACACCGGGACGGGTGGCTACGGGAGCGGGGCGGGGCAGGGGGAGGCCGCTGGGGAACCGGCGCAGGCCACGGATCCCGCCGAGGCCGAGGGTACCGCCGAGGCCCCGGGCGAGGGGCGGGATGAGGAGGAGGGGCGGAGCCGCGAGGAGGCCGCGAGAGCCCGGGGCCAGGACGCGGCCCAGGCCGGGGAGGCGGGTTCGGGCAGGATCCTCGCGCGGCCGGAGAACGTGCCCCATGCGACCGGTGCCGCGGAGGAGGACCCGTATGAGATCCTCCCGGCCGAGGACCCGTTCGGCCCCGGCTGGCACGACGACCTCACGCGCGCCTCACACTGGACGGCCCCGCGGGAGCCCGCCGCCCCGCGTGACGCCTCGGACGTCCCCGGGCCACGGCCCGGTTCCGCTCCGACCCCGCCGGCCTGGCCGCTTTCCCCGGAACCCAGGACGGACGTGCCCGCAGACCAGCCGGACCCCGACCCGGACGGCACGGAACCGCCGCCGGCGCCCCGCTGACCCCACGGCCCGGGCCTCAGCTGTTACCGGTCCCCAGAACCCCGCGCAGCTCCTGCGGCAGCAGCTTGTCGCAGGACTGCTTGGCCTCGTGGGTGAGGGCGTCGCTGACGCAGGTGTAGTAGTCGCGGTAGACCAGCTGGACCGTGAACGTCGAGGCGACCAGGACCAGGGCCAGGGACGCCGTGACCAGGCCGCCGATGGCCGCCGTCGTCGGAGTGCGGCCGGTGCCGGGCGGCGGCGCCGGGGTGTCCGGGGCCGGCCGGTGCGGCTTGCCGCGCAGCGCGCTGACGCCCCAGTACAGCGCCAGGACACCCAGCAGCAGGGCCACGTACGGCCAGCTGAACAGGGCGAAGAAGACGGCCCACATGCCGGACAGGAGGGCGTAGCGAGCGCGGCGCTGGACGGGGTCGGTCGGGTCCCAGCGCATGCCGCCGGCTGGTCCGCCGCCGGGGCCCTGGGGGCCGCCGCCGGGCCGCTCGCCGAAGCCGCCGGGGGAGCGGCCGGGCTGGCGGTCGCTCCACTGGCTGCCCCAGGGAGAGCCGCCGTGGTGAGCGGAGCCCTCGGGGTGGCGGGGCTGCCAGGGCCGGTCCGGGGTGCCCTCGGGCGGTGGCGCGAACGGGTTGTCGTCCTGCTGCCCGCCGCCTCGCGCGTCGCCGTCGCCCCGGGCGCCCTGACCGTCCTGCGGGGCCTCGGGGGGCGAGGCCGGCCGCTCCCGGAGCAGCACGGTGCGACGCTCGCCTCGCTGAGCCGGGCGCGGAGGGAACGTGAGGAGTCGCGGGCTGCGATCGGGCATCAAAAGAGCGTCTTCCCCTGGGTGCAATACGGCTGTCCGACATGAGCTTCCACCCCGACAACGCACCGCACGACGACCGCGTTCCCGAGGCTGCCCCTTCGTGATTCCCTGCGAACGCTACCTTCCGGCCACTCCCCCGTCCCGTGGGGGCCTTCCCGACTGCCGGTATCGTTGCTGACGGTCGGCCGCTTCGTAGACTTCCCCGTATCACGGGGTGCGAAGCATTCGTACGAACGTACAACCACCGGCCGGACACATCGTCACCCCGAGAAAGGGCCCCATCGTGGCCGCCACCCCCGCTGGCCCCGCGGTCAAGCGCCTCGTCGTGCTGGTCTCCGGATCCGGCACCAACCTGCAGGCGCTCCTGGACGAGATCGAGCGCACCGGAGCCGAGCGGTACGGCGCCCGGATCGTCGCCGTAGGGGCCGACCGCGCCGGCATCGAGGGGCTCGCCCGCGCCGAGCGGGCCGGGCTGCCGACCTTCGTGTGCAAGGTCAAGGACCACGCGGGCCGCGAGGAGTGGGACGCCGCCCTCGCCGAGGCGGTGGCCGCCTACGAGCCCGACCTCGTGATCTCCGCCGGGTTCATGAAGATCGTGGGCAAGGAGTTCCTCGCGCGCTTCGGCGGCAGGTTCGTCAACACCCACCCGGCCCTGCTGCCCAGTTTTCCCGGAGCCCACGGCGTCCGCGACGCGCTCGCGTACGGCGCCAAGGTCACCGGCTGCACCGTCCACTTCGTCGACGACGGAGTCGACACCGGCCCGATCATCGCCCAGGGCGTGGTCGAGGTCCGGGACGAGGACGACGAGAGCGCGCTGCACGAGCGCATCAAGGAAGTCGAGCGAAGGCTGCTCGTCGAGGTCGTGGGGCGGCTCGCCCGCAACGGCTATCGCATTGAGGGACGAAAGGTAGTTATCCAGTGACCGCCACCGCCGAGAGCACCAAGCGGCCCATTCGCCGGGCGCTCGTCAGCGTCTACGACAAGACCGGCCTGGAGGACCTCGCGCGCGGGCTGCACGAGGCCGGTGTGGAGCTGGTCTCCACCGGGTCCACGGCAGGCCGCATCGCCGCCGCCGGTGTCCCCGTCACCAAGGTCGAGGAGCTGACCGGCTTCCCCGAGTGCCTGGACGGCCGGGTCAAGACCCTGCACCCCAAGGTGCACGCGGGCATCCTCGCCGACCTGCGGCTGGACAGCCACCGCGAGCAGCTCGCCCAGCTGGGCGTGGAGCCGTTCGACCTGGTCGTCGTCAACCTCTACCCGTTCCGCGAGACCGTCGCCTCCGGCGCCTCGGACGACGAGTGCGTGGAGCAGATCGACATCGGCGGGCCGTCCATGGTCCGCGCCGCCGCCAAGAACCACCCGTCGGTCGCCGTGGTCACCAGCCCCGGGCGGTACGCCGACGTCCTCGCGGCCGTGCAGGACGGCGGCTTCGACCTCGCCGCCCGCAGGCGGCTGGCCGCCGAGGCCTTCCAGCACACCGCCGCCTACGACGTGGCCGTCGCCTCCTGGTTCGCCTCCTCCTACGCCCCCGTGGACGAGTCGGGCTTCGCGGACTTCCTCGGCGCCACCTACGAGCGCAAGAACACCCTGCGCTACGGCGAGAACCCGCACCAGGACGCCGCCCTCTACGTCGACGGCACGGGCGGTCTCGCCGAGGCCGAGCAGCTGCACGGCAAGGAGATGTCGTACAACAACTACACGGACACGGACGCCGCCCGCCGTGCCGCGTACGACCACGACGAGCCCTGCGTCGCGATCATCAAGCACGCCAACCCCTGCGGCATCGCGGTCGGTTCGGACGTCGCCGAGGCGCACCGCAAGGCGCACGCCTGCGACCCGGTGTCCGCGTACGGCGGCGTGATCGCCGTCAACCGGCCGGTCAGCAAGGAGATGGCCGAGCAGGTCGCGGAGATCTTCACCGAGGTCATCGTGGCCCCGGACTACGAGGAGGGGGCCCTGGAGGCCCTCACCAAGAAGAAGAACCTCCGTGTGCTGAAGGCGCCGGACGCGCCCTGCAACCGGGTCGAGGCCAAGCAGATCGACGGCGGTGTCCTGCTCCAGGTCACCGACCGGCTCCAGGCCGACGGCGACGACCCCGCGAGCTGGACGCTGGCCAGCGGCGAGGCGCTCTCCCCCGAGGAGCTCGGCGAGCTCGCCTTCGCCTGGAAGGCCTGCCGTGCCGTGAAGTCCAACGCGATCCTGCTCGCCAAGGACGGCGCCTCCGTCGGCGTCGGCATGGGCCAGGTCAACCGCGTCGACTCCTGCAAGCTGGCCGTCGAGCGGGCCGGTGAGGAGCGCGCGCGTGGCTCCTTCGCCGCCTCCGACGCCTTCTTCCCCTTCCCCGACGGCCCCGGGATCCTGATCGACGCGGGTGTGCGGGCGATCGTCCAGCCGGGCGGCTCGATCCGTGACGAGCTGGTCGTCGAGGCCGCGAAGAAGGCGGGCGTGACCATGTACTTCACGGGCACGCGTCACTTCTTCCACTGAGCACCGCCGCATGCCGCCGACGGCCTCCGGCTCTCCCCCGAGGGAGCCGGAGGCCGTCGGCGCTGTCAGGTCAGCAGGGGCGCAGGGACCAGATCGGGTCCCAGGTGGCGGTGCCGGCCTGGTACGCCGTCGAGGTCCAGCGGACGCTGCCGTCCTGGTTGTAGAACCGGGCGACCGTGCCGGGCGTCTGGTTGTTGGTGAACGGGCCGTCCCCGGTCCAGTTGTGGACGGCCCAGGTCTGGCACTTGTAGAAGTCGAACTTGGTGCCCTTGACGATCATGCACAGGTGGCCGTAGGCGCAGTCGAGGTCCTTGGCGGCTGCCTTCCCCCGCGGCGCCTCGGTCAGGGTCAGGCCGTCGTAGCGGATCTCGTCGGCGGTGACCTTCAGGGGCTTCGGGTGCCCCGCGAGCACCTGGTCGGCCGTGGCCTGGACGCCGGTTACCCGGGTTCCGTCCGGGGCCGCGGCGGTGGCCGCCACCGTGGAGCCGGCGAGCAGGGCGGTGGCCGCGAGGAGCAGCGCGGCGGGCTTGGCGATGTTCACGTGTTCCCCCATGTGAACGAAACGGTCGGTCGCTCCGCCGTGACGCCGTGGCGGAGTGGTTCCACCGTGCCCGCGGCGCCCGTCCGCCGGTACCTCGGAAGTCTCAGGGTCACTTCTTTCCCGTGGGCGTGTACTCCTTGAGGTAGTGGGCGACACGGGCGCAGTAGTCGCGGTACTTCGGGGGAACTCCGCCCGTGTCGTTCACCTTCTTGTACGACGTCCGGTAGCCGGCCGCGGTGAGCACCCGCTTGTCGCCGGGCAGCCCGTCCTTCAGATGGGAGTCGATGAAGCACAGGTAGCGGCCCATGGCCGGAATGGACACGGAGGGGGACAGCGGCGGGGTGGGCGTCGCGGACGCGGGGACGCCGTCGTCGCGCATCCACCAGCGCAGGACGGCCGGGGTCCAGCGGGCGATGCCGTACTCCTGCCTGCCGGGGTCGAAGAGGTCCGGGTCGAAGTCGCTCTCGGACTTCAGCATCGCCGCGATGAGCGCGGGCGTGACGTCGGACCGGGCGCAGGCGTGGGCGGAGTCCACGATGAGCCGGCGGTAGGCGACCGGCACGCCCTGGTCGGTCCGCAGTTCCGAGGCGCCGTACCGAGCGGAGGCGGTGGCGCGGGCGTCGTCGTTCCGGTCCGTGGCCCAGGTGCTGACGCCGTAACCGAGGGCCGCCACGGCGACGGTGGCCGCCGCGGCCGAGGCGATCACCGTCCGTCGGCGTCCGCGGCGCGGGAACAGCCGGAGTGGGCGCGGCGCGCGGCCCGTGCCGGCGGCCGCCTCGACGCGGCGCAGCAGCGCCCCGGTGGTGATGCGCGCGGAGTGGGTACGGGCCAGGCAGTCACGGATGATGTCCCGCCACGCCTGCGCGAGTTCGGGTGACAGGCGCAGTTCGTCGGTGCCGCGGGCGTAGGCGGCGGCCGCGTCGCGGCGGGCCGTGGGAGTGGCGCCGGACAGCGGGAAGGAGTCGGTGAGGACGAGGTGGGCGAGGACACCGAACGCCCAGACGTCGGCGGACGGCCGGATGCGCCGGCCGCGTTCGCCGATCTCCGCCCACAGCAGCTCGGGCGGGGTGTAGTCAGGGGTGGAGAAGGCCGGGGTGTACGCGTGGGTGCCCTCCAGTTCCGCGGCCATGTTGAAGTCGGCGAGCCGCGCCGAACCGTCCGCCATCAGCAGCACATTGGCCGGTTTCAGATCACCGTGCACCCAGCCCGCCCGGTGCAGCTGGGCCAGGCCCTCGCAGATCTGGGCGAGCAGGGCGGGGCCGGCGTCCGGGCGGGGCGAGGCGGCGAGCAGGGCGGACAGGGAGCCTTCGGCGCGCTCCAGCACGAGGACGGTGGCGCCGTCGAGGCCGGGCCGGGCCGGGTCGTCCACGACGAGACTCTCGTACATCCGGATCAGCCGGGGCCGTCTCAGCCGGCGGTACAGGTCGACCTCGCGCTCGATGAGTTCACGCAGGTGCGTCAGCTGGCGGGGGGTCCCCGTGCCGGTGGGCAGGAACTTCAGGGCGGCCGTGCGCGGGAGTTCACGGGCCGGGGAGCTCCTCGCCCCCGCACCGCCGGAGCCGGAGTTGTCTGCGCCGTCGCCGACCCGCCGCCCCGCGTACACGCTGCCGAAGGCACCCGTCGCGATCGGCTCGCGCACCTCCCAGACGCCGACCCGGTACCCCCTGGGCACCGGCACGGCGTACGGCTCGGTCACCGGGCCGCCCGGCTCACGGACCCGCACCCGGACCCGGAGCCGGACAGGACGACCAGGTCGTCCTCCCGTACCAGGTCGAAGCGGAGCGCAAGGGAGACCAGGGACTCCTTCTTGCCGTTGAGGCGGGGGCCGGTGTCCGCGGTCTCCGGGCCGGGCTTGAGCCGCAGCTTCACCGCGAGGTAGTCGATGTTCCACTGCACGGAGGTGCGCGAGGCGGCCGGCCAGGCGGGGCGCAGTCGGTCGACGACCTGGTCGACGGTGGGCAGCGGGGCGTGCGGGTCGTCGCGCAGCCGCGGCTCGCACAGGGCGGCCAGGACGGCGAAGTAGCGCTTGGTGCGGTCGACGGAGAAGGCCGGGGCGGTGGTGTCGCCGTCCGGACCGGCGCCGTCGCGCAGGTAGTCGTGGCGCGGTGCCCACACCTCGATCATCAGCAGGTCCCCGGCGGCGGGCAGCACGATCCGCGAGAACTCGAACGGGACGGGTGCGCCGAGCCGGCCCGGCCCGACCTTGATGTGCTCGCCGGCCCCCTCCGGGTTCTCCACCACGTACGTGTGCCGTCCGGACAGATTGCTCAGTATCCAGAACGCGCCCTGGGCGCACAGCTCGCCCGCCCGGCGCGAGACCCCGTCGTGCGGGATTCTCAGGTCGTTGTCCGGCGCCCGCCCGAAACTCAGGCGTTCACCGGGGGCGAGCCGGATCTGGGTGCGGTCCTGCCGGTCCTCCGGGGTCGGCGGAGGTACGACGATGATGCTGTACAAGGTGCGGCTCCCCGTGCCTTGCGGCCACCCCGGCCGGGTACGGCTACCCGAGTCAGACTAGGGGGAGACACCAGGGCCGTGCCTCCCCCTGGACGGGTGAGACACGGCCCTCGGCGTTGAATTGGCGCGAACTGTTCCGTCGCGCGGGCGGGTTCAGTAGCGCGCGCGGTTGAACCACGCCTTGCCGTTGGAGCCACCCACGAAGCAGGCGATCAGGATGGCGAGCACCAGGTGGATGATGCCCAGGATCGTGAACGGGTACAGGGCGAGCACCGCGGTGATGATGCCGAAGACCAGCGTCGTGACGCGCAGGCCGTTGCCGCCGCTGGTGAACTTCGAGGCCAGCACGGCCGCCCACACCAGCCAGGCCAGCGCGAGCACCGCGAAGGCCCACAGCACGCCCACCGGGTAGTTGGACAGCGCCGGAATGGAGTTGTCCTTCTTCACCTTGTCGATGGCCACGGCTGCGAAAGCGAAGATCGCCACGCCGAGGACCTGCAGTCCGACGATCACCCAGAGCATCACCCGGGCCGCGCTGACGTTGCCCGGCATGGCGGTCATCGGGACGCCGGCGCCGTACTGCTGCTGGACGGGCGGCGCCTGCGGGTAGCCGTAGCCGGGCTGCTGGCCCTGCGGGGCGCCGTAGGGGTTGTTCGGGTCGCCGAAGCTCATGGCGGTGTTTCCTCCGTTGATCGAGTGCTGGGGACGAGGCGCGGCACTGCACGGAGGAGAGTTTCTACAGATGCGGTCCGTCCCCCCGTTGAGCTGCCCGCTGCACTGTGCTGCTCATCGTTCTTGACCGGATAGTGGCTTGTCCAGCCGGATGCCCCAGGTGTTGTGCAAGTGCAACATCGTCGATCATCTGCCGACAAGTCTGCCGAAGGGGCGGCACGGCGCCGGGACACCCGGATTGGAACCGGGGCCGGGTCATCCGCGAGGATGGGTGCATGACCGCCCAGATTCTCGATGGCAAGGCCACCGCAGCCGCGATCAAGTCCGATCTGACCGCCCGCGTGGCGGCGCTGAGGGAGCGGGGCGTCACGCCCGGCCTCGGCACGATCCTCGTCGGGGACGACCCCGGCAGCCAGAAGTACGTCGCCGGCAAGCACCGCGACTGCGCGCAGGTCGGCATCGCCTCCATCCAGCGCGAGTTGCCGGCGACAGCGACCCAGGAGGAGATCGAGGCGGTCGTACGGGAGCTGAACGAGGACCCGGCCTGCACCGGCTACATCGTCCAGCTGCCGCTGCCCAAGGGCATCGACGAGAACCGCATCCTGGAGCTGATGGATCCGGCCAAGGACGCCGACGGGCTGCACCCGATGAACCTCGGCCGGCTGGTGCTGAACGAGCCCGCGCCGCTGCCCTGCACCCCCAACGGCATCCTCTCCCTGCTGCGGGCCCACGGCGTGGAGATCAAGGGCGCCGAGGTCGTGGTCGTCGGCCGGGGTGTCACCATCGGCCGGCCGATGCCGCTGCTGCTCACCCGGCGCAGCGAGAACGCCACCGTGACCCAGTGCCACACCGGCACCCGCGATCTGTCCGCCCACCTGAAGCGGGCCGACATCGTCATCGCGGCCGCCGGCTCCCCGCACCTGATCCGCGCCGAGGACGTCAAGCCGGGCGCCGCCGTGCTGGACGTCGGTGTCTCCCGCAACGCCGAGGGCAAGATCCTCGGCGATGTGCACCCGGACGTCGTCGAGGTGGCCGGCTGGATCTCCCCGAACCCCGGCGGCGTGGGCCCGATGACCCGGGCGCAGCTGCTGGTCAACGTGGTCGAGGCGGCGGAGCGCAGTGCCGGCTGAGCAGGCGCACGGCGGTGAGCCGACCGTGCGCGACGCGATCAGCGCCCCGGATGCGCAGGGGTCGCCGCGGCGCGCCACGCGGCGCTTCCCGCGGATCACGAGGGACACCGCGCGGCCCGAGGGCGGCGGCCGGGCGCGGCCCGGCGGCGCCCCGGCCCCGGCGCGGCAGTGGCCCATGCTCGTCGTGCTCGGCGCGGTCGCGCTCGGCCTGCTGCTGACCGCGCTGGACGTGTTCCGCTTCGGCACCCTGCTGATCGGCGCCGCCCTGCTGGCCGGTGCGGTCATGCGCTGGATATTGCCCAGCGTCGGCATGCTCGCCGTACGCTCCCGCTTCACGGACATCGCCACCTACGGCGTGCTGGGCCTCGCGATCGCCCTGCTGGCGATGATGGCCCAGCCCGACCCGTGGCTGCAGATCCCGTTCCTGAAGGACACCCTGCACTTCACCCTCAACCAGTAGGCCCCCGGGCACCCCAGGACGGCGGCTCGTCCCCTCCCCCGAGGAGGGACGAGCCGCCGCTGCCATTCAGCCTTCCGCCCGTGAACCGCCTGTTCAACGCCTGTCCATGCGCTGTGGCACGGAAGTGACCGTTCCGCTACGGTGTCCGCGCGCGCCGCCCCATATGGTGTTCCCGTGTCGATGTGTTGACAGTTCGGGATACGTTACGAAGACCCCGTGGCGCTGGGCGCATGACCGCGGCCGCGCATGCTCCCGTGCGCCCCCACTCCGGGAACTGGGATCCTTAGGCAGCGCATCCCTGTGGGTAGCCAGCACGGGTACCGGAACGCGGGACGGGCCGGGGGGCCGGGCGCCGGGAAACAAGAGCACTGAACCGGGGGGAAGAGGGGGGAAGAGATGCCTCGCTGGAAAGACCTGCCCGAGGAACTGGACCCGCAGATCAAGGAGTTCACCAGCCAGGTACGACGGCTCGTGGACCGCAGCGGCCTGAGTGTCGCGGCACTCGCCGACCGCACCGGGTACAGCAAGACGTCCTGGGAGCGTTACCTGGGCGGCCGGCTGCTCGCGCCCAAGGGCGCGGTCGTCGCGCTCGCCGAGGTCACCGGCACCAACCCGGTGCACCTGACCACGATGTGGGAGCTGGCCGAACGCGCCTGGAGCCGGGCGGAGATGCGGCACGACCGCACCATGGAGGCGATCCGCATCTCCCAGGCGCGCGCCGCGCTCGGTGACTTCGGGGCGGCGGAGGCGACCGGCGGTCCCTCCGGCCGCAAGGCCGACCGCGCGCGTCCGGTCACGGGCATCACCGGTCCGGCCCTGGGCATCGCCGGTCCGGCCGGCGTCTCCCCGACGATCCCCCCGCAGCCGACGGCCCCCGACGCGGACGCCCGCGAGGGTACGGGGCGCGGTCCGGCCGACGGGGACGGCGGGGGGCGTGGGCCGGTCGACGGGGACGGCGGGGGGCGTGGGCCGGTCGACGGGGACGGTGCGGGGCGTGGGCCGGTCGACCGGGACGCTTCGGACGCCGGCTCCGGCGCCGACGTCCAGGACAGGGTGGGACGCGGTGCGGCCGACCGGGACGGGACCGGGCGTGCCGGGAGCTCCGGTGGCAACTCCTGGAACCTCGCCGGGTACCAGGGGCCGTCCCGGGCGAGCGTCCGCCCCGGCAGCGGGGCCGGCGCGGGGGCCGGCGCGGCTGACGCGAACGGTTCCCGGCCCGCCGCCCCGCCCGGTGGCAGCGGCTGGACCCGGAACACGCCGAACCCGTACGACGAGCTGCAGCCGCAGCCGCCGGCTCCACGGCCCGGCGGCGGCGCCCCTGCCCCGGGGGGCGCCGGGCGGCAGCGGGTGATCATGTTCGTCGCCGGGCTCGTCGGCGTGCTCGTCGTCATCGGCGCCGTTTTCTTCCTCACCGATCGCGGGGCGAAGCACGGGACCGCCGCCAAGCGACCGTCCCCGAGCGCCACCTCGCACGTGAGCACGCCGCCCGGGGTCAAGTGCGCCGGCTCCGCCTGCGACGGCAAGGACGCCGAGGCCATGGGGTGCAGCGGCGACCTGGTCACCACCGCGCGGACCGTCACCATCGGCACCACCACCCTGGAGGTCCGCTACAGCAAGGCCTGCGGCACCGCCTGGGGCCGGATCACCGGCGCCGCCCAGGGCGACAGGGTCCAGATCACCGCGGGCAAGGCCCGGCAGACCGGCGAGACCACCACCGTCGGCGACACCATCGCCTACACCCCGATGGTCGCCGTGAAGAACGCGGCAGCGGCCAAGGCGTGCGCGACCCTCGCCTCCGGACGGACGGGCTGCACGAAGTAGGCGGAGCCCGGAAAGGGGGAGGGCGAAATTCCGGGTGCGGGCGCATGGCCGGGCGGATCCTGGGCACGCGAGGAGTACCCCCCACGGGAGTCCGGCGACCGGTACCCCCGCCTGGCGGCCGCTCCGTCCTCTCCCCCTCTCCCGGACGGGGCGGCCGCCATCGTGTTCGAGGTGTCCGACTTGTGGGCTGAGCCACACGGCCCGCGACGTCTCGCATGCCGGATGCGCGATAGCCTGACCGGTGGATCTCTCTTGACGCCAAGAGATCGATCATCCGCCCGGGGCAGGGACGCCCCACCGCCAGCTGTCATACGGAGAACGCCATGACCCGCACTCCCGTGAACGTCACCGTCACCGGCGCGGCCGGCCAGATCGGTTACGCCCTGCTCTTCCGCATCGCCTCCGGCCAGCTGCTCGGCGCGGACGTGCCGGTCAAGCTGCGCCTCCTGGAGATCACCCCGGCGCTGAAGGCCGCCGAGGGCACGGCCATGGAGCTGGACGACTGCGCCTTCCCGCTGCTGCAGGGCATCGACATCTCCGACGACCCGAACGTCGCCTTCGACGGCGCCAACGTAGCCCTGCTGGTGGGCGCCCGCCCGCGGACCAAGGGCATGGAGCGCGGCGACCTCCTCTCGGCCAACGGCGGCATCTTCAAGCCGCAGGGCAAGGCCATCAACGACCACGCCGCGGACGACATCAAGGTCCTCGTCGTCGGCAACCCGGCCAACACCAACGCCCTCATCGCCCAGGCCGCCGCGCCGGACGTCCCGGCCGAGCGCTTCACCGCGATGACCCGTCTGGACCACAACCGCGCGCTGACCCAGCTCGCGAAGAAGACGGGCACCACGGTCGCCGACATCAAGCGCCTGACCATCTGGGGCAACCACTCCGCCACCCAGTACCCCGACATCTTCCACGCCACGGTCGCCGGCAAGAACGCCGCCGAGACCGTGAACGACGAGAAGTGGCTGGCCGAGGACTTCATCCCGACCGTCGCCAAGCGCGGTGCCGCGATCATCGAGGCCCGCGGTGCCTCGTCGGCCGCCTCCGCCGCCAACGCCGCGATCGACCACGTCCACACCTGGGTCAACGGCACCGCCGAGGGCGACTGGACCTCCATGGGTATCCCGTCGGACGGCTCCTACGGCGTTCCGGAGGGCCTGATCTCCTCCTTCCCGGTCACCACCAAGGACGGCAAGTACGAGATCGTCCAGGGCCTGGACATCAACGAGTTCTCCCGCGCCCGCATCGACGCCTCCGTCAAGGAGCTTGAGGAGGAGCGCGAGGCGGTTCGCTCGCTGGGCCTCATCTGAGAGTCCCGTGGACACGCCGAACGCTCGGCATCCCTGCGTGGGGGTGCCGAGCGTTCGCCGTGTGCGGGTCCCTCGTGGCTGGTCGCGCGGTTCCCCGCGCCCCTAGGGGGTCGCGGTGCCGTCCGCTGCGTAGTGCGGCACCCGTCGGGCGATCGAGCCATACCCCGCCACCACCAGCGCCGTCGCCACCAGCACCACCACTCCCACCGTGCGCAGGGCCGGGCCCATCCCGTGGAGCAGGTCGTTGTGGGCGGACAGGACCGTGCCGGTGACGGCCACGCCCAGGGCGGCACCGGTCTCCCGGGCCGTCGTGCCGAGGCCCGAGCCCAGGCCCGCCTGATGGGCCGGGAGCGAGGTGACCACGCCGAGGGTCAGGGCCGGCATGGACAGTCCGGCGCCGGCCGAGATGAGCAGCAGCCAGCAGACGAACAGCGCGTAGGGGGTGCCCGCGTCCGCCGTCGACGCGCCCAGCAGGCCGAGGCCGATCAGGGTGAGACCGGCGCCGATGACCGCGCGGGGGTGGTCGGCCCAGCGGGTGGCCAGCTTCTGCGCGAGGGCCATCCCGAGGGCCAGCGGCATGATCGCGACGCCGGTGAGGGCGGCGCCGAAGCCCTTCACGTCCTGCAGGTACTGCGAGTTGACGAAGAAGAGCGAGAACAGGCCGAAGAAGCCGGTGGCCGTGCCCAGCGAGGCCGCCCGCAGGCGCGCGGAGGCGAAGACACGCGGGTCGAACAGCGGCGCGGACGCGCGCAGGCCGTGCCCGGTGAAGGCGGCGATCAGCAGCGCGCCCGCCGTGAAGGCGCCGAGGATGCGGACCGAGGTCCAGCCGTAGGTCGGGCCCTCGATGATGCCGAACAGGACCGCGACCAGGCCGGCGGTGAGCAGCAGGGTGCCGAGCGGGTCGGGGTTGCTGCGGGTGGAGCGTTCGGTGCGCGGGACGGTGACCGCGGCGGCCACGGCGAGGACGGCCGCGAGCGGGACCATGACCGCGAACAGCGCACGCCAGCTGAGGAACTGGCCGGCCAGCCCGCCGCCCAGGTTGCCCGCCGCGCCGCCCAGTCCGAGCGACAGCGTCCAGGCACCCATCGAGCGGGCCCGGTGCTCGGGCGCGGACAGCTGCATCAGGATCGACAGGGTGGCCGGGGTGATCAGCGCGGCCCCGGCCCCGGACAGGCCCCGGCCGGCTATCAGCGCGGCCGGGGCGGAGGCGAGCGCGCTGGTGGCGGCGCCCGCCGCGAACAGGGCGAGCCCGGTGAGCAGGGCGCCCTTGCGGCCGTAGCGGTCACCGAGCGCGCCGGCCGGGATGAGCAGGCCCGCGAAGACGATGACGTAGGCGTCGACCGTCCACAGGACCTCGGTGTGGGAGGGGTGCAGGGACGAGGAACTCAGCTGCGGGATGAGGAGGTTGATGGCGGCGACCATGCTCTGGGCGACCAGGACGCAGGCGCACAGGGCGAGCAGGGTGGGGCGTTTCAGGGCGTGCGGGGGCACGGCTCCTCCCGGGAGCTAGGCGGTGGATGGCGGCTGCGCTCCCACCCGGGGCGTCTGGCACGGGTGCGTGCCGGACGCGGGCGCGGGTGGTGCGCGGAGGCGTGGGATGCGCGGATGCGCGGCGGCTTCCGCGGTGCGCTCTGACGTGCTCTCACCGTAGGCTCACCGGTGACCTGCTTTCCAGTGCAACCTTCGCAAGGGATACCTGCACATGACGCAATCCACCGGGCTGGACCTGAATCTGCTGGTCGCGCTGGACGTGCTGCTGGAGGAGCAGAGCGTGCAGGGCGCCGCGCACCGGCTGCATCTGTCGGAGCCCGCCATGAGCCGCACGCTCGGCCGGATCCGCAAGGCGCTCGGCGATCCCATCCTGGTGCGCGCCGGACGCCAGATGGTGCCCACCCCGCACGCGCTGGCGGTGCGGGCCGAGGTGGGCGCGGTGGTGGAGCGGGCCCGGGCCCTGTTCGCGCCGGGCCGCGACGCCGATCTGCGCACGGTGCGGCGCACGTTCACGATCCTCGCCCACGACTCGATGGCCGCCACCCACGGCGCCGCCCTCTTCGCCCGCGCCGCCCGTGAGGCCCCCGGCATCCGCCTGCGCTTTCTGTCCGAGAGCCACGTGGACGCGCCGTTCCTGCGCCAGGGCACCGCCGACCTGGAGGTCGGGGTGATCGACGCGACGGCGCCCGAGGTGCATGTGGAGACGGTCTACGAGGAACGCATGCTGGGCGTCGTCCGGGCCGGGCACCCCCTGCTCGGCGGGGAGCTGACGCCCGAGCGGTTCGCCGGGGAGGCCGGTCACCTGATCGTCTCCCGGCGCGGCAAGCAGCACGGGCCGATCGACGAGGCGCTGGCCGAGCTGGGCCTGAAGCGCCAGGTGGTGGGCAGTGTCGGCACCTACCCCGCCTCGCTCTTCGTGGTGCGTGAGACCGATCTGATCGGACTGATCAGCCACTGGGGGCGCCCGCTGGCCGCCATCCTCGGCCTGGTCACCTTCGAGATCCCGCTGCCGCTCCCGGCGGTCGCGGTCGGTTTCGCCTGGCATCCCCGCCATGACGCCGACCCCGCGCACGCCTGGCTGCGTGACTGCGTCCGGGAGCTGATCGCCCGGTCCTCCGGCGCCGGCTAGCCCCTCACCGGGACGGCCGCGCAGCGCCCCGCACTACTATGTCCGATTTGCTTGCTTTTCTCCTGTCGTTTTCGTGACGCCGCGCACTTTCGGCCGTGAATCACGCATGCCCTCCACCGGGTCGGGGCAGGCGGTGCCGGTCCCCGAGGGTGGCACGTGTGTGACACAGGGGCACGGATCAGGAACGGAAGGCAATACCGATCATGGCGGACAGAACGGAACGACAGGTCCAGGCGACCATCCACGCGGGAGGCGAGTGGCTGGCAGCGGTCTCCGGCGCGACCCGCGAGATCCTCGACCCCGCGGACGCCCGGCCGTTCGCCGTGGTCGCCGAGGGCGACGAGAAGGATGCCGAGCGTGCGGTGGCCGCCGCGCGGCAGGCCTTCGACCACGGCCCCTGGCCCGGCACCCCGGTCGCCGAGCGCGCCGCGCTGCTGCGCCGCGTCGCCGACCTCCTCGTACGCGACCGCGAGGAACTGGGCCTGCTGGAGAGCCGGGACGCGGGCAAGACCGTCGAGGAGGGCCGCGTCGACATCGACTGTGTCGCCGACGCCTTCCGCTACTTCGCCGACCTGGTCGCCGCCGAGGCTCCGGGCCGGGTGGTCGACGCCGGCTCGCCCGACATCCACAGCGTCGTCGTCCACGAGCCGGTCGGCGTCTGTGCGCTGATCACCCCCTGGAACTACCCCCTCCTCCAGGCCAGCTGGAAGATCGCCCCGGCTCTCGCCGCCGGCAACACCTTCGTGATCAAGCCCAGCGAGATCACCCCGATGACCACCATCGCGCTGATCGACCTGCTGGCCGAGGCCGGGCTGCCCGCCGGAGTGGCCAACATCGTCACCGGCCCCGGCCACACCGTCGGCGCCCGGTTCGCCGAGCACCCCGACGTCGACCTGGTCTCCTTCACCGGCGGCCTGGTCAGCGGCACCAAGGTGGCCCAGGCCGCCGCGCCGACCGTGAAGAAGGTCGCCCTCGAACTCGGCGGCAAGAACCCCAACGTGGTCTTCGCCGACGCCTGCGCCACCGAGGAGGGCTTCGATACCGCCGTCGACCAGGCCCTCAACGCCGCCTTCATCCACAGCGGCCAGGTCTGCTCGGCCGGCTCCCGGCTCATCATCGAGGAGTCCGTGCGGGACCGCTTCGTCACGGAACTCGCCCGCCGGGCACGGAAGATCCGGCTCGGGCGCGGCACGGCGGACGGCGTCGAGTGCGGCCCGCTCGTCTCCGAGCAGCAGCGCGCCAAGATCGAGGCGCACGTCGCCACCGCGCTCGACGAGGGCGCCGTACTGCGCTGCGGCGGCAAGCGGCCCGAGCCGTCACCCGAGCGCCCCGAGTCCGGCTACTTCTACGAGCCGACCGTCCTCGACGCCTGCCACCGCGAGATGACCGTCGTGCGCGAGGAGGTGTTCGGCCCGGTCCTCACCGTCGAGACCTTCCGCACGGAGGAGGAGGCGGTGTTCCTCGCCAACGACACCGAGTACGGCCTCGCCGGTGCTGTGTGGACCACCGACCCCGGCAGGGCCCGCCGTGTCGCCGGCCGGCTGCGCCACGGCACCGTCTGGATCAACGACTTCCACCCCTACCTGCCGCAGGCGGAGTGGGGCGGCTTCGGCAAGAGCGGCACCGGCCGCGAGCTGGGACCCGCGGGACTCGCCGAGTACCGCGAGACCAAGCACGTCTACCAGAACCTCGCGCCCGAACCGGTGCGCTGGTTCGCCGGCTGAGCACCTCCCTCGCCGGCGTCAGGACCGCCTCTGTCCCACGCCGTGGTCTCCCCACGCCGTGGTTTCGACACCCTGGAGTAGTACCCCCCATGTCCCACACCCCCCACACCTACGACTACGTCGTCATCGGCGGCGGCACCGCGGGCTCCGTCATCGCCTCCCGCCTCACCGAGAACCCGGACGTCACCGTCGCCGTGATCGAGGGCGGCCCGAGCGACGTCGGCCGCGACGACGTCCTCACCCTGCGCCGCTGGATGGGCCTGCTCGGCGGCGAACTCGACTACGACTACCCCACGGTGGAGCAGCCACGCGGCAACTCCCACATCCGGCACAGCCGCGCCCGCGTCCTCGGCGGCTGCTCCTCCCACAACACCCTCATCTCCTTCAAGCCGCTGCCCTCCGACTGGGACGAGTGGGAGGAGGCCGGCGCCAAGGGCTGGGGCGCCGTCCCCATGGAGGCCTACTTCGCCCGCCTGAAGAACAACATCGTCTCCGTCGACGAGAAGGACCGGAACGCCATCGCCCGCGACTTCGTCGACGCCGCTCAGTCGGCACTCGGGGTACCCCGCGTCGAGGGCTTCAACCGCAAGCCGTTCACCGAGGGCGTCGGCTTCTTCGACCTCGCCTACCACCCCGAGGACAACAAGCGGTCCTCGGCGTCGGTGGCGTACCTGCACCCCGTGATGGACGAGCGGCCCAACCTGACCATCCTGCTGGAGACCTGGGCGTACCGGCTGGAGCTGAACGGCACCCGCGCCGAGGGCGTCCACGTGCGCACCAAGGACGGCGAGGAGCTCCTGATCCGCGCCCGGGGCGAGGTCGTGCTGTGCGCGGGCGCCGTCGACACCCCGCGCCTGCTGATGCACTCGGGCATCGGACCACGCGAGGACCTCCAGGCCCTCGGCATCCCCGTCGTGCACGACCTGCCGGGCGTCGGCGAGAACCTGCTGGACCACCCCGAGTCGGTCATCGTCTGGGAGACGCACGGCCCGATCCCGGAGAACTCCGCGATGGACTCCGACGCGGGCCTGTTCGTGCGCCGCGACCCGCAGAACCCGGGGCCGGACCTGATGTTCCACTTCTACCAGATCCCGTTCACGGACAACCCCGAGCGCCTGGGCTACGAGCGGCCGGAGTTCGGGGTGTCCATGACCCCGAACATCCCCAAGCCGAAGAGCCGCGGCCGGCTGTACCTGACCAGCGCCGACCCGTCCGTGAAGCCCGCCCTGGACTTCAGGTACTTCACCGACGAGGACGACTACGACGGCCAGACCCTCGTCGACGGCATCCGCATCGCCCGTGAGATAGCGAAGGCGGAGCCGCTCGCCGGCTGGCTCAAGCGCGAGGTCTGCCCCGGCCCCGAGGTACTCGGCGACGCCGAGCTGAGCGAGTACGCCCGCAAGGTCGCGCACACCGTCTACCACCCGGCCGGCACCTGCAGGATGGGCGCCGCCGACGACGAACTGGCCGTCGTGGACCCGGAGCTGAGGATCCGTGGTCTGGAGGGCATCCGCATCGCCGATGCCTCGGTGTTCCCCACGATGCCCGCC
Source organism: Streptomyces filipinensis (assembly GCF_014649495.1). GTDB lineage: Bacteria > Actinomycetota > Actinomycetes > Streptomycetales > Streptomycetaceae > Streptomyces > Streptomyces filipinensis. The sequence goes on along the minus strand of NZ_BMTD01000002.1, from coordinate 541,036 downwards.
GTGAACCCGATGATCGGGGTGCTCATGGTCGGGGAGAAGGCCGTCGATCTGATCGGAGGTGACGCCTGATGGCGTTCACGGTTCCCACACGCAAGCCGCCCACCACGACCGAGCCCGTCTTCTCGGTCTCCGGCCTGTGGAAGGTCTTCGGCCCCAAGCCGGAGCGGATTCCCGCCGACCCGGAGCTGAGCACGCTGGAGCCGGCCGACCTGCGCGCCCGCACGGGGTGTACGGCGGCCGTCCGGGACGTCTCCTTCGACGTCCGCAAGGGTGAGGTCTTCGTGGTCATGGGCCTGTCGGGCTCCGGCAAGTCCACGCTGGTCCGCTGCCTCACCCGCCTCATCGAACCGACCGCCGGCACCATAGCCATCGACGGCGAGGACGTCCGCGCGATGGACAAGGGCCGCCTGCGCGAACTGCGCCGCCACCGGGCCGCCATGGTCTTCCAGCACTTCGGCCTGCTCCCGCACCGCACCGTCCTCGACAACGTGGCCTACGGCCTGGAGATCCAGGGCGTCGGCAAGTCCGAACGGCGCGAGCGGGCCGCCGAGGTCGTCGCCAAGGTCGGCCTCGAAGGCATGGAACAGCGCCGTCCCGGCCAGCTGTCGGGCGGCCAGCGGCAGCGCGTGGGACTGGCCCGTGCGCTGGCCGTGGACCCCGAAGTGCTGCTGTTCGACGAGCCGTTCAGCGCCCTCGACCCGCTCATCCGGCGCGACATGCAGGACGAGGTGGTCCGCCTGCACCGCGAGGAGGGCCGCACGATGGTCTTCATCACCCACGACCTCACCGAGGCACTGAAGCTCGGCGACCGCATCGCGCTGATGCGCGACGGCCGCGTGGTCCAGCTCGGCACCCCCGAGGAGATCGTCGGGTCCCCGGCCGACGACTACGTCCGCGAGTTCGTCCGGGACGTGCCGCGCGAGCAGGTGATGACCTGCCGCACGGCCATGCGCCCCGCCGCCGCGGACGACACGGCGAACGGACCCGCGGTCAGCCCGCAGGCCACGGTCGCCGAGGCCATCGAGGCCGTGGCACGCGCGGGCGCGCCGGCCCGGGTGATGGACGAGGGCAGGTGCCTGGGCGTCGTGGACCACGAGCAGCTGCTGGACGTGGTGGCCGGCGTCACCACCCTCACCCCCGCCGCGGCCGTGGACGCCGACGATGCCCCCGAAGCGGCACCCGGCAAGCCCCGGCGAGCGAACCCGCCCGCCCCCCGCACCAGCCCGGAGGACGCCGCCCCCACCACCCCGGAGGCCGTGTGATGGCAACGCTCAGTCTCCCGACCTCCGGTACCGGCACACCCCGCGTCCTGAAGAGCCGAGCCGCGGGCAAACTCCTCCTGCTCGCCCTCTTCGCCGCGGTCCTGGCCCCCTGGGCCGCCACCCACTGGCCCGGCGCCGCCTGGCCCCACGCGCTGACCGTCAGCCTCGACAAACCCCTCGCCACGGCCAGCAACTGGGTCATCGACAACCGGGACAGCCACCCCCTGTTCCTGTACTTCTTCGGCTACGTCAGCAACGCGGTCGTCCTGTCCGTACGAGCCGTCTACGTCACCCTGCTCGCCGCCGGCTGGACCGGCGTCACCGTCCTCGGCGCCCTGGTCGCCTGGCGCGTGGCCGGCGTCCGCCTGGCCGCCGGCACGGCGATCGCCTTCCTGGCCTGCGGAGCACTGGGCATGTGGGTCCCGACCATGCAGACCCTCGCGCTCATGGTCGTGGCGGTCCTCGCCTCGGCGCTCGTCGGCGCGGTCCTCGGCCTCGCCGCCGGCCTCTCCGACCGGCTCGACCGCGCCCTGCGCCCGGTTCTGGACACCATGCAGGTGCTCCCGGCCTTCGCCTACCTCCTCCCCGTCGTCCTGGTCTTCGGCATCGGCGTCCCCGCGGCCGTACTCGCCACCGTCGTGTACGCCGCCCCGCCGATGGCCCGCCTCACCGCACTCGGTCTGCGCGGCGCCGACCCCGAAGTCCTGGAGGCCGTGGAGTCGCTCGGCGCGACCCGCCGCCAGCGGTTGCTGACCGCCCGGATCCCGCTGGCCAGGGGAGAACTCCTCCTCGGCCTCAACCAGACGATCATGATGGCGCTGTCCATGGCCGTCATCGCCGCGGTCATCGGGGCCGGCGGCCTCGGCGACCGCGTCTACCAGGCGCTCGCCTCGGTCGACGTGGGCCAGGCCCTCGCCGCCGGCATCCCGATCGTGCTGCTGGCGATCGTGCTGGACCGGGTGACCGCAGCCGCCGGAGCCGGCACCGGGGACACCCGCACCCGTGCCATCGGCTGGCCCTACGCCCTCGCCGTCACCGCGGCCGTCGCCCTGGCCGCCCGGCTCCTCGGCCGCCTCGACTGGCCCACCGGCTGGACCCTGGACATCGCCGCACCGGTCAACCACGCCGTCGACTGGATGACCAACCACCTCTACTCCGGCGTCCCCGTCATCGGCGGCACGGCCGACTGGGCGGGCCACTTCACCACCTGGATCCTGGACCCCGTCCGCGGTGGCCTGCAGTGGCTGCCCTGGTGGTCGGTGCTGCTGATCGTCGCCGCCCTGGCCTGGTCGATCGGCACCTGGCGCACCGCCCTGACCGCCGTACTCGCCATGGCCGCGATCGGGGTGCTCGGGGTGTGGGGCCCGGCCCTCGACACGCTCTCCCAGGTGCTGGCCGCGGTCGCCGTCACGCTGGTCCTCGGGCTGGCGACCGGTATCGCCGCCGCCCGCAGCGAACGCGTCGAACGCGCCCTGCGCCCGGTCCTGGACGTGTTCCAGACCATGCCGCAGTTCGTGTACCTGATCCCGGTCGTCGCCCTGTTCGGCGTCGGCCGCGCCCCCGCCGTCGCCGCGGCCGTCGTCTACGCCCTCCCGGCCGTCGTCCGGATCACCGCGCAGGGCCTGCGCCAGGTCGACCCGGCCGCGCTGGAGTCGGCGCGCTCGCTCGGCGCGACCGGCCGCCAGCAGCTGTGGCAGATCCAGCTCCCGCTCGCCAGGCGCTCGTTGCTGCTCGCCGTCAACCAGGGCGTGGTCCTGGTGCTCGCCGTCGTCATCATCGGCGGCCTGGTCGGCGGCGGCGCGCTCGGCTACAACGTCGCCTTCGGCCTCGCCCAGGGCGACCTGGCGACCGGTCTGGTGGCCGGTGCGGCGATCGTCTGCCTCGGCCTGATGCTCGACCGGGTGACCCAGCCCACACAGCGACGCACGACGAAGGGAGCGTGACATGAGGAAGCTGAAGCGCAGGACGGCGCTGATCGCCACCGGAGCGGCCACCGTGTCGCTGCTCACCGGCTGCGGCGCCGCCGACATGACCAAGCAGGCCAGCCCGTTCGCCAACGCCCGCGGCTCGAAGACGGTCACCCTGTCCGTGCAGTCCTGGGTGGGCGCCCAGTCCAACGTGGCCGTCGCCCAGTACCTGCTGGAACACAAGCTGGGCTACCGCGTGGACACCGTCCAGGTCGACGAGGTGCCCGCCTGGGACGCGCTCAGCCAGGGCCGCGTCGACGCGATCCTGGAGGACTGGGGCCACCCGGACCAGGAGAAGCGGTACGTCGAGGACAAGAAGACGATCGCGCGGGGCGGAGACCTGGGCGTGACCGGTCACATCGGCTGGTTCGTGCCGACGTACCTCGCCGAACAGCACCCGGACATCACGGACTGGAAGAACCTCAACAAGTACGCCTCCCTCTTCCGCACCGCGGAGAGCGGCGGCAAGGGCCAGCTGATGGACGGCTCCCCGTCGTACGTCACGAACGACAAGGCCCTGGTGCACAACCTGAAGCTGGACTACCAGGTCGTCTTCGCCGGTTCCGAGGCGGCGCAGATCACCCAGATGAAACAGTTCGCCAAGGAGAAGAAGCCCTTCCTGACCTACTGGTACGCACCCCAGTGGCTGTTCAAGAAGGTCCCCATGACCGAGGTGAAGCTGCCGCCGTACCAGGACGGCTGCGACGCGGACGCGGCGAAGGTCGCCTGCGCCTACCCGCGCACCTCGCTGCAGAAGTACCTCAACGCCGGCTTCGCGAAGTCGGGCGGCAAGGCGGCGGCCTTCCTGAAGAAGTTCAAGTGGACGACCGAGGACCAGAACGAGGTCTCCCTGATGATCGCCGACCAGAAGCTGTCGCCCGAGGACGCGGCGAAGAAGTGGGTCGACAGCCACCCCTCCGTGTGGAAGCGGTGGCTGTCCTGAACCGCCTTACCGCAGGAGACCGTCGGCGATCTCGCGCAGCGCGGCCGTCGCCTTCCTCTGCAGTCCCGACGCGAACGTGACGCGGGTGGCCCCGAGTGCGCCGAGTTCGGCGGGCGAGGGGCCCTCGCCGTCCAGGCGGGCGTTGATGTTGACCGGTCCCTGGATCCCGGCCCGCAGCAGCGGCAGCACGTCCGCCGGGGCGAGGATCGGGTAGACGCAGTCCGCGCCCGCCGCCACGTACAACGCGGCCCGCTCCATGGCCCGTTCGGGATCCCGGTCGCCGTGCACGAAGGTGTCGATGCGGGCGTTGACGAACAACGCGTCCGCGGCGGCCGTACGCACCTCGGCGAGGAAGTCGGCCTGCTCGCGCGGGTCCTTGAGGACACCCCCGTCGGAGTCCTCAAGGTTGCACCCGACGGCACCCGCCTCCAGCAGCCGCTCCACCAGCTCCTTCGGCGCGAGCCCGTACCCGCCCTCGACGTCCGCCGAGACCGGCACGTCCACCGCCCGCGTGATCCGGGCGACCGCGGCGAACATCTCGTCGGCCGGGGTCGACCCGTCCGCGTACCCGAGCGAGGCCGCCACCCCTGCGCTCGGCGTGGCCAGCGCCGGGAACCCCGCCTCCGCGAAGACGCGCGCACTGGCCGCGTCCCAGGGACCGGGCAGGACCAGCGGATCGCCCTGGGCACGCCGCAGATGCAGCGCGCGGAAGATGTCTGCCTTGCTCATGAACCGGTGCCCTCCAGGCTCGCTCACGGCTGGTGACCCCCCGGAGGGACACGACGGCTGACCATGAGCCGGTTCCAGCCGTTGATGGCGGTGATCAGGCCGATGAGATGGGCGAGTTCGGACTCGTCGAAGACCTTGGCGGCGCTCTCGTACACCTCGTCCGGCACGAAGCCCTCCGTCAGCACGGTGACCGCCTCGGTCAGCGCCAGCGCGGCCCGCTCCCGTTCGCTGTAGAGGTCCTCGGCCTCCTCCCAGGCGTTGAGGAGCTGGACACGCTCCTCCGACTCCCCGTTCCCGCGGGCCACCTTGAGGTGCATGTCGAGACAGAAGGCGCAGTGGTTGATCTGCGAGGCGCGGATCATGACCAGCTCGGCGAGGACCGGATTGCCGAGCCCCTTCTTCGCCGCCGCGCTGAGCGCGGACATCGCCTGGCCGACCGCACGGTCCAGCAGCTGCGTACGGCTCACGCGTGCTGCCCCGCCTGGTAGTGGCCGGGCACCGCGCGGGTGGCCACACCGAACCGGTTCCAGGCGTTGATCACCGCGATCCCGGCGATCAGCTGGGCCAGCTCGGCCTCCTCGAAGTACTCGGCGGCCTTCTCGTACACCTCGTCCGGGACGAAGCCGTCGGTCAGGACGGTGATCGCCTCGGTCAGCTCGAGCGCCGCCAGCTCCTTCTCGGTGTAGAAGTGCCGCGACTCCTCCCAGGCGCTGAGCTGAACGATCCGCTGGACGCTCTCGCCGGCCGCCAGCGCGTCCTTGGTGTGCATGTCGAGGCAGAGCGCGCAGTGGTTGAGCTGTGAGGCGCGGATCTTCACCAGCTCGTACAACGCGGGGTCCAGGCCCTGCCTGGCCGCCGCGTCGAGCCGGATCATCGCCTTGTAGACCTCGGGCGCGTGCTGGGCCCAGCGCATACGGGGAGTGTGCTCGGCCGCGTACTCCACGGCCTTGCCGGTGCGGGTGTCTGTGCTCATGCCCTCGACCCTAGGAGCGAGGCAGCCCAGGAGTATGGTCCATTTCCATGGTGGAATCCTGGGCCACTCTGGGCGTCGACCTGCACCTCGAACCGACCGGCGCGGGCGGCCTGCGCCGGGGCCTGACCGACGCCCTGCGGGACGCCGTCCGCAGCGGCCGCCTCGCCGCCGGCACCCGGCTGCCCTCGTCCCGGTCCCTCGCCGCCGACCTCGGCATCGCCCGCAACACCGTCGCCGAGGCCTACGCCGACCTCGTGGCGGAGGGCTGGCTGACCGCCCGGCAGGGCTCCGGCACCCGGGTGGCGGAGCTGGCGGCCAGCTCGCCCCCGGGCAGGAACGCGGGGCCACGGCACCGGGAACCCGCCCGTCCGGAGTACAGCCTCCTGCCCGGCGCCCCCGACCTCGCCGCCTTCCCGCGCACCGAGTGGCTCAAGGCCGCCCGCCGCGCCCTCACCACCGCCCCGTACCAGGCCCTCGGCTACGGCGACCCGCGCGGCCTGCCCGAACTGCGCACCGCCCTGGCCGGGTACCTCGCGCGCGTGCGCGGTGTCCGCACCGACCCGGAGAGCGTGCTGATCACCTCCGGCTTCGCGCACGCCCTGCGCATCGCCGGGACGGTCCTCGCGGCCCGCGGGGTGCGCACGGTGGCGGTCGAGTCGTACGGCCTCGACGCCTACCGGGGCCTGCTGCAGCGGTCCGGCCACGCCACCCCCGCCCTCCCGTACGACGAACTCGGCACCGACACCCGGGCGTCGGGCGACGCCGGCGCGGTGCTGCTGACACCCGCCCACCAGTTCCCCATGGGCACGCCCCTGCACCCCGACCGGCGGGCCGCCGTCGTCGACTGGGCGCGGCGCACCGGCGCGCTGGTCCTGGAGGACGACTACGACGGCGAGTTCCGCTACGACCGTCAGCCCGTCGGCGCCCTCCAGGGCCTCGACCCCGACCGTGTGATCTACTTCGGCACCGCCAGCAAGTCCCTGGCCCCCGGGCTGCGGCTGGGCTGGATGGTGCTGCCCCCGGCGGTGGCGGAGGAGGCGGCCTCGGCCAAGGGCGGCACCGACACCGTCGGGGTGCTCGAACAGCTCACCCTCGCCGAGTTCATCACCTCCGGAGCGTACGACCGTCACGTCCGCTCCTCCCGACTGCGCTACCGCCGCCGCCGCGACGCCCTCGCCACGTCCGTGACCGCCCGCGCGCCCGAGGTGACGGTCACCGGGATCGCCGCCGGTCTGCACGCGGTGCTGCGCCTGCCGGCGGGCATGGAACAGTCGGTGGTCCAGGCCGCGGCCTGGCAGGGCCTGGCCCTGCACGGCCTGTCCCTCCACCGCCACCCGCAGGCCCTCGCCGAGCCGTTGGACGCCTTGGTCGTGGGGTACGCGACCCCTCCGGACAGTGCCTGGGCGGGAGCCCTGGACGCGTTGTGCCGGGTCCTGCCGTAGGGGTCGCGGTGGGTTCGGCGTGGTCGGGGACCGTGGTCGTGGTCGTGCGCTGTCGCGGGGGGTTCGGCATCGCCGGGCACCGCGGTCGTGGTCGCGCGCCGCTGCGGTGGATCGCGGCGTGCGGCGGGTGGAGCGTGGGGTGCGGCCGGTCGAGCGAGGGGCGCGAGGAACCGCGCGACCCGCCGTACACGACCCGCCGCACACGACCCGCCTCGCGGGCCGCATCGCCGCTGCCCCCGTCAGGCGCCCGGCGCCTCCTCCGCCGGCGCCTCCCCGAAGCGCGCGAGCGCCAGCGCGCCCGCCACGGCCACCGCGAACCCCAGCACCGCCAGCCAGGTCAGCCCCTCCCGGGTGCGGTCCCCGAGCCAGACCACCCCCACCGCGGCCGGTCCGATCGTCTCGCCGATCACCATGCCGGCGGTGGCGGTCGTCACGGACCCCCGCTGCAGGGCCGAGGTGAGCAGCATGAACGCGGCGCCGCCGCCGATCAGCAGCGCGTAGGTCGCCGGATTGGTCAGCAGGTCCGCCGGGGCCAGGCTGTCGATCAGCCGGACCGTCACCTCCACCACCCCGAACCCGAACCCGGCTCCGAGCCCCAGCACCAGCGCCCGGCTCGCCCCCGACAGCCGCCCGCCCGCGAAGGCGAGCAGCAGTATCCCGACCGCCACGGCGAGCATGGCGTACCGCAACGCGTCCGAGCCGCCCTCCCTGCCCTCCGCCCCGGACGCCAGCCCCAGCATCGCGAGCCCGGCGCACACGACGGCGACCGCCGTCCACTCCGTGCCGCTCAGCCGCACCCGCAGCAGGCGTGCCGCCACCACCGCCGTCACCGCCAGGCTCGACGCCAGGGCCGCGCCGACCGCATAGATCGGCAGGGACCGCAGCGCGGCGATCTGGAACAGGAATCCCAGCCCGTCCAGCGCCAGTCCGGCGATGTACCGCCACTGACGCAGCGCCCGCAGCAACAACGCCGCGTCCCCGCCGCCACCCCTGTCCGCGCTCGCGGCCCGTGCGGCCACCGCCTGCAACACCGTCGCGGTGCCGAAGCAGACCGCTGCGCCGAGGGCGCACACCATTCCAAAGAACACAAAGGGACTCTAGGCGAGCGGCAAAGTCCCGGGCCGCCTGTACGGCCGGTCTCACCGATCTCTAGGCTGGCCGGCAGCCCGGCGAAACACGACGCCGGACACGACGCCCGACAGCACGACGCACAGGGGAGACGCGCGACCATGGCCACCGCACAGCCCACGGCATCCAGGCGGTTCCGCTCCGGCACGGTCGTCCTCGGCGGCATGGGCCTGCTGGCCACCGCCCTCACCGCCTGCTCGTCCGCCCCGGACAAGCGCTGCGTGGACCGCGACAGCTACACCCTCGCCAAGGGCTACAAGGTCGTCTCCGACAAGAACTGCACGACCACGTCCCGCAAGACCCCGGTGAACGGCGGCTGGTACTACGGCGGCAAGAAGAAGGGCTCCTGGGTGAGCGGCGGCTCCTTCACCAAGCCCCACAAGAGCTCCGGCGGCTCCTCCGGCGGCCACGGAGTCCACCGCGGCGGCTTCGGCGGCGGCCACGGCAGCTCCGGCGGCTGACCGGAACACGCCCCATGGAACGCCGTACCACCACCCCGCGCCCCGGCTGGCAGCAGACCGTCGAGGAACAGGGCCTCGTCTACCCCCTCACCCGCCACCCCGACGGCTCGCTGCGCCCCTACTGGGACGAGAGCGCCTACTACGTCTTCACCCTGGACGAGGTCGAGTCGCTGGAGGAGACCGTCGGGGAACTGCACCGCATGTGCCTCGCGGCGGCCGAGCACATCGTCGCCGAGGACCGCCTCGCCGACCTCGGCATCACCGATCCGCGCCTCGCCGCCGCGGTCACCGAAGCCTGGCACCGCCGCGCCGAACTCCCCTCCGTCTACGGCCGGTTCGACCTGCGCTACGACGGCACCGGCCCGGCCAAGCTCCTGGAGTACAACGCCGACACCCCGACCTCGCTGGTGGAGGCCGCCTCCCCCCAGTGGTTCTGGATGGAGGACCGCTTCCCCGGCGCCGACCAGTGGAACTCCCTGCACGAACGCCTCGTCGAGGCGTGGCGGACCCAGGCCGCGCTGCTCCCGCCCGGCAGCCCCCTGCACTTCGCGCACTCCTCGGCCGACGAGCTCGGCGAGGACCTGATGACGGTCGCCTATCTCAAGGAGACCGCCGAACAGGCCGGCCTCGACACCGACTGGCTGGCCATGGAGGAGATCGGCTGGGACACCCTCTCCGGCCGCTTCGTCGACAACCGGCTCCGGTTCATCCGCAGCATCTTCAAGCTCTACCCCTGGGAATGGCTCACCACCGACGCCTTCGCCGGGCACGTCCTGGACACCCTGGACAACGGCGGCGGCACCGGCAGCACCCTGTGGATCGAACCCGCCTGGAAGATGCTGCTCAGCAACAAGGCGCTGCTGGCCGTCCTGTGGGAGCTCTACCCCGGTCACCCCCACCTCCTCCCCGCCTACCTCGACGGCCCCCGCGAGCTGGCCTCCGCATCCGGCTACGTCGCCAAGCCCCTGCTCGGCCGCGAGGGCGAGGGCGTCACCGTGCACCAGCCAGGCGCCCCGGCCGCGGTCCGCGACGAGCCCTGCTGCTACCAGCAGCTCGCCCCGCTCCCCGCCTTCGACGGCAACCACGTCGTCCTCGGCGCCTGGGTCGTCCAGGACGAGCCGGCCGGTCTCGGCATCCGCGAGTCCTCCGGCCTGATCACCGACGAGTACGCCCGCTTCCTGCCCCATGTGATCCTCTAGAGCACCCTTCTCAGCCCGTAGAGCACCCTTCTCAGCGGGTAGACCACCCTTCTCAGCCGGCCAGCACCGCCCGCAGCTGCTCCAGCCCCCAGTCCAGGTCCTCCTCGCCGATCACCAGCGGCGGAGCGATCCGCACCGTGTGGCCGTGGGTGTCCTTCACCAGCACCCCGCGGTCCACCAGCCGCTCCGACACCTGCCGGCCGGTACCGACCCGCGGCGCGATGTCCACGCCCGCCCACAGCCCGCGCCCGCGCACCGCCGTCACCGTGCCCGTGGCCGGCAGCGCCGCGAGCGCCCGGTGCATCCGCTCGCCCAGCAGGGCCGCCCGGGACTGGAACTCGCCCGTCCGCAGCATCGCGATCACCTCCAGCGCCACCGCACAGGCCAGCGGGTTCCCGCCGAACGTCGACCCGTGCTCGCCCGGCCGGAACACCCCGAGCACCTCCGCGCTCGACACCACCGCCGACACCGGCACGATCCCGCCGCCCAGCGCCTTGCCCAGTACGTACATGTCCGGCACCACCCCCTCGTGCTCACACGCGAAGGTCCGCCCGGTCCGGCCCAGCCCCGACTGGATCTCGTCGGCGACGAAGAGCACGTTCCGCTCCCGGGTCAGCTCCCGCACGGCCGGGAGGTAGCCCGCCGGTGGCACGATCACCCCGTTCTCGCCCTGGATCGGCTCCAGCAGCACGGCGACGGTGTTCTCCGTCAGCGCCTCCCGCATCGCAGTCAGATCGCCGTACGGCACGATCTGGAACCCCGGCGTGTACGGCCCGAAGTCGGCCCGGGCCTCCGGGTCGGTCGAGAAGCTGATGACCGTCGTCGTCCGCCCGTGGAAGTTGCCGCCCGCGACCACGACCTTCGCCATCTCCGCGGGCACCCCCTTCACCCGGTACCCCCACTTGCGGGCCGTCTTCACCGCGCTCTCCACCGCCTCCACGCCGGTGTTCATCGGCAGCACCATCTCCATCCCGCACAGCTCGGCCAGCTCCCGGCAGAACGCCGCGAACCTGTCGTGCAGGAAGGCGCGGGACGTCAGGGTCACCCGGTCCAGCTGGGCCTTCGCCGCCTCGATCAGCCGCTGGTTGCGGTGGCCGAAGTTGAGCGCCGAGTAGCCGGCCAGGAGGTCCAGGTAGCGCCGCCCCTCCACGTCCGTCATCCAGGCGCCGTCCGCGGAGGCGACGACCACGGGCAGCGGGTGGTAGGTGTGCGCGCTGTGCGCGTCGGCGGCGGCGATGAGTGTCTCCGTAGTCGTCACGGGATCTCCAGACGGTGCCGGGTGCTGAGGGTGCCCCCTTTCCTATCGTCGCTCGCATGGTGGACGCGGGATCTCTGCTCTTCGGCGTGCCCGGTAGGCTGATCAGCGGGCCGTGACTGGCGCGCTGGGATGGGACGGACCATCGGGGAGCGGCCCGAGCGGAAAAGAGTGCCGTGCGCCTGGGCCGAACGTGAACGCTGTTACGCACGCCGTCCGGAGGTCCTCATGCCAGAGCAGCAGCCCCTCTCCACCGAGTCCACGGCCTTCCGTGCCGCCCTCGACGTCATCCGTGCCGTCGAGCCGCGTGTCGCCGACGCCATCGGCCAGGAGGTCGCCGACCAGCGCGAGATGCTCAAGCTGATCGCCTCCGAGAACTACGCCTCCCCGGCCACCCTCCTGGCGATGGGTAACTGGTTCAGCGACAAGTACGCCGAGGGCACCATCGGCCGCCGCTTCTACGCCGGCTGCCGCAACGTCGACACCGTGGAGTCGCTGGCCGCCGAACACGCCCGCGAGCTCTTCGGCGCCCGGCACGCCTATGTCCAGCCGCACTCCGGCATCGACGCCAACCTCGTCGCCTTCTGGGCCGTCCTGGCCGACCGGGTCGAGGTCCCCTTCCTGGAGAAGACCGGCGCCCGCCAGGTCAACGACCTGACCGAGGCCGACTGGGCCGAACTGCGCCAGGCCTTCGGCAACCAGCGCATGCTCGGCATGTCCCTGGACGCCGGCGGTCACCTCACCCACGGCTTCCGCCCGAACATCTCCGGCAAGATGTTCGACCAGCGCTCCTACGGCACCGACCCGGCCACCGGCCTCATCGACTACGAGGCCCTGCGCGCCCAGGCCCGCGAGTTCAAGCCGCTGATCATCGTCGCCGGCTACTCGGCCTACCCCCGTCTGGTGAACTTCCGCATCATGCGGGAGATCGCCGACGAGGTCGGGGCGACCCTGATGGTCGACATGGCCCACTTCGCGGGCCTCGTCGCCGGCAAGGTCCTCACCGGCGACTTCGACCCGGTCCCGCACGCCCAGATCGTCACCACCACCACCCACAAGTCGCTGCGCGGCCCGCGCGGCGGCATGGTCCTGTGCGACGACTCCCTCAAGGACCAGGTCGACCGCGGCTGCCCGATGGTCCTCGGCGGCCCGCTGCCGCACGTCATGGCCGCCAAGGCCGTCGCCCTCGCCGAGGCGCGGCGGCCCGCCTTCCAGGACTACGCCCAGCGCATCGTCGACAACTCCCGCGCCCTGGCCGAGGGCCTGATGCGGCGCGGCGCCACCCTGGTGACCGGCGGCACGGACAACCACCTCAACCTGATCGACGTCGCCACCTCCTACGGCCTCACCGGCCGCCAGGCGGAGGCCGCCCTGCTGGACTCCGGCATCGTCACCAACCGCAACGCCATCCCGGCCGACCCGAACGGCGCCTGGTACACCTCCGGCATCCGCATCGGCACCCCCGCCCTGACCACCCGTGGCCTGGGCGCGGCCGAGATGGACGAGGTCGCCGGCCTCATCGACCGTGTCCTGACCACCACCGAGCCGGGCACGACGAAGTCCGGCGCGCCGAGCAAGGCCGCCCACGTCCTGGACGAGAAGGTGTCGACGGAGATCGCCCAGCGGGCGACGGACCTGGTGGCGGCGTTCCCGCTCTACCCTGAAATCGACCTTGGCTAGACCTGCCTAGGGGCGCGGGGAACTGCGCGACCAGCCCACCACGGTCCGCAGTTCCCCACGCACCGAACCCCCCGAGCTCTCTGAGACAATAAAAAGCATGGCGACTGACCGACCCCGCGTGCTCTCCGGTATCCAGCCCACCGCCGGCTCGTTCCACCTCGGCAACTACCTCGGTGCCGTCCGTCAGTGGGTGGCCCTGCAGGAGTCCCACGACGCGTTCTACATGGTCGTCGACCTGCACGCGATCACGGTCCCGCAGGACCCGGAGGAGCTGCGCGCCAACACCCGGCTCGCCGCGGCCCAGCTGCTGGCCGCCGGTCTGGACCCGGACCGCTGCACGCTCTTCGTCCAGAGCCACGTCCCCGAGCACGCGCAGCTCGCCTGGATCATGAACTGCCTCACCGGCTTCGGCGAGGCGAGCCGCATGACCCAGTTCAAGGACAAGTCCGCCAAGCAGGGCGCCGACCGCGCCTCCGTCGGCCTGTTCACGTACCCGGTCCTGCAGGTCGCCGACATCCTGCTGTACCAGGCGAACGAGGTGCCGGTCGGCGAGGACCAGCGCCAGCACATCGAGCTGACCCGCGACCTGGCCGAGCGCTTCAACGGCCGCTTCGGTGAGACCTTCGTGATCCCGTCGCCGTACATCCTGAAGGAGACGGCGAAGATCTACGACCTCCAGGACCCGTCGATCAAGATGAGCAAGTCGGCGTCCACGCCGAAGGGCCTGGTCAACCTGCTCGACGAGCCGAAGACCACGGCCAAGAAGGTCAAGAGCGCCGTCACCGACACCGACACCGTGATCCGCTACGACGCGGAGAACAAGCCGGGCGTCAGCAACCTGCTCACCATCTACTCGACCCTCACCGGCAGGTCGGTCGCCGAGCTGGAGCGGGACTACGAGGGCAAGATGTACGGCGCCCTGAAGACCGACCTCGCCGAGATCATGGTCGAGTTCGTGACGCCGTTCCGCGAGCGCACCCAGCAGTACCTGGACGACTCCGAGACGCTCGACTCGGTCCTGGCCAAGGGTGCGGAGAAGGCGCGCGCGGTCGCCGCGGAGACGCTCGCGCAGGCCTACGACCGGGTGGGTTTCCTGCCGGCGAAGCACTGACGGGCGCCGGGCGTATCCAGGCGTACGACCGCACACGCGTCCGGCCGGACAGAGCGCTGCACATCACTTCCAGTGCGCCTGCCCACAGGACAGCCATGGCCGTACAGTCGATAGCCGACGGGTGAGAAGAAACCGACGGCTGAGCAGAAAACAGACACGGGAACACGGGCACGACGACAGGAGACGACGTGGGGACCGTAACGATCGGCGTGTCGATCGCGGTCCCGGAGCCCTACGGCAGCCTGCTCCAGGAGCGGCGCGCGGGCTTCGGCGACGCCGCGGCTCACGGCATCCCCACGCACGTCACGCTGTTGCCGCCGACGGAGATCGACGAGGCCGAGCTGCCGGCCGTCGAGGCGCACCTCACCGAGGTCGCCGCGGTGGGCCGGCCGTTCCCGATGCGGCTGTCCGGCACCGGCACGTTCCGTCCGCTGTCCCCGGTGGTCTACGTCCGTGTCGTGCAGGGCGCCGAGGGCTGCACCTGGCTGCAGCAGCGGGTGCGGGACGCGTCCGGGCCGGTGCCGCGGGAGCTGCAGTTCCCGTACCACCCGCACGTCACCGTCGCGCACGGCATCGAAGAGGCGGCGATGGACCGCGCGTTCGAGGAGCTGGCCGGCTTCGACGCGCAGTGGCCGTGCACGGGTTTCGCCCTGTACGAGCAGGGGGCCGACGGGGTGTGGCGCAAGCTGCGGGAGTACGCGTTCGGCGGGGCCGTGGTGCCGCCGCAGGCCGGTGCGCTCCGGGGGCTGGGCCGAAGCAGCGCGGTGTCGTAGCGCCGGGATCCTCACAGCGGCAGCTGTCGGAACAGCGCCCTGGGCATGTGCCGCAGGGCCGACATCACCAGCCGCAGCGCTCCCGGCACCCAGACCACCTCCGAACGGCGGCGCAGGCCCAGTTCGATGGCCGTGGCGACCGCCTCCGGAGTCGTCGTGAAAGGGCCCTCCCCGCGGACGTACCCCGGCCGCACGACCATGACATGCGCCCCCGTGCCGTGCAGGGCGTCGCCGAGGCCCTGGGCGAAGGCGTCGAGGCCGGCCTTGCTGGAGCCGTAGATGAAGTCGGCGCGGCGGGCCCGCTCGCCGGCGACCGAGGAGAGGACCACCAGGGAGCCGTGGCCCTGGGTCTGCAGCGCCCGGGCGGCCACCAGGCCGGCGGAGACGGCTCCGGTGTAGTTGGTCTGGGCGACCTGCACGGCGCGCACCGGATCGCGCTCGTCGTGGGCCTGGTCGCCGGGGAGGCCGAAGGCGAGCAGTACCAGGTCGATGTCGCCCTCGGCGAACACCTTGCCGAGGACGGTCTCGTGGGACCCGGTGTCGAGTGCGTCGAAGGCGACGGTGCGCACGTCCGCGCCGAGCGTGCGCAGATCCTCGGCGGCCTGTTCCAGGGCCGGGGAGGGGCGGCCCGCGAGCCACACCGTGCGGGTGCGGCGGGCGATCAGCCGGCGTGCGGTGGCCAGCGCGATGCCGGACGTGCCGCCGAGGACGAGCAGGGACCGGGGGAGACCGAAGGCGTCCTTCACAGCAGCTCCTGGAGTTCTGGGGCGGGGGCTAGAGGCCGAGCCGGCGGGCGAGGTCGGAGACGAACACCCCGCGCGGGTCCAGCCGGCGGCGCAGCGCGCGATGTCGGTGACCGTATCGCCCCACTATGGGTAGTCAGTTACGGAACATTCGCCCGCTCCACACAATGGGGCATTAGTGGGATGTCATACGAGCGTGCCGGCAGGGGCAGGGACGGATCATGGACTGGCTGAAGAGACTCCCCGGCATCGGGCCGGTCGTCACGCGCCTGATGACCACGCACGCGTGGCGCTGCTACGAACGGCTGGACCGGGTGAAGTGGGCCCGGCTGGCCGCCGCCATGACGTTCGTCAGCTTCGTGGCGCTGTTCCCGCTGCTGACCCTGGCCGCCGCGGTCAGCGCCGCCACGCTCAGCGAGGACCGGCAGAGGACGGTCCAGACCAAGATCGCCGAGCAGTTCCCCGGCGTCGTCTCCGACCAGCTGGACCTCAGCTCGCTGGTCCAGAACGCCGGCACCGTCGGTGTCATCGCGGGCGCCGTGCTGCTGTTCATCGGCATCGGCTGGGTGGGTCAGGTGCGGGACTGCCTGCGCGCGGTCTGGGAGTTGCCCGACCAGCAGCAGAACCCGCTGGTGCTCAAGGCCAAGGACGCCGGCATCCTGCTCGGCCTGGGCGGGGCCCTGCTGGTCACGCTCGCCGCGTCCACCCTCGCCTCGGCCGCCGTCGGCCTGGTCTCGCGCCATCTCGGCCTGGCCGAGCACGGCTGGGGCAGCGCGCTGCTGCGGGTCGCCGCGTTCGCCGTCGCCGTGCTCGGCGACTTCCTGGTCCTGCTCTACGTCCTGACCCTGCTGCCCGGGGTCGAACCGCCGCGCCGCCGCCTGCTGGTGGCGGCGCTGCTCGGCGCGGTCGGCTTCGAACTGCTCAAGCTGCTGCTGAGCGGCTACATCCAGGGAGTGGCCGCGAAGAGCATGTACGGCGCGTTCGGTGTCCCCGTGGCGCTGCTGCTGTGGATCAACTTCACGTCGAAACTCGTCCTGTTCTGCGCCTCCTGGACGGCGACGCAGGGCAAGGAGGCGGCGGCCGTCGAGGTCACGGGCGCGACCGGCGGCGCATCAGGTCCGGCAGCGGCCACCGGCGGTTGATCAGGAACGCCCCGCCCGCGAGCAGTACCAGCACCCCGCCCGCGATGGCCGCGGCGGTGCCGACGCCGCCGGATCCGGAGGTGGCACCGGCCACCGGCCTGGCCCCGGAGCCGCCGGCCTCCGCGGAGCGTCCGGCGGAGGCGCTGGGCGCGGCGCTCGGCACGGCGTTCCTCGGCGGCACCAGCTCGCCCACCGGGGTGACCTTGCCGGCCGCCTGGAAGCCCCAGTCCAGGAGCTTCGCGCTCTCCTTGTAGACCTCGTTGTGCTCGTGCTTCTGCGGGTTCATCACCGTGACCAGCAACACCTTGCCGTTGCGCTCGGCGACGCCGGTGAACGTGGCGCCCGCGTCGGTGGTGTTGCCGTTCTTCACCCCGGCGATGCCCTGGTAGACCGGCACGTCGGTGTCGCCGCTCAGCAGCCGGTTGGTGTTGCGGATCTCACCGGACTCGAACCTGGCGCTCACGGTCGAGCAGTAGTCGCGGAAGTCCTTCTTCTGCAGCCCGGACCGGGCGAACAGCGTCAGGTCGTACGCCGAGGACACCTGTCCCGGCTCGTCGTAGCCGTCGGGGGAGATCACGTGGGTGTCCAGGGCCTGGAGTTCGCCGGCGTGGTCCTGCATGTCCCTGACGGTCTGCGCGACCCCGTCGTTCATCGCGGACAGCACGTGCACGGCGTCGTTGCCCGAGCGCAGGAAGACACCGAGCCACAGGTCGCGGACGGTGTAGGAGCGGCCCTCCTTTATCCCGACCACGCTGGAGCCGACGCCCACGCCCGCGAGGTCGGCCGGCGCCACCTTGTGCTCCATGGTCTTGGGGAACCGGGGCAGCAGGGTGTCCGCGAACAGCATCTTCAGGGTGCTGGCCGGGGGCAGCCGCCAGTGCGCGTTGTGCGCGGCGAGCACCTCGCCGGACTCCGCGTCGGAGACGATCCAGGAGCGGGCGGTGAGGTCCTTGGGCAGCACGGGGACACCCGGGGCGAGGTTCACCTGCGTGCCGGGCTGCCCGAGCCGCTCCCCGCCCACGGTGGACATGCGGGCCGGGGGCGTCGCCGTCGGACTCGCCGACGGGCTGGGGGCGGCGAGGGCGGCGGGCGCGGTGACGGACAGGGACAGCAGGGCGGCGGGGGCGGCCAGCAGGAATCGCCGGCCGGTCTTCTTCGGAGCGGACACGGTCGAGAACGTACCTTTTGTCGGCCCTGGAGTCCCATGACGCAGCTCACCCCCGGCACGGAACCGGACAGCCGGCGGTGATACTGGTGCCATGAAGCTCAGCCGCCCGGTCTCCTGGTTCCTGCTCGTTTTCGGGGTGTGGTCCTGGGTCATCTGGGTCACTTTCGTCAAGAACTTGATCAAGGACGCCAGCGGTCTGGCCTTCGATCACGGCCACCCGACCGCGTACTTCTGGGTGCACCTGCTGCTGGCGGTCGTCTCCTTCGTATGGGGGACGGTCATCGGCGTCATCGGGTTGCGCGGACTGCGAGCCCTGCGCCGCACGTCATAGCCGACCTCCCCGGCACCCCCACGGAACCGCTCCCACGCCTGTGAAGGCACTGTGAAACCAGGCGGAAACAACGCCTCGGTAAGTTCTTGCACATCTGGTCAGAAAGCCCTTCCCCCCGCTGAAACAGGTGTGATTAGGTGAGCCGCGCCACTAGGGGGTGGCGAAACAGTGCTGGCCAGGGGTAGGGCCTTTGAAGGCCTGGGGAGGGCACCACCATGCGATCTGTTCGCATGCGCGTTCTCGTGACACTGCTCGTGCTCGCGGTCGTGGGAATCGGCGGCTGGCAGCTGCTGCCGTCGCAGGGGAACAAGAACAGGACCATCACGGTCGGTACGACGGACGCCGTCACGGACCTCGACCCGGCCGGTGCCTACGACGCCGGTTCCTGGGCGCTGTTCAGCAATGTCTTCCAGTCGCTGCTGACGTTCGAGCCGGGCGGTGTCGAGCCGGTCCCGGACGCGGCACAGAGCTGCGCCTTCCAGGGCAGCGGCCTGCGCACGTACCGGTGCACGCTGCGCTCCGGCATCACCTTCCCGAGCGGGCGCGCGATGACGGCCGAGGACGTGAAGTACTCCTTCGACCGCGTCAAGAAGATCAACTCCGAGGTCGGCCCGGCGTCGCTGTTCTCCACGCTCGGCTCGGTGACCGCCGACAGCGCGACGAGCGTCACCTTCCATCTGTCGTCCCCGGACGCCACCTTCCCGCTGAAGGTCGCCACGGGCGCCGGGTCGATCGTGGACAAGGACAGCTACCCGGCCGGCTCCCTGCGCACCGGTACGGCGGTCGACGGCACGGGCCCGTACACGCTGGCGTCGTACACCAAGGGCGAGCAGGCCGAACTGCGGCCCAACGGGCGCTACAAGGGCGACCTCGGCGGCACCGGCCGCCCCGTCGAGCTGCGCTACTACGCCGACTCGGCGAAACTCGACAGCGCCTGGAAGTCGGGCCGCGTCGACGTCGCCACCCGTGACCTGCCGCCGCACGTGCTCTCCCAGCTGAACCCGAGCGATCCCGGCCAGCGCGTCACCGAGTCCGACAGCGCCGAGACCCGCAACCTGTACCTCAACACCCGTCCGGCCTCCCCGCTGCGCGATGTGCGGGTGCGGCGCGCGATGGCCTGGCTGGTCGACCGCGAGCAACTGGCCGCGACGGTCTACGAGGGCACGGTCGACCCGCTGTACTCGCTGATCCCGACCGGCATCACCGGCCACACCACCTCCTTCTTCGACGACTACCCGAAGCAGAGCGTGCAGCAGGCGCGAGAGCTGCTCACCCAGGCGGGGGTGAGCCTGCCGGTGCGCTTCACCCTCGGCTACGGCAGGAACCGGGGCGCCGGTGAGCAGGAGGCCGCGGCGCTGAAGAGGCAGCTGGAGGCGGGCGGCCTGTTCAAGGTGGACGTCAGGGGGTACGAGTGGACCGACTTCCAGAAGCGCTGGGCGGCCGGGAAGATGGACGCGTGGGCGGTCGGCTGGGTGCCCGACTATCCCGACCCCGACACCTTCGGCGGCCCGCTCGTCGGCACCGGGTCCACGCTGGCCACCGGGTACAGCAACAAGCTGGTCGACCATCTCGTGCTGGACAGCCAGCAGTTCGCCGACCGCAGCCGGGCCGCGAACGACTTCAAGGCCATCCAGCAGGACATCGCCCGGGACGTCCCGCTGATCCCGCTGTGGCAGCGCAAGTCGTACGTGGTGAGCACCGAGGACGTGGGCGGCGGCCAGTACCTGGACGACGGCACGGGCGTGTTCCGCCTGTGGCGCCTGCAGTGGATCTGACCCGGATCACTCCTCCTTCTTCCGCCCCTTGGTCCGCGGGTCCGGCAGTGCCCTCGTCATGCCGGGCAGGAAGTCCGTGAACAGTTCATGGACCTCCAGGACCAGGGGGCGCAGCACGCGGAAGCGGGCGAGCGCCACTCCGCGGGCGGTCAGCCGGGCGCCGCGGCGGGCCAGGCGGTAGCTGCGCTCGCGGTCCTCGGTGCGGTCGAAGATCCAGTACAGGACCAGGCCCATCTGGGAGAGCCACATCAATTCCGGGAGGATGTCCCGCAGTTCGGGGGCGACCTTGGACTTCGAGCCCGCCAGCACCTCCCGGTGCACCCCGATGGCCTCCTCCCGGGCGTGCTCGCTCTCCGGCGAGAAGGGGCTGAGCGGGCTGTCGGGGTCGGCGGCGTTCTTGAAGAACTGCACGGCGAACTCGTGGTACGGCCGGGCGATGTCGAGCCACACGGTCAGTACGCCCGCGAGCCGCGCCTCCAGGTCGGTCTCCCGGTCCAGAACCTCGCGGACCGCCGCCCGGTGCTCGGCGGCGAGCCGGTCGTAGAAGCCCTGGATCAGGTGTTCCTTGCCCGCGAAGTAGTAGTAGGCGTTGCCGACGGAGACCCCGGCCTCCTGGGCGATGGCCCGCATGGTGGTCTTGTCGTACCCGCGCTCCTGGAACAACCGCATGGCGGTCTCCAGGATCAGCGCGCGGGTCTGCTCGGACTTGCTGCTGGGGGAGCCGGCCGTCTCGGGGCCGTCGTTCTTCGCGGGCACGGTAGAAGAGCCTAACGAGTGCGGTGGCGGAGCTAACCGGTGGCGCAGGACCCGTCCGAGCAGGGCGGCGGGCTGTAGCTCCAGCCCCTGCTGGGGTGGTACGTCCACCCGTCCGACCGGCGGTAGGTCTGATGCCCGCCCCCCTGCGACCTGCCCCCCTGCGACCCGCGCCACTTCGCCGCCGCGAGCACCGCGCCGCGGGCGAGCCGGGCGCCGGCCGGAGTGCTCAGCCGGTGGGCGAGGGGGCGGTGCTCGCGCAGGGCCCACAGGACGACGATCCAGGCGCGGGCGCCCCGGTAGACCTGACCCAGGTCGCCGACGACGGTCACCTCGTCGAGGGTGGCGCGGTGGTCGAGCCCGGGGAAGCGGGCCCGGGCCCGGTCCGAGCCCGCCGGCAGCAGCTCCAGCGGCACCAGCTGCGGCTGCCGTACGAGCCAGTTGCGCAGGTGCGTGCACAGGCCGCACTCGGCGTCGTACAGGACGGTCAGCCCGCGGACCGGGGCGCGCGTGGCGCCCCGGTCCTGCGGAGTGGTCACGGCGGTCACGCCCCGGCCGCCGGGGCGATCCACTCCTGCGGGGTGACCGGCGGCAGCTGCTCGCGCTCCATGATCCCGCGCCGGCGGATCCGGTTGAGCACGTACACGTTGCCCAGGTGCATCCCGCCGAGCACCAGCAGGACCACGCCCAGCTTGGTCGACAGGGCCTCGAAGATCCCGCGGGTGTCCTCGATCGTCTCGTCCCCGCTCAGGTACAGCGCCACGAAGCCGAGGTTGACCAGGTAGAAGCCGACGACCAGGAGGTGGTTGACGGCGTCCGCGAGCTTTTCGTCGCGCAGTACGTCGGCGAGGAAGACCCGGCCGTTACGGCTGAGCGTGCGGGCCACCCAGATGGTCAGCCCGATGCTGACGACCAGGTAGATGACGTAGGCGATGACGGTGCGGTCCATGCCCCACCCCTTCTTGAACGCGTTCAAAACGCTGACAGGGATGACTGTAGACCTGTTTTTGAACGTGTTCAACCCGGCAGGGGGGCGGGCGGGGTCAGTAACGGCGGCCCAGCTCCGGGCGCTTGGTGTAGTCCGTGAACCCGAGGACGTTGCCCCACGGATCGGCGAACTCCACGGTCCAGCCGGTGGCCACGCGGAACACCTCGTCCAGCGGTGCGATGCCGGCCGCGGCCAGCTCCCGCGCCGCCGCCCGTGCGTCCGGCACCTCCAGCCAGACGCGCGGCGAGGGCCACGGCGGCGTCCGGTGTCCCAGCGCCTCCTCGGCGCGCAACAGGATCCCGGGCATCTCCCCGCCGACCCTCAGCTGCGCGATCCCGGCCTCGTCGAACCGGAACCCCACGGTGAACCCGGCCCGCTGGTAGAAGTCGAGGGCCTCGCCGAGGGCGCCGACGGGGAGCAGCACGTTGTCGAAACCGAGCAGTTCGTACGACTCTTCGTCTGACATGTCGTCACATTAGAACCGAGGGTCGGTGAAATCCGACAAAAACGCCCGAGGGCCCTGCTTCCGGAGGATCGGAAGCAGGGCCCTCGGGCCGGCTGCGGATGACCGCGAAGATCAGTAGCGGCGCGTGATGAGCGCGCGCTTCACTTCCTGGATCGCCTTGGTGACCTCGATGCCACGCGGGCAGGCGTCCGTGCAGTTGAAGGTCGTACGGCAACGCCACACGCCGTCACGGTCGTTGAGGATCTCCAGGCGCTGCTCGCCCGCCTCGTCACGGCTGTCGAAGATGAAGCGGTGGGCGTTCACGATCGCGGCCGGACCGAAGTACTGGCCGTCGTTCCAGAACACCGGGCAGGAGGAGGTGCAGGCGGCGCAGAGGATGCACTTCGTCGTGTCGTCGAAGCGCTCGCGGTCCTCGGCGGACTGCAGACGCTCGCGCGTCGGCTCGTTCGTCTCCTTGGTGACCAGGAACGGCATGACGTCCCGGTACGCCTGGAAGAACGGCTCCATGTCCACGACCAGGTCCTTCAGGACCGTCAGGCCCTTGATGGGCTCGACCGTGATCGGCTTCTCGGGGTTGATGTCCTTGATCAGCGTCTTGCAGGCAAGACGGTTCTTGCCGTTGATCCGCATCGCGTCCGAGCCGCAGATGCCGTGCGCGCACGAGCGGCGGAAGGTGAGGGTGCCGTCGACGTCCCACTTGATCTTGTGGAGGCCGTCGAGGACACGCTCCTTCGGGTCGATCTCCAGCTGGAAGTCTTCCCAGACCGCCTCCGCCGAGACCTCCGGGTTGAACCGGCGGATCCGGAAGGTGACCGTGATGTAGGGGGAGTCGGCGAAGCCGGGCTCGGGCCGGCCGGCGGCCTCATCCTTGTCCAGAACGGGGGTTGCCATCAGTACTTACGCTCCATCGGCTGGTAGCGGGTCTGGACGACCGGCTTGTAGTCGAGACGGACGGTTTCCGAGCCGTCGGCGCCGACCTCGCGGTACGCCATGGTGTGGCGCATGAAGTTGACGTCGTCGCGGTTCGGGTAGTCCTCGCGGTAGTGACCGCCGCGGGACTCCTTGCGGGCCAGCGCGGACACCGCCATGACCTCGGCCAGGTCGAGCAGGTTGCCCAGCTCGATCGCCTCCAGGAGGTCCGTGTTGAACCGCTTGCCCTTGTCCTGGATCGCCACGTTCTTGTAGCGCTCGCGCAGCTCGGCGATCTTCTCGACGGCCGTCTTGATCGTCTGCTCGGTGCGGAACACCATGACGTTGGCGTCCATGGTCTCCTGCAGCTCGCGACGGAGCGTGGCCACGCGCTCGTTGCCCGTGGAGTTGCGCAGCTGCTCGATCTGCTCGACGACGAGGGTCTCCGGGTTCTCCGGCAGCTCCACGAAGTCGGCCTTCGCCGAGTACTCGGCGGCGGCGATGCCCGCGCGGCGGCCGAAGACGTTGATGTCCAGCAGCGAGTTGGTGCCGAGACGGTTGGCGCCGTGCACGGAGACACAGGCGACCTCGCCGGCCGCGTACAGGCCCGGGACGACGGTGGTGTTGTCCGCCAGGACCTCACCCTCGACGTTCGTCGGGATGCCGCCCATCGCGTAGTGCGCGGTCGGCTGGATCGGGATCGGGTCCGTGTACGGCTCGATGCCGAGGTACGTACGCGCGAACTCGGTGATGTCCGGGAGCTTGGCGTCCAGCTGCTCCGGCGGCAGGTGCGTGAGGTCGAGGTAGACGTGGTCGCCCTCGGGACCACAGCCGCGGCCCTCGCGGATCTCCGTGTAGATGGAGCGGGACACGACGTCACGGGACGCCAGGTCCTTCATGACGGGAGCGTACTTCTCCATGAAGCGCTCGCCGTCCTTGTTGCGCAGGATGCCGCCCTCACCGCGGGCACCCTCGGTGAGCAGGATGCCCATGCGCCAGATGCCGGTCGGGTGGAACTGGAAGAACTCCATGTCCTCCAGCGGCAGGCCCCGGCGGTAGACGGCGGCCTGGCCGTCTCCGGTGAGGGTGTGCGCGTTGGAGGTCACCTTGAAGAACTTGCCGCAGCCGCCGGAGGCGTAGATGACGGCCTTCGCCTGGAAGACGTGGATCTCGCCGGTCGCCAGCTCGTAGGCGACGACACCGGCCGAGCGCTTGACGCCGTCGACCTCGGTGATCAGCTGGTCCAGGACGTAGAACTCGTTGAAGAACTCCACGCCCTCCTTGACGCAGTTCTGGTACAGCGTCTGGAGGATCATGTGGCCGGTGCGGTCCGCGGCGTAGCAGGACCGGCGCACCGGCGCCTCGCCGTGGTTGCGGCTGTGACCGCCGAAGCGGCGCTGGTCGATGGTGCCGTCCTTGGTGCGGTTGAACGGCAGGCCCATCTTCTCCAGGTCGAGGACGGCGTCGATGGCCTCCTTCGCCAGGATCTCGGCGGCGTCCTGGTCGACCAGGTAGTCACCGCCCTTGACCGTGTCGAAGGTGTGCCACTCCCAGTTGTCCTCCTCCACGTTGGCGAGCGCGGCGGCCATGCCGCCCTGCGCGGCGCCCGTGTGGGAGCGGGTGGGGTACAGCTTGGTCAGCACCGCGGTGCGGCTGCGCTTCGTCGCCTCGATGGCGGCGCGCATGCCCGCGCCACCGGCGCCGACGATGACGGTGTCGTACTTGTGGATCTTCATGATTCTCGCAGCCCCGTGCCTAGCGGATGTTCGGGTCGAAGGTGAAGATCACCAGCGTGCCCAGCAGGATGGTCCACACCGTGGCGGTGTACAGCAGGGCCTTCAGCCACATGCGGGAGCTCGCGCGCTCCGCGTAGTCGTTGATGACCGTGCGCAGGCCGTTGGCGCCGTGCAGCATCGCGAGCCACAGCATCAGCAGGTCCCAGACCTGCCACCAGGGGGAGGCCCAGCGGCCGGCCACGAAGGCGAAGCCGATCTTGGAGACACCGCCGTCCAGCACGAGCTGGATCAGCAGGTGGCCGAGGACCAGGACGACCAGCACGATGCCGGACAGGCGCATGAACAGCCAGGCCGCCAGCTCGAAGTTGCCCCGGGTCGACTTCGGGGTCTTCTTGGTGCGCTTGCGCGGCGCCTCGATCAGCGGGGCGGGGTTGTCGACGTCGTAGGCGGCGCCCTCGACGGGGCCGACGCCGGACGGGGTGGTTTCAGTCGTGGACATCGGCGTCAGCTCCCAAAGAGAACGCGGGCGGCGTGGCCGAGGACCGGGTAGACGGCCCCGAGCATCAGCACGATCCAGACACCCATCACGGTCCAGAACATCTGCTTCTGGTAGCGCGGGCCCTTCGACCAGAAGTCGACGGCGATGACGCGCAGGCCGTTGAGCGCGTGGAAGAGGATGGCGGCGACGAGGCCGTACTCCAGCAGCGCGACGATCGGCGTCTTGTACGTGGCTACGACCTTGTCGTAGTCCTCGGGGGAGACACGCACGAGAGCGGTGTCCAGCACGTGAACGAACAGGAAGAAGAAGATGAGGACGCCGGTGACTCGGTGAGCCACCCAGGACCACATTCCTTCCCGGCCGCGGTACAGCGTTCCAGCCGGCACGGAAGAACCCTCCGGGAGCGGGGACTAGGGCCGCGCCGGCTTCACTGTCGGTCGGGCCCGGCCGGGTACGGTCCACCGGCCCCCAGCATCGTAGCCATGCGCTGCGCCGTGCTTTACGGGGGGCCTACCTTGTGTGATCAAATTGGCACCGGATGGGTTAGGGGGCGTACGGCTACGCGGCGGTGTGTCCCGTTATTTACCGACTGCGGGTGCGTTGTGGCTGGTCGCGCCCCTTAGGCAGGTGCCCAGCCTGCTTCTTGCGAGGCGCCGGAGTTGCTCCGCCGCCACGACCCGTTCGTCTTCCGGGTCGTTCGCCCATCGTGTGCGGATCGCTTCGAGGATGCGGTCGATGGCCTCGTCCGGGTGGGCGTCACCCAGATAGATGACGAACGCGTGCCCGAATCTCGCCTCGTAGGCGGCGTGGGCCGCGCTCAGGGCCATATGGGCCGCCGAGTAGGTGTCCTCGGGCAGGTCGGGGAGCGATTCCCCGGCGAGGGCCTCCGAAAGGTCGGCCGGCGACAGGTCGTACGCCGCCTCGTCCGCCGCGGCCAGGAGGGAGTCCAGGTCGGGGTAGGGGCGGTGGTCCGCGATGCGGTGGGACCAGCGCCGGCTGTTCAGGCAGTGCAGCAGCACAGCGCGGGCCTCGTCGGCGGGGGCGGTGTTGAAGGCGTCGAGAGGCTTGGGGAGATACGGGAGGCGATGGGCGGGCAGCGTGGGTCCTCGCGTCACATGTGGCGTGGCAGGGGATGCTGTGAAAGGTGTGTCGTCAGGTTATCGAGAGTGGTCACTGTGTGTCCGTGCGATGCCTGAAATTCACCCGGACGGGAGAGTTTCGGAACGCCTCGATGACGAAGGAAGCCCGGATCGGTCGTACGTTGGCACGGTGACCCAGCACAGGCGCCGCACGTCGGCGCAGCAGGTGATACGCAAACGGGCGGTCGTGGCCGCCGCGTTCGTCGGGACCGTGGCGCTCGGCACGGGGGTCGGCGTGTGGGCCTCGTCGGGCGGCGGCGGGAAACCGGCAGGGGGTGCGCGGCAGCAGCAGTCGTCGTCCGCCCGGGTGGCCGGCACCGACTCCGGCTCGGCGGCCACACCCCCGGCGAGTCCGCGGCCCGGCCGGACCTATCCGCTGTCCCCGGCGCCGCGCACGATACCCGCGGTGCGCTCCCACACCCCGGAGCGGGGACCGGGCTGGCAGCCGCGGAAGGCGGACCGCGTGGTGATCGGCGCCGCGGGTCTGGCCGACGAGGGGCGGCTGATAGCCGGCGAGCTCGGGCTCACCTACGCCGGCCGGAAGGACGACGTGCGGCCGGGGGACGTCCGGCTCACGCTCGGCGGGGGCGGGAACCAGGAGTCGTACACGATGACCGTCCGCGACGGGCGGGTGGACATCAGCGGCCCCGGTGAGGCCGGTGTCTTCTACGGCACCCGCACGCTGAAGCAGGAGGTCCACGGCGGCGGTACGGCGCCCGAGGGGGTCGTACGGGACGCGCCCGCCAAGCCGGTGCGCGGGTTCATGCTGGACATCGCGCGCAAACCGTACTCCGAGTCCTGGATCGAGGACCGAATACGGGAGCTCGGCGACCTGAAGTTCAACGAACTGGGGCTGCACTTCTCCGACGACCAGGCCTTCCGCATCGAGTCCGGCACCCACCCCGAGATCGTCTCGCCGGACCATCTGAGCAAGGCACAGGTGGAGCGGATCGTCGCCCTGGCGAACAGCCGGCACATCACCGTCGTCCCCGAGATCGACTCGCCCGGGCACCTGGGCGCCGTCCTCGCCGCCCATCCCGACCTTCAGCTGCGCAACGCGAGCGGAACCCCCACCAAGGGCGCGATCGACATCTCCAAGCCCGCCTCCGCCAGGATCGTCGACGATCTGCTGAACGAGTACGCGGGGCTGTTCACCGGCGACCAGTGGCACCTCGGCGGCGACGAGTACCAGGCGCTGACCGTGAAGGACCCGCAGGCCTCGTATCCGCAGCTGGCCGCCGCCGCCCGGCGGAAGTACGGCTCCGGCGGCACCGTCGCCGACCTCGCCACCGGCTGGCTGAACGACCGCGCCGCCACCGTCCGCGCCCACGGCAGGACCGTGCGGGCCTGGAACGACGGCTTCTACCGCGGGACCTCCGTGCAGGCCGCCAAGGACCTCCAGGTCGCCTACTGGACCGGCAAGGAGATCGGCGCCCGGCCGCCCCTGGAGTACCTGGCCGCGGGGCGCAGGGTGCTCAACCACAACGACGAGTTCCTCTACTACGTCCTCGGCCAGCCGCAGACCTTCGTGTATCCCACCGGGCAGCGGATCTACGAGCAGTGGAACCCGCGCGTGCTGCGCGGCACGGCCGCCGTACCGGCGCGCTACGACGGGCAGATCCCCGGCGGCTCGTTCGCTGTGTGGTCCGACTTCCCGAACGCGCAGACGGAGGCGCAGGTCGCGGCCGGGATCCGGTTGCCGCTGCGGGCCACCGTGCAGAAGCTGTGGGACCCGGGCAAGCCGGCACTGTCCTGGCCGGACTTCCGGAGCCTGGCGGACCGGCTTGGCTGAAAACGCCCGCTGTGACACTCCCGCGCCGTAGCACGCAGTAAGGGGAAGTGCGGGCTCCGTACCGGTCGGTGCCCTGGCGAGGGAGACATTCATGAGCCTGGTGGAACGCATCGCGCAGGCCGACGAACGCGGACTGGCTGCCAGCGGGCTGGCTTGTTTGGACCGGTGCCTGCCTCTGCTCGGCGCCGACGACGATCTGCTCCGGCCCCTGTGGGCGAGCCTCGCCGACGGCTCCGACTGGAGCGCGGGCCTGGACAGGGCCCGGGCCGCCCTCGGCGCCGGGCAGCCGGACGACGAGGTCGCGCTGCTCGCCCGGCGCATGCTGGAGGCGGCCCCGGCCGAGCGCACCGCCGAGGCGGTACGGCCCTGGGCCGACGCCTGCTCGGTCGCCTCGCTGCGGATCCACCGGCTGCTCGATCCCGCCGCGGACGGCACGGCGGCGGCGGACGGCCTGGCCGCCGGGCGCGCCGGTGACACGGCGGATCTGCCTCCGCTGGTCGCGGCCGAGCTGCGCCGGCAGACGGCGGTACTGGAGCTGGTCGCCGAACACGGTCCGCACGGCCTGCGCCGCGCGCTGGACCTCTCGATCGAGGGCCGGCGGGTGCTGCGGGCGGTGGTCTCGCGCCGGGCTCGCACCGGGGCCTGAGCCGCACCGCCGACGCCGGCCGCGAGCGCCCCGACGGGGCACGGACGAGGGCGCCGGCAGGCACCAGGGGCCCGCACCCGCGCCCGGCCGTTTCAAACCCCCTGCGTGGGCGAGTCCTGTGACCGTCGTGCGGTCGGCGTGGGGCGGTTCTGCGGGAGTCGGCACAGCGGTTCGGAAAGGCGTGACGGCCGCGCCGCGCCGCTCGCTCTTCCCTATGTGACAGCCCAGGACGTGACAGCACAGCAGGAGACCAGGCCGCACGCCGCGGCGAAGCCCGTACGGTGGGCCGCGGACACCGTGGCGACCATGCGCGAGGGCGCCCGGGTGCGGCTCGACTACTCGGCACAGAGCCTGTGGCGGGTCGACCGGATGATCGAGGAGATCCGGCGCGAGGCGCCGCCGCCCGCCGCCGTGGAGAGCGTGCTGCGCGGCTTCGGCGCCTACGCCGGTGAGGTCATCGTCCGCCAGACCGGTGCCGAGTGGTGGGCGGCCGGCGGCGACCACTGGGTGCGCACCCCCGACGGCCGGCTCTGGGACCCCGTCGAGGAGGCCCGGCGCTGCTTCGCCGGTCACGGCTCGCTGCGCCTGCTGTGCCGGGACGCGACCGGCTCCCGTTGACCGGGCGCGGCGACCTGTACGCCGACGGGCGGGGCGCGACCGCCGACCGGGTGACAGCGCCGCGCCCCACGGACCCTGTGACACTTCTGTGCGGCCCGGCGCTGATCACCGTGGAGGGCGGAGACACGGCCGCAGCGTGTCGGACCGTGAGGGACGAGCCACGCCGTGGCCATGAGCTCGGCACGAACGAGGACGTCTTGGGCCAGGGAGGGGTACCCCGGCGCCCGCAGCCGCGGGACGGGGAACTGGGCGCGGCCGTCGCGCGCGCCCAGGAGGGCGACGAGACCGCCTTCGCGGTGGCCTACCGGATCGTGCAGCCCGGCCTGCTCGGCTATCTGCGCGGCCTCGTCGGCGAGGACGCGGAGGACGTGGCCGCCGACGCCTGGCTGGAGATCGCCCGCGACCTCGGCCGGTTCAAGGGCGACGGCGCCGGCTTCCGCGGCTGGACCGCGACCATCGCCCGGCACCGCGCCCTGGACCAGTTGCGCCGCCGCCGGGTACGGCCCCGGGCCGCGCCGCTGGAGCAGGACGCCCTGGAACTGCCCGGCCGGCACAGCACCGACGACGAGGCCCTGGAGTCGCTGTCCACGCACCGGGCGCTGGAACTGGTGCGCAGCCTGCCGCGCGACCAGGCCGAGGCGGTGCTGCTGCGGGTGGTCGTCGGCCTGGACGGCCCGTCCGCCGCGCGCGTCCTCGACAAGCGCCCCGGCGCCGTCCGCACGGCCGCGCACCGGGGGCTGAAACGCCTCGCCCGGCACCTGGGCGCCCGGGACGCGGCTGACGAAGTCGGGGCGGACGGAGGTGCGGCGGACGAGGGTGTGACGGATGGCGGCCCCCGGACGCTGGGTGAGTCGACATGAACGGCGCCGATCGCGAGCCGTACGGATATGGGAGAGGTACCGGCGCGGGACTCCGGCGCGCCGGACGAGGACGGGAACGGGCATGGGTGAACGGCACAGCGGCGACGCTCCCCTGGGGCGCCGGCGCGCGCACCCCGGCGGCATCCTCTCCGCATCCCGGCGCGACGAGGCGGACCTCGGCGGCCCGGGGTTCGAGGCGCGGCTCGCCGCGGCCCTGCGCGCCGACGGCACGGACGCCGACGGCGAGCGCCGGGCCGTGGCCGCCTTCCGTGCCGCCCGCGCCACGGGAGCGCCCCTCCCGCGCACCCGGCGCCGGGACGACTGGCGGCCCGCGGCGCCGCGCCGCGGCCGGCTCTCGCTGAGGGCCACGCTCTCGGTGGCGCTCGCGAGCCTCGCGCTGGGCGGCGTCGCCGTCGCGGCGATCGGCTCCGCCCGGTCGGGTCCGTCCGCCCGCCCGCACACCCCGCGGCCGGCGTACTCCTCGACGAGCACCTCGCACGGGCCGGCCGTACCCGGCCCGTCCGACGGACCGGCCGGCTCCCGGTCCCCGGGCCCGTCCGCCCGCCCGGACCACCCCGCCACCGCCCGGGACACCGTGGCCCACTGCCGTACCTACGAGCGGGCCGGGGAACGGGGCGGTGCCCTGGACTCGACGGCCTGGCAGCGGCTCGTCACGGCGGCGGGCGGCGAGGACGGGGTCGCGGCCTACTGCGCCCGGCTGGAGCGCTCCCAGGGGCCGGAGGGCGGCCATGGGGGCAAGCAGGGCGAGGACGCGGGGCGGCCGGCGGCGAGTGCGAAGCCGGCCGACGCGAAGCCGGCCGACACCAAGCCGTCCGGCGTCGGTCCGACCGGCGCGAAGAAGAAGCCCGCGGGGGCCGGGAGCAAGAAGAAGTAGCGGCCCCGCCGGCCCCACGCAAGCGAACGGCCGGGGCCGCCACCCCCCACAGGAGAGGCCCCGGCCGTCGCGCGGACGGGCCGCGCGCGACCCGTACTTCCTACAGCGCCGGGAGTGCGTTTTCTGTCACACCCCGAGCCGGTCGGCCCTCACCCTGCGCACATCCGCACCCGGTCACGAGTTAGTTGCATCTTCTACGGACCCCCTGCGGACATGGACGGGCAACGGTTTCACGCCGTAACGTGCCTTTCGCGCCGACCGGGAAACAGGCGTAAAGGGAGTGCGGTGCTGGGGGACGACGCGGAGCTGACCGCCGCGGTGCGTGCGGCACAGGACGGAGACGAGACCGCCTTCCGTACGGTGTACCGCTCCGTGCATCCACGGCTGCTCGGATACGTGCGGACACTGGTCGGCGATCCGGACGCCGAGGACGTCGCGTCCGAGGCCTGGCTGCAGATCGCCCGCGACCTGGACCGGTTCAGCGGGGACGCCGACCGCTTCCGCGGCTGGGCCGCCCGGATCGCCCGCAACCGCGCCCTGGACCACATACGCATGCGCGGCCGCCGTCCCGCCATAGGCGGCGACGAGACGGAGCTGACCGGCCGGGCCGCCGAGTCCGACACGGCCGGCGAGGCCATCGAGGCCCTGGCCACCGACAGCACCCTCTCCCTCATCGCGCGGCTCCCGCAGGACCAGGCCGAGGCGGTCGTCCTGCGCGTCGTCGTCGGCCTCGACGCCAAGAGCGCCGCCGAGACCCTCGGCAAACGCGCCGGCGCCGTCCGCACCGCCGCGCACCGCGGTCTGAAGCGGCTCGCGGAGCTGCTCGGCGACGATCCGGAATCGGCGGGCGCGCTCGACGCGCTCCCACCCCAGCGAGAACCGCGCCGTGGCGCGGTGTCGTCCGCAACTGTGACGGATACGCGTGCGCGGACGCAGAAGGACATGTGATGGCCGACGAGCAGGACAAGTGGCTGAACCGGGAGACGGCGGAACGCCTGCTGCGCGGTGAGTCACTGGAAGCCGTCGACGCCTCTGCCCGTGACCAGGCCGAACGCCTCTCCCGTGCGCTCGGCGCGCTCTCCGCGGAGGCGGCTCCCGCCACCGGTGAGCTCCCTGGCGAACAGGCCGCCCTGGCCGCGTTCCGCAAGGCCCGCGAGGCCACCGAAACCGAACGGACCGCCGCTGCCCCCGCCGGCGGCGGCACCGGCCGGTCCGTGCCCGGTGCCGACGCGGGCCTGGTCCGCATCGGTGCCCCGGGCCGTACCGGAACCCCGGCCCGCCGCCCCCGCTGGGGCCGCCCGGTACGCCTGGCACTCGCCGCCGCGATGGCCGTGGGCACGGTCGGCGGGGTCGCCATGGCCGCCGGGAGCGGGATGCTGCACACGCCGTTCGCGCCCGAGAAGCCCGGCCCCTCCGCCTCCGCCTCCGCCTCCCCCGACGAGACGTCCGCGGTCCCCTTCGCCCCGGTCCCGCCCGAGGGCACCTCGGGCGCGACCGTGGATCCGGGCGCGCCGAGCGGCGGCCCGGGCGGGCGGGGCGGGCACGCCCCCGGCGAGGCCGCCGGACCGGACGACCACGCGGGCGGCAGCGACGCCCCGGGTACCGGTGAGCCCTCCGGAAGCCCCCGCGGCCGCTGGAAGGACGCCGTCGCGGCCTGCCGGGACATCCGCGACGGCCGGGAACTGGAGGCCGGTCGCCGGCGCGCGCTGGAGAACCTGGCGGGCGGCAGCGCACGCGTGAGCCGGTACTGCAAGGTCGTGCTGTCCGCCGCCGACCTGGCCGGCGGGGCGGCGAGCGGCGGCAGGAGCGGCGACAGCGGAACGGCCAAGGGCACGGGCGGCGGCGGAAAGAGCCAGGGCAAGGACGAGGACAACGGCAAGGACAAGGGCAAGGGGGACGACGACGGCCCCGGGCGGGGGCGCCACGGTCACCCCGGCAAGGGCCGTGGCCATGGCCGCGGCCCCGTCCGGCACGGCGCCGCCGCCGCGCCCGTTCCCTCCGCCCTCACTCCGACGCACCCTGTCTGACCTGCGCTTTCATGGTCCGCGAAAATTTCTTCCCGCGAGGTGTGACGTTTTCGGAGCCCGGCACGCAGTAATGAGTGAGCCGACTGGTCATCGGCCGTCGCACTGAGCCGGGGTTCCCCCCGTACCCACGGCTCGTGCACCTGGCGCGGGCGGGACACGTTCCCCCGGTCCCGCCCGCGCCCCGCATCCCACACCACCGCCGTCGTCACCAGTAGACGACGACCTTGTCGCCCATCCGCACCTGCGCGAACAACTGGGCGATCGCGGTCTCGTCCCGGACGTTCACGCACCCGTGCGAGCCGCCCGCGTATCCGCGCGCCGCGAAGTCGTACGAGTAGTGCACGGCCTGGCCGCCGCTGAAGAACATCGCGTACGGCATCGGCGAGTGGTAGAGCGTGGACACCCAGTGCCGCGCCTTCCAGTAGACGTGGAAGACACCCTCCCGGGTCGGCGTGTACTGCGCCCCGAACCGCACCGCGGTCGTGGACAGCGTCCGCCCGTCGACCATCCAGCGCAGCGTCCGCGTCGTCTTGTCGATGCACAGGACACGTCCGGTCAGGCAGCGCGGGTCGGGCGCCCCGGCCGGCTGGCCGCCCATCAGATACAGCTCCCAGGTGCCGGGCGGGTGCGTCATCGACACCAGCCGCTGCCAGGTGACGGAGTCCGCCCGCCCGGTCTGCGGCAGCCCGCGCTTGCCCTGGAAGCCCCTGACGGCCTGCTCGGTCAGATCGTCGTACGACCCCGTCGGCCCGTCGAACAGCCACTGAAGCTGGCGCAGCCGCGCCTGCAGCTCCCGCACGCCCGGCCCGCTGTCGCCGCGCGACCACAACACCCGGGGAGGGGGCGCGGCCGGTGCGATCGACGGGTGCTGGGCCGTTGGGGTGGGAACAGCCGGGCCGCTCACCGGCGGGAGGCCGGACACCTGCCCGGACACCTGCCCGGGTGTCTGCTCCGGAAGCCGGACGTGCACCGGTGCCCGGGCTTTGCCGTCCGCGTCCGTGGAGGGCTGCACGGTGCAGCCGCACAGCGCGGCGAGCGCGGTGAGGGAGACGGCCGAGGCGAGTACGGCGGCGGGTCTTCGCGAGATCCTCATGCCGGGGATGCTTCCCCGCGTGACCGCCGTCCAACGACGGGGCATGGTGAGGGGTGACAGGACGTACTGCGGAGGCATCC
Organism: Streptomyces filipinensis; assembly: GCF_014649495.1. Classification (GTDB taxonomy): domain Bacteria; phylum Actinomycetota; class Actinomycetes; order Streptomycetales; family Streptomycetaceae; genus Streptomyces; species Streptomyces filipinensis. The sequence goes on along the minus strand of NZ_BMTD01000002.1, from coordinate 506,453 downwards.
ATGGCGCGTGAGTCGGAGTCGGGACTGCCGGTCGAACCGGTCTACGGGCCGGAGGCCCTCAAGGGCTGGGACCCGGCCGGGAAACTGGGCGAACCGGGCGCGTACCCGTTCACCCGCGGGGTCTACCCGACCATGTACACCGGCCGTCCCTGGACCATGCGCCAGTACGCCGGTTTCGGCACGGCCGCCGAGTCGAACGCCCGCTACCGGCAGCTGATCGCCCACGGCACCACCGGACTCTCGGTCGCCTTCGACCTGCCCACCCAGATGGGCCACGACTCCGACGCGCCCCTCGCGCACGGCGAGGTCGGCAAGGTGGGCGTGGCCATCGACTCGATCGAGGACATGCGGGTGCTCTTCGACGGCATCCCGCTCGGCCAGGTCTCGACGTCGATGACGATCAACGCCCCGGCGGCCCTGCTGCTGCTCCTGTACCAGCTGGTGGCCGAGGAGCAGGGCGTACGGCCCGAGCAGCTGACGGGCACGATCCAGAACGACGTGCTGAAGGAGTACATCGCCCGTGGGACGTACATCTTCCCGCCCAAGCCCTCCCTGCGCCTGACCGCCGACATCTTCAAGTACTGCACCGCCGAGATCCCGAAGTGGAACACGATCTCGATCTCCGGCTACCACATGGCCGAGGCGGGGGCGTCGCCCGTACAGGAGATCGCGTTCACCCTGGCGGACGGCATCGAGTACGTCCGTACGGCGGTGGCTGCGGGCATGGACGTCGACGGCTTCGCCCCGCGCCTGTCCTTCTTCTTCGTGGCCCGTACGACGCTGCTGGAGGAGGTCGCCAAGTTCCGCGCGGCGCGCAGGATCTGGGCGCGGGTGATGCGGGACGAGTTCGGCGCCCGGGACCCGAAGTCCCTGATGCTCCGCTTCCACACCCAGACGGCCGGCGTGCAGCTGACGGCCCAGCAGCCGGAGGTGAACCTGGTCCGGGTCGCCGTCCAGGCCCTGGCGGCGGTGCTCGGCGGTACGCAGTCCCTGCACACCAACTCCTTCGACGAGGCGATCGCGCTGCCGACGGACAAGAGCGCGCGGCTGGCGCTGCGGACCCAGCAGGTGCTGGCGCACGAGAGTGACGTGACGGCGACCGTCGACCCCTTCGCGGGCTCCTACGCGGTGGAGCGGATGACGGACGACGTGGAGGAGGCGGCCGTCGACCTGATGCGCAGGGTCGAGGACCTGGGCGGGGCGGTGGCGGCGATCGAGCGCGGTTTCCAGAAGGCCGAGATCGAGCAGAACGCGTACCGGATCGCCCAGGAGACCGACTCCGGGGAGCGGGTGGTCGTGGGCGTGAACCGCTTCCGGCTGGACGAGGAGGAGCCGTACGCGCCGCTCCGCGTCGACCCGGCCATCGAGGCCCGGCAGGCGGAACGCCTGGAGAAACTGCGGGCGGAACGGGACCGGCGGGCGGTGGACTCGGCCCTCGCCGCACTGGCGAAGGCGGCGGAGGGCGAGAACAACGTGCTGTACCCGATGAAGGAGGCGCTGCGCGCCCGGGCGACGGTGGGGGAGGTGTGCAACGCGCTGCGCGAGGTGTGGGGCAGCCATGTGCCCTCGGACGCGTTCTGAGCCTCCCCCCCCGCCTCAGGTCTGCTGCCGGGACAGGGCGCCGGGACCGCCCGGCTGGGACGGCAGCCTGACGGCTTCGTGCCCGGTGCCCGCGCCCAGTACGCCCTGCTGGTAGAAGCGCGCGTGTTCCCGGCACAGCCAGTAGGTCGGGCCCTCGGGAGTGACGACCTTGTTCAGGCCGGCCCAGCGCTCCTCCGGATCGAGCTGCTTGAGCAGGGCGTACATCTGCCGGAACTCGGCATGGTCCGTCGCCAGCACGGTGGAGCGTGACTCCCGGTCGCTCAGCTGCCGGCGGGTCTCGTCGGGAAGAGCGTCGAGCAGCGCCTTCATCAGCTCCAGGTCGTCCTTCATCACCTTGCTCAGATCCTCGGACACCGCTCCGACGGCCGCGCCGAAGACGGGGACGACGTACTTGAGCACCTTGAGCGACTGGTGCACGTACGGCAGCACGACCTTGGTGAACTTCGAGTTCGCGGGCAGCTCGTACGGCTCGGCTCCCTCCAGCAGATGCCACTCGCCGGGCGCCTCGCAGCACAGGTGCAGCTGGAAGACGTCCCCGGGGCGCAACCGGTGTCCCGCCGCACGGCGCGACACCCGGCGCACCCAGACCACACTGGGGCAGATCGCCTCCTGCTGGCTCTGTTCGCGGCGCAGCAGCGCGAGGAAGCCCCGCTGCTGCTCGGCCACCATCGCCGACACCTCGGCCCGGGCCTGCTCGATCCCGTCCCGCACCTCGGCGTGCCGGCGCTGCCCGATGATCTCCATCCGGTCGAGCCGCTCCAGGACCTGGCGCGTCATCTGTTCGGACCGGTCGGCGGCCGGCCGCTCGATGCCCTGCAGCAGGAACGCGACCTCGACGTTCTCCAGGTGCTCCGGACACTCGATCGTCTCCAGCGGAGGACGGCGGTCGAGCCGGGCCCGCAGCTGCTCGTGCCGGAACTCGTGCGCGCACGCGCGGCCGTCCGGGTACCGGTACGGGCAGGGCACGAGGCGGGTGATGTCCAGGCCGGGGTAGCGCTGGAGGGTCTGCTCGAATCCGTCCTTGAGCACGGCGAAGAAGTCGTGCGGATACGAGCCCCGCACCCGCAACTCCGCCGTCTTCGCATGGCGGTCCACCGTCACCAGCGCGGCGTGCACCCCGTCCGGATGCTTGAGCAGGGCCCCGGAACGCCAGCGCACGGGGGTGGAGAACCGGTGCTCGCGGGCGATGAACCAGGTGGGGATGCCCGGGGGCACCGTGTGCAGCCGGTACCGGAGCCGCAGCTCCCGCTGGCCGAGGCGCTCCGGGGAGTTCCACTCGTCCTGGTACGGAGGCGGGTTCCAGGGCAGCAGTTCCACCACGAGGCTCGCGGTCTGGTCCTCGGTCCGGTACGAGAGGTCGAAGTTCTCCATCATGCGGATCAGGTGGCGCCGCATGGACCGCTCGACGTCCTGCCAGAGCGTGGCGCCGAAGGAGTGGTGGAACACGCCTCCCTCGTTGAGGACGTCCTCGGAGTCGAGCACCCGGCTGATGTACGCCGTCAGCCACTGGGGGCGCAGGACGACGAGGTCGCACAGTTCCTCGTCGTCCGGGTAGTAGAGGAGATCGCCGAGGCTGTGCAGCGCGGCGGTGAGCGAGGCCTGGTGCGAGGGCTCGCGCACCCCGGCCGTCGCGAGCAGCTCGTTCAGGCCTTCCGGTGTGATGTGCTTGTTCACGGACGCCCGTACGGCGTCCGCCGCCCGCAGCCAGGTGCGCGGCCAGGTCACGCCCATCAGGGGGAGGCAGGCGACCTGCTGGCGGATCACCTCACGCACCTGCTCGACACCGACACCGCTCGCGCTGTCCGCGCTGAGGCTCTCCACGATCAGCCCCGGATACGTCTCCTGCAGCTCGTCCAGGGGCAGGTCCGGGGGCCGGGGACCGAGATGCGTGGCGACCAGCACCACGGGGGCCTGCGGCGCCCTGGCCTTGATCATGTCGAGCCAGTAGTGCAGCTTGCTGCCCTCCCAGCCGATCTGCGCGTCCCACAGCAGCAGGAAGAGCGAGCGGTCGGTGAGGAAGAACTGGTGGGTGGCGTGGTAGATCTCCTGGCCGCCGAAGTCCCAGGTGCTCAGCCGCATGGTCACGTCCTCCCCGGCGGGGGGATGCGGATGCGGCATGTCCAGGGTGCCGACGGTGAGCCCGTGGGTGCTGTCCTCGTTCGGGTTGTGGGCCTCGTTGCGCAGGGCACGCAGGAGCGAGGTCTTGCCCACGCGGCCCTCGCCGACGACGACGACCTTGGACGACCACTGACGGACGGGGTCGGCCTGGGTCTCGGCGAGGAAGGTGACGACTGCCTGGGTACCGGCGGCGACCACCTCGGGGGGTGGGCTCGTCAAGGGGTTGTCGTGGAGTCCCAGAACGGTCAGTTCCCGGAGGGCGCCCAGACTCCTGGGAAGTTCGCTGAGGCTGTTCGCGCTCAGTTCCAGGCGCCGGAGCCTGACAAGGCGGCCGATGTCTTCGGGGAGGGCGGTCAGAAAGTTGACGCTCAGCCAGACCGTCTCGAGGCTGGTGAGGTCCGTGAACCAGGCCGGCAGGGATTCGAGCTGGTTCTCGCCGAGTGCGAGGACGGTGAGCTCGGTGAGGTTGCGGAGCGTCTCGGGCAGGTGGGAGAGGCGGTTGCCGTAGAGCCGCAGATCCTTCAGCCGGGTCAGGTTGCCGAGGCTGTCCGGAACCGCGACCAGCTTGTTGAAGTCCAGACCCAGCGCACGGAGCTCGGTGAGCCTGCCGATCGACTCGGGCACGGCGACGAGCGCGTTGTGGTCCGCCGAGAGGAACTCGAGTCGGGTGAGGTCACCGATCCACTCGGGCAGCGCGTGGAGCCTGTTCGACTGCACTTCGAGCTGGATCAGGCGAGTCAGCTCGCGCACCTCCTCCGGCACCGCTGTCAGTCCGAGCCCGGAGAGGTCGAGTGTCGTGCTCCCCCTGCTTAGGCACTCCGTGATCCGTGCACGTGCCTCGTCGATGCCGTTGTCCGCAGAAGCCAATTCCCGTGCCCCGCCCTGTACTTGACCAGGGGGACTCCCTCGGCCCCCTGAGGAACAGCGTAGGGATCGCGTCACCCGGCGGTCAGGACATTCCGGGAATCCGTGCCCCCTCGTCCGTCCGTGCGACACTCCTGTGCATGTTCGGTGTCATCGACCTCCCCACCTATCTCGCGGGCCTGATCCTGATCGTGCTGCTGCCCGGTCCCAATTCGCTGTACGTGCTCTCCGTGGCCGCCCGGCGCGGTGTGCGGGCCGGGTACACCGCCGCCGCCGGGGTGTGGTGCGGTGACACCGTGCTGATGACGCTGTCCGCCGCGGGGGTCGCCTCGCTGCTGAAGGCCAACGCCGTGCTGTTCGGGATCGTGAAGTACGCCGGTGCCGGATATCTGACCTGGCTCGCCATCGGCATGCTGCGGGCCGCCTGGCAGATGTGGCGGACGCGGCGGGAGAGGGCCGTGGAGGACTCCGCCGGGGCCGCCGCGGTCACCGATGAGCGGCCCTTGCGGCGCGCGCTCGTCGTGAGCCTCTTCAACCCGAAGGCGATCCTGTTCTTCGTCGCCTTCTTCGTCCAGTTCGTCGACCCCCACTACGCCTGGCCGGCCCTGTCCTTCGTCGTGCTCGGCGCGTTCGCCCAGCTGGCCAGCTTCCTGTATCTGAGCGCGCTGATATTCGGCGGGACGCGGCTCGCCGCCGCGTTCCGGCGGCGCAAGAGGCTGTCGGCCACGGCCACCTCGGCGGCCGGGGCGTTGTTCCTGGGGTTCGCCGTGAAGCTGACGCTGGCCAGTGCGTAGCGCCCGCCGCACCGTGCCCGGCGCGTAGGGCGGGGTCAGACGCCGACCCCGGCCAGGTAGGCCTCGACCCCCTCGGACGAGGCGCCCGCCCAGCCCACGTATCCGTCCGGGCGGATCAGGAAGACGCCCGGTCCGTATGACCGCGGGGCCGTCGGCAGCGCGCGCACGCCGGGGGCAGGGGCCTGCGCGCCCAGCAGGGTCCAGTGGGGGCCCCGGAACGCGTCGAAGAGGCGGACGCCGGACACCGTGCCGTCGGGGGCGCGGTCGCCCGCCCGGACGCCGGACGGGTTCTCACGCGTCTCCACGCTGAGGGACGACTCCCGGTAGTCCAGCCCCAGCTGCAGGGTCGACCTCCCGCGCCGGACCTCGCCGCGGTGCACGCCCGTCGACAGGTCCAGCATGGCCGCCGCGTTCGCCCGGCGCTCCTCCTCGTAGGTGTCCAGCAACGCCTTTGGCGCCCCGCCGCGCAGTACCGCGCCCAGCTTCCAGCCCAGGTTGTAGGCGTCCTGGACGCTGGTGTTCAGGCCCTGCCCGCCGGCCGGGGAGTGCACGTGCGCCGCGTCGCCCGCGAGGAAGACCCGGTCCGCCCGGAACCGGTCCGCGAGGCCGGTGCGCGGCCGGAAGTCGGAGGCCCAGCGCAGCTCCGTGACGTCCCCGGCGTCCAGGTGCGTGTACGCGGCCACCAGCGCCCGGATGCCGTCCAGGGACAGGTCGGGCGTGGTGCCCTCCGCGAGGCGCGCCTGTACCTGGAAGTCGTCCGTGCCGGCGAGCGGGCACAGCCCCACGCCGGTGCCGTCGGCGCGCGGGAAGGTGTGCCAGTGGTCGCGGTCCAGGCCCGTCAGCCGTACGTCCGCCACCAGGAACGGCGCGGGGTCGACCGCCTCCCCGGCCATGCCGACGCCCAGCGCGCGCCGCACGGCCGACCGGCCGCCGTCGGCCGCGACGACGTACCGGGCGCGGGTGGTCGTACCGTCGGCGCACCGCACGGTCACGCCGTCCGCGTCCTGTTCGAGGCCGGTCACCTCGCGTCCGAAGGCCACCTTGCCGCCGAGCTCGGCGAGCCGCGCGTACAGCACCTCCTGGGTGCGCCACTGCGCGACCATCAGCGGGTCGGTGTACGGGGTGCCCTCGTCCGCCTCGATGGCGTCGAACATGGGCTGTTCGCCGATCCGCTCGCCGTCCTTCCAGATCATCCGCGCCGGGTACGGGCCGCCCGCCGCCCGGATCGCCTCCCGCACGCCCAGGTCGTCGAAGACCTCCTGGGTGCGCGGCTGGATCCCCTTGCCGCGCGAGCCGGGGAACAGGCCCTCGGCCCGCTCCACCACCAGTGCGTCCACCCCGCGCCGGGCGAGGTCTATGCCGAGGGTCAGACCGGTCGGACCCGCGCCCACGATCAGGACATCCATCACGATTCTCCTTAACATCGTTAAGTGCCGACGCCCCTGAGCGTGCCCTTAACGCTGTTAAGCTGTCAAGTGTGAGCCCCGAGAAACGCACGCCCCTGGACCGCCGCCGTGTCGCCGACACCGCGTTGCGCCTGCTGAACGAGGTCGGCCTGGACGGCCTGACCCTGCGTGCCATCGCCAGGGAGCTGGACGTCAAGGCGCCCGCGCTGTACTGGCACTTCAAGGACAAGCAGGCGCTGCTGGACGAGATGGCGACCGAGATGTACCGGCGGATGGCCGCCGGTCTCGCGCTCGATCCCGCCGACACCTGGCAGCAGCGGTTGCTGAAGACGAACCGCGCGCTGCGGGCCGCGCTGCTCGGCTACCGGGACGGGGCGAAGGTGTTCAGCGGTTCACGCTTCACGGGCACGGACCACGCCGGCGAGCTGGAAGCGAACCTGCGCCTGCTCACGGACGCCGGCTTCACCCTCGCCCAGGCGGTCCACGCGGGCCGTACCGCCAGCGCGTACACCATCGGCTTCGTCACCGAGGAGCAGGGCGTCGAGCCCCTCCCGGGCGAGCGGCGGGAGGGGTACGACGTCGGGGAACGCGCCCGGCGGATGGCCGGGTACCCGCTCGCCGCGCAGGCCGGACCGCTGCTCTTCGACGGCTACGACGAGCAGTTCGAGGAGGGGCTGGCGCTGGTGGTCGCGGGCGTCGGGGCGCGGTACGGGATCAGCTGACGGCGGGGAGCCCGCGGGTCTTCTTCAGGGCCCGCTTCAGCCGCGGCCCGAGCGGCCTCTCCACGAACCGGTGGATCAGCCAGGCCAGCACGAGCATGCCGAGCACGGTGGTCACGAGCGTCGCCCACGCGGGCAGGCCGAGCCCCCGGTGCAGCACCCGGATGACGAACCAGCCGAGGTGCTCGTGGACCAGGTAGAACGGGTAGGTCAGCGCGCCGGCCGTGACCAGCCAGGGCCAGGACGCCCACCGCGTCCAGCCCAGGGCCACGGCGGCGACGGCCCCGTAGGCGGCGGTGACGATCAGGATGACGACATAGGGGTCCCGGTGCGGGTGCGGGCCCCACAGCCCGCGGGTGGCCTCGCTCTGGGCCAGCAGCCAGGACATCGCGACGATGCCCCACGCGAGCAGGTCGCTGCCGAAGCGGTGGATCAGGTACAGCGCCAGACCGCCGACGAAGAAGGGCGCGTAGTCGGGCATGACCACCTGGTTCAGCAGGTCGTCGCGCGACGAGGAGCACAGCACGGCCGCCGCCGTCCACACGCAGGCGAACAGCACCACCCGGCGGTAGGTCACCCCGGGCAGGACCACCAGCAGCGCGAACAGCACGTAGAAGCGGACCTCTACCCAGAGCGTCCAGCACACGCCCAGGACCCGGGTCGCGCCCATCGGCTGCTGCAGCATCGTCAGGTTGACGAGGAACTCGTCCAGCCGGACCGCGTGGACGACCACCGGCAGCGCCAGGGACGCCCCGGTGACGAGGACGAGCGCGACCCAGTACGCGGGATACAGGCGGGCGACCCGGGAGCGGAAGAAGTCACCGAGGGTGCGGCCCCAGCTGCTCATGCAGATCACGAAACCGCTGATGACGAAGAAGAACTGCACACCGAAATTGCCGTAGACGGCCGCCCGGGACAGGGCCGGGAAGAGGTGGTCCGGGCTGCCGTGCCAGGACGCGGAGACCGGGCCACCGCGACCGGTGTAGTGGTACAGGCAGACCATCAGGGCGGCGACGAGCCGCAGGCCGTCCAGGGCGAGCAGACGGCTTCGAGGTCTGGAGGCGGGGGTCGTTCCGGCGGCGGAGGGTGCGGGAACGGAGGCGAGGGCGGGGGAGGAAGCGGCCATGGTGTTCAGCGCCTACCCGAACGAAAATAGATCACCTCATCATTTTGTGTGAAAGTAGCCGTCATGGGCGGGTAGTTGAGCTGACATCCGGGTGAACGGGAGGGGGTGGGCCCGCGCCGGGCCCACCCCTCCTCACCGTCGTGTCCTCACCGGCGTACGGAGTTGCGCAGGCTGCGCGCCTTGCGGGCCACCCGGCGGACCGTCGCGTTGCGCGGGATGAACGCCAGCTGGGCGGGCACCCCGCCGGGCAGGGCCAGTGAGGACAGTCGCCGGCGCTTGAAGTAGCGCATGGTGTGCGGGTTCAGGTGCCGTGCGAGCCAGCTCTCGGCCTGCGGGCGAAGCCGCGGGTAGATCTTCGGCTGCATCGCGAAGCCCACCGCGCGGATCAGCGCGCCGAGCGCCTCGACGTCCATGCCGGAGCGCTGCCCGGTGACCGCGGCACGGTCGCCGAGGTCGGGCAGCAGCGCGTCCGCGATGGTCACCGGCACCCGGTTGCTGTTCTCGTACGGCGTCAGCCGCTCCAGCAGCGCCTCGGTGCCGATCCGGGCGACCGGCAGGCCGTACAGCGCCCGCGCCGTGAGCAGGGCGGTGGAGAAGCAGCCGACGACCAGCGCGGGACGCATCCGCTGGTACAGCACCTCGGCGAGGACCGGCGTGTCGAGCACCGTCAGCTCGACCTTCAGCTGCTCCGCCTCCCGCTCCAGCAGGCGGGTGAAGCGGGCCGGCGCGGAGGGGTGCGGCTTGAACACCACCTGGGTGTGGCCGAGCGCCGCCGCGCCCCTCAGCATCCGCACATGCAGGTTCTCCTCCTGCTCGGCGGTGAGGATGTCCAGTGCCGACAGGTACTGGCCGAGCAGCAGCGCGGGCTCCTCGATCCGAGGCAACCCGTCTCCGCTGGGGGCGAGTTCGGCGAGCACCTTGGTGAAGGCGGCCGTCGGCACGATCTCGCCGGGCACGCCGAACTCGGTGAGCAGCAGCGGCTTCAGGCCGGGCACCAGGTCCAGGTGCAGCACCCGGTCCACGCGGGTGCCGACCAGCGGGTCGATCTTGTTACGGGTGGGGCCGTAGCTCATCAGGCCGTCGGCGTAGACCGTCACCGGGGCGCCGGTGAAGATCTGCGCGAGCGCCAGGGACGGGTTGACCTGGATCGACTCGACCGCCAACGCCACGTCGTCGTGGCCCAGCCGCCACTCGTGGCGCAGGAAACGCTCCCAGAGCGGCAGATCGTCCCCGCGGGGCGCCCAGCCACCCGGATGGAACGGGAAGATCGTCTCGTTGTACGAGATCACGTCGTCGAAGCGGTCGCGCAGCTTCTCGAAGCCGGGCGCCTCGTCCAGCGGGGGCGTGGTCTCGGGCGTGGCCGCGTTGTTGCAGACCAGCAGGATCCGCCGGTCGGCCGGGCGGAAGCAGCCGGAGTCCAGTGCGGCGGCCAGCGTGGCCGTGCCGTACAGCGTCGACGCCTGGAAGATCTGCGTGGTCACGCGGCGGCCCCCGCGGCGGCGGGACGGCGGCGCAGCCGGCGCAGCTTGGTGGCGCGCTGGAGGTCCATGGAGTCCAGCGCCTCGTCCAGCACGTCCTGCGGCATGCGCCGCAGGGCGGCGGCACTCATGGATTTCAGTTTCTTCGCCACCGCGGGCTCGAACCTTTCGATGGATCCCAGATGATGGGAAATGATGGCGCAATAGGTACGGACGGCCTTCGGCAACAGCTGGTCGGCGTCCCGGTCCTGGGCGGTTTCCGCGACGACCTGATCGAACGCGCGAATGAAATCGAGCTGCCGGACGTCACCGATCTGGGTGAGCGAGGAGGCGACCCCGCGCCGGTAGAACACGCCGAGCAGACTCACCGCGGCGAAGGATTCCGCCTCCCGGTGCAGCTTCCAGATCCACGGCCGGTCCTCGGCGGTGCGCAGCCCGTCGGTGAAGTGCAGAAGCCCCTTGTCCACCAGCCGGCGGTGGTAGAGACCCGCCCACGCGTACGCGTAGTCCACGGACGTCGACCGGTCGGCGGGCAGGATCGCCTCCCGCGGGTCCATCACCACGTTGCGCCGGCCGACCGGCACCCGGTTCACCGAACGCGACCGCGCGGTGCACTGCACATGGTCGGTGCGGATGAAGTCGCAGCCCAGCTCCTCCATGGCCGCAACCGCTTGCGCGAAGTAGCCGGGGGCGAGCCAGTCGTCGCCGTCCAGGAAGGTCAGGTACGTGCCGCGCGCCCGGTCGATACCGGTGTTGCGGGCGGTCGCCAGCCCTCCGTTCTGCTCGTGCCGGACGTAGACGGCCCCGGGCAGCTCGCGCTCCGCGCGCGCGAGAATCTCTGGTGTCTCGTCGCGGGAGCAGTCGTCGACGAGAATGAATTCGAAGTCCTCACACGCGTTCGCCTTCAGGCTCCTGAGCGTGTCGGGCGCGTATTGCTGCACGTTGTAGAACGGCACGATGACGGAGAGCTTGACCACGTCAGGGACGTTAGGGCGAAGCCCGTCATTCGTCTTGACCGTCTGCTTGATGCTGGGTGAACGGCACGTGGCGAAGCTGTGAACCGGGCTTTTTCCGCGCGCCTTCGCGCCCTGATTCGCCATTCGGCGATGTGCTGTTAACCGTTTGTTGCATTCGGGTTGGGCGGAACCTCGGAATGGCTTCCTAGCGTCTTCGGCGTGCCAGCAAGTGCTACGAAGTCCCTGCGGGTCGCCGTCCTCGCCGATTCCGACACCCGGTGGAAGTGGGGCGCGCTCACCGCGCAGCGCCTCGCCCCCGCCGAGGCCGAGGTCCGGCTCGACGGCTACCTCCTGCGGGGACGCGCCACCCCCACCGCCCGCCAGCTCACGGAGGTCGGCGTCCGGGCGGACTCCCTGCGTGAGGTCACCGGCGTCGAGTTCCTGCGCGCCATGGACGAGGCGTCGTACGACGTCCTCGTCCTGGCGCTGGTCGGCGGCGGGGTCCAGGCGATGCTGCACGGGCTGCGCGCCGTCCGGGCGGGCGCCGGCAGGCGTCCCGTCGTCGTCACCGGCTACGTCGGGGTCGTCTACGAGAAGCTCGCCGACGGGCTGCTGCTGCGGCACGGCGCGGACCTCGTGCTCGCCAACTCCCGCCATGACGCGGACCGTTTCCGCGCCGTGTACGAGGGTGTGGGCGCCGACGCCTCCGCGGTCACCGAGGTCGCGCTGCCCTTCCTCGGCGGGGCGCCGTACGCCGGTGAACACGAGCCGTACACCGTGGTGTTCGCCGCCCAGCCGTCCGTCCCGGACAGCCGCAAGGACCGTACGTACCTGCTCGACCGGCTCATCGAGCACGCCCGCAGGCACCCCGAGCGCGAGGTCCTGCTGAAGCTGCGCTCCAAGCCGGGCGAGCACACCACCCACATCGAGGAGCTGCCGTACCAGAAGCTGGCGCAGGGCAGGCACCTGCCCGCCAACTTCCGCCTGGTCTACGGCCACATGGGTGAGGTCCTGGACCGTACCGACCTCCTCGTCACCGTCAGCTCCACGGCCGCCCTGGAGGCCCTGCACCGCCGCATCCCCACGGTGGTCCTGACCGACCTGGGCGTACGCGAGGTGCTCGGCAACCACCACTTCACCGGCTCCGGCTGCCTCGCCTCCTGGGACCAGCTGGATGCCGGGCACCGGCCGGTGGCCGACGAGGAGTGGGTGGCCCGGCAGGGCGTGGCCGCCGACGGCACCTACGAGACCGCGTTCGACACCGCCCGCGAGCGCATCGCCAAGCTGCTGGACCGCCCCGGCGGCCTGCCGCCCCTGACCCCCTACTACACCCCCGAGACCGCGCCCGGCTATCTGCCCGGCATCCTCGCCCGGCACCACCTCGGCCCCGACGGCGTGCCGCTGCCCGGCGCGCCCGCCGCCGACAAGGAGCCCGGACCGGTCCGCCAGATCGTGCGCCGCGCGGCGCGTGGCGCCTACCGCCACGGCGTGCAGCGGGTCGCCCCGGTGATCCGGCGGATGGGCGAGCTGTGACCTTCCAAGGGACCATCCAAGGAGACCCCATGTCCAACCCGGAAGCGGGCCCAGGCGCTGCGGTGCGCCGGGTGCTCGCGGTGATCCCCGCCCGCGGCGGCTCCAAGGGCGTGCCCGCGAAGAACCTCGCGCCCGTCGGCGGTGTCCCGCTGGTGGCGCGCGCGGTGCGCGAGTGCCGGGCGACCCGGCTGGTGACCGACGTCGTCGTCTCCACCGACGACCAGGCCATCGCCGCCGCCGCCCGGGAGGCCGGCGCCGAGGTCGTGCTGCGCCCCGCCGCCATCGCCGGAGACACGGCCACCTCCGAGGCCGCGGTCCTGCACGCCATGGACGCCCACGAGGCGCTGCACGGCGCGGCGGTCGACGCGGTCTTGCTCGTGCAGTGCACCAGCCCCTTCATCGTCCGCGAGGACATCGACGGGGTGGCGGGCGCGGTCGTGGAGAACGGCGCGGACACGGCGGTGACCGTGGCCCCCTTCCACGGCTTCGTCTGGCGCGAGGCCGACGCCGAGGCCGAGGGCGGGCTGGGCGTCAACCACGACAAGTCCTTCCGCCCCCGCCGCCAGGACCGCCCCCAGGACTTCCTGGAGACCGGCGCCGCCTACGCGATGGACGCGACGGGCTTCCGCAAGCACCAGCACCGCTTCTTCGGCCGTACGGAACTCGTCCGCACCGACCCCGCCCGGGTCCTGGAGATCGACGACCCGCACGACCTGGCGCGCGCCCGCGCGCTGGCGCCGCTCTTCGACGCGGACCGCCCCGGCGCGCTGCCGACCGCCGACGACATCGACGCGGTCGTACTGGACTTCGACGGCACCCAGACCGACGACCGGGTGCTGATCGACTCCGACGGACGGGAGTTCGTCTCCGTGCACCGCGGCGACGGCCTCGGCATCGCGGCCCTCCGCAGGAGCGGCCTGAAGATGCTGATCCTGTCCACGGAACAGAACCCTGTGGTCGCCGCCCGCGCCCGGAAGCTGAAGCTTCCCGTGCTGCACGGCATCGACCGCAAGGACCTCGCGCTCAAGCAGTGGTGCGAGGAGCAGGGCATCGCGCCGGAGCGCGTGCTCTACGTCGGCAACGACGTCAACGACCTCCCCTGCTTCGCCCTCGTGGGCTGGCCGGTGGCGGTCGCGAGCGCCCACGACGTCGTACGCGGCGCCGCACGCGCGGTCACCACGGTCCCCGGCGGTGACGGCGCGATCCGAGAGATCGCCAGCTGGATCCTCGGCCCCTCTCTCGATTCCCTCCCCAAGTAAGGAAATCTCCCCCATGAGCAGCAACTCCCGCATCCGTACGTTCGGTTCGCGCGAGGTCGGCCCCGGCCGTCCCGTCTACATCTGCGGCGAGATCGGCATCAACCACAACGGTGAGCTGGAGAACGCCTTCAAGCTGATCGACGTGGCCGCCGAGGCCGGCTGCGACGCGGTCAAGTTCCAGAAGCGCACTCCGGAGATCTGCACCCCGCGCGACCAGTGGGACATCGAGCGCGACACCCCCTGGGGCCGGATGACCTACATCGACTACCGCCACCGCGTGGAGTTCGGTGAGGACGAGTACCGCCAGATCGACGAGTACTGCAAGGAGAAGGGGATCGACTGGTTCGCCTCCCCGTGGGACACCGAGGCCGTCGCCTTCCTGGAGAAGTTCGGCGTCCCCGCCCACAAGGTGGCCTCCGCGTCCCTGACCGACGACGAGCTGCTGCGCGCCCTGCGCGCCACGGGCCGCTCGGTCATCCTCTCCACCGGCATGTCCACCCCGAAGCAGATCCGCCACGCGGTCGAGGTCCTGGGCTCGGACAACATCCTCATGTGCCACGCCACCTCCACCTACCCGGCGAAGGCCGACGAGCTGAACCTCCGCGTGATCAACACGCTGGAGAAGGAGTACCCGAACGTCCCGATCGGCTACTCCGGCCACGAGACGGGCCTGCAGACCACCCTCGCCGCGGTCGCGCTCGGGGCGACCTTCGTCGAGCGCCACATCACCCTCGACCGCGCCATGTGGGGCTCCGACCAGGCCGCCTCCGTCGAGCCGCAGGGCCTCACGCGTCTGGTCCGCGACATCCGCACCATCGAGGCCTCCCTCGGCGACGGCGTCAAGAAGGTCTACGACTCCGAGCTCGGCCCGATGAAGAAGCTGCGCCGCGTCGCCGGCGTCGTCGCCGAGGCGGAGATCGCCGCGGCGGCGGGCGAGCCGGTCTCGGTGTGAATCCAGGTCACTTACGACGGGACGGTCGTACGCCGATGAGCCCCCGCGCCGGTCACGCCGGCCACCCTCCCCGCACGCTCGCCTTCGTGGAGAGCCCGGTCCAGCTGCTGAACGTGCTGGAGTGGGCGCATCAGCAGGGGCTGCGGGGCACGGACCCGGACCCGTTGCCCGGCACGGACCCGCTTCCGTCCGTGCCGGCGCAGGTACGGCGGACGGTGGCCGGCGACGACCCGTCACCGGCCGGCGCGGAACTCACGGTCGTCGTCCTGGCCCCGACCGACCCCATGACCCGGGGCCAGCTGCGCCGCATGGCGGACCTGGCCCGGGACGAGGGGTACCGGGTGCGCTGGCAGGAGGCGCGGGGCGGCCCGGCGGCCCCCTTCCAGACGATCGGCGGCCTCGCCGGCGCTCTGCGGCGTGCGGACCGCATCGTCATGGGAGACCCGTTCTCCCGCTATGTCCAACTGCTGCTGACCATCACCCGGGCCCATGACCTGGTCGTGGTGGACGACGGCACGGCGACGATGGAGTTCGTCGCCCAACTGGCCCGGGGTGAACGGCTGGTCCGCTGGCACCGCAAGGGCGGCCGTCCCGGGGCGCGCGACCTGCTCTTCGCCCCGGTGTCCTCCTCGGCCCGCCGCCGTCTGACGCCGAACGCCCGCCGCCGGGTCGAGGTCTTCTCCTCCATGCCGGTGACGGAGACGCCGGAAGGAGTGCGGGTCACGGCCAACGACTTCTCCTGGACCCGCGCCCGCTTCGGGCCGCCGCGCATCACCAAGGGCGCGGACATGGTCGGCACGTCCCTCGTCGAGACAGGGGTGGTGGACGGCGACCGCTACCTGGACGCCGTCCGCAACCTGGCCAAGGCCCACGGCGCGACCCGCTACTTCGCCCACCGCCGCGAGAGCACGGACAAACTCCACCGCCTGGCCGCCGAGACGGGCCTGGAGATAGTGCGCCCGGACCTGCCCCTGGAGCTGATCGCCCGCAGGGGCCCGATCGGCCGCACGATCCTCAGCTTCCCGTCGACGGTCGTGCACACCCTGCCGCTGGCCCTGACCGGCACCGGCGTCCGCGTGGCCGTCTGCGACATCGACCCCACCTGGCTCACGGAGAAGGCCTCCCCACGCGCCCAGGGCTTCCTGTCCGGGGTGACGGGCACGGCCCGCGACATCCACCGCCTGACGACCATGACAAGCCCGGCCTAGCCGACCCGGCCGCCCCTACGGACGGCCATGTGGGCGGGCGGGGGCCGGTGCGTGGCTCAGCTCACCGCGCGCTTCACCAGTGCCGCGATCCGCTCCTCCGCCTCGGGCGTCACCTCGGTCAGGGCGAAACCGGCCGCCCACATCGTGCCCTCGTCCAGCTTCGCCTGGTCGCTGAAGCCGAGCGTGGCGTAGCGCGACTTGAACTTCTCCGCGCTCTGGAAGAAGCAGACGACCTTGCCGCCCAGCGCGTACGCGGGCATCCCGTACCAGAGCTTCGGCGCGAGATCCGGGGCCGTCGAGGTGATCACGGCGTGGACGCGCTCGGCCATGATCCGGTCCGACTCCTGCATCTCGGCGATCTTCGCGAGCACGTCCTGCTCCGCCTGCGCCGCCTTCTCCGCGGGCGAGCTGCGGCGGGCCGCCGTCTTCAGCCCCCGGGCGTGCTCCTTCATCGCGGCCCGCTCCTCGGCCGTGAATCCCTCGTACGCACCGCTGTCGGCACCGGCCATGGCGGATTCCCCCTTGGATCTCGCTCGATCGTCGCTGCACGGATCTTGGAATCGGACTCTAGCCGGGGCCATCGACCACGGCAGGAGGAATGAAGCAGTCCGCCACCGCCTTCTTCCGGCCCTCCGGCTACGGCTTCCGGACCAGCACGAACGCCCGGGGCCACTTCTCCTCCCCGGACGTCTCCCGGCGTACCGTCGCCACCAGCTCCAGGCCCGCCTCGGTGAGCAGACCGGTGACCTGGTCCGGCGTGCGCCAGTAGTAGTCGAGGTCGATCGCGTAACCGAACCGTTCCGGCAGGTGCAGGTGGCCGGGTTCCGGGGTGGTCTGGAACGCGAGGAGGGCGTGGCCGCCGGGGAGCAGGGTGCGGTGGAATTCCGCGAAGACCGCCGGCAGGTGGTCGTCGGGGACGTGGATCGTCGAGTACAGGGCGAGGATGCCGCCCAGGGTGGCGTCCGGCAGGTCCAGGGCCGTCATGGAGCCGATGTGGAAGCGCAGCCGGGGGTAGGTGTCGCGGGCCAGCGTCACCATGGCGGGGGAGAGGTCGACGCCGAAGGCCGGGACCCCCAGCTCGTCCAGGAGCGCGGTGACGTGGCCGGGTCCGCTGCCCAGGTCGGCGACCGGCGCCGTACCGGCTCGCCCGACCAGCTCGGCGAAGGTGCTGATCAGGGTGCGGTCCAGCGGATGCCAGTCACCGGCCGGGAACTGGGCCGCGTAGTCCTTGGCGATCGTGTCGTAGGAGGAGCGGGTCGTCTGGAGGAAGCGCTCGGTCGCGTCGGTCACGTGTGCGGACCCTAGCGGGACGCGGCCCGCGCTGGGGTCCGGTTCGTGGACATGGCGAGCGTGACTGCGCCGAGGCATGGTATCCGTGGAAGGAGGAAACAAGGGTTTTACCCCTCAGAGTCCGCCGCCATGCGTCCGCCGGTCAGATTTTCTTCCCCTAACGGGCTGAACTTTTGTTGATCGAGGGGTAGTTGACCGTCCGGGCGTCCTACCCTTCAGAGGGTGAAGCAATTGATGTCCCTAGAGTCCGAGGCCGGCCTCGCGGGGGATGTGCTCCCCGGCGTGCTGAGCGAAGCCCTGCACGCCGAGCTCGTCGCCTTCCGTCGCGACTTGCACATGCACCCTGAGCTGGGCAATCAGGAGTTCCGTACGACCGCTGCGATCAAGGAGCGGCTGGAGCAGGCGGGGCTTCGGCCCCGGGTGCTCGCCAAGGGGACCGGACTCGTGTGTGACATCGGCCTCGCGGAGGGTGAGCGGTCGGCCGTACCGGTGCTCGCGCTGCGCGCGGACATCGACGCCCTGCCCATCCCGGACACGAAGAGCGACTGCCCGTACCGGTCGACCGTGCCCGACCGGGCGCACGCCTGTGGCCATGACGTGCATACGACCGTCGTACTCGGCACGGGCCTGGTCCTCGCCGACCTGCACGCCAAGGGGCTGCTGCCCCGGCCGGTGCGGCTGGTCTTCCAGCCCGCCGAGGAGGTGCTGCCCGGAGGCGCCCTGGACGCCATCGAGGAGGGTGTGCTGAAGGGGGTCGGGCGGATCCTCGCCGTGCACTGCGACCCCCGGGTGGACGCCGGGAAGATCGGTCTGCGGCACGGCGCGATCACCAGCGCCTGCGACCGGCTGGAGATCGCCCTGGACGGGGCCGGCGGCCACACCGCCCGGCCGCATCTGACCACCGATCTCGTCACGGCCGCCGCCCGCGTCGCCGTCGACGTGCCCGCGCTGATCGCCCGCCGCGTCGACACCCGGGCGGGCCTCGCCCTCACCTGGGGCCGTATCGAGTCCGGCCACGCGCCGAACGTGATCCCGCAGCACGCCGAGCTGTCCGGAACCGTGCGCTGCCTGGACCTGGAGGCCTGGCGAGACGCCCCCGACCTCGTGCACGCGGCCATCGACGAGGTCGCCACCCTGCACCGGGCCAAGTCCGAGATCACCTATGTGCGCGGCGTACCGCCGGTCGTCAACGACCGCGAGTCCACCGAACTGCTGCGCCGGGCCATGGTCGCGCGGCGCGGCCGGGACGCCGTGGAGAGCACCGAGCAGAGCCTCGGTGGCGAGGACTTCTCCTGGTACCTGGAGCACGTGCCCGGCGCCATGGCCCGTCTCGGGGTGCGCCGCCCCGGCGAGCGCACGGTGCGCGATCTCCACCAGGGCGACTTCGACGCCGACGAGCACGCGATCACGGTCGGCGTGGAGATGTTCACGGCGGCGGCCTTCCTGGAGCCGAACGGGGTACAGGGCTGAGCGGGCCGAACGGGGTAAAGGGCTGAGCGTGCGGCCCCCGGAGGCGGATCCCGGGGGCCGTTCCCCTGGGCGGCGCAACACGCTCGCAAGCCATTCGCACACGGTGCGCGACAACGGCATGAGAGGGCTGAGAGCCCGAGTTCAGATGCTGTTTGCCTCGAATCGATAACGGCTTCGAGAGGGGGTTTTTTGCGACATCTACGCGCGTTACGATGCCGCGAAGCCGACGCCGACGGGGCGTTCCGGCCCGAGCACTGGCATGGTGCTCACATCAAGCGCCTACGCGGCGCTCAGGTCAGGTGAAGGAGCCTTCCCGTGCGCCGGGTAGCCAAGCTTTCCGCTGCGTGTATCGCGACCGCAGCTCTCGCCGTGACTGCCACAGCCTGTGGCAGCACCTCCTCCGACAACAACACCGGCTCGTCCCCCTCCGGCGGCGGCAAGGGTGTCAAGATCGGTCTCGCCTACGACGTCGGCGGCCGTGGTGACCGTTCCTTCAACGACTCCGCCGCGCGCGGTGCCGACAAGGCCGTGAAGGACTTCGACGGTTCCGTCAAGGAGCTCACCGCGAAGACCTCGGACACCGAGGCCGACCGCGAGCAGCGTCTGTCGGACCTGGCGGACGCGGGCTACAACCCGATCGTCGCCGTCGGCTTCTCCTACGCCCCCGCCGTGACCAAGATCGCCGCGAAGTACCCGAAGACCAGCTTCGGCATCGTCGACTCGGTCGTGGACGGCAAGAACGTCAACAGCATCACGTTCACCGAGGAGCAGGGCTCCTACCTGGCCGGTGTCGCCGCCGCGCTGAAGACCAAGAAGGACCACGTCGGCTTCATCGGCGGTGTCGACAACCCGCTGATCCAGAAGTTCGAGGCGGGCTACGTCCAGGGCGTGCACGACACCAAGCCCAAGGTCAAGGTCGACGTCCAGTACCTGTCCCACGGCCAGGACTTCTCCGGCTTCTCCAGCCCGGACAAGGGCCAGCAGGCCGCGCAGGGCATGCTGGACAAGGGCGCTGACGTGATCTACACGGCGGCGGGCTCCTCCGGCAACGGCGCGATCGAGGCCGTGCACGGCGTCAAGGGCGCCTGGGGCATCGGCGTGGACTCGGACCAGTACAACATCCCGGGTCTGGCCCAGTACAAGAACTCGTTCCTGACCTCCATGGTCAAGAACGTCGACGTCGGCGTGTACGACTTCATCAAGTCCGTCAAGGACGGTAAGCCGCTCACCGGCAACAACGTCTACTCGCTCGCCAAGGGCGGTGTCTCGCTCGCCACGAGCGGCGGCTTCATCAACGACATCCAGCCCAAGCTGGACGCCGCGAAGAAGAAGATCGTCGACGGCCAGATCAAGGTCAAGACCCACCCGTGACCTGACGGATCCGGTCGGCCCGGCCGGCCGGATCCGATCGGTCCCGGTTGACGGACCCGGTCGGCTCCGGCCAACGGAACCGACCGGCCCGTCGGACCTCGGCTCGGCGAGGGAACACCGTCCCAACGGCCCTCGCCGAGCCATAACAATGTGTCAACTCTACGCGTGTAGCGCGGAGTTGCCGCGCTAGCGTCGCCGACGCCTGCCACCTCCCCTATGCAGCCCCTTTCCCCGAGGAGAGTGCGCCATCAACGCGTCCAGCCCTCCCGCTGCCGTCGAACTGCGCGGCATCACCAAGCGTTTCCCCGGCGTCGTCGCCAACCGCGACATCGACATCACGGTCCACACGGGCACCGTCCACGCCCTGTGCGGTGAGAACGGCGCCGGCAAGTCCACCCTGATGAAGATCCTCTACGGCATGCAGCAGCCGGACGAGGGCACGATCACCGTCAACGGCGAGCAGGTCGTCTTCCACAACCCCGGCGACGCCATCGCCCGCGGCATCGGCATGGTGCACCAGCACTTCATGCTCGCCGACAACCTCACCGTGCTGGAGAACGTCGTCCTCGGCGCGGAGAAGCTGTACGGCATCGGCGGCAAGGCCCGCGCGAAGATCAAGGAGATCTCCGACGCGTACCACCTGAACGTCCGCCCCGACGTCCTCGTGGAGGAGCTGGGCGTCGCCGACCGCCAGCGAGTGGAGATCCTCAAGGTCCTCTACCGCGGCGCCAAGACCCTCATCCTGGACGAGCCGACGGCCGTGCTCGTACCGCAGGAGGTCGACGCCCTCTTCGACAACCTGCGCGAGCTGAAGGCCGAGGGCCTCACCGTCATCTTCATCTCCCACAAGCTGGGCGAGGTGCTCTCCGTCGCCGACGAGATCACCGTCATCCGGCGCGGTACGACGGTCGGCACCGCCGAGCCGTCCCGCACCACGCCCAAGCAGCTCGCCGAGATGATGGTCGGCAGCGAACTGCCCACCCCGGAGACCGCGGAGTCCACCGTCACGGACGTCCCGATGCTCAAGGTCGAGGGCCTGCACCTGGCGCAGACCGACCTGGACGGCATCGAGCGGATCATCCTGGACGAGATCTCCTTCACCATCCACAAGGGCGAGGTCCTCGGCATCGCCGGCGTGGAGGGCAACGGCCAGTCCGAACTGGTCGAGGCGATCATGGGCATGCGCCACCCCGACGCCGGCGTGATCACCCTCGACGCCGCCGACATCTCCCACGCCGCCACCCGCCGCCGCCGCGAGGCCGGCATCGGCTACATCCCCGAGGACCGCCACCGCCACGGCCTGCTCCTTGAGGCCCCGCTGTGGGAGAACCGCATCCTCGGCCACGTCACCGAGAAGCCCAACTCGCGCGGCGGACTGATCGACATCAAGGCGGCCCGCGCCGACACCGAGCGGATCGTCCAGGAGTACGACGTCCGCACCCCCGGCATCGACGTGACCGCGGCGTCGCTGTCCGGCGGCAACCAGCAGAAGCTGATCGTCGGCCGCGAGATGAGCCACAACCCCAAGCTGCTCATCGCCGCCCACCCCACCCGCGGTGTGGACGTCGGCGCCCAGGCGGCCATCTGGGACTACATCCGCGAGGCCCGCCGCGAGGGCCTGGCCGTGCTGCTGATCTCCGCCGACCTGGACGAGCTGATCGGCCTCTCCGACACCCTGCGGGTGATGTACCGCGGCCGCCTGGTCGCCGACGCCGACCCCGCCACCATCACCCCCGAAGAGCTGGGCTCCGCCATGACGGGTGCGGCCACCGGCCACCTGGAGCACACAGAGGACGACGAGCGATGAACAAGCTGACCTCACGGATCGACAAGGAGCGGCTGTTCCTCGGCATCGCCGCGCCGGTGCTGGCGATCGTCGCCGCGCTCGTCGTCACCGCCCTGGTGATCCTCGCGACCGGCAAGAACCCCGGTCCCGCCTTCAACGACATGCTGACCTACGGCTTCGCCAGCGACAGCCAGGTCTACATCCTGAACAAGGCGACCACGTACTACCTCGCGGGCGTCTCGGTGGCCATCGGCTTCCGGATGAACCTGTTCAACATCGGCGTCGACGGCCAGTACCGGCTCGCCGCGTTCTTCGCCGCCGTCCTCGGCGGTGCGCTGACCCTGCCCGGCTGGCTCTCCGTCCTGCTGATCCTCATCTGCGCGATGGCGACCGGCGCCCTGTGGGCGGCCATCGCCGGTGTGCTCAAGGTGACCCGCGGCGTCAGCGAGGTCATCTCGACGATCATGCTGAACTCGATCGCCACCGCGATCATCGCCTACCTGCTGCAGCCCGGGAAGCTGGCCCAGCTCCAGCAGGGTGGCACGGTCGTCGCCACCAAGCCGCTGCCGTCGGCCGCGCACTTCTTCACGATCAACACCGGCCCGGCCGGTGACCTGTGGGGCTTCATCTTCGTCGCCGTGATCGTCGGCATCGCGTACTGGTTCGTGCTCGGCCGCACCCGGTTCGGCTACGACCTGCGCACCGTCGGCCAGTCCGAGAGCGCGGCCACCGCGAGCGGTGTGTCGGTGAAGAAGATGATCGTCACCAGCATGATCATCTCGGGTGCGGTGGCCGGCCTGATCGGCATGCCGACCCTGCTCAACGACAGCTACCAGTTCAGCAGCGACTTCCCGGCCGGTATCGGCTTCACCGGCATCGCCATCGCGCTGCTCGGCCGCAACAACCCGGTCGGTATCGCGCTCGGCGCCCTGCTGTGGGGCTTCCTGGAGCGCACCACCAACCACCTGGAGTTCCAGGGCTACGACAAGGAAATCCTCGGCGTCATCCAGGGCGTCATCGTGCTCTGCGTCGTCATCGCCTACGAGGTCGTACGCCGCTACGGCCTCAAGCGCCAGCAGCAGAAGGTCGGCGCCGAACTCGCCGCCCAGGCCGCCGCCACGACGAAGAAGCAGGAGGTGGCGTGATGACTGCCACGATGACCGACGCGCCGCCGCCCGCGGCGCCCAAGGCGGCGGGCGCGCCGCAGCGCTCCGGCCGCTCCTGGGGCCAGGTTCTCCTGCTCATCGCGGGTGCGCTGCTGCTCCTGGCCGCGATCCGCATGATCACCGGCTCGCAGGACCTCGACTCCGCCGGACAGGTCAGTGCCGCCGTCGGCCTCGCCGTGCCGATCGGTCTCGCCGGTCTCGCCGGCCTGTGGTCCGAGCGCGCCGGCGTGGTCAACATCGGCCTTGAGGGCATGATGATCCTCGGCACCTTCGGCGCGGGCTGGGTCGGCTGGCAGTCCAGCCCCTGGCTCGGCCTGCTGGCCGGCATCGGCTTCGGTGTCCTCGGCGGCCTGCTGCACGCCGTCGCCACCGTCACCTTCGGCGTCGACCACATCGTCTCCGGTGTCGCGATCAACCTGCTCGCGCTCGGCGCCACCCAGTACCTCGCCAAGCTGTTCTTCGCCGGCGGCGCCGCGGCCGACGCGGGTGGCAACCCCAAGCAGTCCCCGCCGGTCGCGGCCCTGCCGGACGTCACCGTGCCCGGCCTCTCCGACGGCCTGCACTCGATCGAGAACCACCACTGGTTCCTGGTCTCCGACCTCGCCGGCATCATCGGCGGCCTGGTCACCCACCTGTCCGTGGTGACGGTCCTGGCCGCGGTGCTGTTCGTCGGCAGCTGGTGGATCCTGTGGCGCACCCCGTTCGGCCTGCGGCTGCGCTCCTGCGGTGAGAACCCGACCGCCGCGGAGTCGCTCGGCGTCAACGTCTACTCGTACAAGTACGCGGCCGTCGCCGTCTCCGGCGGCCTCGCCGGCCTCGGCGGTGCCTTCCTGGCCCTGGTCACCTCGCACACCTACCTGGAGGGCCAGACCGGCGGCCGCGGCTACATCGGTCTCGCGGCGATGATCTTCGGCAACTGGCGTCCGGGCGGCCTGGCGATGGGCGCGGGCCTGTTCGGCTACTCCGACGCGCTCCAGCTGCGCAACGGCGGCACCACCGTCCACGCGCTGCTGCTCGTGCTGGTCGTGCTGCTCGTCCTCATGGCAGGCTGGAAGCTGTACCGCACCTCGCTGTGGCAGGGCGGGATCAGCCTCGTCGTGGCCGCGCTGGTGCTGGTCTGGTACCTGTTCACCGACACGGTCCCGAGCGACTTCGTGGGCGCCACCCCGTACGTCGTCACCCTGCTCGTGCTGTCGCTGTCCGCGCAGCGCCTGCGGATGCCGAAGGCGGACGGCATGCGCTACCGGAAGGGCCAGGGCAAGTGACCCGGCACGCCGAGTTCGACTGGGAGGCACTGCGGGAGGTGGCGCGGGAGGCGATGACCCACGCGTACGCCCCCTACTCCGGCTTCCCGGTCGGCGTGGCGGCCCGGGTCGACGACGGCCGCACGGTCACCGGCTGCAACGTGGAGAACGCCTCCTACGGCCTCGGCCTGTGCGCCGAGTGCGGTCTGGTCTCGGACCTGCAGCGCACCGGCGGCGGCCGGCTGACCCACTTCAGCTGTGTGGACGGCAAGGGCGCCCTGCTGGTCCCCTGCGGCCGCTGCCGCCAGCTGCTGTACGAGTTCGGCGGCCCGGAGCTCCTCCTGGACACCCCCGCGGGCGTCCTGACGCTGTCCGAGATGCTGCCCCAGGCCTTCGGCCCGGAGAACCTCACCAAGTAACGCCGTACGGCCCCCCTGCCTCGCACCCGCGCAGGGGGGCCGTCACCTTCGCACCTCCCGGAAGGAAGCCATCAGCCATGGCCATGGACGCCATCTCCGTCATCCGCACCAAGCGGGACCGCGGCGAGCTGACCGACGCGCAGATCGACTGGGTCATCGACGCGTACACCCGCGGCGAGGTCGCCGACGAGCAGATGTCCGCGCTCGCCATGGCGATCCTGCTCAACGGCATGAACCGCCGCGAGATCGCCCGCTGGACGGCCGCCATGATCGCCTCCGGCGAGCGCATGGACTTCTCGGCGCTGTCCCGCCCGACGGCCGACAAGCACTCCACCGGCGGCGTCGGCGACAAGATCACCCTGCCCCTGGCGCCCCTCGTGGCGGCCTGCGGCGCCGCTGTCCCCCAGCTCTCCGGCCGGGGCCTCGGCCACACCGGCGGCACCCTGGACAAGCTGGAGTCGATCCCCGGCTGGCGCGCTCTGCTCTCCAACGAGGAGATGCTGCACGTCCTGGACACGACGGGCGCGGTGATCTGCGCGGCGGGCGACGGCCTGGCCCCGGCGGACAAGAAGCTGTACGCGCTGCGTGACGTCACCGGCACCGTCGAGGCCATCCCTCTGATCGCCTCCTCGATCATGTCGAAGAAGATCGCGGAGGGTACGGGTTCGCTCGTGCTGGACGTGAAGGTGGGCACGGGCGCCTTCATGAAGACGATCGAGGACGCCCGTGAGCTCGCTTCGACGATGGTCGGCCTGGGCACCGACCACGGCGTGAAGACGGTCGCGCTCCTGACGGACATGTCCACGCCGCTCGGTCTGACGGCGGGCAACGCGCTGGAGGTCCGTGAGTCGGTCGAGGTCCTGGCGGGCGGCGGCCCGGCGGACGTCGTGGAGCTGACCGTCGCGCTGGCCCGCGAGATGCTCGACGCGGCGGGCGTCAAGGACGCCGACCCGGCGAAGGCTCTGGCCGACGGCTCGGCGATGGACGTGTGGCGCCGGATGATCGCGGCGCAGGGCGGCGACCCGGACGCGCAGCTGCCCACGTCCAGGGAGCAGCACGTGATCAAGGCCCCGTCCTCCGGAGTCCTGACCCGCCTGGACGCCTACGACATCGGTGTCGCCGCCTGGCGCCTGGGCGCCGGCCGCGCCCGCAAGGAGGACCCGGTGCAGGCGGGCGCGGGCGTGGAGATGCACGCCAAGCCGGGCGACATGGTGACGGCGGGCCAGCCGCTGCTGACCCTGCACACCGACACCCCGGAGCGCTTCGAGTACGCGCTGCAGGCGGTGGCGGGTTCGTACGACATCGCGGCGGCGGGCACGGACTTCACGGCGACGCCGGTGGTGCTGGAACGCATCGCCTGACCAGGGGATTCATCGTCCGGCTGAACGGGATCGGTGGACCACCACCGGTCCCGTTCGGCGATCCCGGGGAGCTCGCGGGCCGTTCGGCCCGGCGGTCGGCACCGGCGGGCTTCCCGTCGACGGGCCCGGCGTCAGCCCAGCACCGCCGCCACCCCCACCAGCACCGGTACCGACACGGCCGTCGACAGCAGGATCGACTCGCGGGCCAGGGCCTCGGCCACCCGGTAGCGGCTGGCGTAGGTGAACAGGTTCTGGGCGGCCGGGAGGGCCGAGGTCACCACCACGGCCAGCAGGGGCGCGCCGTGCAGGCCGAAGACGCACCTCGCCAGGGCCCACGCCACGGCGGGCTGCCCCAGCGACTTCAACGCCACCGACAGCAGGACCGGCTTGCGGTCCCTGCCCCGGCCCGGTACCGAACTGCCGTGCAGGGACATGCCGAAGGCCAGCAGCGCCGCCGGGACGGACATGTTGCCGATCAGGGTCAGGGGGCTCAGCAGGGGACCGGGGACGTGCCCGCCCGCCGCCGACACCACCACCCCCGACAGCGAGCCCACCGCTATCGGATTCCGCAACGGCGTCAGCAGACGACGCCACACCGTGCCCTTCTCGCCCGTGCCGGACAGGTCCAGCACGGTCAGCGCGACCGGGGTCACCAGGACCACCTGGAACAGCAGCACCGGCGCCACCAGGGACGCGTCACCCAGGACGTACGCCGCGATCGGGATGCCGAGGTTGCCCGAGTTGACGTAACCGGAGCACAGGGCGCCGATGGTCGTACGGCCCACACCCCAGCGTCGCAGCACGCCGACCGCCACGAAGACCCCGGACACGGCGGCCGTGCTGAGCGCCGTCACCAGCAGCCGCGCGGAGAAGAGGACCGAGAGGTCGGCGCGGGCGAGGGTCGTGAACAGCAGGGCGGGTCCGGCCACCGTGAAGGCCAGCCGGGTCAGCACCTCGGCGCCCTGGGTGCCGAGCGTCCCGCGTCGCCCGAGCACATAGCCCACCCCGATGACGACCGCGATCACCGCGAACCCGCTCAGCACCCCCGTCACGGGGCCCACCCTCCGGCGCCGGGCAGCGGGTGGTCAATGTGATCTCCGTCCGGCCCGGGCCCGATGAGTTACGCCCGGCCCACTGGTCTACCGCACGTGGAAGCCAAGGAACCCGCCGTGCTCGTGCTGCCCGGCCCCGTCACCCGTGACGAGGTGGCGGGGCTGTGCGCCCAGGTGCGGGAGTTGCTGGCGGGCGGTGGCGCCCGCGTCGTCGTATGCGATCTGGGCGGGCTGGGGCCCCCGGGACTGGCCGTCGTGGACCTGCTGGCCCGGCTGGCGCTGACCGCCCGCCGGGCCGGCGGGCGGATCCGGCTGCGGGACCCCGATCCCGCGCTACCCGCCCTGCTCGACCTCGTCGGCCTCCGCTTCCAGATGGAGGGGCAGGCCGAAGAGCGGGAACCAGCGCTTGGTGTCGAGGAAGCAGTGGAAACCGGTGATCCGGCCGTCTGACAGCTCCAGCGCCTGAACCGCCCAGGGCGCGAACCCGCCGTTCTCCGGGTCCGGCTTGTAGTGCGCGAAGCCCGGCAGGCCGTTGACCTGCACCGGCAGCAGACGGGAGCCGGCGCAGGAGGCGCCGAGGGTGGCCATGAAACCCGTGATGTCGGCCGGGCCGCGCAGCCACAGGTCGAACGGTGGCATCGTCATGACGGCGTCCTCGTGGAGCAGCGCCGTCAGCGCCGTCATGTCGTACCCCTCGAAGGCCTTCACATAGCGCTCCAGGAGCTTTCGCTGCTCCTCGTCGAGCGGGTCCGAGACCGCACCCTCGGGGCTCGCGTCCGCGCGCTCGGCGAGCGTGGCCCGCGCCCGCTGCAGCGCGCTGTTGACCGAGGCGACGGTGGTGTCCAGCAGCTCGGCGACCTCGCTCGCCTTCCAGGCCAGCACCTCGCGCAGGATCAGCACCGCCCGCTGCTTGGCCGGCAGCTGCTGCAGGGCCGCCATGAAGGCCAGCCGGATCGACTCCTTCGCGACGGCGGCCTCCGCCGGGTCGCCGGCCGTCGGGAGCACCCGCGCGTCCGGCACCGGCTCCAGCCAGGTGTGGTCCGGGCGGGGGGCCAGGGCCGCCTGGGCGAGCGGCGTCGACTCGGTGAGGTCCATCGGCCGCGCCCGCTTGTTGCCCGCCGTCAGCATGTCCAGGCACACGTTCGTCGCGATCCGGTACAGCCACGAGCGCAGGCTGGAGCGGCCCTCGAACTTGTCGTAGCTCCGCCAGGCCCGCACCAGGGTGTCCTGCACCGCGTCCTCGGCCTCGAAGGAGGAACCGAGCATCCGGTAGCAGTACCCGGTCAGCTCGGTCCGGTGCTTCTCCAGTGCGACGTCGAGGTCCGCCGTCGCTGTGCTGTCGCCCATCGTCCACCCACCCCTGCGGCTGTGCCTCAGGCGCTGCTTCGCGCCCATTCGGAAGCTACCGCAGGGGACTGACAACGGCCCCCTGGATGGGAAGACGCGCAGGTCGGACGGGTGCCCAAGAACTCGGGGTGCGGCTCGACGCGGGTGCGGCGGCGGCGTGGTGGTGGTTCGCGCGGTTCCGCGCGCCCCTGACGGGGCGTTTCAGTGCG
The DNA here is from genome assembly GCF_014649495.1 of Streptomyces filipinensis. Classification (GTDB taxonomy): domain Bacteria; phylum Actinomycetota; class Actinomycetes; order Streptomycetales; family Streptomycetaceae; genus Streptomyces; species Streptomyces filipinensis. The sequence goes on along the minus strand of NZ_BMTD01000002.1, from coordinate 477,723 downwards.
CGTTGGCCACGAGTGAGCGCTGGGCCGCCACCCGGGCCGCACGTGTGCCCAGCACCGTGATGGTGACCACGCCGGCCACCGCGAGCAGGCCCACCGCCACCGTGCCGCCCCAGCCGTCCGCGCGGAACGCCGTCGCGCCGACCGTGCTGCCGACGCTGGAGCCGATGTAGTAAGCCGACTGGTACAGCGCCGAGGCCTGGGCGCGGCCGTGGGCGGCCGTCTTGCTGACCGCCGAGGAGGCCACCGCGTGGCCCGCGAAGAAGCCCGCCGTGATCAGGACCAGGCCCAGCAGGACCAGCGGCAGCGAGGGCGCCACCGAGAGCAGCAGGCCCGCCGCCGTCGTACCGCCCGCCAGGTACAGCGCGCCCCGGCGGCCGAGCCGGCCCACCAGACGCCCGACCGTGGACGCGGACACCGTGCCCACCAGGTAGACCAGGAAGATCGAGCCGATGATGCCCTGCGGCAGCCCGAACGGCGCGCCCGTCAGCCGGTAGCCGATCACCGTGTACACACCGCCGAACACCGTCATGAACAGCGCGCCGATCGCGTAGAGGCGCCGCAGCAGCGGGTCGGCGAGGTGGTCACGGACCGTGCCGAGCAGGACGCGGGGCCGCAGCGAGCCCGCCCTGAAGTGCTTCGGGGCCGGCAACAGCAGCCGGAACGCCACGGCGCACGCCACCGCGATCACGCCGATCACGCCGACCGAGACCCGCCAGCCCCACTCCTGGGCCACCCAGCCGGTGATCACCCGGCCGCTCATGCCGCCGACGCTGTTGCCCGCGACGAACAGGCCGATCGCCGTGACCAGCGCCTTCGGCCGGACCTCCTCGGCCAGATAGGCCTGCGCCGAGGCCGGCAGACCGGCCAGGGCCGCGCCCTGCAGCGCCCGCAGCGCCACCAGCACGCCGATCGACGGGGCGAACGGCACCAGCATGCCGACCGTGACCGCGACGGCCAGCGAGGCCGTCATCACCGCACGGCGCCCGAAACGCTCCGACAGGGCGCTCATGGGCAGCACGCACAGCGCCAGTCCGCCGGTCGCGGCCGCCACGGTCCAGCTCGCCTCGCTCGCCTCGACCCCGAACTCGCCGGAGATCAGCGGCAGCAGGGCCTGCGTGGAGTAGAGGAGGGCGAACGTCGCGACTCCGGCGAGGAAGAGGGCGAGGCTCATCCGGCGGTAGCCGGGGCCGCCCGGGCTCATACGGGTGTCGGAGTCGGTGGAGTCGACGGAAGGGACGTGCGTGGCGGCGTCCATGGTGGTGGACGCCCCGGTACTGGCGGGAGACATGCCTCGACCGTAGGAGGGCCTGTCTCATCCGTCCAATGCATGAATTCGCCATAATCGTTCCCATGGCGCATCAGCAGAGCTCACAGGCCCGCCTGTCACCGTCCGGTGACACAGAAGACACGTCTGAGATGTCGCGGGTGCTCGCCCCGCGCCTCGCGTACTTCGCCGGCGTGGCCCGCACCGAGCACGTCACCCGGGCCGCGCACGAGATGAACGTCCCCCAGTCCACCCTCTCCCGCGCGATGGTCCGCCTGGAGCAGGACCTCGGCGTCGACCTGTTCGCCCGCCATGGCCGCACGGTGTCCCTGACCCCCGCCGGCCGCACCTTCCTCTCCTCCGTCGAACGCGCCCTCGCCGAGATCGAGCGGGCCGCCGAGGAGGTGCGCGCCGACGCCGACCCGGCCACCGGCAAGGTCGCCTTCGGCTTCCTGCACACCATGGGTGCGGAGACCGTGCCCGGGCTGCTGCAGGCCTTCCGCGCCGACCACCCGCGCGTCCGCTTCAGCCTGGTCCAGAACTACGGCGAGGCCATGCTGGAAGGCCTGCGCGCCGGAGAGCTGGACCTCTGCCTCACCTCACCCGTCCCCGACGCCCCCGACCTGGTCGCCCGCCGCCTGGACGAGCAGAAGCTCCGCCTGGTCGTCCCCGCAGACCACCGCCTGGCCACCCGCCGCCGCGTCCGCCTCGCCGAGGCGGCCGAGGAAACCTTCGTCACCCTGGAACCCGGCTACGGCCTGCGCCGCATCTTCGACGCGCTGTGCGGGGAGGCCGGCTTCCGGCCGAGGGTCGCCTTCGAGGGCGAGGAGGCGGAGACCCTGCGGGGCCTGGTGGCGGCCGGGCTGGGGGTGGCTCTGCTGCCACCGCCGACGGTCCCGAGGCCGGGCGTGGCCGAACTGGCGGTGACGGCCCCGAGGGCGGTCCGCGAGATCGGTGTCGCCTGGCTGGCCGACCGCCCGGACACCCCGCCGGTGGCCGCCTTCAAGAGGTTCCTGCTGTCGCGAAGGGGCAACCTGCTGCCCACGTGAGGGACGGCTCTACCGTCTCAACGACCGGCCGAACCCCGCGGCCAGCGGCATCCGCAGACCGATCGGCGGCGGAGCGGCGAGCGCGTCCTCGACGGGGCGGGACACGGAGTGCCCGAACAGCGCCCCCATCGTGAAGTCGACCGTCAGCCAGGCGACCTCGTCCCGATGGCCGTGCAACCCGTGCCCGTCGGAGTGCACTTCGAACCGGCACACCTCCCGGTTCGCCTTCTTCGCCCGCGCCGCGAACCGGAACGACAGCTCGGGGTCGGTGCGTTCGTCGTTCGTGCCGTGCACGATCAGCACCCGCCGGCCCACGAGCTGCTTCACCGGCTCGGCAGGCGCGGCCACGTCCTCCTCCGGCAGCCAAGGGGCCAGCGCGATCACGGAGTTGACGGCCTCGTGCCCGCCGGCCCGCAGTGCCGCCCGTCCGCCCATGTCCACCCCGGCCAGGCACACGGGAACGTCCCCGTACCGCCGTACGACCTCGTCGGCGGCCCACTCGGCGTCCATCGCCAGGTGTGCCTCGCTTCCGTTCCAGCCCCGGTAGCGGTACCGCACGGTGTGCACGGCCAGCCCCTCGGCCCGGCCCGCGCGCGCGATACGCCGGCCCAGTGAGCGCAGCGCGACCGTCGCACGCACGGGGGACGGCCTGCGGGCGGAGACCTCCTCCCCGCCGGGGAGCAGCAGGACCGCTCCGCTCACCGCCGTCGGCACCGGGCCGACCGCCTTTCCCAGCCCGGCCGTTCGGACCGGTGTCGCTCGCTGTCCCATGACAGAACAGTGTCAGAAGGGTCGGTGGACGAAACCCGTACGCGCGGTCACCGTTGCGTATCGACGGGAAAGCGCCGGAAAAGTGCTGTGAAAGAGCCGTCGCGTTCACCGGGCCCTCTACGCGCGTAGGAGTTACAGTGCGGAAATGACGAGCCAGACTGCACCGACCGGAACCGTTCCGGTGAGTGTCCCGGCGCACGTTCCGACGCCGGACCAGATCCGCCGGGCGCCCAAGGTTCTGCTGCACGATCACCTCGACGGCGGGCTCCGCCCGGGCACCGTCGTCGAACTCGCCCAGGCGACGGGCTACTCGCACCTTCCCGAGGCCGACCCGGACAAGCTGGGCATCTGGTTCCGCGAGGCCGCCGACTCCGGCTCGCTGGAACGGTACCTGGAGACCTTCCAGCACACCGTCGGGGTGATGCAGACCCGGGAGGCGCTCGTCCGGGTCGCCCGCGAGTGCGCCGAGGACCTCGCCGAGGACGGGGTCGTCTACGCCGAGGTCCGGTACGCCCCCGAGCAGCACCTGGACGGCGGGCTGGCCCTGGAGGAAGTGGTCGAGGCCGTCAACGAGGGGTTCCGGCAGGGCGAGCGGCTCGCCCGCGAGGACGGCCGGCGCATCCGGGTCGGCGCGCTGCTGACCGCCATGCGGCACGCGGCCCGCTCCCTGGAGATCGCCGAACTCGCCAACCGCTACCGCGACTCGGGCGTGGTCGGCTTCGACATCGCCGGTGCCGAGGCCGGCTATCCGCCCACCCGGCACCTCGACGCGTTCGAGTACCTCAAGCGCGAGAACAACCACTTCACCATCCACGCCGGGGAGGCCTTCGGGCTGCCCTCCATCTGGCAGGCGCTGCAGTGGTGCGGCGCCGACCGGCTCGGGCACGGCGTGCGGATCATCGACGACATCGAGGTCCGCGAGGACGGGTCGGTGCGGCTCGGCCGACTGGCGTCGTACGTCCGCGACAAGCGCATCCCGCTGGAGCTGTGCCCCAGCTCGAATCTGCAGACCGGGGCGGCGCCCTCCTACGCCGAGCATCCGATCGGGCTGCTGCGCCGGCTGCACTTCCGGGCCACCGTAAACACCGACAACCGGCTGATGTCGCACACGAGTATGAGTCAGGAATTCGAGCGGCTCGTCGAGGCGTTCGGTTACACGCTCGACGATCTGCAGTGGTTCTCGGTCAATGCGATGAAATCGGCGTTCATTCCTTTCGATGAACGGCTTGCGATGATCAATGACGTCGTCAAGCCCGGATATGCGGAGCTGAAGTCCGAATGGCTGTTTCAGCAAACGGCCTCCACCAGCGGTTCTTCCGGTTCGGCGGGATAAAGGCGGCTCGCATGGGGCGCGGCTTGTGAACAGGGGTTCACAAGCCGTCCGCATTTCGGTGTTTGCGGCGGGCGAGCGGGCGTGTTTACGGTCGAGGACCGTTCATCGTTTTTGTTCCGTCCCCTCATGGCAAGGACGCATTTCCCATGAAGCACTCTGCTGCCAGGACCCTCGGTGTCGCCGCTCTCGGTGCCGCCTTCGCCGCCATCGGCGCGGGCGCGGCCCACGCGGCCCCGGCCCTGCCGGACACCGCCCCGGCGCTGGACAACGTCACCAGGACGCTGCCGGCCGAGAACGTCGGCGCGGCCCAGCCGGGTGCCGCCGACGCCCTCACCCGGGGGCAGGACGCCCTCGGTGCCGGCGTGGCGGCCGCGCAGCCGGCCGTCGAGAACGCGCTGAAGCAGGGAGCGACCGGGCCGGTGCACAGCCGTCTCGGCGGACTGCCGGTGCAGGACCTGCCCACGCACGGCCTGCCCGTGAACGGGGTGTCGCTCGGCTGACGCCGACCGCCGTACGACGCCGACGGGGCGCCCCGGTCAGATCCGGGAGCGCCCCGACGGCGTTCCGGGCACGGCGGGGACCGCTACGGGGCCCCCGCCTCGACGGTCACCAGGCGGTGCGCGTCTTGTCCTCCGCCGGGAGCAGGATCCACAGCGCTATGTAGAGCAGGAACTGCGGGCCGGGCAGCAGGCAGGACAGCAGGAAGATCACCCGCATCGTCGTGGCGGAGGTGCCGAAGCGCCGTGCCAGCGCTGCGCACACTCCGCCGATCACGCGGCCGTGGGTGGGACGGGCAAGGGCGCTCATGTCGACTCCTCCGTGGTCGTCGGTTCGCTGTCGTCAGGTGTCTTCAGCTGTCTTCAACGGTACGGAGACGAAGGGGACGAAGCGTCACTCTACGGAGCTATGCCGACCCTGGGAATCGTCGGGGTACGTCCCTGAGAGAGCTCCTCCTGGACGGTGAGGGTGCCGGCACCGGCGTGCTCGTGCGTCTCCCGTCGGCGCAGCCGGGCGCGGCCCGCGGGCACCACGAGCAGATGGGCCAGGATCACGCCGGCGGTGTTGAGGAGCATCGAGTCGACGTCCACCACCCTGCCGGGCACGCCGGTCTGCAGCAGGGCGATGCCGAGGGAGAGCAGGGTGGCCGCGGCGGCCGTGCGGAGCAGGGAGGCGAGCGGCGAGACGGCGAGCCTGCCGTGCGCCATCGGCAGCAGCACCCCCAGCGGGGCGAGCAGTGCCAGTCCCTCGCCGATGGGTCTCGCGGCCTGCGGCCAGCCCAGAGCCAGGTCGGCCCGGATGCCGGCGAGCGGGTGCAGGTTGGGAGGTGTCACCCAGGGCACGTCCAGGGGCCGCAGCATCAGCCAGGCCACGACGGTCAGGTGGGCGACGAGGAGGACACCCCCTGTCACCCGGATACGGATCGCGGCGCTGCCGCCGATGGAGCCTTGACGCTGCACGCCACCCTAGACGCAGGGCCGGGTACGAACGGTTCCACCCCGCAACTTTCCGCTCACGGAACCGGGGAGGCGCGACCGCCCGCAGGTGCGCGCGAGACCGCTCAGTGACCGACGATGCCACTGGACGGGGGCTGGATGCTGCCCGGACGGTCGCGGACGTCGTCCGTGCATTCGTAGCGGCGCAGCGTGCCGTCGCGCGGGCCGCCCAGGATGACCGAGCCGTCGCCCTCCGTCGCCGCCGAGTCGGACAGCGTGCACACCAGCTGGGCCAGGGCGTAGGACGTCAGGCGCGCGGGTGCCGTGCTCAGGTGGAGCGTGTCCTCGGGCTCCTTCGGGCCGGGCCCGCGCACGCTGAGACCGCCCGGCACGTACGTCGCATAGCCCGCGGAGCGCTCCGCGGCCGACGGCGACGCGGCGAGCTGGTCCAGCAGGCCCTGTGCCACGATCACCCGGCGCTGTGCGTCCGGGGTGCCCTCGGGGACGCGTACCGTCCGGTCGACGGCCACCAGGGACGCCCCGCAGAGCAGGAAGACCTGTACGGGCACGCCCTGCGCGGACTGCTTGGACAGATCCGGTCCGGCCAGCGTGCACGGCACCCGGGAGGGCGCCGCGCCGAAGTCGGTCGGCACCTGGGTGGCCCGGATGCCGCAGCCGCTGAGCAACAGGCCCAGGAGGGGCACCGCCAGCAGGCGGCGTCTGACGGTCCGCGCGGTCATGCCCCCTCCTTTCCTGAACTGTCGTTCGCGCCCTGCTCGTCGTCCGGTGTGCTCTCGCCCGTCTCCTCCGTCAGCCGGGAGGCGTCGCGTGGCAGCGTGAGCGTGAACACCGCGCCACCCTCGGGTGAGTTGGCGGCGGTGATCTCGCCTCCGTGGATGTGGGCGTTCTCCATCGCGATGGAGAGTCCCAGGCCGCTGCCCTCGGAGCGGGGCCGGGAGGCGCTCGCCTTGTAGAAGCGGTCGAAGACGTGCGGCAGGACGTCCTCGGGGATGCCGGGACCGTGGTCGCGGACCTGGATCAGCACCGAGTCGTCCGACTCCCGTACCGACACCCGCACCGGCGATCCGCCGTGTTTGAGCGCGTTGCCGATCAGGTTGGCGAGGATGACGTCCAGCCGGCGCGGATCGAGCCGGGCGTGCAGACCGCGCTCGGCGTCCAGCTCGACCGCGTCCAGCCAGGCCCGGGCGTCGATGCAGGCGGTGATCTGGTCGGCGAGGTCGACGTCGTCCAGGACCAGCCGGGCGGTGCCCGCGTCGAAGCGGGTGACCTCCATCAGGTTCTCGACGAGGTCGTTCAGCCGCCGGGTCTCGCTGACCACCAGCCGGACCGCCGGCTCGATCATCGGGTCGATGCTCCCCGACTCGAACTCCAGCTCCTCCTCCAGCACCTCCGTCACGGCGGTGATGGCGGTCAGCGGCGTCCGCAGCTCGTGCGACATGTCGGCGACGAAACGCCGGGAGGCCTCGTCCCGCGCGGCCATCTCCGCGACCCGCTGCTCCAGCGCCTCGGCCGCGTTGTTGAACGTCCGCGAGAGGTCCGCCAGTTCATCGGTGCCGGACACCCTGAGCCGGGTGTCCAGCCTGCCCTCGCCGAGCCGCCGGGCGGCCACGCCGAGCCGGTGCACCGGCTTCAGCACGGTCGTGGCGGCGGCCTGCGCGAGCAGCGCGGCACCGATCAGCGCGAGCCCGGTGGCGATGCCCAGCGACCAGGCCAGCGAGTTGAGGTCCTTGGCCTCCGGCTCCAGGGTCTTCGCCATGTAGCCGGTGGGACCGCCGCCGATCACCCGGGTGCCGGCCACCAGGTACGGCGTGCCGTGGTCCACCACGCGCTGCCAGTACAGGTGGTACGGCTCGTTGTTGGTGTCGGTCACCTTCTGCTGCTTGTTCACGGCCGCGCGCAGCGAGACCGGCACGTCCTCCAGCGAGAAGCCGTTGATGCCGCCCGAGTTGCCGTACACCGTCTTGCCGTCGGCGTCCTGGGCGACCAGGAGCACGCTGAAGTGCTGGCTGCTCGCCGCCATCTGGCCGGCCGCGCGCTGCAGCTGGTCCTGTGTGGGGTGCTCCGGCAGCGCGCCCGCGCGGTTCTGCATCTCCTGCCGGAAGTCGCGCAGCACCGCGTCCTGGGCACGGGTGAGCACCGCTTCCCGGTTCAGCCAGTAGGCGATGCCGGAGGCCGACACCGCGGCGGTGAGCGCGACCAGTGCGAAGACCACCACCAGGCGCAGCCTGAGGCTGGTGAACCTGAGCCGCGACAGACTTCCCCCGCGCCCCGCGGCCCAGCCGCGCAGCCCTCCTTGCGTATCGGTCACTGAGGCGCGTCCAGGCGGTAGCCGACACCACGGACGGTACGGATCAGGGTCGGGGACGAGGGCACGTCCTCCACCTTGGCGCGCAGCCGCTGCACACACGCGTCCACCAGGCGGGAGTCGCCCAGATAGTCGTGCTCCCACACCAGCCGCAGCAGCTGCTGCCGGGACAGCGCCTGACCGGGCCGCCGGCTCAGTTCGAGCAGCAGTCGCAGCTCGGTCGGGGTCAGCTGCAGGTCCTCGCCGTTCTTCGTCACGGTCATCGCCGAGCGGTCGATGACGAGGCCGCCGAAGGTCGCCGAGTCGCTGGACTCGCGTTCCCCGCGCCGCAGCACGGCCCGGATCCGGGCGTCCAGCACCCGGCCCTGGACCGGCTTGACGACATAGTCGTCGGCGCCGGACTCCAGCCCGACCACGACGTCGATGTCGTCGTTGCGCGCGGTCAGCAGGATGATCGGCAGCTGGTCGGTGCGCCGGATGCGGCGGCACACCTCGAAGCCGTCGATGCCGGGCAGCATCACGTCCAGCACGATCAGGTCGGGCCGCTGCTCGCGCAGCAGCTTCAGTCCGTCCTCACCGCTGGCAGCGGTCGCCACCCGGTGGCCCTGGCGCGTCAGGGAGAGCTCCAGGGCCGTACGGATGGCGTCGTCGTCCTCGATCAGCAACAGGGAAGGCACGGGCTCATTCTGGCCCATGGACGGGGTGTCGTACGACCTGCGCGCACCGGCCTCTCCCTACGGCCATCGGCTGTGCACATGCTGTGACGACCCTGGGCCGAAGCCCTGTGACAGGTCTGTGACAGTCGGCGGACACGTCCATGAAGTGACCCCGGCAGTCTTTTGGTCACGGGCAGGGCGGCAGTCCGACCGGCCCGGGCACGACCGAACCACCGCAAGTCCACGACGGGGAGCGCGAGATGAACACGCTGCACAGCATCAGCACCAGCGCCGTAGTCACGCGCCTGCACGACGTGCACCGGGGTTCCGAGAAGTCCGGTGCCGTGAGCGGGCGGGGGTGCGCTCGCGGCACCGGGCGTCAGCACACCGCGTATGCGCAGCAGGGGCTTCAGCCCTACATGACGGTGGTTGACGCGCCCACGGGGGAGACGCACGGGGGAAGCGCGTACAGGGAGGACTCGGGGGAGCGGCGCCGCTCGCTGAGCGAGGCGGAGTTCACCGCCTACGTCCAGGAGCGCCGCGCCTCCCTGTACGCCACCGCCTACCACCTGACCGGTGACCGCTTCGAGGCCGAGGACCTGCTGCAGAGCGCGCTGTTCTCGACGTACAAGGCGTGGGACCGGATCAGTGACAAGGCGGCGGTCGGCGGCTACCTCCGCCGCACCATGACCAACCTGCACATCAGCGCCTGGCGGCGCCGCAAGCTCAACGAGTACCCGACCGAGGAACTGCCGGAGACGCCCTCCGACACGGACGCGATGCGCGGCACCGAGCTGCGCGCGGTCCTGTGGCAGGCGCTGGCCCGGCTGCCCGAACTCCAGCGCACCATGCTGGTCCTGCGCTACTACGAGGGCCGCACGGACCCGGAGATCGCGGAGATCCTCGACATCAGTGTCGGCACGGTGAAGTCCAGCATCTGGCGGTCGCTCCGCCGGCTGCGCGAGGACGAGGTCCTCAGCTTCGGCCGTGACGAGGAGGACGCCTTCGGCGAGCTCGTCGCCTGAAGGTCAGGGGTCACTGGGGGGTGACCCGAGGGGGGACACGGGGGAATCACGGGGGACCACCGGGGGGTGGGTTCGCGGGGGACGCGGGAAAACGGGGGAGCAAGGGGACGGGACTGGTGGGCCGGGGGGTCCAACCAGTCCCGTTCTGCTGCCGTACGCCGCTCACGCCACCGTCTGGCGCACCTGCCGCCCCGCGGCCGCCGCGGCGAGCCGGCCGAGGGCCTCGTCCCGGCCGCACGGATGCGCGCCCAGGGACACCTGGCGGGCGATGATCGTCCGCTCCGCGCGCATCAGCCGCCAGCCGCGGCGCAGCAGGAACGGCACCGACTTGCGCCCTTCCTGCAGGTCGCGCAGGAAGCGGCGGCGGAAGGTGGTGACGGGACCCCGGGTCAGGCACAGCGCGTCCGCCAGCAGACCGCGTTCCCGGCAGCGCTCGACGATCTCCGCGGCGAAGATGCCCTCGGCGATGAACAGCGGGGTGCGGCCGATGTGCAGCGTCTCCTCGCCCGTACGGGCACTGCGCGCGATGTCGTACACCGGCACCGGCGTGGACCCGGTGGTGCACAGCCGGGCTATGGCCTCGACGGCGACGTCCGCGTCCCATGATCCGGGGTGGTCCCAGTCGATGTCCGAACTCCCCGCCACCAGCGGCAGAGTCGGATCCCCGGCCTCCTTGTAGAAGTCGTCGAGGCGCAGCACAGGGAGCCCGGAGCGGGCGGCGACGAGGGACTTGCCCGAGCCCGAGGGGCCGCACAGCAGCACGACACGGGCGGGGGACGGGAGATGAAGGCTCACGGAACACCAGTTTGACGCATGGGGAGCCGCCTGCCGACCCCGCGGGTCGGCTTTTGAGCGTGACTCCCACCTCAACTACTCTTCGTGTCGACTCTGTTACCCCCCGCAGCAGAAGGCGGCCCCTGGATGGCACGACACGTGTTCCCCCCGAACCACACCGCGCAGCGCGCCCTGATCGTCCTCGCGACCGCCTCGGCGGCGCTGGGGGTGGGCGCGGCGACGGCGTCCGCGGACACCGCCCGCCTCGCGGATGTCCCCTGGCGGCCCCCCACCTCCTTCGGGGCGACGGCCCCGCAGGCCGCCCTGCAGGGCGCGACCAGCGGGCTGCAGTACGCCACCGTCCCCGTCCAGGCCCTCCGGTACACCCCGGTCGCCGGCGTCACCAGCCGCAGGGACGACGGCGGCGACGTCTCGGACTTCACCGGCCCGCTCGTCGAGACCGGGACGGTCGGCGCCGTGCCGACGCTGGAGCGGACCGTGGGGGGCCTGCTGGGCGGCGGCGCGGCCTGAACCGGACCGGCGGCGCACGAGAGAGCCGCGTCTTCCCCGGACGGGGGGAAGACGCGGCTCTCGGCCGTGGGGACCCGTCGGCGCCACGGGCGGCCCGCCCGGTACGCGCCCTCGCTCAGTACGACCTCAGTACGACGAGCCGGAGGCGCCCAGCGAACCCGTCGGGTGCCAGACCGTCTTGGTCTCCAGGAACGCCGTCATCCGGTCGGTGCCCGGCGTCTCGAAGTAATCCACAGGCTGTGGACGCAGCACGCGCTTCAGGTTGTCGGCCGCCGCGATCTCCAGCTCCTTCGCCAGCTCCTCGCCGGCGCCCGCCAGGTCGATCGCGTTGACGTCCTGGTGCGCGGCCAGCGGCGCCGCGATCTCCGCCGTACGGCCGGACAGGATGTTGACCACACCGCCCGGCACGTCGGAGGTGGCCAGCACCTCGCCGAGCGAGAGGGCCGGCAGCGGGGCCTTCTCGCTCGCGACCACGACCGCCGTGTTGCCGGTGGCGATGACGGGGGCCACGACCGACACCAGGCCGAGGAAGGACGACTGTTGCGGGGCCAGGACGGCGACCACACCGGTCGGCTCCGGGGAGGAGAGGTTGAAGAAGGGGCCGGCGACCGGGTTGGCGCCGCCGATCACCTGGGCGATCTTGTCGGTCCAGCCGGCGTACCAGACCCAGCGGTCGATCGTCGCGTCCACGACCGCGGCGGCCTTCGACTTGGACAGGCCCTCCGCGTCGGCCACCTCGCGCACGAACTGTTCGCGGCGGCCCTCCAGCATCTCCGCGACCCGGTACAGGATCTGACCGCGGTTGTAGGCGGTCGCGCCGGACCAGCCGCCGAACGCCTTGCGTGCGGCCACGACCGCGTCACGGGCGTCCTTGCGGGAGGACTGCGGAGCGTTGGCCAGCCAGTTGTCCTTCGAGTCCGACACCTCGTACACCCGGCCGCTCTCGGAACGCGGGAACTTCCCGCCGACGTACAGCTTGTAGGTCTTGAAGACAGACAGTCGGTCAGACATCGAGGTACGCCTCCAGGCCGTGGCGGCCGCCCTCGCGGCCGAAGCCCGACTCCTTGTAGCCACCGAACGGCGAGGTCGGGTCGAACTTGTTGAACGTGTTGGACCAGATCACGCCCGCGCGGAGCTTGCTCGCCACCGCCAGGATCCGCGAGCCCTTCTCGGTCCAGATGCCCGCCGACAGCCCGTACTGCGTGTTGTTCGCCTTGGCGACCGCCTCGTCCGGCGTACGGAAGGTCAGGACGGACAGCACCGGGCCGAAGATCTCGTCACGGGCGATGGTGTGCGCCTGGGTCACGTTCGTGAAGAGCGTCGGGGCGAACCAGTAGCCGGAGGACGGCAGTTCGCAGGCCGGGGACCAGCGCTCGGCGCCCTCCGCCTCGCCCCGCTCGGTCAGCGCGGTGATCCGGGCCAGCTGCTCGGCGGAGTTGATCGCGCCGATGTCGGTGTTCTTGTCCAGCGGGTCGCCGAGGCGCAGCGTGGACAGGCGGCGCTTGAGGGAGTCCAGCAGCTCGTCCTGGACCGACTCCTGCACCAGCAGGCGGCTGCCCGCGCAGCAGACCTGGCCCTGGTTGAAGAAGATGCCGGTCACGATGCCCTCGACGGCCTGGTCGATGGGGGCGTCGTCGAAGACGATGTTGGCGCCCTTGCCGCCCAGTTCCAGGGTGAGCTTCTTGCGGGTGCCCGCGACGGTCCGCGCGATCTCCTTGCCGACGGCCGTGGAGCCGGTGAAGGCGACCTTGTTCACGTCGGGGTGCGCGACGAGCGCGGCGCCCGCGTCGCCGTAGCCCGGAAGGATGTTGACGACACCCCTGGGCAGGCCGGCCTGGCGGCAGATGTCCGCGAAGAAGAGGGCGGACAGGGGAGTGGTCTCGGCCGGCTTCAGGACGACCGTGTTGCCGGTCGCGAGGGCCGGGGCGATCTTCCACGCCAGCATCAGCAGGGGGAAGTTCCACGGGATGACCTGGCCGGCCACGCCCAGTGGCCTGGGGTTCGCGCCGAAACCGGCGTGGTCGAGCTTGTCGGCCCAGCCCGCGTAGTAGAAGAAGTGCGCGGCCACGAGGGGCAGGTCGGCGTCCCTCGTCTCCTTGATCGGCTTGCCGTTGTCCAGCGTCTCCAGGACGGCCAGCTCACGGCTGCGCTCCTGGATGATCCGGGCGATGCGGAACAGGTACTTCGCGCGCTCGGAGCCCGGCAGCGCGGACCACTTCTCGAACGCCTTGCGGGCGGCCTTCACCGCGCGCTCGACGTCCGCCTCGCCGGCCTGGGCGACCTCGGAGAGGACCTCCTCGGTCGACGGCGAGACGGTCTTGAAGACCTTGCCGTCGGCCGCCTCGGCGAACTCGCCGTCGATGAACAGGCCGTAGGAGGGGGCGATGTCGACGACCGAGCGGGACTCGGGCGCCGGTGCGTATTCGAATACGGAAGCCATGGTGATCAGTCCACCGTCACGTAGTCGGGGCCGGAGTAGCGGCCGGTGGCCAGCTTCTGACGCTGCATCAGCAGGTCGTTCAGCAGCGAGGAGGCGCCGAAGCGGAACCAGTGGTTGTCCAGCCAGTCCTCGCCCGCGGTCTCGTTGACCAGGACCAGGAACTTGATCGCGTCCTTGGTGGTACGGATGCCGCCCGCGGGCTTCACGCCGACCTGGATGCCGGTCTGGGCGCGGAAGTCGCGCACCGCCTCCAGCATGAGGAGCGTGTTCGCGGGGGTCGCGTTCACCGCGACCTTGCCGGTCGAGGTCTTGATGAAGTCCGCCCCGGCGAGCATGCCGAGCCAGGACGCGCGGCGGATGTTGTCGTACGTCGACAGCTCACCGGTCTCGAAGATGACCTTCAGGCGGGCGCTGTCACCGCAGGCCTCCCGCACGGCGACGATCTCGTCGTACACCTTGAGGTACCTGCCGGCGAGGAACGCGCCCCGGTCGATGACCATGTCGATCTCGTCGGCGCCCGCGGTGACGGCGTCACGGACGTCCGCCAGCTTCACTTCGAGGGCGGCACGGCCGGCCGGGAAGGCGGTGGCGACCGAGGCGACCTTCACGCCGGAGCCGGCGACGGCTTCCTTGGCGACGGCCACCATGTCGGGGTAGACGCAGACGGCCGCCGTGGTCGGGGTCGTCCGGTCCGTCGGGTCGGGGTGGACCGCCTTGGCGCCGAGCGCCCGGACCTTGCCCGGGGTGTCCGCGCCTTCCAGCGTCGTCAGGTCGACCATCGAGATGGCGAGGTCGATGGCGTACGCCTTCGCGGTGGTCTTGATGGAACGGGTGCCGAGGGAGGCGGCGCGCGCCTCCAGGCCGACCGCGTCGACGCCGGGCAGCCCGTGCAGGAAGCGGCGCAGCGTGCTGTCGGACGCGGTGACATCCGAGAGAGCGTGAGCTGTGGGTGCGGTAGTGGGCATGGTCACCCGACGAGCATATCTACGCGCGTAGCGAATGTATAGCCCCGGGGCGCACCCGGTGCTCATATCTCACTCCAAGATCACGGATGAGCGCCGGTGCCGGGCCGCGTGGCGGCACCGGCGGCCCCGTCATGCAGAATCGGGACCATGACGACCCCGGACCACCAGTCACCCGCGCCACAGCCTCCGGTGCCCACCGCCCAGGACCGGATCTACCGTTCGCCCATGGCCCTCGCGGGCGGCGTGCTGCTGCTCCTCGTCGTCGGCTGGCTCGGCTTCGACGCGCTGTTCCAGGGCCACGGCCGCGCCCCGTGGCTGGCGCTCGCCGGGATGATCCTGGCGGTGCCGCTGGTGGTCGCCTTCACGCTGCGCCCGGCGGTCTTCGCGGGCGAGGACCGGCTGCGGATCCGTAACCCGTTCCGGGTGGTCAGCCTGCCCTGGGGCGAGGTCGCCTCGCTGCGCTCCGGCTACTCCAACGAGGTCGTCGCCAAGTCCGGCGCCAAGTACCAGCTGTGGTCCGTTCCCGTCTCGCTGCGGGCCCGCAAGAAGGCGGAGGCGCGCAAGGCGCGGGCGGCTTCGGACGCGGCGCACGGCGGGGGTCCGGCGCGGCGGGGGTTCGGTGGCCTGGGCGCCTTCGGCGCCGGCGCGGGGGCCGGCGACCAGAGCGGACCGACCCGCGCGGAGACCGACCAGGTCATGGACGAACTGCGGGAGCTGCTGGACCGGCGCGGCGAGGAGGAGTCCGCGCAGGGAGAGGTCACCGTGCGGTGGGCGTACGAGGTGGTCGCACCGGCGCTCGCGGGCGCGGTCCTGTTCGCGATCCTGCTGGCCACGGGCTGAGCGACGCCGCGGCGGCGGGTGGGGACGCCCCCGGGGATGCTCCCGGGGACGCCCCGAGGGACGCCCCGACGGAGAAGGGGCCCCGGGTGGGGCGCCCCTTCCCGGGATGGGACTAGATGCCGGCCGCGGCCGAGAGGTCCTGCTTGATGGCCGTCAGGAGGTCTGTCGCGCGGGCGTGGGCCGTCGGCAGGGCGGCGTGGTCCGGGACCGGTACGACGACCTCCAGGTAGCACTTCAGCTTCGGCTCGGTGCCGCTCGGGCGGACGATCACGCGGGCGCCCTCCAGGGTGTAGCGCAGGCCGTCGGTGGGCGGCAGGCTCTCCGTGCCCCGGGTGAGGTCCTCGGCCCGCGTGATGGCCAGGCCCGCCAGCTCGGTCGGCGGCTGCTCGCGCAGGCGGCGCATCGCGTCCGCGATGAGGGAGAGGTCCTGGACGCGCACCGAGAGCTGGTCGGTGGCGTGCAGGCCGTGTTCGACCGCGAGGTCGTCGAGCAGGTCGAGCAGCGTACGGCCCTCCTCCTTCAGCTCCGAGGCCAGCTCGGTGATCAGGAGGGCGGCGGTGATGCCGTCCTTGTCGCGCACACCGTCGGGGTCCACGCAGTAGCCGAGGGCCTCCTCGTAGCCGTAGCGCAGGCCGTCCACCCGGGCGATCCACTTGAAGCCGGTCAGGGTCTCCTCGTACGGCAGCCCCGCCTTCGCGGCGATCCGGCCGAGGAGGGAGGAGGAGACGATCGACTCGGCGAAGGTGCCCTGCGCCCCGCGCCGGACCAGGTGGGCGGCGAGCAGCGCGCCGACCTCGTCACCGCGCAGCATCCGCCAGCCGTCGCCGCCCTTGACGGCCACCGCGCAGCGGTCGGCGTCGGGGTCGTTGGCGATGACCAGGTCGGGGTCCGTGGCGCGGGCCTGGGCGAACGCCAGGTCCATCGCGCCCGGCTCCTCCGGGTTGGGGAACGCCACCGTCGGGAAGTCGGGGTCCGGGTCGGCCTGCTCGGCGACCAGCACCGGCTCGGGGAAGCCGGCGCGGGCGAAGGCGGCGAGCAGGACGTCCTTGCCGACGCCGTGCATCGCCGTGTAGACGGTGCGGGCGGTGCGGGGGGAGCCGGCCGCCAGGACCGCGTCCGTACGGGCCAGGTAGGCCTCCAGGACCGACTCGTCCAGGGTCTGCCAGCCGGAGTCCGGGCGGGGTACGTCGTTCAGGGAGACGATCGCGTCGATCTCGGCGGCGATCTCGGCGTCGGCGGGCGGCACGATCTGGGAGCCGTCGCCGAGGTAGACCTTGTAGCCGTTGTCGCGGGGCGGGTTGTGGCTGGCGGTGACCTCCACGCCGGCCACCGCGCCGAGGTGCCTTATGGCGAAGGCCAGGACCGGGGTGGGCAGCGGGCGCGGCAGGACGGCCGCGCGCAGGCCGGCGCCGGTCATCACGGCGGCGGTGTCCCGGGCGAAGTCGGCGGACTTGTGGCGGGCGTCGTAGCCGATGACGACGACCCCGTCGGTCTGGCCCTTGTTCTTCAGGTACGCGGCGAGGCCCGCTGCGGCGCGGATGACGACCGAGCGGTTCATGTGCATCGGGCCGGCGCCCAGCTCGCCCCGCAGGCCGGCGGTGCCGAACTGCAGCGTGCCGCTGAAACGGGCGGACAGCTCCGCTGTGTCACCGGCCTCGATCAGCTTGGCCAGTTCGTCGCGCGTCTCCTGGTCGGGATCCTCGGCGAGCCAAGCCTTGGCCCGGGCGATGAGATCGTCGTGCACCTTGGGATCAACCTCTCCGTGTTTGCCTGGTCCACCGGGGGCCGTGCCCCCGTACCCCCGTTTCCCACCCGCCCACCGGAAACGGTCGGCCCAGAGGCGAGCGGATGGGTTCGGCGGCGCTTACAGCTTGCCCAGCACCTGGCCCAGCAGCTGGCCCATCCGCGCGGCCGAGTCGCGGCCCGCCTGGAGGACCTCCTCGTGGTTGAGGGGCTCGCCGGTCATGCCGGCCGCCAGGTTGGTGACCAGGGAGATGCCCAGCACCTCGGCGCCCGCCTCGCGCGCGGCGATGGCCTCCAGGACCGTGGACATGCCGACCAGGTCCGCGCCGATGACACGGGCCATGCGGATCTCGGCCGGGGTCTCGTAGTGCGGGCCGGGGAACTGCGCGTAGACGCCCTCCTCCAGGGAGGGGTCGATCTCCTTGCACAGGGCGCGCAGGCGCGGGGAGTACAGGTCGGTCAGGTCGACGAAGTTGGCGCCGACGATCGGCGAGGTCGCCGTCAGGTTGATGTGGTCGCTGATCAGCACCGGCTGGCCGGGGCGCATGCCCTCGCGCAGACCGCCGCAACCGTTGGTCAGGACGATCGTCTTGCAGCCGGCGGCCACGGCCGTACGGACGCCGTGGGCGACGGCGGCGACGCCACGGCCCTCGTAGTAGTGCGTGCGGCCCAGGAAGACCAGAGCGCGCTTGTCACCGAAGGAGTACGAGCGGATCTTGCCGCCGTGCCCCTCGACGGCCGGCGGCGGGAAGCCGGGCAGCTCGGTGACCTGGAACTCGGCGTCGGGTGCGCCCAGGGCGTCGACGGCCGGAGCCCAGCCGGAGCCCATCACGAGGGCGACGTCGTGGGTCTCGGCGCCGGTCAGTTCGCGCAGGCGAGCGGCGGCGGCGTCGGCGGCGGCGTACGGGTCGCCCTGGATGTCGTCCGGAAGGAGAGATGCGTTCACGTGGACGAGGGTAGCCGCTCTTCGCCTACGCGCGTAGATGAGAGACGTCACGGGATTGGGATCGTTGTCTTGTCGTTTTCCACAAGGGATGCCGAGAGCGGTCCGGCCGTCACCCGGCGGTCACTCGTCGGTGATGAGGACGTCCTTGTCGTTGAAGACCTCGACGATGAAGATCAGCAGCCGGCCCCGGCTGACCGTGTACTCCACCAGGATGTTCTGGGTGAGACGGATGGTGCGGTCGTCGCCCGTGGAGCCTATGGGCCGCGACACCGACAGGAACGGGTCGCGGGCCAGCAGGGCGATGCCCTTGTCGAAGGCGCTGCGCTGCCGGTCGTCGAGCCGGTCGCGGGCCTCTGCGGCCTGCACCGTGTAGTAGACGTCATACGTGGCGGGGGCCATGCGATCTCCCGTGGGTGCGCCGGTGTTCCGAGTCTAGGATCCGCTGTCCGTCAGCACGGCCTCTTCCGCAGCTCCATCACGTAATCGTGGGGCGCCCCCGCCGACTCCGCCGCGTCCGCGATCTCGCCCAGGTAGCGCGCCGAGGGCAGGCCGCCCTCGTAGCCGTTCAGGACGTACGTCCAGGCCGCCTCCTCGCCGTCCAGCGTGTGCACCCGCACCCGTACCCGGCGGTAGACGTCGAGGCCCACGCCCTCCCACCGGTCGAGGGACTCCTCGTCCATCGGTGCGATGTCGTACAGGCCGACGAAGACCTGCGCGAGCGGGTCCTCGACGATCGTCGCCAGCGCGCCCTCCCAGCCCAGCTGCTCGCCGCCGAACGTCAGCCGCCAGCCGTTCAGCCAGCCCGTGGCGCGCAGCGGGGAGTGCGGGGCACGGAAGGACATCAGGCCCGCGTCGAGGTTGCCGGCGTAGGCGGCATAGAGCGACATGGGGAGAGGGTACGGCAGGGGAAACGCGGGTCACTCCTGTCCCAGCCGAAGCTTCCGCGTGCCCCGGGGCAGTAGCACCTTGAAGGGTGCGGGACAATGGAGTACGTGACTCGGATCGTGATCATCGGTGGCGGACCCGGCGGATACGAGGCGGCCCTGGTGGCCGCCCAGCTCGGTGCGGAGGTGACCGTCGTCGACTGCGACGGTCTGGGCGGAGCGTCGGTGCTGACCGACTGCGTGCCGTCGAAGACGCTCATCGCCACGGCCGAGGTGATGACCACCTTCGACTCGTCGTACGAAGAGCTGGGCATCATCGTCGCCGACGACACGCCGCCGCTGGAGCAGGCCGCCCGGGTGGTCGGGGTGGACCTGGGCAAGGTCAACCGCCGGGTGAAGCGGCTGGCCCTCGCCCAGTCCCACGACATCACCGCCTCCGTCACCCGGGCTGGCGCCCGGGTCATGCGCGGCCGGGGCCGGCTGGAGGGCATGCAGGCCCTCGACGGGTCCCGCAAGGTCGTCGTCACCGCCGCCGACGGCACCGAGGAGACCCTCACCGCCGACGCCGTCCTCATCGCCACCGGCGGTCACCCCCGCGAGCTGCCCGACGCCCAGCCCGACGGCGAGCGCATCCTGAACTGGACCCAGGTCTACGACCTCACCGAGCTGCCGGACGAGCTGATCGTGGTCGGGTCGGGTGTCACCGGTGCCGAGTTCGCCGGTGCCTACCAGGCCCTCGGCTCCAAGGTCACCCTCGTGTCGTCCCGTGACCGCGTGCTGCCCGGCGAGGACCCGGACGCCGCCGCCGTCCTGGAGGACGTCTTCCGCCGCCGTGGCATGAACGTCATGGCCCGCTCCCGCGCCCAGTCCGCCAAGCGCGTCGGCGACCGGGTCGAGGTGACGCTGGCCGACGGCCGGGTCATCAGCGGCTCGCACTGCCTCATGGCCGTCGGCGCCATCCCGAACAGCGCGGGGCTCGGCCTGGAGGAGGCCGGCGTCAAGCTGCGCGACTCGGGGCACATCTGGACCGACAAGGTGTCGCGCACGACCGCTCCGGGCGTCTACGCGGCCGGTGACGTGACCGGGATCTTCGCCCTCGCGTCCGTCGCCGCCATGCAGGGACGTATCGCCATGTACCACTTCCTCGGCGACGCGGTGACCCCGCTCAACCTGAAGACCGTCTCCTCCAACGTCTTCACCGACCCCGAGATCGCGACGGTCGGCTACACGCAGGCGGACGTGGACGCGGGCAAGATCGACGCCCGGGTCGTCAAGCTGCCCCTGCTGCGCAACCCGCGCGCCAAGATGCAGGGCATCCGGGACGGCTTCGTGAAGATCTTCTGCCGTCCGGGTACGGGCATCGTCGTCGGCGGTGTGGTCGTCGCGCCCCGCGCCTCGGAACTCATCCACCCCATCTCGATCGCCGTCGACAACAATCTGACCGTCGAACAGATCGCGAACGCGTTCACGGTGTACCCCTCCCTTTCGGGGTCGATCGCCGAGGTGGCCCGGCAGCTGCACACCCGCAAGGCCGGCGCGGAGGCCTGACGGCCGAAATCAACTTCCCGCTGGTCACGGGGAGTTGCCGCGAGTGCGTACGGCATAGTCGGGGCGGCTGGGTCCTATACCACTTCCGCCCCTGCCGTACGAACAACTTCTGTTATTCGGCGCAAACTGCTGAAACCAGACGGTCGCTGGGGTTACTGTCAGTTTCGTGTTCGCTGCTGAACGTCGCCAACTGATCCTCGAAATGGTGCGAGCGAACGGTGCCGTGTCGCTCCGTGAGCTCGCCCGCGTCGTCCAGACCTCCGAAGTGACCGTACGGCGGGACGTGCGGGCACTGGAGGCAGAAGGACTCCTCGACCGTCGCCACGGCGGTGCGGTACTGCCGGGCGGGTTCACGCGCGAGTCGGGCTTCCCGCAGAAGTCCCATCTCGCGACCGCCGAGAAGACGGCCATCGCCGACCTCGCCGCCGGCCTCGTCGAAGAAGGCGAGGCCATCGTGGTCGGGGCGGGTACCACCACGCAGGAGCTGGCCCGCCGGCTCGCGCGGGTGCCCGGCCTGACGGTCGTCACCAACTCCCTCCTGGTCGCCCAGGCGTTGGCCCATGCCAACCGGGTGGAGGTCGTGATGACCGGCGGCACCCTGCGCGGCTCCAACTACGCCCTCGTCGGCTCCGGCGCGGAGCAGTCCCTGCAGGGGCTGCGCGTGTCCAAGGCCTTCCTCTCCGGAAGCGGGCTCACCGCCGAGCGGGGCCTGTCCACGTCCAACATGCTCTCGGCGTCCGTCGACCGGGCGCTGGTGCAGGCCGCCGCGGAGGTCGTGGTCCTCGCCGACCACACCAAGCTCGGTACGGACACGATGTTCCAGACCGTGCCGACCGACGTCATCACCCGTCTGGTCACCGACGAGCCGCCCGCGCACGACGACCGCGCCGCCACCGAGTTGCAGGCCCTCGCCGACCAGGGGGTGCAGATCGCCGTGTCCGGCGCGAACGGAGCCCCTCCGGGGGGTGAGCAGGCCCCGGCGCGGCGTGCCCCGCTGCCGGGGCCGCGCAGGGGCATGGCGCTCCGCTCGGGGGCGGGGTACGGGGAGCCGGCGGGAGCTGAGCGGGGGCGCGTCGCTGATCTGCGGCGGCGCTGAGGGTGCGCTGAGGGTGCCTGGTCGCCGTCGGGCTTGAGGTCGTCGGGTGGGTGCGGGTGTGCCTGGGCTCGTCCCGCGGTTCCCCGCGCCCCTTCGGGCCGGCCGCCCCTCAGGGAGCCGGGTCGCACCCCGAGCCTCGGAAAGGCCCCGGTGGCTCGGAAGGGCGTCCTGAGGCCCTTGGAAAAAGAGTGACGCCCGGTGGGCCGAAAGGGTCGGTCCACCGGGCGTCACTGTGCCGTCTGCCGTCAGTCCTTGATCTCGCAGATCGCGGCGCCGGACGTGATGGACGCGCCGACCTCGGCGCTCAGGCCCTTGATCGTGCCCGCCTTGTGGGCGTTCAGGGGCTGTTCCATCTTCATGGCCTCCAGGACGACGACCAGGTCGCCCTCCTTGACCTCCTGGCCCTCCTCGACCGCGACCTTCACGATCGTGCCCTGCATCGGGGAGGCGAGCGTGTCACCGGAGGCGACGGGGCCGGACTTCTTGGCCGCGCGGCGCTTCGGCTTGGCACCGGCCGCGAGGCCCGTGCGGGCCAGGGACATGCCGAGGGACGAGGGCAGCGAGACCTCAAGGCGCTTGCCGCCGACCTCGACGACGACCGTCTCGCGGCCCGTCTCCTCCTCCGCCTCGACATCGGCGGGGGCGGCGAAGGGCTTGATCTCGTTGACGAACTCGGTCTCGATCCAGCGGGTGTGGACCGTGAACGGGTCCTCGGAGCCGGTCAGCTCGGGGGCGAACGCCGGGTCCGTGACGACCGCGCGGTGGAAGGGGATCGCCGTCGCCATGCCCTCGACCTGGAACTCCTCCAGGGCGCGGGCGGCCCGCTCCAGGGCCTCCCGGCGGGTGCGGCCGGTCACGATCAGCTTGGCGAGCAGCGAGTCCCAGGCCGGGCCGATGACCGAGCCGGACTCCACGCCCGCGTCCAGCCGGACACCGGGGCCCGACGGCGCGTCGAACCTGGTGACCGTGCCGGGCGCCGGGAGGAAGTTGCGGCCCGGGTCCTCGCCGTTGATCCGGAACTCGAACGAGTGTCCGCGCAGCGCCGGGTCGTCGTAACCCAGCTCCTCGCCGTCGGCGATGCGGAACATCTCGCGGACCAGGTCGATGCCGGCGACCTCCTCGGTCACCGGGTGCTCCACCTGGAGGCGGGTGTTCACCTCCAGGAAGGAGATGGTGCCGTCCTGGCCGACCAGGAACTCACAGGTGCCCGCGCCCTCGTAGCCGGCCTCCCGCAGGATCGCCTTCGAGGCGCGGTACAGCTCGGCGACCTGCTCGTCGGACAGGAACGGCGCGGGGGCCTCCTCGACCAGCTTCTGGTGGCGGCGCTGCAGGGAGCAGTCACGGGTGGAGACGACGACCACGTTGCCGTGCTTGTCGGCCAGGCACTGGGTCTCGACGTGCCGCGGACGGTCCAGGTAGCGCTCGACGAAGCACTCGCCGCGGCCGAAGGCGGCGACCGCCTCGCGGACCGCCGACTCGTACAGCTCCGGGACCTCTTCGAGGGTCCGGGCGACCTTCAGGCCGCGGCCACCGCCACCGAAGGCGGCCTTGATGGCGATCGGCAGGCCGTGCTCCTCGGCGAAGGCCACGACCTCCTCGGCGCCGCTCACCGGATCGGGGGTACCGGCCACCAGCGGAGCGCCGGCGCGCTGGGCGATGTGCCGGGCGGCGACCTTGTCACCCAGATCGCGGATGGCGTGCGGCGGCGGGCCGATCCAGATCAGGCCCGCGTCCAGGACCGCCTGCGCGAAGTCGGCGTTCTCCGAGAGAAAGCCGTAGCCCGGGTGGACGGCGTCCGCGCCGGACTCGCGCGCCGCGTTCAAGATCTTGTCGATGACCAGATAACTGGTGGCCGGGGTGTCACCGCCCAGGGCGAACGCCTCATCCGCGGCGCGGACATGCAGAGCGTCCCGGTCCGGTTCGGCGTAGACGGCAACGCTCGCGATCCCGGCGTCCCGACAGGCCCGGGCCACGCGGACAGCGATTTCGCCACGGTTGGCGATGAGCACCTTGCGCACGATTGAGGCTCCCTCCTTGAAACAAGCCGAGTTTAGGGACTGCCGACACGGCACTTCGACCCGTCCCCAATGGTGAGCTTGCCCACACGGAGCGTGATTCGAGGCTCGCTCGACCCGCGAAAGTCCTTGTCGCACCTCGGTGTGCAGGACTCCTGCGGGAAACCCTAGCCCCGTCGTGTGGTCAAGGTCTCTGTAAGAGCGTGCTGCGGCCCACTCAGTTTCTTTGTCGAGTCCCTACGAATGGCCCAATGATTCTTTGCTGGCGCGCGAACCCTTGTCCCAGGGTTTACCCGTTAGTAGCGTTCGCGATGGCTCGAACGTACCTGGGGTAACAAGCAGCTGGCTCGAGAGTGGGTGGGGACCGGTGGTGCGCAGGCCGGTGGCATGGGTCGTGGCGGTCGTCCTTCTGGCGGAGGGCGTCATCATCGCCGCGCTGAACTGGTTCCTCGGGGTGGTGGTCGACCGTCAGGACATGTCCCTGGCGGGCCTCGACCCGTCCGTGATGGCGACGTCCTCGAAGATCGGCGGTGTCGTCTTCGGGCTCTATTTCGCGCTGTGCGCGCTGGTGGCCGTCCTGGTCGCGATACGCGACCGCGCCCCCGCGGGCTTCGGCCGCGTCCTGCTGATCAGCGTGGCGGTCGTCCACGGCCTGCTGGGCGCCTTCGCCTGGGGCCTGGTCGGCTGGACGGCGTTCCTGTTCATGGTGGCCGTGCTCGGCCTGGTCGTCCTGCTCCTGATGACGCACGACCGTGACGGCGGCCCGCAGCGGGGCCCCGCCGGCGGTGGGGCGGGGCAGGACGGCGATCCGAAGGGCGAGGCCGAGCCGGCCGCGGCGCCGGGCCCGGCGCCCGTCCCGGGCCCGCGTACGGACGAGCCGGGGGGCCGCGAGGACGGGCACGACGAGCCGCGCGACTCGGTGCCCGCCCAGATCACCGGTCCGGCGACCACAACTCCGTGATACCGACGCCCAGTTCGGCCAGCAGCCTGCGCACCAGGGGCAGGCTGATGCCGATCACATTGCCGTGGTCGCCCTCGATGCCCTCGATGAACGGCGCCGAACGGCCGTCCAGGGTGAAGGCCCCGGCGACGTAGAGGGGCTCGCCGGAGGCCACGTACGCGGCGATCTCCTGGTCGCTGGGCTCACCGAAGCGGACGACGGTCGAGGCGGTCCCGGACACGTACCGCTTGGCCGCCGTGTCCCAGATGCAGTGACCCGTCTGGAGGGTGCCGGCCCGCCCGCGCATCGCCTTCCAGCGGGCGGTGGCCTCCTCCGCGTCGGCGGGCTTGCCGAGGGCCTGCCCGTCCAGCTCCAGCACCGAGTCGCAGCCGATCACCAGGGCGCCCTGCACCTCCGGCTTCGCCGCCACGACCGAGGCCTTCGCCTCGGCCAGGGCGAGCGCCAGCTCCGCCGGGGTGGGCGCGGTGACGGCGTCCTCGTCGACCCCGCTGACGATCACCTCCGGGGCGAGGCCGGCCTGCCTCAGCAGACCCAGGCGGGCGGGGGACTGGGAGGCGAGGATCAAGCGGCGGTGTGGCTTGGCAGTCATGCCGTCAGGTTAGCCGCGTGGCCGCGCTACCTCAGGCCGAGGACGAGCATGGCCAGGATCATGGCCAGGGCCATGACGAAGCCGAGCCGCCGGAGCATGTCCTGCGCGTCGCGCAGGTCCTTCGGCGGCTCGTCTTCGGGGTCTGACCAGAGCATTCCACCAGCGTGGGCCCTCGGCCGTGCGGGGTGCCTGAGTACCGGTACTCAATTGGCGCCCTGAGCTGTGCGCCTGTACGCGGTGCCCCGCGCCCCCAGGGGTGTCCCTAGCTCGGCCAGTAGGTGCGCGTCCACGACGCCGGGCCCGGCTGGGGAAAGCGGGCCGAAGCGATCCTGCCCGGGTCCGCCCACGCGTCCCGCGGGCCCTCCGCGCCGGACGGCGTGGCCGCTGCCGCCGCGGCGCGGGCGCGGACCACCGCCAGTGCGGCGGCCAGCTCCTCCGGGGTCGGGTTGCCCCGTACGACTCTGATGGTCACAGCGGCTCCTTAGAGGGGGATGTTGCCGTGCTTCTTCGGAGGCAGGGATTCCCGCTTCGTACGCAGCTGACGCAGGCCACGGACGATGTGGGAGCGGGTGTCGGACGGCATGATCACCGCGTCGATGTAGCCGCGCTCGGCCGCCACGTACGGGTTGAGGAGGGCGTCCTCGTACTCCTGGATCAGCCGCGCGCGGGTGCCGTCGACGTCCTCGGCCTCGGCGATGGTGCGGCGGTGCAGGATGTTGACCGCGCCCTGGGCGCCCATCACGGCGATCTGCGCGGTCGGCCAGGCCAGGTTGAGGTCGGCGCCGAGGTGCTTGGAGCCCATGACGTCGTACGCCCCGCCGAAGGCCTTGCGGGTGATGACGGTGATCAGCGGGACCGTCGCCTCCGCGTAGGCGTAGATCAGTTTGGCGCCGCGCCGGATGATGCCGGTGTGCTCCTGGTCGACGCCCGGCAGGAAGCCGGGGACGTCCACGAAGGTCAGCACCGGGACGTTGAACGCGTCGCAGGTGCGCACGAACCGCGCGGCCTTCTCGGACGCGTCGATGTCCAGGCAGCCGGCGAACTGCATCGGCTGGTTGGCGACCACGCCCACGGGGTGGCCCTCGACCCGCCCGAACCCGGTGACGATGTTCGGCGCGAACAGGGCCTGCGTCTCGAAGAACTCGGCGTCGTCCAGGACGTGTTCGACCACCGTGCGGATGTCGTACGGCTGGTTCGCGCTGTCCGGGACGAGGGTGTCCAGCTCGCGGTCCTCGTCGCTGACGGCGAGGTCCGCCTCCTCGGGGAAGACCGGGGCCTCGGAGAGGTTGTTGGACGGCAGGTACGACAGCAGCTGCTTGACGTACTCGATGGCGTCCTTCTCGTCCCCGGCCATGTGGTGGGCCACGCCGGAGGTCGCGTTGTGCGTACGGGCGCCGCCCAGCTCCTCGAAGCCGACGTCCTCGCCGGTGACGGTCTTGATGACGTCCGGGCCGGTGATGAACATGTGCGAGGTCTGGTCGACCATGACCGTGAAGTCGGTGATGGCCGGGGAGTACACGGCTCCGCCGGCGCAGGGGCCGACGACGAGGCTGATCTGCGGGATGACACCGGAGGCGTGGGTGTTGCGGCGGAAGATCTCGCCGTACGCGCCGAGGGAGGCGACCCCCTCCTGGATCCGGGCGCCGCCGGAGTCGTTGATGCCGATGACCGGGCAGCCGGTCTTCAGCGCGAAGTCCATCACCTTGACGATCTTCTGGCCGTAGACCTCGCCCAACGCCCCGCCGAAGACGGTGAAGTCCTGCGAGAACACGGCGACCGGCCGTCCGTCCACCGTGCCGTACCCGGTGACGACACCGTCGCCGTACGGCCGGTTCTTCTCCAGCCCGAAGTTCGTGGACCGGTGCCGGGCGAACTCGTCGAGCTCGACGAACGACCCCTCGTCCAGCAGCAGCTCGATCCGCTCACGCGCCGTCAGCTTGCCCTTGGCGTGCTGCTTTTCGACGGCGCGCTCCGAGCCGGCGTGCGTCGCCTCATGGATGCGACGCTGGAGATCCGCGAGCTTGCCCGCGGTCGTGTGAATGTCGATCCCTTGGATCTCGTGGCGCTCTTCCGGCTCGGACATCGGGATGCGGCTCCCTGCCTGCTCAAAAGGGGGGACGGTTACTCATCCGTAGAGTAGTGCTGGGCCCGGGCGTCGGCAGTGCGGCGTTTCCCACACCTAGGGTGACTTGCATGACGCCGCACAATGCATCAGACGACAGCCGCTGGTCCGACCTGGACCGTCCTCCGTTGAACGCCGTGGCACTGCGGCGCGCACTGGTCCGGGAGGGAGGTCTGTACCGCGAGGTGGACGTGGTGCAGCGCACCGGCTCCACCAACTCCGACCTGGTCGCGCGGGCCGCCGCCGGCCGGGCCGGTGAGGGCGCGGTGCTGGTGGCGGAGGAACAGACGGCGGGCAAGGGCCGGCTGGACCGCCGCTGGACGGCGCCGCCGCGCTCGGGCCTCTTCTTCTCGGTGCTGTTGCGGCCCGTCGAGGTGCCGGTGGCGCGGTGGGGCTGGGTGCCGCTGCTCACCGGTGTCGCCGTGGCGACCGGGCTGGCCCGGGCGGCGGGCGTGGACACGGCCCTGAAGTGGCCGAACGACCTGCTGGTGACGGTGGAGGGCGAGGAGCGCAAGGCCGGGGGCATCCTCGCGGAGCGGGCCGGCACCGACGGTGTGGTCGTCGGGGTCGGCATCAACGTCACGCTGCGCGCGGACGAACTGCCGGTGCCGCAGGCGGGGTCGCTGGTGCTGGCCGGGGCGACGGGCACGGACCGGGATCCGCTGCTGCGGGCGGTGCTGCGGTCGTTGGAGGACTGGTACGGGCGCTGGCGGGCGGCGGGCGGGGACCCTGCCGCCAGTGGCCTTCAGGAGGCGTACGCGGCGGGGTGCGCGACGCTGGGGCGCACGGTGCGGGCCGAGCTGCCGGGGGAGCGTTCGATCGTGGGCGAGGCCGTGGCGGTCGACGGGGACGGGCGGCTCGTCATCGCGACACAGGAGGGGACGCGGGAGCCGGTGGGAGCGGGGGACATCGTCCATCTGCGCCCCGCGTGACGCCGCCCGCGGCTGCGGTGCGGCTCGGGCGTGCGGCGAGTGCAGCGCCCCGCAAGGGGCGCGGGGAACTGCGCGATCAGCCCCCCGGGACCCGCGGTCGGCAAGGGTGGAAGCATCCCGGACCTGGTCCGATGCGGGGGTCTGGGGGCGGCAGCCCCCAAGGTGGCAGGCACCGACGCCGGCCAGCGCACCCGGTACCGGGAAGTGAACCGCCGGCCGAACCCGACGGAGTGAGCTGGCGCACACCTGCCGTAGAGTTGAGGCCGGTCGAAACGTGACCGCGGCAGATCGGAAGGGCAGCAGGCGTGACCGTCGACGACACGGGCTCCGGCGCGGGCGCGGACGCGGACGCCGCCGATCCGGGCGAGGACCCGCTGGCCCTGCGCCTCGAACAGCTCATCCTGGGCGCCGAGCGCCGCTACACCCCGTTCCAGGCGGCCCGCAGCGCCGGCGTCTCCATGGAGCTGGCCTCACGGTTCTGGCGGGCCATGGGCTTCGCCGACATCGGCCAGGCCAAGGCGCTCACCGAGGCCGACGTTCTGGCCCTGCGCCGCCTCGCCGGTCTGGTCGAAGCGGGGCTGCTCAGCGAGGCCATGGCGGTGCAGGTGGCCCGGTCCACCGGGCAGACCACCGCCCGGTTGGCCGAGTGGCAGATGGATTCCTTCCTGGAGGGCCTGACCGAGCCGCCCGAGCCGGGAATGACCCGCACCGAGGTGACGTATCCGATCGTCGAGCTGCTCCTGCCCGAGCTGGAGGAGTTCCTGGTCTACGTCTGGCGCCGCCAGCTCGCCGCCTCGGCCGGACGGGTCGTGCAGTCGGCGGACGACGAGGAGATGGTCGACCGGCGGCTCGCCGTCGGCTTCGCCGACCTCGTCGGGTTCACCCGGCTGACCCGCCGGATGGAGGAGGAGGAGCTCGGCGAGCTGGTCGAGGCGTTCGAGACGACGGCCGCCGACCTGGTGGCCGCGCGCGGCGGCCGGCTGATCAAGACCCTCGGCGACGAGGTGCTGTACGCGGCCGACGACGCCGGTGTCGCCGCGGACATCGCGCTGCGGCTGGTCGAGACGCTGGCGAACGACGAGACGATGCCGGAGCTGCGGGTCGGCATGGCGTTCGGCACGGTCACCACTCGTATGGGTGATGTGTTCGGTACGACGGTGAACCTGGCCTCCCGGCTGACCTCGATAGCCCCCCGGGACGCCGTGCTGGTGGACAGCGCCTTCGCCGAGGAGCTGATCCGCGCCGGTGAGGCGCCCGCCTCCGAGGCCG
The DNA here is from genome assembly GCF_014649495.1 of Streptomyces filipinensis. Taxonomy (GTDB): domain Bacteria; phylum Actinomycetota; class Actinomycetes; order Streptomycetales; family Streptomycetaceae; genus Streptomyces; species Streptomyces filipinensis. The sequence continues at coordinate 448,211 of NZ_BMTD01000002.1, read as the reverse complement.
AGGCGGCCGAGGCCGCCGCGGCCGCCGAGAAGGAGGGCGAGGAGCCGCCGGTGTACCGCTTCGCGCTGCAGCCGATGTGGCAGCGGCCGGTCCGCGGGCTCGGTGTGGTCGAGCCCTGGCTGCTGACCCGGCGCGACGGCCAGCCGTAACGCCGTAACCCTCGCGCGGTCGTCCGGCCGTCCTTTCCGTAGCGCGTCAGTGGCCGGAGTGGCCGGAGTGGCCGTGTGCGTCCACGCACAGGCCCAGCACCGGTACGCACAGCCCGCCCGGACCGGGGTCCGCGGAGCCGTGGGTGGGCGCCGGGGTGGCCGGTGCGGTCCGGGAGGGCGTCGGGGCCGGGGGCGGGGCGGACGTCGTCGGCGAGGGGCGTGACGGGGTGTCCGGGACGGAGGCCGGCCTGGTGGGGGCGGCGTTCGGCGCGGCGGTGCTGCCGGGTGGTGCCGTGGGCGTGGCCCGGCCGGTGCGGGTCCCGCCCGGAGCGGTGGCCGCCGGCACGAGCGCGCGGCCGCCCATGACGGAGGTCGCCGAGGGCAGCGCGGTGGGGCTCGCGGCGACCGTGGCGGCGGTGTTCCCCGCGTGGTCCGTGGCGCCCCCGTCGGGGCGGGGTTCGGCCTCCGCCGTGCCCGGGACTCCGACCCCCGAGTCCGGCGTGACCCGGAGCAGGCTGAGCGCGCCCGCGGCCAGGGCGAGCCCGCCGGCGGCGAGCAGCACCTTGCGAGGGCGTGGCTTGCGGTGCCGTCCGCGTCGTACGGCGGACGCCCCGGCCGGCTCGCCGTGCCCCTCCGGCCCCTCTGACATGGTTCCCCTCCCCGCCGTGCCCCGGGCGTGCCGTGGCGGACGCACGCTATGCGGTCCTGTGGGCGATGTGGGGCGGGACGGGCGGGATGTCACTCGAACGGGCGTAGCCCCGTGGGCTTTCCCGAGGTCGGGTACGGCTGCGATGATCGGCCCGACAGTGCGTTAACACGCGTTAACACGTCAGCCGGAGGGTGTCATGGGCGAGGAGCGGTTCGGGGAGTTCGTGCTGGTGCGGCGGCACGGGTACGTCGCGGAGCTGGTGCTGGACCGGCCCAAGGCCATGAACGCCGTCTCGACGGAGATGGCCCGCTCCCTCGCCGGCGCGTGCGCGGCGCTGGCCGCCGACCGGGACGCGCGTGTGGTGGTCCTGACCTCGTCCCACGAGCGGGCGTTCTGTGTCGGGGCGGACCTGAAGGAGCGGAACTCCTTCAGCGACGCCGACCTGCTGCGGCAGCGGCCGGTGGCGCGCGGGGCGTACACCGGGGTGCTGGAGCTGCCGATGCCGACGATCGCGGCGGTGCACGGGTTCGCGCTGGGCGGGGGTTTCGAGCTGGCCCTGTCCTGCGATCTGATCGTGGCCGACCGTACGGCGGTGGTGGGGCTGCCGGAGGTGTCCGTGGGCGTGATTCCGGGCGGTGGCGGTACGCAGCTGCTGCCGCGGCGGGTCGGGGCGGCGCGGGCGGCGGAGCTGATCTTCTCGGCGCGGCGGGTGGAGGCGGCGGAGGCGGCCGGGCTGGGGCTGGTCGACCAGCTCGTGGACGCGGGGCGCGACCGCGAGGAGGCCCTCGCGCTGGCCGCCCGTATCGCCGGGAACTCGCCGGTCGGGCTGCGGGCCGCCAAGCGGGCGCTGCGCCTGGGGCACGGGCTGGATCTGCGGGCGGGTCTTGAGGTCGAGGACGCGGCGTGGCGTTCCGTGGCGTTCTCGGGGGACCGGGCGGAGGGCGTGGCGGCGTTCAACGAGAAGCGCGAGCCGCAGTGGCCGGGCGAGTAGGGCGCCCCGCGCCGCGGCCCCGGTGGACCCGCACCCGGCCTTCCGCGAGGGCCCACCACCTGATCGCCGCACCCACGTCCCGAATCCCGCAAATCATCCCTAACCTGGAGTAATGGGCGAGGACAGGAGGCTGGCCGCGGTCGTGGCGCTGGCGCAGGGGATGGCGGCGGCCCGCACCCCGCGTGACACCTGGCAGGCCGCCGCGCTCGGCGCCTGCCGGGCGCTGGACGGCGGGTTCGCCGCACTGTCGGTGTGGGAGCGGCAGCTGGGTCGTCTGCGCGTCCTCGTGAACGTGGGGGACCGGTGCCCGGACGAGGAGGAGTTCCCGGAGTCCGAGGCCTACCCGGTGCACCAGTTCCCGGAGATCACCGAGTTCCTGCACGAGCGGTGGGCCGGCGGCGGCGGGGCCAACGCCTGGGTGGAGACCGCCGAGGGGACCGCCGCCGGCACCCCCGGGTACTTCCACCGGCGCGTCGCCGCCCTGCGCCGCAGGGGGCGCGGCTGCTGTGTCGTCGCGCCCGTCGTGCTGCACGGCCGGGCCTGGGGCGAGCTGTACGTCGCCCGTCCCGTCGACGCCCCCGTCTTCGACCGGGCCGACGCCGACTTCGCCACCGTGCTGGCCTCCGTCGTGGCCGCCGGGCTCGCCCAGACCGAGCGGCTGGAGGAGGCCCGCCGGCTGGCGTTCACCGACGCCCTCACCGGACTCGCCAACCGCCGGGCCGTGGACGTGCGCCTGGAGGAGGCCGTCGAGCGGCACCGCACGCAGGGCGCGGCCGTCAGTCTCGTCGTCTGCGATCTCAACGGGCTGAAGCGGGTCAACGACACCCTCGGGCACGCCGTGGGCGACCGGCTGCTGGAGCGTTTCGGCTCGGTGCTGTCGCTGTGCGGGGCGATGGTGCCGGGCGCGCTTGCCGCGCGGCTCGGCGGGGACGAGTTCTGTCTGCTGGCGGTCGGGCCGCCCGCCGACGACGTCGTCAAGGCGGCGGACGAACTGTGCCGCAGGGCGGGGGAGTTGGAGCTGGGGGAAGGTGTGGCGTGCGGGATCGCCTCGACCGAGGACCCGATCGGGGAGGTGCGCGACGCCCGGCGGCTGTTCCGGCTCGCCGACGCGGCCCAGTACCGGGCCAAGGCCCTGGGCGTGGACCGGCCGGTGGTCGCGGGCCGGGAGGGGCCGCAGGATCCGGTCGTCCGGCTGGCCGACGAGCCGCCGCCGGCGCAGGCCGAACGGCGCCGGTTCCGCGGACGCCGGCCGTGAGGCGAAGCCCACACGCTTCGGTAAGGGGCACTCCCGTCCGCCACTAGTGACATCCCCGCATTCAATGCGTACGCTCCTGAATATGGATATGCACACTGTGGTGGTGGGGACGTCCGGTGTCACGGCGTCCGACGTTCTCGCCGTGGCGCGCGGCGGTGCCCGCGTCGAGCTGTCGGCGCAGGCGGTGGCGGCCCTCGCCGCGGCCCGCGAGATCGTGGACGCCCTGGCGGCCAAGCCGGAACCGGTCTACGGCGTCTCCACCGGCTTCGGTGCCCTGGCGACCCGGCACATCAGCCAGGAACTGCGCGCCCAGCTGCAGCGCAACATCGTCCGCTCGCACGCCGCCGGCATGGGACCGAGGGTCGAGCGGGAGGTCGTAAGGGCCCTGATGTTCCTGCGCCTGAAGACGGTCTGCTCCGGGCACACCGGCGTCCGGCCCGAGGTCGCGCAGACCATGGCCGACGTGCTGAACGCCGGGATCACCCCGGTCGTCCACGAGTACGGCTCCCTCGGCTGCTCCGGCGACCTGGCCCCGCTGTCCCACTGCGCCCTGACCCTCATGGGCGAGGGGGACGCGGAAGGCCCCGACGGCACCGTCCGGCCCGCCGGTGAGCTGCTCGCCGAGCACGGGATCCAGCCCGTCGAGCTGCGCGAGAAGGAGGGCCTCGCCCTCCTCAACGGCACCGACGGCATGCTCGGCATGCTGGTCATGGCCCTCGCCGACCTCGACACCCTCTACAAGTCCGCTGACATCACCGCCGCGCTCAGCCTGGAGGCGCTGCTCGGCACGGACAAGGTGCTCGCCCCCGAGCTGCACGCCATCCGTCCGCACCCGGGCCAGGGCGCCTCCGCCGCCAACATGCTCGCCGTGCTGCAGGGCTCCCAGCTCACCGGCCACCACCAGGACGACGCGCCGCGCGTCCAGGACGCCTACTCGGTGCGCTGTGCCCCGCAGGTCGCCGGTGCCGGACGCGACACCATGGCGCACGCCCGTCTGGTCGCCGAGCGGGAACTCGCCTCCGCCGTCGACAACCCGGTCGTGCTGCCCGACGGCCGCGTGGAGTCCAACGGCAACTTCCACGGCGCGCCCGTGGCCTACGTCCTGGACTTCCTCGCCATCGCCGCGGCCGACCTCGGCTCCATCGCCGAGCGTCGCACCGACCGGCTGCTGGACAAGAACCGCAGCCACGGCCTGCCGCCGTTCCTCGCCGACGACGCCGGCGTCGACTCCGGGCTGATGATCGCCCAGTACACGCAGGCCGCGCTGGTCAGCGAGATGAAGCGGCTGGCCGTACCCGCCTCCGCGGACTCCATCCCGTCCTCCGCCATGCAGGAGGACCACGTCTCCATGGGCTGGTCGGCCGCGCGCAAGCTGCGCACCGCCGTGGGCAACCTGACCCGGATCATCGCCGTCGAGCTGTACGCGGCCACCCGCGCCATCGAGCTGCGCGAGGGCCTCACCCCGGCGCCGGCGTCCCGGGCCGTCATCGAGGCCGTGCGCGCCGCCGGTGTGCAGGGCCCGGGCCCGGACCGGTTCCTGGCGCCCGACCTGGCCGCCGCCGACGCGTTCGTGCGCGGCGGCCACCTCGTCACCGCGGCGGAGTCGGTCACCGGCCCGCTGCAGTAACGTCCCGGCACAGGAGACAGGGGCCCCGCCGTGCGGGGCCCCTGTCTTCGTGTCACTTCAGCTTGGCCTGCTGGGCCTTGACGACGTCCGGCGAGACCACGTACGCCTTCTTGCCCATCATCGCGCCCAGGTTCGACGTGAAGTAGACCGACAGGGTGTTCCCGAGCCGGACGACCTCGGCGTGGACGGGCGCCGCGTCCCCGTCGTCCGAGTCCATCGTCGCGGTGAACGCCGCCGCCCCGTCCCCGGTGTCCGTCGCCTTCTCCGCGGCGACCTTGGTGAACCGCACCTTCGTGCCCGCCTGCTGGGCGGGGAAGCCGCTTCCGCAGTCCTTGACCGCGGCGGAGACCGACGCGAGTGCCTGCTCCGCGCCGTTCCCCTCGTACGAGGCGAGGGTGACCGTGGTGACGTCCCGGTCCATGGACCTGTGCATCGCTTCCTCGAACTTCTTCCCGTCGAGGTCGTCCAGCGAGGTCGGCTTGGCCGAGGGGGACTTCTTCGGGTTCTCCATCGCCAGCCGGTCGGCCTTCGCCACCGCCTCGGCCGGCGGGAGCGCGCTCATCACGCGGACCAGCGGCCGGCACGGCGCGCTGTCGGTCGTGATCGGCTTGGCTCGGGCGGCCGGCACGGGCCCCACCTGGTACCCGGGCACCTCGCCCGCGGCGATGATCCGCTTCTTCAACTCCGCGGCGCTCAGCGCCTTCGCGGCCGTACCGGACTTCTTCGCATCCCCCTGGGAGCAGCCGGTGACAAGGGCGAACGACAGCGCACTCACAGCCACGGCGGCGCACAGCCGTACGCCCGATGATCTCTTCATGGGCGAACTATGTGTGGCCCGTCAAAGGATCGTCAAGGGAAATTAAAAGCCCATGCGTTCGCGGCGCACCGAATAGAGCACGAAGCCGGCGCCCACCCCGAGGAAGAGGGTGCCGCCCACGACGTACGGTGTGGTGTCCGGGCTTCCGGTGTCGGCGAGTTCGGTGTCGTCCGCCGCGTCCCGTGCGCTGTCCGCTGCCGCCTGTGACACCGCCCTGGCCTGCTGTGTCATACGGGTCGTGGAGGTTTCCGCATGCGCTTTGGCCGAGTCCTGCGACGCGTTCGCGGACGGGACGAACCACAGCGCGCACAGCAGGGTGCCCGCAGCGGTGGCGGTCAGCAGCGGACGGCGAGCGGATGACACGGAATATCGATCCCCTTGTGACGCTGGCGAATTGGCCGTGGGGGGCGATGTTAGTGAAAGTAGCGGGTCACAGGAAAGTCACGGGAGGTTTCGGTCGTACTCTCCCGCCATGAGTGCTGAAGAGACATCACGTTTTGTACAGCTTCGCGTGGAGCTGGTCCTCGAAGTGCAGGACGAGGACGAGGTGACCAAGGCCGCGCTGCGCCGGCTCGCCCGGGATCCGGAGCTTCCGGAGGCGGAGCGGTCGCAGGCCGAGGCGGCTGTGACGGAAGACACCGCCGAGGCCCTTGCGTATCTCGTGGACCCGTTCGACCTGGTCAGCGAGGTGCCCGGGGTGGAGCTCCAGCAGGCCTCCTGGTCGAGCGAGCGGATCGACTACGACCCGGACTCGCCCGACTGGGACCTCGACGAGGATGATGGGGAGGACGACGAGGAAGAGGACGGCATCGGCTGAGCGTCCCGGGGCACCCATGGCCCCGGACGGCAACCGCCGTCCGGGGTTTCGTCGTCCCGGGGGGCGCACCGATGACTTCCGCACCACCCGCCTCGGGGCACCGTGGCCGGCGTGGTGCGCCTAACACATGCGAACCATGTGAAAAGGGATGGATCGCCCGTAGCCTGGATGGTTCGCAACGGGGGCCTCGGGGGTTTCACGATTTCGGCAACGATGGAGAAGCGTGTGATGACGGACAGTAAGCGGAGCAGGGGCCTGATGGTCGCGTCCGCACTGCTCGGTAGTGTGCTGGCACTCACGGGCTGTTCCGGCGGCGGCAACGCCAAGGCGTCCGACAAGGGAAGCAGCTCACAGGCGAAGGCCGACGAGGCGGCGGCCAAGAAGTCGTCCGTGGCCCAGATCACCATCACGCCCAGGGACGGCTCGGACAACGCCTCCATCAACAACTCGGCCGGCGTCACGGTCGCCAAGGGCACGCTCACCGGCGTCACGATGACCACCCAGGACGGCAGGGCCGTCGCCGGGCAGCTCTCCGCCGACCGGAAGAGCTGGAAGCCGACCGTCCAACTGCAGCGCTCCACCACCTACAAGGTCGCCGCGCAGGCCAAGGACTCCGAGGGCCGCATAGCCAACGAGAACGCGTCCTTCACCACCGTCTCCCCGGCCAACAGCTTCATCGGCACCTTCACCCCGGACGACGGCGCGACCGTCGGCGTCGGCATGCCGGTCTCGCTCAACTTCGACAAGGCCATCACCAACAAGGCGGCCGTGCAGAAGGGTGTCACGGTCACCTCCAGCAGCGGCCAGGAGGTCGCCTGCCACTGGTTCAGCGCCAACCGCATGGACTGCCGCCCGGACCAGTACTGGAAGGCGGGTTCCACCGTCACCCTGAAGCTCGCGCTCGACGGTGTCCAGGGCGCGCCCGGCGTCACCGGCATCCAGCAGAAGACGGTCACCTTCCACATCGGCCGCAACCAGGTCTCCTACGTCGACGCGAAGACCAAGCAGATGAAGGTCACGCAGGACGGCAAGGTCGTCAAGACCATCCCGATCTCCGCCGGCGCCCCCGAGCACACCACCTACCAGGGCCAGATGGTGATCTCGGAGAAGTTCAAGCAGACCCGCATGAACGGCGCGACGGTCGGCTTCAAGGACGGCGACGGCAAGGGCGAGTACGACATCAAGGACGTGCCGCACGCCATGCGCCTGACCAACTCCGGCACCTTCATCCACGGCAACTACTGGGGCGCCCCGTCCGTCTTCGGCGGCGTCAACACCAGCCACGGCTGCGTCGGCCTGCAGGACAAGAAGGGCGCGGACGACCCGAACACGCCGGCCGCCTGGTTCTACAGCCACTCGTTGATCGGTGACGTGGTCGTCGTCCAGAACACCGGCGACAAGACGGTCTCCCCCGACAACGGCCTCAACGGCTGGAACATGAGCTGGGCCCAGTGGAAGGCCGGCTCGGCCGTCTGACGCCCCCTCGGTCCCTCCGGTGCCGCCCCCCTCGGGGGGCGGCACCGTCGTTTCCGGGCATGGTCACCCACGACTCCGCGAGCGCGAACAAGGCCCCGAGGCTGGCCACCATCCGCGCGGGACGGATCGCGGTGAAGGCGAACGCCGGCGCCCGACCGCTCCCAACGCCCCTCGCTGACACGGAACTTCGTGGGGTTGAGCCGTCTGATCACCCCCCGGCATACTGCGTGGCCCGGGATGGCGTGCGGATGTACGGCGCCACCCCCGGCCGGGCGAACGGGGAATTCGCCCGGTACTCCGTCTCCAGGGGGAGAACTTGCGCAGACAAGTGAAAAGAGCTGCTGCGGCCGGTGTCGCCACGGCCGCAGCCGTCGCCCTCGCCGCGGGTATGACCAGCCCGGCGTCGGCGAGGCCCGCGGAGCGCACCCCGACCGCCGTCTCCGCGCTCACCGCAAGGACCCACGTCACCCTCATCACCGGTGACCGTGTCGCCCTGGACGCCAAGGGCCGGATCGTCGGCCTGCAGCGGGCCAAGGGCCGCGAGCACATACCCTTCCAGGTCCGCAGGACCAAGGGCCACACCCTGGTCGTCCCGGCCGACGCGGCCCGCCTGGTGGCCTCCGGCACGCTGGACCAGCGCCTGTTCGACGTCACCGAGCTGGACAAGGCCGCCACCCGCAGGGCCCAGAAGGACGGCCTGAAGGTCATCGTCGGCTACCGCGGTCCCGCCGCGGCGGCCAAGGCGGCCGTCCGGGACGCGGGCCACCTGCGCCGCAGCCTGTCCGCCCTCGACGCCGACGCCGTGCAGACGCCGGTCGCGGACGCCGCCGGGCTGTGGCACGCCGTCACCCGCGGCGACCGGGCCGCCTCCGGCATCGCGCACGTCTGGCTCGACGGCGTCCGCAGGGCCTCGCTCGACAAGTCCGTGCCGCAGATCGGCGCCCCCGTCGCGTGGAAGGCCGGCTACACCGGCAAGGGTGTGAAGGTCGCCGTCCTGGACACCGGTGTGGACACCAGCCACCCGGACCTCAGGAACCAGGTGACCGCGTCCCGGAACTTCACCGCCGCGGCCGACGCCGCCGACCACTTCGGGCACGGCACGCACGTCGCCTCCATCGTGGCGGGCACCGGCGCCGGGTCGGGCGGCACGTACAAGGGGGTCGCCCCGGACGCCAAGATCCTGAACGGCAAGGTCCTGGACGACACCGGCTCCGGTGACGACTCCGGCATCCTCGCCGGCATGGAGTGGGCCGCCGCGCAGGGCGCCTCCGTGGTCAACCTCAGCCTCGGCGGCCCTGACAGCCCCGGGACCGACCCCCTGGAGGCCGAGGTCGACAAGCTCTCCGCCACCAAGGGCGTCCTGTTCGCGATCGCCGCGGGCAACGACGGGCCGCGGTCGATCGGTTCGCCGGGCAGCGCGGACGCCGCGCTCACCGTCGGCGCCGTCGACAAGAAGGACAAGCTCGCCGACTTCTCCTCCACCGGCCCGCGCATCGGCGACGGTGCCATCAAGCCGGACGTCACCGCGCCCGGCGTGGACATCACCGCCGCGGCGGCCAAGGGCAGCGTCATCGACAAGGAGGTCGGCGAGAAGCCCGAGGGCTACCTGACCCTCTCCGGCACCTCGATGGCCACCCCGCACGTCGCGGGCGCCGCCGCGATCCTCAAGCAGGAGCACCCCGACTGGGGCTACGCCGAGCTGAAGGGCGCGCTGACCGGCTCCGCCAGGGGCGGCGCCTACACGCCGTTCCAGCAGGGCGCGGGCCGTATCGCGGTCGACAAGGCCTACCGGCAGACCGTCATCGCCGACCCGGTCTCGGTGAACTTCGGTCTGCAGCAGTGGCCGCACACCGACGACAAGCCGGTCACCCGTCGGGTGACGTACCGCAACCTCGGCGACAAGGCCGTCACGCTCACCCTGAGCAGCACCGCCGCCGACCCCGAGGGGCACGCCGCCCCGTCGGGCTTCTTCACGCTCGGCGCGACGAAGGTGACGGTCCCGGCGCACGGCAGGGCCGCCGTCGGCCTCACCGTCGACACCAGGCTGGGCGGCACCCTCGACGGCGCCTACTCCGCGTACGTGACCGCGGCCGGCGCCGGCCAGACGGTCCGCACGGCCGCCGCGGTGCAGCGCGAGGTGGAGTCGTACGACGTCACGCTGAAGTTCATCGGCCGTGACGGCAAGCCGGCCACGTACTACAACGCCGACCTCAGCGGCGTGGGCGGCCTCGCGCACGGCACGGAGCTGAACCCGTACGACCCGTCCGGCACGGTGAAGGTGCGCGCCCCCAAGGGCACGTACCTGCTCAACTCCTCCGTCCTCGGGGACCGGGACGGCACCCACGGCACCGACTGGATCGTCCGGCCGAAGCTGACCGTCGCCGGGAAGCAGACCCTCACGATCGACGCGCGGGAGGCCAAGCCGGTGGACGTCACCGTCCCGGCCCCGGGCGCGACGTCGCGGTTCGCCTCGCCGGGATACACCCTCACGGTCGGCGACGACGAGTACGGCTACAGCTGGTTCCTGGACACGTACCAGAACTTCCGCACCGCCCACCTGGGCCCGAAGCTCCCCGCCGGACAGCTGTTCCAGCAGTGGGACGGCCACTGGACCAAGGGGACGAGCGAGCAGTACGACGTCACCAGCGGCGGCCCGGTCACCCGGCTGGCCACCGGTTACACCCGTCACTACAGGGCGAGCGAGCTGGCCACCGTCAAGGCCGGGCTCGGCGCCTCCGCGCGCGGCAAGACCGGATCGCTCAGCGCGACCGGCTGGCTGCCCGGCAGCCTGGGTGCCTCGTCCATCGACCTGCCGCAGCGGCTGCCCGGCACCCGCACCCTGCACCTGTCGGCCGGCGGCGGGGTCCTGTGGGACCTGCAGTTCACCCAGTACGGCGGGGTCGACCAGGACGGCTTCCCGCTGCCGGACGCGGCGTACTCGCTCGGCCAGTCCTCCTTCAAGGCCGGCCGCAGCTACACGAAGAAGGTGGCCACCGCGGTGTTCGGCCCGCACGTCGACAAGGACTTCGGCCTCTACCGCAGCGGCAACGAGATCTACGGCGCGCTGCCGCTGTTCGCCGACTCCGCGAGGCACGCCGGGTCCTCGGCCTTCACCTCGGTGCACACGACCCTGTACCGCGACGGCACCAAGATCGGCTCCACCGGCGACCCGCTGTTCGGCGACACGCCCTTCAAGGTTCCGGCCGGGGACGCCGCGTACAAGCTGACCACCTCGGTCCGGCGCTCGGCGAAGGTCGCCCGGGCCTCCTCGCGGATCGACGCGACCTGGACCTTCCGCTCCAGGAGGGCCTCCGGCACCGCCGTCCAGCTCCCCGCCTCCGTCCCGCACTACGGCATCGCGACCGGCCTGGACAGCCGGGTCACGGCCGGCGAGGCCGTGACCTTCCCGGTCGGCGTGGAGGGCGCGGCGGCGGGCGGCAACCTGAAGTCCCTCGCCGTGTACGTCTCCTACGACGGCAGGACCTTCACGAAGGTCGACGTCCGTGACGGCAGGATCACCGTCGAGAACCCGGCGAAGGGCAAGTCCCTCTCCCTCCGCTCCGAGATCACCGACAGGAAGGGCAACACGTCGCAGCTCACGATCTACGACGCGTACTTCGGCAAGTGAGCCGCAGCGCTCCCTGAGGTGAGGGGCACCCGGAGTCATGGACTCCGGGTGCCCCTCGCGTACGGAGGCGGGACGCTAGGCCGACGGCACCGTGTGGGCCGCGTCCGTGCCCCAGCTGGCCAGCAGCCGCAGGGAGTCGGCGGACGGGGAGCCCGGTTCGGCGTGGTAGGTCAGCAGGGACTGGTCCGTGTCGTCCGTCAGGCGGAACGACTCGAAGTTCAGGGACAGGTCGCCCACCAGCGGATGGTGCAGGCGCTTGACGCCGTGGCTCTTCTCCTTGACGTCGTGGGTCGCCCACAGCCGGCGGAACTCCTCGCTCTTGACGGAGAGTTCACCGACGAGCGCCGACAGCCGCGGGTCGTCGGGGTAGCAGCCCGCGTCCATGCGCAGGGCGCACACGATGTCGATCGCCTTCTGCTCCCAGTCGACGAACAGGTCGCGGTAGTCCGGGCGCAGGAACACCAGCCGGGCCCAGTTGCGCTCGGCCGCCGGCAGCTCCGCCCAGTCCCCGAAGAGCGCCGCCGCCATCCGGTTCCAGGCGAGGATCTCCGAGCGGCGCCCCACGACGTAGGCCGGCACGCCGTCCATCGTGTCCAGCAGCTGGCGCAGCGAGGAGCGGACCTGCTGCTGGCGCGCCGACGGCTTCTTCTTGTGCGACTTCGGTTTCGCCAGATGCGTCAGGTGCGCGTGCTCGGCGTCCGACAGCCTCAGCGCCCGGGCGATCGAGTCGAGGACCTCCGCCGAGACGTTCCGCCCGTTGCCCTGTTCGAGGCGGGTGTAGTACGCCACCGAGACCCCGGCCAGCTGCGCGAGCTCCTCGCGGCGCAGCCCCGGCACGCGCCGGTGCCGGCCGAAATCGGGCAGCCCGACGTCCTCCGGCTTCAGGCGGGCCCGCCGACTGCGCAGGAACTCGCTCAGCTCGGCCCGCCGGTCCAGCGGCGGGGAGGCGGGCAGCGGGTGGTTCTCCATACGTCCAGTATTCACGGTCGTACGCACAGGAACCTGACCCCGCCAGTGGTAGGCACGGCAGACGTACGCAGAGGCGTGGTCTGGGTGGGCGCCGTAGCGTGAGAGAGAGTGGTTGCGTGCCCGGCGGAAAGGCAGCCGGGCACGATGACATCGCTAGGAGAACCCGGCATGACCACCACTGTTGCTGCTTACGCCGCGCCTGCCGCGAAGGCCCCGCTGGAGCGGACCACGATCGAGCGGCGCGCGGTCGGCGAGTTCGACGTCCTCATCGACATCGAGTTCGCCGGTATCTGCCACTCCGACATCCACCAGGCGCGGGAGGGCTGGGGCACCGCGATCTTCCCGATGGTGCCCGGTCACGAGATCGCGGGCGTCGTCTCCGAGGTCGGCCCGGGTGTCACGAAGTACGCCGTCGGCGACCGCGTGGGCGTCGGCTGCATGGTCGACTCCTGCCGGGAGTGCGACAACTGCAGGGCCGGTCTGCAGCAGTACTGCACCGGAGGCGGCCCGACCTGGACGTACAACTCCGTCGGCAAGGACGGGCAGCCCACCTACGGCGGCTACTCGCACAAGATCGTCGTCGACGAGAACTACGTCGTCCGCATCCCCGACGGCCTCGCCCTCGACGTGGCCGCCCCGCTGCTGTGTGCCGGCATCACCACCTACTCGCCCCTCAGGCACTGGAACGCCGGCCCGGGCAAGAGGGTCGCGGTCGTCGGCCTGGGCGGCCTCGGGCACATGGGAGTGAAGATCGCCGCCGCCCTCGGCGCGGAGGTCACGGTCCTCTCCCAGTCCCTGCGCAAGAAGGACGACGGTCTGAAGCTGGGCGCCACGCACTACCACGCCACCAGCGACCCGAAGACCTTCGAGGACCTCAAGGGCACCTTCGACATCATCCTCAACACGGTCTCTGCGCCGCTGGACTTCGACGCCTACCTGTCCCTGCTGCGCACCGACGGTGCGCTGGTGAACGTCGGCATCCCCGAGGAGCCGGTGAACATCCTGCTCTCCTCGGTGTTCGGCCACCGCCGCAGCATCAGCAGCTCCGGCATCGGCGGCATCCCGGAGACCCAGGAGATGCTCGACTTCTGCGCCGAGCACAACCTGGGCGCCGAGATCGAACTGATCCGCGCCGACCAGATCAACGAGGCGTACGAGCGGGTCGTGAACAGCGACGTCCGCTACCGCTTCGTGATCGACACGGCCACGATCTGACGCCCTCAGGCGGGCGTGCGCCGACGGCCCGGCAGCCACAGCCGACAGGGCCCGCCGACCGGTGTCTCCAGCGGCGGCAGCAGGGTGCGCGTGCGGGGTGCGGGTGAGACGGCGGGCCGGCCGGGGCGCGGTCAGCGCGACGCCGTCCACCGGCGTGGCGGACTCCCCCGGCGCCCCGCCCCCTACTCCACGGCGAACCACTCCCCAGCCCGGCAGGCCCGCACGAGCACACCCCCGCCGTCGTCCGGCCGTACGACATGGACGCGCCCCCGGCCCGCCACCCGGGCCTCCCCGCCCTCCACGGTGACCAGCGTGTTCTCGTCCACGGCGACCCCGTACGGCACCTGCCCGCGCGCGACGGCCCCGACCAGCCGCGCCAGCGTCCCCCACTGCGCCGCGTGGACGTCCACCGCGAACGGCACCAGTCCGAGCCCCGCCCGTACCTCGACCTCCGCCAGATCCTCCCCGGTCTCCTCCGGGCACACCGGCACCCCGTCCGCCAGCCACCCGCCGACCACCGCCCGCCGCGCGGCCACGGCGGCACCGGCGGAGAAGCCCGCGTACGGCATCCCGCGCCCGGCGAGCAGCCCCGCCAGCCGCTCCCGGCAGTCCGCGAGCGCCTCCTGGTAGGCGGGCGTCAGACCGCCGCACACCAGCAGTCCGCCGATCCCGTCCGGCCCGTCCTCCAGCGCCTCCTCCGGCTCGAACCGGCCGCTGAGCGGCACGAGCAACGGCACGGGCGTGCACGGTCCCGCCTTCCGCAGCGCCCCGGCATACCGCTCGAACTGCGCCGCTCCGTCCCCCTCGTCGACGATCAGACACCCGATGCGCCGGCCCCCGCCGACCGCACGGACGAACGGCTCGTACACCTCGGCCGTGTCCCATCCGCCGCCGATCAGAAACGTGCTCATCCCTGCTGCCTCCCCTTGTCGTTCCGCGAGCGGCGAATGTACGGGGGAGGGGCCGCCGCCGTCGCCGGATTTACCGGCCGGTCCGCGCCCCCGCCCCCAGCGGAGCGGCCGCGTTGCCGCCGGCGTCGTCCGTCGTCTCCCGTTCGGGAGTCGCCCGTCGGCTCTCGGTCGGGGGCGTCCGATTCTCCCGTTCGCGGGTCGTCGGTCGGCTCCCGGGCAGGGGGTGTCCACCGGCTCCCGGTCAGGGGTCGTCCGTCGGCTCCCGGGAGGCCGTCACACGGCGGGCCGACGCCTCCGCCCGGCCGGCCCGGTCCAGGAGACGGGCCCGTCGGCGGGGCCACCACAGCAGGTCGGCCAGCAGGAGCGCGACCACCAGCCACGAGGCGACGGTCACGCCGGTGGGGCCCGTCACGGTGTCGTTCACGGCGAGAGCGACCGCGAGCACGGTGACGAGCACGACGATCCAGCGGCGCAGCCGGTCCTCCTCGGCGGTCCGGCGCAGGGCACCGGCGTACTCCACGACCAAGGGCGCCAGCCGGGGATCGGTGACGGCCTCACCGCGCCGGGTGGCGCGGACCACGGTCGCGCGCTCGGCGCCGTCCAGGTCCCTGGCGCCGGGCCAGGCCCGGTCCGTCCGGCGCGCCACCCGCGTCCCGTGGAACAGGCTCAGCACCACGAAGACCACCAGGGCGCCCGCCCACGACCCGGCCTCCAGGAGGACGAAAGCCCCGAAGAAGACCCCGGCGGCGAGGCCGGCGACCGCACCCCGGCCCACCGGCTCCCGTCGCCACATCCAGCCCGGAACGAGGATCACCCCGTCCACGGTGATCACCACCCCTGCCGGAGGCAACGACCGCACCGGCACGTCGGCCCCGGCACACGCGCACGGCTCACGCGCACGGCGCATGGCGCACGACGGCGGGCTCCTTACTGGGGTCGCAGACCGCTGTTCCTGCGCGTCCAGCGGGTGCGGGTGGCCCCGAAGCCCGTCTCGTGGTCCCAGACATGCCGGCACGAGGGGCACTGCAGGTGCAGGAGGCTGCCGGTGTTGGTGAGCAGATAGCGCCAGTGCCGCGAGCACCTGCGGCGCTGTTCGCACGTGGCGCAGCCCCGGTGGTCCGCGCAGTTCGGGCAGGTCACCCAGGCGCGGCGCCCGATGTCCGCCTGGGGATCAAGCGGAAGCACGGCCGTCCCCGCGCCGTGGGAGGACGCCGGCCGCGACGAGGTCGTCGTACAGCCGCTGCTGCTCCGGGTCGAGCCCGGAGTACAGCATGTCGTACGCCTCCTCCTCGCCGCGCAGTGCCTCGACGGGGTCCCAGCCGGCCCCGAGCGCCTCCATGACGTGGGCCCGCCGGGTCATCTCATGGCCGGTGAGATCGACGGCGAAGTCGACCGGTTCGGTGGGAAGGGGGGTGTCTTGGGCGGACATATGGCGAACATAGGTACGCCTCTCCGTCGTGACAAGAGCAGGTGGGACACATCACAGCAGGTCGGCGGCCCGCGCCGTCTCGTTGCGCACCCGGCAGTAGTACGCCGCCGCCCCGTCGCCCCGGTAGCTCCACGGCACCGCGTCCACGTACCCGTCGACCAGCTTGAACTGTTCCAGCGCCGCCTCGTGCCGGTCCTGCAGGTGCAGGTAGAACGCCAGCAGGTGGCGCAGCTGGGCGAGGCCCGGCCGGCCGGGATCCGCGGCTGCCGCTGCCGCCGCGTCCGCGAGGCCCGCGTCGACCCGGGCCACCATCTCCGGCGTACCGTCGGCCGCGACACCGGTCGAGCTGTCGTGCTCGAAGTGCGCGACCAGCGGCAGCACCGTCAGCAGACTGCCCAGCGGCGCCTCGGCCGCCGCCCGCTCGGCGAACTCGAACGCCAGCTCCTCGGAGCCCCGCCACTTCGCGCACCAGTACTGCAGCGCCGCGTAGTGGGCGCCGTAGTGGTGCGGGGCACGCGTGGTGATCTGCGCCCACAGCTTGTCCATCTCCGCGTGCGAGTAGCCGAGTCCGAGCGCCACCCAGATCTCCACGATGTACGGCGTCGGGTCGTCGGGGTTCAGCGCGGCCGCCCGCGCGACCTCCTCCCGCGCGGCGGCCAGCATGCGGTGGAAGCCGTCGAACTGTTCCCGCGTCGTGTTCTCGGCCAGCAGCGAACCGCGTAGCTCCCAGGCCAGGTGCACGGTGCTCTGCACCCTGACCACGGCCGCGTCCGGGTCCTCGGGGCGTGCCGCCTCCCAGGCCAGGAGCCAGGCGTCCTCCTCGGCCGCGATCGTGCCCAGCAGCGCGGTGACCGTCGAACGGCGCTCCCAGTCCCGGCCGATGTCGCCGAGCAGCTCGGCGGCGGGCCGCCAGTCACCGCCGCGCACCGCGGTGACGGCGGCCGACCACTCCTCGGGCAGCGGCGCGGCGTGTTCGGTGTCCTGCTCCTCGGCGGGCAGCAGGCCGAGCCGCTGCGCGGCCTGTTCCGCCTCGTCGGGGCCGGGAGGGCTGGGCGAGAAGAGTTCCTTCACGAACACGCCGGTGAACCACACGGCGGCGATCACGACGGGAAGGGCCAGGATCCCCAGGATCCACAGGAGGACGGTCATCGCAGGGTTCGATCCGTTCGTCGATGATCGGTGGGTGGTGGTCGGTGGTGGGGCGTCGGTCGTTGCCGGTCGTCGGCTGTCGTTCGTTGCTGGTTGCCGTGCGTCGCGGGGCGCGGGCCGGTCGTCAGGCGTGCTGCGCCGCCGGGGGCAGCAGCGCCCGCAGCGGGGCGGTGTCGGGGTGGTCGGCGAGCGCCGCGTCCACCGCCGCGTCCAGCGCGGCCTCGGGACCGTCGTCCTGCGCGGTCAGCGCGCTCCAGCCGGGCAGTCGTACGGCGGCCGGGCGGGACCAGGAGAACTCCCAGTGCAGCAGCGAACGGGCGCTGAACTCCGCCAGCACCATCGTCCGCAGCGACCTGGCCAGCACGGGCCGTGCGAACTCGCGGAACACCCGCCCCTTCGCCGCGGCCGCCTCCTGGGACAGCGGGACCCTCTCGGCCAGGCCCCACAGCCCGCCCTCGTCGATGACCTGCAGCAGCGTGGCCAGCGTCGGCGGCTGCCCGGTGTGGTCGGCCAGCGCACGGTGCAGCGGGGTGTGCGCGGCGGACAGGCCCGTGGCCATCGAGGCGTCCAGCAGTTCCGCCCAGCCGGCCGTGCGCCCGAACGCGAGCACCTCGTCGGTCAGGACGGCGTCCTCCAGCATGGCCAGGGTGCGCTCCGGGTCGGTGAGCAGGGCGAGCGCCGCACCCTTGGCCTCGTCGGTGCGGCCGTCCACGGGCAGCGCCTCGATCCGGCGTACGCGCTCGGCGATCGGCGGGTGGGAGTCGTACGGCGAGGCCGCCTCCTCCGGCAGCTCCGAGCGCAGCTTCACCAGCTCCGGTTCACGGGCCGTCAGCAGCCTGCCGAAACCCCCGAAGAACTCACCGCGCGGCGGCAGCAGTCGGGCGTTCAGCCCGAGGGTGGCGTAGGAGTCGAGGTAGAAGCCGTGGGACGCGGACAGCACCGGGATCTCGCGCAGCGCCGACGCCGTCGCGTCGCGTCCGGCGATCCGTGCCGCGGCCAGGTCGGCGGCGAACTCCTGGCCGCGCGCCGTGGAGAGCGAGGCGCGCATGTAGAGCTTCGCGTACGCGGTGTAGATCCTCGCCATCGTCCGGTACGTCGCCCCGGAACCGGAGGTGTCGACCTGCTTGGCCTTCTTGCCCCTGGCGATCCGCTTGGCGGCGGCCTCCTCCTGCCGCGCCCGCTCGGCGGCCACCTTTCCGTCCGCCTTGGCGTGGAACTGCCCGATGACGCGGGCCAGTTGCACCCGGCCGCGCACGACCAGCGCGGACAGCCGGGTGTCGCCGCCGGTGAAGTGGCCGTACTCGTGGGCGAGTACGGCCCGCAGCTGGGCCTCGGTCAGACCGGTCAGCAGCGGTACCCCGAGGTGCAGCCGGCGCGGTCCGGGGCGCAGGCCGAGCAGCCGCGGCTCCTCGCTGACGGACGCGTTGACGTCGCCGGTGAGCAGGATCCGGTCGGGGACGCGGGTGCCGGCCGCTGCCGCGACATCCCGGACCAGTGCCCACAGCCGGGGTTCCTCGGCCTCCGCGACCGGGATGCCGGGACCCTCCTCGCCCCTGGGTGTGCGCAGCATGAACATGCCGCGGACGACGGGGACGGCGAGCAGCACCGAGACGATGGCGAGCTTCACGGCGACCGGGCCGTGTCCCCAGGTGAACACGGCGACGTCGAGACCGAACAGTGCCGCCAGCAGCACGAGGCTCAGCAGATAGAAACCGAGCAGCAGGACGAGAGCGCGCAGCGCGCGCAGAGTTGCGCCCATCGGGCAGATCCCCCCACAGGACCTCAGAAACAGGACATGACGACCAGGGCAGCACGCGGCCCGGGCCTGGCCGACGGCCGGTCGGCGCGGGTGGTGCCGTGGTGCCGGTGGTGCGATGTGGGGGGATGCCGGAGTATGCCCTACCGCAGGTCAGGAGGGCAACGCGGATACCGGGCGGTGCAGGCTCGGACGGAGGGTGTGGATGTGGGTGGGGTGGTCAGCCGGGGAGGGCGGCCGGGCTGCCGCCGTTGGCCTCGTAACCGGCCACCGCCAGGGCGCGGTAGACGGCGAACTCGGCGGCCGGGTCGGCGGACAGCGTCCAGGGCAGCGCGCCGATGTGCCCGTCGACGTGTATCAGCTGGTGCATGGCCTCCTGCCAGCGCTCGGCGCGGACCAGGAAGAAGATCAGCAGATGGCGGACGTGCGCGAGCATCGGGTCGTCGGGGTGGGCCGAGTGCACCGCGTGCAGGGCGCCGTGCATCGCCTTGGTGACGACCTCGCTCTGGTAGAAGCTCGCCACCAGGTTCACCTCGGGGAGGTGTTCGAAGACCGCGAACAGGGGGAGCGCGGCGAGCAGCGAGCCCTGCGGGGCGCGGGCCGCGGCGGCCTCGGCGAAGGAGTACGCCTGCTCGCGCGAGCCGTGCCACTTCTCGCACCAGTGGTGCAGCGCGGCGAGGTGCGCGCCCATGTGGTGTGGCGCGCGGTCGAGGATCTTCAGCCACAGCTGGTCGAACTCGGCCTGCGGATAGGCGAGTCCGCGGGCGACGGACAGCTCGATGACGTACGGCACCGGGTCGCCGGGGGCGAGCAGGGCCGCCTGCGCGCACGCGTCCCGGGCCTCCTCCATGATGATCCGGAAGTCGTCCGTGCCCGGCGTCGACGTCCGCCAGGCCTGCTGCACCAGGAACTCCGCGTAGACGGCGGCGACGCCCGCGTCCTTGGGCTGCTCGGCCCGCCACACCCGCAGCCACTGGCCGCCCGGCGTCTCGTGCACCCCGCCGGGCCGCTGCTGCAGCTCCAGCGCGGCGGCGCCCGCGAAGGCCTGCACCCGCTGCCAGCGCTGCTCCTCCTCGGCGCCGGTGCCGGCCAGCAGCTGGGAGGCCGCACGATAGTCCTGCGTGCTCTGCACCAGCTCCAGCACGTCCAGTAGATCCTGGTCCGGCCCCGGCATACGCACATCCAGCTCCTCCTGGCGCACGAAGCCGTAGGCCGCCGGGTCGGCGGCGTCCGGGTGCCCCGGGGGAACCTGCTCGATCACCCCGCGCCTGCGCCGCATGAGCGGGAGCAGCACGAAGCTCAGCATGAGCAGCGCCATCAGCAGCCAGAGAATCGCCATGCCCCAAGCGAACCAGACGCCGCCGGCAATTGGCGAACCCCACCACCGGGCTGTGGAAAACTCCGGGCCCGTCCATGACAGGACGGCGTGAGCGCCCGGGCGACGCGGGGAAATCCCTCGGTTCGGCGGCGTGTGAGCCGCGCGGGCGCCAGCATACGGCCGAGCGCATTACGCTCGGTGGACATGAGCGACAGGCACATCAGTCAGCACTTCGAGACCCTCGCGATCCACGCGGGCAACACCGCGGATCCCCTCACCGGCGCGGTCGTCCCGCCCATCTACCAGGTTTCGACCTACAAGCAGGACGGCGTCGGCGGGCTGCGCGGCGGTTACGAGTACAGCCGCAGCGCCAACCCCACCCGTACCGCCCTTGAGGAGAACCTCGCCGCACTCGAGGGCGGCCGTCGCGGCCTCGCCTTCGCGTCCGGTCTGGCGGCCGAGGACACCCTGCTGCGCACGCTGCTCACCCCCGGTGACCACGTGGTGATCCCGAACGACGCCTACGGCGGCACCTTCCGGCTCTTCGCCAAGGTCGCCACCCGCTGGGGCGTGGAGTGGTCCGTCGCCGACACCAGCGACCCGGCCGCCGTACGGGCCGCGATCACCCCGAAGACCAAGGCCGTCTGGGTGGAGACCCCCTCCAACCCGCTGCTCGGCATCACCGACATCGCCGCCCTCGCTCAGGTCGCGCACGACGCGGGCGCGAAGCTCGTCGTCGACAACACCTTCGCCACGCCCTACCTCCAGCAGCCGCTGTCGCTGGGCGCGGACGTCGTCGTCCACTCCCTCACCAAGTACATGGGCGGTCACTCGGACGTGGTCGGCGGTGCGCTGATCGTCTCCGACCAGGGCCTCGGCGAGGAGCTGGCCTACCACCAGAACGCGATGGGCGCCGTCGCCGGCCCCTTCGACTCCTGGCTGGTGCTGCGCGGCACCAAGACCCTCGCGGTGCGGATGGACCGGCACAGCGAGAACGCCACGAAGATCGCCGACATGCTGACCCGGCACGCGCGCGTGACCAGCGTGCTCTACCCGGGCCTGCCCGAGCACCCCGGCCACGAGGTCGCCGCCAAGCAGATGAAGGCGTTCGGCGGCATGGTGTCCTTCCGCGTCGAGGGCGGCGAGGAGGCCGCGGTCGAGGTGTGCAACCGGGCCAAGGTGTTCACCCTCGGCGAGTCCCTCGGCGGCGTCGAGTCGCTGATCGAGCACCCGGGCCGGATGACGCACGCCTCCGCGGCCGGTTCCGCGCTGGAGGTCCCCGGCGACCTGGTGCGCCTGTCCGTGGGTATCGAGAACGTCGACGACCTGCTGGCGGACCTGCAGCAGGCCCTGGGCTAGCCGAAACGGCACCGGCTCACCAGCCGGTGATCGGCGGAGTCGTCTGGGAGGGCGGCTCCGCCCACGGGTGCACACGCGCCGCCCAGACGCTGAACGCGACGGCCGCGGCACACGCCAGCAGCCACAGCATCCGGCGGACGAGCTGCCTGCGCCGCAGCAGGCGCTCGCCACGGCGCACCGCCTCCCCGCACAGGTCCGGCGGCACCGGCGGCGGAACCTGCTCCATGATCTGCCGCGCGGCGCCCTCCCGCTCGGCCCGGTTCACCCCGGCCTCCCCTCGCGCGGCGGCGCCGATGTCACCGGGCCGCGAGAACCACCCCGAGTGCTCTTGCCGCCCCGCCCCCTCATGACGGCACCACCTTCCGGCCCGCCGTCCGAGGGCCCGTGGGACGGGCCGGGTGCAGCAGGGTGGCGGTCGCGCGGTCGCAGATGGTGTGGACGCGTTCCCTGGGCAGGCCGAGCAGGGCCGCTGCCTGCTCTTCGGCGACGCCTTCGTACAGACGCAGGACGAGGATCAGCCGCTCCTGCGCGGTGAGCGCGGCGAGCGGACTGCGTGGATCCGGGCGGGCGTGGCCGAAGGCGGCGTACCGGTGCCAGGTCGCGCGTGCGAACCGGGTGGCGAGGTACTGGCGGGCGCAGTCGTACGGATCCTCGCCGTGCAGCCGGTCCCAGCGCGCGTAGGTGTGGGCGAGCGCGAGCGTCAGAAGGCGCCGCGCGCGGGGGTTGGCATGCGGGGCCTCCGCCGTGAGCAGGGTGGCGGCATGCAGCAGACGTCCGGCCGCACCCGCGGCGAACGCCTCGAACTCCCGGGCCCGGCGGGCACTTCGGGACACCTGCCGATCACGCACCGCGCCTCCCCCTAGAGGAGCCCTGCCCGGTACGGGACAGGTGAACCGCGTACCAGACAGGACCCGGTCTCATATGAGGCCAGCGGCGGCCCGGGGTCAAGACTCCGGAGCCGACCAGTACCGCCGGGCGCCCGGTGGTCCGGTGCCGAGGCGGCCGTCCGCCTCAGGACGCAGGCGACTGCTCCACCGGACCGGTCCCCTGCACCGTCATCCGCGCGGAGAGCGCGTGGTTGAAGCGGGTCAGGAGCGTGCAGAACTGCTCGCGCTCCTCCGGTGCCCAGTCGTGTGTCAGCTCGGCCATCAGCTGACGTCTGGAACAGCGCACCTCTTCGAGCCGGGCGACCCCGCGCGGCGACAGCTGGAGCACCACCGCACGCCCGTCCTCCGGGTGCGAGGTGCGCTTGACGAGCCCGGTGTCGACCAGCGGAGCCACCTGCCGGGTGACCGTGGAGGAGTCGATGCCCATGCTCGCGGCGAGCGCCTTGACGCCCATCGGGCCTTCCTTGTCGAGGCGGTTGAGCAGCAGATAGGCCGCGCGGTCCATGGAGTTGCGCACCTGCCCGACACCGCCGAGCCGCGTCTGTTCGGCACGGCGGGCGAACACCGCCACCTCGTGCTGGAGAGTGTCGAGAAGGCCGGTGTCACCGACGGTCGTCATGTCCATCGACATTCCAGGTGTTGTGGGCATGGCCGGAGGCTCGCTTCATGAAGGGCTGCTGGGTTGGGGGACAGGGTACGCGGCCCGGCGCCAAGCCGTACCGGCGCTGCGCAAACCGGTCTCGCAGCTTGGTCGCACGAGTCGTGTACGAGCGTGAACTGCGATCCTGGAGTCATGAGCTACGGCACGATCGACTCCTTGCGTTCCGTCACCCTCGACGATGTGCGCGGTGCCCAGAGGATGCTCTCGGGTGTCGCGCGGGTGACCGCGCTGGAAGGCAGCCGGTACCTGTCCCGGCTGGTCGGCTCGCCCGTGCATCTGAAGTGCGAGAACCTCCAGCGCACCGGCTCCTTCAAGCTGCGCGGCGCGTATGTGCGCATCGCCGGGCTGCTGCCGGAGGAGCGGGCGGCCGGTGTGGTGGCCGCGAGCGCCGGGAACCACGCGCAGGGCGTGGCGCTGGCCTCGTCGCTGCTCGGTGTGCACTCCACGGTGTTCATGCCGAAGGGCGCGCCGCTGCCGAAGGTCAGCGCGACCCGGGACTACGGCGCCGAGGTGCGGCTGCACGGCCAGGTGGTCGACGAGACGCTGGCCGCCGCCGAGGAGTACGCGGCCGAGACGGGCGCGGTGTTCATCCACCCCTTCGACCACCCCGACATCATCGCGGGCCAGGGCACGGTCGGCCTGGAGATCCTGGAGCAGTGCCCGGAGCTTCGCACGATCGTCGTCGGTGTCGGCGGCGGCGGGCTCGCGGCCGGGATCGCGGTCGCGGTGAAGGCGATCCGGCCCGAGGTCCGGATCGTCGGCGTGCAGGCGGAGGGCGCGGCCGCCTATCCGCCCTCGCTGGCCGTCGGCCACCCGGTGTCGGTGGAGAACCCGGCGACGATGGCCGACGGCATCAAGGTGGGGCGGCCGGGCCTGGTGCCGTTCGGGATCATCGCGGACCTGGTCGACGAGGTGCGCACGGTCAGCGAGGACCAGTTGTCGGCCGCGCTGCTGCTGTGCCTGGAGCGGGCCAAGCTGGTCGTGGAGCCGGCCGGGGCCAGTCCGGTCGCCGCGCTGCTGGCCGCGCCGGACGCCTTCGAGGGCCCCGTCGTCGCGGTGCTCTCCGGCGGGAACGTGGACCCGGTGCTGATGCAGCGGGTGCTGCGGCACGGCATGGCCGCGCAGGGCCGCTACCTGGCCGTCCGGCTCCGGCTGACGGACCGCCCGGGCGCTCTCGCCACACTGCTCGGGGTGCTGTCGGCGGTCGACGCCAACGTCCTCGACGTCAGTCACGTACGAACCGACCCCCGGCTCGGGCTCACGGAGGTGGAGGTCGAGCTGCACCTGGAGACGAAGGGCCCGGCGCACTGCGCCGAGGTCGGCCAGGCGCTGCGGCACGCGGGATACACGGTCATCGGCTGACGCCTGGCAGGACTCGTCACCCGTCCGGGTGAACCGCATTGTAGGACGCGATACATCGCGTTATGGTGGGGAGGTGTGGTCGCCGGCCCGCGCCGCCGTACCCGCGAAAAGGCCGGGCGCGACAAGGCGATCAAACCTAGCCTTTGCGAAGAAACCCGTTCAGAAGAAAAAAGTGCCGCCCGACATCCCCGATGACGTGGAGACAGACATGCCAGGCGCCATCCATGCCGAAGGCCTGGTGAAGACCTTCGGCGACGTAAGGGCTCTCGACGGTGTCGACCTGGACGTGCCCGAGGGCACGGTCCTCGGCCTCCTGGGGCCGAACGGTGCCGGCAAGACGACGACCGTCCGCTGCCTCACCACCCTGCTGCGCCCCGACAGCGGCAAAGCGGTCGTCGCCGGCGTGGACGTGCTCAAGCATCCCGACGCCGTACGCCGCTCCATCGGCCTGTCCGGCCAGTTCGCGGCGGTCGACGAGTACCTGACCGGCCGAGAGAACCTGCAGATGGTCGGGCAGCTGTACCAGATGCGGGCCAAGGCGGCCAAGCAGCGCGCGGCCGAGCTGCTGGAGCAGTTCAACCTCGCGGACGCCGCCGACCGCCCCGCCAAGACCTACTCCGGAGGCATGCGCCGCCGGCTCGACCTCGCCGCGGCCCTCGTGGTCTCGCCGCCGGTGATGTTCATGGACGAGCCGACCACGGGACTCGACCCGCGCAACCGCCAGCAGCTGTGGGAGGTCATCAAACAGCTCGTCTCCGGCGGCACGACCCTGCTGCTCACCACCCAGTACCTGGAAGAGGCCGACCACCTCGCCCACGACATCGCGGTGGTCGACCACGGCCGCGTCATCGCCCAGGGCACCTCCGACCAGCTCAAGGCCCAGACGGGCGGGGAGCGCGTCGAGGTCGTGGTGCACGAGCGCGAGCACATCGCGGACGCCGCCGCCCTGCTGGACCGATACAGCCTGCGCGGCCTCGACAACGGCGACGTCACGGTCGAGGAGCACACCCGCAGGCTCACGGTCCCCGTCACCGGCGGCGCCAAGCTGCTCGCCGAGATCATCCGTGAGCTGGACACCCGCGGGATCGAGATAGACGACATCGGACTGCGCCGCCCCACCCTCGACGACGTCTTCCTGTCGCTGACGGGACACGTCGCCGAGACAGCCGACCCGAGCGAGGCGAACGGCAAGGAGGCCGTCAAGTGAGCGCCGTCAGCGAAGCCGTGCGCGTGGCACCGCCCGGCAATCCCGTCAGCCGGTCCTTCCGCGACTCGATGGTCGTTGCGAAACGCAATTTGATTCGCATGTCCAGAATCCCCGAGATGATCATCTACGGGCTCATCCAGCCCATCATGTTCGTGGTGCTGTTCACCTACGTCTTCGGCGGTTCCATGCAGATCGGCGGCAGCGCCAGTCCCGTCGACTACACGAACTTCCTCATGGCGGGCATCTTCGCGCAGACCGTCACCTTCGCCACCGCCAGCTCCGGCGCCGGTATCGCCGACGACATGCACAAGGGGCTCATCGACCGCTTCCGGTCCCTGCCGATGGCGCGCGGCGCGGTGCTGACCGGGCGTACGCTCGCCGACCTGGTGCAGACGGCCGTGACGCTCGTCGTCCTCGCCGTGGTCGCCCTGCTGGTCGGCTGGCGCGTCGGCTCCAACGGCGACACCAACGCCGGCAAGGTGCTCGCCGCCTTCGGGCTGCTGCTCCTGCTCGGCTACGCCTTCACCTGGATCGGCGCCCTGATCGGCATGTCCGTCCGCACCCCCGAGGCGGCCACGTCCAGCGGGCTGATCTGGCTGTTCCCGGTCACGTTCATCTCCAACGCCTTCGTGGACCCAGGCCACATGACGCCCTGGCTGCGGCACATCGCCGAGTGGAACCCCTTCAGCGCCACCGCGCAGGCCTGCCGTGTGTTCTTCGCCAATCCCGGCCGGTCCACCTCACACGCCTGGCCCATGGAGCACCCGGTCTGGGCCTCGCTGATCTACTCCATACTGATCATCGCCGTCTTCCGCACGCTCGCGGTCCGCAAGTACCGCTCCGCCAGCACCTGACGGTCCCGGACACGGCGAAGCCCCCGGTGTCCGGTGGAATCCGGTGGACACCGGGGGCTCAAGGTCCTGTCGGTGGGTGGATCAGCCCGAGTACGGTTCGGCCTTCAGGATCGTCACCGAGGCCTTCTTGCCGTTCGGCAGCTCGTACTCCGCGTCCTCGCCGACCTTGTGGCCGATGACGCCGGCGCCGAGCGGGGACTGCGGCGAGTAGGTCTCGATGTCCGCGCTCGCGTACTCGCGGGAGGCGAGCAGGAACGTCATCGTGTCGTCCTCGTCACCGTCGAAGGCGATCGTGACGACCATGCCGGGCGCGACGGCACCATCGGCCGAAACCGGGGCCTCGCCCACCTTGGCGTTCTCGAGAAGCTGGGTCAGCTGCCGCACACGCAGCTCCTGCTTGCCCTGCTCCTCCTTGGCCGCGTGGTACCCGCCGTTCTCGCGCAGGTCGCCCTCCTCGCGCGCGGCCGCGATCTTGGCGGCGATCTCCGTGCGCGCAGGACCAGTAAGGTACTCAAGCTCGACCTTGAGCTTGTTGTACGCCTCCTGGGTCAGCCAGGTGACGTTCTCGCTGGTCTGGGTCACAGGGTGCTCCTCGTCGGTACTGGGAATACAAAGCATCGCCCTCCCCAGAAGCATGTTCCCTCTTGGATGGGCGAAACCACGAGCCTAACAATTCAAGGCCGAAAGGGGGAGGACATAAGCCATCAGAATCACATCAACGCAGGTCAGCGCCTACGCATTCCTGGTGGCGCCAGGGAGTGTCCGGCCCCTCGTCAGCCGGCGTGACAGCCGAGCAGCTCGGCCGTCGTGCCCTTCGCCGTCGTACGCAGCGTGACGACCTTGTCGATACGTGTGGCCGGCCCGGTGAAGCGGAAGTCGGCCCGGCCCACCTCGGAGCCGTCCGCCGCCTGGGAGCGCAGGGTGCAGTAGCCCGCGGTGCCGGAGTCCTTGTGGACCTCCAGATGCGCCTTGACCGCGTGGTCCGTGGCGTCGAAGGTGATCACCTGGGCGCTGATCTTGGTCTGCACGACGTAGTGGTAGGCGAAGTAGCCGACCAGGGCGAGCAGCACCGCGCCGAGCACCGCGCCGGAGATCTTGAGCTTGCGGTCGGCACGCTCGTCCGAGGAACGGCCGTAGCGGCCCTCGGGCAGCCGCGTGCTCGCCGTGCTCATGATCGTCCTCTCGGCAGAACCGGACCCGGAATTATTCGCCCCCCGATTCCGTCACTATAGAAGCCGCCGATCGCACCGAAGACACGGGGCGCCGACTTAACGAGGATTGAGTCTTGACTGACCAGCTGCGACTGATGGCCGTTCACGCGCACCCCGACGACGAGTCGAGCAAGGGCGCGGCCACCATGGCGAAGTACGTGTCCGAGGGGGTGGACGTGCTGGTGGTGACGTGCACCGGCGGAGAGCGCGGGTCCATCCTCAATCCCAAGCTGCAGGGCGACAGGTACATCGAGGAGCACATCCACGAGGTACGCAAGAAGGAGATGGACGAGGCCCGGGAGATCCTCGGCGTGGGCCAGGAGTGGCTCGGCTTCGTCGACTCCGGCCTGCCCGAGGGCGACCCGCTGCCGCCGCTGCCCGAGGGCTGCTTCGCCCTGGAGGACGTCGACAAGGCGGCGGGCGAGCTGGTGCGCAAGATCCGTTCCTTCCGCCCGCAGGTGATCACCACCTACGACGAGAACGGCGGTTACCCGCACCCCGACCACATCATGACGCACAAGATCTCCATGGTGGCGTTCGAGGGCGCGGCGGACACCGAGAAGTACCCGGAGAGCGAGTACGGCCTCGCCTACCAGCCGCTGAAGCTGTACTACAACCAGGGCTTCAACCGCCCCCGCACCGAGGCGCTGCACCAGGCGATGCTCGACCGTGGCCTGGAGTCGCCGTACGGGGAGTGGCTCAAGCGCTGGAGCGAGATCGAGCGCACCGAGCGCACGCTGACCACGCACATTCCGTGCGCGGACTTCTTCGAGATCCGTGACAAGGCGCTGATCGCGCACGCCACGCAGATCGACCCCGACGGCGGCTGGTTCAAGGTGCCGATGGAGCTGCAGAAGGACGTCTGGCCGACGGAGGAGTACGAGCTGGCGAAGTCCCTCGTCGACACCTCCCTCCCCGAGGACGACCTCTTCGCGGGCATCCGGGACAATGCCTGACATGAGTGCAAGCGTGAGCCTGGCAGTGACGCACCTCGTCCCCCTCGCCAAGGAGGTCGACCAGAACAAGGTCACCCCCGGTGTCCTCGGCTTCATCGTCTTCGCGGTGATGGCTCTGGCGGTGTGGGGCCTGATGAAGTCGATGAGCAAGCACATGCGCAGGGTCGACTTCAAGGAGGCCCCGGAGCCCGGTGAGAAGCAGGCCGGGAAGGCCGAGTCCACGGCACGGCAGGGCTGACGCCGGGCCTCAGCGCCACGCCGGTACCGCCACCCCCATCACCTCACGGGCGTGGCGGTCCGGAGTCATGCGCAGGCGCCAGGCCTGCCAGCCGTCCTCCAGGCTGACGCCGCGTTCCAGTAGCAGGGCGTACGCCGAGACGTAGTCGGCGAGCTTGTCGTCCCGCAGGGAGTGGTCGGCACGGGCCAGCTGGGCCAGCTCCTCCTGGGAGACCGCCGTGCCCACCTCAAGACCACCCGGCGCCGCGTACGGCAGCAGGGTGCAGCGCAGGAAGCGGGCCCAGTCCTCGCCGCGCCGGTCGCCGTAGGAGAGGAACAGGTCGAGCGCCTCGTCGCACAGGGCCAGTGCCGCCTGCGTACGGGCGTTGCCCGCGTCGACCACCGCCAGCTCCAGGCAGGTCCACGCCTCGCCGTGGGCGACGCCGATGCGCTGGAAGTCGGTGCGGGCGTCCACGAGGAGCTGCCGGGCGAAGCCGGAGTTGCGCAGCGAGCCGGTCTGCGCGGCCCGCTGGTCGCGGGTGACCCGGGCGGAGTGGTGCCGGGCGCAGGCGAGGCCGTAGACGTCCCGCATCCGGGAGAACATCGTCCGGGACCGCTCCAGGTCGCGGACCGCCAGATCCAGGTCGCCCCTCTCCTCCAGTGCCTGGCCCAGGTAGTACAGCGTCCACGCCTCGCCGCGCGCGTCCTCGTTCTCCCGGTGCCGGGCGGCGGCCTGCCTCAAGCCTTCCACGGCCGGCGAGGCGTCACCGGCCACCATGCGGGCCCGGGCCAGCTGGGTCAGCGCCCATGCCTCGCCGCGCGCGTCGCGCGTTTGGCCGTACCGCTCCAGGGCGGCGCGCAGCTCGGTCTCCGCGCGCGGTGCGTCCCCCAGCCGCAGTGCCAGCTGGCCGAGCTGGAAGTGCGCCCAGGCCTCCCCGTGCAGCGAGCCGCCCTCGCGGTGCAGGACCAGGGAACGGGTGAGCAGCTCCAGCGCCTCGGCGAGCCGGGCCCGGTCGCGCTGGACGGCGGCCAGGGCGTGCATCGTCCAGGCCCGGTCCGTCGCCAGTTCCGGCGCCGCCTGCAGGACCAGTGCCTCCTGCAGCCTGGCGGCGGCCTCGGTGAGGTTGCCCTGGTGGTGCAGGGTGATCCCGAGGGAGCACAGGGCGCGGGCCGCACCGGCGTCGTGGTGCGCCTCCCGGTACAGGTCCACCACCGAGGCCAGTGTGGTGCGCGCCTTGTCGAGCTCGCCCAGCTGCCGGGCCGCGATTCCCGTGCGCCACTGCACCGAGCGCACCAGCAGCCCCTGGTCCACGGCCTGCGTCAGCTCGCTGATCTCGCCCAGCCGGTACAGGTCGCCGCGCAGCAGGCAGTAGTCGCACAGCGCGCCCAGGAGGTTCAGCACCGCCGACTGGTCGACGCCCTCCGCGTGCCGCAGGGCCGCGGTGATGAAGCTGGACTCGTCGTCCAGCCAGCGCAGCGCCTCGTCCAGCGAGGTGAAGCCGTGCGAGCCGAACTGGTGGGAGCGCGTCGACATGTTCCCGTCGACCAGGCGCAGCACCGAGTCGGCCAGCTCGGCGTAGTTCACGATCAGCCGTTCCTGCGCCGCGGTGCGCTCGGCCGGGTCCTCCTCGTCCAGCAGCCGGGCCTGGGCGAAGGCGCGCACCAGGTCGTGCAGCCGGTAGCGGCTGCCGCGCACATGGTCGATGAGGCCGGCCGCGGCGAGGGCGGCGAGGTGGCGCGTGGCCTCCGCCTCGTCGGTGGCGAGCAGGGCGGCGGCGGCCGCGGCGCCCAGCGAGGCCCGGCCCGCGAGCGCGAGCCTGCGCAACAGCCGGCGCGCCGGCTCCGGCTGGTCGGTGTAGCGCAGCCACAGGGCCCGCTCCACCGGCTCCACCGGCCCGTACGCGCCCAGGTCCGCCGCCAGCTGCCGGGGCGAGCGGGGACCGAGCGCGGAGCCCGCGACCCTGAGCGCCAGCGGCAGCCCGGCGCACGACGCGCGGATCCGGTCGGCGGACTCGGCGTCGTACGGGCCCGACGCGTCCTCGGCGGCCGCGCCGAGCAGTTCCTCGGCACCGGCCGCGTCCAGTGCCTCGACCGGCAGGTGGTGGATCCAGGCCGGCAGGTCGGCGGGGAGGTCGAGGGCGGTACGGGCGGTGACCAGGACGAGGCTGTCGGAGCGCTCGGGCACCAGCGCCCGCACCTGCTCCGGGTCCGAGGCGTCGTCCAGGACGATCGTCACGGGCAGGCCGGTCAGATGCTGGTGGTACAGCTCGCCGAGCCGCTTGACCTGCTGGTCGGGGGAGGAGCGCTCGCGGAAGAGCAGCTGCTCGCGGGGTGCGCCGAGCCGGTTGAGCAGATGCAGCAGGGCGTCCCGCGTCGGCAGCGGCGCCTCCTCGCGCGTGCCGCCGCGCAGGTCCACGACCACCGCGCCGCGGAAGTGGTCGCGCAGGTCGTGCGCCGCGCGCACGGCGAGCGTGGTCCGGCCGGAGCCGGGCTCGCCGTGCAGTACCACCACGGTCGGCCGTGTCTCCGTGGCCGCTCTGGCCGCCTGCGCCCACTGCCGGATCCGCGCCAGCTCCGCCCGGCGCCCCGCGAACGGGCCGTCCGCGTCCGGCAGTTGCCCGAAGGACTGCTCCAGTACCGTGCGCCGGCGGGCCGCCGCGCTCTTGTCCGCGCCGCGCAGCGTGGGTCCGCCGGTCTTCTTCGGGCCGGTGGCGGCGCTCAGCACCCGCTGCTGGTCGAGGAACGGCCGGATGCCGCGCACCTCCAGCGCGGTCAGCCACTGCAGCCGCAGCTGCTCGGGTCCGCCGGGCTGTCCGGCGGCGCCCGCGTGGTGATGAGCGGCGGGCACATGGGCCCCGGCCGCCTTCGCCACGGAGGCGGCGGCGCCGGCCACGCCCGCGGTGAGGCCCGCGCCGACGGCCGTACCGGCACCGGTGCCGAGCGACAGGTCGGCCACGGCGGCGGCCACCGCCGCAACGGCCGCCACCAGCAAGGCGGTTCCGGCGCCCTGGCGGGCGTACCGCTGTCCGAAGGTGAGTGTGCCCGCCTCGGTCTCGTCCAGCGCGCGGGTGTAGGTCTCGTACTCCTCGCCGGCCGCCCCCGCCAGCTCGTCCAGCGCGCCGCGTGCCCGGGACAGCAGCACCTGCCCGTCGATCCGCCCGCCCGAGCGCCGGACCTCCTCCTCGACAGCCCGCACGAGCAGCCGCTCGGCCTCCGCCCGATGCCCGTCCCGCATGTCCCGTCCCCCTCCGGCGGCAACTCCGTCGTCCATGAGTGTCCTTCCCAGGACGCGGAAGCGGGAGGGGTGGTTCTCGGTGGGGAGTCGGGGAGTTGCCGCGACCGCCCTGTGTGCGTGGAGGGGACGCTCTCACGGGCCGGGCGCCGATGCGTGTGCTGACCTCGCCGCATCGCCGAAGCGACCGGGGGCCGGTGAGGTCATCTCGTCCGGCACCGGTCCGGGCAGCCGCCCACCGCCAGGTACACGCACGCCCCGGCCAGGCCCGCCTCCGCCAGCGCGCACAGCAGGGCCTCGGTCAGGGGGGCGCCCGCGCCCGCTGTGGTGATGTCGAACCAGGCGTCCAGTACCGCCATCGACGCCGTCGCCGAGGCCGTGAGGCGGGCTCTGGCGTCGCCGCGCAGGCCGAGCAGGGCCGTCGCCGCGCAGCCCGTGGCCATGAGGACGTCGAGGCCGACCCAGGCCAGCGGCCAGTGGTCCACCTCCGTGCTGCCCGGCAGTGTCACGGCCAGCACCACCATCCACGGCACCAGCAGGACCGCCGTCGCTCCCAGGAGAACCCAGGGCCACTTCTTCCTCACGTCCGCCCCCTCTCGTCGCGCGCGCCGACAGCCTCCGATCGACTGCCTCCACCGTAGACCGCAGAGAAAAGTCTGCAAAGAAAAATCGGCACACCTCAGGGGCTTCTCAGGGTTCTCAGGGTTACCGTGGCCGCATGACCGACGGCATGCCCGAGATGTCCAGCCTGGAGCGCACCGCTCTCTACAAGTCCCTCGGCAACCCCCTGCGCCGCCGGATCCTCGACTACCTCGGCCGGCACGGCGAGGCGAACTCCACCGTGCTCGCCCGCGAACTCGGCGAGAGCTCCGGCACCACCAGCTACCACCTGCGCAAACTCGCCGAGCAGCGGCTCATCGAGGAGATCCCCGAGAAGTCCGGCGGGCGCGAGAGGTGGTGGCGGGGCCTCCCCTTCCGGCACACCACGCCCGACCCGGCCACGATGAGCCCCGAGGAGTACGCGGCCGCCGAGCAGCTCGCCCTGCTGAAGATCGAGGCCGACACCCGGCTCTTCCGCCGCGCCCACGAGGAGTACCGCGGACCCGAGGGCTGGGCCCAGGTGCAGCGCAGCGGCACCTGGATGACCAAGGAGAACCTGCACGCCTTCGTCCGCGCCTACCACGAACTGCTCGACCTCTACGGCCACACCCGCGAGGACGCCCCCGAGGGGGCACGCCACGTGAACCTGCGCTTCTACGCCGCGCCCGAGCCCGTGGGAGAGTGGAACGGTGAACCGACTGGCCCATGAGACGTCCCCGTATCTGCTCCAGCACGCAGACAACCCCGTCCACTGGTGGCCCTGGTCCGCCGAGGCCTTCGACGAGGCCCGGACGGCCGGCAAACCGGTGCTGCTGAGCGTCGGGTACTCCAGCTGCCACTGGTGTCATGTCATGGCGCACGAGTCCTTCGAGGACCAGGAGACGGCCGACTACCTGAACGAACACTTCGTCAGCGTCAAGGTCGACCGCGAGGAACGGCCCGACGTCGACGCCGTGTACATGGAGGCCGTGCAGGCCGCCACCGGGCAGGGCGGCTGGCCCATGACCGTGTTCCTCACCCCGGACGCCGAGCCCTTCTACTTCGGGACCTATTTCCCGCCCGCGCCGCGGCACGGGATGCCCTCCTTCCGGCAGGTGCTCGAAGGCGTGCGGCAGGCCT
Organism: Streptomyces filipinensis; assembly: GCF_014649495.1. Taxonomy (GTDB): domain Bacteria; phylum Actinomycetota; class Actinomycetes; order Streptomycetales; family Streptomycetaceae; genus Streptomyces; species Streptomyces filipinensis. The sequence goes on along the minus strand of NZ_BMTD01000002.1, from coordinate 414,391 downwards.
GGGACACCCGGCGTGACGAGGTCTCCGAGGTCGCCGGGAAGATCGTCCGCGACCTCGCCCAGCGGGAGATCGTCCAGCAGGCCCCGCAGCCGCCCGGCGAACCGGAACTGGCCCAGGCCCTCCTCGGGCTGACCCGCGAGTACGACCCGCAGCGCGGCGGATTCGGCGGCGCGCCCAAGTTCCCGCCGTCCATGGCGCTGGAGTTCCTGCTGCGCCACCACGCCCGGACCGGCGCCGAGGGCGCGTTGCAGATGGCCCAGGACACCTGCGAGCGCATGGCCCGCGGCGGCATCTACGACCAGCTCGGCGGCGGCTTCGCCCGCTACTCCGTCGACCGCGACTGGATCGTGCCGCACTTCGAGAAGATGCTGTACGACAACGCGTTGCTCTGCCGGGTGTACGCCCACCTCTGGCGGGCCACCGGCTCGGAGCTCGCCCGGCGCGTCGCCCTGGAGACCGCCGACTTCCTGGTGCGGGAACTGCGCACCCAGGAGGGCGGGTTCGCCTCCGCGCTCGACGCCGACAGCGACGACGGGAGCGGACGGCACGTCGAGGGCGCGTACTACGTGTGGACGCCCGAGCGGCTGCGCGCCGTCCTCGGGGACGCGGACGGCGACCTGGCCGTCCAGTACTTCGGCGTGACCGACGAGGGGACCTTCGAGCACGGGTGGTCCGTCCTCCAGCTGCCGCAGACGGACCGCGTCTTCGACGCCGAGGAGATCGCCTCCATCCGGGAGCGGCTGCTCGCCGAGCGCGCCGAGCGCCCCGCGCCGGGGCGCGACGACAAGGTCGTCGCCGCCTGGAACGGCCTCACCGTCGCCGCGCTCGCCGAGACCGGCGCCTACTTCGACCGGCCCGACCTGATCGAGGCGGCCCTCGGCGCCGCCGACCTCCTCGTCCGCGTCCACCTCGACGAGCACGCCCGCCTCGCCCGCACCAGCAAGGACGGCCGCGTGGGCCCCAACGCGGGCGTGCTGGAGGACTACGCCGACGTCGCCGAGGGCTTCCTCGCGCTCGCGTCCGTGACCGGCGAGGGCGTCTGGCTCGACTTCGCCGGGCTGCTCCTCGGCCATGTGCTCGACCGCTTCACCGACCCGGAGACCGGGGCGCTCTTCGACACCGCCTCCGACGCCGAGCAGCTCATCCGCCGGCCGCAGGACCCCACCGACAACGCCACGCCGTCGGGCTGGACCGCGGCGGCCGGCGCCCTGTTGGGCTATGCCGCCCACACCGGCTCCGAGGCCCACCGCACCGCCGCCGAACGGGCGCTGGGGGTCGTGAAGACCCTCGGACCGCGCGTGCCCCGGTTCATCGGCTGGGGCCTCGCCGTCGCCGAGGCCCTCCTCGACGGGCCCCGGGAGGTCGCCGTCGTGGGGCCCGACCCCGCGGACGCGAGGACGACCGCCCTGCACCGTGCGGCGCTTCTGGGCACCGCCCCGGGCGCCGTGGTCGCCGTCGGTGCTGCGGAGGGTGACGAGTTCCCGCTGCTCGCCGGCCGTCCGCTGGTGGCCGGTCAACCGGCGGCTTACGTCTGCCGTCACTTCACCTGTGACGCGCCGACGACCGATCCGGAGCGGCTGCGGGACGTGCTCAACCACCGCTGACCCGCACCGGGCCAGGCGCTGAGCTGCACGAACACATCGGATCGACAAAGTGCGAACTGTCCGAATGTGAGCAGGTGTTCGGATAGATCCCACTACCCCCACCCCCGTTCCGAAACAGGCTATTTATCAGAACGGCTCACGGGCTTCACAGATCTTCCCTAGTCTCTTCACGGCGACGCGACGGCGTGACACACCGTCGCGTGCACAGGGGGTTTCGGGGATCTGGGGGGATCTTTTTGCTCACGTCTGTCTTCATCGCTGCCGTCTCACTGGCCCTGTTCTGGATGGCAGGCTTCACCCTGTGGTGGCAGATGCACGCGTGGCGTACGCCCGAGGTGCTGGCCTCCACCCGGTTCGGCAGACCGGACGGCGGCGAACACCTGTCGTTCTCACTGCTGTTGCCGGCCCGGCACGAGCAGGCGGTGCTGGACCACACCATCCAGCGGCTGCTGGAGTCCACACACACCGACTTCGAGATCATCGTGATCGTCGGCCACGACGATCCGGAGACCACGGCGGTGGCCGAGCAGGCCGCCGCCCGTGACCCGCGCGTCCGGGTCGTCGTCGACACCCACGAGAAGAAGAACAAACCGAAGGCCATGAACACGGCGCTGCCGCACTGCCGCGGTGACGTCGTCGGGGTCTTCGACGCCGAGGACCAGGTCCATCCGGAGCTGCTCGCCCACGTCGACCACGCCTTCCGCACCACCCGGGCGGACGTCGTCCAGGGCGGGGTCCAGCTCATCAACTTCCACTCCAGCTGGTACAGCCTGCGCAACTGCCTGGAGTACTTCTTCTGGTTCCGCTCGCGGCTGCACCTGCACGCGCAGAAGGGGTTCATCCCGCTCGGCGGGAACACCGTGTTCGTACGGACCGACGTCCTCAGGGAAGCGGACGGCTGGGACCCCGACTGCCTCGCCGAGGACTGCGACCTGGGCGTACGGCTGTCCAGCGTCGGCAAGAAGGTCGTCGTCGCCTACGACTCCGACATGGTCACGCGCGAGGAGACACCCGGCTCCCTGATGTCGCTGCTCAAGCAGCGCACCCGGTGGAACCAGGGCTTCCTGCAGGTGTACCGGAAGAAGGACTGGAAACAACTGCCCGCGTTCGGCCAGCGGTTGCTCGCCCGCTACACGCTGATGACGCCGTTCCTGCAGGCCTTCTCCGGCGTGATCATCCCGCTCAACGCGGCCGTCGCGCTCTTCCTCGACGTCCCCGTCGGCGTCGCCTTCCTCACCTTCCTGCCGCTGGTCACCGCCGCCGTCACCTTCGTCTTCGAGGTGGTCGGGCTGCACGACTTCGGCAAGCAGTACGACCTGCGGGTCCGCCTCGTCCACTACGTGAAGCTCATCGTCGGCGGCCCCTTCTACCAGGTCCTCCTCGCCGGTGCCGCGATCCGCGCCGTGTGGCGCGAGCAACGCGGCCGTAACGACTGGGAGTTGACCACGCACGTCGGCGCGCACCTCACCGCGGCCGAGCCCCTCCGAGAGGACCTTCCTGCGTGACCTCCACACTTCCCGCGGTGACCGCAGCGAAGGTCCCCGCGCAGCGCCCACCTGTGCCCACGACACGTTCGACCGGTCGAACGCAGCCGCCGGTGCGGCTCCGCTCCTCCCGTCCCGACCTTCTGCTGTGCGGTGTCCTGCTCACGGCGATCCTCGTCGTCCAGGGCTGGAACATCGCCGACTACCCGACCCTCAGCGACGACGAGGGCACCTACCTCGCCCAGGCCTGGGCCGTCCAGCAGGGCCGGGGCCTGGCCCACTACACCTACTGGTACGACCACCCACCGCTCGGCTGGATCCAGATAGCCCTGCTCAGCTGGCTCCCTTCGGCCCTCAGCCCCGGCGCGATGACCGTCGCCACCATGCGGCTCGTCATGCTCGGGATCAGCGGGGTCAGCGCGGTCCTCGTCTACGTCCTCGGCCGCCGGCTCTCCCTGCCCCGGTGGGCCGCCGGACTCGGCATGGCCCTGTTCGGGCTCTCCCCGCTCGCGGTGGTCCTCAGCCGGGAGATCTTCCTCGACAACATCGCGGTGACGTGGCTGCTGCTGGCGTTCTGCCTCGCCGCCTCGCCCAGCCGCCACCTCTGGCACCACTTCGGCGCGGGCCTCGCCGCCGCCGCGGGCGTCCTCACCAAGGAGACGATGCTCGTCGTCCTGCCCGCCCTGTTCGTCACCATGTGGCGCAACAGCCACCGCGACACGCGCAAGTTCGCCCTCACCGGAGCCGTCACCGCCTGCGCCCTGACCGGCTTCTCGTACCCGCTGTTCGCCCTGCTCAAGGGCGAGTTGCTGCCCGGCGCCGGACACGTCTCGCTCTGGGACGGGATCACGTACCAGATGTCCAGGCCGGGTTCCGGATTCATCCTCGACAAGGGCTCCGGCTCGTACGGCGTCCTGCACTCGTGGCTGTACTACGACCGCGTCCTGCCGCTCGGCGGCCTCGCCGGAGCCCTGCTCCTGCTGCTCACCTGGCGCTGGTCGGTCACCGCCCGCGCCCTCGCCGGACCGGCCCTCACGGTCGCCGTCCTCGCCGCCGTGGCCCTGCGTCCGGGCGGCTATCTGCCCGCCATGTACGTCATCGGCGCGCTGCCCTTCCTCGCCCTGGTCCTCGCCGGCGGCGCCGCCTCCGTCGCCCTGGCGGTCATCAGCAGGTGGCGCAAGGAGAGCGAGCACCGGTACCTCACCGGCGGCAGGTACGCGCTCGCCGCCGTGCTCGCCCTCGCCGCCGGCGCCTATGTCGTACCGCACTGGTACGACGGCGACCGCACCGCCGTCACCGCCGACGCCAACCGGCCCTACCGGCAGGCCTCCCACTGGCTCGGCACCGAGGTGGCCGACCCCGGGCACACCCGCGTCCTCGTCGACGACGCCCTCTGGCTGGACCTCGTGCACGCCGGCTACCGCCCCGGGCTCGGCGCCATCTGGTTCTACAAGGCCGACCTCGACCCTGCCGTCTCCAGGACCATGCCGCACGGCTGGCGGGACATCGACTACGTCGTCGCCTCGCCGACCGTCCGCCGCGACGCCAAGGACCTGCCGAACGTCAGGGCCGCCATCCAGCACTCCACGCCGGTCGCCACGTTCGGCGGCGGAGAGGACCGCATCGAGATCCGGCGGATCCGGGCCGCGGCCGTGGGGGGCGCCCGATGAGCGAGTACACCGCCCCGGTACCCGGCCTCGACGCCGCGGAAGTACCCGAGCCCGGTGCCGTCACCATCGTCGTACCGACCTTCAACGAGTCCGCGAACGTCCGGCAGCTGCTGCACCGGATCACCGAGTCCGTCCCCGCACGGCTGCCCTGCGAGGTCGTCTTCGTGGACGACTCCACCGACGACACCCCCGAGGTGATCCGCGAGGCCGCCCAGGACTGCCCGTTCCCGGTGGCAGTGCTGCACCGCGCAAAGCCCGTCGGCGGGCTCGGCGGGGCGGTCGTCGAGGGACTGAGGGCGGCGACCTCGGAGTGGATCGTCGTCATGGACGGCGACTGCCAGCATCCGCCGTCGCTGGTACCGGAGCTGGTGGCCGCCGGCGAGCGGGCGAACGCCGGGCTCGTCGTCGCCTCCCGGTACATCGCGGGAGGCAGCCGGGCCGGGCTCGCCGGCGGCTACCGGGTGGCCGTGTCGCGCGGCGCCACCTGGCTCGCCAAGGCCCTCTTCCCGCGCCGGCTGCGCGGCATCAGCGACCCGATGAGCGGCTTCTTCGCCATCCGGCGCAGCGCCGTCACCGCCGACGTGCTGAGGCCCCTCGGGTACAAGATCCTCCTCGAACTGGCCGTCCGCAGCCGCCCGCGCCGCATCGCCGAGGTGCCGTTCGTCTTCCAGGACCGGTTCGCCGGCGAGTCCAAGTCGAGCGCGCGGGAGGGCTTCCGATTCCTGCGCCACCTGGCCGGCCTGCGGACCGCCTCGCCGGTCGCGCGCATGGTCGGCTTCGGGCTGATCGGCGCGAGCGGCTTCGTACCGAACCTCCTGGGCCTCTACGCCCTCATCGCTCTCGGTGTGCACTACGTGCCCGCCGAGATCCTCGCCAACCAGTTCGGCGTCGCCTGGAACTTCCTGCTCATCGAGCACCTGCTGTTCCGCGACCGGCGCGCGCACCGCCGCTGGTGGGACCGGGTGGGCCGGTTCGCGCTGCTGGCCAACGCCGACCTGGTGCTGCGCATCCCGCTGATCGCGCTCCTCGTCGGCCGGTTCGGCATGGGCGCGCTGCCGGCCACCGCGCTGGCGCTGGTGCTGACCTTCGTCCTGCGCTTCGTCGGTACCGAAGCGCTGGTCTATCTCCCGCGACGGCGCCGTGGCCCGGCGTCCGCCCGCTGAAGCACAACCGTACGACCGCAAGGAGAGCCGCGTGAGCACGTACCGCAGACGGACCGCGATGGTCGGGGTGGGCGCCCTGACCGCCGGTCTGCTCCTCACCTCGCCGCAGAGCGCCGAGGCCGCCAACCTGGTCAAGAACCCCGGGTTCGAGACCGCCGGCACCGGCGACATGCCGTACTGCTGGGAGAAGGCGGGCTGGGGAGACAACGACTTCACCTACGAGACCACCTCCGACGCACACTCCGGCACGAAGGCCATGAAGGTCACCCTGACCCGCCGGGTCGACGGCGATCGCAAGGCGATGCTCACGGAGTCCACCGACTGCGCGCCCGGGGTGAGCGTCGGCAAGCAGTACGACCTGGGGCTCTGGTACAAGACCACGACCCCGGACGCCAACGTCACCCTCTTCCGGCACGACAGCACGACCGGCTGGCAGTACTGGACCGACGTCAAGACCCTCGACATGGCGTCGGCCTGGACCCAGGCCACGGTCCGGACCCCCGAGATCCCGGCCGGCACCGACCGCATCACCTGGGGTGTCTCCGTCTACGGCACCGGCTCGGCCACCACCGACGACTACACCATGGAGCAGGTCGCCGACCCGCTCCCGCCCGCCACCTGCACGGGCACGAACGACCAGTGCGCCAACGGCGGTTGGTCGGTGCTGCCGACGCAGAACCCGGTCCGCTCCATGCACTCCGTCGTCCTCAGGAACGGCAAGGTGCTGTTGATCGCCGGCTCGGGCAACAGCGAGAACGCCTTCGCCGCGGGCACGTTCACCTCCGCGGTGTACGACCCGGCGAACGGGACGTACAAGGTCATCCCCACGCCGAAGGACCTGTTCTGCGCCGGGCACGTGCAGCTGCAGGACGGCCGGGTGCTCGTGCTGAGCGGCAACAAGGCGTACCCGGTCGCGGGCGGGCACGGCTACGAGGGGTTCAAGGACTCGTACCTGTTCGACCCCGGGACCGAGACCTACACCAGGGCCAACGACCTCAACGACGCCCACTGGTACCCGTCGGCCACGGAACTGGGCAACGGTGACGTCATCACCTTCGGCGGGCTGCGCGAGGACTCCACGGGCTCGGTGACCGCCGACCGCTGGTCGGACCGGGACCAGCAGTGGCTGCCCACCTGGAAGGTCAACCAGACCTGGTCCTTCTGGGGGCTGTACCCGTCGATGATCCTGATGCAGGACGGCCGCCTCTTCTACTCGGGCAGCCATGTCTTCGGCAACAACATCCCCGGCACGGGCTCCGCGGTCTACGACTACGACGCCAACACGATCACCCAGATCCCGGGGCTGCGGAACAAGGACGAGCGCGACCAGTCGGCGAGCGTGCTGTTGCCCCCCGCCCAGGACCAGCGGGTCCTCACCATCGGCGGCGGCAACATCGACTCCAACCCGGACGCGAACCGTCTGACCGACGTGATCGACCTCAAGCAGCCGAACCCGTCGTACGTCGCCGGTCCGCCGCTCCCGCAGGGCACGGTCGACCTCGGGTCCGGCAAGGTCGCCGAGACCGGCAACCAGGGCAAGATGTACGTCTCCGCCGTCCTGCTGCCCGACGGCAAGGTGCTGGAGACCGGCGGCGCCCTGCACAACCGCGCCAACCCGGTCTACGAGTCCTCGATCTACGACCCCGGCACCAACACCTTCGACCCGGTCACCGCCGACCCCGAGTCCCGCGGCTACCACTCCTCGGCGTTCCTGCTGCCGGACGGCCGGGTGATGGCCACCGGTGACAACCCCGGCAACGGCAGCTGGAACCACAACGTGTCGATCTACACCCCGCCCTACCTCTACAAGGGCACCCGCCCCACGATCACGTCACTGATCAACCAGGAGTGGAAGTACGGCGACACCCAGCGGATCACCGTGGACCACCCCATCGCCAAGGCCGAGTTGATCCGACCCGCCGCGGTCACCCACTCCTCCGACCCGAACCAGCGTTTCGTCGACCTGCCGCTGTCGGTGGACGGCAACAACGTCGACCTGAACGTGACGAACAACCCGAACGTCGCCCCGCCCGGCTGGTACATGCTCTTCGCCGTGGACGCCAACGGGGTGCCGTCGGTGGCCAGGTGGGTGCACCTGACGGGCCCGGCGGCCCTCAGCCCCACCACCGCCGCCCCGCACGTCCACGCCTTCGCCGACTCCCTGTCCGGCAAGGAGTCCGGCCCGGGCCCGAAGCGCACCTCGCAGGCGGTCAGCCCGACGATCTCCGGCTGCGACCGGCACTACGGCTCCCTCAACGTCTGTGTGCCGACGGTGTTCCCGGCGCAGGTGAGGAAGACGCCGGCGGCGCGCTGCGCCTGGCTCGGGCAGAACCACTACGGCCGTCTGAAGGTCAACGGCGGCGACGACCCCCTGGGGCTGGACCGCAACCGCAACGGCGTCGCCTGCGAGAAGGGGGACACCGGCAGGCGCTAGGCGCTAACCGTGCTCCGCCAGGGCGCGCTCCACGATGGCCTCCAGCTGGTCGTGGTGCGCGCCCTTCCAGTAGGCGCGGCCGCATTCCGTGCACTGGGCGAAGACGTCGTAGGAGCGCTGGGTGCCGTGTTCGAGCTGGTCGGCGACCTCGGCCTTGGTGGCCTGCCGCAGCAGGCCGTTGCAGGCGGTGCAGCGGGTCCACGGGGTCAGGTCGGGGGCGAAGCGGTCGAGGACGTCGTGCAGCTGGTCGTCGGGGCGGGTGCTGTAGACGAAGGCACCGGCCCACAGTTCGCGGCGGCGCAGCAGGCCCCGGTCGCGGCTGAGCATCACCCGCTTCTCGGCCGCCGACCGCGCGGCCAGCGCCGGGTCGCCGATGTCGGTCGACTCGTACGCCGTGTCCACGCCGAGCAGACGCAGCCGGCGGGCCAGGGTGCCGAGGTGGACGTCGAGGAGGAAGCGGAGCGGGGCGCCGGGGACCCGCTGGGGGCGGTCGACCGGGCGTACCCGCACCGTCTCGCCAGCCTGCGGGATGTGCGACACCGGCACCTCGCGGCCGTCCACGACCAGTGCGCCCACCTCGGTCAGCGGGACGCCGAGGGACTCGATGACATGGCCGAGGGTCGAGACGCCGTCCGTGGCCAGCGGCGTGGCGCCGGCCCGTCGGGCGGCCGGTACGAACAGGTGGAGCGCGGGGGCGACTTCGACGTGGATCTCGGGTCGGTTCACGACGTCAGGATCGCACGGGGGGTCGCCCGGACCTCAGCGGTTTTCGTGCGGGAGGCCGTGCTCCATGACGTCGAGGGTGCGGTCGACCAGGGCCGCGAAGTCGTCCCGGTGGTCGTTCTCCGCCCAGTACATGGACGTCTCCATCAGGGCGCCGATCAGGGACATGGCGTAGACGCGGACCTCCAGGCTGTCCGGGTCGCGGCCGGTGCGCTCGCCGATGGCCTCGCAGAGCATGCGGCCGGTGGCCGACATGCTCTCCATCATCCGCGAGCGCACCGCCGGGACCTGGACCATGAGGTGGGTCCGCAGCCGGGAGACCGCGAGGTCGTCGTCCATACCGAACTCGAGGGCCCGGTGCAGGACGTACCGCATGGTCTCGGACCAGGGTTCGTCGGCGGGCCGCGCCCGGATCTCCTCCAGGATGAGCGGGTCGTACTCGTCCGTGAGGACGATGTCCTCCTTGGTCGGGAAGTAGCGGAACACGGTCGACGGTGAGACCTCGGCCCGCTCGGCGATCTGGTCGATCGTCGTGGCGTCGTAGCCCTGCTCCTCGACCAGCGCGTAGGTCGCCGCGCGGATCGCCTCCCGCGTCTTGATCTTCTTGCGTTCCCGCAGGCCGACATGGGGCCGGTCGGCGGGGGAGGTGCTGGGGGTGCGTGCGGCCGTCATGCCGGTCATTGTCCGGCATCCCCGGCGGGGGCGGCCACGGCCGGGGCCTGCCGCGGCCCGGTGCGCCGTACGCCGGGGGCGTCGGACAGGAACAGGGCCGCGAGCAGGGCCGCCGCGAGGGAGGCGATGCCGCACACGAGCAGGACCAGGGTCATGCCGTGCACGAAGGCGGTGTCCGCGGAGGCCGCGAGGTGCGCGGAGTGCGTGCGCGCGGCGACGGCGTGCGCGGCGACCACCGACTCCCCGGCGGTGTGCGCCACCGGACCGGGCAGCCCGGTCACGTCGATCCGGTCCCGGAAGGCGCTCGCGAGGAGGCTGCCGAGCAGCGCGATGCCGACGGCGCCCCCGACCTGGCGCAGCGTCATGAGCAGTCCGGAGCCGCTGCCGGCCCGGTCGGCGGGCAGGGTGCCGAGCGCGCCGTCCATCGCCGGGACGACCGCGAAGCCGAAACCGAGGCCGGCCAGCGCCAGCCACAGGGCGGTGAAGCCGTAGCCGGAGCCGTCCGTCGTACGGGTGCCGAGCAGGGCGGCGAAGGCGAGGACGACCAGGCCGGCGCTGACCGCCGCGCGCGCCCCGAACCGGACGACGGCCGCCTGGGCGCTCTTGGCCGCGACCAACAGCCCGAGCGACAGCGGCAGCAGCCGCACTCCGGTGGCGAAGGCGTCCTGGCCGAGCACCGCCTGGAGGTAGGTCGGCACCGTGAACATCAGGCCGGACAGCACGAACATCACGAGGGTCGCGGCGACGGTGTTGAGCAGGAAGCCGCGGTGGGTCAGCAGGGTCATGTCGAGCATGGGCCGGACCGTCCGGCGTTCGCGCAGGACGAGCGCGGTGAGCAGGACGGCGGCCGCCGCGAACGTCGCCAGCACCAGCGGGTCGGTCCAGCCGCGGTCCGGGGCCTCGATGATCGCGTAGATGAGGGCGCCGAGGCCGGTCGCGGTGAGCGCGGTGGAGACGGCGTCGACCCTCGGGCCCGCCGGGTCGCGGGTCTCGGGCAGCAGGAGGAGGCAGGCGGCGATGCCGAGCGCGGCCATCGGGATGTTGATCAGGAAGACCGACCCCCACCAGAAGTGGTCCAGAAGAAAGCCGCCGACCAGCGGGCCGAGCGGCATGCCGAGCGCGGAGGCGGCGGAGATCATGCCGACGGCCTTGCCCCGCTCGCCGGGGGTGAACATCGCGGGCAGCACGGCCAGCGACAGCGGCATGATCAGCGCGGCGCCGACGCCCATCACCGCGCGGGCGGCGACGACGGCGTTCACGTCCGAGGCCAGGGAGCCCAGGACCGAGCCCGCCAGGAAGACGCCGAGTCCGGTGATCAGCATCCGGCGCCGGCCGAACCGGTCGCCGAGCAGGCCCGCCGGGAGCATCAGCGCGGCGAAGACGACGACGTACGCGTCCGCCATCCACTGCTGCTGCCCGGTCGTGGCGCCGAGCTGCCCGGCCATGGTCGGCAGGGCCACGTTGAGGATCGTCGAGTCGAAGGCGAGCACCAGCATGCTCGCGACCAGGGCCCCCAGGGCCCACCAACGCCTAGGGTTCGGAGTGACAGTAACCATGAAATGAGAGTAGCTCTCAAAATCATGAGCCTGTCAATGGGGAGCTGGTGTCAGGCGCACGAAAACGGCCACGGCTGGTGAGCCGTGGCCGGAAAGGGAAGGGGTGGGGGGTTTTACGCGTGCTGGTACGCCACCAGTGAGATGCCGACGTAGTGGACGACGAACGCGGCGAGCGTGAAGGAGTGGAAGACCTCGTGGAAGCCGAACCAGCGCGGGGACGGGTTCGGTCGCTTGATGCCGTAGACCACGCCGCCCGCGCTGTAGAGCAGGCCGCCGACGATCACCAGGACCAGGACCGCGATGCCGCCGGTGCGCAGGAAGTCGGGCAGGAAGAAGACGGCCGCCCAGCCCATCGCGATGTAGCAGGGCGTGTAGAGCCAGCGCGGGGCGCCGACCCAGAAGACGCGGAAGACGATGCCGGCCGCGGCGGCGGCCCAGATCCCCCACAGCAGCCACTGCCCCTTCGCGCTGGGCAGGAGCAGCATCGTCAGCGGGGTGTAGGTGCCCGCGATGATCAGGAAGATGTTGGCGTGGTCCAGCCGGCGCAGGACGCCGTCCATCCGGGGGCTCCAGTTGCCCCGGTGGTACAGCGCGCTGACGCCGAAGAGCAGGCAGGCCGTCAGGACGTAGATCCCGCAGGCGACACGGCCTCTGGTGGAGTCGGCGAGGGCCGTGAGCACGAGCCCCGCGATGAGTACGGCCGGGAACATGCCGAGGTGCAGCCAGCCGCGGAGCCTGGGCTTGACCGGGTGCGGCAAGGAGAGCGCGACGGGACCGCGGCCGCTGGCCGGCGTCTCCGTGCGCGCGTCGGGGGCGGACGCAGTCATGCGGGGCATGGTACCTACGGCTTCGTAAGTCGGGTATCGGCGCGGCTCTTGGTCGATCGAACGCAAAAAGACCTTCAGGTGGCGCATACCTGGACGCAAAGGAAACGTAAACCCCGCTGGAAATCGTGGCCTTCCTCACGTGCTCACCTGTGAGGCCCCCTGGACATATGGGCACTCGTGTCGGATACGATCAAATGAGTGCAGTCGGCACCGGATGAGCATCACGAAGCGTCCGGGTCGCAGCCCCCACGGGGCCACCAGGACAAAATCCCTCACTTAGGAGCAACCGTGGCGCGCGACAACTCGGCTTCCAGCGTTCCCACCAACCATCAGGAACTGATCTCGTGGGTGCATGAGATCGCCGAACTGACGCAGCCGGACAACGTGGTCTGGTGTGACGGATCCGAGGCCGAGTACGACCGGCTGTGCGAAGAGCTGGTGGCCAAGGGCACCTTCAAGAAGCTCGACCCGATCAAGCGCCCCAACTCCTACTACGCGGCCTCCGACCCGACCGACGTCGCGCGCGTCGAGGACCGCACCTTCATCTGCTCCGAGAAGGAGGAGGACGCGGGCCCCACCAACCACTGGAAGGCCCCCGCCGAGATGCGGGAGATCTTCAGCGGCGAGAAGGGCCTGTTCCGCGGCTCCATGCGCGGACGCACCATGTACGTCGTCCCGTTCTGCATGGGCCCCCTCGGCTCCCCGCTGTCCGCGATCGGCGTGGAGATCACCGACTCCGCCTACGTCGCCGTCTCCATGCGCACGATGACGCGCATGGGCCGGCCGGTCCTCGACGAGCTCGGCGACGAGGGCTTCTTCGTGAAGGCCGTGCACACCCTCGGTGCCCCGCTGGAGGAGGGCCAGCAGGACGTCCCGTGGCCGTGCAACTCCACCAAGTACATCTCGCACTTCCCCGAGGACCGCGAGATCTGGTCCTACGGCTCCGGCTACGGCGGCAACGCCCTGCTCGGCAAGAAGTGCTACGCGCTGCGTATCGCCTCGGTCATGGCGCGTGACGAGGGCTGGCTGGCCGAGCACATGCTGATCCTCAAGCTCACCCCGCCGCAGGGCGAGTCCAAGTACGTCGCCGCCGCCTTCCCGAGCGCCTGCGGCAAGACCAACCTCGCCATGCTGGAGCCGACGATCTCCGGCTGGACCGTGGAGACCATCGGCGACGACATCGCCTGGATGCGCTTCGGCGAGGACGGCCGCCTGTACGCGATCAACCCCGAGGCCGGCTTCTTCGGCGTCGCGCCCGGCACCGGTGAGCACACCAACGCCAACGCGATGAAGACGCTGTGGGGCAACTCGGTCTTCACCAACGTCGCCCTCACCGACGACGGTGACGTGTGGTGGGAGGGCATGACGGAGGAGACTCCGGCCCACCTGACGGACTGGAAGGGCCGCGACTGGACCCCGGAGTCCGCAGAGCCCGCCGCGCACCCCAACGCCCGTTTCACCACGCCCGCCTCCCAGTGCCCGATCATCGCGCCGGAGTGGGAGGACCCCAAGGGCGTGCCGATCTCGGCGATCCTCTTCGGCGGCCGCCGCGCGAGCGCGGTGCCGCTGGTGACGGAGTCCTTCGACTGGAACCACGGTGTCTTCCTCGGCGCCAACGTGGCCTCCGAGAAGACCGCCGCCGCCGAGGGCAAGGTCGGCGAGCTGCGCCGCGACCCGTTCGCGATGCTGCCCTTCTGCGGCTACAACATGGGCGACTACATGGGTCACTGGGTCGACGTGGCCAAGGGCAAGGACCAGTCGAAGCTGCCGAAGATCTACTACGTCAACTGGTTCCGCAAGAACGACGAGGGCAAGTTCGTCTGGCCGGGCTTCGGCGAGAACGCGCGTGTCCTGAAGTGGATCGTGGAGCGGCTGGACGGCAAGGCCGAGGGCGTCGAGACGCCGATCGGCATCCTGCCGGCCAAGGCCGCGCTGGACACCAACGGCCTGGAGCTGTCCGAGTCCGACCTGGACTTCCTGCTCACCGTGGACAAGGAGGTCTGGCGCGAGGAGGCCGCCCTGGTCCCCGAGCACCTCAACACCTTCGGCGACCACACGCCCAAGGAGCTGTGGGACCAGTACCGCGCGCTGGTGGAGCGCCTGGGCTGAACAAGCCCGCCCCAGACTCCACGGCCGGTCCGGATGCCCTGACCAGCGATCGTCACGGCCGGCCGTGGTGACCACCCCCGCGGGGCCCCGCACAATGGCGTGCGGGGCCCCGCCTTCGGCTGTTGCGCCTCTTCTCGGACACCGCGTGTGCGGCTTCCTTCTTGGACGCCGGGTGTGCGGCTTCGGTCCTCCGCCCGGCGTTCCGGTGGCCGATCGACGCCGGGCGAAGCCGGTGCGGTGTCATGGCGCCCGGTCCGCGCGTCGCTGCGGGTGCACGCGGACCGGGGCCGATCAAGGACCCCTCGTCGGGGGTCAGTGGGCCGCGCTGAGTTCCTTCGGGTCGGCCGACAGCGCGGCGCCGTGCGCGTCCATCCGCTCGGCCGCGAGGATGGCGGCCGCCGTGTCCGCGCGCGAGGCGGCGACCACGAGGGCACGTCCGGCCAGCGCGTGCGCGCGCCGGTGCAGGGCCGTGGGGTCGGCGGCGGCGGACGGCGTCGCCCGCAGCGGGGCGCGCCCGCCCCGGAGCCGGGTCACCTGTTCGGCGAGCCGTTCGGCGGCGGTCTCCAGATCGGCCGACGGGGCCGGTCCGCGCAGTTCGTCGGTCACGGCGAGCAGGGCCGCGAGGTGGCCGGCGAGCTGGATGTCCAGCTCCTCCTCGCGCGAGCGGTGGGGGAAGTCGGAGGCTGTGCCGGCCATCGTGCTGTGGACCGACTTGGCGCGGATCGGTTCGTACATGGGGATGGCCTCCTGTGCTCTGACAGGAAGCCATCCTAGCTTGGATTTCGTCTAAAGTTGAGTCGAGTCACGGAAGGGAGTCCACCGACTACACCCCGCCGTGTCCGTCCGCTACGGCTGGCTGTATCCGTCCAGGAAGTTCCCGATCCGGGTGATCGCGTCCCGGAGATCGCCGACCGACGGCAGGGTCACCACACGGAAGTGGTCCGGCTCCGGCCAGTTGAAGCCCGTGCCCTGGACGACCATGATCTTCTCCTGGCGCAGCAGGTCCAGGACCATCTGCCGATCGTCCTTGATCTTGAAGACCTGCGGGTCGAGGCGCGGGAAGAGGTACAGCGCGCCCTTGGGCCGCACACAGCTCACGCCCGGGATCTGCGTCAGCAGTTCGTACGCGGTGTCCACCTGCTCCTTCAGCCGGCCGCCCGGCAGGACCAGGTCGTTGATCGACTGGCGTCCGCTGAGCGCGGCGACCACACCGTGCTGGCCCGGCATGTTGGCGCACAGCCGCATGTTCGCCAGGATCGTCAGGCCTTCGATGTACGACTGCGCGTGCGCGCGCGGACCGGAGATCGACATCCACCCGACCCGGTAGCCCGCCACCCGGTACGCCTTCGACATGCCGTTGAAGGTGAGGGTGAGCAGGTCGGGGGCGACCTTGGCGGTCGGGGTGTGGGTGGCGCCGTCGTAGAGGATCTTGTCGTAGATCTCGTCGGAGCACACCAGCAGGTTGTGCCGGCGGGCGATGTCGGTCAGGCCCTTGAGCACCGCCTCGTCGTAGACCGCGCCCGTGGGGTTGTTCGGGTTGATGATGACGATGGCCTTGGTGCGGTCGGTGACCTTGCGCTCGACGTCGGCGAGATCGGGCATCCAGTCGGACTGCTCGTCGCAGCGGTAGTGCACGGCCGTGCCGCCGGACAGGGAGACCGCCGCCGTCCACAGCGGGTAGTCCGGGGCCGGTACGAGGACCTCGTCGCCGTCGTCGAGCAGGCCCTGCATGGCCATCACGATCAGCTCGGAGACGCCGTTGCCGATGAAGACGTGCTCGACGTCCGTCTCGATGCCGAGGGTCTGGTTGTGCATGACGACCGCGCGCCGGGCGGCCAGCAGGCCCTTGGCGTCGCCGTAGCCGTGCGCCGTGGAGACGTTGCGGAGGACGTCCTCCAGGATCTCGCGCGGGCACTCGAAGCCGAAGGCGGCCGGGTTGCCGGTATTGAGCTTGAGGATGCGGTGGCCCGCCGCCTCAAGCCGCATGGCCTCTTCGAGAACCGGACCCCGGATCTCGTAACAGACGTTGGCGAGCTTGGTCGACTGGATCACCTGCATGCCCGTGAGCTTACGGCCCGGTAACGCTTCATGGGCCGTGTTTTCCACCACGTGAGACCGGGGGTTTGCCCGGATATCGCCGAAGGCTGTCTCAGGAGCCACTTGCGTCCCTAGAATCCGCTGTCATGTCCACCGAACGGGAGCATGAGACGGGGGCGTACGGCGCGCAGGGCCCGGGCGGTGAGCAGCGGGAACGAGCGACCGCGCCGCCCGCGCAGCCGGCGTTTCCGGTACCGCCGAACGTCTACCTGCGGCAGGCCCCGGCGCCGGCGTACGACGACTACGTCGACCCGGCCGCCGCGCACGGCTGGCAGAACGCGTACGACGAGACGCGTGAGCTGCCCCCGCTGGCCGAGGCCGCCCGGCCGGCCGAGCCGGTCCGGCCGGGCGAGGGCAGGGCCGCGCGGCGGCGTGCCGGGCGGCGCACGGGCGGCCGCCGGAGGGTGGCCGCCGTCGCCGGGGTGCTGGGCGCGGCCGGCGCGGCAGCGGTGATCGCCGCTCTGGCGGGTGGCTCGGACGCCGCGCCCCCGGACGGGTCCCGCCCGGCCGGTACCGGGCGCGTCGCCGCCGGTGACTCGGCCGGCGCGAGCCCTCGCACGGACACCGGCTCCCCGGCCGCGACCGTCCCGGCGGCCGCCGCCGGTTCCGCCTCGGCGGCGCCGTCCGTCTCGGCCGCCTCCGCTGCCGCCCGCGCGTCCCGGACGGCCGGCGGCCCGAGCGGCGCCGCGTCCCTCTCGCCCTCCGCTCCGGCCCCGTCGGCGTCCGCGCCCACGCCCGCCGCGACGACGGCGGGCCCGGCCTCCTCCACCCCGGGCCTGCCCGGCGGCCGGGGGCACGGTCGCGGCGCCACCAAACACCCGCACTGACCGACCGGCGCCCGTGTGCCGTCAACGCCCCTGCGCCCCAAGCCGTTTGGCGCGCCGCCTGCGGTAAGTCGCGCTCCACGTGCGAGGGTTGCCCCATGACGGAGCAGCCCGCTGCGGCGGAACAGCCGCCGGCCGCTCCCGGCACGCTCGCCTGTGACGAGGACCGGGAGCGTGCCGTCGAGCGGGTGCGCGCCGCCGTGGCCGTCGGCCGCCTGTCGCTGGCCGAGCTGGACGACCGGCTCGGCCGGGTGTACAGCGCCCGGACGCTCGGCGAGCTGGCGGTCGTCGTGCGCGGCCTGCCCGGACCGGGGCCCAGGGGCGCGCTGGTGGTGGACCGGGTGCCCGACTCCCGCTTCGCGCTGGGCGTGTTCGGCGGCTTCGCCCGCGAGGGCCGCTGGGTCGTCCCACAGCGGTTCACCTCCTGGTCGATGTGGGGCGGCGGCCGACTCGACCTGTGTGAGGCCCGCTCCGCCTCCCGGGAGACCGAGATCCGGGCGGTCGCGCTCTGGGGCGGCACCGAGATCGTCGTCCCGGACGACGTCGACGTCGAGGTCAGGGGTCTGGGTCTGTTCGGCGTGTTCGGCAGGCGTGGAGCCGGCGGGGCGCGGCGGCCCGGCGCCCCGCGCGTCGTGATCAGGGGAGTGGCGCTGTTCGGTGCCGTCGTCACCAAGCCGAAGGCGGTGGGCAAGTCGCTCCGCTGACCGGCGGGCCGGCGCGGCCCTCCCGCACAGGGAAACCCCTATGACCCGACGTTGCTCCTTGTTCGCCACCCCTCGCAGCGTTGAGAATGCGCATGACAAATCAAGGGCGGCCGGAAGATGTCCGGTCGCTCAAGTCGTCAGAGGGGACCCCCACATGAACAAGCCTCTCCTTGCCGCACTCTCCTCCGTGGCCATAGCCGGGCTGGGCGCGGCCCCCGCGGTCGCCGCGCCGCACACCGCCGCCAAGCCCGCGGTGACCGTCAACTTCGCCGGCACCGTCTCGCTCAGCAACTGCTCCGGTTCCGTCATCCGCTTCCCCAACTCCGCGGACACCGACCCGGCGCTCGTGCTGACCAACGGCCACTGCCTGGAGACGGGCTTCCCCGAGCCCGGCGAGGTCATCACCGGCCAGTCCTCCAGCCGTAGCTTCGGCCTGCTCAACGCCAGCGGCAGCAAGGTCGCGACCCTGCGTGCCAACCAGGTCGTCTACTCGACCATGACGGACACGGACGTCACGATCTACCGCACCACCACCACGTACGCGGCGATCAAGAGCTCCTACGGGATCTCCCCGCTCACCGTCCAGGACACGCACCCGACCGCCGGCACCGCCATCAAGGTCGTCTCCGGCTACTGGAAGCGCACCTACAGCTGCAACGTCGACGGGTTCGTGTACCGGCTGAAGGAGGGTGACTGGACCTGGAAGGACTCCCTGCGCTACACCTCCTCCTGCAACACCATCGGCGGCACCTCGGGCTCCCCGGTGATCGACACGGCCACCGGCAAGGTCGTGGCGGTGAACAACACCGGCAACGAGGACGGTGAGCGCTGCACCGAGAACAACCCCTGCGAAGTCGACGAGAGCGGCAACGTCACCGTCCGCAAGGGCATCAACTACGCCGAGGAGACGTACAACATCCCGGCCTGCTTCACCACCGGCAACAAGCTCGACCTCGGCGCGTCCGGCTGCACCCTGCCCAAGCCGTAGGCGTCACACCGGGGTACGGCGGACGGACCGGCCCGCGAGCACGTCCGTCCGCTTCCCGTCCTCGATGACGAACCGGCCGTCGACCAGGACGTACGGGATCCCCGTGGGAAGCGTCCGCGGCTCGGTGAAGGTCGCGCCGGACGCCACCGACCGGGGGTCGAACAGCACCAGGTCGGCCCGGTACCCCTCGCGTACCAGCCCGCGGTCCGGCAGTCGCAGCCGGGCCGCGGGCCGGGACGTGAGGTGGGCGACGCACTCCTCCAGCGAGAGGATCCCCGACTCGCGCACGTAGTGGCCGAGATAGCGCGGGAAGGTGCCGTAGGCGCGTGGGTGCGGCTTGTCGCCCCGCAGGATGCCGTCGGAGCCGCCCGTGTGCGTGCGGTGCCGCATGATCGCGCGGACGTTGTCCTCGTGGCCGACGTGCTGGAGGACCGTCGTACCCAGCCGGTCCTCGACCAGCAGCCGCCGGGCGGTGTCCCAGGGGGCCTCGCCGCGCGCGCCGGCCGCCTGCCGGACGGTGCGGCCCACCAGGTCGCCGAGCCCGGGGGTGGTGACGCCGGAGACCTCGATCGTCCCCCAGTCCACGGGCACGCCGTGGCAGCCGTCCGAGCCGGTCACCTCCAGGTCGTGCCGGATCCGCTCGGCCGTCGCCGGGTCGCCGAGCCGGGCCAGGACCGCCTCCGGGCCGCCCTCGCTCGCCCAGCTCGGCAGCAGCGCGGCCAGGGTGGTGCAGCCGGGGGTGTAGGGATAGCTGTCCAGCGTGATGTCCGCGCCTGCGTCCAGGGCGGCGTCGAGCAGGGCCAGCAGCTTTGGGGCCCGTCCTTCGTTCACCCCGAAGTTCATCGTCGCGTGGGCCAGGTGGAGCGGACAGCCGGCCTCGCGGGTGAGGGCGACCATCGCGGCGTACGCCTCCAGGGCGCCGGCGCCGTAGGAGCGGTGGTGCGGGCAGTAGTAGCCGCCGTAGGACGCCACCACCCGGCACAGTTCGGTCAGTTCGGCGTCCGGGGCGTACATGCCGGGCGTGTACGTGAGCCCCGACGACAGTCCGACCGCGCCCTGCTCCAGCCCCTCCGCGACCAACCGCCGCATCCGGCCGAGCTCTTGCGGGGTGGCCGCGCGGTCCTCCCAGCCGACGACGAGGGCGCGGACCGTGCCCTGGGGGACGAGATAGGCCGCGTTCACGGCGATCCCGCGATCCAGCCGGTCCAGGTACTCGCCCACCGACCGCCAGTCGAGGTCGAGGTCGTCGCCGTACCCGTTCCACCCGGTGATCGCCCGGCGCACCTCCTCCAGGGTGCGGTCGTCCACCGGCGCGTACGACAGCCCGTCCTGGCCGATGACCTCCAGCGTCACGCCCTGCGCCGCCTTCGCGCTGTGATCGGGGTCCCGGAGCAGGGCGAGGTCGGAGTGGGCGTGCATGTCGATGAAGCCGGGGGAGAGGACCAGGCCCTCCGCGTCCAGCTCCCGCATGGCGCGCGGGCGCTGGCAGCCGGCCGCGGCGGCCTCCTTCACGATCGAGACGATCCGGCCGCCGTCGATCACCACGTCGGCCCGGTACGACGCCTCGCCGCTGCCGTCGGCGACGTCGGCGTCCCGGATGACCAGGTCCTCCATGTCCCGCCTCCCCTTCAGCGGCGCCTAGAAGAACGTACGGATGTAGTCGACGACCGTCCCGTCCGCCTCGGCCACCGGGATCAGCTGCCACTTGTCGAAGGACGTGCACGGGTGGGACAGACCGAGGCCGATCCAGTCGCCGACCTCGACGTCCGCGCCCGGTTCCGTGCGCAGCCACGCGTGCTGGTCGGACAGGCCGGTCACGGTGACGCCGGTGGCCGCGCGCTCGACACCGTTCCGGCGTACCACCTGGGCGGTGGGCAGGTCCAGGTCGTAGGCGGCGTCGCGCTTGCCGGCGTTGACGAAGGCCTGCTCGGGGGTGGGCCGGGAGACGACCTGCGCCCACAGCCGGAAGGCGGGCTCCAGGGCGCCCTCCTCGGGGACCCGGCTGAAGGGGGTGAGCCTGCGGTAGTGCCCGTCGTCGTGCGAGACGTACGCCCCCGAGCGCAGCAGCTTCAGCACGGGCAGGGAGAGGCCGGGGATCTCCTCGAACACCTCGGCCACCGCGTCGAACCAGGCGCTGCCGCCCGCGCTGACGATGACCTCCTCGGCCTCCCCGAACCGGCCGCCCTCGTCCAGTTCGACGGCGAGTGCCACCAGCCGCCGCAGATACGACCGCACCCGCGCCGGATCCGCCCGCGGCACCTCGCCCTCGTACCCCGCGACGCCGACGAGCCGCAGCGTCCCGGTGTCCGACACGGCCCCGGCGACGGCCAGGGCCTCGGACTCGGTGCGCACACCGGTGCGGGCGCCCTCGCCCGCGCCGAGCTCGACGACGACGTCCAGGGGCCGGGCCGAGCCCTTGAGCGCGGAGTCCATCAGCTCGACACCGCGCACGGAGTCGACGTAGCAGACGAACCGGAAACCGGGGTCGGCGGCCAGCTCGCCCGCGATCCAGCGGAGCGCGGCGGTGTCGATCAGCTCGTTGGCGAGAAAGACCCGCTGGATGCCGAACGCCCGGGCGACGCGCACCTGGTGGGGCACCGCCAGGGTGATCCCCCAGGCCCCGTGCTCGATCTGGCGGTGGAAGAGCTGCGGGGCCATGGAGGTCTTGCCGTGCGGGGCGAAGGCGAGGCCGTGCCGGGCGGCGTACGTCTCCATCAGCGCCAGGTTGTGCTCCAGGCGCTCGGCGGACAGGGCGAGGACGGGGGTGGGGAAGTCGTCCGTGAAGAGGTTGCGGCGCTGGGCGGCCAGCTCGCCGACCGTGCGGCCGTCGGCGTCCGGCGGCAGGCCCTTGAAGCGGTGGTCGACGCGTTCCTCGGCCAGCCGGGCGAGCGCTTCGGTGCTCATGGAGCCCCTCTCCTGGTCGTTGCATTCTCTGCAACAGCCATTGCATGTGGTGCTAACTGGTGTCTAGCATCTCGCCGACACCGGGTCAACGGAGCCGTCACCCGGCCATCGGACAGGAGTCATCATCAACGACGCTGCTTACGTCTCGCCCGTTGCGCACGACCGCGTGGACAACGTGGACGTCGTGGCGCTCGGCGAGTCCATGGTCACCTTCCTGCCCAGCCGGCCGGGCCGCCTCGCGGACGTGCCCTCCTTCGACCGCGCGATCGGCGGCGCCGAGTCCAACGTGGCCTGTGTGCTGGCCGCCGCCGGCCACAGCGCCCGCTGGGTCGGCCGGGTCGGCGCGGACGGCTTCGGCGACCACCTGGTGGAGCGGATCGCCGGGTACGGCGTCGACGTCTCCTTCGTGCACCGGGATGCGGCCCGCCCGACCGGCGTCTACTTCCGCACGGCCGGAGACCGGGGCACGGGCGCGCACGAGGTCGCGTACTACCGGGCGGGTTCGGCGGCGTCGGCGATGTCCGTGGCGAACGTGGACCGGGCGGCGGTGCGGGCGGGCCGGATCCTGCACCTGTCCGGCATCACGGCGGCACTGTCCGAGGCCTGCCGCACCCTGCTGCACACCCTCACGGCCCCCCGCCCCGGGCGCCCTGTCCTCTCCTTCGACGTCAACCACCGCCCCGCCCTGTGGCGAACCGCCGAGGGTCCCCTGGTCCTGCTGGACCTGGCCCGCCGGGCGGACCTCGTCTTCGTCGGCGAGGACGAGGCGGAGGAGGCATGGGGCATCACGGGTGGCCCCGAGGCGATCGGAAGGGCACTGCCGGAGCCGGGGGTACTGGTGGTGAAGCAGGGCGGCAGAGGAGCGACGGCGTTCGAACGCCACACCACCGGGCCGGAGACGGACGGCGCGCGCCCGCTCCGCCGGTCTCCCGCGGTCACCTTCGAACCGGCCCCGCACGTGGACGTCGTGGCCACCACCGGCGCCGGAGACGCCTTCGCCGCGGGCTTCCTCTCCGGCACCCTGCGCGGCCTGCCCCTCGGGACCCGGCTCAGGTACGGCCATCTCTTCGCCGCGGCGGCCCTCACCACCCCCGGCGACCTGGCCACCCCGCCCGCCCGGGACCACGCCGACCGCCTGTCGGCCCTGGACCACGGCGCATGGGGGAGACTTCGACTCGCCCCCGGCTGGACGCAGGCCGAGCGGGCCAACGAGGAGGCGAACACCCCATGAGCCAGACCGTCGACCGCGCGCTGAGCATCCTGCCCCTGCTCGCGGAGGGCCCCGCCGACCTCGGCCAGGTCGCCGACCGCCTCGGCGTCCACAAGTCAACGGCGCTGCGGCTCCTGCGCACCCTGCACGAACACGGCCTGGTCTACCGTCAGTCCGACCAGCGCTACCGCCTCGGCGCCCGTCTCTTCGCCCTCGCCCAGGAGGCGATGGAGAACCTCGACATCCGCGAGATCGCCCACCCCCACCTCGCACGGCTCAACGAGGCCTGCGGCCACACCGTGCACCTCGCCGTGTACGAGGAGGGCGAGGTGCTCTACATCGACAAGGTGGAGAGCCGCTACCCCGTCCGCATGTACTCGCGGATCGGCAAGCCCGTCGCCATCACGGTCGCGGCCGTCGCGAAACTCCTCCTCGCCGACCTCCCCGAACCCGAGCGCCGCGCCCTCACGGACAAGCTCGACTACCCCCTGTACACGCCCCGTTCGACCCCGAACGCCGAGGCGTTCCGCGAGGAGCTCGCCACGGTGCGCGAACAGGGCTGGGCCACCGACCTCGGCGGCCACGAGGAGTCCATCAACTGCGTCGCCGCCCCCATCCGCGGCGCCGACGGCCGGGTGGTCGCCGCGATGTCGGTGTCCGCGCCGAACGTCGTCGTCACCGCCGAGGAACTCCTCACCCTGCTCCCGCAGGTCCGCCGTACCGCGGACGCGATCAGCGGCGAGTACTCCGGAAGGACGCCGGTGACGGACCCCACGAAGGACCGCGCATGACAGACAAGGACGCCGTATGACCGAGAAGACCGCCCTCACCCCGAAGACCCACACCACCCCGCCCGCGAAGTTCTCGCACGGCGTGAGGAAGGGCAACATCCTCCAGGTCGCCGGCCAGGTCGGCTTCCTGCCCGCCGAGGACGGCAAGCTCCCGACGCCGGCCGGCCCCACCCTGCGCGAACAGACCCTGCAGACCCTCGCCAACGTCCAGTCGATCCTCGAAGAGGGCGGCGCGAGCTGGGACGACGCGATGATGATCCGCGTCTATCTGACGGACGTGGACCACTTCGCCGAGATGAACGACATCTACGACACCTACTTCGCGGAGCAGGGCCTCACCCAGCCGCCCGCCGCCCGGACCACGGTCTACGTCGGCCTCCCGGCCGGCCTCCTCATCGAGATCGACGCGCTCGCCGTACTCGGCTGACCTCCTGACACGTCCCCGACCCGCCGCACACGGCACGGCGCCCTCCGGCGCCGTGCCGCGATCCCCCCTGCCCGAAAGCACCATGTTCTTACGCAGAGGACCCCCGTATGTCGCGTTTCGCCCTTGCCGTGTCCGCCCCCGCGACCCCACCCCACACCGGAGGCCTGCTCCTCCTCCTCGACGGCACCCCCGGCCTCCTCACGGTCGCCGCCCTCGGCATAGCACTGCTCCTCTTCCTGATCATCAAGGTGCGACTGCAGCCCTTCGTGGCCCTGCTCGCCGTCTCCGTCGCCGTGGGCCTGCTGGCCGGCCTCTCCGTCACCGAACTCTTCGGCACCGTCCAGCGCTCCGACGCCGTCTCCACCATCGAGTCCGGCATGGGCGGCATCCTCGGCCACGTAGCGATCATCATCGGCCTCGGCACCATGCTCGGCGCGATCCTCGAAGTCAGCGGCGGCGCCGAGGTGCTGGTCTCCCGCCTGCTGGGCCGCTTCGGCGAGCGGCGCGCCCCGCTCGCCCTGGGCCTGACCGGCCTGATCTTCGGCATCCCGGTCTTCTTCGACGTCGGCATCTTCGTCCTCGCACCGCTCGTGTACGCGGCCGCCAGGCGCGGCGGCAGGTCGATCCTGCTCTACTGCCTGCCCCTCCTCGCGGGCCTCTCCATGACCCATGCCTTCCTGCCGCCGCACCCCGGCCCGGTCGCCGCCGCGGGACTGCTGCACGTCCAGCTCGGCTGGGTCGTCCTCATGGGCGTCGTCTGCGGCGTCCCGGCCGTCCTGGCCGCCTGGGCGTACTCCGCCTGGATCGGCGAGCGCGTCTTCGTCGCCGTACCGCAGGACATGGTCGAGGCCGCGGAGGAGGCCAGGCGGGCCGTCGTCGCCGAGCAGCGCGCCCAGGGCGCGCAGCCGCTGGAGAGGCCGGTGCCGCTCGGCACGGTCCTCGCCGTCATCGGTACGCCGCTGATCCTGATCCTCGCGGCCACCTTCTCCTCGATCGCGCTGGATCCCTCCCCGGGCCGCTCGGTGCTGGAGTTCTTCGGTCACCCCTTCGTGGCCCTGACCCTCGCCCTGCTGCTCGCCTACCACCTGCTCGGCATCCGGCGCGGCTGGTCACGCAAGTCCCTGGAGGCGGTGTCGACCGCGTCCCTGAAGCCGGTCGGCAACATCCTGCTGGTGGTCGGCGCGGGCGGGGTCTTCGGCGCCGTACTGAAGGCGAGCGGGGTCGCCCAGGCGCTCTCCGACACCTTCCACGGCGTGGGCCTGCCGGTGATCGTGCTGGCGTACCTGATCTCCCTGGTCCTGCGGGTGGCCCAGGGCTCGGCGACGGTCGCGATCGTGACCACGGCCGGCATCGTGGCACCCCTCCTGACGGAGGGCCACCACTCCCAGGCCTTCGTCGCCCTCGTCATCATGGCCGTCTCGGCCGGCTCCATCTTCGCCTCGCACGTCAACGACGGTGGGTTCTGGATGGTGGCCAAGTACTTCGGCATCACCGAACGGGACACGCTGCGGACGTGGACGGTCCTGGAATCGGTGCTGTCGGTGGCGGGGTTCGGGGCGGCCGCGGTGGTGAGCGTGTTCGTGTGAACGTGACGTGAGTGAAGCCGGGGATGAGCGGGCTGACTGGTTCCGGCACAGGGAAGTCGTCCATACTGCCGCCGTGGAGCAGCGCATAGGAGCGAGCAGCAAGCCGTCCAAGGCCGAGCCGTTGAAGGCCGAGCCCGTGACGGGCGCCGGTTTCGACCCGGCGTTCATCCCCGGCATCACGGCCCCGGCCAAGGCCGTCTCCGGCGAGCCGGAGCCTCAGGACGCGGTGGGGCCCGAGGACGCGAAGGTGTCCGAGACACCCGCGGCGGCCGAGGACGTCACGGAGTCCGTGGACGAGGAAGGCCCGGCCGGCGGCCCCGTCTTCGAGGCGGCCGACCGCCGCGCGAAGATCGTGGCCGACCGCAAGGGCGTCCGCCTCAGCCTGGACGAGGAGTCCTGCGAGTTCCGCTGGGACGAGATCGCCGCGGTCGAGACGGAGTCGCCCCGCTTCGGCAAGCGTTTCACGATCACCGTGCACACCCCTGACCGCCGCTGGTACCCGATCGAGATCGAGGCGGCGGCCAGGGCGCGCTTCCAGGAGTGGGACGAGCAGCTGGACGCGGTGCTCGACGCCTACTTCGAGGAGGCCTGAGAAGCTAGCTGCAGTACTGGGCGGCCTTGCCGATCGCCCGGTACATGCAGTCGGCGTTCTCCAGGAGCTGCAACACGGCGTCCTTGTTACGGGAGGTCTCCCGCTCGATCACCTCGTCGGGCGGGTAGAACCCACCGTCCCAGGCGGACGTCGGATACATCTCGAAGGTGTAGTCGAAGATCTTCTGCGTACCCCACAGATAGTCGTCGATCGACCCGTCCGTGATGTACAGATCGCTCGACTGCTCCGGCGTGTACCCGTTGCTGGCGGCCATCTTCTGCCCCACGGCCTTGAAGGCGGCGGCGTCGTCGGCCGTCATGCCGGTCGCGGTGTCGTCGTACGTCCACCCGAACGGCCACAGCACCAGCTCGCTGTAGGTGTGGAAGTCGATCCCGGCCTTGATCTGCTGCTTGCCCCCGACGACCCGGCTGCGGACGAAGTCGGCGACGACCTTCACCTCGGGCGCGGACTCGGGGGAGGCACCGCGGTAGGTCTCGGACGACTTGCTGCCGGAGGACCCGCCGCAGCAGCCCCACTTGTAGTCCCAGTTCCGGTTGAGGTCCGTCCCGACGGCCGAGGAACCGGGGTTGGGCTGCCGGTTCTTCCGCCACGACCGGTACGAGCCGGTGGCGATGTCGTACTCCCCGCCGTCCGGATTCAGATCCGGCACGATCCAGATCTCCCGGCTGTTGACGAGGTTGGTGATCCGGGAGTCCTTCCCGTACCCCGCGCCCAGCTCGCGCAGCAGGTACAGCGCCATCTCCACGGTCAGATGCTCGCGCGCGTGCTGGTGGGCGGTGAAGAGCACCTCGGGCTCGTCCTCGTCGGTCCCGACGTTGTCGCTGACCTTGATGGCGACGATGTCCCGTCCCTCGTACGACTTGCCGATCACGCGTCTGCTCATGATGCCCGGGTAGGCGGCCAGCCGCTGGTCGATCTCGGCGTTCATCTCGGCGTAGTTGTGGTACTTCGAGTCGGCGCTCGGGAAGTCGTACGGCCGCGCTCCGGACCGCACGGGGGCGGCGCCCAACGGGCTGACGTCGTAGCCGAGTCTGCGCAGCGCGCGGATCTGGTCGGCGCGCCCGGAGACGACGACGGTCTCCTCGTCGGCCTCGTCCACGGTGACGCCCGCGGCCTGGATGGCCGTGCGGGTCACGGGAGTCGTGCTCTGCTGGATCTCGTACTGCCGGACGTCCTGTCCGGAGGGTGCGGCCTTGCGGATGCTGTCGGCGCTGGCGCTCGGCGCGGTCGCCGCCACGGGGGCGGCCAGGGCGAGGGCCAGCAGGGCGCCGAGGCCGGCGGCACGTCTGCCGCCGCGCGCGCCGGAGCCGCGGGTGCGAAGTCGCATGAAATCTCCTTGGGGTGGAGGTGGGGTGCTTCAGTGCGACGTGCGTGGGGTGCGGGCGCCTCATGGTCCAGCGGTGTCATGGTCAGGTCAAGAAGGTAAAGCGGCTCGGCTGAAAATGGGCGGGCCGCTCACGCGGACGCGGCGCCCGGAGCCGTGCAGGCCCCGGGCGCCGCGGGTCGGTGGGTGCTCAGGTCACGGCATCGCGTGCACATGCGCTCCTACCGCGCTGGACCAGGCGTTCCCCGCCGAGGCGTCCCAGTTCGTCGACCAGGTCATGGCGCCCCGCAGGCCGGGATAGGTCTTCGACGGCTTGAAGGAACCGCAGTTGGTGCCCGCCGCCAGACAGTCCAGGGCGTTGTCCACGACCGTCGGGGAGACGTAGCCGCTGCCCGCCGCGCTGGTGGAGGCCGGCAGGCCCAGGCCCACCTGGGAGGGGGAGAGTCCGCCCTGGAGCTGGATGCAGGCCAGCGCCGTGAGGAAGTCGACCGAGCCCTGGCTGTAGACCTTGCCGTCGCAGCCCAGCATGGAGCCGCTGTTGTAGTACTGCATGTTGACGACCGTGAGGATGTCCTTGATGTTCAGGGCCGTCTGGAAGTAGGAGTTGGACGTCGACTGCATGTCGATCGTCTGGGGGGCCATCGTGATGACGAGGGACGAGCCCGCCTTCGCCGACAGGGCGCGCAGCGCCTGCGTCATGTACGTCGCGTCGAGGCCGTTCTCCAGGTCGATGTCCACGCCGTCGAAGCCGTAGGTCTGCATCAGCGAGTAGACCGAGTTCGCGAAGTTGGTCGCCGACGTCGAGTCGTTGACCGACACCGTGCCGTTCTGGCCGCCGATCGAGATGACGACCTTCTTGCCGGCCGCCTGCTTCGCCTTGACGTCCGCCTTGAACTGGTCGACGGTGTAGCCGCCCAGCCCGGACGAGTCCAGGTTGAACGTCACCGCTCCCGGCGACGACGCCGCGTCCGCGAAGGCCACCGCGATGATGTCGTACGACGACGGCACGTCAGACAGCTTCTGGACCCGCGCGCCGTTGTCGAAGTTCTGCCAGTAGCCGGTCACCGCGTGCTTGGGCAGGGAGCCGCCGCCTCCGCCGCCCGTGCCGGCGGGGGACGTGGTGGCCGTCACCGACGCCGACCGCGCCGACTCGCCCGCCGCGTTCGTCGCCGTCACCTGGAAGCCGTACGACGTCGACGCCGTCAGGCCCGTCACCGTCGCCGACGTCCCCGTCGCCGTCGTCACCCTGGTGCCGTCGCGGTAGACGGTGTAGCCCGTGGCGCCCGGTACGCCGGTCCAGGACAGCGACACCGACGACGACGTCGTACCGGAGACGGACAGGCCGGCCGGCGCGGCCGGGACCGTCGGGGCCGGGTCGCCGCCTCCGCCGCCGTCGGGACCGTAGACCGAGACGTCGTCGGCGTAGTAGGCCGCCTGGCCGTACCAGCCGTGCGTGTAGACCGTGACCGAGGTCGTCGACGCGCCGGTGGTGAAGGTGGTCGAGAGCTGCTTCCAGGCCGTCGTGTCGGGGGTCCAGGTCGAGACGTCCGTCGTGCCGGTGCCCGTCACGCCCAGGTACGAGTAGCCGCCCTGCACCCACGCGCTCAGTGAGTACGTCGAGTTGGGCTTGACCGCGACCGTCTGGGTGCACTGCGCGTCGTCCTGGCCGGCCGGGGTCGCCTTCAGCGCCGCCGAACCGCCGTGCGCCGGGGAGGAGACCGTCGTACCGCTGCCCGCCGTGCAGGTCCAGCCGGCCAGGCCCGACTCGAAGCCCGCGTTCCTGACGTTGTTGACGTCCGCGGCGGAGGCCGGGCCGGCGGCCGCGGTGAGGCCCGCGACGGAGAGGGCCAGGGCGGTGGCCGCGGACCACAGCGTGATTCGGCGTCCGCGGGGTCTGGGTATGCCTGGTGCATGGTCCACTGGGGCCTCCGGTGGGGGAGTTCGGCGAGGGAGCCGGAACAGAAGAGTTCCGCGGGGAGGGGTGAGGGACGGTGGCCACCGTTGGCCTACAAGTTGGTCCAGACCAATCCGGGTGTCAAGAGGTCCAGACCAACTCTGTTCATGGATCGCCGTTCAAGCTGTCCGGATTTGGCGGGACTTGCGCCGAGAGAGTTCCACGCGAGCTTCACAAACGCTGTTCTCCGGCCAGACGGCCGTGGATACAGTGCTCAGGTAGTCACGCAGTGAAGTCGTCCTGGCGCACGGGAGTTACCCCGGTGGGCCGGCGGGTGTGAAGAGCGGGGAGCTGCGCGTGCCAACTGCCATTGCCGTGACCAGTGCCGACATGGCGCTGCCGGCACAGGACGAGCGGACCATGCCGGCCGTCGTACTCGGCGGCCTCGACCAGCGCCCGCTGGAGCGGTCGCTCACCGAACTCCACACCCTGACCGAGCAGTACGGCTATGTGGTCGTCGTCTGCTCGGCCGCCACCCCGGAGCCCGTCGTACGGCGCCTGCACACCCTGCGCTCGCTGCTGGAGAGCGACCGCATCGCCCTGTTCCGGCCCGCACTGCCGCCCCTCGGCGTCGCCGTGCTCGCCCGCCAGCTCCGCCAGCTCGCCTCCTGCGACCTGAGCCCTGGAATCCTCGCCTCCGCCGGGCGCCTGCTCACCCACTACATCCACGCCGGGGCCGTCCTCGGCTCGGTGGCCAAGCTGGACCGGGTGCCGGTCGGGCTGAAGGCGCACGCCAAGTCCTGGATGCCGGGCAGTCAGTTCGCCGTCCTCGCCCATCCGGAGCCACAGCTCGTGCGCGCAGGGCCCGGCGCCACCCTCAAGGGGCCCGAGTTCAACACCTGGATGCTCGTCGCCAGAGGGCAGCAGCTGCCGGGCGACTGGGTCGCCGGTCTCGCCGGCCGGTGGAGCGTGCACGGTCTGCGCGAGGTCCCCCTGCCCGCCGAGTCCCCGGTGTGGTGGGGCACCGGTCGGATGACCGAGTTCTGCAGCTACCTCGCCGACCTGTCCGTGCTGTACCAACTCGTCACCTCGGTGCGGCAGACCGGCTGCCACTGGTGCGGCCTGGACGTCATAGGCGACCGCTGTGTCTTCTGCTCCGCCACCCCGCCCGCCCGCGAAGCCGCCGCGCCCCGCGTCCTGGAACAGCGCACGCCCGCCTGACCGCACGCACCCGACTCACATCCCGCTCGACCGATTCCCCCAATGAGGTTGCACGGTTCATGAACTCCCGTCAGCGCCGCGGCGTGATACTGCTCGTCCTGTCGGTCCTGTGCGCTCTCGGCGCGTTCGCCGGTGTGCTCTCCGTCGTCCATGACGTGAATTCCAAGGTCGGGCCCGAGGTCACGGCCTACCGGGTCCGGTCCGACGTGCAGCCGTACACCGCGCTGGACACGAGCCAGTTCGAGAAGACCTCCATGCCGAAGCGCTGGCTGTCCGGCACCGCGGTCACCGACCTCCGCCAGATCCAGGGCAAGATCGCCGTCACCACCCTGCGCGCCGGGTCCCTGCTGCAGACCGACATGATCGTCGACCAGCCCGCCCTCCAGCCCGGCCAGCAGGAGGTCGCCATCATGATCGACGCGGCGACGGGCGTGGCGGGGAAGATCACCCCCGGGGCGCGGGTCAACGTCTACGCCACCTTCGAGGGGAAGAAGGACGGCGACCCCGACCAGTCGAAGATCATCGTGACCGACGCCCGCGTCCTCGACGTCGGCCGGATCACCGCCCTCGACCCCGACAGCGGCAAGAACCAGCAGCAGCCCACCGAGGCCGTCCCCATCACCTTCGCGCTGTCCACCCTCGACGCCCAGCGCATCACCTACGCCGAGTCCTTCGCCCAGCGGGTCCGGCTCGCGCTGGTGGCCCCCGGCGGCGAGACCAGCGTCCCGGACAAGGACCGCACCTACGAACTCGCGACGGACAAGTGAGAGGCGGCCCGCATGCCCACCAGGATCCTCCCGGCCGGCGCGGACCCGGACGCCGTCCGCTCCCTCGTCACCCTGCTCAGCCAGCTGCCCGACGCCGAACCGCAGCCCCCGGTCGGTGACTCCACGCAGCTGGTCGACACCCTCGCCCGTCTCGCCGCCGACTCCATGGACGAACTCCCGGAAGTCGTCGTCGTACACGAACGCATCGGGCCCGTCCCGGCCCTGGAGCTGATCCGCGAGGTCGCACTGCGCTTCCCCGCGGTCGGCGTCATCCTCGTCACCACCGACGCGAGCCCCGGCCTGTTCTCCGCCGCCATGGACTCCGGCGCCCGCGGCCTGGTCGCGCTCCCGCTGTCGTACGAGGAACTCGCCAGCCGCGTCCAGGCCGTCGCCCAGTGGTCCACAGGGGTACGGCGCCATCTCGGCCACGGCGCGGACGTCCTCGGCGGAGCCGGCGGTACGGTCGTCACGGTCAGCGGCGCCAAGGGGGGCGTGGGAGCGACCCTGACGGCCATCCAGCTGGCCCTCGCCGCGCAGGCCTCCGGCCGTCCCACCGTCCTGGTCGACCTCGACCTCCAGACCGGGGACATCGCCTCCTACCTGGACATCCAGTTCCGCCGGTCCGTCGTCGACCTCGCCGCCATCACCGACATCTCGCCCCGCGTCCTCGCCGACGCCGTCTTCCGCCACGACACCGGGCTCGCCCTGCTCCTCGCCCCCGCCGAGGGGGAACGCGGCGAGGAGGTCACCGAGCGCGCCGCCCGGCAGATCGTCAGCGCGCTGCGCTCCCGCTACGAGGTGGTCGTCGTCGACTGCGGCGCCCAGCTGAGCGCCGCGGGGGCGGCGGCGGTGGAAGCGGCCGACACCGCGGTGCTCGTCACCACGCCGGACGTCATCGCCGTGCGCGCGGCCAAACGGACGGTACGGATGTGGGACCGGCTGCAGATCCGCAAGGCGGAGGAGACCACGGCGGTCGTCAACCGGCATACACGCAGCACCGAGATCCAGCCGGCGCTGGTGCAGCGCATCACCGGGACCGCCCTGGCGCGTACCGCCGTTCCCGCCAACTTCAGGGAGCTGCAGGGCGTGGTGGACGCCGGACGGTTGCACGAGCTGGACGGCAGAAGCTCCGTGAAGCAGGCGCTGTGGGCGCTCGCCGGGGAGCTGGGGCTGGTGAAGGCGGCCGAGGGGACGCACCGCGGGAGCGGGCGGGGCCCGGTCGGATTCCGGCGGCGGAAGGAGTGAGCGCCCCATGAGGAGGCCGGGCGGGGACCGGGGACAGGTGAGCATCGAGTTCCTGGGCATGACCCCGCTGATCATTCTGACCCTGGTGCTCGTGTGGCAGGCCGTGCTGGTGGGGTACACCTTCACACTCGCCGGGAACGCCGCGGACGAGGGGGTGCGGGCCGGGACGGCGGTGCCTTCGGGGGAGCGCTTCGACGCGTGCCATGAGGCCGCGCTGAGGCATCTGTCGAAGGCGTGGAAAGGGGGTGCCAAAGTGGAACACTGCGGCGGCAGCGGCTATGTGACGGCCGACGTCTCCCTCCGGGTTCCGGCCCTCTTCCCCGGGCTGCTCTCCTTCCCCGCGACCGTGCACGGCCACGCCGGCGCCGTCGAGGAGGTGAAGCGCTGAGATGTCCCCGCGCCGGAGTGGCGACCGCGGTCAGGTGGCCGTCGAATACCTCGGGTTCATCCCGGTCCTGCTGATCGTGGCCATGGCGGGCATCCAGATCGGCGCGATCGCCTACGCCGCCGAGCAGGCCGGTACGGCGGCGCGGGCGGGGGCCCGGGCGGCGTCCCTGCGGCAGGACGCGCAGCAGGCGTGCGCCGGCGCGGTCAGCGGCCCGCTCACCGTCCAGTGCGCGGAGACCGACGGCGGGGACGACTCGGTCACCGTCACCGCCACCGTCCACATCCCCGAGATCTTCTGGGACTTCGGGGACGCCACCAAGACCGCCACCATGCCCCGCGACCACTGACCGAGGAGAGGCGACCCCATGAGCCTGCGGGCACGCATCAGCACTCCCGAGGAGCACGGCAGCCGGGGCGAGGACGGGCATCTCGTCGCCTCCTACCGGGCCAAGCTGCTGGAGGAGATCGATCTCGCGGAGATGAGCGCGCTGGCCGCCGCCGAGCGCCGGGCGCGGCTGGAGCGGGTGCTCGGGCACATCATCAGCCGGGAGGGCCCGGTGCTGTCGACGGTGGAACGCTCCCAGCTGATCCGCCGGGTCGTGGACGAGGCACTGGGCCTCGGCATCCTGGAACCCTTGCTGGAGGACGCGTCGATCACCGAGATCATGGTGAACGGCCCCGACGCCATCTTCGTGGAACGCGGCGGCCGCGTCGAGCAGTTGCCGCTCCGGTTCGTCTCCGCCGACCAGCTGATGCAGACCATCGAGCGGATCGTCTCCACGGTGAACCGCAGGGTCGACGAGTCGAACCCGATGGTGGACGCCCGCCTGCCCTCCGGCGAGCGGGTCAACGTCATCATCCCGCCGCTGTCCCTGACCGGCCCGATCCTCACCATCCGCCGCTTCCCGCGCTCCTTCACCCTCCAGGAGCTGATCTCCTTCGGCTCGCTGGACGAGCACATGGTGTACCTGCTGGCCGGCCTGGTGCAGGCGAAGTTCAACATCATCGTCTCGGGAGCCACCGGCACCGGGAAGACCACCCTGCTGAACGCCCTGTCCGGACTCATCCCGCCCCACGAGCGGATCATCACCATCGAGGACTCCGCCGAACTCCAGCTCCAGCAGACCCATGTGGTCCGCCTGGAGTCGCGGCCGCCGAACGTCGAGGGCAAGGGCCAGGTCACCATCCGCGACCTGGTCCGCAACTCCCTGCGGATGCGCCCGGACCGGATCGTGGTCGGTGAGGTCCGCGGCGGCGAGTCCCTCGACATGCTCCAGGCGATGTCGACGGGCCACGACGGCTCGCTCGCCACGGTCCACGCGAACAGCGCGGAGGACGCCCTGACCCGGCTCCAGACCCTCGCCTCCATGTCCGACGTCGAGGTCCCCTTCGTCGCGCTGCACGACCAGATCAACAGCGCCGTCGACGTCATCGTCCAGCTCACCCGGTTCGCCGACGGCGCCCGCCGGATCACCGAGATCGCGCTCCTCGACAGCCACGGCGGGGAGCCGTACCGGCTCGCGACCGTGGCCCGGTTCGACGCCCAGCCCCTGACCCCCGACGGCCGCGTCTACGGCACCTTCCAGTACTTCCCGCTGCCCCGCCGTACCGCCGACCGCCTCTACATGGCGAGCCAGCCCGTCCCACAGGCCTTCGGAGTCGCCCACTCCGCCGACCAGCTCGCCACCCGAGAAGCCAGGTAGGCCCCCCATGGAACTCCACACCCTCGTCCAGCTCACCGCCGGCGTGACGCTGCTGACCTGCGTCCTGGCGGTGGCCGGCGTGCACGCCTACGCCTCGGGCCGGGCCCAGCGCGCGGCGCTCGTGGACCGCCTCTCGCACACCGGCCCGGTCCCGGCGGCCGGCCGCAGACGCCGCTTCCGCGACCTCGACCGGCGCCTGCGCCGTACCCGCCTCGGCCGCTGGCTGGAACTGCGGCTGGCGGCCACCGGCCTGGACGTCACCCCGGGCGAGTTCTTCGTCTGCGTACTCGCCGCCGTGGCCGCGCTCTGGCTGATCGGCCAGGCCGCGCTGGCGCCGTTCTTCGGCCCCCTCGCCGGCCTCCTCGGCGTGTGGGCGGCGGTCCAGTTCCTCAACTGGCAGCGCCAGAAGCGCATCGAGCGCTTCATCAACCAGCTCCCGGAACTGGCCCGCATCCTGGCCAACGCCACCCAGGCCGGCCTGGCCCTGCGCACCGCGATCGGCATGGCGGCGGAGGAACTGGAGGCCCCGGCCGGCCAGGAACTGGGCAAGGTGGCCGACCAGTTGGCCATCGGGCACTCCCTCGACGACGCGCTCGGCGAACTCGCCGAACGCCTCCCGTCGCGTGAACTGGTCGTCCTCGTCACGACCCTGGTCCTCTCCAACCGGGCGGGCGGCCAGGTCGTGTCCGCCCTGCGGAACCTGACCGAGACCCTGGAGGAACGCAAGGAGACCCGGCGCGAGATCCGCACCCAGCTGAGCCAGGTGACCATGACGTCGTACGCCGTCCCCGTCCTGGGCGTCGGCGCGCTGTTCCTGATGAACGGCGTCAAGGACGGCGCGCTGGCCCGTATGACCGGCTCACCGGTCGGCCAGGCCTGCGTGCTCATCGCGTTCGCGATGTACGCCGTCGGCTTCGTCCTCATCCGCCGCCTGAGCCGGATCGACGTGTGAGGGAGAGGTCCCCGTGGCATTCCTGCTCGCCCTGCTGACGGGCCTAGGCGTCTGGGGCGCCTTCACCGGCATCCGCATGTACCGCGCGGACGCCAGGCTCCCCGGCGACCTCGCCCTCGCCCTGGAGGTCGGCGCCACCCGCGCCGGCGCGGTCGGCTCGGTCATCGACCGGATGGGCATGCGCTACGCCCCCGCCGTGCTGCGCCTGATGGGCCCGCGCCTGGTCGCCAGGTACCGCCGCAAGATCGACCTCGCGGGCAACCCCGGAGGCCTGACCATCGACCGCTACGCGGCCCGCCGGGCGGTCTACGGCGCGCTGGGCGCGGTCGGCTTCCTGGTCTTCCTGCTGCGCGGCCAGTGGTTCGTTGCGGTACTCCTGCTGCTGTTCGGGGCGTTCTGGACGGAGGTCGGCATCTGGTCGGCGATCCGGGTCCGCAAGGACGTCATCGAGCGCACCCTGCCCGACTTCCTGGACGTGCTGGCGGTGGTGGTGAGCGCGGGCCTCGGCTTCCGCCAGGCCCTGGACCGGGTGGCCACCCGCTACGAGGGCCCCTGGGCGGACGAACTGCGTATCACCCTGCGCCAGATGGACCTCGGCATGAGCCGCCGCCAGGCCTTCGCGGAGCTGCGGCGCAGGAACGACTCGGAACAGGTGGCGATGTTCGTGACGGCCCTGCAGCAGGGGGAGGAACTGGGGGCGCCGATCGTCGACACCCTCGTCTCCCTGGCCAAGGACATGCGCCGCACCGACGCCCAGAACGCCCGCCGCAAGGCGGCCCGCGCGGTGCCCAAGGCCACACTGATGATCACCACGTTCATGGTCCCGGCCACGATGCTGCTGCTGGGCGCGGGCCTGATCCTCGGCTCCGGAGTGGACTTCGGCTCCCTCACGGGGAAGTGAGGCGGACATGACGGTGACGGGGTGGACGGGGCGTGCGGGGAGTTCGGTCTTCGAGGGCCGCCTGAGCCGCCTGAAGGGGGTCCGGGGACGGTTCTCATGGCGCCGGAGGCCGACCTCCGCTGCGACGCGTCCCGCCACGGCCCCTGCCGAACCCTCGGAGAAGATCCAGATCAGCGCGCTGCAGGCGATGTGCCGGCAGGTCTTCGGCTTCCGCCTGGCCATGATCGCCGTGGCCGCCCCCGCCGCCCTGCTCAACGCGGCCCCCGGCCTGGGCGTCCGCCTGGTCGGCGCGGCGGTGGTCGTCACCTTCATGGTGTCCTACGTCCTCTTCCGCGACTGGGAACGCTTCGGCCCCCTCCTGCTGCGCCACCCCAGCCTCCTCGCCGCCGACACCCTCTTCGGCTCCTTCCTCCTCGTCTCGGCCGGCCCGGACACCACGCTCGCCTACGTCAGCGTGTGCACCCCGCTGCTCGCGGGCCTCGTCTACAGCTGGCGCGGCGCGGCCTGCTTCGCCTCCCTCCAGTCCTTGATCCTGCTCCTGGTCCACGCCACCCTGAAGGCCGACCGGCACGCACCGGTCGCCGAGGCGTTGCTCCTGCCCGGCCTGTGCGTCATCGCCGGCGCCATGGGCTCGACCCTGCGCAACCTGATGCTCCGCTTCGGCGCCGCGACCCACGCCCTGACGACGGTCCAAGCGCGCCTCGCGGCGGCGGAGGCGGTCAGCGCGGAACGCGCACGGCTGGCCCGCGAGATGCACGACTCCGTGGCCAAGACCCTCTACGGTGTCGCCCTCGCGGCGGACGGCCTGGCGGCGACGGCCTCCGCCCAGGCCCTGGACCCGGCTCGCGTCAGGGAACAGGCGGAACTGGTCTCCCGCTCGGCACGCAGGGCGGCGGCGGAGTCGAGGGAACTGCTGTCGGACCTACGGCGGGAGCGGCCGGACACGCCGGGGGAGACGGCCCCCTGGACCGAGCTGTCGTCGGCCGCCGACGACTTCGCGCGGCGTACGGGCCTCCACGTCGCCTGCTCCTGGCGGGACGCGCCGGACCCGGACCCGATCCTTCCCGCGCTGCCCGCCCCCGTGGCCCGCAACCTCTTCTCCATCGCCACGGAGGCGCTGGAGAACGCCCACCGGCACGCGGGCGCGACCCGGGTCGACGTCCACGCGGCGGTGTACGGCGACCTGCTGCGCCTCACGATCCACGACGACGGCCGG
Source organism: Streptomyces filipinensis (assembly GCF_014649495.1). Taxonomy (GTDB): domain Bacteria; phylum Actinomycetota; class Actinomycetes; order Streptomycetales; family Streptomycetaceae; genus Streptomyces; species Streptomyces filipinensis. The sequence goes on along the minus strand of NZ_BMTD01000002.1, from coordinate 376,395 downwards.
GGCCTCCCGCCCGGCACCACGCTCGAACGGCTCCGCGAGTGCGGCCACTTCGGCCTGCTCGGCATGGTGGAGCGGGCCGCGCAGGCGGGCGCCCGCATCCGTATCGGCCGGGGCGGTCGCGAACGGGGCACGGAGGTCCGTGTGGAACTTCCCCTGTCGGCCCTGGACCGCCCCGGCCCGTCCCCCCGCAACGCCTGAGAGGAGGCAGCTCATGCAGCACGGTCATCCCTGGCCCCAGGCCCCCGCGCCGACTCCTGTTCCGCTGCGGCTGCTGGTGGCTGACGACAACCCCGTGGTCCGGGCGGGTCTGACGGCCCTGCTGTCGGGCCGCGCCGACACCACGGTGGTGGCAGAGGCCGCGGACGGCCGCGAGGCCTACGAGGCGGCCCTGCGGCACCGCCCCGACGTCATCCTCCTCGACGTCCGGATGCCCGGCGTCGACGGAATCTCGGCATTGCCCCACCTGGTGCGGCTGGCGCCGGTCATGATGCTCACCTACAGCCACGAGACGGAGACCGTGCGGGAGGCGTTGCGGCTGGGGGCAGGGGGATACCTGGTGCACGGCGAGTTCACGACGGAGCAGTTGGTGCGGGCGGTGCGGGATGTCCGCGAGGGCCGGCCGCATGTGACGCCGGGGGCGGCGAAGGCGTTGCTGGTGGAGCTGCGGGCAAGTGCACCTGCACACACCGACCATCAAATCCCGGACGATTTAGGGGAAATCTCAGGCCAATCGCTTTCGCAACTGCAATCCTCTGTGGGACAGTCGTTCCGTTCACGTTTCCGGCTGAGTGCGAGGGAGGCGGAGATCATGGACCTCATCGCGTCCGGCATGACCAACCAGCAGATCGCCGCCGCCTGCTTCATCTCCGAGAAGACGGTCAAGAACCACATCAACCGCATCTTCGCCAAGCTCCAGACCACCACCCGCTCGCAGGCGGCCGCGAAGTGGCTGGGGGTGGCCTGAAATGGGGACACGGGGGAGCGGGAAGGGCCGCGAATGGGCCCGGGCTTGGGCCCTGGGACCCTCTGCCGAGCGCGCTGCCCGGGCATACGTTCTCCGGATCGGAGGCGAACCCGGAGGGGACCACCATGAGCAACTGGTTCAACACCACCGTCGCGTACCTGCAGACCCGTGTTGCTCGAAGCGACAAGGGGCAGACAGCGGTGGAGTACCTCGGCATCATCGCGGTGGTCGTGGCGATCGTGTTGGCGATCACGGGGACGGACATCGGTCAGTCGATCTACAACGCGATCGTCACCAAGATCACCGAAGTCACTGGCGGCTGACCTCTCCAGTTCGCGACGCAGGGCAGGCCTTTCCCATCTACATCACGGTGGTGGCAGGCCTGCTCTTTCTTGCGTTGGCCTATCTCGCCGTCGGGCAGGCCGCGGTGAACCGGAGCAGCGCGCAGACGGCGGCGGATGCGGCGGCCCTGGCGGCGGCCCAGAAGACCCGTGACCAACTTGCGGGCCTGTGGATGGCCCACGTACGCGACCCGGCCAAGTGGCAGGCCATCTTCGCCGGAGACGGTGGCGGCAACTTCTGTCTGCGAGCCGACCGGCTCGCCGGGCTCAACGGCGCGACGGAACACTGCGCGCCCGACGGTCCGCTGAGCTACGTGGTCGAGGCCACGACGATCAAGGGCGTGGGTCACTCCGTCGTGCCGGGCACCGAGGACATGCGATCGACGGCGCACGCGACTGCTGTGATCGAACCCCTCTGTACGCCCCCGCCCGCCGAGGGCGCCGTGGGCGATGAGCTGCCTGCACTCACCTGCAAGGACCACAAGGTCTGGCACCCGAAGCCGGACGACTCCACGAGCCTCCCGAAGCCGGAAGACCTCTTCGACGTCCACCTTGCCGACTCACCGGCGCACGACCAATGACGAAGGAAGCGGAGCGATGAGCATGCGGTTCACTGCGAGGGTCCGCAGGGGGATGGTCGCGTTGACCGTTGCGGCTGGTCTGGCCGTGGGCGTGGCGGGTTGTGGTGGAGGTGGCGGCGATGACAAGAAGCCTGAGCACTCCGCGACCGCTTCCCGGACAACCGGCTCCGACCCGAGCACCCAGGAAGGGCAGTCGGGCCAGCCGCTGGCCGAATTGAAGGGTTCCAACGGCCTGCTTCTCCAGATCACCTCTGCGCAGCGCGACTCCGGTGGCTTCGTCACGGTGAATGCCACCCTGAAGAACGACGGTGCGAACACCGTTATCATCCCGGCTCAGCTGAGCGGCAATGAGACCGAGATCATCAGGAACGGCCACTCGCTCGGCGGAGCCACCCTGGTGGATTCCAAGGGGAGGAAGCGGTACTACGTCCTGCGCGATACCGAGGGTCGTCCGCTCACGACAACAGGTCTCTCCACGATCAAGTCGGGAGAGTCGATCCCGGTGTTCATGCAGTTCCCAGCTCCGCCTGCCGATACCTCAGCAGTGTCATTCCAGATGCCCATGTTCACGTCCGCCGATATCACGATCTCCGGGTGAGGCCGAAGTGACCCCCACCCGTCTCACCTTCACCCTCGCCGCAGCCACCCTCCTCCTCGCCGCGGCCCAAGCCCAAGCCCACGCCGACGACACGGACCCGAGCCGGCCCCCTGTCACCGAACCCTCCGCCGCGGCCCCCGTGAAGGTCGACCCCACCGACCCGGACCTCAAGCTCCCGGAGGGTGCCACCCTCGCCGCGCCCAAGGTGCTGGACATCAAGTCGGTCGTCGAGGACCAGAGCGGGGACGAGCGCCGCGAGGACACCAACGCCGACGTCACCTTCGCCCTCCAGGCCGAAGTCCTGTTCGGCAAGGACAGCTCCACGCTCGGCGACGAGGCCAAGGCGCGGATCTCCGCCATCGCCCAGGAGATCAAGAAGCAGCACGCGACCCAGGTCCGCGTCTTCGGCTTCACCGACGACCTCGGCTCCTCCGCCCACGGCGACCTCCTGTCCAAGCAGCGCGCCAACGCCGTACAGGCGGTCCTGGACCAGGACCTGAACGACCCGAACGTCACCTTCGAGGTCCGCGGCTACGGCGAGCAGTTCCCGATCGCCGACAACTCCACCGAGGAGGGCCGGCGGAAGAACCGACGCGTCGAGGTGACCTTCCCCCGCACCCAGGACTGAGCCCGCACCGCCGTCTCGACCACCGGCTCCGGCAGCCGCACCTGCGCCGGAGTGAACTCCTCGACCTGGACGTTCCCGAAGCTCTGCTGCCGCGATGCTAGGCCGAGCCCCTGACATCGCCCTTGACCTGGACATTCACCCCTGCCCGCAGACCCCATCCAGCCATCGTCCCGGCCTCGGCCTCCAGGACGTGCCGGGCCCGCAGCCGGGGCAGGCCCAGGCGGCCCGGGGGCATCGTCCGGACGGCGAGGACGGTCAGGCGGCGGTCCAGGTAGGCGACGTCGATCGGGATGCGCATGCCGAAGGTGTGCACCCCGCTCGCCGGGGACAGCAGCATCGCCCCGGCGAGCGAGTCCCGGCCCAGAAGTCCCCGCGTCCGTGCCCGGTAGGAGGCCGCGATCTCCAGGGGGAGGACCACCGGGCCGTCGGCACCCCCGGGCCCCGGCACGACCAGCTGCCCGGTCCCGTCCCGCCAGCGTCTTCCCATGTCCCCTCCCTCATCCCCCGGTGCCAACTCTCCGCCCGGGAAAACCAGTTGTCACCCCACCTCCTCCCCACTAGGAAGGGGCCCATGACTGGACTCGGTGTCGTCTTCCGCCCCCAGCTTCCGCCCGAGCGTCTGCGGGCCGTCGCCCGGGCCGCGGACGAGGTGGGACTCGAAGAACTGTGGTTGTGGGAGGACTGTTTCCTGGAGGGCGGGATCTCGACGGCCGCCGCGGCACTCGCGTGGACGGAGCGCGTGCGCGTGGGCGTCGGGCTGCTGCCCGTGCCGCTCAGGAACGTCGCCGTGACCGCGATGGAGACCGCGTCGCTGCACCGGATGTTCCCCGGCCGCGCGACCGTCGTCGTCGGGCACGGGGTGCAGGACTGGATGGGGCAGGTCGGCGCCCGTGCCGCCTCGCCGCTCACCCTCCTGGGCGAGCACCTCGACGCCCTGCGGGCCCTGTTGAGCGGGGAGAAGCTCACCGTCCAGGGGCGCTACGTCACCCTCGACGACGTGGCCCTCGACTGGCCGCCGGAGCGCGCCGTGCCGGTCTTCACCGGCGCCACCGGGCCGCGTACGCTCCGCCTCTCCGGCGCCAGGGCCGACGGCACGCTCCTCACCGCCTCCACCTCCCCGGACGGTGTACGGGAGGCCCGGCGGCTGATCGAGGAGGGGCAGCGAGAGGCGGGGCGCGGCGGGCCGCACAAGGTCGTCGTCTATCTGCTGGCCGCGACGGGCCCCGACGCGGACGCGCGGCTGCGCGCCGAACTCGCCGCCGAGGGCCTGGAGTCGGCGCCGGGCGTGGGCGTCGCGGGGGACGCGGGCGCCGTGGCCGCGGCCGTACGGCGCCTCGCCGAGGCCGGTGCCGACACCGTCGTGCTGCAGCCGACCGGGGACGAACCCGACCCGGAGGGGTTCGTGCGGTTCGCCGCCGAGGAAGTCCGCCCGCTGGTGCCGTAGTCGCAGGTTCCGTAGCCGCAGGTGGCGAGGTGTCGTCGGGGCCGGCTGGCCCACCGCCGCGCGTCCTCGGCGGCCCCGGCTCGCCCGTGCGCACGGTCACCGTGGGCGCCCGGGGGCGTGGCGTCGGCACCCGCGCCTCCCGATGAGGGGAGGGCGCGGAAATCAGGAGGCCGTGCCGAGAACGCCCTGCGATCATGATGGGCATGGCAGTGCATCGTTCGTTTGAAGACCTCCTGGCCGAGGGGGTCGCCGTACCGACCGAGGGATGGGACTTCTCCTGGTTCGAGGGGAGGGCGAGCGAGGAGCGGCCCTCGTGGGGGTATGCCGTGTCGGCGGGGGAGCGGCTGGCCGGGGCCGGGGCCGTGCTGGACATCCAGACCGGTGGCGGTGAGGTGCTGGACTTCGCGCTGGGCAGGGCGGAGCCGGCCCGGCCGGTGCTGGCCGCCGCGACGGAGGGCTGGCCGCCGAACGTGGCGAAGGCCACCGCCCTGCTGCGGCCGCGCGGCGTGGTGGTCGTCGCCGCCCCGGACGACGCGCCGCTGCCGTTCGCCGACGAGACCTTCGACCTGGTGCTGAGCCGTCATCCGGTGCGCCCGTACTGGGACGAGATCGCCCGGGTGCTGCGCCCCGGTGGCACGTACTTCGCCCAGCACGTCGGACCGGCCAGCGTCTTCGAGCTGGTCGAGTACTTCCTCGGACCGCAGCCGGAGGAGGTGCGGGCCGGCCGGGACCCCGAGCGGGAGCGGGCCGGCGCCGAGGCGGCCGGCCTGGAGGTGGCGGGGCTGCGGGCGGAGCGGCTGCGGATGGAGTTCCACGACATCGCCGCGGTTGTCCACTTCCTGCGCAAGGTGGTGTGGATGGTCCCGGGCTTCACGGTGGAGGGGTACGAGCGCCAACTCCGTGCACTGCACGAGCGGATCGAGAAGCAGGGCCCGTTCGTCGCGTACAGCTCCCGGCATCTCTTCGACGTTCGCAAGCCGCCCCGCTGAGGCATCGGCGAGCCGGATAGAACGGTGGAAAACCGGCGTGGTTCACCTGGGCGTCGGCGGAGGTTTCCACATTGTTATCGGCCCTGGTTCACATCTGCCCCACCCGTCACGTAAGTTCAGACCAAGGTTATTCGCGCCAGCAAAGCTGCGCGGGCGGTACCGCGCAGTGGAGGGGGCTGCGCGGTGCCGTGAAACCGGGTGATCTTCCGTGCGCCCCGTACCGGAACCGTCAAGTCGGCATTCGCTGACCGGGTAGCCCGTCGGGGGGACCCGAAATCAAATCGCCACCATGTCTCCAAGTTGGCGCAAAACCGCCGGATCCCCTCCGAATGGCTTCGTATCCGGCCGGTTCTCCCTGGGAATCCGCTGTGAACCGGCCATGAAACCCCCCCCGAACGCAGCATTCCGCGCCCACCGGGGCGTCGCCGGATGATTCCGGAGAGTAGTTGTGTCACGCCGATGCACCCACGATCCCTTACGAAGGGTTATGGTGGAAACCCCCCCTCGGGCCGGTCCGTCTCCCCCCCACGGACCGGCCCGTTTTTCTTTCCGGGCGCCGACGCGATTCGCGGCGACGGCTTCGGGAACCTCCGGGCGCCGGTCCGGCGTCCTCACCGGAGAGGGCGCGGGTCCGTGTCGATGTGCGGCTCCCCCGCGTGGGCGCGATCAGCCCCCACGCGGCCGCATCCGACGGCGACACCGCCCGCCTCCCGACCTCCGTCCCCAAACCCCGCGCCCGAACCAGGCCTGCGGCGGGGGTAGGCTCAGCACCTCCCCCCGTCGACACCCCGCCGCCAACCCCCGGAGGGCCACGTGAACCTGCGCGACAACCTGCGCAGCCTGCTCGTCAGGCTCTACGCACGCCGGGTCGAGGGCCACCTGGACCACGCTCAGGTGCCCAAGCACATCGGCGTCATCATGGACGGCAACCGCCGCTGGGCGAAGGCGTCCGGCTCCACCACCGTCCACGGCCACCGGGCCGGCGCGGAAAAGATCGAGGAGTTCCTCGGCTGGTGCACCGAGACCGACGTCGAGGTCGTCACCCTGTGGCTGCTGTCCACGGACAACTTCGACCGGCCCCAGGACGAACTCGTCCCGCTGCTCGGCATCATCGAGGACGTCGTCCGCACGCTCGCCGCCGACGGCCGCTGGCGCGTGCACCACGTCGGCACGATGGACCTGCTGCCGGCCGGGATGCAGCGCACCCTGAAGGAAGCCGAGGAGAGGACCGCCCACGTCGACGGCATAGTCGTCAACGTGGCCATCGGCTACGGCGGCCGGCAGGAGATCGCCGACGCCGTGCGCTCCATGCTGCTCGACGCCCAGGACAAGGGCGTGACGATGGAGGACCTCGCCGAGTCCGTCGACGTCGACATGATCGGCCGTCACCTCTACACCGGTGCCCAGCCCGATCCGGACCTCGTCATCCGCACCAGCGGTGAACAGCGGTTGTCCGGATTCATGCTGTGGCAGACCGCGCACTCCGAGTACTACTTCTGCGAGGTCTTCTGGCCGGCCTTCCGCAAGGTCGACTTCCTGCGCGCGCTGCGCGACTACGCCGCACGTCACCGCCGTTACGGCGGCTGAGACGCATCGAACGCCCCGCCGGCCCCGACGCCGGCGGGGCGTTCCGCTTACCCCGGTTCGGCCGGACGTAACAAGGAGTTCACCGGCACGCCGGTGGCCGCTTTTGCATGGCAGTGCATGTTCGAGGGCATAAGCCAGACAGGTCGACACCCGAACCACGGGTGTCGGATCTCAGCGGGCGGCACGGGGCCGTCCGCCCGGGAGGCCCTTTGCACCAGCCCGACCGTGCGGTCACTGCACGGAAGCAGCCGCGGAGGGCCGGTTCACGGCCCGCCACGCGCACGGGCCGTCGACCGGCCTGGATTTTCCCGCCCTCCCGGGCCGGGAATCTCCCCTTCTCCCGGCCCAGCTTCCACTCCGTCGCTCCCCGACCTCATCCGAGGGGGTACGTCCTTCCGTGGTGACCAGCACAAAGCGCCACAAGCCAGACCGGCGCACCTATGTTCTCGACACCAGCGTCCTGCTGGCCGACCCGAACGCCCTGACCCGCTTCGACGAGCACGAGGTCGTGCTCCCCATCGTGGTGGTCACGGAACTGGAGGCCAAGCGGCACCATCCGGAACTCGGCTACTTCGCCCGCCAGGCGCTGCGCCTGCTGGACGACTACCGGGTGAAGAACGGTCGCCTCGACGCCCCCATCCCGATCGGGGAGCTGGGCGGGACCGTCCGTGTCGAGCTCAACCACTCGGACCCCAGCGTGCTGCCCACCGGCTACCGCCTCGGGGACAACGACTCCCGCATCCTCGCGGTGGCCCGCAATCTGCAGGCCGAGGGCTACGACGTCACGGTCGTGTCGAAGGACCTGCCGCTGCGGATCAAGGCGTCCTCCGTCGGACTGCTCGCCGAGGAGTACCGCGCCGAACTCGCCATCACGGAGAACTCCGGCTGGACCGGTATGTCCGAACTGACGCTGTCCGGCGAACAGGTGGACATCCTCTTCGAGGAAGGCCATGTGTATGTCCCGGAGGCCTCCGACCTCCCCGTGCACACCGGCCTGACCATCCAGTCCGAGCGCGGCAAGGCGCTCGGCCGGGTCACCGCCGAGGGCAACGTCCGGCTGGTGCGCGGCGACCGGGAGGCGTTCGGCATCAAGGGCCGCAGCGCCGAGCAGCGCATCGCGCTCGACCTGCTGCTCGACCCGGACGTCGGCATCGTCTCGATGGGCGGCCGGGCCGGCACCGGCAAGTCGGCGCTGGCGCTGTGCGCGGGCCTGGAGGCGGTCCTGGAGCGCCGTCAGCACCAGAAGGTGATGGTCTTCCGGCCGCTGTACGCGGTCGGCGGGCAGGAGCTGGGCTATCTGCCGGGCTCCGAGGCGGAGAAGATGAGCCCGTGGGCGCAGGCCGTCTTCGACACGCTCTCGGCGGTCACCAGCCGCGAGGTCATCGAGGAGGTCACCGCGCGCGGGATGCTGGAGGTGCTCCCGCTCACCCACATCCGCGGCCGTTCGCTGCACGACGCGTTCGTGATCGTGGACGAGGCGCAGTCGCTGGAGCGGAACGTCCTGCTCACCGTGCTGTCCCGCATCGGCGCGAACTCGCGGGTGGTGCTCACCCATGACGTGGCACAGCGGGACAATCTGCGCGTCGGCCGCTACGACGGTGTGGTCGCCGTCGTGGAGAAGCTGAAGGGACACCCGCTCTTCGCGCATGTCACGCTGACCCGGTCCGAGAGGTCGCAGATTGCCGCGCTTGTGACCGAAATGCTCGAAGACGGTCATATCTGACCCATCGGGCACAGCAGTTGGCGCCGTCCGGCAAAGGGCAAGAGCCTAGCCGGGCGGCGCCTTGGTGTGTGGAGCTTTCCTGAAATCCCTGGGGTCAAACGGCATGTGACGTTTCCCACGCAACACAGAATTGCCACCTGGCGTCCGGTTACGGCAGAGTCTCGTTCCTGTCAGGCCCCGCATACGACACAGCCGTACCCCCAGCGGTACAGCGCCCCAGAGGCACCACCAACTCCATAACGTTCGTCGTATGCCGCCCGCGCACCACGCGGCGCTCCCTCCAGGGGAGTTGCCCACCGGGCCCGCGCCTCCCGTGACCCCGCAGTTGGGAGGCCAGTGTCAGGGGCACGATTGCGTCCGCCAGGGTCACCGAAGCGGGCGATGCTGGAAGGAAACCGTGTGAGCCGGATCTCGGTCCGGGGATTCGCAGTGGCCTCGGCCACCGCGGTCACCGCCGTCGGAAGCGTCGTCGGAGTTGCCTCGGGCAGCGTCGCGCAGAACAACAACGACGCCGAGGCGACGGCAGCCGACACCACGCTCCTCGCCGACATACCCGCGGGCCAGCAGGCCCAGGTGCAGTCCGCGTCCCTGACGCAGCAGGCCGACGCACAGGCCATCGCCGCGGACGCGAGTGCCAAGAAGGACGCCGAGGAGGCGGCCCGCAAGGCAGCCGCCGAGACCGCCATCGCGAAGAAGGCCGCGGCCGAGCAGGCGGCCAAGGAGGCCAAGGAGCGCGCCGAGGCCAAGAAGCAGGCGGCCACCCGCTCCGCCGCGCGTGACTCCTCCAGCTTCCCGGTCCAGACCAGCTACACGGTCGCGCAGATCCAGGCGATGGCGCGTCAGATGGTGGCCGGCGACCAGTTCCAGTGCTTCAGCAACATCGTGGACCACGAGTCCAGCTGGAACTACCACGCGACCAACGCCTCCTCCGGCGCCTACGGTCTCTTCCAGGCCCTGCCCGCCGGCAAGTACGCCTCGGCCGGTGCCGACTGGCAGACCAACCCGGCCACCCAGATCAAGTGGGGCCTCAACTACATGAACAGCCGCTACGGCAGCCCCTGCCAGGCCTGGTCGTTCTGGTCGGCCAACCACTGGTACTAGGCCCGCCGGTCCCCTGGGGGACCAGCCCGGCCCGCTCGACCACGCGCAGCCCCTCCCCCTCCTCGGGGGAGGGGCTTTCGCCCTGTACGGTCGTACCCGGATGCCTCCAGGGGGAGGAGAGGTGGCGAGCACGCGGGGACGCGGGGGAAGAGGACGGATCATGTCGCGAGTGCCACGGTGGCTCGGCCGGGTCGGTGCCGGTCTCACGGAGATGAGCGAGCGCCTGGACCAGCGCCGTGCGGAGGTCGAGCGCGAGCAGGCCACGGCCGCCGAGGACACCGCGCCCGAATCCGGCGCCGCCGACCCCGCCACGGCTGCCGCGGCTGCCGCCGCCGCACCCCCCGCCCGCCGGCCCGGGCCCCCGGCCGGTCCTCGCCCCGATCCCGCCGAGGCCGTGCCCTGGGGCGTACGGGTGGCGGCCGAGGCGGGCTGGCGGCTGCTGGTCCTCGCGGGCACGCTCTGGGTCCTGATGCGGGTCATCAGCGCCGTCCAGCTGGTGGTGTTCGCCTTCGTCATCGCGCTGCTCGTGACGGCGCTGCTGCAGCCGACGGTCGCCCGGCTCACCCGCCGCGGGGTGCCGCGCGGCCCGGCCACCGCGCTCACCGCGATCAGCGGGTTCGTCGTCATAGGGCTCATGGGCTGGTTCGTGACCTGGCAGGTCATGGAGAACATCGACACGCTCTCCAACCAGATCCAGTCCGGCATCGACGACCTGCGCGACTGGCTGCTGAAGAGCCCCTTCCACGTCACCGACAAGCAGATCAACCAGATCGCGAAGAACCTCCGCGAGGCGATCGGCGCCAACGCCGACCAGATAACGTCCGCGGGCCTGGAGGGCGTTCAGGTCATCATCGAGACCCTCACCGGCATCCTGCTGGTGTTCTTCTCGACGCTGTTCCTGCTCTACGACGGCAAGCGCATCTGGGAGTGGTTCCTGAGGCTGGTGCCGTCCGCGGCGCGCCCGGGCGTGGCCGGTGCCGGCCCGCGCGCCTGGCGCACCCTGACCGCCTATGTGCGCGGCACGGTCCTGGTCGCCCTGATCGACGCCATCTTCATCGGTATCGGCATCTACTTCCTGAACGTGCCGATGGCCGTCCCGCTGGCCGTCTTCATCTTCCTGTTCTCCTTCATCCCGCTGGTCGGCGCGGTCGCCTCCGGCGCGCTCGCGGTGATCGTCGCCCTGGTGACCCAGGGTGTCTTCACGGCCGTCATGACCCTGGTCGTCGTCCTCGCGGTGCAGCAGATCGAGGGGCACGTCCTGCAGCCCTTCATCCTCGGCCGCGCGGTCCGTGTCCACCCGCTGGCGGTCGTCCTCACGGTCGCGGCCGGCGGCATGGTGGCCGGCATCGGCGGCGCGGTGGTGGCCGTACCGCTGGTGGCGGTGACGAACACGGTGGTCGGGTATCTGCGGCAGTACTCGGTGGAGCTCCAGGCCCAGAAGGCCGCCGCCGCGCTCGCGGACGAACCCGCCCCGGCGAACCCCGGCGAGAACGCGGAAGACCCCGCCCACCAAGGGTGAGCGGGGTCCTCGCGGAACGGCTTACTCGGCCAGGACGGCCTCGGTCTCAAGCGTCACGCCGACGGCCTGAACCACGGACGCGATCTTGAACGCCTCCTGGATCACCTCGCGCTCCACGCCGGCCTTGCGCAGCACCTGCTCGTGCGAGTCCAGGCACAGGCCGCAGCCGTTGATCGCGGACACCGCGAACGACCACAGCTCGAAGTCGACCTTCTCCACACCGGGGTTGCCGATGACGTTCATCCGCAGACCCGCGCGCAGGGTGCCGTACTCGTGGTCCGACAGCAGGTGGCGCGTCCGGTAGAAGACGTTGTTCATCGCCATGATCGCGGCGGCCGACTTCGCGGCCGTGTACGCCTCCGGCGAGAGGTTCGCCTTCGCCTCCGGCTCCAGCTCACGCAGCACGATCGGGGAACGGGAGGCGATGGCGGTCGCCAGCACCGTGCCCCACAGCTGCTGCGCGGGCAGGTCGGAGTTGCCGATGACCGAGCCCAGGTTGAGCTTCAGGTCCTTGGCGTAGTCCGGGACGCGGGACTTCAGCGAGTCGAGCGACATGGGTCACTCACCAGCCAGCAGCGCGACCGGGTCCAGGGTGTCCTCGCCCTTGCTCCAGTTGCACGGGCACAGCTCGTCGGTCTGCAGGGCGTCCAGGACCCGCAGGACCTCCTTGGGGTTACGGCCCACGGAACCGGCGGTCACCATCGTGAACTGGATCTCGCGGTTCGGGTCGACGACGAAGACGGCGCGCTGCGCGAAGCCGTCCTCGCCCTCGATGCCCAGGTCGCGCATCAGCTCGTGCTTGGAGTCCGCCATCATCGGGAACGGCAGGTCGGTCAGGTCCGGGTGGTCCTTGCGCCAGGCGTGGTGGACGAACTCGGAGTCACCGGAGAAGCCGAGGATCTGGGCGTCGCGGTCGGCGAACTCGTCGTTCAGCTTCCCGAACGCGGCGATCTCGGTCGGGCAGACGAAGGTGAAGTCCTTCGGCCATGCGAACACGACCAGCCACTTGCCCTCGTAGGACTTGTGGTGGATCTGCTCGAACTCCTTGCCCTTCTCCAGCGAGACGCAGGCGGTCAGTTCGAACTCGGGGAACTTGTCACCGACAGTGAGCACATGCTCTCCTTGCAGCGAAGAAAGACCCCTTTTGGGGATCTTTCTCATGGGTTGGACTTTGTCGATGTTGGCACAGGGTGCATTGATTAGGGAAATAGCTACACTCGGTCAGGTTGATCGGAGGTGGTTATCAGTGACCACGAGTAACGGCAAGCGAAGGCAGCCGAGCCTCGCACAGCTGCGGGCCTTCGCGGCCGTCGCCGAGCACCTGCACTTCAGGGACGCGGCAGCCGCCATCGGCATGAGCCAGCCCGCCCTGTCCGGCGCGGTCTCGGCGCTGGAGGAGACCCTCGGGGTGACCCTCCTTGAGCGTACGACGCGCAAGGTGCTGCTCTCGCCCGCCGGTGAGCGTCTCGCCGTGCGCGCGAAGGCGGTGCTGGACGCGGTCGGCGCGCTGCTGGAGGAGGCCGAGGCGGTCCGCGCGCCGTTCACCGGCGTCCTGCGCCTCGGGGTGATCCCGACCGTGGCACCGTATCTGCTGCCGGCCGTACTGCGGCTCGTCCACGAGCGCTACCCGCACCTCGACCTCCAGGTGCACGAGGAGCAGACCGCCAGCCTCATCGAGGGCCTCCACTCCGGCCGCCTCGACCTGCTGTTGCTGGCGGTCCCGCTCGGCGTGCCCGGTGTCGTCGAACTCCCCCTGTTCGACGAGGACTTCGTGCTCGTCACCCCGCTCGACCACTGGCTCGGCGGCCGCGAGGGCATCCCGCGCGAGGCGCTGAAGGAGCTCAACCTGCTGCTCCTGGACGAGGGCCACTGCCTGCGCGACCAGGCCCTCGACATCTGCCGGGAGGCCGGCCGCGCGGACGCCCCGGTCACCACGACGGCCGCCGGCCTGTCCACGCTGGTCCAGCTGGTGGCCGGCGGCCTCGGCTGCACACTGCTGCCGCGTACGGCGCTGAAGCTGGAGACCACCCGGAGCAGCCAGCTGCTCACCGGCTACTTCGCCGAGCCGGCGCCCAGCCGCCGCGTCGCCTTCGCCATGCGGGCGGGCGCGGCACGCTCCGCGGAGTACGAGGAACTGGCCGCCGCCCTCCGCGAGGCGCTGCGTCCGCTGCCGGTGCGGGTGCTGGACTAGCGCCCCGCGCGCCTGAGGCGGCGGCGGCTACTCCGTGCGCAGCCCCTCCGGCCGCATCAGCCGGACCAGCGGAGGCAGGCTCAGTACGGTGACCGTGAGGACCACCGCCGCGCCGGCGCCGGTCATCGACAGCACGCTCGGCCAGTCCACGGACACCGTCGACTTCACCATCTTCAGCAGCACGGTGCCCAGCGTCAGCCCCATGGTCAGGGCGAGCAGCAGGCCGAGTGTGATCGGGATCGCCGTCTGCCAGAGCACCGACATGCCCAGGGTGCGCCGCCGGGTGCCGAAGGCGACCAGCGCCGACAGCAGTTTCCTGCGCTCGCGCAACTGCTCCAGCTGGGAGACCAGCAGGCTCACACCGATCAGCGCCAGCACACAGACGGCGCCGGCGAACGTGCCGGTGCGGATGGAGGAGAACTGCGCCGACCGGTCGGTGGCCGCGTACACCATCGTGTCCGAGAAGGGGTCGATCCGCGCCGCCGTGTTGCGGACGTACTCGTGCACGTCCGGCACCGACTCGTCGAGCGTGAGATACACCGCCCCGGTCAGCGCGCTGCCCATCCGGGCGGACACGGCGGCCGGAGTCATCAGCACGCCGCTCTCCTTGATCCCGTTCGGGCTGGTGATCGCGTGGGCCTGCTTCAGCCCGCCCGGCACGGTCCACACGACATCCCGGCCGTCGCGCAGGCCGTCGCTGGTGTTGGCGTGCAGGGTGCGGCCCGGACGGGCGAGCTTCGCCACGTCGGCGTCCCGGTCCCCGCCGGTCGCCGCGAAGACGTCCCCGTCGCGGCAGCTCGGCAGGTCGGCCACCTCGCGCAACGCGGCGCAGGTGCCGACGGTGAGGCCGACGGAGTTCTCCGGCCCCCGGTCGGAGCTGAAGCGCCGGTCGCCGAGCTCGGTGCTGCCCAGCGCGACCGCCCTCCGTACGCCCTCGGTCGCGCCGAACTTCTCGGCGGCCTGGGTGAAGGGGAGCCCTCGCGACAGGTTGACCTGCATCTGCACGCGGTCGGTGTCCTGCCCGGTGGCCTTGGTGAAGTCGCCCTGGACACCGGCGAACAGCATCTGCAGCGCGATCGCCCCGGCCACCGCGACCGCGATGCCGTTCACCATGCGGGCCGCCGACCCGCTGCTCAACTGCAGTCGCCTTACCGCCAGTTGCCAGGCCACTCCGCCGCGCCCCAGTCGGGCCACCACCGCCTCGACGGCCCACGGCAGCAGCGCGGTCAGGCCGATGAGCAGCAGCAGGACGCCGCCGACCACCAGGTACTCGTTGAAGTCGCTGGTGTGGCCGTTCCCGATCATCGGCGTGAGGCACGCCAGCCCGCCCAGTGGCAGCAGCAGCCGCCACCACAGCCGGCGGCGCCTGGGCCTGGCCGTACGGACCACGCCCAGCGGCTCGATGACCACCCCGCGCAGCGCGAACAGCGTGACCAGCACCGCGGCCGCCGGAACAGCGACCGCGACCAGGGCGGCCAGCGCCGGCGAGGGGTCGAGGTAGCTGGGGAACACGCTGATGCCCACGATCTCGACCGAGCCCGCGAGCTGCCGGCCGAGCAGGAAGAACACGGTGCCGAAGACCAGTCCGACCAGCGAGCCGGCGAGCGCCTCGCCCGCCGCGATCCGCCGGGTCATCCGGCTGTCGGAACCCACCAGCCGCAGCGCGGCCAGCCTGCGGTCGCGCCGCTCGCCGCCGAACCGCACGGCCGTGGCGATGAACACCGCGACCGGCGTCAGCAACACCACGAAGACGACCAGGACCAACAGGAGCAGGACCGGGTCCGTCTTGTCCCGCGGGGTCACCTGCGGCGGCCCGAAGTGGGTGATCCGGGCCGTCCGCCAGCCGTCGAGGTGCTGTGCCAGGTTCTTCGCCCCGGCGTAGTAGGCGAGATCGTGCGAACCGATGAGCCCGGGCTCGCCGATCGTCCCGGCGATCCGGTACGGCAGCCGCTCACGCAGCAGCTTGCCGGCATCGGAGTCGAGGAGGTCCTTCAGCGCGGGGGAGACGACCATCTCGCCGGTGGCCGGGTACTTCGACAGGCCCGGTGCGAGCGGCGCCCGCGGCCCCTCCGGTTCCACCAGCCGGCCACGGATGTCGCTGCCGTGGTAGGCCGTGTCCTCGTCGGAGATCACCAGGGTGTTCGCGGCCTTCGGCCGGTTCGGGCCGTAGGTGTAGTCCTGGCGGGCGTCGTTGCGCTGGTCCCGTACCGCGAGCGCGGTCGGGAACGCGGTCGTCAGCAGCAGCAGCGCCACGCCGAGGCCCACACCGACCGCCGTCAGCAGCACCCGGATCCAGCCCTCGCGCCCGCCGGTGAAGGCGAACCGGACCCCCATGCCCAGGTCCCTGGACCACTGCCGCACGTTCATATGGCGCGCTCCATGTCGCGGGACTTGCCGTCGCGCACGACGATCTCGCGGTCGGAGTAGGCGGCCACCCGGGCCTCGTGCGTGACCAGGACGACGGCCGCGTTGGTGGAGCGGGCCGCGTCGGTCAGCAGCTCCATCACCCGCTCGCCGTTGAGGGAGTCGAGCGCGCCGGTCGGCTCGTCGGCGAACACCACCCGGGGCCCGGTGACCAGCGACCGCGCCACCGCCACCCGCTGCCCCTGGCCGCCGGAGACCTCCCCGGGCCGCTTGTCCCTGAGGTCGTCCACCTCCAGCCGTTCCATCCAGGTGAGCGCGGCCCGCTCGGCCTGCCGGCGGGAGGTGCCGTTCAGCCGGAGCGGCAGCGCCACGTTCTCCACGCAGGTCAGCTCCGGGACGAGCTGCCCGAACTGGAAGACGAACCCGAACTCGCTGCGGCGCAGCGCGCTGCGCTCGGTGTCGCTCATGCCGGACAGTTCACGGCCGTTGTAGGTGATGGTCCCGGAGTCGGGCGGCACGATGCCGGCGAGGCAGTGCAGCAGCGTCGACTTGCCGGAGCCGGAGGGGCCCATCACGGCGACGACCTCGCCGGGGTGGATGGAGAACTCGGCGCCGTCGAGCGCGACCGTGGGGCCGTAGACCTTGTGCAGGTTCTCGGCGGCGAGCAGGGAGCCGGGGGGAGGGGGAACGCTGGTCATGCGGTCACCGCCGCACGGAGCTTGTCCAGGCGCGCGGCGGTCAGTTCCAGCCAGCGCAGATCGGCCTCGAGGTGGAACAGGGCGTGGTCGCAGATCAGCTGGTCCGCGAGGTCGCCCTTGCGCTTGCGGTCGGTGAGGATCCGCATGCTGCGCAGGTGTTCGGCGCGCTGGGTGTCGAGGATGACGGAGGCGTCGCGGTGGGTGAGGAGCGCGAGGACGACCTTGGTGTACAGGGTCGACTGCAGGTACTCCTCCGGCTTCTCCGGGGTGCCGAGCCAGCGTTCGACGTCGGTGATGCCCGCGTCGGTGATCGCGTACCGCTTGCGCTCGGGGCCGCCGCCCGCCTCGATACCGTCGACTTCCACGAGGCCGTGCTTCAGCAGCCGGGACATCGTGGAGTAGACCTGGCCGTAGTGCAGCGGCCGGTCGTGACCGAACTTGTCGTCGAAGGCCCGCTTGAGGTCGTAGCCGTGGCACGGGCCGGACTCCAGGAGCCCTAGGAGGGTGTGACCGATGGACATGCAGAGCACTCTACACACGGTGTATACGCCGGATGTATACACGGAGTGTGGTGATCATGGCGGCGTGTACGGCGGTGCAGGTGGGGGCCCATTGTCACGGTTCTGACACGGGCGGCCTTCCCCTTCGCGGCAGCGGTCCGGTTTCCTTGGGCAGCCGGCCCGCCTCGGCCAGTGCCTTCCTGAGGAGGAACTCGATCTGCGCGTTGGCCGACCGCAGTTCGTCGCCGGCCCAGCGGGCCAGCGCCTCGTACACCGACGGATCCAGCCGCAGCAGCACCTGCTTGCGCTGCTGCGGCCGTCGCTTCGGAGCCTCCGAAGGGTCCGTCACTGGTAGAGCGTCCCGGTGTTGAGGACCGGCTGCGGCGCGCGGTCGCCGCACAGCACCACCATCAGGTTGGACACCATCGCGGCCTTGCGCTCCTCGTCCAGTTCCACGATGTCCGCCTCGGCGATCCGCCCGAGCGCCGCCTCGACCATGCCGACCGCGCCGTCCACGATCTGGCGGCGCGCGGCCACGACCGCGCCCGCCTGCTGCCGCTGGAGCATCGCCGAGGCGATCTCGGGAGCGTAGGCGAGATGCGTGAACCGCGACTCGACGACCTGCACTCCGGCCGCCTCCACCCGTGCCTGCAGCTCGACGGCCAGCTTCTCGGTGATCTCCTCGGCGTTGCCGCGCAGCGACAGACCGTCCTCGTCATGGGCGTCGTAGGGGTACTCGATCGCGATGTGCCGTACGGCCGTCTCGGTCTGCGTGGCCACGAACTCGGTGAAGTCGTCCACCTCGAAGGTGGCCTGCGCGGTGTCCTGGACCTTCCAGACCACGACCGCGGCCAGCTCGATCGGGTTGCCGTAGGCGTCGTTGACCTTCAGGACGGCCGTCTCGTGGTTGCGCACCCGGGTGGAGATCCGGGTCCGCGAGGTGAAGGGGTTGACCCAGCGCAGACCGTCCTGCCGGATCGTCCCCCGGTAGCGGCCGAAGAGCTGGACGACCCGGGCCTCGCCGGGGGAGACGGTGTTCAGCCCGCGCAGCGAGATGACCGCGGCGAGGAAGACGACGATCCCGCCGACGATGAGCCCGGCCTTGGGGCCGGGGGCGGAGACGGCCGAGGCGGTGGCGAGCAGCGCGACGGTGGCGCCGAGCCCGAGCAGGCCGAGCAGCAGGGCGAGGCCGCCGCCGATGCTGTGGGCGGTGAACTCCCGCACCCGTGGCGCGGGCATCTCGGGTACGTCGGCGGTGGCGGCCGGGTCAAGTGCGGGCATGGTGGTCCCCGTTTCTCATGAGGCCTGGCGCGGCAGGCCCTAGCGTGCTTCTAGCTAAGTGATATCACTTTTAGCGGTGGAAGCAACCCTGTGACTTCCAGAGTCGTCGGTTCCCTCGGGGCAGGTGCTGATTCTCACGTCCGTAAAAGAACGGATCAGACGCCCTTTGTCATATAGGTGAGTGTTAGCTTTCGGAGCTGACCCCGAGACGGAAGCGAGCGTAGGGACCCATGGGACGAGCGGAAGAGAGACGAGCGCGACAGCGCGGTGGCCGCCGCGCGGCGCCCAAGCGCCGCCGCTCCACGCCCGAGACGGGGGCAGCCGGCTCCGGGCCCGGCGCCACAGCCGCCAAGAAGAGCCTCATACGCCGGCTCTTCACCTGGAAGAAGATCCTCGGCACCTTCTTCGGGTTCTGCCTGCTGATCATCGCGGCCTTCATCGGGCTCTACCTGTACGTGGACGTCCCGGCGGCCAACATCGCCGCCCAACAGCAGAGCAACGTCTACAAGTTCAGCGACGGCAGGACCGTCCTCACCCGCGACGGCAAGGTCAACCGTGAGATCGTCGACCTGTCGAAGGTGCCGCGCAAGGTCCAGCTGACCTTCGTCGCCGCGGAGAACAAGAGCTTTTACCACGACGCCGGCGTCGACTTCAAAGGCACCGCCCGCGCCCTGCTCAACACGGTCTCCGGCAAGGGCAAGCAGGGTGGCTCGACGATCACCCAGCAGTACGTCAAGAACTACTACCTCAACCAGGACCAGACCGTCACGCGCAAGCTGAAGGAACTGGTCATCTCGCTGAAGGTGGACCGCGAGAAGAAGAAGGACGACATCCTCGCGGGCTACATCAACACCAGCTACTACGGCCGCAACGCCTACGGCATCCAGGCCGCGGCCCAGGCGTACTTCCACACCGACGCCGAGAAACTCGACGTCGCGCAGGGCGCCTATCTCGCCGCGCTGCTCCAGGCGCCCAGCCAGTACGACTGGGCCGTCGCGACCGACACCGGTAAGCGGCTGGTGACGGCGCGCTGGAACTACGTCCTGAACAACATGGTCGACGAGGGCTGGCTGTCCAAGCCCCAGCGCGACGCCATGCACTTCCCCAAGATCAAGGAACCCAAGGCCGCCGCCGGCCTCGGCGGGCAGAAGGGCTACCTGGTCGAGCTCGCCAACCAGCAGCTCGAACAGCAGCTCATGGCGGAGCAGGGCCTGACCCAGTCCGAGGCGGAGAACGCGGTCGTCGGCAAGGGCTGGACCATCACCCTCAACATCGACCGCAAGAAGCAGGCCGCGCTGGAGAAGGCGGTCAAGAGCCAGCTCACCGGCGAGCTCGACAAGAAGAAGCGCAAGGTCGACGGCGCCGTCCAGCCCGGCGCCGTCTCGGTCGACCCCAAGACCGGCAAGATCGTCGCACTCTACGGCGGCCAGGACTACTACAAGCACTACTACAACAACGCCACCCGCAAGGACTACCAGCCGGCCTCGACGTTCAAGCCGGTCATCCTGGCCGCCGCGCTCCAGAACAGCGCGACCACGCAGGACGGCGATCCCATCACGGCCAACACGATCTACGACGGCACCAGCGGCCGTCAGGTCGTGGACCACGGCAGCAAGGTCGGCTTCGGCCCGCCGAACGAGGACCACCAGGACTACGGCCCGATCACCGTCCAGCAGGCGATGAACAACTCCGTCAACTCCGTCTTCGCGCAGATGGGCATGGACGTGGGGATGCGCAAGGTGATGGACACGGCCAAGCAGCTCGGCATGGACACCAAGGGCATGCAGGCCGTGCCCGCCCAGACGCTGGGTTCGATGGGCGCCAGCCCGCTGGAGATGGCCGGCATCTACGCCACCTTCGCCAACCACGGCGACAAGGTGACCCCGACCATCGTCAAGTCCGCGGAGCGGCAGGGCCGTACGGTGAAGATGCCGGACCCGATCGGCGGCTCGGTGATCGCACGGACCGCCGCCGACACGGTGACCTCCGTGCTCACCGGCGTGGTCGACGACGGTACGGCGAAGCGCGTGGCCGACAACCCGCTGCGCGACGGCCAGCAGGTGGCCGGCAAGACCGGCACCTCCGACGAGGACAGGTCCGCCTGGTTCACCGGCTACACCCCCGACCTGGTCACCTCCGTCGGTCTGTTCGGCGAGGACCCGAAGACCAGGGCCCATGTCTCCCTGACGGGTGCGGCCGGCCTGCTCGACTCCACCGGCGGCCCCGGCCGCGTCAACGGCGGGGGCTTCCCGGCGCAGATCTGGGCCGCGTACACCTTCGGCGTGACGGACCGGTCCAAGTTCGACCTGAACACCACGCAGGGCGCGGCCGTCGCACCGCCGCCCTCGTCACCGTCCCCGAGTCACTCGTCGTCGCCGTCCCCGAGCCGGAGCTCGTCGTCACCGTCCCCGAGTCACTCGTCGTCGCCGTCCCCGAGCCGGAGCTCGTCGTCACCCTCGCCGAGTCACTCGTCGTCGCCGTCCCCGAGCCACTCGTCGTCGCCGTCGCCGAGCGAACCCACGGACGACATCACCCCGGAGGACCCGCTCGACCCCGGCAAACAGTAGGGGCACAGGCGAGGGGCGCCCGGCATCAGCCGGGCGCCCCTCCCTCATGTCCGGGGACCTCAGCCCCGGTTCAGCTCGAACCAGACCACCTTGCCGGTGCTCAGCCGGGTCGCGCCCCAGCGCCGCGCCAGCTTGTTCACCAGGTACAGACCCCGCCCGCCCTCGTCCGTGGCCCGGGCCTGCCGCAGCCGCGGCAGCTGCGGCACATCGTCGCCGACCTCGCAGCGCAGCACGTCCGTGCGCAGCAGCCGCAACGTCACCGGCCGCGACGCGTACCGCACGGCGTTCGTCACGACCTCGCTGACCAGCAGCTCCACCGAGTCCGTCAGATCCTCCAGGTCCCAGCGCGCGAGCGCGCGCCGGGCCAGCCGACGGGCCTGCCCCGGCGCGGAGTCCTCCGGCTCCAGCCGCCAGTACGCGACATCGCTGGGCGCGATCCCGTCGAAGCGGGCCGCCAGCAGCGCGATGTCGTCGTCCCGGTCGCCCGGCCCGAGCATGTCCAGCACCTCGTCGCACAGGGCTTCCAGCGGCGGCGGATGGTCGGGGCCGGTCAACTGGGCGGTCGCGGCGAGCCGTTCCCGCAGCTGCTCTATACCGGTCCACACGTCCCGCAGCCGGGACTCCACCAGCCCGTCGGTGTACAGGAGCAGCGTGGCCCCGGCGGGCGCGTCCAGCTCGACGGCCTCGAAGTCGACCCCTCCGACGCCGATCGGCGCGCCCGGCGGCACCCGCAGCACCTCGGCCCGGCCGCCCAGGTGCAGCAGCACGGGCGGCGGATGGCCGGCGTTGGCGATCGTGATGCGGTGCGTGACCGGGTCGTAGACGGCGTACAGGCAGGTCGCCATCCGGTCGGTGCCCAGCCGCTGCGCCTGCTCGTCAAGGTGGTGCAGCACCTCCTGCGGCGGCAGGTCGAGCCCGGCCAGCGTCTGCGCCGTCGTGCGCAGCTGACCCATGATCGCCGCCGAGGTCATGGAGTGCCCCATGACGTCACCGACGACCAGCGCGACCCGGCTGCCGGGCAACGGGATCGCGTCGTACCAGTCGCCGCCCACCCGCGCGGTCTCCGCGGCCGGCAGATACCGGGACGCCAGCCGCACACCCGTGGGCCGGGGCAGCGTCTCGGGCAGCATGGTGCGCTGCAGCTCATCGGCGATGTAGGCCTCCCGGCCGTACAGCACCGCCTTGTCGATGCCGAGCGCGCTGTGCGTGGCCAGCTGGGCCGCCACCAGCAGGTCGTCGGCCTCGAACGGCAGCCGCTCCGGGCGACGCAGGAACAGCGCCGCACCGATCACCCGGCGCCGGCCACGCAGCGGCGCGAGGATCGCGTGCTGCCCCGACGGCACGACCGCCTCACCGCCCTCGCCGAGCAGCTCGGGCAGCGCGGCCCGGGCGGCGGGCGAGTCGGCGAACACCGGGCGCACCCCACGCAGCACCTCGTTCAGCGCGCCGCCGGGGCGCACCTCGCACAGCTCGGTGGTGAGCACGGACAGCTCGGCCAGCGCGCTCGGCTCCGGCTCCGGCTCCGGCTCGAAGGCGGGCGGCAGCAGCACACCGTCGGTGTCCCGCTCCTCGGGGACCCGGTCGGTACGGCGCAGCCGCAGCACCACCGGACCGGTGGGCCGCTCGTCGCCGACCGGCAGCGGGTCGCGCAGGTAGACCAGGATCGCGTCCGAGAACGTCGGCACCGTCGCCCGGCACAGGCCCATCACGATCTCGTCCAGATCGAGGCCGCGGGCGATCCGCCGGGTGGCCGCGCCCACGAACCTCAGCCGGTCCCCGTCGCGCCGCATCGGCATCGGCCGGCCCGGCGGCAGACCGCGGCCGGTACGGCGCTCCTGGCCGCCCGACGTCCGCTCCTGCTCGGTGCCGGGCTGCGGCGGAATGGCCTCCGGCGCGGGGCGCGGGCGGTGCGCGCCGGGCTCGGTGGCGGCGGGCTGGGAGTGCTCGGGGCCGTTGACTGGGGGCTCCTTCCCCTTGTTCCCCTTGCCGCAGGGCGTGGTCGTCCCCGGGCCCGAGGGCGTGCCGTCGGTCCGGGCCTGGACCGGTAAGGCTGCGGGCCCGCCGAGCTGCTTCGGGGCACGCCGGAGCGCCCCGCGGGCCTCCGCGGGGTCGGCGCCCTGGGGGCGCTCGAAGGAGGTGGGCTGCTCCGTCACGCGTGTCGCATCCATCCGTACGGCACTGCGCGCCGGGCGCGCAGTTGCTCCCGCAGAAGTCCCGATACCCGCAATACGTGCCCCAGGAACAGAATTCCCGCGTGCTCAGAGGTGGTTCCTGTGCCGCCACCGATCGCGGTGGTCACGCCGTCGTACCCCTCGCTCACGTCCTGCCGCCCCTCGGTGACGATCGGTCAAGCCGGGTCCATGCTCCCGGAGTTGCTTATGTGCGCCCTTGCGGAGGACGATCCTACGTTTCTTGCCCGGGGGCGCATCAAGGGTCTCATGAGGACACGTGCGCGGGCGTACGGTCCCAGTCCTCGGGGAGAGAAGGTACCGGCCAGGACGGATCCGGGCGCCAGTGCTGCCAGCCGTCCGGGAACGGCGGCCCCCACGCCTCGATCGCCTCGACCGCGTCCCGCCCGGCCGCCCGGACCCGTTCGGCGGTGGCCGCGTCCATCAGCCCGTCCCGCTGGGCCTGCGCGAACTCGTCCTCGTCGCGCCAGTGCCAGCTGCGGTCGGGGTGGACGGAGATGTCCAGGAAGTAGTCCACGGAGTCCACCCCGCCCGCCCAACGGGCCAGGGGCTGCTCAAGGTTGACGTACCAGTTCTTGAACCGCCAGCCCGGGTCCCAGAACAGCCACACCGACCAGGGCCGGCCCGGCTGGGCCAGCTTCAGCACACCGGTGCCGAACCAGCGGTCCCGCTGCACCGTGCGAGGCTTGGTGTAGCGGGACTCCAGCGGCTCCTGGTGCACGGGCGTGCCGTCGGCCAGGGCGGGTTTCATGCAGTCGGTGCCGGGGGCCAGCCACACGGCGAGCAGTTCGGCGTCGTCGCGTACGACGGTGACGGGCCGGGCGATGTGGAAGTGCTCCCCGGCGTTCTCCCGGTACCGCCACAGGATCTGGTCCCCGGGGTTCCAGTAGGTCGCAGGTTCCGCGTCCACGCGTGTCATCGCTCCGTCGTCCGTCATGGACAGATATTAGGTGCCGTAGGCATACGACGCTGCGGCGCACGTCACGGTTCCGGGCGGGGGCCGTGGCCGGAAAGGGCCGCCCCGGGGTCAGGGGTGGGTCATCCGCAGGACGTCCAGCGCCTCGTCGAGCTGTTCCAGGGTCAGCTCACCGCGGTCGACGTACCCGCTCTCCAGCACCACCTCGCGGATCGTCTTCCGCTCGGCGAGGGACTTCTTGGCGACCTTCGCGGCCTCCTCGTACCCGATGTACTTGTTGAGCGGGGTGACCACGGACGGGGACGACTCGGCGTACTCGCGGGTCCGCTCCCGGTCGGCGGTGACGCCGTCGACCGTCCGGTCCGCCAGCAGCCGCGAGACGTTGGCGAGCAGCCGGATGGATTCGAGCACGTTCTTGGCGATGACCGGCAGCATGACGTTCAGCTCGAAGTTGCCCGCGGCGCCGGCGGTGGCGATGGTGGCGTCGTTGCCGACGACCTGCGCGGCGACCATCAACACGGCTTCGGGCACCACGGGGTTGACCTTCCCCGGCATGATGGACGAGCCCGGCTGGAGGTCCGGCAGCCGGATCTCCGCGAGCCCGGTCCGCGGCCCCGACGCCATCCAGCGCAGATCGTTGGCGATCTTCGTCAGCCCGACCGCGATGGTCCGCAGCTGCCCGCTGGTCTCCACGATCCCGTCCCGGGCGCCCTGCGCCTCGAAGTGGTCGCGCGCCTCGGTCAGCGGCAGCCCGGTGGCCCGGGCGACCTCCTGGATGACGGCGGCGGAGAACCCGGGCGGGGTGTTGATCCCGGTGCCGACGGCCGTCCCGCCCAGTGGCAGCTCGGCGAGCCGGGGCAGGGAGGCCCGCAGCCGCTCGACGCCGTAGCGGATCTGGGCGGCGTATCCGCCGAATTCCTGGCCGAGGGTCACGGGTGTGGCGTCCATCAGATGGGTCCGCCCCGACTTGACGACGTCGGCGAACTCCTCGGACTTGCGGGTCAGGGAGGCGGCGAGGTGCTCCAGGGCCGGGATCAGATCCTGGGTGACGGCGGCGGTGGCGGCGATGTGGAGGGAGGACGGGAAGACGTCGTTGGACGACTGCGAGGCGTTGACGTGGTCGTTGGGGTGGACGTCCCGGCCCAGCCGCTCGCTCGCCAGGGTGGCGATGACCTCGTTGGCGTTCATGTTGGACGAGGTCCCGGAGCCGGTCTGGAACACGTCGACGGGGAAGTGCTCGTCCCACTGCCCCCGGGCGACCTCGGCCGCGGCCTCCTGGATGGCCTCGGCGACCTCCTTGTCGACCACACCGAGCTCCGCGTTCACCTTGGCGGCGGCACCCTTGATGTGTGCGAGGGCCTCGATGTGGGCGCGCTCGAGACGCTGACCCGAGATGGGGAAGTTCTCGACGGCGCGCTGGGTCTGGGCGCGCCACTTGGCGGTGGCGGGGACGCGGACCTCGCCCATGGAGTCGTGCTCGATGCGGTAGTCGCTCATGGGAGCTATAGCGATCGGACACGCGGGGTTGTTCCCGGCCGTTACGCTGAGTGAGTGAACGGTCGCCGGTTGTGCAGGGCGCCTCCTGGGGCGGCGTGCGGGGACTGGCTCCGGCGGCAGCGGGAGGCGGCGGGGGAGGGGGCCTCTGATCAAGTTCCGGCCGGGTCATGACCGCAGGCCGGTGGGCGGCGCAGCGGTGATGGCCCGTCAGATCACCTACCTCGTGCGGCTGGTGGAGGCTGATCGCGAAGGAATACGGCCACCATCACTGAGCAGCGCATGGTCCCGGACGCCTCGGTGCTGAAGGGTTGGCGCAAGGCGTCCCACGGCGGCGGCGACGAGGGCAGCTGCCTCGAAGTCCTCGACCGCCGCCCCCACGGCCTCCCCGTGCGGGACTCGAAGGTCCCGCACGGTCCGGCCGTCGTCTCCGGCCGGTCGGCCTGGTCGCAGTTCGCGACCTGGGCCGTCACGCCAGCCCGGGACCGCGCACCGGAATAGAGGTGAACGTCGGCTGGGGGGCCGGGTCCTGGAAGAAGTCGTTGCCCTTGTCGTCCACGACGATGAACGCCGGGAAGTCCTCGACCTCGATCTTCCAGACCGCCTCCATGCCGAGCTCCTCGTACTCCAGGACCTCGACCTTCTTGATGCAGTCCTGGGCGAGACGCGCGGCGGGGCCGCCGATGGAGCCGAGGTAGAAGCCGCCGTGCGCGTCGCACGCGTCGGTGACCTGCTTCGACCGGTTGCCCTTGGCCAGCATCACCTTGGAGCCGCCCGCCGCCTGGAACTGCTCCACGTAGGAGTCCATGCGGCCGGCCGTCGTCGGGCCGAAGGAACCGGAGGCGTAGCCCTCGGGGGTCTTCGCGGGGCCGGCGTAGTACACCGGGTGGTCCTTCAGGTACTGCGGCATCTCCTCGCCCGCGTCCAGCCGCTCCTTGATCTTCGCGTGCGCGATGTCACGGGCCACGACCAGCGGGCCGGTGAGGGACAGCCGGGTCTTGACCGGGTACTTGGTCAGCTCGGCGAGGATCGTGTCCATCGGCTGGTTGAGGTCGATCCTGACCACGTCCGACGACTCGTCGAGGTGCTCGTCCGTGGTCTCCGGCAGGAAGCGCGCCGGGTCGGTCTCCAGCTGCTCCAGGAAGACACCCTCGGCCGTGATCTTCGCGACGGCCTGGCGGTCCGCCGAGCAGGAGACGGCGATGGCCACCGGGCAGGACGCGCCGTGCCGGGGCAGGCGGACGACCCGTACGTCGTGGCAGAAGTACTTGCCGCCGAACTGCGCGCCGATGCCGATCTTCTGGGTCAGCTCGAAGACCTTCTCCTCAAGCTCCTTGTCCCGGAAGCCGTGGCCGAGTGGTGAGCCCTCGGCCGGGATCTCGTCCAGGTAGTGCGCGGAGGCGTACTTCGCGGTCTTCAGCGCGTACTCGGCGCTGGTGCCGCCGACGACGATCGCCAGGTGGTACGGCGGGCAGGCGGCCGTACCGAGCGAACGGATCTTCTCCTCCAGGAACTTCATCATGGAGGCCTCGTTCAGGACGGCCTTCGTCTCCTGGTACAGGAAGGACTTGTTGGCCGAGCCGCCGCCCTTCGCCATGAACAGGAACTTGTAGGCGCCGCCGTCGGTGGCGTACACCTCGATCTGGGCCGGCAGGTTGGAGCCGGTGTTCTTCTCCTCCCACATGGTGAGCGGAGCCATCTGCGAGTAGCGCAGGTTCAGCTTGGTGTAGGCGTCGTAGATGCCGTGCGACAGGTGCTTCTCGTCCGCGCCCTCGGTGAGGACGTTCTGGCCGCGCTTGCCCATGACGATCGCCGTGCCGGTGTCCTGGCACATCGGGAGCACGCCCGCCGCCGCGATGTTCGCGTTCTTCAGCAGGTCCAGGGCGACGAACTTGTCGTTGCCGGACGCCTCCGGGTCGTCGATGATCCGGCGCAGCTGGGCGAGGTGGGCCGGGCGCAGGTAGTGCTGGATGTCGTGGATGGCCTCCTCGGCCAGCTTGCGCAGCGCCTCCGGCTCCACCTTGAGGAACGTCCGCCCGTCGGGCCCCTCGACGGTGGAGACGCCCTCGGACGTCACCAGCCGGTACGGGGTGGTGTCCTCTCCCTGGGGGAGCAGATCGGTGTACGCGAACTCAGGCATCTCAGCCCATTCCTCACTCTGACGGACGGCCGCCCGCCGACGCTGGCGGGCCTCACCAGCCTAGAACCTGCCACCGACACGGAACCTGTGAGGTAAGGCTCAGTGTTTGTGAAGTAGGGCTCAGTGGGCCCGGTGGCGACACGCCCGAGGTTCTCCACACCCCTAGTCGCGATCTATCGCGTTTCGGTACGCTGCTGTCGTGGACCTTCAGAAGCCCGCCCGTGCCCAGGACGCCGCACCGGGCGTCACCGAACTGCGCGCCTCGGACGCCGACCGCGACCGGGTCGCCGACATCCTCCGCGAGGCCCTCGCCGAGGGCCGGCTGACAGCCGACGAGCACGCCGAGCGCGTGGACGGCGCGCTGAACGCCAAGACCGTGGGCGAGCTGGACGTCTTCATCCGGGACCTGCCCGCCGCCCACCAGCAGCCGTCCGCCCCCGCCTACACCCCGGTGCCGCCCCGCCCCGCGCCCGGCGCGATCCCGCCGGAGGCCGACGCCAACGTGGTCGCCGTCTTCAGCAGCGCGGTACGCCGGGGCCGTTGGCGTGCCGGGCGCCGGCTGCACGCGTACTCGGTCTTCGGCAGTGTCGAGATCGACCTCAGCGAGGCGATCTTCGAGTACCAGCAGGTGGTGATCAAGGCCGTCTCGGTCTTCGGCGACGTCCAGATCCGCGTCCCGGAGAACGTGTCACTGCGCGGCACCGGTGGTGGCGTCCTCGGCAACTTCGACGTGGACACGCTGGACTCGGTCGAGTCCGACGCCCCGGTCGTCTATGTCGAGGGCTTGTCCGTCCTCGGCAACATCGAGGCGCGCCCCAAGCGCGGCAAGCGGGTGGCGGACATTCTGGACCGGGTGCAGAGCAAGGTCGACCGCAAGCTGGATCGTGTCCAGGACAAGGTCGACCGGAAGCTGCGCAAACACCTGGGGCGTTGACGGTCGCGAATCCGCCGGTGACCGGAAGGTCCCCGTCCTCCCGTGCTCCCGCGGTGGGGGCGTGAACGAGCCGACGCGAGCCCACCGTTGGGAACGCTGTGCATAGGCGCGCGCACAGCGGGTAGGCCTTGCTGCATCGTCTCTCGCTCGCGAAGCCGTCGTCAGGAGTAGACCGTGCTGCAACCGCCGCATTCGTCCCTGCAGGTCGCTGCCGTTCCGGCCCAGCGGATGCCAGCGCGCGACAGGGACCAAGACGCTCCCTGGCACACCGAGGCGGTCTGCCAACGCGACGAGGCAGGTCTCTTCTTCGCCCCGTCGAAGGAACCGACCGCCGCCCGGCTCTCCCGCGAAGAGGCCGCAAAGCGCGTCTGCGCGCGTTGCCCCGTGATGGTCGAGTGCCGCGAACACGCCCTCCTCCAGCCCGAGCCGTACGGCGTCTGGGGTGGCCTCACGGCAGCCGAACGCCGAGTGGTCCTGGCGCGGCGCCGCAGGCGGGAGATGGAACTGAAGAAGGCGGCGAGGGCGACGACGGCCAACCGCATAGCGGGTTAGGACCCCGGAGGTGGGGCGCCCTCTCCGCACAGAGGGCGCCGCCTGCCTCGAAGGGCGCGGGGCCGCTACTTGGCCCGGTCGAAGTCGATCGCGCTGTAGGCCCGCAGCTTCCTCAGCCGGTGCTCGGAGTCGATCCTCCGCACCGTCCCGGACTTCGACCGCATCACGATGGACTCGGTCAGCGCGGTCTCCGACCGGTAGCGCACACCCCGCAGCAGCTCACCGTCGGTGATACCGGTCGCGACGAAGAACACGTTCTCGCCGGACACCAGGTCGTCGGTCGTCAGCACACGGTCCAGGTCGTGACCGGCGTCGATGGCGCGCTGCCGCTCCTCGTCGTCCTTGGGCCACAGCTTGCCCTGGATGGTGCCGCCCAGGCACTTCACCGCGCAGGCCGAGATGATGCCCTCGGGCGTACCGCCGATGCCGAGCAGCAGGTCGACGCCCGTGCCCTCGCGCAGCGCGTACACCGAGCCGGCGACATCGCCGTCGGAGATCAGCTTGATGCGTGCGCCGGCCTCCCGGACCTCCCTGATCAGGCCTTCGTGCCGCGGCCGGTCGAGGATGACGACGGTGACGTCCTCCGGCGAGGACTTCTTGGCCTTGGCGATGCGCCGGATGTTCACCGCCACGGGCGCGTCGATGTCGACGAAGTCGGCGGCCTCCGGGCCGGTGACCAGCTTGTCCATGTAGAACACGGCGGACGGGTCGAACATGGCGCCCCGCTCGGCGGCGGCCAGGACGGCGATCGCGTTGGGCATGCCCTTGGCGGTCAGCGTGGTGCCGTCGATCGGGTCGACCGCGATGTCGACCTCGGGGCCGGTGCCGTCGCCCACGTGCTCCCCGTTGAAGAGCATCGGGGCCTCGTCCTTCTCGCCCTCGCCGATGACGACGACGCCGTTCATCGACACGGTGGAGACGAGGGTCCGCATGGCACGCACCGCGGCGCCGTCGGCGCCGTTCTTGTCGCCGCGCCCCACCCAGCGGCCCGCGGCCATCGCGGCGGCTTCGGTCACCCGGACGAGTTCCAGGGCGAGGTTACGGTCGGGAGCCTCGGAGGGAACATCGAGCTCGGACGGAAGGTGATGATTTTCGGTCATCGGAGCGCACCTTTCTGATACGACGACGGCCGGATGAGGGTATTGGACCC
Organism: Streptomyces filipinensis; assembly: GCF_014649495.1. Taxonomy (GTDB): domain Bacteria; phylum Actinomycetota; class Actinomycetes; order Streptomycetales; family Streptomycetaceae; genus Streptomyces; species Streptomyces filipinensis. The sequence goes on along the minus strand of NZ_BMTD01000002.1, from coordinate 345,944 downwards.
TGACTCTATCGCCGGACAGACAAAATGAGCAGGGGACCCCACGGATGAGCGGATGGGGCACCTGCGACGATAGAGGGCGTGGCAGGTTCGAACGGCAAGCAGAAGACGGCCCGGGACATGATTCTCTCCCTGGCTCTGATCGGTATCGCGGCGGCGGTCGTCTACCTCCTCGCCATCCCGCACGACGATCACACTCCCGACCTCAAGCGCGTCGACTACCGGGTCGAGCTGATCACGGCCCGTCGCGCGGCGAGCTACCCGGTGGCCGCGCCCGAGGGCCTGCCGAGCGCGTGGAAGGCGACCTCCGTCCGCTTCCAGGGTGAGAACTCCGACCGCTGGCACCTGGGCTTCCAGACGCCGGACAGCCAGTACGTGCAGGTCGAGCAGTCCACGCAGAAGCCCGCCGACTTCATCGACGAGGCCAGCCAGGGCGCGTCGGCCACGAAGGAGACCGAGACCATCGGCGGCCGCACCTGGACCCGCTACACCGGCGGCCGCTACGACGCCCTCGTCCTGAACGGCACCCGCGGCTCCACGACGGTGGTGGCCGGCACGGCGTCCTTCACGGAGCTGACGAAGGTGGCGGCGGCGCTGAAGACGCGGTGAGTCGCGCGCGCCATGCGCGGAGGCCCCCGGCGGTGCCGGGGGCCTCTGTCGTGTTGCGGTGGTTCAGACGGTCGTGACGACGTCGTCGTACGCCAGGCGCGGCGAGCGCGGGAACCAGGCGTCCGGGCCCGGCCTGCCGATGTTGACCACCATCAGCGGGGTGTGGTCGTCGTCGAGGAACTCCTTGCGGACGCCCTCGAAGTCGAGGCCGGTCATCGGGCCCGCGGCGAGGCCCGCGGCGCGGACGCCGATGATGAAGTAGGCGGCCTGCAGGGCGGCGTTCAGCGCGGCGGCGCCCTCGCGGGCCGGACGCTCGCTGAAGAACAGGTCCTTGGCCTGCGGGAAGTGCGGGAAGAGGGTCGGCAGCTCCTCGTGGAACTCGTTGTCCGCGGAGAGGATCGCGACCAGCGGGGCGGCGGCCGTCTTCGGCTGGTTGCCCTCGGCCATGTGCCGCACCAGGCGCTCGCGGGCCTCGGGGGAGCGGACCAGGGTGATGCGCAGCGGGCTCTGGTTGAAGGCGGTGGGGCCGTACTTGACCAGGTCGTAGATCGCCTGCACCTGCTCGTCGGTCACCGGCTCGTCGGTGAAGGCGTTCGCGGTGCGGGCCTCGCGGAACAGCAGGTCCTGGGCGGCGGGGTCAAGAACGAGAGACATGCGTGGACTTCCTAGGGGCGTCGTGCTCCGGCGTACCGGACCACGGTCCGGTTCTGCTGACGACACCGACCCTACGACAGTGAAGTTCAACCTTCAACAAATGGGGCGATGGGGTGACCCGCTTCACAGCCCGCCCTCCCGCGCCTACCCGACGCCCCCTCCCGCTCCCGTCTCTTCGCCCCCTCCCGCTCCCTCTTCCTCCTCGGCGAGGGCCGCGTCCAGCCGGGCCCGCGCCCCCTCCAGCCAGCGCCTGCACACCTTGGCCAGCTCCTCCCCGCGCTCCCACAGCGCCAGGGACTCCTCCAGCGTCGTACCGCCCGCCTCCAGACGCCGTACGACCTCGATCAACTCGTCCCGCGCCTGCTCGTACGAGAGCGCCTCGTCCACCTTGCTGGTCATTCGCTCACCTTCACCGTGAATTCACCGTCGGCGACGCGCGCACGCAGCGCCTCGCCCTCCGTCACCTCGTCCGGGCCCCGCACCACATGCCCGTCGGGCTTCTGCAGGACCGCGTAACCGCGCTTGAGCGTGGCCGCGGGGGAGAGGGCCACCACGCGCGCGTGCGTATGGGTCAGCTCCGAGTCCGCCCGGTCCAGCAGATGGCCCAGGGTGCGGCGGCTCCGCCCGACCAGGGACGCCACGTGGTCGGCCCGCTCGTCGAGCATCCGGTGCGGATCCTCTATCGAAGGGCGGCCCAGCGCGTGCGCGAGACCCCGCTCCTCCCGCTCCAGATACGCGTTCACACAGCGCCGGGCCCGGTCCCGCAGCATCCGCACCCGCTCGAACTCCTCACCCACGTCCGGGACGACCTTCTTGGCCGCGTCGGTCGGGGTGGAGGCGCGCAGGTCGGCGACATGGTCCAGCAGCGGGTTGTCCGGCTCGTGCCCGATGGCGGAGACGACCGGCGTACGGCACTCGGCCACGGCCCGCACGAGCTGCTCGTCGGAGAAGGGCAGCAGGTCCTCGACGCTGCCACCGCCCCGCGCGACGATGATCACGTCCACGTCCTCGATCGCGTCCAGCTCCTTCACCGCCTGCACGACCTGCGGAACGGCGTGCACCCCCTGCACCGGGACGTTGCGCACCTCGAAGCGGACGGCGGGCCAGCGGTGCCGGGCGTTCTCCAGCACGTCCCGCTCCGCGGCCGAGGCGCGCCCGCAGACCAGCCCGATCAGCTGCGGCAGAAAGGGCAGCGGCTTCTTCCGCTCCGGCGCGAACAGCCCCTCCGCCGCGAGCGTCTTCTTCAGCCGCTCCAGCCGGGCCAGCAGCTCGCCGACGCCGACGGGCCGGATCTCGGCGGCGCGCAGCGACAGCTGGCCCCTGGGTGCGTACCACTCCGGCTTCGCCAGGACGACGACGCGGGCACCCTCGCCCACGACGTCCGCGACGGCGTCGAACACCTGCCGGTAGCAGGTCACGCTCACGGAGATGTCGTGCGACGGGTCCCGCAGCGTCAGGAACACGACGCCGGCGCCGGGCCGCCGCGACAACTGCGTGATCTGCCCCTCGACCCACACCGCGCCGAGCCGCTCGATCCAGCCCCCGATCAGCCGGGAGACCTCACCGACGGGGAGGGGGGCTTCGGGAGTGGTTTTCGCAGCCATGCGCTTGAGAGTAACGGGGGGTACCGACAGGAGGAGCGGCGCCGGACGCGGCCGTGGGAAACGCCGCCGAACGCACCCTTACGATGGGACGTATGACCGCTTCGCCTGGCCGCCGTGTCCTGCTCGCCGCCCCCCGGGGCTACTGCGCCGGTGTGGACCGCGCCGTGATCGCCGTCGAGAAGGCCCTCGAGCAGTACGGGGCCCCGATCTACGTCCGGCACGAGATCGTCCACAACAAGTACGTCGTGCAGACCCTGGAGAAGAAGGGCGCCGTCTTCGTCGAGCGGACGGAGGAGGTGCCACCGGGCAACATCGTCATGTTCTCCGCGCACGGCGTCGCCCCGGTCGTCCACGAGGAGGCCAGGCAGGGCCGCCTCGCCAGCATCGACGCCACCTGCCCGCTGGTCACCAAGGTCCACAAGGAAGCCGTCCGCTACGCCAACGAGGACTACGACATCCTCCTGATCGGCCACGAGGGCCACGAGGAGGTCATCGGCACCTCCGGCGAGGCCCCCGACCACATCCAGCTGGTCGACGGCCCCGGAGACGTCGCCAAGGTCGAGGTCCGTGACGAGTCGAAGGTCGTCTGGCTGTCCCAGACCACCCTCTCCGTCGACGAGACCATGGAGACCGTCGACGCCCTGAAGACCAAGTTCCCGGGCCTCGTCTCGCCGCCCAGCGACGACATCTGCTACGCCACGCAGAACCGCCAGCTCGCCGTGAAGCAGATGGGCGCCGAGGCCGAGCTGGTCATCGTCGTCGGCTCGCGCAACTCCTCCAACTCCAAGCGGCTGGTCGAGGTCGCCAAGCTCGCCGGCGCCCGCGAGGCCTACCTCGTGGACTTCGCCAGCGAGATCGAGGAGGCCTGGCTGGAGGGCGTGACCACGGTCGGCGTCACCTCCGGCGCCTCCGTCCCCGAGGTCCTGGTCGAGCAGGTCCTCCAGTGGCTCGCCGAGCGCGGCTACGCCGACGTGGAGATCGTCAAGGCCGCCGAGGAGTCCATCACCTTCTCGCTGCCCAAGGAACTCCGCCGTGACCTGCGCGAGGAGGCGGCCGCCCTGGTCGCCGAGCGCGGCGGGTCCGGCACCGCCGAGGCGTGACCGTCAGTCGCCCGTCGTAACGTGGTGCCATGCAGATCTTCGGTGTGGACATCGGCGGATCCGGGATCAAAGGCGCCCCTGTGGACCTGGACAGGGGCGACCTGGCCCAGGAACGCTGCAAGGTGCTCACCCCGCATCCGGCGACACCCGACGGAGTGGCCGACGGGGTCAAGCAGGTCGTCGACCACTTCGGCTGGACCGGCCCGGTGGGCCTGACCTTCCCCGGAGTGGTCACCGGCGGTGCCACGGTCCGTACGGCCGCGAACGTCGACAGGAGCTGGATCGACACCGACGCGCGCGCCCTGTTCAGCGGCAAGCTGGACGGCCTCCCGGTGACCGTGGTGAACGACGCCGACGCGGCGGGTGTCGCGGAGATGCAGTTCGGCGCCGGCCAGGGCCGCAGGGGCACGGTCATCCTGCTCACCTTCGGCACCGGCATCGGCAGCGCCGTCTTCGTGGACGGCGTCCTCGTCCCGAACACGGAGCTGGGCCACCTGGAACTGGGCGGCCACGACGCGGAGAGGCGCGCCTCCAGCAAGGCCAAGGACGACCACGACCTGAGCTGGCAGCAGTGGGCGCGCCGCGTCCAGAAGTACCTGGCGCACGTGGAGATGCTGTTCTCGCCGGAGCTGTTCATCATCGGCGGCGGGGTCAGCCGCAAGTCCGACAAGTTCCTGCACCTCATCGAGGGCGTCAAGGCCGAGATCGTCCCCGCCCAGCTGCAGAACAACGCGGGGATCGTGGGGGCGGCGATGAGAGCGGCCCAGCAGGCGTAGGGCTCTCCTGCGGATCCTGCCGGGCCGCGGGCGCGGGGTCAGGCCCGGCGCCGGCGCCCCCGTACCCAGCACACCCGGCGCACGAGCACGATCAGCCCGGTGGCGAGCGTCCCGCCGTAGAGCCAGCCGGCCTGGGTGGCGAGCCCGGTGAACAGCCCCATCAGCCGGCCGAGCAGCCCCTCGCTGCCGTCGGTGACGGGCACCAGCCCCACCGCGAACGCGATCGGCATGACCACCGGAGCGGTCAGCACGTCCCCGGCCCGCACCCACAGCGCGGTCAGGACGCACACCGGCAGGAACAGCACGCCGTACACCGTGAGGGACGCGCCGAACAGCAGCGAGTCCAGGCAGCCGAGCAGGAACATCACCACGGCGCAGAACAGACCGCTGCCGAGCCCGGTGAGCCGGGCGCCGGAAGGCGGCGGACCGGGCGGCACCGGCCGAGCGGCGCGCTCCCGGCGCCCCGGCCGCCGCGCCCCCGGGCCGGGCCTGCGCTCGCCGCCGGGCCTGCGCCGCGCCTGCGGAGGCAGGTGCGACGGCTTCGGCGAGCCGCGTCGCGCTCCGTCGTTCGGGGGTCGCGTTCTGCGTTGCTCCACTGGACCAACTTAGGTCTGTTTATGTGCCGAATAGGCCATCAGACACGCCGAGGGAAAGAGCTCGGTCATGTGTTCGACGTCCCCGGGAGCCCCCTGGCGCGGACGCCGTAGACTGGTGGATCGGCCAGTGTCGGTCTCTGGCCCCTGGCAGCCTCTGGCCCACTCATCTACGGGAAGTCGCAACGTGTCGCTCACGATCGGAATCGTCGGCCTGCCCAACGTCGGCAAGTCGACCCTGTTCAACGCCCTGACCAAGAACGACGTGCTGGCGGCCAACTACCCGTTCGCCACGATCGAGCCGAACGTCGGCGTCGTCGGCGTGCCCGACGGCCGCCTCGCCAAGCTGGCGTCGATCTTCTCGTCCGAGCGCATCCTTCCGGCCACGGTCGACTTCGTCGACATCGCCGGCATCGTGCGCGGCGCCTCCGAGGGTGAGGGCCTCGGCAACAAGTTCCTCGCGAACATCCGCGAGTCCGACGCGATCTGCCAGGTCATCCGCGCCTTCAAGGACGAGAACGTCGTCCACGTCGACGGCAAGGTCTCGCCGAAGGACGACATCGAGACGATCAACACCGAGCTGATCCTCGCCGACCTCCAGACGATCGAGAAGGTCCTCCCGCGCCTGCAGAAGGAGTCGCGGATCAAGAAGGACGTGGCCCCCAAGGTCAAGGCCGTCGAGGAGGCCAAGGAGATCCTGGAGAAGGGCGACACGCTCTTCGCGCACGGCATCGTCCAGGGCACCGAGCGCAACGAGCTCCTGCACGACCTGCACCTGCTGACCACCAAGCCGTTCCTCTACGTCTTCAACGTCGACGAGGACGAACTGGTCGACGAGGAGTTCAAGAACGAGCAGCGCGCCCTGGTCGCCCCCGCCGAGGCGATCTTCCTCAACGCCAAGCTGGAGGCGGACCTCGCCGAGCTGGACGAGGAGGAGGCCCTGGAGCTGCTGGAGTCCGTCGGCCAGCACGAGCCGGGCCTCGCCACCCTGGCCCGCGTCGGCTTCAACACCCTCGGCCTGCAGACCTACCTCACGGCCGGCCCCAAGGAGTCCCGCGCCTGGACGATCAAGAAGGGCGCCACGGCCCCCGAGGCGGCCGGCGTGATCCACACCGACTTCCAGAAGGGCTTCATCAAGGCCGAGGTGATCTCCTTCGCCGACCTGGTCGAGACCGGCTCGGTCGCCGAGGCCCGCGCCAAGGGCAAGGCCCGCATGGAGGGCAAGGAGTACGTCATGCAGGACGGGGACGTGGTGGAGTTCCGCTTCAATGTGTGATCGGTGAATCACTGCACGTTAATGCAATGTGTGCGTCCGGGGTCGAGCCCTCTCGGGAGCTCGGCCCCTTCCATGCCGGGCGAGCGATCCTCTTCGACCCGTCGCGTACCGGCGGCGATGTCGACAGGCCACCGACCCGGTGGACTGGAGGCTGTCGTGGCGCTCTGACGTGCTGATACTCCGTGCTGTCGAGGTGGTCTTACCATCTCGAATCCCGATGCCGTGTCTTCTGCTTGACGCCGCGGTGTAGTTGACGAATGAAGCGGGTATGGTGAGCTCCCCGCAGGAATTCTCCCGCAGCTCCCATTGCTTACCGAGATGCCAGCTGTCTGGTCAATACTTGACCATTGCCATCAAGCGGCGTACGACCTGATGATCCCTGTCGAAAATCCTGCGAAGGCCGTCGCAGGCCCAACGTAGGGCCGGTTGGTGCACCGGACGACCCAGGTCCGCCGATAGCAGGTAGGAGTGTGCGGCGGTCCAGAGAGTGTCTGGATGGCCGGGAGGCAAGGTCTCCTGCCGATACTTCAGGGTTTCTTCCAGTAGGGGGAGAGCTTTCCGGAAGTCGTTCAGAGCGACGAGACAGAGCGCCAGGTGGTGAGCTGTGTCCAGGGTGTGCTGGTGGCGGACGCCGAGGTGGGTAATTTGGAGGCGATGAATACGCAGGCCCAGCCGATAAGCGAGGTTGGGGTCCTGTGGTGTCTGAAGCCGTGCCAGGTAGCTTCCCGCACGCATCGCTGGTCGGCTTTCCTCGCCGAAAATATTGCACTGCTCCAGCCAGGAATCTTTGGCAAGCTGGCACGCGTCAGAGTGGTGGCCCTTGGCGCCGAGGTCGAGCGCGCAATACGCTGACGCAACCAGGGTGCTGGGATCGCGCGGCCCCAGGTTTCTCTCCCTTTCCCAGTAGACCTGCAAGTTGAGTCGCTCGGCGTCTTCGTAGTGCCCACGTCCGAAGTGGGCGCGAGCCAGCACTGACATCACCACCAGTTCATCGGCACGACATTGCGCGAAATACTCCTCCCATGCAGTGCGAAGATTTCCTAGACTGTCAATGACCTCCTTGTATCTGCCGCTGTCCACCAAGTAAGCGTATGTGTCAAGAATCGCTTTGCGACCAGGCTTCGTGTGGACATGCGCAGGATCGAGAGCGAGGACGGATGGAGTCACCAGCGCCCAGTCGCCCCACGCTCCCTCCACTGCGGCCCGCTCTGGCACCGCTGCCACCAACAACTGTTCCGCCATTGCAAAGGCGGCGGCCTCGTCTTCCGGGCGGGCGACGAGAAGGTCACGGATGACTGCACCACTGATTTCATCGAGTCTCGCCACGCCAGTCTGTAAAATCACCAGCCCTCGATCACGTAGACCTCCCAGTCTGCGATGCAGGTCGCAAATAGTCAGGAGGTATTGCGCATCCGAATCCGATACTTCCCATCGGTCCCCCCTCAATGCACGGGTAGGAAAAGGAGCGGGTCCGAGAACGGCTAGTGCGTGAAGGAGATGAAGCATCCGCCGGTCTTCCTCTGCTCCGGCAGCAAGCACACTCGTTGCCTTCGACAGCCGGCCTGCGAGCGACCTTGGGAAATCGGATGACCGATACCCGCTGAGGATTTTCGAAGCACTCGACTTCAACTGTTCCAGCACTTGTCCCGGCGTCATGCCGCTCGTCAACCAACTCGCTGCGTTCTCCATGGCAAGCGGCAGGTCGTCCAACGCGCCGGCCAGGTGCATGGCATCGGCCTCTGTGAGCCCATGGACCCGTTTCCTCAGCAGGCGTACCGACTCCTCGCGGGGCAGTACCGGAACCTGGACGACATGAGCGATCCGATGCCAGACCCCCGTGTCGGCCCGCGATGTGATTAGTACTCTGGTTTCGTCCCGCGGTAGACACCGGACGACGTCGTCCGGGTCCGAGACCCCGTCCAACACCAGAAGATGAGGTCCCGTTCTCCCGTGGACGGTGGTCAGGCAGGCGGCGATCCGCTCGGCCGGTTGACCAGAACCGGCAGTTGTCACGTCGATCCAGCTCACGTCTGCGTACCGAGAGTGCAGCCGATGAGCCAGTTCACTGCTCACCATTGTTTTCCCGATGCCCACTCGCCCGTTGAGTACGACCGGTACGCCGTCGTCTGCCCGGTCGAGATACCCGGGAAGCACATCGTCCACCAGTTCGGACCGTCCGAGGAAACTCGGATCGCGGTGCGGGAGCGCAAAACTCTCGTTCATCTGTGCATGTCCCTGAGCCACTCGCTGTTCGACTTCAGATACCGCAGGTTGACCCATTCCTGGGCGAGGCGATCTTCGCCGCACAACAGCGCAGTCGCCATGGCCTGGTGCGAAGGATCAAGCCATCGGACTCGGCCGGTTGCCTGTTGCGTCGTAAGGCGTCTCTCCTTGCGCGGCAACGGGGTGCCGGTGCCAAGCAGCGCGTCATAGAGCCCGACCGCAGGCAAAACTGCGGGGAGGTCGTTGTCCTTGGCGGCCTCCTCGGCAGCCGCCGCCGGGATTGACAATCCGGTCGGGTCGAGGTCGCCGAAGTAGCGGATCTCCGCGATCTTGCCGCGTCGAAGCATCTTGACACCGGCGAGTGAGGCCAAGAACGAACTTCCCATCCCGCAGGCCACGTAGCCGACTGTGTGGTCCTTCATCCTGTCCAACGCCTCTATCAACGACCAGCATGTGGTGACGTTCTCTACGACCAGGAGAACGTCACCGTCGCCGATGCGCCCGTAGTAACCGTCGCTCTCTGCGATGAGTCTCTCGGTGAGGATTTGAGGCGGCGCCGAATACATTTGCAATAGTTTGTACAGAGCTTCCCGGTCTGAGAAGAACGGACCCCCCAACTCGTCGAATGCCTTTTCTTCGGCATCGAACCATCCCGAATAGGTGCGACTACCGAAGATGTCAAGAGCACGCTCACGCTTCGGTGCAGGTGTCATATCAGGCTCGGAGAGGAACCAGTTGTTGACCGCGCGGTAGCCGATCCGGGTCCTGGGCGCGGCGTTGTCCCAGTACCCGGCCACCTTGCGCATGTTCGGATGCAAGGGTGGAAGCGGCTCCCGCACCTTCTTCGCCGCCTGGTGGGTGGGCAGCACCCACACGCCCTTCGGCAACGGAATTCTCTCCCCGTCGTCGCCCTTCATCGCCGTGATGGCCCCGCACTCGTACAGCTCGTCCAGATGACGCCTCAGAACCACCGACTCCAGCTCGTCCTCCACCTTCGGATGGGGCACCGTACGGAAGACACGGCGCAACTCCGGCAGAGAGACGCTCGTCTTACGCGTGCCGTCCCACTTCTTCTGCGAATGGGCGTGTTCGTGAAGCGCGCTCAGCAGCTCACGCGCGGGACGACTCAGATCGGTCAACGCTCTCTTCCCCGGGATCCTGGTGGTGGTTGTGCTCTGCGTCAGCACGGGCGTGGTACCTGATGGACGTGATCACCGGGTTCTCGCCCTCCTCAAGAGGCTCGAGGAGATGTTTCCTCCTGTCGCCCACGACGGTGAGGTACATGCGGTGTGCGCGTAGGTCGGCGTCATTGCGCAGACGGATGACGAGCGGGAAGGAGTCCAGGACCGCCAGGTCGTTCAGCCCTGTGGTGTAGACGAGTTGGACACCCAGCGCGCGGGCGACCGACTGCTGAAGCCTCAACAGATAACCGGCCGAGGCGCGACCGATCGGGTTGTCCAGGAACAGCACGCCCGAGTTCCGGCGGTGCTGCACCCTGCCCTTCTCGTTCGCGCGCAGCGCTGCCATGGTGCAGTAGAGGACGATGGCCGCGGTCAGCACCTGGCCGCCCGAGAAGAGGTCTTTCATGGCCGAGACGGGCACCCGTTCCGTCCGTAGAACGGCGTCCGGTTTGAGGATCCGCACCCGGAACCCCTTAGGAGCCACTGCTTCGGTCACGCCGCGTAACAGCAAGGCCAGGCCGTCCCGTTTGATCTCTTTTCTGTGGATCGCGGCTTCGGCGGTCTCGTCCACGACCGTGCCGAGCCGGTCCTCCAGCGCCTGTTCGGAGACCTCGGTGAAGCGGATCCGCAGGAATTCCTGCTCGGACCACTCCTGCAGCCCCCTGGGCAGCCGGGAAAGGGACTGCGCCCGCTTCAAGGTCCGCAGTGCCTCCTGCACCTGCTGGCACAGCTGGAGCACGATCTGCCGGCGGTGCCGTTCGATGGAGTCCAGGTCCACGGTGAGGCTACGCAGTCTGGGGCGAAGGCTATCGCTCCATTCGGCCGCCCGCGCCGGCAGTTCGGCACGAGGACAGGACTGGATGACGGTGCGGCTGGGGGAGGGCAGCCCCCCGAACTGCGCGTCCGCGGCGAACCCGACCAGCTGGTCGGTCAGCGTTCGTTCTTCGGCGAGTGCCGTCTCGACCTTTGTCCCGATCCGGTCGTACTCGGTCTTCAGTACGGTGTGCCGGTCCCGGGCGGCCGAGACACCGCCCTCGTACGGTATGTCGTCTTCGCGGGGCTCACCCGACCGGGACAAGACGGTGATCAGGTCCGTGAAGTTCTTCGCGGAGGAGCGCAGGGCGGCGGCGGTGCGCTCGGCACGCTCGCTGTGGTAGTCGAGTTCGCGCCGGATACGTTCTGCCTCGTCCCGATCGTGCTCCGCCGCCTCGATCAGACGCATACCGTGTAAGACGTGCAGAGGCGGGCCGTAGGGAGCGAGGTCCACGTCGGTGAGCGGTTCCGGAAAGTCTTTGAGGACCGCTCGGTGTTCCGCGACACTCGCGTCTGCCTCGGACAGTGAGGTCTGGCAGTCGGAGACCGCCTGTTCGGCACGGCGTTGAGCGGCGGCCCGGCTCGCGCCGTCCACTCCGTCAGGACCGTTCAGCAACGCCTGGGCGGCTGCTTGTGTTTCGGGAGAATCATCACCCAGCTCCTGCGCCGCTTGCTTCTCGCGTTGCTCCGCCTGACGCATGTCGAGGAGCAGGTCGGCACCGACAGATGCGCGTTCATACTCGATGGCCGCAGCCTCGTAGGCACGGCGCAGCACGGGGAGCGGTTCCGCCGGAACCTCTGTCCTGTTCTCCGTAACGGCGTCGGCGCCCGGAAGCTCATTCAGTTCGGCGGTCATACGGTGCGCGGAGCCGGTCAGACGGTCCATCGTGCGCACGTGCTCGGCGCTGGCGGCCCGGTGACTTTCGGCAGCTGTTTCCGCCTGCTGAGCGGCCTCTCGTGCTCGAACCTCCGCCGTCCGAGCCTGGTCCACAGCGGTCTGCCAGTTGGGGATCCGCTCCTCCTGGCTGGCCAGCCCACTCAACGTGGACTTACGGGTTTCCAGTGCCGACTGCGCCGTACGAAGCGGCGGAATGGCTTCGCGGATGGTCTTGAGACGGGCGGCTGCAACCTCACGCTTCTCGGTCTGCTCGGTCAGCGCCTCCTGGGCCTCGTCGTGAGCCTGCACCCGGACGGTGACGATCTCACGCAGTTCGGCGAGCCTTCCTTCAGGGAAGTCCACCCGCCACTCCTCTAGACGGTTGAGCAGCGAGAGAAACATACGTTGCCGAGCGTCCCACTCGGCGATCCGCGCGCGGTGTTCGTCATGACGACGACCGAAAGCGAGCCGCTCCTCCGCGGCTGCTCTCTCGTCGTACAGCGCCGGATGCGGAGGCACCACGAAATCCAGCCCGGAGAGTGATGCGATGGGTTCGTGCATGTCCGTGGTGGTGCCCAGCGCCACCAGCGTGCTGGGCCACAGCTTCCGGGCGACCAGGATCTCCGTTGCCCGCGCCGTCTGCTCGGGATCGTTCAGGAGTACGCCCGTGACCAGATGCGGCACGCGCTCGATGAGCGCACGGCGCTGCTCGACCCGGGGCAGACCGGCGAGGTAGTCCCAGCCGGTATAGGCGTCGACACCGGCTTCTCGCAAAGTCTCGCACGCTTCCGCGGCCTCCGGTGAGGGCGGCAGCAGTTCGTTCGTCTCCAACGCGAGCCTGGCACGTTCGTCACGGACCATGGCGATACGGATCTCGGTCCTTTCCACATCCGCGGCGTCACGTCGCTGAGCGAGCTTGCCCACCAGCCTGGGAGCGTCCACCTCAAGGTCGAGACGTTCGATGTCCAGGAGTGCGAGCGGCTGGATCTCCGCTTCCAGGGCACGGGTGCGCTCGTCGGCTCTCGTCCAGTCGCGGCGGGCCAGATCAAGAGAGTGCCGGGCCTCGGCCAAAGTCTGCTCAGCGGCTCGGCAAGCTCGGTGGGAAGCATCGTGAAGCCCCGCCGCGTCCTCGGCGGCGGATTCCAGACGGGATATCTCCTCGGCGTTCTTACGGGCCTCCTCCTCGGCTTGCCGCGCGGCGTCACGAGCCGTCACGCCGTCGCTCAGCAGACCGTCGCGCACAGCGTCCGCGAGGGCGTCCCGCACTTCCTGGATACGGGTGTCGAGCGCCTTGGCCTGCGCCCGGTGCTCGGCAGCCAGGCCGACGGCCGCGTTGTGCTCGGTCTGGGCCTGCTCGGACAGCGTGCGTTCGCTCTCTGCCTGATGCCGCGCCGTCTCCGCCTGCTCAGTGAGGCGCCGTGACATGGTGCGCAATGCCCCGACGAGAACCTCCAGCGCGGCGTCCCGGGCCTGAAGTGCCGGAAGGGCGGCTTCCTCAGTACGCCGGACCAGCTCACGCAACCGGTTCGCGTTGGCGGTCGCTTCCAGGCTCTTGGCCAGGCGGGGTACGACCTTCCAGGCGCGTTCGGTCTCTTGCGCTCGGTTCCACGCGGCGCGGGCCTTCTGCTGTTCCTCCTCGGCTTCGGCCAGCTTCAACAAGGCTGTGAGTCGGCCCAGTTCACGGGCTGCGGCCGCGAGCTTCTCGTGGTGGAGCACGGCCCGCCGCAGGTCGCCGCCAAGGCGTTTGGCAACCTCTTCGCTCGCCTTGGCGGCCTCGACCTCACGGAACGCGCGTACCTTCACCGAACGGACAAAGGCGTCCAGCGTCTTCCTCGCGGCCCGCTGTTCCTCCTGGGCAGTGAGAGCGGTGATGTGGATGCCGGCCAGCGGTTCGAGGAACTCCAGCGCGCCAGCCACGAAGTCCCGTTCCAAGGTCAGCGCACCACGCCTGCCGAGCTTGTCGCCGTAGGAGCTCAGCAGGTTGGCGAGATCCTGTGCCGGTCCGGTGGGCACCACGGCTGACAACAGGAACTCTACGAAAGCAGCGTCGCTGGCGAAGGAGAAGACGTCGGCCGCCTCACCTTCCCCGGCGTTCATTGCCCGTTGGTAGCGGAAGAGTTCGGGATCCAAGCCGAGGTCTGTGAGTCGTTCTGTCCACTCGGATTGAACGCGGAAATGATTGAACTCAAGTTCAGGATCAGCCCGTTGGGCCTCGTCGAGTTCGCCGATGAAGTCGGCCAGCCGCAGATATCGTCCGTCCTCGGCCACGGGGAGGGTGTCGAGTGTGGTCTCCCGTGTAGGGCGGAAGTGGTACCAGCGTTCAATCAAGTTGGACGGGTCCTGAGTCGCCTTGAGGTGGCGCCACTCGGCGACTTTGCCGGTCACCAGTCGACGCCCGCTGCGGGTGTGTGTCCATTCCAGCGCGATGTGGGCCACATCGTTGTCGAGTACGAATCCGCTCAGCGCGCGAGGATCACGGGTACCCACCACTTGACGGCGTCCGGGCAGCAGGACTGAGAAGATCAGCTTGATCAGTACGGACTTGCCGCCGCCGTTCTCAAGGAAGAGCACCGTGGCCGGGGAGGGGCGCCGGACAGGTTGCTCGTCCCTGACACTGAACAAGGTGGCGGGGCGGTCGGCGATAGGGTCTCCGACGCCGCTGAAGTCCAGGAGAACGTTCTCGTAGCGCGCCGCCTTGGGCCCGACGGACTGCAGGAGCACTCGGGACAGTTCATACATCTTCCGGAGCCTCCGCCACGGTTCCCGGTCCGGTCGTCACAGCCATGGGAAGGACCACGCCCAGCGCCACCAACTCCTCGAAAGCGCTGGTGGCCGCAAGTTCACGCACCTGAAGCTGGTAACGCCGTGTGGTCTGAAAGACGTCCTCGCCGGCGTTCTTCATCGGCGTCAGGAAGCCCTGTTCCGCGAGGAAGTTTAGAGCTCGGGAAACCATGCCCTTGGTGGTGTTCATCGCTCGACGCTTGTCCTTGGTGGGGAATGCCTCCGGACGGTTGGCATACGCGTGCCACGCCAATTCCAGTTCCGGTGCGTCACTGGGTACGTCGGCCGACTCCTCACGGGACGCCGCTTTTTCACGCAACCGGTCGCAGGCTTCGCGAACGACGGCGTCGACCACGTCGACACTGACCCTGCCGACGTACTCGTCTTCGGCGAGGTCGTCCGGCCGGGGAAAGGACACCGCGGCGACAGCAAGGTGGATGATGCCGTGCAGAAAGCGCTCGGCGTAGCCGCCTTCCTTCTGGGTGCGGCGGGCGTAGGTCTCCATCCTGGTCTCGAAGGGAGAACCGCCGTCGGCCGCGATCGCGAGGCCGATGTCCTCGTGTTCCCCCAGCACCCTGAGCCCCAGACCGGCGGCGATCCGTCCGGTCAACGTTCGGAACGCGCCGTCGTGCCGGTAGCGGCGCAGAAGCTCTCGATAGGCGTTGTCGCGACTCGGCAGCAGCCGAGGGCGCATCGCGAAAGCGAGCAGCTGCGCGGCCTGCTCGGCGTCGTCATCCGTGAAGCGAGATCTCATCACCGAACTCCTCGTGCCGAGCCGTACCTGGCTCCTCCGATCCTGGAACGACTGGCCTTACGCCTGCTTTCGTGAGCCACAGTTCATCGCCGCCGAACTGCGGGCTGTGCAGGGGATCCCCGGTGGGTACGGCGATCAACACCTCAGGTACGTGCTCACGTACCGCGTCACCGACGGACGGGTTGAAAGCGTGTGCCGCCCGATGCATCACCAGCCGGGCGACCTGGGGCTCATGGCGGCGCGCACGTGCGAGCAAGTCGCTCAGAGACGCGGAGCCACCGGGCAGGGAGAGGATCTCGCTCGCTAGCCTGAAATGTTCGGGAGTGAACAATTCCCGTTCCGGCACGGGGTCGAACTGAGGATCTCGAACCTCGCCGGCGAATCTCTCGGGCTCCGAGGGCCGTTGCAGGAGACGCTCCACGAGTGACGGCAGCGTGGGAACTTCGGGGGGTGCCGGGGCGACCGCCCCACGGAAGAAGTCGTACACCGGCCCGAGTGCTTTGCCCACAGGAAGTCCAAGTAGCGGTACCAGCAGTTGTCCGTGCAAGTGGAGCGCGGCGCGCTGCGGTTCGCCGGAGAACAGCTGACGGTCCTGTTCGGAACGGAACTGATCGCCCGCTTCCTGTACGGCTTTCTGGAGCTGCATATGACGGCGGATACAGTCGCGGACGATCTCCACGAGCTCCGCTGCCCGCTGCTTGTGGCGCGGATCGTCAGAGTCGTCCCGCGCGGCGGTGATATTGGTCAGGATGGCGTGTTCCGCCGTGTAGCGGCCCTCGATGTGCTCAAGCGCGTCCAACAGCAGGTCTGGTACCACCCGTTCCCAGTCCACCGTGCGAACGTCGCGACGGGTGGCATCGAGGTAGCGACGTAGTGTCTCTCCATATTGGACCGTGCGGTACCTGGCCTGTTCGGCGGCGAGTTTGGCGTCGGCGAGCCGACCGCGCCTGATGAGATTGTCGAGTTTGACCTCGGCGGCGATCTGCGCGGATTCCACGTCTGTATCCAATGCGCCGACGAGTACGTTGATGGCCTCGTCGGTGGCCCGCAGTGAAAACCCGTCGGGTGTCGACTGTTCCACCAGCAATTTGAAGTCGAACTCGAAGCGGTCGTAGGTTCCCTCGTCTCCGACAAGCCCGTAGTGCCAGGAGAATCCACGTTCGATGGTGCCGACATTGATCAGCCGCTGGAGTACCCAGTCGGCCACAGCGGCGTGCTCGGCGTCGTCTCTGTCGGGCGCCTGAGCCGCGACGAAGTGTTTTACCTGTTCAAGTACCTTGGTGTGTTCGGCTCCGGCGTCGAAGTCCATCGCGATGGTGACCTGATCGATCGTGTGCAACGCGATTTCGGCCATGTGATAGACCTTGGCATCTGCCCAATCCAGCGATGCCTTGCGCTGATCCAATGCCTGCAATGGTGCTGTACAAGCCAGTGCCTTGACGCGGCGAACCAGTCCTTCATCAGGCAAGTGAGGCGGGTGGGGCAGATCGTGATACACGATCAGTCACGCTAGCACCCCCTACACCGCCGTAAGGGGAATCCTCGGATACCCGGCTCGACGACTTCCTTCGCTCATGATTGAGCCACGGGCCGAAATTCATCGTTCACGAACTGATGTTCCCCTGTTTGGTGGCGATCTAGGTGCCTCGGGGTGTCGGGTGGATCCAGTATTCGGATTCCCTCATTCCGCTACAAGCTGCGCCAGATGAATCATTGCGGGGCCTGGCTGTAACGGGCTTTGATCGAGAGGGCGGTGACGATTTCAGCGTCGATGCCAAGAGTGGCGGTGCATGTAGGGCGAGCCTTTCGTCCTTTCGGGAGAGTGCAGGTCACGATGTGGAGAACGTCGTGTCGGCGGGCACTAAGACGTCATCTCAATTGGTTGCCTCTGTAGGCTGTGAGGCGTGGTGGGGATCGTTGAGCGGCTGGTGCCGGATGAGCTGTGGGAGTTGTTCCAGCGGGTGGTGCCGGAGGCGCCTTCGCGGCCTCAGGGCGGTGGCCGCCGTCGGCATGGCGACCGTGAGGTGCTGGCCGCGATCGTGTTCGTGGCCACCTCGGGCTGCACGTGGCAGCAGTTGCCCGCCGCGTCGTTCGGTCCGTCGGGGGCGACGGCTCACCGCCGTTTTGCCGAGTGGACGAAGGCCAGGGTGTGGGCCAAGCTCCACCGTCTGGTCCTCGACGAGCTCGGTTCGCGCGGCGAGTTGGACTGGTCCCGCTGCGCGATCGACTCGGTGAACATGCGGGCCCTGAAAAGGGGGACCTGACAGGCCCGAATCCTGTCGACCGGGGCAAGTACGGATCGAAGATCCATTTGATCACCGAGCGGACGGGTCTGCCCCTGTCCGTCGGAATCTCGGTGGTGAACCTGCACGACAGCCAGGCACTGATCCCCCTGGTGAAGGGCGTACCACCGATCCGCTCCCGCCGCGGGCGGCGGCGACGCAGGCCCGACAAGCTCCACGCGGACAAGGGCTACGACTATCCTCATCTGCGCCGATGGTTACGAGGGCGCGGCATCAAGCACCGCATCGCCCGCAAGGGGATCGAGACCGCGCAGCGGCTCGGCCGCCACCGCTGGACCATCGAGCGCACCATGTCCTGGCTCGCCGGCTGCCGCCGCCTCCATCGCCGCTATGAGCGCAAGGCCGATCACTTCCTCGCCTTCACCAGCATCGCCTGCACCCTCATCTGTTACCGGCGGCTCGTCTGCTGATGTGGGCCTGCAGCAGTTTCACCGCCAGGTCGTGGCCGTAGCGATTGGCCATGTCCATGGGGGTGCGGCCCTCCGGGTCTGCGAGCTCAGGATCAGCCCCGAAGGCCAGCAACACGGCCGTGGTGTGCACAGTCAACGGCTGCCCGCTCTGCAAGCAGCCATCACCCTCGGCGTCGATTGCGTGGGTCAACAGCGTCATGTTGCCGAAGACCTCGTCGGGATTTGAGCCGGTGGCCAGCAACCGGTCCAGGATCTTAGCATCCTCCTGCTCGACTGCTCGATGCGCGGGTGTCCAGTAGTCGCTCACCCAGGCATTCAACCGTCCCCCCAGCCTGCCTGCCAGCGACTATCTACGCCGCCAGCTACCAATTGAGATGACGTCTAAGAACGCTACGCGAGCAGGTGGCCGCACCTGTCTCCGCCTCGGCGATCTCTGAGCCTGTACGGGCTGGTCGTCGGAGACGATCGGTGCTCAGACGGTGCGGATTACAGTGGCCGGTTTGATGTCCTGGGCGTCGATGAGGCTGCGGATGTCGTCTGGGTCCGAGGTCCAGATGATGGCGCTGAGGCTGGCTGCCATGGTTACGACGATGGCGTCGACGATGTCGGAGGTGCCGGCCTTGCCGCAGAGGATGCCTGCGGTTTTGGCGGTTTCGAGGCCGACGGGTACGACGTGGCAGCCGGCGAGGAACTTGCCGAGTCTGACCTGGCGGCGGGAGTCCCGCCATGCCTGGCTGACGACGACGGACGGGACGTGGATGTCCCGGCCGTCTTCGAGGGCCAGGCTGTGGCGGGCCCACATGCGTCGGTCGTCGTTGTCGATGGCGATGAGTACGCCGGCGTCGTACAGGTAGGGGATGTTCACGCGGCGGAAGCTCCCGAGCTGCTGAGGTACTCGGCGTCGGCGGCGGCCAGGTCCGCGCGGGCGGCGGCGAGCTCTTCCGGGGTGAAGGCGCCGTGCTCCGCCTGCCACTCCTGGATGACGGCCCGGCCGGCTCGCAGGCGCAGCTCGCGTTCGGCTGCTCCTGCGACGAGGCGGGAGAGCGGGATGCCTTCTTCCTCGGCGGCTCCGGCCAGGGCTTCGACCAGGGATTCGTCGAGCGTGATAGTCACCTTCTTGGTAGCCATACATCAACCATAGCGCGGTATGGCCTTTGGTGCTGATGCACGGATCACGTGGCAGCTAGCGCGGAGGGTGTGAGCGCATCCAGCGAGTAGGGTCTCGCCGACTCGATGGCCTGCGGGGCTGAGAGTGGGGGCTAGGTGCATATTCGCCGGAAAGTGCGGATTGGTGGTGGATGTCTTGCTCAGTCGTGAGGTGGCGGTGCACGGTTTCGAGCACGGGCCGGGCGAAGGATCGGGGCTTGGGTGGCGAGCGTTTTTCAGAGGTGCAAGAGGGATGTCCGGGACCGGAACTTTCCCTGTGATCGTCCGCGGTGTCGGCACGGGTGGACGGTGCGGTACCGGGAACCGGGCGGTAGGCGCGGGCGGCAGCGGGAGAGGTCGTTTCCCCGTCGGGTGGGCTCGGACGGCGCGGACGCATTCGCCGACAAGGTCGAGAACGACAAGAAAGCCGGCATCCACTTCGATCCTGTCCGTGGACTTGTGCCGTTGCGGGCCTGGGCTCAGGAGTGGCTCGAGCGACGGGGCATCGGTGAGTCGACGCATCGCAACTACGAAGGGTTCATCCGTAACCATCTCGTGCCGCGCCTGGGACGGAAGATGCTGGCCGGGCTAGCGCGGCGCGACTTCGAAGAGTTCGCCAAGGACCTGCATGCCTCCGGTGTGGGGTTGGCGGTCTCCACGGTCAATGACCGGATGGTGATGGTGGCCGCCATGCTGGAGGCGGCCGTCGTTGACAAACGCATCCCAGACAATCCCGCGCGCGGCATCCGGGTATCCCGGGCGGCCCCGTGCGCGGTGGACGAGGACGAGATTCCCACGCTGGGCGAGGTCGATCTGATCGCGGAGCACATCGCCCCGCAGTACCGGCTCGCGGTCTACCTTCAATCGGGTACCGGCCAGCGCCCCAGCGAAGCCCTGGCCTTCTCCACCGAGTGCCGACGGTCGGGCTTCGTCAGGATCCGCTGGCAGGTCAGCGCCAAGGCTCGCCGCAGTGACTGCCACACGGTCTTCGTGCCGCTCAAGCACCGGACGGAGGGTGAGTACCGGGATGTCCCGGCCGCTCCGTTCGTCGAGCAGGAGATCGACAACCACCTGTCACGGTGGAAGCCGGTGCCCGTGACCTTCACCGGTCAGCAGGGCAGACCACGGCGACTGGAGGTCTTCTTCGCCCCGCGCCAGCGTGGCAAGGGCGTGATGCCCACCGCCTCCACCTACGGCTACCACTTCGGGAAGGCGTGTGTGTCTGCTGGCCTGGTCGATGTGGACGGCAAGGCCAAGTACACGCCTGGCAGCCTGCGGCACTTCTTCGCCTCGACCGCGTTGGCGAACGGGGTCCCGATCCGCGAGGTCTCGCGCTGGCTCGGTCATAAGTCGATCAAGACGACCGTGGACATCTACGGTCACCTGGTCCCCGAGGCGTGGGATCGTTGTCGAGACGTCATGCAGAACGCCATGCGTCCTGTAGTCGAGTACTCGGAGGGGTCTGTCTCCGCGGCTTGAAGTGCTGGATGTGCTGGATCAGTTCCGACGGTGCTGGATGGGTGCTGGATACGATCACCCGAAGGAACGTTTCCGCAGGTGGGAGCGCTGCATTGAACGTTCCGCTTCAACGTCTGATACGTCCTGCGAAAGGCCGTCTGACCTGCGACGGAGCGGGTAGGGCGGCCTTTGCGGTCCGCACAGAGTCCGCAGCGTGCTGACTTCGGTCAACGCGCGGGGTGGCGGCTACGTCGCTTCGTCGACCTGTGGCTGGGCATCGGCGGACCGGTCCGCGTACGCCTGGTCGACTGCCGCTCGGGTCCGCTCCTCGGAGGCGAGCCACAGGTGGGTGTCGATGTTCAGCGTCATGGCCGCGTTGGTGTGGCCGAGGCGCTCGGAGACCGTCTTCACGGACTCGCCGTGCTTGATCAGCAGGCTGGCGTAGTGGTACCGGAGGGCGTGGGGTCCGGTGCCCCTCGGTATGCCGGCCTTCGCGCAGGCGGGCCGCCAGGACCCGTCCATGAAGTGCGTGTAGACCACGGGTCCGCCTTGCGGCGCCGTGAAAACCAGGCCCTTGGACCCATCGGCGGGGAAGTCCCGTAGGTGGGCCTTCATCGCAGTCTTCAACACGGTCAACGCCGTCTTCCGGGCGGCCGTCCGTGACCGGACCTCGACGCCTGGACCCGCTACTGCCCCGACCCCGCCCAGCCGGCGGCCCCCGCAGCCGGCGAGACCGTGGTCGCACGTCGAGCCCAGGGCGAGCCCGGGATCGGAAGGAGCGACCTTCTCGCCAGGCCTGCGCTTCTGCATCGCCCGGCGGGCCTGCCGGCCCCAGGCCCGCTCGCTGACACTAGCTCCGTATTAATCCGCCGCATCCGTCCCCGTGTAGGTCAGCGCGGGGACGGAGTTCGGCGCCGACCGGGCGGAACTACGGAGGGCGGCGATGGCGTTCAACCGCGCCCGCCGCTCACCATGTGGGGTGGGTCGGGCTGAACGAGGAGAGTCGCTGTTCCCTCGGCGGTGCGCTCCGCCGCCCAGGCGTGGTCGAGGCCGGTGAAGTCGTCGTCGATCCAGACGGCGGGGGCGTCTGCCAGCCAGGCGTCAACGTGGTCGCGCTTCCACAGGTAGCCGTTGGGATGGCTGGTGGCGATCTGGGGGCGCGGTAGGTCGACGTACGGCAGGGGCGGGAGGCCGAGGAGGGGCCCGATCAGCGTGGTGGCGTCCTGCCGCCAGCTGGTGCACCAGACGGGGGTGACCAGGCCGGTACGGATCACGTCCATGAGCAGGCGGCCGTGGGCGGGGTCGAGCCAGACGGTGACCGGGTTGTCGGCGCTCCGGCCGGTGGGGACGACGTCGTGGCGGGCGTGGGTGGCTGGGGTCGAGCCGTCCGCGTCGGGAAAGGGTATGAGGACGCCGTCGATGTCGAGGAGCAGACAGGGCGAGCGCATCGGTTCCTCCAAGGGAAGCCGGGGCGAATGGCTGGTCAGAGCTTGCGGGCGCGGATCAGCAGGGTGGTGGGCCAGTGGCCCATGCGGGGATCATGGAACTCCTGGGCCGAGGTGAGCCAGAAGCCCGCCTGGCTGAGGTGCTTCTCCCAGCGGTCGGTGGAGAACTCCCAGCGGGCGATGGGGAGCCGGGTGCGGTCGGGGAGCGTGACGTAGTCGCGGCGGGGCCGGTCGTCGCCGGAGGAGCTTCGGCCGCCACGCTGCGGGTGGGGGACGGAGAAGGCGAGCACCCGGCCGGGCGTGAGGCGTTGGGTGATGGCCGGGAGCAGGAGCTCGGGGGCGACGAGGCCGACAGCGCCGAAGACGGAGTAGATGGCGTCGAACTGCTCGTCGGAGGTGTGCAGGTGGTGCAGGGCGTGGCCGGCGACGAAGGCGAGGTTGTTCAGCCGGCCGTAGTGGGAGCGGGCGCGGCGGACCTGGAGGCCGCAGCGTCGGCGTGGGTGCCGAAGCGGGCCAAGGTGAAGCAGTAGGCGCCGCCGGAATAGCAGACCTCGCTGGCCATGAGCAGGTCGCCGATGCGTGCTCGGAACCGTTCGCGGCGGTCGACGCCGATCCGCCAGCTGGCGGTGAGACGCGAGCGCCATTCGTACCCGAGGAGGGCTTCCCGTTCCTCGTCGTTGATCGCGGCAGCGTCAGCGATCAGGTGCCGGGTAAAGCGTGTGGTGAGCCACCACCGGGGCCCAGGAACCGCCCAGTACGAGATAGCGCGGGAGGCCGCCGTACATCCTCGTCACGTAGCTCTCGACCGCGTGGCCGTAGCCGACTTCCTCGGGGTGCTGGGACGGCATCGGTCACCTCTCCGGGTGCAGGTCGGTCCGGTCGATCCAGGTGGGGACGACGAAGATGTTGTCGCCGGCAGGGGCTTCGGAGGCTTCCAGTAGGGACCATGTGCGGGACTCTTCGACCAGGTGCTCCCAGGGCGCGGTCCAGTCGAGTTCCCAGTCCAGGCCGGGGCCGGAGACGCTGTACGTGCGGCCGGCGTCCACCCGCCAGAACTGGGAGTAGAGGATCACCTGGGCATGGTCGGCCAGGTCGTTGATGATCTCGGTGAAATGGGTCGAGGGCCAGCCAGGGACGTCGTCCGCGGTGGCGGCTCGCAGGCATGCGGTGAGCGTTGGGACGACGGGGGTGCGTGCGCCGAGTTCGGTCAGGGCCCAGCGGATGCCGACGGACTCGGTCCAGTCCGGTGGGGTCGCCCGTTCCAAGCAGGCGCGGTAGGCGCGGCGCAAGGGCTCGATGGCACCGTCGATCTCCAGGCTCGCCAGGGCCATGGCCGCCCATTCGCGGACGGTCGGGTTGTCGCTGTCCAGCAGGCCGATGAGAGCAGGGCCGCAACGGGGATCGCTCACCTCCTCGAAGACCTCGATGGCGGTCAGCTGACCGAAGCCGCCGAGGGAAGGCAGGCCGTTGATGACGGCGGGTATGGCGTCGGCGCCGATCCAGATCAGCTCCGCGCGGGCGTCGTAGGACTCGTCGGCCTTGCCGTCGAGTTGCTGGACGAGTGTTTCGATGTGGGAGGTCATGGCGCGGAGCGGTCCCGGCGCCAGAAGGTGGGCAGCCACCAGCAGAGCACCGAGCGGTCCTCGGGCCAGGGGGCGCGGACCGCAGCTTCCCAGTCCTCGAAGGAGTCGCGTGTCAGATCGATGGGGCGCCAGGCGGGGTCGAAGGGCTCGTCCTCAGCCGGCGGGCGGACGTACCGGCGGCCGTGCTCGTCGCAGGCGCCGAAGTCCTGGTAGTTGCGCTGGGCCTCGAGCAGGGAGACCTTGTTGGCCCCGCCGGCCATGGTCGGCCAGCGGAACTGGACCCCGTCGTCCTCCCAGAAGCAGACGGGGCAGATCTCGTACGAGCCGGGCATCGCGCTCAGCACGCGGTGTCCGCAGCACGGGCAGGGGTAGGAGTCGCTCACCTGCGCAGTTTCGTTGCAGGTCCCGCCCGTGTGCCATGGATTTCTCAGCCTCGGGACCCCCGGCCAGTCCGCAGCCAGTCCGCAGGACACCCGTAAACGGCCGTCGGGAACCAACGCATGCCAACGAGGAGTCCCAGGTCAGGGCCCTGCGCGGGGCTCCGCCGCAGGTCAGGATCAGGCCGCAGGCATTCCGCTTCAACCTCTAGCGGGTACTCGGCACCCCTTCGACCGGCCCGCTCTCCAGCGATGTGGCAAACAGTCAGGTCGCGGGTGCGGCGGTCAGCCGCTGCTCGCGCTGGACGGGCCGAAGAACCCGATCTCCGCGAGGGCGGCCTGTTTGCGGGTGGAGGCCGCGTAGGCCGACTCGATGGTGAGGCGGACCTTGGCGGCGTCGCTGACGCGGAAGGAGCGCCGCTGGCCGCCGGCTCCCTGGTCCAAGGTTCCGCCCGAGGTGGGCATGAGAGCCCTGGACGTGTATGACGGAGCTGCTCTTCGCCGGCTCCGTCAAGTGTCTGGAGCAGCCGCCCTTCGACCGGCACGACCTGGCAGCTCTCCACCGGCACCGGTCCGCGACGAGCCCGGAATCCCCCGCTGTCGCGGGCGCCGCGCTGCACCGGGACGGTCCGCCGCTGATGCCGGTCGCGGACCCCCCGATCGGTAGACTCTGGCAGGCCAAGGTCTCCTGTGCTTCGGCTGGGAGGTTCTCTGAGTCCGTGCCGCGTCCGTGGAGGAATGATCTCAGTGTTGACTATGCAGGAAGCCCTACTGGTGCTGAACAAGTACTGGACCGAGCACGGGTGTCTGGTCGTTCAGCCCATGAACACTGAGGTAGGCGCGGGAACGCTCAACCCCGCCACGTTCCTGCGGGTCCAGGGACCGGAGCCGTGGCGTGTCGCCTACGTGGAACCGAGCGTCCGGCCCGATGACTCGCGCTACGGCGAGAACCCCAACCGCCTGCAGACGCACACCCAGTACCAGGTGATCCTGAAGCCGGAGCCCGGAAACGCCCAGGAACTGTTCCTCGGCAGCCTGCGCGCCATCGGCATCGACACGGCGGCACACGACATCCGCTTCGTCGAGGACAACTGGGCCTCTCCCGCGCTCGGGGCCTGGGGGCTCGGCTGGGAGGTGTGGCTCGACGGCCTGGAGATCACCCAGTTCACCTACTTCCAGCAGGCCGGCGGCATCGCCCTGGACCCGGTGTCCGTCGAGATCACCTACGGCATGGAACGGATCCTGATGGCGCTGCAGGGCGTCAACCACTTCAAGGACCTCCAGTACGCGCCCGGTGTCACGTACGGCGAGGCCTTCGGCCAGGCCGAGTACGAGATGAGCCGCTACTACCTCGACGAGGCCGACCTGGAGACCCAGCGGACCCTGTTCGAGGCCTATGCGAGCGAGGCGCGGCGCATGCTCGACGCGAACCTGCCCGTGCCCGCGTACTCGTACGTTCTCAAGTGCTCGCACACCTTCAACGTGCTCGACGCGCGGGGCGCCATCTCCACCACCGAGAGGGCGAGCTCCTTCGCCCGGATGCGTGGGCTGGCCCACGAGGTCGCCGAGCTGTGGGTCGCCCGCCGTGAGGAGCTCGGCTTCCCCCTGGGCACGAGCTCCGGCACCAGCCCCGCCACCTCCGGCGCGCAGGCGGCCGAGACCCGGAGCCACGCCGACGCCGGGGCGTCCACCGAGGCGGAGGCGGGGGCGGCTTCGGAGCCCGTCCTACCGGCCGGGCCGGCGCCGGCCACGCTGGTGCTGGAGATCGGCGTGGAGGAGATGCCGCCGGCCGAGGTCACCCGGACCTCGCAGGCGGTGCAGGCGGCGCTGACGGAGAAGCTGGCCACCACCCGGCTGGGGCACGGTGAGATCAGCGTCTCCGCCAGCCCCCGGCGTGTCGTCGCCGTCGTCTCGGAGGTGCAGCCCCGCGAGGCGGACTACGAGCAGACGGTGCGCGGGCCGCGGGTCTCGGCGGCCTACGACGCGGAGGGAAACCCGACGAAGGCGGCCGTCGGCTTCGCCAGGAGCCAGGGCGCGGACCCGGCGGACCTCGGTCGCGTCACCGTCGGGGCCAACGAGCACGTCGCCCTCACGCGGCAGGTCGTCGGACGTTCGGCCGAAGAGGTCCTGTCGTCCCTCCTCCCCGAGGTCGTGACGGGCCTCCGGGGCGAGAAGAACATGCGGTGGAACGCCCCCCGGCTCTCCTTCACCCGACCGATCCGCTGGATCATGGCCCTGCTGGGAGACCAGGTCATCCCTTTCACGGTGTCCAGCCTGACGTCGGGACGGACGACGCAGGTCCACCGTGACGCGGTGGCTCCCGCGGTGGAGGTGCCGACGGCGGACGCGTACCTCTCCTTTCTGAAGGAGCACGGGATCCTCGCGGACGCCGCGGAGCGCCGGCGGCTGGTCGTCGACGGCGCGACTCGGCTCGCCGCCGAGGTGGGCGGACGTATCGACGTGGACCGGCACGGGGCGCTGATCGACGAGATCACGAACCTGGTCGAGTTCCCGACCCCGATCCTCGGCGGATTCGACGCGAAGTACCTCGGGCTGCCCGCGGACATCCTCGTCACCGTGATGCGAAAGCACCAGCGGTACCTTCCCGTCGTGGACGCGGAAGGCAGGATGCTGCCGTACTTCGTGGCGGTCGCCAACGGACACTGCGACCACGATGTCGTCCGTCGCGGTAACGAGGCCGTCCTGCGCGCCCGCTACGAGGACGCCGCGTTCTTCTGGAAGGCGGATCTCGAAACGCCGCTGACCGAGATGAGGGAGAAGATCCGCCTCCTCACCTTCGAGGAGCGGCTCGGCTCCATGGCGGACCGCGCGGACCGCATCTCGGCCGTGGCCCGCCGGCTCGCGGAGGTCCTCGGCGTCTCGGGTGCGGACCGCGAGGTGCTGGAGCGGGCCGCGCAGCTGACCAAGTTCGACCTCGGCTCCCAGATGGTGACGGAGCTGTCGAGCCTCGCGGGCGTCATGGCACGGGAGTACGCCGCCCGTGCGGGCGAGAGCGAGGCGGTGGCGCAGGCCCTCTTCGAGAACGAACTGCCGCGCTCCGCCGGCGACAACCTGCCCGCCACCCTGCCGGGCGCCCTGCTGGCCCTGGCGGACCGTCTCGACCTGCTGGCCGGTCTCTTCGCGATCGGAGCGGAACCCACGGGCAGCTCCGACCCGTTCGGCCTGCGCCGTTCCGCACTCGGTGTGGTCAACATCCTGCTCCGCAGGAGCGACCTGGCCGGGCTCACGCTCAGCGAGGGACTGGCGATCGCGGCGCAGGAGCAGGCCGTCCCGGTCGAGCCGAAGACCCTGGACGACACGGCGCAGTTCGTACTGCGGCGCTTCGAGCAGCAGCTCATCGAGATGGGGCACTCCACCACCGATGTGCGGGCGGTTCTGGTGCGGGCCGACTCGCCGCTGCTGGCCGCGCGCACGCTGGAGGAACTGGAGAGCCTGCAGGGCGACGAGCGGTTCGCCACGGTTCTGGCGGCGTTCCAGCGTGCGCGGCGCATCGTGCCCGCCGGGGTGGCCGCGGACTACGACCCGGACCGGCTCGCGGAACCGGCCGAACAGGCTCTGCACGCCGCGCTGACCAAGTGCCGGCAGGTTCTCGACGGAGAGACCTCGCTCGTCCGCTTCAGCACGGAGACGGGTGACCTCGTCGACGCGGTGAACACCTTCTTCGACGACGTCCTGGTGATGGCCGAGGAGCCCGGCGTCCGGGCGAACAGGCTGGGCCTGCTCGCCGCCGTGCGCGACCTCGCGGAAGGCATCATCGACTGGGAGGCGCTCGTCTGAGGACGGACGCCCGGTCCCTGAAGAGGGCTCGCCCTTGAGGAGGGGCCGCCCCTGAAGAGGGCAGGAGAGGGGCCTGCAACCGAATCTTCACGCTTTTGCGTGGGAATCGGTTGCAGGCCCTTTTTCATGAGGAATGTGCTGGTCACGACGCCGGTCATCGGCGCACATATTCGAAATATACCGGCCATAGACCGTGATTGTGGCTCGACGTGTGAGGCTGGCCTTCAGTGGTCACAACGTGCACTCAACAACACCGCGCAGCGATCAGAAAACCGCTCCGAGGTAGCACGGACCAAATCCTGCCCTTTCTTAGGAGGCGTTTGGATGCCCAAGCCGCGCGAAAAGAAGGACAACCACCTGCTCTACGCTGATGCAGTCGCATCACGTGGTAAGTCGGGCGTTTGGTTCGGCGAGCGTGAAGACTTCAAGACCAAGCAGACCAGCGTGATGGACGCCGTCAAGGAACGCGTCGAGTGGGTCCCGGTCGAGAACGCCGTCATGGCGATCAGCCTTGACCCGCCCGGCATCGTGCTGATGGCGCCCAACCCGTCGCTGCCCGGCATCATCGTCCTCGCCGACGGTGCCACGTCCGAGAACACCGAGCATCTCAAGAAGCACTACACCGAGATCGTTCAGGACGTCCTGAAGGCCGCGGACATCGCGGAAGAAGAGTAGTTACACCCCTCCTGTTGCGGTGTCCTTGGCAGTTCGCGATGACACCGCAACAGGCTCCTCTGCTATGCGGTTCGTTCTGGCGCATGGCTGGTTCCGCGTGTTTTAGGAGGTCGCCATGAAGAGCGATGCCGATCGACTCTGGAACAAATACCTGCTTCTTGGACAGGGGGCTGAGGGTATCGTTTTCGACCCTGTCTCCCTGGAGAGTGCCAGCCTCACGGCCGATGAAATGAAGCGGCTCAACGGCAACGAGCCCGAGATCCTGGCCGAGATGAAGAAGCTCGGTTTCTCTCCGGATCCCCCCTCGGCACCTCAGCGCGATCGCGTCCTCGACCGGGTCCGCGGACTGGGCATGACGGGTACGCCGGAGCGCATCAGTGGCTACCGCATCGTGGTGACTGATCGCTGCAACATGACCTGCACGTACTGCTTCGTCGACACCAACACGGGTGCCGATGACATCACCATCCCTGACCTGCGCGAAGGGCTTGAGTACCTCTTCGAGCAGAACGCCGGCCAGGACGAAGTCACCATCCAGTGGTTCGGCGGGGAGCCGACCACCCGGTTCGATCTGATGCAGTACGGCGACGAGTACAGCCTCGAACTCGCCGAGAAGCACGGCGTCGGGCGTGTGCAGTTCACCGTGGTCACCAACGGTGTCCTGGTCAAGGACCACATGATCGAGCACTTCAAGAAGTTCAAGTACGGCGTCGGCGTCTCCTTCGACGGCCGGCCGGACGACAACAAGATCGAGCGCTTCCTGCTCTCGGGCAAGCCGGCCGACGAACGGATCCACCGGAACATCCAGCGGCTGCGCGACGCAGGCGTGCACGTGGGCTGCAACCTCACCCCCACGCCCGCCAACGTGAGCGATCTGCCGAACACGGTCGAGTACGTGCTCTCGCTCGGCATCAACTTCATCTACGTGAACACGCCGATACCGATCTCCGGCCGCTGGCATGTCGACGGCGAGGCGCTGTGCCGCGCGGTCTTCCGTTCGCGTCTGCTCGCGCTGTCCCGCGGCGCCATGCTGTTCTCCTCGCTCGACCGCATCTACCAGGCACTGGACACGCGCCTGCCGAAGATGTACGAGCACATCCAGCAGGACGGCGGCCTCAACGCCGCGCTGCTGTCCCGAGGGCGGATCTCGATCCTCGACCTCAACTGGCGTGACGACTCGTTCGTCTTCCCGATCAGCGAACTCCGCGAGAACCCACAGCTGCTGGGGCAGGCGGCCAAGAACCTGCTGCCGGCACAGCAGTGCGGCGACTGCCCCGCCGCCGCCGTCTGCGGTGGCCCCTCCCGCAACGATGTCTCGCTGCGCAACAATCCCGAGCCGGACCCCCAGATGTGTGACTTCTTCCAGGTGGGCCTGGAGCTCGCCCTCACCGACCACACGGGGTTGCAGTGAGCGACGGGCTGGGTGCACTCAGCGGGGTGCTGATCTCGACAGCCGACAACTGCGCGGTGAACTGCCGGTTCTGCTTCCGGGCCGACGTCGGACGCGATGTCCTGAGCCTCGACACCTACTCCCGGGCCCTG
Source organism: Streptomyces filipinensis (assembly GCF_014649495.1). Classification (GTDB taxonomy): domain Bacteria; phylum Actinomycetota; class Actinomycetes; order Streptomycetales; family Streptomycetaceae; genus Streptomyces; species Streptomyces filipinensis. The sequence continues at coordinate 315,969 of NZ_BMTD01000002.1, read as the reverse complement.
TCGCGGCTGCGTGAAATCGGCATCGACGAGCTGTGCCTCTCGGGTGGCGAGCCGACCGACCACCCCGACTTCGGCCGACTCGTCCGCGTGGCGCTGCAGTTCGGCTTCCGCGCATCGGTGGTGACGGCCGCCAGGACCGGGCCGCGGCTCGACGCGCTGGCCGAGGTCGCCGGCATGCTGAGCCATGTCACCGTGTCCGCCGACAGCCAGAAGGCGGAGGAACTGGGCCGTACGGGCCGGACCATCTCCTCGACCCCTCCGGTGTTCGAGGCGTTGGGGCACCACCGGGCCAGCCTGCACGTCACCGCCTACGCCCTGGACGGCGACGACCTCGACGCGATCTCCACCGTGGTCAAGACGGCTGAGGTCCCGGTCGAGGTCAGCCCCCTCCTGCCGTCGCCGACGTTCCGGTTCGAGAACCCGAACCTCGCGCGCGACCTCGACCTGATATCCACGTCGTTCGGCATGTCGGACCAGCTGCGCACGGTGGTGGCTGACTACCACGCATGGCTGCACGGCAGCGTGGTGCGTTCCTGTGAGTCCGAGCGGCTGTATCTGTCCGCCGACGGGTTCCTGCGCCGCTGCCCGTACGACAGTTCCCGGCAGGTGTCGGTCTTCGCGGGGCGGCAGGAGATCCGTGACGCGCTTGAGCAATCGTTCTGTGAACCGCCGACCACGGGTCTCGCCTGCATGGCGATCTGCCGTTCGGACACGCACGAGGGGTGAGGCACACATGGGCATGACGGAGGAACAGCCGGCGGTCGTGGTGGGCACGATGCGGTGCTCCGGATCGTTCAACGGCCTGATGGTTCTGGGCCGCGACCCGGAGGACGCACGGGCGTTCATCGAGCGGGCGCTCGCGCAGGGTTTCGCCACCTTCGACACGTCTCCCATCTATGCGCGCGGCGGGGCGGAGGAGGACCTCGGCACCCACCTCCCCCGCGAGGCCGCCGTGTGGACCAAGGTCGGTGTCGACATCACCACTCCGCTCCCCACGCTCGACTACAGCCTGGACGGGCTGGCCAAGTCCTTGCAGGGCAGCCTCGGACGGTTGAGGCGCGATCGTGTCGATGTCGCCTTCGTGCACAATCCGGAGCCGACGAGAGTCTCGGACATCGACTTCGCCGGGTTCGCCAGGCACTGTGCGCGAACGGGCCAGGCGGATGTCATCGGCGTGAGTGTGCTGCTGCCGGAGGTGAGTCTGCCTCAGATCGTCGGCAAGCTGCCGGCCGGCAGTCTGGTCATGTGCGAGGCGGACCAGCTGGATCCCGAGGACACGCGCACGCTCAAGCTGCTCGCGGACTACCGCCTCGTCGTGCGCAGCCTCTTCTCGGGCGGCTCCCGGCTGCACGACGTGTCGCCGGACGCGCGAGAAGAGTCCATCGCCGTCAGGATCGCCGAGATACGCGAGACGTACGCCCCCGAGGCCGTCGTCATCGGGCCCCGGACCGGTGAGCAGCTGGACGACTACCGGGCAGGGCCCGCCTGGACGGCGGTCGCCGGGAAGCAGCCTTCGGCCGAGGAGACCCATGTCGGCGCTTGAGGACGAGGTGGCCCAGCAGCTCAGGGTGTTCGGCTTCGCCCGTGTCCCGCAGGCGGCCGCCGCCGTGATCGACGACCTGGGGCGCGCGTTCGACCGGGTGATGGACCTGCCGGCCGGGGACGCCCCGGCCGAGCGGGTGACCAAGTTCGACGCTCTCACCGAGATGCCCGAACTGGGGCTCATCGCCGAATCGGAGTGGGTACGCGCCGTCTGCGGGGCCCTCTTCGAGCGCAAGTTCCAGGTGATAGCCAGCGATGCCAATCTGCTGGTCGGCGATTCGTACTGGCACTCCGACGGGTTCTACGACACGCCGTTCCTGCGCTTCGTCCTGTACCTCGAAGCCACCACGCACGACACGGGAGCACTGCGCTTCCTACCGGGATCGCACCGCGCCGACAACGGCTGGCTGGGGGATCCGACCCGGCACGTCATCAGGCACCGGGAGGACCTCGGCCTGGAGGGCGGTGGCGTGCCGGGCGTGGTGGTCGAATCCCAGCCCGGTGACGTCATCGTCTTCGACACGAACGTCCTGCACTCGGCATGGCACGGAAGCATGCGACGGCAGTTGGCGTTCAACTGCGTCGGTGAACCGGTGACCGAGACCGAGCAACGCGACACGCGTCGCTATTTCCTCAACCGCTACGTCTCCGGGTCGGTGCCAATCGGATGAAACTTGCTCCCCTGTCGGTGACCGAAGCCGATGTCACCCACTTCAGGACGTTCGGGTTCCTGCATCTGCGTGGGGTACAGAAGGATGTGGCGCCGCAGATCGCCGATGCCTTCGAAGGCGTCTTCGAGAGATTTCCCTTGGTCGGCCGGCAGGGGCGCGCAGGGGTGGCCCGTATCGCCGAGCGCCACGAAGTGCTGCAGGAGGCACTGCTGGCCGACGGCCGATGCCCGCAGGTCGCCCGTCAGCTGCTGGGTACGAACGTGGCCTACGTCGGCGGTGACGGGGTGCGCTACGACGGCGCCACCTACTGGCACCGCGACGGCAACCACCGCAATCTCCGGCTGCTGAAGATCGTGCAGTACCTGGAACCGCTCGGTCCCGACAGCGGGGCCCTCCGGATCATCCCGGGCACGCACCGTCGTGGCGGGAGCTGGGACACCTTCGCCGCGGAGATGGCGAACCCGGACCAGCACTTCGGGATGAAGCCGACCGAGGTGCCGGCCTTCGTCATCGAATCCTCGCCAGGCGACCTCATCGCCTTCGATCCGCATTCCTATCACGCGTCGTTCGGGGGTGCCGACAACCGGCGGCAGATCACCACCACATACACCGCTGTCCCGGAGTCGATGGCAGCCCGGCAGGAACTGAGTGACTACCTCCTTGCCGACCGGTCCGTGCTGTAGCAGACCGACGCCTGGGCCACCGCTTTCTCGAACGAATGGATGGAAAGGGACGGTTTGTGACAAAGGACGTACCGGCGGAGACCGGAATACTGGCGCCCCACCGGCAGCTGATCAGCGAGTTGCGGTGGGAGGCGCACAAGTGGCTGCACGAGCAGGACTTCGCGGAGATCGTGCTGCCGTCGGTCTGGACCCGGTCCGAAGAGTACGGGGTCGAAGAGTTCACCCTCGCCCACAGCAGGAAAGGCCCTGAGCTCGACCTCAGGCTCCTCCAGTCCCCTGAGTTCCCGTTGTTCAACGCGATGGCCAAGGGGCTCGGGCCGAGCTACACGTTCGGCCGCTGTTACCGCTACGAACAGGATGCTTCGTTCTCCGACGGCAACTACCTGATGGAGTTCGAGCAGCTGGTCTTCGCACAGAGCGGCACGACGGTCGAAGAGATGGCGGCTCTGACGGACCAGTTGGTGATCCGCCTGGCGAAGGTCGCCGGAATCGAGGTCGACCCACGGGAGTTCTTCCACCTCGGCCCCAGCGGTCTGGTGCCCGAGCACAGCACCAACGGTCTGGCCGTCGAGTCCCTCGTGTTCCTCACCTTCTCCGAGGAGAGCACCCCCTCGGGCCGCGAGCAGCTGCTCAAGAGGCTCGGCGAGGCCGGCGCCCGTGTCTACGCGCTGGACGGATCCGCGGACATGTCCAGCACCGGCTCACCCTCGGCCCGGGAACGGTTCCTGATCGAAACGGACGCCGACCACCGTGCCGCGATCGAGGAGATCGCAGGGGAAGCCGCTGGTCCGGGCCTCAACGCGACGTGGAACATCTATCCGCCGTTCCGCTGGCGGCCCGGCGAGGTCACCGATTCGACCTACGACGTGCGGTCCATCACCTCACGCCGGGAGAAGGCCGCCGACGGCGGCGAGTGCATCGCGGACGCGGAGCTGTACCTGGGCGGCCTGGAGGTCATCCACATCCGCGGGTACGCGGACCACGCCCAGTTCCTGGAGAACCTCCAGCACGCGGGCCTGCCGAACCTGCGCGAGCGCTACGAGTACCTCCTGCCCGCGCTGGAGGCGGCGCCGTCGGGGATGGTGGCCAGCTTCCTCGGATGGGAGCGGCTCGTCGCCGTGCTCCTCGGCCTTCCGTCCGCGTCCGGTGTGCCGTACTTCCCGCGCGCGGGGAACGGAGCTCCGCGCTGGTGACACAGGTTCAACCGTCCCGGGAGACCGCGCCGCTGGAGTGGTTCGACGAACTGCGGGAGTCCCGTGGCGTGGTCTGGGACGCGAGCACGAGCACGTGGTACGTGACGCGCTATGACGACGTGTACGAGCTGCTCCGGGACCCACGGCTCGGGGCGCAGGTCGAGACCTACTGCCCGCCCGGTCTGACGGAAGCGCAGCGGAGGACGTACTGGCGGGTGACGGAGTTCGTGGACCTCTGGCCGGTGTTCTCCGACCCACCACGGCACACCGGTATGCGGCGTCTGCTCCTGCCGCTGTTCACCCCCGCCGTCGTACAACAGGTGGTCACCGCGATGGCCGAGTCGATCGCGGTGACGAGCCCCGGGGTGCCGGCCGGCCGCCTGTTCGGCGCGGTGGTCAGGCCGGCTCTGGCCGCCGGTCTGTGCCGCCTGCTCGACGAGCCCGCCGACGCGCTGGCGGAGCTCGCCGACTGCGCCACCCGGATCCTCGCCCTCGGACCGATCGAGACGTACGACCCTCAGGCCGGGCTCCGTGCGGAGCAGGCCCTGGACGAGCTGACCGCACTTGTCGCGCGACGCTGTGAGGCGCCGCGGGGGACGCTCGCCACGGCGTTGAGCCGCGCGCTGTCCGAGGGGACCTTGAACCTCCTGGACGCCACCGCGGTGTACGCGCAGCTCGTGAGCGGGGCACTGGAGCCGGCCGCCGCGGCCGTCGCGCGCCTGCTGGAGGCGGTGACGGGTTCGGAGTGGGCCACGGCCGACCTCAAGGCAGAGGTCGACGAAGCAGCCGACGAGGCGCTGAGACTGGCCACCCCCTTCCATCTGGCCACGCGGCGTGCCCTGACCGATGTGCCCCTCCACGGGCACACCGTGGGGGCAGGATCGCGGGTCGTCCTCGTCCTGGCGGCCGCCAACCGCGACCCGCGAAGGTTCGCGGACCCGCTCACGTTCCGCACCGACAGGATGGGTGCCCGGCACGTCGCGTTCGGCCGCGGCCGGCATGCCTGTCTGGGGGCCGCGCTGACGCGGAACGTCATGCGGGAGATGGCTCTCGAACTCGCCGCGAGAGGAGTGCTGGAGGACCTGCCGCCTCTCAGCGCGGTGTGGAACGTGGACTTCGGCGGGCGCTTCGTCCACGACATGGTGGTCGAGCGGAGTGCGTGAAGCCGCGGAGAAGGCACAGGAGTCCGGGATGCAGGTGCGGGAAGCGACGTACGGGACATGGTCTTCGCCGGTCTCCGAAGAGCATGCGGCGCACAGCGTCTTCCGGCTGGGCGACATCCAGGTCGACGGGGAAGACGTCTGGTGGACGGAGGCCCGGCCGGAGGAAGGCGGACGGACCGCCCTGGTACGACGCCGTGCGGACGGCACCGTCGGCGACGTCGGCCCCGCGACACTGAGCGTGCGCAGCAGCGTGTACGAGTACGGTGGCGGCAGCTTCCTCGTGGAGGACGGCACCGCCTATGTCGTCAGCGCCGGCGACCAGCGGTTGTGGCGCCTCGGACGGGACGGCGGGGAGACTCCGCTCACGCCCGGGGACCCCCGGGTGCGGTACGCCGACTTCTCTCTCGACCGCGCGCGCGATCGCCTGGTGTGTCTGGCCGAGGTGCACGGTGACGACGGTGGACATCCCGACCACCGCCTGGTGGCCGTGCCCCTGGGCGAGGCGGCGGACCCGGAAGTCCTGGTCGGCGACCGGGAGTTCCTCTGCTCCGCGCGGGTCAGCCCGGACGGGGGACAACTCTGCTGGATCCAGTGGTCGGCGCCGAGGATGCCGTGGGACGGCACGGAACTGTGGCTCGCCGAGCTGGACGAGGGCGGACGGCCCGTGGGCGCGCGGATGGTGGCCGGCGGTCCGGCCGAGTCGGTGATCCAGCCGCAATGGGGGCCGGACGGGCTGCTGTACTTCGTCTCCGACCGGTCCGGTTTCTGGAACATCCATCGGCTTCGTTCCGGATCGGCCGAGCCCGTCACCTCGCTGCAGGTGGACTTCGGCCGGCCGCAGTGGGTCCTCCATCTGGTCAACTACGCGTTCCTGGACGCGACCACCATCGCCGCGGCCGGGTCCGACCGAGGGCGTTGGCGTGTCTACGTGGTGGACACACCGACGGCGACGGCACGGGAACTGCCTCTCCCCTACACCGAGGCGGGCTTTGTGGTGCGGTCTCGGCGTGGCCGGATCGTGCTCGACGCCGCCTCGCCGTTCGCGTCACGGTCCGTGGTGGAGGTCGACCCGGCGACCGGTGCGTCCCAGGTGCTCGGCCGGGCGCAGGCGGCGGCGTCCGTCCCGCGGGAGTTTCTCTCGGAGCCCGAGCAGGTCGCCTTCGAGGGCAGTGAGGGCAGGACCACGTTCGGCTTCTTCTACCGGCCGCGAAACCCCGGGTTCCACGCGCCCGACGGAACGCTGCCCCCGTTGCTGGTCCGCGTGCACGGGGGCCCCACGGCGGCGTCGAGCCCCATGCTCGACTATGCCGTCCAGTACTGGACGACGCGGGGCATAGCCGTCCTCGACGTCAACTACGGGGGCAGCTCCGGGTACGGCCGCGCGTACCGCGAGCGGCTGGCCGGGCGGTGGGGTGAGACGGACGCGCTGGACTGCATCGCGGGTGCCGAGCACCTGGTGGCGCGCGGCGAGGTGGATGCGAACAGCCTGATCATCCAGGGCGAGAGCGCCGGCGGCTTCACCGTGCTCAACGCCCTGGCCTTCCACGACACGTTCCACGTCGGTATCTGCCACTACGGCATTGCCGACCTCGTCGCTTTCGACCAGGGGACGCACAAGTTCGAGTCGCACTACTGTGAGCACCTCGTGGGGCCCTATCCGCAGGCCAAGGAGGTCTACCGAGAGCGATCGCCGCTGTACTCGGCGAACCTGCTCAGGAGCCCCCTGATCATGTTCCAGGGGCTGAACGACCCCGTGGTGCCCGCGGGCCAGTCCCGTGCCATGTACGAGGCGGTGCGTGAGAACGGTGTGCCGTGCGCCTTCCTCGCCTTCGAGGGAGAGGAGCACGGATTCCGGGTGGCCGAGAACATCCATCGGTGCATACGTGCCGAGCTGTATTTCGTGGGCCGTGTTCTCGGGTTCACCGGTGCCGTACCGGACGCCGCGGTCGAGATCGAGAACATGGCCTAGGCGGGCCGGAACGGTACCCGGTTCCCTCAACCGTGGAGTACGCGGGCCCTTTCCGGGGAGGAGAGCCGCCACACGCTGTGCTCCACCGAGACCTCTCTGGCCTCGTCGGCCAGAATCGCCTGGTAGAGCAGTTGCAGGTGCCGGCCGGGCTGGATACCGAGATCCTCGACCATCAGGTGGTAGGCGTTGAGATAGGTGGCCAGGGCCTCGTCCCGCTGACCAGAGCGCCACAGCGCCGTCATGAGGTACCCGCGGAGTCTCTCCTGATGGGGATACAAGGCCACCAGGCGGACCAGATCAGGGATCACCTCGGCGTTGCGGCCGAGGTGCAGCTGCGACGCGAAGAGGTCCGACAGCAGGGAGATCCTCAGATGTTCCAGTCGCGCCGTCTCGGCCTGCATCGCCACGGTCGTGGCCAGGCCGCTCAACGCCTCTCCGCGCCACAGCTGCCCGGCCTCGTGGAACAGCGCACTGGCCTGCTGGACGGCGCCTGTCCTCAGGTACTCCTGACCGCGGTCCCACAGACGCCTGCAGCAGTCCAGATCCAGCTGACCGGGGGTGACGGACAGGACGTAGCCGTCACCCACGGTCATCAGGGTGATGCCGTCACCCCCCTCCACCAGCTTGCGGATGCGGCTGACGTAGAGCTGCACGTTCTTTCGCGCGCTCGCCGGAGGTGCGTCGCCCCACATGGCGTCGATCAGCCGGCGCACCGGCACATGCCGGTTCGCATGGAGGCAGAGGTAGGCGAGAAGGGCCTGCTGCTTGGTTCCGCCCAGCGGCACGCTCACGCCACGCCTTACGATTTCGAAAGGTCCGAGAATTCGCAATTCCGTGCCTGCTGACATACTTCAGCGCTCCTTCCTGGCCCCGCATATGAGATGCGGAAACACAGTGGCGAAGTCATCAGATGGAAAGCGTCGGCCAGTCATGGTGGCCTCGCCGGACCGAAGTCAGGGACCCCAGGTCACATCGCCCGGAAGCGCAGCGGCGGAAAAGCCTTTAGCGGAATCGATGTGGTGCTCGTCCGTCTGCCCCGGCCCGACGATGAACAGGCCGCTGAGTATGAGGGCGGGAAGAAAGAGATGGGTAAAGCGAGTCAATGCATCCCCCTGTGCTTGAGCAGAGGCCGGGTCGACCGTCGAGTCTCCTGGTCAACCGTCCGCCGTTACTGATCATGGCTACTATGTCCTCACTGACCTCCACGGGGAAAGGTCGACGCGGTGGACGTTTTCGCTCCTGGCCTGATCCGTCCAGGGCGGCGGGCCGGCATCGCCGGGGCATCTCCACATGCTGCTGACATCGATCGAGCACGTCAAAGTACCATTCCGGCCATATGCCACTGGCCTTGACCGGACGGCGGTCCGGTGTGCGGTGACCGCCCCGGCGGGCCAACCGCCGTCCCCTGTGGTGGAGTTGCTCTACACGGCACCCCGTGCCGCACGGGACGATGTGCCGGCTGCGGGGCCCTGCTCGTGCGGAGGATCCGTCCGCGCACGGACGGAAGGATCCACGGCCAGAAAGCGGAGTTCCGACGTATAGCCGACTCCGGATCGATCGTGCAGCCATGTGTCGTGCATCTCGGGGAGCATCTCCGTCACCCTGACCGTCCCATCAGGACTGTCAGCCGCTTTCCGTACGGCTTTGGCGAAGAGATTCACCAGGGAAATACTGCTGAAATCCAGGAAGAGTGGCTTGTCCTCGTGGGCGGTGCGATAGAAAACGCGCTCCGGAACCCCCGCACCGTCCCGCCACGCACGCGCCGCGAGGAACCGGTCCGCTTCTCGCTCTTCGGTCACCCAGGTGAGTTGTGCGGCGGGGTACGACCAGGACTCGCGTGCGACGACCAGATTGTCGATGGTGATGCGGGAACGATGCGTGCCGGCGGGAAACGGGCTGAAGCTGTTCACCGTCACGCCGGACAGGAGTTCACCGAAGATCTCGATGAGCGGAGCCTCGAACTCGTCCGACCGGCAGCGCACCACAAGCCGCCCCTGTTCTCGGTGCACGTCGAGATCCGCCAGCGTCAGCAGGCGCCCCGGCGCGTCGGTGCTCGGCGATCGCAGCGTCCAGTAGGTGTAGCCGGGGGCGAGCAACGCCGAAGGGGGCGCCAGCCGTGAGGTGACGGTCGCCCAGTCCTTCGGCGGCACGAGGTAGATCCGCCGGGTGCCGTGGTCGAGGCTGTCGGCTTCCCGCAGCCGGTCCGGGAAGGGGTGTTGCTCGACGCAGACGCGGCTTTCCAGGGTGTTGCACGCGGTGTGCAGCTCTCCCAGGACCGCGATGTAGTCGCCGGCGCATATCGCCTCGGGGCTGGGGGCGGCGAGCATGACATCGGGGGAGTGATGGATCGCGGCGGCCCAGGCCGGCGCTCCTGCCGGGAACTGGGCGGAGAAGCGGTCGCGGAGCTCATCGCTGGTGAACTCCCGGGCGGCGGAGTGCTCCGGGTCTCCGAGAACGCGCTGCCACCGGGACTGGAACTCCGCCACCGCCGTCCTGACGGGAGAGGGCAGCCGCTGCGCCGAGTAGAACAGGTGGGGGGTGGCCGCGGCGAGCAGCCGCGCCAGCGGCATGGGACGAGCCCCGTTGCGGGAGGTCCATCGATCGTGGAGCCCCGTGAAGAGCTCGGTGTACTCGTCGGCGATCCGGTTCGCGAGCCACCGGGCGCTGTCGAGTACGAGAGCCAGAGGCGCCGCGAGCGCGTCGAGCACGGGCCTGCCGAGCTCGACCTGTACCGCCCGGACGGTGTCCTCGTACACGAGGGTGCGTCCGGCGTAGTTCTGGCCGTGCCGGCGGACAGCGGCTTCCCCGGTCGCGGCCACGAACACGTCGTCGAGGTGGGCCAGGGCCTTGGACAGCCGCGCCGCGTCGCCGGCGGCCGCCGCGACTTCGTCCCGTGCGCCGCACAGGTCGTCCAGGACGCGCAGCGCGTCCTCCCGCAGCGCGCGATCGCCGATACGCTCCAGCTTGGCGCGGAGTGTCCTCTCCGGCCGTGCCTCGACCCCGCCTTCCCAGCCGAGGGAAAGGACCCCCTTCGCCTCCAGGGCCGCGAGGGCGTCGAGGACTCCCGCCTCGGTCCCGAGGTGGGGATGCCCCGCCGTCCGGGGGAGACGAGCCAGCTCCCGCACAGGACGACAGCCGTCGCAGAGCCCCAGCAACAGGGCCTCCGATTCGCTGAGACGCAGGGGGTCCTTGCCGGGGCGAAGCACGACGGAGCCGGTCAGCCGGTGCGCGGTGTCGATGCGGGGGACGAGCCACGGCCGGAGGTCCTCCCGCCGGCTCAGGGACAGCGCGACGGCGTCCACGGCCCAGGATTCGAAGTACACCGTCCTGCGCGCCAGCCGGTCCGGCCCGTGCGTCACGGTCACGGCCTGGGCGTCCGCGGTACAGGCGGCCCAGCCCACCGGTCCGAAGAAACCGATGGTGTCGTTCTTCATCGTGTATCGCTGAAGATAACTGGTGATGGTGCGCTCGTGGTTGCGTCCGCGGGCGTTTCTGGGCTCCCCGGCGGCGGCCTTGTCCAGGCACTCGGTGAGGAGCCGCCGGTTCTGCCAGGCCACCGCTTCGCGGAAAATCGGGTCGCCGGCAATGGCCTGTATGTTCGTGGAGAGGCGTTCGGTCGCTTCGAGAAACACCTGATCGTACGCGTGCCTGCTCGCTGTGCCCGCGAGGAGTTCATCCGCCGTCGCGGCCAATTCCGGATCGCTCAACCGCAGCACCTGCGGGACTGGAAAACCCGCACTGCGCAGCATGACGTCTCGCCACAGCGACCATCCGGACTTTCCCAGCGGGACAATGTGTTGCATTGACGAACCCCTCTGCGGTTGGCACTATCGTTTCCCATCACAAGCCGGCGAAGGGCGAGGTGCCAAGTTGCGTGCCGTCGAAGGAAGTTTGGAAAGAGTTGCGGATGTTATATCGAAAAACGTGCAGCTCGGCATCCAGTTGTATGTCTCCCTGGACGGCGAGGTGCTTGCCGATGAGGCGTTCGGGCATGTCCGGCCGGGTATTTCCCTGCATCAGCGAGACGCTCTGCCGTGGATTTGCTGCACAAAACTGATGGGCGCCCTCGCGATGGCGCAGCAGCTCCAGGCACACGGACTGACGCCGCATCACCCGGTGGCCGACATCGTTCCCGAGTACGCGGTGGGCGGAAAGCGGGAGGCGACACTGGCCCAGTTGATGTCCCATGCGCTGCCCTTCGAGCCCGAGAGTGCGAATCGGCCGTACTCCGGACTGGAGGACGAGGAGGCGCTGGCGCAGTCCTGTGCGGTCGAGATGGCGGCGCCGCCGGGAACGGGCGGCTGGTACAGCGCGATGGGGTCCTGGGTCGTCGTGGCCGAGGTGGTCCGCCGGCTGTCCGGCCGCGCGTACGCGGAATACGTCGCCGACCATGTCCTCAAGCCGCTCGGCATGCGGCACACCGTGTTCGGTCCGGCCCCCGTCCCGCGCTCACCCGCTCTCTTCGAACGGGTCGACGGACGCCACGTACCGAGCGAGAACGTCTTCCCGGGGGTGCTGGCGCCCCGCCTGCCGGGGACCGGGGCCTGGGGGCCGGCCTCCGACCTGGCACGGCTGGTCGAGTGGCTGACCGTGCCACAGGCGGGCGAGGTCCTCGGACTGTCGCCCGAGACGGTCCGGGCGCTGACGGACACCTACCGGACCGGCCTGCCCGACCGGAACTTCGGAGACATCGACCTCGACTGGGGGTTCGGTATGTGCACCGACCCTGCCTGGTTCGGTGTGCCGAGGGGAAGCAAGGTGGTGGGGCACACCGCCTACGGCTGTGGAATGGTCGTGGCCGACCTGGAGGAACGCCTGGTCGTGTCTTTCCTGTCCAGCAGCGTGGTCCCACCCGACAGCGGGGAGAGCCGTCTGGAGAACCGGATCGTGCGGGAAATCTGCCGAGAGGTTCGTGGCCGAGTGGCCGTCGGCCGGTAGACGGCGGCGCGGCTTCCAGCGACAGGGTGGGGGCCGTCCGCGGGTGCCTGTCATTCATCCGGCCGGCGCCTCGGGCTCGGCATTCGAAGAATGCGCTCGTAGTAGCTCCACGGTGCGGTCGCGTTGCATGACGCGATGCGAAACCTGTGAAGTTCTGCGTTTTCATCCAGAACGCGCTGACACAGGGATGCCGCCACACCTTCCGCCTCTTCGAGGGACTGCGCCAGGATAAAGAAGCCGAGAACCGGACCCGGGTCACCGTGCGTATGCATGACCACGTGTTCAAGTTGATCATCAGGCGTCGCGCTTCGGGTCAGGAGGTCGACGGTGCCTGCGGGGATTTCGGTGTGCTCGTCCGATTCCAGCCGGGCATGGACAAGGTACATGCCTGCAATCGTCTTACTTGGCAAACGCGTTGCCTAGAGTAGCCTCGTGGACGGAATCGGTCATGACACAAACCGTCCAACGGGGGTGGCTTCGTGCCGCAGTACTATCAGGCAATCCGTGGTCCAGTCCGGCGGCGAAGGGTTGCGATGCTGAACATCCTTGGTCTGGATGCGCTGAGTGAAGAGATATACCGGACGATGCTCGCGCACCCCGACAGAGGAATCGACGGGCTCACCGAACTCGTGGGCGCCAGTGAGGTACGTGTACGCCAGGCCCTTGAGCGCCTCAGCGAGTTGTCCCTTATCTCCACTTCGGCGGGGGTGGAGGGCTTCCGTGTCCTGAACCCGGAGACGGCGGTGGACCGTCTCCTCGCCCGTCAGGAGTCCGAACTCGCCACGGCCCGTATGAGGCTGGAGGCGACGAAGGCCGCTGCCACCGAGCTCCTGGCCGCGTATTCGACCCTCCGCCCGCCCCTCGACGACCGGGACTTCGAGCGGTTGGTCGGCCCCGAGGAGATACGCCACCGTCTCGCGGCCTTCGGCACCTCCGCGGAGGAGGAGGTCATGACCTTCGCGCCGGGTGGGGGACACCCGGAAGAGGACCTCGCGGCCAGCCGCCGGCCCAACACGAGACTGCTGGAGCGCGGCATCCGCATGCGCACCATCTACCTGAACAGCCTGCGCAACCATCAGCCGACCCTGCACCACGTGCGGTGGCTCAGCGAACGGGGGGCGGAGGTACGGACGGCAGCCAGCCTGCCCGTCCGCATGATCGTCGTCGACCAGCGCCAGGCCGTGCTCCCGTTGCAGAGGGACGACGCGAGGGCCGGTGCGGTGCTGATCCGCAGCGAGGCGACGGTGGCGGCGCTCTGCGCGCTCTTCGAGTCGATCTGGGACGAGGCGCGGCCGTTCGGCAGTGAGCCCGCTCTCGACGACCACGGACTGTCCGGGCAAGAGGCGGAAGTGATAAGGCTGTTGGCCGAGGGGCTCACGGACCAGGCCATCGCGAAGCGGCTGGGAGTGTCCCACCGCACGGCCCGCCGGATCGCGGCGGACCTCATGGAGCGACTCAATGCGCGTAGCCGCTTCGAGGCGGGAGTACGCGCGGTCCAGCAGGGCTGGATCGCTGCCCAGTAGGCAGCCGCTGAACCCACCACGGCCGGCTGCCGCGACGAGGCGCAGCGGTCGTGTCCGTTGACCGTGTCCGGAGCCTCATCCCTTCCGGGCTCGTACTTTTCTCGCACTGGAGAGGCTGGTTGGTGGAGTGCGCTGCTTCGCGGAGGGGTTGTACAACTCACGCACAGTGGTGATCACCGGAGGAGCGACCGGCATCGGGTTCGCCATGGCCCGCGCCTTCGGGTCGTACGGCGCCCAGGTCGTCATCGTGTCGCGGAAGGAAGAGCGACTCGCCGCCGCGGAGAGGCGGCTGCGGGGGCTCGGCGTCGAAGCGGAGACGATGGTCTGCGACGTGCGCGACGAAGCACAGGTGAAGCGTGTGGTCGAGCAGGTGGTCGACCGTTTCGCCGCAGTGGACGTGCTGGTGAACAACGCGGCGGCGAACTTCTGGTCTCCGGCGGAGAGCATGTCGGCGCGCTCCTTTCGGACCGTGGTGGAAGTCGATCTGTACGGGACGTTCCACTGTGCTCGTGCCGTGGTGCCCCACATGATCGACCAGGGCGGCGGGTGCATCCTGAACGTCACGACGACGGATCCACACCGGGGATTCCCGGGTTTCGCGCACGCGGCGGCGGCCAAGTCGGGCGTTCTGGGGCTGACCACCACCTGGGCTCGTGAATGGGGCCACCACGGGATCAGGGTGAACTCCATCGGTCCCGGACCGACTCCCACCGAGGCCGGACTGAACGGGATGACGGTCGGGCGCCCCGACCATCCACCGTCCTTCGAGATCCAGATGCGCCGCACCCCGCTGGGGCGGCTGGCCACACCGGACGACACGGCCTCCGCGGCGCTGTTCCTCTGCTCGGACGCGGCCTCCTTCATCACGGGCGTGAACCTCTCCGTGGACGGCGGGATCTCCCTTCCCGTGCCCAGTGGGGACCTGCAGTCGGACCCGTTCATCGCCTCTCCCCGGACTCCCCAAGGAGATGACTGACAGTGGCCGCAGCGATCGAGACCTTCGATCTCGCCAGGTCCTACACCCGCAAGCGAGGCTGGCGGCGGTCCTCCGGCGAGCAGACGGTGGCCCTGCGCGGCATCGGCCTGGAGGTGCGGCAGGGAGAGGTGCGGGGCCTGCTCGGTCCCAACGGTGCCGGCAAGACGACCCTGGTCAAGATTCTCTCCACGGTCCTGCTGCCGACGGGCGGCCGAGCCCTGGTGCTGGGGCGCGACGTCGTCGCCCAGGCGGATCGGCTCCGCCCGCGCATAGGGATCGTCTTCGGCGGTGAGCGAGGTCTCTACGGGCGCCTGACAGCACGTGAGAACCTCGATTACTGGGCTTCCCTGTACGGGGCCGCGAGCCGGCGGGCGCTCGTCGACCAGTTGCTGGCACGGGTGGGGTTGAGCGACCGGGGCGACATGCAGGTCGATCAGCTGTCGCGCGGCATGAAACAGCGTCTCCATCTCGCCCGGGGGCTCGTGGGCGGCCCGAGCGTGCTCTTTCTCGACGAGCCGACGGTCGGCATGGACCCGGTCTCGGCGCGGGAGTTCCGCAATCTGGTGGGAGAGCTGCAAGCCGACGGGATCACGATTCTCATGACGACCCACGACATGCGGGAGGCGGAGGCGGTCTGCGACCGTGTGACCCTCATCGACCGAGGCCAGGTGGTGGGGACCGAGGCGCCTTCCGAGGTCGGCCGTTGGGTCAGCGCGTACGAGCGCGTCGACGCCCGAGACGTCCCGGCCTCCGTGAAGGAGCGGCTGCGGGGGATGAAGGGCGTGCTCCGGGTGGACGAACTCCCGGAAGGATGGACGCGGATCGCCACGAACCAGCCCCATGCCGCCGGGGATGTGCTGAGGGCTCTGGTGGATGCCGACGTCACGACGGTGCACACCTCACTGCCCAGTCTGGAGGACGTGTACCTGGAGCTCGTCGGGAATCGGGGTCTGAGTGTATGAGCGGGATCTCGGTGCGCGAAGGCGCCCTGGCGAGGTGGCTGGGTGTCGGCGTCACGGCGTCACGGATCGGGTTCCGTGAATTCGCCGCGTTCTACACCTGGCGGACCTGGGTCTTCGGCTGGTTCCTCCGTCTGGTCACGCAGGTCGTGTTCTTCTCCGCCGTCGGCTCCCTGTCGGGTTCGGGGGAGAGAGTCCGCTACCTGGCCGTGGGGAACGCCTCGGTCATCGTGTGTGTCGAGGCACTCGTCGTGATCACCACCACGGTCCGCGAACGGGACCAGGGGACACTGGCTCTGCAGGTGGCGGCGCCGACCGACTTCGCGGTGACCTACCTCTTCCGCGGCGCGTACTGCCTGCTCATCGGAATCGTCAGCGGCACGCTCGTGTACGCGCTGGCCACCGTGTTCTTCTCCCTGCCCGCACCCGTCCCGCGGGTGCTGTGCGTCCCCTTCTTCCTCGGCGTGATCGGCGCGTCCGCGTACGGCTGGGGAACGTTCATCGGCGCATGGGTGCTGCGCCGTCCCGGGATGCAGTGGCTGGTGCTCAATCTGTCCTATCTGTCCATGATGGCGTTCTGCGGCGTCAACGTCCCGACCGGATATTGGCCCAGCGGCATCACCTTCGCGGCCGAACTCCTCCCGCTCACCCACGGGCTGAGGGCCTTGCGCGCGTTGCTGGCCGGGTCCCCGGCGTCGGCTGTGCTCCCCGAACTCGGCACCGAAGCGCTGATCGGGGCGTTCTGGCTGATGGCCGGGGTGGCGGCGCTCAGATGGGCGATAGCCGGCGAACGCCGTCGCGGGACGATCGAACTCTCGGCATGAAACGGGAACAGACGATGCACGGTGTCACCAAGAAGAGGCCTCTGCTCGTCCGGTTCCCCGGAGCCGGCCCTGCCCGCGTCCACCTGGTGTGCGTGGCCCACGCCGGTGCGGGCGTCGCCCCTTTCAACCGCTGGACCGATCACCTGCCCTCCTGGGTGTCCCTGATCGCGGTACGGCTGCCCGGCCGGGAGAGCCGGCTGCGGGAGAGCCCCCTCACGTCGCTGGACGCCGCGGCCGGCGAAGTCGCCGGGGAACTCGCCGCCCAGGACGGCCCGTTGGTCTTCTTCGGGCACTGCTTCGGAGCGGTCCTGGCGTACCGGGCCGCCCGGCTGATGGAACGGACGGGCCGCGACGACATCCTGCGTCTGGTCGTCGCGGCGGCACCCGCCCCGGACAGGACGGTCGGCCAGGACACCCACCGGCTCAGCGGTGACGCGCTCTTCCAGCAGCTCGCCCGCTACGGCGCGGTGCAGAACACCGACAGGGGCCGGACCCTGTTCGAGCTCTCGGAACCGGCGATCCGCGCCGACTTCCAGGCCCTGGAGACCTGGCAGCCGGGTGACGAGGCGAGCCGGCCGCTGGCCGCCCCGGTCCTCGAAGTACGCGGCGACAGCGACGAGGTGCTGGAACCCGGCACCGCCGGCTGGTCCCCCTGGACCACCTCGGAGCACCGGCGCCTGACCGTCCCAGGCCCTCATTTCCTCCTCGGCGACGCGGTCGGCGGCCTGCTGGCGGTGATCGCCCGGCAACTGGAGGAGGACCTTTCCCGTGAGCAACCCCGCCCGGCGACCGGGCCGCACCCGGTGCCGTCGAACACGGCGCCCCGTTCCGGAGGTATCTGATGAGTCGCGCGGCAGAGGATGACCGCATAGCAGTGATCGGGCTGGCCGGTCGTTTCCCCGGGGCCCCCGACGCGGAGACGTACTGGGCCAATCTCCTCGACAGCACCGTCAGCGTCACGGAACTGTCCGACGACATGCTCCGTGCCGCGGGACTGTCCGAGTCGGAGATCGCCGACCCTCATCGCGTCCGGCGGGCGCCCCTCCTGGACGACGTCGCCGGCTTCGACGCCGGTCTGTTCGGATTCGGCCCCCGGGAGGCCGAACTGAGGGACCCGCAGCAGCGCGTGTTCCTGGAAGTGGTGTACGGGGCCCTGGAGGACGCGGCGATCGATCCGGCGTGCGCGGGCTCCGTCGGAGTCTTCGCCGGCGGCGCGACCAACCGCTACGCCGAGCTGAACGTGCGCAGGAACGCGACCGCGGTCAGAAGTTACGGCGAAGTGGGCATCCAGGCGGGGAACCACAACGACTACATCGCCACCATCGCCTCCTACAAACTCGACCTGCGCGGACCCGCGCTCACCGTCGCCACCGCGTGCTCCACCTCGCTCCTCGCCGTACACCTCGCCTGCCAGGCGCTGCGCAACGGGGAGTGCGACGTGGCCGTGGCGGGCGGCGTCCAGCTGGAACTCCCGCACGGCGGCGGTCACCGGTGGGTACAGGGCGGGATCTTCTCCCGGGACGGTCTGTGCCGCCCCTTCGACGCGGCGGCCGACGGAACGATCTTCGGTGACGGGGCCGGCGCGGTGGTGCTCAAGCCGCTGCAGGACGCGCTGCGCGACAACGACCGGGTCATGGCGGTGATCCGGGGCTCCGCCGTGAACAACGACGGCAACCGCAAGGCGGGCTTCGCGGCTCCGAGCGCCGAAGGGCAGTTCGCCGCGGTGTACGAGGCCCTCGCCGTGTCCGGTGTGGACGCGTCCGACGTGGGATACGTCGAGGCGCACGGCACCGGGACCGCGTTGGGCGATCCCATCGAGACGCAGGCACTGACCCGCGCCTTCCGTGCCTTCACCGACCGGTCCGGCTACTGCCTTCTCTCCTCGGTCAAGGGCAACATCGGGCACCTCGGACCGGCCTCCGGCATCGCGGGCCTCATCAAGGCCGTGCTGGCCGTCCAGCGCGGCATCGTCCCCGGCACCGCGAACTTCACCTCCCCGAACCCGCTGATGGAGCTGGAGTCGACCCCCTTCCACGTCCGCGCCGAGGCCGCTCCCTGGCACACCCCCGGATCCCGCATCGCGGGCGTCAGCTCCTTCGGCATCGGTGGTACGAACGTCCACGTCCTGGTGGAACAGCCGCCGGACCGTCCGGCCCCCCGGCCGGCGTCGTACCGGCCCGCGGTGGTGCTGCCGCTCGCGGCGGCCTCGTCCGACTCGCTGGAGGCGATGGCCCGGCAGCTGTCGGAGCACCTGTCGCAGGAGCGGCCCGACCCGGCAGCCGTGGCCCGTACCCTGCAGCGCCGGCCGCTGCGCCACCGGCATCGTCTCGCCGTGGTGGGAGGGGACACCGACGCGCTGGCCGAGGCACTGGCCGACGCCCCCGTGAGCGGCGCGGCGCAGACGGCCGGTGGGGCGGTGTTCATGTTCCCCGGGCAGGGGGCGCAGCACCCGGAGATGGCCCGCGAACTCCACGCCCGGGAACCGGTGTTCCGGGACGCGTTCGACCAGTGCCTGGACCTGTTCGGGACGCCGACGGCGACCGCGCTGCGCGAGGTGCTTCTGGGCGGCGCGCCGGACGCGGCGCGACGACTGCGCGACACCTCCGTGACGCAGCCCGCCCTCTTCGCCGTCGAGTGGGCGCTGTCCCGGCTGCTGGCCTCCTGGGAGATCCGGCCGGTGGCCATGGTCGGGCACAGCGTGGGCGAGATCACCGCCGCCGCGCTCTCCGGGGTGTTCAGCCTGCGGGACGCGGCCCGCCTGGTGGTCAGGCGGGGAGAACTGCTCGCCGCCACACCGGCCGGTGCCCTGGTCGGGCTTGCGGTCTCCGCCGACGAGGCCGCCCGCCTCACCGACGGGTACGACGTGTGGGTGAGCGCCGACAACGGGGTGCGCTCCTGCACGGTGGGCGGCTCCACGGAGGCCGTCGCGGAGCTCACCGCGAGGCTGGCCCGGTCCGGGCGGCGCTGGATCGAGCTGGACGTGGACCGGGCCTTCCACACCCCGCTGACCGAGCACGCCGCGGCGGAACTGGAGCGGTTCGTGGCGGGGCTGAGCCTGAACCGGCCGCGGATCCCCTGGGTTTCCGATGTCACCGGCCGGTGGATCACCGACGAGGAGGCGCAGGACCCCGCCTACTGGGGCCGGCACCTGCGCTGTCCCGTCCGGTTCCGCGAGGCCCTGGAGCACGCGGCCGGGCTGGAGGACGGCGTTCTGGTCGAAGTGGGCCCCGGGCAGACGCTCACGCAGCTGGCCCGCCGCGCCCCGCAGGTCGTGGCCCACCGCCGGCGCCCGGTGGCCTGTCTGCCGGCGGCGGGCGGGAGGTCGGCACCGCTGGAGACGCTGTACCGGGCGGTCGCGGCACTGTGGCAGTCGGGTGTCGACGTCGCATGGCGGGCGCTCACCGAGGACGAGGGACACGAGCCGGTCCCCCTGCCCGGTTACGTCTTCGACCGCACGTCCTTCTGGATCTCCCCCGACCCGGTGGAGGACCGCCGCACGGACGACCCGGCCCCCGCGCGGCAGGCCGCCGGCACGACCCGGGGCCGCATCACCGTGCCCGTGTGGCAGGAGGCGCCCCGCGTACCGCGGGAACCCGTCCGGGGCCGACGCTGGCTGGTGGTCACCGACGACGCCGGGGCGGCAGCCCCGCTCCTCGACCAGCTGTCCGACGCGGGTGTCCACGCGATGCTCGTGAAGGCGGACGAGCAGGCACCGCACCGGGTGAGTGAGGACCTCGTCGCCGAGCTCGGCGCCGCCACCGAGCCCCTGGAGATCGTGCACCTCCTGCTGCAGGGCGCCCCACCCGCGAAGCCGGGGTCCGAGGCGTGGTGCGAGCACTGGCTGGACCGCGGCTACCGCTCCGTCCAGTCGGTCGTCCAGGACCTGGCGCGTCACCGCCCGGCCGAGCGGTCCGTCCGCCTCACCGTGCTGGCCGACCGGCTGTGGGACGTGTCGGGCACCGAACCGCTCGACGTCGCCAAGGCGCCGGTGGTCTCCCTGCTGCACACGGCGACCAGGGAGATCAGCGGGCTCCGCGCCCGCGTGATCGACGTACCGGGAGCGCTGGGACAGCACGATCGCGCCACCAGCCGGTCGCTGGCCGCGCTGCTGTGCGCGGACGACGGCACCGTGATGGACCGGACCGCGCTGCGCGGCACGCGCCGCTGGACCCCGTCCTACGCCGACATCGACGAGGACGACCTGCTCGCGGCGGCACACAGGGCCACCGCCGACGGGGTCTGGCTCATCACCGGTGGTCTCGGCGCCCTCGGACTGGTGGCCGCCGAACGGCTCGGTGCCCTGGGACAGGTCAAGCTGGCTCTCCTCGGCCGGAGCGGACTTCCCGATCGGCGGCGGTGGACGGACCCGGCCGGCCTGACCGACGACCAGCTCTCGGCGGTCGCCGCCGTCTCCCGGCTGGAGCGGGCCGGCTGCACCGTGCTGCCCCTGGCGGCGGACGTCTGCGACCGTGCCTCACTCGGCACCGCCGTGGACCGGATCCGGGCCGAACTGGGCCCGGTCAAGGGTGTGGTGCACGCCGCCGGAGTCGCCGGTGGCGGCATGCTCGCCGTCAAGGATCCCGGCTCCGCCGAGCGGGTGCTGCGCCCCAAGACCATCGGCACCGTACTGCTGGACGAACTCCTCGGTGACGAGCCGGAGACGTTCATCCTGTTCTCCTCGGTCGCCGCGATCACCGGCCAGCTGGGCCTGGGGGACTACGCGGCCGCCAACGCCTTCCTGGACGCCTTCGCCCACGAGCGCGCCCGCCGCCGTCCGGGACGCACGGTCTCGGTGAACTGGCCCTCCTGGGACGGCGCGGGCATGGCCGTACGGGCCGAGTCCGAGCGCTCCGGACGCCGCCCGCAGGAGCAGGGCGCCGCACGTGTCGTGGTCGAGCCCGTCGCCGCGGAGCCCGGCGAGAGCCACGTCTTCCTGGCGCGGGTCACGCCGGACGCCTGGCTGGTCGACGAACACCGGATGGGCGGCACGCCCGTGCTCCCCGGTACGGGATTCCTCGAACTCCTGCTGCGTGCCGTCGGCTTGGTCCGGCCGGGGCCCGTCCGCTGCACGGACGTGACCTTCACGGCGCCGCTCGCGGTGGTACGCCCGACGGAGCTGACCGTCCGCTTCACCCCCGCGGCCGACGGCTGGCGGTTCCGCATGACGACGCTCACCGCGTCCGGCGAGACCGTCGTACACGTGACGGGCGGGGTGAGCGCGGACGACGGCGACGTGCCACGGCACGACCTGTCCGCACTGCGGGCAGCCCACCCGGCGCACGCCGAAGGACCCCGCTTCAACGACGGCTCCGGGCTGATGACCGTGGGGGAGCGGTGGTTCAACGTCACGAGCGTCAGGACCGGTGACGCCGGCACGCTGGCCGAGCTGGCCCTGTCCGACCGGTTCCGCCGGGACACCGAGGACCACCTGCTCCATCCGGCGCTGCTGGACTGCGCGACCTCCTTCCTGGTGCCGCTGCCCGAGGGGACCAACGCCCTTCCGTTCGCCTACCAGAGCCTGGTGGTGCGGGACCGGCTGCCCGCCTCGGTGACCGCCCTGGTGCGCGAGCACCGGCAGGAGGGCCGGGGCACGTTGCTGCGGGACGTGTCCCTGATCGACGCCTCGGGACGTGAGATCGTCACCGCTTCCGGGTTCACGCTGCGCCGTGTCGAGCGCGCGGCGGCCACGGACGCGGTGCGAGGCGCCCTGGACGGCGAGGGAGCACGCGCCCAGGAGCCGGCCCCGCTGCGTTCGTCGGGCGTCGCCCGGGACTCGTTCCTGGACGTGGAGACCGGCGGCCGGCTGTTCGACGCCTTCCTGGCCGTGGACCGCGGCCCGCAGGTGATCGTCGCGCCCGAGGGCCTGACGGAGAAGCTCCGCAGGGCCGACGACTACACGGCCGCGTCGATGACATCCGCGTCGATGACGTCCGCGGCACGGCCGGGCGGGCCGGGTGCGGCACCCGCCGCCGTCCCGGGGACGGACGCGGCACCGGCCGGAGCGGGCGGCAGCGCGTTCGCCGGCCGGCTCACCGCGTTGTGGTCGGAGGTGGTCGGTGCCCCCAGCGGACCGGACGACGACTTCTTCGAAGCGGGCGGTGACAGCCTCGCCGCGGTCCAGCTGGTGGAGCGGATCAGGGTGGAGCTCGACGTGGAACTGCCGATGGCTGTGCTCTTCGACCACCCCACGCTGGCCGAACTGCTCACCGAGGCGGAGCGCAGGAGGTGACCGGCATGGAATCCGCGACGGCGGGCGCCGCCCGGGTGCCGGCGCCGGGTGCCGACGGGATGACGCGGGGCCGTCCGGGGCACCCGGCCCGGACGCTCCACGGCCTGGTCGCCGAGCAGGTGGCGCGCACCCCGGACGCCGTCGCCGTCGAGGACGGGACCGGGAGCCTGACCTACCGCCGGCTGTGGGCGGACAGCGAGCGGCTCGCCGCCTGCCTGGTGGACCTGGGCACCGCGCCCGGTGATGTCGTCGCCGTGGTGATGCCGCGCGGGACCCGGGTGATCACCGCTCTGCTGGCCGTCCTGCGCGCCGGCGCGGCGTATCTCGCGCTCGACCGGGACCAGCCGGCCGCCCGCACCCGGGGGATGCTGGAGGACGCCCGGGCGAAGCTCGTCGTGGTGGAGGACGGCGACGACCTGCCCGCCGTTCCGGCGGGCAGCCGGGTCGTACCGTTCACCGCACTGGACCGGGCCGCGCCCGGCCCCCTCACCCTTCCCGACGTAACGGAACAGGAGGCGGCCTACGCCGTCTTCACCTCCGGCTCGACCGGACGCCCCAAGGGGGTGCTCAACGAGCACGGCGCCATCGCCGGCAAGATCAGGTGGCTGGCGGACCGGCTGCCCCTGGCCACCGGCGATGTCGCCCTGCACAAGACCGCCTACACGTTCGACTACTCGGTGTGCGAGGTCTTCTGGACCCTGGCGTGCGGTGCCCGGCTGCGCGTCGCGCCGCCGGGAGCACAGGCGGACCCCGTGAGGCTGGTACAGGAGATGCGCCGTTCCGGGGTGACGGTGGCCCAGTTCGTGCCCTCCATGCTGTCGGTTCTCATGGAGGAACCGGGCTTCCGTGCGCTGGACCGGCTGCGCGTCCTCGTCGTCGGCGGCGAGGCGCTCCCCGAGGAACTCCTCGCCGGCCTGCGGACGTGGTCGGCGGCGCGGGTGGTGAACCTCTACGGCCCCGCGGAGTGCTCGGTCTTCGCCACCTGCTGGATCCACGAGCCCGGTGACGAAGCCGGCGCCGTCAGCATCGGCACGCCCGTCGCCGGCACCCGGATCGACATCCGGGACGAGGCGGGACGCCCGGTCGGGGCCGGGCGGAGCGGCGAACTGTGGATCGGCGGCCCCGGCGTCGGCCGTGGCTACCTGGGCCGGCCCGAACTGACCCGGCAGGCCTTCCTCCCCGACCCCGCACGGCCGGGCGCCCGCTGGTACCGGACGGGTGATCTGGTGCGGCGCGGCCCCGACGGCGCACTGGAGTACCACGGGCGCCTCGACGACCAGGTCAAGGTGCGCGGCCAGCGGATCGAACCGGCGGAGGTACGGCAGCAACTCCTGGAGGCGCTGGACGTGCGGCAGGCCGCCGTGCTGCCGGTGCGGGACGCGGCGGGCGGGGTGCGGCTGGCCGCCTTCCTGGTCGACCCGGCGGGCGAACTGCCCGGCGTACGGGAGATCCGCGCGCGGCTCGACGAGCGTCTCACCCCCGGCATGATGCCGTCGTGGATCAAGGTGGTCGGACAGCTTCCGATCGCGTCCTCGGGCAAGCTCGACCGGTCGGCCCTGCTGGCGCTCCTGGAGACACGCGAGCCGCCCGCCCCGCACCCGCCGGCCGGTGACCGGGTCGAGGAGTTCGTGCTGCGGCTGTGGCGGGAGCTGCTGGCGGACGACGGAGCCGGGCCCGACGACGACTTCTTCGCCGGCGGGGGTGACTCCCTGATCGCGGCGCGGATGCTGGTGCGGATCAGGGACGAACTGGGGGTGGAGGTCCGGATCGGGGATCTGCTGTCCGAGCCCACGGTCCACGGCATGAGCGAACGCATCCGAACCGCACCCGGGCTTCGGCACCCGGCGGACGGTACAGGGCTCCCGGCGGACGGCCGGGGGCACCTGGCGGACGGTCCGGGGCACCCGGCGGACGGTCCAGGGCATTCGGCGGACGGGTCTCGGCGTCCCGCGGGCGGTTCAGGGCACGTGGCGGACGGTCCACGTCCACGGCATTCGGCGGACGAGCCGGGGCACCCGGCGGACGGGCCTCGGCACCTGGCGGACGAGCCGGGGCACCCGGCGGGCGGCCCGGGGCACACGGTGGACGAGCCGGGGCACTTGACGGACGGTCCACGGCTCCCGGCGGACGGTCCACGGCTCGCGGCAGGCGGCCCAGGGCAGCCGGCGGACGAGCCAGGGCATTCGGCGGACGGGTCTCGGCGTCCCGCGGGCGGTTCAGGGCACGTGGCGGACGGTCCACGTCCACGGCATTCGGCGGACGAGCCGGGGCACCCGGCGGACGGTACAGGGCTCCCGGCCGAAGGCCCACGCCTCCCGGCCGAAGGCCCACGCCTCCCGGCCGAAGGCCCACGCCTCCCGGCGGGCGGGACGGCTCCGCTGTCGGTGGCCCAGCGCCGGCTGTGGCTGTCCGAACAGGTGGCACCGGGGCAGGTCGACTACAACGTCGTCGACGTGTGGACCCTGTCCGGCCCGCTCGACACCGCCGCCCTCGAAGCCGCCGTACACGATGTGATGGCCCGGCATGACGCCCTGCGCATCACCGTCCACGACACGGACAGCGGCCCCGTCCAGCGGGTGCACCCGCTACCCCTGTCCCAACTGGAGGTCCTGCCCGGCCCCTTGGGCGCCGACGCCGCCCGGGAAGCGGTGCGGCGGGTGGCATGCACCGCCTTCCGCATCGGCTCCGGACCGCTCGTCCGCTGTGTCCTGGTGCCACGGGGAGCGGAGCACCACCAACTGGTCTTCGCGGCCCACCACATGGTCATGGACGGCTGGTCGGCGGAGATCTTCTGGGCCGACCTGTCGCGCTGCTACGCGGCCCGCAGGAACGGTGAAGGTCCCGGTCCGCGCCCCGCCGCCCTGTCCTTCGCCGAGCACAGCAGACGCTCCGCCGCCCGGCCGGCGCCACCGGAGCAGCGCGCCTACTGGAAGCGCACGCTGGAGGACCTCCCCGCACCGTTGCGCCTGCCGATGGGGCCCCCGTCCGCGACGCCCAGGATCGAACGGAGCACGCGCACCCTCGAAGCGGACACGGCGGCACGGATCGACCGGCTGGCCAGGCGCGTCCGCGCGACTCCCGTCGCGGTGCTGCTCGGCTGCTTCGCCACCCTGCTCGGCAGGTGGTCGGGTACGGCCGACCTGGTGCTCGGCGCGCCGCTCAGCGGTCGCACGGAGGCCGACGTGCACGACACCGTGGGGTTCTTCAACGCCACCGTCCCGCTGCGGCTGGCCGTCCCGGACGGCGCCTCGCCGGACGAGCGGGTGCGGCGCGCCCACCGGACGCTCGTGGACGCCCAGATGAACCAGGACGTGGCGTTCGACGACATCGTCGCGCTGAGCGGCGCCTCCGGACACGGGCGGGGGCCGCTGTTCTCCGTGTGGTTCAACGCGCTGAGCTACCCGCGGCGCGGGCTTCGCCTGGACGGCGTGCACACCGCACGCGAGGTGGCGCCGCTGCCCGGCCTGCCGTTCGACCTGTCGTTGTACATCGCTTCCCGGGACGGGGAGATCGACCTGGACCTGGCGTTCGACGCCACGCGTCTCGCGCCGCCGTGGGCCGGGGAACTGCTGGACCAGCTGGTGGAGACCGTGACGGACTGGGTGCGCCGGCCTCAGCCCGGTCCGTCCCGCCCGGCGCCCCGGGAGATGCCCCGCCCGGCGCCCCGGGAGATACCGGGGCCCGCCGAACCGCCGCCGGTACGGGCCCACGGCTCCCAGCTGCTGGAGCGGGTCCTCGGCCACCGGCGGGAGTCGGCCGCGGTCGTCGACGAGCAGGGAACGTGCACCTACGGGGAGCTCACCGAACGCGTCGAGGCACTGGCGGCCGAGCTCACCCGGGAAGGGCTGACCCCTGGGCAGCTGGTGGAGATCCGGGACGCCCACGGCCGGGACCTGCCGGCCGCGATCCTGGCGGTCTGGCGGGCGGGCGGCATCTGTATGCCGACCGACCCGCAGGCACCGGCGGCCTGGCAGGACGGCCTCAGCGCGGCGGCCCGGCCCCACTGGCTCGTACGGTGCGAGGAGCGGGGGCCGAGCGTACGGGCCGTCGACCCGGGCGCCCCGTTGCCGCAGGAGCGCGTCGGTGCACCGGCACCCACCCGTGGTGTTCCCTGGTACGTGCTGCCGACCTCCGGATCCACCGGCCGGCCCCGCCTGGTCCTCGGCACCGACACCCCCCTGGTCGCCTTCCTCGACTGGTGGTCGGCACGGTTCGGCATCACCGCGCGGGACCGGTTCTCCGTCCTGTCGGGACGGTCGCACGACCCTCTGCTGCGGGATCTCCTCCTCCCGCTGTGGAACGGAGGCACCGCCGTCGTCCCGGGGTCGCGGACTCGGCTCGACGGGACGCGGCTGGTGCACTGGATGGCCCGTCACGAGATCACGGTCGTGCACCTGACTCCGCCGGTCGGTGCGCTCATCGCGGGGGCGGCCGAGGCCGCGCGGACCCCGCTGACATCCGTACGCCTGGCGTGCTTCGGCGGTGACGTGCTGACGCCGGCCGTCGCCGGCGCCTGGCACCGTGCCGCTCCCCGATCCAGGACGGTGGTCGTGTACGGCACGACCGAGACCCCCCAGGCGGCGAGCCTGCACGAACACGGTCCGCTCGACGGTGGCGAGGGCTGCCTGGGGGCAGGGGCGGTCGAGGCGCAGCTGCTCGTGGTCGACCCGGAGGGCAGTCCTGTGCCGGTCGGCCACCTGGGTGAGATCGCCGTTCGCAGCCCCCTGCTCACCCTCGGGTACCTGGACGAGCCGGCGGCCACGATGCGGTCGTACGGGCCCGATCCGGGGGGCGACCCCGCACGCGGACTGTTCAGAACGGGGGACGTCGGCCGGCTTCGCTGGGACGGGACCGTGTCGTTCGTGGCGCGCAGCGAATCCCTCGTGAAGGTACGCGGAAACCGGGTGTCGCCGACGCAGCTCGCCGGCGAGGTGCGCGCCCTGCCGGGTGTCGCCCAGGCCGTCGTCAGGCCCGACGACTCCTCCGGTACGACTCGACTGGTCGCCCATGTGATGCCGGAGCCGGGTGCCTCGCTCTCAGGCGACGACGTCATGGCGGCCCTGGCGCAGCGTCTCCCGGCCGGTCACCTGCCGGAGGACATACGCATCGTCGGGGAGTTCCGCCTCACCCACCACGGCAAGCTCGACCCGAGCGGGTTCGACCTTCCCGGCGCGCAGTCGTCCCCCGCACCACCCGCGGCACCCGCGGGGCACGGCCGCGGCCGGAGCGAGCTGGAACACGACCTGCGCCGGTTGTGGGGACGGGCGCTCGACAGACCCGTGTGGGACCTCGACGACAACTTCTTCGACCTGGGCGGGAGTTCACTGACCGCGGTGCGCCTGCAGGCACTCATCCGCACCGAACTGGGCATCGAGGTCTCTCCGCTTCTCGTCTTCGAGCATTCGACCGTGCGGCGGCAGGCCGAGGCACTGGAACGGCAGGGCGACCGGTCCGACGCGGGCGCGGCCGGTGCCCCCGCCGGGGCCGGCGGTGACGCCCGATCCCGGCGCAAGGCCGCCCGGGCCGGGATCGACGCCCTGTCCCCACGCTTCTGACCGGTCTTCGAGTCCTTCGAGTCCTTCGAGAGGAATCCCACCCATGGACACTCCGCAGGCAGCCCACGACCGTGACATCGCGTGGCGCATCGGACGACAGGTCCGGTCGCTCCTGGCGGTGCCGGACGCACTGACGGACGACGAACTCGCCTGGGCCGACCTCTTCGACCACGGCCTGACGTCGAAGGAGGCTCTCGTCCTCGTCGCCTGGCTCAAGGACGAGTTCGGGGTGAACGTCCAGCCCCGAGTGGTGTGGGGCGATCCCTATGTGGCGGCCCTGACCGAGTTGGTCGCCTCGGGCGGCAACGGCCGATGAGCGGTCCGGTCGGCCGCGGGACAGGTGTGCCCGGCACGCCCTGGCTGCGCGTCCCCGATCACGCGGAAGGCCGTATCCGCCTCTTCTGCTTCCCGTTCGCCGGAGGCGGCGCGGCGGCGTACCGGCCCTGGGTCCCCCTGCTGGCGGACGTGGCGCAGGTGCTGCCGCTGCACCTGCCCGGCCGGGAGGCGCGACGGCGGGAGGCGCTGGTCCGCGACATCGAGGTGATGGCCCGTGCGGTGGCCGACGCCCTGGCACCGTGGTGCCGGGAGCCGTACGCCTTCTACGGGCACAGCATGGGCGCGCTTCTGGCCCACCGCACGGTCGCCGTGCTGCAACGGCGAGGGCTGCCGCTGCCGGCGCTCCTGTTCGCGGCTGCCCGCCGGCCGCCGCACATGCCGCCCGACCTTCCGCTGGTGCATCCGCTGGACAGGCGGGAACTGGCGGCGAAAATGCGGAGCCTGGGCGCCACCCCGGAGCGGATCCTGGAAGACGAAACCCTGCTCGACGTCTTCCTGCCCGTCCTGCAGGCGGACTTCGAGATGGGGGAGACGGCCCCGCTGTGGAGGACCGACGCTCCGCTTGCCGTGCCGATCGTCGCGATGGGAGGGCAGCGCGACGCAGTCCGGCGCGCGGAGCTGTCGGCCTGGCGGCTTCACACGTCGAAGTCCTTCGCCTGCCGCATGTTCGCCGGGGGCCACTTCTTCCACCTGGAACACCCGGAGGCCGTCGCGGCGGGTGTGCGGCGGTTCCTGGCACCTGACCCGAGGACTCTTTCGGCCTTGGCACAATCCGTCCATTCCATGGAGGAATAGAGCTCCCGTATCGTGGAATGGGCCTGCGGAACATCACTGACGTCCGGACGATAGCGATTACAGGCAAGGAATCGGAGCTGCGCGGCATGAACGAGGTCATCGCAGGAGGGCGGTTGCAGTTCCGGCTCTTTCGGCGCAGCGCCGGTCAGCTGCAGATTTTCGCCACCATACCGCTCTTCACGGCCATTCTTCTGTCGACGGTCAGATGGGCGGGGAATCCCGGCATGGAATCCTATGCCGCCATAGCGCCGGCGCTCATGGGGGTATGGCTGGTTTCGCTGGACCTGGCAGGATCGGCTATCGACGCGGAGCGCACCAACGGGACCCTCGAACTTTTCCTGTCCGCCCCCGCACGGTTCACCTTCATGATAGGCGGCCGCGTGGCCGTCATATCGTCGCTGTTCTTCCTGATGTTCGCCGAGTCCTGGACGACCGCCCGAGTGGTCTTCGACGCCGACATCTCCGTCTACCATTTCTGGCCGCTCGTCATGACCTTGGCCGCCACCGCACTGGCCACTTTCGGAGTCGCCACCTCGCTGTCCGCGATGTTCGTGGTGGCGAGGTCGGCGCGTGTCTACGCCAACGCTCTCGGGTACCCCTTCTATCTGCTCTCAGGGGTGATGGTGCCCGTTTCCTCGCTCCCGTCCTGGCTGCATCCGGTGAGCAAGGTGATCTACCTGACCTGGGCGGCCGATCTGCTCAGGTCCACCGTGCGCCCGGACCCCGTGGCTGATCTCGGCGGCAGGCTGACCGCACTGCTTCTGCTGGGGGTGTGCGCCTACGCGGTCGGCCTCCTCGTGGTGGAGAGGCTGCTCCGCCGTCTCAAGCAGGAAGGGACCGTGACCCTCTCCTGAACGAAGCTGGCGTACCCGGCGAAGGGACCGTTGTGGTGAAGGCATGGAGGGCTCGCCTTTCCGAGGACATCGACACGGTGCGAGCCAAGGATCCGTCCGTCGCGTCCGCTGTCGAGGCGCTGCTGCACCCCAGCATGCTCGCCCAGTGGCTGTACCGGCCGGCCCATGCCCTCTATCTGTCGAATCACCGGATCGTGGCGCGATTGATCAGCCTGGTCGGACGCTGGCTCACCGGTATCGAGATCCACCCGGGAGCCAGCATCGGCCGCCGGTTCTTCGTGGATCACGGCAGCGGTGTGGTGATCGGGGAGACCGCACGGATCGGTGACGACGTGATGGTCTACCACCAGGTCACGCTGGGCTCGGTGGGCTGGTGGCGGGACACGGCGCGGGGAAGATCGGCGCGCAGGCATCCCGTGGTCGGAAACCACGTGGTGATCGGGGTGGGTGCCAGCGTTCTGGGTCCGGTGCATATCGGCGCGCACACGTTCGTAGGGGCTCACTCGGTGGTGACCACATCGGTCCCCGACGGATCTCGGATACCGGCGTTGTCGCATGTGACGGCGCGCAGCAGGGACGCGTCCCTGGCACAGAACTGACAGAGCGCGGCCCCGTCGGACGGGGCGGTGCATGGGGAGGGCTGGCTCCAGTGAACGACTTCGAGGGCGTACTCGTCTTTTCCAGGAGGGGCGCGGGGGCGGTACGGGCGGTTGTCGAGGTGCTCCGGGAGAAGGGGCAACGGCCCGTTCTGGTTTCCGAGCGTCCGAACGACCCGAACCGCGATCTGTGCGACGCGCATCTGGTGATCGACTGGGACGAGCAGGACCTGAAGCACTTCGTCGCCGCCGTGGAAGCGGCCGGTGTGGTGCCGGCCGGAATCGTCAACGTCGTGGAGTCGCTCATGGCGTGGCAGATCGCCGTGGCGCGTCTCTACGGGCTGCCCGGGGGCGAGAAGGCCAGGGAGACGTTTCTGAGCAAGGCCCGGGTCCGCACGGTGATGCGCGACAACGGCTACTCCGACCTCTGGTTCGCCGGCGGATTCGCCGGTTCCTTCGAGGTGGGTTCGGTACCCCGCTACCCGGTCATCGTCAAGCCGGCCAGGGACACCGGGGGGTCCAGGCTGGTGCGAAAGGCGGACACACCAGAGGAGTTGGGCGCAGCCCTGGACGCCATCGCCGACGCCGCGGGCGACGAGACGGAGCTGGTCATCGAGGAGTACATCGAGGGCGTCGAGTTCTCGGTCGACGGACCGGTCGTCGACGGGGTGTTCCACGGGATCTTCGTCGTCGAGAAGACGCAGCACAACGAGCAGCGCCACCACGACGCGGGACTCCGGCTGCATCCGCCGGTGTCGGCGGGGGTGACGACCGCCGCCCGTGAACTGAGCGGCAAGGTCGGGGCGCTCTGCCGGGACCTGGAGTTCAGCCAGGGCTGGCTGCATGTGGAAGGGCGGGCCGGCGCCGGCGGCGCGGTGGAGCTGGTGGAGATCAACGTCCGCTCCGGAGGCGGCCTCTACCGGGTGGCGACCCGGCACGCATGTCATATCGATCCCGTCGACGTCGTCGTCTCCGTGGCGTTGGGACAGCCGTCGCGCACGCCGCGCGACACGCCGCGGGACTGCCGGCTCGCGCTGATCCCGTTCGACGCCGACCGCGTCGGAGACGTGGTGGACATCACTCCGCTGGAAGAAATGAAAGCACTCCCGGAGGTCCTGGACGGCTATGTTCTCGATTCCTATCGGGTGTACTCCCTGGATTACGAGAACTTCGTCGCCGAGTTCCTCGTGCACGGCGATGACGCGGCCCACCTCCTGGACGCCTGTCGGCGAGTGACGAGTGCCTTCTCGTATCGCATCGCATAAGCAACCCGATCGAAGCCGCGAAGGAAGCCATGACTGCACGCACGGTAGTGATCGTCGATCCCTATTCATCCGGAACGCTTCTCGCGTCGGCGCTGCGGGAGGAAGGATATTCGGTGGTCGCCGTCACGTCGGGTTCATCCATACCCGACCTCTACGTGGACTCGTTCGAGAGTTCCGACTTCGATGCCTGGTTCACGGAATTCACCCCGGAGTTGGTGAAGGAACTGCGCTCCCTCGACCCCGTGGCCGTGCTGCCGGGTGCGGAGATAGGCGTCGAACTGGCTGATCGCCTGGCGGAACAGATCACCCCGGACCTTGCCAACGTCCCCGCGCTGTCCTCCGCGCGGCGGCACAAGGGCGACATGGCCGAGGCGGTCGCGGCAAGCGGTCTGGCGACGATCAGGACGCTGTGCACCGCGACTCCCGAATCGGTGCCGGAATGGATCGCCAGGTCGGGTCTGGAAGGCGCCGACCTCATCCTCAAGCCTGCCAAGTCCGCCGGTACCGACGGCGTCACCATGGCTCCCGGAGGCGCGGGCTGGAGCGAGGCGTTCCACGGCATCATCGGGGCGACGAACTGCCTCGGACTGCGCAACGAGGAGGTGGTCGTCCAGGAGTGTGTGACGGGCACGGAGTACGTCATCGACACCTTCTCCGTCGACGGCCGCCACGACATTCTCGATGTGGCCCGCTACGGAAAGGTGAAGAACGCGGGCAACATAGCGGTGTACGAGAGCCTGGAGTATGTGTCACCCGAGGTTCCCGAATATGCCGCACTCGCGCGGTACACGCGTGATGTCCTGGACGCCCTGGGGATTCGGTTCGGTCCGGCGCACACGGAGGTGATGCTCACCCCGGCGGGCCCGGTACTCATCGAGACGGGTGCCCGGCTCGGTGGTGGCGGAATGCCGATCAGCGCCGAAGCCGCCACCGGGGACAACGGGATCAGGAGGTTGATCGAATACCTCGGCGATGCCCCCTATCTGCACCGCGACTACGCCCTGCGGCGCGCGGTCATGATTGTCTTCCTTCTCATCCGCGCGGCAGGGCGCATCAAAGGCGCTCACCTCTACGAGGAGATCGAGGAGTTGGTGAGCTGCGGCGGCCTCCATGTGGACGTGCGTGACGGGGACGAGGTGCAGCCGAGCTCCGATCTCGTCCGTTCGCTGAATTACGGCTTCGTGTTCCTCTCCCACGAGGACGCGAAGCAGGTGCATGCCGACTACGCGGCGATTCGGGAGATCGAGGACCGTATTACCATCGAGCCCCTGTAGCGGCCGCTTCGTGGCCGCAGGCGTGGTCATGGATGCGGGGGACCTGGTGTTCGGCGGACGGAAGCGGGCGGATCGGCGCGAACAGGGCGGAGCGGAAGGGCAGTCGGCCGAACGCTACGTCGTCGGGGAACTCGACGATCACGACGAGGCGCTGCCCGACGTCCCCACGCCCGCCGAGCCCGGCACCTGGCAGGCGCCCGCCGCACTCGAACAGCACCTGTACGAACTGCTGACCCGCCATGCCGCGGCCGACTGGCAGGACCCGGAAGCCGAGGAGGAGGCCCGGGGCGACCTGCAGCTCGCCTACCTGGAGGCACTCGCCGGTGACCTCGTGTACGTGCCGTTCCGGCGCGAGGAGACCTCCCCCGATCCCGGCAGGCGCACCTTCCACGTCTACGACACCCGCGTCGGACGGATCGTCGCCGTCTACACCCGGGGCCTGCTGCCCCGCCCCCACCCGTACCTGGTCTTCGAGGCGTACACCCTGCGCGAGCTGGCCGACGACATGCCCGACGACGTCGCCGGCATCGCCGTCAACAACCAGACGCCCTGCCCCATGCTCATGTCGGCCGACGCGGAGGAGCGCCAGGTCTGGCGCGCGCTCCACAACGAGCACTGGGACGAGGACGGCCGCGCCGAGCGGCTCGTCACCCTGCGCACCGGCGCACCGCCCCGCGGCCCGCTCCTGCACGGCCTGGCCCTCGGCGCCCACATGTGCTTCGTCAACGGCGAGGCCTGGAACAACCCGCACTACCACGGTCTGGGCCTGTCCATGGAGCACGAACGGCTCGCCAAGTGGTGGGACGTCACCGACCGGGCCGCATGGCAGGAGATCCAGCGCCGGCTCCTGGAGCGTGACGTCACCCCCTGGTACTGGGAGTTCGTCCTCGACGCGCGCAACGCGCTCGCTCACCGGCACCCGGCCGGCCGGCCGCAGGCGGTCGACCCCACCGCATGGCGCGAACGCGTCGAGCTGACACTGCGCGAGCGCGCCGCGCACGCCCCGGAGGGGGAGATCGGCCCGGACTGGGAGGAGTTCGTCGCGCACGTCGTGGGCCTGGTCGGCAAGGTGCTGCGCTACGAGGCCAGGTTCCGCGCCGACGGCCTGCTCCCGGCGGACGCCGCGGTGCGTTCGGTCGCCGCCTGGGACCTCGGCCGCGCCTCGATGATGGCCCGCTGGGGCTACGGCGCCCGCTTCGCCACCCGCGCCGAGATGCGGGAGGCCGTCGTCGAGGCGAGTGAGGCCGCCCAGGCCGCCCACACCTCGTGGCACGACTTCTCCGCCGGCTACGCCCTGGGGCGCTGCCTGCACTTCGACGACGAGGAGTTCGGCGGCTGGTACCAGGAGATGCTCGCCGCCCACCGGGCCCTGGCCGGCCACCCGGACAGCCCCTGGAACACCGTCCCCTTCCATGTGTCCAGGGGTACGGGGCTCGGGGGCTAGCGGCACCCCGGCGAGGCCCCGGCCGCGAGATCACATCCCCGTCACCCGTGCCACCGTGAACGGCGTCTCGGGCACCCCCTGTCCCATCGGGCCGCCCTTGTCGAACTGGGAGCGGACGACGAGGAGGCCGTGGTGGTCGCGGGCCAGGGTGGTGGGGACCTGCAGGGCGGGGTCGGTCAGGGTGCGGGTCAGGCGGGCCCTGGTGCCGTCGGGGGAGAGACGCCAGCGGGTGAGGGTGTCGGTCGCGTTGTGCGCCGCCCACAGCGTGCCGTGGGCCAGCTCCAGGCCGTCGCCGTGCTTCAGGTCGCCGCCGTGCAGGGCGACTCGGCGTACGGAGCCGTCGGTCACGCCGACCCGGTACAGGCCGCCCCCCGTCATGTCGACGGCGAACAGCAGGCGCCCGGCGGGGTCGGCGGCGATGCCGTTGAGGGTGTAGTCGTCCGGCGAGTGTGCGGACACGGCCCCGCTCAGGTCGTAGTGCGCGGTCAGCGGCGCGCGGCCGCCGCGGGCGCGGGCCAGGTCGGCCGGGGTGACGCGGTAGATCAACGGGCGCGCGCTGTCGGTGGCGTAGGCCGTGCCGTCCGCGGTGATCACGAGGTCGTTCAGGAAGTGCGGGTCGTCCTGCGGTGCCTCGAAGCGGGTCAGCAGGGAGCGGTCGCGCAGGTCGTAGACGTCGATCCCGGTGGTGTGGTCGATGACCCACAGCCGGCCCGCCCGGTCGGCCTTCAGACCGTTGGCGGTGGTCCGGCCGTCGGCGCCGGCGGGCAGGAAGACCTCGGCCGCGCGGCTGCCGGCGGCGGCGCGGTAGACCGCGCCGTCCGTGAAGGAGCCGACGTACGCGTCGCCCGTGCGGGGGTCGAGGGCGATGCCCTCGGGGTAGGCGCGCTCGTCGGGGAGGGTGAAGGCGGTGGAGATGCGCGGGCCGGTGGCCGCGCTCGCTGTGGGCGCGGCGACGGCCACGGCCGCCGCGGCGGCGCCGGTCAGGAAGGTACGGCGGTGGATCGAACGGGACACGGCGGTGCCTCTCGGTTCGGCTACTCACTCTATGATGACCACGAATCTAGATTAGAACTCTAATCTTCGCGAGCGTATTGATCCCCGCCCAGGCATTAATGTGGCCCGGTGACCTCCATGCCCGCGTCCGAGCGCCTCGGCTCCCACCTCAAGCGGGCCGAGCAGGCCCTCAACGCGACCAAGACGGCGGTCCTGAAGCCGGCGGGCCTGACCGTCGCCCAGTACGCCGCGCTGCTCAACCTCTCCGGCAACCCGGGCATCTCCGCGGCCGCCCTGGCCCGGCTGTGCGGGGTCACCCCGCCGACCATGAACACGGTCCTGAAGAACCTCCAGGACCGCGAGCTGATCGTCCGCAGCCCGCACGAGTGGCACAGGAACGTCCTGGAGACCCGCCTCACGGACGAGGGCCGTGCCGTCCTGGCCACCGCCGACACGTCCGCCGTGCGCGTCGAGCGGGCCCTGGCCGCGGAGTTCACCGACGCGGAGCGGGACGCCCTGACCGGGCTGCTCGCCCGCTGCGTCAGAGTGCTGGAGGAACAGCGCCCGGGAAGCTCATGACGGGCTCCGGCGCCGGATCGGTCACCCAGCCGGCCGCCAGCACCAGCCGTGACTCGCGGTCGACGGCGAGGAAGCCGAAGGGCCGGTCGTAGACGACCCGGACGACCGTGGACTCGCAGCGGTACTGCGGCGGCGCGCTGCCGTACACCTCCGCGGCCGCCGTCGCGGCCGCCGCCCGGAAGCCGAGGGCGCCGAACTGGGCGACGGCCGACTGGCGTGCCTGGCCCACCGTGAGCGGGAAGTCGCTGACGCCGGGGAAGTGGGCGTGCCGCGGGTCGGTCGCCGCCGTGAGCCCGAACAGGCCCGCCAGGCCCAGCAGATCGTGGTCGGCGCGCACCTCGTACACCACCGTCCGCACGTCCAGCGTCAGCGGCGTCGGCTCGACGGCCGGCTGCCGCTCCACGTACAGGCCCGGCCCCACATGTCCGAGCGGCAGCGATCCGCCCGCGGTGAGCGGCAGCGTCCGCTCCACGGCACCCACGCCGGCCGCGAGCACCTGACCCGGCGCCATGCGCTCCTCGCCGAGCACCAGATGGACGTCGATGCCGTTGTCGCCGGGCACCGTGAGCGCGGTGACGAAGCCGTCCGGCGTGCCCGTCACACCCACCCGGTCCGGACGCACGCTCCGCCGGTGCAGCCCGCGCAGCGTACGACCCTGCCAGGGGCCGGAGCCGGGCCGCAGCGGCAGCTCGGCGAACGGCTGCCGCCAGGTCGTGCGCAGCGCGAGGGCACCGGCCAGCACCATCCGCGCGTCCCGGGTCAGCGTCACCGGCATGCGCTCGACCAGCCCGCCGGTCCGCTCGGCCGCCCAGGCGTCCAGTCGCTCCTGCGCGGTCACCAGGTCGTCCCCGAACACCCCGTACGTCCCGGCGGGCAGCCCCGCCCGCCACTCCTCGCGCAGGGCGAGCGCGTGGTGCGCCCACAGGCCGAGCGCCGCGTCCAGACCGGGCACCTCCGCCAGCGCGCCCAGCAACTCCCGTGCGGCGGCGGCCGCCTGGTCCGCCGGCAGGCCGAGGGCCCCGCTCAGCTCCGCCCGCGCCGGGCCCGCGGCGCCGTCGGCCAGGAAGGCCAGCAGGGGCCAGACTCCGGGCGCGGAGAAGACCGTGCCCTCCGGCAGGGCCTGCGCCCAGCGGGCCGTCAGCCCGTTCACCCGACGGACCGTCTCGGCGGTCACCTTGCTCACTGGTCGTCCTTCCACGAGGCCTTGCCCACTCCTCGTCCGGTCATCGCGTACGTGTCCTCGGGCAGCGGCAGCGGATCCGTCCCCCCACCCGCCGCCGGCCTGCGGCTCGCGCCCGTCCCGCACAAGAAGCGCCCCCGTTCGTCCCCGCTCCCCCTGCGCCGGTCCCGCGCCGCGCGCCGCCCGCCCCAGGAGCACGGTACCGGTGTCCGTACCCCCGGCTCCCGGCCCCCACCAGCCGGAAGGGCCGCGTCGGCCGCGCGTGCGGCGTGCTGTGCCGCCTGCCGGGCGTTCCAGGTGTGAGCTCAGCCGGGCGAGCGCATCTATAGGGAGGAAGTGCCTGCGTAAAGCCCTCCCACCCGCCATGTCATCACATCGAGTGATTCTCTGGCCTTTGCTTGCATGGCACAACCCACGGTTGCCACGCTGTTGCTGTCTGTACAACCTGATGGGAGCGGCCAGTGACTTTCGGTGAGCAGCCGGCGTACCTGCGTGTCGCGGGTGATCTCCGCAAGAAGATCGTCGACGGTTCGCTGCCGCCCCACACCCGCCTGCCCTCACAGGCCCGTATCCGCCAGGAGTACGGCGTCTCGGACACGGTCGCGCTGGAGGCCCGCAAGGTACTGATGGCCGAGGGGCTGGTCGAGGGCCGCTCCGGCTCCGGGACGTATGTGCGCGAGCGGCCCGTGCCCCGCCGGCTGGCCCGCTCCGGATACCGGCCGGCCGGCGGCGCCACGCCCTTCCGGCAGGAGCAGGCCGACGCCTCGGTGCGCGGCACCTGGGAGTCGAGCAGCGAGCAGGCCGAGGCCGGGGCCGCCCTCGCCGAGCGGCTCGCGATCCAGGCCGGCGACCGGGTCATGCGCACCAAGTACCTGTTCCGCGAGGCCGGCGAGCCGATGATGCTCTCCACCTCCTGGGAGCCCCTCGCCGTCACCGGCCGCACCCCGGTGATGCTGCCCGAGGAGGGTCCGCTCGGCGGCATGGGCGTCGTCGAGCGCATGCGCGCCATCGACGTCATCGTGGACAACGTCACCGAGGAGGTCGGCGCCCGCCCCGGCCTCGCCGAGGAACTGCACGTCCTCGGCGGTGTCCCCGGCCATGTGGTCGTGGTCGTCCAGCGCACGTACTACGCCTCGGGCCGCCCGGTGGAGACCGCCGACGTGGTGATCCCGGCCGACCGGTACCGGGTGGCGTACCACCTGCCGGTGAAGTGACGGCCGGAGTGCGCGCCCCGTCGAGTGAGGTAGCGCACACCCTCGGCGCCCCCTGGGGTGGATGTCCGGCCGAGCACGCCCGCGGCCTGGGCCGGCCGCCGCTGCAATCCGGCCGTCTTCCCAGGTGACCAGGGGTCACTCGGGTATGCCCGCGACGCACGACGGAGGCGTTCACGACGGCGCGTTCGCCTCCGTGCGCCCCCGGTGTTCTGGCTGGTTGCGTACCTCTTTGTGAAAAGGCGTATTCGCTGCGTGAAGGTTGGGCGTACGCTCGGGCATATGCGGATTGCGGTTTCCTTAGGCGGGGCTCGGCGGGGGCCCGGGACGGGAAGCGGGTGGTGGGCCGGTGCGAGAAGGAACGGCGCGGGTGGTGGGGGCCATGAGTGAGGGGACGGTCTCGCTGCCCTGGATCGTGATACGGCAGGACGACAACGGCAATCGCTACCGCGTGGGCCGGTACGCGACCCGCGCCGAGGCCCAGAAGATCGCCGACAGTCTCGACGACCGGGGCCACGAACAGCTCTACTGGGTCGAGCGCATAGGGCAGAACGGGGACAGCGTCCGTAACTGACCCCGCGGTGCCTCCCGTAGGCTCCGCTCCATGACGCCTGCGACGCCCAGGACCCCCGTGACGGACCGGATCGTGGTGGTCGGAGCCGCCCTGTTCGACGGCGGCCGGCTGCTCGCCGCGCGCCGCAGCGCCCCCGCCGACCTGGCGGGCCGCTGGGAGCTGCCCGGCGGCAAGGTCGAGACGGGCGAGCGGCCCGAGGACGCCCTGGTGCGCGAACTGCGCGAGGAGCTGGGCGTCGACGCCGAACCGGTCGCGCGCGTGCCGGGGGAGTGGCCCCTGAGGTCCCCGTACGTCCTGCGGGTGTGGACCGCCCGTCTGCGCCCCGGCTCCCCCGCGCCGAGGCCCCTCCAGGACCACGACGAACTGCGCTGGCTCACCCCGGACCGGATCTGGGAGGTCGACTGGCTCGACCAGGACGTCCCGGCGGTCCGCGAGGTGGCGGCCGCGACCGGATCCGGGACGTAGTCCTGCAAGGGGTGCGGGGCGGTGAGCAACTGAGGCTCCGCCGAGGGGCGCGAGCGGTCACCGCGGACCCCGCAGTCGGATGAAGCGCGCCCTCGGAGTTCTCGGGCGCGGGGCTCTTTGTGGGGAGCGCCCTCTACGCCGTTCGTGCCACAGTGCGCCCTCTCGCGCGGTACTGCCCACTGGATATCGGGTATGTGCCCATTAACCCCATGAAACCGGACATGGGCGGGCTCGCTGGGCTGGGAAGTGATCGGCGTGATCGACACCGATGGTGACTGCGCCGAGTGGACCTTTCCCGCGGAACCGGGCGCCGTGCGCACCGCACGCTCCGCGGTCCGCGGCCAGTTGCACGGCTGGGGCCTCGACTGCCTCGCCGACCTCACCGCCTTGCTGGTGAGCGAGCTGGTCACCAACTCGCTGCGGCACGCCACCGGCCCCATCGGCGTACGGCTCGTACGCCCCGCCGGGCTGGCCGGCACCCTGCGGGTGGAGGTCTCCGACCCGCTGCCGGACCCGCCGCGCGAGCGGGTCGCCCGCGACGAGGACGAGAGCGGGCGCGGTCTGCAACTGGTCGCGGGCTCCTCGCGCCGCTGGGGCACCAGGCCTGGCGTGAGCGGAAAGACCGTCTGGTTCGAACTCGCGGTGCCGGGGTGAGCCGGAAGCATGGAGGGGGCACGGGGGAGTACGGCCGGCGGCGGTCCGCCCACCGTGCGCTCCGGGCGCGCGGCCGGTCCCACACTGTGTGATTCGAGGGCGTGTTCCCTGGTTAGAAGACTGGGAGTGTTGTCACGGAGCGGTCCGAAAAGCATCTGGACCGAGCTGTGATCGTGAACACCGTGTCGTGCGGCGCCGTAGTGCTGGATACTGCGGGCAGCCGCACCCGGTGACCGGTGCCGGACGCGGTGAGCTGGAGGGGACGGTTCGCGTGAGCGAGATACCAGCGAAGGCCACGGAGTCCGAGGACCCGTCGGACGGCGCGAGGCACCAGGCCGCGGAAGCTGCCGCGGCACCCGGCGACGCCATGTGGCAGAGCAGCCCGCCCGGTTCGATCTACGACTACATCAAGGTCGCGTCCTTCTCCATCGGCCCCGGCGGGCTGGTCGAACAGTGGAGCCTGCGCGCCGAGCAACTCTTCGGCATCCCCGCCGCGCGCGCCGTCGGTATGGACCCCATAGAGGCCTTCATCGACCCCGATCTGCGCGAGCGCGGCCAGCGCAAGATGGCCGAAATCCTCGACGGGCGGGAGTGGACCGGGGTCGTGCCCTTCCGCATGCCGGACCAGGCGGACGGGGCCCGCGGCGAGGACGGCCTCGCCGAGGTCTACGTCATGCCCACCCGGACCGGCGAGGGCGACAGGGCCGCCGTCTGCATCGTCGTGGACGTACGCACCCTGCGCAGCATCGAGACCGATCTCGCCGCCTCACAGGCCATATTCGGCCAGTCTCCGTTCGGATTCCTGCTGATCGACGCCGATCTGAGGGTCCGTCGGGCCAACGAGCGGTTCGCCTCCGTCTTCGGCGGGACCC
Organism: Streptomyces filipinensis; assembly: GCF_014649495.1. Lineage (GTDB taxonomy): Bacteria > Actinomycetota > Actinomycetes > Streptomycetales > Streptomycetaceae > Streptomyces > Streptomyces filipinensis. The sequence goes on along the minus strand of NZ_BMTD01000002.1, from coordinate 274,652 downwards.
CGGACGACCACCGGGGCAAGGGCGTGCACGACTATCTGCCGCGCGGTGAGGCCGAGCGGGTTTCGGCCACGCTGCGCCGGGTGCTGCAGTCCGGCGAGTCCATCACCGACATGCATGTCACCGGGTACGTCCCCGGCTCCGAGGAACGCCGGCACTGGTCCGTCAACCTCTACCGCGTGCACAGCGGCAGCGGCCGGCCCATCGGTATCGCCTGGCTCGGCACCGACATCACCGCCCGCCGGGCCGCCGCCCGCGAGGCCGCCGCCGCCCGCCGCAACCTCGCCCTGCTCAACGAGGCCGGCGCCCGCATAGGGAACTCCCTCGACCTGGAGACCACCGCCCGGGAACTCCTCGACGTCGTCGTCCCCGGCTTCTGCGACCTGGCCACCGTCGACCTCTACCAGGGCCTGCTCACCGGCGACGAGACCCCGCCCGGCCTCGCCGACGGCAGTGCCGAACTGCGCCGCGTCGCCTTCGCCAGCGCCGTGTCGGACGTGCCGCTCAGCGGCACCGCCGATCCCGTCGCGGTCGGCGCGGTGCACCACTTCCCCTTCAACTCGCCCTGCGCGGACGCCCTGCGCACCGCCCGGCCCCAGCGCGTGCCCGCCGAGGAGGGTGCACTCGTCCAGTCCACGCTGGCCGTGCCGATGGTCGCCCACGACACGGTCGTCGGGCTCGCCCGGTTCGCCCGCGCCAAGGGCAGCGAGCCGTTCGGCGACCGGGACCGCGAACTGGCGGTGGAGCTGGCCGCGCGCGCCGCCGTGTGCATCGACAACGCGCGCCTGTACCGCCGGGAACACGAGCGGGCGCTGATACTGCAACGCTCGCTCCTGCCGCCGGGGGACCCGGAGGCGTCCGGGCTCGACATCGCCTGCCGCTATCTGCCTGGCAACGCGGCCACCGAGGTGGGCGGCGACTGGTTCGACGTGATCGAACTGCCGGGTCACCGTACGGCGCTGGTCGTGGGCGATGTGATGGGGCGGGGTCTGCGGGCCGCCGTCGCCATGGGTGAACTCCGCACGGCCGTACGGACCTTGGCTCTGCTGGACCTCGAACCCGCCGAGGTCCTCTCGGCGCTGGACGAGATCGCGCGAGGGCTGGGCACCCCGGGCGGCGTCCAGCAGGCCACGCGTACGGCACGCCAGCCGCGGGACGCCGACCTGTCCGAGGTGTACCTCGCGACCTGCGTCTACGCGGTGTACGACTCCGTCACCAGACGCTGTACGTTCGCCAACGCCGGCCATCTGCCGCCGGTCCTGGTCGAGCCCGGTGAGGCCGCCCTGATGCTGGACGTGCCGCCCGGCATGCCGCTCGGCGTGGGGGGCGAGCCCTTCGAGGAGGTCGAGGTCGAGTTGCCGGAGGGCGCGCTGCTGGCCCTCTACACGGACGGTCTGGTCGAGTCCCGCGACCACCCCCTGGAGGAGGGCCTCCAGGCCTTCGTCGGCGCGCTCACCGACCCGTCCAGCCCGCTGGAGGACGTCTGCGACCACGTCCTGAGCACCCTCGACACCCACCACGGCGAGGACGACATCGCGCTGCTGATGGCGAGGGTGCAGGGGCTGCCGTCCGATTCCGTCGGGGACTGGACGCTGCCGCGCGAGCCGCGGAGCGTGGGGCGGGCGCGCGAGTACGCCCGGGCGCGGCTGCAGGGCTGGGGTCTGGAGCCACTGGTCGACACGGCGGAGCTGCTCGTCAGCGAGCTGGTCACCAACGCGCTGCGGTACGGCGAGGGGGAGATCCGGCTCCGGCTGCTGCTGGACCGCACGCTGGTCTGCGAGGTCTGGGACTCCGGCCTGGTCCAGCCCCGGCGGCGACGCGCCCGGGACACGGACGAGGGGGGCCGGGGGCTGCAGCTGGTCGGGTTGCTGAGCGCGGCGTGGGGCTCACGCCGGACGCCGCGCGGCAAGACGGTGTGGTTCGAGTTGCCGTTGCCCGGGGGAGAGGCGGGACTGACCGACCCGGCCGAAGCACTGCTGAGCCTCTTCTGACGAGCCCCTCGACGGACGGGGCCTGGCGGTCCGGCTCGCTCAGCGCCGACCCCGACTGCCGGGGCCGGCCTGGCTGGTGGGCCCGGGGCCGTAACCGTGGGGGCGGGCCTTCGTCGTGGTGACGTCCGCGGCGCGTCCTGGCGGAAGCGGTCGTTCGCCCGGTCGGCCGGTGCTGCGGCACTAGGCGCGCGGTGCGAAGCGGTGGCGGCCCCGTGTCCGAGGGCCGCCGTAGCTCGCCGGCGGGCCCGCGTCCGGGTCCTCGGCCAGCAGCACACCGCCCAGGACCGCACCGGCCAGGCCCGGCGCGTCCCCGCCGGCGCCCGGGTACGGGCTGCCGTGGGCCCGCACGTTCCGTTCGGCCAGCTCCCGGGCCGCGCGGGCGAGGGAGTCGGCCTCGTCGGGGTGGCCCGTGCCCAGCTCCCGTGCCGCCTGTGCCAGGAGAACCCGCGCCTCCGGGCCCACCGCGCCCCGGTGCACCGCGACGAACTCCTCCGCCCCGGCGACGGAACCCCTCGCCACGAGCAGCGCAGCCGCGGCCGGTGCGCCCGAGTGGCCCGTCTCCAGCCGCTCCACGGCCCGCGCGATCCGGCGCAGGGCGTCCAGCGGGTCGTACGGTCCCGCCGTCCGCTCCTCCCGCACGGCGGCCAGCACACCGTCGGCGTGGGCCAGCCGCGCGTGCAGCTCACCGCTCGTCAGCGGCTTGCGCCCACCCCCCTGCCGGGCCGGCGCGATCTCCGCCTCCGCGCCGGTCAGCGCGGCCGGCACCAGCTCCGCCGCCTCCCGCAGCCGCGCCGCGAGCCCTTCCACCCCGGTCACCAGGGCCTCGGCCTGGACCACCGCACCCTCGGCGGCGCGCAGTTGCCCGGCGGCCCGCCCGCCGTCGCCCGCGTCGGCCGCCTGACGGGCTTCGTTGAGCCGGACGGTGGCGAACACCAGCCGGTCCTTGGCCTGTTCGACGTACCCGATGACCGGCCCGATCGCCGAGGCGGTGTACCGCTCGTGCAGTTCCACCAGGGTGTCCTGTGCGGTCAGCGTGCGCCCCGTCAGCTCGCGGAACCAGGTCTCGGCCGACTCCAGGGCCCCGGCCAGCCCAGGACCGTCCAGCTCCCGCAGCCGGTCCAGCTCGGGAGCCTCCGCGTCCAGCCGGCGGCCCGCCTCCGCGCACCGGCCGACCACGCCGACCAGCGCCTGCCGCCGTGCCACCGTGTCCTCGGGCACCCCCTGCTCGTACCGCTGCCAGATCGCGCACGCGGCGGCCAGCTCGGTCTCGGCGGCCCGCAGCGCGTGGACGAGGGGTTCGGTCTCGGCCTGCCCGAACCGCCGCCGGACGAAGGAGAGTTCCTCACGGCTGGTCCGTACGCAGTCGTCGGCGAGGACCAGTGCCGCGCGGGCCTGGCGCTCGGTGTCGGCCGGGGAGGGGACGGGCGGGGCGGCGGAGACGGTCCCGGGGGTCGTACGGCTGCGGGCGCGGCGGGTGCGGCGCAGATAGCCGTATCCGGCCAGCCCCACGGCCGCGACGCCCGCGACGAGGGGCAGGACGAGATCCGCGGTGGACGTCTCGTCCTGCCCCGGCGCGTCGGCGCTCGCGACCGTCGCGACGGCCGCCACGGGAACCGGATCTTGCGCACCGGTCGTCATCAGGGGCAACACCAGCCACCCGGCCCCGACCCCGGCACCCAGCACGGCGTGCGCCACCCGCGCCGATATGTGCGCGGTGGCGCGCCGGGGCCGGCACCGGGTCGGGGAGGACGTCACATTTTGGAGCGTATGGGCAGGTAGGCGCCTTCGCGAGCGGGGCGGATACGGGTGGGGGAAGAGAAGGGCAGGAGACAGAAATGGACGGGCGGGGTATGCACGAAGGGGGAAGGGACGAGGAAGCGCCGGACGGGGAAGGAACGGGCGAGACGGGAACGGGCGGGGAGGAGACCGGCGGGGAAGGGGCCGGCGGCGCGGGGGCGGGTCCGAGCGCCGGCGCGGAAACCCCCGGCGAAGGCGCCGCCGAGGCGCGCCGCCCGAGACGGCGCCGCCGTGTCCTCCGCTCCGCCCTGGCCGCCCTCACCCTCCTTCTCCTCCCCCTCCTCACCGCCGAAACGGCCCTCCGCGTCAACTACACGGGCACCCCGAAACCCGGCACCACCACCCGTCACCAGGACGCCCTGTGGCTGGGCCACGCCTGGGTGGACGGCCGTAGGACCGACCGCGACGTCCAGGCCCTCGCCCGCCGCCTGAAGACCACCGGCATCCGGGACCTGTACGTCCACGCGGGCCCCCTGGAACACGACGGCACCCTGCCCAAGTCGGCCTACCGCAGGTCCCGTTGGCTGACCACGGCCCTGCACCGCGCGGCGCCCGGCGTCCGTGTCCAGGCCTGGCTCGGCGACAAGCTGGCCAGCGAGAGCCCCGACGGGCTGCGGCTGGACCGCGCGGCCACCCGCACCGCGATCCTCGCCTCCACCCGCCAGATCCTCGCCGCCGGCTTCGAGGGCGCCCACTTCGACCTGGAGCCCCTCCACTCCGGCGACAAGAACTACCTCGCCCTCCTCGACGACCTCCGCGCCCTCACCCACGCCCGTCACGCGCTGCTCTCCGTCGCGGCCCACCAGATCGACCCGCTCCCGGCCTTCCACTCCTTCTGGGGCGCGACCACCGGGCATCCCAAATGGTGGTCGCAGGCCTACTTCGGGCAGGTCGCCCGCCGCGTGGACCAGATCGCCGTCATGTCGTACGACACCATGCAACCCCTGCAGAGCCTCTACGGCGGCTACGTGGCCCAGCAGACCAGCCTCGCCCTGGAAGTCACTCCCAGGACCACCGACCTCCTGATGGGCCTGCCCTTCTACCACGAGAACCGCTTCGGCCACCGTGCCCACGCGGAGACCGTCCCCGCCGCCGTACGCGGGGTCCGTCTGGGCCTGTCCCGCACCGACGCCGACCGCGTCCGGTTCGGCGTCGCCCTGTACGTCGACTTCGCGGCCACGGAGGCGGACTGGCGGGCGTACCAGGAGGACTGGGTCCGCTGACCGGAAGTACAGGGGGCGGCCCTCATCCCGCCGGCCCCGCGCCCCGGACGCCCGTTACGAAGACCGCCGCCTGATCTTCGAGCCCAGCCACACCAACGGGTCGTACTTGCGGTCCACCGCGCGCTCCTTCAGCGGGATCAGGGCGTTGTCGGTGATCTTGATGCCCTCGGGGCAGACCTCCGTGCAGCACTTGGTGATGTTGCAGTAGCCGAGGCCGTGTTCGTCCTGGGCCGTGCGCTTGCGGTCCAGGCCGGTCTCGGCGGCCGCGTCCAGCGGGTGCATGTCGAGTTCGGCGATCCGCATCAGGAAGCGGGGGCCCGCGAACGCCGCCTTGTTCTCCTCGTGGTCACGGACGACGTGACAGGTGTCCTGGCACAGGAAGCACTCGATGCACTTGCGGAACTCCTGCGAGCGGTCCACGTCCTCCTGCGTCATCCGGTACTCGCCGGGGCCCACACCGGCCGGCGGCACGAACGCCGGGACCTCCCTGGCCTTCTGGTAGTTGAAGCCGACGTTCGTCACCAGATCGCGGATCACCGGGAAGGCGCGCAGAGGGGTGACGGTGATCGTCTCCGCGCGGTCGAACACCGACATCCGGGTCATGCACATCAGACGCGGGCGGCCGTTGATCTCCGCCGAGCACGAACCGCACTTGCCCGCCTTGCAGTTCCAGCGGACGGCGAGGTCGGGCGCCTGGGTGGACTGCAGCCGGTGGATGATGTCCAGCACCACCTCGCCGTCGTTGACCTCGACCGAGAAGTCCTCCAGGCCGCCGCCCTGCTCGTCGCCCCGCCACACCTTGAAGCGGGCCTCATAGCTGCTCACTCGTACAGCTCCTCTTCGGCGAGGTACTTGACCAGCTCCTCCTTCTCGAAGAGGGCGAGCAGGTCCGGGCGGATGGGGTCGGTGCTCTCGCGGGTGAGGCGGATCTGGCCGCGGCCGGGGTCGGTCGCCGCGAGGCCGCCGGTGGGGTCGGCGAGGGCGCACAGCAGGTTCACGTTGCGCCAGGCGCGGTCCATCGTGGGGTGGTCCTCGCGGGTGTGCCCGCCGCGCGACTCGGTGCGCTCCAGCGCGGCCCGGGCCACGCACTCGCTGACCAGCAGCATGTTCCTGAGGTCGAGGGCCAGGTGCCAGCCGGGGTTGAACTGGCGGTGGCCCTCCACACCGGCCCGGCGGGCCCGCACCCGCAGCTCGGCCAGCTTGTGCAGGGCCTGCTCCATCTCGCCCTCCCGGCGGATGATGCCGACCAGGTCGTTCATGGTCTGCTGGAGTTCCTGGTGCAGGGTGTACGGGTTCTCCGGCGGGCCCGCCTCGCCCTCCCGCCCGGCCTCCGCCGAGAAGGGCCGCAGGGCCTCCGCCGCCGCCGAGTCGACCTGGGCGTCGTCCACCGGCGGGCGCTGGTACGCCAGCCCCTGCGCGTACTCCGCCGCGTGCCAGCCCGCCCGGCGCCCGAACACCAGCAGATCGGACAGGGAGTTGCCGCCGAGCCGGTTGGAGCCGTGCATACCGCCGGCCACCTCACCGGCCGCGTACAGGCCCGGCACGCCGCGCGCCGCCGCCGTGTCGGAGTCGACGGCGACACCGCCCATCACGTAGTGACAGGTCGGCCCGACCTCCATCGCCTCGGCCGTGATGTCGACGTCCGCCAGCTCCTTGAACTGGTGGTACATCGACGGCAGCCGGCGCCGGATCACCTCGGCGGGCATCCGTGTGGACACGTCCAGGAAGACCCCGCCGTGCGGCGAACCCCGGCCCGCCTTCACCTCGGAGTTGATCGCCCGGGCCACCTCGTCGCGGGGGAGAAGCTCCGGCGGGCGCCGGTTGGTGTCCGGGTCGTCGTACCACCGGTCGGCCTCCTCCTCCGACTCGGCGTACTTCTCCTTGAACACGTCCGGGACGTAGTCGAACATGAACCGCTCGCCCTCGGAGTTCCTGAGCACCCCGCCGTCGCCGCGCACCGACTCGGTGACGAGGATGCCCTTCACCGACGGCGGCCAGACCATGCCCGTCGGATGGAACTGGACGAACTCCATGTTCACCAGCCGCGCCCCGGCCAGCAGCGCCAGCGCGTGACCGTCGCCGGTGTACTCCCACGAGTTCGACGTGACCTTGAACGACTTGCCGATCCCGCCGGTCGCGACGACGACCGCGGGCGCCTCGAGGACGAGGAAACGGCCGGATTCGCGCTCGTACGCGAAGACGCCGCAGACCCGGCCCGCGGCGGTGCCGCTGCCGGACGCCGTGTCCTTGAGGACCCGGGTGACCGTGCACTCCTGGAAGACCTTCAGCCGGGACTCGTAGTCCCCGGTCTCCCTGAAGTCCTCCTGCTGGAGCGCGACCATCCTCTGCTGGAGGGTGCGGATCAGCTCCAGGCCCGTACGGTCCCCGACGTGGGCGAGGCGCGGGTACTCGTGGCCGCCGAAGTTGCGCTGCGAGATGCGGCCGTCCTTCGTACGGTCGAACAGCGCGCCCCAGGTCTCCAGCTCCCACACCCGGTCCGGGGCCTCCTGCGCGTGCAGCTCGGCCATCCGCCACTGGTTGAGGAACTTGCCGCCGCGCAGGGTGTCGCGGAAGTGGACCTGCCAGTTGTCGTGCTCGTTGGCGTTGGCCATGGCCGCCGCGATGCCGCCCTCGGCCATGACCGTGTGCGCCTTGCCGAACAGCGACTTGCAGATCACCGCCGTACGGGCGCCCCGCTCACGCGCCTCGATGGCGGCCCGCAGTCCGGCGCCGCCGGCACCGACCACGACGACGTCCCACTCCTGGCGGTCGACCACGGTCATCAGACGGCTCCACCTGTTCTAGAAGAAACGGGGGTCGGCGAAGACCCCGGACGCGACGAGATAGACGTAGAAGTCGGCGAGCGCCACGCTCAGCAGCGACGCCCACGCCAGCTGCATGTGGCGGGCGTTGAGCCGGCCGACGAACTGCCACGCCTTGTAGCGCACGGGGTGCTTGGAGAAGTGTTTGAGCTTGCCGCCGACGATGTGCCGACAGGAGTGGCAGGAGATGGTGTAGGCCCAGATCAGGGTGATGTTGACGAGGAACACGACGGTGCCGAGGCCCATGTGGCCCCAGTTCTCGTGCGGATCGCGGAAGGACAGCACGGTGTCGTACGTCAGCACGCCCGCGACCAGGATCGCCGCGTAGAAGAAGTACCGGTGGGCGTTCTGCAGGATCAGCGGGAAGCGGGTCTCGCCGGTGTACGTCCGGTGCGGCTCGGCCACCGCGCAGGCGGGCGGGGACGCCCAGAAGCTGCGGTAGTACGCCTTGCGGTAGTAGTAGCACGTCAGCCGGAAGCCCAGCGGGAAGACCAGGATGATGATCGCCGGGGAGATCGTCCACCAGCTGCCGAAGAGGTCGGCGTTCGGGCCCGAGGGCATGTCCTTGCAGTTCTGCGCCAGACAGGGCGAGTAGAACGGCGAGACGTACGGCGCCGCGTAGTAGTGCGCGCCCGCGAAGGCCCGCCAGGTCGAGTAGACGACGAAGGCCAGCAGACCGGCCGCGGTGACGGCGGGCGCCAGCCACCAGCGGTCGGTCCGCAGATGCGGGGCGGTGATCGCGGCGCGCGCGGTGGTGCGTACGCCGCCGCTGTTCTGTTGGGGTTCCGTACCAGTGGCCAAGGCAGGGCTCCGGTCGGTCGGGGGTCAGGGGGCGCGGCGGTCGCGGGCGCCCAGGCCCTCGTCGTCCGAGTCCGTCCACAGGCTGATGTCGTAGGGCGTGTCGGAGATGGTGACGAGGTCGGGCCGGCGCGGGGCGTCCGGCGCGGCGCTCGCCTCGCGCAGCAGCGCCACGCTCTCACGCAGATGGTCGGCGTCCAGTCGGACCCGGCGCATCTCGATGCCGCCGCTGCCGAGCTGGTGCTCCAGACGTCCCAGCGACCGGTACAGATCGTCGAGAGAACGCTGGACCGAGGTGATGTCGTCGTGCACGGACATGACTTGCCCTCACTTCCGCGGGTCCGGCGGGCCTGGGCGGCAACGTTCATGCGCCTTGGAGTGTTGCGCGCCGCACGTGCCGCTGTGAAGGCATGTGCAGCGATTGGCGGAGGCGCACCGATGCATCTCGGGTGGTGTTGCGCCGCACGGGTGGGGTTACCGCCCGTCGTCGCCGTGTCGCCCGTGGTTGCCGGATCCTTTCCTCTTCAGTGGGCCGCATAGATCTGATCAGCTCCATATACCGCCAAAGGTGATCAGCTCCATATACCGACAAATGTGAGCATAAAGCCAGCGGCTCCCCGGAGGTAGCAGTGATGTCCCACGACGGCGTCGTCGCCCGCTCGCGGCACCCCCAGCGGAGCGTCATGCGTTCGGTCGCCTTTCTGACCGCCGGTGTGCTCGCCGTGCCCCTTCTCGCCGGCTGCGACTCCGAGGACAAGGCCGGCAAACCGCTGGCCGGGCAGGACATCGCCCCGGTCGCGCGTGGTCTGGTCGCCGACGGGGGCACCCTGAAGTGGGCGGTGGACGCCGTCCCCGCGACGCTGAACACCTTCCAGGCCGACGCCGACGCCGGCACCACCCGGGTGGCCCAGGCCGTGCTGCCGTCGATGTTCCGGCTGGACGCCACCGGCCGGACGGTGGCCAATCCCGCCTACCTGGAGTCGGCCAAGGTCATCGAGACCGAGCCGCGCCAGGTCGTGCTGTACAAGCTGAACCAGCAGGCCGTCTGGAGCGACGGCCGGGAGATCGGCGCCGCCGACTTCGCCGCCCAGTGGCGCGCCCTGTCCGGCCGGAACAGCGCGTACTGGACCGCCCGCAACGCCGGTTACGACCGCATCGAGAAGATCGAGCGCGGCGCCAACGACCTGCAGGTGCGGGTCACCTTCTCGCGGCCCTACGCCGACTGGAGGTCGCTGTTCTCGCCGCTGTACCCGAAGGACGTCATGGGCACCCCGGACGCCTTCAACGACGGGGCCCGCCGCAAGCTGACGGTCACCGCCGGCCCCTTCAAGGTGGACAAGGTCGACACCGCCGCCAAGGACGTGGTCCTCACCCGTAACCCGCGCTGGTGGGGCAGGCCCGCCAAGCTCAACGAGATCGTGCTGCACGCCGTCCCCCACGACCAGCGGGCCGTCGCGCTCGCCGACGGCAGCGTGGACCTCGCCGACGTCGACCCCGCCGATGCCGAGCGGATCGGGCTCGCCGCCCGCGGCACCGCGAACCCGCTGCAGGGGTCCGGCAGGACCTCCGTGACCAAGCTGCGCTCCTGGGCGCTGGCGCACGGCGTCGGCTCCGACCAGGCCCGGGCCGGGCAGACGACGCTGCGCCGGGCCATCACCCGGTACCTGGACGAGCAGCAGCAGCTGCGGGGCGTCGAGGTCCGCAAGTCGCTGGAGCCCGCCTACACCCAGCTCGCCCTCAACGGCTCCGAGGGCCCCCTCGCCGACGAGCGCGTCCGCCGGGCCGTCGCCCGCGCCCTGGACCGCAAGGAACTGGCCAGGCTGGTGCTCACCCCGCTGGGCCTGCCCGCCGTCCCGGTGGGCAGCCACCTCGCCCTGGCCGGGCAGCCCGCCTACGCGGACAGCAGCGACGCGGTCGGCGACCAGGACCCCAAGGGGGCGCAGGCGCTGCTCGCCGAGGCCGGCTGGGTGCCGGGCGGCCCGGTCAAGGAGGAGAAGAAGGGCGAGAAGGCGGCCGGCTCCGAGGGCGATCGCGCCGGCAAGAAGGGACAGGAGGAGAAGGAGGACAAGTCCGACGGCGGCGACGACGGCGCGTACATCGTCGGCGAGGACGACAAGAGCGGGGACGGTACGAGCGGCGACGACAAGTCGGGGGGCCGCGACGACGGCGGGGACCGGCACATCGCGCAGGAGGGCAAGCACGGAGGCGTGCCCGGAGCGTACGCCCCCAAGGGCACGGCCGCGCCGGCCGCCGCGCCGGCGGGCCTGCTCGCCAAGGACGGCAAGGCGCTCGCGCTCCGCTTCGTGCTGCCGTCCGGCGCCGGCTCCGAGACGCTGAACTCGGTCGCCGAGCGGATCTCGGCCATGCTGGAGCGGCTCGGGATCCGGACGACGATCACCAAGGTCTCCGACGAGAGCTACTTCAAGGACCACATCGCCTCCGGCGACTACGACCTCGCGCTGTACTCGTGGCCGTCCTCCGCGTTCCCGGCGACGGACGACCGGCCGGTCTACGCGAAGCCGGTACCGGCCGCGGACGGCTCGGTGAACGTCGAGCAGAACTACACGCGGGTGGGGACCGACCAGGTCGACCAGCTCTTCGACCAGGCCATGGCGACGCTGGACGAGGACGAGGAGGTCTCCCTGATCCGCAAGGCGGACGCCAGGATCTGGGCCGCGGGCGGCTCGATTCCCCTCTACCAGCGGCCCCAGCTGGTGGGGGTCCGCAAGAATCTGGTCAACGCCGGGGCGTTCGGTTTCCAGACGCCGGTCTACGAGGACATGGGCTTCTTGAAGAAGGGGGCGAGGATCTCCCCCAGCCCCACGAAGTGACCTGCACAAAGATCACGGCTCGGCCCTGAGAAGGCCGACTCACTCGGGGCCACGTACCATGGGGTGAGGCCGTGGCGTGTCAAGCCCGGCAGGGCCCGTGCGACACAGACGTACGCGCAGGGCGATCCTCACCACTCCGGGAGTACGGCAGCTTATGGCCACGCGCCACGACATCCGAAACGTCGCCATCGTCGCTCACGTCGACCACGGCAAGACCACCATCGTCGACGGCATGCTGAAGCAGGCCGGCGCGTTCGCCGCCCACCAGCTCGACCAGGTCGACGACCGGGTCATGGACTCGAACGACCTGGAGCGTGAGAAGGGCATCACGATCCTCGCCAAGAACACGGCGGTCAAATACCACCCGAAGGACGGCGGGGACCCGATCACCATCAACATCATCGACACCCCCGGCCACGCCGACTTCGGCGGCGAGGTCGAGCGCGGTCTGTCGATGGTGGACGGCGTCGTGCTGCTGGTGGACGCGTCCGAGGGCCCGCTCCCGCAGACCCGCTTCGTGCTGCGCAAGGCCCTCCAGCAGCGGCTGCCCGTCATCCTGTGCATCAACAAGACGGACCGCCCGGACTCCCGCATCGACGAGGTCGTCAACGAGACCTACGACCTTTTCCTGGACCTGGACGCGGACGAGGACCAGATCGAGTTCCCGATCGTCTACGCCTGCGGCCGTGACGGCGTCGCGTCGCTGACCAAGCCGGAGGACGGGACCGTCCCGGCCGACTCCACCAACCTGGAGCCGTTCTTCTCCACGATCCTGGAGCACATCCCGGCCCCGACGTACGACGAGGCCGCGCCGCTCCAGGCCCACGTCACCAACCTCGACGCCGACAACTTCCTCGGCCGTATCGCGCTGCTCCGCGTCGAGCAGGGCGAGCTGCGCAAGGGCCAGACCGTCGCCTGGATCAAGCGTGACGGGACCGTCAGCAACGTCCGCATCTCCGAGCTGATGATGACCGAGGCGCTCACCCGCAAGCCGGCCGAGAAGGCCGGCCCGGGTGACATCTGCGCGGTCGCCGGTATCCCGGACATCATGATCGGCGAGACCCTCGCCGACACCGAGAACCCGATCCCGCTGCCGCTGATCACGGTCGACGAGCCGGCGATCTCCATGGTCATCGGCACGAACACCTCGCCGCTGGTCGGCCGGGGCGGCACCGGCAAGGGCGCCGACGCGAAGTCGGCCGTGAAGGACCGCAAGGTCACCGCCCGCCAGGTGAAGGACCGCCTGGACCGCGAGCTGATCGGTAACGTCTCGCTGCGCGTGCTCGACACCGAGCGTCCGGACGCCTGGGAGGTCCAGGGCCGTGGTGAGCTCGCGCTCGCCATCCTGGTCGAGCAGATGCGCCGCGAGGGCTTCGAGCTGACCATCGGCAAGCCCCAGGTCGTCACCAAGCAGGTCGACGGCAAGACCTACGAGCCCGTCGAGCGCATGACGATCGACGTGCCCGAGGAGCACATGGGCGCCGTCACCCAGCTGATGGGTGTGCGCAAGGGCCGTATGGACAACATGTCCAACCACGGCTCCGGATGGGTGCGCATGGAGTTCGTCGTGCCGTCCCGTGGTCTCATCGGGTTCCGGACCGAGTTCCTGACGCAGACCCGTGGCACCGGTATCGGCCACTCCATCCACGAGGGCTTCGAGCCCTGGTTCGGCACGCTCCAGACCCGTAACAACGGTTCCCTGGTCGCCGACCGCGCCGGTGCGGTCACCGCGTTCGCGATGACGAACCTCCAGGAGCGCGGCGTGCTGTTCACGGAGCCGGGCACCGAGGTGTACGAGGGCATGATCGTCGGCGAGAACTCGCGCTCCGACGACATGGACGTGAACATCACCAAGGAGAAGAAGCTTACGAACATGCGGTCCTCGTCGGCCGACTCGTTCGAGGCCATCGTCCCGCCGCGCAAGCTCTCCCTGGAGCAGTCCCTGGAGTTCTGCCGTGACGACGAGTGCGTCGAGGTGACCCCGGAGGCCGTTCGCATCCGCAAGGTCAACCTCGACCAGCGTGAGCGGGCCCGCGCCGCCAGCCGCGCCAAGCACGGCTGATCCCAAGCCGGTTGAGCCCGGGTGTCCCCCAGCGTGGGGGCACCCGGGCTTTTTGCAACCCGTTTTCGGGGGCCCTATGTCCGGCATGCGGAGATCGTTGCCCGATAGCCATGTAACAAGTCCGTTTCGTGCCTTCTTCCGTCGAACAGTTTGTCCAGATTTTGGAAGATGCGGCGGCGATCCGTGACTGAATTGAGATCTACGGGCAGTGGTCGGTGGTCGACCCATGGCAGATAGTTAGCCGCGAAGCGCTCGGGTCAATGGGTCGCGAACTGTGGGGACAGTGCGCCGACTCACGAGCACCAGGGGGTGTCTGCCTCTCCGTCAGGGGTGTCGGGGGGACGACGTGAACCCTCTCCTGTTGGTGAACGCGTGGAGTCACTCATACCTTGAAACGGACGAACCGTGACAAGTCCTATCGACATTGAGGGTGGCGGGACTTCGGTCGTCGTCGACGGCGAACCAGGGCCGGAGACGAAGGGCGAAGCCGTCAAGCTCGACGGCCGGTCTCCCGGCCAGCTGATGTGGCTGCGCTTCAGGCGCGACCGCACGGGCGTGATCTCGGCCTACGTCGTGGGCTTCTTCTTCCTGGTCGGACTGCTCGCCCCGCTGATCGCCAAGCTGTACGGCAAGAACCCGTACACGGTGTACGCGGACGAGCGCCCGGACCTCTTCGACAGCGCCGGCGTGCCGGTGCAGCCCAACGGCGGTATCGGCGGCGACTTCTGGTTCGGCCTCGAACCCGGCAACGGCTACGACGTCTTCACCAAGCTGATCTACGGCATCCGCACCTCGCTGATGATCTCGGTCGCCGTCACCGTCGCGGTGGTCGTGACCGGCATCCTGCTCGGTGTCGCGGCCGGCTATCTCGGCGGCAGGACCGACTACTTCATCGGCCGGGTCATCGACTTCCTGCTCGCCTTCCCGGCACAGCTGTTCTTCATCGCGAGCATGCCCGTCGTGGTCTCCCTGTTCGTCAGCCCGCGCGACGAGACACCGACCTACGTCCGGGTGGTGGCCCTGATCCTCGTCCAGTGGTTCCTGGGCTGGATGGGTCTCGGCCGCATCCTGCGCGGCACCGCACTCGCCCTGCGGGAGCGGGAGTTCATCGAGGCGGCCAAGGTCAGCGGCGCCTCGCCCTGGCGGATCATCCGCAAGGAGATCCTGCCGAACATCGTCACCCCACTGCTGGTGCAGGCGACGTATCTGCTGCCCAACTTCGTGACGGCCGAGGCCGGTCTGTCGTTCCTGGGCGTCGGCATCGTCGAACCGACGCCGGACTGGGGGCAGATGTTCTCCAAGGCGTCCACCCAGCTGGTGATGCAGAACGACATCACCTACATGTTCTTCCCCGGCGTTTCGATGATCATCTTCGTCGTCGCGTTCAACCTGCTCGGGGACTCGGTCAGAGACGCCTTCGATCCCAAGACCGCGCGCTGACCTGGCACCACGTCAACCACACGGATCGTCACTTTCACAGATAGGTGGGAACCTTCGTGATGAGTAGGGGCGGACGCCACGCATACGGCGCACTCTCCGTGCTCGCGGCCGGAGCTCTCGTGCTCACCGGTTGCAGCAAGGGCGGCAGCGACTCCGGTACCGACGGCAAGAAGGACCAGGAGAACGCGAAACGGCAGCAGGCGTCCATCAAGTTCGGTGGCGCGGCGGACTCCACCGGTCCGGCGGCTCCCGTGCCCGGCGCCAAGACGGGCGGCACCATGGAGGTGCTGCAGCGGGACTCGTACGCGCACCTCGACCCGGGCCAGATCTACGTCTCGGACCAGATGTCCGTCGCGCAGCTGCTGCACAGAGGCCTGACCGGCTACAAGGCCACCACCGACGACGGCAGCGGGCACGAGGTGGTCGGTGACCTCGCCACCGATTCGGGGACCACCACCGACGGCGGCAAGACCTGGAAGTACACGCTCAAGGACGGCATCAAGTTCCAGGACGGCACGCCGATCACGTCCAAGGACATCCGGCACAGCGTCGAGCGGCTCTTCGCGCCGTTCATCAACCAGGGTCCCACCTACCTCCAGCAGTGGCTCGCCAACGCCTCCGGCGCCGCCTACCGCAAGCTGCTGCCCGACGGGCCGTACAAGGGCAAGCACCTGCCCAGCTCCGTGCTGGAGACCCCGGACGACAAGACCATCGTCTTCCACTTCAAGTCCCCGCACCCCGACCTGCCCTACGCGCTGGCGATGTCCGGCTACGCGGTGGTCTCGGAGAAGGGCGACACCAAGCAGCGGTACGACAAGGCCCCGGTGGTGTCCGGCCCGTACAAGATCCAGTCGTTCAAGTCCGGCAAGTCGATGGTGCTGGTCAAGAACCCCAGCTGGGACGCGAAGACGGACCCGATCCGGCACCAGTACGTGGACCAGTTCAACATCACGTTCAACCAGCAGTACGAGACCTCCACCAAGGCCCTGCTGGCCGACAGCGGCGCCGACCAGACCGGCCTCAGCTTCAACAACCAGGTCGACGCGGGCAACCTGTCCCAGGTGCTCAAGGACCCGAAGATGAAGTCCCGCACGGTCTCCGGCTACCAGCCCTACGTCGGCCAGATGAACATCAACATGAGCCACCCGGCCATGAAGGACAAGACGGTCCGCGAGGCCATCGCCTACGCGCTGCCGGTCACCCCGTTCGTGCGCGCCTACGGCGGCACCGACGCCATGGAGGTCGCGGGCGGCCTGATCTCCCCGACCGTCTCCGGCTACGACCCCTCCTTCGACCCGTGGGGCAAGAAGAAGAAGCCCGCCGGTGACCCGGACAAGGCCCGTGAGCTGCTGAAGAAGGCCGGCAAGCTCAACATGAAGCTGACCTTCGGCTACATCAACACCCCCGAGGGCCAGCAGTACTCCACCGCCATGGCGGCGGGCCTGAAGAAGGCCGGCTTCGACGTCCAGCGCCAGGAGATCCCGTCCGAGACCTACTACGACCAGGTCTCCAAGCTGAACAACAACTACGACATCTTCCACACCGCGTGGGGTGCCGACTGGCCGTCCGCCTCGACCGTGCTCCCGCCGCTGTACGACGGCCGTGTGATCGCCGACGGCGCGCAGAACTACTCGCAGGTCAACGACCCGAAGATCAACAGTGAGATCGACCGGATCAACAAGATCACCGACCCGGTCAAGTCGGCGGCCGAGTGGGAGAAGCTCGACCAGTACATCGTCAAGGACGTCGTCAACGTCGTCCCGACCGGGTACTACAAGCAGACCCAGATCGCCGGCTCCAAGGTCGGCGGCCTCGTCTACGACGACGTGATCGGCGGCGTCGACCCGCGTCGCCTCTTCATCAAGTAACCGTCCCCGCCCGGTACCCGGCGCGCTCCCGCCAGCGGGACGCGCCGGGCACCGCCGAGGCCGCCGACGTCTGAGAGCTGCCCTGCCATGCTGCGCTTCCTCGTGCGCCGGTTCATCGGTGCCGTCGTCATCCTGTTCCTGTTGAGCATTGTCACGTTCCTGCTGTTCTTCGGGGTGCCCCGGGACCCGGCGCTGCTGATGTGCGGCAAGACGTGCAACCCGGACAGCATCGCGAACATCCACCATGTGCTCGGCCTCGACAAGCCCATCACCGAGCAGTACTGGATCTTCCTGCACAACCTCGTCCTGGGCAGCAACCAGTTCGCCCAGGGGCCCTGCCCCGCCCCCTGCTTCGGCTACTCGTACCACACCAACGAGCAGGTCTGGGGCACCCTGATGGACCGCCTGCCCACCACCGTCTCGCTCACCCTCGGCGCGGCCGTGTGCTTCCTGATCGTCGGCCTCGGCACCGGGCTGCTCGCCGCCTGGCGGCGCGGCACCCTGATCGACAAGACGGCCACCGCGGGCGCCATGGTCATCAGTTCGCTGCAGATCTACTTCCTCGGCCCGCTGGCCCTGGCGATCCTCGTCTACCAGACCCACTGGTTCGACAAGCCCGCCTACAACGACTTCACCCAGGACCCCGCGTCCTGGTTCACGGGACTCATCATCCCGTGGGTGATCCTCTCCACGATCTTCGCCGCGCAGTACACCCGTATGGCGCGCTCCTCGATGATCGAACAGCTCCAGGAGGAACACGTCCGCACCGCGCGCGCCAAGGGCATGTCCCGCGGATACGTCTTCTTCCGCTACGCCTGGCGCGGTTCGCTGATCCCGATCGTCACCATCTTCGGCATCGACCTCGGCTCGCTGTTCGGCGGCGCCATCATCACCGAGTACACCTTCGGCCTCCCCGGCCTCGGCAACCTCGCCGTCCAGTCCGTCTTCTTCAGCGACCTGCCGCTGCTGCTCGGCGTGATGCTCTTCTCCGCCAGCATGATCCTGCTGTTCAACATCATCGTCGACGCCGCCTACGCCTTCATCGACCCGCGCGTGCGGCTGTCCTAGGAGCACTGTCGTGACCACTCTGACCAAGGAAGCCGGTGCTCCGAACCCGGCCGGTACCGGTCCCCTGCTCTCGGTGCGGGACCTGCACGTCAGCTTCAAGACCGAGGACGGCGTCGTACGGGCCGTGGACGGGCTGTCCTTCGACGTGGAGCGCGGCAGGACGCTCGGCATCGTGGGCGAGTCCGGCTCGGGCAAGTCGGTGACCAACCTGACCATCCTCGGCCTGCACAACCCCATGTTCACCACGGTCGAGGGTGAAATCCTGCTGGACGGGCGGGAGTTGACCACGGCCCGCGAGTCCGAGCTGGAGAAGCTGCGCGGCAACAAGGTCGCCATGATCTTCCAGGACCCGCTCACCGCGCTCTCCCCTTACTACACGGTCGGCCGGCAGATCGCCGAGCCGTACATGAAGCACATCGGCGCCTCCAAGAAGGAGGCCTGGGCACGTGCCGTGGAGATGCTCGGCAAGGTCGGCATCCCGAACCCCAGGGAGCGGGCGAAGGAGTACCCGCACCAGTTCTCCGGCGGTATGCGCCAGCGCGCGATGATCGCCATGGCGCTGGTCTGCGACCCCGACCTGCTCATCGCCGACGAGCCGACGACCGCCCTGGACGTGACGGTGCAGGCGCAGATCCTGGACCTGCTGAAGGACCTGCAGCAGGAGTTCGGCACCGGCATCGTCTTCATCACCCACGACCTGGGGGTGATCGCCGACATGGCCGACGACATCATGGTGATGTACGCGGGCGGCGCGGTGGAGCGGGGCACCACCGACGAGGTGCTGCGCGCGCCCCGGCACCCGTACACCTGGGGCCTGCTGAACTCGATGCCCCGGCTGGACTCCGACCTCGCTGCCCAGCTGTCCCCGATCCCCGGTTCGCCGCCCTCGCTGCTCACCCCGCCGTCCGGCTGCCGCTTCCATCCCCGCTGCACCTTCCAGGAGCGGGTGGAGGGCACGGGCCGCTGTGTGCGCGAGCGCCCGCTGCTGGCACCGGACCGGGCCTCCGCGTGCCATCTCACGGAGGAACAGAAGCGGACCATCTTCATCGAAGAGATCAAGCCCCGTCTGGGCTAGGTCGTCGTACGTCCTAGGAGGACACCGTCATGAAAGAGGACCTGGTCCTCCCGGCCCCGCGCGAGAAGAGCGCCGGCGCGGACGGGGAGCCGTTGCTGGAGGTCTCCGGACTGGTCAAGCACTTCCCCGTCAAGGGCGGCTTCCCGATCCGCCGGACGGTCGGCGCGGTGCAGGCCGTGGACGGGGTCGACATCACCGTGCACGCCGGGGAGAGCTTCGGTCTGGTCGGCGAGTCGGGCTGCGGCAAGTCGACCACGGGCCGGCTGATCGCCCGGCTGCTGGAGCCGACCGGCGGCACGATCACCTACCGCGGGCAGGACATCAGCCACGCGAACCGCAAGCAGCTGGCGCCGATCCGCTCCGAGATCCAGATGATCTTCCAGGACCCGTACTCGTCGCTCAATCCACGGCAGACGGTCGGAAAGATCATCTCCGGTCCGATGGAGATCAACGGGATCAACCCCGAGGGCGGGCGCGAGAAGCGGGTCCGTGAACTGCTGGAGATCGTGGGTCTGAACCCCGAGCACTACAACCGCTTCCCGCACGAGTTCTCCGGCGGCCAGCGCCAGCGCATCGGTGTCGCCCGCGCGCTGGCCCTGGAGCCGAAGCTGATCGTGGCGGACGAGCCGGTCTCCGCCCTGGACGTCTCGATCCAGGCGCAGGTCGTCAACCTGCTGCAGAAGGTCCAGAGGGAACTGGGCATCGCGTTCGTCTTCATCGCCCACGACCTCGCCGTCGTGCGGCACTTCTCGCAGCGCGTCGCGGTCATGTACCTCGGCAAGATCATCGAGGTGGGCGACCGCGAATCCATCTACACCCGGCCGCGCCACCCGTACACCCACGCCCTGCTGTCCGCCGTCCCCGAGGTGAACCTCGCGACGGACGACGCCACCGCGCGCGAGCGCATCCGCCTGGCCGGCGACGTGCCCTCGCCGATCTCCCCGCCCTCCGGCTGCCGCTTCCGCACCCGCTGCTGGAAGGCCCAGGACAAGTGCGCGACCGAGGAGCCGCCGCTGGTCCAGATCTCCGGCAACCGTGAGGGCCATCTGACGGCCTGCCACTTCCCGGAGGAGCCGACGACCGAGGCACGGGACGAGGACATCGTCCTGGACCCGGCGCTGGCGGCACTGGAGGAGGGCACACCGGGGCCGGAGCCCGCGCAGGAGGCGTAGCCACGCGTGGCCCGTGTCCGTGGGTGCGGGTGACGCCCGAGCGGGGGACACGGGCACGCCTGTATCGAGGCTTGCGGGTGGCGCCTGTACCGGGGCCTGCGGTGGGCTCCCGTATCGGGGAGTACACGTGGCGCCCGTATCGGGGAGTACGCGTGGCGCCCGTGTCGCGGACTACGGGTGACGCTCGTACACGGTGACCCGCCGGCCGCGCACCCGTTCGTCCGCCACCGCGGTGAAGTGCCGCTTCAGTACGTCGGCCTTCGCCCTGTCCCGCTCGGCCGAGACCGGCGGGGCCACCTCCGGCGCGTCGGTGACCAGCAGAATGCGGTGCTGCGCCAGCATCGCGGACCGTATCCGCTGTGCTGACGCCTCCTCGCCCTTCAGGTTCCCGGCCGCCACGGGATCCCTCACCAGTGCGATGTCCCGCAGGCCGGCGAAGTCGCCGGGGGAGACCTGGGCGGTGTCGCGCCGGTCCGCCGGCAGGAAGAGGACGGCGTCCCCGGTCCTCTTGAGCCGGTGGACCTCCCCGGCCACCGCCAGGACGTCGTCCACGCGGCTGGCCGGGGACCGCTGGGCCAGTGACTGGGGCAACAGCGCCACCACGGCCACCGCGAGCGCCACCGGGACGAGCCATCGTGAGGCACGCGGGTACCGGTGGCCCGTCGACCGGACCGCCGCCGCGAGGGCCGCCCCGATCAGCAGGGCCAGGCCCAGCATGCTGAACAGGACATAGCGGTCCAGGTACAGCGGACGGACCAGGGAGACGGCGAGCAGGCCGAGTTGCGGCACCGCCAGGAGGGGCAGTCCGACGGCCGCCGCCGAAAGCCGGCCCCCGCGTGGCCGGTCCGCCAGGGCCGCGAGCGCGCCGAGCGTCAGCAGGACGGCAGGCCCGATCATCTTCTGCCAGGTCAGCGGCGGTATCCAGGCCACCTGATGGGCCTGGGTCCGGCTGAACAGGATCAGCGGCAGTGTGCCGGCGACCGCGGCCGACGCGGCGACCGCCCAGCGCACCTGCACTCCGCGCCGGGCCCTGGTCCAGCGGAGCGTCGCCAGATGCGCGGGCAGGATCAGCAGCGACAGCCAGTTCAGCAGCCCGCACAGCAGCACCGTGCCGCCGTACGCCACCCAGTGCCCGGTACGGCCGCGCTCCTGGAGCACGCCGACGAGCAGCAGCGTCGAGAGCGCGGCCCCCGCGGACACGAGCGCGTACGGGCGGCCGTCCTGGAGGGAGAACTGCACGGCGGGAAGGAGCCCGAACGCCAGCCCGGCGCCCACGCCGGCCCAGACCCCGGCCAGCCGATGGCCGACGGCCGTGACACAGGCCGCCGCCACCGCCACGGCCAGCACGGAGGGCAGCCGCAGGGTCGTGGTGCTCGCCCCGAAGCAGTGGAACAGCCCGTGCATCAACAGGTAGTAGAGCCCGTGCACGGCGTCGACCTGCCGCAGCAGATGCCAGATCTCGGGGACGGACCGCTGGGCCGCCATCCACGTCGCGGCCTCGTCCCGCCACACACTGTGCTGCCGGGACAGCCCCCACAGGCCGAGGGCGAGGGTCCACGGCACCGGGACCAGCCACACGGGCAGGCGTGACCGGAGCAGGTTCAGGGGGGAGTTCATGAAGAGGTCCGGGTCCTCGGGATCGACGGTCCACGCCGCAAAGGGCGGGCCTGTCGAACGCTCGGTGCACACCGCACACCGGCTCGGCCGCGTGTGTGCGTCACCCACCCCCTGGGCGCCACCCGCGCTGTCGGTGGTCGGCCGACCGGGTGGGCATGACGCGAATCTACCCGCCGGAAACGATCAACGACCAGTGATCACACGGTGATCACTGTCATAGCCGACGCGAGCAACCTCCAGGTCCCAAGGCGTGGAACCAGGGCGTTCGGAGCCCCGTCACTCCAGGGGAGAGCCTTTGCCCAGCGGTTTCGGAAACGGTGAAAAGTCAGTGCTGGACGAGATGGTGTTCCGGAGCGAAGACGTGTGCGCGGCGGACCGGTTCGACTACTGGACCGAACTCCTGGGCCGTACGCACGCACCCATGGAGCTGTGCAGCGACCACGCCGGCGATTTCCGGGCCTCCCAGCGCGTGCTGGACCTCGGTGCCGTCACCGTGTGGTCCGCCACGTTCCAGCCGCTGGTGTTCCGGCGTACGCCGAAGCTGATCCGGCAGTCCGACCCCGAGGCGTACCACCTGTCACTCGTCGTCAGCGGGACCGGGGCGGGCGTGTGGCGGCACCGGGAGACCGAGTACAAGCCGTACGACCTGTTCATCAACTCCTCCTCGCTGCCGAACGACGTCTACAGCATCGGGGACCCGGTTCAGACGGTGGCGCTGGAGGTGCCCAAGGCCCTGCTGCCGCTGTCTCGTGACATGGCCGGCCGGATCGTCGGGGCGCCGGTGTCGGCCCGGGACGGCATGGGTGCCCTGCTGGCGCAGTTCCTCACCCGGCTGGTCGCGGACCCGTCCGCGTACCGGCCCTCCGACCGGCCGCGGCTGGCGTCCATCGCGACACCTCTGGTCGCCGCGCTCTTCGCCCATCTGCTCGACGCCGGGGACCGCCTGCCCCCGGAGACCCATCGGCGCGCCCTCCTCCTGCGCATCCAGGCGTTCGTCCGGGAGCACTTACACGACCGGCACCTCACCCCGAGCACCATCGCCGCCGCGCACCACATCTCCACCAGCTATCTGCACCGCCTCTTCCAGGACGAGGACGCCACGGTCGCCGCGTGGATACGCCGCCTGCGCCTGGAGGCGGCCCGCCGCGACCTCGCCGACCCGGCGCTCCGGCTCGTCCCCATCCACGCCATCGCCGCCCGCTGGGGATTCCCCCGCGCGGCCGACTTCAGCCGTGCCTACCGCGCGGCCTACGGCACCACGCCCAGGGACCACCGGCACCAGGCCCTCCCTCACCGCGAGTGAACCCCCCGCCCACACGGTCGGGCACGACCGGCGCGTAGTGCCTCGCCGCGAGCGGCGCCCCCTCCGGCAGCGCCTAGGCCCGCCGGGCCATGGTGATGATCTCGGGGCTGGTGGGGGTGAGCGGTCCCCGCTCCCAGTCCCCGTACTGCTCGGTGACCACCAGACCGGCCTCCGCGAGGAAACCCTCCAGGGTCCCGGCGTCCAGGAAGCGCAGGACGCCGTGGCACACCTGTGGGGTCGGCCAGCCGTCGCCGTCGTAGGTCTCCGTGAACCGCACCCGGCCCCCGCGGAGCGGCTCCAGGACCTCGTGCCACACCCGTACCGGCGTGCCGTCGGCGGCGGTGATCTCGTGCACCCGCTCCGGGACCCACCGTTCCCAGGGGCGGGCGGCCGGGTTGCGGGTCTCGAACGCGAACCGCCCGTCGTCGCCGAGGGCCGCGCGGACCGCCCGCAGACAGTGCCGGATCTCCTCGTCCCCGACCAGCTCCTGAAACGCGTGCCCGGTCATGACGACGAGGTCGAACTCCGCCTCCCACCGCCGCACCCGCGTGTCCCCGAGCACCCACTCGACGTCCGGCCGGGCCCGCCGCGCCTGGACCAGCATGGCGGCGGCCGGGTCGAGCCCCATCAGCCGGCCCGTGTGCCCCTCGGCGCGGGCCCGCCGCAGCAGCCGTCCGGTGCCGCACCCGATGTCCAGAACCGCGTGCGCGTCCCGCAGCAGACCGAGGTAGAAGTCGTCAGCCGGACCCCAGGGGTTGAGGCTGTCGTAGAGCGCGGCGAGCGTGAGATCGGTGAACGGATGATCTACCACCGCGGCAGTCTGACACACGTTGTTGAACGGCGCGTCAGTTTCCGGTGCACTTCTTGAGCATCTATCAACTCTGGTGCGTGACATGGCCGTTCCATGCCGAAGGCCCGCACCTGGGGAGGCGCGGGCCTTCGTTCCCTGGAAGCGGATTTCATGGGCTCGGGTCAATGGGCCGGTGAAGTCCGTTCCGCAAGGCGGGGCTGACGGAAAGGGGTGTGTCAGGCCGCCGCCTCGGGGTCCTTGGAGAGGCGGGGGGCCGGGACGGTGTCCGCCGTCTCCGGGTAGTGGCAGGCCGTCAGATGACCGGGCTTGTTGCCCTCGGCCTGGACCAGCGGCGGGGCCTCCGTCGCGCACTTCTCCGTCGCCTTCCAGCAGCGGGTGCGGAAGCGGCAGCCGGAGGGCGGGTTGATCGGCGAGGGCACGTCGCCGACCAGGCGGATGCGCTCGCGCGGCTCCGCGTCCACCGTCGCCTCGGGCACGGCGGACAGCAGGGCCCGCGTGTAGGGGTGGCGGGGGTTGTCGTACAGGTCGTCGCGGTCGGCGATCTCCACGATCTTGCCGAGGTACATGACCGCGACGCGCTGCGAGAAGTGCCGCACGACGGCGAGGTCGTGGGCGATGAAGACGAACGCGATGCCCAGTTCCCTCTGGACCTTCTGCAGCAGGTTGACGACCTGCGCCTGGATCGAGACGTCCAGGGCGGAGACCGGCTCGTCCGCGACGATCAGCTTCGGCTCCAGGGCGAGCGCGCGGGCGACACCGATGCGCTGGCGCTGGCCGCCGGAGAACTCGTGCGGGAAGCGGTTGTAGTGCTCGGGGTTCAGACCCACGATCTCCAGCAGTTCACGGACCCGCTTCTCGCGCCCGCCCTCGGGGTTGATCCCGTTGATCTCCATCGGACCGGAGATGATCTTTCCGACCGTCTGCCGCGGGTTCAGCGAGGCGTACGGGTCCTGGAAGATCATCTGGATCTCGGAGCGGATCGGCGCCAGGCCCTTGCGGTCCGCGTGCGTGATGTCCTGGCCCCGGTAGGTGATCTTGCCACCGGTCGGCTCCAGGAGCCGGGTGATCAGCCGGCCCGTGGTCGACTTGCCGCAGCCCGACTCGCCGACGAGGCCCAGGCTCTCACCCTCGGCCACCTGGAAGTCCAGTCCGTCCACGGCCTGCACCGCGCCGACCGTCCGGCGGATCGGGAAGCCGCCCTTGATCGGGAAGTGCTTGGTGAGCCCGGAGACGTCCAGGAGGGGGTTCGTGTTGCTCATGGTCGTGAAGTCCCGTCTGGTGGCCGTCAGTTGTGCCGGGTTGCGGCGTAGTCGGAGAAGAGTTCCCGCTTCTGCTCCACGGTGAGGTGGCAGGCGGAGCCGCGGCCCTCGGCCACCTCCAGCTTCGGCCGCTCGGACGAGCACCGGCCGTCGGTGACCTTCTCGGCGAACGCGCAGCGCGGGTGGAAGCGGCAGCCGGACGGCGGGTTGAGCAGCGAGGGCGGGGAACCGGGGATGGGGGAGAGCGGCACGTCGACCGGGCCGTCCAGGCTCGGCATGGAGTTCAGCAGACCCAGGGTGTAGGGGTGCTCCGGGGCGCTCAGCACCTGCTTCTTGGTGCCGCGCTCCACGCACCGGCCGCCGTACATCACCAGCACGTCGTCGGCGATGTCGGCGATGACACCGAGGTCGTGGGTGATGAAGATGATCGCGGTGCCGAACTCCTGCTGGAGGTCCTTGAGCAGGTCCATGATCTGGGCCTGGACCGTCACGTCGAGGGCCGTCGTCGGCTCGTCGGCGATCAGCAGCTCGGGGTCGCAGACCAGCGCCATGGCGATCATCGCGCGCTGGCGCATACCGCCCGAGAACTGGTGCGGGTAGTCGTCCACACGGACATCCGGCTGGGGGATGCCGACCCGGCGCAGCATCTCGATCGCGCGTGCCCGGGCCTCCTTCTTGGAGGCGCCGGTGTGCTTGCGGTACGTCTCGGCGATCTGCGCGCCGATGGTGTGGTACGGCGAGAGCGAGGCCAGCGCGTCCTGGAAGATCATGGACATCTTGTTGCCGCGCAGCTTCTCCAGCTCGGACTCGCTGGCGCTGATCAGCTCCTTGCCCTCAAGCAGGATCTCGCCGTCCATCGTGGTGTTCCGCGGGTCGTGCAGGCCCAGGATCGCCATGTTGGTGACCGACTTGCCGGAGCCGGACTCGCCGACGATGCCGAGGGTCTTGCCCTTCTCCAGGTCGAAGGAGAGCCCGTCGACGGCCTTGACGATGCCGTCCTCGGTGGAGAAGTGGACCTTCAGGTCGCGCAGGGAGAGGAAGGGGGTGCTCATGATTCGCTCTCCTTACGCGAGGCGCACGCGCGGGTCGATGAGGGCGTACACGGCGTCGACGATGATGTTGAAGACGACGATCGCGGCCGCGGCGACCAGGATGACGCCGAGCAGCATCGGCAGGTCGTTGGTGTTGACCGCCTTCACCGAGAGCTTGCCGATGCCCTGCAGGCTGAAGGTCGACTCGGTGATGATCGCGCCGCCGAGGAGCGTGCCGAGGTCGAGACCGAAGATGGTGATGATCGGGCCCATCGCGCCGCGCCAGGCGAAGCGGAAGAACACCTTTCGGCGGGACAGGCCCTTGGCGCGGGCCGTGCGGACGTAGTCCTCGCTGAGGGACTCGACCATCTGGGACCGCGTCATACGGGTGTAGTTGGCCGTGAAGATCAGCGACAGCACCAGCCACGGCACCAGCAGGCCCGTGAACCACTTGCCCGGGTCGTCGGTGAACGGCGTGTAGTTGGCCCGGTCCATCAGGTGCCACTGGTCCACGAGGAGGTACGTGGCCAGGACGCCGATGACGTAGATCTGCATCGACGACGCGATCAGCGAGGCGGAGCTGGCGATCTTGTCGAGGGCCTTGCCCTGCTTCACCGCGGCGAGCATGCCGGTGCCCACACCGAAGACCAGGAAGACCAGGGCACTGCCCAGGGCCAGGGAGATCGTCGTCGGGAAGCGGTCCTCGATGGTGCCCAGGACCGGCTCGCGGTTCTGGAACGAGTAACCCAGGCACGGCGCGTCGCAGTGCCCGAAGGAGGCGTAGTCACGTCCCACGAAGAGGCCCTTGAGCCAGTCCCAGTACTGCACGGGGAGCGAGTGGTCGATCCCCAGGTTCTTCTTCACCAGGGCCAGGGTCTCGGGGGTGCAGACCTTGCCGCACGCGAGGCGGGCGGGGTCGCGCGGAGCGGCGTAGAACAGGACGAACACCAGGGCGCTGATGATCAGCAGGATCACAGCGGCGCCGAGGGTCCGGCGGATGAGGAAGCGGAGCATGGCAGTTGGGTTTTCCTGACGGGATGCCGTAGGGGGTGAGACGGCGGGGCGGCACCGGGGCCGCCCCGCCGGGGTTCGTACGTCAGGCCTTCACGAAGGTCTTGTACAGCAGGGTCGCGGAGAAGTTCGGGTCGAACTGGGCACCGCCCACCTTCGAGCCGTACACGTAGAAGCGGCGGGTGAACGTCTCGGGGATGATCGGCGCCACCTCCGTCATGATCTTCTTGTCCAGCGCGGCCCAGGCCTTGCCGGCCTCGGTCTGGTCGGCGATCACCGCGGTCTTCTTGATCGCGTCGTTGATCCAGCTGATGTCCGTCTGGGAGACGTTGTTCTGGCCGTTTCCGATGGCGGCGCCGTCGAAGAGCGGCTCGATCATCGTGTAGGCGGTCGGCCAGTCCGGGGACCAGCCGCCCCACATGACGTCGTAGCTGTTGTTGATCTGCTGGATCTGGTCGTAGTACGACGTGGAGTCGACCGGCTTCATGACCGGCGTGAAGCCGGCCGCCTTCAGCGCGTTCTCGATGACGACCTTGGTCTTGAGGTAGGTCGGGTCCTGCGGGAAGGCGTAGACGACCTTCACGCCCTCCTTGCCGGCCTCCTTCAGCAGCGCCTTGGCCTTCTCCGGGTCGCCCGCCGGCTTCGTCAGCTTCCCGTAGACGTCGCTCTTCTCGTAGCCGATGATGTCGGGGCTGAGGATCGAGCTCGCGAGGTCACCGGCGGACGGGCCGCCGTAGATCTGCCGGATCTGCTGCAGCGGCCAGGCGTGGATGAGGGCCTGACGGACCTTCAGGTCGGTGACGCGCTTGGTGTTGATCCAGTAGAAGTACGTGCCGGTGAGCAGACCGTTGAAGGTGCGCTTCTTCAGCTGCGGGTCGGTGAGCACCTTCTGGATGCGCTCGGCCGGGACGCCCTTGTAGATCGACACCGCGTACTGGTCGTTGCCCTGGTCGGCGATCAGGCGGTCGGTGCTGTCGAGGGTCTCGACACCGAAGAGGAACTCGAAGCCGTCCGGGTAGGCGTTGCGGATCGAGTCGGTGGCCGGGTCCCAGTTCTTGTTGCGGGTCAGCACCATCGACTTGTCGATGGAGTGCGCCTTGATCTTGTAAGGACCGGCGGAAACCGGGGCCTTGTCGTACTTCTCCTTGGTGTCCAGCTTCACGGGCGTGGCGGCGTAGGAGTGCATCGCCAGCGTGAAGTTGAAGTCCGGCTTCGGCTCGGCCAGGTGGAAGGTGATGGTCCGCTTGGCCTTGTCGGTGACGATCGCGTCCAGGTGCTTGCCCTTGTACGGACCCTCGTAGGCGTCACGCCACTTGGCGCCCTTGCCGGTCAGCGCCAGCTGGGCGTAGGTGGCGGACTCGGTGACGAACGGGGCCCACAGACGCTCGATGCCGTGGCGCACGTCCTCGACGGTCAGCTCGCTGCCGTCCTCCCACTTCAGACCCTCCTTCAGCGTGAAGGTCCAGGTCTTGTTGTCCTTGGAGGCGGTGCCGGTGTCGGTGGCGAGGTCGCCGACGAGCTTCTGGTGACCGGAGGAGTCGATCTTGTAACCGGTCAGGCAGCGGTGCAGCAGCAGCGCGATCGTGGAGTTGTACGCGTAGTAGATGCGCTGCGGGTCGAGGTGCGAGAAGTCGTCCGGCGCGAGGCCGTAGATCGTGCCGCCCTTCTTGGCGCCGGGGATCTCCGGGGCGGGACCGGTGGAGTCGGCCTTCGTGCCGATGGTGACCTTGGCGCCCGTGTAGCTGGTGGCGCCGGCGCTCGGGGTGCCGTTGCCGCCCCCGCCGCCGCTGCTGCACGCGGACAGCAGCGTCGAGCCCGCGGCCGCGACAGAGGTGGCGATGACGAAGTTTCTGCGGGAGAGAGACATGGCTGACCCGTTCGTAGTGGATGACAGGAGGTGCTAGTTCCCGGCCGGGCCCCGTCGCCCGGGCCGGGAGGAACTCAGCGCTTGGTCTTCGGGTCCAGTGCGTCGCGGACCGAGTCGCCGAGCAGGTTGAAGGCCACGACGAAGATCACCATGGCCACGCCCGGGAAGAGCATGAAGGTGATGTCGTCCTGGTAGACCTTGGCGCCGTTCTGGATCATCACGCCCCAGTCGGGGGTCGGGTCCGTAAGGCCGACACCGAGGAAGGCGAGACCCGCTTCGGCGGTGACGTAGGTCGGGAGGAGGAGCGTCGCCTGGATGAGGATCGGGGTCCACAGGTTGGGCAGCAGTTCCTTGAAGATGATCCGGGCCGGGGAGGCGCCGGTGACCTTGGCCGCCTCCACGAACTCGCGCTCGCGCAGGGCGAGCACCTCACCGCGCAGCAGACGCGCGATCGAGGCCCAGCCGAAGGCGGTCATCACGAGGATCAGGCTGGTCACGGTCAGCCAGACCGGGGTGCCGTCGGTCGGCTTGACGAAGATCGCCATGACCACGGGCCAGAAGGCGATGAAGAACAGCGTCTGCGGGAACGCCAGCAGGATGTCGATGACCCGGCCGACGAAGTAGTCCGTCTTGCCGCCCAGGTAGCCGGCGGTGATGCCGATGACGACGCCGAGCAGGGTCGTCATCAGGGCGGCGGCGGTGGCGATCAGCAGGGAGTTGCGGATGCCGTAGAGCAGGAAGGTGAAGACGTCCCGCCCGAGCTGCGGCTCGATGCCGAACCAGAAGTCGGAGCTGATGCCGCCGTTGGGCTTCAACGGGTAGTTGAACTCGTTGAACAGGCCCGGGATGTTCATGCCGTACGTGGTGTACGGGTCCTTGCCGTACACCTTGGCGATCAGCGGCGCGGCGATGCCCACGACGAAGAACAAGATCACCGTGATGGCCGATATGACACCCGTGCGGTCCCGCTTGAAGCGGGTCCAGGCCAGCCGTCCCGGAGAGCGGCTCTCGGTGCCCTTCGGGTTGCCGGGCTTCGCCGATGTGGCGCTGTCTTCTTTGGTCACCTCAAGGGGGGCGGCCGAGGAAGGGGTTGCGGGGGTCATGATGCTCCGTGCCTTGTGGGTCAAGGCTCCGCAGGGCGCTCCCCTACGGGCTACGCCGGACTTTTTCAACGCAATTCATTCAAGGTCAATAAATTCTCGGTCGCCTTGGTTGCGTCTTTACGTTCTTTACTCGTAGTTGACTATTCCGTAGCTACGCGGGTAGCGCGCTGTAATCAATCCGTGCTTCACATTGGACCAATTGGGCGAATCGGGCAATGAGTTCGATATGCGGACGGTGGTGTGTCGACATGCGTACATCGGCACGTCGCAATCCAACGTTTCGACAACGTTGCACAGAGATCTGTTGCGTGGTCGGCGCAAGATCGCCCGGGCTCCTCCAGGTGGCTGTCTGCATTCGGATGACGTGTCCCCCTAAAGGCCCCTCAATCCGGCCACGGGCATGCGGTATGCGCTGTACGAGCCGATATTGACCGGTATCGGGTCGGTGAGCGCGGAGGAGGCACCGCATGCGGGGAGGCACGCGCGTCAGATGGGCCGGCTGCGCGGTCGCCGCGGGGCTGATGGCCACCGCCTGCGGGGGTGGCGCCGGATTCGGCGGGCCCGGGGTGATGACCTCCTCCTGGAGCGACCCGCAGAACCCGCTGGAGCCCTCCAACACCAACGAGGTACAGGGCGGCAAGGTCCTCGACATGGTCTTCCGGGGCCTGAAGAGGTACGACCCGAGGACCGGCAAGGCCCAGAACATGCTCGCCGAGCGCATCGACACCACGGACTCGCGGCACTTCACCGTCACCGTCAGGAACGGCTGGCGGTTCAGCAACGGCGAACCCGTCACCGCCAGGTCCTTCGTGGACGCCTGGAACTACGGGGCGAGCCTGCGGAACAACCAGAAGAACGCGTACTTCTTCGGCTACATCGAGGGCTACGGCCAGGTCCACCCCGACAGCGGGGCGCAGACCGCCGACACCCTGTCCGGGCTCAGGGTCACCGGCCCCAGGACCTTCACCGTCACCCTCAGCCAGAAGTTCTCCAGCTTCCCCGACACCCTCGGGTACGTGGCCTACGCCCCGCTCCCGCGCACCTTCTTCACCGACCACGCGGCCTGGCTGAGCAGACCGGTCGGCAACGGGCCCTACCAGATCGAGTCCTACACCAAGGGCTCGGCGATGAACCTGAAGAGGTGGGACGCCTATCCCGGCCCCGACCCGGCCCGGAACGTCGGCGTGACCCTCCTGGTGTACACCGACAGCAACACCGCGTACACCGACGTGCTGGCCGGCAACCTCGACCTGGTCGACGACGTGCCGGCCAGCCAGCTCAAGAACGTCGAGACCGACCTGAACGGCCGCTACATCAACACCCCGGCCGGCATCCTGCAGACCCTGGCCTTCCCCTACTACGACCCGAAGTGGAACACCAGCGGTGCACGGAAGGTCCGCACGGGCCTGTCCATGGCGATCAACCGCAGGCAGATCACCGAGACCATCTTCCGGGGCACCCGCACCCCCGCCACCGACTGGACCTCCCCGGTCCTCGGCACGGCCGGCGGCTACCGGCCCGGACTGTGCGGCCACGCCTGCGACTACGACCCCGCACAGGCCCGGAGGCTCATCGAGGAGGGCGGCGGGATCCCCGGCGGCCGGCTGACGATCACCTACAACGCGGACACCGGCTCGCACCGGCAGTGGGTGGACGCCGTGTGCAACTCCATCAACAACGCCCTCGGCGACGACAGGGCCTGCGTCGGCAACCCGGTCGGCACCTTCGCCGACTTCCGCAACCAGATCACCCAGCACAAGATGACCGGCCCCTTCCGGGCCGGCTGGCAGATGGACTACCCGTTGATCCAGAACTTCCTGCAGCCGCTGTACTACACGGGCGCCTCCTCCAACGACGGCAAGTGGTCCGACAAGCGGTTCGACCGGCTCGTCGACCGGGCCAACGCCGAGACCGCGCAGCCCACCGCCGTCCGGCTCTTCCAGCAGGCCGAGAAGGTCGTCCGCGACAACATGGCGGCCATCCCGCTCTGGTACCAGAACGGCAGCGCCGGCTACACCGCCCGGCTCTCCCACGTGGCGCTCAACCCCTTCAGCGTGCCGGTCTACAACGAGATCAAGGTCGGCTGACCCCCGTGGGGCGCTATGTCGCGCGGCGGCTGCTCCAGATGGTCCCGGTGTTCATCGGGTCGACGCTGCTGATCTTCCTGATGGTGAACGTGATGGGCGACCCCATCGCGGGCCTGTGCGGGGAGCGGGCGTGCGACCCGGCGACGGCCGCCCAGCTGAAGCGGGAGTTCGGCTTGGACAAGCCGCTCTGGCAGCAGTACGCGACCTACATGGGCAACGTCTTCACCGGAGACTTCGGCACCGCCTTCAACGGCCA
Source organism: Streptomyces filipinensis (assembly GCF_014649495.1). Lineage (GTDB taxonomy): Bacteria > Actinomycetota > Actinomycetes > Streptomycetales > Streptomycetaceae > Streptomyces > Streptomyces filipinensis. The sequence goes on along the minus strand of NZ_BMTD01000002.1, from coordinate 242,163 downwards.
GAAGGTCACCGAGCTGATGGGAGCGGCGTTCCCCGTCACCGTCCGGCTCACGATCGTCGCGATCCTCTTCGAGATCGTCGTCGGCGTGTCGCTGGGCGTGCTGACGGGCATGCGGCGCGGCCGGCCGGTCGACACCGGGGTGCTGCTGGCCACCCTGGTGGTGATCTCCGTCCCCACCTTCGTCACCGGTCTGCTGCTGCAACTGCTGCTCGGCATCAAATGGCAGTGGATCAGCCCGTCCGTGCGCTACGGAAGTTACGACGAGCTGATCGTGCCCGGCCTGGTCCTCGCCTCCGTCTCGCTCGCCTACGTCACCCGGCTCACCCGCACCGCCATCGCCGAGAACAGGCGGTCCGACTACGTCCGTACGGCGATCGCCAAGGGCCTGCCCCGGCGCCGGGTGGTCGTCCGGCACCTGCTGCGCAACTCCCTGATCCCCGTGGTCACCTTCATCGGTGCCGACATCGGCGCGCTGATGGGCGGGGCGATCGCCACCGAGCGGATCTTCAACATCCATGGCGTCGGCTTCCAGCTCTACCAGGGCATCCTGCGCCAGAACACCCAGACGGTCGTCGGTTTCGTGACGGTCCTCGTCCTCGTCTTCCTGGTCGCCAACCTCCTCGTCGACCTCCTGTACGCCGTACTCGACCCGAGGATCCGCTATGCCTGAGCAGTCGTACGAGCCCGAGGGCGCCATCGCCGGGACCGGCATGGGCGGGGCGATGGACCTCGGCGTGAGCGAGGCGGCCACGCTGGAGCGGACGCCGGGCGGCCCGGGGGGCACCGGACCGGCCGGCAGGCCCCGTTCGCTGTGGTCCGACGCCTGGCGTGACCTGCGCCGCAACCCGGTGTTCCTGATCTCCGGTCTGGTGATCGCCTTCCTGGTCCTCATCTCCCTGTGGCCCTCGGCGATCGCCTCCGGCAGCCCCCTGAAGTGCGACCTGGCCAAGGCACAGGACGGCGCGGGACCGGGCGCGCCCTTCGGGTACGACGGCCAGGGCTGCAACGTCTACACGCGCACGGTGTACGGCGCCCGTACGTCCGTCACGGTGGGCGTGCTGGCGACGCTCGGGGTGGCCGTGGCCGGGTCGGTCCTGGGTGCCCTCGCCGGGTACTTCGGCGGTGTCTGGGACTCGGTCCTGTCCCGGGTCACCGACATCTTCTTCGCGATCCCGGTGGTCCTCGGCGGCCTCGTCCTGCTGTCGGTGGTCACCAGCAAGACGGTCTGGCCGGTCATCGGCTTCATGGTGTTGCTCGGCTGGCCGCAGATCTCCCGGATCGCGCGCGGCTCGGTCATCACCGCCAAGCAGAACGACTACGTCCAGGCCGCCCGCGCCCTCGGTGCCTCCGACTCCCGCATCCTGCTGCGGCACATCGCCCCGAACGCCGTGGCGCCGGTGATCGTGGTGGCGACCATCGCGCTGGGCACGTACATCGCGCTGGAGGCGACCCTGTCGTACCTCGGGGTGGGGCTGAAACCGCCCAGCGTCTCCTGGGGCATCGACATCTCCAGCGCCTCCCCCTACATCCGCAACGCCCCGCACGCCCTGCTGTGGCCCTCGGGCGCCCTGGCCGTCACGGTCCTGGCCTTCATCATGCTCGGCGACGCGGTCCGCGACGCCCTCGACCCGAAGCTGAGGTGATGCGGGCGTGCTGCTCGAAGTGCGGGACCTGCACGTGGAGTTCCGGACGCGGGACGGGGTGGCGCATGCCGTCAACGGGGTGAGCTACGAGGTCGACGCGGGGGAGACCCTCGCCGTGCTCGGGGAGTCGGGGTCGGGCAAGTCCGTCACCGCGCAGGCCGTCATGGGCATCCTCGACATGCCGCCGGGGCGGATCACCGGCGGCCGGATCCTCTTCCAGGGGCGGGACCTGCTGAAGCTGAGGGAAGAGGAGCGGCGGAAGGTCCGCGGCGCCGGCATGGCGATGATCTTCCAGGACGCCCTGTCGGCCCTCAATCCCGTCATCTCCGTCGGGGACCAGCTGGGCGAGATGTTCGTCGTGCACCGCGGGATGTCGAAGAAGGACGCGCGCGCCAGGGCCGTCGAGCTGATGGAGCGGGTGCGCATCCCGGCCGCCGCCCAGCGGGTGCGGGACTATCCCCACCAGTTCTCCGGCGGTATGCGCCAGCGCATCATGATCGCCATGGCGCTGGCCCTGGAACCGGCGCTCGTCATCGCCGACGAGCCGACCACCGCCCTCGACGTCACCGTGCAGGCCCAGGTCATGGACCTGCTCGCGGAACTGCAGCGCGAGTACCGCATGGGTCTCATCCTCATCACCCACGACCTGGGCGTCGTGGCCGACGTGGCCGACCGGATCGCCGTGATGTACGCCGGGAAGATCGTCGAGTCGGCGCCCGTGCACGACCTCTACAAGGCACCCGCCCACCCCTACACCCGCGGCCTGCTGGACTCCATCCCGCGCCTGGACCAGAAGGGGCAGGAGCTGTACGCCATCAAGGGCCTCCCGCCGAACCTGATGGACATCCCGCCCGGCTGCTCCTTCCACCCGCGCTGCCCGATGGCCAGGGACGTCTGCCGCACCGACGAACCCCCGCTGTACGAGGTCTCCGGCGTACGCGGCAGCGCCTGCCACTTCTGGAGGGAGTGCCTGGATGACCGCGACCACTGAGCCGATCCTCGAAGTGACCGGACTGGTCAAGCACTACCCCCTCACCCAGGGCGTCCTGTTCAGGAAGCAGGTCGGCGCGGTGAAGGCCGTCGACGGCGTCGACTTCACCCTCGGCAGGGGCGAGACCCTCGGCATCGTCGGGGAGTCGGGCTGCGGCAAGTCGACGGTCGCGAAGCTGCTCTGCAGCCTGGAGCGCCCGACGGCCGGCTCCATCCTGTTCAAGGGCGAGGACATCACCCGGCTGTCCGGCAGGGCCCTCAAGGCCGTCCGCCGCAACATCCAGATGGTCTTCCAGGACCCGTACACGTCCCTCAACCCCCGTATGACGGTCGGGGACATCGTCGGGGAGCCGTACGACATCCACCCCGAAGTGGCACCGAAGGGTGACCGCCGCCGCCGGGTCCAGGAGCTGCTGGACGTGGTCGGCCTCAACCCGGAGTACGTCAACCGCTATCCGCACCAGTTCTCCGGCGGCCAGCGCCAGCGCATCGGCATCGCACGGGGGCTGGCGCTGCGCCCGGAGGTGATCGTCGCCGACGAGCCGGTGTCCGCGCTGGACGTCTCGGTGCAGGCGCAGGTGGTGAACCTGCTGGACCGCCTCCAGGCGGAGTTCGACCTCTCCTACGTCTTCATCGCCCACGACCTGTCCGTGGTCCGGCACATCTCCGACCGGGTCGGCGTCATGTACCTGGGCCGGATCGTGGAGATCGGACGGGACGCCGAGATCTACGACCACCCCACCCACCCCTACACCCAGGCACTGCTGTCGGCGGTCCCGGTCCCCGACCCCGAGGCCCGCGAACACCGCGAGCGGATCATCCTCACCGGAGACGTGCCGTCCCCGACGAACATCCCCTCCGGCTGCCGCTTCCGCACCCGCTGCTGGAAGGCCCAGGAGCGCTGTGCCCGCGAGGTGCCGGCCCTCGCGGTACCGGCAGCCTTCCGTGACGCGTCCGGCCCGGCGGCCCACGACTCGGCCTGTCACTTCGCGGCGGAACGGCAGGTGGTCCCGGCGGAGGGCGAGCACGGCAACGGGCCGGGGTGACTTCGGCGCACCCCGGCCCGTTCACGGCACCCGCACGGCCGTACGCTGATCAGTCTTCCGCGTCCGTATATCGGTACCGCTTCCGCGGAGTTGCCTGCGTGTTAACGCAGTTGACGCTCATGTGCCCTGGTGGGGCAGCGCCCGCCGGAGGAAGTCCAGCTGCAGCCGCAGCAGGTTCTCCGCCACGGTCTCCTGCGGGGTCATGTGCGTCACCCCGGACAGCGGCAGGACCTCGTGCGGGCGGCCCGCGGCGAGCAGCGCGGAGGTCAGCCGCAGGGAGTGGGCCACGACGACGTTGTCGTCCGCCAGCCCGTGGATGATCATCATCGGGCGGTGCGGCCCGGCCGGGTCGACCAGGCCCGCGTCGTCGATCACCGAGTTGCGGCGGTAGACCTCCGGCCGCTCGTCCGGGTGGCCGAGGTAGCGCTCCTGGTAGTGGGTGTCGTACAGCCGCAGATCGGTGACCGGCGCGCCGACGACGGCCGCGTGGAAGACGTCCGGGCGGCGCAGCACCGCCAGTGCCGCCAGATAGCCGCCGAAGGACCAGCCGCGGATCGCCACCCGGCCGAGGTCCAGCGGGAACTCCCCGGCGAGCGCCTGCAGCGCGTCCACCTGGTCCTGGAGCACGACGTCCGCCAGGTCGTCCCGGACCGCCTTCTCCCAGGCCGGCGAGCGCCCCGGGGTGCCGCGTCCGTCGGCCACGACCACCGCGAAACCCTGGTCGGCGAACCACTGAGAGGTGAGGTGCGCGTTGTGTGCGGCGAGCACCCGCTGGCCGTGCGGACCGCCGTAGGGGTCCATCAGGACCGGCAGGGGAGCGTCACCGTGGTAGTCCCGTGGCATAAGCACGGCGCACGGAATTCGGCGTGCGCCCCCCTGGGTGAGAGTCACCCGCGGGGACAGACCGGGATCTTCGGCGTAAGACCGGACAGTCGCCGCCGGTTTTCCGTCACGCAGTACCTGGACGCGAGTGCCCGGCCTGCCCGGTGTCGCCGACACGAGCACCGTCACGCCCCCGGCGCGCACCGCCGAGTGCACGCCGGGCTCCTGTGACACGCGCTCCAGGCCCAGCTCGTTCACCCGGTACACATGGACCTCGCCGGTCTCCGGCTCCGGCGCCTCCGCGCCCGCCGAGGCGGAAACCAGCACGTCGTCCGGGCCCACGTCCAGCACCGCGCGGAGCTGCAACTGGCCGCTGGTCAACGGCCGTTCGCCGACCGCCAGCACCCGTGCGCCACCCTCGTCCGCGATCCGGACAAGCTGCCCGGAGGGGCTCCAGCAGGGCACTCCGGCGAACAGTTCAAGCCAACTTGGATCTTCGTCCGCGTGCACCATGCGCGTCGCCCCGCTGTCCGGGTCCACCGCCAGGATCAGCTGGCTGTGCTGGTCCCGCGCCTGGACGAGCAAGAGCGGCGCACCCGCCGCTGACCAGTGCACTCGGGCCAGATACGGGTAGCGGGCCCGGTCCCACGCCACCTCCGTGCGCTCCCCTTCGAGCCCGACCACGAAGAGCCGGACGTCCGCGTTCGGCGTGCCCGCCGCCGGGTACGCGATGTTGAGTGGCTCACGCTCCGGGCGGGCGGGATCCGCGATCCACCACCGCTGCACCGGCGTGTCGTCCACGCGCGCCACGAGCAGCCGGCGGCCGTCCGGCGCCCACCAGAAGCCCCGCGAACGCCCCATCTCCTCGGCCGCGATGAACTCCGCGAGCCCGTAGGTGACACGGCCCGGCCCCGCCGCCGGCTCCGGTTCGGCGAGCGCCCGGTCGTTTCCGCCCTCGGTGTCCACCACCCGCAGCGCGCCCTCGGCGACATACGCGACGTGCCGGCCGTCGGGGGCGGGGCGCGGGTCGATCACCGGCCCGGGTACCCGCAGTTCACGCGTCGTGCCTGCTCGCAGCTCGGCCGTGAAAAGCCGCCCCGACAAGGCGAAAGCCGCCAACTCCACTGCCGTGTCGGTGGCGTAGCCGACGATGCCGGCACCCCCCTCCCGGCTGCGCTCCCGGCGCGCCCGCTCCTCGGTCGAGAGCTCTTCCGAGGCGCCGCCGAGGAGGGTGCCCGGATCGGCCGCGAGGCGCTCCGCGCCCTCCGGAAGATCCATGACCCACAGGGAGTTGGCCCGGTCGGTGCCGGAGCCGGAGCGCAGGAACGCGACACGCGAACCGTCGGGCGCCACGGTGAACGCACGCGGCGCGCCGAGGGTGAACCGCTGGGTCCGGGCGTGCCGACGGGGGAAGGAGTCAGGCTCGGTCGTCATACCCCGACCATATTGGCCATGCGCCCCCTTGTGCGGCCGTGCGCCGAGCGATGCGCGAGCACGGATAGTTATGATCACTACCGCTGTGTGGGTATGAACCCGCTGGCGCCTGCATGGATTTGCTCTACTGATCTACGACCGAGTCACAACCCCCATAGTCCGAACCCCCCGCGTCCTTGGGATCTTTGGAGGTGAGCCGCCGTGGCACTCTCGATTTCGGCGGTGGTGCTGCTGGCGATCATCGTCTTCCTGTTGATCAAGAAGTCAGGGCTGAAAGGCGGGCACGCGGTCATCTGCGTCCTGCTCGGCTTCTATCTCGCCTCCTCCACCGTCGCCCCCACGATCAGTGAGCTGACGACGAACGTCGCCAGCATGATCGGCAGCATCAAGTTCTGACGGCCGCCGCCACCGGGAACACCGGGCGGCGACCTCGTAGGGTGGTCCCATGACGGAACTGCCAGCCCGGCGTCTGCTGCTGGTGCACGCGCACCCGGACGACGAGTCGATCAACAACGGCGCGACCATGGCCCGGTACGCGGCCGAGGGCGTGCATGTGACCCTGGTCACCTGCACACTCGGGGAGCGGGGCGAGGTCATCCCGCCGGAGCTGCGCCATCTGGCGGGCCCGGCGCTGGGTGCGCACCGGCGAGGGGAGCTCGCCGCCGCCGTGCGCGAGCTGGGCGTGACGGACGCCAGGCTGCTCGGCGGGGCCGGACGGTACGGGGACTCCGGAATGATGGGCATCGCGGACAACGAGGACCCCGGCTGCTTCTGGCAGGCCGACGTGGACGCCGCCGCCGGACATCTCGCCGAGGTGATCCTGGAGGTCCGCCCCCAGGTGCTCGTCACCTACGACGACCGCGGCGGCTACGGCCACCCGGACCACATCCAGGCCCACCGCGTCGCCATGCGCGCCGTCGAGCTGGCGGACGAGCGCGGGCACCGCATCGCCAAGGTGTACTGGAACCGGATGCCGCGCTCCGTCGCCGAGGCCGCCTTCGCCCGCCTCCAGGACGAGCTGCCCGTACTGCCGTTCGACAAGGGCGCGACCCTGGACGACGTACCCGGCGTGGTCGACGACGAGCGGGTCACCACCAGCGTCGACGGGACCGCCTTCGCCTCCGCCAAGGCCGCCGCCATGCGCGCCCACGCCACCCAGATCGACGTGGCCGAGCCCTACTTCGCGCTCTCCAACGCCCTGGCCCAGCCGCTGTTCACGACCGAGTACTACGAGGCGGTGCGCGGCGCGGCGCAGCCTGGCGAGACGGATCTGTTCGCGGGCGTCGAGGAGGCCGTGGCATGAGTGACAACGGACCGGGCTCGCTGCTCGCCCAGCCGCTGCGGCCGCCCTCCGCCGGCCGGGCCGCCGCCCACGTCGGCCTCTTCGTGCTGGGTGCCGTCACCGGCCTCGCCGGGACCCTCGTCCAGGCCGCCTGGTTCCCCGGCGGGCTGCTCCTCGCCCTCGCGGGCGCGGCCGGGCTGTTCCTCGGCGGGGCGTACGCCACCGGCGGCCGGGGCGGCGCGGTCGCACCGGTGGCGGGCTGGATCGTCACCGTCGTCCTGCTCACGACCTCGCGCCCCGAAGGGGACTTCCTGTTCGGCGCGGGCGGTGGCTCCTACCTCTTCCTGCTCGGCGGCATGGCCCTCGCTGTGATCTGCGCCACCGTCGGCGTCGGGCGGCAACCCCGCGGCGGTCCCGCCCGACTTGGCAAGTGACGTACCACTTCGCCGTGCGACGCGCGTGCGAGTCCGGTGTGGGTTTCCTCAGCGGTCATGGGATACGCGCCAGAAGTGGCCAGTATGGTGGTGCGCGCCGCCGAGCCTCCCCCGCTTCCGGCTTCGCCGCAGCGGGGGGACCCCCATCGTGAGGTCGTAACGGGCGGTGGAGCCAACTGGGAGAACCTGCCTTGAGTCGTGAAACTGACACTCCGTCCTCCGGGCCCAACGGGCGCGGCGGAGCCGCATACCCCTCCGGCACGCCGCCGTACGGGACCCCCATGGCTTCGGGTGACGGTGCGGACGCGGGCCGTTCGGCCACGCGACCGGAGGAGAAGAAGACCGAGACCACGCTGACGACCCGGATCCGCATCAACATCCCCGGATCCCGGCCCATCCCGCCGGTCGTCGTGCGCAAGCCCGTCGGGGACACCGACGGCGCGGGGGGCGAGACGCCCGCCGACCCGCGGCCCGCTGCCGAGCCGGCCGCCACGGCCGCGGGCACCGCTGCGGCCGCAGCCGAGTCCGCCGCCGAGCCCGCGGCCCAGGCCGAGGAGAAGACCAGCGACTGGTTCGCGCCCCGCAAGTCCGCCGCCGGCAAGGGCGGTCCGGGCGGCGCCGGCACGAACGGGGCAGGGACCTCCGGCGGTTCCACCCCCGCCTCCGGCGCGTCGGGTACCCGTACGGGTGGTCCGGGAGCATCCGGCACGGCCGGTAACACCGGCGCACGACCCGGCGGCGGCCGTCCCGGCGGTGTGGTCGGCTCCATGAGCGTCCCCGGTGCCTCCCGCTCCGGCGGCACCAACGGCAAGGGCCTGCCCGGCGCCACCGGCGGCCCCGTCGCCCCCGGGCACGGCGGCGGCACCGGCTCCTTCGACGTGACCGAGGCACTGGCCGCGGGCACGCTGGGCGGCGGCTCCCGCCCCGGCGCGTCCGGCGGCGAGGCCCGCCGCGACGACCTGCCGTACTTCTCGGAGAACGGCGGCCAGGACGGCTTCGGCGGCACGGGCCCCACCGGCGCGGGCGACCCGGACGGCCCCGGCACCCGGGGTCCGAACCGTCAGGACGGCTTCGGCGGCACGGCGGGCGCGACCGGACCCGACGGACAGGGTGGCCTCGGCGGTCCCGGAGGCCCCAGCGGCTTCAACGGCCCGCGCGGCCAGGGCGGCCTCGGCGGTCCGCAGGGCCCGGCCGGCCCCACCAGCGGCCCGGTCACCGGTGACGGCCCCCTCGTCCCGGCGCCCGGCGGCCCCGGCCCGGACGGCGGTGAACCCTTCGACGGCGGTCCCCTCTCCGGCGGTACGGGCGGCTACGGCGGCCCGGGCACCCGGGCCCCCCGCAGCGCCCTCGCCGACCTCGAAGGCCCCGCCGTTCCCGGTGCCGGCCCCGCCGGCGCCCCCAGCGGACTCGGCGCGGGCGGCGGGATCAGCGACGACACCGCGATCCTCACCCCGCAGAAGCCGGCCCCCGAACCGGGCACGCCCGGCTACCGCCCGGCCGACAACGTCTCCGGGCACACCGTCACCAGCGGCATCCCCGTCGTCCCCGGCGCCGGCACCTCCCCGTTCGGCGGCACCCGGTCCGACGGCCCGGGCACGCAGACCCCGTCCGCCCCCGCACCGGCTCCCGCGCCCAAGGCGCAGGCCAAGCCGAAGAAGAAGGGCCGCAGCAAGCTGGTGCTGCTGGGCGCCGGCGTGGTCGTCGTCGCGGGCGGTGCCTACGGGGCCGGACTGCTGATGAACCACACCGACGTCCCCAAGGGCACCACCGTCCTCGGCGTGGACATCGGCGGCGGCACCCGGGACGACGCCGTCAAGAAGCTCGACGACGCCTTCGGCGGCCGCGTGAACAAGCCGCTGAAGCTCTCCGTCGGCGGCCGGACGGTCACCCTGACCCCGGAGAACGCCGGTCTCCAGTTCGACTTCCAGGCCACCGTGAGCAAGGCGGCGACCAGCGACTACAACCCGGTCCACGTCATCGGCTCGCTCTTCGGTCAGAAGCGGGTGATCGACCCGGAGATGCCGGTGGACGAGGAGAAGCTGCAGGCCGCCCTGCAGCAGGCCGGCGGCGGCTCCGGCTCGGTCACCGAGGGTGGAATCGACTTCAAGCCCGGCGCGGCCGTCGCCGTCTACGGCAAGGCGGGCAAGGCCATCGACGCGGCCCAGTCGACCCAGGCGGTCGAACAGGCCTACCGCACCATGGTCGAGACGGACACGGCGACCGCGGTCACCGTCCCGTCGGCCACGAAGCAGCCGACGGTGTCCAAGGCCGAGGTCGACCGCGAGATGAAGGAGTTCGCACAGCCGGCGATGTCGGCCAAGGTGACCGTGTCGGCGGGCGCCGGACACGTGGTGCTGATGAGCCCGGAGAAGTCGCTCTGGAAGTTCCTCAAGGTGGTGCCCACCTCGGACGGCAAACTGGTCGACAAGCCCGACCTGGCCGCCCTGAAGCAGCTCTACGGCAAGACCTTCGACGGCGTGCTCATCACCCGCGGCAACAACAAGAAGACCCCCGTCACCCCGCAGGACGTCTACGTCGCCCTGCGCCAGGCCCTGATCAGCAGGACCAACCGGGTCGCAGTCATCGACACCAACCCCAGCTAGCCCGGCGGTACATGGGGGGGCGCTCACCGGGCGCCCCCTTCGCCGTGCCCGTCACCCGATCCGCATGACATCTGTCATCCGGCACTCAGGACCCCCGACACTGCCCGGCATCCGGCCCTCGCCGCGAGCATGGACGGCATGACGACAACTGCGGCACCGGCCACCACCCCGGTGGTCGGCTTCGACCAGGTGAGCAAGACGTACGGGAGCGTGCGGGCCGTCGACGGACTCTCGCTCAGGCTGTACCCGGGCGAGACCGTCGCCCTCCTCGGCCCGAACGGGGCCGGCAAGTCGACCACCCTCGACCTGCTCCTCGGCCTCAAGCACCCCGACACCGGCACGGTCAGCCTGTTCGGCGGCAGCCCGCGCGAGGCCATCGTCGCCGGGCGGGTCGGGGCGATGCTGCAGAGCGGCGGTCTGATGGACGAGGTCACCGTCGAAGAACTGGTGAAGCTGTTCTGCTCGCTGCACCCGAAGCCGTACAAGGCGGCCGATGTGATGGCCCGCGCGGGCATCGCGCAGATCGCCGACCGCAAGGTCAACAAGCTCTCCGGCGGCCAGGTCCAGCGCGTGCGCTTCGCCCTCGCCACCGCCGGCGACAGCGACCTGATCATCCTGGACGAGCCGACCACCGGCATGGACGTCTCCGCCCGCCAGGCCTTCTGGGCCACCATGCGCGAGCAGGCCGACCAGGGCCGTACCGTCCTCTTCGCGACCCACTACCTCGAAGAGGCCGACGCCATCGCCGACCGCGTCCTGGTGCTGCACCGCGGCCGGCTCCTCGCCGACGGCACCGCCGCGGAGATCAAGGCCAAGGCCGGCTCCCGCCGCGTCTCCTTCGACCTGGAGGGCGGGATCGACGAGGCGGCCCTGCGCGCCCTGCCGTTCCTGACCTCCGTCACCGTGTCCAACAGCGGCTCCGCCGCCGGGTCCGGCCAGACGGTCCGCATCCAGTCGTCCGACGCCGACGCCACCGTCCACGCCCTGTACGGACTCGGTGTCTATCCCCGCAATCTCGAAGTCGCCGGGCTCGGCCTGGAGCAGGCCTTCGTCGCCATCACGGAGGCCGAGGAGGCCAAGCAGTCATGAACGCCCTGATCAAGCTCGAACTCGCGCGAGCCCTGCGCAACAAGAAGTTCCTGTTCTTCTCGGTGCTCTACCCCGCGATCCTGTTCCTGATCTTCTCCAGCAGCTCCGGCTCGAACCAGAAGGTCGACGACACCGGCCAGACCGTCGCCACCTACCTGATGGTCTCCATGGCCTCCTTCGGCGCCCTGACCGCCGTCCTGATGGGCAACAGCGAGCGCATCGCCAAGGAGCGCGAGAGCGGCTGGGTACGGCAGCTGCGGATGACCACGCTGCCCGGGCGCGGCTACGTCCTCGCCAAGACCGCCAGCGCCGCCGTGGTGAGCCTGCCCTCCATCATCGTGGTGTTCGCCGCCGCCGCCGTGATCAAGCAGGTCCGCCTGGACGCGTGGCAGTGGCTCGCCCTCACCGGGGTCATCTGGGCCGGCAGCCTCGTCTTCGCCGCGCTCGGCGTCGCCCTCGGCTACCTCGCCTCCGGTGACGCGGTCCGCCCGATCACGATGATCGTCTACTTCGGTCTGTCGATCCTGGGCGGCCTGTGGATGCCGTCCACCACCTTCCCGAAGATCCTGCAGGACATCGCGAAGTGGCTGCCCACGCACGCGTACGCTGCTCTGGGACGGGCGATCGAGCAGAGCCAGGCCCCGAGCACGACGGACATCGCGATCCTCGCCGGCTACTTCGTCCTGTTCGCGGGCGGCGCGGCCTGGCTGTACCGGAAGGACACGCTGAAGGCGTGAGCACGACGACGGAAGACCGGCAGACCGGCCAGCAGGGGCCGGAGCAGCAGGTGCGCATCGGCCAGGGCCCCCGCAACCGGCGCGAGCTGATGGCCAAGGTGCTGTGGATCGGCGTCTGGCTGATCTTCCTCAGTTCGCCGGTCAAGGACCTGACCTCGGGCCACCACACCGCGGGCGCCTCGGCCGCCGGCGCGCTCGGCCTCACGGCCTTCGTCACCGCCTATCTGACGCTGGTCTTCCGGAACATCGGCCGGCCCTTCGCACCGCGGGTCGTGCTCTCGCTGCTCTCGGTCCTCGCCGTGCTCGCCCCGCTGCTGGCGTACACCCTCGGCGGTGCCTGGCTCGGCCTGTTCGTCTACCTGTCGGTCGCCTGCGGGGCGACCCTGCCGATCCGGGCCGCGTTCTGGGCGATCCCCGCGCTGACCGTGGTCATGTGCCTCGTCGGACTGCACTGGGACGAGAGGCCGGACGACAGCCTGCTCCTCGTCCCGCTGATCGGGTTCGCGATGGTCGGTGTCGGCCAACTCATCCGTACGACGGTCGAGTTGCGCAAGGCGAGGGCCACCGTCGCCCATCTCGCCGCCAACGAGGAGCGGCTGCGGCTCGCCCGCGACCTGCACGACCTGCTCGGCCACTCGCTCTCCCTGATCACGCTGAAGAGCGAGCTGGCCGGCCGGATGCTGCCCGACCACCCCGACAAGGCCGCCCAGCAGGTCGCCGACATCGAACAGGTCAGCCGGCAGGCCCTGGTCGACGTCCGTGAGGCCGTCACCGGCTACCGGCGCCCCCGGCTGGCCGCCGAACTCGCCGGGATCCAGGTCGCGCTGACCGCCGCCGGTGTCACCGCCGAGGTGCCCGCCGAGCCCGGCCTCGCCGACGTCCCCGAGGAGGCCGAGTCCGCGCTCGCCTGGGCGCTGCGCGAGGCGGTCACCAACGTCGTCCGGCACAGCGGCGCCGACAAGTGCCTCGTCCAGTTCACGCACCGCCAGACCCTGGACGGCCCGGTGCTCGAACTCTGCGTCGAGGACAACGGATCCGGGGGGACGAACAACGGCCCCGGCAACGGCCTGACCGGTCTGTCCGAGCGGCTGGAAAAGGCCGGCGGCACCCTGGAGGCGGGCCGGATCAGGCACGGGTTCCGGCTGGTCGCCCGCGTCCCCGCGGCCCCTGCGGGGGACGTAGGATCCGGGGCATGACGAGCACGATCAAGGTCCTTCTCGCCGAGGACCAGTCGATGGTCCGCGAGGCCCTGGCCGCGCTGCTCGGCCTGGAGGACGACATCGAGGTCGTCGCCCAGGTCGCGCGCGGGGACGAGGTGCTCGGGGCCGTCAAGGCGCACGGCGTGGACGTGGCGCTGCTCGACATCGAGATGCCCGGCTGCACCGGCATCGAGGCGGCTGCCCAGGTCCACCGGGCGTATCCGCAGGTCAAGCTGGTCGTCCTGACCACCTTCGGGCGCCCCGGCTATCTGCGCAGCGCCATGGAGGCCGGGGCCGACGCCTTCCTCGTCAAGGACGCCCCGGCCGCTCAGCTCGCCGAGGCCGTCCGCAAGGTGCTGTCCGGCGAGCGGGTCATCGACCCCACGCTCGCCGCCGCCGCGCTCGCCGAGGGCGCGAACCCGCTGACCGAACGCGAACGCGAGGTGCTCCGCGCGGCGGCCGACGGCTCCAGCAACGCCGAACTGGCCAAGGCCCTCCACCTCTCCCAGGGCACGGTCCGCAACTACCTCTCCACGGCCATCCAGAAGCTCGCGGTACGCAACCGGGCGGAGGCGGTGCGGACAGCCCGGGAGAAGGGCTGGCTCTGACGGCTCAGTTGAGCATCGCCCGAGCCGTGTGGGCCTGCTGCCGCACCTTGTGCGCGGCCGGCTCGTCCACCACCTCGATCAGGTCGGCGTAGTGCTCCAGCTCTTCCGCACCCGACACGAACTCGCCCCGCTGCACCAGTAGTTGCCCCCGCTCGTAGCGCAGCCTCGCCGGATGCGCGGGCACCAGCAGCGCCAGCTCCACGGCCCACAGCGCCACATCCGAGCGCTCGGGCCGGGCCGTGGCCCACGCGCGGACGTTGTTCAGGATCCGGTGGATGATCTCCAGCGGCGCCGCGGGCTCCAGCATGGCGGCGTCCAGCGGCGCCCCCGTGGCCCCCACCACGAGCAGGTCCGCGTCGGTCCCGGTCAGCACCCGGCCACCGTCGAACGGATCGGCCAGCACCTGCTCCCCAGCCGTGCCGAACCCCACCACGAAGTGCCCCGGCAGCGCGACCCCGTACACCGGGGCACCCGCCCGCCGCGCGACCTCCAGCCAGACCACCGACAGCAGGATCGGCAGCCCGCGCCGCCGCCGCAGCACCTCGTGCAGCAGGGAGGCCTCAAGCCGCTGGTAGTCGCCGGGCGTCCCGTGGAACTCGTAGCGCGCCCCGAGCAGCCGCCGTACGGCCTCCGCCCACGCGTGCGCCCCGCCCGGCCGGTACGGCAGCTCGCCCGCGAGCCGGTCCAGCTCCGCCTGCGCCGCGTCGATGCCGGTCTCGTCCAGCGAGCCGTCCGCCTCGGCGCCGATCAGCAGGCACAGCGCCGACAGATCCGGCCGCTCCGAGCGTGCCTCCTCGGCGAACCTCCGGCGCAGCTCGGCGGACCGCTCCGGCGGGGGCGGATACGGCGGCGGCAGATACGGGCGGGGCACGGCGGGCTCAGGCCCTTCCACGGCTGTCACCCGGCTCGTCCGGCGCCCGGTAGTGGTGGTAGGAGTGGTGCGGCGTGAAGCCCAGCGCGGCGTAGAGCGCGTGTGCGCCCCCGTTGTCCGCCTCGACCTGCAGCCAGGCCGCCGACGCGCCCTCGTCCAGCGCGCGCCGGGCCAGCGCGGCCATCACCTCGGTGGCGAGACCCTGCCGGCGCCGGGTGGGATCCACCTCGACGGCGGCGAACCCGGCCCAGCGCCCGTCCACGACACATCTCCCGATCGCCTGCGGAGGCTCGCCCCGCGCACCCGGCACGGACGCGAACCACACCGACGGGCCACCGCTGAGCACCCGCAGGGCCACCTCGCTCACCCCCTTGCGCCGGTACCGGGCGAGCCACGCCTCGTCCGCCTGCCGGGACAGCACCACGCCGGCGCCCTCGGCCCGGTCCGCGACCGGCGCCAGGGCACCCGTCCACAGCTCGGCGGTCACCTCCCGCACCCAGCCGCGCCGCTCCAGCTCCGCGCACAGCAGCTCCTGCGTGCCCTCGGCTCCGGTGGCCGTCTGGACGTAGGCGGGCAGACCACGCTCGCCGTACCAGCGTCGTACGGCCACCAGGGCCGCGTCGAGGGGAACGCCCGGATCGCCGAGCGGCAGCACGCTGTTGGCCCGCCGGGTGAACCCGCCGGCGGCCCGCAGCCGCCACGCGCCGAGCCGCCCGGTCTCCAGGGGCGGCCAGCCGCGCGAGGCGACGTGCGCGAGTTCCTCGTACGAGGCGGCGGGCCCCCGGCGGCGTGCCGGAGCGGCCGGTACCACCTTGCCCGCGACCAGGGCGGACTCGGCGATCCGGACACTCCGCCCGTCCCGCCGTGTGATCATGAGCACGCCATCATCCCATGATGTGAGAACACCCACCGTGTCGGTGAACTTCTCCTGTGCCGTTCCAGGTTCGCTCAAGCGCCGCACGGAGACTCGTTTTCCCACGTCAGCGGGGGTGATTCGGACTTCCAGGCGTCCTGTCGCCGAGATTTCCACCGGTCAGTTCACCCCTCCTGTTCGGATCATGCTCCGGAACGGAGATACTAGGGGCGGGCATCGACGACGCCGCGCTCCCGCGCGCCAGGCGGCGGAGCCTGAGGAGGCCCGCCAGCGCCCTATCGAGGAGGAACGACAGCGTGACCTACGTCATCGCGCAGCCTTGTGTCGACGTGAAGGACAAGGCGTGCATCGAGGAGTGCCCGGTCGACTGCATTTACGAGGGCTCCCGGTCCTTGTACATCCACCCGGACGAATGCGTCGACTGTGGTGCCTGTGAGCCGGTCTGCCCGGTCGAGGCGATCTTCTACGAGGACGACGTCCCGGAGGAGTGGAAGGACTACTACAAGGCGAACGTCGAGTTCTTCGACGAGCTCGGCTCTCCCGGCGGCGCCAGCAAGCTCGGGCTGATCGAGCGGGACCACCCCTTCGTCGCCGCGCTGCCGCCGCAGGGCGAGTGACCGTCTAAGCGCCAAGCGGCCGCCCGCAGGACGCGCCGCCTCGGTCCCGTACGGCCCGATCGTCCCGATCACCGCCGTACGGGACCGAGGCGTTTGCCGCACCGTACGAAAGAGAGCCTGATTCCCGTGTCCGCAGTCTCCGACCGGCTCCCCGCCTTCCCCTGGGACAAGCTGGAGCCGTACAAGAAGACGGCCGCCGCCCACCCCGACGGGATCGTCGACCTCTCCGTGGGCACCCCCGTCGACCCGGTGCCCGAACTGATCCAGAAGGCTCTGGTCGACGCGGCCGACTCGCCCGGCTACCCGACCGTCTGGGGCACCCCCGCGCTGCGCGACGCGATCACCGGCTGGCTGGAGCGCCGCCTGGGCGCCCGCGAGGTCACCCACCGCCATGTCCTGCCGGTCGTCGGCTCCAAGGAGCTGGTGGCCTGGCTGCCCACCCAGCTGGGCCTCGGCCCCGGCGACAAGGTGGCCTACCCGCGCCTGGCCTACCCCACCTACGAGGTCGGCGCCCGCCTCGCCCGCGCCGCGTACGAGGCCTACGACGACCCGCGCGAGCTGGACCCGGCGGGCCTGAAGCTGCTCTGGCTGAACTCGCCCTCGAACCCCACCGGCAGGGTCATCCCGAAGGAGGACCTGACCGCGATCGTCGCCTGGGCCCGTGAGCACGGCGTCCTGCTGGTCTCCGACGAGTGCTACCTGGAGCTGGGCTGGGAGGCCGACCCGGTCTCGGTCCTGCACCCGGACGTCAACGGCGGCTCCTACGACGGCATCGTCGCCGTCCACTCCCTCTCCAAGCGCTCCAACCTCGCGGGCTACCGCGCGGCCTTCGTCGCCGGCGACCCGGCCGTGCTGGGACCGCTGCTGGAGATCCGCAAGCACGGCGGCATGATGACCTCCGCGCCGACGCAGGCCGCGGTCGTGGCGGCGCTGTCCGACGACACCCACGTCCACGCACAGCGCGAGCGCTACGCCGCCCGCCGCGAGGCCCTGCGGGCCGCCCTGCTGGGCCACGGCTTCCGCATCGAACACAGCGAGGCGAGCCTCTACCTCTGGGCCACCCGGGGCGAGTCCTGCTGGGACACGGTCGCCCACCTGGCCGAGCGGGGCATCCTGGTGGCCCCGGGTGACTTCTACGGCGAGGCGGGCGAGAAGTACGTCCGCGTGGCCCTGACGGCGACCGACGAACGCGTCCAGGCGGCAGCCGCACGCCTGACCCCCTGAGCCGACGAGGCACACAAAGGCGACGGGGCCCAGGGAACTCCCTGGACCCCGTCGGCTGTCAAAGCCGGGTGCCTAGCCGAGCGGCAGACCACCCTGCACCGGCAGCTGCGGCAGGCCGCTCTTCGCCGTGGAGGACGCGGCGTTCCCGACGACGCTCCCGGCCGCCCCGGTCACTTCCCCGGCGGCCTTGCGCGCCACCGGCGCCGTCTTGCTCACGGCACCGGTGCCGGTCTTGGCCGCGCCCGGCACGGTCTTCCCGACCGCGGTGCCGCCGGTGGTGGCCGCGAGAGTGGTGGCGTGCTGCGCGGCACCCTCGACGGTGCTGCCGACGTTCGCCGTGTCCGGGGCGGTCAGACCACCCGTGTTCGGGACCGCCACCGGCTGGTTGGTGGCCGCACCGGCGGAGCCGGCCGCACCGACCCCGGCAGCCGCTCCCGCTGCGACGATCAGCGCGGCACGGGCGATCCGGCGGGTCAGAGGGAGGGACATGATGCTCCATTCGACGGGAGAGAACGATGTCTGTGGTCCGGGCTCGTGTCCGGCTCGGACGCCGTGACTACCGCTCGAAGGCCGCGAAGGTTGCGGACGCCCCAGGTAAAGAATGGATAACGCATCGCATTATCAGGTGTGGATAAAAACGGGCAAAGAGCGTCCGTCCGTCATCCCGCAGAATCCTTACAGCCTTTGATTTCCAAGGGGTCCCGGATCCGGCGCCGTTCCCGCCCCGGACACGCGCCGAACCGGCACCGCACAACCCGCCGGAGTGATCCCTCGTACTACTGTCCGGCCACGATGCGGACGGCCCCCACGGACTGCTCCGCGCCACCGGCCCCGCCGGTGGCGGCCGTCTTCCACGGGTCGTCGCCGCGCCCGGCGGTCCACTCCCGCCCCGCGTACGACACGCGCTGGATGTGCAGCGCCGAGGAGTTCGCGACCGCCCACTGCGCCAGCTGCCAGCCCCGCTCCCGCTCCGTACGCCCGCTCGCGTCCGTCCGCCTGCCCTGCGGCACCGGAACGGTCACCGTCCGCCCGTGCGCGGTCGCGGTCACGCTCGGCGAGGGAGACGGCGACGGCACGGGCGTACCGCCGACCTCCGCCCCGGTCTCCTGCAGCGCGTCCCGCCCGAAGTCCCCGACCAGCGCGGCCCGTACCGCGTCCGGACCCGTCGCCCGGGCGGCGGGCTCCGGGCGCCCGTCACAGGTCAGCGTGGCCGCCGCGCGGCCGGTCAGCGCCGCCGCCAGCAGCTTCGCGTCCGGCTCGTGCTTGGCGTACGCCTCCGGGTAGCCGCTGCGCTGCACCTCCTGGGCCGCCTCGGTCAGCGGCAGCGCCGCGTAGTCCGGCACCTTGGCCAGGTGCGCGTAGAAGATGCCCGCCGCGTACGCGGGGTCCATGATCTGCTGCTCGGTGCCCCAGCCCTGCGAGGGCCGCTGCTGGAACAGGCCGAGCGAGTCCCGGTCGCCGTGCTCGATGTTGCGCAGCCCCGACTCCTGCAGGGCGGTCGCCAGCGCGATCGTCACGGCCCGCTCGGGCATCCCGCGCCCGGTGCCCACGGCCGCGATCGTCGCCGCGTTCACGGCCTGTTCCGGCGTGAACTCGTACGACGCCCCGTCACCCGCGGACGAGATCACCTTGCAGCCGCGCGCACCGCCGCCTCCGGTGACGTACTGCACCACGAGGTACGCGGCGACACCGCACAGGACCAACAGGGCCGCCGCGAAACGGAAGAGGCGGCCGCGACGCTTGGGACGGGTGGGGGACGGCTCTGGCACGCGTACAAGGTACTGGAGGGGCGTCCGGCGCTCACGGCGGGCCCGGTCAGCGCCGCGGACCGGGCCCCGGCAGGTGGCGCGCTAGGGTCGAGGCCATGGCCGACACCTCGCTTGACCTCACGCTCGACGCCGCCGCGCTCACCGCGCGGCTCGTGGACTTCCCCTCGGAGAGCGGCACCGAGAAGCCCCTCGCGGACGCGATCGAGACCGCCCTGCGCGCCCTGCCGCACCTGACGGTCGACCGCTACGGCAACAACGTGATCGCCCGCACGAACCTGGGCCGCGCCGAGCGCGTGATCCTGGCCGGCCACATCGACACCGTCCCCATCGCCGACAACGTGCCCTCGCGGCTGGACGAGGACGGCGTGCTGTGGGGCTGCGGCACCTGCGACATGAAGTCGGGCGTCGCGGTGCAGCTGCGCGTCGCCGCCACGGTCCCCGCCCCCAACCGCGACCTCACCTTCGTCTTCTACGACAACGAGGAGGTCGCCGCCGAGCTCAACGGCCTCAGGCACGTCGCCGAGGCCCACCCCGAGTGGCTGGAGGGCGACTTCGCGGTCCTGCTGGAGCCCTCCGACGGCGAGGTCGAGGGCGGCTGCCAGGGCACCCTGCGCATGCTGCTGAAGACCACGGGCGAGCGGGCCCACTCGGCGCGCTCCTGGATGGGCGCCAACGCCATCCACGCCGCCGCCCCCATCCTGGCCCGCCTGGCCGCCTACGAGCCCCGCTACCCGGTGATCGACGGCCTGGAGTACCGCGAGGGCCTGAACGCCGTGGGCATCAGCGGGGGAGTGGCCGGCAACGTCATCCCCGACGCGTGCGTGGTCACGGTCAACTTCCGTTACGCCCCCGACCGCACCGAGGAGGAGGCGGTCGCGCACGTCCGCGAGGTGTTCGCGGACTGCGGGGTGGCGGAGTTCGTGGTCGACGACCACAGCCCCGGCGCGCTGCCCGGCCTGTCCCACCCCGCCGCCGCGGCCTTCATCGAGGCGGTCGGCGGCACGCCGAAGCCCAAGTACGGCTGGACGGACGTCTCCCGCTTCTCCGCGCTCGGTGTCCCCGCCGTCAACTACGGCCCCGGCAACCCGCACCTGGCCCACAAGCGCGACGAGCGGGTGGAGACGGCGAAGATCCTGGCGGGCGAGGAGCGCCTGCGGAACTGGCTCACCGCGTAGGGGCCGCCGCTCGGCGCTTCATTCCGGACATGCTCACGTCCCCCCTCCGTAACCCGCGTGGATCTAGTCTGAGATCGAACTACCGCCAAGCGGAGGGAGCGCACATGGCTACCGGCAACCCCGAGGGGAAGAAGCAGCCGCCGGACGAGCAGCGGCTCGGACCGGTCCTCCGACGCCGCGGACAGGTGACGCCCAGCACGACCGACCAGCGGCTGCTCGACGAGCGCGCCCCCACGGACTGGGTCCACACGGACCCCTGGCGCGTGCTCCGCATCCAGTCGGAGTTCATCGAGGGATTCGGCACGCTGGCCGAACTCCCGCCCGCCATCAGCGTGTTCGGCTCGGCCCGGACACCGGTGGACTCGGCGGAGTACGACGCGGGGGTGCGGCTCGGCCGGGGCCTGGTCGAAGCCGGCTGGGCGGTGATCACGGGTGGCGGTCCGGGCGCGATGGAGGCCGCGAACAAGGGCGCTTGTGAGGCGGGGGGCGTCTCGGTCGGCCTCGGCATCGAGCTGCCCTTCGAGCAGGGGCTGAACCCCTACGTCGACATCGGCCTCAACTTCCGCTACTTCTTCGTCCGCAAGATGATGTTCGTGAAGTACGCGCAGGGCTTCGTGGTCCTGCCCGGCGGCCTCGGCACCCTCGACGAACTCTTCGAGGCGCTGACCCTGGTCCAGACCCAGAAGGTCACCCGCTTCCCGATCGTCCTGTTCGGCAGCGAGTACTGGGGCGGCCTGGTGTCCTGGCTGAGGAACACGCTGGTGGCCCAGGGCAAGGCGGCCGAGAAGGACCTCCTCCTGTTCCACGTCACGGACGACGTGGACGAAGCGGTGGCCCTGGTCTCGAAGGAGGCGGCCCGCTAGCCCAGGGCTCCACCCGACAGCCACCGCCACCACGCCCCACCCCGGGGCGCTTCGGCCCCCGGGGTGTTCAGGCCAGGCCTCGCCGCGCCACAGCGGGGGCCCGGTGCCCGCAGACGGCGGCCACCATCTCCAGCACCTGACGCGTCTCGGCCACCTCGTGCACCCGGTACACCCGCGCCCCGAGCCACGCCGACACCGCGGTCGTCGCCAACGTACCGATCAGCCGCTCCTTCACCGGCCGGTCCAGCGTCTCGCCGACGAAGTCCTTGTTGGACAGCGACACCAGCACCGGCCACCCCGTCGCGACCATCTCGTCCAGCCGCCGCGTCGCCTCCAGACTGTGCCGCGTGTTCTTCCCGAAGTCGTGCCCGGGATCGATCAGCACCGACTCACGCGGCACCCCGAGCGCGACCGCCCGCTCGGCCAGCCCCACGGTCACCTTGAGGATGTCGGCCATGACGTCGTCGTACGTCACCCGGTGCGGGCGGGTGCGCGGCTGCACACCCCCGGCGTGCGTGCACACCAGCCCCACCCGGTACCGCGCCGCGACCTCCGCGAGCGCCGGGTCGACGCCCCCCCAGGCGTCGTTCAGCAGATCCGCCCCCGCCTCGCACACCGCCTCGCCGACCTCGGCCCGCCAGGTGTCCACGCTGATGAGCACGTCCGGGAAGCGGCGCCGTACCTCCGCCACGAAGCCGACCGTGCGCCGCGCCTCCTCCTCGGCCGTGACCTCGTCGCCCGGCCCGGCCTTCACCCCGCCGATGTCGACGATCGCGGCGCCTTCGGCCACCGCCTGCTCCACGCGGGCGAGCGCCGGCTCGTCACGGAAGGTGGCCCCCTGGTCGTAGAAGGAGTCCGGTGTCCGGTTCACGATCGCCATGATCACCGGCTCGTGGGGCCCGAATTCCCGCCTGCCCAGCCTGAGCATCCGCTGTGACCTCTCCTAGTACGTCCCGCAGTACGGCCGCCTGTGACCCTAACTGTCAGAGGCGCATGGCACGATCGGACCCTGACAGATTCAACGTCCGGCACAACGTCCGGCACGGAGCGTGGGGACCCCTGGCGATGGTGATGTTCTTGTTCCTGGTCGTCGCGCTGGCCGTCGTGGTCGCCGCGGTGACACTCGCCGTGGTGGGTGGCGGCGGGAGCGGCCCGCTGCCCGAGGTGGCGCCGGAGCGGCTGCAGGACCCGCTGCCCGAGGACCGCCCGGTGGAGCGCGCGGACGTGGAGAGCCTGCGCTTCCCGGTCGCGCCGCGCGGCTACCGCATGGCGGACGTCGACGACGCCCTCGGCCGGCTCGCCGCCGAACTCGCCGAGCGGGACGCCCGTATCGCCGACCTGGAGTCCGCGCTGGCCGGCGCGAGAGCCGCCGCCGCACACGTCCACATGGAGAAGCGCGACCACCCTGAGGACCAGCGGTGAGCGCCGGTGCCGCCCTCGCCGGGACCGACGGTGCGCTGCGCTGCCCGTGGGCCCTGTCCACCGAGGACTACGTGGCGTACCACGACGAGGAGTGGGGCCGCCCGGTCCACGGCGACGACGCCCTCTTCGAGCGGCTCAGCCTGGAGGCCTTCCAGTCGGGCCTGTCCTGGATCACCATCCTGCGCCGCCGCCCGGGTTTCCGCGCGGCCTTCGCCGGCTTCCGCGTCGAGAAGGTCGCCGCGTTCACCGACGAGGACCGCGAGCGCCTGCTGGCGGATCCGGGCATCATCCGCAACCGCGCCAAGGTCGACGCCACGCTCGCCAACGCGCGTGTGCTCGCCGACTGGGCCGAGGGCGAGCTGGACGAGCTGATCTGGTCGCACGCCCCCGACCCGGCCGGCCGCCCGGCCCCGAAGACCCTCGCCGACGTCCCGGCCGTGACCCCGGAGTCGACGGCCCTGTCCAAGGCCCTGAAGAAGCGGGGCCTCAGATTCGTCGGCCCGACCACGGCCTACGCCCTGATGCAGGCATGCGGCCTGGTCAACGACCACCTGGAAGCATGCGTGGCGAGAAGCACGGGCGCCTGACCGCCATGTCCCAGGCCGTGTCCCCGACCCTGGCCGCCCTCCTGGACGCGGCGGCCCGCGGTCACTTCCCGCCGCCCGACGGCGGTGTCACCGTCGTGCCGCAGCCGAGCCACCGCGACGCCGGGGTGATCGCGTTCACCGCGCACTCCGTGGTGTTCACCGACGAGGACCCGCACTGGGTGCGGGACACCCTCGCGTCCCTCGACTGCGACGCGCTGGCGGCCGCGATGAACCCCCGCTTCCTGGCCGCGTTCCTGGCCCGCACGGGCCGTTCCACCGACACCGTCGACCTGCTCACCGTGGCCGGCTCCCTGCCCGGCGACCCCCCGGTGGAGCTGCGGGAACTCACCGACCCGGACCACCCGCGCGTGCACGGCGCGCGGGCCCGCCGCGACGACGTCCGGGTCTGGGCGGCGGACGGCGCGGTGGTCGTCCTCGGCCGGGGTGTGGCGGGCCGCTGGGAGACGGCGATCGAGGTGGACGAGGACGTACGCCACCGGGGCCTGGGGCGGGCCCTGGCCACGGCCGCCCGGCATCTCGTCCCGCCCGGGCAGTGGGTCTGGTCGCAGCAGGCCGCCGGCAACGCCCGCAGCGTGCGCGCCTTCCAGGCGGCCGGATACCGCCCGGTGGGCGCGGAGGCCCTGCTCATCGCCCCCTAGGCCCCGCCCCCCGGGCCCGGTGCCTCACCGGCCCAGGTACTTGGGCTTCTCCTTGTTCACGAACGCCTGCACCGCGATCGCGTGGTCCTCGGACCCGCCGGCCCGGGTCTGCAGCTCGTCCTCCTTCTCCAGGGTCTCGTCGAGGGAGTGCGTGAGGCCGTAGGCCATCGCCTCCTTGATCGCCGCGTACGCCACCGTCGGGCCCTCGGCCAGTGCGCGCGCGGTCTTCTCGGCCTCGGCGCGCAGCTCGGCGGTGGGCACGACCCGGTTGGCGATGCCCAGCTCCAGCGCGTCCTGGGCGCTGATGCTGCGCGGGAAGAGCAGCAGGTCGGCGGCGCGGCTCGGGCCGATCACCCGGGGCAGCGTCCAGGAGATGCCGGAGTCGGCGGTGAGGGCCACGCCGGCGAACGAGGTGTTGAAGGCGGCCGTGTCGGCGACCACCCGGTAGTCCGCGGCGAGCGCGAATCCGAAGCCGGCCCCGGCCGCGACGCCGTTGACCGCGGCGACCACCGGCTTCTGCGCCCCGGTGAGGGCCCGCACGATCGGGTTGTAGTGCTCCTTGACCGTGCTCATCGTCTGCCCGGACCCCGTCGCGCGGTCCGACGCGAGCAGCCCGATGTGCTCCTTGAGGTCCTGGCCGACGCAGAACGCCCGGTCCCCGGCGGCGGTCAGCAGGATCGCGCGTACGGCCGGGTCGCCGGCCGCGGACTCCGCCGCCTCCCGGAGAGCGGCCTTGGTCGCGATGTTCAGCGCGTTCATCGCCTCGGGGCGGTTCAGCGTGATCGTCGCGAGTCCGTCGCTCACCTCGTAGAGCACGGTGTCGGCCATGGCGCATCCCCTCGGTGTCGCGGATGACGTACCGCTCAGTACGTCCCTGTATGAAGGACAGCATGGCGGAGATCGCCGGCCAAGGGCCGGACCGGACGTGTGACCTGCGTCAAAGAAAACCGGAGCGGAGTCGGCCCGCGGACGTCCGTGCAGCGGCGCAGTATCGCAGCCACATCGCCGAATTGGGTGGTTTTGCTCGCGCGCGTTGCCCAAGCGATGCCGACTGATGTTGGTCATCGGGTCCTGCGATGCGGGATAATGGCTGGGAAGCAATGTGTTCGATGCCGGTGTCGCGTGTCCGGTGCGGAACCGCGGATGCCCTGTGCGGGCTCCCGGCAGACGATGAGCTGGTTTCAGGAAGGGGAACGAGCATGGCGGCCATGAAGCCGCGGACGGGTGATGGCCCGCTCGAGGTGACCAAGGAGGGGCGGGGCATCGTCATGCGCGTTCCGCTCGAAGGCGGCGGTCGACTCGTCGTCGAGCTGACCCCTGACGAGGCCGAGGCGCTCGGCGACGCCCTCAAGAAGGTCGTCGTCTGACGCCCCAGCGCAGTGTCCTTCCGGCTGCCCCGGCATCGTACGCGGTGCCGGGGCAGTCGCGCGTCCTGCCCCGCCCTGGGCCGGCGCTCACCGCTTGACGGCACACAGCAGGCCGTCGCCCACCGGCAGCAGCGAGGGCACCAGCTCCTGGCTCTCGCGCACCGTGCGCAGCAGTTCCCGCAGCTTGAGCACCTCCGTCGGCTGCGGTCCCGAGTCGACCGTACGGCCGTTGGCGAAGATCCCCTCGAAAACCACCAGGCCGCCGGGCCGGAGCAGGCGCAACGATTCAGCGAGGTAGTCCAGGTACTCCAGCCGGTCACCGTCGCAGAAGACGAGGTCGTATCCGGCGTCCGCGAGCCGGGGCAGCACCTCCAGGGCCCGGCCGGGGATGAAGCGGGCGCGGTTGCTGGCGAAGCCGCAGGCGCGGAAGGCCTGCCGGGCGAACTGCTGGTGCTCCGGCTCCGGGTCGACCGTGGTGAGCACCCCGTCCGGGCGCATGCCGTGCAGCAGATGGATTCCGGACACCCCGCAGCCGGTGCCGATCTCCGCGACGGCCTTGGCGTCGACGGAGGCGGCGAGCAGACGCAGCGCGGCGCCCGTGCCGGGCGACACCGAGCGCAGCCCTGCCTCGCGGGCCCGGTCACGGGCCCAGCGCAGCGCTTCGTCCTCGGCGACAAAGGCGTCGGCGAACGCCCAGCTCGTCTGCCGGTTGCCGGTAATGACCCTCTCCTGTCCCCATGGATGCCTGGGCGTGACTGTATCCGTTGGTGTCGGGAACCCGCAGATGGGACCGGGCGTTTATAGGGATGAGACGGAGGCCGGCGGCGCGACGGGGGGCGAGGGGTGGATCGGCGCACCGAGCAACTGCTGACGCAGCCGCACGAGCCGTATCAGCGAGTATCAAATTCTCGTAAAACCGCTTATCCGGAGCTAACGGGCGAGGTGGCTATGGTAGGGGCTCCACTGGACACCACCAGAGCCGACAGGGGAGGTGCGGCTGCGCCCGGGGACCGGGGCGGAGTGCTGCGGCGCTTCCTCGGGTCGGCGGGCAGGCCGAAATCCGTGACCGACACCGCTGCTGACCACCACGCCGGTCTCGCCGCAGGCGAGGCCCAGACCGCGAGCTTCTCCACCGACGCGGACGGGCAGGCGTGGACTCCGCCCACGTGGGAGGAGATCGTCAGCACCCACAGCGGCCGGGTCTACCGACTGGCCTACCGCCTGACGGGCAATCAGCACGACGCCGAGGACCTCACCCAGGAGGTCTTCGTCCGTGTCTTCCGCTCCCTGTCGACGTACTCGCCCGGCACCTTCGAGGGCTGGCTGCACCGCATCACCACCAACCTCTTCCTGGACATGGTCCGGCGCAAGCAGCGCATCCGCTTCGACGCCCTCGGCGACGACGCCGCCGAGCGTCTGGCCAGCCGCGAGCCCACCCCGCAGCAGCTCCTCAACGACGCCCACTTCGACGCCGACGTCCAGCAGGCCCTCGACACCCTCGCGCCCGAGTTCCGTGCCGCCGTCGTCCTGTGCGACATCGAGGGACTGTCGTACGAGGAGATCGCCGCCACCCTCGGCGTGAAGCTCGGCACCGTCCGCTCCCGTATCCACCGTGGCCGTTCCCAGCTCCGCAAGGCCCTGGCGCACCGGTCCCCGGAGGCCCGCGCGGCCGAGCGGCGCACCTTCCTGGCCCGTGTCCCCGCTCTGGGAGGAGGGGGCGCGACCGCGTGAGTGGATCACGGCCGAAACCTGCGGAGGGGCACCTCGCAGAGCAGCACCTGGGAGACCGTCTCTCCGCCCTGGTGGACGGAGAGCTCGGTCATGAGACGCGTGAGCGGGTCCTCGCGCACCTGGCCACCTGTGCCCGGTGCAAGGCGGAGGCGGACGCCCAGCGCGCGCTGAAGAACGTGTTCGCGGAGGCAGCCCCGCCGCCTCCCTCGGCGAGCCTCCTGGCCCGCCTCCAGGGCCTTCCCGGGGGAGGTGACCTGGACGGCGACGGCATGTCGCCGCCCGGGGGCGGCTCCTTCGGACGCGGCCCCGCCGACGAGAGCGGCGGACCCACCGGTGTCCTCGGCGTCTTCGGAGCGAGGCGCGGCGAGCGCTTCGCGTTCGGATACGTCCCCGCCCGCCCGCACGGCCCCGCCCCCGCGGGCTCGCATCACCCCGTTCCGGCACCCGAGGAGCGCGGCTTCCGCATCCATCCCGTCGGCCGCCCGGACGACGGCCGCTCCGCCTCGCGCGGCCTGCGGTTCGCGGTCGCCGCCGCCGGCGCGGTCTCCCTGGCCGCGGTCGCCCTCGGCGGCATGACCACCGCCATCCCCGGTGACACCACCGCGGACGCCCGCGGCGGCTCCGGCACCGGCAGCAATGTGCTCCCGGCCCGCTCGGCCGGCACCGGCGCCGCCACGCCCGACAACCAGCGCCGTCGCGCGGCGGGACCACTGCTCGCCCGGGGCGGCGCGCAGTTCGGACCGACGCCGGCGGCCCCCACCACGATGTCCGCGCCACTCGTGCCCGGACTGCCGGCCTCCGGCACCGGCCAGACCCAGGTCGACGCGATACGGGGCCTGACCACGCCGGTGACGGCCGGTGCGGCCGCCGTCTCCCCGCTGATACGTCCGCTCGACGACACCGTGGTCTACCCGCTCACCGCCTGGTCCAGGATCCCCGGAGTGTCCGCCTCCGGCCTGC
Organism: Streptomyces filipinensis; assembly: GCF_014649495.1. Lineage (GTDB taxonomy): Bacteria > Actinomycetota > Actinomycetes > Streptomycetales > Streptomycetaceae > Streptomyces > Streptomyces filipinensis. The sequence goes on along the minus strand of NZ_BMTD01000002.1, from coordinate 214,157 downwards.
TGTCCGCCCCCGTCCCCGACGCCGCCTCCGCTCCCTCACCGTCCCCCTCCACCCCCCGCGAGACGCCCTGACCGGTCACTTCGCCACGCCCCGCGAACCTGGTTGAATCCTGTGAGCACCGTTCCCGCGGCGATGTCCCGGGGGCGTGGTCGACGTTCCGTGGCCGCCGCCGAAGCGCGCGGCCACGGCCAGCCGTGGGGAGAGCATGAACGAGGGGAACCGTGTCCCGCCGGAGGACGGACCGGAGGGAGCGGCGGGGATGACCCCGGCCGACAACGAGCCGTCCGGCACCGAGCCGACGGGCGAGTCCGCTTCGGCACGTCCGGCCGCGTCGGTGGACGCCCAGCGCGGCGAGGCGCCCGGCGGCGTCGGGCCGGCGGATTCCGGTTCGTTCGACGGAGACTCGGGTGACTTCGCCCTGGCGCGTCCGGTCGGGGCGGTGGGCACCGGGACGGAGCAGGCCGGGTCGGATGAGGCCGAGGCCGCCGTGGCCGACGGGGACTTCGAGCTGGCCAAGCCGGTGCCGGGCCCGGCGAAGGAGGCCGAGGCGGACGGCGGCACGCCGGCGGGTGAGGCGCCCGAGCAGGGGAATTCCGCCTGGGCGGCTCCCACCGAGCGGCCGAAGCCGTTGCACGACCCCGACCCCTACGGCACCCCGCCCTACGGCGAGCCTGGCCCCTGGGCACCCGCACCGCCCGTACAGCACCCGGCGGCCACACCGCCCCAGGGGACACCCGTACCCCCGGCACGGACACCCGCCCCGACCGCCTCCACCCCGGCCCCCGGCGCATCCGCCCTCGGCGCTCATATGCCGGTCCCCGGCACCGCCGTGCCCGGCGCCCCTGCCGCTGGCGTCTCCGCGCCCGGAATCCCGATCCCGGTACCGGGCACGCCCGCGCCCAGCGTTCCTGCCGCTGGCGTCTCCGCGCCCCATGCCCCGATGCCGGTCCCCGGCACGCCCGCGCCCAGCACCCATGCCGTCGCCGCCCCCGCACCCGGCGGCGCCCCTGCCGCTGGCACCCTCGCCCCCGGCGCACCGATGCCCGCGCCCGGCTCCTCTGCCGCCGGTGCCCTCGCGCCCGGCGCGTCCATCCCGGTCCCCGGCGCCCCCGCCCCCGGCGCTCCTAGCGATGGCGCCCCCGCCCCCGGCGCTCCCATGCCCGCGCCCGGCACTTCTGCCGCCGGCGCCCCCGCCCCCGGCGCTCGCACGCCCGCACCGGGCGCCCACGGGGCCGGTGCCCCTGCCGCCGGCGCGTCCGCCCCGTTGGCCTCTCCGGTTTCGGACGGTGGGGCGGGGGGCGTGGGTGGGCGTTATGACCCCTGGGCCGGCGGGTCCCCGCGGGAGCAGGGGGTCGTGCACGGGGGACTGCAGCAGACCGGGGCCGGTGTGCCGACGGACGCGCAGCGCAAACGGCGGGCGAAGCGGCTCGCGCTGGTGTGGACCCTCATGGTCGCGGTGGTCTCCGCCGGCGTCGGCGGTGTCGTCGGCGCCTACGTCGAACGCCAGGGCCTGGGCGGCGGTGACGTGCGTCTGCCGCAGGCCGGAAGCGTGCCCGCCGGGCGGCCGCCGGGCAGCGTGGCCGCGATAGCCGCCCGGGCGCTGCCCAGCGTCGTCACCCTGCACGTCACGGGGACCGACCAGGCGGACACCGGCACCGGCTTCGTGCTCGACGCCCAGGGCCACATCCTCACCAACAACCACGTCGTGGCGCCCGCCGGATCGGGCGGCGCGATATCCGTGACCTTCAGCAGCGGCGACACCGTCAAGGCCAAGGTCGTCGGCCGCGACAGCGGTTACGACCTCGCCGTCGTCCAGGTCCACGGCGTGCACGGGCTCATCCCGCTGCCCCTCGGCAACTCCGACGATGTGCGCGTAGGCGATCCCGTCGTCGCCATCGGCGCCCCCTTCGACCTCGCCAACACCGTCACCTCCGGCATCATCAGCGCCAAGGAGCGGCCCATCACGGCGGGCGGGGAGAAGGGCGACGGGAGCGACGTCAGCTACGTCGACGCGCTGCAGACCGACGCGCCCATCAACCCGGGCAACTCCGGCGGCCCCCTGCTCGACTCCCGGGCCCAGGTGATCGGCATCAACTCCGCCATCCGTTCCGCCGACGGCGGCTCCGAAACGGACGGCGGCCAGGCCGGCTCCATCGGTCTCGGCTTCGCCATCCCCGTGAACCAGGCCAAGCGCGTCGCCGAGGAACTGATCAACGACGGTCACGCGACCCATCCCGTGATCGGCGTCACCCTCGACATGGCGTACACCGGCGACGGGGCCCGGATCGACGGCAAGAGCGCGGGCGGCGGACCCGCCGTGACCCGGGGCGGCCCCGGTGAGCGGGCCGGACTCAAGCCGGGCGACGTCATCACCGAGGTGGACGGAGAGCGCGTGCACACGGCCGAGGAGCTGATCGTCAAGATCCGCGCCCACCGGCCCGGTGACCGGTTGCGGCTGACGGTCCGGCGTGACGGTACCGACCGGCAGGTCCCGCTCAGCCTGGGCGCCGCGGATCAGAACTGACAGCCGCGGAACAGAACTGACAGAAGTCTCACCTCGGGACGGTACCGGTCGGACAGGAACGCCGGGTACCGTTGAGCGACCGAGGACATCGCAAGGAGCGTCAGGTGTTCAATGACATAGGGCCACTGGAGCTGGTGACGATCATCGTGCTCGCTGTGCTCGTCTTCGGTCCGGACAAGCTCCCGAAGGTCATCCAGGACGTGACGCGCACGATCCGGAAGATCCGCGAGTTCTCGGAGAGCGCCAAGCAGGACATCCGCAGCGAACTGGGTCCGGAGTTCAAGGACTTCGAGTTCGAGGACCTCAACCCCAAGACGTTCATCCGCAAGCAGCTGGACAACGACGATCTGGGGCTGAAGGAGATCCGTAACGGGTTCGACCTGAAGAAGGAGATGGCCGAGGTCACGGACGCCGTCAACGGCCGGGACGCCGAGGCCTCCTCCTCCACCGCGTCCTCGTCCTCCGCGCCCTCGTCGTCCGGTGGGCGTATCGACATGACCAAGAAGCCCGAGGAGCCCGGCCAGGACGAGCGGCCTCCCTTCGACGCGGACGCCACATAGCCGCGGCGACGGCCGCGGAAGCGGAGCTACGCCGACACGCGCACGGGGGCGCATCCCGCGCACGTGACGCGTGTCATAGCACGCACCCGTCGCACACGGCCTGAACAGGGCGTTCGTGCGCCCCACGCCTCCAGCGCCTGCCCTGCGATTCTCACCGGTGTGGATATGCTGCCGAGTTGTTGTGCGGACCGGACGCGTACGCCCGAAGGGGGGCGGGTCACCCCGGTCCGACGAGAGCGAGGAGGCGTCCGGGCAGATGGAGACGACGAGTCGGGTGGGCGCGCAGCCGCCGGACGCGGAGGGTGAGCAACAGCTCCCCTCCGGCCGGCGTACGGTCGACGGTTACCTGCAGGCGCCCTTCCCGTGGTACGGCCTCGACGAGGCGTTCACCGGACCGCGCTGGCTGATGCAGGTCGGTATAGGGGCGGACGGCGCCGTCGAGCACGGTTCGATCGGGCACGGTGACGAGCCCTCCGTACGCAGCGAGGCGGTCTCCTCCGGTGAGCCGCGGGAGAAGTTCGCGGTGGTCATCACGGTCGCCGCGCAGCCGTCGCGCCGGAGCGCCGACGGTACGGGGCTGCTGGAGGCCACCTCGGTCTCCTCGGCCGCGTGGCTGGCCGGGGTGGGACTGCTGTCCTTCACCTGGCCCGGACAGATGGACCACACCCTGCGGGACGACTGGCTGGACCAGCAGACGGAGACCGCGTGGGCCCTGGCCGACGATCTCGAAGGGCCGGAGTGGACCAGGCTCTCTCTGCCGGTGGACGGGGTGGCCGCCTCGTTCTACTACCGGGAGTCGGAGTTCGGATGGGTCCTGGCCGGCACGACGGAGGCGGGGGTGCATCTGGGGGCGTACGGGCGCGGCATGAGCGCGTACGGTCTCGGGTTCGCCGTGGTGAAGGACGTTTCCGCCTACGCGTGAGGGTGGGGCGCCGGCTGCCCGGCGCCCCTTTCGCCGCGGGGTCCGCTCACGTTCCCCGAACGGGCCCCCGCGTCCGCCGGGACGTGCTCAGAACTTGTTCTTGGGTGTGATCCCCAGGGACAGGCCCGACAGGCCCCGCTGCCTGCCGCCCAGCTTCCCCGCGATCGCGCGCAGGGCCGAGCCCGCCGGGGAGTCCGGGTCGCTCAGGACCACCGGCTTGCCCTCGTCGCCGCCCTCGCGGAGGCGGACGTCGATCGGGATGGAGCCGAGGACCGGGACGGTCGTGCCCGTCGTCCGCGTCAGGCCGTCGGCGACCGTCTGGCCGCCGCCCGCGCCGAAGACGTCGACCATCTCGCCGCAGTGCGGGCAGGGCAGGCCGGACATGTTCTCGACCACACCGACGATCTTCTGGTGGGTCTGGACCGCGATGGAGCCGGCGCGCTCGGCCACCTCCGCCGCCGCCTGCTGCGGGGTCGTCACGACCAGGATCTCGGCGTTCGGGATCAGCTGGGCGATCGAGATGGCGATGTCGCCGGTGCCGGGCGGAAGGTCCAGCAGGAGGACGTCCAGGTCGCCCCAGTAGACGTCCGCCAGGAACTGCTGCAGGGCGCGGTGCAGCATGGGGCCGCGCCAGACGACGGGGGCGTTGCCCGGGGTGAACATGCCGATGGAGATGACCTTCACGCCGTTCGCCGACGGCGGCATGATCATGTTCTCGACCTGGGTGGGACGGCCGTCCGCGCCCAGCATGCGCGGCACGCTGTGGCCGTAGATGTCGGCGTCGACCACGCCGACCTTGAGGCCGTCGGCCGCCATCGCCGCGGCGAGGTTCACCGTCACCGAGGACTTGCCGACGCCGCCCTTGCCGGAGGCGACCGCGTAGACGCGGGTGAGGTTGCCGGGCTTGGCGAAGGGGACCTCGCGCTCGGTCTGGCCGCCGCGCAGGGCCGTCGCCAGCTCCTTGCGCTGCTCGTCGCTCATGACGTCGAGCGTGACGTCGACACGGGTGACGCCCTCGACCCGCGCGACCGCTTCGGTGACGCGCTGGGTGATGGTGTCGCGCATGGGGCAGCCGGAGACCGTCAGGTACACGGTGACGGCGACCGCGCCGTCATCCCCGATCTCCACCGATTTGACCATCCCCAGCTCGGTGATGGGGCGGTTGATCTCGGGGTCGTTCACCGTCGCCAGTGCCTCGCGCACCGCGTCTTCCGTAGCCATAAGGACGATGGTACGGCGCCCCGAGGGGCCGGAGGGATGCCCCTCAGCGGTCGTCTGTGTCACGTCCCGGGGGGCGTTCTGCCCGTTCTGCCGGGAATACGACATGGCCGGGGTGCCCGTCGTGACGGCGGCGCTCCTCCAGCTCCTTGACCACGTCCTGGAGTTCCGAGCGGATCCAGTCGCGGGTGGCCACCTCGCCCAGGCCCATGCGCAGCGCGGCGATCTCCCGGGTCAGGTACTCGGTGTCGGCGATGGACCGCTCGTTCTGCTTGCGGTCCTGCTCCAGGTTGACCCGGTCGCGGTCGTCCTGTCTGTTCTGCGCGAGCAGGATCAGCGGGGCCGCGTAGGAGGCCTGCAGGGACAGCATCAGGGTCAGGAAGATGAACGGGTACTGGTCGAAGCGCAGATGGTGGGGTGCGGCGATGTTCCACACCACCCACGCGATGATGACGACCGTCATCCAGACGATGAAGCGTCCCGTGCCCAGGAAGCGGGCGATCTTCTCCGACAGCCGCCCGAAGGCCTCCGGGTCCCACTCGGGCAGGATCCGGCGCCTGGGCGGGCGCGGCTGGTCCAGCCGGGGCGTACGGGGCCGGCCGGCGGCCGTGGCGCCCGCCGGGGTGTTGCGGTCACGGGTGCTCTCACGCTCAGGAGCCATGTGCGGCCGCCCCCTCTCCCTCGTCCAGGTGGAACTCGGTCTCCCGCCAGTCCTCGGGCAGCATGTGGTCCAGTACGTCGTCCACGGTCACCGCTCCCAGCAGCGATCCCGACTCGTCCACCACGGGCGCCGCCACCATGTCGTACGTGGCGAAGAACCCGGCGATGACGGGCAGCGCGGCGTCCGGGGCCAGGGTCTGCAGGTCCTCGTCGAGGAGCGAGCTGACCAGGGTGTACGGGGGGTCGCGCAGCAGCCGCTGGAAGTGCACCGTGCCCAGGTACTTGCCGGTCGGGGTCTCGTCGGGCGGCCGGCAGACGTAGACCTGGGCGGCGAGGGCGGGGGACAGGTCGGGGTTGCGGACCCGGGCGAGCGCGTCGGCGACCGTGGCGTCCGGGCGCAGCACGATCGGCTCGGTGGTCATCAGACCGCCGGCCGTGTGCTCCTCGTACGACATCAGGCGGCGCATGTCGGCCGCGTCGGACGGCTGCATCAGGCTCAGCAGCCGCTCCTTGTCCTCCTCGGGCAGCTCGGAGAGCAGGTCGGCCGCGTCGTCGGGGTCCATGGCCTCCAGGACGTCCGCCGCGCGCTCCTCCTTCAGCTTGCCGAGGATCTCGATCTGGTCGTCCTCGGGGAGCTCTTCGAGCACGTCGGCCAGGCGGTCGTCGTCGAGCGCGGCGGCGACCTCGGCGCGCCGCTTGGGGGAGAGGTGGTGCAGGACGTTGGCGAGGTCGGCGGGGCGCAGCTGCTCGAAGGTGGCGAGCAGACTCTCGGCGCCCTGCCCGTGCTCCTCCAGCGAGAACCCGGTGACGGCGGACCACTCCACGGTCAGCGTCTCGCCCTTGGCCCGCCGGAACGCGCCGCCCTTCCTCCCCTTGCGGACGAAGACGCGGTCGACCTCCCAGTCGCGGCGGGCGGGCAGCTGCTGCACGGACACGTCGAGGACGGTGACCTGCTCGCCGGTCTCCGCCAGCGTCACCCGGCGGTCCAGCAGCTCGCCGAAGACCAGCCGCTCGGTGGGCCGCTGCTCGAAGCGCCGGACGTTCATCACGCCGGTGGTGATGACCTGCCCGGACTCGACGCCGGTGATCCGGGTCATGGGCAGGAAGATACGGCGCCGGGTGGTCAGTTCGACGACCAGCCCGAGCAGCCGCGGGGGCCTGCGGCCCACGCGCAGCATCACGACCAGATCGCGTACGCGGCCCACCTGGTCGCCGCTCGGGTCGAAGACGGGGACCCCGGCGAGGTGCGACACGAAGATCCGGGGGGCGCCGGCTGCCATGGCTGTGCTTCCTCTGCTGACGTGGCCTGGGAATCGCCCTTTGCTCGGGTGTTCCGCTTTCTTTGTGAATTGCTCGGATTTGCCCGCTCGGGTGCGCTTCAGGCTAGCCCGTACCGGTCGGATACGCCCCGGTGGGGGGTCCGGACGGACTGGCTCCGCCAGGCGCCCGGGGCACCGGTACGCTGCCGTACGCCGTTCAGGAACCGTCAGAAAGGCGACCCCACCTGTGACTGCGATTCCCCAGGGCCGTACCCGCCGGGCCGCCCGGGTCCCCGCGTTCTGCGTACTCGCCGTGACGGGGACGGCGCTGCTGACCGGGTGCGGAGGCGGCGACCCGGACGCGGGGACGAACGGCGTGGGCAAACTGCCCGCCGACCGCATCGAGGCCAAGACACGGGCGGCCGCCCAGGGCGCCCCGGCGGTGCGGCTGTCCGGGACCGTGGTCACCAGCGGCCGGACGTACCAGCTGGACATGCGGCTCAAGGCCGACGGTGGCACCGGGTCGGTGACCTCACAGGGGGCGACCTTCAAGCTGCTGCGGGTCGGCGCACAGCTGTATCTGAAGGCCGACGCGGACTTCTGGAACCAGGCCGGAGGCAAGGCCGGCGGTGACGGCACGGCCGGCAAGCTGAACGGCAAGTACGTGAAGGTGCCGCAGACGGACCCCGCGTACAAGAAGTTCAGCGGCTTCACGGACAAGGACGTCCTCCTCGACGGGCTGCTGACACTGCACGGCACGCTGGCGACGGACGGCCACCACGACGACGCGGGTACCCGCACCATCCGCATCACCGGCGACAAGGGCTCCGGCGGCAGCCTCGACGTCTGCCTGGAGGGCACGCCCTACCCCCTGCGCCTGGTCCGCGCCGGCGGGGCGGGGACGCTCAGCTTCTCCGACTGGGGCAAGGACTTCGCCGTGACCGAGCCCGCGCAGGGCGAGACGGTGGACTACGGGCAGCAGCTGCCGACGTCCTAGCCGTCGAAAGCCCCGGTGCCGAACGGCACAGGCCGTCCTCGTCCGCCGCGACGGCGCTCAGCCCTCACGGACGTGACCTGCGGCGCCGAAGCCTCCTCAGCCCCGCCGCTCCTTCTTCCGCCGCTTCGCGAGCAACCTCGGCAGGGCCGCCGGAATCGGCATCCGAGTCGTCGCCGGAGTCGGCACCGGAGCCTCGGCCAGGCTGCCGGCGGGCAGCGGCGCCACGGACCCCGCCGGAGCCAGGCGCAGCACCCGGCACTCGCGGGACCAGCGGGCCGGCATCTCCTCGCCGTCCGGGGCGTTCAGCCGCTTGCCCTTCAGCTCGGCGACCGTCGCCTCCCACTCGGCGGATCCGGGCGCCAGCTCGGTCACGGTCGCCGGGAACGTCACCAGCCGGCCGCCCTTGTCCTTGCTGCGCACGGTCACCTCGGCGGGGCCCCCGTCGACCAGCCCCTCCAGCGGCTGCTCACCGGGCCCGTCGCCGACCAGGCACACCGCGCCCTCGTGCCACACGTGCCACAGCGCACGCGCGGGGCCACCTGCGCCCCTGACCCAGATGAGGCCGGACTTCTTCGCGGCCTCCTCGATGAGGGCCCGGTCGAGCAGCTCGCTTGTCATGCGCCCACCCTATCCAGCGCCGGTCACAGCCAGCCGTTGCGCTTCAGCGTGCGGTGGATGCCCAGACAGATCACGACCGTGATGCCCATGATCACCGGGTAGCCGTACCTCCAGTGCAGCTCCGGCATGTACTTGAAGTTCATGCCGTACACACCGCACACCATCGTCGGCACGGCGATGATCGCCGCCCAGGCGGTGATCTTGCGCATGTCCTCGTTCTGCGCGACGGACGCCTGTGCGAGGTTGGCCTGGAGGATGGAGTTGAGGAGCTCGTCGAAGCCCAGCACCTGCTCCTGGACCCGGGCGAGGTGGTCGGCGACGTCCCGGAAGTACTTCTGGATGTCCGGGTCGACCAGCCGCATCGGCCGCTCGCTCAGCAGCTGCATCGGGCGCAGCAGGGGAGCCACCGCCCGCTTGAACTCCAGTACCTCACGCTTGAGTTGGTAGATCCGCGCCGAGTCCACACCCCGGGACACCCCGCCCTTGCGGCCCGGCGAGAACACCTCGGTCTCCACCTCGTCGATGTCGTCCTGCACCGCGTCGGCGACCGCGATGTAGCCGTCCACGACATGGTCGGCGATCGCGTGCAGCACCGCCGAGGGGCCCTTGGCGAGCAGCTCCGGGTCGTCCTGCAGCCGGTGGCGCAGTGCCCTGAGCGAGCCCTGGCCGCCGTGCCGGACGGTGATGAAGAAGTCCCGTCCGGTGAAGCACATGACCTCCCCCGTCTCGACGACCTCGCTGTTGGCGGTGAGCCGGTCGTGCTCGACGTAGTGGATGGTCTTGAAGACGGTGAAGAGCGAGTCGTCGTACCGCTCCAGCTTGGGCCGCTGGTGAGCCTGCACCGCGTCCTCGACGGCCAGCGGGTGCAGCCCGAACTCGCTCGCGATACCCGCGAATTCGGCCTCGGTCGGCTCGTGCAGCCCGATCCAGACGAAACCGCCGTCGCGCCGTACCAGCCGCATCGCCTCGTGCGGGGTGAGCGGCTTCTCGCTCGCGACACGGGCGCCGTCGCGGTACACGGCGCAGTCCACGACCGCCGAGGGCGTGGCGGGGTCGCGGGTGGTGTCGTACGACGTGCTCGACGTGCTCGTGGTCTTGCGCAGCGAGACACGGGACGGACGGACCACGGCGCGCAGGTCGCGGATCATCGACATGGGCAGGCTCCTTCGCTACAGGCGACGAAAGACCGCCGGCGACGGGTGGAACTACCCGGAATGGGGACGTCCTGACTGCGGAATGTTTGGCACGTCCACAAAGCGGGGAGCACCGCACCGTCGCGGTGGCGACTTCGCTACTGATGCAGAACTGATTTCAGATCAGGCAAAGCAAAACGAAGTGCTCTTCCGGAGGGCGGACACGCACGGGAAGGCCTCGGACAGCCAGAAACCAGCCAGTGATTGGATCAGCGGGCGGAAGAGCGAGTGGTACTGCACGGTCGACTTCGATCCATGACAGCCCCACCTCCTCCGGCCGGTCCCTCGTAAGGGAGTCTCAGCGGCGCCGGGACTTGATGGCGACGCTTTGCGTGCTGTCCCGAACCACCGGCTCAGCGTAGCAGCAGCCCGATGTGTCAAGGCGCCGCTTTGCCCGCTGCTGACGAGTTCTATGCTCACCGCATGGTTGATGTTCTTCCTCTGGTCGAGGCACGGTTGACCACCGCGCTGGGCGCACCGGACGCGCGCGCCGCCGTCACCTTCCTCGGCGCGGACCGCATCGAGGTGCTCCGGTTCCAGGAGGGGGACGTCCTGCGGTACGCCACCCTCGGTATGTCCGCGCACCCCATGAACGACCCCACCGCGATGCTCGCCGACCCGGTCAAGGGTGCCCGCGCCGAGCTCGTCCTCTCCGTCCGCGCGGGCCTCGCGGACACCGACAAGGTGCTGCGTCCGCTCGCCGTGCTGGCCGCGACTCCGCAGGTGGAAGGCCTGATCGTGACCCCGGGCGCCTCCCTGGACGTCGGCGGCCCGCTGTGGCCCGGCGCCCCCTTCACCTCGGTCCTGGTGGGTGAGCCCGGCGGCCTGGTGGAGGACCTGGAGCTGGACGAGCCGATGGAGCCCGTACGGTTCCTGCCGCTGCTGCCGATGACTCCGAACGAGGCCGCCTGGAAGCGCGTGCACGGCGCCCAGGCCCTCCAGGAGCGCTGGCTCGCGAACGGCACGGACCTGCGCGACCCGGCCCGCGGGGCCGTCCCGCTGGACTGACCCGTACGTGAGCAAGCTCACCAAGGTCCGGGGAGCGGGCGCCAGTTGGCGAAGGGCACCGGCCCCGTCCTGCGTCGCCGGCGGATCGCGTCGACCCGCGGGCTCACCCGAGGTTCGTCTCCGGGTGACTTAGCCCGGCTAATAAATGTGAAGTGCACGCACTTCGCCGGGTGGTGTGTTCCGTCCGGACGGGTGATCGTCCTTGACGTGGGCGGGCAGGGGTAGGACCGTGGAGCCCTATGAGGGGCGAACCCAGTTGCCCGCGGTGTGGTGGCCGGGTCAGGGCTCCCGGTCTCTTCGCCGATGCGTGGCAGTGCGATGTGCACGGCACGGTGTATCCGCTGCAGCCCGTGATCCCGCCCAGCGTCGAAGCCCTCGGGGCCGTGGTGCACCGTACGCACGTCCCGCTGTGGATGCCCTGGCCGCTGCCGGTCGGCTGGCTCTTCACGGGCGCGGCCTACGCCGGCGACGACCGCAGTGGCGGCCGCGCGACCGCCGTGGCCTGCTCCGGACCCGGCCCGCTCGGCGGCCCCGGCGAGCTGATCCTGGTCGCCGAGGAACTCGGCGTCGGCCTCGGCGCGCGGTACGCGGGCATCGACGGCCCGGACCCGGGGTCGTACATGAACATCGAGAAGCCGCCCGAGGCCAAGGTCCTGGCCGCCGGCCGCCCGACCCCGCTCTGGCACGTCTACCGCACCCCCGACGACCGCGCCGTCTTCGCCGGGGAGGCCCTCGGGATGTGGCTGTGGGCGGTGATGTGGCCCGAGCAGTCCGGCCTGCTCATGTACGACGAGCTGGTGCTGACGGATCTGCGGGACGCGGGGGCGGAGCTGGATCTGGTGCCCTTCGGGGCGTTGTCGCCGCGCTTGCTTCGGCCGTAGCGCCCGCTGGGGTGCCGGGTGCTGCCTGGTGGCGGCTGCGGGTTCGGCGTGGTTACTCGCGCCCACGCGGCGGACCGCATATCGATACGGCCTCACCCGCTTGGTGGGTTCAGTAGGGGGTGCTCCAGGGGTTCGGGTGTGACAGGCGGGCTTCAAAACACCGCTATCCTTAGGTGTCCCCTTCCGTAGCGTCCCCCGTCTGGAGTCACCGTGCGTATCGATCTGCACTGTCACTCCACGGCCTCCGACGGTACGGACACCCCGGCCGGGCTGGTGCGCAACGCCGCCGCCGCCGGGCTGGACGTCGTCGCGCTGACCGACCACGACACCACCCGCGGGTACGCCGAGGCGGTCGCCGCGCTGCCCGAGGGGCTCACCCTGGTCACCGGCGCCGAGCTGTCCTGCCGTGTCGACGGCATCTCCATGCACATGCTGGCCTACCTCTTCGACCCCGCGGAGCCCGCCCTGCTCGCCGAGCGCGAGCTGGTGCGGGACGACCGGGTGCCGCGGGCCAAGGCCATGGTCGCCAAGCTGGCCGCGCTGGGCGTGCCGGTCACCTGGGAGCAGGTCGAGCGGATCGCGGCCGGCGGTTCCGTGGGGCGCCCGCATGTCGCGACCGCGCTGGTCGAACTGGGCGTCGTACCGACGGTGAGCGACGCGTTCACCGAGGAGTGGCTGGCCGACGGCGGCCGGGCCTTCGTGGAGAAGCACGAGACCGACCCCTTCGAGGCGATCCGGCTGGTCAAGGGCGCGGGCGGGGTCTGTGTGTTCGCACACCCGGCCGCCGCCAAGCGGGGGCGCACCGTCCCGGAGTCGCGCATCGCGGAGCTCGCCGAGGCCGGCCTGGACGGCATCGAGGTCGACCACATGGACCACGACGCCGAGGCGCGCGAACGGCTGCGGGGTCTGGCGAAGGACCTGGACCTGCTGGTCACCGGCTCCTCCGACTACCACGGCAGCCGCAAGACCGTGTCGCTGGGCGCGTACACGACCGACCCCGAGGTGTACGGGGAGATCACGCGGCGCGCCACGGGCGCGTTCCCGGTCCCGGGCACCGGCGGAGTCTGAGGCCGGCACCGGCCCGGCTCATCGACTCGACGCCCGAATCACTTCTCTCCGCAAGGCCTGACGCACCACCATGTTCGACATCGCCGTCTTCGGCTCCCTGTTCCTGACCCTCTTCGTCATCATGGATCCCCCCGGGATCACCCCGATCTTCCTCGCCCTCACCGCCGGCCGCCCGGCCAAGGTGCAGAAGCGCATGGCCTTCCAGGCGGTGTGCGTCGCGGGCGGGGTCATCGCCACGTTCGGCGTCCTGGGCCATCAGATCCTCAACTACCTGCACGTCTCCGTCCCCGCGCTGATGATCGCGGGCGGTCTGCTGCTCCTGCTGATCGCGCTGGACCTGCTCACCGGCAAGACCGACGAGCCGAAGCAGACCAAGGACGTGAACGTGGCGCTCGTACCGCTCGGCATGCCGCTGCTGGCGGGCCCCGGTGCGATCGTCTCCGTGATCCTGGCCGTGCAGAAGGCCGACAGCGTGGCCACGCAGCTCTCGGTGTGGTCCGCGATCCTCGCGATCCACGTCGTGCTGTGGGTGGTGATGCGCTACTCGCTGCTGATCATCCGGGTCATCAAGGACGGCGGCGTGGTGCTGGTGACGCGGCTCGCGGGCATGATGCTCTCCGCGATCGCCGTGCAGCAGATCATCAACGGGATCACTCAGGTGATCCGGGGGAGCTGAGCCCTCGTCGGCTCGGCTCCCCCGGAAAGCTTGAGTGGCGCGCAGCGCGTGAGCGTTACGAGGCGTTGGTCCCGGCCGGGCGGATCCACAGGCGCTGTCCGATGGCGGCGGCCTGCTGAACGATCCGGTTGACGGAGGCGGCGTCCACGACGGTGCTGTCCACGGTGGTGCCGTCGACCTCGTCGAGTCGCATGATTTCGAAGCGCATGGGCTTCTCCCTTCGTCTGGTCATCCTCCTGAGGAGAACTACTCGGTGCACCGGCTGTGCAGCCGGTGTCGTACGTAGTCAACATGCTCCATGTTACGAACATTCCCTACGCTAAAGAAATTTTTCGAACGGCTAATTACTGACCGGTAAGCGTCCGTTTGTGTTCGCAGCGTGACCACCGGGACAATGGAGGCGATGAACGACGACCTGGCGGCCCTGGGCGCCCGCATCGACCGCACGAACGAGCTGCTGACCCGCATGCTCGCCGAGGTGGCGAAGACGCCCTCCACCCACGCGATCTTCGTCGACGCGGGGTACCTGTACGCGGCCGCCGGCCGGCTGGTCGCGGGCACCGAGGACCGCCGGGCCTTCGACCTCGACGCCGAGGGCCTGATCGAGGCCCTCATCGACCGCGCCCGCTCCGTCTTCGCGGACAGCCGCCTGCTGCGCGTCTACTGGTACGACGGCGCCCGCCGCCGCATCCACACCGCCGAGCAGCAGGCCATCGCCGAACTGCCCGACGTCAAGGTGCGCCTGGGCAACCTCAACGCCAACAACCAGCAGAAGGGCGTGGACTCACTGATCCGCACGGATCTGGAGTCCCTCGCCCGGCACCGCGCCATCAGCGACGCCGTGCTCCTCGGTGGCGACGAGGACCTGGTCTCGGCGGTCGAGGCGGCGCAGGGGTACGGCGCCCGCGTCCACCTGTGGGGCATCGAGGCCCCCGAGGGCCGCAACCAGGCCGAGCCGCTGCTCTGGGAGGGCGACAGTCAGCGCACCCTCGACCTGGAGTTCTTCAAGCCGTACGTCTCCCGCCGTACGGCCGCCGCCTACGAGGCCACGTCCGGCAACCGTCCCACCCGCGAGGACGTCCGTTTCGTGGGCGCCCAGATCGCGGCCAAGTGGCTGGCCTCCCGGGGCCGTGAGGCCCTGGTCGAGCTGCTCCCCGGCCACCCCTATCTCCCCGGCTCCGTCGACCAGGACCTGCTCGTCGAGGCCGAGGGCCTGCTCCAGTACTCCCTGCGCGGCCAGGCGGACCTGCGCCGCGCCCTCAGGGACGGCTTCTGGGACCATCTGCAGGCGCAGTACTAACCCTGTCCGCCCGCGGCGTCCCAGAAGTCGGCGAGGGCGCGGGCCGTGGCCAGGGGCTGGTCGGTGTTGGGGGAGTGCTCGGCGTCCTCGATCACCGTCCGCCGTGCGCCCAGCCGTACCGCCATCTCGTCCAGCAGGGGCAGCGGCCAGGTGTCGTCCCGTGAACCGGACAGGACGTGGAACGGCAGCGGTACGGCGGCCAGTTCCGCGACGCGGTCCGGCTCCGTGCACAACTGGCCGCCGGTGGCGAGGAGTTGGGCGGGCTTCGTGCCCAGCCAGCGGCGCCGCAGGTCGTCCCGGTCGTCCAGGCCGTCGTCCAGCGCGGGCGTCTCGGTCTCCTCGGGCGTCTCCATCGCCTGGATCGCCTCCCACACCTGCGCCATCGTCAGCGCGGCGAGCGCGTCCCGCAACAGCTTCACGCGCTGCTGCTGGGACTCCGAGATCTGCGCGGGCCCGGACGCCATGAGGGTGAGCGACCGGAACGGGGCGTGCTCGAGCAGCACGGCCGCGCGCGAGATCTGCCCGCCGAGGGAGTGCCCCAGCAGATGCACCGGCTGCCCGAGTGCCTCGGCCTGGGCCAGCACGTCCCGCGCCAACTCCTCCTGCGCGTAGGCGGACTGGTCGCTCGCGGGACCGTCCGACTCGTACTGGCCGCGCCCGTCGACGGCGACGGTCCGGTACCCGCGCTCCGCGAGCGGCACGTGCAGCGGGTTGAAGTCCTCCTTGCTCCCGGTGAACCCCGGCACCAACAGCACGACCCCCCGCGGCTCGACCCCGTCGCCCACGGGAGCGTCGACGACGGCGAACTCACCCCGCGCGGTGCGCAGAAGGTACGCACGGGCGCCGGGCGGCGGGACGAAGGTGGCGGGCCTGCTCATGGGGAGAGGCTATCGGGCCCCCGCCCGGGCACGAGGGGGCGGGCACGGGTTCGGGGAGCGCCGGCACGGGCGGGGCCGGGAGCGCGAACGCGACGGCCCGGCCCACCGAAGTGGACCGGGCCGTCGGCGACGGTGCGCCGGATCAGCTTTCGGCGGCCTCGACGGCCGCCGTGGCCTTGCGGGCCCGGCGACGCGGCTTGGTCTCCGGCTCCGCGGTGGCCTGCGCCGGGATCTCCGCGGTGACGGCCTTGCGCGTGCGGCGCGGCTTGGCCTCGACCGCCTCGGCGTTGTCCGCGGTCGTCTCGGCGGCGGCTGCCGTCTTCCGCGTGCGGCGCGGCTTGGCCTCCGTGCCCTCCGCCGTCTCCACGGCGGTTTCGGCGGCGGCTGCCGTCTTGCGGGTGCGGCGCGGCTTGGCCTCGGCGGCCTCGGCCGTCTCCGGCGCGGCCGCGGCGGTCTTCCGCGTGCGGCGCGGCTTGGTCTCCGTGCCCTCAGCCGTGTCCGCCGCGGCCTCGGCGGCGGCTGCCGTCTTCCGCGTGCGACGGGGCTTGGCCTCCGTGCCCTCCGCCGTCTCCACGGCGGTTTCGGCGGCGGCCGCCGTCTTGCGGGTCCGGCGCGGCTTGGCCGCCGGGGCGGCCTCCTCCGCGGGGGCCTCGACCTCGGCGGCCGGCTCCGCTGCCTTACGGGTGCGGCGGCGGGGCTTGGCTTCCGTGCCTTCGGCGGTGTCGGCGGCGGCTTCGGCGGCGGCGGCGGTCTTGCGGGTGCGGCGCGGCTTGGCCTCGACGGTCTCAGCGACCTCGACGGCCTCGGCGGTGTCCGCGGTCGTCTCGGCGGCGGCTGCCGTCTTCCGGGTCCGACGGGGCTTGGCCTCGACGGTCTCAGCGACCTCGGCGGCGGCTGCCGTCTTGCGGGTGCGGCGCGGCTTGGCCTCGACGGCCTCGGCCTCGGGGGCTTCCGGCGCCGTCGCGGCGGTCTTCCGCGTGCGACGGGGCTTGGCCTCCGTGCCCTCCGCCGTCTCCACGGCCGCTTCCGCGGCGGCGGCGGTCTTGCGGGTGCGGCGCGGCTTGGCCTCGACGGTCTCAGCGACCTCGACGGTCTCAGCGACCTCAGCGTCCTCGGCGACGGCGGCCGTCCTGCGCGTGCGGCGGCGAGGCTTGGTCTCGGCGGCCTCGGCGGTCTCGGCCGTCGGCTCCTGCGCGGGGCCGTTCTCGACCACGGGCTCGGGCTTCGCCGCCACCTCCGTGGCCACGGACTCGATCGTCGCCACGCTCTCCGGAGCCGTCGGCTCGGTCACCGCCGTGGCCGCTTCGGCGGAAGCCGGCTTGCGGGTGCGGCGGCGGCGCGGCTTGGCCGCGGCCTCCTGCTCCGGCTCGGTCGGCGCGGGCGCGCTCTCCGCGGTGTCCAGCGACTCGACGGCGGCCTCGGCCGCCACCGGCTGCGCCGAGGCACCGGCGCGCGTACGGCGACGGCGGCGCAGGGTGCGGGGAGCCCGGGACTCCTCCACACCGGCGGCCGACTCCGCGGTGCCGGACTCGGCGGCCGGTGCCGCGGGGGCCGTGGCGGCGTCGACGGGGGATCCGCCGCGGGTACGGCGGCGACGGCGCGGAGTACGGGGCGTACGCTCGCGCTCGGCGGTGCCGGACTCGGGACGGCTGTCACGCTCACCCCGGCCACCACGGCCACGGCCGCGCGCGCCACGCCCGCCGGTCTCGCCGAGGTCCTCCAGCTCCTCCGCGTCCAGACCCGCACGGGTCCGCTCCGAGCGCGGCAGGGTGCCCTTGGTGCCTTCGGGGATGCCGAGGTCGGAGAACAGGTGCGGGGAGGACGAGTACGTCTCCACCGGGTCGTTGAAGTCCAGCTCCAGCGCCTTGTTGATCAGCTGCCAGCGCGGGATGTCGTCCCAGTCGACGAACGTGATCGCCGTACCCTTGGCGCCCGCGCGGCCCGTACGGCCTACCCGGTGCAGATACGTCTTCTCGTCCTCGGGGGACTGGTAGTTGATGACGTGGGTCACGCCCTCGACGTCGATGCCGCGCGCGGCGACGTCGGTGCAGACCAGGACGTCGACCTTGCCGTTGCGGAAGGCGCGCAGCGCCTGCTCGCGGGCGCCCTGCCCGAGGTCGCCGTGGACCGCGCCGGAGGCGAAACCGCGGCGCTGCAGCTGCTCGGCGATGTCGGCGGCCGTGCGCTTGGTGCGGCAGAAGATCATCGCGAGCCCGCGGCCGTCGGCCTGCAGGATGCGGGCGACCATCTCCGGCTTGTCCATGTTGTGCGCGCGGTAGACGAACTGCTTGATGTTCGCGACCGTCGCGCCCTCGTCGTCCGGCGCGGTGGCGCGGATGTGCGTGGGCCGGGACATGTAGCGGCGCGCGAGGCCGATGACCGCGCCCGGCATGGTCGCCGAGAACAGCATCGTCTGACGCTTGGCCGGCAGCATGTCGATGATCTTCTCGACGTCGGGCAGGAAGCCCAGGTCGAGCATCTCGTCGGCCTCGTCGAGCACCAGGCACTTGACGTGCTTCAGGTTCAGCTTCTTCTGGCCGGCGAGGTCGAGCAGCCGGCCCGGGGTGCCGACGACCACGTCGACGCCCTTCTTCAGGGCCTCCACCTGCGGCTCGTAGGCCCGGCCGCCGTAGATCGCGACCACGCGCACGTTACGGACCTTGCCGGCCGTCAGCAGGTCGTTGGTGACCTGGGTGCACAGCTCGCGCGTGGGGACGACGACGAGCGCCTGCGGCGCGTCGGTGAGGGCCTCGGGGGCGGCGCGTCCGGCCTCGACGTCGGCGGGGACGGTGACGCGCTCCAGGAGCGGAAGACCGAAGCCCAGGGTCTTGCCGGTGCCGGTCTTGGCCTGGCCGATGACGTCCGTGCCGGAGAGGGCGACGGGAAGCGTCATCTCCTGGATGGGGAAGGGGGTGATGATGCCGACGGCCTCCAGGGCCTCGGCGGTCTCGGGGAGGATTCCGAGTTCTCGAAACGTCGTAGTCAGGGTCATGCCTCTTCTGTGTGCGCGGTGCGAGGCGAGCGCGGGGGTCATGTACGACCGTGCCGGGGGGACGTCGGCTGCCGTACGGGCGAACCACTCAAGGCAAGCCGTATGACACGGGACCTCTGCCGACGCTCTAGCGCTCGTACCGCTGAGGGGGTCCCTCCGGTCGTCGTACGTACTGTCACGTACGGCCAGGGAGGGCTGTCGGGTCGGAGCCGATCGGGCCACCGACCGGGCATCCTCATGCGTGCGGCCTGTCGCGAAGACGTCGAACATCGTCGACGCACTCTGGCAGGCGCATTACCACCATACCCCGGATTCGCGCACATGCGATGGCCGATTTGGTCACGTCGTCGTCGTCACACTGATCGGCCAGGCGCTTCCGAGACCGCGCGAGCGGGCTATTGTGCGCCTCATGACTAGCTCTGACAAGCCTGAGAACGACTCCGCGGCGCCCACCGGTGTCGCCGCCCAGGACTGGACGCAGGCCTCCGCCGACCCGCAGTACCGCGCCGCCGTCGTGGACCTGCTCGGCGCGCTCGCGTACGGGGAGCTGGCGGCGTTCGAGCGGCTCGCGGAGGACGCGAAACTGGCTCCGACCCTCGCGGACAAGGCGGAGCTGGCGAAGATGGCCTCGGCCGAGTTCCACCACTTCGAGCGGCTGCGGGACCGGCTGACCGAGATCGGCGAGGAGCCGACGGCCGCGATGGACCCGTTCGTCGCGGCCCTGGACGGCTTCCACAAGCAGACCGCGCCCTCGGACTGGCTGGAGGGCCTGGTCAAGGCCTATGTCGGCGACTCGATCGCGAGCGACTTCTACCGGGAGGTCGCGGCACGTCTCGACTCCGACACCCGCGAGCTGGTTCTGGCCGTTCTCGACGACACCGGGCACGCCGGGTTCGCGGTGGAGAAGGTGCGGGCCGCCATCGATGCCGACCCGCGTGTGGGCGGCCGGCTGGCGCTGTGGGCGCGGCGGCTGATGGGCGAGGCCCTGTCGCAGTCCCAGCGGGTCGTCGCCGACCGGGACGCGCTGTCGACGATGCTGGTCGGCGGGGTGGCCGACGGCTTCGATCTCGCGGAGGTCGGGAAGATGTTCTCGCGGATCACCGAGGCGCACACGAAGCGGATGGCCGCGCTGGGCCTCGCGGCGTAGCGCCCTGCGAGGGGTGGTTGCGGTGAGGTGCGCGGCCGCGGGTCCGTGCGGGCCGGTCGCGCAGTTCCCCGCACCCCCCGGGGATCTGTCCCTGGCGCCCGCGGTGAAGGCGCCGGGGCTACGCCGTCGCTGATCGGCGCAGTCTCCCCGCCGGGCGCAGCAGCAGGGACAGGGACGCCGCCGAGATGACCGCTGCGCCCAGGAGGCTCAGCCAGGTGGCGGCGGAGCCGAGCGCGGTGTGGGTGACGAAGTCGCCGAACAGCGCGCCTGCGACGCCCGTCGACAGGACCAGGGGCCGGGCCGGCAACCGGTGCGGCAGGCGGTACGCCGCGATCAGGGCGAGGGCCAGACCGAGCACGGCGGAGCCTAGTGCTTCCAGGATCATGTCGGGGTCCCTCCCACGGCCGGTCTGCCTTGAACGGTCGTAGCCCGTCATACCCGTGACCTGCGGAGTGCAATCCTCCGCTGTGGAGAAGTTGTGTGCCAACTGTGTGCACGACCCATGTGGAAGGGCCCGGCGGCACAAGCCGCCGGGCCCTTCGCACGACGTCGGCCTACAGCGTGCCGAACCCCACCTTGCGCACGGTCGGCTCGCCGATCTCCACGTACGCCAGGCGGTCGGTCGGCACCAGGACCTTACGTCCCTTCTCGTCCTGGAGGCTCAGCAGCTGCGTCTTGCCGGACAGCGCGTCCGACACCAGACGCTCGACCTCCTCGACGCTCTGACCGCTCTCCAGAACGATCTCGCGGGGCGCGTACTGCACGCCGATCTTGACCTCCACGGCTTTGTCCCTCCGACGGCCAGTGATGTGCGCGATCTTCCGCGCCGTACCCCGCACACATTAGTCCGGTGAGGGGACGTACACGCTGCGGGCCGGAACGCCGTCAGCGAACAGCGCATGGGAACAAACGGACGTCAGTGGTGTTCGGTGCCGTGCAGCGGGAAGCCGGCGATGCCCCGCCAGGCCAGCGAGGTCAGCAGTTGCACCGCCTGGTCGCGGGGCACACTGCGGTCGCTGTGCAGCCAGGAGCGGGCCACCACCTGGGCGAGTCCGCCGAGGCCGGAGGCGAGCAGCATCGACTCCGCGCGCGAGAGGCCGGTGTCCTCGGCGATGACGTCGCAGATCGCCTCGGCACAGTCGTTGGTGACCTTGTCGACGCGCTCGCGCACGGCGGGCTCGTTCGTCAGGTCCGACTCGAAGACCAGCCGGAACGCGCCGCCGTCGTCCTCGACGTAGGCGAAATAGGCGTCCATCGTGGCCCGGACGCGCTGCTTGTTGTCGGTCGTCGACGCCAGGGCGCCGCGCACGGACTGGATCAGCGACTCGCAGTGCTGGTCCAGCAGGGCGAGGTACAGATCGAGCTTGCCGGGGAAGTGCTGGTAGAGCACCGGCTTGCTCACGCCGGCCCGCTCGGCGATGTCGTCCATCGCCGCCGCGTGGTACCCCTGCGCGACGAAAACCTCCTGGGCGGCGCCCAGCAACTGGTTCCGTCGGGCTCGGCGTGGCAGACGGGTGCCACGTGGGCGGGCCGCCTCAGTTTGCTCGATGGCTGTCACGCCGCCTCCCAAATTCGTCCATATCGCGGTATCGGCCGCGCCGCCATCGTACTTTTCGGTAACCGTGGTGTGCGCGCTGCGAGCGCAGAATTTCACGTACCGGACGGCGGCGAAAGCGGCAGCGGGTCCCGGGTGCGGCCGCAGGGGCACGCCGACGTCAGCGATAGTCGTCCTCGTCGAGTGAGACCACGCGCGCCTGTTCGACCAGATCGGCCTCGTTCGCCCGGTCCGGATCCACTCCCGTCAGGGGGTCGTCACGGTCCGGCCTGATGTCCGCGTGCTGCTCGGCGGCGTCCACTTCGGGAGCCTCGACGTCGATCTCGGGGACCGTTTCGGCCTCCAGGTCGTCGATCATGTCGGGCTCGGTCGGGTCATAGGCCATGGTGGGCTCCCTTCCTACGAACGTCCCTGGAAGAAGCAGGGGCCACATACGGGTGCCCTGTGTACGAGCCTAGGAGAGAGCCGATCCGGACGCCATGCCGTCTCGCCCCTTCGTCGCCCCTGTTCACCGGACGCGGACGCGCGCTCGCGCCGTCCGCGCTCCCTCGGGTTCACCCGTCTCCCACATTCACTCCGTGACGGCCACCACACACCATTCTGTGACGGCCACCACACCAAACCCGGCGTGATCACCTCGTAACATTGCCGCATGTCTTCGACCGAGTCGCCGTCCGTACCGGCCGCCAGCAGTGCGCTTCCGAGGGTGGCGCCCGTCCGGGTCGGAGAGGGCGAACGGCTGCGGTCCGTGGCGCTGCCCGGAGTGACCCTGTCGATCCGGTCCCGCCGTCCCGCGCACGAGGACCTGCCACCCGCCCTGTACGTCCACGGCCTCGGCGGCTCCTCGCAGAACTGGTCGGCCCTGATGGCCGAGCTGGACGGCGTCGTCCACAGCGAGGCCGTCGACCTGCCGGGCTTCGGCGACTCCCCGCCCCCGGACGACGGCGACTACTCCGTCACCGGGCACGCGCGCGCGGTGATCCGCTACCTCGACGCGGCCGGCCGCGGCCCGGTCCACCTGTTCGGCAACTCGCTCGGCGGCGCGGTCACCACGCGCGTGGCCGCCGTACGCCCCGACCTGGTCCGTACGCTCACCCTCGTGTCGCCCGCCCTGCCGGAGCTGCGCATCCAGCGCACCGCGGCGCCGACCGCCCTGCTCGGGGTGCCCGGTGTCGCCGCCCTGTTCAACCGGTTGACCAAGGGGTGGACCGCCGAGCAGCGGGTGCGCGGGGTTCTGGGCCTCTGCTACGGCGACCCGGGGCGGGTGTCGCCCGAGGCGTTCCAGCACGCCGTGGAGGAGCTGGAGCGGCGGCTGCAGCTGCCGTACTTCTGGGACGCGATGGCCCGTTCCGCGCGCGGGATCGTCAACGCCTACACGCTCGGCGGACAGCACGGGCTGTGGCGCCAGGCCGAGCGCGTGCTCGCGCCCAGCCTGCTGATCTACGGCGGCCGGGACCAGTTGGTCGGCTTCCGCATGGCTCCCCGGGCCGCCCGCGCCTTCCGCGACTCCCGTCTGCTGTCCCTGCCGGACGCCGGGCACGTGGCGATGATGGAGTACCCGGACGTGGTCGCCACGGCGTTCCGGGAACTCCTCGCCGACGCGGGGGAGCCGGCCCGGAGCGCCGACGCCGCCGTCCCGGGCGAGGGGAGCTGAGGCCCGCGTGGGACGTCACAGCCGCCGCGGCCCGGTCCCCAAGAACGACTCCGCGGACATAGCCGCCAGGCGCCGGGAACAGCGGGACGACCGCTCCGGCGACGCCAGGGACCTTCCCGGGCAGGGGGGTGGACCGGCGTCGCAGGAGGAGGGCGCGTACGGGGTCCGGCCCGTGCTGCCGGGCCAGCGACAGGCACCACCGGGCCGGCGTCAGGCACCACCGGCCCACGGAACCCCGGGCTTCGGCGACGGCACGCCCGTACGGGGTGTCCCGCGCCTTCCTGACGGCACCCCGGCCCATGGTGTGCCGCGTTTCCCCGACGGCACGCCCGTGCGCGGTGTGCCGCGTGTTCCTGACGGCACCCCGGGCCTCGGTGTGCCCCGGCTCCCTGAGGGCACCCCGGGCCGCGGTGTGCCCCGCTTTCCCGGTGGTGCCGCCGCGCGGGGTGGGCACCCCGAGCAGCGGGAAGCCGGCGGCGGTTGGGGGGAGTTCGCGGGGGTGGCCGGGACAGCGTCTTCGCGCCAGCGGCCGGCGGGGCCGGGCCGCGCCGGCGGGCCCCGGCAGGAGTACCTCGACGCCTTCGCCGGCGGGCGTGCCGGCGATGTCGACGCCCGTGACGATGCCGATGTCTTCGCGCCCCGGGTGGGCAAGCCCCGCACCGCAGACGAGCACGCGGCGGACGCGCCGGAGGCGGACGGCCGCGGCGGCAGGACCCCGAGCGGGCCGCCCGCAACCGCGACGCACCCGCAGGGTGACGGAAGCACCTCCCCGGGAGCGCCGCGCGGCCGGGCCTTGGCCGGCATCGCGGCGGCCGCCGTCACGACGGTGCTCGCGGTGGTCGTCGCCGGACAGGTGACCGAGTCGCGGGACGGTGGCGCGGCGCAGTCGCGGTCCGCCACCGACCAGGCCCGTGACGCGCACACCCCCGCCGGGCAGGCCCCGTCGGCCTCACCCGGCACGGCCACGCTGTCGTACGAGCAGAGGATGGACCGGACGTACCCGCTCAGCGCCACCCTGAAGGCGTCGGGGAAGTTCGAAGCGGTGCCTGGTTTCGCCAAGGCGCCCGGCAAGGGGCAGAAGTACACCTACCGCGTGGACGTGGAGCAGGGGCTCGGGCTGGACGGCGAGCTGTTCGCCGAGGCCGTGCAGAAGACCCTGAACGACGACCGCAGTTGGGCCCACGGCGGTGCCCGTACCTTCGAGCGGATCTCCTCCGGCAAGCCCGACTTCGTGATCACGCTGGCCAGCCCCGGTACGACCGCCAAGTGGTGCGCCAAGTCCGGGCTGGACACCACGGAGGACAACGTCTCCTGTGACTCGGCCGCCACCGAACGCGTGATGATCAATGCGTACAGGTGGGCCCAGGGAAGCAAGACGTATGGGGACAAAATCTACGCCTACCGGCAGATGTTGATCAACCACGAGGTCGGTCACCGGCTCGGCCACGGCCATGTGACGTGCCAGAAGAACGGCGAACTCGCCCCCGTCATGCAGCAGCAGACCAAGTTCCTGGACCACGACGGAATCCACTGTCTTCCCAACCCCTGGCCCTATCCCAGGAGTTGACGGGCGCCGCTCATGTCAGATTGACATGAGTCGTAAGGTCGTTCATATTTCTGCGCATGTGGTCTAGTCATGCCGTCTACGAGAGCGCCGCCATCGAGCTGGCGCTCATCGGTGTGACCGCACTCTGCGTGGCCGACATCGACTGTCGCTGACGCCGCCGCCCTGGCGCTCGCGTCGCGATCCTCCCCCTTTCCCCCTCCGTGACCGTGTCACGGATTCCTTCGGCGACCCGGCGCCGGGGCAGACGTCTGTCCGCAGTCGTCTCACTGTTCGTCCGCACGTCTCACTCTTCGAGAAGCGCACGATCACAGCCCCGAGCACCCCCTCATTCCCCCTCACTTTTCCGAGAGGTCGTCATTCCGATGCGTCAAACGTCCGTCACAGCGCGCCGCGTGGCAGCGGCATCCGTCAGCCTGGTCGTGGCAGCGGGCGCCGCCGCCTGCGGTCCGAAGGACAACGATGCCAAGGGCTCCGGTGGCGACTCCGCGCCCCACAAGGGCGGCACCCTGACGGTGCTGAACTCCCAGCCGCAGACCGACTTCGACCCCGCCCGCCTGTACACCTCCGGCGGCGGAAACGTCCCTTCGCTGGTCTTCCGCACCCTCACCACGCGCAACCGCGAGAACGGCGCGGCCGGCGCCAAGGTCGTCCCCGACCTCGCCACCGACACCGGACGCCCCAACAAGGACGCGACCGTGTGGACGTACACCCTGAAGAAGGGCCTGAAGTACGAGGACGGCACGCCGATCACCTCGGCCGACATCAAGTACGGCATCGAGCGCTCCTTCGCCCCGGAACTCTCGGGCGGCGCACCCTATCTGCGTGACTGGCTGGCCGGGGCGGCCGACTACCAGGGGCCGTACAAGGACAAGAAGGGCCTCTCGGCGATCGAGACGCCGAACGCCCGGACCATCGTCTTCCACCTGGACAAGCCCGAGGGCGAGTTCCCGTTCCTCGCCACACAGACGCAGTTCGCCCCGGTGCCCAAGAGCAAGGACAACGGCACCAAGTACGAGGAGCACCCGGTCTCGTCCGGCCCCTACAAGGTCGTCAAGAACGAGAACGACGGCGAGCACGTCGTCCTGGTGCGCAACCCGAACTGGTCCGCGGCCACCGACGGGGAGCGCAAGGCCTACCCGGACGAGATCGACGTCCGCTCCGGTCTCGACTCCTCGGTGATCAACCAGCGGCTGTCCGCGTCCCAGGGTGCGGACGCGGCCGCGGTCACCACGGACACCAACCTCGGTCCGGCCGAGCTCGCCAAGGTCGGCGGCGACAAGGCACTGGCCGCGCGCGTGGGCACCGGCCACTTCGGCTACACCGACTACATCGCCTTCAACCCGACCGTGAAGCCGTTCGACGACCCGAAGGTGCGCCAGGCGATCGCCTACGCCATCGACCGGTCCTCGGTGGTCAACGCGGCCGGCGGCAGCGCGCTCGCCGAGCCCGCCACCACGTTCCTGCCCAGCCAGAAGTCCTTCGGCTACACGCCGTACGACCCGTTCCCGGCCGGCACCTCCGGCAACCCGGCCAAGGCCAGGGAGCTGCTGGCGCAGGCCGGCCACAAGAACGGGCTCACGGTCACCCTCACCCACTCCAACGCCAAGGACTTCGAGACCAGCCCGGAGATCGCGACCGCCGTCCAGGACGCGCTCAAGAAGGCCGGCATCACGGTCAAGCTGCAGGGCCTGGAGGACAACGACTACCGGGACAAGATCCACAGCGTGAAGACCGAGCCCGGTTTCTTCCTCGCGCACTGGGGTGCCGACTGGCCCTCCGGCGGCCCCTTCCTCGCCCCGATCTTCGACGGCCGGCAGATCGTCAAGGACGGCGCGAACTTCAACACGGGTCTGCTCAACGACACGTCGGTCAATGACGAGATTGACGCGATCAACAAGTTGACCGACCTTGACGCGGCCGCCCGGCGATGGGGTGCACTGGACCAGAAGATCGGCGAGAAGGCCCTCGTCGTGCCGCTGTTCCACCCCGTCTACAAGCGGCTGTACGGCGAGGACGTCAGGAACATCGTCATCAGCGACTGGACCGGCGTCCTCGACATCTCCCAGGTCGCGGTGAAGTAGCACCGTGAGCGAGGCACTTGTCACCGTCGAGGCCGCCGGGACGGAATCGTCCGTCCCGGCGGCCTCGGGGGCCCGTCAGTTCTGGCGGCGGCTGCGCGCGCAGCGCGCCGCCCTGGTCGCCGCGGCCGTCGTCGCGCTGCTCGTCCTGATCGCGCTCGGCGCGCCGCTGCTCACCGCGCTGGAGGGCCAGGACCCCACCACGTACCACCCGTCACTGATCGACTCCGCCCGCGGCGGCGTTCCGGTCGGCTCCCTCGGCGGCATGAGCGCCGACCACTGGCTGGGCGTGGAACCCCAGACCGGCCGGGACCTGTTCGCGCGGCTCGTGTACGGGGCACGGGTGTCGCTCGGGGTGGCGCTGGCGGCGACGGTGGCGCAGGTGATCCTCGGCACCGTCATGGGCGTGGCGGCCGGGCTGGGCAACCGCTGGGTCGATCTGGTCCTGAGCCGGATCACCGACATCTTCGTCGCGATGCCGCTGATGATCATGGCCCTCGCGCTGCTCGCCGTCGTCCCGGGCGACTTCCCACGGCCGGTCCTCGTCGCGCTGGTCATCGCCCTGGTCTCCGGCTGGAGCACGACCGCGAAGATGGTGCGCGCGCAGACGCTCACCCTCAAGAACCTCGACTACGTCGCCGCGTCCCGGCTCAGCGGCTGGAGCACCTGGCGGACCGCCGTGCGCGAACTGCTGCCCGGGCTGGCCGCGCCGGTCATCACCTACGCGGCGCTGCTGGTCCCGACGAACATCAGCGCCGAGGCGGCCCTGTCCTTCCTCGGCGTCGGCGTGAAGCCGCCGACGCCCTCGTGGGGACAGATGCTGACCTCCGCCGACGTCTGGTACCAGGCGGCCCCGCAGTACCTGCTGCTGCCCGCCGGTGCCCTGTTCGTGACCGTCTTCGCGCTGACCGTCCTCGGCGACGGCGTCCGTGTCGCCCTCGACCCGCGTGCGGCCTCCCGCCTGCGCGTCGGCACCGGCAGCAAGCGCGAGGCCCGCGCGGAGCAGGCCGCACCGCAGGCCGGGACCCGCGCGCGGCGCCAGGGCGGCGCGAAGACCGAAGCGGGAAAGGAGGACCGGGCGTGAACGGCCTCACCGGCTTCGTCCTGCGCCGCGTGATCGGCGCCGTGGTCACCCTGTTCGCACTCTCGGTGATCATCTACGTCGTCTTCTACGTCACCCCCGGCAACGTCGCCCAGATCACCTGCGGCCCGCGCTGCTCCCCCGCCCAGGTCCACCAGGTGGCCCAGCAACTCCACCTCGACGACCCGCTGTACGTGCGCTACGGGCACTTCCTGCAGGGACTCTTCGCCGGGCAGGACTTCTCCACCGGCACGTCCGTCGAGCACTGCGCCGCGCCCTGCCTCGGCCAGTCGTACCAGACCGACCAGCAGGTCACCGACATCATCCTGGCCAAGCTGCCGGTGAGCTTCTCGCTGGTGCTCGGCGCGATGGTGATCTGGCTGCTGCTCGGCGTCGGCACCGGTGTGCTGTCGGCCTGGCGGCGCGGCCGGTTCAGCGAGCGCGTGCTGACCGCGATCACGCTGGCGGGCGTCGCCACACCGGTCTTCGTCATCGGTCTGGTCCTGATGATCGTCGTCTGCGGCGAGCTGCAGCTGCTGCCCTTCCCGCAGTACGTGAACTTCACCGACGACCCCGAGCAGTGGGCCTGGAACCTGCTGCTGCCCTGGCTCTCCCTCGCCCTCGTCGAGTCCGCCAACTTCGCCCGGCTGACCCGGGCGTCGATGCTGGAGACGCTGGCCGAGGACCACATCCGCACGTTCCGCGCGTATGGCGTCAGCGAACGCGCGGTGATCGCCCGGCACGCCCTGCGCGGCGCGACGGCATCCGTCATCGCGCTCAACGCGGTCACCTTCGGCTCGGCCGTCGGTGGCGCCGTCCTCACCGAGACCCTCTTCGGTCTGCCCGGCGTCGGCCAGGAGCTGGTGCACGCGGTGAAGGTCGTCGACCTGCCGGTGGTCGTCGGCATGGTCCTGGTCATCGGCTTCTTCGTGGTCCTCGCCAACGCCGTCGCGGACGTGCTGTACGCGGTGGCCGACCGACGGGTGGTGCTCGCATGAGCCTGGTGGAAGTGACGGACCTGAGCGTCGAGTTCGGCCCCCTGCGTGCCGTGGACTCGCTCTCCTTCAGCCTGGCGAAGGGCGCCGCTCTGGCCCTCGTCGGCGAGTCCGGCTCCGGCAAGTCCACGGTCGCGGGCGCCCTGCTGGGCCTGCACCGGGGCACCGGGGCGCGGGTCACCGGCGCGGTGCGGGTGGCGGGCACGGACGTACAGGCGGCCTCCGACGAGGAGCTGCGGCGGCTGCGCGGGGCGAAGGCCGCCATGGTCTTCCAGGACCCGCTGTCCTCGCTGGACCCGTACTACGCGATCGGCGACCAGATCGCCGAGGTCTACCGCGTGCACGCGCGCGTGTCGCGTCGCCACGCACGTGCGCGTGCGGTGGAGGTGCTGGACCGGGTGGGCATTCCGGACGCACAGCGCCGCTCCCGCTCCCGGCCGCACGAGTTCAGCGGCGGCATGCGCCAGCGCGCCCTCATCGCCATGGCCCTCGCCTGCGAGCCGGACCTGCTGATCGCCGACGAGCCGACGACCGCCCTCGACGTCACCGTCCAGGCCCAGATCCTCGACCTGCTGCACACGCTGCGCGCGGAGACCGGCATGGGCCTGCTGCTCGTCACCCACGATGTGGGCGTCGCCGCCGAGAGCGTGGACGACATCCTCGTCATGCGGCACGGCGGGGCCGTCGAGCGCGGCCCGGTCGGCACGGTCCTCGCGGCGCCCGCCGAGGCGTACACCCGCGAGCTCCTCGACGCCGTCCCGCGCGTGGACGCCCGTCGCACCGGCTCTCCGGCCACCGACGAGGTCGTGCTGGAGGCCATGGGCGTGCGGCGCGAGTTCGGGCGCGGCAAGGGGGCGGTCGCGGCCGTGGACGACGTCTCCGTGACCGTCCGGCGCGGCGAGACCCTCGGGGTGGTCGGTGAGAGCGGCAGCGGCAAGACCACGCTCGGCCGCATGCTCGTCGGACTGCTGGAGCCGACCGCCGGCGCCCTCCGCTACGAGGGCCGCCCGCACACCGGGGTGAACCCGGCCGTCCAGATGGTCTTCCAGGACCCCGTCTCCTCCCTCAACCCCCGCCGCAGCGTGGGCGAGTCCATCGCCGACCCGCTCCGGGCGTGTGGCGAACGGGACGAGGAGCGCATCCGGGGGCGCGTGAGGGAACTGCTGGAGCGGGTGGGGCTCGAACCGGCGCACCACGACCGCTACCCGCACGAGTTCAGTGGCGGCCAGCGCCAGCGCATCGGCATCGCCCGCGCGCTGGCCGCCGAACCGCGTGTCATCGTCTGCGACGAGCCCGTCTCCGCGCTCGACGTCACCACACAGGCCCAGGTGGTCGCCCTCCTCGGCGAACTCCAGCGGGAACTCGGCCTCGCGCTCGTCTTCATCGCGCACGACCTCGCCGTCGTCCGGCAGGTGAGCGACCACGTCGCGGTGATGCGCCGGGGCCGGGTCGTCGAGTGCGGGCCCGCGGACGAGGTGTACGACAGCCCGCGCGAGTCCTACACCCGCCGGCTCCTGGCCGCCGTACCGGCGCTCGACCCCGAGCTGGCGGCCCAGCGGCGCGCGGCCCGCCGGGAACCGGCCGTGGCGTAACGTTTCGCGCCCGGCTGATCGCCGGGTGGATCCTTAGCGCGGCCGAACGCGACCCGCACGCGAAAGTTACGCCCGTTCACCCCTTTTGGTGGCGCGATGGACAACCGTCCGTCGCGCCACCGCCTTGTCCGCTTACGTTCGTCCCGCTGCGAGCCGCCGGGACCGGGGCGGCTCACCGGACAGGAGATCGGGGGTGCACACGTGCGCATCGGACTGGTTACCGAGGGTGGCTACCCGTTTGTGGGCGGTGACGCCGGACTCTGGTGCGAGCGGCTCGTGCGCGGGCTCGGGCGGCACGAGTTCGACGTCTACGCGCTCAGCCGCAGCCGGCGCCAGGAGGACTCCGGCTGGGTCGCGCTCCCGCCACAGGTCGGCGGGGTGCGTACGGCGCCGCTGTGGACGGCCGAGGACGACGGGGTCGCCTACGGGCGGCGCACACGCCGGCGCTTCATCGAGTGCTACGGCGAACTGGTCGCCTCGGTATGCGCCGGGACCAGGGCCGATGCCGTCTCCGAGGAGGGGGCCACCGCTCTGGCGGACCGTTTCGGCAACGCGCTGTACGGACTCGCCGAACTCGCCCGCGACCAGGGCGGACTGGTCGGCGCCCTGCGCTCGGACGCCGCCGTACGCACCCTCGAACGCGCCTGTCGTGCCCCCGGCGCGCTGCGCACGGCGCACGAGGCGCGCGTACCCGATCTGCTCACCGTCACCGCACACCTCGAACGCGCCCTGCGCCCCCTCTCCCTCGACTGGTACGGCGACGACAGCCTCGGCGCGGCCGACCTCTGTCACGCCGCCGCCGGCGGCCCCGCCGCCCTCCCCGGGCTGCTCGCCCGGCACTTCTCCGACGTACCGCTGCTCGTCACCGAGTACGGCGTGCCCCTGCGCTCGCACTACCTGACCCTCGGCCCCGACATCGCCACCCCCGCCGTACGCGCGCTGCTCGGCGCCTTCCACGGCCGGCTCGCCACCGAGGTCTACCGGCGGGCCGAGATCCTCACCCCCGGCAACACCCACGCCCGCCGCTGGCAGGAACGGTGCGGCGCCGACCGGGCCAGGATCCGCACGGTCTACCCGGGGATGGACGCCGCCCGCTTCACCGAGGTCGGCGAGGCCCCCGACCGCGCCGAGCCGGACACGCTCGTGTGGGTCGGGCGCGTAGAACCCGCCAAGGACCTGATCTCGCTGCTGCACGCCTTCGCCGAGGTCCGCAAGGAGGAACCCAAGGCGCGCCTCAGGATCGTCGGCGCGCCCGCCGGGCCCGAGGGCGCGGCCTACCTCGGCCACTGCCGGGCGCTCGCCGCGCAGCTCTTCCCGGACGAGGCGGAGGGCGCGCACGCCGTCGGTGACAACCCCGTCTCCTTCGAGGAGATCGGCGGCCCGGAGGCCCCCACGCTGCCCGACGCCTACGCCGCCGGCGCCGTCGTCGTGCTGTCCAGCGTGGTCGAGGGCTTCCCCATCGGCCTCATCGAGGCCATGTTCTGCGGCCGGGCCACCGTGTCCACCGACGTCGGCGCGGTGGTCGAGGTCATCGGGGGCACGGGACTCGTCGTACCCCCGCGCAACCCGAGGGCGCTCGCCGAGGCGTGCGTGGCGTTGCTGCGCGACCCCGAGCGCCGTGAGCGCCTCGGCGCCGCCGCGCGCGCCCGCGCGCTCGAACTGTTCACCGTCGAGCAGAACATCGCGGCGTTCCACGGCCTCTACCTGCGGATCGTCTCGCACTGTCCGGTCCACCGGGTCGTCCTCGACGAGGCCGGCGAGCCCCGGCCGTTCGCCGCCCCCGCCGAGTCGCACGTCCCCGGCCGCTGGACCGGCCCCACGGCCCGCGTCCTGCCCCGGACCGTCCCCGGCTGGGCCACGGCCCCACCGGTACGCGCGACACCACTGGCCGCGGAGGGGGCGTGATGGGCGTACGGGACGTGGACGGGAGCGGTGCGGTGGGTGAGCCCAGCGAGGCGGGCACGTCGGTCGGACTCGACCGGCCCGGGATGCCCAAAGGTGCCGAGCCCTGGAACGCGGGCTCGGGGGAGTGGGGGATCGCGCCCGCCGATGACGGGGACGCGGTCGGCCCCCAGCCGGTCGGGCGACGCCTCGCCGCACCCCGGCGCGGTGCCGCCGACCCGGTGAAGGCCCTGCTGCACCGGCACCGCGAGCTCTGCGAACAGGCCGTGGACTCGTTGGAGATCGCCGCCGGTCTGGAGGCGCACGGCGTCACCGACCGGACCGCCGCCCGGTTCCGCCACCGCGACGTCTTCTCGCTCGCCGAGGAGCTCTACGCGCGCGTGCCGCGTACCGGTGAGCGTGGTCCCGCGACGGAGCCGCTGCCCGCGCCCCGGGTGCGCGCGGACTGGGTCCTGCTCACCCTCCTGCCCGGCGCCCTCGGCACGGCCACCGTGGCAGGACTGCGCCTCGCCCACGGCCAGCCCCGCCTGCTGACCGCCCTCGCCGGCATCCTCGCCGTCGCCCTCGCCACGCGTGCCGCACTGCGCCGCGGCCCCCTCGCCGGCCCGTCCGGCCCACCCGCCTGGCACACCGCGAACGCCACGCGCGCGTGCACATTCTGGCTGCTCGGGTACGCCCTCCTCGGCGACGGGCTGCTCCACGCCGTCGTGACCGGTGGCCCCGACGCCCTGCCGACCGGCGCCCCGGACGGCCCCTGGCCCACGGCCACCACGCCCGCCCTCGCCCTCACCCTGGCCTGTGCCCCGGCCGCCTGGTGCGCCCACCTGCTCACCGCGGGCGCCCGCCGCAGGCTCGCCGGCAGCCGAGGCCTGGAGGACTTCACGGCCGCCAGCAGACCGCTGTTGCTCGGCACGTTCGCCCTGTTCGTGGGCGCGCTCACCGCACTGCTCGTGATGTGCGGCACGGTCCTGCACGAATCCGTGGCCTCCCCGCAGACCCTTGCCCTGGGGGCCCTGCTCCTGCTCGCCCGTCTGCTCACCGTGCACCACCACCGGCACGCCCCGGCCGTGCTGCTCGGCGCCGCGGCGGCCACGGAGGCGGTGGCCCTCGCCCTGCCGACGGTCGCGAGGCTGACCGGCTGGGCCGTGCCGGCCGCTCCCGTCCGGACCCTCGTGCACGCCTGGGGCGCGGCGGCCGTCCCGGCCCTCGCCTGCGGCACCGCTGCGCTGGCCCTGCTGCTCCACGCCGTCCGCACGCTGACCCAGGCCTCGGCGCACGCGCCCACGGGAGCCCCCGAGTGAACCTTCCGCCGCGGCCCGGACCGCCGCCGGAGGCGACCGCACCACCCCTGTTGAAGGAGAACGCCAGATGACCACCTCCCGACCCGGAGCGTCCGGAGCCCCCGGAACCACCGGCGCGTCCGCCGGAGCCGCGCGCGCAGGAGCCGCCGGGACCGCCGGAGCCGCGGGCGCCGGAGCCGCTGGGATCTTCGGAGCCGCGGGCGCCGGAGCCGCTGGGATCTTCGGAGCCGCGGGCGCCGGAGCCGCCGGGATCTTCGGAGCCGCGGGCGCCGGAGCCGCCGGGATCTTCGGAGCCGCGGGCGCCGGAGCCGCTGGGACCTTCGGAGCCGTGGGCGCCGGAGCCTTTGGGACCTTCGGAGCCGGAGGCCGGGCAGTGACCGGATCCGCCGGGGCCGGGGCCTGGGGAACCACGGGGTCCGCAGTCGCCCCCAGAGCGAGCGGCCCCGTCACACACTGCTGTTCCAGCCGCTCCTTCGGTCACACGAGTCCCGCCGATCCCCGCCGGACCGGTCACAGCCACACCGGCCACCGCCCCGCCGGTCGCAGTCCCGGGGGGCAAGGTCCCGCTGGTCCCCGTCCCGCCGGTCGCAGTCCCGGGGGTCAAAGTCCCGCCGGACAGCGTCCCACTGCTCACCGTCCCGCCGGTCATGGCGACCCCGCCAGTCCCTTCCGTCCCGCCGGTCACGGTGACCCCGCCAGCCCCTTCCACCACGACGGGTCCGCCGGTCACTCCGGTCCCGACGGTGCCGTCCGCGCTCACACCCCGGGAGCCGTCCGATGAGGGTCCTGCTGATCGGAGCCAACGGATACATCGGGCGGTTCGTCGCCGACCGTCTGCTCGCCGACCCGGCCGTCCAGCTCACCGCGCTCGGCCGCGGCGACGACGCCGACGTCCGTTTCGACCTGGCCACCGGCAGCCCGGGCGCGCTCACCCGCTTCCTCGACGCGGTCCACCCCGGGGTCGTCATCAACTGCGCCGGCGCCATCCGCGGCGGCGCCCGCGAACTCACCCGGCACAACACCGTCGCCGTCGCCACCGTCTGCGAGGCCCTGCGCCGCAGCGGTTGCGGCGCCCGGCTGGTGCAGATCGGGTGCAGCGCCGAGTACGGGCCGAGCCAGCCCGGCTCCTCCACCGCCGAGGACGCCGTACCGCGCCCCGGCGGCCCGTACGGCGTCAGCAAGCTCGCCGCGACCGAACTGGTCCTCGGCTCCGGCCTGGACGCCGTCGTGCTCCGGGTCTTCTCGCCGGCCGGCCCCGGCACCCCGGCCGGCTCCCCACTGGGCCGGCTCGCCGAGGCCATGCGGCGCGCCATGCAGTCCGGCGACGGTGAACTCAAACTCGGCGGCCTCGGGGCCCAGCGCGACTTCATCGACGTACGCGACGTCGCCCGCGCCGTGCACGCCGCCTCGCTCTCCGCCGCGCAGGGCGTCATCAACATCGGCTCCGGCCGCGCCGTCCGCCTCCGCGACGCCGCCGCCGTCCTCGCGCGCGTGGCCGGTTACGGCGGCGCCCTGCACGAATTGGACGCCCCGCCCGGACCGCTGCGCAGCACCATCGGCCACCCCCGGCCCGACTCCGACCACGCGGGCCCGGTCGCGTACCCGTACCCCGACGGCTGCGGCGGCTGGCAGCAGGCCGACGTGCGCACCGCACGCGACCGGCTCGGCTGGCGGCCCCGCATCGGCCTGGAGGAATCCCTGGCCGACATCTGGATGGAGGCCGCATGCCGCATCTGACCAGCACCTCAGCGGGCGCCACCAGCACCGGCCTGCGCACCGCCCTCGGTATCCCCGGCTACGCCCACCCGCTCGTGGCCCCGGCCCAGTGGGCGGAACTGGCCCGCTCCGGCACCCCGCTGGACTGGGTGGTCCTCAACGTGGCCGCCGGGCCGGGCACCCGCCCCGACCCGCACTGCCTGGAAGCGGCGGGGCGGCTGCGCGGGGCGGGCGTGCGGGTCCTCGGCCACCTGGACCTCACCCATGGCGCCCGGGCCTTCGCCGACCTGCTCTGCGACGCCCACCGCCACCTCGACTGGTACCGCGTCGACGGCTTCCTGCTGGACCGCTGTCCCACGGACCGCGGCGCGCTCCCCGAGGTCCGCCGTGCGGTCACCACCCTCCGGGCGATCAGCGACACCGCCCACATCGTCCTGGGCCACGGCACCCACCCGCACCCCGGCTATGCCGAGAACGCCGACCAGCTGGTGACCTTCTCGGGCTCCTGGTCCGACTACCGCTGGTCGCAGGTGGCCGAGTGGACCGCCGACTACCCGCCGGACCGCTTCTGCCACTTCGTGCACGGCGTGCCCCGCGGCCACCTGGACGAGGCGCTGCGCCTCGCCCGCTGGCAGGGAGCGGCGACGATCTACTTCACCGACCGCACCGACCGCGGTGGCCGCACCGACCCCTGGGAGACGATGCCCGGCTACTGGGACGACATCGTCTCGCGTATCGGAACAGGTGTCTCGGAATGAAAAAGGCCGTGGCAGTGTTACGGGGAGAACAACCGTACTGTTTGACCGACCAACGGAGTCCCCGTGTCGCTGCCACCCCTGGTCGAGCCAGCTCCTGAGCTCACCGTAGACGAGGTCCGCAGGTACTCCCGCCACCTGATCATCCCCGACGTGGGCATGGACGGGCAGAAGCGGCTGAAGAACGCCAAGGTGCTCTGTGTGGGCGCCGGCGGCCTGGGCTCGCCGGCGCTGATGTACCTGGCCGCCGCGGGCGTGGGCACCCTGGGCATCGTGGAGTTCGACGAGGTCGACGAGTCGAACCTGCAGCGCCAGATCATCCACAGCCAGTCCGACATCGGCCGCTCCAAGGCCGAGTCCGCCCGTGACAGCGTCAAGGGCATCAACCCGTACGTCAACGTGGTCCTTCACGAGGAGCGGCTTGAGGCCGACAACGTGATGGACATCTTCAGCCAGTACGACCTGATCGTCGACGGCACCGACAACTTCGCCACCCGGTACCTGGTCAACGACGCGTGCGTGCTGCTGAACAAGCCGTACGTGTGGGGCTCGATCTACCGCTTCGACGGCCAGGCCTCCGTCTTCTGGTCCGAGCACGGCCCCTGCTACCGCTGCCTCTACCCGGAGCCCCCGCCCCCCGGCATGGTCCCCTCCTGCGCCGAGGGCGGCGTCCTGGGCGTGCTGTGCGCGTCCATCGGCTCCATCCAGGTCAACGAGGCGATCAAGCTCCTCGCGGGCATCGGCGAACCGCTGGTCGGCCGCCTGATGATCTACGACGCCCTGGAGATGCAGTACCGCCAGGTCAAGGTCCGCAAGGACCCCAACTGCGCGGTGTGCGGCGAGAACCCGACCGTCACCGAGCTCATCGACTACGAGGCCTTCTGCGGCGTCGTCTCCGAGGAGGCCCAGGAGGCCGCCGCCGGCTCGACGATCACTCCCAAGCAGCTCAAGGAGTGGATCGACGACGGCGAGAACATCGAGATCATCGACGTCCGCGAGCCGAACGAGTACGAGATCGTCTCCATCCCGGGCGCCAAGCTGATCCCGAAGAACGAGTTCCTCATGGGCACCGCCCTGGAGGGCCTCCCGCAGGACAAGAAGATCGTCCTGCATTGCAAGACGGGTGTCCGCAGTGCGGAAGTCCTGGCCGTCCTGAAGTCCGCGGGCTTCGCCGACGCGGTCCACGTCGGCGGCGGCGTCATCGGCTGGGTCAACCAGATCGAACCCCAGAAGCCGATCTACTGACCAGAGGCCTCGCCCACCGGCGAGGCTGACGAAGCCCACGGCTCTGACCAGTTCGGATGCCGTGGGCTTCTGCCGTTGTTGGGTAGCGTTGGCTGACCTCGCATGGCCCCAGGGCGGCCCAGCGATCCGGCTGGCGGGTCGCGACGTCGGCAGCGGCGAACAACGTCGAGATCGCCTACACCCCGACCAGCGGATCAGAAGGACGGACAGTTGTACTGCGCAGCCAGGGGTACCGTGACGCAGTACGTACTGCCCGCCGCCGATTGCGGGACGGCGAAGACGGCGGTGCGCGAGCGGGGCATCACGACGTTGCCGAGCTGTCGGACGAGGGTCGCCTGGCCGCTCGCCCCGGCAGCCAGGCGGTAGAGCCCGACGGGAATCGTGTCTCCCTGCTTGAAACCGTCGACGACCAGTCGGCGCTTGCTCTCACCGCGCAGCCGTGCCCGTTCCGGGTTCGTCGGTACGGCAACCGACTGCTTGTACGAGGCGGTGGTGCTGCCCTGGGTGGCGCTGATGGTGAAGTGGCCCGCTGCCGCCAGGCTTTCACGGGCGGCGGACTGCGGGACGAAGTCCCAGGTTTCACTTTGCATCACGTCGCTGCCGATGTCGTACACCCGCAGCCGCGCATCGTTGAAAAGCGACTCCGGAGGCTCGTACCGGTCGAAGGTGAGCTTGCCGGCGGTGGGCTGTGCGGTGGTTGTGTAGCCGTGGCGGCCGTCAGAGACGGTGACGGTGACCGCTCGCTCGGCCGTGAAGCCGTGCAGACACAGTGCGTTCTCGCCACTGAACACGAGCTTGCTGGGGCCCTGGACCGTGCTCATCCATACGGCGGGCGAGGTGGCGAACCCCGCAGGCAGAGAGGATAGATCCCGCCTACATTCGGGGGCGTCGCCGTCGCCTGCCGCGAGGTTTCTGAACTTCCCCTGCAGTTTCGGGCCCTTGTGCGGCTTGGGTTTGCGTGCGTCTGCGGCTTGGCGGCTCTCCGCTGCGCTTCGTGGTGTCGCGTTCGTTCGACGTGTGGCGTCCTGGGCTGCTGAGCCACATCCAGCGGCGGCGATGGACAGCAGCACCAGCCACCCGGCCAGTTGTCGACGCTTCATCAGGGTTTCCTTTCATGTGCTCACCGTGGGCTCCCAGACCCGCACTGCGCGCGGGCGTGGTTCCTTTGCTGGTCGAGGCGCTTGCGGTCCGCCTCGTAGTCCTGTCGGCTCGCGGCACCGGTGCGGAAGGCGTTACGCATCTGGTCGAGAGAATCCCGCGCGGCCTGGTCTCCGGTGACCAGGTCGCACCGAGCGAAGGCCCAGTCGGCCAGCCATTCCAGCCACTGGGCGCGCCGGGCGAAATGGCTCTCCAGCGCGAGTGCCTGCCGGATGCCGGAGATCGCGGCCTCCAGGTGCCCTCGGTCCGCCTCGCGCACGGCGACGATGGAGGCGGCCAGCGCCTTCAGTTCGCGAACGCCTACGCCGGGCCCTGCGGCGCGGACCCGTCGCACAACGGCATCGATGGTGCCGTCGTCGCTGGTGAGGCCCGCATTGATCCGGCAATACTCCACCTGGGCCAGGTTGACCGCGGCTTTGAGGCGGCCCAGCGTGGTGAAGTTCGCGTCGGACATCAGCCGCCGGAGGGTGGAGGTGACGCCGGCGATGTCCGAGTCACGCAGGGCTCCGGGAACGCAGTCCGTCGCTGTCTCCGCACGCAGATAAATGTTGCTGGCCAGGCTGAGCTGTGCCCGGAGCCGGATGGGAGAGTCCGCCGGGATGGCCCGGTAGTCGGCGCCGGCGGCCTCCAGCACGGAACGCGAGGCCGCCTGCCCATTGACAGTGGTCTGTTCCAGGGCGTGGCCCCGGAACAGGTGGACAAGGTCCGAGGTGACGAATCCGGAGCCGGGGTCGAGGTCCGACGTCCCTTTGCCGGGCAGCAGCCGTGTGAAGCCGGCTACGGCTTCGGTGGTACGGCCTGAGTGCCAGGCGTCTAGGGCGGAGGTGAACTGGGCAAGACCGCTGGCTTGCCGGACCAGCTCGGCCACCAGGGCGCCCCGGCTGTGGGCAAGGCCGAGGCTCTGGTCCGCGGGGACCGGTGCGCTGGTGTACCAGCCGGCGAGTTCGGGGGCGTCGGGCACCTGGTCGGCGCGGACATACACCGCGGGGCGCACGTTGATCTGCCCGCCGGAACCGGGGGTGACGATGCCGCCGACGAGGATGGCGGCGTTGGACTGGCCGACAAACTTCCGGGTGCGGCTGTCGAGGCGGCGGTGATCGCCGTGGAGCAGTTCGGTCAGCGGAAGCTCGTACTCCGTTGCGTAGTCGTGTACGACTGTGCCCTTGGGAAGGGCCTTGCTCAGGACCTGGGCAAAGGTCGAGGAGACATCGTT
Organism: Streptomyces filipinensis; assembly: GCF_014649495.1. GTDB lineage: Bacteria > Actinomycetota > Actinomycetes > Streptomycetales > Streptomycetaceae > Streptomyces > Streptomyces filipinensis. The sequence goes on along the minus strand of NZ_BMTD01000002.1, from coordinate 174,444 downwards.
CAAGAGCTGCTGGTCTTGCCCGGAGCCACGGTCCTTGAAGCCGACCACGGCCACGTCCTGAGGACCGGTCAGCCGGTGCAGCGGGGGCGGTGGTGCCTGGAAGCGCAGGAGCACCACGACCCCGCCGGCAAAGACACAACCGATCACGACTGCGTACGTGGCACGCTGCCACCGAGGCACCTCGGCCAGTCTGTCCCGCAGAAGCTCGGTGACGGACCCCAGAAAACCGGTCAGGCCGACCAGCACACCGATGAGGGTGGCTGCCCGGCCGGGCTTTGCGCCCAAAGCGTTGGCCAGAGTGAGGGATGCCGCCAGAGCAAAGCTGATACCGGCCGCCACCACCCAGATCTTCGTGCCGCCCTGGGTGCGATTTGGGTTACTTGGTGCGTTTTCTTCCATCCCTTCGCATATTAAGGGCGCTGACTGGTGATGGCCCGTAGGCGCCATGGGCCTCACGAGAGGAACCCCATCCGGCAGGCCGAGGCCGACGGCGGCGAGCGGGACGGCCTGCCCGTCACCGAGGAGAAGGAAGAGCTCGCCCGCCTTGTCCCGCACAGTGCAACGTTCTTATGCGGGATTCGCATGTTTTGTTGTTACTTTCGGGCCATCGGGGGGATCGCCAAGAATCGATTTGGCCTGATTGTCGACCAACCTCGTCAGGATTTGTTGCGAGTAACCGAATACGATAGCCCATGCGATGACTTGCGCGGACGAGTCTAGCGCCGACAGGCCAGGAATGAAGCCGCCGTGGATAAATAGGAGGCCAAGTGGAGCGGTAAGCGCCCCGGTGGGCAGCTTCAGGGCCGCAAGAGCTAGCGAGACATTATAGGGGGTCGTGCTTCCTCTCATTTGGTGCAGCGCTGTAGCAGCAGCGAGGCCTGCGGAAACCAGTCCGATGATTTGCACCACTAAGTAGTCGGCTGGGTCGGTGGCCCGGGTATTAGGGAATGCGGGATCACCTCCAGAGGCCACTCCCAACGGGCAAACAGTAAAATAGCCGCCCGCTGGAGTCTGAGGTACGAAACATAGCGGGACGGCAGTGGGGCGGTACGCACCTAGGGCCGCCACGCCGACAGCGACAGCCGTCAGCAAAAGGCTGACAATCGACACGATGCGCACGAAATCGCGGATCCTTATGGTCTTAGTGGTCCGCGCCTGATTGGCCGCCGCTAGGGTATCCAGTACCGTCTCGCGGTCAGATTCGGTAAGCGTAGACTTCTTTGCGGAAATCCCCTCGGCGATACTCTCCACTGCTTTTCTGCGTAGATCGTTAGAGGGTAGATTTTCTCTCACGGTGCCAAGGATGGCAGGCATCATGGGGGCGGTTTCAGCAAGGCTTGCTGCGCGCAAATAGAGAATGAACGCTGCATCGAAATGAATCTGGGCGACGGCCACCGATGAAGATCTGATGCTAAAGGCGAGGGCATCTCGGCATCGAGTAATTTGCTCCATCGCTGTCCGGAGTAGAAGATTTTCCTTGTTTTCTTCTAATTTCAGATTCAGTCGCCCGGTGAGATCGATGACTCGGGCCCAAGTCACTGCGCGCAGTTCTCGTTTCGTGTCGAGCAGCTGCCGGATGGATTTCATGATCCAACTATGTGGCAGATCGGGTGCTGCCGCGCTCCGGTTTGCGCTGTATGGATCAGATAACCAAACGCGGGGGTGTCGCGGCAGCGGCAAGGACAAGATTCTGACCGCCTTCGCCGCCTCGTCGTCGGGTGTCAGGAGCAGACCGTGCCGGCCTTCGGTTCCCTGCCGTCGAGCAGGTAGTCGTTCACCGCGCTCTGCACGCACTTGTTCTTGCTGTCGTACGCGCCGTGCCCCTGGCCCTTGTACGTCAGCTCTACGGCGACGCCCTTGCCGAGCGCGTCCACCATCTTCTTCGCGCCCTCGTACGGCGTGGCCGGGTCGCCGGTGTTGCCGACGACGAGGATGGGGGCCGAGCCGGGCGCGCTGACGTCGGGATGGTCGGCGGCGCCCGGCACGGCCCAGTCGGTGCAGCTGAGCATGCCCCAGGCCAGGTAGTCCCCGAACAGCGGGGACGCGGCACGGAACTCGGGCACCTGCCGCTGGACGTAGTCGGCGGTGTACCGGGGTTTCTGGTCGGCGCAGTTGATGGCGATGTTCGCCGCGGTGATGTTGCTGTACTCGCCGTTCTCGCTGCGGCCGTTCAGCGAGTCGGACAGCAGCATCAGGATCTTGCCGTCGCCGTCGTAGGCCTGCTCCAGGCCCTCGGTGAGGTACTCCCAGAAGTCCTTGGAGTACAGGGCCTGCGCGATGCCGTTCGTCGCGACCGTCTGGGTCAGCTGACGTGGTGTGATGCCGGAGATCGGCTTCTTCTCCAGGTCGTTCAGAAGCTTGGCGATGCGGTTCTTCACGTCCTGCGCGGTGTCGCCGATCGGGCATTCCGTGGTCTTGGAGGTGCAGTCCTCGGCGAAGTTGTCGAGCGCCAGCTGGAAGCCCCTGGCCTGCCCGAGCGCGCTCTGCTCGGCGTTCTGGGTGGGGTCCACGACGGCGTCGAGCACGGCCCGGCCGACGTGCTGGGGGAACAGGTGGGCGTACACGCCGCCCAGTTCGGTGCCGTAGGAGATGCCGAAGTAGTGCAGCTTGGCGTCGCCGAGGACCTGGCGCAGCAGGTCCATGTCGCGGGCCGCGTCGGTGGTCGCCACGTGCGGCAGGATCTTTCGGGAGTTCTTCTCACAGGCCGCGTTGAACTGCTTGGTGCGGTCCAGGAGCGCGGTGCGTTCGGCGTCGTCGTCGGGAGTCGCGTCCTGCTGGAAGTACTCGTCCAGCTGGGCGTCGCTCTCGCACTTCACCGGCGCGCTGCGGCCGACCCCGCGCGGGTCGAAGCTGACCAGGTCGTAGCGGGTGCCCAGAGTGGCGTAGTCCGCGCCGAACGCGGGCAGGGTGCTGACGCCGCTGCCGCCGGGGCCGCCGAAGTTGAACACGAGCGAGCCGATCCGTTTGCTCGCGGGGCCGGTGGCCTGGGCGCGGATCAGGGCGATGCCGATGGTGTCGCCCTTCGGCCTGCTCCAGTCGAGGGGCGCCTGCATGGTGGCGCACTGCCAGGTGGTGCCGTTCGGCAGCGGGGACGGAGCGCTGCCGCCGCCCTCCGCCTCGGACGGCGCCGGGCAGTCCTTCCAGTCCAGCTTCTGCGCGGCGAGGTCGCCGTGGTGCTTCGTCCCGTCGCCGCATCCTGCCAGCAGGGCGGACAGCAGCACGGCCGTGGTGGTCAGGGCGGCGGCGCGCAGCCGGGAGGGGTTCGCCATGCTCCCATCCTGGGGGCGCGCACGCCGAGGCGCGCGCGGGGCGCGGGCCGTACGAGGTAGGCGTACGCCCTGCCTCTCCGGGTCTTACAGGGCTCCCTTGCGGGTGAGGTGGTTGAAGGCCAGCCACCCCGGCAGCACCGGCAGCCACAGCGTCAGCAGGCGGTACAGCAGGACGGCCGGTGCGGCGACCTCCTTGGGCAGGCCGAACGCGATCAGGCCGAGCGTGAGGCTCGCCTCCACCGCGCCCACGCCGCCCGGGGTGGGCGCCGCGGACCCGAGCGCGTTGCCGGCGAGGAAGACGACGGCGACGCTGGCGATGCTCAGCGAGGCCGAGCCGCCGCCGAACGCCCGGACGGAGGCGTCCAGGCACATCACGAAACACGCCGTCAGCAGGAGCATGCCGCCGATGCCGGTGACCAGCTTCTGCGGCCGCTGCAGCACGTCGAGCATGCGCGGTACGACACCGGCGAACAGCGACCTCACGCGCGTGACGACGAATTTCCGCAGGAACGGCACCGAGGTCACCACGAGCACCAGTACCGCCACGGTCAGCAGGCCCGCGATGACCGTACGGGACGGCGACAGCGACGGTGTCTTCTCGGTGCCGGTCAGATAGCCGAAGGACAGCAGCATCAGGATGTGGCAGCCGAGCCCGAACAGCTGCGACGCGCCGACGCTGGCCACCGCGAGACCGGCGCGTACGCCGGCGCGCTGCAGGAAGCGCGTGTTCAGCGCGACACCGCCGACCGCGGCCGGCGCCACGATCTTCACGAAGGACCCGGCGACCTGTGCCGCCACCGTCCTCAGGAACGGCACCCGCTCCGGCACGAACCCCAGCAGCGCCATCGCCGCGGCGACGTAGCTGAGCGCGGAGAACGCCACCGCGGCGATCACCCAGCCCCACTGGGCCTGCGCGAACAGCGTGCCGAACTCGATGTGGGTGAGCTGTGTCAGCAGGTAGTACGCGCCGATCGCACCCGCGATGAAGCTGATGAGCGTGCGCGGCCGCACCCGCTCCAGCCGGGCCGGCTCCACCGGGGCCTGCGGCCTGATCCGCAGCACCTCGTGCCGGATCTGGGTGAGCAGGTCCTCCTCGCGGGCCTCGTCCAGGGCTTCGTCTATCGCCCGCCGCTCCGCGCGCTGCTCGGCGCGGACCGTCTTCTTGTCGGGCTTTTCGAGGACGACCCCGTCCGTCCCGGAAGCCTCCTCCAGACGGGCCTGCTTGGTCTGTCGGGACGCCTCCAGGACCGCTTCCCGTTCGCGCTGGGCGCGCTCCCGGGCCAGCCGGCGCAGGGTCGCGCGCGTGGAGCGCGTCAGCGCGATCGGCTGCAGCATCGGCAGGCAGTCGGCGACCGCGTCGGGCCCGAGCACCCCGACCGCCGAGGCCACCGCCCGCTCGGCCCCGACCCGCAGACCGAGCGTGGTGACCAGCTGGGCCACGTCCATGCGCAGCAGCAGCTCGCCGGCCGCGATCTCACCGCCGCGCAGCTCGGTCAGGATCACCTTGCCGGAACGATCCACCAGAATCGCGTCACCCGCGAGCCTGCGGTGCGCGATGCGCCGCGACTGCAGCGCCCGCACCTGGTGCCAGGTGTGGCGCAGCAGTTCGTCGGTGATCTCCGCGTCGGCCAGCGAGTCCAGCGTGCGCCCGCCGGTGTGCTCGTAGACGAGCATGACGGCGTCGGGGCCGAGCTCGGAGGTGGCGATGAGCTTGGGCGCGTGGGCGCCGGCCGCGATCGCCGCGTACGCCAGCAGTGCCTCCTGTTCCAGCGCCTGGCGCAGCGACTGCAGGCTGGACCGGGTGGCGAAACCGCGCAGGGTCAGATTGCGCCACGCGCGGTAGAAGAAGCCCTGGGCCTGCTGTTCGCGGTCGACGACCGTGACGTCCAGCGGCGGACCGTCCTCCAGGGTGACGAAGTAGCGCCGGCCGCGGTCGCCGCTCTCCGTCTCCACGACCTCCTCGCGGGCCGCGCTGACGGGGTGGAAGCCCACGTGCCTCAGGCCCGCCATCAGCGTCTGTCCGGTGGGCCGGACGTTGGGGGAGCCGACCGCGTACAGCGTGCCGTAGGCGATGGTCCAGCCGATCAGCACGGTCAGGATGATCGAGAACGGTGTCGTGTAGCCGGTGACGAGCATCGAGAACGCGTCGAGCAGCAGCACGATCCACAGCACCGCGCGCCATCTCGGTCTGCGGGACATGCCGACGGCCGTCATGTAGGCGATGACGGGGGCCAGATAGCCGTGCACCGGGTCGGTCAGGGCGTGGATGTCGCCCGGCGAGGGCTGGGTGAGCGCCTCCTGGATCGAGTCCGGGGCGGCCCGGGCGACCCACAGGTCGGTCGCGAGGGTCACCCCGTGGGCGAGGACGGCCGCGAGGACGCCGTCGGCGATGCGCAACCCGTCGCGTTTGATCAGCCGTTCGATCGCGAAGGCGACCGGCACCAGCAGGATCGCGATGCTGGACGCCAGACCCGCGAACCTGATCAGCAGGTCGGGGGCCTGCCCGGTGCCCTTGTTGATGTCCTGTTCGAGGCCCGAGGTGGTGCCGTGCGCGAACGCGGCGATCGCGAGCAGCACCACGATTGCGAGCAGGCCCACCAGGAGCCGCATGAGGTCGGAGGGGCGGTGCACGCGCGCGGGGAGCAGTGGTTCGTCGCCCTCCACGGCCTCGGCGTGCGGGTCGTCGTCTGCGCCGGGACCGAGGTCTCGGGGCGTGTTCTCCGGGACGTGCGCCCCCTCGGTCTCGTGGCCGTCGTCCCGCGCGCGTTCGTCGTCCTCGTCCTCACGCGCGCGCGTGCCGCCGCTGTGGCCGGCATCGGCGTTCGTCCCACGCGTGCGCGTGGCGTCGTCCTCGGGCGGGCCGGTGCGTGCGGTGCCGTCGTCCTTGCGCGGGCTGGTGTCCTCGGTGCCGTCGCGCTTGCGCGGACCGGTGCCGGGGCGCGCGCCGGCGTCAGGGGTGCCTGTTCCGTCCTCCGGGTGCACGCCCTGCTGCTTCATGGTCTCTTCTTGGTCTCGTATCACCAGTCACCGCCCGCACGATGGTGGCATGCCCCACCGACACTCGCGGGCATCAGGGTGCGGATGCGCGGGCGCACAGTCTGCCGGAAGCGGCGTCCTGGGGCGAGAGGGCCGCTTCTCGCCGTCCGCGCCGCGATGTCCGTGGGGTGCGGCAGGATGGACGAATGAGCGAGCAGAGCCCTGCCGAGGACACCCCCGGGGAGTACGCGGACGCGCTGCCGGAGTACGCCGAGCGGGTCCTCGACGCGGCCGAGCGGATTCCGCCGGGGCGGGTCATGACGTACGGCGACGTCGCCGAGTGGCTGGAGGAGGGGGGACCGCGCCAGGTCGGCCGGGTGATGTCCCTCTACGGAGGCGCCGTGCCGTGGTGGCGGGTCGTCCGTGCCGACGGGGTGCTGCTGCCCGGCCACGAACTGCGCGCCCTCGACCACTACCGGGCGGAGGGCACACCGCTGAAGCAGGCGGCCAGGAGCGCCGAAGGGCATCTGCCGCGACTCGACATGCGGCGGGCCCGTTGGGACGGCGGAGCGGGCGCGGAGGGTCACATCTGACAGCTTCCGCCATCGGATGCCGCCGGGGAGAGCCCGTGGCCCGTACGGGTGACACCGGGGACGTCCGTGACATGACGTACGTTCGTGAGGTGAGGGACGCGCGTGACGCCGGCGCCGTGAGGGAAGGAGCCGAAGCCCTGCTTCCGTCCGGTGCGGCGGCGTAGCGTCGGCTGCACACGTCCCCCTCATCCCGCGGCCACCGCCTCGCACGCGTGACCGCCCGCCCACCAGTACGACCACCAGGACCGGCCGATCACGTGAGCTCCTCCTCCTCCACCAGGCGCCTGCCGCACCTCCCGGTGCGGCAGCAGGGCCGTGGCGCTTACCGACTGGTCCGGACGCCGCCGGCCGCCGTGGACCCCCCTCCTCTGGACGCGGCACAGCGCGCCGTGGTTGATCACCGCGCCGGACCCCTGCTCGTCCTCGCCGGTCCCGGCACCGGCAAGACCACCACCCTGGTCGAGTCCGTGGCCGCGCGGATCGCCCGGGGCGCCGACCCCGAGCGCATCCTGGTGCTGACGTTCAGCCGCAAGGCCGCCGTCGACCTGCGCGACCGCATGGCCCTGCGCATCGGCGCCGCCCGCGCGCCCCGGGCGACCACGTTCCACTCGTACTGCTACGCCCTGGTGCGCGCCCACCAGGACAGCGGCCTGTTCACCGAGCCGCTGCGCCTGCTCTCCGGCCCCGAGCAGGACGTCACCGTCCGCGAGCTCCTCGCCGGGCAGCCGGAGCTGGAGCGGCTCGGGCTCACCTCTGTGCGCTGGCCCGACGAACTGCGCGCCTGCCTGACCACGCGCGGCTTCGCCGACGAGGTCCGTGCGGTCCTCGCCCGCAGCCGCGAGCTGGGCCTCGGCCCCGACGCGCTGGAGGCCTTCGCCCGCCGCATCGGCCGCCCCGACTGGCAGGCCGCCGCCGGTTTCCTCGCCGAGTACCTCGACGTGCTCGACATGCAGGGCGTGATCGACTACGCGGAACTGGTCCACCGCGCCGTCCTGCTCGCCCACCGTCCGGAGACCGCCGCACGGCTCGCCGCCCGGTACGACGCCGTGTACGTCGACGAGTACCAGGACACCGACCCCGCCCAGGTACGGCTCCTGCACGCGCTGGCCGGCGGCGGGCGCACCCTGATCGCCCTCGGCGACCCCGACCAGTCGATCTACACCTTCCGCGGCGCCGACGTGAACGGCATCCTCGACTTCCCGGCGGCCTTCGCGCGCGTGGACGGCCGTCCCGCGCCCGTCGAGGTGCTGCGCACCTCCCGCCGCTCCGGCGCCGCCCTGCTGGCCGCCACCCGCCTGATCACCCGGCGCATGCCCCTGACCCGGCTGCCCGCCGACACGGTCCGTGCCCACCGCGAGCCGGCCGCCGTACGGGACGGGGGCCGCGTCGAGGTCTACACGTACCCGACGTCCGGCACGGAGCTGGACAACATCGCCGACATCCTGCGCCGCGCGCACCTGGAGGACGGCGTCGCCTGGAGCGACATGGCCGTCCTGGTCCGGGCCGGATCCCGCACCCTGCCGACCCTGCGCCGCGCCCTCACCGCGGCCGGCGTCCCGCTCGACATCGACGGCGACGAGCTGCCCCTGCGCCACGAGCCGGCGGTGGCCCCGCTGCTCGCGGCCCTGCGCGCGGTGGCCACGGCGGAGGCAGGCACCCACGAGAAGAACAGCGCGACCCCGGAGTCCGCTACCGCGGGTGCTGGGCTGGAGGAGTCCGTTGCCGGGGGTGCTGGACTGGGGGAGCCCCCCGCCAGGGGCGTCGGGCTGGAGGGGCCCTCCGCCGCGGGTGCCGGGATGGAGGAGTCCGTTGCCGGGGGTGCTGGACTGGAGGAGTCCGCCGTCGTGGGGGCCGGGCTGGAGAGGCCCGCCGTCGTGGGTGCTGGGCCGGACGAACCGGCCACCGCGGACGCCGCTCCGGAAGAGGCCGTCGGGCAGGCCCCGGACGCCGCCTCCTGGCTCGACACCGAGACCGCGCTCACCCTGCTCGCCTCCCCGCTCGCCGGCATGGACCCGGCCGACCTGCGCCGCCTCGGACGTGCCCTGCGCGAGGAGGAGCGCGCGGCCGGCAACCCCCTGCCGCCCCCCTCCGACGTCCTGCTCGCCCAGGCACTCGCCGAACCCGAGCGCCTGGCCGTGCACGACCCGGCGTACGCGCGCGGCGCGCAGCGCCTCGGCGCGCTGCTCCGCAAGGCCCGCGAACGCCTGGCCGGCGGCGGTACGGCCGAGGAGGCGCTGTGGGACCTGTGGGAGGGCACGCCGTGGCCCGCGCGCCTGGAGCGGTCCGCCCGGCGCGGCGGCGCGGCCGGCCGAAACGCCGACCGCGACCTGGACGCCGTGTGCGCGCTGTTCGCCACCGCCGCGCGCGCGGAGGAGCGCACCGGAGGCCGCGGCGCGCTGAACTTCCTGGAGGAGGTCGAGGCCGAGGACATCGCCGCCGACACGCTCACGCGCCGTGCGGTACGTCCCGACGCCGTCCGCCTGATGACCGCGCACCGCTCCAAGGGCCTGGAGTGGCGACTGGTCGTGGTCGCCGGCGTCCAGGAGGGCCTGTGGCCCGACCTGCGCCGCCGCGGCTCCCTGCTGGAGGCCGACCGCATCGGCCGCGACGGCCTCGCCGAACCGCTCACCCCCGGGGCGCTGCTCGCCGAGGAGCGCCGACTGTTCTACGTCGCCGCCACGCGCGCGCGTGAACGCCTCGTCGTGACCGCGGTGAAGGCACCGGCCGACGACGGCGACCAGCCGTCCCGCTTCCTGACCGAGCTCGGCGTCGAGCCCCGTGACGTCACCGGACGCCCCCGCCGCCCGCTGTCCGTGGCCGCGCTCGTCGCCGAGCTGCGCGCCACCACGGTCGACCCGCGCGCGTCCGCCGCCCTGCGCCAGGCCGCCGCCCGCCGCCTGGCCCGGCTCGCCGCCCTCACCGACGAGGACGGCCGCCCGCTGGTGCCCTCCGCGCACCCCTACCGGTGGTGGGGCATGTACGACCCGACCGAGAGCAAGGTGCCGCTGCGCCACCGCGACCGGCCCGTCGTGCTCTCCGGCAGCGCCCTCGACCAGCTCGCCAACACCTGTGCGCTCCAGTGGTTCCTCGGCCGCGAGGTGAAGGCCGACGCCCCGGCCACCACCGCGCAGGGCTTCGGCAACGTCGTCCACGTCCTCGCCGACGAGGTCGCCTCCGGCCGTACCCCCGCCGACCTCGACGTGCTGATGGAACGCCTGGACTCGGTGTGGAACGCTCTCGTCTTCGACGCGCCCTGGAAGTCCCGGCAGGAGAAGGACAACGCGCGCGTGGCGCTGGAACGCTTCCTGAACTGGCATGTCCTGGACCGCACCGGGCGCACCGTGGTGGCGAGCGAGCAGGACTTCGACGTCACCCTCGCGGCGGGCGACTACCAGGTCCGCATCCGCGGTCAGATGGACCGCGTCGAGACGGACGGCGAGGGGCGCGCCTACGTGGTGGACTTCAAGACCGGCAAACAGGCGCCCAGCGCCGCCGAGGTGGCCCGCCACCCCCAGCTCGCCGTCTACCAGCTCGCCGTCCGCGAGGGCGCCGTCGACGAGACCCACGACGGCGTACGCCCCGAACCCGGCGGCGCGGAACTGGTGCACCTCCGGCAGGGCGCCGCCAAACGCGACGGCGGCGACAGCCTGCCGAAGGTGCAGACCCAGGAGCCGCTGTCGGGGGAGTGGGTCGGCGAACTGCTGGCCACCGCCGCGGGCAAGGTCCTCGACGAGCGGTTCGCCCCGCACACCGGCCAGCACTGCACGCACTGCGCGTTCCGCGCCTCGTGCAGCGCCCGGCCCGAGGGACGGCACGTGGTCGAGTGAGCGGCCCCGGGCGCCTGGATGACGAACCCGGGCGCACGGGTGACGTACGGGCGGCGCGCGTGGGTGACGTACGCGAGTGCCCGGGTGGACGTGGGCGAGCGCTCGGGTGACCTACGCGAGTGCCAGGGTGAACATGGGCGAGCGCTCGGGTGACGTGGGCGGGCGCGAGGGTGACGTACAGCACCACACGTGCTGACCTGCGCTTCTTCCGTCACGAGGGGTCAATGTGTCCTCGGCTGTCAGTGCCCGCCGCTAGCCTTTCCCGACATGCCCGCCCGTATCACCGACCCCGAGCAGCTCAAAGAGCTCCTCGGTATCCCGTTCACCCCGGAGCAGACGGCTTGCATCACCGCGCCGCCCGCCCCGCAGGTGATCGTGGCCGGAGCCGGGTCGGGCAAGACCACCGTGATGGCCGCCCGCGTGGTCTGGCTGGTCGGCACCGGCCAGGTCGCCCCCGAACAGGTCCTCGGCCTGACCTTCACCAACAAGGCCGCCGGTGAGCTCGCCGAACGCGTCCGCAAGGCGCTGGTCCAGGCCGGCGTCACCGATCCGGACGCCATCGACCCGGCCGACCCGCCCGGCGAGCCGGTGATCTCCACCTACCACTCCTTCGCCGGCCGCCTGCTGACCGACCACGGCCTGCGCCTCGGCCTGGAGCCCACCTCCCGGCTGCTCGCCGACGCCACCCGCTACCAGCTCGCCGCGCGCGTGCTGCGCGAGGCCCCCGGCCCCTACCCGGCGCTCACGCGCTCCTTCGCCGACCTCGTCAGCGACCTGCTCGCGCTCGACTCCGAACTCGCCGAGCACCTCGTCGACCCCGACGAACTGCGCGCCTGGGACGCGGACCTGCTGCACACCCTGCAGGACGCCAGACTCACCAACGCCGACCTGCGCAGGGTCCCCGAGACGGCCGCCGCCCGCCGGGAGCTGGCCGACCTCGTCCGGCGCTACCGGACCGCCAAACGCGAACGCGACCTGCTCGACTTCGGCGACCAGATCGCCCTGTCCGCCCGCCTCGCCCGCATCCCCGAGGTCGGCCGGCTGCTGCGCGAGGAGTTCCGCGTGGTGCTCCTGGACGAGTACCAGGACACCTCCGTGGCCCAGCGCGTCCTCCTGGCGGGCCTGTTCGGCAGCGGGACGGGGCATCCGGTGACCGCCGTCGGCGACCCCTGCCAGGCCATCTACGGCTGGCGCGGGGCCTCCGTCGCCAACCTGGACGACTTCCCGGCGCACTTCGCGCGCCCCGACGGCCGGCCCGCCACCCGGCAGGCGCTCAGTGAGAACCGCCGCAGCGGCGGCCGCCTCCTCGACCTCGCCAACCGCCTCGCCGAGCCGCTGCGCGCCATGCACGCGGGCGTGCAGGCGCTCCGCCCCGCCCCCGGCGCCGAGTACGACGGCACGGTCCGCTGCGCCCTGCTGCGCACCCACGCCGAGGAGATCGACTGGATCGCCGAGTCCCTCGCGCACCTCGTGCACACCGGCACGGCCCCCGGCGAGATCGCCGTCCTGTGCCGCACGGCGACCGACTTCGCCGAGATCCAGGGCGCCCTCGTGGCCCGCGACATCCCCGTCGAGGTGGTCGGCCTGTCCGGGCTGCTGCACCTGCCCGAGGTCGCCGACCTCGTCGCCGTGTGCGAGGTCCTGCAGGACCCCGGCGCCAACGCCTCCCTGGTGCGCCTGCTGACCGGCCCGCGCTGGCGCATCGGCCCCCGCGACCTCGCGTTGCTCGGCCGCCGCGCCCGCCTGCTCGTCGCGCACGCGCGCGTGGACGACACCGACGACCCGGACCGCCGGCTCGCCGCGGCCGTCGAAGGGGTCGACCCGGCCGAGGTGATATCGCTCGCGGACGCGCTGGACACCTTCCTCGAAGGCCCCCTGGACGACGAGGGCCCGGACGACGGGCTGCCGTTCTCGCGCGACGCGCGCGTGCGCTTCGCCCGCCTGGCCACCGAGCTGCGCGACCTGCGCCGTTCGCTGTCCGACCCGCTCATGGACGTCCTGCACCGCGTCCTCACCGTCACCGGCCTGGAGGTGGAGCTGTCGGCGTCCCCGCACGCCCTGGCCGCCCGCCGCCGCGAGACCCTGTCCAACTTCCTGGACGTCGCCGCCTCCTTCGCGGCGAGCGACGCGGAAGCGACCCTGCTGGCCTTCCTCGGCTTCCTGCGCACCGCCGCGCAGTACGAGAAGGGCCTCGACAACGCCCTGCCCGGCGGCGAGAACACGGTCAAGGTGCTCACCGCCCACAAGTCCAAGGGCCTGGAGTGGGACGTCGTGGCCGTCCCCGGACTGGTCAAGGGCACCTTCCCCAGCGCTCAGGGCCGCGAGAAGTGGACCGCGCAGGCCAAGGTGGTGCCGCACGCGCTGCGCGGCGACGCGGACACCCTGCCCGACGCCGACAGCTGGGACGCGCGCGGCATGAAGGCCTTCCACGAGGCCATGAAGGAGCACCAGCACACCGAGGAGCTGCGCCTCGGCTACGTCACCTTCACGCGCCCCCGCTCCCTCCTGCTCGGCTCCGGCCACTGGTGGGGGCCCAGCCAGAAGAAGCCGCGCGGCCCCTCCGACTTCCTCCAGGCCCTGTACGACCACTGCGCCGCCGGCCACGGCGAGATCGAGGCGTGGGCCGACGAGCCCGCCGAGGACGAGGAGAACCCCGCCCTGCACACGGCCGGCGCCGACCAGGTGTGGCCGCTCCCGCTGGACGACGCCGCTCTGGCCCGCCGCCGAGCGGCCGCCGACACCGTCCTCGCCCACCTGGACGCCCTCGCCGCCCAGGACACCGGCCACCCGCAGGCCACGCACGACCCCGCCGCCGTCGACGACCCGGACTGGCCCCCACCCCCGGAGGACGACCCCTACGCCGAGGAGCCGTACGACGGGGGCCTCCCCCACGACCACGACCACGGCGGGGAGGAGTCCCCCTTCGGGGACGGCTTCCCCCACGACGGTGACGACGTCCCCTACGGCGAGCCCGGCGGGGACTTCCCGCACGACACGGACGCTCCTGACGACAGGGAGGCGCCGTACGACGCGGACACCCCCGCCTCCGACACCCCCGCCCCCGCCGACCGGGACGCCTGGAGCACCCGCCGGCCGACGGTCCCGCGGCAGGCACCCGCCCCGCCGCGCCACCCCCGCCCCGCCGAGCCGCGGCACGACCCCGGCCTCACCCCCGAGGAAGCCCGCACCCTCGCCTCCTGGGACCGTGACCTGGACGCGCTCACCGGAGAGCTGCTGCGGGCCCGGCAGGCCGTCACCGACGTCCCGCTGCCCGTCACGCTCACCGCGTCCCAGCTGCTGCGCCTGGCCGAGGACCCGGACGGGTTCGCGCAGGAACTCGCGCGCCCCATGCCACGCCCCCCGCAACCGGCCGCACGCCGGGGCACCCGGTTCCACGCCTGGGTCGAAGCCCGCTTCGAGGAACTGACACTGCCCCTGCTGGAACCGGACGAGCTGCCCGGCAGCGACGCCGAGATCGCCGACGAACACGACCTGGAAGCCCTCAAGGAGGCCTTCGAACGCAGCGAGTACGCCCGGCGCACCCCCTACCGGGTCGAAGCCCCCTTCCAGCTCACCCTCGCCGGCCGCGTCGTCCGGGGCCGTATCGACGCGGTCTACCAGCTGGACGACGGCCACGAGGCGACGTACGAGATCGTCGACTGGAAGACCAGCCGCACCCGCACCGCCGACCCCCTGCAGCTCGCCGTGTACCGCCTGGCCTGGGCCGAGCAGCAGGGCGTACCGCTGGAATCGGTGACGGCCGCCTTCCTGTACGTGCGCAGCGGCGAGGTCGTACGCCCCCGGGACCTCCCCGACCGGACCGCCCTGGAACGGCTCCTCACGGAAGACGCCGAAGCGGCGCACCCGACGGGCCGAGTGTGACGAACCGCCCGCCGAGGATGTCCGTACGGGCCGATAGGCTCGTGAGCATGAGCCAGACCCCGGACAGCGCCGTCCGCACGTACATCGAGCAGCACCGCGCCGCCTTCCTCGACGACCTCACCGCATGGCTGCGCATCCCCTCCGTGTCGGCCCAGCCCGACCACGCGCCCGACGTACGGCGCAGCGCCGACTGGCTCGCCGCCAAGCTGACGGAGACCGGCTTCCCGACCGCCGAGGTCTGGCCGACCCCCGGCGCCCCGGCCGTCTTCGCCGAATGGCCGTCCGACGACCCCGACGCACCGACCGTCCTCGTCTACGGCCACCACGACGTGCAGCCCGCCGCCCGCGAGGACGGCTGGAACAGCGACCCCTTCGAGCCGGTCGTCCGCGGGAACCGGCTGTACGCGCGCGGGGCCGCCGACGACAAGGGCCAGGTGTTCTTCCACACACTCGGCGTCCGCGCCCACCTCGCCGCCACCGGCCGCACCGCCCCCGCGGTCCACCTGAAGCTGTTGATCGAGGGCGAGGAGGAATCCGGCTCCCCGCACTTCCGTGCGCTAGTCGAAGCACACGCGCAGCGGCTCGCCGCCGACGCCGTGATCGTCTCCGACACCGGCATGTGGTCCGAGGACACCCCGACGGTGTGCACCGGCATGCGCGGCCTCGCCGAGTGCGAGATCCGCCTCTACGGCCCCGACCAGGACATCCACTCCGGCTCCTTCGGCGGCGCCGTGCCCAACCCGGCCACCGCGGCCGCCCGCCTGGTCGCCGCCCTGCACGACGAGCACGCGCGCGTGGCGATCCCCGGCTTCTACGACGGCATCGTCGAGCTCACCGACCGCGAACGCGAACTGTTCGCCGAGCTGCCCTTCGACGAGGACCGCTGGCTGGCCACCGCCAAGTCCCACGCCACCCACGGCGAGGCCGGATACAGCACCCTCGAACGGATCTGGGCCCGCCCGACCGCCGAGGTCAACGGCATCGGCGGCGGCTACCAGGGCCCCGGCAGCAAGACGATCATCCCGTCCTCGGCCATGGTCAAGCTGTCCTTCCGGCTGGTCGCCGGCCAGGACCCCGACCACCTCGAAAAGGCCGTCCGCGCCTGGGCCGAGGCCCAGGTGCCCGCCGGGATCTGGCACGAGATCAGCTTCGGCTCGGCCACCCGCCCGTGCCTGACCCCGCTCGACCATCCCGCGCTGCGGTCCGTGGCCCGCGCCATGGGCCGCGCCTTCGAGAAGCCGGTCCGCTTCACCCGCGAAGGCGGCTCGGGACCCGCCGCCGACCTCCAGGAAGTCCTCGGCGCCCCGGTCCTCTTCCTGGGCATCTCCGTACCCTCCGACGGCTGGCACGCCCCCGACGAGAAGGTCGAGCTGGACCTCCTCCTCAAGGGCGTCGAGACCAGCGCCTACCTCTGGGGTGACCTGGCCGAACACTGGCGTCCCACGCCCTGACCGGCCGGCGCCGTACGGGACGGCACCGCGCGCGGGGCACACTGGAAGGACCGCCCCGCCGCCCCGTCCCCGCCCGGCCCGGTGCCCTCCCGCCGTACGTACCGCCGAACCGCCCGCCGAACGAACCGCTGCACTGGGGGAGTTGGAAGTACCCGTGACCACCTGGACCGACGACACAGCCGATCGACCCATCTCGCTGACCGCCCAGAGCGGCATCGACCGCGCCGCCCACCACCGGCTCGACGAGGCCTGGCTCGCGGCGGCGTGGAGCCACCCCACGACCCGCTGCTTCGTGGTCTCCGGCGGTCAGGTGCTCATCGACGAGACACCGGACGGCCGGACCGAACTCGTCATGACGCCCTCCTTCGAGGCCCCGCTCACCGAAGCACACCGCTACTTCCTCGGTATCGACGAGGAAGGCGTCAGCTACTTCGCGCTCCAGAAGGACGCGCTGCCCGGCCGTATCGACCAGTCCGCGCGCCCGGCCGGGCTGCGCGAGGCCGGGCTGCTGCTCTCGCCGCGCGACGTCGGCCTCATGGTGCACGCGGTCGGCCTGGAGAACTGGCAGCGCACCCACCGCTTCTGCTCCCGCTGCGGCGAACGCACGGTCATCGCCGCCGCCGGCCACATCCGCCGCTGCCCGGCCTGCGGCGCCGAGCACTACCCGCGCACCGACCCGGCCGTGATCATGGCCGTCACCGATGCCGACGACCGCATCCTGCTCGGCCGCCAGGTCCACTGGCCCGAGGGCCGCTTCTCCACCCTCGCCGGCTTCGTCGAACCCGGCGAGTCCATCGAGCAGGCCGTGCGCCGCGAGGTGTCCGAAGAGGTCGGCGTCACCGTCGGAACCGTCGAGTACGTGGCCAGCCAGCCCTGGCCCTTCCCGTCCAGCCTGATGCTCGGCTTCATCGCCCGCGCCACCTCGACCGAGATCGACGTCGACGGCGACGAGATCCACGAGGCCCGCTGGTTCTCCCGCGGGGAACTCCACGACGCCTTCGAGTCCGGCGAGGTGCTGCCGCCCTACGGCATCTCCATCGCGGCCCGCCTGATCGAGATGTGGTACGGCAAGCCCCTGCCGACCCGCAGCTTCGTCTGAGAGGCCACCGGGCGGCCGGTGACCGAAGACACAGCAGGGCGGCCCCTGATCTTTCAGGGGCCGCCCTGCTGCGGTCACCGCGGAAACCCGCGGAGCGTCACGCGGCGAGCTTCTGCTTCACCTGGGCCAGCGACGGGTTCGTGAGCGTCGAGCCGTCCGCGAAGAGCACGGTCGGGACCGTCTGGTTTCCGCCATTCGCCTTCTCCACGAAAGCGGCGGACTCGGGGTCCTGCTCGATGTTGATCTCGGTGTAGACGATGCCCTCCCGGTCCATCTGGCTCTTCAGCCGCCGGCAGTAGCCGCACCAAGTCGTGCTGTACATCGTCACAGTGCCCTGCATGTCTCGCGCTCCTCAGGCAGCTCGGAAAGTTCGTCCGGGGGAAGAACGTACGCGAGCCGCCGGCCATTCCCGCCCGGGGTATGCCCGCGACACCGGCGAGGCGGGCCCTGACGCCTGCCGCGGCCATCCACAGGGCGGCTGTGACACCCGCCGCATTAGTACGACCGCGGGGCCCCGCCTGTGGACAACCGACACGGCAGCCCCTGGCGACCTGGCAGCATGGCGGTGTGACAGCAGCAACGCACTCCACCCTCTTCCCGCAGACACCGGACTCGGCCGACGCGGTGCTCGAAGGGCTCGACCCCGAGCAGCGCGCGGTGGCCACCGCCCTGCGCGGCCCGGTGTGCGTGCTGGCCGGAGCGGGCACGGGCAAGACACGAGCGATCACCCACCGTATCGCCTACGGCGTCCGGGCCGGCATCCTCCAGCCCTCCAGCGTGCTCGCCGTCACCTTCACCAACCGCGCCGCCGGAGAGATGCGCGGCCGGCTCCGCCAGCTCGGCGCCCACGGCGTCCAGGCACGCACCTTCCACTCCGCCGCCCTGCGCCAGCTCCAGTACTTCTGGCCGAAAGCGATCGGTGGCGGCATGCCCAGGCTGATCGACCGCAAGATCCAGCTCGTCGCCGACGCGGCCGTAAGCCTGGGCACCCGGCTCGACCGGGGCGAGCTGCGGGACGTCACCGCCGAGATCGAATGGTCCAAGGTCACCCAGACCATCCCCGCCGACTACGCGTACGCGGCTGCGAAGGCCGGCCGTGAGGCCCCCCGCGACCCCGCCGAGATCGCCCACCTCTACGCGGCCTACGAAGACCTCAAGCGCGACCGCTCGGTGATCGACTTCGAGGACGTCCTGCTGCTGACCGTCGCCATCCTCCAGGACCGGCACGACATCGCCGAACAGATCCGCGCCCAGTACCAGCACTTCGTCGTCGACGAGTACCAGGACGTCAGCCCCCTGCAGCAGCGGCTGCTGGAGCTGTGGCTCGGCGACCGCGACGACCTGTGCGTCGTCGGCGACGCCAGCCAGACCATCTACTCGTTCACCGGAGCAACGCCCGACCATCTCCTCGACTTCCGCACCCGCCACCCCGGCGCCACCGTCGTCAAACTCGTCCGGGACTACCGCTCCACCCCCCAGGTGGTCCGCCTCGCCAACGGCCTGCTGGCCCAGGCCCGCGGCCGCGCCGCCGACCACCGGCTCGAACTGCTCTCCCAGCGCGCCCCAGGCCCCGAGCCCGTCTACACCGAGTACACCGACGAGCCCGCCGAGGCCGAAGGCGCCGCCCGCCGCATCCGCGAGCTGATCGACGCCGGCGTCCCGGCCGCCGGGATCGCCGTCCTCTTCCGTACGAACGCCCAGTCCGAGACCTACGAACAGGCCCTCGCCGACGCCGGCGTCCCCTACCAGCTACGCGGCGCCGAGCGGTTCTTCGACCGGGCCGAGGTGCGCAAGGCTGGCATCGCCCTGCGCGGCGCGGCCCGCTTCGGCGGCAACGACTCCCTGCTGGACGACGCCGTGGACCTGCCCTCCCAGGTGCGTGCCGTCCTGTCCGGCGAGGGCTGGACCAGCAAGCCACCAGCCGGCTCCGGCGCCGTCAGAGAACGCTGGGAGTCCCTCGCCGCCCTGGTCAACCTCGCCCACGACCTCGCCGCCGCCAGGCCCGGCGCCACCCTCGGCGACTTCGTGGCGGAACTGGACGAGCGGGCGAACGCCCAGCACGCCCCGACCGTCCAGGGCGTCACCCTCGCCTCCCTGCACGCCGCCAAGGGCCTGGAGTGGGACGTCGTCTTCCTGGTCGGCATCGCCGAAGGCATGCTGCCCATCACCTACGCCCGCACCGACGAGCAGATCGAGGAGGAACGCCGCCTCCTCTACGTCGGCGTCACCCGCGCGCGGGAACGGCTCCACGTCTCCTGGTCCCTGTCCCGCTCACCCGGCGGCCGTCCCCACCGCCGACCGAGCCGCTTCCTGGACGGGCTGCGTCCCGGCACCACCGCCACCGTCGGCCACGCGGGCACCGCCGCCGGCGGAGGCGTCGAGCACGGGACCACCCGGGCCGGCGCCGCCTCCCCCCGGCGCGCCCAGCGCACCCCCGCCCGCTGCCGGGTCTGCGGCCGCACGCTCACCGACGCGGGCGAGATGAAGCTGATGCGCTGCGAGGACTGCCCGTCGGACATGGACGAAGCGCTCTACCAGCGGCTGCGGGAGTGGCGGGCGGTCCAGGCCGCGCGCAGCGGCCAGCCGGACTTCTGCGTCTTCACCGACCGCACCTTGATGGCCATCGCCGAGGCGCGGCCCGAGAGCGCCGCCGAACTCTCCCGCATCCCCGGTGTCCTCAGCCGCAAGCTGCGCAGCTACGGAACCGACGTCCTGACCATCTGCGCAGGCCAGGAGGTCGGCGAAGCCGACGAGGACGACTGATACGAACTCGTCGAAAAAATAGTTTGCGCATGCCCCAGCAATCCCCATAGGTTCTAGGCACGGAAGCAGCGGCCTTCTCCAAAGGCCCGACTCCGTGTTGTACTTGCATATCCGAACGGACTGGTTCACCCCGGTCCTTGAGACGCCGAGAGGAGGCGAGTCCAGTGATCAGCATCACCACCAGCACCATCAGCACGGCCAAACTGACCGATCGCTCGGCCGTCTCCCTGTGCATGCTCGGCGCCTCCCAGCAGGGCACCGGTCTGTCCGGCATTCGTGCCGTGCGTCCGGCGTCCTCCCTCGCTCTCGCGGGCCTTCCCGTTCGTGAGCGCAATGAGCGACCGACCAAGGCACTGGAAGCGGTAGCGGCACAGGCGCATGCCTATGCCTTTGCGGCGGCCGGTGCCGGATTCCGGAAGCAGACGACGCAGCACCACCTGATGTGGGCCTTCCGTGGGCCAGAACCCTGGAGTGATCCAGCCTGATCCGATCAGGCCGGCGCCTTCAGGGCCGCGGAACCCCACCCGGGATCCGCGGCCCTTCTGTTTTCCCCAAAACGGGGACGACGGAGCGAAGGGGCCTCGGGACAGGAAAGAACCCGGTACCAAGCCGACACCCGGTCAACCGGCCGGAACGACCAGACGAGGAAGACCAACCGTGCAACTCGAAGCGCACGCCCCGTCCGTACCGCCTTCGCAAACGATCCCCCCGCCCGGCCTCACGGAGGACTCCACCTTGACCCCCCTCACCGCGCTCACCGCGCTCGACGACGCCATCGAGAACCTCGGCGTACCCGTCCCCTGTCGCTCCTACGACCCGGAGGTCTTCTTCGCCGAGTCGCCGGCGGACGTCGAGTACGCCAAGTCCCTCTGCCGCACCTGCCCGCTGATCGAGGCCTGCCTCGCCGGCGCCAAGGAGCGGCGCGAGCCCTGGGGCGTCTGGGGCGGCGAGCTGTTCGTCCAGGGTGTCGTCGTCGCCCGGAAGCGGCCGCGTGGTCGCCCGCGGAAGAACCCGGTCACGGCATGAACACCGCAGGAACGATCGATCGCCCCCTCACGCACGACCCCAAGAAGCAGGCCCCGATGAAGCCGTCCACCAGCGAGCACGCAGGCTCCGCGACCACAGACGTCAGCACCCCCGGCGCGACCGAAGCGCGCCAGAACAGGACCCGAGAGATGCAACTCATGCAAGAAGCCCTGGCTCGTGCGCATATGCACGAGCGACTCCATGACGCCGTGCGGGAACGCCAGGCCGTGCGCCTGGCGGTCGCCCAGCGGATGCAGCGCCGCGCCGAACGCGCCTCGCTGCGCGCCCGGCGCGCGCTCGCCATGGCGGTCATGCAGTAACGAACACACCTGAGAAGCGGTGGCCTCCCGGCCCGTCCGGGAGGCGGAGCCTTCTGGGCGGGGGCCGGTCCGGCGGAACGGACCGGCCCCCGCGGTGCGTTGCGCACGGCGATCCGCGGCCGGCGGAGTTATCGTCGCCGGGTGACGAGTCTTCCCGGAGGAAGTGATCAGGGCGGCTCCACTCCGGAGCGCCGTGTGCTCGTGTGCGCCCGCTGCGGCACCCCCGCCGACGGAGCCCCGCCGACCACCTGGACCTGCTCCGTGGAGAACGGCGTCCGCCAGTACTTCTGCGACACCTGCTCCAGGGAGAACCTGCGGGCGATCGAGGGGCGGCTGGACTCGGCGTGGTGGTGAACCCCGCTTCGGGGGCCCTTCCCCCCTCCCTCCCCCTCCCCCCCCGCCCTCCCCTCCTCACCCCGGGCTCAAGGCACCCCGGATCAAGCCTCCGCCGCCGGTTCCTCCTCGCTCAGCTCTTCCTCGGGCACGAACCCCGGCAGCCACTCCTGCAGTTCCTCCCGGAGCCGCACCGTGGCGCCCAGCTGGCACAGGACGCCGATCGTGCTCAGGGTCACCCGGTGGATCAGCAGATAGGCCGGCGGCAGGTTGAGTCGCTTGCCCAGCTGGTAGGCGGGGGAGCGCGGATCGGCGATGCGGGCCGCCTGGCTGCGCATCCAGGAGCGGGTGAAGGTGAACGCCTCGACCCGGGCCGGTTCGATGATCGGCAGCAGGTAGTCGAGGACCGCGTCGGGGTCCAGCTCTATGGACTCCTTGACGAAACCTTCGGCGCAGAGCATGTCGTAGACCGACTCGGCCTCGCCGTCCAGTGTCATGCGCAGGGAGGTGCCGATGGGCAGAGGCAGCCCCCCGGTCAGCCGGTCGACCGTGCCGAAGTCGAGGACTCCGAGGCGCCAGCCGTCCTCGCCGTCCGGGCCGCCGGGCAGCAGCCGGAAGTTGCCGGGATGCGGGTCGGCGTGGAGCAGGCCGGTGCGGGCCGGGCCGGAGAAGAGGAAGCGGGCCAGGAGCTGGCCGGCGCGGTCGCGCTGCTCCTGGGTGCCGTCCGAGATCACCTCCGACAGCGGGATGCCGTCGATCCACTCGGTCACCAGGACCTGATCGCACTGGTGCACCACCGCCGGGACCACCACGTCCGGGTCGTCCGCGAACTCCTGCGCGTGGGCGCTCTGGGCCTGCGCCTCCAGCGCGTAGTCCAGCTCCTCGGAGACGCGGTCCTTCAGTTCCGCGATGAGCGGCTTGATGTCCATGCCGGGAATCAGCGGCCCCAACAGGCGGGCGAACCGGCTCAGTTGTCCCAGGTCGGAGAGCAGGGCCTCGCCGGCGCCCGGATACTGCACCTTGACGGCCACCTCGCGGCCGTCGTGCCACACGGCCCGGTGCACCTGCCCGATCGAGGCGGCGGCGGCCGGCTTGTCCTCGAACTCGTCGAACAGATCGCGCCAGTCCGGACCCAGACGTTCCGCGAGCACCGTGTGCACGGTGCGGGTCGGCATGGGCGGTGCCGCCTCCTGGAGCTTGGTCAGGGCCGCGCGGTAGGGGCCGGCGATCTCCTCGGGCAGCGCAGACTCGAAGACGGACAGGGCCTGCCCGAACTTCATCGCACCGCCTTTCAGCTCGCCGAGCACCTTGAAGAGCTGCTCCGCCGTGCGCTGTTGCAGTTCCCGGCCGACGATCTCCGCGGACTCGCCCACGATCCGCTTGCCCAGCCCCCAGGTCGCCCGGCCGGCGAAGCCGAGCGGAAGCGCGGCGAGCTTGGCGGTCCGGGTGACCGCCTTCCGGGGAAGATCAGACATGCGCCCTCCAAGTCCCAGTCGGCCGCGCCTCGCCTGCCTTGCGTCGTCGCTCCGCTGACGGCCGTTGCACCGCCATTGTCGCGCGCCGTTCGCCGCCCGTTGAGGTGTGCTCCCCCTTCTTACCTCTCTGTGCCGCACCACACCCGCATGCGGGGTGCGCCCGGACCGGTCGGCTGCGCCAGTCCAGGCCGGGCAGGGACACCTCCCAGCGGGTACCCGCGCTGGTCGGCGACTGCCCGTCGAGGAAGGCCAGGGCGTGTGCCGCGGCCAGTCCGGCGACGGCGGTGGCCAGCGTCAGCTCGCAGGCCGCGACCCGGCGGGCCTTCGGGGAGCGCCACTGGGCGGTCAGCCGGGGCCAGGCCGGGTCCCGGTCGCCGCGGTCGAGGTGCAGGCAGCCGGCGCAGCCCGAGGCGCCGGGCAGGACGAGCGGTCCGACGACACCCGTGGCCTCGACGACGCCGGCGTACAGGTGCGGGGTTCCGGAGGCCAGGAGGGGCTCGGCGTCGGCCGGGTCGGGTGCGTGCACGGCCACCTCGTCCCGGGGCGCGAGGATCACCAGGGCGAGGCCGGCGTCCTGGGCGCCGGATCCGGGGGAGTGGGCGTGTCGCGGCGGGCGGCCGGGGGCCGCGTGGCGCACGGCGTTGCGCGCCGCCGTGTCGCGGCGCTCGCCGAGCGATTCGGCGGGCAGGCCGCCCGGCGCCACGTCCCAGGGTTCGACGCGTCCGGTGTCGCGGACGTCGACCTCGCCGACTCCGGCGCCCGAGAGCACCGACGCCAGCACGGCGCCGACCCGTCCTGCGCCCCGCACCTGCACGCGCAGTGTGCGGCGGGCGGCGAGGCGGGCGAGCGCGGCGCCCGGTTCGGCCGTGGTCAGGGAGAGCGCGGCGAGGTCGGGGCGCAGCCGCGCCAGCACGTCCGTCTTCTCGCGCAGCGCGTCCGCGGCCGGTCCGCCGCCGCGCGCGTCGTCGACGAGGCCCGCGCGGGTGAGCCGGGTCAGCAGGGTGTCGGCGTGGCCGGGCGGCAGGTCCAGGCGGCGGCCCTCCTCGCGCAGCAGCGGCAGCCCGCGGGTGCCGTTGAGCAGGTCGAGGAAGCCGTTTGTGGCCGGGTCCATCGGGCCCAGTGTCAGCGCGTGGGCCGGTGTCATTCCGAACTGCACGGTGTCGCGATCACGCCAGCCGCGCCGCAGCGCGGGTTTCATCACCGGATGCATGACATGTCCCCCCGTATCGGTTGAAAGCATCCTGGATCCTCTTGTCGCCTGCGGAGCCGGTCACGCTCCGTCGACATCTGCCAGCATGCCGTGCTGGTTCGTCGGGCGCCGGGGGTTATCCACAGACTGTCGGTATTTGTCATACGAGCCGGTTGGGGAAAGCGCGCTATTTCCATCGGATCGTCGTAAACCGGATGTGCGGATCAGTCGGAGGAATCATAGGAATCAAACGCATGGTGGGGGATCGGCACCGAACCGTTCCGGAGCCGGGACTTCGGCCATGCCCAGCGGGTAACGTCGGGGCGTGCCCGCCGACCCCCTGCACCGCGCCGGAAACCCACAGCGCAGCACGACGAGCCAGCCGCCCGGCGGCTCGGGGGCGAGCGCGATCGAGGTCCGCAGGAGTGCCCGGCGCCGCCGGACGGTCTCCGCGTACCGCGAGGGCGATCGCACCGTCGTACTGATCCCCGCCCGGATGTCGAAGGCCGAGGAACAGCGCTGGATCACCGTCATGCTCGACAAACTCGCCGCCCAGGAGAGCAGACGGAAGCTGGGGGACGCCGAGCTGGGCGAGCGCGCCGAGCGGCTCTCGGACCAGTACTTCGCAGGCCGGGCGCGCCCCGCCTCCGTGCGCTGGGTCACCAACCAGAACACCCGCTGGGGTTCGTGCACCCCGGCCGAGGGCAGTATCCGGCTCTCGCACCGGCTTCAGGGCATGCCCGACTACGTCATCGACTACGTCCTCTGCCATGAGCTGGCCCATCTGCTGGTCCCCGGTCACGGGCCGGACTTCTGGCGGCTGCTGGAGGCCTATCCGCGTACCGAGCGGGCCCGGGGCTACCTCGAAGGGGTCGTCGCCGCCGAGCGGCTGCCGCATGTGCCGGGGGCGCGCGCGGAATGAGCCGCGCGGCGTCCGTCCGCCTCCGGGCGCGGTTGTGTACCGGGTGTGTACCGGCTGCGTGCGATGTCGGACTTTGCCGTTAGCCTGGCGCGACGCACTCACACTCGGGATGGGGGACGGTCGTTACGCATGGCCAGGGACTTCCAACGCGGCCACAAGGCCAGGATCAGTGACCTCACGGCGGGCACGGATCTGTACGTAGGCGTGCAGATCTCCGCCCCCGGGCTCACCTTCGACATCAGCTGCTTCGGCCTGGACGCCGACGAGCGCCTCTCGGACGACCGGTACTTCGTCTTCTTCAACCAGCCGAAGTCCCCGGAGGAGTCCATCCAGCTGCTGGGGGGCCAGGCGGGCGACACGGAGTCGTTCCGGGTCACGCTGGACCGGATCCCCTCGCAGATCCGCAAGCTGTCCTTCACCGCGACCCTCGACGGCGCCGGACAGATGTCCCAGATCGCCCCCGGATACCTGCGCATCGTGGCGGGCGGCGAGGAGATCGCGCGGTATTCCTTCAGCGGCGCGGAGTTCTCCACCGAGCGGGCCGTGATGCTCGGTGACTTCTACTTCAAGGACGGCTGGCGGTTCGCCGCGGTCGGGCAGGGCTTCGACGGCGGCCTGGAGGCGCTGCTGAAGAACTTCGGCGGCGAGGTGCTGGAGGAGGAGGCGCCCGCCGCCCCGCAGCAGCCGCAGACCGGCGCCGCCCCCGGCTTCGCCCCGCCCGCCCAGGCCACGGCCCCGCCGTCGTTCGCCGCGCCCAGCGCCCCCGCCCCGGCTCCCGCACCGGCGCCCGCCCCGCAGCCCGCCGCCCAGGGCTTCGCCCCGCCGCCCGGCGGCACCCCGCCGCACGGCTTCACCCCGCCCGGCCAGACCCCGCCCCCGGCCCCCGCGGCGAACGTGCACGGCGCTCCGACGGTCATCGCCCCGCTCGCCCCGCCCGCCCCGCCCGCCGGCGGCACCGTCCCGCCGCCGGCCCCGGCCCCCGCGCCGTACGGCCACCGGCAGCAGCAGCCGGCGTACGGCCAGCAGCCGCCCTCCTACGGCGGCCAGCCCACCGCGCCCATGCCCCCGGGCTACGGCCAGCAGCCGCCCTCCTACGGCGGCCAGCCCACCGCGCCCATGCCGCAGGGCTACGGCCAGATCCCCGGCCAGCAGCCCGGCGGCTACGGAGCCCCGCAGGGCGCCCCGCAGGCCGGCGCAGGTGTGACGGCCGCGCTGCAGGCGTTCAAGGAGACGCCGACCGGTCAGCGCTGGACGCAGCAGAACAAGAAGCTCATCCGCGTCGACCTCGGCATCGGCGGCCAGCCGGTGCTGGCGCGGCAGGGCAGCATGGTGCTGTACCAGGGCAAGGTCGACTTCGGCTACAAGGGCGCCGGTTTCGCCGGGCGGATCGTCGGCAGCGCCACCGGCCAGGAGATGCAGCTGATGCGCTGCACCGGCCAGGGCCAGGTGTTCCTCGCCGAGAACTCCACCCACCTGCACCCCGTCGAGCTGCAGGGCGACGCGATCTGCGTCTCCGCCGAGAACGTCCTCGCCTTCGACGAGGGCCTGCAGTACGAGGTCCGCCGCATCGAGGGCCACGGCATCCCCGGCGGCGCGCTGTTCACCATGCAGTTCCAGGGCACCGGCACGATCGTCGTCAAGACGCACGGCACGCCCGTGGTGCTGCCGGTCACGCCGACCACGTTCGCCGACTGCAACGCCGTCGTCGCCTGGTCGGCCGCCTCCCAGGTGATCGTCTCCAGTCAGGTCCGGATGCGCCGCAACGCCTACCCGGGCGACACCGGCGAGAGCGTCAACCTCCAGTTCCGGGGCGCGCCCGGCAACTTCATCGTCGTCCAGCCGTACGAGGTCTAAAGGGAGCCCGTCATGAACCAGCCGCTCGCGGGCTACGCCCCCGCACCCGTCACCGCCCGCATGGAGAACCACGGCAGTCACATGCTGAAGGTCGCCATGCAGACCGGAAACGACCTCCTCGCGCGCGTGGGCTCGATGGTCGCCTACGAGGGCTTCATCCAGTACGAGCCCAACCCGCCGGCCGTACGCCAGATCGCCCGCGACTGGATCACCGGCGAGGGCGCGCCCCTGATGAAGTGCTCCGGCGACGGACTGCTCTACCTCGCCGACTACGGCGCGAACGTCGTCGTGATCAACCTCAACGGCGACGGCATCTCCGTCAACGCCACCAACCTGCTCGCCTTCGACGCCCATCTGACGTGGGGCGTCGAGCGGGTCAAGGGGCTCGCGAAGTTCGCCGGGCAGGGGCTGTGGAACACGAAGATCTCCGGGCAGGGCTGGGTGGCCCTGACCTCCCGGGGCAAGCCGATCGTCGTCGACTGCGGCGGTGGCGAGGACGAGACGTACGTCGACCCGGACGCGCTCGTCGCCTGGTCGCCGAACCTGCGAGTGAAGGGCAAGCGCAGCTTCAAGGCGCAGTCGCTGATCGGCCGGGGCAGCGGAGAGGCCTACCAGATGGCGTTCTCCGGCCAGGGCATCGTCGTCGTCCAGCCCAGCGAGGACAGCACCGACCGCATCCGGGTCCGGGGCTGAGGGGGAGTCAGAAAGCCATGCAGAGCCCGCTTTTCGCGCACAACGACCTGCAGACCCAGGAGCGCTGGAGTCTGCAGAACTCGCAGCTGCTCCGGGTCGTCCTGGAAGGCCACGACGACATCCTCGCCCGCAAGGGCACCATGGTCGCCTACCAGGGCCTCGTCGAGTTCGACGCCGAGTACCGCAGCAACAACCAGGCACGCGCCCATGCGTACACCGGCGAAGGCCTGGACCTGATGCGCTGCCACGGGCAGGGCACGGTGTACCTCGCCAACCTCGCCCAGCACGTGCACGTCATGGACGTCGAGCAGGACGGGCTGACCGTCGACAGCTCCTACGTCCTCGCCATGGACTCCTCGCTGCACCACGAGGTCATCGCCGTCGACAGCCTCTACGGCATCTCCGGCTCCGGGAAGTACCAGCTGAACATCACCGGGCGCGGCAGGGTCGCCCTGATGACCTCCGGCGCGCCGCTGCTGATGCAGGTCACCCCCGACAAGTACGTCAACTGCGACGCGGACGCGATCGTCGCCTGGTCCACCGGGCTGCGCGTGCAGATGCAGGCGCAGACGCACTCCTCCGGGGTGTGGCGCCGGCGCGGGAACACCGGTGAGGGCTGGGAGCTGAGCTTCATGGGGTCCGGGTTCGCGCTGGTCCAGCCCAGTGAGCTGCTGCCGCCGCAGAACGCGGTGATCGGCCAGGGCCTCGCCGCCCAGTTCGGCATGGGACAGCACGGGGCGCGGGCGCAGAACCAGGGGAACGTCTGGAGCTGAGGACGAGGCGCGGGGTGACCGCCCGGGCGGTCACCCCGCACCCGTTCACAGCCGGGCGCGTGTCGCTTCCAGCAGCCGCACGACCGACGCGTCGGCCACGTCCCCCACCTCGTCGTAGCCGAACCAGCGCAGGTCGAGCGACTCGTCGCTGATGGCGTGCTCGGCGCCGGGCGGGGCCAGGACCGCGTACTGGACGTCGTAGTGCCAGTGGCAGGGCGCCGGGATCGGATGCCGGTCCAGGCGGACCGGGCCGCCCGGCAGCAGCGTCAGCCCGGAGACGCCGGACTCCTCCGTCGCCTCGCGCAGCGCCGCCGCCTCCAGGGCCGGGTCGCCCGGCTCACAGTGGCCGCCCATCTGCAGCCACATCCGCAGCTTCCGGTGCAGGGTGAGCAGCACCCGGCCGCGCTCGGGGTCGATCACGAGCGCGCTCGCAGTGACGTGGCCCGCGTGGCAGGCCTTCCACATGCCGTCCGGGTGGGCCGCCAGATGGTCCAGATAGGCCTGGCGCAGCTCCGCCTGGTCCTCGTAGCCCTTCAGGACGAGGACCGCGTCGTCGTACAGGCTCACTCGGCGTCGTCGCCCTTGCCGTCGTCGTCCTTCTTGCGCAGGTCCGGCTTGCCCTCGGAGCCGCCCGCCGCCTCCCCGAGCATCTTGTCCAGCTCGGAGAAGTCCAGCTGCTCGCGGTGCACGAAGCCGTCCGGGTCGTCCAGGTCGGTCGCCGTCGGCAGCATGTCCGGGTGGGCCCACAGGCCGTCCCGGCCGTCGACCCCGCGCGCGTCCGTGAGCGAGGCCCACAGGCGGGAGGCGTCGCGCAGCCGGCGCGGGCGCAGCTCCAGGCCGATCAGCGTGGCGAACGTCTGCTCCGCGGGGCCGCCGGTGGCACGGCGGCGGCGCAGGGTCTCGCGCAGGGCGTCGGCGGACGACAGACGCGGCTTCGCCGCCGCGTGGACCACCGCGTCCACCCAGCCCTCGACCAGGGCCAGAGCGGTCTCCAGACGGGCCAGGGCGGCCTTCTGCTCCGGCGTGTCCTCCGGCTGGAACATGCCCTGCTGCAGGGCGTCCTGCAGCTGCTCGGGGTTCTGCGGGTCGAACTGGCCGACCACGTCCTCCAGCTTGGCGGTGTCGACCTTGATGCCGCGCGCGTACCCGTCGACCGCGCCGAACAGGTGCGAGCGCAGCCACGGCACATGCGCGAACAGACGCTGGTGGGCCGCCTCGCGCAGGGCCAGGTAGAGCCGCACCTCCTCCTGCGGCACACCGAGGTCCTTGCCGAAGGCCTCCACGTTGGCCGGGAGGAGCGCGGCCCTGCCGGCCGGGCCCAGCGGCAGGCCGATGTCGCTGGAGCCGACGACCTCGCCCGCGAGCACACCGACGGCCTGCCCGATCTGCGTGCCGAACATGGCGCCGCCCATCGAACGCATCATGCCGATCAGCGGGCCCGCCATGGCCTGCATCTCCTCCGGCAGGACGTCGCCCATGGCCGCGCCGACGCGCTCGGCGACCGGGTCGACCAGCTCCTGCCAGGCGGGCAGGGTGGCCTCCACCCACTCCGCGCGGGACCAGGCCACCGCCGAGGCCGAGCCCGACGGCAGGGACGTCGCGTCGTCCAGCCACAGGTCGGCCAGGCGGACGGCCTCCTCGACCGCCTTGCGCTCGGCTGGGCCCACGCTCTGGTCCTTGGTGCCGTCCGGGGTGCCCTGGGCGACCGTCTGGCGGGCGATCTGCTTGGCCATGTCCCAGTTCACCGGGCCGCCCTCGTAGGAGAGCATCTGGCCCAGCTGCTGGAACGCGGCGCCCAGGTCGGTGGGGTTCAGGGACCCGAACATGGCTGCGAGCGGATTGTCTGCACCAGGGTCGCCAAAGCCCCCGGCTCCGGGCAGGCCGCCGAAGCCGAACGGGTTGGCCGGTCCCTGCCCACCACCGCTCTGCTGGTCCTTCTTCTTGCCCTCGTCGCCGTCCTCCGGCTCCTCCGGCGGAAGGCCGAAACCGAATGGGGTGTCACTCACGGGATTCCTCGGCTGGTAAGGCCACCGGTTTCGCTCCGGCGGCGCGGCTGCCCGACAACACCACCCAGCGTAGACACCCGGACCCGATCGGGCCTCGGTGCTTCGCCCACGGCAGGCCTGCGGCAGGATGGATGCACCTGGTACGTACGCGTCAGTCGCGCTCGTACTGAAGACAACCGCTGGAGACGCCCGGTGAGTTCCCCAGATCCACAGGTTCGCGCAGCGCGAAACCCCTCAACCCCTTCCGCCGTCCGCGGACCCGTCGTCGCGGTCACCGGCGCCGCCGGCGGCGTCGGTGCCCTGCTCACCGAGCGGCTCGCCGCCTCCGAGGAGATCAAGCAGGTCATCG
Source organism: Streptomyces filipinensis (assembly GCF_014649495.1). Lineage (GTDB taxonomy): Bacteria > Actinomycetota > Actinomycetes > Streptomycetales > Streptomycetaceae > Streptomyces > Streptomyces filipinensis. The sequence goes on along the minus strand of NZ_BMTD01000002.1, from coordinate 143,644 downwards.
CCATCGACGAGCGGCGCGGGGAGTGCGCAGCCGCCGTGTGGCACATCCTCGACGTGCGCGACCCCGCCATCGCGGACAAGCTGCGGGGCGCCGACGTGGTCGTCCACCTCGCGCTCGACCTCGATCTGGAGACCGATCCGGCGGCGCGCAGCGCCTACAACGTCCGGGGGACGCAGACCGTCCTGACGGCCGCCGCGGCGGCCGGCGTGCACCGGGTCGTGCTGTGCACCTCGGCCATGGTCTACGGCGCACTGCCGGACAACGAGCTGCCCCTGTCGGAGGACGCCGAGCTGCGCGCGACCGCCGAGGCCACGGGCGTGGGGGACCTGCTGGAGATCGAGCGGCTGGCGCGGCGGGCGCCGCGGGCGCACCCGGGGCTGAACGTCACCGTCGTACGGCCCGCGGTGCTGGTCGGGGGCACGGACACGGCGCTGACCCGGTACTTCGAGTCGCCGCGGCTGCTCGTCGTCGCCGGGTCGCGGCCCGCCTGGCAGTTCTGCCACGTCGAGGACCTGTGCGGCGCTCTGGAGTACGCCGTCCTGGAGAAGGTCGACGGGGAACTGGCCGTCGGCTGCGACGGGTGGCTGGAGCAGGAGGAGGTCGAGGAGCTCAGCGGGATCCGGCGGATGGAGCTGCCGTCGGCCGTCGCGCTGGGGGCGGCGGCCCGGCTGCACCGGATCGGACTCACGCCGTCCCCGGCGGGGGACCTGGCGTACACGATGTACCCCTGGGTGGTCAGCGGGAGCCGGTTGCACGACGCCGGGTGGCGGCCGCGGTGGACCAACGAGGAAGTCCTCGCGGAGCTGCTGGAGGAGGTCTCCGGACGGCACACGGTCGCCGGGCGGCGGCTCGGGCGCAAGGACGCCACGGCCGCGGGTGCCGCGGGAGCCACGGTGGCCCTGCTCGGCGCCGCTGCCGTGGTCCGGCGGGCCCGCAAGGCCCGGCGGCGCCTGTGAGGGGCGCCCGGGGCGCAGGAGAGCGGGGCCGCGTCGTACAAGCATCCAAAACGCCCCACGCGCGTGCCTGGTGAATCTCGTATTCCCCCGTGTCACAGGGGTGCGGCACGATGGGAGGCATGGCACATGCGAACGAGCACCCCGGTGAGCAGGCGGCGCAGGATCCCATCAAGCTGATCGGCGTCCGGGAGACCGCGCTCTCCGTGGACGAGGTCTTCCAGGCCGTCGGGGACGACGCGGCCGGGGGTGTCGCGCTGTTCGTGGGGACCGTGCGCAACCACGACGGGGGCACCGACGTGGACGCCCTCGGGTACTCCTGCCACCCCAGTGCCGAGGCCGAGATGCGGCGGATCGCCGAGAAGGTCGTGGCCGAGTACCCGGTGCGGGCGCTGGCCGCCGTGCACCGCGTGGGGGACCTGCGGGTCGGGGATCTCGCCGTGGTGGTCGGCGTGGCCTGTCCGCACCGGGCCGAGGCCTTCGACGCCTGCCGCAAGCTGATCGACGACCTCAAGCACGAGGTGCCCATCTGGAAGCACCAGAGGTTCTCCGATGGGACGGAAGAGTGGGTCGGCGCCTGCTGACGTGCGTCACTCGGGGCATCTGCGCCCCCCAGGTTGCGTAACCGGCCCCCTCGCGTGAGCGTTGTCAGTGCGGATGGTTAATCTGCTGATCAGTCAGTTGCGGACACTCACGGCGTTGGGAGGCCGGCATGGGGGCGCTTGTCTGGCTGCTGATTCCGCTCGTGGCCGGGATCGGTGGCGGCCTGTGGGGCAGTTGGGCCAACCGCACCCGCAAGGTGCGCGGTGACGGCCCCGAACTGGACGGCTACGCCCGGTTCCGCGAGGCCATGGAGAAGTCCCACACGGGAGCCGGCGGCGCCTGACGGGGGTGCCCTGACGGCCCGCTGACGCAGCCGTCCCGTACTGTCGTGGCATGCCACGCCGCACCGCGACGATGCTCGCCTCCACCCTGATGCTGATCGCGCTCCTGTGCGCGGGAGTACTCATCCCCGTGCCGTACTCGGAGATGTCTCCCGGCCCGACCGTGAACACGCTGGGGGACCACGACGGCGAGCCGGTGCTGCAGATCACCGGGCACCAGACGTACCCCACCGACGGCCACCTGAACATGACGACGGTCCGGGTGACCAGCGCGGACTTCCGGATGAACCTGGTGGAGGCGGTCTACGGCTGGCTGGCGCGCGACAGCAAGATCGTGCCGCACGACACGCTCTACCCGGACGGCAAGACCGAGGAGCAGTCCACCCAGGAGAACGCCGAGGAGTTCAGCCAGTCCCAGGAGAGCGCCAAGGTCGCCGCCCTGAAGGAGCTGGGCGTTCCCGTGAAGTCCTGGGTGATCGTCTCCACCGTCGTCAAGGGCTCGCCGGCCGAGGGCAGGCTGCACGCCGGTGACGTGATCAAGGCCGTCGACGGTACGGCCGTGAAGCAGCCCTCCGACGTCGCCAAGCTCGTCACCAGGCACAAGCCCGGGCAGAAGGTCGTGTTCACCGTCGTCCCCGTCAAGGAGCAGGCGGCCGCCGAGAAGGCGCACCGGACCGCGACGAAGACCCAGGACGTCACGATCACCACGGCCACCTCCGACGACAGCGGCGCCAAGCGGGCCATCGTCGGGATCTCCGCCGGGACCGACCACACCTTCCCGTTCACCATCGACATCAAGCTCGCCGACGTCGGCGGGCCGAGCGCGGGCCTGATGTTCGCCCTCGGCATCTACGACAAGCTGACCCCGGGCAGCCTGACCGGCGGGAAGTTCGTCGCCGGTACCGGCACCATCGACGACAACGGCACCGTCGGGCCGATCGGCGGCATCGACATGAAGACCGTCGGCGCGCGCGACAAGGGCGCCCAGTACTTCCTGACGCCCGCCGACAACTGCGCGGCCGCCGCCAAGGACACCCCGAGCGGGCTCAGGCTGGTGAAGGTCAAGACGATCGGGGACGCGCTCGACGCGCTCAAGGACATCCGCAGCGGGAACACCGGGGCGCTGCCCACCTGCGCCAAGAGCTGAGCCGGTCATGACACGGCTGGGGGCGCCCCGCAACGCAGGGGCGCCCCCATCGCCGTACCGCGTCGGGCGGGATCAGTCCGCGAACGTCGCCGCCAGGGCCTCCGCCAGTCCGGGCACCAGGTCCGGGCCCGTCAGGACCTCCGTCGGGGAGTCCTTCTCGCGCAGCCGCAGAGCCGACTCACGACCCCCCTCGCGCAGCACCGCGACGGTCATCCGCACCTCCTGACGCTCGGGGTGCTCGGCGACCCACTTGGCCAGCTTCGCCTCGCTGAGGTTCTTCGGGACCTGCGCCTCGGCGGAAGGCGGCAGCATCAGGCGCTCCACCGACAGCGCGCAGCCGGTCACCGCGTCGGGCCAGGCGATGGTGCCGAGGAACTCGTCCAGCGGTTTGCCGGACGGGATCTCGTCCTGCTCGATCGGGGTGAGACCGGTGGGGGCGGACGCGTCCTCAAGGCCCAGCTGGGCCGCCAGTGCGGGTTCCTGGGTCCGTAGCCGTGCGGTGTCGACAAGGGCGAAGAGGCGGGCGGGCTGGTCCCAGCCGAGGCCGGAGACGTACTCGTCGATCTCGAGTACGGCCCGGGTGAGCGGGCTCGCTGCCATGGGAGTGTTGGACATGGTCACAATCCTGCCTCGTTCCTCACCGGAATCGGGAACCGAGCAGTGCGTGAGTAAGTTGCATAGGTGTTGGCCCGCGATCACGGGGGGCAACCGAGGGCCCGCGAACACGAGGGCCTGACGGATCGACAGCGACTTCGAGGTGCGCACCTTGGCTTTCCAGATGCCGGACCGCGGCGGAGGCCCGACGGGGCCACGGATCAGAGCGGGCCGCCCGTCCCGGCGGGCGAGGACCCTGCTCATGACACTGGGCGTCCTGGCCGTGCTCGGCATGGCGTTCACCATGTTCGCGGGCTTCTGGACGGACTGGCTGTGGTACCGGTCGGTGCACTACTCGTCCGTGTTCACGACCACGCTCTGGACCAAGATCGGCCTCTTCTTCGTCTTCGGTCTGCTGATGGCGGTCGCGGTGGGGGTCAACATCTGGCTGGCGCACCGGCTGCGGCCCCCGCTGAGTGCCATGTCCATGGAGCAGCAGAGCCTCGACCGCTACCGGATGGGCGTCGCGCCGTACAAGAAGTGGCTGCTGCTCGCCGTCACCGCGCTCGTCGGGCTGATCGCCGGCGCCTCCGCGGCCGGCCAGTGGCGGACCTGGCTGCTGTGGGTCAACGGCGTGCCCTTCCACCAGAAGGACCCCCAGTTCCACCTCGACGTCTCCTTCTACACCTTCGACCTGCCCTGGTACCGCTTCCTGCTCGGCTTCGGCTTCGCCACCGCCATCCTGTGCCTGGTGGCCGCCGCGCTCACGCACTACCTGTACGGCGGGCTGCGCGTCACCAGCCCCGGCGCACGCGCCACCGCCGCGGCGACCGGACATCTGTCGGTGCTGCTCGGCGTCTTCGTCGCCCTGAAGGCGGTCGCCTACTGGCTCGACCGGTACGGCCTGGCCGTCAAGTCCAGCGACTTCAAGGCCACCGATGACTGGGCCGGCCTGCGCTACGTCGACGCCAACGCCTATCTCCCGGCGAAGACGATCCTCTTCTGCATCGCCGTCATCTGCGCGCTGCTCTTCTTCGCCACGCTGTGGCGGCGCACCTGGCAGCTGCCGGTCATCGGCTTCGGCCTGATGGTCCTCTCGGCGATCCTGATCGGCGGGCTGTACCCGGCGATCGTGCAGAAGTTCCAGGTCCAGCCCAACGAGCAGGCCAAGGAAGCCCCGTACGTCCAGAAGAACCTCAAGGCGACCCGCGAGGCGTACGGCATCGACGCCACCAAGGTCACCGAGTACCCGGGCAAGTCCAGCACCCCGGACAAGTCCACGCTGCGCGCCAAGGTCGGTGACGCCGCCAGCATCCGCATCCTGGACCCGAACGTCGTCTCGCCGACGTTCCAGCAGCTCCAGCAGATCCGCAACTACTACGGCTTCCCGACCAACCTCGACGTCGACCGGTACCCCGCCAAGGACGGCAAGGACCAGGACACGGTCATCGGCCTGCGCGAGCTGAACCTGGACGGCGTCCCGAAGAACAACTGGATCAACGACCACTTCCGCTACACACACGGCTACGGCGTGGTCGCCGCCAAGGGCACCGAGGCCGCCGACGGCCAGCCGGTCTTCACCGAGAAGGACCTGCCGTCCAAGGGCGACCTGCCCCGGTACGACCAGCGCGTCTACTACGGCGAGAAGACCACCACCTACTCCATCGTCGGCGGTCCCCAGAAGGAGGTCGACTACTCCGACGACAAGGGGGAGAAGACCACCAGCTACACCGGAAAGAGCGGCGTCAACCTCGACAACCCGCTCAACCGGGCCGCGTACGCGGTGGCGTTCAACGAGCCGCAGATCCTCTACTCGGGCGCGATCGGCAAGGGCTCGCGGATCCTGTACAACCGCACGCCCAAGGAGCGCGTCGAGGCGGTCGCCCCCTGGCTGACCATCGACGGCGACGCCTACCCGGCCGTCGTCAACGGCCGTATCCAGTGGATCGTCGACGCGTACACGACGTCGAACGGCTACCCGTACTCCTCCCGTACGACCCTCGGTGACACCACGGCCGACTCGCTGACCGCCACCAACAACTCCCGCACCGTGGTGGCCCAGCAGAACCAGGTCAACTACATCCGCAACTCGGTGAAGGCGACCGTCGACGCGTACACCGGCGACGTCAAGCTGTACCAGTGGGACACCCAGGACCCGGTGCTGAAGACCTGGATGAGGGCCTTCCCCGGCACGGTGCAGCCGCGCACCGCCATCTCCGCGGACCTGATGGCCCATCTGCGCTATCCGCAGGACCTGTTCAAGGTCCAGCGCGAGCTGCTCACGCGGTACCACGTGACGGACGCGCAGACGTTCCTCACCGGCAGCGAGGTCTGGCAGGTCCCCGACGACCCGGCCAACGACTCGGGCAGCGCGGTGCCGCCGTACTACCTGAGCATGAAGATGCCCGACCAGAGCCGGGAGGCGTTCTCGCTGACGTCGACGTACACGCCGAACGGGCGGGACAACCTCAGCGCGTTCATGGCCGTCGACTCCGATCCGCGCACCAGTGACTACGGCAGGATCAGAGTGCTGAAGCTGCCGACCAGCACCACGGTCGACGGCCCCAAACAGGTGCAGAGCAAGTTCAATTCCGAATCGGACATCGCCGAGACCATCAGCCTGCTCAGCCGCGGGCACTCGAAGGTCGAGTACGGCAATCTGCTGACGGTGCCGCTCGACGGCGGACTGCTGTACGTGGAGCCGGTCTACGTCCGGGGCGGTTCGCTGAAGTACCCGTTGCTGAGGAAGGTTCTGGTCACCTACGGCGGCAAGACCGCCTTCAAGGACACCCTGGACGAGGCCCTCGACGCCGTGTTCGGGGTGGCCGGTTCGACCAACCCACCGGACACCGGCACCACCAACCCGCCCACGTCCGCCAACCCGACCGTCCAGCAGGCCCTCGACGAAGCCCAGAAGGCCTACGACGCCGGGCAGAAGGCCCTGCAGAAGGCGGACGGGCCGGACTGGACCGCGTACGACAAGGCCCAGAAGGACCTGAAGGACGCGCTGAAGCGGGCACAGGAGGCGGAGGCCAAGGCCGGCCAGTCCGGCGGCGGCAAGAACGGCGACGGCAAGAACGGCGACGGCAAGAACGGCGACGGCAAGAACGGCGACGGCAAGAACGGCGGCGGGACCAAGAGTTGATCAAGCTCCCTCCGCGCCGTGGTACGGTTACCGGGCAACGGCGCGGGGTGGAGCAGCTCGGTAGCTCGCTGGGCTCATAACCCAGAGGTCGCAGGTTCAAATCCTGTCCCCGCTACTGCAGGCGAAGGCCCGGATCCCAAGGGATCCGGGCCTTCGTGGTGTGCGAACTCATGTGCTGAGGGGAGGGACGGCCGCGCCGCCGTGGGGAGTTGAGCGGTGTGTGTTTGACTTGTCTCCCTGTGGGCATGTCGACAAAACGCTGAAGTGACCTCACGGGCTGCGGTATACCGGGTGTACCCAGGTTGCAGGTGGTGCGACGATGGACGTTATGGGGGACAAGGCAACTCTGTTCGAGTCAGGGCGATTTGTGCAGTCTTCCGGTGAAGAGCCGTCCCGCGACGAGTTGAGCGACATGGGGGACGCCGCGGAAGAAGTACGCCTCGGGCTGGCCGCGCAGAGCGGTGACGCCGAGGCGGCGAGCGTCCTCGGAGCCATGCTGCTGCGCCGTGGCGACCTCGACGGAGCCGAACCCCACCTGCGGGCCGCCACCGCGGCCGGCGACCGGGCCGCCGCCAACAACCTGGGCGTCCTGCTGCATCAGCGCGGCTACCCCGACGAGGCCGCCGGCTGGTGGCGTGTCGCCGCCGTCGCCGGATCCGCCGCGGCCGCCCACGCGCTGGGCCGCCATCACCGTGAGCGCGGGGACGAGCCCGCCGCCGAGTACTGGCTGCGCCAGTCCGCCGAGCAGGGCCATGCCCTCGGCGCCTACGCGCTCGCCGACCTGCTGGAGCACCGCGGGGACGTCGGCGCCGAACACTGGATGCGGGCCGCGGCCGAGCGCGGGCACCGGGAGGCCGCCTACCGGCTCGCCCGCGTACTCGACCACGGGGCCGGGCGCGGGGAGGAGGAGGGCGCTGACAACGCTGTCGCGGAGGCCGAGCAGTGGTACCGGCAGGCCGCCGCGCGCGGCCACCGCCGCGCCGCGCTGCACCTCGGCGCGATCCTGGAGAAGCGCGGCGAACTGAAGGAGGCCGGGCGCTGGTACCTGACCTCCGCCAAGGACGGCGAGCCCCGGGCCGCCTGCGCGCTGGGCTTCCTGCTGCGCGACGCCGGGGACACCGAGAGCGCGGCCGTGTGGTGGCTGCGCGCCGCCCAGGACGGCGACGGCAACGCGGCCAACGCGCTCGGTGCGCTGCACGCCGAGCGGGGCGAGACCCAGACCGCCGAGCGCTGGTACCGGGCGGCACTGGACGCCGGTGACGACAACGGCGCCTACAACCTCGGGCTCCTGTGCGCCGAGCAGGGACGCACCGCCCAGGCCGAGCAGTGGTACCGGCGGGCCGCCTACGCCGGGCACCGGGAGGCCGCCAACGCGCTCGCCATCCTGCTGCTCCAGGGCGGTGACACCACCGGTGCCGAGCCGTGGTTCTCCAAGGCCGCCGAGGCCGGGAGCGTGGACGCCGCGTTCAACCTCGGGATCCTCTACGCCGGGCGCGGGGCGGACACGATGGCGCTGCGCTGGTACGAGCGGGCCGCCGCCGCCGGGCACACCGAGGCGGCGCTCCAGGTCGGCATCGCCCGGCTGCGCGAGGGCGACGAGCAGGAGGCCGAGCGGCACCTGCGGTGTGCGGCGGGCGCGGGCAGCGCGGAGGCGGCGTACCGGCTGGCCACGCTGCTCGACGCGCGCCGGCCGCCGGAGCCGGCGCATGAGCTGGGCGAGATCGTGCACGAGAAGACCGAGTGCGAGGAGTGGTACGAGCGGGCGGCGACCCAGGGGCACCGGCGGGCCCAGGTGCGGGTCGGCATGCTCGCGGCGGCACGGGGGGACGTGGTCGAGGCGGCCCGGTGGTACCGGGCGGCGGCGGAGGCCGGGTCACGCAACGGTGCCTTCAACCTGGGGCTGCTGCTGGCCCGGGAGGGAAGCGAGCCGGAGGCGGCGGTGTGGTGGACGCGGGCGGCGGACGCGGGGCACGGCCGGGCGGCGCTGCGGCTGGCTCTGGTCTACGCGCGTCGGGGCGAGCTGGCGGAGGGGCAGAAGTGGGCGGACCGTGCGGTCGCGCTGGGGCCGGCGGAGGTCTCGGAGCGGGCGGGGCGGCTGAGAGACGCCCTGCGTGAGGAACTGTCCGCTTGATCGGCACCCGCCACGGGCTGCGCGGAAGCGACCCCGGCCACCATGCCCCCCATGGATTTGCTTCCGTCTGCTTCTTACGCGTAATGTCGTGTTCACCGACGCGGGGTGGAGCAGCTCGGTAGCTCGCTGGGCTCATAACCCAGAGGTCGCAGGTTCAAATCCTGTCCCCGCTACTGAAGGCCGAGGGCCGGAATCCAGAAATGGGTTCCGGCCCTCGGTCGTTCGTGCCACGGGAAAAGGCACAGGAACACGAAGAAGCCCCGGCGGATGCCGGGGCTTTCCGGGAAAAATGGCGCGTTACGCCTTCACGCACTCCGGGCACAGCCCGCGGTACGTCACCTCGACGTCCGAGACGGTGAAGCCGAAGCGCTCCGTGTCGGGCAGGTCGGCGAGCGGGTTGCCCGTGGGGTGGACGTCGCGGATCGCGCCGCACAGGGCGCAGACCAGGTGATGGTGCGGCCGGTGCGCGTTCGGGTCGTAGCGCTTGGCGCGCTTGTCCGTCGTGACTTCCAGTACCTCGCCGAGGGAGACCAGCTCACCCAGCGTGTTGTAGACCGTGGCCCGGGAGATCTCGGGCAGCTTCGCGACAGCACGCGCATGGACCTCGTCGGCCGTCAGGTGCACATGATCGCCGTCGAGGACCTCGGCCACGACGCGCCGCTGCGCGGTCATCCGCCATCCGCGTCCACGCAGCCGTTCCAGAAGGTCGCTCATGGCCACCAGCCTAACAGGAAGACGTACCAGCTCGGGAATAGGTGTGACTTTGGAACATTGTTTGACTTAGATCTAATCCAATGTAGGATCCAGAACGACTTTGGCCACAGGACAGGGCTGGGACAGGACTAGTCAGCCATGACGCAGGAGGCGCACGTGACGCAGGGACCGCTCACCACGGAGGCCGGTGCTCCGGTCGCCGACAACCAGAACAGCGAGACGGCGGGCGTCGGCGGGCCGGTCCTGGTCCAGGACCAGCTGCTTCTGGAGAAGCTGGCCCACTTCAACCGGGAGCGCATCCCCGAGCGGGTCGTGCATGCGCGCGGCGCGGGCGCGTACGGCACCTTCACGGTGACCGCCGACGTCACGCCGTACACCCGAGCCGCCTTCCTCTCCGAGATCGGCAAGGAGACCGAGGTCTTCCTGCGCTTCTCGACGGTGGCCGGCAACCTGGGTGCGGCGGACGCCGTCCGTGACCCGCGCGGATTCGCGCTGAAGTTCTACACCGAAGAGGGCAACTACGACCTCGTCGGCAACAACACCCCGGTGTTCTTCATCCGGGACGCGATCAAGTTCCCGGACTTCATCCACACCCAGAAGCGCGACCCCTACACGGGCAGCACCGAGGCCGACAACGTCTGGGACTTCTGGTCGCTGTCGCCGGAGTCCACGCACCAGGTGACCTGGCTGTTCGGCGACCGTGGCATCCCGGCCTCGTACCGGCACATGGACGGCTTCGGCTCGCACACCTTCCAGTGGAACAACGCGGCCGGTGAGGCCTTCTGGGTCAAGTACCACTTCAAGACCGACCAGGGGATCAGGAACCTCACGGCGGAAGAGGCCGAGGTGCTCGCGGGCAAGGACCCCGACTCGCACCAGCGCGACCTGCGCGAGGCGATCGAGCGGGGCGAGTTCCCCAGCTGGACCGTGGGTGTGCAGATCATGCCGGCGGCCGACGCGGCGACGTACCGCTTCAACCCGTTCGACCTGACCAAGGTGTGGCCGCACGCGGACTACCCGGTCATCGAGATCGGCAGGCTGGAGCTGAACCGCAACCCGCGGAACGTCTTCGCCGAGGTCGAGCAGTCGGTCTTCAGCCCCGCCCACTTCGTGCCCGGCATCGGTCCCTCGCCGGACAAGATGCTCCAGGGCCGCCTGTTCGCCTACGGCGACGCGCACCGCTACCGCGTCGGCATCAACGCCGACCACCTGCCGGTGAACCGCCCGCACGCCACCGAGGCGCGTACCCACTCCCGTGACGGCTTCCTGTACGACGGCCGGCACGGCGGGGCGAAGAACTACGAGCCGAACAGCTTCGGCGGGCCGCAGCAGACCGGGCGCGCCCTGTGGCAGCCCACCTCTGTCGACGGCTCCACCGGCGGCCACCCGACGCCGGTGCACGCCGAGGACGACGACTTCGTGCAGGCGGGCGCCCTCTACCGGCTGATGTCGGAGCAGGAGAAGGAGCGGCTGGTCGCGAACCTGGCGGGCTTCATCGCCAAGGTCTCGCGCGAGGACATCGCCGAGCGCGCGATCGGCAACTTCCGCAACGCCGACGCCGACTTCGGCAAGCGGCTGGACGCGGCGGTGCAGGCGCTGCGCGGCTGAGCCGGCGGCACGTCCCGTGCTGCTGGGCGGGCCGGATCCCACGGTGCTCGGGGTCCGGCCCGTTCCGCGTGCTCGCAGCGCGCTCGGCGCGTGCTGCTGTGCGTACGTGTGCGGAACGTGCTCAGAGCGCCGCCGCGGGTTCGCGGGCCGGGGCCCAGCAGCGGATGATGTCGCGGACCGAGACGATGCCGGCGACCTCGCCGCGGTCGAGGACGACCAGGTGCCGGAAGCCGCCGTGCGCCATGGTGCGGGCGGCCTGCTCCAGGGTCCAGGTCGGGGCGGCGAAGACGACGTCGGTGGTGGTGTGGGCGTGGGCGCGTTCCGTGTCCGGGTTCTGGCCGAGGCCGACGGAGTTGAGGATGTCGCGTTCGGTGAGGATGCCGATGCCGCCGGCGTCCGGGTCGAGGACGACGGCGGCGCCGACGCGGCGGGCGGACATCAGGGCGGCTGCCTGGCGGAGCGTGTGGGCGGGGCCGACGGTGAGGATCACCGTGCTCATGGCGTCTCGGACGAGCATGGAAGGGGCCACCTCCTAGGAATCCCTGCGGTTGTGTAGGGATTCACAAATTCACAAGTGGGGGTGGCTTCAGAGTGCCAGGTAAAGGACGGGTCAACAAGAGGGCGCGCGACGCCAGTTGGGGGCGTGTGCGGGTTCCTCCTGGGTCTCACTGGCGCCGGTTGAGATACCCCAGCAACTCGTGGTGCAGCAGCCCGTTGGACGCGGCCGCGTTCCCGCTGTGCGGGCCCGGGCGGCCGTCGAGGCCGGAGAAGGAGCCGCCCGCCTCGGTGACGATGATCGCGTTGGCGGCCATGTCCCACAGCGACAGCTCGGGCTCCGCGCAGATGTCCACGGACCCCTCGGCGACCATCATGTAGGGCCAGAAGTCGCCGTACGCGCGCGTGCGCCACACCTCCCGGGTCAGGTCCAGGAAGCCCTCCAGGTGGCCCCGCTCCTCCCAGCCGGAGAGGGAGGAGTAGGCGAAGGACGCGTCCGCGAGCGTGCCGACCCGGGAGACGTGGATGCGGCTGGCGGAGGTCAGGCTGCGGCCGGTGAAGGCGCCATGGCCCTTCGCGGCCCACCAGCGGCGGTTCAGCGCGGGGGCGGAGACGACGCCCACGACCGGCTGGTAGCCCTCCTCGCCTGCCTCCATCAGGGAGATGAGCGTCGCCCAGACGGGGACGCCGCGGACGTAGTTCTTGGTGCCGTCGATCGGGTCGATCACCCAGCGGCGGGGGCCGGTGCCCTCGATGCCGTACTCCTCGCCGAGGATCGCGTCCCGCGGGCGGGCGCGCTGGAGCTGGCCGCGGATGAGTTCTTCCGCCGCCTTGTCCGCCTCGCTCACCGGGGTCATGTCCGGCTTCGTCTCCACCTTGAGGTCGAGGGCCTTGAAGCGGTCCATGGTGGCGGCGTCGGCGGCGTCCGCGAGGACGTGGGCGAGGCGCAGGTCGTCGAGGTAGTCCGGCATGCAAGGCACGGTATCTGCCGCAGCCGGTAGGGGGCCAGCAGGGCCGGGAGGTGTCGGGGTGGCTGGTGCCGCGGCCGGGTGCCCGGCGGTGCCGTGTCCGGACCGGCCGCGAACGAACCCCCGTGAACCCTTGACAGTGCATACAAGCGCGTCAAACCTGGGCGCAGAGCCGCTCCGTGCCAGGGAGGCGACGATGCCTGCTGCCCGGGAGTCCCTACTGGACGCCGCCTGTACGGCCCTCGCGCGCCGGCCGTGGTCCATGGTCCGGATGGTCGAGGTGGCCGCGGCGGCCGGAGTGTCCCGGCAGACCCTCTACAACGAGTTCGGCAGCAAGGACGGGCTGGCCCGCGCCCTGGTACGGCGGGAGGCCGACGGCTATCTGGCCGGGGTGGAGCGGGCCCTCGCCGGCCCGGGGGAGCCGGGCGAGCGGCTCATCGCGGTGGTCGAGTGGACGAGCGCCGCCGCGCGGGAGAACGCCCTGGTACGGGCCATGCTCACCGGCTGCTGGAGCGAGCGGCTGCCCGCCCCTCCGCTCGCCGCCGTGCCGTCCACCTCCTCGGTGCCGGCGCAGCGCCGCGCGGACGGGCCGCTGCCGACGCCCCGTGACTTCGTCCGCATCGTGCGGGACCGCGCGGTCAGCGCTCTGGCGGGGCCCGCCGCCACCCCCGCCGACACCGCCGGGCTGCTCCGCCCCTGCGAACTCGTCGTGCGCCTCGCCCTGTCCTGCGTCGCCGCGCCACCGGGCGAGAACGGCCTGGCCGAGCTGGTCCGAGCGGTCGCCCCGCACCCGGCGGTGTGAGCGAGCGGGGGCGCGCCGGGCCGCCCCGTCGTGCGATCGCTGCCCCCCCGGCGCCCGCACCCCGCCCTACTTCTTCAGCCACCCCACCTTCGTGTAGTCGATGTCCGCCAGGCCCTCCGCGCCGTAGTTCGCGAGGCCGGAGCGGACGGCGAGGATCTCCGGGCGCTGGTAGAGCTCGATGGAGTGGCCGAGGCGCCAGAGCTCGGCGTCGGCCTGGTTGTAGAGTCCGGCCGCCGTCGCCTGGTCGGTGGCCTCGCCCGCCTTCCTCAGCAGCGCGTCGACCTTCGGGGAGCCGACCGAGCCGAAGTTCTGGAAGAGGTTGCCGTTCCTGGGCCGGACGAAGCCCGGTGTGAGCGTGCTGGTGTAGACGGCGTCGACGTTGCGGAAGCTCGTCAGGTCGAAGTTGCCCTTGTTGACGAACTGGTTGAAGTAGTCGTTGGCCGGCACCTTCTTGAGCTCGACCTTGATCCCGACCTGTGCCAGCTGCTGCTGCACCAGCTCGGCCTGGTCGACCTGGGCGCTGGTGCTGCCGGCGCTGAGGACGTAGTCGAGGCTGAGCCGGCTGCCGCCCCTGGTGCGCGGGGCGTCCGTGCCGTCGCCCTTCCAGCCTGCCGCGTCGAGCAGCTTCCTCGCCGCTTCGAGGTCGTGGTCGGCGTACCCGCCGGTGGTGTCCTTGTAGCCCTTCTGGTTGGGCATGAAGAAGTGGTTGTCGAGCGGCTTCAGCTCGAAGGAGAGGTCCTTGGCGAAGGCCTCGTCGATGCCCTTGCGGTCGACGGCGTGCTGGATCGCCTGCCGTACCCGCGGGTCCTTCAGCGGCCCGCGGCCGCCGTTGAGCGAGATGTGCACCTCGTCCCAGCGCGCGCCCCGCCGGATGTCCGTGCCCGGGGTCTTCGCCAGTCGCTTGTAGTCCTCCGGCAGCAGCGCGGTGGCGTAGTCGATCTCCCTGTTGAGGTAGGCGTCCGTGCGCGCGGTGAAGTCCAGGACGCGATAGGTGATCGAGTCCAGTTTCGGCTTCCGGCCCCACCACCGGGAGTCGGGTACGAGCGTGATCGTCTGGGCCGTCCTGTCGTACCGGCCGACCCTGAAGGCGTTCGCGCTGACCGGCACCTTCTCGGACCAGCCCTTGTTGAACGCGGCGGGGGTGCCGTAGTGCGCCGCCGGGTACAGCGGGTCGAACAGCCGCTGCCAGTCCGCGTACGGCGCCTTGAAGGTCACCTTGACCGTGTGGGCGCCGGCGCCCTGCCCGACCTCGGCGATCTGGTCGTAGCCGGAGGTGTCGGCGGCCTCGTACGCCTTGTCCGCGCCGTTCAGCGCCCGCCACTGGGTGCGGAAGTCGTGCCAGCTCAGCGGCTTGCCGTCGGACCACGTGGCCTTCGGGTTGAGGGTGTACTCGACGGTCTGCGGGCTGCTGGAGGTCACCTTCGCCGAGACCAGGAAGTCCGGGTTGATGTGGTGCGCGCCCCTGGCGTCCGAGTCGAACAGGTCGGGCAGCACGGTCCGGGCGATGTCCTGCGCGTCACCCTGGGCACCGTCGACCGTGTTGACGTTGTACTGGGTGATCCACTGGGTGATCGCCGTCTTCAGCGTGCCGCCCTGCCGGATGTCGGCGAGCGGGTGCGCGTTGATGTCCTGGCCGTCGACCGCGGGCGCCGCCTTCTTCGGCGCGCTGTCCTGGCCCGAGGAGCCGCAGCCGGTCACCAGGAGCGCCGTGGCGGCGGTGGCGGCGATCCATGCTGCGGCGGGGGTTGGACGCATGTCGGTGTCCTTCGCGGAGTCGAGGTCGGGAGCGGGCCGGTGAGGACGGCCGGATGCGCCGAACCTAGAACGCCGCGGGCAGGCCGGGGGAGGGCTCCCGAGTTACTGACATGTTCTCTTCATGATGCTGCAACAAGAGGACTGGACCATTTCGTGTGTGCCCTTCTACCTGGTCAAACGCCTCGGCTACCACGCCGTCCTGCTGCTGGCCGCCGTCTGCCTGTCGTATCTGCTGGCCTCGCTCGCGCTCGATCCCCGCGCCTACTACGAGGGCAGGCAGCCTCCGCTGTCACCGAGCGCCGTCGACCACCACCTCACCGCGCTCGGCGTCAACGACCACCAGCCGCTGCGGGACCGCTTCCTGCACTGGGCCGACCGCGCCTTCCTGCACGGCGACCTCGGCGAGACCATCGACGGCACCCCGGTCGACGCCGAGTTCGGCCGCCGGATCGGGGTCAGTCTGCGGCTGCTGCTCGCGGGCACCGTCCTCGGTACGGTGGCCGGCGTCCTCCTCGGCGCCTGGACGGCCGTACGGCAGTACCGTCCCAGCGACCGCGCGGTCACCCTCGCCTCCTTCGCGCTGCTGTCGACACCGGTGTTCCTGCTCGCCGTTCTGCTGAAGACCGGCGCGATCTGGTTCAACCAGGCCACGGGCACCGATCTGATCCAGTTCACCGGCGAGCGGAGCCCGGGGGCCGACGGCGGCTTGTGGACGGCCCTGAAGGACCGGTCCGTGCACCTGCTGCTGCCCACCCTCTCCGTCGCCCTGTTCAGCGTGGCGAGCTACAGCCGCTACCAGCGCAGCACCATGCTCGACGTCCTCGGCTCCGACTATCTGCGCACCGCCCGCGCCAAGGGACTCGGCCGCCGGGCCGTCCTGCTGCGGCACGGGCTGCGCACCGCCCTCATCCCCATGTCGACGTACTTCTCCTACGGCTTCCTCGCCCTGTTCACCGGCGCCACCTTCACCGAGACGATCTTCGGCTGGCACGGCATGGGCGAGTGGTTCGTGAACTCCATCGGCAAGAACGACGTGAACTCCGTCGTCGCCGTGAACGTCTTCGCCGCCGTCACCGTGCTGCTCTCCGGCTTCCTCGCCGACCTGCTGCACGCCGCCCTCGACCCGCGCATCCGACGGGCGGCCTCATGACCACGGACACCCGCACCCCCGAGACCGTCGCCGCGCCGAGCGGCCGCTCCACGCTCGTCCTGCGCCGGTTCGCGCGCAACAGGTCCGCGCTCGCCGGAGCCGTCGTCCTGGTCCTGCTCTTCGTGCTCGCGTTCGCCGGGCCGTATCTCACTCCCTGGTCCTACAGCCACGTCGACTACGGCGCGCTGCGCTCCGCACCGAGCGCCGAGCACTGGTGGGGCACCAACCGGATCGGGCAGGACGTCTTCGCCCAGACCGTGCGCGGACTGCAGAAGTCGCTGGTCATCGGGCTGCTGGTGGCCGTGCTGGCCACCGGGCTCGCCTCGCTGGTGGGCGCCTGCGCCGGATACTTCGGCGGCTGGACCGACCGGCTGGCGATGTTCTTCGTCGACCTTCTCCTGGTCTTCCCGTCGTTCCTGGTCATCGCGATCGTCTCGCCCCGGCTGCGCTCCGCCGGCTGGATCGCGTTCGTCGGGCTGCTCACCGTGTTCGCCTGGATGATCACCGCTCGGGTCGTACGCTCCATGACCCTGTCCCTGAAAGAGCGTGAATTCGTGCGCGCCGCCCGCTACATGGGCGTCGGGCCCTTCCGGATCATCTGGCGGCATGTGCTGCCGAACGTGGCCTCCTTCCTGATCATCGACGCGACGATCCAGGTCGGCGGTGCGGTGATGAGCGAGACCGCGCTGTCCTACTTCGGCTTCGGCGTGCAGCCGCCCGATGTGTCCCTGGGCACGCTGATCGCCTCGGGCACCGGCGCCGCCGTCACCTACCCGTGGATGTTCTTCTTCGCCGCGGGACTGCTCGTCGTGTTCGTGCTCGCCGTCAACCTGGTCGGCGACGGACTGCGGGACGCCCTGGACCCGACCGCGAAGGGGGCGGCCCGGTGAACCCGCTGCTCGAAGTGACCGGCCTGGACGTCGACTTCGACGGCCGTGCGGCCGTACGGGACGTGTGCCTCACCCTGGAGCGCGGCGAGGTGCTCGGGCTGGTCGGCGAGTCCGGCTCGGGCAAGTCCGCCACCGCCCTCGCCATCCTCGGACTGCTGCCCGGAAACGCCGCCGTGCGCGGTTCCGTACGGCTCGACGGCAGCGAACTCGTCGGTGCGGGCGAGCGGGAGCTGACCCGGATCCGGGGCAGCCGGGTCGCCATGGTCTTCCAGGACCCGCTGTCGGCGTTCACGCCCGTGTACCGCATCGGCGACCAGATCGCCGAGGCCGTCCGCGCCCACCGGGACGTCCCGCGCGAGCAGGCCCGCTCCCGCGCGGTCGAGCTGCTCGACCTCGTCGGCATCCCCGAGCCCGCCCTGCGCGCACGGGCCTTCCCGCACGAGTTCTCCGGCGGCATGCGCCAGCGCGCCATGATCGCCATGGCGATGGCGGCCGAACCCGACCTGATCCTCGCCGACGAACCCACCACCGCCCTGGACGTCACGATCCAGGCCCAGATCCTCGACGTGCTGCGTGCCGCCCAGCGGGCGACCGGTGCGGCCGTCCTGCTGGTCAGCCACGATCTCGGCGTCATCGCCGGGCTGGCCGACCGGGTCGCCGTCATGCGGGAGGGCCGGGTCGTCGAACAGGGCACGGCGACGGAGGTCTTCGACCGCCCGCGCGCGCCCTACACCCGTCAGCTCCTCGCCGCCGTCCCCCGCATCGACACCCCGCGCCGGCCCCGGCCGGCCACCGGCGAACCGGTGTTGACGGTACGAGGCCTCACCCGCACGTTCCCCGTCCACACCGGTACCGTGGTGCGCCGCCGCAGCGGCACCGTGTACGCCGTCGACGGCGTGGACCTCGACGTCCGGCGCGGCGAGACCCTCGCGCTGGTCGGCGAATCCGGGTCCGGCAAGTCGACCACCCTCTTCGAACTGCTCGAACTCACCGCGCCCGAAGGGGGGTCGGTGGAGCTGTTCGGGCAGCGGCTCGGCACGCTCGGCAGGGCGGAGGCCAGGGCACTGCGCCGGCGGATCCAGATCGTCTTCCAGGACCCGATGGCCTCCCTCGACCCCCGGATGCCCGTCGGTGACATCATCGCCGAGCCGCTGCGCGCCCAGGGCGCCGACCGGGCCGTCATCGCGCGCCGGGTGCCCGCACTCCTCGCCCAGGTCGGCCTCGAACCCGCCCACGCCGACCGCTTCCCGCACGAGTTCTCCGGCGGGCAGCGCCAGCGCGTCGGTATCGCCCGCGCCCTGTCCGTCGAACCCGAACTGCTGGTCCTGGACGAACCCCTGTCCGCCCTGGACGTCTCCGTACAGGCCGAGGTGCTCGAACTGCTGCGACGGCTGAAGGAGGAGCTGGGCCTGGCGTATCTCCTCGTCTCCCACGACCTCGCCGTCGTGCGGAACATCGCCGACCGGGTGAGCGTCGTCTATCTGGGTCGCACGGTCGAGGCGGGGCCGGTCGACGAGGTCTTCGCCCGGCCCCGGCACCCGTACACCCAGGCGCTGTTGTCGGCCGTACCCGTGCCGGACCCCACGCGGGAGCGGCACCGCACGCGGATCCTCCTGCCCGGCGATCCGCCGAGTCCGACCCGCCGCTACGACGGCTGCCGGTTCCGGGCGCGGTGCCCGCTGCAGGCGGATCTGACGGTGGACGAGCGCAAGCGGTGCGCGCACGAGGTGCCGGAGTTCGAGGGCGACGGTGCGGCGTGCCACTTCGCGAGGGCCCGGGAGGTGCTGTAGGGGGCGTCGGAAGCGCCCGAAGGGCTGGGGGCCTAGTGCGCCGAGCCCGACAGCTGCAGGCCGATCACCCCGATGATGACCAGGCTGATCGAGACGATCTTCAGGGTGGAGACGAGGTCGCCCAGGAACACCATGCCGTAGATCGCGGTGCCGGCCGCGCCGATGCCGGTCCACACCGCGTACGCGGGGCCGACGTCCAGCTTCCTCAGGGACAGGGTCAGCAGCCCGAAGCTGCCGAGGGCGAAGGAGGCGAAGGCGACCGTCGGCCAGAGCCGGGTGAACCCGTGCGAGAGCTTCAGACACACGGCGAAACCGGTCTCCAGAATCCCGGCCACTATGACCAGCAGCCACGCCATGTGCGGTCCTCCCGTTGATCCGGATCTCCGGCTCGGTGCGATTATGCACTTACCGGCCGCTCACCCGGCCAAACAACGCGGTGGTCAGTCGCCTTCCCTGCGCTCCCGGGTGGCCAGCAGCCGGCGCAGGGAGAACAGCCGCGCCGGATCCGCGTGGCCCTCCTCGACCCACGCGTCCAGCGCGCAGTCCTGCTCGTCGTGACTGCACGCGCGTGGGCAGCCCTCCGTGCCGGGTTCGAGGTCCGGGAAGGCGTGGATCACCCGGGACGGGTCGATGTGCGCGAGACCGAAGGACCGGACGCCGGGGGTGTCGACGACCCAGCCGTCCTCGCCGGCCAGGGGCAGGGCCAGGGCCGAGGTCGTGGTGTGCCGGCCGCGGCCCGTCACCGCGTTCACATGGCCCGTCGTACGCCGTCGCTCCTTGGGGACCAGCGCGTTGACCAGCGTCGTCTTGCCGACGCCCGAGTGGCCCACGAACGCGGTCACCCTCCCGTCCAGATACTCCCGCACCCGGTCCGCCGCGTCCCCGTTCTCCAGCTCGTCGCGGCTGGTGACGACGTAGGGGATGTCGAGCGCGCCGTACAGCTCCAGCAGCTTGTCCGGCGGGGCCAGGTCCGACTTGGTCATCACCAGCAGCGGCTCCAGACCGCCGTCGAAGGCGGCGACCAGACAGCGGTCGATCAGGCGGGGGCGGGGCTCCGGGTCGGCCAGGGCGGTGACGATCGCCAGCTGGTCCGCGTTCGCCACGACCACCCGCTCGTACGGGTCGTCGTCGTCGGCCGTGCGCCGCAGCACCGACGTGCGCTCCTCGATCCGGACGATCCGGGCGAGCGTGTCCTTCTTGCCGGACAGGTCGCCGACCAGGGCCACCCGGTCCCCGACCACCGCCGCCTTGCGGCCCAGCTCACGGGCCTTCATGGCGATCACGGCCCGGTCGTCGACCAGACAGGTCAGCCGGCCGCGGTCGACCGTGAGGACCAGGCCCTCCGCCGCGTCCTCGTGCTTGGGCCGGATGTTGGTCCGCGGCCGGTTGCCCTTGCGGTTGGGGCGGCTGCGGATGTCGTCCTCGTCGGTGTGCTTGCCGTAGCGGCGCATGGCGTGTCCCTACTGCCCGAGCATCCCGGTCCACAGCTCGGGGAAGTCCGGCAGGGTCTTCGCCGTGGTCGCCACGTTCTCGATCCGCACGCCCTCGACCGCGAGGCCGATGATCGCGCCGGCGGTCGCCATGCGGTGGTCGTCGTAGGTGTGGAAGACGCCGCCGTGCAGCGGGCGCGGGCGGATGTGCAGGCCGTCGGCGGTCTCGGTGACGTCACCGCCGAGCTCGTTGATCTCCTTGGTGAGCGCGGCCAGCCGGTCCGTCTCGTGCAGCCGCAGATGCGCCACGCCGCGCAGGGTGGAGGGGGAGTCCGCGAGGGCCGCGACCGCGGCGATGCCGGGGGTGAGCTCGCCGACGTCACCGAGGTCCACGTCGATCCCGTGGACGGCACCCGAACCGGTGAACACCAGGCCGAACTCGGTGAGTTCGCAGGAACCACCCATCTCGGTGAAGATCTCCCGCAGCCGGTCGCCGGGCTGGGTGGTGCGCTCCGGCCAGTCCGGGATCAGCACCTTGCCGCCCGTGACCAGGGCCGCCGCCAGGAACGGCTGGGCGTTGGACAGGTCCGGCTCGACCGTCAGGTCCCGGCCGAGCAGCGCGCCCGGCGTCACCCGCCACACGTTCGGCTCGCCGCCCGACTCCGGGGTGTCCACCTGGGCGCCGACCGCACGCAGCATGTCGACGGTCATCCGGATGTGCGGCAGGGAGGGCAGCGAGGCACCGGTGTGGCGGACCTCGACGCCCTGGTTGAAGCGCGGGCCGGACAGCAGCAGCGCCGAGACGAACTGGGAGGACGAGGAGGCGTCGACGGAGACCGGGCCGCCGTCCAGGGCACCGCCGCCGTGCACGGTCAGCGGCAGCGCGCCCCGGCCGTCGTCGTCGATCCGGGCGCCGAGCTGCCGCAGCGCGTCGATCACGCCGTGCAGGGGACGCTCGTAGGACCGCGGGTCGCCGTCGAACCGGACGGGGCCGTCGGCCAGCGCGGCGACCGGGGGCAGGAAGCGCATCACCGTGCCGGCGTTGCCCACGTCGACCGTGGCCGGACCGTGCAGGCCCGTCGGCAGCACCCGCCAGGCCTCGCCGGTGCCGTCGGGGCCGACCCCCTCCTCGATCTCCACGCCCATCGCACGCAGCGCGCCCGCCATCAGCAGCGTGTCACGGGAGCGCAGGGGCCGGCGCAGCCAGCCGGGCTCGGAGGCGAGGGCGGCCAGCACCAGCGCGCGGTTGGTGACCGACTTGGACCCGGGCACGTGGACCGTCGCGTCGACGGCTCCGCTCGCGTGCGGGGCGGGCCAGAGGGCGGTGGGTGCGGGGTTCACGGTCATGGGCCCCACTTTAGTGGCTGGGGGCGACCGGAGATCTCGATCAAAAGCGGTGAAACCACGCGAAAACGCAGGCGGGCGGTGTGTCGCACCCGGGCGGAGTCCGCGGCCGGTGCGCCCTCGCGCCCCGCCCCCGTCCTGGCCGTCACACCTCCAGCAGCCAGCGGCCCCCGCCGATCAGCGAGGACAGCGACACCGCGTGGAACAGGAACAGCCACAGCCCCGCCGGTACGTGCGTCAGACGCGACAGCTGGTCCGCGTCCGAGTCCCCCGCTCCGCCCGCCCGGCTCCCGCCACCCGCGAACGACGCTTCGCGCCCCCTCCAGCGCGACCGCTTCAGCTGCAGCTCGAAGGGCGGCCGCACCCCGCCGAACAGCAGGAACCACACCACCGCGTACGCGAACGCCGCCTGCACCTGGGGCCCCGCCAGCCAGGACACCAGCAGGAAGGCGCCGCCGGCCAGCACCACGGTCAGGACGCCGTACGCGTTGCGGATCATCACCAGCATCGCCACCAGCAGTGCCGTCGCCACCCACAGCAGCAGCGTGATGCGGCCCGCGGCCAGCAGGGCGGCGCCGCCCAGGCCCAGCAAGGACGGGGCCGTATAGCCCGCGGCAGCCGTCAGGATCATGCCGAGCCCGTACGGCTTGCCCCGGCTGAGGGTGAGGCCGCTGGTGTCGGAGTGCAGCCGGATGCCGGTGAGCTGCCGGCCGGTGAGCAGCGCGATCAGGCCATGGCCGCCCTCGTGCGCGATCGTGATCGCGTTGCGCGATATGCGCCACAGGCCGTGCGGGACGACGACGGCGAGGGCGGCGGCGAGGGTGGCGAGCACCACCCACAGGTCCGGGTCGGGCTGGGTGCCGGTGAGCCGGTCCCAGAGGTCGGGCAGCGCGAGGGCGGCGAGGCTGTCCATGTCCGGCGATGGCTCCCTGTCGTCGAGGGGTGGTGGTCGGGTGGCGGGTGGGCCTGGCAGTGTGGCACGTATGTGCGGACGGTATGCATCGAGTCGTAGGCCCGAGGATCTCGCAGGAATCTTTGAGATCGAGACCGGGGTCTCCCCAGGGCGGACGGAGTCGGGCCCCGGGGGGAGGGAACCCGAGGAGACCCTGGCGCCGGACTACAACGTGGCTCCGACCAAGGAGGTCTTCGCCGTCCTCGACCGTCCCCTGAAAGACGCGGACTCCCCGCGCCCGGTTCGCCAGCTGCGCACGCTGAGGTGGGGCCTCGTGCCGTCCTGGGCCAAGACGCCCGAGGGCGGTGCCCGGATGATCAACGCCCGCGCCGAGACCGTGCACGAGAAGCCCGCCTACCGCCGCGCCTTCGCCGCCCGGCGCTGCATCATCCCCGCCGACGGCTACTACGAGTGGGTCACCGGCGAGCAGGAGCGCGAGCTGGAGGTCGAGGGCAGGAAGAAGCGTCCGCGCAAGCAGCCGTACTTCGTGCTGCCGGCCGACGGCTCGGTGTTCGCGATGGCCGGGCTGTACGAGTTCTGGCGCGACCGGACCCTGCCCGACGACCACCCGCGGGCCTGGTGGGTCACCTGCTCCGTGATCACCACCGAGGCCGAGAAGACCCCGCTGGCCGTCGCCCCCGCCCAGGGCCCGCGCTCCCTGGCCGACATCCACCCCCGGATGCCGCTGATGCTCACCCCCGACCGCTGGGACGCCTGGCTCGACCCCTCCCGCACCGACCCCGACGACCTGCGCGCCCTCCTGGCCCCGCCGCCGCCCGGGCTCATGCGCGCCTACCCCGTCTCCACGGCCGTCAGCAACGTCCGCAACAACGGCCCCGAGCTGCTGAAGGAGCTGGAGGCGCCGGAAGAGGGCACACTCTTCTAGCGTGATCGAAACTGTCGAGACCGAGGCCGGGACCGCGCGCCTCACCTGGCACCGGGCGGACAAGCCCCGGTTCGTCCTCGCCGCGAGCCACGGCGCCGGAGGCGGCATCGAGGCGCGGGACCTCCAGGCGCTCGCGCGCACGCTCCCCGCGCACGGTGTGACCGTCGCGCTGGTCGAGCAGCCCTGGCGGGTGGCCGGGAAGAAGGTCGCGCCGGCGCCGAAGACGCTGGACACCGGATGGCGCGGGGTGTGGCCGGCGCTCGCCGGGCCGGGGCTGCCGGTGATCTCCGCCGGCCGCAGCGCGGGCGCCCGGGTCGCCTGCCGTACGGCGTCGGAGCTCGGCGCGCACGCCGTGCTCGCGTTGAGCTTCCCGCTGCACCCGCCGGGCAAGCCGGAGAAGTCCCGGGCCGGGGAGCTGCTCGGAGCCGGAGTGCCCACGCTGGTCGTGCAGGGCGGCAACGACCCGTTCGGGAAGCCGGCGGAGTTCCCCGGGGGCGACTTCGAGCTGACCGAGGTGCCGTACGGGGATCACGGCTTCGCCGTGCCCAAGCGTGCGGAGATCACCCAGGACCGGGCCCTTGAGATCATCACCGAGGCCGTGGCGCGGTGGCTCACGGCACTCGGGTGACGGGCGGGAATGCCCCGCGCCGGAGCGCTGTTGTGGCGGACAGAAGTGCTGAGGCCTTGGCACCGACGTCGTGGGAGAGGAAGTCCGCCGCATGGGTTCGACCGTATGCCCGAGCCGTGAGCGCCGCGCTGACCTGGACTGGACGGTGCTGCACGCGGCCAAGACCGCTCCTATTCGAGGGGCGGCAGGCACGGGTCGTGTTCTATCCTCCGAATCGAGTGGGACCGGTCTCGGTCCTGCCCGGGATCTTGAGGAGGTGGGTCCGGTCACCGGTACCGACGCAGGGACCGACAACGGCCAGGCGGAGCAGCCCGAGGGCCAGGGCGTGAGCGCGGAGACGAACTCCGAGTCCACCGCCGAGCGCAGTGCGCGCTTCGAGCGGGACGCGCTCGAATTCCTCGACCAGATGTACTCGGCCGCGCTGCGCATGACGCGCAACCCGGCCGACGCCGAGGACCTGGTGCAGGAGACCTACGCCAAGGCGTACGCGTCCTTCCACCAGTTCCGCGAGGGCACCAACCTGAAGGCCTGGCTGTACCGGATCCTCACCAACACCTTCATCAACTCCTACCGCAAGAAGCAGCGTGAGCCGCAGCGCTCCGCCGCGGAGGAGATCGAGGACTGGCAGCTCGCCCGCGCCGAGTCGCACATGTCGACGGGTCTGCGTTCCGCCGAGTCGCAGGCGCTCGACCACCTGCCCGACTCGGACGTGAAGGAAGCGCTGCAGGCGATCCCCGAGGAGTTCCGCATCGCCGTCTATCTGGCGGACGTCGAGGGCTTTGCGTACAAGGAGATCGCGGACATCATGGGGACACCCATCGGTACGGTGATGTCCCGGCTGCACCGGGGCCGCCGGCAACTGCGCGGCATGCTGGAGGACTACGCGCGTGAGCGCGGACTGGTCCCGGCGGGCGCCGGAGAGTCGAACGAAGCGAAAGGTTCGGGCTCATGAGCTGCGGAGACCCGCACGAGACGGACTGCAGTGAGGTCCTCGACCATCTGTATGAGTTCCTCGACAGCGAGATGCCGGACGTCGATCGCGACAAGTTCCAGCACCACTTCGAGGAATGCTCGCCGTGCCTGGAGAAGTACGGCCTGGAGCAGGCCGTGAAGAAGCTGGTCAAGCGGTGCTGCGGCCATGACGACGTGCCCGCCGACCTGCGCGCCAAGGTCATGGGGCGGATCGACCTGATCCGCTCCGGTCAGGCCGTGCCGGACCACGACGTGACCGCCACGCCGCAGGAGAGCTGACCACGCCCGTCGGCGCGGCCGTCACCCGAATGTGCTAATCCTCAGGTCATAAGCCCCGTACCCCCCGATCCCCGCCCTAGGCTCCGAGCCTGGACAGGCATGGTCGGGGAGGGGTGCGATGGAGGCGGTACCGGCGAGGGCACGCGGCTATGTGGCCGGTGCGGCCCTGCTGGCGCTGCTCTGCCTCCTGCCGCTGCCGGCGCTGCACACCCCCTGGTGGGCGCTCGGCCTGCTGGCCGCGCTCTACGCCGCCAGCGAGTACGTCGTACGCCGGCGTTTCGGCGGCACCTTCCACCCCGTCCTGCTCGCCGGGGCGTTCCTGCTGCCGCCGCCGGCCGCCGCGCTCGTCCCGCTGCCCGCCGCCCTGGTCTCCCCGGTCGAGCACCGGCCCGCGCTGCCGCGGCGCCTGTGGCGGGCCGCGCAGCCCGCGCTCGCCGTGTGGGCCGCCGCCCGGGTGCACTGGGCGCTCGGCGGACGGGACGCCGTCGTCGGCTGCGACTTCCCGTACGCGCTGCTGCCCGCCGGTGCGGCCGTCCTCGCGTTCTGCCTGGTCCTCAGCCTGCTCGACGGCGGCCTGCGCGTGGTCGCCCTGGGTGTTCCGCTGCGCCGGGCCTGGCGCGGGCTGCTGTCCCGTTCGCTCGCGCCGGTCGCGGTGCACGGACTGGCCGGGCTGATGATGGCCGTGCTGTGGCGCAGCCCGTACGGCCCGGTCGCCGCGCTGCTCGTGCTGCTGCCGATGTACGTGTCCTGGTGGATCTTCGCCCAGTACCACCGCGAACGCGCTGCCCACCAGGCCACCATCCGCGCCCTCGTGCAGGCCGTCGACATCAAGGACGGCTACACCCGCGGCCACAGCGAACGCGTCGGACAGGCCTCCGTGATGATCGCCCGGGAGCTCGGCATGGACGACGAACGCGTCGAGACCCTGCGCTTCGCCGGCATCCTGCACGACGTCGGCAAGCTCGGCGTCCCCACCCGGCTGCTGCGCAAGGACGGCCCCCTGACCCCCGAGGAACGCCGGATCATCGAACTGCACCCCGAGTACGGCCATGAGATGGTCCGCGGGATCTCCTTCCTCGGCGAGGCCCGCGCCGCGATCCTGCACCACCACGAACGCCTCGACGGCAGCGGCTACCCGTACGGCCTGGTCGGCACCCAGATCCCCGAGTGCGCCCGGGTCGTCGCCGTCGCCGACGCCTTCGACGCGATGACCTCCACCCGTTCCTACCGCAGGGCCCGGCCGGTCGAGGTGGCCGTCGCCGAACTGGAGCGGTGCGCGGGCACCCAGTTCGACCCCCGTATGGTCACCGCGCTCGCCCGGGCCCTCGACCGGCACGGCTGGCACCCGGCCGTCACGGCCGACGAGACGGCGCGGGCGGCCCCGACCCAGCAGCCGGTCGCCGGCTCGCGCAGTGGGGCACCGCGATGACCGCCCTGCGGATCGTGCACACCTGCGCCGCGCTCACCGCCGCCGTGTGCCTCGGTGCCAGCCTGTGGACCGGCCTGGCCGACCGGGGCGTGGCGCTCGCCTTCGGGGTGCTCATAGCCGTCGGGGAGCTGACCCGGTGGAGCGGGGCCCCGGTCCGGCAGGCCGCGCCGCTGGGCACCGCCGGATCCCTGTCGTACGCCCTGCTCGGACCCGACGCGGGACACCCCACGCTGCACGACGCGCCGCAGGTCGTCACCGTCGTCCTCGCCGCCTCCCTGCTCGGCGGCGTCCCGCACATCTGGTGCGGCCGCACCCCGACCCTCGACCACCTCGCCCGCCGCGTCCTGAGCGTCGGATTCGCCGCCGTCTGCTTCCAGCCCCTCTCCAACAAGGGCGTGTTCGCGTCCTGGAGCGGCCCCGCCTACGCGCTGCTGCTCGTCGCCCTCCTCGTCCTCACCGCCCTGTGCGACGCCGTCCTCGCCGCGGCGCTCGCCCACTCCCGCACCCGCTGGCCCTTCGGCCCGCTGCTGCGCGACGAGCTGCGCGGGCTGCTCGGCATCGGCTCCGCCGTCTGCGCGACCGGGGCGGTGATGGCGCTCGCGGTGGCCGTCGTCGGCCTGTGGGCGCTGCCCGTGTTCTGTCTGCCCCTGCTGCTCACCCAGCTGTCCGTGCGCCGGTACGCGGCGGTCCGCGCCACCAACCGGCAGACCATCGCCTCCCTCGCCCGCGCCACCGAGATCGCCGGATACACCCCCGCCGGGCACGCCCGGCGTGTCGCCGCGCTCGGTCTCGCCGTCGGCCGGGACCTGGGCCTGAGCGAGGGCGAGCTGACCGTCCTGGAGTACGCGGCCCTCATGCACGACATCGGCCAGCTCAGCCTGGTCGACCCGGTCCCGGCCGGTGCCACCGCCGGCCTGCCCCCCGCCGAGCAGCGGCGGATCGCGCTGCTCGGCGGGGCCGTCGTACGGCAGACCGGTGTGGCCGCGGCCGTCGCCGTGATGGTGGAACGGCAGGCGGACCCCTACCGCGAACAGCCGGTCGCCGCGCGTGTCATCCGGGCCGTGAACGCCTACGAGGAGAAGACCCGGGACGCCGGCCCCGAGGCAGCCCTGCGGGCGCTGGAGGACCTGCGGCTCGGGACCGCCGGTGACTACGCGCCCGAGGTCGTGGAGTCCCTCGCCCGGGTCCTCGCCCGGCCGCGGGCCTGGGGGGAGGGCGCCCCGGCCAAGGGCGACGGGAGACGCACGGCACTGTCTGACCCCGCGCCCGGCTGGGTAACCCATGGGTAATGAGCGCCTTTCCCGCCGTACGTGGTTGGATGCGAGGGAGAGGGTGTCCGGGGGCACAAGCCAGCCCACTGTGCGGAACTGGAACTGGCAGGCGGGAATCGTGAGGATCTTCGGCAAGGGACGGCACCGGCCCTCCGCCTCCTGGCGGCAGGCCACCGACCGCGCGTTCACGCTGATCGGCGACGGACGGTACGAGGACGCGGGCGAGCTGCTGACACGGGCCGCCGATCTGGAGCCCTGGCTGTCGGAGTCCTGGTTCAACCTCGCCCTGCTGCACAAGTTCCGGCACGACTGGGAGCAGGCCCGGGCGGCCGGGCTCCGGGCCGTCGCGCTGCTCGACCGGGAGACCGGGGCGCCCGACTGGTGGAACGTGGGCATCGCCGCCACCGCCCTGCAGGACTGGCCGCTGGCCCGCCGCGCCTGGCAGGCGTACGGGCTGAAGGTGCCCGGGGGCGCCGCCGCCTCCGCCGAGCCCCTCGGCATGGAACTGGGCAGCGCGGCCGTACGGCTCTCCCCGGAGGGTGAGGCCGAGGTCGTGTGGGGCCGCAGGCTGGACCCGGCGCGGCTGGAGGTGCTGTCCATCCCGCTTCCCTCGTCCGGGCGGCGCTGGGGCGAGGTGGTGCTGCACGACGGTGTCCCGCACGGTGAGCGCACGACGTCCGCCGGGCACTCCTACCCGGTCTTCGACGAGATCGAGCTCTGGGCGCCCTCACCCGTTCCGACCTGGGTGGTCCTGCTGGAGGCGGCCACCGAGGCGGACCGGGACGCGCTGGAGCAGCTGGCCGCCGACGCGGGCTTCGCCGCGGAGGACTGGTCCTCCTCGGTACGGCTGCTGTGCCGGATGTGCAGCGAGTCGCGTATGCCGTCCGACGAGGGGGAGGGTGTGCACCTGGATCCGCATGACCACAGCGAGCCGGGGCATCCGGGGCCGCTGGGGCATCGCACCGACGGGCAGCTCTGGGTGCCCGAGCGGGAGTGCGGGGTGGCCGCGCCGGCCTCGCTGGTGAGAGGGCTGCTGGACGGGTGGGTTGCGGACAGCCCTGACTCCAGGGACTGGCGGGATCTCGAAGAGGTTTGCTGAGCCGACGGTGACCGGCCGCCTTTAGGCTGTACCCGAGACTTTTCACAGGTTTGCAGGAAGGCGTACGTCGGTCATGGCGCAGCAGGACACCGATCAGCAGCACGCGGGCGTGCTCCCCGTCGACGACGAGGGCTACGTCGTCGACACGGAGGACTGCGAGGAGCGCGAGAAGGCCTGGCGGGAGCGCGGGACCTCGCGCCCGATCACGGTCGTCGGCAACCCGGTGCTGCACAAGGAGTGCGAGGACGTCACCGAGTTCGGCGAGGAGCTGCAGCAGCTGGTGGCCGACATGTTCGCCAGTCAGCGCACCGCCGAGGGCGTGGGCCTGGCCGCCAACCAGATCGGTGTCGGCCTGAAGGTCTTCGTCTACGACTGCCAGGACGACGAGGGCGCCCGGCACGTGGGTGTGGTGTGCAACCCGAAGCTGGTCGACCTGCCCGCCGACCGGCGCCGGCTGGACGACAGCAACGAGGGCTGCCTGTCCGTACCGACGGCGTACGCGCCGCTCGCGCGCCCCGACTACGCCGAGGTCACCGGCCAGGACGAGCAGGGCAACCCGATCAGGGTGCGCGGCACCGGTTACTTCGCACGCTGTTTGCAGCACGAGACCGACCACCTCTACGGCTACCTGTACATCGACCGGCTGTCCAAGCGGGACCGCAAGGACGCGCTGCGGCAGATGGCCGAGAACGAGCCACGTTACCCGGTGGTCGCCAACGACTAGGCGACACTGGTGAGTTGGGGCGCCCGGCCGGGATCACTCCCGGTCGGGCGCCCTGCGTATGTCCCCGCCTCGCTCATCCGTGCGTCGTACAACCGATCCCTTCTGCCCTTGTTGTGATCCTTGATCGGTCACACAAGGTGGGATTCTCGGCAAGCTTGGGGTAGTGAGTGAAGCAAATCCGTTCCCATGGCGGTCAGTTGTGGTGCTGAATGTAAGTGCGGGGATACGCAACGGCGCACGCCCGGCACAACCGGAGAGGGATGTGCGCTCCTGGCGGCTGAGAGGGGTTTGTTCGTGCAAGCTTTCCCACACAGCACCACAGCGACACCGACGGCGGTCGTCGTACCACCCTCACTGGCACTCCCGGTGATCGAGTCCGACTTTCCCCGGCAGCTGCATCCGTATTGGCCGCAGCTCCAGCACACAACACGGCTCTGGCTGCTGGAAAAACGGCTCATGCCGGCGGACAAGGTGCAGGAATATGCCGACGGACTGTGCTACACGGACCTCATGGCGGGCTACTACCTGGGCGCACCCGAGGAGGTCATGCAGGCCATCGCCGACTACAGCGCGTGGTTCTTCGTCTGGGACGACCACCACGACCGCTACATCGTGCACGGCCGGGCGGGCGACTGGCGGCGGCTGAGGTACCGCCTGCACGCGGCCCTCGACGCACCCCGGCACCATCTGCACCACCCGGACCCGCTGGTCGCCGGATTCGCGGACAGCGTGCTGCGGCTGTTCCGCTTCCTGTCGCGCACCTGGAACCAGCGGTTCGCCCGGCATTTCCACGCGGTGATCGAGGCCTACGACCGTGAGTTCCGCAACCGCACCGAGGGATACATACCCGGGGTCGAGGAATACCTCGCCCTGCGCCGGCTCACCTTCGCGCACTGGATATGGACGGACCTGCTGGAGCCGACCGCCGGGTGTGAACTCCCGGACCCGGTACGGAAAACCCCCGCCTATCGCCGGGCCGCGCTGCTCAGCCAGGAATTCGCCGCCTGGTACAACGACCTGTGCTCACTGCCGAAGGAAATAGCGGGCGACGAGGTCCACAATCTCGGAATCAGTCTCATCACCCATGAGGGGCTGACTCTCGAAGACGCGGTGGACGAAGTCAGGCGGCGGGTCGAGAAATGCGTCACGGAATTCCTCGCGGCCGAGCGGGACGCCCTGCGGTTCGCCGACGACCTCGCCGACGGAACGGTCCGCGGAAAGGAACTCAGCGCCGCGGTCCGCGCCTGCGTCGCCAACATGCGCAACTGGTTCAGCTCCGCCTACTGGTTCCACCACGAGTCCGGCCGGTACCGGGTCGACACCTGGGACGACCGGTCCACGCCCCCGTACGTCACCAACGAAGCGGCAGGTGAGTCATGACCGTCGAGTCCGTGCGGCCCCTGGCCTCGAAGGCCACCGAACTGCGTGAACCTCCCCTGGCCGGTGGCGCCGTGCCGGGCCTCGGGCACGGCCTGAAACTGGTCCGCGACCCGCTCGCCTTCATGTCCCGGCTCCGCGACCACGGCGACGTCGTACGCCTCAAGCTCGGCCCCAAGACGGTGTACGCCGTCACCACGCCGGAGCTGACCGGCGCGCTCGCGCTCAGCACCGACTTCAAGATCGACGGACCCCTGTGGGAGTCCCTCGAAGGCCTGCTCGGCAAGGAGGGCGTGGCCACCGCCAACGGCCCCCGCCACCGCCGTCAGCGCCGCACCATCCAGCCCGCGTTCCGGCTGGACGCCATCCCGGACTACGGGCCCGTCATGGAGGAGGAGGCGCACGCCCTGACCGAGCGCTGGCGGCCCGGCGAGACCATCGACTGCACCTCCGAGTCCTTCCGCGTGGCCGTGCGCATCGCCGCCCGCTGCCTGCTGCGCGGCGAGTACATGGACGAGCGCGCCGAGCGGCTGAGCGTCGACCTCGCCAGCGTCTTCCGGGGTATGTACCGCCGGATGGTCATCCCGCTCGGACCGCTGTACCGGCTGCCGTTCCCGGCCAACCGCGAATTCAACCGGGCGCTGGCCGATTTGCATCTGCTGGTCGACGAGATCGTCGCCGAGCGGAGGGCATCTGGTCAAAAGCCGGACGATTTGCTGACGGCATTGCTGGAGGCAAAGGACGACAATGGCGACCCCATCGGGGAACAGGAGATCCACGACCAGGTCGTCGCGATACTCACCCCCGGCAGTGAAACGGTGGCGTCCACGATCATGTGGCTGCTGCAGGTTCTCGCGGAACACCCGGAACACGCCGAGAAGGTACGGACCGAGGTCGAATCCGTGACCGGCGGTCGACCGGTCGGATTCGAGCACGTGCGCGCGCTCACGCACACCAACAATGTCGTCGTCGAGGCCATGCGGCTCAGGCCTGCCGTATGGATATTGACCCGGCGCGCGGTGACCGACACCTCGCTCGGCGGCTATCGCATTCCGGCGGGGGCGGACATCGTCTACAGCCCGTACGCGATCCAGCGCGACGCCCGCTCCTACGACCGCCACCTCGACTTCGACCCCGACCGATGGCTGCCGGAGCGGGCCGGGGAGGTGCCGAAGTACGCCATGAGCCCGTTCAGCGTGGGCAACCGCAAGTGCCCCAGCGACCACTTCTCCATGACCCAGCTGAGCCTGATCACCGCCGCGGTCTCGGCGAAGTACCGCTTCGAGCAGGTCGCGGGGTCGAACGACAGCACCCGCGTGGGCATCACCCTGCGTCCGCACGAGCTGCTGCTGAGGCCGATGCCTTGGTAGAACCTGGTACCGGCGCGCGCCCAGGCGGCTTCAGGGCCCCCAAGCGCGCGCCGGTAGGCGTTCGGCACGGTGCGTGAACCGCGAAGGAGGATCAGAAGTCCTCGTCCAGGTCGACCGTGCCCTCCACCGCGACCTGGTAAGCCGACGGGCGGCGCTCGAAGAAGTTCGTCAGCTCCTGGACGCCCTGCAGCTCCATGAAGGAGAAGGGATTCTCCGAGCCGTACACCGGGGCGAAGCCGAGGCGGGCCAGACGCTGGTCGGCGACGCACTCCAGGTACTGCCGCATCGACTCGGTGTTCATGCCCGGAAGGCCGTCACCGCACAGGTCGCGGGCGAACTGCAGCTCGGCCTCGACGGCCTCCTTCAGCATGTCGGTGACCTGCTGCTGGAGCGCGTCGTCGAACAGCTCCGGCTCCTCCTTGCGCACGGTGTCCACCACGTCGAAGGCGAAGGACATGTGCATCGTCTCGTCGCGGAACACCCAGTTGGTGCCGGTGGCGAGGCCGTGCAGCAGGCCCCGGCTGCGGAACCAGTAGACGTACGCGAAGGCGCCGTAGAAGAACAGACCCTCGATGCACGCGGCGAAGCAGATGAGGTTGAGCAGGAAGCGCCGGCGGTCGGCCTTCGTCTCCAGGCGGTCGATCCGCTCCACCGAGTCCATCCACTTGAAGCAGAACTCGGCCTTCTCGCGGATGGAGGGGATGTTCTCGACGGCCGCGAACGCCGCCGCCCGGTCCTCCGGGTCGGGCAGGTAGGTGTCCAGCAGGGTCAGATAGAACTGGACGTGCACGGCCTCCTCGAAGAGCTGACGCGACAGGTACAGGCGCGCCTCCGGGGAGTTGATGTGCTTGTACAGCGTCAGGACCAGGTTGTTCGCGACGATCGAGTCGCCCGTCGCGAAGAAGGCCACCAGCCGGCCGATCAGGTGCTGCTCGGCCGGGGTCAGCTTCGCGAGGTCGGCGACGTCCGAGTGGAGGTCGACCTCCTCCACGGTCCAGGTGTTCTTGATGGCGTCCCGGTAGCGCTCGTAGAAGTCGGGGTAGCGCATCGGGCGCAGGGTGAGTTCGAAGCCCGGGTCGAGCAGGTTGGTGTTACGGCTGGACATTACTGGCAGGCCTCGCAGGACTCGGGGTTTTCCAGGGAGCAGGCGACCGCGTCGGGCTCGGTGACCTGCTGGACGGGGAGGGTCTTCTGGGTCTGCGCCTGGGCGGCGCGGGCGATGCGCGTCGCGGGCCGCGAACGCAGGTAGTACGTCGTCTTCAGGCCGGACTTCCAGGCGTAGGCGTACATCGAGGAGAGCTTGCCGATGGTCGGCGTCTCCAGGAACAGGTTGAGCGACTGCGCCTGGTCGAGGAACGGTGTCCGCGCCGCCGCCATGTCGATCAGGCCGCGCTGCGGGATCTCCCACGCCGTGCGGTACAGGGCCCGTACGTCGGCCGGGATCCAGGCGAAGTCCTGCACCGATCCGTTGGACTCGCGCAGCGCCTCACGGGTCCGCGCGTCCCAGACGCCCAGCTCCTTCAGATCCCGCACCAGGTACGAGTTGACCTGCAGGAACTCGCCGGACAGCGTCTCGCGCTTGAAC
Organism: Streptomyces filipinensis; assembly: GCF_014649495.1. Lineage (GTDB taxonomy): Bacteria > Actinomycetota > Actinomycetes > Streptomycetales > Streptomycetaceae > Streptomyces > Streptomyces filipinensis. The sequence continues at coordinate 109,272 of NZ_BMTD01000002.1, read as the reverse complement.
AGGTTGGAGACCTGCGGCTCGATGCACTCGTAGACGCCCGCGATGGAGGCGATGGTGGCGGTCGGCGCGATCGCGAGCAGCAGCGAGTTACGCAGGCCGACGGACGCGATCCGCTCCCGCAGGGCAGCCCAGCGCTCGGGCCACACGCGTGCGACGTCGTAGTGGTCGGGGTGCAGGACGCCCTGGGCGGTACGGGTCTTCTCCCAGGCCGGCAGCGGGCCGCTCCGCTCGGCGAGGTCGGCGGAGGCCTCGTACGCGGCGAGCATGATGCGCTCGGCGATCCGCGTGGACAGGGCCTTGGCCTCCGGGGAGTCGAAGGGCAGACGCAGCTTGAAGAACACGTCCTGCAGGCCCATGACACCGAGGCCGACGGGCCGCCACTTGGCGTTCGACCGGCCCGCCTGCTCGGTCGGGTAGAAGTTGATGTCGACCACGCGGTCGAGGAAGGTGACGGCCGTGCGGACCGTCTCGTCGAGACGCTCCCAGTCGATGTCCCCGCCGCTCACGAAGGCGCCGAGGTTGACCGAACCCAGGTTGCAGACCGCCGTCTCGCCGTCGTCGGTGACCTCCAGGATCTCCGTGCAGAGGTTCGAGGAGTGGACGACGTGGCCGGGCAGGGCCGTCTGGTTGGCGGTGCGGTTGGCCGCGTCCTTGAAGGTCATCCAGCCGTTGCCGGTCTGCGCGAGGGTGCGCATCATCCGGCCGTACAGCTCACGGGCCGGCAGCGTCTTCCTCGCCAGTCCCGCCTGCTCGGCCTTGCGGTAGGCGGCGTCGAACTCCTCGCCCCACAGGTCCACCAGCTCCGGCACGTCCGCCGGGGAGAACAGCGACCACTGCTCGTCGGCGTTGACCCGGCGCATGAACTCGTCCGGGATCCAGTGCGCGAGGTTCAGGTTGTGGGTACGGCGTGCGTCCTCACCGGTGTTGTCCCGCAGCTCCAGGAACTCCTCGATGTCGGAGTGCCAGGTCTCCAGGTACACGGCCGCGGCGCCCTTGCGCCGGCCGCCCTGGTTCACGGCGGCCACGGAGGCGTCCAGGGTCTTCAGGAACGGCACGATGCCGTTGGAGTGCCCGTTGGTGCCGCGGATCAGCGAACCGCGGCTGCGGATCCGGGAGTACGACAGGCCGATGCCGCCGGCGTGCTTGGAGAGCCGGGCGACCTGGTGGTAGCGGTCGTAGATGGAGTCCAGCTCGTCCAGCGGCGAGTCGAGGAGGTAGCAGGACGACATCTGCGGGTGCCGGGTGCCGGAGTTGAAGAGCGTGGGGGAGGACGGCAGGTAGTCGAGGCGGCTCATGAGCCCGTAGAGCGCGGCGACCTCGTCGAGGGAGCGGACGGTGTCGTCCTCGGCGAGGCCGCTCGCGACCCGCAGCATGAAGTGCTGGGGCGTCTCGATGACCTTGCGGGTGATGGGGTGCCGGAGGAGGTACCGGCTGTGCAGCGTGCGCAGGCCGAAGTAGCCGAAGCGGTCGTCCGCGTCCGTGTCGACCAGCGCGTCCAGCCGCTCGGCGTGCAGCCGTGCGAACGCGGCGGTCCGGTCGGCGATGAGCCCCTCGCGGTGCCCCACGGCCACGGACCCGGTGAAGGACGTCACGCCCTGCGAGGCGGCCTCGGCCCGGATGGAGAGGGTCAGCAGCCGGGCGGCCAGCCGGGAGTAGGCGGGGTCCTCGGAGATGAGCCCGGCGGCGGCCTCCGTGGCCAGCTCGCGCAACTCCGCCTCGTCAGCGCGCGCCGACCGGCCGCGCAGCGCGGCGGCGGCGACCCGGCCGGGGTCGGCGTCGGGCAGGTCGGCGGTCAGCTCGGTCAGGGTCCGCAGCAGCGCGGTACCGGGACCGTCGGTCTCCAGGCCGCTGGCTGAAGCCGGATCTGCTGGCGCGATGGTCACGTGGGGCTCTCCCTCGCTCGGCACGGGGGCCTTGCGGAGGGCAGGGGGCAGCCACGAGCGCACAGGGCGTCGCGTCCACCGGCCCACTCCACGAGGCCCGGACGTCTCAGGGCACCCGGACCGGACGGCCGGGCGCGCTGTCGGCAGGTCCTCGGACTGACTCCTGTGCACGGGGTTTCCGGAACGGACATGCACAAGTACACCGTTGCGGGACAGTTCCGGATTCGCACCGGATTCCCCTGCGGCGACAGCGAGGATGAGCATACATCTAGTGTCGGGCTGTCGCGTCACCCCCAGATGTTGTGTCTGTTGTGTGGTGCGGTGGCTTCGGAGCGTCAACTCGTGGTGACGCCGCGGCGGCCGGGTTGCGGGGCCTGCGCCGCAAGACACCCGCCTGGGTCGGCATGCGGGTCAGGGACCTGGACCGTTTCCGGGACGAGATGGCCGGACGCACCCGGGACCAGTGCCCCGCCAGGCGACGTTCGCCCCCTCGCGACGCCCGGCACGCACCGGCGTCCGGCGGGAACGGCGACGGGCCGCCGGGGCCCTGCCCCGGCGGCCCGCTCGGGCCGGCGTGCTCGTCGCTGCTAGTGGCCCGCTCCGGCCGTCGCCGGCGGCAGTTCCACCTGCACGCCGGGGTCGCCCGCGTCCGCCGTGTAGTCCTCCGGGCTGGTCTCGTCGACGCCCTCGGGGGCCTTGACGGCCTTGAGGACGAAGGTGAGGACCACGGCCACGGCGACGTTGAGGACGAACGCCGTGAGGCCGATGTAGCCGATCTCGCCGATGCCCGGAATCTCCTTGGCCGAGCCGCCGAAGTGCTTCTGCGTCGGCGAGGCCACCCCGTACGCGGCGACCGTGCCGTACACCATGCCGACCGCCCAGCCGGCCAGCAGGGCCCAGCGGTGGAACCAGCGCGTGAACAGGCCGCCGACCAGGGCCGGGAAGGTCTGCAGGATCCAGATGCCGCCCAGCAGCTGGAAGTTGATCGCGACCGTCTTGTCCATGGTGAGGACGAAGACCAGGGCGCCGACCTTCACCAGCAGCGACACGAACTTCGAGACCTGCGCCTCCTGCTTCGGCGTCGCGTCCGGCTTGATGAAGTCCTTGTAGATGTTGCGGGTGAAGAGGTTCGCCGCCGCGATGGACATGATGGCGGCCGGCACCAGCGCGCCGATGCCGATCGCCGCGAAGGCCACCCCCGCGAACCAGTCCGGGAACATGTCCTCGAACAGCTGCGGGATCGCCAACTGGCCGTTGGTGACCTTCACTCCGGCCGCGATCGCCATGAAGCCCAGCAGGGCCAGCAGCCCGAGCATGAGGGAGTACAGCGGCAGGATCGTGGTGTTGCGGCGGATCACCTCACGGCTCCTGGAGGAGAGGGTCGCGGTGATCGAGTGCGGGTACATGAACAGCGCGAGCGCCGAGCCCAGGGCGAGCGTGGCGTACGTCCACTGGCCCGCCTCCGGCGGCGCGAGCGCGCCGCGCGGCTTGCCCGTCGCCGGGTTGACCTGGCTGAGCGCGTGGCCCGCCTTGGCGAAGACGTCGTCGAAGCCGCCGAGCTTGATCGGGATGTAGATGATCGCCACCGCGATGACGATGTAGATCAGCGTGTCCTTGACGAACGCGATCAGGGCGGGCGCGCGCAGACCGGAGGAGTAGGTGTACGCCGCCAGCACACCGAAGGCGATCAGCAGCGGCAGGTCCTTCACGAACCAGTTGGTGTTGTCCCCGCCGCCGACGCCCATCACGTCCAGCACCGCCTGGATGCCGACGAGCTGCAGCGCGATGTACGGCATCGTCGCCAGGATGCCGGTCAGCGCCACCGCCAGCGACAGCCCCTTCGAGCCGAACCGGCCCCGCACGAAGTCCGAGGTCGTGACGTACCCGTGGCGGTGCGAGACCGACCACAGGCGCGGCAGGAAGGTGAAGATCAGCGGATAGACCAGGATCGTGTACGGCACCGCGAAGAAGCCGGACGCGCCCGCCGCGTAGACCGCCGCCGGCACGGCGACGAAGGTGTACGCCGTGTACAGGTCGCCGCCGAGCAGGAACCAGGTGACCCAGGTGCCGAACGACCGTCCGCCCAGGCCCCATTCGTCCAGGGAGTGCTCGTTCTCGGCCCTGCGCCACCGTGCGGCGAGGAAGCCCATGACCGTGACGGCCAGGAAGAAGAAGATGAAGACGCCGAGCGCGACGCCGTTGACACCGTTCTTCACTTGGTCTCACCGCCCTTCCGGGAGGCGCGGCCACGCTGGTCGCGCTGCCACAGCTGGTACGCGGTCACGGTGAGTGCGGTGGAGATCAGCACCCAGAGCATCTGGTACCAGTAGAAGAACGGGATCCCGATGAAGGCCGGGTCCGCCTTGGCGTACGAGCCGACCCACAGCATCGCCACGAAGGGCGCGACGAGGCACAGAGCGATGATCACCCGGGCCGGGGTGACGACCGGTGGTCTCACTTCAGGTGTTTCGGACATGCCACGGCTCTCCGTCCCCTCGCTGATCACCTGTGTAATGCGCAGGCAATCTAGGTGACGGTGTCGCGACAGTGGAAGACCTCGTCCGTATATCGGTATATCGATTCAGCGAAGGTCCACCCGTCCCAAGCGCCTTACTCCGTGGGTCGCTTGAGTCTCGCGACGAACTTGTAGCGGTCCCCCCGGTACACCGACCGCACCCACTCCACGGGCTTGCCCTCGCGGTCCAGGGAGTGGCGGGAGAGCATCAGCATCGGCAGGCCCACGTCGGTGCCGAGCAGGCCCGCCTCGCGCGGAGTGGCCAGCGAGGTCTCGATGGTTTCCTCGGCCTCGGCGAGATGGACGTCGTAGACCTCGGCGAGCGCGGTGTAGAGGGAGGTGTACTTCACGAGCGACCGGCGCAGGGCGGGGAAGCGCTTGGCGCTCAGGTGGGTGGTCTCGATCGCCATCGGCTCGCCGTTGGCCATGCGCAGCCGCTCGATGCGCAGCACGCGCCCGCCGGCGGTGATGTCGAGGAGACCGGCGAGCCGGTCGTCGGCGGTGATGTAGCCGATGTCCAGCAGCTGGGAGGTCGGCTCCAGGCCCTGGGCGCGCATGTCCTCGGTGTAGGAGGTGAGCTGGAGGGCCTGGGAGACCTTGGGCTTGGCGACGAAGGTGCCCTTGCCCTGGATGCGCTCCAGCCGGCCCTCCACGACCAGCTCCTGCAGGGCCTGGCGGACGGTGGTGCGGGAGGTGTCGAACTCGGCGGCCAGCGTGCGCTCGGGCGGTACCGGGGTGCCCGGGGCCTGCGTCTCCGTCATGTCGAGCAGGTGCTTCTTCAAGCGGTAGTACTTGGGCACGCGCGCCGTACGGCCGGTCGTGCCGGCCTCGTTCTCCGCACTGCTGACGTCGGTGCTCATGCTCTGCCTTCCCGGCTCCGGATGCCGAAAGCGACCGACTGGCATCGGCCACGGGTCACATCGTGGCACGGCTTCGTGTGCCAGGAGTCCACCCGCACCCTCCGTGATCTCCTCTGTATACCGTCGCACCTGTTGTTGGTCTAGTCCAACGGGCGGCTCCCTGGGCTAGATCCCTTGCCAGTCCGGCTTGTTGGCGTAGGTGTGCCGGAAGTAGTCCGCCAGCTTCAGCTTGGACGCGGCGGCCTCGTCGACGACCACCGTGGCGTGCGGGTGGAGCTGGAGCGCGGAGGCCGGGCACACGGCCGCGACCGGCCCCTCGACGGTCGCGGCGACCGCGTCCGCCTTGCCCTCGCCGGTCGCCAGCAGCACCAGGTGCCGGGCCTCCAGGATGGTGCCGATGCCCTGGGTGATGACGTGGTGCGGGACCTGCTCGATGTCCCCGTCGAAGAAGCGGGCGTTGTCGACGCGGGTCTGCTCGGTCAGTGTCTTGATCCGGGTGCGCGAGGCGAGCGAGGAGCACGGCTCGTTGAACCCGATGTGCCCGTCGGTGCCGATCCCGAGCAGCTGCAGGTCCACCCCGCCGGCCTCGGTGAGTGCCCGGTCGTAGGCCTCGCAGGCCGCCTGGACGTCCGGGGCGGTGCCGTCGGGCCCGAGGAACGCGTCCATGCCGATGCCCAGCGGCTCCAGCACCTCGCGGCGCAGCACCGAGCGGTAGGACTCGGGGTGCTCGGCGGGCAGCCCCACGTATTCGTCGAGCTGGGCTATGCGCGCCCGTGAGGTGTCGACGGCGCCGGAGCGCACCTTCGTGGTCAGCGCCTGGTAGACGGGCAGCGGGGTGGAGCCGGTGGCCACGCCGAGCAGGGCGTCGGGCTTGCGTCGCAGCAGCTGGGCCATGGCCTCGGCGATCAGCTCGCCGCCCGCCGCGGCGTCCGGAACGATGACAACTTCCACGCTGGGCCTGCCGTTCTGAAGTGGGCTCGTGCGTCTCTATGTGGTTTAGACCAATCTAACAGAATCGCCCTGCGCCGGCCCTCCCTTCTGAGTTATCTATCGGTCGTTACATAAAAATCCTACGACACGACGGGGACATTTCTCTAGGGTGCGCTATAAAATACGCTCCATGGTGGGACGCGGACAGGTGGAAGAGCAGGTCAAGGCGCCGAAGGGGCGAGGTCGGCCGCGCTCCTTCGATCGGGCCACCGCGCTGGAGAAGGCGCTCATGGCCTTCTGGGAGCACGGCTACGAGGCCACCTCGGTCTCCGACCTCACCCGGATCATGGGCATCGGCGCCCCGAGCCTGTACGCGGCCTTCGGTGACAAGCGGACCCTGTTCGAGGAGGTCGTCCGGGTCTACGCCGACACCCACGGAGCCTTCGTCGGCCGCGCCCTCGCCGAGGAGCCCACCGCCCGCGCCGCCGTCGAGCGCACGCTGCGCGAGGCCGCCGTCGCGTACACCGACCCCGCGCACCCGTACGGCTGCCTGGTCGTGCACGCCGCCACCAACTGCACCAGCCCCGAGATCGAGGAGCTGCTGCGCGAGCGGCGCAACCGGAACATCGCCGCCCTCGCCTCCCGGATCAGGGCGGACGTCGCGGCCGGGCGGCTCCCGGCCGGCACCGATGCCACGACCCTCGCCCGGCACACCGGCGCGATGATCCAGGGCATGTCCCAGCAGGCCCGCGACGGAGCGAGCCGCGAGGAACTGGAAGCGCTCGCGGAAATTGCCACGGCCATCTGGCCCCGCGACTGACCGAGGCGGGCTAGGCTGCGTGGCATCGGGTGCCATCAGTCGTGCATGCCGACAAGGCCGTGGACACATCCTTGTGGTCTAGTCCACAATCCAAGTGAACAAGCCTCCGTCTTCCCCGCACAGGAAGGCGGATCGAGGAACCGGCGCTCTCTGCCCTGACTGCCCCGGCTCCTCGACCTTCGGCCGACCGGGACCGCACACCCCACGGCCGATGATGCTCCGGGCTGCGGTGCCGGGAGGGTTGAGGGTCCCTTCCAGGCGCCGCGGCCCGCGGGTGTTTTCCGGCCACCCCCGGCCCGCGGGTACGCTCGCAGACGTGCCCTCCATGAACGAACTGGTCCGCCAGCACACCGCCCTCGACGACTCCGACCTTGAGTGGCTCCATCTGCTGGTCTCGGAGTGGCAGCTGCTCTCCGACCTCTCCTTCGCCGATCTGGTCCTGTGGGTCCCCACCCGCGACGGCACGCGGTATGTCTCGGTCGCCCAGATGCGCCCCAACACCGGCCCCACCTCCTACCACGACGACATGGTCGGCCACCTCGTCCCGCGCGGCCGCCGGCCCATGCTGGACGCGGCGCTGGACGAGGGCCGGATCGTGCGCGAGGGCGACCCGGAGTGGCGTGAAGAGGTCCCCGTACGCGTCGAGTCCATCCCGGTGCGACGTGAGGGCCGCGTCCTCGGCGTGATCGCCCGCAACACCAATCTGCTGACCGTCCGCACCCCGAGCCGGCTGGAGCTGACCTACCTCCAGAGCGCCTCCGACCTCGCCCAGATGATCGCGGCCGGCTCCTTCCCCTTCCCCGACCAGCAGGTCGACATGGACGCCTCGCCGCGCGTCGGCGACGGCCTGATCCGCCTCGACGCGGACGGCATCGTCCAGTACGCCTCTCCGAACGCCCTCTCCGCCTACCACCGCCTCGGTCTCGCCGCCGACCTGGTCGGCCAGCACCTGGGCCAGACCACCGCCGAACTCGCCCCGACCCGGGGGCCGGTGGACGAGGCGCTCGCCAAGGTGGCCAGCGGCTGGGCGCCGCGGGAGTTCGAGATCGAGGCCCATGACGGCGTGATCCAGTTCCGGGCGATCCCGCTCAAGCCCAAGGGCACCCGCATCGGTTCCCTGGTGCTGTGCCGGGACGTCACCGAACTGCGGCGGCGCGAACGGGAGTTGATCACCAAGGACGCGACCATCCGGGAGATCCACCACCGGGTGAAGAACAACCTCCAGACGGTCGCCGCGCTGCTGCGGCTGCAGGCCCGGCGCATCGAGTCCGAGCGCGGCCGGGAGGCCCTGGAGGAGGCCGTCCGGCGTGTCGGCTCGATCGCGATCGTGCATGAGACGCTGTCCCAGAACCTGGACGAGCGTGTGGAGTTCGACGACATCGCCGACCGTGTGCTGGCCATGGTCGCCGAGATCTCGCCGGGCAAGGTGACCGGCCGGCGCAGCGGACGCTTCGGGATACTCGACGCCGAGGTCGCCACCCCGCTGTCGATGGTCCTCACCGAGATCCTGCAGAACGCCCTGGAGCACGGATTCCGTGAGGGCGACACCGGCACGGTCGAGGTGTCGGCGGTTCGCGGCGGTACGACCAAGGAGGCCCGCCTCCTCGTCACGGTCCAGGACGACGGGGTCGGGCTGCCCGAGGACTTCGACCCGCACCGCTCGGGCAACCTCGGCCTGCAGATCGTCCGCACCCTGGTGGAGGGCGAGTTGGGCGGCTCCTTCGACATGGTCCCGGCGCCGGGCCGGGGGACCAGGGTGATCCTCGACATTCCCGTGCGGGCGCAGAAGTGACCCAACTGCCGCACAGCGGCGGCCGTTTGCCCTGTGGAGGGTGGGCACGGTGCGGGCACAGCAAAAAGCCCCGGACCGTCATTGGTCCGAGGCTCGTGCTCGTTGCTGCTCTGCTGTTGGGCTAAGCGCATCGGGGGATACTGCGCGCTGCGGCTCGGGGGCGGGAGATGCGTGCGTGCTGCACGCGCCGCCAAGCTCAGGCTGTCAGCAGGGGTGGGAGTGTCAGGCGGAGGCCTGACGGGCCCGGTTGCGGGCGGCGCGGCGCTTCATGGCGCGGCGCTCGTCCTCGCTGAGACCACCCCAGACGCCGGAGTCCTGGCCGGACTCGAGCGCCCACTGCAGACACTGCTCGATCACCGGGCAGCGACGGCAGACGGCCTTGGCTTCCTCGATCTGCAGCAGCGCAGGACCGGTGTTGCCGATGGGGAAGAAGAGCTCGGGGTCTTCCTCGCGGCAAACGGCGTTGTGACGCCAGTCCATGGCTGCTACCTCTCCTTGGTATTACATGCAGATTGCTTGTGAATGTGAACGCTTTCACGAATCCCTCAACAAGTGAAGGGCCGACCGCCGAGTCTTCCCCGGCGTGGTCCTTGGTTTGAAGAGGGGTTCCGGTGATCAGTGGAGGCCGGTGTTGCGGGCCGTCCCGATCGCCACGTAGAGACTCGCAAACCTCAGCGGCGGATACAACCCCTTCCGGAAAGTTTTTTTTGATTCCTCGGTGTCGACTAGGTCACAGCCGTACTTCCATGGGGTGGATCCTGGCCTAAACGTTCGAGTGAAAGGACTTTTGCGTCTTCCGCTCACACAATCACACGCAGTGCACGGCGTACGCCTGTGAACGTCACGCTCGTACGCAGCCCGAGGTGGTCACCGTCCATCTGGAGGGGGAGAGGCACCTTCGAATGCAAGGTGAACCGGTCCAGGTCGTGCAGGGAGACCACATGCCTGCCATGGGGTCCGCGCTCGGGGGACGAAGTGAGCAACTGGGTGCCATACCGGGCAACCGCGGCCGTCGAGAGGCGGCTGAGACCGAGCACGTCGATGCCCGTGTCGAACGACGCCTTAGGCGACGTATACATGGGGCGATTGCCGAGATACGTCCACGGGGACGTGTTCGAGACTATGGCGACCACAAGATCACTGATCGGGTCCTCGCCGGGCTGCCGCAGTGTGATCGAGCCGTGCCGGCGGTTCTGCTCGCCGAGGAACTGCCGGACCACCTGGCGGACGTACAGCGCGTGCGTCGACTTCTTGCCCCGCTCGCGCTGCTGCTCGACCCGGCCGACCACGCCCGCGTCGAAACCGAGGCCGGCGTTGAAGGTGAACCAGCGGTCCGGGACCGCCTCGTCCTCGGTGCCGGGCGTGCCCGACGTCAGGCCGAGCCCGACGACCCGCTCGCTGCCCTCGCGCAGGGCGTCCAGAAGGGCGCCGGTGGCCTCGACGGGGTCGTTGGGCAGGCCCAGGGCGCGGGCGAAGACGTTCGTGGAGCCGCCCGGCACGACGGCGAGGCCGGGCAGGCGCTCGGGGTCGGGTCCGGCGTGCAGCAGCCCGTTGACGACCTCGTTGACCGTGCCGTCGCCGCCCAGCGCCACCACGAGGTCGATGTCGTCGCTGTCCGCCGCCTGCCGGCCGAGGTCGCGCGCGTGGCCGCGGTACTCGGTGGTGACCGCCTCCAGCTTCATCTCGCTCGCCAGCGCGTGGATCAGGACGTCACGCCTGCGTGCGCTTGTGGTGGTTGCCGCCGGATTGACCACGAGAAGTGCACGCATGGAGGGCAGCGTACCTACTGGGGGGTACCGGGCACACAGCGAGGTAGGGATCCGGTAAGAGGTGGGGGCGTGACAGTGGACACGGCGCCGCGCCGCGGGGGTGCGGCACCGCTGCCGGGCGGGCGTCCGGGGTGGCTGGTCGCGCGGTCGCGCGCGCCCCTTTCGGGGCGCTCGCACCGCCCCCGTTACCCTGCTGGGGTGAGCAGTGAGCAGAGCCCCGCCCAGGACACCGCCGAAGCCGCCGCCGGCCCGCGCCCGCGCCGGCTGACGTACGCCGCCGTGCTGGCCGCGCTGGAGGGTCTCGCCCTGGGCGGCGGCGGTCTGTGGGTGCTCGTGCTCGGCCTCACCGGCTCCCCGGACGACCGGCAGCAGGCCGTGACCCTCGGCATCACGCTGGTCGTGCTCGCGCTGCTGCCGCTGCTCGCCGCGCGCGGACTGCTGCTGCGGCGCAGCTGGAGCCGCGGTCCCGCGGTGATCACACAGCTCATGGCGCTGCCGATCGCGTACAACCTGATCCACGCCGACAGCCTGGCCGTCCCGGCCGGTATCGCGCTCACGGCCGTCGCCGTCGCGGCGCTGGTGCTGCTCGTCAACGGCGAGACGACCCGGGCCCTCGGCATCAGGGGACCGGGCCGCGCCGAATAGCGCAGGGCCGCGCTACTCCTCGACGAGGAGCTTCTCCCGCAGCTGGGCCAGGGTGCGCGCCAGCAGCCGGGAGACGTGCATCTGGGAGATGCCGACCTCCTGCGCGATCTGCGACTGGGTCATGTTCCCGAAGAAGCGCAGCAGCAGGATCCGCTTCTCCCGCGGCGGGAGGTCCTCCAGCAGCGGCTTCAGGGACTCCCGGTACTCCACGCCCTCCAGCGCCTCGTCCTCCGCGCCGAGGGTGTCGGCGACCGCCGGGGACTCGTCGTCGGTGTCGGGGACGTCCAGGGACAGTGTGGAGTACGCGTTGGCGGACTCCAGGCCCTCCAGGACCTCCTCCTCGGAGATCGCGAGCTTCTCGGCCAGCTCGTGGACCGTGGGGGAGCGGCCGTGCAGCTGGGACAGCTCGGCCGTCGCCGTGGTCAGTGCGAGCCGCAGCTCCTGCAGCCGGCGCGGCACGCGGACGGCCCAGCCCTTGTCGCGGAAGTGCCGCTTGATCTCGCCGACGACGGTCGGGGTGGCGTACGTGGAGAACTCCACGCCGCGCTCCGGGTCGAACCGGTCGACGGACTTGATCAGACCGATCGTGGCGACCTGCGTGAGGTCGTCCAGCGGCTCGCCGCGGTTGCGGAAGCGGCGCGCCAGGTGCTCCACGAGCGGCAGGTGCATGCGGACCAGCTGGTTGCGCAGCTCCGCGTACTCCGGGCTGCCCGCGTTCAGGCCGCGCAGCTCGACGAACTTCGCCCGGGCCCCGCTGCGGTCCTGCGGGTCGTGCTGTGCGGCCTGCACGGCTTCCGCGCCCGGCGCGTCGTCCTCGGCGTACCGCTCGTGCTCGCTCATCGTCCCGCCCGTAGCCCTTCCCCGAGCCCTGGCCGCCGCGCGGGGTCCCGCCGCGGGCGCGCCCTCAACGGAACCGTCACCGCCGGCCCGCGCGGAGTCGTCCTCCGGGTGCGGTCTGGCCTGCTCGGGGATGCCGTCGATGCCGTCCGCCATGCGCCGGGAACCGTCCCGGGGGCCCTCCCCGGACGTCTCGGCCGTCCTCGGCCAGGAGGCACCCCCGTCCCCGGCCGGCAGCTCCCGTGTGCCGCGCTCTTCGTCCCGCACCGGACCGTCCCCGTTCCTCACGCCGGGCCAGGGCCCGCGCCGCGCTGTTTGTAGAGGCTGATCGACACGGTCTTGTCCTCGTCGACGGCGGACGAGACCTTGCCCGCGAGGGCCGACAGCACGGTCCAGGCGAAGGTGTCCCGCGAGGGGGCGTGACCGTCCGTGGTCGGCGCCGCGACCGTGACTTCCAGCGAGTCGTCGACGAGCCGGAAGACACAGCTGAGCACGGAGCCGGGCACGGCCTGTTGGAGCAGGATCGCGCAGGCCTCGTCGACGGCGATGCGCAGGTCCTCGATCTCGTCCAGGGTGAAGTCCAAGCGGGCCGCGAGACCGGCCGTGGCCGTCCGCAGCACCGACAGGTAGGCACCCGCAGCCGGCAGCCGGACTTCCACGAAGTCCTGATTCGCCGTGGGCTCGCCTGCGATCTGGGACACCCTCACCTCCATGGTGGTACAAGCTTTACGGGGCCGAGGGTCGCCCCCCGGGGTAACGCGTACGTGGTTCCGCGGTGACGCTATCGCGCTCCGAACGTTCCTGTCCCGGGACCCCAACCCCCCTGGCGTCACTCACAGTAAAGCTGTGCATACGCTCCGTGTCTAGAGGGTTAGCGCGCCCAAATGGGAAGAGGGCGCGCCGGGTTGACGTACCCAGACGTCACACGCTCGAACCGTCGTGCGGTCGCCGCCGCATGCAGTGTCACACGAGAAGGCGGCCGGACGGGAATGCGAGCGCCCGGGAAACCGCTCGCACACCAGAACTCAGACGAGAACGTGGTCCACGAAGCACCACCGCCACTCCTCGCCGGGCTCGAAGGACCGCATGACCGGGTGGCCGGACGCCTCGTGGTGCTGCGTGGCGTGCCTCCCCGGCGAGGAGTCGCAGCAGCCGACGTGGCCGCAGGTCAGGCACAGCCGCAGCTGGATGGGGTGGGTGCCGTCCCGGAGGCACTCCGGGCAGGTGGCGTCGCGCGGGTCCGGCTCCGGGTGCGGCAGCGCTTCGGCGTGCGTGCACTGTTTCATGATTGCCAGATTACGACGGGTGTGCGGGTGGCCGCGCGGAAAACGAGGGTGGGCGAGGATCATGGACGTGATGCCGCTGCTGTTGCTGGTGGCGGGCAGTGCGGCGGTCGCGGGGGCCGCCCGGCGTGGTCCCGTGCCGGCCCCGCTGCTGCTCGTCGCCGTGGGCCTGGCGGTCTCGTACGTCCCCGGCGTCCCGCACTACACGCTGGACCCGGAGGTCGTCCTGCCCCTGGTGCTGCCCCCGCTGCTGTACAAGGAGGGCACCGAGAGCTCGTACCTCGATCTGCGCGCCCAGATGCGGCCCGTGGGGCTGCTGTCGATCGGGTACGTGCTCTTCGCGACCTTCGCCGTCGGCTGGGCCGCCTATCTCGTCGTGCCGGGGCTGCCGCTGCCCGCCGCGCTCGTGCTGGGCGCGGTGGTGGCCCCGACGGACGCGGTCGCGGCCGCGGCCATCGCGCGCCGGGTCGGCCTGCCGTCCAGGATCACCACCATCCTGCAGGGCGAGTCCCTGCTCAACGACGCCACCGCGATCACCGCGTACAAGGTGGCACTCGCCGCGGCCGTCGGCGAGGGGGCCACCTGGGCGGGCGGCGTCGGCGAGTTCCTGCGGGCCGCCGTCGGCGGTGTCGCCGTCGGAATGGTGCTCATGGTGCCGATCCACTGGCTGCGCACCCACCTGAAGGAGGCGCTGCTGCAGAACACGCTCTCCCTGCTGATCCCCTTCGTCGCCTACGGCGTGGCCGAGCAGTTCCACGGCTCCGGGGTCCTCGCCGTCGTGGTGGTCGCGGTCTACCTCGGGCATCGCGCGTGGGAGGTCGACTTCGCCACCCGGCTCCAGGAGGACGCGGTGTGGCGGATGGTCGCCTTCGTGCTGGAATCGGCCGTGTTCGCGCTCATCGGCCTGCAGCTGCCGACGGTCCTGAAGGGACTGGGCGCGTACCAGGGAGCCGACGCGGTCTGGTACGCGACCGCGATCTTCCTCGTGGTCGTCGCGGCCCGCTTCGTCTGGGTGTTTCCGGCGACCTTCCTGCCCCGCCGGCTCTTCCGCCGCGTCAGGGAGCGCGAGGAGGACCCCACCTGGCGGGGCCCGGTCGTGACGGGATGGGCCGCCATGCGGGGCGTGGTGTCCCTGGCCATCGCGTTCTCGATCCCGCTCACGGTGCACGGCGGTGCTCCCTTCCCGCAGCGGAACCTGATCCTGTTCCTGACCTTCACCACGGTCATCGGCACGCTCGTCGTGCAGGGCCTGACGCTCGCGCCGCTGATCCGCCTGATGCGCTTCCCGGGGCGCGACCGGCAGGCCGAGACGCTCGCCGAGGCCAACGCCCAGGCGCAGGCCTCCCGGGCCGCCGAGGGGCGCCTGGACGAGCTCCTGTCCGACGAGCGCAACGCCCTGCCCCCGCCGCTGGCCGACCGGCTGCGCACGGTCCTGGAGCGCCGCCGCAACGCCGTCTGGGAGCGCCTGGGGCAGACCAACCCGGTCACCGGCGAGACCGTGGACGACACCTACCGCCGGCTGTCCCGCGAGATGATCAGTGCCGAACGCGAGGTCTTCGTCAGGCTCCGCGACCACCGCTACATCGACGACGAGATGCTGCGCGCGCTGCTCAGACGCCTGGACCTGGAGGAGGCGGCGGTGTACCGGGAGGCGGGCTAGGCCCGGTCCTCGGCGAACGGCCGCCCGGTGACGACGGCGGCGATCGTCGTCCCGCGCGGGAAGGCGCCCTCGTCGGCGAGGGCGACGAGCCCGTAGAGCAACTTGGCGACATAGAGACGTTCGACGGGCAGTCCGTGGCGGCGCTCGAAGTCCTCCGCGAAGGCGTGCAGTTCGGGTGTCGTACGGGCGTAGCCGCCGAAGTGGAAACGTTCGTCGAGGGACCAGGAGCCGGTGCGGGCGCCGAAGGCACGTTCCTGCAGCTGCTGTATGTCGCGTTCCAGGAATCCGCCCCTGAGGACCGGCACGCCGAGCGCGCGCTGCCCGGCCGCCAGCCCGGCGGCGAGCCCCGCGAGCGTGCCGCCGGTGCCGCAGGCGACCGCGACGACGCCGGCGTGCCCGCGCAGTTCCTCGCCGAGGGCCCGGCAGCCGTGTACGGCCGCGCTGTTGCTGCCGCCTTCGGGGACGACGTACGCCTCCTCGGCGCCGGCCGCGCGCAGGATCGCCGCCAGGGTACGCGGCTCGGTCTTGTGCCGGTATGTCGATCTGTCGACGAAGTGCAGCCGCATGCCGTCCGCCGCGCACCGGGCCAGCGAGGGGTTGAGCGGACGGCCGGCCAGCTCCTGGCCGCGGACCACGCCGGTGGTCGGCAGACCGAGGAGGCGGCCCGCGGCGGCGGTGGCGCGCAGGTGGTTGGAGTAGGCGCCGCCGAAGGTGACCAGGGGGCGGCCGTGGGCCGCCTCGATGTTCGGCACCAGCTTGCGCCATTTGTTGCCGATGAGGTCCGGGTGGATCAGGTCGTCGCGCTTCAGGAGCAGCCGCAGGCCGTGACGGCCGAACCGCTCGTCCCCTACTTCCTGAAGAGGAGAGGGCAGGCGGGGAGCGAGCGGAGTCCGGCTGGTCACGGCTTCATTGTCACCGCTGCGGCGGTCACGGGCGCCCCGCGGCGGTCACGGGGAGCCGCGTGACGGTCACGGGGAGCCGTGCGACCCGCCCACCGCGGACCCGCATCCGGCGACGTACCCCGGCGCTACCCCTTCAGCCGCTCGGCCACCCGCTCCCGCAGCCACCCCATCCCGAACCCCCTCGGATCCACCTTCCCCGGCTGCCACTCCAGGTGGCCGATGACCGACCTCTCGCTCCACCCGTGCCGCCGGCACACCGCGGCGGCCACCCGTTCGATCGCGTCCAGCTGGGCCTGTGGCCAGGGGTCCGCCCCGTCGCCCAGGTTCTCGCACTCGAAGCCGTAGAAGTGCCGGTTGCCGTCGGTGTCCGCCTCGTTGTCCGGCGGCAGCCCCTTCTCCGCGATCACCGCGCGCAGCACGTCGTCGTCGCCGAGGCCGGCGTGGTTGGCGCGGCCGTAGCCGACCAGGTGGACCCTGCCGTCCTTGGTGATCACGCCGTGGCACAGCGGGCCCGGCAGCGCCGGATGGCCGTCCCGGCAGATCCGGACCGTGTGCGCGCTGCCCCGGGTCACCGTGTGGTGGATCATCACGCCGTGCACGGGCCCCCACGGGCCCTTGTGGTTGCGGTTGTGGTGCGGCCAGTCGCCGACCTCGACGACGGTGACGCCCTCCGCTCGCAGCGCGTCCAGAAACTCGCCCGCGGACATGGGTGGGGCCATGCCGCCTCCTTCGTTCCGTGCCGGTCCAGGCCGGCCGCCGGACGCGACCGTTCGGCACCTGCCTCTACGTTCTGCTTTCTGCAACGAGACCGCCGCCGAAACCGGACGTCCCCGGACGGCGGCGGGATCCCTCTTCGTGCCCAGTAATGCGATGATCCATTCCCGCTCTTTCGGGTAATGGTGCGGACACTCTCGGTGATGAAAGGCTCGGTCACGAGACCGGTGCCCGTGCGATTCGGCACCGGGAAAACCTGGGAGGCAATTCTCTATGTCGGTAGGCGAAGAGGTCCGCACGGATCAAGGCACGCCGCAGCAGTCCCTCGGGACGGCGGCAGCGCGGAACCTGGCCACCACCACCAAGTCCGTTCCGCAGATGCAGGAGATCAGCTCCCGCTGGCTGCTGCGCACGCTCCCGTGGGTCGACGTGCAGGGCGGCACGTACCGCGTCAACAGGCGGCTGACGTACTCCGTCGGTGACGGCCGCATCACCTTCGTGAAGACCGGCGACCAGGTCGAGGTCATCCCGGCCGAGCTCGGCGAGCTGCCGGCCCTGCGCTCCTACGAGGACCAGGAGGTGCTGACGGAGCTGGCCCGGCGCTGTCGCCAGCGCGACTTCGCCCCCGGCGAGGTGATCGCCGACTTCGGGAACCAGACGGGTGAGGTGTACCTGCTGGCGCACGGCAGGGTCGAGAAGATCGGCACCGGCCCCTACGGCGACGACGCCGTCCTCGGAGTCCTCGCCGACGGCGCCTACTTCGGCGAGCAGGCGCTGCTGGACCCGGACGCCATCTGGGAGTACACCGTCCGCGCCGACACCGCGACCACGGTGCTGATCCTCAGCCGCCAGGACTTCCAGCAGATCGCCGAGCGCTCAGACACCCTGCGCGCACATCTGGAGCAGCTGCGCTCCGTCCCGGAGCAGCGGACCAACAAGTACGGCGAGAAGGAGGTCGAGCTGGCGGCCGGCCACTCCGGCGAGCCCGACATCCCGCACACCTTCGTGGACTACGAGGCGCGGCCCCGCGAGTACGAACTGAGCATCGCCCAGACCGTGCTGCGCATCCACACCCGCGTGGCCGACCTCTACAACCAGCCGATGAACCAGACCGAGCAGCAGCTGCGGCTCACGGTCGAGGCGCTCAAGGAGCGCCAGGAGCACGAGCTGGTGAACAACCGCGACTTCGGCCTGCTCCACAACTGCGAGTACGACCAGCGGATCCAGCCGCACGACGGAGTGCCCAGCCCGGACGACATGGACGAACTGCTCAGCCGCCGGCGCAGCACCAAGCTGTTCCTGGCCCATCCGCGCGCGATCGCCGCGTTCGGACGCGAGCTGAACAAGCGGGGACTGGTCCCGGAATCCGTCGAGATCGGCGGTAACCGCCTCCCGACCTGGCGCGGCGTGCCGATCTACCCGTGCAACAAGATCCCGGTCACCCCGGAGCGCACCACCTCGATCATCGCGATGCGCACCGGCGAGCAGGACCAG
Source organism: Streptomyces filipinensis (assembly GCF_014649495.1). Lineage (GTDB taxonomy): Bacteria > Actinomycetota > Actinomycetes > Streptomycetales > Streptomycetaceae > Streptomyces > Streptomyces filipinensis. The sequence continues at coordinate 91,168 of NZ_BMTD01000002.1, read as the reverse complement.
GGTGTCATCGGCCTCAGGCAGTCGGGCGTCCCGGACGAGATCGAGCCGAGCCTGTCCGTCCGCTTCATGGGCATCAACGAACAGGCCATCATCAAGTACCTGGTGACGGCCTACTACTCGGCCGCCGTGCTGGTGCCGGACGCTCTCGGCGTGCTGGAGAACGTCGAGATCGGCCGCTGGAGGTGACGTTTCCGCACTTCACGGCCGTGTCCCCGCCCGGCGTGGCGGGTAGACCCTCGGAACATGCGTCCGGCCGGACCGGCGACGCCGGCGTCCGCGGACCTGGCGAGGGGGAGACATGGCCGAGTTCATGACGGAGACCGAACTGCGCTCCCCCGTCGTGCCGTGCCCCGGCACGGCGGAGGAGCGGTGGGGGAGGGCCGACGACGCCGGTCCGCTCGAAGGACACGAGGCGGCGGCCCTGCTGGAGTGCACGCGGGCCGTCGTCGACCCGGAGCTGCACGCGGCCCTGGAGTCACTTCCCGGCGCCATGCGCCGGATCGCGCTCTACCACTTCGGCCGGCAGCACGCGGACGGCACCCCGGCGACGGGCGACGCCGGCAAGGCGATACGCCCCGCGCTCGTCCTGGCGGCGGCCGCCGCCCTCGGCGGCCCGGCGGCCCGTACGGCGGCGGTCCGGGCGGCGGTGGCGGTCGAACTGGTCCACAACGTCACCCTGTTGCACGACGACGTGATGGACCGCGACACCTCCCGCCGGCACCGGCCCACGGCCTGGACCGTGTTCGGCGTCACCGACGCGATCCTCGCCGGTGACGCCCTGCAGGCGCTGGCCCTGCGGCTGCTCGCCGAGGACCCGCACCCGGCCGCCGGGCCGGCCGCGGCCCGGCTCGCGGACTGCGTCGTGGAACTGTGCGCCGGCCAGTACACCGACACGAACCTGGAGCGCGGTGCCCCCGAGGGTGTCACCCTCGCCGAGGTGCTCGCCATGGCCGAGGCCAGGACCGGCGCGCTGCTCGGCTGCGCCTGCGCCCTCGGCGCGCTGTACGCGGGCGCCGGCCCGGGGGACGTGGCGGCGCTGGACGGCTTCGGCCGCCAGGCCGGGCTCGCCTTCCAGCTGATCGACGACGTCATCGGCATATGGGGCGACCCGCGGCACACCGGGAAGCCGGCCGGTGCGGATCTCGCGGCCCGCAAGAAGTCGCTGCCCGTGGTGGCGGCCCTGTCGACCGGCACGGAGGCGGCGGCCGAACTCGCCGAGCTGTACGGCACGCCGTGTGTGGCCGGTGACACCGAGGGCGTGGCGCTTGCGGCGCTGGCCGTGGAGCGGGCGGGCGGCCGGGACTGGGCGCAGGCCGAGGCGGCCGACCGGATGGCCCGCGCCGTGCAGGAGCTGTCCCGGGCGGTCCCCGACCCCGAGGCGGCGGGCGGGCTGCTGATGCTCGCGGAGTTCGTGACCCGGCGCGGTAGCTGAGCCTGATCAAGACCTGTCCGGTCGTCTACGGTAGGGGCATGCCGATGTTCGCGACCGGCCTCGACATCAAGGAGTCCGGCCTCGACGCGGTGCGCGCCTTCACCAAGGGCGTGCTCGTGCGGACGTACCCACGTAAGCGCTGATCCCGCAGCCGCCGTACCGTGGGCCCATGTCGAAAATGCCCCATATCTTCCATATCACCGAACGCTCCCTCTGGGAGAAGGCACGCGAACACGGTGCCTACGAGATGTCCTCCCCTGGCCGCACCCTCCAGGAGGAAGGTTTCATCCACTTCTCCACCCGCGAGCAGCTTCCGCGCATCGCCGCCCGCCTCTACGGCGACTACGACGGTCCGGACGAGCTGGTCGTGCTGGTCGTGGATCCGGCCCTGGTCGACGTGCCGGTGAAGTACGAGGCCATGAAGCCGGGCGGGGAGGAGTTCCCGCACGTGTACGGGCCGGTGCCGGCCGACGCCGTGGTGGACGTGGAGCCCTGGGGGTGACCGGCGAGGACGGGTGTCCGCCGGGCCCGGGGGCCCTCCGGCGTCCCGGTCCTCGGTACCTACGCGTCCGTCGGGGTCCTACCGGCGCCGGCCAGCCCGCCGGTCAGCGGGTCCCGTCCGGTCAGGCAGTAGACGCCGCCCGCCGGGTCGCGCATCACGGTCCAGTGCGGGCCCCCGCCCACCCGGACCGCCCCCTGCTCCTCGTGCCGGGTCTGGACGGCGGCGATGTCCGCGCAGGCGAGGTCGAGATGGGCGGAGGCGGGGCGTTCCTCGCCGAGCCGCTGGAGGAGGATCCGGACGGGCAGTCCCGCCGGCGGCTTCAGCACCTGGAACTCCGGCCGTGAACCGGTGTGCCGCTCCCAGCCGGTGAGCCGGGCCCAGAAGCCGGACTCGGCGGCGTACGCCGACGGCGGGATGTCGAGGCAGACCTGGTCGAGCCGGCTGCCCGCCACCACGGGCGGCCGTACCGTCTCCCCGTGCCAGGGCACGGCGCAGAACAACTGCCCCGCCGGGGAACGCAGTACCGCCCAGTCCCCGTGGTCCGTCACCAGGTCCGCGCCCCGTTCACGGGCCGCCCCGATCAGCTCCCGTACGTCCTCGGTGCAGAAGTCGAGGTGGGCCCCGCCCTCGCCCTCGGTGACGCCCTGGAGCTTCACGCAGGCGTCCGCCCCGTCGGCGTCCTCGGGCAGCAGGGTCAGGAACTCGCCCTGTTCACCGCGGGGTTCGGACGGCCGGGTGCCGGTGACGGCGGTCCAGAAGGCGCGGGCCTCGGGCAGCCGGCCGACGGGCCGGTCGACGAAGGCGTACGTCCAGCGAATGATCATGACGGGGAGTGTAGGTGCCGACTCCCCGGTCACTCGCGGGATTTCACTCCGCGGGCCGCTGGAGGAAGCGCAACTGGTTGCCCGCCGGGTCCCGGAAGGCGCAGTCGCGCACCCCGTACGGCTGGTCCGTCGGCTCCTGGAGCACATCCCCGCCGGACTCCCGCACCCGCTCGTACAGCGCGTCGCAGTCCTCGGTCGTGAAGATGACACCCCGCAGCATGCCCTTGGCGAGCAGTTCGGCCATCGCCTGCCGATCGGCGGGGGAGGCGTCCGGGTTCGCGCCGGGCGGTTCCAGCACGATCTCGACGTCCGGCTGGAGCGGTGAGCCCAGCGTCACCCAGCGCATGCCCTCGAAGCCCACGTCGTTGCGGACCTCCAGGCCGAGCACGTCACGGTAGAAGGCGAGCGCCTTGTCATGGTCGTCCACCGCGATGAAGCACTGCTTGAGTTTCACGTCCATGGGCTCACGCTAGGCCCATCCGGACCCAGGCGCGCGCGAGTCACCAGGACCGGCGGCGCGGCCGGGTGAAGGTACGGGCCACACAGGACGGGATCACCGCGCTCTCCTCGTGGTCGCGGGCCCGGTAGGCGCTCGGCGTCTGGCCGACCAGCTCGGTGAAGCGGGAGCTGAAGGAGCCGAGCGACGTACACCCCACGGCGAGGCACACCTCGGTGACGGTGAGGTCGCCCCGGCGCAGCAGCGCCTTGGCCCGCTCGACCCGGCGGGTCATCAGATAGCTGTACGGCGTCTCGCCGAACGCCTTGCGGAAGCTGCGCTGGAAGTGGCCGGGCGACATGTGGGCGCCACGGGCCAGCTCGGTCATGTCGAGCGGCTCGGCGTACTCGCGGTCCATGCGGTCGCGCACGCGACGCAGCCGTCTGAGGTCCTCCAGGGTCACGTCGACAGCTTGGCACAGGACACGGGCAGCGAGGTACGGAACGTTTTTCCACGCCCTCTTCGGCGGTCGGATCGGCGCGGTCCGGGTCGGCGCGGGCTCCCACGGCGTGCACTTCGACGAGGTCGTCGACAAGGTGCTGATCCCGGCCGTGGCCTCCCCTGTGGTGGCGGGCCTCGCCGCCCTGGCCGCCACCTACCTCGCTTACAGGCTCAGCGCCCGCGCCCGCCAGGACTCGGTGACAAGGGGCGGCGTACGGGATCTTTCTGATCGTGCCGCGGTTCCACTGATCCGCCGCCCGTGCGTGCCCGGCCCTCGACGGGTGCCTTGTCAGGTGCCGTGTCAGACGGTGGCCCGAGGCTGGGCCGGGCTGAGGTAGTGAACGGTGCTGTGTCCGGAGTGCGGGGCGAGGAGGCCCTGCAGTGTGTCGGCGGCGACCTTGAGGAGGTCGCCGTCGCGGGTGGCGTGGAGGGTTTCGAGGAGGAAGGCGACGCGGGTGGAGTCCTCGGTGACCCGGGTGCGGTGCGCGTCGCGGTGGTTCCAGTGGCGGGTCAGCACCCCGGTGGTGTCCGCGTAGATGATCTCGCCGGGGTTCGGGGTCTCGATGGTGCCGGGTTCGCCGAGCGGGGTGAAGGACTCGGTGCCGTCCGCGTACCGGATGTCGACGTCGCCGGTGACCCGGTCCAGGTCGAAGGCGCCGGCGGGCAGGCCGTGGCGGACGGAGACGGCGTTGTAGGAGTCGACGGCCGGGTTGATGCGCGGCAGCGTCCCCTTCTTGGCCAGGCGGCGGCCGAGCGCGTCGACGCTGGGGCGGACGCGGCGGGGGTTGGTGCCGAACGCGCGGTAGGCGGTGTGCCACGCCTCGATGCGGGGGTCGGTCTCGTCGGCCGGCCGCCAGGTGCCGTCGGCGAGTCGGCGCTCCAGTTCCGCCAGGGCGGCGGTGGTGCGCGGCCAGGGTTCGCGGCCGCGCAGGCCGGTGGCGGTGACGAGGGCGATGAGCGTGTCGGGGAAGGCTTCTGCGACGGCGGGGTCGATGCGGAAGGCGGACATGGGCGGGTTCCGTTTCCTGGTGGGAGCGAGTGGGACCAGGGTGGCCAGGTTGCGGTTGCCCTGGGCCTTCTCCAGCGCCGGCTCGACCGCGAGACTGGCCGGGGCCGCGACCAGCACGGTCCGCAGCACATGGGCCTTACGGGCGCCGAGGCCGCCGAGGAAGTCGGCGCACCCGTAGGCGAGTGAGCTGCCGAGGGCCAGCAGCAGAGCGATCACGGCACATCCCTTACTATCTCAGTGGAACGACCACACCGTACAACGGAACGACCGAGCCGTGTCAACCAAACGACCGGGCGGTACAGTCCACTGGTCAAGATGCTAGGAAGGTGATCAGGTGGCCGAGACGGCGGCGGCCCTGCGGACGGTCGCGCACAACGTGCGGGCGGCCCGCACCCGCGCGGGCCTGTCCCTGGACGAGCTCGGCCGGCGCGCCCAGGTCAGCAAGGGCGCCCTGGTGGCGCTGGAGAAGGCCCAGGGCAACCCCAACCTGGCCACCCTGGTCCGGCTCGCCGACACCCTCGGCATCTCGGTGTCCGCGCTGATGCAGGGACCGTCCGAAGGCCGGGTCCGTGTCGTGGACGCCGATGCGGTCGCCCCTCTGTGGACCGGAGAGCGCGGCAGTGAGGCCCGGCTCGTGCTGACGACGTCGGGCCCGGCGCCGGTCGAGGTCTGGCGCTGGCGGCTGGAGCCGGACGAGGAATACCCCAGCCACCCCCACCAGGCCCAAGTCGTGGAGACCGTCAGCGTCGTCGCGGGCCGTATGACCCTGGTCGTCGACGGCACCGAGCACACCCTCGAAGCGGGCCAGACCGCCACGTTCGACGGCGACACCCCGCACACCTACCGCGGTGCGGGCACCCGGAGCTGCCACCTGATCATGACGGTCCATCTGCCACCCGGCCCCGCCTCCATCACCTGACAGGGCGTCGCGGCCTGCCGTGCGGTGATCCCCCTGACCGAGCACAGCGCCCATCTCGCCTTCCCGGCACGGATGCTGGACGTGTGGCACCCCGGGACCATCGTGTGGCCGGCGCTCGCCGGGGTGGCGATCGCCGCGCTGCCGCCGGCCCGTGCGGCGGCCCGTCAGACCACCGCCCGCGTCCTGCACACCGAGTGACGAACGCGCCGCGGGGGAGGCGGTCCCCTGTCGGGGAGACGCTGCAAGTCAGGGAAAATTACAGGTCAGGAGGTGTGATCCAGGATCAGGCCTCCTTGGTCTCCCCTTCTGGGCAGTCGCACTGGATCGCCGAAGCACTACCGGAAGCTGTCGGCGACCGCGCACCGGATCTGTCCCGGGCGGAGAAGTCGCCCGCGGCGGCGGTCGCGTACTCGGCTCACACCGGTCCGCCCGACCCATCGGACGGCGCCTGATACAGGACCTCGCCCATAGGCGAGGCGTCGCCGATGACGTAGGAACGGATCGACGCCAGGTACTCATCACGAACCACCAGGCCGTCGCCGTCGGCGAGGTCGAACAGTGAGCCCAGGGGGAACCGGCAGATGTGGTCGAACTTGTCGGCGCCGACCCATGCGTCGTATTCCTCGAAGGTCAGCTTCCCGTCGCCGTTCGCGTCCATCGCCCCCCACGCCTTGTGGGCTTGCCCGCGGGCGGCGACGACGAGCGGGTCGTCCTCCGAGCGTCCCGTGGCCTGGACGGTCCGATCGACCCGGGAGAGGTAGTCGTGCGCCGAGACGACCCCGTCCCCGTCCGCGTCCATCATGGCGAAGATACGGCCTCTCGCGACGGTGGCGGCTTCAACGGTGGTACGGCGCACTGGAGGTCTCCTCTTGCTTGTCTCCCGCTCGACGAGGACTCGTCCGGCGCTTGCTACCCGCCCTGTTCCAGGTTCCATGCGACGGCAGCCGCCCGTATGGCGTGCGGTGGGAGTACAGGCGCGCGTGGCCGCTCATGAAGCGGAGCGTGCGCGGCTCGTGCGCTTCGAGACGCCGGGGCATGGGATGCGCCCCTGGGGAGGCCAGGTGAATGACACTCAGGCCGTAGGCCGGCGTCCGAACCCTGACTCCAAGAACGAGTGGGGTGGTGACCGGCGGATTCCGCGCGGATGGAGGAGGGCGAGCTCCTCAATGACCGCCGCTGGAAGACCGAACGGAACGGCGCCCGCAGGTCCTCGGCCACGCGTCCGCCGTCATCACGCTGCGGATCTGCGCCCATCTGCGGCCGGGTGAAAAAGACCGCACCCGGACCCTCAGGGACGCCATGTTCGGCGGCCTGTGGCCGAGTGCGGTCGGGGAGACGCTGCTAGTCGGGAAAACTGCAGGTCAGACGGCCTGATCCAAGATCAGGCCTTCTTGGTCTCCCAGAAGATCTTGTCGATCTGGGCGATGTAGTCCAGCGCCTTCTGGCCCGTCGCCGGGTCGGTGGACGCCTTGGCGGCCGAGAGGGCCTTCAGGGCGTCGTTGACCAGCTGGTGCAGCTCCGGGTACTTCTCGAAGTGCGGGGGCTTGAAGTAGTCGCTCCAGAGCACGGAGACGTGGTGCTTCGCGAGCTCCGCGCGCTGCTCCTTGATGACGGTGGCGCGCGCCTGGAAGTGGGGGTCGTCGTTGCCGGCCATCTTTTCCTGGACGGCCTTCACCGACTCCGCCTCGATGCGGGCCTGGGCCGGGTCGTACACGCCGCAGGGCAGGTCGCAGTGGGCGCTGACCTTGACCTTGGGGGCAAACAGGCGGGAAAGCATGGAGCATTCCTTCCTCGTGATCGTCTTCTCAGGTGCGACATTACTCCCTGCAGAAGGCGATTTCTCGGGTGCCCCCTAGGGCTTAGGACAAAAGTCCAGGGTCAGACTGAGACTGGTGGAGGAACGGACCGGGGAGGTGCCGGGGATGCCGGAGCTGTCGCAGGAGACCGAGCGGGGCAGGGCGGTCGCGCCGTTCGGACTGGCCGAGGTGACGGGGCCGTCCATGGTGCCGACGCTGCTGCACGGGGACCGGCTGCTGGTGCAGTACGGGGCCTCGGTCAGGCCGGGGGACGTCGTGGTCCTGCGTCACCCGTTCCAGCAGGACCTGCTCGTCGTCAAGCGTGCCGTGGCGCGCCGTGAGGGCGGCTGGTGGGTGCTCGGCGACAACCCGTACGCGGGCGGGGACAGCACCGACTACGGGGTCGTCCCGGACGAACTGGTGCTGGGCAAGGCGCGCCTGCGGTACCGGCCTTTCCCGGCCGGTCAGCGTTCGCCGCTGGCGCTGGTGCGCTGGGCGCTCTCGGCCGCCAGGCCGCTGCTGCCGGACCGGTCGGCCTCCAGGCGCTTGCGGGCCCGGTAGGCGGCCACGTTGGCGCGGGTCGCGCAGCGGTCGGAGCAGTAGCGCCGGGAGCGGTTGGTGGAGGTGTCGAGGTAGGCGTTGCGGCAGGGGGCCGCTTCGCACAGGCCGAGGCGGTCGACGCCGTACTCCGTCAGGTGGAAGGCGAGGCCCATCGCCGCGATGGCCGCGTAGCCGGCGGTGGCGTTGGAGGGGTGGTCGGCCAGGTGCATGTGCCACAGCGGGCGGCCGTCCTCGTCGCGGTAGTCGTGACCGGAGATCTGCGGCGACACCGGGAACTCCAGCAGCAGCGAGTTCAGCAGGTCCACGGCCAGCGTCTCGTCGCCCTTGTCGGCCGCCTCGAAGACCGCGCGCAGCCGGGCCCGGACCGAGCGGAAGCGCGTGACGTCGGCGTCGGCGGCGCGGCGGGCCGCCGCGGCGTTGACGCCGAAGAGGTCGCGGACGGCCTCGACCGAGGTGAGCGAGTCCTTGCCCCGGGCCGGTTCCTCGCTGTTGACGAGACGGACGGCGTAATCCGAGTAATAGGCCAGTTCCACTTGTAGTCCTTACGGGGGCGCTTTATGGTCGTGTCTGCGGTCGGGTAACAGCCGGTCGTGTGTCCAGGGTATTACGCGAACCGAGGGGAGTCGGGGTTCCATGACGACGAGTACCGGAACCGACTGGGCCGCCTGGCAGGAGAGCTGGGACCGGCAGCAGGAGTCGTACATGCCGGACCGTGAGGACCGCTTCCGGATCATGCTGGACATGGTCGAGGCACTCGTCGGGACGGCGCCGCGCGTGCTCGACCTCGCCTGCGGCACCGGAAGCATCACCGGCCGGCTGCTGACCCGCTTCCCGGCGGCCACCAGCACCGGCGTCGACCTCGACCCGGCCCTGCTCACCATCGCGCGCGGCACCTTCGGGGGCGACGAGCGGGTGCACCTCGTCGAGGCCGACCTCAAGGACCCCGACTGGCGGGCGAAGCTGCCGTACGACTCCTACGACGCCGTCCTGACCGCGACGGCCCTGCACTGGCTGCACAGCGAACCCCTCGCGGCCCTCTACGGTCAGGTCGCGGAGCTGGTCCGCGACGGCGGTGTCTTCATGAACGCGGACCACATGATCGACGACAGCACGCCCCGGATCAACGCCGCCGAGCGCGCCCAGCGGCACGCACGCATGGATCAGGCCAGGCGGGCGGGTGCCCTGGACTGGGCCGAATGGTGGCAGGTCGCCGCCGAGGACCCCGTGCTCGCCGAGCCGACCGCCCGGCGGTTCGAGATCTACGGCGAGCACGCCGACGGGGACATGCCCGCCCCGGTGTGGCACGCGGACGTGCTGCGCGAGAAGGGGTTCGGGGAGGCCCGGCCGGTGTGGTGCTCGCCGTCGGACACGCTGCTGCTCGCGGTGAAGTAGGCGAAGCCGGTGAAGTCGGTGCGGCGGGCGAAGCCGGTGCGGCGGGCGAAGTAGGCGGACAGGCCTGAGGGGCGGTACGGGTGGTCCGTACCGCCCCTCAGCGTCATCCGGTCAGAGAACCTTCGACAGGAACGACTGCGTCCGCTCGTGCTGCGGGTTCGTCAGGACCTCGCGCGGGTGGCCGGATTCCACCACCACGCCCTCGTCCATGAACACCAGGCTGTCGCCCACCTCGCGGGCGAAGCCCATCTCATGGGTGACCACGACCATGGTCATGCCGGACTCGGCGAGGTCCCGCATGACGTCCAGGACGTCACCCACCAGCTCCGGGTCCAGGGCCGAGGTCGGCTCGTCGAACAGCATCAGCTTCGGCTCCATCGCCAGGGCCCGGGCGATCGCCACCCGCTGCTGCTGGCCGCCGGAGAGCTGGGAGGGGTAGTGCCCGGCCCGGTCGGCCAGGCCCACCCGCTCCAGCAACTGTTCGGCCCGCTCCCGGGCCTGCGCCTTGGCCACGCCCTTGACCTGCACCGGCGCCTCCACGACGTTCTCCAGAGCCGTCATGTGCGGGAACAGGTTGAAGCGCTGGAAGACCATGCCGATGTCCCGGCGCTTCATGGCGACCTCGCGGTCGCGCAGCTCGTACAGCTTGTCGCCCTGCTGGCGGTAGCCGACCAGCTCGCCGTCGACGTACAGCCGGCCGGCGTTGATCTTCTCCAGGTGGTTGATGCACCGCAGGAAGGTCGACTTGCCGGAGCCGGAGGGGCCGATCAGGCAGAACACCTCGCCCGGCCTCACCTCCAGGTCGATGCCCTTGAGCACCTCGACGGCGCCGAAGGACTTGTGTACGCCCTCGGCCTTCACCATGGCGTTCATCGCACGCTCCTCTTGCCGCTCGGGCCGAGCAGGTTGGCCTTGACCTTCTGCCACGGGGTGGGCGGCAGACTGCGGGTCGAGCCGCGGGCGTAGCGGCGCTCCAGGTAGTACTGGAAGACGCTGAACACGCTGGTCATCACGAGGTACCAGAGGGAGGCGACGAACAGCATCTCCATCACGGCGTACGACGTGGAACCGATCGTCGAGGTGGCGCGCAGCAGTTCGTTGTACGTGACCGCGTAGACCAGCGACGAGGTCTTCAGCATGTTGATGAACTCGTTGCCGGTGGGCGGCACGATCACCCGCATGGCCTGCGGGATGACGATCCTGCGCAGGGTCCTGCCGTGGCTCATGCCGAGCGCGTGCGCGGCCTCGGTCTGGCCGTCGTCGACGGCCAGCAGCCCGGCGCGGCAGATCTCGGCCATGTACGCGGCCTCGTTGAGGCCCAGACCCAGCAGGGCGCACATGAACGGGGTCATCACATCCGTCATCTCGTCCTTGTAGATCGGACCGAGGTTCAGGACGGGGAAGATGAGCGCCAGGTTGAACCAGAGCAGGAGCTGGACGTAGACCGGCGTGCCGCGGAAGAACCAGATGTAGACCCAGGCCACCCAGCTCGTCACCGGGTTCTTCGACAACCGCATCACGGCCAGCACGATGCCCAGGGCCACGCCCAGGGCCATCGCGAGCACGCTGATCAGCATGGTGCGGCCGGCGCCCGCGAGCACAGTGGAGTCGAACAGCTTGTCGCCGACCGCGTGCCACTGGATCTTCTCGGCCGTGGCGAAGGCGTTGACCAGCAGGCCGACCAGGGCCAGCACCACGACCGCGCTGACATAGCGGCCCCAGTGACGGACCGGTATCGCCTTGATCGCCTCCGGTGGCACCGGGCCGCCGCCGGGCTCCTTGGAGACGTCGGCCGACGGCCTCGCGTCGGCCGGTGTCTTGTCGAGATCGTCAGTCACCGTGACTGCCCTTCAGTGTGTCTGGCAGTCACTTGCCGCCGTTGACCGCGGCCTTGTCGATGGCGCCGCTCTGGGCACCCCACTTGTCGAGGATCTTCTTGTACGTACCGTCCTGGATGATCGCGCTGACGGCGGCCTCCAGAGCGCTGGTGAGCTGCTTGTTGTCCTTGTTCACGGCGATACCGAAGGGGCCGGCGTCGACCTGCTCGCCGACGACCTCGAAGGCCTTGCCCCCGTCGGCCTTGCGGGCCAGGTCGATCGCCACGGGGTAGTCGTTGACGCCGGCCACCGCGCCGCCGGACTTCACACGGGTCTGGGCCTCGGTGTCGTTGTCGAACGACTCGATCGTGATCTTCTTCTTGCCGCCGTCCGTGCAGGCCTTGGACTGCTTCTGCAGGAGCTGCTCGTACGTGGTGCCGTGCTGCACGGCCGCGGTCTGGCCGCAGAGGTCCTCGACCGAGCCGATCTTCTTCGGGTTGCCCTTCTGCACGTACACCGCGGTGCCGGCCGTGAAGTAGTCGACGAAGTCGACACCCGGACCGAGCTTCTTGCCCTTGTCGTCCAGGCCCTGCTGGCGCGCCTTGGTGTCCGTTATGGACGAGATCGCCACGTCGTAACGACCGGAGTTCAGCGACGTGATCAGGCCGTCGAAGGAGCCGGAGGTGAACTTGAAGGGCACGCCCAGCTTCTTGGCCAGCGCGGCGGCGATGTCGGGGTCCACGCCGACGATGTCGCCGCCCTCCTGGTACTCCATGGGTGCGTACTCGGCGTTGGTGCCGACCTGGATGACGCCCTTGTCCTGGATCGTCTTCGGCAGCTTCGAGAAGAGCGGAGCGCTGCTCGTCCTGCCGGACGCGGAGGAGCTGCCCTTGCCGCCGTTGGTCTGGTCCCCGCAGCCGGTGAGCAGCAGGGCGCCCGCGACCGCGATCGCACCGGCCGCTCCCAGACGGGAGCGGGTGGCGGTCGTACGACGGGTGGAGCTTGCGGTCATCGTTGTTCCTCCGGCTGCTGGGAAGAGGTGCCGATGGTCGACGAGAAACACACACCTTCGGGTGTCGCGACCTCGTGGGTTTACCGCATCTTGCCATTCGGACTACGCCGTTCAGGGGGCTGACTATGTCAAAATCGGATAACGGGTGACCCCCGAACCGCCTCAGGTCGGTACAACCCCGGTGCATCACCACCGAACCATCTGCGGGAATCCAGTCCTGCGGCCGGAGAATCTTCGGCGCGTCTCACGATGTGATCAGCGTGCGCGCCCGCTTCCCGTGTCCTCGCGCGCTTGGCGTGGTTGTCAGCCACGCGTCATCTCGCGGTGGCTTTTCTGTTCCGGGATGTGACCTTGCGCCTATTGGACTCGTCGTAGGCGCCGTCCGTCCGGTAAGAAGGTTCTTTACACCCCTCATCCGGGGCTCAGGGCGCGTGTGCGGCGCGCCCGTCGCGTATGTGCCCGTACGTATCAGCAATCGGGCCGTGCGCGGTGCCCGCCCACCCCTCACCAGGAGTGGTCGACCCTCAAACCATGCATAGCTAAGGGGTAAAACAAAGTGGCAGCGGAGATCGTCAATCCTCGCAGCGACAGCAATACGGATCAGGACGGCGGGGCCGAGCCCCTCGATTCCTTCGATCCGGTGTTCGCGCTGCACCGCGGCGGCAAGATGGCCGTGCAGGCCACCGTGCCGGTCCGCGACAAGGACGACCTTTCCCTCGCGTACACGCCCGGCGTCGCGCGCGTGTGCACCGCGATCGCGGAACAGCCGGAGCTGGTCAACGACTACACATGGAAGTCCTCCGTGGTCGCCGTCGTGACCGACGGTACGGCCGTGCTCGGACTCGGGGACATCGGTCCCCAGGCCTCCCTCCCCGTGATGGAGGGCAAGGCGATCCTGTTCAAGCAGTTCGGCGGCGTCGACGCGGTGCCGATCGCGCTCGACTGCACCGACGTGGACGACATCGTCGAGACCGTCGTCCGGCTCGCTCCCTCCTTCGGCGGAGTGAACCTCGAGGACATCTCGGCGCCCCGGTGCTTCGAGATCGAGCGCCGGCTGCAGGAGCGCCTCGACATCCCGGTCTTCCACGACGACCAGCACGGTACGGCCGTCGTGACGCTCGCGGCGCTGCGGAACGCGGCGCGGCTGAGCGGCCGTGAGATCGGGCAGCTGCGGGCCGTCATCTCGGGCGCCGGCGCGGCCGGTGTCGCCATCGCCAAGATGCTGGTCGAGGCCGGCATCGGTGACGTGGCGGTGGCCGACCGCAAGGGCGTCGTGTCGGCCGGCCGGGAGGACCTCACCCCGGTCAAGCGCCAGCTGGCCGGCTTCACCAACAAGGCCGGTATCACCGGCTCGCTGGAGGACGCCCTCGCGGGCGCCGACGTCTTCATCGGCGTCTCCGGCGGTACGGTCCCGGAGGAGGCCGTGGCCTCCATGGCGAAGGGCGCCTTCGTGTTCGCGATGGCCAACCCGAACCCCGAGGTGCACCCGGAGGTCGCGCACAAGTACGCGGCGGTCGTCGCCACCGGGCGGTCGGACTTCCCGAACCAGATCAACAACGTGCTCGCGTTCCCGGGCATCTTCGCGGGCGCGCTGCAGGTGCGGGCCTCTCGGATCACCGAGGGGATGAAGATCGCTGCCGCGGAGGCGCTGGCCGCCGTGGTGGGCGACGATCTCGCCGCCGACTATGTGATTCCGTCGCCGTTCGACGAGCGGGTCGCTCCGGCGGTCACGGCGGCGGTCGCGGCCGCTGCTCGGGCCGAGGGCGTCGCTCGTCGCTGACGTCGCGCTGAATGGCCCCGCCCCTCCGGGCGGGGCCATTTCCTTTCCCACCCGCCCGACCCGTGTGCTGACGGGGCGCCCCTCGACGGTGCCCGTGCCGGGCTGCGCTGGACGGGTGCCCCTGCGCAAGAGGGCATGTGTCACAGACCCTCGCAGTTCCGTTGGCTGATCAGCACCCCTATCGTCGGCTGTATGTTCGCTGTCTACGCCGCCCGAATCGACCGCGACCAGCCGCTCTCCGGCCTGGAGTTGGGGGAGCGCCCGGCCCCCGAGGCCCGGCCCGGCTGGAGCACCATCCATGTGCGGGCCGCCTCCCTCAACCACCATGACCTCTGGTCCCTGCGGGGCGTCGGCCTCCCGGAGGGCCGGCTGCCGATGATCCTCGGCTGCGACGCCGCCGGCATCGACGAGGACGGCAACGAGGTCGTCCTGCACTCCGTCATCGGCCAGACCGGCCACGGCGTCGGCCCCGACGAGCCGCGCTCCATCCTCACCGAGCGCTACCAGGGCACCTTCGCCGAACAGGTCGCCGTGCCGACCTGGAACGTCCTGCCCAAGCCCAAGGAGCTGTCCTTCGCCGAGGCCGCGTGTCTGCCGACGGCGTGGCTGACGGCGTACCGGATGCTGTTCACCAACGCCGGCGTACGGCCCGGTGACTCGGTCCTGGTGCAGGGCGCGGGCGGCGGTGTGGCCACGGCTGCCATCGTGCTCGGCAAGGCGGCGGGGCTGCGCGTCTTCGCGACCAGCCGGGACGAGGCCAAGCGGAAGCGCGCCCTGGAACTCGGGGCCGTGGAGGCCGTGGAGTCCGGGGCGCGGCTGCCGCAGCGGGTGGACGCCGTCATCGAGACCGTGGGCGCCGCCACCTGGTCCCACTCGGTGAAGTCCCTGCGGCCCGGCGGCACGATCGTCATCTCCGGTGCCACCAGCGGGGACCGGCCCTCGCACGCCGAGCTGACCCGGATCTTCTTCCTGGAGCTGAAGGTCGTCGGATCCACCATGGGCACCAAGGAGGAGCTGGAGGACCTGCTCTCCTTCTGCGCCGCGACCGGCGTACGCCCCGTCATCGACGAGGAGCTGCCGCTGGACCGGGCCCGTGAGGGCTTCGAGCGGCTCGCTTCCGGAGAGCAGTTCGGGAAGATCGTCCTCACCCACTCCTGACCCGGCCGCGAGCGGCACCGAAGGCGGCGGCTGCTCCCCTTCGCCTGCGCGAGGGCCTCGGCCTCCGCGCTGCTCCGACGAGCCGGGCTCAGGGCCTCGGCTGGCGGAGCAGCGCGCCGATGCGGGCCGCCGCCGTCGACAGATGGCGGCGGGCGTCGCCGAGCTGCTCCTGGCTGACGCCGTGGTCGCGGGCCGCGTCGCGGATGTCGTCGCGGAAGCGGTCCAGGAGGCGGTCCAGGTCGCGGGGCGGGTCGCCGGTGAGGTCCTCGTGCGCCCAGGAGGGCTCGTACTCGGCCGGGAAGTCCTCGGTGGGCGTGACATGGTGCAGGTCCGGGGCGGCGGTGGGCGCGGGCGCCGGCTCCCCGGGGGTGCGGGGATAGCCCCAGTTCTTGCCGAAGTCGCCCAGTTCCCTGGCCAGTTCGGACAGGCCCTCGCGGACGCCCGTCGGCCAGTCACCCTGGGTGAAGCGGTCCTGGACGCGGTCCTGGACCTGGCGGGCGATGCGCTGCATCTCCTGCTGCGCCTGGGCCCATGCCCGCTCCTGCGCCTCCTGGGCCTGGTGGCGGGCCCGCTGGGCCTCCTCACGGGCCCGGCGGCTCTCGTCCTTGGCGCGGCGGGCCTGCTCCTTCCACTCCTGCTTGACCCGGCGCATCTCCTCCTTGGCGGCCCGCCAGGCCTCCTTGTCGGTGAGGTCGCCGTAGTCCCCGGCCGGTCCCGCCGGGCCCGCGCCCGTCTTCGCGCTCCGGCGGGCCTCGGACGCGGCCGCGCGCATCTCGCGGCGCAGGTCACCGGCCGCGCCGCGCACGTCGGCCCTTATCTCGGCGGCCAGTTCCGCGACCGACTCGCGGATCTCCAGCTCCAGGTCGGCCAACTCGCCGCTGCGGTCGGCCAGTTCGGCGCGGCCCGCGTCCGTGATGGCGTACACCTTGCGGCCGCCCTCCGTGGTGTGCCGGACCAGGCCCTCGGCCTCCAGCTTGGCCAGGCGGGGGTAGACCGTCCCCGCCGAGGGGGCGTACAGACCCTGGAAGCGTTCTTCAAGGAGCCTGATCACTTCGTAGCCGTGGCGCGGGGCCTCGTCGAGCAGCTTGAGCAGATACAGGCGCAGGCGTCCGTGGGCGAAGACGGGGGGCATGTCAGAGCACCTTCTTGTCGGTCGTGCCGTCGGCCGTGGCGGTACCGGGGTTCCGGGGGGATCCGGAGGGCCCGGCGTCCCCCACGCTGTCCGCCTCGTCCTCGCGCGGCGGACGGCGCAGCAGGGCGATCGAGCCGGAGACCGTGGTGGCGCGGAGCCTGCCCGTGCCCGCGCCGAGGCGGCCGGTGATCTTGTGGGCGCCCCACTGGCCGTGCACCCGCAGTCCGTCGAAGGCGTTGGAGATCGTGCCGCTCGCGGTGTTCGCCTCCACCTCGGCGTCCGCCGGGTGGGGCAGGCGGATGGCGATCTCGCCGGAGACGCTGGTGAGGTTGACCTCCGTGGGACCGTCCGGGTCCAGGTCGACGATCATGGAGCCGCTGACGGAGTCCGCGCGGACGGTACGGCCGGAGCCCTCGACCACGGTCAGGTCCCCCGAGACCGAGTGGAACCGCAGGTCACCGGTGACGGCCTGGGCTTCCAGGTTCCCCGACACGGTGTCCGCGCGGACCGGGCCGGAGACGCCGACCAGGGTCGTGTCGCCGGTCACCCCCTTCACCACCGCGGGGCCGTGGATGCCGGAGACGACCGCGCCGGCGCCGACCACGCCGACCTCCACACGGGTGTCGGCGGGAACCGCCAGGGAGACGACGGCACGGCGCCGCCAGCCCTTGCGGTCGAGCCACTTGAGGAAGCCCTTCCAGGGCAGGTCCTCGTAGGCCACCGTGAGGGTGTCGCCGGTCTGGGTGACCACCAGGGGCGGTCCCTCGATCTCGGAGACTTCCAGGCGGGCGGAACCCTCGTCCGTGCCCACCACGTTCACCGTTCCGTTGACGATGCGGACCTGCAGGTCGCTCACGCGGGTGTCAAAGCTCAGTTTCCGGGGCTCGGTGACGGACCACTCGGGCATGGGGACCTCCTCGGGCACGGCTGGGCGAAGGGCCAGCCGCGACACGCCATATCGCGTCTATCCCGATTCACGATATATCGCGGTCGCGGAAAGTCAAGACACCCTTTCGTGGGATGCCGGGGCCGGGAGGGGCGCGGCTGGGGGAGTGCGGGTGGGGGGAGCGCTGGTACGGGGGAGCGCGGACGCAGGACGAGGGGCGGCGTGGCGCCGGCCGTGGTGCGGCGCGTGGTGGGGCGCGGCGCGGGTGGCGGTGCGCGCGGCGCCGCGTCCTGCGTACGCGTAAGGGAGGGCGGGGAGGACGGGCGCTGCGACCGTGGTGTCGTACCGCCCGCCGGGCCGGTTCCGGACCTACTCGTCGTCCTCGTCGTCCAGGCGGGCCAGCCAGGTGGCGAGGCGTTCCACCGGAACCTCGAAGTCGGGGTTCAGGTCGACGAACGTGCGCAGCTGCTCGGCGAGCCACTCGAAGGTGACCTCTTCCTCGCCGCGCCGCTTCTCCAGTTCCTCGATTCCTCGGTCGGTGAAGTACATGGATGCCGCTCCGTCGTTCAGTGCAGGGGTAGGGCCGCTCCCGGGCGGGAAGAACCCTCAACCTGTGAGAGGTGGAAGATGCCGCATTTCCGCCTGAGGAGCCTGGCGAGGACAGGAAAATAATAGGCAGCCGTCCGGCCCTGCGGGCGGGCGGTCCCGACGGGGCGAGGGGACGGGGGAGCATGACGAACGGGGAGTCGACGCGAGTAGCGCGGATCCAGCTGCCGGACGGGACGCCGGTGTGGGCCCGGATATCGGGCGCCGAGGAACTGTCCGCGCCGTCGGGGGGACTGTCGTACACGGACACCGGCTTCGCCGAGCGGGTGGAGGCGAGCGTCGAGAGCCTCCAGTCGCTGATCACCGGTGTCGCACGCTCGCTGTCCGGTCCGCTGCGGGCGGTGCGGCCGGACGAGGTGAACGTCGAGTTCGGCATCGAGCTGACCGCCAAGGCCGGGAAGGTGGTGGGCCTGCTCGCGGACGGTGAGGCCAAGGCCGCCATCACGGTCACCCTGAAGTGGAACGGGGGCGGCCCGCCGGACGCGGACGCGGGCACGCCCGCCGCCTCCCGGGACTCCTCGGCGCAGCCACCTCCCACGCCCGGCGGCACGGCCGCGCCGTCCGCCGCCCAGGGCCCGCGCACCGGCGCGTCGACCGGCGCTCGGGGGCACGGAGGTGCCGTGGGTGGCGCCGTCGGGGGCGCGGAATGACGGAGCCGTACGACGGGGGCGCGCCGGACGGCGCCGATGCCGCCCGGCTTGCCCTTCGTGAACTCGTTCTCGCGGCGACGGTGCGCATTCATCGCTCCGACGCAGGGTATGCCCACGACGAGCCCGGCGGCTTCCTCGGCAGCGGCTTCTTCGTGGCGCCGAACTGGGTTCTGACCTGCGCGCACGTGGTTCATGCCGAAGAGGGGGGCGAGGTCACCGTGGTCTACCGGACCAGCCCCTACGAGGACCCGTGCGCCGTGCCCGGGAAGGTGGCGGCGACCCTGCCGGAGCAGGCCGGCCGGCTCGTTCCCGGCGGTGGCTGGCCCGCCCCGGATCTCGCGCTGGTCCGGCTCCGCGAGCCCGCCGGGCACACGTGCGTGTACGTCTCCGAGCGTCCCAACCCGCACTTCGGCGGGAACCGGGTGTACTACGCGGGGTGGACGGGGGCCCGGGGCCGGCTGGAGATCCTGGACGGGTACCTCTCCGTCCAGGGCACGATCAGTGCGTGGTCGCCGGAGGAGCAGGTGCGGCTCGGGCAGAACGACCTGCCGCCCGGTGTCTCCGGCGGGCCGGTGATCGACCCCGTGCGCGGGGAGGTCGTCGGAGTCCTGAAGTCCCGCGCGGACCAGGGGGCGGGCGGGACGTCCATCGGCATCGAGCAGTTACGCACCCTGCAGACAGGGACGAGAGCCCAGACGGCGACAGGAGCCACGACCGGGACCGGGCCCGCCGGCGACCACCCGAGCGGCTCCGTCCGGTCCGGTGCCGATCCCGCCGGCCCGCACCCGAACGGCTCCCCCCGGAGTGACGCCCACGCGGGCCTTCCGCACACGGGTGACCCCTCCGGGACCGGTGACGAACACGCCGGTGCCATCGGCGGCCTGGGCTGCTCCCGGGGGACCGGCGCCGATCCCGTCGACGTCCGCCCGAGTGGCTCCCTCAGGCCTGGCGCCGATCCCGCCGACGTCCTCCCGGGCGGCTCCCTCAGGTCTGGCGCCGATCCCGCCGGCCTCCACCCGAGCGGCTCCCTCCAGGTCGAGGCCCACGCGGGCCTTCCGTACCCGAGTGGCTCTCCCGGGGCCGACGACCACGCAGGTGGTACCGGCCCGGGTGGTTCTCCGGGGACCGGCGCCGGTGGCATCCGCGTGAGCGGCCTCCCCCAGGGCGACCTCTATCAAGCCGTCTTCCACGCCCACGACCGCTATCACCGCGACCGCCAGCAGCCCTCCGACTCGTCGGCCCCCACCTGGGCCGACATCCAGGGGGAACTGGGCGCACGCCCGGGGCGCGCGCTCAGCCCGCACGAGCGCGGTGAACTGCTGGGCCGGCTGGCCGATCTGCCGCCCCCGGCCAGTACCCGCGGCCTGCTCGATCTCCTCCGCTCCCTGCCGGGCTTCCGGCTTCCGTCCCTGGTGCCCGCCCCGCGCGGCTGGCGGGACGGCCTGGGCGTGCTCTACGAGCACGCGCGCCAGGACGGGGTGCGCAGGCTCGTCATCGACTACGCGATGCGGATCCTGGCCGCCGACCGCGACCGGACGCCCAGCGTGCGCGCGGCCGAACGGGCCCTGTGGGACTGGGTGAGGCACGCGTCGACAGGCCTCGACAGCGGCTACCGCACCGAACTCGCCCGCCAGCGGGTCGAGTTGCTGGGCCGGGTGCATCCCGGTCACGAGCGGGCCGACGACGACCCCGGCCAACTGCCGACGGAGCGCCCCGTACCGCATCCGGCCCTCGCGCCGCCCGGCCCGTCCGTGCTGCTGGTGGTGCTGCGCCGGGCCTGGGAGCCCGACCACTGCGACTGGTCGATCTCCGTGGCGGACACGGACGGGGGGACGCGCCTGCTGCACGAGACCCGGCGCACCCCGCTGGCCGGCCTCGACTCCCATGTGGCCGCCCCGCTCACCGAGGCCTTCCGGCAGTGCGACGAGCCCGGGCGGCCCGCCCTCCTGCACGTGGCCCTGCCCCATCTGCTCCTGGGCACGGCGGTGGACGACTGGCGGCTGCGGCGCGACGGCGTCCCGCTGGGCGTCGAACGGCCGGTGCTCGTGCGCTGCTCGGACCGTGACCAGCTGCCCGACGAGGCGACGGACGGCCCCGGTGCCTGGCCGGCGGCGGCCTGGGAGTCGTACGACGACGAGGACGGTGAGCGACGGGACCGCTGGCGCCGGCTGCACGTCCGTCAGGCGCGGGCCGAGGTACTGGACTGCGACGACGGCGTGCGCAGGCCCGTACCGGACACGGCCGCGCTGCGGGACCTCGCGCCGCACGACGTCCCGGTGCTGTGCCGCCTGGGCGACCTGCGCTACGACAGCGACCCCGCCTCGCTCGGCCGGCTCCTGCGCGCCGGCTTCGGCGTGGCGGTGTGGCGCCGCTGGCGGCGGGAACCCGAAGCCGTGTGCGGAGAGTTCCACCGGGGAGCCAAGACGGTCGTCGACGACGGCAACGGGGTGGCCCTGTTGCCCGAGGTGGTGCACGGACTGCGCAGACAGGTGCACGAGGGGCTGACTGAGGCCTACTGGGCCCATGGAATAGCACTGTTGTACGACGATCCGTACAGGCCCCTGCCCGGCGCCGGAGATCTGCTTGAGGCGCCGTGACGCGGGCCGCGCGTTCCCTACGGATCCCCTTACCAGGGGTCCTGAGGGTCGATACCGTGATGCACGTTCGACGGCTGCCGTGGCGGACGAGTGACGACGAGGACCGGACATGACCGAATCCAGTGAGTGGCTCATCTACCGGGGCGCCGGGGAACCGCACGACGGGATGAGCCGGCTTCCGCCGCCGCCGCCCTGGCGCGACTTCTCCGGCCGGGACGCGGACGGCGACGGCTCCCAGGACCGCAGGCTCGGCGCGCACCGGCACCTGGCCGAACTGCACCGGCCCGGCGCCGAGGAGCTGGAGATGATCAACGCGGCGCTCTATCTGCGCCGCCCGCTGCTCGTGACGGGCAGCCCCGGCGCGGGCAAGAGCACCCTGGCCCATTCGGTGGCGTACGAACTGGGGCTCGGCGAGGTGCTGCGCTGGTCCATCGTCAGCCGGACCACGCTCCAGGACGGGCTGTACCACTACGACGCCATCGCCCGGCTGCAGGACGTCCAGATCGCCGCGCAGGGCGGCTACGGCACGGCGGCCGGCAGCCCCGGAGCCGTGGCGGCCATCGGCAGTTACATCCGGCTCGGGCCGCTCGGCACCGCCCTGTTGCCCTCGGACACCCCGCGGGTGCTGCTCATCGACGAGCTCGACAAGAGTGACATCGACCTGCCCAACGACCTGCTGAACGTGCTGGAGGAGGGCGAGTTCGAGATACCCGAGCTGCAGCGCATCGCCGACCGGCTGCCCGACGGCGAGGCCGAGGTGCTCACCGCCGACGGCACCAAGGTGCGGGTGCGCGACGGCCGGGTGCGCTGCCGCGCCTTCCCGTTCGTGGTGCTCACCAGCAACGGGGAGCGGGACTTCCCGGCACCGCTGATGCGCCGGTGCATCCATCTGGAGCTGGGCCGGCCCGACCACAACCGGCTCGCCACCTTCGTCCGCGCCCACCTCGGTGACGAGGCCGCGCGGGCGGGCGACGACCTGATCGCCCGCTTCCTGGAGCGTTCCCGCAGCGAACTCCTCGCCGCCGACCAGCTGTTGAACGCGATCCACCTCACCGACGCCGCCGCCCCGCCGAGCCGCGAACGACTCGCCGACCTGCTCATCCAGCGACTCGACCGTTCGAGGTGAGGCGTTGATGCCCGACGCAGCGGCACGACACGGCCCGGAACCCGCGGACCGGCCCGGCCCGCCGGCCCCCGCCGAGCGGCTCGGTCAGCCCGACACGCCGGCACCCACGGCCCGTTCCGGCCCGCCCGACCCCTCCGGCCCGGCCGCCCTCGCATCCACCCCTGACCCCGCGGACCCGCCCGTCGGGCCGGCCGAGGGGGGCGGTGGTGACCCGTTGGCCGAACTGGTGCGGCGGCTGCGGGAGATCGGGCTGGAGCCCGATGTGGAGGGGTTGAGCGACGCCCTGTGGCTGGCGTGCCGGGCCGGCTCCGGGCAGGCGGACGAAGGCGAGGGGGCGGCCGGTGGCGCCGGGCCCGCGGCGCCGTCGGA
Source organism: Streptomyces filipinensis (assembly GCF_014649495.1). GTDB lineage: Bacteria > Actinomycetota > Actinomycetes > Streptomycetales > Streptomycetaceae > Streptomyces > Streptomyces filipinensis. The sequence continues at coordinate 68,663 of NZ_BMTD01000002.1, read as the reverse complement.
CGAGGGAACCGGCAAGGCTGCGCCCGCGCAGGGCGGCAGTGGCCCGGAACGGCTGGGCGTGCCGGCCCCTCCGTGGCAGGGGCCCCAGACGATCTCCGCCGGCCCTGACCGCGGTGTGACGCTCTACCCGTTGCCCCGGAACGGCGCCAAGAGCGTCCGGGGCAACGGGCGGATCACGGCGCTGCCGGTCGGTGTGCCCGTCGCCCCGGTGCTGCCCGCGCCCCTCGAACTCCAGCGCGCCCTGCGGCCGTTGCAGGCGTACCGCAGTGCCGCGCCGGCACTGCGCACGGAGCTGGACGAGACGGCCACCGCCGAGCTGAGCGCTCGCGCGGGCGGCCTGATCCTGCCCGTCCGGCACGCCGTGATCCGCGGCGACGCCCGGCTCCAGCTGGTGCTGGACGCCGCGCCCTCGATGCGGGTGTGGGACCGGCTCTTCACCGAACTCCACCAGGTCTTCGCCCAGTTGGGGGCCTTCGGGGACGTCCAGGTCAGCCATCTGCACGCCGGCCCGGACGGCGAGCCGGCGGTCAGCCGCAGCCCGGACGCCCAGGCGGCCCCGCTGCACGGCCTGGACCGGCTGAGCGACCCCACAGGGCGTCGGATCACCCTGCTGGTCAGCGACTGCGCGGGCCCGCTGTGGCGCAGTGGCCACGCGCACCGGCTGCTGCACCACCTGGCCCGGATCGCCCCCGTAGCGGTGCTCCAGCCGCTTCCGCAGCGCCTGTGGAACCGCACCCGGCTGCCCGTGACGTACGGCCGGCTGACCCGCGGCGACACCCCGGGCGGCACCGCGCTGCGGATGCGCACCCCCGACGGCGCCCCGGTGGTCCCGCCGCCGGGTGTGCTGCCCGTACCGGTCCTGCCGCCCGAGCCGGTGGCCCTCGGCGCCTGGGCGCGGCTGCTGTCCGGGGCCGGTACCGGTCCGGTGCCGGGCGCGGTGGGCTGGGTGCGCGCGGACCAGCCGCCCGCGCCGGAGCCCCGCCGTACGCGCAGGCCGACGTCGGTGGAACGGGTCAGCAGGTTCCGTTCCGCGGCCTCCCCGACCGCCGGCCGCCTCGCGGTCTATCTGGCCGCAGCCCCGCTGTGCCTGCCCGTGATGCAGCTGGTGCAGCGCACGATGCTGCCCGGATCCGGCCCCTCCGAACTCGCGGAGGTGCTGCTCGGCGGCCTCGTCCAGCGGGCGGGGGAGGACTACGGGCAGGGTGACGTCCAGTGGTACGAGATGGACCCGGAGGTGCGCGAGGCGCTGCTGTCGACGCTCGGCCGGGACGAGGCGGTGCTGGTCCTCAAGCACTGTTCCGAGTACATCGAGCAGCGCTTCGGCAAGGGCGGCGCCAACTTCCCGGCGCTGGCCCTCGCCCAGCTCGGCGGCGGGGACGCGGCCGAGCCCGACCGGGAGCCCGCCGCGGCCCGGGCGCGCGCCTACGCGCCCGGCACCGGCTATCCCGGAGAGAACGGCGACGGCGGCGAGGCGACGCTGGTCCCGCAGCCCTTCGCCGAGGTCGCGGCCCGGGTACTGGAGCGCTTCATGCCGCTGCCGGAACACTTCCGTCTCTACGGCACCCGGGGCAACGGCGCCCCGCCCGGGGAGCGGCCGACGCACCCGGCGGTGGTCCGGGCCCGCACCCTGCTCGCCCGGTTCGACGCCGAGGGCATGGTGCAGGACGCGATCGACGCCGTACAGCTGCTGCGCGGCGCCACCGAGCACGAGCGGCCGACGGGGGCCGATCCCGGGCTGTGGGCGGAGTACGCCTACGCCACGCTGCGGCTGTGGGAGGTGCAGGGCGGGGCCGAGCTGCTGCGGGAGGCGGAGACGGCCGCCGAGCGGGCCGTGGCGCACCCGCACGCGCTGCGCGAGCGGGCGGCGCTGGCCCGGGTGCTGCGCGCGGCGGCCACCGACCGCCGGCGCCGCGGCGACCAGCACGGCGCCCTGGACCTGCTGAGCCGTGCCGACCGGGAGTACGCGGTGGCCTGCGCCGCGCCCGAGCTGGAGCCGGAGGAGGCGCTGCGGCTGACCCTGGAGCGGGTGGGCGCGCTGGAGACGCAGTGGCGCCTCGGCGGTGACAGCGCCCTGCTGCAGGGCGCGGTCGGCATGCTGGAGGCGTTCGCCGACATCTGGCCGGACCGCCGGCACCGCCCGCCCGAGCTGCCGCTCGCCCACGGCAGGCTGCTGCTGCGCCTGGCGGAGGCCACGACCGATCCGGAGCAGGCCCGCGGCTACGCCGGGCAGGCCTCCCGGTCCCTGCGCGACGCGCTGACGGCCGGGGCCCAGGACGTGGCCCCGGGCGGCGCCGACCGGGCGCGGGAGAGCGTCCGGGTCCGCCTCGACCTGGTCGACGCCCTGCTGGCGTCGGGCGGGGACCTGGCCGAGGCCCAGGACCGCCTGGACGAGGCGCTGGCGAGCACCACCCGGCGCAGCCTGCGCTCCCTGCTGCACGTGCGGGCCGGCCGGGTCCGGGTCGCCCGCTACACGGAGTCGGGTGACCCGCGGGAACTGCGGGACGCCGCGGACGCGTTCGCGCTGGCGGCGGCGGACATGCCGAGGGACGCGACGGGCTACTGCGACGTGCTCGCCGAGTGGGGCGAGGTGCTGCTGCGCCGCGCGGGCGCGCAGAGCCCGGCCCGTGCGTGGGAGCCGCTGTCCCAGGCGATCCGCGTGCTGCGGGACTGCCGTACGGAGACGCCCACGGGCAGCCCGCACGCGGCGTACCGGCTGCTGATGCTGGGCCGGGCGCTGATCCTGCGCTACCGGCTGCGCGGCGACCGGGTGGATCTGCGGGAGGCGGAGCACCTCTTCGGCCTGGCGGCGGCGGACGCGGACGATCCGCTGCTGGCCGCGCGCTGCCGGCTGGAGCTGGGGCAGGCGCAGTACGAGGCCTACCGGAGCCTGGGCCGGCCGACCCGCCTGGACGACGCGGTGGACGCCTTCCGGTCGGCGGCCGAGTCGGCGCGAGAGGCCGAGGAGGAGGCCGAAACGGAGCGCAGGCGCCAGGACGCGGTGGAGCTGGGTGCGCAAGCGCACCACTGGCGGGGTATGTCCTACGAGGCGGCTGCCCGCCCCCGCGCGGCTCGTGAGGCCTACCGGGCGGCGCGTGCCGAGTGGTCGCGGCTGCCCGAGGGCAGCCTCGGCTCGGGCGGACCGACGGCGGCGGACACGGTGCTCCGGCTGGCCGAGCTGGAATGAGCGGGAACGAGCGGGAACCGACGGGAACAACCGCACGGGCAGGGGAGACAGGGGAGAGGGGAACGGGGATGGACGCACGGGACGAGTCACCCGCACCGGGGAACGCCGGACCGCTGCCGGATCTGCCGGATCTGCCGGCGCTGGACCTGGAGGAGCTGCGCACCATCGAGCATCCCGTCCTCAAGGAGGTGCTCGCGGGCCTGCGGGAGCGGGCGGAGCGTCCGAGCGAGATGCTCTGGGGCTTCAACAACTGCCTCTGACCGGTCAACTGGGAACAGAAGAAGACAACTTCGATCGGGCGGTGTTTGCGCCCGGCCACTGGCCGGGAATGCGCGTCCATACGGGCGGAAAGGGCCGTGGCGCGCTCGTATCGCAGCCGGCGGGGCCTAGGGCATGGGGGTGCTGGAGTGTCCGAAGACACCGCCACCCGTCCGCCGTCCGAAGACCGGCCCCCCCGCCCCTTCCGGCAGTTCATCGTGAAGATGCACGGCCGCTGCAACCTCGCCTGCCGCTACTGCTACCTGTACGAGGGCCCCGACCACACCTGGCGCACCCGCCCGGCCGCCGCCCCCGCCGAGGTCCTCCGGCACACCGCCGACCGCATCGCCCGGCACGCCCGCACCCACGCCCTGACCAGCCTGTCCCTCGTCCTGCACGGCGGGGAACCCCTGCTGGCCGGCGCGGACACCCTCGCCCGCTTCACCGACGACGTGCGCGCCCGCGTCCCGGCCGGCTGCACCGTCCAGGCCACGGTCCAGACGAACGCCACCCTGCTGACCCACGACCGGGCGGCCGTCCTCGCCCGGCACGGCATCCGCATCGGCATCAGCCTCGACGGCGGAAGCGCCGCGCACAACGCCCGCCGCGTCGACCACGCCGGACGGCCCTCCTGGCCCGCCGCGGCACGCGGCGCCCGCCTGGTCGCCGACCACTTCCCGCAGGCGTACGCCGGCCTCCTCACCGTCGCCGACCCCACCACCGACCCGGTCGACCTGTACGAGTCCCTGCTCGTCCTCCGCCCGCCCGCGCTGGACCTGCTGCTGCCGCACGGGAACTGGTCGGCGCCACCCCCACACTGGGGCGGCGCCCGCCACGGCGCCTGGCTGTGCCGGGTCTTCGACCGCTGGTGGTCGGCCGGGCGCCGGGAGACGCGGGTGCGGCTCTTCGAGGAGTGCCTGGCGCTGCTGCTCGGACTCCCGGCCGCCACCGAGTCGCTCGGGCTCCAGCCCTTCGACGCCCTCGTGGTCGAGACGGACGGCTCGATCGAGCAGGTCGACTCGCTGAAGTCGGCCTACGAGGGCGCTGCCGAAACCGGTCTGGACGTCTTCCGGCACGACTTCGACCAGGCCCTGCGCCACCCCGGCGTCGCGGCACGCCAGGCCGGCCCGGCGGCCCTGGCCGACCGGTGCCGGGCCTGCCCGCTGGTCACGGTGTGCGGCGGCGGCCACTACGCCCACCGGTACCGGGCCGGACAGGGCTTTCGCAACCCGTCCGTGTACTGCGCGGACCTGCAGCTCTTCATCCAGCATGTGGCCGGACGGCTGGCCGGGGACACGCCGGGCACCCGCCCCGCGGTCCCGGCCTCTCTCGAAGGGGGCACCCCGTGACACCTCCGGCGGTCCCGGACCGGGCACTGGCCGAACTCGGCCGCACCGAGGGCGGTCCCGACACCCTCGCGCTCCTCACCCGCGACCAGGACACCCGGCGCCTGCTCATGCTGCGCGCCGTGCTCGACGCCGCCGAGGCGGCCGACCCCGCCGTCTGCCCCGGCACGGCCCGGGACCGGCTGCGGGAGGACTGGGCGCTGCTGACGGCGGCGGACCGGGCCACCGGCGGCGGCGCGCACTCCCCGGCCCGGGCGCGGCTCACCCATCCGCTGACGGGCCCCTGGGCCAGGCGCTGCCTGACCGGGCTGAGCCCCCGCGAGGGCCGGCTCGCCCCACCCGAGCGCGGAGAACTCCTGCGCGACCTGGCCCACTTCAGCGCGGTCGCCGCCGCCGCGGCGGCCCGCGCCGGACTGCCGTTCACCACCTCCCTCACCGCCCGCGACGGTGTGCTGCACCTGCCCTCCCTCGGTGCCCTGCGCACGGCCGAGCCGGACGACGTACGCGTCGACGTCCGCCACACGGACGGCAGGCTGACGCTCCGCCAGCCCGGTGCGCCCGACGCCACCGTGCACCTGGAGCAGGGCACCGGCGCCTGGTCCGCGACCCCCGCCTGGACGCCAGCCCACGCCCTGCCCGCCCTGGTGCCCGGCGCCGCCCCCATGCCCCTGGACGACCTCGACCCCTACCGCGTCCCGCCCCGCGACCCCGGACCGTACGCGCTGAGCGGACCCGCGGCCCCCGACGACGCCGAACGCAAGCGGTGGCTGCAGACCTGGACCGGCACCGCCGCCGTGCTGCGCACCGGGGGCGAGCACCGGCTCACCGAGGCGCTCACCCTGCTGCGCTGCCTGGTCCCGCTGGAGCTGCCGCCCGGCGCCGGCGGCCGCGGCAGCTGCAGCGCGACCCGGCGCGAGGCGTTCGGCGCGCTGCTCAGCAGCGCGCCCGCCACCCCGGTGGCCTTCGCCGCGACCCTCGTGCACGAACTGCAGCACACCAAACTCGCCGCGCTCGGCGAGCTGGTGGAACTGCACCGGGCCGGCCCCGAGGCCCGCTACTTCGCGCCCTGGCGCCCCGACCCGCGGCCGTACGACGGTCTCCTGCAGGGCACCTACTCCCATCTGGCGCTGGCGGACTTCTTCCAGCGCCGGGCGCTGGCCGACCCGACCCGGCGGGAGTCCGCCTGGGCGGAACACGCCCGCTACCACGCCCAGGTCGGCGCGGCCCTGCCCGCGCTCGTCGGCTCGCCCGACCTGACCCCGGTGGGCCGCCGCTTCGTCGACGCCATGGCCGCCGTCCACGAACGGCTCGCCGAGCGTCCGGCACCCCGCGGCTACACGGCGCGCGCGCAGGCGTACGTCAAAGCCGTGCGCACCCTGTGGAGGCAGCGTCAGCCTCCGGCACCGCCGCTCACGAATCGATGAAATGCCGACTTCCCGCTCCTCGCTGCGGGAAGATCGTCGGACCGAGGCGCGCGCCGGTGCAGTCGCCGGACTCCCCAGCGCCGCGCCGAGGTTCTACGATGTGAGGACTACGTGCTGGAGGCCGCTGCATGTCTGAAGCTCGTACGCCGGTCCGGTCCACCGGGAAGGGAGCCGCGAGGCAGACCGTCACGATCAGCTTCGCCGGATTCAACCGGCCCTGGGCGGCGTGGATCGGGGACAGGCTGGAGCGGCGCGGTCTGCGGGTGGTCTACCTGCGCTGGGACGCCCCGCCCGACGAGTCCCTGGCCGGTCTGCTGCGCGACCTCACCCTGGCCGAGGGCCGCACCCTGATCCTGGTCAGCGAGTGGTACTTCCAGCTCGGCCCGCGCACCCACGAGGAGTGGAACACGGCCCTGCGCGAGGTCGTCGCCCCCGACCCGGCCAGGTTCGCCGCGGTGTCCGTCACCAACACCACCGTGCCCTCCGCCACCGCCGCCCTCGCCCCCGTCGACCTCACCAACATGGGCGCGGACGAGGCCGAACGGCGCCTGCTGGACCGGCTGGACGTGCCGCTCGACACGCCCGTGAGCGCGGACGTCACCCGTCCGGCCCCGCGCTTTCCCGCCTCGATGCCCGACGTCTGGGGCGGCGTACCGCGCCGCAACACCCGCTTCACCGGCCGCGAACCGCTCCTGAACGACGCCTACCACCTCCTCCAGGGCAGCGAGCCCGGCGCCGGCGTCCTCACCCTGCACGGCATGTCCGGGGTGGGCAAGACCCAGCTGGCCGCCGAGTACGCGTACCGGTTCGGCTCCGAGTACGACGTCGTGTGGTGGGTCAGCTCCGAGAAACGGGTCACCTACCGCCGCCTGCTCGCCGAACTGGCCCCCAAACTCGCCCTGTCCACCGGCCCCGAGTACGGCGAACGGCTGCGCGCCGTCCGGGACGCGCTGCGCCGCGGCGACCCCCACTCCCGCTGGCTGCTGATCCTCGACGGCGCCGACGAGCCCGAGCAGATCTGGGACCTGGTCCCGACCGGCCCCGGACACGTGATCATCACCTCCCGCAACCCCGAGTGGGGCGAGCACAACAGCAAACTGCTCGAAGTGCCCGTCTACGCCCGCGACGAGTCCGTGGCCTTCATCCGGCGCCGCGCGCCCCGGCTGAGCGAGGCGGACGCCGACCAGCTGGCGGACGCGCTGGAGGACCTGCCCCTGCTGCTGGACCAGACGGCGGGCTGGCTCAACGACTCCGACCTCTCGGTGGACGACTACATCGCCCTCCTGGAGGGCGGCATCGACCAGGACGTGGTCAAGGTGTCGGCGGACTTCCCGCTCGCCTTCCAGACCGCGTGGTCGATACTGCTCAACAAACTCCGCGAAACGGTCCCCGAGTCGGTCGACCTGCTGCGCCTGTGCACCTTCTTCGCCCCCGGGTTCATCCCCGTCCGGCTGCTGAAGGAGATGTCCCACGACGACCTGCCCGAACAGATCGCCGGACTGCTGGACGACCCGCTGCTGTGGAACAAGGCGATCAACCAGCTCCGCCAGTACTCGGTCGTCCGCCTGGAGTCGCACGAGACCGCCCTGGACGAGGCCGCCTCCTCGGGCGAGTCGGTCTACCTGCACCGTATGGTCCACCAGATCGTGCACAAGGACATGCCCGAGCAGGACCGGCGGGAGTTCATCGAGGTCGTGCGCCGGGCCCTCGCCGAGGCGGACCCGGGCCGCCCCACCGACACCCGCAACTGGGACACGTACGCGGAGATCGTGCCGCACCTGAAGTACGCCGACGTGCTGCAGAGCAAGGACCGCAAGGTACAGGCCCTGGTGCTGAACTGCCTGCGGTACATGCTCTTCGCGGGCGAGTACACCGCCGGCGTCAAGCTCGGCGCGCGCGCCCTGCGCGCCTGGCGCCGGCTGCTCGGCGCCTCGCACCCCCGCGTGTGGGAGCTGACCTACCACTACGCCAACCTGATGCGCTCCGCCGGCCGCTTCCAGGAGACCGAGGCCATCGACCGCGCCGCGATGGAACAGCTGCGCGAGGACCGGGGCGAGCACGACCTGGACCATCTGCGGATGGCCGGTGGACTCGCCGCCGACCTGCGCGAACTCGCCCAGTACGAGGCCGCTCTCGAACTGGACCAGTGGCTCTACCCGACCTACCGCGACCTCTTCGGAGAGCAGGACTCGCGCACCCTCAACGCCCTGAACAACCTCGGCTACACCATGCGGCTCCTGGGCCGCTACGAGGAGGCCAGGAGCATCGACCTGAAGACGCTGGAGGCGCGCCGCCTGCTCCTCAAGGGCCGGCATCCCTGGACCCTGTTCTCCGAGGTGTCCTACGCCATCGACATGCGTCTGCTGGGCCGGTACTCCGAGGCCGACTCCGCCCAGACGAAGAACGTGCACGAACACCACCGCGTCATGGGCCGGGACCACCAGAGCACCCTGCGCGCCGAGCACAACCTGGCCTTGTGCAAACTGCGCGGCGGGGACCGTGCCACCGCGGGCGAACTGCTCACCCATGTCCTGGAGGGCTACGAACGCAAACTGGGCGACACCCATGTGCACACCCTGGCCGCCGCCGTCAGCCAGAGCTGCTTCGCCCGCGAGCACGGGGACATCGACCAGGCGCGGGAGGCCAGCGAGTCCATCATCGCCCGGTACGAGCTGCTGCTGCCCGAAGGCCACCCCTTCCTCATCGGGGCCCGTGCCAACCACGCGCTGATCCTGCGCAGCGTCGGCGAGCGGGAACACGCGCACGTCCTCATCGAGGAGGCGCTGACCGGCATGGCCGCGGCCCTCGGGGAGCACCACCCGCACACCCTCGGCTGCGCCATCAACGCCTCGGCCCTGCGCAACCTCGTCGCCGAGCCCGAGTCCGCCGCCGAGCTCAGCAGGGTCACCACCATCAGGGCGACCGAGACCCTGGGCCGCACCCACCCCCTCACCCTCTCCGCCCGGGTCGCCCACGCGGCCGACCTGCGCGCCCTGAGAGACCGTCAGCAGGCCGAGAAGGTCGAGCAGGAGGCCCTCTCGGACCTCGCCGCCACGCTCGGTCCCCAACACGTCCACACCATCTCGGCCCGCTCCCGCAACCGCCCCTACTGGGACTTCGAACCCCAGGCGAACTGAAAGCGCCCGGCAGGGGAGCGCCCCGTAGGCAAAAGGGCCCGGTACCGAGTGAGAACTCGACACCGGGCCCTTGCTGCAAGGGGAACCTCAGAGGCTTACGCCTCGAAAACCTCACGCACCAGCTGCTCCTGCTCCGCCTGGTGCCGCTTCGCGGAGCCCACCGCCGGGGACGAGCCGTGCGGGCGCGAGATGCGCCGCAGCCGCTCGCCGTGCGGGACGTCCGCGCCGACCGCCAGGTCCAGGTGGTCGATCAGGTTGAGGGCGATGAACGGCCAGGCACCCTGGTTCGCCGGCTCCTCCTGCGCCCACAGGTACTTCTCGGCGTTCGGGTACTTCTTGATCTCCTCCTGCAGCTCGGCACCCGGCAGCGGGTACAGCCGCTCGATGCGGATGATCGCCGTGTCCGTGACGCCGCGCTTGGCCCGCTCGGCCTCCAGGTCGTAGTAGACCTTGCCCGCGCAGAAGACGACCTTGCGGACGGCGGCCGGGTCGGCCGTCGAGTCGCCGATCACGGGGCGGAACTGGCCCGACGTGAACTCCTCCGTCTTCGACGCGGCGGCCTTGAGGCGCAGCATCGACTTCGGGGTGAAGACCACCAGCGGCTTGTGGTGCGGGTTGTGCACCTGCCACCGCAGAAGGTGGAAGTAGTTCGACGGCAGGGTCGGCATCGCGACCGTCATGTTGTTCTGGGCGCACAGCTGGAGGAACCGCTCGACACGGGCCGAGGAGTGGTCCGGGCCCTGGCCCTCGTAGCCGTGCGGGAGCAGGAGCGTGACGCCGGACGTCTGGCCCCACTTCTGCTCCGCCGCCGAGATGTACTCGTCCACCACCGTCTGCGCGCCGTTGACGAAGTCGCCGAACTGCGCCTCCCACATCACGAGCGCGTCGGGGCGGGCCAGCGAGTAGCCGTACTCGAAGCCCATGACCGCGTACTCGGACAGCAGGGAGTTGTAGACGTTGTAGCGGGCCTGGTCCTCGGCGAGGTACTGGAGCGGGGTGTACTCCTCGCCCGTCTCGCGGTCGATGAGAACCGCGTGGCGCTGGCCGAAGGTACCGCGCTGGGAGTCCTGGCCGGACAGCCGGACCGGGGTGCCCTCCAGCAGCAGGGAGCCGACGGCCAGGGTCTCGCCCATACCCCAGTCGATCGTGCCCTCCTCGACCATGGTCGTCCGGCGCTGCAGCTGCGGCAGCAGACGCGGGTGCACGGTGAAGTGCTCGGGGATGTTCACCTGGGACTCGGCGATGCGCTTCACGACCTCCGAGGAGATCGCGGTCGGAACCGCGACCGGGAAGCCGTCCTGCGGCGCCTGGGTGTCCGCGGCGGCCGGCTGGGAGGTGGCCTCGCGGACCTCCGTGAAGACCTTCTCCAGCTGGCCCTGGTAGTCCTGCAGCGCCTGCTCGGCCTCTTCCAGGGTGATGTCGCCGCGACCGATCAGGGACTCGGTGTAGAGCTTGCGCACCGAGCGCTTCTTGTCGATCAGGTCGTACATCAGCGGCTGGGTGAAGGCCGGGTTGTCGGACTCGTTGTGACCGCGGCGGCGGTAGCAGATGAGGTCGATCACGACGTCCTTGTTGAACGCCTGACGGAACTCGAACGCGAGCCGCGCCACGCGGACGACGGCCTCGGGGTCGTCGCCGTTCACGTGGAAGATCGGGGCCTCGATCATGCGGGCCACGTCCGTCGCGTACATGGAGGAACGCGAGGACTCGGGGGCCGCGGTGAAGCCGACCTGGTTGTTGATGACGATGTGGACCGTGCCGCCGGTGCGGTAGCCGCGCAGCTGCGACATGTTCAGGGTCTCGGCCACCACGCCCTGGCCCGCGAAGGCCGCGTCGCCGTGGATCGCCACCGGCAGGACCGTGAAGTCCGTGCCGCCCTTGTTGATGATGTCCTGCTTGGCGCGGGCGATGCCCTCGATGACCGGGTCGACGGTCTCCAGGTGGGACGGGTTGGCGGCCAGCGAGACCGCGATCTGCTCGCCGTCCAGGCCCGTGAAGGTGCCGCGGGCGCCCAGGTGGTACTTCACGTCGCCGGAGCCGTGCATCGACTTCGGGTCGAGGTTGCCCTCGAACTCGCGGAAGATCTGCGCGTACGACTTGCCGACGATGTTGGCGAGGACGTTCAGGCGGCCGCGGTGGGCCATGCCGATGACGACCTCGTCCAGGCGGGACTCGGCAGCGGAGTCGATGACCGCGTCCAGCAGCGGGATGACGGACTCGCCGCCCTCCAGCGAGAAGCGCTTCTGGCCGACGTACTTCGTCTGCAGGAACGTCTCGAAGGCTTCCGCCGCGTTCAGCCGGCGCAGGATGCGCAGCTGCTCCTCGCGCTCCGGCTTGGAGTGGCCGCGCTCCACGCGGTCCTGGATCCACTTGCGCTGCTTGGGGTCCTGGATGTGCATGAACTCGATGCCGGTGGTGCGGCAGTACGAGTCGCGCAGCACACCGAGGATGTCGCGCAGCTTCATCATCGACTTGCCGGCGAAGCCGCCGACGGCGAACTCGCGCTCCAGGTCCCACAGGGTGAGGCCGTGCTCGACGATGTCCAGGTCGGGGTGCTTGCGCTGGCGGTACTCCAGCGGGTCGGTGTCGGCCATGACGTGGCCGCGGACCCGGTAGGAGTGGATCAGCTCGAAGACGCGGGCGGCCTTGGTGACGTCGTCGTCGTGGCTGGCGTCGATGTCCTTGAGCCAGCGGACCGGCTCGTAGGGGATGCGCAGGGCCTCGAAGATGTCGTCGTAGAAGCCGTTCTCGCCGAGCAGCAGGTTCGCGACCTGGCGCAGGAACTCGCCGGAGGCGGCGCCCTGGATCACCCGGTGGTCGTAGGTCGACGTGAGCGTCATGACCTTCGAGATGCCGAGCTTGTTCAGGGTGTCCTGGCTGGTGCCCTGGAACTCCGCCGGGTAGTCCATGGAGCCGACGCCCATGATCACGGACTGGCCGGGCATCAGCCGCGGCACGGAGTGGACGGTGCCGAGGCCGCCGGGGTTGGTCAGGGAGACCGTGACGCCGGTGAAGTCGTCCATCGTCAGCTTGCCGTCACGGGCGCGGCGGACGATGTCCTCGTAGGCCTGCCAGAACTCGAAGAAGTTCAGCGTCTCGGCCTTCTTGATGGCGGCCACGACGAGCTGGCGGTCACCGTTGGGCTTGACCAGGTCGATGGCCAGGCCCAGGTTGACGTGCGCCGGCTTGATGAGGGTCGGCTTGCCGTCCTTCTCACCGAACGCGTGGTTCATCGCCGGCATGGCCTTGATGGCCTGCACCATCGCGTACCCGATGAGGTGCGTGAAGGAGATCTTCCCGCCCCGGGCGCGCTTGAGGTGGTTGTTGATGACGATGCGGTTGTCGAACAGCAGCTTCACCGGGACCGCGCGGACCGAGGTGGCGGTCGGCAGCTCCAGCGAGGCGTTCATGTTCTTCGCGACGGCGGCGGCCGGGCCGCGCAGCGTGACCAGCTCGGGGCCGTCCGGGGCCGCTGTGGCGGGCGCGGCCTTGGCCTTCGGCTGGGCCGGCGCCTGTGCGGGCGTCGCCGGCTTGGCCGGGGCGGGGGCCGCGGCCTTCACCGCGGGAGCGGGAGCCGCAGCGGGCTGCGCGGGAGCGGGAGCCGGGGCGGCGGCCTGGGGGGCCGGGGCCGCGGGCTGGGCCGGAGGGGCCGTGGTGGTGGTCTCTGCGGCCCCCGCGGCCGCAGTACCCGCCGCAGCCGGGGTGGCAGGAGCACCCGGCTTGTAATCGGCGAAGAAGTCCCACCAGGCACGGTCTACCGAATTCGGGTCCTGGAGGTACTGCTGATAGATCTCGTCGACGAGCCACTCGTTCGGACCGAACGCGGCAGCGGGGTTCTTCCCGGCTTGGTCGTCGGTCGAGATGCTCGAGTTACTGGGGGACTGTGGCGACACGGCGGCAACCGCCCTCTTCCGCTTCACAAGGTGATGGACAGCGGGAATAAAGGCTACGCCTCCATGGCGGGGAAGGTCAGGTCGAGCAAGGTCATCGTCGCGTAAGTCACATCGGAAATCTTGTTTCAGGGCTTGATATGGCGGGAAACAAGCGTGGTTCCGCATGTGGGAGGGTGCACCGGCCCGGGCCCGGCGCGCCTTCGTTCGACGGGTGGCGCGGGCCTGCCCCTGATCACACGTGTCCTGCTGCGCGGTAACGGCAGCGACCGTCGTGGATCTTGTGCTTCCGGTGCGGACCCTACGTCAACTCGGGACGGAAGTCAGTCCCGGAAGGGTGACGATGATCCGGCACCCGCGCTCGGATTCGGCCACACCGATCCGGCCGCCGTGCAGATCCACCGCCCAGCGGGCGATCGCCAGCCCGAGGCCCGTACCGCCGTCGCTGCCCGGGCCGTGCGGCCGGGTCACCGCGCCCCGGTTGAACCGCTCGAACACCCGGTGCCACTCCGACCGCGGGATTCCGGGGCCCTCGTCCAGGACCTCCAGCTCCAGCGACTCCGGCTGCGGCCCGCGCCGCGCCTTCACCGTCACCCGGCCGTGCGGCGGGCTGTGCTTGACCGCGTTGTCGATCAGGTTGGCGACGACCTGGTGGATGCGCTCGGGGTCCGCGTGCGCGGTCAGCTCCGGCGGGGAGACGTCGAGGTGCAGATGGACGTCGGTGCGGGTGTGGCTGCCGGAGCCCGAGGCGATGCCGGCGCGCGCCGAGGCCACCATGTTGGCCTCCTTCAGCACGCCCGACAGGTACGGCCACACCTCGAAGCGGCGCATCTTCAGCGGTACGACGCCGTTGTCGAGCCGGGACAGGTCCAGCAGGGTCTCCACGAGCCGGCCGAGCCGCTCGGTCTGCTTCAGTGCCGTCCGCATGGTCTCGGGGTCGGCCTCGGTGACCCCGTCGACGATGTTCTCCAGCACGGCACGCAGGCCGGCGATGGGGGTGCGCAGCTCGTGCGAGACGTTCGCGACCAGCTCTTTGCGCTGGCTGTGCTGGGCCTCCAGCTCGTCCGCCATGACGTTGATCGTCCCGGCCAGGTCGCCCAGCTCGTCCCGGCGGCCCTCGCTCACCCGGCGGGTGTAGTCGCCCTCGGAGATCGACCGTGCCACGGTGTTCATCTCGTCCAGCGGCATGGTCAGCGAATGCGCCACGAACTGCGTGATCAGCAGGGTGGCGATCATCGAGAAGACCGTGATGAAGCGCAGCTCGGTCTTGGTGTGCACGGCGACGATCGACAGTCCGGTGGTGATCAGCACCGATATGACGACCAGCGCACCGAGCTTGGTCTTGATCGAGAACGGGCGTACGCCGCCCCAGGGGTCCTCCCCGGGGCTCCTCCGCGTGGCCTGGCGCCCGCCGCCGCTCATGGGGTGGGCGTCTCCAGGGCGTATCCCACGCCGTGCACGGTGCGGATCCGCTCGGCGCCGATCTTCCGGCGCAGCGCCTTGATGTGGCTGTCGACCGTGCGGGTGCCGGAGGCGTCCGCCCAGTCCCACACCTCGGCCAGCAGCTGCTCCCGGGAGAGCACCGCGCGCGGGGTGTTCGCCAGGCACACCAGCAGGTCGAACTCGGTGGGCGTGAGGTGGACGTCCTCGGACTTCACCCGCACCCGGCGCTGCGCGTGGTCGATCTCCAGCTCGCCGAGGCGCAGGATGCCGCTGCGGGGCGTCGCGGCGGCCAGCGCCGCCCGCTCCACCCGCCGCAGCAGTACGTGCACCCGCGCGGCCAGCTCCCGCATCGAGAACGGCTTGGTCATGTAGTCGTCCGCGCCGACCCCGAGACCGACCAGCATGTCCGTCTCGTCGTCCCGCGCGGTCAGCATCAGCACCGGCACCGGCCGCTGCGCCTGCACCCGCCGGCAGACTTCGAGGCCGTCGAAGCCCGGCAGCATGATGTCGAGGATCAGCAGATCGGGCTGCCAGGCCTCGGCCGTGTCGACGGCGGCCGGGCCGTCCGACGCGGTTTGCACGAGAAATCCCTCGGCGCGGAGCCGGGCCGCGATGGCGTCGACGATCGTGGGGTCGTCCTCGACGACCAGGACCCGGCGCTGTGCGCCCGGGGTGGTCGTCGCCGCGCCGCTCTGGGAGGTGTGTGTCTGCTCCATCGCCCGCCCCTGCTTGTTGCTTTCCGGAACCCGTGGGGTGATCCCATGTCTGCGCTTGACGCTTGAATGATCCGCGTCAGGGCAGCACATTACGGGGATCCACCGTGCTGTCGCTATCCAGGTCGGACGCCGAGGTGCACGGCGTCCGGAACGCCCCGGGCAACGGGCACCTCTTCGGTACGCACCTGCTGGAACCCGGCATTCCGCATGGTTCCTTCAAATTCCGGAGAGGGCTCGGCGGACCACACGGCGAGCACCCCGCCGGGATTCAACACCCTTGCGCAGGCGGCGAGTCCGGCCGGCGCGTAGAGACCGTGGTTGTCGTCCGTGACGGTCCAGCCGGGTCCGTTGTCGATGTCCAGACAGAGCGCGTCAAACGTGTCGGAAGTCTCATTGACGAACGCCACGAGGTCGCCCCGCACGATCTCGGTGCGCGGATCGCCGAGCGCACCGGCGGAGATCTCCGCCAGCGGCCCGTGCCGGTGCCAGTCGATGACGGCGGGTTCCCGCTCGACGACGGTGATCCGCCCCCACCGGGAGTCCGCCGCCGCATGTGCGAGTGAGAAGCCCACGCCCAGCCCGCCGATCAGCACCTTCGGCTCCGGCCGCCCGTCCAGCGCGTCGTACGCGGCGTCCACCAGCAGCCGCTCCGAACGGCCGTCCGAGGTGTCCATCAGGAAACAGCCGTTGGCGATGATCTGCAGCAGCGTCCCGTGCCGGCGCAGCGCCACCTCGCCGTACGGGCCGTCGCGCCGGTCGAGGACCACGGGGGAGTCGTGCACGGCAGCAGTCATGCCCCCATCCTGCTCGAACGCGGCTTGTCGTTCACGGGAATTGCGGATGACACGCGCGTGCTGTCGGTAACGGGCCGGGGCGGACGCATCCGGTACGTGAGAGGTTGCTGTGAATCCGCTCTCGCGTGGCGTCGGTCATAGACAGCGGCCCGCGCAACACGAAAGGTGGGGCGCGACGGAAGGAGCGCCACACCGTGGAACCCATCGCGACGGGCCCTGCGTCGGCCGCGTCCGCGCCCCTGCCGGGCGCGCCCCTTCCCGACGGCGCCGCCGTCGCGACGCCCGCCCTCGCGGACCTGCTGGACGGCATGCCCCGCCAGCGGCACGCCACGGTCCCCGCCTGTGACCCCGCCCCCGTGCCCACGCCCGCCGCGGTCGGCGCCCCGACGCGCCCGGCCGTGCGGTTCCCGCGGGTGTGGCGCCTGCTGCCCACGCCCGCCGGCACCCCGTTCACCTTCGCCTACGGCGCCCTCCTGGCCCTCACCTCGGTGATCGCGGCGCTGGCCGACCCGGGCCTGGTCCACGCTCTCTACCAGGACTCCAGCACGGACGTCGCCCACCTGGTGCGCACCCCCGTCCTGGTGCTGCTGGGGAGCGCGCTGTGGATCGCGGGCGGCGTCCTGTCGCCGTACGCGCTGGCGTTCGTGCTGGTGCTCACCGCGCTCGAACGGCGCATAGGCGGCGCGCGGGCGGCCTGTGTCTTCCTGGGCGGCCACGTCCTGGCCACCCTCGCCACCGAGGTCCCCGTGGGCCTGGCCGTCCTGGTCGGCCACCTCCCCGCCACCTCGCTGCACCGGCTCGACTACGGCATCAGCTTCGGCGTCGCCGCCAGCACCGGCGCCCTCGCCGGCCTGCTGCGCCCCTGGCTGCGCTGGCCGCTCCTGGCGCTCGCGACCACCCTCCTCGTCGACGACCTGATCGCCTTCCAGGACCCGATGACGAACTGGGGCCATCTGATCGCCCTGTCGATCGGCGTGGCGAGCTGGCCCCTGTTGCGCCGGTGGAACCAGCCGGCCTGAGGACGGCGAGCACGCCCCCTCGGGCGCAAGTGATCGCTCACAGCGAACAAACACGGGGAACACCTGCCCCTCTCCCGTAGTTGAGTCGGCATAGCTCAACTTGACTGCCGAAGGGGAGATCATGGCTACTGAGTCCACGGCGTTCACGCTCGACCTGCCCGTGCTGCCGCTCGACGACGAGGTCGTGCTGCCCGGCATGGTGGTCCCGCTGGACCTGAGCGACTCCGAGGTGCGCGCCGCGGTGGAGGCCGCCCAGGCCGCCGCCCGGTCCACGCCCGGAAAGCCCAAGGTGCTGCTGGTGCCACGCATCGACGGCACGTACGCGAAGACCGGTGTGCTGGGCACGGTCGAGCAGGTCGGCCGGCTGGCCGACGGTGACCCGGGGGCTCTGGTCCGCGGCCGGAGCCGGGTGCGGATCGGCGCCGGCACCACCGGTCCCGGCGCCGCCCTGTGGGTCGAGGGCGCCCGCATCGACGAGACCGTCCCCGACCCGCTGCCCGGTCAGGTCGCGGACCTGGTCAAGGAATACAAGGCACTGGCCACCACCTGGCTGAAGAAGCGCGGTGCCTGGCAGGTCGTGGACCGCGTCCAGGCCATCGACGACGTCTCCGCGCTCGCCGACAACTCCGGCTACTCGCCGTTCCTCACCACCGACCAGAAGGTCGAACTGCTGGAGACCGCCGACCCGGTGGCCCGGCTCAGGCTCGCCGCGCAGCAGCTCCGCGACCACCTCGCCGAGCAGGCCGTGGCCGAGACCATCGCCAAGGACGTCCAGGAGGGCGTCGACAAGCAGCAGCGCGAGTTCCTGCTGCGCCGTCAGCTGGAGGCCGTCCGCAAGGAACTGCGCGAGCTGAACGGCGGGAACTCCAAGGACTCGGCCGAGGAGTCCGACGACTACCGTGCCCGCGTCGAGGCCGCCGACCTGCCGGAGAAGGTCCGCGAGGCCGCGCTCAAGGAGGTCGACAAGCTGGAGCGCTCCAGCGACCAGTCCCCCGAGGGCTCCTGGATCCGCACCTGGCTGGACACCGTCCTGGAGCTGCCCTGGAACGAGCGGACCGAGGACGCCTACGACATCCAGGGCGCCAAGGCGGTCCTCGACGCCGAGCACGCCGGCCTGGAGGACGTGAAGGAGCGCATCACCGAATACCTGGCCGTGCGCAAGCGGCGCGGCGAGCGCGGCCTCGGCGTCATCGGCGGGCGGCGCGGCGGTGCCGTGCTGGCCCTGGTAGGCCCGCCCGGCGTCGGAAAGACCAGCTTGGGACAGAGTGTCGCGCACGCGATGGGCCGCGAGTTCGTCCGCGTCGCCCTCGGCGGCGTCCGTGACGAGGCCGAGATCCGCGGTCACCGCCGTACGTACGTCGGCGCGCTGCCCGGCCGGATCGTGCGGGCGATCAAGGAGGCCGGGTCCATGAACCCGGTGGTCCTGCTGGACGAGATCGACAAGGTGGGTTCCGACTTCCGCGGCGACCCGGCCGCCGCCCTGCTCGAAGTCCTGGACCCGGCGCAGAACCACACCTTCCGCGACCACTACCTGGAGGTCGAACTCGACCTGTCGGACGTGGTCTTCCTGGCCACCGCCAACGTCCTGGAGGCCATCCCGGAGGCGCTCGCCGACCGTATGGAGATCGTCCGCCTGGACGGCTACACCGAGGACGAGAAGGTCGTCATCGCCCGCGACCACCTGCTCCCGCGCCAGCTGGAGCGGGCGGGACTGGGCGAGGACGAGGTCGCTCTGGAGGAGAGCGCCCTGCGCAAGCTGGCCGGCGAGTACACCCGCGAGGCGGGCGTGCGCACCCTGGAGCGGTCCATCGCACGGCTGCTCCGCAAGATCGCGGCCCAGCACGAACTCGGCGAGCGGGAGCTGCCGTTCACCGTGACGGACGGCGACCTGCGCGCACTGATCGGACGCCCGCACCACGTGCCCGAGTCCGCCCAGGACCCGGCCGAGCGCCGTACGTCCGTCCCCGGCGTGGCGACCGGTCTCGCGGTCACCGGCGCCGGCGGTGACGTCCTCTTCGTGGAGGCGTCCCTGGCCGACCCGGAGACGGGAGCTGCGGGCCTGACCCTGACCGGTCAGCTCGGTGACGTGATGAAGGAGTCGGCGCAGATCGCGCTGAGCTTCCTGCGCAGCCACGGCGCCGAACTGGAGCTCGCGGTGGGCGACCTGAAGGACCGGGGCGTGCACATCCACTTCCCGGCGGGCGCGGTCCCGAAGGACGGCCCGAGCGCGGGCATCACGATGACCACGGCCCTCGCCTCGCTGCTCTCCGGCCGGCTGGTCCGCACGGACGTGGCGATGACCGGCGAGGTCTCGCTGACCGGACGCGTGCTGCCCATCGGGGGCGTGAAGCAGAAGCTGCTCGCCGCGCAGCGTGCCGGGGTGACCACCGTGATCATCCCCAAGCGCAACGAACCCGACCTGGACGACGTCCCGGCCGAGGTGCTGGACAAGCTCGACGTCCACACCGTGACCGACGTCCGCCAGGTCCTTGAGCTGGCGCTCGCGCCCGCCACGAACGGTGCGGTGCCCACGGTTCCGGTAGCGGCGTGACGGACGCTGCCGGATGAGCGAGGGCCCGGGTCCCGTGAGGGAGGCCCGGGCCTTCGCCATGCGCTCATACAGGGGTCTCTCGGTAGAATTCAGGCGTGAGTTGGCCGCCCAGAAGCCCCTCCGGGCTGATCGGGGCCGAGATCGCGGGATACCGCGTGGAACGCGAGCTCGGCCGCGGGGGCATGGCCGTCGTCTACCGCGCCAAGGACCTGCGCCTCGGTCGGACGGTCGCCCTCAAACTGCTCGCCCCGGAGTACACGCGCAACGACGCCTTCCGCCGCCGGTTCGCCCAGGAGTCCCGGGTCGCCGCCGCCATCGACCACCCCAACATCGTCCCCGTCTTCGAAGCCGGCGAGACCGACGGGATCCTCTACATCGCCATGTGCTTCGTCGCCGGCCAGGACCTGCGCGCCCTGCTCGACCGGGAGGGCCCGCTGCCGGCCGCGACGACGCTGCGCATCGCCGCCCAGCTGGCGTCCGCGCTCGACGCCGCCCACGCGCGTGACCTGGTGCACCGGGACGTCAAACCCGGCAACGTCCTGGTCGCCAAGGGCGTCGACAGCGATCACCCCGAGCACGTCTACCTCACCGACTTCGGGCTGGCGAAGAAGTCGCTGTCGCTCACCGGGTTCACCACCGCCGGGGAGTTCGTCGGCACCCTCGACTACGTGGCACCCGAGCGCATCGCCGGGCGCCCGGTGGACGGCAGGTCCGACCTGTACAGCCTGGCCTGCGTGGTCCACGAGATGCTCGCCGGCACTCCGCCCTTCCGGCGGGACGACCACCTCGAACTGCTGTGGGCCCACCAGTACGACCCGCCGCCGGCGCTCAGCAAGGAGCGGCCGGGCATCCCGGCGGCCGCCGACGAGGTCATGCGGTGCGCCCTGGCCAAGGCCCCGGGCGACCGTCACGGCTCCTGCCTGGAGTTCGTGGCGGCCCTGCGCACCGCCGCCGGCGACCTGGGCGCGGCACCGCGCCGCCGTACGCCGACCCAGGTGGACCGCGTGCCGCCACCGGCACCGCCGCCCTGGGCCGGGCCGGTCCTCTTCTGACGCCCGCCCGACGCCGCTGCCCCGCCGCTTACGCGGGCTTTACCCAACGCCTGTGTCCCCGTCAAGTCCCGAGTCCTCGGAACATGACCCGTATTTCCCGTTCCGGCTTACTTGAAGTGCGCCGGAAAACACCCCGGCAAATCCACTCGGGAAATACACACAGCAATGGGAGAAAGCTCATGACTCGCAAGGTTCACACCCACGACGAAATCCGCCCGAAGCGCCGGGGTCTCCGTCTCGCGACCCTCGCCGCCTCGGCCGCGCTGGTCACCGGAGGGGTCCTGCTGCCCGTGTCCGGAGCGATGGCGGCCCCGATGCCCACCTCGACCATGGCCTTCGTCCAGGGCGGAGGCGCCGGTGGCGCGGGGGGTGACGGCGGCTCCGGGCTGGTGGGCGGCGGTGGCGGCGCCGGCGGCTCCGGAGGCGGCAGCGTCCTCGGTACCGGCGGTGACGGTGGCGCCGGCGGCAAGGGCGGCGACGGCGTCCTCTCCGGAGGCGGCGGCGGTGGCGGCGGTGGCGGCGGCGAAGGTGTCGTCGGCGGCAAGGGCGGCGACGGCGGGGCCGGCGGCTTCGGCGTCCTCTCCGGCGGTGGCGGCGGCAGCGGCGGTGGCGGTGGCGACGGCGTCCTCGTCGGCGGCCAGGGCGGCAACGGAGGGAAGGGCGGCAACAGCGTCTTCCAGGGCGGCAACGGAGGCAAGGGCGGCAAGGGCGGCGTCGGCGGGCTCTTCGGCGGCGCCGGCGGGTCCGGCGGGGCCGGCGGAATCAGCCTCTTCTGACCGTCACCGCCGCTGACCGTCCACGGGGTGGAGGCCGCGAGGGCCTCCACCCCCTCCCCGAAGCCCTCCCCTCTCCCCGCGATCCCTCACCGGCACTCCTGACCCGAAACGGAGACCCCCCCATGTCCAGCAGCACCTGGCGGCGTCCCTTCATCCTCGCGGCGGCCTCCGTGGCGCTCGTCACCACCACCGCGTGCGCCGCCCAAGCAGCCACCCCCATCGCCCCGGCCCCCGGCAGTCACGCGGCCGCCCCGGCCGACCGGTCCGCGCACTGCGGAGAGGGCGGCGAAGGAGGCAAGGGCGGTGCGCCCGGGCAGCCGGGTGAGCCCGGAGAGCCCGGCAAGCCCGGCTGTGCGCCGTTCCACGGCCTGAGCGACCTGCCCGGCAGACCGAAGTCGAAGCTCTCCCGGCTGGACAAGGCACGCATCGCGCTGGCGGTGCTGACCGGCCGGGTGACCGAGGCCGACGCGGCCAAGAAGTACAAGGTCCGGGAGAAGGAAATCAGCAAGTGGGAGCAAAATCTCCTGGACGGCGGGTGGCTCGAATTCCTCCGAGTGGATTCCTGAGGAAACCCATGCGCAAGCACTCCTGGAAATTCGGTCTCGGTCTCGCCGTCTCCACCTTCGTGATCGCCGGAGGCGCCATGGCCCCGGCCGCGACGGCCGCCACCGGCCCCGTCGGCGGCGGAGCGGGCAGCGGCCGTCCCGGCCTCGGCAGCGTCCATGTCGGCAACGGCAGCGTCCGCATCGGCGACTCGATCTGCGCGGGCAACTGCAACGGCACGGTCAACGGCGGC
This sequence comes from Streptomyces filipinensis, assembly GCF_014649495.1. Classification (GTDB taxonomy): domain Bacteria; phylum Actinomycetota; class Actinomycetes; order Streptomycetales; family Streptomycetaceae; genus Streptomyces; species Streptomyces filipinensis. The sequence continues at coordinate 46,277 of NZ_BMTD01000002.1, read as the reverse complement.
AGCGGCTCGGGCGGCGGCATCTGCGCCGGGCTCTGCAACGGCAGCGCCAACGGCGGCGCCGGCACCACGGGCGCGCCGGGCCGGAGCGGCGGGGACGGGGGGAACGGCGGCATCTGCGTCGGCGTCTGCGCCGGCAGCGCCAACGGCGGCAGCGGCGGGAACGGCGGCGACGCGGCGGGCACGGGCGACGGCGGCGACGGCGGCCGGGGCGGCGACGGCGGGATCTGCCTGGGTGTGGGCTGCGAGGGAAGCGGTCAGGGCGGCCGTGGGGGCAACGGTGGCAGCGGCTGACTCAGCCGGTGGTCCCGGCCACCGACTGCTCCGCCCACACCGTCTTGCCGACCCGGTCGTGCCGGGTGCCCCAGCGGTCGGCCAGCTGGGCGACCAGCAGCAGACCCCGGCCACCCTCGTCGAAGATACGGGCGCGCCGCATGTGCGGGGTGCTGCCGCTGGAGTCGTACACCTCGCAGATCAGGGTCGAGTCCTGGTGGATCAGCCGGAGCTGGACGGGCGGCCGGCCGTACCGCATGGCGTTGGTGACCAGCTCGCTGACCATCAGCTCGGTGGGGAAGGCGGCCTCGTCCAGGCCCCACGCGGACAGCTGGTCGCAGGCCAGCCGGCGGGCCCGGGAGACGTCCGTGAGGTCGTTCGCCAGCTCCCAGGCCGCGACCCGGTCCCCGTGCAGGACCCGGGTGCGGGCGACGAGGAGCGCGATGTCGTCGTCGGGACGGTGGCTCAGCAGCTCGGTGAGCACGTGGTCGCAGAGGGAGTCCAGCGTGGCCGCGGGCCGGCCGAGCGCGGCGAACATCTTGTCCAGCGCCTCGTCGATGTCGTGCTCGCGGGCCTCGAAGAGCCCGTTGGTGTAGAGCGCGAGGAGACTGCCCTCGGGCAGTTCGGTCTCGACGGCCTCGAAGGGCAGCCCGCCGAGTCCGAGCGGGGGCCCCGCGGGCACGTCGAGGAAGCGCACGGCGCCGTCCGGCATGACCACGGCGGGCGGCGGATGGCCCGCCCGCGCCAGGGTGCACCGGCGCGAGACCGGGTCGTACACCGCGTACAGACAGGTGGTGCCGATGCCGCCGGCGGTCTCGGCGGCCGGGTCCGCGCTGCCCTCGTCGGCGGCGAGCCGCAGGACCAGGTCGTCGAGGTGGGTGAGGAGTTCGTCGGCCGGCAGATCGACGTCGGCCAGGGTGCGTACGGCGGTGCGCAGCCGGCCCATGGTGGCCGAGGCACGGATGCCGTGGCCCACCACGTCGCCCACGACGAGCGCCACCCGCGCCCCGGACAGCGGGATCACGTCGAACCAGTCGCCGCCCACGCCGGCCCGGGTCGCGGCGGGCAGATAGCGGGTGGCGATCTCCAGGGCCGCCTGCGCGGGCAGCGTGTGCGGGAGCAGGCTCTGCTGCAGGGCCATGGTGGTGGTGCGGGTCCGGGAAGAGGCGCGGGCCTGCCGGATGCCGGCGGACGCCCTGGCCGTGAACTCCTGGGCCAGCCGCAGCTCCTCCGGGCCGAACGCGCCCCGGCCGGGGCGCCGGGCGAAGAGCGCCACGCCGAGCGTGCTGCCCTGGGCGAGGAGCGGCACCACCAGCAGTGAACGCGCTCCGGACGCGCGCAGCCACGCCGCACCCGGGTCCGCCGCCGCCCACTCGGCGACGACCGGGTCCGTCGTGTCGTACAGCAGCGGCCGGCTCGCCGCGAGGCACTGGGCGGGAGGGGAGTCCAGCGGGCAGACGACCGCCTCGCCGACGCCGGCGCCGTAGGCGGGTCCGTGGCCGTCCGGGACGGCGCGCAGTGCGGCGCGGCGCAGCACCACCGGGCCGGGCCGGCCGGGCTCCTCGTCCACCTCCCGGGGCGTGTCGAACAGGTCGACCGCCATGACGTCCGCGAGCCGGGGAACCGTGACCTCGCCGAGTTCCTGGGCGGCACGGGCCTGGTCCGCCCCCGGGCCGACGGGCGAGCCGCTCTCGGCCGAGGGGCGTGCCGGGGCGGCGGTGTCCTGGCCGGGCGCCTGCGTGGACAGACAGACGGCGCGCACCCGGCCGCCGGCGTCCTTCAGCGGCGTGAGCACGGCGGCCGCGCCGAGCTCCGTGCCGAGCCCGGTCCTGGCCTCCTGCGGCCGACCCGACTCCAGCGCCAGCCGCATCGCCCCGTCGGCCTCCTCGCTCGCGGCGCCCGGCACGATGTGCGGCAGGCGCAGGCCGCGCATCGCCGCCTCGGGCAGGGCGAGGGCGTGTTCCATCCGGCGGTTGGCGCGTACGAGCCGCAGGTCGGCGTCGAAGATCGCCAGCGGGAAGGGGGACTGCAGGAACGTCCACTCCTCCAGCGGCTCGCCCCGGGGCGGCTGGCTGCGCACCGTCACGGCGCTGACCACGAGCCAGTCGGTGACCCCGGTGTCCGAGGTCCGGCGGTGCGCGAGCACGCGCAGCTCCAGCAGCCGGCCGTCGCGGTGGCGCAGCGGGACGGTGCCGTTCCAGCGTTCGCGGCCGGCCAGAACGCGGCGCGCCGCCGAGCCGTCGGCGGCGAGCAGTGCGATGGCGGGCCGTCCGACGACGGCCGGGGCGTCGTAGCCGAGCAGCCGCCGTGCGCCTTCGCTCCAGCCCGTGAGAATGCCCAGCTCATCGATGGTGGCCGTGGCCGTGTACGTCGACTGTCGCTCCATCGCCGCTCATCTCGCCTAGCTCGGCAGGCTCTCCCTGACCAGCATGATCCCGGCCGGCGGAGAGCACCAACGCAGGGAAAGCGACCCCTGCCCGGGCGGACAGGGGTCCCCGGCACACGTCAACCGGACCGGCCGTCGGCCAGGACCTGCACACGGTGGGTGGAGCTAGCCGTTGGCCAGGGCCTGTACGCGGTCCAGTGCGCCGTTGAACTTGTCGTGGTCGCCGACGGTCGGGCCGGAGGAGGTGTACTGCCACATCGTGTAGTAGGACCAGCCGGCCGGCAGCGTCCCGGGGTCCGAGGCGTAGCGGGCGATCCACAGCGGGTTGTTCGCGGCGAAGCCGCCGTAGTCGCCGGTGCACTGGGTCCACCAGCTGGTGGCCGTGTAGATCACGGGGTACCGGCTGGTGAGCGAGTGGTAGGTGGTGATGAAGTCGGCGATCCAGCTGACCATCTGGCTGGTGGTCTTGCCGTAGCAGGCGGCGCCGTAGGGGTTCCACTCGATGTCGAGCGCGCCCGGCAGGGTCTTGCCGTCCCGGGACCAGCCGCCGCCGTGGCCGGCGAAGTAGCTCGCCTGGGTGGCGCCGCTGGTGGTGTCCGGGGTCGCGAAGTGGTAGGCGCCGCGGATCATGCCCACGTTGTACGAGCCGTTGTACTGCTGGGCGAAGTACGGGTTGGTGTAGTACGTGCCCTCCGTCGCCTTGGTGTACGCCCAGCGCACCCCGCTGCTCCACAGCGTCGACCAGGCGACGTTGCCCTGGTGGGCGGAGACGTCGACGCCCTCGGTCTGGGTGACGTCCTGCGAGGCGGGGGTGCCGTTCCGGCCGTCGTGGGCGAGGACGCCCATGCCCATGTGGGCGGAGCCGCGGCTGGGGGTGGTCGCGGCGTGGGCGGAGGTGAGGGGGAGGGTGAGGGAGAGCGCCGCGAGCAGGGCCGTGACGAGGACGGCGAGCGGGCGCGGGCGGGCGGAGCGGTCGGAGCCGGGTCTGCGCACGGGCATGACGTGCCTCCGGGATGTGGGGTGGGGGGAACGTGGGGGTGACCGTGAACCGGGTGCCGCACTGGCGTGGGCATGCCATTGATTGCCTGATAAAGAAGCTACGCACGTAGATGACGGCGTGGGAAGGGGGTCCGGGGGCCGCCGTTGGTCTACGCCTGCGAAATACTTACGGAGCTGCGGCAATGACGATTTTTGACAGAAACTTTCAGGACCGGGAAACCGAGCAGGGGTGCTGACGTGCACGAGGACGGAAACGGCGACGCACATCGCGGCGCCCACGAAATGACGCCCAGTGGCGCAGACCAGGAATTCCTGGCGTTGGAGCGGGAGTTGACCGTGCTGCTGCGGCGGGCGCGGGCCAACCAGGGCGAGATGGCCCGCGAGGTCCATCCCGACCTGGAGTCCTCCGCGTACGGCCTGCTCATCCGCCTGGACGAGTGCGGCGGTCAGCGGGCCACGGAGCTCGCGGCCTACATCGGCGTCGGCAAGGCCACCATGTCCCGCCAGCTGCGCGCCCTGGAGGAGCTGGGCCTGATCGTCCGCGAGCCCGACCCCGCCGACGGCCGCGCCTGGCTCGTCACCCTCACCGACGAGGGGCGCGGCCGGGTCGGCAAGGTCCGCGAGGCGCGCCGCGCCCGGTACGTCCGCCAGCTCGCCCACTGGGACCGGCGCGAGGTCTCGGAGCTGGCCCGGCTGCTGCACCAGTTGAACGGCGTCATGGAGAAGTAGAGGCATCCGGCGCGGGCCTCACAGCTCCACGTACACCACCGTCGCGTCGTCGTGCGTCTTGCTCCGCCCGAGGAAGGCCCGCTCCTCCCGGTCCGCCGTCTCCAGCTCCCGCACCCGGTCCACCAGCGACCGGGCGCCCTCCTTCGCGACCACGTCGAACAGGGCGGGCCAGTCACCCTCGCGGAACTTCTCCGTCCAGCGGGTCGCGCCGTCCGTGAGCGCGGCCAGGGCCCGGACCTCGTGGCGGGGCAGCGTGCCGGCGACCGCGCGCACGGCCACCGAGGGATCGGCGGCGGCCGTGAAGAAGCCGCCCTCCTTGTTGCGCAGCGTGGTGTCCACCAGGGCGTCGGTGGCGAGCCGGGAGCGCGGGATCCGGGCCAGCCGGTCGTCCAGGACCGGGGTGACCCTCCCGTCGGGACCGTGCAGCAGCAGTGCCGAGTCCGACAGCACCAGGTACTCGACCGTGTCGGCGGACCAGCGGGCCAGGGCGACGGTCGCCTGCGGGGTTCGCGGGTGAGAAAGCTCACAGGTGTCCGCGTGGGCCTCGGCGGTGCGGCCGATCGCCCGGGAGAGCACCTCCGGCAGCGTCAGATCTCTGCTCGAAAGGGAAAGTTCGGTCAGCGCGCCGCCGAGCCGCGCGGTGAACCAGGGAACGGAATGCAGACACCCCGTCCGCCCTCTCGGCGGAGTCACCCCGTCCAGGACGATCACGCAACCTCCCTGTCCGGAGGCGGGTAGTCCGACACCGGCGAAGTCCTCGTTGGGGCGGTTCGCGTCGCCGGGTTCCGAAACGAGATCAGTTCGCATCCAGCCAGTCTGCACGAGCCCTTCACAGCGTCCGCCAAAGGCTGGCAAGCGGCGCCGAATTGGCACGACCCCGCAGGTCAGGCGTCTGTTATGGGCGGGAATGAGTGGCTCCGGGAAGGCGTGGCGGCGAATACTGCCAAAGCCTGCGGCGCGCGTCCAACCGGCGTGCCGCGGGAGGGTCCCGCACGCGCCACAGGAACTTGCCCGCCAACTCCCCTCCGATGTTCACTCCTTCGGGTGGCGGGTCAGGTGATGCGCGACCACTGCCCACCGGCGCTGGGAGGGTCGGGAACCGTACGAACCGGGTGTACGCACCACTTGGCACCGAGATGACGGGGCGCCACCCGGTGCCCTGGCTGGACGAGTTCAGGATTGCGAGCACCGGTGCAGAAGAAGCGGCCTCGGCGCACAGGCAGGCAGACGGCCCCCGCGGGGACCGCCGAGCAGACCCCCGTGGGCACCGGCCGCCCCACCCATGTGCGCACCCGGCTCATCGTCGCGGTCGCCGTGGTGGCCGCCGCCGTCGCGGGAGCCGGCGCGCCCTCCCTGCTCACCGCCTCCCAGGACGTCAATGACTCCCAGGACCTGGTGACGCTGGCCGCCCGCACCCAGGACGCCCTCGCCCTGGCGAACTCCCTCGCCGACGAGCGCGACGAGGTCACCTCCTACATCGCGGCCGGCCGCGCCAAGTCCAAGGCCCCGTCCGAGGACCGCAGCACCCGTGTCGACCGGCAGGTCGAGGACCTGCGTGCCGACCCGGACCTCCCGCCCGGCCTGCGCACCGACCTCTACGGCATCTCCGTCACCCGGCGCGCCGCCCTCACGGGGAAGACCACCGCGCTCCAGACCCACCAGGCCTACTCGGCCACCATCACCGCGCTGCACCGGCTCGCCGAGCAGCTGGCCGAGCAGTCACCCCCGCGGGCCGGCTCCGGCGCCCACGCGCTCGCCGAACTGGACACCGCCGTCCAGCAGTCCGCCGCCGCCCGCGGCCTGCTGCTGGCCGCGCTGAACGTGCCGTCCACCACGCGCACGGTGATCAATCCCGTCACCGGCCTGCCCACCACGGCCTCCACCACCTCCGCGGCCGACAGGAAGCAGCGCGACCAACTGGCCGCCGCCGCCCAGCAGGCCCGCCTGCGCGCCGACGCGGCCCTCGCCGACTTCCGCGCGACCGCCCCCAAGGCGGCCGTCGACTCCTACGACTCCACCGTCACCGGCTCCGAGGTCAACTCGGCGGAGAAGTACCTGAGCACGCTCACCGACCAGCCGACGCTGGCCGACAGCGAGCTGACCACCAGCACCAAGAAGCTGGACGCGGCCCTGTCCGCCCGTGCCGACCTCATGCGCGGGGTGGAATCGGCCCTCTACGACCGCCGCACCAAGGACCTGGCGCACCTCCGGGACGACGACGTCACGGCCCTGGAGATCCGTGTCGCCGTCCTCGGCGCGCTGCTGCTGGTCGCGATCGGCATCGCCACGGCCATGGCCCGCACCCTGACCCGCCCCCTGTCGGTGCTGCGCCGGGGCTCGGCCCGCCTCGCGGAGTCCGACGACCCGGCCGCCCAGGAACCGATCGCCTTCACCGGCCGCAACGACGAGTTCGCCCAGGTCGTCCGCGCTGTCAACGCCCTGCACGCGCACGCCGCCGCGCTGCACGAGCGGGTGGCCACGCTCGAAACCGACCGCAAGCACCTGGTCGGCCAGCGCCAGAAGATGGCCGACGCCCGTGAGGAACTGCGCGCCGAACTCGCCGAGGCCGCGGCCGGGCTCCAGCGGCTGCGCACCAGCATCGGCGGCACGTTCGTGAACCTCTCGCTGCGGACCCTGGGCCTGGTCGAACGCCAGCTCGCGGTCATCGAGGGCCTGGAGGACCGCGAACAGGACCCGGAGCGTCTGGCCACCCTCTTCAAGCTCGACCACTTCGCCACGGTCATGCGCCGCCACAGCGAGAACCTCCTGGTCCTCGCCGGCGCCGAGCACGTCCAGCAGCACCACGGCCCGGTTCCGCTGGTCGACGTGGTGCGGGCGGGCGTCAGCGAGATCGAGCGCTACGAACGCGTCCGCATCGCGGCCCTCCCGCCGCACGCCCACGTGGCGGGCTTCGCCGCCGACGACCTCTCCCACCTCCTGGCCGAGCTGATGGAGAACGCCACGTCGTCCTCGCCGCCGGAGCTGCCGGTGGAGACCTCGGGCTGGCTGCTGGAGAGCGGCGAGGTGATGCTCTCCGTCCAGGACGAGGGCATCGGCATGGCGACGGACCGCCTGGACCGGCTCAACGCCCGCCTGGCCGAATTCGACCCCGAGTCGCCGTACGACCAGGAGGGCGAGGACGGTCTCGGCCTCGGCCTGTACGTCGTCGCCCGCCTCGCCCAGCGCCACGGGGTGCGCGTGCAGCTGCGCGAGCAGAAGCAGGGCGGCATCGCGGCGGTCGTGGTGCTGCCCGCCACGCTCCTCGTCGAGGCCCCGCCGGCGGCCCCGTCCGCCCACCAGGGCGGCACCGGCACCTTCTCCCTGCCCGGCGCCGCCGCCGAGGCCAACTCCAACGTCCTGCCCGGCCGCCCGAAGGACCAGGACCCCTTGGTCGCCCTGGCGGAACAAACCCTCCGCACCACACCCGCCCCTGTCACTCCGGCGGAGGACACCGGACCCGCCTCGGGCGGGCCCGAGGGCACGGAGCCTGTCTCAGACGGTTCGGCAACGGGGCGCGGCCCGGCCTCCGGCGGGCCGTCGGAGGGTGCCGGCCCTGCCTCCGGTGCCTCGACCGAGGGCGCCGGGTCTCTCCGGGGTGGTTCGACCGAGGGCGTCGGCCCGGCCTCCGGCGGGTCGGCCGAGGGTGCCGGCGCTGCCTCCGACGGTTCGGCCGAGGGCGCCGAGTCCGCCTCCAGCGGCTCGGCGGAGGACGGCGCTTCCGCCTCCGGTGGGGCGCCACAGGGGGATGCCCCTGTCTTCGGGGAGTCCGCGGAAGGGGGTCTCACCTCTTCCCGCGGGGACGCGGAGCAGGCGGTTCACGAGCAGGCCGACCCGGGTGCACAGAGCACGGAGACCCGCCCGAAGGCCCCGGCGGAGACGTACGCCGAGACGACGATGGAACTGCTGCTCCCGGACCTCGCGGCGGAGCCGACGGCCGGCCGGGCGGACGTGCCGCAGGCCCTGCCCGCGGACCCGCCGGCCGCCGAGGGCGGACGCGCCCCGCAGGGGCCGTCCGCGGCCGACGACGAGAGCCGCACGGGTGGTGCGGGTGGGAACGGGAATCCCGCCGAAGCGGAAGCCGAGGCGGTCACCGCCAAGGGCCTCCCCAAACGCACCCCCAAGATCACCGTGCCGACCCAGGCCCCGCGCCACCGCACCGGCAGCGTCGACGCCGAAGCCCTCCGCAGGAGGCTCGGCGGCTTCCGCAGCGGCGCCCAGGCCGGCTACCAAGCCGTAGAAGCAGAAATCGCACACGCCGAAGAATCCACGGGGGGCACAGCCGAGGAGGCAAGCAGTTGACCGCGCCCAGTACGTACGGACTGAGCAGTGAAGCCCGCAACCTGCACTGGCTCCTGACCAACCTGGTCGAGGAAGTTCCCGGCATCCAGTCGGTCGCCGTGGTCTCGTCCGACGGCCTGCTGCTCCTCTCGTCCGATCCCGGGCACGCCGAGCAGTCCCGTCAGGCCCGCCCGGCGAAGGGCCCCCGCGGCTCCTCCGCCGACCTCGCCACCATCGTCTCCGGCATCGGCAGCCTCACCGTCGGCGCCGCGAAGCTGATGGCGTTCGGCGGGGTCAGGCACACCATGGTCGCGATGGAGGAGGGCAGCCTGTTCGTGATGTCGATCAGCGACGGCTCACTGCTCGGCGTGCACGGCAGCGCCGAGTGCGACATGAGCGTGGTGGCGTACCACATGGCGCTCTTCGTCGGCCGTGCCGGCCACGTCCTCACCCCGGAACTCCGTTCGGAGCTACGGCAGTCACTGGAGTCCCCGTCGACCGGGAGCGCCCGATGAGCGGCACAGCGAAACTCCCCGTGCGCGGCGCCGACCGCAAACCCGCCCGCGTCCGTCCCTACTCGCTCACCGGCGGCCGTACCCGCTTCGGCCACGTCCTGCTCGTGGAGACGTTCGTGGCGGCGCTGGAGGCCCCCGAGGAGCGCAGGGAACTGGCCGGGAACGCCGCCCGCGCCATCGGCGGCGGGGAAGGCCCGCTCGCCACCCGGGTCATGCCGGAGATGCGGGCCATCGTCGAACTGTGCCGCCGTATGCGCACGGTGGCCGAGATCGCCGCGCTGCTGAGCATGCCGCTCGGCGTGGTCCGCGTGCTCCTGAGCGACCTCGCGGACCAGGGAAAGATCCGTGTGTACGGCACCGGAACCGGTCATGGCACCGGCCGCCCGGACCGCGCTCTGCTGGAAAGGGTGCTGAGTGGACTCCGCCGTCTCTGACGCCATCGGCGTCGCCCCCCTCGTCACCGAGCCCGACGAGGACCTGAAGTCCTGGCAGACGGACCGCACCCGGGCCCCCATCGCCACGAAGATCGTGGTGGCCGGGGGCTTCGGCGTCGGCAAGACCACGCTGGTCACCTCCGTCTCGGAGATCACGCCGCTGCAGACCGAGGCGCTGATGACCGAGGCCAGCGAGGAGACCGACGACCTCACCGCCACGCCCGGCAAGCTGACCACCACCGTGGCCATGGACTTCGGCCGCATCACGCTCGACGACGACCTGGTGCTCTACCTGTTCGGCACGCCGGGCCAGCAGCGGTTCTGGTTCATGTGGGACGACCTGGTGCGTGGCGCGATCGGCGCGGTCGTCCTGGCCGACACCCGCCGGCTGAAGGACTGTTTCCCGGCGCTGGACTACTTCGAGAGCTGCGGCCTGCCGTACGTCGTCGCGGTCAACCACTTCGACGGCAGCGAGCTGTTCGAGCCGGAGGACGTCCGGGAGGCGCTGACGATCCCCCCGCACATCCCTGTCATGATCATGGATGCGCGGCGTCGAATTTCGGCCATCGAGACACTCCTGGTCCTGGTCGGCCACGCGCTGGACGAAACCCCCGAGTAGTCCCTGTTAGGAGCCCTCACCCGATGCGGAAGATACTCGTCGTCGGAGCCGGTCAGTCCGGTCTCCAGCTCGCCCTCGGCCTTCAGTCGCACGGCTACGAGGTCACCCTGATGTCGAACCGGACCGCGGACGAGATCCGCACCGGCCGGGTCATGTCGACGCAGTGCATGTTCCACACGGCACTGCAGCACGAGCGTGATCTCCAGCTGAACTTCTGGGAGTCCCAGGCCCCGAAGATCGAGGGGCTCGGCGTCTCGGTCGCGGCCCCCGGCTCGCACGACCCGGGTCCCACGCAGCGGGCCATCGACTGGGTGGGCACGCTGGACGGGTACGCGCAGTCGGTCGACCAGCGGGTGAAGATGGCCGGCTGGATGGAGACCTTCGCGCAGCGCGGCGGCCAGCTGGTCATCCACGGCGCGGCGGTCGGCGACCTCGACTACTTCTCCCGCACCTACGACCTCGTCCTGGTCTCGGCCGGCAAGGGCGAGCTGGTGTCGATGTTCGCCCGCGACCCGGAGCGCTCCCCCTACAGCGAGCCGCAGCGGGCGCTCGCGGTGGCGTACGTCCACGGGCTCGGCCCGCGCCCCGAGCACCCCGACTTCCACGCCGTCCGCTGCAACCTCGTCCCCGGCGTCGGCGAACTGTTCGTCATGCCGACGCTCACCACCTCCGGACCGGCCGACATCCTGTTCTGGGAGGGCATACCCGGCGGCCCGCTCGACGTCTTCAACGGCGTCAAGGACCCCGCGGAGCACCTCTCCCTGACCCTGGAACTCATGGAGAAGTTCACGCCCTGGGAGTACGCCCGGGCCACGAAGGCCGAACTGACCGACGCCGGCGGAACGCTGGCCGGCCGCTACGCCCCGACCGTCCGCAACCCCGTCGGCCGGCTGCCCGGCGGCGGGCTCGTGCTGGGCGTGGCCGACGTGGTCGTCGCCAACGACCCGATCACCGGGCAGGGCTCCAACTCCGCCGCCAAGTGCGCGGCCGCGTACCTCGCCTCGATCCTGGAGCACGGCGACAAGCCGTTCGACGAGGAGTGGATGCGGACCACGTTCGACCGGTACTGGGCCACGGCGCAGCACGTCACCAAGTGGACCAACGCGATGCTGGCGCCGCCGCCGGAGCACATCCTGAACCTGATCGGCGCCGCCGGCCAGCTGCAGCCGGCCGCCGACCGCTTCGCCAACGCCTTCGACGACCCGGCCGACTTCGAGAACTTCTTCTACGACCCCGAGAAGACACAGGCCTACCTGGCTTCGGTCGCCGGGGCGTGACGTCCCTCTGACCTGCGGTCCGCCTGTTGGCGCCTGTCGTTGTTTGTCGTCGCCGGTTCCTCTCGGACGGCCCACAGACGGCCCCAGGGATATCCCTGGGGCCGTCTGTGGGCGGTGTTCCCGCAGCTTCCCGCTGGACCGGGCATGGGTCCGTCGGCCACCGCTTTAGGAGTTCGATCCGGGCCTGCGTCAGCTGCGGTCGGCGACTGGTGCGACGGCCGGACAGAGACGCTGGCGTATGCCCTCGTCCGGCGTCGTTGATGTCAGCCGCGGATGTCAGAGACCTTCTGATCCGTAGCTCTAGAGAGATCGGTCAGCGACGGTCGTTCTGGTCATCGAGAGGCCAGGGAACGGCATGGTCGGCCGTGCTCGGTCGCTGGGGTTGCTGTATGCCGCTGCTGTACAGCAACCATCGTCGCTTACGCGTGAGGGGACCAGTAGGCAACCAGTCGGCCGACGCCGTGTTCAACGGCTCGCCATGAGCCGTTGAAGGTGAGGACTGCCAGGGAGGACGTCGGGAAGCCGCTTCGGTTCATGCGGGCCAAGAGGTCACCCTCAGCCTCGCCTGCGAGAGCGTCGGCCAGCGCGTGGACACCAGGGTTGTGACCTACAAGGAGCAGGTCGTCCACATCGTCGGACGCCTCGTTGAGAATTGCGATGAGCTCGCCAAGCGAAGCCTCGTAGAGTCGTTCGTCGTAAACCGTCTTGGGCTTCTGTGACAGCTCATCAGCCACGAGTTTCCAGGTTTCGCGGCATCGCGACGCTGTCGAACACAGAGCCAGGCTCGGGGTGACGCCAGCTCCGGCGAGCCATCGTCCAGCGACCGGGGCATCCTTGTTGCCGCGTTCGGCGAGAGGGCGCTCGTGATCGTTTTCGTCAGACCAATCTGCCTTGCCATGTCGCAGAAGAACCAGTCGACGAGGGGTATCAACGCTCATAGCTTCGGATGTTTGCAGCAGGTTGGCCTGTGCCGTAGGGCCGTGCAGCCGAATTCAGCCTCATGGGTTACCTCGATGGCCTATCCGGGGGGCGCCGTCCATGAGCCGAGGGCAGCGCCCTGTAGTGCGGAGGCTTTGAGGTGCGGCCTCATCCTTATCAGGTCGATCATGTGGCATCGCTGCCCTTGAACAACGCGTTCCAGAGCAGGGCAAGCCGTTCGCCACAATGCGTCCTCGATCGCTGACGTTCGCCTCTGTTGGTGTCAAGCATTGATGTCAGGAGCTAGTGCCACCCTTGACGGCCTCAGCTAAGCGCGCTATCGCCCAGGTTGGCTGCGAACGACAACGCTTGCCAACACGCGAGCAGAGGATGGAAGCCGAACGCTCGGAAAGCGGCCGGTTCGTCGTCCTCGCTGAAACCACGCGTCGAACTCTTGGCTCACTTGCTTCGACGTCTGCAACACAACCACAGCCATCGAACGGGTCCTGCCACCTTCCAACGTGGTCACCTTGAACCACCCACCTGCGTCCAAGGTCAGCTTCTCCTTCGGCCAGATCTCGCTGCCGTTGGGAACGCGGTGAACGATCCACAATTCATGATCTTGAGGTAGGTCAAGGACTCTGCCTTTGACATGGATCTCAGTGTCGAAGGCATCGCCCTCGATCGGGCTGGTGAGCCAGGCCCGGCTCCCTTGTCCCGATCCTGCCTGAGCTTCGCGTCTTACTCGCCGCCGTTGCCGATAGGACAGTAGCCGGGCCAAGAGTTCTTGTCCGCGACGGGTACAGGCAACACAGGCGGACACGAGGATGGTGCTCAACGCACCACCCAATGCCCCTATCAGCATGTTGATCATCTTTATAGGCTGCGCACCGGCGTGATCGTCGCTGCACGCCTCCCCCTCACCTGAGGAGACTAGGCGCCGGACGGCATCTCTCACGGGTTCCTTGCGTTTTCGTGATTTTGCTTGGATTGGTGTGCAGCGAAGCCTCCCCGTACACAGCCTCAACCCACCACTCCTCCCAGCTCCCATCCCGTCCGCCGTCGACCCACACACCGTGGAGCGGGCGTGGTTCATGGCGTCCAGGTGGAGCGCGCCACTGTACGAACGACCTGGACGCCATGGGCCGCGTCTGCTCGGCTCTGCCTGGGTCGACGGCGGACGGGATGGGAGCTCCCCGCGCACGCCACTACGGACCCGCGGGCGGGAACGGCGCCCCCTCCATCCCGGTGCCGGCCGATCCCCCGCCGGAGGCATGTTCTTGATCGGGCCGCGCTATGCGGTGATCGGCTCATGGCCATCGGCCCTATCCATATGTGGGCGCGCGTCGGCGTCGGCCGCGCCGAGCGGGCCGAAGGCAGGAGCGCGGGCGCGGCCATAGCCGGGAAGCGCGCCCGGCGGAGCGGAGCGCAGCCGGGGCTTGATGAGGTAGAGAAATCTGTAACAGGTCGGTCTAGAGGACAGCGCTCCGTTCGGCCAAGTCACGCAGGGCTTTGGGCACCCGGGGACCGGAGAGTTGGATCAAGTCGCGGATGACCTCGCGGGCCAGGTGGTGGTCTTGGATCTGCTCGGGCGCCAAAGCCTCAGCCTCCAGGATCGCGGCTGTGGCCTCGCCGACGTGTCGCCGCTGCGCGTGTGCTCGCGCCACGTCAAGCAAGAAACGCGACTGCCGCTCGGGCGACAGGCCCGATGTGTCAACGTCCTGAGCCACGTCCAAGGCGAGTCCTGCATCTCCCAGCTCGACCGCTGTGCTTACGGCGTGGACTTCGACGTTCGTCGGTCCGAACTCCGTGTCGAAGTCGTTGCGGTCCTCCCCCAACCGCGCCGCGAGCCCTCGCGCCCGCTCAATGTGTTCATGAGTCCGCGCTCGGTTGCCCTCCCTCGCGTTGATCACCGCGAGGACCAGGTTCATGGCCCCCAACAGCGAGAGCTCTTCCGGTGGGCATGCAGGCGCCTCTGCCCTCGGCGCCATGACGGCCACAGCAGACTTCGCCGCTTGCTCTGCCTGCTCCATGTGCTGCTGCCTCATGAAGGCGTGCGCCATGCGAAACAGACTCGCGACCACCTCCAACGGCTGGCCCGCCAGTTCGGCTGCCTGCAGGGCCCGGTCTGCCGCGATCCATGCTGCATCTGCCTGGTCCTGCCGCGTGAAGCTGGCTGCGGCCACCTGGTACGCCTTGGCGCGCAGGTAGTGCAGTTCGGTGCGGGCGCCCGCGGGCGCATGACGTACTGCTGTCTCGATGCAGGGCAACAGCTTGGCGAGGTGATCGCTCAGTGCCGCATACCTCGACGCGTGCACGAGAGTCCACGCCTCCTCCACCTGCTGACGGAGGTCGGCAAGCGCTGGACTCGCTTCGGCCGGCGGCTGCTGAAAGAGGCTGCCCAGTGCTGGGTGACCGGTGAGGGCTACTCGTAGGCCGTCGAGGTCGTTGCTCCTCGCGTGGGCCTCTGGTTGGGATTCCTCCGCCGGGGGAGCGTCCGGCCGAAGCTCTCGCACGGACACATTGAGTGCGTCGGCCAGGGCTTGCAGGACCGAGAGTCGTTCAACGGGCTGTACGCCTCTCTCGACCTGTGACACCCAACTCTCCGAGCGCCCCATCGCGGCGGCAAGGTCACTCTGCGACATGCCGGCGGCGCGGCGCAGCTCCTTGACTCTGGGCCCCAGGGCCTTGGGGTCGGAGGTCGTCACTCCTCGGCTCCCGTGGGGTACTTGCCGGCGTACGGCTGGAGGCGGTCAACCTCGGTCTTCTCGACGTACTTGTCGCGCTCCGTCAGGAAGTGCTGCGTGTGGGGCTGGCGCTCGTGTTCCTCGAAGGCGGCGTGATCGGCGTACAGCTCGAAGAAGGTGCGCTGATTGGGCGCTCCCTCAACCTCATGGCACGCATAGACCAGCGTTCCGGGCTCGTGCGCTCGGATCCCTTCGGTGGTCTCGCGGACCAGCGCGTCAAACGCCTCGGCAGCTCCCTCGCGCAGCGTGAAGCGAACAAAAAGCCCAAAGTTGGCCATCTCTGCCTCCTTGTCGTCGCCTCAGTCTCGCAGACCCGGAGTTGAGCTACTGGTCGCAGTTTTTCTGTTAATTCGCAGTTTTTCTGCGAGTAGCTTCGGTGGTGTCGCAGTACCAAGGCGCCCTGGGCCTCGTGCCATCCGCCGGGATGACGACACCGGCCTAGGGCTCGTCCCACGAGGGAGAGCTAGGAATGCCGTCCTTCAAGATCGACACTTCAACCGCTGTGGTGTTCGTGGCGACCGCGCCGACCCCGAAGCTGGCCAACGCGAAGACCGGGGAGCGGGCCATGGACCGGGAGACAGGCGCGCCCCTGTCGACGGTGGGCCTGCTGGTCTCGGACGAGGGGGAGGGGAACCTCTACCAGGTGACCATCCCGGAGACGGGCTACCCCGAGGGCTTGGCACCGGGTATGCCGGTGCGGGTCGTCGGGCTGAAGGCGTGTGACTGGGAGAACGAGTTCAACGGTCAGAAGCGGCACGGCATCTCGTTCCGTGCGGTTGCGATCACCGCGGCGGCCTGACCATGACGGACCTGACGATGTGGCTGGAGGCCACGGCCGGTTTATCCGCCGCCGGTGGTGTCGGCTACGCGAAGGTGCGGGCGCCGCACGCGTACTGGGCGCTGGTCGGTCTGCCTGCCACGCTGGTGCGGTTCGGGTTCTCCTACCGGCCCACGATGGATGTGTGCGGGCTGACGGTGCGGCCGTCGGGTCTGCGGGCGTTCGTGACGCGGAACCTGTCTAGGCGTGAGGTGCAGCCGGTCCCGCCGAAGATCCGCCGGGTGCGGGGCACCTCGACCGGGTTGCGGGTGACGCTGCGGCTTCCGGCCGGACTGGAGCCCGCTGACGTGGCCGCTGCCTCGGAACGGCTGCGTCATGCCTGGGGCGTGCACTCGGTGACCGTGCGGGAGACCAAGCCGGGTTTCGTTGAGCTGCGGATGACCGGCTATGACGTGCTGCGCCGGGTGCGGATGCCCCGTAGGGCTGTGCCGCACGACATGATCGTGCCGGTCGCGTTGCGGGATGACGGGACTGCCTTTGAGCGGGACTACTGCAAGGCGCCGATGGCGCTGACGCTGGGCGCGAATGGGTCGGGCAAGTCCATGTACCAGCGCAACCTGATCAAGGGCCTTGCCAGGCTCCCGGTCGCCTTGGCGGGTATCGACTGCAAGCGCGGGGTGGAACAGTCCGCGTACGGGCCGCGTCTGTCGGCGCTGGTGACCACCCCGGACGATGCCGCCTCTCTGCTCGCGGTCCTGGTCGCGGAGATGGAAGACCATGGCATCAGAACTGCCCAACCGGTTCCTGACTCCGGAGGACCTGGTCGAGATGTTCGAGCTTCCGAGCGTGGAGACGGTCTACCAGTGGCGCCGGAAGCACACCGGTCCCCGCGGCTTCCGGGTCGGCCGTCACCTGCGCTTCGACCCCAGTGATGTGCGGGCCTGGGTGGACTCTCGGCTTGGGGAGGCTGCCTGATGGCTGGCCACTTCCAAGACCGCTGGTACAAGACCGAGACCGGGCCGAACGGCAAGCCTGTGCGGGTCAAGAGCGAGCGCTACGGCACCGGCATGCGCTACCGCGCTCGGTACGTCGGCCCCGACGGCACCGAGAAGTCCAAGAGCTTTCCCGATCGCAAGAAGAGGGAGGCCGAACGGTGGTTGGAACGCACCCAAGCGGACATGGCGACCGGTAACTACGTTGACCCAGGTGCGGCCAAGGTGACCTTCCAGGAGTACACCGAGAAGTGGCTCATGACCCTTGGGGCGGACCCGAACACGATCGAGTCCATGAATTCCCAACTGCGGCTCCATGCCTTCCCGTACATCGGGACGCGCCCGCTCGGATCGTTCAAGCCGGAGCACATCCGAGAGTGGGCGGCAGCGCTCGAATCCAGCGTGCCCGGCTCGTACGGTCGGATCATCTACGCGAACGTGCGAGCGGCTCTGAGCGCCGCTGTCGATGACGGATACCTGAGCCGCAATCCGGTCTCCGCTCGATCCGTGAAGCCGCCGGCGCTTGAGCCCAAGCGCGTGGTTCCCTGGTCGGCTGAGCGGGTGTTCGCCGTACAGGCAGCGATGCCGGAGCGGTACCAAGCCACGGTCGACCTGGGCGCAGGTTGCGGCATGCGCCAGGGAGAGATCCTGGGAATCGCCGTGGATGCGATCGACTTCGAGTCCGACACGCTGCACGTGGTGCAGCAGCTCAAGCTCAGTCGGAGCAAGCCCGTGTTCGCGCTGCCTAAGGGCGGCAAGACCAGGGATGTACCGCTTCCCGGTCCCGTGGCCGACGCGCTCAGGGCCCACATGAAGCAGTTCCCGCCGGTTGAGATCACGCTGCCCTGGAAGACGCCGGACGGGCCGAAGGTGACCCGGCGGCTCATCTTCATGGCGCCTGGTGGCAACCATGTGTGGCGTACCTCCCTGAACGAGGAGGCGTGGAAGCCTGCGCTCGTCGCGGCCGGCGTCATCCCGGAGCCGGAGACCAAGGCGGCTGGTTACGTGGCGGCTCGCGAGCACGGCATGCATGCACTGCGGCACTTCTACGCGTCTGCGCTCTTGGACGGCGGGGAGAGCATCAAGGCGGTAAGCGAGTACCTCGGGCACAGCAACGCCGCCCTGACACTACGGATCTACGCACACCTCATGCCGAGCAGCCAGGAGCGAACCCGGACGGCAATCGCGACGGTCTATGCCAAGACCCAACGTCCTGTCTGACGGCCCACAGACGGCCCACGGCCCCGTGAAGGCTGGCCAGTTCGGTGGAAACCGCTGGTAGAAGCCTTGCGGGGCCGTCGGCTTGCTTCTCCGACCCCGAGAAGACGTCCGCCTACCTGGCCTCGCTGGGCTGAGGGGCGTCCGGGCGTACGGCTCCCAGTACCGGATAGGACGCCATCGGGGCGACCTCGATGCGCTCTCCCGGGCGCGGAGCCTGTACGACCTGACCGTGGCCCACGTACATCGCCACGTGGGTCGCCTCGGGGAAGTACACGACCAGGTCCCCGGGGCGCAGGTCGCGCAGCGGGACCCGGGTGAGCCGGTGCCACTGCTCCTGGCTGGTGCGGGGGATCGGGGTGCCCGCGTGGGACCAGGCCTGTGAGGTCAGGCCCGAGCAGTCGTACGCCGAAGGCCCCTGCGCGCCCCACTGGTACGGCTTGCCGAGCTGGGCCATGGCGTAGCGGACCGCGCGGTCGCCCTCGGGGGAGGCGGGGCGGTCCTCGGGCAGGGCGCCGCCGGTGCTGAGCCGCTGCTGGGCCTCGCTGACGCCCTGCTGTTCCAGGCCGGCGATCGCGGCCAGCTGGGCCGGGGTGAGGGCGGCCAGCAGCCGTTCCACGTCGCCCAGCCTGGCCCGGACGTCGTCGTGCTGCCGCTGCTGCCGGCCGGCGAGGGCGAGCTGGGTGTCGAGGGCCTTGCGGGCCGCCCGGGCCAGGGCGTCCTTGCGCTGTTCCGCGGCGGTCAGCCGGGTCACCGTGCGGGCCCGCTGGCGCGCCAGCTCGCCGATGACATGGCCCTCGTCCAGCGCGTGCTGCGGATCGCGGGCGAGGAGCAGGCGCACATACGGGCCGAGGCCGCCGGTGCTCTGGTACTGCTGCCGGGCCAGCCGGCCGGCGTCGGCCCGGCTGTCCTGCAGGGCGAGCCGGGCGCGGGACAGTTCGCCGTCGAGCCGGGACACCTCGGCGCGCTGCCGCCTCAGCTTCTCCGTGGTCGCGTCGTAGGCCTCGGTGGACTGCTCGGCCTGCCGGTACAGCCGCTGAAGGTCGGTCAACAGAGCGGAGACGGACCGCTGTTGCGGATCCGGCGCGGCCAGGGCGGGTGCGGGTGTGAGGACGGCCTGGGCCGCCATCGTCGCCGTACAGGCCAGGCGCAGGAGCCTTCCTGACACGTCTTCACCTCCGGTGCCGGTGAGGGCGGGCTCTCCGCCGCTCGTCGCACCGGGATCATCACGTGATAATCAGACGTGTCCGCGCGGGCCGCGCCCCGAACGTGCGCGGTTCGGCGCAACCCTGTCACCCGTTCGCGTCGTCCGGCTTGCCGGGCGGCGCGCCCTGTGGCCTGGACCAGGGCCAGCGGAGCCGGCCGCCGGAGGTGTCGCCCGGGGCGAACTCGTACTTCCACCCCTGGATCAGCCCCAGCCGCCTGCTGTGGCCGCGCGGCACGCGGCGGTAGACGAGCACCGTGGGCGGGCCGCCGTCCGGGTCCGGGACGGGGATGCGGTACGTCTTCGGGGGGTGGCCGGTGGCGCCGACCAGGACCGGCAGTACCCGCCCGTCCATGGGGCCGCCCTCGAAGGGGGTGTCCTGACTCTTCACCGCTTCAGTCTCGGTCATCCCCGGCGAGCGTGCCGACGACGGCCGCCGTCTGCGGGTCCCGGCCCGCGGTGACCGTGAGCATGGCCACGAACTGCTCCACCAGCCAGTCGCGCAGCTCCGCGACCGGGGGCTGCTTGTCCTCGTCCAGCCAGATCAGGGAGGCCGCCTCCACCGCCGTGATCCACGTCCGGACGGTCATGCGCAGCCGGGGACCGGGGTCGGCGACGCCGAGGTGGCCGTGGATGTGCTCGGCGGCGGCCCGGCGCACCCCGTCGACGGTCGCCGTGGTCCGCGAGGTCTCCACCACGCTGCCACCCTGGAGCAGCGCGCTGAAGCCGGTGTCGTGCTCGTCGACGAAGGCCAGATAGCGGTCCAGGGCGCGGGACAGGCGGGGGAGCGGCGGGCCCTCGCGGGGCTCGTCGAAACACAGCTGCAGCTCCTCGGCGGCGGAGCGCAGCGCGGCCTCGTACAGCTGCTGCTTGCCGCCGGGGAAGTACCGGTAGACCAGCGGGCGCGAGACTTTGGCCGCCTCGGCCACGTCGTCCAGGGACACGTCCTCCGGTGCCCGGTGGGCGAACAGCGACAGCGCGGCGGTGAGCAGCTGGCTGCGGCGCTCCTCGACGCTCAGGCGGCGGTAGGCGGGGGTGGCGGCCGGGGTCATGAACCGCAGCCTAATCGCTCCGCTCAGGGGGGCGTCTTCCGTCCGCCGGTCCGTTGTGGCTTCTCGCGCGGTTCCCCGCGCCCCTGCGGGGCGCGGCCCCGCCGCCACAGTCCTACGCCAGCAGCCCGGACGACCTCCACAGCCGCCGCCCGACTCCCCTGAGCACCCCGATGTCGTCCAGGAAGTCCGTCAGCCGCTTCGCTCCCGTCTGCATGACCTCCCGCCGGTGCCCGCTCGCCTTCACCTGGGCCATCGCCTCGCGCCTGTCGAGCCCGACGTTCGTGTACACGCCGGGATTCACGAACGCGACCGAGAACACCCGCGCGAACTCACCGGACGTGACGCGCGTGAACTCCTGCGACCACTTCGGCGCCGTCACCATCTGGCGGCGCAGCTCCTCGCGGGCGTAGCGCACATGCCGTGCCTCCTCGACCACGTGGATGCGCGTGACGCCCCGTATCAGCGGCTGCACCCGCTCGTCCGGGAACGTCAGGCGCTGCATCCAGTCCAGGACCTCCTCGCCGAGCAGCGTCGCCGTGAAGGAACCGGGGGTCGTCGAGATGGTCTTGAACAGCCGGCCGAGGCTCTGGTGGGCCCTGCTGACCGGGTACCACGGTGTCCCGCCGTGCGTGATCAGCCGGGCGAACATCTTCGAGTGCCGGCACTCGTCCTCGATCTCGGTGAGCGCGTAGCGCACGTGCGCGCTCGTCGCCGCCTTGTCGTAGATGTGCCGGACCAGCAGCTGCATCAGGATCATCTCGAACCAGATGCCGAGCGAGGCCAGCGCCGCCGCCTCGTGCCGGGAGAGCAGGATCCGCTGCTCCTCGCTCATCCGCTTCCACATCGGGGTGTCGTACAGCGACACCAGCTCCGGGGGCCAGAACCACTTGCCCTCCTCGAAGGGCGCGTCCCAGTCCAGCTCCTCGTCCGGGTCGAAGGAGTGCTTGGCGGAGGAGACGAGCAGCCGCTCGGCCACCTGCTCCCGGTCCTTGAGCAGGCCGAGCGCGTCGCGCAGGCCGTCCAGCGCGTCGGCTTCCGTCAGGGTCGTCATGGCTCCCTCACCTCGTTACCCGGGGTACGTCGTCCACCTCTTATGAGACTGCCTGTCAGCAAGGTCGTCAATCCCTTGCGCATGACTTGTTGACTTCGCGTCTACGTGTGAGCCTGCGGGGTATGCCGACCCATGACCTGTACGCCGACGAGCCCGGGCCCTCCCCCTGGCAGGTGCCCGCGAGCGGTGCCGCCCGCTTCAGCTGGGAGTACGACGACGGCCGTGACCGGCTGCTCGCCCTGTACCAGAAGGGCAAGGACAAGCAGTGGGACGGCATGCAGCGCATCGACTGGGACCTGGAGGTCGACCCGTACGACGCGCTCGGCACCCCCGAGGAGGCGATGTCCCTCTACGGCACCCGGTACTGGGACAAGCTGACCGACAAGGACAAGGGGGAGCTGCGGCGGCACTACGCCTCCTGGCAGTTCAGCCAGTTCCTGCACGGTGAGCAGGGCGCGATGATCTGCGCCGCGCGGATCGTGGAGTCGGTACCGGACCTGGACGCCAAGTTCTACTCCGCCACCCAGACCATGGACGAGGCCCGGCACGCCGAGATCTACGGCCGTTTCCTGCACGAGAAGATCGGCCTCCTCTACCCCATCAACGACAACCTCCAGTCCCTGCTCGGCGACACCCTGCGCGACAGCCGCTGGGACATGCCCTACCTGGGGATGCAGGTGCTCATCGAGGGCCTGGCGCTGGCCGCGTTCGGGATGATCCGGGACACCACGAACAAGCCGCTGCCCAAGCAGATACTGACCTACGTCATGCAGGACGAGGCCCGGCACGTGGCCTTCGGCCGGCTGGCGCTCAGGGACTACTACAAGCAGCTCACCGACGCCGAACTGCGCGAGCGCGAGGAGTTCGTCATCGAGGGCTGCTACCTGATGCGGGACCGGCTCCGGGGCGTCGAGGTCCTGGAGAACTTCGGCATCCCCAAGGCCGAGGCGGAGGCGCTGAGCGAGCGCTCCGAGTTCCTCCAGCTGTTCCGCAGGCTGCTGTTCAGCCGGATCGTGCCCTGCGTCAAGGACATCGGCCTGTGGGGCAAGCGGCTGCAGCAGGCCTACGTCGACATGGGCGTCTTCGAGATGGGGGACTCCAGCCTGGACCTGCTGATGGCCCAGGACGAGGAGTTGGCCGAGCAGCTGGACGCGGAGCGCTTCGCCGCGGAGGAGCACGAGCGGATCGCGGAGGTGCGGGACGCCATCGAGGCGGGCGCGGCGGAGAGCTGACGCGGCCGGGGGTGCGCATGGCGGAGAGCTGACACGGCCGGGGTGGGCGCGCCTGGCCCGGGCGGCCGCCGGAGCGTTCATCCGGGTGCAGTAGCGTGCGGGCGTGTCCACGCCTCCGCCACCGCAGCAGCCGTACCCCAACGGCCCCCAGCAGCAGCCGTACCCCTACGGCCAGCAGCCCCCGCAGGCGGGCCCGGGCCCGTACGGCGGGGCTCCGCAGGCCGCCCCCGGCCCGTACGGCGCGCCGTACCCGCCGCAGCAGCCGTACCCGCCGCAGGCCTACCCCCAGCAGCCGTACCCCGCCTGGGGTGTCCCGCCCATGGTCCCGCCGCCGAGGAAGCGGCGGGTCGGGCTGGTGCTCGGGATCGTGGGCGGTGTGGTCACGGTGGTCGTCGTGGGGCTGGTCCTGCTCGGCGCGGTGGTCGAGAGCGGCTTCCCCGACGCGAAGAACAGGCTCACGCTGCCCGGGACGCTGCTCGGCGGGAAGTACCGGCTCGCCCAGGACCTCTCCGGCACCGAGGGCAAGAAGATCGAGGACGAGGCCGACGGGGCCTGGGACGCCAAGGACCTCCACGGCGTGGTGGGCTCCTACCACGCGGACGGCGACGTGACCAAGGGCACCCTGGTCGTCTCGGGCATGTACGGCCGGTTCAAGAACACCGACGCGGCCCGCGAGAACATGATGAGGGGCGCCGCCGAGGGCGCCAACGCCACGGTCGCCGTCCCCGCCAAGGACTTCGAGCTGAGCGGCGTGACGATCAGCTGCGAGGTGGTGACCCAGGAACAGATGAGCACGAAGTTCACCGTGCCCATCTGCGCGTGGGCCGACGGCAACACGGGCGCCACGGTCGCGACCGTGAACACACCGCTCGCGTCCCAGCGTCCGTCGGACATCGACCTGGAGGCCGCCGCGAGGAACACCCTCACGATCCGTTCCGAGGCGGTCAAGCCGATCGGCTGACCGTCACCGGCCCAGAACGGCCCGCATCACGTCCCGGGCGATCGGCGCCGCGTCCCCGCCACCGCTGATCTCGCCCCGGTCCGCCGAGGCGTCCTCCACCACCACCGCCACCGCCACCTGCGGCTCCAGGGAGTTCTCGGTCTGCGCCCAGGAGACGAACCAGGCGTACGGCACACCGGCGTTGCCGACCCCGTGCTGCGCGGTACCCGTCTTGCCGCCGACCAGGGCACCGGGGATGGCCGCCTGGGTGCCGGTGCCCTCCCGGACCACATCGGCCATCAGCTCCTTCAGCCGCGCGGCCGTCGACGGCTTCATCACCTGCCGCACCGGATGCGTCCCGCTCCCGGCGACCGTCTCACCGCTGTGCCGGGTCGTCCGGTCCACCAGATACGGCGACCGCAGCTGCCCGCCGCTCGCGACCGCCGAGGCCACCATCGCCATCTGCAGCGGGGTGGCCCGCGTGTTGTACTGCCCGATCGAGGACAGCGCCAGCTGCGCCTTGTCCACATGCGCGTCGAAGGTGCTGGGCGCGACGGAGAAGGGGATGCGCAGCCCGGCGTCGTTGAACCCGAACGCGCCCGCCGTGGCCACCATGCCCTTCACCCCGACGTCCACGCCGAGCTTGGCGAACACCGTGTTGCAGGACCACTCGAAGGCCGACCGCAGCGAGGCGTCCCGGCAGTCGTCGGCCTCGTTGGTCAGCCGGGTGGTGGTGCCGGGCAGCCGGTAGGGGTCGGGGGAGTCGGTGCGTGCGTCCAGGTCGGTCGCCACCCCCGCGTCCAGCGCCGCCGCCGCCGTCACCACCTTGAACGTCGACCCCGGCGGATACGTCTGCCGCACCGCCCGGTTGAGCATCGGCTTCTCCGGGTCGTGGTTGAGCCGCGCCCAGGCCGAGGTCACCGCCTCCCCGTTACCGGACAGCTCCCCGGGGTCGTACGACGGACTCGACACCAGCGCCAGGATCCGGCCCGTGGCCGGCTCGATCGCGGCCACCGCGCCCTTGCGCCCGGCCAGCGCCCGGTACGCCGCCTCCTGCGCGCCCCGGTGCAGCGTCGTGACGACGTTCCCGGCCGGGACCGGGCCGCGCGTCACGTCGTTCCACACCGGCAGCGGCGACAGCGCCGGATCGGTACCGGAGAGCACCCCGTCCCCGGCGTGCTCCAGGAACGTGGTGCCGTACGACTGCGAGGCGAAGCCGGTCACCGGGGCGTACAACGGGCCGTTCTTGTAGGCGCGTTCGTAGCGCAGCTGCTCTCCGGTGTCCACGGAGCCGGTGACCGGCTCGTCGCCGACCAGGATGTCCCCGCGCGGCTGGCCGTAACGGGCGATCGTGGCACGGCGGTTGGCGGGGTTGTCGTCGTACAGACCCGACTGCACGACCTGCACACGGGCCGCGTTGACCAGCAGGGCCGCCAGCAGCAGCGTGCAGAACGCGCAGGCGTGCCGGATGTACCGCGCCATCGGCCGCTCGCCCTCGTGGAAGCCGCCGTACTCGCTCACAGGGCCTCCCGGCCGTCGTACTGGCTGCGCGCCGAGTCGCTCACCCGGATCAGCAGGGCCACGATCGCCCAGTTGGTGACCACCGAGGAGCCGCCCTGGGCGAGGAACGGCATCGCCATACCGGTCAGCGGGATCAGCCCGGTGACCCCGCCCGCGATCACGAACACCTGCAGGGCCAGGATCGAGGCGAGCCCGACCGCGAGGAGCCGGCCGAAGGGCTCCCGCAGGGCCCGGCCCGCCCGGTAGCCGCGCTCCACCAGCAGGGCGTACAGCAGGATGACCGCCGCGAGCCCGGCGAGCCCCAGTTCCTCGCCGGCCGTGGCCAGGATGAAGTCCGACTTGGTGGCGAAGCCGATGAGGATCGAGTGCCCGAGGCCGAGCCCGGTGCCGAAGACCCCGCCGGCCGCGAAGGCGAACAGCGACTGGGAGAGCTGGTTCGGGCCCTGGCCGGCCTCGATGGTGGCGAAGGGGTGCAGCCAGTCCTCGATCCGCTGGTTCACATGCGGCTCAAGGCGCCCCACGGCGACGGCCCCCAGCACGGCGAGCAGCAGCCCCACCGCGATCCAGCCCGTGCGCCCCGTGGCGACGTACAGCAGCACCACGAACAGCCCGAAGAACAGCAGCGAGGTGCCCAGGTCCCGCTCCAGGACCAGCACCCCGACGCTCAGCAGCCAGATCGTCACGATCGGCCCGAGCACCCGCCCGGTCGGGAACTGCAGCCGCCACAGCCGGCGGCCGGTGTAGGCGAGCGCGCTGCGGTTGGCCGCCAGATAGGCGGCGAAGAACACCGCGAGCAGCACCTTCGCGAACTCGCCGGGCTGGATGGAGAACCCGGCGATCCGGATCCAGATACGGGCGCCGTTGACCGCCGGGAACAGGATGGGCAGTGCGAGCAGCCCGAGCGCGGCGACCACGCACACGTACGAGTACCGCTGGAGCACCCGGTGGTCGCGCAGCACCAGCACGACGGCGATGAACAGCCCGACCCCGAGCGTGGACCACACCAGCTGGGCAGGAGCCGCCTGGTCGGCCGGGGTCTCCCGGTCCAGCCGGTAGATCAGGACCAGCCCCAGCCCGTTGAGCAGCACCCCGATCGGCAGGAAGAGAGGGTCGGCGTACGGCGCCCGGATGCGCACCGCGAGATGCGCGCACAGCGCGAGCACCGCGAGCCCGGCGCCGTAACCGGCGGCGCCCGGCGGAACGGTGCCGGTTCGCGCGAGACCCACCGCGCAGTAGCCGTACACCGACAGCAGCACGGCCAGCAGGATCAGGGCGAGCTCGATGCCACGGCGCCGGGGGAGGCGTACGGCGGGTGCGGGAGTGGGCGCCGCCGCCACGGTGGTTCCGGCCTTGGTCATGCCCGGAACCTACCCAAATGGGGCGTCCTGTGCTCGGGGCACCCCGCGACGCGCCCGAGATCCCGAGCTCTCTACCGGCCCTCGGTCACCGGCAGGATCAGCGTGGCGACCGCGCCCCCGTCCACGGCGTTGCCGAAGACCAGCTTCGCCCCCAGGACCTCCGCCTGCCCCAACGCGATGGTCAGCCCGAGCCCGTGCCCGGTCGCCCCGCCCTCGGTGCGGAACCGCTGCGGCCCGTGCGCCACCAGGTACTCCGGATACCCGGCCCCGTGATCACGTACGGTCACCACCGCCCCGTTCACCGTCACCACCACCGGCGGTGCCGCGTGCCGGTGGGCGTTGGCCACCAGGTTCCCCAGCACCCGCTCCAGCCGCCGCCGATCGGTCTCCACCCGCGCGTCGGTCAGGACCCGCACCTCCGTGTCGGTGCCCGAGGCCCGTACCACCCGCCGGGCCAGCGCCCCCAGCTCCTCGGTGTCCACCTCCAGCTTCTCCCGGCCGGTGTCCAGCCGGGAGATCTCCAGCAGGTCCTCGGTGAGCGTGCGCAGCGCGGCCACCCGGTCCCGCACCAGCTCCGTGGGCCGGCCGGGCGGCAGCAGCTCCGCCGCCGCGTGCAGGCCGGTCAGCGGCGTGCGCAGCTCGTGCGCCACGTCCGCGGTGAAACGCTGCTCGCTCAGCAGCTTGCTCTGCAGACTCGACGCCATGGAGTCCAGGGCCGCCGCCACCGCGGCCACCTCGTCCTGCGGACGGGACGGGTCCTTCGTGCGGGGGTCGCCGACGCGCGCGTCGAGGTCACCCGCGCTGATCCGCCGGGCCACCCGGGCGGTGCCGTGCAGCCGCCTGGTCACCCGGGTCACCGCGAACACACCGACCAGCACCGTCGCCCCGATCGCGAGCCCGGACGACCACACGATCGAGTTGTCGAGCCCGGCGATGGTGCGGGCCTGCTGCGAGTAGTCGACCGCCACGGCGAGCGCCCGGTGCCCGGCCACCGGGCCCGCCGCCCACATGGTCGGCCGCCCGTCGTGCGCGGAGACCATCGTGCCCCGCCCGCCGGCCACCGCCAGCTTCCGCAGCGGCGCCGGCAGTCCCGCGGGGTCGACCCCGGCGTTCGGCGGCAGCGCGTCCCCGGCCTCGTACGCCTGGGTGGCGTCCGCGAGCTTGGACAGGGCCAGGCCGCGGGCCTGGCCGACGGTCTGGTTGGTCACCGAGACGTGCACCAGGACGCCGAGCAGCGCGGCCAGCGCACAGCTCATCACCGTGATGAACGCGGCCGCCTTCACGGCGAGCGCCCCGGCCCACTGGGGCAGCGCGAGCCTCATCGCGCGCTCGCCGAGGGGGAGGCGGACGGCGAGGGCGAGGGCTTCTTGGCGTGCCGGCCGTCACCGGTGTGCAGGTACTCGTCGCGGGAGAACACCATGGCGCGCTGTCCCGGATCCCACACCCAGGTGGTGCGGTACTCGTAGCCGGAGATGTCGGCCGGCGAGCGCTCGATCAGCGAACGGCCGGCGAGCTCCACGCCGAGGATCGCGTCGTTGTCGGCCAGCACCTGCACCAGCCTGTGCTTCTCGACGGTGTAGACCCGCACGGCCGTCTGGTTGGTCGGGTAGAGCCGGAAGCCGAGCGTCATGTCGTCCCGGCCGTCACCCGTGAGGTCCCGGTAGTACGGCTTCAGCAGCGGGCAGCGGGCCCGGTCGCCGCCCGCCCGGCAGTCCCCGAGCCGGTCCACCGTCCCGTGGTACGCCCCCTTCGATCCGTAGTCGTCCGGATGCGCCTCGACCTCGGCCTCGACCACGTCCACCGGGTCCACCTCGCGGATGTCGTCGCCGGGGACCGTGATCCCCTTGACGACCTCCCGGGTCGCCACGTCGTAGGGGTAGGCCGGGCTGGACGCCGGGCGCAGGTCCGGCCAGAGCTTGGCGGGGCTGACGGCGGTCGGGGTGGCGCCCGCGCCCCGCAGCCCGCCGGTGTCACCGCAGGCCGTCGCCGTCGCCGAGAGCAGGGCGACGGCGACCGCGGTGACGGCGGTGCGCGCTGGACGGCGGGCTGACACGATGCTCCTGGGGCGTCGGGGTCGGTCGGGGCCCCGTACACCTTATGTGTAGACGAGGAAATTCGTATTAAGTCCTTTTTGCACCCGTCGGAGTGGTGCTGGGAGAGAGGCTACTCGGCCAGTTCCTCCAGCAAGCGCACCGTCCACAGGCCCGCGCGCAGGTACTCCACGAACAGCTCGTTGTGCAGCGCCCACGCCGAGCGCCGGGCCCGGATCAGCTGGATCACCTCGTCCGGCGAGGCATGCCCCCGCTGGAGCAGCGCGTGCGCGACGACCAGACCCGAGCGGTTGTACCCGTGGTAACAGCGGACGAGCACCCGGCGCCGGGCGTCCAGGGCCTCGTTCGCCGCCCGGGCCAGCCGGATCACCCCGGCGAGCTGCGTCCCGTCCAGCGGGCCGTCCGGGATCGGCCACACATGGTGCTCGACGTCCGGATCGGGGCCGTACCCCGGCAGCCGCAGCAGCGTCTGCACCACATCGAACTCGTCCCGTACGACCGCAAGCTCCGGCCGCCCCGCACGGCCCCGGAACTCGTGCCCGCCCATCCACAGACCAGGCACGATCTCGTTCCACGGGCTCTCCGGAGCCGGTACGTCGGGCTGCTTTCCGCGGATCCGCAACGGCGCCTCCCCAACTCCCCCTCGCGGGGCCGCCCTCCACGGTAACCGGTCTTGCCCCAGGAGCACCCCGCCTGTTCCCATGGTCAAGGGGTGATGGCGCATGAGCGCACTGCGCGTGGTGCCGGCCTATCGGCACGGGCAAGAACGGCTGTACGTCTGCCGCCCGGACGGATCCAGCGTCGCCTGGTACGACCGCGACACCGGCCGGGTCAATCTGCTCGC
Source organism: Streptomyces filipinensis (assembly GCF_014649495.1). Classification (GTDB taxonomy): domain Bacteria; phylum Actinomycetota; class Actinomycetes; order Streptomycetales; family Streptomycetaceae; genus Streptomyces; species Streptomyces filipinensis. Next base: position 16,864 of record NZ_BMTD01000002.1, on the reverse strand, counting down.
CGAGGACAGCAGGGACGACGTACTCGAAGCCCTGAAACCGTTCCTGACCGGCCCGGTGACCGTGGGCCCGCCCCCGGTCCCCACCCCCGCGGAACTGGCCCGGCTGGCCCTGCACCCGGACGACGACCTCGCCCCCAACCGCCCCGGCGAGGCCCTGCTCGTCGCCCTCGACCGCGACCCCGGCCCCGCGCACCGGCTGCGCCCCGACCCGCGCCGCCGCGCCCTGACCGCCGAGGAGACCGTCGGCAGCGCCCTGGACGCCCTGGAGGGCGCCGGCTGGCACGCCCTGCACTCCCTCCCCCTCCCCGGCGGCGACCGCATCCATCATCTGCTGCTCGGCCCCGGCGGCCTGTTCGCCGTGCACGCCCTGTACGCCCGCAAGGCCCGGGTCCTGGTCGCCGACCCCATGGTCACCGTGGGCCGCCGCGAGCCCGAACCGCTGCTGCGCCGGCTGCGGGCCGCCGCCGACCGGGCCTCCCACGCCCTGACCGCCGAGGTGCGCCCGGTGCTGGCCCTGGCGGGCCCGGCCGAACTGACCGTGACCGCCCCGCCCCGGGCGGTACGCATCCTCCAGGACACCGAGCTGGCGGGCCTGGCCCGGCTGGGCGGGGTGCTGAAACCGGCGGACGTGGAGGCGCTGCACGCGATGGCCAGGGACCGGAACACCTGGGGGAGGGTGTAGGCCCCGGGAGGGGGCCCCGGGTCAGGGCAGGGGGGTCGCCGCGCCCGGTTCCAGCAGCGGGGCCAGCAGGTCGCCCAGATCCTGCAGGCGCGGGGCGATGTCGTTCGCCCGGAACTCCAGCTGGGCGGGGGCGTGGCAGTCGGCGACCTCCTCCCACGTCACCGGTGCCGAGACCAGCGGAGCCCGGCGGGCGCGCACCGTGTACGGCGCGGCCGTGGTCTTGCGGGCCGCGTTCTGGCTCCAGTCGACGAACACCTTCCCCGGCCGAAGACTCTTGGTCATCCGGTGCACCACCAGCCGCGGCATCGCCCGCTCGGCCTCCACGGCGAGCGCCTTGGCGTACTCACTGGTCCGTTCGGACGAACCCCCGCGCACCGCCGCCAGCAGATGCAGCCCCTTCGACCCGGCCGTCTTCGGATACGCCTCGATGCCGTCCGCCGCGAGCCGCTCGCGCAGCCACAGGGCCACCTCGCAGCAGTGGACGACGGTCGCGGGAGCGCCCGGGTCGAGGTCGAAAACCAGCCGGTCGGCCTCGTCCGGGGTCTGCACCAGCCACTGGTGGGTGTGGAACTCGGTGACCAGGTTCGCCGCCCAGACCAGCGTCGGCAGATCCTGCACCACCACCATCCGGGCCGGACCGTCCGCCGACGAGCGCGGCACCTCGGCGGTCGTGACCCACTCGGGTGTGCCCGGCGGCACGTTCTTGGTGAAGAACAGCTGACCCTCCGGGCCGTCCGGAAAGCGCAGGAAGGACACGGCCCGGTCGCGCAGATGCGGCAGCAGCACGTCGGCGCTGGTCGCGTAGTAGTGCACCAGCTCCGCCTTGGTGAAGCCGCTCTCCGGATACAGCACCTTCTGCAGGTTGCTGAGCGCGACCCGCCGCCCCTCCACCTCTGTGATAGGCGTCATAAGATGACAATCCCAGAAAAACCGTCGGAATCGGTGCAACCGGTGTCCGGGCAGTCCCGGCAGTCCGGTGGTTCCGGCAGTCCGGCGGTCCCGGCGGTTCTGTCAGCCCCGGCAGTCCCGGTTTCCGAGGAAGGGTGCGGCACGTGCGATCCATCTGGAACGGCGCCATCTCCTTCGGCCTCGTCAGCATCCCGATCAAGCTGGTGAACGCCACGGAGAGCCACGCGATCTCCTTCCGCCAGATCCACACCGAGGACAACGGGCGTATCCGCTACCGCAAGGTGTGCGAACTGGAGGAACGGGAGGTCGCCCAGGCGGAGATCGGCAAGGCGTACGAGGACGCGGACGGCACGATCATCCCGATCACCGACGAGGACCTGTCCCACCTCCCCATCCCCACGGCCCGCACCATCGAGATCGTCGCCTTCGTCCCGGCCGACCGGATCGACCCGCTCCAGATGGGAGCGGCGTACTACCTCGCGGCCAGCGGCGCCCCGGCGGCCAAGCCGTACACCCTCCTGCGCGAGGCCCTCAAACGCAGCAACAAGGTCGCCATCGCCAAGTACGCGCTGCGCGGCCGCGAACGCCTCGGCATGCTGCGGGTGGTCGGCGACGCGATCGCCATGCACGGCCTGCTGTGGCCGGACGAGGTCCGCGCACCCGAGGGCCTCGCCCCGGACGTCCCCGTCACCATCCGCGACAAGGAACTGGACCTGGCCGACGCCCTGATGGACACCCTCGGCGAGGTCGACCTGGAGGACCTGCACGACGAGTACCGCGAGGCACTGGAGGAGGTCATCGCCGCGAAGGCCTCCGGCGAAGCCCCGCCCGAGGCCCCGGCCCCGGCCGCCGGCGGCAAGGTGCTGGACCTGATGGCGGCCCTGGAGAACAGCGTGCGGGCGGCCCGCGAATCCCGCGGCGCGCCGCCCTCCGGGGCGCAGGCCGAGGTCAGGTCCCTGCCGCCGCGCCGCTCGGCACCGAAGGAGACCGGGGGCAAGAAGTCGACGTCCACGGCCAGGAAGACGGCCGCCGCGAAGAAGACGGCACCGGCGCGGAAGTCCACGTCCAAGGCGGCCGAGGGGGCGAAGAAGACGGCGGCGTCGAAGCGGACGGAGACGGCGGCTTCGAAGAGGACGGCGAAGAACTCCGAGAGCACGGCGAAGAAGACGTCGCCGAAGAAGACGACGTCCCGCAGGAGAACGGCCTGAGAGCGAGGCCGGAGCGCGGACTGCGGAACCGGCCGGCTGGTCGTCGAGCTCCGGAGGGCCGTCGAGCTCCTAGGCGGCGTTGCGCCACACCTTCACGTCCAGCGTCGCGGACGTCGTCCCGGACGAACCCCGGTACGTCACCAGAGCCACGTGCCCCGTCCCGCTGATGACGCACATCTGCTGACCGACGGTCAGGTCCCGGACCCAGAGGCAGCTCCTGTAGCCGGTCGCCGCCTCGCACACGTCCAGGCCCCCTGCCGGCCCACGGGCGACAGGGCGAGCGAGCTGCCGGAGGTGGTGCCGGGCGCGAGGACGGCGCCCGAGGAGTAGACGGCGTAGGCCATATCCTCGTCGGAGGTACCGCTGTCCGCCTTGGCACGCACCGGGGTGTCCGCCAGGTACAGGTCGTGGCTCTTGGTCATCAGGATCCCGGCGTACGTCACCGGGACCGGGGCCGTCGGCGCCGCGGACCTGCTCACCGCGGCGCTGGCCGCCCCTTGCCACGGCCCTTGCCGCCCGCGGCCACCGGGGTGGTGTGCGCGCCGGCCGGGTCGTACGGCCGCGGCCCCGGCCCGCCGACCGGAGCGTACGCACCCGGCACGGCGGCCGCTCCCATGACGAAGGGGCCGGGCAGCACGGCGTGCGAGGGCGAGGTCGGGGCGCAGGGCGCCGCGGGCCCGAACTGGTAGGGGGCGGCTGGTGGGGTGGAGCCTGGGCCGGCGGGTGGGAAGGTGCCGGGGGCGCGGGGAGTGCTGGAGGCGCCGGGGGCGACAGCGGGCGCGGCCCTCTACCACGCGTGCTCCGGGGACTGCTGCATTGGCGGCACCGATGTCACCGGGTCGGAGGAGCGCGCCCCGGCCCGCCGAGCCGGACACCCCGGACAAATGTGACTATCACCCCAAGGTGACGTAGCGACTCCAGGCCGTCACCACAGCTGCCAGGAGGCCCCCGATGCACCTCTCCCTGAAATGTCTGCTCGGCGCTGCCGCGGTGGTGGCCACGGGCACCACGGCCCTGCTCGGCACCGGCGCCGGCACCGCCGGCGCCGCGGACCGCGCGCACTGCGACCGCGCCGAACGAGCCGTGTGGACCGACGATCCCAGCCGTAACGTGACGGGCCACCACTGCACCATCCCGACCGGCAAACGTTATTGGTACACCGTCGAGATCGACACCCTCGTACAGCCCCACCACACGACGGACTACCTGAACGGAACGGTCGACCGTACGGAGACCACGCACAACAGGACCATCAGATGCCTGGGCTACACCTCCGACCACGACACGGTGAACTGGTTCGGCTGCGTCCCCGACTGACAGCCGGCCCGGTATCGCCTGCCGGTGATGCCGCCCGGCGGCACCGGAGTGAACTCTGGGCCAAGGCGGGTGTGCACTCAGCGCTAACGACATTCCGGCAGGAGCGCGAGATCCTTTCACGTGAAGTTCGATGAAAAGGGGGAATTCGCGTGCGTGTGACTCGGAACAGACTTCTGGGTGTGGCACTAGCCGCAGTGACAAGCGTCGGGATTGCAAGTTCGCCTGCATTCGCGGGCGTCAACACTCCTCACTCATACGGGTACGGGGCGTGCAGCCGGACCTCGGAGGGCTGGTTCGTCGCCGATGGGGACTCCTTCTACCTGAGGGACACCTGCGCCGACAACTTCTCGGCGGCCCTCGAAGTCGACGTCGCGCCGCTGAAGGGTGATGAAGGCTATGACTTCATCGTCTGGAACAACGGCGGACGCGGAACCATCCAGTTCGAAAACAGCCACAATTTCCCCGAGGGGCGAAAAATCTGCGTCAAGGCCGGCATCGGCCATCCCCAACCCGGCGGGGAAATGGGAGGGTACGGCCGATGGGAATGCGGTGAGACCTGATGTGAGCGACCGATCCCCGGACGAGACCGGTCCGGGGTGACCCGGACGCCGGCGAACAGCGGCGTTCGGGGGAGAGTCCGAAGGCGGGCCGTGGGGCGTAGAAGCCCACGAAGCCCATGGCCCGCCTTCGGCCGCTCAGAGCCTCACCGCCACCGGGCCTCACTCGGTCAGGAACTTCCTGAGGGTGAACCCCAGGGTGGCAAGACCGATGAAGGTGGCACCCCCCGCCCCGAGCGAGGCGTACGCGGGTGCTCCCGCCGACCAGAAAGCGGCCGCGCTCAGCATGGCGACGACGAGCGCACCGAGCATGATGACCGCAGCCCAGAGGCCCCGGAGCGATGAGTCGTGGCTGGACAACCTGTATCAATCCCCTCATCAGTGGAATCGCGGCAGCATCCCGGCGGGCCGCTCGACGATCTCCTGCTTGGCTGAGGCGATGCTGGCAGGCAGAAAACAGCAGGTCAAAATGGGTGAATGTTGTTCGTGAAGGACACATCTGACGGCACTGACGGAGCTATCTTCCTTTGTGCTGCAGAGCTCCACGCTCCTGCTGTAGTCTCTCGACTGCCGTGACGGAATCCATAGAAACTCCTGTTACCCCCGTGTACCCCTGTAAGTCCCATATCCCGGGCTCTCCTGCAGGAAGGTAAAAGACGTGCCGCTCGATGGACGTCAGTCCGAGGCGCTCGGCTACCTGCGGGGGGCGGCGGACAAGGCGAAGAGGCGGGGGCACATCCCGTTCCCGCCGGCGTTCGTCATAGCGTCCGAGGACGACGACACGCCTCCGCCGCTCGCGCGGCTCATCCAGGGCGGGCGTGGGGGCATGGTGCGCCTCCGGCTTTACCTGTGCATCACCATGATGGCCACGAAAGAGCCCTTCGACCTGCGGAGACCGCCGGGTCCGAACGGCTGGGCGCAGATGCTCGCACTCGACCCGAAGACGGGACCGAGGCGCGTCGCCAGCAACTTGAAGTGGCTGGAGGAGAACAAGTTCATCGACCTCCAGCCGCAGTGGGGGCGGCCCTCGGCGATCACGCTGCTGAGTGCCACCGGCGACGGAGGGGTGTACACGCAGCCAAGGGACGAAGGCCGGTACGTCGGCATGCCGGTGGAGTTCTGGACGCGCGGTTGGCTCCTCCAGCTGTCGCCGACGGCGACGGCCCTCCTGTTTGCCCTCAGGGAAGCCCTCGGAGGCCACTCGGAGCCGCGATACCTCCACACGGCGAAGCGTCAGCGATACGGCCTGTCCTCGGACACGTGGACCAAGGGCCGCAAGGAGCTTGAGGCGCAAGGCCTGTTGACCGTCAAGCGCGAGCCGCAGGGCGACTTCTACGACTACACGCGGCTGAGAAACGCCTACCAACTCACCGTGGAACGGCTGGACGATTCCCCCTCCTGGTCGTGACGGGCCGAGACCTGTCGCGACCAGGTCAGCGCGTATTTTCTGCAGTCGCTTACTGGGTGTTTCTGACTGTCATGCTTCCGATCTTTCTTGTGGCTACCGCCGGGCGGAGTGATCGCCAAGCGCTCCCCCGGCGTCACAGCCGCCGCTTGTCTCTGAGGTAGGGGAGCACCAGAAACCGCGGCCTGTTGAAGATCCCGATCAGGAGGATCAGCAGCCAGCACAGCAACATCCCACCGATGGACACCGCCGAAATCCCCGACCAAGGCTCGGCCGGTTTCTGTGTCCGCGTGACTGCGAGTCCCACGACCAGCGCGATCACCATGACGGCCATCAAAACGAAGCTCGCCGCAACGACCACGACGCCACGTGTGAGGGCCCATCCGGGCGCCCCTCTCACACTGAACGATTGCGCGGCATCGGGAGCGCGCTCAGGATGTCCCCAGAGCCGGACGGCCACCACGACGTACCGGACAGCCAGCGCCACGAACAGGGCTAGCGCAATGAAGCCCCCGATCACCTGCGAACTCCGCTCATCTGTCGGCCTCACACAGCCGGCTCAGCATAGAACCTCAGCTCATCGGCGGGACAGCCATGCACATGAGTTGTTGCCTCCGGCAGTAACCACTCCGAGCTCCCATCCCGTACACCGTCGACCCACACACCGTGGAGCGGGCGTGGTTCATGGCGCCCAGGTGGAGCGCGCCGATGTACGAACGACCTGGACGCCATGGGCCGCGTCTGCTCGGCTCTGCCTGGGTCGATGGCGTACGGGATGGGAGCCCCCCAGCATCTGCCGCGACGGACCTGGGTCGGCGACGGCGCCCCTCCATCCCGGTGCCGGCCGATCCCCCGCCGGAGGCGGGTGGGGGCCGGACGCGGGGCCAGCCCGCGCCTCGCGCGGGCACTTGAACCCGTAGGGAAAGTTGTAACTCAGTCGGTCGCGTGGGGCGTGTCTTGTCTCGGTGGTGCTTGCCGCAGTGGCTTCAACGGCTGCCACCGAGCTGATCTCGATCGTGGCCCACGCCTCAGAGATGAAGGGAGGTTGGGGCCTCAGCTGCAGGTGCCGCTGCCGGAGTCGCTGTACTGCAGCGCTGCGGAGTCGAAGCCGGGGCCGGGCAGGACGGGCTTGTAGTCCCAGCTGTAGCTGTTGGGCTTGAGGGTGAGCCTCATGACGCCGAAGGCGCTGGCCTGGGCGGTGACCACGTTGGGGTTGTCGTAGTTGCCGGGCGAGCCGGCGAGGGTGTCGAGGGCCTCGCCGCCGGAGCCGACGATGAACTCCGGGATGCCGTGGGTCGGCCGGGCGCAGCCGGGCGTACGCGTGCTCGTGACCGTTGAGGACGAGCGTGGCGTGGTGCTGGTAGAGGAGCTTCCACCACGCGTCGGTCGCTGCGCCCTCGGCGCCACCGGCGCCCGGCGCGGACGCGGGCACCGTGGCGGTCGAGGCCGTCGTGGCGCTGAAGGTCGCCTGGTGCCAGTACGCGATCGTGCACTGACGCTTGTTGGCGGCCAGGTCGTTCGAGAGCCACTGGGTCTCCTGGCCGAGGAGGCCGCTGTCCGTCGTGGAGCAGTCGTGGTTGAACGCGTCGGAGTTGCACTCGGCGTTGAGCGAGACGATGTGCCAGTTGCCGAGGTTGTAGGAGTACCACCCCTGCTTGTCGGCGGTGTCGTCGCCGGCCTGGCCCTGGGTCTCCGGCGTGCCGGCCTGGTCGTGGCCGTTGAAGTAGCCGAAGTATCCGGCACCGTTCTGCCCGGCCTCGTTGTCGCCCTTCTTGGTGTACGGGTAGTACTCGTGGTTGCCCGGCGCCGGGCGTTCGAGCATCCTCAGGCCGCCCCATGCCTGCTCGAAGGACTGCTCGAAGTCGGTCAGCTTGCCGACCTGGTACTGCTCGTCGCCCAGCAGTGCCACCGCGTCGGGGTGCATGCCCGTGGCCTGCTTGGCGGTGGCGAACTCGGCGCTCATGCCGCCCAGAGTGGGGCTGCCGCATTTCAGCGACGCCGGGGTGGCGGCGTTCTCGGCGTCGTCGGGCTCGCAGGCGATGTCGCCGACAGCCGCCAGGGTGTACGACGCCGCGCTGTGGTGGGCGTAGGGCCAGTCGCTGTCGCTCTGGTTCGCGGCGGCGACGGCGGTGCCGGTGACCGCGAGGACTGCCAGGCCGACAGCTGCGGAGGAGAGCTTGGTGACGCGTCTCATGTGCGGTGTCCTTCCACGGCGGGAGTAGCCAACGCACGTTAGGCAGTCGATCTATCAGTTGACACAAACACGTTCCAACGGTTCGGTGAACTCCGTTCGTGGCAGGGCGACCACGGCATCCCTGCTGTGCGCGGCCACAAGGTGGCCGTCCGGCCGGCCTGCCACCGCAGTTGCCCCGCCCGCCGAGAAGATCGTCGAGCGGCCCGTCGGCAGCGTCGGCGGCTTCATGGGAGCCGAACAGCTCATCCAGCTCGGCCGTGGCTATGCCACCAGGGCGTCACCGTCCACCTGAGCGAGGACGTGATCCGCGTCCTTTGCCGGTCGTGAAGTCGTGTGCGCGGGCTGGCAGCTCGACGCCTCGTCGGTGGGCGAGCGGCACGAAGAGCACTGGTCGAATCGTCCAGGTGATACGAGTGCTGGCCTGGGTGACTGACACAGTGCACGGCTCGGCGCGCAGGAGAGCTCTCCTCGTCTCGATGCGACCGTTGTACAGCCATCCCCACGCCTCGTCGGATGCGTCCGGATCGAGCGCCGGCGATATCGTGCGGAGTGCGCCCGCGACCCCTCTGTCGGCCTGGGGCGCCGAGTAGGCGTCGATGGAGGCCCGGAGCGAGGCGTAGGCCACGTGGTGATCTCGATCGCCCTACGGCTGATCAGTGCTGGCCGTGATGGCGCCGGCCGGCACGAGTGGCATCTGTCTGTCCGCGGGCGACCACTGGCGTGCCAGGTCTCGCAGAGCCGGCAAGGCTGCGTAGCTTGCTGGGTAGACGGTGCCGTGATGGCACAGCCGGCCAAAGCGCGGTCCAGCCTGAATCCTTGGGGGCCCTGCTCACTGCGCCGAGCAGGCTCGGAATGTCTTCTGCCGTGCCGTAGGCGTGGTGGAGCTGGGACCAGTCCGTCACGCCAGCGATCCAAGCAGTCGGGTGCCGCGGACTCCACGGCTGGAGTCGCGCCAGTTGCCCTGTCTTCGAGACGAGTTGAGCCGAGCGCCGGAAGGGGGCCGCGACCTGCGGCGATGCTCCAAGATCCCGTCCACGCCTCGTCCACCGACCCCGAGACACGGCCGCTTCGGGCGGCATACGCCTGCACAAACGCGAAGACCCCGGCCTCAGCGATTCCGCTGGTGACGAGGTCTTTGGACACCTCCTGCTGGGTGCACCCAGCAGGATTCGAACCTTCGCACACGGCTGCGGAGTGAATGCGGAGATCACCCCTCACACTCCTCTGACCTGCGGCGGAGCGTGTCGGAGGCGTCCACGACACGGAGTGTGTCGGAGGTGTGTCGGACGGCGGACGCCCGATGATCCGCGCATGACCCGATGATCCATGCATGAAGCGAGCCTCCGACAAGACAGGCGGAGGCCTGCGACCTTGCTGCTCGCCACACCGGGGAACCATGACTACCCGCGGGGGCACCGTTGCCGGTCCACGGGCGCCGGCCGGGCGGTCCACGGGCGAATCCCAGGTCCCAGCTCGGTGAACAGCGACCTTGCGATGATCGCCTTCTGGCGAAAGCTTGCAACTTCTGGCGGCAGTTGTCGCGCAGTCCTGCGGCGGGGTGGGGTCAGAACTCCTGGTCGCCCCCGTCCGCGGTTCCCCACCTTCGTGTCGACAAGCGGCAGCGGCGCATCAGAACTAGGCTGAGGAGAAGGGAGGGGACCGAGGCCCGTACAAGCAGGGCCCGGTCCGGGGTGATCAAGCACTCAGGCGCCCGCTGCGGTCGTGTCATGCCCGGCGCACGGGACTGCTCCGTCACAGGTGCTCCCGCACAACCGCAAGTGGGTTCCCATCACAGGAAGGACGGTGGGAAGAATGACCACGCTGATGTTGCGCAGAACGGTGCCCGTGGTCTTCTCTTGCGCCGTTGCCATCGGCATGACGACGGCCCCCAATGCCGGTGCCGCATCCGCGACGGCCGTCGACGTGACCAAGCAGGCGTGCTACGAGACCGACGGCTACCCGCCCGATGGCGGCAGAAGCACCGGCGAGGATCCGGTCCGGTACAAGTGGGACAACACTCCCTACATCGGGGCGCGGTACTCCTCATGCGGCAGGGTCGCCAGGATCTACTACGGTGGGTACACCACCAACACCACACATTACAACGTCCGTTGGGCACCACCGGGGGGCAGCTGGCGCCAGACCGAACTGGGCCCGGGTGCGCGACAGGTGTGGACGATCTCCGCTGCTTGGGGCGACTACAACTTCATGGTCCAGGCATGCAACCGCGGTGGAATCTTCCAGCAATCGCGATGCACCAACTGGTCGCCGCAGCTCTACCTCAACACGCGATGACGCCCAAGTAGTTTCGGCGTCACTTCGGTCCACCGGGCAATAGCCGTACAGGGCGGGACATGAAGACGCGGATGCCCTCCGAGCTGCGACGATGGGACTTCCCAGGGTTCCATTTCCACAGAATCGGAGTGCATCCGCGAGATGCACCCATGCCGCTGCGTTCGATGACACGAACCCGATCGCGGAGGCCGGAATGGTCCCGGTGATGCGACTCGCCGGGCGGTGCGGGCCCGTCTGACGGCGGACAAGGTGAAGCTGAGGGGGATGTCGCACGGTGTGGCCGGACCGGGCTTCCACCCGCAGGGTTTGACGATTCGCTGGCGAAGCGGACGAGGGAACCGTAGCGACCTCGGAACTGTGGAGGTATGACTATGTTCAGGCGATTTACAGCCCCGGCGATGGTGGTTGTCGCCGGGATCGGTGGCGGGCTAATTGCACCGTCGGCCGCCAACGCTCAGGACTATGGGCCCAACACCTGCAGACAGGGATATGTCTGGAGGGCCGCGCGTGCCAACGATCTCGTGTGCGTCACACCGCAGACGCGTACGGACACCGCCAACGACAACGCTCTGGCCCCTGACAGGACTCTCGCGAACGGCTACTGCAAGCAGGGCTATGTCTGGCGTGAGGCATGGGGCTCTGACGACCTCACCTGCGTCACCCCGCAGACCCGCGCGCAGGCGCGATACGACAACAGTCAGGCCGATGATCGACGGTTGGCGGTGCGGCTGTGGATCAATACGAACAGCGGCACCCTCAAGGTCAGCGGCGACCACTTCAACATAGACAGCCGGGTCCGCATCGTGGTCTCCGGCGCGGTCAACAGGTCCTGGACGGTCACGGCCGCCAGGTACTCCGGACACGCCGGCGGGAGCTTCGGATTCGTCCCCGGCTTTCCCGGACGGTGCGCTCCCGGCAACCCGAACGCACGTCTTCGCGCAGTCGATCTGACGTCGGGTCGAAGCACGGCCAGCGTCCCGTTCGTCTACTGCGTCAGGATTGATTAGTGGGAAAATCGCTCGGCGGGGTGCGGCCGCTGCCGGCCGCACTTCTGCCCGTTGCCGGTACCGCCCCTGCCGACACCCCCGGCCACGAAGTACCCCTTCCCTGACATCAGGCGGCCGAATGCTGTGCGGCGGCACGTGCGCTGGCCAGGCTGGAGCGGGACGAAGGCAGGAGCGCGGACCGGCCCCACCACCCCCGGCGATGGTGCATCGGGCGCCTCCGTGAAGAGCTTGATCAAGCAGGGTGGTCATCCACGCGTGATGACCCCTGAAAACTTTGGTCCACTGTGAGCCCGCCATGCCTTGCGCTGAGGGTGGGGCTCCACAGGTGCAGGCGACTCCCTCAGGCCCTCTCGGGGCGCCTGCTTGCCGAAGAGTGTGTCGGGGCTGTGTCGCGGACCGTGAGAGATAACGAGAAAGGGCGGGAGTCAGTGAGCCTTTTCAGTGCGCCCACCGATCGGGTGACCTCAACACGGCGAGCCGGGGTCCCGCAACGCACGAGGCTCCCGTGCCGTTGAGGGAGGTGTTCGGCATCTCAACCCACCGGCACAGGAGCCTCGTTGGTTCCCTATCCTGCCGCACTCGACCTGCCCCACGCCCTGGTCGAGCAGGTCACGATGCTCATCGTCACTCGTGAGGGTGACCGTCGGCGCAAACTCCCGCCGCACCAGCGCGCGCTGGTGGCGCTGGTGTACCTGCGTACGCACGACACCCTGGCGCGGATCGCGGCCGGCTTTGGGATATCGGTCGGTACCGCCCACGCCTACGTCACGGCCGTCGTCGGCCTGCTCGCCGACCGCGCACCTGGCCTGCTGAAAGCCTTGCGGGAAAGCGGCCCGGACTTCGTTCTCCTCGACGGCACCCTCGCCGAATGCGACCGCGTCGGCGACAGCCGCGCCGACTACTCCGCCAAGCACCGCCGCCACGGCGTGGCTGTCCAGGTCGTCACCGATCCCGCTGGCACGGTGCTGTGGATCTCACCCGCGCTGCCGGGCTGCACCCACGACCTGACCGCAGCCCGCACCCACCACATCGTCCGGATCTGCGAGCGGCAGGGCGTCCCGATCCTGGCCGACCGCGCCTACCAGGGCACCGGCCCGCACGTCACCACCGGGCAGAGACGGTCACCGGGCGGGGAACTCAACCCCACCCAGCGCACCGTCAACCGTGCCCTCGCCCAGGCCCGAGCCCCCGCCCAACGCGGCATGGCACAGCTGAAGTCCTGGCAGATCTCCCGACGATCCCGCATCAGCCCCAACCGCATGACCGTCATCACCAAGGCCGTCCTCACCCTGGAGAGGCAACGCTGGAAGACCAGTGACTACTCCAGTCGACGGGAAACCATCTCTCGCGGTTGCTGATGCAGGCGAGAATCTCGATTTCCTTGTCAACTACGGCTCGTGCAGCAGACGATGAGGGCATGGACGGGGAGACGGCCAGGCGCATCATCCGGTCCCAGGACGAGGACGTTCGGGCACGACTGCGACAGATGCTGGCCGAGCGCGGCCGTAAGGCTCAGGCCGTCGCGGCAGCCCTCCGCCCGTGGCGGCACGGTTCAGCCACCACCCTCTTCACGGGACGCGCAAAACCCGAAGCTCTCCGCGCGCTCGCCGATGCAAGCAGATGGGCATCTGCCAACCGAGGACTGCCGGGAGGGCTGCGTTACATGATCGCGGTCTCCGGCCACGAGTACGGCAGCCTCGGCAGCTCCGAAGTGGACCTTCACTACGAGGCGCGGGACCTTGAACGCTTCCGGCAGGGAGACGCCGACGCCGCGAGAGCCATCGAGGACGTCTATCTCCTGGCCGAGCAGATAGCGGAGAACTGCCGGGGAGCACGGATAGTCGGGTCGGCGCTCGACATCCCAGATGAGTTCCACCCGCCCCGGTACGGGCAGCTGCTCGAGGGAACGCTCGCCCGGCTTGTCGCTGAAGATCTCGCCGACCACATCAACACAGGTCGGGCACTGGAGGAGCGGCTGACCGTTGGTGGGGTCGGGGAGACGACCGTGCAGTCCTGGCGCGCGAAGGTGTTGGAGTCGACCGCCATCCCTTATCTACTCGGCTTTATGGATCTGACCCGGGGCCTGGGAGCCTGTGAGAGTCCGGTCGTCACGGATCCGGTGGTCTTGAGCCGGGCCTATCTGGCTCTTGGGCTTGCCTACTTGGAAGAGGTGCAACAGCGCATGCCGGACTATGCCGAGGCGTCGGGGCAATCAGTGCCCGAACCCCGCATCTCGTTGTCCTTCAGCGGGGGGACCTTCTACGGCGGTCAGTTCGCCGCACAGATTGCGAACATCGACTCCACGATCGCGGGTGTCGTTCAGCACGGCAGCCCAGATGTGGCCGAGGCTTTGAAGGAGTTGGAGCAGGCCGTGCTGCACCAGGCCGGCCTGGACGAAGACGAGCGGCGGGACCTGCTCGACAATGTCGGGTATCTCGCCGAGGCCGCGCAGACTCCTTCTGGACAACGAAACCGTGGAATCATCAGATCGGTACTCTCGTCCTTGACAGTTGCGGCAGCCAGCGGCGAGGAACTGCGCCGGGCCATGGACGCCTGGGGCGGAGTGCTTCACGGCCTTCTGCCCTGAAGGAGGGCGTCTCGGCCGCGGCCACGACCTGACCGCGCGTGCCCACCGGACACCGGATCTGCGAGTGCCAGGAGTCCCGGCCCTTGTCGACCGTGCCTACCTTGGCGCCAGTCTGGTGACGGCCCCCTCAGACGCCCGCCGGGCCGTGATCTCACCGGAACAAGCGAACCCACAACCGCGCGCTGTCCGCGGCACAAGCCACGCCGGTCGAGCGCGGCGTCGCACGACTGATGGCGAGTTCCGCAGGGCCCGGCGCAGCCCGAATCGAATGTCGTCAATCGCCACGGCTGTCCTCGCCCCGGGGGAGGCAACGCTGAAAAGGCTCAGTGAGACTGACTTCCGCCCTCTTCTGTCGGCATCCGCCCTGGTCAGCGCCTGATTCCTGCCGATCCTCGGCGAGTGCCCCCGGCAGGATTCGACGCGCAGGGGAGGGGGCGGGAGGCGACGACGTGAGGGGCTGCCACACCCCGGGTGTTGCAGCCGATACTCAGGTCGGACAGGTGGGACACCGGCGAATCTCGCTGTCTCACCCATTTATGCAGGTCAGCGCTCTAACCGGACAGTCGGACACCTGGGACGCTCCCCATGGCGCTCGACGTCGGCCAAGGGCCATCCTCGGAAGCTGGAGGCAGTGAGCCGCTGCACAAGCCAGATCGCCGTAAGGCGAGACCAGGTGCAGTCGGCCGACTGCCGCTTGAGGAGCGAGGTTGGGCCAATGCTCGGGTGATCAGCGGCTATGCCGTCTTGGGCGTGTCTGGCGCTGAGTGCCGGGGCGTACTGCGGTTCCCCGTGAGTCCCCGTCCGTTCTGGCACGAGAGTGGCACGGCCCGGGGACCACGCCACAGACCCTCGATGCGAACTACAGGCACGACGGTCGCTGAGGCCAAGCACGCTGGTCACGAGGTCGCCGGCGGTTCGCGTCGATCGACCGCGGTCGGTGTGGTTGCTGTACTTCCCTACAGCACAGACCGGCCGCCCACGGTCCCTGCTTACGAGCGAGGTGGGGCGTCCGCTGGGTAGCCCAACTGGTGGGATGTAGCTGTGCCGATCAGCGGTCGACGCGCTCTTCCGTGCTTCCATCGCGTCAGGAGGCGTAGCGCATGGACGATGAGCGAGAGCAGGACACCAGCCCCCGACTTACCGCGTCCCGGCGCGGTGTGCTGGCCGCGGTAGCCCTTGCGCCGGCATTTACCAGCGTGCCAGCCCGGGCCCACGCCCTGTCCTTCGGACCTAAAGGCCGCGATCTGGTCGAACCGGTGATGACCAAGCCGGCAGACTGGGCGGACGTGGGTAAGGCTCTTGGTCGCCCCGGTGACATGCGGCGGTTCATGTACCACACGGCCTTTCCGCGCCGAGACCTCACTGTCTTTTCCCAAGGCATCCTGATCAAGCCTGCCCTCGCCCTAGGCACGCATGTGTCCTTCGTCCGGTACGCAGACCACAGTGCGCTCATGATAGGGGACTTTGTGGTCACCGAGCGTGAACTCCAGCATTTCTGTGACGTCCTGCAGGGTCGGGGGATCATGCTGACGGCCATCCATAAGCACCTGCTGGCCCATAGTCCGGATGTCTGGTGGGTTCACCTGCATGCTCACGGCCACGATCCGGTCGCCGTTGCTCGCGGTCTACGTGCGGCATTGGACTGCACCAGCACCCCGCCTGCCGAACCCATCCCCCTCTCGCCGTCGGGCGACCTGGACACTGCCTCGATCGATGCCGCCATGGGCGTCAAGGGGGCTGCTAGCGACGAGATCTACACGTGCACCTATGTCCGCCGGGAGACCATTGCCGACGGCAATTTGGCCTTGCCTCCGGGACTGGGCGCCACCACCTCCGTCAACTTTCAGCCGCTCGGTGGCGGAACGGCCGCGGTTAGCGGTGATCTGGTCATGATCGCCAACGAGGTTCAGCCCGTCCTCGTGGCCTTGCGGCGCGGCGGGGTCGAACTCGTCGAGGTGCATCACCACCACCTCAACGACGAACCTCACCTGTTCTTCGTCCACTACTGGGCTGTCGGCGATGCCGTCAGGCTCGCCGCGGCCATTCGCCGGGCCGTGGACGTCACCAACGTTGTGCCGATGCCTGCAGCGGGACTCTAGTTTTAGTTTGACAGACTCGCATAAAGCTCTAATGGCGAGGTAAGACGCTGGGCGGTTTCTCATGGCCGAGCGTCCTGGACGGGTCGGCATGTGGTGATCCGTAGCCGCTCCTGAGGCCTGACCTCTCAAAACAGAGTCGGCCCCATATGCCTTCCCGCCACCCCCGCTCGCACACAAACAGCGGCATCGTTGGCTCTCGTGGTCCAAGCCGCCGCCAGGGAACACCTCTAGCCGCTCGGCGAACGCCCCAGTTCTGCAGCTGACCGAGGCTCCTGGCGACCGCTGGGATTAGGAACGGCTAATCGGATGACGGGCCCTGAGCCCTGCCATTAGGGAGACGCGCGACCCCGCGACGGCGACGACCTCACATCACCGGCCCCCCCAAGGGCACCACCATGACCAGCGTGTTCTGCGGTATCGGCTGGGCCACCGACCACCACGACATCGCACTGCTCGATGCCAGGCCGCAGCTCAGGCGCGCGGTCACCTAGCCTCTCTCCTAAGACGTCGTTTCTTATGGCGTGATCGTTCGTTGAACCGTGCATGACGGATCTGGTTGAGCGGTTGGTGCCGGACGAGTTATGGGTGCTGTTCCGGCAGGTGG
>NZ_BMTD01000001.1:1011282-1120761 GCF_014649495.1 Streptomyces filipinensis | reverse complement strand
CCCACGACCGAGCCGACCGGCCGACGCACACGAACCCCACGACCGAGCCGACCGGCCGACGCACACGAACCCCACGACCGAGCCGACCGGCCGACGCACACGAAACGCTGTGATCGAGCCGACCGGCCGACGCACACGAAACGCTGTGATCGACCAGCTGGCGCAGACGAGCGACCGCGCCGAACGGCCGGTGCGGACGGAGGCCATGGCCGGGCCGGCGCGGACGGGGCGGGACCGCGTGCGTGGGCTGGGGCCGGGGGCGGTGGCCCTCCCTCGGCTGGGCCGGCGTTCCGAGAGGGCCGGCCTCCGCGGGGGCGGAGAACTAGGGGTGCTGTGGGTAGGTCTCCTCGGGATCCCGGGGGCCGAACAGCGCCGTGAGCCCGAGGTGGACCAGCAGCGCGCCCAACGGCCACGCCAGCAGCGCGCCCTTCGCCCCCAGCTTCAGCGGCGCGGAGAAGGTGACGCCCTTCCCCACGGCCTTCGCATGCGCGAGCACGTCGGACTCGGGCCCCAGCCACACCCCCATCCGCCACGCCAGCAACGACCCGAGCAGCGCGCCCAGGCCCAGCGCCACCACGACCGGCACGCCCCCGCGCCGCCGGAGCAGGAAGACCGCCACCGCGCTGAGGGCCCCGAAGGCCAGCCCCAGCAGGGTGAACATACCGTCCACCCCGACCGCCTGCTCGCCCTCGCTGTCCTTGAGGTAGACCACCCAGCCGGTGCCCACCCGGTCGCCTATCAGCGGCACGTGCGGCGCCAGCCACCACCACAGCAGCCCCAGCAGCACCCCGCCCAGGGCCACCGCCACGGTGATGACGGCGGCGTCCCGCACTTCGGTCTTCATCCCGGGGTCGTCCTGTTCGTACGTGCCCTCGCCCGGCGCCCCGGCAGGCGGCGGTGCCTGCCGGACCTGGTGCGGGGAGTTTTCGTGCGGTGGCGGAGTCAACGGTGCGGTCACCCTGCCATCGTGCCAGGTGGTGCTGTGCGCCGCGTCACCGGACGGCGGCCCTGCGGTACGCCCAGGTCGCGACGGCCAGCGAGACCACTCCGACACCCGCGCACACCCCCAGATCGACGAGGACGACGGCCCAGTCCGGGTGTGCCCCGAAAGTCCGGGCGTACGCCTCCACCCCGTAGGTCGAGGGCAGCAGATCCCGCGCCAGCCGGATGATCTCCGGCATCCGGTCGGCCGGCAGCACGCCCAGCAGCAGCGCCGCCGACATGCCCAGCTGCCCGAGCAGCGTGGCCAGCTCGGGCCGCGGCGCGAGCAGTCCGCAGGCGGCGCCGAGCCCGGCCAGCGCGGCCCCGGCGAGCGGGATCACGGCCACCAGGATCCACAGGTTGGACAGCGGCAGCCCGAACAGCACGCACCCGAAGACGGCGGTCACCAGCGTCCCGGGCACGGTGAACGAGGCGTACGCCGCCGCCGCGCCCAGCACCACCGCGGCCGGCGGCACGGGCAGGGTGGCGTAGTGGTCGAGCCCGCCGCTGGCCCGCAGCTGGCCGAAGTACTGCGACAGCAGGTTCAGCGCCACATACGCGACGACCAGCACCGACGAGCCCGCCACCACCGACTGGGCCTCGCTGCCGCTGTCGACGACACCGCGCATCATCACGGCGATGCCGACGGACTGGAAGGTGGCCACGAACAGCAGCGGGATCCGGGCCACCCGGGCCCGGGACAGCTGCGCCCGGTAGACGGCCGCCAGCGACGGCCACAGCCGCGCGGGCGGGCCCAGCTCGGCCGCGGCCGGCGCCGTCTCCTGGATGACCCGGCCGCCGCCCGGCAGAACCTCGGCGGGTACGACACTCACGACGAGCTGCTCCTCTTCCCTGCGGCAGTCGCACAGACCCATACGCATGGCACGGCCGCCGCGCTCACGCCTTCACCAGCCCCTGCCGTGCCGCGCCGCCCAGCGCCAGGTAGACGTCCTCCAGGCTGGGCGTGGCGAGCGTGAAGTCGTCCAGGGCCGCGAAGGCGGCCCCGCCGGTCACGGTGGCGACGGCGGCGCGGGCCTCCTCGGGCGCGAGCCGGAGCGTCCAGCGCCGGCCGGACTCCACCGCACGCTCGCGCAGCACGGCCACCTCGGGTACCTCCAGCGGGGCCCGCTCCCGCCACATCAGCTCGACCCGCACCTCGCCGGCCACCTGTTCCTTCAGCCCGGCCGGGGTGTCGCAGGCGATGACGCGGCCCTGGTCGATGACGGCGACCCGGTCGAGCACGGTCTCGGCTTCGATGACGTTGTGGGTGACGAGGAGCACGGTCGTACCGCGCTCGGCGCGCCGCCGGTCCACGGCCGCCCAGACCGCGCGCCGGGCCACCGGGTCCATGCCGGTGGTGGGCTCGTCCAGCACGAGCAGCGGCCGTTCGCCGACGAGGGCGGCGGCGAGACAGGCGAGCCTGCGCTGTCCGCCGGACAGCTTCTTCAGCGCCCGCCCGGCGATCGGCGTGAGCCCCAGCTCCTCCAGTACGGCGTCCCGCTCGGCCCGCGCCCGCGGCGCGTCCAGGCCGCGCAGCCGTCCGGTGGTCTCGGCGGCGAGGGAGACGGTCAGCTCGTCCAGCGCGGAGGACTCCTGGCCCAGGTAGGCGAGGATGCGCGCGGCCCGTTCGGGATGCCTGACGATGTCGTGCCCGAGGATCTCGACGCTGCCGGAGTCGGGCCGGAGCAGCCCGGTGAGCTGCCGTACGAGGGTGGACTTGCCGGCGCCGTTCGGCCCGAGCAGCCCGAACACCTCTGCGCGCCGCACGTCCAGCTCGACCCCGTCGGTGGCCCGCACCGCGGGGGTCCCCGGCACGCCACGCCGTCCCTTCACGGCCGGATAGCTCTTGTGGAGCCCGCGCACGCGTACGACCTCGTCATGCCGAAGTGCCTGTGCCGCGCGCGTACTCACAAGGGACGAGAGTACGGGGTCGGGGGGCTTTACTCGCCTTTGGGGGCGCTTTCGTACGTGCTCCGTAAGGATTCCCGCCGCGTCGGCGCTCAGCCGCGGGGAGCGGGGGTGCCGCACTCACCGCAGCCCCGAACGGCTCACTCCCCCGTGGCGCTCTCCGCCGCGGCCGGGACGTCGATCTCCCGCCAGAACCCCGCCCGAATGGCGTAGCGGTCGTGCTCGTCGATCTGGTCGTCCTTGTGGGCGAGCAGCCCGAACCGCGCGGCGTACCGCAGCAGCTCCCCGTCGATGCGGTGCGGGACCCGCGGATACATCTGCGACAGCTTCTGCAGATGGCCCTGGTCGCCGAGCCGGGAGATCCAGCGGCGGGCGAAGACCTGTCCCACCTCGTACGGGTCGCCGCCGACGGTGGTGATGTCCTCCTCGCGGTCGGCCCACCGCTGCTCGGCCGTGGTGAGCTGGGCGAGCGTCGGCATGGAGGCGATCTCGGGCGGCTCGGCGACCACGCCCGGCCGGTCCACCCAGCCCTTGTCGGAGGACCAGCGCAGGGTCGCGGTCGCGGGGTGCTGGACGGCCTGGGCTCCGGGCGCGCGCAGCGCGGCGAGGTCCTTCGGCGTGGGTACGCCCTTGGCGGCGGCCCGCTCCTGGGTGCCGTTCCCCGTCGCGGCGGCCGGCGGGGGCGCGCCCTGGTCGGCCGGCCGCTCGGCCGCCGCCGCGAGCGCGGACTCGGGCAGCGGCGCGGAGAGGATCGCGGCGATCTCGGGCCGGGGGGCGGGCGGCGGGGCGCAGACGCCGGTCAGCTCCTTGGCGCGGACGGCCTGGGTGATCCAGGCGCGGTCCAGTACGCGCCGTTCGTCGGCCTCGGCGACCAGGTCCTCGGACTGGTTGTAGTCGCCGTCGGCGGCCTGGACGGCCCACAGGTGGACGGCGACGCCGTGTTCCTTGGCGGCCATCATGCCGGGCAGCAGATCGCCGTCGCCGGTGACGAGGACGACGTCGGAGCAGGCGCGGTTACGGGCCAGCTCGGTCAGCTCGGCGTGCATGGCGGCGTCGACGCCCTTCTGCGCCCACCGTCCGTCGCTGCGGGTGAGGGCGCCGAGCCGGACGGTGACGCGGGGCATCACGCGCAGCCGGCGATGCTCCGGTTGGGGGACACGGTCGGGGGCGCCGTCGAACCAGTAGATGCGCAGCAGCGGCCGCTCGGTCTCCGACTCGGCGCGTTCGCGCAGGGCCTGGATCAGCGCGGTGTGGTCGACGGTGATCCGGGACCGCGAGGGCTCACCCGCGAGGAGGCTGGCGGCGGCTCCCAGCAGGTACCCGGCGTCCACCAGGACGATGCAGCGGTCCACGCGTCTCACCCTCTTCCCGGGAGGCTTTGCTTCGGACTTCCTTCGAGTCTGCCCGACGGCGCGGAGGTTAACGGCCCGAACTCGATCTTCGGCGTGGCGTTTGCGGATCCGGCCCGCCCACCACCCCTGTCACACACGGTAATTATCCGACATGCGCCCGATGTCAGCTTATGTGAATCTGGTCCCGGCCCTGGCCCCTAGATCCCCCACAGGAGGCAGATCACCATGGCCAAGAACAAGAACCGCAAGCAGGGTGGCCCGCAGAACCGCGCGTCGCAGCCCGAGCAGGCCCATGAGCACGCGCAGCGGTCGCAGGAGAACCACGAGTCTCCGGTGACGCACATCCAGGGCAGCCCCGCGGATGTTGCGCGCAAGAAGCAGAAGAGCTTCGGCCACAACTAAAGGGCAGTTGAAGCCCAGGCACAGTGAAGGGGCGCACCCGACCGGGGTGCGCCCCTTCGCACGTCATGCCGTCAGCCGGCCAGGCAGGACGGGCCGAGCAGCACCTTCAGGTCGCCGAACAGCGCCGGGTCGGGCTTGACCCGGTGCCGGTCCAGGCGCAGCACGGTGGTCTTGCGCGGGCCCTGGAGCTTGATGCGGACCTCGCTGTCGCCCTTGTGGTGGCTGAGGATCTCGCCGAGCCGGCTGACCATCGGCGGGGTCACCTTCACGGCGGGGATGGTGAGGATCACGGGCGCGTTGGTGCCCGCGTTGGACAGGTCCGGGACCATCAGCTCCATGGCGACGAGCCGGGGCACGTCCTCGCGCTTGTCGAGGCGTCCCTTGACGAACACCACGGCGTCCTCGACGAGTTGGGTCGACACCAGCTGGTAGGTCGCCGGGAAGAACATGCACTCGATGGAGCCGGCGAGGTCCTCGACGGTGGCGATCGCCCAGGCGTTGCCCTGCTTGGTCATCTTGCGCTGCAGGCCGGAGATGATGCCGCCGATGGTGACGACCGCGCCGTCCGCGTGCTCACCGCCGGTGAGCTGGGCGATGCCCGCGTCGGCCTTGTCGGACAGCACGTGCTCCAGGCCGAAGAGCGGGTGGTCGGAGACGTACAGACCGAGCATCTCGCGCTCCTGGGCGAGCAGATAGGTCTTGTCCCACTCCTCGTCGATGAACTGCACGTCGAGCCCGAAGCCGGGCTCGTTGCTCTCCTCCTCGCCCATCCCGCCGAAGAGGTCGAACTGGCCCTCTGCCTCCTTGCGCTTGACCGCGACCACGTTGTCGATCATCGGCTCGTACTGCGCGGTGAGGCCCTTGCGGGTGTGCCCCAGGGTGTCGAACGCACCCGCCTTGATCAGCGACTCCGTGGTGCGCTTGTTGCACGCGACCGCCTCGACCTTGTCGAGGTAGTCGGGGAAGGAGGCGTACTTGCCCTTGGCCTTGCGGCTCTTGATGATCGACTCGACCACGTTCGTACCGACGTTGCGCACGGCCTCCAGGCCGAACAGGATCACGTCGTCGCCCTGCGCGGCGAAGTTGTGCACCGACTCGTTGACGTTCGGCGGCAGCACCTTGATGCCCATGCGGCGGCATTCGTTGAGGTAGATCGCCGACTTGTCCTTGTCGTCCTTGACGGACGTCAGCAGGGCGGCCATGTACTCGGCGGGGTAGTTCGCCTTCAGGTAGGCGGTCCAGTAGGACACCAGGCCGTACGCGGCGGAGTGGGCCTTGTTGAAGGCGTAGCCGGCGAACGGGACCAGCACGTCCCACAGGGCCTGGATCGCCTCGTCGCTGTAGCCGTTCTTGCGGGCGCCGGCCTGGAAGATGGTGAAGTTCTTCGCCAGCTCGTCGGGCTTCTTCTTGCCCATGACGCGGCGGAGGATGTCGGCCTCGCCGAGCGAGTAGCCGGCGATGATCTGGGCGGCCTTCTGCACCTGCTCCTGGTAGACGATCAGGCCGTAGGTGACCGCCAGGACCTCTTCGAGGGGCTCTTCGAGCTCCTTGTGGATGGGCGTGATCTCCTGCTGCTTGTTCTTGCGCAGCGCGTAGTTCGTGTGGGAGTTCATGCCCATCGGGCCCGGGCGGTACAGGGCCGACACGGCGGAGATGTCTTCGAAGTTGTCGGGCTTCATCAGGCGCAGCAGCGAGCGCATGGGGCCGCCGTCGAACTGGAAGACGCCGAGGGTGTCGCCGCGCTGGAGCAGTTCGAAGGTCGTCGGGTCGTCGAGCGGGAGGCCCAGGAGGTCGATGTCGACCCCCTTGTTCGCCTTCACCATCTTGACGGCGTCGTCCATGATCGTGAGGTTGCGCAGGCCCAGGAAGTCCATCTTCAGCAGGCCGAGCGACTCGCAGCTCGGGTAGTCCCACTGGGTGATGGTCACGCCGTCGGTGTGCCGGACCCAGACGGGGACGTGCTCGGTGATGGTCTCGCTGGACATGATCACGCCGGCGGCGTGCACGCCCATCTGCCTCACCAGGCCCTCCACGCCGCGCGCGGTGTCGATGACCTTCTTCACGTCCGGCTCGTTCTCGTACATGCCGCGGACCTCGCCGGCCTCCGAGTAGCGGGGGTGGCTGGGGTCGGTGATGCCGGACAGCGGGATGCCCTTGCCGAGGACGTCGGCGGGCATGGCCTTGGTGATGCGGTCGCCCATCGCGTACGGGTAGCCCAGCACGCGCGCGGAGTCCTTGATCGCGTTCTTGGCCTTGATGGTGCCGTAGGTGCCGATCATGGCGACCTTGTCGGCGCCGTACTTCTCCGTCACGTACCGGATCACCTCGACGCGCCGGCGCTCGTCGAAGTCGATGTCGACATCGGGCATCGAGATGCGCTCGGGGTTGAGGAACCGCTCGAAGATCAGGCCGTGCGGGATCGGGTCGAGGTCGGTGATGCCCATGGCGTAGGCGACGATCGAACCGGCCGCGGAGCCTCGGCCGGGCCCGACCGCGATGCCGTTGTTCTTGGCCCACATGATGAAGTCGGCGACCACCAGGAAGTAGCCGGGGAAGCCCATCGAGATGATGACGTCCATCTCGTAGTCGGCCTGCTTCTGGCGGTCCTCGGGGATGCCGCCCGGGAAGCGGCGCTCCATGCCGCGGCGGACCTCCTCCTTGAACCAGGTGACCTCGGTGTAGCCCTCGGGGATGTCGAACTTGGGCATGAGGTCGCGCTTCTCGAACATGCCGGTGGTGTCGACCATCTCGGCGACGAGGAGCGTGTTGGCGCAGCCCTCCTGCCAGGCGTCCGAGGAGTCGATGGCGTACATCTCGTCCGTGGACTTCAGGTAGTAGCCGGTGCCGTCGAACTTGAAGCGGTCCGGGTCGGAGAGGTTCTTGCCGGTCTGGATGCACAGCAGGGCGTCGTGGGCGCCGGCCTCGTGCGCGTAGGTGTAGTGCGAGTCGTTGGTGACCAGCGGGGGGATGCCGAGTTTCTTGCCGATCTCCAGGAGGCCGTCGCGGACCCGGCGCTCGATCTCGATGCCGTGGTCCATCAGCTCCAGGAAGTACCGGTCCTTGCCGAAGATGTCCTGGTAGTCGGCGGCGGCCTTCAGGGCCTCGTCGAAGTGGCCGAGGCGCAGCCGGGTCTGCACCTCGCCGGAGGGGCAGCCGGTGGAGGCGACGATGCCCTCGGACCACTGGGCGATGGTCTCCTTGTCCATCCGGGGCCACTTCTGCAGCCAGCCCTCGGCGTAGGCGTCCGAGGAGAGCC
This sequence comes from Streptomyces filipinensis, assembly GCF_014649495.1. Lineage (GTDB taxonomy): Bacteria > Actinomycetota > Actinomycetes > Streptomycetales > Streptomycetaceae > Streptomyces > Streptomyces filipinensis. Next base: position 1,112,862 of record NZ_BMTD01000001.1, on the reverse strand, counting down.
GGAAGATGTTGTGCAGGCCGGTCTTGTTCACGGCCCACATCGTCTTGTGGGTGTAACCACCGGAACCGGAGACGTCGTCCCGCTTCTGGTGCGGCTGGCCCCACTGGATCTTGCGCTTGTTCCGCCGGGACTCGGGGGCGACATACGCCTCGATCCCGATGATCGGGGTGATTCCGGCCTTCTTCGCGGAGTGGAAGAAGTCGTACGCCCCGTGGAGGTTGCCGTGGTCGGACATGGCGATGTGCGTCATGCCCATCTCGTTGCAGGCGTTGAACATGTCCTTGAGCCGCGCGGCACCGTCCAGCAGCGAGTACTGCGTGTGGACGTGCAGGTGCGTGAAGGGCGGCTTTGACACGGTATGGCCTCCAACGGGAACGCTCGGCGACGGGTGGGGGACGGTTGCGGGGTCAGCGTCGAAGTCTATGCCCCGGCACTGACACCCGGCGGGCTTCCCCGCGTACCTTCATGCGGGAACCGGGCACTCCCGCGTGGCGTCGCCCGTTGGAGACGGCGGAAGCGCCGTCGTACCCGTTCAGGCACATTCATGCACCACTCCCGTACCAGGAGGCATCTCGCGATGTCGGTCCCCCAGCTCAGCGACGAGCAGCGCGGCGAGGAGATCCTCACCGTCTTCGACACCGCCTTCGGCCGGCTCCTGGCCGCCGACCCGGCCGCGTTCCGGGTGAAGTTCCGGAAGATGGCGGCCTCGGCCTTCGCGTTCTACCGGGGCACGGCGTGCCTCTTCTACCACGACCTCAGCGCGAACACCCAGTTCGGCTCGAAGCGCGGCGGCCCGTACCTGGACGACCGCACCTCGCGCGTGTGGATCCACGGCGATCTGCACGCGGAGAACTTCGGCACGTACATGGACTCCAACGGCCGTCTGGTCTTCAACGTCAACGACTTCGACGAGGCCTACGTCGGCCCGTTCACCTGGGATGTGCAGCGCTTCTCGGCGTCGATCGCGCTCATCGGGTACGCGAAGGCGCTCAGTGACGAGCAGATCACCGAGCTCGTGACGGTCTACGCGGCCGCCTACCGCGAGCGCATCCACGCCCTGGCCACGGGTGCCAAGAGCGACGAGGTGCCGCCGTTCACGCTGGACACCGCCGACGGGCCGCTGCTGGGCGCCCTGCGGGCCGCCCGGTCGCTGACCCGCTTCGAGCTGCTGGACTCGATGACCGAGATCCGCGACTTCGAGCGGCGCTTCGCGCCGGGCGGCGGCTCCATCGAGCTGGACGCCGCCACCCGCTACAAGGTCCTCGCGGCCTTCGACGGGTACCTGGAGACGCTGCCGGACTCCTCCCTGGCCCGCCCGGACTCCTACCGGGTGAAGGACGTCGTCGGCCGCCGCGGCATCGGCATCGGATCCGCCGGCCTGCCGTCGTACAACATCCTCCTGGAGGGGCACAGCGACGCCCTGGAGAACGACGTCGTGATCTACATCAAGCAGGCGCAGACCCCGGCCGTCTCCCGGCACATCACGGATCCGGCCATCGCCGGCTACTTCCAGCACGAGGGGCACCGCACGGTGATCTCCCAGCGTGCCCTGCAGGCCCACGCCGACCCGTGGCTGGGCTGGACCGAGCTGGACGGCGCCGGCCAGCTGGTGGCCGAGGTCTCGCCGTACGCCGTCGACCTGGACTGGGGCGACATCGACGACCCGGAGGAGATCGCGGCCGTCGTCGCCGACCTGGGCCGGGCCACCGCCACCATGCACGCGGCGGCGGACGACCAGTCCGGGGAGTCCCTGGTGCCGTTCTCGACCGAGCGGGCGATCGACGCGGCGCTCGCGGCCGACGAGGAGGGCTTCGCGCCGCTCATGGTGGACTTCGCGCACCGCTACGGCGCACGGGCGCGCGCGGACCACCAGATCTTCGTCGACCTGTTCCGCAACGGCCGGATTCCGGGGCTGTAACCTACGCGCACCCACAGGCACCCTTTAGGGGTCCCTTAACCGCGTACGTGACAGACTCTTCTTTCGCTATGGACATATCCGGGGCCCAGCTCAGAGCCGTACGCGCGGCGCTGTTCACGGCTGTCGTCGTGACGCTCAGCACCGCGTCGCACGTGCTGCTGTCGCGGGCCCCGCTGCCGGTGACGAGCGTGCTGGCGGTCTCCGCCGGGGTGTTCGTCACCGCGTACGCGCTGGCGGGCCGGGAGCGCGGTTTCGGCCGGATCGCGGCCCTGCTGATCCCGCTGGAACTGGCCGCCGACACGGTGTTCACCACCGGCCAGCACGCCTGCTACGGCCGGGCGGGCGGCCCGGTCGCCGGCCCGCTGCACGCCTTCGGCTTCAAGGTGCTGTGCGAGGGCGGCGCGGTCGGCACCCCGCTGGCTCAGATGACCCGCGCCCAGGGCCGCCCGGAGGCCCTGCTCGCGCACGCCAGTCCGGTGGCCGCCTGGCTGCTGCTCGCCGCGCACATCGGCGTGGGCCTGCTCGCCGCCGCCTGGCTGCGCCGGGGCGAGCGGGCGCTGGCCCAGCTGCTGCGCGCGGTCGGCGCCACCACCTTCCGGCCGCTGCTGCTCGCGGTGGCCGCGGTCTCCGTCCGGCCGGCCCCGGTCCGCCGGGTGCCGCGCCCGGCGCCGCGCCGCGTCGCCGCCCGCGACCGGCTTCTCGTGCACTCCCTGGGACGGCGTGGACCGCCGTGCTCCCCCGCTGCCGCCGCCCTGTGAGCGGCAGCGCCTGAGCACCTCCAGTCCCCCACACGTATCCCGCGTACGACCTGTGCGCGTCCCACATGGAGATCACCCACATGAGCAAGCGGAACAGCCAGACGGCGAAGACGGCGGCCCGGGAGCGGCTGCGGCAGGAGCGCGAGCGGCAGGCCAAGCGCGACAAGGCCAAGCGGCAGGTCATCGTGGCCGCCTCGGTCGTGGCCGTGCTGGCCGCGGCCGGCGGCATCGGCTACGCCGTCGTGCAGGCGAGCAAGCCCAGCTACTGGGAGGGCCTGAAGGACGCCAAGGTCGTCGCCCCGGCCCACACCACGGGCACCGACGGCACCACGGTCGTCATCGGCAAGGACACCGCCAAGAAGACCCTCAAGGTCTACGAGGACCCGCGCTGCCCCGTGTGCGCCTCCTTCGAGCAGGCCGTCGGCCCGACCGTGAAGAAGGACATCGACGACGGCAAGTTCAAGATCCAGTACATCGGCGGCACCTTCCTCGACGGCGACTCGCTGAAGAACGGCAAGATCGGCACCAACGGCGAGGGCTCCAAGAACGCCATGAGCGCCATGGGAGCCGCGCTGAACGTCAGCCCGGAGGCGTTCCTGGAGTACAAGAGCGCGCTGTACTCCGCGAAGTACCACCCCGCCGAGACGGAGGACAAGTTCAAGAGCGACGACTACCTCCTGGAGGTCGCCGACACCGTCCCGGCACTGAAGAACAACGCGGCGTTCCAGAAGGCCGTGAAGAGCGGCACCTACGACGCCTGGGCGCTGGCCATGTCGAAGACCTGGGACACCAACAAGGACGGCGTGCGCGGCACCCCGAGCTTCGTCATGAACGGCAAGATGCTCGTCATCGACAGCCAGGGCCACCCGCCCATGTCGGTGGCGGACTTCAACAGGCTTGTGGACGCGGCCCTCAAGAGCTGACGGCCCCTCGGAAACCGGCCTCCGTGTGAAGAGCGGGCGAACTTTCGGAGTTCGCCCGCTCTTGCTCATACCGATCAGTAACCTGATCGGTCGTGACCAGTCGATACAGAGCATCCGAGGCGTCCACAGGCCTCAACTCCTTCTCCCCTCGCCGCCGTACGGTCGTCAAGGCCGCGGCGGCGACCGCTGTGCTGGCGGGCCCGCTCGCCGCCGCCCTCCCGGCGCGCGCCGCCGACCAGGCCCCCGCCTTCCTGCACGGCGTCGCCTCCGGTGACCCCCTGCCCGACGGCATCCTGCTGTGGACCCGGGTGACCCCGACGCCGGAGGCCACCGCGGGCTCCGGGCTGGGCCCGGACACCGAGGTGGACTGGGTCGTCGCCAAGGACAAGGCGTTCACCAGCATCGTCGCCAAGGGCTCCGTCACCGCGAGCGCCGTCTCCGACCACACCGTGAAGGCCGATGTCCGCGGTCTGGAACCGGCCACCGACTACTGGTTCCGGTTCTCGGCCGGCGGCACCGACTCGCCGGTGGCGCGCACCCGCACCGCGCCGGCGGCGAACGCGGACGTCAGCGGCCTCCGCTTCGGCGTGGTCTCCTGCGCCAACTGGGAGGGCGGCTACTTCTCCGCCTACCGCCACCTCGCGGCCCGGGGCGACCTGGACGCCTGGCTGCATCTCGGCGACTACATCTACGAGTACAAGTCCGGCGAGTACGCGGCCCGCGGCACGGTCGTCCGCCCGCACGCGCCCGCCAACGAGACCATCACCCTCGCCGACTACCGCGTCCGGCACGCCACGTACAAGACCGACCCGGACCTTCAGGCCCTGCACGTGAAGGCCCCGGTCATCGCGATCTGGGACGACCACGAGTTCGCCGACAACGCGTGGTCGGGCGGTGCGGTCAACCACACCGAGGGCGCCGAGGGCGCCTGGACCGCCCGCAAGGCGGCCGCCAAGCAGGCCTACTTCGAGTGGATGCCCGTCCGTCCCGCAGTCGAGGGCACCACCTACCGGCGGCTGCGCTTCGGCAAGCTCGCCGACCTGTCCCTGCTGGACCTGCGCTCGTTCCGCTCCCAGCAGGCGTCCGCCGGCAGCGGCTCGGTGGACGACCCGACCCGGACCATCACCGGCCGGGCCCAACTGGACTGGCTGAAGACCGGGTTGAAGGCCTCCGACACCAAGTGGCGGCTGGTCGGCAACTCCGTGATGATCGCGCCGTTCGTCATCGGCTCCCTGACCGCCGACCTGCTCAAGCCGCTCGCCAAGCTGCTCGGTCTGCCGCAGGACGGCATCGGCGTCAACACCGACCAGTGGGACGGCTACACCCACGACCGCCGTGAACTGCTCGACCACCTGCGCTCGAACGCCATCGGCAACACCGTCTTCCTGACCGGTGACATCCACATGTCCTGGGCCAACGACGTGCCGGTGGACGCGGGCACCTACCCGCTGTCGCCGTCGGCGGCCACCGAGTTCGTCATCACGTCGGTGACCTCCGACAACCTCGACGACATCGTCAAGGTCCCCGAGGGCACGGTCTCCGCGCTCGCCGCGCCGGTCATCGAGGCCGCCAACCGGCACGTCCACTGGGTGGACACCGACCGGCACGGCTACGGCGTGCTGGACATCACCGCCGGCCGCGCGCAGATGGACTACTACGTCCTGTCGGACCGCACCGACGCGGGCGCGACCTCCAAGTGGGTGCGCTCCTACCGCACCCGCAGCGGCACGCAGAAGGTCGAGCGGACCTACGACCCGGTGTAACCGCCGGCTACGCGGACCGCAGGCCGTCGAGGAAGCCGAGCGCCACCCGCCAGGTGGCCTCGGCGGCCTCGGCGTCGTAGTCCGGCAGCTCCGGGTCGGTGTAGAGGTGCCCGGCGCCCGCGTACCGGTAGACCTCCACATCGGCTCCGGTCCGGCCCATCTGCAGATACCAGGCGCTCAGCCAGTCGTCCGTCTCGAACGGGTCCGGCTCGGCCACGTGCAGCTGCACCGGCAGCCCGTCCACGTGCGCGGTCGGCGCGATGTCCGACGTGCCGTGCAGAAGCAGCAGCCCGCGCGCCTTGTCGTCGCCGAGGGCGAGGGTCTGCGCGATGGAGGCGCCGAGCGAGAACCCGGCGTAGACCAGCCCTCGCTCGGAGTACGGAGCCGCCGCCAGCACGGCCCGCTTCAGCAGCTCCTCCTTGCCGGTCCGCTCGTTGAACTCCATGCCCTCCTCGACGGTGTCGAACGTGCGCCCCTCGAAGAGGTCCGGCGTCCACACCTCGTGGCCCGCCGCGCGCAGCCGGTCCGCGGCGTCACGCACCGCGGGCCTGAGGCCGTAGGTCGAGTGAAAAAGCATGATGTTCATGAGGCCATGGTGCCAGCCGGATACGACGGTGCCGGTGCCGCCGTACCCAGGAACGCGCCGAACTCACATGTTCATGCCCGCCGCAGGCCGGTTAGGAGCGGAGGCATGGAGACCGTACTCCGCCCCCTGCTCGTGCTCGGCGGCTCGGTGCTGCTGACCCTGGCCATCGGCTGGGGCACCGACCGGCTGCTGCGCAAGGCCGACGAACGCGACCACGACACGCCCCTGTGGGGGCTGCTGCGCCGGGCCCGCATCCCCTACCAGCTCGTGCTGTGCGCCGCCCTGCTCCGCGGGTCGTTCGACCAGACGAAGCTGCTGGAGCGGCACCAGGCCGGCATCGGCCGGACGCTGACGCTGGTGCTGATCGGATCCGCCGCCTGGCTGGTGATCCGGATCGCCTCGGCGATCGTCGAGACGACCTACAGCCGCTACGCGCGCGCCCACCGGGACGCGGCGCGGGTGCGCCGGGTGCGCACCCAGGTGGAGCTGATCATGCGGGTGGTGTCCGCGATCGTCATCGTCGTGGCCGCCGCCTCGATGCTGTTGACGTTCCCGGCGATGCGCGCGGCCGGTGCCTCACTGCTGGCGTCGGCCGGCATCCTCGGCATCGTGGCCGGTGTGGCCGCCCAGTCGACGCTGTCGAACATGTTCGCCGGGCTGCAGATCGCCTTCGGCGACATGGTGCGCATAGGCGACACCGTCGTGGTGGACGGCGAGTGGGGCACCGTCGAGGAGATCACCCTCACCTTCCTCACGGTGCGGACCTGGGACGAGCGCCGGATCACCATGCCCGTGTCGTATTTCACGTCCAAGCCCTTCGAGAACTGGTCCCGCGGCACCCCGCAGATGACGGGCATCGTCTACTGGCACCTCGACCACAGCGCGCCGATCGAGGCCATGCGCGAGAAGCTGCGGGACATCCTGCGCCGGTGCCCGGCCTGGGACGGCCGCGCCTACGGCCTGGTGGTGACGGACACCACACCGAACACCCTGCAGGTGCGCGCCCTGGTGACCGCGAAGGACGCCGACGACATCTGGACGGTACGGGTCACGGTCCGCGAGCAGATGATCACCTGGCTGTCGACGGAACACCCCTACGCCCTTCCCCGGGTCAACACCGCGGAGGCCGTACACCCGCCGAGCCGCATCCCGCCGCCCGACGGCGCATCGCTGCGCAAGGCCTACGACTTCCCCCGCACCGGCCGCGGCTGACCGGTGCCGGAGGCGGTGCCGCGGGCCGGAGGCGGTGCCGCGGGCCGGAGGCGGTGCCGCGGGCGGTGCGGGTGGGTGCTCAGCGCAGACTGCGCACGTCCAGATGCCGGAGCACCCGGTCCACGATCTCGGGATCCGCGCCCGGCTCGCTCCGTGCCGCCAGCACCTCGTGCCGCGCCGCACTGAGCATCTCGTTCTGGATGCGCCGGATCCGCTTCAGCCGCCTGACCCGCTGGTGCTGCGCCTCCCTGCGCTCCTCCTCCCCCATGTCGGGGCTGATCCGGATCCCGATGTCGAAGGCGCGGCGCAGCATCTGCTCCGACAGTTCCTCCGGCAGGTCCTCCACCTGCTCGATCTCCCTCAGCCGGCGCTTGGCGGCCTTCGCGGCCCGCACCGCCAGCTCCTTCTCGAACTCCTTCTCGCGCTCGGAGTCGGCCTGCACCCTCAGCCACCTCACCAGCGACGGCAGGGTGAGCCCCTGCAGGACCAGCGTGACGATGATCACCCCGAAGGCGATGAAGATGATCTCGTCCCGGTCGGGGAACGGGGATCCGTCACCGGTCTTCAGCGGGACGGCCAGCGCCAGCGCCACCGAGGCCACCCCGCGCATCCCGGACCACCACATCACGACGGTCTCCCGCCAGCTCACCGGGATCTCCTCGTCGTAGTCCCGCCGCGCGTGCAGCCGCTTGGTCAGCCAGGTCGCGGGCAGCAGCCACACCAGCCGTACGACGATCACCACGCCCACGACGGCGGCGGACCAGCCGAGCATCTCGCCCCAGCGCCCCTGGGCCGTGCGAATGGCGTTGTGCAGCTCCAGGCCGATGAGCCCGAAGGCCACACCCGTGACGAGCGTGTCGATGATGTCCCAGAAGGTGTGCCCGGCGAGCCGGGTCATCACGTCGTCGGCGTCGCTGGCGTACTCGGCGAGGAAGAGCGCCGTGGTGAGCACCGCCAGCACGCCCGAGCCCCGCAGCTTCTCCGCGAGCACGTAGGAGGCGTAGGGCACCAGCAGGGTCATGCCGATCTGCAGGGTGGGATCGCCCAGCAGGTCCATCAGCTTGTTCGCGCCCCAGCCGAGCACCAGGCCCACGGCCACCGCGACGACGGCGGACAGCACCAGGTCCAGGCCGGCCCGCCAGGGCGAGAACGAGCCGCTCACGGCCGCGGCGACGGCCACGTGGTACAGCACGATGGCCGTGACGTCGTTGAAGAGGCCCTCGCCCTCCAGGATCGACACCAGGCGGCGCGGCAGCCCGAGCTGCCCGGCGACGCTGGTCGCGGCGACCGGGTCGGGCGGGGCGATCAGCGCGCCGAGCGCGACGGCGGCGGCGATCGGCAGCCCCGGCACGATCGCGTTGGCGACGAAGGCCACGCACACCGTCGTCACGAACACCAGGGCGACGGCCAGCAGGAAGATCGGGCGGATGTTGGCCGCGAACTGACGCCAGGAGGTGCGGCGTACGGCGGCGTAGAGCAGCGGGGGCAGCAGCCCGGGCAGGATCAGGTCCGGCGGGATGTCCACGTCGGGCACGAAGTCGGCCACCGCGAGGACCCCGCCGAACAGCGTCATCAGCACCGGCGCCGGCACCCCGAACCGGTCGCCCACCGGGACGCTCACCAGGGCCCCGAGCAGCAGTACGAACAGCAGGGCCAACTGATCCACGGCCGGCGCTCCGGGGGTCGACGCTCACACGGCAGGCCTCAAGCCTGCCATCGCGCCGGCACGGACGCCTGCCGCCCGGCGGCGCGGCACACGTCTAGAGGGACCGGCGCATCGCCCGGTGCGGGATGCCGGCGTCCGGGAACTCCGGGCCGTACGCCACATAGCCGAGGCGCTCGTAGAAACCCAGGGCGTGGGTCTGCGCGTGCAGGTCCACCGCGGCGAGGCCGCGCGCGCGTGCCGCGTCCTCGACGGCCCGCACCAGGGCCACGCCGACACCCAGCCCGCGGGCCTCGCGGGAGACGGCGAGCCGCCCCAGGGAGCCCACCGAGGCGTCCCCGCCCGTCTTCGCCGCCGCGGCCTCGCCGAGCAGCAGACGTCCCGTGCCGAGCGGCACGCCGTCCCCGCGGACCGCCAGGACGTGCACCGCGACCGCGTCGTAGGCGTCGTACTCGATGTCCTCGGCGACGCCCTGTTCGACGACGAAGACCTCCTTGCGGACCGCGAAGCACGCCTCGCGGTCGGCGGGGTCCGCGGCGATCCGGACGGTGTACGGCGTGCTCACGCGTACGTCTCCTCGCGGACCTGTTCGAGGGCCTCCTGCAGGTCCTCGGGGTAGTCGCTCGCGAACTCGACCCACTGGCCGTCCCCGGGGTGCTCGAAGCCCAGGCGCACGGCGTGCAGCCACTGGCGGGTCAGGCGCAGCCGCTTGGCGAGGGTGGGGTCGGCTCCGTAGGTGAGGTCACCGACGCAGGGGTGGCGGTGGGCGGACATGTGGACGCGGATCTGGTGGGTGCGGCCGGTCTCCAGCTTCACGTCCAGCAGGGAGGCGGCACGGAACGCCTCGATGAGGTCGTAGTGCGTCACGGAGGGCTTGCCTTCGGCCGTGACCGCCCACTTGTAGTCGTGGTTCGGGTGGCGGCCGATGGGCGCGTCGATCGTGCCGCTCGTGGGGTCCGGGTGGCCCTGGACGAGGGTGTGGTAGTGCTTGTCGACCGTGCGCTCCTTGAACTGGCGCTTGAGCGATGTGTACGCCCGCTCCGACTTGGCGACCACCATCAGGCCCGAGGTGCCGACGTCCAGGCGGTGCACGATGCCCTGGCGCTCGGCGGCGCCGGAGGTGGAGATCCGGTACCCGGCGGCGGCGAGGCCGCCGATGACGGTGGGCCCGCTCCAGCCCGGCGACGGGTGCGCGGCCACGCCGACCGGCTTGACGATCACGACGACGTCCTCGTCGTCGTGCACGATCTCCATGCCCTCGACCGGCTCGGCGACCACCTGCACCGGCGCGGGCGCCTGCGGCATCTCGACCTCAAGCCAGGCGCCGCCGCGCACCCGCTCGGACTTGCCGACCACCGCGCCGTCGACCTGGACCTTGCCGGCTGCGGCCAGCTCCGCGGCCTTCGTGCGGGAGAAGCCGAACATGCGGGAGATGGCGGCGTCGACGCGCTCGCCCTCCAGGCCGTCGGGCACGGGCAGGGTACGGATCTCGGGAATCGTGCTCACCCGTCGAGTATGCCGGACGGGCCGCAGCACCCCGAACGCGCCTGTGGACAACTCCGTCGGGGCTCAGTCCTTGTGGACCGTGCCGTCCGGGTCCAGTCCGCGGAAGGACAGCAGCACGATCAGGATGCCGCCGCACACGATCGCCGAGTCCGCCAGGTTGAACACGGCGAAGCCCTTGGGCGCGATGAAGTCCACGACCTTGCCCTCGAAGACGCCGGGCGAGCGGAAGATCCGGTCGGTGAGGTTGCCGAGGGCGCCGCCGAGCAGCAGGCCGAGCGCGATGGCCCAGGGGTAGCTGTAGAGCTTGCGGGCCAGGCGGATGATCACCACGATCACGGCCGCCGCGATCAGGGTGAAGATGATCGTGAAGGCCGCGCCGACACCGAAGGCCGCGCCCGGGTTGCGGATGGCGTTCAGCTCCAGCCAGTCCCCGATCAGCTTGATCGGCGCGTGCCCCTCCAGCTTGGCGACCACGAGCATCTTGCTGATCAGGTCCAGGGCGTAGGCGAACGCGGCGACCGCGAACAGCAGGGCGATCCGGCGTCCGCGGCGGCCCCGCACCCGTGCCGCGGCCTGCTGCTCACCCGCGCCGGACACACCGGGCGCGGTGGACGCGCCCGAGCCGGGGCGGGCTCCGGCCGCCGCCGTCTGCTCGCCGCTGTCGTCCGGGGTGTCCGGCGTACCGATGATGCGCTCCGCCTCTGCCACGTGAGTCCCTCAACCTAGGTGCCTGACTGGGGACGAGACTACGGCACGGCCCGGTACGCTCAGGAGCGGCGTTCCTGCTTCTGTTTGCACTCCACGCACAGCGTGGCCCGGGGAAAGGCCTGCATCCGCGCCTTGCCGATCGGCTCGCCGCAGTTCTCGCACAGACCGTAGGTGCCGGCGTCCAGCCGTTCCAGGGCGTGCTCGTTCTGGACCAGCATCTCGCGTGCGTTGGCCGCGAGCGCCATCTCGTGCTCGCGCGTGATGTTCTTCGTACCGGTGTCGGCCTGGTCGTCTCCCGCGCCGTCTCCGGAGTCCCGCATCAGGCCCACCAGGGACGCCTCGGAGGAGCTGATCTCCTCCTGCAGCCGCGTCACCTCGGACATCAGCTCGGTCCGGGCCTCCTCGACCTCTTTCGGGGTCCAGGGGTCCTCGCCGGGGCGCACCGCCAGTTCGCCGGGCTCCGCCGCGGCGACCCGCGCCTTGGGGACGGCGGTGTCCGCCGTGGCCGTGCCAGGAGTCTTCTTCGCAACCACTGTCGTGGCTCCCGTCTGCTTGGCGGCCCGCGCCGCGCCCGCTTCCTTGGCCCTGCTCGTGTGGGCCGCCTCCGTAAAGACGCCCTCGGCGGCCGCCTTCCTGCCACCGGTCCTCTTCGCCGGCTTCCTGACGGCCGTCTCCTCCGCCGACGCCACCCCCTTCGCCTTCGCCGTGGTCTTCTCGCCGACGGCCTTCCCGGCCACCGTCTTCTCCGGCGCCGCCGCCCGGCCCACCACAGCCGCGTCACGACCCGCCCTCTTCACCGGCGCCTTCTTGGCAACGGACTTCTTGGCGACGGACTTCCCGGGGGCGGTCTTCTTGGCGACGGACCTCTCGGGGGCGGTCTTCTGGGCAGCGGGCTTCTTGCCAGCCGTCTTCTTGGCGGCACTCTTCCCAGCGGCCGTCTCCTCGGCCGCGGCCTTCCTGTCCGCCGCCTCCCCGGCAGCCGTCCCCCTCGCCCCGGCCCTCTTCTTCGCCGCGGCCTTCTCCTCGGTGGCCGTCTTCCCGGTGGCCGCCGCCCTGCCCGCGGTCTTCTCCGCTGCCGGCACCGCGTCCTTCCCCCCGTTCACCCTCTTCTTCCCGGCCACTCCCTTGGCCTCACCGCCGGAGGCAGCCGCGGCGGAGGCGCCCGCGCCCCTGCGCCGGCCGGACGCCGGCTGCTGTACGGCGGTCTTTTTCGCCACCATGGCCGCGGCCCCTTCACATATTGTGATCTTGCTCGCGAATCGTGCTGGGACGATAAATCGACTTGAGTCCCGCGGCAACGGGGCACACCGCCCGATTCGCCCGCCCGCACCCCCCGTGCAGCGGGCCTGCATCCGTTGTGCCCAGCTCCCCGCCGGGTAATCCGCCGGAGCCCGGCCGCGCCGGACCCGAGCGCCCGCCCCCTCGCCATTCGGGTCATCCCGGCCGGTCGTACCGTCCGCCCGGCGCCGCGCCGAAAACCGGTCGGCCGCCGTCCGCGCGGCGCCGTACACTGGGCGGAGCGAAAAGCGTGGATGGGGACGAGTAGCGGCGTACGCAGCCCAGAGCGACCCGGGGACGGTGTGAGCCCGGGGGCGAGCGCGACGTGAAGATCACCCCGGAGCCGCCGGAAGAAAGCCACAGCCTCAGGGCGAGAGCGAGTAGAGCCGGCTTCGCGACCCCAATGAGGGGGCTCACCGGCGCGTACGGCGCGTCGGAGGGCCAAGGAGGGTGGTACCGCGGGAGCGCGCCGCACACGGCGTAGACAGGATCGAAGGCTCTCGTCCCTCCGACGGAAGGCAGCAAGTCCGTTGGAGGATGCTCGCAGATGACAGCGCCGACGTACCGCCAGGTGCCCGCACAGGTCGACCTGCCCGCTCTTGAGCACGCCGTGCTCGACTTCTGGCGAGACCAGAAGATCTTCACCAAGAGTCTGGAGCAGTCCGAGGGCCGCCCGGAGTGGGTGTTCTACGAAGGCCCGCCCACCGCCAACGGCATGCCCGGTGCCCACCACATCGAGGCGCGCGTCTTCAAGGACGTCTTCCCCCGCTTCCGCACCATGCGCGGCTACCACGTGGCCCGCAAGGCCGGCTGGGACTGCCACGGCCTGCCCGTGGAGCTGGCCGTCGAGAAGGAGCTGGGCTTCTCCGGCAAGCAGGACATCGAGGCGTACGGCATCGCCGAGTTCAACGCCAGGTGCCGCGAGTCCGTGACCCGGCACACCGACGCCTTCGCCGAGCTGACGACCCGCATGGGCTACTGGGTCGACCTGGACGACGCCTACCGGACCATGGACCCCGAGTACGTGGAGTCGGTCTGGTGGTCGCTGAAGGAGATCTTCAACAAGGGCCTGCTGGTCCAGGACCACCGCGTAGCCCCCTGGTGCCCGCGCTGCGGCACCGGCCTGTCCGACCACGAGCTGGCGCAGGGCTACGAGACGGTCGTGGACCCGTCCGTGTACGTCCGGTTCCCGCTCACCTCCGGTCCGCTGGCCGGCGAGGCCGCGCTCCTGGTGTGGACGACGACCCCCTGGACCCTGGTGTCCAACACGGCGGTCGCCGCGCACCCGGAGGTCACCTACGTCGTCGCCGGCAACGGCGAGGAGAAGGTCGTCGTCGCCGAGCCGCTGCTGGCCAAGGCGCTCGGCGAGGGCTGGGAGCCGACCGGCCAGACCTTCACCGGCGCCGAGATGGAGCGCTGGACGTACCAGCGTCCGTTCGAGCTCGTGGAGTTCCCGGAGCCGGCGCACTACGTGGTGAACGCCGACTACGTGACCACCGAGGACGGTACGGGTCTGGTCCACCAGTCCCCCGCCTTCGGTGAGGACGACCTCAAGGTGTGCCGTTCCTACGGCCTGCCGGTCGTGAACCCGGTCCTCCCGGACGGCACCTTCGAGGAGGACGTCCCGCTGGTCGGCGGCGTCTTCTTCAAGAAGGCCGACGAAAAGCTCACCGCGGACCTCCAGCAGCGCGGCCTGCTCTTCCGGCACGTCGCGTACGAGCACAGCTACCCGCACTGCTGGCGCTGCCACACCGCCCTGCTCTACTACGCGCAGCCCTCCTGGTACATCCGCACGACGGCGATCAAGGACCGCCTCATCCAGGAGAACGAGAAGACCAACTGGTTCCCGGACACGGTCAAGCACGGCCGCTTCGGCGACTGGCTGAACAACAACATCGACTGGGCGCTGTCCCGCAACCGCTACTGGGGCACCCCGCTGCCGATCTGGCGCTGCGAGGACGACCACCTCACCTGCGTCGGCTCCCGCGCGGAGCTGACCGAGCTGACCGGCACGGACCAGTCGGGCCTCGACCCGCACCGCCCGTTCATCGACGAGGTCACCTTCGCCTGCCCGCAGGAGGGCTGCGGCAGGACCGCCACGCGCGTGCCGGAGGTCATCGACGCCTGGTACGACTCGGGTTCGATGCCGTTCGCACAGTGGGGTTACCCGTACAAGAACAAGGAGCTGTTCGAGAGCCGGTACCCGGCGCAGTTCATCTCCGAGGCGATCGACCAGACCCGCGGCTGGTTCTACACGCTGATGGCTGTCGGCACGCTGGTCTTCGACAAGTCGTCGTACGAGAACGTCGTCTGCCTCGGTCACATCCTCGCCGAGGACGGCCGCAAGATGTCCAAGCACCTGGGCAACATCCTGCAGCCGATCCCGCTCATGGACCAGCACGGCGCGGACGCGGTGCGCTGGTTCATGGCGGCCGGCGGCTCCCCCTGGGCAGCCCGCCGGGTCGGTCACGGCACCATCCAGGAGGTCGTCCGCAAGACCCTGCTGACGTACTGGAACACGGTCGCCTTCCAGGCGCTGTACGCCCGTACGTCCCAGTGGGCGCCCAGCGCGGCCGACCCGGCCCCGGCCGAGCGCCCGGTGCTGGACCGCTGGCTGCTGTCCGAGCTGCACGCGCTCACCGACCAGGTGACCCAGGCCCTGGAGGCGTACGACACCCAGCGCGCCGGCAAGCTGCTGTCCGCGTTCGTCGACGACCTGTCCAACTGGTACGTCCGCCGTTCGCGCCGCCGCTTCTGGCAGGGCGACAAGGCCGCGCTGCGCACGCTGCACGAGGTGCTGGAGACGGTCACGAAGCTGATGGCGCCGATCACCCCGTTCATCACCGAGCGGGTGTGGCAGGACCTGGTCGTGCCGGTGACCCCGGGCGCCCCGGACTCGGTCCATCTGGCCGACTGGCCCGAGGCGGACCTGTCCGCCATCGACCCGGAGCTGTCGAGGCAGATGGTCCTCGTCCGCCGGCTGGTGGAGCTGGGCCGCGCCACGCGCGCGGAGTCGGGCGTCAAGACGCGTCAGCCGCTGTCCCGCGCGCTGATCGCCGCGGCCGGCTTCGAGTCCCTGGACCCCGAGCTGCACGCGCAGATCACCGAGGAGCTGAACGTCACCTCGCTGGCGTCGCTGAGCGAGGTCGGCGGGTCTCTGGTGGACACCACCGCCAAGGCCAACTTCCGTGCGCTGGGCAAGCGGTTCGGCAAGCGGGTACAGGACGTGGCCAAGGCCGTCGCCGGTGCCGACGCCGCGGCGCTCTCCCTGGCCCTGCGCGAGGGCACGGCCTCCGTGGAGGTCGACGGTGAGACGGTCACCCTCGCTCCGGACGAGGTGATCATCACGGAAACCCCGCGCGAGGGCTGGTCGGTGGCCTCCGACTCCGGGGCCACGGTCGCGCTGGACCTGGAGATCACGGAGGAACTGCGGCAGGCGGGTCTCGCCCGTGACGCGATCCGGCTGATCCAGGAGGCCCGCAAGAACAGCGGGTTGGACGTGGCCGACCGGATCGCTCTGCGGTGGACGTCCACGGACGCTGCGGTCGTCGCGGCCCTGGCCGAGCACTCCGAGCTGATCGCCGACGAGGTGCTGTCGACGGACTTCCGCCAGGGCGAGGCCGACGACAGCTTCGGTGAGCCGTTCACCGACGAGGGGCTGGCCCTCACGTTCCGGCTGCGGAAGGCGTAAGCGCCGAGCGGATCGAGAAGGGCCCGGTCTCCCTGAGGGGAGGCCGGGCCCTTCTCGTGCGTGCGGGTCGGATTCAACCCGCGTAAAAAGGGCGGGCCCCCGGACCGAAGTCCGGGGGCCCGCCCTTTGAGCGCTGCCGACGCCGTTGTCGTACTAGTGCCCGGTGCTCAGTTGTCGTCCTCGTCGATCAGGAACCCGCGCATCGGCGAGGGAGCCTGACCCATCGGGGACGGACCCTGCGGACGGACCGGGGCCATGGGCTGGGTCATGGCCGGGGTCATCTGCTGCTGACCACCGTAGGACGGGGCGGACGGAGCGGGGTTGCCGCCCATCGTCTGGTTGCCGCCGTACGACGGGGCGCTCGCGCCGGCCGGAGCCATGGAGGGCGCCGGGGACGGCGGCAGGGACGCGGTGGCCGGGGTACGCGGCGGGGCCAGCGAGTCGTCGGCCTGGGTCTCCAGCTGGCGCAGCTGGGACTCGAGGTACGACTTCAGGCGCGTGCGGTACTCGCGCTCGAAGCCGCGCAGGTCCTCGACCTTGCGCTCCAGCGTGGCGCGGGCGGACTCCAGGGAGCCCATCGCGACGCGGTGCTTCTCCTGCGCGTCCCGCTCCAGGGCGTCGGCCTTGGCACGGGCGTCACGCTCCAGACCCTCGGCGCGGCTGCGGGCCTCGCCGACGATCTTGTTGGCCTCGGAGCGGGCCTCGGCGATCGCCTGGTCGGCGGTCTGCTGGGCCAGCGAGAGGACACGGGCGGCACTGTCGCCACCAGGGCCCTGACCGGGGCCGCCCATCGGACCGCCCATGGGGCCGCCCATCGGACCGCCCATCTGCTGCTGCATGGGAGGCTGGCCGCCCATCGGGCCCTGGCCCATGGGCCCCTGACCCATCGGGCCCTGACCCATCGGACCCTGGCCCATCGGACCGGGACCCTGGGGACCACCCTGACCGCCGCCGGGACCGGCGGGCAGCTGCGGGGCACCGCTCGGCAGCTGGGGCGGGCCACCCATGGGGCCACCCATCTGCTGCTGCGGCGGGCCCTTGCGCATGTTCTGCTGGTTCTGCGCGGCCGCACGGGTCGCCGCGGCCAGCTTGGCGCGCAGGTCCTCGTTCTCGCGGAGCAGACGGGTCAGTTCGGCTTCGACCTCGTCGAGGAAGGCATCGACCTCGTCCTCGTCATAGCCTTCTCGGAGGCGGACGGTCGTGAACTGCTTGTTCCGCACGTCCTCGGGGGTCAACGGCATCTCTTCACCTCAACGTAGTCATCGGCAGTCGGCAAGACCGTATCGTCCACCCTCATCACATGAATCTCCCCGTGATGGAGAGGAGGATGTAGACGATGATCATCAGTACGAAGAAGGACAGGTCGAGCGCCACGCCCCCGAGACGCAGCGGCGGGATGAACCGCCGCAGAAGCTTCAGCGGTGGATCGGTGACAGTGTAGGTGGCCTCCAGTACGACCACCATCGCCTTGCCGGGTTGCCACGAGCGGGCGAACTGGAACACGTAATCCATGACCAGCCGGAAGATGAGCACGGCGAGGAACACCAGCAGCGCGGTGTGGACCACCGTGACGAACACGCTCATGGCCTGCGCTTCCCTCTCCCCTGCTCCGTGCTCTTCCGAAGTCGATCTGGTTGTGCATCTCAGCTCTGGTTGAAGAACCCGCCCTCTGCGATGCGGGCCTTGTCCTCCGCCGTGACATCGACGTTAGCAGGAGACAACAGGAACACCTTCTGCGTCACCCGCTCGATGCTGCCGTGAAGACCAAACACCAAACCGGCCGCAAAGTCGACAAGTCGCTTCGCGTCTGTGTCATCCATCTCAGTCAGATTCATGATCACCGGGGTGCCCTCACGGAAGTGTTCCCCGATGGTACGGGCTTCGTTGTAGGTCCGGGGGTGAAGCGTGGTGATCCGGTAAGGCTCTCGTTCCGACACGACCTTGGGCATGATCACCGGTGCGTTCTTCTCCAGGGACTGACGTTCTTGTGTGATGGATGCCACGGGCGCGATCCGCGCCGGACGTCCGGATTCCGCGGCGAGCGCCGTCGAACGGGCAACCGATTCGCGCGGCGCGGGCGGTTGCACGATTCGCACCTCTTCGTCCCTTTGGGACTGATGTGCGCTGTGCGCTTGGTGTGAAGATTCATGCCGTCGGTGGTCCCGCTCGGGCTCCGGGTCCAACTCGGGTTCGAAGTCGTCGTCGGGGTCGAATCCGCGGCCGTCGTACCCATCGTCCTCCACGAGGCCGAGGTAGACCGCCATCTTGCGCATCGCGCCGGCCATGCTCTGAGTCCTCCGCTCTGTGGTGGATCGACTGACGACTGCCAAGTGCCCGCGATCCACGTGGTCGTTGTGCCCGCCTTCGCAGGTACTGACCATATTTTCTGCTGTGGTCCGACTTCCTGGCGACGTTACCCGAGCCTGGGGCGGACTCCGAGTACCGCAGTGCCGACGCGCACATGTGTCGCTCCGGCGGCCACGGCCTGTTCGAGGTCCGCACTCATCCCTGCCGACACCATGGTTGCAGCCGGATGGGTTCGGCGCAGGTCGGTCGACAAATCCATGAGCCGCTGAAACGCCTTCTGTTCGCGTCCCGCGTACTCCCCGGTGAGCGGAGCGACGGTCATCAGTCCGTCGAGCCGCAGCCCGGGTGCCTCACCGACGAGGTCGGCCAACTCTTCGATTCCGTCCGGTGCGACGCCGCCGCGCTCACCGCGGCCGTTCACGCCCGCGTCCAGCGCGACCTGGATCAGACAGCCGACCTCGCGCTCCGCCCGCACCGCCTCCCTCGACAGCGCGGTGACGAGCCGGGCGCGGTCGACGGACTGCACGACATCGGCATAGCCGACCACCGAACGGACCTTGTTGGTCTGCAACTGCCCGACAAAATGCCATTTCAGGGGCAGATCCGCGCACGCGGCGGCCTTCGGTGCCGCGTCCTGGTCACGGTTCTCGGCGACGTGACGCACACCGAGTCCCGACAGGATCCGCACATCGCTCGCCGGATAGGTCTTGGTGACCACGATCAGGGTCACCTCTTCCCGCTCGCGCCCCGCCGCCGCACACGCGGCGGTGATGCGCTCCTCCACTTTCGCCAGATTTGCGGCGAGTTCGGTCTTACGGTCCGTCATGCCCCATCAGTCCAGCCACACATAGCCCGCGAGCCGCCCCGTCGTGCGGTCACGGCGGTACGAGAAGTGGTCGCCCGACTCCAGCGTGCACACCGGCGACTGCGCCCGGTCGCGCACCCCGAGCCGGTCGAGCTGCGCGTGCACCCCGGCGCTCACGTCGACCGCCGGCGTACCCCAGCCCGTCTCAGCGTGCGCCGCCGGCTCGACGGCTGCCACTTCGGCCCGCATCCGCTCCGGCACCTCGTAGCACCGCCCGCAGACGGCCGGTCCGGTACGGGCGGTGATCCGGCCCGGCTCGGCACCGAGTTCGATCATGGCCCGTACGGCGGCGGGGACGACCCCCTTCACCATGCCGGGCCGGCCCGCGTGGGCCGCCGCGACGACCCCGGCGGCGGGGTCGGCCAGCAGCACCGGCACGCAGTCGGCGGTGAGGACGGCGAGGGCGAGTCCGCGGCGGGTGGTGACGATCGCGTCGACCTCCGGCACCGGGCGGTCGCCCCAGGGCTCGTCGACGACGGCCACGTCGGCGCCGTGCACCTGGTTCATCCAGACGACCCGGCCCGCGTCGAGGCCGAGCGACTTGGCGGCGCCGTCCCGGTTGGCCCGTACGGCCTCCGGCGCGTCGCCGACCGCGCCACCGAGATTGAGCTCCTCATACGGAGCGGCGCTCACCCCGCCCCACCGGTCGGTGAAGGCGAAGTGCGCGCCGCTCACGCTCTCGCGCTGTCCTATCACTTGAGGAAGTCCGGAACGTCCAGTTCCTCGGCCGCGCTGTCCGAGTAGGTCCGGGGGGCCGGAGTCACCGGCGGGGCGACCGGGACGTCGGGCACCGGCTCGGGCGCCGGCTCCGGCTCCTCCTTGGGCGTCACGCTGCCGAGCGAGCCGAAGGTCGGCCGGCTGGGCTCGGCCGGCCGTGCCGGGGCGGGCTCCTCGCGCCGGGCGGCCGTCGAGGACGAGGCCGAGCCGAGGACGTTGTCCCGGCGGGCCGGCGGCTGGCCGCCGTCGAAGCCGGCCGCGATCACGGTGACCCGGACCTCGTCGCCGAGGGCGTCGTCGATGACCGCGCCGAAGATGATGTTGGCCTCGGGGTGGGCGGCCTCGCTGACCAGCTGGGCGGCCTCGTTGATCTCGAACAGGCCGAGGTCGGAGCCGCCGGAGATGGAGAGCAGCACGCCACGGGCGCCGTCGATGGACGCCTCCAGCAGCGGCGAGGAGATCGCCATCTCGGCCGCGGCCACCGCGCGGTCGTCGCCGCGGGCCGAGCCGATGCCCATGAGGGCCGAACCGGCCTCGGACATGACCGACTTCACGTCGGCGAAGTCGAGGTTGATCAGGCCGGGCGTGGTGATGAGGTCGGTGATGCCCTGCACACCGGAGAGCAGGACCTGGTCGGCGGACTTGAAGGCGTCCAGGACCGAGACCTGGCGGTCCGAGATGGACAGCAGCCGGTCGTTGGGGATGACGATGAGGGTGTCGACCTCTTCGCGCAGTTCGGCGATGCCGTCCTCCGCCTGGTTCGCGCGGCGCCGTCCCTCGAAGGTGAACGGGCGCGTGACCACGCCGATGGTGAGGGCGCCGAGCGAACGCGCGATGTTGGCCACGACCGGCGCGCCGCCGGTGCCGGTGCCGCCGCCTTCTCCGGCCGTCACGAAGACCATGTCGGCCCCCTTGAGGACCTCCTCGATCTCCTCGCGGTGGTCCTCGGCGGCCTTGCGGCCGACGGCCGGGTTGGCTCCGGCGCCGAGTCCGCGGGTGAGTTCCCGGCCGACGTCGAGCTTGACGTCGGCGTCGCTCATCAACAGCGCCTGCGCGTCGGTGTTGATGGCGATGAACTCGACACCCTTGAGACCGACCTCGATCATCCGGTTGATGGCATTGACACCACCGCCGCCGACACCGATGACCTTGATGACTGCGAGGTAGTTCTGCGGTGCTGCCACGTCGAAGGCCTCTCGCCTCGAATTACGTTGTCGCCGCCGGGCGGTGCCCCGCGCCGGGACGACGGATGCCGAATGGGACGGTCCGTAGCGCCGACCCGAACCCTAACCCTGAAGTTTAGGGTTACCAGTGTGTCTGTTCCCTGGAGTCTTCTGAACAGGACACTAAGTCGACAAGTGGCGCCCGTTCAACGAACACGCCGAACCTCCCGTTTTTCTTTTCACCCTATGTGATCAGCCGTAGCAGTGCCCAACCAGGGTGCTGGCCTGCGCTGATGTGCGTCAACTCCGCGATGACGCAGGGGCGGTGGGAACACTGACATCGAAGTGCCGTGCGCCCGGGGCTGCTTTCATGAGAGCTGTGAGGGCCCGTGCCTTGGCGCGGCCGTCCTCGCCGCTGCCCCACGCCACCACGCGGCCGTCGGCCAACTCCAGCGAGATGGTGTCGTAGGAACGGACTTGGACGGTCCGGGTCCGCTGCGCCACGGCGTCCGGCAGATCGCCGGCGACCCGGACCGCTTCGCGTACCAGGCGGTCGGTGCCGAACCGGCGAAAGCCGGCGGCGCCGGAACCCGTGCGGGAGACGGACAATTCCAGCATCGGAACGGCATTCGGCGCCTGCGAAACCGTAGCGAACCGGACACCTTCGTCATCGACTTCGATGAAGTTCCCGCCCTTTGGGATCAGCAGAACCGGAGTGCGCTCGGTCACTTTCAGCCCGATTCCGCGGGGCCAGGAACGGAACGCCTCGACCGTGTCGATCCGGGGCAGTTTCCGGCGCAGTCGGGCCTCGATGCCCGGGATGTCGACGGAAACCATCGGCGCCCCGACCGGCACGGCCGCCGCGTCGCGCACCTCGGCGGGGGTCAGCACGCGCGTGCCGGTCACCGAGACGTGGTCGACGCGCAGCCACGCGGAGCCGTACAGCACCCAGGTCGCGCCGGCGCCGAGAAGCACGACGGCCGCGACCAGGATGACGATCACACGAAGGCGCGGTTTCCCGAACCGGCGGGCGGGAGGCGGGCCGGACGACTCCCGCTGGCGTTCACCGCGCTGGGCGGTCGTCGATCCGGCCACGCTCACTGCCCTTTCGTCATACGGTCCTAACGGCGCGAGGCGATCGCCTCGTACACCATGCCGACGAGCAGCTCGTCGGCGTCCCGGCGGCCGAACTCGCTTGCCGCGCGGGACATCTCGTACAGCCGGTGCGGGTCGGCGAGCACGGGCAGGACGTTCTGCTGCACCCACTCGGGTGTGAGCTCCGCGTCGTCGACGAGGAGTCCGCCGCCGGCCTTCACCACCGGCTGGGCGTTCAGCCGCTGTTCGCCGTTGCCGATGGGCAGCGGGACGTAGGCGGCCGGGAGTCCGACGGCGGAGAGTTCGGCGACGGTCATCGCGCCCGCGCGGCAGAGCATCATGTCGGCCGCGGCGTACGCAAGGTCCATCCGGTCCAGGTAACTTACCGGGACATAGGGGGGCATTCCCGGCATCTGCTGCACCTGCGGCAGTTCGTTCTTCGGGCCGACCGCGTGCAGGATCTGGATGCCGGCCTGCTGGAGCCAGGGCGCGACCTGCTGGACGACCTCGTTGAGGCGCCGGGCGCCCTGGGAGCCGCCGGAGACGAGCAGCGTGGGCAGGTTGGGGTCGAGGCCGAAGCGGTGGCGGCCCTCGGGACGGGCGGCGGCGCGGTCCAGCGTGGCGATGGAGCGGCGCAGCGGGATGCCGATGTAGCGGGCGTCGCGCAGCTTGCTGTCCGGCGTGGAGACGGCGACCCGGGCGGCGTACCGGGAGCCGATCTTGTTGGCCAGGCCGGGGCGGGCGTTCGCCTCGTGGATCACGATGGGCACGCCGAGCCGCTTGGCGGCCAGGTAGCCGGGCAGGGCGACGTAACCGCCGAAGCCGACCACGGCGTCCGCCTTGGTGCGCTCCAGGATCTGCTCGGCGGCTTTGATCGTGCC
This sequence comes from Streptomyces filipinensis, assembly GCF_014649495.1. Lineage (GTDB taxonomy): Bacteria > Actinomycetota > Actinomycetes > Streptomycetales > Streptomycetaceae > Streptomyces > Streptomyces filipinensis. The sequence goes on along the minus strand of NZ_BMTD01000001.1, from coordinate 1,089,828 downwards.
GCGCAGCCGGCCCGGGACGGTGATCAGCTCGGGGGTGGGCTTGCGGGGCAGCGGCACCGCCGGGATCAGCGCGAGCTCGTAGCCGCGCTCCGGGACGAGCCGGGTCTCCAGGCCCCGCTCCGTGCCCAGGGCCGTGATCCCCACGGTCGGGTCCTGCCTGCGCAGGGCGTCCGCGAGGGCGAGCGCGGGCTCGATGTGGCCCGCGGTGCCCCCGCCGGCGAGTACGACATGCACCGAAATTCACCGCTCTCCGGACGAACGCGCCACCGAGGCACGCCGTCTCATCGTGTTCCATCTCCGAGGCTTCCGGCCGGAGCCGGTGCCTCCCGCCCGCTTTCTACCAAAGCGAGGTTGCCGCATCGCAAGCGCCGCCCGCGCAGCGGGCTCGTCACGCGCGAAGGCGATCAGCAGCCCGGTGGCGAACATGGCCGGCAGCAGGGCGGACCCTCCGTAGGAGAACAGCGGGAGGGGGACGCCGGCGATCGGCAGCAGGCCGAGCACCGCACCGATGTTGATCACCGCCTGGGCGGTGATCCAGGTGGTCACGCCTCCCGCGGCATACCTCACGAAGGGGTCCTCCGTGCGTCCGGCCACGCGGATACCCGCATAGCCTAGAGCCGCGAACAGGGCGAGCACCGACAGCGTCCCCGCCAGGCCCAGTTCCTCACCGGTGACGGCGAAGATGAAGTCGGTGTGGGCTTCTGGGAGTTGGCCCCATTTTTCCACACTCGCGCCGAGTCCGGAGCCGAAGAGTCCGCCGGAGGCCAGGGCGTAGATGCCGTGCACGGCCTGCCAGCAGTCGGCGGCGCCCGCCTTGGGCTCGGTCACCCCGATGCAGGAGAGCCGGGCCATCCGGTTGGGGCTGGTCTTGATGAGGACGAACCCGATCAGGGCGGCGATCTGCAGCACCACGGCGAACAGCCGCGTCGGCGCCCCGGCGAGCCACAGCAGGCCGAACAGGATCGCCGTGAGAATGATCGCGGTGCCCATGTCGCCGCCGAGCATGATCAGCCCCAGCAGCAGGAAGGCGACCGGCACCAGCGGCACCAGCATGTGCTTCCACTGGGTCAGCAGCTTCCTCTCCTGCTTGCGGGCGATCAGGTCCGCGCCCCACAGGACCAGGGCCAGCTTGCCGAACTCGCTCGGCTGGACCTGGAAGGAGCCCCCGAGGGAGATCCAGTTCTGGTTGCCGTTGACCGCCATCCCTATCCCCGGCACCTGCACGAGGGCCATCAGGAAGACGGCACCGGCCAGGATCGGGTAGGCCAGCGCCCGGTGCAGCTTCACCGGCATGCGGGAGGCCGCGAACAGCAGTACGCCGCCCATCACGGCGGCCAGCAACTGCTTGCGGAAGAAGTACGACCCCGGCAGCGACATCTGCAGCGCGGTGATCTGGGAGGCCGAGTAGACCATCACCAGGCCCAGCACGATGATCAGGACGCTGCCGCCGAGGATCAGGTAGTAGGCGGTCAGCGGACGGTCCCAGGCCTTGCGCGCGCGCGTGCAGAACCGTTGCACGGGGTTGTCGCGGGAGGTCCGGGCGACGGCGGGACGCCCGGACGCCCGCTGCACGGGTGGCCGGCCGGTACGGCTACTGGGCATCGGCGCCTCCGGTGAACGTCGACCGTCCCACGCGTCCCTCCCTAGATCCGCCCGGCAGGCGGCCGGGGTCAGGCTTCGAGTTCGCGGACCGCCGCCGCGAACGCGTCACCGCGCTGGTTGTAGTTGGTGAACATGTCCATGGAGGCGCAGGCCGGGGCCAGCAGCACCGTGTCACCGGGCTGCGCGAGCCGCTTCGCTTCCGTCACCGCCTGGAGCATCGCCCCAGTGTCGGTCCGGTCGAGGTCCACAACGGGTACCTCCGGGGCGTGTCGCGCGAGGGCCTCGCGGATCAGGGCACGATCGGCGCCGATCAGGACGGCACCGCGAAGTCGCTTCGCCGACTTGGCGACCAGCTCGTCGAAGGTCGCTCCCTTCGCCAGACCGCCCGCAATCCATACAATCGACTCATATGACGCCAACGATGCTTCGGCGGCATGCGTGTTGGTCGCCTTGGAGTCGTCCACGTACGCCACCGAGTCGATGTCGGCGACGTGCGCGATGCGGTGGGCGTCCGGCCGGAAGGCCCTGAGACCCTCCCGCACGGCCTGGGCGGGCACCCCGAAGGCACGCGCGAGGGCCGCCGCGGCAAGGGCGTTGGCGATGTTGTGCGGGGCCGACGGGTTGACGTCGGAGACCTCGGCCAGCTCCTGGGCGTTCTTCTGCCGGTTCGCCACGAAGGCCCGGTCGACCAGGATGCCGTCGACGACACCGAGTTGGGAGGGCGCGGGGGCGCCGAGGGTGAAGCCGATGGCCCGGCAGCCCTCTTCGACGTCGGCCTCGCGGACCAGGTCCTCGGTGGCCTTGTCCTCGACGTTGTAGACGCAGGCGACCCGATTGCCCTCGTAGATACGGCCCTTGTCGCGGGCGTAGGCCTCCATGGAGCCGTGCCAGTCGAGGTGGTCGGGGGCGAGGTTGAGGACGGCCGCCGAGTGGGCGCGCAGCGAGGGCGCCCAGTGCAGCTGGTAGCTGGAAAGCTCCACGGCGAGTACGTCGTACTCCTCCTCGCCGAGGACCGCGTCCAGCAGGGAGACGCCGATGTTGCCGACGGCGGCCGTGCGCAGGCCGGCCGCCGTCAGGATCGACGCCAGCATCTGCACGGTCGTGGTCTTGCCGTTGGTGCCCGTGACGGCCAGCCAGGGGGCCGCTTCCCGCCCGTCGTGGCCCCGCAGGCGCCAGGCCAGCTCGACGTCGCCCCAGACCGGCACGCCGGCCTTCTCGGCCGCCAGGAACAGCGGCTTGTCGGGCTTCCAGCCTGGCGCGGTGACGATCAGCTCGGTGCCCTCCGGCAGGGAGGCGCCGTCGCCGAGGCGCACGGTGATGCCGAGCGCCTCCAGTGCGGCCGCCTGTTCACGCGCGCGTGCGTCGTCGCCGTCGTTGACGACCGTGACGACCGCCCCGCGCGCGTGCAGCACCCTGGCCGCCGGGACGCCGGAGACACCGAGCCCGGCGACGGTGACGTGCTTGCCCTGGAAGTCGAAGAGCTCCGAGGTGGAGGTCACTTTTCCGCTGCCCATCCCGCATAGAAGAGGCCCAGTCCGACAATCACACAGATTCCCTGGATGATCCAGAACCGGACCACCACCAGGACCTCGGACCAGCCCTTGAGTTCGAAGTGGTGCTGGAGCGGTGCCATCCGGAAGACGCGCTTGCCGGTGAGCCGGAAGGAGCCGACCTGGATGACGACCGACATGGTGATGAGGACGAACAGGCCACCCATGATGGCCACCAGCAGTTCCGTGCGGGAGAGGATCGCCAGACCCGTCAGGACACCGCCGAGGGCGAGCGAGCCGGTGTCGCCCATGAAGATCTTCGCCGGCGAGGTGTTCCACCACAGGAAGCCCAGGCAGGCACCCATCAGCGCGGAGGCGATCACCGCGAGGTCCAGCGGGTCGCGCACCTCGTAGCAGGCGGCCGGGTTGGTCAGGGTCTGCGCGTTGGCGCAGGACTCCTGGAACTGCCAGACACCGATGAACGTGTAGGCGCCGAAGACGAGCACGGAGGCGCCGGTGGCCAGGCCGTCCAGACCGTCGGTCAGGTTCACGCCGTTCGACATCGCGAGGATCATGAACAGCGCCCAGACGACGAACAGCACCGGGCCGATCGTCCAGCCGAAGTCGGTGATGAACGACAGCTTGGTGGAGGCCGGGGTGTTGCCGCGCGCGTCGGCGAACATCAGCGACAGCACGGCGAAGGAGATGCCGACGATCAGCTGGCCGGCCATCTTCGCCTTGGCCCGCAGACCCAGCGAACGCCGCTTGACGATCTTGATGTAGTCGTCGAGGAAGCCGACCAGACCCATGCCGAACATCAGTCCCAGGACCAGGATGCCGGAGTAGGTGGGCGGGTAACCCGTGATGAGCTTGCTCAGGAAGTACGCGGCGATCGTCGCCAGGATGAAGGCGATGCCGCCCATGGTCGGCGTACCGCGCTTGCTGGCGTGCTCGCGCGGGCCGTCGTCACGGATGTACTGGCCGTAGCCCTTGCGGGCGAGGAGCTTGATCAGCAGCGGGGTGCCGATCAGCGTCAGGAAGAGGCCAATGACTCCTGAGAACAGGATCTGCTTCATCATCGGGCGGCAACCTCACCCTCGGCACCGCTCTCGACGAGCGCCTGGGCAACGCTCTCGAGCCCCACCGAACGGGACGCCTTCACGAGTACGACGTCCCCCGGGCGCAACTCGCTGCGCAACAGGTCGATCGCCGCCTGTGCGTCGGACACGTGCACCGACTCCTCACCCCACGAACCCTCGTTATATGCGCCCAGTTGCAGCCAGGAGGCTTCGATCCCCCCGACCGCGACGAGCTTGCTGACGTTGAGCCGGACGGCGAGCCGTCCGACGGCGTCGTGCTCGGCGAGCGCCTCGTCCCCCAGCTCGGCCATCTTGCCGAGCACCGCCCACGTGCGGCGACCCTTGCCCATGGCCGCGAGCGCCCTCAGGGCGGCCCGCGTGGACTCGGGGTTGGCGTTGTAGGCGTCGTTGACGATGGTCACGCCGTCCGGTCGCTCGGTGACCTCCATCCGCCAGCGGGAGAGGGTGCCCGCCTCGGAGAGCGCGGTGGCGATCTCTTCCGCGGACATGCCCAGCTCATGGGCGACGGCGGCCGCGGCGAGCGCGTTCGACACGTGGTGCTCACCGTACAGGCGCATGGTCACATCGCATGCACCGGAGGGTGTGAGAAGCCTGAAGGACGGCTGTCCGCTGTCCGTGAGTCGTACGTTCTCGGCGCGTACGTCCGCTTCGGCCGACTCTCCGAAAAGGACCACCTTCGCCTTGGTACGCGGGGCCATGGCCCTGACCAGCGGGTCGTCGGCGTTGAGGATGGCCGCGCCGTCCTCCGGGAGGCCTTCGACGATCTCGCCCTTGGCCTGGGCGATCTGCTCGCGCCCGCCGAACTCGCCGATGTGGGCGGTGCCGACGTTGAGGACGACGCCGATCTTCGGGGGCGTGAGGTCGGTGAGGTAGCGGATGTGGCCGACACCGCGGGCGCCCATCTCCAGCACGAGGAACTGCGTCTCCTCGGTGGCGGTCAGGGCGGTGAGCGGCAGCCCGATCTCGTTGTTGAGCGACTGCGGCGTGAACACCGTCGGCGCCTTGCGCTGGAGCACCTGCGCGATCAGGTCCTTGGTGCTGGTCTTGCCCGCCGAGCCGGTCAGGGCGACGAGGGTCGCGCCGAGCCGTTTGACGACGTGCCGGGCGAGGGCGCCGAGGGCGGCCTGGACGTCCTCGACGACGATCGCGGGCACGCCGACCGGGCGCGACGCCAGTACGGCGACCGCGCCCGCCTCGACGACCCGCGCCGCGAAGTCGTGGCCGTCCACGCGCTCGCCGACGAAGGCGGCGAACAGGCTGCCGGGCACCACCTCTCGGGAGTCCCGGACGACCGGGCCCGTGACCTGCGTGGACGGATCCGGTATGTCGTGCGTCTGCCCGCCGACGACTGCTGCGATCTCGGCGAGGGAGAGGGCGATCACAAGTTCATCCCCTGGGTCTTCTGGATTTTCATCCCTGGGTCTTCTGGATGGCTTCGCGGAGCACCTGGCGGTCGTCGAAGGGACGGACCACGCCGGCGATGTCCTGGCCCTGCTCGTGGCCCTTGCCCGCGACCAGCACGGTGTCGCCGGCCCGGGCGCGGCCCACGGCGGCGGTGATCGCGGCGGCCCGGTCCTCGAACAGGAGCACCTCGCCGCGCTCGTGCGCGGGCACGGAGGCCGCGCCCTGGAGCATGGTCGCGAGGATCGCGAGGGGGTCCTCGGAGCGGGGGTTGTCGGAGGTCAGTACGGCCGTGTCGGACAGGCGGGCCACGGCCGCGCCCATCGGGGCGCGCTTGGTCTGGTCGCGGTCGCCGCCGCAGCCGAGGACCACGTGCAGCCGGCCCTTGGTGACCTTGCGCAGCGCCTTGAGCACCGACTCGACCGCGTCGGTCTTGTGGGCGTAGTCCACGACCGCGAGGTAGGGCTGTCCGGCGTCCACGCGCTCCAGGCGGCCGGGGACGCCGGGTACGGCGGCGATGCCGTCGGCGGCGGCCTGCGGGTCGAGGCCGGCCGCGGCGAGGGCGACGATGGCGGCGAGGGTGTTCGCCACGTTGAAGGGGCCCGGCAGCGGCGACCTGGCGTGGAGGCGCTCGCCGTCCGGACCGACGACGGTGAACGTCGCGTCCATGGGCCCGACCTGGACGTGCTCGGCCCGCCAGTCGGCGTCGGGGTGGCCCTCGGCGGAGAAGGTGACGACGGGGACCGTGGCCTCCTCGGCCAGCCGGCGGCCGTACTCGTCGTCGGCGTTGACCACGCCGAGTCTGCTGCGCCGCGGCGTGAACAGCTGTGCCTTGGCCCGGAAGTAGTCCTCCATGTCGGAGTGGAACTCCATGTGCTCCGGGCTGAGGTTGGTGAAGACGGCGACGTCGAAGACGCAGCCGTCGACCCGGCCGAGGACCAGGGCGTGGCTGGAGACCTCCATGGCGACCGCCTCGACACCGCGCTCGCGCATGACGGCGAAGAGCGCCTGCAGGTCGGTGGCTTCCGGGGTGGTGCGCTCGGACTTGATGCGTTCGTCGCCGATGCGCATCTCGACCGTGCCGACGAGACCGGTGGACTTCGCGGTGCGCAGTCCGCCCTCGACCAGATAGGCCGTGGTGGTCTTGCCGGAGGTGCCGGTGATGCCGATCTGGAGCAGGTCGTGCCCGGGCCGGCCGTAGATGGTGGCCGCGAGTGCGCCCATCCGCGCGCGCGGGTCGTCCACGACGAGGACCGGCAGTCCGGTCGCGGCCGCGCGCTCGGCGCCCGTCGGGTCGGTGAGCACGGCGACCGCGCCGAGGCCGGCGGCCTGGGTGACGAAGTCGGCGCCGTGCAGGCGGGCGCCCGGCAGGGCGGCGTACAGGTCACCGGGGCGGACGGCGCGCGAGTCGTGGGTGATCCCCGTGACCTCGGCGGCGGCCTCCGGGGCGGCGGCACCCAGCTGATCGGCCAGTTCCGCGAGGGGTGTGGCGGAGACCTCGACCGGTCGCGGCGGTCCCGGATATGTCACGGAAGCGCCCTTCTGGGTGGTTTGGGACTGATCAGCGTGTGGCACGGCGGTGAGCGTACCCGCCGCACCCGCTCCGGGGCGAAGTGAGGGGCGTGAGGCGCCTTGGTTCCCGGGTTCCGGGGTGATCGTTGTCACGGGCTGGTTCCTGGTGTTTCCGAGGTGCTGATCAGGGCTTGTAGTCGACGGGCAGGTTGGCGGGCTGCGCCCCGGTCGGCGGCACCTGCAGGGTCTTCAGCGCGAACTCCATCACCTGCTTGTAGATGGGACCGCAGATCTGGCCGCCGTAGTAGCTGCCGGAGGTGGCGTTCTGGATGGCGCAGTAGACGGTGATGCGGGGGTTGTCCGCAGGCGCGAAGCCGGCGAACGACGAGGTGTATCCGTGGTACCTGCCGGTGGCCGGATCCACACGGTTGGCCGTGCCGGTCTTGCCCGCGACCCGGTAGCCGGGGATGCGGGCCTTGATGCCGGTGCCCTGCTCGTCGTCCACGACGGACTCCAGCATCTGGGAGAGGGCCGTGGCGGTCTTCTGGCTGACGACCCGGGTGTCCTTGGGCTTGGGCGCGGGGGTGAAGCGTCCGTCGGGGCCCTTGGTGCCGCGCACCAGGGTCGGCTCGATCCGGACCCCGCCGTTGGCGATGGTCGAGTAGACGGAGGCGGCCTGCAGGGCGTTGAGGGAGAAGCCCTGGCCGAAAGGAATCGTGTACTGCTGCGAAGTGGACCACTTCTGGTACGGCGAGAGGATGCCGGGGGTCTCACCGGGGAAGCCGAGCCCGGTGGAGCTGCCGATGCCGAACTTGCGCAGGTAGGAGTAGAGGACCTTGTTCGCCTCGGACTGCGTGCGGCCGAGCTGGCCGGTGGCCAGGATGGTGCCGATGTTGCTGGACTTGGCGAGGACGCCGTTCAGCGTGAGGTACCAGGTGTCGTGGTCGACGTCGTCGGAGAAGAGCCGGTCGCCGCGGTGCAGCCGGTTGGGTACGACGACGTGGGTGAGCGGGGTCGCGGCGTTCTCCTCCAGCACGGCCGCCATGGACATCACCTTGGCGGTGGAGCCGGGCTCGTAGGCGTCCTGGAGGGCAGCGTTGCCCATGGCCTCCGCGTCCGCCTCGGACAGGTTGTTCGGGTCGAAGCCGGGCGCGTCGGCCATGGCCAGGATCTCGCCGCTGCGGGTGTCCTGGACGATCACGTACCCGCGGTCCGCCCTGGACCTGCGCACCTGCTCGGTGATGGCGTTCTGCGCGGCCCACTGGATGTCGCGGTCGATGGTCAGCTCGACGTCGGAGCCGGGCACGGCGGGTGTCTCGTTGGACCCGGCCGTGGGCACCTCGCGGCCGCCGGACTGGGCGTAGCGGATCTTGCCGTCCTTGCCCGACAGCTGCTTGTTCAGCTCCTGCTCGATGCCGCCGCCGCCCTGGCCGTCGGCGTTGACCCAGCCGAGTGTCCCGGCGGCGAGGTCGCCGTTGGGATACACCCGCTGGCTGCTGGGGTCGGCGAAGACGCCGGCCAGCACGTTGGCGGTGCCGTGGTCCGTCTCGGACTTCTTGGCGAGCGCGGCCTTCAGGTCCTTGATCTGCTTCCAGACCTGCGGGGTCTGCCGGGTGGCGAGCCGGGTGTAGCGGGAGCTGCTGTTCCTGGGCCGCAGCTTCTTCACGAGCTCGGCCTGGCTCTGCCCGAGGATCGGCGAGAGCAGCGCGGCGGCCTGCTCCGGGCCGTCGCCGACCTGCAGCTGCTTCCTGCTGAACATCGTGGGGTCGGCCGTGATGTCGTACGCGTCCTCGCTGATGGCGAGGGCCACGCCGTTACGGTCGGTGATCCCGCCGCGTTCGGCGGCCAGCGTGTGCACGACATAGCGGTTCTGCTCGGCCCGCGCGGCGAGTGCGCTGGCGTCGACGGCCTGCACCTGGAGCAGCCGCACGACGAAGGCCAGCAGCACCAGGGTCAGGGCGAGGCTGACCATGCGCAGCCGGGGCCGGGCGCTGCCCAGCCGGAGGGGGCGCTGGCCCGGCGGCCGGGCGCCGCTCGGCCGCCGCGCCGGACGCGCACCGGGCCCGGGCTGGCGCCGCACGGCGCTCCTGGGCCGAGGCGGTTTGGCAGGCCCGGGCACACGACGGCGCGGCGCTTCCCTGTCGGACACTTCCGTCACCTGCCGGGGGTCGGGGTGGGGATGGGCTGGGCGGCGGCGGGCGGTGGTGGTACGGCCCCCGCCGGGGCGGAGGGCGCGGGGACGGACTGGGACTGTCCCTGCGCCGGTACGGGAGAGACGGGCGTGGACGGGGTCGCGGAAAGGGCGGCGGCCGGGGTCACGGTCTCGGGGGCGACCGGGCCGGTGAGGGCGGCGGGGTCGGGCCTCGCGACACCCGTGACGCCCTTGACGGTGCCGTCGGGGTTGAGGAAGGCCGGGTCGCCGCCGGGGACCATGCCGAGCTGGCGGGCCCGGCGCTGGAGGGCGTCGGGGGCCGAGTAGGCGTCGATGTCCCGCTGGAGGGCCTGTTCCTCGTCGGTGAGGCTCCTCGTCTCCTTCTGCAGGGCGTCGAGTTTGAACGAGCCTTCGCTGAGCGCGGAGTTCAGCACCAGGAGCCCGATGAGGCCGCCGCCGAGCAGCAGGACGACGAGGAGGACGAACGGGGCACGGGCGGCCCGGGCGCGGCCGGCCGGCAAGAGCCGGGCGAGCCGCGCGGCCCGCCCCTTCAGTTCGGGTTTCCTAGGCACGGCTCCCCCGGTCCGTGCGGGCGTCGAAGCGGCCCGTCTCGCTCACTCGGCGTCCTCCCTGATGCGCTCGGCGCCGCGCAGCCTGGCGGGTGCGGCCCGGCGGTTCTCGGCGACCTCTTCCTCGGTGGGAAGTTCGGCACCCCGGGTGAGCAGCTTGAGCCGCGGCTGGTAGCGCTCGGGCACGACCGGCAGCCCGGGCGGCGCGGTGGACGCGGCGCCGGCCGCGAACACCTGCTTGACCAGCCGGTCCTCCAGCGAGTGGTACGACAGCACCGCGATCCGCCCGCCGACGTCGAGGGCCTTCACCGCCGCGGGGATCGCCCGCTCCAGGACGGACAGCTCCCCGTTGACCTCGATGCGCAGCGCCTGGAAGGTGCGCTTGGCGGGGTTGCCGCCGGTGCGCTTGGCGGCCTGCGGCAGGGCGTCCCGGATCAGCTCCACGAGCCGGGCGCTGTTGCTGAACGGCTCCTTCTCGCGTTCGCGCACGATCGCGGCCACGATCCGCTTGGCCTGCTTCTCCTCGCCGTACGCGCGCAGGATGCGCACGAGTTCGCCCGGCGGGTAGGTGTTGAGGACCTCGGCGGCACTCATGCCGGTCGTCTGGTCCATCCGCATGTCCAGCGGCGCGTCCTGGGCGTAGGCGAAGCCGCGGCCGGCCTCGTCCAGTTGCATGGAGGAGACCCCGAGGTCGAACAGGACGCCCTGCACGCGCGCGATGCGCAGCCGGCGCAGCACGTCGGGCAGCTCGTCGTAGACGGCGTGCACCAGGGTGGCGCGCTCGCCGAAGGGCGCCAGGCGCTCGCCGGACAGCCGCAGCGCCTCCTTGTCCCGGTCGAGGCCGATCAGCCGCGCCTCGGGGAACCGGCTCAGCAGCGCCTCGCTGTGCCCGCCGAGGCCGAGTGTGCAGTCGACGACCACCGCTCCCGGGCGCTCCAGGGCGGGCGCCAGCAGGTCCAGGCACCGCTGGAGCATCACCGGGACGTGTCGACTCTGGCTCAAGGGGGCCTCTCATCTTCCGGCGCGGCCCGTACGCACCGCCGGGTCCCCGCCAGCTCGTGAAGGGGAGGCCTGCCGGCGCCGGAAGCGTCAGCCGGACCGGGAGCGGGAGGAGGCCGAGCCGTGCGTACGCGCCGCGCACGCGGGGAGACGGCCCGGGTGCGAGCCGGGGTCTCCGGGGTTTCACCAGCAGGGAGAGCCACGTCTCCCGCTTCGCGCCACTTTAGTCCACCGTGTCGCGCGGTCAATCAACCGGCCTGCGCGTCGCCTACCGCATCGCGGCGGGAGCCGCAATTCGGCGGTGTTCACCCGTCCGGAGCAGGTTTGCCCCACGTGTGGGGTGGCTCACAACAAGCCGTGATGACGTTCTTTGTCCCGACTCACAGCGGGCCAGGACCGGGCGTGACCAGTAACGTCATGAGTATGACGACTTCCGCAGCAGTTCCCACTGGATCCGAAGGCGCCATAACGGACGGCGGCACCGTGACGGAGCGCCTGGTGGAGGCCAACCGGCGGTACGCCGCCGCGTTCGCCGACCCCGGCATGGACGCCCGTCCCGTTCTCCAGGTCGCCGTGGTCGCCTGCATGGACGCCCGCCTCGACCTGCACAAGGCCCTCGGCCTGCAGCTCGGCGACTGTCACACCATCCGCAACGCGGGCGGCGTCGTCACCGACGACGTGATCCGCTCCCTGACCATCAGCCAGCGGGCGCTCGGCACCCGCAGCGTCGTGCTGATCCACCACACCGGCTGTGGCATGGAGTCCATCACCGAGGACTTCCGGCACGACCTGGAGATGGAGGTCGGTCAGCGCCCGGCGTGGGCGGTGGAGTCCTTCCGGGACGTCGACCAGGACGTGCGCCAGTCCATGCAGCGCGTGCGCACCTCGCCGTTCCTGCTGCACACGAACGACGTACGCGGTTTTGTGTTCGACGTGCGCACCGGTCTCCTGCGCGAGGTCGACCCGGCCTGACCGGACGCGCCGGCCGGCCACCCCGGAAGCATCCCGCCGCAGCCGTATCGAAAACGCGGTCGAAAAAGCCGTAAGACCGACATCGTGCGGGCAGTTGTCCACAGGCGAGTGACACGAATCGGTAACGGCGGCAAGAATGCGGGGGTGACGTCACGCGGAACCTTTCCCGCGTGGTGTCCGTGTTTCGGGGTGGGCCGGTTTCGCAAGCAGCGTCGGCCCGGAAAGTACGGGCCGAGGAGGGCCGGGTGACGACCTATGACGATCGAGCGAGCCTCACTGATCTGACCGCCACGGTGGAGCGGGTGCGCGGTTCGGTGGAGGGCGTGATCGAGGGAAAGCCCGAGGTCGTACGGCTGGCCCTGACCGTGCTGCTCGCCGAGGGCCACCTGCTGATCGAGGATGTCCCCGGCGTGGGCAAGACGATGCTGGCCAAGGCGCTGGCGCGGTCCATCGACTGCTCGGTGCGGCGCATCCAGTTCACGCCCGACCTGCTGCCCTCGGACATCACCGGTGTGTCCATCTGGGACCAGCAGCGCCGGGACTTCGAGTTCAAGCCGGGCGCCATCTTCGCGCAGATCGTGATCGGCGACGAGATCAACCGCGCCTCGCCCAAGACCCAGTCGGCGCTGCTGGAGTCCATGGAGGAGCGGCAGGTCACCATCGACGGGCAGACCTACGAACTGCCCAGTCCCTTCATGGTGGTGGCCACCCAGAACCCGGTCGAGATGGAGGGCACCTACCCGCTGCCCGAGGCCCAGCGCGACCGCTTCATGGCCCGCGTCTCCGTCGGCTATCCCAGCGTGGACGCCGAGTTGCAGATGCTGGACATCCACGGCGGGGTCAGCCCGCTGGAGGACCTGCAGCCGGTGGCGCACGCCCACGAGATCGTGAAGCTGATCGAGGCGGTGCGCACCGTGCACGTCTCCGAGCCGGTCCGCCGGTACGCGGTGGAGCTGGTCGCCGCCACCCGCACCCACCCCGACCTCAGACTCGGCGCCTCCCCGCGCGCGACGCTGCATCTGCTGCGCGCGGCGAAGGCGTCCGCGGCCCTGGCCGGCCGGGAGTACGCGCTGCCGGACGACGTCCAGGCACTCGCCGTCGCCGTCCTCGCGCACCGCCTGCTGCCCACGGCGCAGGCGCAGCTGAACCGCCGCACGGCCGAGCAGGTCGTGCAGGAGATCCTCCAGCACACCCCGCTGCCCGCGGCACCGGGCCGGCAGGCACCGGGCTTCGGCGGCCTCGGCCGGAACGTCCCGGCGTATCCGCAGCAGCCCCCGCGGAGTCTGTGATGGGCACCGGGGGGGCCGGGCAGGCGGAGGCCGACCGCGGGGAGACGGGCGGCGTCCGTACGGCCCTGGCGGGTCTGACCACCCGCGGTCGTTCCTTCCTGGCGGCCGGGATCGCGGCCGCGATCTGCGCGTACGTCCTGGGCCAGAGCGATCTGCTGCGCGTCGGCCTGCTGCTGGCCGTGCTGCCCCTGACCTGCGCGACGGTCGTGTACCGCACCCGCTACCGGGTCTCCGGCACCCGCCGGCTCGCCCCGGCGCGCGTGCCGGCCGGCACCGAGGCCCGGGTGCACCTGCGGATGGACAACGTCTCCCGGCTGCCCACCGGCCTGCTGATGCTCCAGGACCGGGTGCCGTACGTCCTCGGACCGCGGCCCCGGTTCGTGCTGGACCGGGTGGAGCCGGGCGGCCGCCGCGAGGTGTCCTACCGGGTCCGCTCCGACCTGCGCGGCCGCTACCCGCTGGGCCCGCTGCAGCTGCGGCTGACGGACCCCTTCGGGATGTGCGAACTGACCCGCTCCTTCTCGGCGCACGACACCCTGACGGTCATCCCGCGCGTGCAGCCGCTCGCCGCGGTCCGCTTCAGCGGCGAGGCCCAGGGGTACGGCGACGGGCGGCAGCGGTCGCTGGCGCTGGCGGGCGAGGACGACGTGATCCCGCGCGGCTACCGCTACGGCGACGATCTGCGCCGGGTGCACTGGCGGTCCACCGCGCGCTACGGCGAGCTGATGGTGCGCCGCGAGGAACAGCCCCGGCGCGCCCGCTGCACCGTGCTGCTGGACACCCGGGGTGGTGCCTACGAGGGCGCGGGCCCCGACTCGGCCTTCGAGTGGGCCGTCTCCGGCGCCGCCTCGGTGCTGGTGCACATGCTCGAACGCGGCTTCTCGGTACGGCTGCTGACCGACAGCGGCAGCGTGGTGCCCGGCGAGGGCGCCGACGGGTTCGCCGGCACCGGCCAGGAGACCGCGGAGGCGGCCGGGCTGATGATGGACACCCTCGCGGTGATCGACCACTCCGACGGGACCGGCCTGTCCCGGGCGTACGACGTGCTGCGCGGCGGCAACGAGGGGCTGCTGGTCGCCTTCCTGGGCGACCTGGACGAGGAACAGGCCGCGACGGTCGCCAGGATGAGCCGGCGCAGCGGCGGTGCCGTCGCCTTCGTGCTGGACCCCCACACGTGGGTGCGGGAGACGACCGACGGGCCGCTGCCGGGCGACCGGCACGCCGAACGCCTGCGGCTGCTGCGCGAGTCGGGCTGGACCGCGCTGAGCGTGCCGCGCGGCGCCGCGCTGAACGCGCTGTGGCAGCAGGCGGACCGGGAGCGCTCGGGCCTGGTGCCGTCGAGCGGGGAGGCCAGGGGATGAGCGGGCGGGCACGACTGGCGCTGTGCGCGGCGGCGGCCACGCTGATGGCCTCCTGCGCGCTGCTGCCCCTGGTGGCCGAGCCGACCTGGCTGCTGCAGCTGGTGCCGCTGCTGGCCGTGCAGAGCGGGGTGGGTGCCGCGGCCCGCCGGGTGCCGCTGGGCCGGCCGCTGACCGTGGTGGCGCAGGCGCTGGCCACGCTGGTGCTGCTGACGCTGGTCTTCGCGCGGGAGCACGCGATCATCGGGCTGGTCCCGGGGCCGGACGCCTTCCGGCACTTCGCCGATCTGCTCCAGCAGGGCTCCAACGACGTCGGCGAGTACGCGATCCCGGCGCCCCTCACCGAAGGCATCAAGCTGATGCTGATCGGCGGTGCCCTGGTGATCGGCCTGCTGGTGGACACGCTCGCGGTGACCTTCCGCAGCGCGGCCCCGGCCGGGCTGCCGCTGCTCGCGCTGTACTCGGTGGCCGCCGGGCTGTCCCAAGGCGCCGCCGACTGGCTGTGGTTCCTGGTGGCGGCGGCCGGCTATCTGATGCTGCTGCTCGCCGAGGGCCGGGACCGGCTGGCTCAGTGGGGCCGGGTCTTCGGTGGCGCTCCCCGTTCCCCGGGCTCCCCGGAGGACGGCGCGGTGGCGCCGGTGCGCACCGGACGCCGGATCGGGGCGGTGGCGCTGGGCGTGGCCCTGATGGTTCCGCTGGCGCTGCCCGCGATGCAGGGCGGCCTGCTGGACGCCGCCGGGACGGGCGTGGGGGCCGGCAGCGGCGAGGGGCTCGGGGGCGGCGCGGTCAACCTGCTGGTGGCACTGCGCGACAACCTGAACACGGACAACGACCGCCAGGTGCTGACCCTGCGGACCAGCACCAACGACATCTCGGACCTGTATCTGCGGATCGCCTCCCTGGACGACTTCGACGGCACCACCTGGAAGCCGGCGCAGCGGCGCGTCGTCGGCGTGCCGGACCGGTTCCCCACGCCCCTCGGCCTCGGCGCGGACATCAAGCGCGGCACGGTGACGACCACGGTCACGGCGGCGGACTGGTACGCCCAGGACTGGCTGCCGATGCCTTACCCGCCGAGCGGGGTGAAGATCGGCGGACGCTGGCGCTACGAACCGGTCGGCATGGCCGTCGTCGGCGACCACGGCCAGACCACGCGCGGCGCGGCCTACCAGGTGACCAGCCTGGACCTGCGGCCGACCGCGCAGCAGCTGTCCACCGCGCCGGAGCCGCCCGCGGCCCTGAAGCGCGAGTACACCGAGGTGCCGTCCTCGCTGCCGAAGGTGGTGGCCAAGACCGCCGAGGAGATCACCGCGGGCGCGCGCAGCCACTACGAGGAAGCGGTCAAGCTCCAGGACTACTTCGCCGTCACGGGCGGCTTCCAGTACGACACCCAGGTGGAGGTCGGCCGCGGCCCGGACGCCATCGCGAACTTCCTGAAGAAGAAGGAGGGCTTCTGTGTCCACTTCTCCTTCGCGATGGCGGCGATGGCCCGCACGCTCGGCATTCCGGCCCGGGTCGCGGTGGGCTTCGCGCCGGGCACCCCGCAGGCGGACGGCACGGTCGCGGTGAGCCAGAAGGACGCGCACGCCTGGCCCGAGCTGTACTTCGAGGGCGTGGGCTGGACCCGCTTCGAGCCGACCCCGACCCGCGGCACGACACCGTCGTACACCCAGTCGGACACGCCCGGCACCTCGCTGCCGGACCAGGACCTGCCCTCGCACCACTCGTCCACGGCGCCCTCGGCGGCACCCTCGGCGAGCGAGAGCTGCACGCCCGAGCTGGTCAAGGTGCAGGGCTGCGACACCGCGTCCGCGGCGGCGGTCCCGAGCGACGGCGGCGGTGGCCCGGGCCCGGGGTGGTACCTGCTGATCGGCCTGGCCGCGCTGGTGGTGCTGGCCCTGCCGCTGTCGCCGCTGCTGTGGCGGCTGCGGGTGCGGTCGGCGCGGCTGGGCGGGCACGCCCGGACCGAGCAGGGCGCGGCGGGACACACCCTGGCGGTCTGGCGGGAGCTGACGGACAGCGCCTGGGACCACGGCATCCCGCCGGACGAGTCGCTGACCCCGCGCAGGGCGGCGGCCCGGATCGTCGGTCTCGGCCGGCTGGACCCGGCGGCCGGTGCCGCGGTGCACCGGGTGGCGGACGCCGTGGAGCAGGTGCTGTACGCGCCCCGGCCGCGCCCGGCGGCCGGAGTGGCGGAGGACGTGCGCCGGGTGGTCGAGGGGCTGCGCGGCACGGTGAGCACCGGCACGCGGCTGCGGGCGCTGTTCCTGCCCCGCTCGTCGGTGCGGGTGCTGTGGGCGGTGGCGGACCGCTGGTCCGCGCTCCGGGCCCGGGCGGCCGCGGCCAGGCCAGGCCCGAGCCGGCCCTCGCAGCAACAGGGCTGAGACAGCGCTGAGGGGCGGCCACCCGCGGTGGTCGCCCCTCAGCATCGTCTGTCGGCGTGCTCCGTCTGCGTCGCCTGTCGGCGTTCTCCGTCTGCGTCGTCTGCCGGCGTCGTCCGTGGGCGGTGGAGACCGCCGGACGGCTACCGGCCCTGTTCGTCCCGGCGGCGCTGCCAGCGCTCCTCGATCCGGTCCATCATGGAGCGCTTCGGCCGCACCTGGCGGCGGACGGCGCCCGTGGGCTGCTCGCCCGGCTTCGGGGCCTTTCGCCAGCCCGTGACAGCGAGGACGGCGCAGCCCAGCATGACGAGGAAACCCACCACGCTGACCCAGATCAGCTGCGCGACCATTCCGGCCATGAGGAGCGCGATACCCACGAGGAAGCCTGCGACCGCCTGGTAGACCCGCCGCCGGGTGTACGTACGCAGCCCGCTTCCCTCAAGCGCTGACGCGAACTTGGGATCTTCGGCGTACAGCGCTCGCTCCATCTGCTCGAGCATGCGCTGCTCGTGCTCCGAGAGCGGCACGGAGTCCTCCTCATCGTGCAGTCGCCGGGGCGACCCGGGGGGTCCCTTCAGGATAGGCAGGGAATCGCCCCCGTGAAACCCGCCCCTCTGCGCCAGTTGGCGAACCGGAATCCGTCATGGCCGTCACGGCTCGCTGAGGCTTCCATTCCCCGGCAGCCGACCCGTCATGCCGGGTGGTGTACCTCGATCATACGGCGCAAACCCCACGATCGGGGGGCTTGTGGCGTACTCCATCCGCTGCCCAGGCCCTGATCAGCGGCGGGTCACGGCCGTGAGCTCAGGCCTCGGCGGCACCCCGCGTCTCACCGAGCACATGCAGCTGGGTGGCGACGGAGTGGAACGCGGCCAGCTCGGCCGCTGCGGCCTCCAGCTTCAGCAGCGCGTCGAGGGCGCCGGGCTCGGTGTCCACGAGGACGCCGGGGACCAGGTCGGCGAAGACCCGCACCCCGTGCACGGCGCCCACCCGCAGGCCCGCGCCCTCGACCAGCGCGGTGAGCTGATCGGCGGTGAACCGGCGCGGCACCGGGTCACCGGTGCCCCACCGGCCGTCGGGGTCGGTCAGGGCCTGCCGGGCCTCCGTGAAGTGCCCGGCGAGGGCGCGGGCGAGCACGGCACCGCCGAGGCCCGCGGCGAGCAGACTGAGGACGCCCTCGGCGCGCAGCGCGGCGACGGCGTTGCGAACGCCCTCGGCCGGGTCGTCGACGTACTCCAGGACGCCATGGCACAGCACGGCGTCGTAGCCACCGCGCTCGACCACGTCGAACAGGCCGTGCGCGTCGCCCTGGACGCCCCGGACCCGGTCGGCGACGCCGGCCTCGGCGGCCCGGCGCTCCAGCGCGAACAGGGCGTTCGGGCTGGGGTCCACCACGGTGACGCGGTGGCCGAGCCGGGCGAGGGGCACGGCGAAGTTTCCGCTGCCGCCGCCGGTGTCGAGGACGTCGAGCGACTCCCGTCCGGTGGCCTTGACCCGGCGGTCGAGGGCGTCCTGGAGCACGTCCCAGACCACGGCGGTACGCAGGGAGGAGCGGGATCGAGGGGTGTCGGAGCGCGACGACGTCCACTGGGGGTGGCGGTGGGAGACGGGTGGGCGCATCGGGTCCGACACGGCTGTTGACTCCTCGGCAGGCTGGAAGGCTTCAGGCGACTCCACCCTATTGCCTCCGATGCCGTCCCGGTCACCGCGCCGGAGCACGGCCGTGTCCGTCTCGCACGGCGGACCGGCTGCGGCCGTCGTCGCCTCCGGAACCTCTCTCAGCCGGTGGTCAGCCCGCGTCCGGGAGGTCGCTGCGCGGAGGCGGGCCGGCCGCTCCCCCGGCGTCCCCGGCCTCCGGGCGGGGCTGGGGCAGGACCGGCTGCAGGACGAGCATCCGCTCGACGATGCGCAGGAACATCCCCACGTCCCGTATCAGGTCGTCGGCGTCCCGCCGGCTCGCCGCGTCCCGGATGCCGGCCTCGGCACGGGCACGGCGGGCGGCGCCGGAGGCGAACAGCGCGCTCCACTCGGTCAGTTCGGGGGTGATCTCGGGCAGCACTTCCCAGGCGCTGCGGATCCGGGCGCGGCGGCGCGGGGAGGTCTCGGGGCGGCCCCGGGCGGCGAGCACGGCGGCGGCGGTGCGCAGGGCGGCGAGGTGGGCCGTCGCATAGCGCTCGTTCGGTGTTTCCAGGACGGTGGCCTCCTCCAGTCCGGCGCGGGCCTGGGCGAGCAGGTCGAGGGCGGCGGGCGGGGCCGTGGCCCGGCGGAGCACGGGGTGCACGTCGCTCGCCGGGCCGGTCAGTGAGGGGGCAGGGCCGGTGGCGCGGCGCCGGCGTGCGGCGGCTGCGGAGGGATTGGCCATGACGAACCTCCTGTCGTCTGGGTGACGGCACGGATGCCGTATGTGCCCATCGTGAGGTATGGCACTGACAATCCGTTCTGACCTGGGGCTTTGCCTCGACCGAAGGTTCGGGCGTATTTTTGCACTGACCAGTCAGTTCAAAAACGTGGATCGGCAAGGGGGGCTTGTGGACGGCGTGCACGTCAGGGCCGAGGGCCTCGGGCTCAAGGGACCACGGGGGTGGGCCTTCCGAGGCATCACCCTCGACGCGGAGCCCGGCTCGCTCATCGCGATCGAGGGACCGTCCGGCTCCGGCCGTACCTGTCTGCTGCTCGCGCTCACGGGGCGGATGAAGCCCACCGAGGGAGTGGCCACCGTCGGCGGCCTCAAACTCCCCCGGCACATGGCCGGGCTGCGCCGCGTCAGCGCGGTGGCCAACGTGGCGGGCGTGACCGACCTGGAGCCGGCCCTGACCGTCGGCGAGCACCTGCGCGAACGGGCCCTGCTGCAGAGCCGCTTCGGCGACTCCCTGCGCGAACTGCTGCGGCCCCGCCCCCAGCGCACGCACGAGGCACGGCTGCGCGTCGACGCGGCGCTGGCCGCCGCCGGACTCGACCTCGAAACGCTGCCCAAGGGTTCCCGGACCGCCGTGCGCGACCTAGAGCGGCCGCAGGAACTGCGCCTGTCCCTCGCCCTGGCCCTGCTCGGCCGGCCCGCGCTGCTCGGCGTCGACGACATCGACGTCAAGCTCTCGGACACCGAGCGGGCCGCGCTGTGGGACGTGCTGCGGTCCCTCACACGCGCGGGCACGACGGTGGCGGTCGTCTGCCGCACCGCCCCCGGTGACTGCGTCGTCGTGCCGACCGGACGGACGGACACCGAAACGGGCGCCGGCACGGACCCGGCGGACGGCGCGGAGACGGACACGCGCAAGGACCGGTCCGACGCCCCCGGCGCCGGGAAGAGGGACGGGACCAGCGACCCCAAGGAGGACGCCGATGCGCTCGCCTAGGCTGGCCGCGCTCGAACTGAGGCGCTTCGGGCGCGGGAAGCTGCCGCGCGCCGCCCTGGTCGCGCTGCTCGTGCTGCCGCTGCTCTACGGCGCCCTGTACCTGTGGTCCTTCTGGGACCCCTACGGCCGTCTGGACCGCATCCCGGTCGCCCTGGTCAACGACGACAAGGGCGCCACGGCGGGCGGGAAGAGGGTCACCGCCGGCGACGACATCGTCGACGGACTGCGCGACAGCCGGACCTTCGAGTGGCACGAGGTGAGCGACGAGGAGGCGCGCAGGGGCGTCGAGGACGGCACCTACTACCTGTCGCTGACCATGCCGGCCGACCTCAGCCGGAAGATCGCCTCCAGCTCCGGCGGCTCCCCGCAGACCGGCGCC
Organism: Streptomyces filipinensis; assembly: GCF_014649495.1. Taxonomy (GTDB): domain Bacteria; phylum Actinomycetota; class Actinomycetes; order Streptomycetales; family Streptomycetaceae; genus Streptomyces; species Streptomyces filipinensis. The sequence goes on along the minus strand of NZ_BMTD01000001.1, from coordinate 1,069,271 downwards.
CTCCAGGTGCGCACCAACGACGCGAACAACTACATCGTCGGCCAGATCTCCCGCACCGTCTTCAACGAGGTCCGCTCGGCCGCCTCCGCCAAGTCCTCGCGCACCTTCCTGGACAAGATCTTCGTCTCCTTCTCCGGCATCCACGACAAGACCGTCACCGCCGCCAAGGGCGCCGACCGGCTGAACAACGGCATCGGGAAGGCGGAGAAGGGCTCCAAGGACCTCGCCGACGGCCTGAAGGACGCCAGCAGCGGCAGCGGCAAGCTGGCCAAGGGCCTGAAGAAGCTGAACACGGGCGCCGGCGACCTCCAGGACGGTTCCCGGCGGGTCGCCGACGGCACGAAGGCGCTGGCCGACAAGGTCAACGGCGTCTACGGCAAGACCGGCCCCTTCCTGAAGGACAACGAGAAGACCATCGGCGACACCGCCCGTCTGGTCGCCGACTCGGCCAAGACGGTCAAGGACAACCTCGACGTCCTGGTGAAGCACGCCCCGGGCACCGCGAAGCTCGCCCACACGAACTCCGACATCCTGGCCGGGATCTACAAGACGCGCTGCGAGGACGCCACCGTCCCCGACCCGTCGTTCTGCCCGGAGCTCAAGCGCGCCAAGCAGGCCGCCGCCGAGGTGGCCACGGTCGCCGACGACGTCAACACCCTCGTCCTGGACCAGGACGGCGACCTGAAGACGATGCGGGACAACCTCGGCACCCTGCAGAAGCAGGCCAAGGCCCTCGAAGAGCGCGCACCGCACCTGTACGAGGACGTCGACGACGCCGTCAGGAAGATCAACAAGCTGAACACCGGCGCGCAGAAGGTCGCCGCCGGCGCCAAGAAGCTGCACACCGGGATCGGCACCGCCAAGACCGGCGCCACCGCGCTGGACAAGGGCATCGGCACGGCCGCCTCGGGCGCCGAGACCCTGAACGGCGGCCTGTACAAGCTGTCCGACGGCTCCGGGAAGCTCGCCGGCGGACTGCACGACGGCGCCAGGAAGATCCCGGACTACGACAAGAAGGACCGCGACCGGCGCACCGGCGTCATGGCCGACCCGGTCCAGCTGGCCTCCCACGACCTGCACAAGGCGCCGAACTACGGCACCGGCTTCGCCCCCTACTTCATCCCGCTGTCGCTGTGGGTGGGCGCGATGGTCGCCTACATGCTGATCCCGCCGCTCAACCGGCGTGCCCTGGCGGCGGGTTCGCCGGCCTGGCGGATCGCGCTCGCGGGCTGGCTGCCGGTGGTCGCCGTCGGCGTGCTCCAGGTGGCGGCGCTGATGGCCGTGCTGCACTGGGCGATCGGACTGCAGATGCTGCGCGCGGCGGGCACGATCGGGTTCCTGTGCCTGGTCACGGCGTGCTTCGGGGCGATCGTGCAGTGGCTGAACGCCCGCTTCGGCGCGGCCGGCCGGATCCTGGTGCTCGCGCTGCTGATGCTCCAGCTGACCTCGGCGGGCGGCACGTACCCGGTGCAGACCAGCCCGGGCTTCTTCAACGCGATCCATCCGTTCCTGCCGATGAGCTACATCGTGGAGGCGCTGCGCCGGCTGATCACCGGCGGCGGGCTCGGCCCGGTCTGGCAGGCGTGCGGGGTGCTGGCGGCGTTCACCGCGGGTGCGCTGGCGCTGACCGCGCTCGCGGCCCGGCGCCGCCAGGTGTGGACGCTGGACCGGCTGCACCCGGAGCTGAGCCTGTGATCGGCAAGCGCCCGCCGCACGCGCGCGTACCTGTGAGAATCAGGGCCATGGAAAGCAGTAGCGCCAGGTCCGGCGGCAGCACCCGCCGCGAGGCCACCCGGCAGAAGCTCTACGAAGCGGCCGTCACCCTCATCGCCGAGCAGGGCTTCTCCGCCACCACGGTGGACGAGATCGCGGAACGCGCCGGGGTCGCGAAAGGCACGGTGTACTACAACTTCGCGAGCAAGTCGGTGCTCTTCGAGGAGCTGCTGCGGCATGGCGTGGGTCTGCTCACCGCCTCGCTGAAGGAGGCGGCGGAGGAGACCGCCCGCGAGGGCGGCAGCAAGGTGGACGCACTGGACGCCATGGTCCGCGCGGGCCTGGTCTTCATCGACCGCTACCCGGCCTTCACCCAGCTGTACGTGGCGGAGCTGTGGCGCACCAACCGGGCCTGGCAGTCCACGCTGATGGTGGTCCGGCAGGAGGCCGTCGCGGTCGTCGAGGGGGTGCTGCGCGAGGGCGTGGCGGCCGGCGAGTTCAGCGCGGAGATCGACGTCCAGCTGACGGCGGCCGCGCTGGTCGGCATGGTCCTGGTGGCCGCGCTGGACTGGCAGTCCTTCCAGCCGGAGCGCTCGCTCGACGACGTCCACGCGGCCCTGTCCCGGCTGCTCCAGGGACGCGTGAGCGGAAAGGGCTGAACCCGCGGGAAGGCGCCGGTCCGCTGCCGGACCGGCGCCTTCGCACTCCCCGTACTCCCCCGTACGGTCTTCCCCCGATGGTCCCCCGCGGGTGGTCGTCCCCGGGTCCCCCGACTCGCTTCCGCCGACGGATCGGCGGAAGGAGCGGCCAGGTGGCGGGCGCCGTTCCGCCGCCCCGTGCCGGCGGTGCCGGGCCGCGCCCCCTTGCCGTGCCTCCACTCTCCCCTCCGCACGGGCCGCGGCCCATCCGCGCGCGTACTCATCTCGCCACGTGAGTACGGATACTCAGCCACCCGGCTCAGCCGCACGCGTGCGCGACCGCGCTTGCCGCGCGAGGCGGCCGCCGACCGGATCACCCCTGGGGGCCGCCCGCGGGCCGGACTGTCAGTGGCGGTCGATAAGGTCGCAGGCATGGCACGGATTGCGGTGATCGGCGCCGGGATGGGCGCGATGGCGGCCGCCGCCCGGCTGGCCGTCGCGGGCCACCGGGTGGTGGTGTACGAGCGTACGCAGACGTACGGCGGCGCGGTGCGCCGGTTCGAGCGGGACGGGTTCCGCTTCGACACCGGCCCGGGACTGCTGACGCTGCCCGCGGTGTACCGCGACCTGTTCGTCAAGACCGGCAGGGAGCCGCTGGAGGACTGCGTCGGGCTGGTCCAGGTCGATCCGTCCTCGCGGCACGTCTTCGCGGACGGCACCGAGGTCTCGCTGCCGAACGCCTCGCGCTCGGGCGTGGTCGCGGCGCTGGACGAGGCGCTGGGCGCGGGCACGGGCGAGCGCTGGGGCGCGTTCCTGGTCCGGGCCCGGGAAGCCTGGGACCGCACCCGAAGGCCGCTGCTGGAGGAGCCGCTGTGGCCCAACTGGCAGGTGCTGGCCGACAAGGAGCCGTATCCGGCCGTGCCGCACCGGCGCCTGCTGCGCACGCGGCACGCGCGCACGCTGTCCGAGATCGGCTCCCTCGAACTGCGCGACGAGCGCCTGTCGGCGCTCCTGGAGAGCTCCGCACTCGCCTGCGGCCTCGATCCGCGGACCGCTCCGGCGAGCGCGGCCGTGCTGCCCTACATGGAGCACGCCTTCGGTACCTGGTATGTGCGCGGCGGCATGCGGGAGTTGGCGCGCGCGGTGTACGAGCGGTGCGTGCGGCGGCGGGTCGAGTTCGTCTTCGGCGCGGAGGTCGTACGGATCCTGGAGAAGGACGGCCGTGCGGTGGGCGTGGAGTTGGGGGACGGCACGGCGACCGAGGCGGACCATGTCGTGGCGGGCGTGGCCCCGGCGCGGCTGAAGGCGCTGACGGAGTGTCCGCTGGACGCGGACGGCGATGTGCGCGCCGATCCGTCCGCGCCCCGGCCGGGGCGGTTCACCGTGCTGCTGGCCCTGCGCGGCGGGCGCGAGCCCGGTGCCGCGCACCGCACGGTCGTCCACCCGCCGGACCCGCAGGCCGAGCTGGACTTCCTGGGCTCGGCGGGCGGTGACGAGCCGCCGCGTCCCACGGTGACCGTGCTGCGCCCCGACGACCCCGCGCTCGCACCGGACGACGCGCACGAGTCCGTGGTGCTGTCGGCGGTGGTGCCGGCCGGTGCCGGCTGGGACCGGGAGGGCACGGTCCGGCGGTACACGGACCATCTCCTCGAAGCCGCCGGTCGCGCGCTACCGGGGCTGCGGGAGCGCGTCCTGTGGCAGGAGGTGCGCGCGCCCGGGCGCACCGACGACGGGGCGAGCGACTTCCCCGGCGCGGTGACCGCGCCCTCGCTCGCCGCCGGCCAGGGCCGTTTCCTGCACCCCGCGAACACCACCCGGCTGCCCGGTCTGTACCGGGTGGGCGGCTGGTCGCACCCCGGCGGCGGTCTGCCGCACGCGGGCATGTCGGGCGCGCTGGTGGCAGGGCTGATCGTGGAGGGCCCGGAGTTCCGCGGCTCCCAGTGAGCGGCGGCCCGGCCCGCGCAACGGGCCGGGCGGGGTCTCAGAAACGGTACTGCTCGTCGTACCCGGTGCCGGGCTGCGGCTGCGGTGCGTGGCCCTGCGGCTGGCCCTGGTACGGGTAGGGCTGCTCCGGCGGGAGTTCGCCGCCGTAGGTCTCGTCGGTGCGCTGCTGCGGCACCCACACACCGCCCGCCGGGGTCTCGCCGTAGCCGCCGCCGGCGTACGGGTCCTGGGCGTAGCCCTGCTGGCCGTACTGCCCCGGGTAGCCGGTGTCGTACGGGGCGCCGCCGTAGGACTGGCTGCCGATGTACGGGTCGGAGTAGTTGGCGTAGGCCTGCTGGCCGGTGGCGTCGTAGCCGTAGGCCTGCTGGCCGTAGCCCGAGTAGTCGTAGGCGTAGCTCTGCTGCTCGGCGCCCTGGGTCTGGGTCGCGCCCGCGTGGGCGGTGTCGCCGTAGACGCCGTAGGAGCCGGTGTCCTCGGGGAGCGGCTGCGGCTCGTAGACGGCGGTGGTCTCGGCGGCGGTGGGGTCGGCGGGGCGGGCCGGGGTGAAGACGTCGTCGCGGTCGTAGTCGTCGTAGTCGTCGTTGCCCTGCTGGTAGCCGGCCCGGCCGGGGTCGTCGTCCGGGCCGCCGGGCTCCAGGTCGGGGGTCTCCGGCTGCGGGTCGTGCCGGTCCGCCCTGCCGCGGCGGCGCTTGCTGGCGCCGCCGGTCTCGGCGTCGGGGCGCTTGACCGCCCAGCCCGCGGCGAAACCGCGGCGGAAGGAGAGCGTGACGTAGGTCTGGCCGAGCGCGAAGGCGATCGCGCCGACGCCGATCACGATCACGGACGGCATCAGGACGCCGACCACGACGCCGAGGAAGCCGGCGAACGCGAGCAGCCGCCAGCGCAGGCGTGCCTTGTACTGCAGCAGCACCTCGCCCAGCAACCACAGTGCGACGATGCCGAACGCGATGTAGAGGACCGTCCAGCCCATGTACGCCCCTCTCCCAGTGACCGCTACGCAGTGTGTCGTACGGCGGTGCGGCCGGTCTAGGCCTGCGGGGGGTGGTGCAGGCCCAGGTTCTCGTAGATTTCCAGGGTCGCCGTGGAGTTGTTGAGCGTGATGAAGTGCAGTCCGGGCACTCCCTCGGCGAGCAGCCGAGCGCAGAACTCCGTGGCGAAGTCGATACCGATGGAGCGTACCGCCGCCGGATCGTCCCCCGCTGTGAGGATCCGCTCTTTCAGGGCGTCCGGAAAGTACGCGTTGCTGAGTCTGGGCAACCGTTCCAGCATCTTCACGCTGGTGACCGGCAGGACTTCCGGGATCACCGGGGTGTCACAGCCCGCCGCCGCCACACGGTCGCGCAGCCTGAGATACGACTCCGGCTGGAAGAACATCTGTGTGATGGCGTAGTCCGCGCCCGCACGGCACTTGTCCACGAAGTGGGCGACGTCGGCGTCCCACTCCGTGGAACGGGGGTGCATCTCGGGGAACGCCGCGACGCCCACGCAGAAGTCGCCCGACTCCTTGATGAGCCGGACGAGCTCGGCCGCGTAGGTCAGGCCCCGCGGGTGCGGGACCCACTCGCCCATGGGGTCGCCGGGCGGGTCGCCGCGGACGGCGAGCATGTTGCGGATCCCGGCGTCCGCGTACTGGCCGATGATGTTGCGCAGCTCGGCGATGGAGTGGTCGACCGCGGTGAGGTGGGCGACCGGGGTGAGCGTGGTGTCCGCGACGATCTGCTGGGTCTCCTTGACCGTGCCGGCGCGGGTGGAGCCCCCGGCGCCGTAGGTCACGGAGACGAAGTCGGGCGCGACCGCCTCGACCCGCCGGAGCGCGCTCCACAGGTTCCGCTCGCCCTTGGGGGTCTTCGGTGCCGAGAACTCGAACGAGTACGTCGTCTTGCCGGTGGCGAGGATCTCGCGCACGGTGCGTGCGCGATCAGTCCTGGTGGATGCGGTTCCGAGGGCCATACGGGCAGGTTAGCCAGGGGTGGACGGTCCCCCAACCGAATGCCGGAAATTTGCCCGAATTGTCGCTCTCCTGTCCACCCCTTGGACAGAAACGTGGACACAAGGGCGTCTCTAGGCCTGCCGCAGCCGCTTCGCGAACTCCGCGGCGGCGGCTCCCGGGTCGTCGGCCTCGGTGATCGCGCGGACGACGACCACCCGGCGGGCGCCCGCGTCCAGCACCTCGTCGAGGTTCGAGAGGTCGATGCCGCCGATCGCGAACCAGGGGCGCTCGGTGCCCAGGCCGGCGGCGTACCGGACCAGGTCGAGGCCGGGAGCGTGGCGGCCGGGCTTGGTGGGGGTGGGCCAGCAGGGGCCGGTGCAGAAGTAGTCCACGCCGTCCTGCACGGCGGCCGCGGCGGCCTCGGACTCGGCGTGCGTGGAGCGGCCGATCAGCACCCCCTCGCCGAGGATGGCGCGGGCCGCGGGCACCGGCAGGTCGTCCTGGCCGAGGTGCAGCACGCCGGCGCGGGCGGCGTGCGCGACGTCCGCGCGGTCGTTCACCGCGAGGAGCTTGCCGTGCCGGGCGCAGGCGTCGGCGAAGACCTCCAGGTGCGCGAGCTCCTCGGCGGCCTCCATGCCCTTGTCGCGCAGCTGCACGATGTCGACACCGCCGGCCAGCACCGCGTCCAGGAACTCGGGCAGGTCGCCCTGGCGTGTGCGCGCGTCCGTGCAGAGGTACAGACGGGCGCCGGTGAGCGCGGCGCGGGCGGTGTCGGACATACGGGGGTCCCCCTGGTGGGTGGGCGGGCGGCAGGCGCGGGTGGCGTACGGGGCGGTGCGGCCCGTACGCCACCGCGCGTGGTGCGGGTCGGCTCAGACGGCGAGCGCCTGGGCCCGGCGCTTCACCTCCGTGCCGCGATTCTCGCTCAGGGCCTGCGCGGGAGTGCCCGGCAGGGTCGGGTCGGGGGTGAAGAGCCACTCGATCATCTCTTCGACCGTGAAGCCGTCGTCCCGCAGGAGCGTCAGGGTGCCGGACAGGCCCTTGACGACCTTGTCCCCGTCGATGAAGGCGGCGGGGACGTGCAGCGCGCGGTTCTCACCCCGGCGTACGGCGATGAGCTGGCCCTCCTTGACCAGCTGCCGCACACGCGTCACCTCGACGCCGAACTGTTCGGCGATGTCGGGGAGGGTGAGCCAGGCGGGCACGAGAGCATCGATCTTTGCGTCAATCTCGGTCACGGCCTCTAGCGTAGGCGCTCCGCCGGTGCGGTCGCGATGTCGTCGGCGCCGGGTTGTGTCGCCGGTCGGCCGCGGGTCCGTCGTGGTGGCGCGCGCCCACGGGGCGGATCCACGCACCGGGACGGCCCCGCGCCCCTCGGGGCGGGCTGCCGCCCAAGGCGCCGGTCAGTCGGACGTGGCGCCCTTCAGGGGCCTTGCCGGATCCGCCAGGGCCTGCGCGTCCATGGTGCGGCCCGCCTCGATCAGGCGGCGGCCCTGGGCCAGATCACGCGGTCGGCCCACCGCCAGCAGGGCCACCAGGCGGTCCTCGCGGAGCCAGCACACCGACCAGGCCGGGCCCTGCGGGTCGCCGCGCCACACCATGCGGTCGGCGCCGGAGTGGTGGCCGGCGTACTGGACGAAGCGGCCGAACTGCTCGGACCAGAAGTACGGCACCGGGTCGTAGACCGCCGGGGTCTCGCCGAGGATGTTCGCCGCGACCGTGCGGGGGCCCTGCAGGGCGTTGTCCCAGTGGTGGACGAGCAGCCGTTCGCCGTAGCGGGCGGAGGGGAAGGAGGCACAGTCGCCGACGGCGTACACGTCCTCCGCGGAGGTGCGCAGACGGTCGTCGGCGAGGACGTCCCCGTGCGGGCCGAGCTCGATGCCGGAGCCGGCCAGCCAGGCGGTGGCGGGGCGGGCGCCGATGCCGACGACGACGGCGCCCGCCGGCAGCCGGGTGCCGTCCGTGAGGACGACCGCGCCGGGCTCGACGCGCTCCACGCGCGCGTGGGTGCGCAGTCCCGCCCCCGCTTCGGAGTACCAGGCGGCCATGGGGGCGGTGGTCTCGGCGGGCAGGGCGCCGGCGAGCGGCCGGTCGGCGGCCTCCACGACGGTCACCGCGCAGCCGGCCTCGCGGGCGGCGGTGGCGAACTCGGCGCCGATCCAGCCGGCGCCGACGACCACGATCTCGTGCTGCCGGGCGAGCACCGGCCGCAGCCGTTCGGCGTCGTCCAGGGTGCGCAGCAGGTGCACGCCGGGCACGCCCTCGGTGCCGGGCAGGGTGATCGGTTCGGCGCCGGTGGCGAGGACCAGGACGTCGTACGGGACCGGGCCCGCCTCGGTGTCCAGTTCGTGCGCGGCGGGGCGCACGCCCAGCACCTCGCAGCCGAGCCGCAGCTCGACGCCGAGCGACTCGAAGTCCACGTCGAAGGCGGAGTCCTCGGCCTTGCCGAGCAGCACGGCCTTCGACAGCGGCGGCCGGTCGTACGGCTGGTGGGGTTCGGCGCCGATGAGGGTGACGGTGCCCCTGAAGCCCTGTTCCCGCAGGGCGACCGCGGTCTGCACCCCGGCCACGCCGGCGCCCACGACGACCACGCGCCGCCCCTGTGACGTGCCCTCTTGTGCTGTCTGCTCGCTCACTCGATCACCATAGACACGTGACGGAACGTCAGTCAGCGGGCATGCTCCGTGACCTGTTCCACAACACTCGTGCCGGAGCCCGCCCGGGACTCCCACTCCCACGTCTCCTCCAGCCGCACGCGCCCGTCCGGCAGGTCGACGACCGTGGACACACAGTGCCCGGAGGCGGTCGTCCCGTCGGTCCGCAGCTGGACGTAGCGGAAGTCCAGCCGGTCCCCCTCCCGGGTGCCGACCAGGTGGCCGCGTACGACATCGCCGCCCGCGTACTCGGCCCAGATCTCGCCGTCCTTCTCGTGGTACGCGAACCGGGTGTGGGTGCCCACCTGACCTGGGGCTTGGTCCGCCACGGGGGCGAGGGTCAGTCCGTCGAGCGACCGGGGCATGGGCAGGGGCTCCCTTACGGGTGACGAGCGCGGCGGGCTAGGGTGGCCACCGTACAAGCACTCGCGGGAGCCCGGACGCACCGGGCTGAGAGGGAGGCTGGCGGCCTCCGACCGTACGAACCTGATCCGGGTCATGCCGGCGAAGGGAGGGGCTGGACGCCCATGTCGTCACGTACGTCCGACACATCCGACACGTTTGACGTCCTGGTCATCGGGGGCGGACTCATCGGCCTGGTCACGGCCTGGCGCGCGGCGCAGCGCGGGCTCGCCGCGGCCGTGGTGGACCCCGAGCCCGGCGGCGGGGCCGCGCGGGTGGCGGCCGGGATGCTGGCCGCGGTCACCGAACTGCACTACGGCGAGGAGCGGCTGCTCGCCCTGAACCTGGAATCGGCGCGCCGCTACCCGGACTTCGTGGCCGAGCTGACCGAGCTGACCGGCCACGACCTCGGCTACCGCCGCTGCGGCACCCTCGCGGTCGCGCTCGACGCCGACGACCGCGCCCATCTGCGTGAGCTGCACGCCCTGCAGCGGCGCTCGGGCCTGGAGTCGGAGTGGCTGTCCGGGCGGGAGTGCCGGCGCCTGGAGCCGATGCTGGCGCCGGGGGTGCGCGGGGGGCTGCGGGTCGACGGCGACCACCAGATCGACCCGCGCCGGCTGGCGGCGGCCCTGGTGGCCGCGTGCGAGCGGTCCGGCGTGGTGTTCCACCGGGCGTGGGCCGAGCGGCTGGACGTGGTGCGGGACCGGGCCGCCGGGGTCACCACCGCGGACGGCACCGAACTGCGCGCCGGCCAGGTCGTCCTCGCGGCCGGCAGCATGAGCGGGCGGCTCGCGGGCGTGCCTCGGGCGCTGCTGCCGCCGGTGCGTCCGGTCAAGGGACAGGTGCTGCGGCTGACGGTGCCGCGCCGGTACGCGCCGTTCCTCAGCCGGACCGTGCGGGCCGTCGTCCGCGGCAGCCACGTCTATCTCGTGCCCCGCGAGAACGGCGAACTGGTCGTCGGCGCCACCAGCGAGGAGCTGGGCTGGGACACCACGGTCACCGCGGGCGGCGTGTACGAGCTGCTGCGCGACGCCCATGAGCTGGTGCCGGGCATCACCGAACTGCCGCTCACCGAGACCCGGGCCGGACTGCGCCCCGGGTCCCCCGACAACGCGCCGCTGCTCGGCCCGTCCGGGCTCGACGGGCTGGTGCTGGCCACCGGGCACTACCGCAACGGGGTGCTGCTCACGCCGGTCACCGGCGATGTGCTGGCGCGGCTGCTCGCCGACGGCGAACTTCCGGAAGAGGCCCGCCCGTTCACACCGCGGCGCTTCGGTGCCGCCCTCCTCGTGGAGCAGCCCGCATGAGCATCTCGATCTCCGTCAACGGAGAGCGCCGGGAGATCGTCCCGGGCACCGCTCTCGACATCGTCGTACGGTCGCTGGTCGCGGCGCCGGCCGGGGTGGCCGCCGCGGTCAACGAGACCGTCGTCCCGCGCGCGCAGTGGGCCGCCACGGCGCTGGCCGAGGGCGACCGGGTGGAAGTCCTCACCGCGGTCCAGGGAGGCTGAGTCATGGCAGACGACTCCTTCGTCCTCGGGGGGACGACCTTCTCCTCGCGGCTGATCATGGGTACGGGGGGTGCGCCCAGCCTCGACGTGCTGGAGCGGGCGCTGGTCGCCTCCGGTACGGAGCTGACGACGGTGGCCATGCGGCGGGTGGACCCGTCCGTGCACGGCTCGGTGCTGTCGGTGCTGCAGAGGCTCGGCATCCGGGTGCTGCCGAACACGGCGGGCTGTTTCACCGCGGGCGAGGCCGTGCTGACCGCGCGGCTGGCGCGGGAGGCGCTGGGCACGGACCTGGTCAAGCTGGAGGTCATCGCCGACGAGCGGACGCTGCTGCCGGATCCGGTGGAGCTGCTGGAGGCGGCGGAGACGCTGGTCGACGACGGGTTCACGGTGCTGCCGTACACCAACGACGATCCGGTGCTGGCCCGGAAGCTGGAGGACGCCGGGTGCGCGGCGGTGATGCCGCTGGGGTCCCCGATCGGGTCCGGACTCGGGATCCGCAACCCTCACAACTTCCAGCTGATCGTCGAGCACGCGCGCGTGCCGGTGATTCTGGACGCGGGGGCCGGTACGGCGTCGGACGCGGCGCTGGCCATGGAGCTGGGGTGCGCCGGGGTGATGCTGGCGTCCGCGGTGACGCGGGCGCAGGAGCCGGAGCTCATGGCCGCCGCGATGCGGCACGCGGTGGAGGGCGGCCGGCTGGCCCGGCTGGCCGGGCGGATCCCGCGCAGGCACTTCGCCGAGGCGTCGTCCCCTGCGGAGGGACTGGCCGTGCTGGATCCCGAGCGTCCCGCGTTCTGAGCCGGTGCCGCAGGGTGCGGGAAGCGTCACAGGTCGGCTTCAGTGCCTGCGGGAAAGCGGTCTCGGCCGGGGAAGTACCGGTCGCTCCTCGTAGACTCCCCTCTCGTGGATACGACCCTTCAGGACCCCCTCGTCGGGCAGGTGCTCGACGGCCGCTACCGCGTCGACGCACGGATCGCGGTCGGCGGGATGGCCACGGTCTACCGGGCCCTGGACACCCGTCTCGACCGCGTTCTCGCGCTGAAGGTGATGCACCCGACGCTCGCGTCCGACGGATCGTTCGTCGAGCGGTTCATCCGGGAGGCGAAGTCCGTCGCAAGGCTGGCGCACCCGAACGTGGTGCAGGTCTTCGACCAGGGGACCGACGGGTCGTACGTGTACCTGGCGATGGAGTACATCGCCGGGTGCACCCTGCGCGACGTGCTGCGGGAGCGGGGCGCGCTGCGGCCGCGGGCCGCGCTGGACATCCTGGAGCCGGTGCTGGCCGCGCTGGGCGCCGCGCACCGGGCCGGGTTCGTGCACCGGGACATGAAGCCCGAGAACGTGCTGATAGGGGACGACGGCCGGGTCAAGGTCGCCGACTTCGGGCTGGTGCGGTCCGTGGACACGGTGACCAGCACGACCGGCGCCGTCCTCGGGACCGTGTCGTACCTCGCGCCCGAGCAGATCGAGCAGGGCACCGCCGACCCGCGGGTCGACGTCTACGCCTGCGGTGTCGTGCTCTACGAGATGCTGACCGGTGCCAAGCCCCACTCCGGCGACTCCCCCGCACAGATCCTCTACCAGCACATCCACGAGGACGTGCCGCCGCCCTCGGCGCTGGTCCCGGGCCTGCCGTACCCGCTGGACGAGCTGGTCGCGTCGGCGGCCGCGCGCACCCCGGACATCCGGCCGCACGACGCCGTGGCGCTGCTCGCCCAGGTGCGCGAGGCCCGCCGGGCGCTGAGCGACGAACAGCTGGACACGGTGCCGCCGCAGGCGCGCGCCGCGGAGCACGACAACGCCGAGGACCGTACGAGCGTGATCCCGCGCTCGCTGACCGTGCCCCGGCCGCTGCCCGTCAACGGGGACGAGCCCCCCGTCCAGCACACCAGCCGGCTGCAGGCACCGCCGGTGCCGCCGCGCCGGCCCAGGCGCCTGGTGCTGGCCGTGGTCGCCGCCGTGCTGGCGGTGTTCGGCGTGGGCGCCGGGATCTGGTACATCAACTCCGGCCAGTTCACGAAGGTCCCGCCGCTGCTGGCGAAGACCGAGGCGCAGGCGCGGGACCGGCTCGACGCGGCCGGGCTGAAGGTCGGGCAGGTCAAGCGCGCGTACAACGACACCGTCAAGCGCGGCACGGTCATAGGCACCGACCCGGCGCCCGGCGCCCGGATCCGCGACCACGACGCGGTGACACTGACCGTCTCGCTGGGCCCGGACACGGTGAACGTGCCGGATGTCGCGGGCCGCACGCTGGCCGAGGCGCGGACACGGCTGAAGGCGGACGGGCTGGAGCCGGGCATGGTCACCCGGGCGTTCAGCGAGGACGTCGACAAGGGCTCCGTGATCGCCACGACGCCGAAGGCGGGCACCAGGCGGCACGCGGGTTCGGCGATCGCGCTGACGGTCAGCAAGGGCAGCCCGATCGATGTGCCGGACGTCACCGGTGACGACCCCGACGACGCCAAGCGGGAGCTGACGGACGCCGGGCTGAAGGTCGTGATCGCCCCGGAGCAGGTCAACTCCGACGTCGACAAGGGCAAGGTCGCGCGGCAGAGCCCGGGCGACGGCAGCCAGGCCGCCGAGGGTGACACGGTGACACTGACGCTGTCCAAGGGCCCGGAGATGGTCGAGGTGCCCGACGTGGTCGGCGACAGCGTGGACGACGCCCACAAGGCGCTGGAGGGTGCCGGCTTCAAGGTGGAGGACGACCGCGGGCTGCTCGGGCTGTTCGGTGACACCGTGAAGGAGCAGTCCGTGAAGGGCGGCGACAGGGCACCCAAGGGGTCGACCGTCACGATCACCATCCGCTGACCGGGCGCACGAGCGGCCTCGCGCCGGGTGCGCCGGTCCGGTCGTACCCTGAGCGGGGCCTTCCCCACCCGTACTGGCATGCTGGACAGGTCATGACCTCATCTGTTTCTCGCCCCCTGCCGCGCAATCCCGTCGGCGGTCACGTACCGGTGGCCGGCGGCCTGCACTCCGTGGGGATGACGTACGCCCGTGAGCTGGCGGCGGAGACCGTGCAGGTCTTCGTGGCCAATCCGCGCGGCTGGGCCACGCCCGCCGGGAACCCCCGGCAGGACGAGGCGTTCCGGGAGGCGTGCGCCGAGCAGTCGGTGCCGGCGTATGTGCACGCCCCCTATCTGATCAACTTCGGCTCGCACACCGAGGCGACCGTGGAGCGGTCGGTGGAGTCGCTCCGGCACTCGCTGCGCCGCGGCCGGGCGATCGGCGCGCTGGGCGTGGTCGTGCACACCGGAAGCGCGACCGGCGGGCGGGGCCGGGACGTGGCGCTGAAGCAGGTGCGCGAGCACATGCTGCCGCTGCTGGACGAGCTGACCCACGACGACGATCCGTTCCTGCTGCTGGAGTCGACGGCCGGGCAGGGCGCGTCGCTGTGTTCCCGCACCTGGGACTTCGGGCCGTACTTCGAGGCGCTGGACGCCCATCCGAAGCTGGGCGTGTGCCTGGACACCTGCCACATCTTCGCCGCCGGGCACGACCTGGCCGGGACGGGCGGGATGCACCGGACGCTGGACCTGCTGGTGGACACCGTCGGCGCGGGGCGGCTGAAGCTGATCCACGCGAACGACTCCAAGGACGTGGCCGGCGCGCACAAGGACCGCCACGAGAACATCGGCGCCGGTCACATCGGCGAGGACCCGTTCCGGGCGCTGATGACGCACCCGGCGACCGAGGGTGTACCGCTGGTCATCGAGACACCGGGCGGCAAGCAGGGGCACGCGGCGGACGTGGAGCTGCTGAAGAAGCTCAGGGACGGCTGAGCCCGTCCGGGGTCGCGGGACTCACAGCTCCGGGCCGTCGCCCGGCCCCTCCTGGTAGGAGTAGCGCTGTTCCTTCCAGGGGTCGCCGATGTTGTGGTAGCCGCGTTCCTCCCAGAAGCCGCGGCGGTCGGCGGTCATGTACTCCACGCCACGGACCCACTTGGGGCCCTTCCAGGCGTACAGGTGGGGCACGATCAGCCGGACCGGGAAGCCGTGCTCGGCGGTGAGCAGCTCGCCGTCCTTGTGGGTGGCGAAGATGGTGCGGTCGCCGGTGAAGTCCGACAGGCGGAGGTTGGAGCTGAAGCCGTACTCCGCCCACACCATCACATGGGTGACGTCGGGCGCCGGCGGGGCCAGGTCCAGGATGGCGCGGGCCGGGATGCCGCCCCACTCCGCGCCGGTCATGCTGAACTTCGTCACGCAGTGCAGATCGGCCACCACGGTGGTGTACGGCAGGGCCGTGAACTCCTCGTGGTTCCAGGTGTGCTTGTCGCCGTCGGCGGTGGCGCCGAAGACCCGGAACTCCCAGCGCTCGGGCCGGAACTTCGGGACGGGCCCGTAGTGCGTGACCGGCCAGCCACGCTGGAGCCGCTGACCCGGCGGAAGCTCGGACCCTGCCGCTGCTCCAGACTCGCGCTCCACCGGATGACCCATGTATCCATCCTGACAGACCTGGGGCAGTGCCCTTGACCACCCCTCGATGAAACGGACAATCAGCATCAACCCAGGACGTACTTACTAAGTGCACACTTACTGGACGATCTTCCCTGCCGGTGCAATCATGCCGCCGCACACCTCCCCCGTTACCCCGTGTGGAAGGAGCCGCTGCGATGCAGGGCGACCCCGAGGTCATCGAGTTCCTCAACGAGCAGCTCACCGGCGAGCTGACCGCGATCAACCAGTACTTCCTGCACGCGAAGATGCAGGAGAACTTCGGCTGGACGAAGCTCGCCAAGTACACGCGGCACGAGTCGTTCGACGAGATGAAGCACGCGGAGGTGCTCACCGACCGGATCCTGTTCCTGGAGGGGCTGCCCAACTACCAGCGGCTCTTCCACGTCCGGGTCGGACAGACGGTGCGGGAGATGTTCGAGGCCGACCGGCAGATCGAGGTCGAGGCGATCGACCGGCTCCGGCGGGGCATCAAGGTGATGCGCGAGAAGGGGGACATCACGTCGGCGAACATCTTCGAGGACATCCTCGCTGACGAGGAGCACCACATCGACTACCTCGACACCCAGCTGGAACTGCTGGAGAAGCTCGGCGAGGCGCTCTACATCGCCCAGGTGATCGAGCAGCCGGAGAGCTGAGCCTAGGCCGCTTCGGGAAGGTCGGCGGGGCCGCCCGCGGGGAACTCCGCCAGCATCGGCCGGCCCTGGTCGGCCAGCTCACGGCGCGGGCAGGCGCCCCGGCCGAGAAGGGCCTGGATCCGGCGGACGCACGAGCCGCAGTCCGTGCCCGCCTTGCAGGCGGAGGCTATCTGGCGGGGGGTGCAGGCACCGTCCTCCGCGTGCTTCTTGACCTGGGCCTCGGTGATGCCGAAGCAGCTGCAGACGTACACGCGGACTCACCTCCCGACGGGATCACTGTGTCTACTGCCATCCCGCTTTCCGGTGAGGCAAACCTAACCTTATCCATCCCCCCGGATCCGCAAAAGGAGGAGGGGCGCGGATCCTGTGTGATCCGCGCCCCTTCTGATGCTCACTGGTCCCGGTACATCTCCGCGACGAGGAACGCCAGGTCCAGCGACTGGCTGCGGTTCAGCCGCGGGTCGCAGGCCGTCTCGTAGCGCTGGTGCAGGTCGTCGACGAAGATCTCGTCGCCGCCGCCCACGCACTCGGTGACGTCGTCGCCGGTCAGCTCCACATGGATGCCGCCCGGGTGGGTGCCCAGCGCCTTGTGGACCTCGAAGAAGCCCTTGACCTCGTCGAGCACGTCGTCGAAGCGGCGGGTCTTGTGCCCGGAGGCCGCCTCGAAGGTGTTGCCGTGCATCGGGTCGGTCACCCAGGCCACCGTCGCGCCGGACGCCGTGACCTTCTCCACCAGCTCGGGCAGCCGGTCCCGGACCTTGTCGGCGCCCATCCGGACGATGAAGGTCAGCCGGCCCGGCTCGCGGTCGGGGTCGAGGCGCTCGATGTACTGCAGCGCGTCCTCGGCCGTCGTCGTCGGGCCGAGCTTGATGCCGATCGGGTTGCGGATCCGCGACGCGAACTCGATGTGCGCGCCGTCCAGCTGCCGGGTGCGCTCACCGATCCACACCATGTGCCCGGAGACGTCGTACAGCTTGCCGGTGCGGGAGTCGACCCGGGTCAGGGCGGACTCGTAGTCCAGCAGCAGCGCCTCGTGCGAGGAGAAGAACTCGACGGTCTTGAACTCCTCCGGCTCGGCACCGCAGGCCTGCATGAAGTTCAGCGCGTTGTCGATCTCCCGCGCGAGCTGCTCGTAGCGCTGGCCCGAGGGCGACGTCTTCACGAAGTCCTGGTTCCAGGCGTGCACCTGGCGCAGGTCCGCGTAACCGCCGGTGGTGAAGGCGCGCACCAGGTTGAGCGTGGAGGCGGAGGCGTGGTACATGCGCTTCAGCCGCTCGGGGTCCGGGACGCGGGCGGCCTCGGTGAAGTCGAAGCCGTTCACGGAGTCGCCGCGGTAGGTCGGCAGCGTCACGCCGTCGCGGGTCTCGGTCGGCTTGGAGCGGGGCTTGGAGTACTGCCCGGCGATACGGCCGACCTTCACCACGGGCACGGAGGCCGCGTAGGTCAGGACGGCGCCCATCTGGAGCAGCGTCTTGAGCTTGTTGCGGATGTGGTCGGCGGACACCGCGTCGAAGGCCTCGGCGCAGTCGCCGCCCTGGAGGAGGAACGCCTCTCCCTTGGCGACGGCCGCCATCCGGGCGCGCAGCTGGTCGCACTCGCCCGCGAAGACGAGCGGCGGATACGACTCGAGGTCCGCGATCACTGCGCGCAGAGCCTCGGGGTCGGGGTACTCGGGCTGCTGCGCCGCGGGCAGGTCTCGCCAGGTGTTGCCAGCGCTCGCGCTGGTCTTAGCGTTCACGGTCACCCCGTAAACATTACGGGGTCGTGTCGCGTGCCCCCTCTTCTGGCTCGAAGGGTGAGACGCGAAGGTTGTCCCGTGGACAGCAGCCCTTCCCGGGTCACGTGCGGTAGGGTGCCTGCCATGTTCGCGCTTTCGACCCAGAACCACACCCAGAACTGGTGGTGGACCGCTTCTCCGGCGGCCCACTGATCGCGCGTACCAAGACTTCGCGAAGGCCGCCCGAGGGGCGGCCTTCGGTGTGTCCGGGGTCGTTCCTCTCCGTCAGAAGATCGAGAAGGAGCACCCGTGAACCTCCAGGACCTGCTGTCCGACCGCCGCCCCTTCGCCCTGCTCCGGCGCCGCGTCCCGGGCCGTGACGAGCACCCGGTGGAGCTGCTGATCGGCCCGGTGACCAGCCGCGACCGGCTCGCCGACCTGCCCGACGAGGGACTCGCGCTGGTCCCGTTCCGGCAGATCCGCGAGCGCGGCTTCGACGTCCGCGACGACGGTACGCCGCTGCTGGTGCTGACCCCCGAGGAGTCCTGCGAGATCCCGCTCGACGTCGCCCTGTCCCAGCTCCCGGCGCACGAGGTGCGCGTGGCGGGCGGTGGCTTCGACGTCGGCGACGAGGCGTACGGCGAGATCGTCGCCCGGGTGCTGGAGCAGGAGATCGGCCGGGGCGAGGGTGCGAACTTCGTGATCCGGCGCACGTACGAGGGCGAGATCCCGGGGTTCGGCCGGGCCGACGCGCTCGCGCTGTTCCGCCGGCTGCTGGAGGGTGAGCGCGGCGCGTACTGGACCTTCGTCGTGCACACCGGGGACCGCACGCTGGTGGGGGCCAGCCCCGAGGTGCACGTCCGGATGTCCGGCGGCACGGTCGTCATGAACCCGATCAGCGGGACGTACCGCTATCCCGCCGCGGGGCCGACCCCGGAGCACCTGCTGGACTTCCTCGCCGACGGCAAGGAGACCGAGGAGCTGTCGATGGTCGTCGACGAGGAACTGAAGATGATGTGCACCGTCGGTGACATGGGCGGGGTCGTCGTCGGGCCGCGGCTGAAGGAGATGGCCCACCTCGCGCACACCGAGTACGAGCTGCGCGGCAGGTCCTCCCTGGACGCGCGGGAGGTGCTGAGGGAGACCATGTTCGCGGCGACGGTGACCGGGTCGCCGGTGCAGAACGCCTGCCGGGTCATCGAACGGCACGAAGCCGGCGGACGCGGCTACTACGCGGGCGCGCTGGCCCTGCTCGGCCGGGACGGTGGAGGCGCGCAGACCCTGGACTCCCCCATCCTGATCCGCACCGCCGACATCTCCGCCGAGGGACGTCTGCGCGTGCCGGTGGGCGCCACGCTGGTGCGCGGCTCGGACCCGGCGGGCGAGGTCGCGGAGACGCACGCGAAGGCGGCGGGGGTGCTGGCGGCCCTCGGGGTACGGCCTTCCCGGCCGCGCGCGGAGCGGGAGCGGCCCCGGCTGGCCGACGACCCGCGGGTGCGGGCGGCGCTGGACGGACGGCGGGCCGCGCTCGCGCCCTTCTGGCTGCGGATGCAGGAGCCGGCCCAGGAGCTCACCGGCCATGCCCTCGTCGTCGACGGCGAGGACACCTTCACCGCGATGCTGGCGCACGTGCTGCGCTCGACCGGCCTGGAGGTGAGCGTACGGCGGTACGACGAGCCGGGGCTGCGGGCGGCCGTGCTCGCGCACGCGGGCCCGGTGGTGCTCGGCCCCGGACCGGGCGACCCGTCCGACCGGACCGATCCGAAGATGCGGTTGCTGCGCGAGCTGACCGCCACCGTGATCCGGGGGCACCGGCACGGGGTGCTGGGGGTCTGCCTGGGCCATGAGCTGATCGCGGCCGAGCTGGGGCTGGACATCGTCCGCAAGGAGGTGCCGTACCAGGGGGCGCAGACCACGATCGACCTGTTCGGCCGGGCCGAGACCGTCGGCTTCTACAACAGCTTCGTCGCCCGCTGCGACGACGAGGCGGCCCGGGAGCTGGCCGCGCACGGCATCGAGGTGAGCCGGACCGCGGGCGGCGAGGTGCACGCCCTGCGGGGTACGGGATTCGCGGGTGTCCAGTTCCACCCGGAGTCGGTGCTCAGCCTGAACGGGGCGGCGATCGTGCGGGAGCTGGCCGGTCGGCTGCGCGGGACGAGCACGTTCTGCGAGCCGCGGCCCGCCGTGTAGCCCGGGACGTCGTCGTCCTCGGCGCGTGACGCCGCCGCGGTGACCGCGGCGGCGTCACGGGTGGTTCGACGTCTGTCCGATGACCAGCGGGCCGGCTGCCGGGTCAGCCGAAGAAGACCCCGATCTCCGCGTACAGCTTCGGGTCCACCGTCTTCAGCTTGGCCGTGGCCTCGGCGAGCGGGACGCGGACGATGTCGGTGCCGCGCAGGGCGACCATCGTGCCGAAGTCGCCGTCGCGGACGCAGTCGATGGCGTGCAGCCCGAAACGGGTGGCCAGCCAGCGGTCGAAGGCGCTGGGCGTGCCGCCGCGCTGGACGTGCCCGAGGACCGTGGTCCGGGCCTCCTTTCCGGTGCGGCTCTCGATCTCCTTGGCCAGCCACTCGCCGACCCCGGAGAGCCGGACATGCCCGAAGGAGTCCAGCGACCCGTCCTTGAGCACCATGTCGCCGTCCTTCGGCATGGCGCCCTCGGCGACGACGACGATCGGCGCGTACGACGCCCGGAAGCGGGAGGTGACCCAGGCGCAGACCTGGTCGACGTCGAAGCGCTGCTCGGGGATGAGGATGACGTTGGCGCCGCCGGCCAGGCCCGAGTGCAGGGCGATCCAGCCGGCGTGCCGGCCCATCACCTCCACGACCAGGACCCGCATATGGGACTCGGCGGTGGTGTGCAGCCGGTCGATCGCCTCGGTGGCGATGTTGACGGCGGTGTCGAAGCCGAAGGTGTAGTCGGTGGCGGACAGGTCGTTGTCGATCGTCTTGGGGACCCCGACGCAGGGCACCCCGTACTCGTCGGACAGCCGCGCGGCGACACCGAGGGTGTCCTCGCCGCCGATCGCGACGAGGGCCTGGACGTCCAGCTTGGCCAGGTTGTCCTTGATCCGGCGGATGCCGTTCTCCACCTTGAGGGGGTTGGTGCGCGAGGAGCCGAGGATGGTGCCGCCGCGGGGCAGGGTGCCGCGCACCGCGGGGATGTCCAGACGGACGGTGTCGCCTTCGAGGGGGCCGCGCCAGCCGTCCCGGAAGCCGGTGAAGTCATAGCCGTACTCCTGCACGCCCTTGCGGACGATGGCCCGGATGACGGCGTTGAGCCCGGGGCAGTCGCCGCCTCCGGTCAGTACTCCGACCCGCATGGAAATGTCCCTTCGCCGCGGTTCCCTGACACAGAGTCACGCTAGTGGTGATTCGCGTCACATCGGGAGAGGCGGGAAGGGTGATTCGTGATTCGTGGCGGGCGCCGCCGCGGCGGGGGCTACGCGTCGTCCAGCCCGCGCTCTATGGCGTACCGCACCAGCTCGACCCTGTTGTGCAACTGGAGCTTGCCGAGGGTGTTCTGGACGTGGTTCTGGACCGTGCGGTGGGAGATGACGAGGCGTTCGGCGATCTGCTTGTAGCTCAGGCCCTTGGCGACCAGCCGCAGCACCTCCGTCTCCCGGTCCGTCAACCGGGGCGCCCCGGGCTCGTCGGTGTCCGGGGAGGGCACGGGCTCGGCGGCCAGCCGGCGGTACTCACCGAGGACGAGCCCGGCCAGCCCCGGCGTGAAGACGGGGTCGCCGACGGCGGTACGGCGCACGGCCTCCAGGAGCTCCTCGGTGGAGGCCGACTTCAGCAGGTAGCCGGTCGCGCCGGACTTCACGGCCTCCAGGACGTCGGCGTGCTCACCGCTCGCCGAGAGGACCAGGACGCGCAACCCCGGGTCGTGGCCGACCAGTTCCTTGCACACCTGGACGCCGGGCTTGGCGGGCAGGTTGAGGTCCAGCACGAGGACGTCGGGGGCTGCGGCCATGGCGCGGCGGACCGCCTGTTCGCCGTCGCCGGCGGTCGCCACCACCTCGAAGCCGGACTCGGCCAGGTCCCGGGCGACCGCGTCGCGCCACATGGGGTGGTCGTCCACCACCATCACCTTGATCGGGTCCCGCTGCTCGCTCATCGCCGCTCCGCCTTCTTCCCCCGCGCCCGTGCGGCGCTCTTCGGTACCTTCAGTTCCACTTCCGTGCCCTGCCCGGGGACGGAGACGAGGTCGGCGCTGCCGCCCAGGTCGCGCAGCCGCCCCCGGATCGACTGGGCCACGCCGAGCCGGCCCTCGCCCTCGGCCCGGGCGAGCCGGCCCTCGGGGATGCCGGGGCCGTCGTCCCGGACGGTCACGACGATCTCGTCCGGCTCGTCCTCGACCAGGATCCAGGCCCGGGCCCCGGCCCCCGCGTGCCTGCGGACGTTGTCCAGGGCGGCGCCGACCGCGGCGGCCAGCTCCCGCGCGGCCGGCCGGGGCAGCTCGACCGGCGCCCCGGGCTCGGCCAGGCTCACCCGGGCACCGGCGTACGGCGCCAGCAGGGAGCGCAGATCGAGCGGGGCGTCCGGTTCGTCCTCGTACGGCTCCTCCACGGCCCGCACGAACGCCCCCTCGGAGGCGTCCTCGGACACCCGGGAGACGGGCACCAGACCACCGGAGACCAGCGTGCGCAGCGCCACCTCCTGCTCCCCCGCGAGCCGTCCCAGCTCGGCCGCCTCACCGCCGATGACCGCACCGCGCCGCTGCACCATCGCCAGCACCTGGAGCACCCCGTCGTGGATGTCCCGGGCCAGCCGCTCCCGCTCACGGGTCGCGGCCTCGATCTCCAGGGCACGGGCCAGGGTGCGCTCGGAGGCGCGGGCGACCTCCACGACGTAGCCGATGGCGATCGAGGCCACCCAGACCAGGATCACGTTGTGCACGGTGTCCAGGGCGGGGTGGCCGCGCTCGACCAGGTTGGCGGCCGCCACCGCCGTGGAGGCGACGGCCGCCCAGCGCCAGCCGCCCTTGAGGGCGAAGGCCAGCACCGAACCGGCGGTCCATATCGACGGCAGGGTGGGCCCGTCGCCCGCGATCCGCGCGTGGCTGTCGGCGAGCGGGGTGAGCAGGATGCCGACGAGGGCGATCGTCAGGTCGGCGGCCAGGAAACGCCTGGTGCAGCTCGCCGCGTTGCGCACCCAGGGCAGGGTGGCGAGGGTCCACACGAGCAGGACGGCGTAGTAGGCGACGGCGATCCAGGGGCGGACGAAGTGGGAGTACGCGGTGGCGCACAGACCGATGGCGTACAGCACGGTCAGCACGCGGTAGCCGGTGAGCGCGCGCCACAGCGGCAGCTCGACCGACATCCTCATGACGCGCTCGCGCTTGGGCATGTCCCCCGTCCCCCCGTCCCCTGGAACCCCCCGGGCTCCCCTGCTGCCCGGCTAGCCTTCCGCCTTCTTCTTCTCGGCCTCCCTGGCCTTCTCCGCTTCCTTGGCCGCCTTCGCCGCCTCCGCGATCTGCCGCTTGGCCGCCGTCGCGTACATGTCGACGTACTCCTGGCCGGAGAGCTTCATGATCTCGTACATGACCTCGTCGGTCAGCGCGCGCAGGACGAAGCGGTCGTGCTCCATGCCGTGGTAGCGGCTGAAGTCCAGCGGCTTGCCGATGCGGATGCCGGGCCGCATCAGCTTCGGCATCACCTTGCCGGGCGGCTGGATCTTCTCGGTGTCGATCATCGCCACCGGGATGACCGGCGCGCCGGTGGCGAGCGCCACACGCGCGAGGCCACCGGGCTTGCCCCGGTAGAGCCGCCCGTCGGGCGAGCGGGTGCCCTCCGGGTAGATACCGAACAGCTCGCCGCGCTCCAGCACCTCTATGCCGCTCTTGATCGCGGCCTCGCCGGCGCCGCGCGCCCCGGAGCGGTCCACCGGGAGCTGTCCGACACCCTTGAAGAAGGCCGCCGTCAGCCGGCCCTTGACGCCCGGGGTGGTGAAGTACTCGGCCTTCGCGATGAAGGTGACCTTGCGGTGCAGGACCGAGGGCAGGAAGAACGAGTCCGAGAAGGACAGGTGATTGCTCGCCAGAATGGCGGCGCCCTCGGCCGGTACGTTCTCCAGGCCCTCCACCCAGGGCCTGAAGGCGACCTTCAGCGGTCCCCCGATGGCGACCTTCATCGTCCCGTACAACACCCGTGTGCCTCCTGTTTCCGTCGGACAGACCTTAACCCGGAGGACCGTCAATGGACCCGACGACCCTGGTCGGTGTCAGTGCGGTCGCGTACGGTGAACCACATCCGCGCGTTGTCCCCTCGCCTCTGCCGGCCATCGGTGGGGGCCCTTGCAGAAAACAGGAGCGTCGAAGGTGCCGGTCCTCCCCGGAGCCGAGCCGTACCGCCACGAGGGCGGGGAAGTGGGGGTCCTCCTCTGCCACGGCTTCACCGGCTCGCCCCAGTCGCTGCGCCCCTGGGCGGAGCACCACGCGGCGCACGGCCTGACCGTGTCGCTGCCGCTGCTGCCCGGCCATGGCACCCGCTGGGAGGACATGCAGGTCACCGGCTGGCAGGACTGGTACGCGGAGGTGGACCGCGAACTGCGCGTGCTGTCCGAGCGCTGCTCCCGGGTGTTCGTCGCGGGCCTGTCGATGGGCGGCGCGCTGGCCCTGAGACTGGCGGCCCGGCACGGCGAGCGGGTCGCCGGCGTGGTGGTCGTCAACCCGGCGAACCGCGTGCACGGCCTGTCGGCGTACGCCCTTCCGGTGGCGCGGCATCTCGTGCGGACGACGAAGGGCATCGCCAGCGACATCGCGAAGGAGGGCGCGGCCGAGCTGGGCTACGACCGGGTGCCGCTGCACGCGGCGCACTCGCTGCGGGTGTTCCTGCGCCGGCTGGACGGCGAGCTGCCCCAGGTCACCCAGCCGTTGCTGCTGCTGCGCAGTGCCCAGGACCATGTCGTCCCGGCGGCCGACTCGGCGCGGGTGCTGAGCCGGGTGTCGTCCACGGACGTGACGGAGACCGTGCTGGAACACAGCTACCACGTGGCGACGTTGGACGAGGATGCGGACCGGGTCTTCGAGGAGAGCCTCGCCTTCATCGGCCGGCTCGCACCCGGTGTCGGTGAGGAAGGGACGGCCACAGGTGGCTGAGCACGAGTCCGGCCGCGAGGACCGCGAGGGCCGCGAGCCGGACGAGCAGAAGGTGCCCTTCGACGAGGACGCCGCCTGGCGGGCCATCGTCGCCGGGTACGGCGACGAGCCGCCGGATCCGCCGGGCTCCAGGCCCTTCAAGCCGGTGGAGGACCTGGCGCTGCCGGAGCCGGAGCAGGACGCCGAGAGCGACACCGGCAAGGCACCGGTCCGGCCGCTGGGCAGCTCGGTCTCGTTCGCGCCCGGCGTCGGTCCGCGGGACTACACGGCTCCGGAGCCCTCCGAGGACGACTTCGACGAGGACGACGAGGGCCACTTCGTGCCGCCGGAGCCGCCGCCGCTGCCGGCCGCCGATGCCACGGCGAAGTTCGCGTGGCTGGGCGTCGTCGGCGGGCCGGTCCTGGTGCTGCTCGCGGTGCTGCTCCGCTGGGACATGACCTGGTGGCTGACGACCCTCGGCGTCGGCGGCTTCCTCGGCGGCTTCGCCACGCTGGTGATGCGGATGCGCACGGACGACGAGGAGGACGACGACCCCGGGCGGGGCGCCGTGGTCTGAACTTTGTACAGGTCGCCGTCGGCTCACCTATCGTGAGCCCATGCCGCGTGACACGCTCACCCCGGGACAGATCGTCCGGACCGCCGTGGAGCTTCTGGACGACGAAGGTCTCGAAGGGCTGAACATGCGCAGCCTCGGCACACGGCTGGGAGCCGCGGCGACCGCCGTCTACTGGCATGTGAAGAACAAGGACGACCTCGTGCTGCTCGCCGCCGACCGGGTGTGGCAGGAGATCGAGCTGCCGGCACTCGACGCGGCGGACTGGCGGGGCGCCGCCACGGCGATGGCCGACCGGCTGCGCACGATGCTCGTACGGCATCCGTGGCTGGTGCAGGCGATCGGCTCCCATCTGCTCTACGGCACCGGGAAGGCCCGTTACGACGACCACCTCCTCGGGGTCTTCGAGACCGCCGGGTTCTCGGCGCGGGAGGCGGACCGGGCGGCGGGCGCGGTGGTGACGTACGTGCTCGGGAACGCGCTCGGGGCGTCGGCGATGGCGTCCTTGTCGCGCAAGCTGCGGCGGGCCGGCGAGGACGCCGAGGGGCGGTTCGAAAAGACGCTGGCCGAGGCGGCGAAGGCGGCCGAGGGGTTTCCCCGGCTGCGGGCGCGGCTCGATACGAGTGCGGCGACGGCCGCGGGGTACGCCGACGCACCGGACGGGACCTACGCGGCCGGGTTGCGGGCGCTGCTGGAGGGGCTGCGGCCTGACGCGGTGCGCGGCGCCGGCTGAACGAGTCATGGGCGCCGCTCGCCGAGAGGTGCCGCCGATGAGCGCCCCGAAGGGGCGCGGGGAACCGTGCGACCAGCCCCCCACGCGCCCGCAGCCGTGTGGAAACGGTCAGACCCGGCTGAAGAGGCGCCCTGCCAGGTCGACCCCCGTCACCGTGCCGTCGGCCGCACGGGAGAAGAAGCCCCGCTGGCCCTTCAGGCCGCCCTCGACGACGAGGTACTCGTCCCCGGGCAGGAAGCCGATCTCCGCCGCCGGACAGTCCGGCGGCATCTGCGCGGCGGACGCCGCGCGGATCTCCGGCTTGATGCCCACGGCCAGCGTGAGCCGGCCGTCCTCGGCCACGATGTCGAGGTTCATCGCGTCGATCTCGTACCGCCCGGCGGCCTCCCGCGCCCGCCCCTCGTCGTACGGCAGCGGCTCGGGCTCCCGCTCGACGACACCGAGGAAGAGCTCCAGCGCCTGCTTCAGCACCGCCTGGTTGAACTGGTAGCCGTCCGGGCCGGCGTTGGCCAGCGAGACGACGGCGAAGTCCCGTCCGGGCACCAGGAGGAGCTCGGCGAACTGCCCGTTGCCCGAGCCGCCGTGGCCGACCATGCGTACGCCCTCCACGTCCCGCAGGAACCAGCCGATACCGAAGGCGTCGCCGAGGGTGCTGCCCCGCAGTGCGACGGTCGGTTCCTGCATCCGGCGCAGCGACTCGGCGGCCAGCACCCCCTCCCCGTCGCCCAGTTGGAACCGCGCCCAGCGCAGCAGGTCGCTCGCCGAGGAGACGATGCCGCCGCCGGGGTTGTTGCCGCGCAGTCCGGCCCGCCAGGACTTCCAGGGGCGGGCGAGGGTGAGGGTGCCGTCCTCGGTGCGGTGGTGGCCCGTGGCGAAGCGCCGGACCACGACGTCGTCGAGGTCGAAGACGGTGTCGGTCAGGCCCAGCGGCCGCAGCACCAGATCGGCCAGCGCCTCCTCGAACGTGCTGCCGGTGACGTTCTCCACCACCCGGCCGAGCAGGTTGTACCCGGCCTGGCTGTAGGAGGCCCGGGCACCGGGCGGCGCGATCAGCGGCAGCCGGTCCAGCTGTGCGACGAACGCGGCGAGCGAGCCGTCGCCCTCGTCGGCGTCGACCAGGTTCCAGTCCAGGCCGGCGGTGTGGTTGAGCAGGTTCATCACGGTGATCCGGGCGGCGGTGTCCTCGTCGGCGAGGCGCAGCTCGGGAACGTACCGGCGGACCGGTGCGTCGAGGTCCACCCTGCCCTGCCCGGCCAGGCGCAGCAGCGCGGTCGCCGTGAAGCTCTTGCTCACCGAGGCGATCGGGAAGAGCGTGTGCTCGTCGACGGGCAGGGGGTGTTCCACGTTCGTCACGCCGTGCGCGACGTGGATTTCCTCGCCGCCCGTCAGCACGGCGACCGCCGCCCCCGGCACCCCGTACTCCTTCGCCGCCGTCTCCACGAACGCGGCCAACCGCTCACGCCTGCCGGACATCGGACTCCCCCTCCTGGTCACCGGGACCAAGCGACTTGAACTAAGTACAGGAAGGACTGTAGGCGAGCATGGGGAGGCGCACAAGACGTTTCCTGTACTTAGTTCAAGGAGTCTCACGCCCCGGGTACGCGCAGTGCCGCCAGCACCGGGAGGTGATCCGTGGCCGCGTCCAGGTCGGCCCGGGTGACACCGGGCTGGTCCAGCGGGACCCCGCAGCCGAGCGCCTCGATGCCCTTCGTCGTGAAGACGGCGTCGATGCGCTCCGGGGGCTCGCTGTGCGGCCAGGTCTCCTCGCCGCCCCAGGGGGCGACGGCCCGGCAGTCCTTGAGGGTCGCGGAGACCAGGCGGAAGGCGGGGCCGTCGGGACCCTCGTTCAGGTCGCCGCCGGCGACGACGTGTTCCACACCCAGGGCGGCGACCCGGTCGAGGAGCAGGCCGGCCTGCTCGTACCGCTCCGTGTCGTCCAGGCTCAGATGGCAGCTGATCACGCCCAGCCGGGCCCCGCCGAAGCGGATCACCGCGGTGGCGAGGCCGCGCCGGTGCAGGCCGGGGGTGAGGGGCAGCAGGAGGTCCTCCGTCCGCTCCACGGTGGCCCGCAGCGAGCAGAGGATCGCCGGACCCGCCGCGGTGGCGCCGCCGGTGAGGATCACCTGGCCGCAGGCCGCGGCGAGACGGGCGAGCTTCTTGCGCCAGCGGAAGAAGCGGGGGGCTTCCTGGATCAGGACGAGGTCGGGGGCGCAGGCGGTGATCACTCTCGCGAGGGCGTCGGTGTCGTCGCGCATCGAGCGGATGTTGTAGCTCAGGACGCGGATGACGGACGAACCGTCCGCTTCCGTGCGGGAGTTGGGGAGCAGGGGGGTTGCCATGCCGTCAATGTACGACGCGCTCGGGGCGGGGGCGCCCAACAACTCGGGGCGCGGGGTCCGCCGCGACCGCCGGTGGTGGATGGCTGGTCGCGCGGTTCCCCGCGCCCCTGAGGTCGGCGCAGCGGCCGCAGCAGAGAAGGGGACGTCACATGATCGGGTCGGGCTCCCGGGCCAGGTCGGCCGCGCCCACCAGGCCTGCCTTGTTGCCGAGCTGGGCCGCGATCACGTCGGCCACCGGACGCCAGTTGCCGCCGACCAGCCAGCGCTTGTAGGACTTGCGGATCGGGTCGAGGACCAGTTCGCCCTCGTCGGACAGACCCCCGCCGACGATGAACGCGGACGGGTCGAAGAGGGAGGCCAGGTCCGCGAGGCCCGCACCGGCCCAGCGGGCCAGCTCGCGGTAGGAGTCGACGGCCACCGGGTCGCCCTGACGGGCGGCCATGGAGATGTGCTTGCCCTCGATGCCGTCGGGGGTGCCGTCACCGAGACCGAGCAGGATCTCGGCGCTCTCGGGGGTGGCGTTGGCGCGCTGCTTGGCGTACCTGACGAGCGCGCGGCCCGAGGCGTACTGCTCCCAGCAGCCCTGGGAGCCGCAGCCGCACAGCAGGCCGTCCGGGACCATCCGGATGTGACCGAACTCCGCGGCCACGCCGAAGTGGCCGCGGCGCAGCTTGTTGCCGATGATGATCCCGCCGCCGAGGCCGGTGCCGAGCGTGATGCAGATGACGTTGCGGTGGCCCTTGCCGGCGCCGAACTTGTACTCGCCCCAGGCGGCGGCGTTGGCGTCGTTCTCGACCACGACCGGGAGGCCCACGCGGGCCTCGACCTTCTCCTTCAGCGGCTCCTGGCGCCAGTCGATGTTCGGCGCGAAGTACACCGTGGAGCGCTGCCGGTTCACGTAACCGGCCGCACCGATACCCACGCCGACGATCTCGTGCCCGGCGCGGGCGCCCTCCACGGCCGAGGCGATGGCGTCCACGATGCCCTCGGGCGTACCCGGGGTCGGCACCTTGAAGGTCGAGAGGATGTTGCCTTCCTCGTCGACCACGCCGGCCGCGATCTTGGTGC
Source organism: Streptomyces filipinensis (assembly GCF_014649495.1). GTDB lineage: Bacteria > Actinomycetota > Actinomycetes > Streptomycetales > Streptomycetaceae > Streptomyces > Streptomyces filipinensis. The sequence goes on along the minus strand of NZ_BMTD01000001.1, from coordinate 1,039,874 downwards.
CGCCGATGTCGACGCCGATGGTGAGTCCCATGAATCCCTCAGTTTCGGTCGAGCCCCGCTACGGCCAACCGTACCCGAGGCCCTGCTGGAGGAGGGCTTCAGTCCAGGTCGATACGTTCCCCTGGGCCGGTGCCCTCGCCCCGGTCGCGCCGGCCGTCCGGCCCCTCGCGGGTGAGGTCGTCGGCCGTGCGGGCGGTCCAGCGCTGCTCCTGGGCCTGGACGGCCGAGCGGTAGGCGGCGAGCAGTTCACCGCCGGCCGCGGCCAGGTGGTCGAAGACGTCCGGGTTGCGGTCTATGACGGGCTCGACGGCGGCCTTGGCCTGCTGGACGACCTGGCGCACCACCTGCTGGGCGGCCGGTCCGGCGAGGCCGCCGAGCAGCGGTGACGAGAGGCCGGAGAGCTTGTCGGCCACCGTGTCCACGAGTTTCTTCAGTTCCTCGGCGGCCGAGCCCGGCTCCGGGCCGTACTCGGTGCGGCGGCGGGCCTTCTCGGCGGCGAGGTCCTCGGCGCAGGCCGTGGCCCAGGCGTCGGCGTCGGCCGCCCGGCCCTGCTCCTCGGACGAGTCGGATGCGGGACGCTCTTCGCTCATGGCGGACTCCTGACTACGGTTCGCCCTTACGACGTTACCTGAACGGCCGTATCCGGTTCACCGGCCGCCGGCGGGCCACAGGCCGGGGTCCGGGGCGAAGCGGATGCGCAGCTCGCCCTCGCGCAGGGCGGCGCCGGCGACGGTGCAGCGGCGCAGGGCGGAAGGCAGCGGCACGAGCCGGCGGAAGGGGCCGGCGGTGATGACGAGTTCGTCGCCGCGCCGGATCAGGTCCAGCTCGTCCCGTATCGCGCCGGGCAGCGGGATGTGCCAGACCAGCACGCCGTCCTCGGCGATCCGGTCGGCGACGGGCCACTCGGGCGGGGCGGGCGACGGGTTGACGGCGGGCAGGTCGAGGGCGCCGAGGTCGTCGGTGCCGCGCGGGTCGCGCCCGAGGTGGGGGACGGGGTGGACGTCGTACGGCTCGTCCTGCCAGTCGGCGAGCGTCTTGCGCTGCTGGGCGAGGAGGGAGGAGAACCAGCTGTCGCCGGTGGCCTCGGGCAGGACGCGGTTGGCGATCAGGGCCTCGGTGCGCAGGGCGCGCAGGGCGAGGCCGAGGCGGCCGGCGCGTACGGCGTCGGCACCGGCCGGGCCGGGTTCGGCGACCAGGCGTACGACGGTGTCCCGGTCGGCGAGGACGGCCTCGACGGCGGCCAGTTCGACGTCCCAGCGGGCCGCGGTCTCGTACAGCCAGTCGGCGGGCATGGGGACACCGGCCAGCCGGCCGAGGACGGGGCGCAGGGCGCGGGCCGCCTGCCGCTCGGGCGGGAGCAGACGGCGCAGGTAGCGGCGCAGCTCCTCGGGGAGCGAGAGGAGGGCGAGGGCCTGCGGCAGGGGCGGGAGGTCGACGACGAGGAGGTCGTAGCGCTCGCAGAGGGCGGCGTCGCGCAGGGCGCGCAGGAAGGACAGCTCCCCGGCGCCGGGCAGCGGGGTGACCTCCTCGGCGTCCAGCCGGGCGGCGCCGAGCAGGTCGAGGACGTTCGCGGCGCGGGTCTGGAAGGCCGTGAGGTCCTGGCGGAAGCGTTCGGCGGCGTCCGGGCGCCAGGCGGTGAGGTTCGCGGCGGCCTCGACGGGGGCCGGTCCGGTCGCGGAGCCCAGTGCAGCGCCCAGGGTGTCGGTGTGGTCGGCGCTGAGCAGGAGGGTGCGGGTGCCGTCGGCTGCGGCGCGCAGTGCGGTGGCGGCAGCGATGGTCGTACGACCGCTGCCGCCTGGGCCCGTGATCAGGATGGTGCGCATGAGGCTGAACGGTACCGCCGTGCGCGGGTGCCGGACCGCGGTGACTACTTCTCCCCCGACTCCACCCTCTTCTTCAGGCCCGCCAGGGCGCGGTCGATGATGACCTTCTCCGCCTTGCGCTTGATCATGCCGAGCATGGGGATCTTGACGTCGACCGTGAGGAGGTAGGTGACCTCGGTCGTGGCGGGGCCCGCGGGCTTGAGGATGTACGAGCCGTCGAGCGAGCGGAGCATCTGGGACTTGACCAGGGTCCAGGAGACCTCGTTGCCGCCGGTCCAGGTGTAGGCCAGCGTCTGGTCGTCCTTGATGGCCCCCGCGTCCATGACGAGGCGGACCTGCTCGGCGCGGCCCTGGTCGTCGGTCCTGAGGACCTCCGCCTCCTTCACCTCACCCGTCCAGTCCGGGTAGCGGGCGAAGTCGGCGATCACCCCCATGACGTCGGCCGGTGCCGCCTCGATCGTGATGCTCGAGCTGGTGTGTTCCGCCATCGCCGTGGCTCCTCCAGATGCGGGCCGGTACAGAGGTCGTGTGCGCACGTGTGTGCAGCGTGAAGGCTACCGCGCCGCCGACCTGCCGCCTTCACCCATGTCCCGCCGGTCACCGTCCATGGCCTGCCGACGACCATCCATGGCCTGTTGATCACCATTCGAGCGCCCAGGGCCGGCCCGTCCCGGCGAAGTGGCCCACGTTCACGCACTCGGTCGCGCCGATCCGCATCCGGGGGGTGAGCGGCTGATGGACGTGTCCGAAGAGCGAGTAGCGGGGCTTCGTCCGGCGGATCGCGGCCAGCAGGGCGCGGCTGCCTCGTTCGAAGCGGCGGGCGACGGTGTCGTAGACCAGCTCGGGGACCTCCGGCGGGATGTGGGTGCACAGCACGTCGACCTCGCCGACCGCCTCGATCTTCGCGGCGTACTCCTCGTCACCGATCTCGTACGGCGTCCGCATGGGGGTGCGCAGACCGCCGCCGACGAAGCCGAAGGTCCAGCCGCCGATCTCCACCCGTTGGCCGTCGAGGACGGTGGTGCCCGGCCGGGCGTACTCCCGCCACAGGGGCGGCATGTCGACGTTGCCGTAGGTGGCGTACGTCGGGGTGGGGAACGCGGCGAACAGCTCGGCGTACTGCTTGCGGACCGCCTTCTCCATGGCCCCGGCCCGGTCGGCGCCGATGCCGCCCCACAGCCGGGCGCCGAACTCCCGGGCCTCCTCGAAGCGGCGGGCGGTGCGCAGCTCGACGATCCGGTCTGCGTTCTCCTTGCCGAACAGGTCCGGGAAGATCCCGCGCGAGTGGTCGGCGTAGTCGAGGAAGAGGACGAGGTCGCCCAGGCAGATCAGGGCGTCGGCACCCTCGCCGGCCCGGGCCAGGTCACGGACGTTGCCGTGCACGTCACTGACGACGTGCACGCGCGTCCTTCGGTTGCCGGAGCGTGTGGATGCCATGGCGATCAAGCGTAGGCCCGTGGGATGTGCGTGAACAGTGTCGGTCCGGCCTGCGGTTACTCGCCGGTCGGTTCAGCCGTGGACTACTGTGCGCGAAGGAACGCCAACATGTGTGACGCAGCGAACATCTCACCGGAACCCCCTGTCGGGATCGCCATACCGGCGGGTAACGTCCGGGCCGTCCAGTCGTGCTCTGGATTTCAACGACCGAAGACCCGAGCACCAGCCCGAGCCTTGGACCGCACCGTCGCATCACACAGTGTCGTGGCGCCGGCGCCCTATGAGGAGCAGCAGTCTTGCGCGAGTTCAGCCTTCCGGCTTTGTACGAGGTCCCTGCCGACGGCAACCTGACCGACATCGTCCGCAGAAACGCCGCGCAGCATCCCGACGTCGCCGTCATCTCCCGCAAGTCCGGTGGTGCCTGGCAGGACGTGACGGCCCGGGAGTTCCTCGCCGAGGTGCACACCGCCGCCAAGGGCCTCATCGCCGCCGGGGTGCAGCCGGGCGACCGGGTGGGACTGATGTCCCGCACCCGCTACGAGTGGACGCTCATGGACTTCGCGATCTGGAGCGCGGGCGCGGTCACGGTGCCGGTGTACGAGACCAGCTCGCCGGAGCAGGTGCAGTGGATCCTGTCCGACTCGGGCGCGACGGCGTGCGTCGTGGAGCTCGACAACCACGCGGCGGCCGTGGAGTCGGTGCGCGAGTCGCTGCCCGCGCTCAAGCACGTCTGGCAGATCGAGGCCGGGGGCGTGGAGGAGCTGGGCCGGCTCGGGCAGGACGTGTCGGACGAGACGGTCGAGGAGCGCAGCTCGCTCGCCAGGGCCGACGACCCGGCGACCATCGTGTACACGAGCGGTACGACCGGCCGCCCCAAGGGCTGTGTGCTCACCCACCGCAGCTTCTTCGCCGAGTGCGGCAACATCGTGGAGCGGCTGCGCCCGCTGTTCCGTACCGGCGAGTGTTCGGTGCTGCTCTTCCTGCCGCTCGCGCACGTCTTCGGCCGGCTCGTGCAGATCGCCCCGATGATGGCGCCGATCAAGCTGGGCTGCGTCCCGGACATCAAGCACCTCACCGAGGAGCTGGCCGCCTTCCGGCCGACGCTGGTCCTCGGTGTCCCGCGGGTCTTCGAGAAGGTCTACAACTCCGCGCGGGCCAAGGCCCAGGCGGACGGCAAGGGCGCGATCTTCGACAAGGCCGCGGACACCGCGATCGCCTACAGCAAGGCGCTGGACAGCCCGTCCGGCCCGGCGTTCGGCCTGAAGGTCAAGCACAAGGTCTTCGACAGGCTGGTCTACAGCAAGCTGCGCGCGGTCCTCGGCGGCCGGGGCGAGTACGCCATCTCCGGCGGCGCCCCGCTGGGCGAGCGGCTCGGCCACTTCTTCCGGGGCATCGGCTTCACGGTGCTGGAGGGCTACGGCCTGACCGAGTCCTGCGCGGCGACCGCGTTCAACCCGTGGGACCGGCAGAAGATCGGCACGGTCGGCCAGCCGCTGCCGGGCTCGGTGGTGCGGATAGCGGACGACGGCGAGGTGCTGCTGCACGGCGAGCACCTGTTCAAGGAGTACTGGAACAACCCGGGTGCGACCGCGGAGGCGCTGGCCGACGGCTGGTTCCACACCGGTGACATCGGCACGCTGGACGAGGACGGCTACCTCAAGATCACCGGCCGGAAGAAGGAGATCATCGTCACCGCGGGCGGCAAGAACGTGGCTCCGGCGGTGATCGAGGACCGGATCCGGGCGCACGCGCTGGTCGCTGAGTGCATGGTGGTGGGCGACGGGCGGCCGTTCGTGGGCGCGCTGGTCACCGTCGACGAGGAGTTCCTGGGCCGTTGGGCCGCCGAGCACGGCAAGCCCGCGGGTGTCACCGCGGCGTCGCTGAAGGACGACCCGGATCTGCTGGCGGCGATCCAGGCGGCGGTCGACGACGGCAACGCCGCGGTGTCGAAGGCGGAATCGGTGCGGAAGTTCCGCATTCTGCCCTCCCAGTTCACGGAGGAGTCGGGCCACCTCACCCCGTCGCTGAAGCTCAAGCGGAACGTGGTGGCGAAGGACTACGCGGACGAGATCGAGGCGATCTACACCAAGTAGGGCCGCCCTCGGCGGTACTGACGGAGCGTCATGGCGCGGTGTCCTCGGCGAGGACCCGCGCCATCGTGCGTTCGGCGAGTGCGGTGATGGTGACGAAGGGGTTCACGCCGATGTTGCCGGGCACGAGCGAGCCGTCGGTGACGTAGAGCCGCGGGTACCCCCTCACCCGGCCGTAGTCGTCGGTCGCCTTCCCGAGGACGCAGCCGCCGAGGGGGTGGTACGTGAAGTCGTCGGCGAAGACCTTGCCGCCCGAGCCGAACAGGTCGTACCGGTAGATCGTGAGGTTGGCCAGGTTGATGCGGTCGAAGAGCTTCTTGGCCATGGCCACCGACACCGCGCTCTGGTCGGGCCGCCAGCCGAGCTTCACCGCGCCGGAGGCGGAGTCGTAGGTGAAGGACGCCCGTTCGGGGTTCTTGGTGATCGCCAGGTAGAGGCTGATCCAGTGCTCGAACCCCATGGGCAGCGGGGCGATCTCGGCGAAGACGGGGTTGTCGGCGTTGGCCCAGTCGTCGATGCCCATCACCGGCATGGTGGCCTCGTCGGCGCCGACGGTGTCCCAGACGTGGTTGGCGCGGCCGAGCATGGTGTTGCCGTTGGTGCCCCAGCCCGCGCCGACGGCGGGGTTCAGGTCGGGCAGGGTGCCGGTGTCCCGGGCACGGACGAGGAGTTCGGTGGTGCCGACGCTGCCGGCGCCGAGGAACAGGTAGGTGCAGCTGTACTGCTTGGTCTCGACGACCGTACCGGTGACGTCGATCCGGTCGGCGGTCAGGACGTACGAGCCGTCGCCCGCCCGGCTGACGGACTTCACCCGCTCCAGGGTGTGGAGGGTGACGTTCCCGGTGCCGAGGGCCGCGGCCCAGTAGGTCTTGTCGAGGCTGCGCTTGCCGTGGTTGTTGCCGTAGATGACCTCGCCGGCGAGCGCGGACTTCGTGGCCGTACCGGCGGCCTCCCGCTGCATGTAGCCGAAGTCGTAGACGTTCGGCACGAAGGTGGTCCTCAGGCCCGCGTTGCCGGCGGCCTTCCGGGAGGTGCGGGTGAACCGGTACCACTCGGTGGACTCGAACCACGCCGGGTCGATGGTGTTGACGCCGAGCATGGCGCGGGCCCGCGGGTAGTAGGTGCCGTACATCTCGTCGGCGTCCACGGTCGGGAACTGCTCGGTGAAGTACGACTTCAGGGGCGTGACCGCCATGCCGCCGTTGACGAGGGAGCCGCCGCCGACGCCACGGCCGACGTAGACGGACATGTTGTCGTAGTGCACGCGGTCCAGGGCGCCGGGGTAGGGGCTGATGTCCTTGTTGACCACGTCCAGCCAGAGGAAGGTGGCGAGCGGGGCCTCGGTGCGGGTGCGGAACCACATGGAGCGCTGGTCGGGGGCCGAGGTGGAGCAGAAGATCTTGCCGTCGCTGCCGGTGGTGTTCCAGAGCCGGCCCATTTCGAGGACGAGGGTGCGGATGCCGGCCTGACCGAGGCGGAGGGCGGCCACGGCGCCGCCGTAGCCGGAGCCGATGACGATCGCGGGCGCGGATTCGGCCGCGTCGGGCTCGGCGGCCCGGGCCGACTGGAGGCCGATGCGGGTGAAGCCGAGGGTCGCCGCCGTCTGCAGGGCAGCCATACCGAGTATGTGACGTCTCGTCAGCTGACGTCTCATCAGGTTTGCTGTCATGGGCGCAGCATGGGCGGATTACGGGGTTCCGCCAAGAGTCGCCGCATGAAGGGGTGGGTGCGCGTCGTCGGCGGCCACGGGCCGTGCGGGCTGACCGCGCCCACGCGGCGGAGCCGCACATGGATACGGCCCCGCGCCCCTCACGGGGCGCTGCACTACAGCAGTGCCTTCAACCTCTCCGCGAGCAGGTCCCAGCGCCACTTCTCCTCGACCCACTGTCTGCCTCGCTCGCCCATGCGGCGGCGCAGCCCGGGGTCGCCCAGCAGGGGCACGATGCGGTCGGCGGCCTCCTCGGGGGAGCCTCCCCGGACGACCCAGCCGGTCTCCCCGTCGAGTACCGCGTCGGGCGCCCCGCCCGAATCACCGGCCACCACCGGCAGGCCGGTGGCCGAGGCCTCCAGGTAGACGATGCCCAGGCCCTCCACGTCCAGGCCGCCCCGCCGTGTGCGGCAGGGCATGGCGAAGACGTCGCCCGCGCCGTAGTGGGCGGGGAGCTCGGACCAGGGGACGGCGCCGGTGAAGCGGACGCGGTCGCCCACCCCGGTCTCGGCCGCCATCCGCCGCAGATCCCGCTCGTACGGCCCGCCGCCCACGATCAGCAGCACGGTGTCCGGCTCGGCGGCGAGGATGCGGGGCATGGCCCGGATGAGGGTGTCCTGGCCCTTGCGCGGGACCAGGCGGGAGACGCAGACCACGACCGGGCGGTCGGTGAGACCGAGGCGGGCGCGGATCTCGTCGCCGCCGGAGGCGGGGTGGAAGGTCTTCTCGTCGACCCCGGGCGGCAGCTGGACCATCCGCCGGGCCGCGTCCGGGGTGAGCGCGGTGGCGATGCGGGAGCGGGTGTACTCACCCAGATAGGTGAGCGTGTCCGTCGATTCACCGATCCGGCGCAGCAGCTGCCGGGCGGCGGGCAGCTGGGCCCAGCCGGCCTCGTGGCCGTGGGTGGTGGCCACCAGCCGTTCGGCCCCCGCCCCGCGCAGGGCCGGGGCCATGAGGCCGAGCGGGGCCGCCGCGCCGAACCACACCGAGGTGCAGCCGTGCTCGCGCAGCAGCTCCACCGCCCGCCGGGTCGCCCGCGGGGTGGGCAGCAGCATGGTCGTACGGTCGCGTACGACGGTGAAGGGCTGCTCGGCGTCGAAGGCGACGGTGGCCTCGACGCCCTCCCGGCCGCGCTTCCAGGTGGAGGCGTAGACGACCAGCCGGCCGGGGTCCAGGCGGAGGGCCATGTTGTGCAGGAATGCCTGGATACCGCCCGGCCGGGGCGGGAAGTCGTTGGTGACGATGAGGGTCCTGTGCATCGCCGCCGACCCTACCCAATGGGCCGGGCGCGGCCGAGTCTGTGGCAGCCGCACAGCCGGGCAGGACATCATGGTCACGCGACGCGTCCGTCGACGCGGGAAATCGAACGGCAGGGGAGCACGTGGAGACGAAGGGCACCGCGCGGTCCCTGTCATGGCCGCTCGCGACCTGGGCCGTCACCCGTGCGGCGCTGCTGCTGTTCGTCTTCCAGGTGTTCGTCTTCCCGGGCCCGGACGTCACCTCGGACGTGTCGGTGATCTACCGGGGCTGGTACGAGGTACTGCGTCAAGGAACGTTTCCGCTGGACGACGTGACCTGGCAGTACCCGCCGGCCGCCGCCCTGGCGATCCTCTCCCCCGCCGTCCTGCCCTTCCTGTCCTACACGCACGCCTTCTTCGTGCTGGCGTTCCTCGCCGACCTGGTCGTGCTCGCGCTGCTGCTGGGGCCGCGCCGGCGCCCCGGCCGGTCCCCGCGCGGCGCCTGGGTGTGGGTGGCGGGAGTACCGCTGCTCGGTCCGACGGTGTACGCCCGCTACGACGTGATGGTGACCGCGGTGGCCGTGGCGGCGCTGCTCGCCGGCGCCCGGCGGCCACGGGTGATGGGCGCGCTGACCGCGTTCGGGGCGCTGCTGAAGGTGTGGCCGGCACTGCTGCTGGTGGGGGCCGTACGGCGGCGGGCGTGGGCGTCGGCGGCGGTGACGGCGGCCGGGCTGGCGGCGCTGTTCGCGGTGTCCATGCCGGGCGCCTTCACCTTCCTGGCCTTCCAGCGGGAGCGGGGCACCGAGGTGGAGTCGCTGGGCGCCCTGGTCTTCCATGTGGCCCGGCACTTCGGCTGGCAGGGCCAGGTGCTGCTGAACTACGGGTCGATCGAGTTCCTCGGTCCGCATGTGGACCAGGTCAGCGCGGCGGCGCTGGCGCTGACCGGGGCCGCGTTCTGCTGGCTGCTGCTGTGGCGGCTGCGCGTGACCCGCCCCGTGCCGCACATGCCGGCGGACGCGGCCTTCACCGCGGTGCTGCTGTTCACGGTCACCAGCCGGGTGATCAGCCCGCAGTACCTGGTGTGGCTGATCGGCCTGGCCGCGGTCTGCGGGTCGTACCGGGCGAGCCGGATGGGGGCGCCCGCGCTGATGGTGCTGGCCGCGTCCTTCGTGACGGTCCTGGAGTTCCCGCTCGGCTTCTCGCACGTGGTGGTGAGCGACCGGTACGGCGTCCTGCTGATGGTGGTGCGCAACGGCCTGCTGGTCGTGGCCTCGCTCTCGGCGGCACGCCGGCTGTGGCGCTCGACCGTGCCGCCGGCCCCCACCGCCCCGCTGCCACCCCAGCCCGCCCGGCCCCGGCAGACCCCGGTCTCCCCCTGACACAGCCCGCGCGCACCAGGACGGCCACGGACTCCTCGCGGCGCCCGGCCCGCCCCAGCAGTGCCGCCACGCCCCGCACTGCACCGCCATCGCGAGCGCCGGCGCCAGACGGACGCCGGGCAGGCCGAGGCCGCACAGGGCGTACGCCAGGGACAGCTGCACGGCCGTGCCGGGCGGCGTGATCCGCAGCGGCGCCGGTGCTCCCCCGCTGCCCTCGAAGACACCGCCGGGCGCGAGGAAGCAGGCCGTCAGCAGCACATAGGGGCCGAAGGAAGCGCATCAGGGCGCTGAGCGGCCATGTCCGCCCGGTCAGCGCGGCGCCCTGTACCCGGCGATCATCCGGCTCCTCGCCGCCGGACTGCTCGACCAGCGCACCGAGGACGGCGCGAGCGCCGCCCGCGGCGGGTGCTCCGCCTGACCGGCGAGGGAGGCGAGGAGCTGCTCGCGCGGCCGCGCGGTCCGAAGCAGGCGGAGATCACCGACCAGGTCCGCTTCGACACGCTGCCGGCCTTCCTGCGGCACCTCGACGATCCCGCCGAGCAGGCCGCGGTGCTGCGCCGCCGGCTGGACTCCCTGGAGACGCCGGCCAGCTTCTTCTACCGGGAGGGCGAGGCGGTGCGGGCCGAGGAGGCCGGGGACCTGTTCCGCGAGGGCGTGCCGCGGGTCGCGCGGGCCACCGCGAAGGCGGAGCGGGTCCGGCTGCGCGAGGCCGTCGAGACGCTCAGCCGAGCTGCGTCCTGACATAGGCGCGCCACCGCTCGGTGAACGCCTCCGGCGTGGTGCCGAGCACCTTCTTCAGGGCGTCCTCGACCGCGCCCGCCCGCTTGTCGTGGGCGCCCACGGCGCGGTAGAAGGCGCCGAGCCGGGCGGTGCCCAAGTGGGCGGCGACCATCCGGCACGCCAGCCAGCCGCCCTCGTAGGCCTGCGCCAGCTCGGCCGGGTCGCTGGTGAAGCCGAAGTCCTTGTCGGAGGGGAGCCTCGTGGGGGCGTGGCCGTCCCGGACGGCGCGGGACAGCTCCGGCGCGGCCTCGGCGGGGGTGCGGCCGGTGCCGAGGTAGCCGATCCAGTCGGCATAGCCCTCGGAGAGCCACAGCGGGGTGGCTGCGGTGGTGTGGGCGCGGGTGGCCACATGGGTGGTCTCATGGGTGAGCACCACCTGCTTGCCGATGTCACCGAGGGCGGCGTACGCCTCCGGGTTGACGACCACCCGGTCCGCGGGCGCCCGGCCCGAGCCCCCCGCCTCACCGGTGGTGACGGCCGCGATGCCCCGGTAGTTGGCGGCGGGCGAGCCGAGCAGTGCCCCCATCGCCTGCAGGGACCGCGGGACGAGGACGACGACATGGCGGCTCCAGCCGGTGCCCCAGGCCCGGGACACGGCCGGGACGGCGCGGTCGGCCAGTGCGGCGTAACCGCTCAGCGCGGCCGTCCGGCCGGTGCCCAGCACCAGGCTGTGCGCGCCCTTCACGGCGGTCACCGGGCCCTGGTCCCACAACTGCTGCCCGGCGCCCTTCGCGGGCCTGTCGGAGGTGACGTACCACATGCCGTCGGCGGTGCGGCCCAGGGCGAGGGTGCGCCGGACGTCGACCGGCGCCCTGTCGTACCCGGCGACGCGGAAGTTCAGGTCGGCGTCGGCGGTGGCGCCGGAGGAGGTGCGGCGCAGGGCGGTGACCTGGTAGCTCCAGGAGGCCAGCGGGAGGGCGCGCAGCCGGGTGTACTCGGTCCGGCTGCCCGTCGCGCCGTACGCCGTCTCGTCGTGGCCGAGGAGGGCGGCGGAGCGCCGGTCGAGCAGGTGCTGCACCTCGGCGCGGGCCGCGTCGGTCCCCGTGCCACCGCACCCGGTCAGGGGCAGCAGCAGACCGAGGACCACGGCCCCGATGCTCCACCCCCGTCTGCGACCAGCCATTTCCCGATCGTAACGGTGAGCGGCGCGGTCAGGGCCTGGTCACCGAGGAGATCGGCATCATCCCGACCGGGTCGTAGCGCACCGCCGCTCCCGGATAGGGCGCGTGGATGACCTGGCCGTTGCCGACGTACATCCCCACATGGCTGGCGTCGGAGCGGTAGACCACCAGGTCGCCGGGTCGGGCCTCGGACAGCGGGATCTGCCGGCCGGCGAAGCGCTGCTCCTGCGAGGTGCGCGGCAGCTGGATCCCGGCGTGCGCGTACGACCACTGCATCAGGCCCGAACAGTCGAAGCCCGAGGGGCCGTTGGCGCCCCACACGTACGGGCGGCCGAGGGCGGAGCGGGCGGCGGCCACCGCGGCGGCGGCGCGGGCGTCGGGCAGGACGGCACCGGCCAGATCCGGCAGGTCGGGCAGGTCGAGGCGGTCGGGGCCGTCGGAGCGCGAGGCCCGGTGGTAGGCGGCGCGGTCGGCGGCGGACAGGGAGTTGAGCAGCTGCCGGGCCCTGGCGAGCTTGGTCTCCACGGTCCGCTTGTGCGTGGCCACCGCCTTGCGGCTGTCCTCCAGCGCGCCGAGCTTCCCGGCCGCCTCCGCGCGCTCCTGGGAGAGGCCCCGCAGCGCGGACCGCAACTCGCGCAGCCGGTCGACCTGCTGGGCGCCGATGCGGTCGAGGGTGGACGCCTTGTCGAGGTACTCGGCAGGGTCGTCGGAGAGGAGCAGCGCGACGGCCGGGTCGATGGCGCCCGCGCGGTACTGGGCGCCCGCCAGCGAACCGAGCTGCTCGCGCAGGGTGTTGATGTGCTGCTGCAGCCGCGCGACGTGGTCCTGGGCGCCCTGCACCTCGCGGCGCAGCGCGCCCTCCTGCTCCTGGGCCTTGTCGTAGGCCTGGGTCGCCTGCTCGGCCTCCTGGTAGAGCCGGTCCACCTCGGCACGGGCACCCTCGTGCGGCGCCGCGTGCGCCGGTACGGCGCCGAGCGCGGCGGCCGCGGCCGACAGCACGCACAGGGCGGCGGCACCCCGGTCGAACCCGGACGAGGCAAGGCGGCGATGAGACCCCACGGCAGTCCTTCTGCTGGCGGACGGATACCGCTCCCCCGGCGCCTGGGGACGGGGAGGCCCCGGCGCCGGGGAAACGCGGCAGACAGTAGCCGCAGGGAAGGGCGCCGACCAAAGCCGGCGACGGCAACAACGGGTGACGCCCCGCCGCTGACGCAGGTCAGTGGCGGGGCGTGGAGTCAGCCTCGGTACGCGGGATTCGCCCGTTCGGACGTCACCGTTTCCGGGTGTCGGTGTTTGCTCAGACCCGGACGCCGAACTGGAACGGCATGTCGGCCATCGCCTCGTAGCGGACCACGGCACCGGTGTGCGGGGCGTGCAGCACCTGGCCGTTGCCGGCGTAGAGGCCCACGTGGTGCAGGTCGCCGTAGAAGAACACCAGGTCGCCGACCTGCAGGTCGTTGACCGAGCTGATCCGGGTGCCGATGTTCGCCTGCTGCTCCGAGGTGCGCGGGATGGAGACGCCGGCCTGGGCGTAGGCCCAGGAGGTCAGGCCCGAGCAGTCGAAGGAGGACGGGCCGGTGGCGCCGTAGACGTAGGGCTTGCCGATCTGGCTCTGGGCGGCGGAGAACGCCGCGCCGGCACGGTCGGAGGCCGGCGGGGTGTCGCCGAGGTTCACGCGGGCACTGGAGGAGCGGTCGGCCCGCTGCTGCTGGGCGGCCAGGTCCGCCTTCTCCTTGGCCGTCAGGGTGTTGAGGAGCTGCTGCGCCTCGGCGAGCTTGCCCTGTACCTCTTTCTTCTTCTTCTCCAGCTGGGTGCGCGTGGAGGAGAGGTCCTTGAGCTTCTCGGTGGCCTCGGCGCGCTCCTGGGCCAGTTCGCGCTGTTTGTCCTGGATTTTCTTCAGGGAGTCGACCTGCTGGGCGCTCAACTGGTCGAGCGTGGAGGCCTTGTCGAGGAAGTCGTCCGGGTTGGAGGACAGGAACAGCTGGACCGAGGGGTCGATGCCACCGGAGCGGTACTGCGAGGTGGCCAGCGAGCCCAGGCCGTCGCGCAGCTTGTTCAGGTCCTGCTGGCCGCGGGCGACGTTGTCCTGGATCGTGGATATTTCCTTCTGCAGCTTCTGCTGCTTCTCCTTCGCCCCGTTGTACTTCTCGGTGGCCTGCTCGGCCTCCTCGTACAGCTTGTCGACCTTGGCCTTGACCTGGTCCTTGCTGAGCTTCGGCGCGGCGTTGGCGGCGTTCGCGCTCAGGACGACGGCTGCGGCGGCTGCGGTGGTCAGCACGGTCACGCGGGCGCGACTCGGCTGCTTGGGTCGACGGTGGGACGCCACGGAGGACGAACTCCTTCTTGTGAGTGAGTGAGTGATCACCCGTTCGGAGGTTCGAGCCCAGACCCTAGTGACCCAGTTGTGATCAGTTCAAATCCTCTCAGCAGAAAATCCTGTCACGCAATGCATTCTTTGCACAGAACTCACATGCAGTGATCCGCGATGGACACTACGTTGCGTGAAGATGCTGCCAATTCGGGCATTAGCTATGCCCGTTGGACCTTCAGGACAAGCGCTTGAGAAGCACCGCAGAGGCGACGGGACGGGCACCCGCCTTGGCGACCCCGTCGGCCACCTCCCGGTCCGTGGAGGCGACGATGACCGGACGGCCCGGCGGCTCGGCGCGCACGAGCTGGCGGATCAGCTCATCCGCCGTGACGCCCGGCTTGGAGAACAGCACCCTGACCCCGCGTGGAGGCGCGAGCAGGACCGGGGCGGCCAGTTCGGCACCGTCGAAGACGCACGTCACCTCGGCGCCGGTCTGGGCGGCCAGCGCCGACAGCTGGCCGAGCAGCCTGAGCCGCTGCTTCTCCAGCGGCATCTGCGGGTAGCCGGTCTTGGTGACGTTGTAGCCGTCGACCACCAGATGCGCCTGGGGCAGCGCGAGCAACTGGTCGAGGATGGCCGGATCGTGCTCCGACAGGGCGCGCGCCGCGATGTCCTTCGGGGTCATGCGTCCTGGTTCGACCGCGTCGACCGTCTCGGCGGGCCGCACGGACACCGGAGGCAGGGCGAGTTCACGGCGCAGCCCCTGGGTGGCCTCCAGCAGGGTGTCCAGCAGCAGCCGCACCCTCATGTCCTCCACGCTGCGGCCCTCGCGGGCCGCGCGGCGGGTGGCCTCCAGCGCGGCCTCCGCCTCGCCCAGGCGGGCCTTGAGCCGGCGGGACTCGCTCTCGGCGGCCGACACCTGCCGGTGGGCCTCCGTGCGTACGGCGTCGCTCTCGCCCTGGACCTTGCGCAGGGCCGCCTCGCCGCGCTTGACGTCGCTGAGGGCGGCCCGGAGTTTGCGGTGAAGCGATTCGGCTTCCTTCTTCGCCGACTCCAGCTCCGTACGCAGCCGTTCGGTCTCGGCGCGGGTGTGGTCGCGGGCCTGGGCCAGCTCGGCGCGCAGCCGCTCCAGCTCCGCTCGGCTCTCCTCGTCCGCCCGCTCGGCATCCGCGCGCTGGGCCTCCTCGCCGGCCGCGGTGACGAGCTTCACCCAGCCCGCCGGGCGCAGCACGTAGGCCGCGGCCGCGACGTCGAGCGGATCCGCGGCCGGGGGCGGGGGGCCGGAGTCCAGGGCGCCGGCGAGTTCCGGCTGGGCCTCTCTGAACTTCTCCCCGATCCGCTGCCGGAACAGCGGATCGGTCTCCAGCGCCGCCGCCATCGCGTTCCCGGCGAACTTCGCCCGGCGATTGGGGGCGAACCGGGCGTACTGCCGCAGCTGGGCGGGCAGTTCCGCCACGGTCAGCCCGCCGAAGCCGTCCGAGACGATCTGCACGACCCGCCGGCGCACGCCGTCGGGCAGCGGACGGTCAAGCACCTCAGCGGTGCCGTCGCCCGGCCCCCCGCCTGCGGTCTCCACCATCCGTCACACCCCACTACTTCACTTCTACGGCGTCACTTCCACCGCGTCGCTTCCACTGCGCTTCTGCGGGCCGCCCCGCTCAGGAGCCGGCACCCGGCCTGTCCACGAGTTCCACCTGGTCCACCGCGTTGCACCAGCGGCAGCGCACCGACTCGATGGTCTCACTGACCACCTCGCGCTCCTCCACCGTCGGCTCGCCCGCGAGGTCGAGGTGGACGTACTCGACGACCTTCGAGGAACGGGTCACGTCGAACCGGGTGAGGTTGCCGCACAGGGTGCAGCGCCAACGGGTCGTCGCGGTCGGCAGGGGAACCGTCATCGTGGCTGTCCGCTTCCTTCTCGTCTCGCTCCCGCGCCGCCGGCCGACGCGTGTGGCCGTAACCCTACGGCCTGCCGGGGACTCGCCGCCCGTCCGTCCACGGCGGCGAGGCGGTCTGTCGGCTTGCGTCCCGTTACGTCATGCTCTGTGTTCATGATCAGCGAGTGGAGCACGGCGGCCGGCAGGGCCCTCAGAGCGGTCCGGAACACACCGGCGCCCATGACATACGTCCTCATCGGTCTGTGCTGTCTGCTCTTCGCCCTGGGCCCGGCCTCGGGGCTCACCCTGGGGTACGGCTCCGGGGACGCGCTGCTCGCCGCGCAACGGGCGTACTTCCGGCGCTGGGGCGTGGTGCCGGCCGAGCTGTTCGCCAGACCGGCGCGCGCCGCCCTCACTCCCGCCACGGCGCTGTTCGTGCACGGCAGCTGGGTGCATCTGCTCGGCAACATGCTCTTCCTCTTCGTCTTCGGCGTGATGACCGAGGAACGGATGGGCCGGGTGGAGTTCACCCTCTTCTACGTGGGCTGCGGCTACCTGGCCCTGCTGGGCTACGCGGCCGCCAACGCCGCCTCCGAGCAGTCGCTGGTCGGCGCGTCCGGGGCGATCTCGGCGGTCCTCGGAGCGTTCCTCTACCTGTTCCCACGCGCCCGCGTGACCAGTCTTCTTCCCTTCCTGTTCTTCCTGCCGCTGCGCTTCCCGGCGTGGGTCGTGCTGCCGTTCTGGGCGGCGCTGCAGTGGGCGGCGGCGGGGCAGGCCTCCGACGGCCCCGGGGTGGCGTATCTGGCCCACCTGGTCGGCTTCGGGCTGGGCTTCGGCTACGCGTGGGTCCGCTACGGCCGTGCGGCTAGAGTGAGGTCCGCCCCAGCTCCGGCACCCGAGGGAGAGAACCAGCCGTGATCACCGCGATCGTCCTCATCAAGACCAGCGTGGACCGGATCCCCGAGATCGCGGAGCAGATCGCCGCGCTGGAGAGCGTCAGCGAGGTCTTCTCGGTCACCGGCACCTACGACCTGATCGCCATGGTCCGGGTCGGCCGGCACGAGGACCTCGCCGAGGTCATCCCCGGCCGGATCAGCAAGATCCCCGGCGTGGAGGCCACGGACACGCACGTCGCGTTCCGCACGTACTCCCAGCACGACCTGGAGGCCGCGTTCGCGATCGGCCTGGACAACTAGGACCGGCATCGCTCAGCGGGTGATGTCCGCGGCCGCGACACCGGTGCCCGAGGGCATGCAGAGGCGGCGGCCGCGGACGACGGGGGTGTGCCGGTCGGGGCCGGCGCTGTGGCCCAGGGGCGCGGTCCAGCGCTCGCGGCCGTTCAGGTCCGGGGCGGGCACCTGGTCCGAGACGCGCGCGTAGACGGTCTCGCCGGCCGCCACCGTGGGGGTGCGTCCGGGCCGCCCTCGATGTGACGGCCCCAGGCCTTCGAGCCGTCGGCCGTCCAGGACCCGGAAGCCCTCGCGCCGGGCGGCGGGGCCGGCGAACAGGGTGGTGCCGCCAGGGCGAGGGCGGTCACCTCGGCGCCCGTGGACACCTTCCACCCCGGCGATCCGTCCCGCGCGTCCAGTCCGAGCAGGGCATCGCCGTGACCGCCCGCGCGGGCCCACGTCTCCCGCCACGACCGGGGTGCCGGTGGGCCCGCCCGGGGCCGTGGCGGTCCACCGGGCGCTGCCGTCGGCGGGGTAGCGGCGCAGTCCGCCCGCGCCCGTGCCGCCGAACGAGACCAGCACGTCGTCACCGGGCAGGACCGGGACGGCGTACCCCCTCTCCCGGAGGGTGCGGGTCCACTGCCCGCTGACCGACGTGCTCACGGCGGTCAGCCGGCGCGCGTCGCCGGCGCGGGAGCCGAGGTGCCGCCGACCGTCTTCGCCGCCCGGCCTCGTGCCGAGGACCGCACCCGGAAGGTGCGGTCCTCGGCGCGTCCGGTCCGGACGGCTTGCACGGCGAGCGGGAGACGGTCACACCGCCGGGACGCAGCGGCCGTCCTCCGTCCGGTACGTCCACTTGGCGCCCTCGGTCACCAGTTCCCTGACCGCGCTGACGAACCGCTCGACGTGTTCGTCGGGAGTGCCCGCGCCGAAGCTGACGCGGATGGCGTTGAGGGACTTCTCGCCCGGCGCGGCCTCGGGGGCGCCGCACTCGCCCTGGGTCTGGGGGTCGCTGCCGAGGAGGGTGCGGACCAGGGGGTGGGCGCAGAAGAGGCCGTCGCGGACGCCGATGCCGTACTCGGCGGAGAGCGCCGCGGCGAAGTGGGAGCTGTTCCAGCCCTCGACGACGAAGGAGATCACGCCGACGCGCGGGGCGTCGTCGCCGAACAGGGACAGCACCCGCACCTCGGGAACCCCGGCCAGGCCCTCGCGGACCTTGGCGATCAGGTGCTGCTCGCGGGCGACCAGGGCGTCCCAGCCGGCCCCGGTGAGCGCCTTGCAGGCCGACGCGATGGAGTAGGCGCCGATGACGTTCGGGGAGCCGGCCTCGTGGCGGGCGGCGCTCTCGTGCCACTCGACGTCCACGCCGCCGTCCTGACGCCGGGTCACCTTGCGGCTGGCGCCGCCGCCCGCGAGGTACGGCTCGGCCCCGCGCAGCCAGTCGGCGCGGCCGGCCAGGACGCCGGAGCCGAAGGGGGCGTACAGCTTGTGGCCCGAGAAGGCGACCCAGTCGACGTCCAGGTCGCGGATGTGCACCGGGTGGTGCGGGGCGAGCTGGGCGGCGTCGAGGACGATCCGGGCGCCGTGGGCGTGCGCGGCGGCGGCCAGTTCGCGCACCGGCCACAGTTCGCCGGTGACGTTGGAGGCGCCGGTGACGCAGACCAGGGCCGGTCCGTGGGGGTCGCGGTCGGCGAGGGCCCGCTCCAGGGTCGTGACCGCCTGCTGCGGGCTGCGCGGGGCGTTGAGGTAGGTGACGTGCGCGTCCTGCCAGGGCAGCAGGGAGGCGTGGTGCTCGGTCTCGAAGACGAAGACCTGGCAGTCGGCGGGCAGGGCGCGGGCGAGGAGGTTGAGCGAGTCCGTGGTCGAGCGGGTGAAGATCACCTGGTCGTCGGCGCGGCAGCCGAGGAATTCCGCGACCGTCCGGCGGGCGTTCTCGAACAGGTCGGTGGAGAGCTGGGAGAGGTAGCCGGCGCCGCGGTGGACGCTGCCGTAGTAGGGGGCGTAGGCGGCGACGTCGTCCCAGACGCGCTGGAGGGCGGGGGCGCTGGCCGCGTAGTCGAGGGCCGCGTAGGTGACCTCGCCGCCGGTGACGAGCGGGACCGTGACATCGCTGCCCAGAACGGGCAGAGGGGCACAAACGGACTGGTCGGCGGCAGCGGTGAAGACAGACATGGGTGAGCTCCCGTGAGGCGAAGGAAGGAGTGAGAAAAGGGGTGTGCGGAGGCGGGGCTCTGCGGCCCTATCGCATTCGCTTGCTCACGGAAGGCTCCCTCGATGACCAGGACCCCTGGCCCTGCGCTCACTCAGAAGCGCACGAGGGGTCCGCGCTTGCCGTAGACCTCGCTGCCTACGGCCTGGTCTTCACCCGGGGCACCCCGCCACGGACGGAGGGTTGCCGGACAGCCGGCCGGGGCCGAATGACTGTCACTCATGACCTGGTACAGGAACGTACGGGAAACGATCGTCGTCCCGCAACCCGCGTCCGGATCGCGGGACGACCGCCGGTGAACGCTACGCGTTGCTGGCCGCCACCCAGCGCTCCAGCGCCCGCCCGGCCGCACCCGAGTCGATCGACTCCGCGGCCCTGGCCATGCCGGCGCGCAGTTGCTCGGCGAGCGGCGCGTCCGTGGGGTCCAGGGCGGCCAGGGCCGCCGCCGAGTTCAGCAGGACCGCGTCACGCACCGCGCCCCGCTCGCCGTCCAGCAGCCGGCGGGCGACCCCCGCGTTGTGGGAGGGGTCGCCGCCGCGCAGCGCCTCCACCGGGACCAGGTCGATCCCGACGTCCCGCGGGTCGAAGGACTCCTCGGACACCTTGCCGTCCCGGACGATCCAGACCCGGGAGGTGGACGTCGTCGTCAGCTCGTCCAGGCCGTCGTCCCCGCGGAAGACCAGCGAGGAGTTGCCGCGTTCCGCGAGGACGCCCGCGACGATGGGTGCCTCGTGCGCGACGGCCACGCCGACCGCCTGGGCCCGCACCTTCGCCGGGTTGGTCAGCGGGCCGAGCAGGTTGAACACCGTCCGGATGCCCAACTGGCCCCGCGCGGCGCCCACATGACGCAGGGCCGGGTGGAACTTCACGGCGAAGCAGAAGGTGATGCCGGCCTCCTCCGCGACCTGTGCCACCCGCCGGGGGGTCAGGTCGAGGTTGACGCCCAGTCTCTCCAGGACGTCGGACGAGCCGGACGCCGAGGACGCGGCCCGGTTGCCGTGCTTGACGACCTTCGCGCCCGTACCGGCGACCACGAGCGCGGACATCGTGGAGATGTTCACCGTCTTCGCGCCGTCGCCGCCCGTGCCGACGATGTCGACGGTGCGGCCGGGCACCTCGATCACGTTCGCGTGCTCGTACATCGTGCGGACCAGACCGGTGATCTCCTGCACGGTCTGCCCCTTGGCCCGCAGTGCCACCGCGAACCCGGCGATCTGCGCGTCGGTCGCCTCGCCGCGCATGATCCGGTCCATCGCCCACGCGGTGTCGTCCGCGGACAGGTCCTGGCCGTTCAGCAGGCCGTTCAGCAGGACGGGCCAGGAACGGCCCGCCGCGGTGTCGCCTCCAGCGGGGGTCACAGCGCTCATAAGCCGCTCCTGGGTGTGTGGTGCCAGAACAGTGTGATCCCACCCTATCCAGCCCCGGGCACGGCGAAGGGCCCCGTCCGCAACCCGGACGGGGCCCTTCAGCGTGGCGTGGCGACGCCGGGATCAGTGGTGGCCGTGGCCGCTCGTGATCTCCTTGTACTCCTCGACGGTCGGCTTCGGGATCTGGTTGTCCTCGCCGTAGTAGGCGTGGGACAGCTTCGCCCGGAGCTTCTCCGAGGCTCCGACCTTGCGCTCGACACCGTTCTCGTCGACGGTCGGGCCGATCTCGGCCGGCTCGTACTGGTGGTGAGCGGTGAGGGTGTGCAGCTGCTCCTGGCTGAGCGGCTCGTGCACCTCGATGAACTCACCGTGCGGCAGGCGCTTGATGATGCCGGTCTCCCGACCGTGCAGCACCTTGTCGCGGTCGCGGCGCTGCAGGCCGAGGCAGATCCGCTTGGTGACGATGAACGCGATGACCGGTCCGGCGAAGAAGCCGATCCGGACGAACCAGGTGACGGCGTTGATCGACAGGTGGAAGTGGGTGGCCCACAGGTCGTTGCCACCGCCGACCAGGCCGATCATGTAGACCGTCACCCAGGCGACACCGAACGCGGTGCGGGTCGGGGCGTTGCGCGGGCGGTCCAGGATGTGGTGCTCGCTCTTGTCGCCGGTGACCCAGGACTCGATGAACGGGTAGACCGCGATCGCCGCCAGGACGAGACCGAAGAGCACCAGCGGGATGAACACACCCAGGACGAGCGTGTGACCCCAGAAGTTGATCTCCCAGCCCGGCATGTAGCGGACCAGACCCTCGGCGAAGCCCATGTACCAGTCGGGCTGGGCGCCGGTGGACACCTGGTCCGGGCGGTAGGGGCCCATGGCCCAGATCGGGTTGATCTGGGCGACCGCCGCGATGGCCGCGATGACACCGAAGACCAGGAAGAAGAAGCCTCCGGCCTTCGCCATGTACACCGGCAGCAGCGGCATGCCGACGACGTTCTTCTCGGTCTTTCCGGGACCCGCGAACTGCGTGTGCTTGTGGTAGAAGACCAGGATCAGGTGCGCCACCATCAGGCCGAGCATGATGCCCGGCAGCAGCAGGATGTGGATCGAGTAGAACCGGGCGACGAAGTCGTGGCCGGGGAACTCGCCGCCGAAGAGGAACATCGAGATGTACGTGCCGACGATCGGCATCGACAGGATCGCGCCCTCGGTGAAGCGGACACCGGTGCCGGAGAGCAGGTCGTCCGGCAGCGAGTAACCGGTGAAGCCGGTGAACATGCCGAGGACGAACAGCAGGAAGCCGAACAGCCAGTTGATCTCACGCGGCTTGCGGAACGCGCCGGTGAAGAACACGCGCATCATGTGCACGAACATGCCGGCGAGGAAGATCAGCGCGGCCCAGTGGTGGATCTGCCGGACGAGCAGACCACCGCGCACGTCGAAGGAGATGTGCAGGGTCGAGTTGAACGCCTCGGACATCAGCTGTCCCTGCAGCGGGACATAGCTGCCGTGGTACTCCACCTCGTTCATCGACGGGTGGAAGAACAGCGTCAGATAGACACCCGTGAGGATGATGATGATGAAGCTGTACATGCACACTTCGCCCAGCATGAACGACCAGTGGTCGGGGAAGATCTTGCGCATGTTGGACTTGGCCAGGGAGTAGATCCCGAGCCGGCCGTCGGCCCAGTCGGCGATCCGCTCGCCGGCCGGTGCCTTCCCGCGCGAGCGGGGCGTCTCGTTCGCTGCAGTACTCATCCGCGCTCCCAGAATGCAGGACCGACGGGCTCCTCGAAGTCGCCGAGCGCCTGGAGGTAACCGTCACTGTCCACGCCGATGTGCAGCTGCGGCAGGGCGTGGCCGGCGGGGCCGAAGATCACTCGGGCGCCGTCGGAGAGGTCGAAGGTGGACTGGTGGCACGGGCACAGCACGTGGTGCGTCTGCTGCTCGTACAGCGAGATCGGGCAGCCGACGTGGGTGCAGATCTTCGAGAAGGCGACGATGCCCTCGTGCGACCAGTCGAGCTCGCGCTTGTCCTTGATGTTGTCCGGCTGCAGCCGGACGATCATCAGCGCGGCCTTGGCGATCTCGTTCTGGAAGTCCTCGTCGGTCTCCTCCAGCCCGTCGGGCTTGGCGAAGGTGAGGGAGCCGACCGCGACGTCCTCGGGACGCAGCGGCTGGTTGGTGTTCATGTTGATCAGGCGCTTGCCCTTGGCCCACAGGGTGTGCCGGAGCATGGTCCCGGGCTTCGGGCCCAGGCCGCCGAGCAGCATGACGCCGGAGAGCGGCACCAGGGCCAGCGCGCCGAACATCGTGGTGCGGATCAGGCCGCGGCGGCCGATCGCCGACTCCTTGGCGCCCTGGCGGAAGTCCGCGTGGACCTTCGCACGGACCTCGGGCGAGGCCGCGATCGCGTGACGGTCGTCGGCGACCTCCACGTCGGACATCAGGGTGCGGGCCCAGTGGACCGCGCCCGCGCCGATGCAGAACAGCGCCGCACCGAGGGTCAGACCCAGCGCGAAGTTCATCGCGCTGATGTGACCGATCGGGAAGACGAAGATCGACTTGTCGTTCGGGATCACCAGGTAGGCGACGATGAAGCCGATGGTGGCCAGCATCGACACCGTGAACAGGAGGGCCACCATGCGCTCGGACCGCTTGGCGGCCCGCTCGTCGATGTCCTGGATCCGGTGCTCGTGAGGCGGCAGCCCCGGGTCGGCGAACGGGTTCTCCTCGTCCGCGACCCCTACCGCGCCGTGTGCGTGGTCCTGCTCTGCGGGCAGGTTCTCTTCTGGAATGTCTTGGCTACTCATGACTTCTTGGCCTTTGCGGTCCGAGCGGCGACCCAGACGGCGACGGCGATCAGCGCGCCGAGGCCGAAGATCCAGGCGAACAGACCCTCGCTGACCGGCCCGAGGCCGCCCAGCTCAAGACCGCCAGGATTCGTCGTCTCGCTGCTGTCGACCGAGTGCAGGTACGCGATGATGTCCTTCTTGTTCTTTTCCGACAGCGTGGTGTCGGGGAAGGACGGCATGTTCTGCGGGCCGGTCTGCATGGCCTCGTAGATGTGCTTCGGGTCGACGCCCTCCAGCGTGGGCGCGTACTTGCCCTTGGTCAGGGCACCGCCCTTGCCGGTGAAGTTGTGGCACTGCGCGCAGTTGGTGCGGAACAGCTCGCCACCCTTGGCGATGTCCGCACCGTCCGGGCCGTACTGCTCCTTGGTGGGCACGTTCGGGCCGGCACCCAGCGAGGCGATGTAGGCGGCGAGCTGGTCGATCTGCGTCTGGTTGTAGACGACCTTCTTGCGCGGGACCTGGGCGCCCTGCGAGGTGGCCGCGGGCATACGGCCGGTGCCGACCTGGAAGTCCACGGCCGCGGCACCCACGCCGACCAGGCTGGGTCCGTCGGAGGAACCCTGGCCACCGGTGCCGTGGCAGCTGGCGCAGCCGACCTCGTAGAGCTTCTTGCCCTCCTTGATGGTCAGGGACTGGGCGGAATCATCGGCCTGCGCCTTGCCCGCGGGTGCGAACGCGGCGTACAGCCCCCCAGTGGCCGCCAGCGCGAGGAGTAGGACGACGACCGCCGCCAGCGGATGGCGTCGTCGTGCGGAGAGCTTTTTCACGGATTACCCCGGTGTCAGGATCTTCTGCGTCGGTGCTTCTGGATGTGCGGGAGACGGTCCCGCTACTTGATCAGGTAGATCGTGGCGAAGAGGCCGATCCAGACCACATCGACGAAGTGCCAGTAGTAGGACACGACGATGGCGGCGGTCGCCTGCTCGTGGGTGAACCTCTTGGCCATGTACGTGCGGCCGAGGACCAGCAGGAAGGCGATGAGGCCGCCCGTCACGTGCAGGCCGTGGAAGCCGGTGGTCAGGTAGAACACCGAGCCGTACGGGTCGGAGGACAGCGAGATGCCGTCCTTCTTCACCAGCTCCGTGTACTCGTAGATCTGACCGCCGATGAAGATCGCACCCATGATGAAGGTGAGGATGAACCAGCCACGGAGCTTCTTCACATCGCCGCGCTCGGCCGCGAACACGCCGAGCTGGCAGGTGAGGGAGGAGAGCACCAGGATCGTGGTGTTCGTCGCGGAGAAGGGCACGTTCAGCGCGTGCGCCATCTCCTTCCAGTGATCCGGTCCGGTCACCGACCGGAGGGTGAAGTACATCGCGAAGAGGGCCGCGAAGAACATCAGCTCGGAACTCAGCCAGATGATGGTTCCGACGCTGGTGAGGTTCGGCCGGTTGACCGACGGGTGCGCGTGCCCGGTTTCTACTGTCGTTGCTGTCGCCACGACCGACATTATGTCGGTCGCTTATCCCGCCCTCACTCCGGGGGGTGCCGTTCGGAGTGTTGCCCCCCGCGGAAGCGGTGTTGACGTGGTGTTCATGGGAACTTCGACGGGAGTAACATCCGCCCGAACGGCCCTGTCCGTCCCGTCCGTACGACGCTGACGTCCCGGAGGAACAATGCAGCCGACCGCCACGGTGCTGGTCTACAGCGACGACTCCAACACCCGTGAACAAGTACGGCTGGCCTCCGGCCGCAGGCCGGCCCCCGACGTCCCCCTGGTCGAGTTCGTGGAGTGTGCGACGCCCGAGGCGGTGCTGCGCGAGCTGGACCGGGGCGGCATCGACGCGTGCGTGCTGGACGGGGAGGCCGTGCCGATGGGCGGCATGGGGGTGTGCCGGCAGATCAAGGACGAGGTGTTCAACTGCCCGCCGGTGCTTCTTCTCATGGGGCGGCCGCAGGATGCGTGGCTGGCCACGTGGAGCCGCGCCGACGCCGCCGTGACCCTGCCGGTGGACCCGGTGGAGTTCGCGTCCGCGCTGGCTGGTCTGCTGCGTCAGAAGCGGCTGGTGGGCGCCTAGCGGCCCGGGGCGCCGGGAGCGTGCGCGCGTGCGGGCCGACGGGGCCTGCCCGCCCCGCTCCCCGCGCCCCTTCGGGGTGCTCCTCACACCGCTGTCGGCCGGAGACGCAGCGCGTCCTGCGGGGTCGGGCCGTCGGGGGCGGTGTTGGTCAGGGCGCTGCCCGTGAGCCACTTCTTCCAGTCGACGTTCCAGTCGCCGAAGCCGTTGCCGAAGGGTTCCATCGGGTCGCCGTTGGAGTTGACGACCCTGACGATGTCCCCCTCGTGGATGTGGTCGAAGAACCATTCGGCGTTGCCCGTGCTCATGCCCGTGCAGCCGTGGCTGACGTTCGCGTAGCCCTGTGAGCCCACGGACCAGGGTGCGGCGTGGACGTACTCGCCCGACCAGGTGACCCGGGTGGCGTAGTAGACCGGCAGGTCGTAGGAGTCGGAACTGCCCTCGGCGATGCCGACGGTGACCCCGCGCATTCGTACGAAGTACTGCTTTTCCAGGACGACCTTGACGCCGTTGCGGGTCTCGTAGCCGGCCTTGCCGGTGGTGACGGGCACCTGGTTGATCACCTTGCCGTTCTCGAAGAACGTCAGCTGGTGCGCCGAGGCGTCCGTGACGGCCTCGATCCGCTCGCCCGTGGTGATCTTCAGCGGCTTCGACCTGCCGCCCCACAGCCGGTCGCTGATCCGGACGCCGTCCAGGTTGCTGTGCACCTGGACGGTGGCGTGCGTGGGCCAGTACTCCTTCGGGCGGTAGTGGAGTTCCTTGGCGCTCACCCAGTACCAGGAGCCCGGCACGGCCGGTGTGGACTGCACCTTGAGGGCGCGCTCCACGATGGCGCGCTGGGCCTTGTCCTTGACCTCTTGGTCGAGTTGCGCGGTGATGGGCTGTCCGACGCCGTACTGGCCCGCGTCCGGCCCGAAGGTGACGTTCAGGCGCTTCTTGCCGCTGGGCTTGCTGGTGTCGAACGAGTAGACCTTGCGGCCCGGCTCGCCGTCGTCGTCCTCGGTGCTCACCGTGACCGTGTAGTGGGCGTTGGCGGCCAGCGGGGAGGTGCTGTGCCAGCGACTGCCGTCGGCGGTGAGTTCGCCCGTCACATAGCGCCCTGTGGCGTCCTGGGCGGTTACGTCGGTGATGCGCCCCTCGTCGTCCACGGTGACCTCCAGGGGCTTGTCGGGGTCGGCCCGCTTGCCCGCGTCGGCGGGGCCGTTGAAGGAGATGAGGTCCGCTGCGTCGTACGGCTGGGCCGACAGGGGGTTGCCGTCCGAACCGCAGGCGGTGACGCCCGCGCCGAGGACGGTCACCAGCAGGGCGCAGCTGACGACGGTGCGGGTCCGCGGAGTGTGGTTCATATGATCACGCTATGAGACGCCGACCCCCGTGGCGCGGTAGGTAATCCGTACGAGTCACCGACACTACGGCAGAAGAACGACTCCGAACGGACGACCGCGGGCGCGGCAGCCGGAAAAGCCGGAAGCCCGGACCCTCCTGATGGGGGGTCCGGGCTTCCGGGACGCGCTCTCGTGTGCTACTGGGTGCGGTTCTCACCGTGGTAGTACTCGAACACCCAGCCGAACAGGCCGATCACGATGAACGGGGCCGAGAAGTAGATCAGCCACCAGCCGACCGCGATGCTGAGGAAGGCGATCGCACCGCCGAAGCCCAGCATGAGCGGCTGCCAGCTGTGCGGGCTGAAGAAGCCCAGCTCGCCCGCGTCGTCCGCGACGTCGGCCTCCTTGTCGTCCTGGGCGCCCGCGTCGACCCGCCGGGCGGTGAAGCCCAGGTAGAAGCCGATCATGACGCTCAGGCCGAAGGCCAGGAAGAGTGCGGTGGTACCGGCCGGCTCCTTCGACCACACGCCATACACGATGGCCATGATCAGGATGAAGACGCTCAGCCAGATGAACATCCGACCCTGGATCTTCACTTGCCGGCCTCCTTGCTGCCCGCGATGGCGGTGCCGTGACCGGCGTGCTCAAGCTGTTCGAGCGCGGCGATCTCAGGGTGGTGCAGGTCGAACGCCGGGGATTCGCTGCGGATCCGCGGCAGGGTGAGGAAGTTGTGCCGCGGCGGCGGGCAGGACGTCGCCCACTCCAGCGAACGGCCGTAGCCCCACGGGTCGTCGACGTTCACCGGCTTGCCGTACTTGGCCGTCTTCCAGACGTTGTAGAGGAACGGCAGGATCGACAGGCCGAGCAGGAACGAGCTGATCGTCGAGATCGTGTTCAGGGCGGTGAAGCCGTCGGCCGCCAGGTAGTCGGCGTAGCGGCGCGGCATGCCCTCGGCGCCCAGCCAGTGCTGGACCAGGAAGGTGCCGTGGAAGCCGACGAACAGCGTCCAGAAGGTGATCTTGCCGAGGCGCTCGTCCAGCATCTTGCCGGTCATCTTCGGCCACCAGAAGTGGAAGCCGGAGAACATCGCGAAGACGACGGTACCGAAGACGACGTAGTGGAAGTGGGCCACCACGAAGTACGAGTCGGAGACGTGGAAGTCCATCGGCGGCGAGGCCAGGATGACGCCGGTCAGACCACCGAACGTGAAGGTGATCAGGAAGCCGACCGCCCAGAGCATCGGCGTCTCGAAGGACAGCGAGCCCTTCCACATGGTGCCGATCCAGTTGAAGAACTTCACCCCGGTCGGGACGGCGATCAGGAACGTCATGAAGGAGAAGAACGGCAGCAGCACACCACCGGTGACGTACATGTGGTGCGCCCACACGGTCACGGACAGACCGGCGATCGCGATGGTCGCGGCGATCAGACCCATGTAGCCGAACATCGGCTTGCGGGAGAAGACCGGGATGACTTCGCTGATGATGCCGAAGAACGGCAGGGCGATGATGTACACCTCTGGATGGCCGAAGAACCAGAAGAGGTGTTGCCACAGCAGGGCTCCGCCGTTCGCGGCGTCGAAGACGTGGGCGCCGAACTTGCGGTCCGCCTCCAGGGCGAACAGCGCGGCCGCGAGGACCGGGAAGGCGAGCAGGACCAGCACGGCGGTCAGCAGCACGTTCCACACGAAGATCGGCATGCGGAACATGGTCATGCCCGGGGCACGCATGCAGATGATCGTGGTGATGAAGTTGACCGCGCCGAGGATGGTGCCGAAGCCGGAGAAGGCCAGACCCATGATCCACATGTCGGCGCCGATGCCCGGGCTGCGGACCGCGTCCGACAGCGGGGAGTAGGCGAACCAGCCGAAGTCGGCCGCACCCTG
>NZ_BMTD01000001.1:907373-1011272 GCF_014649495.1 Streptomyces filipinensis | reverse complement strand
GCGATGGTCGAGCCGAACAGGTACAGCCAGTAGGCGAACATGTTCAGCCGCGGGAACGCCACGTCGGGCGCGCCGATCTGCAGCGGCATGATCCAGTTCGTGAAACCGGCGAACAGCGGCGTCGCGAACATCAGCAGCATGATCGTGCCGTGCATCGTGAACGCCTGGTTGAACTGCTCGTTCGACATGATCTGCAGGCCCGGCCGGGCCAGCTCCGCACGCATCAGCAGCGCCATGACGCCGCCGATCAGGAAGAACGCGAACGACGTGACCAGATACAGCGTGCCGATCGTCTTGTGGTCGGTGGTCGTCAGCCACTTCACCACGACATTGCCGGGCTGCTTGCGCCTGACCGGCAGCTCGTCGGAGTACGAGCCTTCAGCTGCCGCGGCACCCTGGGGTTCGTTGAGGATGCTCACAGGTTGTTCGTCTCCCGGTTCTTCTCGTGGCTCGTCTGCGCGATGCCGGCGGGAACGTAACCGGTCTGCCCCTTCTTGGCGAGGTCCTGGAGGTGCTTCTGGTACGCCGCCGGGGAGACGACCTTCACGTTGAACAGCATGCGCGAGTGGTCGACGCCGCAGAGCTCGGCGCACTTGCCGAGGAAGGTGCCTTCGTGGTTCGGAGTCACCTGGAAGGCGTTGGTGTGGCCCGGGATGACGTCCTGCTTCATCAGGAACGGCACCACCCAGAAGGAGTGGATGACGTCACGAGAGGTCAGGACGAAGCGGACCGTCTTGCCCTTGGGGAGCCAGAGCGTCGGACCGGGGTTGCCCGTCTCCGGGTTCCGCGTGCCCGGGGTACCGACGTCGTAGACACCGCCGGCGTTCGCCGGGAAGTCCTTCTTGAACCGGTCCGGGATGGCGTCCAGGTTCTTGTCGGTCTTGGCGTCGCCGGGCACACCGGGGACGTTCTCGACGTAGTTGAAGCCCCAGCTCCACTGGAAGCCGACCACGTTGACCGTGACGTCGGGCTTCTTGGAGAGATCGAGGAGCTTCGACTCGTCCCGGGCCGTGAAGTAGAAGAGCACCGAGATGATGATGATCGGGACCACCGTGTACAGGGCCTCGATCGGCATGTTGTACCGGGTCTGCGGAGGTACCTCGACCTTGGTGCGGCTGCGCCGGTGGAACATGGCGCTCCACAGGATCAGGCCCCACACCAGCACGCCGACGGCGAGCGCGGCAGCCCAGGAGCCCTGCCACAGCGAGAGGATCCGCGGAGCCTCTTCCGTGGTCGGGGTGGGCATACCAAGGCGGGGGAAGTCCTTGTATGTGCAACCGGTTGCGGTCGCCAGGACCAGGCCCGCGGTCAATGCCTGCAGCAGCTTCCGCCGCATCGGGCGCCGCGGCGAGCGGTCGGAGCCGTTGGGACTCACGTAGCGCCTTCCCGAGAGTCTCGCCCGCGCGGTCGGCTGCGGCCTTCTCGCTGGTCGGTCGCCGCCCTGCGTCGGGCAGGGGTTTGGATGTTTATGCGGACCAAACCCTAGCCGACGCCCTCCGGGGGTTCGCGGGGAGGGGGGCCTACTAACTCGGGTGGTTCGCTGGATTGGCGGCTGCGGGCCTGTTGTGGCTGGTCGCGCCGTTCCTCGTGCCCCTTGGGGACGCTGCCCTGACCGGCGGTTTAGCGTTGCCGTATGGGCTACTTTGATGCTGCTTCCGCCGTTCCCCTCCATCCCGTCGCTCGTCAGGCGTTGTTGGCCTCTTTGGATGAAGGATGGGCCGATCCCGCTCGGCTCTACCGGGAGGGGCGGAAGGCGCGGATGCTGCTTGACGCGGCTCGGGAGGCCGCCGCCGAGGCGGTGGGGTGCCGGGCCGATGAGCTGGCCTTCACCTCTTCGGGGACGCGGGCCGTCCATGCGGGTGTCGCGGGGGCGTTGGCCGGCCGGCGCCGGGTCGGACGCCACCTGATCGTGTCAGCCGTCGAACACTCCTCCGTGCTCCATTCGGCGGAGGTGCTTGAGGCGGACGGTGGAACGGTGACCCAGGTGCCGGTGAACCGGGCCGGCCTGGTGGACCCGGCGGGCTACGCGGCCGCTCTTCGCCCGGACACCGCACTCGCCTGTCTGCAGTCGGCCAACCACGAGGTGGGGACCGTGCAGCCGGTGGGCGAGGTGGCCGAGCTGTGCCGGGCCGCGGGGGTGCCGCTGCTGGTGGACGCGGCGCAGTCGCTGGCGTGGGGGCCCGTCGAGGGCGACTGGTCGCTGCTGGCGGCCAGTGCGCACAAGTGGGGCGGGCCGTCCGGGGTGGGGCTGCTCGTCGTCCGCAAGGGGGTGCGGTTCGCCGCCCAAGGGCCGGTGGACGAGCGGGAGTCGGGGCGGGCACCCGGGTTCGAGGACATCCCGGCGATCGTGGCGGCCGCGGCGTCCCTGCGCGCGGTGCGGGCGCAGGCGGCCCAGGAGGCGGTACGGCTGCGGGAGCTGACGGAGCGGATCCGGGCCCGGGTGCCGCAGACCGTGGCGGACGTGGAGGTGGTCGGCGACCCCGAGCGGCGGCTGCCCGGGATCGTCACCTTCTCCTGTCTCTACGTCGACGGCGAGGCGTTGCTGCACGAACTGGACCGGGAGGGCTTCTCGGTGTCCTCCGGCTCGTCCTGCACCAGCAGCACGCTGACGCCCAGCCATGTGCTGAAGGCGATGGGGGTGCTCAGCGAGGGGAACGTGCGGGTGTCCCTGCCGGCGGGGGTGGCCGAGGAGGACGTGGAGCGGTTCCTGGCGGTGCTGCCGGGCGCGGTGTCCGGGGTCCGGGAGAAGCTGGGCGCGCCGACGGCGCCCGCCGTGCAGGCGGGCCCGCGGGAACTGCTCGTCGACTCCCTCGGCAAGCGCTGCCCGATCCCGGTCATCGAACTGGCCAAGGCGTTCGGCGGGGTGCCGGTCGGGGGGACCGTACGGGTCCTGTCCGACGACGAGGCGGCCCGCCTGGACATTCCGGCGTGGTGCGAGATGCGGGGGCAGGAGTACGTGGGAGAGGAGCCGGCGGACAACGGGACGGCATACGTCGTCCGCCGGACGAGGTGACCGGCCTCGGGGCCGCGAGGAGCGGCGGCCGGCGCCTCAGCGCAGGTGAGCCCGCACCTCCTGCGCCGCGTCGTCCCCGTACGCCTTCACGAACCGCTCCATGAAGTGACCCCGGCGCAGCTGGTACTCCTGCGTCCCCACGGTCTCGATGACCAGCGTGGCGAGCATGCAGCCGACCTGGGCGGCGCGCTCCAGCGAGACCCCCCAGGCCAGTCCCGACAGGAACCCGGCGCGGAAGGCGTCGCCGACACCCGTGGGGTCGGCCTTGCGCTCCTCCTCGGCGCAGCCGACCTCGATCGGGTCCTCGCCGACCCGCTCGATCCGCACGCCCCGCGAGCCGAGCGTGGTGATGCGGTGGCCGACCTTGGCCAGGATCTCGGCGTCGCTCCAGCCGGTCTTGGACTCGATGAGGCCCTTCTCGTACTCGTTGGAGAACAGGTACGTCGCACCGTCCAGCAGTATCCGGATCTCCTCGCCCTCCATCCGGGCGATCTGCTGGGAGAAGTCGGCGGCGAACGGGATCCCGCGCGAGCGGCACTCCTCGGTGTGGCGGAGCATCGCCTCGGGGTCGTCGGCGCCGATGAGGACCAGGTCGAGGCCGCCCACGCGGTCGGCGACGGTCTTGAGCTCGATGAGGCGGGCCTCGCTCATCGCGCCGGTGTAGAAGGAGCCGATCTGGTTGTGGTCGGCGTCGGTGGTGCACACGAAGCGGGCGGTGTGCAGGGTCTCGGAGATGCGGACCGAGTCGGTGTCCACACCGTGCCGGCCGAGCCAGGCCCGGTACTCGTCGAAGTCGAAGCCGGCGGCACCGACCAGGACCGGCGCGGTGCCGAGCTGGCCCATGCCGAAGGCGATGTTCGCGCCGACGCCGCCGCGACGCACCTCCAGGTTGTCGACCAGGAAGGAGAGCGAAACCGTGTGCAGCTGGTCCGCGACGAACTGGTCGGCGAACCGGCCGGGGAAGGTCATGAGGTGGTCGGTGGCGATGGAGCCGGTGACTGCGATGCGCACGACGGGGATTCTCCTGCGGGAGGCGGGGTTGACAGTTCACGCTACCCGTTCCACCGCCGGGGCTGTAGTTGGCGAAACTACCCGATAGTAGATGTTTCTTCGCGGGCCGGAACGGGCCTACCGTGCGGTCATGACGAACCTCAAGTTCCGTTCCGCCGCCCCGGCCGACCTGGAGGGCGACCTCGCCGCGCTGCGGGGTGACTGCGCCCTGATGGCTCGGCACTGGACCGTTCCCGAGCACGCCGAGTCCCGGCCGGTGCCGCCGTCCCTGATCCACGGGGTGACCGTCCCTGCCCGGTCCGCACGCCTGCTGGACGCGATGTCGGACTACGGCGACTGACGCGCCGGGCGCATTCCGCGGGGAACCGCACGCTCCCCTCGCGCGTCCCATCGCCGTCCCCCGGGTGGGGGATGCGGGATACGACCAGCGAGGAGCGATGCGGTGAACACCGAGCGACCCGAGAACCGCGAGCACCCTGAGGGCTCCGAGCAGGCCGGGAGCACCGGGAACGGTGGGAGCCACGAGGCCTCCGAGCAGGCCGGGAGCACCGCGAGCGGCGGGAGCCACGAGGCCTCCGAGCAGGCCGGGAGCACCGCGAGCGGCGGGAGCCACGAGGCCTCCGAGCAGGCCGGGGACGGTGGGAGCCGCGAGGGCTCCGAGGACTCCGGGAAGCCCGAGCCGACGCCCGCGACGCCGCGGGACGCGCACGGCGACGGTGCCGGCGGTTCCCGTGAAGCCGGCGCTCCCGAGGCCGACGGCACGGACGGCGGGCGTGCCGCGCCGCACCGGTCCCGGCTCGCCGTCGTCTCCGTCGCCGCCGCCGTGCTGCTGGTGGGCGGCGGTGGCGCCTATCTCGCGGCGAGCGGTGACCACGGGGGCCGTACGGCCGGTGACGGTGCCCCTCCCCCGCCGCTCGCCCTGGACGGCTTCAGGGGCACGGGCGGTATCGCCCCGGGCGAGCCCGACCCGTACGGGGCGAGGTACGTGGCCCGGGGCGAGCTGCCGGCCGGTCCCGGCTCCACGCCGGTGTACGCGCCGAAGGGCGAGGTCGGCAAGGACGCGGTGGCCCGGCTGGCCCGGGCGCTGGGCGTCGACGGCACTCCGGTGGCCCAGGGGCGGATCTGGCGGGTCGGCGGCCGTGACGGCTCCGGGCCGAGCCTCCAGGTGAACCGGGACGCGTCGGGCAGCTGGAGCTACAGCCGGTCCGCGCCGGGCACCGACGACTGCAAGAAGGGAGTCCTCTGCATGCACGACCCGATGGCTCCCCTCGGCACTCCGGTGAGCGTGGCGGCGGCCGAGAAGGTGGTGGCGCCGGTGCTGAAGGCGGCCGGTCTGGACGACGCGAAGATCGACGCGAGCCAGGTCATGGGCTCCCAGCGGGTGGTCAACGCCGACCCGGTGGTGGGCGGGCTGCCGACGTACGGCTGGACGACCGGTCTGACCGTGGACCGGCGGGGCGAGCTGGTCGGCGGGTACGGCCTGCTGGGGACCGCCGTCGAGGGCGACACGTACCCCGTGCTGAGCGCCGCGAAGACACTGAAGCTGATGAACGCGGCCCCGAAGGGCGACCACCGGATGGGGATCGGCGGCTGTGCCAGTCCGATGCCGCTGAAGGACCGGCTGGAACAGCCCTGCGGGACGTCCACGGGGGTGGCGCGGCAGGGGGCGGATCCGGGCACCGAGACGGTGACCGTGGACAAGGCGGTCTTCGGGCTGGCCTCGCACTCCGTCGCCGGGCGGCGGACGCTGGTGCCGTCCTGGCTGTTCGGGGTGCGGGAGCCGGCCGGTCAGGGCGCGTCCACCGTGGCGTATCCGGCGGTCGATCCCCGCTCTCTGGCCCCGGCGGCCACACCCTCCGCGCCGACGGCGTCCGCGGCGCCCACGACCCGGACCGTGCAGGTGACCGGCTACACGGCCGACGGCCGGGAGCTGACCGTGAGCTTCTTCGGCGGGGTGTGCGCCGACTACAAGGTGTCGGCGCGGGAGAGCGCCGAGCGGGTGACCGTGACCGTCACCGAGCGGCCCTGGCCGGACAAGGTCTGCGTGCTGATCGCCAAGGAGTATGTGAAGACCGTACGGCTGGCCGCGCCGCTGGACGGGCGGACGGTGGTCGGCGACGACGGCCGGCCCGTCCCGCAGGCCAAGCCCGGCGCGCTGCGCCCGGACGCGTCCGCACAGCCTCGCCGGTGACCCGCTGCACGACGAAGGCGGCGGCCCCCCGTGCAGGGGGGCCGCCGCCTTTTCCGGACCGTCAGGCCGTGACGGGCCGTCGGCTCAGCTGAAGGAGTCGCCGCAGGCGCAGGAGCCGGTCGCGTTCGGGTTGTCGATCGTGAAGCCCTGCTTCTCGATCGTGTCCACGAAGTCGACGGTGGCGCCGCCCAGGTACGGAGCGCTCATGCGGTCCGTGACGACCTTGACCCCGCCGAAGTCCTTCTCCACGTCGCCGTCGAGCGAGCGCTCGTCGAAGAAGAGCTGGTAGCGCAGGCCGGAGCAGCCGCCGGGCTGGACGGCGACACGCAGCGCGAGGTCGTCGCGGCCTTCCTGGTCGAGCAGGGCCTTGACCTTGGCCGCGGCGGCGTCGGTCAGGATGATGCCGTCGGTGACGGTGGTGGTCTCGTCCGATACGGACATCTACATCTCTCCCGGGTTGTACGGAGACTGCTTGCCGACGAGTGCAACCGGCGCTTCCGCGGATTCATTCCGGGCCGGGCAGTCACGTTGTCGCCTTTTTGCTTCCGTCTTCATGCTCGCACATGGCCGTCGGCTCCGGCAGCGGCCTGTGGAGGGACCCGGCGCGACCCGGACCGGAGGGCACCGGACCGGAGCGGGATTCACGTCACATGGACGCTATGGGCATCGTCAAAGTGACGTGAACCGGATATGATAGATAGCGTCAGTTAGACGAAAAGTAGAAAGGGTGCGTGTCGTGACCACCGCCCAGACCCCGGAACTCGACGTGCAGCCGACTCCGCTCGCCCTGCTGCTGCTCGGCCGTGAGGCCGACCCGAAGAGCGAGCGGGGCGTCGAGTGCCCCGGAGACCTGCCGTCGCCGTCCGACCCCGACCTGGTCGAGCGCGCCCGCGCGGCCAAGGAGAAGCTCGGCGACAAGGTCTTCGTGCTCGGCCACCACTACCAGCGCGACGAGGTCATCCAGTTCGCCGACGTCACGGGTGACTCCTTCAAGCTGGCCCGGGACGCGGCCGCGCGCCCGGAGGCCGAGTACATCGTCTTCTGCGGTGTGCACTTCATGGCCGAGTCCGCGGACATCCTCACCTCCGCCGACCAGAAGGTCGTTCTGCCCGACCTCGCCGCCGGCTGCTCGATGGCCGACATGGCGACGGCCGAGCAGGTCGCGGAGTGCTGGGACGTCCTGACCGAGGCGGGCGTCGCCGAGCAGGTCGTGCCGGTCTCCTACATGAACTCCTCCGCCGACATCAAGGCGTTCACCGGCAAGCACGGCGGCACGATCTGCACCTCGTCGAACGCCAAGCGCGCCCTCGACTGGGCCTTCGAGCAGGGGGAGCCCTCGACGACAAAGGTGCTGTTCCTGCCCGACCAGCACCTCGGCCGCAACACCGCCGTCCGGGACATGGGGATGTCCCTGGACGACTGCGTGGTCTACAACCCGCACAAGCCGAACGGCGGCCTCACGGCGGAGCAGCTGCGGGCGGCCAGGATGATCCTGTGGCGCGGCCACTGCTCGGTCCACGGCCGCTTCAGCCTCGACTCGGTGAACGACGTGCGCGCCCGCATCCCCGGTGTGAACGTCCTGGTCCACCCCGAGTGCAAGCACGAGGTGGTCGCCGCCGCGGACTACGTCGGCTCGACCGAGTACATCATCAAGGCCCTGGAGGCCGCTCCCGCCGGCTCCAAGTGGGCCATCGGCACCGAGCTGAACCTGGTCCGCCGCCTGGCGAACCGTTTCGCTCCCGAGGGCAAGGAGA
The DNA here is from genome assembly GCF_014649495.1 of Streptomyces filipinensis. Classification (GTDB taxonomy): domain Bacteria; phylum Actinomycetota; class Actinomycetes; order Streptomycetales; family Streptomycetaceae; genus Streptomyces; species Streptomyces filipinensis. The sequence continues at coordinate 1,003,303 of NZ_BMTD01000001.1, read as the reverse complement.
TCGTCTTCCTCGACAAGACGGTCTGCTTCTGCTCGACCATGAACCGCATCGACCTCCCCCACCTCGTGTGGGCCCTGGAGTCGCTGGCCGAGGGCAACCTGGTCAACCGGATCGAGGTCGACCAGGAGACCGAGGCGTTCGCGAAGCTGGCACTGGAGCGGATGCTGGCGCTTCCCTAGCACGGGCCTGCCCGGCACGGGCCTGCCCGGCACGGGCCTGCCCGGCACGCACGAAAGGGCCGGGTCTCGCACGAGACCCGGCCCTTTCGCATGCCGTCAGACTCCGGCCGGCTCCCGTACCCGCTCGGTGGTCTTCGCCTCCCGCTTGGCCGCCCGCTTCTTCGCGCGGCGCTCCTTGCGGAGCTCCAGCATCGCGTAGAGCGTCGGCACCAGCAGCAGCGTGAGCAGCGTCGACGTGATCAGGCCGCCGATGACGACGACCGCGAGCGGCTGGGCGATGAAGCCGCCCTCGCCGGTGACGCCCAGGGCCATCGGGAGGAGGGCGAAGATCGTCGCCAGGGCCGTCATCAGGATCGGGCGCAGCCGGTGCCGGCCACCCTCGATCACCGCCTCCACGACGCCGTACCCCTGCCTGCGGTACTGGTTGATCAGGTCGATCAGCACGATCGCGTTGGTCACCACGATGCCGATCAGCATCAGCATGCCGATCATCGCCGGGACGCCCATCGGGGTGCCGGTGGCGACCAGCAGGCCGATCGCGCCCGTCGCCGCGAAGGGGATGGACACCAGCAGGATCAGCGGCTGGGCGAGGGACCGGAAGGTCGCCACCAGCAGCATGAAGACGATCGCGATCGCCGCCAGCATGGCCAGGCCCAGGTTCTTGAACGCGTCGTTCTGGTCCGACGTCACGCCGCCGATCTCGGCCTTCGCGCCCGCCGGCAGCTTCAGGTCCTTGATCTTGGCCTGCAGCTTGGTGCTGATCGCGCCGGTGTTGTCACCGTCCGGCTTGGCGGTGATGGTCGCGGCGCGCTGACCGTCGATCCGGGTCAGCGACACCGGGCCGTCCACCAGCTTCACCGTGGCGATGTCGCCCAGCTTCACCGGACCGAGGCGCAGCGCCTTCAGCTGGGCCAGCGTCGTCGCGGGCTTCGCCGACCGCACGACGACGTCCCGCTCGGTGTCGTCGAGGATCGCCTTCGCCGCCGTCGTACCGCGCACCGCCTGCGCGACCGCCGCACCGAGCTTCTGGTCGTCGAACCCGGCCGCCGCCGCCTTCGCGCCGGCCTTCACCGAGATCCGCGGCACGCTCGTGGCGAGGTCGCTGGTGACGTCCGTGACGTCGTCGAGGCCGGCGACCGTGGAGCGGACCTGCTCCGCGGCCGTGCTCAGCGCCTTCGGGTCGGACGCCTTGACCACCACGCTCAGGTTCTGGTTGCCGAAGCCGTCACCGGCCGACACCGTGGTCGTACCGATGCCCTTGAGCTTCTTCAGGCCCTCCTCCAGGTGCTTCTGCACCCTGTCGTACGCCTTCGCGTCCTTCAGCATCACCTGGTACGACGCCTGGTTGGTGTCCGTGCCGCCGCCGAAGGCCGCCATGAAGCCGGAGGAGCCGACGGTGACCTGGTAGTCCTTGACGCCGTCCGTGGAGGCGAGCAGCTTCTCCACCCGCTTGGCCTGCGCGTCCGTGGCGGCCAGGCTCGTGCCCGGCTTCAGCTCCTGCTTGACCGTGAGGACCTCCTGCTCGCCCTGGTCGAAGAAGTTGGTCTTGAGCAGGCCGCCCATGCCGAACGTGACGACGAGGACGACGATCGCGATCAGCACGCTGGTGAGGCGGCGGCGCGTGGCGAAGCGCAGGACCGGGACGTAGGCGCGCTGGAGTCGGCTGTTCGCCTCCTTCTCCTCGGCCCGGCGGCGGGCCTCCTCGGCGTCCTCGGGGGTGCCCTTCGGGGCGCGCAGGAACCAGTACGACAGGACCGGCACCACCGTCAGCGACACCAGCAGGGAGGCCAGCAGGGCCGCCGTCACCGTGATGCTGAACGAGCCGAACAGGGCGCCGACCATGCCGCCGACCAGGCCGATCGGCAGGAACACGGCGACCGTGGTGAGGGTGGAGGAGGTGACCGCGCCGGCCACCTCGCGCACCGCGTTCAGGATCGCGTCGGTGCGCTCCTCGCCGTAGCCGAGGTGGCGCTTGATGTTCTCCAGGACCACGATCGAGTCGTCCACGACCCGGCCGATGGCGATGGTCAGCGCGCCGAGCGTGAGCATGTTCAGGGACAGGTCGCGCGTCCACAGCACGATCAGGGCCAGCACGACCGACAGCGGGATGGACACGGCCGTGACCAGCGTCGAGCGGATCGACGCCAGGAAGACCAGGATGATGAGGACCGCGAAGAGCAGGCCGAGCGCGCCCTCCGTGGTCAGGCCCTTGATGGACTTCGAGACGGCCGGGCCCTGGTCGCTGACGACCGTGAGCTTCGCGCCGGAGCCGAGCTGCTCGCGCAGGCCGGGCAGCTTGTCCTTGACCGCGTCGGAGATGCTGACCGCGCTGCCGTCGTGGTCCATGGTCACGTTGACGGCGAGGCTGGGCCTGCCGTCGGTGCGGGTGATCGAGTCGGCCGGGGCCGGCTGCTCCTTGACGGTGGCCACGTCACCGAGGCGAACCGGCTTGCCGCCGCCCTCGCCGGTGACCCTCAGGTCCTGGATCTGCTTCAGCGAGGTGAAGCCGCCACCGACCTGGACGGTGCGGTTGGCGCCGTTCTCGTCGAAGGAGCCGGCCGGGACGGTCGCGCCGCCCGCCTGAAGGGCCTGGCCGAGCGCGGCGGGGGTGAGGCCGGCCCGCGCGAGCTTCGCGTCGTCGGGGCTGACCGTGACCTGGAGGTCACGGACGCCCATGACCTGGACGCGGCCGACGCCGTCGATGTCCTTCAGGGTGGGGACGACGGTCGTGTCGAGCCGGTCCGCGAGGGCCTGCTGGTCCTCGTCGGAGGTGGCGGCGAGGACCACGGTCGGCATGTCGTCGGTGGAACCGGATATGACCTGCGGGTCGACGTCGTCCGGGAGCTGGTTGCGGGCCCGGTTCACGGCCTGCTGGACGTCGGAGACGATCCGCTTGGTGTCGTCGTCGTAGTCGAAGGACGCCATGATCACGGCGTTGCCCTCGCTGGCGGTGGAGGTGACGGTGCTGACGCCGTCGACGCCCTGGAGGTTGTTCTCGATCGGCTCGACGATCTGCTTCTCGACCACGTCGGGCGAGGCGCCCTGGTACGGCGCGATCACCGACACCATGGGCAGGTTGATGGTGGGCAGCAGCTGCTGCTTGATCTGGGGTATCGCGATCAGCCCGAAGACGAGCGCGACAAGCGACATCAGGCCGATCAGGGCCCGTTGCCGGAGGCTGAATCTCGACAGCCAGGACATGGATCAGGGTCTCTCTTCTGTGAGCGGCAGAAGCGGCGAAGGGACGCAGGTGAGCGCCCACCCCAACACCCTGAGCCATCGCTGGGGGCCGATGCGTAGGCCCAGGGTCCATTTCCTTATCCAGGCCCTACTCCGCCCGCAGTACGCCCGGGTGGAGATCACTCCATCCTTGGACGTACCAGCCCCGACTCGTACGCGATCACCACGAGCTGGGCCCGGTCGCGCGCGCCCAGTTTGGCCATGGCCCGGTTGACGTGCGTCTTCACCGTCAGCGGGCTGACCTCCAGGCGCTCGGCGATCTCGTCGTTGGAGTGGCCGCCGGCGACCTGGACGAGCACCTGCCGCTCCCGGCCGGTGAGCGCGCCGAGCCGCTCGGAGCGGGCGGGGTCACGGTCGTCGTCGACGTCGCCCTGGGCGAGGAAGCGGGCGATCAGCCCCTTGGTGGCGGCCGGGGACAGCAGGGCCTCACCGCCCGCCGCGAGCCGGATGGCGTTCAGCAGTTCCTCCGGCTCGCTGCCCTTGCCCAGGAAGCCGGAGGCGCCGGCGCGCAGGGCCTGAACGACGTAGTCGTCCACCTCGAAGGTGGTCAGGATGACCACGCGCACCTGTGCCAGGGAGGGATCGGCGCTGATCATCCGGGTCGCGGCGAGCCCGTCGGTGCCGGGCATCCGGATGTCCATGAGGACGACGTCGGCGCCCTGCTCCTTCGCCAGCCGGACGGCCTCGGCCCCGTCGGAGGCCTCCCCCACGACCTCCATGTCCGGCTCGGAGTCGACCAGCACCCGGAACGCGCTGCGCAGCAGCGCCTGGTCGTCGGCGAGCAGGACACGGATCGTCATACGGACTCCCCCGGGGCCGTGGTGCGGGTCTTCAGGGGCAGGATCGCATGGACGCGGAAGCCGCCGCCGTAGCGGGGCCCGGTGGTGAGGGTGCCGCCGACGGCGGCGACCCGCTCGCGCATCCCGAGCAGTCCGTGGCCGCCGCCGGCCCCGGGCACACCGGCCGCGCCGGCACCGTCGTCCAGGACCGTCACCTCGACGTCCGTCCCCACCCGTACGACGCTGACCTCGGCCTGGGCCTCGCCTCCAGCGTGTTTCTGCACGTTGGTCAGGGCCTCCTGGACGATCCGGTAGGCGGCCAGGTCGATGGCGGCGGGCAGGTCGGTGCCCTGGTCGGCGCGGACCACCCGCACCGGCAGGCCCGCGTTGCGGAAGGTGGCGGCCAGCTCCTCCAGGCGGCTGAGACCGGGTGCGGGCTCGGTCGGGGCCTCCGGGTCACCGGACTGCCGCAGCAGCCCGACGGTGGCACGCAGCTCGTCGAGCGCGGAACGGCTGGCCTCGCGGACGTGGGCCAGCGCCTCCTTGGCCTGGTCGGGCCGCTTGTCCATGACATGCGCGGCCACCCCCGCCTGCACGTTCACGAGGGCGATGTGGTGGGCGACGACGTCGTGCAGATCGCGGGCGATGCGCAGCCGCTCCTCGGCGACGCGGCGGCGCGCCTCCTCCTCGCGGGTGCGTTCGGCGCGTTCGGCGCGCTCCCGGATGGCCTGGACGACCGCGCGCCGGCTGCGTACGGCGTCCCCGGCGGTGGCGCCGATACCGGTCCAGGCGAGGACACCGAGGTTCTCCTGCGCGTACCAGGGCAGGGGGCCGCCGAGCATGGCGGCGGCCGTCAGCACGGTCATGGTGAGCAGACCGACGCGCCAGGTGGTGGTGCGGTCGGTGGCCGCGGCGACGGTGTACAGGGCGACGACGGCGGACATCGCGACCGGGGCGCGGGGGTCGCCGGTGACGGACTCGGTCACGGAGAGGGCGCCGGTGACGGCGAGGACCGTCATGGGGGCGCGGCGGCGGAAGACGAGGGTGGCCGCGGCGAGCAGCATGAGCAGGAGGCTGAGCGGGTCGGGCGTACGGACGCCCCAGGTGACGCCGTGCGCGCCACGCGGTACGACGAACGACCCGGCGACCATGCAGGCCAGGACCCCGGCGGCGATGGCCGCGTCCAGGGCCAGCGGGTGGGCCTTGAGACTGCAGCGGGCGCGGTCGAGAGGGCGGACGGTACTCACGGGTGAACAGTACGGGTGCCGTGCGGTGCCCCGTACGGGTGAGCGGGCCGGACGACCCGAAGGGGCCTGCGCGACCGGCCACGACGGACCCGTGGCCGCCGGGGTGCGCATCGCCCCGAGGTGTTGGGCACCCGGTCGCCCGACGGACCGTCAACTGTCAAGCCACGTTGGCCGAACGTCCGCACCCTTCTCGCCAGCATCCCGCCGACGAAAGGCACCCCGTGCGCCCTCAGCTCCGTGTGGTCTGGTCCGCCGCAGCCCTGTCTCTGGTCGCGGCCACCGGCCTCACCACCGCCGCCCACGCGGTGACGTACGGCACCCCGACGATCAGACTGTCGGCGTCCTACCTCTCGGGCGCCGTCGGCAGCACGGGCGACCCCGTCGCCACCGTCACCGTCGCGCAGAGCGGCGCCGACGCCTCCGCGCTCACCGTGAGCGCCACCAGGACGAGCAGAAGCAGCGTGGCCGGCGCCGGCGACGTCCAGGTCACCGGCACCGCGGGCACCCGTACCGTCGCGGTGACCGCGCGCGCCCAGGGCTACACCGACCTCACGCTGAAGGTGACGGGCCTCGGCGGCAAGACGGCCACGGCCACCCTGCACTACGCGGCCTCCCCGGCCGTCCAGCACTCCGCCGACGCCCGCTATCTGACCGGCGCCTCGGACGCCTCCGCCGCGGTGGACGTCGGCGACGGGTACGTCGTCGTCGGCGACGACGAGGACAACACCCTGCGTCTGTACGACGGGGCGGCCTCGGGCGCGCCGGTGCGGACCTGGGACCTGGACGGCGCGCTGGGCGCCGACAAGGAGGTCGACATCGAGGGCGCCGCGCGGGTCGGGAACACCATCTACTGGACGGGATCGCTCGGCAACAACAAGGACGGCGTGTACAAGCCCGACCGGAACACCGTGTTCACCACGACCGTCTCCGGGTCGGGCGCCGCCACCCGGCTCACCTTCGGCACGGCGGGGCACCGCCTGCGGGACGACCTGGTCGCCTGGGACGAGGCGAACGGCGACCGGTACGGCTTCGCGGCCGGCACGGCCGACGGGCAGACCCCCAAGCAGATCGACGGCTTCAACGTCGAGGGACTGGAGTTCGCCCCCGGCTCCGGCACCACGGCCTACGTCGGCTTCCGGGCCCCGCTGGTGCCGCCGCAGAACGGCGGGAAGGCACTGGTCGTGCCGGTGACGGACATGGACCAGGTGGCGCGCGGCGGCGCGGCGAGCTTCGGGACACCGATCGAGCTGGACCTGGGCGGACTGTCCATCCGGGATCTGCGCCGGAACGACGCCGGCCAGTACCTGATACTCGCCGGGTCCTGGGCCGCCGACGACAACAGCGACCCGTACGCCCTGTACTCCTGGGACGGCGTCGCCGGGCACCGGCCGGTGAAGGTACTGGACCTGCCGACGGCGGACGCGGGCGGCTGGGAGTCCGTCGTCTCCGTGCCCGACCTGAGCGCCCCCGGCGCCCGGGTGCAGCTGATCACTGACGACGGCGCCGCCGACCTCTACGGCGACGGCACCGAGGCGAAGGACCTCACCCACCCGGAGTGGCAGAAGTCCCGCACCACCTGGTTCACCCTGAACTGACCCGGGTCCCGCCCCGGGCGTGCGCCCCGGGCCGGCCCCAGCGGGGTCAGCCCGGGATCAGCCCGTCGTCGCTGAGCATCTGCCGGACCTCCTCCAGCGACGCGTCCGGCGCCGGCAGGATCAGCTCGGAGGGTTCCAGCGCGTCGTCGGGCAGCGGCCGGCCCAGCTCACGGACCTTGGCCAGGAGGGCGTGGAGGGTGCTGCGGAAGCCGGCGCTGTCGCCGCTCTCCATCTCCTCCAGCAGCTCGTCGTCCAGCTTGTTCAGCTCGACGAAGTGGGAGTCGTCCAGCTGCACCTGGCCCTCCCCCATGATCCGTACGATCACGTCGGCCTCCTCGGCTCGCGTCCCGGCGCCGGGCTACTGCTTGTCGAAGCGCGGGGTGTCCTGCGGCTGCTGCTGGGTCTGCCCCTGGCCGGTGCCGCCCTCGATCGCCTGCTGCGGCGAGCCTCCGGCCAGCTCGGCCTTCATGCGCTGCAGTTCCAGCTCTACATCACTACCACCGGAGAGCCGGTCCAGCTCGGCCGCGATGTCGTCCTTGGCCATGCCGCTCGGGTCGTCCAGGGCACCGGAGGCGAGCAGCTCGTCGATGGCGCCGGCGCGGGCCTGCAGCTGCTGCGTCTTGTCCTCGGCGCGCTGGATGGCGAGGCCGACGTCGCCCATCTCCTCGGAGATGCCGGAGAAGGCCTCGCCGATGCGGGTCTGGGCCTGGGCGGCGGTGTAGGTGGCCTTGATGGTCTCCTTCTTCGTACGGAAGGCGTCGACCTTGGCCTGCAGGCGCTGGGCCGCGAGGGTGAGCTTCTCCTCCTCGCCCTGCAGGGTCGCGTGCTGCGTTTCGAGGTCGGTGACCTGCTGCTGGAGGGCGGCGCGCCGGGACAGCGCCTCACGGGCCAGGTCCTCGCGACCGAGGGCGAGCGCCTTGCGGCCCTGGTCCTCCAGCTTGGCGGACTGCTGCTGCAGCTGGTTGAGCTGGAGTTCCAGCCGCTTGCGGCTGGTGGCCACGTCGGCGACGCCGCGGCGCACCTTCTGCAGCAGCTCCAGTTGCTTCTGGTACGAGTAATCGAGGGTCTCGCGCGGGTCCTCGGCCCGGTCAAGGGCCTTGTTCGCCTTCGCGCGGAAGATCATCCCCATACGCTTCATGACACCGCTCATGGGCTTCGCGCGCCCCCTTCTGACGGACTCCAGCTCACAGATCCTGCGACAGGACCCACAGTACGGGCCCTGACTCCATTACCGCACTGTCCGGGGAGTGATGCGCTCATCCCCAAGGACGACTGCGGACGGTACCGCTCCGGCGTGAGGAGTAGGTGACCCCCCTGGCCGAACGCCCCCTCTGTCCCCCTACAGACGTCCGGTGTTGCCGGATCGTTCCCCGCCGGACTGGGGTCCATGCCGGTGCAGCCCTTACCCTTGGGTTTTGTGTTCCGTAGCCGTGCCAAGGACGAGAAGGCCTCCACCGACAAGACGCCGGTGGTCCTCTCCAAGCAGCCCCGTGACCCGCAGGCCCCGAAGGGCAGGCCCACGCCCAAGCGCAGTGAGGCCCAGTCCCAGCGGCGCAGCGTGGCCAAGACGCCCACCAACCGCAAGGAGGCCGCGAAGCGCCAGCGCGAGGACCGGCGCCAGGCCCTGGAGCGGCAGCGCCAGGCGCTGGCCAGTGGTGACGAGCGCTATCTGCCCGCCCGGGACAAGGGCCCGGTCCGCAAGTTCGCCCGCAACTGGGTGGACTCGCGGTTCAACGTGGCGGAGTTCTTCCTGCCACTCGCCGTGGTGATCCTCGTGCTCAGCGTGGTGCGGGTGCCGGCGATCCAGTCGATCGCGCTGCTGCTGTGGCTCGTGGTGATCGTGCTGATCGTGGTGGACGCGGCGATCAGCGGGTTCCGGCTGAAGAAGCGGCTCAAGGAGCGCTTCCCGGACGAGAACACGCGAGGCGCCGTCGCCTACGCCCTGATGCGCTCTCTCCAGATGCGCCGGCTCCGGCTGCCGAAGCCGCAGGTCAAGCGCGGAGAGCGGCCCTGAGCGCTGACGCTTTCACCGGGGGTGCGGCACACGCGTGGCTGGACAAGCTGGGCCACCTGCGTGATGTCGTACGGCAGGAGCTGGTGGCCCGGCAGCTCGACGAGCAGATAGCCGGGCGGTTCCCGGTCGGACAGCGGCTGCGGGTGCTCGACGTCGGGATGGGTCAGGGCACGCAGGCGCTGCGGCTGGCCCGGCTCGGTCATCAGGTGACCGGGGTCGAGCAGGACGCGACGATGATCGCCGCCGCGCGTGAGGCGCTGGCCGCGCAGCCGGAGGGCATCCGCGAGCGGGTCCGGCTGGTGCAGGGCGACGGGCGGGACACCGGTGTGCACTTCCTGCCGGGCAGCTTCGACGTGGTGCTGTGCCACGGGGTGCTGATGTACGTGGAGGAGCCCGACCCGCTGGTGGCGGGGCTGGCCCGGATGCTGGCGCCCGGCGGACTCCTCTCCCTGCTGGTCCGCAACGGCGACGCGCTCGCCATGCGGCCGGGTCTCGCCGGTGACTGGGCGGGCGCGCTGGCCGCCTTCGACACCACCGCCTACCGCAACCGTCTGGGCCTGGACGTACGGGCCGACCGGCTGTCGGCGCTCACCGCCACGCTCGCCGGGATCGCGGCCCCGCTGCACGCGTGGTACGGCGTCCGGGTCTTCACGGACACCGCGGCGGACGACGCGCCGATACCGGACGACCTGGAGACGCTGCTGGCGGCCGAGGAGCGGGCGGGGCGCACGGACCCCTACCGCGGGATGGCCGCGCTGCTGCACCTGTGCGGTGTACGCGGCTGAGACCGTTCGGCGGAGCAGCGCGGGCCGGATGATCATCGCCCGGTGAGACTCGGGGCATGGACGCTTCCCTCGCCCGTGCCCTCCGGAAGGCCGTGTCCGCCGTCGTGCTCGTGTGCTGCGCGGCCCTCGCCGCCGGCTGCACCGGCTCCGCCGCTCCGGCCGGCCAGGACACCGCCGCGCCGACGGGGGCGGCGGTGCCGATGGCCGTGAGCGATCTGCAGGCCCAGTACCAGAAGGTCATCAGGGAGGTCCTGCCGTCGGTCGTGCAGATCCAGGCGAGTCACGGCCTGGGCTCGGGCGTGGTCTACGACGACAAGGGGCACATCGTCACCAACGCGCACGTGGTCCAGTCGGAGAAGACCTTCAAGGTGACCACGGCCAACAGCGAGGAGCCGCTCACCGCGCGCCTGGTGTACTCCTACCCCGAGCAGGACCTGGCCGTGATCAAGCTGGACAAGGTGCCGGCCGGGCTGAAGGCGGCGGTGTTGGGGGACTCCGAGACGGTGGAGGTCGGCCAGATCGTGCTGGCCATGGGCTCGCCGCTCGGGCTGTCCTCCAGCGTGACCCAGGGCATCGTCTCGGCGACCGGGCGGACCGTCAGCGAGGGCAGCGCGGGCGGGGGTACGGGCGCGACGATCGCGAACATGGTGCAGACCTCGGCCGCCATCAACCCCGGCAACAGCGGCGGTGCGCTGGTGAACCTGGCCGGGCAGGTCATCGGCATCCCGACGCTCGCCGCCGCCGACCCCGACCTCGGGGGCAGCGCGGCGCCGGGCATCGGGTTCGCCATCCCCGCGTCCATGGTGAGGACGGTCGCCGGCCAGATCGTCGAGAAGGGCAAGGTCGTGGACTCGGGGCGGGCCGCGCTCGGCATCACCGCGCGCACGGTCGTGGACGACCGCTACCAGCCCGCCGGGGTGGCGGTGGTCACCGTCGCGAGCGGCGGCGCGGCCGACAGGGCGGGCCTGCGCCCGGGCGACATCATCACCGCGCTGGGCAAGGCGCCCATCACCACCATCACCTCCCTCTCGGAGGCGCTGGCGGCGGACAAGCCGGGGCAGCGGACGACGGTGACGTTCCAGCGGGACGGCGCCGAGCGAACGGCGAAGGTGACGCTGGGCGAGCAGTGACGGGGCCACGGCCCGGGCGGTTCCCCGGGCCCTGGCCCTCCCCACCGCCGTGCCGGGTTAGGCCGCGTCGGCGTGCAGGCTCATCGGGCCGTAGATCTCGGTGTTCTCCTCGAACAGCCGTACCTGGTCGGCCCCGCCCTCCAGCAGCGCCTTCCAGTGCTCCCCGATCCAGGACTCGGCATCCCCCTGCGTGGTGAACTCCTCGGGCTGCACCGCGGGCTGGACCTCCGTCCCGTCGGCCTTCTCGAACCGCCACGTCCATGCCGTCATGTGGGCCTCCTTGTGATCCGACGCCTGCTGGAAGACTAGCCGGAAGCGCAAGACCTGATCAGACAGGCGAAAATCGATCCGTGGAAGTGACTCTGCTCGGTACCGGCGCCCCGGCCGGACTGCCCCGGCCCGACTGCCCCTGCGCCGCCTGCGCGACCGCGCTCGGCCCCGACACACGGGCCGCCACCGCCGTGTTGGTGGACGGGGAGCTGCTGCTGGACCTGACGCCCGGCGCGGCGTTCGCGGCCGCGCGGGCCGGGCATTCGCTGGGCGGGGTGCGGCAGGTGCTGCTGTCCCATCCGCACGACGGGCCGGCGGTGGAGGTGCCGGCCGGGCTGCCGCAGCCCGGGCGGGTGCCGGACGGGCGGGAGTTGGCGCTGCTGACGGGACATCGGGTGCGGGCCGTGGCGATGGACGCGGGCGGCACCGGGTACGCGGTGACCGGGCGGGACGGGCAGCGGATGCTGTATCTGCCGCCGGGCGGGGCGCCGGCCGGTCTGACGGAGGCGACGGCGGAGTCGTACGACATGGTCCTCGCGGACGTGGTGGGCCGCCCGGACGCGCTGGCCCGGCTGCGGGCGTTCGGCTCCGTCGGGCCGGCCACCGATGTGGTCGCCGTCCATCTCGACCATGACGTGCCGCCCGGCCCGGAGCTGCGGCGCCGGCTGGCGGCGGCCGGGGCGCGGGCGGTCGCCGACGGTACGACGCTGGCGGTCGGGGCGTACGAGGACGTGCCCGACGTGCCGCGCCGGACTCTGGTGCTGGGCGGGGCGCGCTCGGGCAAGTCGGTGGAGGCCGAGCGGCGTCTGGAGACCTTCCCGGACGTGCTGTACGTGGCCACCGGCGGGACCCGCGGCGGGGACCGCGAGTGGGCGCAGCGGGTGGCCGTGCACCGGGAACGGCGGCCGGGGTCGTGGCGTACGGCGGAGACGACGGATCTGGTGCCGCTGCTCGCCGAGGACGGGCCGCCGCTGCTGATCGACTGTCTGTCGCTGTGGCTGACGGACGTCATGGACTCCGTGGGCGCGTGGGACGACGCGGAGTGGGCGGGCGGGGGTGAGAGGTCCCTGCGGGAGCGGGTACGGGAGCTGGCGGACGCCGTGCGCCGTACTCGGCGGACCGTGGTCGCGGTGTCCAACGAGGTGGGGTCGGGGATCGTCCCGGCGACCGCGTCGGGGCGGCGGTACCGGGACGAACTCGGGCGGCTGAACGCGGCGTTCGGGGCGGAGTGCGAGCAGGTGCTGCTGGTGGTGGCGGGGCAGGCCGTCGTGCTCCGGGGCTGAGCGGGCGCGCCTGCCCGCGCCGGCAGGACGCCGCCGCGAGCGCCCCGGAGGGGCGCGGGGAAGGGCGCGGCCGGCCGCGACGCACCCGCGGTCAGGCACGGTCCTTGCGGGCCACGATCCGGTACGCGTTCGAGAACCTTGTGTGGCGGAGCAACGGCGCCAGGACGTGGTCGGCGGCCGCCGCCACGTCCAGCAACGGCGCCGCGGCCGTCCTCAGCAGGGGATGGCGCGCCGAGGCCAGGGCGACGGCGCCGGAGAGGTCGTAGGGGATGTGCGGCGCGCTGCGGTCCGTGACGAGGATCGTGCAGCCCAGGGACTCCAGCTCCGCGCGCAGGTTCGCCAGCGGCATCAGGTGCAGGTGGCGGGGCTGGCCGAAGGGCAGCCACCATCTGCCGAGCAGGGCGGCGAACGCGCTGCGCGGGTCGGCGACTTCCACGACGAGGTGGCCGCCGGGGCGCAGGACCGTCAGGGCCGCGCGGAGTTCGGCGCGCGGGTCGGGCGCGTGCTCGACATGGCGGAACATGCTGACCACGTCGTAGCGGTTGCGCAGCCGGGCCGCCATCTGCGGGGTGGAGAGGTAGCCGCGGTGGGCCTCCTCGACCCGCTCCTCCAGCTGGGCCTGCTGCACCCGGGCCGTCGGGTCCAGGCCGTCGAAGCTCGTGTACGGGAAGAACTCCTTCGCCGCCTCGGGGAAGCGGGCGTGGCCCGTGCCCACGTCCAGCCAGCTCTCCGCCTCGGCCAGCGCCGACAGCTTGCGGGCGGTGTCGCGGTGCCGGCGCTGGACCGCGCGGGCGGACAGCACGCGGGCGGTGAACTCCTCCAGGTGCCGTTCGTAGAAGTCCCGGTGGAAGAAGGCGAACCCCTCCGCGGTGAGCCGGGGATTCTGGAAGACGTGGGCGCAGTCACGGCACTTGTCGACGACGAACCTGCCCGGCCGGTGCCGCAGGGGATCGCGCGCCCGCACCCGGGCGCGCAGCCGTCCGGAGCCGCACCAGGGGCAGTTCTCGCGGCGCGGTTCGAGGAAGGGGTCGGAGGACCGCTGGGGGCGCCCCTCGCGAGGGAGGGGCGTCGGTGTGGAAGGCGAGGTCGGCATGGGCGGCTCCCTGTGCGACATTCCGCTGCAAACCGGAACGTATGGGATCCTGATCTTGGGTGCAATGACGTCGGCGGGGTGTGGTGGCGATGTGGCACGGAAGCGTTCGTTCTCTGGCGGTACTGTTCGGCGAATGAGCAGGCTTAATCTGGACGACTTCACCGATCTGATCGAGCGCCCGGACGGGGGCGTGCGCCGTGACGCCGAGGCCCTGCGGGAGCGCCAGATCGTGCCGCCCGGGGCGCTGGGACGCCTCGACGAGCTGGGCGAGTGGCTGGCCGCCGCACAGAGCGCCGTACCGGTCCGGACCGTGGAGCGGCCGCGGGTGATCCTCTTCGCCGGTGACCACGGGGTCGCCGAGCTGGGCGTCTCGGCGCGTCCGGCGGGCGGTGCGGAGCAGCTGGTGCGGGCGGTGCTGGAGGGCGCCGGCCCGGTGTCCGTCCTCGCGCGGCGGCAGGAGGTGCCCGTACGGGTCGTGGACATGGCCCTGGACTGCGCGCCCGACACCTTCCCGCAGGACGTCGTACGGCACCGGGTGCGGCGCGGCAGCGGCCGTATCGACATCGAGGACGCGCTCACCTTGGAGGAGGCCGAGGCGGCGCTGCGCGCGGGCGTGGCCGTCGCCGACGAGGAGGCCGACTCGGGTACGGATCTGGTGGTGCTCGGCGACATCAGCGTGGGCGGGACCACGGCCGCGGCGGTGCTGATCGCCGCGCTGTGCGGGACCGACGCGTCGGTGGTGACCGGCCGGGGCGGGGTCGCGATCGACGACCTGGCGTGGATGCGCAAGTGCGCGGCGATCCGGGACGCGCTGCGGCGGGCGCGGCCGGTGCTCGGCGACCAGCTGCAGCTGCTGGCGACCGTGGGCGGTGCGGACCTCGCGGCGATGACCGGCTTCCTGCTGCAGTGCGCGGTGCGGAAGCTGCCGGTGATCCTGGACGGCGTGGTGGCCGCCGCGTGCGCGCTGGTCGCGCAGCGGGTCGCCTTCCGGGCGCCGGACTGGTGGCTGGCCGGGCACGACAGCGGGGAGCCGGGGCAGGCGAAGGCGCTGGACCGGATGGCCCTGGAGCCGCTGCTGGCGCAGGGCGTGAAGGTCGGCGAGGGCGTCGGGGCGCTGCTGGCGCTGCCGTTGGTCCGGGCCGCGGCGGCGCTGGCGGCGGAGCTTCCCGAGAAGGACCCGGAAGAGGCCTCCGGGAAGGAGCTGGAGGAGCCTTCCGGGAACGAGCCGGGGGCGGGCTCCCAGGAGGAGCCGGGAGACGCGTCCGGGAAGGAGCCGGAAGACACGGAGGAGTAGTCGGGTTTCGGCCGGTCCGGCACGGCCGGACTCCACCGGCGCGGCCGAGCACCCGTGCGGCGGAACGGAGTTGCCGGCCGGGTCGGCCGCGCGACAGCGCGCACGCCACAGCGACCGGAAAAGTACGGTTGGCCCGGGCAGCACCCATATCATCCTGCCCCATGGGAGATGCCCGAATTGCGGTGCTGCAGCATGCCGAGCCGGGGCGCCCGGGCGCGGAGGGGCAGCGGTCCACCGGGGCCTCCCGGCGGGCCGCCGCCTTCGCCGTCTGGTATCTGCGGACCGTCGCTTTCATCAACTTCCTCAGCGCGGTCTGGGTCTCGCTCGGCCAGGACGTACGCCGCCACAACCAGGACGACTTCTTCACGCCGTACCTGCTGACGGCCGGCTTCGCCTCCGGCGTGTTCACCGCCTTCCTGGCGATCACCATGCGGCGCAGGAAGCGCGCCGCCTGGATCCTCAACCTCGTGCTCAGCGGCTCCTTCCTGGCCCTGTTCGCGCTCGCCATGGCGTTCCCGGACATCCGGGGGTACGCGCAGAACTGGATCTCGCTGGTCCTCACGGCCGCCTTCGTCGCCGCGCTGCTCGTGGGCCGCCGGGAGTTCTACGCCAGGGGCGACCGGTCCAACCCGCGGCTGGCCGCGACCGTCGCCGTCGGCGGCGGCCTCGCGGCCAGCCTGCTCGCCGGGGTGCTGGTGACCGTCACCAACCAGGCGCCGGACGCGGCCCGTTCGACCTTTCCGGAGCGCTGGCGCTACGGCACCCTGCGCCTGGTCTCGGTGGCCGCCGAGGAGTCCCGCTTCCAGGGGATCGACCCGCCGAACTGGGCCAACGTCGCCGTCAACGTGCTCAGCACGGCCCTCGTCCTCGCCGTGCTCTACGCCGCGTTCCGCTCCCGGCGCGCCGTCGACCCGCTGACCGAGGACGACGAGAAGCAGCTGCGGGCGCTGCTGGAACGGCACGGCGAACGGGACTCGCTGGGCTACTTCGCGCTGCGCCGGGAGAAGAGCGTGGTGTGGTCGCCGACCGGGAAGGCGGCCGTCGCCTACCGCGTGGTCGGCGGGGTGAGCCTGGCCTCCGGTGATCCGCTCGGGGATCCCGAGGCGTGGCCGGGCGCGATCGGCCCGTGGCTGGCCGAGGCACGGGCGCACGGCTGGATCCCGGCGGTGATGGGGGCGGGCGAGGAGGCGGGCACGGTCTACGCCCGGC
Organism: Streptomyces filipinensis; assembly: GCF_014649495.1. Classification (GTDB taxonomy): domain Bacteria; phylum Actinomycetota; class Actinomycetes; order Streptomycetales; family Streptomycetaceae; genus Streptomyces; species Streptomyces filipinensis. Next base: position 987,185 of record NZ_BMTD01000001.1, on the reverse strand, counting down.
ACGGGCTCGACGCCCTGGAGCTCGGTGACGAGGCGATCGTGGAGGTCGCCGACTTCACGCTGGAGGGCCGGGCGATGCGGACGGTCCGGCAGGCCTACAACCGGGTCGGGCGGGCCGGGTACGAGGTGCGGATCCGGCGCCACGAGGACATCCCGGCGGGCGAGATGGCGTACCTCGTCGAGCGCGCCGACGACTGGCGGGACGGGGCGACCGAGCGCGGCTTCAGCATGGCGCTGGGCCGGCTCGGGGACCCCGCGGACGGGCGGTGCGTGCTGCTGGAGTGCACCGACGCCGAGGGCCGGCTGCGGGCGCTGCTGTCCTTCGTGCCGTGGGGCCCGCACGGGCTGTCCCTGGACCTGATGCGCCGCGACCGGCACGCCGAGAACGGGCTGATGGAGTTCATGGTCCTCGAACTGCTGCGGCGGGCCCGCGAGATCGAGATCACGCAGGTGTCACTCAACTTCGCGATGTTCCGTTCGGTCTTCGAACGTGGCGCGCGCCTCGGTGCTGGACCGGTGCTGAGGCTGTGGCGGTCGCTGCTCAGCTTCTTCTCGCGCTGGTGGCAGATCGAGTCGCTGTACCGCGCCAACGCAAAGTACCGGCCCATCTGGGAACCGCGGTTCCTGCTCTTCGAGAAGAGCGCGGACCTGCTGCGCATCGGCCTCGCGTCGGCCCGCGCGGAGGGCTTCCTGGAAGCGCCGGGGCTGCCCAAGTGGCTGCACCGCAGGCATCTGGGCACGCGCAGATGACCACACGGGGGATGAGGAACGGTTGATGAGAACGCTCGCCCGCTGGGCCCGTGAGGAGTGGGGCCTGCTGTACGTCACCGTGCGGGAGGCCCTGCTGAAGCGACGGCTGCGGGCGATCCCGATGACCGCCGGGGCGGTGTGTCTGACGGCCTTGCTCCAGTACGTGCAGAACCAGCCATGGGGCTACCAGTTCGTGCAGAACGCGGGCGCGGTACGGGCCGAGGACCCGCTGTGGCTGGCCCTGCTGCGCACCCCCCTGTCGCTGTTCGTGCCGGCGCTGGATCTGCCGGTGTGGGGCGCGCTGGCGCAGATCCTGCTGGTGTTCGGGATCGCCGAGGTGTGCATCGGCTGGTGGCGGACACTGGTCCTCGCGTACGTCGCCACGCTCGCCGGGACGCTGTACGCGCGCATCGGCATCACGCTCGGCGCACACGCCCCGTTCGGGCTGCCGTGGACGGACGCGCAGGTGGTGGACACCGGTCCGTCGGCGGCCGTGGTGGGGCTCGCCGTGTTCGTGAGCTGGCGGTACGGCGCCTACCTCACGGCGGGCGCGGTGACCCTGGCGATGGTGGTCGAGGTCCTGCTCAAGGAGAACCTGGCGGGCAAGGAGCATCTGGCCGCACTGATGGCCGTGGGGCTGCTGTGCCTCGCGGTGGCGCTGCGGCACCGCCGCGGGCACGGGCTGCGGCGCGCCCGCGCCCGTGTGCTGCGGCGCGGTCAGCGGCCGCCGGGCAGCCGGGCCGGGCGCGGGTCGGGCTTGCCGCCGATCCAGTCCTGAACGGCGCGGCGCGGCGCGGCCCAGCGGCGGTCGTGGCGGTAGGCGCGCAGGACGGCCCTGGCGCGGGCGCGGGGCCGGTTGCCGTAGAAGCGGCGGGCCCACGGGGAGCCGGGGCGGGCGAGCCGGACCGCGCCGACGAGCGCGACCAGCGGCACGATCGCCCCGAAGACCGCGACGCGCGCCTTGCCCTTGCTCAGGGCCACGAGCGCGAAGAGGAAGTTCATGGCGATGGTGCTGAGGGCGCCGCCGCGGTCCTGCAGCTCCTGCCGGGTCAGGTCGTTGACGCCGAAGGGGGCGAACCCGGCGAGCAGCAGGCCGACGAGCGCGGCGGTGAGCACGACGGCCTCGACGCTCTTGCGGCCCTCCTCGGTCCAGTAGACGTCGTCCAGGTGCAGGATCAGCGCGAACTCGTCCAGCACCAGACCGGCCCCCATACCGAACAGGACCGCGGCGACGACCCCGCCCGTCCCGTGCCGGTCGCTGGCGACCGCGCCGAATCCGCCGACCACGGTGAGGACGACCCCGGGGACGACGTGGTGGATGTGCACCCCGCCTGCCTTGACGTTGCCGAAGGGGCCCTTGCCGGCCCGGATCAGCCGGGTGATCACCCGGGTGACCACGAAGGTCAGCAGGAAGGCGGCGAGGGCGAGCAGCAGCGGGAGTTTGCCCGGTTCGACGATGTTCCGCTCCCACCAGTGCCCCATATGCGCACCTTATCCCCCGGTACGAACGGCGGCTCCACGACCGCCGGGTAACCTTCGCCGGTGCTCAAGTCCTCCCCTCTCGACGGCCTCCGCTTCGCCTTCGGCACCCTCACCGTGCTGCCCGTCCGGGTGCGCCGCTGGGACCGGGGAGCCGCACGCGGCGGCATGCTGGGCGCGCCCGTCGCCGGGCTGGTCGTGGGCGCCTGCGCCGCCGGACTCGGGCTGCTGCTGCTCCTCCTGGGCACCGGCCCGCTGCCCGCCGCCGTCGCCTCGGCCGCCGTACCCGCCGCCCTGACCCGCGGTCTGCACCTCGACGGTCTCGCCGACACCGCCGACGGCCTGGGCAGCGGCAAGCCCGCGGAGGACGCGCTGCGGATCATGAAGCAGTCGGACATCGGCCCGTTCGGCGTGATCACCCTGGTCCTGACGCTGCTGGCCCAGGTCGCCGTGCTGGCACAGCTGTACGGCGACTCGTGGGCCCGGGGTGCCGCGGCGGCCGTAACCTCGGCGGTCACCGCCCGGCTCGCCCTCACCTGCGCCGCCCGCACCGGCGTGCCGGCCGCCCGCCCCGAGGGGCTGGGGGCGGCGGTGGCGGGAGTCGTACCGGTGGCGGGGGCGGCGGCCGTGGCGGCGGCGGTCACGCTGGGTTCGGCCGCCTGGGGCTGGACTTCGGGCCCGTACGGCGCCCTGCGCGCGGCGGCCGCGGTACCGCTGGCCCTGGCGGCGGCCGAACTCCTGCTGCGCCGCTGTGTGAACCGCTTCGGCGGGGTCACCGGGGACGTCTTCGGCGCGCTGGAGGAGACGGCCGCGACGGCCTCGCTCGTGGTCCTGGCGCTGGGCGGCTGAAAGCACGCCAGCACGCCTCCCCCCGGCGGCGCTAAGCTCTCCGCCCGTACACGGACAAGAAAGTATGATCGGGGGAACTCCGTGTTGAAGCTGCGCCGCACCCTGGCCTGGTCCATAGACTTCGCACTGATCGTCGCGGCGGCCACGCTGCTCGCCGTCCTCACCTTCCACAGAGTCAGCGCGCTGGTGACCGACGTACCGGAGCTGGCCACGAAGGGCGGTCTCGACCTCGTCACCTCGCGCGGTGACGTCATCGGCGCCTCCGAACACCTCGGGCTGTCCCTGTGGGACAAGGTGGTGCTGGACGTCGAGGAGGCCTTCGGCGCTCTCGTCGTCGTCACGTTCCTCTACCAGTGGGCCTGCCTCACCTGGCTCGGCCGCACCCTCGGCAAGGGTCTGCTCGGCCTGCACGTCACCCCGCGGCTGTCCCGGCACGCCGTGCGCCGCGCCGCCGTCACCACCGCTGCCGACGTGGCGGTGTACGCGCTGGCCTGTGTGCTGCTGATCGAGGGTCACTTCGCGCTCTCGGTGCTGGTGTGGGCGGTCGCGGTGGTGCTGTTCCTCGTCAACGCGCTGACCGTGTTCTTCCCCGGCCGCCGCTCCCTCGCCGACCGGCTGGCCGGCACCTCGGTGGAGGGCGCGTTCCGGCGGGCGGGGTCCGGCCCGATGGAACGCGTGCCCCTGGGCTGAGCGCCGGCGCGCGTCGAACTATGGCTCGTTCCCCGGCCCGGAGGAGCCAGAAGTGGCCACGGCGCCACACGCGGGTGAACACCCGAAGGAATGAGCGAACGCACTCACGCGCGTAGTCTCGTCCCGGGTGTTCGCCGACAGGGTGAAGGCCCCGGTTGCCACCTGCGCCCAGGCATGGACCTAGGGTCGGCTCTCGGGCCCGGTCGACCCACCCCACTTCGGCCACAGCAACTTCACATCGGAAGCGAGATTTCACCACCGTGACTGCTCTGACTCTCAGCACCGCCGCGGCGCCAGGCCTGCGGGCCGACGCGATCGTGATCGGTGTCGCCAAGGGCGCTGGACCCAGGTCTGGGGACCTCGTCGTAGCGCCGGGCGCCGAGGCCGTGGACAAGGCGTACGACGGCAAGCTGGCCGGCGTCCTGGAGACCCTCGGCGCCTCGGGTGCCGAGGGCGAGCTGACGAAGCTGCCCGCTCCGGCCGGCTTCAAGGCACCGCTCGTGGTGGCGGTCGGCCTGGGCGCGGAGCCCGGCGCCAAGGACGCCGACGCCGGCTACGACGCCGAGGCGCTGCGCAAGGCCGCCGGTGTGGCGGCCCGGGCGCTGGCCGGTTCGAAGAAGGCCGCGTTCGCCCTGCCCGTCGACGGCGCGGGCGCCATCGGCGCGATCGCCGAGGGCGTGCTGCTCGGCGCGTACTCCTTCGACGTCTACAAGGAGAACGGCCAGGCGAAGAACGGCGCCAGGTCCAAGAACGGCAAGGCGCCGCTGGCCGAGGCCGCGCTGCTCGGCGGCAAGCCCCGCGACGCCGCCCACAAGGGCGCGGTCGCCCGCGCCGTCGCGGTCACCGAGGAGCTGAACCGTGCCCGCGACCTGATCAACACCCCGCCGAACGACCTCACCCCCGCGATCTTCGCCGGCATCGCTCAGGCCGCGGCCAAGGAGCACGGCATCAAGGTGCAGGTGCTCGACGACAAGGCCCTGGCCAAGGGCGGCTACGGCGGCATCCTCGGCGTCGGCGGCGGCTCGGCGGCCACCCCGCGCCTGGTGAAGCTGTCGTACACCCACCCGAAGGCGGAGAAGCACCTCGCGTACGTCGGCAAGGGCATCACCTACGACTCGGGCGGCATCTCGCTGAAGCCGGCCGGGCACAACGAGACGATGAAGTGCGACATGAGCGGTGCCGCCGCCGTGTTCGCCGCCGTCGTCGCCGCCGCGCGGCTCGGCCTGGAGGTCAACGTCACCGGCTGGCTGGCGCTGGCCGAGAACATGCCGTCCGGCTCCGCCGTGCGCCCGGGTGACGTGCTGCGCATGTACAGCGGCAAGACCGTCGAGGTCCTCAACACCGACGCCGAGGGCCGGCTGGTCCTCGCCGACGCGCTGTGGGCGGCCTCGCTGGAGAACCCGGACGCGATCGTGGACGTCGCCACGCTGACCGGCGCGATGATGCTGGCGCTGGGCAGCCGGACGTTCGGCGTCATGGCCAACGACGACGCGTTCCGCTCCGCGGTGCACGAGGCGGCGGAGGAGGTCGGCGAGCCGGCCTGGCCGATGCCGCTGCCAGAGCACCTGCGCAAGGGCATGGAGTCCCAGGTCGCCGACATCGCGAACATGGGTGAGCGGATGGGCGGCGGCCTCGTCGCCGGGCTCTTCCTGCGCGAGTTCGTGGGCGAGGACATCACGTGGGCGCACCTGGACATCGCCGGCCCGGCGTTCAACGAGGGCGGTCCGTTCGGGTACACGCCGAAGGGCGGCACGGGTTCTGCCGTACGGACGCTGGTCCGGCTGGCGGAGCTCACGGCCGCGGGTGACCTGGGCTGACGTTCGCCCACTGACTCGGGTCGCCTCGCTCGTGCGGCGACCGCGGGGGCGTGGGGGCTGGTCGCGCAGCTCCCCGCGCCCCTGGGCCGGCCGCCCCGAGCCCCCTTTTCAAGTGAGCGTGGGGTGTCTCACACTCCAGCCCGGCGTCTCGTCCGCCTCGAACAAGTGCAAAGATGGAGCCCGGCAGGACAGGGCCCCACCGAAGGGCCGAAGCATCAAGCGGCCGGACACCAGCCGCCCGCCGGTCATCGCAGACCGGCGCAAGGCGCACATGCATGGAGGACGTGACGTGGCGAACGACGCCAGCACCGTTTTCGACCTAGTGATCCTCGGCGGTGGTAGCGGTGGTTACGCCGCGGCCCTGCGCGGGGCGCAGCTGGGCCTGGACGTCGCCCTGATCGAGAAGGACAAGGTCGGCGGCACCTGCCTGCACCGGGGCTGCATCCCCACCAAGGCCCTGCTGCACGCGGGCGAGATCGCCGACCAGGCCCGCGAGAGCGAGCAGTTCGGCGTGAAGGCGACCTTCGAGGGCATCGACGTCCCGGCCGTCCACAAGTACAAGGACGACGTGATCTCGGGCCTGTACAAGGGTCTCCAGGGCCTCATCGCCTCCCGGAAGGTGACCTACATCGAGGGTGAGGGGCGCCTGTCCTCCCCCACCTCCGTCGACGTCAACGGCCAGCGCGTCCAGGGCCGCCACGTCCTGCTGGCGACCGGCTCCGTGCCGAAGTCGCTGCCGGGCCTGGAGATCGACGGCAACCGGATCATCTCCTCCGACCACGCCCTCGTCCTGGACCGCGTGCCGAAGTCCGCGATCATCCTGGGCGGCGGTGTCATCGGCGTCGAGTTCGCCTCGGCGTGGAAGTCCTTCGGGTCCGACGTCACGGTCATCGAGGGCCTGAAGCACCTCGTCCCGGTCGAGGACGAGAACTCTTCGAAGCTTCTTGAGCGCGCGTTCCGCAAGCGCGGCATCAAGTTCAACCTCGGCACCTTCTTCCAGAAGGCCGAGTACACCCAGGACGGCGTGAAGGTCACCCTGGCGGACGGCAAGGAGTTCGAGGCCGAGGTCCTCCTCGTCGCCGTCGGCCGCGGCCCGGTCTCGCAGGGCCTGGGCTACGAGGAGGCCGGGGTCGCCATGGACCGCGGCTACGTCCTCGTCGACGAGTACATGCGCACCAACGTCCCGACCATCTCCGCGGTCGGTGACCTCGTCCCGACGCTCCAGCTCGCGCACGTCGGCTTCGCCGAGGGCATCCTGGTGGCGGAGCGTCTGGCCGGTCTGAAGGTCGTTCCGATCGACTACGACGGTGTCCCGCGGGTGACGTACTGCCACCCGGAGGTCGCCTCCGTCGGCATCACCGAGGCCAAGGCCAAGGAGATCTACGGCGCGGACAAGGTCGTCGCTCTGAAGTACAACCTGGCGGGCAACGGCAAGAGCAAGATCCTGAAGACCGCGGGCGAGATCAAGCTCGTCCAGGTCAAGGACGGTGCCGTGGTCGGCGTCCACATGGTCGGCGACCGCATGGGCGAGCAGGTCGGCGAGGCCCAGCTGATCTACAACTGGGAAGCGCTGCCGGCCGAGGTCGCCCAGCTCATCCACGCCCACCCGACGCAGAACGAGGCGCTCGGCGAGGCGCACCTGGCGCTGGCCGGCAAGCCGCTGCACTCCCACGACTGAGCCTTCGGTCAACGGGCGCGACGACACAGACTTCCGCAATTCGTTAGGAGCAACCGAAACCATGGCGGTTTCCGTAACCCTTCCGGCGCTCGGTGAGAGCGTCACCGAGGGCACTGTCACCCGCTGGCTGAAGGCCGAGGGCGAGCGCGTCGAGGCCGACGAGCCGCTGCTCGAGGTGTCGACCGACAAGGTGGACACCGAGATCCCCTCGCCGGCCGCCGGTGTGCTGGCCTCCATCAAGGTCGCCGAGGACGAGACGGTCGAGGTCGGCGCCGAGCTGGCCGTCATCGACGACGGCACCGGCGCCCCCGCGGCCGCCCCGGCCCCCGCCGCTGCCGAGGCTCCGGCTCCGGCCGCCGAGCCCGCCCCGGCCCCGGCCGCTGAGGCCCCGGCCGCTGAGGCCCCGGTCGCTGAGGCCCCGGCCGCCCCCGCCGCCGCTCCGGCTGCCCCGGCCGGTGGCGCCCAGGGCACGGACGTGGTCCTGCCCGCGCTCGGTGAGTCCGTCACCGAGGGCACCGTCACCCGCTGGCTGAAGTCGGTCGGTGACTCCGTCGAGGCCGACGAGCCGCTGCTCGAGGTCTCCACGGACAAGGTCGACACCGAGATCCCGGCGCCCGCCTCCGGCGTGCTGCTGGAGATCGTGGTGAACGAGGACGAGACCGCCGAGGTCGGCGCCAAGCTCGCCGTCATCGGCGCCCCGGGTGCCGCCCCGGCCGCCGCCCCGGCTCCGGCCGCTCCGGCGCCCGCCGCCGCTGCCCCGGCCGCTCCGGCCCCGGCCCCGGCCGCCCCGGCACCCGCCGCTCCGGCTCCGGCGCCCGCCGCCGCTGCCCCGGCCGCTCCGGCCCCGGCCCCGGCCGCCCCGGCTCCGGCCGCCCCGGCCACCGCGCCGACCTCGCCGACCGCCACCCAGGCGACCGACGAGGGCGCGTACGTGACCCCGCTGGTGCGCAAGCTCGCCGCCGAGAACGGCGTCGACCTGGCCACCGTCAAGGGCACCGGCGTCGGCGGCAGGATCCGCAAGCAGGACGTCATCGCCGCCGCCGAGGCCGCGAAGGCCGCCGCGGCCGCCCCGGCTCCGGCCGCTGCCGCCGCCCCCGCCGCGAAGAAGGCCCCCGCCCTGGAGGCCTCCCCGCTGCGCGGCCAGACCGTCAAGATGCCCCGCATCCGCAAGGTCATCGGCGACAACATGGTCAAGGCGCTGCACGAGCAGGCCCAGCTGTCGTCGGTCGTCGAGGTCGACGTCACCCGCCTGATGCGTCTGCGCGCCCAGGCCAAGGACTCCTTCGCCGCGCGCGAGGGCGTCAAGCTCTCCCCGATGCCGTTCTTCGTGAAGGCGGCGGCCCAGGCGCTGAAGGCCCACCCGGTCATCAACGCCAAGATCAACGAGGCCGAGGGCACGATCACCTACTTCGACTCCGAGAACATCGGTATCGCGGTGGACTCGGAGAAGGGCCTGATGACCCCGGTCATCAAGGGCGCCGGCGACCTCAACATCGCCGGTATCGCCAAGGCCACGGCCGACCTGGCGGGCAAGGTCCGCGCCAACAAGATCACCCCGGACGAGCTGTCCGGCGCGACCTTCACCATCTCCAACACCGGTTCGCGCGGTGCCCTGTTCGACACGATCATCGTGCCGCCGGGCCAGGTCGCGATCCTCGGCATCGGTGCCACGGTCAAGCGTCCGGCCGTCATCGAGACCGCGGAGGGCACGGTCATCGGCGTCCGTGACATGACCTACCTGACCCTCTCCTACGACCACCGCCTGGTCGACGGCGCCGACGCGGCCCGTTACCTGACGGCGGTCAAGGCGATCCTGGAGGCGGGCGAGTTCGAGGTCGAGCTCGGTCTCTGATCCCGCGGCCTTCGGGTCGAGGATCTCAACGAAGTCGGTCCGGGGTGCTGACACCCCGGACCGGGTGGTACGGCGCCCCGTCCGGAGCTTCTCCGGGCGGGGCGTTTCGTGTCTGCCGGCACACGGTGCGTGTAAGGCTCGTCTCACCTGCGCGAAAGCGCCCCCAGACTTCCCACCCCCGGAGCTAACCCGCCGTATTGTCTAAACGTCAGCCCTCCCTAAGGAGCCCTCATGACCGCGCCCGTCGTCCACTCGCTGCGCGAGCAGATCCGCGAGCACATCGTGGAAGGAATCGTCAGCGGGCGCTGGCAGCCGGGTGAGCGCATCGTGGAGCGGCGGATCGCCACCGAGCTGGAGGTCAGCCAGACTCCCGTGCGCGAGGCCCTGCGCGAGCTGGAGTCGCTGCGTCTGATCGAGTCGGCCCCCAACAAGGGCGTCCGCGTCCGCAATCTGACCGCGGCGGACCTGGAGGAGAGCTACCCTGTCCGGGCCGGCCTGGAGGCCATCGCGGCGGAACTCGCGGCGGAGCGCCTCGCGGTGGACTGCTCGGCGCTGGAGCCGCATGTGGCGGCGCTCTACGACGCCGACCGCCAGGCCGACGGCACCGCCCAGGTCCGCCACACGGTCGGCTTCCACCGGGAACTGGTCCGCGCCGCGGACAACTCGGTGCTGCTGCACACCTGGGAGGGTCTGGGCATCGAGGTGTTCACGGCCCTGTCCATCCGCTGGCTGGGCACGGTGCAGCAGTCGTACGCGGAGGAGCACGAGGAGCTGGTGCAGGCGTTCAAGCGCCGGGATCCGCGGATCGCGGAGCTGGTCAAGGCACATGTCCTGGGGTGCGCCCCGCGGCCTTGATCGCACCCGAGCATCCCCCCGCTCACCTGCGAAAACAAGGTCATCCGGCGTCACCCGGTGCCATCACTGAAGGCACCGCGTGCCGACTTTCTCCAAATCAAGAGGTTTTCCCCCTCAACCCTTTGATCGATCATCGATCAGGGAGTTACAGTCGCCGACGGACTTCCACCGAAGTCCAGCCCTGTCCTGCCAAAGACCTAGGGCACCCCCGAACCCTTACCGATGAGGGAACCCCCTTCGACTGAGGAAGGCGGCGACATGACCGACCCCAACGCCATCCAGCCGAGCGCGCTCGACCAGCTCCCGGACCGCGACCCGGAGGAGACCGCCGAATGGCAGGCCTCCCTCGACGCCGTCGCCAGGGAGGCCGGGCCGCACCGCGCCGCGTATCTGATGCGGCGCACGCTGGAGCGCGCCGAGGCGGGCGGCATCGCGCTGCCGAAGCTCCTCGAGACGGACTACGTCAACACCATCCCCACCTCCGCGGAGCCGGCGCTGCCCGGTGACCCGGAGATGGAGGCCCGGATCACCGCCTGGAACCGCTGGAACGCGGCCGCCATGGTCACCCGCGGCAGCAAGTACGGCGTCGGCGGCCACATCGCCACCTTCGCCTCCGCCGCCTGGCTCTACGAGACCGGCTTCAACCACTTCTTCAAGGGCAAGGAGGGCGACGGCTCCGGCGACCAGCTGTACATCCAGGGCCACGCCTCCCCCGGCATCTACGCCCGCGCCTTCCTCGACGGCCGGCTGAACGAGCACCACCTGGACAACTTCCGCCAGGAGGCCGGCGGCAACGGACTGCCGTCGTACCCCCACCCGCGGCGCCTGCCCTGGCTGTGGGAGTTCCCGACGGTGTCGATGGGCCTCGGCCCGCTCTCCGCGATCTACCAGGCGCGCTTCAACCGCTACCTCACCAACCGCGGCATCAAGGACGTCTCCGCCTCCCACGTCTGGGCCTTCCTGGGCGACGGCGAGATGGACGAGCCGGAGTCGACCGCGGCCCTCGCGCTCGCCGCCCGTGAGGAGCTGGACAACCTCACCTTCGTCATCAACTGCAACCTGCAGCGCCTCGACGGCCCGGTGCGCGCCAACTTCAAGATCGTGCAGGAGCTGGAGGCCCAGTTCCGCGGCGCCGGCTGGAACGTGATCAAGACGCTGTGGGGCTCGGCCTGGGACGAGCTGTTCCAGCTCGACACCACCGGCGCGCTCGTACGCCGTCTGCGCGAGGTACCGGACGCGCAGATCCAGACGTACCAGACCCGGGACGCCGCCTACATCCGCGCCGACTTCTTCGGCAAGGACCCGGCGCTCGCCGAGATGGCGAAGCTGCTGAGCGACGACAAGATCGTCGAGATCTTCCACCTCTCGCGCGGTGGTCACGAGGCCCGCAAGGTCTACGCCGCGTACAAGGCCGCCGTCGAGCACAAGGGCGCGCCGACCGTGATCCTGGCCCAGACGGTCAAGGGCCACACCCTCGGCGAGGGCTTCGCGTCGAAGAACGCCAACCACCAGATGAAGAAGCTGACGGTGGACGAGTTCAAGACGATGCGCGACCTGCTCGGCCTGCCGATCAAGGACAGCGACTTCACCGACGGCGTGGTCCCCTACGGCCACCCGGGCGCCGACTCCCCCGAGGTCCGCTACCTGCAGGAGCGCCGCGCGGCCCTCGGCGGTCCCGCCCCGGCCCGCCGTACGCACGCGCTGGCCCCGCTGCCCGCCCCCGCCGAGAAGGCCTTCACCTCCTTCGACAAGGGCTCCGGCTCGCAGAACGTGGCCACCACCATGGCCTTCGTCCGCCTGGTCAAGGACCTGGTCCGCGACAAGGAGACGGGCAGGCGCTGGGTGCCGATCGTCCCCGACGAGGCGCGCACCTTCGGCATGGAGAGCCTCTTCCCGTCCCTGGGCATCTACTCCCCCAAGGGCCAGACGTACGAGCCGGTCGACCGCGACCAGCTGATGTACTACAAGGAGGCCAAGAACGGCCAGATCCTCAACGAGGGGATCACCGAGGCCGGTTCGATGGCCGACTTCATCGCCGCGTCCAGCGCGTACGCGACGCACGGCGAGGCGATGATCCCGTTCTACATCTTCTACTCGATGTTCGGCTGGCAGCGCACCGCCGACCAGATGTGGCAGCTCGGCGACCAGCTCGGCCGCGGCTTCCTCGTCGGCGCGACGGCGGGCCGTACGACCCTCACCGGCGAGGGTCTGCAGCACGCCGACGGCCACTCCCCGGTGATCGCGGCGACGAACCCCGCCGCCCTCACCTACGACCCCGCGTTCGCCTACGAGGTCGCGGTGATCGTCCGTGAGGGTCTGCGCCGGATGTACGGCGAGGCCAAGCCGGGCGAGGACCAGAACGTCTTCTACTACCTGACGGTCTACAACGAGCCGCTGCCGCAGCCGGCGAAGCCGCAGGGCCTCGGCATCGACGAGGGCATCGTCAAGGGCCTGTACCGCTTCAACACGGCGGAGTCCGCGGGCGCGACCGTGGCCGCCAACGCCCCCCGCATCCAGCTGCTGAGCTCCGGTACGGCGATCCACTGGGCCCTCGAAGCCCAGAAGGTGCTCGCCGACGAGTGGGGTGTCGCGGCCGACGTGTGGTCCGCGACCTCCTGGTCCGAGCTGCGCCGGGACGCGATGGAGGCGGACACCGCCCTCCTGCGCGGCGAGGAGCGGGTGCCGTACGTCCGTCAGGCGCTGCAGGGCGCCGAGGGCCCGGTGCTGGCGGTCTCCGACTACATGCGCCAGGTCCCGGACCAGATCGCGCAGTGGGTCGAGCAGGACTGGTCCTCGCTGGGCGCCGACGGCTTCGGTCTGTCGGACACCCGTGAGGCCGCCCGCCGCCACTTCGGCGTCGACGCCCCGTCGATCGTCGTCGCGGCCCTGGCCCAGCTCGCCAGGCGCGGCGAGGTGAAGGCCACGGCGGTCAAGGAGGCCCGCGAGAAGTACGGGCTGTAATCAGCCCAGGGTTCGACGAAGGGGTACGGCGGCCGCCGTACCCCTTCCCTTTTTCTCTCTCTGCCCGCCCCGGCCGATGTCAGGGGCCCCCGGCATCATGAAGGGCATGCGTGCCGCTCGGCTCATCAAAATGGTGCTCCTTCTCCAGTCCCGGCCGTCCATGACCGCCGCCGAGCTCGCCCGCGAGCTGGAGGTGTCGGAGCGGACGGTCACCCGCGACGCGCAGGCGCTGTCGGAGGCGGGGGTGCCGGTGTACGCGGACCGTGGGCGGGCCGGCGGCTACCGGCTGGTCGGCGGGTACCGGACGCGGCTGACGGGGCTGGCCAGGAGCGAGGCGGAGGCGCTGTTCCTCGGCGGGGTGCCGGGGGCGCTGCGTGAGATGGGCCTGGAGGACGCCCACTCCGCCGCCCGGTTGAAGGTGTCCGCCGCGCTGTCGCCGTCCCTGCGCGACGCCCCGGACAGCGCCGCGCAGCGCTTCCATCTGGACGCGCCGGCCTGGTTCCGGGAGCCGGAGCCGCCCGCGCTGCTGCCGGTGGTCGCGGAGGCGGTGTGGGACGACCGCCGGGTCGCCGCCCGGTACCGGCGCGGTGAGGAGGAGGTGGAGCGGCGGCTGGAGCCGTACGGGCTCGTGCTGAAGGCGGGCGTCTGGTACCTGTGCGCGCGGGTGGCCGGCGGTGGCTCGTTCCGGACGTACCGCATCGACCGGTTCACCTCGGTGGACCCGCTGGAGGAACGCTTCGCCCGTGATCCGGACTTCGACCTGCCCGGTCACTGGGCCGAGCAGGCCGAGCGGTTCGCGCGTTCGCTGCTGCGTGCCGAGGTGGTCGTACGGCTGTCCCCGCAGGGCGTGCGCGGGCTGCGGTACGCCGTCGACCCGGTGTCGGCGCGTCAGGCGCTGGGCCAGGTGGGCGAGCCGGACGGGGCGGGCTGGGTGACGGTGACCCTGCCGGTGGAGTCCGAGGAGATCGCGCAGGCGCAGCTGACGGCGCTCGGGGCGGACGTCGAGGTGCTGGCCCCGGCGGGCCTGCGGGCGCGGTTCGCGAGGAACGCGGCCCGGCTGGCCGCGCTGTACGACGGTACGGACCGTGGCCCCGACGGCGGTACCGAGCGTGGGGCGGACGCCGGATAACGATCCGCCGCACTCCGGCGCACTCCGCGTGCGTCCCTCCGGTGAAGGCCCGATGCTGGTGCCGTGATGGACGAGACGGAGTTCTGGGAGCTGATCGACGCCACCCGCGAGGCCGCCGAGGGCGATCCCGAGGAACAGGCGGACGTGCTCGTGGACCGGCTGCTCCAGCTGGACCCCGACCTGGTCCTGGACTTCGCCCGTCACTTCGAGGCCCGCTACAACCGCGCCTACCACTGGGATCTGTGGGGCGCCGCCTGGGTGCTGCTGGACGGGGCCAGCGACGACGCGTTCGACTTCTTCCGCTGCTGGCTGATCGGCCAGGGCCGGGAGGTGTACGAGGGCGCCCTGCACGATCCGGACGCGCTGGCGGAGCTGCTGGACGACTTCGACGAGGAGATCGACGGCGACGGCGAGGAGCTCGGCTATGCGGCGGACGAGGCGTACGAGCAGCTGACCGGCACGGTCGCGCCCGATCTGGGGATCGCCCCGGCGCCCGCCGAGCCGGCGGGAACGCCGGTGGACTTCGAGAACGAGCGGGCGCTCGCCGAACGCTTTCCCCGGCTGTGGGACCGCTTCCGGGAGTGAGCGGCGCCGGCTCGGCCGGCCGTGCGCCGGCGGGTGCTGTCGGCCGGCAGGCAGGCCTGGGTCCGGTCGGCCCTCACGGCGTGGTGCAGCGGGGCGGCGTTGACCTGGTCGAGGGCGGACGCGGTGACCGCGGCGGGACCGAGGACGACGGTCGCGACCGCGCAGACCACCGCCCAGGGACGCCACGCGGTCCGCGGCCGGGACGGCTGCTGCGCGGCTTCGGTACGGGTACGGCTGCTGTTCATGATCCCCACCTCCGGTCGGCTGGTGTCGTGCACGACCGTAGGGCGCGGGGCTCGGAGGAGGCTGCGTGGCGGCTATGGCGTTCCTGTGGGCGGTGGCGGCGCGGTCCGGCCGTGGGCGGCGGCGCCGCCGGGGACGGCGGTGCCGCTCGGGACCGCCGTGCGGCTGGGGTGCATGCTGCCACTGGGGTGCGCTGTGCGGCCCTGGAGGCGGGCGGCCTGTTCCCTGATCTCGGGGAGGCGGGCGGCGAGGGCGGCGCCGGGGCAGCTGGTCATGAACCCGGCGTTGTGGCCGGCGACGGCGGGCAGTGTGGCGGTGGCGCCGGTGCGGTAGCGGCTGTGGCTGCTGCTGGACACGAGGCGGACGCTCGCGCGCGGGTCGACGTCGGCGAGGCCGAGTTTCCAGGCGGTCAGGGCGGCGATGGCGTCGGTCATGGCCCGCGGCACGGGGACGCCGGCCGTGAAGGTGCCGAGGGCGGCGATGCCGGCCGTGCGGTGGTTGAAGCCCAGGGTGTGGGCGCCGGTGACGGGCCGGTCGACGCCTCCGGCACGGCCTTCGTAGATGGTGCCGCAGCGGTCGACGAGGAAGTTGTAGCCGATGTCGTCCCAGCGGCGGTCGCCGGTCTGGCCGGCGTACAGGTGCTGGATGATGCGCGGCGCGTCGGCGCAGTCGTACGCGCTCGGCGAGTCGGTGTGGTGGAGGAAGACGGCGACCACCTTGTCGTCGTAGCGCGGGGGCGGCTGGGTGCGCTGGGCGGTGCCCAGCCAGACCGAGCGGGGCACGATGCGCGGGCGGGCGGCGCGGTGGGCCGGGGCGCGGGCCGGCCCGGGCCGGTCGAGACGGACCGCCTCGGGGCGCTCGGCACCGCGGGCGCACAGCACGAGCGTGAGGACGGCCACCAGAGCGGGCAGACAGCCGAGCAGCACCAGCAGCACCCCGGGCCCCCGCCGCCGGATGCGGCTCGGCGCCCACGACGCCTTGCGCGACGCGGGCGGCTGCGGCGGTCCAGGGGTCTCGGCGGCTCCCGGGGGCTCCTGGCTCCCGGCCGCGGCTCCCGAGGGCCCCTGGCTCCCGGCCGCCTCGAAGACCTCTGCCACCGGTCCCCCCGAGCCGATCGCCGCCCCGGACCCCGCCGAGCCCTCCCCTGCCCCGGAGGCCCCAGCCACCACCGACTGTCCCGAGCCCTCCGAAACCCCGGAAGACTCCCCCGTCCCGCACACCCCAGACACCACCGACGACCCCAGCGCCTCCGAAACCCCAGAGGACTCCACCGCCCCGAGCGACTGGACCACTGCCGCCGACCCCGGGCCCTCCGAAACCCCGGGAAGCGTCTCCCCGGTCCCGGACGCCCCAGACACCACCAACGGTCCCGAGCCCTCCGAAACCCCGGAAGACTCCCCCGTCCCGCACACCCCAGACACCACCGACGACCCCAGCGCCTCCGAAACCCCGGGAAGCGTCTCCCCGGTTACCGACGGCCCCGAGGCCTCCGCGATCCCGGAGGGCTCCTCCGCAGGGAGCGACCCGGGTCCCGACGCCTCCGAGCTCCCGGACGTCCCGGTCCCGGTCGTCCCGGAAGTCGAGCGCAGGTCCGGCGGCTCCGACGTTCCGGGCGCTTCCCGCGTCCCGGGCGTCTCCGGCATCCCCGAGGTGTCGGAGGATTTCTGCGGCCCGGCGGTATCCGGCGTCCCCGAGGTGCCGGAGGGCTGCTGCGGCCCGGAGACCTCCCGCGTCCCCGAGGTGCCGGAAGTCCGCTCCGGCTCGGAGATCTCCCCCGTCTCCGCGCTCTCCGCTGTGCCGGACCTCTCCGGCACACCGAGCCCCTCCGATGCACCGGGCCTGTCCGGGACACCGGATCTGTCCGGTACACCGGATCTCTCCGGCATTCCAGATCTCTCCGGTGCCCCGGGCCGCTCGGGTGTCCCGGGCCTCTCCGGGTTCCCCGGCTTGCCCGGTGTCCGCCGGGTTCCGGGCCTGCGCAGTGTTCTTCGGACGGCGTGCATGCTCCCACTCTCGGGGCCCCGGGTCGTGCCCGCGATGTGCGCTGTGCCACCCGGCGGAACCATCGTCCCGGTCCGGGACGTTTCTGGGGGTACACACATACGTGGCCGGTTCGCCGTCCGGTGCCCGTGCCCGTCTGTGGGCGACTGATCACCGGGCCCGTCCCGTCCGTACTGAGGGGTCCGAGAGAAAGGCGGCTCCGTGGACCTGCTCGACCTGGTGCTTGTGCTGGTCATCCTCGTCTACGCGGCGTCCGGTTACCGGCGCGGGCTGGTGGCCGGCTGCGTCTCGCTGGCCGGGTTCGTCGGCGGTGCCGTCGTCGGCGTCTGGGTGCTGCCCTGGGTGACCGGCCTGGCGGAGCGGGGTACGGCACAGGCGACCGCGCTCGCGGTGGTGACGGTGCTGGTGCCGGCGGTGGTGGGGCACGAGCTGGCGGGCCGGCTGGCGCTGCGGCTGCGCGGGGAGCTGGACCGGGGGCCGCTGCGGGTGGCGGACGGGATAGGGGGCGCGGCGGCGAACTCGGTCGCGGTGCTGATCGTGGCCTGGGTGGCGGCGAGCGTGCTGGCCGCGGCCCCCTCGCAGACCCTCGCCACGGCGATACGGAACTCGACGCTGCTGGGCGCGGTGCAGCAGGCGATGCCGGACACGACTCCCGCGTGGTTCTCGCGGGCCACGTCGGCGCTGACGGAGGCGGGCTTCCCGCAGGTCTTCAACCCGTTCGAGAACGAGTCGACGGCCCGGGTGGCCCGGCCCTCGGGTGACAGCGTCACCCCGGCCGCGACGCGCGCCGCGAAGCTGAGCACGGTGAAGATCGAGGGTGTGTCCGGCAACGAGGGCCGGGAGGGCAGCGGGTTCGTCTACTCCGCGCGGCACGTGATGACCAACGCGCACGTGGTGGCGGGCATCGACCACCCGAGCGTGCGGGTGGGCGGCGTCGGGCGGTCGTACGTGGCCCGGGTGGTGCTCTTCGACCCCGACCGGGATGTGGCGGTGCTGTACGTGCCGGAGCTGAGGGCCCCGGTGCTGCACTTCGACACGCGCGCGGCGCGCGGCGACTCGGCGGTGGTGGCGGGCTATCCGCAGGACGGCAGCCTGAACCTGCAGGCGGCGACGGTGGCGAGCCGGGTGCGGGCGACCGGGCAGAACATCTACAGCGACGGCGTGGTCACCCGGGACATCTACTCGATCCGCTCCACGGTCCGCCCGGGCAACTCCGGCGGACCGCTGCTGACCACGGACGGCAGGGTGTTCGGCGTGGTCTTCGCCCGTTCCACCTCGGACACCGAGACGGGGTATGCGCTGACGGCGGACGAGGTGGCCGCCGACGCCCGGCAGGCGGCCAGGTCGACGGCGCGGGTGGACACGGGGCAGCTGGTCAGCTCCTGACGGTCACAGGCGCCGGCCCATCAGCACGTCGTCGACATAGGCGCCGTCGAGGAGGAACTCCTGCGGCTGTACTCCCTCGACGGCGAACCCCTCGGACGCGTACAGCGCGCGGGCCGGGGCGTTGTGCCCGAGCACGCGCAGGCTCAGCCGCCGTGCGCCGCGTCCGCGCGCCTCCTCGATCGCGGCCCGGATCAGTGCGCGCCCGAGGCCCTGCCCGCGCGCCTCCTCGGCGACGGCGAGGCCCTGGATCTGCAGGACGTGCGCGTTGGAGGCGAGCGGGGTGGGGCGGGCGATGCGGACATAGCCGGCGAGCCGTCCGTCGGTCTCGGCGACCAGGTAGTCCCGCGGGACGTGGCGCTCGTCGAAGAAGGGCCGGTAGGGCGGCTCGGGTCGCGGCGCCACGGCGTGCAGGGTGGACCAGGTGGCCCGGTCGAGGACGGCCAGGGCCTCTTCGTCGTCGGCCATGGCGATGCGTATGTGCGGCTCCGGCATGACGATCACCCTACGGCGGGCGGCGGAGCGCCTCACGGGGTTTTCGCCGGGGCATCCTGGGGCCATGGAGCGTATGCGAATCGCCGTGGCCGGCGCGTCCGGGCTCATCGGCAGCGCCCTGGTGCGGTCCCTGACCGCGGACGGGCACGAGGTGGTACGGCTGGTGCGCCGACCGGCCGCGGGGCCGCACGAGGTCTGCTGGGACCCGGAGGGACGGGCCGTCGAGAAGACCGCGGCCGGGCTGACCGGCTGTGCCGCGGTGGTCAACCTGGCCGGGGCGGGGATCGGCGACCAGCGCTGGACGCCGTCGTACAAGCGGCAGCTGCGGGACAGCCGGGTGCTGGGCACGACGGCTCTGGCGGAGGCGGTGGCCGCGCTGCCGGTGCCGCCGCGGGTGTTCGTCAACGGCAGCGCGATCGGCATCTACGGCGACACCGGCGACCAGGTGGTGGACGAGGAGGCGCCGCCGGGGGACGGTTTCCTGCCCTCGCTGTGCGTGGAGTGGGAGGAGGCGGCGGCGCCCGCGCAGGAGGCGGGCGTGCGCACGGTGTTCGCGCGGACGGGGCTGGTGGTGGCGCGGGGCGGCGGGGCCTGGGGGCGGCTGTTCCCGCTGTTCCGGGCCGGGCTCGGGGGCCGGCTGGGCGACGGGCGGCAGTACTGGTCGTACATCGCGCTGCACGACGAGGTCGCCGCGATCCGGTATCTCATCGACCACGACACGCTGGCCGGCCCGTTCAACCTGACGGCCCCCGAGCCGCTGACGAACCGTGAGATCACGGCGGCGATGGCGCGTGTGCTGCGCCGCCCGGCGCCGTTCGCGGTGCCCGCGCCGGTGCTGCGGGCGGCACTGGGCGAGCTGGCCGGGGATGTGCTGGGCAGTCAGCGGGTGGTGCCGAGGCGGCTGTCGGCGGCCGGGTTCCGGTTCGCGTTCGCGGGGATCGACGACGCCATCCGGGCGGCGTGACGTACACGGGAGACCTCCTTCCTGCGCGCTTCTGCAGCCTCCTGAGATTTCCTGTGACCGTATGCGACCTCCATGCGACCGTGCCCTGTCGGTGCGCGACTGTTTATGACCGATCGCAGCCCTAACCTCGACCCGAACTCGGGTATCCCTAAAGCCAGTTGGGGGCATGACGTCTCCACCGGCCGCGCAACCACAGGAGGGGCCTCGTGCTTGAGCCCGCGTACCAGGTGGACGTCGTCATCGTGGGAGCCGGCATCGCCGGGCTCTCGGCGGCTCATCGGCTGACCAGTGCCGGAATCTCGACCGCAGTCCTGGAGGCCGCCCCGTACGCCGGCGGCCGCATGTCCACGGAGAAGGTCGACGGGTTCCGGCTCGACCGCATCGGACAGCTGCTGTCCACGTCCTACCCCGAACTCCGTACGACCCCCGGCCTGGACTCCCTCGTCCTGCGCACCTTCGCGCCCGGCGTCCTGCTGCACCGCGACGGACGCGCACAGCGCGCGGGTGCACCGGCGGCCGGAGGGAGCGCAAGGGGCGCACTCCATGCGGTGCGCGCCCTTGCAAGCGCCCCCAGGGGGCCGGCTCCCGCTCCTGGCCGGGTCGGCACGCCGGTGGGCGGCGCGGTCGACCAGGCCCGGCTCGGCGCCGCCCTGGGCCGGATCGCCGCCACCCCGGTCGAACGCATCCTGGCCCGCCCCGAGATGCCCGCCGGCCAGGCCCTCGCCCAGCGCGGGGTGCCCGGACGCACGATCGAGGGATTTCTGCGCCCGCTGCTCGCCACGCTGCTGTGCGATCCGGAGCTGACCACCTCCAGCCGGTGTGCCGACCTCGCGCTGCGCTCTTTCGCGAGCGGCCTGCTGTGTGTGCCGGAGGGCGGCGCGGAGATGCTGCCGGAGCTGCTGGCGCGGGCGCTGCCGCCCGGCACCGTGCACACCGGGGTGCGGGTCACCTCGGTGGCCACGACCTCGGTGACCACCGCCGAGCACGGCCCGATCCGCTGCCGGGCGGTGCTGCTGGCGACCGACGCGCGGGCCGCGGCGGAGCTGCTGCCCGGCCTGCGGGTACCGGACTTCCACCCGGTGACCGTGGTCCACCACACCACCGACGACCCGGCGCCGGCGTTCGCGGCGGGCACCTCGCTGCTGCTGGACGCCGACCGCGGCGGGCCGGTGGCGCACACGGCGGTGCTCAGCAACGTGGACCCGAGCCGGGCGCCGGGCGGCCGGGTGCTGATCTCCTCGACGGTGCTCGGCACCCCGCCCGAGGGCGTCGACACCGCGGTCCGGATCCACCTCGCCCGGCTCTACGGCACCTCGACGCGCCGCTGGGAGACGCTGGCCGTGCACCACACCCGGGAGGCCGTCCCGGCCATGCGCCCACCGCACGACCTGCGCCGCCCGGTACGCCTGCTGGCCGGCCTGTACGTCTGCGGCGACCACCGCGACACCAGCACGATCCAGGGCGCCCTGCACTCCGCCCACCGGGCCGCGTCCGCGATCCTGGCGGATCTGGGCGCCGCGGGCTCGATGCATCGCGCGGATCCGGCACCCACGCTGCCGAGGGCGGCGTAGGCGCCCGAAGGGGGCGCGGGCAGCCGCGCGACCAGCCACGACGGCGCGTGACCGAGCAGGCGACCGGCACCGACACGGCGAGTGGCCCTGGCCGGTTCGGCACCGCGGGTCACCACCGTCGTGGCCGGGCACCACCGCGGCGGGCGGAAGCGCCCTACCCCAGTGCGGCGACCTTCTCCCGGTACCCCCTCACCGGTGCCGCGTCCCGGTACGGTTCCAGCCGGCGCTCGAAGTCCCGTACGTACTCGATCGCCCGGGCCGACCTCATCTCCGCGGCCTGGCCCGCGGCCTCGACGGCCAGCGCGCACGCCTGGTCGAGTTCGCCGAGGCCGAGCCGGGCCGTGGCGAGGACGACCCGGCAGAAGAGCCGGCTGCGGGCGTGGGCGGGCGCGCGGAGCTGGAGCGAGCGTTCGGCGTGCTGGGCGGCCGCCCGGAACTGCTGCAGATCCCGGTGGCAGTGCCCGAACTCGTCGGCGAGCTGTGCCTCGTCGAAGAACGTGGCCCAGTACGGCACGTCGTCCCCGGGCCGGGCCGCCTCCAGGGCGCGCTCGGACCGCACGAGCGCCGCCGTGCACGCCCGCACCTCGCCGAGCACGCCGTGCGCCCTGGCTTCGGAGGCGTGCAGCAGCGCCTGCACGACCGGCGGGCCACCGGTGCCCGCGCCCTGCTGGGCGACCCGGGCCAGCTGGACGGCCTCCCTGCCGTGGCCGAGATAGACGGCCTGGCGGCTCATGGTGACCAGGACGTAGGAGCCGTAGGCGCGGTCGCCGGCCGCCTGGGCGAGCCGCAGGGCCTGCACGAAGTAGCGCTGGGCGAGGCCGTGCGCGGCGATGTCGTACGAGGTCCAGCCCGCGAGCCGGGTCAGGTCGGCGGCGGCGCCGAACAGCCGGCGGCCGGTCTGCTCGTCGTAGGCGCCGCGGAGCATCGGCTCGCACTCGTGCTCCAGGTAGCGCACGAGGGCCTGCCGGGCGTGGCCGCCGCCGTAGCGGTCGTCGAGGGTGCGGAACAGCTCGCCGACCGAGCGCAGCGCGTTGATGTCCCCGTTGGTGACCTTGTGGCCGGGGGCGCGCTCGGCGTGCCCGCGCGTGCGGGGCGGCAGCGTGAGCACCGGCCGGCCCTGCGGCCTGGCCGGGGCGGGACGGCCCTGCGGGGGCACCCGGGGTGTCTGTTCGCGGGCCACCTTGTCGTCCGGCTTGCCGATCAGCCAGTCCCGGCTGGGCACCACGAGCCCGGCCGGGGTGAAGGCGATCTTGCGCAGCTCGGCGTGGCTGCCGGAGTCCTTGCGCCACAGCCCGCTGACGATGTCGACGGCCTCCTCGGGGGTGGCGGCGAACTCCAGCCCGGCGTACACCGGCGCGCACGCGTCCAGGCCGAGATCCTGGGCGGTGAGCCTGCGCCCGAGCCGGCGGGTGAAGACCTCGGCGATGAGGGCCGGGGTCGTACCGCGCGGCTGCTGCCCGCGCAGCCAGCGGGTGACCGAGGTCTTGTCGTATCTCAGGTCCAGCCCGTGCTCCAGCCCGAGCTGGTCGACGCGACGAGCCAGACCCGCGTTGGAGAACCCTGCCTCTGCGATGAGCGCGGCGAGCTGGCGGTTGGGGGTGCGCTGCGCGGGTCGGTCCGTCATCTGCGGTGCGGTCTCCTGCCTTCCGTGCCTCTGAAGTGCCGGATTGCCTTTGAGCAGCCCTTATGGCCGCACGAACGGCGTGAATGTAGCGGAGAGTGAGCACCCGATCACACGCTTCCCACCGCATTCATCCGATCGTGTGAGGAAAGCCCGTAGAGCTGACGTACGTCGGTCGGTCGTACAGTGGCGTGGGCGCGTCACGTGCCTGACACACCGGTCGCTGAGGGAGGCGCTTGCCGTGAGTGAGCTGCGGTTCGTCCGCATGGGGTTCGGCGCGGACGCCGTCGATTACCAGGAGGCCTGGGACGAGCAGCGCCGGGTGCACGCGGCGCGCTTCGCCGACGAGGTCCCGGACACGGTGCTCCTCCTGGAACACCCCCCGGTCTACACCGCCGGCCGCCGTACCGAGGACAGCGAGCGTCCGCTGGACGGCACCCCGGTCATCGACGTGGACCGCGGCGGCAAGATCACCTGGCACGGCCCCGGCCAGCTGGTCGGCTACCCGATCCAGAAGCTCCCGCGCCCGGTGGACGTGGTCGCGCACCTGCGCCGGCTGGAGGAGGTCATGATCCGGGTCTGCGCCGAGTTCGGCATCGAGACCTCCCGGGTCGAGGGCCGCGCCGGCGTCTGGGTCCTCGGCGACCCGGTCGAGCAGCGCCCCGCGCTCGGAGGACTCACCCTCGACTTCGACCCGCGCACCACCGACCCCGAGTTCGACCCCCGGCTCAACGGCCCCGAGTACGCCCCCTCCAACGCCGGCCAGCGCCGCGAGGACCGCAAGATCTGCGCCATGGGCATCCGCGTCGCCAAGGGCATCACGATGCACGGCTTCGCCCTGAACGTGAATCCGGACACCTCGAACTTCGACAAGATCATCCCGTGCGGGATCCGCGACGCGGGCGTCACCTCCCTCTCGCACGAGCTCGGCCGCGAGGTCACCCTCGACGAGGTCCTGCCGGTGGCCGAGAAGCACCTGCTGGACGTCCTCGGGAACGCGGACCTGAGGCCGCGGGAGATCGAGAGGGCGAGCGCCTGATCCGCTCGGCCGTCCGGGGGAATGCGCCCTGCGACCGTGAGGTTGATCTCACCGACAGGGCGCAATGAACACGGGCGTACCCTGGTGTACGCCGAAGAATCAAAGCTTAGGGAGCCGGTCGTGTCCGCAGTCGCACCCGACGGACGCAAGATGCTGCGCCTGGAGGTCCGCAACAGCCAGACCCCCATCGAGCGCAAGCCCGAGTGGATCAAGACCCGGGCGAAAATGGGCCCCGAGTACACGAAGATGCAGAACCTCGTGAAGAGCGAGGGCCTGCACACGGTCTGCCAGGAAGCCGGCTGCCCGAACATCTACGAGTGCTGGGAGGACCGCGAGGCGACCTTCCTCATCGGCGGCGACCAGTGCACCCGGCGCTGCGACTTCTGCCAGATCGACACCGGCAAGCCCGAGGCCCTGGACCGCGACGAGCCGCGCCGCGTGGGTGAGTCCGTGGTCACGATGGACCTGAACTACGCCACCATCACCGGCGTCGCCCGCGACGACCTGGAGGACGGCGGCGCCTGGCTGTACGCCGAGACCGTGCGCCAGATCCACGCGCAGACGGCGGAGCGCGAGGGCGGCCGTACGAAGGTCGAGCTGCTGGCCCCCGACTTCAACGCGGTCCCCGAGCAGCTGGCCGAGGTCTTCTCCGCCCGCCCCGAGGTCTTCGCGCACAACGTCGAGACGGTCCCGCGGATCTTCAAGCGGATCCGCCCCGGCTTCCGCTACGAGCGCTCCCTGAAGGTCATCACCGAGGCCCGCGACGTCGGCCTGGTCACCAAGTCCAACCTGATCCTCGGCATGGGCGAGACCCGCGAGGAGGTCAGCGAGGCGCTCAGGCAGCTGCACGAGGCGGGCTGCGAGCTGATCACCATCACCCAGTACCTGCGCCCCTCCGTCCGCCACCACCCGGTCGAGCGCTGGGTGAAGCCGCAGGAGTTCGTGGAGCTGAAGGAGGAGGCCGAGCAGATCGGCTTCTCCGGCGTCATGTCGGGTCCGCTGGTGCGTTCGTCGTACCGCGCCGGGCGGCTGTACCAGATGGCGGTCGAGAAGCGTGGTTCCTACATCGCGTCCCAGGCGGTGTGAGCGCAGCGTGTGAATTCACGCACAAGCACTTACCGGCCAGTAATGGCCGAGTCGACGCGGTCCTGAGCGTCCTCGCTGATGAGGGCGACGTCAGGGCCGCGTCAGCGTTTCAGCGCTCTGTATCAAGGCTTCATTGGCGTTTGACCGGTCGGACACGCCCTGGTAACACCAATCAGTGACTCTGGTATCACGCCTCGTACACCACCCGCTCCGAGGGGGGACCTCGATCATGCAGGCCGCGCCCGTACGCGCCACCGCCATCCCGTCCTTCACCGATGCCCTCCGCGCCGTCGAGTCCCTGCTCATGAGCGGCGGCCAGCGCACCGCCCGGCGTAACGCGTGGACCTCCGTGCTGGAGGACCGACGGCGTGCCAAGGACCGGGTCGAGGCGCAGCGCTTCCTGGAGCAGGCCGCCGACCGCTCCTGATCCCCGCCCCCCGGGCACTGCCGTCGTCCGCACTCCCGGGGACACGTAGACTTCGTGGCATGGCGAGGAAGGAAACCGCGGCGGACGCCGCGAACGCAGGGCGGCTGAAGCAGATCGCTCTCACGTACAAGATGACCCGCAAGGCCGACAAGAAGATCGGTCTTGTACTCGCGGCCGTCGGCATCGGCACCCTCGGTGTCTTCCTCGCGATCGGCTTCTTGCTCGGTCACCCGATCTACCTGGGCATCTTCGGTCTGCTGATCGCTCTGCTGGCGACGGCGATCGTGTTCGGCCGCCGGGCCGAGCGGGCCGCGTTCGGCCAGATGGAGGGCCAGCCGGGCGCCGCGGCCGCCGTGCTGGACAACATCGGCCGGGGCTGGACGACCACTCCGGCGGTGGCGATGAACCGCAGCCAGGACGTGGTGCACCGGGCGGTCGGGAAGGCCGGCATCGTGCTGGTCGCCGAGGGCAACCCGAACCGGGTGAAGAGCCTGCTGGCCGCCGAGAAGAAGAAGATGAACCGCATCGTCGCGGACGTGCCGGTGCACGACGTGATCGTCGGCGGCGGCGAGGGCCAGGTCGAGCTGAAGAAGCTGCGCACGACCATGCTGAAGTTCCCGCGCGTGCTGACCGGCCCCCAGGTGACGGCCACGAACGACCGGCTGCGGGCCATGGGCGACCTGATGAGCAACATGCCGCTGCCCAAGGGGCCCATGCCCAAGGGCATGCGGATGCCCAAGGGTCGCTGACACCCCCTGCCCCGGCCCGGCTGATCAGACGGGCCGGAACTGAGGGCCGTAGGTCCCCGGGGCGCCGGGGATCGGCGTCTCCATCAGCTCCACCGCCGGTTCCTCCATGGCGCGCATGGCGCGTACCGCCGCGCCCAGGCTGCGCCCGTCACCGCCGCCCCACGCCTCGTCGAGCCTGTCCAGCACCGCCGCGTAGGTGGTGTCGAACTGGTCCAGCAGCCGGCCGACCCGGACCGGCGGCCGGTGCCAGCCGCCGGGTGGGACCGGGGCCATGGGGCGTGCGTCGGGGAAGGGCACGGGCGCGCCGGTGAACTGCCAGCCGCGGGCGGTCCTGCGCAGCCGCCGTCCGTGGTAGATCTCCGCGAAGGCGTAGTAGTGCGCCGGGTGGTCGTCCTGGAAGGCGTCGGCCGGCGAGCTCTCGGTGCCCTCGCCCTGCTCCTTGACGATCTCCAGGGCCCGTTCGACGTCGTCGAGGCCGGTGACCGGCTCCAGCACGTCCGAGCCGATGCGGTCCGACAGCTGCCCCTCGGCCGACAGATACGGCTCCGTGCGCCGGAACGCCCTCTGCAGCTCACCGTAGAAGTCGCCGATGGTGGGTGGGCTCGCCGCCGCCCGGGCGAGCGGGGTGTCGGGGGCCTCGATCGCCATCATCACGTCGCGCACGAAGGCCTTGGTGAGGCCCGAGAGGTACACGCGCACTCCGGCGCGCACCCCACCGGGCAGCGGGCAGGGGTAGCGGGGGGCCGCGTCCCTGATCCTCGGCCGCCCGCCCACGGCCACGAGCAGGTTGCAGACGACGCCCAGGTGGTACATCTCGTCGCCGACGATGCGCCGGATCAGCCGCGCGGCCTCGCCGCGGCGGTCCCGGACCGACCACCATCCGCACAGGTACGGCGGGATGGTGGTGAGTTCGAGTTGCACGGCGACCTGCAGGGCCGCCCGCAGCCAGCCGATCCCGCGGTCGCCCTCGGCCACGGCGAGCAGACGCGCCACGGCGCGGTGGCCGGCCGCGGCAGCCGCCTCGTCGGCCGGCCCCGCGGCGGCCGCCCCGTCGGCCGGTTCCGCGGCGGCCGGGGTGGCGGCGAGGGGGGCCGGGGTGGCGGCGAGGGCGGCCGAGGCCAGGAAGCCCCTGCGCCCGACCGGTGTGACCGCCGGACCGTCCGGATGCTCGTTCGTGCCCGTCACGTTGCCTCCGCTCCGCCTTGCCCGCGGCCGCGCACAAGGCTGCCGGGACCTCTCGACAGCTGGCGAAGCTAGCAGCCGGTGCGGCCGTTCCCGGGGCGCCCGGGCGCCGGTGTGGCGCGGACCGGCCCCTGACACGCCGCCGAACGGAGCATCCCGCCGGTAATCGGCTCATGCGCTTCTAGCCTTCCGAATGTGACAAAACGCCATATCCCGTACGTTGTCAGCAGCGCCGTGGTCCTTGGCACGCTCCTCGGCGCCACCCCGGCCTCGGCCGCCCACCCGGTGCACGTCGTGCATCCGGGTGAGTCGATCCAGAAGGCGGTGGACGCCGCGCGGTCCGGCGACACGGTGCTCGTGCAGGCCGGGACGTACCACGAGAGTGTCAAGGTGACCACTTCCGGGATCACGCTGCGCGGCGTGGGCCCGGCCACGGTGCTCGAACCGGCCGCCCCGAAGGCCGCGAGCACGGCGAAGACCGCGAAGACCGCGAGGGCCACGGAGACCGCTCAGGCGCAGAAGAGCTGCGCGGAGCAGGGCAACGGCATCTGCGTGGTCGGCACCAAGACCGAGCCCGTCCGGAACGTCACCCTCGCCGACCTGGCGGTGACCGGTTTCTCCAGGATCGGTGTCGTCGCCGTGGGCGCGGACGGCCTGACCGTGCGCGGAGTGACGGCCGACCGGAACGGCCAGTGGGGCATCGCGGAGGAGCGCTCCACCCGCAGCGTCTACCGGAACGACACCGCCCGGTCCAACGGCGACGCGGGCCTGTTCCTCGCCAACACCATCTCGGCGGAGCAGGGAGCCACCGACACCGGGGGCACCGTCCTCGACCACAACCGCCTGGCGGACAACCGGATCGGCATCACCGTCCGCCGGCTGCGCAACCTCACCGTCAAGCACAACGTCCTCACCGGCAACTGCGCGGGCCTCTTCGTCGTCGGCGACGAGAACAAGCCGAAGGCGGGCGCCCTGACGGTCAGCCACAACCTCATCGAGCAGAACGACAAGTACTGCGCGGCGACCGCGCGGCTGCCCTTCCTGCAGGGCTCCGGCATCATCCTGACCGGCGCCGACGACACCCTGGTGACCCACAACCTGGTCAGCGGCAACTCCGGCGCGTCCCCGCTGTCGGGCGGGATCGTCCTGTTCAAGAGCTTCGTGGGCGCCACGAGCGAGCGGAACCGGATCACGGCCAACTCGCTGGCCGGCAACGGCCCGGCGGACCTCGTCAACCAGGAAGCCACCAAGAGCAGCAACGTCTTCCAGCGCAACCTCTGCCGGGCCTCCAAGCCCGCTGGTCTGTGCTGACCGGACGGCCGTAACCCACCCAGGCAAGGAAGGAAGGCGGCACATGACCGCACCATCCCCCGAGCTCTCGGCTCCCCCCGCGCAGGGGGCACCCCCGTCCCCGCCGCCTTCGATGCGGCTGAGAGAGCTCGTGTTCGGGGCGGCGTGTGCCGCCGCCGTCCGCGCCGCGGCCCGGCTCGGCGTCGCCGACGCGCTCGGGGACGCTCCGACGGCCGTGGAGGACCTCGCGGCCGCGGTGAAGAGCGAGCCGAAGCCGCTGCGCCGGCTGCTGCGCGCCCTGTCCTGCTACGGCGTCTTCACCGAGCATCCGGACGGGACGTTCGGCCACACCGAGATGTCCCGGCTGCTGCGCGAGGACGACCCGCACAGCCTGCGCGACATCTCCCTGTGGTGCACCGAGCCCTGGACGTGGGACGCCTGGCCGAAGCTGGACGAGGCGGTGCGCACCGGCCGGAACGTCGTCGAGGGTCTCTACGGCAAGGAGTTCTTCGTCTACCTGAACGAGGACGCCCCCGAGTCGGCCGATGTGTTCAACCGTGCGATGACCACGTCCAGCGAGCAGTCGGCGCGCGACGTCGCCGCGCTGCTGGACCTGTCCGGCAGCAGGTCGGTGGCGGACCTCGGCGGCGGGCAGGGGCACGTGGTGGCCAGCCTGCTGGACAAGTACCCGGCGATGCAGGGCTGGCTGCTGGACCTGCCCCGGGTGGTGGAGAACGCCCTGCCCCGGCTGCGCGCGGGCGGCGACCTGGCGGAGCGGGCGCGGATCGTGCCGGGCGACATCCGCGAGTCGGTCCCGGTCGAGGCCGACGTCTACGTCATCAAGAACATCCTGGAGTGGGACGACGAGTCCACGGCCAGGCTGCTGCGCAACGTCGTCGAGGCGGGCGGCCCCGGTGCGCGGATCGTGGTCATCGAGAACCTCGTCGACGACACCCCGTCGATGCGCTTCAGCACCGCGATGGACCTGCTGCTGCTCCTGAACGTCGGCGGGGCCAAGCACACCACGAAGAGCATGGTCGGGCGGCTTGAGGCGGCGGGCCTGACCGTCGGCGACATCCGGCCGGTCAACCCCTATCTGCACGCCTTCGACTGCACGGTCCCCGTGTGAGCCGCACCTTCCCGGAGAACACCGGTGCCGGGCCCGCGTCGGACGCGGGCCCGGCACCGGTGTCCGGAAGGGCAGGTCAGGCGCCGGCGTCGCGCTCCCAGAGGTAGAAGCGCTGTGCCATCGCGTCCTTCGGGGACCGCCAGGTCTCCGGGTCGTACGCGCTGACGTACGCCGAAAGCCGCTCGCTGACCTCCTTGAACTCGGGGTGCGAGGCGACCTTGGCGATGGCCGGTCCCGGCTCGCGCTCGGACTCGATGAGGTGCATGTACACATCGCCGAACTGGAAGAGGCTGCGCCGGACGACTCCGACGAGGTGCGGCAGCTCTCCGCGGTCGGACTCCGCGAACACCTTGGCGATGCCGGGGGCGGAACCCGGGGCCATGCGGGCGACGATCAGGGCCTGGTGCACGGTCGTGTCCTCCGTCCGGCTAGTCGGCCAGGGCCGGGGCGGGCCGGTGACCGGCGGCCGCCTTCTCGATCTTGTCGCGGATCAGGGCCATCTGGACCTTGGAGTTCTTGTTGATGTTGTCGGTCATCCAGGCGTCGTCGACGGGGGCGTCCGGCTTCATCGCGAAGTCCTGGGTCCACACCATCCGGGTGCCGGCCGGTACCTCCTCGTACCGCCAGTGGATGTTCATGTGGGCGAAGGGCCCGGTCTCGACCCGGCGGGCCGTGACGGTGAGGCTGTCGCGGTCCGGCTCGCGCTGGGAGACCCAGCTCCAGACGGTGCCGTTGTCGTCCGGGTGCATGGTGAGCCGGAACGTGGTCCTGGCGCCCTCCCGTTCGAGGACCTCCACCGACGCGTACTCGCTGAACAGCTGGGGCCAGCGCTCCAGGTCGTTGGTCATGTCCCAGACCAGGTCCAGCGGGGCGGCGATGGTGATCTCGTTCTGGGTGTGTCCTGCCATCTCAGGCTCCTGCCATCAGAGTGCTGTTGACGAGGTTGAGGAACTGCTGGGGCGTCTTGCAGCGCTCCGCGTCGACCGGCATCGGGGTGCCGTGTGAGTTCTCCAGCTCGCCGACGATGCCGAGCAGGCCCAGCGAGTCGACGCCGAGGACGTCGAAGCCGGTGTCGGGCTTCTCCTGGAGCTGCTCGGGGCTGACGGTGACCCCGGCGGCCTTCTTCATCAGCGCGGCGAGTTCTTCCACGGTGATCTGGGACATGTGTTTTCCTCCTTTGCTGTGCTCACTGCGCGGCGCCGTGCCGCAGCACCAGCGCAGAGTTCGACCCCATGAGTCCGCGGCTGAGCACCAGCGCCGTACGCAGTGCGGCGGGCCGGGCGCGGCCGGTCACGAGGTCGAGGTCATGGCAGACGTCGAAGACGTTCGGCGTCGGCGGGATCAGGCCGTGCTGCATGGCGAGCACGGCCGCCGCGGTGTCCAGCACGGGGGCCGCGCAGTACCCCCGGCCGATTCCGGACTTCGGTGCGGTGACCGGCACCCGGGCGCCGTGCCGGCCGAGGACGTCGGCGATCGCGAGCGCCTCGGCGCGGTCCGCCTCCGGCACCCCGAGGGCGTCGGCGAAGACGACGTCGACCTCCTCGGGGGCGCAGCCGGCCTCCCCCAGGGCCTGCCGGATCGCGTGGGCGAGGCCCTCGCGGGACTCCGCCCAGCGGGAGGCACCGGTGAAGGTGGCCCCGTGCCCGGCGACGACGGCCCGGACGTCGGCGCCGCGGTCCCGCGCCGTGCCCGCCGCCTCCAGCACGAGCATGGCGCCGCCCTCGGCCGGCACGAACCCGCACGCACCCTGGGTGAACGGCCGGTAGGCGCGGGCCGGGTCGGTCTCGCGGCTGAGCTCCTCGTAGCCGAGCTGGCAGACCATCGAGTACGGCGCGAGGGGCGCCTCGGTGGAGCCGGCCACGATCGCGTCGGTGCCGCGCCGCACCGCCCGGGCCGCGTGGGCGAGGGCGTCGAGACCGCCGGCCTCGTCCGAGGCGACGACCGAGCAGGGCCCCTTGAAGCCGCGGCGGATGGAGACCTGGCCGGTGCTCGCGGCGTAGAACCAGGCGATGGACTGGTACGGCCCGACGAACCGGCTGCCCTTGCCCCACAGCTGCTGGAGTTCGCGCTGGCCGAACTCACCGCCGCCGGACCCGGCGGCGGTGACCACGCCGATGGAGTAGGGGGCGTCGGGGGTGCCGGCCTGGCCGAGCCGGGCGTCGTCGAGCGCGAAGTCGGCGGCGGCCATGGCGTAGTGCGTGAACCGGTCGGTCTGGACGAGGAAGCGCTCCTCGATCGTGGCCGCCGGGTCGAAGGCGCGGACCTCACCGGCCACCTTGAGGGGAAGGTGCTCGCAGCCCTCGCGGGTGACCCGGTCGAGGACGCTCAGGCCCTCCTGGGTGGCCTTCCAGAAGGTGTCGGTGCTGGTGCCGTTGGGCGCGACCACCCCGATACCGGTGACGGCCGCCTGCCGATCCTGCGGTTCGCTCATCGTGTCCTCACTCCCTCGGCCGGGTCAGGATCACCGCGGACTGGAAGCCACCGAACCCGCTGCCCACGGACAGCACGCTGGTCAGCCGGCGTTCGCGGGCGACACGCGGGACGTAGTCCAGGTCGCACTCGGGGTCGGGGATCTCGTAGTTGGCGGTCGGGGGTACGACCTGCTTGGCGAGGGCCAGCACGCAGGCGACCAGTTCTATGGCGCCGATCGCCCCGAGGGAGTGCCCCACCATGGACTTGATGGAGCTCATCGGGGTGTCGTAGGCGTGGTGGCCGAGCGCCCGCTTCACGGCCGCCGTCTCGTGGCGGTCGTTCTGCCGGGTGCCGGAGCCGTGCGCGTTGACGTAGTCGATCGCCGTCGGGTCGAGCCGGGCCTGGTCGAGGGCGGTCTTGATGGCCCGCGCCATCTCCAGACCCTCCTTGGTCAGTCCGGTCATGTGGTAGGCGTTGCCGAAGGTGGCGTAGCCGCCGAACTCGCAGTAGACGCGGGCACCGCGGGCCCGGGCGTGCTCCAGTTCCTCCAGGACGAGCACCGCGCCGCCCTCGCCCATGACGAAGCCGTCACGGTTGTTGTCGAAGGGCCGGGAGGCGTGCGCGGGGTCGTCGTTGTTCGGGGAGGTGGCCTTGATCGCGTCGAAGCAGGCCATGGTGATCGGGGAGATCGGCGAGTCCGCGGCCCCCGCGATGCATATGTCGGCCCGGCCCTCCTGGACGGTGTGGAAGGCGTACCCGACGGCGTCGAGTCCGGAGGTGCAGCCGGTGGAGACCGTCTGCACCGGACCCTGTGCGCCGAAACGTTCC
Source organism: Streptomyces filipinensis (assembly GCF_014649495.1). Classification (GTDB taxonomy): domain Bacteria; phylum Actinomycetota; class Actinomycetes; order Streptomycetales; family Streptomycetaceae; genus Streptomyces; species Streptomyces filipinensis. The sequence continues at coordinate 954,121 of NZ_BMTD01000001.1, read as the reverse complement.
GCCACCGCGGAGGCCACGGTGCTCGGCGAGAACGCCCGGTGCAGCTGGGGTTCGGCCTGGTGATGGTCCACGTCCCAGCGCTGCCCGCGGCTGCTCACCAGGACGTAGTCGTGCTCCAGGCGGGTGGTGCCGCCGACGGCGGTACCCAGGGAGACCCCGATCCGCCACGGGTCCTCACGGGCGACGTCGAGTCCGGAGTCCCTGACCGCCTCGTCGCCGGCGACCAGGGCGAACTGTATGTACCGGTCCGCGCGTTCCACCTGCCCGGCGTCCAGACCGTAGGCCGCCGGCTCGAAGTCGCACTCGGCCGCTATCCGCGACCGCAGTCCGGCGGGGTCGAAGAACGTGATGCCGCGCGTCGCGGTACGGCCTTCGGCGAGCAGATCCCAGAACGCCGGCACGCCGATCCCGCCCGGAGCCACGATGCCTATACCGGTGACCGCCACGCGCCGGGTCATGACCGGGCCTGCCCCGCCTCGGCGGCGACGGCCACCGGCTCCGTCTCCTCCGTGTCGACGTGGCCGAGGCTCGGACGCGGGGCCAGCGGGCCCAGGTGGAAGACGATGCGCGCCTCCACCTTGCCGACGTTGCGGAAGCGGTGCCGCATGTTGATGGGGATCATCAGCCCCTGCTCGGGCCGCAGCGGGTGCGGCTCGCCGTCCAGGTCCACCTCCAGCTCGCCGCAGACGACGTACACGAACTCCTCGGAGTACGGGTGGTAGTGCTCAGCGATGCGGTCGCCCGGCTGCACGAGGGCCACGCCCATGAAACCGCTGGTCGAGCCCACCGTGGCCGGGGTGAGCATGGCGCGCAGATCGCCGCCGCGCCGCGTGTTGGGCTCGACCTCGCTGAGGTCCACGATCTTCGGAAGGGGTTTGATCACGACAGTCCTCCGTGGGTGTGATGCGGCCGTGGGTCTCAGGCGTCCGGCGAGCGCCGGTCGGTGACGAGCTGCATCCGGACGGCCGCGCCGTCCAGCAGGGCGGTCAGCGGGGCCGCCGGGGTGAGGTCCACCCGCACGCCGGCACGGTGGTCGACCAGCCGTACGACGACGTCGTCCCGCTGGAAGATCGTGCTGCGCAGGACCGGGCCGCCCGGGTCCTCCGCCGCCGCCTCGTCTCCTTGCGCGAGCAGTTCCGCAAGCTCCATCCCGCGGCCCGGCCGGGCCGGGTAGTACAGCGCGAGCCGCTCGCCCTCGACCAGCTCGTCCGCGGTGACGTGGAACACGGCCGGCAGCGCCGCCCGGGTGAAGAACACCCGCGCGGACTCCTGGTCGTTGAGATCCCGCTCCTGCTCCAGATAGGGGTTGATCGCCTCCTCCACGGCCCGGACCTCCGGCTGCCGGGCGACGTGACGCAGCGCCGCGAGCAGGTCGCCGCGCACCTCGATGGCCCGGACCACCCGGTTGCCGTGCATGAACAGGGAGGTACGGCACAGGCGTGTGGTCTCGTCGACCCGCGCCTGGGGCGAGGCGTAGTCCGCGAGGATCCTCGCGACCTCGGCCTCGCTGCCCGGCTTCACCGTGAAGGTGAGCGCGTGCCGGATCACCCCGTCGCCGATCCGCGGGGAGACCTGCAGCCGGCGCTGGGCCGCGGGGGCGGCCGCCGCCGCGCCACCCGTCTCACGGACGATGTGGAAACGCAGTGACCGGGTGTCCCGGACGCAGCTGTGCAGCGGCTCCACCATGCGGACGTGCTCCTCGCTGTTCACCCAGGCGAGGAACGGCGGGGCACTCTCCCACTCACTGGTGATGAGCCACTGGGAGGGGTTCTCGATCGACTGGCACAGCTGGTCGCTGACGTGGCCGGGCACCGACGCGACCTGGTTGCACAGTTGCTCGTAGGCCTCAAGGAACTGCTGCTGGGCGCCGTCGTGTACGTCCACCAGCAGGACGACCCGGAGGCGGGAGCCGTCGAAGACGGATTGCGAGACCCGTTTCGACACCTGCCGCGCCAGCTGTTCCGAAACCTTTTCCGACGTGGTGGTCATACCGCGCACATCTCCTTCAGGGGAGCAGAGGGTGAACGCCGCCCATGACGCGACGTCAGCGTTCCTTGATCCTGTTCCTGTCCTCCGGAGTGCGCGACTCGTGTGAACCAGGAGGGTGATTGAGCACGCGAAGCCCTCCCGAGAGGGCATGGAAACTCCGAGGTGCCCCACACCCCCGCCCCTGCCTCTGGAGTCGTCGATGCAGCACAAAGCCGATCACCACGTGCCCGTCCTTGTCGTGGGCGGCTCACTGGTGGGCCTGTCCCTGTCCCTGTTCCTGGGCCGTCTCGGCGTGCGGCACATGCTCGTCGAGCGGCACTCCGGGACCTCGGTCCACCCGCGCGGCCGCGGCAACAACGTGCGGACGATGGAGCTGTTCCGGGTGGCCGGCATCGAGCCGGACATCAAGACGGCGGCCGCCCTCCTCGCGGACAACCACGGCATCCTGCAGACCCCGACGCTGGCCGGCGACGCCGGCGAGTGGCTGTTCCGGGAGATCGACCCCGGCGGAGGGCTCGCGCGGTTCAGCCCCACCAGCTGGTGTCTGTGCAGCCAGAACGACCTGGAACCGGTGCTCCTGGACCGGGCCCGCGCCCTCGGCGGCGACCTGCGGTACTTCCACGAGCTGGAGTCCTTCGCCCAGGACTCCGAAGGAGTGACGGGCTACGTCCGGGACCGCGACGGCGACGACCTCTACACCGTCCGCGCGGACTACCTGGTCGCGGCCGACGGCCCGCGCAGCCCCGTCCGGAACCGGCTCGGCATCGGCCAGAGCGGCCCCGGCGACCTCTTCGCCAACGTGAGCGTCACCTTCCGGTCCAAGCTGCTCGCCGACGTCGTCGGCGACCGGCGCTTCATCTGCTGCTACCTCACCGACCCCGAGGCCGACGGCGCGCTGCTGCCCGTCGACAACAAGGAGCGCTGGGTCTTCCACGCCCCCTGGCACCCCGAGCACGGCGAGAGGCTGGAGGAGTTCACCGAGGAGCGGCTCACCCGGCACATCCGCCGTGCCGTCGGCGTCCCCGACCTCGACGTCGAGATCACCGGCAAGGCCTCCTGGCGCGCCGCCGAACGCGTCGCCGAACAGTACCGGGACGACCGGGTCCTGCTCGCCGGTGACTCCGCCCACGAGATGTCCCCGACCGGCGCGTTCGGCTCCAACACCGGCATCCAGGACGCCCACAACCTGGCCTGGAAGCTGGCCGCCGTCCTCGACGGCTGGGCCGGGCCCGGTCTGCTGGACACCTACGACACCGAGCGCCGGCCGGTCGCCCTCGCCACCAGCGCCCGCGCCTCGGCCCGCTCCGTGGAGCACAGCCACCCCGGCTTCGCCCCCACGCCCGGCATCGGCGGCGGCAAGCGCGGCGGCATCCTCAACGTGGTCCTCGGCTACCGCTACCCGCGGGGCGCCGTCGTGGGGGCCGACCCGGAGCAGCCGGTCGTACCCGAAGGGATGCGGCTGACCGGGGAGCCGGGCAGCCGGGCCCCGCACCTGTGGCTGCGCCGGGCGGGCGAGCGGATCTCCACACTCGATCTGTACGAGCGTTCACTGGTGCTGCTCAGCGACGCGTCGACGCCCGCGGGGGCCGCCTGGCGGGCGGCCGGCCGCCGCATCGCCGACACGGACGGGGTACCGCTGGACGCGTACCGCATCGGTACGAGGCCGGAGGCCGACCTGACCTACGACGGCCCCGACGGCGACTGGGCAGCGGCGCACGGTACGACGCCGGAGGGGGCGGTGCTGGTACGCCCGGACGGGTTCGTGGCGTGGCGCTCGGTGGACGCGGCAGCGGCCCCGGAGGCGGAGCTGCGGGAGGCACTGGGGGCGGTGCTGCGGAAAGCGTGAGCCGGAGCTGGGCGGGGGTGGGCCGCTCGCCCCCGCTCGCGGGGTGCCGCTGCGCCCATCCGTGCCGCCCCAGCGGCACGACCGCCCGCAGCTGCGGCGGTGTGGTTTCGCGGGCAAGCGCACTGCGGCTCCCTTGGGGGCGGGGAACCGCGCGACCAGCCACGACGGGCTCACACCCGGCTGACGGCGGGCCGGCCCGGGCTCAGACCCGGACCTCGACCGTCTTCGCGAGGCGATCGTGCAGACCCCTGCCGTCCCGGTCCCAGATCAGCGCGGGAACCGCGAGGCACAGCAGGACCGTGCGCAGGACGGCTCGCAGCGGGTTGACCGTGCCGGTCTCCAGCGCCACCACCCGGATGCCGAAGAGCCGCTTGCCCGGGGTGAAGCCGATCGTGCCGACGGTCAGCACGCTCATGACGCAGAAGACACCCAGCGCCCAGTTGCTCGTAGCGGGGCTGTAGCCATCCGTGACCAGGCCGTATGCGATCAGGACGCTCAGCCCCCAGTCCACGGCCAGCGCGCCGAGCCGTCGGCCGGGCCGGGCGATCGAGTTCGGCCCGTCCGCGGGCAGACCGAGCTGCTCGCCCCGGTGGCCGAAGTCGGCACCGGCCTCTTCCATGGCCGCGCGGGGCCCGGAGAGCCACGATCCGAGTGCTTGCCTGTTGTCCACGCGACCACGGTACTGCGCCCGAAATGACCGGGGTACGGCGGGGTGTCCCGGGGCTAGGGTGGACCCGTGGCCGGTTAACTTCTGCGAAACAAACGGGTCACGCCCGAGAAATCACCCGTCCCTAGGGTCGAGACCAGCGTGTGCCACCGCACTGGCCGCACGAACGATCTACCACCCCGGCGAGGACGGTCGGGAGTAGGAGGAGCTGGATGTTCCAGAACGCCGACGAGGCCAAGAAGTTCATCGCGGACGAGGACGTCAAGTTCATCGACGTCCGCTTCTGCGACCTGCCGGGCGTCATGCAGCACTTCACGGTGCCCGTTGAGGCGTTCGACCCGGACGAGGAGCTGGCCTTCGACGGATCGTCGATCCGTGGTTTCCAGGCCATCCACGAGTCCGACATGGCTCTGCGTGCCGACCTGTCCACCGCGCGTGTCGACGCGTTCCGCCGGGACAAGACCCTCAACATCAACTTCTTCATCCACGACCCGATCACGGGCGAGCAGTACTCCCGTGACCCGCGCAACGTGGCGAAGAAGGCCGAGGCCTACCTCGCTTCGACCGGTATCGCGGACACCGCGTACTTCGGCCCCGAGGCCGAGTTCTACGTCTTCGACTCCGTGCGCTTCGCGACCAGCGCGAACGAGTCCTTCTACCACATCGACTCCGAGGCGGGCGCCTGGAACACCGGTGCGGTGGAGAACAACCGCGGTTACAAGGTCCGCTACAAGGGCGGCTACTTCCCGGTGGCCCCGGTCGACCACTTCGCCGACCTGCGCGCCGAGATCTCCCTGGAGCTGGAGCGGTCCGGCCTCAAGGTCGAGCGCCAGCACCACGAGGTCGGCACCGCCGGCCAGGCGGAGATCAACTACAAGTTCAACACCCTGCTGGCCGCCGCCGACGACCTGCAGCTCTTCAAGTACATCGTGAAGAACGTGGCCTGGCGCAACGGCAAGACCGCGACCTTCATGCCGAAGCCGATCTTCGGTGACAACGGCTCGGGCATGCACGTGCACCAGTCGCTGTGGAGCAACGGCGACCCGCTGTTCTACGACGAGGCCGGTTACGCGGGCCTGTCGGACACCGCCCGCTACTACATCGGCGGCATCCTCAAGCACGCCCCGTCGCTGCTCGCCTTCACCAACCCGACGGTGAACTCCTACCACCGCCTGGTGCCGGGCTTCGAGGCCCCGATCAACCTGGTGTACTCGCAGCGCAACCGCTCCGCCGCGATGCGTATCCCGATCACCGGCTCGAACCCGAAGGCCAAGCGCGTCGAGTTCCGCGCCCCGGACTCCTCCGGCAACCCGTACCTGGCCTTCTCCGCCCTGCTCCTCGCGGGTCTGGACGGCATCAAGAACAAGATCGAGCCGGCCGAGCCGATCGACAAGGACCTGTACGAGCTGGCTCCCGAGGAGCACGCGAACGTCGCCCAGGTCCCGACCTCCCTGCCGGCCGTCCTCGACTCGCTGGAGGCCGACCACGAGTTCCTCCTGCAGGGCGACGTGTTCACGCCGGACCTGATCGAGACCTGGATCGACTTCAAGCGCACCAACGAGATCGCGCCGCTGCAGCTGCGTCCGCACCCGCACGAGTTCGAGCTGTACTTCGACGTGTGACCGGACCGCCCCGCGCGGACCGGTGAGGGCCGGCACCCGGAGACTCTCCGGGTGCCGGCCCTCACCCATGTCCGAGGGGTCCGCCTCCGTCAGGGCACCACGACCACCACGACCGGTGTGTTGTTGAAGCCGTTGCCGTAGAAGCCGTTGCCGTAGAAGCCGTTGTTGAAGAAGCCGTTGCCGTAGCCGTAGCAGTTGCCCCACCAGCCGCCGTAGTAGCAGCCACGGTTGGTGGAGATCTGGTTCGGGGCGGCTGCCGACGCGGTGCCGGCGGTGCCGATCGCCACTCCGCTCGCCATCAGGACGCCGATGGCGGACGCTGCGGCGAGACGCCTCGCACGATGTGCATTCATGGATCCACCTTCCTTCCACCCCTCGTGCGGCTTTCCGGGCACGAGTCGGATGGCCGCGACCTCGGAGTGAAGAGTCCGGCGCGGTCGTAGGTGCCGCACGGGCCAGGGGGAGGCGGGGCAGACGATGGTGGGCACCCCGCGGTGCGGCTCTCAGGTAAATGCTAGCCGTCGGATGACCACCCAGCATCCTGGGCAACCTTTGCCGCTTCCCATGCTTCCTACTCTCGGGGGATCATCCCCCTGGCTCTGTCCGACGAGAGAGGTTGAACGGGGATGACGGAAAACGACGACTGGGAGCGGGAGTTCGATCACCGCTGGGCGAATTCCGCCGAGCACAAGGAGCCCTCGGCCCGGGCCCGGATGCTGGCCGCCCGCTGGAGGGAGAACCCGCCGGACCCGGCCCCCTTCCGGGCCGACCCCGGCCCGGCGCCGCGCCGGGCGTCGTGGGCCTCGACGGCGGTGGTCCTCGGCAGCGTGATCGTGGTCATGGTGCTGATAGGGCTGATGCAGTTCGGCTCGTCGTACTAGCCGTACCCGCCGGTACGTTTTGCTGCTCCTAGGGCCGTTCGGAACCACTTCATGGGAATCGGCAGGTGCACACTGGACAGCGGGACGAGTGCCTGACTGCGGGGTGATGCAAGATGCAGAGCCGCTTCCGGAGCGATCGACGGCTGACCGTGCGCATGGGTCTCACGCTGTTCCTGCTCGGGCTGCTGTACGTGGGCTTCGTGGCCGCGCTGATCGCGCTGCTGAAGTCCTGGGTGCTGGTCGTCCTGGTGGTCGGGGCGATGTTCGTGGCGCAGTTCTGGTTCTCCGACCGGATCGCCATGTTCGCGATGCACGGGCGGGTCGTGGAGCGCGAGGAGTATCCCGAGCTGCACGCGGTGGTCGACCGGCTGTGCGCGATCGCGGACATGCCCAAGCCGGTGGTCGCCGTGTCCGACATGGACATGCCGAACGCGTTCGCGACCGGCCGGAACCCCGACCACGCGGTGGTCTGCGTGACCACCGGGCTGCTGCGGCGGCTGGAGCCGGCGGAGCTGGAGGGCGTGCTGGCGCACGAGCTGTCGCACGTGGCGCACAAGGACGTCGCCGTGATCACGGTGGCGTCCTTCCTCGGTGTGCTGGCGGGCCTGATCGTACGGTTCGCCTTCTACTCGCAGGTCTTCGGCGGGGGCCGCCGGGACCAGAACACCGCCGCCGTCCTCGCCGGCGTACTGGGCGTGTCCGCGGCGGTGTACGCGATCAGCTACCTGCTGATCCGGGCGCTGTCCCGGTACCGGGAGCTGGCGGCCGACCGGGCGGCGGCGCATCTGACCGGGCGGCCCTCGGCGCTGGCGTCGGCGCTCACCAAGGTCTCCGGGGACATCGCCCGGATCCCGACCAAGGACCTGCGCACCGCCCAGGCCTTCAACGCCTTCTACTTCACCCCGGCGACCGGCAAGGAACCGGGCATCGAGCGGTTCTTCTCCACGCACCCCACCCTGGAGCAGCGGCTCGAACAGCTGGGCCGCATCTCCGCGGAGCTGGGTGAGGCCGCCACCCCGGGGAAGGCGGGCTGAGCGTTGGGGCTGCTGGACATCCTGCTGGGCCGTACGAAGCCGGTCGCGCCCGATCTCGACCAGCTCTTCGCGCTGCCCTCAGCGGCCGTGACCCTGCAGGCCGCGGCCGGTTTCACCGCGACGGGGACCGGGGCGGTGTGTTTCGCCACGGTGGAGGGCGCGGCCTTCGAGCAGACCCACCGGGAGGTGCAGGCGCTGCTGGACGCGGACACCGACCGCGAGGGAGGTCCGCCGGTGGAGCTGCGGCGGGACGACTACGGCTACTCCTGGCTGGTCTCGCGGCGCTCGCCCGAGCAGCTGCCGGAGCTGGTCACCGACCTGCACGCGGTGAACAGCGCGATGGAGGTCAACGGTTTCGGCCCCCAGCTGCTGTGCTCGCTGGCGGGCTTCACGGACGACGCGGGCCGCGCGCTGGCGCTGGTCTACCTCTACAAGCGGGGCACGTTCTACCCCTTCGCCCCGCTGCCCGGCGCCGCGCCGCGCCGGGACAGCGCGCTCGAACTCCAGGTGAGGGCGGCGCTCGCGAACGATCTGCGGATCGAGCAGGACCTGAGCCGCTGGTTCCCGGTGTGGGGCGCCCCCGGTCTGTGACCGGGGACGCCCTGGCTCACCTGCTCTTCTCGCGCTCCTGACGGCGGGACTCGAAGGGGCGCTCACGGCGGTAGCGGCGCTCCCAGCGCGCCTGCCGGTCCCGGCGCTCGCGGTAGGTGCGGTAGCTGTCGGGCACGGGCGGAGCGCCCGCACCGGGGGGCGATGGCGTGCCGGGCGACCCGCGTCCGTGCGTCGCGTACAGGTACAGCAGCGCGACGGCGGCGAGCCACCACAGATGGTTTCCGATTCCGAGGACCACCAGGACGACGGTCCCGGACGCGACGATGCCACGCATGACGGACCTCCGTGGGGTGAGGGTGGCGGGGGTGGAGTGTGTCGGCTTCGTGCCGTTTTTTCAGCGTAGGGATGACACCGTCACAGCCGCATCCCGTTTTTCCACCCGCCTGTCGGCCGTGAGCCGACGACCCGCGGGAACCAACTCCCGCCCCTCACCCACGACTTCGGCCCCCCGCGCCGCTGAAGCGCTACGGCCGGGCAGCGCGGCCGTATACGGCGCCGGGTGCCCGGGCGAGGCTCGGGCACCCGGCGCCGGTGTCGGGCGTCAGCGGCTGTAGCGCATGAACGCGCGCACCATGTGGCACGTCGTGTCGGACGGCGGACGCATGCCGATCTCCTCGGCCGTGCCGCGGATCGTCTCGTTGCGGGCCTGGGCCGGCTGGTAGATCCCGGAGTCGAGCAGGGCTATGGCCAGGCGCATGGCCTTCAGGCGGCGGTTGTGGGTGACATACCACTCGCGCGGCCGTCCGGCCGGCAGCGGCCGCTTCACCACCGGCTCGACGGGCGAGTCGAACAGCACGGGTCGCTGGACGGTGGACTGGGTGGGCAACGGCTTGGACTTCAGGGCGGCAGCGGGCACGGGCATCCTCCTGTCGCGGTCAGGGCAGCCCTCCGGGGTTCCGGTGACTGTCTCGAACACTGCGTCCAGTCTACCGGCGGCCACTGACAAGCGAAGGTCCGCGGCGGCCATCAAATGCCCAGGTGGAGAAGCGAATCGGGGGCGCGTGACAGTCGGTCGAGAAGGGACTGCCGAGGCGTCAGAAATTCGAACAGAGCCGACGCCGAGTAGCGTGTGCCGCATGGAAATCTGGATCAACCCGGCCTGCTCCAAGTGCCGCAGCGCCATCAGCCTGCTCGACGCCGAGGGCGCCGAGTACACCGTCCGGCGCTATCTGGAGGACGTGCCGAGCGAGGACGAGATCAGGGCCGTACTCGACCGGCTGAACCTGGAGCCGTGGGACATCACCCGCACCCAGGAGACGGAGGCCAAGGAGCTGGGGCTCAAGGAGTGGGCGCGGGACGCGGATACACGTGAGCGGTGGATCTCCGCGCTCGCCGAGCACCCCCGGCTCATCCAGCGCCCCATCATCACGGCCGACGACGGAACGGCCCTGGTGGCCCGCACCGAGGACGCCGTCCGGGAGGCCATCGAGCACAACAAGGGCTGAACCCGGCACAACTCGGCTGTGACGCAGGCCACTTCACCGACTCCTGAAACCGCTGAGTAACCTCGTTCGGTATCTCGTACATAGCGGCGTACGCTCCCCTACCTCTTCAGGAGGCGCGCATGTCGCGCAGGAGAACTCTCGGCACGAAGAAGAAGATCGCGCTGCTCGTCAGTGCCGCGGCGGTGGCGGGCGGCGGGGCCTTCGCGCTGGCCACCACGTCCAACGCCGCCCAGCCCGCGCACAACGCGAAAACGCTGTCCGCCTCGGACTCGAACGTCTGCCAGGGGCTGGCCACGGCCCACGGCAACAACGACAAGTTCATCGCGGACCAGAAGGCTCATCCGGACGCGCAGTCGGCAGCCCGGATCGCCAACCGCGAGGCGGTCATCAAGCAGATCGAGGTCCAGCAGAAGGCCGCCGGCTGCACCGTTGGGGAGTCGGCTCAGGGCTCCCAGGCGGCGCAGGGCGGCCAGCAGGCCGGCGGTGGCGCCCAGCAGGCCGGCGGTGACCAGCAGCAGGCCGGCGGCGCCCAGCAGTCGGCACAGCCCTCGCAGTCCGCCGCCGGTGGCAACGACACCGGCGCCGCCGCGGCGGGCGCCGGGCAGCAGGTCTGCAAGGGCTCCACGGTCACGCTCTCCGGCGAGGGCGGCGCCCCGGCCGCGTCCAGCAGCCAGTTCCCGGCGGGCACGACCCTGAAGGTCACCAACCTGGACAACAACAAGTCCACGACGGTGAAGGTCACCTCGGTCTCCGGCAGCTGCGTGCTGCTCAACAACGCGGCCTTCGAACAGGTGCGGGAGCCGGGCAAGTTCCTCATCCGCCACGCCGTGATCGAGAAGGTGGGGTGAGGGTCAGCAGCCGGACAGGAAGGCGGTGAGGCGGCGGGCCAGACCGTCCGGTGCCGATTGCGGCAGCGCGTGGTGCGAGACGTCCGGCAGGACGCCGGTCTCCACGCGCGCCAGCACCGCGCCGGCCCGGTCCACCACCGCACGGGCGTCATGGGTCCTGCTGTTCGCGGCCACGAGCAGCAGGACCGGCACGTCCAGGGCCCGCAGCGCGTCCGGTGCCGGGCGCGGACCCGTCACCGGCTTCGTGGACGGGAAGCCCGCCGCCGCCTCCTGCAGGCGGAGCCAGTCCGGGTCCGGTTCCGTTCCCCGGGTCTCCCAGTCCAGGAAGGCGCGGACCCGGCGGGGTGAGGGCCGCAGCAGCATCGGCAGGGCGTGGAGCAGGTACGCCGCCTTGAACCCGGCCAGGCACAGGGTCGGGTCCAGGAGGAACAGGCGGCGCACCCGCGCGGGCGCGCGCAGGGCGTACTGCAGTGCGATCCAGGCGCCGTACGAGTGCCCGCCCACGTCGGCCGAGGTGAGCTCCAGGCCGTCCAGCAGGGCGTCCAGCCAGGCGGCCAGGTCGGCGACCGTACGGGGGTGGCGGTCGCCGGCCGGGGCGCTCAGGCCCGGGGCGCCGATCAGGTCGGCGGCGTAGACCCGGCGGACGCGGGCGAGGTCGGCGGCCTGGGCGTACCAGGACACGGAGGTCGCTCCGTCGCCGCCCGGCAGCAGGAGCAGCGGGGGCGCCTCGCGCGGGCCGCAGGCGTTGACGCGGGTGTCGCCGAAGGGTGTGGCGACCGTCAGCGCCTCGCGGTCCGCCGGCCATTTCGCCAGCACCTTGTCGTATGCGACCCGAAAGGCCTGCCCGTCGTATCCGGCCACGACACCGCCCCCTATTATCTCGTTGAGCAAGATATTCGCTCGGCGAGATAATAGCTTCGGAGGCTCCTCGTGCGGCAAGAAATGGAGATCGTCCACCTCCTGCGTGCGGCCGCCGTCGAACTGGGCCTGCACAGCGCCCGGTTCGCGAACCGCAATGGCATGCACGCGACGGACGTCCGCGCCCTGATCGCACTGATGGACGCGCGGCGGGCGGGCGAGGAGACGACCGCCGGGCGGCTCGGGGCGGCGCTCGGGCTCAACTCGGCGGGCACGACCGCGCTGCTGGACCGGCTGGAACGGGCGGGCCAGGTACGGCGGGTGCGCGGGCGCGGCGACCGGCGCACGGTCGTCGTGGAGGTGACGGACGACGCCGTGGCGCTCGGCCAGGCGTTCTTCGGGCCGCTGATCGAGCGGTCGGTGGAGTTGCTGCGCGGGTACGACGACCAACAGCGGGCCGCCATAAGGGAGTTCCTCGACGGGGTGCGCAAGGCCGCGGCGGAGGGCACGCATACCTCACCCGCTGACACCCCACAAGGTGAGCCGTGACACAAAACCGCCAGGTAACACGGGGTTCACATTCGGGCAATGGCCGGGAAACGGCCTGTTGACAGGCTGCCGGGCAGATCGAGCGGCGCCCCCGTGCCGCAGCGCCGCAGCACCCGCGACGACGAGTGCGCCCGACTTACCCCTAAGGATGTGGCCCCGTGACCTTCAAGGCTGAGTACATCTGGATCGACGGCACCGAGCCGACGGCCAAGCTCCGTTCCAAGACGAAGATCATCACGGGTGCACCGGCCGGTCTCGACGCGCTGCCGATCTGGGGCTTCGACGGCTCCTCCACCAACCAGGCCGAGGGCCACGCCTCGGACCGCGTGCTCAAGCCGGTCTTCACCTGCCCGGACCCGATCCGCGGCGGCGACGACATCCTCGTGCTGTGCGAGGTCCTCGACATCGACATGACCCCGCACCGGTCCAACACCCGGGCCGCGCTGGCCGAGGTCGCCGAGCGGTTCGCCGCCCAGGAGCCGATCTTCGGCATCGAGCAGGAGTACACCTTCTTCGAGGGCTCCCGCCCGCTCGGCTTCCCCGAGAACGGCTTCCCGGCCCCGCAGGGCGGCTACTACTGCGGCGTCGGCGCCGACGAGATCTTCGGCCGCGACATCGTCGAGGCCCACCTGGACAACTGCCTGAAGGCCGGCCTCGCCATCTCCGGCATCAACGCCGAGGTCATGCCCGGCCAGTGGGAGTTCCAGATCGGCCCGGTCTCCCCGCTGGAGGTCTCCGACCACATGTGGGTGGCCCGCTGGCTGCTCTACCGCACCGCCGAGGACTTCGGCGTCTCCGCCACCCTGGACCCGAAGCCGGTCAAGGGCGACTGGAACGGCGCGGGCGCGCACACCAACTTCTCCACCAAGGCGATGCGCGAGGGCTACGACGCGATCATCACCGCGTGCGAGTCGCTCGGCGAGGGCTCCAAGCCGCTGGACCACGTCAAGAACTACGGCGCCGGCATCGACGAGCGGCTGACCGGCCTGCACGAGACCGCCCCGTGGGACAAGTACTCCTACGGCGTCTCCGACCGCGGTGCCTCGGTCCGCATCCCGTGGCAGGTCGAGAAGGACGGCAAGGGCTACATCGAGGACCGCCGCCCGAACGCCAACGTCGACCCGTACGTGGTGACCCGCCTGCTGGTGGACACCTGCTGCTCCGCGCTGGAGAAGGCCGGCCAGGTCTGATCCGTCCGTCCCGCGAAGGGGGCGTCCGCCGTCACGGCGGGCGCCCCCTTCCGCCTATGGTGCGGACCATGGAGACCGCATGGGGGAAGCTGGAGCACGCGTACGGGCCGGCCGACGACATCCCGGAACTGCTGCGGGCGATGGAGTCCGAGGACGCGGACGTACGCGAGGAGGCCTCGCACGAGCTGTTCTCCGCGCTGTGCCACCAGGGGAGCGTCTACGACGCCTCCGCCCACGCCGTCCCCCGCCTCGCCCGGCTCGCCCTCCACGGCCCCGGCCACCGGCGTGAGCTGCTCTGGCTGATCGCCGGCATCGCGGACGGGAACGGCAAGCCCGCCGAACGCGCCGCCGCACGGCGGGCCGTGGCCGAGGCCCTGCCCTCCCTGCTGCACCTCGCGCACGACCGGGACCCTGAGATCCGGGACGCCATGGTCCTGCTGACCGCGAGCCTCGGCCATCCGTACGCGCTGCCGCTGCTCCCGCTGCTGCGCGCCCGGCTCGAAGCGGAGCCCGACGCGGGGGTGCGCGGGCGGGTGGTGACCGCGCTCGCGCTGCTGGAGGCCGGCGACGGCACCTGGCGGCACGGCCTGCTGGCCGACCCCGAGCCCGGGGTACGGCTCGCCGCCGCCGAGGACCTGCTGCGCACCGCCGGCCTGCCGCTGCCCGGCGAGCTGGTGGACGTCTGCGCGCGGGCGTACGCGGCCGAGCCGCACGAGCGGGACACCGGGTACTGGCCGCACCCCTACCGCCCCTTCACCGGCCGGCTCCTGGAGGACGACCCGGACGCGGCCCTGCGTGCCCTGGCCGGGGGCGTGCCGATCGCCCACGACATCACCGAGCGCTGGCGGGACCGCGAGGCAGACGTACTGCCCTGGGCGCTGGCGGAACTCGGCGGGCAGCCCTGGGAGTTGTACCGGCTGGCCCGGCTGGCCTGCGCGCTGCCGGCGCGGGCCCGTCCACGGGTGCGCGAGCGGGTGCTGCCGTACCGGGAGGCGGCCGACCCCGCCGTACGGGCTGCCGCGCTCACCGTGCTGGCCCGCACCGGTGCGGCCGAGGTGGTGCCGGAGGTGGTACGGCTGGTCGAGGAGGCGCCCGGCCTGGACGGCACCGTCCGCGCCGCGACCGCGGTGGCCGACGTGTTCGGTGCGTCGGCTCAGGAGGTGGCCCGGGCGGTGGCCGGGCGGCTCGACGTGGCCGCGCCGCGGCTGGTCGCCCTGCTGGCCCGCTGTCCCGAGGTGGCCGGGCAGGCCGTGGCCGCGCTCGCCGCGCTGGTGCCGGCGCACACCGGCCCGAACCCCGCGGTCACCGTGCTCGGCGCACTCGGCCCGGCCGCCGGTGGCGTCGGGGCGGCGGCGCTGCGGGCGGCGGCCATCGGTGACACCACCTCCCCGCCGTCGACGGCCGCCGCGCTGGCCTACCACCGCGTGACCGGCCATCCGGGCCCCGCGCTCGCCCTGGTCGATGCCGAACGCGCCGACGGAGCCTCCGGATGGACGCGGGCGGCGGCCGAACTGGGCGCCGCCGCCGCGCCGTTGCTGCCGCACGTCGAGCACCGGCTGGCGCGGGCGGGCACGGCGGCCGGCCGGGGTGTGGCGGCGCTGGCCGTGTGGCGGATCACGGGCCGCACCGAGGACACGGTGGAACCACTGGCCCGCTGGCTGGCCGGCGACGGTTCGTGGACCGCCCCCGAACCGCCCGACGCGCTGGCCGCGCTCACCGCGATCGGCCTGCTGCCCCGGTTCGCCGTGGACCCGCTGCGGCGGGTCGCCGAGTCGGCCCGGCGGGCCGGCCACGACCTGTTCGTGGAGGGCGGCCCGCACCCGGACTACGTCCTGCGGTCGGCCGTACGCGGGCTGCTGGCGACGGCGAGAGTGGTCGGCTGAGGAGGTCGCGTCCGCATGCCGAGACGGCGTTTCGGACGCGTGAACCGGCGACAAGCTCCTGATCAGGGCCTTGAGGGCGGTCCAGGGGCCCACGCAACGTCAACTTCACGCCAAGGACGCGTCCAAGCAGTGAGAGGAGGGTCCTGCCCGGCGCCGGTGTCTGCTTCAATGGGCGCATGGCCAGCTTCCAGAAGTACACCGCGACGGGTCGCCATGACCTTGAGCCCTTCTGGCCTTCCCGTCAGCACCATGACTTCGACCGGGTGTGTTGCCGCGCGACGAACGCGCGGGCCCTCTAAAGCCGTAACCCCCGGCCTTCGGCCCAGCGCGAAGCGACGTACGTCCCCCGGCGCGCCCCGACCACGAATCGCGGCCGTCGCATCAACCGACGAACTTCTCGCGCGAAAGAGCTGACCTCTCATGGCGACCACTGGTTCCCTCTCCTCCGCCTCCACCCTCACCGCCCCGGCCCGGCACCGGCTGCGCGCCGTCGACCGGGACGAGGTGGTCGACGTCGCGGACTTCCTGCCGCCGGGCGCCACCTGGCTGCCCGCCCCGCAGCACACCCTGCCCGCCCTCCCCGGCCAGCCGCCGATGGTCGGCTACCTGGTGCTGGTACCGGCCGACCAGCGACCGCCGTTCCTGCCGGTCGCGGTGCCGGACCAGCCGGATCCGGATCTGGACACGGACGCCGAGCCGCTGGTGCGGATCGACCCGGTGCGGCGCACCGCCAGCGTCGGCGGTCTCGAACTCGACCTGACCTACCTGGAGTTCGAGCTGCTGGCCCACCTGGTGGCCCATCCGCACCGGGTGCACACCCGCGACCAGCTGGTCACCACGGTGTGGGGCTACGGCCATGTCGGGGACGGCCGTACCGTCGACGTGCACATCGCCCGGCTGCGCCGCAAGCTCGGGGCCGAGCACCGCCAGTCCATCCAGACGGTGCGCCGGGTCGGCTACAAGTACACGCCGCCGACCGCGCGCTGACCTTCCCCGCTCTGCCCTCGGCAGAGTCCCGTGCCGCGTGCTCCCGGGGCGGGCATGATCGCCGGCATGAGGCTTCTGGTGCTGGGCGGTACGGAGTTCGTGGGCCGGGCGGTCGCGGAGGCGGCGCGCGAGCGCGGCTGGGAGGTGACCGTCTTCCATCGGGGACGACACCAACCCCCGTCCGGGGTACGGCAGTTGCTCGGCGACCGCACCACCCCGGACGGACTGGCCGCGCTCGCGGCCGACGCGGGCGCCTGGGACGCCGTGGTCGACACCTGGTCGGCCGAGCCCCGCGCCGTGCTCGCGGCGGCCCGGCTGCTGCGGGGCCGGGCCGCGCGGTACGTGTACGTCTCCAGCCGGTCGGTGTACGCCTGGCCCTGGCCCAGCCTGGACGGGGCCGCCGGGGCCGGGGAGTTGGTCGGGGGTGCCGCCGCCGACGCCGGTCCCACCGACTACGCGCGGGACAAGCGGGGCGGCGAACTGGCCGCCGTCGAGGCATTCGGCGCGCAGGACTCGCTGCTGGTACGGGCCGGGCTGATCCTCGGCCCTCACGAGAACGTCGGCCGGCTGCCGTGGTGGCTGACCCGGATCGCCCGGGGCGGGCCGGTGCTCGCCCCGGGGCCGCGCGGGCTCCCGGTGCAGTTCATCGACGCCCGGGACCTGGCCGGCTGGCTCCTCGGCGCGGTGGCCCAGGGGCTGAGCGGGCCCTACGACCTGATCGGCCCGCCGGGTCACAGCACCATGGGCGAGCTGCTCGACCAGTGCGTCAGGGTGACCGGCGCGGACGCCGAGCTGCGCTGGACGGACCCGGCGGTGATCCTGGCCGCCGGGATCGAGCCGTGGACCGGGCTTCCGGTGTGGGTGCCGCCGGACAGCGAGCTGTACGCCTGCGTCCACCGCACCGACGTGTCCCGCGCGCTGGACACCGGACTCGTGTGCCGGCCGGCCGCGCGGACCGTCGCGGACACCTGGCGGTGGCTGACGCGGATCGGCGGGGTGGCGCCGATGCGGCCGGACCGGACGGTCAAGGGTGTCGATCCGCAGGTGGAGGCCAGGCTGCTGGCCGGCGGTGTACCTGGCACCACCCCCGGGAAGGGGGCCTCGCACGACTGACCCCGCGCGCGCCCGTGGGCGAGACTGACGCCATGAAGACCGACACGCAGAGAGACGACTTCCGCACCCGGGCCCGGGGGGTGGTCCTGGACGCCGTGCGGGGGCTCGTCCTGGCCGTGGCGATGCTGCCCGTGGCGGTGCTGTGCTTCGCACTGACCGCCGTCTCCCTCGTGCTCGTCCCGCTCGGCATCGGCCTCTTCACGACCCCCCTGGTCCTCGACGCGCTGCGGCAGTACACGAGCACCCGGCGCAGACTCGCCTACGAATGGCGGGGGGTGCGGATCCCGGCCGCCTACCGGCCGCCGCCCGAGGGCGCCACCCCCTGGACGCGGACCTTCGCCCTGCTCCGGGACCCGCAGACCTGGCGGGACGTGCGCTGGCTGCCCGTCGACATGACCGCGGGGTTCCTCACCGCGCTGCTCCCGGCCCTGCTGCTGTACTTCCCCGTCGAGGGGTTCCTGCTGGGCGCCGGGCTGTGGCGGGCGCACCTGCACCACAGCGGCGACACGTACTGGTACGCCTTCGTGCCGGTCTCCGGCCAGGGCACCGCCTTCCTCGCGGCCCTGCTCGGCGCCGTGGTCCTCGCCGTCGCCTGGCGCCTCGCCCCGCGCCTGCTGACCGCGCACTTCCGGCTCACCCGGGCCGTGCTCGGGGGCGACGCGGAACTCGCCGAACGGGTCAGGGTGCTGACCGAGACCCGGCAGGACGCCGTGGACACCTCCGCCGCCGAACTGCGGCGCATCGAGCGGGACCTGCACGACGGGGCGCAGGCCCGGCTCGTCGCCATGGGCATGGACCTCGGCACCATCGAGATGCTGGTGGAACACGACCCCGCGCAGGCCAAGCGGCTGCTCGCCCAGGCCCGCCGGAACTCCGCCGAGGCCCTGGAGGAGCTGCGCGACCTGGTGCGCGGCATCCACCCGCCGGTCCTGGCCGAGCGCGGACTGGGCGATGCCGTGCGGGCGTTGGCGCTGCGGCTGCCGCTGCCCACGGAGGTGACCGTGGAGCTGTCCGGGCGGGCGGACGCCCCCGTGGAGTCGGCGGCCTACTTCGCGGTCAGCGAGGTGCTCACCAACGCCGTCAAGCACTCCGGTGCCGGCCGGGTCCGGGCCGACCTGCACCACCGCGAGGGCCGGCTGCGGATCACGGTCACCGACGACGGCAGGGGCGGTGCGGTGATCGGCGCCGGGTCCGGGCTCGCCGGGGTCGAGCGCCGGCTCGGTACATTCGACGGCGTCCTGGCCGTCGACAGCCCCGTCGGCGGCCCCACCCTGGTGACCATGGAGATCCCGTGCGCGTTGTCCTAGCCGAAGACCTCTTCCTGCTGCGTGACGGGCTGGTCCGGATGCTGCAGGCCTTCGGCTTCGAGATCGCCGCCGCCGTCGAGTCCGGCCCCGAACTGTCCAAGGCGCTGGCCGAGCTGGACCCGGACGTCGCCGTGGTCGACGTGCGCCTGCCGCCCACGCGCACCGACGAGGGCCTGCAGTGCGCGCTCGCGGCCCGCCGGGCCCGGCCCGGGCTGCCGGTCCTGGTGCTCTCCCAGCACGTGGAGCAGCTGTACGCGCGCGAGCTGCTCGCCGACGGAGCCGGCGGGATCGGCTACCTCCTGAAGGACCGGGTGTTCGACGCCGAGCAGTTCGTCGACGCCGTACGACGGGTGGCGGCGGGCGGTACGGCGATGGACCCGCAGGTGATCCAGCAGCTGCTGTCCCGGCGCACCGCCGAGGACCAGCCGCTCGGCCGCCTCACCCCGCGCGAGCTGGAGGTGCTGGAGCTGATGGCGCAGGGCCGCTCGAACGCGGGCATCGCGGCGCAGCTCGTGGTGACGGAACGGGCCATCGCGAAGCACACCTCCAACATCTTCGGCAAACTGGGACTGGAGGTGTCGGACGACGACAACCGGCGCGTTCTGGCCGTCCTCGCCCATCTCGACCGGGACAGCCGCTGACCTGCCAACTCCCCTGTTTCCGCGAGGAATTTGTGAGACCGGTGAACACCACTGGGGCGGCGTCCGTATGGAAGGACGCCGCTTCACTCCTGTCGGGCGCCTCGATGCTGCCCCGCAAGGAAGTCAGAGGAGTTCCATGGGACGCAACACACGAAAACGCCGTACGCCGCTGGCCACCAAGGCCATAGCCGCATCGGCGGCCCTAGCGCTCGGTGGGGGCGGGCTGATCTGGGCGAACTTCTACGCCTCGGCGCACGAGTCGAACAACCAGACGTGGGGAGGCAACCAGACGAAGGCCGCGACGGCGCAGGTCGCGACGATCTCCTGCCCGGACGTCCAGCAGAAGCTGACGAGCGTGCCCTACCGCGCGCGGCAGGGCGTGGCGACGGAGCTGGCCAACCTCGACCGGCAGGTCACCGAGGCCTACAACCGGCTCGCCTCCACACGCGACGCGCAGGCCAAGGACCCGAGCTTCGTACAGAACGCGATCGTCGGCCCCCTCAAGGAGAAGCGGTCGGCGACGATCGACCGGATCCGGATGGACATCCAGCGCGTCGGCGGTACGTTCAACAGCGCGCTGTCCCAGCTCGCCGCCTGCACCACGCAGACCGCCAACCAGACCACCGCTGGGGGGAACACCGGTGGCCAGCAGCAGAACAACGGCGGTCAGCAGCAGAACACCGGCGGCCAACAGCAGAACAACGGTGGCCAGCAGCAGGGCAACACCGGCCAGCAGGGCAACGCCGGGCAGAACATCGGCGGGCAGGCCGGCAACGGCCCGGTCGCGGCCGACTTCGTCGACATCACCAAGGTCGCGCCGAACGTCCAGGGCAAGCCGCGCCGGCAGCAGTCCGCCTCGACCGGTACGTTCACCACGCGCTGCGGTGTCAACGCCAACAAGAACCACAACACCGACAACGTGATCGTGGCGCCCGGCGTGACCAACGGCGCGCACCACCTGCACGACTACGTCGGCAACCAGAAGGTCAACGCCTTCTCCAGCAACCAGACGTTCCTGCAGGGCGGCACCAGCTGCCAGAACAGGAACGACCTGTCGGCGTACTACTGGCCGGTGGTCCGCGTCCAGGACGGCAGCCAGGACTTCGACCAGAACGCGGACGGCGGTGGCAAGGAAGGCAACGTCGGCAAGATCCTGACCCCGGTGCAGGCCCAGATCAAGTACGTGGGCAGCCCGGCGAGCAAGGTCGTCGCGATGCCGCAGTTCCTGCGCATCATCACCGGTGACGCCAAGACCACCACCAACGGTCTGGCGAACGCCAACGCGCACTGGAGCTGCACCGGCTTCGAGAACAAGGTCCAGCTGACGCAGCAGTACCCGATCTGCCCGCAGGGCAGCAACGTGGTGCGTACGTTCGCCTTCCAGAGCTGCTGGGACGGGCAGAACATCGACAGCGCCAACCACCGCACGCACGTGGCCTTCGCGGACCCCGCGAGCGGCGTCTGCCCGAACGGCTTCAAGGCGATTCCGCAGCTGACGATGCGTCTGGTGTACCAGATCAACCCGCCCACCATCCAGAACGGGCAGGTGAAGAACGCCTACGCGGTGGACGGCTTCCCGGAGCAGTTGCACAAGCCGGCCACCGACCACGACGACTTCATCAGCGTCACGACCGGCGGCCTGGCCAACCGGATCGCCAACTGTGTCAACAACGGCCAGAACTGCGCCTGATCACGCCGTGATCGGCTGATCCGGGCCACGAACGAGGCCGGTGACGGACCCCCCTCCCGTCACCGGCCTTCGCCGTGCCCGCGCCCGGTGCTCACCCGTGGTGCGCGTGGTGGTCGGTGCCGATCTCCACGTCCCCGCCGAGTGTGCCGCGCAGCGCCTTGACGACCCCGTCGTCGCCGACGGCGACCCACTTGCGGCCGACGAGGTAGAAGCCGCCGTAGTCCTTCGCGTCGTTGATCCACTCGCGCTGGCCGCGGTCGGTGGCGAAGGTGGCGAGAATGAACTTCCCGTCGCCGTTCCTGCAGATCGCCTGGCGGATCTCGTCGGCGTCGGTCTGCATGTTCGGCTTGCACTTCACCTCGGCGGCCAGGCTCTCCAGACTGCCGGTCGCGGTGGGCGGGACGCTCTTGGCGTCCCCGCCCGAGCCGCACCCCGCCAGCGCGAGTACGGCGGCGGCGGCCGGCAGCAGTCGTGTCACCCTCATCTGTTCCTCCGGTCCCGGTGGGCCAAGCATGCCTCAGCCCCTTCGGATACGGCTGTGGGCCGCCGCGCGCTCAAACCGGGTGCCACACCGTCCGGCCGACCCGGAAGGGTGAATCACCCGTCCGGGGGTGACCAACCTCCGGCTCGTTCGTTCTCCCGGACGTGCAGTCACAGGATGTAGCCCAGCGTCACGCACCCGCCTCCGCCGAAGGAACCGCCCCGGTCGACCTGGAACAGGCCGAGGCCGCGCTCGTCGAGCACTATCCACGGCTGGTCCGGATCGCCTACCTGGTGCTGCCACCGGGCCTCGGCCGCAGCCGCAGGGTGCTGACCGCACACGCCCTCGTCCAGCGCTCCCTGCCCCGGGGCCGCGGGCGGCAGTCCGCGATTCCGGCCCAGGCCTCGGGCGGCGAGGGCGACCCCGGGTACACCTTCCTGCGGGAGCGGATCCTGTGCGCGGCCCTGGAGGCGGCCCGCCCCCGCAAAGGCCTGTCCCGGCTCGCCCAGCTGCCGCCGCCGCTGCCCCAGGTGTGGGGCCTGAAGCTGTTCCCGCGCTCGGGGGGCGCCGACGAACTGGCCCTGGACCAGCGGCTGTCCGCCCTGTCCGGCCCGGCCCGCGCCGCCTATGTGCTGCGCGGGCTGGAGCAGCTGCCGGACGCCGGTATCCGCACGCTCCTCAGCGCCGCCGGGGTGGACGACCCGGGCGGCGCCCTGGCCGCCGCGAACAGCGTGCCCACGCAGCCCGAGCTGCTCTCCTCCCCCGAGTTCGACCCCTGTCTGCTCCAGGCCCGGCCCACCGACCTGATGCGCCGCCGCCAGCACACCAAGGCCGCGCTCGCCGCCGCCGCGGCGCTCGCGGTGTGCGGGGCGCTGGTCGCCGTGCCCCGCGGCGGCTGGGGCCCGGACGGCGCCGCCGCCCCCGCCTACGCCGGGAATCCGGCCGCCGAGGCCGCCCTCGATCCCGGCCGGCTGATCCAGGTCGCCCCCACGGCCTGGGAGTCCGCCGCGCGCACCGACTTCTCCGTGTGGCCCGCGCGCGGTCCGCTCACCGGCGACACGGACCTGCTGCGCCGCGCCCTGGCGGTGTGGGCCCGGCCCGGCGGGACGGTCCACGTCTCGGCGACACCCGGCACCGACACCGGCGGCCCGGCCGGCCCGCCCCAGCTCCTGTACGCGGGCCAGGTCGACAACGCCCGCGTGGTGATGCTGTACGACGGCCTGCGCCTGGCCCGGTACGCCGAGCCGGTCGACGGCACCCAGGGCGCGGCCCTCGACCTCGCCCGCGCCGACGGCGCGAGCGGCGCGGAGGCGAGCGCGCTGGTGCTGGGCCGCTCGGACGGCAACGTCCAGTACCTGACCGCGCCCTGGGTGAAGCGGGCGGCCTCGCGGGACCTGATGAAGCCGGACTCGCCCGCGGCCCCGCTGAGGATCACCGACGGCGTCACCGCCCCGCTGGCCAGCCCCGCGCTGCGCCCCGGCAACTGCACCTCCTGGACGGTGCTCCAGCTGACCGGCGCCACCGGTACCACGCTCGGCACCGACCTGGGCGAGCTGGTCCCCGCCCACCTCACCGCCGGCGGGCCCACGTCGCCCGGCGAGGCCTCCGGGGCGGCCGGGCTGCGGACCTGGGCGCCGTTCGCCTGCTCACTGTCGGTGGAGCGCTCCGCCGGGGTGCGCCGGGTCAACGCGTGGGCGTTCGCCGGCCAGCCGCTGCCCGACGGCAGCGGGACGGCCGACTGGGTGTGCACCAGGGCCGAGACCTGGCGCGGTGACGGCACGGGCGCGCTGGCCCAGTTCCACCCGCCGGGCGGGCGGGGCGGGGCGGTGGTCGCCAAGGGCACGGACGCCCGGTCCTGCGGGCCGCGCGAGCCCCATGTGCTGGCCGGGGTGCTGTGGAAGTCCGCGGCCGGGCACTGGTATCTGCTGGCGGCGGGCGACAGGGACACGGCGACGATCCAGGCCGGGGGCGGGGTCACCGCCGCCGGGCAGGGCCCGTTCCTGGTGGCCAGGGCCAAGCAGGGCGCCCGGGCCGGCCTGAAGGGCACCCTGCAGGACGGGCGGTCCGTCACCGGGCTGCAGTGAGAGTGGCCCGGGTTTGCTGACACCGGCGTAAACAAGGTCTGCCGCAAGGGGTTCTCAGCACCCCTACCCGCCAGTACATTGACGCCATGTCTAACACGCAGGCCCGGGTGCCGCTCAAGGCACGCAAGGTGTCCTTCTCCTGGGACGACACGCCGTTGCACTGGGTGCCGGGGGATCCGTTCACCACGCACACCATCAACGTGCTGCACCTGCTGCTGCCCGCCGGTGAGCGCTGGTTCGTGCATGTGTACAAGCAGGTGCTGCCACTGATCCGGGACGACCGGCTCCGTGCGGACGTCGTCGGGTTCATCGGCCAGGAGGCGATGCACTCCCAGGCCCATGACGAGGTGCTGCCGCACCTGCGCGAGCAGGGGCTGGACCCGACGCCGTACACCGCGCAGGTCGACTGGTTCTTCGAGAAGCTGCTCGGCGACCGCACGCTGCCGCCCGGCAGGGCCCGCCGCTGGTGGCTGCTGGAGCGGGTGGCGCTCATCGCGGCCATCGAGCACTACACCGCGTTCCTCGGCAACTGGGTGCTCAACGCCGGGGAACTGGACCGGCGCGGCGCCGATCCGACCATGCTGGACCTGCTGCGCTGGCACGGCGCGGAGGAGGTGGAGCACCGCTCCGTCGCCTTCGAGCTGTTCCTGCACATCGACGGCAGCTACGGCCGGCGGGTACGGACCTGGGCCACGGCCTTCTCGGCGCTGGTCTTCCTGTGGCAGCGCGGGGCGCGGTTCTTCATGGAGAACGACCCGACCCTCGTCGACGGCAAGGCCTCCTTCAGGGACTTCTACGTCCGCGGCCGGCGGGGCCTGCTCCCCGGGACCGGGGACATGCTCAGGTCCATACCCCGCTATCTCAGCCGTGGGTACCACCCCGCGCAGGAGGGCGACACCGAGCAGGCCGTCGCCTATCTGGCCGCCTCGCCGGCGGCCACGGCGGCGGAAAGGCGGGTCTCCTGATGCCGAAGCTGCGTACCGCCGCGCTCGTAGCGGGCGCCGCCCTGCTGGCCCGGCGGTCCCTGCGCCGCCGGGTGCAGGCCTCCCCGCTGTGGCCGATGCCCGCCCTGGACCCGCCGGTCTCCGGCCGGCCTCGCTCCCGGGCCCTGCGGCTGCTGCTCACCGCGCACGAGACGGTCGCCGACGGCGTCGTACGGCTGCGCCTGGAGGGAGGCCGGCTGCCGGCCTGGGAGCCGGGCGCGCATCTCGACCTCGTGCTGCCCTCGGGGCTGGTACGGCAGTACTCGCTGTGCGGGGACCCCGCGGACACGTCCTCCTACACCGTCGCCGCCCGGCTGGTCACGGACGGGCGGGGCGGCTCGCGCGAGGTGCACGAACAGCTCTCCGAGGGCATGGAGCTCCAGGTGCGCGGGCCGAGGAATCGTTTCCCCCTCGTCGAGGCGCCCGCATACGTGTTCGTCGCCGGCGGCATCGGCATCACCCCGATCCTGCCCATGCTGCGGGCCCTGCCGGACGGTACCGAGTGGCGGCTGCTGTACGCCGGGCGGACGCGGGCCTCGATGCCGTTCCTGGAGGAGGTGCGGGGGCTCGCCGGGAACCGGCTGACCGTCGCGGCCGGGGACGAGGACGGGCGCCCGGACCTGGACGCCCTCCTGGCGGACCTGCCGGAGCGGACGGCCGTGTACTGCTGTGGCCCCCAGGGGCTGACGGCCGCCGTGGAGGAACGACTGCCGGAGGGTGCCACGCTGCACCTGGAGCGGTTCGCCCCGCGCGCCGACGCCGTCGGCACCACCGCGTTCGAGGTCGAACTCCGGCGCAGCGGGCGGACGTTGACGGTCCCGGCCGGCTCGACGGTGCTGGCCGCGGTGCGCCGGGAGCTGCCGGACACCGCCTACTCCTGCGAGCAGGGGTTCTGCGGAACCTGCCAACAGCGGGTGCTGGAGGGGGAGATCGACCACCGGGACGAGCTGCTGACGGCCGAGGAACGGGCCGGCTCGATGCTGATCTGTGTGTCCCGCTGCAGGAGCGATCGTTTGGTGCTCGATATGTGATCACCTTCGATCGAATACGATCGGTAAGGTGTGCGCATGAGTATCGGGGTTCGCCGCAGGATGGGCGTCGAGGAGCGGCGGCAGCAGCTGATCGGTGTCGCCCTCGACCTGTTCAGCCGACGCTCGCCCGACGAGGTCTCCATCGACGAGATAGCGTCGGCCGCGGGCATCTCACGTCCGCTGGTCTACCACTACTTCCCCGGTAAACTCAGTCTGTACGAGGCCGCGTTGAAGCGCGCCTCGGAGGATCTCGCGGGCCGTTTCGCCGAGCCCCACGAAGGGCCGCTCGGCACCCGGCTGCTGCGCGTGATGCGCCGCTTCTTCGACTTCGTGGACGAGCACGGGCCCGGTTTCTCGGCGCTGATGCGCGGCGGCCCGGCGGTCGGCTCGTCGGCCACCAACGCCCTCATCGACTCCGTACGGCAGGCCGCCTATGAGCAGATGCTCGCGCATCTGGGCGTCACCGAGGCCTCCGCACGACTGGAACTGGTCGTCCGCTCCTGGATCTCGCTCGCCGAGTCGACGGCCCTGATCTGGCTGGACGGCCGGCGCGTCCCGCGCGCGGAGCTGGAACTGCAGCTGGTGCACGACTTCGCCGCGCTGGCCGCGGTCAGCGCCGCCCACGACGAGGACATGGCGCTCCTGCTGCGCACCATGGTCAAGGACGAACCGGCCGACGGCCCCTTCGCGGAGCTGGTCGGCCGGCTGCTGTCCCTGGCGCCCTGAGCTACCGGTCGGACTTCCGGTACGACGGATCCAGATCGCGGACCTCGGCGGAGGCGTGCAGCGCGGCGCCCGTGTCCGCCACGTGCTCGCGCAGCAGCTCCAGGGCCGCCTGCGTGAGCCTCGCCTTCGTCTCGTCGCTGCGTCCGGCGAGGAGCCCGATCGCCACGTGCACGATGGCGTGCCCGCGCGCCCCGGGGTCCTCGTACCCGAACGCCGTGTACGCGCTCGGCCGGAACTGCGTCTTGCAGGCCTCCGGCTTCGCCGCCGCGATCTCCACGGTCGCCTCGTGCAGCGCCCGGGCGAAGCCCTCGCGGTCGAAGGCGTCCTCCACGATGTCCGAGTAGTCGATGGTGATCTGCGGCATGCGCACTCCTGTTCTACGGGACCTGTCCCGACCCTACTTCCCGGCCCGCCGGAACACCGCCACGGTCCGCGCCGGGACGGTGAACGTGCCCGTGCCGGCCGCGTAGGCGGAGGTCTTCACCACCGGATCGGAACCCGAGGCCTGCACCGGGTGCAGCCGGTACGGCGTCCCGGCGAGGGCGCCGACCTGCTGCCGCTGCCGCTCGGGCGTGGCGTTGAAGACCACGACCAGGTCACCGAGGCGCATGGTGATGACACCCGGCGTCTCGTCCGTGCCGGACAGCGGGAAGGACAGCTCGTCCTGCACCCGGCCGGCCGTGCCCAGCGAGAACGCCTTCTCCGTCGTACGGATCCTCAGCAGGTCCTGGTAGGCGGCGGAGGCCCCGGTGATCTGCTCGCAGCCGACCCTGACCGTGCCCAGCAGCGGCCGGGCGTAGTCCCACTTGGACTGGTTGTCGGCCGCCATGGGCAGCCCGCGCCCGAAGCCGTTGCCGTCGGCGCAGTTCCAGTGGATCGCGTTGAACCAGTCCCCGCTGTCGAAGGAGTTGCGGTCCAGCGACTTCGAGCGCAGCAGGTCGGTGCCCGCCTGGGAGAGGGCCGGTCCCTGCGAGAGGCCGGCCGTGGCCATCGCGAGGACCTGCATCCGGGCCCGGTCGGACGCGGAGGTGTCCTTCGGCAGCTTGTAGGCGAGCGCGTCGAACAGCGACTCGTTGTCGTGCGCGTCCACGTAGGCGAGGGCGTCGCCGGGCGCGTCCGCGTAGCCGGCGGGCGAGCCGTTGTAGTCGATCTCGGCGCCGGTGACCTCCTTGCCGGCGGTGTCGGTGAAGCGGTACCCGGCGAGGTTGCCGCTCAGTCCGACCTTGATCAGGTCCTGGTAGTGCAGCAGCCGGGCCTTCTGCTCCTCCTTCGTGCCGTTGGCGGCGGAGGAGTTGGGGTCGGTGTACAGCCCGGACGCGAAGCCCTGGACGCCAGGGTCGGAGTCGAAGGGGCTGCCGCCGCGCACGGCGTCACGGGCGCGGTCGGAGAAGGTGGCGATGCCGGTGCCGGCCATGTTCTTCTGGGTGGCCTGGACGAACCGGGCGTCGTTCGCGACCTCGCCGAAGTTCCAGCCCTCGCCGTACAGGATGATCTTCTTGCCGTCGACGCCGTCCTTCTCGACGGTCAGCGCGTCCAGGGCCTTCCTGACCGCCAGGATGTTGGCCTTCGGGTGGTGGCCCATGAGGTCGAAGCGGAACCCGTCGACCTTGTACTCCTTCGCCCAGGTGACGATCGAGTCGACGACCAGCTTGCCCATCATCGCGTTCTCCGGCGCGGTGTTGGAGCAGCAGGTGCTGTTCGCCACCGAGCCGTCGGCGAGCAGCCGCTGGTAGTAGCCGGGCACGATCTTGTCGAGCACGGAGGTGTCGGCCTGGCCGCTGGCCGCCGTGTGGTTGTAGACGACGTCCATCACGACCCGCAGGCCGTCCTCGTTGAGCCCCTGGACCATCCTGCGGAACTCGACCGTACGGGCGGTGCCGTCCGGGTCGGTGGCGTACGAGCCCTCGGGGACCGTGTAGTGGTACGGGTCGTAGCCCCAGTTGAAGGCGTCCTTCGCGGCCGTCTTCGCCACGCACTCCTGCTGCTTGTCGGAGTCGGCCGGGTAGGAGGCCAGGTCGCAGTCGGTGCGCGCCTGGTCGGCCTTCTTCTCCGGGACGGTGGCGAAGTCGAAGGCGGGCAGGAGGTGGACGTACGACGTGCCGGACTGCGCCAGCCGGCGCAGGTGCCGGGAGCCGTCGCTGTTCCTGTCGGTGAAGGCCAGGTAGGTGCCCGGGTGCTTCGCGGTGCGGTCCTCGACGGAGAAGTCCCGGATGTGCAGCTCCTGGATCTGCGCGTCCTTCAGCGGTACGGCCTTGGGCTTGCGCAGTCCCGACCAGCCGCTCGGTGCCAGGGACCGGTCGTCCAGGTCGACGACGAGGCTGCGCTCGGAGTTCGCCGTGAGGGCGACCGAGTAGGGGTCGGTGACCTTGTTGGTGACCATCCTGCGGACGCTGGGCGCCCACACCTTCACGACGTACCGGTAGGGCTTGCCCTTCCAGGAGGCGGGGCCGGTGACGGACCAGACGCCGGTCGCGGCGTCGTGGTGCATGGCCTTGAGCGAGCCGTCCAGCTCCAGGGAGACGCTCTGCGCGGTCGGCGCCCAGACGGAGAGCGTGGGCTTGCCGTCGTGGAACACGGGACCGAGCTCCGCCTTGGTCGCTCCCGGGTAGAGGTCGTCCAGCGCGCCCGCGATCTGCACGCCGGTCGCGGCCAGCACGGCACCGTTCGCGGCCCGCTGCGAGGCGACGAGCTGGCTCTTGAGCGCCCCGCGCACCCGGCCCCGGTCGCGCGGGTCCACGGACCAGGCGGTGTAGTCCTTCACCTGCGGGAACTTCGTCTTCTGGGCGTCGCTCAGCGTGGTCTTCTCCAGCCGCAGCCAGCGCTCGTCGTCGCTGGTCAGCGTCCCGTCCTTGGCGGTGATCGAGCCGTCGCGGGAGTACAGCAACTGGGTGGAGGCGGCGCCGTCGGCGCCGTTCCAGGCGAGGGTGTCCCGGTCGATCCAGATCGCCTTGGAGGTGCTCAGGTCGAGCGCGGCGGCGCTGCCCGCCGGCTGCGGAAGCAGGTACTTCTCCTGGCCGTTCAACAGCCACACCTCGTGGCCGTCGGCCTTGAGGTCCAGGGACTGGTCGGCCGGGAGATCCTTGTCGTCGCCCTTGTGGATGATGTAGCTGAGGCTGGTGGCACCCTCGGTGAGCGGCACCTCGAAGACCGCGCCATAGGTATCAGTCTTCACCGGCTTCAGCGGGTCCGACCAGTCGGTGGGGTGCGCCGCACCCGTCCAGACGTGCAGGCCCCAGCCGTCGTAGTTCCCGTCGGCGCGGTGGTAGTGGAGGACGGCCTTGGCCGTGTCCTGGGCGGGATAGCCGGGCCGCCGCGTCAGGACGTCGGGCTTGCCCTGCTCGATCCACACCTCACCCGTCCTGGTGACGTCGATGGACCGGTCGGCGGAGACGTCCTTGTCGCCGTTCTTGTCGATGACCAGGAAGCCGACGTTCGAGGCGCCGGGCCTGAGCTTGACGTAGGCGAAGGCGCCGTAGGCGTCCCGGCCGGTGAACGGGTGGCTGGCCGGCCAGTTGGTGGCCTCGCCGTCGGCGAGGTCGCCCCACGCGTACAGGCCCCAGTCGGCGTAGTCGCCGTCGGTGCGCTTGTAGTGGACGACCGCGTAGTCCCGGGAGGAGGCCGTCGGCGTCTCGGGCGCGGGCGGGGTGCCGGTGGTGCTGCTCGCCGTGGCGCTCGCGGTGTGCCCGGCGGAGTCGGTCACGACAGCCTTGTAGCGCAGCGCGGTCCCGGCGGGGATGTCCCTGCCGAGGGTCTGGGTGACCTTGTACGGCGCGTGGTCGGCGGAGCCGAGGACCTGCCACTTGGCGTTTCCCACCTGCGCGGCGAAGACGACCCGGTTCAGCTGTCCGCCGTCGACCCCGGCGGTGAGGTCCACGGCCCCGGTGGCTCCGGCGGCCGGGGCCGTCAGGGTGAGGGTCGGCGCGGTGGCGGGACGGGCGAGGGGGCCGGCGGCCTTGTAGACGACGGCGGACCCGGCCGGCACGGTGACGGTGACCTCGCGGCCGGCGTCGGACCTCAGGGAGTCCTCGGCGCCGTAGACGCCCCGGTACGACATGCCGGGCGAGCCGGTCGTGAAGGTGGCCGTCTTCGCCTCGCCCGCGTTGTTGAGGGCGACGACGTACTCCTGGCCGGACGCGGCGTCGGTGCGGGTGAAGGCGTAGATCCCGGCGCCGTCGGCCGCGTAGCGCTCGGTCTGGACGCCGTCGGTCAGGGCCGGGTTGGCCTTGCGGAGCTCGGCGAGCGCGGCGATCTGCCGGTAGAGCGGGGCGCGCGGGTCGTAGGAGTCGCTCGCGTGGGTGCGGTCGGTGCCGATCTCGTCGTCGTCCAGGTAGTCGGCGACCTTGGAGGCGAACATGGTCTGGCGGGCGTCCTTGTCGCCGCCGGAGCCGGCGAAGCCCTGTTCGTCGCCGTAGTAGACGACCGGGTTGCCACGGCTGAGGAACATCAGCTCGTTGGCCAGCTCGTCCTTCTTCAGGATCTCGGCGTCGGTGGCCTTCGGGTTGTCCTGCTTGAGGAAGTACCCGATGCGGCCCATGTCGTGGTTGCCGAGGAAGGTGACCTGTTCGTAGGCGTTGGCCTTGTCGGTCGTGTACTTGTAGTCGTCACCGAAGACGCTCGCCAGCTTCTGCGCGCTGCCGCCCTGGGAGGCGTAGGAGCGGGCCGCGTCCTGGAACGGGAAGTCGAGGGTGGCGTCGAGGCGGCCCTGGGTGACGTACGGGGAGGTGACGTTCGTGTCCGTGGCGTAGGTCTCGCCGAACATGAAGAAGTTCTTCCGGCCGTGCGCCGCCGCGTACGCGTCGAGCGCGGTCGCCCACTGCGTCCAGAACCCCATGCCGACGTTCTTGACGGTGTCGATCCGGAAGCCGTCGACGGCGAAGTCCTTCACCCACCGCTCGTAGATCTTCTCCATGCCGTGCACGACCTCGGGACGCTCGGTCCACAGGTCGTCCAGGCCCGAGAAGTCGCCGTAGGTCGCGGACTCGCCGGCGAAGGTCGAGTCGCCCCGGTTGTGGTACATCGTCGGGTCGTTGAGCCAGCCCGGGACCTTGGACCGGCTCGTGACCTGCGGGGTGTACGGGAAGGAGGAGGGGGAGACGGCCGGGAACCCCTTGCCGCCGTCCGCGTGGTCGGCGTCGTCGAAGGGCCTGCCGTCCTTGGTCAGGTAGGGGAAGGCGCCCTTGGAGAGGTAGCCGGCGGACTTCTCCCGGTAGTCCACGACGTCGGCGGTGTGGTTGGTGATGACGTCGAAGAAGACCTTCATGCCCTTGGCGTGTGCCTTGGAGATGAGGTTCTTGAGGTCCTGGTTGCTGCCGAAGTGCGGGTCGACCTGGGTGAAGTCGGTGATCCAGTAGCCGTGGTAGCCGGCGGAGGCGTTGGTCCCCGTGCCCTGCACCGGGCGGTTCTTGAAGATCGGCGCCATCCAGATGGCGGTCGTGCCGAGCCCCTTGATGTAGTCCAGCCGCCTGGTCAGGCCCTTGAGGTCGCCGCCCTGGTAGAAGCCCTTGTCGGCGGGATCGTACCCGGTACTGAGGCGTGAGCCGGTGAGTCCGCCCTTGTCGTTGGCCGTGTCCCCGTTGGCGAAACGGTCCGGCAGGACGAAGTAGAACTGCTCGCGGGTGTCGTCGTGCCGCGCGGGCTGGGCGGCGAGCGCCGCGTCCGAGGGGGGCGCGGGCGGGGTGGCCGCGTGGGCGGCCAGTGGCTGGATCAGTGCGGCGGCGAGGGCTGTTGCGGTGACGGCCGCGGCCCGTCTCGCTCTCGGTATCACAGGCGGTAACTCCTAGCGAATGCGGCTCTCTTGGGTCCGACCCGGCGCGACCGTATCGCCGACGAAAGCCTTGCAGCAAGAGGCTTGAAACTCATAGCAAGTTGTTTCAACGTCAATCTTGACGTGTCCTTCTGGAAGCAGGGCCGCCTCAGCAGCTGGACTTCCCCGCATAGATCGCCAGCGCCGTGTTGGCGCCCAGGGTGGCGGTGAACTGTCCGCCGGAGTTCACCGCCACCGTCGTGTTGTTCTGCACATTGCAGTACGTGCCCGCGGGCAGGGAGGTCTGGTACGTACGGGTCTGGGACGAGGACTCGTGGTTGATCGCCACATATCCCTTGGTGCCGCGGCCGAAGGCGATCCAGTTGTTGCCGTTGTCCCACCAGCCGGTGACCGCCTGGCCCCGTGTCGCGTTGCGGAAGGCGACCATGGACCTGATCTCCGGCCAGGCGTGCTGGCACTTCCAGCCGTCCTGCCAGCAGGCGTTGACCTTGCCGCCGTTGGGCGGGCCGGCGTCCGCGTCCGACCACTCGTAGCCGGAGTTGATGTCGGGGGCGCCGTAGGGCCAGGCGAGCATGAACACGTTGGCCAGGGTGTAGTTGGCGCCGTCCTTGTAGTTCAGGGTGGAGCCGTTGCGCTCGGTGTCGTGGTTGTCGACGAAGACCCCGGCGTCCGAGCTCTTCAGGTAGCCCCAGCCCTCGCCGAAGTTGGTCAGGTAGGCCAGCTTCTCGTTGTTGAGGACGCGCTTGAGGTCGTAGGCGTAGCGGAACTCCTGGACGTCCCCGTTGCCGGTGTACTCGGAGGGCTGGACGGCCTCGTTCGCGCCGTAGATGACCTCCTGTTTCCAGTAGACGGACGGGTTGGTCAGGCGGGACTTGACGTTCGCCAGGTCCTCGGCGGGGATGTGCTTGGCCGCGTCGATGCGGAAGCCGTCGGCGCCGAGGGAGAGCAGGTCGTTCATGTATCCGGCGATCGTCTTGCGGACGTACTCCTCGCCGGTGTCCAGGTCGGCCAGGCCCACGAGCTCGCAGTGCTGGACGTTCCAGCGGTCCTGGTAGTTGGTGACCTGGGAGGTGCAGTCGTCGAAGTCGGGGGACGAGTACAGCCCCGGGTAGTCGTACTTCGTGTACGACGAGCCGCCGGTGCCGGTGCCGCTGCCCGCCGCCATGTGGTTGACGACGGTGTCGACGACGACCTTCAGGCCGGCCGCGTGACAGGTGTCGATCATGTTCTTGAACGCGGTGCGGTCGCCGAGCCGCCCCGCGATCCGGTACGACACCGGCTGGTACGAGGTCCACCACTGCGAGCCCTGTATGTGCTCGGCGGGCGGGGAGACCTGGACGTAGCCGTAGCCGGCGGGGCCGAGGGTGCTGGTGCACTCCTTGGCGACCGAGGCGTAGTTCCACTCGAAGAGGACGGCGGTGACGTCCTTGGTGCCGGGCGGGGAGGCCTCGGCGGTGGTCGGGTTCATGCCAACCAGAGCGGCGGCCGTGAGGGCGGCCGCCACGGGGAGGGTTCTGCGTGCCATGTGCGCTCCTGCACTTCGTTGTGCGTGGGGGGGGAGTTTGAGTGATCAACCACCAACAGGTGGCGTGAACCTAACCGTTACGCCAACGTTTCAGCAAGATGCAGAAAGGAATTCCAACGGGTGTCTTGACGAGGCCAGTTCGCCCGTCACAGGCTCCACAGCAGCAACGCTCGCCCGTGCGTGCGGGCGGGAAGAGGGGGACTTCCATGGCCGAAGGGTTTCGCATACGGGGTCGCGTGCGGGTGGGCGGGGAGCCGGCCGGGGTCCGGGGCCTGAAGCCGCGAGCCCTGCTGGTGACCCTGCTGCTGCACGCGGGACGCCGTGTCCCGCTGGATGTGATCCAGGAGGCGCTGTGGGACGGCGGACCCCCGCGTTCCGCCGTGGCCGACATCCGTACGCACGCCAGTGCCCTGCGCGCGGCGCCGGCCGGCACCGCCACGCCGGCCGCCGGCGACGGCGGCTACGCGCTGGAGGTGTCCGCCGAGGCCTGTGACCACCTGCGCTTCCGCGACCTGTCCGGGGCGGGGCGGGCGGCGCTGCTCGCGGGGGGACGCCGACCGGGCGACGCGGCTGCTCGCGGCGGCGCTGCTGCTGTGGGACGGCGACCGCGCGGCCGTCGGTGTGCCACGCGTCGGCCCGCTTCTCGGAGCGCTCGGGCATCTGGACGAGGAGCGGATGCGGGCGGTGGAGGACCTGGCCGAGGCCCAGCTGCGGGTCGGCGAGCCCCGGGCGGCCCTGCGCGATCTGACCGGCCTGCTCTCCGCGGCGCCGCTGCGCGGCAGGGGCTGGGCCCTGCGCATGCGGGCCCATCACCGGCTGGGCGAGGCGGGCGGCGTCCTGGAGGCCTACCGCAGCGAGTGCGCGGTCTATCAGGCGGAGCTGGGCATCACTCCGGGGCGTGAACTGGGTGAGGCCTACGCCGAGTTGATGGGCCGGCGGCCGCCCAGGAGCGCGTGACGCCCCGCTCCCCCCGGGCGGGAGCGGGGCGCGGCCCGGTGCCGTTCCGTCACGAGCTGCAGCACTTGCCGGTGTTGGTCCAGCTGGTGCAGCTGCCGGTGCTGTCCCAGCACTGACGGGTGTACTTCGCCTGGTAGGGGAGTCGTTCCAGGCGCATCTGCTGGGCAGTGTGGAGGCGGCGAAGGAGATCCGGCTGTTCGGCACCGGCGCGCTGCTGCGGGAGCGGATGCGCCGGGACCGTACGGCGATCAACGCGACCCGGCGCCGGATGGAACTGCGCACGGCGGCGGCGCAGGGCCTGCCCGCGGCCGTGTCGGCGGGGATCGCGGCGGCGGGTCTGCTCTGGGCGGTGCGGGCGGCCGCCCGGGGCGAGCGGACCGCCGGCGACCTGGCCGTGCTCACCTCGGCGATCGCCGCCGTGCAGGGCGGGCTGAGCGGCATCGCCGCCTCCGCCACCGTGGCGCGTCAGCATCTGCTGCCGTTCGAGCACTACCTCGACCTGACGAGCGCGCCGCCCGACCTGCCCGTACCCCGGCCGGCCCGCCCCGTGGGCGAGCTGACCCGCGGCATCGAGCTGCGGGACGTCTGGTTCCGTTACTCCGAGCAGCACGACTGGGTGCTGCGCGGGGTGAACCTGACCCTTCCCCGCGGCCGCACGCTCGCGCTCGTCGGCGCCAACGGCGCGGGCAAGAGCACCCTGGTGAAGCTGCTGTGCCGGCTCTACGACCCGAGCCGGGGCAGCATCCTGTGGGACGGCACCGACATCCGTGAGCTGGACCCGGCCGAGCTGCGCCGTCGTGTCGGAGCGGTGAGGTGGTCCGGGCGGCGCGGGCGGCCGGTGTCCACGACACGCTCGCCGCGCTCCCCCGCGGCTACGACACGCTGCTGTCGCGGTCCTACGGGGACGGCGAGGAGGTCGGCGTGGAGCTGTCCGGCGGGCAGCGGCAGCGGGTGGCGCCGGCCCGGGCCTTCCTGCGGGAGGATCCCGATCTGCTGATCCTGGACGAGCCCGCCTCCGGACCGGACCCGGAGGCGGAGCACGAGATCCAGGAGGCGCTCCGGCTGCACCGGCGGGGCCGCACGAGCCTGCTGATCTCGCACCGGCTGGGCACGGCTCGCGACGCGGACCTGATCGTCGTGCTGCGGGACGGGACGGTCGTGGAGTCGGGCGGGCACACCGAGCTGGTGGGGGCGGACGGCCGGTACGCGGCGCTGTTCCGGCGGCAGGCCGAGGGGTATGTGCGGTGATCGTGCTGCTGTTGCCGGCCGCCGGGGCGGCCGGGGGCGTGCTGTGGATCCGGCGCCGGATGGTGGTGAGCACCGTCAAGGGGGTGAGCGTGCGGCCGACGCTGCGGGCCGGGGACGTGCTGATCGGGCGCCGGACGGGGGCGGGCCGGCTGCGGTCGGGGCAGATCGTGGTGGTCGAGATGCCGGACCCGGGCGCCGACTGGAAGAGCTGGAGCTGGCCGGACCGGGCCTCGCACTTCATGATCAAGCGGCTCGCGGCCGTGCCCGGCGAGCCCGTGCCGGCCGCCGCCCGCGACCGGCTCGGCCCGGGCACCGTGCCGGCCGGATCCGTGGTGGTGCTGGGAGACAACCTGCAAGAGAGCGTCGACTCGCGGGAGATCGGTTACTTCCCGGTGCGGCGGGTGGTGGGGGTGGCGGTGCGCACGTATCGCCGCAGTCCGGAGGACATGCCGGGGTAACGGGGACGTCACGCTTGCGGGCTCTTGCGGAAATTTCCTTGCAACATCTTTCGCAAGGACTTGCAGCCTTGCTACGTTCCTCCCGCGCCCGGCGGCCGTCGATTGGGACAGACGGCACCCGCGGTCTTCCCAAGGGATGATCCGGGCAACCCTCTTCTAGGAGTTCATATGCGACGTGGCATATCGATCGCCGCCGCGGTCACCGTGGTCGCCCTGGCCGCCACCGCCTGCGGCGGCTCGGACGACAAGGCCGACGGCAAGCCGAAGGACCCCAAGGACGTCTCAGGCACGATCACCTACTGGGACACCTCCGACGCGGCGACCGAGGCCCCGACGTACAAGGCCCTGATCAAGCAGTTCGAGGCCAAGTACCCGAAGATCAAGGTGAACTACCAGAGCGTCCCCTTCACCGACGTCGAGCAGAAGTTCAAGTCGGCCGCCAAGAGCGGCAAGGGCGCGCCGGACGTGGTGCGCACCGACGTGGGTCTGATGGCCGAGTACGCCTCGCTGGGCTACATCGCCCCGCTCGACGGCACCGCCGCGCTGAAGAACACCTCCGACTTCAGCACGGGCGCGATGAACACCGCCAAGTTCAACGGCAAGACCTACGGCGTCCCGTCGGTCACCGACACCCTCGGCCTGCTGTACAACAAGGACCTGCTCAAGAAGGCCGGCCTCGCCAAGCCGCCGGCCACCTGGGACGAGTTCATCGCCGACGCCAAGACGATCAAGAAGAAGACCGGCGCCTACGGTACCTACGTCAACCCGGACTCCTACTTCCTGCTGCCGCTGCTGTACAGCAACGGCGCCGACATGGCCGACCCCTCGGCGAAGAAGATCACCGTCAGCGACAGCAGCGCCGTCACCGCGCTG
Organism: Streptomyces filipinensis; assembly: GCF_014649495.1. Lineage (GTDB taxonomy): Bacteria > Actinomycetota > Actinomycetes > Streptomycetales > Streptomycetaceae > Streptomyces > Streptomyces filipinensis. The sequence continues at coordinate 916,829 of NZ_BMTD01000001.1, read as the reverse complement.
ACCACCGCGAAGAAGATCTACGACGAGGCGTCGATGAAGGTCGACTTCGCGAACGCCTACCAGAACATGCAGACCGCCTTCAAGAACGGCAAGGTGGCCATGCTGATCCAGGGTCCCTGGTCCGTCAGCGACGACCTGACCGGCTCGGCGTTCAAGGGCAAGGAGGCCAACCTCGGCTACGCGCCCGTCCCGGCCGGCGCCGGCGGCAAGGCCCAGGCCCCGACCGGCGGTCACAACCTCGCCGTCTACCAGGGTTCGGGCAACCTGGACGCCAGCTACCTGTTCACGCAGTTCATGACGTCCACCGAGAGCCAGATCACCATCGCGGAGAAGACCGGCACCCTGCCGACCCGCACCTCGGCCTACACCACCGCGGTCACCTCCAACGCCAAGATCGCCGGCTTCAAGCCGATCCTGGAGAAGACCGCCCGGCCGCGCGTCGCGCTCCCCCAGGTCGGCTCGCTCTTCACGCCGCTGCAGCAGAACTACGTGAAGATCCTGCAGGGCGACTCGTCGGTCAAGTCCGGCCTGGACGCCACCGCCAAGCAGTTCCAGACGCTGCTTCCCGGCTACTCCATCGGCTGACCTGAACGGTCGGTAGCCGGACCGTAACCGAAGGACACGCAGCCCCGGGGAACGTTCTTTCCCCGCTGCCGCCCCGACCGGGGCTCCCCGGGGCTGCGGAACCACCCACCCTCCGCCGCGAACGAGCCGATAAAGAGTCGATGAGGATGACCACCGCAGCGAGCACGGCACAGACCGACAAGACAGCGCGGGACGACGGGTCCCCGCGCCCCGCACGCGTTTCGCGCCTCAGGCGGTCCTGGGACAAGTACTGGTACGCCTGGGCGATGGTGACCCCGGTCGCCGTCGTGATCGCCGTGCTGGTCCTGTATCCGCTGGGGTACGGCTTCTACCAGTCGCTGACCAACGCCAACGAGTCGAACGTCGCCGCCACCATCGGCGCCTTCCACCGGCCCGCGACCTACGACTTCGTCGGCCTCGACAACTACTGGCACGTCCTGTCGGGCGCGGACGGCGACTTCTACCCGCGCCTGGTGTGGACGGTCGTGTGGACGGTCTGCTGCGTCGCGCTGCACGTCGCCATCGGCATGGGCCTCGCCGTGCTGCTCAACCGCAAGATGCGGCTGCGCGGCTTCTACCGGGCGATGCTGATCCTGCCCTGGGCGGTCCCGTCGTTCATCGGCGTCTTCGCCTGGCGGCTGATGCTGAACTCCCAGTTCGGCGTGTTCAACGAGATCATCACCGCGGTCGGTCTGCCCGAGCAGAACTGGCTGGGCACCCCGCTCGCCCAGAAGGTCGCCGTGATCATGGTGAACGTCTGGATCGGCGTCCCCTTCAACATGGTCGCCCTGCTCGGCGGCCTGCAGTCGATCCCCAAGGAGCTGTACGAGGCCGCCGAGATGGACGGCGCCTCGCCCTGGCAGCGGTTCGTCAACGTCACGCTGCCCGGTCTGCGCCCGGTGTCCAACACGGTGATCCTGCTGGGCTGCATCTGGACGTTCAACATGTTCAACGTCATCTACCTGCTGCTGGGCAACAACACCACCGGCGACACCGACATCCTCGTCACCTTCGCCTTCCGCAAGGCCTTCACCGGCATCTCGGACTACGCGGGAGCGGCGACCTACGGGATCATCATCCTCGCCCTCCTGCTGGCCTTCTCGACCTTCTACCGCCGCAACACCCTGAAGTCCGAGCAGGCGTAAGGAGCACCCGCCATGACCGCAGCGACCCACGAGACCCCCGCGACCGCTCCCGCCGCCACCCGCTCCCCCGCCGCCCCCTCCCGCAAGGTACGCGGGCGTGAGGAGCGCAGCCCCGCGGCGTCGATCGCCCTGCACGCCACCCTGATCCTGGCCACGGTGATCGCGGCCTTCCCGGTGGTGTGGATCCTGTTCATCTCGCTCGGCCCGAAGAACGCCTGGCAGCAGCCGAGCGAGGTGCTCAAGGACCTCAGCTTCCACAACTACGCCGACGTACTGGCCCATTCGGACCTGCCGCAGTGGTTCCTGAACACCGTCGTCGTGGCCGGTGGCACCACCGTCCTCGGCGTCTTCCTCGCGGCGACCGCCGGGTACGCGGTGTCCCGGATGAAGTTCCCGGGCAGCCGGCAGCTGATGTGGACGTTCCTGGTCACCCAGATGTTTCCCAGTATCGTGCTGATCGTGCCGCTGTACCTGCTTCTGTCCGAGTTGGACCTGCTCGACAACTACCTCGGCCTGATCCTGGCGTACGCGACCACGGCGGTGCCGTTCTGCGCCTGGATGATGAAGGGCTACTTCGACACCATCCCCAAGGAGATAGACGAGGCGGGCCGGGTGGACGGCCTCACCCCGATCGGCACGTTCTGGCGGCTGATCGTGCCGCTGGCCAAGCCGGGCCTGGCGGTGACCGCGTTCTACAGCTTCCTCACCGCCTGGGGCGAGGTCGCGTACGCCACGCAGTTCATGCAGTCCGACCACTACACGCTCGCCGTCGGCATCCGCACCTTCGCCCAGGACCAGCGGCCCGACTGGGCGTGGACCTCGGCCACCGCGATCATCATCACCGTCCCGGCGGCCCTCGTGTTCATGCTCGTGCAGCGCAGCCTGGTCTCCGGACTGACCGCCGGCGGCACCAAGTCGTGACCGCCGCCGCGCACGCCCGCGGACCCACGTACCTCGCAAGCGCCTCTGTCGTTCCCCCCGCATCCTTAAGGGAATCCATGACCCAGCACGTCACCGACGCAGTCCCCACCGACGCCTCCTCCGCCGCCGCCGAGCGCCGGGAGTGGTGGCGCGAGGCGGTCATCTACCAGGTCTACCCGCGCAGCTTCGCCGACGGCAACGGCGACGGGATGGGCGACCTGCCCGGCATCCGCTCCCGGCTGCCGTACCTGAAGCGGCTGGGCGTGGACGCCGTGTGGCTGTCGCCCTTCTACGCCTCCCCGCAGGCCGACGCGGGCTACGACGTCGCCGACTACCGGGCCGTCGACCCGATGTTCGGCACCCTGACCGACGCCGACGACCTGGTGCGCGACGCCCACGCGCTGGGTCTGAAGGTGATCGTCGACGTGGTCCCCAACCACTGCTCCGACCAGCACGAGTGGTTCAAGCAGGCGCTGCGCGAGGGCCCCGGTTCGCCGCTGCGCGAGCGCTTCCACTTCCGCCCCGGCAAGGGCGCGGACGGCGAACTGCCGCCGAACGACTGGGAGTCCATCTTCGGCGGCCCGGCCTGGACCCGGGTCGCGGACGGCGAGTGGTACCTGCACCTGTTCGCGCCGGAGCAGCCCGACTTCAACTGGGACCACCCGGCCGTGCACGACGAGTTCCGCTCCATCCTGCGGTTCTGGCTGGACCTCGGCGTCGACGGCTTCCGCATCGACGTGGCGCACGGGCTGGTCAAGGCGGCCGGGCTGCCGGACATCGGCCGGGACGAGCAGGTCAAGCTGCTCGGCACCGAGGCCGTGCCGTACTTCGACCAGGACGGCGTGCACGAGATCTACCGGGGCTGGCGGCGCATCCTCGACGAGTACCAGGGCGAGCGCGTCGCGGTCGCCGAGGCGTGGACGCCGACCGTGGAGCGCAGCGCCCTGTACATCCGGCCCGACGAGCTCCACCAGGCCTTCAACTTCTCCTACCTGACCACCGACTGGAACGCGGCGGACCTGCGCGACGTCATCGACCGCTCGCTCGGCGCCATGAGCGCCGTGCACGCGCCCGCGACCTGGGTGCTGTCCAACCACGACGTGGTACGGCACTCCACGCGCCTCGCGGAAGGGGACGCGGCGCGTGGTCTGCGCCGGGCCCGGGCGGCGACCCTGCTGATGCTGGCGCTGCCCGGCTCGGCATACCTCTACCAGGGCGAGGAGCTGGGCCTGCCCGAGGTCGTCGACCTGCCCGACGAGGTGCGCCAGGACCCGGCGTTCTTCCGCAGCTCGGGCCAGGACGGCACGCGCGACGGCTGCCGGGTGCCGATCCCGTGGTCGGGCCAGGTGCCGCCGTTCGGCTTCGGACCCGTCGACGGCGGCCCGAGCTGGCTGCCGCAGCCGGCCGACTGGAAGGACCTCACCGTCGCGGCGCAGGACGGTGACCCGACCTCCACCCTGGAGTTCTACCGCAGCGCGCTGGCCGTGCGCCGCGAGCACCCGGCCCTCGGCGCCGGCCGCCAGGTGACCTGGCTGGACAGCCCCGAGGGCGTGCTGGCCTTCCGCCGTGACACCGCCGACGGCTCCTTCGTCTGCACGGTCAACCTCACGGCCGCTCCGGTCACCGTGAACACCCCCGGCACGCTGCTGCTGGCCAGCACCGACGTCGAGCCGGGCGGCGCGCGCACCCGGATCCCCGCGGATTGCGCCATCTGGTGGGCAGTCTGAGATGCGACCGGTACAGTCCAATCCTGTGACCACACGGCTTGCCGACATCGCTGCGCAGGCGGGGGTGAGCGAAGCGACCGTCAGCCGGGTCCTCAACGGGAAGCCGGGCGTCGCCGCCACCACCCGCCAGTCCGTGCTCGCCGCGCTGGACGTGCTGGGCTACGAGCGCCCGGTGCGGCTGCGGCAGCGCAGCGAGGGGCTGGTCGGGCTGATCACACCGGAGCTGGAGAACCCGATATTCCCGGCCCTGGCCCAGGTCATCGGCCAGGCGCTGACCCGCCAGGGCTACACACCGGTACTCGCCACCCAGACCCCGGGCGGGTCGACCGAGGACGAGCTGACCGAGATGCTCGTGGACCGCGGGGTCGCCGGCATCATCTATGTCTCCGGGCTGCACGCGGACACCACCGCCGACATGCAGCGCTATGAGCGGCTCCGCGCGCAGGGCGTGCCGTTCGTCCTGGTGGACGGCTTCTCGCCGAAGGTGCAGGCGCCGTTCATCTCGCCCGACGACCGGGCCGCGATGACGCTCGCCGTGACGCACCTGGCGTCGCTGGGGCACACCCGGATCGGGCTGGCCCTCGGGCCGAAGCGGTTCGTGCCGGTGCAGCGCAAGATCGAGGGCTTCGTGCGGGCCATGCAGGACCAGCTGGGGCTCGCCGCCGAGGTGATCGAGACCGAGCTGATCCAGCACTCCCTGTACACCCTGGAGGGTGGTCAGGCGGCGGCCACGTCGCTGATCGAGCGGGACTGCACGGCCGTGGTGTGCGCCAGCGACATGATGGCGCTCGGTGCCATACGGGCGGCCCGGCAGCGGGGCCTGGAGGTGCCCCGGGACGTGTCGGTGGTGGGCTTCGACGACTCCCCGCTGATCGCCTTCACCGATCCGCCGCTGACCACGGTCCGCAAGCCGGTCCCGGCGATGGGGCAGGCCGCGGTGCGCACGCTGCTGGAGGAGATCGGCGGGACGCCCGCGCCGCACAGCGAGTTCGTGTTCATGCCGGAGCTGGTGGTGCGCGGTTCCACCGCGTCGGCGCCGCACGCCGTCCGTATGCCGTAGAAGGTGCGCCCCGGACCCGTCCTTGGGATGATCGGCCGAGGAAGCCTTTTCTGGCAGACTTGATGGCTATGAGTGACTCGACCGTGACGCAGTCGGAAGGTCGCGAGGAGGTGGCCGTTCCGCAGGCCGTCACGGGCGAGGGCAGACGGGGCGCCCGGGCTTTCGCGGCCCGGCTGCGGCATCCGCGGCGGCCCCGCCTCTGGTTCGAGATCCTTCTGATCGCGGTGAGTTACTGGACGTACTCCCTGATCCGCAACGCCGTCCCGGAGCAGAAGGCCGAGGCGCTGCGCAACGCCGACTGGATCTGGCGCGCCGAGCACACGATGGGCATCGCCGCCGAGCAGTCCGTCAACCGTGCCGTGAACTCGGTGCATTGGCTGATCGTCGGCATGAACTACTACTACGCCACCCTGCACTTCCTCATCACGATCGGTGTGCTGGTGTGGCTGTACCGGTGGCATCCCGGCCGGTACGCGGCGACCCGGACGGTGCTCTTCGCGACCACGGGCGTGGCCCTGCTCGGTTACTACCTGTTCCCGCTCGCCCCGCCCCGGCTGATGCGCGGGGGGCGTTTCGTGGACACCGTGATGGTCCACCACACCTGGGGCTCGATGGCCTCCGGCGATCTGAAGCACATGTCGAACCAGTACGCGGCGATGCCGTCCATGCACATCGGCTGGTCGCTGTGGTGCGGGCTGACGGTCTTCGCGCTGACGTCCGTCCCGTGGGTGCGGGTGCTGGGGCTGCTCTACCCGACGCTCACCCTGCTGGTCATCGTTGCCACCGCCAACCATTTCTGGCTGGACGCGGTCGGCGGTGTGCTGTGCCTGAGCTTCGGCTTCGCGGCGGCACGGGTGTGGTACGGCGCGCTGCCGTACCGGCTGCCACGGGTGGCGCCGGCCGGGGCCCTGCGGCCGGCCCCGGCGACCTCGCCGTAGCCGGGCCGCGGGTGCCGGCTCAGCCGCCGTCGCCGTAGAACAGCTCCTCCACCACCGCGCGCGCCCTGCGGGTCGTACGGCGGTACGCGTCCAGCATGTCCCCGGCGTGCCCGGCGCCGTAGCCCAGATAGCGGCCCACGGCGGCCAGCTCGCGCGGCTCGGTCGGAAAGGTGTCCCCGGCCCGGCCGCGCACCAGCATCACCGCGTTGCGCACCCGGGTGGCCAGCACCCACGCCTCGTCCAGGATCTCCGCCTCCTCGGCGGGCAGCAGCCCGGCCTGCCGGGCGGCGGCCAGCGCCTCACGGGTGCGGGTGGTGCGCAGCCCGGGCTGGTCCCAGCCGTGCCGGAGCTGGAGCAGCTGGACGGTCCACTCCACGTCGGACAGGCCGCCCGGCCCGAGCTTGGTGTGCAGCCTGGGATCGGCGCCGCGCGGCAGGCGCTCGGCCTCCATGCGGGCCTTCAGCCGGCGGATCTCGCGCACGGCGTCGTCGCCGAGCCCGTGGACCGGGTAGCGCAGGGGGTCGATCAGCTCGGTGAAGCGGCGGCCCAGCTCCTCGTCCCCGGCGACCGGCTCGGCCCGCAGCAGCGCCTGGGACTCCCAGACGAGCGACCAGCGGCGGTAGTACGCCTCGTACGACTTCAGCGTGCGCACCAGCGGGCCGGACTTGCCCTCCGGGCGCAGGCCCGCGTCGATCAGCAGCGGCGGGTCGGCGCTGGGCAGCTGCAGCAGCCGGCGCATCTCGGCGACGACCTTGTTCGCCGCCGCGGCCGCCTCGTGCTCGTCGACGCCCTCCTGGGGTTCGTGCACGAAGACGACGTCCGCGTCGGAGCCGTAACCCAGCTCGTGACCGCCGAAGCGGCCCATCCCTATGATCGCGAAGCGGGTGGGCAGCGTGTCGCCCCAGCCGTCCCGGACCACCGCGCGCAAGGTGCCGGCGAGCGTGGCGGCGGTGAGGTCGGAGACCGCGGCGCCGACCCGGTCCACCAGGGCGCCCTGGTCGGCCTCGGCCGGACTGGTCTCGGTGCCGTAGGAGCCGACGATGTCCCCGGCGGCCGTACGGAACAGCTCGCGGCGGCGCACGCCGCGGGCCGCCGTGACGCCCTGCTCGGCGTTCTCCGCGCGGCCCACCGCCGCCAGGATCTCCTGTTCGAGCGGGCTTCGCTCGCGTGCCGCCAGCCCGCCGCCGTCACCGTCGCCGAGCAGCGCCACCGCTTCCGGTGCGCGCATGAGGAGGTCGGGGGCGAGGCGGCCCGCCGACAGGACGCGGGCCAGGTTCTCGGCCGCCGCGCCCTCGTCACGCAGCAGGCGCAGGTACCAGGGTGTCTTGCCGAGCGCGTCGGAGACCTTGCGGAAGTTCAGCAGGCCCGCGTCCGGGTCGGCGGAGTCGGCGAACCAGCCGAGGAGGACGGGGAGCAGGGTGCGCTGGATGGCCGCCTTGCGGGTCACGCCGGAGGCCAGGGCCTCCAGGTGGCGCAGGGCGGCGGCCGGGTCGGCGTAGCCGAGGGCGACCAGGCGCTCGCGGGCCGCCTCGGCGCTCAGGCGGGCCTCGCCGGGGGCGAGTTGGGCGACCGCGTCGAGCAGCGGGCGGTAGAAGAGCTTCTCGTGCAGCCGCCGTACGACGCCGGTGTGCCGCTTCCACTCGCGGTTCAGGTCGGCGACCGGGTCGGTGCGCAGGCCGAGGGAGCGGCCGAGGCGGCGCTGGTCCGCTTCCGCGGTGGGCACGAGGTGGGTGCGGCGCAGGCGGTAGAGCTGGATGCGGTGCTCCATCGAGCGCAGGAAACGGTACGCCTCGTCCAGGCGGGCGGCGTCCTCGCGGCCTACGTAGCCGCCGGCTGCCAGGGCCTGCAGGGCGTCCAGGGTGGTGCCGCTGCGCAGGGCGGGGTCGGTGCGGCCGTGGACCAGCTGCAGGAGCTGGACGGCGAACTCGACGTCCCGCAGGCCGCCCGGGCCGAGCTTGAGCTCGCGTTCGATCTCGGACGCGGGGATGTTCTCGACCACGCGGCGGCGCATCTTCTGCACGTCGGCGACGAAGTTGTCGCGCTCGGCCGCCTTCCAGACCAGGGGTTCGAGCGCGTCGACGTAGGCGTGGCCCAGGTCGGCGTCGCCCGCCACCGGGCGGGCCTTGAGCAGGGCCTGGAACTCCCAGGTCTTCGCCCAGCGTTGGTAGTAGGCGACGTGGGAGGAGAGGGTGCGCACGAGGGGGCCGTTGCGGCCCTCGGGGCGGAGGTTGGCGTCGACCGGCCAGATGGAGCCCTCGACCGTGGTCTCGGAGCAGATCCGCATGAGGTGCGAGGCGAGGCGGGTGGCGCAGGCGAGGGCGTGGGCCTCCGTGGTGCCGTCGGCCGCCTCCGCCACGAAGATCACGTCCACGTCGGAGACGTAGTTCAGTTCGTGGCCGCCGCACTTGCCCATCGCGATCACCGCGAGACGGCAGGCTGCGGCGTCCTCCGGAGCGTTCGTCCGCGCCAGGGCCAGGGCCGCGCGGAGGGTGGCGGTGGCGAGGTCGGCGAGTTCGGCGGCCGTCTCGGCGACGTCGGTGGTGCCGCAGACGTCGCGGGCGGCGATGGAGAGCAGGCAGCGGCGGTAGGCGACGCGGAGGGAGACGGGGTCGGTGGCCTCGGCCAGGCCGCGTGCGAACTCCTCGACGCCGGGGTGCAGGTCCTGGGGCTCGTAGGTGACCAGGGCGTACCAGTCGCTGGGGTGGCGGGCCAGGTGGTCGGCCAGGGCGGCGGAGGCGCCGAGGACGCCGAGGAGGCGGTCGCGCAGCGGCTTGGCCGCGATGAGGGTGTCGAGCAGTTCGCGGTGGGACGTGGGGCCGTCCTGGGCCTCCAGGAGGCGGACCAGGCCGTGCAGGGCCAGGTCGGGGTCGGCGGTGGCGCCGAGGGCTTCCAGGAGGACGGGGTCGTCGCGGACGGGGGCGAGTTCCGGGCCGTCCAGGAGGCGCTCCGCGGCGGAGGGGTCGGTGAAGCCGTGTCGGAGCAGGCGGGTGAAGGTGCTGCTTCTGCGCCCCGGCGTCATCTCCGTGGCCTCCCTCGGGTGCGGTCGTCCTGGCCAGAGCCTATCCGGCGAAGCGGGGGCG
>NZ_BMTD01000001.1:0-907275 GCF_014649495.1 Streptomyces filipinensis | reverse complement strand
GGGGCGGGGGCGGGGGGCGGGCAGGGTCGGGGTCGGTGGTGTTGCGCGGTGAGTCGTGGGGCGGTGCCGCGGCGGGTGGTGTCCGTCCTCGGTCCGGCGGGCTGCTTCCTCAGGGGTCCCACGCGTTCTCACCGGACGCTGCGGGCGGACACCACCCGCCGCGCCCCCTTGCCGCCGTACGCGGCTGCGCACTCCGCGTTCATCCGGTCTTCACCCTTGAGGTTGGCCGGCGTGGGGCGCGGGCACATTGGCGTGTGCATGCTCTGTCCGCACCGCCAGCCCCGCCCCACCCCACCCGGAGGTTGATGTGTCCGGCAGTTCCGTGTACCGCCGTGCCCGTACCGTCGCGGCGTCCGCGGCGGCCCTCGCCGCGGCCGCGTTCGGGCTGTGGACCGGTATCGGCGAAGGGTCCGCGCACGCCGCGGGCGCCGTGCCGAGTCCGGACCACGTGGTCGTCGTGGTCTTCGAGAACCACGCCTACAGCCAGGTCATCGGCTCTTCCAGCGCCCCGTACATCAATTCGCTGAAGTCTGGAGGAGCCAGCCTCACGCAGTCGTACGCCGAGACCCACCCGAGCCAGCCCAACTACTTCGCCCTGTTCTCCGGTTCGACGCAGGGCATCACGGACGACAGCTGCTACACGCCCGGCTTCTCGTCGGCACCCAACCTCGCGTCCGAGACGATCGCCGCCGGGCGCAGCTGGGCCAGCTACAACGAGACCCTGCCGGGCCAGGGCTCGACCACGTGCAGCAGCGGCAAGTACGCGCGCAAGCACAACCCTTGGTTCGGGTTCAGCAATGTGCCGACGTCGAGCGCGAAGACGTTCGCCCAGTTCCCCACGGACTACTCGACGCTGCCCCAGCTGTCGTTCGTGACCCCGGACCTGTGCAGCGACATGCACGACTGCTCGGTGTCCACCGGTGACACCTGGCTGAGGAACAACCTGGGCGCCTACGCGACCTGGGCCAAGAGCCACAACAGCCTGCTCGTGATCACCTTCGACGAGGACAACCGGCTCAGCGGGAACCGGATTCCCACGGTGCTCTACGGGCAGCCCGTCGCGGCGGGGTCGTCCAGCTCCACGACGTACGACCACTACGACCTGCTGCGCACCCTGGAGGACAGCCAGGGGCTGACCTCGCACGCGGGCAACGCGGCCTCCGCCCAGGACATCACCGGCATCTGGGCGTCCTGAGGTGTACGTAGCGGACAGCCGCGCGAGTACGCCGGCGTCCGCGGACGGCGCCGTCCGGCCCCTGGCCGGGCGGCGCCGTGCCGCGATCGCCCCGACCGTGCTCGCGCTCGGAACGGTCAGTCTGGTGACCGATGTGTCGTCCGAGATGGTCACGGCCGTGCTGCCGTTGTACCTGGTCAGCGGGCTGGGTCTGTCGCCGTTGGGCTTCGGGCTGCTGGACGGTGTCTACAACGGGTTCTCGGCGGTCGTACGGCTGGTGGGCGGGCATCTCGCGGACCGGGGCGGCGGGCGGCACAAGTGGGTCGCCGGGTTCGGCTACGGCCTGTCCGCCGTGTGCAAGCCGTTGCTGCTGGTGGCGCACTCGCTCACGCCGATCGGGCTGGTGCTGGCCGCCGACCGCACCGGCAAGGGGCTGCGGACCGCCCCCCGGGACGCCCTGATCTCGCTGTCCAGTACGGCCGAGTCGCGGGGGCGGGCCTTCGGTGTGCACCGGGCGATGGACACGGCCGGGGCCCTGCTGGGGCCGCTGGTGGCGTTTGTGATCCTGCGGGCCGCGGTGGACGGCTACGACGCCGTGTTCACGGTGAGTTCCTGTGTGGCCGTGCTGGGCGTGCTGGTGCTGGTGCTCTTCGTGCCGGGCGGGCGCGGTGGTGCGGTCGCGGCCGAACGGCCCACGGTGCGGGGCGCGGTGGGACTGCTGCGGCGGCGTGGGCTGCGGCGGGTCGCCGTGTGCGCGCTGCTGCTGGGTCTCGCCACGGTGAGCGACTCGTTCGTGTATCTGCTGCTCCAGCGGCGGCTCGGCGTACCGGACCGGTGGTTCGCGCTGCTGCCGCTCGGTACGGCCGCCGCGTTCCTGCTGCTGGCGGTGCCGCTCGGACGGCTCGCGGACCGGGTGGGCCGGTGGACGGTCTTCGTCGCCGGGCACGGTGCCCTGCTGCTGGGGTACGCCCTGCTGCTCACGGGGTGGCACGGACCGGCTCTCCCGTACGCCGTCCTGGCGTTGCACGGTGCCTTCTACGCGGCCACCGACGGGGTGTTGATGGCGGCGGCCTCGGACGGCGTGCCGGAGGCGCTGCGCTCGTCCGGGCTGGCCCTCGTCCAGACCGGGCAGGCGCTGGCCCGGTTCGCCTGCTCGCTGCTGTTCGGCGCCGCCTGGACGGTGTGGGGCGACCGGGCGGCGCTGGTGGGGGCGGCGGTGGCGCTGGCCGCCTGTGCCGTCCTCTCCCTCACCCTGCGTCCGAAGGCGACGGTGACCGCATGACCGTACGCAGCCGCATCCTGATCCTCGTCGCGGCCGTCGCCGCGCTCGGGGCGGTCGGGCTGGCGTCCGTGCTGCACGCCTCGGCCCGCGCCGACCGCCGCGACCACACCCGGGCGGGCGGTCCGCGGGTGGCGCCGGGGAGCGTCACGCTGACCGGGCACGCGCGGATGGTGTTCCGGAACATGGCGTGGGGCCCGCACCGGGACGAGATCGTCAGTGTCGCGGCCGGTGATCCTTCCGGTCCGCGTACCGCCTCCGGCGTCAAGTGCCTGCGTTTCTACGCCGCTTCGGGCACCGGCGTGTGCCTGCAGGCGGTGCACGGTCCGGTCTCGGACACCTACCGGGCGCTGGTCCTGGACGACCGGCTGCGGACGGAGCACCGGTATGACGTGCCGGGCATTCCGTCGCGCGCCCGGATCTCGCCGACGGGGCACTTCGCCGCCTGGACGGCGTTCGTGGGCGGGGACAGTTACGCCGGCACGGACTTCTCCACGCGCACGGCGATCGTGGACACCCGCAGCGGCGTGCTGATCCCGTCCCTGGAGGCCTTCCGGATCGTCAAGGACGGCCATCCGTACCGGGGGGCGGACGTCAATTTCTGGGGGGTGACGTTCGCGGCGGACGACCGCACGTTCTATGCGACCTTGGCGACGAAGGGGCGCACGTACCTGGTCCGTGGCGATCTGCGGGCCCGTACGGTGACGGCCCTGCACGCCGACGTCGAGTGCCCGTCCCTCTCGCCCGACGGCACCCGGATCGCCTACAAGAAACGGGTCAACGGCCTGCCGCAGGACGCCCCTTGGCGGCTGTACGTGCTCGACCTGCGGACGATGCGCGAGACACCGCTGGCCGAGCGGAGGAGCGTGGACGACCAGGCGGTGTGGCGTGACGCCCGGACCGTCGTCTACGCCCTGCCGGGCGACTACGGCGCCGACCTGTACCAGGTGCCGGCGGACGGGTCGGGACGAGCGCGGCGGATCAGTACGGCCGCGGTGTCCCCCGCTTATACGCCGTAGGGACCCAGGCCGCAGTCTGACAGATCATGAAATCGGCGTGTCGATGTCCATTTTGGCGGATATTAACCCTAGTCTCCGTTGCTGTAAGTGGAAGGTCCGTGACAGATCGCATCCACACACTCACTCTATGGAGATGACATGCACAAGCTTCACAAGGCTGCCGTCCTGGTCGCGGCCCTCGGCAGCGTCGGACTCCTGACCGCCGGTACCGCTCACGCCGGCGGCGAAGGGGGCAACAGCGTCCTTCAGAGCTCCAACTGCCGGTCGCACGACCTGAACCTCGACGTCCTCGGCGAGGTCGGGATCCTCAACGGCGTACTCGGCAACGCCCTCAACGGCGAAGGGGACCCGGGCGCGCAGGCGACGCACATCGGCTCGACCATGGGCTGCGACAACAAGGCCTGGTAAGAGGCCGGTTCAGCACCCCTGGACGTGGTGGGAAGTGGCTGGGCGGTGGCACCGAGGGCGCACGAAGCGCCCCGGTACCACCGCCCGCAACCGTTTAGGGGACGACCGGGGACCTGCGGACGCCGGGCCACGTGCGGGGGATGACGGCCGTCGGTGTGCCGGTGGTGGGGGGCGGCATGAGCGGTGCCGGGGGAGACGAGCCGGCGGGCGGCCGACCGCGGCCTTGCGGTCGCCCCCGGCGGGTCCGGCGCACCCCACCTAGACTCAAGGGGACGGAGCTCACCGCGAGACCGCCCTGCTGACGCCTGGGCCACCGGTTCGTGCGCAGGGCAGGGGATGCGCATGTCAGGTCCACGAAAGAGACGCGCACGTGGGGGGCTGGTGCCCCTTACCGCCGTCTCCGGTGGGCTGCTCGCCCTGCTGATCGGGCTCGCCTTCACGATGCTGCTCTGGTCGATCATCGGGCTCGGCGAGTCGACGGCTGCCGACCGCCACGCCCAGGCGGCGCTCGCCCAGGCGAGAACGGTCGAGGGGCTCGTCGTCGACCTGGAAACAGGCCAGCGCGGCTTCGTCATCACCAGGGAGAAGCAGTTCCTTGAGCCATGGCAGACCGCCCGGACCAAGTTCTCCGGCCAGGCACAGCAACTCGTGCGCCTCAGCGCCACCCCCGGCCAGAGGGCACTGGCCCAGCGCATCCGGCAGGCCGGCGAGTCCCTCATCCACGACTACTCGATTCCGCTGGTCGCGGCTGCGAGCCGAGGGGACCCCCGGGCACGCGGCGTGGAGGCGACGCTGGAAGGGAAACGGCGCGTCGACGCGCTCAGGAAGCAGTTCGACCGGTACGAGTCGACCCAGGCGACCCTGATCGCGGCGCGTGAGAGCGCCGCCAACGCTGACGCCCGGGAAGCGGTCGTGGCGGCGTCGATCGGCCTTGCCGGCTCCATGCTCCTCATCGCGACCTTCGCCGGGTACGTGATCCGGGCCGTGGTCTGGCCGGTCCGCAAGGCGGCAGGCGCGGCGTCCCGGCTCGCCGGCGGCGACCTCGCCGTACGGATGCCCGAAACCGGCAGGGGCGAGATCAGGCAGCTCGGGACGGCGTTCAACACCCTGGCCTCCTCACTTGAGGAGAGCCGTGAGCAGGCACGACACGCTCACGAGCGCCTCGGACTGTTGTACGAGGCCAGCATTGTCATCGGTACGACTCTCGACGCGAAGCAGACCGCGCAGGAACTGGTGCGCGTGCTGGTCCCCCGCTTCGCCGACTTCGTCACCGTCGACCTGGCCTTGCCCGTCCTGCTCGTCGGCGAGCCGCTCGCCGACCCCAGCGCACGGGCCCGCCGCGTCGCGCTGGGCGGGGTCCGCGATGACCCCCCGCTCGACCCCGTGGACTCACAGATCGCTCTCACCGCCACGAGCGCGACCTTCGTACCGGACCTTCGTACCTCCTCCGCGTGGCAGGCCCATCACGGCCACCGGGCCCGCGGGCTGCTGGACTTCGGCATGCACTCGCTGATCACCGCCCCGTTGTACTCACGGCGCACACTTTTGGGTGCGATCAGCCTCTGGCGAGCGCAGAACCCCAGCCCGTTCGGGGAGGACGAGCTGTCCGACGCCGAGGAGATCGCGGCCAAGGCCGCCGTGGCGATCGACAACGCCCTCAGCTACGCCCGCGAGCACGACACAGCCCTGACGCTGCAGCGCAGCATGCTGCCCCGCAGCTTCACCCCTCCCGGCGGTATCGAGATCGCCCACCGCTACCTGCCCGCCTCCGACGCCAACGAGGTGGGCGGCGACTGGTACGACGTGGCCGCCATGACCCCCGACAGGGCCGCCCTGGCCATCGGCGACGTCATGGGGCACGGCATCCCAGCCGCCGCCGTCATGGGGCAGATGCGCAGCACGCTCCGGGCCCTCACCCGCCTGGACCTGCCCCCCGACCAGCTGCTGCACCACCTCGACCAGACGATGCAGGACCTCGACGGCCCGATCCTGGCCACATGCCTGTACGGCGTCTGTGACGCCGCGGCCCACCGCTGCCGGTTCGCCCGGGCCGGGCATCCGCCACCTGCCCTGATCACCCCCGACGGCACGGCCCGCCTCATCGACCTGCCCTCCGGCGCACCGCTCGGTATCGGTGGCATCTCCTTCACGACCATCGAGATCGCCGTCGCTCCCGGGACCGTGCTCGTCCTCTACACCGACGGGCTCGTCGAAGCCCGCGAGCACGACCTCGATGAGCGCCTGGAGGAGCTCACCCACCTCCTCGCCGGCACCCATCCGTCCCTCGACGAGCTGGCCGACACCCTCCTCGACCGTCTCGCCCCGACCCCCGCGCAGGACGACATCGCCCTCCTCATCGCCCGCGTCGGCACCTCGCTCCCCCGGTGAACGCCCACGGTTCCATACCCCCTGGGCGCCGGCCCGAGCGCCGTGACCTCGCTGCGGTACCCGGTCACCCCCTGTCTGCTCCACCGAGAGGTGACCTCGGTAGATCTTCGAGCCGGTCGGCGAGGATCACCGCCACGTCGTCCGCCAAGTCGCCGTCCGTGTGGCGGGTCAACGCCTGGTGCAGTTGCTCCAGGAACACGGGTGGGGTGGGGCCGACGCCCATCCCCTCCATGGCCTCCGGCAGAGCGAAGAATTCGCCGGCACGGTTACGGGCCTCGATCACACCGTCGGTGTACAGCAACAGACGGTCGCCGGGCATGAACACATGGGTCTCGGGCTTCTCGGGGAGGTCCGTGACGAGGTCTTCGAGGCCGAGAGGCGGCGACGGCACGCTCGGCGTCAGCGGTACAGCCCTTCCCTGGTGCAGCAGCAGCGGCGGGGGATGTCCACGGTTGACCAGCTGGACCACGGGTTGGTCCGGCACCTGTGCGATGAGCGCCGTGGTGAACCCTTCCATCAGAACCTCATGACCGTACGCACCCGGCACCGCGACCTCCCGTCGCAGCGCAGCCGAGCAGCGGTTCATGACCTCCACCAGGTCCTCCTCGTAGTGCACGGCCTCCCGGAACGCGCCCAGCGCCACCGCGACGGCTCGCACGGCGACCAGGCCCTTGCCCCGGACGTCCCCCACGATCATCCGGACGCCGTATCGCGTCTGCACGGCCTCGTACAGATCACCGCCCACCCGTGCCCCCGTCCCGGCCGCCAGGCACAGGCTGGCGGCCCGCAGGGGGCCCAGGCGCGCGGGCACGGGCCGCAACACGACGTCCTGGGCCGCCACGGCGATGCTGCGGACCTGGTCGAGCTCTCTCCGCCTCCGCTCCTGCATCGCGCGGCTGGTGATGAAGCCAGCCGCGGACACCAAGGCCAGAGCCAGGAAGTTGCTGTAGACCTGCAGGCTGCCCCATGCCCCGTTACAGGTCGCGGTGGTCACGCTGATCGCCAGCGCGAGGGCCGCCGCCGCGGCGGTGCCCTTGGGCCCCAGCGTCACTGCCGCCAGCGCCGGGACCGCGGTGAGGAAGGGGCCGGTATAGATGAAGTGCGCAGGGGTGAGCTCGATGACCAGCACGGCCAGCGCGATCAGGAAGGGCACACACTGCATCAGCGTGAAGAGGATCCGGTTATGACCGCCTGCGCCTGGCCACGAGGGCGGGTGCAAGGGCGCCTTCATGCACCAAGCCTGCCTCGCTGGAGGCCACGGCTCCACCCGGACGGCGGCCCGGAACGGCCCGGGGCCTGCGAGACGCGGTGGGGCCGACGGTCCGCGACCGCCGGCCCCACGGAATCGACGTGGAGGGGAACTGCTCTGAGCGGCCCTACAGCACCGGCAGGTTCTTCCGCAGCTCGAACGCGGTGACCTCGCTGCGGTACTCCTCCCACTCCTGGCGCTTGTTGCGCAGGAAGAAGTCGAAGACGTGCTCGCCGAGGGTGTCGGCGACCAGGTCGCTGCTCTCCATGAGGGTCAGGGCCTCGCCGAGGTTCTGCGGCAGGGGCTCGATGCCCATCGCGCGGCGCTCGGCGTTGGACAGCGCCCAGACGTCGTCCTCGGCGCCCGGCGGCAGTTCGTAGCCCTCCTCGATGCCCTTCAGGCCGGCGGCCAGCAGGAGGGCGTAGGCCAGGTAGGGGTTCGCCCCCGAGTCGAGGGAACGTACCTCCACCCTCGCGGAGCCGGTCTTGCCGGGCTTGTACATCGGGACGCGGACCAGGGCGCTGCGGTTGTTGTGGCCCCAGCAGATGTACGAGGGGGCCTCGCCGCCGGCGCCGGCCGTGCGCTCGGAGCCGCCCCAGATGCGCTTGTAGGAGTTCACCCACTGGTTGGTGACCGCGGAGATCTCCGCCGCGTGCTTGAGCAGGCCCGCGATGAAGGAGCGGCCGACCTTGGAGAGCTGGAACTCCGCGCCGGACTCGTAGAACGCGTTGCGGTCACCCTCGAAGAGGGAGAGGTGCGTGTGCATGCCGCTGCCGGGGTGTTCGGAGAAAGGCTTCGGCATGAAGGTCGCCTGGACGCCCTGCTCCAGCGCCACCTGCTTCATGACCAGGCGGAACGTCATGATGTTGTCGGCCGTGGAGAGGGCGTCGGCGTAGCGCAGGTCGATCTCCTGCTGGCCGGGGGCGCCCTCGTGGTGGGAGAACTCCACCGAGATGCCCATGGACTCCAGCATGGTGATCGCCTGGCGGCGGAAGTCCATGCCGACGTTGGTCGGGGTGTGGTCGAAGTAGCCCGAGTTGTCGGCCGGGGTGGGGCGGGAGCCGTCCAGCGGGCGGTCCTTCAGCAGGAAGAACTCGATCTCCGGGTGGGTGTAGAAGGTGAAGCCCAGGTCGGAGGTGCGGGCCAGGGCACGCTTGAGGACGTACCGCGGGTCGGCGAAGGACGGGGAGCCGTCCGGCATGAGGATGTCGCAGAACATGCGGGCGGTGCCGGGGGTCTCCGCGCGCCACGGCAGGACCTGGAAGGTGGAGGGGTCCGGCTTGGCGATCATGTCGGACTCGTAGACCCGGGCGAAGCCCTCGATGGCGGAGCCGTCGAAGCCGATGCCCTCGTCGAAGGCCTGCTCCAGTTCGGCGGGGGCCACGGCGACGGACTTCAGGAAGCCCAGCACGTCCGTGAACCACAGCCGTACGAACCGGATGTCACGCTCCTCCAGTGTCCGGAGCACGAACTCCTGCTGCTTGTCCATCTTCCGCTACCCCATCCTTGCTGGTCAGGCCGCCTGTCCCCCATCCCGTGGGCGGCGGTCGGGCACCTGAGCATCCCACCACAACAGCATTTCATGCGCGTTGCGGACCTTGATCGCCCGAGCGTCCCGGGCCTGAACGCCTCGCGTACGGCAGGTGTACTGCTGTGTGGCCCATCTTGCCTGCTCGGACCGGCATCCGTCAGGGCCGGTCCGATCCGCGGCGTGAGGGACACCACGGCCGTTTAATTTGCATCTCAGATACAAGTTTTCATAGCGTCCCGATCAGCCGAGTCGTGAGGAGTCCCGATGCTGTCCGAGCAGTCCGCAGCCACCGTCCGCGCCACCCTTCCCGCCGTCGGCGCGGCCATCGGCGAGATCACCGAGCGCTTCTACGCCCGCCTGTTCGCCGCCCACCCCGGACTGCTGCGGGACCTGTTCAACCGCGGCAACCAGGCCTCCGGCGCCCAGAAGCAGGCCCTCGCCGGATCGATCGCCGCCTTCGCCACGCACCTGCTGGAACACCCGGACACCCGGCCCGACGCGATGCTCGGCCGCATCGCCCACAAGCACGCCTCGCTCGGCGTGGCACCCGAGCAGTACGCGGTCGTGCACGAGCACCTCTTCGGCGCCATCGCCGAGGTGCTCGGCGAGGCCGTCACACCCGAGGTGGCCGCCGCCTGGACCGAGGTCTACTGGCTGATGGCCAACGCGCTCGTGGCGATCGAGAAGCGGCTGTACGAGGAGAGCGGCACCCGGGACCGGCGGCCGTGGGAGGTCGTGGAACGCGTCGAGGAGACGGCGGACGTCGTCACCTTCCGGCTGCGCCCGGCCGACGGCGGCCCGGTGCGCGACGTCCGCGCCGGCCAGTACGTCTCCGTCCAGGTGGAGCTGGCCGACGGCGCCCGCCAGATACGGCAGTACAGCCTGTCCGGGGCGCCGGGCGAGAGCGTGCGCCAGTTCAGCGTCAAGCGCGTGACCGGCGACGCCGCCGCCCCCGACGGCGAGGTGTCGAACCACCTGCACGCACACGTGCGGGTGGGCGACGTCCTGGAGCTGTCCGAGCCGTACGGCGACCTCGTCCTGGACGCCGACGCCGGCACCCCTGTGCTGCTCGCCTCCGCGGGCATCGGCGTGACCCCGATGATCGCGATGCTGGCCGGCCTCGCCGCCACCGGCCACCAGGGAGCGGTCACCGTCGTCCACGGCGACCGCTCCCCCGCCGACCACGCCCTGCGCACCGACCACCAGACGTACGCCGGCAAGCTCGCGGACGCGTCCGTGCACTTCTTCTACGAGCGGGACGCGGAGCCGGGCACCCGCACCGGCCTGGTCGACCTCGCCGGCATCGCCGTGCCGCCCGGCACGCGCGCGTACCTGTGCGGGCCGCTGCCCTTCATGCGCGCGGTCCGCGCCCAGCTGATCGAGCAGGGCGTGGCCCCGGCCGACATCCACTACGAGGTGTTCGGCCCGGACCTGTGGCTGGCCCGGGGCTGAGCCCCCGCGGGTCACTCGGCGCCGAAGCGGCGGGCGCCCTCCCGGCCGATCTCCTGGTTCTCCGCCACGTAGGGGCGCAGCTCCTGCTCGTAGGCGGCGAAGGCCTTGGCGTGGTCGCCGCCGGACTCGGCCAGGTGCCGGGCGAGGGTACGGGCGCCGATCAGCGCCTGGGAGGTGCCCATGCCCGAGGTGGGGGCGGCGCAGTAGCCGGCGTCGCCCACCAGCACCACCCGGCCCTCGGACCAGCGGTCGAGGTGGACCTGGCAGGCCGAGGAGAAGTAGAGGTCGGTGGCGGCGGACATGTCGTCCAGCAGGCGGGGCACGATCCACCCGGCGCCGGCCATCCGCTCCCGGGTGATCCGCTCCTGCTCCGCGCGGCCCAGGAGGTCCAGCTCCGGTGAGTCGCTGGCGAAGGACAGGCTCACGGACATCCGCTCGGCGTCGGCACCGCTGAACGCGTAGACCGCGCGGCCGGGGCTCCGCCACAGCGCGCCCCGGCGGTCCAGGGCCAGCCGGTTCGGGGCGCTGAAGCCCACGCCCGACATGCCGAGGTGCCGGACGGCCTCGCTGTGCGGTCCGAAGACCAGGCGGCGCACCACCGAGTAGATGCCGTCGGCGCCGACGACCAGGTCGTAGGTGTCCGGGGCGGCGCGTTCGAAGCCGACCCGGACCCCGTCGGCGTCCTGCTCGATCGCGTTGATCGAGTCGTCGAAGACATAGCGCACCGCGGCGGCCGTGCGCGCGTGCAGGATACGGGTCAACTCCCGCTTGGGTACTTCCAGTTCACCGGCGAAGACATCGGCGGGCAGCTCGCCGGCGCGGTTGCCGCCGGCGTCCAGCAGGTCGGTGCCGCGCATCCCGGTGGCGTGCCCGCGCACCTCCTCCAGGATCCCCAGGTCCGCCAGCACCTCGAAGACCGCGCCCCGGAAGTCGACGGCGTAGCCGCTGTCCCGCAGGGCCGGGGCGCGCTCGACCACGGTCACCTCGTGCCCGTCGCGGTGCAGGAGGAAGGCGAGAGCGGGACCGGCCACGCTCGCGCCGGAGATGAGGATCTTCATGGCGTACCCCCGTCGCGGTTCTGAAGTCGGCCTCCAGCCTTCCCCAGGCCCGCCCGGCGATCAACGGCGTTTTTGGCCAGTGACCTCGGCCGTCCCAGGCCCGGAAGCCGACCGGCGACCCGCCGTGTCAGCCGGGTCCCGGCCCCCGGGACATGCCCAGCAGCAGGGGGGCTGTGGGGTCGGAGACGATGTCGGCGACCGTGACGGGGTCCAGCGCCGCGAAGAAGGCCTCCTGGGCCCGGCGCAGGGCGCCGCGCAGGCGGCAGCCGGAGTTCAGGGGGCAGGGGGTCGGGCCCTCGCAGTCGACCACGTCGCCGTCGCCCTCGAAGGTACGCACCACCGCGCCGACCGACGCCGTACGGCCCTCGCCGGTCAGCGCGAGACCGCCGCCCCGGCCGCGGCGGGCGTCGACGAGGCCCAGGTGCTGGAGTTCGGCGACGACCTTCGCGGTATGCGTGTAGGGCACATTCATGTCGGCCGCGACCTGGCGGGTGGTGGGCGTGGCGTCGGCGGCGACGGCCAGTCGCATCAGGACGCGCAGGGCCAGGTCGGTCGAGCGCAGGAGCCGCATACCACGAGCGTAGGCAATGCCGCATCCACGGTTCAAACTATCCCGCCGTCCCCTCGGCGTCCTGCCCGCCCTACGGAAGTTTGCCGTGCCCTCCCTACGGAAGCCGGCCCTTCCCGATTACGATCAGCAGGCCCGCCCCTTCCCGATGCCGTCCCTTTCCCCCGAAGGACACCTCATGGGTTCCGCCAAGAACAGCACCGCGGCGCGCAAGGCGCGCATAGAGGAGATGCGCCGCACCGAGCGCGTGCGCGAGCGCCGCAACCGTGTGCTCGCCGTCGCCGCGAGCGTGGTGGTCGTCGCCGGTCTCGTCGTCGGCGGCGTGGTCGTGCTGAACTCGCGGTCGGACGACAAGAAGGACACCGCGAGCGACTCCAAGGGCTCCGCCGCCGACTCCGGGCACTGGGTCGCCGGCGCCGACGGCGTGAAGACCTGGAGCGGCAAGCTGGAGCGGACGCACGTGCCGACCAGCGTGTCGTACCCGATGCACCCGCCGGTGGGCGGCAATCACAACCCGGTCTGGGCGAACTGCAACGGCGACGTCTACACCGAGCCGGTGCCGGACGAGAACGCGGTGCACTCCCTGGAGCACGGCGCGGTCTGGGTGACGTACACGAGCGAGGCGAAGAAGGCCGACGTCGACGCGCTCGCGGCGAAGGTGAAGAAGACGCCGTACTCGCTGATGAGCCCGTACCGGAACCAGGCGGCACCGCTGATCCTGTCGGCCTGGGGCCACCAGGTGACGGTGAAGAGCGCGGCCGATCCGGAAGTGGACAAGTTCTTCGCCGCGTACGTCCAGGGTGCGCAGACGCCCGAGCCGGGCGCCCCCTGCACCGGCGGGGTCATGAAGTGAGGCGGCGGTACGTCGGCTGGATCGCGGGGGCCGCGGCGGCGGTGCTCGTCGCGGCGGGCGCCATCACCTACGCGGTCGCCGAGGACTCGGGCGGCTCGGACCCCGGTACGCCGGGCCCGGAGTCCGCGGACGCCGGTTTCGCGCGGGACATGGCGGTCCATCACCAGCAGGCCGTCGAGATGTCGTACATCGTCCGGGACCGCACGGGGAACGAGGAGGTGCGGCGGCTCGCCTACGACATCGCGCAGACGCAGGCCAACCAGCGCGGCATGCTGCTGGGCTGGCTGGACCTGTGGGAGCTGCCGAAGGTGTCGGCCGAGCCGCCGATGACCTGGATGGGCATGGGCGACATGGCCTCCGGCAAGGACGGCGCGCTGATGCCGGGCATGGCGACGAACACGGAGCTGAACAAGCTCCGGTCGCTCAGCGGGAAGCGGGCCGAGGTCCTCTATCTGCAGCTGATGACGGACCATCACAAGGGCGGTATCCACATGGCCGAGGGGTGCGTGGCCAAGTGCACCGTCGGCGTGGAGAAGCGGCTCGCGCAGGGGATGGTGGACGCGCAGCAGTCGGAGCTGCAGGTGATGGCGGGGATGCTCAAGGAGCGGGGAGCGGCGCCGCGTTCCTGAACAGCCCGCCGGCCGTTCCGTTACCCAACCGTGAGGGATGAAAGGCGCAATTCGCCCCACCTGACGGGCACTTGAGCTTCTCTTGACCTTTACCTTCCCCTGGCATGAACGGTTCATCGCAAGAGTGACCCCCATCATGTGATCCATTCGCCGGCCGAACCGCCGCGGGCCGACGCGCGGATACATGGCGTACCGACCACTACATGCATGCGAACCGCATCGCAGGGGGTTCTATGAGATCCAACCGCGCCAAGACGCGCGCTGTGAGCATGGCAGCGACACTGCCCATGATCGCCGGCGCGCTGGCGCTGGGCATACCCGCGGCGCACGCCGCGGGCAGCCCCGCTCGTGACGCACTGAAGGGCACCAAGCCCGTTTGGGCGACGGCCAAGGCGGACAAGGGTGCGACCTCGAACAGCGCCCAGATCAACGCCCGGGTCTACCTGGCCGGCAAGGACGCGGCCGGACTCGCCGCCTACGCCAAGGCCGTGTCCGACCCCAGCTCGCCGCTGTACGGCAAGTACCTGAGCGCCAAGAAGGCGCAGGCCCGCTTCGGGGCCACCAAGGCCCAGGTGGCCGCCGTCAAGTCCTGGCTGACGGCGTCCGGCCTGAAGGTCACCGCGGTCACCGCGCACTACGTCGCCGTCTCCGGTGACGTGGCCGCCGCCGAGAAGGCCTTCGGCACCCAGCTGCACAACTTCGCCAAGGGCTCGGCGACTTACCGCGCCCCGGCGCAGACGGCCTCCGTGCCGGCCGGCCTGCAGGACGCCGTCCTGACCGTCACCGGTCTGGACAACGCCCCGCACAAGTCGAACCACGACGACCAGCTGCCGCCCCCGGACGCCGTGTTCAAGAACGCGGGCCCGTTCTCGTCCTACTACGGCTCGAAGACGGCGTCCTCGCTCCCGGACGCGTACGGCGGCAAGATCCCGTACGCGATCAAGGGCTACACCGGCAAGCAGCTGCGCGCCGCCTACGGCGCCGGCACGTACACCGGCAAGAACGTCCGCATCGCCATCACGGACGCCTACGCCTCGCCGACCATCGCCCTGGACGCCGGCACGTACGCGGTGAAGAACGGCGACGCGGCCTGGAAGACCGGCCAGCTGCACCAGTCGCTGCCCGCGAACTACACCAAGACCAAGGAGTGTGGCGCGGCCGGCTGGTACGGCGAGGAGACCCTCGACGTCGAGGCCGTGCACGCGGTCGCCCCGTCCGCCGACGTCACCTACGTCGGTGCGGCCTCCTGCTACGACGCCGACCTGCTCGACTCGCTCAGCAAGGTCGTCGACAACCACCTGGCCGACATCGTCTCCAACTCCTGGGGCGACGTCGAGGCGAACCAGACGCCGGACCTCGCGGCGGCCTACGACCAGGTCTTCCAGCTGGGCGCGGTGCAGGGCATCGGCTTCTACTTCTCCTCCGGTGACGACGGCGACCAGGCCGCCAAGTCCGGTACGAAGCAGGTCGACACCCCGGCCAACTCGGCGTGGGTGACCGCGGTCGGCGGTACCTCGCTGGCCGTCGGCAAGGGCGACACGTACCAGTGGGAGACCGGCTGGGGCACCGAGAAGGCGACCCTGTCGGCCGACGGCAAGAGCTGGCAGGGCTTCCCCGGCGCCTTCACCTCGGGCGCGGGCGGCGGCACCAGCAAGAACGTGCCGCAGCCGTACTACCAGAAGGGCGTCGTGCCGAAGGCGCTGGCCACGGCCAACAACGCCACCGGCAACCGCGTCGTCCCGGACATCGCGGCCATCGCCGACCCGAACACCGGCTTCCTGGTCGGCCAGACCCAGACCTTCCCCGACGGCACCGAGCGGTACAGCGAGTACCGCATCGGCGGCACCTCGCTCGCCGCTCCGGTGATCGCGGCGGTCCAGGCCCTGGCCCAGGAGGCGCAGGGCGGCAAGGCGCTCGGCTTCGCCAACCCGGCGATCTACGCCAAGTACGGCAAGAAGGGCGTCTTCCACGACGTCACGGACAACCCGACGGGCTCCGGCCTGGCGGTCGCCCGCGTGGACTTCGCCAACGGCCTGAACGCCTCCGGCGGCCTGCTCTACTCGGTGCGCAGCCTCGGCAAGGACAGCTCGCTGTCCGCGGTCAAGGGCTACGACGACGTGACGGGCGTCGGCTCGCCGGCGGACGGGTACGTGCAGTCGTACGCCGCCAAGAAGCACTGACACTCCGCTGAACAAAGGGGGCGTGGGGTCCTGGTACCCCGCGCCCCCTTTCCCTTTCAGTGGTGCAGCGCCTCCGCGCCCTCCGGCACGTGGGACGTGACGACCCGCCCCGCCGGCCAAGTCGCCCGGCGCCGGTCCACGGCGTACGCCACGCCCGCCACACCGAGTCCCAGCACCGCCAGTGCCGCTCCGGCGAGCGCGGGGGACGTCGTACCGAAGCCCGCCGCGAGGGCCAGGCCGCCGATCCAGGCGCCGCCGGCGTTCGCCAGGTTGAAGGCCGCCTGGTTGGCGGAGGAGGCCAGGGACGGGGCCGCGGCGGCCTTCTCCATGACCATCAGCTGGAGCGGGGAGCCGGTGACGAAGGCGGCCATGCCCAGCAGGGCCACCGCCAGGGCCGCGCTCCACTCCGCCCGCATCAGCACCGGGAAGAGCAGCAGGACGAGTCCCAGCGAGGCCAGGCCGCCGAACAGCGTCCCGCGCAGCGCATGGTCCGCCAGCCGGCCGCCCAGCAGGTTGCCCGCCGTCGCGCCCACGCCGAACAGCGCGAGCAGCAGTGTCACGTTCGAATCGGCGTAGCCCGCCGCGTCCGTCAGCATCGGGGTGACGTAGCTGTAGGCCGCGAAGAGCGCGCCGAAGCCCGCCACCGTCGTACCGAGCGCCAGCCAGACCGGCAGGGACCGCAGCGCGGCCAGTTCGCCGCGCAGGCCGGCCGACGCGGCGGCGTGCGCCCGGTCGTGCGGGATCAGCAGGGCCAGCGACGCGATCGCCGCCAGGCCGATCAGGCTCACCCCCAGGAAGGTCGCACGCCAGCCGAGGTGCTGGCCGACCAGCGTCGCCACCGGCACACCCGCGATGTTGGCCACGGTCAGGCCGAGGAACATCAGGGAGACCGAGCGGGCCTTGCGCTCCGGCGGGACCATCCCCGTGGCGACGACCGCGCCCACGCCGAAGAAGGCGCCGTGCGGCAGGCCGCTGAGGAAGCGCGCGGCGAGCAGGGAGCCGTCGCCGGGGGCGAACGCCGACAGGGCGTTGCCCGCGACGAACAGCGCCATCAGGGCGATGAGGACCGTGCGGCGGGACATCCGGGCCGTCACGGCGGCCAGCAGCGGGGCACCGATGACGACACCCAGCGCGTAGGCCGAGACCAGGTGCCCTGCGGCGGGGATCGAGATGTGCAGGTCGTCCGCGACGTCGGGGAGCAGCCCCATCATCACGAACTCGGTCGTGCCTATACCGAAAGCGCCGACGGCCAGGGCGAGCAGGGCCAGGGGCATGAAGGGCCTGTGCCTTTCAACGTAAGGGAGCGGAGTTCCGTGTCAGCCTATGTTCAGCATCGGAACAAAGCCTCTCAGGCCCGGTATTCCCCAGGGTTACGACGACGTGTCCAGCTTCACACGGGCGGCCACCGGCAGGTGGTCGCTGCCGGTGCGCGGCAGCGTCCAGGAGCTCTCGGGCTCCACGCCCCGGACCATGATCTGGTCGATCCGCGCCATCGGGAACGACGCCGGCCAGCTGAACCCGAAGCCGCTGCCCGCCGCGCCCTGCGTGGAGCGCATCTGGGAGGTGACGGCGTTGAGGGAACGGTCGTTCATCGTGCCGTTCAGGTCGCCGAGCAGGACGACCCGCTTCAGGGGCTCGGCGGCGATGGCCTCGCCGAGCGCGTCGGCGCTCTTGTCCCGCTGCCGGGCGGTGAAACCGGCCTCCACCTTCACCCGCACCGAGGGCATGTGGGCGACGTACACGGCGACCGGCCCCTCGGGGGTGGTGACCGTGGCCCGCATGGCCCGCTTCCAGCCGAGCTTGATGTCGACGGCCTGCGTGTCGGTCATCGGGTACCTGCTCCACAGGCCGACCGTGCCGACGACCGCGTGGTACTTGTACGTCGGCGCGAGCGCCCTCTCGTAGACGGCGACGGCCGTGCCGGGGATCTCCTCCAGGGCCAGGACGTCGGCGCCGGAGGAGGCGACGTCACGGGCGGTCACGGCGGGGTCCGGGTTGTCGGCGTTGACGTTGTGGGTCGCCACCATCAGGTCGCCGCCCGAACCCGACTTGTCGCTGAGCAGCCCGCCGAAGAGGTTCAGCCACACGATCGCCGGGAGCAGTACGGCGACGAGCGCCGTCGCCGACTTCCGCAGGAGGCCGAGGAGCAGCAGGACCGGGATGGCGAAGCCCAGCCAGGGCAGAAACGTCTCGGTCAGGCTGCCGAGGTTGCCCACCCGGTTCGGGATGCGCGAGTGCAGCAGCATCACCAGGGCCAGCAGCAGGGCCAGCACGGCCAGGACGATGCCCCGGCGCCAGATGCCCGGATCCCCGCGCCAGCCCGCGAGCAGGCGGTGCAACAGGCGCCGAAGCCGCGATCCCGGTCGCTCGGGCCCCGAGCCGCCGTCCGCCGTCTCCGCCATGTATGCCTGCTGCGCCATACCGTCTGCCTCACTGCCTGCCGTGCACACCGTCGTTCCCCCGTGCTCTTCCGACCCTAGGGGATGATCGGCTCCGTTCCCGCCGTCCCATGACGGCCGTACGGAAGACGAGGACGAACGGGCCGGGGCGGGGAGTTCCGCCTACCCCCGGGACACGTGAGGTCTGTGACGAAATGCGCACATGAGTGCTACGAGGCTGTCGACCTGACGGGCCGTAGGCCCTCCAGGACCGTGTCGACGATCTGCTCCGCCAGGCCCTCGGGCAGCTCGGCGTCCGGGCGCAGCACGGCCCGGGTGAGCATGGGGCCGACGAGCATGTCGTTGGCCAGTTCCAGGTCGACGTCGGTGCGCAGCTCGCCGTCGCGCTGCCCGCGGCGCAGCACTTCCAGGCCGAGGGCGCGCCGCGGCGCCACGACGTTCGCGTGGTACGCGGCCCAGATCCTGGGACTGCTCTTCATCTGGGCGTGGGCGTTGTGCAGCATCGCCGACGTCCGGCTGGCCAGGCCGCGCTGGCGCAGGTTCTCCAGCAGGACGACGAGGTCGTCGCGCATGCAGACACCGGGGAGTTCGGGGTCGGCGGGCTCGACGGCACGCACGACGTCGATGAACAGCTCCTCCTTGCCGCTCCAGCGGCGGTAGATGGTGGCCTTGCCGACCCCGGCGGTGCGGGCGATGCGCTCGACGGAGAGTTCGGCGAGGGACACGCCGTCCTCCAGGAGCTTCATCACGCCCTCGATGATGGCGCGTTCCACGGCCTCGCTGCGGGGCCTGCCCCGTACGGGGCCGTCCGGGCGCGGCCGGCTTTCGGCAAGGCTCACGTCGATCCGTCCTCTCACTGTGCTGCGGGAATTGTCCCGCAGCCGCCTCCTTCCCCCGTGGAGCCGTGGTCCGCGTCAGTCCGCGGCCGCGACCAATTCCGTTTCCTTCTCGTCCCCTTGCGCGGCGGGCGGCCTGCCCGGCAGGAACAGGGCCGTGACCACGGCGCCGATGAGCGCGACGCCCACTCCGCACAGCGCGGTGACGTGCATGGCGTGCAGGAACGCGTCGTCGGCGGGCGTGACCAGGGCCTCGCCCCGCGGGCCCAGCTTGTCGGCGATGCCCAGGGTGGCCTCGATGGACTCGGCGGCCTTGTCGCGCAGGGCGGGCGGCAGCACGCCGAGCTTGCCCTCGATGCCGTTGCGGTAGGACGTGGCCAGCACCGAGCCGAGGACGGCGATGCCGAGCGCGCCGCCGACCTGGCGGAAGGTGTTGCTGAGCGCCGAGGCGGAGCCGGCCTTCTCACGCGGCAGCGCCTGCATGATGACGACCGAGGTCGGCGTCATGATGTGCGCCATGCCGGTGCCCATGAGGAAGAAGACGACCTCAAGCAGCCAGATCGGCGTGTCGGCCTCGAAGGTGGCGAACATGGCCAGCGTCGCCGCGATCAGCACCAGACCGGCGGTGGTGGTGGCCTTGTTGCCGAACCGGTCGACCAGCAGCCGGGCGCGCGGCGCGAAGATCAGCTGGGCGGCGGCGAGCGGCAGCATCAGCACACCGGACTCCAGCGGGGAGTAGCCGCGCACGCTCTGGGTGTAGAAGACACCGAAGAACGTGACGCCCATCAGCGCGAAGAAGACCAGCGCGATGGCGCTCATGGCGGCCGAGAACACCTTGTTCTTGAAGTAGGTGACGTCGAGCGACGGGTGGTCGCTGCGCTTCTCGAAGACGACGAAACCGGCCAGCACGACGAGACCGGCGATGATCGTCGCCAGCACCTTCGGGTCGGTGAAGTCGGCGAGCTCGCCGCCCTTGATGATGCCGTAGACCAGCAGGACGAGGCCCACGACGGACAGGACCACGCCGACCGGGTCCAGGCGGCCCGGCCGGGGGTCGCGGGAGTCGGGCACCAGCCAGGTCATCAGGACCAGCGCGACGACCACGATCGGCACGTTGACGAAGAAGACCGAGCCCCACCAGAAGTGGTCGAGGAGGGCGCCGCCGGTGATCGGCCCGATGGCGATGGCGAGGCCGACGCCGCCGGCCCAGATGCCGATGGCCTTGGGCTGCTCCTCACGCTCGAAGACGTTCATCAGGACGGCGAGGGTGGCCGGCATGACGAAGGCGGCGCCGAGGGCCATCAGGGCGCGGTAGGCGATCAGCTGGCCCGGCGAGCCGGACTCGGCGGCCAGCATCGAGCCGATGCCGAACACGGCGATGCCGCCGAGCAGCACCTTCTTGCGGCCGAGGCGGTCGCCGATGAGGCCGGCGGTGAACAGCAGGCCGGCGAAGACGAGGGTGTAGGCGTTGATCGCCCACTCGATCTGGCCCTGGGTGGCACCGAGGCCCGTCGGCGCGGGGCTGGAGATGGTCTTGATGGCGACGTTCAGGATCGAGTTGTCGAGCACCACGATGAGCAGGCTCAGCATCAGCACGCCGAGGATCGCCCAGCGGCGCCGGTGCACCGCTTCGGGTATCCGGGAGGCAGGGACAGGACTTGTCATGTGTCCGACCCTACGGCCTTTTCGATACGGAACGGTCTCGTATCTTACTTCTTTACCAAGGCCTTACACGCCAGCCCTGTACGGCCGCCTCCGGCCATGGGCGGGGATCACAAGCTGCCCCTCTGGTCCTGGCTGGCACGAGGTGCCACCATGGAGTCGATCCGGGGACGCCGTCAGGGCGCCTCGAGATGACTGAAGGAGCCGTTGCCATGACGCAGCTTTCGGCTGCCCAGAACAAACCTTCCGACGGCAGCAAGGCGCTGTACGGGGGGAAGGGCACCCGCCGCATCACCGTCCGCGACATCACGCTCGCCAAGGAGCGGGGCGAGAAGTGGCCCATGCTCACCGCCTACGACGCGATGACCGCGTCCGTCTTCGACGAGGCCGGGATCCCGGTGATCCTGGTCGGCGACTCGGCGGGCAACTGCCACCTCGGGTACGAGTCGACCGTGCCCGTCACCCTCGACGAGATGACGATGCTGTCGGCGGCCGTGGTCCGCGGCACACAGCGCGCCCTGATCGTCGGCGACCTCCCCTTCGGCTCCTACCAGGAGGGTCCGGTGCAGGCGCTGCGCTCCGCGACCCGGCTGGTGAAGGACGCCGGGGTCGGCGCGGTCAAGCTGGAGGGCGGCGAGCGCTCGCACGAGCAGATCCGGCTGCTGGTGGAGTCCGGCATCCCGGTCATGGCCCACATCGGGCTGACCCCGCAGTCCGTCAACGCGATGGGCTACCGCGTCCAGGGACGCGGCGAGGAGGCGGCGCAGCAGCTGCTGCGGGACGCGAAGGCGGTCCAGGACGCGGGAGCGTTCGCGGTCGTGCTGGAGCTGGTGCCGGCGGAGCTGGCCGCCGAGGTGACGCGGGTACTGCACATCCCGACGGTGGGGATCGGCGCCGGTCCGGAGACGGACGCCCAGGTGCTGGTCTGGACCGACATGCTGGGGCTGACCTCCGGCCGGGTCCCGAAGTTCGTCAAGAAGTACGCCGCCCTGCGTGAGGTCATGGGCGACGCGGTGAAGTCGTTCGCCGAGGAGGTCGTCTCCGGAGCGTTCCCGCTGGAGGAGCACTCCGTCCACTGAGCCACTGCGGCAACACCCCGGCAGCCCCGCTGATCGTCCCCCGTCAGCGGGGCTGCCCCTTTCTGCGCCTGAGCCGACGCCGCTCTCGCGGAGGGGGTTGCTCACCGTCGTGGTCGCTCAATCGGTGGTCA
Organism: Streptomyces filipinensis; assembly: GCF_014649495.1. Taxonomy (GTDB): domain Bacteria; phylum Actinomycetota; class Actinomycetes; order Streptomycetales; family Streptomycetaceae; genus Streptomyces; species Streptomyces filipinensis. Next base: position 885,380 of record NZ_BMTD01000001.1, on the reverse strand, counting down.
CGGTGGTCGTCGGGAGGTTGTCGGCGGCTGTCGGCGGGCTGTCGGTGGTTTGTCGGTGGGCGCTGGCACCGTCTTCCCCATGACGCGAATCGATGACACCCCCGTCGGCGCAAGCCACGCAGTGACGGTACGGGGACTGGTCAAGCACTACGGCGAGACCAAGGCGCTGGACGGTGTCGACCTGGACGTGCGCGAGGGCACCGTGATGGGCGTGCTCGGTCCGAACGGCGCCGGCAAGACCACCCTCGTACGGATCCTGTCCACCCTGATCACCCCGGACGCGGGCCGGGCCACCGTGGCCGGCTACGACGTCGTACGGCAGCCCAGGCAGCTGCGCCGGGTCATAGGGCTCACCGGGCAGTACGCCTCCGTCGACGAGAAGCTGCCCGGCTGGGAGAACCTGTACATGATCGGCCGGCTGCTGGACCTGTCCCGCAAGGACGCCCGCGCCCGCGCCGACGAGCTGCTGGAGCGGTTCTCGCTGACGGAGGCGGCCAAGCGGCCGGCGAGCACGTACTCCGGCGGTATGCGGCGGCGGCTGGACCTCGCCGCCTCCATGATCGGCCGGCCCGCCGTGCTGTACCTCGACGAGCCGACCACCGGGCTCGACCCGCGTACCCGCAACGAGGTGTGGGACGAGGTCAAGGCGATGGTCGGCGACGGTGTCACCGTGCTGCTGACCACCCAGTACATGGAGGAGGCCGAGCAGCTGGCCTCCGAGCTGACCGTGGTGGACCGCGGCAAGGTCATCGCCACCGGCGGCATCGAGGAGCTGAAGGCCCGCGTCGGCGGGCGCACCCTCCGCGTCCGCCCGGTCGACCCGCTGCAGCTGCGCCCGCTCGCCGACATGCTGGACGAGCTGGGCATCACCGGGCTCGCGGCGACCACCGTGGACCCCGAGACCGGCACGCTGCTGGTGCCGATCCTCAGCGACGAGCAGCTGACGGCCGTGGTCGGCGCGGTCACCGCGCGCGGCATCACGATCTCCTCCATCACCACCGAACTGCCCAGCCTGGACGAGGTGTTCCTGTCCCTGACCGGCCATCGCGCCGGTGCCCCGCAGGACGCCACGCCCGCCGAAGCCCGCCAGGAGGTCGCCGTATGAGCGCCACCACCGTCACCGCCGCCACCGACGTCCGCATCCCGCTGCGCGGGCACCTGCGGCACACCGGGGCGCTCATCCGCCGCAATCTGCTCTGGATCCGCCAGGACCCGGAGTCGATGTTCGACGCGCTGTTCATGCCGATCGTCTTCACGCTGCTGTTCGTGTACGTCTTCGGCGGTTCGATCGGCCAGGCGCTGGGCGGCGGCCAGGAGCGGTATGTGCAGTACGTCATCCCCGGCATGATCGCGATGATGAGCATGACCCTGTCGCAGGGGGTCGGCACCGGCTTCAGCCAGGACTTCAACAGCGGCGTCATGGACCGGTTCCGCACGCTGCCGATCGGGCGCGGGTCCGTGCTGTTCGCGAAGATCGCCGTCGAGCTGGCGCGCATGCTGTTCGCCACGGCCGTACTGATGGTCGTCGCCGTCCTGGTCGGGTTCCACATCCACCACTGGGCGGGGCTGTTCGCGACCGTGGGCCTGTCCGCGCTGTTCGCCTCCTCGATCATGTGGGTGTTCCTCACCCTCGGCGTCATGCTGAAGAACGCGCAGTCCGTGCAGGGCGTGGGCTTCCTGGTGCTGTTCCCGCTGCAGTTCGGCTCGTCCATCTTCGCCCCGCCCACGTCGATGCCGGGCTGGCTGCGGCACTTCACCGACTACAACCCGCTGTCGACGCTCGCGGACGCGGCCCGTGGCCTCATGAACGGCGGTCCGGTCGCCCACGACCTGTGGATGACGGTGGGCTGGTCGGTGGCGCTCACCGCGGTGATGGCACCGATCGCCATCCACAAGTTCCGCACCAAGAGCTGAGCCGTGGCTCAGACCAGGGCGGTGGCCTCCGCGAGGGAGAGGCCACCGCCCTCGGCGTACGCGGTCCGGAAGACGGGCTCGTCCAGGGCCTGACGGATCCGGCCCTCGGTCAGGTCGTGGCACCGCCGCTCGACGCCGGAGAGGATGTGGCCGGCCGGCAGCAGGGCGTCGGCGGCGCCCAGGCAGCGGGCGGCGTCGACGGCGCGGCTGCCGCCGTCGGCTCCGGCGAGGGCCATCGCCGCGGTGTTGAGGCAGACGGAGTCCAGGTGCGGGGCGATGGTCTGGGTCAGCGGGTCGCGGGCGAGGCGCATCGCCCGCCGGCACCGGTCGAGCGCGGCCTCGGCCTGCCCGTCGAGAGCGTCCAGCCAGGCCTCCTGGCAGAGGATCATGGCGTCGAAGACGACGAAGTGCGAGATCTGGAACTCCTCGCGCAGCAGGCGCAGTTGCTCCCGCGCCTCGGGGACGCGACCGGTCAGGCCCAGCCAGCAGCCGAGGAAGAGCCGGGCGGCGGGCATCGCCTCGTTGAGGGAGCCCTCCTGGCTGGCGACGACGTCCCGGAGCAGTTGCTCGCCCGCCTCCGAGTCGCCCGCCTGCATGAGCACGCTGCCGAGGCGGGCGCGGAGCACGGCCATCTGGCCGCGGGCGCCGAGGCGTTCGGCGTGTTCGATGGCGGCCCGGTAGTCCTCGGCGGCGTCGCGGTAGGCGCCCTGGCGTTCACGGGCCTCGCCCCGGGCGGACAGCGCCTCCGCGATGCCCCAGGTGTCCCCGAGGCGGCGGAAGATCTCCAGCGACTCCTCGGCGTCGCGGGAGGCGTCGTCGGCCCATTCGGCGCGGTTGGCACGGAGGTTGGCGCGCATCTGCAGCGTCATGGCCAGTTCCCCCTCGAAACCGGGGGTGTCGCGGCAGGTCCGGACACAGGCGTCGATGACGGCCCACATCCGCTCGGGGCCGCCGGTCAGCATGACGGCGAAGAACCAGAGCAGGCCGGGCACCCGGCAGGTCTGCGGCAGCCCGGGCTCGTAGGTCTCCGCGATGGCGTGCAGCTTGGCCTGCGCCTCGGGCGTCTGCCACGTCTCCAGGTCGTGGTCCATGCAGGAGAGATGGGCGAGGTGGACGCCGCGCCGGGCCTCGGCGAGGATCTCGCCGGTGTACGGGGGCGGGGCGTCGGTGCAGCGCTGCCACAGCGGCCGGGCGGTCCGTACGGGCGCGGTGAAGGGGTCGGGGCCGAGCGCCATGACCTCCTCGCACCAGGTGCGGGTCTCGATGCGCTGGTCCCGCATCTGCCAGAAGACCACCAGGGACAGCACCAGGCACAGCGCCTCCTGCTCGTCGCCCGCGGCGACGGCGTGCCGCAGGGCGGTGCGCAGGTTCTCGTACTCCAGCTGGAACCGGTCGACCGCGGTGCGCTGCGCGCGGCCGCGCAGCAACGCGTCGGTGGTGCGGGCGAGTTCGCGGTAGTACGTCAGGTGGGCGCGCTCGGCGTCGGCGCGACGGCCGGTCTCGTCCAGCCGTTCGCCGGCGTACTCGGCGACGGTCTCCAGGAGCCGGTAGCGCATCCCGCCGTCGGCTGCCCCGCCGGGCAGCGGCGCAGCCACCACCAGGGACTTGTCGACCAGGGAGCCGAGGGCGTCCAGGGCGACGGGGCCGCACACGGCCTCGGCGGCGGCCAGGTCGCAGCCGCCGGCGAAGACGGACAGCCGGGCGAGGACGTCCCGTTCGTCGGCGTCCAGCAGCTCCCAGGACCAGTCCACGACGGCCCGCAGGGTCTGCTGGCGGGGCAGCACGGTACGGCTGCCGGAGGTGAGCAGCCGGAAGCGGTCGTCGAGGCGGTCGGCTATCTGACGCGGGGTGAGCATCCGCAGCCGGGCCGCGGCGAGTTCGATCGCGAGGGGCAGTCCGTCGAGCCGGCGGCAGATCTCGGCGCCGGCCCCGGGATCGTCGGAGACGCGGAATCCGGGGCGGGCCGCGGCGCCCCGGTCGGCCAGCAGCCGCAGCGCGACCGGCTCGGGGAGCGGCTCCACCGGGCGCAGCACCTCCCCCGGCACACCGAGGGGCTCGCGGCTGGTGGCGAGGACGGTCAGGCCGGGGCAGCGGGCCAGCAGCCGCTCGGTGAGGCGGGCGGCGGACTCGACGACGTGCTCGCAGTTGTCGAGCACGATCAGCATCCGGCGCCGCGCGCAGTGCTCCACGAGCCGTTCGACGGGGTCGTCGTGCCGGTCGGCGACCGCGCGCATGCTCTCCGCACCGGCGCCGTGCAGCACGGTCTCACGGGCGCCGATCGCGGTGAGCACGGCCTGCGGTACGGCGTCGGGGTCGTCCACGGGGGCCAGCTCGGCCAGCCACACCCCGTCCGGCTGGGTGTGCCGTACGGCGTCGGCGGCCTCCTGGGACAGCCGGGTCTTGCCGGCGCCGCCGGGCCCGAGCAGGGTGACCAGGCGGGCGGTGGCCAGATCGGCGCCGATGGCCTCGATGTCGGCTTCCCGGCCGACGAAGGACGTGAGCCGGGCGGGGAGGTTACCGAGGACCGGGCGCTCGGGCTCCGGCGCGGTCTCGGTGAGCAGCAGGTCGGCGTGCAGGGCGCGCAGTTCGGGGCCGGGGTCGGAGCCGAGCCGGTCCGCGAGCAGCCGCCGTACGTCCTCGTAGGCGGCCAGTGCCCGGGCGGGGCGGCCGGTGTCGCGCAGGGCGCGCAGCCGCAGCACCTGCAGCGGTTCGTCCAGCGGGTGGTCGTCGCACAGGGCGGTGAGCTCGGGCAGGGACCGCTCGGCGTGCCCGAGGGCGAGGGCGGCGGCGTGCCGGGCGCGCACGGCGTCCAGGCGGCGGGTCTCCCAGCGGGCCGCCTCGGCGGTGTGGTCGGGCAGGTCGGCGAGTGCGGGGCCGCGCCACAGGGCGAGGGCGTCGTCCAGGACGGCGGCGGCCTTGGCCGGGTCGCCGTCGGCGAGGGCGGCGAGGCCGTCGCCGGTCAGCCGCTCGAAGCGGGTGAGATCGACGTCGTCGGGGGCCGCGGTGAGCTGGTAGCCGCCGTCGGCGGAGGCGACGGCGTCCGCGCCGAGGGCACGGCGCAGCCGGCCGACGAGCGCCTGGAGCGCGCCGGCGGCGTCGGCGGGCGGCTCGGCGCCCCACACCTCGTCGACCAGTATGCCCACGGGCACGGTCCGCCCGGCCCGGAGCGCGAGCACGCCCAGCAGGGCACGCAGCCGCGCCCCGCCGACCGGGACGGCCGTACCGTCGGGGCGGAATACCTGGGTGGTGCCGAGCAGGCGATAGCGCACGGGGTCCATTGTCTCCGGGGGCTCGGGCGGCGTCAGGGCAGGTCGTCGCACTCGTCGTCCTCGATGCCGTCCGGGAGGTACGGGGCCTGCAGGACGTGCGTGGTGTCCGGGGCGTCCAGGGTGACGAGGGCGCCGCAGGTGCGGCGGACCCGGCCGAGGCCGTCCACCGGGTCGCGCTCGACCTCCCCGAACCACTTCGGGCAGCTGCCGACGGGCTCCAGCGTGACGGCTCCGGGCACCGGCTCCAGGCACCGTCCCATGCCCCGCAGGACGAGCCCCTCCCCCGCCTCCACGGGCGCGGGCCGGGGGTCGGGCAGGTGGAAGCTGTACTCCTGGTGGACGAGGTCGACGGCGTGCACCCGGCCGGTGGTGGGGTGGTCGGGGCCGCCGTGGTTCTCCACCCACGCCTCGGCGCCGTGTCCGTAGCCCTCCCGGACGTTTTCGGCGTCGTAGGCGACCAGCTTCCAGGCCACCTCGTCGCCCACCGCGAAGGGGGTGCCGCAACACCCCATCTGCCAGTCCTCGTAGAACACCCTCATCCGTGGCATCCCCCCAGGTTCCAGGAACCGGACGGCGAGCGCGAGACGTTTCCCCCAGGAGTGCGCGGCCGGTACGGTCGCACACCTGACCGTCCTCGTCCGCACAGGAGCCGCCGATGACCACCGCCACCACCCGCCGCGGCGAACGCCGAGTCAGCCCGGTGTTCGTCGGGATCCTGGCCGTGACGGCGGTGACGGGCTGGGCCACCTGGACCGGGTACGCGGCGCAGCCGGGCGTCGCGGTGTTCCTGTTCGTGACGGCGGCCTGGATCGTCTCGCTGTGCCTGCACGAGTACGCGCACGCGCGCACGGCCCTGCACAGCGGCGACATCACGGTCGGCGCCAAGGGGTATCTCACGCTGAACCCGCTGAAGTACACGCACGCGCTGCTGAGCATCGTGCTCCCGGTGCTCTTCGTGATCATGGGCGGGATCGGTCTGCCGGGCGGCGCGGTGTTCATCGAGCGCGGCCGGATCCGGGGCCGCTGGCGGCACAGCCTGGTCTCGGCGGCGGGCCCGCTGACGAACGTGCTGTTCGCGGCCGTGTGCACCGCGCCGTTCTGGCTGCACGCGCTGGACGGCGTGCCCGCGGACTTCCAGTACGCGCTGGCGTTCCTGGCCCTGCTCCAGGTGACGGCGGCGATCCTGAACTTCCTGCCTGTGCCGGGTCTGGACGGCTACGGCGTCATCGAGCCGTGGCTGTCGTACAAGCTGAAGCGCCAGGTGGAGCCGTTCGCGCCGTTCGGCCTGCTGTTCGTGTTCGCGCTGCTGTGGGTGCCGTCGGTCAACAGCGTGTTCTTCGACGTCATCGACGCCCTCCTGAAGCACCTGGGCGTGGGCGACTTCCCGCGCTACTGCGGCCAGGAGCTGTACCGCTTCTGGCAGGGCACGCCCGACATCTGCCAGGTCACCCCGTGACGGACCCGCCCCGCGCGGCGGCGGCCCGGCCGCGCTTGAGGTAGTACCAGGTCATGTTGGACGTCAGGCCCGCCAGCAGCACCCAGACGAGGCCCAGCCAGCTGCCCTGGACGAAGGAGACGACGGCGGCGGCCACGGAGAGGACGCAGACGACGAGGGCGTAGAGGGCGATGCGGGGCATGGGGTCGGCTCCGGATCCTGTCGGGGGACACTGCTGAGGTCACCAGTGTCCCCCATGGGGTCATACGTCCGTGACGCGGAGCCCGGCGTGGGCCTTGTAGCGGCGGTTGACGGAGATCAGGTTGGCGACCAGCGACTCGACCTGGTGGGCGTTGCGCAGCCGCCCGGCGAAGACGCCGCGCATCCCGGGGATGCGCCCGGCGAGGGCCTGCACGATCTCGACGTCGGCCCGCTCCTCGCCCAGCACCATCACATCGGTGTCGATCCGCTCGGTCTCCGGGTCCTGGAGCAGGACGGCCGACAGGTGGTGGAAGGCGGCGGTGACGCGGGAGTCCGGCAGCAGGGCGGCGGCCTGCTCGGCGGCGCTGCCCTCCTCCGGCCTGAGGGCGTAGGCGCCCTGCTTGTCGAAGCCGAGCGGGTTGACGCAGTCCACGACGAGCTTGCCGGCCAGCTCCTCGCGCAGGGACTTCAGCGTGTCGCCGTGGCCGTCCCACGGTACGGCGACGATCACGATGTCGCTGCGGCGCGCGGTCTCGGCGTTGTCGGCGCCCTCGACTCCGTGGCCGAGCTCCTCGGCGGCGGCCCGCGCGCGCTCGGCGGCACGGGAGCCGATGATCACCTTCTGGCCGGCGCGGGCGAGCCGGTGGGCCAGGCCCTTGCCCTGCGGTCCGGTGCCGCCGAGCACGCCGACGACGTACCCGGAGACGTCGGGCAGGTCCCAGGGGTCCTTGGCCGGGGCCTTGGCGGGGGTCTGTGCGCTGTCGGTAGAGGTCATGGGGCGACTCTACGTGCGTGGCGCGGGCGCCACCGGCTCAGGTGAGCCGGTCCACGGGCACCCGGCGGAAGGTGATCGTCTCGTAGGCGCCGAAGTCACCGGTCTCGTACAGCAGTCCCACCGTGTCGCGGTCGACGCGGACCAGGTCGGAGTAGGCGGCGGGCAGCCCGTCGACGGTGTGCGCCGTGCGCCAGGTGGCGCCGCCGTCGGCGGAGGCGCGGATCGTCATCAGGGCGCGGAAGGCGGGGTCGGCCGGGGCGGAGAAGAGCAGCAGATCCGGGTCGCGGAGCTGGAGGAGGGAGCCCTCGCAGACGGGGGCGGTCAGCCCGGCCTGCGGCCGGAACGGCTTGACCAGGCTCCGCCCGCCGTCCGCGGAGTGGGCGTCGGCCCGGTTGCCGGGGGAGGGTGAGTCGTTGCGGGTGTTGAAGTAGACGCGGCCGTCGGGGAGTTCGGCGGCGGTGGTCTCGTTGACGTTGATGTACCCGTCGGTGTTCTCGTCCAGGTAGCCGAGGTACCAGCTCTCGCCCCGGTCGTCGCTGAGCAGGCAGTGGCCGCTGTTGTAGCGCGGCTCTGCGCCGGTGTCGGTGCCGGTGGGCGGGAGGGTGTGGTTGGCGGGGACGAGAACACGGCCGCCGTGTCCGCCGCTGAGCTGGAGGGCGTGTCCGGGGGTGGTGGCGTACCAGCGCCAGCCGGGTTTCCTCACCTGCGCGGTGATCTCCCTCGGCGCGGACCAGGTCACGCCGTCGTCGTCGCTGTGCTGGACCCATACGCGCCGTCCGTCGGCGGCCTTGACCCTGCCGCGCAGGATGGCGTCCTCGGTGGCGGTGGCGGCGGCCCGGATGTGCACGAGCAGGATCCGGCCGGTGTCGAGGACGACGGGGGCGGGGTTTCCGGCGAGGTTCTGGCCGCCCCGCGCGGCGACCCGCAGCGGCCCCCAGGTACGGCCGCCGTCCTGGGACCGCTTGAGCACGATGTCGATCCGCCCGTGGTCGGCGGCGGAGTCCGCCCGGCCCTCGCAGAAGGCGAGCAGGGTGCCCTGGCGCGTGCACACGACGGCCGGGATCCGGAAGCAGGCGTAGCTCTCGTGTCCGGCGCGGAAGGGGACGGTGACGTCGGTCATCGGGCGGCTCCCGGGGAGGGCGGGGGGACGGTGAGGTGGTGTATGTCCCCGGAGCGGGCGAATTCCGGGTGAACTCCGCGTCACGAGTGGCCGGTTGCGGCAGGATGCGGGCGCATGGACGCCGTACGGGTCGCGCTGCTGCGCGAAGTGCTCGCCGGGACCGAGTGGCTGGGGGCCACGCGGAGATTCGCGGGGGTGCTGCGCGGGTCGGTGGTGGCGCACGGGGGCGGGCTGCTGCTGGTGGGCACGCCGGCGTACGAGCCGTGGCACCTGGCCGCGCACCTGGTGGACGAGGCCGCGTGGTCCGGGACGCCCGAACTGGCCCCGACCCTGGTGCGGCATCACGCCCGCCCCTGCGACCCGCCTCACCTGGCCGTCGGACCGGGCCGGATCGAGGCGGCGCGACGCGGTGAGACCCTGCTGGTCGTGGCCCCCGAGGAGCCCACGCCGCTGCTGGAGCGGGTCCACGACGCCCGCCGGGCCGGGGTGACGGTGCTGGCCCTCGGCGCGGACGCCGGCGAGCTCGCCGCCATGGCGCACGACACGCTGGCGGTGCCGAAGGGTGCGGAGCTGGACCTGGACACCGTCCAGCACCTGGTCAGCGCGGCGGCGGGCGAGAACGGCGGCTCGCCGCGGGCGCGGCGGGGATTCCGGGACAGGCTGGCACGGCTGACGGAGATCCTGACGGCACCGCCGCCCGCCCCCTGGTGACGTGACCGGGGACGCCGGGGACGCCGGGGAGGGGAAAAGCAGTTGCCCCGCCCCGCGCCGCAGCCGAACATGCCTCAGTGACCCGCGCCCTCCTCCCCGACCTGGCCCCCTGGAAGGCCTCCGCGGACTTCCGACGGCTGTGGACATCGGGGCTGATCAGCAACTTCGGCAGCTTCCTCACCTTCGTCGCGCTGCCGGTCCAGCTGAAGGACCTCACCGGCTCCGCGGCTGCCGTGGGCGCGATCGGGGCCGTGGAGCTGCTGCCGCTCATCGTCTGCGGCCTGTACGGCGGGGCCCTCGCGGACGCCCTGGACAAGCGGCGGCTCATCGTGTGGACGGAGGCGGGCCAAGGGCTGCTGAGCGCGGTCCTGTTGCTCGACGCCTTGCTCCCGCACCCCGTGGTGTGGCCGCTGTACGCCGTCGCCGCGCTCTCCTCCGCCCTGGTCTCCGTCCAGCGCCCCGCGCTCGACTCCCTGTGGCCCCGGATCGTCGCCCACGACGACATGCCCGCCGCGGCCTCGCTGAACTCGCTGCGCTGGACCGTCGGCGGGGTCGCGGGACCGGCGGTCGCGGGCGTGGTCGTCGCCTACGCGGGCCTGGGCTGGGCGTACGCCGCCGACCTGCTGACCTTCGCCGTCTCGCTGGCGTACATCGTGCGGATCGCCCCCTCCCCCGCCTCCCACGAGGCGTCGAAGCCGTCGCTGGGAGCGGTCCTGGAAGGCGCCCGGTACGCCTGGAGCCGCAAGGAACTCCTCGGCACCTACGTCGTCGACCTCGCCGCGATGTTCCTGGCCATGCCGCTCGCGATCCTGCCGTTCCTCGCCGACGAGCTGCACGCGGGCTGGGCGCTCGGCCTGATGTACGCCACCGTGCCGGCCGGGGCCATGCTGGTGAGCCTGACCGGCGGCTGGACCTCCCGGGTGCACCGGCACGGGCTGATGGTGCTGCTGTCGGCCACGGGCTGGGGCCTGGCGGTCGCGGCGGCCGGCGTCTGCGGGAACGTCTGGCTGGTCCTCGTCTTCCTGACCGTCGGCGGCGGCTTCGACATGGTCAGCGGGATCTTCCGGGCCGCCATGTGGAACCAGACGATCCCGGACGAGCTGCGCGGCCGGCTCGCCGGGATCGAGCTGCTGTCCTACTCGGTCGGCCCGCAGCTGGGCCAGGTCCGGGCGGGCGGCCTGGCCGCCTGGGCGGGCGTACGGGCCTCCGTCGTCGCCGGCGGGCTGGCGTGCGCGGGCGCGATGGGCCTGCTCGCGCTGTGCCTGCCGGGGCTGATGACGTACGACGCCCGGACCAACGAGCACGCGGTACGGATGCGCGAGCGGCGCGCCGCCGTCCGGGCGTGATCCCTCGGGTGGGCGACGCGGCCTCACTCGTCGTCGGCGTCGCCTCCCGCGGCGGCGTCGTGCCAGCGCGGGTCGTTCTCCCACTGGAGGTTGCGCTCGGCGGCGATATCCATCGCGCGCTGGGCCTCCTGGGGGGAGGTGTACGGCCCGAAGCGGTCCTTGCCCGGGCAGTCCGGGCCTTCCTCGACCTTCTTGTGCTCCAGGCAGTAGTACCACTCGCCCGGCTTGCCGACGGTGCGCTTCTTGAACAGGGCCATGGACAGCTCCTCTCGCCACCGACATGTTCCCCCATGTCCGCTCGATAGACTCACTGGCATGTCTGGCCAGTCGCTGCTCGTACCAGGGGAGCTGTCTCCCACCCGTCCGGTACCCGGAAACATCCGCCGCCCCGAGTACGTCGGCAAGCCCGCGCCGGCGCCGTACACCGGGCCGGAGGTGCAGACCCCGGAGACCATCGAGGCGATGCGGATCGCCGGCCGCATCGCCGCACAGGCGATGGAGGAGGCCGCGAAGGCCATCGCGCCCGGCGTGACCACGGACCAGCTGGACAAGGTCGCGCACGCGTACATGTGCGACCACGGCGCCTACCCCTCCACGCTCGGCTACCGCGGGTTCCCGAAGTCCCTGTGCACGTCGGTCAACGAGGTCATCTGCCACGGCATCCCGGACTCGACGGTCCTCAGGGACGGGGACATCGTCAATCTGGACGTGACCGCGTACATCGGCGGGGTGCACGGCGACAACAACGCGACCTACCTGGTCGGCGACGTGGACGAGGAGTCGCGGCTGCTGGTGGAGCGGACCCGGGAGTCCCTCACCCGCGCGATCAAGGCGGTCAAGCCGGGCCGTCAGATCAATGTCATCGGCCGGGTCATCGAGTCCTACGCCAAGCGGTTCGGGTACGGGGTGGTGCGGGACTTCACCGGCCACGGCATCAGCTCGGCGTTCCACTCGGGCCTGATCATCCCGCACTACGACAGCCCGCACGCGACGACGGTCATGCAGCCGGGCATGACGTTCACGATCGAGCCGATGCTGACGCTGGGCACCCACGAGTACGACATGTGGGAGGACGGCTGGACGGTCGTGACCAAGGACCGCAGGCGGACCGCGCAGTTCGAGCACACGCTGGTGGTGACGGAGACCGGCGCGGAGATCCTGACCCTGCCCTGACGCCGCGCCCGGCCTGGCCCGCTCTCTTCGGAGGGCGGGCTTTTCGCTGCCCGCTCGCCTCCCGGACGTTTTTGCCGACGTCTTGTCGGTAAAGTTACCGACAAGACGTCGGCAAACCGGGGAGTGGCCATGGAGTCGTTCTCGACCCTCATCCGCACCGCGTCCCACGAGGCGCACCGGGAGGCGGAGAGCTCGTCGTTCATGAGCGACCTGCTCGGCGGCCGGCTGGGCGTGGCCGCCTACGCGCGCTACACCGAGCAGCTGTGGTTCGTGTACGAGGCGCTGGAGAGCGGCGCCGGGCGGCTGGCGGCGGACCCGGTCGCGGGGCCGTTCGTCCGGCCCGAGCTGTTCCGGCTGGCCGCGCTGGAGCGGGACCTGGCGCATCTGCAGGGTCCCGCGTGGCGGGAGGGGCTGGACGCGCTGCCGGCCACGCGGGCGTACGCTGACCGGATCCGGGAGTGCGCCGAGCGCTGGCCCGGCGGTTACGTCGCCCACCACTACACCCGCTACCTGGGCGACCTGTCCGGCGGCCAGGTCATCCGGGACCGGGCCGAGCGGGCCTGGGGCCTGCCGAAGAAGGGCGACGGCGTCCGCTTCTACGTCTTCGAGGACATCTCCAACCCCGCCGCGTTCAAGCGGGGTTACCGGGAGCTGCTGGACGCGATACGGGCGGACGACCTGGAGAAGCAGCGGGTCGCGGCGGAATGCACGCGGGCGTTCGCCCTGAACACCGCCGTCTTCCGGGCCCTGGGCGAGGAGTTCCCGCTGAGCGCCTGACGCGCACGGACGACCGAGCGCCTCCGAGGGACGCGAGGCCGCGCTCAGCGCTCCAGGAACACCCGGCCGCCGATCTCCACCCAGCCGTGCGGCTGCGGGGCGGTCAGGATCTGGGAGCCCTGGCCCTGGGTGATGTTCAGGGCGCGGCCCAGCCGGTCGGTGAGGAGCAGCGCGGCGGCGCCGGTGGCCTCGTCCTCGTCGATGCCGTCGTCGCGTCCGGGGAAGGCGCGGGCGCGGACCCGGCCGGCCGCCTCGTCCTCCCAGGCCCAGGCGTAGAGCCACTCCCCCGGCGGCGGCACGTCGAGCGCGTCGACCTCGGCGGCGGTGGCGTACTGGCGCAGGGTGCGCGGCGGGGCCCACTCCGCCCGCGCCTCGATCCAGCTGAACTCGCCGTCCAGGCGGGCGCCGGCCACTCCGGCGGGGGTGACCAGCTCGGGCACGTCGAGCAGCCAGGCGGTGCCGACGCAGGGGTGACCGGCGAAGGGCAGCCGCAGGGTGGGCGTGTAGATGTCGATCACACCGCGCTCGGGGTCGTCCACGAACACGGTCTCACTGAAGCCCAGTTTGGCCGCAAGCGCCTGCCGATCGGCCCGCTCGGGCAGCACCGAGCCGTCGCGGACGACACCGAGTTCGTTGCCGTAACCGCCGTTCGGTCCGCAGAAGACACGGAGTACGTCGTAGTCAGTCACAGGGGAATTGAAACACCGCGGCGGCGGCGAGCGCGTCCCAGGCGGGGGCGCCGCCGGGGAGCGGGTGGGTGCCGGTCGGCACGACGGCGTACGGGAGTTCGGCGAGGGTGTCGCCATGGGCCTTCTCCAGGGCGGCCCGTTGGCGTCCGACGCCCGGCCCCGGCGGGCGCGCCGCGAGTCGCTCCATGTGGTACTCGTGCGCCTGGACGACCGTTTCGGCGCTTCGCCCCAGCGTGTCGGCGTCGGGCAGCCGCGTCAGCTGCACACACTCCGGTGTGCGCCCCTCCGCCAGCGCCGCCACCGCCCGGTCGTGGCCGTCGAGGAGGAGCCAGCCGTCGAGGAAGCTCACCCACCACAGCAGGACCGGGGCGATCGTGCGCTCACGGACGAGTCTGCGGTAGGCCTTGACCCGGCCGGAGTCCGGCGGCGACAGCGGGCGCAGCGGGACGACTCCGTGCCAGCCGCCGCCGCAGTACAGCCCGAGGCTGCCGCCCGGCCACTCGCGCACGAAGTCCTCGTCCCAGATGCCGGGCGGGAATCCGGTGCGCAGGGCCAGCTCCCAGCGCCCGTCGGTGAGCGGGGTCCCGGTCGCCTCCTCAAGCCTGCGCGCGTACTCGTGCGGCCAGTTGACGGCCGACCGCTGCCGTGCGGCACGCGGGGGCGGCAGCGGCGAGCGGTAGCCGTCGAGGCGGTGCAGGTGCAGGTCGGGACAGCAGGTGCCCACCGACCGGCCGAGCATCAGCGGTCGCCCGTCCTGGCGCAGCAGCAGCCTGCCGCCGTCCGCCGTCTCGAAGCGGAGCGGCGGCGGGCCCGGGCGGCCCCGGACGTCCAGCACCAGCCGGCCGGCTCCCAGCAACTCCCTGCGCGCGTTCCCCATGCCGGTCACCCTCCCATCGCCGCCCGCCGCCCCGCGAACTCTTCTGAGACCTGAATCACCACCCCGCTGGGTATGGGTGAGGTAAGCCTCAGGTAAGTTAGGCCAGCCTCACCACACCAGATCCGCCAGGAGCCCGCATGCGAGCCGTCCGACTGACCGTCACCGCCGCCACGACCGTGGCGGCCCTGACCGCCCTCTCGGCCTGCACCGCGAAGAGCGACGCCAAGGACGGCGACGCCATCCGGGTCACCGCCGCCGACTCGAAGTGCGACACGTCCGCCACGTCGGTCCCGGCCGGCCAGGTCACGCTGAAGATAGAGAACAAGGGCGCCAAGGCCACCGAGGTCGAGATCCTCTTCCCGGACGACCGCATCGTCTCCGAGAAGGAGAACATCGGGCCCGGCACCCGGTACACGCTGACCGCCGAGGTGAAGGCGGGGTCGTACGAGATCGCCTGCCGCCCCGGCATGAAGGGCCACGGCGTCCGGCAGAAGCTGACCGTGACCGGCTCCGGCACCGCGGCGGCCAAGCGCGACCCGAGGCTGGACCAGGCCGTCGCCGAGTACCGGCAGTACGCCCAGGACCAGGCCGACGAGACGCTGCCGCGGGTCGAGACCTTCGTGAAGGCGGTGAAGGACGGCGACCTGGAGGCCGCGAAGAAGGCCTACGGGCTCTCCCGCCTCGGCTGGGAGCGCACCGAGCCGGTCGCCGAGTCGTTCGGTGACATCGACCCGAAGGTCGACGTCCGCGAGGACGGCCTGGACGACGGCCAGAAGTGGACCGGCTGGCACCGGCTGGAGAAGGCCCTCTGGCAGGACAAGAAGATCGGCGCCGCGGAGAAGGGCCTCGCCGACCAGCTGGTGAAGGACCTCAAGGACTGGCAGGGCCGGGTCGGCAAGGCCGAGATCACCCCGACCTCCATGGCCAACGGCGCCAAGGAGCTGCTGGACGAGGTCGCCACCGGCAAGGTCACCGGTGAGGAGGACCGCTACGCGCACACCGACCTGGTCGACTTCAAGGGCAACGTCGAGGGCGCGCAGAAGGCGTACGAGCTGCTGAAGCCGGTCGCCGCGAAGAACGACCCGGCGCTGACCGCGGAACTGGACAAGCAGTTCGCCTCGCTGGACACGCTGCTCGACAAGTACCGCTCGGACAAGACGGGTTACGACTTCGTCTCCTACGACAAGGTCACCAAGGACCAGCGCAAGGAGCTGTCGGACGCGGTGAACGCGCTCGCCGAGCCGCTGTCCAAGCTCGCCGCCGCGGTGGTGAAGTGACCATGACCGACACCCACACCAACGGCAGCAGCAGCCCGTCGCGCCGTGCACTGATCGGCTGGGGCGGCGCCGGGCTCGCGCTCGGTGCCGCGGCGGCCGGCGGCGCGGTGGCGATGGCCAACGCCGGAAACGACGTGGACCCGGTGGCCGCCGAGGCGGGCGGCGCGGTGGCGTTCCACGGCGCCCACCAGGCCGGCATCGCCACCCCGGTGCAGGACCGGCTGCACTTCGCCGCGTTCGACGTGAAGACCGACGACCGCGCCGAGTTCGTGCGGATGCTGAAGGACTGGACGGCGGCGGCCCGGCGGATGACGGCGGGCGAGCCGGTCGGCGAGGGCGCGTACGGAGGGCTCGCCGAGGCCCCGCCGGACGACACCGGCGAGGCGCTCGGGCTCAAGCCGTCCCGGCTGACGCTGACGATCGGGTTCGGGCCTTCGCTGTTCGACAAGTTCGGTCTGAGGGACGAGCGGCCGGCGGCCCTGGTCGACCTGCCCAAGTTCCCCGGTGACAACCTGGACGGGGCCCGCACCGGCGGCGACCTGTGCGTCCAGGCCTGCGCGGACGACCCGCAGGTGGCCGTGCACGCCATCCGCAACCTCGCCCGCATCGGCTTCGGCAAGGTCGCCATCCGCTGGTCGCAGCTCGGCTTCGGCAAGACCTCGTCGACCACGCCGGACGCGCAGACCCCGCGCAACCTCATGGGCTTCAAGGACGGCACCCGCAACATCGCGGGCACCGAGACCGACCGGCTGAAGAAGTTCGTGTGGGTCGCCGACGGGGACGGGCCGCGCTGGATGACCGGAGGGTCCTACCTGGTCGCCCGGCGCATCCGGATGAACATCGAGACCTGGGACCGCACCTCCCTGCAGGAGCAGGAGGACGTGTTCGGGCGCGACAAGCGCGAGGGAGCGCCGGTCGGCAGGGCCAAGGAGCACGACAAGCCGTTCCTGAAGGCGATGAAGCCCGACGCGCACGTCCGGCTCGCGCATCCCGACTCCAACGACGGCATCACCATCCTGCGCCGCGGCTACTCCTTCACCGACGGCACCGACGGCCTCGGCCGCCTGGACGCCGGCCTGTTCTTCCTGGCCTACCAGCGGGACGTGCGCCAGGGGTTCATCCCGCTGCAGCGCAGGCTGTCCGCCCACGACGCGCTCAACGAGTACATCCAGCACGTGGGTTCGGCGGTCTTCGCGGTACCGCCCGGCGTCCGGGACGCCGGCGACTGGTGGGGCCGCACGCTGTTCTCGAAGGAGGCGTAGCCCGTGTTCTCCAACTACCTCATCGCCCTGCGCGAGGGCCTGGAGGCGTCGCTCGTCGTCTGCATCCTGATCGCCTACCTGGTCAAGACGGGACGCCGGGACGCCCTGAAGCCGGTCTGGATGGGGATCGGCACCGCGATCGCCATCGCGATGGGCTTCGGCTGCGCCCTCCAGTTCGGCTCCCAGGAGCTGACGTTCGAGGCGCAGGAGGCGCTCGGCGGCTCGCTGTCCGTCGTCGCCGTCGGCCTGGTGACCTGGATGGTGTTCTGGATGCGGCGCACCGCCCGGCACCTGAGGTCGGAGCTGCACGGCAAGCTGGACGCGGCCCTCGCCCTGGGCACGGGCGCGCTGGTCGCCACCGCGTTCCTGGCCGTCGGCCGGGAGGGCCTGGAGACCGCGCTGTTCGTGTGGGCGTCGGTGCACGCGGCGAGCGACGGTACGCCGCGTCCGCTGCTCGGGGTCGCCCTCGGCCTCGCCACGGCCGTCCTGCTCGGCTGGTTGTTCTACCGGGGCGCCCTGAAGATCAACCTGGCGAAGTTCTTCACCTGGACCGGCGGCATGCTGGTCGTGGTCGCGGCGGGCGTGCTGGCGTACGGCTTCCACGACCTGCAGGAGGCGGACTGGCTGCCCGGACTGACGCACCTGGCCTTCGACATCAGCGACACCATCCCGCCGGACAGCTGGTACGGCACTCTGCTGAAGGGCGTCCTCAACTTCCAGCCCGACCCGACGGTCCTCCAGGTCACGGTGTGGCTGCTGTACCTGATCCCGACGCTCACGATCTTCCTCGCCCCGGTAGGGTTCGCCTCCGGAAAGGGGAAGGTGAAGGGACCCGATGAGCAGGGATCGCAGCCCGCGCAGGCTCCGCAGGCGTGACCGGAACGCACTCATAGCGGCCTCGCTGACCGCTTTGTCGCTGACGGCGAGCGGGTGCGTGGTGGTGCACGGGGAGCGCGCGGTGCTCCCCGCCGCCACCCGCGCCGAGGCCGCCAAGGCGCTCACCGCGTTCACCACCGCGTACAACAAGGCCGACAAGGCCTACGACAGCTCCCTGGACGCGCCCTATCTCACCGGCCCGTTCGGCGACATCACCGCCGCACGGCTGAAGGCCGGGCACGCCAACAACCCGTCCGGCAACCCCCGGCACGTGCCGCTGAAGCTGTCGGACGTGAAGATCACGATCCCCCAGAAGGCCGGCTGGCCGCGCTGGTTCGTCGCCGACGCCCAGGGCAACAAGACCGGCAGGCAACGCTGGCTGATGGTGTTCACCCGCAACGACCTCGGCGAGCACTGGCGGGTGGCGTACGTGACCCTCGTGGCGCCCGGCGCCGTACCTGAGTTCAGGACGGACGACGACGGCTGGGCCGAGGCGGTACCGGCCGACTCCGCGCGGCTCGCCGTCGCGCCGGGGAAGCTCAGTGCGGACTACGCGGCGTACCTGAAGAAGGGCGGGAAGACCTTCGCCGACGGCAGGTACACCAGCGGCGAACGCGCGGACCGCGCCGGTCGGGCGCGCAAGCCGGGCCTGGTCACGCAGTTCATCGACCGCCCGCTGACCAGCGGCGACTACGCCCCGCTGGCGCTGCGCACGGCGGACGGCGGGGCGCTGGTGTTCTTCACCACGCACCACTACGAGAAACAGACCTCCGCCCCGGGCACCACCGTGCCGATCCCGAACAAGGACGTACGGGCCCTGACCGAGGGCGAGGTGAAGCAGTCCCTGACCCTGGAGTTCATGTCGGCGGAGATCGCCCTGGACCCGGCGGGAAGCGGCAGGGTGTCACTGCTGGGCCGGGTGCCTGGGCTCACTTCGGCACAAGGGGAGTGATCCGCGCCCCTCGGGCGCGGGGAACCGCGCGGGCAGCCACCACGAACCCGCCGCCGGGCGGCCCTTGCCCGCCGTCCCGTGCCGCGCTCAGTGCCGCAACGGCCAGGCCACGCCCTCGGCGCCGGTGAAGCGCGCGCACGCGTCGGTGAGCACCTCCAGCAGGCTCAGGGGGTCCGGCAGCGGGTGCTCCGGCCCCCGCGCCCAGCGCACCCGCTGATCGTCACCGGGCAGCCGCGCGGGTGGCACGAGCACGTACGACCCGCGGCAGTGCCAGCGCAGCCCGGGGTGCTCGTCCATGGTCTCGGGGTGGCAGTCCAGCTCGCACGGCCACCACTCGTCCTCGTCCTCGGGGGTGCCGCGGGTGAGGGTGAAGAACAGCATGCGGCCGTCGTCGCTCTCGGCGACCGGGCCGACCTCGACACCGGAGGAGAGCAGCCGCTCCAGGGCCTCCCGCCCGGCTTCCAGGGGGACGTCGAGCACGTCGTGGACCATGCCGGTGGCGGTGATGAAGTTGGCCTGCGGCTGGTGCCGGGCCCACCGCTCGATCTGGGCGCGGTCGGTGGTGGACTGGGTCTGCCACGCGAACGACACCGGGTGCCGGGCCGGGGTGGGACAGCCGACGCGGTCGCAGGAGCAGCGGTAGCCGGGGGCGGGGTGCGCGGCGGGGGCGAGCGGCAGTCCCGCCGCGGCGGCGGCGAGCAGCAGGGTCTCCCGCCCGTCGTCGGCGGCCTCCTTCGGGCGCCGTCCGAGCAGCCACCGGGAGAGTTTGCCCTGCCGGCCCGACCGGCCGCCGAACGTCGCGCTCATCTATCCCCTCGGTCTGGTGGTCGCCTCGCTGGTGTGCGGACAGTGTGCCTTATCGTCCCATCTTCATGCGCTTCGGGGTGGCTGGGAGGCGATTCCGTGCAACGCGTACTCGACGAGGGTGTCCGTGTAGTCGTACGAGATCGGCCCCGTGTGCTGCAGCCAGCGCTGCGCGAGCGGTGAGACGAACAGCTCCAGGGCGATACGGCAGTCGACGCCGGCCCGTACCTCCCCGGCCTCCTGCGCGGCGCGCAACCGGTCGACGTACAGCTGGAGCTGGGGTTCGAGGAGTTTGGTGACGAACTCGCGGCCGAGCGGCTCGTTGACGAGGCCCTCGGCGGCCAGCGCCCGGGAGGGCGCCTCGAAGCGCGGGTCGAGCAGCTGGTCCACCGTGAGCCGCAGCACGGCCTTGAGGTCGGCGGCGAGGTCCCCGGTGTCCGGGATGGCGTACGGCTCCTGGCCCGCTTCCTGTGCCGCCTGCCGGGAGAGGTCGAGGAACGCCTCCAGCAGGACGTCCGCCTTGGACGGCCACCAGCGGTAGATCGTCTGCTTGCCGACGCCGGCCCGGGCGGCGATCCCCTCGACGGTGGTCCTGGGATACCCGACCTCGCCGACGAGCGAGAGGGCGGCGGCGTAGATCGCTCTGCGGGACTTCTCGCTGCGGCGGGTGGCGTCGGGGGGCGGCTTGCTGACCATGCCCAGACGTTAACAAGTACGGCCATGCCCCCCGGGGCGGAGCGCTTACGCGGACGGCTCCTCGGGCGGCCACGTGTCGCCCCACTCGGTGTCCCGGGCCGCCTTGTACAGGGAGCCGTGGCGTTTGGTGACCGTCGTGCGCGACAGCCGTCCGCCGGCCTCGCACAGGTCCAGCAGCACCTGGCCCTTGCGGATCTGCGGGCGGCGGACCACCCGGGAGGGGGCCGGCCCGGCGGGCAGGCGGGTGGCGACGACGTACGAGAACTTCTCGTCCTCGTACGGCAGGGTGCCGCCCTTGACCTGGCGGTGCAGGGAGGAGCGGCTCACCCGGGCGGAGAAGTGGCACCAGTCCTTGCCGGGCTCGATGGGACAGGCGGCGCTGTGCGGACAGGGGGCGACGACGTGGAGTCCGGCGCGGACGAGGCGGTCGCGGGCCTCGATGACGCGGGCGTAACCGGCCGGGGTGCCGGCCTCCACGATCACCACGGCCTGCGCGGCGGCCGCGGCGGCGTCCACGAGCGCGGCGCGGTCGGGCTCGGACAGCTCGTTGAGGACGTACGACACCGTGACGAGGTCGGTGTCCGCCAGGGTGAGGTCGGCGCCGATCCGGGCGCGCTGCCAGCGGGCGTCCCGCAGGGCGGGGTTGGCGGCGGCGATCTCCCGGCCGAGGGCGAGCGCGGGCTCGGCCCAGTCCAGCACGGTGACGCCGCGCTCGCCGGGCCAGGTGGCGGTGACGGCCCAGGTGGCGGCGCCGGTGCCGCCGCCGACGTCGACATGGCTGCGGGGCGTCCAGTCGGGCGCGGTCGCCGCGAACGCCTCCAGCGCCGAGCGGACCGCTTCGAAGGTGGCGGGCATGCGGTAGGCGGCGTAGGCGGCCACGTCGGCGCGGTCGCGCAGGATCGGGGCGTGGGTGGGGGTCTGCCCCCGGTAGTTGGCGATCAGCCGTTCGACCGCTCCGGCGGCTTGCCTGGGCGGGAGTCCGTCGAGCAGCTCGGCGAGGCTCCTGCGCAGGGTTTCCGCCGGGGATACGGGGTCGTTCACCCGGTGATTCTAAGGCGCCCGGTGTGCTGGTACGGGCCTCAGATCACCGCTCTCGCCAGCCGGGTGGCCAGGGCCGCTCTCGGCCCGCTGTCCGGTGCCCTGCGCCGGGGATGCACCGTGTTGGCCAGCAGCACCAGGAACGTGTCCGTCCTGGGATCGAGGACCAGCGAGGTGCCGGTGAAGCCGGTGTGGCCCGCCGCCCCGTGGCCCGCCAGTTCGCCCATGAACCACGGCTGGTCGACGGCGAAGCCCAGCCCCGGCGGGGTCAGCAGCAGTTCCACGAAGTCGGGGCCGAGGATGCGGGCGGGCCCGTAGGAGCCGCCGGCGAGCAGGGTCCGGCAGAAGACCGCGAGGTCGCGGGCGGTGGAGAACAGGCCCGCGTGCCCGGCGACGCCGCCGAGCGCCCAGGCGTTCTCGTCGTGGACCACGCCTCGCAGCATCCCGCGGTCCGCCTTGGCCCACGGCCGCCGCTGGTCCTCGGTGGCGGCCGCGCCGGGGCAGGGCGCGAAGCCGGTGGCCGTCATGCCGAGGGGGCGGGTGATGCCGTCCTGGACGAGGACGTCGAGGGCACGGCCGGTGAGGCGTTCCAGGACGGCCTGGAGCAGGAGCATGTTCAGGTCGGAGTACCGGTAGCGGCCCGGCTCGCCGGTCGGGGCCTCGGCGCGCAGCAGGGCCAGCCGGGCGGCGTCGTCCGGGCAGTCGTACAGCGGCAGCTCGGGGCGCAGCCCGGAGGTGTGGGTGAGCAGCTGCCGCACGGTGGTGCCGTGGGCGGCCGCGGCGTGGAAGTCGGGCAGGTAGTCGCCGACCCGGGCGTCCATGCCGAGGGTGCCGCGCTCGATCTGCTGCACGGCGGCGACGGAGGTGAACAGCTTGGTGAGGGAGGCCAGGTCGAAGGGCGTGCCGACGGTGGCCGGGACCCGGGCGGCGGGCGGCAGTTCCACGCCGGTGTCGGTCTCGGGGTCGTAGGAGGCGTAGCGGACCGCCCAGCCCGACGCCTCGGCCACGGCGATCACGGGGCCGCGGCCGGCCAGCACGACGGCGCCGGCCGCCCAGGGGCGGTCGCCGGCGGTGAGGGCGTGCACCTCGCCGACCAGGTGCCCGAGCTCGACGGGGTCGAGCCCGGCCCGTTCAGGCGTGTCGGCGCGCAGTCTGGGTGCGCTCAGTTCCGCTCTCCCTCCGGCCCCGCACAGGTGTGCCGCACGTCTGTTCCACGTGTGCCCCAGGGACGGCACATTCCCACGAAGCAGGCCGCCGCGACCAGTGCTCCCGCCAGTTGGACCAGAGCCATCGGTACGGCGGTGTGCTCCCCGGCGACTCCGACGAGCGGTGAGGCGACCGCGCCGACGAGGAAGGAGGAGGTGCCGAGCAGCGCGGAGGCGGAGCCGGCGGCGTGCCGGGTGCGCAGCAGGGCCAGGGACTGGGCGTTGGGGAGCGTGATGCCCATGGCGGACATGAGGACGAAGAGTGCGGCGGCGACGGGGGCGAGCCCGACGTCGCCGAAGGCGCCGGTGGACATCAGCAGCAGGGCGGTCGCGGCGAGCACGATCACCGTCAGGCCGGTGGCGAGGACCTTGTCCAGGGCGATGCGGCCGACCAGCAGCTTGCCGTTGACCTGGCCGGCGGCCACCAGGCCGACCGAGTTGAGGCCGAACAGCAGACTGAACGTCTGCGGGGAGGCGCCGTAGATCTCCTGGACGACGAAGGGGGACGCGGATATGTAGGCGAACAGGGCGGCGAAGGCGAAGCCGCCGGCCAGCATGTAGCCGGTGAAGGGCGGGTCGGCGAGCAGTCCGCGCATCGCCCGCAGCGCTTCGCCGGCTCCCCCGCCGTGCCGTTCGGCGGGCGGCAGGGTCTCGGGCAGCCGCAGCCAGACGAGCGCGGCGAGCAGCACGCCGACCGCCGTGAGGACCACGAACACGCCCCGCCAGTCCGTCACCCGCAGGATCTGCCCGCCGATCAGCGGTGCCACGACCGGCGCGACCCCGGAGACCAGCATCAGGGTGGAGAAGAAGCGCGCCATGGCCACCCCGTCGTACAGGTCGCGTACGACGGCGCGGGCGATGACGATCCCGGCCGCGCCCGCGAGGCCCTGGGCGAGCCGGAAGGCGACCAGCGTCGCGACGTCCGGGGCCACCGCGCACAGGGCGGTCGCGAGGACGTAGACGGCGAGGCCGGTGAGCAGCGGGCGGCGGCGGCCCCAGCGGTCGCTCATCGGGCCGACGACCAGCTGCCCGAGCGCCATGCCCAGCAGGCAGGCGGTGAGGGTGAGCTGGACGGTGGCGGCGGGCGCGTGCAGGGAGGTGGTGACCTCGGGCAGGGACGGGAGGTACATGTCCATCGCGAGCGGGGGTGTCGCGGTGAGGCCGCCGAGGACGAGGGTGACGAGCAGGCCGGTGCGGCGGGTGGCGGTGGAGGTCCGGTCCGGGGTGGACGAGTGGTGGGTGTCCGGTGTCGGCGCCGCCGCGTGCTCGGGCATCTGTCCCCTCCCTTGATGGACCGACCGGCTGGGTGAAGCGGCCGGCTGGTGAAACGGCCGGCCCCCATGTTCTCAGCTCGCACAGACTGCCGGGGCACACACGAGCGAGGGCGGGGTGACGGCGGAGGCGGCCGGCCCGGGCGTCATCCCCGCCGAACCGTATGGCGGACAGTCGATTCCGCATGACGGATGTTCCGCCTACGCTGCGGAGCCATGACTGACAGGCAATCGAAGATCGCGGTGGTGACGGGCGCCGGTTCCGGCATCGGGCGGGCCGTCGCCGTGGAGCTGCTGCGCGCCGGCTGGTCGGTGGCGCTGGCCGGCCGGCGCACCGAGCCGCTGGAGGCGACGGCGGCACTGGCGCCCAAGGCCGCCGCGCTCGCCGTGCGCGCCGACGTGTCCCGCCCCGAGGACGTGGACGCGCTGTTCGCGGCGACGACGGACCGGTTCGGGCGGGTGGACCTGCTGTTCAACAACGCGGGGACCTTCGGGCCCGGCGGGGTCCCGGTCGAGGAGCTGTCCTACGACGCCTGGCGACACGTGGTGGACACCAACCTCAACGGGGCGTTCCTGTGCGCGCAGGCGGCGTACCGGCGGATGAAGGAGCAGGATCCGCAGGGCGGCCGGATCATCAACAACGGCTCCATCTCGGCCCACACACCCCGTCCGCACTCGGCCGCCTACACCGCGACCAAGCACGCGCTGACCGGCCTGACCAAGTCACTGTCGCTGGACGGGCGGCCGTACGGCATCGCGGTCGGGCAGATCGACATCGGCAACGCCGCCACCGACATGACGGCCCGGATGGAGACCGGCGCGCTCCAGGCGAACGGCGAGGTGGTCCCGGAGCCGGTGATGGACGTGGCCGATGTGGCCCGCACGGTGCGGCACATGGCCGAGCTGCCGCTGGCGGCGAACGTGCAGTTCGCGACGGTACTGGCGACGGCGATGCCGTACATCGGCCGGGGCTGAGGACGGGTCCGGGGCCCGGCCGGTCCCATTACCACAAACGGAATTCGAACATCCGCGGTATTGCGGCCGGTCGAGCCCATATGCTCAACTTTCCTCCACGATAGCTTCACAGTTGGAGCACGTGGATTCCATGGCCACATCAGAGGGGGGAGGCGGCGGCCGTTCCACCGGGCCGGAGTTGGGGGTGGACCTCGCGGGACGCGGGGTGCGCACCGGTCGGTGGAACGGCCGCCGCATGCTTCAGCGCCGGTGCCGGCCGCCCGGCTCCGGCACCTGAACGGCCTCCTGGGACACCTCGGCCGTCGCGGCCGCGGCGACGGCCCTGCGGCGCCGCTTCATCACCAGCGCCGTCGCCGCCGTCAGCAGCAGCGCCGTACCGGCCGCGCCCTCCACCAGCCGTCCGGTGGACGGTTTGGCGGGGCCCCGCCCGGGCGCGCCGGCCGCCGCCCGGGCCGCTTTGCGCGCGGGCGCCGGACCCGCGCTCGCCCCGCCCTCGCTGAGCGGATCCACCAGCGTGCCCACGGCCTGCGCCGAACGCCCGCCTCCGAAGCCCCAGTCGAGCAGCGCGGCGGTCTGCTCGTACACGGCGTTGCTGCCCTCGGCGGGGTGCATGACCGTCACCAGCAGGGTGCGCCCGCCGCGGGTGGCCGCGCCGGTGAAGGTGTTGCCGGCGTGGCTGGTGTAGCCGTTCTTGACGCCGATCAGGCCGTCGTACGTCCTCAGGCCCCATGCCCCGGTCAGCAGGCGGTCGGTGTTCTGGATCTGGAAGGTCTTCTTGCCGCCCGCCGGGAAGTCGGCGGTCCGCGTACCGCAGTAGCCGCGGAAGTCGGCGTCCTTCAGACCGTACCGGGCGAACAGCGTGAGGTCGTACGCCGAGGACGTCTGGCCGGGGTGGTCGAAGCCGTCGGGGCTGACCACATGGGTGTCCAGGGCCTGCAGGTCCTCGGCCTTGGCCTGCATCTCGGCGACGGTCTTGGCGATCCCGCCGTTCATGTGGGAGAGCACATGAACGGCGTCGTTGCCGGAGCGCAGGAACACGCCCTGCCACAGCTGGTCGACGCTGTAGGTGATGCCGGGCTTGATGCCGACCAGGCTGGAGCCGGCCGGGACGTCGGCGACATCGGCGTCCTTGACCGTGTACCGCTCGGCGCGGTCGAACTTCTTCAGCACCGTGTCCGCGAACAGCATCTTCAGCGTGGACGCGGGCGCGAGCCGCTGATGCGCATTGAACGAGGCGAGCACCTCTCCGCTGTCCTGGTCGGCGATCAGCCAGGAGCGGGCGGTGATCTTCTTGGGCAGGCCGGAGGCGCCGCGCACCTGGACGCCGGAGCGGGCCAGTTGCTCGCCCCCGATGACAGTGGAATCGACGGCGGCGGCCGCGGTGGCCGTGGACACGGGAAGGGCAGCGGCCGTCAGCCCGAGGACGGCACGCCTGCTGAGCCGGGAACATTCACGCACCCGGGGACCGTACACCGCGCCCAGCAGGGGATTCCTTCAGGGCGACCGGTACGGCGCGGAATTTGCCGCGTTATGAAAATCCGATGAGTTCCCCTGGTTTCCCAGGCCTTACAAAGATCGCGCTGTCCGCCCCCGTCTCCCCGACGACCATCCGGTCGACGTGGACCGAGGCCGCTTCTCCCGTCCGGCTAGGCCTGCCCGGTCTCGAAGCGGGAGATCCGTCCGTCGTCCTCGACGGTGAAGGTCCACCTGGTGCGCATCTCGCCCCAGGTGTCGTTGCGGTAGCGGGCGAGCAGGGCTCGGCCGCCGGCGGACTCGTTGTCGACCTCCATGTGGCCGTGGGAGGTGAAGATCTCCCGGTCGATCCAGTCGGCGAGATCGCGGTCGGAGCCGTCGTCCGCCATGGTCGCGCCCGGGGCGAGCAGCGCCATGAAGCCTTCCCGGTCATGCGAGTTGACGGCGTTCACGAAGGCCCGGACGGCCGGATCGCTGAGCTTGGCTGGCTGAATCGTCATGGCGCCAGGTTCACATCGGCGTCCCGGACCCGCCACCCGAACGCCCGCCACGGCGGGCCCGTCGGTGTGCGAGCTGCGACGGTGGAAACACGGGAGGAACCCGTCCGCCTGTCTGCATGGGAGTCACCGTGAGCTGTTACGACCGACGTGATCTGGGCCTGCTGCTGCTCCGGCTGGGGACCGGCGGAGTGCTGGCCGCGCACGGCGCGCAGAAGCTGTTCGGCTGGTTCGGCGGGCACGGTCTGGAGGGCACCGGCCAGTTCATGGAGTCCGTCGGCTACGCGCCCGGCAAGGCGAGCGCGACGGCGGCCGGGCTGGCGGAGGCCGGCGGCGGCACCCTGCTCGCCCTGGGCCTGGCGACCCCGGCGGCCGGCGCGGCGGCGGCCGGCGCGATGGCGGGGGCGGCGGCGGTCCACCTGCCCAACGGGTTCTTCGCCCAGGAGGGCGGCTACGAGTACGCGGCGAGCCTGGGTCTCGCGGCAGCGGGCCTGGCGGTCACGGGCCCCGGCCGGCTCTCCCTGGACCACGCCCTCGGCCATGTCTTCGACCGCGGCTGGATGGTCCCGGCGGCCCTCGGCGTCACGGCCGCGGCGACGGCGCTGGTCGTGGGCCTGCGCACCCAGCGGGTGCGGGCGCGGCGGGAGGGCGAGCAGGAGGTGCTGTTCGAGGAGTAGGGAGGGGTGGGCAGGGGTGGGCAGGGGTGGGCGAGGAACGGGGGTGGTCTTCGCGAGAGTGGCCGACGGCCGGTCCGGACGGCGTGGGACGCTGGCCGGCATGACCGATCAGGACACCCCCGCCGCTCTGTGGCCGACCCTCGACGACCTCTGGACCCGCCTGGAGTCCGCCCGCACGCACACCGGAACCGAGGGGCTCCTGCTCCGCCTCCTCAAGCTCTCCGAGGAGGTCGGCGAGGTCGCGGAGGCGGTCATCGGTACGACCGGCCAGAACCCGCGCAAGGGCGTCACCCACACCTGGGAGGACGTGCAGGGCGAGCTGTGCGATGTGGCGATCACGGCGCTGGTGGCCCTGCGGACGCTGACACCGGACGCGCAGGAGGTGTTCACCCGTCATCTGGCCCGCGTGGCCGCCCGCCGCTGAGCGGCCCGTGGGGGGGGGTGGGGCAGACGAGTCGGGCTGTACGCCGGGTTCTGTTCCCCGGTGCCCTCGCGGGCGCCGGGGCGACGGCCATCCATCTAGGGCCGGTGTTGCCACCGGCCTCGTGCGGTCTACCCGCGGACTCGGGCGGGCAGCCCTCGAACGTCCGCGCAGAAACACCGAGGTGTCTCCTTTTGACCTTGCTCCGGGTGGGGTTTACCTAGCTGCCCAGGTCACCCTGGGCACTGGTGGTCTCTTACACCACCGTTTCACCCTTACCGAGGACGAGGTCCCCGGCGGTCTGCTTTCTGTGGCACTGTCCCGCGGGTCACCCCGGGTGGCCGTTAGCCACCACCCTGCCCTGTGGAGCCCGGACGTTCCTCGGGAAGCCCCCTAGGGGGACTCCACGCGGCCGCCCGCCCGGCTCGTCTGCCGTGTCGACCATGGTACCGGGCGCCGGGGGCGGCGCGGACCGGCGGCCGTGGCCAGGACCGAGCCCGCCAGGATGAGGGCGAAGGCCACGAGGACGGTGGCGGTCAGCGGCTCGTGCAGGAAGACCGCGCCCGCGGCCACGGCCACCGCCGGATTGACGTAGGTGATCACCGTCGCCCGCGTCGGGCCCGCCTCCTTGATCAGCTCCAGGAACGCCACGAACGCCACCGCCGTGCAGAGCACGCCCAGGCCGGCCAGGGCCGCCAGGACGGTGGACGAGGGGACGGACGCCGGCCGGGCCACGATCGCCACCGGGGCGTAGACGACGGCCGCCAGGGTCAGACAGGCCGCCGTCAGGTGCAGGGACGGGACCTCCTTCAGCCGGCGCGCGGCTATCACCGGGGCGGTGGCGTACCCCAGGACCGTCAGCAGGACCTCGGCCAGGGAGCGGGCGTCGCCGCCGGTGAGATGGGGAAGGGTCAGGACCGTCACGCCGCCCAGGCCCAGTGCGAGGCCGGTGATGCGGCGGGCTCCGAGACGTTCCGTGTCACCCAGCGTGCGGGCGGCGACCAGTCCCACGATCGGCACGCCCGCGATCAGCAGACCGGCCGTCGAGCTGGACAGGTGCCGTTCGGCGTCGGTGAGCGTGAACCAGGGGACGATGATCTCCAGGCACGCGAAGGCCAGCAGGGGGCGCCAGTGGGTGCGTACGGTCCGGGGCAGGCCGCCCTGGCGCAGGGCGAAGGGGAGCAGCAGCACCGCGCCGAGCGCACAGCGGGTGAACACGACCACGGGCGGGGACACCTCGTCCACCGCCACCTTGATCATCAGATAGGGAACGCCCCAGATCACTCCCATGAGGGAGAACAGGAACCAGCCACGTGCAGTCATGCGGTGAGTCTCGGCCGCGCCCTCACGGGGTGTCTTGAACGCTGTTGCGGTACTGCGCCGGCGTCACCCCGAGCACGCGGCGGAACCAGCGGGTCAGATGCGCCTGGTCGGCGAAGCCGACGAGCGGGGCCACCTCGGCGGGGCGCAGTCCGGAGGCGAGCAGCGCGCGGGCCCGGGTCACCCGGTACTGGGCGAGCCAGGCGTAGGGAGGTATGCCCATGGTCGTGCGGAAGGCCCGCAGCAGCTGGTAGCGGGACAGTCCGAGCTCGGCGGCGAGGCCGGCGAGCGGGGGCGGTGCGGTGAGTTCGTCGGCGAGGCGGTCGCGGACCGTCAGCGCGATCGCGCCGGCGCCGGGGATCACGTCGGACGTGGGCCGGGCGGTGGAGTGGCGGCGGGCCAGGGCCGTCAGCAGCCACGGCAGGACGGACTCGGCCTCCAGCGGGTCCGGGCAGCTGGTGAGCTCGGTGTGGGAGCGGCGGAGCGCCATGGCCAGCTCGGGGTCGTCGAGGAGCGGTTCACGGAAGTACGGCAGCCCGCCGAGGATGCCGTCGGTCAGCAGCGACGGCTCGGCGTACAGGGCGCGGTAGGCGTAGCCGTCGGTGGCGTTGCCGGGGCCGCCGGTGTGCATCTCGCCGGGGTCGAGGACCACGATGGTGCCCGGTCCGGTGCGGATGTGGCCGCCCCGGTAGTCGATCACCTCGCAGCCGCCGACGCAGACGCCGACGGTGTACTCCTCGTGGGCGTGCGGAGCGTAGGTGTGCCGGCGGAAGTCCGCCGTCAGGAGGTCGAGCGGCGGCCCGCCGTGGCCCAGCCGGGCCCGCGTCCACCGCGCCTGTTCAGTCATTCGCCCTCCACCCCTTTCGCCTAGGGGTGCAACGCTTTCAGGCCCCGCTTCCATGCCGCGTCCAGGTCGGCGTCGGCGGGAAAGCGGCCGTGGATCTCCAGGATGACCATGCCGTGGGCGAAGGCCCAGGTCGCGCGGGCCAGGTCGAGGTCGCCGCCGCAGGCGCGCAGCAGCGGCAGGGCGGCCCGGTCCTCCAGCCCGGCGGGGAGTTCGGCGCGGGGCAGCGGGCGTTCGGTGGCCAGGCGGTACAGGTGCGGGTGGGCGAGGGCGTAGACGCGGTAGGCCTCGGCGAGCGCTGCGAGGGAGCCGGGCGCGCGGGTCTCGGCCGCCTCCAGGGCCTCGGCCGACTCCTGGAGCATCCGTGCGGTCAGTTCGACCTCCACGGCGTGCTTGTCGGGAAAGTGCTTGTAGAGGGACGGCGCCCTGATGCCGAGGCGGTCGGCGAGGGTGCGCATGGTGAGCAGGGCGGGCCCGGACTCCTCCAGGAGATCCCGGGCGGCCGCCACGATCTCGCGGGCGCGGGGGGTGAGCCGGTCGGTGGCGGGGGGACGCTCAGTCACGCTGGAAGCCCTCCTTTGTGCGCAGCCCGTAGCCGAAGGCGCGATCGTACGAGATGTGGGCGAGCCAGCCGCACAGGGCCGCGAAGGCGGGCGGCCAGGAGACAGGCAGGACGCTGTAGGCGACCAGCAGTGCGAGCGGGACCAGGGCGCGGTGCATCGCGTTGTAGTACGGCACCGCGCGCGGCGGCAGCTGCCCCTTGGCCATGGGGGGCGCGTCGTCGAGGGCGACCAGGAAGGTCAGGTCCGGCAGGACGAGGAGGGCCAGGGCCAGGGTGCCGGCGAGCCAGCCGTGGTTGACGCCCTCCAGCACCGCGAAGGCCGACCAGAACAGGGCGAGCGCCAGCCAGGCGGTGCGGCGCAGAACGGTGCGGGCGGAGCGGGGCGCGCGGGTGATGCCGGCCGCTGCGGTCATGACTGCCTCCGGTGTCGTACGGCGGTCTCGGGCGAGGATGCGGCTAACACCGTTAGCCGCCCTGCCCTCCGACCGTATGGCTAACACCGTTAGCCGTCAAGGCCCGTGCGCTGGAGTGCGGCGAAGGCCGCCTCCAGGGCCGCCCGGTGCTCCCGGGCCACCTCCGCCACCGCGTCACCCGCCATCAGCCGGCGCACGGAGGCGGTGGAGACCGTCCGGTAGGCCGCCACGACCAGGGCCGCGAGCAGGCGGGGGTCGGGCGCGGCGGTTTCGGTGAGGGCGGCGGCCAGGGCCCGCTCCACCTCCTCGGCGCCCTCACGGGCGCGGGCGCGCAGCGCCGGCGAGCCGACGACGATCCGCCAGAAGGGGGCGAAGGTCTCCCCCACGCCGCCGAGCGGGTGCCGCTCGTCGAGCAGGCGCAGCGCGAGGCGGCGCAGGGCGGCGAGCGGGGGCTCGCCGGGCGCGCGGTCGCGCACCGCCGAGGCGAGGAGTTCGGCGGCCTGCGGGATGCGGTCGAGGAAGAGGTCCTCCTTGCGCGGGAAGTAGTTGAAGACCGTCATCGCGGAGACCCCGGCCGCCCGCGCCACCTCCGCGACCGTCACCGCGTCGAAGCCACGCTCCGCGAACAGGCCCGTGGCGATGTCCGAGATCCGCTGCCGCGTCTCGCGCTTCTTGCGCTCCCTCAGCGAGAGTTCCTCATGCATGAGAAAACTATAGCCGCTCAAAACTTTTAGTGACTATATTGATCACCATGACGACGATGACCGAGTACGACGTGGTGGTGGCGGGTGCCGGGCCCGTGGGGCTCTTCCTCGGCTGTGAGCTGGGGCTCGGCGGTGCGCGGGTGCTGGTCGTGGAGCGGCTGACCGAGGTGGACGAGACGATCAAGGCGGGCGCGATCAACATCCCGAGCGCGATCGCCTTCTACCGCCGGGGAATGCTGCCCGAGCTGACGGCGGTGTGGGAGGCGGCGCGGGAGCGGCTGCGGGCCTTCCGGGGGAGCGGCGCGCCACAGCGCTGGGACAAGCTCCCGCCCAAGTTCGCCGGGCACTTCGCCGGGATCCCCATGGACTCCGATCTCTTCGACGGCTCGGACCCGGCATGGGCGGACGCCGGCCCGGCGGCCGACCTGGGACTCGGTGTGCCCCAGGCCGAGCTGGAGCGGATCCTGGGCCGGCGGGCCGCGCGGCTCGGGGTGGAGGTGCGCCGGGGAGTGGAGCTCACCGGCTTCGACGCCGACGCGGACGGGGTCGCCGTACACACCGGCGAGGGAACGGTCCGCGCCGGCTGGCTGGTCGGCTGCGACGGCGGCCGCAGCACCGTCCGCAAGCTCGCCGGCTTCGACTTCCCGGGCACGGACCCGGAGATCACCGCCTACCAGGCGGTGGTGGAGCTGACCGGCGCCGAACGGCTGGGAACGGGCTGGAACACGACCGACGTGGGCACGTATGTGCACGGACCCTTCCCGGGCCGGATCCTCACCGTGGAGTTCGACAGGCCCCCGGCCGACCGCTCGGCGCCCCTCACCGCCGGGGAACTGCAGGCCAGCCTGCGCCGGGTCACGGGCGTGCCGGAGGTCACGGTCGACAAGGTGGTCAGCGCCACCCGCTTCACCGACAACGCCCGCCAGGCCACCGACTACCGCAAGGGGCGGGTGCTGCTCGCGGGCGACGCCGCGCATGTGCACTCGCCGTTCGGCGGGCAGGGGCTCAACCTGGGCATCGGGGACGCGATGAACCTGGGGTGGAAGCTGGCCGCCGTCGTACGCGGCACGGCACCCGAGTCCCTGCTGGACAGCTACACCGCCGAGCGGCATCCGATCGGCGCCTGGGTGCTCGACTGGACCCGCGCCCAGATCGCGGTGATGCGCCCGGACCGGCACGCCCGCGCCCTGCGCCGGGTGGTCACCGACCTGGCGCTGACCACCACCGGCACGACGTACCTCGTCACGCGGATCTCCGGCATATGGCAGCGCTACGACCTGCCCGGCGACCACCCGCTGACCGGCGCCAGCGCCCCCGACCTGGTGCTGGCCGACGGCACCCGGCTCGGCGACCACCTGCACTCCGGCCGCGCCCTGCTGCTCGACCTCGCCGACGACGCCGCACTGCGCGCCCACGCCGAGGGGTACGGCGACCGGCTGGAGGTCCGTACGCTCGCCTGCCCGGACCGGTCCGGCCTCAGGGCGCTGTTCGCGCGGCCGGACGGGTTCGTGGCCTGGGCCGCCGAGGACGAGGGCGGCAAGGGCCTGCCGGAGTCCCTGGAGCGCTGGCTCGGCGCCCCGGCGGTCTCCGCTTGACCCTGCCGCGACGTCAACGTCTGTACTGATCCCATGCGGATCGGAGAACTCGGCGCCGCCGTCGGCGTCACGACGCGCACCGTGCGGCACTACCACCACCTGGGCCTGCTGCCCGAACCCGAGCGCAGGTCCAACGGCTACCGGCACTACACCCTCCGGCACGCCGTCGTCCTCGCCCGGATCCGGCGGCTGACCGAGCTGGGGCTGGGTCTCGCCGAGGTGCGGGACGCGCTCGCCGACGACGCCGGGAAGGACCTGGTCGAGGTGCTCACCGAGCTGGACGAGGACCTGGCCCGGCAGGAGGCGGGGATCCGGGAGCGCCGGCAGCGGCTGCGGGCGCTGCTGGACGCCGGGGAACTGCCCGCCGAGGGGCCCGTCTCGCCGCAACTGGCCGAACTGTTCGGCTCGTTGTCCGGTGGCGACTCGCCCACGGCCGCCAAGGACCGCGAGATCCTCGCCCTGATCGACACCGGGGCACCCCCCGAGCAACGGGAGCGGCTGCTGTCCGCGCTGCGCGGCGTCCTGGAGGACCCGGACGCACTGGCGCGGACCCGCGAGGCGCACGCGCTGCTCGACGCCCTCGCGGACGCCGGACCGGACGACCCGCGCGTGGCGGTGGCCGCACGGACCCTGGCCGGCTGCATTCCCGCGGGACTGCTGCCGGCCGGCCCGGTCCACCCCGACCACGCCGTCCTGCGCGCCCTGTACGCGGACTTCGCGCCCGCCCAGGCCGAGGTGATCCGCCGTGCGCTCAATATCCTCGCGGAGGAGGGGAGATGAGGATGCTGAGGACAGCGGGTCGTCTGGCGCGGCACGAGGCCCGCCTCTTCGCCGGTCTGGTGCTGTGGCTGGCCCGGCGCACCGAGGGCACCGCCGGTGGGCGGGCGTTCGGGTACACGCGCGGGCAGGGCGCCACGATGGCGGGGCTGGCCTTCGTGTGCGTCGTCGAGACGGTCGGCGTGTCGGTGATGCTCCGCGACATGCCCACCGCGCACGACGTCCTACTGGTGCTGGACGTCTACACCGTGCTGTTCGTCATCGGCCTGCACGCGGCCTGTGTGGTCCGCCCGCACGTGCTGACCGACAAGGCCCTGCGGGTGCGGTACGGCGCCCATGTGGACCTGTGGATCCCGCTGGACGCGATCGCCGCCGTACGCCGCCGTACGCGGATGACGCACGAGCCGGCGGACGGCGTGCTCGACCTCGCGGTCGGTTCACAGACGTCGGTCGAGCTGGAGCTGACCGCACCCGTCGCACACCGGTCGTTCCTCGGCGGGTCCCGGCAGGTGAGCACGGTGCGGCTGCACGCCGACGACCCCGGCGGCCTCGTCCGGGCCCTCACGCCACGGTGAAGACGATCTTCGTCGTGCCCGGGTCGGCCCGGCTGAGCCGTACCCGCAGGCGTTCGCCGAGCGGCAGCCGGTCGCCCTCGATCCGGCCGATGACCGCGGGCGAGTCCACCTGCACGGTGCCCACCGTGGGCCGGCGTTCGTCGATCTCCACCACGCAGCCGTCGAAGACGTCCCCGACCCGGTCCTTGAGCAGGGCCGCCTCCACGATGTCCACGCACTCGCGCTCGACCGTGCCGGCGATGCGGGAGCCGTCGGCCATCCGCCGGGGCAGCGCGTCGAGCGCGGCGAGCACCCAGTCGGGCGGCGGCAGGCCGGCGACGGCGGCGAGACAGATCTCGGACGCGTAGCGGTCGGCGAGCCGGCGCAGTGGGGCCGTGCAGTGCGTGTAGGGGGCGGCGACCGCGGCGTGGGTGGTGATCGCGGGGAGGACGCCGTCACGGAACACCGTGTAGCCGGCGCCGCGCAGCAGAGTCGTGCACTCCTGGAGGAAGGCCGCGTGACGGGTGTCGTGCGGATCGAGGGTGCGGATCAGCGCGGCGTAGGAGACATGGTGCGGCCAGTCGACGCGCAGGGCGGTGGCGGTGCGGCGCAGCCGGGCGACGGCGCCGTCGGGGGCGGCCGGGAGGGTGCGCAGGACGCCGGTGCCGTGGGCGAGCATCAGCTCGGCGGCGGCCATGCCGGTGAGCAGCGAGAGCTGGGCGTTCCAGCCCTCGGCGGGCAGCGGAGAGCGGTAGCCCAGGACATAGGTGTGGTCCTGCTCGGTGATCTCCTGCTCGG
The DNA here is from genome assembly GCF_014649495.1 of Streptomyces filipinensis. Classification (GTDB taxonomy): domain Bacteria; phylum Actinomycetota; class Actinomycetes; order Streptomycetales; family Streptomycetaceae; genus Streptomyces; species Streptomyces filipinensis. The sequence continues at coordinate 850,102 of NZ_BMTD01000001.1, read as the reverse complement.
GCACGTTCAGGGAGATGCCTCCGCGCTCGGTCTCCTGCCGTTCCCGGGCCTCGCCGATCTCCTTGAGCAGCGCGAGGGGTTCCTCGGCGGTGCCGGCGTCGATCCGCTTCTGCGCCTGCGCGTAGTCGAGCCTGGCGCGGCTGCGGACCAGGGCGCGGCGCACGTCGACGGCGACGGTCCGGCCCTCCGCGTCCAGGTCGATCGTCCAGAGGGCGGCGGGCCGGACCTGGTCCGGCAGCAGGCTGGCCGCGCCCTCGCCGAGCACGGCGGGGTGCAGCGGGATCCTCTCGTCCGGGAAGTACAGGGTGTTCACCCGCCGGTGCGCCTGTGCGTCCAGCTCCTTGCCGGGTACGACGAAGGCGGCGACGTCGGCGATGGCGTACCGGACCCGGTAACCGGTGCCCCGCCGCGACAGGTGGGTGGCCTGGTCGAGGTCCAGGGAGGCCGGGGGGTCGAGGGTGAAGAAGGGGATGTCCGTGGCGTCGTACGACGGCAGGACGGGTGCCTTCGCCGCGCGCTCGGCCTCGGCCCGGGCCTTGGGCGGGAAGTCCGCCGGGAGGCCGAGCTCGGCGCGCAGCGCGGCGAGGGCGGCCCGCAACGGGGCCTCGGGGGCGCCGGTCACGCGGATCTTGCGGCGGGGCATACAGCGAGCGTAGGGCGCGGGCGGGTGGGCGGCACGCCGTACGCTGTCGCGGAGGTCTACGTGAGGAGTACGTGTTGCTGGTCCTGCTGCCGCCCTCGGAAGGCAAGGCGAACTCGGGTGAAGGAGCCCCGCTGGAGCTCGCGGCGCTGTCCCTGCCGGGGCTGACCGCCGCACGCGAGGCCGTGCTCACCGAGCTGGTCGAGCTGTGCGCCGGGGACCCCGACCAGAACGAGAAGGCGCGCGAGGTGCTCGGGCTGAGCGAGGGACTGCGCGGCGAGGTCGCGAAGAACGCCCGGCTGCGTACGGCCGGCGCCCGCCCCGCCGGGGAGATCTACACCGGTGTGCTCTACGACGCCCTCGGTCTGGCCACGCTGGACGCGGCGGCGCGGCGGCGCGCGGCGGACTCACTGCTGGTGTTCTCCGGCCTGTGGGGCGCGGTGCGGGTGACGGACCGCATCCCCTCCTACCGCTGCTCGATGGGTGTGAAGCTGCCGGCGCTCGGCGCGCTGGCCGGGCACTGGCGGGCGCCGATGGCCGAGGTGCTGCCGGAGGTGGCCGGGGACGGACTGGTGCTGGACCTGCGCTCGTCCGCCTACGCGGCGGCCTGGCGGCCGAAGGGGGAGGTCGCGGGGCGGACGGCGACCGTGCGGGTGCTGCACGCGCCGACCCGGAAGGTCGTCAGCCACTTCAACAAGGCGACCAAGGGCCGGATGGTACGGACCCTGCTGACGGCCGGTGCGGCGCCGAGGGACCCGGCCGAGCTGGTGGAGGCACTGCGGGAGCTCGGGCACGAGGTGGAGGCCCAGGCGCCGGTGAAGGCCGGGAAGCCGTGGGCGCTGGATGTGCTGGTGGAGGAGATCCACTAGACACCGCCACCCACCCGACTCCATTGCAGCATGCGCAACGCTCTTTGCGCATGCTGCACCACATGGGCACGATGTGGGGCATGACCTCACCGCTGCCCTCCTCCTCGGCCGCCTCCGTGCTGGATCTCGCGCCCGTCGTCCCCGTGGTGGTCGTCTCCGACGCCGCCGACGCCGTACCGCTGGCGCGGGCGCTGGTGGCGGGCGGGCTGCCGGCGATCGAGGTGACGCTGCGGACGCCGGCGGCACTGGACGCGATCCGCGCGATCGCCGCCGAGGTGCCGCGGGCCCTGGTCGGCGCGGGCACGGTGATCACGCCGGAGCAGGTGGCCGCGGGTACGGCGGCGGGGGCGGGGTTCCTGGTCAGCCCGGGGTGGACAGAGGCACTGCTGGTGGCGATGCGCGGGGCCGGGGTGCCGTTCCTGCCCGGGGTGTCGACCACCTCGGAGGTCGTGGCGCTGCTGGAGCGCGGGGTGCGGGAGATGAAGTTCTTCCCGGCGCAGGCGGCGGGCGGTACGGCCTTTCTGAAGTCGCTGGCCGCGCCGTTGCCGCAGGCCCGCTTCTGCCCGACCGGCGGGATCGGGCCGACGACCGCGCCGGAGTATCTCGCCCTGCCCAACGTGGGCTGTGTGGGCGGCAGTTGGATGGTCCCGGCGGACGCGGTGGCCGCCGGGGACTGGACGCGGATCGAGGAGCTGGCGCGGGGCGCGGCGGCGCTCGGCGGGCGCGCCGGGGTCAGGGACGCAGAGGGGACGTGTCGTTGAGGAGCCGCACGCTCGCGTTGCCGTCCGCGTAGTACGCCACCGCCGAGAGGGAGGCCGCCGACAGCTCCATGCGGAACAGGGACTCGGGCGGGGCGCCGAGGGCGAGGCGGACGAAGGTCTTGATCGGGGTGACGTGGGTGACCAGCAGGACCGTGCGGCCCGCGTGGGCCGCGACGAGCTTGTCGCGGGTGGCGGCGATCCGGGCGGCCGTCTCGGCGAAGCTCTCACCGCCGCCGGTGGGGTGGGCCTCCGGGTCGGCGAGCCAGGCGTTCAGGTCGTCCGGGTAGCGCTCGCGGACCTCAGCGAAGGTGAGACCCTCCCAGGCGCCGAAGTCCGTCTCGCGCAGGCCGTCCTCGATCGTCACCTCAAGGCCGAGGCGGGCGGCGACGACGGCGGCTGTCTCGCGGGTACGGGTGAGCGGGGAGGCCAGGACGGTCTGGATGGTGCCGCGCCTGGCGAGTGCCTCGGCGACCCGGCGGGCCTGTTCGCGGCCCACCTCGGAGAGGGCGGGGTCGGTGCCGCCGCTGCCGGAGAAGCGTTTCTGGGGCGTGAGGGGGGTCTCGCCGTGGCGCAGGAGGACGAAGGTGGCGGGGGCGCCGAGGTCGGGGGCGCTGCTCCAGCCCGGCGTCGAGCGGCGCTCCTCGGCGGGAGCGGCGGGCCGCCGCTCGCCGTCGGGTGCCTGCTCCACGCCCGGCTTCTCCTGCACCGCGGGGGCATCCCCCTCGCCCGCCCGGGCCGCCCCGGCGGCCCGACCGCCCGCAGCCGGGTCGGCCGCCCGCCCCTGCGCCAGCGCGGCACGCGCCCGGGCCGCGCCCGCGGCCGCGTCGCCCGGCGGGCCCGACGGCTCGGGAACGGCGGGCGGAGTGTCCAGGGCCGCCCTCGACTCCGACGGGGACCACTGCCGGCCCTTGGCGCCCGCGTCCATCGCCTCGTTCGCCAAGCGGTCCGCGTACTTGTTCTGTTCGCGGGGGATCCACTCGTAGGTGACCTGGTCCGGGGGGAAGACCGCCCTCGCCTGGGTCGCCAGGGGCTTCATGTCGGGGTGCTTGATCTTCCAGCGGCCCGACATCTGCTCGACGACCAGCTTGGAGTCCATGCGGACGTGGACCCGCGCCGAGGGGTCGAGGGCGTGGGCTGCGCGCAGGCCGGCCAGAAGGCCCCGGTACTCGGCCACGTTGTTCGTGGCGACGCCGATGTACTCCGCCGCCTCCGTCAGGGGCTCACCCGTGGCCCCGTCGAGGACGACCGCCCCGTAGCCCGCGGGCCCCGGGTTGCCCCGCGACCCGCCGTCCGCCTCGACGATGAACTCCCGCACCCCGCAAGCCCCTTACCGACTCTTACAGACCCGACTCGGCCGTACGCACCAGGATGCGGCTGCAGTTCTCGCAGCGCACCACGGCGTCCGGCGCGGCCGCGCGGATCTCGCTCAGCTCGGTGATCGCCAGCTCCTGCCGGCAGCCCTGGCAGGTGCGGGCGTACAGCTTCGCCGCGCCGATGCCGCCCTGCTGCACGCGCAGCTTGTCGTAGAGCTTGAGCAGGTCGGCGGGGATGGCGGCCGCGACGACCTCGCGCTCCTTCGTCACCGAGGCGGTCTCGCCGTCGATCTCCTCGAACGCGGCGTCCCGGCGCCCGGTCGCGTCGTCGATCTTCGACTGGACGGAGGCGACCCGCTCGGTCAGTTCGGTCACCCGCTCCTGCGCGGCCTCGCGGCGCTCCATGACCTCCAGGACCACGTCCTCCAGGTCGCCCTGCCGCTTGGCGAGGGACGCGATCTCGTGCTGGAGGTTGGACAGGTCCTTCGGCGAGGTGACCGCGCCGGAGTCCAGGCGCTGCTGGTCGCGGGCGGCGCGCTGGCGCACCTGGTCCACGTCCTGCTCGGCCTTGGTCTGCTCGCGGGCCGTGTCGCTCTCCTCGGTCTGCGCGGCGACGAGCAGGTCCCGCAGCTGCGTGAGGTCCTTGTTCAGCGACTCGATCTCGACGTGCTCGGGCAGCGACTTCCGCTTGTGCGCCAGCTGCTGCAGGCGGACGTCGAGGCCCTGGACGTCGAGGAGTCGGATCTGGTCGGCGGGCGCGGCGTTCAGTTGGGGGCTCCCATGTGGTTCGTCGTGGTGGTGGACGCCGCGTGGGCGGTCCAGGGGTCGGTGACCGTCTTGGAGACATGGACCCGAAGGTCCCAGCCGTGGCGGTCGGAGATCTCGTCGAGCTGGGCTGCGGCCAGCTCGCACCAGGGCCACTCGGTGGCCCAGTGGGCCGCGTCGAGCAGCGCCAGGGGACTGTGGGCCACCGCCTCGGAGGCCGGGTGGTGGCGCAGGTCGGCGGTGAGGAAGGCGTCGACGCCGGCCGCGCGGACCTGGTCGAAGAGGCTGTCGCCGGAGCCGCCGCTGACGGCGACCGTGCGGACGACGGCGTCGGGGTCGCCGGCCACCCGGATGCCCTGCGCGGTGGCGGGCAGTCGTGCGGCGGCGCGCGCGGCCAGTTCGCGGACGGTCACCGGGTGGTCGAGTTCGCAGACGCGGCCGAGGCCCCGGCATCCCTGCGGGTCGGTGGGGTCCGGGACGAGGGGGCGTACGACACGCAGGTCGAGCGCGCCGGCGAGGGCGTCCGAGACGCCCGGGTCGGCGGTGTCGGCGTTGGTGTGGGCGACGTGCAGCGCGATGTCGTTCTTGATGAGGGTGTGCACGACCCGGCCCTTGAAGTGGGTCGCCGCGACCGTGGTCGTACCCCGCAGATAGAGCGGGTGGTGGGTGACCAGCAGGTCGGCGCCGAGCTTCACCGCCTCGTCGACGATCTCCTGCACCGGGTCGACGGCGAACAGGACCCGGGTGACCTCCTGGCCGGGGTCGCCCACGACCGTGCCGACCGCGTCCCAGGACTCGGCCCGCTCGGCGGGCCACAGGTTCTCCAGCGCGGCGATGACTTCAGACAGACGGGGCACGAAGCAAAGGCTACCTGGCTGGCCTGCGGGGCCGTACCGCATCCGTCCGGTCTGGCCCCGCTCAGCACAAAGGCCCCGGTTTCCTCAGGTGAATCGCTTCTGCGCCACCCGTATGTGTGAAGCGGATGTCGGCCGGTCCCCCGCCTGTGCGTACGAAAACTAGCTTCGTCGCCGGAGGTGACCGAACGATGACGGCCTGTGCGATCGAACCCCCGTCGACCGGTGCGGGGGACGGCGGGACGGGGTGCGCCATCACGGCGGACGGCGCGTACGCGGCACGGCTCGCGCGGGACGGCGAGTCGTGGTTCCCGGAGCGCTGGACGCTGGACGGCCCGGAGCCGTACGCGGTACCGCTGCCCGGCAACCAGCCGGAGGAGCCCGGCACCGAGGTGCAGCCCCTGGCGGACGGCCGGGTGCTGATCCACCGGCTGGTCGAGCACCGGCACGCCTTCTCGCTGCTGTACCCGACCGGCCCCGGCACCGGTGAGCTGCCGCTGGGCGCGGTGGAGTGCCCCGAGCCCGGCACCCGGCTCACGCTGCTGCCGCCGGCGCCGGACGGCAGGCGGGCCTGCGCCCTCGCCGTCGGTCCGCACTCCAGCGCGGTGTGGCTGGTGGCGGGCGGCGCCTTCGGGCCCGAGCGGCTCGTCGAGGTGCCGGGGCGCTGTTCGGGCGGGGTCTGGCTGGACCGCGCCGGGCGGATGCTGGCGCTGGACCGGGAACGGGGCGGGCCGGTCAAGACGGTCGTGGTGGACCTGGAGCGCGCCGAGGTGTCGCCGCTGCTGCAGATCGCGGCGGCGAGTGAGGACCGGCTGCTGCTCGCCGATCCCGACAGCGGGCTGCTGCTCATCTCCTCGGACGCCCCCTCGCCGGGGGAGGAGCGACTGGGCTGGGGGGTGCTGGGCAGCACGCTGCCGGTGCGCTTCCCGGAGAGCCTGCGGATGCCGGACTGTGCGGTGACGCCGTTCGCGATCCAGCCGGGACAGGTGCTGATGCCGGAGAACTGCGCGGTGGCGCTGCGCGTCGACGGGCCGTTCGGCAGCTGGGTGAGCACCTGGCGGCCGGCCGGGCGGCAGGTGAGCCATCTCCCGGCGCCGCGGGGCTGGCTGGCCGGGGCGGGGCTGTGGACACGGGACGGGGTGCTGCGGCTGCCGTACGCCACACGGGAGACGCCGTGCGGGGTGGCGGAGCTGACGGTGCCCAAGGGGGAGACGGGAGGCGCGGCGGCCGCGGGGAGCGGCTTCGCCGGGCCTTCGGGGGGATGGCCGGGGGGCGATGGCCCGGAGGGTCCGGTCCGGGACGGCACGGCGGCCGGGGCGCCCGGGGCGCCGCGGCCGCCGGCGGAACCGGACCCTCCGGAGTCCGCGGAACTCGGGGCCGGGCAGCCGGTGGTGGCACGTCCGGTGCCGTTGCAGCAGGCGCCTCTGGGACGTCTTGTAACGGAATAGTGCCGGTTGGCGTGTGCTCCTGGATTCGGTCCGTGGTACGCCGGTTACACTCGCCCGGCTGTACGAAAGATCATATGACGGGGTGAAGACGTCCGATGAGCGACACCAGCACGACGGAGCAGCTGTCCGCCGACTCCCGGGAGGCTGCCGGCCACGGCAGGCACCGGGGGCCGGTCTCGGCCCAGGAGAGCGAGACGGTTCCGCACGGCCGGCACCGCAAGCCCGCCGAGGAGACCGCCGAGGCGGCTGTCTGAAGGTCGTAGAACAAGAGGGGCGCTCGCTTCGGCGAGCGCCCCTTTGTGCTGTCCGCTGCCCTATCCGCGGGTGAGCCCCAGGACCTCCGCCGCCGCGAAGGTCTCCCCCGCGGGCCGGTCCGCGTAGTGCGGGGTGAGCAGCGCGTCGAGTTCGTCGTAGGTGAACGTCTCCTGCTTGCTGTCGAACTTGGCCTGCACCCGGGGCCGTTCGACGATCGCGACCATGCCGCCGTGGACGACGAGCAGCTGGCCGTTGACCCGGGCGGCGGCCGGTGCGGCCAGGTAGCCGACGAGCGGGGCGACGTGCTCGGGGGCCAGCGGGTCCAGGCCCTGGTCCGGCCGCTGGAAGCCGGCGAAGACGTCCTCGGTCATCCGGGTGCGGGCGCGCGGGCAGATGACGTTGGCGGTCACACCGTACTTGGCGAGGGCCAGGGCCGTGGAGGTGGTGAGCCCGACGATCCCGCCTTTCGCGGCCGCGTAGTTGGGCTGTCCCGCGGATCCGGCGAGGAAGGCCTCCGACGAGGTGTTCACGATCCGCCCGTACACCTTCTCCCCGCCGGCCGCCTTGGACCGCTCCCGCCAGTGCGCGGCGGCGAAGTGCGTGGTGTTGAAGTGGCCCTTGAGGTGGACGCGGATCACCGAGTCCCACTCGTCCTCGGTCATGGAGAAGACCATGCGGTCGCGCAGGATGCCCGCGTTGTTGACGAGGACGTCCAGCCTGCCGAACTCCTCGACCGCCGACCGCACGAGCTCCCGCGCCTGCCGGAAGTCGGAGACGTCGCCGGTGTGCGCGACCGCCCGGCCGCCGCGGTCGCGGATCTCGGCGGCGACCTCCTCGGCGGGGCCCGCCGAGGAAGCGCCGGAACCGTCCCGCCCGGGCCGCCCGTAGTCGTTGACGACGACGGCCGCGCCCAACCGGGCGAGTTCCAGGGCCTCGGCCCGGCCGAGGCCGCGTCCGGCGCCGGTGACGACGGCGGACAGCCCTTCCAGCGGCCGCTCCGGTGACCCCTCCTGTGGCAGTGCCATGCCGGTCCCCGTCCTCAGATCTCGACGCACGTACGCAGGGCCGTCCCGGTACGCATCTGGTCCAGTGCCTCGTTGATCCCGGCCAGCGGCACCCGGTGGGTGATCAGCCCGGCCAGGTCGACGCGGCCCGCCCGCCACAGGGCGATGGTGCGCTCGTAGGAACGCAGCACGTCCCCGCCGCCGTACATGGACGGCAGGATCCGCTTCTCGTCGAAGAACAGCTCGAACATGTTGAGCCGCAGGAAGTCGTCCATGGCGCCGGCGCCGACCACGACGAGGGTGCCGCCGCGCCGGGTGTTCTCGTAGGCGGTGCGGGCGGTGGCGGACCGGCCGACGACCTCGAAGACGTAGTCGAAGCCCTCGCCGCCGGTGACCTGCTGCTTGGCGTCGGCCAGCTCCTCGGGCGAGACGGCCTTCGTGGCACCGAACCTGAGCGCCGACTCGCGCCGGGAGGCGACCGGGTCGACGGCGACGATCTCGGCGGCGCCCTTCAGTCGCGCCCCCTGCACCGCCGAGACGCCGACGCCTCCGCAGCCGATGACGGCGACCGACGAACCGGCCTGGACGTCGGCGGTGTTGAGGGCGGCACCGAGCCCGGTCGTGACCCCGCAGCCGATCAGCGCGGCGATGTCGAAGGGCACGTCCTCGGGGATCGGCACGGCACAGCCGGCGTCGACCACGACCTCCTCGGCGAAGGTGCCGGTGCCGGCGAAGCCGAAGACGTCCGTGCCGGAGCGCCTGAAGTTCGGGGTGCCCGCGTTCATGAAGCCGGCCAGGCACAGTTCGCTCTGGCCGCGTCCGCAGGCCGGACACGCGCCGCAGGCGGGCAGCCAGCAGATGACGACCCGGTCACCCGGCTTCAGGTGCCGTACGCCCTCCCCCACTTCGAGGATCTCACCCGCGCCCTCGTGACCCGGCACGAACGGCGCGGGCTGGGGCAGCACCCCGTTCATCGCCGACAGGTCGGAGTGGCACAGCCCGGCGGCCCGCACCCGGACCCTGACCCGGCCGGGGCCGAACCCCACGGCCTCGACGTCGTCGAGGACCTCCAGCTTTTCCTGGCCGATCTCGTGCAGTACCGCTGCGCGCATGGTGCGGCTCTCCCCTCGAAGGTGGGCTGGCTCAGGAGTGGTGGACGACGGTGTCGGTGAGGACGGGCGCGTCGCCCCGCTCCACCGCGCTCACGGCCACCCGGACGCCGCCCCGCTCCCGCCACATGCGGATGCGCAGGGTCTCGCCGGGATACACCACCCCGGCGAACCGCGTGCTGTAGCCGCGGACGCGGGTGACGTCGCCGCCGAGCAGTGTGTCCACGACCGCCTTGAGCGTGATGCCGTAGGTGCACAGGCCGTGCAGGATGGGCCGCTCGTATCCGGCGAGCTTGGCGAACTCGGGGTCGGCGTGCAGCGGGTTCCAGTCGCCGCAGAGGCGGTACAGCAGGGCCTGGTCCTCGCGGACGGGGCGTTCGACGGTCCGGTCGGGTTCGCCGGCGGGCGGGTCGAGGCGGCGGGACGGGCCGCGGTCGCCGCCGAAGCCGCCCTCGCCCCGGACGAAGATCTGCGCGTCGTCGGTCCACAGCGGGCCGTCGTCGTCGGCGACCTCGGTGCGCAGCACCAGGACGGCGGCCTTGCCCTTGTCGTGGACGGCGGCGAGCCGGCGAGTCGCGGTCGCCGTGCCCTGGGCCGGGATGGGCCGGTGGATCTCCAGCGTCTGCCCGCCGTGCAGGACCTTGGCGAGCTCGACCTCCACACCGGGCAGGAACAGCCCGCCGATCACACCCGGCGCGCCGGAGCCCGCGACGGTGGCGAAGCTCGGCAGGACGTGCAGCCGGGACTCCAGGGTGTAGCGCAGCTCGTCGGGATCGGTGGCGGGGAGGCCGGCGCCGATGCCGAGGTGGTAGAGCTGGACGTCCTTGGTGGTCCAGGAGATCTCGCCGGTCCGGGGTCCGGCCGCGAGGGCTTTCGCTGCGTCGATGGGCATACGGCTCCTGACACTGGCGGTTCAAGACCCCGGTGCGGACGTCCGCACCGTCGGCCGCACCGAGGTCGCTACGGGCCGATCTAGAACGCGTTCCAGTCCGGCGCCCTCTGTATAGCCCAGCGCCCCCCACATGTGAAGGCTCCTGACGCTGTGTCAGTTCTGCTGGGAGGTGACATTTGTACTGCCCGGGTCCGTACATGCGTATCTGCCGGTGGGAGGACCGGGCCCCTTAGCGTCGTGAGCATGACGCAACGGGGAAGCGCCGCCTCCTTCTCGGGGGCGGTCAGGACGTACGGCGCGGTACGCGCGGGGGACGGGGCGGACCTGGAGATCGGGCACGGCGAGACCGAGGCGCCGCTGGGCCGCGACGGCGCCGGCAAGTCGACCCCGATCGGGCTGCTGCCGGGGCTGTACGAGCCCGGCGCCGGCGCCGTGCGGCTGTTCGGCGCGACACCCGGGCGGTCGGTGCGCGCGGGGCGGGTGGGCGCGATGCTCCAGGAGGCACGGCCGGTGCCCCGGGTCACGGTCGGCGAGCTGGTCACCTTCATGGCCTCCCGCCATCCGGCCCCGATGCCGGTGGCGCGGGCCCTGGAGCTGGCCGGGATCACGGACCTGGCCGGACGGCGGGTGGACCGGTTGTCCGGCGGGCAGGTGCAGCGGGTGCGGTTCGCCCTCGCGCCGGCCGGGGACCCGGCGCTGCTGGTGCTGGACGAGCCGACGGCGGCGCTGGACGTGGAGGCCCGGCACGCCTTCCGGGCGTCGATGCGCACCTACGCCCGCCGGGGCCACACCGTCCTGTTCTCCACGCACCACCTGGAGGAAGCGGACGCGTACGCCGACCGGATCGTGGTCATCGACCGGGGCCGGATCGTCGCCGAGGGCACGGCGACGACCTGCGGCGCCGGGCGGGCGGCAACCTGGTCACCGTGGACCTGGCAGGCCGGGAGCCCGAGGACCTGGCCCCGCTGCCGGGCGTCCGGTCGGTGGAGGTGGCCGGCGACCGGGCCCGGCTCCGTACGGACGACTCCGACGCGACGGCGATCGCGCTGGCCGGGCTGGGCGCGATCAGGGGCTCGCGGTGCTCGGCGGACCGTGGTTCCCGGTCAGCCTGTTCCCCGGCCGGCTGCGCGGTCTGTCGGCGTACACGCCCACCCACCGGTTCGCGCAGCTGGGGACCGCCGTAGCGGAGGGTCAGGCGCCGGGCGCCGGTGCCATCATCGTCCTGACGGCCTGGCTCGTTCTGTTCGGTTCGTACGCTGTGCTGTCGTACCGCCGTCGGGCGGGGACCATCTGACCGGGGGAAACACAAAGATGACATGGGTTCGGGGAGTTCGGTGCCGGATACAGGCCCTGCGGGCCGAACGGCACCAGTGGCGCGCCGCGCACGAGCGCTTCAAGGCCGCGCAGCGCGCCGCCCGCAAACAGGGCAAGGAGCCGGACGTCGACCATCCGGGTCCGCCGCCCACCGGCTTCGCCCTGCTGCCCTGGCTGCTGATGGGGATGGGGTCCCTCTCCAACCTCCTCCAGGGCAGGACCCCGAACCCGTGGGTCGGCGGCCTGGGCCTGCTGGCCTTCAACTCCCTCTACCTCTACGTCACTTTCCGCTCCTTCGAACGGGACAGGCGGGAGGCGCTCTCCACCCGGCTGGCGCTGCTGATCATGGCCCTGGTGACCACGGGTCTGGCACTCGGCTACGGCGGTGACTGGCTGACCTTCTTCCCGCTGCTCGGGCTCGCGACCGGCGCGGCCCTGCGCGGTCCGTGGCTGGGCCGGACGGGCCTGCTGCTCTCGGTGTACGCGGGCGCCGTCTCGTACGTCCGCGGCGGGTGGGGGGACGCGTCCGGCATCGGCTACGCCACCTTCATCTCCAGCATGGTGACCGCCGCGATCCTCGGCCTGTCCGAGGCCGTGCGGGAACTGCGCGCCGCCCGCGAGGAGCTGGCCCGGCGCGCGGTGGAGAAGGAGCGGCTGCGCTTCTCGCGGGACCTGCACGACCTGCTCGGGCACACGCTGTCGGTGATCGTGGTGAAGTCGGAGGCGGCCAGGCGGCTGGCCCCGCGCGACATGGACGCGGCGCTGGGCCAGATCGCGGACATCGAGTCGGTGGGCCGGCAGGCGCTCACCGAGATCCGTGAGGCGGTGACCGGTTACCGGGAGGGCAGCCTCGCCACCGAGCTGACCCGGGCCCGTTCGGCGCTGTCCGCGGCGAGCGTGGAGCCGGTGGTGCGCCAGTCCGGCGTACCGCTCGAACCGCAGACGGAGGCGTTGCTGAGCTGGGTGGTGCGCGAGGCGGTCACCAACGTGGTCCGGCACAGCGACGCCGGCCGCTGCGAGATCGCCGTCGACTGCGGCGCCGAGCAGGCCCGGCTCACCGTCACCGACAACGGCAGCGGCAGGCCCGTGAGCCGGCCCGAGCAGGGCATCGGCGGCACGGGACTGAAGGGCCTGACCGAACGCCTCGCGGCGGCGGGCGGCTCGCTCACGGCCGGCCCGTCGCCGCGCGGCGGCTTCGCGGTGACCGCCGAACTCCCGGTGGTGTCGGCGGCGTTCGCGGACGCGGCGGCTACGGCGCCCAGGGCGAGCTGACCGCCCAGCTGACGTCGTCGCTCCAGGACGTGCTGCTGTCGAAGTCGTCGGAGCCGCCGTCGCTCGCTATGTAGAGGTTGTACGCGTAGTGGCGCAGGTACCTCGTGGGGTAGTTGTACGAGGCGAACGAGGTGCCGGTGCCGCTCTTGCCGCTCTGCGGGCAGAAGGTGGCGTCGGCCCGGAACTGGGCGGTGCCGTCCATGGGCTGGCGGTAGAGCCTGTAGTCGTGGTGGCGCAGGAAGTCGCCGGGGTAGTTGCGTGACTCGAAGGAGACGCAGGAGCCGCTCGCGAGGCCGCGGCGGACGATCCAGGTCGCGTCGTTCCTGTCCAGGGCGGAGCTGCCCGAGGTGATCGAGGAGAGCACGCCGGCGTCGTTCTGGTGGCGGACGTAGTCGGTGGTGCAGCAGGAGGTGGTGGCGCGCAGCGAGATCTCCGCACCGGGGTTCAGGGTGCCGGCGCTGCCGCTCGCGCCGCCGTAGCCGACGGAGACGATGTCGGCCTGGACGGCGGCGTCGGCGGCGTCGGTCGGGATGCCGGAGGTCATCACGCCCTCGAAGAAGGAGCCGATGGAGCCGTTGCTGTTGTCGCCGCCGGTGCCGAGGACGATCGCGCCCTCCTGATGCATCGGCGCGTATCCGCTCGTGGTCGGTTCACCCCCGGAATAGGTGGTCGTGAGCCCGCCGGACTGGGCATTCCCGTATTTCAGCGCGAAATGGTTCTGTCCGTTGTTCTTGAGCAGGGCGGTCACGAAAGGAAGGGGTCCGGTGCCCGTGTCGGAGGTGTTCCTGCTGTGTCCGGCGTCGGACTGGAACAGCCCGTTCTCCAGGTCGGCCTGCACCCAGGGGCCCTGTCCGTAGCACGGCGAGAACCAGCACTCGGTGCCGAAGTTGATGGCGTCCATGTGGCCGTTGCCGGTGTCCTTGTTGTTGGTCTCGGCGTTGCCGTAGTCGAAGCAGCAGCGGTTGTTGACGTGGGTGCCGGAGGTCACCATGTACATCCCCTCGGCCTGCCCGTTCACGGCGACGCCCGAGGTGGAGTTGTCCCGGTAGCCCATGCCGGCGGAGATCTCCAGGCCGTAGACCTGATGGCCGCCGGCGGTCACCGGGAGGGCGTCGGCGGGCGCCCCGACATCGGCCGCTCCGGCGCCGCCGGCGCCTTCGACGGTGAGGTTGTTGTGCCGGGCGGACTGGTCGTAGATCTCGGTGATGACGCAGGTCGTGCCGGCACAGAAGGAGTCCTGGGCCGCCGCGTCGGCGTAGCCGCCGGCGGACAGCAGCCCGATGTTCTTCTTCGCCCCGTCCGAGGCGCGCTGCACCTGGTAGAGCGGGCCGCCGTACGACCCGTACAGCGCCCGGACCAGGCTGTGCGCGGCGACGCAGGGGGTGCCCGCGGCGGCGTAGACGTCACAGGGCAGCGAACCCGCCGCTGCGGCCTCGGGCGCACCGGTGCCGAGCAGCAGCGCGGCGAGGGTCGCGCAGACCGCGAGGACGGACAGGGCGGCGCTTCTCAGCCGCCCGGGGCGGATGTGGGGGGACCTCGTGAGCACGGTGCACCTCGGATTCTCTGGTCGACTTCTTTGGTCGATATCTCGGACGTCGTTCGATCGAAATACCGAACCTATTCGACGGCGGAAATGGCACGGATTCCTGGAAATGCAGGGGCGATTGTTTGATCACCGTCTCGGAGCGTCAACCCCCGCTGCACCGGACCATGCCAAGTCTTTAATCGACAGCCGGCCGTACCCGCCCCGCCCGGTGCGGGGGCGCACGGGCTCGGGATCGGCGCCGTTCCAGGTCGGCGGGTCCGCCGTAACCTGACTCCATGAACGAGATGCCCCGCGAGCACCGGACCACCAAGTCCATTCGGGTGCTGCTCGCCGAGGACCAGGGCATGATGCGCGGCGCGCTCGCTCTGCTGCTCGGCATGGAGGAGGACATCGAGGTGGTGGCCCAGCTGGGCTCGGGGGACGGCATCGTCGACGCCGTGCTCACCCACCGGCCGGACGTGGCCCTGCTGGACATCGAACTGCCGGGCGTCAGCGGGCTGGACGCGGCGGCCGAGCTGCGGGAGCAGGCGCCCGACTGCAGGGTGCTGATCCTCACCACCTTCGGCCGGCCCGGCTATCTGCGCCGCGCCATGGAGGCCAGAGCGGCCGGTTTCCTCGTCAAGGACGGGCCCGTCGAGGAACTGGCCGCGGCGATCCGGCGGGTGCTCACCGGGGAGACCGTCGTCGACCCGGCGCTGGCCGCCGCCGCCCTCAGCGCCGGACCGAATCCGCTGACGGCCCGTGAGTGCGAGGTGCTGAAGGCGTCGGTGGACGGGGCGACGGTCGCCGACGTCGCCGGGAAGCTGCATCTGTCCGAGTCCACCGTGCGCAACTACCTGTCCTCGGCGATCGGCAAGACGGGCACCCGCAACCGGGCGGAGGCGGTACGGGAGGCCCGGCAACAGGGGTGGCTGTGACCGGGACTCCTGGCCCCTCCTGCCGGCTGCGGTGTCATCGCGTCACTTCGGCGTCCTTGAACGCCGTGCCCTCGGGCGCGACGCACACGAACCACTTCGCCCCCGGATAGCCCGCGGCCGGCACGATCGCCGGACGGGGCAGGTTGTGCTCGTAGACGACCGGGCCGCTCCTGGCCTTGGTGGTCGTGCCGTCCTTCCAGGTGCAGGTGACCTCCTGGGCGGTCTCGGCGACCTTCCCGACCACCAGGTGGTCCCATGTCGAGCTCGTGTCGTCCAGGGGGTTGGAGGCTGACTCCAGGTCCCTGCCCGTGAGGCGCTCCAGCTTCCGCCTGGCGTCGAACATGACCTGCCGCGGGGGCTGGTCGCCGAACTTCCGGGTCACGAAGTAGGAGGTCTTGCCGATCAGGTCGGTGGGCTTGTCCACGGCGGCCATCAGGTTCAGCTCCTGCATGGCGACGTACTGCCGGTCCGCCTCGGTCCTGTTCCGCGGCGCTCCCCACACCTGGAGGTCGACGTACCAGGGCGTGCCCTGGTACAGGCCGCGCGACAGCTCGGTCCGCTGCGGCTCGTACACATGCCGGTCCTCGGGCGAGGTCGGTTCCGTCGTCAGGTTTCCGTGCCGGTCCCCGTGGCCGCCGCCCGGCAGGCCCGTCACCGCCAGCGTCGCCCCCGTCGACCCCGTCAGCACGACGGCCGTGGCCGTCACGACCGCCCAGCGGCGGGCTCTGCGGCGCCGGCCGCCCCGGATGACCGCCTGGACGGGGGCTGTACCGATCTCGACCTCGTCCGCGGCGTCCGCGAGGAGGAGGGCGATGTCCGTCTGCGTCATGTCGTGGTTCTCCCGCTCCGCGCCCATCACTTCCGCCCTCCGTACGTCACCGTGTCGGCCAGCCCCGGTACGGCCCGGAGTTTCGCGATGCCCTTGGCCGCGTTGCTCTTCACCGTGCCGACCGAGCAGCCCATCGCCTCCGCCGCCTGGGTCTCCGTCAGGTCCTCCCAGTAGCGCAGGACCACCGCCTCCCGCTGCCGCGCGGGCAGCTGGGCGAGCGCCGTGAGCAGCGCGCCGCGGTCGTCGGCCTGCGCGATCCGGTCCCCCGCCTCGGCCACCTCGCGCACCAGGCCCGAGTCGTCCTTCGGGGCCAGGAACTCCTTGAGCCTTCTTCTGTGTCTGCGGGCATGCAGATTGATCATCACGCGCCGTACGTAGGCCTCGGGATCGTCGGCCGCGCCGACCTTCCGCCAGGCCACATAGACCCGCTCAAGCGTGGACTGGACCAGGTCCTCGGCGGCGTGCTGCTCCCCCGTGAGGAGAAACGCCGTACGCATCAGGCGCGGCCAGCGGCCGACCATGAAGCTCTGGAACTCGTCGTTCCGAGCGTTCTTCCCGTCCCCCATGGGCACCTCCCTTGATGTCAGAAGGAGTCCACGGGGCGCCCGGACCGTTGCCTCATCCCCGGGAAGTCGCGGAATCTCCTCGCGGCAGCCACACCAGCATCAGCACCGCGCCGCCCAGCAGCACCGCCGTACTGGCCCGGAAGGCCAGCGCGTAGCCGTCCGTCAGCGCCTGCGGGCCGTGGCCGCCGCCCGTGCCGGCCGCGGCGACGGTGGACATCACGGCGAGGCCCAGTGAACCGCCCATGGTGCGCGAGGTGTTGACGAGCCCCGACACCACCCCCGCCTCCCCCGGCGCCGCCCCCGACGTGGCGAGGGAGGCGAGCGGGGTCACCGCCAGGCCCGCGCCCAGCATCATCAGGATCCCCGGGATCATGATCGCGGTGAGGTACGCCTCGTGGGCGCTCATCGTGGACTGCCAGCCGAATCCCGCCGCGGCCACCAGCGTGCCCAGCGTCGCCGTGGTCCGCGCGCCGGCGGCCCGCATCAGGCGCGGCGCCAGCTTGGAGCCGACGACCACCGCCAGCGAGCTGGGCACGAGGGCGACTCCGGCCTGGAGCGGCGAGTAGCCGAGGACGTTCTGGGCGTAGAGCGTCATGAAGTACCACATGCAGAACATGGCCGAGCCGGAGACGAACATCGCGGCGTTCGCCGCGGCGACCGAGCGCAGCCGGAGCAGCCCGAGCGGCATCAGCGGCGCCGCCGTACGCGCCTCGACCAGCAGGAACAGGCCGGTCAGCAGCAGCCCGGCGAGCAGCGGCAGCAGGGTGGCGGCGGCCGTCCAGCCCTCCTCCTCGGTCTGCGAGATGCCATACGCGAGGGTCGCCAGGCCCGCCGTCACCAGCAGCGCGCCGGGCAGGTCCAGGCGCCGGCCGTCACCGGCCCGGCTCTCGGTGAGCCAGCGCATCGAGCCGGCCAGCACCAGCGCGCCCACCGGCACGTTGATCAGCAGCACCCAGCGCCAGGACAGCAGGTCCACGAGCGCCCCGCCGACGAGCCCGCCCGCGGCCCCGCCACCGGCGCCGACCGCGGACCAGGTGGCGATCGCGCGCGCCCGCGCCGCCCCCTGCGGCACCGCGGAGGTCAGCAGGGTCAGCGTCGAGGGGGCCAGCACGGCCGCGCCCAGTCCCTGCACGGCCCGGGCCAGCAGCAGCTGCCAGCCCTCCTGGGCGAGGCCGCCGCCCAGCGAGGCCAGCGTGAACAGGCCGAGGCCGACCAGGAACATCCGCTTGCGCCCGTACAGGTCGCCGGCCCGGCCGCCGAGCAGCATGAACCCGGCGAAGGCGATGGCGTAGGCGTTCACCACCCACTGCAGGCCGGACGGCGTGAGGCCGAGGCCGCCGCGCATGGACGGCAGGGCGACGTTCACCACCGACACGTCGAGGACGACCAGGAACTGTCCGGCGCAGGCGAGCGCCACCACCAGCCAGGTCGGCGCGGTCGTACGGCGGGATATGAGCGGTGTGGTGTCGGCGGCTTCCAGCATGGGTGTCATGCTCTCAACCGGGTTACGGTCCTTGCATCGTCATTTCGGACCACCGGTGCGGCCCACCGGTCCTAGGTCCCGCGGCCCAGGACCGCCGCAGGGTGCCGCCTACACAGCGCGCAGTACGGTCACCACCGCCGCCCCGCCCAGCCCGATGTTGTGCGCGAGTCCCACCCGCGCCCGCGGCACCTGCCGCTTCCCCGCCCGGCCGCGCAGCTGCCACACCAGCTCGGCCGTCTGGGCCAGCCCGGTCGCGCCCAGCGGATGCCCCTTGGAGATCAGCCCGCCCGACGGGTTCACGACCCACCGGCCGCCGTACGTCGTCGCGCCCGACTCGACGAGCTTCCCGGACTCCCCCGGGGCGCACATGCCGAGGGCCTCGTACGTCAGCAGTTCGTTGACCGAGAAGCAGTCGTGCAGCTCGATCACGTCGACGTCGTCGATGCCGAGCCCGGCGCGTTCGTACGCCTGCCGGGCCGCGTCCCGGGACATGGGCTGACCGACGACGTCGATGCAAGAGCCGGACGCGAAGGACTCCTCGGTGTCGGTGGTCATGGCCTGCCCGGCGATCTCCACGAGACCGGTGAGCCCGCGCCGGGAGGCGAACCGCTCCGACACCACCACGGCCGCCGCCGCGCCGTCCGAGGTCGGCGAGCACTGGAGCTTGGTCAGCGGCCGGTGGACCGTACGGGAGGCGAGGACGCCGGCGACGTCGTACACGTCCCGGAACTGGGCGCGCGGGTTGTGCGCGGAGTGCCGGTGGTTCTTGGCGGCGACCGCGGCGAGCTGCGCCTCGGTCGTGCCGTACCTCTCCATGTGCTCGCGGGCCGCGCCACCGAAGATCTGCGCGGTGGGCGGGGTCTGCTCGAAGCCGTGCCGAGCGGCCATGACGCCGTAGTGCCGGGCGACCGGAGACGTGGAGAAGTCGCCGCCGTCGGCCCCTCCGCCCAGCGCGCCCTTCTTCATCTTCTCGAAGCCCAGCGCCAGGACGCAGTCGGCGGCGCCGCCCTGCACGAGCTGCCGGGCGAGCATCAGCGCGGTCGAGCCGGTCGCGCAGTTGTTGCTGACGTTGTAGACGGGGACGCCGGTGAGCCCCAGCTCGTAGGCGGCGCGCTGGCCGGCGGTCGAGGGCTGGAAGCAGTAGCCGACAGGAACCTGTTCCACATCGGTGTAGACGACGCCCGCATCCGCCAGAGCCGCGCCACCCGCCTCCCGCACCATGTCCCAGTACTGCCATGAACGGGTCTCGGGCTTCTCGAACCTGGTCATCCCGACCCCGGCGACATAGGCCTTCATGGCGCGCAGATTAGAACGTGTTCCATAAATGTACCACCCCCTGACGGGCGATCAGAATCCCATGAAGTGGTCAAGGATTCATTAGAGGCCTGAAGCAACGGAATAGTTGCCTGTGCATACGAGGTTTACCCGGCACTTATCACTACGGGGAGGCCTCGACTTCATGACCCACACGACGACCGACCAGCCCGGCCGGAGGGCCGGCGGCGCCGTGGTCCCGGTGCTCGCCTTCGCGGGCATCGTGGTCGCGGTGATGCAGACCCTGCTCGTGCCGGTCATCAAGGACCTGCCGCAGCTGCTGGACACCACGCCCTCCAACGCCACCTGGGTCCTGACCTCGACCCTGCTGTCCGGCGCCGTCGCCACCCCGATCATGGGCCGGCTCGGCGACCTGTACGGCAAGCGGCGGATGCTCATCCTCAGCCTGGCCGTGATGGTGGTCGGCGCCCTGGTCAGCGCGGTCACCAGCCAGCTGCTCACCATGATCGTCGGCCGTACCCTGCAGGGCTTCGCGATGGGCGCGATCCCGCTGGGCATCGGCCTGATGCGCGACATGCTGCCGCGCGAGAAGCTCGGCTCGGCCATGGCCCTGATGAGCTCCTCGATCGGCGTGGGCGGCGGCCTCGCCCTGCCCGCCGCGGCCCTGGTCGCGCAGCACACGAACTGGCACGCCCTGTTCTACGGCGCCGCCGGCCTCGGCGCGCTGTCCATCGTCCTGACCCTCCTCGTGGTGCCCGAGTCCCCGATGCGGGCGGAGGGCTCCTTCGACCTGCTCGGCGCGCTCGGCCTGTCCACCGGCCTGGTCCTGCTCCTGCTGCCCATCACCAAGGGCAGCGACTGGGGCTGGTCGTCGGGCACCACGCTCGGCCTGTTCGCCGCGTCGGTCGCGGTCCTCGCGCTGTGGGGCCTGTACGAGCTGCGCGTCCAGGCGCCCCTGGTCGACCTGCGCACCACCGCCCGCCCGGCCGTCCTCTTCACCAACCTCGCGTCGATCATGGTCGGGGTGGCGTTCTACGTCGTCTCGCTCGTCCTTCCCCAGCTGCTCCAGCTGCCGAAGACGACCGGCTACGGCCTCGGCCAGTCCATGGTCGTCGCCGGTCTGTGCGTGGCCCCGCTGGGCCTGACGATGATGTTCACCGCACCGGTCTACGCCCGCCTGTCCGCCAGGTACGGCCCCAAGACCACCCTCATCATCGGCCTGCTGATCATCGCCCTCGGCTACGGCGGCGGCCTCGGCCTGATGGACGCGGCCTGGCAGACGATCGTCACGTCCGTCGTGCTCGGCGCGGGTATCGGTCTCGCCTACTCCTCGCTGCCCGCCCTGATCGTCGGCGCGGTCCCGGCCTCGGAGACCGGCGCGGCCAACGGCCTCAACACGCTGATGCGGTCCATCGGCACCTCGGTGTCCAGCGCCGTCATCGGCATGGTGCTGGCCAACACGGCGAACGACGTGGGCGGCATCGCGGTCCCGACCATGCACGGCTTCCGGGTGTCCTTCCTGATCGCCACGGCCGCGGTGGCGGTGGGCCTGCTGCTGGCCCTGTTCCTGCCGAAGGCCGGCCGCCCGGCTCAGCAGCAGCACACCCAGCTCCGGGCGAGCAGCGAGGAGGACGCCGTGCTGGAGCGGGCCGAGGAGGTCCTGCGCGGCTTCCGGGGGCGGGTCCTGGACGCCGGCGGTGCACCGGTCGCCCGGGCCAAGGTGACGCTGATCGACCGGCGGGGGCGGCAGGCGGGGGCGACCGTCTCCGGCGAGGACGGCGGCTATGCGCTCGCCGTGCCGGCGCAGGGGGCGTACGTGCTCGCCGCGAAGGCCTCCGGCCATGGCCCGCTCGCCTCCTCCGCCACGCACTCCGGTGAGGAGCGGGCGGTCGAACTGGACCTCTCGCTGCCCGGCGAGACGGTGAGCGCCTAGGGCCCGGAGCCCCGGAACACTTCGGGCGCCCTCCGCACCCCCTGTCACACCCGTGGCGGGGGGTGCGGCAGCATGGGGCACCTGAACAGCCGTACGACCGGAAGGCGCCCCATGCCCGTCCCCGCCCCCCAGCCCGAGATCCTGGCCGCGTTCGAGGCGGCCAAGGGGTTCATGCCCGTGGACGAGGGGCTGGCGCTGTACGCGGCCGCGGTGGAGGCCGGCGGGCTGGGGCTGCCGTTGCTGGAGGTCGGGACCTACTGCGGACGCTCCACCGTGCTGCTCGCCGACGCGGCCCGTGCGGCCGGGGTCAGCGCGCTGACCGTCGACCACCACCGGGGCAGCGAGGAGCAGCAGCCGGGCTGGGACTACCACGACCCGGAGACGGTCGACCCGGAGATCGGGCTGATGGACACCCTGCCGGCCTTCCGCCGCACGCTGTTCCGGGCGGGTCTGGAGGAGCACGTGATCGCCCTCGTGGGGCGCTCGCCGCGGATCGCGGCCGTCTGGGGCTCGCCGCTCGGTCTCGTGTTCGTCGACGGCGGCCATACGGACGAGCACGCCACCGCCGACTACGAGGGCTGGGCGCCGCACGTGGCCGAGGGGGGCCTCCTCGTCATCCACGACGTGTTCCCGGACCCCGAGGACGAGTTCACCGGTCAGGCGCCGTACCGCGTGTACCTGCGGGCTCTCGCGTCCGGGGCGTTCACGGAGGTCTCGGCGACCGGCTCTCTGCGTGTCCTGCGGCGAACGGGCGCCGGGATCTGACGTCCCGGTTAGAGTCGCAGACGTGTCGTACGCAGGCCCGGACTTCGATCCCCCGCAGCCCCGCCGTCCCCGGCGCGGCCCCCTGACCGTGGCGCTCGCCGCGCTGGTGCCCGGCGCGCTGCTCGGCTGGGTGGTGTACCAGACGGTGGGCGGCGGTGACGGGGCCTCCGCCGCCCCGGCCCCGCGCGGCTCCGCCGCTTCCCCCGCACCCTCGACCCGCTCCGCCTCCCCCGCGGACGACGGCAAACAGCACTCGGGGGCGACGCCCGCGTCCGGTTCGCTGCAGGGCAAGGTCGTCGTCGTCGACCCCGGCCACAACCCGGGCAACTTCCAGCACACGTCCGAGATCAACCAGAAGGTGGACATCGGGACGAACTGGAAGGAGTGCGACACCACCGGGACGTCCACCAACGACGGGTACACGGAGGCCCGGTTCACGCTCGACGTCGCCCACCGGCTGCGCACGCTGCTGGAGGCGCAGGGCGCCACGGTGAAGCTGACCCGTGACGGTGACAGCCCCGCCTGGGGGCCGTGTGTGGACGAGCGGGCCCGGATCGGCAACGCCGCGCACGCCGACGCGGCCATCTCGATCCACGCCGACGGCTCCGCCGAGGGCAACCGTGGCTTCCATGTGATCCTGCCGGGGTCGGTGCACGCCGGTGCCGCCGACACCCGCCCGATCGTCGATCCCTCGCACGACCTCGGTACGCGCATCGCCGGCACGTTCCTGCGCGACACCGGCGAGCCGCCGTCCAACTACCTCGGCGAAGGTACCGGTCTCGTCACACGTACGGACCTGGGCGGTCTCAATCTGTCAACGGTTCCCAAGGTGTTCATCGAGTGCGGCAACATGCGCGATAGCAAGGACGCGGCACTACTGACCAGCGGCGCCTGGCGGCAGAAGGCGGCGCAAGGGATCTCTGAGGGAATCGTGAGTTTCCTGCGCGAGTCGTGAGCGGCGGGCGGAACCGGCCGGACAGCCGGATCTTGCGGACGGTAGTGTCTACCGACGACGAGACGACTTACGAAGGACCTGAAGTGAATATCCGCTCCCTCACTAGAGGCGATGGCGTGGTGATCGTGGCAGCGGTGGTGCTGTTCATCGCGTCGTTCCTCGACAACTACTCGTACGACGAGCTGCCCGACAGCGTTGACCTGCCGAACCTCTGGGAGAGCGGACCGGTCCTGCTCGGCGTTGTCCTGGCGGGGATCATCGCCGCCGCGCTCGTCGTCATCGCTCGCGCCCTGCCGCAGCCGCGCAAGGTCGCGGGTCTCGAACTCGGCGCCATCGGCGTCGCGTTCGCGGTGTTCGCCGCCTGGAGCGCGCTCGGCAACGTCATCGACCCCGTCGGTGGCCTGGACAACCTCCCCGGCGCGGCCGAGGACAAGGCGCCCAGCGCCGGCACGGGCCTGATCCTCGCACTCGTCGCCACCCTCATCATGGCCGCCGCCGCCGTCGCCACCCCCCTGGTCCCCGCCCTCAAGGCGGACCTGCTCCCGGCCCCCAAGCCGGTCGCCCCGCAGCCCTACGGGGCTCAGCCGCAGGGTGGTTACGGCTACCCGGGTGCCCCGGCGCAGCCGTACGGTGCCCAGCCGCAGCCGGGCCAGCCGTTCGGGCAGCAGCCGCAGGGCGCTCCGGCGGCGGCGCAGCCTGCCCCGGCCGCCGCGGACTTCTCCCCGTTCTGGTTCGCCGTCCCGGTCGCCCGGCCGCTGTTCGCGGAGGACGGCTCGCCGACCCCGATCGCCGAACTGGCGCCGGGCACCTGGTACCTGGCCGTCGAGCAGCGCGGTGCCGCGCTGGTCGCGCAGACCCAGGACGGCCGCCGTGGCGTGCTCCAGGACACCTCCGGCATCCAGCGCGGCTGAGCCCGCACCCGCCGTACCCCGGCCCCTCGCCCTTCCGGGCGGGGGGCCGTTGTCGTACAGTCGCCTCCCCACCGGTGAACTGATGGACCGTCAGGAGGCAGATCGGATGCGGCTCGGTCTCGCACTCGGGTACTGGGGACGCGGTCCGGACACCGGTCATGTGCCGCTCGCCCAGGAGGCGGAGCGGCTCGGCTACGCCTCCGTGTGGACGGCGGAGTCCTGGGGATCGGACGTCTTCACACCGCTCACCTGGATCGCCGCGCGGACGTCAACGATCGGGCTGGGCACGGCGGTTGCCCAGATGGCCGCACGTTCGCCGACCACCACCGCGATGCACGCGCTCACCCTGGACCACCTCTCCGGCGGGCGGATGATGCTCGGGCTCGGCCTGTCCGGGCCGCAGGTGGTGGAGGGGTGGTACGGCCGCCCGTTCCCGGAGTCGCCGCTGACCGCGACCCGGGAGTACGTGGACGTCGTACGGCAGGTGCTGCGGCGTGAGGCGCCGGTGGAGGTGGACGGGCGGTTCCATCCGCTGCCCTACCGGGGGCCGGACGGCACGGGGCTCGGCAAGCCGCTGAAGCCGATCACGCATCCGCTGCGGCCCGGCCTGCCCCTCCTGCTCGGGGCCGAGGGGCCGAAGAACGTCGCGCAGACGGTCCGGATCGCCGACGGCTGGCTGCCGCTGTACTGGGCGCCGAGCCGGCCCGAGGTGTACGGGGAGGCGGTGCGGAAGGTGCCGGAGGGGTTCCTGGTGGCTCCGATGGCGCGGGTGAAGGTGTGCGACGACGTCGCCGAGGGGCTGCTGCCGGTCAAGGCGATGCTCGGCTTCTACATCGGCGGGATGGGGCACGCCGCCCGCAACTTCCACGCCGACCTCATGGCGCGCATGGGGTACGAGGAGGAGGCGCGGCGGATCCAGGAACTGTTCCTCGCGGGGCGGCGACAGGAGGCGGTGCTGGCGGTGCCGGACGCCTTCGCCGACGAGATCTCGCTGGTCGGCCCGCGCGAACGCATCGCCGAGCGGCTTCAGTTGTGGCGGGCGGGCCCGGTGACGGACCTGCTGGCCCTGTCACCGGACCCGCACACCCTCAGGGTGCTGGCGGAGCTGAACTCCTAGCCGCCCTTGGCCAGCTGGGACGCCGAGGGCACCTGGTTCTTGACCGGGGCGCCGGCGCTCGCGCCCGCGTTCTTGACGTTGTTGATGACGTCGTCGAAGGCGGAGGCCGCGCCGGTGTCCCCCTGGCGCAGCTTGGACGGCAGGTTCTTCAGGGCCTCGATGCCGGCGGTGAGCGGCGCGAGGGCCTTGGCGAGCGTCGGGTCGCCCTGCGCGTTCTTCTGGGCCGCCTTGAGCCGGTTGTAGGCGAAGGCACCGGCCAGACCGGCCTTCACCAGAGCCGTCTTGCGGCCCTTGGCGCCCTTCTTGAACTTCCCGGCCTTCCAGGGCTTGACGATCCACTGGTAGGTGGCGCCGGCCGCGAGACCGGCGTCGAGCACGAAACGGGTCTTGGCGAACTTGCGCCGTTCCGCGGAGGTGGTCGGGGTGGGGGTCCCGGCGGCGGGGACGGCCTGGACCGCCGTGGTGTCCTTCGTACTGCTCTTCTCGCCGGCCTTCTCGCCGCTGCCGCAGGCGGTGGAGCCGGCCAGCAGGGCACAGCACAGCGTGAGCGCCACGCACAGGCGCCGTATCGGTACGGGCACGGAAGTCCTCCGGACGTGTCCTCCCCGAGCGATCTGCTTCCTCCGGCAGCCTCGCCCGTGAGGGCCGGTTCCGCCACTCGGGGGACGCCGTCCGGGTTTCACCGGGCGTCGCCCGGCAATCCGGAAGGTATGTCCCCTCGATATCGCAACGGTGCGAACCAGGCCGGGACGGTCATCGCGGTCGTCGCCGACATCATGGCCCTGATCCTCGGCCTGTGGATCCTGATGTACCTGCTGGACGCGAACCGGGCCAACAGCCTGGTCCAGTTCGTCCACGACGCCGCCGCATGGCTCGCCGGCTGGTCGCACGATCTGTTCACCTTCGACAAGGCCTGGGCGAGGGTCGTGGCCGGCTACGGCCTGGCCGCGGTGGTCTACCTGTTCGTCGGCCACGCCATCGCCAACCGCATGCACCGCCACTGACGCGCCCCACGGGAGCGCGTCAGTGCCCCGCAGCGCTCAGCAGCAGTCGGGGTCCAGGCCCGTCGGCAGGTGTTCGCCGCCGAAGACCGCGCACGTGGCCTCGTGGCCGCCGAGCGCGGCGACGGCGAGGAGGAGGGAGCCGGCCGTCCAGGAGGTGAGTTCCCGGGGCCACACCGCGTCGTCCTCGAAGACGTAGCCCGTCCAGTACAGGCCGCTCCCGGGGTCGCGCAGATGCTGGATGGACTGCAGGATCGTCAGGGCACGGTCCGACTCCCCCACCGCCCACAGGGCCAGCGCGAGTTCACTGGACTCGCCGCCGGTGACCCAGGGGTTGGGCACCACGCAGCGCACACCGACGCCGGGCACGACGAAGCGGTCCCAGGACTCCTCGATGCGGGACCTGGCCTCCTCGCCCGTCAGCGCGCCGCCGAGGACCGGGTAGTACCAGTCCATCGAGTAGCGGTCCTTGTCGAGGAAGCGCTCGGGGTGCCGGCGGATCGCGTGCCGGAGCCCACCGACCGCCAACTCCCAGTCCGGCTGCGGCTCTTCGCGCTGCTCGGCGATGGCGAGCGCGCAGCGCAGCGCGTGGTGGACGGAGGAGCTGCCGGTGAGCAGGGCGTCCGCGGTGGGTGTGCCGTCGTCCTCACGGCGCCAGCCGATCTGGCCGCCGGGCTGCTGCAGTGCAAGCACCCACTCCATGGCCGCGTAGACGGTCGGCCACATGCGGTCCAGGAAGGTGTCGTCGCCGGTGGACAGGTAGTGGTGCCAGACGCCGACGGCTATGTAGGCGACGAAGTTCGACTCGCGGGCGCGGTCCGTGACGTCGTCGTGGGCGCCGTCGGCGTAGGCGGCGTACCAGGAGCCGTCCTCGTTCTGGTGCCGGGCCAGCCAGTCGTACGCCCGCTCGGCCGCCTCGTGTTCGCCGGCCGCGTCCAGGGCCATCGCGGCCTCGGTGTGGTCCCACGGGTCCAGGTGGTGCCCGCGGAACCACGGGATCGCACCGTCCTCCCGCTGCACGGCGAGGATGCCGCGGACGGTCGCGACGGCCTGCTCGGCGGTGAGGACCCCGGGCAGGACGAGGTGTTCTGTCCGGGGAGTGGTCACCGGGCGTCCACCGAGGGCAGGTGCGGCTTGGTCGCGTAGACCACGAAGCTCTTGCCGATCAGCGGGTTCAGCGCCTGCTCGGCGACCCGCGTGGCGAGCGGCTTCTTCATGATGTCCCAGACCAGCAGCTTGTGGTACGCCCGCACGGGCAGCGCCTTGTCGTTGTCGACGCCGAACGCGCACTTCAGCCACCAGTACGGCGAGTGCAGGGCGTGCGCGTGATGGCTGCCGTACGGCTTCAGGCCGGCTTCGCGGATCTTCGCGACCAGCTCGTCGGCCTTGTAGATGCGGATGTGGCCGCCCTCGACCTCGTGGTAGGCGTCGGACAGCGCCCAGCAGACCTTCTCGGGGCCGTAGCGCGGCACGGTGACGGCGATGCGTCCGCCCGGCCTGAGCACGCGGACCATCTCGGCGAGCACGCCCTTGTCGTCCGGGATGTGCTCCATCACCTCGGAGATGATGACGACGTCGAAGGACTCGTCCGGGAAGGGCAGGGCCAGCGCGTCGCCCTCCATGGCCGTGGCGGTGGCGCCCTCGGGTGCCTCCCCGGCCTCCTTCATCGCCGCGAACCACTTGGCGACCTCGCGGATCTCCTCGGCGTTCTGGTCGAGGGCCACGACCTGGGCGCCGCGCCGGTAGCACTCGAAGGCGTGCCGGCCGGCCCCGCAGCCGAGGTCCAGGACTCGGTCGCCCGGGGCGAGCGGGAACCGGGAGAAGTCGACGGTCAGCACGTGGCCCTGCTTTCGGAAGAGACGCCTGCAACACTTGCCGGGACCGCGGAGCGGCCGGGAACCTGGGCCGCGGGGCGGCGGGGGCCCGCGGAGCGGGCGATGGCCTCGCGGTAGTGGGTCACCGTGCCTTCGGCGGCGCGGGCCCAGGTGAACTTCCGCAGCACCCGCTCCCGGCCGGCCCGGCCGAGCCGCGCCCGCAGCTCCGGGTCGCCGAGCAGCCGGCCGAGCCCGGCGGCCAGCGCGCCCGCGTCGCCCGGCGGTACGGCCAGGCAGGTCTCGCCGTCGCGGCCGGCGACCTCGGGGATCGCGCCGCCGGTCGTGGCGACCAGCGGGGTGCCGGTGGCCATGGCCTCGGCGGCGGGCAGCGAGAAGCCCTCGTACAGCGAGGGCACGCAGGCGACCTCGGCCGAACGGATCAGGTCGACCAGCTCGGCGTCGGAGATGCCCTTGACGAACTCGACGGCGTCTTCGAGGCCGTAGCGCTCGACCGCCTGGGCGACCGGGCCCTCGGCCGGGCGCTTGCCCACGACGACGAGATGGGCGGCCGGGTGCTCGGTGCGCACCTTGGCCAGCGCCTCCACCAGGAACACCAGCCCCTTGAGCGGCACATCGGCGCTGGAGGTGGTGACGATCCGGCCCGGCACCTCGGGCACGGCCGGATTCGGCGCGAACAGATCGGTGTCGGCGCCGATGTGGACCACGTGGACGCGGTCGTCACGGACGCCGAGGTGGTCCACGATCTCCTGCCGGGAGCTGCCGGAGACCGTGAGGACCGAGGGCAGCCGGCGCGAGACGCGCTTCTGCATCCGGGTGAACGCGTACCAGCGGCGCACCGAGTAGCGGCGCTGCCAGCCCTCGGCCGCGTCCAGCTCCAGCTGCCGGTCGACGGTGATGGGGTGGTGGATGGTGGTGACGAGCGGGGCGCCGATGTCGCCGAGCAGGCCGTACCCCAGCGTCTGGTTGTCGTGGACAACGTCGAAGTCGCCGCGCCGGGCCCGCAGGTGGCGGCGGGCGCGCAGCGAGAAGGTCAGCGGCTCGGGAAAGCCGCCGGTCCACATCGTCGCGACTTCGAGGGCGTCGATCCAGTCCCGGTACTCGTCCCGCCCGGGGGTGCGGAAGGGGTCGGGCTGGCGGTAGAGGTCGAGGCTGGGCAGCTCGGTGAGGGTGAGACTGGGGTAGCCCTCGTCGAGGACGGGGTACGGCTGCGAGCCGATGACCTCGACGCGGTGGCCGAGGCGGGCCAGCTCACGCGAGAGATGGCGGACGTAGACGCCCTGGCCGCCGCAGAACGGGTTCCCTTTATAGGTGAGGAGCGCGATGTCGAGCGGTCGCTCGCCGTCGGCCGCGGGGTCCTCCTGGGCACCCGCGTCCCGGGCCTCAGCGGTCACTCCGTGCCCCCTTCTGCCTGCACTGTCCCGCGAGACTACGACGGGACGGTAATCTAGAACAAGTTTCAGACTTGATCGTTCAAGAGGCTCTGAATCTACCGGCAGGTAGGGGCGCTGTGAGCAGTGGATCAGGTGATTCGCGCCACGGCGAGTCGTCCTGCCATGCTGTCTGATCACGTGCCCCACAGACGCCTTCACCGACTGTCACGGAACGGGACCCATGCCTGCGGAATCCAAGGTGGAAGCCAGTTCGGTCCGGCCTTCGCCGTCTCCGTCGTCTCCGCTCACCGAGCGCCAGGAGGCCCGCCGCCGCAGGATCCTGCACGCGAGCGCCCAGCTGGCCAGCCGGGGCGGTTTCGACGCCGTACAGATGCGCGAGGTGGCGGAGTCCTCCCAGGTCGCCCTGGGCACCCTCTACCGCTACTTCCCCTCCAAGGTGCATCTGCTGGTCGCGACCATGCAGGACCAGCTGGAGCACATGCACGGCACCCTGCGCAAGAAGCCCCCGGCCGGCCACACGGCCGCCGAGCGGGTCGCCGAGACGCTGATGCGCGCCTTCCGCGCCCTCCAGCGCGAGCCGCACCTGGCCGACGCGATGGTCCGCGCGCTGACCTTCGCCGACCGCAGTGTCTCGCCCGAGGTCGACCAGGTCTCCCGGCAGACCACACTGATCATCCTGGACGCGATGGGCCTGGAGGACCCCACGCCCGAGCAGCTCTCGGCGGTCCGGGTCATCGAGCACACCTGGCACTCGGCCCTGATCACCTGGCTCTCGGGCCGCGCCTCCATCGCCCAGGTGAAGATCGACATCGAGACGGTCTGCCGCCTGATCGACTTGACGGAGCCGGACAGGTCGTAGGGGCTTCGGGACGGCGCCGGGCAGGTCCACAGGGCCCCTCGGCGGAGCCGGGCAGGACCACAAGGCCCCTCGGCGGAGCCGGGCAGGTCCACAAGGGCACGGCCTCCGGCCGCGCCCTCCGCCCGTGGGACGGGTCAGTCCTCCGGCGGGAACACCGCCTCCCCGTTCTCCGGCAGGGTGATCAGGATCGCCTCCACCGGGCAGCTCTCGGCCGCCGCGAGGATGGGTTCGGCGGCGTCGGGGTCCGGGTCCACCGGATGGGACTGGCGGGCCGGGTCGAGGCGGAAGGCGCGCGGGGCGTGGTGGAGGCACTGGGCCGAGCCGATGCACACCGACCGGTCGACCTCGACGTGCCAGCGGTCGCCCATGCTCACGCCCCCGCCGGCAGGTGGATCATCTTGTGCTCGAAGTACTCGCCGAAGCCCTCGGGGCCGAACTCCCGGCCGAGTCCGGAGTTCTTGTAGCCGCCGAACGGGCCCAGCATGTCCAGGCTGAAGGTGTTGACGGAGTAGGTGCCGGTGCGGACCTGCCGGGCGATCTCGACGCCGTGCTCCACGTCCGCGGTCCACACACTGCCGGAGAGGCCGTAGTCGGAGTCGTTGGCTATCTTCACGGCCTCGGCCTCGTCGCCGTACGGGAGCAGGCAGATGACCGGGCCGAAGATCTCCTCGCGGGCGATGCGCATGGCGTTGGTGACGTCGCCGAAGAGGGTCGGTTCGACGTACCAGCCCTGCTCCAGACCCGCCGGTCGGCCGCCACCGGTGAGGATCTTGGCGCCCTCCTCCTGACCGATGCGGATGTAGTCGAGGTTGCGCCGCTGCTGGCGCCGGGCGACCAGCGGGCCCACCTGGGTGGCCGGGTCCAGCGGGTCGCCGACCCGCAGCGCGCTCGCGGCCTGGACGAAGGCGTCGGCGAACTCGTCGTAGCGGGCGCGCGGGACGAGGATGCGGGTCTGGGCCACGCAGGCCTGCCCGTTGTTCATCCAGGCCGCCGGGACGATGCCCGACACCGCAGTCCCCGCGTCCGCGTCCGGCAGGACGACGGCCGCCGACTTTCCGCCCAGCTCCAGGGTGACCCGGGTGAGGTTGCGGGCGGCGACCTCCATCACCCGCTTGCCGGCCGCGACCGAGCCGGTGAAGGAGACCTTGTCGACGCCGGGGTGGCCGACCAGGTACTCGCTGACCTCGCGGTCGGCGGGGAGGATGGAGAGCACACCCTCGGGCAGGCCGGCCTCGCGGGCGATCTCACCGAGCAGATAGGCGTCCAGCGGGGACTCGGGGGACGGCTTGAGTACGACCGTGCAGCCGGCCAGCAGCGCGGGGGCCAGCTTGGCGGCGGCGACGAACTGCGGAACGTTCCAGGGGACCACGGCGGCGACGACACCGACCGGTTCCCGGCGGACGAGGATCGGCCCGAGGACGCCGTCCCTGCGCTCCTCGTAGGTGTGGTCCCGCGCGACCCTGATCGCCGCGTCCCACACCATCATCGCGCCGAGCGCCTGGGCGAGCACGCTCCAGGAGTACGGGGAGCCGTTCTGCGAGGAGATCACCCGGGCGATCTCCTCGTGCCGGGCGGCGATCCCGTCCTTGATCCGGGTGACGACCTCGATCCGCTCCTCAAGGGTCGTCCGCGGCCACGGCCCCTCGTCGAAGGCGCGGCGCGCCACGGCCACGGCCCGGTCCACGTCCCCGCGGGAGGCGTGCGGCACCCGGCCGATGACCCGCTCGGTGTGCGGCGAGATCACCTCGATGACGTCCTTGCCCAGCGGATCGGTCAACTCCCCGCCGATGAACAGCTGTCCGTGTTCCACGAGCTCGGCCATGGCCTACCGCCTCCCAGCACAGAGCAACTTTCTGACGCAGCCTCAGAACTGATACCAGTTCTAGTTGAAGTAGTCCACGGACAGGACGAGAATGCCCCTGACCAGCGGTTTCCCGATGATCAGGGGCGAGGTCGGAACCCGTGGGCCGTCGGGGCCTCGTGGGCCGTGCGTGTTGAAGGCGTTGCGCCAGACCGCCCCGCCCTCAGCGGCCGTGAAGTACAGGAGCTTCGTCACCGGCTCCCCGTCGGGGCGCATCCAGGGCAGCGTGACTTCGGCCGGCGGGAAGGCCGTCATGTGCTCGGCGAACGCGAAGGCGACCGAGTCCGGCAGCGGCACATCACGGAGCTTGCCGTTCTTCGGCGGAGCGAAGACCAGCTTCCGTTCCACGACCTTGACCTGTTGAGTGACGTGCAGGACCCCGGACGGCGGATCCTGCACCCTCAAGTTCTCCTCAGAACTTCGATCTTGCATTGTCGCGGACATGCCCCGCCCATAGTGTCCAAGTGCTCGATCGCCACGGGGGCGGTCCACCAGCAAAGGTGTCACATGGGCATCAGCTCACGGCGCGCTGTGACCGGCGCTGCCACTTTCAAGCCGCGGGCCTGGTTCGCTGGATCCGCTATGGCAGTGTCGGCATTGCTGCTGACCTCGTGTACGTCCAGTAGCAGTGAAGGTGGGGCCGCCGACAAGACGTCGTCACCGCCCACGGTGAGCGCGTCTCAGGCTGCGGCCAAGCAGGAGAAGAAGCTCACCGACCAGGCCCAGGCGGCCCTTGCCGGCTTTCACAGCGGGACGATGATTGAGGCTGGCGCGGAGCGCGTGACCGACGGCATCCACACAGAGCCCACCCTGAAACAGGGCAAGTCATACAAGCTGAACCTGGTGTGCTTCGGCAGCGGCAACGCGCACTTGACCTTTACGCCGACCAACACTGGGTCAAAGGCCGAGGTGCCGTGCGATCAGTCAGTGGTGGAGCAACGGATCACCGCACACAAGCTGCCGGTACACATCGATGTCGATGGTGCCAAAGGATCTACAGGCATGATCGCGTGGCAGATCGACACCGTCTGATCGAAGCACCCAGTGCCTACAGTGACGTACAGCAACCGCAGCGGCCACGAGTGACCGCCCGAAGCCGTTAGTACCATCCACCGGACTGTGTCCAAGGTAGGGAATCCGCAGGTCAGAGCCTTGATGGTCCAACCTCGCTCCTAAAGCGGGGCTGCTCCGGTACGGCCCGACGTCAGGTGGGACAGTCCCCCGGGCCCGAGCGGATGGGGAAGCGATGATGGCGAGTACGCTCCGCGCATGGCCCTCACGGTGTACATCCCGGAATATCTGGAGGACTGCGAGCTGGTAGCAGGCGAGGATCTCGCGCGCGAGCCCGCCTTCTGGCTCGCGCACCTCATGTTGACCGTGGGCGATCCGGGCGAGGATCCGGAACGCTACGGAGTGGACGCGTCGGTCTACGAAGAGATGGTGGAGCGCCTCGGTGACCCTGAAGAACCTTGGCCTGTGCTGCGCGTCCCCTTCACCGGTGGGCACACCGCGTACGTCGTGTATGCCAACTTCCACGACGTGAACAACGTCGACTTCTTCGTGCGCCACCCCCAGTGGGGACGACTCGGCTACTTCGGCCAGTGCGGCGCTGACGAAGCCGGCCCCGGACTGTCCTGGAAGGAGCTCGCCATACTCGCTCAGGCCACACAGGACAGCAGTGAAGGTCTCACCGATGGCTCACAGCGTCTTCTGCTCCTGCTTCCGATGCTCGGCGATGCCGACATGCCCACCGAAGCCCGCCACATGGTGGCGCAAGCGTTGGTCCACTGTGGCATACGTTCTGACGCAGCTGACGAGTTGGCAACAATCCTGGTCGGCGAGCAGGAGCCCGACAGCGAACCCCGATGGACCGTGACTACTGACAGCCCGCTCGCCGTGTGCTCGTCTTCCTACAGCCCCCGCCACATACCGCTCGCCCTCGGCATCACACCAAGCCAAGCGCAAGCCCTCGCGGACGCCCTTGACGGACGTGGGTGACATCCACGGCTGACATCAACGTCGAGGAACAACCAGCGATCCATGGCAGTCAGACATGACAGTGCCCTTCTGTGGTGAGGCGTCTCCAAAGGGCCCGCGCTCGAACTCCTGACGCGGTGGTCACACGGCGAGCAACGCCGACGGCAGTGGCGGCAGACAGCACCACGCTCGACAGTTCAGCGCCCTACTGGCAGGGTGCCGACGACCCGGCCCCAG
Organism: Streptomyces filipinensis; assembly: GCF_014649495.1. Taxonomy (GTDB): domain Bacteria; phylum Actinomycetota; class Actinomycetes; order Streptomycetales; family Streptomycetaceae; genus Streptomyces; species Streptomyces filipinensis. Next base: position 816,148 of record NZ_BMTD01000001.1, on the reverse strand, counting down.
GGGCCGCCCGCATCTTCTGAGCGCCGGCACAGGTGCTGTACAGCAGCAGTCCCAGCAAGCGCCGCGCCAGGGGCACCGCTCCGATGGCTGGGCCGTCCCTGGGCCGTCCGGCAGTGACCGCCGTCGACAAGCGATGACAGGCAGCGGGCACATCGATGCAGATCACCCCGACTACCGGCGGTACCAGTCGACTTGGGCGACCTTTGAAACCAGTTCTAGTTATAGTGGGCAATGGCCGCGGGCCGGCGGGTGGAGGGGTGGAGGGTGATGGTGGAGGCGTTCGATCACGGCGGTGGTGTGCGGTCCGTGGCGGTTCCCATCCCGGACAACCCCCTCGGCCACACGCTCGTGTACGTCGTGGACACCGACCGCGGCCCGGTGCTGGTCGACACCGGGTGGGACGACCCGGACTCCTGGGACACGCTGACGGCGGGTCTGCGCGCCTGCGGCACCTGGGCCGGTGAGGTCCACGGGGTGGTGATCACCCATCACCACCCCGACCACCACGGCCTGTCGGACCGGGTGCGCGAGGCGTCGGGCGCCTGGGTGGCGATGCACGCCGCCGACGCCGCGGTCGTACGGCGCACCCGGGAGGCCCGGCCCGAGCACTGGTTCACCTACATGAGCGCCAAACTCGCGGCGGCCGGCGCCCCGGCGGAGCACCTGGCTCCGCTGCGCACCCCCCGCACCCTGCCCGGCCTCTCCCCCGCCCTGCCGGACCGGGAGATCGTCCCCGGTGACCTCCTCGACCTGCCCGGCCGCCGGCTGCGCGCGATCTGGACCCCGGGCCACACTCCCGGACACGTCTGTCTGCACCTGGAGGAGGAACACCCCGCCCGGCTCCCGGGCAACGGCCGCCTGTTCAGCGGCGACCACCTGCTCCCGCGGATCACCCCGCACGTCGGTCTGTACGAGGACCCCGACGACGCGACCGTGACCGACCCGCTCGGCGACTACCTCGACTCCCTGGAGCGGATCGGCCGGCTCGCCCCCGCCGAGGTGCTCCCCGCGCACCAGCACGCCTTCACCGACGCCCCCGGCCGGGTACGGGAGCTGCTCGGCCACCACGAGGAGCGCCTGGCCGGCCTGCTCGCCCTGCTCACCGAGCCGCTCACGCCCTGGCAGCTCGCCGAGCGCATGGAGTGGAACCGCCCCTGGGCCGAGATCCCGTACGGCTCCCGGAACATCGCGGTCTCGGAGGCGGAGTCCCATCTGCGCCGCCTGGTCAAGCAGGGCCGTGCGGAACCGGTGGCGGGGAGCGAGCCGGTGGCCTACCTCGCGGTGTGAGCGGTGTGAGCGGTGGAAGGGGTGTACGGGGTGTAATCCCGTCGCATCCCGGGGGCCTGCCTGTTAGACAGACCTATGGACCCCTTGCGCAGCCTCGTCGCCCAGCACGCCTGCGAGCGTCTGATCATCGACTTCGTCCATCGGCTCGACCTCGGTGAACCGGCCTCCGTGGCCGGGCTGTTCACCGAGGACGGCAGCTGGGAGTGGCCCCCGCCGGGGGACGGGCGCCGGATCGAGGGCCGCAAGGCGCTGCGCGCGTACTTCGGCTCCCGCCCCGCCGACCGGCTCTCGCGCCGCCTGATGTCCAACGTCCTGGTCACGGTGACCGGCCGGACCACGGCCGGCGCCGTGTCGTACTTCTCGACGTACCGCGTCGACGGATACGACGGGGGCGTGGTCCCCGCCGGGCCGCCCGTCCAGGTGGGTCACTACGAGGACACCTTCCGCCGGGTCGACGGCAGCTGGCTGATCGCCTCCCGCACGCTGCACCTGCCCTTCGGCGGTGACACTCCGAGGGTCAGCCCAGCCCGCGCTCCGCGGAGATGATCATCTCGGCGAGGTCGGCCAGTGTGGCGAGCTGGCGGGCGTTCATCTCCGGGGCGCGGGCGGCGAGTCGTACGAGGCCGCTCTCGCGCAGCCGCAGCAGTGGGTCCGCCTTGGCCTCCAGGGCCTGCAGCACCGGCCGCAACGCCTCGTGCAGCGCTTCCGGTTCGTCGGCGGTGAAGAACCCGGCGGGCAGGCCGAAGAAGCGGCGCAGCCGGTCGGTGTGCTGCAGGCCCGGCATGCCGCTCTTGCGCCACTCGCTCAGCCACTGCCGGCTGGTTCCGGCGATCCTCGCCAGTTCGTCCAGCGAGTACCGCTTGCCGTCGGGCCGGCGCCGGGTCTCGCGGATGAAGTCCAGCCGCTGACGCACCCGTTCGGCCAGGCAGGTCTCCGCGGCCCGGCCGCCGGCGAGCAGTTCGACGACGACGCCCACAGGGATGCCCGTGCGATGGGACAGGTCGGCCGCGTCGAGGACTTCCGGCAGCCGGCCGGACCGGCCGGTCAACTCGCCGAGCTGGTCCAGGACAGCGGCCAGCGAGGCGTAGGCGTCACTCACCGAGGTCCCCCCTGGGCGTGTCATCCGTTCGGTGGCTGGGCTGACGGCGAGGCTACCCGGTCGCTCGTTCGCCTACCAGACGTGACAATACTTCCTGCCCAATGCGGCAGCAATCGTTGACAGTTGAGGGCGTGCCGGGTGAGGATCACGACACAGAGAGCAAGATTCGCCCCGCCTGGGTGTCGTCCAGACCCGCCCCGGGTGCCGTCTATGGGGGAGCGGCATCCGGGGTGATCTCTGTCCCGCCTCTCCCGCGAAGGGTGCCGCGCGATGCCGCAGCCCGTCCTTCTGCTCGGGGCCGGCCGGGCCGCGCACGGCGGCTACCCCCTGGCACGGATCGCCGCCGTGCGCCCGGTGGTGCTGGTCGGCGCGTCGGCGCCCGGCTGGGCGCGGCCGTTCCTGTCCGGCCTTCTCGCCGCTGACCCCGCGCAAGAGGCGGAGACGGCCGAGACGGTGGCGCGGTACGCCGCCCGTCATCCGGTCGCCGGCGTGCTGACCTGGAGCAGGGCGCACCTGGCCGTGGCGGCGCGGGTCACCGGGCGGCTGGGGCTGCCGGGTCTGCCGTACGAGACGGCCGCCGCCTGCGCCGATCCACCGGCGTTACGGGCGCTGCTGGTCCGGCACCGGGTGCTGCCGGCGGGGCCGGAGGACACGGAGGGGCCGCTGGTGTCGGCCGAGACGGTCGTCCTGGACGACGAGGTCCGGATCACCGCGCTGACCCGTACGACCCCGCTGCACCACTCGGTCCACGCTCATGACGGGCTGCTGCACAACCGGTTTCTCCGGCGGACCGTGGAACGGACGGTACGGGCGCTCGGGCTCACGCACACCGTCGCGCACGTGGGGGTGCGGCTGACCCGGCGGGGGCCGAGGGTCACCGGCGTCGCACCGCATCTGCCGGGTGACCTGATCCCCTGGCTCGTGGAACGGGCGACGGGGGTGGATCTGGTGGGGGCGGCCCTGGCATTCGCGTGCGGGACGGTGCCGGACGTGACGCCCACACGGCAGCGGGCGGCGGCGATCCGCTTCGCGGAGCCGACGGGGGCGGGGCGGCGCGGGTACTGGGCGGTCGAGGGTGACGACGCGCATCAGTGTGAGCGGGCGCTTGAGGGGGTGGCCGGGGCCGCCGCCTAGCGGTGCGGCGGATCGGTACGGCCGCGTGCCCGATGAGCTGGTCGGCCCGCGGTTCGTCCCGAGCGCTCGCCGCGTCAAGTGCCCGCCGGTCCCGGGACGTTCCACCGCCCACGGCGCCAGGGCGCGGTCGGCCGCCCGGCGGGCCGCCCGTCTCCGTCAGGACCGTGACCCCGGTCACCGCCGTCCTGTGCCCACGGCCACTCCTCAGGGCGCTCAGGGCTGCCGGTAAAGTGGCGGCGTCGTCATCACACCCGTACGGGGGGAAGCCGGTGCAATTCCGGCGCTGACCCGCAACCGTCAACCATCCCGAGGATGGTGAGCCGGACCGCCCCGGGCGGGACGTTGACCGGCTCGCGTACCCGGCGGTCCGCCGGGTACGGCACCGTCGAGGTTTACGGAGCCGAGCCGCCCGGGGGTCCCCGTGCGCTGCCGGTTCCCCGCAGGAGAGGCAGTCGCCGACCATGAACGTCCGCCGCAGTGCCGCGGCTCTCGCCGCCGTAGCCGTGCTGGCCGCCGCCGCGCCCGCCACGGCCGCCGGCCCGTCCCCGTCTCCCAAGGTCGCGATCCCGTCCGGGCTGTACGGCACGTCCGACCCGACGTACGACGGCGTGTGGCGCCAGTCGCTGACGCTGGTCGCCCAGCGGACCCTCGGCTACCGGCCGGCCCCGAAGGCCGTGGACTGGCTCGCGGGCCAGCAGTGTGCCGACGGCGCCTTCGCCGCCTTCCGCGCCACGCCCGCGAAGGCCTGCGACAGCAAGGTCGCGGTGGACACCAACAGCACGGCCGGCGCCGCACAGGCCCTGAAGGCGGCGGGCGGGCACGACACCGCCGTCGGCAAGGCGGTGGCCTGGCTGAAGTCCGTGCAGAACAAGGACGGCGGCTGGGGCTACTACCCGGGCGGGGCCAGCGACACCAACTCCACCTCCGTCGTCATCGGCGCACTGGCCGCCGTCGGCACCGACCCGGCGGACGTGCGCACGTCCGGCAAGTCCCCCTACGACCTGCTGGCCGCCATGGCCCTGTCCTGTGACCGGGACGGCGGCGCCCTCGCCTTCCAGCCGGACAAGAAGGGCAGGAAGGCCGCCAACGCGGACGCCTCGGCGGCCGGTGTGCTCGGCGCGCTCGGCAAGGGGTTCGTCGTCCAGGCCGGCAAGGCGCCCGCGCACGCCGCCTGCACCGAGGCCGCCCACCCCACCCCCGCGCGGATCGCGGACAACGCCGGCGCGTACCTGGCGGCGACCGTCGCCAAGTCCGGTCATCTGCAGTCCACGCTGCCCGGCGCGAAGGACCAGCCGGACTTCGGCAACACGGCGGACACGGTCGTCGCACTCGCCGCGGACGGCCGCACCGAGCAGGCGAAGGCGTCGTACGCCTGGCTGGAGAAGAACGCCTCCCCGTGGGCCGTGCAGAGCGGTCCGGCGGCGTACGCCCAGCTGATCCTCGCCGCGCACGCGGTGGGCGCGCAGCCGGGTGACTTCGGCGGCACGAGCCTGGTCCGCTCGCTGAACGAGCTGGGTCCGGCCCCAAGCATGGACTCCTCCGCACAGGCGGCCAAGAAGTCCGAGGACTCCGAGAAGTCCGGTTCGGGTCTTGGTGTGTGGTGGTTCGTCGGCGTCTGCCTCGTCGCCGGCATCGGCGTCGGCTTCCTGCTCAGCGGCCGCAAGAAGCGCCAGCCGTGACGGCGGTCCGCCGCGCCGCGAGCCTGCTGTGCGCCACGCTGGTCGTACTGGCCGGAGCCGGGCAGGCGCACGCCACCGGCTACCGCTACTGGTCCTTCTGGGAGCGGACGGGCGGGCACTGGACGTACGCCACGCAGGGCCCGTCGACCGCCCGTCCCGACGACGGCGCCGTGGAGGGCTTCCGTTTCGCGGTGAGCGCGGACTCGGCGGACGCGAGCCGGCCGCGCGGCGCGGCGGACTTCGGCGCCATCTGTGCGGGGACGCCCGCCAGGTCCGGCACGAAGCGGGTGGCCCTGGTCCTCGACTTCGGCACCCCGGCGGACGCGCCGTCCGGCGAGACACCACCGGCGCGCCGCACGGCCTGCGCGCGGGTGTCCGCCGACGCGACGAGCGCGGAGGCGCTGGCTGCGGTCGCCACGCCCCTGCGCTACGACACCAACGCGCTGCTGTGCGCGATCGCCGGGTACCCGAAGAAGGGGTGCGGTGAGCAGGTGTCGGCGTCGAGGGGCGGGAAGTCGCCGGAGAAGAGCGGTGGTTCGGACGACGGCGGTTCGGACGACGGCCCGTCGCTGGGTCTGCCCATCGGCGCGGGAGCGGTCGCCGCGCTGGCGGGCGCCGCGGCGTGGCAGGCACGGCGGCGACGCGATGGCTCCGCCTGACCGCGGTCCGGCGGGCGCCGACCGCGCGGTCCCCCGCGCCCCCGGGGAGCCGCGGTACCTCCGCCCGTCGCGGCGCCCCACCGCCGCCCGCACCCGGCACCGGACCGTCGTTCACCCCGGTGCCTGGTGGCTGTGGTCCCTCTCCCTCGGTACCGCCGCCACCCGCACCACCAACCCCCTCCTCCTCGCCCTCCTCATATCCGCCTCCGCCTACGTCGTGGCCACGCACCGCGGTGCCACCCCCGCCTCCCACGCCTACACCGCCTTCGCCCGGCTCGCCCTCGCCGTCCTCCTCGTCCGCCTTCTCTTCGCCGTGGCGCTCGGCTCCCCGGTCCCCGGCACCCACGTCCTCCTCGCCCTCCCCGAAGTCCCGCTCCCGCACTGGGCGCAGGGCATCCGCCTGGGCGGAAAGGTCACCGCCGAGGCGCTCGTCTTCGCCGCCTACGACGGGCTGAAGCTGGCCACCCTCCTGATCTGCGTCGGCGCGGCGAACGCGCTCGCCGGCCCGACCCGGCTGCTGAAGTCCCTGCCCGGCGCGCTGTACGAGACGGGTGTCGCGGTGGTCGTCGCCCTCACCTTCGCCCCGCACCTCGTCGCCGACGTCCAGCGCCTGCGCGCCGCCCGCCGCCTGCGGGGCCGGCCGGACCGGGGCCTGCGCGGTCTGCTGCAGGTCGCGCTGCCGGTGCTGGAGGGCGCGCTGGAACGCTCCGTGGCCCTCGCCGCCGCGATGGAGGCCCGCGGCTACGGCCGCACCGCCGAGGTCCCCGCCCGCGTCCGGCGGACGACGGCCGCGCTCACCCTGGGCGGCCTGCTCGGCGTGTGTGCCGGCACCTACGGGCTGCTCACCGCGGAGGGCGGCGCGTACGGCGTCCCGCTGCTGCTCGCGGGTGTCGTCGCCGCGCTCGCGGGGCTACGGCTCGGCGGCCGGCGTTCGCTGCGCACCCGGTACCGGCCGGACCCGTGGGACGCGCGGGCCTGGCTGGTGGCCGGCTCCGGCGCCGCCGTGGCCGCGCTGCTGACGCTCGCCTCGGCCCGCGACCCGGAGGCCCTGCATCCCGGCGTCGTCCCCCTCGTCGCCCCGGCCCTCCCCCTGTGGCCGGCCGCGGCCGTCCTGCTCGCCCTCGTCCCCGCCTTCGCCGTACCCCCCGCCTCCGCCCCCGAGGAGCCGTCGTGATCCGCTTCGAGGATGTCAGCGTGACGTACGACGGGGCCGCGGAGCCCGCCGTCCGGGGTGTCGGCTTCGAGGTCCCGGAAGGCGAACTGGTGCTGCTCGCCGGCCCGTCAGGGGTGGGCAAGTCGACCGTGCTCGGCGCGGTGAGCGGGCTGGTGCCGCACTTCACCGGCGGCACCCTGAGCGGCCGTGTCACGGTGGCCGGCCGGGACACCCGTACCCACAAGCCGCGCCAACTCGCCGATGTCGTGGGCACGGTGGGGCAGGACCCGCTCGCCCACTTCGTGACCGACACGGTGGAGGACGAACTCGCCTACGGCATGGAGTCGTTGGGGCTCGCCCCTGAGGTGATGCGGCGCCGGGTGGAGGAGACCCTCGATCTGCTGGGCCTCGCCGGACTGCGGGGCCGCCCCATCGCGACCCTCTCCGGCGGGCAGCGGCAGCGGGTGGCGATCGGCTCGGTCCTCACCCCGCACCCCCAGGTGCTGGTCCTGGACGAGCCGACCTCGGCGCTGGACCCGGCAGCGGCGGAGGAGGTCCTGGCGGTGCTCCAGCGCCTGGTGCACGACCTGGGCACGACGGTCCTGTTGGCCGAGCACCGGCTGGAGCGCGTGATCCAGTACGCCGACCGGGTCGTCCTGCTGCCCGGCCCCGGCGAAGCGCCCGTCGTCGGCACCCCGGCCGAGGTGATGGCCGTCTCCCCCGTGTTCCCGCCGGTGGTCGACCTGGGCCGCCTGGCGGGCTGGTCCCCGCTCCCCCTGACGGTCCGCGATGCCCGCCGCAGGGCCGGTGACCTGCGAGAACGCCTGGTCGCCTCCGCTGGGGGCGGTTCTGGTGCGCCGGGGCCGGTCGCGCCCCGCGGCGCAGCCGCCCGCAGGTACGGCCCCGCGCCCGTTGCGGACGCCGCCCCCACCGCCGGGGCCGCGGGCCGCCGGCGCCTCTTCGGCCGCCGCCCCGCGCCCACCGCGCCGACGCCGCACCCGCACATCGCCGAGGCCCACTCCCTCTCCGTCCGCCGCGACCGCATCGACGCCCTGCGGCAGGTGGATCTGACCGTGACCCCGGGCGAGACCATCGCCCTCATGGGCCGCAACGGCGCCGGAAAGTCCACCCTTCTCGGCTCGCTCGTCGGCCTGGTGGCACCGACGGCCGGATCCGTCACCGTCGGCGGGGCCACCCCCCACCGCACCACCCCTCGCGACCTCGTCCGCCGCGTGGGCCTCGTCCCGCAGGACCCCCGCGATCTGCTGTACGCCGACACGGTGGCCGACGAGTGCGCGGCGGCCGACCGGGACGCGGGAGCCCCGCCCGGCACCTGCCGGACCCTGGTGTCCGGGCTGCTGCCGGGGATCACGGACGGCACCCACCCCCGCGACCTGTCCGAGGGCCAGTGCCTCGCGCTCGCCCTGGCGGTCGTCCTGACCGCCCGGCCGCCCCTGCTGCTGCTCGACGAGCCGACGCGCGGTCTGGACTACGCGGCCAAGGCCCGCCTGGTGACGGTGCTGCGCGGGCTCGCCGCCGAGGGGCACGCGATCGTGCTGGCCACGCATGACGTGGAACTGGCGGCCGAGATCGCGCACCGGGTGGTGCTGCTCGCCGAGGGCGAGGTGATCGCCGACGGGCCGACGGCGCAGATCGTCGTCTCCTCGCCGTCCTTCGCGCCGCAGGTGACGAAGATCCTCGCCCCGCAGCAGTGGCTCACCGTGGCCCAGGTACGGGAGGCCCTCGGATGAGTGCCGCACGGCTGCACGCCGTCCGTCTCGGCCCCCGCTCGCTCGCCGCGCTGGCGCTGGTGAGCGCGGTCGGTGTGGTCGCCTTCTGCTGGCCCTTCCTCGCTCCGCCCGGCTCGGGCCTGAGCGCCCACGCCGAGGACGCGCCCTGGCTCTTCGCGGGTCTGCTGGTGCTGCTGGTCGCGGTCGTGGCGGCGACGATCTCCGAGTCGGATCTCGGTCCGAAGGCCGTGGCCATGCTGGGCGTGCTGGCCGCGACCGGGGCCGCGCTGCGGCCGGTCGGCGCGGGTACGGCCGGGATCGAGCCGATGTTCTTCCTGATGGTGCTCAGCGGGCGGGTGCTGGGCCCCGGCTTCGGCTTCACGCTGGGCTCGGTGACGATGTTCGCGTCCGCGCTGCTCACGGGCGGGGTGGGGCCGTGGCTGCCGTTCCAGATGCTGTCGATGGGCTGGTTCACCATGGGCGCCGGGCTGCTGCCGTGGCCGGTGCGGCTGCGGGGGCGCGGCGAACTGCTGATGCTGGCCGGTTACGGCTTCCTCGCCGCCTTCGCCTACGGCACGGTCATGAATCTGGCGGGCTGGCCGTTCATGGGGGCCTCCGCCTCGGACATCTCCTTCGACGCCCATGCCTCCGTTCCGGCCAACCTGGCCCGTTTCGTCGCCTACTGCCTGGCCACCTCCCTCGGCTGGGACCTGGGCCGGGCGCTCTGCACGGTGGCGCTGACCCTCGCGCTCGGCCCGGCCGTGCTGCGCGCGCTGCGCCGGGCCACCCGGCGGGCCGCGTTCGAGACCGCGGTCACATTCGACGAGCACGTTGGGTGAGGCGCCGTGTCCGCGCGGTGAGCGAGCCGGTGAAGCACCCCACATGACGCACGTCACCTACGATACGGGGCCGTAGTACTAAATGTCCGATACGTCCCTTCGTGCACCCCTTCCGACCTGGGCTTTGAGAGCCACGCCACAGAGCCGACGATTCCCGCGGATCCGGCCACAACTAGTAAAAGGGGTCATTGCGGACCGGCTGCGCGGCTGCTTGTCTGGATGACGTCGCCAGGCGCCACGAGCCCTCAGGGCCGCGGCGCCGACGCATGCGGCCACAGCACGTGGTCCATCCCATGCGGGCGACCCCCTGTCCCCGACGCAAGAGGTTCTCCGTGTCCGTCTCCTTCATCCGCCGCATCGCTTCCCCGAAGAAGGCCCTCACCGCCGCCGCCGTGGCCGCCGCCACCGCCGGTATGGCGCTGTCCGCGGCGCCCGCCCAGGCCGCCCCGGCCGCTGCCTCCTCCGCTCAGGCGATCGCGCACAAGATGATCCCGGACGCCGCGCAGTTCAACGCGTTCAGCAAGATCGTCGAGCGGGAGAGCGGCTGGAACCCGGCCGCCACCAACAGCTCCTCCGGCGCCTACGGCCTGGTCCAGGCCCTGCCGGGGTCGAAGATGGCCTCCGCCGGTTCCGACTGGAAGACCAACCCGGCCACCCAGATCAAGTGGGGTCTGGACTACATGAACTCCCGCTACGGCAGCCCGGCCAAGGCCTGGAGCTTCTGGCAGGCCAACGGCTGGTACTGAGCCGACACCCAAAGCCCCTGAAGGCGGCGGCCCGATCCCGGGCCGCCGCCTTCGGCGTTCCCGCAGCCGGGCATGGTCAACTGGAGCGGTGAGCGCAGCGGAGGAGGCATCGGCGGCCGGGGCGCGCGATCCCGAGGTGCGGGGGCTGCGGCTGGTGGTCGTGCTGCTGGCCCTGACCGTGGTGAGCGGTCTCATCGACGCCGTCAGCTATCTGGGCCTGGGCCGGGTCTTCACCGCCAACATGACCGGCAACGTGGTCGTCCTGGGCTTCGCCGCGGCCGGCGCGCCCGGCTTCTCCGTCCCGCACACGGCCACCTCGCTGGCCTGCTTCCTGCTCGGCGCGGCGGCGGGCGGCCGGGTGGCGGCCCATGTCGCGGCCGGCTCCCGGCGCCGGTGGACCCGGCTGACGCTGGCCGCGGAGGCGGTCCTGGTCGGCGCCTCGGCCGCGGCGGCCTTCACCTGGCCGCACACCACCGGCACCCGGTACGCCCTGATCGCCCTGACGGCGTTCGCGATGGGTCTGCGCAACGCGACCGTCCGCAAGCTGGGCGTCGCCGACCTCACCACCACCACCGTGCTGACCATGACCCTGACCGGTCTGGCCGCCGAGTCCCGCCTGGGCGACGCCACCAGCCGGCGCTCGCCGCGCCGCGCGGCCGCGGTGGTCGCCATGTTCGCCGGCGCCTGCCTGGGCGCCTGGCTGGCCCTCCACCACGGTCTCGGCATCCCGTTGCTGATCGCGGCGGCGGCGTCGGGCGTGCTGGCGGTGGCGGCGTCCGGCCGGGAGTGAGCCGCGGGGGACCCGGACCTCGGGGGAGGCGGGAACGGGGCGTCGGGACAGGGGTGCTCCCGCCTCCCTCGGGGTGGGCCGGCCGCCCTGGTCAGCCGGTGGTCACCCGGAGTTCCTTGACGCCGTTGATCCAGGCCGAGCGCAGCCGCCGGGGCGGTTCGGCGAGCCGCAGGTCCGGCATCGCGCGGGCGATCGCCGTGAAGATCAGGTCGATCTCCAGGATCGCGAGCGACTTGCCGAGGCAGTAGTGCGGGCCGCCCCCGCCGAAGCCCAGGTGGGGGTTGGGGTCGCGGGTGATGTCGAAGGCGTCGGGGTCGGTGAAGACCTCGGGGTCGTGGTTGGCGGATGCGTAGAAGAGGCCGACGCGGTCGCCCTTCCTGATCCGGACCCCGCCCAGGTCGGTGTCCTGGGTGGCCGTCCGCTGGAAGGCGTTGACCGGGGTGGCCCAGCGCACGATCTCCTCGGCCGTCGTCCCGGGCCGCTCCCGCTGGAACAGCTCCCACTGGCCGGGGTGGGTCAGGAAGGCGTGCATCCCGTGCGTGATGGCGTTCCGGGTGGTCTCGTTGCCCGCCACCGCCAGCATCAGCACGAAGAACCCGAACTCGTCGGAGTTGAGGTTGCCCTCGTCCTCCGCCGCGACGAGGGTCGAGACGATGTCGCGCGCCGGGCACTGCTTGCGCTCGGCGGCCATGTTCATCGCGTAGGCGATGATCTCGGCGGCCGACTGCGCGCCGACCTCCTCGGTGATGGCGTACTCGGGGTCGTCGTAGGCGATCATCCTGTTGGACCAGTCGAAGATCTTGGACCGGTCCTCCTGGGGGACGCCGATCAGCTCGGCGATGGCCTGCAGGGGCAGTTCACAGGCGACCTCGGTGACGAAGTCGAAGGGGCCCGAGCGGGCGCGGGCTCCCGCGACGATCGCCTCCGCGCGCGCCCGGAGCCGTTCCTCCAGGGCCCGGATGGAGCGTGGCGTGAACCCGCGCTGCACTATCTGCCGGACCCGCGTATGTTCCGGGGGATCCATGTTGAGCAGGATCAGCCGCTGGGCGTCGATCGCGTCGCGCTGGATGTGCTCGTTGAAGCGGATGATCGCCGTGTTGAGGGTGGAGGAGAAGAGTTCCGGGTGCGTGGAGACGTACCTGACGTCGGCGTGCCGGGTCACGGCCCAGTAGCCGGCGTCGGCGAAGCCCGCGATGCCGTCCGGCTGCGGGATCCAGCGGACCGGCTCGGCGCGGCGCAGCTCGGCGAACTCCGGCAGGGGCACGCGGTGGTGCAGCAGGTCGGGGTCGGTGAAGTCGAACCCGTCGGGCAGCGCTGGACAGGGCATCGGCGACTCCCAGCCATCTGACGGACCATCAGCGAGTGTCGTGAACGTAGTAACGGGTTCTAGAAGTGGCAAGGGGTACGGCACCGCCAATCCGTGCGGAGTTCGTGCAGATCGCCGCTTCGGCACCTGCAAGACCCTTGCGGTGACGGACATCACGTCAGCAGACTGCACACAGAACTAGAACGCGTACTAGTTCTGGAGGAGAGCCCTCTCGGAGAGGACCCGCACCCATGGCCGCCGAACCCGTGATCGTCGAAGCCGTCCGCACCCCGATCGGCAAGCGCGGCGGCGCGCTCGCCAATCTGCATCCCGCCTATCTCCTGGGCGAGACCTACCGAGAACTCCTCGGCCGCACCGGCATCCCCGCCGACGCGGTCGAGCAGATCGTCGGCGGCACGGTCACCCACGCCGGCGAGCAGTCCATGAACCCCGCGCGCACGGCCTGGCTGACCATGGGGCTGCCGTACGAGACGGCCGCCACGACCGTCGACTGCCAGTGCGGCTCCTCGCAGCAGGCCTCGCACATGGTGGCCAACATGGTCGCGGCGGGCGTGATCGACGTCGGGATCAGCTGCGGTGTCGAGGCGATGTCCCGGGTGCCGCTGGGCTCCGGCTCCAAGCACGGCCCGGGCAAGCCCTTCCCCGACGAGTGGAACGTCGACCTCCCCAACCAGTTCGAGGCGGCCGAACGGATCGCCCGGCACCGGGGACTGACCCGCGAGGACGTCGACCGCCTCGGTCTGCGGTCGCAGGAGCGGGCCGCGACCGCCTGGGCCGAGGAGCGCTTCAAACGCGAGACGTTCGCGGTCCAGGTCCCGACCACCGAGGAGGAGCAGCACGCCGGGCAGGGCATGTGGCGGCTGGTCGACAAGGACGAGGGCCTGCGCGACACGTCGCCGCAGGCGCTGGCCGGGCTCAAGCCGGTGATGCCGACGGCGGTCCACACGGCGGGCAACTCCTCGCAGATCTCCGACGGCGCGGCGGCGATCATGTGGGCGTCGAAGCGGATGGCGCGCGCCCTGAAGCTGCGGCCGAGGGCCCGGATCGTGGCGCAGGCGCTGGTGGGCGCCGACCCGCACTTCCATCTGGACGGGCCGATCGACGCCACGCGCGCGGTGCTGGGCAAGGCGGGGATGTCCCTGAAGGACATCGACCTGGTCGAGATCAACGAGGCCTTCGCGTCCGTGGTGCTGAGCTGGGCCCAGGTCTTCGAACAGGACCTGGACAAGGTCAACGTCAACGGCGGCGCGATCGCGCTGGGCCACCCGGTGGGAGCGACCGGAGCCCGCCTGATCACCACCGCCCTGCACGAGCTGGAGCGGGCGGACAAGGAGTTCGCACTCGTCACCATGTGCGCGGGCGGCGGCCTGGCGACCGGGACGATCATTCAGCGGCTGTGACCACGGGGTGCGGCCGGGCGGCGAGCAGGGCCTTCACCCTGCCCGGGAAGGTCTCCAGGCCGGCCGGCCGCCGACCGCCCGGTGCGGCGCGGAGGCCCGGTTGCCCGCCAGGGGCGCGAGAAGGATCACAGCGGGGCACCGGAATGCCTCGTCAGGAGGGGGCAGACGTACCTGCGTACACGCCATTTAGCTGCACTGTGCAGCTACTCGCGTACGGGACGTAAAGGGCCGAACGCCGCCTATGGTCGTTTTTCGGCCCGTTTTCCGGCAGCGCCGCCGCACGGACCGCGCCCCTGTCCCCGTCGAAAGGTAGGCGAGCCCCGTTTTGGCGACCGCCACAGCCGTCTCCCCGTCCCTGAAGACCCGCCGGGCCACCCAGGCCCGCGACGTCACCGTCACCGACCCCGCGCTCGTCAAGCGGGCCGTGAAGGCCGCCGCGCTCGGCAACGCCATGGAGTGGTTCGACTTCGGCGTCTACAGCTACATCGCCGTCACGCTGGGCAAGGTCTTCTTCCCCTCCGGCAACCCCACCGCGCAGCTGCTGTCGACGTTCGGCGCCTTCGCGGCGGCCTTCCTGGTCCGGCCGCTCGGTGGCATGGTCTTCGGCCCGCTGGGCGACCGCGTGGGCCGGCAGAAGGTCCTCGCCCTCACGATGATCATGATGGCGGTGGGCACGTTCGCGATCGGTCTGATCCCGTCGTACACGTCCATCGGCGTGGGTGCCCCGCTGCTGCTCCTGGCCGCCCGGCTGGTGCAGGGCTTCTCCACGGGCGGTGAGTACGCGGGCGCCTCGACCTTCATCGCGGAGTACGCCCCGGACAAGAAGCGCGGCTTCTTCGGCAGCTGGCTGGAGTTCGGCACGCTGGCCGGCTACATCGGCGGCGCGGGTCTGGTCACCGTGATGACCGCCCTGCTGTCCTCCGAGGACCTGCTCTCCTGGGGCTGGCGGATCCCGTTCCTGATCGCCGGTCCGATGGGCCTCATCGGCCTGTACCTGCGGATGCGGCTGGAGGAGACCCCGGCGTTCGCGGCGGAGGTGGAGAAGGCGGAGGCCGCCCGGCCGAAGGTGCCGCTGCGCGAGATGGTGGCGGGCCAGTGGAAGGCGCTGCTGCTGTGCATGGGTCTGGTGCTGGTCTTCAACGTCACCGACTACATGCTGCTGTCGTACATGCCGAGTTACCTCACCAGCGAGCTGAAGTACGACGAGACGCACGGCCTGCTGGTCGTGCTGGGCGTGATGGCGCTGATGATGATCGTCCAGCCCTTCGCGGGCGCGCTGACCGATCGTGTCGGCCGCCGCCCGGTGATCGCGGCGGGCTGCGCGGGTTTCCTGTTCCTGTCGATCCCGGCCCTGCTCCTGATCCGCCAGGGCAGCCTGCTCGCCGTCGCCCTGGGCATGGGCGCGCTGGGGCTGCTGCTGGTCTGCTTCACGGCGGCCATGCCGGCCGCGCTGCCCGCCCTCTTTCCGACGCGGGTGCGGTACGGGTCCCTGTCCATCGGGTTCAACGTGTCCGTGTCCCTGTTCGGCGGGACGACTCCGCTCGTCGTGACCGCGCTGATCGGGGCGACGGGGAACATGATGATGCCTGCGTACTACATGATGGCCGCCGCTGTCGTGGGCGGTTTCGCGGTGTGGCGGATGTCCGAGTGCGCCGGCCGGCCGCTTCCCGGGTCCGCGCCGTCGGTGGAGGGTCGCCAGGCGCCGTAGAGGCGTCTCGCCGGGGCCGGAACCGATCACCGGGGCCGCACGTCTGTTGCCCTGTGAAACACGCGCGCGTACGCATCCTCACCCTCGTCCTCGCCCTCCTCGGCATCCAGCTGACCTGGTTCATCGCCCCGGCCTACGCCTGTGGTTGCGGGGCGATGGTGCCGGACCCCTCGGCGCGGATATCCGTCGCCGAGGAGCAGTCGGTACTGCGCTGGGACGGCCGCCAGGAGCAGATCGTGATGCGGCTGACGGTGAACGGCGACGCGCATCACGCCGCCTGGATCATGCCCGTCCCGCACCGGGCCGCCGTCCGCCTCGGTGATCCCGCCCTCTTCGACCAGCTGGCCCACGCCATCCAGCCGGTCCACCGCACCCGGTACCACTTCTGGCCGCGGAACGGCGAGTGGCCCTTCGACGGCTCGGACACCGCCGCCGCCGCACCGCCCGCCGCCGGCGCCGTCGGCGTGGTCGACCGGCAACGGCTCGGCCCCTTCGACGTGGCCCGGCTGACCGCCACCGACCCGGCCGCCCTCGGCGACTGGCTGCACGCCCACGGCTTCTCGCTGCCCGCCCGGCTGAAGACGGCCCTGCAGCCGTACGTCGACCGGCACTGGGAGTACGTGGCCGTCCGGCTCGCCCCGGACAGCGCCGGCACCGCGCTGCACGGCGCGCTGGACCCGATCCACCTGACCTTCGCCGCGAACGCCCCGGTGTACCCGATGCGGCTGTCCCGCCTGGCGAGCCTCCCGCAGTCACTCGGCCTGTACGTCCTCGCCGCGCACCGCATGCGGACGCGCTCGACGATCGGCGGACTGGAGCCCGAGGTGGTCTTCGCCGGCCGCCTGCGCACGCACGACGGCAGCAGCCTGGGCGAGCTGACCGCCGGGACGCCGTACCTGACCGCGCTCACCCAGCGGTTCCCCGACCCCACCCGCATCTCCGGCGACCACGAGCTGCGCCGCGCCGCCGCCGACACCCCGGTCCAGCAGGTGGTCTACGAGGACGAGCTGCGCGAGGTCGCCGGGATCCCGCTCTGGCTGCTCACGGTCGGCGGCTTCCTCCTCCTGGCCGGCTCCGCCGTCGCCCTGATCGTCGTACGGCGCTCGCGGCGGCCGGTGCTTCCGCCGCCGCCCGTGCAGCCTCCGCCGCCGATCGCCCCGTCGGCGCCCCTCGGCTGAGACGATGCAGGGGAAGGGCAGACACTCGGGAAAGGCAGCAGGAGCATGAGCGACTCCCAGCTCTGGGACGACGTCGACGCGTACTTCACCGATCACCTGGCACCCGACGACGAGGCGCTCCGGGCGGCCCTGCGGGAGAACGAGGCCGCCGGACTGCCGCACATCGCGGTCACGGCGGCACAGGGCAAGTTCCTCCAGCTGCTCGCCGAGGTGCAGGGCGCGCGGCACATCCTGGAGATCGGCACACTCGGCGGCTACAGCACCATCTGGATGGCCCGTGCGCTGCCCGAGGACGGCAGACTCATCTCGCTGGAGTACAACGCCCGGCACGCCGAGGTGGCCACCCGGAACATCGCCCGGGCCGGTCTGGACCGGATCGCGGAGGTGCGGGTGGGCCCGGCCCTGGAGTCGCTGCCCAAGCTCGCGGACGAGAACCCGGCCCCGTTCGACCTGGTGTTCATCGACGCCGACAAGGCCAACAACGCCCACTACGTGGAGTGGGCGCTGCGGCTGACCCGCACCGGCAGCCTGATCGTCCTGGACAACGTGGTGCGCGGCGGCCGGGTCCTGGACGCGGGCAGCACCGAGCCCGACATCGTGGGCACCCGGGCCGCGATCGAGCTGATCGCCTCGCATCCGCGGCTGAGCGGTACGGCGATCCAGACGGTCGGCAGCAAGGGCTACGACGGGTTCGCGGTGGCCCGGGTCCTGGACTGAGCGCCGCCCGGTGCGATCCGGCGCGGCGGCTCAGACCTCGTGGTAGAAGCCGACGTTGACGCTGCGCGGCGCGGTGCGGTCCTGGACGACGACCTCGCCGGACCCGCCGCGCGGCAGCCGTACGGTCGTGCCGTAGCCGACGGTCTGCGCGTACTCCCCGACCACCAGCCGCACTTCGGCGGAGGGATCCGCCTGGGAACCGCGCAGCCAGGTCAACTGCCAGCCGCCGTCGGGGCCGCACAGGAACTCCAGGTGCGCCCGGGAGACGAACAGCCAGTCCTCGGGGGTGACCAGCCGGCACACGGACGCGTCCCTGCCGATCCGGAGCACCGCGCCCGGCTCGCTGGGCGCGTCGGCCATCGTCATGCCGGCCGTGGCGCCCGCGTCGGCCCCGGAGACGGTGGCCATGGTGAGTTCGAGCACGTGCGTTCCCCCTGTGACGTCCCTGCACGGCGGCCTGATTGTCGTGCCGCCGCCGCATGATAGAACGCTCCGCGGGGCCGCGTCCGGCACAATGGGCTCATGACCGAACGAAAGCCGCCAGGCGTGCCGTTCGAGACCTGGGTCGACAAACAGATCCGCGACGCACAGGGGCGCGGTGAGTTCGAGCGGCTGCCGGGCGCGGGCGAGCCACTGCCCACCGGGCTCGACTCCACGTACGACGAACTGTGGTGGATCAAGCGGAAGATGGCGCGTGAGGGCCTGTCGGTGCTGCCTCCCGCCCTCGCCCTGCGCAAGGAGGCCGAGGACGCGCTCGCGGCGGCCTACGCGGCGCCCTCGGAGCGGATCGCCCGGAAGCTGATCGAGGACGTCAACGTCAAGATCAAGGACATGATGTTCAAGCCGCCGCCCGGCCCTCCGCTGGGGAAGAAGCCGTACGACGTCGAGGAGGTCGTACGCGAGTGGCGGCGGCTCAGGGCCGCCGCCGAGGGCGGGGTGCCGGGGTCGTCACAGGTGTAGCAGGCGCCCGGCCAGTTCCCGGTAGTCGCGCAGGGCCAGCCTGAGCTGCTCGGTGTCGGTCTCGGAGCCCGGGCCACGGTCCTCGGAGGCCTCCCAGGAGCGGCGCAGCGTACGCCGCCGCCGGTCCACGGCTTCGCCGAAGCGCGCCACGATCTCCTCCAACGCCCGATCGGCCTCCTCGACCGCGCCCCGGGGCTCGTCCACGAACCCGGCGGCCAGCTGCCGCATCCGCCGCTCCCAGTGATCGGTCTCGTCGTGCGGCAGGAGGGGGGCAGCGGCACCGGAGGGTGCGGGAGCCCTCTCCCCGACGCCGCCGGAGCGGCCACCGGGTGCCGGTGCGGCCGGCCAGGTGTCCGGCGCCGGGGACTCGGTCGAGGACGCCTCGCGCGCGCCCGTCTCACCGGGGAAGGGAACGCCCAGCCCGTCGTCCGGCATGGTGCCCTCGCCGGGCAGGCCGGTCCCACCGGGCAACCCGTCGTCGCGCCTCGCCGGACTCTGCCCGCGCACGCCGCTCTCCCCTCGCGTCCGGCTCTCCGGCACCGTCCCGCTCCCCCCTGTCGTCCGCCCCTCCCCCGGCATCCCGCCGGCGCCGCCCGTCCCGGACGCCAGGTCCTCCGTACCGGGACGCAGCCCCTCGGACCCGGTCTCGGCCCGGGCTCCGGAACCGGGCCCGGTTCGCGGTGCCTCCTCGTCGGGCGTCCCGCGACCCGCGGTACCGGCGCCCGCCGGGCCCGGCGGGTGCGGGGACGTGTCCTCGGGGGTGCGGTCGTCGGCCGTCAGGCCCTCCCGTCCGGGGCCGGTCGAGCCCGCGCGGCGGGAGGGTGTCGCGGCCGGCGACGGCGGCTCGCCGGGCAGCCGTTCCTCCGGCCGGGGTTCCCGCGCCGTGCGACGCCCCGGTGCCGTGTCGTCCTCGGGGGTCCAGTCCTCGTCCGGTGGCGGAGTGAAGCGGCCGCCGCTGTCGCTCGTCCTGTCCGACATGACGCTCAGCTCTCCTTCGGACGGCTTCTGTCGAGCGCCCACGGGGCGTGTGGGCGGCTGCCGGCGGGGGTCGCGCGGTGGCGGCCCGTTTCCCGGGCGGGGTGGGTCAGGTCGTCGAAGAGGGCGCGGGCACCGACGAGGGCCGTGCGCATCTCCTCGGTCCCGGCGCCCGACTCGGTCACCGCGTCGCTCGCCCCGGTGCGGGCGACCCGGTGCACCTGCCGGTAGCCGTCGACGTGGTCGGCGTGGTGCACGGACAGCGCGGCGAGCTGCTCCTCGTAGCGCCCGCCGTCCGGGTAGCCGCGCGCGACCGCGAGTTCCGCGAGCAGCCGGTCGGCCTCGGCCACCGCCTGCCGCGGCGCGTCGACGAAGTGTTCCTGTACGGCCGTCCAGCGGGCCGTGTAGTGCGCGCGCCCAGCCGGATCCAGCGGCCGTTCCCGCAGGTCTCCGTGGCGTTCGACGCGCTCGGTCAGTTCCCGTTCGGCGGCCTTGGCGTCACCGTCGTGCAGGGCCACGGCCCGCTCGTACTCGGGCCCGAAGCGCCGCTTCAGGGCGGGACCGCCGCGCCGGTCACGGCCGCGCAGGATCAGGGCGGCGGCCGCGCCGACGACCACGACCGCCACGATCACGATCAACACGATCATGCCAGTGGACATGGTTGCCTTCCGATCGGGCCGGCCCCCCTGGCCGGCTCCCCCTCCGGGTCACCCGGAAGGGGAGCCACAAACGGGGGTCAGGCGGCGAAGCGGCGCAGTCCGGTCACCGACCAGACCGTCGCGATCCGCCCGTCCACCACCTCCAGCAGGTCGATCCCGCTCTTCTGGAAGCCGTCCGCCAGGGTGACGTACCAGCAGCAGGCGGCCCGGCCCAGCTCGCCGTCCACCGTCGGCACACCGTCGACGAAGAACCGCAGCCCGGGCCTGTCCTCACGGAAGGCGGAGACCAGGCCGGCCATCCCGGCCGGGCCGTGCACCTCGTCGGTGACCGCGCCCCGCTCGGGGTCGTTGCCGAAGCGGATACGGAAGCCGGGCGCCAGGAAGGCCTCCGGGTCGCTGAGGTCGCCGTTCCACAGGGCGGTCCAGCGGTCGAACAGGGCGATACCGGTCGCGGTGGTCAGCGTGCTGTGGCTGGTGCGGGAAGTCGTTGTCATGGGCCCAGCCTCCGCCCCGCCCGCGACACCCCCCTGTCGGTGATTGCCGTCACATCGCGGTCGCCGCGTCGAGCGGCACGACGTCGGAGCCGAGGGTGTCCAGGGCGGCGAGGTCCACGGCGCGGTCCGGGGCCCGCTCGTCGAGGGCCGTCGCCGTACGCACCCGGTCCAGCCGGAAGCCACGCGCCGCGTCCCGCAGCCGGCACCAGCCGGCCAGGTACCAGTGCTCCGTTCCGCCGAGGAAGCCGAGCGGTTCCACGTCCCGGGCGGTGATCCGGCCCGCCGCGTCGGCGTACTCCAGGCGCAGCACCCGGCCCGCCGTCAGCGCCTCCCGCAGCACGGCGGGCACCACGGGCCCGGCGGGCCGCCCGGGCCGGGCCGCCGGGACGAGCAGCCGTACCCGCCCGGTCAGTTCGGCCGCCGCCCGCCGCTCCCGTTGCGGCATCACGGCCAGCACCTTGTGCAGTGCGCTGCGGGCGTCGGCCGCGAAGGGCGTTGCGGCCAGCGCGTGCAGCCCGACGGCGAGGGCGGTCGCCTCGGCGGGGGTGATGGTCAGCGGCGGCAGCGTGCGCTCCGGGTCGAGGACGTACCCTCCGGTGCGGCCCGGCTCGGCGTGCAGGGGCACCCCGGACTGCTGCAGCGCGGCCAGGTCGCGCTCGATCGTGCGGACGCTGACCTCGAACTGCCGGGCGAGCGCGCGGGCGCTGCGGGGGCGGGGTGCGGCGGCGCGCAGCTCCTCGACGAGGGCGTAGAGACGGTCGGTGCGGTTCACGGCAGACAGTCTCCGTAAATTCGCTCGGCGGCGCGGCGCCGGCCGCCGACAATGTCCGGCATGACGTGGACGATCGCCCCGGAACCGTACGACTCGCCGGTCGCGGCCGCGCTGTGGCGGGCGTACTACACGGAGGTCAGCGACCGCTGGTATCTGCTGCACGAGGGCCGTCGGACGAACCCGGAGGAGCTGGAGCGGGAGATCGCGGCCCTGCCCGGAACCGAACTCGCGCCGCCCACCGGGCAGTTGCTGGTGGGGCGGTACGACGGCGAGCCGGCCGGGTCGGCGGGCGTACGGCTGCTGGCGCCGGACACGGCGGAACTGACCCGGGTGTTCGTGTGGGGGCAGTGGCGCGGCAGGGGCGGCGCCGCCCTCCTCGTCGGCGCCGCCGAGCGGGCCGCCCGGGCCCTCGGCGCCCGCCGGCTGATCCTCGACACCCGCGGCGACCTGGTCGAGGCCCGCGCCCTGTACGCCCGCCTCGGCTACACGGAGACCGGACCGCACAACGACGACGTCTACGCCGAGCACTGGTTCCGCAAGGAGCTGGCGGTCAGCTGACCTTCGCGGCGTCCGCCTTGTGCGGGCGTTCGCGGTCGGTGCCGCACAGTTCACCGGTGAGTTCCCTGACGAGCTGTGTCAGGTCGGTCGAGCGGCCGGGCTGCCACCAGTCGCCGAGGAGTTCGGCGAGGGACTCCTCGCGGGCCTTGGCGAGGTGTTCCGCGACCTCGCGGCCGGACTGGGTCAGATACAGGTCCAGACCCCGGCGTTCGGCGAGGTGCCGCTCCTCGACCTGGCGGGCGGCGGCGAGGACCGCCTCCAGCGGGACGGGGCTGCGCTCGGCGAGCACGCCCGGCTCCACGGAGCCGTACTTGCGGATGCGCAGCAGCATCCAGCTGGCGGCCGGCAGCAGGTCGTACCCGGCGCGTTCGCCGATCTTCTGGTAGACCTCGCGGCGGCCCTCGCGGGTGCCCAGCAGGGACAGGGCCCGGCAGCACTCGTCGTAGGAGGAGCGGGCGACCGGGTTGGGCGGGATGGTCTCGGAGACGTCCGGCGCGGTGACCGAGCCGCGCAGCCGGTCCTCCTTCAGGAACCAGGCCAGCAGGAAGCCGAGGACGGCGACGGGGGCGGCGTAGAGGAAGACGTCGGTGATGGCGGAGGCGTACGCGTGCAGGGCCGCCGGACGCAGGGCGGGCGGCAGGCCGGCGATGCCGCGCGGGTCGGACTTGAG
Source organism: Streptomyces filipinensis (assembly GCF_014649495.1). Taxonomy (GTDB): domain Bacteria; phylum Actinomycetota; class Actinomycetes; order Streptomycetales; family Streptomycetaceae; genus Streptomyces; species Streptomyces filipinensis. The sequence goes on along the minus strand of NZ_BMTD01000001.1, from coordinate 793,614 downwards.
GGCGTTCGGGGAGACGCCGGGCGGCAGGCTCACGCCCCGGAAGGCGGCGGCGAGTTTGTCGCCGAGGCGGCCGGCGAAGACCGTGCCGAAGATGGCGACGCCGAACGAGGCGCCGATGGAGCGGAAGAAGGTCGCGCCGGAGGTGGCGACGCCGAGGTCCTCGTACGACACCGCGTTCTGCACGATGAGGACGAGCACCTGCATGACCAGGCCGAGTCCGAGGCCGAAGACGAAGAAGTAGACGCTCATCTCGGCGGTGGAGCTGTGCTCGTCGAGCCGGTGCAGCAGGAGCAGGCCGATGGCGGTCACCGCGGTGCCGGTGAGCGGGAAGACCTTCCAGCGGCCGGTGCGGCTGACGATCTGGCCGGAGATCGTGGAGGACAGCAGCAGGCCGACCACCATGGGCAGCATGTGCACGCCGGACAGGGTCGGGGAGATGCCGTGCACGACCTGCAGGAAGGTCGGCAGATAGGTCATCGCGCCGAACATGGCGAAGCCGACGATGAAGCTGATGACGGCGGCGAGGGTGAAGGTGCGGATGCCGAACAGCTTCAGCGGCAGCACCGGTTCGACGGCCCGGCGCTCGACGGCGACGAACGCCACGGCGAGCAGCACACCCAGCACGGCGAGCCCGATGATCTGGGGCGAGCCCCAGGCCCAGGTCGTACCGCCGAGGGAGGCGACCAGGACCAGGCAGGTGGCGACGGCGGCGATCAGGGCGGTGCCGAGGTAGTCGATGACGTGGTGGGCGGTGCGGCGCGGGATCCGCAGGGCGGTGGCGATCACGGCGAGCGCGACCACGCCGACGGGCAGGTTGACGTAGAACACCCAGCGCCAGCTCAGGTGCTCGGTGAGCAGTCCGCCGAGCAGCGGTCCCAGCACACTGGTCGCCCCGAACACGGCCCCGAACAGCCCCTGGTACCGCCCGCGTTCGCGCGGCGGCACGAGGTCCCCGACGATCGCCATGGACAGCACCATCAGCCCACCGCCGCCCAGTCCCTGCAGTGCCCGGAAGCCGATCAGCTGGGGCATGTTCTGCGCCATGCCGCACAGCGCCGAGCCGATCAGGAAGATGACGACGGCCGTCTGGAAGAGCCTCTTGCGCCCGTACTGGTCGCCGAGCTTGCCCCACAGCGGGGTCGCGGCGGTCGAGGCCAGCAGATAGGCGGTGACCACCCAGGAGAGGTGTTCCAGGCCGCCGAGGTCGCTGACGATGGTGGGCAGCGCGGTCGACACGATCGTCTGGTCGAGCGCGGCGAGCAGCAACCCGAGGAGCAGCGCGCCGATCGGGACGAACACATTGCCGGGGACGTGCTCGCCGGCCTGCGCCTCCTTGTGCGTGCCGTGCGTGTCCAGGGCCATGGAGACCTCCCGGGGCTCGGGTGCACCTTCCATCGTGGTCGGTGTCACCGTTTATGGCCTGTTGAGTCCCGCGTTTCCGACGACGGATGTGGAGAACGTGCGCATAGTCTCGGAGGTTCGTGAGGGGAGGGGCGAACACATGACTGATTCCGAGGATCCCGTGGGTCGTACGTGCCCGGCGTGCGGGGCACCGAGGGGCCGGGACCACAGCCCGTCCTGCGACTGCACCGAACGCGCCGCCGAGGCCCTGCGCGAGACCCGCTCGGCCGAGGCGGCAGCGGCGGAGGACTTCGATCCGCTGCGGATACGGCCGTATGTGGAGGTCGAGGAGGGCCGCCCGGTACCGGGCGCGCCCCGTGTGCCGTCCGACGCGGAGACCCGCCCGGTGCCGGCCGTCGAGGCCACCCTGCCGCTGGGGCCGGTGGCGGGACCGGGCACGGCCGGCCCGCGGATGTCCGGGGGCGGCGGGCCGCACGGGACGGGCGGGCCGGGTGCCCGCGGCGGCGCCGACGAACCCGGTGCGGCGGAGCCACCGGCCGACGGGGCGTCACGCCGGCGGTCGCGCCGTACGGTCCTGCTGTCCGTCACGGGCGCCGGGATGACGCTCGTGGCGGCGGCCGGGTTCGCGAGCGGGCTGTTCTCGTACCACCCGCCGTCCCGGGACCGGGCCGTCCAGGAGGTCAGGGAGAGCGTCCCGGAGGTGAGCACACCGAGCCAGGTGTCACCGACGACGCCCTCCTACCCGCCCGCCGTGCCCCGCCCGCCCGCGCCGTCGCCCTCCGCGTCGGCGAGCCGCCCGAGCCCGTCGGCCACGCCGTCCCCGTCGCCGTCCCCGTCCGCCCCGGCCCAGACGTCCCGCCCCGCCGCGCCCGCCGCATCCACGACGGCCCCCGCCGCCCCACGGACCACGCCCGCCGTCGCCCCGGTCCTGCAACGCGGCGACAGCGGCCCGGAGGTGACGGAACTCCAGCTTCGGCTCAGGCAGTTGAACCTCTACGACGACCGGATCAGCGGGGTCTTCGGCGCCCCGGTCCAGGACGCGGTGCGCACCTACCAACTGGCCCGCGGCATCCAGGGCGACACCCTCGGGGTGTACGGGCCGGCGACCCGGAAGAGCCTGGAGGCGGAGACCACCCGGCCGTAGCCGGGGCCGGCCCAGGCAGCCCGCCCCGTCAGGCGATGTGCAGCCGGACCGACCCGTCCGCGACGGCCTCGACCCGTACCCGCGTGAGGTCGGGCACGGCCACGTCGGGAGCGTGCAGGCCGGCCCGGGGACCGACGCCCACCACCGTCATCCCCGCGGAGCGCCCCGCCTCGACACCCGCCCCCGAGTCCTCGAAGACCACGCAGTCGGCCGGATCCACGCCCAGCTCGGCGGCGCCCTTCAGAAAGCCCTCCGGGTCGGGCTTGCTCGCGCCGACCGACTCGGCGGTGATGCGGACCTTCGGCAGCGGCAGCCCGGCGGCGTGCATGCGGGCGGTGGACAGCGGGACGTCCGCGGAGGTCACCAGGGCGTGCGGAAGTCCCCGCAGGGAGGCGAGGAAGGCGCCGGCGCCGGGGATCTGGACCACACCGTCGGTGTCGGCGGTCTCCTCGGCGAGCATGCGGGCGTTGTCCGCGTAGTTCTGCTCCATGGGCCGGCCGGGCAGCAGGAGGGCCATCGAGGCGTGCCCCTGCCGGCCGTGGACGACCTCCATCACCTCGTCGCCGTCCAGCCCGTGCCGCCCGGCCCAGCGCCGCCAGACGCGCTCGACGACGGCGTCCGAGTTGACGAGGGTGCCGTCCATGTCCAGCAGGAAGGCGCGGACGGTGAGGACGGTGGTCGTGGTGGTGGCCGTCATCGGCAGCTCCAGGAACGGACGAGACCCCAGGCGGGAGAGGGCATGGGGGACAAGGCGGCCCCGCCCGCCGGTCAGGGTGAACGGGCGGGAGCCACTTTGTTTCTCTACGGTACAAAATCCGGCGGGGACCCGCCACCACCCCCGCGAGGTTCACCGGCCCGGCTCGGTGGTTCACCGGCCGTTCAGCTCGCCGGCCGAGCTCAGCCCGCCGCCGCCTCGTACAGGCTCCACACCCCGAGCGCGAGCATCAGCAGCGCGGCGATCTGCGTGATCAGCCGCAGCGGCACCCTCTTCATCAGCGCCTTTCCGCCGACGATGCCGAGTCCGGCGACGGCCCACAGACCGAGCACCGCGCCGAGGCCGACGGAGAGGGGGTCGTCGTAGCGGGCGGCGAGGTTGGCGGTCATGATCTGGGTGAGGTCACCGAACTCGGCGACCAGGATGAGCGTGAAACCCGTGCCCGCGACCTTCCAGAAGGACTGGTCCGCGGGCTTCTTGATCTCCTCCTCGCCCTCGTCCTTCTGGAGCAGCAGCATCGCGGCACCGCCGAGGAAGAGGACACCGGTGACGGCGTGCACGATCCGCTGGGGCAGCAGGGTCAGCACGCTGCCGGCCGCCACGGCCAGCACGACATGCAGCAGGAAGGCGGCGGCGACACCCGCGAAGACGTGGCTCGCGCGGTAGCGGGTACCGAGGACGAGGCCGGCGAGCGCGGTCTTGTCCGGCAGTTCGGCGAGGAAGATGACGCCGAAGACGAGCGCCGTCACGGTGATGCTGATCAAGGTTCCTCAATCGGTCGGGCTGCCCCACCGAGAGTGCGGTACGTCACGCGATGACACCTCGGCACGGCAGCGCACTCGGCGTCCGCGTCGGGGGGACACGGACGTGCACTGCTTGCCGAAGGTCTCGCTGGCGGCCTGGTCGAGGTCCGCCTCCGGGCGCCGGCTCAGGCTGGCTGAGCAGTGTGTCGACGGTCCGGCGAAGAGCTACTCCCCTTCTGCGCCCCCCATGGTACGGGATGTGAAGGTTCGGCCGGGAAGCGCCGCACGTCTTGTCGTGTCATGCACACGTCATTAACTTCTTACCGAGCGCTCACCTCACGGCAACACGGTCTCGCGAGCATTCCCTCGCCCGCGCCCGACATCCCCACCCCACAACGGAGTTCACGCATGCCCAGGTTCTACGCGCGTCGACGGCTGAGCATACTCGCCACCCTCACCGGACTCATAGCGTCCGCCGCCCTGTTCAACTCGCCGAGCGCCTCCGCCGCCCTGCCCACGCCGGTCAGCGCCGCCACCGCCCGCGGCTACCTCTCCCAGCTGACGGTCGCCACCGAGAACCGCACCGGCTACAGCCGTGACAAGTTCCCGACCTGGATCACCATCTCCGGCACCTGCAACACCCGCGAGTGGATCCTCAAGCGGGACGGCTCGAACGTCGTCACCAACTCCGCCTGCACCGCGACCAGCGGCAGCTGGTACTCCCCGTACGACGGCGCCACCTGGACCTCGCCCTCCGACGTCGACATCGACCACCTCGTCCCGCTCGCCGAGGCCTGGGACTCCGGCGCGAGCAGGTGGACCACCGCCCAGCGGCAGGCCTTCGCCAACGACGTCACCCGCCCGCAGCTCCTCGCCGTCACGGACAACGTGAACCAGGCCAAGGGCGACCAGGACCCGGCGACGTGGGTCCCGTCCCGGTCCGCCTACCTCTGCACCTACGTGCGCGCCTGGGTCCAGGTGAAGTACTACTACGACCTCTCCGTCGACTCCGCCGAGAAGAGCGCGCTGCAGAACGACCTGGCGAGCTGCTGAGCCGTCCGCCCGGCCGCTGAACCACCCGGCCCGGCAGCCGGGGTTCCGCGCCACGACGCGCGGGGCCGGCCAGGGGGCCGGGCGCCGCCCTCGGGAGGCCGGGCGGCACCCCGCTTCTCCGGCCGGCCGGGCCGGTCCGCGGGGACCGGCCTCGCGGCCGGCCGCGTCGCCTGACGGGCCGAGACCCGCGCGCGGCCCGCGCTGCGGGGCCGGGGTTCAGGAGGCCGGGCTGCGCCGCATCCAGTAGCCGGCCGCCGCGCCCGCCGCGAAGAGCGCGGCCACGGAGACGCCCGTGGCGAGCCATGTCGTGCCGAGCCACCGGGCGCCGTAGTAGCCGAGGGCGGCGCTGTAGGCGGCCCAGGAGAGGCCGGCCAGGGCGGACCAGGGGACGAAGTCACGGGCCCGGCGGTGTGCGGCGCCGGCGCAGAAGGAGACGACCGAGCGGCCGGCGGGGGCGAAACGGGCCAGCACGACCAGCGCACCACCGCCCCGGGCCAGGGCGTCGCCGAGACGTTCCTGCGCGGTGGTCAACCGCCGGGAGCGGGCGATCGCCCGGTCCAGCCGCTCGCCGCCCCGCCAGGCCAGGCGGTAGGCCACCAGATCGCCGATCACCGAGGCGGTCGCCGCCGAGAGGATCAGGGCCAGCAGGTCCGGCACGTCGTGCGGGACGACCCGGCCGGCCGCCGCGCCCGTGCCCGCCGCCGCGGCCGTACCGGCCGTGATGACGAGCACGCCGCTCGGCAGCACCGGCACGAACACGTCGAGCAGAACGGAGACGGCCACCGCGGCATAGATCCATGGTCCGGCGGCCAGTGACCCCACACTCTCGAACACGACGACTCCCGTTGCTCCCCCGTTGACAGCCATACAGCGTACGCCGGGGGTGTGACAGGAGGGTTTCGGGGGTCAACCGGGGCTCATGGGACTTTCCGCGGCTATCCCGGGGCTTTCCAGGCGTCGGTGCGCGACCCCCGGCGAGCCCGGCACCACCCGGCCGTGCCGGGCACCCCGCCTCGCCGCTCACCCCACCGCACCGGGCGTTACGCGAAGCGGCGCCCTTGCCCCTCGTGGCGGGGAAGGGCGCCGGTGCGCGTGCCTCGTGGCGGCGAGGGCGCCCGCGCGGGTCAGGCCGCTATCGGGGTCTGCTCGGCGGCGGCCCGGCCGCCCTCGGCCGTGCGGCGGACGAGGATCTGGTCCAGGCCGAAGGCGCCGGAGCCGGTGAAGACCAGCATCAGGAACGCCCAGCAGAACAGGACCGACAGCTCGCCGCCGTTCTGGATGGGCCACAGCGCGGCCTGCTGGTGGACGTTGAAGTAGGCGTACGCCATCGAGCCCGAGGCGATCAGCGCGGCCCCGCGGGTACCGAGGCCGAGGAGCACCAGGGCGCCGGCGACCAGCTGGATCACGGCCGCGTACCAGCCGGGCCAGGTGCCGGACGGGATCGTGCCGCCCTGGGTGCCCATCGCGCCGCCGAGGACGCCGAAGAGCGAGGCGGCGCCGTGCGCCGCGAACAGCAGGCCTATGACGATGCGGAAGAGCCCGAGGACGTAGGGCTGAGCGGAGTTGAGTCGTGCGGTCATGAGGGGGATCTCCTCTTCGGTGTCGGTCGGGCCGGCCGGGGACGTGTGGATGGCCGGTCATGGGGGCGGCGGTACCGAATGGAGCCCCAGGTTAGGGCTACCTAATCAGTGCTTGCAAGTTCAACATTTGGCCATGGGTTCGGCCGCGCCGACGGCCCTCCCCCGGGAAAGGCCGCACCCAGGCAGCCCGCGCCACCGCGCCGGCGTCCTCGTACGTGACCGAATCCACACCCAGCCGCGCCTGCCAGGTCACCCGTCGCACCCCTCCGTGGGCAACGCGAAGAGTGGCGCACTTGAGTGGAAAACTACTTGACAGCCAGTCAGGCGACCGGCTCAGCTCACGCCGGCCCCGCGGGTCTGGCGGACCGCCCCCGTACCTCCAGCCCCCCGAGCAGCTCGGCCGTGGCCTCGGCCACCGCGGCCACGGCGCGGTCGAAGACCTCGCGGTTGTGCGCGGCGGGAGCCCGGAAACCCGAGACCTTCCGCACGTACTGCAGGGCGGCGGCGTGGATGTCGTCGTCCGTGGCCTCGTCGGGCAGGACGGGCGGACGCAGCGTCTTGATACTCCGGCACATGTCCCCAGTCTCACGCCGCCCGCGCCCCGGTGCGATGATCACGGGGAGGCGGCCACCGACCCCGGGGCCGACCGACGAGAGGAACCTCCTCATGACCATCAAGAGCACCGTGGCCGTCCTCGGCCCCGGCGGCACCGGCGGCCTGCTCGCGGCCCTGCTCTCCCGCTCCGGCCACCGCGTCGTCTGCCTGGCCCAGGAGCGTACGGCCGACGCCCTGCGCGCCACCGGAATCACGGTCCGCAGCCCGCAGTTCGGCGAGTTCACCGCCGCCGTCGAGGCGGACACCGCGCTGCGCGAACCGGTGGACGCCTGCCTGGTCGCCGTCAAGCACACCGCGCTCGACGCCGCCCTCAGCCGGGTGCCGGCCGCCGCCCTGGGCGACGCCCTCGTCGTACCGCTGCTGAACGGCGTCGAGCACCCCGCCCGGCTGCGCGCCCGCTACCGCCCGGACCGGGTCGCCCCGGCGGTGATCCGGGTGGAGTCCACCCGGGTCGCCCCGGGCGTGATCGAACACGGCAGCCCGTTCACGGAGATCGACCTCGCCGGGGACGAGGTGCCCCGGGCCCGCCTGGACGCCCTCGCCGCCGATCTCACCGCCGCCGGGGCGACCGCGCGCGTGGCCGAGGACGAGACGGCGGCCCTGTGGGCCAAGATGGCCTTCCTCGCCCCCTTCGCGCTGCTCACCACCCGGTACGGCCTCCCGCTCGGCGAGGCCCGCACCCGGCACCGCGAGGAGCTGGAGTCCCTGGTCGCGGAGACCACCGCGGTCAGCCGGGCCTGCGGCGCCCCCGCCGAGGCGGCCCAGGCCCTGGCCCGCTACGACGCCTTCCCGCCCGGCGCCAGGTCGTCCATGCAGCGCGACGCCGAGGCCGGCCGGCCACTCGAACTCGACGCGATCGGCGGGGCGCTGCTGCGTGCGGCCGGCCGGCACGGGGTGCCGGTGCCGGTGACGGCCCGGCTCCTCGACGAGCTGCGGGCGGCCGGTCACCCGTTCGGCTGATCCTCCCCTGAATCCCAGGAACGAACTCGCCACCCAAAATCGAACAGGCGTAGCATTGCCGTGTGGCTGCGACCTATGAATTCCCCAGTGACCTCCTCGCCGGTCAGGAGGAGCTGCATCAGGTCCGGGCCGAGCTGTCTGCCCTGCTCAAGCGCCTGCCGTGGTCGGTCGAGCCGATGGACGGCTTCAGTGACGACAACGGCTGGCGCAAGGTGGAGCGGCCCGCCTCCCCGGGCTGGACGGCGGACGAGCAGGCCGAGGTGGAGAAGCTGCGCCGCCGCGAGCACGAACTCGCGGTGTTCGTCAGCACGCACCGTTTCTGGGCCGAGGTCGCGGCGGCGGACCGGGTGGACGCCCGCACCCAGCTGAAGCACGCCCTTGAACAACCGGGCGGAGAGGAATGACAAAGCCCCCGGCCATACGGCCGGGGGCTTTCCCGGTGGTGGGCGCGGACGGTTTCGAACCGCCGACATCCTGCTTGTAAGGCAGGCGCTCTACCCCTGAGCTACGCACCCGGTATCCGGGCTGTGCGCCCAGGACGAGTCGACAGCCTACCTTGCCCGGACCGGTGCACGGCAAACCCGTAACGCCGGGCCAGGCGGGGTCCGTACGGGGGTTAACCCCACCCCGGCTCCGGGAGGCTGCCGGATCGGGGCGCCGATGATGATCACCTAGGGTCGGCGGAGACCGAGTCGGTCCGGCCCTCGCACTCCGACGGGCCGGTGCAGGGGGAGATGTCGTATGGCCCGTTCCGTTCCTTTCCGCGCCGCCGCCATGGCGGTGGTCACCGGCGTGCTCGTCGCGGGGATCACCGCCTGCGGCGCCTCCGCCGCCGACGACGAGCACCCCGAGCACCGGTCCTTCGCCCTGCACGGCCGCACCCTCACCATCGACTCCGACAACTCCGCGCTGGAGGTCGTCGCCACGGACTCCGCCAAGGCCGGCACCGTCGACGTGACCCGGTGGTTCCAGGGGTCCGTCGTCGTCGGCCACGATCCGACGGTGCGCTGGTCCTTCCGCGGCGACCGGCTGGTGCTGCGCGTGCACTGCTCGGGGTTCATCGCCGACTGCTCGGCCCGGCACCGCGTCGAGGTGCCGCGCGGGATCAGCGTGAAGGTCGACAACGGCGACGGCAGCGTGCGCGCGCACGGGTTCAGGGATCCGCTCAGCGTCGACACCGCCGACGGCGCCGTCCGGGTCACCGACTCCAGCGGGCCGCTCGACCTGACGTCGGACGACGGCTCGGTGCGCGCCGACGTCTCCTCGCGCCGGGTGAAGGCGGAATCCAGCGACGGCTCCGTGGACGTGCGGCTGTCCGGCGTGCCCGACCGGGTGGACGCCTCCAGCAGCGACGGCGCCGTCACGGTCGGCCTCCCCCAGGGCGCCTACCGTGTGTCGGCCGGTTCCGACGACGGCGCGGTGTCGGTGTCCGTGCCCCGCGACGACCGCAGCCCGCACCGGGTGTCGGCCCACTCGACGGACGGAAAGGTCACGGTACGCACCGCGAAATGACGGTGCGAATCGCGAACTGACCGGCCCGTGTCTTCGTCTCCTACGGGTGGGAGAATGACACCACCCACGGCGGACCAGGGCACGGGAGAGGGATGTGACGGCGACACCGGGCACGCCAGCGACGCGGTCGTACCCGCCGTCGGCCCTTCGGATCCGGTCCGGGTCCACGGCTCTGCGCGACACCTTCACTCTGCTGAGCCTGCCGGTGCTGGCCGCGCTCGTCCTGCCCGCCGCGTTCGCCGGCGGCGGCACCCGGCGCTGGTTCGGCGGCCGGGCGGAGAGCCAGCGGGCCGAGGCACAGGCCGCGAAGGACGCCGCGGCGGCCGCGTTCTACGAACTGGACACCGCCCAGCGGGACCTGAGGATCTCCATAGAGACGATCACGGCCGTGGACGACTCCCCCGCCGCCCAGCGTGCCGTCACCGACTTCGCGTCGCTCGGGCAGCGGATCGACGAGGTCAGCCAGCGGTACATCCAGGCCGTCGACGCCCACGATCTCGACCGGGACGACCTGGAGGCCTCGACCGCGTCCCGGGCACGCTCGGAGCTGGCCTCCGCCAAGGACGAGCTGGTCCGGGTCAAGCAGGAGCTGGACCGGTTCGGCGCATCGCTCGGGCCGCTCCTCGGCAAGGCCGAGACCCAGCTGGCCCGGCTGGCGCCCGCCGTGGAGCGGGCCCGGCAGGCGCTGCTGGGCGCGAGCAACGCCCTGGACGCCGTACGGGAGCAGGGGCTGCGGGCCGATGACCTCGCCGCGCGGCTGGCCGCCCTCTCCCCCGAGCTGACCAGGCTGAACCAGGGCGCCGGGCAGCACGGGGTGGAGCAGACGCTGGAGCGCGCCGAGCGGGTGCAGCGGGAGGCCGGGGCGATCCGGGCCGAGGCCGAGCGACTGCCGGAGAAGGCCGCCGAGATCGATCACCGGCTGGTCAGCCTGCGTACCCGGGCCCAGGCGCTGACCACCCGGGCCGGGCAGGTGGACCCGGTGCTGAGCGAGCTGCGGCGCCGGTTCGCGGCCGCCTGCTGGCAGGACCTGCAGCAGGTGCCCGAGCAGGCCGCGGAGAACGTACAGCGGGCCGAGCTGAGGCTCGGCGAGGCGCAGGCGGCGCGGGACGCCCAGCACTGGCCGGACGCCACCTCGCTGCTGTCGACGGTACGGGCCCTGCTGAACGCCACCGACGAGGCCGTGTCGGCCGCCGGGGACCGGCTTGCACGGCTGAACGCGGTGCAGAAGGATCCGCAGGCCGAGATCGAGCGCACGCGGTTCGCGATCCGGGACGCCCAGCGGCTGGCGATGACCGGCCGTACGACCCCGGATCCGCGGCATGCGGCGCCGCTGGACGAGGCGGTGGCGCGGCTGGAGCGGGCGATCGGCACGCTGGAGGGGCGGCACCCCGACTACTGGCACTTCCTGACCGAGACGGACGCCGTCCGGCAGGCGGCGGCGCGGGTGGTGGCCCAGATCCGCGACGAGCGCGGGGGGCACTGAGCCGGCCGCAGAGGCGCGGGGTGGGTTTGCTGCCTGTCGCGCGCTCCCCCGCGCCCCGTTCGGAGCACGCCGCCCTCCCGTCGGTTGCAGGGCGCCGCGGGCCGGGCGGATATTGGATGGACGGATGGCCTCCGCTAGCGCCCGAGGGAGGCGGACATGGCCACACACGCTGTGCACACGAAGTCGCGGCGGCGGACGGAGTTCGACAAGCACCTGCCCGTCGATCACCGGTTGAACACCGTCTACCGGATCGGCGCGGGGGTGATCGGCGCGTTCCTCGTCGCCTTCGGCATCCTGGGTCTGATCAACCACATCGGCTTCTTCGACACCGGCGGCAACTCGGTCGCCGGGCTGAACACCAACGGGACGCTGAGTGTCCTGTCCATCGTCGTCGGAGCGATCCTGCTCGCCGGCATGGTGATCGGCGGGAACGTGGCGTCCACGCTGAACATGGTGTTCGGGGTGCTGTTCCTGCTGGCCGGGTTCCTGACCCTCGGCCTGCTGGACAGCAGCTACAACTTCCTGGCATTCAGGATCCAGAACGTGTTCTTCAGCTTCATCGTGGGCCTGCTGCTGATGACCTTCGGCATGTACGGCAGAGTCGGCTCGACCCTGCCGCACGACAACCCGTACTGGCGGGCCCGGCACCCCGACCCGGCCGCCGAGCCGCCGGGAACCATGCTGCCCGGGGCGAAGGACGAGCGCGGGACGGACTGAGCCGTCCCGCGCCGGCCCCACCGGACCGGATCAGGTGCGGTAGGCGTAGTAGAACGCGTTCGGGTACGACGCGACCAGGCTGGCCACCGACCTGTTGTAGGTGTTGGTGGAGTGGTACGTCACATACGGCACGCCGTAGCGGTCGCGGTAGGTGACGATCATCGAGTGGTCCTTGGACCCGTCCCGGTTGAAGTCCATCTGGATCACGTCACCGAGGTCCGCCTGGTAGACGTTGGCCAGCGGGGTGACGCGCTTGGAGGACAGGGCGAACCAGGAGAACTCGTTGACGCCGATGAACGAGTCCGACTGGATGTCGGCCGTGCCGAACCACTTGTGGAAGTCGTTCGTGTAGCCGGGAACGTGCTTCCAGCCGCCCGCCTTCAGGGACTGGCTGACGAAGTTGGTGCAGTCACCGCCGTCGGCCTCGCCGTTGAAGTCCGGGTAGGCCGGGTTGTAGTGGGACCAGTACTTCGCCGCGTACGCGACCATGGCCTTGTAGTCGTACGTGCCGGTGGTGAGGTTCTTCCGGTTGGCCGGGGCGGGCCAGCTGGTGGCCGCGCGGGGCGCGTCCGGCGGGCCGTCGTCGGCGGTCGTGCTCACCTTGGCGACGGACGGCGTGGCGACCTGGTTCACGGCGAGGTAGCCGTCGTCCGTGTCGCGGATGCCGGTCAGCTGCCAGTCCCCGTCGCGGTCGGCCCTGAAGGTCAGCTCGTGGTGGGCCTGGAATCCCGTGGTCTTCGGGCTGCCCGCCGCGGGCTTCTTGTAGCTCAGCGTGGTGGTCTCGGTGACGGCCACCTTGGCACGCCGGCCGTTGACCTGGGTGGCGTCGAGCGTGACCTTCGTGCTGCCCGCGCTGTACTTCTCGCCCAGCTTGGCGAGGCGGGTCCTGCGTGCGCGCAGCTCGCCCAGGGCGGAACTCTGCTCGCGGTTCTGCCCGCCGGACAGGCGGACGGACCCGGAGAAGCCGGACGCGTGCCGCGTCCGGGCGCTGCCGGCCCCGTCCACCAGGGCCTCGGTGCGGTCGGTGAAGACCGCGTCGGCCAGCCGCTGGAAGGTCGCCTTGGTCGCCGCGTCCACCGTCGGGTCGTTGGTGACAGCCGCCCCCGCGCTCCAGTTGGGCACCAGGGCCACGCCGGCGACCACCGAGGCGGCCGCAGCCGTGACTATGGTGGCGCGGCGCCGCTTACGGCTCAGTCTTCTTGATTTCAATGATGTTCCCCTTTACGCCGGTAGACCTACCGGGATGGAGCATCTTTGCATGCATCATGTGGTGGATGTGAAGGGGGTTACACAAGTGGAACCGGCGCTGGGCGCAGGTCACTTGACGACCCGGGACCAGTCCGGCGTCTGGGCGGGATCCAGGCCGCGCAACGCGGCGAGGGTCTGCGGCTTTTGTACGTCGAGCCAGTCGGACAGCTCCTTGAAGGAAACGCACTTGACACCCTTTTTGGTGCAGATCTTCGGGATGATCTGGTCGATGGCCTTCATGTACGTGCCGCCGTTCCAGTCCTCGAAGTGGTTGCCGATGAACAGCGGGGCCCGGCTGCCGTAGTAGACGCGGTTGAAACCGGCCATGTAGGAGTCGACGGTCATCTGCTGCCACTGGGGGTACTTCGACGGGTCGCCGTTCGTCTCGCCTTCGGACTGGTTGTAGAGGAAGTTGAAGTCCATCGACAGGCCCTGGAACTTGCCGTTCTCGTACGGGAGCATCTCCAGCGGGAAGTCCCAGATGCCGTTCTTCTTCCTGGGCCATATCTGGAAGTCGCCCGGGGAGCTGGCGTCGTAGCGCCAGCCGTAGCCCTTGATGGCCTTCAGCAGGTTGGGCTGGCCCTCCAGGCAGGGCGCGCGGCCGCCGGTGACCTCCTTCTTGAAGTCGAACGGCAGCGCGGGGATGTCCTTGTAGCCGGTGTTGGTCTTCCAGTTCTCCACGAACCGGAAGAACTGGTCGATCTCGCTCTTCCACTGGGCGACGGACCAGTCGCTGCCGCCCTTCTTGCCGCAGAAGTGGCCGTTGAAGTGGGTGCCGATCTCGTCGCCCTGCTGGTAGGCCAGGCGGAGCTGCTCCAGGGTGGTGCGGATGTGCGCGTCGGTGGCGTAGTCGATGGCGGCGTCGCCGGGCGCGTGCATCGGGCCGTGGTAGAGGGACTTCTTGCTCTTGGGCAGCAGGTAGATGCCGGTGAGGAAGAAGGTCATGTGGGCGTCGTACTGCTTGGCCATCTCCCGGTAGTGGGAGAAGAGGTGGTCGTCGCCCTCCAGGGCGCCGTCCCAGGAGAAGACGACGAACTGGGGCGGCTTCTCACCGGGCTTGAGCGGCACCGGCTTCAACTGCCCCTGCTGTGGTCCGGTGTAGGAGGTCGAGCCGTCGCCGAGGACGTGGGTCTTGCCGTCCCACGTGGGCGTCGGGCTGGGCTTCGGGGCGGCCACCTTGGCCTTCTTGCCCTCCGAGGCGGTCGGCTCGGTGTGGTCCGGCCGGGTCAGCGCCAGGAAGCCGGCCACCAGGGAGGCCACGACGAGGAGGGCGGCGAGCGTCAGGACCTGCGGGCGGGTGGCGGCGGGGGCCAGGCGACGGCCGGGGGCTCGACGCCGGCCTGTCGGCGACTTCTTGCGAGACATGCGCGGCTCAATCTCCGAAAGGGGCGGGTGGGGGTCTGTCGGGTCCGGAGTCAGCCGAGACCCATGGCGGCCGACCAGAGGGCGTACGGGACGTCGTCCGCCGGTGTGCCCGCCAGGCCCTTCAGGGGCAGCGGCTGCAGGGACTTCGCCAGGTCCATGCGGTAGACGACGACCGCCGTCGACACGGAGTCGGCCGTGCCGGCGTACCAGGCGGCGGTGTCCTTGTCGGCGGTACCGGCTTTCCCGGCCGTCCCCGGCCCGCCCGCGGCCGTGGCCGGGTGGGCGGCCCGGAAGGAGTCGGCGAGCGCCTCCTCGACCTCCCGGGCCACCTGGGCGCCGACCGCACGCCGGGGGCGCGGGGTGTTGAGGGCGACCGGGGCGCCGTTGCGGGTGATCCGGCGCACCGAGTACGGCTCGGTGTGCGTGCCGTCGGCGGCGAACGTGGCGTATCCGCTCGCCATGCGGATGGCGCTGGGCGTGGAGTTGCCGAGCGACAGGGCGGGCACCTGGGGGCCGATGCTGTCGGACAGCAGCCCGGACGCCTCGGCGGTCTGGCGCACGTTCTCCAGGCCGGTGTCCATGCCGAGCTGCATGAAGGGCGTGTTGACCGACTGGGCGAGCGCCTGGCGCAGGGTGATCTGGCCGTAGGACTTCCCGCCGTCGTTGCGGGAGGTGACCTTCTTGCCGCTGCGGTCCCAGTACGGGCCCTCGGGGGTCGTGACGGGGATGTCGTCGTCGCCGTCGTAGACGGTGTCCGGGGTGACGGGGGTGGCCGGCCCGCTGCGTGTCCTGTGGGCGCCGTGTTCGAGCCCGGCGGCGTAGACGAACGGCAGGAACGCGGTGCCCGCCTGGACGGTGGCCGCGTTGGACTCGTTGTAGCCCTGCGTACGGTGGTCGGGGCCGCCGTAGACCGCGAGGATCCGGCCGTCGGTGGCCACCGAGGCGGCGCCGTAGTGTCCGTCCTTCGCCGCGTCCGGGTTGGTCCGCTTCGCCTGCTTGCGGGCCTTGGTGACGGCGTCGGTCAGGGCCTGCTCCCGCTTGCGGTCGAAGGTCGTGTAGATCTGGTAGCCACCGAGGTCGAACTGCTTGTCGGTCAGATGCCCGGCCTTCTTGGCGTACTGCGACGCCAGCTCCACCAGGTAGTCGCTCTGCGCGCCGGTGTTGTACAGCGGGTTGCTCTTCAGCGGTTCGGGGAAGGTCCGGTACCGGGCACGCTCCTGCGGTGACAGCCGGTGGATCTTGACCATCCGGTCCAGGATCCACTTCCAGCGTTCCACGGCCCGCTTGTGGTTGGCCTTGCCGAGCGTCGGGTCGTACAGTCCTGCGCCCTTGAGGAGTCCGGCGAGCATGGCCGCCTCGGAGGCGTTGAGCCTGCTGACGTCCTTGCCGTAGTAGGCCTGGGCGGCGCGCTGGATGCCGTAGCTGCCGCGGCCGAACCAGCTGGTGTTGAGGTAGCCCTCCAGGATCTGGTCCTTGCTCATCTTGTTGTCGAGCTTGAGGGCGATCATCGCCTCGGTGAACTTGCGGCTGACCGTCTGGTTCTGGTTGAGATAGACGTTCTTGACGTACTGCTGGGTGATGGTGGAGCCGCCCTCGGTGTCCCCCTTGCCCACGGTGCGGTACAGCGCCCGTGAGAGGCCTTTGACGGATATGCCCGGGTCCGAGTAGAAGCTCTCGTTCTCCGCCGCCAGCACCGCCCAGCGGACGTCCTCGGGTATGTCCTTCAGCGGCATCGCCTGCCGCTGCACCCAGCCCGTGCGGGCCATCGGCGTGCCGTCCGACCAGAAGTAGACGTTGTCCTGCTGGGTGGCGTACGTGTTCAGGTTGCTCGGTATGTCGGTGAGCGCGTAGGCGGCGACCAGGAAGAGGCTCAGCAGACCGACCGACCCCACCGTGGCGCCGAGCCACTGGCGCCAGGACGGTATCCAGCGACGCCAGCCCACCCGGCCGGGGCGCGGATAGCAGGGCTTCAGACGGCGCGCACGGCGGGCGAACCGGCGGGCGTACGGGGCCAGTGGCCCGAGCAGCCGGCCGGTCACGGCCGCGGCGCGTTCCCGCGCGGAGGGGCGCGCACTGCGCCGGCGCTGGGCCCGGCCCTCGGCGGCGGGTGGCTCCGGCGGCGCGGGCACCCGCAGCTGCATGGTCTCGTCCGCCCTGAGCTCGCCCACCCTCAGATGCAGGGTCAGGTCCGCGTCGAGCGGCTCGTCACCACGGTCTCCCGCCTCGGGAGCGCCGTCCCCCTGCGACGCATCGGTCACCTGCGTCTCCCCTCCGCACTCGTTCTTGCTCGCGCGGTGAGCTGGGCACCCTCGCAGCGGCATTCACAAGTTATCAACGAAGTTTTCGAATCCCCTGCTCAAGGGGCGGAGTTTCTCGCAACACTCATGCAACATTGAGAAACCGGCCCCCGGGCCCCTGCAGCTACCCTGGCCCCATGCCACGCTACGAGTACCGTTGCCGTATTTGCGGCGACACGTTCGAAATGAGCCGCCCCATGGCGGAATCCAGTGCCCCCGCGTCGTGCCCCGCCGGGCACGACGACACGGTGAAGCTGCTGTCGGCCGTCGCCGTGGGCGGCAGGTCCGCGCAGGCCCCCGCGGGGGGCGGGGGCGGCTGCTGCGGTGGGGGCTGCTGCGGCTAGGCGGACGGGCGCGTCGTCCGCCGCGGGCGCTTCGCGGTTGCCCGCGCGGTTCCCGCGTCCCTAGCGGGGTGCCGCCGCGCGGGTCGTTCTCAGGAACTCCCTCAGGATCCGCTCGCCCGCCAGCACCCCCCGCTCCGGCAGCGCGCTGATCTCCGGGGCCGTCCAGCCCGTGTCGGCCAGTTCGCCGTGGCCCGGGCGCCAGCCCCGGTCGGCGGCCAGCAGGAGGTCGGCGTCCAGCAGGGAGTCCCCGGCCGCCAGCGTCAGGTCCGCGCCGGTGCGCCGGGCGACCTCCCGTACCGCCGCGCTCTTGGTGAGCGGCTTGGGGACGGCGTAGATCTTGCGGCCCTGGAGCGAGACCGTCCAGCCACGTTCCTCGGCCCACACCGCCAGCTCCTTCACCCACTCCTCGGGCAGCAGCTCGCGCTCGACGACGAGATAGGCGAACAGCTCCTCGGCGACCCGGTGCTTGCGCACCCAGACGGGGTCGGCCGCCCGCAGCAGGTGCTCGGTGATCTCCGCCAGCGGTGCGCACTCGTCGGCGAGACGCGCCTGCACGCCCGCGTGCCAGCCGGCGTCCGTCACCCCGTCGACCAGCAGATGGCCGCCGTTGGCGCAGATGGCGAACTTCGGGGGCGGGCCGGGCAGGTTGATCCGCTGGTACTGCTTGCGGGTCCGGGTCGTGGTCGGCACGAACACGGCCGTGTCCCCGAGGTCGGCCAGCAGCTGGGCCGCCGTCTCGGTCAGGTACGACAGCGGCCTGCTCTCGTGGACCTCCACGCAGAGCAGCCGGGGCGCCCGCGCGTCCGGCATGGTCAGCGCGAGGGCCGCCGAGGAGTAGATCAGCGTACGGTCGAGGTCGCTCGCCACCAGCACCGGCATCAGACGTTCACCGCCCTGCCGTCGGCACCCGTGGCGCCCCGCGTGTACTGGGGGTGGATCAGCCCGACGCAGGTGTACGGCAGCTCGCCGACCTCCTCGACGGGTACGCCTCTCTGCCCGGCGAGCAGGCGGACGTGGTCGAGGTCGGCCCCGGCCCCGGCGCGGGCGAGGATCTTCCACGGCACCCGGCGCAGCAGCACCCGGGTGGTCTCACCGACGCCAGGCTTGACGAGGTTCACGTCGTGGATGCCGTACGCCTCGCTGATCCGCTCCACGGCCCGCCAGCCGGCCCAGGTCGGGGTGCGGTCCTCGGCGAGCAGCTCCTTGACGGCGGTGCCGACGGTGTCGGCGACCTCCGGGAAGCGGGCGGAGACGGCGTCGAGGAAGGCCACCGAGACGTCGGCGCCGGCGAGGTCGCGGTAGAACTTCGCGCCGTGGAAGTCGTCCGGGCCGACCAGGTCGGCGCGCAGGACCGTACGCGAGATCAGGCCGGAGACGGTGGAGTTGAGGCAGGCGGAGGGGATGAGGAAGTCCTCGCGGGTGCCGTAGGTGCGCACGCAGGAGCCCGGGTCGGCGAGTACGGCGATCTCCGGGTCGAAGCCGGTGATGCCCTCCTTGGCCTCGAACTCCTCGACGGCGCGGGCGAGTTCGCGGGTGATGGCGCCCTTGCCGGTCCAGCCGTCGACGAACACGACGTCCCGGGGGTCGTGACGGGCGGCCAGCCAGCGCAGCGCGTTGGCGTCGATGCCCCGGCCGCGCACGATGGAGACGGCGTAGTGCGGGAGGTCCAGGCCGTGCCGGAACCGGGCCCAGCGGCGCATGAGGATGCCGACCGGGGTGCCCGCGCGGGCCAGGGACACCAGCACCGGGCGGGGGGAACGCTCGGTGATCACCGTCTCCGTCACCACTCCGACGGCCTGCGCGAGGCGGGCCGCGGAGGCGTCGAGGGCGCTGTGGAAGAGCTTCTGGTAGTGCTCGCTGGGCTGGTACTCCACGGGCAGTGACTCGGCGTAGTGCGCGCCGCCGCTCTGGATGGCCTCCTCGCGCTCCTCGGTCGGCGCCTCCAGGGTGACGTCGGAGAGGTCCTGCAGCAGCCAGCCGACCTCCTCGGGCGCGTACGACGAGAATGCGGGGCCGCGGAGGGGCTCGGGCAGCATGGCCGGCCTTTCGGGAGCGTGCGGGACGTACGAGGGCACGACCGCGAGCAGGACGTGCGGGACGTGCGCGGCGAGCTGCGCGAGCAGACCGTCGGGCGCATGCAGGGCGGGGGTGTCGGCGGCCGAGTCGACCACGGCGACGACGGCGTCGAAGCCGCCGCCGGCGACGTTGTAGGCATAGCGCTCGCCGGGGCCGTCGGCCGGGTCGTCGTGGGCGGGGAAGACGAGCCGGGTGCGGATCGCGTAGCCGGGGTCGTCCAGCGCGAGGACGGGCGAGCGGGTGGTGGTGGAGAAGCGCACCTCGGCGTCGGTGGCCCGCTCCAGCTCACGGGCGAGGCGCAGCGGGGCGTACATCAGCTCTTCGAAGCCGAGGACGAGGACACGGCGGGCGCCGGGCGGCAGGGCGTCGCGTATTCGGGCGGCCATGGTGGGCAGCGCGGCTTCGAGGCGGGTGCGGTGGGCGGGGGTGAAGCCGTGACGACCACCGTCGAGAAGGCCGGCCGGCCAGTGCAGGTCGAGGCGACGCGCGTAAGGGGCGCGGGGCGCTGTCCGATGTGCGGCTACCGCCGCGCGGGGGCGGGCCACCGCATCGGGCCCGCACCCGGCGGGCTCATGGCGAGCCACCAGCTCCTGCCCCTTGTCCAGCACACCCGGCGGCAGCAGCACGGTCCCCGACGCGGCGGCGATCAGCTCGATCCGCGCCCCGATCTCCCCGGCGAACCGTTCCATCCGCTCGACGTCCTCGGCCGACCGCATGTCGACCAGCGCAACCACCACATACCGCCGGCGCGGATACCGTTCGTGCAGGTCACGGATGGTGTTCAGTACGGTGTTCCCGGTCGAGAACTCGTCGTCGACCAGGACCAGCGGACCGTCCCCGGCCAGCAGCGAAGGATCCTCCGGCAGCAGCAGATGCGACGTGGCGTGGGAATGCGACTCCTCGAAGCCGCCCGCGCGGGCGACCCCGGGAACCGGCCGACGCGTCGAGTGCAGATACGGCGCCGTACCCAGACCGTCCGCCACCGCGTGGCCCAGCCCGGTGGCGGTCTCCGCGTACCCGAGGACGACGGCCTCACCGGCCTCCGCCTCGCCGAGCAGCGCCGAGACCCGCCGGCCCAGGCGGTGGCCGTAGTCGTACACCACCGTCGGCGACTGCGGGACGTGCTTGCCGAGCACGTTGGACACCAGCAGGTGGGCCCGCTTGGGATTGCGCCGCAGGGCGAGGCCGAGCAGGGCCGGGAGCCCGTCGTCCCCCACGAGTTCGACCCCGAGCCGCTCGGCGACCCAGCGGCCGGACCACACCCCGTCGTTCACTGCGTTCTTCATGCGTTCCTTGGACGATATGGAAGAGATCAACCTGGTCAGCCGGGTATCCCGGCGGCGAGCAGCTCGACGAAGCCGACGTCCTCGTGGGCCACGCCGAAGGCCTCGGCGCGCAGCAGGGTCCGCTCGGCCCAGGCGCGGTGCGGCTTCACCTCGTTCATCTTGTTCGTGTAGGCCGAGCGGAGTACACCCCCACCGCCGCGTTCCGGCCGCAGGATGTCCTGGGCGTCGCTGTACTCCTCGTGGCTGACCACGGACAGCGCGTGGACGGGCAGCACATGGGAGGGGTGGATGCAGGTCTTTCCGAGCAGGCCGTTGGCCTGGTCGAGGGAGATCTCCCGCAGCAGTCCGTCCATGGCGTGTTCGATCAGCCTCTCGCGCAGCTCGACGGCCTGCACCTCAAGGAAGGGGCTCTGCCTCAGCTGCGGCTTGAACATGCGCTCGGAGACCCGGAAGTACTCCCACACGGGCCCGGTCACGGTGAATCCGGTGCCGTCGGCCCGGCCGAGCATGTTCACGACGTCGGAGATCACGGAGGCGACGACCTGGACGTCGTAGGCGGTCATGTCCGGGGCGCGGCGCAGGCCGTAGGAGGAGCAGAAGTCGGTCACGCCGAGGCGCAGGGCCAGCACCCGGTCACGGTACTTGTCGACCGCGCGGAAGATGCCCTCCAGGGTGTCCACGCGGGACTCCCGGTAGAGCAGCTCAGGGGACTCCAGGACGGGCATCGCGAACAGCCGGCGTCCGGTCCCGGCCTCGGCGGCCGTCAGGGCTTCCAGGAAGGGGATGCCGCGTTCCTCGGTGAACTTGGGCAGCACGAATCCGGACAGCAGCCGCACGGACGCGCCGAGGCGCCGGGCGAGATCGGGGATCTGCTCCGGGGTGCGGACCCGGATGAAGAGCAGCGGCGGCTCGGTCGCGGGCCGGGCGGCCAGGTCGGCGAACTGCCGGACGAGGTTCTCCTCGCCGGCCACGACGTCCGCGTCGTCGATCGAGTCCTCCAGGCAGAGCACCATCGAGACCACGCCGTTCCCGGCCTGTTTGACGATGTCGTCGGCGAGCCGCGGCCGGGTGGCCGGGCTGTACAGGGTGGCGCCGAGGGCGGCGGCGAGCAGCCGGGCCGGCGAGTCGGCGCTGAACGCGCACGGCTCCCGGTGGAAGAGGCGTTGCCGCACCTCGGGGGCGAGGTGCCCGAAATGACGCATATGACTCCCTCGGGGGCGCGAGCCAATTCTAAGTAGTCGGTAAAGGGTGGCCGGTAATAGTACGTAGGGATCCATGTCGGGGGTTCCCTGCGGGCATGAATTTCCGGTAACCCGCCCGTGTCGGCGGCGCTCAGCACGCCACCCCCCGCATTGTCGTGGCCAGGACCGAGAAGGCAGGATGACCGCATGACGCACGCGATGCTGAAGGGGTCGAACGTCCCGCTGGAAGCCGGCACGGTCCGCGCCGTGCTGCGCTGGACACCCGGGCAGGGGGTCCCCGACGTGGACGCCTCGGCTCTGCTGCTGGGCCCCGACGGCCGGGTGCGCTCCGACGAGGACTTCGTCTTCTACAACCAGCCCCGGCACCCTTCGGGGAAGGTCTGGCGGCTGGGCAAGAAGCGCATCACCGAGGGACTGACCGACACGATCCAGACGGATCTGCCCGGCGTCGAGCCGGAGGTCGGCCGGATCGTGCTGGTCGCGTCCGCGGACGGGGTCACCTTCGACCGGGTGCCGGCCCTGTGCATCCTGCTGTACGACGCCGCCGTCGCGGACGCCGAGCCGCTGGCCGTGTTCGAGATCAAGCCGGAGACGGGTGCGGAGACGGCGCTGATCTGCGGTGAGCTGTACCGGCGCGGTGAGGGCTGGAAGTTCCGCGCCCTCGGCGAGGGCTACTCGAACGGGCTGAAGGGGCTCGCGACGGACTTCGGCATCTCGGTGGACGAGTCGGAGATGGAGGAGCCGGGTGCTTCCCGGCCGCTGCCTCCGGAGCAGCCGACGTCCGCGGTTCCGCAGCAGCCGCCCGCGTACGGCTATCCGCAGCCGACGTCCGCTCCGCCGGCGTACGGGTACCCGCAGCCCCAGCCCGTGCCGGCGTCCGTGTCTGTGCCGGTGCCCGTGCCGGTGGGACCGGCGGATCCGGACTTCCGGCTGCCGCCGCAGGGGCCCCAGTTCATCGGGCGGTGAGTGCGCCCGCCGGCTCGGGGGCGTTCACCGCTCGGCCTTGGCCTTGTAGCCCCTGCCCCACTGCAGGCCCCACCCGTACAGCCGGTCCAGTTCCCCCTGGAACCCGTACACGAACTTCACCTCGCGGCGGACGACCAGTTCCCCCTTGACGTTCTCGATCATGACGACCGCGCAGGAGCGGGCCTGGGGGTGGCGTTCGTCGAGGCCTATCTCGATACGGGGGCCGTTGCTGGGGTACAGCGTGACGATGGCGTGGGTGCGGTCGAAGGCCGGGGTCTGGTCGTAGATGTAGACGAAGACCAGCAGGCGTTTGATGGCCTCGCGGTGGTCGAGGTTGACGTACATCGTCTCGCCGGACGCCGAGCCGAACCGGTCGTCTCCGCTGAGCTTGATGTACGGCGGGGCGTTGACGTCGCCGAGGTAACCGCCGAGCGGCTGGACGACGCCCTTCGTGCCGTCGGCCAGTTCGTACAGACAGCCCAGGTCGAGGTCGACGTTGACCATGCTCTGGCCGTGCCCGAGGACCTCCGGCGGCTTGAGGGCCTTGAAGGGATGCCTGAAGAGGCTGGTGCGCTGGACCGAGTCGAAGTCGGAGGTGCGCATCCGCCAGGTGAGGTTGACGCGCAGATGGCCGGTGGCCGCGCCCTGCTTGGTCAGGGACACCGCCTGGTGCCGCCTGGTGAGTTCGATGGCGTTGGTCGAGGCGCTGCCCGAGTCGAAGTCGGCAGCGCTGGCGCCCCGCAGCCCGTCGAAGAAACCCATTCCCGCCCCCAGGTCATTCTTGTGAACGCCGTCGGGGCGGCCGACCGTGTCGGCCGCCCCGCTCAGAGCGTTCCTCACCGGCCGGGGTGTCACACCCCGGAGGAGACCTCGGCCTTCTCGCCGGTGCCCTCCCCGGCGTCGGCCAGGGCGCGGTTGCGGCGGACGGAGGACCAGAAGGACCAGGCGATCAGGACGACGCCGACGAGACCGGTGACGACCTCGTTGATCTCGTACTGGATGGTGACCATGAGGATCACGGCCAGGGCGCCGATGGCGTAGTGGGCGCCGTGCTCCAGGTAGACGTAGTCGTCGAGGGTGCCCTGGCGGACCAGGTAGACCGTGAGGGACCGGACGTACATCGCGCCGATGCCGAGGCCGAGGGCCATCATCACGATGTCGTTGGTGATGGCGAAGGCGCCGATCACGCCGTCGAAGGAGAAGGACGCGTCCAGGACCTCCAGGTAGAGGAACATGAAGAACGCGGCCTGGCCGGCCAGCAGCACCGGCGACTTCTGCTTGCCCGTGCGCGCGGCCTCTTCCTCCTCCTCGTGCTCGCGCTCCTCCTCTTCCTCCAGCCGGTCCTCGAAGTAGCCGGACAGACCGCCGACGATCATGTAGGTGATCAGGCCGGCGATGCCGGCGATCAGGACCGTCTGGGCCTTGTCGACGTGCGCGCCGCCGTGCTGGTGGGCGTGGGTGGCGAAGGTGAAGGAGGTGATCAGCAGGACGATCAGGGCGATGCAGACCGCCAGCATGTCGACCTTGCCGAGCTTGGCCAGCGGGCGCTCGATCCAGCGCAGCCACTGGATGTCCCGGTCCTCGAAGATGAAGTCGAGGAAGATCATCAGCAGGAACATGCCACCGAAGGCGGCGATCGCCGGGTGGGCGTCGGTGACCAGCTGCTGGTAACGGTCCTTGTCGGTGAGGGCGAGGTGGACCGCGTCGTAGGGGTTGAGCTTGGCGGTGATGGCGACGATGACGACCGGGAAGACCAGCCGCATGCCGAAGACCGCGATGAGGACGCCGACCGTGAGGAAGATCTTCTGCCAGAAGGCGTTCATCTTCTTCAGGATGCCGGCGTTGACCACCGCGTTGTCGAACGACAGCGAGATCTCGAGGACGGCCAGGATCGCGACGACGCCGAAGGCCTCCCACCCCCCGTAGAAGACCGCGGCGACGAGGCCGAGCGCGGTCACCGCGAACGACCAGCCGAAGGTTTTCAGAAGCACTGGCTACCCAATCGTGTGTTGGGGGCACCTCCCAGACGAAGTCTGGGGGGAGGGTGTCCCCCGCGCCGTACCCGGCTTTGCTAAATGTTGACCCCGAGTGTAGAGGTGCACCCTACCGGCGGTACCGTCCGGGGCAACCCGCGCTACGAAACGTTCACCCCGAAGTCGAGGGCGATGCCGCGCAGCCCCGACGCGTACCCCTGACCGACGGCGCGGAACTTCCACTCTCCCTGATAGCGGTACAGCTCGCCGAAGATCATGGCGGTCTCGGTGGAGGCGTCCTCGCTCAGGTCGTAGCGCGCCAGCTCCTGGCCGTCGGCCTGGTTCACGACCCGGATGAAGGCGTTGGAGACCTGGCCGAAGGTCTGGCCGCGCTCCTCCGCCATATGGATGGAGACCGGGAAGGCGATCTTCTCGCAGTGCGCCGGCACCTTGGCGAGGTCGACCAGGATCGACTCGTCGTCGCCCTCGCCCTCACCGGTGAGGTTGTCGCCGGTGTGCTCGACCGAGCCGTCGGGGCTCTTGAGCTGGTTGTAGAAGACGAACCACTCGTCACCCAGCACGCGGTTCCCGGCGCCGCACAGCAGCGCGCTGGCGTCGAGGTCGAAGGGGGCGCCGGTGGTGGACCGCGCGTCCCAGCCGAGTCCGATCATGACGTTGGTGAGGTTCGGTGCGGCCTTGGAGAGGGAGACGTTGCCTCCCTTGGCGAGCGTGACGCCCATGATGCTGTCCTCCCCTAGTGGTGCTTCCCTGGTTGTCCTGCGCGTCCGGCGCCGCACGTAAACGGTGCGGCGCCGGATGGTGCGAGTGTCGTGACTCTGCCGGGATCAGACGTTGACGCCGAAGTCCTGGGCGATGCCGCGCAGACCGGAGGCGTAGCCCTGGCCGATGGCGCGGAACTTCCACTCCGTCCCGTGCCGGTACAGCTCGCCGAAGACCATGGCGGTCTCGGTGGAGGCGTCCTCGCTCAGGTCGTAGCGGGCGATCTCCTGGCCGCCGGCCTGGTTCAGCACGCGGATATAGGCGTTGCGGACCTGGCCGAAGGACTGCTGGCGGTTCTCGGCGTCGTAGATCGACACCGGGAAGACGATCTTCTCGATGTCGGCCGGGACGCCTGCGAGGTTGACCTTGATCACCTCGTCGTCGCCCTCGCCCTCACCGGTGAGGTTGTCACCGGTGTGCTCGACGGAGCCCTCGGGGCTCTTGAGGTTGTTGAAGAAGACGAAGTGCTGGTCGCTCGCGACCTTGCCGGAGTTGTTCAGCAGCAGCGCGCTGGCGTCGAGGTCGAAGTCACTGCCGGTCGTGGTGCGGGCGTCCCAGCCCAGACCGACGAGGACCGCGGTCAGGCCGGGGGCCTCCTTCGTCAGCGATACGTTGCCGCCCTTGCTGAGGCTGACTCCCACGAGTCCTCCATGTGGTGTCCAGGGGCGGAGAGCCCCGACGTGCTTCGGATATGGGATCAACGTGCCGATCCTAGTGAGGGGTTCCCGCACCCCGCAGACCCTGGACCCGAAGGATCGCAGGTGTCGGCCACGACCGGCCTACAGGGTGTCGAGCGCCTTCACGTAGTCGCCCAGGTCGCGCGCGTCCGGCAGGCCGTTGACCACGGTCCACCGCACGACGCCTTCCTTGTCGATGATGAAGGTGCCCCGGACGGCGCATCCCTTGTCCTCGTCGAAGACGCCGTACGCGCGCGAGACGTTGCCGTGCGGCCAGAAGTCGCTGAGCAGCGGGTACTCCAGGCCCTCCTGCTCGGCGAAGACCCGCAGGGTGTGGATGGAGTCGTTGGAGACGGCGAGCACCTGCGTCTCGCGGTCCGCGAACTTCGGCAGGTTGTCGCGCACCTCGCACAGCTCACCGGTGCACACGCCGGTGAAGGCGAACGGGTAGAAGAGCAGGACCACGTTCTTCTCGCCGCGCAGCTCCGAGAGCTTCACGGTGCGGCCGTGGTTGTCCTTGAGCTCGAAGTCGGGCGCCTTGTCGCCGACCTGGATCGCCATCGTCGTGCATCCCTTCGGTGGGCTGTTCGGGTGAGCGCACAGCAGACGCTCGGCTCCACCCTACGCAGCGATCACCGGGGTCTTCCGGACGGGCTGGGGCGAAATCCAGCCCGTCCGGTGGACGGAGGAGATCACCTCTTGGACTTGGCCGCCTTCGGCGTCGCCAGCCGCGAGCCGCTCCAGTCCTTGCCCACACTGACGCTCTTCGACGCCGTCAGGCCGGCCGTCGTTGCGGCGTCCTGGATGTCGCTCGGCTCCACGTACCCCGAACGGCCGGTCTTCGGCGTCAGGAGAAGGATCGCGCCGCCCTCTTCGATGTACGTGGTGGCGTCCACCAGCGCATCCGTCAGGTCGCCGTCGTCGTCACGGAACCACAGCACAACGGCGTCGGCCACGTCGTCGAAGTCCTCGTCCATCAGGTCGCCCTCGATGGCTTCCTCGATGGCCTCGCGAAGCTCCTGATCGACGTCGTCGTCGTAGCCGATCTCCTGGACCACCTGCCCGGGCTGGAACCCCAGCCTGGCGGCAGGGTTCGTCCGCTCCTCCGCGTGGTCCGCGGTCGCGCTCACGGGTTGCCTCCTGATCATGTCTTGGTGAATATCTCAGCCACGCGCGTGCGCGAAGCATTGGCCGTAGTCCACACGGGCGGGACGGATCGCGCAAGTACCCGGCCGTCCGGACCGCCGAAACGGTGACGATCCCGGCCGTGTCCTCGCAACCCCTGGCACCGTATCCCGATTCTTCGTGACCCACATCACACCGATGTGCCCGGTTTGCGCCATTCGGAATCATTCGGTGATACGACCCTCGAACAGCTTTGCCAAGCCTGTCATACCCCGGGCGTATCGTTGCGTTTTGACCGAGGAGACACCAAGGAGATGACGTACGCCGTCCCGAGGTACACGATGGGGATCGGTGTAGGCAGGTGCAGAAAACTGGCCCTCTGACAGGTAAGGAACAGCGTGGCTTCCGGATCCGATCGCAATCCGATCATCATTGGCGGCCTTCCGAGTCAGGTTCCTGACTTCGATCCCGAAGAGACCCAGGAGTGGCTCGACTCCCTGGACGCCGCCGTGGACGAGCGCGGCCGGGAGAGGGCCCGCTACCTCATGCTCCGGCTGATCGAGCGGGCCCGTGAGCGACGCGTGGCCGTGCCCGAGATGCGCAGCACGGACTACGTCAACACGATCCCCACCAAGGCGGAGCCGTTCTTCCCGGGCAACGAGGAGATCGAGCGCAGGATCCTGAACGCGACCCGCTGGAACGCGGCCGTGATGGTCTCGCGCGCCCAGCGCCCCGGCATCGGCGTCGGCGGCCACATCGCCACGTTCGCCTCCTCCGCCTCGCTGTACGACGTCGGCTTCAACCACTTCTTCCGGGGCAAGGACGAGGGCGACGGCGGCGACCAGGTCTTCTTCCAGGGCCACGCCTCCCCGGGCATCTACGCGCGCGCCTACCTGCTCGACCGGCTCACCGAGGGCCAGCTCGACGGCTTCCGCCAGGAGAAGTCGAAGTACCCGAACGGCCTGTCCAGCTACCCGCACCCGCGCTCGATGCCGGACTTCTGGGAGTTCCCGACGGTCTCCATGGGCCTCGGCCCGCTCGGCGCGATCTACCAGGCGCGGATGAACCGCTACATGCAGGCGCGCGGTATCGCCGACACCTCCAGGTCGCACGTGTGGGCGTTCCTCGGCGACGGCGAGATGGACGAGCCGGAGTCGCTCGGCCAGCTGTCCATCGCGGCCCGCGAGGGCCTGGACAACCTGACCTTCGTCGTCAACTGCAACCTGCAGCGGCTGGACGGCCCGGTGCGCGGCAACGGCAAGATCATCCAGGAGCTGGAGTCGATCTTCCGGGGCGCCGGCTGGAACGTGATCAAGCTGATCTGGGACCGCTCCTGGGACCCGCTGCTCGCGCAGGACCGCGACGGAGTGCTGGTCAACAAGATGAACACCACGCCGGACGGCCAGTTCCAGACGTACGCCACCGAGTCCGGCGCCTACATCCGCGAGCACTTCTTCGGCGACGACGTCCGGCTGCGCGCGATGGTCGAGAACCTGACCGACCACCAGATCCTGATGCTGGGCCGCGGCGGTCACGACCACCGGAAGATCTACGCGGCCTACAAGGCGGCCCTGGAGCACAAGGGCCAGCCGACGGTCATCCTGGCCAAGACGGTCAAGGGCTGGACGCTGGGCCCGAACTTCGAGGGCCGCAACGCCACGCACCAGATGAAGAAGCTGACGGTCGACGACCTCAAGCGCTTCCGGGACCGGCTGCACCTGCCGATCTCCGACAAGGAGCTGGAGTCCGGCCTGCCGCCGTACTACCACCCCGGCCGCGACACCGAAGAGATCCAGTACATGCACGACATGCGCAGCGCGTGCGGCGGGTACGTCCCGACGCGCGTCGTGCGCTCCCAGCCGCTCGCGCTGCCGGACGACAAGGCGTACGCGACGGTGAAGAAGGGCACGGGCCAGCAGTCCATCGCCACGACGATGGCGTTCGTCCGGCTCCTGAAGGACCTCATGCGGGACAAGGAGATCGGCAAGCGGTTCGTACTGATCGCGCCGGACGAGTACCGCACGTTCGGCATGGACTCCTTCTTCCCCAGCGCGAAGATCTACAACCCGCTCGGCCAGCAGTACGAGGCGGTCGACCGGGACCTGCTGCTCGCCTACAAGGAGTCGCCGACCGGCCAGATGCTGCACGACGGCATCTCCGAGGCCGGCTGTACGGCCTCCCTGATCGCGGCGGGCTCGGCCTACGCCACGCACGGCGAACCGCTGATCCCGGTCTACGTCTTCTACTCGATGTTCGGTTTCCAGCGCACGGGTGACCAGTTCTGGCAGATGGCCGACCAGCTGGCGCGCGGATTCGTACTGGGTGCGACCGCGGGCCGTACGACCCTGACCGGTGAGGGTCTGCAGCACGCGGACGGCCACTCGCAACTGCTCGCCTCCACCAACCCGGCGTGCGTGGCCTACGACCCGGCGTACGCCTACGAGATCGCGCACATCGTCCAGGACGGACTGCGCCGTATGTACGGCGGCGACGCCGAGCACCCGCACGGCGAGGACGTCTTCTACTACCTGACCGTCTACAACGAGCCCATCCAGCACCCCGCCGAGCCGGCGAACGTGGACGTCGAGGGCATCCTCAAGGGCGTCCACAGGCTGAGCGAGGGTACGGCGGGCTCGATCCCGGCGCAGATCATGGCGTCCGGCGTGGCGGTCCCGTGGGCGCTGGAGGCGCAGCGGATCCTCGCCGAGGACTGGAACGTCCGGGCGGACGTGTGGTCCGCGACCTCCTGGAACGAGCTGCGCCGCGAGGCGGTGGAGTGCGAGGAGCACAACCTGCTGCATCCGGAGGAGGAGCAGCGGGTGCCGTACGTGACGCGGAAGCTCAGCGGCGCCGAGGGGCCGTTCGTGGCCGTGTCCGACTGGATGCGGTCGGTTCCGGACCAGATCGCGCGGTGGGTGCCGGGCACGTACCAGTCGCTCGGCGCGGACGGCTTCGGCTTCGCCGACACCCGGGGTGCGGCCCGCCGCTTCTTCCACATCGACGCCCAGTCGATCGTCGTCGCGGTGCTGACCGAGCTGGCCCGCGAGGGCAAGCTCGACCGCTCGGTGCTGAAGCAGGCGATCGACCGGTACCAGCTGCTGGATGTGTCGGCGGCGGATCCGGGGGCCGCGGGCGGCGACGCGTAGCCGCGGCGCTCGGCTTTCGCCGACGGCTGCCGAGGAGGGCCGGCGGGTTCGTCGCCGAGCGCGGGGGCGTGGGGGCTGGTCGCTCAGTTCCTCGCGCCCCTGGCGGGGCGCCTACGATGCCGACATGAGCGATCGGTCGGCGCAGGCGCAGTGGGAGCGGTACACCCAACGACCGTTGCTCGCCCTTGCGGTGGCGTTCGCGATCGCCTATGCCGTGCCGATCGTGGACAACCCCGCGAGCCCGGTCCTGGCGGTGGTCTGCACCGCCACGGAGTGGGCGGTGTGGGCGGCCTTCGCGGTGGACTACCTGATTCGGCTCGCGCTCAGCCCGCGGCGCCGGGAGTTCGTCCGCACGCACTGGATAGACCTGGGCGCCGTGGTACTGCCGCTGCTCCAGCCGCTGCGGCTGCTGCGGATGGTGTCGACGCTGCTGCTGGTCGGGCGGCGGGCGCGGATGGCCTCGCAGATCCGGCTGACGACGTATGTCGCCGGGGCGGTGGTCGGGCTGCTGATGTTCGGGTCGCTGGCGGTGCTGTCCGTCGAGCGTGACTCGCCGAACGGGAACATCCGCACGCTGGGTGACGCGGTGTGGTGGTCGTTCACGACGATGACCACGGTGGGGTACGGGGACCACGCGCCGACGACCGGGCTGGGGCGGATGATCGCCGTCGGGCTGATGCTGTCCGGGATCGCGCTGCTCGGTGTGGTGACCGCGAACATCGCGGCGTGGTTCATCGCGCGGTTCGAGAAGGACGACGTGGAGGAGCGGCGTCAGACGGAGGCGATCGCCTCCCTGGCCGAGGAGGTCCGCCTGCTGCGGACGGAAGTGGCCCGGTTGGTCGACGAGCGGGAGCAGCAGCGCAGTTAGCGGGGTGCCCGCTGCCGCGGCCGGGCGGGGGCGGGTCACCCGCCCGCGCCCGCGTGGTGCCGGGAGCGCCCCGTGCGGGGCGCGGGGAACCGCGCGACCAGCCCCCGCGCGCCCGCGGCGCACAGACGGCCCGTGGACCTGTGGCGGACAACCACCGGCTAGAGGAGCCCGTGGCTCCAGGTGGCCGCGCCCGCCAGGGCGATGACGGCCAGTAGCGTGTCGATCGCGCCCAGGATCAGGGCCACCAGGGCCGGGATGTCGTGGTCGTCGGACCACCTGCGGCCCATCGCCTGCCAGCCGCAGAACATCGCGACCGGGCCGAGGACGATGCCCAGGGCGAAGAATCCGGCCACGGCACAGATCGTGCCGATGATCCCGAGCGTCGCACGGTCCGGCCCGGTCCGTTGCCACGTCCGGCCACGTGACCGGGGGTGCCCGCGCGTTCCGTGCCCGAAGCCAGCCATCATCAACTCCCTGAGACCCTTGGACAGTTCGGCTCCGCTGTGCGGGTACCCCGGTTCGCCGTCGACAGACCTGCGCGCGCTGCCCCCCTCCGGCAGCGCGCGCTCCGGCCCGGCGTCCTCCCATGCGCTGCGGAGGACTTGACCCACTGTGACCTGCGGCGCGCGACCGGTGCGAGGAATCTTTAGCGGAGTCACCCTGATAGGGGAAACTGCGCCCCGGCCTCAGATGTGGCCCACGCCCGCCCCCGCCTCCGCGTTCGCGCCCCGCTTGGTGAGCAGCGCGACGAGGACGGCGACCGCCGCCACGCCGGCCGCGACCAGGGAGGCGAGGCTCATCCCGGAGATGAAGGTGTGGTGCGCGACCTCGGTGATCTTCGCGGCGATCTGCTCCGGGACGCCCTTCGGCACCGGGGCGACGCCGACCTGCACCGCCTGTGAGGCCTTGTCCAGCTGATCCGGGGTCAGCCGCGGCAGCCCGGCCCCGGCCCAGTTGCCCGGCAGGTCGCTGTCGACCCTGGAGGCCATCACGGCGCCGAGCACGGCCGTACCGAGACTGCCGCCGATCTGCATGGCCGCCTGCTGGAGACCGCCCGCGACACCGGACAGCTCCATGGGGGCGTTGCCGACGATGACCTCGGTGGCGCCGACCATGACCGGCGCCAGGCCGAGGCCGAGCAGCGCGAACCAGACGGACATCACGCCGCTGCCCGTGTCGGCCTTGAGCGTGGACATGCCGTACATGGCGATGGCGGTCGCGGCCATGCCGCCGGCCAGCGGGACGCGCGGGCCGAGCCTGGTGATCGCGGCGCCGGCCAGCGGCGAGCCGACGATCATCATGCCGGTGAGCGGCAGCAGGTGCAGGCCCGCGTCGATCGGGCTCATGCCGTGGACGTTCTGCAGGTAGAAGGTCACGAAGAACAGGCCGCCCATGAACGCGACGGCCATGAGGACCATCAGGACGACACCGGCCGACAGCGGTATCGAGCGGAACAGGCCCAGCGGGACGAGGGGCTGCGCGACCTTCGTCTCCCAGAAGGAGAACACGGCGAAGAGCGCCACGGACGCGACGACGAACACCCACGTCCTGCCGTCGCCCCAGCCCCATGACGGGGCCTTGATGAGCGCCCAGACCAGGCAGAACATCGCGCCGGAGAGCAGCGCGATGCCGAGGATGTCGAAGGACCGCCCCTCGCCGTGTCCCTCCGGCGGGCTCCCCCCGCGGGCAGCCCGCTGGTCGAGGAGGATCAGCATGCCCAGGGCCAGGGCGAGCCCGCCGACCGGCACGTTGACGAAGAACACCGACTGCCAGTCGACGTGCTCGACGAGGACGCCGCCGAGGATCGGGCCGCCCGCGGTGGACGCGCCGATCACCATGCCCCAGATGCCGATGGCCATGTTGAGCTGCTCGGCCGGGAAGGTCGCCCGCAGCAGGCCGAGCGCGGCCGGCATCAGCAGCGCGCCGAACAGGCCCTGGAAGACGCGGAAGGTGACGACCGCGGCGATGCTGTGGGACAGGCCGATGGCGCCGGAGGCGGAGGCGAAGCCGGTCACACCGATGAGGAAGGTCTGCCGGTGGCCGAAGCGGTCACCGAGCTTGCCCGCGGTGATCAGGGAGACCGCGAGGGCGAGGAAGTAGCCGTTGGTGATCCACTGCACCTGGGCGAAGGTGGCCCCCAGGTTCTTCTGGATCGCCGGGTTGGCGATGGCCACGATGGTCCCGTCGAGGGCCACCATCATGACGCCCACGGCGACGGTGATGAGGGTGAGCCAGGGGTGCCCGCGCAGCCCGGGGGCCGGACGCGACTCAAGCGGGGCGTCCGGGCCGGCGTCCCCCGGCCCCGTCGCGCCGATGGTGGTCTGACTAGTCATGTGTGCGAGGCTAGTGACAGCCTCTGACAGTTGACAACGCCTTTCATGAGTCAGTAACTGACACCCATGGAAACACTCCGCGAACGCAAGAAACAACGCACCCGGGAGGCGCTTCTGCGGGCCGCTCTGGAACTGTTCACCACCCGGGGGTACGAGCACACGACCGTCGACGAGATCGCCGAGGCCGCCGACGTCTCCCAGCGCACCTTCTTCCGCTATTTCGCCGGCAAGGAGGACGTGGCCTTCGCGGTGCAGGGGATGACCGAGGAGCACTTCGTGGCCGCCGTACGGGCGCGGCCCGCCGGTGAGGCGCCGATGGAGGCCCTGCGGCAGGCGGTCCTGGAGGGCTGGGACGCGATCCGCGAGACCGTCGAGTCGGCCGTGCCGGTCGAGCTGTATCTGCGCATGTACCGGACGATCGAGTCGACGCCCGCGCTGCTCGCCGCCCATCTGCGCCGCTCGGCGGCGACCGAGGAGACGATCGCGCGCCTGCTGGCCGAGCGCGAGGGCGTCGACGTGGACGCCGACCCGCGGCCGCGGCTGGCCGTGGCCGTGTTCGGCGGGGTGATAAGGGTCACGGAGCGGCAGTGGTGCACGGGCGACGACTTCAGCCTGGAGGCCATACGCCAACTCACCGCGTCCCACCTCGATCAGGTGGGTCCGGCACTCACCGGAAACTGGCGTACCACAGAAGATCGTTGACGAGGCGTTCGACGTTCCGCGAAACGTGATCCCTGCCACTCGGTTACCCCGAGACCCTCTCGTTCTCCTAGTGTGTCCTCCCAGTGACTTCCTTCGACACCTCCCCGCCACTGAACGTCTGGCGCGCCCTGCTGGCGCTGGCCGTGGTGTTCGTGATGCTCGCGACCACCGGCTGGACCGCCCTGCACAGCCACCGGGAGTCGACCGCACTGCAGGCCTCGCTCGCCAAGTGGGAGCACGGCAGCATCCACGGCCTCCACCTGCCGGACCCGCATGCCGCACCGGCCCGGCTCAGCCGTTTCTTCGCCTCCCTCTCCGCCGGGGACGGCGACCGTCTCGCCCGCCGCTACCCGCTCGCGGTCGGCAACATGAACGGCGCCCCCGTCGCCCTGCGCTACCGCGCCAACCACATCGCGCTGGAGCAGCAACGCAAGGTCGAGAAGAAGCGCATGCACGACAGCCGGCTCAGCACGGCCGGACAGCAGGACGCGGGCCGCCGTATGCACCGCTACGAGTCCCTGCTGGCCCCCCGCCGCCAGATCCTGGCCTTCGACCCCGAGGGCTCGGGCCGCGTCGCCGAGGTGTTCGGGAACCTGGACCGGGCGCAGCGCATCTCGGTCGTCGTCCCCGGCGTCGACACCGACCTGCTCACCTTCCAGAAGACCTACAACCCGTACACCGCGCCGGTCGGCATGGCCAAGGCGCTGTACGCGGCGGAGCGCGCCCAGAGCCCCACGACCCGTACGGCCGTGATCGCCTGGGCCGACTACACCGCTCCTGACGGACTCGGCATGGAGGCGGCGACCGGGCTGCGCGCCGCGGAGGGCGCCGTACGGCTGAACGCCCTGGTGGGCGGCCTGCCCGGCGATGCCCCGGTGGCGATGATCTGCCACAGCTACGGCTCCGTGGTGTGCGGGGTCGCCGCGCACGCCCTGCCCGGCCGGGTGACCGACATAGCGGTGGCCGCGAGCCCCGGCATGCGGGTCTCCAGCGCCTCGCAGCTGGACACCGGGGCCCGGGTCTGGGCCATGCGGGACGCCACCGACTGGATCCAGGACGTGCCGTATCTGGAGCTCGGCGGGCTCGGGCACGGCGCCGATCCGGTGTCCTCGGCCTTCGGCGCGCGTGTGCTGTCCGCCCGGGACGCGCAGGGGCACGCCGGTTATTTCCAGCCAGGCACGGACAGCCTGCGCAACCTCGCCGGGGTGGGGGTCGGCGCGTACGGCGCGGTGACGTGCGCCCGCGAGAACGACGCGTGCCGGGCCGGTGTGCCCGGCACGACGATGGCCGGACGCGCGTAGAAACAGCAGGAAGTGCGGTCTGCGCGGGTGGCGACGGAGGAGCACGTGCCGCATACGATGAGCCGCATGGGTGACGTACTGGCGGGTTTTCATGCCGTCTGGGAGTTCGAGTCCGACTCCGTGCTCATCCGCTACGAACGGGGGATTCGAACACCGAAGCTGTTCCAGGCGCTCGGCGAACGGCGGATCCCGCTGTCCGCGGTCGAGGGCGTGACGCTCACCCCGGGCAGACGCGGCACCGTCGTGCTGCGGCTGCTGCCGCGGGCCGGCGCGGATCCGCTGATGGAGGCGGCGGCCGGCCAGCTGAAGGAGGGTTCCGACCCGTACCGGCTGGTCCTGTCGGCCGAGCGGGAGACGCTCGCCGAGTACTACGCGGACGAGCTGAAGTCGCTGCTGACCGAGGCCGGGCCGGCCGACCAGTTCCTGGTGCCGGTGCCCGAGGCGCCGCTGCAGTTCAAGGCGTACGACGGGAAGGCGTCCTTCGACGGGACGTCCGTGCAGTTCCGCTGGTCGTGGACGGGTGCGTCGTCGGCGAAGTGGAAGGCGGGCGACCAGAGTTTCGCGGTCGCCGACCTGAGCGGGGTCCAGTGGCGGTCGCCGGAGGTGTTCGAAGGGCATCTGCGGCTGGTCGGGCGCTCGGCCGACTCGGCCGCGCCCGTGCAGCCGGACCAGGATCCGGCGGCCGTGGTGTTCGGGCTGGGGTACGGGCCGGTGCACGAGTCGCTGCCGTTCGCCGCCGCGGTCCTGGCGGCCGTCCGCACGCGAGGGCCGGTACCCGTGGCACCGGCCCCCTCCCGGCGTGACCCCGCCGACATCGCCGAACGGATCCGGCATCTCGGGGAGTTGCACCAGGCCGGGCTGGTCACCGACGAGGAGTTCTCCTCCAAGAAGGCCGAGCTGCTGGCGGAGCTGTAGTCACTGCCCGGCCAGGGCGACCTGGCCGGGGCCGGCCTCGTAGGCCTCGGCGCTCGCGCACAGGGGCTCCAGGAGGGCGGCGCCGGCGCCGGTCACCGCACGGCCCCCTCCCCGGCGTAGAAACTGATCTTGCGGTCGAGTACGGCGAGCGTGTCCCGCAGTTCGGCGATCCTGTCCAGGACGTCCCGGCGGGTCGACTCCAGCAGTTCCTGGCGCTCCCCGTAGGTGCTCTCGCCCTCCCGGACCAGCTCCGCGTACCGGACCATGTCCGCCACCGGCATGCCGGTCAGCCGCAGCTTGGTCACGAAGTCCAGCCAGTCCAGGTCGCGGTTGCGGTAACGCCGCTGGCCGGTGTGCGAGCGGTCGACGTGCGGCATCAGGCCGATCCGCTCGTACCAGCGCAGGGTGTGCGCGGTCAGGCCGGTGAACGCGACGACCTCGCTGATCGTGTAGCGGTCCTGGCCGTCGGGCCGCGGATGGTGTCTGGGCGGGGCGGAGCAGATGTCGGCGGGGGCCGTGCGTGCGGTGTCCGCTGGCGTGGTCTGCATCACCGTCATGACCCCACGCTATGGCCTTGGAGTGCGCTCCAAGCAAGCGGATCCGGTAAGAAATGCGCAGGACGCGGGCCAAGGCGCCTGACTAGCGTGCGGCACATG
Source organism: Streptomyces filipinensis (assembly GCF_014649495.1). Taxonomy (GTDB): domain Bacteria; phylum Actinomycetota; class Actinomycetes; order Streptomycetales; family Streptomycetaceae; genus Streptomyces; species Streptomyces filipinensis. The sequence goes on along the minus strand of NZ_BMTD01000001.1, from coordinate 756,470 downwards.
AGTCTTGTACGCCGGGCCCTGCCCGAGGATGCCACGGAAGTGCTGCGGCTGCGCCAGGTCATGATCGACGCCCTGTGGAGCGCGGGGGGCGGCGGACCGGCCGGCTGGCATGCCGAGTCGCTGCCGACGCTGCGGGACCGGCTGGCCGAGCCGGACGGTGACTTCGTCGCCTTCGTCGTGGACCATCCGGACCGGCCGGGGGCGCTGGCCGCGCTGACCGCCGGGACGCTGGAGTACCGGATCGGGAAGGCCGGCAATCCGCAGGGGCGGGTGGGGTACGTGTTCAGCGTGGCGACCGACCCGGGCGCGCGGCGCCGCGGGTACGCGCGCGCCTGCATGCAGGAGCTGCTGGCCTGGTTCCGGGAGCGGGGTGCGGGGCACGTGCTGCTCAACGCCTCCGCGGCGGCCGAGCCGTTGTACGCCTCGCTCGGCTTCACCCGTGACCCGGACCCGTCGATGCGGCTGCTGCTGTGAGCCGCATAGGCTCGGCGGCATGTCGTTGAAGAGCTTGGTGTCGATCGAGAACTGGCCCGTCCCCACCGCCGCGGCGGGTGTCGTACGAGCCGACGGGACCGTCCTCGGGACGCACGGCGCCGTCGGACACCGCTTCCCGCTCGCCTCGGTCACCAAGCCGCTGGCGGCCTACGCGGCGCTCGTCGCCTACGAGGAGGGCGCGATCGAGCTGGACGAGCCCGCCGGGCCGCCCGGGGCGACCGTCCGGCACCTGCTCGCGCACACCTCGGGGCTGGCCTTCGACGAGCACCGGACGATGGCCGCGGCCGGGGAGCGGCGGCTGTACTCCAACGCCGGGTTCGAGCAGCTCGGCGAACACATCGCCAAGGCGACGGACATCCCGTTCGCCGAGTATCTGCGGCAGGCGGTGCTGGAGCCGCTGGGGATGGCGTCGACCTCACTGGAGGGCTCGCCGGCGAAGGACGGCGTGTCGACGGTCGGGGACCTGCTGCGGTTCGCCGCCGAGGTGCAGGCGCCGCGCCTGCTGGACCCGCGCACGGTCGCGGAGGCGATGAGCGTGCAGTACCCGGGCACGAAGGGGGTGCTGCCGGGGTACGGGCACCAGAACCCGAACGACTGGGGGCTGGGCTTCGAGATCCGCGACGGCAAGTCGCCGCACTGGACGGGGAGTTCGTCCTCCCCGCGCACCTTCGGGCACTTCGGGCAGGCGGGTACGTTCCTGTGGATCGACCCCGACGCCGGTGTGGCGTGCGCCGCGCTCACCGACCGGGCCTTCGGGCCCTGGGCGATCGAGGCGTGGCCGGTCTTCACGGACGCGGTGCTGGGGGAGCTGCGCGGCTGAGGTCGGCGGGGGGGGCGGGGGCCCGGACGGCGGGGAACCGCGCGACCGGCTCCCACCGGGGCGCGGGTGGGCGACGGCCCTACGCGCTCATCTCCCACAGCAGCACCTCGGCCGGTGTGACCGCGACCGCCTCAAGAGCCCTCGCCCCGGTGATCCGTGCCGAGTCCCCCGCGCCCAGTTCCTCCTCCCCCAGCCGGACGGTGCCGCGCACCACGTGGACGTACACCCACGCCCCGTCCGGCACCGCCGTCCGCTCCCTGACGCTCAGGCGCCGTACGTGCAGCATCGCGCCGGCCTCCGGGACGGCGTACGGGGTGGAGTCGGCGATGCCGGGGACGATCTCGTACGACGGCTGGCCGCCCGGCTCCAGCGGGGCCAGCCACATCTGCACGAAGGTCAGGGGCGCCGTGCCGTCGTTGCGCTCTACGTGCCGGACGCCCGCGGCCGAGCTGAGCCGCTGCACGTCACCGGGGCGTACCCGGGTCTCGTGGCCGGTGGAGTCGCGGTGGGTCAGCTCGCCCTCGACGACCCAGGTGACGATCTCGGTGTGGCTGTGCGGGTGCTCGTCGAAGCCGGCGCCGGGGGCCAGCCGCTCCTCGTTGCAGGCGATCAGCGCTCCGAAGCGCAGGTTGCCGGGGTCGTAGTGCGGCCCGAAGGAGAAGGCGTGCCACGACTCGATCCCGGCCGCCGCCTCCCCGCCGCGGTAGCGCGCACCGGCGCGGTGTACGTCCATCACGGGACCACCGTAGACCTCCGCGGGGCGCTCCCCGCGGCCGTAGCCCGGACCCGGCGGAGCACCTCCACGTCCGGATAAGGCAGTCTTGTCCCCGTGCCCGAACCCGAATCCCACCGCAGCGATCCCCACGCACACGACGTCCACCCGCACTCCGCGACCCTGAAGCGGCTGGAGAAGTCCTCCGGGAGTCTCGCCGCGCAGGCCATCGCACGCATGGACGAGACCCTGCCGTGGTACCGGGCCATGCCCCCGGAGAACCGCTCCTGGATCGGGCTGGTCGCCCAGGCGGGCATCGCGGCCTTCACCGAGTGGTTCCGGCACCCGGACGCCCCGCAGGCGATCTCCACCGACGTCTTCGGGACCGCGCCGCGCGAGCTGACCCGGGCCATCACACTGCGCCAGACCGTGGAGATGGTGCGGACCACCATCGAGGTCATGGAGAGCGCCATCGACGAGGTGGCCGCCCCCGGTGACGAGAGCGTGCTGCGCGAGGCGCTGCTGGTGTACGCCCGGGAGATCGCCTTCGCCACCGCGCAGGTCTACGCCCAGGCCGCCGAGGCACGCGGTGCCTGGGACGCGCGGCTGGAGTCGCTGGTGGTCAACGCCGTGCTCAGCGGCGAGGCGGACGAGGGGGCCGTCAGCCGGGCCGCCGCGCTCGGCTGGAACTCCCCCGAGCATGTCTGTGTCGTCCTCGGGACCGCGCCGGACGGCGACAGCGAACTGACCGTCGAGGCCATCCGGCGGGCCGCGCGGCACGCCAAGCTGCAGGTGCTGACCGGCGTGCTCGGGGACCGGCTCGTCGTGATCGCCGGCGGGAGCAACAATCCGCTCGCCGTCGCCAAGTCGCTGATCGGGCCGTTCGCCGCCGGGCCGGTGGTCGCGGGGTCCGTCGTCCCCGACCTGCTGGCCGCCACCCGCTCCGCGCAGGCCGCCGCGGCGGGGCTGAAGGCGTGTTCCGCCTGGCAGGACGCGCCGCGGCCGGTGCTGGCGGACGATCTGCTGCCGGAGCGGGCGATCGCGGGTGATCCGAGCGCCCGCGAGCAGCTGGTGGAGGAGATCTACAGACCGCTGGAGGAAGCGGGCTCGGCGCTGCTGGAAACACTGAGTGTCTACCTGGAGCAGGCGAGCAGCCTGGAAGGCGCGGCCCGGATGCTTTTCGTTCACCCGAACACCGTGCGCTACCGGCTCCGACGTGTGACAGACGTCACCGGTTGGTCGCCTTCGGATGTACGATCCGCCTTCACACTGCGGATCGCGCTGATCCTCGGGCGTCTGGCCGACGGCGAGACCCAGGCATAGGGTTTTGTCGGGGCCCCACAAAAGCCCTTCGTGTTCTTCGTCCCTGTCCCCACGGGCGGCCGTGGCCGTCCCCAAGAGAGAGTGTGAGAGTGCTCGTACTCGTCGCTCCCGGCCAGGGCGCCCAGACGCCCGGCTTCCTGACCCCCTGGCTCGAACTGCCCGGCGCCGCCGACCGCGTGGCCGCCTGGTCGGACGCCATCGGACTGGACCTGGTCCACTACGGCACCCAGGCCGACGCCGACGCGATCCGCGACACCGCGGTGGCCCAGCCGCTGCTGGTCGCCGCCGGCATCCTGTCCGCGGCGGCACTCGGTGACATCTCGGAGATCGCTCCGGGCGCCGTCGCCGGTCACAGCGTCGGCGAGATCACCGCCGCCGCCTTCGCGGGCGTGCTCGACGACACCGCCGCGCTCGGCCTGGTCCGCAAGCGGGGTCTGGCGATGGCCGACGCCGCCGCGATCACCGAGACCGGTATGTCGGCGCTGCTCGGCGGCGACCCCGAGACGTCGGTCGCGCACCTGGAGAGGCTGGGCCTGACCCCGGCGAACATCAACGGCGCGGGCCAGATCGTCGCCGCGGGCACGCTGGAGCAGCTGGCCGCGCTGAACGAGGACAAGCCCGAGGGGGTTCGCAAGGTCGTCGCGCTGAAGGTCGCCGGCGCCTTCCACACCCGCCACATGGCTCCCGCCGTCGAAACGCTGGCCAAGGCCGCCGCACAGCTGACGCCCGCCGACCCCAAGGTCCCCTACGTCTCCAACAAGGACGGACAGACCGTCGTCACCGGCGCCGAGCTGCTGGACCGGCTGGTCGGCCAGGTCGCCAACCCCGTGCGCTGGGACCTGTGCATGGAGACCTTCAAGGAGCTGGGCGTCACCGCGCTCATCGAGGTGTGCCCGGGTGGCACGCTGACCGGCCTGGCCAAGCGGGCGCTGCCCGGCGTGACCACGCTGGCCCTGAAGACCCCCGACGACCTCGACGCGGCCCGCGCGCTCATCTCCGAGCACGCAGGTGCCTAAGGAGCGGCAGATGGCGAAGATCAAGCCCAGCAAGGGCGCCCCGTATGCGCGCATCCTCGGCGTCGGCGGCTACCGGCCGACGCGGGTGGTCCCCAACGAGGTGATCCTCGAGAAGATCGACTCGTCCGACGAGTGGATCCGCTCGCGCTCCGGCATCGAGACCCGGCACTGGGCGGGTCCCGAGGAGACCGTGGCCGCGATGTCGATCGAGGCCTCCGGCAAGGCGATCGCGGACGCGGGTATCGACGCCGAGCAGATCGGCGCCGTGGTCGTCTCCACCGTCTCGCACTTCAGCCAGACCCCGGCCGTCGCCACCGAGATCGCCGACAGGCTGGGCACCGACAAGGCCGCCGCCTTCGACATCTCGGCCGGCTGCGCGGGCTTCGGCTACGGCCTGACCCTCGCCAAGGGCATGGTGGTGGAAGGTTCCGCCGAGTACGTGCTCGTCATCGGCGTGGAGCGGCTGAGCGACCTGACCGACCTGGAGGACCGGGCCACGGCCTTCCTGTTCGGCGACGGCGCCGGCGCCGTCATCGTCGGCCCCTCGCAGGAGCCGGCGATCGGCCCCACCGTGTGGGGCTCCGAGGGCGACAAGTCCGAGACGATCAAGCAGACCGTCCCCTGGGACCGGTTCCGCATCGGCGACCTCGGCGCGCTGCCCCTGGACAGCGAGGGCAATGTCAAGTTCCCCGCCATCACGCAGGAGGGCCAGGCGGTGTTCCGCTGGGCCGTGTACGAGATGGCGAAGGTCGCCCAGCAGGCGCTGGACGCGGCCGGGATCAGCCCGGAAGAGCTGGACGTCTTCATCCCGCACCAGGCCAACGTGCGGATCATCGACTCGATGGTGAAGACCCTCAAACTGCCGGAGCATGTCACGGTCGCCCGTGACATCCGCACCACCGGCAACACCTCGGCCGCCTCGATTCCGCTCGCTATGGAGCGGCTTCTGGCGACCGGGGAGGCGAAGAGCGGCGACACCGCACTCGTCATCGGCTTCGGGGCGGGTCTCGTCTACGCCGCCACGGTCGTTACCCTCCCCTAGGCACTCCGTGCCGGATCTCGCGTCCGGCAGGGGGACAACTGCCACAAACCGTCTGGAACATTGAAGAAGGAGCGCCTGACATGGCCGCCACTCAGGAAGAGATCGTCGCCGGTCTCGCCGAGATCGTGAACGAGATCGCCGGGATCCCCACCGAGGACGTCCAGCTGGACAAGTCCTTCACCGACGACCTGGACGTCGACTCGCTGTCCATGGTCGAGGTCGTCGTCGCCGCCGAAGAGCGCTTCGACGTGAAGATCCCGGACGAGGACGTCAAGAACCTCAAGACCGTCGGTGACGCCACCGACTACATCCTCAAGCACCAGGCCTGACCCACCCGTTAGGCCAGGCTGCAAGGCCCCGCCACCCGGCGGTGGCGCCGTAGAATCCCGTATCCGTTGGAGAAAGAATTCCCGTGAGCCCGACCAATCGCACCGTGGTCGTCACCGGTATCGGCGCAACCACACCGCTGGGTGGCGACGCAGCCTCGACCTGGGAAGGTCTGATCGCCGGCAAGTCCGGTGTCAAGCACCTGGAGCAGGAGTGGGCGGCCGAGCAGGCCGTCAAGATCGCGGCTCCGGTCGCCGTGGAGCCCATCGAGGTCATCCCGCGGCCGCAGGCCCGCAAGCTGGACCGTTCTGCGCAGTTCGCCCTGATCGCCGCTCAGGAGGCCTGGAAGGACGCGGGCTTCACCGGCAAGGCCGGTGAGGACGGAAGTGTCGACCCGGACCGGCTGGGCGCCGTCATCGCCTCCGGCATCGGCGGCGTGACCACGCTGCTCGACCAGTACGACGTGCTCAAGGAGAAGGGCGTCCGCCGCGTCTCCCCGCACACCGTCCCCATGCTGATGCCGAACAGCCCCTCGGCCAACGTGGGCCTGCTCGTGGGCGCCCGCGCGGGCGTGCACACGCCGGTCTCCGCGTGCGCCTCGGGCGCCGAGGCCATCGGCTACGCCATCGAGATGATCCGCACCGGCCGCGCCGACGTCGTCGTCGCCGGCGGTACGGAGGCGGCCATCCACCCGCTGCCGATCGCCGCGTTCGGCAACATGATGGCGATGTCCAAGAACAACGAGAACCCCCAGGCCGCCTCGCGTCCCTACGACGTCGACCGCGACGGCTTCGTCCTCGGCGAGGGTTCCGGTGTGCTCGTCCTGGAGTCCGCCGAGCACGCCGCGAAGCGCGGGGCCCGCGTCTACGCGGAGGCCGTCGGGCAGGGCGTCTCCGCCGACAGCCACGACATCGTGCAGCCGGAGCCCGAGGGCCGCGGCATCTCGCACGCGCTGCAGAACCTGCTGGACAACACCGACCTGAACCCGGCCGAGATCGTGCACGTCAACGCGCACGCCACGTCGACGCCGGCCGGTGACATCGCCGAGCTGAAGGCGCTGCGGAAGGTCTTCGGCGACGACGCGGACCACATGGCGGTGTCCGCGACCAAGTCGATGACCGGTCATCTGCTCGGCGGCGCGGGCGGCGTGGAGTCGGTCGCGACCGTGCTGGCGCTGTACAACCGGGTGGCGCCGCCGACGATCAACGTCGAGAACATCGACCCCGAGGCGGAGGCCAACGCGGATGTCGTCCGCGGGGAGGCCCGCAAGCTTCCGGTCGAGGGCCGGATCGCCGCCCTGAACGACTCGTTCGGGTTCGGCGGGCACAACGTGGTCCTGGCGTTCAGGACCGTCTGAGCACGGGCCTGGCGTCAAGGACCGTCTGAGCACAGGCCTGGCGTTCAGGACCGTCTGAGCACGTGAGTGAGGGCCCCTGCCGAGCGGCGGGGGCCCTTTCTCATGCCCGGCTCATGCCCGGAGCCGGGAAGCGGGTCGAGGAGTCAGACCACCTGGTGCAGCCAGCGGACCGGTGCGCCCTCGCCGGCGTAGCGGAACGGCTCCAGTTCGTCGTCCCAGGGCTTGCCGAGGAGCCTCGCGATCTCTTCCTCCAGGTCCGTCTCCTCGCGCTGGGACCTCGTCAGAGCGGCCCGCAGCCGGTCCTCGGGGATGAGGATGTCGCCGTGGATGCCGGTGACGGCGTGGAAGATGCCGAGGTCGGGGGTGCAGCTGTAGCGCTCGCCCTCGGCGCTCGGGCAGGGCTCCGCGGTGACCTCGAAGCGGAGCAGGTGCCAGCCGCGCAGGGCGGAGGCCAGCTTGGAGGCCGTGCCCGCCTGACCCTGCCAGGAGAACTCCGAGCGCCAGGTGCCGGGGGCCGCGGGCTGCCGGATCCAGTCGAGGTTGACGCGCGTGCCGAGCACCCCGGCGACGGCCCACTCGACATGCGGGCACAGCGCGCGCGGCGCGGAGTGCACGTACAGAACTCCACGTGTCGTCACCGGAACCTCCGGGCAGAGCGGGACATCTTGCGGACTGGCTGGCGGCAGTGGCACGACGGCCGCGTTGATGGCGAGGCTACCTTGCGGCGGTGCAAGGAGTGTGACGTACCGTCCGTCCCGGTGCCAGGAAACCCCCGCCATTCACCCAGGGGGACGCTTGTACGGGGGTGCTCCGTTCCAAGGTGCCCGGTCGGGAACCCTCGCACGTTGTTATGGGAGGAAGCACCGAGGACCACGGATTCGACGACGAGGGGATCACCAGGGGATGCGGAAGCGAAGCAGCCGTGGGAGGGCCGCTCTCGCCGTCGTGGCGGCCGCCGTGCTGGGCGTCGCCGGATGCGACGCCGGGGGCGGCAGTCCCGCGCCTGAGGGCACCACGGCACGCGCTGCCAGGCCCGCGCCGGTGTGGGACCGCAGCCCGGACTCGATCGCCGCGGTCGGCGACTCCATCACGCGCGGCTTCGACGCGTGCACGGTGCTGTCGGACTGCCCCGAGGTCTCGTGGGCGACGGGCAGCGACGCGCGGGTCGACAGCCTGGCGGTGCGTCTTCTCGGGGTCACGGGCGCGGCGGAGCGCAGCTGGAACTACGCCGAGACCGGTGCCCGCATGGCGGATCTGCCGGAGCAGATGGCCCAGGCGGCGGCCCGCGGCCCGCAGTTGGTGACGGTGATGGTGGGCGCGAACGACGCCTGCCGTGCGTCGGCGTCGGCGATGACCCCGGTGGCCGGTTTCCGCGCGGACTTCGAGGAGGCGCTGCGCACCCTGCGGTCGGCGCGGCCGAAGGCGCAGGTGTACGTGGCGAGCGTGCCGAACCTGAAGCGGCTGTGGTCCCAGGGCCGTGCCAATCCGCTGGGCAAGCAGGTGTGGAAGCTCGGCATCTGCCCGTCGATGCTGTCCGACGCCGACGACCTGACCAGTGCGGCCACGCTGCGCCGGGACCAGGTGCAGCGGCGTGTGGTGGAGTACAACAAGGTGCTGAAGGAGGTCTGTGCCAAGGACCGCCGCTGCCGTTTCGACAACGACGCGGTCTACGACTACCGCTTCGGCACCGACCAGCTCAGCCACTGGGACTGGTTCCATCCCAGCAGGGACGGCCAGGCGCGGCTCGCGTCGATCGCGTACCGCACGATCACCGCGCCCCATCCGGTTGCCTAGGACACTGATCACCTAGGGTTTCCGACATGAGCGAACCTTTCGGCACACTTTCCGACGGCACGGCGGTCCACCGCTGGACCCTGGAGCGCGCCGGGACACGGGTGGAGGTCCTGACGTACGGCGGGATCGTGCGGTCGGTCCAGGTGCCGGACCGGGAGGGCCGTACGGCGGACGTGGTGCTGGGCTTCGCCGGCCTGGACGGCTATCTCGCGCACCCCGGGCCGTACTTCGGCGCCCTGGCCGGCCGGTACGCCAACCGGATCGCGGGCGCCCGCTTCCCGCTGGACGGCGCGGTCCACACCCTGGAGCCGAACGACGGCCCGAACTCCCTGCACGGCGGCGCGCGCGGCTTCGCCAGGCGGGTGTGGGCGGCGGAGCCCGCCGGGCGGCACGGGGTGCGGCTGCACCGGGTGAGCCCGCACGGGGAGGAGGGTTTCCCGGGCCGCGTGGAGGTGTCGGCGACGTACTCGCTGGACGCCGCCGGCGCGCTGCGGATCGCCTACGAGGCGGTCACGGACGCCCCGACCGTGCTCAACCTCACCAACCACAGCTACTTCAACCTGGCCGGCTCGGGCCAGGCGGGCGGGCACCACCTGCGGCTGGCCGCCTCCCGTTTCACCCCCGTCGACGCGGACCTGATCCCGACCGGCGTCCTGCAGGACGTGACGGGCTCCCGGTTCGACTTCCGTGCCTCCCGCCAGGTCGGCTCGGGCTACGACCACAACTTCGTCCTGGACAAGGGGGTGACCGGCACCCCGGAGGAGGTCGCCGAGCTGCACGACCCGGTCTCCGGGCGGACCCTGACCGTGGCGACGACCGAACCGGGCCTCCAGCTCTACACCGCCGACCACCTGACGGCGCCCTTCGCCCCGGGCGGCGGCATCGCCCTGGAGACCCAGCACTTCCCGGACTCCCCCAACCGGCCTCGGTTCCCGAGCACGGTGCTGCGGCCGGGGGAGGTCTTCCGGTCGGAGACGGTGTACGGCTTCTCGGTCGGCTAGCCGGCCTCGCCGCGCATGCGCCGGGCCGCCTTGCCCAGCAGGGACATCGCGCCGCCGCAGATGAGCAGCGTCGTTCCCCCGGCCACGATCGGGCCGGCCGAACCGCCCTTGATGCCCTCACCCGTCACCGTCGTCGCCAGCACGAAGATGATCGAGTACAGGCTCCGGCCGACCTTCGCGCCGGCCGGGATCACCTGGAGCAGCTGCGGAATGGTGGTCGCGGCGGCCAGCGCCATGCCGAAGGGCAGGGCGGCGGCGAGCATCAGACCCCCGAAGCCGAGGGAGTTGCCGTAGGCACCCCAGCCGGCGCCCTTGTACAGCAGATAGCCGGTCGCGGTGAGGGACAGCAGGACCAGCAGGCCGTTGAGGTAGGCGGCCTGGGTGGCGGCCTTGCGGGCGCCGGGCAGGTGGGCGGCCGGGGAGCGCCAGGCGTCGGCGGTGACGAGCCGCAGCTGCCGCTTGAGTCCCCGCATCTGCAGCAGTGAGAAGACACCGAAGGCCAGCAGGGCGAGCCCGGCGAGTGCCGCGACGAAGCCGAGGGGCTTCTGCGTGATGCCGTAGTGGGCGCCGCCGAAGGTGAGCGGGATGCCGAGGACCATGCCGTAGGCCATCGGCTTGGACTTGGCCTGGATCTTCACCGCCAGTTCCCGCTGGGCCGGGGTCAGGTTCGGATCCAGCCGCATCCGGCCCTCGCCGAGGTGCTGGGCGGGCGGTGGTGCGGCCTGCTGCCGGTGCGGGTGGGGGCCGGCCTGGTGGGGCGGGTACGGCTGCTGGGGCGGATAGGGTTGCTGGGGCGGGTACGGGGTCTGGTACGGCTGCTGGGGCGGGTGCGGCTGCGCGCCGTACGGCCCCGGGTACGGCGACTGGTGCCCGTACGGGCCTGCGGGCGGCTGTGGTGCCCCGTAGGGACCCGGCTGCTGCGGCCCGTAGGGACCCTGTTGCTGCTGGCCTGGATACACGATGTCTCTCCCCCGTGCCCGGTGTGTGTCCGGTGTTCGCGGGCCGGGAGTCTATACGGACCCGGAGGTGGCGAGCCCCGGTCCAGGGGTCAGGTCCCGGACCGGGGCTGTTCGTGGGGGACTTGTCCCGGATCAGACGTTAATCGGCTCGACGAGCCTGAGGTCCGCGATCGAGCGTCCGGCGGCGATCTCGTACGAACCCTTCACACATGCCCACGCCTTCGCCTTCTCGTCCCAGACCTCGAAGGCCCGGCGCGGCAGGGTGACGCTCACCTCGACGCTCTCGCCGGGACCGGCCTCGGCGCAGGCGAAGCCGGCCAGCTGCCAGGCCGGGCGCTCGGGGCCGCCGGGGGCCGGGCAGAGGTAGACCTGGACGACCTCGCGGCCGGGGCGCTCACCCGTGTTGCGCAGGACGACGCGCGCGGTGGTGCCGTCGGTCTCCAGGGACTCGTAGGTCCAGTCGGTGTAGCCGAGGCCGTGGCCGAAGGGGTAGGCGGGGGTGCGGCCGGACTTCTCCCAGGCGCGGTAGCCGATGAACACGCCTTCGGTGTAAGGGAGTTCACCGTCGATGGGGGTGACCTGGGTGACCGGGGCGTCGGCGAGGGAGCCCCAGGTGGTGGGGAGCCGGCCGCCGGGCTCGTGGGTGCCGGTGAGGACGTCGGCGAGGGCGGCGCCGCCCTCCTGGCCGGGGAACCAGCCGAGCAGGACGGCGGCGACCTCGTCGCGCCAGGGCAGTTCGACGGGGGAGCCGGAGTTGACGACGACCACCGTGTCCGGGTTGGCGGCGGCGACGGCGCGGACCAGGTCGTCCTGGCGGCCGGGGAGCCTCAGGTCGGTGCGGTCGAAGCCCTCGGACTCGACACGGTCGGTGGTGGCGACCATGACGACGGCCGTGGCGGCGTTCCGGGCCGCCTCGACGGCCTCGGCGATCAGTTCGTCGGGGTCACGCTGCGGCTCGCGGTGGGCGAGCGTGAAGGCGACGACCTTCACGGGGATGTCGTCGGGGAGCTGGACGACGTGGGTGAGGGAGACGTCGACCGGCCGTCCGGCGGTGAGTTCGGCCTGGGCGCGGGGCACGGGAGCGCCGAAGAAGGCCTCGAAGGGGCCGTCCTCGTCGGGGCGCTGGGCGTCGTCGTAGTACGTCGTGCCGTCGACGGTGAGCGTGAAGGGGCCCGCGCCCTTGATGCCGAAGGTGTGCGGGCCGCTCGCGCGGGGGGTGAAGGTGCCGGTGAGTTCGACGGTGTGCAGGCGGTCGTGGGTGACGCCCTCGGGGAGGTCGGACCCCATCCACTGGATCTGGCCGTTCGGGGCGGAGCGGGTGCCGATGACCCGGCCGCCGCTGTCGCGGCAGACGGCGCTGAGGCGGAATCCCTGGTCGGCGACGGCGAGTTCGGTGGCCGGGTCGGCGCCTGTGGCGTAGCTGAGGGTGCCCTCGGCGAGTGCGGCGGTGAGGCCGTCGAGCGGGGAGACGATCCGGGCCGGGAAGACGGTGGCCGAGCCGCCGCCGAGGACGCGGGCGTCGCGGGCGGCGGCGCCGATCAGGGCCACCGTGCTGTGGGGCTTCAGGGGCAGGGCGGCGTTCTCGTTGCGGACGAGGACGAAGGAGCGGCGTGCGATCTCCCGTGCGAGCTCCTCGCCGTCGACCGGCGCGGGCGGTTCGCTCACGACGGGTTCGGCGCCGTCGAGGATCCCGACGCGGGCGGCGAGGCGCAGGACGCGCCGTACGGCCGCGTCGACGGTGGCCTCGGCGACCTCGCCGTCCCGGACGGCCTGGGCAAGGGCTTCGCCGTAGACGGTCCGCGGGCCGGGCATGGCGACGTCCAGGCCGCCGTTGACGGCGCCGACCGTGTCCCGGGCGGCCATCCAGTCGGAGACGTTGAAGCCGTCGAAGCCCCATTCGCCGCGCAGGACTTCGTTGACCAGGTGGTGGTGCTCGGTCATCGTGGTGCCGTTGACCGTGTTGTAGGCGGTCATGATGCCCCAGGGGCGGGCGTTCTCTACGATGGCCTCGAACGGGGCCAGGTACAGCTCGCGCAGGGCGCGTTCGCCGACCAGGTTGTTCACGGTGAAGCGGTCGGTCTCGGCGTCGTTGGCGACGAAGTGCTTGACGGTGGCGCCGACTCCGCCGGACTGGACGCCGGTCACATAGCCGCTGCCGATCACGCCCGTGAGATACGGGTCCTCGCTGTAGCACTCGAAGTGACGGCCGCCGAGCGGCGAGCGGTGCAGGTTGACGGTGGGCGCGAGCAGCACGTGGACGCCCTTGCGCCGGGCCTCCTGGGCCAGCAGCACGCCGGCCCGGTGGGCGAGGCGGGGATCCCAGGTGGCGGCGAGCGCGGTGGGCGAGGGCAGGGCGACGGAGGGGTCGTCGGCACTCCAGCGCACGCCCCGGACGCCGATCGGTCCGTCCGACATGACGAGGGACCTGAGGCCGATCTCCGGCAGCGCGGGCAGGGTCCACATGTCCTGGCCGGCCAGCAGCCGCGCCTTCGCGTCCAGGCCGAGCTTGCCGAGAGCGGCCTCGACGACCGCCTCGCGGGCCGTGTCGGCCGGGGTGGGCTGGGATCCCGCCATCGCGGTGCCTCCTCGTTGACGTCCGTGCAGGTGCCCCCATCGTGCATCCGTGGCCTGTAGAGCGGTAGGTTTCGTTATCTTGCCGTAATATTCACGGGTCGGGGGTGCCGTACGGTGATCCCATGAACGCGAGGGTCAGGAGCGGGGAACGGCGCGCGGAGATCGTCGGGGCGGCGCTGGAGGTGATCGCCGAACGCGGTTACCGGGGGGCGAGCCTGGCCGCGGTCGCCGAGCGCGTCGGACTCACCCAGCAGGGGCTGCTGCACTACTTCCCGACCAAGGACGCCCTGCTGGTGGCCGTGCTGCAGGACCGGGACCGGTGGGACGCCGTGCCGGACCCGCGGTGGCGGGTGGATCTGCTGGCCTCGCTGGTCGAGTACAACGCGATGCGCCCTGCGATCATCCAGACCTTCTCGGCGCTGCTCGGCGAGAGCGTGACGGAGGATCATCCGGCGCGGGGCTATTTCACCGAGCGGTACGCGCGGGTGCGGGAGTCGATGGCGGCGGTGCTGCGGGCCGAGTACGGCGACAGCCTGCCGAACGGACTCACCCCGGAGCGGACGGCACCCCTGCTCGTGGCCGTGATGGACGGCCTGCAGTACCAGTGGCTGCTGGACCCAGAGTCGGTGGACATGCCGGGGGCGTTCCGTGATTTCCTGCGCCTGCTGGGCGAGCCGGTGGACTGAGGGCGGCGCGTGCCCCCGCACCGGTCCGCCCCCGCCGCGCGGCCGCGCGGCCGTCAGTCACCGCCCGGCACCGCCGCCACGACCTCGATCTCCACCTGTGCCTCCGGGCGGAAGAGGCGTGGGACCTCGAAGGTCATGCTCGTCGGCGGGGTGCCGGTGAGGAACTGCCGTCGTACGGAACCGTATTCCGCCAGCTTGCCGATGTCGGTCAGGCAGGTGCGGATGCTGATGACGTGCGCGAGGCTCGCGCCGTGCGCCTTCAGCAGGGCGTCGATCGCCTCGAAGGCGCCCCGGGTCTGCTCGGCCAGGGTCGCTCCCTCGGCGATCTGGCCCGAGAGGAACAACAGGGCGCTCCCGTCGGCGTGTTCGACGCGGGCCACCTGGGAGTAGTAGGGGCTGAGGGGCCGCGGCCCGCCGGCGGGACTGTCCAGGGTGATCTGCACGGGGGGCTCCTTCAGCTGCTACGGATGATGTGGGCGGCCGTCCGCGCGAGGTCGGCGCGGGCCAGGGCCGGATCGTCCTCGGTGGCCCGCCTGAGGTGCTCCGAGACCGCGGCGGTGACCGGCAGTCCGGCGGTGGCCGTGGCGATCCGGAGGTCCTTGACGGCCAGGTCGGTGGCGAACAGCGCCCCGTCGGCGAAGGCACGCTCCACCGCGCCGCCGAGCGGGCCCGCGCGCAGGGCGTCGCGGGCGGTGTCCCCGTCGAGGCCCAGCGCGGCGGCGAGCCGCAGCGCCTCGGCCACGACGCCGACGCCGCCGATCACCGCGGTGTTGACGACGAGTTTGAGGGCCGCGCCCGAGCCGAGCGCGCCGGTGCGGGTGACCGTGCCGAGGGAGGCGAGGACGTGTCCCACGGCGGCCGTGTCCCCGCCGGCGAGGATGCCGAGCGTGCCCTCGGCGGCCCGGTCCGTGCTGCCCATGACCGGTGCGTCGACCAGGACGACCCCGTCCTTCAGCCGTGCGGCCAGTTCCCGTACGGCGTCCGGTCCGACGGTCGACATCTCGATCCAGGCCGTGCCCGGCCGCAGCTCTGGCACGACGGCGTCGGCCACGGCGGTGAGTGCGTCAGGTCCGGCGAGCATCGTGATCACGACGTCGGCGTCCCGTACGGCCGCGTCGGGCGACCCGGCGAGCGCGGCGCCCTCGGCCACGAGCGGCTCGGCCCGGGCCGGGGTGCGGTTCCAGACGGTCAGCGGGTGACCGGCCCGAAGCAGCCGGCGGGCCATCGGGGCCCCCATGCTGCCGAGCCCCAGGAAGGCGATCTTCTCCGTCTTCTCCATGCCCTCGACGCTAGGATCCGCCGTGCGATGCGACAAGCGAATGTCTAGCATCGCAGGCATGCTGACTTCGCATGACGAGCCCGACCCGCCCGACCTGTCCACCGTCTGGCTGCGGGTGTTCCTGGAGGTCGCCCGGCACGGCTCGTTCACCGTGGCCGCGCGGACGCTGGGCTGGACCCAGTCCGCGGTCTCCCGGCAGATCTCCTCACTGGAGTCGGCCCTCGGCGGCGCTCCGCTCTTCGACCGGCTGCCGCGGGGGGTGCGGCTCACCGAGGCCGGCCGGACCCTGCTCCCGTACGCCGAGGCCGTGTCCGGGTCGCTGCGGGGCGCCGCGCGCGAGCTGGCCGAGCTGCGCGCGGCAGCGGGCGGACGGCTGCGGTTCGGGGCGTTCCCCACCGCCGACGCGGCGCTCGTCCCGCAGGCGCTGGCCGCCTTCCACGCCCGCCACCCCCGCGTACGCGTCTCGCGCGAGGAGGGCCTGTCCGCAGCGCTGCTGGGCCGCCTGACGGCCGGCCGGCTGGACCTCGTGGTGGTGTCGACGACAGGCCGCGCCCCGCTGGACGCGTACGCGCTGCACCACCTCCTCGACGAGACCCTGTACGTCGCCGTTCCGGCCGGCCATCCGCTCGCCTCGGCCGACGGGCCGGTGCGGCTGGCCCGGCTCGCCGACGCGGACTGGATCGCCGGCAGCGCCCGGCCCGAGGGCACCCTGCTCGACGCGGCCGTGCGGCAGGGGTTCCAGCCGCACGTCGCCCATGTCGTCGCGGAGTGGACCGCCAAGCAGGGCTACGTCGCCGCGGGCCTGGGCGTGACCCTGGTCCCGGCGCTGGCCGCCGCGTCCGTGCGCCCGGACGTCGTGCTGCTGCCGGTGCACGCCGAGGACGCCCCGCCGCGCGCGGTGTACGCGGCGACGGTCCGGGGGCGGTCGCTGACGGCGGCGGTCCGGGCCTTCGTCACCGCGCTGCGGCAGGCGGCGGAACGCGTGCCGCGCTGAGCCGGCCGGGTGCGCTCAGTGCGACGGCGCGAGTGCGAGGCTGACCCCGAGGCCGGCCAGGACCGAGCCGATGACCTTGTTGAGGATCTTCTGGCCGCGCAGCATCAGGGTCCGCATCCGGGCCTGCGAGAAGAACGCGGCGACCACGCCGAACCACAGCAGGTGGGCCAGCGACATGAACAGGCCGTAGCCCACCTGCCGGTACAGCGGGGTGTCGGGGCCGACGACCTGGGCGAAGGTGGAGACGACGAAGAGGGTGGTCTTCGGGTTGAGCACGTTGGTGAGGAAGCCGGTGCGCAGCGCGGCGGAGGGGGTCAGCTCGCGCCGGTCGGCCAGGTCGATCCTCAGTTCGCCGCGGGTGCGGTAGGTGCGGACGCCGACGTGGACGAGGTAGGCCGCGCCGATCAGCTTGATCACCGTGAACAGGGCGGTGGAGGAGGCGATCAGCAGGCCGACGCCGAGCAGGGTGTAGGTGACGTGGACCAGGACGCCGGCGGCGACGCCCGCGGCGGCGAGCAGGCCGGTGCGGCGGCCGTACAGATAGCTGTTGCGGACGATCATCGCGAAGTCGGCGCCGGGGGCGACCACGGCGAGGAGCGTGATCAGGGCGACGGCGAGTATCTGGGTCACGGGGTGACGTCCTCCATGTCGGGCTCCCCGTCGGGAGCGGAGCCGTCGTCGGCGTCCTCCTCGCCCAGCAGGTCGCGGGCGAGGAGCGTGGCGCCCGCGACCGCGCCCGGCATCAGGAACACCGCGACGAACGGAACCAGGAAGGCCAGGCCGAGGGGTGTGCCGAAGCCCCAGACCAGGGTCTTGCGGGAGCGGAGCAGGGCGAGCCGGGCGCGCAGTTCGACGCCCCGGCGCTGCAGGGCCACGGCGGCCAGTTCCTCGGTGAGGAAGAAACCGGTGACGAAGAAGCCGAGCACGGGGACGACGGTCTGGCCGACGAACGGCAGGAAGCCGAGGGCGAAGAGCAGCACGCCCCACAGCGCGGCCCGCACCAGGATGCGCAGGCTGTCGCGGGCCGAGATCCACAGCTCGCGCCAGAGCGGCAGGTCCGACCGCGGGGCGGTGCCGTCGGGCGAGACGTCGGCGTCGACCTGCTCCGACAGGTTCTCGTAGAAGGGCTGGCCGACCAGCAGGGTGACGGCCGTGAACGTCAGCACGGCCAGCAGCAGGCCGAGGGCGAACAGGACGGCCGTCAGAAAGCCGCGGAACAGGCCCTGCCAGGGGCTGGACCAGTCGTCCGCGAACGGGGTCGCCCAGGTGACCGCGTCCTCTCCCCACACGGCGAGCGCGACCAGCGCCGCGGCGTAGAGGACCAGGGTGAGCAGCCCGGGCAGCAGCCCGAAGCCGTACTGGCGGCCGTGCCGGGCCATCCAGCGCTGCCCCTTCAGCAGATGACCGAATCCCGCCCCAAGATCGCGCATGGCGGGAACTCTACCGACTCTCAGCCGGCCAGCATCCGGCGCAGCAGGTCGCGCAGGGAGCGGCGTTCGTCCGCGGAGAGACCGGCGAGGGGTTCGCGGGCGAAGTGCAGGCCCTCGCGCAGGTCCCGGGCGACGCGCAGGCCGTCCTCGGTGGCGGCGGCCACCTTCACCCGGCGGTCCGCCGGGTCGGGACGGCGCTCCACCAGCCCCCGGGACTCCAGGCGGTCCACTATGCCCGTGACGTTCGACGGCTCGCACTTCAGCTTGTGCGCCAGCTTCCGCATGGGCAGCGGCTCCACCGACAGCAGACTGAGGAGCCGGGCCTGCGGACCGGTCAGCGCGTGCTCGCCCGCCGCTTCCTCGTAGTCCGTGTAGAAGCGGGCCACGACGTCCCCGATGAGTTCGACGACCTCCATCGTCAGGGCGTCGGGGCGGTGGGTCCTCGGTGGTGTGGCCATGGACACCAGGATACCCGCTTACTTGACATCCTGAAATATTGAAGCGCATGGTTGTTTCAGGTTCTGAAGTAATCGGGAAAGGCACTGTCATGATCAACCGCGAGTGGCACCTGCTCAGCCGGCCCGTCGGCTGGCCGAAGCCGGAGGACTTCGCCCTCGTCGAGACCCCGGTCCCGACCCCGGGTGACGGTCAGGTACTGGTGCGGAACAAATTCCTCTCCGTGGACCCGTACATGCGCGGCCGCATGTCGGCGGCCAAGTCGTACGCCGCCCCCTTCGAGCTGGGCAAGGTCATGCAGGGCGGCGCGGTCGGCGAGGTGATCGCCTCGCACGCCGAGGGCATCGAGGTCGGTGACCACGTCCTGCACTTCTTCGGCTGGCGCGAGTACGCGGTCGTGGACGCGAAGAACGCGGTCAAGGTCGGCCCGACGGCCGTTCCGGCCGTCCAGGTCGACGCCGGCGCCCACGAGGTGCCGCTGTCGGCGTACCTCGGCGTGCTCGGCATGACGGGCCTCACCGCCTACGCCGGCCTGGTGCGCACCGCCTCCTTCAAGGAGGGCGACATCGTCTTCGTCTCCGGCGCCGCCGGTGCCGTCGGCAGCCAGGTCGGACAGCTCGCCAAGCTCCTGGGCGCCTCGCGGGTCATCGGCTCGGCCGGCTCCGACGAGAAGGTCAAGCTGCTGGTCGAGGAGTACGGCTTCGACGCCGCGTTCAACTACAAGAACGGCCCGGTCGCCGAGCAGCTGCGCGAGGCCGCGCCCGACGGCATCGACGTGTACTTCGACAACGTCGGCGGGGACCACCTGGAGGCGGCCGTCGGGTCGCTGCGCGAGGGCGGCCGCATCGCCGTCTGCGGCATGATCTCCGTCTACAACAACACCGAGCCCGCGCCGGGCCCGAGGAACCTCACCCGCCTCATCCAGACCCGGGGCCGCATCGAGGGCTTCCTGGTCGGGGACCACTACGACCTGCAGCCGGACTTCGTCCGGAAGGTCGGGCCGTGGGTCGCCTCGGGCGAGCTCAAGTACCGCGAGACGGTCGTCGAGGGCATCGAGAACAACCTGGAGGCGTTCCTCGGGGTCCTGCGCGGCGACAACATCGGGAAGATGGTCGTCAAGCTCTAGGCTTCACTGGATTTCCGGCATGCGGTAACTTCATTCCGAAATCCGCCGTCGATCGTGGGCGCGAGTCGTGGCGGACCGAGGAGGAGACAACCGCATGCCCATCACGCAGTCCGACGTCCTGTACACCGCCGTCGCCACCGCCGAGAACGGCCGCGACGGCCGGGTCGCCACGGATGACGGCCGGCTCGACGTCGTCGTCAACCCGCCCAAGGAGATGGGCGGCAGCGGGTCCGGGACCAACCCGGAGCAGCTGTTCGCCGCCGGTTACAGCGCGTGCTTCCAGGGAGCCCTGGGAGTCGTCGCCCGGCAGGAGGGCGCCGACGTCTCCGGGTCGACCGTCACCGCGAAGGTCGGGATCGGCCGGAACGAGGACGGGTTCGGGATCATCGTGGAGATCTCGGCGAGCATTCCGAACGTGTCCGCCGAGGTGGCGCGGGATCTGGTCGACAAGGCCCACCAGGTGTGCCCGTACTCGAAGGCGACGCGGGGGAACATCACCGTGACGCTGGTCTGACAGTCGTCGTTTCAGACAGCGGAGGCCGCACCCTTGGACGTGGGGTGCGGTCTCTTCTCCGGGCGGTGGGCTCAGCCCGCCAGCGCCGCCCTGTGGACCGCCCTCACCAGCCTGTCGTTCTCCGGTGCAGCACCCCCCGGAAAGGCCATCCGGCGGCGCGTGTAGCCGTAGGCCAGACCGCTGCGCGGGTCCGCGAAGGCCTGGCTGCCACCGGCTCCGCTGTGGCCGAAGCTGCCCGCGCCCAGCGCCGGGTGCCACATGTCGGCGGTGGCCTGGAAGCCGAGGCCGTACGACTTGTGGGCACGGGCCACCAGGTCGTAGCCCACGGAGTGGATCTGGCCCACCTCGGCGACCGTGTCGGGCTTGAGCAGAGGTGGCCGGTCGCCCAGTTCGCTGATCGCCGCCGCGTACATCTTCGCGAGCCCCCGGGCGGAGGCGACGCCGCCCGCCGACGCCGGTCCCTTGGCCCGTACGAGGCGGGAGTTGGCGTAGTCCGCCAGGGTGCCCGGCTCCGGCACATGGGTGTTGAAGGCGATCGAGGTCAGCGTGTGCGGCCCGGCCGGCTGCGCGGCCAGCAGCGCCTGCTGCTCGGGGGTCGGCAGCATCGGCTGGACCGGGCGGAAGCGGGGCTCCGCGGACTCGGGCAGGCCCAGGAAGAAGTCCATGCCGTACGGCGCCCGCACCCGCTCCTCGTACACCTCCTGCAGCGAGCGGCCCGTGGCCCGGCGGACCACCTCTCCGGTGAGCGCGCCGATCACCAGCGCGTGGTAGCCGAAGGCCGTCCCGGGGCGCCAGAACGGCTTCTGGTCGGCGAGCCGTTCGGCCATCGTCCGGTCGTCGGCGATCTCCTCGGCGGAGAACCCGGCGTCGATCCCGACCAGGCCCGCCCGGTGCGCCAGCAGGTCCCGGAGGGTCACCGCACCCTTTCCCTCGGCGCCGAACTCCGGCCAGTAGTAGGTCACTTTGCGGTCCAGCTCCAGCGTGCCGTCCTGCACGAGAAGCGCGACCACCAGGTGGGCGGCGCCCTTGGTGGACGAGAACACGCCGTACAGCGAGTCCGCCTCCGCTCCCGCCCACAGGTCGACGACCCGCCGGCCGTGCACATACGCGCACAACTGGCCCTCGTAGTCGTCCCGTTCACCGGCGACGAAGGCGGCGAACTCCTCGCGCACCGACGCGAAGCCCTCGGCGACCGTGCCCTGGACGGTGATCTGCTGCGTCATCCGCTCTCCTCAACTGAGCCGCTGCTCGCTGCTCCCTCTCAGCACAACGCCCTTTCCCGCTCGGGGCGTTCCCGAGACCGGTACGGCGCGACGTACCTGTTCGACTCAACCGTCGTGAGCGGCGGGGGGTGTCGTCGATGCCCCGGATGGCGGATGGCGCGGGGTGGTGCGCGCGTGCGCACTCGGGCTCAGGTGCACCACCACAGGAAGCGGTTGCAGGTCTTGGTGGGCGAGGGCGTCGGGGACGGGCCGGACGTCGTCGGAGCGCTGGACGGGGTGGGGGCCGGCCGGGTCGTGTCGGGGGTCACCGGTGCCTGGGGGGTCGTGCCGGAGTCCGTCGCGGAGGTCGGCCGCGCCGTGTGGGTGTCCTTCGCGTCGGGCGACGCGGAGGCCTTGTCCTTGGGGGACTTGGAGGCGGACGCGGAGGCCGAGGCGTCCGGGGAGGCGGAGCCGGCCGCGCCCGGGCTCGCGCCGGAGGTGCCGGCCGCCGGGTCGGCGCTGGCGCCGGGCGCCGTGGAGGACGCGCCGCCATCGGCCGCGGTGTCCGCCGGCGTGCCCGGCCGGCCACTGGAGAAGGGCGAGAAGGGGGCGTCCGTACCGAGCTCGGCAAGACTGAGACCGCCCGCGGCCAGCACGAAGCCCGCGCCGACCAGCAGGACACGGCGACGTCGGCGCCGGTGCGCGGCGGCCTTGCGGTCACGGCGGCTGGCGTCGGCGTCGGCGGGGCTCACGGCGGCGGTGCCACGCCCCCGGCGCCGCGCCGCCCGGCCACCGGGCTCGGGCTCGGGGTCGGGCTCGGACTCCTCGGGTTCGGGGTCCGGGCCGGGCCCGGGGTCCGGGTCGCCGCCGGCCACGGGCTCGGCCTGCGCGCCGGACGCCCAGCCCTGCTGCGGCTCGGGCCCCTTCGGCCATGCCACCTGTTCCGGCCCGGCCGGCCCGTACTGCTGGGGGATGCGGTACTCGTGGGACTCGGGCTGCGCGTACGGCTGGGGAACGCCGTACCCCGGCATCTCACCCGTGCCCGCGTGCGCGTACGCGACCGTCGTCTCCGCCGCGGGGCGTGCCGGTGCTCCGCACCCAGGGCAGGCCAGGGCGCCGTTGAGGTGCCGTTGGCACGGGTGGCAGTAGTCCATGACGCCGGAAGACTAGATTCCCCATGGGGCCTGTTCCTAGGCACCGCTGTGAAGGTTTCGTAGAAAGCGAAATAATTCTCGAAAGGCTTGCCGAAACCGTTACCTGTTCGACCCATTGACACCCCGACCGCCCCGTCCTTACTGTCACGCCAGCATTTCGAACGTGTGACGAAATCTCGAACAGCTGAGGGGCAACTGCCGTGCGCATCACCGGAATCAGCACGCACGTGGTCGGCACGCCGTGGCGCAACCTGACCTACGTCCAGGTGCACACCGACGAGGGGCTCACGGGAGTCGGCGAGACCCGGATGCTCGGTCACACCGACGCGCTGATCGGCTACTTGCGGGAGGCCGAGGCCAATCACATCCTCGGCTCGGATCCGTTCGCCGCCGAGGACCTCGTACGCCGGATGAAGTACGGCGACTACGGCCGTGCGGGCGAGATCGTGATGTCGGGCATCGCGGTCGTCGAGATGGCCTGCTGGGACATCAAGGGCAAGGCGCTGGGCGTGCCGGTGTGGCAGCTGCTCGGCGGCAGGGTGACGGACAAGGTCAAGGCGTACGCCAACGGGTGGTACACGACCGAGCGAACGCCGGAGGCGTACCACAAGGCCGCCCAGGGGGTGAGGGAGCGCGGTTACCAGGCGCTGAAGATCGACCCGTTCGGCACCGGGCACTTCGAACTGGACCACCGGGAGACCCTGTACGCGGTCTCGCTCATCGAGGCCGTACGGGACGCGATCGGCCCGGACGCCGAGCTGATGCTGGAGATGCACGGCCGCTTCTCCCCCGCGACGGCCGTCCGGCTGGCCAGGGAGATGGCGCCCTTCCAGCCGGCCTGGCTGGAGGAGCCGGTCCCGCCGGAGAACCTGAAGGCGCTGGAGAAGGTCGCGGCCAAGGTGGACATCCCGGTCGCCACCGGTGAGCGGATCCACGACCGGATCGAGTTCCGCGAGCTGTTCGACAGCCAGGCCGTGGACATCATCCAGCCGGACGTCGGCCACATCGGCGGCATCTGGGAGACCCGGAAGCTCGCGGCGACCGCGGAGACCCACTACATGCTGGTCGCGCCGCACAACGTGGGCGGCCCCGTGCTCACCGCGGCCTCGCTCCAGGTCGGCTTCACCTCGCCGAACTTCAAGGTCCTTGAGCACTTCAACGACTTCGCGGACGCGGAGATCAAGAAGGTGGTCAAGGGGGCGCCGCAGGTCGTGGACGGGTACTTCCACCTGTCCGACGCGCCCGGCCTCGGGGTCGAGCTGGACGTCGACGCCGCTGCCGAGTTCCCGCAGCAGCAGGCCCGGTTCGACCTGTGGGCCGAGGGCTGGGAGCAGCGCAAGCCGAAGGGTACGAAGTGAGCTCGCAGGTCGTCGTCGAGGGGCCGGGCGCCCACCGGCTCACGGCGCACACGCCCCGCGACCCCGGCCCGGGCGAGGCGCTGGTGGCCGTGCACGCGGTCGGCATCTGCGGCAGCGACCGCGAGGTGTACCAGGGCAACCGGCCCGAGGGGTACGTGCGGTATCCGCTCACGCCCGGGCACGAGTGGTCGGGGACGGTCGCGAAGGTGGGCCCCGCGGTCCCCGCCGACCTCGTCGGCCGCAAGGTCGTCGGCGAGGGCTTCCGCAACTGCCAGGTGTGCGAGCGCTGCCACGCGGGCGAGACCACGCTGTGCACGGCCGGGTACGAGGAGACCGGGTTCACCCAGCCGGGCGCCATGGCCGGCACGCTCACCCTGCCGGCCCGGCTGCTGCACGTCCTGCCGGACGACGCCGACCTCACCGCCGCCGCCCTGCTGGAGCCGGCCGCCTGTGTCGCGGCCGCCGCGCTCAAGGGCCGGGCCCGGCCGGGCGAGCGGGTCGCGGTGGTCGGCACGGGCACGCTCGGGATGTTCGCCGTGCAGTTCCTGAAGGCGGCCTCACCGGGCGAGCTGCTGGTGGTCGGCACCGGACGGGACCGGGAGGCACTGTCCCGGCGGTACGGCGCGAGCGACTTCCGCACCAGGGACCAGGAGCTCCCCGACGACTTCGACGTGGTGATCGAGACCGCCGGGTCCGCGTCCGCCGCACGGACCGCCGCCGCGCTGCTCCGGCGCGGCGGACGGCTGGTGCTGACCGGGATCCCGGCGCCGGGCGCGGACGGGCTCGACCCGACCGATCTCGTCGTACGGCAGCTGGAGGTGCACACCGTCTTCGGGGCGCCCCCGGACGCCTGGGCGCACACCGTACGGGTGTTCGGCGCCGGACTGCTGGACCCGCTGCCGCTGGTCACGCACGAGCTGCCACTGACCGGGTTCCCGCAGGCGATCGAGCTGGTCGGGGCCGGCGATCCGAAGGTGGGCAAGGTGCTGCTCCGCCCCTGATGACGTACGCCGGCCGGGGCGTGACCTGACGGCGCCCCGGCCGGCGTACCACCAGCTTCTTTTCGCGGAGCCGCACAGGCCGACCGCCGCCCAGAGCCGCGAACCTCGTCCGATATTTCGAACACTCAGGACACTGGACCCTAAGGACAGCTTGTGACCGACGCTTCCGCTCCGGCCGCCCGCAGGCCCGGCGAGCAGCCGCTCGCCACGCTCGGCCTGGCCGCGCCCGCCCTCGATCCCGCCGACGCCTCCGCCCACTCCTTCCCGGGCGGCGGCCGCTGGCGCACCGAGATCCCCTCGTGCGAGGGTCCCGAAGCGCTGGCGGTCGTCCTGAAGGAGGCCTCCCGCCTCGATGTGCCGATCCACCGGATCAGCCAGGGCAGCGGCGTGTGGATGCTCACCGACGCCGAGATCACCGAGATGGTCGAGGCCACCGCCGCACGCGACAT
Source organism: Streptomyces filipinensis (assembly GCF_014649495.1). Classification (GTDB taxonomy): domain Bacteria; phylum Actinomycetota; class Actinomycetes; order Streptomycetales; family Streptomycetaceae; genus Streptomyces; species Streptomyces filipinensis. The sequence goes on along the minus strand of NZ_BMTD01000001.1, from coordinate 731,401 downwards.
CGAACTCTGCCTGTTCACCGGCCCGCGCGGCACCTGGGACATCGGCGGCTCGGTGCGGTCCGACTCACGGGGGGCCGGACTGCGCGCACGGGGCCACGACGCCGTCGCCGGATGCGTCGAAGACGCCGTACGCGCGACGGAGCTGGGCGTCAGGTGCCTGCTGGTCGCCGACGAGGGCGTGCTGTGGACGCTGCACCGGGCCCGTACGGCAGGGATCATCCCAGCCGACACGACGCTGAAGGTCTCGGCGCTGATCGGCCCCGTGAACCCGGCCGCGTACGCCGTCTTCGAGCGGCTCGGCGCCGACTCCGTCAACGTACCCAGCGATCTGACGCTGGATCACCTCACCGAGATCCGCCGGGTGTCCGGCGCCCCGATGGACATGTACATCGAAGCCCCCGACGACCTGGGCGGCTATGTGCGCATGTACGAGGTCGCCGAGCTGATCCGGCGCGGCGCCCCGCTCTATCTGAAGTTCGGCCTGTCCAAGGCGCCCGGCCTCTACCCGTGGGGCACCCATCTGCGGGACGTGACCCTGGACACCGCCCGGGAGCGGGTGCGGCGCGGCCGGCTCGCCCTGGACCTGCTCGCCCGGCACGGCGCGGACGGCGACATGGCGCCGCTCGGCTCGCGGCTGCCCGGCCCGCTGCACCGCTTCCCCACCACCGCGTGACCCCTCTCAACGACGAGAAGAACAAGGACGGACCACCATGCGCAACCGCAGAGCCGCACTCGCCGGCATAGCCGCAGCCGCCTCGCTCGCCCTCACCCTGACCGCCTGCGGCCAGAGCGGCTCGGGCGGCAGCAAGGAGAAGACGACGGACGCCAAGGGCGCCACCATCGGCATCGCCATGCCGACCAAGTCCTCCGAGCGCTGGATCTCCGACGGCAAGAACGTCGTCAAGGACCTCCAGGCCAAGGGCTACAAGACGAAGCTCGTCTACGGCGAGGACGATCCGGCCACCCAGGTCTCGCAGATCGAGAACCTCATCACGCAGGGCGTGAAGGGCCTGATCATCGCGGCGATCGACAACAAGTCGCTGGACAGCGTGCTCCAGGAGGCCGCCGACGCGAACATCCCGGTCATCTCCTACGACCGGCTGATCCTCGGCACCAAGAACGTCGACTACTACGCCTCGTTCGACAACGAGAAGGTCGGCAGGCTGCAGGGCCAGTACATCGTAGACCGGCTCGGGCTGGGCAAGGGCAAGAAGGGTCCGTTCAACATCGAGCTGTTCGCCGGCTCCAACGACGACAACAACACCAAGTACTTCTTCGGCGGTGCGATGAGCGTGCTGCAGCCGTACATCGACAAGAAGCAGCTGGTGGTCAAGTCCGGGCAGACCAAGCTCAACCAGGTCGTCACCCTGCGCTGGGACGGCGCCACCGCGCAGAAGCGCATGGAGGACATCCTCACCGGCTCCTACAAGAGCGGCCGGGTCGACGCGGTGCTCTCGCCCTACGACGGCATCTCCATCGGCGTCCTGTCCGCGCTGAAGTCGGACGGCTACGGCTCGGGCAGCCAGCCACTGCCGGTCATCACCGGCCAGGACGCCGAGATCGCCTCGGTGAAGTCGATCATCGCCGGCGAGCAGACACAGACCGTCTACAAGGACCTGCGCAAGCTCGCCGAGGTCGCCGCGACGATGGTCGACGACTCCCTGAAGGGCAAGAAGCCGCAGGTCAACGACACCAAGACCTACGACAACGGGACCAAGGTCGTCCCGGCCTATCTGCTCCAGCCGGTGAGCGTCGACAAGTCCAACTACCAGCAGGTCCTGGTCGACGGCGGCTACTACACCGAGTCCGAGCTGAAGTAACCCGCCCCGACCCCCTCCTGATTCCTACGGATTGGAAGGCACGACCATGGCGGGACCCGTCCTGGAAATGCGCTCGATCGTCAAGACCTTTCCCGGTGTCAAGGCGCTGTCGGACGTCACCCTGACCGTCCGGCAGGGCGAGGTCCACGCCATCTGCGGGGAGAACGGCGCCGGCAAGTCCACCCTGATGAAGGTGCTCTCCGGCGTCCACCCGTTCGGCGGCTACGAAGGCGACATCCTCTTCGAGGGGGAGGTCTGCCAGTTCCGGGACATCCGGGCGAGCGAGCAGCGCGGCATCGTCATCATCCACCAGGAGCTGGCGCTGGTGCCGCACCTGTCGATCGCGGAGAACCTCTTCCTCGGCAACGAACACGCCCGGGGCGGCCTCGTCGACTGGCGCGAGACCCTGCGCCACGCCACCGAGCTGCTGCGCCGGGTCGGTCTGCACGAGCACCCGGAGACCCGCGTCGCCGACATCGGCGTGGGCAAGCAGCAGCTGGTGGAGATCGCCAAGGCGCTGTCGAAGGAGGTGAGGCTGCTGATCCTCGACGAGCCGACCGCGGCCCTGAACGACGAGGACAGCGGCAAACTCCTCGACCTCATCCTGGAGTTGAAGAACCAGGGCATCACCTCGATCATCATCTCCCACAAACTCAACGAGATCCGCAAGGTCGCCGACTCGGTGACGATCCTCCGCGACGGCCGGTCCATCGAGACCCTCGACGTGAAGGCCCCGGAGACCACCGAGGAGCGGATCATCTCCGGCATGGTCGGCCGCGACCTCGACCACCGCTTCCCCGAGCGCACCCCGCACCAGCCGGAGGAGGGCGCGGCGCCGGCGCTGGAGATCCGCGGCTGGACCGTGTTCCACCCCATCGACCAGCAGCGCAAGGTCGTCGACGATGTGTCGATCGAGGTGCGCCGCGGGGAGATCGTCGGCATCGCGGGCCTGATGGGCGCCGGCCGCACGGAACTGGCGATGAGCGTCTTCGGGCGGACGTACGGCCGGTACGCCGGCGGCACGGTGCTGAAGGACGGCACGCGGATCCGTACGAAGACCGTCCCGGAGGCTGTCGCGCACGGCATCGCGTACGTCACCGAGGACCGCAAGCACTACGGCCTGAACCTCATCGACACCATCAACCGCAACATCTCGCTGACCGCGCTGGGCAAGGTGGCCCGGCGGGGCGTGGTGGACGAGCACGAGGAGCGGCAGGTCGCCGAGGGCTTCCGGAAGTCCATGAACATCAAGGCGCCGACCGTGTTCGAGCCGGTGGGCAAGCTGTCCGGCGGCAACCAGCAGAAGGTCGTCCTCAGCAAGTGGATCTTCGCCGGACCGGACGTGCTGATCCTGGACGAGCCGACCCGCGGGATCGACGTCGGCGCCAAGTACGAGATCTACACGGTCATCGACCAGCTCGCCGCCCAGGGCAAGGCGGTCGTCTTCATCTCCTCCGAGCTGCCCGAACTGCTCGGCATGTGCGACCGCATCTACACGATGGCCGCCGGGCGGCTGACCGGTGAGGTGCCGAGGGCCGAGGCCACGCAGGAAGTGCTGATGCGCCATATGACGAAGGACAAAGAGGTAACGCGATGAGCACGGATGTGACCGCCAAGAGCCCGGCTCCCGCGCCGCCGGGCGGGAAGGGCCCGGCCGCCCCGGGAGGGATCCTCCAGCTGGTGCTGGACGGCCTGCGCCGCAACATGCGCCAGTACGGCATGCTGATCGCGCTCGGCCTGATCGTGGCCCTCTTCGCGGTCTGGACCGACGGCGACCTGCTGCTGCCGCGCAACGTCTCCAACCTGGTGCTGCAGAACAGCTACATCCTGGTCCTCGCGATCGGCATGATGCTGGTGATCATCGCCGGGCACATCGATCTGTCGGTCGGCTCGATCACGGCGTTCGTCGGCGCCTTCGCGGCCGTCCTGACCGTCCAGCACGGGATCTCCTGGCCGGTCGCGCTGGTGCTGTGCCTGCTGGTCGGTGCGGCGGCGGGCGCGGCGCAGGGCTTCCTGATCGCCTACCTCGGCATACCGTCGTTCATCGTCACCCTCGCCGGGATGCTGGTCTTCCGCGGTCTGACGGAGCTCTTCCTCAAGGGCCAGACCCTCGGCCCCTTCCCGAACGGCCTGCAGAAGATCGGAAACGGCTTCCTGCCCGAGGTCGGCCCGAACACCAACTACCACAACCTCACCCTGCTGCTCGGGCTCGTCCTGATCGCGGCCGTGGTCCGGCAGGAGTTCCGCGACCGCCGCCGCCAGCAGGAGTTCTCCCTGGACGTCGTGCCCACCCGGCTCTTCCTGCTCAAGCTGACGGCCCTGGTGGCGGCGATCGTCGTGCTCACCCTGCTGCTCGCCAGCTACAAGGGCGCCCCGATCGTGCTGATCATCCTCGGTGTGCTGGTCGTCGGCTACGGCTATGTCATGCGCAACGCGGTCTTCGGCCGGCACATCTACGCGATCGGCGGCAACCTGCCGGCGGCCAAACTCTCCGGGGTGAAGGACAAGAAGGTCACCTTCTACGTCTTCCTGAACATGGGCGTGCTCGCGGCCCTGGCCGGTCTGGTGGTCGCCGCCCGGCTGAACGCGGCCTCGCCGAAGGCCGGTGTCAACTTCGAACTGGAGGCGATCGCCTCGTCGTTCATCGGCGGCGCGTCCATGAGCGGCGGTGTCGGCACCGTCCTCGGCGCCATCATCGGCGGTCTCGTCCTCGGCGTGCTGAACAACGGCATGAACCTCCTCAGCGTCGGCACCGACTGGCAGCAGGTCATCAAGGGCCTGGCCCTGCTGGTGGCGGTCGGGTTCGACGTGTGGAACAAGCGCAAGTCCGGTTCGTAAGCCAGATCGGGCCCCGCCGACCGAGGCGGGGCCCCTCCTCTTCCGGGAGTCGTGTCCATGGAACTGAACAGACGCACGGTCATCGCAGGAGCAGCCGCGGCGGGTGTCGCCGCCACCACCCTCGGCTCGGGCAGTGCCCAGGCCGCGTCCGCCTCGTCGGGGGGCCGCAAGCCGGTGAAGGAACCGTTCGGCACCCTCGCCGACGGCACGAAGGTCCACCGCTGGTCGCTGGAGAACGGCGGCACCCGCCTGAAGGTCCTCTCCTACGGCGGTATCGTCCAGTCCCTGGAGATCCCCGACCGGCACGGCCGGTACGCCAACGTCTCCCTCGGCTACGACGACCTCGACGCGTACGTCAGGGGAACCACCTACTTCGGGGCCACCATCGGCCGCTACGGAAACCGCATCGCCAAGGGGCGGTTCACCCTGGACGGCAGGACGTACCAGCTGTCGGTCAACGACGGTGTGAACAGCCTGCACGGCGGCAAGCAGGGCTTCAACACCAAGGTGTGGGACGTCGAGCCCTTCACCGCCGGCTCCGACGTCGGTCTGCGCCTGTACTACACGAGCGTCGACGGCGAGATGGGCTACCCGGGCACGCTCAGGACGAAGGTCACCTTCACCCTGAACCGGCACGGCGACTGGCGGATCGACTACGAGGCGACCACCGACAGGCCCACGGTCGTCAACCTCACCAACCACACGTACTACAACCTCGCGGGCGAGGGCAGCGGCAGCATCTACGACCACGAGCTGTGGCTGGCCGCGAGCCGCTTCACCCCCACCGACACGGGCCTGATCCCCACCGGTGAGCTGGCAAAGGTCAAGGGCACCCCCTTCGACTTCACCCACCGCAAGCCGATCGGCCGGGACATCCGCACCGGCCATCCGCAGCTGGTCACCGCCAAGGGATACGACCACAACTTCGTCCTGGACAAGGGTGTGACCGCGCGCCCGGAGCACGTCGTCACCCTGCGCGACCCGGGATCCGGCCGCACCCTGAAGATCTTCACCGACCAGCCCGGGGTGCAGTTCTACTCGGGCAACTTCCTCGACGGCACGCTCGTCGGCCAGTCCGGCCGCACCTACCGTCAGGGCGACGGACTGGCCCTGGAGACACAGCACTTCCCGGACTCGCCGAACGAGCCGTCGTTCCCGTCGACCGTGCTGCGGCCGGGCCGGACGTACCGCACGACGACGATCCACACCTTCGGGGCGTGAACCGGCTCACGTCGCCGGTGAGTTGAACGCCACTGCCGTCCCCTCCGTATCCATGGGCGGCCCGTGCTCCCCCGCACGGGCCACCCTGAACGGAGGACGCTTTGGCCGGCAACGTCACCTCGTTGTTCCGCGGCGGCGCCGCGCACAGCCCCTCGATGGCGGCGCTGGCACGAGAGGGTGGCGACGGAACCGGCCCGGTGGACTTCTGCATCCCGTGCAACCCGTACTTCCCCACGCCGGCCATGTACGACGAGCTGTCGGCCCGGTTGCGCGAGATCATCACGTACTACCCGAGCGGCGCCGACACCATCACCGGCGAGCTGTGCTCCCTGCTCCAGCTGCCGCCGCAGTGCGTGGCGATGGGCAACGGCTCCACGGAACTGATCACCTGGATCGACCACCTCCTGGTCCGCGAGTCCCTCGCCGTTCCGGTGCCCACCTTCGGCCGCTGGACCGACCAGCCGATGGAGACCGGCAAGCGGGTCGACATGTTCCCGCTGCAGGAGGCGAGCGGGTTCGCGCTGGACCTGGCGCAGTACGCCGAGTTCATCCGGGCCCGCAGGACGCGGGTGGCGGTGATCTGCAATCCCAACAACCCGGACGGCGGGTATCTGCGCAAGCAGTCGGTGGTGCAGTTCATGGACGCCATGGCCGACCTGGACCTGATCGTGATCGACGAGTCCTTCCTGGAGTTCGCCGACGCGGAGACCGAGCCCAGTGTCGTCCAGGAGGCCATGCTCCGCCCCAACGTGATCGTCCTGCGCAGCCTCGGCAAGAACTTCGGCCTGCACGGCATCCGTTTCGGCTACCTGGTCGCCAACCCGGCGCTCGCGGGCAAGGTCCGCTCCATGCTCCCCAAGTGGAACCTCAACTCCCTCGCCGAGCACGTGGTGTTCATGCTGAAGGAGCACGGCGCCGAGTACGCGCAGAGCCTCACCCAGGTCCGCCGCGACCGGCTGGAGATGGCCAGCCACCTCTCCGCGCTCCCCGGCCTCACCGTCTACCCCTCGCAGGGCAACTTCCTCTTCGTGCGCCTTCCCGTCGGTGCCGAGGGCACGCTGGTCCGGGACCGGATGCTCACCGAGCACCGGATCCTGGTCCGTGAGTGCGGCAACAAGATCGGTTCTTCCAGCCGCTTCCTGAGACTCGTGGTGCGCCCCCAGGTCGACGTGCGTCGCCTGGTGTCCGGCCTGGAGCAGGTGCTCTACGGGTCCAGGAGGGGAGCCGCCGTACCCGAGCTGGGCACCGGGACCAGCTACAGCTCGGGTACGGCGGCGGTGGACCGGCTGGTGAGCGAGACCAACGGGGCCGGCCTGCGGATGCCCGCGGCGCCCGAGCCGGCACCGGTGCCTCAGCCGGCGGTGTCGCCGCCGTTGCCCGCGGCGGCCCAGCCCCTGCCCGTGGCCCAGCCGATGGCACCGCAGCCCGCCCCGCTGCAGCCGCCGATGGCACCGCAGCCCGCGCCGGGACAGCGGCCGATGGTGACGGCACCGGTCCCGCAGCCGGCCCCGATGCCGGCACCCGCTCCCCTGCCGACACCGCTGCCCGCGCCGACGCCCTTGCCCGCTCCCACTCCGGTGCCCGTCCCGGCACCGGTCCCGGCGCCCGCCGCCGCGCTCGCCCCCACTCCCCCGGGCGTCCCCGCGCGCGGCGGGCTCACGGCGGCGCAGGTACGCGGCACGACGGCGCCGGAGACCCCCACTCCGGCTCCGGCGGCCGGCCTCACGCCGGCCCCGGCCACCGGCTGGCCGAACGCCCAGAGCTGGCCCAACGCCCAGAGCTGGCCCAACGCGGCGGGAATGGGGCAGGCGGCGGGCTAGCACCTCGGCCCCTGCGGCCCGGCCTGCCGGTTTGCACCGTCACGCGCGCCGGCCGGACGTGACCGTCAGGACCTTCAGCGCCACGACGGGGTGGAACAGCAGGGCCGGTGAGGCCACCATGTTCACCACGCGGACGAACCTCGTCCATACGGCCGCGTCCTTCACCGCCGCGCGGAAGAGACGTGTGTTGTACCAGTGGGCGAAGCGCGCGGCGAGGGGCTGACCGCCCGGGGTCCACATCAGGTCCGAGTTGGTGGACAGCGTCCACGGGCCCAGCAGCAGACGGCCGAGCCTCTTCTGGAATCCGCCGGCGAGGCCGTCCAGGCGTCCGGCGGCGCGGCGCCGCTTCAGCATGTCCTGCAGAAGTTCCGCTTCCATCGCCGCCACCGTCAGGCCCTGGCCGTAGACGGGGTTGAAGACACAGACGGCGTCACCGACGGCGATGAGGCCGTCCGGCCAGTCCTTGACGGCGTGGTAGAGCCGCCACTGGTTGTCGGTGTTGGTGTAGCGGCGGGTGGGCTCCTGGCCGGTGCGCCGGCTGATGTGCTCGGCCAGACGCGGGTTCGTCAGGCTCTCGGCGAACTCCAGATATCCCTTGTCGTCGGTCGGCGGCTGGTCCTCGAACCCGAAGAGCGAGCACGTCCAGCGGTTGCGCTCCACGGCGAGCATGACCCCGGCCCGGGGCACGCTGGGCGCGAACAGCATCTGGTAGGCGACGTAGAAGTCCGGGTGGCCGGGCTGACCCACGTGCGGTCGGTCGAAGTTCATCGAGGTGTACGTGACCTTGGCCTTCACGGTCCGTCTGGGCGGCACGGTGATCCCGAGCGCGCCCAGCCAGTCCGTGAGGGAGCTGGACCGTCCCGAGGCGTCGACGACCAGGTCGGCCGCCAGCTCGAAGGGTTCGGCGGGCTCGGCGGGATCCGCGGTGTGCGGCCGGCAGGTCACGCCGCTCACCTGGCCGGAGGGACCGCGGGTGAGGCCCGTGCACCGGGTGGACGGCAGCTGCGTGACCTGGGGCAGGGCGACCACCTTGCGGCGCAGTCGGCGTTCGAGTTCGTCGCGGGTGAAGGTCTGGATGCGGACGCCGGTACGGTGCCGTGGCGCGAGTCCGACGGGCAGCAGGAAGTCGATGCCCTCCCCGTAGTCGAAGACCGGCGCTCCCGCCTCTCTCAGCTCCTCGCGCAGTCCGGGGAACAGCCGCTCCAGGATCTGCCCGCCCCGGGCCAGCATGGCGTGCGCGTGGTAGCCCTGCGGAGCGCCCGGATGGACGCCGGTGTCCTCGTCGACGGCGTCCCGTTCCACGAGGACGACCTCGCTGAAGAAGTCGGACAGCACGCGTGCGGTGACCAGGCCCGCGTAGCTGCCGCCGATGACAACGGCTTTGCCCCAGGGGCGTTCTGTGCTCATGTCGTCTCCCATCCACTCGGCTCAACGGCTTGGCCGGGAGCCCCGGCACGGGGCTCGGGAGGCACCCGGGGAGCGCGTGCAGACTCACGAGCATGCGTCCCTGGGCCCGCACGCCGTAACGTCGGATCCGGTCGGCCGCGCGGGGGCGGGGAGGGCGCCGTGGCCCGGGGGATCGGCGACGCCGTCGTCAGTTCCCGTTCGTCCGGGCGACCTCGACGTGCTCCAGGATGCCGCCGTACGGGCCCTCGCCGAGCTTCTCTGCCGTGCGCGATCAGGTACACGTGGTCGGCCTTGCGGCCCTGCTGCGCGATGACCTGGCCCGGGGCGAACTCCTTCTGCACGAACCTGTCGGCCAGCGCACCGAGCGCGTCGTCGTCCGAGAAGCCGCGCAGCAGCGGCAGTTCACCCAGTTCGGCGGGGACCACCTGGATCTTGGAGCCGGTCTTGACGAAGCTCACGCGGCCGTCGCCGACGGTGCAGGAGAGGCGGCGGTTGACCCGGTAGGTCGCGCCGGGCACGTTCACCCAGGACAGGATGCGGGTCGCCCAGCAAGAGCTCATGCCCTGCATCTGGGGTTCGGACTTGATGGTGGCGAGAGTCCGGGATTCGCGCGACGACCTGCTGTCGTCACGCTGCCTGCACAGAAGTAGCAGAGCGCTCTTTACGTTGAGTTATCGGAGCAGGCGGCGCGCGAGGCACGCGATATACCGAACATGCGCCCCTCGCACGCCCCTGACACACAACGCTCCAGGTCGAACGATTCCGCAGGTCAACCAATGGGTGACCGCTCACCGCCGAGAGCCGCCCGGAGCCAGTGCGCACTCAGAGTGGCCGGCGTGGCGGACGCCCGCCTACGCGTTCGGGCACTGCTTCCACGCCAGGTGGTACACCGTGCTGATGTCCCCGTCCGTCGAGTCCATCGTCATGAAGCTGACCTTGCCGGGGGACGTGGTGCCGGCGTTGACCCGCAGCTCGGTGTTGATGTTGAAGTTGCGCAGCACCCCGCAGGGCGCCCAGACCAGTTGCGCCCAGTCCGTGCTGTCGGTGGCCTGCCAGTCGTCGTTGTAGGCACCGCTGAAGGGGTGGCTCTTGGGCACGGTCTGCGAGGAGCCCTGGAAGTAGTACGAGGCCTTCTGGGTGGCGCTCGCGCCGGGCTGCAGCGACAGGAAGCCGCGGTAGTCGGCGCTGGCCACGGCGTAGGTGAAGCCCTGGGGCACGTGGACCACCAGGTTGAGCTGGCAGTTCTTGCGGAAGGCCGTGGGGTCGGAGTTGCCGCCGGCCTGGGCGAGATAGCTGCTGTACGTCACCGTGAAGGCCGTGTTGTCCGGCGAGACGGCGACCGCGGCCGTGCCCTCGGGACAGCCGGAGCCGTTCACCGTCGCCACATCGATGACGATCTTGTCCGGGGGCGGATTGTCGAACACGCCGGAGGCGGGCGTGTGCGCGGGCAGTGCACTGCTGAGCAGCGCCGCGACGGCACCGCTCAGGAGGAGGCCACCAGCCATGGATTCTCCCGTGTCGTGGAGTGGGGGGTCTGTGTGGAACCTGTGGAGAGCCTGAGGCGCTCCGCATCGTAGGAAGCCCCGTTCACCCCCGGGAGGGCCGACTTCGGCCATTCACAACCGGCTGTTCACACCGCCCGTCACGGGTTCTCCCACGCCGCCGGTTCCGCCGCCAGCGCCCGGACGGGCTCCGGCAGCGCGTCCGCCGCGAGGTCGGCGAGGGTGACGCCCTCCAGGATCCGGCGGACGTTGGCGCGCAGCGCGATCCACAGCGGCAGCAGGGGCTGCGCGGTGCCGGTGTAGGCGAGACCCGTCGGGCGTTCGCCGCGGACCGAGACGATCGGTCCGTCCACCGCGCGGATCACGTCCGCGACCGTGACGGCGGCGGCGTCCCGCGCCAGCCGGTAGCCGCCGCCCCCGCCACGCCGGCTGTCGACGATCCCGCCGCGCCTGAGGTCGCCCAGGATCCCTTCCAGGAACTTGTGCGGGATGCCCTGCGTGGCGGCGATTTCCTCCGCCTTCACCGGGCCGTTACCCTGCCGTACGGCCAGCTCCAGTACCGCCCGTACCGCGTAATCCGCCCGTGCCGAGATCCTCATGGATCCATTGTGGGCCGTCGCCGCATGGAGAATGGCCGCACCCGCGCCCCGTAAGATCGCCCGGGAGGATCCACCTTGGCGCTCAGCAGACGTACCTTCAGTGCCCTGACCGGCTCGACCGCGCTCGGGCTCGCCCTCGGCAGCAGCGGCGGCCCCGGGGCGCCTTCGGCGTACGCGGCGCACAGTGTGCCGACCGGCCCGGCCCCCGCCCCGCCGACGGCCGACGGCAACCGGCACACGATCGGGTACGACCGGTACTCGCTGCTCGTGGACGGCAGACGGCTGGTCGTGTGGTCCGGCGAGATGCATCCCTTCCGGCTGCCCAGCCCCTCCCTGTGGCGTGACGTGCTGCAGAAGATGCGGGCCCACGGGTACAACGCCGTGAGCATCTACGTGGCCTGGAACTACCACTCCCCCGCGCCCGGCCGGTACGACTTCACCGGCGTCCGGGACCTGGACCTGTTCCTGCGCACGGCCGCCGAGACGGGCCTGTACGTCATCCTGCGGCCCGGCCCGTACATCAACGCCGAGGTCGACGGCGGCGGCTTCCCCGGCTGGCTGACGGCGACGAAGGGCCGGGCCCGCACCGACGACCCGACGTACCTGGGGCACGTCGACGCATGGCTGACCCAGGTGAACCGGATCGTGCGCAGGCATCTGTTCACCCAGGGCACCGGCACGGTCCTGCTGTACCAGATCGAGAACGAGTTCGACGCCCACGTCGACGCCACCGGCCAGGCGTACCTGTCCCACCTGTACAAGAAGGTGCGGGCGGACGGCATCGACGTCCCGCTGTTCCACAACGACAAGTTGCGCAACGGCTACTGGGTGCCCGGGTCGTTCGACACCGGCGGCGAGAAGGGCGGCTGGCTGTACGGCTTCGACGGCTATCCGTCGCCGTCGGAGACCCCGCCGGACTGGGGGACGTTCGGGCCCGGCGGACCGAAGGGCGGGGCCAGCGCCTCGCCGTCCACACCCGGGTTCGTGCCGGAGTTCGGCGGCGGCTGGTTCGACCCGTGGGGCGGCGCCTGGTTCGACGGCAAGGGGTACGCCGAGTCGCGGCGCACCCGGGACGCGGCCTACGAGCGGCGCTTCTACCTCACCAACCTCGCCAACGGACTCACCCTGCACAACGTGTACATGACGTTCGGCGGGACCTCCTGGGGCTGGCTGCCCGCGCCGGTCGTCTACACGTCGTACGACTACGGCGCCGCCATCGACGAGGGCCGGAACGTCACCGACAAGATCGCGCCGATGCACCAGCTCGGGCATCTGCTCCAGCGCGTGCCCGACTTCGCCAAGCTGGACCGGGCGGCGGACGTGACGGCGAAGGGCCTGAAGGTCTACCACCTGACCAACCCGGACACCGGCTCCCATGTCTACGTCGCCCGCAACGACGGCGGGGACGCGGTGACCACCGACCTGCCGACCGACGCGGGCCGGCTGCGGATCACGGTGCCCGGCAAGGACGCCCGTCTGTTCACGACCGGGCTGAAGCTGGGCAAGCGGACGCTGAAGTACGCGACCGCCGAGCCCGTGCTGTGCCTGACGGCGGGCCGGCAGGACATCGCGCTGTTCGCGGGGCGCCGTGACGACATGACCGAGCTGGTGCTGAAGTGCCCGGTCGAGCCGGACGTCATGCGGCTCGACCCCGAGGCCGCCTGGGCCTTCGCCGACGACGAACTGCATGTGAACGTCCCGCTCGGCCAGGGCGGGCTGACCCGTGTGCTGGTGCAGAAGGGCGAGACCGAGACCCCGCTCCTGCTGCTCTTCGCCGACGACGCCACCGCCGTACGCCTGTTCCCGTACGACACCCCGTCGGGGACCCTGCTGGTGTACGGCCCGTCGGTGCTGCGGCACGTCGAACTGCACGGCTCCGAGGTCCGTCTGACCGGTGACGTCACCGAGACGACGAGCGTGGAGGTGTGGGGGCCGCGCGGGATCGACACCCTGGTGTGGAACGGCCGCACCCTGCCCACCCGGGTGACCCTGTCCGGCAGCCTGATGACCACCGGTCTGCTGCCCGCCGCACCCGAGGTGAAGCTGCCCGAGCTGGGCGGCTGGCGGATGCGGACCGAGAACCCGGAGGCCGGGCCCGGCTTCGACGACTCCGGCTGGAAGGCAGCGGACAAGAAGACGTCGTTCAGCACCACGCCCGTCCCCGCCGGTCAGCCCGTCCTCTTCGCCGACGACTACGGCTTCCACTACGGCGACGTCTGGTACCGCGGCACCTTCACCGGCTCCACCGGCCTGGAGGAGATCGCGCTCGCCTACACGACCGGCACCCAGGGCCTGCTGATGGCCTGGCTGGACGGCGAGCCGCTGGGCACCCACCGGATGCCGGTGCCGGGCAAGGACGCGACCGTGCGCCAGGGCAGCTGGTCGGCGACGGCCGCCTTCCCCGTGCGGGAGGAGCTGCGCTCGCCCGGCCGGCATGTGCTGTCCGTCCTCGTCAGGCGCATGCAGCACGACCAGGACGGCAAGGGGCTCGACACGCACAAGGTGGCCCGCGGGCTGACGGCGGCCACCTTCAAGGGCACCTCTCCGACGGTGCGCTGGCGGATCCAGGGCGAGAAGGCCCCCGACCCCGTGCGCGGTCCGCTGAACAACGGCGGCCTGTACGGCGAGCGGGAGGGCTGGCACCTGCCCGGCTTCCAGGACCACGACTGGGAGCCGGCGGACTTCCCGCGTGCCGCCCGGTACCAGGGGGTGACCTGGTACCGGACCACCTTCCGCCTCTCGGTCCCGGCCGACATCGACGCCTCGGTCGGCCTGACCCTTCAGGACGACCCGTACCGGGCCTACCGGGCGCAGATCTTCCTCAACGGCTGGAACATGGGCCAGTACATCAACAACGTGGGGCCGCAGCACACCTTCGTCCTGCCGAACGGCGTCCTGCGCACCCGGGGCACCAACACCCTCGCGCTGGCGGTCCTGTCGGAGTTCACCACGCTGTCGGGTCCGGGGAAGGTGGGCCTGACGCTGCTCGGCAGGGCGAGCGGCGGAGTGCCGGTCACGCCGGTCTGATCACGCGAGCCTGATCACGTTCCAGGACAGCGGCTCCAGTACGGCGGTGAGGGTGCCGTCCTTCAGGGCGGTGCCCTCGACCGGGTGCGGGGTGACCCGGCCGGGGTCGTCGGCGGTGTTGCGGGCGTCGGGGTCGGCGTCCGCGAGGGCGCTGTGCTCGGTGACGGACGTCAGGTCGAGCCCGTTGAGCGCGACCTGGAGCGGGAGGGCCCCCGTACGGCCGCGGTTGACGGCGAAGACCGTGACCGTGCCGTCGGCCGCGCGGACGGCCGTGGCGTGCAGCAGGTCCGTCTCGCCGTACTTCCTCGTCTCGTACGTCGGCGAGTCCACCCGTACGTCGAGCACCTCGCCCCGGCCGTACTTCGAGGCCTGCGCGAACGGGAAGAACGTGGTCTGCCGCCAGGCCGGCCCGCCCGGCTCGGTCATGATCGGGGCGATCACGTTGACCAGCTGGGCGAGACAGGCGACGGTGACGCGGTCGGCGTGCCGGAGCAGGGCGATGAGGAGCGAGCCGAAGACGACGGCGTCGGTGACGCTGTAGTCGTCCTCCAGCAGGCGGGGTGCCTCGGGCCAGTCGGACGGGGCGATCGTCCGGGCGTGCTCCTCCCAGCGGGAGAGGTACCAGACGTTCCACTCGTCGAAGGAGAGGTTGATCTTCTTCTTGGACTTGAGCCGGGCACCGATGTGGTCGGCCGTGGCGACCACGTTCTCGATGAAGGACTCCATGTCGACGGCCGAGGCGAGGAAGGAGTCCAGGTCGCCGTCGACGGGCTCGTAGTAGGCGTGCAGAGAGATGTGGTCGACCAGGTCGTACGTCTCCTCCAGGACGGTCGCCTCCCACGCGGCGAAGGTCGGCATGGCCTGGCTGGAGGAACCGCAGGCGACCAGTTCCACGGCGGGGTCGGCCTGGCGCATCGCCCGTGCCGTCTCGGCGGCGAGCCGGCCGTACTCCCGGGCCGTCTTGTGCCCGGTCTGCCAGGGCCCGTCCATCTCGTTGCCGAGGCACCACAGCCTGATCCCGAAGGGTTCCTTGGCGCCGTGGGCCGCCCGGAGGTCGGAGAGGGCGGTGCCGGAGGGGTGGTTGGCGTACTCCTGCAGTTCCAGCGCCTCGGCGACGCCTCGCGTGCCGAGGTTGACGGCCATCATGGGTTCGGCCTGGGGGCCGAGCTTCTTCAGGAAGGCGATGTACTCGAAGAGGCCGAACCGGTTCGTCTCGGTGGAGTGCCAGGCGAGGTCGAGTCGGCGGGGGCGGTCTTCGACGGGGCCGACCGAGTCCTCCCACTTGTATCCGGAGACGAAGTTGCCGCCGGGGTAGCGGATGGCGGTGACACCGAGTTCGCGGACGAGGTCCAGGACGTCGGTCCGCAGGCCCTCGGCATCGGCCGCGGGGTGCTCCGGCTCGTAGATGCCGGTGTAGACGCAGCGGCCGAGGTGTTCGACGAAGGAGCCGAAGAGGCGGGGGTTGACCGGGCCGACGGTGAAAGCGGGGTCAAGGGTGAAGCGGGCGGTGTGCATGGCGCCTTCCGGGGTGGTGTGTAGGTTCGTGGGCGGGTGCGGGTGCGGGGTGGCTGATCGCGCCCATGCCGCCCTTACGTTCCAGAAGCGCGTCACGATGTTCGATATACCGAATGATGCTCGCAAGTTCGAACCGGACCGTAGATTCGAAGCGCTTCCGCCGTCAATGGGTCGGGCACAAGCTCATAGGTGGTTTCCTCTTTGACGAAGCTCGCCTGGACCTCATGACGGGGACACGCCCAGACGCGTACGCTCGGACCGGCAGAAGGGAGACCGATGAGCATCGCGGGCGCGCGTGAACGGGCCATACGCCTTTCCGCACGGCTGCGGCGCTCCCGTCCCGGCTCGGCGATGCGCTCACTGGCCGGCGACCTCGCCACCGCCGTCCGCGCCCGGCCCACCACGCCGGACGGTGTACGGGAGGTGTGCCGGGCCGTGTGCGAGGAGATGAGCGCACTGCGCGGCGGACGGCCGGTGGAACTCCGCTTCGAGCGGTTCCCGGACGAGATCGAGGTCACCGGGCTGTGGCTGGAGTTCGCCGACTTCGACCTGGTGATCGTGGAGGAGCGGGCCGAGGCCGTGCAGCAACTGGTGATCCTCGGCCACGAGTTGTGGCACCTGCACGCCGGGCACCGGCACCAGCACCTGGCCGGTGACGCGGCGGCCCGCGCGCTCGCCGACGGGCCCGGCTGGCAGGACGTGCCGCTGACCGTGGCCGCCCGCAACGGCTCCCGCGAGGCCGACGAGGCCGAGGCCGACGACTTCGGGCACCGCCTGGCCGCCCTGTTCCGGCCGCACGTCGCCGGCTCCGGGACCGCCGCGCACCCCGCCCCGGCGCCGCAGACCCTCAACCCGGTGCAACGGACCCTCGGCTATCGCGGACGCACGCAACCGGGTGAGCCGAAGGGACGCGCCGGTGCGGCGTACCGGGCGCCTGGAAAGGGAGGAACCACGCGGTGAGGCTGGCGCTCGATTCCTCGGGCTTCCTCGGGGAGGTCTCCATCTCCTTCTGGATCCCCACGGCCGTGCTGACCGCCGCTCTGGTGATCAAGCTGCCCAGCATCATCAAGATGTGGCGGGATCCGATGCTGCGCGCCGTCGGCGGTCTGCTGCTGTTCGCCTGCGCGGTGTTCGTCTTCGCGGCCCCGCGGACCATCGCCTGGACCAACCGGGTCGCCGGGGTGCCGAACATCTCCGCGCCCCTGGTGTACTCCCTGCTCACCGCGCTCTGCGCGTCCTGGCTGCTGCTGATCATCGCCTGGCGCAACGGCCGCTCCGACCGCTCCGCGCAGACCCGCCGGGTGACCCGCTGGGTCGTCAGCATCTACGCGGGCGTGGTGGCCGCCCTGTGGGTGCTGTTCGCGCTCGCGGACGTGCCCGAGGAACGGCTGCGGGACCTCGACACGTACTACGCCAACACCCCCTTCATGCGCGAGGAGATCCTGCTCTACCTCGTCGCGCACACCGTGGCGTGCTCGATCACGGCCCGGCTGATCTGGAACTGGATCCGCACCGACGGACTCGACGCGTGGCTGCGCTGGGGGCTCGGGCTGCTGGGCGTCGGCTATGCCACGAACCTGTTCTTCGACGCGGCCAAGCTCACGGCCGTCGTGGCCCGGTGGACCGGACACGACCTGGACTGGCTGAGCACCAATGTGGCCCCGGCGGGCGCGTGCGTGTCCGCCACCCTGGTCGCGGTGGGCTTCATCGTCCCGCACGTCGGCCAGTACCTGCACGAGCGCTGGCACGTCCGCCTGCGCCACCGCGGCCTCGGCCCCCTCTACCAGCTGACGCGGACCGTCACCGGCGAGCGCGAGCCCTTCGCCCCGCACGCACCCGCCGAACTGCGCCTGATCCGCCGCGAGACCTTCATCCGCGACGCGCTGCTGCAACTGTCCCGGCACCTCGACGAGGACCTGCGCGGGCGCTCGTACGAGGCCGCCCTCGCCCTCGGCTTCGAACCCGGCCGGGCCAGGGCCCTCGCCGCCGCCGTGACCCTGCTGGACGCGGCCGGCGGCAGCCGGCCGCCACGGACCGACGGAGCCGGCTCCCCGTCCGGCCCCGACACGACGTACCTGCTGCAGGAGATCCAGGCCGTGTCCCAAGCCCTCCGCCACCCCGACGACATCACGGCGGTACGCGCCCGCGCGACCGCCCCGGCAGAGAGCGTGCCCGCGCATGAGTGAACGCCCCTCCCCCGAAAGAACCGCCGTCGTGCTGGGGGGATCCCATACCGGCATGCTCGCGGCACGCGCCCTGGCCGAGTTCGCCGACCGGGTCGTGGTGGTGGAACGCGACGCCCTGCCCGAGGGCCCCGCGCCCCGCAAGGGGCTGCCGCAGGCCCGGCACGCCCACATGCTGTGGTCGGGCGGGGTGCGGGCCGTGGAGGAGCTGCTGCCGGGGCTCACCGAGGCGCTCAAGGCCGCCGGGGGCCGCCGGCATCCGGTCACGACCGGTGTGGTCGCGCTGTCCGCGCAGGGCTGGTTCCGGCGCTGGCCCGAGTCCCATCATGTGCTCCTGGCCGGCCGGGATCTGCTGGACGCCACGATCCGCGCGCGGGTGCTCGCCGACGAGCGGATCGAACTCCTCGACGCGGCCGAGGCCCTCGGCCTCACCGGCACCGCCGCCGCGGTCACCGGCGTACGGATCCGGGCGCGGGACGGCGCAGAACGCACCCTGCCGGCCGGCCTCGTGATCGACGCGACCGGGCGCGGGTCCCGGGCCCCGCACTGGCTGGCCGGCCTCGGACTGCCCGCACCGGAGTGCCGGGAGATCGACCCGGGCGTGGTGTACGCCAGCCGGCTCTTCCTCGCCCCCGAGGCCGCCCGGGAGGAGTTCCCGGTGGTCAACCTGCAGTCCGATCCGCGGGGCGACGGTCCGGGCCGCTCGGGCTTCCTCCTCCCCATCGAGAACGGCCGCTGGATCGCCACCCTCGCCGGCACCCGGGGCGGCGAACCCTCCGCCGCGAACGAGGACTTCATCCCCTTCGCCCGCGAGAAGCTGCGGCACCCGCTGCTGGGCGAACTGCTGGAGCGCGCCGAGCCGCTGTCCGACGTCTCGGTGACCCGCTCCACGGTCAACCGCCGGCACTTCTACGAGCGGATGCCGGCGTGGCCCGAGAACTTCGCCGTCCTCGGCGACGCGCTCGCCGTGTTCAACCCGGTGTACGGCCATGGTCTGGCCGCCGCCGCGCAGAGTGCGGTGCGGCTGCGCGCGGTGCTGCGGCGGCACGGCTGGGGCGCGCCGGGACTGGCGCGCCGCGTGCAGCGGGCGGCCGCCCGGCCGGTGCGCGCGGCGTGGGACCTGGCCCTCGGCCAGGACGTGTTCTACCCGGGCGCGGCGGCCTCCGGCCCGACCGTGCGGGACCGGCTCCTGTCCGCCTACGTCGACCGCCTGATGCGCACGGCGACGGGCAACGGGCGCATCGCCCGCCGGGTCACCGACGTGACGTCACTGGAGCGGGGGGCGCAGGTGCTCCTGACGCCGAGCGTGCTGGTCGCGGCGGCGCTGGGCCCGCTGCGGCCCCCCTTGGCGGGGCCTCCGCTGACCGCGGAGGAGCAGAAGGCGGCGGGGGTCCTGTAGGCCGTCGTCCGGCCGCGGGCCGGGGGAAGCGCATCGCGCGGTTCCCCGCGCCCCTCGGGGAACCGCGGTGCCGCCGGCCCTCGGGGCACCCGCCCGCGCGCGGGAGCGGCCGCTTGCGGGGTCAGCCCCGGAACGCCGGTTGGGGCAGGCCCTGGCCCGCCCCCGGGATCACCAGCAGGGACCCCGCCAGGGGATGCGGGGCCGTCAGGCCGACGCGGGCTGTCGTGATGTACAGGTCGGTCAGGTCCGCGCCGCCGAAGGCACACGCGGTCGTCCGCGCGGCCGGCACCCTGATCACCCGGTCGAGCTCGCCGCGCGGCGTGTACCGCCGCACCGCTCCCCCGTCCCACAGCGCCACCCACACACAGCCGTCCGCGTCGACCGTCAGGCCGTCGGGGAATCCCGCGCCCTCCTCGATCTCCACCAGCGGCCGGCGCCCGTTGACCCGTCCGCCGTCGTGGCCGAAGACGTCCACCCGGCGGGTCGGGGTGTCCACGTAGTACAGGAGGCGCCCGTCGGGGCTCCAGCCCGTGCCGTTGCTGATCGTGACGTCGGGCAGGACCGTCTCCACCGCCCCGTCGCCGGTCAGCCTGCTCAGCGTGCCGCCGCCCGGCGCCTCGTCGTAGCGCATCGTGCCCGCCCACAGCGAGCCGTCCGGCGCGACCGCGGCGTCGTTCGCGCGGCGGCCGGTGACCGGCTCGTGGTGCAGCCAGCGGAACGCGCCGTCGGGGTCCAGCAGGCCCACGCCGTCCCGCAGGTTGAGCACCAGGCCGCCGCCCGTCCGGGGCTTGACCGCGCCCACGTGCTGCTCCGTCGTCCGCGAGGTACGACGGCCCGTCGCGGGGTCGTAGGTGTGGACGCGCATGCCCAGGATGTCGAGCCAGATCAGCCGGCCCGTCGCCGGGTCCCAGGTCGGTCCCTCACCCAGCTCCGCCCGGGCCGGTACGGCGACCTCGTACCCGGCGCTCACGCCGCGCTCCGGTGGCCCAGCCGCTCGGACAGCTCCGCCGCGCCCTTGGCCGCCAGCTGCTCCAGCTCGGCCCGGCGCTCGTCGCTCCAGCGGATCATCGGCACGGAGACGGAGAGGGCGGCGACGACCTGGCCGGTGCGGTCGCGCACCGGTGCGGCCACACAGCTCACGTCGGGGTTGGACTCGCGGCTCTCCACCGCGATGCCCCGCTGCCGGATCTCCGCCAGCGCCTCGCGCAGCACACCGGGTTCGGTGATGCTGTTCGGGGTCATCGCGGTCAGCTCGGCGTCGTCCGGGATCCGTGCGGCCAGCTCCTGCTCCGGCAGCGAGGCCAGCAGCATCTTGCCCACCGAGGTGCAGTGGGCCGGCAGGCGGCGGCCGGCCGCGGAGACCATGCGGACGGCGTGCGTGGAGTCGACCTTGGCGATGTAGATGACGTCGGTGCCTTCGAGGATCGCCACGTGCACCGTCTCGTCGCAGGTCTCGGCGACCGCGCGGGCCACCTGCTGGCCCTCGGCGGCGAGGTCGAGCTGCTCGGCGTAGCGGCTGCCGAGCTGGTACGGACGTACGCCGAGCCGGTAGCGTCCGGGCTGACCGGGCACCTGCACGATGTAGGCCCGTGCGGCGAGCGTGGTGACCAGCTCGTGCACGGTGGTGCGCGGCAGCTGCAGCCTGCGCACGATGTCGGGGGCGGAGAGCGTCCCGTCCCCGTCGAGGAACAGCTCAAGAATGTCGAGAGCCCGGGTCACGGCAGGCACGAGGCGTCCCACGTCCGGCCCCCTCCCTTGGGTCTAAGCGCCCGTTGGCCACCCCGGCGTTCGAGATATCAACAGGCGATCGGCATGACGAACACAGGCTAGTCATGGACAGGTACGCGGGCAATGGGCGGGAACGCGCCGGGCACCATGGGTGCCATGCATGTCGACTTCCAGCTGGTGCTGCTGCGCCGCATGGCCGACCACAATCCGGATCTGGTCGAGGACGCCCGGCGCGAGCTGGGCGCCTCGGTCAAGGACATGCGGGAGGCGAACAAGCGCTGGCAGGCGATGGTCCGCTCGCCGAGGGCCCGGTCCGCCGCCGCCCGCTACCGCTCGGTCCTGGGAGAGCCCGAGTCGGTCCTCCCCCGCCGCCTCGGCGACGTCGACTGCGAGGCCCGGCGCTGGGCCCTGCCCCTGTGGCCCGGCCTGCGCTTCGAGGTGCTGGTCGGGCCGGACGGGGCGGTCTGGAACGAGTGGCTGGTGCGCGCGCCGGGTGCCGTGGCCCCGGAGCCGGCGACCCTGGACGACCTCGTCCCCTGGTCCTGCACGGTGGACGAGGTGGCCCGCGCCTTCGCCCCGGCCCGCCCGCTGGAGGGCACCGCCCCGACGCGCTGGGGGCTGGCCTTCACCGCCCCCGACCGGGACGGCGTACGGCACGAGGTGGTCGCCGAGTTCACCTGGGGCCTGCTCCAGAGGACGGCCGTGATCAGCTAGGTCGGGCGTCGAAGCCGGGTCAGGCGTCGAAGGCCGTCGCGCGGGTGCGCTTCTCCCACGCGGTGACGTCGTCGCGGACCTGGTCGAGGTGGGCCAGGACGGCACTCACCCCGTCCTCCCCGAGCGGCAGCCGCAGCGGGGTGTGCTCGGCCTCCAGCGCGGCCAGGACGAGGGCCGCGGCCTTGGCCGGGTCGCCGGGCTGGGTGCCGTCGCCGCCCTCGACGAAGCCGCGGGTCTCGCCGACCTTGGCGTACACCCCGCTGTCGGAGCTGACCCCGGCGCGGCCGGTGCCGAACAGCGAGGTCCGGAACGCGCCCGGTTCGACGACGAGCACCTTGACGCCGTACTCCCGCACCTCGTCCGCGAGCGCCTCGGACAGGCCCTCCAGGGCGAACTTCGTCGCGCTGTACGCCCCGAACCCCGCGAAGGACATCTGGCCGCCCATGCTGCTCATCTGCACGACGGCGCCGGAGCGGCGCTCCCGCATGTGCGGCAGGACCGCCCGGACCAGCGCCGCCGGTCCGAAGAAGTGCAGGTCGAACAGGGCGCGCAGCTCGTCGTCGGTCGTCTCCTCGACGGCTCCGACATGGGTGCGCCCCGCGTTGTTGACCAGCACGTCGATCCGCCCGTGCCGGGCCACGACATCCCGGACCGCCTCCTCGATCGCGGCCACGTCGGTGACGTCCAGCCGCAGCGCCTCCACCTGGTCGGGATGGGCGGCCACCAGGTCGTCCAGGGCCTCCGGGCGCCGGGCCGCGCCGACCACCACATCACCGGCCGCCACGGCGGCCTCGGTGATCGCCCGTCCGAAACCGCTGCTCGCCCCGGTCACCAGCCACACCTTGTTCATCAGGACTCCCGCCGCTCTCTTCATGTCTGTGTGTCTCTGTTGCGGACACGTACCAGACTGCTGCCGCGAGCCGTTGCCCGTCCAAGACCGACGGTGATAACCAACGGCTATGACCATCGACGTGCACGCCCGGGATCTGCGCTACTTCGTCGCGGTCGCCGAGGAACTCCACTTCACGCGCGCCGCCGAGAGGCTGTACGTCTCCCAGCCCGCGCTGAGCAAGCAGATCCGCGCGCTGGAGCGGCAGTTGGGGGCGGAACTGTTCCGGCGCGACCGGCACGGCGTCGCGCTGACGGACGCCGGTCAGGCGCTGCTGCCGCACGCCCGGCAGGTGCTGGCCGCGTGGGAGGCGGGCGGGGCGGCCGTCGAGGCGGCCAGGGCGGCCCAGCGCAGCACGCTGGTGGTGGGCATGAGCACCAGTCCGGGCCGGGGCGGGCTGCTGCCGGCCGTCCGCTCCCGGTTCACCGCCGCGCATCCCGCGGTCACGGTCCGGCTGCGCCAGATGAGCTGGGACGACCCGACGGCGGGCCTGGCGGACGGCACGGCGGACGTCGCCTTCGTCTGGCTGCCGCTGCCCGACGAGGAGCGCTACGCCTGGACGGTGGTCGCCGAGGAACCCCGGCTGCTCGCCCTGCCCGAGTCCCATCCGCTCGCCGCCCGCGCCGGGCTCGACTTCGCCGACCTGCTGGACGAGCCGTTCCTGGCCCTGCCACGGAGCGCGGGCCGGCTGCGGGACCACTGGCTCGCGCTGGACGCCCGCGCCGGCCGGCCGCCCCGGATCGGCGCGGAGATCTCCGGGGCGGAGGAGACGTACGAGGCGCTGCTCGCCGGCCTCGGGATCTGCCTGGTCGCCGAGGGCAACGCCCCGCTGATCACCCTGGGCGGCGTCACCACGCGCCCGGTCCGTGGCATCGGACCGAGCCGCTACGCGCTGGCGTGGCGGCGGGAGGACGGCCACCGGCCGCTGGTGCGGGCGTACGCGCGGGCGTGCCGGGAGACGGCTCGGGCGCGCTAGGGCCCCGCGGGGGCGCGGGGACCCGCGCGACCGGCCACGACGGCGCCGCGGCCGCCGAACGGCACCTCACGCCACCCCGGCAGGCGCTGGGGGTGTTCTTCGGATCACCCCGACGTCGCGGGGTCGGCGGCCTCCAGCACCGCCGCCACCACCCGCTCCAGCGACCCGGGGTGCAGCCACAGGAACAGGTTCGGCTCCACCAGCTCCAGTTCCATCAGCCGAGGCTCCCCGTCCTGTCCGTCCACCAGGTCGACCCGCGCGTACAGCAGCCCGGCCCCGCCGGGAACCGCGCCCAACGCCTTCTCGGCGAGCACCAGTTCCTCCGGCGTCGGCCGCCACGGCCGCAGGTCCGGATGCGCCACCTTGTCCGCGTCGTACGCGGTACCCGGCGCGAGGACGGCGCCCTTGCGGCTGGCGTGCAGCAGCCGGCCGCCGAAGAACTGCAGCGCCCGCTCCCCGCCGACGTCGATGCCCCGCACGTACGGCTGCACCATCGCGGTGAAACCCTCGGCGTGCATCCGGGTGAGGTGGCGTACGGCCTGCTCGTGCTCGGCGGGCGTGTAGCGGGCGGCGAACCGGGCGCCCGCGCCCGAGGTCGGCTTGATCACGTACTCGTGGCCGTCGGGCAGGCCGGCCGGCTCACCCGGCGCTATGTAGCGCGTGGGGACGGTGGGCACGCCGGCCGCCGCCAGCTCGCCGAGGTAGCGCTTGTCGGTGTTCCAGCGCACCACGGGCGCCGGATTGGCGAGCCGGGTGAGCGCGCCGACCCGCTCGACCCAGGCCCCGAACTCCGCGGCCCGCCAGCTGTAGTCCCAGGTGGAGCGGATGACGACGAGGTCGTAGCGGCCCCAGTCCGTGTCCGGGTCGTCCCAGTACCGGGCCTCTGCCTCGGCGCCGGCCGCCCGCAGCGCCCGCACCAGCTCCGGCAGGTCGGTGTCCTTGCCGGGCTCGGCGCCGGGGTCGTAGGTGGCGAGGGCGATGCGGGGCACGGCGGACTCCCTGTCGTACGACGGTGTGATCACGGCGAGGCTAACAACCGTCGCGGTCCGGCACGAGGGAGCACGGCGCTCCACCGCGGTTCACCGCGGACCTGAGCCGGCAGGCGGCTCCTGGTGTAGGAAGGTGCCGACGGTCAAGCGACAGTCCCACGGTTAGGAGTGCGCCGCGTGTCCTCCCTCTTCCCCGCCCTGACGGACGGTCCGGGCGAACGCAGCGAGACGGGGGTCCCCCCGGACGGAGTCCGGGGGAGGACCGCCCTGCGGTTCGGCGAACGGTCGTTGACGTACGACGAGCTGGCCGGGGCCGCCGGTGCGCTCGCCGCCCGGCTGCGGGGCGCCGGCCGGGTCGCCGTGTGGGCCACACCGGAGCTGGAGACCGCCGTCGCCGTGACGGGCGTGCTGCTCGCCGGAGCCGCCGCGGTGCCGCTGAACCCGAAGTCGGGCGAGAAGGAACTCGCGCACATCGTCTCCGACAGCGCGCCGGAGCTGGTGCTGGCCGCGCCGGGCAGCCGACTGCCCGACACCCTCGCCGAGTTGGAGCGGATCGATGTCGACGCGTCCGCCGGACCCGGCGCCGCACCGCGGGAGACGGCCACCGCCGAGGATCCGGCGCTGATCGTCTACACCTCCGGCACCACCGGCCCGCCCAAGGGCGCCGTCCTGCCCCGCAGGGCCCTCGCCACCACCCTGGACGCGCTCGCCGACGCCTGGCGCTGGACGGCGGACGACGTGCTGGTGCACGGGCTGCCGTTGTTCCATGTGCACGGGCTCGTACTGGGCACCCTCGGTCCGCTGCGGCGCGGCGGCGGCGTCCGGCACCTGGGGCGGTTCTCCACCGACGGCGTGGCACGGGAGCTGAACGCCGGGGCGACCATGCTGTTCGGGGTGCCGACGATGTACCACCGGATCGCCGAGGCCCTGCCGGCGGACCCGGAGCTGGTCAAGGCGCTGGGCCGGGCCCGGCTGCTGGTCTCCGGGTCGGCCGCGCTGCCCGTGCACGACCACGAGCGCATCGCGACGGCGACCGGGCGGCGGGTCATCGAGCGGTACGGCATGACGGAGACGCTCATGAACACCAGCGTGCGGGCCGACGGGGAGCCGCGCGCGGGGACCGTGGGCGTCCCGCTGCCGGGCGTCGAGCTGCGGCTCGTGGAAGAGGACGGGACGCCGCTGACCGCGTACGACGGGGAGAGCGTCGGCGAGATCCAGGTCCGCGGGCCGAACCTCTTCACCGAGTATCTGAACCGGCCCGACGCCACGGCCGCCGCGTTCACCGCCGACGGCTGGTTCCGTACCGGTGACATGGCGGTGCGGGAGAGCGACGGGTACGTCCGGATCGTCGGCCGCAAGGCCACGGACCTGATCAAGAGCGGCGGCTACAAGATCGGCGCCGGTGAGATCGAGAACGCGCTGCTGGAGCACCCCGGAGTGCGGGAGGCGGCGGTCACCGGGGAGCCGGACGCGGACCTCGGCGAGCGCATCGTCGCCTGGATCGTCCCCACCGCCCCCGAAGCGCGGCCCACGGCCGAGGAACTGGCGGACCACGTGGCCCGTCGCCTCGCCCCGCACAAGCGCCCCCGCGTCGTCCGCTACCTGGACGCGCTCCCCCGCAACGACATGGGGAAGATCATGAAGCGGGCACTGGCCGATGGCTGAGCGACGTACGGCCCGGGAGATACTGACCCTGCTCGCGGACCCCGGCACCTTCAGCGAACTCCCGCACCCGTCGCGGAAGTCGGCCCCCGACGGGCCCCTCGGCTGGCAGGGGTACGACGCCTCGCGCGCCCGTGCCGCCGCGCGCACCGGCGAGGAGGAGTCGGTCGTCTGCGGCACGGCGCGCGTCGAGGGCACCCCGGCGGTGCTGACCGCCTTCGAGTTCGGCTTCCTCGGCGGCTCCCTGGGTGAACGCACCGGCGACCGCCTGGAGGCGGCGTACACCCACGCCCGCGCGCACCGGCTGCCGGTCGTGCCGTTGATCGCGACCGGGGGCAGCCGGATGCAGGAGGGCATGCTCGCCCTGAGCCAACTCCAGCGGGTGGCCCGGCAGTCGGCGCTCACCCGGGAGGCGGGGCTGCCGCAGATCGCGGTGCTGCGGGACCCGACGACCGGCGGCGGCTGGGCCACGCTCGGTGCGGGCGCGGACGTCGTCCTGGCCCTGCCCGGCGCCCAGGTCGGTTTCGCCGGCTCCCGCGTCCGCCCGTCCGACGCCGACCCGTCCGCGTACACGGCGGAGTCCCAGCTGGCGGCGGGCTCGGTGGACGCGGTGGTGGCCCCGGCGGAGCTGAAGGAGACCCTGGGGGCATGGCTTCGCCTGCTCACGTCCCCGGCCCCGGACGCGCCCGCCCCGCCACCGGCCCTGGGCGGCGTCGGCCTTCCGGCCACCGGCTGGGACGCCGTCCAGCGGGCCCGCGACCCCCGGCGCCCGCGCGCGCACGCCTACCTGGACTCCTTCTTCAGCCGCCGCCGTGACCTCAGCGGTGACCGGTGCGGCGGTACGGATCCCGACGGGATGCTGTGCGGTTTCGGCGAGCGGGACGGTCGTACCGTGGCCTATGCCGCGCA
This sequence comes from Streptomyces filipinensis, assembly GCF_014649495.1. GTDB lineage: Bacteria > Actinomycetota > Actinomycetes > Streptomycetales > Streptomycetaceae > Streptomyces > Streptomyces filipinensis. The sequence goes on along the minus strand of NZ_BMTD01000001.1, from coordinate 704,203 downwards.
GACCGGAGCGGCGACCCGCCCCGCCGGCTTCAGGACCGCGGCCCGCCTGATCCGGCTGGCGGACCGCCTCGGCATCCCGGTGCTGACGCTGGTGGACACCCCGGGCGCCGCGAACGACGCGGAGGCGGAGCGGCAGGGCGCCGGCGCGGCGATCGCGGAGGTGTTCGGGGCGGTGGCCGCGGCCCGGGTCCCGATCACCACGCTCGTCATCGGGGAGGGCGGCTCCGGCGGAGCCCTGGCGCTGGCCGCACCGGGCAACACCTGGGCCACCCCGGACAGTTACTTCTCGGTGATCGCCCCGGAACTGGCGGCGGCGATCCTGAAGCGCCCCCGGGAGGAGGTGGAGGCGACCGCCGGCCAGCTGCGGATCCGACCGCAGGACCTGGTGGAGCTGGGGGTGGTCAGGGGGATCGTGTGAGGCGCCCCGGGAGCGCTACCGGACCCCCACCGCCCGGACGATCTCCTGCGTCACCGAGCCCCCCTTGTCGTCGTGGGCCGTGGCCCGCAGCGAGACGGACGACGCGCCGCGCGGCACGGTCAGCGTGCCGCGCCAGGAGGCGCCCGCGCCCTTCAGGGGAACCGCCCGCCAGGTCGCACCCCCGTCGTACGACACCGCCAGCCGGCCCTCCCCCAGGGTCCCCGTCCCGGCGGCCCCCGCCACGTACGACGCACCGAAGCCCACCGGAACCCGCCGCCCGCCCCGCACGGTCCCCGCGAGGTCGGTGTCGACGTCGAAGGCGAGGTTGATCAGCGGCAGATACGTCCAGTGGTCCTCCGCCGTCGCCGCCGAGCGGAACGTCCACTCGCTGTGCCCCGTCGAGGCCGGCGTCCAGCGTCCCGCGTCCAGCACGGTGTCCGTGACGACCTTGTAGGCGTGCTCGTCGGCGGGTGCGTCCCGGACGTACGCGGCGGACCCGGTGCGCGTGTCGACCAGGGTGCCGTCGAGGTAGACGGCGGTGGTCTGGCTCATGCCGCTGTCCTCGCGCCACACGTCCCCGAACCCGCTGTGGTCGGGCCCGGAGTCGCCCCAGCCGGGGGTGTTCAACTGGATCTGCCTCCCGGCGCGTTGCTGGCCCCAGCCGAGCCCGGTGCCGAGCCACGGGTGCCAGACGGGCCGGAACCAGTGCAGCGCCGGGCGCGTACCGCCCTCGTACCGGACCAGGCCGCCGCGCTCCTCCAGGGTGCCGTCGCCGACCGACACGGACTCGTGCCAGCGCTGGCCGGGGCCGGTGGAGACGTAGTCGGTGCGCACGGCGGGCAGGCGGACCCGTTCCAGGAAGCCGAGGCCGACGGAGAAGGTGTCGGTGAGGGAGTAGCGGAACTCACCGCCGTCGGCGGGCCGGGCCGCGTGGAACGTCACGCGTACGGCGGCCAGTCCACACCTGCCGGGCGTGTAGACCAGACTCCGGTCGGGGATCGCGCCCCGGTGGCCCTCGGACAGGTCGTACACGTACGGGGAGTCGGCGGTACCGGTCATGTCGACCCGGCCGGCCGTGCGGAGCCGGGCGGCGTCCGCCGCGTCCACGGTGGCGATCTGCAGCGGCCGGTCGGCGTTGTCGTCGGTCCCCCACCAGGCCATCAGCCGGCCGGGCGTGTCGTCCGTGACGAACAGGGCCCGGGCGCCCGCGTCCTGCGCGGCCCGGGCGAGCGCGGCCGGGTCGGCGCCGTCGGCGAGGCGGGCCAGTACCGCCTTGCCGGCGACCCCGGTGAAGGGGCCGTCGCCGGCGTCCACGAGCGGCAGCCTGGTCCGGCCCCCGATGAGGGTGCCGCCCGGCTGGACGGTCGCCTCGCCGATCCCGGCGACCTCCAGCTGCGGCTCGGCCAGCCGCCACACGGTCCGGTACTCGAAGGCGCCCTCGGTGACCTTCGCCGTGGGCGCGGCGAAGACGCTGTCGTAGGTGAGGGGCACCTGGACCGCGCCGAAGAGGTCGGCGCCGTTCGCCTGCCGGTCGTACTCCATCAGGAGCTGGCGGGTCTCGGTGCGCCGGTCCACGCCGGCTTCGACCTCGCGCAGTCTCCGGCCGTCCAGGGTGACGTCCTGGTCGTGGTCGAGGGTGATCTGGGGCGCCGTGAGGAAGCCGAGGCCGAGGGAGTCGGCGCCATGGCTGCCGTGCACGTCCAGGAAGGTGGCGAGCGCGTAGGGGCCGGGCTTGAGGCGCAGCCGGAGGGTGCCGGAGCCGCCGACGCGGACCGCCTGGGTCTCCTCCCCCGCGGCGAGCCGCTGCACGGTGAGGTCGGCGGGGGCGGGAGCGCCCGACCGGTCCTTGACGTGGACGGTGAGCGTGTACCGCTCCTCCTCCTTGACCAGCCCGAACACCGTGTGCGCGACGGTGCGGCCGGTCTGGTCCACGGCCACGATCTGCCCGCTGGTCTCGCCGACCGGCGCCCTGGACCCGTCGCCGGTGACGGTCGTGGAGGCGGTGCCGTGGGCCGGCACGGTGAGGGCCCGGTCGGCCAGGGTGGCGACCCCGTCGGGGGCGCCGTGCACGGACAGCGTCAACTCCGCGGCCTTTCCGGTGGAGTTGCTGTAGGTGACGGTCCGGGCCACCGGCTTGTTCGCGTCGTACGGCCAGCTGTGGAAGCCGAGGTCGGCGCTGCCGGTGGCGGTGACGCCGGTCCCGACGGCGTCCGGCACGCTCACGCGTCCCGCGCCCAGCGCGTAGGCGGAGGCGCCGAGTTGCTTCGAGCTGGACATCAGCGCGTCCTTCAGGCGTGCGCCGGTCCAGTCGGGGTGCCGCTGGGCGAGCAGGGCGGCGACTCCGGCGACGTGCGGGGCCGCCATGGACGTACCGCTCATGGAGGTGTAGTAGCCGCTGCCGGAGACGAGCTGGGAGCGGGCGGCGAGGATGGCGACGCCGGGGGCGGACACGTCGGGCTTCAGGGCGTTGTCGCCGTAGCGGGGGCCGGCGCTGGTGAAGTAGGCGGCCCGGTCGGCGGAGTCCACCGCGCCGACGGTGAGGGCCGCGTCGGCGGCGCCGGGCGAGCCGATGGAGGACGGGGCGCCGGTGTTGCCCGCGGCGACCACGAAGAGCGCGCCGGTCTCCCGGGAGAGGGTGTCGACGGCCTGGTCCATGGGATCGGTGCCGTCGCTCGGCTCGGTCGAGCCCAGGCTCATGGAGACGATCCTCGCGTGCACGTCCCGCGCCGCCCACTCCATCCCGGCGATGATCTGGGACTCGCTGCCCGAGCCCTGGTCGCTGAGCACCTTGCCGACGGCGAGCGCGGCCTCGGGCGCGACACCCTTCTCCCGGCCGCCGGAGGCGGCGCCGCTGCCGCCGACGGTGGAGGTCACATGTGTGCCGTGCCCGCTGCGGTCGGCGACCTCCTGACCCTCGACGAAGCTCCTGGCCGCGGTCACCCGGTCCGTGAGGTCCGGATGGCCGAGGTCCACCCCGGTGTCGAGGACGGCGACGGTGACGCCCTTGCCGGTGAGCCCGGCGTCCCAGCCCGCCGACGTGCCGATCTGGGCGTTGCTCTCGGCCATGTCGGCCTTCACCCTGCCGTCCAGCCACACCCTGGCGAGGCCGTCGTGGCGGGTGAACGACCGCCAGAAGGTGCGCCCCTTGCCGGCCTCGACCGCGGCCCCGTGCAGGCTGGTCAGGGTCCGGGTCCGCGCGGTCCCGGCCGGGGTGGCGGTCCGCGCGCCCTCGCCGTAGGTGACGATCAGCGGCAGCGTGTCCGTCCCGGAGTCCGTCAGCCCCTGCCGGATCAGCCCGCTCACGTCGAACAGCCGCCGGTCCAGCGTCCCCGCCCGCAGATACGGCAGTGCCTCGTCGGGTACGACGGTGACGGCGCCGTTGCTCACCTGCGTCCGTACGGCGCCGGTGGCGCCCTCGGCCCGCCGCACGGTGACCGTCCTCTTCCCGCGCCCGAGGTCGGTCACGGTCACCCTGTCACCGGTGACGAGGGTGACGGTGGTGGCCGCGGCGGCGTCGGCGGGGGTGCGCGCGGCCACGTGTGCCACCGCCACCGCCGGACCGGCCGGAAGCAGGGCGCCCACCAGGCCCGCCGCCAGCAGAGCCGCCCCGTGTCTGACTCGTCCTGGTCCTCTGGTCATCCACGCCTCTTCTCGTCGGGATGTCTGTCCGAGTGGATCGCGTGCTGGGACGAGTGTCATGTGTGCGGTGCCGCCGGAGTGTTGCGGGACACGGGCGGGAAGGTGACTCGGCGGTCATCCTCCGACGCGGTCGTCCGGCGCGTCCGGCGGCGGGTGCGTCCGGAAGCGCGCACGGCTTCGCCTCCTCTCCGCGACAATGGAGAGGTCGTTGATCACGAGGACGGGGGCATGACGGTGCACAAGCTGGTGGAGTTCACCACGGAGGACGGGGCCGTGGTCGTCGTGGAGACAGCGGAGGCCGCCGGCGGCACCCGCCTCGTCTCGCGCGGTGAGGGCCCGGCCGCGCAGGCCACGCGCACCTTCGAGGGCGCCCTGGACAGCGTGCGCGCCGCGGCCCACTCCGCCCTGCGGGTCTTCCGTGACGGCGCTCTGTGCCCCGACTCCGTCGAGCTGGAGTTCGGCGTGAAGCTGACCGCGGAGGCGGGCGCGGTCATCGCCAAGGGGGCGGCGGAGGGCCAGTTGGTGGTGCGGTTGGGGTGGTCGTCGGAGCGTACGGCCGCGCGGCCGTCGGCGGGTTCGGTCCCGTCGGACACCTCGGACGCATCGGTGGTGAGCGTCCCCGGGCCGGCGTCCCGGTCATGACGGGGGCGTCCTGGCAGGCCCGGATCGAGTGCGGGGGCGTGGTGGCCGGCGCGGGCTTCCTGGTCTCGCCCACCACCGTGCTGACCTGCGCACACGTCGTACAGGGCAGTGCGGCGGGCACGTTGACCGTGTCGTTCCCGAACCGCCCGGACCTCGGCCGGCTGCCCGCGGACGTGGCCGCGCACGGCAACTGGGCGGGCGGCGCCACCGATCCCGGTGACCTGGCCGTCCTGGAACTGGCCCGGAAGGTGCCGCAGCGCCCGGCGCGGTTCGCCCCGCAGGCCACCGGACCCGCCCTCGCCCATGTGGTGTTGGAGGCGTACGGCTTCCCGGAGGGCTACGACGAGGGCCAGCTCGCCTGGTACCGCGCCAGGTCCGCCACCCGCATCGCCGGCGAGTGGGTGCAGCTGGAGGCGATGGCCGGGCACGGTCAGCCCCTGACGCACGGCTTCAGCGGTGCCGCGGCGGCCCTCCCGGACGGACGGGTGGTCGGCATGGTCGCGCAGGTCGCGAGCGAGCCCGGGGTCCTGGTCGCCCGGATGCTGCCCACCGAAGTGCTGGCCCGCCACTGGCCCGCGCTGACCGGGCTGCTCCCGCGCCACGCGGCCGCCGAGGATCCGGCGCGGCGCCTTGACGCGCTGGTGCGCAGGGCCGAGGACGCCGGTCTCGTCTGCTCACCGGACCAGCTGTTCGTGGACGCCGTCGGTGACTTCGGCCCGCCCCTGCCACCGGGCGGCTTCGCCTCCCTGCGGGCGGCGGCGGGCTATGTGCGGTGGGAGGTCGAGGATCCCGCCGAGGCACTCACCCGGTTCGCCGGCCGGCTGGCGGAGCTGCTGGAGCGGCCCGCGCCGGCCGCGCCCGCGCCCGCCGCCTGGGCGCCGATCCTGGTCGAGATCGACCACAGCGGCGCCGATCCCGACCAGGTCACGGTCGCGGTGTCGGCCTACCGGGACGGACGGCGGCGGCCCGTGGGCACGGTCCGGCTGCCGCGTGCCGAGATGCGGGCGTACATACAGCGGGGCATCGACCGGGCCTTCGCGGAACTCGCCTTCGGCGCGGACGAGTTGCTGACCTTCACGCTGCCGCGCGATCTGCTGAACCTGCCGGTGGCGGACTGGGCGTGCAGCGCCGACGACTCCACCCCGCTCGGCTGCGCCCATCCCGTGGTCGTCACCGACCGCTCCCGGCACCACAGCGCCCGGCTGCGCCACCAGCTCGGCAAGAGGTGGCAGAGGATGGCGACGGACCCCAAGCCGGTGCTGCACCGCGTGGAGTGCGGCACCCCGCACCTGGGCCTGCGCAAACGCCTGCGCGAGCAGGACGCGGGCCTGGCGGGCTTCGCCGCCCCGCCGACCGCCGTACCCGAGCACTTCGAGGTGGGTCTGAACATGCCCGTGCCCGTGCTGCTGTGGCCGCGTGCGGGCTGTCCCGGTGCCGCCGAGCACCCGACGCCGTGCACCGGTACGGCGTTCCTGGACGCCCTCGCCCCGCATGTGGAGGGCGTCGCCCCGGCCGAACTGCCCAGACGTATCCAGCTGCTGCGGGAGGAGGCCGAGGCGCAGGAGGAACCCGAACGGCACTGGGCGAAAGGTGTCCAGCTGCTGTGGGACGACCCGCGCTGCTTCCCCGAGCCCACCGCCAGCCTGCACACCCCCGTGGCCTGAACCGCCGAGAGAAGGACCGCATCCCATGCCCCTGTGGCCCGTGTACACCGGCACGAAGGAGCCGCACGACGGCATCACCGAGCTGCCGCCCGCCCCGCCCTGGCGGGCGTTCGACGGCGGTCCCCCGCTGGACACGCCCGCCGACACCGCCGACACCGCGGCCACCTCACCCGACCGCACCCACCGCGCGCAGACCTACCGGGCCACCCCGCAGACGGTCGAGCTGGTCAACGCGGCGCTGTACCTGCGCCGCCCGCTCCTCGTCACCGGCCCGCCCGGCACCGGCAAGTCCTCGCTGGCCTACGCGGTGGCCCGGGAGCTGAGGCTGGGCCCGGTGCTGCGCTGGAACATCACCAGCCGCAGCACCCTGCACGACGGCCTCTACCAGTACGACCCCCTGTCCCGCCTGTACGCGGCCCGCCAGACCACGCCCGGCCCCGCCCCGGAGTCCGGCCTGGAGGACCATCTGCGTCTCGGCCCGCTCGGCACGGCCCTGCTGCCCTACGCCCGGCCCCGCGCGCTGCTCATCGACGAGATCGACAAAAGCGACCTGGACCTGCCCAACGACCTGCTGAACGTGCTGGAGGAGGGGCAGTACGAGATTCCCGAACTGGTCCGCGCCGCCCGGCACGTGCCGAAGGCGAAGGTGATGGTCGACGGCACCCACGACCGGGTCCCGGTCGAACGCGGCCGGGTCCGCTGCCGCGCCTTCCCGTTCGTCGTCCTGACCAGCAACGGCGAGCGCGAGTTCCCGCCCGCGTTCCTGCGCCGCTGTGTGACGCTGCGGCTGCGGCAGCCGGACGACCAGCAGCTGGCGGACATCGTCCGCGCCCACTTCGACGGCGAGCCCGACGCCTACGCGCACACGCTGATCAGCCGCTTCCTGTCCCGGGTGGGCGGCGGCGACCTGGCCACGGACCAGCTCCTCAACGCGATCTACCTGGCCCGCTCCGCCGATCTGCCCGTCGATTCCCTGGACGGACTGGCCCAGCAGCTGATGCCGTACCTGAGCGAGGACCGGCAGCCCGATGCCCTCTGACGGTACCCGCCGCCGGGACCCGCTCACCCGCCTGACCGACGCCCTGGCCGAGGCGGCGGGCGGCGTGCGCCCGACCCCGCTGCAGATGGCCGAACTGCTCTGGCTGGCACGGCAGATGGAGCCGGTGGCGGACGGCGGTCCGGTGACGACCGCCGCGCCGCCCCCCGAACCCGGGGCGGCACAGCCCCTGCCGGAGCCGCCCGGACCACCGGCGCGCGACCCGCGCCGCCCCCCGCCTGCGGACCCCGGACCCGCCCGGACCGGGGCCGGCGAGACGCCCCGCGCCCCGCTGCACCTGCCCGCACCGGTCCCGGACACGCCGGGCGCCTACGCCGGGCTGCTGGCGCCCGCGCCGCCGATGCTGCGCCATCCCCTGGGCCTGCAGCGCGCGCTGCGCCCCCTGAAACGGCACACCGACGCCCCGTCCGGTCACCGCCTCGACGAGCACGCCACCGCCGACCGCATCGCCCGCCTCGGCGCGTCCCCCGAGTGGTGGCTGCCCGTGCTGCGCCCCGCCCGGGAGCGCTGGCTGCGTCTGAACCTGGCGTACGACACGGGTCCGACGATGCCCGTCTGGCGGCCCCTGATCCGCGAACTGCACACGGCGGTGGCCCAGTCGGGCGTCTTCCGCACGGTGAGCCCGCTCCGTGTCACCGCCGAGGGCACGGTGCACGGCGACGGCACGCACGCCCCGGCCGACGGACGCACCGTCACCCTCGTGATCAGCGACTGCATGGGCCCGCAGTGGCGACCGGGCCCGGCGGGCAGCCGGTGGGAGGCGACGCTGCGCCGCTGGTGCCGCCGGATGCCCGTGGCCGTCGTACAGCCGCTGCCCGAGCATCTGTGGCGGGACACCGCGCTTCCGGTCGAACCGGGCCTGCTGACCGCCCCGTTCCCGGCCGCTCCGGCGACGGCGCTGGCGTTCGCCCCGTACGACGGCGATCCGGCGCGGTTCACGGCCCGGGGGGTGATCCCGTTGCCCGTCCTGGAGGCCGGTCCGCGCTGGCTGGCGAACTGGGCGGCCCTGCTGGCGTCGGCCGGCGGCAGCGGCTTCCCGGGCTCGGCGGCGGCGCTCGGCGGCCGCCCGGACCCCGGGACCCGCACCGATCTCGGCCGGCTCTCCGCCGAGGAGCTGGTGCTGCGGTTCAGGGGGACGTCGTCCCCGGAGGCGGTCCGGCTGGCCGCCCATCTGGCCGTCGGCCGCCCCGACCTGCCGGTCATGCGGCTGGTGCAGCGGGCGGTCGAACCCGATCCGCGTCCCCAGCACCTGGCCGAGGTCATCCTCAGCGGCCTGCTGACGACGGCCCCCGGGCCCGCGGGCAGCTATGCCTTCCGGCCCGGCGTCCGGGAGCTCCTGCTGCGCGGCCTGCCCCGCTCGTCCCGCAGCCGCACGACCGACCTGCTGGCCCGTGCGGGCGCCCTGATCGAGGACCGGGCCGGGGCGGCACCCGGTGAGTTCCACGCGGTGGCGCCCGTGGCAGACGGTTCGGGCGGGGCCGCACCGGACGGGGAGCCCTTCGCGACGGTACGGCGGGAGAGCGTGCGCAGGCTCGCCGGGGGCGGGGCGCCGTCGGTGCCGCCGGGGCTGGCCGGCCGTTACCGGCCGCTGCGGCGGTTGAGCCCGGGCGGGTCGCTGTGGCTGGCCGGGGAACCGGCGGCGGACCGGACGGTGGTGCTGCGGCTGCACGAGCCGGTCACCGACCCGAAGTGGCGCGCGGACTTCCTGCGGGAGACGAGGGCGCTGAAGGCGCTGGACCATCCCAACGTGGTGACCGTCCACGACTTCGGCATCGAGGACGACATCCCGTACGTGGTCATGGAACACCTGGACGGCATCCCGCTGAACACCCTGGCGGCGCCGAACGGCTACCACCTGCCGGCGCCGCTGACGGTGTCCCTGGGGGCGCAGCTCGCGCGCGCTCTGCGGGCCGCGCACACCCAGTGGGTCCGGCACGGCGCCGTCGGCATGTCCCGGGTGGTGCTGCTGCCCGACGGAACGGTCCGGCTCACCCTGTTCGAGCCGGTCCTGCCGTCGGACATGCCGAGGGACGAGGACCTGCGGGCGCTGGGCCAGATGATGCTGCACCTGGCCGCGGGGAGCGCACGGGCCGGTGCGGCTCCTACACTGCGTCATCTGCCCGAGCCGGTGCGCGGGCCGTACGCGGAGGCCCTCTCCCTCCTGCGGTCCACGCTGCACCGGAGCGCGGGCGTGCCGGCGCTCCTGGACGATCAGCTTCTGGACCTGGCCCAAGAGGCGTACCGCCCGCGCTCCTACGCCCTCCTGGGGCCGGTGACCGTCGACGTACCCGGTCGCTCCCCGCAGTTCCCGCCGGAGGCACGCGCGCTGCTCGCCATGCTGCTGCTCCGGCACGGACGGAAGGTCACCCACGACGAGCTGCGGGCCGGCCTGTGGAGCCCGGCGGAGGAACCGGAGGACGCGACGGCGGCGCTGGGCCGGCTGGCCTCGGACCTGCGCGCGGCCCTGGGCCCGGGGGTGCTGGCGACGCTTCCCGACGGCTACGCCCTGCACACCAGCGCCGACCATGTGGACCTGCTCCGCTGCGAGGAACTGCGGCGCCTGGCCACCGAGCTGTCGGACCGGGGAGATCCGCGGGCGGCACGCGAGCGGCTGGACGAGGCGCTGGCTCTGTGGGGCGGTGCCGGACCGCTGGCCGGCGTGCCCGGGCCCGCCGCCCGTACCGCGCGCACCCGGCTCCTCCAGCTCCAGCTCGCACTGCAGCGCGAACGGGCCGAACTCGACCTGGAGTCAGGGGAGTTCGAGCGCGCGGCGGCGGACCTCACCGCGCTCCTGCGCGCGCACCCGGCGCGCGAGGACTACCGCCGTCTGCTGTTGCTCGCGCTGCAGCGGCTGGGCCGCACCGAGGCGGCCCTGGAGGTGTTCGAGGAGTACGCGGAGTCCGGTGGCGACGATCCCGTCCTGCTGGCTCTGGGGCACGAACTGCGCGGCGACCTCGCCGACGACGCCGCGCCCGGGGACGCGGAGCAGCCGCCCGACTACGACCCGGATCCCGGCCGCGGCTCCACGGAGGGCCCCGACGGGCTGCCGCTGGGCTCCTTCCCCACCGAGGACGACCTGCCCTCGCTGCTGTACGGTCCCGAGGACGCGGCGGCGGAGGCACCCCTGCCGCAGGACGACGTGCCGGACAGCCTGTTCGCCGCGGAGGAGGCGTCGGACGCCCCGCCGTCCGACCCGCCGCTGCGGCCGGTGGCCCGCTTCGAGCTGGCGGACGGGCCCGGGAACCCGGACGACCGGCCGGCCCTGGGCCGCGCGGTGGTGCGTCTGCTGCTGGCCGCCGAACTCGGCCCGGACGACTACGAGCTGCGAACCGAGTGGAACGGGTACGCCCTCCGGCTGCGCACCGAGGCGGCGGAGCTCGCCCTGCTCTGCGTCACCCTGCGGGAACTGCGGGACCGGCTGGCCGAGACGGGCGGGCTGCGCTGGCGGGTGACGTTCGAGCGGCCCCAGGACGGCCACCGCCGCGCGGGCGCCGGTCCCGGAGCCGAGCTGCTGGACCGGGTGCGGGACGCGGCCGGCGCCCTGGGTGTCGTCGCCGTCCCCGACGTCCTGCGCACCGAACTGGTCCGCAGCGGTGTCGTCGCCGACTTCGGCCCACCCCGCACCGTGATCCGCGGCGACCAGGCGCTCCCCCGGCTGCTGCCCCTGACCCCGCACACGCCGGCCGACGGCTGGTACGCCCTGGCGCACGCGCCGGCCCCGGGCGCCGTCGAGCCCGTCCAGGGCCCGTTCCGGCTGCCCGGCGAGGTACCGCTGCCCCGCCCCGCCGGCCGGACGAGAACCGTCGTCTTCACGGCGTACGGCCCCGGGTTCACCCTCAACCGCCCCAGCGGTGACACCTACTACTACGAGGTGGATCTCACCGAGCGCCGGCTGGAGCTGACCGAACTGGGTCCGGTGGTCAACGGCGTCCCGGTCTTCACGCTCACCGGGGAGGCGAGCTGGCGGATCACGGACCCGCTGCGTGCCGTGTCGGCGGCGTCCGGCCGCGTTCCCTCCGTCCTGGTCACCGAGCGGCTGCGGGACTGCCTGGGCATGGTCTCGCCGCTCTACCCGCCGCGCCGCACGGCCGAGGCCCACGCCCGGCTGGAGGCGGAGCTGCGCGCTCACCCTCCGTCCGGGTACACCGTCGACTGGCGGGGCTCCCTCACCCCGACCCGCGGCTCCCTGGCGGCCCCGCCCCGGGACGAGGTCGACGGAGAACTCGCCGACGCTCTGCGGGCGGCGGACGCGGTGCTCCTCGGCTTCGACGGGGTGCTGACCCGCCTGCGCGGGGACGACGGCTCCTTCCTCCCGCTCGACCTGCTGAGGGAACGGGCCGGGGAGGTCTCCGCGGCCGAGCTCGCCGGGTCTCTCCGGACGCGCGAGACGGCCGCCGCCCGTGCGGCGAAGCCGGTGGCCAACGCCGACCTGCTGGTGCGCACCCTGGACGCCCGGGGCCTGCCGCTGGCCGTGGTCACCGACTGTGCGACGGAGGCGGTGACCGGGTACCTGGAGCAGCGCGGGCTGATGGGCTGTCTGCCCGGCGGAGTGCACGGCCGTGACGACCTGGGCCACCCGCTGATGCCGCACCCGCACCGCGTCCTGCAGGCCGTCGCCCGGCTCGGTGTCCGGCCGGAGCAGTGCCTGATGATCGGCACCGGCGACAGCGAGTGGGAGGCGGCCCGGGCGGCCCGGGTCCCCTTCGTCTACGTGGACCCCGGCTTCCGCCGGGCCGCCGACGTGCTGGCGTCCTACGGTCTCCTACCTCTGCTGCGGGCCGCACAGAGCGTGTGACGCGCCACGGGCCGCGAAGAACCCCCATTCAGCGGCGCCCCGCCCGGCCCCCTCCAGAAGGCGCCCGCCGCCGGGCTCCGCACAGGATGCAGGAAGAGGCCCGCCGCCCGGCCGGGCGCAAGGCCCCGCGCACCAGGGAGGATCTGCCGTGACCGTCCGTCTGGAGCAGTTGCGCCGCTGCCACTTCGCCGTCGACCTGGGTGCGGCACGTACCCGGGTGTATGTGAAGGGTGCCGGACTCGTCGTCGACCAGCCCTCGGTCGCCGCCGTGAACACGCGAAGCGGATCGCTCATCGGGGTCGGTGACTTCGCGGAGCAGATGACGGGACGGACGCCGGGCTACATCCGGGTCGTACGGCCCATCTCCGGTGGCACGGTGGTCGACATCGAGATGGCCCAGCGCATGCTGCGGCAGCTGCTCGGCGACAAGATACGCCGTGCCCTGCGGCGCAATCTGCGGTTGCGGGCCGCCGCGTGCACCCCGCACGGCGCCGATCCGCTGGCCCAGCGGGCGACCATCGAGACGCTGGTCGGGCTGGGCGCGCGCCGGGTCGAGCTGGTGGACACGCTGATCGCCGCCGCCGTGGGGTGCGGGCTGCCCGTGGAACGCCCCGAGGCCACCATGATCATGGTGTGCGGGGCGGCGGCCACCCAGGTCGCGGTGCTCTCGCTCGGGTCCATCGTGACCGCCGAGCGGGTCCCGGTGGGCGGCGAGGCCGTGGACCAGGCGATCGTGCAGCATCTGCGGCTCGAACACCAGCTGATCCTGCCCAGCCAGTCCGTACGTCCGCTGCAACTGGCGCTGTCCGGCAACGGGCTGAACTCGCAGGGACCCGCCTCCGCCGAGATCAACGGCCGGGACGTGGCCACCGGGCTCGCGCGCAGCGTGCGCATCAACACCGCCGCCGTGCGGGGCGCCATCCAGACCCCGCTGACCGCCGTCCTCGACGGCATCGGCAAGGTGCTGCGCGCCTGCCCGCCCGACCTGGTCGCCGACCTCGCCGACCGCGGGATCATGATGGTGGGCGGCTCGGCGCTGCTGCCCGGCTTCGACCAGATGCTGCGGCAGGCCACCGGGATACCGGTGCACATCGCCGAACGCCCGGACATCTGCGCGGCCCAGGGCATCGGCGCCATGCTGGAGGGCCGGATCGAGCCCCTGGTCCTGAACCCGCTGGTCGCCTGAACACCGCACGGCACGCGGCGCAGGGCACCACCGGCCGGGATCAGGACGGGCTCGCCGAGACCTGTACGGCCACGCGTCCGCCGGCGGGGAGCCTTTCGGAACGGCCGCGCCCGGCCGGGCAGGCGCGGCGGCGGCCCGCCGGCGGCCGAGGACGCACAACCGCCGGGGGCACTCGGCCTCCCGCCGTCCGTCCGCTTCCTCGCGCCGGTGGAGAACCGGCTCCCGGACCCCATCGCGGGCCACCGGGCCGCGGTACGGCCGGCGGTGTACGACGACGGGGGCGGCGGGCGCGGGACGGGCCCGACGTGGGGCCCCCCGCGCGGGCGCGGTCGGCGCCACGGCCCGCGGCCGGACGGCCCGGGGCGTGCGGCATCGTGGTGCCCCGGTGGGGCGCTCAGGCACCGGTCGCGCCCACGAGCAGTACCGCGCAGGCGCCGACCACGACGAGGACGTACCCGGACGCGGCCAGGGAGCCCAGCGTGCCCAGGACCGCGACCCCCAGCGCCGACCCCGCCTGGCGTATGCCGTTGAGTGCCCCCTGGCTGGTCGCGGCGTACTCCGGCGGTGCCGCGACGGCCACCGCGGCCGCCGCCCCCGGGATGGACAACGTGCCGGTCGCGGCGAGCGCCAGCTCGGCGGCCACGATCAGCGGCAGCGGCGGGTGCGGGCCCCCCGCGCAGGCCAGCAGCACCCCGGCGGCCACGGCGGCGGACATGCCGGTGAGCAGCACCGGGCGGGGGCCGTGGCGGGCGACGAGCCGGCCGGTGAAGAACGGCATCACACACACCGGGAGGGCCATCGGCAGGGCGGCGAGACCCGCGTGCAACGGCGTCAGCCGGTAGGTGTGCTGCAGCCACACGGCGAGCTGGTACATCCCGCCGAAGTAGGCGAAGCAGGACACCGCGGCGGCGGCCATCGCGGCCCGCACCTTCGGCAGGGCGAGCAGCGCGGGCGGCAGGACCGGGGCGGCTGCCCGGCGTTCGACGGCGGCCACCGCGGCGAAGCAGCCGAGTGCGGCGGCGAGCGGGACGAGTGCGAGCGGCGCGCCCCAGCCCTCGATACCGGCCTCGACCAGGCCGAAGGTGAGCAGGCACAGGCCCGCGGTGGACAGGGTCAGGCCGGGGCGGTCCAGGGCGCGGTCGGCCCGGACGGGCGGTACGGGCAGCCGGCGGGCGAGGAGCAGCGCGGCCAGAGCCAGCGGCGGGTTGACGAGGAACACCAGCCGCCAGCCGCCGAGTTCGACGAGCGCGCCGCCGAGCACGGGGCCGGCGGCGGCGCCGAGCCCGCTGAGCGCGGTCCAGGCGCCGATGGCGCGGGTACGGCGGGCGGGGTCGGGGTGCAGGTGGATCAGGAGGGCCACGGAGGCGGGCACGAGACCGGCGCCCGCGGCGCCGAGCAGCGCGCGCCCGGCGATCAGGGCGCCGGCGCCGGGCGCGAGGGCGCAGGCCGTGGACAGGACGGCGAACAGGCCGAGCGCCCTGGTGTAGACGCGGCGGGCGCCCCAGCGGTCGGCGATGACACCGCCGGTCAGGAGCAGCCCGGCGAAGACGACCGTGTAGGCGTCGACGGTCCAGGGCAGCGCGGCGGCCGCCGGGTGCAGCGAGGTCTGGATGTCGGGGACGGCGACGTTGAGGATCGACGTGTCCAGCAGGACGAGCAGGTTGCCGAGGGCGATACCGGCGAAGGTGAGACGGGAGATCCGCCCGGCCGTCCGCCCGGAGACGTTCGCGGCGGTGTGCGCGCGGGTGCTCCCGGCGGCCTCGCCGGAAGGGGAACCGGCGGGCGGTGCGGCTGGTCGTGCGGTGGAGTCGGCTGTGGTCATGGGCGCAGCGTGTCCCGGCGGGCGCGGGCGCCGCGACACCGTGATCGCGATGGCCCCATCGGGAAGTCCGATGGGCTGGTTACCCTTGCCGCCGTGGACTCCCGTTATCTGCGCGCCTTCGTCGCGGTCGCCGAGCACGGCGGCATCTCCGCCGCCGCCCAGGCGCTGGGCTACGCACAGTCCAGTGTGAGCGCCCAGCTCAAGCGGCTGGAAGCCGACCTGGGCGTGAGCGTACTGGTGCGGGCCGGCACGGGTGCGGTGCTCACCGAGGCCGGCACCCGGCTGCTGCCGTACGCCCGCGAGTCGTTGGAGCTGGAGGAGCGGCTGCGCCGGGCGGCCCGCGGCGACCGGCCCCGGCTGCGGATCGGCGCGCCGGAGTCACTGGCCCACGCGTGGCTGCCCGAGGTGCTGGCGGCTCTGGAGTACGGCGCGGGCGGCACGCGCACCGGTGCGGACGTCGCGCTGACGGTGGCACCGCGCCGGGGGCTGGAACGGGCCTTCGAGGCAGGCGAACTGGACCTGATGTTCGAGTACGACAACGGCGTCGGTCCGGTCCGCCCGCACGCGGTCGTGGGGCACTGCCGTTCGGTGCTGGTGGCGGCGTCGGGTCATCCGCTGGCGCGGCAGGAGACGGTGACGGCGGAGCAGCTGCTCGGCTACGACTTCCTGGTGGCCGAACGCGGCTGCACCTCGGAGATGCTGGTGGACCGCTTCGGCCGGG
Source organism: Streptomyces filipinensis (assembly GCF_014649495.1). Taxonomy (GTDB): domain Bacteria; phylum Actinomycetota; class Actinomycetes; order Streptomycetales; family Streptomycetaceae; genus Streptomyces; species Streptomyces filipinensis. The sequence continues at coordinate 688,259 of NZ_BMTD01000001.1, read as the reverse complement.
ATCTGCTGGCCGGTGCCCAGCAGACCCTGCTCCAGGGTTCGATGGCGGCTCTGCTGCGGCTCATCGGACACGGCCACGGCATCACCCTGCTGCCGGAACTGACGGTCACGCGGGAGCTGCGGGAGGGCGAGCTGGTCGAGCTGCGCCTGTCCGAGCGGATCCGGCCGGTGAGCATCGTCGCCCAGTGGCATCCACGCCTGGGCCCGGCCGAGAGCGCCGTACGGGCCCTGCTGGCGGTGGCCCATCAAGCGGACCCGTTGCGCGACCCGGACTGAGCGTCCGCCCCGGCAACTCCGCCCGCCGGAAAACCGATTCAGCACCCCACGTAGCACCGGACGGTCGTCCCGGCGGCCCCCGTGTGCATCCGCACCAGATCCGCCACCAGATTGACCAGCAGCAGCCCGCGACCGCCCCGCTGGTCCCGGGAGGCCGGCTGCCGGCCGGCGAGCGGGTCGGCCAGGCGCCCCTTGTCGCGGACCTCGCACACCACGTACCCGCCCTCGCCCCACACCGTGAGCCCGCCGGTGCCGCCGCCGTGGACGACGCTGTTGGTGGTCAGCTCGGCGGTGATCAGCGCCAGGTTCTCCAGGCCCGGGCCGGCCAGGCCCAGCCGGGCGCCGTGCTCGGTGGCCAGGTGCCGTACGGCCGAGAGGGAGTCCGCCTCGAAGGCGGTGGTGAACACTCCCGCGCCGTCGTCGGGGGCGGGCGGCAGCGGCTCGTTGTAGCGGGCGACCACCTCGTCGGGGTCGTAGGACTCGCTGCCGCGCTGCGCGCCGGCGCCGGCGCCGGCGCCGGCCAGGATGACGAGCGGGTGGGTGGCGTGGGCGTCGGCGAGCGCGCGCGCCTCCAGCCGGGCGGTGTCGTACGGGCACAGTATGGTGACCTCGCGGCCCCGGAACGCGGCGTTGATCAGCGCCTCGTGCTGGGCGCAGGCCGGGTACTCGGCCGGGCTGCGGTCCGCCCAGACCGGCTCCCCGACGATGTGGACGCGTCGGCCCGGCGGCTGGGCGTCGGTGAAGGCGCGCAGGACGCCCGGGATGATCCGGCCGGGGTTGCGGCCGGCCTCCCGCATGTCCGTGAACCGTACGGCGTCGCCGTCGGCCCCCAGCGCGTCCTGGATCAGCCGCAGGTTCTCGCCGGGTACGGCGACCGCGACCGGGGCGCCGTCCGCCAGCGCGGCACGGACGAAGGGGACGGTGCCGGCCAGGTACTCCTCCGCGTCGCCGTAGAACAGCGCGGGGTGCACGAACGGCTCGGGCGGCCCGGCGGATTCCGTCGCCGTGATCATGATGCCGCCACCTCGATCGCCGGAAGTCCGGGCCACAGCAGCCCCAGGACCCGGGGCAGGGCGGCCGGCGGGCGGTCCAGCACCAGCCGCCGCTCGCCGAAGCGCCGGGCGGCGTCCGCGAGCACCTCCGCCCCGGCGACATCGACGAAGGACAGCGCGGAGAGCTCCACGAAGTACACGTCCCCGCGGTCGCGCACGGCGTCCTCCAGCGCGCGCTCCCAGATGCGGTGGGTCGGCAGGGTCACTTCACCGACCGCGCGGAATCCGGCCCGCGCGGTGAGCGGGTGCACGCTGAGCCACGGGACCGCCGGCGCCGGTACGGCACCGGCCGGCCGCCGGGGCCGTACGACCTCGGGTTCACTCATGCCTTCACCCACTCGCACAGGTAGAGGAGTGCCCAGTATGCCGCTCGGCTCACCTGCCGGGAGGGGATCCGGCACGACGGGTGTGGGCGGGGACGCAGCGGGCAGGCGGGCGTCGAGGCAGCGGGAGGACCGCACGAGGGCGGAGGGCGGGACGACGGCATGCGTTCAGCGGCATCCACACCGCACGTGGGGCGGCCGGACACCCTGGTCGTCGACGTACGGGGGCAGGGTGACCGGGTGGTCCTGCGGGCCCGTGGCGAGCTGGTCCACGGTTGCGCGGACACCCTCGCCGGGATCCTGGCCGGGCTGCCGGCCCACCTCGCCCGGATCGAGCTGGACCTGACGGAGCTGTCCTTCATGGACTCGGCCGGCCCGGCGTTCCTGGACACGCTGTGGGAGCACGGCCGCCGGCACGGGGTCGCGGTCTCCGCCACCGGCTGGCGGGGCCAGCCGCGCCGGGTGCTGGAGCTGATGGGGCTGGACACCACCGACCCGCTGCGTACCGCGCCGCCCGGCGCGCTGCCCGCCCGCGCCGCCTCGGCGGTGGCGCGGGAGCGCGCCGAGCAGCTGGACGCGCTGCGCCTGGAGGTCGAGCAGTTGCGGCAGGCGATCGACTCACGCCCGGTGATAGACCAGGCCCGCGGCATCCTGATGGCCGCGCACGGCTGCACCCCGGACCGCGCCTGGGAGGTCCTGCGCGAGACCTCCCAGCGCTCCAACACCAAGCTCCGCCAGGTGGCGGCGGAGATCACGGCGAGCGCGCGGCCCGGCGCCCCGCCGCTGCCGGAGCGGCTGCGCGCCGCCCTGCGGACGGCGATCGACGGCCGGCCCGGCGGCCCGGGGCCCGTGCCGCCGGCTGATGCGGCGGTCAGTACGGCAGGATGCGCCCCGACGGCGTCCTGCGGTCGATCTCCCGCTCGCGCGGGGCGGCGGGCCGTCGGCTGACGCGCACCCGGATCTGACGGTCCATGACGACCCCCTCCTGCCGGCACCACCCGGCGGTGGTCGCCGGTAGGAGGTCCGTGCCCAGCGCGCGGCACGTTCAAGCACGCCGGGGCCGAAGTCGTCGCCCGGTGCGGACGGCGCCGGGGCCTACGGCCGCAGGCGTACGGGGAGTTGCTGGTGGCCGTTGCTGATCAGCGAGGCCACGGGCCGCAGTTCGCCGGCGGGGACGGCGAGGGTCATGTCGGGGAAGCGGGCGAAGAGCTGGTCGAGTGCCTCGGTGACCTCCAGCCGGGCCAGCGGAGCACCGAGGCAGAAGTGCACACCGTGGCCGAAGGCCAGGTGCTCCTTGACGGTACGGGTGACGTCGAAGGTGTCGGCGGTGTCGCCGTGCCAGTCCGGGTGGCGGTTGGCGGCGGCGTAGGACGCGAGGATCGGCTCGCCCTGTGCGATGGTCCGGCCGTCGGGCAGCTCGATGTCGGTGACGGCGTAGCGCAGGGGCAGATGCTTCACGGCGGGCTCGTGCCGCAGGGTCTCCTCGACGACGTCGCCCCAGCCGGCCTTGCCGGTGCGGACGAGGTCGCGCTGGTCGGGGAGGGTGAGCATGGCGACGATCGCCTGGTCGATGACGTTCACGGTGGTCTCGTAGCCGGCGCTGATCATCAGCAGCAGCGTGTCGCGGAGTTCCTCGCCGGTGAAGCCGGTGCCGTCCGACTCCTCGTCACGGGCCGCGATGAGCAGGGACGTCATGTCGTCGCCGGGGTCGCTGCTCTTGGTGGCGATCAGGTCGTCGAGCACGGCGTACAGCCGCACGGCGTTGGCCTGGGACTGCTCCGGCGTGAGCGTGGTGTCGAAGACGCGGTCCACGAGCTGCCGGAAGTCGGCTCGCTGGTCCTCCGGTACGCCCATCAGGTGGCCGATCACGGAGATGGGCAGCGGGTAGGCCAGGCGCTCGCGCAGGTCCACGACCTCTCCCGCGGGCAGCGCGGCCAGGTCGTCGACCAGCTCGGTGACCATGGCCTCGACGGCCGGGCGCAGTTCGGCGATGCGCCGTGCGCTGAAGGCGGGGGCGACCATCCGCCGCAGCCTGCGGTGGTCGGCGCCGTAGGCGGTGAACATGTTCCTCACGGCGACCCACAGGGCGAGCGGCCACGTCGCGACCGACTGCTCGAAGCCGGGCCAGTGCGCGCGTGCGTCCTTGGAGACGGAGGGGCTGGTCAGCAGCTGCTTGAGGAGGGCGGGGTCGGTGACCGCCCAGGCCTGTACGCCGAGGATGTCCACCCGGGTGGCCGGGCCCTGGGCACGCAGGTCGCGGTGCTCCTGGTGCCGGGCGGCGCCGGAGGGGTCGAGCACGAGCGGAGTGTGCTGGGACATGCTGGTCTCCTTCAGACGACAGCGGGGAAACGGACGGGCAGGGCTTCCAGGGCGCGGTGGAAGGGCCCCGGCCGCCAGGCCAGTTCGGACACGGGGCAGGCGAGGTCCAGCTCGGGGAGCGCGTCCAGAAGCCAGGTGATGGCCGTCTCGGCGATGAGGTAGGCGTGGGTGCGGGCGGGGCAGGTGTGCGCGCCGATGCTCCAGGACAGGTGCGCGCGGTTGCCGGCGAGCTGGCCCTCGGTGACTCCGCCGGTGACGGCCGGGTCGTTGTTGCAGGCGGCCATGGAGATGAGGACGGGCTGATGGGCGGGCAGCAGCACCCCCTCGACGTCGATGGGGTACGGCGGGTAGCTGATGCAGTAGTTGGCCATCGGCGGGTCGGTGTACAGGACCGTGTCGAGGGCGTCGCGCACGGGCTGGCCGGCGTGCAGGCCGGCGGAGAAGTGCTCGTCGGTGAGGATCTTGAGCACGGTGTTGCTGATCAGGTGGGTCAGCGGCTCGATGCCCGCGCCGTAGAGCGTGACGAGCTGATGGAGCATCTCCATGTCGTCCAGGCGGGCGGAGTGGGCCAGCAGCCGGGAGGTGACGTCGTCGCCGGGGTACTGCCGCCGCAGGGCGACGAGCTCCGCGAGCGCCTGGCCGAGCATCTCGTTGCCCTGCGCGGCGGTCTCGGCCTCCGCCTCGAAGATCTTGGCCATGCCCTCGGCGATGCGCCGGCCGATCTCGTCGGGGCAGCCCAGCAGCGCGCTCAGCACCTGGAAGGCGATGGGCCACGAGTACTGGGTGAGCAGGTCGGCGTGGCCGTGGGCGCGGAAGCCGTCGAGGGCGCCGGCGGCGACCTTCTCCACCAGCGCCCGCAGCTCGTGCTGGTCGACCGCCTGCAGGCTCGCGGTGTTCGCGGCCCGGTAGCGGGCGTGCTCGGGTCCGGACGAGCGCAGCGCGTTGGGGCGCCACTCCATCATCGGCAGGACCGGGCAGGTCTCGGGGACGCCCTGCTGCCAGATCCGCGGGTCGGCGGGGAAGTGCAGCGGGTCGTTGAGGATGCGCCGGGCCTGGTGGAAGCCGATGACCAGGGTGGCGGGGATGCCGGGGGCCAGCTCCACGGGGACCAGCGGTCCGAAGACGCGGCGCATGCGCGCGTAGGCGGCGTGGGGGTCGGCGGCGAACTCGGCGTCGTAGAGGGCGACCGGCGCCGGCGGGGTCGCCGCGGGGTCGAGGGGGGTCATGGGCGAGGCTCCACAAGGGGGGCGGGGGCGTGACGGGCGGTCAGGTGCTCGATGAGGGTGATGAGCGCGTACACGCAGGACCGGCGGTCCCGGGCGTCGCACTCGGCCAGCGGGGTGTCGGGATCCAGCGCGAGTGCCTGGCGGACCTCGTGCAGGGGGTAGCGGGGCGCGTCGGGAAAGACGTTGATGGCGACGGCGTACGGCGTCTGCTGCTCCTCCAGCAGGCTCAGCACCTCGTGGGAGCCCTCCAGGTCGCGGGCGTCGGCCAGCACCAGGGCGCCCAGCGCTCCTTCGGTCAGGCCCTCCCACAGGGGGCGGAAACGGGTCTGGCCCGGGGTGCCGAACAGGTACAGGACCAGCCGGTCGTCGAGCAGATGGATGCGCCCGAAGTCCATGGCGACGGTCGTGGTCGTCTTGTGCGGCGTGCCGCGCAGGTCGTCCACGCCGACACTCGCCTGGGTGATCGGCTCCTCCATGCGCAGCGGTGTCACCTCGGAGACGCTGCCGACGAAGGTCGTCTTGCCGACCCCGAACGCCCCGGCCACGACGATCTTCGCCGACCGGGTCACGGCAGGGGCCAGATAGTGAACGGCGGGCTGGTCAGACCAGTTCGCGGAGTCCACGCAGCACCTCCTCCAGCAGGTCGAGTCCGGGCCGGCCCTCCTGGACCGGGGCGGGGCTGGTCAGATGGCCGCTGTCCATCAACGACGAGACGAGGATCCGCACGGTGGAGGGCGGCAGCTCCAACGCGGCGGCGATGTCGGCCACGGCCAGACCGCCCCGTCCGCCGGCGAACAGGCGCATCACCCTGCGGGCGTCCGGCCCCAGTCTTTCGGTGGGGCCGGACGCGGCGATGAGGACCGTCTCCAGGCGCACGTCCCGGCTGGGGCGGTTCTGCCCGCCGGTACGGACGTAGGGCCTGATCATGTCCGGGTCGTGCCGCGGACCCGTCATGTCGCGGTGCCGCCTTCCAGGGCGGGGCCGCGGTCCGAGACGCCCATCTCGTGGCCGAGCCGTGCGGCCAGCCGCACCATGTGATGGCTGATCAGGCCCACATCGGCCGAGGGGCCGGTGGTGACCACCGACAGCATCGTGTTGTGCGCCGCGGCGGTCGTCAGCCCGATGCGGCCCTGTGACTCGATGAGCAACTGACACATCCCCTTGCCGCCGACGTGCTCGTCCCAGGCCTTGCCGGCGGCGCGCAGCGACGCGGTCACGGCGGCGAGCTTCTCCGCGTCCTCCTGGCCGATCGTCGTCGTGCGGGCCTGCAGCAGGCCGTCGCCGCTCATCAGCACCGCGTACTCGACGCCCTCGACGCAGCCGAGCTCCTGGTCGAGCAGCCATCCCAGGCTGTTGCTGTGCGTGTCGCGCATGGTCAGTGTCCTTCGGTAAGTCCGGTGTCTTCGTCGGTCTGGCGCCCTCGGCGGCTGCCGGCCGCCCAGGCGGCGGCGACGCTCGGCCGGCCCGGTACGGCCGGCGTGTCGGGCGCCGGCGCGGGCGCGGGGTGTGTCCTGGCCGGTCGTTGACGGACGGTCAGTCCGCTCGCGGTGGTCGCGGCAGCCGCCGGGGCGGCGGGGTTCCGGGGGGCCGGCACTGCCGCGGGGCTGCTGGTGGCGACGGCCGCGGGGGTGGTGGTGACGGCCGCGGGGGTGGTGGCGGGCGGGCCGGCGGTGGAGAACACCAGGAGGTTCTTCGGCAGCACCAGCACGGCCCGGGTGCCCTGGTAGATGTTCGGCGCGCTCAGCTCGACCCGGAAGCCGTAGTTCTCGGCGAGCAGCGAGGCGACCCGCAGGCCCGTCTGCGGATGGGCGCCGAGCTGGGTGATGTCGTCGCGGTCCTTGCCGGACATGATGTCGCTGGCCCACATCAGCCGCTCGTCGTCCATCCGCAGTCCGGCGTCGTCCACGGTCAGGAAGCAGGCGTGGTGGCCCTCCTCCACCGAGACGTGCACCCGCGCGGTCGGCGGGGAGTAGCGCAGGGCGTTGTCCAGCAGCACCGCGAGGGTGTGGACGACCGCCTCGACCGCGCGGCTCTGCACCGCGACGGTGTCCAACTCGTGGTGCTCCACCCGCTGGTAGCCCTCGATGCGGCCCATCGACGCGCGGATCACATCGCTGAGGGAGGTCTGCGGCCAGCGCCTGGAGAGTTTGTCGCCGGCCAGTACCGCGTAGCCCTGTGCGGTGAGCAGCATCTGCTGCGCGGTGTGGTCGATGTGCACCAGCGTGGCGTACGCCTCGTCGTCCTGGTGGGAGCGCACCCCCTGGCTGATCTCCCGGCTCAGCCGGGACGCCCTTGCCACCACGTTGGACGCGAAGCTGCGCACGGCCGCACGCGTCGCCTCCCGCGACTCCCGGCGGGCCCTGGCGACCTCGTGGTCCGCCGCGGACCGGATCTCGGCGACCCGGTGGTCGGCCGCGGCCTGCGCGTCCTCCCGCACCCGCACCACGGCGGCGGCCGCCTGTCCGGCGACGTCGCGGAGCCGCCCGGCCAGGGGCGTGTGCATCAGCGGCGGGGGCAGCGGGAGGTCGGTCCCGCGAGGCCCGCCGGGGCCGGCGGCGGCGATCGCGGGCAGCACGTCGGAGGCCAGCTGGCCCATGGCGTGCTCCGCGGCGCGCAGTTGCCGGGTGAGCTGTTCGGCATGGCCCTGGAGCTGGTCGGCCCTGCCTCGCTCGCGTCGGTAGGAGCGGTGGAAGTGCCCAGCGGTCCCTGCGGCCGCCACCGCCACCACGGCACCGACGGCCAGTATCAGATCGGTCATCAAGTCCTCTGCAGAGTGTCCGAGCCGCGAACCGGTCAGTGGATGGGGAGCCGACGGCGGTGGCGGTCCCCGCCAGGCGGGACGGCACCGCCGTCGGCGCAGCGGACTTCGTCGGCCGCCGCTCACCCGGAGGACATCCATCTGGATGCGGACATGACAGACCAAAAGCCGGGAATGCACGCGCAGGCGATCCCGCGCACCGCCGGTCCTGCCACGAGGGACGGGCACGGCCGAGGGGAAGAGCGGGATACGGCGGGACGACGGACACGCCCTCACAGGAGGCATCCCGGGTAAGGCGGCGGGTGCGGCGGGCAGGGTGTCCTCCGGGTACGCGGTCATGTCGCCCTGCGCCACGTCCGCGACGCCCGCCGGCCGGCTTCGATCCGGTCCGAGCCTATCGGCAGACCGGTACGGTGTTCGACGGTCTCCTGCCAGAACTGTGTGAAGGATCGGCGGCGGCCCGGCATGTCGTCGCACGTCCCTCCCCCTCGAACGGCGCCCCCGTTCCACCGCCTGCGTCCAGATGCGAACGTGCCGCAGTGTAACGAGGTCGGGACAGTGCGTGGGAGGGCCGTCCACGAGAGGGACACCCGGCGCCCCGTTTCGGGGTCCGGCCAGGTCACATCGTTTCTGCACCTGTGGCGCCTGGTGGGGCGGGTGGGACTCGAACCCACGGCCGACGGATTATGAGTCCGCTGCTCTAACCGGCTGAGCTACCGCCCCATAGCGGCGTGTCGCGTACAAGTGTGCGCGCCGTCTGCCGCAGCATAGCCGCTCATACGATCTCCTGCTTCGGATGGTCGGCTTCTGCGCTGCTCATGACCCTGAGGACATCGGCGCAGGCGCGGCGGTTCCCGCGGACATGAAAAAGGACCCCCAAGGGGCCCTCGTTCACGCGCTCCCCCGACTGGACTCGAACCAGTAACCTGCCGGTTAACAGCCGGCTGCTCTGCCAATTGAGCTACGGAGGACCGAAGCTCCCCCGACTGGACTCGAACCAGTAACCTGCCGGTTAACAGCCGGCTGCTCTGCCAATTGAGCTACGGAGGATCGCCTCGATTGCATCGAACGTACCTCCCTGGGTATTCGCCAGGGGGCGGGCGCTCGCTGCGACACATACATTAGCGCAAGCAGGGGGGTGCTCCGCCAATCGGTTCCCCCGGCGCCCCACGTCGCACCAGCAGACCCAGGCAAGGAAAGGGTGGCAGCCATGCGCTACCGGCTCACGTTCGTCGCCGGACTGGCCCTCGGTTACGTACTCGGCACGAGGGCCGGACGCGAGCGCTACGAGCAGCTGAAGAAGTCCGCTCAGCGGATCGCGCAGAACCCCGCCGTGCGCAACACGGCCGAGACCGCCGCCCAGCAGGGCCGCCAGTACGCCGGCAAGGCCTTCCACACGGTCAGCCACAAGGTCGGCGACCGGGTCCCCGAAACGGTGGCCCAGCGGGTGCGTTCCCTGAGGGAGCGGAGCCTGGACGGGACCCCCGAGGACGACTGGGGCACGAGCAACACGTAGGGGAACCTCCCCGCGCCGGACGAGCTGTCCGGCCGAGGGACGCGGGCACTGTCGCGCCCCCGGCCACCGCATCCTCAGGAATGCTGCAAAATTCTCCGCATGGGGATAGTCGCCGGCTTGGACAGCTCGCCTGATTTCACTCGCATCGTGGTCTGCGACGCGGACACCGGTGCCGTACTGCGGCAGGGATACGCCCCGCACCCGGTGGAGGGTCGCCCGAGCGACGTGGACCCGCAGGCCTGGCTGCTCTCCCTGGGCGAGGCCGCCGGCGGCGGCCTGCTCGAAGGCGTGCAGGCCATCGGTGTGTCGGCGCAGCAGAACGCCGTGATCCCGCTGGACGCCCAGGGCAACACCGTGCGCCCGGCGCTGGTCGGCGGCGACAAGCGGGCCCAGGTCGCGGCGGCGGACCTCGTCGACGCGCTCGGCGGCCGGGAGGCCTGGGCACAGGCGGTCGGCTGTGTCCCGCAGGCCGCCCAGCCGGTCACCAAGCTGCGCTGGCTCGCGAAGAACGAACCCGAGAACGCCCGCCGCACGGCCGTACTCCTCCAGGCGCACGACTGGCTGGTCTGGCAACTGCTCGGACGGCCCGTGCGCAGGACCACGGATCGCGGCGGGGCGTCCGGTACCGGGTACTGGTCGGCCGCCACCGGCGGCTACCGGCCCGACCTGGTCGAGCTGGCGCTCGGCCATCAGGCGATGCTGCCGGAGGTGATCGGCCCGTCGGACGCGGCCGGTACGACCCCGGAGGGCCTGCTGATCTCCGCCGGCACCGGGGAGACCATGGCCGCCGCGTTCGGGCTCGGCATCGGGCTGGGCGACGCGGTGGTCTCCCTCGGCGCCTCGGGCTCGGTGATGGCCGTGCACCCGGAGGCGCTCGCCGACCAGTCCGGGATGATCACCTCGCTCGCCGACGCCACCGGCATGCATCTGCCGGTCGTGACCACGCTGAACGCCGTACGCACCCTGCGCGGCACCGCCGAACTCCTCGGGCTGCCGGACCTGGAGAGCCTGTCCGAGCTGGCGACGAAGTCCACGCCGGGTGCGCACGGACTCGTCCTGCTGCCCTATCTGGAGGGTGAGCGGACGCCGAACCTGCCGCACACCGCGGGGACGATCGCCGGGCTGCGGCGGGAGTCCATGAAGCCGGAGCATCTGGCGCGGGCCGCGTTCGAGGGCATGCTGTGCGGGCTCGCCGACGCGCTGGACGTGCTGCGCGGGCGGGGCGTGGAGGTGCGGCGGGTCTTCCTGCTCGGCCCGGCCGCCGAACTGCCCGGCGTGCAGGCCTCGGCGCCCTCGCTGTTCGGCGCGCAGGTCGTCGTACCGCAGCCCGCGGACTACGCGGCGATCGGCGCGGCCCGGCAGGCGGCCTGGGCGCTCGGTGTGTCCCAGGGCACACTCGACCCGCGCACCCCGCCGGCCTGGCAGGGTGCGGCGGCGCAGGTGCTGGAGCCGGGCGACGAGCTGGCCGTGGGGCAGGCGGTGCGGCAGCAGTTCACGGCCGTACGGGAACAGACCCATCCGGGGGCGTTTGGCCTGTGACGTCCCCCGACGCCCGGCAACACCCACGACCCGTAGGGCGGTAAGAGCTTCGCCAACGGGTTAATGAGTTGAGGTAACGCGGGTGGAGTGTTCGACGATAGGGGCCACGGGCACACCGACCAGCCCCCGTCGCCGACTCCGAGAGACCTAGCGTGCTCATACGACTTCTGCGTTCCTGTCTCAGGCCCTACAAGAAACCCATCGCCCTGCTGGTGCTGCTGCAGTTCCTGCAGACCTGCGCCACCCTCTATCTGCCCACCCTGAACGCGCACATCATCGACAACGGTGTCGTGAAGGGGGACACGGGTTACATCCTGTCCTTCGGCGCCCTGATGATCGGCATCTCGCTGGCTCAGGTCGTGTGCAACATCGGTGCCGTGTACTTCGGTGCGCGGACCGCCTCCGCGCTCGGCCGGGACGTGCGCGCCGCCGTCTTCGACCGGGTCCAGTCCTTCTCCTCGCGTGAGGTGGGCCACTTCGGGGCGCCCTCGCTCATCACGCGTACGACCAACGACGTGCAGCAGGTCCAGATGCTGGCCCTGATGACGTTCACGCTGATGGTGTCGGCTCCCATCATGTGCGTCGGCGGCATCGTGCTGGCCCTCGGCCTGGACGTGCCGCTGTCCGGGGTGCTCGTCGCCGTCGTGCCGGTGCTGGCGGTCTGCGTGACGCTCATCGTGCGCCGGCTCCGGCCGCTGTTCCGGTCGATGCAGGTCCGCCTGGACACCGTGAACCGGGTGCTGCGGGAGCAGATCACCGGCAACCGGGTGATCCGCGCCTTCGTCCGCGACGACTACGAGCAGGAACGGTTCGGGAGGGCCAACGGCGATCTCACCGAGATGCAGCTGGCCACCGGCCGGATGCTCGCGCTGATGTTCCCGATGGTCATGACCGTGGTGAACCTGTCGTCGATCGCGGTGGTGTGGTTCGGCGCGCACCGCATCAACAGCGGCGGGATGCAGATCGGTGACCTGACCGCGTTCCTCGCCTATCTGATGCAGATCGTCATGTCCGTGATGATGGCCACCTTCATGTTCATGATGGTGCCCCGCGCGGAGGTGTGCGCCGAGCGCATCCAGGAGGTCCTCGGGACCGATTCCAGCGTGGTTCCGCCGACGGCGCCCGTCACCGAGCTGCGCGCGCACGGGCACCTGGAGATCCGGGGCGCGGGCTTCCGCTATCCGGGTGCCGAGGAGCCGGTGCTGAAGTCCATCGACCTGGTGGCCCGGCCGGGCGAGACGACCGCCGTGATCGGCTCCACCGGCAGCGGCAAGTCGACCCTGCTCGGGCTGGTCTCGCGGCTGTTCGACGCCACCGAGGGCGAGGTCCTCGTCGACGGCGTGGACGTGCAGCGGGTCGACCCGAAGCTGCTCGCGCGGACGGTCGGCCTGGTGCCGCAGAAGCCGTACCTGTTCGCGGGCACGGTCGCCACCAACCTGCGCTACGGCAATCCCGACGCCACCGACGAGGAGTTGTGGCACGCGCTGGAGGTGGCGCAGGCCAAGGACTTCGTGAGCAAGCTGGAGGCCGGTCTGGACGCGCCCATCGCCCAGGGCGGTACGAACGTCTCGGGCGGTCAGCGCCAGCGGCTCGCCATCGCCCGCACCCTCGTCCAGCGCCCGGAGATCTACCTCTTCGACGACTCCTTCTCCGCGCTCGACTACGCCACCGACGCGGCCCTGCGCACCGCGCTCTCCCGCGAGACCGCCGAGGCGACCGTCGTCATCGTCGCCCAGCGGGTGGCGACCATCCGGGACGCCGACCGGATCATCGTGCTGGACGAGGGCCGGGTCGTCGGCTCCGGCCGGCACCAGGACCTGATGGCGGGCAACGAGACGTACCGGGAGATCGTGCTCTCCCAGCTGACGGAAGCGGAGGCTGCCTGATGGCCGGGCCCATGGGACGCATGATGGCCGGGGGCGGCCCCGACCAGCGCTCGATGGACTTCAAGGGGTCGGGCAAACGGCTCGTCGCCCAGTTCAAACCGGAACGCCTCACGATCTACGGCCTGCTGCTGTGCGTGGTCGTCAGCGTGGGCCTGAGCGTCGTCGGCCCGAAGATCCTGGGCCGGGCCACCGACCTGGTCTTCTCCGGCATCATCGGCCGGCAGATGCCGGCCGGGGCGACCAGGCAGCAGGTCCTCGACCAGATGCGGGCCCATGGCCGGGGCCGGATCGCGGACATGCTGATGAGCACCGACTTCACCCCCGGCAAGGGCATCGACTTCGATGCCGTCGGGAACATCCTGCTGCTCGCGCTCGGCACGTTCCTGATCGCCGGCCTGCTGATGGCGGTGGCGACCAGGCTGGTCAACCGCGCCGTGAACCGCACGATGTACCGCATGCGCGAGTCCGTGCAGACGAAGCTGTCGCGGCTGCCGCTGTCGTACTTCGACAAGCGCCAGCGCGGCGAGGTGCTCTCGCGCGCCACCAACGACATCGACAACATCGGGCAGACGCTCCAGCAGTCGATGGGCCAGCTGATCAACTCGCTGCTGACCATCATCGGCGTGCTCGCGATGATGTTCTACGTCTCCTGGATCCTCGCGCTGGTCGCGCTGGTCACCGTGCCGCTGTCGTTCCTCGTGGCCACCCGGGTCGGCAAGCGGTCGCAGCCGCACTTCGTGCAGCAGTGGCGCTCCACCGGCAAGCTGAACGCGCACATCGAGGAGATGTACACCGGGCACACCCTGGTGAAGGTGTTCGGCCGGCAGGAGGAGTCGGCGAAGCAGTTCGCCGAGCAGAACGAGGCGCTGTACGAGGCCGCGTTCAAGGCGCAGTTCAACAGCGGTGTGATGCAGCCGCTGATGATGTTCGTGTCCAACCTGAACTACGTCCTGGTGGCGGTCGTCGGCGGTCTGCGGGTCGCGTCCGGCACCCTCTCCATCGGTGACGTCCAGGCCTTCATCCAGTACTCGCGGCAGTTCTCGATGCCGCTGACGCAGGTCGCCTCGATGGCGAACCTGGTGCAGTCCGGTGTCGCCTCGGCCGAGCGGATCTTCGAACTCCTGGACGCGGAGGAGCAGGAGGCGGATCCGGTGCCGGGCGAGCGGCCGGAGGAACTGCGCGGACGGGTCCGGCTGGAGCACGTGTCCTTCCGGTACGACCCCGAGAAGCCGCTGATCGAGGACCTCTCGATGACGGCCGAGCCCGGTCACACCGTGGCGATCGTCGGCCCGACGGGTGCCGGCAAGACGACCCTGGTCAACCTGCTGATGCGGTTCTACGACGTGTCGGGCGGCCGGATCACCCTGGACGGCGTGGACATCCGGCGCATGTCCCGCGACGAGCTCCGCTCCGGCATCGGGATGGTGCTGCAGGACACCTGGCTGTTCGGCGGCACCATCGCCGAGAACATCGCCTACGGCGCGTCCCGGAAGGTCACCCGCGGCGAGATCGAGGAGGCCGCGCGGGCCGCGCACGCCGACCGGTTCATCCGGACGCTGCCCGACGGGTACGACACCGTGATCGACGACGAGGGGACGGGGGTCAGCGCGGGCGAGAAGCAGCTCATCACCATCGCGCGGGCGTTCCTGTCCGACCCGACGATCCTCGTGCTGGACGAGGCGACGAGCTCGGTCGACACCCGCACGGAGGTGCTGATCCAGAAGGCGATGGCGAAGCTGGCGGCGGGGCGGACGTCGTTCGTGATCGCGCACCGGCTGTCCACGATCCGGGACGCGGACACGATCCTGGTCATGGAGAACGGGTCCATCGTCGAACAGGGCGCGCACGCCGAGCTGTTGGCGGCCGACGGTGCGTACGCCCGGCTGTACAAGGCGCAGTTCGCGCAGGCCGTGGCCGAGGTGGACTAGTCAGCGGGGGGCCGCCGGCGGGCGGCCCCCCGTTCAGTCCAGGTATCCCCTCAGCTGATCCGCGAAGGCGTGGTCCCGGAGCTTGTTCAGGGTCTTGGACTCGATCTGCCGTATCCGCTCCCGCGTCACGCCGAACAGCCGGCCTATCTCCTCCAGCGTCCGGGGGCGGCCGTCGATGAGGCCGTAGCGGAGCTGGACGACCTTGCGCTCGCGCTCGCCCAGCGTGGACAGCACCGCTTCCAGATGCTCCCTCAGCAGGAGGAACGCGGCCGACTCGACAGGGCTCGCCGCGTCCCCGTCCTCGATCAGATCGCCGAGGGCCACGTCCTCCTCCTCACCGACCGGGGCGTGCAGGGAGACCGGTTCCTGGGCGAGGCGCAGCACCTCGCAGACCCGCTCGGGTGGCAGGCCGAGGTGGGCGGCGACCTCTTCGGGTGTCGGCTCGTAGCCCCGCTCCTGGAGCATGCGGCGCTGCACACGGACGACCCGGTTGATCAGCTCGACCACGTGGACCGGGACACGTATGGTGCGCGCCTGGTCGGCCAGGGCCCGTGACATGGCCTGGCGGATCCACCAGGTGGCGTACGTCGAGAACTTGTAGCCCCGCGCGTAGTCGAACTTCTCGACGGCCCGGATCAGTCCGAGGTTGCCCTCCTGGACCAGGTCGAGCATGGTCAGGCCGCGGCCGACGTACCGCTTGGCGACGGAGACGACGAGCCGCAGGTTGGCCTCGATGAGCCGCCGCTTGGCCATCCGCCCCATGACGACGAGCCGGTCCAGGTCGAGGGCCAACTGGCTGTCCAGATCGGGGGTGTTGCCCAGCTTCTCCTCGGCGAACAGGCCGGCCTCCACCCGGCGGGCGAGTTCGACCTCCTCGGCGGCGGTGAGCAGCGGGATACGGCCGATCTCGCGCAGGTACTGGCGGAACAGGTCGGCCGAGGGGCCGCCGGTCTCGGCCCGGGCGGGGACCCGGATCCCGACGGGTTCGCCGGCCTCCTCGGGTTCGTCCCTGAGCGCTTCCGCCGGCGGTTCCGTCGGTTCGGTGGATGTCGCCTCCGGGTGCAGGGCGGCGCGGCTCTGCGGGGGCACGGCCATGAGAACGTCCGTCTCCGCGTCCGGCTCGTCCGCGGTGGTGCTGGTGGCGCTGTCGGTCTGAGTGAGGGTCTGGGTCTGCACGGGGGCGACCTCCAGGATGATCGCTGCTGAAGGTGTGCGGCAGCGGTACTTCGGGAGTGGAGAGTCGACGGCCTGCGCTCCGAGGACTCGGGCACCGCCCCCAGTGTGGGGGAAGACACATCCCCGCCACGAGGGGCTTGCGGTGACTTTTTGCGTCCGTTCCGTCACCCGGCGGTTACCCGGCCAGTCGGACTATGCGACTGGCAAAGGCGCCCCTACAGCGCCTCCGCCCCCCGCTCCCGCAGCGCCTGGTCGTACTGCTGGAGGATCCACAACTCGTTCTGTACGGCGGCCAGCTGGGCGGGGTCGCCGCCGGCGGCCAGGCGGGTCATCTGGGACTGGATGTCGCGGATGCGGCGCTCGACGGCGCGGCGCCGGATCTGCACCAGGACCGTGCCGGCGTAGGTCTCGTCCACCGTGCGACGCAGGATCGGCTCGACGGCCAGCTCGGTGACCATGGCGCGGACCGTGTCGTCGGGCGCGGCCTCACGGACGCGGACCAGGTACTCCTGCGGGTCCTGGACCCCGTACTCGGCGCCGCCCGACTCGGCGACTGCCTGGCGCACGGCCGCGTACGGAGGGGCCGTGAACTCGTCCAGGCCGTAGGCGTCGAAGGCCGGGGAGACCAGTTCGGGCCGCTGCAGGGCGAGTTTGAGCAGTTCACGTTCGGCGGCGTGGACGGGATTGCGCAGGGTCAGCGCCGGGCCGGAGGCGGCGGGCCGGGGGGCGGCCGCCGCCGCCCACTGCTGTTCGGGGCCGCGTGGGCGGTCCTGCTGCGGACCCCTGCCGCCGCGGTCCCTCGCCCAGCGGGCCAGCTGGGCGACACGCCGGACCACGAACTGGGTGTCGAGGATGCCGAGCATGCCGGCCAGTTCCACGGCCACCTCGTGCTGGGCGCCGCTGTTCTTGATCCGGGCGACGATCGGGGCGGCCTCGTCCAGCGCCGCCGCGCGGCCCGCCGGGGTGTCCAGGTCGTACCGGTTCACGATCTGGCGGAGCGCGAACTCGAAGAGCGGGGTGCGCGGTTCCGCCAGATCGGCCACGGCGTCGTCACCCTTGGCCAGGCGCAGCTCGCAGGGGTCCATGCCGTCGGGCGCGATCGCGATGTACGTCTCGGCGGCGAACTTCTGGTCGTCCTCGAAGGCACGCAGGGCGGCCTTCTGCCCGGCCGCGTCGCCGTCGAAGGTGAAGATCACGCGGGCCGAGCCGTTGTCCATCAGCAGCCGGCGCAGGATCTTGATGTGCTCGCCGCCGAAGGCCGTACCGCAGGTCGCGATCGCGGTCGTCACACCGGCCAGATGGCAGGCCATGACGTCCGTGTAGCCCTCCACGACGACCGCCCGGCTGGACTTCGCGATCTCCTTCTTCGCCAGGTCGATGCCGTACAGCACCTGGCTCTTCTTGTAGATCGCCGTGTCGGGGGTGTTCAGGTACTTGGGGCCGTTGTCCGCCTCGTACAGCTTGCGGGCGCCGAAGCCGACGACCTCGCCGCCGATGTCGCGGATGGGCCACATCAGGCGGCCCCGGAACCGGTCGATGGGTCCGCGGCGGCCCTCCTGGGAGAGCCCGGAGAGGATCAGCTCCTTGTCCGTGAAGCCCTTGCCGCGCAGGTAGCGGGTGAGGTGGTCCCAGCCCTGGGGGCTGTAGCCGACGCCGAAGTGGACGGCTGCGGCCTGGTCGAAGCCGCGCTCGGCGAGGAAGATCCGTCCGGTCTCGGCCTCGGGGCCGGTGGCGAGCTGCTCGGCGTACCACTGCGCGGCGATCTTGTGTGCCTCGACCAGGCGGATGCGTTCGCCGCGCTGGTGGGCCGGGTTGTACCCGCCCTCCTCGTAGCGCAGCGTGATGCCGGCCTGGGCGGCGAGCCGCTCGACCGCCTCCGAGAAGGAGAGGTGGTCCACCTTCATCACGAAGGTGATGGTGTCGCCGCCCTCCTGGCAGCCGAAGCAGTGGAAGAGCCCCTTGCTGGGGCTGACCTGGAAGGACGGCGACTTCTCGTCGTGGAACGGGCACAGGCCCTTGAGGTTGCCGCCGCCCGCGCCCCGCAGCTGGAGGTACTCGGAGACCACGGCGTCGATCGGGACCGCGTCCCGTACCGCCTTCACGTCCTCGTCGTTGATCCGTCCTGCCACGCGTGAATTCTACGGGGGCGCGGTGACACACGTGGGGCACGCGCGGCGCCCCCAAAGGGGCGCGGGCGCACGACGGCGGGCCCCGGCAGCCGCCTAGGCGAGCGAGTCCAACGGGACATGCGGGTCGGCCAAGGCCTCGGGATCCACCGGCACCGCGGCACGGATGAGCCTCTGGATCTGCTCTGTGACATCCCACACGTTCACGTTCATCCCGGCCAGCACGCGTCCCTCCTTCACCCAGAACGCGATGAACTCCCGCTTCCCGGCGTCGCCCCGGATCACCACCTCGTCGTACGAGCCGGGCGGGGCCCAGCCGCTG
Organism: Streptomyces filipinensis; assembly: GCF_014649495.1. Lineage (GTDB taxonomy): Bacteria > Actinomycetota > Actinomycetes > Streptomycetales > Streptomycetaceae > Streptomyces > Streptomyces filipinensis. Next base: position 669,813 of record NZ_BMTD01000001.1, on the reverse strand, counting down.
TACTCCATGCCCAGGTCGTACTGGTCGGTGAAGAAGTAGGGCACCCGGTCGTAGCCGACGTCCTGGCCGAGCATGGCCCTGGCCGCGGCCGGGCCGCCGTTCAGCGCGTTCGCCCAGTGCTCCACCCGCAGCCGGGTGCCGAACAGGCCGAGCGGGAAGGACGCCACGTCACCGGCCGCGTAGATGTCCGGGTCGGACGTGCGCAGCCGTTCGTCCACCGCGACGCCGCCGCCCCGCGCCCGGTCGGCCAGCTCCAGTCCCGCCGCCTCGGCGAGGGCGACCCGCGGTGCCGCGCCGATCGCGGCGAGGACGTCGTGGGCGGGGTGCTCCTCGCCGTCGTCGGTGCGGGCCGCGAGGACCATGCCGTCCTGGCCGACGATCTCGGTGAGCCGCCGCCCGAAGTGGAAGCGGACGCCGTGCTCGCGGTGCAGCTCGGCGAAGACGTTGCCCAGCTCGGGGCCGAGCACCCCGTGCAGCGGGGTCGGTGCCGGCTCGATCACCGTGACCTCCGCGCCGTACTCGCGGGCCGCCGCCGCGATCTCCAGGCCGATCCAGCCGGCGCCCGCGATCACGATGTGCCCGTTGTCCCGGCCGAGGTGCTGGAGGACGCCCTTGAGCCGCTCGGCGTGCGCGAGCCGGCGCAGGTGGTGCACGCCCGCCAGGTCCGTGCCCGGGATGTCCAGGCGGCGGGGCTCGGCACCGGTGGCGAGCAGCAGCTTGTCGTAGCGCACGAGGGTGCCGTCGTCGCCGAAGCGGACCGTCTTCGCCGCACGGTCGATGCGGTCGACGGTCTGGCCGAGGTGCAGCTCGATGTCGTTCTGCGCGTACCAGGCGGGCTCGTGCACGAAGACGCTGTCGCGCTCCTCCTTGCCGAGGAGGTAGCCCTTGGACAGGGGCGGGCGCTCGTAGGGGTGGTCGCGCTCGTCACTGATCAGTATCACCCGGCCGGTGAAGCCCTCCGCCCGGAGCGTCTCGGCCGCCTTGGCGCCGGCGAGACCGCCTCCGACGATGACGAATGTCTGATCCGCGTCGACCACTTGATGCCTCCTCGTAAGGGTGCCGCCACATGCGAGCGTCCCGCACGCAGCCTGCTGCGGGAAGGGGGGGTGACCCGATCAGGCCACTGCCGGTCACTTTCCTCTCACATATGCCCCGTCAGTCTCGCGTGCAGCGAGCGCGCCGCGACGTCGGTGAGGGAGGCGATCTGGTCGACGATCACCCGCTTGCGCGCGTGGTCGTCGCCTGCCCCGTCGAACAGGGCCCGAAACTGCGGGTCGAGGCCGTCGGGCGCGCGGGCGGTGAGCGCCTCCGCCAGCTCGGCGACGATCACCCGCTGGTCCGCGCGCAGCCGCTCCTGTTCGGCGCGCTGCATCACGTACCGGTCCGCGACCGCCTTGAGCACCGCGCACTCCATGCGGGCCTCGCGGGGTACGACGAGTTCGGCGTCGTAGCGGGTGAGCCGGCCGGTGCCGTACGCGGCGCGCGTCGCGCCCTCGGCGGCGAGGCAGAACCGGCCGATGAGCTGGCTGGTGGCGTCCTTCAGGCGGGCCTGTGCGACCGCGGTGCCGTCGTATCCGTGCGGCCACCACTCCTCGTCCTGGAGCCGGTCGAGGGCGGCGGAGAGTTCGGCCGGGTCGGTGCCGGCGGGGACGTACCGGCCGACGGCGACCTCGAACACCGCCTGCCGCTCGGGCTCCGCGTGCAGGCAGTTGGGATCGATGTGACCGGCGTGCAGGCCGTCCTCGACGTCGTGCACCGAGTACGCCACGTCGTCGGACCAGTCCATGACCTGGGCCTCGAAGCAGGTGCGGGTGCCGGGGGCGTGCGCTCTGACCCAGTCGAAGACCGGGCGGTCGTCCTCGTAGACCCCGAACTTCCGCGACGCCGGGTCGGTGGGGTGGGCGCCGCGGGGCCAGGGGTACTTGGTGGCGGCGTCGAGGGCGGCGCGGGTGAGGTTGAGGCCGACGGACCCCTCCGGAGTGAACCGTTTGGGTTCGATGCGGGTGAGGAGCCGCAGCGACTGGGCGTTGCCCTCGAAGCCGCCGCAGTCGTCCGCGAAGGCGTTCAGGGCCTGTTCGCCGTTGTGGCCGAAGGGAGGGTGGCCGAGGTCGTGGGCGAGACAGGCGGCTTCCACCAGGTCGGGGTCGCAGCCGAGGGCCGCGCCGAGTTCGCGGCCGACCTGGGCGCACTCCAGGGAGTGGGTCAGGCGGGTGCGGGGGCTGGCGTCCCACACCTGGCTGCGGGTGCCCGGCGTGACCACCTGGGTCTTGCCCGCGAGGCGTCGCAGGGCGGCTGAGTGGAGGATGCGGGCGCGGTCGCGCTGGAAGGCGGTGCGGCCGGGGCGTTTGTCGGGCTCGGGGGCCCAGCGTTCGGCCGACGCCGGGTCGTAGGGGCCGTTGTCGAGTGCGGTGCCTTCCATGATTCGACAGTAAGCGTCGGCGGTGACAAAAGGGGGTGCCCGGTGCCTGTCCGGCTGCCGGGTCGTGTCGACGCGGCCCCCTAGGCGGCTTCGGTGGAGCGCGCCGCGAGGTTCTCCTCGTATCTGTGCAGGATCAGGCGGGCCATCGCCGGGTGGGCGCCGAGCGGGGCCGCGGCGATCCACGGTGCCGCCCGCGCGCACTGCGTGGCGAAGCGCCCCGGTGCCGTGAAGTACGACGCGACCGCCACCCGGTGCCGGCCGCGGGCCGCCAGTGCGCGGACGGCCGCCGGGACCGTCGGGGCCGCCGCCGAGGCGTAGGCGGGGACGACCGGGACTCCCAGCCGGTCCGCGAGGAGGCGGGCGGTGCGGCGGGTGTCCGTCGCCGAGTCGGGGTCGCGGGAGCCGGCGGCGGCGAGGACGACCGCGCTCGCGCGGCGGGCCGCCCGGTCCATGGCCGTGGGCCAGCCCGACTCGACGAGGCGGTCGTACAGGGTCTCCGTCAGGAGCGGGTGCGGGCCCAGCGGGGCGGCCACCCGGGTGCCCGCCCGCGCCGCGGCGGCCATCCCGGGGATGTCCTGTTTGACGTGGTAGCCGCGCGAGAGCAGCAGCGGGACCAGGACGGCGGGGGCGTCGCCGAGGGCGGTGAGGGTGTCCGGGAGGAGGGGCGCGTTCAGCTCGATGTGGCCCAGGCGGACGGCCAGGCCGGGGCGCAGTTCGCGCACGCGGTCCCGCAGGGTCCGTACGGTGTCCAGCGCGCGCGGGTCGCGGCTGCCGTGGGCGACCAGGACGAGCGCGGGCGGGGCCGGGCGGCGGCGCACGGGCGGGGGGACGAGCCGGAGCTGTCCGGTGAGCCGGCTGCCGATGCTGTGCATGAGGTGCGCCGTGCTGTCGAGGTGGAGGTCGGACTCGGAGCGGAAAGGGTGCGACGCCGTCATGGAAGGATCCTGCCGGGGTCAGATTGCGGGGCCGTTGCCGGGCCGTCACGAGCGTTTTCCGCCGCATCACGTCGTACGGATGCTCGATGTGAGGCGAACCGGATCGCGGCCGCCGGCGTCCTCCATGGTCGACAAGACGATCCGTGGGGGCCGTATGAAGATCCGTCGACCGCGGCTGCCGCGCACCCGTCAGGGGCAGCGGCGGCTGGTGCAGACCGTGATGGCCGGGTGTGTGCTGGCGCTGCTGCCGGCGACGTGGCTGTACGTGTCCACGGCGGACCGGCTGCGCACGACGGCGGACGCCCCGCGGGCGGAGGTCGCCGTGGTGTTCGGGGCCGGGCTGTGGAACGGGGAGCCGTCGCCGTACCTCGCGCACCGGCTGGACGCGGCGGCGAAGCTGTACCGGGCCGGGCGGGTCGAGGTGGTCCTGGTCACCGGCGACAACAGCCGCAAGGACTACGACGAGCCCGACGCGATGCGCGCGTACCTGACGCAGCACGGGGTGCCGGGCGACCGGATCGTCAGCGACTACGCCGGGTTCGACACCTGGGACTCCTGTGTACGGGCCAGGAAGATCTTCGGCGTGGACCGGGCCGTGCTGGTCAGCCAGGGTTTCCACATCCGGCGGGCGGTGGCGCTGTGCCGGGCGGCGGGGGTCGACTCGTACGGGGTCGGGGTCGACGCGAAGCACGACGTGACCTGGTACTACGGCGGTACGCGCGAGGTGTTCGCGGCGGGCAAGGCGGTGCTGGACGCGGTGTTCCATCCGGATCCGACGTTCCTCGGCCCGCGGGAACAGGGGGTCACGAAGGCGCTGGCGCGGGCGCGGGGCTGAGCATGGAGATCACGGAGCTGACGCCCGCCGAGCGGCGCGTCCGGGACGCCTTCCCGCTCGGCGCGGGGGTCGACTTCCGGGAGGGCGAGGACGAGGACGCGGCCTCGGGCGCCGCATGGGGTCCCGAGCGGACGCTGCGGGCGGAGGTGCTGCGGGATCTGCTGCTGGACGGCCCGGTGCGGGAGGGCCGGATCGCCGGTCTGAAGGTGTGGGGCGCGCGCATCACCGGTCGGCTGGACCTCCAGTACGGCACCGTCGCCCATCCGGTCCGGCTGCGCTCCTGCCACTTCGAGGAGGCGCCCGACCTGTACGGGGCGCGGGTCGTCGCTCTGGTCCTGAGCGACTCGGTGCTGCCGGGGCTGACGGCCGGGAACCTGCGTGCGGACGGGGTCGTGCGGATCACCTGCTGCCGGATCAGGGGGCCGGTACGGCTCCAGGGGGCGAAGCTGTCCGGGGCCTTCTTCGCCAACGGGGCGCGGCTCGGCACACCCGGTGAGGTCCCCGAGGAGGCCGTGCTCCAGCTCAACCACGCGGAGGTGGCCACGGACGTGTGGGCCCCGGGGCTGGTCGCACACGGAAAGGTGCACATGAACGGGGCGGTCGTGCGCAATCAGGTGAACCTCAACGACGCGGAGCTGAACGCCCCTGGAGCCACCGCGCTGCACGCCGAGGTCCTGACGGTCGGCACCGATCTGCACGCCATGCGGCTGCGCGCCCGCGGCCGGGTCAACCTGGGCGGTGCGCGGATCCCCCGCCAGCTCAACCTCGCCCACGCCCGGCTGTCCAACCCGGGCGGCCGGGCCCTGCGCGCCAGCAGCAGTGTCGTCGGCGAGCTGTGGCTGCGGGAGGCCGAGCCGATCGAGGGGTCCGTCAATCTGCGCCGGGCCCAGTTCGACCTGCTGCACGTGCCGCCCGAGGTGTGGCCCCGGCAGGTGCAGACCGACGGACTCGGCTACCGCGTCCTCACCCCGCACCTGCCGGCCGCGCAGCGCCTCCCGCTGCTCGAACGGGAGCCGGACGGTTACCTTCCGCACCCCTACGAGCAGCTGGCCGCGGCGTACCGCACGGTGGGCGACGACGGCGCCGCCCGCACCGTCCAGCTGGCCAAGCTCCGTCGGCACCGGCGCACCCTGCCGCCGTACGCCCGGCTGTGGGGCTTTCTCCAGGACGCGGCCGTCGGCTACGGTTTCCGCCCGATGCGGGCCGCGGGCTGGCTGCTGTTCCTGCTGTGCACGGGCACGCTCGCCTTCGCGCTGCACCGTCCGCCCGCCCTCAAGCCCTCCGAGGCGCCCGCGTTCAACCCGCTCTTCTACACCCTCGACCTGCTGCTGCCGATCATCGACTTCGGCCAGGAGGGGGCGTTCGCGCCGCACGGCTGGTACCAGTGGCTGGCGTATCTGCTGATCGCCGCCGGCTGGGTGCTGGCGACGACGATCGCGGCGGGCGTCACCCGCTCCCTGAACCGCCAGTAGGCACCGGGCCGCGGGACCTCACGCCGTCCCCGGCCCGGCTGGGAGGCCGCCGTGGCGGGCGCGTAACCCGAGGCGGTCGGGGCCGTAACACGGTCGGCGCAGGCTGGGCGGTATGGAGACGATCGCCTCGACGCCCACCCACTGCCCGTACTGCGCCCTGCAGTGCGGGATGAACGTCACGCCCCTGCCGCAGGGGGGCGTCGAGGTGACCGAGCGGACGGACTTCCCGGTGAACCGGGGCGCGCTGTGCGGCAAGGGCCGTACGGCGGCCGAGGTGCTGTCGCCGGCGGTGCGGCTGACCTCGCCGCTGGTGCGGTCCGCCGGCCGGCTGGTCGAGGCGAGCTGGGCGGAGGCACTGGACCGGATCGCCGAGCGGTTCGCGGGGACGCGGGAGGGGTACGGGGCGGACGCGCTGGGCGTGTTCGGCGGCGGCGGGCTCACGAACGAGAAGGCGTACGCGCTGGGCAAGTTCGCCCGGGTCGTCCTCGGCACCTCGCAGATCGACTACAACGGCCGGTTCTGCATGTCGTCGGCCGCGGCGGCCGGTACGAAGGCGTTCGGTCTGGACCGGGGGCTGCCGTTCCCGCTGGCGGACATACCGCGGACGGGGTGCGTGATCCTCGTCGGCTCCAATCTCGCCGAGACCATGCCGCCGTCCCTGCGGTTCTTCACGGAACTGCGGGAGAACGGCGGCACGCTGATCGTCGTCGACCCGCGACGGACGAGGACGGCCGAGCAGGCGGACCTGCACCTGGCCCCCCGCCCCGGCACCGATCTCGCCCTGGCACTGGGCCTGTTGCACCTGGTGGTGGCCGAGGGGCGGACGGACGAGGAGTACATCCGGCTGCGGACGACGGGCTGGGAGGAGGCGCGGGCGGCGGCGATGGCGCACTGGCCGGAGCAGGTGGAGCGGATCACGGGGGTGTCCGTTCCCCGGCTGCGCGAGGCCGTACGCCTGTTCTGCGAGCCGGAGGCGGCGATGGTGCTCACCGCGCGCGGGCCGGAACAGCAGTCCAAGGGCACGGACACGGTGGGCGCGTGGATCAACCTGTGCCTGGCGACCGGCCGGGCGGGCCGCCCGCTGTCCGGGTACGGCTGTCTGACCGGGCAGGGCAACGGGCAGGGCGGCCGCGAACACGGCCAGAAGGCCGACCAGCTGCCCGGCTACCGCAAGCTGGACGACCCGGCGGCGCGGGCGCATGTGGCGCGCGTGTGGGGGGTGGCCCCCGAGGCGCTGCCCGGCCCCGGGCGCAGCGCGTACGAACTCCTCGACGCCCTCGGCACGGACATCCGGGCGCTGCTGCTGATGGGCTCCAACCCGGTGGTGTCGGCGCCGCGCGCGGCCCATGTCGAGGAGCGGCTGCGCTCGCTGGACTTCCTGGCGGTGGCCGACGTCGTCCTGTCCGAGACGGCGGAGCTGGCGGACGTCGTCCTGCCGGTCACCCAGTGGGCGGAGGAGACGGGCACGACGACCAGTCTGGAGGGCAGGGTCCTGTTGCGCCGCCGTGCGGTCGCCCCGCCGCCCGGGGTGCGCAGCGACCTGTACGTCCTGCACGAGCTGGCGGCCCGGCTGGGGGTGGAGAAGGGCTTCCCGACGGACCCCGAGGAGGTCTTCGAGGAGCTGCGCCGGGCGAGCGCGGGCGGCCCCGCCGACTACTCGGGCATCAGCTACCGCCGCCTGGCGGAGGAGAACGGCGTGTTCTGGCCGTGCCCGGCCCACGACACCCGCACCGAAACCGGCCCGGCCGCACGAGGAGACAGCGGATTCCCCACGGATCCCGCCGGCCACCCGACGGCCCCACCCGCACTCACCGGCGCCACCGGCGGACCGGCGGTGGTGGACGACGGGGAGGACGCGGTGCTCGACGACCTGCCCGACGACCCGGCCCAGGACACCGGCGACGCGGTGTCGCCCGTATCCGCCGCGCCCGTGGTGCACCCCGGAACCCCCCGGCTCTTCCTCGACCGTTTCGCCACCGCTGACGGCCGGGCCCGGTTCGTCGCCGTGACGCACCGGGCCACGGCGGAGGAGCCCGACGCCGAGTATCCGCTGCTGCTGACCACCGGCCGGGTGGTGTCCCAGTACCAGTCGGGGGCGCAGACGCGACGGGTCGCCGAGCTGAACGCCGCCGCGCCCGGCCCCTTCGTGGAGCTGCACCCCCGGCTCGCGGCCCGTATCGGCGCGGTCGAGGGCGAACCGGTCACGGTGGTCTCCCGGCGCGGCCGGGCGGTGGCCCCGGCCCGCATCACCCCGGCCATCCGCCCCGACACCGTGTTCATGCCGTTCCACTGGCCGGGCGAGGGCCGCGCCAACACGCTCACCAACCCGGCGCTCGACCCGACGTCCCGCATGCCGGAGTTCAAGTCGTGCGCCGTGCGGGTCGAGGTCGTAGGACCAGGGGAGTAGCGCGGATCGATCCGCGGGCCGCGGCGGCAGGCGGCCGGGGCACGTAGGTTCGAGGCATGTCCGACTTCGACCAGCACGACCTCGACGCCTATCTGGACCGCATCGGCTGGAAGGGCGGCCGGCGGGCCGACCTGGAGACACTGCGGGGTGTGCATCTGGCGCACGCGCTGTCCCTGCCCTTCGAGAACCTGGACGCCGTGTCCGGGCGGGCTCCGTCGCTCGCCCCGGCCGAGGTGATGGCGAAGATGGTGCACGGACGGCGCGGCGGCTACTGCTACGAGCACAACACGCTGCTCCGGCTGGCGCTGCAGGCGCTGGGGTTCGGGGTGACGCCGCTGGCCGGGCGGGTGGTGCTGGGCGCCGAGACGCCCGAGAGCCGGCCGCGCACCCATGCGATGCTGCGGGTCGCGGTGCCGGGCGAGCCGCGGTCGTATCTCGCGGACGTCGGCTTCGGTGCGGAGGGTGCGCTGCTGGTGCCGGTGCCGCTGGTGACCGGCGAGGAGTCCGAGGGCGCGGGGCGCCGGCACCGGCTGGTGCGGCTGCCGCACCAAGGGCCCCTGGAGCTCCTGGAGTTGCAGGTGCGGGACCGCCGGACCCGGGCGTGGGTGGGACAGTACGCCTTCACGCTGGAGCCGTTCGCCGCGCCGGACTTCGAGGTGTTCAACTGGTACGTCGGCACCAGTCCGCGTTCCCCGTTCACCCGCCGCCCCTATCTGCAGCGGACCACCGCGGAGCGCCATCTCGCCCTGGACGGCGACCGGTTGACCGAGACCCGTACCGACGGCACGGTGACCGAGCGCAGGCTGGCGGACGAGGCGGAGGCACGGCGTGTGGTCGAGGAGGAGTTCGGGATCGCCGTGCCCGAGGGGCTGACGCTGCTGGGCTGAGGCACCGGCTCAGCGGCGGGAGAGCCAGTCGCCGCCCTCGATCGGCTTGCCCTCGGCCCGCAGCCGGGCGGCGACACGCGGGGCGGCCAGATACACCCAGGCCCGCACCGGTGTGCCGTCGGCGGTGCGGACGACGTTCCGGGCGACGCGTTCGTAGAGGTTGTGCGGGTCGTCCGGGACGTATTCCTCCAGGCGGTCCAGGGCGGCGAGCAGCGCGGTGTACGCCTGCGTGCGGGCCGTGACCAGTTCGCCCCGGACCTCGCCGTCCGGCCGCTCGACGGCGTAGGGGTAGCCGGGGCCGTCGTAGAGCGCGGCGCCGGGCAGCCGGGCCGGTTCCTCCGCCGTGGTGCGCCCGCGCAGGAACAGGTCGTGGTTGGCCTCGCCGGGGCGGAGGGTGCCGTAGACGAAGAACGGCAGCGGCGTCCCGGACCGTTCGGGCTCCTCGGTGATCACGGAAACGATTCTGTACCCCCTTCGGCTCCTCACACATCTCCATGAAGAGGCTATGGACATGACATGTCAGGGCCCCTTAAATCTCTGTGGACATCAGCGCCACCCCCACGCCCAGTTCGGCGCCTCCCCGAGGAGACAGATGAGCCGGATACGCCAGCACGTCCGAGGGTCCCGTCGTCTCACCACCACCGCCGGCGTCGCCGTCACCACCGCGACCCTGCTGACCGTCGCCCTCTCCCCCGCCGCCCACGCCGACACCAGACCGACCCGGTCCACCGCGATCCAGAACGCGGCGTCGGCACTCCTGGCCCATGCCGCGAGCCTGGGCCTGACCTCCGCCGAGAACACCAGCGTCCGCGATGTGATCGTGGACAAGGACGGTACCCAGCACGTCCGCTACGACCGCACGTACCACGGACTGCCCGTGCTGGGCGGTGACTTCGTGGTCCACCTGGCCCCCGACGGCGCCTACCGCAGCACGAACCGGGCCACCCGCGGCACCATATCCCTCAGCTCGGTCCTCCCGAAGGTCTCCGCCCCCAGGGCCGCCGACCTCGCCGTGAACGCCCTGCGCGCCGCCCACCTCGGCAACGCGCTCAAGGGGGTCAAGGCCAAGCCCGAGCTGATCGTCGACGCCCTGCACGGCACCCCGAAGCTCGCCTGGCGCACCAACGCGGCCGGCCTGGACTCGCTCGGCAACCCGGTCGCCCGCACCGTGCTGACCGACGCCCGCACCGGCCATCAGATCGACGCCTGGGACAGCATCGAGACCGCCGCCGGTGACGGCAAGTCGCTCTACAGCGGGACGGTGCCGCTGCAGACGACCCAGTCGGGGTCGTCGTACCAGCTCAAGGACCCCACCCGCGGCAACACCTTCACCGGTGACGCGGAGGGCAAGACCGACCTGTGCTTCTTCGGCATCTGCTTCAGCCGGGCACCCGCGACCCTCTTCACCGACGCCGACAACCACTGGGGCACCGGCGCCACCTCCGACCGCGCCTCGGCCGCCGTCGACGCCCAGTACGGCACCAACGAGACCTGGGACTACTACAAGAACGTCCAGGGACGCAACGGCATCGGCGGCGACGGCAAGGGCTCGTACAACCGCGTCCACTACGGCAGCAGCTACAACAACGCCTTCTGGGACGACAGTTGCTTCTGCATGACGTACGGCGACGGCGACGGGACCACCTTCGGGCCGCTGGTGGCGCTGGACGTGGCCGGGCACGAGATGACCCACGGCGTCACCTCCAAGACGGCCGCGCTGACCTACTCCGGCGAGTCCGGCGGGCTCAACGAGGCCACCTCGGACATCCTCGGCACGATGGTCGAGTGGTACGCCAACAACCCCTCCGACCCCGGTGACTACCTCATCGGCGAGAAGATCGTGAAGCCCGGCTTCGGCCAGCCCGCCCTGCGCTTCATGGACAAACCGTCCAAGGACGGCAACTCGGCGGACTACTGGAGCAGTTCGGTCGGCAACCTCGACGTCCACTACTCCTCCGGCGTCGCCAACCACTTCGCCTATCTGCTGGCGGAGGGCAGCGGCGCGAAGACGATCAACGGCGTCAGCTACAACTCGCCGACGTCCAACGGCTCCACGCTCACCGGCATCGGCCGGGACAAGGTCGGCAAGATCTGGTACCGGGCCCTGACGGTCTACATGACCTCCTCGACGAACTACGCGGGGGCCCGCACGGCGACCCTGAACGCCGCCAAGGACCTGTACGGCGCGGGCAGCGCGGAGTACAACGCGGTGGCGGCGGCCTGGAGCGCCGTCAACGTGAACTGAGTCCCCTGTGCCGCACCGGCCCCGGGAGTCCCCGACTCCCGGGGCCGTCACCCGTTCAACGGCGGGCGTCGCTCCATTCGTGTTTTCTTCATACCGGTCTCCCGTCTGCTCCCGCACAGGGCTGTGACCTGCTCGAACCCCGTGCCCGCTAGGCCGTGTGGGGGGCCGGAGCCGCCACCCGTTCACCGCATTCCTGACGAGCCCTCAGGAAGCGGAAGTCCCGGACTGCGACTTACCTCGGTAGGGCAGGGGCGAGCCCCCTGGACACGCCGTCAAGCCGAAGCCCCGGGGAGCACCATGCGCCGCACCGCCCGTCTGCTGACCGGTACCGCGCTCGTCGTGGCAGCCGCGGCGCCCGCAGCCGCCGGCGGCACCGGCAGCCTGGAGGTGTATCCCTCCACCGTGGCGCCCGGCGCCCAGGTCAGCGTGAACACCGCCGCGTGCGGAGACAAGGGCTCGGCGACCGGTGACGCGGGCGCGGTCGGCGCCGGCACCTTCACCCTGGCCCCCAGTTCGCACGAGGGCGAGGCGATCGGCCAGTTCCAGGTGCCGCCCAGCGCGCAGCCGGGGACGTACGAGATCGTCGCCGCCTGCGCGGTGGGCGACCGGCAGGTGAAGGGCGACCTGGTGGTGGCGTTGGGCGCGGCGCACGAGCAGGTGCAGCCGCGAGGAAGCGTGAAGACGGGGGTCGGCGGCGCACTCGGCCCCGGCCCCGTGCAGACCACGGCGGGTGTGGCGGCGCTGGCCGTCGCCGCCGCGGGCGGTACCTGGCTCCTGCATCGCCGGGCGAGAGGCGACGGGATCTGACGGACACCCTCCGCTGTCCGTCGGCCGGTACCGCATGTCCCGCCCCCTCCGGGTCCGATGCCCCTCGCGGCCCGGAGGGGGAAGGGATCTTCGGGGGTCCGCCCCCGGGAGAGGGGTCCGTATGCGCAGGAGCGCCAGGCGTGCCCGGCTCGGCGACACCGCGATAGCCGCGCTCACCGTGGTGGCCCTCGGCTCCGGGGTGTGGCTGCTCGGCGACGCCGGGACGGACACGCCACCGCAGCCGGCGGCCGCCGAGGGCCGCCCGGACCCGGGCGAGGAGCGCCTCACGGCCCCCGCGCTCGCACCCTCGCCGCCCACCCGCATCCGCATCCCCGCGATCCGGGTGAACGCCCCGCTGATGGGCCTGTCGCTCACCCCCTCCGGCAGCCTGGACGTGCCGCCCGCCCGGGAGAAGAACCTGGCCGGCTGGTACGAGTCCGGCACCATGCCCGGTGAGACGGGCACCGCGATCGTCGCTGGGCACGTCGACAACACCGAGGGTCCCGCCGTCTTCTACGACCTGGGCGCGCTGAGGCGGGGCGCCCGGATCGAGGTGGACCGCCGGGACGGCGGCGTGGCCGTGTTCACCGTGGACGCGGTGGAGGTGTACGCGGCCCGCGACTTCCCCGACGACAAGGTCTACGGCGCGGCTCACCGCCCCGAGCTCCGCGTCATCACCTGCGGCGGCGGCTACTCGAAGGCCACCGGCTACCAGGGCAACGTGGTGGTGTTCGCCCATCTGACGGGCAGCCGCTGAACGCTCCGCCCCCGGGTGAAAGGGGCGCGGGGCGGTGCCGCAGCCGCACGGCGGCGACCTCACACGCCCTTGCCGCGGTAGCTGAGGGCAGCGTTCCTCACGGGAAACAGACGTGATGCGGCCGGGTAACGTCCGGACCGCACGCTCGGGGCATGACCTCGAATACGCGTGTGGTGGTGATCGGCGCCGGCCTCGCGGGCGTACGGCTCGCCCGGCGGCTCGGTGAGCTGGGCACGCCCGCGCTGCTCCTCGGCGAGGAGGAGCACCCTCCGTACAACCGGGTGCTGCTCGCGGAGGTGCTGGCCGGCCGCTACGCCCCGGAGGTGATCAGCCTCCCGGCACCGGCGGGGCTGCTCCGGGCCCGGGTCACCGGTATCGACCGGGCCGCCCGGACGGTCGGCTGCGCCGACGGCACGTCGATCGCATACGACACGCTGGTCCTCGCCACCGGCTCCAACCCCGTACTGCCGCCGCTGCGCGGTCTGTTCACGCCCGACCGCCGGCTCCCCGAGGGCGTCCACGCGTTCCGCACCATGGACGACTGCCTGGGCCTCGCCAAGGCGGTCCGGCCGGGCGTGCGCGCGGTCGTCGTCGGCGGCGGGCTGCTCGGTGTCTCCGCCGCCCGCGCGCTCGCCGTGCGCGGCGCGCAGGTGGTCCTCGCCCAGCAGGCCGAGCGGCTCATGGAACGCCAGCTCGACCCGGACGCCTCCCGGCTGGTGCTGCGGCACCTCACGGACCTGGGCGTCGAGGTGCACACCGAGTGCCGGGTACGGGACGTGCGCTGTCTCGCGGGCGCGGTCCGCTCCGTGGAACTGGCCGACGGATACGCCCTGGACGCCGACCTCGTCGTGGTCGCCTGCGGGGTGCGCCCGCGCACCGGCCTCGCCGAGCAGGCCGGTCTCGCCGTGCGCAAGGGGGTCCTCGTCGACGACGCCCTGCGCACCTCCGACCCGCACATCCACGCCGTCGGCGACTGCGCCCAGCACGACGGCACGGTCTACGGCCTGGCCGCCCCGGCGCTGGAACAGGCCGACGCGCTCGCCGCGCTGCTCGCCGGCGGCACGGACGCGCGCTACCGCGGCACCCGCTCCCTGACCCGGCTCACCCTCGCCGGCCCGGGCTCCCCCTTCGACCTGGCCGCGTTCGGCGAGACCGAGGCGCGCCCCGGCGACGACGTCGTGCGGCTCGCCGACGCCACCCGCGGCACCTACCGCAAGGTCGTCGTCCGTGACGACCGCCTGGTCGGCGGGGTCCTGGTCGGCGAACTCGGCACCGTCGGCGCGCTCGCACGCGCCTGGGAGGGAGCAGAGCCGCTCCCCGACGACGGCCCCCTGCTCCACCTGCTCACCAACGACGGAGGCTCCTGATGTCCACGGACACCCGCACGGACACCCCCACGATCGTGCTCGTCGGCCACGGCATGGTCGGCCAGCGCTTCCTCGAAGCGCTCGCCGAGCGCGGCCTGACCGCCACACACCGCGTGGTCGTGCTGTGCGAGGAGCCGCGTCCGGCGTACGACCGCGTCGCCCTCACCTCGTACTTCTCGGGCCGGACGCCCGAGGACCTGTCGATGACGGACATGCGGTTCATCGAGGACCACGGCATCGAGCTGTACACCGGCGATCCGGCGGAGAGCATCGACCGCGCGGCGAAGCAGGTCACGGCCAGGTCCGGCAGGGTCTTCGGGTACGACACGCTCGTGCTCGCCACCGGCTCCTACCCGTTCGTGCCGCCGGTGCCGAACAAGGACGCCGAAGGCTGCTTCGTCTACCGGACCATCGAGGACCTGCTCGCCATCGAGGAGTACGCGAAGACGCGGGCGAGGACCGGTGCCGTGGTCGGCGGTGGGCTGCTCGGCCTGGAGGCGGCCGGTGCGCTCAAGGGCCTCGGGATGGACACCCACATCGTGGAGTTCGCGCCGCGTCTGATGCCGGTGCAGGTCGACGAGGGCGGCGGCGCGGCGCTGCTGCGGACCATCGAGGGCATGGGCCTGTCCGTGCACACCGGCACGGGCACCCAGGAGATCGTCACCGGCGCGGAGGGTGCCGTCACCGGCATGAAGCTGTCCGACGGCTCCGAACTGGCCGTCGACATGGTGGTGTTCAGCGCCGGGGTGCGGCCCCGCGACCAGCTGGCCCGGGACTGCGGTCTCGCCGTCGGCGAGCGCGGCGGCATCAGCGTGGACGAGCGGTGCCGTACGGTCGGCGACCCGCACGTGTTCGCGATCGGCGAGTGCGCGCTGGCGGCGGACGGTCGGGTCTACGGGCTGGTGGCGCCGGGTTACGAGCAGGCCGAGACGGCCGCCGCGGCCATCGCGGCGGACGAGGGCGAGCAGCTGACGTTCACCGGCGCCGACCTGTCCACCAAGCTGAAGCTGCTCGGCGTGGACGTGGCGTCCTTCGGCGACGCGCACGGCACCGCCGAGGACTGCCTGGACGTCGTCTACTCCGACTCCCGCGCGGGTCTGTACAAGAAGCTGGTCATCGGCAGGGACGGCACGCTGCTCGGCGGCATCCTGGTCGGCGACGCGGAGACGTACGGCACCCTGCGGGCCCTGACCGGCTCCGTGCCGCCCATCGCCCCCGAGTCCCTCGTCCTGCCCGCCGGAGCGGACTCGGGGGCCCAGCTCGGCCCGTCCGCGCTGCCGGACGAGGCGATCATCTGCTCCTGCCACAACGTCAGCAAGGGGGCGATCCGGGGCGCGGTCGGCGAGCACCGGTGCACCACCGTGCCCGAGGTGAAGAAGTGCACCAAGGCCGGTACCGGCTGCGGCAGTTGCGTGAAGGTGCTGGGCCAGCTGGTGGACGCCGAGCTGGAGGCGTCCGGCATCGAGGTCGACAAGGGCCTGTGCGGCTGCTTCGCCCAGACCCGCGAGGAGCTGTACGAGATCGTCCTCGCCCTGCGCATCACGTCGTACCAGGACCTCCTCGACCGCCACGGCCGCGAGGACGCCCGGGGCGGCGACGGCTGCGAGACCTGCAAGCCGGCCGTCGGCTCGATCATCGCCTCCCTCGCCCCGGCGATCGGCGCGAGCGGCTATGTCCTGGACGGCGAGCAGGCGGCGCTGCAGGACACCAACGACCACTTCCTGGCCAACCTGCAGAAGAACGGCTCGTACTCGGTCGTGCCGCGCATCCCCGGCGGCGAGATCGCCCCCGAGAAGCTGATCGTGATCGGCGAGATCGCCCGGGACTTCGGGCTGTACACGAAGATCACCGGCGGCCAGCGGATCGACATGTTCGGCGCGCGGGTCGAGCAACTGCCGCTGATATGGGCCCGGTTGGTGGACGCCGGCTTCGAGTCCGGACACGCCTACGGCAAGGCGCTGCGCACGGTGAAGTCCTGCGTCGGCTCCACCTGGTGCCGGTACGGCGTCCAGGACTCCGTCCGGATGGCGATCGACCTGGAGCTGCGCTACCGGGGCCTGAGGTCCCCGCACAAGCTCAAGTCCGCCGTCTCCGGTTGCGCCCGCGAGTGCGCCGAGGCCCAGTCGAAGGACTTCGGGGTCATCGCGACCTCCAACGGCTGGAACCTGTACGTCGGCGGCAACGGCGGCGCCACCCCACGCCACGCGGACCTGCTCGCGCAGGACCTGTCCGACGCCGAACTCGTCCGCCTCATCGACCGGTTCCTGATGTTCTACATCCGCACCGCCGACCGGCTGGAGCGCACGAGCACCTGGCTGGAGCGGATCCCCGGCGGCCTGGACCACGTACGGGACGTGGTGGTGCACGACTCGCTCGGCATCTGCGACGAGCTGGAGCAGATGATGCGGGCACACGTCGCCCACTACCGCGACGAGTGGGCCGAGACCATCGACGACCCCGAGAAGCTGGCCCGGTTCGTGTCCTTCGTGAACGCCCCGGACACCCCGGACCCGGTCGTCGCCTTCGTCCCCGAGCGTGACCAGATCAAGCCCGACCTGCCACTGCTGTCCATCGGCATCCGCCCCTCGGACACCGCGGCCGACGTCCTGGAAGGAAGCGCCCAGCGATGACCCTGGCTCTTGAGACCACCGACCTGAAGGTCCAACTCCGGCTTGCCGACGGCTGGTTCACGGCCTGTGACCTCAGCGCGCTCGTCCCGGGCCGCGGGGTGGCCGCTCTGCTGCCGGACGGCCGCCAGGTGGCCCTCTTCCGCGACCGCACCGGCCGGCTGTACGCCGTCGGCAACCGCGACCCGTTCACCGGCGCGGCCGTCCTCTCCCGCGGCCTGACCGGCACCCACCAGGGCCGCCCCTTCGTGGCCTCGCCCCTGCTGAAGCAGCGTTTCGACCTGATCAGCGGGCAGTGCCTGGACGACGAGGCGGTGCGGGTGGCGGCCTACGAGGTCCGCGCCAGTCCGCACCAGTCGGCGCCAGTCCGCACCACCTGACCCTTACTTGACCGAGCGGTTCAGAAAATCCTAGGCTGTGATCCATGGCCAGGACCAAGGAATTCGACCCCGACGCCGCGCTGCAGTCGGCCCTGGAGCTGTTCTGGCGGCGCGGCTACGAGGCGACGTCGATGGCCGACCTGGTCGCCCACCTGGGCATCGGCAGGGCGAGCCTGTACGCCACCTTCGGCAGCAAGCACGCGCTGTACCTGAGCGCGCTGGAACGGTACGGGCAGACCCAGAACCCCCTGCTCACCGAGGAGCTGTCCCGGCCGGGCCCGGTGCTGCCGGCCGTACGCGCGCTGGTACTGCGGTTCGCCGCCGAGGCCACGGCCGAGGCGACCCGGCGGCGGGGCTGCCTGGTCACCAACACGGCGGTCGAACGGGCCGCGCACGACGCGGCCGCCGCCCGCAGGGTGGAGCAGAGCTGGGACCACCTGGAGACCCTGCTGCACTCCGCCCTGGTCCGCGCCCAGGCGCAGGGCGAACTGGCCGCGGACCGCGCCCCCCTGCCGCTCGCCCGCACCCTGCTCGTGCTGCTCCAGGGCCTGCGGGTGGTCGGCAAGGCCTCGACCGACCCGGCCCGCGTCCGCGACGCGGCGGAGCAGGCCCTGGCGCTGCTCGGCTGAACCAAGACGCCCTCCGCCCGGAGGGCGTTTCCTTCGCCTCCATACTGAACCGATCAGTCAAGAAAACGGTCGTCAAGAACAGGGGAGATCATGACCGCCACCGCACGCAACCGCTTCTCCGGCCGGACGGCCCTCGTCACCGGCGCCGGCACCGGCATCGGGCGGGGCATCGCACTCGCCTTCGCCCGCGAGGGCGCGCACGTGGTCGTCGCGGGACGCCGCGCGGAGCCGCTGGAGGAGACGGTGGCGCTGATCGAGCGGGCGGGCGGCAAGGCGCTGGCCGTCACCGCGGACGTGACCAGCGCCGCCGAACTGCGGGCCCTGGTGTCCGCCGCCGTGGACCGGTTCGGCTCCCTCGACGTGGCGGTGAACAACGCCGGCGTGCTGACCGGGCGCGGTGTGCCCGCGGCGGACCTGCCCGAGGATGCCTGGCGGACGATGCTCGACATCAACGTCACCGGAGTCCTGCTCGCCCTCCAGGCCGAGGTCGCCCAGATGCGGACCCAGCCGAACGGCGGGGCCATCGTGAACATCGCCTCCCGGATCGGCGTCCACAGCCGGCTGCGCGGCACCACCGGCTACGCCGTCACCAAGGCGGCCGTGTCCGTGCTCAGCCGCAGCGCCGCCCTGGACCACATCGCCGACGGTGTGCGCATCAACGCCGTCAGCCCCGGTCCCACCGCCACGGACATGTCCTTCAAGCCCGGTGAGACGGAGGCCGACCGGGCCGCCCGGATGCGTACCGAGGCGCCGCTCGGCCGGGTCTCCACCGTCGAGGAGGTCGCCGCCGCGGTGCTCTACCTGGCCTCGGACGACGCGGCCTCCGTCGTCGGCACCGACCTGGTGGTGGACGGCGGCTCCACGGCCTGACCCGGTTCAGTCGATCCCGGACCGCTCCACCCCCGCCACGATCCACCGCTGGAAGCACAGGAAGACCAGCAGCAGCGGGAGGACCGACACGACGGCCGCGACGAACAGCTCGTGCAGCCGGATCACCTGGGACGTCGTGAACGACGACAGCGCCACCTGGACCGTCCAGGCGTTCTGGTCCTGTCCGATCACCAGCGGCCACAGGAAGGAGTTCCACGCGCCCAGGAAGACGATCGTGCCGACCGCCGCGAACACCGGCCGCGCGTTCGGCACGACCACCAGCCAGTACGTGCGCCAGTACCCGAGCCCGTCGACCTGCGCCGCGTCCTCCAGCTCCCGCGGGAAGCCGAGGAAGTACTGGCGGAAGACGAAACAGGCGAACGCCGAGAACAGCGTCGGGACGATCAGCCCGCGCAGGGTGGAGATCCAGCCCAGCGACGACACCAGCACGAAGCTCGGCACGAAGGTGACGGCGGCCGGGACCAGCAGGGTGCCGAGGATGCCGTAGAAGACCTTGTTCGCGTGCCGGTACGGGATGCGGGCGAGGCCGTAACCCGCGAGGGACGCGAGGAGCAGGGTGCCGAGCGTCGTCGCGACGGCGATCAGCGCGGAGTTGAGCAGCGAGCGGGCGAAGGGAACGGACGGGTCGTCGAACAGCTCCCGGACGTTCCCCCACCGCAACGCGCCGGGAAAGAAGGTCCATTCGGGCGAGGTGATGTCCTGCTCGCTGGACAGCCCGTTGCGCACGAGCAGATAGAAAGGGATCAGGAAGACCAGCGCGAGCACGACGAGCAGCACCAGCCTGAGCGCCCGCCCGGCCCGTACCAGGGCGTCATCCATCGGCGTCCGTCCTTCCCAGCCCCAGCCAGCGCGCCTGCCCCACCGTGACGACGGCGATGATCAGCGCGAGGATCACCGCGCCCGCACTGCCGAGCCCGAGGTTCTGCCCCTGCCCGAGGGCGGTGTAATAGAGGTAGACCAGCGGCGGCCGGGCGTAGGGGGGATAGCCCCGGGCGTCGGACAGCAGGTTGTAGAACTCGTCGAAGGCCTGGAAGGCGTTGATGACGAGCAGCAGCACCACCGCCACCGAGGTGGCCCGCAGCTGGGGCAGGGTGATGTGCCGCAGCACCGTCCAGCCGGGCCGGGCCCCGTCCACGGCGGCCGCCTCGTACAGCACCGGGTCGATCCGCTGCAGCCCGGCCAGGAACAGGATCATGTAGAACCCGGCCTGCAGCCAGAGCCGTACGGTGACGATGACCAGCCAGTACCAGGGCGGGTCGGTGGTGGACAGCCAGGCCACGGGATCGCCGCCGAACCACCCGAGGACGGTGTTCGCCAGCCCGAACCGCACCCCGTTGAAGATCGACATCTTCCACACCAGCGCGGCGACGACATAACTGCACGCGGCCGGGAGGAAGAAGACCGAGCGGAAGAACGCGCGCGCGTGTTCCAGCCGGTTGACCATCAGCGCGAGGGACAGCGAGAACACGTACGTGGCCGGCACGATGAAGGCGGTGAAGACGAGGAAGGTCTTCAGACTGTCGACGAACGCGTCGTCCCGCAGCATCGCCGTGTAGTTGTCCAGGCCGACGAAGTGCGTGGGCGTGACGGTGTTGTGCGCGTCGAAGAAGCTGAGGCCCACGCTCCACAGCAGCGGCACGTACGTGAACAGCGCGAGCCCGAGCGCGAACGGCCCCACGAACGCCCAGAACCAGAGGGTCCTGCGGCCTCTCATGACGGCTTCTTCGCGTGCTTCACCCGGTCGAGCTCGCCGGTCACCTTCCGTACGACGGCCCGCAGTTCGCCCTCCGGTCCGGCCCCGCCCCTGATGATCCGGCTGAGCGCGTCCTGGTAGGCGGTCTGGCTGGCCGGTGTCCACAGCAGGGGCTGGGCGTAGCCGTGGTCGGTGGTGAAGCGGACGGCGTCGGCGGCGGCGCCCGACCGCAGCCCGGCCGCCTTCTTCGCGAGGGAGATCCGGGCCGGGATGTGGAAGCCGTAGGACAGCGCGAAGTCCTCCTGGAAGTCCGTCCGTTCGACCCACAGCCACTTCACGAACTCCTTGGCGGCCTCCTGGTGCCCGCCGCGCGCGCTGACGGCGGCCCCGTACGCTCCGACGGGCACCGAGGGCTTCCCCTGGCCGCCGTCCTTCGGGAACGGCAGCACGCCGAAGTCGTCCCCCAGCTCCTTGCGCACCTGCGGCAGCGCCCACAGCCCGGACCACTGCATCGCGGTCAGCCCCTGGACGAAGGCGGACGGGTCGGACCAGTCGGCGGGCGCGCCGAGGAGGAGGGACTTGTCGGCGTACAGCTGGTGCAGCTTGGCGAGGGTGCGGGCGGCGGCGGGGTCGTCGAAGCCGACCTTGCCGTCCTCGGTGACGAGCTGGAGCCCGGCGGCGTACAGGGGGGTGCCGCCGAGCACACCGGCTCCCCCGTCGTTGCCCAGGAACAGCCCCTTGACCTTGCTGGTGGTGAGCTTCTTCGCGGCGTCCACGAGGGCGTCGAGCGTGGCGGGCGGCTCGACCCCGGCGTCCTTCAGCAGACTCCTGCGGTAGTAGAGCATCTGCATGTCGATGACCTGCGGAATGCCCCAGATCCTGCCGTCGTACGTCTTCGGCGCGAGCACCGCCGGGTTGAAGTCGTCCTCGACCCCCTTGAGGAGATCGGTGAGGTCGACGACCTGGCCGCCCTGGATCTGGTCCAGGGTGGGCCCGTTCACCTCGAAGACGTCCGGCCCGGAGTCGGTGAGCAGGGCGGCGGCGGTCTGCTGGTCGTAGTTCCCGGGCCGCCACTGCACCCTGACCCGTGCCTTCTTGTACGCGGCGGCGTACCGCTGGACGGCCTGCTCGGTGCCGGCCTCCCCGTACTGGTGGTACCACTGCGACAGCTCCGCCCCCTTGGCACCGCCGCCCCCACGCCCGGTGTCGGACCCGCAGCCGGCGAGTAGTCCGGCACCCGCCGCCCCGGCTCCCGCGACCAGCAGTCCCCTACGGCTCATCGTCATCGTCGGCGCCCCCTGACGTCGGTCGTCCTCGTCATCGATGCACGGCCCAACGATCAACCATGCCCGTCGATTACGAAAGGGGAGTTGCAGCCGTGTGTCAGGGGGCAGGCACAACTTTTCCGGCCCCGGACGCATCCAACACAGTGACGTTCATCCATCGATTCGCCCGACGGAGGCGGATACGCCATGTTTCCTTATGCGCACGTCCCGAAAACCTTCCGGACCTCCCCCAGGCGCGGCGCGGCGGTCGTGCTGACCGCCGCACTCCTGGGAGTGACGGCCGCGGGAGCCGCGTGGAGCGCGACTCCGGCGGCACCCGCGGCGGCGCGGGCCTCGGCCACCGTCCGGACCTGCACCGTGAGCGACCTGTACCTCTCCATGGGCCGTAAGGAGGGCGCGGCGGGGTCGCTGTACTGGGCGATCCAGTTCACCAACACCGCTACGACCGCCTGTGCCCTGCGCGGCTACCCGGGCGTCAGCGCCCTGGACACCTCCCACCACCAGATCGGCCCGGCCGCCACCCACAGCGGCTCCTCCTACGGCACCGTCACGCTCGCCCCCGCGCACTCCGCCTCGGCGATAGCGCGCACCACCAACGGCCCGGTGGGCGGGCCCTGCCTGCGCACCGGCAGCTACCTGCGGATCTACCCGCCGGGCTCGCGCTCCGCGGCTCTGGTACCGGCGCCCTGGAAGACCTGCTCGGGCATCTTCCAGGTGGGTCCGGTGAACGTCGACGGCACCTTCTGAGAGCACGGGCGCCCGCTGCGCCGAGAGCGCAGGCGCCCTCTCCTACCGAGAGCACAGGCGTCCCCTCGTGCCGAGAGCACAGGCGCCCTCTCGTACCGAGAGCACAGGTGTCCCCCGTGCGGCAGGCAGGAGAGCCGAAGGGGCGGCAGGCCGGGTCCGGCCACCGCCCCTCGCGCTTCCCGGCGGCGCGGCTCACTCGCGGGAAGCGCTGCGCCTCTCCAGCCCCGACCCCGGACGGCGCGTGATCGACATCAGATCGCTCGGAGCGTCCAGTTCGAGGCGGTGCCAGCGGCCGCGGGGCACGATCACCGCCGTACCCGCGCCCAGCCGCACCATCTCCTCGGCGCCGCCCTCCGCGGTGGGGCGCAGATACAGCCGCACGCCGCCGGCCAGGCAGCACACGGCCTCCTCCGCGTCGGGATGCACCTCCCAGTGGTCGGCGTGCACATCGGCGTCGGTCTCCACATGGAAGGCCGCGACCTGCCAGACGCCGGGATCGCCGCCGGTCATCCGCCGGGCGCCGGCACGGACGCCGCCGTCGGGCCGGAAGTCCAGCATCGAGGAGAAGAGGTCGACGGGTGTGATCGTCATGACGGTGTTCCTTCCATGCGCTTGGCGGGGGGAGCAGCAGGGGTGTCGGCAACCGCGGGAGGAGCAGCGCCGGGTCCGGTACCCGGACCCGTGCTCGGAGCCGGTCTCCGGTCCGGGCGGCGGGGCAGCACGAAGACCGCCACGGCCGCCGCGAGCAGGAAGAGGACGGCCGTGACGGCCAGGGCCAGGGCATAGCCGTCGCTGAGGGCACCGGGGTCGGTGGACGCGCCCGTGCGGCGGGCGGCCACCGTGGCCAATGTGGCCACGCCGATGCATCCGCCCAGCTGACGTGCGCTGTTGAGCAGGCCGGAGGCCATTCCGGCCTCGCCGGGCCGGACGCCGGTCGTCGCGGCGGCCGCCGCCGGGGCGAACACCAGACCGATGCCGACGCTGGTGAGCAGGGACGGCCCGAGCACGTCGGTGAGAAAGCCGCCGTGCGGGCTGATCCGGGCGAACCAGGCCATGCCCGCGGCGGCGAGGAGCGCGCCGGGCACCAGGGCGGTGCGGGGCGACCGGGTCGCGGTGATCCGGGTGGCGGCGACGGTGGCCGCGACCGAGCCCGCGCAGAACGGCAGGAACGCGGCACCGGTCGCGGCGGCGCCGAGGCCCAGAACCTGCTGGAGGTACAGGGAGACGAAGTAGAACGAGGCGAACTGCCCGGCCGCGGCGAGGAACACCAGCAGATCGGCACCGGCGACCCAGCGGCTGCGCAGCAGGCCGAGCCGCAGCAGCGGTGAGGTGGCCCGGGATTCGACGAGGACGAACGCGGCCAGGACGAGGGCCGAGCCGCCGAGAGCGGCCAAGGTCCCCCGGCTCCCCCAGCCTTGGACATCGGTCCGTACGACCCCGAACACCAGCAGCCCGGTGCCGCCGGTCGCCAGCAGTGCCCCGAGCGCATCCGGCGCCTCCCGCCGGACGGGCCGCGGCGCGCTCGGTACGGCCGCGTGGACCAGCACGAGCGCGGCGGCCACGATGGGCAGATTGACCAGCATCACCCAGCGCCAGCCCGCGTACTGGGTCAGCACTCCGCCCGCCAGTACGCCGAGCGCGCCGCCGAGGGCGTTCATCCCGCTCCACACACCGAGGGCGCGGACGCGGGCGGGGCCGTCGGTGAAGGTGGTGGTCAGCAGGGCCAGCGCGGCCGGCGCGGTGGCGGCGGCGCCCACGCCCTGTCCCGCGCGTGCGGCGACCAACTGCCAGGGTTCCTGGGCGAGTCCGCCGGCGAGCGAGCAGGCCCCGAAGACGACGAGTCCCGCGACGAACAGCCGCCGCGGCCCGTACAGATCGCAGGCCCTCCCCCCGAGCAGCAGAAACCCACCGAAGGTGAGCGCGTACACATGCACCACCCAGGACAGATCCAGCGGCGCGAAACCGAGCGCGTCACGGATCGCGGGGAGCGCGACGTTGACCACGGCCATGTCGAGAGCGACGACGAACTGGGCGACGGCAGCGGCGGCGAGCAGCGCGGCGCGTCTGCCGCGCAGGACGTCACCTAAGTTTCTATACATGTAAGAAAAGTAGCGCCCCCAACCGCCGTTGTCGACGGACCGAGACTGGGACCGGCCCCGGCGACGGCATGATGGGACCCATGCCGCAACCGCCCGCCCCTCGAAAGACCACCGGCCGACCTGCCCGTATCTCCCGCGCGGAGATCATCCGGACGGCGCTCCGGATCGTCACGGAGGAGGGAGTGAACCGGCTGACGATGCGCCGCCTGGCCACCGAGATCGGCAGCACGCCCATGGCGCTGTACCACCACGTCCGCGACAAGGAGGAACTCCTCGTCCTGCTGCTGGACGACTACGCCGCCCGCGCCCTGCGACGGCCGGCCGCCCCTCCCGCCGACCCGCGCGAACGGGTGATCGCCGCGGCGACCGCGATCCACGAGGTGCTGTCCGCCTGCCCCTGGACGGTGGACGTCCTCACGGCGGACGACCTCCTGTCCACGTCCGCGCTGTGGCACGTCGAGCAGATCGTGGACGGTCTGACGGAGTGCGGGCTGTCCCTGGACGACGCCGTCCACGGCTACCGGACCATCTGGTACTACACCGCCGGAGAGATCGTGGTCCGCGCGACCGCCGCCCGCCGGCGCGCCACCGACGACCGCCCGACCTACCGCGACCGCGTCTTCACCGACCTCGACCCCACCGAACTCCCCCGCCTGGCCGAGGCATCGAGCCGCTGGGGCCCCCTGACAGCCGAGAACACCTACGCCACCGGCCTCCAGGCCCTGCTGAACGGCCTGCTCACCACACCCGCCTGACACAACACACCGGGGCGGCACCCCCACCGGGCACCGCCCCCACCACACCCCTCAGTCACGCCGAATCAATTCCGGATCGATACGACGCCCTACTAGGGGGAGCGAGCCTAGGGCGGCTACGGCTACGACGCACAAGGTACCGCCGAGCAGAAAGGGGAGCCCGGCACCGTCCCAGAAGACCGTGCCACCACCGGTGACCAGATAGCTGGACTCGGCCGTTTTGCCTGTGACGATGGCAAGGAGCAGGCCTACAGCCAAGGGCAACACGACTTGAGCCACCTGCACCGCCCGCAGGGTGCGAGGGCGGGCACCGAGGAGGGTGAGCGCGGTGACCTGGGGGCGGCGTTCCACCGCGCGGTCGGTGGCGGCGACAACATAGGCGGCGACGCCGATGACGGCACCCAGGACCATGCCGAGGCCGAGGAGAGTCTTGACGACCGCGATTTGCTGGAGAGCCGTGATGTTCAGGCCCTGCGGGATCACGTCGATCGTCGGAGCGACATGACCAATGCCGTCAAGGACCCTGCGCACGGTGTCCGAGTCGGAGTTGCTGATCAACGTGAACGTGGCGCTCTCAGGACGCGCGCTCAAGGGCAGTTCGGAAGGCGGAACGAGAATGGACTGACTCCCCAGGACCAAGGAGCCCTCAAACTCGCGGTACCGAACCATTCGCTTCGGCACTGTGATGGACGCGTTACGGTGCCCACCGCCCAACTGGAGACGGAGTTTCTCTCCAGCCTGCGCCGGACCGTCCTGAGACCCGTTACTGCTCCAGAGCCGGAGCGGCTGCCCATCGACGCACCCTCCGACCCGCGACGTCACTGCCCGAAGCTGGGTACACGTGGCCACGACCACTTCGGGGGACCAGACCGTCTCGGACGCGCCGACGAGCGACGACTCCATGGTTACGACCCGGGCGCGGACGTCCGGCATTCGTTCGAGGGACTGCCGCTGGGCCGTGGTCAGCTGCGCGTAGGGGATGTCGTAGGCCTGAATTGGGGAAGTGTTCTTGGTGACCTGGTCCAGCTCGATCAGGATGCCTTGGGCCAAAGAAGCCGCGAATACCAGCACAACCAAGCCGGACGCCACCCGGAGCGCCCCACCCGGCTCGGCCTCGTTGCGCCGCATGGCGAGCCCGAGGGCGACTGAACTGGTGGACCGGGCGACACGCCGGGCGACATACCGGCAGGTGGAGGTCAGCGTCGTCACGAGGCCGACGCCGATGAGGACGACAGCCGACGGGATGAGTACCGAGGGCAGCCCCGTGTCATGGGGCGCGTGTCCGGTCGCGCCAGCGAGACAGTACCCGGCAGCGATGCCCAATCCCGCTACCAGAGGGAGAAATCCCCATGCGGAAGCCTGCTTCTCCACGGCGGTCCTACGCACGGCCAGCGGATTGGCCGCAGCCTTCCGCGCACTTGCCCGTGCCACCAGCCAGGCGAGCATCGGGCACCCCACCAGACATGCCACGAGCGTCGAACCGCTCAATGCACCGTCACTCGGATACCAGGTGAATCGGGGAAGTCCGACCCGGGACACGAACTGGTTCAGAGCCCAGTACTCGCCTAACCCGATGAGAGCGCCGATTCCAGCCGCCGCTACCGTCTCGGCGGCGTTCACCCTCTGCACCTCCCTGGCACTCATCCCCAGCAGACGAAGAGCAGCCAGCCTGCGAGCCCGCTCGGCGGCGGAGAGGCGAGCACACACGGAGAGGAACACTGCAAGGGGCAGCAGAACGATGCCAGCCATCGTGAAGCGCAGAATGTTGAGCGTGGACTGCTCGACGGTCGTGTTCGGTGCCCATGTCGTCCCGAACCCCATGAAGGGCCAGCCGTCCGATAGATCACCACGACTCATGCCCACGTAGGCGATCAGCTCCTCGGGACGTGCGAGCCCCTGCGCCCCGATGAGCCCCACCTCCCGGCCGGGCAGGCGATGCATCAGCCCTGGCTCGGCACGCAACAGTTCGTGCAGCCGTGGGGATACGAAGACTTCACCGCGAGCGGGAACGACTTTCAAGCCCGGTGGGGCCTCAACTGCCTTGGTACCTCGGGCCAGGAAAATGCGGGTGAGGGGCCTTGAACCATAGGGATCGGTCCGTTCCAGCCACAGCGGGAAATTGCCTTTTTCGTCAGCTGAAACACCATGTACGGCGACTGGCTGCCGGGCCGCAACGCGCCCATCCTGCGCAGCGAGGATGCCGGGGATCGTGAGCACGATCGCGAGGCAGCACACTCCGATCGAACCGCCCAATGCCATGAGCGCAAAGCGGATGCGGTTTCCGCGTCCGCTGCCCAACAGCAGCCGTAGCCCCAAGACAAGTTCCTTCACCGGACCGACCGTCCCTGCAAAGTGAGGACGCCATCGACCATGGTGTACCTGGTGTCCGCTCGGGCCGCGACTTCGGCGTCATGAGTGACGAGCACAACGGCCGTCCGCTGGGAGCGGGCCAGCGCAAGGAACTCGTCCAGTACCGCTTGCGCGTTGACGCTGTCGAGCGAACCGGTCGGTTCGTCGGCGAAGACAACCGTCGGCTGGTGCACGAGCGCGCGTGCCACGGCGATCCGCTGGCTCTGCCCGCCCGACACCTGTGAAGGGCGCCGATCCCGCAGATCTTCGAGGCCCAGCCGGCTGAGCACGTCCCTGGCGGCAGCGAACGCCGCCGCCTTACGTTGGCCGGCCAGCCGAAGCGGTAGTGCCGCGTTCTCCTCTACGGTCAGTTCCGGCAGTAGCTCGCCGTACTGGAATACGAAGCCGAACCGGTCGCGGCGCAGTGAACTCAGCTCATCGTCGCTGAGCTTATCCAACACGCGTCCCTCGAAACGGACTTCACCGTGAGTGGCGGGCAAGACACCGGCAAGGCAGTAAAGAAGGGAGGACTTTCCCGACCCGCTGGGGCCGGTGACGGCTGCGATCTCGCCGCGTCGGAGCGCAATGTTCGCCCCTTTCACTGCCTGCGACGAGCCGTAGGAGAGATGGACTGCCTGAGCAACAAGGACTTCGGACATCGTGAACCCACTCAGCCGTTGTGACCCTTGAAGTGCAGCTCATGGGAGCAGTTGTCCGGCCTGAGCGTTCCCCTGTCGAGGCAGACGCGAAGGTAGGCATCGTTCGTGTACAGCTGAGCACCGTCCCAGTTGGAGTGATGCAGATAGACCCTCTTACGCTGCTTGCCGTAGTAGCGGGTCCAGTCATGGCCTTCGACTCGGACCTGTACGTATCCGTTGTGGTCGTCGCCGGGGTCAATGTCGTTCAGGTATGCGGTCCACTCGAAGGAACCGTGATTCCGTTCAGCCGGATTGAACCGGTAGTGACCTGCTTCGAGAGTGACGCTCCCCTTCACCTCCAGCATAGGCAGCCGCTGCCACGACGAGGCAAACGCCGTCCCCGCACCCGCGATAAAGACACCGGCCGCCACCAGACCCACCACTGCCCTGTTCATACGCACCTCTCCCATGCCCCGACGACCCCACTGGCAGCCGGAGTTACAGAAAGTAGCGTCACGCTCACATGCCGAATCCTTCCCTCCCCGACCCTCCATCCCATCAGGTGATCAGGAACCGGACACCGGCCGAAACACACACTGCGGGCCGAGGTGGCGGTGTGCGTGCTTGTCGTGGGCGTGCAGCCAGCACTGCGGGCTCTGACCCGGGGGCGTCTGCTGCGCGGTCGTGGTCACCACCAGCCCGAAGGCCCCTTCGCGGCGTTGGTCTTGGCGGCCTCGGTCACGATCCGCTGCCGCTCGATCCGCAGGGCCGTGATTCCCGAGGTCGGACGGGCCTCAGCGCTCATCCAGGCGGTATCCAGCTTCCGGGCCGCGCGGTGGGCGCCGTTACCCCGGTGCAGGCTGTACGCGTCGGACCCGATGACTCCTAGCGCGAGGCGGCGCACGCGGCCGCAACTCACGGTTCCGGACCGCCTCCAGCTTGCGGGCGGTCTGCTGCACCGCCCTGTCCAGGCGGCGGGCGTCGGGCTTGCCCATGGTCAGGCACCTTCAAGGGACAGTGCGTCGGGAGGGGGCGCGGCGGCTGGGGCCTGCGGGGACGGCTAAGGTCGCCGCATGGGTGGGGAGACCAAGCCAAACGCTCGAAGAACCAAGGGCCGCACGTGCCTGAAGTGCGATAGCCCGCTGCCCGACAGCACGCGGCGCATACCGCGTCTGTTCTGCTCGCTACGGCATGCGGCGACGGGCGTATTGATGACCGTCATCGTCGTCTTCCTGCTGGTCGTACGCCTGTCCCACTTGTGGGTGCTGTTCGACTGACCCGACCAGGGCGCCCCCTCAGACGACCCGCTTCCCAGCAGCCCTCAGGCGGACCTCGGAGGCGGAGCGGCCGGCCGAAACCGGGATGCCATCTCCCGGTAGGCCAAGGCCAAGTCCTCACTGCGTCGGATGGCCTGCACCAGCACGTCGCCCGAGAGGGCCGGCCCTTCCAGGACGGGCGTCGTGACCGGTTCCACGGGGCCGCCGGGCCCCCTCGGTGGCCGCTTCGGCCCGCAGCCGGGCGCGGGCCACGGCCGCGTTCGCGGCTCTGGATGCCACTCGATCCTGACTCTCGGGGTCTCCGACGGTGACCCGTCCATGCTCGCCGGCGACCTCACCCGATGGGAGGAGATTGCTTTCCGGCATGGCCCTTCTGTGGCATGGCCAGGCTGGGGCGCACTGATGAATGATCCTGATGCCGATACGGAGCGCTCCGCCCGCCGTCGCGAGCGCCAGGCGGAGCCTCCATCCACCCGCGACGGCCCCGCCCCTTACGGGTGGGGCCGTTGCCAGGTCAGGAGCCCAGTAGATCCCACAGCACTCGAAGTGCCTGGATCACCAGCGGCCCCCACTCACATACAGCTTTCGCTGCCTTCCTGGCGGTTTCGCGGGGGTCCTTCAGGTCGCACCCATCAGGGTCAGCCATCAGGACCTCCTCTCGGGGCCCAGCCTTCGTGGGCTCCCGGGAAGACCGCGTGCCGTGCGCCGAAGTGACTCCGAGTCTCTAGAAAGTGAGCACAGCGCGACACACCTGTGGAGCCCAATTTCCAATGGCTCGAAAGGACTGTGTCTAAGCGGTCTGTCACCCGCAGAGGTGAGGCTTGGTCAATACGGTCCCAAATATGCGATCCAATTGCATCGATGTGCACGCAAAGCCGGACCAGCGCAGCGCTTGAACTGGGATCCGCATCGGGTGCCGGTAGTCGGTAGTCGCCCAGCAACTCGGGCCGTCGCAGTGGGGAGACCAGAGCCGGGCCGTCTTCGGGCCGTTCGAGGGTGGCCAACGGTAACCGCTGACGACTAACGACCACCGCGAGGGCGCGGCAGCAGGCAGACACGGACGCCCGGCTCCGGCCACCCGTCCCCCGCCGGATTCATGCTCGCAGTTGCCGCCCTCTTGCTCACCACATGCTCCGGCTCCAGCCCAGCCGACGACTCGGCCGAGTCGAAGACGCTCCCCAGCAAGACGTCGGCCGCGCCCACCGGCCTCGCCGCCAGGCAGGCCGCCGCCGTGCTCGCCGAAGCCACCGGCGTCACCACCCTGGGCGACCCTACCGACAACACCACCTCTCGGTCCGGTAAGGCCGCCGGTGAAGAGGCGAGCCCGAGCGACTGCCTACAGCTCATCACCACCGACACGGTGTCGATCTACGAGTACCCGTCACCCGGAATCGCCGCCCACCGAGTGGAGTACATGGCCACCGAGCACTGGCGACAGGTCGGCCGGTTCGCCCTCGCCTGGAGTGCCCGAGACCAGAAGCTCATCGACGACAGCCACCGCACCGACCTGGTGAAGGCCATCCAGAGGGTGGACGCCGTCCACGACCTGGACGTGGCGACCGCCAGGAAGTCGGGAAGTTAGCTGCGTGCGCCGGGCGGCCAGTTGCGACCGTCGCGAGTCGAGCAGATGTTCCGCCCCCTAGGCATCGACATGGCCAGCCGCGCCCGGGGGCACAACGAGGGCACAGGGGCCTCACGTGGGTTCAGCGGCAGCCAACGCCGGCAAACACCGCCGTTTCACCTGGTCAGCGACGTAGCTTGGCAGTCTCCGCAGATGATGCGCGGAGAGGCGACACCCCCGCACAGGGTGTCGCCTCTCCTCTTCGTGCGCCGGAACCGCCGCCGATCGGTGAGGGTCGGGGACCAGCGGCGGCTCCGGGGTTCAGTGGCCCGCGAGGGCCTAGCGGTGGTCGCTGCCCACCGAGTTCGTCGCCGCGCGCCCCGCTTCGAGGCGGGCGACCGGGATGCGGAACGGGGAGCAGGAGACGTAGTCCAGGCCGACCTCGTGGAAGAAGTGGACGGACTCGGGGTCACCGCCGTGCTCGCCGCAGACGCCGAGCTTCAGGTCGGGGCGGGTACGCCGGCCCGCCTCGGCCGCCGCCTTCACCAGGGAGCCGACGCCGTCCTTGTCGATGGTCTCGAAGGGGGAGACACCGAAGATTCCCTTTTCCAGGTACGCCGTGAAGAAGGAGGCTTCGACGTCGTCGCGGGAGAAGCCCCAGACCGTCTGGGTCAGGTCGTTCGTGCCGAAGCTGAAGAACTCCGCCGCCTCGGCGATCTGGCCGGCCGTCAGGGCCGCCCGCGGGAGTTCGATCATCGTGCCGATGGCGAGCTTGAGCTGCGTGCCCGTCGCCGCCTCGACCTCCGCGATGACCTTGTCGGCCTCCTCGCGGACGATCTCCAGCTCCTGGACCGTGCCGACGAGCGGGATCATGATCTCCGCGCGCGGGTCGCCCTTCGCCGACTTGCGGGACGCGGCCGCCTCGGCGATCGCGCGGACCTGCATGGTGAACAGGCCGGGGATGACGAGGCCCAGGCGCACGCCGCGCAGACCCAGCATCGGGTTCTGCTCGTGCAGGCGGTGCACGGCCTGGAGCAGGCGCAGCTCGTTCTCGTGCGGTTCCTGGCGGGACTCGGCCAGGGCCACCCGGACCGAGAGTTCCGTGATGTCAGGGAGGAACTCGTGCAGCGGCGGGTCGAGGAGGCGGATGGTGACGGGCAGGCCGTCCATCGCCTCGAAGAGCTCTACGAAGTCCTTCTTCTGGAGGGGCAGCAGCGCCTTCAGGGACTCCTCGCGCTCACTCTCCGTGTCCGCCAGGATCAGCCGCTCGACCAGCTCGCGGCGGTCGCCCAGGAACATGTGCTCCGTGCGGCACAGGCCGATGCCCTGGGCGCCGAAGCGGCGGGCGCGCAGCGCGTCTTCCGCGTTGTCCGCGTTGGCGCGCACCCGCAGGCGGCGCTTGCGGTCGGCGAAGGCCATCATGCGGTGGACCGCCTCGACCAGCTCGTCCGCGTCGTCGGCGCCGGGGTGCATGCGGCCCTCGAAGTACTCCACGACGGGAGAGGGGACGACCGGGACCTCGCCGAGGTAGACCTTGCCGCTCGAACCGTCGATGGAGATCAGGTCGCCTTCCTCGACGACATGGCCGCCCGGGACGGTCATACGGCGGCGTTTGGTGTCGACCTCCAGCTCCTCCGCGCCGCAGACGCAGGTCTTGCCCATGCCGCGGGCGACGACGGCCGCGTGGGAGGTCTTGCCGCCGCGCGAGGTCAGGATGCCCTCGGCCGCGATCATGCCGTCCAGGTCGTCGGGGTTCGTCTCGCGGCGGACCAGGATGACCTTCTCACCCGAGCGGGACCACTTGACGGCCGTGTAGGAGTCGAAGACCGCCCTGCCCACCGCGGCGCCGGGAGATGCGGCGATGCCGCGTGCGACCTTGTCGACCTTCGCGTGCTCGTCGAAGCGCGGGAACATCAGCTGGGCCAGCTGGGCGCCGGTGACGCGCTGGAGCGCCTCCGTCTCGTCGATCAGGCCCTGGTCCACCAGCTGGGTCGCGATACGGAAGGCGGCGCCCGCCGTGCGCTTGCCGACGCGGGTCTGGAGCATCCAGAGCTGGCCGCGCTCGATGGTGAACTCGATGTCGCAGAGATCCTTGTAGTGGTTCTCCAGGGTCTCCATGATCTGCATGAGCTGGTCGTACGACTTCTTGTCGATCTGCTCCAGCTCCGCCAGCGGGACGGTGTTGCGGATGCCCGCGACCACGTCCTCGCCCTGGGCGTTCTGCAGGTAGTCGCCGTAGACGCCCTGGTGGCCCGAGGCGGGGTCACGGGTGAAGGCGACGCCCGTGCCGGAGTCGGGGCCCAGGTTGCCGAAGACCATCGAGCAGACGTTGACGGCCGTACCGAGGTCGTGCGGGATGCGCTCCTGGCGGCGGTACAGCTTGGCGCGGTCGCCGTTCCACGAGTCGAAGACCGCCTTGATGGCGAGGTCCATCTGCTCGCGCGGGTCCTGGGGGAAGTCCCGGCCGGCTTCGGTCTTGACGATCTTCTTGAACTTGGTGACCAGCTTCTTCAGGTCGGCCGCTTCGAGGTCCGTGTCGACGGTGACCTTCTTGGCCGCCTTGGCCGCGTCGAGGGCCTCCTCGAACAGCTCGCCGTCGACGCCGAGGACGGTCTTGCCGAACATCTGGATGAGGCGGCGGTAGGAGTCCCAGGCGAAGCGGTCGTCGCCGGCCTGCTTGGCGAGGCCCTGGACCGACTTGTCGGAGAGGCCGATGTTCAGGACCGTGTCCATCATGCCGGGCATGGAGAACTTGGCACCCGAGCGGACGGAGACCAGCAGAGGGTTGTCGGGCTGGCCGAGCTTCTTGCCCATGCGGGACTCAAGGGCGTCGAGGTGCGCACTCACCTCGTCACGCAGTGCCGCGGGCTCCGCACCGCTCTCCAGGTAGACCTTGCAGGCCTCGGTGGTGATGGTGAAGCCGGGAGGGACCGGCAGACCGAGGTTGGTCATCTCGGCGAGGTTGGCGCCCTTGCCGCCGAGGAGGTCCTTGAGGTCCTTGTTGCCCTCGGTGAAGTCGTAAACGAACTTCACTACGTGGGGTTCTTTGTTTTCCGACACGGGTCTCGACTCCTTGAGGCCACGGTGGCTGCCCTGACGGCGAGGAACATACCCAGATCGAAGGCGCATGGGTACGTCCACTTGCGTGTCATGCGCCCGTAACCGTTCGTCCGCCAGCGGATCGAAAGTCAAAGCTTGGCAAGCCCAGACGGGCGCATGTTTTCACTTCTTGAACGCACACACCTCCAAACGGCATGGATTCCGCTCAGATGAGCGGCCCTCAGCACGCCTGATTTCGATCGATGAACGATCAAGGGGTGGCACCCAGTGCCACCCCTTGGAGAAGTGCAGTCGCCCATGATCCGCTCATCTGAGCGCAACCCTTATCAAGGGTGGCGAGAATCACGCTGCCACAGCGAGCCGGATTTCACCATGCGGACGCCGGAACGGGACGAGAACACCGACGTCACACGCCCAGCGCCAGCAGGCGCTCCTCGACCCGCTCCGGCGCGTAGAGGTGTTCCACGACCAGCGCCCCCGCTCCGATGAGCGCGGCCCGCTCCCCCAGCCGGGAGGTGACGACATGCAGGTGGGCCGTGGAGCGCGGCAGCGCCCGCTGGTAGAGCAGCTCACGCACACCGGTGAGGAAGGGGGTCCCGGCGAGATCGCCCGCGATCATCAGCACGCCCGGGTTGAGCAGGGTCACCACGGTCGCCAGTACGTCACCGACCCGGCGCCCGGCCTCCCGGGCCAGCGCCGCCGCCTGAGGGTGCCCGGCGGCGAGCAGGTCCCGTACGTCCGCCCCGGAGGCGGCCGGCACCCCGCTGTCCGCCAGCCGCCGGGCCACGGCGCCCCCGCTCGCGACGGCGGCGAGACAGCCGTACGAACCGCAGCGGCACAGTGCCTCCGCGCCCACCCGGATGTGCCCGATGTCGCCCGCGCCGCCGTCGATCCCCCGGTAGATCACGCCGTCCACGACCACTCCGGCGCCGATGCCGGTGGACACCTTGACCAGCACGAAGGCCGCGCAGTCGGGGTGTCCGGCGCGCTGTTCGCCGTAAGCCATCAGGTTGGCGTCGTTGTCCACGAGGACGGGGACCGGACCGGCGCCGGTGTGCTCGGTGAAGGCGCGGGACAGGCGGCCCGTGATGTCGTAGCCGTCCCAGCCCGGCATCATCGGCGGCTGCACCACCCGGCCGGTCCCGCTGTCCACCGGGCCGGGTACGGCGAGCCCGATGCCGCAGACCTCCGCCGCCGGGCGTCCGGCCTTCTCCAGCAGCCGGTCGAACCAGTGGCCGAGTTCGCCGAGCACGGCCTCCGGGCCGTCCTCGACGACCAGGGTCCCCGCGTGCTCGGCGAGGATCTCGCCGGTCAGGGAGAGGACGGCCGCGCGGGCGTGCCGGGTGTCCAGGTCGGCGGCGAGGACGACGGCGTGGGAGCCGTCGAACTCCAGGGTGATGGCGGGCCGGCCGCCGAGCGGGGAGTCGACCGGACCGCCGGCGCCCTCCCGCAGCCAGCCGGCCCGGAACAGCCGGTCCAGGCGCTGGCCGACGGTCGCACGGGACAGTCCGGACGCCTGCTGCAGCGCACCGCGCGTCACGGCCCGTCCGCTGCGGACCAGTTCGAGCAGCTCTCCGGCACCGGCCTGGCCGCCGGCTCTGACAGCCCTTCCCGGACGTCCGGTCATGCGCACCCCCTTGTGTTTCCCAAGCCTGCATTACATATTGAGTTTTGCGTGTTAAATAGACGTAACTCTACGGTCGTTGCAACAGAACCCGGTCTCCCGGCCGGGCGTCTTCGTCTTCGGGGAGCCCCGAGTGGATCGCAGCACGCAGCTCACCGCCCGTCCCGCGGAGCACGAGAGCGCATACGGCCCTCCGCCGCCCGGCACGTCGCTGTGCGTCGCCGCGGCCCGGGTGCTCGACGCGAACTGGACGGGCCGCTCGACGGTCCCCTCCCGGAGCCTGTATCCGCACCAGTGGTCCTGGGACTCGGCGTTCGTCGCGATCGGGCTCCGGCACCTCTCGCCCCTGCGGGCCCAGACCGAGTTGGAGACGCTGCTGGCCGCCCAGTGGGCCGACGGGCGCGTCCCGCACATCGTGTTCAACCCCTCCGTACCGCTCGACGCCTACTTCCCCAGCCCCGACTTCTGGCGCTCCACCACCGCCGGCCGCACGGCCGGTGCCCCGCGCACCGTACAGACGTCGGGCATCGTGCAGCCACCGGTGCACGCGCTGGCGGCCTGGCTGGTGCACCGCGCCGATCCCGGTCTGTCCCGGGCGCGCGGCTTCCTGGCCCGGGTGTACCCGCGCCTCGCCGCCTGGCACCGCTATCTGCTGCACCGCCGGGACCTGGGCGGCGGCGGGCTGGTGTCGGTCGTCCACCCCTGGGAGCAGGGCATGGACAACAGCCCTTGCTGGGACGCCCCGCTGGCCCGGATCGCGCCGGCCCCGGCCCGCTCCTTCCGGCGCGCCGACCTCGCCCACGGCGCCCCCGAGGACCGGCCGACGGACCTGGACTACGGACGCTATGTGCGACTGGCGGCCGACTACCGGGACGCCGGGTACAGGGACGGGGTGGGTGGGGGGCGTGGCGACGGGGTGGGCGGGGGGCGTGGCGGGGGCGGCGGGGAGTTCGCCGTCGAGGACCCCGCCTTCAACGCCCTGCTCATCGCCTCCGAGCACGCGCTGGCCCGGATCGCCGAGGAGCTGGGCGCGGCCGGCACCGCCCGGCAGGCGCGGGCCGAACGGCTGACGGCGGCGCTGGTGGAGCGGCTGTGGGACCCGGCGGCCGGGATGTTCCTGTGCCGGGACCTGAGGGGCCGGCCGGGGCTGATCCGGGAGCGGGGCGTCTCCGGTCTGGTGCCGCTGCTCCTGCCGGGCCTGCCGCGCGCGATCGCCGCGGAGCTCGTCCGCACCCTGCACGGCCCGCACTTCGGGCTCGGCGACCGCACCCGGCTCGTGCCCAGCTACGACCTCCTCGGCGAGGCCTTCGACCCGCACCGGTACTGGCGCGGCCCGGCCTGGTTCAACACGAGCTGGCTGCTGGAGCGGGGCCTGCGGGTGCACGGCGAGCGGGAGCGGGCCGACGCGCTGCGCGCGGCCGTGCTGCAGCTCGCCGAGGCCACCGGTTTCGCGGAGTACGTCGACCCGCGCACCGGTGAGGCCTGTGGCGCGACCGGCTTCGGCTGGACCGCCGCACTCGCCCTCGACCTGCAGCACGAGCTGCACCAAGAGCTTCTCAAGGGCGCCCGCGAGGGCGTGTCCAAGGCGGCCACCGGCACGTTCGACAGAAATGACGAAGGAGGCGACCGGGGATGACGGACCGGCATCATCTGCTTGTGCACGGGGCGACGTTCGCCGCCGTGGGCGACCGGGGCGACATCAGCGGGGTGCGCGGCAGCGGCTCCCCGGAAGGCTTGTTCGTACGGGACGCCCGGCACCTCAGCCGCTGGCAGCTGACCGTCGACGGTGCGGTGCCCGAGGTGCTCACCCCGGTGGCCGACGCCGACGCGGCCCGCTGTGTGCTGGTCCCGCGCGGCGGCCGGCAGGAGCCTCCGGGGCACACGCTGTTCCGCCACCAGGCCGTGGGGGACAGTTCGTTCGTGGAGTCGCTGCGGGTGACCAGCAACCGCCCGGTGCCGACCACGGTCCGCCTCGCCATCACCGCCGACGTCGACTTCACCGACCAGTTCGAACTCCGCTCGGACCACCGCACCTACGCCAAGGCCGGCGCCGTACGCTCGCGCGAGGTCCTGGACGACGGCATCGAGTTCACCTACCGGCGCGCCGAATGGCGGTCCTGTACGACCATCACGGCCGACCCCGCGCCCGACGCCGTGGAGGAGACCGGTACCGGCGCCCGCCGTCTGGTGTGGACCCTGGACCTGGCTCCGCACGGCACGACCGAGTTGGTGCTGCGTGTGATCGCCCGCCCGCACGGCGAGAAACGCGCCCTGCGGGTGCCCCGCGACCCGGCGTCCGTGCACGAGCAACTCCTCGATCTGGAAGGGGAGTTCGTGCTGGGGGTGGCCTTTCCGACCGGCTGGCCGGAACTGGCGGAGGCCTGCGCGCGGGGCCTCGCCGACCTGGCCGCGCTGCAGGTGCCGGCCACCGGCCCGGACGGTGAGGAGCTGCGCGTCCCGGCCGGCGGCGCCCCCTGGTTCCTCACGCTCCTGGGCCGGGACGCCCTGCTCACCTCCCTGTTCACGCTGCCGTACCGCCCGGAACTGGCCGCCGCCACGCTCCCCGCGCTCGCCGCGACCCAGGCGTCCGGTGCCGGCCCCTCCCCGGTCGCCCAGCCCGGCAAGATCGTGCACGAGGTACGGCACGGGGAACTGGCGCACTTCGGGCAGGTGCCGTTCCGGCGGTACTACGGCTCGGTCGACGCGACCCCGCTGTTCCTGGTCCTGCTCGGCGCGTACGTCGAACAGACCGGGGACACCGGACCGGCCCGCCGCCTGGAGCCGCACGCCCGGGCCGCCATCGGCTGGATGCTCGACCATGGCGGCCTGACCTCGCGCGGCTACCTCGTCTACCGCGCCGACGAGGGCGGCCTCGCCAACCAGAACTGGAAGGACTCCCCCGGCGCGATCTGCTGCGCCGACGGCACCCGGCCCACCGGCGCGGTGATGGCGGCGGGCGCACAGGGCTACGCGTACGACGCGCTGCGCCGCACGGCGTGGCTGGCGCGCACGGTGTGGGGCGACGAGACGTACGCGGCCCTGCTGGAGCAGGCGGCGGCCGATCTGCGGGACCGGTTCCAGCGGGACTTCTGGATGGAGGAGCGCTCCTTTCCGGCGCTCGCGCTGGACGGGGAGGGCCGCCAGATCGACGCGCTGGCCTCCGACGCCGGGCATCTGCTGTGGTCCGGGCTGCTGGACAAGGAGTACGGCGAGGTGGTGGGCCGGCGGCTGCTGGAGCCGGACTTCTTCTCCGGCTGGGGGGTGCGGACGCTGGCCGCGGGGCAGGGGGCGTACCACCCTCTCTCGTATCACCGCGGTTCCGTGTGGCCGCACGACAACGCGCTGATCACGTTGGGTCTGGCGCGGTACGGGCTGCACGACGAGGCCGGTGTGGTGGCGCGTGCGCTGGTGGACGCGGCGGTGGTGGCGGGGTACCGGTTGCCGGAGGTGCTGGCGGGGTACGGGCGGGACACGCATCCGGAGCCGGTGCCGTACCCGCACGCCTGTGTACGGGAGTCCCGGTCCGCCGCGGCGCCGCTCGCGCTGCTGACCGCGGTGGGGGGTGCGTAGCGCCGTCGTGAGGCGCGGGTGCGTCGTGGCTGGTCGCGCGGCTCCCCGCGCCGCTCGGGTCGGCGCACCGCCGTTTGCCAGGTGTTTGCCCGGTGCTTGTGAACAGGGGATGCGAGGGGGCCGTACCCGTGGGCGTCACGGGTGTCGTACGGAAGGACCCTCGGGTGTCTCAGGACACGAGCACGCGCCAGCTGGAAACCGAAGCGCCGAAGGACGATGTTCCCGCCGCGCCCACATCCGGCCCGCGCCGTTCCTTCCCGCGGCCCTGGACCGGCTGGGCGGCGCGGGTGCGGCGGTGGCGGGAGGCTCATCCCACGGCCGCTCAGGGTCTCTCCGTCAGCGTGACCGTGCTCGCCGCCGCTCTGGTCGTCGCCGCGCTCGTGATGCCGAACTCGGTGGTGCGGCTGGGGCCCGCGAAGTTCGTGCGGATACCTGCGGAAGCCGTGATCGGTGCCGCGGTGATGCTCGCGCTGCCGCGCCGGCCGCGGGTGGTGACGGCCGCCGTGTCCGGGGTCGCGCTGGCCGCGATGACCGTGCTGAACGCGCTCGACATGGGCTTCAACCAGTACCTCGGCCGCCCCTTCAACGTCGTCCTCGACTGGAGCCTGTTCGGTGACGCGGAGTCGTATCTGGAGGACTCCCTCGGCCGTACGGCCACCCTCGCCGCCGTGGCCGGTGTGATCGCGGCGGTCCTGCTGCTCTGCGTGCTGCTGGCGCTGGCCATGGTCCGGCTGAGCAACCTGCTCGCCCGGCACAGCGGCACCGCGACCCGGGGCACGCTGATCGCGGGCGTCGTCTGGATCACCTGCACCTCGCTCGGCCTGCAGGTGTCCGGCGTGCCGGTCGCCGCCGACAGCACCGCCACCGCGCTGAAGACCCAGGCCCGCCGTATCTCGGCCACGCTCAGGGACGAGGCGGCGTTCGAGAAGGTCGCGAGGGTCGACGCCTTCGGGAACACCCCCGGCAGCCAGCTGGTCCCCGACCTGCGCGGCAAGGACATGGTCTTCACGTTCATCGAGAGCTACGGCCGCAGCGCGATCGAGGACCCGATCATGGCGCCCGGCGTCGACCAGACCCTCGACGCCCGCACCAAGGCCCTGGCCAAGGCCGGTTTCCACGCCAGGAGCGGCTGGCTGACCTCGGCGACCTACGGGGGCAGCAGCTGGCTCGGCCACTCCACCACCATGTCCGGCCTGTGGATCAGCAACCAGCAGCGTTACCGCACGGTCATGGCCAGCGACCACCTCAGCCTCACCGACGCGTTCAGGAAGACCGGCGCCTTCGACACGGTCGGGGTCATGCCGGGGGTGCAGAAGGCGTGGCCCGAGCAGAAGTGGTACGGCCTCGACAAGGTCTACAACGCCTTCCAACTCGGCTACCGGGGACCGAAGTTCAGCTGGTCGACGATGCCCGACCAGTACGCGCTGCAGCAGTACCAGGACCGGGTGCACAGCAAGAGGCCCGCCGACGGCAAGGCGCGGATGTCACTGCTGATCCTCACCTCCAGCCATCAGCCCTGGGCGCCGATCCCGAAGATGGTCGGCTGGGACCAGCTGGGTGACGGCTCGGTCTTCAAGGGCATCCAGGCGGCGGGCAACGACCCGGCCGACGTCATCGCGGACACCACCAAGTCCCGCCAGGAGTACGGCAAGTCGATCCAGTACTCGGTGACCGCGCTGACCCAGTGGCTGCAGCGCTACGGCTCCAAGGACACGGTGCTCGTCTTCCTCGGCGACCACCAGCCCATCGCCCGGGTCAGCGGCAACCACGCCAGCCGTGACGTGCCGGTCTCCATCGTCGCCAAGGACCCGAAGGTGCTCGACAAGATCGCGGGTTGGGGGTGGACGGACGGCCTGCGTCCGGCCCACAACGCCCCGGTCTGGAAGATGAGCGCCTTCCGCGACCGCTTCCTGACGGCCTACGGCTCGACCCCGCACCCGAAGAAGGGCTGACCCGGAAGGCGGGCGGGAGAACAGACCGCTCAGCCGCCGGAGGTGTCCAGCTCCGCGTCCTCGCTCACGCCCGCGCAGTCGTAGGGGTCCTTCAGCCAGCCGTCCGGCAGCACCACCCGGTTGTTGCCGGACGTGCGGCCGCGGGGCCCGTCCGCGCCGGCCGGCCACGGCTGGTCGAGGTCCAGCTCGTCCAGACCCGCCCGCAGCTCCGCCAGCGAGGACGTGATCGCGAGCCGCTTGCGCATCTCGGAGCCGACCGCGAAGCCCTTCAGGTACCAGGCGACGTGTTTGCGGAAGTCGACGACCCCCTTGGACTCGTCGCCGATCCACTCGCCGAGCAGGGTGGCGTGCCGGACCATGACGTCGGCGACCGCACGCAGGTCCGGCCGGGCCACGTCCTCGGCGCGTCCCTCGAACGCCGCGACCAGGTCGGAGAACAGCCACGGCCGCCCGAGGCAGCCGCGCCCCACGACGACCCCGTCGCAGCCGGTCTCGCGGACCATCCGCAGCGCGTCCCCGGCCGACCAGATGTCGCCGTTGCCGAGCACCGGGATCTCCGGCACGTGCTCCTTCAGCCGGGCGATCGCGTCCCAGTCGGCGGTGCCGCCGTAGTGCTGGGCGGCCGTGCGGCCGTGCAGGGCGATCGCCGTGACGCCCTCCTCGACGGCGATACGGCCGGCGTCGAGGTAGGTGATGTGGTCGTCGTCGATGCCCTTGCGCATCTTCATCGTGACGGGGAGGTCACCGGCGCCGCTCACGGCCTCCCGGAGGATCGCCCGCAGCAGGTTCCGCTTGTACGGCAGCGCGGAGCCGCCGCCCTTGCGGGTGACCTTCGGGACGGGGCAGCCGAAGTTCAGGTCGATGTGGTCGGCCAGGTCCTCCTCCGCGATCATGCGGACGGCCTTGCCGACGGTCGCCGGGTCGACGCCGTACAGCTGGATCGAGCGCGGCTGCTCGCTCGCGTCGAACCTGATCAGCTGCATGGTCTTCTCGTTGCGCTCGACCAGCGCCCGGGTCGTGATCATCTCGCTCACGAACAGGCCCTTGCCGCCGGAGAACTCCCGGCACAGGGTACGGAAGGGCGCGTTGGTGATCCCCGCCATGGGGGCGAGCACGACGGGCGGTGTCACGGCGTGCGGGCCGATGGAGAGGGGGTGGGTCATCAGACGGCTCCGAAGCGAACGGGTCGGGCGTACGGCGGATACGCCACGGGACAAGGAACCATTGTCCCTCACCGGGCCCGTCACCCGTCCGCCAGCTCCGCCAGCCGCTCCAGCCGCTCCTCGGTCTCCTCGTCGGCGGGGATGTACGCGACCACCCGGTGGGCCGGTGACTGCGGGGCCAGCCACATGGTGCGGTGTTCGAGGCGGACCAGGCCGACCACCGGGTGCCGGTACCGCTTGACGTGCGGGGACAGGGGCGCGACCTCGTGCCGTTCCCACAGGGCGCGGAACTCCTCGGAGGCCGCCAGCAGCCGGTCCCGGTGCTCCTTCCACACGGGCTCGGC
Organism: Streptomyces filipinensis; assembly: GCF_014649495.1. Lineage (GTDB taxonomy): Bacteria > Actinomycetota > Actinomycetes > Streptomycetales > Streptomycetaceae > Streptomyces > Streptomyces filipinensis. Next base: position 627,037 of record NZ_BMTD01000001.1, on the reverse strand, counting down.
GACATGCTCGGCCATCGCCACCCGGTACTTGGCGATCAGGTCGCGCAGCATCTCGTCCCGGTCGAGGAAGTCCCGCTTCCAGCGCTCGCTGGTGGCCAGCAGCCACAGACAGTTGCGGTCGGCCACCGGGAGCTCGGTGAGGTCGCCGAAGAGCTGGGCGAAGGGGCGGTTGGCGGCGAGGACGTCGTAGCGGGCGTTCTGCAGGGAGGCGGGGTAGGGCGCGAGCCGTTCGACGACCTTGCGCGCCGAGGTGGAGACGACCGGGCACTCGGGGTCGATGCGCGGGTCCGTGGTCCCGGCGAGGGCGAAGAGGTGGGCGCGCTCGGTGGGGTCCATGAGCAGGGCGCGGGCGACGGCGTCGAGCACCTGCGCGGAGACATGGGTGGCGCGGGCCTGCTCGATCCACGTGTACCAGGTGACCCCGACCGCGGAGAGCTGGGCGACCTCCTCGCGGCGCAGGCCGGGCGTGCGGCGGCGCGGGCCGCGCGGCAGGCCGACCTGTTCCGGGGTGACGCGCTCGCGGCGGCTGCGCAGGAAGGCGGCCAGTTCCCGGCGCCGGACGTGCTGCGCCCTGGGGGGCTCGGTGCGGTGTTCCGGCGCTGCGACGGTCATGCAGCAAGGGTGCCGTCCGGTCGTACCCCGGTTCCAGTTGGTGCCGGTACCTGGATGACCACCGCCTGGTACCCGGCTGGGAGCTGCCGGAGAGTCGGGGCGTGACCACGACGACGACCTCTGTGCGTACCGACGCCCCACCCCGCGGCCTCACGGCCCTCGGCCTGCTCACCCTTCTGCTCGGGACCGCGCTGCCGATGATCGACTTCTTCATCGTCAACGTCGCCCTGCCGGCGATCGAGCGCGATCTGCACGCTCCGCCGGCCACGCTGGAGATGGTGGTGGCCGGATACGCGGTGGCGTACGCGGTGCTGCTGGTCCTCGGCGGCCGGCTCGGCGACACCTACGGCCGGCGGCGGCTGTTCCTGTGGGGTGTGGCCGCCTTCGGGCTGACCTCGCTGGCCTGCGGACTGGCGCCGGGTGCCTGGTGGCTGGTGGCGGCGCGGGTCGCGCAGGGTGCCGCGTCGGCGGCGCTGCTGCCGCAGGTGCTGGCCACCATCCACGCGACGACGTCCGGTGAGCGGCGGGCCCGGGCGGTGGCCCTGTACGGCTCGGTCGGCGGGGTGTCCGTCGTGCTCGGGCAGGTGCTGGGCGGGATGCTGGTCGCCGCGGATCTGGCGGGCACGGGCTGGCGTGCGGTGTTCCTGGTGAACGTGCCGGTGGCCGTCGCCGCCCTGGTCTGTGCGCTGCGGTCGGTGCCGGACAGCCGGTCCGAGCGGCCCGCGCGCGGTGATCTCGCCGGTACGGCGCTGCTGGCGGCGGCGCTGATCGCGCTGCTGCTGCCGCTGACCGAGGGCCGGGCGGCGGGCTGGCCGCTGTGGTCGGTGCTGCTGCTGTGCGCGGCGCCGCTGCTGGCGGCCGGGTTCTACGGGGCGCAGCGGCGGGACGAGCGGGCCGGCCGGAGCCCGCTGCTGCCGCCGTCCCTGCTCACCGCCCCTGAGGTGCGCCGGGGCCTGCTGCTGGGGCTGCCGGTGTTCGTCGGCTTCGCCGGCTGGATGTTCGTGAGCGCGGTGACCCTGCAGGAGGGCCTGGGCTACGGGCCGCTGCGGGCGGGGCTGACGCTGGTGCCGATGGGGGTGGCGCAGTTCGCCGCGTCGCTGCTGGCGCCGTGTGCGGTGCGGCGGTGCGGCGGGCGGGCGGTGACGCTGGCCGCGGTGGTGCACATCGCGGGGCTGGTGACGGTGACGGCGACCGTGCTGCTGGGCCCCTGGCCGCGGCTGAGCCCCCTGGCCCTCTCCCCCGGCCTGGTGCTGTGCGGGCTGGGTCAGGGCCTGCAGCTGCCCCTGTACTACCGGATCCTGCTGGCGGCGGTCCCGGCCCGGCTGGCGGGTGCGGGCAGCGGGCTCGCGGCGACGCTCCAGCAGTCGTGCCTGGCGGTCGGGGTGGCGACGCTCGGTTCGCTGTTCCTGTCCCTCGTGCCCGGTGTCGGCATGCGGGAGGCGCTGGCGGTGGTGCTGGCGGTGCAGGCCGTGGGGCTGCTGGGGCTGGGCCGGCTTGGCCTGCGGCTGCCCCGGGTACTGGGATAGCCGTCGGGCCGGCCGGCCCATGATCATGCACAGTACATCAATTAGGCACACTATTAGTTAGACGCACTATCGAGATGGGCGTACGATCCGAACCATGCCCGAGTCGAGCCACCGCCGCCGTCTGCTCGTGCTCGCGATCTGCTGCATGAGCCTGCTGATCGTGAGCCTGGACAACACCGCGCTGAACGTGGCGCTGCCCTCCATGCAGCGCGATCTGCACACCACCACCTCCGGTCTGCAGTGGACGATCGACGCCTACACGCTGGTGCTCGCCTCGCTGCTGATGCTCGCGGGCTCGACGGCCGACCGCATCGGCCGCAAGAAGGTCTTCATAACCGGCCTGACGGTGTTCACCCTCGGCTCCGTGCTCTGCTCCGTGGCCCCGAACCTGGCCCTGCTGGTGGTGTTCCGCATGGTGCAGGCGATCGGCGGTTCGATGCTCAACCCCGTCGCCATGTCGATCATCACCAACACCTTCACCGACGCCCGGGAGCGGGCCCGGGCCATCGGCGTGTGGGGCGCGGTGGTCGGTGTCTCCATGGCGGCGGGCCCGCTGGTCGGCGGGCTGCTCGTGCAGTCGGTGAGCTGGCGCGCGATCTTCTGGGTCAACCTCCCGGTCGGCCTCGCGGCCCTCCTGCTCACCCTCCGTTTCGTCCCCGAGTCCCGCGCGCCCAAGGCCCGTCGCCCCGACCCGGTCGGCCAGCTCCTGGTCATCGCCCTGTTCGGTTCGCTGACATACGCGATCATCGAGGCGCCGGTCTCGGGCCCGGCCGCCGTGGCCCCCTGCTTCGCGATCGCCTTCGCGGCGCTCGTCGGCTTGCTGTGGTACGAGCCCCGCCGCGCCGAACCCCTCATCGACCTGCGCTTCTTCCACTCGGCGCCGTTCAGCGGGGCCACCGTGATAGCGATCAGCGCGTTCGCGGCGCTGGGCGGCTTCCTGTTCCTGTCCACGCTCTATCTGCAGAACGTCCGCGGTCTCGACGCCCTGCACGCGGGCCTGTGGATGCTGCCGATGGCCGCGCCGACGTTCCTGTGCGCGCCGCTGTCCGGCCGCCTGGTGGGCAGCCGCGGCCCGCGCCTGCCCCTGCTGGTGGCCGGTGCGGCGATGACGGCGAGCGGCGTCCTCTTCGCGGCCTTCGAGGCGGAGACCGCCAACGCCACCCTCCTCATCGGCTACGTCCTCTTCGGCGTCGGCTTCGGCTTCGTGAACGCGCCGATCACCAACACGGCCGTCTCCGGCATGCCGCGCGCCCAGGCCGGGGTCGCCGCCGCGGTCGCCTCGACGAGCAGGCAGCTGGGCCAGACGCTCGGCGTCGCGGTGGTCGGCGCGGTCCTGGCCTCCGGCGTCGGCACGTCCCCGTACCGGTCCGTGTTCGTCTCGGCGGCCCGCCCCGGCTGGTGGATCCTCACCGCCTGCGGCCTGGCGGTCCTCCTGCTCGGCCTGCTCACCAGCGGCCGGTGGGCCCGCCGGACCGCGGAACGCACGGCCGGGAAACTGGAGTCGGCCCAGGTCCGCCGGCCGGTGGAAGCGGCTCAGGACGCCTGACCGCCGCCGGAGCCGTCCAGGCGGAACGGGGAGCCCGCGGTCGTCGGGGACCAGCCCGCGCCCAGGGCCCGCCGGACGGCCCGGGCCACTTCGGACGGGAGGACCGGAACGGCGTCGTGCCCCAGCAGGTTGCCGGGGTGGGGACGACCGGTCGTGACGATCAGCGTCGTGCCGGGAGTGTCCGCGTGCTCGACCGCGAAGGTGCCCGCGGTCCAGCCCAGGGCCTGGGCGTAGGTCGGCCTGCGGCGCACGCGCCAGCGGTAGGCCGTGCCGTCGACGACGATACGGCGGGCTCCCCCGCGAGGCAGCGCCATCGGCCGCTCAGACCCCGGCCCCGGTGGCGCGGGCGATGTCGTACAGCCTCTCCAGCCGCTCGCGGGACTCCTCGTCGGCCGGGGTGTACGTCACCATGCGGGCGCCCAGTTCGGGGCCCAGCCACAGGTCCGTGTGCTCCAGCTTGAGGTGCCCGACGTGGGCGTTGAGGAACTCCTTGGTCTTGGAGCGGACGCCCATCACCTCGTAACGCTGCCAGTTCTCGCGGAACTTCGGGGACTCCTCCAGACGCTTGAGCAGCATCTTCCAGGCCGGTTCGCCGAGGTGGCCGGCCAGGGACGCGCGCAGCCGGGCCGCCATCAGGCGCTGGGTCTCCTCCAGGTGCACGACCGACGCCTGCCACTCCTTGTTCGTGTACACGAGGAGCATGCAGTTGCGGTCCTGCGCAGGCAGCGCGTCCAGGTCGCACAGGAGGCGCCCGTAGGTGCGGTTGTGGGCGAGGATGTCGTACCGGCTGTTCTGGACGCAGGCCGGGATCGGCTCCAGCTGGCGCAGCATCGCGCGCAGCGCCGGGGTGACGCTCGGACAGTTCGCGGCGGGGGTCGGATCGGTGGCGCCGGCCAGCTGGAAGAGGTGGGCGCGCTCGCTGGCGTCCAGCATCAGGCTGCGGGCCAGGGCGTCCAGGACCTGGACGGAGACCTGGATGTCCCGGGCCTGTTCGAGCCAGGTGTACCAGGTGACTCCGACCGCGGACAGCTGCGCGACCTCCTCCCGGCGCAGGCCCGGCGTGCGGCGGCGGGCGCCGCGCGGCAGGCCCACCTGCTCGGGGGCGATGCGCTCGCGGCGGCTGCGCAGGAACGCGGCCAGCTCGTGCCGTCGGATCTCCGAGCCCCTGGGCCGCGGTGCGGCGGTCTCCCGGGTCGTGGCCGTCGTCGTCATGGGTCCAGGGTGCCCGCATCCTGATCCTGTTGCCAGGTAGTTCTTCTACCAGGATCAGGACACTCTGGTACCCGTCTGGGCGGTGGCGCAGGCTCGGGGCCATGAGTGAAACCGTCACCACCCGGGCCGTTCCCGCGACGGCCGCGCCGCCCGCACTCGGCGGGCTCGGGCTGTTCACCGTTCTGCTGGCCGCGGCGCTGCCGCTGGTCGACTTCTTCATCGTCAACGTCGCCCTGCCGGCCATCGGCGCCGACCTCGCCGCCGGCGAGGCCGTGCTGGAACTGGTCGTGGCCGGGTACGGGGTCGCCTACGCCGTGCTGCTGGTGCTCGGCGGGCGGCTCGGGGACCTGTTCGGGCGGCGCCGGCTGTTCCTCGGCGGCATGGCCGCGTTCGGGCTGACCTCGCTGGCCTGCGGGCTGGCGCCCGGCGCCTGGAGCCTGGTCGCGGCGCGGGTCGCGCAGGGCGCCTCGGCCGCCGCGATGCTGCCGCAGGTGCTCGCCACCATCCAGGCCACCACGCACGGCGCGCGCCGCGCGAAGGCCATGAGCCTGTACGGCGCCACGGCCGGGCTGTCCATGGTGGCGGGGCAGATACTCGGCGGGGTGCTCGTCGCCGCCGATGTCGCCGGGACCGGCTGGCGGTCGGTGTTCCTCGTCAACGTGCCCGTGGTCGTGGTCGGTCTCGTCCTCGCCGTGCGCGTCGTGCCCGAGACGCGCTCGCCGCGCCCGGAGCCCGTCGACGGTCCCGGCACCGTTCTGCTCGCGGTGTCCCTGCTGACGCTGCTCGCCCCGCTCACCGAGGGCCGGGCGGCGGGCTGGCCGCTGTGGACGTGGCTGTCGCTGGCCGCGTTCCCGTTCGCCGCCGGCGCGTTCTGGGCCGTGGAGCGGCGGGCCGACCGGGCGGGCCGGACCCCGCTGGTGCCGCCGAGCCTGCTGGCGCTGGCCTCGCTGCGGCGGGGCCTGGTGCTGATGGTGCCGTTCTCCGTCGGCTTCAGCGGGTTCATGTTCGTGATCGCACTGGCGCTGCAACAGGGCGCCCGGCTCGGGCCGGTGCCGGCCGGGCTGGCCCTCGCGCCGATGGCCGTGGTGTTCCTGTTCGTCTCCCTCGCCGGACCCCGGCTGATCGCCCGCTACGGCAGCCGGGTCGTCACCGCGGGATCCGTCGTGCAGGGTGTGGGCGTGCTGCTGATCGTGCTGGCCGCCTGGCGGGACTGGCCGCATCTGGACGTCGGCTCGCTGCTGCCGGGCGCGGCCGTGGCCGGTGCCGGGCAGGCGCTCCAACTGCCCAACGTGCTGCGGATCGTGATGTCCGAGGTGCCGCCGGCCCGGGCCGGTGTGGGCGGTGGCGTGATGGTCACCACCCAGCAGTCCGCGCTCGCCCTCGGCGTGGCCACGCTCGGCACCCTGTTCCTCACCCTCGTACCGCACCTCGGCATGCGGGACGCCCTGGTCACCACGCTGCTGGTCCAGCTGGCCGGGATCGTGGTGACCGGCCTGCTCAGCCTGCGCCTGCCCCGCGAGGTCGGCTGAACCCAGCCGTTCGGCTGCGCCGACTCCCGCATAGGACAGCCCCGCACACGAGACCGACCGCCACGAACGGTGCGGCCGGTGCGGCCGGTGCCGCCGATACCGCCTGTGCCGACCGGTCCCCCCAGGGCGCCGGCACGGCCGGTGAGGCCGGTAGGCCGGTATGCCCGCTGATGCTGCCGGCACGGCCGGCACGCCGGTACGGCCAGTGCCGCCGACGTGCCCGCTGCCACCGACAGGGCCGGTGCTGCGGGTCGACCGGGGTGGCCGGTGCCGCCAGTACCACGGCGTCGCTGCTGGGGGCCAGGGCCGCCGGCACAGCCGGTGCCACCGGTGTGGCCTGTGCCGCCGGTACCGCCACCACCGGTGTGGCCCGTGCAGCCAACGCAGCCGGCGCCGCCAGTGCCGCCAGTCCCGTCTGTGGGGCCAGTGCCGCCGATGCCACCGGTGCGGCCGGTACCACCACCACCGGTGTGGCGCCCGCTTGGCCCGTGCAGCCAACACAGCCGGCGCCGCCAGTCCCGCCGGTGTGGCCGGTACCGCCAGTGCCGCCACCACCGGCGTGGTGACCGCTTTGGCCCGTGCGGCCTACACAGCCGGCGCCGCCAGTCCCGCCTGTGCGGCCAGTGCCGCCGATGCCGCCAGTGCCACCGCCACCGGTGTGGCGCCCGCTTGGCCCGTGCAGCCAACACAGCCGGCGCCGCCAATCCCGCCGATGCCGCCGGTGTGGCCGGCACCGCCCATACAACCGGTACGGCCGGTACCACCAGTACTGCCGGTGCCGCCGAAGCACGTCGCCCCCGGCTGACACCGGGCCGGCCGTCGGCCCGCCGCCAGCCTGAGCGGCCCCACCGGGAGCCGCCTCACCGGGAACCCTCCCATCGAAACCGTCCCACCGGGAGCCCTCCCATCGGGAACCGTCTGATCGAGAGCGTCCCTCCGAGAGCCGAGAGCCCACGCGCCAAGAGCCGCCCCACCGGGAGGCCTCCCACCAGGAGCCGCCCCACCGGGAGGCCTCTCATCGGGAGCCGGCCACCAAGAGCGTCCCTCCGGGAAGCCCTGTCCGGCCGTCCTCGGAAGCGGAGTCAGGGGGCTTTCGGGCGGCCCCGGTTGGAGGAGTCCGGCGGCCCCGGTTGGAGGAGTTCAAGTGGCCCGCCCCTCCGCGGGCCTTCGATACTCCTGGCAGGAGACCTTGCAATGCCTCCGACCCGCCTCTTCCTCCCGCGGGCTCACCACGCCGGGGCGCGGCAAGGGGCGTCCCCCTGTGTCTCGGCAGATCGCGGATCCCCGACCGGGCATCGTGCGGTCGCTGCACCCTCATGGCAGGAAGGCACCAGAATGTCACTTCTGACGCATGCGGCGCGTCGTGTCCGCCCAGTCACAGCCGCCCTCACCACCGCGACAGCCCTCCTCATCGCCTGCGTCGTCCAGACGTCGCCGGCGACGGCGGCGACGGCGACGGCGGCGACGGCGACGGCGGCGACGGCGACGGCGAAGACGGCATCCCGGCCGGCCGGCTCGGAGGCGGACGCCCGGGCCGACGGGGGTACGCCGTCGAGCATCTCCACCCTCTCCGACAAGTGGAACCGGCCCTGGGCGATCACCTTCCTGCCGAACGGGATGTACGCGCTGGTGACCGAGCGCTTCACGTCCACCGTGCATCTCCTGGGACGGGACGGCTCCAAGAAGATGGTGGGCACGGTACCCAACACGGTGGTCCCCGACGTCGATCCCACGAAGGGCTCGGGCGGACTGCTCGGGGTCGCCCCGTCGCCGACCTGGAACGGCACTACGGACAAGGACGTGTTCTTCGTCCACACGGCCGCCGAAGGCACCCGGATCGTGAAGATGAAGTTCGACGGCAAGACGCTCAGCGGCTACACCGTCCTTGTCGGCGGCATCAAGAGGGGCGCGGACCACAACGGCGGCAAGATCGCCTTCGGTCCCGACGGATACCTGTACGTGGCCACCGGCGACGCCCAGACCGGGAGCCTCGCGCAGAACAGGAACTCGCTCAACGGCAAGATCCTGCGCATCACCAAGACCGGCGCGGCGGCACCCGGCAACCCGTTCGGCAACCGCGTGTACAGCCTCGGGCACCGCAACCCCCAGGGCTTCGCCTGGGACACCCGGGGCAGGCTGTGGGCGTCCGAGATCGGCGAGGCCAAGTGGGACGAACTCAATCTGATCAAGGCGGGAGCGAACTACGGCTGGCCCCTGTGTGAAGGGACCTGCGGCACGGCGGGAATGACGAATCCCAAGTTCGTCTGGAAGCCGGAGGACGGAGGCGTACCCGCCCAGGTCGCGATCGTGAACAACGTCATCTACGTGACGACGCTGCGCGGACAGCGACTGTGGCGGCTTCCGATCGACGGCACCGGCCAGGGGATCGGAACAGCGAAGTCGTACTACGTCAACACCTACGCGCGGCTGCGGGCTCTCACCACGGTGCCCGGCACCAACCAGCTGTTGATGGGCACGAGCGACCGCGGCACCGACAGGGACTTCGTCCTCAAAGTGACGATCAAGTAGCCCCCTCGCTGCCGCGAAGGGGTGGACCCACCTCCCCGAAAGGAAGGTACCCACCATGAACGAAGTCATCGAGCAGGCGGAGCAGCCGGTCAGGGCCACCGAGGCGCCGGGCGACGCCGTCGTGTGGCAGACCCCGGACTACACGGTCGTCGACACCGCGCTTGAGGTCACGGCCTACTCCCTGACGGCGCGTTAGCCTGCCGCCGACGGCGGCATCCCCAGCGGAACCGCGCGTGCCCCGGACGGCTCGGGGCACGCGCCCGTCCCCGAAGAGATGGTGATCGAGCAGTGTCCACGGCAGTCACCCGGGCCGCCGAGCCCTGGAGCCCCGCGGAGTTCGAGTCCCGCCTGCGCGCGGTGGGCCAGGAGCGGTACCACGACCGCCACCCCTTCAACGTGCGCATGCACACGGGCGCCCTGAGCCCGGCGGAGCTGCGCTGCTGGATCGCCAACCGTTTCCACTACCAGCGCCACATCCCCGTCAAGGACGCGCTGATCACCGCCAAGCTGGACACCCCGCTGCTGCGGAGGATGTGGCTGCGCCGGATCGAGGACCACGACGGGCGCCGGGAGGGCGAGGGCGGCATCGAGCGGTGGCTGCGGCTCGGGGAGGCGGCCGGCCTGGACCGGGGGACCCTCCTGTCCGGACGGGCCGTCCTGCCGGGGGTGCGGCTGGCGGTGGAGGGCTATGTGAACTTCTGCCGCCTGCGCGGGCCGCTGGAGGCGGTGGCCGCCTCGCTCACCGAGTTGTCCGCCCCCGATCTGATGCGCCTGCGCATCGAGGCCTTCGAACGCCACTACCCGTGGATCGAGGCGGACGGACTGGCGTACTTCCGCACCCGTGTCGAGCAGGGCCGGCGCGACAGCGGCGAGGCGCTCGCACTCGTCCTGGACTGGGCGCGCACCCGCACGGACCAGCAACGGGCGGTGGACGCGCTCTCCTTCAAGTGCGATGTGCTGTGGGCCCTGCTCGACGCCGTGCAGCAGGCCGGGCGGTCCGAGCCCGCCGACGAAAGGGAACGGGACGGCCTGCGGGACCGTACGCGATGACGGCGCCCGAGCGGGAGTGGTGCCCCGCCCTGCCCCCGGCCCTGACGCTGCGGCACGACACCGTACGCGGCACGGACCTGCTGGTCCTGCCGGAACGCGTCGTCGTCCTCAAGGGACACGCCGGCACGGTCCTCGGCCTGTGCGACGGCACCCGCACCGTACGCGGCATCGTCGACGCGCTGGCCGAACGCTTCCCCGACGCGCCGGTGGCCACCGACGTCCCCCTCTTCCTCGACCGCCTGCACCGGGAGGGCTGGCTCCGGTGACCGACGCCTCGCGCCCCGAAAGGCCCGCCCCTCCCTGGGCCCTGCTCGCCGAACTCACCCACGCCTGTCCGCTGCACTGTCCGTACTGCTCCAACCCGCTGGAACTCGCCCGCCGTTCGAGCGAGCTGAGCACCGGGGAGTGGGCGGACGTGCTGCGCCAGGCAGGCGAGCTGGGCGTCGTCCACACGCATCTGTCCGGCGGTGAGCCCCTGCTGCGCCCCGATCTGGCGGACATCGTCGCCGCCGCCGAGGCCGCCGGGATCTACACCCAGCTCGTCACCAGCGGCACCGCTCTGGACGAAGCCAGGCTGGCCGCCCTCACCGCGGCCGGGCTGCGCAGCGTCCAGCTCTCCGTCCAGCACGCCGACGCGCGCGCCAACGACCGCATCGCCGGGCGCCCGTCCTCCTTCGCCGCCAAGGAGCAGGCCGCGGCCCTCGTCCGCCGGGCCGGGCTCCCGCTGGGCCTCAACATCGTCCTGCACCGCGACAACCTGGACGCCGTCGGTGCCCTCATCGAGCTCGGCGTGGCCTGGGGCGCGGACCGGATCGAGCTGGCCAACACCCAGTTCTACGGCTGGGGTCTGCTCAACCGGGCGGCGTTGCTGCCCACCCGCGACCAGGTCACCCGCGCCCACGAGGCCGTCGAGGACTGGCGGACGCGGCTCGCCGGCCAAGTCGAGCTGATCTGGGTCGTCCCCGACTACTTCGACGGCGTCGCCAAACCGTGCATGGGCGGCTGGGGGGCGGTCTCGCTGACCGTCGCCCCCGACGGGACGGTCCTGCCCTGCCCGGCCGCCGCCGCTCTGCCGGACCTCGCCGCGCCCAACGTCCGCGACCGTTCCCTGGCCTGGATCTGGGAACGGTCCCCGGCCTTCAACCGCTTCCGCGGCACCGACTGGATGACCGGCCCCTGCCGTGGCTGCCCCCGCCGGGAGGAGGACTTCGGCGGATGCCGCTGCCAGGCCTACGCCCTCACCGGCGACCCCGCACGCACCGACCCGGCCTGCGCGTTCTCCCCGGACCACGACCTCGTCCGCCGGCTGTCCGAAGCCGGCCCGGCCGAACCCCCGCCGCCGTACACCTACCGCCGGCCCGGCGCGGCACCCGTGGCGCCGGCCTGAACCGGCGCAGGCGTGGCCGCGCGGGACCGCCCGGGCCGAGGCCACGGGTTGGACAACTCCGGGTGAAGCTCCCCCTGTTGATGTTCGTCTTGCTGCACACTCCTGTCCCGGTCGGGTGCCGGATCCGAGGAGGCGGGAGGCGTCATGCCGCAGGGCAGCAGCACGAGCAAGGTCAGCCGCTGGGACCACCACGGCCGGGAGCACGTCGTCCGGGTCCTGCGCGCGGGGATACAGCGCACCATCAGATGTGACACGTGCGGCTGGCGCAGAGGCGCCCAGTTCCTGCCGTGGCTGAAGGCGGAGGAGCATCTGGCCGAGGTCCACCAGGCGACGGTCGATCCGGCCACGGCCCGGCAGTCGTCAAGGTGAGAAGCTGGGCCGTCAGCACCCTGCTTGACCTGCGCTCCTACCCAACCGAGGGGCGCGCTGCGGCCCGTCTCGAGTGGCCGCTTTCCCAGAGCCGGGTCAGCCTGGGAAAGGTTCATCGAGCGACAGGAGACGAACATGACCTCGGTACTCCGCCACCACCGCTACGGCCGTACGCTGGGCGCTTGCGCCCTGTCCGTGGCGTTGCTCTCCGGCGGGACGGCCGGAGCCTTCGCCGCCAGCAAGCCCAGCCCCAAGGGCAGTCCCACCAGCAGTCCCACCAGCGCCATGGCATCGATCACCATCACGGCCGACAAGACCTCGGTCAAGGCCGGTGACACGGTGAAGTTCACGGGCCGCACCAAGGGCCTGAAAGTCGGTTCCCCGCTGGTGCTCCAGCATGAGAAGAACGGCAAGTGGGTCCCGCTGAAGGCGACCGCCAAGGTCAAGACCGGCAGCTCCTACGCCCTCACCGCCAAGCTCAACACGACGGGCACGGAGAAGCTGCGCGTCGCCAGCGCGACGATGCACGGAAAGGTCCACTCGCCCACCGTCACCGTGAAGGTGAGCTGAGCCCCCGTATCAGCAGGTCCACGACGGCCGTGAACTCCTCGTCGACGCCGGGAGCGGTCCATTCCCGGGCGTGACAGGGGTCGTGGAAACGGCCGGTGGCCTGGAAGACGGCTCGTGCCGCGGCGGCCGGGTCGGGCACCGGGAAGGTGCCCGACCCGGCCCCTGCCGTGATGATCCGGGTCAGCTGCGCGGTCAGGTCGGCGATGTGCTCCCCGACCACCGTGCCGTTCTCGTCGGTCAGCACCGTGTACGTGGCGAAGAGTTCGGGGTCGTCCCCGGCCTTGTGCCGCTTGGCCTCGAACAGGGCCCCGAGCCAGGCGCGCAGCCGCTCCTCGGGGCTTTCGTCCCGGTCGACGATGACCGCGAGTTTCTCCGACGTCCGGTCCAGCCAGCGCTTGGTGACCGCTTCGCGCAGGGCCGCCTTGGTGCGGAAGTGCCGGTAGACGCTGCCGTGGCTGACGCCGAGCGCGCGGGCCACGTCGACCACGGTGGCCTTGGCCGGGCCGTGCCGGCGCAGCACCTCCTCGGTCGCTTCGAGGATGCGCTCGGCGGTCAGGGTCTCGCTGGTCGGTGCCATGCCCTAGACCGTACCCGGCGTCCCGGTCAGCGCTCGCTGTCGAGGTGGGCCAGCTGCGCGGTCGGGTACCGGTCGCCGGCCGCCGCGTCCGCCGGTACGGCCTCCTCGATCGCCGCCAGCTCGGCGGCGTCCAGGGTCACGTCCAGCGCGCCCAGCGACTCGCCGAGCCGCTCGCGGGTGCGGGCCCCGACGAGGGGCACGATGTCCTCGCCGCGCGAGAGCACCCAGGCGATCGCGGTCTGCGCGACCGTCACGCCCTTCTGCTCGGCGATCTTGCGCAGGGCCTCGACCAGGTTCAGGTTGTGCCGGAGGTTCTCGCCCTGGAAGCGGGGCGAGTGGGCGCGGAAGTCGTTCGCGGCCAGTTGCCGGTCGCGGGCGAAGTGGCCCGAGATCAGCCCGCGCGACAGGACGCCGTACGCGGTGACGCCGATGCCCAGCTCACGGGTGGTGGGCAGGATGTCCCGCTCGATGCCGCGGGAGATCAGCGAGTACTCGATCTGCAGGTCGGCGACCGGGGCGGTGGCGGCGGCCCGCCGGATGGTCTCGGCGCCGACCTCGCTCAGGCCGACGTGCCGGACGTACCCCTTCTCGATCAGTTCGGCGATCGCGCCGACGGTCTCCTCGATCGGCACGTCCGGGTCGAGGCGGGCGATCCGGTAGACGTCGATGTGGTCGACGCCGAGGCGCTGCAGGGAGTAGGCGGCGAAGTTCCGCACGGCGGCCGGGCGGCCGTCGTAGCCGCTCCAGTTGCCGTCCGGGTCGCGCAGGGCGCCGAACTTCACGCTGACCAGGGCCTGCTCGCGGCGGGCGGCCGGGGCGGTGCGCAGGGCCTCGCCGATCAGCATCTCGTTGTGTCCCATGGCGTAGAAGTCGCCGGTGTCCAGCAGGGTGACCCCCGCCTCCAGGGCGGCGTGGACGGTCGCGATGGACTCCGCGCGGTCGGCGTCGCCGTAGAGCGCGGACATGCCCATGCAGCCGAGGCCGAGGGCGGAGACCTGGGGGCCGGTGGTTCCGAGGGTTCGGGTTCGCATCGTCATGCCTTCACCCTGCCATGACAGCTGACAGATTTCAATATCTGTCATTCCATCTTTGTAACCCGCCGGGCGTCCCTGGCCGGCCGGCCAGGCCGGCCGGCCAGGCCGGCCGGGCTGGGCTGGGCACAAAAAAGCCCACCCACCCAGCCGACGGGTCGGATGGGTGGGTGGGCGAAGGGCGGCTGAAGCGTTACCTCAGGCCTCAGCAGCCGAGCAGGCGCTGGGCCAGGTACCCCTCGATCTGGTCCAGCGACACGCGCTCCTGCTTCATGGAGTCCCGCTCGCGCACCGTGACGGCGTTGTCCTCCAGCGTGTCGAAGTCGACGGTCACGCAGTACGGCGTACCGATCTCGTCCTGACGGCGGTAACGGCGGCCGATGGCACCGGCGTCGTCGAACTCGATGTTCCAGTTCTGCCGCAGCGCCTGGGCGAGGCCCTTGGCCTTGGGCGACAGCTCGGGGTTGCGGGACAGCGGGAGGACGGCCACCTTCACCGGGGCGAGGCGGTGGTCGAGCCGCAGCACGGTCCGCTTCTCCATCTTGCCCTTGGCGTTCGGCGCCTCGTCCTCGACGTAGGCGTCGAGCAGGAAGGCCAGCATGGTGCGACCGACACCCGCCGCCGGCTCGATGACGTACGGCGTCCAGCGCTCGCCGGCCTCCTGGTCGAAGTAGGAGAGGTCCTGGCCGGAGGCCTTGGAGTGGGCGCCGAGGTCGTAGTCGGTGCGGTTGGCGACACCCTCCAGCTCGCCCCACTCGCTGCCGCCGAACCGGAAGCGGTACTCGATGTCGGCGGTGCGCTTGGAGTAGTGGGAGAGCTTCTCCTTCGGGTGCTCGTACCAGCGCATGTTCTCCTCGCGCAGGCCCAGGCCCGTGTACCAGTTCCAGCGCTGCTGCATCCAGTACTCCTGCCACTTCTCGTCCTCGCCCGGCTTGACGAAGAACTCCATCTCCATCTGCTCGAACTCGCGGGTGCGGAAGATGAAGTTGCCGGGCGTGATCTCGTTGCGGAAGGACTTGCCCATCTGCGCGATGCCGAACGGCGGCTTGCGGCGCGAGGTGGTCTGCACCTGGGCGAAGTTGGTGAAGATGCCCTGGGCGGTCTCCGGGCGCAGGTAGGCGACCGAGCCGCTGTCCTGCGTCGGGCCGAGGTGCGTCGACAGCAGACCCGAGAACTGCTTGGGCTCGGTGAACTGGCCCTTGTTGCCGCAGTTGGGGCAGTTGATGTCGGCCAGACCGTTCGCCGGGGCGTGACCCTTCTTCTCCTCGTACGCCTCTTCCAGGTGGTCGGCGCGGAACCGCTTGTGGCACGCGGTGCACTCGGTCAGCGGGTCCGTGAAGGTGGCGACGTGGCCGGAAGCGACCCAGACCTCGGGGGCCAGGATGACGGACGAGTCGATGCCGACCACGTCCTCGCGCGACGTCACCATGTAGCGCCACCACTGACGCTTGATGTTCTCCTTGAGCTCGACACCCAGCGGCCCGTAGTCCCAGGCGGCACGCTGTCCGCCGTAGATCTCACTGCACGGGAAAACCAAGCCACGGCGCTTGCTCAGGCTGACGATGGTGTCGATCTTGTCGGCGGCCACGGTGCTCTCTTCATTACGACGACGGGCGTTGAAGCGAGATGCTTCCAGCGAATGATTCAGGTTACCGGCGCAGGCTCCCCCACGACCAAATCGTCCCCCGCTCCCGCACCACCCCGGACCGTTGTTGACAACGGTTTCCATTTTTGTTGAAAATGACTGTCATGAACGTACGACGACGCCTCATACCCGCCGTCGCGGCCACCGCCGTGACCGCCCTCGGCCTCGGCACCCTCACCGGCTGCTCCGGGGGCACGGCGGCCGCGGCCAACACGGACAGGTTCGACGTCGTCGCGTCGTTCTATCCGATGGCCTTCCTCGCCGAGCGCATCGGCGGGGACCACGTCCACGTCACCAGTCTGACCACCCCCGGCCAGGAACCGCACGACCTGGAGATCAGCCCCCGGCAGATCGCGATGCTCCAGGACTCCGACGCCGTGCTGTACCTGAAGAACCTCCAGCCCTCCGTCGACGACGCGGTGGCCCAGTCCCCGGTGCGGACGAAGATCGACGCGGCCTCGCTGACCACGCTGGAGGAGCACGGCAACGAGGTCGGCGGCCACGCGGCCGCGCACGACACCCACCAGGGCGAGGAGGCCGGCGGCAAGGACCCGCACATCTGGCTCGACCCGGTGCGCTACGCCCAGGTCGCCCAGGGGGTCGGCAAGGCCTTCGAGAAGGCCGACCCCGAGCACGCCGCCGACTACAAGAAGAACACCGCCGCCCTGGTCGCGCGGCTGAACGGCCTGGACCGGCAGTTCCGGGACGGCCTGGCGCACACGAGGACCAAGGTCTTCGTCACCACCCACGCCGCCTTCGGCTATCTCGCCGAGCGCTACGGCCTGACCGAGGAGGCCATCAACGGCCTCGACCCCGAGTCCGAGCCCAGCGCCGCACGCGTGAAGGACCTGGAGCGGACGGCGAAGACCGACGGCGTCTCCACCGTCTTCTACGAGACGCTCGTCAGCGACAAGACCGCGAAGACCCTCGCCGACGACTCCGGTCTGAGGACGGACGTCCTGGACCCGATCGAGGGCATCACCGCCAAGTCCCGCGGCAAGGACTACTTCTCCGTCCAGCAGGCCAACCTCAAGGCGCTCCAGCAGGCGCTGGGCACCGAATGAGCAGCACGGGAGACGAGATGACCAGTGGGCCCAGCGAACCCGTCATAGCCCTGCGCGGGGTCACCGCCGAACTCGGCGCGCGCCCCGTACTGCGCGGTATCGACCTCACCGTCGGCCGCGGCGAGGTCGTCGCGCTGCTCGGCGCCAACGGCTCCGGAAAGTCCACGGCGATCCGCACGATCATCGGCCAGGTACCGGTCAGCGGCGGCACCATCGAGCTGTTCGGCACCCCGCGCCGCGCCTTCCGCGCATGGGCGCGCGTGGGCTACGTACCGCAGCGCACCACGGCCGCGGGCGGCGTCCCTGCGACGGTCACCGAGGTGGTCTCCTCGGGCCGGCTCTCCCGCACCCGCTTCGGTGTGTTCCGCCGGGCCGACCGGGCGGCCGTGCGCCGGGCCCTGGAACTGGTCGGCATGGCCGACCGCGCCAGGGACTCAGTGAACGCCCTCTCGGGCGGCCAGCACCAGCGGGTGCTGATCGCCCGCGCGCTGGTCGCCGAGCCCGAACTGCTGATCATGGACGAGCCGATGGCGGGCGTGGACCTGGCCAGCCAGGAGGTGCTCGCCCGGACCCTGCGCGAGCAGGTGGTCGCCGGTACGACGGTCCTGCTGGTCCTGCATGAACTCGGGCCCCTGGAGCCCCTGATCGACCGGGCGGTCGTGCTGCGCGACGGCTGCGTCCTGCACGACGGCCCGCCGCCGCACGCGGTCGGCCAGCACGCCCTGCCCGGCCACGACCACGTACACCCGCACGCACCCGCGGACACCGAACCGGTCCGCACCGGACTGCTGAGCTGAGGGGCCTGTGAGCTGATGGACCTCCTGAACTACGCCTTCATGCAACGGGCGCTCATCGCGGCCGTCCTGGTCGGCATCACCGCGCCCGCGATCGGCATCTACCTCGTCCAGCGCCGCCAGCCCCTGATGGGCGACGGCATCGGACACGTGGCGATGACCGGTGTCGGCCTCGGCTTCCTGCTGCACGCCTCGCCCGTGTGGATGGCCACCGCCGTCTCCGCGCTCGGCTCGGTGCTGATGGAACTGATCCGCTGGTACGGCAAGACCCGCGGCGACATCGCCCTGGCGATGCTCTTCTACGGCGGCATGGCCGGCGGCGTGATGTTCGTCAACCTCGCGCCCGGGGGGTCCAACGCGAACCTGACCTCGTACCTGTTCGGCTCCCTGTCGACGGTCTCCCCGTCGGACATCACGGCGATCACGGTGCTCGCGGCGTTCGTCGTCGTGGTCACCCTCGGGCTGCGCCGCCAGCTGTTCGCGGTCAGCCAGGACGAGGAGTTCGCGCGGGTCACCGGGCTGCCGGTGCGCGCCCTGAACCTGCTCATCGCGGTCACCGCGGCCGTCACGGTCACCGTCGCCATGCGGGTGGTCGGCCTGATCCTGGTCTCCGCGCTCATGGTGGTGCCGGTCGCCGCCGCACAGCAGCTCAGCCGCAGCTTCGCGGTGACCTTCGCGATCGCCGTCGCCCTCGGCGTCGGCGTGGCGGTCAGCGGCACGATCACCTCGTACTACCAGGACGTCCCGCCCGGCGCGACGATCGTCCTGCTGACCATCGCCGCGTTCGTGGCGTTCACGGCCCTGGCCACCCCGCTGGCCCGCCGACGCGCCCGCGCGGCGGCCGCCGCACACCCCGCCGGGGACCCGGCCGAGTGCACGATTCCGGCCATGCGAGGGACCGGGGAGGAGATCGGCGTCTGACCGCTGACGGCCCGGGCTGGCACAATGGCCGCCCGGGCAGAAGCGAGACGTGAGGAGGCAAGGGTGACGACCGCTGGACCGCCTGTGAAGGGCCGCGCGACCCGCCAGCGGGCAGCCGTGGCGGCGGCCCTGGACGAGGTCGAGGAGTTCCGCAGCGCGCAGGAACTGCACGACATGCTCAAGCACAAGGGCGACTCGGTCGGGCTCACCACCGTCTACCGCACGCTGCAGTCCCTCGCCGAGGCCGGCGAGGTGGACGTCCTGCGCACCTCCGACGGCGAGTCCGTCTACCGCCGCTGCTCCTCCGGCGAACACCACCACCACCTGGTCTGCCGCACCTGCGGCAAGGCGGTGGAGGTGGAGGGCCCGGCCGTGGAGAAGTGGGCCGAGGCGATCGCGGCGGAGCACGGCTACGTCAACGTGGCGCACACGGTGGAGATCTTCGGCACGTGCGCCGACTGTGCCGGGGGCTGATCCCCCGGGGGTGCCCCGGCGTCAGCCGCGCCCGAAGCACCGCTCCAGTTCGTCGAGGTCGTAGAACGCGCTGCCTTCGGCGATCGGACGGCATCCTGTCCTGAAGGCCGTCTCCTGCTCGTTGTAGAGACATGCGGACCAGGTACCGCTCGCCCTTCCTGAACACGTCCCACTGGATGTTCGCCCCCAGGGGAGCAACCGCCGCGCCCCGCCAGGAATCGTCGCCGTACGTGTACGGCTCCCCCGGCGTGGCCGGTTCCGTGCTGCCCGGCAGCCCCATCAGCGCGGCCAGCGGAATGATCTCCTCGGCGTGGGTGAAGCGCAGTTCGGCCCCGAGATCGCTGGTCCCCGCCCGCTTGGCCTCAGCCTGCCGGAAGAAGTCGTCCAGCAGGACGTCCGCCATCCGGTAGGTGATGTCGCTGTCGGAGAACCCGGGACCCTTCTCGTAGAAGGGCGTACAGGTCGTAGACGGCTTGGGCGGCGCCGGTCTGGTCGGTGATCCGGTCGGTGAACGGCTCCTTGAGGATCCGCCGCAGGACGGCGCGCGCGGCCTCGTGCGTCCGGGGCTGGTCGGTGATCGCGTTCAGGGTGTCCTTGAGCCGCTGGTCGTTCGCGAGGTAGTCGCGGTACGCCGCACCGCCCGCCGCCTTGTGGAAGTACAGCAGGTCCCTGTCGGTGCGGGTCTGCCCGATCAGCGGCTTCAGCGCCGGGTCGGCCGCGGCGAGCGCCCCGGTGAACTCCCCGGCGCTGTCGACGGCCCGCCCCTGCCCGGAGCTGACCACGTCGATCTTCTCGCCCTGGCCGGCGATCTGCGCGAACAGGGTGGGCAGCCGGTGCTCCAGGCGCGTCGCCGTGTCCCGCATCTCCTGCCACCCGCGCCCGCTGAGGTTGCCGTACCCGACCTGCTCCATCGCGGCCGTCAGCGACCGCACCTGCGGCCCGAACTCCTCACCCTTCGAGGTGAGTTGGTCCTGTTCCTGCGCCTTGTCCCACAGCGCGAGGATCAGCTCGGCGTCCCCGCCGTCCGTCGCCGCACGGGAGCCGTGCCGCGAGACGTTCTCGGTGAAGACGGGCTCGAAGCCGACCGGGGGCCCGGTGGCTACGAGGTGGAGTCACCCCTCATCGCGGCTTCCATCGCGAGGAGTTCCTCGTTCGGGACGGCACCGCCGAACCGCCGGTCCCGGGAGGCGAACTCGACGCAGGCCCGCCACAGGTCACGGCGGTCGAAGTCGGGCCACAGCACGTCCTGGAAGACCATCTCGGCGTACGCGCTCTGCCAGAGCAGGTAGTTGGAGGTGCGCTGCTCCCCGCTGGGGCGCAGGAACAGGTCCACGTCCGGCATGTCCGGGTAGTACAGGTACTTCTGGATGGTCTTCTCGCTGACCTTCCCCGGGTCCAGCCGGCCCGCCTTCACGTCCTCGGCCAGTGCCTTCGCCGCGTCGGCGAGCTCGGCCCGGCCGCCGTAGTTCATGCAGAAGTACAGCGTGAGCAGGTCGTTGTCCTTGGTCTGCTCCTGGGCGACCTGCAGCTCCTTGGCGACCGACTTCCACAGCCTGGGCATGCGCCCCACCCAGCGCACCCGGATGCCGAGCCCGTCGAGCTGGTCGCGGGTCTTCCGGATGAAGTCCCGGTTGAAGTTCATCAGGAAGCGGACCTCGTCGGGCGACCGCTTCCAGTTCTCGGTGGAGAAGGCGTACAGGGAGATGTTGCGCACACCGATCTCGATGGAGCCCTGGAGGACGTCGAGCACCCGCTCGGCGCCCACCTTGTGGCCTTCCGTGCGCGGCAGGCCCCGCTCCTTGGCCCACCGCCCGTTGCCGTCCATGACGATCGCCACGTGGTTGGGGACGAGTTCACCCGGCAGCCTCGGCGCACGCGCACCGGACGGGTGCGGCTCCGGCGCCTTGTACTCGCGCCGCTGGCGCCCCAGGATCCCGCGTACGACCATGTGCTTCTCGTCTCCCTCTTACTTCTCGACGTACCTGAGCGAACGCAGTCCGCGCTCCAGATGCCAGTGCAGGTAGGCGGACACCAGCCCGCTGCCCTCGCGGACGTACCGGGCCTCGCAGGCGTCCGCCGTCTCCCAGTCTCCCGTAAGCAGCGCCCCGAGCAGTACCAGGGTCTGCGGCGACGGTACGACACTCCCGGGCACCCGGCAGTCGACGCAGACGGACCCGCCCGAGGCCACGGAGAAGAACCGGTTCGGTCCGGGCATCCCGCACTTCGCGCAGTCGCCGAAACTCGGGGCGTACCCGTTGACGGCGAGGGAGCGCAGCAGAAAGGCGTCGAGCACGAGATGGGGGGCGTGTTCCCCCCGGGCGAGCGTCCGCAGCGCCCCGACGAGCAGCAGGTACTGCTGCACGGCCGGCTCGCCCTCATGGTCGGTGAACCGCTCGGCCGTCTCCAGCATGGCCGTCCCTGCGGTGTACCGGGCGTAGTCGGTCACGATCCCGCCACCGTACGGCGCGATGGTCTCGCTCTGCGTGCACAGCGGCAGACCGCGCCCGACCAGCTCACTCCCCCGCGCGAAGAACTGCACGTCGACATGGGAGAAGGGTTCCAGCCGGGCCCCGAACTTCGACTTGGTACGCCGCACCCCGCGCGCCACGGCCCGTACCCGGCCGTGACCCCGCGTGAGCAGCGTGATGATCCGGTCCGCCTCACCCAGCTTCTGGGTGCGCAGCACGATGCCGTCGTCGCGGAACAGACTCATGGATCCATTCTGAACCACTCCGGGTGGCGCCCGCGCAGATCCTCGACCGCGCGCAGGAACACGCGCAGTGCCGTCTGCACCGCCGTCGTGGAGTTCTCCCTGAACTCCAGGGTGCGGTGTCCGTGGGTGACCCGGGTGATGAAGACGGTGGTCGTCTCCAGGAACACTGTCTGATCATTGGCCACACCGGTGTCGTACTCCTCGTGCGAGGTGGCCAGGACCACGTCCTGCAGCCCGGAGTAGGGGATGCTCATCTGGGCGCCGGAGGACTTCAGACACAGGTGGGTCCGCGTGAAGGTCATCGCTCCCTTCTTGGCGTAGGTCGAGTTGAGCTGTCCGATCAGGGGGCGGCCGTCGGGTACGACGGTGAAGCCCTCCCGTGCCAGGAGCAGGCGCAGGGCGTCGATGAACTCCGTCGGCCGGGCGCGATGCCATTCGACGTAGGCGTCGACCTCCTCCATGTCCCATCCCCAGAACCACCTGCCCGCCACGGTGGGGAAGTGGGGTGGCACGGCCTGCCAGCCGAGGCGGGGATCTTCGACTGCCGCGAGGACGCCGTCCATCCGCGCCTTGGCCGCTCCGATCCGGTACCCCCCGCCCTTGACGGTGCGGAACCGGAGTTCATCGGGTCCGGCGACCGGAGGAGGCGCCGGGTCCGGCTCGACGGGACGAACGCGCCGACGCGGTACGGCGTCCCGGGTGTCCCGCATCGCGTACCGAGCCTCCCCCACCGCCGGCCGGGCCCTGACGGGCCGGGCCGCGACGGCACGGTTGCGCACCCAGGGGTCCCTCTCCCTCCTGTTGAGCGCCTTGTACTGGGGCGTGGAGCCGATGCACTGCTGCCGGATGTGCCACCAGACGTCGTGGACACTCAGCGTCGGGCCCGCCCCGGGGATGCCCTTCTCCAGGACGTCGATCAGTGCGCCGGTGAACAGTGGATGACTTCCGGCCGGCGTGTACGACGGTTCCGTGCCCGACGCCGACGTCATCACGTAGCCGCCGAAGTCCGTGTCGCCGTCCGGACCGCTTTCACCCGCCTCACGCTCGACCACCAGGTTCACCAGGTCGTAGCGCTCCAGGACGGCGGCGGAACCGCCGCTCATGGACGTGGCCAGGCCGCTGTAGCAGCAGTCCAGGAACACCATGGGGCGGCGTACGGGAGATTCCTCGTGCATGACCATGCCGAGCAACTCCGCGTAGGGCAGCGTCCCGATCGTCAGGTGGTCCATGTCGGCATCGGCCAGTGCCAGGTACAGCTCTCTGCCTCTGAGCTCCCGCAGGCCGTGACCCGCGAAGTAGACGAGCAGCGTGTCGGTCGTCGCCTCCCCCGCGTCGCGGACCGCCTCAAGGATGCGGTCCGCGGAGACCCGGCCGCGAAGGACGGTGACGTTGTCCCCGGGCAGGCCCCAGACGGTGGGGTCGCGCAGCAGATCGGCCAGTCTGTCGACACCGGATGCCACACCGGGCAGCGGAGTGAGATGCCGGTAGTCGTGCACACCGACGAGGACGGCGTGGCTTCGTCGCGGGTCAGGAAGGAGCACGGCCGGGCGTCTCCTCGTCCTGCGTCGGCACGAGACCCAGTTCCCGTGCCACCCGGATCGCGTCCTCCTGCGTCTCCTCGTTGATGACGTAGCGCCTTCCGCCGCACTCCACCACGAGTCGTGCGGTCTCCCGTTCCCGCCGGGGCAGCGCGGGGCGGAACGCGGCCCACAGTCCGATCACCCCGGTCAGGAAGGAACCGGAGGCCTCGGCGAAGCTGATCCAGTACATCGGGTCCGAGGACATGGCGCCGTCGGCGGGCGAGACGCGCACCCGCCGCATGACGGCCGACCGGCCGAGCCGGCGGTCCTCGGCGACCCAGTCGGCGAACGACTCCGTCCACCCCGCGGTGTCACTCCACTCACCGGTCACGCCGTCGCCGGACGGACGGACGCGCGCGACCCTGACTCGTATCTCCATGCGTGAGCCCCCTCCACATACCCCCGGCCGCTCCCCCGAGCGGCTCGGCTCAATGTAGGGCGTGCCCGCCACGCATGTCTTGATATCTGGGGAGATGGCTAGAGCAGCTCGCCGCGGCTTCGGGCGTTGGCGTGCGCGGTCGCCGCGCTCAGCCGCTCGGCGGGGGTGGCGGTGCGCAGCGCGCCCGGCTCCGCGTCCCACTCCCGCCCGCCGCCGTACGGTCTCAACTGCACGTACGGCCCCTCGTGCCCCATGACGATGCCGACCTTGCCGGTACGGGTGTCCATCACGTGGCTGCCGACGGGCGGCTTCACCGCGCCATCCCCGTCAGGACGGCCGCGAGCCGCCGTGCGGTGTCCACGGAACACCGGCCCAGTTCGACCAGCGGACAGGGCGCCTCCCGCGCGAGACTCACCGGGTCCAGCCCGAGTGACGGCAGCACGATCCCGGCCTTCCTGAAAGCCGACCGCAATTCCTCCAAGGTGTCCTCCGCCTCTTCGACACACAATGCCGAGTGTGTGGTCCGTCGCGCCTTCACCGTGCTCCCCTTCCTTTTGGAGTTTCACGCTTCGCACACCCAGAGTGACTCTCCGCCACTACACTCGCCAGGAGTCTGCGCCCTACAAGCACGAGGCAGACCAAGGGGGTTGGCCATGGCCAGCGGTTCGCGGCAGGCGGTGTGGGAGTTCTTCGGCACGGAGCTGAAGAGGCGCCGGGAAGACGCCGGATTCACCCAGGTGGAGCTGGCGGCACGCGTCTTCGTCTCCGGCGCTTACATCGGACAGTTCGAGCAGGCCATTCGAAAACCTCAGCTGGATATCGCCCAGCGGATCGACGAGGTCCTGCAAACCGACGGTATTTTCGAGCGGCTGTGCAGAAAGCTGATCGACGACCGGCGGTACGCGGAGTACTTCGCGGAGGTCGTGGAGCTGGAGCGGGTGGCCACGCGGATCTGCGAGTTCGCGCCCACCGTGGTGCCGGGCCTGCTCCAGACGAAGGACTACGCGGAGGCGGTCACACTCGCCGCCAACCCGTTCGTCACGGACGAGTACGTCGCGGACATCGTCACGGCTCGACTGGAACGGGCGCACATCCTCAAGGACGCTGCAAGGCCTGAGTATTGGGTGATCCTGCACAAGAACGTCCTGGGTGTCCCGGTGGGTGGCCGACGGGAGATGGCGGAGCAACTGGACCACATCGCGAGGCTGATGCGGGAGCGGACGGTGTGGGTGACGGTGATGCCGTACACAGCGGGGGCACACGCATCGATGACAGGTGACTTGCGGCTCATGGACTTCGAGGACGCGCCGCCCGTCGCCTATACAGAGACGTCGTTTTCGGGGATGTTGATGGACGATCCGGCTGTGGTGAAGCGAGCACAGCGCGCCTACGATCTGCTCAGGGTCGCCGCGCTGTCGCCGAAGGCGTCCCTGGCCCTGATCGAGTCGGCGGCTGAGGACCACAGACGATGCGCGAGTACGACCTGAGCAACGCACGTTGGCGCAAGAGCAGCTACAGCAACGGCGAGGGCGGCAACTGCGTCGAGGTCGCGTACGACTTCCCCGGCGCCGCCCGCTGGCGCAAGAGCAGCTACAGCAACGGCGAGGGCGGCAGCTGCGTCGAGGTCGCCGACGGGGTCCCCGGTGTCGTGCCCGTCCGGGACAGCAAGGTGCCCGGTGGTGCGGTGCTCGTGATCGGGGCGTCCGCGTGGGCGGAGTTCATCGGCGCCCTGGCACCCTGAGCCACCGCCCGCCGCCGGTCAGTAGGTGAAGTCCTTCTGGACACCGCTCACGGCCGAGTTCGTGATGTTCGGCTTGGCGGAACCGGCGTGGTACACGCTCAGACACACCGTGTACTTGGCTCTCCGGACCAGGTTGATGCCCACCTCCTCCTGTCTCCACTGCTGCGCCGCCGAGTCCGCGGGGTAGGCGCCCATACCGAGGTAGGCGAGGGGCTGGGTCCCCGGGTAGACCGCTTTGCCACTCGCGTCCTTCAGCCAGAGGTAGACGTCCACCGTTTCCGCGCCCTGTGTGGCCTGCCATTCCCCGATCATGTAGACGCGTGAGCCGTCGCGCCGCCAACAGGGCCGTACCTTGACGTCGGGCATCTCCCGCAACGTGAACCAGGCCCGGCAGTTCCTGGGATCCGCCGGGTTCGGCGGGGCGGTCGGCACGGGGGCGGAGCTCTGTGCGTCGGGGATCGCGTCCGCCGGTGGGGCGGAGTGCCCCGTGGCGGCGCCGGTCTCGGGTGCGGCGCTGCGCCTCTTCGCGGAGGGGGAGGCCGAGGACGAGCCGGCGGCGGACGGTCCCGCGGAGTGCGGGGCCTTGCCGCCCGCGGTGACGCCGGACGACTGGTGACTCATCCACAGCCATGTGCCACCGCCGGCCACCGCGGCCAGCAGGACGGCGGCGGAGGCACCCCCGAGCAGTGCGAACCTGCCCCTGGCCGGGCGGGCCGCCGCGGCGGGGGTGGGGTGGGTCACCGGCCCGTGGTAGTGGTGCTCGTGGAAGTGCTGGTTCCCGGCGGCCTGATAGGCCCGCCCGGTGTCCGACGGGGAGGAGTCGAAGGACGCGGACGGGACGGGCCCCTCGGTGGGTGACGGTCTCTCGGTCATCGCTCGTGGAAGTTCTGGTCACGACCGGCCTGGTAGACGCGGGCGTTTCCGGTCGGGTTGGCGTGGAAGACGACGGGTGCGGCCGGAGCCGGCGCGGGCAGCGCGGGGGTCAGTTCCTCGTCGAGGATGCGGCGCAGCTCCTGGGCGAGCTCCGGTCGCGTGTGGAGCAGCCGACGGAACTTGCCGCGCCACTCGGCGATCCCCTCGTCGAATCCGGGCGTACCGGAACCGGTCTGCTCGCCCGTGCCGAGCAGCAGGTCCCGTGTTTCCAGCAGCTCGGCCTCGACGGTGTCCACCCGGTCGGGAACAGCCCGTCCCCACAGGGCGGCGACCGCTGTCCTGGCCCTCTCCCAGGCATCGGTGGTCAGCAGCGTGACCACGGTCGTACCGGCCGTCGAGGCGAGCGTCATCAGCTCTGCGTCCACGCGCAGACCCTTCTCTCTTGCTGTCGTAGACGCGACATCATAAGCCGTAACTGCGTTACACCAGCACGGAGTTGACTCCTGGCACAGGCGTGGGGGAAGGCAGGGAGGCGACGGTGCGGACCGAGCCGCCTCCCGGGGCACCATTGGTGCGACCTGTGGTGGCTACGCCATTCGTGTGCGTGCTCTTGACCACCCCTTGGGGCCCTCCTATGGTCGCTGACCAACCGGACATAGGACGTCGTACCTCCTCTCCTCCCCCTTCCCCGACCTCGCTGGAGGACCCGTGCGTGACGACGTGACCCGCGACATGCCGGCCCCGTATCGGCGGACCTTTCTGAAGGGCGCCGGCGCGCTCGGCCTGACCGCCGCCCTGCCGCCCGCGCTGGCCGCCTGCTCCGCGGGTCCGCAGTCCACGAACGACACCGGAAGCGGCGGCAGCGGCAAGGACCGGACGCTGACCGCCGTGATCGGCTACGGCAACGACGGCAGCTGGGACCCGACGCAGACGGCGTCGGCGTTCGCGATGGCCGCCAACAACCACATCTACGAGGGGCTGCTGGACACCGACCCGATCACCCGGGTGCCGTATCCGGCGCTCGCCACCGCGGTCCCCAAGGACGCGAACGCCACCAGCTGGCGGTTCACGCTCCGCTCCGGCGCGACCTTCCACGACGGCAGGCCCGTCACCGCCGACGACGTCGTGTTCGTCTTCGACCGGATCCTGGACCCGAAGACCCAGACCCTCGCCAAGGGGTTCTTCGTCAGCTGGCTGAAGGACGTCAGGAGGGTCGACGCACGCACGGTCGAGCTCGTCCTCAGGTTCCCCTTCCCCGACGGGCTCTCCCGGCTCACCCTCGCCAAGATCATGCCGAAGCACGTCTTCTCCCGGCCCGGTGCCTGGGACGACGCCGTCAAGGGGCTGGCCGTGGGCTCGGGGCCGTACCGGCAGACCGCGCACCACCCGAAGTCCAACACCACCTTCGAGGCGTTCGCCGGCTACAACGGCCCCCGCAGGCCGGCCTTCAAGCGCATGAACTGGCTGACCATCGTGGACGCCGCGCCCCGCGTCGCGAAGATCTCCGGGGCCGGCGCCGGCGCGCAGATCGCGGACAACATCCCGTACGCCAACATCCCCCGGCTGGAGCAGGGCGGGCTGAAGGTCGCGGGCGGCGCCGGGATGAACAACCTGTTCCTGATGTTCAACACGAAGCACAAGCCCTTCGACGACGTGCGGGTGCGGCAGGCGCTGCACTACGCCATCGACACCGAGAAGATGGTGCAGGTGGCGCTGAAGGGGCACGGCAGGCCGGCGTCCTCCTTCCTCGACGAGGGCAACCCGAGCTACCGGCGGGCCAGGACGGTCTACGACCACGACCCGGCCAGGGCGAAGGCGTTGCTCAAGGCCGCCGGGGTCACCGGCCTCAAGGTCGAGATCCTCGCGGTCAACGTCAGCTGGATCGTGGACTGTCTGCCGACCCTCAAGTCCTCCTGGGACGCGGTCGGCGTGGAGACCACCCTCGCACCACAGGAGACCACGGCCGTGTTCACCAAGATGGACCAGAAACAGGACTACCAGGTGGTGGCCGCGGCCTCCGATCCGAACCAGTTCGGGCTCGACGCCGATCTGATCATGCATTACAACTACGGGCCGCAGAACCTGTGGATGGGGTACACCCGGTGGGCCGGCGACCCCGTCGCCAGGCGGCTCTTCACGGACATGGACCGGGCGACCAGGGAACCGGACCCGGCGAGGAAGAAGGCGATGGTCCAGGACTACATCGACGTCGTCGCCGAGCAGGCCGTGCTCTACCCGGTGGTCCACAACGAGCTGATGACGGCCTGGGACCCGCGCAAGCTCGGCGGGATAAGGGCGCAGCCGTACCCGGGCATCAACCTGCTCCAGGCCAGGTGGGTCTGACGGCATGACGGCCGTCGTACGGATCCTGCTGCGCCGTCTCGCCCTGCTCGTGCCGCTCATGCTCGGGATCGTGCTGTTCGTGTTCCTGGTGATGCGGTTCTCGGACGTCGACCCGGCGTCCGCGTTCTTCCAGGGCGCCAACCCGACCCCGCGGCAGCTGCACGACTTCCGGGCGCGCAACGGGCTGCTCGACCCGCTGCCCGTGCGGTACGTCCACTTCGTCGGCGCTCTGCTCCACGGCGACCTCGGCACCAGCGCCCTGACCCGTGCCCCGGTGGCCGACCAGGTCACCACCGCGCTGCCGCTCACCCTCCAGCTGACCTTCCTGGGCCTGGCCGTCGCGGTGGTGCTGGCGCTGGCGGGCGGGGTCACGGCGGCCGTGTACCGGGGCCGGTTCCCGGACCAGGTCGTCCGGGTGGTCTCGCTGGTGGGGGTGGCCGCGCCCGGGTTCTGGCTGGCGCTGCTGATGATCCAGTACCTGGCGGTGGACCGGGGCTGGTTCCCGACCGGCGGCTACATCAACCCGGCCGACTCCGTCACCGGCTGGCTGAGGACCATGGCGCTGCCCGCCTTCGCGCTCTCGCTGCCGGTGGCCGCGCAGCTCACCCGGATCGTGCGGACCTCGGTGGTGGAGGAGCTGGACAAGGACTACGTGCGGACCGCGATCGGCAGCGGGCTGCCGCCGTGGGTGGTCGTCGGCCGGAACGTCCTGCGCAACGCGCTGGTCAATCCGCTGACCGTGCTCGGGCTGCGGGTCGGCTATCTGCTCGGCGGAGCCGTCGTCATCGAGACGATCTTCTCGCTGCCCGGCATGGGCAAGCTGATGATCGACGCCGTGCAGAACGGCGATCCGGCCGTCGTCCAGGGGGTCGTCCTCACCACGGCCACCGGGTTCGTCGTCGTGAACCTCGTCATCGACATCCTGTACCTGCTGGTCAACCCACGTCTGAGGGCGGCCTGATGAACACACGCGCGCGCCTCGCCGAGCGGCTGGCCCGGCCCGGCGTCCGGTTGCACGGCCGGCGCCGGCTGCCCCTGCCGTCGAAGGCCGCCGTCTGCTTTCTGGCCCTCGTCGTCCTCGTCGCCGTACTGGCTCCGCTCCTCGCCCCGGACGACCCGCTGGACCAGCAGGACCCGGTCGGCGGCAGCGGGCATCCGTCCGCCGCGCACTGGCTCGGGCAGGACAGCCTCGGCCGGGACATCCTGAGCCGGCTGATGTACGGCGCCCGCTGGTCGCTGGCGATCGGGCTGGGCGCCACCGGGCTCGCCCTGGTCGTCGGCGCGCTGCTCGGCGCCCTCGCGGCCACCTCGCGCAAGGCGGTCGACGAGACGCTGATGCGCTGTCTGGACGTGGTGATGGCGTTCCCGGGGATCGCGCTCGCGGCCGTGCTGGTCGCCGTGTTCGGCGGCGGGATCGGCGTGCTGATCTGCGCGATCGCCTTTCTCTTCACGCCGCCCGTCGCCCGGGTCGTACGGGCGAACGTCCTCGATCAGTACGGGGAGGACTACGTCACCGCCGAGCGGGTCATCGGCGCCCGTACCGCGCACATCGTGCTGCGCCACGTGGCCGTCAACTGCGCCGCCCCCGTGCTCGTCTTCTGCACGGTCCAGGTCGCCGAGGCGATCGTGTTCGAGGCGTCGCTGTCGTTCATCGGCGCCGGGGTGCGGCCCCCCGACCCGTCGTGGGGCAGTGTCATCGCCGACGGCAAGAACATGGTGCTGACCGGGGGCTGGTGGGCGACCGTCTTCCCCGGGCTGCTGATCCTGCTGACGGTGCTGTCGCTGAACATCCTCTCCGAGGGGGTCTCCGACGCGTGGGCGGCACCGGCCGGGCGGGAGGTCGAGGCGCCGCGGGACCGGCTGGAGGCGCCGGAGCCCGGCAGCGGCGAGGTGCTGGAGCTGCCCGGGCTGGCGCAGGCCGCACGGCGGCTGCGGTCCCGGGCCCGACCGCTGCCCGACCGCAGCGGGCAGCCGGTGCTCGCCGTGGAGAACCTCACCATCGGCTTCCCCGACCGGCACGGGGGCGTCGACATCGTGGCCGGGGTCGGCTTCGAGGTGTACCCGGGTGAAGTCCTCGGTCTGGTGGGCGAGTCGGGCTGCGGGAAGTCGCTGACCGCGCTCACGGTCATGGGGCTGCAGCCGCGGGGGGCGCGCATCGGCGGCCAGGTGCGGTTCCGCCAGCGGGACCTGCTCACGGAACCGGCGCGGGTCCGGCGCCGGCTGCTCGGCCACGAGATGGCGATGGTCTACCAGGA
This sequence comes from Streptomyces filipinensis, assembly GCF_014649495.1. Lineage (GTDB taxonomy): Bacteria > Actinomycetota > Actinomycetes > Streptomycetales > Streptomycetaceae > Streptomyces > Streptomyces filipinensis. Next base: position 596,317 of record NZ_BMTD01000001.1, on the reverse strand, counting down.
CGCCCTGTCCTCGCTGAACCCGGCGATGACCATCCGCGCCCAGCTGAGGCAGCTCGTCCGGCGCGGCGGCGGGCGCGGTCCGCGCGAGCTCATGGAGCTGGTCGGCCTGGATCCCGACCGCACCCTGCGCAGCTATCCGCACGAGCTGTCCGGCGGGCAGCGCCAGCGCGTGCTCATCGCCATGGCCCTCTCCCGCGAACCGCGGCTGATCGTCGCCGACGAGCCGACGACCGCGCTGGACGTGACCGTGCAGGCCCAGGTGATGGAGCTGCTGCTGCGCCTGCGCGCGGAGCTGGGCTTCGCGCTGGTCCTGGTCTCGCACGATCTGGCGCTGGTCGCCGACGTCACCGACCGGGTGGTGGTGATGTACGGCGGGCAGATCGTGGAGAGCGGGGTGACCGCCGACGTGGTGGCGGCACCGGCCCACCACTACACGCGCGGCCTGCTCGGCAGCGTGCTGTCGCTGGAGTCGGCCGAGGAGCGGATGACGCAGGTCAAGGGGGTCGTACCGGCCCCGGCCGACTTCCCGGCGGGCTGCCGCTTCGCCGACCGCTGCCCGCTGGCGACCGGGGTGTGCCACGACAGCGCACCGGTCCTCGCCGGTACGGCCGCCCACACGGCCGCCTGCCATCACCCCGCGGTACCCGTGGAGAACGAGGTGGTGCGGTGAACGCCGTCGTCGAGGTCCGGGACGCCCATGTGGTGCACAGGGCCCGCAGTGGCGGACTGTTCCGGCGCGACCGGGTGTACGCCCTGACCGGTGCCGCTCTCACCGTGGCCGCCGGGGAGACGGTCGGCGTGGTCGGCGAGTCGGGGTGCGGGAAGTCCACGCTGGCCAGGGTGCTGGTGGGCATCCAGCGGCCGGTGGCGGGGTCGGTGGCGTTCCAGGGCCGGGACCTGTGGGCGATGCCACCGGCCGAGCGCCGGGCCACCGTGGGCGCGGGCGTCGGGATGGTCTTCCAGGACCCGTCGACCGCGCTGAACCGGCGGCTGACGGTACGGCGGATCCTGCGCGACCCGCTGGACGTCCACGGGCGCGGCGGCAGGGCCGAACGGGAGGACCGGGTCAGGGAGTTGATGGGTCTGGTCGGCCTGCCCCGGGCGCTGGCCGACGCGTTGCCCGGCCAGCTCTCCGGCGGCCAGCGGCAGCGTGTCGCCATCGCCCGCGCGCTGGCCCTGGACCCGGCGCTGGTCGTCGCCGACGAGCCGACCAGCGCGCTGGACGTGTCGGTCCGCGCGCAGATCCTGAACCTCCTGCTGGACCTGAGGGAACGCCTCGGCCTGGCCCTGGTGTTCGTCTCGCACGACATCCAGACGGTACGGCGGATGAGCGACCGGGTGATCACCATGTACCTGGGGCGGATCGTGGAGGAGGCACCGGCCGACCGGGTCACCGACGCGGCCCGGCACCCGTACACACGGGCCCTGTTCTCGGCCACCCCCGGTCTGCTGGACCCCGTCGACCCGATCCCGCTGACCGGGCCGGTGCCCTCGGCGACCCGGCCGCCGAGCGGCTGCCCGTTCCGCACCCGCTGCTGGCGGGCGGACGGGTTGTGCGCCGAGGCGATGCCGGACTTCTCGGCCGCGTCACGGCCCAGGCACCGCTACCGCTGTCACCATCCTGTGGAGGAGGACCAGCCGACCCGCGACCTAGCACGCCAGGAGCCCTGAATGACGTTCCCCGTCCCGCTGACCGGTGTCGTCCCGCCCGTCTGCACGCCGCTGACGCCGCGGCGCGAGGTGGACGTCCCCTCGCTGCTCAGACTGGTCGACCATCTGGTGGACGGCGGGGTGCACGGGCTGTTCCTGCTCGGGTCCACGTCCGAGGCCGCGTTCCTCACCGACCACCAGCGCAGGCAGGTCGTGGAGGCGGTCGTCGGCCATGTGGGCGGCCGGCTGCCCGTCCTCGCCGGCGCGATCGACATGACCACGCCGCGTGTCCTGGACCACGTCCGGGCCGTGACGGCGGCCGGCGCGCAGGCCGTCGTGGTGACCGCCCCGTTCTACGCCCGCACCCACCGCTCGGAGATCGTCCACCACTACCGCCGGATCGCCGCCGCGTCCGCGGTGCCGGTCATCGCCTACGACATCCCCGCCGCGGTGCACACCAAGCTTCCCGCCGACCTGGTGCTGGGGCTGGCGGGCGACGGGGTCCTGGCCGGGCTCAAGGACTCCAGCGGGGACCTGGGCGCCTTCCGCGAGGTCGTCACCGGGGCCCGTGCGCACACCGGGTTCAGCGTGCTGACCGGCTCGGAGCTGGTCGTGGACGCCGCGCTGGCGCTGGGCGCCGACGGGGCCGTACCGGGGCTGGCCAACGTCGACCCGCACGGGTACGTCCGGCTGTACCGGATGTGCCGCGCCGGCGACCGGGACGGGGCGCGGGCCGAGCAGGAGCGGCTGTGCGCGCTGTTCGGGATGGTCGCGGCCGGGGATCCGGCGCGGATGGGCGGCAGCTCTTCGGCGCTGGGCGCGTTCAAGGCCGCGCTGCATCTGCGGGGGGTGATCGACTGTGCGGTCACGGCCGAGCCGCAGGTGCCGTTGTCCGGGGAGGAGGTCGAGAAGGTGGGGAAGTTCCTGGCCGCGGCGGGGCTCCTCTGACGCTTCGGGGCGCTTCAGGGCAGGGTCACCCGGCGGAACTCCACGGTGTCGTAGGGGTGGGCGGTGCCCGTCTCGTACAGCACGCCGACCGTGTCGTGGCCGAGCTGGACGAGGTCGGAGTAGGCGGCCGGGCGGTCCGAGAGGGTGAGCAGCCGGGTGAAGGTGCGGCCGGCGTCCGTGCTCCCCCACAGGGCCAGGGCGCGGCGGGCGGTCGGCACGGAGGGTGCGGAGAACACCAGCGGGGCTCCTGGGCGGAGTTGGAGCACGCTGCCCTGGACCACGGGGACGTCGCCCAGCGTGGGCTGGACGGTGTAGGGGCGGTCGAGGGTGGTGCCGCCGTCGGAGGAGTAGCTGTCGAGGCGGTTGCCGGGTGCGCTGCCGTTCTGGTCGCGGGCGGCGAAGTAGAGGCGGCCGTCGGGGAGTTGGGTGGCGCTCGTCTCGTTGGTGTTGGTCAGGCCGTCGTAGGTGGCGTCCACGAACCCGAGGTGCCAGGTGCGGCCGCCGTCGTCGCTGTAGAGGGCGTGACCGCCGTAGTACCTGGGTTCCTGGCCGGTGTCCGAGGAGCCGGGGGGCGGGGCGGCGGAGTGGTTGGCCGGGACCAGCAGGCGGCCGGCGTGCGGGCCCCGGGTGAGGACCTCCGCGTGACCGGGGCCGGTGGCGTACCAGCGCCAGCCGGGCCGCCGCACCTGCGCGGTGATGTCCACCGGGGCCGTGAAGTGGCGGCCGTCGTCCATGCTGCGCTGTACGAAGACCCGGCGGCCCCGTTCGTCCGGGACCTCGCCGCGCATGATCTGCGCCTCCGTCACCGAGCCGCTGTTGCCGCAGGTCACGAGGACGACGGCGCCGGTGCGCGGGTCCACGACGGGTGCCGGGTTGCCCCGGGTGTCCCCGTGGCCCGCGGCCACCACCGTCAGCGGGCCCCAGGTGCAGCCGCCGTCGGTGGAGCGGCGCAGCACGACGTCGATGTCCCCGGTGTCGCCCGCGCCGGCGTGCCGCCCCTCGGCGAAGGCCAGGACCGCGCCGTCGGCGGTCGTGACCGTGGCCGGGATGCGGTACGTGTGGTAGCCGCCCTGCCCCGACACGTACGGCTGTGAGGACTCGCAGCCGGCGGCGGCGTGGGCGGGTGGGCGGGCGGTGAGCGAGGTGAGGAGCGCGAGGGCGGTGAGCAGGGTGCGGCTCTTCGGTGTCACCCACCCATGGTCCCCGGAACCATCGGTCCCGATTCGCCCCGGGGAATACTCATATGGGCGATACCGGACCACGGGCGCCGGGCCCGGCGGCGGAAACCCCCGGTACGGCAGGCCCTCGGATCCGCCCGGTGCGGCCCCCGGGGCCGCGCGGGAACCGCCCGTTCAGGCGATCCCCGCGGTCCGGACGGGCGGGTCAGGACGGTGTGCGGGCGGCGGCCAGCAGCCGGGTGACGTCGTCGGCGCAGATGGTCAGGGCCGCGCCCACGGTGGTGAGGGCGTCGCGTTCGGCGGGGGTGTAGGGGCCGTCGGCGAGGGCGATACGGGCGGCCTGGAGGAGCAGGGACTCGCGGCCCGCGCGGGCGAGGTGCGGGGCGAGCGGGTCCAGGGCCTCGTGCAGCTCTATGGTCAGGCTCGTGCCGCACTCGCCGCCGAGGACCCGGCCGGTGTCGGCGGCGAGGGCGTCGACGAGGGCGGCCAGCTGGTCCTCGGTGCAGCCGTCGAAGCCGGCCGCGCGCACGGCCGTCGCGGCCGTCTCCAGGGCCGTGCGGGAGGAGGTCCCGCCCGCGGCGAGCACGGCGAGGGCGACGGTGTGCACGGCGTCGCGGAGCATCGCGGAGAAGCGGCGGGTGGTGGGGTGGTCGAGCACGTCGGTGCCGTAGTGGTGGCGGCAGGCGGCACACTCCACGACCGGTCCGGCCGTGCCGCGCGGCAGCAGGGGCACCCCGAGCAGGGTGAGCCGGCGGCGCCCGGTGAGCCGCTGGTAGTTGCGGTCGCCTCCGCAGCCGGGGCAGAAGAACTCGCCGTCCCCGATCGGTGTCCACGCGGTGCGCGTGCCCAGGAAGCGCAGGGCCTGGCCGTCTCGTCCCCGTACTGGCAGCACGTCGCACCTCCGTAACCGCACGGCAACATCGCCGTGCTGGCGTGATGTTAGCCACATCACGGAGGCTGAGTCAGTACCCCGTAAGAGACCTTTCCGTGACCTCGGGGGTGCGATGGCCGATAAACGACGGTGCCCTGACCGCCGTACACAGCGGTCAGGGCACCGAAAGGGCCGGTCAGAGCCGGTCAGCGGCCCGCGCGGTTCACCGCCGAGACGACCGCCTTCAGCGACGCACGCGTCGTGTTCGCGTCGATGCCGATACCCCAGAGGACCTTGCCGTCGATCGCGCATTCGATGTAGGAGGCGGCCTGTGCGGAGGCGCCCTCGCTCATCGTGTGCTCCTGGTAGTCCAGCAGGCGTACGTCGATGCCGATGGACTGCAGGGCGTCGAAGAAGGCCGAGATCGGACCGTTGCCGGAGCCGGTCAGGACCGTGTCCTCGCCGTCGACCGTCGCCTCGACCGTGAGGGTGTCCACGCCGTCGGTGTCGGTGGTCGACTGGCCCGTCCTGACCTGGATGCGGCCCCAGGGGTTGTCCGGGTTGGGCAGGTACTCGTCCTGGAAGACCGCCCAGATGTCCTTCGGCGTGATCTCGCCGCCCTCGGCGTCGGTCTTCGCCTGGATGAGCTTCGAGAACTCGATCTGCATCCGGCGCGGCAGGTCCAGCTTGTGGTCGTTCTTCAGGACGTAGGAGATGCCGCCCTTGCCGGACTGCGAGTTGACGCGGATGACGGCCTCGTAGGAGCGGCCGACGTCCTTGGGGTCGATCGGCAGGTACGGCACCGCCCACTCGATGTCGTCGACGGTGACGCCCTTGGCCTGCGCGTCGGCCTCCATGGCGTCGAAGCCCTTCTTGATGGCGTCCTGGTGGGAGCCGGAGAAGGACGTGTAGACCAGGTCGCCCACGTACGGGTGGCGCGGGTGGACCTCCATCTGGTTGCAGTACTCCCACGTGCGACGGATCTCGTCGATGTCGGAGAAGTCGATCTGCGGGTCGACGCCCTGCGAGAACAGGTTCATGCCCAGGGTGACCAGGTCGACGTTGCCGGTGCGCTCGCCCTGTCCGAACAGACAGCCCTCGACGCGGTCGGCGCCGGCCATCAGGGCCAGCTCGGCCGCCGCCACGGCCGTACCGCGGTCGTTGTGCGGGTGGACCGACAGCACCACGTGCTCGCGGCGGGTCAGGTTGCGGTGCATCCACTCGAAGCGGTCCGCGTGCGTGGACGGGGTCGAACGCTCCACGGTGGCGGGCAGGTTGAGGATGATCTCGCGGCCCGGCCCCGGCTGGTAGACGTCCATGACCGCCTCGCAGACCTCCAGCGCGAAGTCCAGCTCGGTGTCGGTGAAGATCTCCGGCGAGTACTGGTAGCCGAACTCGGTCTCGGGGCCCAGCAGCTTCTCGGCGTACTCCATCACCAGGCGGGTGCCGTCGACGGCGATCTGCTTGATGTCGTCCCTGGAGCCGCGGAAGACGACCCGGCGGAAGACCGGGGCGGTGGCGTTGTACAGGTGGACGGTGGCCCGCTTGGCGCCCTTCAGGGACTCCACGGTCCGCTCGATCAGGTCCTCGCGGGCCTGGGTCAGGACGGAGATCGTGACGTCGTCCGGGATCGCGCCCTCTTCCTCGATGATCGAGCGCACGAAGTCGAAGTCGGTCTGTCCGGAGGCCGGGAAGCCGACCTCGATCTCCTTGTAGCCCATCTTGACCAGCTGGTCGAACATCCGGCGCTTACGCTCGGGCGACATCGGGTCGATCAGGGCCTGATTGCCGTCGCGCAGGTCGGTGGAGAGCCAGCGGGGGGCTACGGTGATCCGCTGGTCCGGCCAGGTGCGGTCCGGGATGTCCACCTGCTCGTAGCGGCCGTACTTGTGGATCGGCAGGGAACTGGGCTGCTGGCGGTTGGCCATGGTGCGTGGGCTCCTTGAGGGGTGTCCGGATGTCCGAGTGGACGGCCGACGACGCAACGCCAAGCTCCGCGGGGAGGGGGTCGGCCTCGACTACAGGCCCTCGCCGCGGCAGCTAAGAAGAAGCAGCCCGAAACGCATGATGCTCCGCAGCCTAGCCGAGCCGCCCCGGACGCGGGGGACGCGTATCAGTATGCGGGACCGGGGTCATAAAAGGGACAAAAAGTGCGCTGTGCCACATCCCCCTATCACATCATCACGGAGCGTGGCGCTCCCTGTCCCGGTATTTCACCAATCATGGTGGCAGCTAGTGACATCGGTATCACTGAGTGCGATGGTGCGGGGCATGACGACCCACGGGGGCTTCGAGCCCGTCTTCTGCACGATCGTGCCGCCGCACGTCCTCGACCAGCTCGCCCGAGCCGAGGACCCCGCGCTCTCCGGCCCGGCCCGCCGGTCCCTGGAGCACGACGCCTACCAGCGCACCAAGCGCCGCCTGACCACGGTGATCGGCGCGCCCTCCGTCGCCGCGCCCGCGGGGGCCGCGGCCGACCAGCCGCACCGCACGATCTACGACGCCCACCACACCCAGGACCTGCCCGGCGACCAGGTCCGCGCGGAGGGCTCCGACCCGGGCTCCGACGCCACCGTCAACCGCGCCTACGCCGGCCTCGGCGCCACCTTCGAGCTGTACCTGAAGGCGTACGGCCGGCACTCCATCGACGGCGACGGGCTGCCGCTGGACGCCACGGTCCACTTCGGCGAGAACTACGACAACGCCTTCTGGAACGGCGAGCAGATGGTGTTCGGCGACGGCGACGGCGAGGTCTTCCTCGACTTCACCATCCCGGTCGACGTCATCGGCCACGAGCTGACCCACGGCGTCACCCAGCACACCGCCAACCTCACCTACTTCGGTCAGTCCGGCGCGCTCAACGAGTCCCTCTCGGACGTCTTCGGCTCGCTGATCAAGCAGTACACGCTCGGCCAGACCGCCGCCGAGGCCGACTGGCTGGTCGGCGCCGGCCTGCTCGCCCCGAGCGTCCACGGCACGGCGCTGCGCTCCATGAAGGCCCCGGGCACGGCGTACGACGACCCGAACCTGGGCAAGGACCCGCAGCCGGCGACGATGGACCACTACGTCCGCACCGGCAGCGACAACGGCGGCGTGCACATCAACTCCGGCATCCCCAACCACGCCTTCTACCTGGTCGCCACGGCCATCGGCGGGCGCGCCTGGGAGAAGGCGGGGCAGATCTGGTACGACGTGCTCACCGGCGGCGAGCTGGAACAGGAGGCGAGGTTCGCCGACTTCGCCACGCTGACGGTGCAGGCGGCCCGGCAGCGGTACGGCGCCGGCGACGAACTCCAGGCCGTGCAGAAGGCGTGGGAACAGGTCGGGGTGCGGACGCTGTAGTTCCGTACTAGACAGTTCCCCATGCGTATTCAAGTACGGCGCACGGGCGGTTTCGCGGGCATCGAGCGCCGGGCCGAGGTGGACACCTCGGGCCGGCCCGACTCCCGGGAGTGGCAGGCCCTGGCCGAGCGCGTCCTCGCGTCCGGCCAGGGCTCCCCGCCGGCCGGCGTCCCGGACGGTTTCCGGTACGAGATCACCGTGGACGGCCGCACGGTGTACGCGGCCGACCCCCGACTGACCGAGGAGCAGCGGGAGTTGATTTCCCGGGTGCTGAAAGAGGGCGCCTGAGCACCGGACCGTGCGGGGGCGTTGACTTCTGTTACCGGCGGTAAGGATGATCCGCCCATGGCGACTGACGCAGGCGATCCGATACCCCGCTTCCCGGACGGCTTCCTGTGGGGAGTCTCGACCTCGGCCCATCAGATCGAGGGGGCGGCCGAGCAGCGCGAGCCATCGGTGTGGGACGTGTTCACGGCCGAACCGGGCCGGGTGAAGGACGGTTCGACGGCGGCGGTGGCCTGCGACCACTACCACCGCTACCGCGAGGACGTGGCCCTCCTCGCCGGCCTCGGCGTGGACGCGTACCGCTTCTCGGTCTCCTGGCCCCGGGTGAACTCCCCGGGCGGGCTGGACTTCTACGACCGCCTGGTGGACGAGCTGTGCGCGGCGGGCGTACGGCCCGTGCCCACCCTCTTCCACTGGGACCTGCCCGCCGCGCTGGACTGGCTGGAGCGGGACACGGCGGCCCGGTTCGCCGAGTACGTCTCCGTGGTGGCCGAGCGCCTCGGCGACCGCGTGCGCAAGTGGATCACCCTCAACGAGCCCGCCGAGCACACCCTCCTGGGCCACGCCCTCGGCGCCCACGCCCCCGGCCGACAGCTCCTGTTCGACGCGCTCCCGGTCGCCCACCACCAGCTCCTCGCGCACGGTCTCGCGGTACGGGCCCTGCGCGCGGCCGGGGCGACGGACGTCGGCATCGCCAACTCGCACGGCCCCACCTGGTCCGCCTCCGCCGACCCGGCGGACGTCGAGGCGGCCGGTTTCTACGACGTCCTCCTCAACCGCCTGTTCGCCGAGCCGGTCATCCTGGGCGCGTACCCCGAGGGGATGGGCGAGCTGATGCCCGGTGACGTACAGCAGGACCTGGAGGTCATCGCCGAACCCGTCGACTGGTACGGCGTCAACTACTACGCGCCGACCCGCGTGGGCGCCCCACAGGGCACCGCCACCGAGTACGGCGGCCTGCGCATGCCCGCCGAACTGCCCTTCTCCGTCCGGGAGATCGAGGGCCGCCCGGTGACCGACTTCGGCTGGCCGGTCGTCCCGGAGGGCCTCACCGAGCTGCTGTGCGGCTTCCGCGAGCGGTACGGCGACCGGCTCCCGCCGATCGTCATCACCGAGAACGGCTGCTCCTACGACGGCGTCGACGACCAGGACCGCATCGCCTACCTGGACGCCCACCTCCGCGCCCTGCACAGCGCACTGGAGGCCGGCGTGGACGTACGCGGCTACTTCGTGTGGTCCCTGCTGGACAACTTCGAGTGGGCCGAGGGCTACGCCCGCCGCTTCGGCCTGGTGCACGTGGACCACGCGTCGCAGAAGCGCACCCCGAAGGCCTCCTACCACTGGTTCCGGGACCTGCTGCGGACCCGGAGATGACCACGGCCGGCGAGCCGGCCGCCGCCCTGGCCGAACCCGTCGAACCCGTCGGCCGGGGCTGGACGGCGGCCCTCTCGCTGGCCAACGCGGCGATCTGGGTCGGCTGGTTCGGCCCGCTGCAGATCCTGCTCGCCTCCCAGGCCAGGGACTTCGCACCCGGCACCGGGATGCCCAAGGAGACGCTGCTGGCCTGGGTGACCGGCGCCGGCGCGGTGGTCTCCCTGCTCGCCAACCCGCTCTTCGGCGCCCTGTCCGACCGTACGACGGCCCGCCGGGGCCGCCGTACGCCGTGGATCGTGGCCGGGTCGGCGGGCGGCGCGGTGTCCCTGCTGCTGCTCGCGCGGGCGGGCGGGGTGTGGTCCATGGCGGCGGGCTGGTGCCTGGTGCAGCTCACGCTGAACGCGGCGTTCGCGGCGGTGACGGCGGCCGTGCCGGACCGGGTGCCCCGGCTCCAGCGGGGCGCGGTGGGCGGCTGGCTGGGGGCGGCGCAGATCCTCGGCGTGGTCGGCGGCACGGGCCTCGCGACGGTGGCGGGCGGGATCCGCGCCGGGTACGCGGCCTGCGCGGTGTGCACGGCGGTGGGCGTGCTGCCGTACGTCCTGCGCCACGAGGATCTGCGGCTCGCGCGGCAGGACCGGCCGCGATGGTCCTGGCGCGGGTTTCTGGCGGGCTTCTGGCTGAGCCCGCGCCGCCACCCCGACCTCGGCTGGGCCTGGCTGACCCGCTTCCTGATCAACCTCAGCAACTCCCTGGTGCTGCTGTACCTCCTCTACTACCTCCGCGACCGGCTGCACCGCCCCGACCCCGGCCAGGGGGTGCTGGTCCTGACCGCCGTCAACGGCCTCACGCTGGTGGCGACCGTGGTCGCGGGCGGCGTCTGGTCGGACCGGGTCGGCCGGCGCAAGCCGTTCGTCGTCTGGTCCGGCACGCTGATGGCGGTGGCGACGGCGGCGCTGGCCGGCTGGCAGACCTGGCCCGGCGCGATCGTGGCGGCCGCCGTTCTCGGCGTCGGCTTCGGCGTGTTCACCTCCGTCGACTTCGCGCTGATGACGGACGTCCTGCCGAAGGCGCTGGACCGGGGCAAGGACCTCGGCGTGATCAACGTGGCCAACGCCCTGCCCCAGGTCGCGGCCCCCGCCCTGGCCGCGCCGATCGTGACCTACCTCGGCGGGTACCGGGTGCTGTACCTGCTCGCGGCGGCGATCGGGCTGGCCGGGGCGGCACTGGTGGGCCGGATCAGGGGCGTCGACTAGGGGGCCGGGTGGCTCAGAGGGCTCCGGCGTCGCGGGCGGCCCAGACGGTCGGGTGGACGGGCCGGAATCCGAGGTCCCGGCGGATCCGCTCGGTGGACACGATCCCCAGCCACGGGTCCGGGTCGGTCCGCGTGTGCATGCCGGCGGGCAGTTCGACGCCGTTGAGCCGGTGCAGCTCGACCGCCGTGACGGGGGCGTCGTCGGCGATGTTGTAGACCGGGCCGCTCACCGCCGGTGCGTACAGCAGGCGCAGCAGTCCCTGGGCGACATCGGCGTGGTGGCCCATGTGCAGCCGCTGGGTGGACGCCCAGTGCGTGGCCCAGCGCAGGGACTGGGCGAGGTGTGGATCGCCGTCGCCGTAGACGAAGGGCAGCCGGCCCACACGCACCTCCATGCCCTGGAGCCCGAGCAGCTCGCGTTCGGCCGCCGCCTTGGACTCGGGGTAGGCGCCCCACATCGCGCCGCCGGGCCGGGTCTCGTCGTCCTCGGTCAGCGGACGGCCCCGTCCGACGCCGTACACGAGACACGTGCTGACCTGCACGAAGCGCCGCACGCCGGAGGCCAGCGCGGCCCGGCCCAGGGCCACGGCGGCGTCCCGGTTGACGGCCCACGCCTCCTCGTCCGGTACCCCGCGGAAGGACGCGGCGACGTTCACGACCGCGTCCGCCCCGGCCACCGCCTTGCCGAGCGTGTCCTCGTCCCGCAGATCGCCGACGGCGACCTGGGCGCCCAGCTCCGCGAAGGCCTCGCCGCGTGCCGCGTCCCGCACCAGGACCCGTACCTGCTCCCCCGGCCGCCGCTGCGCCAGCAGCCTCGGCACGAAGCGCCGGCCGACCTGTCCCGTGGTGCCCGTCACCAGTGTCAGCATGTTCTGCTCCTCTCGACCCGGTGCCACCACTGTCGGGCGGTTCCGCGCCGGCCGGGAGAGACCTCCCGATCAGGGGACCGGCACTCCCTGGATAAGCCGCGCGCGCTGCCCCACCCTGAAGGGGTGAACCGAGCCGAACTCGCCGACTTCCTGCGCCGTTCCCGTGCCCGCCTGGACCCGTCCGACGTGGGCCTCACGCCCGGCGCCCGCCGCCGTACCCCCGGCCTGCGGCGGGAGGAGGTGGCCTCGCTGGCCGGTATGTCGGTCGACTACTACACCCGGCTGGAACAGTGCCGGGGCCCGCGCCCGTCCCGCCAGATGCTCACCGCCCTGGCCCGGGCGCTGCGGCTGACCGACGACGAACGCGACCACCTCTTCCATCTGACCGGCGAGGAACCGCCCCGCCGGGAGGCGGTCTTCGGGCATGTGCGGCCCGGGCTGCTGCTGGTCCTGGACCGGCTGCACGACGCGCCGGCGATGGTGGTGACGGACTGCGGCGAGGTGCTGGCGCAGAACGCCATGTCGCGGGCGCTGTCAGGGGACGCGCTGGCCCGGCCGCCCCGGGAGCGCAATCTGGTCCGCCGCTTCTTCCTGGACCCGGCGGCGCGCGAGCTTTTCCCGCCCGAGGACGTGCCGCACCACGCGCGCCGGCACGTGGCGAACCTGCGCGCCGTCGCCGCCGCCCGGCCCGACGACCCGCGGCCGGCCGCTCTGGTGGCCGAACTGCGCGCCGCGAGCGAGGAGTTCGCGCGCCTGTGGGACGCACACGAGGTGGCGGTCCGGCGCGGCTCCACGAAGCGTTTCCGGCATCCGGTGGTGGGCCCGCTGGAACTGGACTGCGAGGTCCTCCTGACCGACGACCACCACTGCCTCGTCCTCCACACGGCCCGCCCGGGCACGGAGTCCCACGAACGGCTCCAGCTGCTGAGGGTGGTGGGGGTGCAGGACATGGCCCCGGCCCGCGCCCACCTGGAGGAACCCCGGGGCACCGCCCCGTGAAGGAGAGGAAGCGCGGGGCTAGAAGCCCAGCTTCCGCAGCTGCTTCGGGTCGCGCTGCCAGTCCTTGGCCACCTTCACATGCAGGTCCAGGAACACCGGCGTACCGAGCAGCGCCTCGATCTGCTTGCGGGACTTGATGCCGACCTCCTTCAGCCGCTTGCCCTTGGGGCCGATGATGATGCCCTTCTGGCTGGGCCGCTCGATGTAGACGTTGGCGTGGATGTCCAGCAGCGGACGGTCCGCGGGGCGGTCCTCGCGCGGGAGCATCTCCTCCACGACCACGGCGATGGAGTGCGGCAGCTCGTCGCGGACGCCCTCCAGCGCGGCCTCACGGATGAGTTCCGCGATCATGACCTGCTCGGGCTCGTCCGTCAGGTCGCCCTCGGGGTAGAGCGCGGGGCCCTCGGGGAGCAGGGGGATCAGGAGCTCGGCCAGCAGGTCGACCTGCTGGGAGCCGACCGCCGAGACCGGCACGATCTCCGCCCACTCGATGCCCAGGTCCCTGCCCAGCTGGTCGATGGCGATCAGCTGCTCGGCCAGGGTCTTCGAGTCGACCAGGTCGGTCTTGGTGACGATGGCGACCTTCGGGGTCTTCTTGATCCCGGCCAGCTCCTTGGCGATGAAGCGGTCCCCGGGACCGATCTTCTCGTTCGCCGGCAGGCAGAAGCCGATCACGTCGACCTCGGCCCACGTCGTGCGCACGACGTCGTTGAGCCGCTCACCGAGCAGGGTGCGCGGTTTGTGGAGCCCCGGGGTGTCCACCAGGATCAGCTGGGCGTCGGGCCGGTGCACGATGCCGCGTACCGTGTGCCGCGTCGTCTGCGGCTGGTTCGCGGTGATCGCCACCTTCTGCCCGACCAGAGCGTTCGTGAGGGTGGACTTGCCCGCGTTGGGGCGGCCCACGAAGCAGGCGAAGCCGGCGCGGTGGACGGTCTCGGCCGGCTGCTCGGATGACTGGGTGCGAACGCTCATGCCGTTCATTCTCCCTGATCCACGAGGCCCCGCCGTACCGTGAGGTTTCGGTAACCCTCACGCAACGAAACGTCACGGAAACACACCTGTGCACGACCGGAAACGCGCACCGGTGACCCTCTGACGAGCCCCCACACCGTTGGAGACGCCCGTGACCCTCGCCGCCGCGCACGTGAACACCGGCGACACCGCCTGGCTGCTCGCCGCGACCGCCCTCGTCCTGCTGATGACCCCGGGCCTGGCCCTGTTCTACGGCGGCATGGTCCGCACGAAGAGCGTCCTCAACATGCTGATGATGAGCTTCGTGTCCATCGCTCTGGTGACGGTGGTGTGGCTGGCGGCCGGCTACTCCCTCGCCTTCGGCGACGACGCCGGCGGCGGGCTGATCGGAAACCTCCACCACGCCGGCATGGCGCACCTCACCCCCGGCAGCGTGCACGGCACCGTGCCCACCCTGCTCTTCGCCACCTTCCAGCTCACCTTCGCGATCATCACGGCCGCCCTGATCAGCGGGGCGGTCGCCGACCGCACGAAATTCTCGGCGTGGCTGGTCCTCGTCCCCCTGTGGACGCTCCTCGTATACGTTCCGGTCGCCCACTGGGTGTGGGGCCCCGGCGGCTGGATCCTCGATGGGCTCGGCGCGCTCGACTTCGCGGGCGGTCTGCCCGTCGAGATCACCTCCGGCGCCTCCGGACTCGCACTGTGCCTGGTCCTCGGCCCGCGCCTGGGCTTCAAGAAGGACGCCATGCGCCCGCACAACCTGCCCATGGTGATCCTCGGCGCCGGCCTGCTCTGGTTCGGCTGGTTCGGCTTCAACGCGGGATCCGCGCTCGGCGCGAACGGCCTGGCCGCGGCCGCGTTCCTCAACACCCTCGCCGCCGGCTGCACCGGCCTGCTCGGCTGGCTCTTCGTCGAGCAGCGAAGGGACGGGCACCCCACCACGCTCGGTGCCGCCTCCGGCGCGGTGGCCGGTCTCGTCGCGATCACCCCCTCGTGCGGCACGGTCTCGCTGCTCGGCGCGCTGGTCGTCGGCCTCGCCGCGGGCGTGGTCTGCTCCTACGCCGTGAGCTGGAAGTTCAAGCTCGGCTTCGACGACTCCCTGGACGTCGTCGGCGTCCACCTGGTCGGCGGCGTCATCGGCACCCTGCTGATCGGCCTGTTCGCCGAGAAGGCGATGACCGGCTCCGCGCAGGGCCTCTTCTACGGCGGCGGACTCGCCCCGCTCGGCCGGCAGACGCTCGCCGTGGTCGTCGTGGCCGGATACGCCTTCGCGGTGACGTACGGCCTCGGCAAGCTGCTCGACCGGGTGCTGGGCCTGCGCGCGAGCGAGGAGCAGGAGCACACCGGCCTGGACCTTACGGTGCACGCCGAGACGGCATACGATCACGGCGTCCTGGGCCACGGCGCCCCGGTCTCCTCGTCCGTCCTCGCCTCCACCCACAAGGCCCCCTCCCAGAAGGTCGACTCCCAGGCATGAAGCTCATCACCGCGATCGTCAAGCCGTACCGGCTGGACGGGGTCAAGACCGCCCTGCAGGAACTGGGCGTGCACGGTCTGACCGTGACCGAGGCGAGCGGCTACGGCCGGCAGCGCGGCCACACCGAGGTGTACCGGGGAGCGGAGTACCGGGTCGACCTGGTGCCGAAGGTGCGCATCGAGGTCGTGGTGGACGACGCGGACGCCGATGCCGTGATCGACGCGATCGTCAGGGCCGCGCAGACGGGGAAGATCGGGGACGGGAAGGTGTGGTCCGTGCCCGTGGAGACGGTCGTCCGCGTACGGACCGGCGAACGCGGCCCCGACGCGCTCTGACCAGCAGCACCCCGACGGCCACGCCCGCGGCGAACACCAGCGCCACGGCGAGCCACGGCAGCGCGAGGAAGGAGGCGCTCGCCGACTGGCGGGTGCCGGGCGCGCTCGCGGTCAGCGTCACGTCGCCCCGGTCGAGTTGGGGCGCCCCGTGCCAGGTCTCGGTGAGCCGGACCCGCTGACCCGGCAACAGCTCGGAGGGCACCCGGGTCAGCTCGCGGTCGAGCAGCGTACGGCCGAACAGCCCGCGCGCCTTCAGCTCCACCTTCGGGTCGAGGGTGACGTTCCCGGTGTTGCGCAGGGTGTAGGAGATGGTCGCCGTGCTGGCGCCGAGGCCGGGGACGAGCGGCTGGTGATGGCTGAGGTGCACCTGTCCGACGGAGAGCGCGGGCAGGGTGGGCCCGCCGACCCGGAGGTAGACCCGGGCGCCGACGGCCCGCTGCACCCCGAGGGCGAGCCTGCCGCTGCCGGGGTCGACGCGCTCGTCGAGGGCGACGACGGCACCGGGGTGATCGCCGGGGGCGGCTCCGTCGGGGACCCGCAGCGTGAACGGCACGGTGACGGTCCGGTGACCGGGCACGGTGATCCGGGACTTCGCGGGCTTCGCCCAGGCGCCCACCCCGAGCATGTGTTCCCCGGCGGTCCGCACGGCGAACCCGCCGTCCCGGGCGGTGTTGTAGGCGTCGGCCGCGTAGAGCCGGAAGGTCAGCGGCCTGCCGGTCTTGTTCTGGACGGCGACCTTGTCGGTGAGGGTCTGGCCGGGGTCGGCGGAGAGGTAGAAGTAGGGCCGCGCGGCGACTTTCGAGGCGACCGGGTACACGGACCAGCTGCCGTTGTCGGCGGCGTGGGCCGGTGCGGCCTGCCAGCCCAGCAGCAGGCCCAGGAGGAGGACGTACGGCTTGCGCATGGGTGCGGACCCCCACGGACGGGCGCGGACGGGCGCGGACGGGAGACAGGGGAACGGGCGGGTGCGGACGCCCGCGCGCTCAGGTGAGCGTCAGCGTGAGCACGCCGGAGTACCCGCCCGGAGGCGTGAACGCCGGTACGTCCAGGGACAGTCCGGCGTCGACGGTGAACTCACCGCCGGTGAGCGTGCCGTCGGAGGTCGACGCGAGGGTCGCTCCCGATCCGCCCACCGTGCCCACCGACCCCGCCTTGCAGGTGCTGGGGCTGCCCGGCTTGGTCGCGCAGGCCGGGGTCCAGCTCAGCTTCCCGGCGTCGATCTTGCCGCCGGGACCGGTGAAGTCGGTGACCTTGCCGGTCAGGGACCAGCCCGCGGGCCCGCCCCGGAAGTCCTGCACGGTCACGGTCTGGAGCTTGCCCGTGGAGGCCCCGCCCTTGCCGAAGTCGACCGCCGACAGTGCGACGGAGTCCCCGGCCTGGCTCATGGACAGCGTGCCCGCCTTGACGGTGGTGGTCAGCTTCTGGCTGCCGGGCGGGACGGGCGTGTCGTCGTTGACGACGTAGGCCGCGGGGCCCGCGCCCTTGTCCGCGCTCCAGGAGCCGCCCTCGTAGGCCACGATCCCGGTCGTCGTCTTGTCCTTGACGACGAGGGAACCGCTGAAGGAGCCCTGGGCGTTCGCGGTCACGGTCGCGGTGTCGGCGGTCTGGGTGCCACCGGACCGCCCGGCCAGTGTGACGGTGGCGCCCGGGGTGAAGTTGCTGCCGGTGACGGTGACGGCGGCGCCCGGGTCACCGGAGGCGGAACCCAGCGAGATGGCACGGGTGTTGGCCGGGGTCCCGTCGGTCGCCGTCACGGTCTGGGACACCGGGGCGGGCGGGTTGGTGACCGTGCAGGGGGTGTCCAGCTCCAGGATGTAGCTGGTGTGGATGTTGTAGTCGCCGGGCGAGAGCGTGATCTGGCCGGCCTTGGTGACGGTGAACGTGCCGGTCATGGAGAAGGACGGGAAGGCGGCCTTCCCCGGCACCGGCGGGTTTTTCTTCGGCCCGGCCACGGTGACGTCACCGGTCTGGGCACCGCCCAGGGTGACCTTGCCGGTCGGGGTCATGATGTCGGCCGGCAGGGCCAGGTCGGTGGGATTGCTCGCGGCGGCCGTGACCACCGTGTAGGTCACGGTGACCGTGTCGCCGACCTTCGGGCTGGTGTTGTCCGCCGAGACGCTGGCGGTCGTGGTGCCGTCGATCGGCGGGATGCCCGCGACGGCGGGCGGGATGCAGTGCGTGGCGAAGTCCACGTTGGTGCCGGCGGCGCCGGCCGGACAGGCCAGCGCGCCGCCCGCGGTGACCGCGAGCGCGGTCGCCCCGAACAGTGACGCCCAGCGCCACCGTCGGGATCTTCGGGGTGTGAAGCCCATGGGCCCCCTCCTGAGGGTTGTGGGCGCAGCGGCTCATCTGCGCCGACAGGGGGCATTGATGTGGAGCGGGGGTGAGAAGTCAATGGAGATGCCGCAGAAACCTGACGGATCATCAGTTTCTGCGGCATCCGGAACAGATCGCTCAGTCGAACACGAACGGGCCGGGAGCCTGCGGACCGTTCGCGGTGCAGGTCACGGTGATCCCGAAGATCACCATCTTCAGCGAGCCGCCGTAGGCGTCCAGGCGGTCACCGGAGGCGACGGTGCCGGGCAGCGGGCCGACGCTGACCGGGGCGCCGGTGTTCATGGCTGGGTTCTTCTTGCCGCTGAAGACGACGGAACCACCGCCGGCCTTGGCCAGGGTGAGGGTGGAGGTGATGGAGTCCTGGGCCACCGCGACCGGCGCGGTGACGGCGGAGGAGGTGAGGGTGATGGTGGCCGAGGTGCCGCTCTGGGTGGCGGTGAGCGTGGCCGTACCGCCACCGAAGATGCCGCAGCTCGCGGTGATGGTCGCCGACTGTGGGGTGACGGCGGCCGCGGTGGGCGCGAGGGCGAGTCCGGTGACCGCGAGGGCCCCGGCGACCAGCGCCGCACCCGTTGCCGTGCGCGTGCCTCTCATGGGGATCCGCTTCCCTTCCCTGTGGGGAGTGAGATGTGGGGGGCTCCGACGGGCGAGAGGCCTGGGCAGGCGGGTGCGGACACACTGCGTTCGGCGGTGCGGATCTGACGGTCCGTCGGAACGTACGGCTTCATTGACGCGCAGGGGCGAGAGGCCAACAAGGTTGAATTCCAGCCGACCTTTCGTTCGGCCGCTGCCGGCTCCGCTCAGCGACCGGCGAAGACGGTGACCCGCACCACCCCGTCGACCCCGGCCAGCAGCACCGGCGTCCCCGCACTCCCCAGGTCGGCCACCGCGGCCAGGTCCTCGGCCGGCACCGACTCCGCCTCGCTCACCACCGCCGCCGCCTCCAGCGACGTGGCCCCCGAAGCCACCGCCATGGCCACCGCCGTGCGCAGCGCGCTCAGCTTCAGCGAGGGCAGCGAAACCGACCCGGCCACATACGTACGCCCGGTCTCGTCCCGTACGGCCGCCCCCTCCGGCACACCGTTACGGGCCCGCGCGGAACGGGCCAGGGTGACGATCTTGCGGTCCTCGGGATCCAGTGCGTTGCTCTCGGTCATGCCCAGAGCATACGAAGCCCGGGCCCGTTCACCCCGCCACGGGGTACATCGTGCCCCGCCTGCCCTCCGGAGAGGCCAGCCACTCCAGCTTCTCGGCGGTGTTCGCCTCCTCCAGCGGGGTGTGCAGCACGATGTACAGATCGGGCCGGGCCGGGACCTTCAGCACGGTGGACTCCACCACCAGCAGCCCGGCCACCGGATGGTTCAGCTCCTTGCGGACCTGCCCCTGGTCCTCGATGTCCTGCTCGGCCCACAGCGCCGCGAACTCCGCGCTCACGGCCGTCACCTCGGCGAGCACCTCCCGGAACCCCTCGTCGTCGGGGCTGGCGGCGCAGGCGGCCCGGAACTGCGCCACGACCGTGCGTGCGTTCCGCTCCCAGCTCCTGCTCCGCGACCGGTACATCGGGTCGGTGAAGAAGTCCACGAGGCAGTTCTGCCGGACGTCCGCCCGCATGCCGAGCACCACCGCGGCGGCCTCGTTGTGCATCACGTAGTTGTAGTACCGGTCCATGATGTGCGCCGGATACGGCATCCACGTGTCGATCAGCCGCCGCAGCCCGTCGCACATGTCCCGCTTCTCGGGAGCCACTTCGGGCGCGGGCGGGTTCAGCCCGGCCAGCACGTACAGGTGGCGCCGCTCGGCGTTGCTCAGCCGCAGCACCCGGGCGACGGCATCGAGGACCTGCGGGGAGACGGAGATCTCCCGCCCCTGCTCCAGCCACTGGTACCAGGAGGCGCCCACACCGGCGAGCACCGCGACCTCCTCCCGGCGCAGGCCAGGCGTACGGCGCCGGCCCCCGCCGACCGGCAGCCCGGCCTCCTCGGGGCTGACCCGGGCCCGCCTGCTCATCAGGAACTCGCGCAGCTCGTTGCGCCGTTCACTCTTCGTCGCCCCCGCAGCAGGCACGTACCGCTCCTCCCCCGTCGTGTCTGGTGGTGCCACCACCACCATAAGTGGCGACTCCCCACCGGTATTCCGCACGCCCGAAGCTCGTGCCATGGCGATCGACACCACCACCCAGCCCAGCACCCCCACGGGCACACCGCTCGACACCCCCCGGCCACCCCGGTTGTCGACGCGTGACAAGCTCGTCCTGTTCGTCCTGTGCGCGGCCCAGTTCATGGTCGCGCTGGACTTCTCCGTCCTGAACGTGGCCCTGCCCGTCCTGGGCACCGACCTCGGTATGAGCCGCTCGGCCCTGCAGTGGGCGGTCACCGCGTTCGCGCTGCCCTCCGGCGGCTTCCTGCTCCTCTTCGGCCGCATCGGCGACCTGTACGGCCGCCGGAAGCTGTTCCTGACCGGCCTGGCCCTGTTCGGCGCGGCCTCGCTGCTGGCGACCCTGGCCTGGAACCCGGCCGCGTTCCTGGCCGGGCGTGCGCTGCAGGGCCTCGGCGCGGCGGCGATCGTCCCGACGGGCATGTCCCTGCTGACCACCACCTTCCCGGAGGGCCCGGCCCGTGACCGCGCCCTCGGCATCTCCGGCACGCTGATGTCCCTGGGCTTCACCGTCGGCATGATCGCGGGCGGTGTGCTGACGGACGCGCTCGGCTGGCGTTCCACGATGGCCCTGCTGACGGTGTTCGCGCTGATCGTGCTGCCGCTGGCCCCGGGCCTGCTGCCGGAGTCGCGCACGCCGGACCGCCCGCGCCTGGACGTGCCCGGCGCGGTCACCGTCACCACCGGTCTGCTGTCGCTGATCTACGCCCTGTCCACGGCCGCCGACCACGGCTTCGGCCGCGCGGACGTCATCGCGGCGCTGATCGCCGGCGTGCTCCTGCTGACCGCGTTCACCGCCGTGGAGTCCCGTACGGCCGCCCCGCTCGTCTCACTGCCCATGCTGCGCCGCCGCACGGTGGCCTGGGGCAACATCGGCGGGCTGGTCACCTTCTCGATGATGTCGACGGTGATCTTCGTCCTGACCCTGTACCTCCAGGACGTCCTGCACCTGTCGGCCTTCGAGACGGGCCTGGTCTTCGGCGTCCAGGGCGTCCTGTCCGCCGTCGCCGGCTCGCTCGCCCCGAAGGTGATCGGCCGCTTCGGCGCCCGCCGCACCCTGGTCGGCTCGCTGGCCGGGCAGGGCGCGCTGATCGCGGCGCTGGTCCTGCTGAACTCCCATGTCTGGTCGGTCTGGCTCGCCACGGCGGCGGTGTCCCTGGCCAGCATGTTCCACCTGGGCGCGATCGTCTCGTACGGGCTGACCGCCACCTCCGGTGTCCCGGACGAGGAGCAGGGCCTGGCCACCGGTCTGGTGACCTCCACCCAGCAGGTCGGCCTCACGGTCGGCATCCCCCTGCTGGGCGTGCTCGCCACCACCTCCGGCGACCTGCTGACCGGGGTCCGCACGACCCTCGCGCTGGACGCGGGGATCGTCCTCGCCGCCGCGGTCCTGGTCGGACTGGGCCTGCGCCGGCGTCGGTCCGGGGTCTGAACACCCCCGCCGCGCGCGGCCGTGTGCACCACGCGGCCGCGCGCACCGTCGAGCGGCGGAAGGCAGGCGAGGGAACTACGGCCGGTCCAGCTTCAGCCGCTCCGCCCTCGGCAGCCCTGCCACGACCAGGTCGTAGGAGTCCTCGACCAGCTCTCTCACCAGTCGCTCCGGCAGCCCGCCGTCCACCGTCACGGTGTTCCAGTGCCGTTTGTTCATGTGCCAGCCGGGGACGATCAGGCCCTCGTGGTCGGCGCGCAGCCGCACCGCGTCCTCCGGGTCGCACTTGAGATTGACCGTCAGGGGCCGCGCACCCAGGTTCGTCAGAGCGAACATCTTGCCCAGCACCTTGAAGACCGACGTCTCCGGATTGAACGGAAAGTCCTCCACCACCGCGTTGAAGCCCAGACAGAACGCACGCAGCTCGCCGGGGGTCACTCGGGGTTCTCCTCGCCCTTCCCGGCCGGTTCGACCAGCACCGTCACGATCTTGTTCCGGCGGCCTGCCGCGGCCTCCGCGGTCAGCTTCAGCCGGCGCCCGTCGGGCAGTTCGACCTCGGCGGACGCGCCCGCGATGGGGACGCGGCCAAGAGCCTTGGCGAGCAGTCCGCCGACGGTCTCCACGTCCTCGTCGTCGTACTCCTCCAGGCCGTACAGCTCGCCGAGGTCGGTGATGTCCAGGCGGGCGGTGACCCGGAAGCGGTCGCCGCCGAGGTCCTCGACGGGCGGGAGTTCCCGGTCGTACTCGTCGGTGATCTCACCGACGATCTCCTCCAGGATGTCCTCGATGGTGACGATGCCGGCGGTGCCGCCGTACTCGTCGATGACGACGGCGACGTGGTTGCGTTCCTTCTGCATCTCGCGCAGCAGGTCACCGGCGTTCTTGGTGTCGGGCACGAAGACGGCGGGCCGCATGGCGGTCGAGACCAGGTCGCTCTCGGCGTCCCGGCTGATGTGCGTCTTGCGGACCAGGTCCTTCAGATACACGATCCCGACGATGTCGTCCTCGCTCTCACCGGTGACCGGGATCCGGGAGAACCCGGAGCGCAGGGCGAGGGTGAGGGCCTGCCGGATGGTCTTGAACCGCTCGATGGTGACCAGGTCGGTGCGCGGGACCATGACCTCGCGCACCAGGGTGTCGCCCAGCTCGAAGACCGAGTGCACCATGCGGCGCTCCTCGTCCTCGATCAGCGACTCCTGCTCGGCGAGGTCGACCAGCGCGCGCAGCTCCGCCTCGGAGGCGAAGGGGCCGCGCCGGAAGCCCTTGCCCGGCGTCAGGGCGTTGCCGATGAGGATCAGCAGGGACGGGATCGGGCCCATGATCCGGGCGAGCGGCAGCAGCACGTACGCCGCCGCGGTCGCGGTGTTCAGCGGATGCTGACGGCCGATGGTGCGCGGGGACACCCCCACGGCGACGTACGACACCAGGACCATGACCCCGATGGCGACCAGCAGGGCCTGCCAGGTGGCGGCGAACTCCTGCAGGCAGGCGTACGTCACCAGGGCCGCGGCCGCCATCTCGCAGGCGACGCGGACCAGCAGGGCCACGTTGAGATAGCGGGTGGGGTCGGCGGCGATCTGGGCGAGCCTGGCGCTGCCGCGCCGCCCGGACTTGACGGCTTCCTCGGCGCGGAAGCTGGAGACCCGGGCGAGGCCCGCCTCCGCGCAGGCGGCGAGCCAGGCGACGACGACCAGAGCGATCGCCCCGACGACGATCTGCGGACTCATAGGAGGACCGGCCCGCTTACGAGACGGTCGGCGCCGGGGACGGCCCGGTCAGCCCGTGCTCGGCCCGCCACCCGTCCACGATGGCCGCCTGGAGCCCGAACATCTCGGCCTTCTCGTCGGGCTCCTCGTGGTCGTACCCGAGCAGGTGCAGCACGCCATGGACGGTGAGCAGCTGAAGCTCCTCGTCCATGGAGTGCTGCGTCGGGGCGTCCGCCCCCTGCTTGGCGGCGACCTCCGGGCACAGCACGATGTCGCCGAGAAGCCCCTGCGGCGGCTCGTCGTCGTCCTTCGACGGCGGCCTGAGCTCGTCCATCGGGAACGACATGACATCCGTCGGGCCGGGCAGGTCCATCCACTGGATGTGCAGCTGCTCCATGGCGTCGGCGTCCACGACGATCACCGAGAGCTCGGAGAGCGGGTGGATGCGCATCCGTGCGAGTGCGTAGCGGGCGATGTCGAGGATCGCCTGCTCGTCGACCTCGGTGCCGGACTCGTTGTTGACGTCGATCGACATGGGCGTGCTGGTCTACTTCCCCTTGTGCCCGGCCTTGCCCCGGCCCTGCGTCTTGTGCGCGCCGTTCTGGGTGCCGTGCTTGCTGTCGTACTTCTCGTACGCGTCGACGATACGGCCCACCAGCTTGTGCCGTACGACATCGTGGGACGAGAGCCGGGAGAAGTGGACGTCCTCGACGCCTTCGAGGATCTCCTGCACCTGCCGCAGACCGCTCTTCGTGCCGTTCGGCAGGTCGACCTGCGTCACGTCACCGGTGATCACGATCTTCGAGTCGAAGCCGAGGCGGGTGAGGAACATCTTCATCTGTTCGGGGCTGGTGTTCTGGGCCTCGTCCAGGATGATGAAGGCGTCGTTGAGCGTGCGGCCGCGCATGTACGCGAGCGGCGCGACCTCGATGGTCCCGGCGGCCATGAGCCGCGGGATGGAGTCCGGGTCGAGCATGTCGTGCAGCGCGTCGTACAGCGGGCGCAGGTAGGGGTCGATCTTCTCGTAGAGCGTGCCGGGCAGGAACCCGAGCCGCTCCCCCGCCTCCACCGCCGGCCGGGTCAGGATGATCCGGTTGACCTGCTTGGACTGCAGGGCCTGTACGGCCTTGGCCATGGCCAGGTAGGTCTTGCCGGTACCGGCGGGGCCGATGCCGAAGACGATGGTGTGCTTGTCGATCGCGTCGACGTACCGCTTCTGGTTGAGGGTCTTCGGGCGGATGGTCCGGCCCCGCGAGGACAGGATGTTCTGCGTCAGTACCTGCGCCGGGGTCTCGGGCCCGTCGCTCGTCCCGTTCTCGCTCGCCTTGAGCATGGCGATCGAGCGTTCCACTGCGTCCTCCGTCATCGGCTGTCCGGTGCGGAGCACCAGCATCATCTCGTCGAACACGCGCGAAATGAGGGCGACGTCGGTGGGGTCACCGACCGCGCTGATCTCATTGCCCCGGACATGGATGTCGGCCGCCGGGAAGGCCCTCTCGATCACACGCAGGAGGGAGTCGCCGGAACCCAGCACGGTCACCATGGGGTGCTGGGCGGGGACGGTGAGCTGCGCTCTCGCCTGCTCCTGCGCAGGGGTGTGAGCTGTGGGTGTCTGTGTCATGGGCCGGCGCTGAAGGCCTGCGCTTCCTCCTTCTCACGGCCGCGTAGCTGAGGGCGGCCTCGCGATTCCAGGGTACGACGGTGCAATGACAAGCCCGTAGGACTTTTCCACGGCGGCCGCTCGGCCCGGACCGCCCCGCGCGGCCGCTCAGCCGGACCGGCGGAACCCGATGGTCGGCACGGCCCGCCGCAACGGCCACGGCCGGTCCAGCTCCTCCGGCACCAGGGTCTCGAGAAACGCGTACCGTTCCAGCGCCGCCGGATCCTGCCCCGGCACCGACTGGACCCGCCGCCACCACGCCCCGATCTCCGACCATCCCGGCGCGGACAAGGACCCCCCGAACTCCTGCACGGACAGAGCGGCGGTCAGCCCGGCGAAGGCCAGCCGGTCCGCCAGCGGCCACCCCGCCAGCGACCCCGTCACGAACCCGGCGACGAAGACGTCCCCCGCCCCCGTGGGGTCCAGCGCCTGCACGGCGATCGCCGGCACCTCCGCCGCCTCCCCCGTCCGCCGGTCCACCGCGTACGCCCCCTCCGGCCCCAGCGTCACCACGGCCACCGGTACGTACTCGGTCAGGGCATGCGCGGCGAGACGCGGACAGTCGGCCCCCGTGTACCGCTTCGCCTCCTCCGCGTTCGGCAGGAACGCCTCGCAGTGCTCCAGATCGGCGAGCCCGGCGAGATCCCAGGCCCCGGTCTCGTCCCAGCCGACGTCGGCGAAGATCCGGGCGCCCGCCCGTGCGGCCTGCGCGATCCAGGGCGCGCGCGTACCCGGCGTCAGCGAGGCCACGGCCGCACGGGCGCGGGGCACCCGGTCCGGGGCGCCGTCCTGGACGAACACGGCCTGCGGCGGCGGCTCGTGCCCGTGGGAGACCATCGTCCGCTCGCCCTCGTACGCCATGGACACCGTCACCGGCGAGTGCCAGCCGGGTACGGTCCGTGACGCGGACAGATCGATGCCCTCGCCCTGTTCCAGGGCGTCCCAGCAGTACTCGCCGTAGTGGTCGTCCCCGAAGGCCGCCGCGAGGGAGGTCCGCAGTCCGAGCCGGGCCAGGGCCGTGGCCATGTTGGCGACCCCGCCGGGGCTGGAACCCATGCCCCGGGCCCAGGACTCGGTGCCGCGCACGGGTGCCGAGTCCAGGCCGGTGAAGATGATGTCGAGGAAGACCGTGCCCGTCAGATAGACGTCCCACGGCGGGTCACCGGGTACGCGCAGCGCGGCGAGCGGGTCGATCTGGGACTGACAGCGCGCTGCCTGGGTGAGGTGTTCCGGTTCCTCTCCGGTGAGGGTGTGCGACGGGGTCACGGGCGCTCCCTGGCGTGGTGCGGATCTGGCCAGTGTGCACCACATGCAGGGCCGCGCAGGGGGTTACCAGCGGGGCATCACCGGTTGCCGCCACCCCGGTTCGGCCACCCGCATCGCCGCCGCGTCGTCGCGGTCCCGCAGCGCGCCGTCGTCGTCGGCCCACCGCCGGTGCAGCCGGGCCAGTTCGTCGCGGTCCAGCTCGACGCCGAGTCCTGGCGCGTCGAGGACCGCGACCCTCCCGTCGCGGAACCGCAGCCGCTCGGTGAGGACGTCCTCGGACTGCCAGGGGTAGTGGGAGTCGCAGGCATGGTGGAGACCCGGGACCGTGGCCGCGACCTGGGTCATCGCGGCGAGGCTGATCCCCAGGTGCGTGTTGGAGTGCATCGAGACCCCGACCCCGAAGGCGGCGCAGACCGCGGCGAGCTGCCGGGTGTTGCGCAGGCCGCCCCAGTAGTGGTGGTCACAGAGCACGACCTGCACGGCGTCGCGGGTGAACGCCTCCTTGATCTCCCCGAAGGTGGTCACACACATGTTGGTGGCGAGCGGGACCGCCGTTCCCGCCGACACCTCGGCCATCGCGGCCGTGCCCAGGGCCGGGTCCTCCAGGTACTCCAGGACGTCCCCGAGCTCCTTCGCCACCTTCAGCGAGGTCTCGACCGACCAGGCCCCGTTGGGGTCGAGGCGCAGCGGATGCCCGGGGAAGGCCTCGGCGAGGGCCCGTACGGCCGCGACCTCCTCGTCGGGCGGGAAGACACCGCCCTTGAGCTTGAACGACGTGAAGCCGTGCCGCTCCTTGAGCAGCCGCGCCTGCCGCACGACCCCGGCCGGGTCGAGGGCGGCCCCCCAGTCGTCCTGCTCGCAGGCCACGCCCGCCGGGTGGCGGGCCCACTTGTAGAACAGGTAGGCGCTGTACTCCACGCTGTCCCGGACCTTGCCGCCGAGCAGGGCGTGCACCGGCAGCCCGAGGGCCTTGCCCTGGGCGTCCAGGCAGGCGACCTCGAAGGCGGACAGCACCGACAGCCGCAGCTTGTCGGCGCTCTGCACCCCGCGCAGCCCGCCGGCGTCGACCTGTCCCTCGACCCGCGACGCGTCCACGCCGAGATCGATCCCGAACAGTCCGTTCACATCCATGACCGACCGTCCGGTGAGCCGTTCGGCCAGGGGACGGGCCAGTTCCAGGTACTTGGTGTCGCCGTAGGTCTCGCCGAACCCGGTGACCCCGTCGGCGGTGACGAGCTCCACGATCAGCCGGGGGGTGTACGGCTGGTGCACGCCCTGGGTGTTGAGCAGCGGCGGGTCGGCGACCAGGATCGGCGTCAGCCGCACCTCGGCGATGGTCAGGTCTCGGGTCACAGGGCGGCTCCTACGAGGTCGAGTCCGGCGGTGAGCAGGGCCTTGAGGTCGGCGAGGTCGGCGGGCGCGGGGTCGGTGAGCGGGGCGCGCACGGGTCCGACGCGCTGTCCGCGCAGCCGGGCCGCCGCCTTCACCAGGGACACGGCGTACCCGGGGGCGCGGTCGCGGAGTTCGGCGAACGGGACGTAGAACTCCCGCAGCAGCTTGTCGGCGCTCGCGTGGTCGGCGCCCTGGAGTGCGGCGAAGAAGGCGCCGGCGATCTCGGGGGCGAAGGCGTGCACGGCGGAGGAGTAGGCGGGGACGCCGACGGCGGCGTAGGCCCGGGCCTGGATCTCGGCGGTGGCGGCGCCGTTGAAGAAGAGGAAGCCGTCGGGGGCGGCGAGGGTGAGACGCTGGAGACGGTCGAGGTCGCCGTGCCCGTCCTTGAGGCCGATGACGTTCGGGACGCGCGCGATGCGCCGCAACGCGTCCACGGTGTAGGCGACTTGGCCGCGCTGGTAGACGATCAGCGGCAGCCGGGTGCGGTCGGCGAGCCGCTCCAGCTGGGCGGCGAGACCCCGCTGCGGGGCGTCGACCAGGTAGTGCGGCAGCACGAGCAGCGCGTCGGCGCCGGCCTCCTCGGCGATCCGCGCGAACCGCGCGGCCTGCGCCCAGCCGTATCCGGTCCCGGCGACGACCGGCACCCTCCCCGCCGTCTCCTCGACGGTGATCCGGACGACGGTCCGGTACTCGTCCTCGTCCAGCGAGAAGAACTCCCCGGTGCCGCAGGCCGGGAAGACCGCGCCGGGTCCGGCGGCGAGCCGGCCGGCGACATGGGCGCGCAGGCCCTCGGGATCGAGAAGGCCGTCGTCGCGGAACGCGGTGAGCGGGAAGGACAGCACACCGCGCGCCATCCCCTCGCGCAACCGCCGCGCCACTGCCCCGGGATGGGGATCGCCGCCCACCTGACCATCTCCTCTTATGAATGGCGTCTACATATGAGAACGAACGTAGCGCTTCTTACCCCGGCCCACGGCAGGCAAACCGAAAAGTGATCCAGATCGCACCCCCCGTTCTTCTGCCGGTACCGCGTGCTTGATACAACTTGCTCGCGCGTTCCTGTCCGTCGACGGTCGTCGCCCCCTCCCCTCCCCCGCACCCGTCCTTTCGCCTGCCCTGGGAACGCCCGTGTCCGCCCCCCTCCCCCGCCCCTGGCCTCTCGTCGCCCTTTTCACGGCCGGGTACCTCGCGCCGTATCTGCTGCCGACCACCGTCGGCCGGCTCGATTCCGGGCTTCCGCTCACCGCCACGCAGGCCGGGGCCATCGGCAGTGCGCTGCTCCTGGCCTCGGCGGCGGCCGGCTTCCTGCTGGCCTCCCGCGTCGACCGGACCGGCCCCCGCGCACTCGCCCGCCTCGGGCTCGCGCTCGCCCTCCTCGGCTACGGCGGTGCCGCCCTCACCACGCTCGTCCCGGCCGTCGTCGCGGGCGCGGTCATCGGCGGATTCGGGTCAGGTACGGTCACGGCGGTCGCCGCGAGCGGTATCGCGGCCCACCGCGATCCGCACCGGGTCACCACGCTGGGGCTCCTCGGGGTGTCCGCGCTCGCGGGCGCGGTCTGTCTGGCGGTGCCGCATCTGGGGCCGGGCCACGCTCAGCCGCTGGCGGCGCTCGCGCTCACCGCGCTCGCCAGCTGGCCGCTCACCGGGCGTCTGCCCGCCCGCCGGGCCGGTGCCGGGCCGGCCCCCCGCACGGCCGCCGCCCCGGCCACCCGCCCGCGACCCGCCGCCCGCCTTCCCCACCTCGGCTCCGGCCTGGTCCTCGCCGTCACGATGCCCTGCTGGTCCCTCGCCCAGAACGCCCTGTGGGGGATGAGCGGCCGCATCGGCCTGACCCAGGCCGGCCTGACGGAGTCCACGGTGGGAGCGGTGTTCGCCGTCGCCCTGGGGGCGGGACTGCTGGGAGTGACGGGGGCGGGGGCGATCGGCCCGCGGTTCGGCCGGGCGCTGCCCATCGGCGCCGGTACGGCCCTGATCGCCGGCTGCGTCGCGGTGAGCGCGTGCGCCACCCGTCTGACGTCCTTCGCCACGGGCGAGATCGCCTGGAACCTGCTCTACCCGATCGTGCTGTCGTACCTCATCGGCCTCGCCGCCTCGCTGGACACGCACGGCCGTTGGGCGGTGCTCGTGGGCTCCGCCTCGTCGCTGGGCACGGCGGCGGGACCGCTGACCGGCAGCCTGCTGGCCGCGCAGGCGGGCTTTCCGGTCATGGGCGCGGTCCTCGCGGCCGGGCTCCTGGTGATCGCGGCACCGATGACCGCGGTCGCGCTGCGGGCCGGGCGCAGGGCGCCGGCGGTGGTGGAGATCCCGGTGGACAGCCCGGCCGTGCCCGCCCGGCGTGCCTACGACACAGCGGCCGCCACGCCCTAGAGGACCCGGCGGCCACGCGCGCTAGAACTCGTACGCCGCCACCTCGGCGAGGTAGCGGGCCCGGCGCTCCTCGTCGTCCTCCAGGAAGGAGGCGAGGAAGGAGTTGCGGGCCAGCTCGCGCAGCCGGTCCCGGGAGAGGCCCAGGGTCGTGTGCACGGCCTCGAAGTTGTCGCCCGCGTAGCCGCCGAAGTAGGCGGGGTCGTCGGAGTTGACCGTGCACAGCAGCCCCGCGTCGAGCATGGCGGGCAGGGGATGGGCGGCGAGGGTGTCCACGGTCCGCAGGCGGACGTTGGACAGCGGGCACAGGGTGAGCGGGATCCGCTCCCGCACCAGCCGCTCGACCAGCTCCGGGTCCTCCACGCAGCGCAGCCCGTGGTCGACGCGCTCCACGCCGAGCACGTCCAGGGCCTCGCGGATGTACTCCGGCGGCCCTTCCTCACCGGCGTGCGCGACGCGGCGCAGCCCGAGCGCGGCGGCGGCCTCGTACACCTCCCGGAACTTCACCGGCGGATGTCCGACCTCGGCCGAGTCCAGGCCGACGCCGGTGATCCGGTCCAGGTACGGCCTGGCGGCCTCCAGCGTCTCCATGGCCGACTCGGCGGACTCGTCCCGCAGGAAGCACAGGATGAGTTTGGTGGAGACGCCGTGGTTCTCCTCGCTGCTGCCCAGCGCCCGCCACAGCCCCTCCACGACCGTGCCCAGGGACACCCCGCGGGCGAGGTGGGCCTGCGGGTCGAAGAAGATCTCCGCGTGCCGGACACCCTGCGCGGCGGCGCGGGCCAGGTAGGTGTTCGCCAGGTCCGCGAAGTCCCGCTCGGTGCGCAGGACGGCCATCAGCTCGTAGTACAGGTTCAGGAAGGACTGGAGATCCTCGAACCGGTAGGCCTCGCGGAGCGCGTCCGTGTCGGCGTACGGCAGCCGGACGCCGTTGCGGGCGGCCAGCTCGAACGCCAGCTCCGGCTCCAGAGTGCCTTCGATGTGGAGGTGCAGTTCTGCTTTCGGGAGGGGCATCAAAGCATCGTACGGGTGTTTTATCGCCGTTTCGGAACCGGCACCCGCTGCAGATCGTGCGCCACGGTCAGCTCTCCCTCGAAGCCGGCGGCCCGCGCCTGCCGTTCGAACTCCTCCGGGTCGGTGTAGCGCTGGCTGAAGTGCGTGAGGACGAGGTGCCGCACCCCGGCGTCCCGGGCCACCGTCGCCGCCTGTCCCGCCGTCAGATGGCCGTGCTCGACGGCGAGTTCCACGTCGTCGTCCAGGAACGTCGACTCGATGACGAGCAGGTCGCAGCCCTCGGCGAGCGCGTGCACGCCGTCGCAGAGCCGGGTGTCCATGACGAACGCGAACCGCTGCCCGCGCCGCACCTCGCTGACGTCCTCCAGCGCCACCTCCCCGATCCCGCCCTCGCGCTGCAGCCGGCCCACGTCCGGTCCCGTGATCCCGTGCGCGGCGAGCCGGTCGGGCAGCATGCGGCGGCCGTCGGGTTCGATCAGCCGGTAGCCGTAGGACTCCACCGGATGCGACAGCCTGCGGGCCTCCAGCGTGTACGACGAGGTCACCGCGAGGATGCCGTCGGCGGCGACCGGTTCCTCGGTGAGCCGGACCGTCTCCCGGTAGGCCGTCGCGTAGCGCAGCCGGTCGAAGAAGCGCTGCCCGGAGCGCGGGTAGTGCGCGGTCACCTCGTGCGGCACCTGGTCGAGGTTGATCCGCTGGATGACGCCGGCGAGGCCGAGGGAGTGATCGCCGTGGAAGTGCGTGACGCAGATCCGGTTCAGGTCGTGGGCGGCGACCCCGGCGCGCAGCATCTGCCGCTGTGTGCCCTCGCCGGGGTCGAACAGGATGCCCTGGCCGTCCCACCTCAGCAGGTAGCCGTTGTGGTTGCGGTGCCGGGTCGGGACCTGGCTGGCGGTGCCGAGGACGACCAACTCACGTACGGACATGGCTGGTCATCCGGGGGGCCACTGCATGCCACGGCCGCCGAGGACGTGCGCGTGGGCGTGCCAGACGGTCTGGCCGGCGCCACCGCCCGTGTTGAAGACGGTGCGGTAGCTGTCGAGCTTCTCCTCGTCCGCCACGGCCTGGGTCGCCGCCAGGACGTCAGCGGCGAGTTGCGGTGCTCCCGCGGCGAGTGCGGCCGCGTTCTCGTAGTGGGCCTTGGGGATCACCAGGATGTGGACGGGGGCCTGGGGATTTATGTCCCGGAAGGCGACGGTGGTCTCTGTCTCGCGGACGATCGTCGCCGGGATCTGCCCTGCGACGATCTTGCAGAACAGGCAGTCGTCCTGCGGTTCGCCTGCCATGCGTGTGCCTCCTCACGCTGATGATCAGTACCGGGGCATCGTAGTCGTATCAGGCCGGCATTCCCGGCGGAGTTTTCGCGGGCCGCTCCTCCAGCGCCTCCAGCGCGAGCCTGACCGCCTCGTCCAGTTGGGCATCGCGGCCCCGCGCCCAGTCCTGCGGGCGCTGGACGACCTCCACGTCCGGATCCACCCCGTGGTTCTCCACGTCCCACCCCACCCCCTCCAGCCATATCGCGTACTTCGGCTGGGTGACCAGGGTGCCGTCGATCAGGTGGTAGCGGCTGTCGATGCCGATGACGCCGCCCCAGGTGCGGGTCCCGACGACCGGGCCGATACCGAGGGCCTTGATCGCGGCGTTGACGATGTCGCCGTCGGAGCCGGAGAACTCGTTGGCGACGGCGACGACCGGGCCGCGCGGGGCGTCCAGGGGGTAGCTGGTGGGGCGCATGCCGCGCGGGAGGTCCCAGCCGATGATGCGGCGCGCCAGCTTCTCGACGACCAGCTGTGAGGTGTGGCCGCCGCGGTTCTCGCGGACGTCGACCACCAGGCCCTCGCGGGCCACCTCCACACGCAGGTCGCGGTGGATCTGCGCCCAGCCGGGAGCCTGCATGTCGGGCACGTGGAGGTAGCCGAGACGGCCGTCGGAGGCCGCGTGGACGTGCGCGCGGCGGTCGGCGACCCAGGCGTGGTAGCGCAGGGGTTCCTCGTCGGCGACCGGGACGACGACGGTGTGGCGGGGTTCGCCTCCGCCCGCCGGGGAGACGGTCAGCTCCACCGGGTGGCCCGCCGTGCCGACGAGCAACGGCCCCGGTCCCGTCACCGGGTCGACCTGGTGGCCGGCGACGGCGATGATCGCGTCGCCGGGGCGGACGGCGACCCCGGGGGCGGCGAGCGGGGAACGGGCGTCCGGGTCGGAGGTCTCCGAGGGCAGGATGCGGTCGATACGCCAACTGCCGTCCGGATGGCGGGAGACGTCCGCGCCGAGCAGACCGTGCCGGGGACCGCCGGCGCCGCCGGAGGGGATGACGTAGGCGTGCGAGGTACCGAGTTCGCCGTGCACCTCCCACAGCAGGTCGGTCAGGTCGCTGTGGGTGGCGAGGCGGGCCAGGAGGGGGCGGTAGCGGTCGAGGACACCGGTCCAGTCGGCGCCGCCGAGGTCGGGACGCCAGAAGTGGTCGCGCATGAGGCGGCCGGTCTCGTCGTACATCTGCCGCCACTCGGCGGCCGGGTCGAGGGTCTGCCGGACGCGGGCGAGGTCGACGGAGACGCTGGTGTCGCCGTCGTCGTCGCCGGTACGGCGGTCGCTGGGGACGACCCGGAGCCGGCCGTCGGTCCACAGCAGCACACGTTTGCCGTCACCGCTGACCTCGAAGTGGCCCGCGTCGGAGGCCAGGTGCTCCAGGCGCCGCTGGGCGAGGTCGTAGCGCTCCAGCTCGGTGTGCGGGTCGGGGTCCTCGGGGTGGGCGCGGGCTGCGCCGAGGACGCCCTGCACGGGGTGGCGCAGCCAGAGCACGCCGTCCTTGGCGGCGCGGAGGGTGGAGTACCGGCCGGCCTCCACCGGGAACGGGACGATGCGGTCGGCGAGGCCCTCCAGGTCGATGCGGGTGGCCGGGGTGCCCTCGCCGTCGGGGGTCTCCTCCTTCTCGGCGGCCTCGAAGGGGCGGCCGTGGCGCTGCGGGCCGAACGGCGAGGGCGTGGTGGCGGCCAGGGTGATCAGGTGCGGGCGGGCGCCGACCACGAAGGCGAGGTCGAAGACGTGCTCGTCGTAGACGGGGTCGAAGGCGCGGTTGGAGAGGAACGCGAGGTGTTTGCCGTCGAGGGTGAAGGCGGGGGCGTAGTCCTGGAAACGGAGCGGGGTCGCCTCGGTGACCGAGAGGTCGGTGGTGTGGGCGATGCGCAGCTGGGAGAGCGGGCGGGGGCCGGGGTGGGCCCAGGCGAGCCAGGCGGAGTCGGGTGAGAAGGCCAGTCCGGACACCTCGCCGTCGTCGCTGCGGTCGACCTCGCGGACCTCGCCGGTCTCCCGTTCGACGAGCAGCAGCCGGCCGTCGTGCGCGGCGACGGCGGCCCGGCCGCCGTCGGGGGCCACGGCCAGCTCCAGGACCCGGCCGAGCTGTCCGGCGGCGAGCCGGCGCGGGGTGGCGCCGGGCACGGTGCCGGTGGCCGGGGCGAACTCCAGGGCGTCGTCGCCCTCCGCGTCGGTCACCCACACCACCCACTCCTCGCCCTCCGCACGGAAGGCGCGCGGCATCCGGGCGCGGACGCCGGGGGTGGCGGCCAGTGCGCGGGCGGGGCCGGAGCGGTGGGTGACCCAGTGGATCCCGCCGCGTACGCAGACGGCGCTGCCGCGCGCGGTGTGGTCCGGGGACGCCTCGCCGAACCAGCGGGAGGCGTCCACCGGCCGGGGGCGCAGGTCGATCCGGGGCCCGCCGAGGCGCACGTCCAGCCGGCGCGGCTCGGCGCTCTCCAGGTCGTCCAGCAGCCAGAGTTCACCGGCCGAGGCGTAGACGACCCGGCTGCCGTCACCGGCCGCCTGCCGGGCGTAGAAACCTCCCCCGCGCTCGGCTTCGTCCGAGCCGGAGGCACCCCCGAGCGGGGTGTGGCGGCGCAGGTCGGAGCCGTCGGCGAGGGAGGAGTACAGGGCGCCGGTGCCCTCGTGGTCGGACAGGAAGGCGATCCGCTCCCCCGCCCACACCGGGCACTCGATGTTCCCGTCGACGTCCTCGTGCAGCCGGACGAACTCCCCGCTCCCGTCCCGGTCGATCCACAGCTTGCCCGCCGTACCGCCCCGGTAGCGCTTCCAGTGGGCGGCCTCGCGGCCCATCGGCGCGGACAGCAGCACGGTGGCCGGGCCGAAGGCCACGTCGCCGACCGGACCGTACGGCAGGGTCTCGGCGGGTCCGCCGTCCAGGGGAACGGCGTGCGCCCATGTGTGCCGGGAGCTGTGGCGCCCCTGTGCACCGAGCGCGAGCACCCGCCCGTCGGCGGTCCAGCCCCTGACCTCCGTTCGGCGGTTGCCCCAGTACGTCAGCCGGTCGGCGGGGCCGCCGTCGACGGGGGCGACATGTACCTCGGGCGCGCCGTCCCGGGTCGAGGTCCAGGCGAGGAACCGTCCGTCCGGGGACATCCGGGGCGTGGTCGCCGGCATGTTGTCGGCGCTGACCCGCCAGGCCCGGCCGCCGTCGAGCGGCGCGAGCCACACGTCGTCCTCGGCGACGAAGGTCACCAAGTCACCGTGCAGGTGGGGGAATCGGAGATAGGCGGCACCCTGAGTCACCCCGTCACTGTACGCAGTGACCGGTGTGCCCCGCTCGCGGTTCCGATCACTTGCCCTGCGCGGGCCAGCAGGTGGGGTCGCCCTTGCACCAGAGGGTCCGGGTGACGGTGACGGTCACCGTCGGCTGACCGCCGCCGGGCCGATAGGTGGGCGGCCGGTACGTCGGCGCCGGCCTGGCGTCGCAGTCGCCGAGCCCGTCGACGTGGAAGACCTGCCTGCCGCCGACCTTGGCCGTCAGATCACCGCGCACACATGCCCCGTCGACGGCCTTGGTCACCTTGCCGGTGAGGGTGATCTTCCGCCCGTCCCTGGTCTGGCCCCGGCAGTAGACGGAGATGACGGTGCTCTCACTGGGCGAGGGTGTTCTCGCCGGCTCGGCGCGGCCGTAGTCCCCGGTGCAGGTGAGCCAGTCGACGTCGATGCGCTGCTGCTTGAGCCTGGCGGTCGCGGTGGTGTCGGTGGTGTAGGCGGCGGAGGCGGAACTGAGGCCGGTCGGCTGACAGGCCACCACGGCCCCACCGGCCCCCACGACCAGCCCGGTGACGGCCAGGATCCGCACTCCGCGTCGATTCCCTCTCAAAACCCCCATGCAGGGCAGCGTGCCACCGGCCCGGGCACCGGGGAAGACCGCATACGGCCACTCACCCGTTCGGGGCGCGGCGCTGTGTCCGGGTCCCCGCCGGCCAAGCTCCTACCCGCGCAGCAGCAGCCACTGCTGGAGTTCGACCAGATTGCCCTCCGGGTCCTTGAGGTGGGCCACCCGCATGCGGTCGGTCATGGGGGCCGGGCCGTGCAGCAGGGTGGCGCCGCGGGAGGTGATCTCCGCGCAGTAGGCGTCCAGGTCGTCGACGCGCAGCACGACCAGGGAACGGTGACCGGTGACGGTCTCGCCCAGCTCACCCAGGACCTCGGCCATCATCGCCCGGTCCTGCAGCGCGATCCCCGCGGAGCCGACGTGCGGGCTGAACTTCTCGTACGGGCCCTCGGTCGCCCCGGACTGCGGCTTGAGGCCGAGGACGTCGGCGTAGAAGCCGTAGCAGGCGGCGAAGTCGCTGACCAGGAGCCGGACTTGGGCGAGTTCCACGGTGTCCCCCGGGTGTGTCAGGACCAGCGGCCGGTGCGGCCCAGCAACAGGGCCACGGCGGCGGTGCCGGCGGTGGATGTACGCAACACACTAGGACCGAGCACGCACGCCTTGGCACCCGCCTCCTCGAAGAGCGCCAACTCGTCCCGGGCGACGCCCCCTTCGGG
This sequence comes from Streptomyces filipinensis, assembly GCF_014649495.1. GTDB lineage: Bacteria > Actinomycetota > Actinomycetes > Streptomycetales > Streptomycetaceae > Streptomyces > Streptomyces filipinensis. The sequence continues at coordinate 559,632 of NZ_BMTD01000001.1, read as the reverse complement.
TCCGACGACCAGCACGATCTCACCCTCGGCGGGGAGTTGCGCGGTGGCCAGCGGCTCGCTGACGTGCTCGAAGTCGGAGTGCAGCACGGCGGCGAAGTCGGCCTTGGCGAGAAGTGCGGCGACCTGCTTGGTGCTTGCCGCGTCCGTGACCTCCGGGAAGCGCAGTCGGCGGGACTGCTTGCCGGCCTCGCGCGCGGTGGCCCGCCACTTGGCGAGTGCCTTCAGGCCCCGGTCGCCCTTCCACTGGGTGATGCAGCGGGCGGCCTGCCAGGGCACGATCGCGTCGACACCGGTCTCCGTCATGGTCTCCACGGCCAGCTCGCCGCGGTCGCCCTTGGGGAGGGCCTGCACGACGGTGATCCGGGGGCTCGGCTCGGGTTCCACGGGGAACTCGAACGGCTCGACGACCAGGTGGTCCTTGCCCGACACGCTGACGACGACCCCGGCCGCGCCCCGGCCCCTGCCGTCCGTCAGCACCACGTCCTCGCCGGGCTGCAGCCGCCGTACGGAGACCGCGTGCCGCCCCTCCGGGCCCTCGACGTCGACGACCGAGCCCGGGCCCACGCCCTCCAGCGAGTCGACGACGAACACCGGCGCGGTCATCACAGGCCTCCCTCGGCCGACAACGCTGTCCTGGCGGCGTCGAGTTCCTCGGCCAGGACCTCCACCAGCCGCCCGGCCGGCAGCTCGCGGGCCATTCGGTGGCCCTGGCCCGCCCACAGCGCCATGCCCTGCGCGTCCCCGGCCTTGGCGGCGGCCTTGCGCAGCGGCGAGGTGAGGTGGTGGATCTCGGGGTAGGCGGCGGGGGCGTACGGGCCGTGCTCGCGCACGAAGCGGTTGACCAGTCCGCGGGCCGGTCGGCCGGAGAAGGCACGGGTCAACTCGGTGCGCACGAACAGCGGGTCGGTCAGCGCCTGTTTGTACACGGCCGCGGCGCCGGACTCGGGCGTGGCGAGGAAGGCGGTACCCAGCTGGGCCGCGCTGGCTCCGGCCGCGAGGACGGCGGCGATCTGGCCGCCGCGCATGATGCCGCCGGCGGCGACGATCGGGATGCGCACGGCCTCCCGTATCTGCGCGACCAGCGCGAGCAGTCCGATGCCGGAGCCGTCGTTCTCGGCGAGGTCCCGGTGGGTTCCCTGGTGCCCGCCGGCCTCCACGCCCTGCGCGATCACCGCGTCCGCGCCGGCCCGCTCGACGGCCCGGGCCTCCTCCACGGTGGTGGCGGTGACCAGTGTGAAGGTGCCGGCCCGGCGCAGTTTGTCGAACACCTCGCGGCCGGGCACGCCGAAGTGGAACGAGACCACCGGCACCGGGTTGTCGAGGAGCACCGCGAGCTTGGCGTCGTAGCCGTCGTCCCGGCCGCTGTCCGGGTCGCCCAGCTCGGTCTCGTACCACGCGGCCTCGCCGGCCAGCTGGTGGGCGTAGACCTCGACCGCGCCGGAAGGGGGCACGGCGCCCGCCGCTCCGGTGGGGCCGGTGCCCGCGCCGGGGTACTCGGGCTGCGGCATGAACACGTTCACGCCGAAGGGGCGGCTCGTGAGCCCCCGCAGCTGCTTGATCTCCTGGTACATGCCGTCGGCGGTCTTGTATCCGGCGGCGAGGAACCCGAGGCCACCGGCCTCGGAGACGGCGGCGGCGAGCTGCGGGACGGAGACTCCGCCCGCCATGGGGGCCTGCACGATCGGGTGGGGGAAGAGACCGGTCAGCGCGGAGGACATGACCGCATGTTGTCACGTCCTTCGAACAAGTCCGAATCGGGGCTTCCCCCGGCATAGGACAACGGCATACGGGGTGCCGCGGCACCCCGTACCCCACGTCCGAGCGCCCGTGGAACGCCGTCCGTCAGCCCCCGTCAGCGACCGTTGAACGCGTCCTTCAACCGCGAGAACAACCCCTGCTGCCCGGGCTGGAACTGCCCCTGGGGCCGCTCCTCGCCGCGCAGCTTGGCCAGCTCGCGCAGCAGGCGCTCCTGCTCCGGGTCCAGCTTGGTCGGGGTCTGCACCTCGACGTGCACGATCAGGTCGCCCCGGCCGCCGCCGCGCAGGTGCGTGACACCCCGGTTGTGCAGCGGGATCGACTGGCCGGACTGGGTGCCGGGCCGGATGTCGACCTCCTCCATGCCGTCCAGGGTCTCCAGCGGCACCTTGGTGCCGAGCGCCGCCGCTGTCATCGGGATCGTCACCGTGCAGTGCAGGTCGTCGCCGCGCCGCTGGAACATCGCGTGCGGCAGCTCGTGGATCTCGACGTAGAGGTCACCGGCGGGACCGCCGCCGGGGCCCACCTCGCCCTCGCCGGCGAGCTGGATCCGCGTGCCGTTGTCGACACCGGCCGGGATCTTGACGGTCAGGGTCCGGCGCGAGCGGACGCGGCCGTCGCCGGCGCACTCCGGGCACGGCGTCGGCACGACGGTGCCGAAGCCCTGGCACTGGGGGCAGGGCCGCGAGGTCATGACCTGGCCCAGGAAGGACCGGGTGACCTGGGAGACCTCACCGCGGCCGCGGCACATGTCACACGTCTGGGCGGAGGTGCCCGGCGCCGCGCCCTCGCCGTTGCAGGTGTTGCAGACGATCGCGGTGTCGACCTGGATGTCCTTGGTCGTCCCGAAGGCCGCCTCGTCCAGCTCGACCTCGATGCGGATCATCGCGTCCTGGCCGCGCCGGGTGCGCGAGCGCGGGCCGCGCTGCGACGCCGTACCGAAGAACGCGTCCATGATGTCGGAGAAGTTGCCGAAGCCACCCGCCCCGAATCCGCCCGCGCCGGCCCCGCCCGCCTGCGAGAGCGGGTCGCCGCCGAGGTCGTAGACCTGCTTCTTCTGCGGGTCCGACAGCACCTCGTAAGCGGCGTTGATCTCCTTGAACCGCTCCTGGGTCTTCGGATCCGGGTTGACGTCCGGGTGCAGCTCGCGCGCGAGCCGACGGAACGCCTTCTTGATCTCATCCTGCGACGCGTCGCGGCGCACGCCGAGAACGGCGTAGTAGTCCGTGGCCACTTACGACTCCGCCAGGATCTGTCCGACGTACCGTGCCACTGCGCGTACCGCTCCCATCGTTCCCGGGTAGTCCATGCGGGTCGGTCCGACCACGCCGAGCTTGGCAACCGCCTCGCCGCCCGAACCGTAGCCCACCGACACCACCGAGGTGGAGTTGAGTCCCTCATGGGCGTTCTCGTGCCCGATGCGCACCGTCACGCCCGGATCCTTCGCCTCGCCCAGGAGCTTGAGGAGCACGACCTGCTCCTCCAGGGCCTCCAGGACGGGCCGGATCGTGAGGGGAAAGTCATGCCCGAAGCGGGTGAGATTGGCGGTACCGCCGATCATCAGCCGCTCCTCGTTCTCCTCGACGAGTGTCTCCAGAAGAGTGGAGAGCACCGTCGAGACCGTACCGCGGTCCTCGGCCTCGAAGGCCTCCGGCAGGTCCTCGACCAGCTTCGGCACGTCCGTGAACCGCCGGCCCGCGACCCGGCTGTTCAGCCGCGCGCGCAGATCGGCGAGCGAGCTCTCGCCGAACGGCGCCGGGCAGTCGACCATCCGCTGCTCGACCCGGCCGGTGTCCGTGATCAGCACGAGCATCACGCGCGCGGGAGCGAGCGAGAGCAGCTCCACGTGCCGGACGGTGGACCGGGTCAGGGACGGGTACTGCACGACGGCGACCTGCCGGGTGAGCTGCGCGAGCAGCCGCACCGTCCGCGCCACGACGTCGTCGAGGTCGACGGCGCCCTCCAGGAAGTTCTGGATGGCCCGCCGCTCGGGCGCCGTCATCGGCTTGACGCCCGCCAGCTTGTCCACGAACAGCCGGTAGCCCCGGTCGGTGGGGATGCGCCCCGCGCTGGTGTGCGGCTGCGCGATGTACCCCTCGTCCTCCAGGGCCGCCATGTCGTTGCGGACCGTCGCCGGGGAGACCCCGAGGTTGTGCCGCTCGGTCAGGGCCTTCGACCCGACCGGCTCCTCGGTGCCGACGTAGTCCTGGACGATGGCGCGCAGTACCTGAAGCCTGCGTTCACTCAGCATTCGCGCGCACCTCCAGCACGTCGTCCCCTCTGTCCCGCGGTTCCGTCCGCCTGGCACTCTTCGTATGTGAGTGCCAGCGTTCCAGGGCCCAGTGTACGGCTGTCGGGTACACCCAGGGCAAGGTCGGTGCGGTCACGGGGGCTCGTGCAGCTAGCGTCGCGGCATGACGGTGACTTGGGAAGAGCTGGGGTGGGAGCGGCTGGCCGCCGGGATCGGGCGGTGCCGCCTGCCCGGCTGGGACTGCACGGCCGGGCTGGTCCTCGGGGAGGGTGCGGCGCTGATGGTGGACGCCGGCTCCAGCCTGGCCGAGGGAGCGCGGCTGCGGGCCCAGGCCGAGGCACTGGCCGGCGGCCGTGTGACCCATCTCGCGCTGACCCACCCCCACTTCGACCATGTCCTCGGGGCGGCGGCGATGGCGGGCGCGGAGGTGTACGGGGCGGTGGGCCTGGACGCGGTCCTCACGCACGAGCGGGAGGACCTGCGCCGGGACGCGATCGGAAACGGCCTGCCGGCCGCGGCGGCCGACGAGGCGCTGGACGCGCTGGCGCCGCCCCGGCACCTGGTCTCGGGTGAGTGGACGCTGGACCTCGGGGGCGGCCGCCAGGCGCTGCTGGCGAACGTGGGCCCGGGTCACACGGCCCACGATCTCGTGGTGCTCGTGCCGGGGGCTCCGGAGGTGGTCTTCTGCGGCGACCTGGTCGAGGAGTCCGGCGAGCCCCAGGCGGGTCCGGACGCGGTCCCGGCCCGCTGGCCGGACGCGCTCGACCGGCTGCTGGCACTGGGCGGCGAGGACGCGGCGTACGTGCCCGGTCACGGAGCGGTGGTGGACGCGGCGTTCGTGCGCCGGCAACGCGACGAGCTGGCCCGCCGCTTCGGCGTGTCGTGACACCTGGGTCCGGGCTTCTCCTATCGTCATCCGAATGCGCCAGTACTCCGCCGACCTGACCCCGCCGTGGAAGAAGCAGCAGCCCGCGCCGGAGGTGGCGGCGGAGCCGGGCCTGGTGGTGGAGGAGCCCGGCACCGGGTTCTGCGGGGCGGTGATCCGCTGCGAGGCGGGCACGGTGACCCTGGAGGACCGCTTCGGCAAGCACCGGGTGTTCCCGCTGGAGCCGCGGGGCTTCCTGCTGGAGGGGCGGGTGGTGACACTGGTCCGCCCGTCGTCCCCGGGTCCGGTACGCCCCACCCGTACCGCCTCCGGTTCCGTCGCCGTCCCCGGTGCCCGCGCCCGCGTGGCGCGGGCCGGCCGTATCTACGTCGAGGGCCGGCACGACGCGGAGCTGGTGGAGAAGGTGTGGGGCGACGACCTGCGCATCGAGGGCGTGGTGGTGGAGTACCTGGAGGGCGTGGACGACCTGCCCGCCCTCGTGGCCGAGTTCGGCCCGGGGCCGGACGCGCGGTTGGGTGTCCTGGTGGACCACCTGGTCCCGGGCACGAAGGAATGGCGGATCGCGGAGTCGGTGACGAGCGAACACGCGCTGGTGGTCGGCCACCCGTACATCGACATCTGGGAGGCGGTGAAGCCGTCGGCCCTGGGGATTGCGGGCTGGCCGCGGGTGCCGCACGGACAGGACTGGAAGACGGGGGTGTGCCAGGCGCTGGGGTGGCCGTCGGAGAACACCGGGGCGGTGTGGCAGGCGATCCTGAAGCGGGTGGGGTCCTACAGGGACCTGGAGCCGGAGTTGCTGGGGCGGGTGGAGGAGCTGATCGACTTCGTCACGGGTAGCGGTGGGGCCTGACGTCGGGCAGCGTGACGAACTCGGTGGGGATCTCTCCGGCTGCGCAGATCGAGCGTCTGACCGGCCGGCGTTCCGGGGCGATGCGCTCGCCGGAGTGATCAATCCACTAGATCCCGCACCACCGCGTCGGCCAACAACCGCCCCCGCAGCGTCAGCACAGCCCGCCCCTCCTCGTACGGACCCTCCTGGAGGAGCCCCTCCGCCAGCGCCCGCCGCGAAGCCGCCAGCCCCTCCTCCTTCAGCAGCGCCAGCGGCGCCCCCTCCCGCAGCCGCAGCTCCAGCAGGATGCGCTCGACCCGCCGGTCCTCGTCGGACAGCAGCTCACGCCCGGCCCCCGGCGACCGCCCCGACGCCAGTGCCGCCGCGTACGCCCCCGGGTGCTTGACGTTCCACCAGCGCACCCCGCCCACGTGCGAGTGCGCCCCGGGACCGGCGCCCCACCAGTCGGCGCCGCGCCAGTACAGCTCGTTGTGCAGACAGCGGCCCGCCTCGGAGGTGGCCCAGTTGGAGACCTCGTACCAGTCGAAGCCCGCCGCCGACAGGGTCTCCTCGGCGATCAGATAGCGGTCGGCGTGGACGTCGTCGTCGGTCATCGGGACCTCGCCCCGGCGGATCCGGCGGGCCAGCTGGGTGCCCTCCTCCACGATCAGCGCGTACGCGCTGACGTGGTCGGGGCCCGCGCCGATCGCCGCGTCCAGCGAGGACCGCCAGTCGTCGTCGCTCTCGCCCGGGGTGCCGTAGATCAGATCGAGGTTGACGTGCTCGAAGCCCGCCGCCCGTGCCTCCGCCACGCAGGCCTCGGGGCGGCCCGGGGTGTGGGTGCGGTCGAGCACGCGCAGCACATGCTTCTTCGCGCTCTGCATGCCGAAGGAGATCCGGTTGAAGCCGCCCTCGCGGAGGGTGGCGAGGTACGCGGGGTCGACGGACTCCGGGTTCGCCTCGGTCGTGATCTCGGCGTCCGGCGCCAGTCCGAACTCGTCGCGGATCGCCCCCAGCATCCGTACGAGATCGTCCGCGGCCAGCAGCGTGGGCGTACCGCCGCCGACGAACACCGTACGGACCTCGCGCGGGTCGTCGCCGAGCACCTTGCGCGCGAGCCGGATCTCGTCCGTCAGCGTGTCCGCGTAGTTGTCACGGGAGGCCAGTACGCCGCCCGTGCCGCGCAGCTCGGTGGCGGTGTAGGTGTTGAAGTCGCAGTAGCCGCAGCGGGTCGCGCAGTACGGGACGTGCAGATAGAAACCGAGCGGGCGGTGGGCGGCCCCGGCGAGCGCGGGTGCGGGCAGCGCGCCGTCGGCGGGGACGGGCTCGCCGTCGGGCAGGGCGGAAGGCATGCCTTCCATTGTCCAGCACCGGCGCGGTTACTCCGCCTGCAGCACCAGCAGGGCGAGGTCGTCCTCGGGCAGGCCGCCCCCGAAGTCGTGCACCAGGCGGCGGATCCTTTCCGCGATCAGTTCGGCGCTGAGCCCGGCGCAGCCGGACAGGGCGCGGGCGAGGCCGTCGCCGTCGTCGAACTGGCGGGGACCGGAGCGCCGCTCGGTCACCCCGTCGGTGACGCACAGCAGGCTGTCGCCGGGCCGCAGGTCGAGGGTCTCGCTGGTGTAGGTCTCGTCCTCGACGACGCCGAGCAGGGTCTGCGGGCGGGCGGCGGTGCGTACGGTGCCGTCGGGGCCGAGGACGAGCGGCAGCGGGTGGCCGGCGGAGGCGAGCGTGCAGCGGACCCCGCCGCCCTCGTAGGGGGTCAGCTCGCCGTAGAGCAGGGACAGGAAGCGGGTCTGCGGGCCGTCTCCGGGGGTCACGGGGCGGCCGCCCACGGCGACCAGGGCGCGGGCGGCGGCGTCGGCGGCCTCGGTGGCGTCGTCCAGGAGGAGCTGGTTGAGGCGGTCGAGGACGTCGGCGACGCGGTAGCCCTCGCGGGCGAGGAGGCGGAGCCAGGGGCGGGCGAGGCCGATCACGACCGCCGCCTCGGGGCCCTTGCCCTGGACGTCGCCGACGGCGAAGCACCAGCGGCCGTCGCCGGCCGGGAACAGGTCGTAGAAGTCGCCGCTGGGGCCGCCCTTGTCGCAGGGTTCGTACACGAGCGCGCTGCTCACGCCCGGGATCTCGGCGACGGCGCCGGGCAGCAGGCCGCGCTGCAGGACGGCGCTGATGGTGGCCTGGCGGGCGTACTGGCGGGCCGCGCCGATGGCGAGGGCGACCCGGCGGCTGAGGTCCTCCACGAGCCCGGTGACCTCGTCGGGGAAGCCGAGCAGCCCGCACCGGCCGATCACCAGCGTGCCGACCGGCCGGCCTCCCGCGATCAGCCGGAACGCCAGCGCCGTGCCGTCGCTGCCCTGCGGGCCGAGCGCGTGCCCGGGCCAGGGGTACGGCTCGGGGCCGGAGCGCAGCCCGTCGCGCGGGCAGGGCGGCTCCTTCTCCAGAGCGCAGCGCAGTTCCTCGATGCCGCTCTCGCTGGCGTGCCAGACCCGGTCGGGGCCCATGCCCGCCCCGCCCCGCACGGTCGCCTCGTCCTCCAGCCAGACGGCGCACCAGTCGGCGAGCCGGGGGACGATGAGCTGGCCGGTCAGGGCCGTGACCAGGTTCTCGTCCAGCTGCCCGGCGAGCAGGTCGGAGGCCTCGGCGAGGAAGGACAGCGCGCCCCGGCCGAGCCACTCCCGGTCGCCGTCGACGCGGTGCGGTTGCGGGGCGAGGTCCTCGGCGACCTCCAGGGCCGCGTCCGGCACGGGGGTGTCCGGGTCCTCGACACCGCCGGGGGGCAGCCGCGCCCAGACCGTCTTGGCGCCGGCGCGGTAGGTGACGCCCCAGGATTCGGCGAGCGTGGTGACCAGCCGCAGGCCGCGCCCGTACTCGGGGGTGTCGTACGGCGCCTCGGCGCCCAGGGCGTCGCGCGGGGCGCGGGAGGGATGGCGGTCGCCCACCTCCACGACGAACGCGCCGGTCTCCTCCAGCCGCCAGTCGATCTCCACGTCCGTACCGGCGTGCACGACGGCATTGGTGACCAGCTCGCTGACGACGGCCATGGCGTCGTCGACGAGCCGGGCCGAGACCCCGGGCGCCTCGGCCAGCACGGCCCGCACCAGCGCACGGGCGGACCCCGGTGCCAGGGGGCTTCCGGGCAGCGTCGTGCGCCCCTTGGTCTCCCTGGCCCGGGGCTCACTCTCCCGTTGCGTCGGTATGGCCGCCATGTCCATGCGGCCCAGGGTGACAGACCGGGGGCACCCATAAGCGGTGGGTTACCGAAATGGACAGAAGAGGGCGCCTTTTGAGCGCAGGCGAGCACAATCACCCAAGGGCTACGGGGCCGTGTCGACGCACGGCCCCGCCGAGGGGGGCGCGGCCGGCCATGAACGGCCCGCGGCCCCCGCTCACCGCACCGTCCCCTACTTCTCCCGCGCCCCGGCGTACATCTCGTCGATGAGGTGCTTGTACTCCCGCTCCACCACGGGCCGCTTCAGCTTCAGGCTCGGCGTGATCTCCCCGTGCTCCACATCGAGGTCGCGCGGCAGCAGCCGGAACTTCTTGATCGTCTGCCACTTCTGCAGCCCCGCGTTGAGCTGCCGCACATACCCGTCGACCATCTCCACCGTCTGCGGCGCGGCGACGATCTCGGCGTACGCCCTGCCCTCCAGGCCGTTCTCCTTCGCCCAGTCCAGCAGCGCGGGCTCGTCCAGGGCGATGAGGGCGGTGCAGTAGTTCCGGTCGGCGCCGTGCACCAGGATGTTGGAGACGTACGGGCACACGCCCTTGAACTGGCCCTCGACCTCGGCCGGGGCGACGTACTTGCCGCCGGAGGTCTTGATCAGGTCCTTCTTGCGGTCGGTGATGCGGAGGTAGCCGTCGGGCGACAGCTCGCCGATGTCACCGGTGTGGAACCAGCCGTCGGACTCCAGCACCTCGGCGGTCTTCTCGGGCAGCCCGTGGTAGCCCTCCATGATGCCGGGGCCGCGCAGCAGGATCTCGCCGTCGTCGGCGATCCGCACCTCCGTGCCGGGCAGCGGCTTGCCGACCGTGCCGGTGCGGTAGGCCTCGCCGGGGTTGACGAAGGAGGCGGCGGAGGACTCGGTGAGTCCGTAGCCCTCCAGGATGTGGATGCCGGCACCGGCGAAGAAGTAGCCGATCTCGGGTGCCAGCGCGGAGGCACCGGAGACGCAGGCGCGCAGCCGGCCGCCGAAGGCCTCGCGGAGCTTGGAGTAGACGAGCGTGTCGGCGACCTTGTGCTTGGCGGCCAGCCCGAAGGGGGCCGAGTGGCTGCCGGTGCGGCGGAAGTTGTCCTGGGTGACCTTGGCGTACTCGCGGGCGACCTCGGCGGCCCACTGGAAGATCTTGTACTTGGCCGGGCCGCCCTCGCGGGCCTTGGCGGCGACGCCGTTGTAGACCTTCTCGAAGATGCGCGGCACGGCCGCCATGTACGTCGGCTGCACCACCGGGAGGTTCTCGATGATCTTGTCGACGCGGCCGTCGACGGCGGTGACGTGGCCGACCTCGATCTGGCCGGAGGTGAGCACCTTGCCGAAGACGTGCGCGAGCGGCAGCCACAGGTACTGCACGTCGTCCATGGTGACCAGGCCGGTCGCGGCGATGGCCCGCGCCATGTACGCCCAGTTGTCGTGCGGCAGGCGCACGCCCTTGGGGCGGCCGGTGGTGCCGGAGGTGTAGATGAGGGTGGCGAGCTGGTCCCTGGTGATCGCGCCGACCCGCTCCTTGATCAGCTGCGGGTGCTGCTCCAGGTAGGCGGCGCCGCGCCGCTCCAGCTCGGCGAGGGTGATCACCCAGTCGCTCGTCTCGGCGCCGGCCGCGTCGATGACGACGACCTTGGTGAGGTCGGGCAGCTCGGCGCGCTTCTCCAGGGCCTTGGCGGCCTGGGCCGCGTCCTCGGCGATCAGCACCCGGCTCTCGGAGTCGGAGAGGATGAACGCCGACTCGTCCGCGTTGGTCTGTGGGTAGATGGTGGTCGTCGCGCCGCCCGCGCACATGATGCCGAGGTCGGCGAGGAGCCACTCGACGCGCGTGGAGGAGGCGAGGGCGACCCGCTGCTCGGGCTGCACGCCCAGTTCGACGAGACCGGCCGCGATCGCGTACACCCGCTCGGCCGCCTGCGCCCAGCTGAGCGACTTCCATTCGTCGGGGCCCTGGCCGGAGGCGGGCGGCACCGGGTAGCGGTAGGCCTCGGCGTCCGGTGTGGCCGCCACGCGCTCCAGGAAGAGGGCCGCCACGGACGGCGGACGGTTCTCGATCAGGGTCTGTGTGTCGCTCACGACATCCTCCGGGGGCCCGCGACGGTGCGGCTGACTCGGTGCGGCTGGGTTAACTCACGGTGGGGGTTTCGCGCTGTTGTTTAACTCGCGAGTAACTATCGAGCAGGGATCAGAGTAAGCCGCGACCGGCCGCTGCGTAAGGGGCATCGGCCTGTCACTTTCCACGCAGAGCGACCCTACGCACGCGTAGGGGCCCGCCGCACTTTCGTACGACAGGCCCCCACGCGCCCGTTTTACGGACACCAGCGGTTGTTACCGATGGTTACTTCTTGCCCTTGGCCGACCCCGCGCTGTCATCACTGGACAGGACGGCGATGAAGGCTTCCTGCGGAACCTCCACGGAACCCACCATCTTCATCCGCTTCTTGCCTTCCTTCTGCTTCTCCAGCAGCTTCCGCTTACGGGAGATGTCACCGCCGTAGCACTTGGCGAGGACGTCCTTGCGGATGGCGCGGATGGTCTCGCGGGCGATCACCCGCGAGCCGATGGCGGCCTGCACCGGCACCTCGAAGGCCTGCCGCGGGATCAGCTCCTTGAGCTTGGCGACGAGCCGCACGCCGTACGCGTACGCCTGGTCCTTGTGGGTGATCGCCGAGAAGGCGTCGACCTTGTCGCCGTGCAGCAGGATGTCGACCTTGACCAGGGAGCTGGTCTGCTCGCCCGTGGGCTCGTAGTCCAGCGAGGCGTAGCCGCGCGTCTTGGACTTCAGCTGGTCGAAGAAGTCGAAGACGATCTCCGCGAGCGGCAGCGTGTAGCGGATCTCGACGCGGTCCTCCGAGAGGTAGTCCATGCCGAGCAGGGTGCCGCGCCGGGTCTGGCACAGCTCCATGATCGAGCCGATGAACTCGGTGGGCGCGAGGATGGTGGCCCGCACGACCGGCTCGAAGACGTCGTTGATCTTGCCCTCGGGGAACTCGCTCGGGTTGGTGACCGTGTGCTCGCTGCCGTCCTCCATGACCACGCGGTAGACCACGTTGGGGGCGGTGGCGATCAGGTCGAGTCCGAACTCGCGCTCCAGGCGCTCCCGGATCACGTCCAGGTGCAGCAGGCCGAGGAAGCCGACGCGGAAGCCGAAGCCGAGGGCCGCGGAGGTCTCCGGCTCGTAGACGAGGGCGGCGTCGTTGAGCTGGAGCTTGTCCAGGGCCTCGCGCAGTTCCGGATAGTCGGAACCGTCGAGCGGATACAGCCCGGAGAAGACCATCGGCTTGGGGTCCTTGTACCCGCCGAGGGCCTCCGTGGCGCCCTTGCTCTGGCTGGTGACGGTGTCACCGACCTTGGACTGCCGGACGTCCTTCACACCGGTGATGAGGTAACCCACCTCACCGACGCCGAGGCCGTCGGCGGGGAGCATCTCGGGCGAGCTGACGCCGATCTCCAGCAGCTCGTGCGTGGCGCCGGTGGACATCATCCTGATGCGCTCGCGCTTGTTGAGCTGGCCGTCGATGACACGGACGTACGTCACGACACCGCGGTAGGAGTCGTAGACCGAGTCGAAGATCATCGCGCGGGCGGGGGCGTCCGCGACGCCGACCGGCGGCGGGATCTCCTTGACGACCTTGTTCAGCAGCGCGTCCACGCCGAGACCGGTCTTCGCGGAGACCTTGAGGACGTCGTCCGGGTCGCAGCCGACCAGGTTCGCCAGCTCCTCGGCGAACTTCTCCGGCTGGGCGGCCGGCAGGTCGATCTTGTTCAGCACGGGGATGATCGTGAGGTCGTTCTCCATCGCCAGGTAGAGGTTGGCGAGGGTCTGCGCCTCGATGCCCTGGGCGGCGTCGACGAGGAGGATGGTCCCCTCACAGGCGGCGAGCGACCGCGAGACCTCGTAGGTGAAGTCGACGTGCCCCGGAGTGTCGATCATGTTGAGGATGTGGGCCGTGCCCTGGTCGGGGCCCTCGGTGGGGGCCCAGGGCAGACGCACCGCCTGGGACTTGATCGTGATGCCGCGCTCGCGCTCGATGTCCATCCGGTCGAGGTACTGAGCACGCATCTGCCGCTGCTCGACCACACCGGTCAGCTGGAGCATCCGGTCGGCGAGCGTGGACTTGCCGTGGTCGATGTGCGCGATGATGCAGAAATTGCGGATCAGAGCCGGGGCGGTACGGCTCGGCTCGGGCACATGGTTAGGGGTCGCGGGCACGCAGGGTCCTGTCTCTTGAGGCGCCTTATGCCTCGGGTCGGATCGATACGTAGTCTCCATGGTCCCACGCGGAGGGACCGGACACCGTTTTGGGCCGCTCGCAGGGCCACTGGTACTGTAGATGGCTGTGCCTCATGCCCTCTCAGCGCGAGGCACGTCAGAGAAATTTTGGATCACCGGTACGGGACCCGTGCGGCCCCGCGCCTGAACCTGAAAAGGCTCCTTCGTGGCGAACATCAAGTCCCAGATCAAGCGGATCAAGACCAACGAGAAGGCTCGGCTGCGCAACAAGGCCGTCAAGTCCTCCCTGAAGACCGCGATCCGCAAGGCCCGTGAGGCCGCTGCCGCGGGTGACGTCGAGAAGGCCACCGAGCTGCAGCGCGCTGCCGCGCGTGCGCTCGACAAGGCCGTCTCGAAGGGCGTCATCCACAAGAACCAGGCCGCCAACAAGAAGTCGGCGCTTGCTTCCAAGGTCGCGACCCTCAAGGGCTGAACTCCCTTTCTGATCTGACCGCCGGAAGGACCCAGAGCGGGCCCTCTCTCATCCGCTCCCGCCCGGCACCCCGGACTCGCACGCGGCCTGCGTTCGCCACGCGGGTGCGAGTCCAACCAGCTTGAGCCGAAGGCCTCGGTGCTTCCCCTTCCCCAGGGTGGGCACCGGGGCCTTCGGCATGGGGTGAACGGCGCCGGGCGCCGGGGGCTGGGGCTGCTGGCCGGGGGCTGGGGCTGCAGGCCGGGGGGCGGGGCTGCTGGCCGGGGGGTGGGGGCGCTGGCCGGGGTCTGCCGGTCGGGGGCGCTGGCCGGAGGCCGGAGGCCGGGGACTGCTGGCCGGGGGTTGGGGCGCTGGCCGGAGGCCGGGGGCCGCTGTGCAGCGAACGGTTTCCGGGGTGGGTGGGCCGGGCCCGATGGTGAATGGGGTGGGCTGGGCTCGGTGGTGGGTGAGCTGAGCCCGGTGATGGCTGGGCTGAGCCCGGTGATGGCTGGGCTGAGCCCGGTGGTGGGTGAGCTGGGCGGAGTCCGGGGGTGGGGTCCTTGGCCGGAGCGCCGGCGGGGGCCCGTGCAGAGCGCCAGCGCGCCTACCCGCGCCCGCGCGACCGGGCGGCCCTAGCGATCACCACGACGGCCTTCTCCAGCGCGTACTCGGGATCGTCGCCGCCTCCCTTCACGCCCGCGTCGGCCTCGGCGACGGCCCGCATCGCCGCCGCCACCCCGTCCGGCGTCCACCCCCGCATCTGCTGCCGCACCCGGTCGATCTTCCACGGCGGCATGCCCAGCTCCCGCGCCAGATCGGCCGGCCGCCCCCCGCGCGCGGAGGACAGCTTCCCGATCGCCCGCACGCCCTGGGCCAGCGCGCTGGTGATCATCACCGGCGCCACGCCTGTCGCCAGCGACCACCGCAGCGCCTCCAGCGCCTCCGCCGTACGCCCCTCCACGGCCCGGTCGGCGACCGTGAAGCTGGAGGCCTCGGCCCGGCCGGTGTAGTACCGCCCGACGACCGCCTCGTCGATCGTCCCCTCCACGTCGGCGACCAGCTGGGACACCGCCGACGCCAGCTCCCGCAGATCACTGCCGATGGCGTCGCACAGCGCCTGGCACGCCTCGGGCGTCGCCGACCGCCCCGCCGCCCGGAACTCACCGCGCACGAACGCCAGCCGGTCCGCGGGCTTGGTCATCTTCGGGCAGGCCACCTCGCGGGCCCCCGCCTTGCGCGCGGCGTCCAGCAGCCCCTTGCCCTTGGCCCCGCCCGCGTGCAGCAGCACGAGCGTGATCTCCTCGGCGGGCGCCCCGAGATACGCCTTCACGTCCTTGACCGTGTCGGCGGACAGGTCCTGGGCATTGCGTACGACCACGACCTTCCGCTCGGCGAAGAGCGAAGGACTGGTGAGCTCGGCGAGCGTGCCGGGCTGCAACTGGTCCGGGGTGAGGTCGCGTACGTCCGTGTCGGCGTCGGCGGCCTTGGCGGCGGCCACCACCTCCCGCACGGCGCGGTCGAGCAGGAGGTCCTCCTGGCCCACGGCGAGCGTCACCGGGGCGAGAGGATCGTCATTCGCAGTCTTCCTGGCCATCGCTCACAGCATCCCACGCGCCACTGACAACGACCCCACACCCACGGGCGTCCTCACACCCTCCGGCTGCGGGCATCCCCCCACACCCCGGCGGCGGGCAGCGCGGGCGGGCGGCCCGACGCCGGGCCGGCCCCGACGCGCCCCACTCCGGCCGGCCCGAACACCAGCCACCAGCCACCAGCCACCAGCAGGACTACGGCTCCTCCCGCCACCCCTCCCACTCCCCCGCGAACGCGTCCAGCTCCACCGGGTCCAGCCGCCGCTCCGCGTCCCGCAGGACCACCAGCCACTGCGCGTCCTCGGCATCGTCCTCGCCGGCCAGCGCATCCCGGACGAGCTGCGGCTCCTCGGCCAGCCCGAACCGCTCCCCGAGCGCCTCGGCCGCCTCCTCGGCGGCATCCCGGTCGGGCAGCACCAGCACGTGTCTCACATCGCTCACGGGCCCATTCTCCGACACCCCACGACAACCGAACGGCCAGGTCAGCCTTGGACACCGTCAGAGGCACGGACTCCCGTCCCGCACCGTCGGCACACAGTCCAGCTCGATCCCGAACCGCTCCCGGTACACCGTCAGCACCTCCTCGTCCGTCTCCAACTCCCGTGTCCCGCGCTTCCCGTCACCGCCCGTCGTCTTCAGCACACGCCCGCTGAGCGTGATCCTCCCTCCGTCCTCGGTGACCCTTGAGCAGACCAGCGACCGGGTGAAGTGCGACAGCGGCGAGGTCCTGTGCCACCAGGCCCCGGCCACGAAGTCCCCGAGCACCCGGGGCCGGGTCTCCAGCCGGTACTGCGGGCTGCCGTCCCGTACGACGTCCAGGTCCCCGGCCCCCGTCGAGCCGCCACCGCGCGCCCCGGCCTCGTCCGGACCGGCCTCCACCACCCGGAACACACCACCCGGGTCGGCCTGCTCCGCGCGTTCCGCGTATCTCAGCGGGTAGTGGCTGTGGGCCCCGAACCCGACGTCCGCGAGCCATGTGTCCCCCTCCACGGTCCGCACCCGCAGGGCGAGATGGTCGTACGGGATGCCGAGCCGCCCCTCGTCGCCGTACACACGGGCCGCGAGCAGTTGGACCTCGTAGCCGAGAGCGGCGAGCAACGCGCCGAACAGGCCGTTCAGTTCGTAGCAGAAGCCACCCCGCCCGCGTCCCGCCACCTTGTCCAGCAGCCACTCCTCCTCCAGCTGGATCTCCTCGCCGAGGTGGATGGACAGGTTCTCGAAGGGAACGGTCCGCAGATGACACAGATGCAGCTCACGCAGCGCCTCGGCGGTGGGCCGGTGCGGGCGCTCGGCACCGATCCGGCGGAGATAGTCGTCGACCTCGTGGGAGTCCATGGCCCCAGTCTGGGCGAGGCCGGTCAGTCTCTGGCCACCCGCACCTCCCCACCCGTCCCTCCCGTTCCGCCGACCGCGAGCTCTCCGTCCCGGTCGGTGCGCAGCACCAGCGCGCCGCCCGCCCGCAGCGCGGCCACGGTCGCCGGAGCCGGATGACCGTACGGGTTGTCCGCGCCGCAGCTGATGAGCGCCACCCGGGGAGCCGCCAGCCGTATCAGCTCCGGGTCCTGGTAGGCCGAGCCGTGATGGGCCACCTTCAGTACGTCCACACCGGCCAGCTCGGCCGCCACCGGTGACCGCGACAACGCCTGCTGGGCCGGCGGTTCGAGATCACCCAGCAGCAGGAGTCTCAGTCCGCCCGCACGGACCAGCATCGCGACGCTCGCGTCGTTCGGACCGTCCGGTTCGGGCACCGGGCCCGGCCATGCCGGGTATCCCGGGTCCGACGGCGGCCGTGTGCTCGGCGGGGGCCACAGGATCCGCCAGGAGAGCGGTCCGGTACGCCCTTCCTCGCCCGCGACGGCCCGCGTGAGCGGGATGTGCCGCGCCGCGGCCACCCTGGTGACGAACTCCGCCTGCTCGGGGGGTTCCTCGAAGCCGGTGGTCTCGATCGCGGCCACCGAACGGCCCCGCAGGACACCGGGCAGTCCCGCCACATGGTCGGCATGGAAATGGGTCAGGACGAGCAGCGGGACGCGCGTGATGCCCAGCTGCCGCAGACAGTGGTCGACCAGCGCGGGATCGGGTCCGGCGTCCACGACCACCCCGGTCCCCTCGCCCGCCGCCAGCACGGTCGCGTCTCCCTGCCCGACATCGCACATCGCGAACCTCCAGCCCGGCGGCGGCCAACCGGTGATCACCCGGGTCAGGGGTGCCGGCCGCACCACCACCAGCACCAGCAGCACCGCGAGCAAGGCGGCCCACCACGGGTGTCGCGGCAGTCGCCGGACGGCCAGGACGAGAGCCACGGTGACCGCCGCCAGCGCCAGCGCTCCCGGCCAGCTTCCCGGCCAGCCCACTCCCGCGCCGGGCAGCGCCGCCCCCGTCCGGGCCACCCCGGCGATCCATCCGGCCGGCCAACTCGCGCACCAGGCCAGCGCCTTGGCCGGCCCCATCGCCAGCGACGCCCACACGAGCGCCGCGAACCCCAGCACCGTGGCCGGCGCCACCGCCACCTCGGCCAGCAGGTTGCACGGCACCGCCACCAGGCTCACGCGCGCCGACAGCACCGCCGTGACCGGGGCGCACACCGCCTGTGCCGCGGCGGCCGCCGCCAGCGCCTCCGCGAGCCTCGGCGGCACCCGGCGCCGCCGCAAGGCCTCGCTCCAGCCCGGTGCCAGCACCAGCAGCGCGCCGGTGGCCAGCACGGAGAGCAGGAAGCCGTAGCTGCGGGCCAGCCAGGGGTCGTAGAGCACCAGCAGCAGGACGGCCGTGGCCAGTGCGGGGACCAGTGATCTACGGCGCCCGGTGGCCAGGGCGAGCAGTGCCACCGCGCCGCAGACGGCGGCCCGCAGCACACTGGGGTCGGGCCGGCTCACGACGACGAACCCGAGCGTGAGCGCTCCGGCGAGCAGCGCGGTCCCCCGCAGCGAGAGCCCCAGGCGCGGGGCCAGACCCCGGCGCTCGGCCCGCTGGGCCAGGCCGGGCGGCCCGATCAGCAGCGCGAGCAGGATGGTGAGGTTGCTGCCGGACACGGCGAGCGTGTGCGTCAGGTCCGTCTCCTTGAACGCCTCGTCCAGTTCGGGCGTGATCCGTGAGGTGTCGCCGACGACCAGCCCCGGAAGGAGCGCCCGCGCGTCCTGCGGCAGATCGTCGGTCGCCTCCCGCAGCCCGGCCCTGAGCCGTCCCGCGAGCCGTTGCGGCCCGCTGGGGCCCGCCACGATCCGCGGCCCGGGCCGGCCGCGCACCCGCAGCACGGCCGCGGTCGGGTCTCCGCCGGTCAGTGCCGGCGCCAGCCGGCCGCCCACGCGCAACCGCGTGGACGGCAACAAGCCGAGCCAGGCATCACGCGCACGCCGCCCGTCGCGGACCCCGGCTCCCGCCGTGCCCCACGCCGCCGCACCGCCGTTCCGAGCAGCACCGCCGTACGGCGCGGGGATGTCCGCGTCGACGACCAGCAGTACCGGGGTCCGCGTCCGCACGCTCGTCCCGTCGGTCCGCGCCACGCGCCGCACCTCCGCCCGGGCCAGCACCGCCACCGGCGCCGCGTGATCGCCGCGCACCCGCGGCCGGCTCAGCCAGGGATCGCCGCTCACCTCCACCTCGGCGGTCACGGTCGCGTACCGCCGGGCCAGGTCGGGCACGGGACCGCGGCGTACGTCCGCCCCGTGCAGCCCGGCGGTGGCGGCCGCCGCGGCGACGCAGAGCAGCACGGCGGCGATCGGGGCGCGGGCCCACCCGGACCGCTGGAGCGTCCGTGCTCCTCGCGTCTTGCGTCCGTCCCGGCGGGTCGGCGAGGCCTCTGCGGGCCGTCCGGCCCGGCCGGAGCCGCGGGCCGACAGCAGAACGATCCCGCCTGTCAGGCAGGCGATCGCGAGGACGGCCGTCCAGGCCGCCGGTGCGTCCAGCGTCGCGGCCGCCGTGGCCCAGGCGGCGAGCGCGGGCGGCACCAGGCGCAGGTCCAGCGGCCCGGGCCGGTCGACGTGCGCGGCCCCGTCCTCCTCACGGTCACGTACCTCGGCGTCTGCGGCCCCCCGGTCCCGCGGCCGCCGGCCTCCTCGCCCGGCGTCCGCGAGCCCGCCGGGCCTTCCCCGTCCCGGCGGCCCGCCGCCGATCACTTGGCTCATGGCCGTACCAGATTCCGCAGATCGCCGAACCGGCGGTCGCCGATGCCGTTGACCTCGCGCAGCTCGTCCACCGAGCGGAAACCACCGTGCTGGGTGCGGTATTCGATGATGTGCTGCGCGAGCACCGGGCCGACTCCGGGCAAGCCGTCGAGCTGGTCCGCCGTGGCGGTGTTGAGGGAGACAGGCTGCGCAGGGCCCGCGCCCGCCGGTCCGGCGGCCGTCCCGGACGCCGGACCGGGGCCCGGTCCAGGCGGTGCCGCTGCCCCGGTGGGCGCGCCGACGACGACCTGTTCGCCGTCGACCAGGAACCGGGCCCGGTTGAGCCCCTCGGTGCTCACGCCCGGACGGGCACCGCCGGCCGCCCGCAGCGCGTCGGCCACCCGGGAACCGGCCGGCAATCGCCGGACCCCCGGCCTGCGGACCTTGCCGCTGACGTCCACGACGATCTGTCCGGCCGGCGTCGGCGACGCGCCCGCTCGCACAGCGGGCTTCGCGGCATCTTCCCTGTCGGCGTAGGGAGTGTGCGCGCGCACCACTTGGGGGGCGCTCACTGACTCCGTCCGCCCGGCCCAGAAGTGCTGCACGGCGAACACCGCGGCGACCACGAGGATCACGGAGAGCGCCACGACTCCACGCCGCTCCACGGCGAACTGTGTCTGCAACCGCACCGGCAGCCGCTCCCGCAACGCCAGCCGGGCCCGCTCCCGCCGACCGGGGCCGACCGGCTCCGAGGGCGCCAACGGGTTCAAGGCGTCGGCGGGTTCGGCTTCCGGTGACGTACGTGGCGCCGGTGGTGCCGTCTGGTCCGTCGGCACAGCGTTCGGTGGCGTGACCGGGCGAGGTGCGGCCGTGGTCGCTGCCCTCGCCGGACCCGGAGTGGTGACTGTCCTCGCCGGACCCGGAGTAGCCGCTGTCCTCGCCGGACCCGGACCGTGCAACAGGTCCGCCGTCACCGTCTCGGTCGCCAGGGGCGCGGGATCTTCCCCGTCCGGAGGCCCGTTCCCCGACTCCCGCCACCGTACGGCTCGTTCGCCGAAGAGGAGCTCGGCGCGGCGGCGCAGTTCCTCGGCCGGTGCCGGCGCGTGACGGGAGCGGCGGTGGTCGTGGCCACGGTGGTGGCGGACACGGCCGTCTGAGGTGGGACCACGGCCGGGGCCGCTGGTCGGAGTGGCTGTGCGTGAACGTGATCGAAGTGCCATGCGACGAGGATGGAACATCCCGCCGATTCGCGATGATCTTGGTCAATTCCCGGGGACGACGGCCCCGTTGTGGATAACACCGCCACCCGTACGAGTGAAGGATCAGCCCGCAGGTGATGGATCAGCGGGGTGAGACCACCGCTCCCAGCAGCCCGGGACCGGTGTGTGCCCCGATGACCGCCCCGACCTCGCTGACATGCAGGTCGGCCAGGCCGGGCACCCGTTCCCGCAGCCTGTCCGCGAGCGCGGCGGCACGGTCGGGGGCGGCGAGATGGTGGACGGCGATGTCGACCTCGGCGCTGCCCGCCCGGTCGGCGGCGATCTCCTCCAGCCGCGCGATGGCTTTGGACGCCGTACGGACCTTTTCGAGCATTTCGATGCGGCCGCCGTCGAGCTGGAGCAGCGGTTTGACGGCGAGCGCGGATCCGAGCAGGGCCTGTGCGGCTCCGATGCGACCGCCGCGGCGCAGATAGTCGAGGGTGTCGACGTAGAAGTATGCCGACGTGCCCGCGGCCCGCTTCTCGGCGGCCGTGACGGCCTCGTCAGCGGTCCCGCCTGCCTCCGCCGTCTCGGCCGCGGCGAGCGCGCAGAAGCCGAGGGCCATCGCGATCATCCCGGTGTCCACCACTCGTACCGGCACCGGTGCTTCACGCGCCGCGAGGACCGCCGCGTCGTAGGTGCCGGACAGCTCGGCGGACAGGTGCAGGGAGACGATGGCACGCGCGCCGGACTCGGCGACCCTGCGGTAGGTCTCCGCGAACACCTGCGGGCTCGGCCGGGAGGTCGTGACAGGACGGCGCTTCTGCAGCGCCTGGGCGAGCGAGCGTGTCGAGATCTCGGTGCCCTCTTCGAGTGCCCGGTCGCCGAGGACCACGGTCAGCGGCACCGCCGTGATGCCGTGACGCTCCATCGTCCGCGGCGGCAGGTAGGCCGTTGAATCGGTGACGATCGCGACATGGCGGGACATGAGCTGGAGGTTACCTGCCGTAGTGCTCGCGCGGCAGCCCGGCCCCTTCGAGGCGGGCCGGGACGGCCGCTCAGGTGGTGCTCTCGGGCCGGGGCCGCTTCTGCCAGGGGTACGCGGGCCGGGGCGACGGCGGGGTGATCGCCTGCGGCGCCTGCTCCTCGGCCGTGCGGGAGGTGCGCGAGCGGGCGTGCCTCCGCGCCGGGTCCTCCGCGGCGGACGGAGCCGTGGACGAAGCGGACGCGTCGGGCCGTCGACCGGGCGTCGGTGCGGGGCCGGCCGGGGTCCAGTGACGCAAGGCGTCGGCCTCGATGTCTATCTGGTCGCTGAGCGCTCCCAGATCGTCCTCGACGAAGCGGCGCGCCCGGTCGCGGACGGCCCAGCGCAGTGAGTCCGCGGACTTGGTGATGCGCTCGGTGCGGGCGCGCAGCTCGGGCAGCCGTGCGCTGAGCTCGGCCCGGTCCGGCTCCGACTCCAGGCGCCTGAGGTCGGCGTCCAGTTCGCGCCCGTGCGCGCTGAGCCGCTCGAAGAGACCGAGGGACTCCTTCAGCGACTCGTCCTCCGCCGCGCCCGCGCGCAGCGCGTCCTGGGTGGCGCGCATGGAGGTGCGCAGCGCGAGCCGCAGTTGGGCGATCTCGGCGGCCGGGCCGACCTGGACGAAGGACTTGGCGCGCAGCGTGTGGTCCTCCACCGTGCGCCGGGCCTGCTCGATCGTCCGGTCCACCCCGCGTCTGGCGGCGGCGACCGCTTTGACCGTGGCGTAGGCGCCCAGGCCGACGAGGAGCAGGAAGAGCAGGGTGAACACGACGATCACTGCTTCCACGACGCTCCTCCTCCGGCCGGCGCGGCACTCGCCGCTGCGCTTTCCACGGTAAACGCAGCGGGCAGGTTCGGAGTTCCAGAAAAACCCCGAACCTGCCCGTAGGGGACTACCCCGATACCGGTCTCACCGGCGTCCGGTCACCGGCTTACCGGCCGTGCCGGACAGGTGTCCGTCACGCCGGAACGATGTTCACCAGCTTGGGCGCCCGGACGATCACCTTGCGGATGCCCGCGCCGTCCAGCGCCGCGACGACCTTCTCGTCGGACAGGGCCACCTTCTCCAGCTCCTCCTCGGAGATGGCGGGCGGCACCTCCAGGCGGGCCTTGACCTTGCCCTTGATCTGCACGACGCAGGTCACGGTCTCGTCCACGACGTAGTCCGGGTCGGCGACCGGGAAGTCCTGGTGGACGACCGAGTCGGTGTGGCCCAGCCTGCGCCACAGTTCCTCGGCGACGTGCGGGGCCAGCGGGGCGACCAGCAGCACCAGCGACTCGGCCACGGACCGGGGCACGGCGGTGCCGGCCTTGGTCAGGTGGTTGTTCAGCTCGGTGACCTTGGCGATGGCGGTGTTGAAGCGCAGGCCCTCCAGGTCCTGGCGGACGCCGTCGATCGCCTTGTGCAGGGCGCGCAGGGTGTCCTCGTCGGGCTCTGCGTCGGTGACGGTGACCTCGCCGGTCGTCTCGTCGACGGTGTTGCGCCACAGCCGCTGCAGCAGCCGGAACTGGCCGACCACCGCGCGCGTGTCCCACGGGCGGGAGACGTCCAGCGGGCCCATGGCCATCTCGTACAGACGCAGGGTGTCGGCGCCGTACTCGGCGCAGATCTCGTCCGGGGTCACCGCGTTCTTCAGCGACTTGCCCATCTTGCCCAGCAGGCGGCTGACCTTCTCGCCCTGGTGGTAGTACGCGCCGTCGCGCTCCTCCACCTCGGCGGCCGGCACCGCGATGCCACGGCTGTCCCGGTAGACGTAGGCCTGGATCATGCCCTGGTTGAACAGCTTGTGGAACGGCTCGGGCGACGAGACGTGGCCCAGGTCGAACAGGACCTTGGACCAGAAACGCGCGTACAGCAGGTGCAGCACGGCGTGCTCGGCGCCGCCGACGTACAGGTCGACGCCGCCGTGCGGCTGGCCCTCGCGCGGCCCCATCCAGTACTGCTCGACCTCGGGGTCGACCAGCTGCCGGTGGTTGTGCGGGTCCAGGTAGCGGAACTCGTACCAGCAGGATCCCGCCCAGTTGGGCATCGTGTTGGTCTCGCGGCGGTACTTCTTCGGCCCGTCACCCAGGTCCAGGGTGACGTTGACCCATTCCTCGTTGCGCGACAGCGGCGTCTCGGGCTGGGTGTCCGCGTCGTCGGGGTCGAAGGTGCGCGGGCTGTAGTCCTCGACCTCGGGCAGCTCCAGCGGCAGCATCGACTCGGGCAGCGCGTGGGCGATGCCGTCCTCGTCGTAGACGATCGGGAAGGGCTCGCCCCAGTAACGCTGGCGGCTGAACAGCCAGTCGCGCAGGCGGAAGTTGACGGTGCCCTCGCCGATGCCCTTCTCCTGCAGCCATGCGGTGATGCGGGCCTTGGCCTCGGCGACGCCCAGGCCGTCCAGCGAGATCTCGTCGTTGGCCGAGTTCATGATCTTCGCGTCGTACGACCCGAAGGCGTTCTCCCATGTCGAGGTGTCGGTGCCCCGGCCGTCGGTCGGCTCCACGATGCAGTGGATCGGCAGCTCGAAGGCGCGCGCGAACTCGAAGTCGCGCTGGTCGCCCGCCGGGACGGCCATGATCGCGCCGGTGCCGTAGCCCATCAGGACGTAGTCGGCGATGAAGACGGGGATCTGGTCGCCGTTGACCGGGTTGGTCGCGTACGCGCCGATGAAGACACCGGTCTTGTCCTTGGCCTCGGCCTGCCGCTCGACATCGGACTTGGAGGCGGCCTGTGCGCGGTAGGCGGCGACGGCCTCGGCCGGGGTGGCGTGTCCGCCGGTCCACACCGCGTGCGTGCCCTCGGGCCAGGCCTCGGGGGTGAACTTCTCGACCAGCGGGTGCTCGGGCGCCAGCACCATGTAGGTCGCGCCGAACAGGGTGTCCGGGCGGGTGGTGAAGACCGTGATGCGTTCGCCGTCGATCGGGAAGTCGACGCGGGCGCCCTCGCTGCGGCCGATCCAGTTGCGCTGCTGCAGCTTGATCGCCTCGGGCCAGTCCAGCTCCTCCAGGTCCTCCAGCAGCCGGTCGGCGTAGGCGGTGATGCGCATGTTCCACTGGCGCAGCTTGGCCTTGAAGACCGGGTAGTTGCCGCGCTCGGACCGGCCGTCGGCGGTGACCTCCTCGTTGGCCAGCACGGTGCCCAGGCCCGGGCACCAGTTGACCGGCGCGTCGGAGGCGTAGGCCAGGCGGTACTCGCCCAGGACGTCGGCGCGCTCGCGGGCGCTCAGCTCGCTCCACGCGCGCGTGGTGCCCGGGATCGCACGCTCACCGGACTCGAACCGGGCGATCAGCTCCGAGATCGGGCGGGCCTTGCGCGCCTCCTCGTCGTACCAGGAGTTGAAGATCTGCAGGAAGATCCACTGGGTCCACTTGTAGTAGTCCGGGTCGATCGTGGCGAAGGACCGGCGCTTGTCGTGGCCCAGGCCCAGGCGACGCAGCTGGGCCTTCATGTTCTCGATGTTCGCCTCGGTGGACACGCGCGGGTGCGTGCCGGTCTGCACGGCGTACTGCTCGGCGGGCAGGCCGAAGGCGTCGAAGCCCAGGGTGTGCAGGACGTTGTGGCCGGTCATGCGCTGGAACCGGGCGAAGACGTCGGTGGCGATGTAGCCCAGCGGGTGGCCGACGTGCAGGCCCGCACCGGAGGGGTACGGGAACATGTCCATGATGAACTTCTTGGGCTTGGCGACCAGCTGCGGGTCGCCGGCCAGGTCACCCTTGGGGTTCGGCGCCGCGTAGGTGCCCTCGGCGTCCCAGAAGTCCTGCCAGCGTGCCTCGATCTCGGCTGCCATGGCGGCCGTGTAGCGGTGCGGCGCGGCCACCTCGGCGGCAGCGGGGTTCGTCTCGCTCATGATCCTCAAAGCTCCATCGATCGTCTCTGCCAGCGGCTGTGACTTCCAAAGAAACGAAAAAACCCCTCGCACAGGAGGGGAAGCCGCGCCGATGCCGACCTCGCGGTTCGACCGGGGTCGGTACTGATCAGCGCGGCCCGCTAAGCAGAAGGCGTACGGCACGCATGGCGCTAGGGTACCGCAGGCCCTGAGCAAGCCGCGACGGCCTTGAGCAAGCCGCGACGCGCTTCCGTATCCCTTGTGGACATGCCAGGAAGCCCCACCGGAACTGAACCAAGGTCAAGGATTACTTCGCGTACCGTCCGCTAAGGGACACCGTCCCAGTCACATCGTCCGTTGATAACAACGCAATAACTCAAACCCCGTACTGATCGGTATGGCGCCACTTAGAGTTCGGCAGCGGGACCGCTTTCCCGAAACTGCTCGGAGTTGCCCCCATGAACCCTCGTCGTAGTACCCGCTCCCTCCCCAAGCCGGGCCGCTCGGCCTATGGGGTGGCATCGGCTGTCGTCCTGCTGCTCATACCCGTGGTCGTGCTGGTCGGAGGCAACCAGTTCCGCGACTTCCTGAACTTCGGCGCGGGCGTGCTCTCCCTCGTCTCACTCAGCTGCTCGGTGATCTGGGGCCTGTTCGCCCAGGACCGGATCTTCCTCAACACACGGCAGCGGATCGTCGGCCAGGCGGTGCACCGGACGACGGCGGTCGCCTCGATCGCGTTCCTGCTGCTGCACATCACCACGAAGGTCGCGCTCGGCCACACCCAGCTGATCGCCGCGATCATCCCGTTCTCGCTCGGCGTCACCGGGATCGGCGGCCTGATCGGGCTGGGCTCGCTGGCCGGCCTGCTGATGATCTTCGTGGGCGTCACCGGCGCCCTGCGCAGCAACTTCGCCACCCCCGCCCCGGTCGCCGCCCGCTGGCGCGCCATGCACATGCTGGCCTACCCGGCCTGGTGCGCAGCGCTGGTCCACGGCCTCTACGCGGGTCGCTCGGCCAAGCCGGTCTTCGTGATCCTCTACAGCCTGTCCCTGCTGGGCGTGATGGGCGCCCTGGCGCTGCGCGCCGCCCCGCGCCCCGTCAAGCGCAGGGTCGCCGACCGGATGGTGGCACTGTTCGGCAGCTCCGAACGGCCGGGCCTGGAGGAGCTGGACGCCAGCCGTTCCCGGGTGGCCGAGCCGGCGCCCGCGGGCTTCGAGGGCCGACGCGAGCCCAGGGCGGCAGCCGCCCCTTCCGCGCCGCTCTACCAGTCCCCCGTCACTCCCGCCGCGGAACCCGCGTCGGGCTTCGCCGCCGCCTACCGCGCCGTCTCCGCGCCGGGCCGCCCCCAGCAGTCGTACGCGGCCGGCCAGGGGGCCCGCATGGACCTGCCGATGGACCTGCAGCCCACCGAAGCCGTCCCACGCGTGGACGGCCCCTCCAGCACATCGGGCAGCTGGCCGATCCCGTCCCCGCCGCCGGTCGGCGAGGCCCCGCGCTCCATGTACGACCCGCTCCAGGACACCGGGCAGACCATGCCGGTCTACGGCAATGCGGACGCGGCCGGTTACGGCGGAAGTGACATGTACGACACCCGTGAGACAAACGGCTTCTACGGCGCGTACAACCCGAGTGACACGTACAACAGCGGTCCCGCTACCGAAACGCTGCCCGGCGCGTCGTACGACACATACGACACACCGGGTTCGGGCGAACCTTGGAACATGCCGTCCGGAGGCTTTAAGTGAACGAGGCCCTGCCCGACGTCCCCGAAGTCCGCGTGGTCGGCCTTCCCCAGCTCACGTCGGGCTTCGACCTTGTGGAACGACTCGACCTGCCCATGCACCTGAAGGTGCACGGGCCGCTCGACCCGCTCGGCGGCGAGCAGCTCGCGCAGCTCGCCGAACGCATCAACCTCAAGGGCCGCGGTGGCGCGGGCTTCCCCTTCCACAAGAAGCTGCGTTCGGTCGCCGAGTCGGCGATCAAGCGCGGCGTGCGCCCGGTCGTGGTGGTCAACGGCAGTGAGGACGAACCGGCCTGCCGCAAGGACACGGTGCTGATCAACCGTGCCCCGCACCTGATCCTGGACGGCGCGCTGCTGTGCGCCGAGGCGCTCGGCGCACGGACGCTCGTGATCGGCGTCACGCGCGAGTCCACGCAGCGCTCCATGGAGGCCGCGCTCGCCGAACGCGGGCTGAGCAACAGCCGTAGATCGGCGCTACGCGCGTGGGTGCAGCGCAATCCTGTGAGGATGGTCACCGGGGCCGCCGCCTCGCTGATCCGCTCGATCGACGGCGGCCCGGCGATCCCCCCCGGCCGCAAGATCAGTGCCTCGCAGACCGGCGTGGGCGGCGCTCCCACACTGCTGTCGAACGCGGAGACGTTCGCCCAGCTGGCCATCGCCGCCCGCATCGGCCCCGAGCGCTACGGCAACACCGGCCTGTACGACGAACCGGGCACCGTCATGCTCACGGTCTCCGGTGCGGTCGCGCGCCCGATGGTGCTTGAGGTCCCCACGGGCGTGCCGCTGCGCTACGTGCTGCAGCTGGCCGGCGCCCCGCCGGTACCGCAGGGCGTGCTGACCGGTGGCTACCACGGCAAGTGGATCGACGCGGCGACCGTCAACGAGGCGATCGTCTCCCGTAACTCGCTGGACGCGGTGGGCGGTTCGCTGGGCGCGGGCGCGATCCTGCCGATCAGCCAGGAGACCTGCCCGCTGGGCGAGTCGCTGCGGGTGGCGCAGTGGCTGGCCGAGGAGAGCGCCGGCCAGTGCGGCCCCTGCTATCTCGGACTGCCCGCCGCCGCGCGCGGGATGGAGGACATCCTGAACGGCGGCGGTCCGGCCGCCCTGGAGGCGCTGAAGCAGGTCGCGAAGAACGTCAAGCGGCGCGGCGCCTGTTCGCATCCGGACGGCTCGGCGATGTTCCTGGAGTCGACCATCAAGGCGTTCACCGACGACCTGGCCGCCCATGTGCTCGGAAACGGCTGCGGACGGCCCGTGGAGGGCGTTCTGCCGCTCTTCGAGGGCGGCAGGGCCCCTGCGGGCATCGCGGGCGGCGGAGAGCCCGAGGAGACCGGTTCCAGCCGCCAGAAGATCTACGTCGACTGGACGCTGTGCCGGGGCCACGGACTGTGCGCCGACATCCTCCCCGAGGTGTTCGAACTCGGCGCCGACGGTTTCCCTACCGTCGCCCAGGCGCAGGTGCCCCGGTACGCGGAGGCGAAGGCGCTGCGCGCGGTGCGCCGCTGTCCGGCACTCGCCCTGCGCATCGAGGAGGACACGCGCGGGCAGGCACCCTCCCGGAACCTGCCGGTCGTCTCCCAGGGCCGCGGCCGGCGCGCTCTCGGCCGCTGAGCGCGCGAAAGGGGCGGGTCACCCGGCTCGGGTGGCCCGCCCCTTTCGCGCGGCCGCCCGTCCTTCGGCGCGCACCTTTGCGCAACACACCGAAGGCGGACCATCCTTCGGATGATCCGCCTTCGATTTCTGTGGAGCTAAGGAGAATTGAACTCCTGACCTCCTGCATGCCATGCAGGCGCTCTACCAACTGAGCTATAGCCCCTTGTTTTCTTTTGTTTCGCCCGGTTCCCCCGGCGACGTCGTAAACATTACAGGCCCGGGGACGCAGCGCCAAATCGGTTTCAGGCCTGGACCGATACGACCGCTAATGTCTGCTTTCGTGACCGTGATCGCGCCGTCAGCAGCCCACCGCCGCACGCCGGTCGCGCTGGGGGTGTGCCTGGCGTCCTTCGCGGCGTTCTGCGCTGCTCAGCGAGCCGCGCACGTGTCGATGATCGACCTGATGGTGTACCGGGCCGAGGGCGCCACCGTGCGCGCCGGCGGCGACCTGTACGCGCTGCGCGCGACGGCCGCGCACCTGCCCACCACCTATCCGCCGTTCGCGGCGCTGCTCTTCACCCCGCTGACCCTGCTGGACACCGCGCCCCTGCGGCTCCTGGCGACCGCCGGGAACCTCGCGCTCCTGGTGGTCTTCGTACGCCTGTCGCTGAGACTCGTCGGCCACGCGCGCGTGGACACCGTCTGGTGGGTCGCGGCGCCGGCCGTGTGGTGCGAGCCGGTGTGGACGACCCTGCGCTACGGCCAGGTCAACCTGCTGCTGGCCGTCCTGGTGCTGGGCGACCTGTCCCGCCGCCGCGCCGGCCGGCACGACCACCTGGCGGGAGCGGGGCTGGGGGTGGCCGCGGCGGTCAAGCTGACGCCCGCGCTGTTCCCGGTGTTCCTGCTCGCGACAGGGGTCGTGGCACACCTGCGGGGCAGGGACGCCAGGCCGTGGCTGGGGCACGCGCGCGGGGCCGGCGTCGCGTTCGCCGGGGCGACGCTGCTGGCGGCGGCCGTCCTGCCGTACGACTCGTGGCGGTTCTGGACGGACGTGGTGTTCCGCGTGAGTCGGGTGGGGCATGCCGAGGACACCGCCGACCAGGCCCTGCGCGGCGTCCTGGCCCGAGTTCTGCACACGCCCGACCCGGGAGCGCCCTGGGTGGCCGCGGCGGCCGTCGCGGCCGTCCTGGGCCTCGCGGCGGCCGTGGCGGCGGAGTTGCGCGGGCGGCGGGACTGGGCGGTGTGCGCCTGCGCCGTCACCGCACTGCTGATCAGCCCGGTGTCATGGACGCACCACTGGGT
Source organism: Streptomyces filipinensis (assembly GCF_014649495.1). Classification (GTDB taxonomy): domain Bacteria; phylum Actinomycetota; class Actinomycetes; order Streptomycetales; family Streptomycetaceae; genus Streptomyces; species Streptomyces filipinensis. The sequence goes on along the minus strand of NZ_BMTD01000001.1, from coordinate 529,672 downwards.
GTGGTGCGTACCCCTCGTGCTGCTGCTGTGGTCGCACGGGCCCAGGCCCGCGGCCCTGGGCACGCTGCTGGTCTTCTGCTCGTACGCCCCCTGGTGGGTGCCGCACGGCACCGGGCGCCCGGAACTGCACCAGAACACCACGGAGTTGACGCTCTCGGCCCTCTACGCGGCAGCCGGCGTGCTCTTCCTCGCGCTGACGCGGACATCGTTGCCGCGGCGCGGCAGCGGTGCGGGCGGCGTCAAGCCGTCACAAAGGAATAGAACCGCTTGAGTGTGCAGTGCTCCTCCAGGAGGCGGCCGTAGATCGGCTCACCCTCCAGTTCCCGGTACGTCTCGATCGGGTCGCCCTTTATGATCAGCGCCCGCGCGCATTCCTCGCACCAGTACTGGTAGTCGGGATTGATCGGTTCCATGTCACGGACGATCGGGGTACCGCTCCCGCACCAGTCGCACTTTCGCCTGTGTGCACCCATCGATCAGCTCCAGCTGTGGCCGCAGGCCGTGCACACGTAGGAGATTCCGCCGTTGTCGCCGAGAACCTGGGCGACATGCGCGGAACCACAGGAAGGGCAGCTCAGCCGCGTTGTCGTGTTCCGTATCAACGCCGCACCGAGGAGGTGGCCGACCTCCTCAAGGATGCTCGCAGGCATCGCTACTCCCTCCCGTCGGGCCGCGCCCCCTTCCGGCCGTTTGATTCTGCCACGGCCGGAGCAATACGGTCAGCGACGCCTCAGTACCAGTCCGGACACGGCCCCCGCCGCGGCCGTCGCGGCCAGCGCCCAGGCGCACACCCAGAACGCCTCCGCAGAGCTATACGAGCGCACGACGCCGAGTGACTCAAGCCGGTTCAGGAACAGTGTGCCGAAGGAGGCCACGCCGATCAGCTGACCGAGCTGGGCGACCGTCGCCAGCAGGCCGCTGGCGTCCGCCGCGTCCTCGGGGCGCACGGTGGCGAGCGCGCCGGTGAGCGTCGGGCTGAAGGCGAGCGCGAGCCCGGCGCCCACGCCGGCGTATCCGGCGTACAGGACCGCTCCCCCGTCGCCGCCCGTGTGGAAGGCCACCCCCACGACGGCCACGGACACCGCGGTCAGCGCGAACCCGGCGGGGGTCAGCACGCGCCGCAGGCCCGCGGGCCACCTTCGCCAGGTCACGCTGACGGCCCCGAAGACGGCGGCGGTCGGGGCGAAGCCCAGGCCGGCCCGCAGCGCGCTGTAGCCGAGGCCGCCCTGGACGTGCAGGGTCAGGGCGAACAGGAAGCCGGCGTTGACCGACATCACGGCGAGGATGCGGAAGACGGCCAGGCCCATCCCGGGATGGCGCAGCACCCGGGGTGCGATCAGCGGGGCGCCACCGCGCCGGGCCAGTCGGGACTCGTATCCGCAGAACAGCCCGAACAGCAGCGCGGCTCCGGCCAGCGACAGCCAGGACCACACCGGCCAGTCCTCCTGCTGCCCGAGCACCAGCGGCACCGTCAGCATCGACACGGACGCGCCCAGCAGCACCAGTCCGGGCAGGTCGAGCGCGCGGGACCGCCCCTTTCCGCCGGCGCCGCCCAGCGGCAGCACGCGGCGGCCCAGTACCAGCAGCAGGACGCCCACCGGCACGTTGACCAGGAACACCGGCCGCCAGCCCGTGCCGAAGAGATCGGCGCTGACGAGCACGCCGCCCGCGATCTGGCCGGCCGCCGCGCCGACGGCGAGGACCGCTGAATAGGCGCCGAGCGCCCGGGCCCGCGCCTCGCCGGTGAACGTGCGCTGGATCAGGCTGAGCACCTGCGGGATGGCGGACGCCGCACCGGCGCCCTGCACCAGACGGAAGACGATCAGTTCGGTCGCCCCCTGCGCCAGGCCGCAGGCGAGCGAGGCCGCGGTGAACAGGGCGACGCCGGCGAGATGCACCCGGCCGTGGCCGAGCCGGTCGCCGAGCCGGGCACCGGTGATCATCAGAACGGAGTAGGAGATGGTGTAGCCGGCGATGACCAGCTGCAGATCGGCGCCCGTCGCATGGAGTTCGGAACCGATGGTGGGGGCGGCGACGTTCACGATGAAGACGTCGAGGGCCGCCATGAACAGGGCGGTGAGCAGGACCGCGAGGAGCAGCCGGGGCCGGTTGTCAGTGCCGGGTGCTTCACTGTGGGTGACGGATGATCCCGCACCGTTCGCGGTGGCGAGGTCACTGTCAGTGGCGGATGGTTCACTGATCTCAGGGTGGGGAGCGGGCCCGGGGCCCGGTCCGGACCGGGATGTCGTCGTCATGGCGTCGAGCCTGACGACGAGCCGGTACCGGTGCCGAGTGCCCGGTGATGCTGGTACTGCCAGCACCTGGCAGGACCGGGCCCGGCTGCCGACGATGGAAGACGGGGACGACGGGGGGCTTGACGATGGCGATGGAGCCGACGAACACGACGAGGGCGGCGCGGGCGCCGAGCACGCAGCGGCGCAGGCCGGAGCTGGCCGTCTTTCTGCGGAGCAGGCGGGCGCGGGTGACACCGGCCGACGTGGGGATGCCACCGGGCCTGCGCCGGCGCACGCCCGGGCTGCGCCGGGAGGAGGTCGCCCAGCTCTCCGGCGTGGGCGTGACCTGGTACACATGGCTGGAGCAGGGCCGGCCGATCAACGCCTCGCCGCAGGTGCTGGACGCGGTCGCGCGCACGCTGCGGCTGGACGCGCCGGAGCGGGAGCATCTGTACCGCCTGGCGGAAGTCCCGTTCGAGGCGGCGGCGCAGGATCTGCCGCGCCGGGTCGCCCCGCGGGTGCAGGACGTCATCGACGCCCTCGACCCGCTGCTGGCCGTGGTCTACAACGCGCGTTACGACGTCCTGGCCGCGAACCCGGCGTACCGCGACCTGTTCACGGTGCCGGAGGCCGGTGCGATCGGCGCGCCGAACGTGTTGTGGACGCTGTTCACGCTGCCGGAGGAGACGTGCCCGGTGGTGCACCGGGAGCACGAGCTGCCGGTGATGGTGGCGACGCTGCGGTCGGCGTACGGCCGGCACGTGGGCGAGCGGGCCTGGGAGGACTACATACGCGCGCTGTCGGCGGCGAGCCCCTGGTTCGCGAGGCTCTGGGCGAGCGGCGAGGTGATACCCCCGGGCCCTCGGGTGAAGACGTTCCGTCACGCGGCGGTGGGTGACATGCGGCTGTCCTCGCAGTCGCTGTCCATCGACGGGATGCCCGAGTGCCGGATCGTGGTCTACACACCGGAGGACGAGAGGTCACGCGCGAAGGTCGCGGCGCTGCGGGAGCGAAGAGAGCGGCTGTGGCCCCCGACCCTGACAACAGAAAACCCCGCCCCCTGAGGGGACGGGATCCTCATCACCGATCTTTGACAACTCAACAGAGTGTCGATCTGTGGAGCTAAGGAGAATTGAACTCCTGACCTCCTGCATGCCATGCAGGCGCTCTACCAACTGAGCTATAGCCCCGTGTCTTCCCGCTCGGCGGGCCGAACAAGAAGAACTTTAGCCTGTGACCTGCCAGAAAGTGAAATCCGGGGTCCGCGAGCCTGCGACGGCTCAGTCGTCGTCGCCGAGGACGGGCTCCGGGAGGGTGCCCGCGTTGTGCTCCAGCAGGCGCCAGCCGCGGGCGCCCTCACCGAGCACGGACCAGCAGCAGTTGGAGAGGCCGCCGAGGCTCTCCCAGTGCCCGGCCTCCAGACCCAGGAGCCGGCCGATGGTGGTGCGGATGGTGCCGCCGTGGCTGACGACGACCAGGGTGCCGTCCTCGGGGAGCTTCTCGGCGTGCCCCAGGACGACGGGTGCGGCACGGTCGGCGACCTCGGTCTCCAGTTCGCCGCCGCCGCGGCGAACCGCCTCGCCGCGCTTCCAGGCGGCGTACTCCTCGCCGTAGCGGGCGATGATCTCCTCGTGCGTCAGTCCCTGCCAGACGCCCGCGTAGGTCTCGCGGAGGGCTTCCTCGCGGGTGATGTCGAGGCCGGTGAGGGTGGCCAGCTCCGCGGCCGTGTCCGCCGCCCGCTGCAGGTCCGAGGAGATGATGGCGTCGGGTCCCAGGGAGGCCAGCAGCCGGGCGGCGCGACGGGCCTGGCCGATGCCGGTCTCGGTCAGCGCGACGTCGGTGCTGCCCTGGAAGCGGCGCTCGACGTTCCAGGCGGTCTGGCCGTGCCGCCACAGGATGATGCGGCGGCCGCGGCTCCTGCGGTCGGACACCTCTCCGGTGGCGCTCATCACCACTCCCCGCCGGGTTCCTGCTCGGCCTCGGCAGCCTGCAGCTTGGCGTGCTCCTCGGCCTTGCCGCGGGTGGCCTTGGCGTCGGCGGGCAGCTCCAGTTCGGGGCAGTCCTTCCACAGCCGCTCCAGAGCGTAGAAGACCCGCTCCTCGCTGTGCTGGACGTGCACGACGATGTCGACGTAGTCGAGCAGGATCCAGCGGGAGTCGCGGTCGCCCTCGCGGCGTACCGGCTTGGCGCCGAGTTCCTTCTGCAGGCGCTCCTCGATCTCGTCGACGATGGCCTTGACCTGGCGGTCGTTCGGCGCGGAAGCCAGCAGGAAGGCGTCCGTGATCGACAGCACGTCGCTGACGTCGTAGGCGATCACGTCGTGGGCGAGCTTGTCGGCCGCTGCCTGGGCGGCGGTGTGGATGAGCTCAAGGGAACGGTCGGTGGCGGTCACTACGAAGCTTTCGGTCGGCGGTCGCTGGACCTCAAGGGTCTCACGGACCGCCCGGCGCACCCCACGCGATTACGGTGGCACGTGGGGTGCGCGGGCTGGGTCAGGACGCGGCGGGCCTGTAGTCCTGGCCGAGGACGACCGAGACGTCGGCACCCGAGGAGACGGTTCCCTTGGTCACGGAGCCGCCGGGCAGGCCGAGGGTCTTGGCGACCTGTGTGGCGTCCGCCTTGTGGGAGGCGTCCGAGTAGACCACCTTCGAGGCGGTCTGGGCGCCGGAGGCCGTGCCACCCTCCAGGAAGGTGAAGCCGCCGTTGAGGAGGACCACGCGGGCCTTCTCGCTGTCGTCCTTCACACCGGTGGCGTTCCGCACCGAGACCCGGACCGCGGAGCCGGCGTCGGGGCTCTTGGCGGTGCCGCCGAGGATGTTCTTCACCACGCTGTCGCTGGTCTGCGCGGTCAGGGTGCCGTCGGCCTGCACGGGCAGCAGGGCGGTCTTGTAGTCGCCGCTCTTGGCGAGGTCGGCGAGCCTGGCGAGGAAGGTGCCGAGGTCCTTGTCGGTGAGCGGCGGATCGAGGATCTGCGCGAGCGTCTGCACGGTGGTGGTGGCCGACGACGGGTCGGAGGACAGCTTGCGCAGTACGCCCTGCATGACCTGGCCGAACCGCTCCAGCTGGACGTTCTGGGACTCGCCGGCGGCACGGTAGGTGGCGTAGGCGACCGCCATCTTGCCGCTGAGGGTCTGGGCGCTGCCCTTGTGGACGAGCGGCTCGGCGCCCTTCTTCTTTGCGTCCGGGTCGGGCACGTCCGTGTTGGTGTCGAGGTCGATGTTGCCGACCAGGTCGACGAGGTTCTGCAGGTAGGGGGTGTCGAGGCGCCAGGTGCCCTGGATGTTGGTGCCGAGGACGGTGTCGAGCTGGTCGCGGGTGCCGGAGGCGCCGTCGCCGTCGACCGACTTGGCGAGGGTCGTGGTGGAGCCGTCGTCGTCGCTCAGCGCCAGGGAGTTGGGCAGCAGTACGGTGCTGCCCTGCTTGGTGGTGGTGTTGTCCACCAGCAGTGCCGTGGAGGTGCCGCCCTTGCCGGTGTTGTGCAGGTGGACGACGATCACGTCGCGTTTCTGGGCGCTGACGGGCGTGGCCGCGCCGGGCTTGGAGCCGGAGGAGGACAGGCCGGGCAGTTTTCCGGCGTACCAGAGGTAGCCGACGCCGCCGACGGCGACGAGGGCGAGGACCACGAGGAGGGCGATGATGCGGCTGCGTGCGCGGCGGCGGGCCTCCTCGCGGCGCTCGGTGCGGTTCTCGGTGAACTTCAGCCAGTCGATGACGTCCTCGGAGTCGCCGTCCGGCTCCTCGACGAACGCGAACTGCTCGGTGTGGTAGTCCGGTTCGCCCTCGTCCCGCGGCTCCTCGGGCTGGGCCGGGGCGTGCGGGTGCTCCGCCGGGCCGGCCTGCTGCGGGATGTAGGCGGTCTGCTCGGTGACCCGGGGCTGCTGTCCGCTGCTCGCGGGCTGCCCGTAGGGGTCGTAGCCGCCGCTGTGCTGGGTGCCGGCGCCGTAGGGGGCCTGGGAGCCGTACGGGTCGTACGCCGGCGCCGGCCGGCCGGAGTCGTACGAGGGCACCGGCGGCTGCTGGCCGGTGGCGTACGGGTCGTATCCGTAGCCCTGCTGCTGGGTGTACGGGTCGTAGGTCGCCTGCTGGGCCTGCTGTGCCGGGACCTGCCGGTACACGGGCTGGCCGTACTCGTCGTAGCCCACGAGTTCGTACGGGCCGGCGCCGTAGCCGCCGTCACCCGCGTCGTATCGGTCGTTCACCGGTGCCCCTCTCGGCTCACTCGCCGCGGTACAGCTGGCGCTTGGCGATGTAGCGCACGACTCCGTCCGGCACCATGTACCAGATGGGGTCTCCCTTGGCGACTCTCGCCCGGCAGTCCGTGGAGGAGATGGCCATGGCCGGAACCTCGACGAGGGAGACACCGCCCTCCGGCAGACCCGGATTGGTCAGGTGGTGGCCGGGCCGGGTGACGCCGATGAAGTGGGCGAGGGAGAACAGTTCCTCGCTGTCCCGCCAGGTCAGCAGCTGGGCGAGGGCGTCGGCGCCGGTGATGAAGAACAGGTCGGTGTCGGGGTTGAGGGCGCGCAGGTCACGCAGCGTGTCCACGGTGTAGGTGGGACCACCGCGGTCGATGTCGATGCGGCTGACGGAGAACTGGGGGTTCTCGGCGGTCGCGATGACCGTCATCAGATAGCGGTCCTCGGCCGGGGAGACCTTGCGGTGGGACTTCTGCCACGGCTGGCCGGTGGGCACGAACACCACCTCGTCCAGCTGGAACTGCGCGGCGACCTCGCTGGCCGCCACGAGGTGCCCGTGGTGGATCGGGTCGAAGGTTCCGCCCATGACGCCCAGGCGTCGCTTGCCCGTGTGGACGGGGCCGTTGCCCGGGCCGTACTGCGGGTGCTTCACCGTGTCGTCGGCGCTCTCGTACGCCGGACCGGTAGGCATGTCCTGCTCTCCCATGCGTGCAGACCCTACCGGCCCGGCCTGTGGCGTCCGGCCGGGGACGGGGTCCCTGCTCAGCGGTCGCGGTTGAAGCGGGTGGTGATCCACAGCAGGAGCAGCAGGATGACCAGGGCGCTGCCGCCGGTGATGGCAGGGTTGAGGCTGTCGTGGTTTCCGCCGTGCGGCTCGCCCTCGGCGGCAAGGGTGACCAACTGGGCTGCGGCGCTGTGGAAGCTCATCTTCGGCAGGACCTATCGCGTGTGGGCGGGATAAAGATGTCGGCTCATCGTAAGCGGGCGGCCGCGCGGCGATCACGCCGACTCCTCCGTTGGGGACGGCCACCGGAACTTCCGCCGGCCGTCAGTCGTCTTTCTGCTTGTAGCCGCGCAGCAGGAACCAGGCCGTCAGTACACAGCCCAGGATCATCACGATCAGGACGATGCGGAGCATATTCCCGGACCCGTGCTGCTGGACGGCGCTCGTGGCGGCCTCGGTCAGCCGGGCGGCTGCGGGGTGGTGATCCATGCGTGGACTCCTTCGGCTGTACTGCCCGTCCACGGTATCTCCGCCTAGGCTGGGCCCCGCCTCGGGGGCACAGTGGCACTCACACGCACATGGGGGAAGACATGCCCGATGACGGCCAGCAGCAGACGGGGCACGAGCGCGTGCCGAGCAGGCAGCGCAGGCGCTTCCCGGGGATCTCCTCGCGTGCCTACGAGCATCCGGCCGACCGCTCCGCCCTGGTCGCGCTGCGCAAGCTGAGCGGGTTCGACACCGTCTTCAAGGCACTCAGCGGGCTGCTGCCCGAGCGGAGCCTGAGACTGCTGTTCCTGTCCGACTCGGTGCGGGTCTCCGAGCGGCAGTTCCAGCACCTGCACGACATGCTGCTGGACGCCTGTCACATCCTGGACCTGGAGAAGGTCCCGCCGATGTACGTGACGCAGGACCCGCAGCCGAACGCGATGTGCATCGGCCTGGACGAGCCGATCATCGTCGTCACCACGGGGCTCGTGGAGCTCCTCGACGAGGAGGAGATGCGGGCGGTCGTCGGGCACGAGGTGGGACACGCGCTGTCCGGGCACTCGGTGTACCGCACGATCCTGCTGTTCCTGACCAGCCTGGCCCTGAAGGTGGCCTGGATCCCGCTGGGCAACCTCGCGATCATGGCGATCATCACGGCGCTGCGGGAGTGGTTCCGCAAGTCGGAGCTCTCCGCGGACCGGGCGGGGCTGCTGGTGGGACAGGACCTGCGGGCCTCGATGCGCGGTCTGATGAAGATCGCGGGTGGCAACCATCTGCACGAGATGAACGTCGACGCGTTCCTGGAGCAGGCCGAGGAGTACGACTCCGGGGGTGATCTGCGCGACTCGGTGCTGAAGATCCTGAACGTGATGCCCCGCTCGCATCCGTTCACCACCGTGCGGGCCGCCGAGCTGAAGAAGTGGGCCGAGTCCCGCGACTTCCAGCGGCTCATGGACGGCCACTACCCGCGGCGTGACGAGGACAAGGACACCTCGGTCAGCGACTCCTTCCGCGAGTCGGCGGCCAGCTACGCGAGCGATGTGAAGACCTCCAAGGACCCGCTGATGAAGCTGGTCACGGATCTCGCGGGCGGCGCGGGGGACCTGGGCGGCCGGGTCCGCCGAGGCTTCGAGGGCTTCAAGACCCCGCCCCCGCCGAAGGACGGCCCGGCGGACACCGCGGAATAGAGCCGGCCGGCGTCACACCGTCGGCTGAGCCCTGGTGGCCAGCGTCCCGCACAGGGCCGCGGGGCTGTCCGTCTCGTAGGGATCGGTGCCCGCGGGGGCGCCGGTGCGGGCCGTCTGGCCGGCCAGGAGCGGGCGGAGGTAGGCGGCGGAGTCCTCGGCGCAGGCGAGCGGGCCCGCCTGCACAGAGGACGTGACCAGCTGGACCTGGTGGGTGCGCAGGTCGTCGCGGGTCAGGCGGAAGGTCAGCTCGCGGCGGACGGTGAACAGGGACGCGGGTGCGTTCGCCGCGGCGCCGGTGGGGCGCAGGGCGTAGACGAAGGTGTGGTCGGCGGTGACCTCCAGCGTGCCCGTGTCGGTCTCGGTGGCCTGCAGGTCGCCCTGGACGCGGACGCGGTCGTCGGCGAGCTGGACGCGGGAGGGGTCGAGACGGACCAGCCAGCCGGTGGCGGCGTGCCGGCCGTCCGCCGCCGGGTGGCGGATGCTCTGGTCGAACTGGTCGAGCTGGTCGGCGTCGAGGAGGGTCCGCGCGGGGTGCACCTGGCGGCCGGTCAGCACCTCGGGGTAGAGCGAGGAGCGGACGATGTAGTCCTTGGCGGTGGTGAGGGCGGTCACCACCTGGCTGTCGGAGAAGTGGGCGGTGCTGCGGGAGGCCGGCAGGGGTATGCCCTCCGCGCCGATCTCGAACTGGTCGGCGGGGCTGTGCGCGTACAGGCTCTCGGCGTCGGAGGCGCCCGGCACCCTTCCCGTCGGGGCGAGCGGGATCACCGTCGTCCGCAGGGGTTCCACGGTGCGCCGGGCCTGCGGCGTGCTGTAGGGGTGGCGGACGCCCATGTAGACCGCGGTGCCGAAGGCGACGGCGATCAGCAGGACGAGGATCAGGGCCTGCCGGGTGAGTCCGCGGTGCAGGTGCGGGCGGCGGCGTACGGCGGGCGCGTGGTCGGTCATCCGTTCCTCGGCGGAGTACTCCTGGAGGCGGGCAGCACGGACGAAGGACTCGTCGAACACGACGGATCGGTACTCGTCCTCTCCACCGGCGGGGCCGCCCTCGGGTGTGCCCTCCGGTGGGTCTCCAGGCCCGCCCATACTTTCAGAGTAGGTCTCGTGGGCCTCAGGTAAACGCCCTGCTACACGACAAGTTCTGACAGGTGCTCACCAAGAGTGGGGCGGGAGTTCAGGGGGAGCGCGGGATGGCCGAGGCCGCCGGCTGGGAGGTCTCGGCGGAGGCGGAGGGGGCGGCGGCGCTGCCCTGCTCCAGACCGGTCGAGGCGGGGGTGGGTATCCCGTCACGGGTGTCGGCGGAGCCGCCTCGGTAGACGGCGGCGAAGGCCAGGGCGACCATGCCGATGCCCATCACGACGGCCAGCACCCAGGCCACGGGCCGGTGCCAGCGGACCTGTCTGCCGTAGGAGCCGAAGGGGCCGTGGCGGTCGCCGAGGACATAGGTGTCCTCCAGCTCGTCGTCGTCCGGATCTTGACCGAAATCGGTCCCCTCGGGACCGTAGGCGTCGTCGTAGCGCTCGCCTCGGGCGTGGGCGCGGCGGGCCTCCGCCTCGGAGGCCTCGGCTCTGGCCTGGGCAGCGGCCAGGAGGCGTTCGACGGCGGTCGGCTCGTGGAACGTCGCCGCCTGTACGAAGGCCTCGTCGAAGACCACGGAGGCGAACTCTTCGTCCGACACCCCGCGGTCGTGGTCGTCGTCGGGCTCCCAGCCGTCACGGAACGGCGTGCCCCCCACGTCCTCCGGCACGGATCCAGAGTAGACCTGGGGGGTCAATTTGGGCAGACGGTATGGAAATTCATCCGCCTGATGAGACACCTTTCGGACGTGCCGCCGCACCCCGGGGCCGCACGGCGGCCGCCCCCGGGACGTACGGCCGAACGGGTGGGTCTCAGGGGCGCACGTGGCCGTCGCCGGTGACGATGTACTTGGTGCTGGTCAGCTCGGGCAGGCCCATCGGACCGCGCGCGTGCAGCTTCTGCGTGGAGATGCCGATCTCCGCGCCGAAGCCGAACTGGCCGCCGTCGGTGAAGCGGGTGGAGGCGTTGACGGCGACGGTGGTGGAGTCGACCAGCTGGGTGAAGCGGCGGGCGGCCTGCTGGGAGGTGGTGACGATCGCCTCGGTGTGGCCGGAGGTCCACAGCCGGATGTGCTCGACGGCCTTGTCGAGGGAGTCGACGACGGCGGCGGCGATGTCGTACGAGAGGTACTCGGTCTCCCAGTCCTCGGCCACGGCCTCCACGACCGTCGCCTGGGAGTCCTTGGCGTAGGCCATCACGCGCTCGTCGGCGTGCACGGTGACGCCGGCCTCGGCGAGGGCGTCGAGGGCGCGCGGCAGGAACTCGGGCGCGATGTCCTGGTGGACCAGGAGGGTCTCGGCGGCGTTGCAGACGCTGACCCGCTGGGCCTTGGAGTTGATCAGGATGTCGATCGCCATGTCGATGTCGGCGGCCGCGTCGACGTAGACGTGGCAGTTGCCGGTGCCGGTCTCGATGACGGGGACGGTGGACTCGCTGACCACGGTCTGGATGAGGGAGGCGCCGCCGCGCGGGATGAGGACGTCGACCAGGCCGCGGGCGCGCATCAGCTCGCGGACGGAGTCGCGGCTCTCGCCGGGCACCAGCTGGACGGCGTCGGCGGGCAGCCCGGCGCCGCCGACGGCGTCGCGGATGACGCGGACGAGGGCGGTGTTGGACTCGTAGGCGGAGGCGGAGCCGCGCAGCAGGACGGCGTTGCCGGCCTTCAGGCAGAGGGCGGCGGCGTCGACGGTGACGTTCGGGCGGGCTTCGTAGATGATGCCGACGACGCCGAGCGGCACCCGGACCTGGCGCAGGTCGATGCCGTTGGGGAGGGTGGAGCCACGGACGACCTCACCGACCGGGTCGGGCAGCTTCGCCACGTCCCGGACGTCGGAGGCGATGGCGCGGACCCGCTCGGGGGTGAGGGTGAGCCGGTCGACGATGGCCTCGCTGGTGCCGCTCTCCCGGGCCTTGGCGATGTCCTTGGCGTTGGCCTCGACGATCTCGCTGGTACGGACCTCCAGGGCGTCGGCGATGGCGAGCAGCGCGTCGTCCTTCTCGGCGCGCGGGAGCGGCGCGAGGTCGGCGGCGGCGGCCTTGGCCCGGTAGGCGGCCTGGGTGACCGGGGACATCGAGTCGTACGGCGAGAGCGTGGTCATGGGGGAAGGGTAGTGCGCGGCGCGGCACCGTTCAGCCGTCGTCCCACACCCCGAGACACCCTAAAAGGGGCGAACCACTCCCCCTGGGGCTCGGGCAGCCCAGATCCGGCGCCCGGACGCTCGAAACCCGCCGCTCGCTCCGGCGCCCGCCCGCTCGGAGCCGCCGTCCGGCCCGCGTCCGGCCCGCGTGCCGCTCACGCTCACGGCCTCCCGCTCAGAACGGATGCACTCCCACCGGCGTGGCCGGCGCCGGGCCGTAGCCCTCGGCGATGCGGTGGTGGTAGGTCTCGCGGTCGATGACCTCCAGGCCGACGATCTCCCAGGCGGGCAGCCCGGCACTCTGCCGGTGCTCGCCCCACAGGCGCAGTGCCACGGCGGCGGCGTCGTGCAGGTCGCGGGCCTCTTCCCAGTACCGGATCTCGGCGTGGTCGGTGGCGTATCTGCTGGTCAGCAGGAAGGGGTGGTCATGCGCCAGCTGTTCCAGGGCCCGGCGCAGGTCGGACAGGGGGACGTGCTCCCCGGAGACGCTGAGGGTGACGTGCCACAGCCGGGGCAGGTCCTTGGGCTCCTCGTAGACGTCCCCGGCGGCGACGCTCGTCAGAGCACCGCGCGACGTCGCCCCAGGGCGCGCTCGTCTCACGACGGCCTCCTTCACGCATGGCTCGCATGGCCCCTTGATGGAACGTGTTCCTGCAACACGTCCCAGACACAAAGTTGAGCAGGCCGCAGGGCTCCGCGTGGTGGTTTTACGGAACGTCCCCCACCGGGGTCGGTCCTTACGCCCCGTTTTACGCGTTGCTTTGCGACAGTCACGCGTGCAGGAGCACCAGGTCGTCCCTGTGTACGACCTCGCGTTCGTACGCCGGGCCCAGCTCGCGGGCCAGCTCGCGGGTCGAACGCCCGATCAGCCGGGGGATCTCCTTGGCGTCGAAGTTGACGAGCCCCCGGGCCACCGCGCGGCCCGCCGTGTCGCGCAGCTCGACGGGGTCGCCGGCGCTGAACTCGCCCTCCACGGCGGCGATTCCGGCGGGCAGCAGGGACGTGCGGCGCTTCACGACGGCGTCCACCGCGCCGTCGTCCAGGATCAGCGCGCCCTGCGGGGTGGAGGCGTGCTGCAGCCACAGCAGCCGGTCGGCGGAGCGCTTGCCGGTCGGGTGGAAGTAGGTGCCGGTGTCGCCGCCGCTCAGCGCGTCCGCCGCGTGCACGGCGCTGGTCAGCACCACGGGGATGCCGGCGGCGGCCGCGATCCGGGCGGCCTCGACCTTGGTGACCATCCCGCCGGTGCCGACCCCTGCCTTGCCCGCGCTGCCGATCTCGACCTCGGCCAGGTCCTCCGGCCCGCGCACCTGAGCTATCCGGGACGTGCCGGGCCTGCTGGGGTCGCCGTCGTAGACGCCGTCGACGTCGGAGAGGAGGACGAGGAGGTCGGCGTGGACGAGGTGGGCGACGAGGGCGGCGAGGCGGTCGTTGTCGCCGAAGCGGATCTCGTCGGTGGCCACCGTGTCGTTCTCGTTGACGATCGGGAACGCGCCCATCGCGAGGAGCTTGTCGAGGGTGCGGGAGGCGTTGCGGTGGTGGGCGCGGCGGCTCATGTCGTCGCTGGTGAGCAGGACCTGGCCGACGCGGACGCCGTAGCGGGCGAAGGAGGCGGTGTAGCGGGCGACGAGCAGACCCTGGCCGACGCTGGCGGCGGCCTGCTGGCGGGCGAGGTCCTTGGGGCGGCGGCGCAGTCCCAGCGGCGCGAGGCCGGCGGCGATGGCGCCGGAGGAGACGAGCACGACCTCCCGCTCTCCCCCGCTGCGGCTCTTGGCCAGCACGTCGACCAGCGCGTCCACGCGGTCGGCGTCCAGTCCGCCGGCCGCGGTGGTCAGCGACGAGGAGCCCACCTTGACGACGATCCTGCGGGCCTCGCCCACGGCCTGCCTTGCCCTTGCCACCTTGTCCTCTGTTCCTTCTGCCGCTGCGCGCGGTTCCGGCTGCCCGTACGGCAATCTACGCGAAGTGGATCGCCCGGCGCCCACCGGTCCAGCCTCCGGACAGGCGGTGCGTAGCGCTTCGCTCACGGTGTGCGCACGGCAAAGGGTCGCACCAGACGCCGGACACCGAGGTCGTCTCCCACGGATCGTAGTTCGGCGCAGGGCACGAGCCCGGCGCCCGCCGTGTGGTGGGCCGCCCGCTGCGGCGGGCGCTGCAGTCGGGCAGGCAGTAGCGGACCGGGCCGGTCAGGCGGCCGCCTTGAACTCCCTCGCCGACATCATGCGCCGCACCTTGCGCAGCGCCCGGCGCAGGAAGGAGTTGGCGGCGGCCTCGCGGTAGCCGTGGAAGGCGCGCGCCTCGCGGGGCTCGGCGAGGTAGATGTCGTCGGGAACACCGGCCGTCTTGGACCGGAAGTGCGGGTAGACGAGGTAGACGCGGGTGCCGCGCTTCTCCAGGATCGCGGCGGCCTGCTTCTTCGCCTTGACGAACTTGACGACGTCGAGCAGCAGATCGGACCGCTGCAGGGCGACCAGGTGCAGCCGCAGCCGCTCGTGGACCTTCAGGCGGCGGGCCACGCCGGGCGTCCAGTAGGCCTCCATCAGCGGCTTGGCCAGCTCCAACTTGTGCCGGCGCACCTCTTCGCTGTCGGTGAGGAACTTGGGCCCGAACTGCGGGAGCAGGGTGATGAGGAAGGGCCGGAGCATCAGCAGGTCGCGCTTGTCGCCGGCCGGGACCATGTCCGCGATCAGCTTCATCAGGGCGCGCGCGGAGTCGAAGCGCAGGGTGTAGCTGCCGGACTTGGTGACGTGCTTGCCGTCGTCGCGGCCGACCAGGTAGTAGCAGGGGTAGTCGGCGAGGACGGAGACGCCGTCCGCGCGCAGGTACGCCTCCAGGGTGAACAGGGCGTCCTCGCCGGTGAACAGCGACTCGTCGAACCGCATGCCGTGCTTCTCCAGCAGTTCACGGCGGAACAGCTTCTGCGCGCTCAGCGTGAACTTGATGTTGGAGGAGAAGACGTCGGTCCGGCCGAGGGTCTTGCCCCACATGGACTTCGGAGCGATGCGGTTGATGCCCTCGACCTTGCCGAGGACCACGTCGGTGCCGTTCTCGTCGCCCATGGCGACCATGCGTTCCAGGGCCTCGGGGCCGAGCCGGTCGTCGGCGTCGAGGAAGAAGACGTAGCGCCCGGCCGCCTTGCCGAGGCCGACGTTGCGGGGACCGCTGGGGCCGCCGGAGTTCTCCTGGTGGATGACCGTGACCGGCATGGGGGCGCGGGCCGCGAACTCGTCCAGACACTGCGCGGTGCCGTCCGTGGAACCGTCGTCGACCGCGATGACCTCCAGGCGCGCCGGGTCGATGGTCTGCGCCTCGACGGACGCCAGGCACTCGACCAGGTACGGCATCGCTTCGTACGCCCCGATGATCACGCTCACATCAGGCTGCGGCACGACGGTCACTCTTCCCCCTTGTCAACGGAACTTTCCCAGGACATTCCCGGAATATTCCCCGCGTTTCACCTTATTGGCGCCCTGTTAGACGGGCGACTGGTGCAAGCGGTTGCCCTGTGCGGGGCAATCAGTGGTGTACGTCACACAGGATTCGGAAAGCAGGGATCCGCTCACCGCTCCCGCCCTACAGTACGTAGGGTCGGTAAGAGACCCTCATCCCAGGTAAGAGACGCGAAAGGGCCGGCCCCGGGATCGCTCCCGGGGCCGGCCCTCGTGACGGCGGGCTCAGCCCGCGTGGTGACGGCGGGGATCAGCCCGCGTTCACACCGTCCGGGTCGCCGGCGGACGCGGTCCGCTGCCCGGGCACCGCGTTGGTCAGCTCGGCGGTCTCGGCGGGGTCCGCGTTGGCGGCGCCCAGCCGGGACTCCTGGCCGACGTTGCGGGCCTCGGACTTCAGGGCCAGACCGGCCACCGCGGCGTTGAACTGGTCGATGGACCGCGGCTCGTCCGGGCCCAGCAGATACCGCTTCAGCTCCGTGCGGGCGCCCATCAGCGGGTCGGCGGACGGGTCGCGCACGGCGTCCAGCAGGCCGCCCAGCTCGGCCGCGTCGTTGGACAGGATCACCGCGGCGCGCACGGCCGTGTTCTGCCGCCTGAACTCCTCGTGGCCGAGCTCGCCGGAGTCGGTGACCGCGTAGGGCTTGCCGCTCGCGATGAAGTCGGAGACCACCGAGGAGATGTCCGAGACCATCGCGTCGGAGACGTTGAAGCAGTCGTACAGGCGCGGTTCGGCGCCCGTGATCACGCGGTGCTCGTGGGCGGGGAAGGAGCGCCAGTAGGCGGTGTTCCACTCGGTGCGCAGCCGGGCGATCTCCTCGTGCCGGGCCACGTCGACGACGCCTTCGCGGGTGGCCTCGGCCTCGTCGCCCCGGTCGCCGCGGGCCGCGGCCAGCTCGGCGAGCCGCGCCTCGATCCGGGCCAGCTCGGCCTTGGCCGCGGCGATGGCAGCCCCGTCGCCGGTGAAGCGGGAGTCGGCGCCGCGCTCGGCGGCGGCCTTCTCGACCAGCGCGGTGATCCGCTTGTGCGCGGCGCCGGCCTCCTTGCTGACGGTGCCGGTGAACGGGTGCGGCTTGTACAGGACGCGCACCGGCGGGTCGGCCGCGACGAGCTTGCGCACGATGTTCTCGCCGGCGAGCACGACGGAGGTGTTGCCGGGGTTGCCGTCCCAACCCTCCCAGGTCGGCGCGTAGAGAACCGTCGGGATGCGGTCCTCGGGCACGCCCTGCCAGCTCTGGATCGGCGCGAGCTGCGGGCGGCCGACCTCCACGATGTCGTCGTCCCGGACGCCGACGTCGGCGATGGCGTAGCGGTCCCGGCCGGCCCGGCCGGCGGTCCACACCTCGTCGTAGACCTTGCTGTACGGGTTGACGCTGGCGAGCTTGTCACTGTCGCCGTGACCGATGAAGACGTGCTTCATCGTGGGCACGCGCAGCATGTGGATGTTCTTGCCGACGTTGGCCGCGTACAGGGCGACGCGCACGGTCGACAGGTCCATGTTCATCAGGTGCACCCCTCCGGGCACGCAGATGACGGGGACCGTGGTCGGCGCGAGGCTGTTCAGGATGGCCCGCTCGCGCAGGATGATCAGCGGCCGGGTGTCCAGCTGCTCCATCGTCTCCAGCCACATGTTGACCTGGTACGCGGAGTCCTTGGAGCCGGAGAAGTACAGAGCCGTCTCGGGCTTGTAGGAGGCCAGCCAGTCGTCGACCGCGGCGAGGACCACATCGCCCCTCGGCGGGATCTTCCGACCGCGCACGAACGGCACGAGCACCAGGACGTACAGCACACCCAGGGCGACGGTGAGGCCGATGCCGGCGAAGCCGGCGGCGGAGGAGTCCAGCTCGGCGGAGACCAGGATGCCGACCATCGCGCACAGGTCGAGGTGGAGCATCTTCTCCGCGCTGCGGTGCAGCAGCTTGCGCGGCGGGGCGTCCGGGATGCGGATGCGGGACTTCAGGTCGATGTTGCGGGTGGCGACCGGCATCCGGCGGCGGTTGCGGATGAGGGTGACCAGCGCGCCGTGCGGGGCCTGGAGGCCGTAGAAGGCGATGAAGCAGGCGACGGCGCCGTAGAAGATCAGGTCGTCCGCGTGCGACAGACGGGCCAGCAGCAGGATCAGCAGCAGCTGCCGGATCAGGAAGCGGATCGACAGGCCCGCCCGGATCTTGCTGAGGCGGTTGATCAGGTAGCTGCCCTTGCGGTGCAGATAGTGGTCCGCCAGGTACGTCACGGCGGCCAGGGCCGCGAAGGCGGGCACGCTCGGGACGAGCGCGGCCAGCATGAGCGCCGGGAAGCCCAGGATCATGAGGGCCGCCGCGGTCAGCTCGGCCGCACTGCCCACCCGGGCGACGCGAATAGCGGTGGATATCACGGAGAAACCTGCTCTGGGAGGGGGAGTGCCGGTTCGCGAAAGATGTAAGAGATGTAAGAGATGTGTGCGATGTACGGATTCAGGCCTCTGCTAAACGCCCGGTGAATGAGCGACGGCAGAGGCCTGAATTCCGAAAAGGTATTGACGAATTATTACACGCCGTCCTGGCGGTCCAGGACCGTGGCCAGCGCCTGTTCGAAACCGGAGGCCTTCGCGGCACCCGCCGTCGGGTCCTGCTGGCGGACGTCGATGACATGGCCGGTCAGCTCGGACAGCAGCACGTCCAGGGACGTACCGGCCACGGCCTCGGAGGAAAGCAGCGAACCCGCGGGCTCCTGGCCGAAGGCCTTGGTGCGCATCGGGGTGGCGGTGCGCTCCGGGTTGATGCAGTTCACGCGGATGCCGTCGCCGGCCCACTCGTCGGACAGCGCCTGGGTGAGGTTCACCATGGCGGCCTTGGTGGAGGAGTACAGGGAGTACTCGGCGCGGCCGCGGGTGTAGCTGCTGGAGGTGTACAGCAGCAGCTGGCCGTTGGTCTCGGCGAGGTACTTGTAGCTGGAACGGGCGATCTGCACCGGGGCCAGGTAGTTGACCTTCAGCGCCTCCTCGATGGTGGCGTTGTCGGTCTCGGCGAGCTTGCCGATGCGCAGCACGCCCGCGGTGTTGACGACGTAGTCGATCCGGCCGGTCTCCGCGTACGCCTTGGACAGCGCGTCGTCGACCTCCTCCGGGTTCTCCACGTGGGTGCCGGTGGTGGAGCGGCCCAGGGCGTAGACGTTCGCGCCGTAGGACCCGGCGAGTTCGGCGATGTCCTTGCCGATGCCGTAGGAACCGCCGAAGATCACGATGGTCTTGCCGGTGAGGAGCTCGCGGTAGGCCTCCTCGCCGTTCTGCTCGGGCGCGGCGGTGGAGGCGAGCTGGAACAGCTTGTCGGCGATGAAGACGTCGACCGGCTGGGTCACCTTCATGTTGTACTCGTCACCCGCGACGACGTGGATCGGCACGTCCGGCAGGTACCTGAGCACGACGGAACAGTCGTCCGTGGCCTGGAAGTTGGGGTCGCCCGCGGCGACCTCGTAGGCGCGGCGGATCGTGGACAGCTTGAACGCCTGCGGGGTCTGGCCGCGGCGCAGCCGGGAGCGGTCCGGGATCTCGGTGATGAACTCGCCGTCCTCGCCGTGGGTGCGGGTCACGATGATCGTGTCCGCGGACGGGATGGCGACGTCCACGGCCTGGTAACGCTCCAGCGCCGCCACGCAGTCGTCGATGACCCGCTGCGAGAGCAGGGGGCGCACGGCGTCGTGGAAGAGGACGTTACGGTCCTCGCCCTCGGCCAGACCCTCGCCGAGAGCGGTGATCGCACGCTCGGTGGTCTCGTTCCGCGTCGAGCCGCCCTCGATGATCTTCTTCACCTTGGTGAAGCCGGCCTTGGCGACGATCTTCTCGATGTCCGGCACATAGCCCGGCGCCATCAGCACGATGATGTCGTCGATCGAGTCGGCCCTCTCGAAGGTGGTCAGGGTGTGCTCGATGACTGCCTTGCCGGCGATCTTCAGCAGCTGCTTGGGGATCGACAGACCCACCCGCTGACCGGTGCCACCGGCCAGGATCACTGCGGTGGTACGGGGCTTGGCTATGCGCTGGGACACAGGTGACCTACCTTGGGGCGACAGGGAACCGTGAAATGGTCCCACTTTCGGTAAGCGCAGTGCAAGGTGAGCGACATCCCATGCATATGTGAGCGCAACCTGTCATTCACCTGGCACGCATGGTGATTGCGCTCGGGCCCCGCGAACACCCGTGAATTTGCTGTGAGTAAGTCCACAGGCTCCTCCCGGAGCCCTGCCCACGCCCCGTTCGGCGCCGCCGGAACGGCTTCGGACAGCGGTGTCCGGGCACCCGCACGCCCGGCGCGGGGTCACTATCTTCACGTCTGCGGCGTGGGGGAACACACGTTCTTCATAGCGGGCACGGCGCCGCCCCGGACAAGGCGGGAATACGGTGCGGCCGGCACTTGATTGCCACGGAATTCCACATCAAGATTGCGCAGCTTTTCGGTCTCGCCGGGAACAAGGGCCGCTGCGCGGTGCGGCGCGTACGAGCGCACCGCGGGACCGACGTGGGTCCCGCGGTGCCACTGCCGCTGCTGTCGCCCCCGCCGTCAGACGACCTGGACGCCGGGCTCGTCCGTCTCCACCCGCAGCCGGGCCAGCGTGCTCGCCGTGGCCTGCGGCCTGACGACGGTGTCGACGACGCGGACCGCCGCGTCGACGCCGTCGCAGCGGATGTCGAAGAGGTGGTAGCCGCGGTGCGCGTCGATCACCTTCCAGTGCGGGTTGTCCGCCTTCAGCGGGTCCCACTGGGCATGGAAGGCGTCCTGGTCCTGGTCGCCGTTGGTGGAGATGGACGTACCGACGAACTCGGCGCCGACGACGTCGGAGTCCGGGTCGGCGAAGTCCTCCCTGAGGTCGCTGATCATCGTCAGGTGCCGGTCGCCGCTGAGGACGACCGGGTTGCGGATGCCGGCGAACTCCTCCAGCAGGGCGTTGCGTTCGGCCTGGTAGCCGTCCCAGGCGTCGTAGTACCAGAGTTTGCCGTCACCGGGCAGCAGATCGGTCTCGGCCATCATGATCTGCGAGGCGATCAGGTTCCAGCGGGCCGGGGAGTCGTGCAGCCCGTCGAGCAGCCACTGCTTCTGCTCGGCTCCCAGCATGGTCATCGAGGGCGACTCGGCGCCCTCCTGCGTGGTCGCCTGGTCGCTGCGGAACTGCCGGGTGTCCAGCACGTTGAGCCGGGCCAGGCGGCCGAACTCCAGGCGGCGGTACATCTGGATGTGCGGGCCGGTGGGGATCGCAAAGGCTCGCACCGGCATGTGCTCGTAGTACGCCTGGAAGGCCGCCGTCAGCCGGGCCACGAACGCGTCGTGCGACTGCTTGTCCGGGTCCTGCGGGATCTCGCCGGCCCAGTCGTTGTCGACCTCGTGGTCGTCGAAGGTGACCACCCAGGGCGCGTTCGCGTGCATCGCGGCCAGGTCGGGGTCGGTGCGGTACTGGGCGTACCGGTTGCGGTACTGCTCCAGGGTGTACGGCTCCCCCTTGCCCTCGTGCCGCCGCACGGCCGTCGACGAGGGCGCGGACTCGTAGATGTAGTCACCGACGAAGAGGACGACGTCGGGGTCCTGCGCGAGCATGTCGGCGTACGGCGTGAAATAGCCGTGCTGCCAGTTCTGGCAGGAGGCGAGGGCGACGCGCAGCGAGCCGCCCCGCTGGTGCGGGTGGGGCGCGGTGCGGGTGCGGCCGGCGGGCGAGAGCTGGCCGCCGGCCCGGAAGCGGTACCAGTACGGGCGGTCCGGGCGCAGCCCGCGGACGTCCACGTGGACGCTGTGGCCGAATTCGGGCCGGGCCTGGGCGGTGCCCCGGCAGACGCTCCGGTGGAACCGCTCGTCCTCGGCGAGCTCCCACTCCACGGGGAAGACCTCGTCGGGCATGCCGCCGCCGTTGAGCGGGTCGGGCGCGAGTCTGGTCCACAGCACGATGCCGTCGGGCAGCGGGTCGCCGGAGGAGACGCCCAGGGTGAACACCCCGTCGGGGAGCGGGGTGCCCGCGGCGCGGGCCGTGCCCGGCAACCACAACTGGGCGGAGGCCGCGGCACCGAGTACGGCGGCCCCGGCGGTCAGAAAGCGGCGGCGATCGGGCGATGCTGCGGTCATGCGCTGACTCCCTTGCCACGGTGGCCTCTTCGGACACGGGGAAACTCCCACGGCCGGACGGTCCGCCTGCTGAACGAAGTCAATCGCGAGCATGACAAATGAGGAGACGGCAGGAGATCCGTTCCGGCATGGGAACACCCTCGCTCCACAACAGATCTGACGACAGATCGGAAACGCGCCGGAGAATCAGGAACCGAAGCGGTAACCCAGCTGCGCGCCCGTGGCCACCGTGCCGAGGGTGCCGCTCGCGAAACCGAACGAGCCGGTCGGGGTGATCCCCGCGGAGGTGCCGCGCAGCACCCACACGGCCCCGGCCTTCGTGTTCTCCCCCGGGGCGCCCACGGCCAGGTCGGCCCGACCGTCGTGATCGGCGTCCACCAGGCGGACGGCCGTACCGAACCAGTCGCCCGACTCGCCGGCACCGGGCACGCCCGCGGTGTCCTGGCTGAACGCCTTCGCGCCCGTGCCCGTCGGGCCGTTGGCGGTGCCGCGCAGGGTGACGACCCGTCCGCCGCCGCTCGCGCCGGGCACACCGACCGCGATGTCGCGGTAGCCGTCGCCGTCGATGTCCGCGATCGAGAGGCCGGTGCCGAAGCCGGACCCCGGCACGGCGGCACCCGGGACGCCGGGGCTGTCCTGGTTCATGATGACCGCCTTCGTGCCGTCGGGGCCGGCCGCGGTGCCCGGGATCCAGGCGATCCGGCCGCCCTTGGCGAGCGGGGTGTCCACATCGCTGTCGGCCCCCTCCATCGCCCGGCCGACCACGATGTCGGCGTAGCCGTCCCGGTTCACATCACCGACGGCGAGGCTCTCGCCGCCCTGCATCGCGTAGCCGCTCTTGTCACGCACCATCGTGTACGGGTCGAGCCCGTCGTGGGTGCCGGTCCAGACGGCGACCCCGCGGGCGTCCCACTCGTCACCGTCGTTGACGGCGGCGACGACGTCGGTGATCCCGTCGCCGTTCACGTCACCGGCGGCCAGGTCCAGGAAACGGCTGTCCTCGTGGTCGGTGACCACCTGTCCGCCGTGCGTGGTGGAGCCGTCTCGCGCGAACGGCCCGCTGAACACCCGCACGTTCTGCGCGCTCTCCACGGTGACCACTTCGGGTGCGCCGTCCCCGTTGACGTCCCCGACCGTGAGATGGCCGTGGGCGCCGAACGCGTCGTACGCCTTCCCGCCGGCCAGAAGCGCCCCGCCGGACAGCCCCTTGGGGCCACCCCAGAGCACCTCGATCATCCCGGCGTCGGTGCCGGCGGCCGAGTCCTCCCCGCCGACGCCGACGACCAGGTCGGCGTAGCCGTCCCGGTCGAGGTCGGCGGTGGACACGGCGCTGCCGAACGCGTCGTCGGTCTCGGCGCCGCCCGGCACGCCGGCGCTGTTCTGGCTGAAGACCTGCCTGGTCGAGGTCTTCAGCCCGCTCGACGAGCCGTAGACGACGGCGACATAGCCGGCGCCCTTCCTGCCGTCCACGGTCGCCGTGGGCGCGGCGACGGCCAGGTCGGCGTAGCCGTCCCCGTTGAAGTCGTCGTGCAGGTGCCTGCCGCTGGGCACCGACGCGGTGGCCGCGTGGGCGGGGACCGCGAGAGCGCCGGCGGCGAGGGCCATGCCGGTGGCGATCGTGAGGGCGCGCCGGCGAAGACGGGGGTGGGACACGGGAGCTCCGGGAGCCGTGCAGACAGGAGTGCGGCGCCGAGAGAGCTCGGCGCCGCACCGTTCGACTCACCGGGGCGGGGTGCGGTTGCCCTGGAGTGTGCCGCGGGTTTTCGCGGCGTTCATACGACGGCGGGTCCGGGGCCTGCGGATGCCGTTCCGGCCGACGCGCCGGGCCGGGGGCGGCAGTCCCCGGCCGGCGACGGCAGCCGGCCGCGTCCTACTCGAACGGGTCGAAGTCGTCGTACTCGCCCTGCGCCTCGTCCCGCTCGGCCTGCTTGTCCCGGCGACGCTGGGCCGCGGGCCTCGGCGCCTCGAAGCGGTGGTCCTCGCCGCGGCGGCCCAGCATCTCCGCACCGGCCATGACCGTCGGCTCCCAGTCGAAGACGACGGCGTTCTCCTCGGGACCGATGGCGACACCGTCGCCGGACCGGGCGCCCGCCTTCATCAGCTGCTCTTCCACACCGAGGCGGTTGAGCCGGTCGGCGAGATAGCCGACGGCCTCGTCGTTGTTGAAGTCGGTCTGGCGCACCCAGCGTTCGGGCTTCTCGCCGCGCACCCGGAACAGCGGCTCGCCGTCGGCCTCCTCGCGGGTGACGGTGAAGCCCGCGTCGTCCACGGCCTTGGGCCTGATGACGATCCGCGTCGCCTCCTCCTTCGGCTTCGCGGCACGCGCCCGGGCGACCAGCTCGCCGAGCGCGAACGACAGCTCCCGCAGCCCGATGTGGGCGACGGCCGAGACCTCGAAGACGCGGTAGCCGCGGGCCTCCAGGTCGGGACGGACCATCTCGGCGAGGTCCTTGCCGTCGGGCACGTCGACCTTGTTCAGGACGACGATCCGGGGGCGGTTGTCGAGACCGCCGTACTGGCGCAGCTCCTCCTCGATGATGTCGAGGTCGGAGAGCGGGTCGCGGTCGGACTCCAGGGTCGCGGTGTCCAGCACGTGCACCAGCACGCTGCAGCGCTCCACGTGCCGCAGGAACTCCAGGCCCAGGCCCTTGCCCTGGCTGGCGCCCGGGATCAGACCCGGCACGTCGGCGATGGTGTAGACGGTCGACCCCGCGGTCACCACGCCCAGGTTGGGCACGAGGGTCGTGAAGGGGTAGTCGGCGATCTTCGGCTTGGCCGCGCTGAGCACGGAGATCAGCGAGGACTTGCCGGCGCTCGGGTAGCCGACGAGGGCCACGTCGGCGACGGTCTTCAGCTCCAGGACGATGTCCTGCAGGTCCCCGGGCACGCCGAGCAGCGCGAAGCCGGGCGCCTTGCGGCGGGCGGAGGCCAGCGCCGCGTTGCCGAGGCCGCCCCGGCCGCCCTGCGCGGCGATGTACGACGTGCCGTGTCCGACCAGGTCGGCGAGCACGTTGCCCGCCTTGTCCAGGACGACCGTCCCGTCCGGCACCGGCAGGACCAGGTCCTCGCCGTCCTTGCCGGAGCGGTTGCCGCCCTCACCGGGCTTGCCGTTGGTGGCCTTGCGGTGCGGCGAGTGGTGGTAGTCGAGCAGCGTCGTGATCGACTGGTCGACGGTGAGGATGACGTCACCGCCGCGGCCACCGTTGCCGCCGTCCGGGCCGCCGAGCGGCTTGAACTTCTCCCGGTGTACGGAGGCACAGCCGTGGCCTCCGTTACCCGCGGCGACATGCAGTTCGACGCGGTCCACGAAGGTGGTCATGGTTCAGTGCCTCCAGAAAAGTACGGGTATGTCCAGTTGTTAACACAGGTGTTCACGCGAACACACTGGTCAACACGCGAAAGGCGGACCCGCCTTCCCGACCGGGAAGTGAGGTCCGCCTCGCGAAAGCGTTCGGTGCTGAATCAGGCGATTCAGGCGACCGGAACGATGTTCACGACCTTGCGGCCACGGTGGGTACCGAACTCCACCGCACCGGCCTGCAGCGCGAACAGCGTGTCGTCGCCACCGCGGCCGACACCGGCGCCGGGGTGGAAGTGGGTGCCGCGCTGGCGGACCAGGATCTCACCCGCGTTCACGACCTGACCGCCGAAGCGCTTCACGCCGAGCCGCTGGGCGTTGGAGTCGCGACCGTTCCGGGTGGACGATGCGCCCTTCTTGTGTGCCATGTCTCCTCAGTCCCTTACTTCGCAGCCGTGGGGATCGACGTGACCTTGATCGCCGTGTACTGCTGGCGGTGGCCCTGCCGACGGCGGTAGCCGGTCTTGTTCTTGTAGCGCAGAATGTCGATCTTCTGGCCCTTGTGGTGGTCCACGACCTCGGCCTGGACCTTGATGCCGGCCAGCACCCACGGGTCGCTGGTCACGGCGTCGCCGTCGACAACGAGCAGGGTCGAGAGCTCGACCGTGTCGCCAACCTTGGCAGTGGAAATCTTGTCAACCTCAACGATGTCGCCGACAGCAACCTTGTGCTGGCGACCACCGCTGCGCACGATGGCGTACACGCGGATCTCTCTTTCGCTCGTCAGAACCGGCACCCCCGCAGGCCAGCCGCCCATGACACATGGGCGACCTCTCCCGGCCCGCCTTGCGTCCGGGAGGAAGAGGTTTACGGGGATGTGGCGCGCTCAGTGACACGCCGACGGTCAAGGTTACGGGGCACGGCCGAGGGGGTCAAACCGGGCCCCGGGGTGTGCGGCCGGTCACACGGACCAGGCCGCAGCACGGCCGCACGGGTGTGCGGCCGGTCACCTGACCGGCCGCACACCGTGGGCATCAGCCCTCGTCGGCGGGGGCGGAGACCGTGGTGGTCTTCTTCGCCGTCGACTTCGCGGCGGCCGTCTTGGCGGTCTTCGCCGCCTTCTTGGCCGTCGTCTTCTTCGCGGCCGTCTTCTTGGCCACCGTCTTCTTGGCCACCGTCTTCTTGGCCACCGTCTTCTTGGCGGCAGCCTTCTTCGCCGTGGCCTTCTTGGCGGTCTTGCGGGCCGCCTTCTTGGCCGGAGCGGCCTCCTCGGCCGTCTCCACGGCGACCGGGGCCTCCTCCGCCGCACCCGACGGGACGACCACGACGGCCGTTTCCTCGGCGGCGGTCGGCGCGCTGGCCACACGCACGGCACGGCGCCGCGTGCGGGCCGGGGCGGGCGTCTCGGCGGGCGCCTCGTCGGCCTGGGCCGGCGCGACGGCCTCGGGCTGTGCCGCCGGCGCCTCGACCGCGGGCGCGGTCTCGGGCACCGTCACCACGGCCGCCTCGGCCCCCGCGGGGGAACCCGCCGGCGCCGACACCTTGCGGGTCGCACGACGACGCGTACGGCCCTTGGGCGCGGCCTCCTCGACGGCCTCGGCCTGCGGCGCCGGAACCACCTGGTCCTCGACGGCGGCGGGCTCGGCCAGTGCCTCGGCGGCCGGCTCCGGACGCACCGGACGCGCCGCCGTCTCCTGGGCGGTGACGTCCTGCGCGGTCGGCGCGACGGCGGCCTCGGTCCTCGGGGCCTCCTCCTGGGCGGCCTCCGCCTGCGGAGCCCGGTCACGGGAGGCCTCGGCCTTCGGGGCCCGCGCCGCCTTCGGCGCGCCCGCCGGAGCGGAGGCCCGGCGGCTCGCCCGGCGCCGCGTACGGCCACGGGTGGCCGCCGCCTCCGCCTCGGCGACGCTGCTGTACAGCTCCTCGTCCGGCGTGAACTCGGGGGCCGGCAGGGCGACCGGCTCGGCGACCTCGGCGGCCACCTCGACGGCGGTCTCCACCTCGGGCTCGACGGCCTCACCGGTCTCCACGGCCACGGCGGCGGTCTCGTGCACGTGCTCGTGCGCGTCACCGCCCCGGCCCCGCTTCTTGCGCTTGCCGCCACCGCCGCCGACGGCCGTCGGCTGCTCCATGTGCACGATGACACCGCGGCCGTTGCAGTGCACGCAGTTCTCGGAGAAGGACTCCAGCAGGCCCTGGCCGACCCGCTTGCGCGTCATCTGCACCAGGCCCAGCGAGGTCACCTCGGCCACCTGGTGCTTCGTGCGGTCGCGGCCCAGGCACTCCAGCAGACGGCGCAGCACCAGGTCGCGGTTGGACTCCAGGACCATGTCGATGAAGTCGATCACGATGATGCCGCCGAGGTCGCGCAGCCTGAGCTGGCGCACGATCTCCTCGGCCGCCTCCAGGTTGTTCCTGGTGACCGTCTCCTCCAGGTTGCCGCCCTGGCCGGTGAACTTGCCGGTGTTGACGTCGACGACGACCATGGCCTCGGTCCGGTCGATCACCAGCGAACCGCCGCTGGGCAGCCAGACCTTGCGGTCCAGCGCCTTGGCGAGCTGCTCGTCGATCCGGTAGGTGGCGAAGACGTCGACCTCGGAGGTCCACTTCGACAGCCGTTCGGCGAGGTCGGGGGCGACGTGCGAGACGTACCCGTACACGGTGTCCCAGGCCTCGTCACCGCTGACGATGACCTTGGAGAAGTCCTCGTTGAAGATGTCGCGCACGACCCGGACGGTCATGTCCGGCTCGCCGTACAGCAGCGTCGGGGCGTTGCCGTTCTTCGACTTCTTCTGGATGTCCTCCCACTGCGCCTGCAGCCGCTCGACGTCGCGGCGCAGCTCGTCCTCGCTCGCGCCCTCGGCGGCGGTGCGCACGATCACGCCCGCGTCCTCGGGGACGATCTTCTTGAGGATGGTCTTCAGCCGGGCCCGCTCGGTGTCGGGGAGCTTGCGGCTGATGCCGGTCATGGAGCCCTCGGGGACGTACACGAGGTAGCGGCCCGGCAGGGAGACCTGGCTGGTCAGTCGCGCGCCCTTGTGCCCGATCGGGTCCTTGGTGACCTGCACGAGGACCGACTGCCCGGACTTCAGGGCGGACTCGATGCGGCGCGGGCCGTTGGCCATGCCCAGCGCCTCGAAGTTGACCTCACCGGCGTACAGGACGGCGTTGCGGCCCTTGCCGATGTCGATGAAGGCGGCCTCCATCGACGGCAGCACGTTCTGGACCTTGCCCAGGTAGACGTTGCCGACGTACGAGGTCGACTGCTCCTTGTTGACGTAGTGCTCGACGAGCACGCCGTCCTCAAGGACGCCGATCTGCGTGCGCTCGCCGTGCTGGCGCACGACCATCACACGCTCGACGGCCTCGCGGCGGGCCAGGAACTCGGCCTCGGTGATGATCGGGACGCGCCGGCGGCCCTGCTCCCGCCCTTCCCGGCGGCGCTGCTTCTTGGCCTCCAGACGGGTCGAGCCCTTGATGGACTGCACCTCGTCGGACGGCTCGGCCTTCGGGCGGGGCTCACGGACCTTGACGACCGTGCGCTCCGGGTCGCCCTCGCCGGGCTCGGCGTCGACGCCGGTGTCACCGGCGCGGCGACGGCGACGACGGCGACGACGGCTGCTGGAGCTGGAGGACCCGGCCTCGTCGTGGGCCTCCTCGGCGTCCTCTTCTTCCTGCTCGGCGGTGTCCTCGGCGTCCTGCGCGGCCTGCTCGGCGGCCAGTTCCTCGGCGTCGGCCTCGGCGTCCGCGCCCTCGCCGTCGGCGGCCTCGCCGCGACGGCGACGACGGCCGCCCCGACGGCGACGGCGACGCGAACCGGACTCCTCGAAGCCCTCGGCGCCCTCCGACTCCTCGCCGTCCTCGGGCTCCTCGCCCTCGGCGAGGTCCTCGGCGGGCTCGTGGGTCTCCTCCGGCTCTTCGGCCTCCTCGGCCTCCTCCGGCTCTTCGGCCTGGACGGCCCGGGTCTCCTCGGCGACGGCGGCGCCCTTGCGGCGACGGCGGCGGCGCGAGCCGGACTCGGCGCGCTCCTCCGCGTACTCCTCGGACTCCGCCGGCTCGGCGGCCTCCGCGGCCGCCTCGGCGGCGGCGCGCTCCGGGGTCTGGAACCTCGGTTCGGTGAACACCGGCGCCTGGAACACGGCGACGGCGGGGCGGGCGGGCCGGCGCGGGGACCCGGCCTCGGCGCCCTCGGTCTCGGCCTCGGCGGCCGGCGCGGACTTGGCGGGCTCGGAGAACCCGAACACGGGGCGCACCGCCCGGCGCCGGGCCCGTCGCGGCGCGGCTTCCTCGGCGGGCGCCTGTGCCGCGGGGGCCTGCGGGGCCTGGGCGGCGGAGGCGGGCTCGGTGGTGTGCGTGGTGACGGGGACCTCCGGGGTGTGCGCGCCGGCGTCGGCGGACGCGGCCTCGGCGGCGGTCTTCTCGGCGTCGGCGGCGGCCTCGGCGGGCGTGGAGGCGCGGCGCGTGGCGCGGCGTCGGGTACGGCGCGGGGCTGCCTCCTCGGCGGCACCGCTCACCTCGGCGGCCACGGGGACCTCGACGGATGCCTCGGCGGTGGGGGCCGCCTCGGCGGTGACCGCGGCCGGGGCCTCCTCGGCGGCGGCCTTCGGCGCCCCGGCGGGCGCGGAGGCGCGGCGGGTGGCACGGCGGCGGGTACGGCCGGCGGAGGCCGCCTCCTCGGCCGGGGCCGGCGCCTCGGCGGCGGCAGGCTCCTGCGCAGCACCGGCCGCCACGGACGCGGCAGCCGACGGCACCGTCCCGGCGGTGGCCGGTACGACGGTCTCCCCGGCCTCCGCGGACGCGGGCGCCCCGGCGGGCGCGGACGCACGGCGGGTGGCACGGCGGCGAGTACGGCCGGCGGACGCCGCCTCCTCGGCCGGGGCCGGCGCCTCGGCGGCGGCAGGCTCCTGCGCAGCACCGGCCGCCACGGACGCGGCAGCCGACGGCACCGTCCCGGCGGTGGCCGGCACGACGGTCTCCCCGGCCTCCGCGGACGCGGGCGCCCCGGCGGGCGCGGACGCACGGCGGGTGGCACGGCGGCGCGTGCGGCCGGCGGGAGCGGCTTCGGTGGAGGCGGCGGCCTCGGCGGCCTCCTCGGCCTCGGCGGCCTCCTCGGTCACAGCGGCCTCGGCGGTCGCGGGAGCCTCCGCCGCTGCGGCGGCGCCGGTCGGCGTGGACGCGCTGCGGGTGGCGCGGCGGCGGACGCGGCGGGGCGCGGCCTCCTCGCCGACGACGACCTCGCCGCCCTCGGCGACGGCTGCGGGCTTCTCGGTCTCGGCGACGGCGGGCGCCGCCACGACGGCCTCGGCGGCCGACGGCGCCCCGGCGGGGGCGGACGCGCGGCGCGTGGCACGGCGGCGCGTGCGGCCGGCGGGAGCGGCCTCTTCCGCGGCCTGTGCGGTCTCTGCGCTCACGGCGGCCTCGGCGGCCTCTTCCGCCTCGACCGCCTCAGGGGCCTCTCCGGCGGCCACGGCCCCTTCGGCGTCCTCGGCGATCTCGTCGGAGTCCGCGGCCGGTATGGCCGGCATCGTGACCTCGGCGGACGCCTCGGTGCCGGCCGGCGAGCCGGCGGGGCGCGAGGCGGCACGGCGACGCCTGCGCGGCGGCAGGGTGTCGCTCGGAGTGTTCAGTTCGGAGCCCGTTGCGGACTCTGTGGGTTCGGTCGGCTCAAGCATGCGGGCGTTTCTCCCGTCAGGCTCCCGGGCGCCGCGCCTGGTCCGACGCCGGTCCCAAGGGACCGGCCGCCGTTGACGTCCGCGGCCCGCGCGATGCGCGATGGCCGCCGTCCGGGGCGCGGGCGCCGCACGGGAGCACTCTGTGTCCTGTCTCGCCGGTTCCGTACGCCTTGTCGGTACGGCCTGGCGAAAGTCTTCTGGTCGGTGCGCTGCCCGACCCAGGTGGCTCCCGAGTACAAGGGCGGCGCTACGACGTCCGTCCCTACGCGGGACCTTCCGGCGTCGGCGCCGTCGCGGCGGCGGCCGGCTGGGCCGTCAGGGCCTCGGCTGCCTCGCGGTCGGGCGCGAGCGGGTCGGTCACCGTGCCGGTCTCTTCATCGAACAGCCCCTGCGCCAGCCTGGTCACCGCTGCGGGGACCGGCGGCGCCAGGTCGGCCACGGCGCGGAGACCGGACAGGACGTCGTCGGGTCGTACGGCAGGCGTCACGTGCCGAACAACCAGCCGCAGTATCGCACAGGGCTGGTCGGTCGGCCTATCAGCCGGTGAACCGTGCGTTTCCAGGCTCACCACCGCGGGGCGGGCGTCGAAGGTGCGGACGCCGTTCTTGGTCATCCGCTGCACCTCGACGGTCTCGGCCTTCTGGAAGGCCAGGGCCGCGCGCTCGGCGTCGGCCGGGTCGACGCCGTCCAGCCGCAGCTCCCAGACGGAGGCTGTGAGCCGGTCGGCGAGGCCCGAGGTCCGCGCCTCGACCGCGTCGACGATGTCGAGCCCGGCGGGCAGCGACTCGTCGAGGAGGACGCGCAGCGTCTCCGGGTCGCGCGCCGCGGTGAGCGCGATCTCCAGATACTCCGCCTCACTGCCCGTGCCGGTGGGTGCGGCATTGGCGTACGACACCTTCGGGTGCGGCGTGAACCCGGCCGAGTACGCCATGGGCACCTCGGCACGGCGCAACGCCCGCTCGAAGGCGCGCTGGAAGTCTCGGTGGCTGGTGAACCTCAGGCGGCCGCGCTTGGTGTAGCGCAGTCGGATGCGCTGCACCGCGGGTGCGGGCGGCGGGCCTTCGGGCTGTCGCTTGCCCAGTGTCCTAGTCCTTCGTGAGTGCGGTCGTACTGCCACCAAGAGTACGTGTCGCGGGCCCCTGAGGTTCCCGCCGGTCCACGGCGGCCGGCCGGCGGGGCTCGCCGAACAGCATCCGCCGGAAGTCCGCGCGGGCCTGCCGTACCGTGTCGCGGGCGCCGGCCAGCGCCTCGCGCACGGCCCGGCTCACCACGCGCGCGCCCTCGGCGACGGGCCGCAGGACGGCGTCCCGGACGACATGGCCGACCGGGGTGAGGACGGTCCGGTACACCCAGCGCACCGGCTCCACGAAGATCCACCGGAAGAGGGTCCCGAGCGCCCGGCCGACGGCCCGGGAGATCCGTCCGGCGATCCGCCAGGCGTGCCCGAGGGCGTCCCCGACCTCCCGTGCCACGACGGCGAGGAACCGGCCGACGGGCGCGAGGACCCAGCGCCACAGCACGAGGGCGGGCAGCACGAAGAGGACGCGGAGGGTCCAGTACACGGCGACTCCGATGCCGGTGGCGATCACGCCCAGCAGCCGTCCCAGCCCTCGTACGCCCCAGGCGACGGCACGTCCGACGGGCGCGAGGACCCGGTCGTACAGCCATCGCGCGGGCACGACCAGCAGGTACCGCACGAGCCAGGCGACGGCCGTGTACACGCCCATGCCCACGGCGGCCAGCACGGCGCCGATGCCCCTCAGCAGCCGGGCGACCGCGCGCCCGACCGGGAGCAGCAGGCGCGCGTACACCCAGCCGAGCCCGGCGCCCGCCCCGCGCGCCAGCCACGCGACGGCGTACCCGACGGGCGTGAGGACGTACCGGTGGAACCACCCGGCCGGTACGACGACGAGCACGGTGCAAAGCCAGGCCAGCGCCTTGCCGACGGGGACCAGGACATAGCGCCACAGGCCCACGAACGGCCCGACGAACAGGGCCTTTGCGACCCAGAGGAGCGCCCGGCCGAGCGGCCGGAACACGGTGTCCCGCAGAAACCTTCCGGCGATGACGAGCGCGTCCCACGCCATCCGCACCGGCACCACCAGCACCAGGACGACGATGCGCAGGGGGATGCGGATCGCGACGGTGAGACAGCCTTCGGGCTGCGGGGACCGGGGAGGCGGCTGCTGCAGTTCCATACGGGGAGAGACGCCCCGGGCGCTCTTTCGGATCCGGCTAGGTCACCCGCGCCTTGTACGACTCCGGATAGCGCTCGGTGAACTTCACGGCCACGACCAGCAGGGCGATCGGGATGACCCAGTTGAACCAGTCGTCCTGGGCGGGGAGGAGGACCGCCAGCCAGGTGGAGATCGCCATCAGGGCGAAGGCCGTGCCCCACACGGCCGTCAGCACGCGGTTGATGTGCGTGAAGACCGGCGAGTGCCACAGCTCCCGGGGAGTGGTCTCCCGGGCGTACTGGGCGGTGAAGGGGTCGGCGAACAGCGATCCGAACGCGACGGCGGCCACCAGTCCGTTCGAGATGACCTGGGCGTACGTCTCCACCCAGAGGAGCTGCCCGCGGCTCAGGGCCAGCCCGAGGACCGAGAGCACGGCGAAGAACACGATGCCGGTCATGTCGAGGACACGGAGTTTGCCGTGCAGCATGTCCTGTCCCGACAGCACGACCGAGGCGACCAGTGCGGCGAGGGCCGCGTACTCCCAGGTACTGGGACCGGCGACCACTCCGAAGATGATCCACGGGGCGAACGAGAAGAAGACGCCGCCCCCGCTGACGGGCTTCCGGGCCGGGGCCTTCGTCGCCGTCGGCTGCACCATGGGAGTTCCTCCCGTCCGGTCTCGGCCATTCCCTCCCCTCCCATCGTGCCGCCGCAGGCCCGGCCGCCGCCCGTCGTGCGGTCCGGGGACCGGCCCCCTGGCGTGAACATGCCGCGGTCGCCGACGCGGGTGTGGTCCGCGTGGCGGACGGCCGGTGGCACCGGCCGGGCCCCGGGGTGTGGACGACCGCCCGGCCTCGGTCTAGGGACGGCCGTTCGGCGGTGGCAGGTCCTGTTCGGTCCAGATCGTCTTGCCGCTCGGGGTGTAGCGCGTGCCCCAGTGGTGGGTCATCTGGGCGATGATGAACAGGCCCCGGCCTCCCTCGTCGTCGCTGGCCGCGTGCCGCAGATTGGGCGAGGTGTGGCCGGTGTCGGAGACCTCGCAGGTCAGCGTACGGTCACGGATCACGCGCACCTGGATCGGACCGCCGACGTAGCGGATGGCGTTGGTGACCAGTTCGCTGACGATGAGTTCGGTGGTGAACGCCAGGTCGTCCAGGCCCCAGTCGCCGAGCTGCTTGCTGACGGCGGTACGGATGGTGCCCACCGCAGCCGGGTCCGGAAGCAGCGCCCACTCGGCGAACTGGTTCCGGTCGAGCCGTCGGGTGCGGACCACGAGCAGCGTCGCGTCCACGTCCACCGCGCCGGGCAGCAGGGTGGTCACCGCCCTGTCGCACAGCGACTCCAGGGACTCCGACGCACCGGCGAGGACCCCGGACAGTTGGGCGAGCCCGGCGTCAGGGCCGTCGGCCGCCTGGAGGAGGCCGCCCGTGAAAAGGGCGAGGAGACTGCCCGGCGCCAGCTCCACGTCCGTGCTCTGGTAGGGCACGCCGCCGAGGCCCAGCGGCGGTCCGGGCGGCAGCTCCAGATGTTCGACGACGCCCGTGTGCGGTTGGACGACCGCCAGCACCGACTCCCCGGCCCGCGCCATGCTGCACCTGCCCGAGAACGGGTCGTACACCGCGTACAGGCAGCTCACGCCCAGGGCGGCGTCGGCGTGCTGCCTCCGGTGGCCCGGGGGGTGGCCGCTCCCGCTCTCGTCCGCGGTCTGGTCGACCAGGTCGTCCAGGCGGAACAGCAGTTCGTCCGGGGCCAGGTCCAGCCGGGCCAGGACGCGGACTCCCGTGCGCAGGCGTCCCATGGTGGCGGCGGCGCGCAGACCGTGACCGAGCACGTCCCCGACGACCAGGCCGACCCGGGTTCCGGACAGGGGGATGACGTCGTACCAGTCGCCGCCCACCCCGGAGCCGCTGTCGGCGGGCAGATAGCGGCTGGACGAGTCCACGGCCGCGTGCGACGGCAGGCGGCGCGGAAGCAGGCCCCGCTGGAGCTTGAGGGCCACGCCGTGTCCCCGGGTGACCACCGGCATCAGCAGCAGGCCGATCAGCAGGGCGCCCAGCCCCAGGACCGTGACCCCGCCCGTTCTGCCGATCAGCGGCAGGTCGACGCTGGTCGTGCCGTACCGGGGGTCCGCGTAGACCACGAAGGTGGCGTAGAGGAACAGCAGGGCCATGAACAGCCCGCCGAGCCCGGGCAGCACGCCTTTGAAGACCAGGTCCTTGGTACTGCGGGTGAGGACCCTGCGGTGGTACCAGACGCAGGCGAAGCCGGTCAGTCCGTACTGGAACGCGATCGCGAGACCGACGGACTCGACCGAGTCGGCCAGGATGTTCTGGCTGAACGACGCGAGCAGGACGAACAGGGTGATCGAGGCCGCTCCCATGCCGACGGTCCCCCAGGTCGGGGTGAGAAACCGTCGGTGGACCCGGGCGAACCGGGAGGGGACCGCCTTGTGGACCGCCATCGAGAAGACGGTCCTGGCCAGGGGCAGGATGGTGGTCTCGGCGGAGGCCAGCGCGGAGGTCAGCACCATCAGGATCAGCAGTCTCGACAGCAGCAGCCCCGTGCCCTGGTTCCCGAACACGGCCGCGCCCAGTGCGGAGAGCACATCGTCCGCGTTGTGCGGGTTGCCGAGGCCGATGCCCGAGGTGCCGACGCCCGCGAAGGCCTGCGCCGAGGTGGACACCAGCCCGTACATGACCAGGAGCAGCACGGTGGACAGGACGGCGGCGCGGCCGGGGATCCGCCTGCTGTCGACGGTCTCCTCGTTGACCGAGAAGGCGGTGTCCCAGCCCCAGTAGATGAAGACGCCCGCGAGGACGCCCGAGGTCAGCGCCGTCGCCGAAGGCACCTGGAAGGGGTTGAACCAG
Source organism: Streptomyces filipinensis (assembly GCF_014649495.1). Classification (GTDB taxonomy): domain Bacteria; phylum Actinomycetota; class Actinomycetes; order Streptomycetales; family Streptomycetaceae; genus Streptomyces; species Streptomyces filipinensis. The sequence continues at coordinate 494,096 of NZ_BMTD01000001.1, read as the reverse complement.
GAGGCGGACACATGGATCGCCGTCGGCGGGGGGTCGGTGTAGACCCGGACCAGCGCGGCGACGGCGAAGAGGACCAGCATCCCCACTTCCAGGCACAGCAGCCAGCGCTGGACGGCCGCCGAGAACTCGATGCCGACGTAGCAGACCACGGTCAGCGCGGCGATCCAGACGACGCCCGCCGCGGTGGTCCACAGCCGGCTCTCCGCCAGGCCGTCCAGGCCGACCAGCCGGAAGCCGTAGGCAGCGGCGATCGCGGCCAGGTTCGCCATCACGATGATGTTGGCGACGATGAGGCCCCAGCCGCCCATCCAGCCGGTGCGCGGCCCGAAGGCGCGGGTGGCCCAGGTGAAGGTGGTCCCGCAGTCGGCGTTGCTCGCGTTGAGCTCCCGGAAGGCGTACGCGACGAACAGCATCGGGATGAACGCCAGCATCGTGACGATCGGTGCCTGCAGTCCGACTCCGGCCACGATGATGCCCAGCGTGGCGGCCAGGCTGTACGCCGGGCCGGTGGAGGCCAGACCCATCGCCACGGAGGAGAACATGCCCAGGGCGTCGTTCTTGAGCCCTTTTCGGCCGGCCGCCGTCCCCGGAGCGGGGCGGTCGACGGACTCGGCGCCGCCAAAGTGCCTCACACTTGATTGCAACGCCGGGGCGCTCGCCTCCGCAACAGCGCGGGCGCGGCGGGGAACACCACTGAGCCCCCTCCGCACCAGGGAGGGGGCTCAGAAAGTCGCCTGTCGCCGGTCGGCGAACTGGGTGTGGGTCGCGCACCCTCCGCCTTCGGCGCTGTCACGGAGGCGTCAGTAGTTGCTGGGGATGACGCAGAAGTCGATGTGGCTGAGGTCCGCGAACTTGCCGCTCGGGTTGATCGGGGCGTGCAGCGATCCGTCCATCGTGATGCCGTTGGGGAAGCCCGTCGTGCTGTCGTACGTGTAGACGTTGGCGCCGCCGGTCCCGCCCTTGGCGACCACCTTGATGGCGGAGCGGTGATCGGCCGTGGGGATGTCGAAGCTGAACACCTGTCCCGCGGTGGTGTCGGTGACGGTGATCGTGAAGTTTCCGTCACCGGGGATGTTGACGCTTCCGGTGGTGGGATCCTCCACGCGGAACCCGGTCGCGCCCGTGGGACAGGAAACGGGCGGGTTGTCGTCCACTTCGATGGGCTGCACGCCTGCGTCGCTCGGCGGACCCGCCTGGGCCAACGCGGGGCTGGCGGCGATGCCGAGTGCCACGGTCGCGGTCAGACCGGCGCCGACGAGCCTCGCCCCCCATCTCGCCCGTCCCGACCGCGTCCTTGCTGGCGCTGCTACTCGCATGGGGAGAATCCCTCCTTGTTCCTCGGGTACCGGACCTCGGATACCTGATCTCGCCCACGCGGACTCTCGCTCCCTTTCCCCGGGCAGTTCGAGCTTTGAACATCAGTCCGCCGCCAGGCGCCCCAACATTCGCATGGTCGGAATGTAATTCCGGTTCACGACTCCTCCTCTTAGGCCGTTCGGGCGGACTGATTCCGCGACCGCCGGGAACCCATTCCCGGCGAGGCCGTTTCCGGGAATTCACAGCACCGCTCCGAGAAAGAGGGGCGCGGCCTCCGGCCCCCGCACATCCGGTGGCGCGATCCCGTACATCGGACAACGACCTCTCGCCAGCCGAGCAGGACAAGCAGGCACCCAGGAACCCAGGCACGCAGGCACGCAGGCACGACGATCACGGCTCAGGCGGAAGAAGCCGCTTCCCGCCCGTCGTCTTCGTCCCGCCCGTCGTCGAAGACGAAGAGCGGTTTGGTGCCATGCGCGGGTGTTTCGGCGAGCGAGACGGCTTCAGCGAAGCGTTCGAGCGGGAACGGCCGGCCCTGGGGGATGCTCAGCACTTCATCGGCCACGAGGCCGCGCACCCGGGCCAGCGCCTGCAGCGCATCCTCGGGGGAGGCGGTGCCGAACCAGCGGTTCAGCCAGAAGCCACGGACCGCCTTGGTCTCGTAGATGAGCGAGCGTGCCTGCAGCGGGATGGTCAGCGCCGCCGGGTCGGTCTGCCGATGGGTGGAGAGCGCGCCGTAGACCACGACCTGTCCTCCCGGAGCCAACGCCTGGGACACCTGGGCGCCCACGGGGCCCGCGACGCAGTCGATGGCTTTGCGCACTCCGGCCGGTCCTGCCAGCTCGGCCACACGCTGCAACAGGTCCTCGTCCTCGGTGCAGACGACCTGGTCGCCACCGAGCATCGTGATCTCCTCGACGGCGTCGCGTCGCCGCACGACGTTGATCGTGCGGACACCCAGATGCCGGGACAGCTGAATGACCAGCCGGCCGACGGTGGAGCCCGCGGCCGTCTGCAACAGCCATTCACCTGGCTGTACGTCGAGTTCGCGCGTCACGAGGAGCAGCGCGGTCAACGGGTTGACCGCGAGCTGGCAGGCGCTGGAGTCGCTCAGACGGTCGGGGACCGGCAGGAGCCGTCGCGTATCGGCGACAAGGAATTCCTGCCAGGTGCCGGCCACCTGGGGCCCGGGCACGGCCGGGACGGCAGCGACCACCACGCGCTCGCCGGTCTTCACTCGCCCGGTGTCGGGGCCCAGGGCCTCGATACGGCCCACGCATTCCATGTGACCCCCGACAGCGGGAAACTCGGGGGCGAAACCGTAGCGGCCGCGCAGCACATGCAGATCACTGGCGTGCACCGGGGTCGCCTTCACACGGATCAACGCCTGACCCGCTTGCGGCGTGGGCACAGGCCGGGTTTCCAGCCGCAGGACATCGGCAGGCTCGCCGACCTCTGCGGCCACGAGCGCGCGCATGGATCGAGGCATGAGTGATCTTCCGCCTCCCGGCGCCCGGCGGATCGGCGGGCGCTCCGTACGAAAACGGCGCGCGGGGTCCGTGCGGCCTCCTGAGGTCCGCGATCAGGACCTCTCGCCGCAGCGCACCGCTCTGCGTCGCGTCTGTCATCCCACGCTACGCCGGGCCCCGGAAAGATTCCCGGCGGCGGACGAGGAGGCGAAGCGACGACTGCGGCCGGTCGCCGCAGCCACCGTCATGCGTGGAGCTAAGCTGCCTCGGACCGCGCCGCGCGGATGCCCGGGGCGGGCTGCTGCGCGTCCTCGAACGGCAACGTCTCTTCCTCCCCGAAGGCAGGGGCCTGGAAGGGGTTTGTCGTCGGAGGCGGCGATGCTGCGGTGGAGCAGCGGGGTTGCCCGTCCGGGGCGGAGAACAGCGGCATCAGATCGATGAGAGGTCTCTCTTTCGTGACAGGCCCCTGTGGGGGCCTGGTGTGCGGCGACCGTGCACAGCGGTCCTACAGCTTGGTCATCTTGGCGTACGGGCTCAGGATCCGCATTTGCGACGAGCCGAAATCCACGAGCGCCGCGATGCCGTCCTCGATGCCGATCACCCGGCCGAGGCCGTACACGTCATGGGTCACCTGGTCGCCCACGGCGAAGTGCTTGGGAGCCGGGGCGACCGGGGCCTTGAAGGGGCTGGTAGGCAGATGACGCTTCGGTGCAGCAGGCTTTGTCATGGCTCAGTATGAGCCTACGCGGATACCCGCTCGCTGTGGCCGGCGGCACAGATCCACACCGGACCGGCCGCGCCACGCCGCTGACCTGGGCTTTCGAGAGGCGGAGAAGCGAAAATTCAACCCTCAGTTCCCCTGCCTGGGTCCGGCCTTCGGGCCCGCGACGTAGTGGGAAGAGTGACCTGTGTCCGCTACCGTCGACCTACGCGGCTGGGAAGGTCCGCGTAGCAGGGGGTGGCCGAGAACCATGATCTGGTGGCAAGCGTGCCTGTGGGGCTTAGGCGGAGCTGCGCTCGTCGAGATACGTCAGATGTGGCATCTCTGGCATCAAACTCATAGCTGGCCATGGGTGGATGAGAAAGAGCAGACCAAGGTCGCGGGATACGCGATCGCCGTCAGCCTGCGACTGATCATGGCCGTTGGCGTGAACGCCGTATACGTGGCGTCTCACCAGATCGCCGGCCCTTTCGCGGCATTCACCATTGGTGTCAGCGCACCTGTGATTCTGCAGCAGATCATGGTCCAGGCTCCCAACGAGGCCGTGTCGTCTTCACCCGCGGCGAGCTCCGTGCCGCCTCCCTTGCCGGGCGGCCGACGAGCGGCTCCACAGGACACAGCGCAGCCGGGGGACGTCGATGTCCGCTGACAGGCATTCGTTGCTGAGTGATGTCCGTTCCCGCCTCACCGGTCCTCGTCTCCAGGTTCTGCCTCCGGGGCAGGGTCTGTGGTCATGGGTTCGAGCTGCGCTCGCCTGGCAGCCCATCGCGCCTCAAGGCCTCGGGCGGACTGAGGCATCCTCTTCTTCGGAGGGCCGACGCGGAAGAGCGACGAAAGAGGCGCACGGCCTTCCCGCCCGCCGGGAATCCTCCCCCCACGACTCGAACTCCGAGCTTCGTATCGATGCGGCGATTTCACTGTGCGCCGAATCGATCAAGGCACTCAGGGGTGATCGGCGCCTGCGGAACAGGCATCTCATCCAGCCCGTGGCCGCCATGCTGAAAACTGTCCGTCAGACGTTCGCCGGCGCCGCTGAAGCCGACGACGCCAGGGACGGCTCCCTGGGTCAGGCCCTGGTGACGAGTTCCGATCTTGTTCGCACCATATTCGGAGCCGACGCCCTCGGTAGGGCCGCGGTGGAAGCAGAGGTGCTCGCCGGTGCGCTTTCCGGGGCCGAACCTCTGGTCGAGGCCCTCATCGAGGCCAGGGATCACCTACGTGACCGCGCCCGCGACCTCAAGGCCGCGATCGAGCCTGTCGAGGCCTATGTCTACAGGCCGCCCACCAGCCTCCAGCTCGACACGCCCGATTTCCATCCTCGCGACGCCCGCAACCTTCGCGTTTTCAACCGAGCGCACGAGCGCTTGCGCGCCGCGGTGGACGCGTTGGTCAGCGACGTCGAGGCGGCTGGTGAGCAACTGGAAGGGGCGGCGGACGACTTCCGAGGCGCCGACCTGTCCGCGGAAGAGCTGGAAGGCGTGGATCTCGCGGGTGTGGTCTGGGACGCCACCACCCAGTGGCCAGTCGAGTGGGCGGAGCGGATCGCCCGGACCTCGGGCGAAGTACGGCCTGGGGTGCTCGTGGTCCTGCCGAGGCTGTCCGGCGACTTCACCGCTGTGGACGGGGTCGGCGTCTGACCGGCTCAGGTGTTCACGGCGGCGTTCACGAGTGTCTGGTCAGGGTGCACCAGTTCATGTCGTCGGGGTCCCCTACGGTCAGACCCACCGACAAGCGCCCCTTGTCCCGGTAGAGGCCGAACGGGGTTTCCTCGTCCCCTATGGTCACATCGAGTTCCTGCCCGGCACCCGACTTGTGGATCTCCCAGGTGCCATCCCCGCTGAGTCTTCGCGTGATCTTGCCGTTGAGATCCATGTCGGCAGGGATGCCGGTGGCGGAGGCCGACCGGTCCGGCCGCAAGGTCAACGTGGTGCCGCAGTCCCCGGCGCGCCAGGTGCCTATGAGCTGAGAGTCGTGGACGTTCTTCGCCTGCGGATACCCGCCCCATCCCGTGCACGCGGAGACCGACAACGCCATCGGGGCCGAGATCAGCGCCCACTTCCATGCGCGGCTGTTCATCGCCCGCCCCCTTCGTACCGGTGGCCGTATCTTAGGCTGCGCGTGACCGCTCGCAGCCGGCGTCGGGTGCCCCGCTGTTTTTTCGCCTGCCGAGCCAGCGGGCGCGGATGCACCCACCGGGGGGTGTCGGACGGGCATCGTCGGAGGCGTTCCCGTGAGGGGCTCAGCCAGGCTGCTCAGCCAGGCCCCCAGGTCCCTCCGCGAGCCAGGTAAGACGCCCGCCGTCATTGGAGGGTCCCTTGTTCGCAGACCCTGCGGGCGACCTCGCGCAGTTTGATGGTGTTCGCCTGTGAGTAGCGGCGCAGTACGTTGAACGCTTCTTCCTCGGTGAGGCGGTGGCTGCCCATGATGATGCCCATGGCCTCGCCGATGACATGGCGGGTGGCAACGGCCTGTTGCAGTTGGGCATGAGTACGGGCGGTGGAGAAGGCGACCGCCGCATGGGAGGCCAGCAGTATCCCGGCCGTCTCACTGACGTCGCGGAACGCCCCGGTCTTGCGGGAGTAGAGGTTCAGCGCGCCAAGGTCTTCGTCCTCGGTGAACAGCAGGAAACCCATCATGCTCCCGATGCCGAGCGCATGGGCCTGCGGGGCGTAGGCGGGCCAGCGCTGGCGCTGGTCGGTGAGATCCTCGATGCGAAAGACCCGCTCCCCCTGCGAGCTGCGGGCCGCGTCGAAGCACGGCCCTTCACCTAGCCGCTGCTGCAGCTGGTCGCTGTCGATGACCATCTGGTGGGTGGGGGCAAGGGTCTCCCCCTCTGTGCCGTGCAGCACGAGGATGCCGGCCGCGTCACAACCCTCGACCAGCTCCGTGGCTGATCCGGTGATTCGCTGGAGTGTGGTGTCCACCGAGTCCTGCGCCAGGAGATCACGTGCCATGGACGCCATCTGCTGTGCGAACCGCTCCCAGTCCAAAACGCCCCCTCTCACGTATCCGCTGTACAGGAGCGCTTATACCCAGCTTCCCCCGCGAGTCTCAGGCGCGGTGGCAGATGGAGGCGCGGCTGAGCGGACCGCTCGGATCACCGGCCGCAGGCGCATCCGGCCGCTGCCGGGGTCTCCTCCGTGGCCTGGCTGGTGCAGCAGCCGTCGCCGGTGGCGTTGGGGTCGGCGCTCTTACCGAGGGTGTCGGCGTCGGCCTTCACCACATAGACCTCCCAGGGCTCCTTCCCGGGGCCGTGCACCCAGACCTTGTCCTGGAGGGCGTAGCAGCAGAACGTGTCGTTCTCCTCGAAGGTGGCCAGGCCGGCGTCCTTGAGTCGGCTGGTGGCGGCGTTGACCTGGTCGGTGGACTCGACCTCGACGCCGAGGTGGTCCAGGCGGGTTTCCTCGCCGGGCGCGCCCTCGATGAGCACGAGCTTGAGCGGGGGCTCTGTGATGACGAAGTTGGCGTAGCCCTCGCGCCGCTTGGCCGGTTCGGCGCCGAACAGCTTCGAGTAGAAGGTGATCGACGCCTCCAGGTCACTGACGCGCAGGGCGAGCTGGGCACGGGACATGGCAGGACTCCCATCGGCTTGCATTGATGTCTGTCGATGCAAGCTTGTGCCGTGAATCGAAGACTGTCAACATAGAGGCATGTCGAAGCAAGAGCTTGTGGTGCTCGGACAGAACGACGAGAACGGCGCGTGCTGTCCCGGGCTGGTGACAGCACCGCTGGACGAGGACCAGGCGGCGGATCTGGCGAAGCTGTTCAAGGCGCTGGGCGACCCGGTACGGCTGCGCCTGCTGTCGTTGATCGCCTCGCGGGCGGGCGGTGAGGTCTGCGTCTGCGACCTGACCCCGGCCTTCGACCTGTCGCAGCCGACGATCTCGCATCACCTGAAACTGCTGCGACAGGCCGGTCTGATCGACTGCGAGCGACGCGGCACATGGGTCTACTACTGGGTGCTGCCCGCCACCCTCGACCGGCTCGCCGCCTTCCTGAAGACGTCACAGACGGCCGAGGCCACCGCGTGACCGCCGCACTGGGGCGCCGGGCCCTCGCCGAAGCTGTGGGGTCGGCCGCGCTGGTCGCGGTGGTCGTCGGCTCCGGCATCCAGGCCACCGAGCTGTCCAGGGACGTCGGCGTACAACTGCTGGCCAACTCGCTGGCCACCGTCCTCGGCCTGGGCGTGCTCATCGCCCTGCTCGGGCCGGTTTCCGGTGCCCACTTCAACCCGGTCGTCACCCTCGCGGCCTGGTTCACCGGCCGTCACAGCCAGGACGGGCTGACCGCGCGGGACGTCGCCGCCTATCTCCCGGCCCAGACAGCGGGAGCCATCGCCGGTGCCGTCCTGGCCGACGCCATGTTCGGCAAGCCGCTCGTGCACTGGTCCACCCATGACCGCTCCGCCGGTCACCTGTGGCTGGGCGAGACAGTCGCGACCGCCGGACTCATCCTGCTGATCCTCGGACTGACCCGCACGGCACAAGCCCACTTCGGCCCCGTGGCGGTGGCGTCCTACATCGGCGCCGCCTACTGGTTCACGTCCTCCACCTCGTTCGCCAACCCGGCAGTCACCATCGGCCGCGCCTTCACCGACACCTTCGCCGGCATCGCCCCCGCCTCGCTCGGCCCGTTCATCGCCGCCCAGCTGGCCGGCGCCGCGCTCGGACTGGGGCTGGTTCTCGCCGTCTTCGGACGCCCGGCACCCGCACCCGTCAGCACCGCACGCCTCCCGGGCGAACCCGAACCCGCCCCCCTCACGCTCCCCTGCCCAGCCCGCTCCCCGGAAAGACACACGCCATGAACACCCCTGCCGAGCGCCCGTCCGTGCTGTTCGTCTGCGTCCACAACGCCGGGCGCTCCCAGATGGCCGCGGCGTTCCTCACCCACCTTGGCGGAGACCGCGTCCAAGTGCGCTCCGCGGGGTCCGCGCCGGCCGACGCGGTCAACCCGGCCGTGGTCGAAGCGATGGCGGAGGCGGGCATCGACATCTCCGCCGAGGTGCCCAAGATGCTCACCGTCGAAGCCGTCCAGGACTCCGACGTGGTCATCACGATGGGCTGCGGCGACAGCTGCCCCGTCTTCCCGGGCAAGCAATACCTCGACTGGGAGCTCCCGGACCCTGCCGGACAGGGCGTCGACGCCGTGCGACCCATCCGCGACGAGATCGAGAAGCGGATTCGCGGGCTGCTCGATGAGATCGCCCGGTGAGCTGAGCACGACCACCAAGGGCGGCGGAGCGGCTGTGGGCGGCAGCTGCTCCGGCGCGAGTGATCATGGCCCGGTAAGCCTCCGGTGCTCGGCCAGTCTGTGGACCTGCCCGGTAAGGCACGGAGTGGAGGCCATGATCTTCGAGGCTTGAGAGACTGGTCGCCGCGACAAGAACGCCCGCGCCGGTCAGCGGGGCAGACGAAGGGCGACAGCCGCTCCCCGGCCTACGTTGTCGGCGTGGACCGTGCCTCCATGCGCGGTGGCCACCGCCTGCACGAATGCGAGGCCCAGGCCGGACCCGTCGCCGGTGCGGCTGGCCTCGGCGCGGGCAAAGCGGTCGAACGCTCGCGGCAGGAACTCCGGCGGGAAGCCGGGGCCTTCGTCCGTGACGCTCACCAGCAGCATGTCCTCCTCGACCGTTGCCGTGAGGCGGACGGTCCCGTGTCCGTGCCGCAGGGCGTTGCCGACGAGGTTGCCGATGGCAGGTCGCAGCCACCGGGCGTCGACGTCCACGATCACGCGGGCGGTGTCGACGGTCAGCGCGCGCCCGGCCCGCTCCGCGGTGCGCCGGTGCGGGGCGACGGCGGCGTCGAGAAGGTCGGCGAGGGGCACGGATGCGCGGGTGATGTGCCCCGTGCTGCCGAGTTCCTCCAACTCCAGCAGTGCGTTGGAGAGGTCGATCAGGCGCTGGACCTCGGCGTCCACGGAGCGCAGCGTCTCGGTGAGTTCCCCTGCGGTGCGGGGGCGGTGCAGGGCTACGTCGAGTTCGGCACGCATCAGGGTGAGCGGGGTGCGCAGTTCATGGCTGGCGTCCGCGACGAACCGGCGCTCGCGTTCGGCGGATGCCTCCAGGCGGTCGAGCATGTGGTTGAGGGTGTGGCCGAGACGGGTGATCTCGTCGTCCCGGTCGACGGGCACGTCCAGGCGCGGGTTCTGGGTGCCGTCGGCGAGGAGGGCGGCGCCGACGCGGTAGCGCTCGACGGGACGCAGCGCGCCGCGGGCGGTGCGGTAGCCGACGTAAGAGGCGGCGATCAGGGTCAGGCCGGAGGCGATGGCCAGCTGGGCGAGGAGTTCGCGCAACGCCTCGTCGCGATGGCCGCGCCGGACGGCGGCGATCACGATCCGGCGATGGCCGTCGGCCGTGACGCGGCGGGCCTGGAGGCGCAGGGTGTCCGAGGTGATGGGCAGCAGGGAGCCGACGTCACGCCGGACCGTAGTGCCACGCGCGACGGAGTCCCGTTCGGCCGGAGTGAGCAGCATCTGGTGTCGGATGGCTCCGCTGGAGTCCAGCACCCGGCCGTGCGCGTCGAGGATCTGCCGGAGGCTGCCGCTGGGGCCGGGCGGGAGTTGCACTCCGTGGCGTACGGCGTGGTCGAGGCTGCTCTGGTAGGTGGTCAGGTCGTCGTCGAGCTGTCGGTCCAAGGCCATCTGGACCCGCCAGTAGACGAAGCCCGCCGCGCCCGTCAGGACCAGCGACATGGTGATGGCCACAGCCAGGACGAGGCGTGTGACCACGGGCAGCCGACCGAACTTCGGCAGCGGCCGGCGAGGCAGGGTCACGGGGCGGTCTCCAGCCGGTAGCCGCGTCCGCGCAGTGTCGTGATCGTCGTACGACCGAAGGCCCGGTCGACCTTGGCGCGTACCTTGGATACATGCACGTCGATGGCGTTGCTGCGCAGATCGGTCTCGCCGTCCCACACCTCTTCCAGCAGCCGCAGCCGCGACACGACGCATCCGGCGTTCTCCATCAGCACGCGCAGTACCGCGTACTCGCGCCGGGAAAGCTCCAACTCGCTGTTCGCACGCCAGGCGCGCTGTTGCCCGGGGTCCAGGACCAGGTCGCCGACCTGGAGCCGGCCGGCCGGGTCAGGGCGGCGCCGGGATATCGCGCGCAACCTGGCCAGCAGCTCCTCCATGGCGAACGGCTTGACCACGTAGTCGTCGGCCCCGGCGTCCAGCCCGGCGACGCGCTCGCTGATCGCTCCGCGCGCTGTGAGCAGGACCACGGTCACGTCGATGCCCTCGCTACGCAGTGTCCGGCACACTTCCACGCCGTCCATGCCGGGCAGCATCACGTCCAGCAGTACAGCGTCCAGCCGGGGGTCGCGGGCGGCGGCGAGCCCTGAGGGCCCGTCGTAGCGGCCCTCGGCCGTGTGTCCGGACTCGGTCAAGTAGCGGACGACCAGATCGGTCAGGCGGGTCTCGTCGTCGACGACCAGGCAGTGCATGCCGGGCAGAGTAGCCGCCCGTCGGCCACGGCCCGCCGACGGGAAGTCTTCATGGTCTGTTCATGTGACATCCCTACCGTCATCGCGGTCGCGGTGCTCCGCGGACCGCGACCGGTCCGCCGTTCCGACGCGCCGCGACGGAACGGAAGGGACAGCCATGCACGCACTGGTGCTCGCCGCCAAGGGCATCACCCACCACATCGCGGTCACCGACCTGGTGACCCGCGGCGGTCTCGACGTCATCGCCCTGCTGATCCTGGTCGGCTGGCTCTACCGCCGCCGGCCCAGCGTACCGGCGATGCCGCTGGTCCTGGCCGCGCTGAACATCGGCCTGTTCGCCGCGATGAGCACGATCAGCGCCGGCAAGTTCCCGGCCGGGGTCGGCTTCGGACTGTTCGGCATCCTCTCCCTGGTCCGTCTGCGCAGCGCCGCCTTCACCCTGCGGGACGTGGCCTACACCTTCGTGACCCTCGTGATAGCCCTCTGCACGGGGCTGCCGCAGCGCCAGATGTGGCTCGTCGTCGCGCTGGACGTCGTGGTTCTGGTGGCGGTGCTCGTGGTCGACGACCCGAAGTCGTACGAGCCGCCGACCCGGGCGGTGAAGCTCACCCTCGACCGGATCTACCCGGACCCCGCTCTGATCGCCGAGGACGTGGCCCTCCGCTTCGGTCAGGCGCCGTTGTCCGTGGTCGTGGACGAGGTCGACTACGTCCGCGAGACCACCCGGGTCTCCGCCCGCTACCCAGCCGAGCCGCGGGAGCCCGCGTTCATACCCGGCTCCGAGCCGCGCGAGCCGGTGATGGCGCCATGACCCCCTGCTCCTCCCTCACGGCGGAGCTGGGCCTGGAGAATCTGCGCGGCGCAACGCTCGCCGAGGTGGACGCGGCCGCGGCCCTCCAGCACCGGGTCGACCGCAAGTACCTGGTCCCGCTCGATCGCGCCCGCCGCCTCATCGCCCGCCTCTCCGACAGCCACCACGTCCTCGACCTCGGCGGCCGCCGTACGACGAGCTACCTCAGCACCTACTTCGACACCGAGCAGCTCGGCTCCTGGCGGGCGCACGTCCAGGGGCGCCGACGGCGCTGGAAGGTCCGCACCCGCCTGTACGCGGAGGACGGGCTGTGCCGGGCGGAGGTGAAGACGAAGGACGGCCGCGGTGCCACGGTCAAGCACGCCCTGAAGGTCCCGGCCGCCGAGTACGGCGAACTCACCGCACAGGTGACCGAGTTCGTCGACCGAGTGCTGGACCGGGCCGGTGTCCCCGTCACTGCCAAGGAACTGTCCGCCGCTGCCGAGGTCCGCTACGTACGTGCGACCCTCGCCGACCTCGACCACGGCAGCCGCGTCACCCTCGACGGCACCCTCAGCTGCCACCGCGACGACCGCACCGCCGCACTCGACCCCGGGCACGTCCTGATCGAGACCAAGGGCGGAGCGCAGCCCGCCTCCGCCGACCGTCTGCTGCTCGGCATGGGCGTCCGGCCGGTCTCGCTCAGCAAGTACATCGTCGGCCAGTCCCTCCTCACCCCGGGCCTGCCCGACAACGACGTACGCCGGCTCGCCCGCGCCCACTTCACCACCGTGGTGAACCCCGCACCGCTCCCCGCCGAAAGGATCCGAGCCGCATGAACGTCCTGCGCGGTATCAAATGGCAGTACGCCCTGATCGCGCTGCTCGCCGTCGCGGCCATCGCCGTCGGCGCGCTACGGCCGCAGTTGGTCATGTCGGCCACCTCCTCGAAGAAGAAGCCCAGCGCGACGGACAAGGTCAAGCAGGATCCGCCGCCCCCGCTCTTCACCGACGCCGAGATCGCCGCCGTCGGCAAGAAGGCCGACGACCAGCGCAAGAAGGCCGACACCCTCTTCGCCCAGTGGAAGAAGGTCCACGGCACCACCCGCGACGACAAGGCGTTCGCCGCCTGGGCCGCCCAGCAGGTGCCCGCCCCGCCCACAGCCTCCCAGCGCACCGCCGAACTCCACCAGGACCAGCAACTCGCCAAGGCCCGCACGACGGCGGGGAAGAAGGCCGCCACCTGGCTGGAACTCCACGGCAAGAAGGACATCTGGAAGCTCTACCTTCACGACCAGCGTGAACTGATCCCCGCTCAGCAGGGCAAGGCCGAGAAGACAGAGCTCAAGGCTGCCCTGAAGTCGGCCAAGACGATCAGCGACCAGATCGCCGCCAAGGACAAGCAGCCGGCCCCCTACGTCCTCGACCCCGGCCTGCGCCCGGAAAAGCACATCAAGCCCGGTGCCAAGGGGCCGTACTCCTACCCCTCCAGCCACGCCGCCCGGGCCGCCGCCGCCGTCACCTACCTCGGCTCGCTCTCCCCGCACCGGGCGGAGGACTACCGCTGGATGCAGGACGAGGTCCTCTACTCCCGCCTCTACATGGCCGGCCACGTCACCAGCGACATCACAGCCGGCCTTCTCCTCGGTGACCTGATCGGCGACTACGAACTCGCCGTCAGCGGCCACTGACGACCGCCGCCGTACTCGGCGCGCCGTCCGTGCGGGGTTCATCCGTCAGCGGGATGGCGCCGTACGGCGGTGAGCCTCGGAGACGATGTGCGGGGCGTGTCCGGGCCCCGGCAGCGGCGTCCGAGAGCGGGCGCCCCGGCGGTGACCTTCGGCGCTCCTTGGGGCCGGTCCGCCCTACTCCAGGGTCTTCGCGGCGTTGCGGATGACCTCGAGGACAGCGTCGGGCTGAGAGAGCATCGGGACGTGGCTGCTGTCGAGGCTGACGGTCGTGGCCTTCATCCGTTCGGCGGAAGCGCGCTCCCGGTCCGGGTTCACCGTGCGGTCCTGGGTGCCCACGATGTACCAGCTCGGCTTCGCTCGCCAGGCATTGCCGGGTACCTGCTGCTCGAAGAGGTCCGCGATCGGCGGGTTAGCGGTCGCCAGCACGAGCTTTTGTTCCTCCGGCGGCAGGTCGCCGCAGAAGTCGCCGATGCCCGACTCCTTGAGGTAGATGCGGTTGTCGGCGACCTCGAGGTGCTCGAAGACCGGCGAGCTGGGAAACGCGGCCAGGTGCTCCTGCGAGGTCTCGTCGTCGTCCGGGGCAAGCGCGCAGATGTACACCAGGGCGCCCACCCGGTCGTGCACGCCCGCCTTGGTGATCAGCGTGCCGCCGTAGGAGTGGCCCACGAGCACGACCGGGCCGGGCACGTGGTTGATCGCGCGGGTTACGCAGTCGACGTCGCCTGCGAGCGAGTCGAGCCCATGCTGCGACGCGAAGACCTCGCGACCCTCGGCCTGGAGTGCGGGGATGAGCTTTGCGAAGCACGAGCCGTCGGCCCACAAGCCGTGGGCCAGCACGATGCTGGCTTTTCCGGCCATGAGTACCCCCTTTGTCGCTACGTCGCTACCTCTAGCGGAGATCCACTTGGTTTGATCCTCTTTGTTCAACCCTAGGTGGGAACTACAGGTGCCGCTCGCCCGACACGAGGCCCAGGTCGTCCGACCGGCCGACCCCCTGCCTCGCCCACCACTCACTTCAGCCGACTCGCAGGCTCACACGCCGTCAGACACCGACGAGCCCCCTCCCCATCAGGGAAGGGGGCTCGACAGGTCACACAGGGATGCACGTCCGATCGAACGCCTCGCCCGCCTCAGTGCGTGTGACCACTCGAAGCCGGCGTCGGACCCGCGTTCTTGACCGTCAGCGGCAGCAACTTCCTGCCCGTCGGGCCGATCTGGATATGGGTGTCCATCTGGGGGCACACGCCACAGTCGAAGCAAGGAGTCCAGCGGCAGTCCTCGACCTCTGTCTCGTCGAGGGCGTCCTGCCAGTCCTCCCAGAGCCAGTCCTTGTCCAGGCCGGAGTCGAGGTGGTCCCAGGGCAGGACCTCCTCGTAGGTGCGCTCGCGGGTGGTGTACCAGTCGACGTCCACGCCGAAGGGCTCCAGGGCCTTGTCGGCGCAGGCCATCCAGCGGTCGTAGGAGAAGTGCTCGCGCCAGCCGTCGAAGCGGCCGCCGTCGTCGTAGACCGCGCGGATGACGGCGCCGATGCGGCGGTCGCCGCGGGACAGGAGGCCTTCCACGATGCCCGGCTTGCCGTCGTGGTAGCGGAATCCGATCGAGCGGCCGTACTTCTTGTCGCCGCGGATCTTGTCACGGAGCTTGGCCAGGCGGGCGTCCGTCTCCTCAGCGGAGAGCTGGGGCGCCCACTGGAATGGGGTGTGGGGCTTGGGGACGAAACCGCCGATCGAGACCGTGCAGCGGATGTCGTTCGAGCCGGAGACCTCGCGGCCCTTCTGGATCACGTGCGTCGCCATGTCGGCGATCTGGAGGACGTCGTCGTCGGTCTCCGTGGGCAGGCCGCACATGAAGTACAGCTTCACCTGACGCCAGCCGTTGCCGTAGGCCGTGGCGACCGTACGGATCAGGTCCTCCTCCGAGACCATCTTGTTGATGACCTTGCGCATGCGCTCCGAGCCGCCCTCGGGGGCGAAGGTCAGGCCGGAGCGGCGGCCGTTGCGGGTCAGCTCGTTGGCCAGGTCGACGTTGAAGGCGTCGACGCGCGTGGAGGGCAGGGAGAGGCCGATCTTGTCGTCCTCGTAGCGGTCCGCGAGGCCCTTGGCGATGTCGCCGATCTCGGAGTGGTCCGCCGAGGACAGCGAGAGGAGGCCCACCTCCTCGAAGCCCGTCGCCTTCAGGCCCTTCTCGACCATGTCGCCGATACCGGTGATCGAACGCTCGCGCACCGGGCGGGTGATCATGCCGGCCTGGCAGAAGCGGCAGCCGCGCGTGCAGCCGCGGAAGATCTCCACCGACATGCGCTCATGGACCGTTTCGGCCAAGGGGACCAGGGGCTGCTTGGGGTACGGCCACTCGTCCAGGTCCATCACGGTGTGCTTGGACACGCGCCACGGGACGCCGGAGCGGTTCGGCACGACGCGGGCGATACGGCCGTCGGGGAGGTACTCGACGTCGTAGAACGCCGGGATGTACACCCCGCCCGTCTTCGCCAGGCGGAAGAGGACCTCCTCGCGGCCGCCGGGGCGGCCCTCGGCCTTCCACTCGCGGATGATCCGGGTCATGTCGAGCACGGCCTGCTCGCCGTCGCCGATGATCGCCGCGTCGATGAAGTCGGCGATCGGCTCCGGGTTGAAGGCCGCGTGGCCGCCGGCCAGGACGATCGGGTCGTCGATCGTGCGGTCCTTGGACTCCAGCGGGATTCCGGCGAGGTCCAGGGCGGTGAGCATGTTCGTGTAGCCGAGCTCCGTGGAGAAACTCAGCCCGAACACGTCGAAGGCACGGACAGGCCTGTGGCTGTCCACCGTGAACTGCGGGACGCCGTGCTCGCGCATCAGCGCCTCGAGGTCCGGCCACACGCTGTAGGTGCGCTCGGCGAGGACGCCCTCCTGCTCGTTGAGGACCTCGTAGAGGATCATGACGCCCTGGTTGGGCAGACCCACCTCGTACGCGTCCGGGTACATGAGCGCCCAGCGGACATCGCACTCGTCCCACGGCTTGACCGTGGAGTTGAGCTCTCCGCCGACGTACTGGATGGGCTTCTGCACATGCGGGAGCAGTGCTTCGAGCTGCGGGAACACCGACTCGGCGGCTTCGGCAGGCATCTCGCGAACCTTCGTGAGCTGACAGGGGTGACCATCAAGCGTAACCCGCCCGGCGGGCTCCCCCGCACGCTCAGCCGGACGCCGTGCGCCTGATCTCCTTCCACAGGCCGGGCAGCTCGGCCTCGGCCTGCGCCGCCCGTGCCTCCTCGCGGCCGTACAGGACCCCGTACGTGAACGCGCTCTCCCCCGCCGCGTGCGCCACCGCGGACAGCTCCCGCAGGGTCAGCCGGGTCATGACACTGTCCTGGTGGTCGCCGAGCAGGGTGGTGAGGGACTTCATGCCCTGGGTCAGGGAGCGGGCCGGTTTGCCGAGGGCCGGGGTGGCCGCCTCGGCCGCGTACCGGGTGCGTTTGGCCTTCTTGCGGGCCTCGTGCACGGCGTTGTCGCGTTCCTCGCCGGGCGGGGCGCCGATCGCCTGCTCGACCAGTGCGGACAGGGCCGCCAGGTCCTTGTCGACGGCCTTGGTGAGCACCTTCTCCGGCTGTTTCCCGGCGGCCTTTCGCACCGGCGGGTCGGCGAGCAGGGAGTCCAGGGTGTCCAGCAGGGTCAGATAGCGGCGGGAGTCCAGGACGCCGGTGAGGTGGGCGTGCGCTCCGCCGTGCCGGGCGTCGGCCCAGGCGGCGAGGCGCTCGCGGACGGGGCCGGTGACCAGGTGGGGCGGGAGCGCGTCCAGGGCCGCGGTCAGGCGTTCGGCCATGACCTCCTGGTCGCGGTCGAGGCCCAGTTCGCCCGCGAGCCACTTCAGCTCGGCGCCTACGGGGTCGGTGACGGCGCGGTCGAGGACGGAGCGGAAGCTGCGCAGGGTGCTGCGGGCCCGGCGGGTGGCGACCCGCATGCGGTGCACGGAGTCGGGCACGTCCCGGCGGACCGCGGGGTCCAGCTCGACCAGTACGTCCCGCTGGGCGCGGAGATAGGCGAGCACGTGGTCGCCGGCCGTCCTCGGCGCCGCGGGTTTGTTCTTCCCGGGGCGGTGGCCTCCCGTCTCCTTCAGGGCCCGGGCGAGCTTCGACGGCGCCGCCGAGGGGCGTACGCCCGCCTTGCGCAGTCGTTTCTCCACCAGGTCGAGGAAGGCGGGGTCGCCGGCGTCGGCCAGTTCCACCTCGATCTCGGTCCACTGGGCGGCCCCGCTCCCGCCGGCGAGCCGCTCGGCGGTCACGGCGTCGACACTCGCCTCGGCCAGCAGGGTGCCGTCGGCGTCGACCAGGTGGCGCACATCGCGGGCGGAGCGGAGCCGGACCAGCGGGATCAGCTCGGCGTCCCGGACCCGGGAGCGGACGAGGGCGGCGATCTCCTCGGGGACGGTGTCGGAGAGCGGGGCGCGGATCTCGTCCCGCACGCCGGGGGCGACCGGGAACTTCAGGTGCCAGCCCGCGTCCGAGCCTCCGGTGCGGCGGCGCAGGGTGAGGGAGGCTGCGGCCAGACGTTGGTCGGCGGTGTCGTAGTAGGTGGCGTCGAGTTCCGCCAGGCCCTTGTCCAGGACGGCCGCCACCCCGCCGACGCCGGTCAGGTCGGGCAGCCCGCTGTCGTCGGACTCGTACTTGCGCTCGATCTCGCGTTTCGCATCCGCCATGAATTGAATCTAGTGGGCCGCGAGGCGGCGCGGCAGGGCCCGTCCCGGGTGAATGACCGGAAAACTCCCGCCGTCCACCCGGTGAACCACCTCTCGGAGCCCCCGCCTCGGGGCTACGCCGACATGGGTCTCTGGACCTTGATCGACTGCAGCAGTCCCACGGCCACCCAGACCGCGAACATCGACGAGCCGCCGTAGGACACGAACGGCAGGGGCAGACCGGTGACCGGCATGATGCCGAGGGTCATACCGATGTTCTCGAAGGCCTGGAACGCGAACCAGGCGACGATCCCGGCGGCGACGATCGTCCCGTACAGCTCGGTGGAGTCGCGGGCGATGCGGCAGGCGCGCCACAGCACCACGCCGAGGAGGAAGATGATGAGGCCCGCGCCGACGAAGCCCAGCTCCTCCCCCGCGACCGTGAAGACGAAGTCCGTCTGCTGCTCGGGCACGAACTGGCCGGTGGTCTGCGAGCCGTGGAAGAGGCCGGCGCCGGTCAGGCCGCCGGAGCCGATGGCGATGCGGGCCTGGTTGGTGTTGTAGCCGACGCCCGCGGGGTCCAGGTCGGGGTTGGCGAAGGCCGCGAAACGGTTGATCTGGTACTCGTCCAGGATGTGCAGCTGCCAGATGGCGACACAGCCGATCACGCCGGCGGTGAGCAGGCCGAAGATCCAGCGGTTGGAGGCGCCGGAGGCGAGCAGCACGCCCAGGATGATGGACACCATGGCCAGAACCGTGCCGAGGTCGGGCATGAGCAGCACGATCAGGATCGGTACGGCGGCCAGGCCGAGTGACTGCAGGACCGTGCGGTGGTCGGGGTACGGCTTGTCCCCGGCGTCGACCCGGGCCGCCAGTATCATCGCCATGCCCAGGATGATCGTGATCTTCACGAACTCGGCGGGCTGGAGCGAGAAGCCGCCGCCGAACACGATCCAGTTGCGGCTGCCGTTGATGGTGGCGCCGAGCGGGGTGAGCACCAGCAGCACCCCGAACAGCGAGACGCCGTAGAGGATCGGCACGGCGTTGCGCAGGGCGCGGTGGCCGAGCCAGATCGTGCCGATCATCAGGGCCAGCCCGATGCCGAGGTTCATCAGGTGCCGGATCAGGAAGTAGTACGGGTCGCCCTGGTTGATCTCGGTGCGGTTGCGGGTCGCGGAGTACACCAGCAGCGAGCCCATCAGGGACAGCGCGACGGCCGCGCACAGGATGGGCCAGTCGAGCCGGCGGGTGAGCGAGTCACGCGCGAAGATCCTGGTCCAGCGGGCCCGCTCGGGTCCGTACCGGGAGACGGAGAAGCTGTTCGCGCCGGTCATGAGGGCATCCTCCGGCTTCCCCTTCTGCGGTGCGGCCGCCTGCGGGTGTTGCGGTTGCCCGTGCCGGGCGAGGCCGTGGTGGCGGGCTGCTGGTCGTCCCCGTTGCTGGGGTTGTTCTCCTGGGCCTTCTCGGCGTCCTTCGCGGGGTCGCCGCTGACCTTGGGGTTGATGATCGTGCCGTCCGGACGGACCTTCGGCAGGCCCGTCTGCGGCTTGGGCAGCAGCGCCTTCTTCTTGTCGATGGAGCCGTCGCCCTGGACGCCGTACAGCGCGCTGTAGATGTTGCGCACGGCCTCACCGGCCGAACCGGAACCGGTACCGGCCTGGGAGATCGTCATGATCACCGAGTAGTCCTTGGAGTACGTGGCCAGCCAGCCCGTGGTCTGCTTGCCGTAGACCTCCGCCGTACCGGTCTTGCCGTGCAGCGGGATCTTGTTCTGCGGCCAGCCGCCGAACTTCCAGGCGGCCGTACCGCGGGTGATGACGCCCGCGAAGGCGTCGTCCATGCCCTTGAGGGTGGCCTGGGTGACGGGCAGCTTGCGCTGCACCCGGGGCTTGATCTCCTGGACGGTCCTGCCGTCGGCGCTGATGATCGCCTTGCCGATGGTCGGGTAGTACTCGGTGCCGCCGTTGGCGACGGCGCCGTAGATCATCGCCTCCTGGATCGGCGTGACGAGGGTGTCGCCCTGGCCGATGGAGTAGTTGATCTCGTCACCCTCGCGCATCTTGTTGCCTTCGAGGCAGTTCTCGTAGGCGATCTTCTCGACGTAGGAGCCGTCCTTCTTGCCGCTCTTGCACCAGGCGTCCTTGTTGGCCTTCCAGTAGTTCAGCTTCCACTGGCGGTCGGGGACGCGGCCGGTGACCTCGTTGGGCAGGTCGATGCCGGTCTCCTTGCCGAGGCCGAACTGGTGGGCGGTCTTGAAGAAGTAGTCCTTCGGCTCGCCCTTCTTGGGGTTGATGCCGCCGTCCTTCTTCCACTCCCTGTCGGCGAGGCCGTAGAAGACCGTGTCGCAGGAGACCTCCAGGGCGCGGCCGAGGGAGATCGGGCCGAAGTTCTCGCCCTCGAAGTTCTTGAAGACCTGGCCGCCCACCGAGTACGAGCTGGTGCACGGGTAGCCGCCGTCCCAGACGTAGCCGGCGTTGACCGCGGCGGCCGTGGAGACCACCTTGAACGTGGAGCCGGGTGCGGCCTGACCCTGTATGGCCCGGTTGAGCAGGGGGTAGTCGGAGTCCTTGCCGGTGAGGGCCTTGTAGTCCTTGGCGGAGATGCCGCCCACCCATACGTTCGGGTCGTAGGTGGGCGCCGAGGCCATCGCGACGATCCGGCCGGTCTTGGCCTCCATGACGATGACGGCGCCGGAGTCGGCCTTGTAGTTCTCGCCGGTGATCTTGTCGTACTGCGTGCGGGCGGCCTTCATCGCCTTGTCCAGCTCGTACTCGGCGACGCGCTGCACCCGGGAGTCGATGCTGGTGACCAGGTTGGAGCCGGACTCGGCCGCATCCGACTTGGCCTTGCCGATGACCCGGCCGAGGTTGTCCACCTCGTAGCGGGTGACGCCGGCCTTGCCGCGCAGCTCCTTGTCGTACTGCCGCTCCAGGCCGGAGCGGCCGACCATGTCGGAGCGCAGATAGGGCGAGTCGGTGTCCTTGGCCTTCTGGATCTCGGCGTCGGTGACGGGCGAGAGATAGCCGAGCACCTGCGCGGTGTTGGACTTGCCCGGCCCCGCGTAGCGGCGCACGGCCTCGGGCTCGGCGGTGATGCCGGGGAAGTCCTCGGAGCGCTCGCGGATCTGCAGGGCCTGCTTGGGGGTCGCCTCGTCGGTGATCGGGATCGGCTGGTACGGCGAGCCGTTCCAGCACGGCTGGGGGGTCTTGGCGTCGCACAGCCGGACCTTCTGGATGACGTCCTCGGGCTTGAGGGCGAGGACGCCGGCCAGCTTGGTGAGGACCGCCTTGCCGTCGTCCTTCTGCTTGAGCAGGTCGGTGCGGGAGGCGGAGACCACCAGGCGGGTCTCGTTGTCGGCGAGGGGCACGCCGCGGGCGTCCAGGATGTCGCCGCGTACGGCGGGGTCGACGACCTGCTGGACGTGGTTGCCGGACGCCTCCTTCTGGTACTGGGCGCCCTCGCGGATCTGCAGGTACCACAGCCGGCCGCCGAGCGTGCCGAGGAGGGAGAGGACGAGGATCTGGATCACGACGAGCCGGATCTGGACCCGTGGGGTCCGCCCGGTCTCGGGGATGTTGGTCACTGCGGCTGTGTCCCCCTCTCAGTGCGGCGGTGCGAGTACGCGTACGAATGATGAACGACCAGCCTGTGAGCCCGCGTTCCGCGCCGGCTGACCCGTTCGGGTGAACTGCGGGGCCCTCACAGCCGCTTGACCCCCTTGATCCGGCCGACCCGCGCGGAGCGGGTGCGGGCCTTGGCCTTCAGCGCGCCGAGGCCGCCGCGCTGGCTGCCGATACGCAGGCCGGTGCCGGAGGAGAGCCAGCCGCTGGAGATGTCGCCGGCCTTGGCGGCGGGGCCGCTCTCGGCGAGCGGGTCGTTGTCGGAGCGGCGGGCCAGCCACATGATCCCGGGGACCACGAACGGGGCGAGCAGCAGGTCGTACAGGGCCGCCGAGAACAGCAGCCCGGGCAGGCCGACATGACGGGCGGCGGTGTCCCCGACCAGCGCGCCGACGCCCGCGTACAGCAGCGTGGAGCCGATCGCGGCGGCGACCACGACGGCCATCGGGCCGGTCGCCGACTTCAGGCGGCCGTTCTCCGGCCTGATGAGTCCGGCGAAGTAGCCGGTGACGCACAGCACGAGGGCGTAGCGGCCGGCCGCGTGGTCGGCGGGCGGGGCGAGGTCGGCGAGCAGGCCGGCGCCGAAGCCGACGAGGGCGCCGCCGACATGGCCGTACACCATGGCGAGGCCGAGGACGGTGAGCAGCAGCAGATCGGGGACGGCGCCCGGCAGATGCAGGCGGGCGAGGACGCTCACCTGGATCACCAGGGCCACGACGACCAGCGCGCTGGAGAGCAGGATCCGGTTGAGGCGCATGGAAGAGTCAGCTCCTACTGCTGCTCGTCGGTCGTGTCGTTCGTCGTGCCGTTCGCGTCGGCCGAGGGCGTCACGGTGACGGTGACCGTCGGCGTCGGGACCGGTTTGGGCTTGGTCGGCAGGACCTCGTCGCGCGGGTCCTTCTTCGGGGCCTGGACGACCACGCCGACGATGTCGAGCTTGGTGAAGCCGACGTAGGGGGTGACGTAGATCGTGCGGGTGAGGCCGCCGTTGGACGGTTCGACCCGGGAGACCACACCGACCGGCACGCCCGGCACGAACGGCCGGTCGGCCTCCGAGCCGAAGGTGACGAGCCGGTCGCCCTTCTTCACCTCCGCCTTGCCGTTGAGCAGTTCGACGCGCAGCGGGCGGTCGCCCTGCCCGGAGGCGAAGCCGAGTTCGTCGCCGCCCTCCATGCGGGTGCCGACGGTGAAGTCGGGGTCGTTGGCGAGCAGCACGGTGGAGGTGTCGGGGCCGACCGTGGTGACCCGGCCGACGAGCCCGTCGCCGTTGAGGACGGTCATGTCGCGCTTGATGCCGTCGTTGGCGCCGGCGTCGATGGTGATGGTCCAGGAGAAGCCCTGTGCCGCTCCTATGGCGATGACCTGGGCGCCCTTGATGCCGTACTGGCCCTCGCCGGCGATCTTCAGCATTCTGTCGAGCTGGTTCAGGCGGCTGCGGTTGCGGTCGTCGCTGCCGAGTTTCGCCTTGAGGGCCGCGTTCTCCTTCTCCAGCGTGGCGAGCCGGTCGTGCCGGCTGCCGGAGTCCCGGATCGCCGAGACGGCGTTGCCGACCGGGTCGACCGCCGAGGCCAGCCCGTTCTCGACCGGGCCGAAGACCGCGGCCGCGGCCTGCCGGGCACCGTCGACCGGGGAGTTCCTGCCCCCACGGATGTCCACCGTGATCAGCGCGAATGCGATGGCAACCAGCAGGACCAGGAGCAGCCGGCTCTCTTTCGTGTCCCTCACGTGCGGCGGCCGTGCCCTTCCTCAATAGGAATTCGGGGGCCCCTTTGCGGGCGCGATATACGAAACGCAAGCCCTGGGGGCCCATTTGTGGGAGCTTATGCCTCTCATCAACGATCCGCCGCACGAGAGGAGAAGGTCTCGTACGGCGGAATCGAAGTGTTATGTCATCTGCGCGGCTGGGCGTCCAGGACCTGCTGCAGCGCCTCGAACTCCTCGACGCACTTGCCGGAGCCGAGCGCGACGCTGTCCAGCGGGTCCTCGGCGATGTGGATCGGCATGCCCGTCTCTCGCCGCAGCCGCTCGTCGAGCCCGCGCAGCAGGGCTCCGCCGCCGGTCAGAACGATTCCTCGGTCCATGATGTCGCCGGACAGCTCCGGCGGGCACTTGTCGAGGGTCGTCTTGACCGCGTCCACGATCGCGTTGACGGGCTCCTCGATCGCCTTGCGGACCTCGGCGGCCGAGATCACGACGGTCTTGGGCAGCCCGGAGACCAGGTCCCGGCCGCGGACCTCGGTGTGCTCGTCGGCGTCGAGGTCGTAGGCGGAACCGATCGTGATCTTGATCTGCTCGGCCGTGCGCTCGCCCAGCAGAAGGCTGTACTCCTTCTTGATGTACTGGATGATCGCGTTGTCCAGTTCGTCACCCGCGACCCGGATGGACTGCGCGGTGACGATGCCGCCGAGCGAGATGACCGCGACCTCCGTGGTGCCGCCGCCGATGTCCACCACCATGTTGCCGGTGGCCTCGTGGACCGGCAGACCGGAGCCGATGGCGGCGGCCATGGGCTCCTCGATGATGTGCACCTGACGGGCACCGGCCTGGGAGGACGCCTCGATCACGGCACGGCGCTCGACACCCGTGATGCCGGAGGGCACACAGACGACCACGCGCGGCCTGGCCAGATACCGCCGCTTGTGGATCTTCAGGATGAAGTAGCGGAGCATCCGCTCGGTGATCTCGAAGTCGGCGATCACACCGTCCTTCAGCGGGCGGACCGCCACGATGTTGCCCGGCGTCCGGCCGATCATCTTCTTCGCTTCGGCACCGACCGCGAGGATCCCACCTGTGTTGGTGTTGATCGCGACGACGGACGGCTCGTTGAGAACGATTCCGCGACCCCTGACGTACACCAGCGTGTTGGCGGTCCCGAGGTCGACAGCCATGTCACGGCCGATGAACGACATTGAGTTCCCCATCCGGATTCATCTGGCCTTCCCGAGCTTTTGAGGGCATGTCAGGACGGCGAGGCGGGTGCTGTGACGTGAAGGCTTCCATCGTAAACGCGCCTGCACGGACACTGCGCGAGGGTCTCCGCCATTGTCACCAGATGGCGGGCCGCCCCGCTTGTGGAGACGGTCCAACGGAGGCACGCGTTCCCCCGATCGGCAAGGCATATGCCAAGGGACGGCCGGAAATGTACGGCCGTCCCTGGTCAGGCGCCACCCGGCGAAGCTGACGCCCCCTCAGAAAAATTACCGAAAACTCAAACGGCCGCGGCTCACACCCGGCCCGGGAAGAAGATCTTCACCTCGCGCTCGGCGGACTCCTCGGAGTCGGAGGCGTGGATCAGGTTCTCGCGGACGATCACGCCGTAGTCACCGCGGATCGAGCCGGGTGCGGCGGCGATCGGGTCGGTCGGACCGGCGAGCGCGCGCACCCCCTCGATGACCCGCTCGCCCTCGACGATCAGCGCGACGACCGGACCGGAGGACATGAACTCGACCAGCGGCTCGTAGAACGGCTTGCCCACGTGCTCGCCGTAGTGCTGCTCCAGCGTCGCGCGCTCCAGGGTGCGCAGTTCCAGCGCGGTGATCTGCCAGCCGGCCTTGCGCTCGATCCGGCTGATGATCTCGCCGGTCAGGCCGCGACGGACAGCGTCGGGCTTGAGCAGGACGAGGGTGCGCTGGCTCACGGGATGACTCCTTCTGACGTCTGCGGTGGTGGGACGAGGTTACAGGGCGTGTCGGGGCGTCCGTTACGCAGCGTCAGGTGCAGAGGAAGCGGACTCCGCCTGAGCGGCGAATCTGGCCTTCGCCTCGTCCACCTTTCTGCCGAAGTGCACGGACGCCCACCACAGCGCCGCGAACACCGCACCCATGAAGTACATCGTCGGCACGAAGACGCCGGAGGCGATCAGCGCGAGCTGCAGGGCCCAGCCGAGCGCCACCCCGCCGGGCCGGGTCACCATGCCGCACAGCAGCACGCACAGCAGCATGGCGATACCGCTGACCAGCCACACCGTGGAGACCGACAGACCCGGGTCCTTCATGGCGACCAGCCCGGCGAACCCGATGATGAAGAACTCGCCGATCAGGGTGGATGCACAGAGCGTACGCATCGTGGAATCTCAGCCCTTCCCCAGCAGCAGCCGGGCCTCGCCGACGGTGATGACGGAACCGGTGACCAGCACGCCGCCGCCCGCGAACTCGCCCTCCTCCTCGGCCAGCGTGATCGCGGCCTCCAGGGCGTCCGGCAGCCGCGGCTCGACCTGCACCCGCTCCTCGCCGAACACCTCGACGGCGATCGCGGCCAGCTCGTCCGCGTCCATCGCGCGGTGGCTGGAGTTCTGCGTGACGACGATCTCGGCGAAGATCGGTTCGAAGGCCTCCAGCAGGCCCCGCACGTTCTTGTCGCCGCTCGCGCCGACGACACCGATCAGCCGGCTGAAATCGAACGCCTCCTGCACGGCCTCGGCGGTGGCCCGGGCGCCCGCCGGGTTGTGCGCGGCGTCCAGCACGATCGTCGGGGAGCGCCGCACGACCTCCAGGCGGCCCGGCGAGGACACGGCCGCGAAGGCCTTGCGGACGGTGTCGATGTCCAGCGGCTCCGCGCGCTGCGCGCCGACGCCGAAGAACGCCTCGACGGCGGCGAGGGCGACGGCCGCGTTGTGCGCCTGGTGGGCGCCGTACAGCGGGAGATACACCTCGGGGTACTCGCCGCCGAGTCCGCGCAGCGTGAGCAGCTGCCCGCCGACGGCGACCTGCCGGGCCACGACCCCGAACTCCAGCCCCTCACGGGCCACCGTGGCGTCCACCTCGACGGCCTTCTTCAGCAGCACCTGCGCCGCGTCCACCGGCTGCTGCGCCAGGATGACGGTCGCGTCCTGCTTGATGATCCCGCTCTTCTCGCCGGCGATCTCCCCGGTCGTCTCGCCCAGGCGGTCGGTGTGGTCCAGGTCGATGGGGGTGATCACGGCGACGTCACCGTCGATGACGTTCGTGGCGTCCCAGGAGCCGCCCATGCCGACCTCGACGACGGCCACGTCGACGGGGGCGTCCGCGAAGGCGGCGTAGGCCATGCCGGTGAGGACCTCGAAGAAGGACAGCCGGTACTCCTGCTGCCCGTCGACCATCTCGACGTACGGCTTGATGTCCTGGTACGTCTCGATGAACCGCTCGGCGGAGATCGGGGCGCCGTCCAGGCTGACGCGCTCGGTGATCGACTGCACGTGCGGGCTGGTGTAGCGGCCGGTGCGCAGCTCGAAGGAGCCGAGCAGGGCCTCGATCATGCGGGCGGTGGAGGTCTTGCCGTTGGTGCCCGTGATGTGGATCGAGGGGTACGACCGCTGGGGCTCGCCGAGCACGTCCATCAGCGCGGCGATCCTGCTGACCGAGGGCTCCAGCTTGGTCTCGCCCCAGCGGGTGGCCAGCTCCGCCTCGACCTCGCGCAGGGCCTTGTCGACCTCCGGGTCCTCGGGCCGCGTGGGGACGTCGGCGTACGGCTGCCCGCCCTGGGTGCGCAGGGTGCGGCTGCCGGCCTCGATCACGGCGAGGTCGGGGTCGCGGGTGGTCTCGGCCTCGACGATCTCGTCGAAGCTGTCGAGGGGGTCGGGCTGGTCGGTGCCGTTCGGGTCGCTCACGGGGCCCAGTCTACGGAGCGGGAGTGACAATGAGCCGGTTCGGGGGTGGTTGCTCTCTGTTGCCGGGTGCGGGTCCGTCGTGGCTGGTCGCGCAGTCCCCGCGTCCCGTGGGCAGGCGAGGGCCCCGGCGCCTCAGATGCGCCGGGGCCCTCAGCCACGCGGAACGAACTAGGCCGGCGGCAGCTTCTCCAGCTGGGCCGTGATGCGGGCGATGTCCTCCTCGGCCTTGGAAAGACGCGTACGGATCTTGTCCACCACGTTGTCCGGGGCCTTGGCGAGGAACGCCTCGTTGCCGAGCTTGGCCGTGGCCTGGGCCTTCTCCTTCTCGGCGGCGGCCAGGTCCTTCGCGAGGCGCTTGCGCTCGGCCGCCACGTCGATCGTGCCGGACAGGTCGAGCGCGACCTCGGCGCCGGCGACCGGCAGGGTGGCCGTGACCGTGAAGGAGTCGCCCTCCGGCTGGAGGCGCAGCAGCTGGCGGATGGCGGCCTCGTGGGGGGCCAGGGCCGTACCGTCCAGGGAGAGGCGGGCCGGGACGCGCTGGCCCGGCTGCAGGCCCTGGTCGGCGCGGAAGCGGCGGACCTCGGTGATGACCGACTGGAGGGTCTCGATCTCCTGCTCGGCCGCCTGGTCGCGGAATCCGCTGTCCTTGGGCCACTCGGCGATGACGACCGACTCGCCGCCCGTCAGGGTCGTCCAGAGGGTCTCCGTGACGAACGGGACGACGGGGTGCAGCAGCCTGAGGGTGACGTCGAGGACCTCGCCCAGGACCCGCTTGCTGACCTCGGCCGGCTCGCCGCCCGCCTGGAAGACGGTCTTGGACAGCTCGACGTACCAGTCGAAGACCTCGTCCCACGCGAAGTGGAAGAGGGAGTCCGACAGCTTGGCGAACTGGAAGTCGTCGTAGTAGGTGTCGACTTCGGCGACGACCGAGTTCAGCCGGGAGAGGATCCAGCGGTCCGTCGCCGACATCTTCGACGGCTCCGGCAGCTCGCCCTCCACCGTCGCGCCGTTCATCAGCGCGAAGCGGGTGGCGTTCCAGATCTTGTTGGCGAAGTTGCGGGAACCCTGGACCCAGTCCTCGCCGATCGGGACGTCGACACCGGGGTTCGCGCCACGGGCCAGGGTGAACCTGAGCGCGTCGCTGCCGTACTTGTCCATCCAGTCCAGCGGGTTGACCGCGTTGCCGAAGGACTTCGACATCTTCTTGCCGAACTGGTCGCGGACCATGCCGTGCAGGGCGATGGTGTGGAACGGCGGGGTGCCGTCCATCGCGTACAGGCCGAACATCATCATCCGGGCGACCCAGAAGAAGAGGATGTCGTAGCCGGTGACCAGGACGGAGTTCGGGTAGAACTTCGCGAGCGACTCGGTCTGTTCGGGCCAGCCGAGGGTGGAGAACGGCCACAGGCCGGAGGAGAACCAGGTGTCGAGGACGTCGGTGTCCTGCTTCCAGCCCTCGGCCTCGGTGCCGGGCGGCTCCTCGTCAGGACCGACGCAGACGACCTCACCGTCCGGGCCGTACCAGACCGGAATCCGGTGGCCCCACCACAGCTGGCGCGAGATGCACCAGTCATGGAGGTTGTCGACCCAGTCGAAGTACCGCTTCTCCATCTCCTGCGGATGGATCTTGACCTTGCCCTCGCGGACGGCGTCACCGGCGGCCTTGGCCAGCGGGCCGACCTTGACCCACCACTGCATGGACAGGCGCGGCTCGATGGTGGTCTTGCAGCGCGAGCAGTGGCCGACGGAGTGGACGTACGGCCGCTTCTCGGCGACGATCCGGCCCTCGGCGCGCAGCGCGGCGACGATGGCGGAGCGGGCCTCAAGCCGGTCCAGGCCCTGGAAGGGGCCGTGGGCCGTGATGACCGCGTGCTCGTCCATGATCGTGATGGACGGCAGGTCGTGCCGCTGGCCGATCTCGAAGTCGTTCGGGTCGTGGGCCGGGGTGACCTTGACGGCGCCGGTGCCGAACTCGGGGTCGACGTGGGTGTCCGCGACGACCGGGATGGAACGGTCGGTCAGCGGGAGCCGGATGAGCCTGCCGATGAGGTGCTGGTAGCGCTCGTCGTCGGGGTGGACGGCCACGGCGGTGTCGCCGAGCATCGTCTCGGCGCGGGTGGTGGCGACGACGATGGTGTCGTCCCCCTCGCCGTACTTCATGGAGACGAGCTCGCCGTCGTCGTCCTGATACTCGACCTCGATGTCCGAGATCGCCGTCAGACAGCGCGGGCACCAGTTGATGATGCGCTCGGCGCGGTAGATCAGCTCGTCGTCGTAGAGACGCTTGAAGATGGTCTGGACGGCCTGGGACAGGCCCTCGTCCATGGTGAACCGCTCACGCGACCAGGCGACGCCGTCACCGAGGCGCCGCATCTGCCCGGAGATCTGCCCCCCGGACTCGCCCTTCCACTGCCAGACACGCTCGACGAAGTCCTCGCGGCCGAGGTCGTGCCGGGACTTTCCCTCCTTCCCCAGCTCGCGCTCGACGACGTTCTGCGTGGCGATACCGGCGTGGTCCATGCCGGGCTGCCACAGCGTCTCGTAGCCCTGCATGCGCTTGCGGCGGGTCAGGGCGTCGATGAGGGTGTGCTCGAAGGCGTGCCCCAGGTGGAGCGAGCCCGTGACGTTCGGCGGAGGGATGACGATCGTGTACGGCGGCTTGTCGCTCTTGGCGTCCGCCTCGAAGTAACCGCGCTCTACCCAGCGCTCGTACAGCGGCCCCTCTACGTCGGCCGGCGCGTACTGGGTCGGCAGTTCGGAGTCGGGCGCGGGTGGCTGCTGCTGAGCGTTCTCGGTCACGGGGGTCAGTTTAGAGGTGTCACGGGGTGGTCCCGAAACGCGTTTGTTCTGTAACGGTGCGGCCCCCGGTGCCGCGTCGTTCCGGGGCCTGGGCCAGGATGTCAGGAACACATAAGCATTCAAGGGGGAACCCAGAAATGAGCAACAACCAGCCGGGCCCGTACGGCCAGCCGCCCCAGCAGCCGGGTCCGTACGGCCAGCCGGGGCAGCCGGGCCCGTACGGCCAGCCGGGGCCCTACGGCCAGCCGGCCCAGCCGGGCCAGCCGGGCCCGTACGGCCAGCAGCCGCAGGCTCCGCAGCCCGGCTACGGCTACCCCCAGCAGGCCCCGCCGGCTCCCCCGCAGCCGGGTTACGGCTACCCGCAGCAGGGTGTCCCGCCGCAGCCGAACCCGTACGGCCAGCAGCCCCCTTACGGCCAGCAGCAGCCGTACGGCATGCCGCAGCCGCCGCAGGCGGGCGGGGGCAAGAAGAAGACGGGCCTGATCATCGGCGGGGTCGCCGTGGTGGCGGCCCTCGCGGTGGGGGCCTACTTCGCGTTCAGCGGAAGCTCCGCGAACATCGCGGACGACGGCCCGCACAAGCTGACGGCTCCTGAGGCAGTCCTCAACGGCACGTACACGAAGGACGCGTCGAGCTCCGGCGACAAGGTCACCCCGTCCGACCTCAAGGACTTCGAGAAGGCCGGCGTCAAGGATCCCCAGGGCGTCAGCGCCACCTACAAGAACGGCAAGGGACTCACCGCGAGGGGCCTCTCCTTCAGCGGCGTCTACGGCACGATCGACAACCCCGAAGCCGTCCTCGACGCCATGTTCGCCAAGGCCAAGCAGGAGTCCGAGAAGGACCAGAGCGACTCGGACCTGAAGGGCAAGCTGCTCGGCACCCCGGAGAAGGTCGACCCGGCGGGCTTCTCCAACGGCATCATGAAGTGCCAGGTGATCCAGCTCGACAACACCAGCTCGTCGTCCGGCGGGACGGCGAAGTCGGTCAAGGTGCCGGTCTGCATCTGGGCCGACCACAGCACGATCGCCCGGGTCACGGCGTTCAGCGTCGCCACCTTCGCCACCGGTGACGGCGGCACGATCGACGACACGGCGGGTCTCGCGGCCAAACTGCGCAACGACGTCCGCGTCAAGGCCTGACGACGCCTACAGCTCGACGACGAAAGGGCCCCGGTCGAACGACCGGGGCCCTTTCCCACATCTCGGGTACGCCGCCGAAACCGACCGCCACACCATCCCGCCCGTACACTCGATCGGCCCATGATTGACTTGTACGCGTCATCCTGTCCGGCGAAGGAGAGCGTCACGTGAGAGCAGCGAGGATCGGCCAGGCACTTGCAGCGGCGGGCATCACGGCGGCCGCGGTACTCACCCCCGTCGCAACCGCTACGCCAGCGGCGGCGTACGACCCCTCCAGCCCCTGCAGCAACTACGTCGGAAACCACGGCTACCGCGTGGGCCCCAAGGTAGAGGCCGCCTGCCACAACCTGGCGTTGCACCCTGGGGTGGGGTGGTTCCCCAATCCCTACTGCGTCCATGGACTTATCGTGATCGGAGTCGAGGCGGGGGTCGCTCAAAACGCCTGCGTCCGCGCTCACCTCTGAGGCCCCTGGAGCCCGAGGAGTTCGGCGCGACGGGCCGGATACGTCAACGCAGAGGGGCGCTCGGCGGCCGGTGGGTCGGCCGAGCGCCCCTCTGTGCAGTACGTGCGAGTGACGGCTACGCCGACTTCTGCTCGCCTGAGCCGCGGCCTCGGGCGTCTCGGGGGATCAGGGTCGGGTTGACGTTGGAGAGGACCACGTCGGCCGTGATGACCACGCGGGCCACGTCCTTGCGGGACGGGACCTCGTACATCACGCCCTGGAGGACTTCCTCCATGATGGCGCGCAGGCCTCGGGCGCCGGTCTGGCGGAGGATGGCCTGGTCGGCGATGGCCTCCAGCGCCTCGCGCTCGAAGTCCAGCTCCACGCCGTCGAGTTCGAACAGGCGCTGGTACTGCTTGACCAGGGCGTTGCGGGGCTCGACCAGGATCTTGAGGAGTGCCTCGCGGTCGAGGTTGTGGACCGAGGTGATCACCGGGAGGCGGCCGATGAACTCGGGGATCATGCCGAACTTGACCAGGTCCTCCGG
The DNA here is from genome assembly GCF_014649495.1 of Streptomyces filipinensis. Taxonomy (GTDB): domain Bacteria; phylum Actinomycetota; class Actinomycetes; order Streptomycetales; family Streptomycetaceae; genus Streptomyces; species Streptomyces filipinensis. Next base: position 461,888 of record NZ_BMTD01000001.1, on the reverse strand, counting down.
CATGACGTCCTCGAAGACGTCCTTGGACTCCAGCTCCCGCTTGGAGAGGATCGTGGCGCCGAAGCCGATGCCCTTCGCCCCGGCGCGCGCCTCGATGATCTTCTCCAGGCCGGCGAAGGCACCGCCCACGATGAACAGGACGTTCGTCGTGTCGATCTGGATGAACTCCTGGTGGGGGTGCTTGCGGCCGCCCTGCGGCGGGACCGAGGCCGTGGTGCCTTCCAGGATCTTGAGGAGGGCCTGCTGGACGCCCTCGCCCGACACGTCACGGGTGATCGACGGGTTCTCGCTCTTGCGCGCGACCTTGTCGATCTCGTCGATGTAGATGATCCCGGTCTCGGCCTTCTTGACGTCGTAGTCCGCCGCCTGGATCAGCTTCAGGAGGATGTTCTCGACGTCCTCTCCCACGTAGCCCGCCTCCGTGAGCGCCGTCGCGTCGGCGATCGCGAAGGGCACGTTCAGCATGCGTGCCAGGGTCTGCGCGAGGAGCGTCTTGCCGGAGCCCGTGGGCCCCAGCAGCAGGATGTTGGACTTCGCGAGCTCGATGGCGTCGTCACGGCCGCCGGCGCCGCCGTTCTCGCCCGCCTGGACCCGCTTGTAGTGGTTGTACACCGCGACGGAGAGGGCCTTCTTGGCCGCCTCCTGGCCGACTACGTAGCCTTCGAGGAACTCGTAGATCTCGCGGGGCTTGGGCAGCTCCTCCCAGCGCACCTCGCTGGTCTCCGCGAGCTCTTCCTCGATGATCTCGTTACAGAGATCGATGCACTCGTCGCAGATGTACACACCGGGCCCTGCGATGAGCTTCTTGACCTGCTTCTGGCTCTTGCCGCAGAACGAGCACTTGAGCAGATCGCCGCCGTCACCGATGCGTGCCACGGTGTGCTTCCCCTTCGCCTGGGAGACGCCTGGACGCGAGATCCAGCGGCTCCTGGTGCTGCCTTATGTCCGACGGTACCTTGCCGGGCCCGGTGTTCGGGCCCCCCTTGGCAGGGTTCACTTTGACGTGCACGGTGCCAAGAGGGGCTGAATGCGAGGCGCTCCGCCTCAGCGGACCGAGCTGTTGTTCAGCTTGCGGGTGGAGATGATCTGGTCGACGAGGCCGTACTCCAGCGCCTCCTCGGCCGTGAGGATCTTGTCGCGCTCGATGTCCTCACGGATCTTCTCGATGGGCTGGTTCGAATGCTTGGCCAGCATGTTCTCCAGCTGGTCACGCATCCGGGTGAACTCCTTGGCGATGATCTCCAGATCGGAGAGCTGGCCGCGGCCGGTGGAACCCGCCGGCTGGTGGATCAGCACGCGGGAGTTCGGCAGGGCCATCCGCTTGCCGGGCGTACCGGCGGCCAGCAGGATCGCCGCGGCGGAGGCCGCCTGGCCCATGCACACCGTCTGGATGTCGGGCTTCACGAACTGCATGGTGTCGTAGATCGCCGTGAGGGCGGTCATGTCGCCACCGGGGCTGTTGATGTAGATCGAGATGTCCCGGTCCGGGTCCATCGACTCCAGGCACAGCAGCTGCGCCATGACGTCGTTGGCGGAGGCGTCGTCGATCTGGACGCCCAGGAAGATCACGCGCTCCTCGAAGAGCTTCGCGTACGGGTCGTACTCGCGGATGCCCTGGGAGGTGCGCTCGACGAAGCGCGGGATGACGTAGCGGCTGTCGGGGCGGGGCCCTTCGTACATGCCGCTGGCGGCGCCGGGGAAGTTGCTCATGGGGTGTTCACCGTCCTGGTGGCGTTCTGGGGGCTTCGGTCTCGGCGGTGCGTGGCGTGGCCGGGCCGGTCAGGCACCGGTGCCTCCGCCTCCCGGAACACCCGAGGCGTGCGTGATGATCTCGTCAATGAGACCGTACTCCTTGGCCTCTTCCGGGGTGAACCAGCGGTCGCGGTCGCCGTCGCGGATGATCGCCTCGACGGTCTGGCCGGAGTGCTGCGCGGTCAGCTCGGACATGCGCTTCTTGGTGCGCAGCAGGTACTCGGCCTGGATCTTGATGTCCGAGACCGTGCCGCCGAGGCCCGCGGAGCCCTGGTGCATCATGATGTCGGCGTGGGGCAGCGCGAAGCGCTTGCCGGCGGCGCCACCGGTCAGCAGGAACTGACCCATCGAGGCGGCCATGCCCATGGCGATGGTGACCACGTCGTTCGGGATGTACTGCATGGTGTCGTAGATCGCCATGCCGGCCGTCACCGAGCCGCCCGGGCTGTTGATGTAGAGGTAGATGTCCTTGTCCGGATCGGCGGCAAGGAGCAGCAGCTGTGCGGTGATCTTGTTGGCGATGTCGTCGTCAACCTGCTGCCCGAGGAAGATGATCCGCTCGTTGAGCAGCCGGTTGTAGACCTGGTCGCCGAGGCCACCACCGATGGAAGGCTCGCCGGCGGCTGAGGGCATCAGATTCGTCACGTATCCACCTGCTCGTCTTACGACGGCGCCGGGCCGTCTCATTGTTCTGCCTTTCATGGACCCTAACGCGGCGGTCCCTTCGGGGAATCCCGGAGAGGTGGGTGTTCGCCGGGGGCGTAGCGCTCCGCTGAGGTGTCGGTGCGGTCCGTGGGGGGCGTGGCGCGGGGACGACACAGGCCCCCGGGAAAGCTCCCAGGGGCCTGCGTACGCGCTTCGGAGGCGCTGGGGGCCGGATCAGCCCTCGGCGTTCTCCTCGGAGGTCTCCGACGCCTCGGCGGCCTCGGTCTCCTCCTCCTCGTCGTCCAGGTCGACGATCTCGCCGTTGGTGTCCTTCACCGTGGCGGCCTCGACCACGACGGCCAGGGCCTTGCCGCGAGCGACCTCGCCGACCAGCAGCGGCACCTGGCCGCCCTCGACGACGGCCTGGGCGAACTGGTCGGGGGACATGCCGGAGGAGGCCGCACGCCGCATGAGGTGCTCGGTGAGCTCCTCCTGGTTGACGTTGAGGTTCTCCTTCTTGACCAGCTCGTCGAGGACGAACTGGGTCTTGATGCCCTTGACCGCGGCGTCGCGGGTCTCGGTGTCGAACTCCTCGGCGGTCTTGCCCTGGATCTCCAGGTACTTGTCGAGGGTCAGGCCCATCTGGCCGAGCTGGTGGTGCTCCAGGTTGTGCTTGCGGGTGTTGATCTCGTCCTCGAGGAGCTTCTCGGGGACCGGGACCTCGACCAGCTCCAGGAGCTTCTCCAGGACGCGCTCCTGCGCCTGGGTGGCCTGGTCGAACTGCTTCATGTTCGCGAGGCGCTTGCGGCTGTCGGCCTTGAGCTCGTCCAGGGTGTCGAACTCGGAGGCGAGCTGCGCGAACTCGTCGTCCAGCGCGGGCAGTTCACGGGCGGCGACCTGGGAGACCTTGACGGTCACCTCGGCCTCCTTGCCCGCGGCGGAGCCGCCCTTCAGCTCGGAGGTGAAGGTGGCCTCGCCACCGGCCTCCAGGCCCTTCACGGCGTCATCGATGCCGTCGAGCAGCTCACCGGAGCCGATGGTGTAGGAGACGCCGTTGGCGATGCCGTCCTCCAGCACCTCGCCGTCGACCTTGGCCTCCAGGTCGATGGTGACGACGTCGCCGTCCTGGGCAGCGCGCTCGACCGGGGAGGTCGAGGCGAAGCGCTCGCGCAGCTGCTCGACCGACTTCTCGATGTCCTCGTCGGTCACCTCGACGGCGTCGACCTCGACCTCGATGCCGGAGTAGTCCGGGATCTCCAGGGCCGGGCGGACGTCGACCTCGGCGGTGAAGTTCAGCGTCTCGCCGTCCTTCAGCTCGGTGATGTCGACCTCGGGCTGGCCGAGCGGGTTCAGCTCGGCCTCGTTGACCGCCTCGGTGTAGAACTTGGGCAGCGCGTCGTTGACGGCCTCTTCCAGGACCGCACCGCGGCCGAACCGCTGGTCGATGACACGGGCGGGGATCTTGCCCTTACGGAAGCCCTTCACCGTGACCTGCTGGTTGATCTTCTTGTACGCCGCGTCGAGGCTGTCCTTGAGCTCCTCGAAGGGCACCTCGACAGTGAGCCGAACCCGGGTCGGGTTCAGGGTCTCCACGGCGCTCTTCACGGTTCGGTCTCCTTGTGGCTGACTTCTTGGTTTCTGCCGGAGCCAGACTGGTCCGGCGGATTTCGCCGCCCGGAGGAGTTCGTAGGCCGAGTGGGCCGGGACACACGGGCGCGCAGCTTGCATAGTAACCGCAGCCGGTCAGCGCCCCAAAAGGCGATCATCGCGACGTCGCGAGCCGTTGGTCGGGGTGGCGGGATTTGAACCCACGGCCTTCCGCTCCCAAAGCGGACGCGCTACCAAGCTGCGCCACACCCCGTCTGGTGCGTCACGTAGGGTACATGCCCCGGGGGATTACGTCGGCCGTATTCCGACGAGAGCGGCGCGCGGGACGGCCCGGCGGTCGACTCGTTGGCCTCGACGGCGGGCGACCCGCTACGATGCCTCCAGTGCCGCGGTCACCGACCTGCGGCGCACTGTCGCGGGCGTAGCTCAATGGTAGAGCCCTAGTCTTCCAAACTAGCTACGCGGGTTCGATTCCCGTCGCCCGCTCTGTACGGCCCAGGGCCAGGCGGAGGATCAATCCTCCGCCTGGCCCTGATCGTTTCCCGGGGCTTCGGCCGGTCCACCTCGGCGGGTGGCGGCAACCCCGTGACCTCTCAGTGCTTGAGGGAGCCTTTGGTCCGTTCTCTCGCGCCGCGCATCATGCCCCGCGCTTCGAGAGCGGCGCCCTTTGCTTCGAGGGTTCCTTTGTGCGCGGCGTGGGCCGCCTTCCGCACGGTCTTTCCGATCACCTGTTCGGCCTTCGCCTTGGCCCGTTCTCCGGCACTCATCTCAGTACCTCCCCGGCGTCTCACGGGCCGTGTGCCCTGGAAGCGGGCGGCAAAACCATCCTGGAGGACCCGCCGATCATGGACGGCCGAGGTGCTGCGGCTCTGCGCCGGCGGTAAGCGGCGAGCAGCGGCAAGCTCAGCCCCTGGTGTGCTCAGAGGGTCTTCACGTCCACGCTGTAGACCGAGCGCCGGCCGTAGAGGACGTAGAGGGCGTCGCCGGACAGGACGGGGGCTCCGGGGATGTCGGAGGAGCCGTCGATGGCGCTGTCGTCGCGGCCGGGGAGTGTGCCGGCCACCCGGCCGGTGCGCAGGTCCAGGGCGGCCAGGCGGCCGTTGGGCGAGGCCAGGTAGAGCCGGGTGGCGGAGGCGGTGGGCGGGCCGGGCTGCTCGACGGTGGAGTTGCTCTGCCACAGCTCGCGTCCGGTGGCCGGGTCGACGGCCCGGACGCTGCCGCTGGTCAGGGTGAGGTAGAGGGTGCCGCGCAGCAGGTAGGCGGCCGAGGCGGGGCGCGGCGGGGACAGCCGTACCGTCGTCAGGATCTGTGAGGTGAGGTCGATCAGGGTCAGGCCGCTCAGCTTCTGTGCGGCCGGATCGGCGCCGAGCACCAGGTGCCGGCGGGCCTCGCCCAGCAGGGAGAGGCCGCCCGTGGCCGTCCGTGTCCAGCGGGCCTTGCCGGTGGCGGGGTCGAGCTGGGCGATCGTGGTGCGGTCCGGGTCGCCGTGGGCGTCGGGGGTGTGGCAGACCAGGTAGACCTGTCCCGCGGCGCCGGACAGCCGGCAGTCCCCGTCGTCCGTGCCGCCGTAGGGCATCCGGTGGCGCCAGCGGACGGTGCCGTGGGCGGCGTCGAGGAGGGCGTAGGAGTCGGAGGCCTTGCCGTAGGTGGTGAAGACGCCGGCCGGGGTGGCGACGGCACCGCCGGTGTCCGGGCCCACGCTGTCCGTGTTGTCGGCGACGACGGTCTTCCAGACGGCCCTGCCGGCGGCCGTGTCGAGGGACTGGACGGTGTAGCGGGTGCGGATCTGCGGCTCCTGCGCCGTCCCGACGGCGTGCTCCTCGCTGCCGATGGCGTACACGCCGCCGGGACGGGTGCCGATGACCGTGCCCCCGCCCGGGCTCAGGGACACGGGCGTGGCGTCCACGGGCAGGGTCCAGGAGTTGTGGCCGTCGGCCAGCGCGAACCGGGCGGCCATGACGCTGTCGCCGGCGCACACCAGCGACGTCCGTGAGGTGACGCACCCGCTGAACGGTCCGTTGGGGGCCGCGGTGTTCCGGTTGCCGCCCGCGGGTGTCCCGGCCTGCCGGTGCCAGGCGTGCCAGCCGGCCGGCAGGGCGTGCGGGGTGCCGCCGCCGTCGCGGGCGAGGAAGGCGACCCCGGTGGCGGCCACGGCGGCCAGTACGGCGACGGCCGCGACGAGCGCCGTCCGGCGGCGCCGGCGCCGTGCGGGGCGTGCGGGGTCCGGCCCCGGCTCCCGTGCCCCGGGCCGCTCCGGCCGCTCGGGCAGCCGTCCGTCCCGGAGCAGGTGCAGGAGCTCGTCGGGGGTCGGGCGGCCTTTGGGGTGCTTCTCCAGGCAGAGCCGGACGAAGGGGAGCAGATCATCGGGGACGCCGGCGAGGTCGGGCTCGCGCTCCACGACTCTCGTCGCCGTCTCCCAGGGGCTGACGCTGTCGAACGGGCCGTGCCGGGTGGCGGCGTACGCGACGACCGCGCCGAGGGAGAAGACGTCGGTGGCGGGGCCGACCTCGTGCGGGGAGGTGAACTGCTCGGGGGACATGAAGGGCGGGGTGCCCATCACCCGTCCCGTCTGGGTGAGGGCGTCGGCGGTGGTGGACTCGGCGGCGCGGGAGACGCCGAAGTCGATGACGCGCGGGCCGTCCTCGGCGAGCATGACGTTGGCCGGTTTCAGGTCGCGGTGGACGACTCCGGCGCGGTGGATGTCGCGCAGCGCCTCGGCGAGGCCGGTGGCGAGTTCGCGCAGCCGGCCGGGCGGGAGCGGGCCGTGGCGGCGGACGTGGGTGCCGAGGTCCTCGCCAGGGATGTAGAGCGTGGCCATCCAGGGGCGCGGGGCGTCGGCGTCCGCGTCCACCACGGGGGCCGTGAAGGCGCCGCTGACCTGGCGCGCGGCGGCCACCTCGCGGCTGAAGCGGGTGCGGAACTCGTCGTCGTCGGCGTACTGGCCGTGGACGACCTTGACCGCGAGCCGGCGACCGGAGGCGGACCGGGCGAGATACACGACGCCCATGCCGCCGCTGCCCAGGCGGTCCTCGATCCGGTAGCCGCCGATCTCCGCGGGGTCCGTGTCGCGCAGCGCCATACCCGTGGGTCCCCCCGTTGCTTCAGTTGTTCAGCACGTTCCGCTCCGGTCGCCCCGCGCCGGTCAGAACTTGATGGAGCTGATGGAGTCCGCTATCGAGTTCAGGAAGCGGTCGATGGACGGGGCCATGCCGGTGGAGGCGAGGAAGAAGCCGAAGAGGATGGCGACGATCGCGGGTCCCGCCTTGATGTTCCCCCCTCGTATCAGCACTACAAGGATGATCGCCAACAGCAGCACCACAGACAGTGAAATGGCCACAACTGATCACACCCTCGGTCGGTCCGCTCTCCCGGCCCGGGGGCACGGCCCGCGCGCCCCCGCCAGAACCATCGTGCCACCAACCCGGCCCTGCCATGCGGCCCGTGACGCAACGTCGGACGGCCGACCCGCGCGGGGGATGCGCCGCACAGCAATTCGTCAGGGCCTCCGTGCGTGACTTCACGACGAATTACGCGACTTCGTTTCCACCTCCACACATCCTGTGCGCAGGTAATTCGAATTGATGACACAGAGACGCCGTATGCACCATTTAGTCGGGATGAATCGGGACATCGAGGGTGAACTGGCGACCCTGTGTGCGCATCATCACGTAGACGTAGATGCCAAGTTCTGTAAATCAGTGGGCACTCGGGGGCGATAACCAGGAATGACTGCGGGGGTTTTACGAAATCCCACAGACGACGCTAGGGTGCCTGAGATGTTTGACGCCGCCTCGTCCCCCGGCCAGAACCGCAGGCCGCTCCCCCCGGCACAGTCGCCGGTGGACGGAGTGCCCGGTCCGCGTACCCCGATGAGTGCGCAGAAGGGACAGGCGAAGGCGGACAGACCCGGCAAACAGCGCGACGCGTTCTTCGACAACGCCAAGTACCTGGCGATCGTGCTCGTCGCGATGGGGCACGCGTGGGAGCCGCTGAAGGGGGACAGCCGGATCCTGGAGGGCGTGTACACCGTCGTGTACTGCTTCCACATGCCGGCGTTCATCATCGTCTCCGGGTTCTTCTCGCGCGGTTTCGACATGCGCCCGGACCGGCTGAAGCGGCTGATCACCGGCGTCGTGGTGCCCTACGTCCTGTTCGAGACCGCGTACCCGCTGTTCAAGAACCTCATCACGGGTTCGCACGAGGAGATCAGCCTCCTCGATCCCTGGTACCTGACCTGGTTCCTGGTCGCGCTGTTCGTCTGGCGGCTGACGACACCGATCTGGAAGCTGGTGCGCTCGCCGCTCGCGGTCGCCCTGGGCATCGCCATGCTCGCGTCGGTCACCCCCAACATCGGCGACGACCTCGATCTGCAGCGCGTCCTGCAGTTCCTGCCGTATTTCGTGCTCGGCCTGTGCATGAAGCCCGAGCACTTCCAGCTGGTGCGCCGTCGCTCGGTGCGGATCGCCGCGGTGCCGGTGTTCGCCGTCGCGCTGGCCGTCGGCTGGTGGGCCGTACCGCGCATGAACACCGCGTGGTTCTACCACCGCGACTCCGCGCAGGAGCTGGGCGCGCCCTGGTGGTGCGGCCCCGTGATGACGCTGGCGATGATGGGCTGCTCGCTGGTGCTGACGGCCTGCTTCTTCTCCTGGGTGCCGGGACGCAGGACGTGGTTCACGGCGCTCGGCGCCGGCACCCTGTACGGCTATCTGCTGCACGGCTTCCTGGTGAAGTTCGCCGACTACCGCGGCCTGTTCGACCACGCCTGGCTGCACCACCCGCTCGGCGAGATCCTGGTGACCGCCCTCGCGGGCGCCGCCGTCACCCTGCTGTGCACCAGGCCCGTGCAGCGCGTCTTCCGCTTCGCGATGGAGCCGAGGATGGAGTGGGCGTTCCGGCAGGACGCGGCCGAACTCGCCCGCGAGCGGCAGCAAAAGGAGCGCGAGCGGGTCAGCGCCTAGGAGCCCGGCTCGGCCAGACCGAGAAGTGCACGCATCCGCGCGTACTTCTCGGTCAGTCGTTTCCGGGTCGGCTCGTCCAGGACCGCGAGCCGCTCCGGGTCGGCGTTGTGCGCCAGGTCGGCCTCCTTCACCAGCCGTGCGCCCTCCGTGGCGAGGATCCGCCGCGCGTACACCTCCGGCTGCTCCCCCGGCCGCTTGGTGAGGGCGTCCACGATGGCCTTGGTCCGCGCGGTCAGCGCCGCCCGTTCCAGCCACTGGCGGGACAGCGCGTCGTCCTCGACGGAGTCGTGCAGCCAGGCGGCAGCGATCTGTTCCGGGTCCCCGCCGCGGGCGCGCACGCCCGCGGCGACGGCGGCGAGATGCTCGGCGTACGGCCGGCCCGCCTTGTCCTTCTGACCTTCGTGCACGGCCCGGGCGAGGGCCTCCACTTCGGTGAGCGTGAGCTGTGTCATCACGCCAGTGTCTCGCGAAGCCGGCCGCACCATGCCATCCTGTAATAGACGCTAATCAAGAGCACCTATTACACGCTCATGGAGGGGTCATGCGCTTCGGGAGTACCGCGGAAGCCGTACGCGCCTGGGTCGAGGGCTGGGCCGTGTCGCGCGGGGCGGCCCAACCGACGTGCGAGCCCTGGGGTTTCACGGTCCAGGTCGGCCTGCCCGGGGAGGTGGCCCGGCATGTGCTGACCGCCGCCGACGAGGCGACCGTCCGGAAGCTGGCCGAGAGCAGTCCCGCCGGGGTCGCGCTGAAGGCGTTCGTCGCGGCGGGGACCCTCCGGGCGTGGCTGCCGCCGGGCTGGGGACTGCTGGACGGTCACGCCGTCCTCATGGCCGCCACCCTGGCCGAGGCCGCGGCACCGCCCGGCCTGCCCGACGGCTACCTGCTGAGCAGCTGGAGCCGGGGCGGGGTGACCCGGGTCGTGGTGCGGGCCGCCGACGGGTCCTTCGCCGCGCGCGGGCAGACGGCCGTCACCGGTGCGACCGCCGCCGTCGACCAGGTGGAGACCGCCCCGGCCCATCGGCGGCGGGGGCTGGGACGCGTGGTGCTGGGCACGCTCGCCGAGGCCGGCACCCGCCAGGGGGCGAGGGCGGCCGTACTGGGCGCGACCGAGGAGGGCCGGGCCCTGTACGAGGCCCTGGGCTGGCGGGTCCTGGCCCCGCTGAGCGCAGCCATGCGCACCGCGGAGACAGGGCCGGGGGCGGCGTAGGCCGGCGCCCGGAGCCGGGTGGGGACGGCGGTCAGGAGGGCAGTCGGGGCGGGGAGGACTGGCGGCAGATCAGCAGGAGGGCCCGGTCGTCGTTGACGTCCTTCGCGACCGCCTCGATGAGGTGCCAGGCGGCGCCGTGGAAGCCGCCGGCGACATAGCGGTCGGCCTCGCCGGTGAGGCGGTCGATGCCCTCGACGATGTCGCGGTCGGAGGTCTCCACCAGGCCGTCCGTGAAGAGCATCAGGACGTCGCCGGGGCGCAGGGAGCCCTTCATGGGATCGAACTGGGCGCCGTCGTACACGCCGAGCAGCGGGCCCTCGGCGGCCTTCTCCTCCCAGCGTCCGCTGCCCGCGCTCAGCTGCAGACCCGGGGGATGGCCGGCGGAGTACAGCTCGTAGTCACCGGAGTCGAGGTCCAGGACGAGATGGATGGAGGTGGCGAAGCCCTCGTCCCAGTCCTGGCGCAGGAGGTAGCCGTTCGCGGCGGGCAGGAAGGCGTGCGGCGGCAGCGAGCCGAGCAGGCCGCCGAAGGCACCGGACAGCAGCAGGGCGCGCGACCCGGCGTCCATGCCCTTGCCGGACACGTCCGTGAGCACGACCTCCAGCGTGCGGCCGCCGTTGGTGCGGGCCGCGACGACGAAGTCGCCGGAGAAGGACTGGCCGCCGGCCGGCCTGAGCGCCATCTCGTGGTGCCAGCCCTGCGGCAGCTTCGGCAGCTTGCTCTGCACCCGGATCCGCTCGCGCAGGTCGAACAGCATGGTGCCGCCGCGCCGCCAGGGCACGCCGACCCGGCTGCGGAACTGGGCCGTGAGCAGACCGAAGAAACCGCACGCCGCCACGACCAGGACGACGCCCGGGGTGACCCGGGAGGGCCCCTCGGTGTACGGGCCGAGCCGTACCGACTCCACGATCAGCGCGCTGGCCCCCGCCGCGTACAGGCCGAGCAGGCTCGCCGGGCGCAGCAGCAGGCCGCCCGCGATGATCGGCAGCACCAGCGTGGCCGGGGAGCACCACACCGAGTCGACCAGGGTGACGGCCATGAGGAGGGGGATGGCGAGCAGCAGGCCGACGAACGCGATCCAGTCGGAGCCGTCGCCGCGGAAGTAGTCCACGGCGCTTCTGCGCAGGCCGACGCGGGCCCGGTGCCACTGCATCTTCCACCGGGCCGTGAACGTCTCGGCCTTCGCGCGCCGCTGTCGTCCTGCTGCCATCAGTTCGGGACCCTATCCATCGGACCGGCTGCTTGGCACGGGAGGTCCCACTTGTCCCCCGTGCGAGGCCCCACTTCGTGATGCGTCTCGTGGTGCGTCCTCACAGTGAACGGCACGCGGGGCCATCGCGCCGCCGACCGGGAGAAATTCACTGGCTCGTCCTGCAATGCCCTGATAGGCATGGCTCATGGGGACTGACGGCGGGACCGAGTTGAGGATGCTGCGCCCGGAGGAGTTCGACCGGTGGTGGGACCACCTGGTCCGTGCGTTCGGGGGCGGACCGGCCTCGACCGAAGAGCGCGAACTGGACAAATCCGTCACCGAGTTCGATCGTTCCCTGGCCGTCTGGGACGCGGACGCGATCGTCGGTACGTCCGGGGCCTTCAGCTTCCGGATGACCGTGCCGGGCGGGGCGGTGGTGCCCACCGCCGGTGTGACCATGGTCAGCGTGGCCGCGACGCACCGGCGGCGCGGGATCCTGACGGCGATGATGCGGCGGCTGCTGGCCGACGCGCACACCAAGGGCGAGCCGCTGGCGGCACTGTTCGCCTCCGAGCCCGCGATCTACGGCCGCTTCGGGTTCGGTACGGCGAGCTTCCAGATCAGCGCCGACATCGACACCGGCCGGGTCGCGCTGGCGCTGCCCGCGGGCACCGACGAGGTGCGCGTGCGCTACGCACCGCCCGCCGACGTCCTGAAGGAGTGCGAGGCGGTGTACGCGGCCCTGGTGCCCCGCCGCCCCGGCATGCTGGCCCGGCAGCCCGGCTGGGAGCAGGCCGGCCTGCTCGACCCGGAGAGCGACCGGAACGGGGCGTCGGCCCTGCAGTGCGTGGTCGCCGAACGGGACGGACAGGTCACCGGGTACGCCCGGTTCCGCACCAAGATGGAATGGGGGCCGAGCGGCCACGACGGTTCGGTGACCCTGGAGGACCTCGCCGCGCTCGATCCGGCGGCGGAGGCCGCGCTGTGGCGGTTCCTGTTCGGCATCGACCTGATGACGACGCTGACGGTACGGGGACGGCCGGTCGACGACGCCTGGCAGCACCTGGTCTCCGACATCCGCCGCTGCCGGCTGCGGCTGCGGGACGCCGGGCACGTCCGCCTGGTGGACGTGGGTACGGCCCTGTCGGCACGTACGTATCCGGCGCCCGTGGACGTGGTGCTGGACGTGGAGGACGCCTTCTGCCCCTGGAACGCGGGACGCTGGCGGCTGACGGGCGACGCCGAGGGCGCGTCCTGCGAGCGGACGAGCGACGCACCCGCGCTCGCCCTCACGGTACGGGACCTGGGCGCGGCCTACCTCGGCGGTGTGACCCTGCTGTCACTGGCGAGGGCCGGCCGGGTACGGGAGCTGCGGCCGGGCACGCTGACACAGGCATCGGTGGCGTTCGCCTCAGCGGTGGCCCCCTGGCTGCCCCACGGCTTCTGACACCCGCCACCCCGGCACCACGGCGGTCCCGCAGCCCGGTGTCCCCATGCCCCGTTCACGGTTTCTGGCAGGTGGGGCACCAGAAGAGGTTGCGGGCGGCGAGGGCGGCGGTGCGGATCTCGTCGCCGCAGATGTGGCAGGGCTGGGGCGCGCGGCGGTACACGTAGACCTCGCCGCCGTGGTCGTCCACGCGGGGCGGGCGGCCCATGGCCTCCGGGGTGTGCTCGGGGCGGACGGTGTCGATCCGGTTGTTCCTGACCCCCTCCCGCATCAGCGCGACGAGATCGGCCCAGAGGGCGTCCCACGTGCGCGGGGTGATCTCCCTGCCGGCCCGGTAGGGGTCGACGCCGTGCCGGAAGAGGACCTCGGCGCGGTAGACGTTGCCGACGCCGGCGACGATCTTCTGGTCCATGAGGAGCGCGGCGATCGTCGTACGGCTACGGGAGATCCTGCGGTACGCCGCGGCGGGGTCGGCGTCCTCACGGAGCGGGTCGGGGCCGAGGCGGGCGTGTATCGCGCGCTTCTCCTCCTCCGTGATCAGCGCGCAGGTGGTGGGGCCGCGGAGGTCGACGTAGGCGGTGTCGTCGGCGAGCCGCAGCCGGACGGTGTCGGTCGGCGGGGGCGCGGGGGCGTCACCGAAGCCGACCTTGCCGAACAGACCGAGGTGGATGTGGACCCAGTCGGCGTCCCGGAAGCGGAGGAAGAGGTGCTTGCCGTGGGCTTCGGTGCCGGTGAGGACGGCGCCGTTCAGCAGGTCGGCGGCGTCCGAGAACTTCCCCTGCGGGCTGCTGACGCGGGCGGGCCTTCCCGAGAACCGCTCGGCGTAGTCCTGGGCCAGCCGGTGGATGGTGTGCCCTTCTGGCAAGGCTGAGCTTTCCTTTCCGATCCGGCCGACCAGGACCGCGGGGATGCCTCCCCGGCCCACCGGATCGAAACCGGTGGGCCGGACGGAGGGGCGGGGGCAGGGTCCCCCGCGGGGTCTTACTGCTGCGGGTGGTGGGGCGGGATCGGGGGGAGGTCGCCCGTCGTCTCGTAGCCGGCCAGCATGTCGATCCGGCGGATGTGCCGCTCGTCACCGGAGAAGGGTGTGTTCAGGAACACCTCGACGAACTTCGTCGCCTCCTCCGTGCTGTGCATGCGCGCCCCCACGGCCACCACGTTGGCGTTGTTGTGCTGCCGCCCGAGCGCCGCCGTCTCCTCGCTCCAGGCCAGCGCCGCGCGCACGCCCTTCGCCTTGTTCGCGGCGATCTGCTCACCGTTGCCGGAGCCGCCGATCACGATGCCGAGGGCGTCGGGGTCCGCGGCCGTCCGCTCCGCGGCGCGCAGGCAGAAGGGCGGGTAGTCGTCCTGGGCGTCGTAGATGTGCGGCCCGCAGTCGACGGGCTCGTGCCCCGCCGCCTTGAGCCAGTCGACGAGGTGGTTCTTGAGTTCGTAGCCCGCATGGTCGGAGCCGAGATACACGCGCATGCAATGAGTGTGACACGCCTGTATCAGGGCAGCAGCCTCGGGTGGCGGCCCCCCTGAGAGTCCCAAAAATGTGAGCCTGACCATAGAACCTCAAGGGAACCTCAAGTAACGATACGGATTCAGAGGTTCCCGAATTCGTTCGCCTCGGATTCACTGGACCGACTCGTACACCGCTCATACGAGCTGCCCCTCCTGGTGCAAAGGAAATCCGTCCATGACCCCTGGTTCGGGCCTCCAAGCAGGACTCAAGAACCGCCATCTGTCGATGATCGCGATCGGTGGTGTGATCGGAGCCGGCCTCTTCGTCGGTTCCAGCTCCGGCATCGCCACCGCGGGACCCGGCATCCTGCTGTCGTACGCCCTCGTCGGCACCCTCGTCGTCCTCGTGATGCGCATGCTCGGCGAGATGTCCGCGGCCAACCCCGCCTCCGGCTCCTTCTCCGAGCACGCCGACCGCGCCCTCGGCCGCTGGGCCGGGTTCTCCATCGGCTGGCTCTACTGGTTCTTCTGGGTCGTCGTGCTGGCCGTCGAGGCCACCGCCGGCGCCGGGATCCTCGCGGGCTGGGTGCCCGCCGTGCCCCAATGGGCCTGGGCACTCATCGTGATGACCGTGCTCACCGCGACCAACCTCGTCTCCGTCGGCTCCTACGGCGAGTTCGAGTTCTGGTTCGCCGGCATCAAGGTCGTGGCGATCGGCGCGTTCATCGTCGTCGGTCTGCTGGCCGTGTTCGGCGTCCTGCCGGGCGCGCACGCCGACAAGGCGTCCTTCGGCAACCTGACCGACCACGGCGGCTTCCTGCCGCACGGCCCCGGCACCATCCTCACCGGTGTGCTGCTGGTCGTCTTCTCCTTCATGGGAAGCGAGATCGCGACCCTGGCGGCCGGCGAGTCGGAGGACCCGCAGCGCGCGGTCACCAAGTCCACCAACAGCATCATCTGGCGGATCGGCGTCTTCTACCTGGGTTCGATCCTGGTCGTCGTCTCGCTGCTGCCGTGGAACGACCCGTCCATCAAGAAGGACGGCTCCTACGTCGCCGCCCTGAACTCCCTGGGCATCGCGCACGCCGGCGAGATCATGAACGTCATCGTGCTGACCTCGGTGCTGTCCTGCCTCAACTCCGGCCTGTACACCGCCTCCCGGATGGCGTTCTCGCTGGGCCAGCGCGGTGACGCGCCGAAGGCGTTCGCCCGCACCACCTCCCGCGGTGTGCCGCTGACGGCCATCCTGGCGTCGGTCGTCTTCGGATTCGTGGCGGTGTTCTTCAACTACGCCTACCCGAAGACCGTCTTCCTCTTCCTGGTCAACTCCTCCGGCGCGGTCGCCCTGTTCGTGTGGCTGGTCATCTGCTTCTCGCAGCTGCGGATGCGGAAGATCATCCAGCGGGAGGCGCCGGAGAAGCTGGTCGTGAAGATGTGGCTGTACCCGTACCTGACCTGGGTGACGGCCGCCTTCATCGTCTTCGTCCTCGGCTACATGCTGACCGACACCGAAGGCGAGAGCAGCGGCCGTACGACCGTGCTGCTGTCGGTGGGCGTGGCGACGATCGTGGTGCTGGTCGCCCTGGTGAAGCAGAAGCTCGCGGCGAACCGCCCGGCCCCCGCGGTCGAGGCCCCGGCCGACAAGGTGTCCGTCGGCTGATCCGCCCCTCCGGCTGAACATGGCCGCATGACCTGACGCATCCTGTCAGGTCATGCGGCCATGTCGCGTGCCATGACCTCCGTGGACGAGCACCTGGACCCGGCCTGGTCACCGCCGACGGGCAGCGCCGTCCTGCGGGCGTACGAGGACTTGGGCGCGGACCGTGCCGGACGGGCTGACCTCGTCGTTCGCCGCCGTGCCGTACCCGGACCTGGACGTCGAGCGGGCCGGTGAGCCACCGGGGACAGGAACACCGCTCCGTACGACCCCGAAACGCGCAAGAGGCTCGCCCGGGTCGAGGAGACGTACGACCCGGCGAGCCTCTTCCGCAGGAACTACGGCGTCTAGCGCTTGTTCGCGAACTTCCAGGCGGTCGGCAGCGCGCCCATCGCCAGGGCGGCCTTGAGGGCGTCGCCGATCAGGAACGGGGCGAGGCCGAGGGCGACGGCCTGGGAGAGGGAGAGGTGGGCCGCGACGGCCAGGTAGGGCACGCCGACGGCGTAGATGATCGCCTCGCCGAGGATCATCGTGCCCGCCATGCGCAGCGGCGAGCGGTCGGCGCCGCGCCGGGCCAGGGCTCCGACGGCCGCCGAGGCGAGGAGCATGCCGAGGATGTAGCCGAAGGAGACCGAGGCCGCGCCGGAGGTGCCGTGCGCGAACCACGGCACGCCCGCGACACCGGCGAGCGCGTACAGGGCGAGCGAGAGGACGCCGCGGCGGGCGCCGAGCGCGGTGCCGACGAGCAGCGCGGCGAAGGTCTGGCCGGTCACCGGCACCGGGGAGTGGGGCACCGGGACGGCCACCTGGGCCGCGAGGCCGGTGAGCGCGGCGCCGCCGATGACGAGGGCCGCGTCGCGGACGCGGGACGCGGGCAGCAGGTCGGCGAGGACTGCGCCGGGGCGAGCGGTGGCGGTGGCGGTGCTCATGGGGACTCCGCGGGTGACGGGGACATGCTGGGACAACGGTGACGCTATCCCAGCCGCCTCCGGCCGATCACCGTCAGCGATCGACAAAGGGGAGATCGGGGGCTTGGTGGGCTCCGGACAAAGACTGCGGGATACACCGACCTTGGGGTGACCCTGGTCACTGAGGCGGGGACGGGTGGCTCACTCGGCGGGGCGCCGAGCGGACTGTGGGGTCTCACCAAATGAATCCTGGTCGTCTGGCCGGATTCACCTTTCCTGGCCTACCCTTCCAGCCATGGTGGCCCAGTCCCGGTACTTCACGTCGCGTCGCTATGTCGACCTGCGACGCCAGGGCACGGCCACCTGTCGCCGCCCGGGGTAGGGGCGGGCCGGCACGGCACGCCTCGCCTTTCCGAGACGTGTCGGCCCCGCTCCCGAGGACGGTCCTCCATGCCCCGTACCGCGGCATCCACCCTTGTCTCGCCCGTTCCGCGTGCCGCCGACAGCGACCGGCGGCGCACCAGCGCCAGTGTCGTCCTGCGGTCCGTGCTGGAGCACGGGCCGGTGGCGCGCAGCACCATCGCCCGGCTGACCGGGCTGTCGCCCGCGTCGGTGACCGAACACTGTGCCCGGCTCGCCGAACTCGGCCTGGTCCGGGAGTCCGCCGTGCCGCGCCGCTCGAACGGGGTCGGCCGGCCGCATGTCCCGGTCGACCTGGACGACGCCCGGTTCCTGGTCGGCGGGGTGCATGTGGCCGTGCCGTACACGACGGTGGCGCTGCTGGATCTGCGCGGCCGGGTGGTGGCCCGGCGCGAGCTGAAGCACGAACGGACCGACGCGGGCTGGGTGCTGGCCCGGGCGGCCGAGGGACTCGCCGAGCTGCTCGCCGGGGTGCCGGACCGCCGGCCGCTGGGCGTCGGGGTGGCGGTCGGCGGCTGGGTGGAGCGGGAGACGGGCAGCGTGGTCGAGCACGAGCTGCTGGGCTGGCGCGAGGTGCCGGTGCGGGAGCTGCTCGGCGCCCGCACGGGTCTGCCGGTCCATGTGGACGGGCACGCGCGGGCGTTGGTGAACGGGGAGCGGCTGTTCGGGCGGGCCCGGGGCAGCCGGAGCGTGCTGCACCTGTTCATGGGCAACGTGGTCGACGCGGCCTTCGCGACCAACGACGAGGTGCACCACGGGCCGCGTTCGGCGGCCGGGGCGATCGCGCATCTGCCGGTGCCGGGCGGCACCGAGCCGTGCGCGTGCGGCCGTACCGGCTGCCTGCAGGCCGAGCTGAGCGAGCGGACGCTGTGCCGGCGGGCCCGGGCGGCCGGGGTGACCGGCTCGGCCAACCCGATGCACGTGGTGGCCGCGGCGGCGGGCGGGGACGCGACGGCCCGGCGGCTGCTGGTGGAGCGGGCCCGGGCGACCGGGCGGGCGGCCGGATTGCTGCTCGATGTGCTCAACCCGGAGACCGTCGTCGTGACCGAGGTGGGCGTCATCCACTTCGAGGACTGCCTCGCCGCACTGCGGGAGGCGGCCGGCACGGCCCGTGCGGCGGATGTACTCCCGACGAGTTTCCCGGATTCCGTACTGGCGGTGGCGGGCGGTTCGGTGGTGCTGGACGCGTTGTTCCGGGACCCGCTGGCTGCCTCACCTGAGGCTATTTAATTCAGAAACTCCGAATGTTGACAGGGGGTACTCATGGCCAGGAACATGCTGGTCATGAGCCTCCTCATCAGCTGTCGCACCGTCTGTTGCTGACACATTGCCGCGCATGAAGCGCGTGTTTCCCGCTGTGTGAGTTCTCTTTCCTCCGGCTCTTCTTCCCGGAATTCTTCCTGCCTTTCCCCTCTTTTTGTCCCGGGAGTCCTCCCATGCACCGTCGTGTCTTTCTCACCTCCCTGCTGGGCGCGTCCGCCGCCGTGGGCCTCAGCGGCTGCGCCAAGGGTGACGCCTCCGCCGACACCAGCGGGGCCGCGACCAAGCCGCTCGCCGACGAGGTCCCGGCCGGCACCAGCCTGAAGATCGCCTCCTACCTGGGCCAGCAGCAGCTGCAGTTCCGGCTGGCGAAGCTGCCCAAGCTGCCCTTCACGGTGTCCGACTGGCTGAACATCGGAGCCGGCCCGGACGTCATCAACGCCTTCCGCGCCAAGTCCCTGGACCTCGCCAACAACGCGGGCATCCCGCCGATCCAGGCGCACTACCAGGGCTTCGACGCGAAGATCGTGGCGATCGACATCACCCGCAAGCCCAACTACCTCTTCGCCACCAAGCCCGGCAGCGACATCCGCACCGTCGACGACTTCAAGGGCGGGCGGCTGGCCTTCTCGCAGGGGCAGGCGCAGGGCGTCGTCCTGCTGCGGGCGCTGAAGAAGGCGGGCCTGAGCTACGACCAGGTGAAGCTGGTCCCGCTGACCAGCAACCAGTTCTTCACCGCCCTGCAGTCCGGGCAGGTCGACGTGGCCCCGCTCGCCATCAGCCAGGCGCCCGCCTATCTCAAGCAGTACGAGGCGAAGGGCGCCCGCGCCATCGACACCGACGTCGTGGACCTGCTCAACCCGCTGTGGGCACCGCAGTCGGTGCTCAGCGACCCGGCGAAGGCCGCCGCGGTCGCCGCCTACATCCCGCAGTGGGCGCGGGGCCAGGTGTGGGCGTACGAGCACCCGGACGTGTGGGACGAGGAGTTCTACGTCAAGACGCAGAACCTGACCCTCGCGCAGGCGCAGGGCATCACGAAGCTCGCCAACAAGCCTCTCTTCCCTCCCGTTTGGGACGAGGCGATCAAGTGGGAGCAGGAGACCGCGGATCTGCTCGCCGAGGGCGGGTTCGTGAAGAAGTTCGACGTCTCCTCGCTCTTCGACCACCGCTTCGAGTCGATCGCCGCCAAGGCCGTACCGCAGGAGTACCGGAAATGACCGCCGTGACCACGTCGACCGCCGTGCCGGCGACGGCGGCCGGGGAGCCGCCCCAGGTCCGCCGGCGCCGCCGCCTCTCCCCCGGCCGCCGGCTGCCCGCCGCCCGGCTGATCGGCCCCCTGGCGTTCCTCGCGCTGTGGGCCGCCGCCTCCGCCGCCGGGTCCCTCGACCCGGCCGCCATCCCCGCGCCCTGGACGGTGCTGCGGACCGGCGGTCACCTGTGGACCGACGGCACGCTGTCCACCGACGTCCTGACCTCGCTGAAGCGGGCCGGGTACGGCTTCGCGATCGGCCTGACCGCGGGGGTCCTGCTGGCGCTCGCCTCCGGGCTCAGCCGCACCGGTGAGGCGCTGATCGACGGGACCGTGCAGCTCAACCGGGCGGTACCGACCCTCGGTCTGATCCCGCTGTTCATCCTCTGGCTGGGCATCGGGGAGACCTTCAAGGTCGCCATCATCGCGATCGTCGTCTACGTCCCGATCTACCTGAACACACACGCCGCGCTGTCCGGCATCGACAGCCGGTACGTCGAACTCGCCGAGGTGCAGGGCCTGTCCCGGCTCGCCTTCGTCCGCCAGGTGGTGATCCCCGGCGCGCTGCCCGGATTCTTCGTGGGACTCCGGCTCGGTGTGACCGGCTCCTGGCTGGGCCTGGTGGTGCTGGAGCAGATCAACGCCACCAGCGGTCTCGGCTACCTGATGTTCCAGGCGCAGAACTACGGCCAGACCGACGTGATCCTGGTAGGCCTGCTGATCTACGGCGTCTTCGGCCTGGTCTCCGACAGCGTGGTCCGTCTGATCGAACGGAGGGTGCTGTCGTGGCGCCGCACACTGAGCAGCTGACCCGGCCGGCCGTCCGGCTGCGGGACCTGACCCGGTCGTTCGACGGCCGTACGGTCCTCGACGGCATCGACCTCGACCTGCCCGCCGGCCAGTTCACGGCCCTGCTCGGGCACAGCGGCTCGGGCAAGTCCACCCTGCTGCGGGCCGTCGCGGGCCTGGACCACGGAGTGGCCGGCAGCGGGCGGCTCAGCGCGCCCGAGCGGGTCTCGGTGGTCTTCCAGGACTCCCGGCTGCTGCCCTGGCGCCGGGTGCTGGACAACGTCCTGCTGGGCACGGACGGCGGGGACGCCGAGCAGCGCGGCCGGGCCGCGCTGGAAGAGGTCGGTCTGAAGGGCCGCGAGCGGGCCTGGCCCGGCGAGCTGTCCGGCGGCGAGGCCCAGCGGGCCGCGCTGGCCCGCTCCCTGGTCCGCGAACCGGAACTGCTGCTGGCGGACGAGCCGTTCGGCGCGCTGGACGCGCTGACCCGGATCAAGATGCACAACCTGCTGCGCGGCCTGTGGCAGCGCCACCGGCCGTCCGTGCTGCTGGTCACCCACGACGTGGACGAGGCGATCGTGCTCGCCGACCGGGTCCTCGTCCTGGACCGGGGCCGCATCGGCCTCGACCTGACCATCGACCACCCCCACCCGCGCTCCTACCGCGAGCCGGTCCTGGGCGAGTACCGCGAGCGGCTGCTGGCCGCGCTGGGCGTCACGGAGGACCACCAGTGACACGGGGTAAGACACCGCGAAGGCTCCATCTGAACGCCTTCCTCATGAACACCGGGCACCACGAGGCGTCGTGGCGGCTTCCGGAGAGCGACCCGTACGCGCACGTCGATCTGCGGCACTACGTGCGGCTCGCGCGGATCGCCGAACGCGGCACCTTCGACTCGCTCTTCCTCGCCGACGGACCGCAGCTGTGGAGCAACCTCGCGCAGCGCCCGGCGGGTGCCCTGGAACCGCTCACCCTGCTGACCGCGCTGGCGACGGCCACCGAGCACATCGGACTGATCGCCACCGCGTCCACCTCCTACAACTCCCCCTACAACCTGGCCCGCAAGCTGGCCTCGCTGGACATCATCAGCGGCGGCCGGGCCGGCTGGAACATCGTCACCACCGCCGGCGCCGAGGCGGCCCGCAACTTCGGGCTCGCCGAGGAGCCCGCGCACGCCGAGCGGTACGCCCGTGCCGCCGAGTTCCTCGACGTGGCGCGCAAGCTGTGGGACAGCTGGGAGGACGACACGATCGTCGCCGACAAGGCGGCCGGGGTCTGGGGCGACGACAGCAGGATCCATCCGGCCCGGCACCAGGGCACGTACTTCAGCGTCGCCGGCGCCCTCAACGTCCCGCGCTCCCCGCAGGGCTACCCGCTGCTGGTGCAGGCGGGGTCGAGCGAGGACGGCAAGGCGTTCGCGGCCCGGTACGCCGAGGCGGTCTTCACCGCCCAGCGGACCCTCGCCGACGCCCAGGCCTTCTACGCCGACCTCAAGTCGCGTACCGGGCGGGCCGGACGCGACCCCGGGCACATCAAGGTGCTGCCCGGGATCGTGCCCGTCCTCGGGTCGACGCAGGCGGAGGCGCGGGCGGCGGAGCAGCTGCTGGAGGACCACATCGTGTACGAGCACGGGGTGGGCCGGCTGGAGAGCCTGCTGACGCTTCCCGCGGGCACGCTGAAGCTGGACGAGCGGCTCCCCTCCGAGCTGCCGCCGGAGTCCGCCATCGAGGGCGCCAAGAGCCGCTACACCCTCGTCGTGGAGCTGGCCCGGCGCGAGCGGCTCACCGTCCGGCAGCTGATCGCGCGGCTCGGCGGCGGACGCGGTCACCTCACCTTCACCGGGACGCCCGAGCAGGTCGCCGGCCAGATCGAGACCTGGTTCACGCAGGGCGCCGCCGACGGCTTCAACATCATGCCGGCCGTACTGCCCTCCGGCCTGGACGCCTTCGTCGAGCACGTCGTACCGCTGCTGCGCGCCCGCGGCCTGTTCCGCACGGAGTACGACGACCCCCGCCAGACCCTCCGGGAGCGCTACGGCCTCCCCCGCCCCGCCCATCCGTACCCCACCCCCGCTCCCGCCCTCGTCTGAAAGGACCGGTTCATGTCCCTGGAGATCACCAAGGTCACCGCACGCATCGGCGCCCGCGTCAGCGGCGTCGACATCACCCGCCCGCTCGCCCCGGAGGAGGTCACCGCGATCCGCGAGGCGCTGAACGTCCACAAGGCACTCGTCTTCGACACGGGTGCCGCCGGAGAACTCGACGACGCCGGGCAGCAGGCCTTCGCCCGCCACTTCGGCGACCTGACCACCGCCCACCCGACGGTCGGCGCGGTCGACGGCGCCCCGAACGTGCTGCCGGTGGACAGCGAGCGGGGCCGGGCCAACCACTGGCACACCGACGTCACCTTCGTCCTCAACCCGCCGCAGGCCAGCACCCTGCGCTCGATCACCGTCCCGCCGTACGGCGGCGAGACCCTGATCGCCAACGCGGCCGCCGCCTACCGGGACCTGCCCGAGCCGCTGCGCCGCCTCGCCGACACCCTGTGGGCGGAGCACACCAACGACTACGACTACGCCGTACCGGAGGAGGAGATCGACGAGGAGAAGGCCGCCCAGCGCGCCCAGTTCACGTCCATCACGTACCGCACCGCCCACCCGGTGGTCCGCGTGCACCCGCTGACCGGCGAGCGCGGGCTGTTCGTCGGCGGGTTCGCGCAGCGGATCGTGGGCCTGTCGGCCGGCGAGTCCCGCAAGATCCTCGACCTGCTGCAGGCGTACGTCACCCGCCCGGAGAACATCCTGCGCCACCGCTGGGCGGTCAACGAGCTGGTGCTCTTCGACAACCGGATCACCCAGCACTACGCCATCGACAACTACGACGGACAGCCGCGCCGGCTGCACCGGGTGACCGTCGCCGGTGACGTCCCGGTCGGCATCGAGGGCAAGGAGAGCTATTCGATCGAGGGTGACGCCTCGCACTACACCCCCGTGCCCGCGGCCGCGTAACCGCCGGTTCACCCTGCGTAGGGCAGGTGTCCGGATACTGGGCGGCCCCTCCGCCTGAGCGGACGGGCCGCCCAGACTGGCGGGGTTTTTGCCCGCCCATTGCACGGGGAGAGCCGCGCCCAATGCCCAGCAGCAGCCCGACCACCGATTCACCGCCGCAGCAACAGGACGGCGCCTCCCTCTCCCACGGCCTCAAGCAGCGCCATCTGTCGATGATCGCCCTCGGCGGTGTCATCGGCGCCGGCCTGTTCGTCGGCTCCGGCGCGGGCATCGCCGCCGCCGGCCCCTCGATCGTGATCGCCTACACGGTCTCCGGCCTGCTGGTGATGCTGGTGATGCGGATGCTCGGCGAGATGTCCGCCGCGTACCCGTCGTCCGGTTCCTTCTCGGCGCATGCCGAGCGGGCGATCGGGCCCTGGGCGGGCTTCGCGGCGGGCTGGTCCTTCTGGGTGCTGCTGTGCACGGCCGTCGGGCTGGAGGGCATCGGCGCCGCGAAGATCGTCCAGGGCTGGGTGCCGGGCACCCCGCAGTGGATGTGGGTCGCGCTGTTCATGGTGGTGTTCTGCGGCGCGAACCTGGCCGCCGTGAAGAACTTCGGTGAGTTCGAGTTCTGGTTCGCCGCGCTGAAGGTCGGCGCGATCAGCCTCTTCCTGATCCTCGGCGTGCTGGCCATCGCGGGCGTGCTGCCCGGCACCGACTCCCCCGGCGCCTCACACCTCGCCCACTTCCTCCCGCACGGCAGCGATGGCCTGATCATCGGCCTGCTCGCGTCCGTCTTCTCCTACGGCGGCATGGAGACGGTCACCATCGCCGCGGCCGAGTCGGAGAACCCGGTCAAGGGCGTGGCCTCCGCGGTGCGTACGGCGATGTGGCGCATCGCCCTGTTCTACATCGGCTCCATGGCGGTCGTCGTCACCCTGGTCCCGTGGGACTCCAAGGAGGTCGTCGAGAAGGGCCCGTACGTCGCCACGCTCGACCACCTCGGCATCCCCGGCGCCGGTCAGCTGATGAACGTGGTCGTCCTGGTCGCCCTGCTCTCCGCGATGAACGCCAACATCTACGGCTCCTCGCGCATCGCCTTCTCGCTGGTCGAGCGCGGCCTGGGCCCGAAGGCGCTGGCGAAGCTGTCCGGCGGGGTCCCGCGGATCGCGGTCCTCGTCTCCTGTGTCCTCGGGTTCGTCTGCGTCCTGCTCAGCTACTGGAGCCCGAACGGCGCCTTCAAGTGGCTGCTGAACATGATCGGCGCGGTCATCCTGGTCGTCTGGATCTTCATCGCGGTCTCCCAGCTGCTGCTGCGCCGCCGCATCGAGCGCGAGACCCCCGAGAAGCTGGTCGTGCGGATGTGGGCCTTCCCGTGGCTGACCTGGGTCGCGCTGGCCGGCATGGCCGCGATCTTCGTCCTGATGGCCCGGGAGCAGGACACCCGGCTCCAGCTCTACTCCACCGGCGTCATGACCTTGCTGCTCGCGGCCGTCGGCTACGTGTGGCAGCGGGCCCGCGCCCGGCGCTGAGCCCCGCACCGGACAAGGCCCCCACGTGCGACACGTGGGGGCCTTTGTGTTGCCCGGCCACTCTTGTTGCTAGCGTGTAGTTGCAAGTAACTTGCAATAAGGTTCCGGAGGGGATCACCCATGCCCGTCTACACGCTGCCCGACCTGCCCTACGACTACTCCGCGCTGGCCCCCGTGATCAGCCCGGAGATCATCGAGCTGCACCACGACAAGCACCACGCGGCCTATGTGAAGGGCGCCAACGACACGCTGGAACAGCTCGCCGAGGCGCGCGAGGCGGAGTCGTGGGGCTCGATCAACGGCCTGGAGAAGAACCTGGCCTTCCACCTCTCCGGTCACATCCTGCACAGCATCTACTGGCAGAACATGACCGGCCCGAAGGACGGCGGTGGCGAGCCGCTCGCGGCCGACGGCGTGGGCGGGCTGGCGGACGCGATCACCGAGTCCTTCGGCTCCTTCGCCGCCTTCAAGACCCAGCTGTCCAAGGCCGCGGCCACCACCCAGGGCTCCGGCTGGGGCGTTCTGGCGTACGAACCGCTCAGCGGCCGGCTGATCGTGGAGCAGGTCTACGACCACCAGGGCAACGTCGGCCAGGGCGCCACGCCCCTCCTGGTCTTCGACGCCTGGGAGCACGCCTTCTACCTCCAGTACCGCAACCAGAAGGTCGACTTCATCGAGGCCATGTGGCAGGTCGTCGACTGGCAGGACGTGGCCCGCCGGCACGAGGCCGCCAGGTCCCGTGCCGACGCGCTGCTGCTGGCCCCCTGATCGGCCGGTCTCCCCCGGGACGTCCCGCCTCGTGATCGTCTTCTCACCTTTCACGTCGGCGGGCGGATGAACGGAAGACCCCTGCGAGGACGTGACTCGCAGGGGTCTTCCCATGCCGCGGGTGCGGGCGGCGGCGGCCGGTGGGGCGTGGACCTACAGGTTGCTGAAGTCGGGGCCCTGGGTGCGGGTGCGCTTGATCTCGTAGAAGCCCGGCACCGAGGCCACGGCGAGGGTGCCGTCCCACAGGCGGGCCGCCTCCTCGCCCTTCGGGGCGGGGGTGACGACGGGGCCGAAGAAGGCGATCTGCTCGCCGTCGGGGCCCGGGACCGCGATGACCGGGGTGCCGACGTCCTGGCCGACCTTCTCGATGCCCTCCTTGTGGGAGGCGCGCAGCTCGGCGTCGAACTCGAAGTCCGTCTGCTCGGCGTACTCGATCAGGTCGGCGGGCAGGCCGACGTCGGCGAGGGCGCCGGCGAGGGCCTCCAGGGTCGGGCCCTCGCCGTTGTTGTGGATGCGGGTGCCGAGCGCGGTGTAGAGCGGGCCGAGGACGTCGGCGCCGTGCTTCTGCCAGGCGGCGGTGACCACGCGCACCGGCTGCCAGGCCTTGGTGGCGAGCATCTCCCGGTACTCCTCCGGCAGCTCGTCCAGGCGGTTCTCGTTGAGGACGGCGAGGCTCATGATGTGCCAGCGGACCTCGATGTCCCGGACCTTCTCCACCTCCAGCACCCAGCGGGAGGTCATCCAGGCCCACGGGCACAGCGGGTCGAACCAGAAGTCGACGGGGGTCTTCTGAGACATGTCTCTCCTCAAGGGGAACTCTTTTCCCGGGAAACGCCCTTGGCCGCCCGGCCATTCCCTGCTGACCCCTGTCAGGGGCACGTGGCAGGATCGGTCCTGTTCAGCCGTCATCCGTGCGACCACGAGGGAGCGCCGCCCGTGCCCGGTGAGAATCTGTCCCGCGACGAGGCCCGGGAGCGGGCCGCCCTGCTGTCCGTCGACGGGTACGACGTGTCCCTGGACCTCAGGTCCGCCGTCGGCGACGGGGACGGCGAGCCGCGCACGTTCCGCTCGGTGACCACGATCCGCTTCCGCTGCAACGAGCCGGGCGCGTCCAGCTTCGCCGATCTGATCGCGCCGGGCGTCACCTCGGTCTCGCTCAACGGCCGCGACCTGGACCCGGGCCAGGTCTTCGACGGCTCGCGGATCCTGTTGGAGGACCTGGCCGGGGAGAACGAGCTGGTGGTGGACGCCCGGTGCGCCTACTCACGCACCGGCGAGGGCATGCACCGCTTCGTGGACCCCGAGGACGGCGAGGTCTACCTCTACACGCAGTACGAGCCGGCCGACTCCCGCCGGGTCTTCGCGAACTTCGAGCAGCCGGACCTGAAGGCGCCGTACCGCTTCGAGGTGCGGGCGCCCGAGGGGTGGACGGTGTGGAGCAACGGGGCGGGTGAACTGGCCGACGGGGTCTGGCGGTTCGCGGAGACCAAGCCGATCTCGACGTACATCACGTGTGTGGTGGCGGGCCCGTACCACCACGTCACCGACTCCTACACCCGCACGTTCGAGGACGGCACGAAGCTGGAGATCCCGCTCGGCGCGATGTGCCGCAAGGGACTCGCCCCGCACTTCGACGCCGACGACGTCTTCCTGGTCACCAAACAGGGCCTGGACTTCTTCCACGACCACTTCGACTACCCGTACCCGTTCGGGAAGTACGACCAGGCGTTCGTGCCCGAGTACAACCTGGGCGCGATGGAGAACCCGGGCCTCGTGACCTTCCGGGAGGAGTACATCTTCCGCGGGAAGGTGACACAGGCGTCGTACGAGGCGCGGGCCAACGTCGTCCTGCACGAGATGGCGCACATGTGGTTCGGCGACCTGGTCACCATGGAGTGGTGGGACGACCTGTGGCTGAAGGAGTCCTTCGCGGACTTCATGGGCACCTTCGCGAACGTCGGCGCGACCCGCTTCAAGGACGCGTGGATCACCTTCGCCAACCGCCGCAAGGCCTGGGCGTACCGCGCGGACCAGCTGCCCTCGACGCATCCGGTCACGGCGGACATCCGTGACCTGGAGGACGCCAAGCTGAACTTCGACGGCATCACCTACGCCAAGGGCGCCTCGGTGCTCAAGCAGCTGGTGGCCTACGTGGGCCAGGACGCGTTCCTGGAGGGCGCCCGCCGCTACTTCAAGCGCCACGCGTACGGCAACACGCGCCTCGGCGACCTGCTGTCGGTGCTGGGCGAGACCAGCGGGCGGGACATGAGCGCGTGGGCCCGGTCCTGGCTGCAGACGGCCGGGGTGAACGCCCTGACGCCGCAGGTGCTGCTGGACACCGAGGGCGGCCGGATCGCCGAGCTGGCGGTGGTGCAGGAGGCTCCGGAGTCGCACCCCGAGGAGCGCCCGCACCGCGTCGCGGTGGGCCTGTACCGGCGTACGCCCGAGGGCGCGCTGGAGCGGTACGCGCGCGTGGAGACGGATGTGGAGGGCCCGCGCACGGTCGTCGCGGAGCTGGCGGGCGCCGAGGCCCCGGAGCTGGTCCTGGTCAACGACGACGACCTGACCTACTGCAAGATCCGCTTCGACAGCACCTCGCTGGCCACGCTCACGCAGCACCTGGGCGCCCTGACCGACCCGCTGGCCCGTGCCCTGTGCTGGTCGGCGCTGTGGAACCTGACCCGGGACGCGCTGCTGCCGGCCCGGGACTTCGTCGCTCTGGTGCTGCGGTTCGCGGGCCGCGAGTCGGACATCGGTGTGCTGCAGATGCTGCACACGTGGGCGAACTCGGCGCTGGTGCACTACGCGGCACCCGAGTGGCGGGAGACGGGCGGCGAGCTGCTGGCCGAGGGCGCGCTGCGGGAGCTGCGGGAGGCCGAGCCGGGCAGCGAGCACCAGCTGGCCTGGGCCCGGTTCTTCGCGGCCGTGGCCTCCGGTGAGCCGGACCTGACGCTGCTGCGGGACCTGCTGGACGGCACGTCGGCGATCGACGGCCTGGAGGTGGACCAGGAGCTGCGCTGGGCGTTCCTGGAGCCGCTGGCCGCGCACGGGGTGGCGGACGAGTCGGTGCTGGCGGCCGAACTGGCCCGGGACGACACGGCGTCCGGCAAGCGGCACCAGGTCCGCTGCCTGGCGGCCCGGCCCTCGGCGGCCGTCAAGGCGCAGGCGTGGGCGCAGGTGGTGGAGTCCGACGCCCTCTCCAACGCCCTGGTGGAGGCGACGATCGCGGGCTTCGACCAGCCCTCGCAGCGGGAGCTGACGGCGCCGTACGCGCGGAAGTACTTCGCGGCGATCGAGCGGGTGTGGCGGGAGCGGTCGATCCAGATCGGCATGGACGTCGTACGGGGCCTGTTCCCGGCGCTCCAGGACCGGCCGGAGACCCTGGAGGCGACGGACGCGTGGCTGGACGCGCACCGGGACGCGGCGCCGGCGCTGCGCCGGCTGGTGCTGGAGGCACGGGACGACCTGGCGCGGGCGCTGCGCGCACAGGAGTGCGACGCGACGGCCGCCGACCACTGAGCCTTGGCCTGAGCTTTCCACGCCGGTGACCGTTACGAAATTCGGGCAAGAGTAGCCGTAACCCCTGGTCCGCACCCGATCGGACCAGGGGTTTTCGTTCCCTACTCGGCACCCGAACACCTGACCTTTAGTCCCGGCTTGTCCGCATTTCTCGACGGGCGTGTAACAGCGGTTAAAGGAGGGACCGGGGGCGGGAATCCCGTCGCCATGACGCACAACACCCCGGTCTCCCCCCGCCCCCTCCGCCACCTCTCGGAGGTCCACCGCCGCGTCCTGACGACGGCTCAGCTCCGCGCCCACGGCGTGACGACGGCCGAGCTGAACGAGCAGTGCCGCCCCGGCGGCCCCTGGCAGCTGCTGCTGCCGAACGTGATCCTGCTGCACCCCGGACCGCCGACGAGCGAGGAGCGTCTGCACGGGGCCCTGCTGTACGCCGCCCGCGAGTCCACGCCGGGCGTCCCGGCCCAGCCGACGGCGGAGGAGCCGCACCGCCCGGTCTACGCGGAAGCGATGATCACGGGTCTGGCCGCCCTCACCCTCTACGGCTTCTCCGCCACCCCGCCGCTGGTCTCCCTGGACCACGTCGACGTGCTGGTCCCGCGGCTGCGCCGGCTGCGCTCCTCGGGCTTCGTCCGCGTCCTGCGCACGCCCTCCCTGCCCACGGCCCGGGCGGTGACGGGCCTGCCGGTGGCGCCCGTGCCGCGGGCGCTGGCGGACGCGGTGGCGGAGCTGACGGACGCGGAGGCGGTACGGCGGCTGCTGACCGAGGCGGTGCGCCGCGGCCACTGCGAACCGGCGTCGGTGGTCCGCGAGTTGACCCACGCCAAGCTGCTGAACCGCCCCCACGTGGTGGACGCGGTGGACGCGCTCGTGGCGGAGGGCCGCTCCATCGCCGAGGACCGGCTGTACCGGATGGTCGCCGAGTACGGGCTGCCCGACCCGGTCTGGAACGTCGACCTGCGCCTGCCCGGCGGCCCGCACCTCGGCGGCCTGGACGCCTACTGGCCGGACCAGGCGGTGGCGGTGGAGCTGGACACCCGCGCGCCCCGGCAGGACGACGACGCGCTGTGGTCGGAGTACGCCCGCAAACGCGAACACCTGGAACGCCTGGGGATCACGGTCGTGTACATCACCCCGAGGAAGCTCCGGGACGGGATGGAACAGCAGGCGGCGGTGGTCCGCACCGCCCTGATGGCGTCGGCCGACCGCGACCCGGCCGCCTATGTCGTGGTGCTTCCCCGGTAGTGACGGCCGGGGAGGGCATCAGGAGGGGAGAGGAGGGGCCACCGGACCGCATCCGGTGGCCCCTCCTCGTGCGTGCCGGCGCCCGTCCACTTCTGCTGCGCCGACCGGGTGGCGGTTCACCGGAACGGACGAGCACCGCGGGCGGGACCGGGCGGGCCCGCGATAGGAGGATTCCCATGAGACAGTCCCGAACAGCGGCGGGGGCGTGCTCCCTCCTCCTGGCGGCCGCCTGCGCCTTCGCCGACCCCGCGACGGCCCAGGTGGCGCCCGTGGCCACCGGCTATGTGGCCCTCGGTGACTCCTACTCCGCCGGTGTCGGCGCCGGCGACTACCTGTCCTCCGGCAAGGAGTGCAAGCGCAGCGCCCGGGCGTACCCGGTGCTGTGGGCCGAGACCCACGGGCCGTCGTCGTTCACGTTCGCCGCCTGCAACGGCGCCCGGACGACCGACGTCCTGGCCGACCAGCTCGGTCACCTCGGCCCGCGCACGGGCCTGGTCACCCTCACCGCCGGCGGCAGTGACTCGGGCTTCGGCTCCGTCATGACGACGTGCGCGCTCGGCGGCGACACCCGGTGCCTGTCCGCCCTCTCCGGCGCCCGCACCGCCATGGACGGGACGCTCGCGCACAACCTCGACCGCCTCTACACGGCGATCAGGGAACGGGCGCCCGCCGCCCGCGTCGTGGTGCTGGGCTACCCGCACCTGTACCACCTGAGGGGCACCTGCAGGCTGGGCCTCGCGGACCGGGACCGGGCCGCCGTCAACGACGCCGTGGACCACCTCAACGCGGTGATCGCCATGAGCGCCGCCGGCCACGGCTTCACCTTCGCCGACGTCACCGCCGCCTTCGCGGGCCACGAGATCTGCTCGGCCAGCCCCTGGCTGCGCGGCGTCGACGTGCTGGCGATCACCGAGTCGTACCACCCCACGGCACCGGGGCAGTCCCTCGGCTACCTTCCGGCCCTCACCCGGGCCTCCTGACCGCTACAGCGGCCCGGGCAGCGTCGGCAGCCGGGAGGCGCCGGTGTGGACGCCGTCCAGCAGCGCGGCGTACGCCGCGATCATGCGCGTACGGCTGAAGCGCTCGCGGCTCGCGGCCAGGGCCGGGGCGAGGCCGGCGCGGCCGGCGACCGCCGCCGCCCAGGCCAGGGCGATGGCCTCCGGGTCCTGCGGGGTCACGAAACCGTGGCCCCGGACGATCTCCGCGCTGTCGCCCACGTCCGTCGTCACGGGGACGGCGCCGCACATCATGCCCTCGATCAGGCACAGCGGCGCCGCCTCCCCGGAGGCGGAGGTCAGGGCGACGACGTCGGCGCCGGCGTAGACGGTCTCCATGTCGCGGCGCACGCCGAGCAGACGGATCCGCTCCGCGAGCCGCCGGTCCGCGCCGAACGCGACCTCGGTGTCGGCCCACAGGGCCGGGTTCCCGTCGTTCATCCCCGCGCCGCACATCAGGACGTGGCCCTCGGGCTCGCGGGCGAGCCAGGCGCGGGCCGCGCGCAGCAGGAGCGGGACGTTCTTCATCGTGGCGTAGCGGGCCGCGAAGACGACCACCGGCGCGGTGGCCGGGATGCCCAGGGACGCGCGGAACGCCTGCCGGGCCGCCGGGTCCGGGCGGAACCGGAGCAGGTCGACGCCGTTGGGTATGACGTGCAGCAGCCGGGACGGGATGCCGGCGGCCTCGTAGGCGGCCCGTGTGGACTCGGCGCAGCACACGCAGGCGGCCACCGTGCCGTCGGCGATGGCGGCCTTCAGCTCCTGAAGCGCCGGACCCTGGTTCTCCGGGTCCGACCGGTGCAGGCAGACCACGACCGGGCGGCGGGGCAGGCCGGCCTGGTTCAGCAGGGCCAGCGGCTGCTCCTTCAGGGAGAGGATCACCTCCGCCGCGGCCATCGCCCGGGCCGTTTCGGCCATCTCGGGCCCGCTGAAAACGTTCGCCGCGAGAGCCCCGTCCACCAGGCCGGCGCTGCGGCCGAGCGAGGTGACACCGATCCCGGCCGCGGTCAGCGCCCGGTAGCAGGCGTCGTCCTCCATGCGCTGCCGGGTGGCCTCGCGCCGGACCTCGTCGTGGATGCTGAGTACCTGGTGGGACTGGCCGCCCTCGGCCAGTCCCCGTACGACGTCGCTGTGCACGATCCGGGCTCCTCCGGAGAAGAAACCCTCGTAGACCGACAGCACACGCAGTCCGTGCCTCTGCCGCACGCGACCACCCGCCTTGCATAAATGATCGAGAAGATCGAGCCATCCCCGTCCGTAGCGGGATAGCCGATATGAGGCGGTACGGACGTTACGTACGGGTTAACGGGCAATGTCGTGCATGAAACGGTAGCTAACAGAATTCCCCTTCGACCGCGGCTGCCGTGTCCCCGGTCCAGTCCCCGTTGAAATTGACGGCCAGGGCGTGCCGGCCGTCCGCCGTCACGTCCGCCTCGCTGGTGGAGCCGAAGATGCCACCGCCGTGCCCCCAGACATGAACGCCGCAGCCCAGCCTGGTGTCCATGAGACCGAGGCCGTAGCGGACGCGGGGCGAGATCGTGGTGCGCACGGTGGTCTTCATTTCCTTCAGCTGGTGCGCCGGAAGGAGCTTTCCGCCGAGCAGGGCGCTGTAGAAGCGGTCGAGATCGGCGGAATTCGAGATCATTTCGCCCGCGGAGGCGGCGAGGGACGGGTTGAAGGTCGTGACGTCGTCGGTGGGGCCTTTCGGGCCGCTGAATTTCGAATAGGCGCGACTGCTCGGCTGCGGGACGGTGATCTTCGTGCCGGGCAGGGACGTCGCCTTCAGGTGCAGGGGGGCGATGATGCGGCGGGTGATCTCGGCGGCGTACGTGCGTCCCGTCACCTTCTCGATCACCATGCCGGCGACGACGTAGTTGGTGTTGGAGTAGTTCCAGGACTCCCCGGGCGTGAAGTCCGGCTTGTGTGTCATCGCGATCTCCACCAGCCGGCGCGGGGTGAGCGTGTCGTAGCGGTGCCGGTGGAAGCCGTCCCTGCTGGAGTAGATGCGGTCGAAGTCCTTGTCCGCGGTGTAGTTGTAGATGCCACTGGTGTGGTTCAGGAGCTGCCGGACGGTGATGCGGCGGCCGTCGTGACCGTGCCCGCGGACCACTCCCGGCAGCCACCTGTCCACCGTGTCGTCCAGCGACAGCCGGCCCTCCGCCTCCAGTTGGAGCAGGACGGTGGCGACGAAGGACTTGGTGATGCTGCCGACGCGGTAGCGGTCGGCGGTGGAACGCGGCTCGCCCGTGCGCAGGTCACCTACCCCGGCGGTGGTGGACCAGGTGCCGTGGGCGTCCTTCGCGGTGGCGGTCACGCCGGGCACGCCGGCCGCGACCGCCGCTTCGACGGCCTTGCGGGTGCCGGCGTGGCCGCCGTGCGGGTGGGTGCCGGTGGCGGCCACGGCCGGAGCCGCCAGGGCCGCCGTGAGGAGCAGGGCGGTGGCGCCCACCAGGGTCGTGCGTACGCGCATGTCTTCCCCCAACCTGGGATTCTCGTTCCGGTCGGGAGTAAGAACCTGCGCCGGATGCGCGAAGGTTGCCGCGGCTTACGCCGGTTGAGTGACTTTCAGCCCTTCTTCAGCACCAGCTCCGTGTTCCGGTCGGCCGCGCCGCCCGCGAGGGTCTTGTTGGCGCCGGGGGCGTTGTAGGCCAGCTCGCGGTAGAGGGCGGCGAGGCCGGTCTGGGAGAGGTCGCCGAAGTCCGTGCGGTGCGGGGCGGCGGACTCGATCAGGGTGGTGAACACGGAGATCGTGCCGTCCTTGTTGTCGACCAGCTCGACGATGCGCGCCAGGTGCGGGTAGTCGATGTGCGAGGCGGTGGAGATCTCCCAGAAGGAGCGGCCGCCGGAGGCCTGGTGGGGGGTGATGACGTTCTTGTGGATGTGCCCGTTCACCCAGGCCAGGACGTTGGCGTGGGAGGACAGGACGGAGATCACCTCGGCGCCGTTGTGGCGGCGCTCCCCCGGGCGGGCCGGGTCGGGGCGGGTGTTGGTCATGGACGTGCTGGTGTGGTGGCTGAAGACGACGGCGTAGGAGTCCTTGTTGTCCTTCAGCGTCTTGTCCAGCCACTTCAGCTGGGCGGTGCCGAGGGAGCCCTCGTAGTGGCCGCCGGCGTCGGTGGTGTCGAGGCTGATGCCGATGACGTCGTCGGAGATACGGAAGGCGTAGTACTGGGTGCCCGCGTCGAGGTTCGCCGAGGAGTAGCCGTGGCCGACCGGGCCGTGCCCCTGGTACGCCGGGTCGAGGTGGGCCTTGAGGTAGTCGGCCTGGGTGTACGGGGCGCGCTTCTCGTCCGCCGTGACCGAGCGCATGGAGCGGGCGTGGGCCTTGAGGAAGTCGCGGTAGCCGGCGCCCCTGGGGTCGGTGGCGTTCTTGATGGCGTCCTGGAGCTTCTTGGCGTCGGCGTCGGAGACGCTGAACAGCTTCTTGCCGGCGATGGCCGCCTCGGCGAGGTAGGGGTCGCCGTGGGAGCCGTAGCAGCCGAGCGGGAGGGCGTCGTGGTTGCCGACGGTGGAGTACCAGGGCAGCTTCAGGCCGGGGCTGTTCACCTCGCGGATCGCGGCGGCCAGGAAGCCCCCGAGATGCGGGAAGCCGAGCGCCTTGTCGTTGTCCCGGGTGGTGGAGTCCGGCTGCCAGTACAGCTTCAGACCGCTGTTCTGCACGCCCTCGTAGTGCCGGGGGTCACCGGAGTTGGGGGTGATACGGCCACCGCTCATCACCTTCATGAACCACTCCAGCTCGGAGTGGGCGTTGTTGTCGGTGTTGTCTCCGGTGGTCATGACGAAGTGCAGCGGGGCGCCGGTGACGGGGGCGCCGTGCAGCGCGTTGACCCGCTCGACGAGCGAGATGGCACCGGGCACGGTGAGCGCCTCCTGCGGACGCCAGGCGTGCACGTCGTGCGAGCGCAGGTACTCCAGCCGCAGCGGGTGCTGGACGTCCTGCAGATGCAGGTCGGTGAACTGCACGAACGCGGCGAGCGTGGTACGGCGGCCCGCCCGGCCGGACTTGGGCGCGGCCAGCTCGCCGCGCACCACCCGCGGCCAGCCGGAGCCGTCGCCGAGCCGGCGGTAGCCGTAGCTGTTGCGCGGTGCGGCGACCGAGGCGAGGGTGGTGCCCTTGGTGTACGGGGCGAGGGCCGCCCCGGCGGCCTGCCGGGAGTGGGCGACGGGCGCCTCGGCGCCGGCGCCCGTCTCCGGCGCGCCGGTGGCGGCCTGGCTGTCGGTGGGCCGGAGGGCGTAGCCGACGCCCGCGGAGAGCGAGACCGCTCCGGCGGCGGCGAGGACGGTACGGCGGTTGACCCCCAGAGCGGAGGTGGTGACAGAGCGTATGCGCGACATGGCGCGATCTCCCCGAGTGCGAACGCGTCGGCAGTGGTCGCGGGCCGTCGCAGGCGCGAACGCCCCGCTCGCTCTGGATGTTTGGCACCGGGGATGACCTGTGCGTGAACGCGGCGGCAACGCGCAGCGCCCATCACCGTACGTGGATCTGCGGGGAGGGACGCGGTCATGGAGTGGATCGCGGGCGGCCCAGGGCCGGCTACTCCTCGTTCATCTCCTGGGGTAGGGGACGGGCTCCGGCCGCGAGATGGCCGTGCGCGGGCCGCTCCTGCCAGAGCCGCAGCGCGACGTCGACCAGACGCACCCGGGTGAGGCCGGGTACGGCCGAAAGGTCCTGCCATGCGGCGAAGTCGGTGGATCCGTCGACCTCGTAGCGGAGTTCGCCGCCGGTGACCTCGCCCTCGTAGAGGAGGCGCAGGGCATGGTGGCGGGTGGGGCGCCGCAGACCGCGGCGGGGGAAGAGGTGCCGCCGGGAGTCCACGCCGAGGAGACCGGTCACCTCGATGCGGTAGCCGGTCTCCTCGGTGACCTCCCGGCGGACGGTGTCGTACGGGTCCTCACCGTGCTCCATGCCGCCGCCGGGCAGCACCCATTCGGGAGGACCCCCGTCGAGGCCGGGGGACCGGGCGAGCAGGATCCGTCCGTCGCGGACGCATACGGCGTAGGCCGCCACCCTCAAGTTCTGTCGCATTCCTGGACGTTAGCCCGGCCCGTCCGGATTGGCCGGTGAGTATTCCGGCGGGGACCAGCGCAGGGGCAGGGCGGCCGGGGTCCACCGGGCCTCGGCGAGGGTGAAGCGGACGGTGCGTGCGCCGTCGGCGGTGAACTCGGTGTGCGCCTCGCCGGTCAGCTGGAGGGTGGTGCCGGTGGTCCAGTCGAGGAAGAGCAGGCCCGCGCGGGGGTCGGTGCGCAGATTGCCCAGGGTGAGGAACATGGCGTTGCCGGGGTAGTCCGGCCAGGTCAGTTCGCGCGGTGACGCGATCCGCACGAAGCCGGGGTTGCCGCCGCGGTGGCTGACGTCCGCTCCGCCGGGGTGCGTGGTGGCCAGGAAGAAGGTGTCGGCCGCGCGGACGAACTCCCTCTGGCGCGGGGTGAGTCCGGTCATGCGGTGGGGAGTTCCGGGGGTGCGGTCGGTGAGGATCTCGTACGACTCCCTGCGCTGGATGTACTTGGGGCAGTTGGAGAAGACCTGGTCCGCCTCGACCGTGAAGCCCGCCGGTGTCGGCCTCAGCCGGCCGTTGAGGCGCATACGGCGGCGGGTGCGGGGATCGAGGGCGATGGTGCCGATGGGCGTGCGGGGGGTGGTCAGCGCGTCCGCCAAGGGGTCCTTCAGGCCGCCACCCGCGTGCGGGTCGCTGGTGGTGGCTCGCGCGGCTCCCCGCGCCCCCGCGGGCACGCCCTCCTGCCCGGTGCGGGTGAGGACCGACATCCGTCCCGGGCCCGTGGCCCGGACGAAGCCGGGGCGGCCCGTGAGCGCGGAGGCCCACACCCGGCCCGTCTCCGGGGCCGCCGCGCCCACGACCAGCAGGGGCTGGAGCTCCAGGAAGGCCGCCGCGACCGGCTTGATGTCCTGGCCGAGGGAGCGGCCCACATGGTCGGCGCGGTCGCGTACACCCATCAGCTCCTGCACGGCGAGCGAGCCCGCGTGGTAGGTGCCCACGGCTAGAAGAAGCCGCAGGTCGGTGCGGAGGCGTGGGGGGCCGGGGCGCCGTCGGGGCCGAGCGGGGCGGAGATCTCCAGGCGGATGCCGTCCGGGTCGTGGAAGAAGATCCCGCCCGAGGTCGCGCCCTCACGGTGGGCGACCACGCCGTCGTACGCGAAATCCGCTCCGGCGGCCCGCAGCGCGGTCTCGTACGCCTGGACGCGGTCGACGGAGTCGACCGTGAAGGCGAGGTGGTGCAGTCCGGGCCGGTCGCGGTCGTACGCCCCCCGCGCCTGCTGCCA
Organism: Streptomyces filipinensis; assembly: GCF_014649495.1. Lineage (GTDB taxonomy): Bacteria > Actinomycetota > Actinomycetes > Streptomycetales > Streptomycetaceae > Streptomyces > Streptomyces filipinensis. Next base: position 424,029 of record NZ_BMTD01000001.1, on the reverse strand, counting down.
GAGGGTGACGAGCGGCTGACCGCCGTCCTCCCCGAGGAGCGCGTAGCGCCGGCCGTCCTCCTTGCCCTCAGCGAGCAGGGCGAAGCCCAGGACGTCCCGGTAGAAGGCGAGCGAGCGGTCGAGGTCGGTGACGTTCAGGCCGGTGTGCGCGAGGCGCGGGCTCATGGCTGTTCCCTTCGGTGCGATCCATCTAACCGTTGTACTTCACAGTAGAGGGTTAGGTTCGATCGGGTCAACCGGTGACGTACGCTTTACTGGTTAGCCGAGAAGGAGGGCCCGATGTCCGCCGCCCGCGATCCCCGCCCGCTCACCGGTGAGCCCCTCGCCCTCGACCTGCTCAACACCCGGTGGAACCGGGAGGGCGTCACCCAGGACCTGCTCGACGGCACCGGGGGGCTGGCGGTGTGGCTCGCGAGCAACGGGCTGGCCGGCACCCACCCGGCCGACGCGGAGGTGCTGCGCCATCTGCGCGAGGCCCGCGAGGCGATCGCGGCCGCGGTGCACGGGCCGCCGCGGGAGGCGGCGCCGCTCGTGGACGCCGTACTGGCGCACGGGCGCATCCGGGCCCGGCTGACCGAGGACGGTCCCGCCGAGGAGCCGGAGTTCGCCGACCCGTCCTGGGGCCCGGCCTGGCTCGCCGCCCGCGACTATCTGGACCTGCTCGGCAGGGCGCCGGAGCGGATCCGCTCGTGCGCCGGCGGCGGCTGCGTCCTGCACTTCTTCGACACGTCGCGCAACGGCACCCGCCGCTGGTGCTCGATGGCCGCGTGCGGCAACCGCGCGAAGGCCTCCCGGCACTACGCGCGCTCCAAGGAGAACTGAGCGGATTCCGGTCCATTCAGGCCGGTTCCACGCATAACCATCGCGGGTTTTCCCCATACATCCATATCGTTTCGGTCAACGGACGCCAAAGTCCGGCGCCTTGGGCAAGGCTGAGCGCTCTCGTCCGCTCGTTCCTTGACCCGAGGGATGCCGATGACCCACACGCAAGAGCGTGATCCCATACCCGGCCACAGACGCCTGGCCCGCATGGCCGTGACCGTGGGCGTGGTGGCCGCCCTGTCCGCTGCCGGGCCGATACCCCTGGCCCTCGCCGCCGGTACGCCGTCCGCACCGGCCACCGGACCCGGCGTCAAGTCCGCCCACGACAAGCTGGGTTCGGACGACGCCTCACTGCTCGCCGACGCCAAGGCCGACGGCGACAAGAACGTCACGATGATGATCGCGACGGCCCCCGGGCAGACCGAGCAGGTCGCCAAGGAGCTGGCCGCGGTCAAGGGCGGCTCGGTGGGCCGCACCTACGACAGGGTCGGCTACGTCCGCGCCACCGTACCGACGGCCCGCGCGGACGCGGCCATCGCCGCCGCCGCGAAGCTCTCCTCGGTGCACGCCATCGACCTCAGGCAGGAGATACCGCTCGACGACCCGGCGCCGAACGGCCCGAAGTCCGGCTCGCCCGCCGCCGGCCGCCCCGGCCCCGACCGGAAAACCCCCGCCGCGAACCCGTACAACCCGTCCTTCGAGACCGGTGCCGTCGACTTCGTCCGGGAGCACCCGAAGGCCGACGGCCGCGGCATCACCATCGGCATCCTCGACTCCGGCGTCGACCTCGGCCACCCGGCGCTGCAGAAGACCACCACCGGCGAGCGGAAGATCGTCGACTGGGTGACCTCGACCGACCCGATCGCGGACGGCGACGCGACCTGGCGGCCGATGGTCACCACGGTCTCCGGACCCAGCTTCTCCTACGGCGGCGCGACCTGGACGGCGCCCTCCGGCTCCTACGGGATCAGCACCTTCAAGGAGTCCGCCACCACGGGCGGCGACGAGAAGGGCGACCTCGACCGGGACGGCGACACCACCGACAGCTGGGGCGTGCTGTACGACGCGGCGGCCGGCACGGTCACCGTCGACCTGAACGGCAACCACGACTTCACCGACGACACGCCGATGAAGCCGTACAAGGACGGCTACCAGGTCGGCTACTTCGGCACCGACGACCCGAAGACCGACGTGGCCGAACGGGTGCCGTTCGTCGTGCAGATCCGCAAGGACGTGCCGATGGACCCGTACGGCGGCGACTGGGTCGGCAAGAAGGCCGACTTCGTCAACATCGGTGTCATCGAGTCCGAGCACGGCACGCACGTCGCGGGCATCACCGCCGCCAACGGCCTGTTCGGCGGGAAGATGAACGGCGCGGCCCCCGGCGCGAAGCTCGTCTCCTCGCGCGCCTGCACCTGGACCGGCGGCTGCACCAACGTGGCCCTCACCGAGGGCATGATCGACCTGGTCACGAACCGGGGCGTCGACATCGTCAACATGTCGATCGGCGGTCTGCCGGCCCTGAACGACGGCAACAACGCGCGCGCCGAGCTGTACACCCGGCTCATCGACACCTACGGCGTGCAGCTGGTGATCTCGGCCGGCAACTCCGGACCGGGCGCCAACACCATCGGCGACCCCGGCCTCGCCGACAAGGTGATCTCGGTCGGCGCCGCCATCTCCAGGCAGACCTGGGCCGCGGACTACGGCTCGGTGGTGGAGAAGAAGTACCAGATGATGCCGTTCTCCTCGCGCGGCCCGCGTGAGGACGGCGGCTTCACGCCGACCCTGGTCGCGCCGGGTGCCGCGATCAACTCCACCCAGACCTGGCTGCCCGGCGCCCCGGTCCCCGAGGCGGGCTACTCGCTGCCGGCCGGCTACTCCATGCTCCAGGGCACCTCGATGGCCTCCCCGCAGGCGACGGGAGCCTCCGCGCTGCTGCTGAGCGCCGCCAGGCAGAAGGGCATCGTGCTGCCGCCCGCCACGCTGCGCACGGCGCTGACCTCGACGGCCCACCACATCAAGGGGGCGCAGGCGTACGAGGAGGGCGCGGGCCTGATCGACGTCGTGGACGCCTGGGACGCCGTCAAGGACGACGCCCAGGCCCACGACTACACGGTCAGGGCCCCGGTCGACACCGCGCTCGACCAGGCCCTGAAGACCCCCGGCTTCGGCACCGGCCTGTACGACCGCGAGGGCGGTCTGAAGGCGGGCGAGAAGAAGACCTACGACGTCACCGTCACCCGCACCTCCGGCCCCGACAAGGCGGTCCGGCACGAGCTGCGCTTCGCGAACAACGCCGGGCACACCTTCGGGATCGTCGGCGCCGACGAGGTGTGGCTGCCGCTGAACCGGCCGGTGACGGTCAAGGTCCAGGCGGCACCGGCGTCCGCGGGCGTCAAGAGCGCGATCCTGGAGGTCGACGACCCGAGGACCGAGGGCGTCGACAAGCAGATCCTCACCACGGTGGTCGTCTCCACCCCGGTGAAGTACACGTACTCGGCGACGGGTTCGGTGCAGCGCAACAGCACACGGTCGTACTTCCTGACCGTGCCCGAGGGCGCGAAGTCCCTTGAGGTCGCGATCGGCGGGCTGAAGGACGGGAGCCAGACCCGGTTCATCGCCATCCACCCGTACGGCACCCCGGTCGACAACACCGGCACCCCGTACTGCTACCCCAACTACCTCGACGGCAACGGCTGCAAGCCCGACGTGCGCTCCTACGCCGACCCGCAGCCCGGCGTCTGGGAGGTGGAGGTCGAGTCCCGGCGCACGTCCCCGCTGCTGGACAACCCGTACACGCTGGACGTCAGCGTGCTGGGCGCGGCCTTCGACCCGGCGACGGTGACCGTGCCCGAGGCGAAGGCCGGTGTGCCGGCCGACGCCACCTGGAAGGTCACCAACGCGTACGCGGCCCTGGACGGCAAGCTGACCGGCGGCCCGCTCGGCTCCGCCCGGACGACCCGTCCGTCCCTCGGGCAGGGCGAGAAGCAGATCACCACGGTGGACGTGCCGGCCGGCGCCAAGTCCCTGGACGTCGCGATCGGCAACGTCTCCGACGCGGCCGCCGACCTCGACCTGACCGTGTACGACGCGAGCGGCAAGCAGGTCGCCCAGTCCGCCGACGGCGACTCGGAGGAGGCGGTCTCCGTCCCCTCCCCGGCCGCCGGCACGTACACCATCGAGGTCGTCGGCTACTCGGTCCCGTCGGGTACCACCGCCTACGACTACCGGGACGTGTTCTTCTCCCCCACGCTCGGCACGGTCACGGTGGACGACGCCACGCCCGTCAAGCTCGGTACGGGCGACTCGGCCACGGTGACCGGGCAGGTCACGGCCGCCGCCCAGGCACCGGCCGGCCGTGAGTTCTTCGGGCAGGTCCAGCTGGTGAACGCGCACGGCACGGTCGCGGGCACCGGCAGCGTGAAGATCGGGAAGGTCACGCCGTAACCCGGAGCGGCTCTGGTGAGGGGCGGGCGTCCGTCCGGGCGCCCGCCCCTCATGGCGTACCGGTCGGCTCCCCGCCCGGCGGGTGGCTCCGGGGTCGCGGAGGCGTACGTCACACCGCCGTGTGGCCGCCACCCGGACGGGCAGGGACGGGACAGCACAGCTTGCGGCCCGGGCGCCTCGCGGAGGGAACATCTCCAGCTCAGCGGGGTGCCCGACGGACGTACGGAACCGTCCGCGGGGTGATCGTGTCCCACTCTTCGGGCACGGCTCGCAAAGAATTGGACAGGTGGACCGGGGTGGGCCGCATGATGGAAAAGCCCCGGTCATGCACGAGACACACAGAGGGAGACACCGTGAGGGTCGGAATCGTCGGAGCCACCGGTCAGGTCGGCACGGTCATGCGCAGGATCCTCACGGAGCGCAACTTCCCGGTGACGCAGCTGCGCCTGTTCGCCTCGGCCCGCTCGGCCGGCACCGTGCTGGACGGTGTGACGGTGGAGGACGCGGCGACCGCCGACTACACCGGCCTGGACATCGTGCTCTTCTCCGCGGGCGGCGCGACCTCCAAGGCGCTGGCCGAGAAGGTCGCCGCCCAGGGCGCCGTCGTGATCGACAACTCCTCGGCCTGGCGCAAGGACCCCGAGGTCCCGCTGGTGGTCTCCGAGGTCAACCCGCACGCGGTCGCCGACCGCCCCAAGGGCATCATCGCCAACCCGAACTGCACGACGATGGCCGCGATGCCGGTCCTGAAGCCGCTGCACGAGGAGGCCGGCCTGGAGGCGCTGGTCGTCGCCACCTACCAGGCGGTGTCCGGTTCGGGTCTCGCGGGCGTGGCCGAGCTGCACGGCCAGGTGCAGAAGGTCGCCGCGGAGGCCGACAAGCTCACCCACGACGGCGCGGCGGTCGACTTCCCCGAGCCGCAGGTCTACAAGCGCTCCATCGCCTTCAACGTGCTGCCGCTGGCGGGCTCGATCGTCGACGACGGTCTGAACGAGACCGACGAGGAGCAGAAGCTGCGCAACGAGTCCCGCAAGATCCTGGAGATCCCCGGGCTGAAGGTCTCCGGCACCTGTGTGCGCGTCCCGGTCTTCTCCGGCCACTCCCTCCAGGTCAACGCCCGCTTCGCCCGTCCGATCAGCCCTGAGCGCGCGACCGAGCTGCTCGCGAAGGCGCCCGGCGTCGCCCTCTCCGAGATCCCGACCCCGCTGCAGGCGGCCGGCCAGGACCCGTCGTACGTCGGCCGCATCCGCCGCGACGAGACCTCCGACCACGGTCTCGCCCTGTTCATCTCCAACGACAACCTCCGCAAGGGCGCCGCACTGAACGCGGTCCAGATCGCGGAGCTGGTGGCGGCGGAGCTGTCGGCGAAGTAGGCCCGAAGCGAACCTCCCGCCCAAAGCCCCGGCCCTTCAGGGTCCGGGGCTTTTGGTCATCACGCTTGGGGAATCACCGGGACACGAAGGGGCGCCTGGTGTCGTGAGACACCAGGCGCCCCGTCACCGTGTGAAGGACTACTCGCCCGCCGCCGCGTCCGCCGCCTGTGCCCTCAGGGCGCGCTCGACGCCCGCGCGGGACTCCGAGACGAGGCGGCGCAGCGCCGCGTTCGGCTCGGCCGCGGCCAGCCAGGTGTCGGTCTTGGCCAGGGTCTCCTCGGAGACCTGGACCGCCGGGTACAGGCCGATGGCGATCTGCTGGGCGATCTCGTGCGAACGGGAGTCCCAGACGCCCTTGACGACCTCGAAGTACCTGTCCGTGAAGGACGCGAGCAGCTCGCGCTGGTCGGTCTGGACGAAGCCGCCGATCACGGCCTCCTGCACCGCGTTCGGCAGCTTGTCGGACTCGACCACCGCGGCCCAGGCCTCCGCCTTGGCCTCGGCCGTCGGGCGGGCCGCGCGGGCGGTGGCCGCGTGCCGCTCACCGGCCGCGGTCTTGTCCCGCTCGTACTCGGCCGCGATCTCGGCCTCGTCGAACCGGCCGACCGCCGCCAGCCGCTCCACGAACGCCCAGCGCAGCTCGGTGTCCACGGCCAGGCCCTCGACGGTGTGGGTGCCGTCCAGCAGGGCTTCCAGGAGGTCCAGCTGCTCGGGGGTGCGGGCGGTGGCCGCGAAGGCACGGGCCCAGGCCAGCTGGTGGTCGCCGCCCGGCTGGGCCGCGCGCAGGTGGGCCAGCGTGGCGTCGGTCCAGCGGGTCAGCAGGGACTCGCGGGCGGCCGGGTCGGCGTACAGGTCGATGGCGAGCTTGACCTGGCGGTGCAGCGACTGCACGACGCCGATGTCGGACTCCTTGCCGATGCCGGACAGGACGAGCGCGAGGTAGTCGCGGGCGGCCAGCTCGGCGTCCCGCGTCATGTCCCAGGCGGAGGCCCAGCACAGGGCGCGCGGCAGGGACTCGGTGAAGTCGCCGAGGTGCTCGGTGACGACCGCGAGGGACTGCTCGTCCAGGCGGACCTTGGCGTACGACAGGTCGTCGTCGTTGAGCAGGACGACCGCGGGGCGGCGCCTGCCGGTCAGCTGCGGTACGGCCGTCAGCTCGCCGTCGACGTCCAGTTCGAGGCGGTCGGTGCGGACCAGCTTGCCGGAGCCGGCGTCGAGGTCGTACAGGCCGATGGCGATGCGGTGCGGGCGCAGGGTGGGCTCGCCCTTGGCGCCGGCGGGCAGCGCCGGGGCCTCCTGGCGGACGGCGAAGGAGGTGATCACCCCGTCGGCGTCGGTGGCGACCTCGGGCCGCAGGATGTTGATGCCGGCCGTCTCCAGCCATTTCCTCGACCAGGTCTTCAGGTCCCGGCCGGAGGTCTCCTCCAGGGCGCCCAGCAGGTCGGACAGGCGCGTGTTGCCGAACGCGTGCCGCTTGAAGTAGGCCTGCACGCCCTTGAAGAACTCGTCCTCGCCGACGTACGCGACCAGCTGCTTGAGGACGGAGGCGCCCTTGGCGTACGTGATGCCGTCGAAGTTGACGAGGACGTCGTCCAGGTCACGGATGTCCGCCATGATCGGGTGCGTGGACGGCAGCTGGTCCTGCCGGTACGCCCAGGTCTTCATCGAGTTGGCGAACGTGGTCCACGAGTGCGGCCAGCGCGAGCCGGGCGCGGCGGCCTGGCAGGCGATGGAGGTGTAGGTGGCGAACGACTCGTTCAGCCACAGGTCGTTCCACCACTCCATCGTGACGAGGTCGCCGAACCACATGTGGGCCAGCTCGTGCAGGATCGTCTCGGCCCGGACCTCGTACGCCGCGTCGGTCACCTTGGACCGGAAGACGTACTGGTCGCGGATGGTGACGGCACCGGCGTTCTCCATCGCGCCCGCGTTGAACTCGGGCACGAACAGCTGGTCGTACTTCTTGAAGGGGTAGGCGTAGTCGAACTTCTCCTGGAACCAGTCGAAGCCCTGCCGGGTCACCTCGAAGATCGCGTCCGAGTCGAGGAACTCGGCGAGCGAGGGCCGGCAGTAGATGCCGAGCGGCACCGACTGGCCGTCCTTCTCGTACACGCTGTGCACGGAGTGGTACGGGCCGACGATCAGCGCGGTGATGTAGGACGAGATGCGCGGGGTCGGCTCGAAGGCCCAGACGTTGTCCTTGGGCTCGGGCGTCGGCGAGTTGGAAATGACGGTCCAGCCCTCGGGCGCCTTCACGGTGAACTGGAAGGTGGCCTTCAGGTCCGGCTGCTCGAACGAGGCGAAGACGCGGCGGGCGTCCGGGACCTCGAACTGGGTGTAGAGGTAGGCCTGTTCGTCGACGGGGTCGACGAACCGGTGCAGGCCCTCGCCGGTGTTGGTGTAGGCGCAGTCCGCGACGACCCGCAGGATGTTGCGCCCCTCCAGCAGCTCCGGCAGGGCGATCCGCGAGTCCTTGAAGACCTCGGCGGCATCCAGCTGGTCGCCGTTCAGGACCACCTCGTGGACGGTCGGCGCCACCAGGTCGATGAAGGACTCGGCACCGCCGCGGGCCACGTCGAAACGCACCGTGGTCACGGACCGGTAGGTACCGCCTTCCTGCGCGCCGGAGAGGTCGAGATCGATCTCGTACGAGTCAACGGTGAGCAGCTCGGCCCGCTGCTGCGCCTCTTCGCGAGTCAGGTTTGTGCCAGGCACGCGGTCATCTCCTCGTTATGTGTGGGTTGCGCCATCCTTCCATGGGATCCACGAGGAGCGCGATGTCCGGATCCCGCCGGTCAGCGGGGCGCCGCGGCAGGACGCTGGAGGCATGACGCCGACACACACGCCACGGCCCGTCCCGGCCCGGGTTCTCAGGGAGCTGCGGACCGCCGACGACGCGGGGCGCCCCCTGGCCCCCTTCACCGACGAGGAGGGCGGCGCCCCGTTGCGCTGCTGTCTGCGCCGCAGCGCGCCGGGCGAGGCGATCGCCCTGGTCTCGTACGCGCCGCTGCGCCGCTGGGCCGCTGAGACGGGCGCCGATCCGGGGGCGTACGACGAGCAGGGACCGGTCTTCATCCACGCCGGGGACTGCCCGGGCCCGTCCGGCACGGCCCTGCCCTTCACCGACGCCCACCGCACCCTGCGCCGCTACTCGGCCGAGGGCCGCATCCTGGGCGGCCGTCTGGTGACACCCGCCCAGGGCCCGGAGAGCGCGGGAGACCCGGAGTGTTTCGCGACGGCCCTCACCGAGGCCTTCGCCGATCCGCGGGTGGCGTTGGTGCATGTGCGGGCGGTGGAGTACGGGTGTTTCCTGTACGAGGTGCGGCGCGCCTAGGACCGGGGGGTGGGACGTCCGCCCGGGTGACCGGGGGCGGCCGCCACCTCCCGCAGGGCCTCCAGCACACGCGTCACCGCCCGCCCCGTCTCCCCGCCCCTGCGCACCGCCGCCGTCACATGGCGGACCGGGCCGGCCGGGCCGAGGTCGCGCATGACGACGCCGGTGCGGGGGGCCGCGGCCATGCGGGGGATCAGGGCCACGCCCATGCCCGCCTCCACCATGGCGAGGATCGCGGTCCACCCGGAGGCCGAGTGGCCCTGGTGGGGGCTGAAGCCGGCGGTCTCGCAGGCGCGGCGGGTGATGTCCGACCAGGGGCCGCTGCCGCCGAAGATCCAGGGTTCCGCGGCCAGGTCGGTGAGGGTCGGGGCGGGGGCCGTGGCCAGGGGGTGGTCGGGGGGCAGGGCGAGGTCGAGGGGGTCGGTGAGCAGGGGTACGCGGGTGAAGCGGGGGTCGGCCGCGCTGGGGGCCTCGGCGGCGAGGGACAGGGCGAGGTCGACGTCACCGGCGGCGAGCAGGTCGTAGGCCGCGGCGGCCTCCGCCTCCCGTATGCGGACGGTCACCCCGGGGTGCGCCTCGCGCAGGGCCCGTACGGCCGGTACGACGAGCGCGGGCACCGCCGTGGAGAAGGCGCCGACCCGGACCTCGCCCGCCTCGCCGCGCGCGTAGGCCGCCAGTGCCGCGTCGGCGCGCTCCAGCTGCTCGAACACCGCCTCGGCGTGGGTCAGTACCAGCCGGGCGGCGTCGGTGAGCCGGACCCGCCGTCCGTGCGCCTCCAGCAGGGGCACGCCGAGCTGGGCGGCGAGATTGGTGAGCTGCTGGGACACCGCGGACGGAGTCATGTGCAGGGCCTCGGCCGTCGCGGTCACGGTCCCCCGCTCGCGCAGGGTGCGCAGGATCTGCAGCTTGCGGATGTCCCACTCGGCCATGCGCGCACGCTACACGCCGGTCTCCCGGGCGACCGGGTCGACCGTGCTCCGGTCCTGCTCGCCGCGGCCCTCGGCGAGCGCCGCGGAGAACCTTCCGCCACCCGGCCGCGCGCCGTCCGTACGGCGACTGGGGCGAGGTCGCCGCCGCCACGGTCGCGCATCTCCGGGCGGCGGCCGGGCGCCGTCCGGACCCCCCCCGGACGTCACCGGCGCGGTCGGCGAACTCGTCGTCGGGAGCGGGGAGTCCGCGGCCCTGGGGCAGCGGTACGAGGTGCGCAGCCGGACCAACGGGCGCGAGCACTTCGCCCATCCGGCCATGGGCACGATGACCCTGAGCCACGAGGCCCACGAGGTCGCCCGCACCGACGGGCACGGGCTGGTCGTGTACCAGGCCGAGCCGGGCAGCCCGGACCACGAGGCCATGGTCCCGCTGGGACACGCGGACCCCGCGGCCGTCACCGCCGGGAGCCCGCGCCCAGGATGACCCCGCCCAGGATCAGCGCCATCGACAGCAGCTGCGGCAGGCCCGTCGTCTCGCCGAGCACGGCCCAGGACAGCAGGGCCACGCAGACCGGCTGGAGGTGGTAGACGATGCCGGCGCGGGTCGCGCCGATCAGGCCGACGGCCCGGTTCCAGGCGAAGAAGGCGAGCGCCGAGGAGGCGACGCCGACGTAGAGGAGGGGCAGGACCGTGCCGGGGGCCGGGTGGAAGGAGCCCTGCACGGCCACGCTCACCGCCTGCGCGGGCAGCAGCAGGACCGTGCCGGTCAGGAACGTGCTGAACAGGAAGGCGGTGCCGCCGAGTTCGGCGGGCTTGCGGCGCAGCAGCGCGCTGTAGCCGGCGAAGCAGCACGCGGCGGCGGTCATCCACAGGCCGCCGGGCGAGAAGTCGGCGCCGCCGCCGACCAGCAGGGCCACGCCCGCGCAGGCGACGAGCAGGCCGGTGGTGCGCCGGGCACCGAGCCGGGCGCCGCCCAGCCGTTCGAACACGGCCATGAGCACCGGCGAGGCGGCCATGATCATGCCCATGGTGGCGGCGGGGGTGGTCACTCCGGCCTGGTTGACGAGGGTGTTGTAGACGGCGACGCCGAGCAGGGAGGCGAGGAGCACGTAGCGGGCGTGCCGGCGCAGCAGGGACCGCTGGCGCCAGGCCTGCCGCGCGCCGAAGGGTGCCACGGCGAGGAGGGCGATCACCCAGCGCCAGAAGGCGTGCTGGACGGGCGGGACGCTGTCGTGCAGGCCGCGGGAGGTGACGAAGCTGCCCGACCAGACGACCGTGGCGAGCGCGGCGCAGGCGAGGCCCAGCAGGGAGGCGGCGGCCTCGCGCGGACGGCGGGCGGCCGCCGGGGTCTCGGTGCTGCTGGTCCGGTGCAGGACGGCGGTCACAGGGTTCCTTTCGGCGGGGAGGGATGCGTGCTCCTACCGTCGCAGCGGACCTTCTGTCAGGTCCATCGAAAGTTTTCGACTGTTCTTTTCAGCGGAACTGAACGGTCGGGGCCGGCTTCCGTACTGGCCCGCCAGCGTGGCGCCGAACGCCAGCGCCATCCCCGACAGCTGCACCGGTGTGAGCGTCTGACCGAGGGCCGCCCAGCCGACGACGGCCGCGGTCAGCGGGGAGAGCGGGCCGAGGAAGGCGACCTGGGGGGCGCTGAGCCGGCCGATGCCGCGGAACCACAGCCAGTACGCCACCGCCGTGTTGGCCAGCGCCAGGTACGCGCAGCCGCCGGCGGCACGGCCGTCCAGGGCGGGCGGCGCCCCCTCGGCCAGGAAGGCGACCGGCGCGATGAGCAGGCCGCCCGCGGTGAGCTGCCAGGCGGTGAGGGCCAGCGGACCGACCCCGTCCGGACGGCCCCACCGCTTGGTCAGGACCGTACCGGCGGCCATCGAGGCGGTGGCGGCGACGGCCGCGAGCACCCCGACGGCGTCGAGCGTTCCGGTGCCCTCCAGCACGACGAGGCTGACGCCGAGCGCCGCGACGACACCGGTGACGAGCGAGCGCGGAGCCGGTCGCTGTCCGAGCAGCAGCGCCGAGAGGCCGAGGACGAACAGCGGCTGGACCGAGCCGACCACGGCGGCCATGCCACCGGGCAGCCGGTACGCCGACACGAACAGCAGCGGGAAGAAGACCCCGATGTTCAGCGCGCCGAGCGCCGCCGCCCGCCACCACCAGCCGCCGCGCGGCAGCTTCCGGGTCAGCGCCAGCAGGACCAGGCCGGCGGGCAGGGCCCGCAGCAGCGCCGTGAACAGGGGCCGGCCCGGCGGCAGGAACTCGGTGGTGACGGCGTAGGTGGTGCCCCAGGAGACGGGGGCGAGGGCGGTGAGCAGAACGGTGACGGACCGTCTCATGACCGGGTCCTTTCCGGCTGGACGACGACGGGGGCAGAACCAGCGGCCAGGACGGGGACCGCGGCCGGGACGGGGGCCGGGGCCGGGGCGGGGGCCGGGGCCGGGGCGGGGGTGCCGCCGCGGTGGGGCGTCGGGGCCGGCAGCGGTCGTACCGCCGCCGCCGGCAGGCGGTCCTCCGTGCGGATCAGCAGCGCGGCGGCCACCGCCGAGGTGACGACGAGGACCGCCCACGGCGCCCGGCCGTCCAGCGCGAGCAGGGCCGTGAACAGGGAGGGCGCCACCGCCTTCGCCAGCGACCACGACATCTGGTACGCCGCCAGATACCGGCCGCGCACCTCCTCGGGCGCCGCCTCGACCGCGAGCACCTGGGAGGCGGGACTGTGGATCAGCTCGCCGACGGTGTAGAGGACGACCACGGCGACGAGGGCGCCGCCCAGGACCGTGGCCGACGCGGGCCGCACGGTGCCGAGCACGATCTGTGCGGCGAAGGCGGCCGCGAACAGGCCCCCGCCCAGCGCCGCGGCGCGGGTGCGCCGGGCGCCGGTCCTGCGGACCCGCGCGCCGACGCCGACCCCGGCCACCGCGCACAGCACGGTGTTGAGGGTGAACGCGGCACCGGTGAGCACCGCGGGGCCGTGCAGCCACTCCACCAGGAACAGCGGGAAGAGGACCGACAGGGCCGAATAGCTCAGCGCGTTCAGGAAGTTGGCGCCGGTGACGACCAGGAAGGGCCGGTCGGCGAGGACGAGCCGGTAGCCGGCGCCCGCCCGGCGCGGGGCGAGGGCCTCGGCCGCCGTACGCGTCGGCGGCACGGGGCGCAGGGGCCGCAGCAGCAGCGCCGCGAGCGCGAAGGACAGGGCGTTGCCCCAGGCCGCCCAGGTGTAACCGGCGCTGCCCGCGAGGGAGATGACCAGCGTGGCCAGCAGCGCTCCCGCGCCGTTGCCCGCGTTCTGCAGCGCCCGCGTCGACGCCTGCAGCCGGTCCCGGCCCGTGCCGCGCGCCACCTCGCCGATCAGGGACTGCTGCGCGGCGGGGAAGGCCCGGTCGGCGGCGGCCGTGACCAGGGCGACGGCCGCGAAGGCGGCGAGGGAGTGGGCGAAGGGGTAGAGGGCGAAGCCGGCGACCCGGACGCCGTTCAGCACGTACTGCACGCGCTTGGCGCCGTACCGGTCCACCGCCGTCCCGGCGAGCGGCAGTGCGGCGATGCCCGCGAGCCCGGTGGCGGTGAGCACGGCGCCCACGAGCGTGAAGGACAGCCCGGTGACGGCGTGGAAGAAGACCAGTGTGAACGGGACGTACATGCCGGTGCCGACGCCGTTGACGGCGGCGGTGACGGGCAGCACCCACTCGTGCGGGACACGGTCGTCCACGCGGCTCCCGCTGTTCGTCCTCTTCATCCTGGACCCCCTCCTGATTAGCTTGCTCGAAAGTAGCTTAGCACTAAGCTACTTTTCAGCAAGTCACTTTCTTGCGGGTGACCATCGAGCGAGGAATACTCGGCCCATGAACGAAGGCCCGCAGCAGCACAGGGATCCCGTCGACGCGATCATCGACCAGTGGGCCGTCGTCCGGCCCGACCTCGACACCAGGGCGATGGAGGTGTTCGGCCGGATCTACCGCCTCTCGCGCACCATGGGCGACCGCATGGAGGAGGCGTACCGCCCCTACGGCATCTCCCGCGGCGAGTTCGACGTGCTCTCGACCCTGCGCCGCTCAGGCGAGCCGTACACCCTCTCACCGCGCCAGCTGTCGGCCACTCTCATGCTCACCACCGGCGGCATGACCGGCCGTCTCGACAAGCTGGAGAAGGCCGGTCTGCTGCGCCGCTCCCCCGACCCGCACGACCGGCGCGCCCTTCAGGTGACCCTGACCGAGAAGGGGCTGGACGTCATCGACCGGGCGGTCGGCGCGGGCCTCGCGGTCCAGACCGAGGCCCTGTCCCCCTTCGACAGCGAGCAGGCCGGCCAACTGGCCGACCTGTTGCGGCAGTTGCTGTCGTCCACCGAGGAGGCGGGACACTAGTCCCCTTCCGGGGAGGCGGGGCACTGGTCCCCTTCCAGGGAGGCGGGCTACTGGTCCCCTTCCAGGGAGGCGGGGCGCCGGGCCCCCGGGTGGGCGGCCAGCGCCGCCTCGATGTCCGCCGCGGTGGCCGAGTCGGCGGCCCAGGCCGCGTATCCGTCGGGCCGGACCAGCACGGTCGTACGGCGGTCGCTCGCCCAGCGCGCCACGGCCGGCCGGTCCGCACGGCCGGCCCCCACCTCGTACGGCTCCGGTGTGATCAGGACGAACCGGCCACCGCGCAGCGCCTCGTACAGGCGAGTGCCGCTGGCCAGGGCGACGTCCGGGACGCGGGTACCGGTCAGCGGGTGGGCGCCCCGGGGCGCGGGGTAGCGGTAGCCGATGCCGGTGACCTGGGCGGCGACCGCGCGCCGGGCGGGACCCACGGCGCCCAGGAACGCGGTGAGCGCGGCGCGGGCCGCGAGGGTCCAGGGGCGCTTGGCCATGGCGAGGCGGACGATCCCGCCGCTGCTGCGCAGCACCGCCCGGCCCACCGGGTGGCGCTCGGCCTGGTAGGTGCCGAGCAGCGCGGGGTCCGCCTGCCCGGTGACGACGGCCGCCAGCTTCCAGCTCAGGTTGGCCGCGTCCTGGAGCCCGGTGTTCATGCCCTGGCCGCCGGCCGGGGTGTGCACGTGCGCGGCGTCGCCGGCCAGGAACACCCGCCCGACCCGGTAGGCGGGCGCCTGCCGTTCGTCGCTGTGGAAGCGGGACATCCAGCGGGCGTCGTGCATCCCGAAGTCCCGGCCGAGGGCGAGGCGGGTGATCTCCTGGACCTCGGCCAGGTCCAGCGGCGCGTCGTCGGCGACGTCACGGCCGCGGTGCCAGCCGATCACCCGGTAGTAGCCGTCGCCGAACGGCGCGAGGAAGGCGAAGGCGTCGCCGACGGCGTTGACGGTGAGCAGGGCCGGCGGCTTCTCGGCGAGCCTGACGTCGGCGAGGACGACCGACCGGATCACCGACCTGCCCGGAAACGGCAGCCCGATCGCGTCCCGTACGCCGCTGCGCATGCCGTCGGCGCCGACGACGTACGCCGCACGCAGACTCTCCGCACGCCCCCGCGGCCCGCGCACCTCGACGGTCACCCCGTCGGCGTCCTGGGCGAGCCCGGTCAGCTCGGTCTCGTACCGGAAGCCGGCGCCCGCCGCGACCGCGCGCCGCTCCAGGACCTTCTCGACCTCGTACTGCGGGAGGACGAGCAGATGGCGGAAGCGGGAGGGGAGGACGCCGAGGTCGACGGTGAGGCGGCCGAACAGACGCAGGCGGTCCAGGGGCTGCCCCACGGCCTCCAGGTCGTCGGCGAGACCACGGGCGTCGAGCTGTTCGAGGGTGCGGGCGTGCAGGACGAAGGCGCGGGAGAGGTTGCTGATCTTCCGGGGGCGCTTTTCGAGGACGGTCACCGGGACGCCGGCAGCGGCGAGATCACCGGCGAGGAGCAGGCCGGTGGGGCCGGAGCCGACGACGATGACGTGCTGCGGGCTGTGTCCCTTGGTGCCGGTCATGGTGGCCTCCTGGGCGCCAACATTCGTTGGCCAACGGGCGTTGGTCAACGCTTGTTGGCCAGCGTAAGGGGACTGTCCGGTAGGGGTCAACACTTGTTGGCCTACGTATGTTGGCCTACGCTCGTTGGCATGACCGACGGCACGAAGACCAGCCCCGCACGCCGCTCCGACGCCACCCGTACCGCCATCCTCGCCGCCGCCCGCGAACGGTTCGCCGCCGACGGCTACGACCGGGCCACCATCCGGGCGATCGCGAAGGACGCGCGTATCGACCCGTCGATGGTGATGCGCTACTACGGCAGCAAGGAGGGACTGTTCGCGGCGGCCGTCGCGCTGGACCTGCGGCTGCCCGACCTGGCGCGCGTGCCGCGGGACGAGGCCGGACGGGCTCTGGTGGCCCACTTCCTGGGCCTGTGGGAGGAGAACGAGGAGCTCACGGCCGTCCTGCGGGTCGGCGCCACCAACCAGGCCGGGGCCGAGCGGATGCAGGGCATCTTCCGGGACCAGCTGCTGCCGGTGGCCCGGCAGGTGTGCCCCGACCCCGAGCAGGCCCCCGCCCGGGCCGCGCTGTGTGCCGCCCAGCTGCTCGGGCTGGCCCTGACCCGCTATGTGCTGCGGCTGCCGCCGGCGCGGGAGCTGACCCGCGAGGAGCTGCTGGCGTGGCTCGGGCCGACCGTGCAGCGGTATCTGACCGCGCCGAATCCCTGAACCGGAGAGCCGGATCCCGGGGCCGGAGAGCCGGAACCCCAGGCCGAGGAGCCAAAATCCCAGGCCGAAGAGCCGAGACCCCAGGCCGGAGAGCCGGAACCCCGGGGCGGGAAAACGCCGGGGGCGCCGGTCTCACCCGGGGTACGGCGTGCGCGCGTACCAACGGGAGGACAGGCGCCCCCGGCGGCGGAACCGGTGTCCGGTCAGGCCTTGGCCCCGGACTTCGCCCTGGCCTTGGCCGAGGGGGCGATGACCCTGATCTTGGACTTGTCGAGCATCATCACCAGACCGGCGATCACCACGAACAGCGCCAGCGGGATCAGCACGTAGAGGCCCAGCGTCTGGATGACGCTCAGACCATGGCCGGGGTCGTCGCCGTCGTCGCGGGTCAGCGCGAGCGCGGGGGACGACATGAGCAGCATCATCAGCGTCGTGCCGGCGGCCAGGGCGCCGGCGCGCAGGGCGTTCTTCTTGTCCACGATCTCAAGTTAGCGAATCACCCGGAAGGACGCGCGCCCGGGGTCCACTAGCGGGGGTTCACCCCTCCCTGGCCTGCGTGAACACATCGAGCAGCGCCCTCAGCCGGGGGGCGGCCGTCAGTTCCTCCAGAGGCACCGGGCGGCCCTGGCGGTCCGCGATCGGCAGCCGCCAGTTCGGGTACTGGTCCCAGGTCCCCGGCAGGTTCTGCGGGCGCCGGTCGCCGACGCCGTCCGGGAGCCAGACGCCGATCAGCCGGGCCGGGGTGCGCAGCAGGAAGCGGTGGACGGCGCGGATCTCCTCCTCCTCGTCGGTACCGGGCGGTCCGGCGGCCGTCAGGTCCAGCAGGCCGAGGCTGCCGAGCAGGGCGAGCCACTCGGCGGCGTCGGCGGTGGCCTCGGCCCGCTCCTCGGTGGCCGGGCGGGTGAGCAGGCCCAGGCGGTCGCGCAGGTCGACGTGGTCGGCGGTCAGCCGGGCGGCGGTCGGCGGCAGGTCGTGGGTGGTGGCGGTGGCCAGGCAGCCGTCGCGCCAGCGGTCGGGCGGCAGCGGGCGGCCGTCGCCCTCCCAGTCGCGTTCGAACCACAGCACCGAGGTGCCGAGCACCCCGCGCCGCGCGAGCGTCTCGCGCACGCCCGGCTCGACGGTGCCGAGGTCCTCGCCGATGACGACGGCCCCGGCACGGGTGGCCTCCAGGGCGAGGATCGCGAGCATGGCGTCGGCGTCGTAGCGGACGTAGGTGCCCTCGGTGGGCGGGCTGCCCTGCGGGACCCACCACAGCCGGAACAGGCCCATGACGTGGTCGACGCGCAGGGCGCCGGCGTAGCGGAAGAGGGCGCGCAGCAGGTCGCGGTACGGCGCGTACCCGCAGGCCGCGAGCCGGTCCGGGCGCCAGGGCGGCAGGCCCCAGTCCTGGCCGCGGGCGTTGAAGGCATCGGGCGGGGCGCCGACGGACATGCCGGCGGCGAACACGTCCTGCTGGGCCCAGGCGTCGGCGCCGTCCGGGTGCACGCCGACGGCGAGGTCGTGCACGATCCCGACCGCCATCCCGGCCTCGCGGGCGGCGCGCTGGGCGGCCCGGAGCTGGCCGTCGGTGAGCCAGGCGAGGCGGGCGTGGAACTCGACCCGGCCGGCGAGTTCGGCGCGGGCGCGGGCGGTGTCGGCCGAGCGGGGGTCGCGCAGTTCGCCGGGCCAGCGGTGCCAGTCGAAGCCGTGGGTCTCGGCGAGGGCGTACCAGGTGGCGTGGTCGTCGAGGGCCTGGCCCTGGGCGGCGCGGAACTCGTCGTAGGCGGCCCGGCGGCCGGGGCCCAGCGGGACGGCGAGTACCAGTTCCAGTGCCTCCCGCTTCAGCTCCCACACCGCGTCCCGGTCGATGAGGGCGCCCTTGTCGAGGACGGTGGCGCGCAGCCGCTCGGCCCGCTCCAGCAGTCCGTTCAGCCGCTCGCGGTCCGGGACGTACGCGTACTCGGGGACGTCCTCGATCCGCAGGTGCACGGGGTCGGGGAAACGGCGGGACGACGGGCGGTACGGGGAGGGGTCGGTGGGGGCGCCGGGTACGGCCGCATGCAGCGGGTTGACCTGGACGAATCCGGCGCCGGCGGTGCGTCCGGCCCAGCCGGCCAGCTCGGCGAGGTCACCGAGGTCGCCCATGCCCCAGGAGCGGCGGGAGAGCAGGGAGTACAGCTGGACGAGCAGGCCGTGGGAGCGGCCGGGCGGGGCGGGCAGCCGGTCGGGGGCGACGACGAGGCGGGCGTGGCCGGTGCGGCCGTCGGGGGCGGCGGCGGTCAGGCGGTGCACGCCGAGCGGGAGGTTCCAGGTCCCGTCCCGTTCCTCCCCCTCCTCGGTCCGCACGCGTAGCCGCGTGCCGGGCGGCAGCGCGGTGAGGGCGGCGGGTCCCCGCGGGTCGCCGGCCCAGTGCACGACCGTCGGCGGCAGCAGGCGCTCGCTCAGTTCGCGCTCCCGGACGGCGAGCGCGGTGCGTACGGCGCCGGGGCCGGCCGCGTCGACGCCCAGGGCGGCCAGGGCGGCGATCACGGCGGAGGCGGGGACCGGGACGTCGCGGCCCGGGGCGGGGCTGTAGGAGGTGGCGACCCCGTGCAGCTCGGCGAGCCGGGACAGGTCCGCGTCCGCGGGGTCCTCCAACGCCGCGGCCATCTACACCCCCGCGCCGAAGGCGTCGGACTCGCTGGTCAGCGGGGTGGCGTCGGCGAGCGGTGGCTCGCTGGTCAGAGGCTCGGCGTCGGGCAGGGGCGGTTCGCTGGTCAGCGGGGTCTGGGCGCAGGCGCTCTCCGCGCTGAAGACGCACAGCGGTGCTTCGGCGGTCGTGGCGGACGGCTCCGCCACGGGTTTCCACTGGGCCGGGATCGAGAGTCGAGCCGGTGCGGCCACGGGGGCCTCCTTCGGTTGAGTCGGTCGCTCGGGTCGGATGATGCGGCTTTGAACGGGTTACGGCAGGCCTACCCCGTGACGGCGTCCGCACTCGCGGACGTTCCGGGCACCTGTCCGTGATCCGGCACCGGCCCGGTGATCGATAGAGAGGGTGTGAGACTGTTCCGCCCCATGGGGGGCCAGCGGGAGAGCGACGGGAGAGCCGGCGCCGCCGACGGGGACGCGGCGCTGTTGCGGTCCGTCGCCACGGGGGACGCGGCCGCGATGGCCGCGCTGTACGACCGGCACGCGGGCTGGCTGCACGCGCGGCTGACGCGCCGGTGTGCCGACCCGGAAACGGTGCGCGAGGTGCTGCAGGACACGTTCGTCACGGTGTGGCGGTCGGCGGCCGGGCACCGCGGGCAAGAGGCGGGCGGCTGGCTGTGGACGATCGCCGCGCGCCGGCTCGTCGACGCCCGGCGGGCGCAGGAGCGGACCGCGCGGACGGCGGCGCCCCTGGAGGCGGCGGTCGGCCGCCACGAGCCCGCCGGCGCGCCGTCCGCCGAGGACCGGGTGCTGGCCGGACTGGAGTACGGCGATGTCGGCACCGCCCTGGACCGGATCTCCCCGGAACTGCGCGAGGTGCTGCGGGCGACCGTGGTGGACGGGCTGAGTACCCGTGAGGCGGCCCGGCTGCTCGGCATACCCGAGGGCACGGTCAAGTCCCGCGCCCGGCGCGCCCGTGCCGAACTGCGGGCCGCGCTGGCCCAGTTGAACCCGTCCCCGATCGGAGGCACCGCATGAGAGACGGCGACGCGCGCGTCTGGCACGTCTCCGGCGAGTTCGCCGCCCGCTATGCCGGGGGCACACTGCCGGAGCCGGACGCGTGGTCCCTGGAGAAACACGTGGAGGACTGCGCGGGCTGCGCGTCCCGGGTGTCGGACGCGGTGGGCGCGACGACGGCCGGCACGGTGCTCGCGCAGGTCCGGGCGGCGGTCCTGGAGACGGTTCTGGACCCGGCCCCGGACCCGGTCCCGGAGACCGCGCCGACCCCGGTACGGCGGACCGCCCCGGAACGGCATCCGGTGGGGCGGACCACGAGCGAGCGGCGTCCGGCGGAGCGGACCGCACCCGGGCGGCGTCCGGGACGGCCCACCGCCCCGCGGCCGCGAACGCGTGCGGCGCGCTCGTCCCCGAGGCCGCCCGGCTCCCGGCTGCCGCGGCTGCTGTGGGCGGCCGGGCCCGCCGTGCGCGGGGCGTGGCTGCCCGCCGTGCTCGTCGTGGCCGCCGGCGCGCTGGCCCTGGCCTACGGTGCGGGTCTCCCCGGCACGCGGGCGCTGCTGCTGGCGGTCGCGCCGGTCGTGCCGGTGACCGGGATCGCCCTGTCCTACGGCCCGCACGCCGACCCGCTGCACGAGATCGCCGCGGCCACCCCGGGCGGCGGACTGCGGCTCGCGCTCATCCGCACGGTCGCCGTCCTCACGGTGAGCGTGCCGCTGCTGACCCTCACCGGTCTGCTGCTGCCCGCCTCGGGCGCGCCGGCCGCCGCGGCCTGGCTGCTGCCGGGGCTGGCGCTGTCGCTGGGCTCGCTGGCGCTGGCCTCCTTCATCGGCTGCCGGGCGGCAGCCCTGGTGACGGGGGGCGGCTGGCTGGCGGCCGTCCTTGGCCCGGTGCCGGTCGCGTCCGGCGACGCGGGCGGCGCCCGGCTGGCCGAGCAGCTCTCCCGCTGCCTCGACGGCATCGGCGCACAGAGCGCGTGGGCGGCGGCGGCCGTGCTGAGCGCCGTCCTGCTGACCGCCCGCCGCCCCGCGTACGACCGCCCGCTCGGCCGGTGACGGCGGGCTCCACGCCCGCGGGCCCAGCCACGACCCGGCCGTGATCCGGCCATGCCCGGCCGCGACCCAGTCATGCCGTCCGGCCTCCTGAACCACTCCTTCCTGAACCGCTCCTTTCTGGAGAGTCCTTGAACTCCATACATGTGACCGGCCTGCGGGTCCGGCACCGCAAGACGCTTGCCCTCGACTCCCTCGACCTCGGTCTCGGCACCGGTGTGCACGGGCTGCTCGGCCCGAACGGGGCCGGGAAGACCTCGCTCATCCGGGTGCTGGCCACGGTCGCCCGGCCGGACGCCGGCCGGGTGGAGATCCTCGGTGAGGACACCGCCGAGCACCGCGGCCGCACCGAGGTGCGGCGCCGGCTCGGCTATCTGCCGCAGGAGTTCGGCTACTACCCGGGCTTCACGGTGCGGGAGTTCGTCGCGTACGTGGCCTGGCTGAAGGAGGTGCCCGCCGAGCGGGTGCCGGACGCCGTGGAGCGGGCCGTGACCCGGGTGGGCCTCGCGGACCGCGCCGACGCGAAGGTGCGCACGCTCTCGGGGGGCATGGTCCGCCGCGTCGGGATCGCGCAGGCCATCGTCAACGACCCGGCCGTACTGCTGCTGGACGAGCCGACGGCCGGGCTGGACCCGGAGCAGCGCGTGGAGTTCCGCGCGCTGCTGCGCGAGCTGGGCACCTCGGCGACGGTGGTGGTCTCCACGCACCTGGTGGAGGACGTGGCCGCCGCCTGTACGGAGGTCACCCTCCTCGATGCCGGCCGGGTCGCCTACCGGGGCACGCCGGAGGCGCTCACGGTGCTCGGCGAGGCGTCCGACGGTCCGGGCGACCATCCGATCGAGCGCGGGTACACCGCCGTGCTGCGGGCCCACCGCGCGGCGGGCAGCGGCGCGCGGGAGGCCGTGCGATGACGATGGTCGCGCGGCGCAGGGCGCCGGGGGTGCGCAAGGGGGCTCCGCACCCTCTCCGTACGGAGGCCGTGCGGGGGTTCGCCCCGTTCGCGGGGGCCGTGGTCCTGGTGACGCTCGGGGTGATGCTGGGCAGCAGGGCGAAGCGGTGGCAGGGCGACTGGGGGGCGACCGCCGCGCAGGTGCACAGCGCCCTGCTGATCATCCTGCCGCTGGGCGCCGCCGCGGGCTGCTGGCAGGGCGGGCGGGAGCGGCGGCGGCGTACCGAGGAGCTGTGGGGGACGGCCGTACGGCCGCCGCTGGTGCGGTTCCTGGCCGCCGCGCTCCCGCTGACGGCCTGGGTGACGGCCGGCTATCTGGTCGCCGTGGCCGCCGCGCTGCTCGCGACGGGGCCGTACGCGCTGGGCGGCCGGCCGCACCTGGGGCTGCTGCCCGGGGACGCGGTGGCCCTGGCCTCGGCCGCACTGGCCGGCCAGGTGGCCGGGCGGGTCCTGCCGACGCGGCTGGCGGCGCCGCTGCTGGCCGTGGCCGGGTACGCCGGGCTCGGGGTGGCGACGATGGGTTCCTCGGGCCACGGCTCCCCGCTGAGCCCCGTGTTCCCCGTCGGCGACGACCAACTGCCGGTGTGGTGGCAGCCGGTGGCGATGGCCGTGTGGACCGGTGGGGTGGCGCTCGCCGCCGTGCTGGCGTACGCCGCCCGGCGCCGGACGGCGGCCCTGCTGCCGCTGGCCGCCGCCGTGGCCGCGGGTGCGCTGCTGGTGCGGACCGGCGAGGGCCTGCTGCACCCGGATCCGCTCTCCCGGCACCAGGTCTGCGACACCTCGACCACTCCGGCGGTCTGTGTGAACGCCCGGTACGCGAAGCTGTTGCCGCAGGTCAAGGCGGCCGTGGCCGGAATCACCGGCAAGCTGGAGGGGGTGCGGAACCTGCCGGTGCGCTGGGCGGACCGGCCGGGCGGGTTCCACCCCGACGAGGCACAGCTGCCGATGGTCACGCCGGTCGGCTGGGCGCTCGTACGGGGGCGGCTGACGGATCCGCGCGAGTTCGCCTGGGAGGCCGCCGCCGGGCTGGGGCGGCACGCGGAGTGCGAGGAGCCTCGGGTGATGGAGCTGGACGAGCTGGTCCGGCACTATCTGGCGCCGCGCCCCTACGAGTCCTACATCGACGGGCTGGACGCGCACGGCTCCAGGGCCCAGCGCGCCGAACTGCGCAAGAGGGTGGCCGCGCGGGCGCACCTGGCGTCGATGAGCGGCACGGAGCGCAGGGCTTGGCTGTCGGCGTACTTCGCGACGGCGGGCAGCTGCGATGTCACGGGGGTGCCGCAGCTGTGAACGGACTCGTCCTCTACGCCCGCTCCCGGGCCCTGCCGCTCACACTGGCCGCACTCGCCGGGACCACGGCGTTCGCGGTGTGGTCCGCCGGGCGGCTGGACAGCTATCTGGACCCGGACCGCCGGGTGCCGGTCGTGGCACTCGCCCCGCTGCTGGCCTCGGCCGTGATCGGGACGAGCCTGTACACGGCCTCGGCGGAGCTGGACCGTACGGCCGTACGACCGTGGTGGCCGCGGCGTCTGGCGCAGCTCGCGCTGCTGACCGCGCTGGCGGCGGCCCTGCTGCCGCTGGCGGTGCTCGGCCACACCGAGACCTTCGGACCGCCCGCCATGATCCGCAACACGCTGGGCTGCACGGGGTTCACGGCCCTGGCCGCCGCCCTCCTGGGCGCCCGGCTGAGCTGGTTGCCGGCCTTCGCCTACGTCTCGGCCGTGTACATGGGCGGGCACGGGGCCCATGGCCGCGCGGCGACGGTGTGGGCGTGGCCGATGCAGCCAGGGGCGGAGCGGGGCGCGTGGGTGGCGGCGGTCACTCTGTTCGCGCTGGGGGCGGCCCTGTACGCGGCGGTGGGCGCCCGCCCTGAGGGACCTCGCGCCTGAGACGCCGGGGCGCGGGCCGGCCTGTGGGGGCGCGGGGCGGTGTCGGCAGGCGGCTCCGCCGCTGGGGCGCGACCGGCCACGAACGGCCGCCGGACCCCCGGCACCGCGCCCCTGGGAGACGAAAGAACACGACCCGGAAGTCAGGCAGAGATGCCGTCGATCCGGGCCAAAGCGTCATCCGCGCCATACGGCTGCAAGTAGGGCAACCAGCGCGGATCCCTGTGCCCGGTACCGATGATCCGCCAGGCGAGCCCGGACGGCGGGGCCGGCTTGTGCCGCAGACGCCACCCCAGTTCGACGAGGTGGCGGTCGGCCTTGACGTGGTTGCAGCGGCGACAGGAGGCCACCACGTTGTCCCAGACGTGCTTGCCCCCGCGACTGCGCGGGATGACGTGGTCGACGCTGGTTGCGACGCCACCGCAGTACATGCACCGGCCCCCGTCGCGGGCGAACAGCGCGCGACGGGTGAGAGGAACGGGCCCCCGATAGGGAACCCGGACGAAACGCTTGAGCCGGACCACGCTGGGTGCGGGGACTGTGACGGTCGCGCTGTGCATATAGGCGCCGGATTCCTCCAGGGAGACGGCCTTGTTCTCCAGGACGAGGATGAGCGCGCGGCGGAGCGGTACGACGCCGAGCGGCTCGTACGACGCGTTGAGGACCAGGACATGCGGCACGGGTGCCTCCTTGGGCGTCGGCGGCGCGTGGCTCGCGCCGGGACGATCTGCAGTCAGTCTCCCCTCATGCCTGGTGGAAGCGCCACCATGTGCCGGTAACGGGCTGGGAGTGTTTTCGACCACATCCGATTCATCCCCCGGAACATGGCCGGTTCAAGCCAGGGTGAGCCCCGTCTCTCCTGTGCCCCTCCTTGGCGGATCCGCGTGGGGCACACACAATGCCCCGTTAGTGTGGTGGTCCTGTCCGTCCGGTGACCTTTTCGTGACCTTGAAGACCTTGACCGCCCCACCGGTACGGACCTGCGCAGCACCTTGGAGGTACCTGCCGTGTCGTCCTTGCCCGCCGTCCTGCTGGCCGCCGGTGCGTCGCCGACCCCGTCCCCCTCTCCCTCCGGATCGACCGAGCCGGCCGTGCCGTCGCTCCAGGACGCCCAGCAGAGCGCGACGAACGCGGCGAGCTGGGTCGAACAGAACTGGTCGACCTGGCTCGCGATGGGGCTGCAGATACTGCTCGTCGTGGTCGTCGCGGTGGCGCTGCGCGCGGTGGTGCGGCGGGCGATCACCAAGCTGATAGACCGGATGGGCCGCACCGCCGAGGCCGTGGACGGCACGGCGCTGGGCGGGCTGCTGGTCAACGCCGAGCGGCGGCGGCAGCGGTCGGCGGCGATCGGGTCGGTGCTGCGCTCGGTGGCGAGCTTCCTGATCATGGGCACCGCCGCGCTGATGGTGCTGTCCACGTTCAGGATCAACCTGGCGCCGCTGCTGGCGTCGGCCGGTGTGGCCGGTGTGGCGATCGGTTTCGGCGCCCGCAACCTGGTCACGGACTTCCTCTCCGGCGTGTTCATGATCCTGGAGGACCAGTACGGCGTCGGTGACGTGGTCGACGCGGGGGTGGCCACCGGTGAGGTGATCGAGGTCGGGCTGCGCGTGACCAAGCTGCGCGGCGCGGCCGGCGAGATCTGGTACGTGCGCAACGGCGAGGTCAAGCGGATCGGCAACCTCTCCCAGGGCTGGGCGACGGCCGGGGTCGACGTGACGGTCAGGGCGAGCGAGGACCTGGACCGGGTCAAGGCCACGCTGGACGACGTCGCCGAGCACCTGAGCAAGGAAGAGCCCTGGAACGAGCTGCTGTGGGGGCCGGTCGAGGTGCTCGGCCTGGACTCCGTGCTGATCGACTCCATGGTGGTGCGGGTCTCGGCGAAGACGATGCCGGGCAAGGCGCTGACGGTCGAGCGGGAGCTGCGCTGGCGGATCAAGCGGGCGTTCGACCGGGCGAGCATCCGCATCATGGGCGGTGCGACGTCCGTGGAGGACGCGGAGGACGCCCCCGACCCGACGGCCTCGGTGGCGGCGCCCTCGGTGTACGCCAACGCGGACTCCGCGCAGTCGGCGGCGACGGCACCCATCGCCGCCCAGCGGCCGGCGCCTCCGGCGAAGTAGAAGCAGCGGAACGGTTCGGCACACACGTTCGAGTGAACAGGTGGGGCATCCCGGCGCGCGGTGCGCACGGGGTGCCCCATCGTTCTGCACGGGGCGCCCGGCGTGGGCTTAGCCTGGCATCAGTGCGACGAGGAGAACCCGGTCCTCCCTGGTGACGACCCCACCGAGGCGTACTACGGCACCGACACCAAGGTGACCCTCGGCGACCCGCTCCCCCTCCCCGCCCCTTACCCCACCCTCGACACCACCCCCTTCCTCGACGACTGAACCTCCGACGCCCCCGCCCCGGGACAACAACTCCGTCGCCTCGGGGCCGCTGTCTATTGACGCCCCCTTCGTCCTGGGCTTACGTTCCTCGCACCGCGATAGGAAACTTTCCTAACAGTGATCTTCCCGCGGCCGGTGATCAAGGCTGGACGCCACGCCCGGGTCACTGAAAAGCTGGGTGGCTGGAAAGGCAGGTGTCGAACTCCATGGCAGGAACCGCCGGTACGCCGGGCACCCCGCGCGTGCTGCGCGCCATGAACGACCGTGCCGCACTCGACCTCCTGCTGGAACACGGCCCGCTCTCGCGCACCCGGATCGGCAAGCTCACCGGCCTGTCCAAGCCCACCGCCTCCCAGCTGCTGGCCCGGCTGGAGGCGGCCGGACTGGTCCGGGTGACCGGCACCAGCGAGGGCCGGCCGGGCCCCAGCGCCCAGCTGTACGCCGTCAACCCCGCAGTCGCCCACGCCGCCGGGCTCGACGTCACCCCCGACCGCATCCGCGCCGCCGTCGCCGACATCACCGGCCGGACGGTGGGCGAGTTCGAGCTGCCCACACCCGGGCGGCACCCCGCGCAGCCCGTCGTACGGCAGGTCACCGACGCGCTCGACGGCGCCGTGAAGGCCGCCGGGCTCGCCCGGTCCGACGTGCACCGGCTGGTCATCGGCACGCCGGGCGCCTTCGACCCGAACACCGGGCGGCTGCGTTACGCCTCCCATCTGCCCGGCTGGCACTCCCCCACCCTGCTCGACGAACTCGCCGCGGCCCTGCCGATGCCGGTCGAGTACGAGAACGACGTCAACCTCGCCGCCCTCGCCGAACAGCGGCTCGGAGCCGCCCGGGGCCACGAGGACTTCGTGCTCCTGTGGAGCGAGGAGGGCCTCGGCGCCGCCCTGGTCCTCGGCGGCCGGCTGCACCGCGGCTGGACCGGCGGCGCCGGCGAGGTCGGCTTCCTGCCGGTGCCGGGCACACCTCTGGTGCGCCAGGTGGCCAAGGCCAACAGCGGCGGCTACCAGGAGCTGGCCGGCTCCCAGGCCGTACCGAAGCTGGCCCGGGAACTCGGCATCGAGGACGTGCCGCCGGGGCCGCACACCGAGGTCGCCGCCGAACTCGTCGCCCGTGCCGCCGACCATGCGAGCGGCCCCTACCGGGAACTGCTGCGGGCCTACGCGACCCGGCTCGCCACCGGCCTCGCCTCGCTCGTCTCCGTCCTCGACCCCGAACTCGTCGTCCTCAGCGGCGCCGCCCTGACGGCCGGCGGCGAGGTGCTGCGCGGCCTCGTCCAGGCCGAGCTGGAGGAACTCGCCGCGGCCCGCCCCCGGCTGCTCGTCGGCGACGTCCACGAACACCCCGTCCTGCGCGGCGCGTTGGAGTCCGCGCTCGTCGCCACCCGCGACGAGGTCTTCGACACCTCGCGCTAGAGCGCCCCGCCCTCTCTCACCCACTCCGCCCCCTGGGAGACCTCGCCATGCCCGAAGTCATACCTTCCACTGCCCGGAAAGCGGCTTTTGCCCTGACTGCGTCCCTCGCCCTGTGCGCCACCGCCTGCACCGGGCAGACGGGCTCGGGTGCCACCGACGACGCCTCGAAGGACACGACGATCAACTTCTGGCACGCCTGGAGCGCGCCGAACGAGGTGCGGGCCGTCAGGTCGCTGGTCGACGGTTTCGAGAAGGCACACCCCAACATCCACGTGAACGTCGTCGGCAACATGACCGACGACAAGATCAACCAGGCGCTGCGGTCGGGGGGCGGCAAGGCGCCGGATGTGATCTCCTCCTTCACCACCAACAACGTGGGCAAGTTCTGTTCCTCCGGTGCGCTGGTCGACCTCAACCCCTTCTTCAGGAAGTCGGGCATCGACCCGGGGACGACGTTCCCGAAGCCGATGAACGAGTACACCCAGTTCGGCGGAAGCCGCTGCACGGCGCCGCTGCTCGGGGACGCGTACGGGCTCTACTACAACAAGACGGCGTTCGCGAAGGCCGGTATCAGGAACCCGCCGAAGACCTGGTCCGAGTTCGAGGCGGACGCGAAGAAGCTGACGGTCCCGCAGGGCGACGGCTACCGGCAGCTCGGTTTCATGCCGGACTACCACGGCTGGGAATCGACCACCGAGCACTACTTGGGGCAGTTCTCGCCGACCTACTTCGACAAGAACGGCAAGTCGAACGTGGCCTCGGACCCGGCGTTCGAAAAAGGCTTCACACTGCAGAAGAAGCTCGTGGACGAGCTCGGCGGATTCCAGAGGCTGGAGAGGTTCCGGGCCACGCTCGGCGACGAGTGGGGCCCCAAACACCCCTTCCACACCGGCCAGGTCGCCATGCAGCTCGACGGCGAGTGGCGGCTCGGGATGGCGAAGGAGGCCAAGCCCAAGTTCGAGATCGGGGTGGCCCCGCTGCCCGTCCCGGACGACCAGGCCGCCCGCTACGGCAAGGGCTACATCACCGGCACCGTCGCGGGTATCGCCGCGAACAGCCACAAGCAGAACGCGGCCTGGGAATTCGTCAGGTACATCACCACGAACACCGATGCCGTGGTCGGATTCGCCAACGACATCCACAACGTGCCCTCCACCCTGGCGGCCCTGAAGTCCCCGAAGCTGACGTACGACCCGCGCTTCAAGACCTTCCTCGACATCGCCGCCGACCCGGACTCCACCACCTCCCCCGCCTCCGTCAACGGCGGCCAGTACCTGGTGACGATCCAGCAGCTCGGCTACGACTACGAGAGCGGCAAGGTCACCGATCTGAGGGCCGGCCTGGAGAAGGCGGCCGCCCAGATCGACACGGACATCGCGCAGGCGCGGTGATGAGCGCCCTCACCCTCGCGTCGAAACGCCGGCGCTCGGCCCTGCGCACCCTCGCCTTCATGTCGCCGTGGCTCATCGGCTTCGCGGTCTTCTTCGCCTATCCGCTGATCTCGACGGTCTATTTCTCCTTCATGCACTACGACGGCTTCCGGCCACCGACGTGGAGCGGCGGGAAGAACTGGGCGTACGTCTTCGAGCACTACCCCCTGTTCTGGCCCGCCCTGCGCAACACGCTGTGGCTGGTGCTGGTGATGGTGACCCTCCGGGTGGTCTTCGGGCTCGGTGTCGGCCTGCTCATCACGAAGATCAAGACCGGTACGGGGCTCTTCCGCACCCTGTTCTACCTGCCGTACCTGGCCCCGCCGGTCGCCGCGACCATGGCCTTCGCCTTCCTGCTCAACCCCGGTACCGGGCCGGTCAACTCGATCCTGGAGAAGGCCGGCGTCCCGGCGCCGGGCTGGTTCAACGACCCCGCCTGGTCCAAGCCGGCCCTGACCCTGCTGGCCCTGTGGGGCATCGGCGACCTGATGGTCATCTTCATGGCCGCGCTGCTGGACGTGCCGGCCGAGCAGTACGAGGCCGCCCAACTGGACGGCGCGTCGGCCTGGCAGCGCTTCCGGTACGTCACGCTCCCGAACATCGCCCCGATCGTGATGTTCGCCGTCGTCACCGGCGTGATCCAGACGATGCAGTACTACACGCAGCCCCTGATCGCCGGGAAGGTCGCCTCGGGCGTGATCCAGGGCGCGGGCACCCAGTTCGAGCCCGGCTACCCCGACAAGTCCACGCTCACCCTCCCCCAGCTCGTCTACAACCTCGGCTTCCAGCGCTTCGACTACGGATCCGCGTGCGTCGTGGCCCTGGTGCTCTTCGCCCTGTCGACGGCGTTCACCGCACTGCTGATGCGGCGCCGGGGCGGCCTCATCCAGGCAGGTGACTGACCATGACCCAGGTACTGGACCAGCCGGTGAAGCCGGCGCCCCCGCTCGTCTCCGGCGCCGAGCGCACAGCCCGGCGCCGGGCCCTGCTGGAGTGGATCGCGCTCCACTCGCTCGGCGTCGCCGCCGCGCTGTTCTTCACCCTGCCCTTCGTGTTCGTGTTCCTCACCTCGCTGATGAGCGACACCCAGGCGCTCAGCCGGGATCTGGTCCCGCACACGTGGGAGTGGGGCAACTACGCGAAGGTGTTCGACACGCCCGGCTTCCTGACCTGGTGGAGGAACACCCTGGTCTACGCGGGCCTCGGCACGGCCCTGACCGTGGTGTCGTCCGTCCCCGTGGCGTACGCCCTCGCCAAGTTCCGCTTCCGGGGCCGCGACCTGTCGCTCATGCTGGTGATCTCGATGATGATGCTGCCCCCGCAGGTGGTCGTCATCCCGATGTACCTGTTCTGGGCGAAGCAGCTCGACCTGTCCGGCACGCTGTGGCCGCTGATGATCCCGATGGCGTTCGGCGACGCCTTCTCCATCTTCCTGCTGCGCCAGTTCCTGATGACGATCCCGAACGAGTACCTGGACGCGGCGAGGGTCGACGGCTGCGGCGACCTCGGAACCCTGCTGAAGGTCGTCCTGCCGATGGCCCGCCCGGGCATCGCGGCCGTCGCCCTCTTCCAGTTCTTCTACGCCTGGAACGACTACTTCGGTCCGCAGATCTACGCGTCCGAGAACCCCGGCGCCTGGACCCTGTCCTACGGCCTGGAGTCCTTCAAGGGCGCCCACCACACCGACTGGAACCTCACCATGGCCGCGACCGTGCTGGTCATGGCCCCCGTGATCCTCGTGTTCTTCTTCGCCCAGAAGGCGTTCGTCGAAGGCGTCACGCTCACCGGAGTGAAGGGTTAACCCGTACATGAAACTCACCGTGGTCGGCGGAGGCTCGACCTACACCCCCGAACTCATCGACGGCTTCGCCCGCCTCAGCGACACCCTGCCCCTGGAGGAACTCGTCCTCGTGGACCCGGCCGCCGACCGCCTGGAACTGGTCGGCGGCCTGGCCCGGCGGATCTTCGCCAGGCAGGGCCACACCGGCCGGATCGTCACCACCGCCGACCTGGACGCGGGCGTCGACGGTGCCGACGCCGTGCTCCTCCAGCTGCGAGTCGGCGGGCAGGCGGCCCGCCAGCAGGACGAGACCTGGCCGCTGGAGTGCGGCTGCGTCGGCCAGGAGACCACCGGCGCGGGCGGGCTGGCCAAGGCGCTGCGCACGGTCCCGGTCGTCCTCGGCATCGCCGAGCGGGTGCGCCGCGCCAACCCGCGCGCGTGGATCATCGACTTCACCAACCCGGTCGGCATCGTCACCCGCGCCCTGCTGCAGGCCGGGCACCGGGCGATCGGCCTGTGCAACGTGGCGATCGGCTTCCAGCGGAAGTTCGCGGGCCTGCTCGGCGTGGCCCCGGCCGAGGTGCACCTCGCCCACGTCGGCCTCAACCACCTCACCTGGGAGACGGGAGTGCGGCTGGGCGGCCCGGAGGGGGCGAACGTCCTGCCCGGGCTCCTGGCCGAGCACGGCGACGCCATCGCCGACGACCTCCGGCTGCCGCGCCCCCTGCTGGACCGCCTGGGCGTGGTCCCCTCCTACTACCTGCGCTACTACTACGCCCACGACGAGGTCGTACGGGAACTGCGCGGCAAGCCCTCCCGCGCCGCCGAAGTGGCCGCCATGGAGCGGGAGCTGCTGCGGATGTACGGCGACCCGGCCCTGGACGAGAAGCCGGCGCTGCTCGCCCGACGGGGCGGCGCCTACTACTCGGAGGCGGCCGTGGACCTGGCGGCGGCGCTGCTCGGCGGGGGTGGCAGCCCGTACCAGGTGGTGAACGCCGCCAACCGGGGCACGCTGCCCTTCCTGCCCGACGACGCGGTGATCGAGGTGCAGGCGGCGGTCGGCCCGAAGGGCCCCGCCCCGCTGCCGGTACCCGAGCCGGACCCGCTGTTCGCCGGTCTGATCGCGAACGTCACGGCGTACGAGGACCTGGCCCTGGAGGCGGCGCTGCGCGGCGGACGCGACCGCGTCTTCCGCGCCCTGCTCGCCCACCCGCTGATCGGCCAGTACGCCTACGCCGACACCCTCACCGACCAGTTGATCGCTCACAACCGGGAGTACCTCGCGTGGGCCTGACCGCATCCGAGCCCGGCAGTGTCCTCGCGGTGGACGCGGGCAACAGCAAGACCGACGTGGCCGTGGTCACCACCGCCGGGGACGTCCTGGCCACGGCCCGCGGCGGCGGCTTCCGGCCGCCCTCGGTGGGGGTGGCGGCGGCGCTGGACGTGCTGGCCGAGCCGGTCACGCGGGCCTTCGCGGACGCGGGCGTCACCTCGGTGGCACAGGTGTCGGCCTGCCTGGCCAACGCCGATCTGCCCGTGGAGGAACAGCGGTTGGCGACCGCGCTGGAGGAACGCGGGTGGGGGGCGTCGGTGGAGGTGCGCAACGACACCTTCGCGATCCTGCGGGCGGGGGTCGCCGAGCCGCGCGGGGTGGCCGTGGTGTGCGGAGCGGGCATCAACTGCGTCGGCATGCGCCCCGACGGCCGTACCGCCCGCTTCCCGGCCATCGGCCGTATCTCCGGTGACTGGGGCGGGGGCTGGGGGCTGGCCGAGGAGGCCCTGTGGCACGCGGCCCGCGCGGAGGACGGCCGGGGCGGGCCGACCGCCCTGGCCCGCACCCTGCCCGCGCACTTCGGCCTGCCGACGATGTACGCGCTGATCGAGGCGCTGCACCTGGAGCACGTCGACCACGACCGCCGGCACGAGCTGACCCCGGTGCTCTTCGCGACGGCCGCCGGGGGCGACGCGGTGGCCCGCGCGATCGTCGCCCGGCTCGCGGAGGAGGTGGCGGTGATGGCCACGGTGGCGCTGACCCGCCTGGATCTGCTCGACGAGCGGACGCCGGTCCTGCTCGGCGGCAGCGTCCTGACGGCCGGGCACGCCCAGCTCGACGACGGCATCCGCGCCGTGCTGGCGGCTCGTGCCCCGAAGGCCGACGTCCGTGTGGTGACGGCGCGCCCGGTCCTCGGCGCGGCCCTGCTGGGCCTGGACCGGCTGGGCGCGGGAGCGACGGCGCGGGAGCGGGCGCGCGGGTACTGGGAGCTGTCCGGAAAGCACCACTGACCGGAAGAAGCTGGTTTGCGCACAAGATCGTCCGGAGTCCGTCCCGTCCGCGAACCGGGACGGCTAGCTTCGCGCAGGTCTGCACCAACCGCCAAGGGAAGGACAGCCTGTGTTCCGACGTACAGCAGCAGCCGGCCTGGCCGCGATCGCGGCGCTCGTGGGACTCGCCGCAGGGCCCGCGAGCGCCGCGACCGGGGCGGGCGCCGACCCGTCGACGCTGAAGGGCCTGACCCTGACGTCGTCGAGCAACGGCCGCAACCTCGACGTCCAGAACGGCAACACCGGCGACGGCGTCTTCCTCGTCACCAACTCCGCCCCCGGTCACCACCAGGGCTGGAGCGCGAACCTCACCGGCGCCGACGGCTCCTTCACCCTCGTCAACGACGCCACCGGCAAGTGCGCGGACGCCGGCCTGCCGCTCAGACAGCAGCCCTGTGACGGCCGGACCACGGAACGCTGGTTCTTCCAGCCGGTCACCGGCACCCCCGGCGCCTTCATGATCCGGAACGCCCGCGACAGCAAGTGCCTGGACGTCTGGTACGACGCCCGGTACGACGACGCGTGGACCGACACCTACGACTGCAACGGCACCCGGGCCCAGCAGTGGCGGCTGCCCGCCGGCGCCCAGGACGCCGCCGTCGCCGCGGCCGTCGACCACGCGGCGGCACGCTGTGTGAAGGACACCTCCAGCTGCTCCTGGCGCACCCGGTCCCAGGCCCCGGCGGCGCCGCTGCCGAAGAAGTGCGTCTCACCGGTCTGGTACAACGGCACCTCGGCGCCGGTGCCGTGGACGTTCACCATGGCCAGGCACACCGGCTGGACCTCCACGCTCGGCTTCACCTTCGGCGCCTCGCTCGGCGCCGGCGGGGCGTCCCCGGTCACCGCCCAGGTCAGCCAGCAGATCACCGGCAGCGTCTCGCAGAACCTCGTGGAGGACCTCGGCAACAGCCTCACCGTCACCGTGCCGCCGCGGCAGTACGGCTGGGTCGCCCTGTCGGAGCTGGCGACCAACGTCACCGGCACCTGGACGTTCGACGTGAACGGCTACGCCTGGACCGCCGACGACACCCTGACGGTCCCGCTGCGCACCGACGGCCAGGGCGGCGCCAGCATCTACCTCGCGCAGACCAGCGACACCTTCACCAGCTGCGGCAGCGGCGACTGAGCGGCCGGCGGGGCGGATCGGTTCCCCGGTCGGGCGCGCGCCCGCCGGGCCGGGGAACCGATCCGCCGTGACCGGCGTGTTCCTGTGCAGAGGGTGGTGCGCCGGACGCCGCGCGCCGTCGGGCACACTGCGATCCGATCAAGATCCAGTGAAGGCCGGTGCGGATGTCGGTCCGCGCGGTGATACTTGGCGGCGAACGGATGACCATGGGGGAGGTCAAGTGACACACCCGCCGAAGAGCGCAGCACCACCCGTGGTGGGCCCGGGTGCGTCCGCCGCCCCCGGCATCCCCGCACAGGCCCCCCGGCCGGCCCCCCTCGGCTCCCCCGCGCCGCCCGCCCGGCGGACCGCCTTCGCCGAGGGTGCCGACCGGCTGCGGGCCGCGGCGACCACCGAGCCGGGGCGGCTGCGGATCATCGGTGCCGTCCTGGCGCTGCTGGTCGTGGCGTTCGGCGCGGTCACCGCCTGGCAGGCCAGTGAGCGGGCGGCCGCCGCCGACGACGTGCTGCACCGCAGCCAGCCGCTCAGTTCGGGCGCCGCCGACATCTACCGTTCGCTGGCGGACGCCAACACGGCCGCGTCCAGCGGGTTCCTGGCCGGTGGCCAGGAACCGGCCGCCGCCCGGGACCGGTACGAGAAGGACATCCGGACCGCCGCCGCGGGGCTGGTGACCGCCGCCGCCAACGCCGAGCCGGGCTCGGCCTCCGAGGCGACGATCGCCAAGCTGAACAAGCTGCTGCCCGAGTACAAGGGGCTGGTCGAGCGCGCCCGGACGTACAACCGGCAGGGCTATCCGGTCGGCGGCGCCTATCTGCGCTACGCCAACGAGAAGATGCAGCAGGAGATGCTCCCGGCGGCGGAGGACCTCTACACCAAGGAGAACGCCCGGCTCGACGCCGACTACGCGGACGCGACACCGTATCCGTGGATCGCCATCGCGCTCGGCGTGCTCGCGCTGGCGGCGCTCGGCTGGGCCCAGCGCCGTTCGTACCGGCGCACCCACCGCGTCCTCAACCACGGCCTGGTGGCCGCCAGCGCCGTCACCGCCGCCGCCCTGCTGTGGCTCGTCATCGGGCACGCGGTGGCCCGCTCCGAGCTGAACGGCTCCTACGACCACGGCGTCCGCTCCCTGACCGTGCTGCACGACGCCCGGATCGCCTCCCTGAAGGCACGCGGCAACGAGAACCTGAGCCTGGTGGCGCGCGGCGCCGAGACCATCACGGTGGGCGGGAAGACGTACGACGCCTACTACCACGACTTCGACAAGGACATGGCCGTGCTCGGCGACGGGCTGACCCGGGCTCAGAAGCTCGCCGACGACCAGGGCGGCCGTACGCCGGTGAAGGCGGCCGTGGGGAACATGGCGGTGTGGAAACAGCGCCACGCCGCGGCCCGCGCCGAGGACGAGAACGGCAACTACCAGCAGGCACTGGACAAGGTCATCGGTGCGAAGGGCGCCACCGGTGAGTGCTTCGACAGCGTCGACAGCAATCTCGCCCGGGCGATCGACCACGAGCAGGGCGAGTTCCAGCGGGCCGCCGGGGACGGACGGGACGCCATGGCGGGGGTGCCGGTCGGCGCGGCCGTGCTCGTGGTGCTCGGCGCGGCCGGCGCGGTGTCCGGCATCGGACGCAGACTCTCGGAGTACCGGTGACAGGGGGCATGACGATGTACGCGGCACGTGCACGGTCCTCCCTGCGGGGCTGGGGCGGGGTCGGCGCGATGGCGGTGCTGTGCGCGCTGGCGCTGGCGTTCGTCCTGCTGCTGCCCCGCATCCAGCAGACCCCGCGGCCGGCGGGGCGGACCGGTCAGGCCGTCGCCCACGGGGTGCAGGCCCGCGCCGGGGACTGCAAGGACTCCGAGGCGCAGGACCGGACGCTGTCGCCGTCCGGCGCGGACGGGCCGGCCATCGACGCGATCAAGGCCCGTACGGGCGCCCGGCGCAAGCTGATCGTCGGGGTCGACCAGAGCAGCTACCACTGGGGCTACCGCAACCCGAACACCCAGGGCGCGGAGCTGGAGGGTTTCGACATCGACCTGGTGCACCGGATCGCGCAGGACATCCTCGGCGACCCGGACGCGGTGCAGTTCAAGGCGATACCGACCAGCCAGCGGATCTCCGCGATCCAGGACGGGCGGGTGGACATGGTCGTCCGGACCATGACGATCACCTGTGAACGGCTCCAGCAGGTGGCGTTCTCCGCTCCCTACTTCAAGACCGGCCAGCAGGTCCTCGCGCCCAAGTCGTCGTCCGTCACGGGCTACAACGGCACCCTGGCGCACAAGCGGATCTGCACGGCGGCCGGTTCGACGGCGCACACCAAGCTGGACGCCGACCAGAAGGCCGGCTCCCTGCCCGCGTCCACCGACCTCTCCACCACCGTCCCGAACCAGCTGGACTGCCTGGTCAGGCTGCAACTCGGCGAGGTGGACGCGGTGGTGACCGACGGCGCGCTCGCCGCGAGCCAGGCCGCGCAGGACCCGACCGTCGAGCTGAAGGGCGCGGCGTTCACGACCGAGTACTACGGCGTGGCGATGAAGCAGGACGCCTCCGATCTGGTACGCCGGGTCAACCGCGTTCTGGTGGGCTACCGCACCAGCGGCTGGCAGGCGTCGTACGACATGTGGCTGTCGGCGACACTGGGGAAGGATCCGAGCGCGTCCAAGCCGCCCGCGCCGCGGTATCTGCGGACGAGTTGAGCCACATCCGACCGGAACACTTGAGCGCAGCGAGAGGTGATCGATGGGCGTCACGGACCCCGCCGGGCCGGTGATGGACCGGGACGAGGTGGACCGTGCGCTGGCGCGGCTCGGCCAGGAGCACGAGGCGATCGAGACCTCGCTGC
Organism: Streptomyces filipinensis; assembly: GCF_014649495.1. Classification (GTDB taxonomy): domain Bacteria; phylum Actinomycetota; class Actinomycetes; order Streptomycetales; family Streptomycetaceae; genus Streptomyces; species Streptomyces filipinensis. The sequence goes on along the minus strand of NZ_BMTD01000001.1, from coordinate 386,694 downwards.
TGGCGCTGCAGGACCACGCGGGCCGCAGACTCCTCGAAGGCGCCGAACTGACCGGCGTGACCCGGGAACGCTGGCAGACGACGGAGGCGCGGATCACCCTGCTGTGGAGGTACTTCGACGCCTACGCGGACACGTTGCGCTCCGCCCGCGAGATCCGTACCCGGCGCCGCTGGGCCAGTCGCGAGGACCTGGTGGAGCTGACCGGGCTGCTGCGCGGCGAGTCGGTGACCGTCGCCGGGAGCGGCACGCTGAGTGAGTCGTTCTCGCTGGCCGGCCTCGTGGACCGGATGAACGAGCTGTACGCGACGAGCCTGGACCTGGTCGTCACCGCCGACGCGGTGTGGTCGGCGCTGCCCGCGCGGATCGATTTACTCGCCGCGGAACTCCAGCGCACCCGCAAGCTCGCGCACTCCGTCGGCGTGCGCCCCGGCGAGCACCCCTCCGGTGACGACCTGGAGCGGATCACCCGCACGCTGACCAGGCTGCGCGAGGACGTCATCTCGGACCCGCTGGCCTTCTGGGTGCCGGCCGAGGGCAGTTCGGCGCCCGGCGGCGGCCGTCCGGACACCACGGTGTACGACCGTGAGGCGCGCGCCCTGGAGGACGTGCGCCGGGAGATCGACGCCGTGCTGACGGTCCGGCAGGACGCGGAGGCCCGGCTGATCCGGCTGCGGGACGTGCTCTCGCGCGCCGACCGCACCCTGGCCGAGGCCCGCACCGCGCGCGGCGAGGTGCTGGCGAAGATCGCGGCGACCGAGGTGCCGGTGGTCAGCGGTCCGCCGACCGTGCTCCAGGAGCAGCTGGCGACGGCGGCCGAGTACCGCAGGCAGGCGCAGTGGCACCGGCTGTCCCCACTGCTGGAGTCGCTGGAGCAGAAGGCCGAGGACGAACTGCTGCGCGCCCGCGAGTCGTTGACGGCGGTGACCGCGCCGCTCGCGGTGCGCGCCGAGCTGCGCGGCCGGCTGGACGCGTACAAGGCGAAGGTCGCCCGGCACGGGCTCGCCGAGGACCCGTTCCTGGTCGAGCGGTACGACGCGGCCCGGCGGATGCTGTGGAGCGCGCCCTGCGACCTGCGGGTGGCCGAGCAGGCCGTGCTGCGCTACCAGCAGCTGGCGGCCGAGCTGCTCGGCGGCACGGGAACGCCGCAGGACCGTAAGGGGGACCAGGCATGAGCCAGCCGGGGCAGAGCTGTCAGCGGCCGGACTGCGAGGGGTCGTACGAGGACGTCGGCGGCGGCGAGCTGTACTGCGACACCTGCGGTCTCGCCCCGGTCGTGTCGGCGAGCGGGATGGTCGGCTCACCGGCGACCGGCGTGACCAGGGGGGCCGCGGACAGCGGCAGTTCCCGCAGCAGCTCCCGTACGTCCTCGCAGTCGTCGAAGTCGCGCCGCTCGGTGTCGGGCCGGCTCTCGCGGTCCCTGTCGGGCCGGTCCAGCGGGCGCTCGGTGTCGGTGCGCAGCTCCGGCTCCTCCGCCGGCACCTCCACGCGCGGGCGGCTCGGCGCCGGGCTGGTGAACGTGCCGCAGGTGCCCCGGCCCGACCCGCGCGCCATGGTGCTCGACCACCCGGAGGTGCCCGAGCGGAAGCGGTTCTGCTCGCGGTCCGACTGCGGGGTGCCGGTGGGCCGGGCCCGGGGTGACCGGCCGGGGCGCACGGAAGGTTTCTGCACCAAGTGCGGGAACCCCTACTCCTTCGTGCCGAAGCTGAAGGCCGGGGACGTGGTGCACGGCCAGTACGAGGTCGCCGGCTGTCTCGCGCACGGCGGGCTCGGCTGGATCTACCTCGCCGTGGACCGGGCCGTCTCCGACCGGTGGGTGGTGCTCAAGGGCCTGCTGGACACCGGCGACCAGGACGCGATGGCCGCGGCGATCTCCGAGCGGCGCTTCCTCGCGGAGATCGAGCACGCCAACATCGTGCGGATCTACAACTTCGTGGAGCACCTCGACCAGCGCACCGGCTCCCTCGACGGCTACATCGTCATGGAGTACGTCGGCGGCAAGTCCCTGAAGGAGATCGCCAACGCCCGCCGCGCGCCCGACGGCCGCCGCGATCCGCTGCCGGTGGAGCAGGCCTGCGCGTACGGCATCGAGGCCCTGGAGGCGCTGGGTCATCTGCACAGCCGCAACCTGCTGTACTGCGACTTCAAGGTCGACAACGCCATCCAGACCGAGGACCAGCTCAAGCTGATCGACATGGGCGCGGTGCGCCGCATGGACGACGAGGAGTCGGCGATCTACGGCACGGTCGGCTACCAGGCGCCGGAGGTCGCCGAGGCCGGCCCGTCGGTGGCGAGCGACCTGTACACGGTGGGCCGTACGCTCGCCGTGCTCACGTTCGACTTCCAGGGCTACACGAACGTGTACGTGGACTCCCTGCCCGACCCGGACACCATCGACGTCTTCCGCCGCTACGAGTCCTTCTACCGGCTCCTCGTCCGCGCCACCGACCCCGACCCCGCCCGCCGGTTCGCCTCCGCGCAGGAGATGGCCGAGCAGCTGACGGGCGTGCTGCGCGAGGTGGTCTCCCTGCAGACCGGGCAGGCACGGCCCGCCCTGTCGACGCTGTTCGGGCCCGAGGTGAGGGTCGTGGACCGGGAGCTGTTCCCCCGGCTGGACGGCGACGTCTCGCTGCTGGGGGCGCGGGAGACGCGGGGCCGGAAGCGGACGGCCGCGGCGCCGGCCACGTCGCCGGCCGCTCTCGTCAAGCCCGTCGACAGCCCCGCCACCGCGCTCGCCCTGCCGGTCCCGCTGGTCGACGCGGGCGATCCCAACGCCGGCTTCCTCGCCGGGCTGCTGGCCTCCGCCCCGGCCGAGCTGATCGCCGCCCTGGACGCGGCGCCCGCACAGACCGTGGAGACCCGGCTGCGGCAGATCCGCGCCCGGCTGGAGAGCGGCGACCACCAGACCGCGCTGATGAGCCTGGCCAAGCTGGAAGAGGAACGGCCCGACGACTGGCGGGTGGTGTGGTACCGGGGCGTGGCCGCCCTGGTCACCGGCGACTTCGAGGGCGCCGCGCTCTCCTTCGACGCGGTCTACGACGCCTTCCCCGGGGAGGCCGCGCCCAAGCTGGCGCTCGGCCTGTGCGCGGAGGTGCTGGGCCAGCTCGACAACGCGGCCGAGTACTACCACCTGGTGTGGGCGACCGACCCCAGCTATGTGAGCACCGCCTTCGGCCTGGCCCGGGTGCAGCTCGCGGCCGGGAACCGGCACGGTGCCGTGCGCACCCTGGAGTCGGTGCCGGAGTCGTCCATCCACTACACGACCGCCCGGGTCGCCGCCGTCCGGGCACGGCTCAGACAACGCACCGCGGCCGCCGGTGACGTACCGTTTCTGGACGACCTGACGGCCGCCGCCGGGCAGGTCGAGGCGCTGGACGCGTACGGTCTGGACCCGGCGCGGCGCGAGCAGTTGGCCGTGGAAGTGCTCGGTTCGGCGCTGGACTGGATACTCTCCGGAGGCCAGGGCGCCCAGCCCGCCGCCGGCGGACGGGTGCTGCTGGGCAGCGGTCTGGACGAGCGGGGCCTCCGCTTCGGACTGGAGCGCGCCTACCGCATGCTGGCCCGGCTGGCGCCCGGCGGCGAGGAGAGGATCGAACTGGTGGAACGGGCCAACCGTTACCGCCCCCGGACGTGGGTGTAGTTGATGTCGCAGATGCCCCAGCAGGCCGCACTGTCGAAGTGCCCGAGCTGCGCGGAGCCCGTGGAGTCGGGTGACCGTTTCTGCGGAGCGTGCGGGTACGACCTCTCCGTCGTACCCGTGCCGCCGCAGGACCATCCGACGCTCACCATGACCGGTTCCGCGCCCGGCTCCCCCGGGGACGGCGTGGACTGGCCCGCTCCCGAGCCGGCGGGTCCCGGCACCCCGCCGGCGGTGCACCTGCCGGCCGACCTGCCCGGCACCGACTCCGGCGGCTCGCCGCTGCCCGCGGACGCGCCCGCCGGCGCGGCCCCGCACGGGCACGAGCCCGGCGCGCCCGGCGACGAGCCCGGCGCGGCAGCGCACGGGGACGAGACCGGTGTGCCGCAGCCGGCCGGTTCCGGGGTGCGCTTCGACCGGCCCGCGGAGCCCGATGAGTACCCGCTGCAGGCGCCCGACCCGCGCGTGGCCGAACACCCGGAGCCCACAGCCCCGCCCGAGGAGCCGGCGCAGGTGTGCGTGGCCTGCCGCGCGGGCCGGGTGGACAGCGACGGCTACTGCGAGAACTGCGGGCACGCCCAGCCCCGTGAACGCGACCACCTGGAGCGCGAGTCGGGTCCGGTGGCCGCCGTCAGTGACCGGGGCCTGCGCCACCACCGCAACGAGGACGCGTTCGCCGTCGGCCACACCACGCTGGCCGACGGCACCCCGGCCGTCCTCGCGATCGTCTGCGACGGCGTGTCCTCCGCGACCCGCCCCGACGACGCGTCGAGCGCCGCCTCCCAGGCGGCCGGTGACACGCTGCTGGCCGCCCTGCCGCGCGGTACGCATCCGCAGACGGCGATGCACGAGGCGATCGTCGCGGCCGCGCAGGCCGTCAACGCGCTCGCCGAGGAGCCCGCCACGGCCCGTGAGCACGCCCCGCACCAGAACGCCCCGGCCTGCACGATCGTCGGCGCGGTGGTCGCCGCCGGGCTGCTGGTCGTCGGCTGGGTGGGCGACAGCCGCGTCTACTGGGTGCCGGACGATCGCGGCGCGCCCGCGGCCCGGCTGACCGAGGACGACTCCTGGGCCGCGCAGATGGTCGCCGCCGGCCTGATGAGCGAGGCCGAGGCGTACGCCGACGAGCGCGCCCACGCGATCACCGGCTGGCTCGGCGCGGACGCCTACGAACTGGAGCCGCACACCGCGTCCTTCAAGCCCGACCGGCCCGGCGTGGTGGTGGTGTGCACCGACGGCCTGTGGAACTACGCCGAGACGGCCGAGGAGATGTGCGAGGTCGTCCCGCCGGACGCGGCCACGCGCCCGCTGCACGGCGCCCGGGTCCTGGTCGGTCACGCCCTGGACGGCGGGGGCCACGACAACGTAACAGTGGCCGTCGTGCCGTTCCCGGCGCCGCCCCAGGGGGCAGTATCGGCCTGAGGCCGTACGAACCGTACGAACGGGGAAGCCTCACCGGGCCGCGGGGGAGCGGTCCGTTCACACGTACCGCCTCGCGTCAGCGGGGTGTGCCGAGGGGGATTCGAGCGAGCATGGCCATTTTCGCGAAGTCGCATGTGCCGCAGTTCTCGATGGACGTCTACCAGAACGAGTACCTGCCCGAGGGCGGCCGCGAGGTCAACGCCATCGTCACCGTGACGGCGACCGGCGGCGGCACCGTCGGCAGCCACCTGGCCCCGGTGTACCCGCGGGGCCGCGGCCCGTCCGCGGCGGTGGCGATCATGGTGGACTGCTCCGGTTCCATGGACTACCCGCCGACCAAGATGCGGGGTGCCCGGGACGCCACGGCCGCCGCGGTCGACGCCCTGCGCGACGGCACGCACTTCGCGGTGATCGACGGCACACACGTGGCCAAGGAGGTCTATCCGGGCGGCGGGCGGCTCGCGGTCGCCGACGCCACCACCCGCGAGCAGGCCAGGCAGGCACTGCGCCGGCTGAGCGCGGGCGGAGGTACGGCCATCGGGACCTGGCTGCGCCTGGCGGACCGGCTGCTGAACTCGGCGGACGTCTCCATCCGGCACGGCATCCTGCTCACCGACGGCCGCAACGAACACGAGTCGCCGCAGGATCTGAGGGCCACGCTGGAGGCCTGTGCCGGACGGTTCACCTGTGACGCGCGGGGCGTGGGCACCGACTGGGAAGTGAAAGAAGTCACAGGCATCGCCTCGGCACTGCTCGGCACGGCCGACATCGTCGCCGATCCGGCCGGGCTCGCCGCCGACTTCACGCGGATGATGGAGACGGCGATGGGCAAGGAGGTCGCCGACGTCTCCCTCCGGGTGTGGACGCCGGTCGGCACGAAGATCCGCTTCGTCAAGCAAGTGGCGCCCGCCGTCGAGGACTTGACCGACCGTCGCGGCGAGGCCGGGCCGCGCGCCGGGGACTACCCGACCGGGTCCTGGGGCGACGAGTCCCGCGACTACCACCTGTGCGTGGAGGTCCCGCCGGCCGGCCTCGGCCAGGAGATGCTCGCCGCGCGGGTGTCCCTGGTCGTGCCGGAGCCGGACGGTTCGGCGCAGAACCTCGGCGCGCAGGGCCTGGTGCGGGCGGTGTGGACCGACGACATGACGGCCTCGACCTCGATCAACCCCCAAGTCGCCCACTACACGGGGCAGGCCGAACTGGCACAAGCCATTCAACAGGGCCTGGATCTTCGCAAAGCGGGCGATTTCGATGGAGCAACGGCCAAACTGGGCCGCGCTGTTCAGCTCGCCAACGCCTCCGGGAACGCCGATACTGCGAAACTGCTTGCGAAGGTGGTGGACGTGGTCGACGCCGCGACAGGTACTGTGCGGTTGAAGACGAAGGTCGCGGAGGCGGATGAGATGACTCTGGAGACCCGGTCCACAAAGACTGTTCGTGTAAAGAAGTGACCCAGTAGAAGATCCGGAGAAGGGGAAGCGCCGACATGCCGACCTGCCCGAACGGACACCAGTCGGGTTCCGACGACTGGTGCGAGGTCTGCGGTCACCGCATGGCCGGTGCCGTACCTCCGCCCCCGCCGCCCCCGCCCGCGGGCGGTTACGGCTTCCCGCCCCCGCAGGGCGACCCGGCCGGCGCACGCCCGCCGGCCGCGGCGGCCCCGGAGCCGGAGCTGTGCCCGCAGTGCCGTACGCCCCGCGAGGGCGGCGCGCCCTTCTGCGAGGAGTGCCGGTGGAACTTCCTGACCAACACGGCCACCTCCTACACCCCGGCCGCGCCGCCGCGCCCGGCGCAGCCGCGGTTCCAGCCGCCGAGCGCGACGTACGGCGGCGGTGACGGGTACGAGTACCAGGGCTCGCGGCCCTCGCAGGTGAACCGGCCCGCCGAGCCGATCCCGTCCTTCGGCAGCGAGCCGTCGGGCCCGACGCCGTTCGGCGGCGACCGTGGCCCGTCCGGCCCGCCGACCCCGCCCGGCCCGCCGGGCCAGGGCGGTCCGTCCGGCTTCGGCGGCGGCCCGGGTCAGGGTCCTGGTCCTGGCGGTCCCGGAGGTCCTTCCGGCTTCCGTGGCGCTCCGGGCCAGGGTCCCGGTGGTCCCGGTGGCCCGTCCGGCTTCGGCGGCCCCGGTCAGGGTCCGGCCGGTCCTGGTGGTCCCGGCGCTCCCGGCGGTCCGTCCGGCTTCGGCGGCGGCCCGGGTCAGGGTCCTGGTCCTGGCGGTCCTTCCGGCTTCGGTGGCGCTCCGGGCCAGGGTCCCGGTGGTCCCGGCGGTCCGTCCGGCTTCGGCGGCCCCGGTCAGGGTCCGGCCGGTCCTGGTGGTCCCGGCGCTCCCGGCGGTCCGTCCGGCTTCGGCGGCGGCCCGGGTCAGGGTCCTGGTGGCCCCGGCGCGCCCGCCGGTCCGCCGTCCTTCGGGCGTGAGCCGTCCGGTCCCGGCGGCCCGTTCGGCCGTGAGCCCTCCGGCCCCGGTGGCCCCGCACCGACCCAGGGCGGCCCCGGCGGCTTCGGTGGCGACCCCTCCCGTCCGGTACCGCCCCCGCCGGCCGGTCCGGGCGGTGCCCCGCAGGCGTTCCAGCAGTCCGGTCCGCCCGCGCCCCCCGCGTTCCCGGGCGAGACCGGCCGGCCGCCCGCCGGCGGTCCGTCCTTCGGCGGCGCCGAGGACGACTGGATGCTCTCCCCGCCGTCGTCCGCCGGCCCGTCCGGACCGGGGCAGCCGCAGGGTCCCGGCGGCGGCCCGGGTGGCGGTTACGGCTACCCGCAGCCCGGCGCCACGCAGGCACCGCCCGGCGGCCCCGGCTTCCCGCCGCAGCGGGTCACCTGGACGGTGACCATCGGTCCGGACCGCGACTACTTCATGGCGATGATGCACCGCTCGGGCCCCGAGGCCACGGGGCTGAACCTGCCCGCGTACTCGCCCGAGCAGCAGCGCACGCTCAGCGGCAACCAGCTCACCATCGGCCGCCGCCGGCACTCCACCGGCGACACCCCCGACATCGATCTGGCGGTGCCGCCGGAGGACCCGGGCGTCTCGCACCAGCACGCGGTGCTGGTGCAGCAGCCGGACGGCAGCTGGGCGGTCGTCGACCAGAACTCGACCAACGGCACCACGGTCAACATGTCCGAGGAACCGATCCAGCCGTTCGTGCCGGTTCCGCTGCAGGACGGCGACCGGGTGCACGTGGGCGCCTGGACGACGATCACCATCCGCCGCGGCTAGCAGGGGTCAGGACAGGGGCCAGGCGTACGGCCCCGCCGGCTCGTCCAGCCACGCCCAGGTGTGCTCGCCGCCGACCGTGACGCCGTACCGCTCGCGCTCCGGCGTGCCCTCGCGCTCCCACAGCGCGTAGGCCTCCCGCGGATCGAGGGTGCCCCGGGTCAGCGCGAGCAGGAAACGGAACGTCTCCTGCTCGCGGGCCCCGTCCGGCAGCCCGGCGAACGACACGCCCTCCGGCTGTGCCCGGCCCGCGCCGCGCAGCGGTACGAAGTAGGCGGCGGTGGGCAGGAACCGGCCCTCGGCGTGTGCCGCGTCCCGCACCGTGAGCGCGAGCAGACCGGTGGCCAGCGGGGTCAGGATCCGGGCACCGGGGCGGCACTGGGCGAGCCAGGCGCGCGGGATCGTGGACAGTTCGCAGGTGGCGATGATCCGGTCGTAGGGGGCGCGTTCGGGCACGCCGCGCGCGCCGTCGCCGGTGACGACGGCCGGGCGGAACCCGGCCGCGGCCAGGTGCCGGCGGGCCGCCTCGGTGATCTCCGGTTCCAGGTCGACGGTCGTGACGAGGTCGTCGTCGCCGAGCCGGTGGGCGAGCAGGGCCGCGTTGTAGCCGGTGCCGGCGCCCACTTCCAGGACCCGGTCGCCCTCCTCGACCTCCAGGGCGGCCAGCATCCGCGCCATCAGCGAGGGCTGGCTGCTGGAGGAGAGCAGCTCGCCGTCGCGCAGCCGGGTGGCCAGCGGTACGTCCGCGTAGGCGCCGCGGACCCAGCGCGCACGGGCCTGGGGGTCGGGGCTCTCGCCCCAGCGGCGCTCATAGCCGTGCGGCCCGGCGACGTAGTAGTACGGCACGAACAGGTGCCGGGGCACCGCCGCGAACGCCTCCCGCCACACCGGGTCCCCGGCGAAGGCCCCGTCGGCGTCGATCTCCCGCACCAGCGCGTCCCGCGCGGCGGCGGCCAGGCGGTCGGTCTCGGTGTCGTAGGCGCCCATGGGTCCACAGTAGGGGCGGGGCGGTTCCCCGGGGTCCTAGGCCTTGAGTCCTGGGCCACCCGGTCTGAGACGATGGACGGGTGAATGAGATTCGGCGCGGCACGCTTCAGGAGCAGACCTTCTACGAGCAGGTCGGCGGGGAGGAGACCTTCCGTCGGCTCGTCCACCGTTTCTACGAGGGAGTCGCCGGGGACCCGGGCTTCAGGGCGATGTACCCGGAGGAGGACCTGGGCCCGGCAGAGGAGCGCCTCACCCTGTTCCTGATGCAGTACTGGGGCGGCCCCACCACCTACAGCGACAACCGCGGCCACCCCCGGCTGCGCATGCGGCACGCCCCGTTCACGGTGGACCGGGCGGCGCACGACGCCTGGCTGAGGCACATGCGGGTGGCCGTCGACGAACTCGGGCTCTCCGAGGAGCACGAGACGACGCTGTGGAACTACCTGACGTACGCCGCCGCGTCGATGATCAACGCCCCGGACTGACGAACAGCCGTCACTGAACGCCGGATTCCGGCCGCCTGTGGCCGGAATCCGGTCACTTTCACTCGACGCCACGACCGGCCACGAGACGGTCGTGGCCCGCGAGTACGCCATGCTCGACCGCGCCGGCCGCCTCCAGCTGCCCGCCGACTGCCTCCGCGCCCTGGACATGCGCGACCGGGTGGCCATGGAACTGGAGTCGGACCACATCGGGGTATGGCCGGACGAGGTGCAGTGGGACCGGGTGGGTTCAGCGGATGGTGACGCCCAGCGGACCGAGCCCGGCCCGGCGCACCACGACGGACCCGTAGGGGGTGCGCAGCCTGAGCCACGCCCCCGAGGAGAACAGCCCGGTGTCGGCCGGACCGACGCCCGGCCGCAGGAAGCCCAGGGACTGGGCCGCGTGCACGGCCCGCACCGGAAGCCCGGTCCGCGCTATCTCCCGGGACCAGATGTCCCGGCCGATCCGGTCCAGTTCCGCGCGGGTACGCCCGTCCGGCGCCAGTTCCTGCGTACGGGACCGGAACTCGGCGACCGCCGCGGCGACCGTCGCCCGCAGCGCGTCCGGGGCGGGCAGCCCCGGCTCGGCCTGCCAGCCGCCGCGCGGCGGCAGCACACCGGCCCACGGCGGGCCGGTGACCGCGGCGGGCACGGCGGCGGTGGCCGCGCGCTCGTCCACGCCCTCCAGGAACTCACCCGCGGAGACGGTCACGTCGAGGGTGACGTCGAGGCCGTTCTCGTACGGCTTGGCCAGCCGCACCGCGCGTACGGCCAGCACCTCGAAGGACGGCGGGCGGCCGAAGACGGCGAGCGCCGTGCCGGCCGCCTGCAGGCGCACCGCGGCTCCACGGTCGTAGTGGAGCAGCCGGGAGAGGAAGGCGGCGAGGTCGGCCGCCTCCGTCTCGTCGGCCAGGTGCAGCACCGTCATGCGGCGACGGCCTCCTCGTCGGCGTCGTCCCGGTACTTCTGCAGGAACTCCCGCTCCTGGGCGGTGAGCCGGCGCGGCCGCTGCGTCTCGAAGTCGAACGGGACGACCACGGTGGCGGCCCGCACGTAGACCGCCTCCGCGTCCTTCACCTCGTAGGTGACGGTGAAGGACGCGGCCTTGATGTCCGTGACCCACAGCTCGATGTCCACGGGCGTGGGCCGGTGGACGAGCTGCCGCTTGTAGTCGATCTCATGGCGCGCCACCACGGACCCCTGCTTGGACTCCTTGCCCCGCAGGGACAGGAAGTCGATCCGAGCCTCCTCCAGGTAGCGCAGGAAGATCGCGTTGTTGACATGTCCGTACGCGTCCATGTCCGACCAGCGCAACGGGCAGCGGTAGATGTGACGCAAGACCGATCAGCCCCGGGTCAGCTTCTTGTAGGTGGCGCGGTGCGGACGCGCGGCGTCCGGGCCCAGCCGCTCGATCTTGTTCTTCTCGTACGACTCGAAGTTGCCCTCGAACCAGAACCACTTCGACTCACCCTCGTAGGCGAGGATGTGCGTGGCGACCCGGTCGAGGAACCACCGGTCGTGGGAGACGACGACGGCGCAGCCGGGGAAGTCCAGCAGCGCGTTCTCCAGGCTGGAGAGGGTCTCGACGTCGAGGTCGTTGGTGGGCTCGTCGAGGAGCAGCAGGTTGCCGCCCTGCTTGAGGGTGAGCGCCAGGTTGAGGCGGTTGCGCTCACCACCGGACAGGACGCCGGTCGGCTTCTGCTGGTCCGGACCCTTGAAGCCGAACGCCGACACGTACGCCCGGCTCGGCATCTCGACCTGGCCGACGTTGATGTAGTCGAGCCCGTCGGACACGACCTCCCACAGCGTCTTCTTCGGGTCGAGGTTCTCGCGGCTCTGGTCGACGTAGGAGATCTTGACGGTCTCGCCGACCTTGATGTCACCGGCGTCCGGCGTCTCCAGGCCCTGGATCATCTTGAACAGGGTGGTCTTGCCGGCGCCGTTCGGGCCGATGACGCCCACGATGCCGTTGCGCGGCAGCGTGAAGCTGAGGCCGTCCACGAGGACCTTCTCACCGAAGGCCTTGTTGAGCTTGTCGACCTCGACGACGATGTTGCCCAGGCGCGGGCCCGGCGGGATCTGGATCTCCTCGAAGTCCAGCTTCCGCATCTTGTCGGCCTCGGCGGCCATCTCCTCGTAGCGGGCGAGACGGGCCTTGGACTTGGCCTGGCGCCCCTTGGCGTTGGAGCGCACCCACTCCAGCTCTTCCTTGAGCCGCTTCTGCCGCTTGGCGTCCTTCTGGCCCTCGACCTTCAGACGGGTCGCCTTGGTCTCCAGGTACGTGGAGTAGTTGCCCTCGTACGGGTAGGCACGGCCGCGGTCGAGCTCAAGGATCCACTCGGCGACGTTGTCGAGGAAGTACCGGTCGTGGGTGATCGCGACCACGGTCCCCGGGTACTTGGCCAGGTGCTGCTCCAGCCAGTTCACGGACTCGGCGTCGAGGTGGTTGGTGGGCTCGTCGAGGAGCAGCAGGTCGGGCTGCTCCAGCAGCAGCTTGCAGAGCGCGACGCGGCGCTTCTCGCCACCGGAGAGGTTGGTGACGGGCCAGTCGCCGGGGGGGCACCCGAGGGCGTCCATGGCCTGCTCCAGCTGGGCGTCGAGGTCCCAGGCGTTGGCGTGGTCCAGCTCCTCCTGCAGCTTGCCCATCTCGTCGAGCAGCGCGTCGGAGTAGTCGGTCGCCATCAGCTCGGCGATCTCGTTGAACCGGTCGAGCTTGCCCTTGATCTCGGCGACACCCTCCTGGACGTTCTCCAGGACGGTCTTCGCCTCGTTCAGCGGGGGCTCCTGCAGCAGGATGCCGACGCTGTAGCCCGGGGACAGGAACGCGTCGCCGTTCGACGGCTGCTCAAGCCCGGCCATGATCTTCAGCACGGTCGACTTACCGGCACCGTTCGGACCGACGACGCCGATCTTCGCCCCCGGCAGGAAGTTCAGGGTGACGTCGTCGAGGATCACCTTGTCGCCGTGCGCTTTGCGCGCCTTGCGCATGGTGTAAATGAACTCAGCCAAGAGAAACCGTCCGGCAGCTTGAAATCTGGCAGTGGGCAGATACACCCCATCTTGCCTGAACGCCAGGCTTGGGTGTTAACCCGTTTGGTGCGGGGGCTGTGACCTGGGGTTTCTCGGATGGCGGCGACAGCTCGCCTGTCACTGTCGGTCGCCGTCGGGTGGCCTCGGGGAGCCTCGGACGGCCCAGGGACGGCCGAAGTGGGGCACTGCTCGCGGGCTGGACGGGCACGCCTGGGGCACGGCTGCCCCCTTTTACGAGCAGCCCCGGCGGGCAGCAGGTTCACCGTCGGCTGTCGGCCAGGGCTTGTCCCGGCGATCATGCGCGGAGCCAGACGACCAGGTGGCTGTGTCCATGAGAACAGACAGCGGATGTTCACGACTATGGGCCCTCCGCGACCGCCACGCAGGCCGTTGCCGCCCTCCGTGCCCCCGAACACGATTGCGGGAGCTGGGTGCGATCATGCACGCGTGAACCATCTCGGCGACGCGAACCTGCGCACCTGGACACTGCGCATCACGGCCCTCCTAGCGGCCGACGCCCGAGATCAACTTGCCTGGCTGGGCGAGCGTGAGCTGGAGACGAAGGACGTCGTTGAAGAGGTGGAGCTCATGTGCCGCGTGTCCGAGGGGCTCGCGGAGCGCGGAGCCTTCGAGCCTGAGGATCAGCGTCATCTTCGGGCCATCGGCCGTCGCATCGGCGAGATCGATGCCACCCGCCGGGTCGGCCCCTGGGACAACGCTCTGGCCACAGATTCGGCATGGGACGACATTCGTTCTCTCGCTCGTCGGTTTCTCCTCATGAGGCTGGGAGACTGGCATCAGCCACTGCCACGCCTCGTGCCCCCGCCCATGGGCGACCACTGAGCCGTCCAGGCCGCCTGTGCGGCTCTGACACAGTCGGCGCCGCACACTAATCGGCGGGAACGTCGCGACTATGTTCGGACGGATGTTGCCAGGGCCGCACACCGCCTGCCAAGCCCCGGGGGCCGCCTCTCGGGCCGAAACTCAAGCCGCGTTCGGATCCTCGGTGCGCTCTGACGCCTCGCGTAGCCATGAACGTCTGCTGTCCGTTCTCATGGACAAAGCCACTGGCGATTAATCGGGATCTCGTACACGATCTCGCAGTGAGCAGCGGGCACCACGATGTCCGCAGTCTCCACGGGCCGCCCCTGGTCGCTGTAGTACGTCCGCCGGATGTGCGTGACGAGCGCGGCCTTCTGGATGCCGAGTATCGACGCCTCCTCGGCGGTCGCCTGCCTCGGCTCGGGCTGCTCCACGGCGTGGCTGACGGTGACCCCGATCGCGGCCATGCGGTGCACGACACCCGCCCCGGCGTGCGGCCCTCCCTCGGGGAGGACGACGAGGGTGCCGGCGGTGAGGTCGTACGGCTCCCAGCTCGTGGACAGCTGCACCGGCCTGCCGTCGCTCAGGAACTCGTACGTCGTCCGGACACACAGCTCACCCTCGGCGATTCCGAGCCGGGCCGCGATGTCCGCGGGAGCCGGCACCTTGGCGTCACTCCGGCTCTCCCAGTCCCCCTGCCTGCCCACGGCCTTCATGTCCGCTCGGAACGGCGACCCGTCGGGCCGCTCACGCGCCGACGAACGGACCATCCGCACCCGCTGCCGGGGCTCAGCGACGTACGTGCCCGAACCAGCCCGCCCCTCCAGGCCGAGCCATTGTCCTGACCGGCTCGGACCTGTCGGTTCCTGGCCCTGTCGCGTGACGCCGGCTGAGGAACCAGACTTGTCGGTGGGGCACCCTCCTGGAGGGGCTTGCCCGCGACGGAAGGACGGATCCATGCCCACGGACTCGCTCCCCGGCCCGCTGCGGTTCCTGGTCTTCGGCGCGGCCCTGCGGGCCGATTCTACGAACGCCCGCCTCGCCTCCCTCGTGGCCCGGCTCATCTCCGACACCGGTGCCGCCGTCGACCTCGCCACCATGCGCGACTTTGAGATGCCCTTGTACGACGGCGACATGGAGGCCGGCGCAGGGCTGCCGCACGGCGCTCTCGCCCTGCGCGACCGGCTTGAGCGGAGCGACGCCTTCGTCATTTCCTCGCCGGAGTACAACGCCTCCGTGCCGGGAGTACTGAAGAACGCGATCGACTGGGTCTCGCGTGTCAGGCCGCAGCCGTTCAAGACCAAGCACGCGCTGCTCGTCTCCGCCTCGCCGTCGCTGGTCGGAGGCAACCGCGGATTGTGGGCTCTGAGGATTCCCCTGGAACACCTGGGCACCCGCGTCTACCCGGACATGTTCAGCGTGGCCAACAGCTACCAGGCCTTCGCCGAAGACGGAACGCTGGCCGACCCCGGGCTGCAACAGCGTCTCACCGAGACGGTGTCGGGTTTCCTCAGCCTCGTCGAGGCAGACGTGCGCTACGTCTGTCTCGAACGCCGCTGGTACGAGTTCCTGGGAGACCGCACCGAGGCGGCCATCACTCAGCGGGCCGAGAAGTGAGTTCCTCGATTGCGAGTCCGGTGTCGATTGTTCCCCGGGGTACCCCGCTTGATCCAGCACACGTCTGGCACGGCTCCGGCTCGCCGGAGCGTGAGCTCGACGGGGAGTGACCATCGCTTTGGGAGTTCGTTCTCGTCCCGGTCCGGCGGGGGCTCGCCTCATGCACGGGTACCGCACGCGGCTGCTGGTTGTCGTCGCCGTCCGCTGCCGTTGATGTCACTCGTGGCTGGCTGCACTCAGGACAGGCCGGGGCTTCTTCGGCCATGCGGAGCACCCTAATGAGGCTCAGCCACGCTGCTTCTCTGCTCTGTCGCCATCGATCCGCTGTGACGTGCGGCGACTGAGCGTCCTTCGACGGCCCGAGGACGGCCAGGGAGGGCGCTCACACGGCGGTCTACAAGAACGTGAGCCGTGGCGTCGTTGCTCTCGTCTTCCTGTGTCGACCGGTCGCCGGTGCAGAACGCACGTCAAGCGAGTCGACCACCGTGAGATGGCTGACCCCGGAGGAAGTCGAGGCGATGGGGGAGGTCTACGCGGTCCGTGTGCTCGATGCCCTGGACACCGCAACCGCTCCGCACGTCCGCTCACATGACGGCCGGGGTCGCGACGGCTTTCAGGATGGTTCGGCTCGTTCATCAGCGTGGCCGCTGGAATGGCGGAGCTCCCCGATCCATCTCAAGGCGGACAGGGAGGGCATGAAGAAGTATTCGCCGCCGCGCAGCACGTTGAATGTCTGGATGCCGTGGATGCGGCGCCGGACCGGATGTTGCGGAATGGTGAACGTCGCCCCGTCCTCCTGCAGCCCGACGTTCGGATCGCGTTCGTCGCCCAGGTCCATGAAGTTGCCGTTGTTGATCCACTCTTGCTGCAGGAACTCCATCGTGGCCATTGCCTTGGCGCTGAGGAAGATGAAGTAGGTGCCGCGTGCTACCTCGTCGTCCTGCTCCGAGGTCGCGTCAGGGTCGTAGGGTGCCCCGTAGGTCGTGCTGCGCCGGATGATCCGGTGGAGGTTCACGTCGGCGAGTAGGGCCATCTTGGTGTCGCGCGGGTTCATGCGCCGCATGTGTGAGCCGAGCGGCACCTGCCGGCCGTGCGGATCCGCGGCGTAGGTGAAGTCGTTGTTCCGGCGCGCGTCCGCGCCGAGCGCTGGGTCGTCCTGCGTCGGGGCGAGCGTCAAGGGCGCGCCGCTGCGCCAGCGGCCCACCAGCTTCGCGGCGAGCAGTTCCCGCTCCTGCTCGGTCTGCGCGTGCTCGCGCAGGAACCGGTTGAACGTCCCGACGCGGGCCTGGTAGTTGCGCAGCCCGACGAAGGTGCCGTTGCGGCCCAGCACGTCCGGGAGGGGCATCGGCAGCGGCACGCCGGCCTCGCCGGGGTAGCCGAGGATGAACTCGCCGGCCTTGATCGGTGGTCCCTGGCCGGGCAACGAGTCGACGCCGCAGCCCTCGATGGCCGGCTGGCCGATCGAATCTTTGTAGCCCAGCGGATTGAGGTCGCCTGGCTGGGCGCCGAAGTCCCGCATCAGCATTACGGTGACGCCGGAGAACCCCTGATACTGCTGGCCCGCGGTCTCCATCGCGCGGCGCCACTTGTCTTCCGTGTCGCTGAAGATGCTGACCGCGATGTGGATCTCCCCGGTGCCGAAGGGCCGGTCCCAGTTCGTCGGGTCGTTTGGTCCGTAGTCCCGGAGCTTGTCGGCGCGTGCGGCCATCCCCACGCGGAATGCTTCGGGGAAGGACCGGAGCGAATCCTCTGGCAGGCCTAGAGCCACCAGCCCGGTGGAGCTGATGGCGATTGAGGTCCAGACGTCGCCGGCCTGCCACCAGTCGGCGGCAGAGTCGACATAGGGGGTCAGCCGCTGCACGAATTCGCGGCCGGCCTGGGCATCCTCCACGTGGAGCATGACGTGCGTGCCGTAGTAGGGCTCGGGCCGGTAGCGCAGCACCGTCGCCTGGATGTCGTCGAGCTCCACGGTGACGGGGGCGCGCGGAAGGTCGCCTCCGAGGCGATCGACGAGCGGCATGGCGTTCTCCCCACAAGAACCCGAGACGAGCCGGCTCACGGGGACAGTCTCGCCGGGTGGCGCGGCGCACCCCGCAGACTGTCCGGGTGGCCGGACTAGTCGCTGATCTTGTCCAGGAATTCTTCCAGCGCGTGGCCGACGCGGTTCAGCCGCCTGGTCTCCGCCACCGTCAGATCTGGATTCGCGACGTACCAGCCATCGGCCGCGATCTGGTACTTCGCGATCCAGTCCTTCACCGACGGGCTGCGCGTTCCCGGCCATCCCACGCAATTGCACATAAACAGATCCAGTTCGTCCGGGATCTTCGTTGCGAAGTCGTCGATGTAGGGGTCCCACTCATCGTCGTAGGCGGTGCAGAAGAGCAGCTTCGTGTCGTTGTCAAGGAATACGAAGCGCATATCGTGGACGGTGCCGACCCTGTCTGTGTCATCGAAGTTTCCGTCCCGCAGCTGCAGGAAGGCGCGCAGTCGCTCCGCTCCACCTTCCACGAACGGAGCGATCAGGGTGAGCTCCGAGACCCTGCCCTGGCGGCTGCCGACCCGGCCAGCGGATTCCATCCGCGTTCGCGGCTTCCCCACAAACGACGTCGCGTCTTTTCGGAGTACGTTCTCCAGCGCCCGCTTTCCCACCTCCGGCGCGTCGGCGTAGAGCTCTCGCAGCTTCTGGATCTTCTGCTCCACGGCCTGATCGGGTTCCGGTGCGGTCCCTGTCCCTTCTTGCATTGTCATAGCTGTCCTGCCCTTTCGATCCGGTTCGATTCCTGCGCCCGGATAATGGCCACACGACCCACGGATGCGCCGCGGACCGGATGGTTACCGCCCGAGCCGGGCTCGTGGGCCTCTGATCACGGCAACACCGCATCGGCACTGGTCGGCTCGGTTTGCGGCTGGTGGTTGAGCGTCCGGCGGACCTTGGCCGACGCCGTGTAGATCCGTCGCACGTTCATGATTTCGCCCAGCGGGCGGTGAGCGGACGTGACACGCCACTGATTGAACGCGAGCGCGTCACCCTTCTCGAAGTTCTCGGGTCCCGAGATGTCCTGGCGCGGTAGATGCACGCGCCCCACGGTGACAAAGGGGGACAACTTTTCGGGCCATTCCACGGTCAGGACGTTCACTGGCATAGCCGTGAGGTCCGTGCACAGCTGGACCTGAAGATCGAAATCGAATGGTCTCGCCTGTAGCTCGTCCGCCAGCGTCGGATAAAACACGTCCGGGCCAATCGTGAGGTCGAGATCACGATGGATCACGTGCGTGGCGCTCTCCGCGGCCGGCGCGACACGTATCTTGGCGATGTAGTCCCCATGACGTACCGCGCCCATGCTCCAGAACGTGGTGAGCAGCGGATTGCGCACATGCGTCTGCGTTACCAGTCTCACGATCGCGAATAGCTCGTCCCATGCCCACTCTTGCTGCTGCAGCTGGCCCTTGCCCGTGAGCACATCCGCCAGCAGCTCGTGGAGACCCGCCTTGCCGCGCGTCAGGTAGTCCTGCGCGTTGTTCGCGATGTCCTCGATGAACAGGTAGTGTTTCGCCGTATTGCTGATGAAGATCGGATTATTTTTGAGCACGAGGTCGAAGGTGGTCGAGTCCGGCTCGTCTTCCACGAGTTTTGGTCCGTCGATATCGAATATTTTGATCGCGAAGCCAAGGCCGGGTCCGAGTTGTGCGTCCGTGCCCAGGTGGGTGGACGTGCTGGAGAAGCGAATCAGTGCGCCGTGGCGGCCCGGCTTGGCATAGATGCCCTGCGCATACGCCGCCGGCACATCAGCCAAGATCTCGACTTCTGCCTTGACCAGGCCGAACGACTTCGCGTGCGCGCCGCGGACGGCCCGCCCGGTGCCCTCGGTACTCGGCGATTCACGGCCCTTTTTCTCCCAGAAATCGATGATCTGTGCCAGCAGCTCGTCGAGATGGGGATCGATGGTCTCGATCTCAGGGGTATAACGAACGAACTCGGATGACATCTGTCGCTCCTCCAAGTCGGCCTCGCTTGTCCCGTTCGTTCAATGCTTGAGGCTCTGCTGAACTCCACCCGAGTAATATTTGGCGGCCAAGTACAGCCTTTGAGTACTGCTGGACTTGATGGTCCCGAGTGCGCCCGGCACTGTCGGCGACTGGCGGAGGTTGCCGCTGTTGATCCGCTCTTGTCCGAGAACTATCCATCGCCTCGGCACTAACTCTGATCATTCATGCGCCCAGCAGACGGGAGGTGACCTCGTGCAGGTGATCTTTCGTCGTAAGCCCGTCGGCGCTTGCCGGTGTGAGTCCGGCCCGGGTACCTGGTACCTGCCAGGAGGCCCAATGTCCGAGCACGCTGGGGCCCGGTCTTGAAACGGGTCAACTACAGACTGGGGCAGTCGCCGAAGGGCGCATCACCCGACCTGAGTTGCATCATTACGGTGTAATCGTCGCATGCGTTGGGCAGGAGCGCGAGCCGTTCGAGGGCGGCCAGCGACGACCGACAACGGCCAATGACGACCACAACCCCGCAGCTCTCCGGCGGCGAGGCCTTTTCATGCCCCCTCGTGGCAAGTAACACCCCATCTTGCCGTACGGCCACCCCTGGGCGGAGACTCGTCAGCTTGGGCGGCTCTGACCTGGTGTTTTACCGCGGGCGACACGGGCCGCATGAACCTCAGCCAGGGCGGCCGACATCCCTTACCACACATGCGCCACCTGTGGCAACATTGCTCGTGTGGCATCTGGTGCTGAAGACAGGCGAGAGGAGTGCATCATGATCGCCAAGCTGCTCGGCAAGCTCTCCTTCACCCGCCACTACGGTGCGTACGGGGCCCACGAATGGGATGCGTACGCCGGCGACTGAAGCTGACCGCGATGCCGGCGGGTGCCCCCGGGCGCCCGCCGGCTCCCCACCACGCAACCGACGACATCGGCCTGGTCACGTCGCGAGAGTCAGGGACGGTCTCATGGGCCGGATGAACGAGCCGCCGCGGTTGCCCGAGGGCGGCTTCGCGTCCTGGAGCCGCGACCGGCTGGCGATGGCGTGCCGCGGCGCTGACGAGTGCGGGGACGTCTGGCAGCTGGAGCCGGGCGTCTACGTAGCCGCTACGGCCGGGCCGTGTGAAGAAGTCCTGCGCCGCGCACAGGACTTCCCCAAGGCGCCCTCGCCTCTCTTCCCGCCGTTGAAGCGGTCGAGCGGAGCACCGACACCCGAGGAGCGTGTCCACGCACACGCCGCCCGCATGCGGGGACTTCGCCCCCAAACGGTCGCCGCCCGGATCGGTGAGATCGCGCCCGGGACGGCTCGATTCGCCGACCAGTGGCCTCTGGGCGAGGACGTCGAAGTTCTGCCCGTGGTCCGGCACACCCTTGCCGAGATCGGCGTGCGCTACCTCTTCTCCGAAGACGCTCCCACCCTGCTGCCCTACGCCTCACAGCTCTTCCTGGCCCGGGAGGTGCTCGTACGCCCCTCGCGCTGGGTGTGGCCGCGCTGGATTCCCACACCGGCACGGCGGTTCCGCACACGGCAGCAAGTCGCCTTCACCGACGCTCTGCGGCCGATCGTCCGCCGGCGCCGTTCATCGGGCCGGCTCGGTGACGACGTGCTGGGACAGATGCTCCGGCCCTCCCCCCGCCACGGCCTCCTGCCGGAAGAGGCGGTCCTCGACACTCTGCCCGGAATCACCGTCGCCACCTTCGAGACACCTTCCCGGGCGGCCGGTTGGATCCTTCTCGGCCTGGCCCGGCACCCCCAGGCAGCGGGCCGCGTCGCGGCCGAGGCCGCCTTGCTGCCCGCGGACCCGGCCGCGACGACCAGCACCCACCTCGACCGGCTGCAATACACCCAGGCACTGGTACGCGAGGTGCTCCGGCTGCACCCCCCGAGCTGGCTGCTGACCCGGCGCACCACGCGACAGACTCAGCTCGCCGGCTACACCATCGACGCCGGGTCCACCGTTCTCGTCTGCCCCTACACCGCCCACCGCGACGCACGGGAACACTCCGAGCCGGACCAGTTCCAGCCCGAGCGCTGGCTCGATGGTCCGGGCTCGCCGGCGAAGCCCGGGGTCTTCCTCTCCTTCGGTACCGGGCCGCACGGCTGTGAGGGAGAGGCCCTGGCCATGGCGATGCTGACGCTCCTCACCGCGCAGACCGCCCGCCGCTGCCACTTGAGCGAGCCGCCCGGACCCGGACCCAGCCACCAGGTCACCACCCTCGAAGGTCTCGCCACCGTCGGCTTGCGTCTGCGTGCCACCTCGCGCAGCCGGGAGCAGTCCCGCTTCCCGTGAGAGCCCGCCTCCGCCCGCGGACAGCGGGCGTCGATCCTCATGGTTCGCTCAGCGTGTGTCGCCGGTCGAACTCGTCGGCGAGCATGCCCATCATGACGAGGTCGTGGTACCGGCCGGCGAAGAAGACGTGTTCCCGCAGGCGCCCCTCCTCGGTGAAGCCGAGCCCACGGAACAGCGCCAGCGACGCCTCGTTGTGGGCGAAGACCGCTGCCAGGCATTTGTGGTAGCGCCGCTCGGCGAACATGAAGCGCAGCAGCAGCACCACCGCTTCTGCCGCGTAGCCCTTGCGCCGGTGGTCAGCCCCGATCGTGACCTCACACTCGAACCACCCTGAACGAGGGCCGGTGCGATGTGAGCCGACTGTGCCGACCAGCTCTGCCGTGACCGTCGTTTCGACCGCCAACAGGAAGCGGTCGTCGTCGCACCTGGCAACGGCCTGCTCCTTCGCCCAGGCGCGGTAGCTCTCGGCCGACCGGGGCAGATCCAGCCGGCGCCCTCGCCGCCCGTCATCGTCGGCGAAGCGCGTGAACACGGTCCAGTCGTCGGGCTCCACGGCGCGCAGGCGTACCCGATGACCGGTCCAGGACGATGCCATGCGCCATTTGATCACGCTGCCGTACGCGCGGGACCGGGAGGCGCGCCGAGGCTCCGTCAGTCGCCCGGCTGCTCCCGCTTGCGGAGCACCACCAGGACCGCCCCGCCGATCACCACGAACCCGATGGCGACGCCGGCGATCAGGGGGGTGATCGCCGAACCGCCCGTGGTGGCGAGGTCGGTGCCGGGTGCTGTGGTGCCGCCGCTCACCGTGGCCGGGCTGGGCTCGTTGCGGGTCCGGGTCGTCCGGGTCGTGATCGTGCCCTGGGTCCGGCAGTCGAGCACGCCGGTGAAGCGGTGGCTGTAGCCGTGCGGCCCGGTGATCGTGAAGTCGTAGGCCTGGTCCTCCTGGAGCGGGACGGTCACCGTGCGGGAGGCACCCGCGGGGACGGTGTGCTCCGCGCCCATCAACTGGAAGGTGAAGGGTTTGTCGCCCTTGTTGGCCGCGATGACGTCCACGCCGCTGCGGGCGCAGTCCTTACGGGCCGACAGCTCCGGTATGGCACCCTCGGCCGCCCAGGTGGCGGTCGCGGTCGCCGAGACCGTGGACTCGCTGGAACCGGCCAGGACCTGGGTCTGACTGCGGCTGTCGGAGGCGAAGGCACGGCCCACGGGCACGGTGGTCGACCCCTGCACGGTCAGCTGGGCCGTGCCGGCCGACGCGTCCGCGGGGATGCGGAAGTACAGCCGGCTGCCGTCCTGCGCGGACGTGATCGCCTTGCCCGTCTTGTCGATGATCCGCACCCCGCTGGTGGCCGCGTCCGCCGGCGGACTCACCGCGACCGTGCCCGCGTTGGTGTGCACGGTCACCGGTCCGAGCAGGTCGCCCGGCCGGCCGGAGACCGCGGGCGGGTCCAGGGTCAGCGAGGCCTGTGGTTCACCGAGGCCACGGGCACGCTTGTGCAGGTAGTCGGCGAGCTTCTCGGCCTGCGGGTCGACGGCGTCGACCTTCGCGCCGTCGGAGTAGCGCCAGATGGCGACCTGGGTGCCGGCCGCCGCGTCCTGCTCGGTCAGGGCGCCGGCGCCCGCCTGGCGGGCGAGCGCGGCGAGGTCGTTGACCTGGGGGTAGGAGTGCTGCAGGATCCAGCGGATCTTGCCGGCGTCCTTGTTGGCGCCCAGCGAGGTCCCGCTCCAGGGCGTCTCCTGGTAGTGGGCGTCGCGCTGGGTGGGGTTGTGGAGGTCGACGCAGTACGTCTGCAGGGTGCCGCCGCCGTCCACGGACATCTCGAACAGGCCGGCCTCCACCCGCTGGTCGCCGCCGTCCTCGTGGATCACGGCCTCGCCGAAGGTCTTCAGACCGTTGATCGTGGCCGTCGCCCCGCCCTGGCTCTGCGGCGTCTCGTCGGCCTCGGCCCTGCCGGCGCCGGACAGCACACCGGCCGCCATCAGACCGGACGCCGTCGCGGCGGCGGCCAGACGGGCCGCTCCGGTGGAACGGCGGAACCCAGAGAACGCAGCAAGCACAGAATTCCCCTTCGAGCAGGACCCGTTGGACGTGGGGGGACGGTCCCACCAGCAGAATCGGCAGCCCCTAGGGGCACGCCCGGCATCCTATGGATCAGGCGGAGCCTGTCCTGCCGGTCGGATGATCCGATGGGCGATCCGATCCGTAATCGTTATCGCCGGGACCGTCCATGAGCTGGGCATATCGACAAATCCACCCGTTCGTACGGGGAGTTCGGCCACCGGGTGACCGGCGGCCGGGTGCGCGCTGACGTCATGTCACCGCCGCTGGCTCCGGCACGTGTTGGGCCGCGTCCTCGTCCGGTGTGCGGGCGGGCTTGGGGGGCGTCTCCCAGTTCGGCTCCGGCCGGGTCGCCGTGGCAGGCGACTCCGGTTTGGCCGCGCGCTGGAAGGCGGCCGTGCCCCGGGAGAGGTCGTGGCCGATCGCCACGGCGTCGATGTCGGCGGAGGTCCACTGCTGCTGCCCCTCGCGCGTCTCCGTGCGCACCTTCAGCCGGCCCTGTACGACGACCGGCTGGCCCACCTCCACGCTCGCGGCCACGTTGACCGCGAGCTGGCGGCCCGCCCACACCGTGAAGAAGTTGGTGTGCCCGTCCGTCCAGACGCTCTTCTCCCGGTCCCAGTAGCGCGCGGTCAC
Organism: Streptomyces filipinensis; assembly: GCF_014649495.1. Lineage (GTDB taxonomy): Bacteria > Actinomycetota > Actinomycetes > Streptomycetales > Streptomycetaceae > Streptomyces > Streptomyces filipinensis. The sequence continues at coordinate 362,528 of NZ_BMTD01000001.1, read as the reverse complement.
CGCGAGCCGGAACCGGGCCGACGGACCCGTCGACTGCTCCCGGTACACCGGCTGGGTCGCCACGTTGCCCACCACGCAGACGATCGTCTCGTTCATGTCCTCACTCCCCTCCCCCGCCAGGCCCGTCACGGCCGGGCGGACACGCGTACGGGCCCGTCCCGTACGGCTGCGTCTGCCGCGCCGGCACGTACGACCGCCGTACGTGCCCGCGCGTCCCGTCGATCGCCGGCACCGTCCGCCGTCCCTCCGGCCGGACCTGCCGTGCGATCGCCGCGACCCCAGACTGCCTCCGCCGGGCCGGGCCCGCCGAGCGCTGTGGACGACCGCCCACCTGTGGAGAACCCCGCCACCCGCACGAGTGAAACCGCTCCCTGGCCACCGCCGTCACCCAGGCGACCGCGACGGCTCAGCCCACCCGGACCCCCGGGCCGCTCCGTGCGACCCGCCCGTACTGCTCCCGCACCTCCCGGTAGCGCAGCAGCTCCGCCGCGACCGGGTCGAGCACCCGGGCCCGGCCGCAGCCGGCGGCGGCCTCCCGCAGGCGCCGTTCCGCCTCCTGGCCGTAGCGCCGGGCCGGTCCTCTGGCCGCCATCCGGCAACCCCACTCCACCAGCGGCCCGCCGATGATCCCGCACACCATCAGCAGCACCGGGATGCCGAGGTTGGGTGCCATGACGCCGGCGATCTGGCCCGCCAGCCACAGGCCGCCCACGATCTGCAGCAGGGTCATGGCCGCCTGGACCAGCACCGCCGCCGGCCACCAGCCCGGCCGCGGCGGCCGGCCCGGTGGCAGTCCGGCGCGTGCCGCCAGCTCGTCCAGCGCCTCGGACAGCCCCTGCGAGCCACGTACGGCCGCCTCGCGCACCGCCTGCGCCCACGGCCCGGGCAGGCCGGCCGAGGCGCGGTCGGACACCGTACGGACCGCCTGCTCGACGCGCTGGCGTGCCGTGGCCTCCTCGTCGGCCTGCGCGCGCACCGCGTGCCGGCCCGTCGTGGAGTCGCCGCGGCCCTGGTACCAGCGCCACAGCCGCAGCCAGGGCGTGCCGCAGGCGCGGTTGGCGTTGCGCAGCCAGGCGCGCTCGGCGGCGTCGCCCGCCGCGGTGGCGCCCACCGCGTCCGCGAGCCGTGCCGCGAACTCCTCGCGTGCCTCCTCGCTGAGGCCGACCCGCCGTTCGGCGGCGTAGACGGGCCGCAGTTCGACCGCGGCGGCGTCCACGTCGGCCGCGACCCGGCGGGCGGCCGCGCCGCGCTCGGCCACGAACTGGCCGAGTGCCTCGCGCAGTTCGCCGACGCCCTCGCCGGTGAGCGCGGACAGCGCGAGCACGGTCGCGCCCGGTTCGCCGTGCTCGCCGAGGGCGACGCCGTCCTCGTCCAGCAGCCGCCGCAGGTCGTCCAGCACCTGGTCGGCGGCCTCCCCGGGCAGCCGGTCGACCTGGTTGAGGACGACGAACATGACCTCGGCGTGGCCGGCCAGGGGCCGCAGGTAGCGCTCGTGCAGGACGGCGTCTGCGTACTTCTCCGGGTCGACCACCCAGATCACGGCGTCGACCAGCTTCAGGATCCGGTCGACCTGCTCGCGGTGCTGCAGGGCGGCGGAGTCGTGGTCGGGAAGGTCGACCAGGACCAGCCCGCGCAGCTCGGCCTCGGTCTCCGGGTTGTGCACGGGGCGGCGGCGCAGCCGGCCCGGGATGCCGAGCCGGTCGATCAGGCCGGCCGCGCCGTCGCTCCAGCTGCAGGCGATGGGGGCGGCGGTGGTCGGACGCCGTACCCCGGTCTCCGAGATGGCCACGCCGGCGAGGGCGTTGAACAGCTGCGACTTGCCGCTGCCCGTGGCGCCCGCGATGGCGATGACGGTGTGCCGGCCGGAGAGCTTGCGGCGGGCGGCCGCCTCGTCCAGGACCCGGCCGGCCTCGGCGAGGGTGCGCTTGTCCAGCCGGGCGCGGGAGAGGCCGACGAGTTCACGCAGGGCGTCCAGGCGGGAGCGCAGCGGGCCGTCGTACGCCAGCGGGACGGGCGGGTTGCCGCCCAGAGCGCGGGTGGCGCTCTCCCGTTCGGCGGCGAGCGCGGCGGCTGCGGCGTCCGTGACGCGCCGGGCGATCAGGCCGTCGTCCCAGGTCTCCGTGGATTCGGCGTCGGGGTCGATGCCGGGGCCGAGGTCCGGGTGGGCGCCAGGGTCCGCGTGGGTGCCGGGACCGGGGTCGGCGGCGGGGCCGGTGTCGGGCCGGCGCCGAGGAGCCGCCTCGTCGCTGGGGCCGGACTGCCGGGGGGTGCGGTGCGGCGGGCGGAGGCGCTGACCACCGGCCGCGTCGGCGCTCTTGCCGGAGACGGGCCTGCCCCGGTCCGGGGCTTGGTCCTCGGCGCCCGCGTCGGCACTCCTGCCGAAGACAGGCCTGCGCCGATCCGGGGTCTGATCCTTGGCGCCCGCGTCGGCGCCCTTGCCGAGGACGGACCTGTTCCGGTCCGGGGCCTCGTCCTCGGCGCCCGCGTCGGCACTCTTGCGAAGCCCGGGCCTGTCCTGGCCGGCGGCCTGATCCGCCCTGCCCGCGTCGGCGCTCGTGCCGAAGACGGGCCTGCTCCGGCCCGAGCCCTGTTCCTTGACGCCCGCGTCGGCACTCCTGCCGAAGACAGGCCTGCTCCGGTCGGAGGCCGGATCCTTGACGCCCGTATCGGCAGCCTTGCCGAAGACAGGCCGGCCCCGGTCCGAACCCTGATCCTTGGCGCCCGCGTCGGCGCTCATGCCGAAGACAGGCCTGCTCCGGTCCGGGGCCTCGTCCTTGGCGCCCGCGTCGGGGCCCTCACCACCCCGCGCAGGTCTGCCCGGCCCGTGCCCCGGCACCCGCCCGTCGACGCCTTCAGCGTCCCGCACAGACCCGCCCGATCCATGCCCCGGCACACGCCCGTCAGCGCCCTCACCAGCCCGCACAGACCCGCCCGGTCCACCCGGTCCGCGCTCCGATCCGTGCCCCGGCAAGGGCCCGTCGGCGCCCCGCACGGACCCGCCCCGCACAGATCCGTCCGGCCCGTGCTCCGACGCAGGCCCGGCGCCGCCCTCACCGGTCCGCACCGACTCGCCCGGACCCTGCCCCGTGGCAGGCCCGGCGCCGCCCCGCACAGGCCCGCCCGACACGCGCGCGTCCCGCTCGTCGGCGGGTTTCGTCGGTACCCCGCGCGACGGTGGCTCAAAGCCCGTCTCCTCCCCCGTGGCGCGTGCGTACCAGCGCCGTCCGGGGTCCCCGTCCCCGATCTCCGCCGCGGGCTCGCCCATGTCGTCGCCGGCCGCGGCCTTGTACTCGTCCGCGTCCGCCGACGGGACGGCCGGTGCGAAGTCCCTGTCCGCCTCCCCGGTCCGGTCCCCGGGGGTGCCGTCCTGCGGCGCGGCGCCGGCCTCGCCGGGCACGCCCGGGCTCGGGGTCGGCAGCTCCCCGCGCAGGTCGCCACGCTCCATTGGTCTCCTGACCTCGGCATTCTCAGAACCGCTGGGCTCGGTGGGGGCCATGCGGTCGGTGTGCTCCATGTGGTCCTGATCGGTGGCGGCCGTCACCGGTCACCTCTCCTTCTGCAGTACGGACAGCGCGGCGATGAGATCGGCCTGGGGCCCGGGGTTGACGCCGAGGGCGTCCAGCGGGGCGAGGCGCCGCTCGCGTTCGGTGTGCATGACCCGGTCCACGCAGTCGGCCAGCAGGCGTGCCGCCCGGTCGCGCAGCCGCAGCGCGCCATGGGCGCCGAGCTTGTCGGCGAGCCCCTCGCCCACGTTGCGCGTCCGGCGGCCGCCCAGCAGCGAGGTGGCGACGACGGCGGCGACGACCTCGGGGTCGGGTGCGGAGGTGCGCTCCAGTACCCGCACCTCGTCCTCGGCGTACTCCTCCAGCTCGCGCCGCCAGCGCCGTACGGCGAGGCCGATGCGGTGCTCGGCGCTCTCCGAGGAGTGGTCACGGCCGGCGAGGCCCGGCGCGCCCGCCGCGGGCTCGTGCCGCCAGGCCTCGTGGACCCGTTCGTCGGCGGCGGTGACGGAGCACAGCAGCAGCGCGCCCAGGCTCTCCACGAGAGCGTCGAGGAGCTCCCCGGGCGTGCAGTCCAGGGGGAAGGCCCGCCAGCGCTTGAGCGCGTCCCCGGCCAGTACGGCACCTGCCTGCAGCCGGCCGCGCACGCGCGCGTGCTCGCTGTCGTAGGCGGTCTCCACGGCCCCGGTCAGCCGGAGGGAGGCCGCGTACTGGGCGGCGGCGGCGCTGGCCAGCTCGGGCATCCGCGAGGTGAGCGAGTTGAGGAGGCCGTGGACCGTACGGGCGATCACCTGCTGCCGGGCGGCGGCGTCCTGCGTGTGATGGACCAGCCAGGTCCGCAGGGGCGCGACGGCGGTGGCGGGGAGCAGCCCGGCGCCCCAGGCGGACTCGGGCAGCTCGGGCACGGTGAAGCGGGGTACGTCGCCGAGCCCGGCCTTGGCGAGCAGGGCGCCGTACTGCCGGGAGACCTCGGAGACCACCTGGTGGGGTACCCGGTCCAGGACGGTCACGAGGGTGGCGTCGTACTCCTTGGCGGTGCGCAGCAGGTGCCAGGGGATGGCGTCGGCGTAGCGGGTCGCCGTCGTGACCATGATCCAGATGTCGGCGGCGCAGATCAGCTCCGCGGCGAGGACACGGTTGTCGGCGATCAGTGAGTCGATGTCGGGGGCGTCGAGGAGGGCGAGCCCGCGCGGAACGGTTTCGGTGGTCTCGATGCGCAGCACGCGCGTGGGGGTCTCGCGGTCGGGCAGCAGCAGCTCGTCGACGGGATCCTGCTGGTGCGCCCACACGCGCGTGAGCTCGGGGAGCACGCGCATCCCGCTGAACCAGTGATGATCATCCGGGTGGCAGACGAGGACCGGTGTGCGGGTTGTCGGCCGCAACACGCCGGCCTCGCTCACGCGCCGCCCGACGAGGGAGTTGACGAGAGTCGACTTGCCCGCGCCGGTCGATCCGCCGACGACGGCGAGCAACGGCGCCTCGGGGTCTCGCAGGCGGGGTACGAGATAGTCGTCGAGCTGCGCGAGGAGTTCGTCGCGGTTGGCACGCGCGCGTGCGGCCCCGGCCAGGGGCAGCGGGAAGCGTGTGGCGGCGACACTGTCGCGCAGAGCGGAGAGTGTGTCGAGCAGCTGAGGCCGTACGTCCAAGGTCACCACATGCGAAGAATGCCCAATTTTAGGGGAATTCTGAAGCATATAGACATGTCTGCGCGCCGAGGGGACAGAACGGACGGAAGGAACCATTGGGACATGGGCACAGTCGAGGCATAACGAGTGCACAACACCCGGTGCGTCGGAGGCCAAAAGCGATGCACGAATCGCACCTGCCTGCGATTATCAGGACCGCTTCACCGAACCTCCACATCGAGGCACGGAGGCGAAGCGACGGGGTCGAGGAACCGGGAGCCCTATCCTTGTCCCCGGGCAGCGTCAGGGATCAGCCCTTCAGGGGCACCCGGGACGCGGCCACCACACCAGGCCCCCGTAGCTCAGTGGATAGAGCAGGCGCCTTCTAAGCGCTTGGCCGCAGGTTCGAGTCCTGCCGGGGGCGCCCACGCTCCGCCCTCCTTCGGGAGGGCGTTTTCGTCGTTCCGGGCGATACGACGGCGCGCCGGGCGACACGCCCGCACACCGCACACGGAAGCGGGCCGGCCGCACATCGCACGCGGAAGCGAGCCGGCCGCACGCAGAAAGGCGCCGGACCCTTCCCCTGTGTTCGCGGGGAGGATCCGGCGCCGTCCGTCCGCCGCCGGAGCCGTACGACTCCGGCGTGCGGCGCCGCCCGTCAGAGCGCCCGGCTGTTGCAGCCCATGTCCGCACCGAGGTGGCTCTGCTGCGCGCCCGGGTTGCCTTCGCCGTTCAGCAGGTTGCCGGCCAGGCCGTTGACGGCGCCGACGCTGCCGAGCACATCGATGTTCATGTCGTGCGAGCGGCACTCGATGCCCTGGGTGACGTCGAGGTCGTGGCCCGGCTCGCCGTGTGCGGAGGCCGGGTTGACGCCGAAGGTGCCGACACTGCCGAGGACGGCGCCCACGAGGACGGCCTTGTGAAACGTGCGCATTACTTCTCCGAATGGTCTGGCGGATGCGATCTGCAGCAGATCGAGTGGGGACGGCGGAGCGCGACGGAGCGGTCAGCCGAGGCGGGGAAGACCCAGCTGGCCGACGGGGGGCGCCGCGACCTGCCCGAGGCCGAGGCCGGGCACCTGCGGCGTGCCTGCCCCTGCGACCAGCGGGTTGACGAGCGGGTTCACCTGCGGGTTGACCTGGGGGTTCACCTGGGGGGCGACGCGCGGCGGGGCCTCCGTCGCACCGAAGGTCTGGGGCACGGCGACCTGCGGGGCGACCCGCGGCATGACCTCCGGCGCGGACTGCGGGCTGACCTGGGGCATGACCTGCGCCGCCGGCTGCTGCGGGGCGACCTGCGGAGCGGCGGCCTGCTGCGGGGCGTACGGCGAGTTGGAGGCCTGCGCGGAGCCGTTCGACGTGGCCGCGGCGGCGGCGTAACCGGTCTGCTGCGGCGGCGCGGGCGGCGGGGGCGGAGGCGGCATCATCGGCTGGGCGTACGCCTGGGGAGCGGCGACCTGCGCCACGCCCCGCGAGTTGGCCGCCGCCGAGGCCTGCGGACCGCTCGGCTGGGGGGCCGCGTACTGCGGTGGCGCGTACTGGGGAGCCGGGTACTGGGGCGCAGCGTACTGAGGAGCCGGGTACTGGGGAGCCGCGTACTGCGGGGGCGCGTACTGGGGAGCGGGCGCCGGAGCCGCGTACTGGGGAGCGGGGTACTCGGGAGCCGGCGCTGGAGCGGCACCGCCGTACCCGACGGGAGTGTCGGCATGGCTGACGCCGGCGCCGATGGCGGACAAGCCGCCGGCCGCTGCTACGACGAGCGCGGCCTTGTGAATCTTGCGCATGGAACCCTCGGCCCTTCAATACCTGAACAGGGAAATCCGTTGTATTCAGCGGTCTCGCGTGCGCTCAGCCCGATGTTCATATGGTCACACCGCACCGTTACAGGAATAACTCCCGGGCTGCGCACGGGCTTACGCAGGAGCCGGCAGCGAACTCCCTTTACTCCTCCGTGATTCATGATCGCTGCCCTCTCCCAGCTGGCAACGACTTTTCCCCCGCCCCGGTCACGGGACCCGGAACTCCGTCACCCGTTTGCCATTGACGGGCGGGCGCGTCGCGTCAGGATCGCAGGGACGCCGAGGACGCGGCACCGAGGCACGCACACCCCTGGGGCAAATGGGTGACCGGGGCCCGATACCCGTATCCGGGCCCGCACTTGCTTCGTTCCCCCGGGGACAGAGCGATGGTCCATCGCAGCCGCCCAGGCAGCAGGAAAAGCAGCAGCCGCACCGAGTCATTCAGTATTTCGATACGTTCCGTGCACAGGTCAATGAAGGGCCGAGGGTTCCATGCGCAAGCTTCAGCAAGTCGCGCTCGTCGTCGCAGCAGCCGGGGGTCTGTCCGCCGTCGGCGCCGGCCCCAGCTCCGCCGCGGCACCCGCCTACAACGGCTACAACGGCGCCGCGCCGCCCCCCGTTTCGCAGCTGGACGCCCAGGCCGCCTCGGCCACCTCCGCCCAGGCCAGCACGCAGAGCTACGGGGCCCCGCAGCAGGCCCCGCAGCACGGCGCCGAGGTCACCCCGCAGGTCAACCCGACGCTGAGCCCGTCGATCAGCCCGCAGATCAGCCCGCAGGCCACCCCGGGGGAGGGCTCCTCCGCCCTGCAGAGCAACCTCTTCCGCCCGTCCCAGGAGTGCAGCCCGCAGTCCCTGCTGAACGCGGCCGTCCCGGTCGCCGTGCTCGCCGCCTCCGAGACCCGCGGCATCGACTGCGGCCAGGTCAACACGCAGTCGAACGCCCTCGCCAACGCGACCGCGCACTAGGACCGTTCCGGCCTCGGGCCGGCTCCGCCCACCGGAACAAGCGGCCCTGACACCGGAAACGGCCGGACACCGACGCCCAGCACGGGCCCTTCGGAGATCTCCCGAAGGGCCCGTTCGCATGCACTGCGGCTTTCGGGTGCTTTTGCCGAGAGATCATCAAACCGGCGCGTCGCTGACCGTTTTGGGATATTTCTTATTAACCTCCCGTAACTGTAAGAAGTCGATCTGTCACAGATCGCAACCCACTTCACTCCACCGGAGATGACATGCACAAGCTTCGCAAGGCTGCCGTCCTGGTCGCCGCAGTCGGCAGCATCGCGCTCATGAGCGGCACCGCCCACGCCGGCCAAGGCGGCTGGGGAGGCGGCAAGGGCGGCGACCACGGCGACAAGTTCAGCGTCCTGCAGAGCTCCAACTGCAAGTCGCACGACCTGAACCTTGACGTCCTCGGGGAGGTCGGCATCCTCAACGGCCTCCTGGGCAACGGGCTCAACGGCGAGGGCGACCCGGGTGCCCAGTCGACCCACATCGGCTCGACCATGGGCTGCAACAACAGCGCTTTCTGAGCGCACCGTCGCACAGGCGACTAAAAGCGGGAAATAATACCGGCCCCGAGCCTCAGGCTCGGGGCCGGTCCCTTTTTGCGGACGTATGGGCATTCAGAGTGACAGCAATTCGGAATTCGGCGCGTCGCCGATTGGCCTTGGTTATTTCCTATTAGCCTCCATAACCGTACGAAGTCGATCTGTCACGGATCGCATCCACTCATCACCCACCGGAGATGACATGCACAAGCTCCGCAAGGCAGCCGTCCTGGTCGCCGCCCTCGGGAGCATCGGACTCCTGAGCGCCGGCGCCGCTCACGCCGGCCAAGGCGGCTGGGGAGGCGGCAAGGGCGGCGACAGCGACCGCTTCAGCGTCCTGCAGAGCACCACCTGCAGGTCGCACGACGGCAACGCCGACGTTCTCGGCGAGGTCGGCATCGCCAACGGCCTCGGCGGCAACCTGCTGAACGGCGAGGGCAACGCGGGGGCGCAGGAGTCGTCCCTCGGCTCGAGCATGGGCTGCAACAACGGCGTCGGAAAGTAAGTCGGAATCATTCCCCGGTGTTCCGGCCGCAGGGCCGGGACACCGGGGAATTCCATGTCACCAGCAGGCCCTGCGGCCATAAAGCCGAAATGCCGGACCGGGACGATCCCGGTCCGGCATTTCGCTGGTCGCGCCTCAGAGCTCGACGTCGGGCTTCCTGATCTTCGGGGCCGTGATCTGCGGGGCCTTGATCTTCGGGGCCTTGAACTGCGACTTCGAGATCCGGGGCTTCTTGAACCGGGGCTTCTCGAAACCCTTGGGCAGCTGCGCCTTGTTGGAGCAGTCCACGGTCGGCCCGACGTTCCTGGTGCCGCCGCTCAGCAGGCCGTCGTCGGGAAACACCACGCGTGGCCGGTCGATGACCGAGCAGTCCCGCGTCTGCCTGAGGGCGTGGGCGCCGTGCTTGTCGTCGTGGGTGTCGCTCTTGCGCACGCAGATGGTGTCACCCAGAACGGTGTTCCTGCACTCGCTCCTGGGTTCATCGGCGTGCGCGTACGCGGCGCCGACGCAGATCACGGCGAGACTTCCGACGAGCCCCGAGACGGTCGCGATCTTCTGCCGAGTGAACATGTGCTGCGTCCTTTGCCATGGAGGCCCGGGCGCCGACGCCGTCGACCGGCGTGCGCCCGGGCCTTGGAGAAAGTCGAACGTGGACCCGACGCCTCGACGTGCTGTCAGTCGCGTCCGGCGCCGACACGGCCGCAGCCCGGACGCGCACCCTGAGGTGTCTGCCGCGCGTCCGGGCTGCCTTCGCCATGGGGTATTACTCAGCACACCGTCGAACAATCCGAGTTGATCCAGGACAGGGACGTTTCGTTCGCGCGATGTGCATGTCGTGCTCCAAAGAGGCGTCGATGCGCTACGACCGCAGCGCGCTCACACGTGCGCATCGATACCTGGGTGATCCTCTTACTGCTGCTGCTGGCCGCCCTCGGAGGGAGCGGAGTACTGGCCGTAGCCCTCCTCCGGCGCGGCGGTGTCCTTGCGGCCGCCGTCACCGGGCTGGGGGGTGAAGTAACCGCCCCACGTGGCCACGGCGTTGGCCGAGGAGTTGGCCACTGCGTTGATCTGCGGAGGAGTGTCGTCGTAACCGCCGGCGAAGCTGACGCCGATACCAAGGGCGGACAGTCCGGCAACCGCCGCGGCTACGACTGCAGCGCGCTGAAACTTACGCATGGTTTGACCCTTTCTTACCCGGGCGCGAGGCCCTGGCTTGACTACTTAGTGTGAGCATATACACACAGTCCGTAGCTATTTGGGATCTTCTCCACACGTCGTGTCGGATTACGACGAGAAATCCACCGGAAGTTTTCGCTCGAAGGCTCAGCCCAACAGCTCGGACAACCTGTCACCCTTGTCCGGCGCCGGCGCCCGGCAGGTCACCTCGGGCCCGATCCGCATCGTCCCGTTGCCCAGGGCGGCGGGCAGCGTCAGGGGCTGCGTCGGCATGCAGTTGTCCTGGTGGGGGATGACCCCGTCCTCGGGCAGCTCGCCCTGGATCCGCTGGATACAGGTGACGTTGCCCTGGATGTCGCGCGTGCAGATGCCCGGACCGCCCGCGGCGTGCACCTGGGCGACACCGGCGCAGGTCATGGCGAGACCGCCAACGAGTCCCGAGACAGCCGCGATCTTCTTCCTACTGAGCATGTGGTGCGTTTCCCTTTCGAGTTCAGGCAACCGGCCCGGCGTGCAGGGAACCCCTCGGGAGCGACCCGAAGGGTTCCACGGAAGGCGTCGCACGCGCTGACGCCTTCGAAAACCTCAGCCAGTGAAAGCGTTGTTGAACTGGCCGCAGGTGGTGTCCAGGGTCTGGGCGAGACCGAGCACGCCGATCGGGAGGTTGCCGTCAGCCACCGTCTGCGGGCTGCACTCCTGGTAGGGGCGGTAGAGGTCGTTCACCTCCAGGCCGCCGCCGGCGTGAGCGTAGGCGGTACCGGCGGCGCCGCCGACGGCGGACAGTCCGCCGGCCGCCACTGCTGCGATCACGACCTGCTGAAGCTTGCGCATGGAACCCTCGGCTCTTCATTGCTCGTACGTCGAGGCTGATTGCCTACCGTGACTGACTGAACACTAGCAGTAGCGATACTCCGTATTCCACTTTGGCGGATATCCGTGTCCAAAAGGGGAGTTGAGCCGTCAGATCCACCAACAGGAATACCTGAAAGGCAATTTGGTATTACGAGAATGTCGGTTCCGCGGTCCGGACGCGACGGGCCGCGGGCACGGACACGACGAGGTCCCGCAGTGCCTCGATGTACCGCCGGACGTTCTTGTACGCGACGTCGGTGTCCGGATAGCGGCAGGCGAGCCACAGACCCTCGTGCAACCGGCTGACCCAGACGCAGACCTGGTCGCCGTACGACACCCGGAGCAGTCCGTACACCTTCTGCTCGCTCCAGCGGTCCGCGCCGGGGACGGCGCGGGCGTCGACGTACGAGACGATCGAGTACAGGTCGGGCGAGGTGGGCCGGAAGTCCGCGCCGAGCAGGCGCAGTACCCTGGCCAGCGGAATCCGTGCCAGCGACCGGTTGGCCTGCAGCTCGGCGCGGACGGCGGTGAGCGCGGCGTCGAAGTCCCCCGCCGCGGGCACCTCGATCGGCGCGCCGCCGACGTACCAGCCCACGGAGTCCGACCAGGCGGACTTCACCCGGGTGTGGAACGGCACGACCGTGCGGTAGACCGGCTGTCCGCCGAGCTGGTGCACGATCAGACTGGTCGCGGCCAGGACGCCCACCATGCTGCCGCCGTAGGGCCGGCAGTACGCCTCGAACGCGGCGGCCGCGTCCGCGTCGACGAGCGGCTCGCGCAGCAGCTGCTGGGCGGGCAGTGGGCCACCGGGCCGCAGACCGAGGTCGACGGGGAAGTCCGGGAGCCTTCCGTCGCACCGGGCGATGAACTCCCGCCAGCGGGCGACGATCGCGTGGGTGTCGTCGATGCCGTCCGCGTCCGCCCGCTCCTGCTCGCAGAAGTCCACGTAACTGCTCACCTGTTGGCCGGCCGGGGACCGGCCCGCGACATCCGCGCCGTACAACTCGCCGATCTCGTCCGGGATGCGCTGGAGGGAGTAGGCGTCGACGTTGGTGTGGTCGAAGGCCAGGTACACGCTGGTGGAATCGTCGCGGACGACCGCCGCGTACAGGAAGTTCGGCCAGCCCAGCGCGTCCGCCGCGACGTCGAACCGGTCCTGCAGATACCGGGCCAGCGTGTCCGCGTCGGCGAAGTCGCCGACCACCTCGCGGCGCAGCGACACGTCCCGCTCGTCGAGCGTGAACCGGTGCATGTCGTCGCCGGCCCACCGAAAGCCGCTGCGCAGCGTCTCGTGCCGGAGCGTCCAGTCGTGCAACGCCCGCTCCAGCGCGCCGAGATCGGCTCGGCCCGGCAGATCGAACGCCGCGCCGATCCAGGTCGGCACGAACAGTCCGTCCTCGCGCACCGACCGGGCGGTCCTGATGTGCGACTCCTGGATGTACGCCGGCGGCCGCGGATCCGTCGGCAGCGCCGCCGCGGCCGCGACGGTCGCCGGGCTGAACCTCCACTCGACGAGCCGTCCTGGACGGACTTCGCAGCGCTGAATGTCAGAAATTCGCACGGGGGCGTCTCCTTCGCAGAAGACACAGACTTGATCAAGGAGGAGCCCTGCGCGAGCGGCACGATGCCGTGTCGCCGGCTTTTCAGCGGGACGTGTGACGCCTCGAACGGCGAAGCGATCGGCCGGTGGTGATCCCGGGCGGCGGCACCGGGATTTCCTCTTCCAGTGAGTGAACCGGCCGACGGGGACGAGCAGTTGACCGCGTGCGGGCGCCCGGGGAGGAGCGCCGGCCTCGGGCACCGGCGCTCCTCCCGTGTGACGGCCGCCGCACCGCGACCTCACTCGTACCGGTAGATCTCGCTCATGTCCTCCAGCTGGTCCGGCGTCACGTCCCAGGGCGGCATCCGCTCGTGCCGGGCCACGATCCGGCCGTGCTGGCTGTCGCGCGCGCCGGGCGGTTCGGCCGGGAGGTAGCGGTGCTCGCGGTGCCGCTGCTGCCAGCGGGTCCACTGCAGGTCGATGAAGGAGTGGTGCAGCCAGAAGACGGGGTCGTTGACGGAGGCGCCGCCGACCATCACCCCGCCCACCCAGCGGTGCACCCGGTTGTGGTTGTGCCAGGAGACGCTGCCCCGGCCGGGCGCCCACCCCTCCAGCTTGTTGCGGAACCCCCTGGTGACCGTCGAGTTCCAGGGCGCCGTGTCGTAGACCGGGTCGGCCAGCGCCGACTCCAGGTCACGGGCGGTCGGCAGGTCGAACGGGTTGCGGGCGCGGCCGAGGTCGCGGGTGAGGTACTGCCGGTCGGTCACCCCCTCGTTGAGCCGCCAGTGGCCCGCCCGGTAGGCGAACGGCCCGGTCATCACCTGCCGGTCCGTGCGCCGCCCGTTGCCGCCCATCAGGTCGTCGGTCCACGGCAGCGAGGTGGCCGTGCGGTCACGGGTCCAGTCCCAGTACGGCACCGTCACCGAGTCGTCCACCCGGCGCAGCGCCCGCTCCAGTTCCAGCACGAGCTTGCGGTGCCAGGGCAGGAAGGAGGGCGTCATGTGGGCGGTGCGCAGGCCGTGTTCGCCGTCGGCGGTGTTGTACCTGATGTGCGTCCGCACGAACTCGTCGTACTCACCGCGTCGTTTGACCTCCAGCAGGGCGTCCACGAACCTCCGCCGCTCGGTGCGGGTCAGCCTGCTGACGTTCTTACGCGTGTACGCCATGCCCGCCTCCTCCGTGCTCCGGTGCCCCGCCCATCGGTCCCGGTGCCAGATCGCGCAACTGCTCGTCGGGGCCCAGCTCGTCGACCGCTCCGCGGGCCGCGGCGAGCGGGGTCGAGTACGAGCGGTAGTGGTCGACCATGCTCAGCCAGCTGCCGTCGGCGCGGCGCATCAGATGCAGCGGACGGCCGTCGATCGTGACCTTCCACTGGGCGGCGGCGGCCCGGCCGGAGGCGCGGACCTCGACACCGCGGATGCGGCGCCCGCGGTAGGTCTCGTCGAAGGTGCCGCCCTGCCGGCCGTCGTCCGGGGTGTGTGGAGGCCGTCCGCAGGCCGCGGCCACCGGGGCGAGCGCCGCGCCGACGGCCGAGGCGAGCAGCCTCCGCGTCATGTCCCGCCGCGTTCCGCCCCGGGGCCGCGTTCCGCCCGCGGCCGGCGTGACGCGCTGCCCGCCCCCCGGCACTCCGCCGACGCCTAGAACCATCGTTCACTCCTCGTCCGGTTCGGATGTCGAAGCCGTAACCGCCGGACGGCCCCGCCGGTCACCGACGTGCGGCCGGACCGGTGACCCGGGCACCGGACCGGGCCCACCCGGGGTGCCGCGCCGGGAGGGCGCCGCGACCGCCGTGGCCGGGAGTGATCAGCTGGTCCAGAAGTCCCACCGGCGGGTCAGGATCAGCATCCCGACAACCCCCGTGTGCAGCAGTGGCGGCGCCCGGGCGAACTCGGCGAGGAACGCCCGCGGCGGGGCCGGCGCGGGCAGGAACCGGTGTCTTCGAAGGTCAGCCGGACCAGCGGGGGAAGGCGGCGCCGGCCAGCAGGCTCACGCCGACGCAGATCACGACGCCGTGGGCCACCAGACCGAGCGTCGGGGTGCGGAACCCGAAGGCCGCGGCCTGCGCGCTCTTCATGACGCTGCCGCAGGACACCAGCGGATTCAGGCTGCATCCCGGCGTGAAGGCCGGGTTCTGCAGCAGCTTGAACTTGTCGAGGGTGATGACCCAGGAGGCCGGCAGCCCGGCCGCGCCCGTGAGCACCAGGAGCAGTGCGAAGCCGCGGCCGGCGCCCGCCGTCCGCGGGGCCGGTGCCACCGCCGTCAGCCGGGGAGCCCGTGCGGGTCGCGGCCCGCACCGTCGTGCCGGCCCTCGGCCCGGGCGGGGCGGGACGGCGGTGGGACGACCGCCCCGACCTGCTCCGCCGGGCGCGGCACCGGCCGGCCGGGCCCGGGTGGGACGGCCCGGGCCGGCGGGACGGAACCTGCGCGTGTCGGCGGGGGCTGAGGTCACCGCGCGACCCTACTGGCACCGGACGGGACGGCCCGGTGCGCGCTCACCCGACCGGAGGAGGGCGGCCGGTGCGCCACACGATCGGGGGACGCGGGGGCGTTCTTCGGCGAAGGGATCGGGAGACGCCCCACGCACGCCCGTGGCGTCGTGGGGCGTCCCTCGGTCAAGGCGCCGTGGGGGCGCCCCTCGACCCTGGCATCGGGGGCACCCCTCGCCCAGGGCCACCGCTGCGGTGCGGCCCTGGGCCGGCGCCTCGTCAGGAAGCCGGCACCGTCGGCACCGGTACCGGCACCGGCACTCCCGGCAGCGAGGGCAGCGTCGGCAGCCCGGGCAGATCGGGAGCGGGCAGGCCGCCCGAGAGCAGCAGGGCGGCCAGATAGTTGACCAGGCCGGTCAGGACTCCCTTGACCGCCGGGACGACCTGGGTGGCGTCACCGGAGGTGATGGCCTTCAACAGGGTGTCCAGCGCCTTGGTGAGGTTGGCGAGCGCGTCGCCCGCGAGGTCGGCCCGCGTGGTGGTCCTGTGGTCCGTCGTGGTGCGGGGGGACGGCGGGCCCGGGGTCGCCGGGGTGGTGGGTGCGGCGGTCGGAGTGGCCGGCGCGGCCGGGGTCACCTTGGCGATGGCGTCCTTGGCGGCCTGCACGAGGGCGGTGGCCTGGTCGGTGGGGAGCTGCCCGTTGTCGGCCTTGAGCACCGCGGTGAGCAGGCCGGTGACCGGGGTGAGGACGATCCCGAGGTTCGCGAGGAGTGTGACCTGCGCGAGGAGCGCGTCCGCGCCGGGGACGGGCGCGTGGGACGCCGCACGGACACGGTCCCGGGTGGAGTCGGCCGCGACGGCGGCCGGGCCGGTGACGCCGGCCAGGAGAGCGGCGCAGAGCGTGACGCCCGCGATGCGCCGGGCGGGTGGGCCACCCATGGAACTTCCTTTCGGTGGTACGTCGGGTCCTGTGTCCACCGTGAGATCGCGCCCGGCCCTCTGCAACCGATCAAGCTCGTTCCGGTGAACCGCCCGGCCGTTCGGGGCAACGGCGGGGGTCTGCCGGGTGGAGTGCGCCGGACCCGGGACGGGCGCGGCGACGCTCCGAGTCGGCGGCGCGGGGGCGTACCGAGGCGCTCTGCGGCGGCTGGGGCCGCCGTCCCCGGGCGACAGCGCATTCCCGCACGGGCGGGCACGGGCGGGCAATCGGGTGAATTCACCGCCAATGTGCGCCTCTCGGTATCTTCGGGCCTTCATATCTCGTTCACAGTTCGCAGGTCGTGGCGAGTGTGAACGTGCGGCATCACGGTCCCCTGCGACGACCCTGCGGAACCCGGCAAGCGAGAAGGCCGGATCAACGGCCGCCGCCGGCTTCCCCTTCCCGCCTGAGAGAAAGACAACGAGAGTGCGACAGACCCTGACCAAGGGATTGGTCGTGGCCGCCGCCGCGACAAGTGCCCTGACTCTGTCCGGCACATGGGCGTTCGCGGACTCCGGTCCGCAGGCGACAGGGGCAGACTCACACACCGTCCTGTCCGGTGATACGGCTCCCCAGCAGGCCGTTCCCGGTGAGTCAAGTGCCCTGAGGGCGATCGCGCGTGCCCAGACCGCCGTGCGGCAGGCGCACCGGGAGGCAGGGGTCACGGCCCCGGCTTCCGACAGCCCCACGACAGAGGCGAGCGACCAGGGCTACGGCGACGACGAGCCGAGTGACGAGCCCACCTGCGCCTGCTACGGCGAGGACACGCCCACGCCGACCCCCACCAAGGCGACCCCACCACCCCGCGCGCACACCCCGGCGCCCAAGCCCACTCCGGTGAAGGCACCGCCCGTGAAGCGGACCCCGCCGCCGCCCGCGCCGCCGGAGCTGGCCAAGACCGGCGCGGAGACCACCATCGGAACCATGGCCGTCAGCGGTGCGCTGCTGGCCGCCGGAACCGTGCTGTACCGGCGGGGCCGGGCCGCTGCCCGTCAGTAGTACACCGGGGTGCCGGACGCCGCGCGCCCGGCACCCGCCGTCTCGCCGTCCGCCCGCTGCGCCGCCCGGTCCGGGCCCGTGGCGGGCGGACGGCTTTCGAGGTGCGCCCCGGCTCACGACCGTCTGTCGAGGGCGTCGAGCAACCCGGCCGACCGGGGTGAGGCGACCTTGCGGGTGAAGAACATCCGGGAGGCCTCGATCGCCGGCAGATCGGCGAGGGTCCTCGTGCCCTTGAGCAGCCGGTCCAGGTGGTGGAAGTTGGTGAAGTCGGCGGTGACGCGCCCGGCCCTCGGCCGCAGCACCGGGTCCTCCACCTCCTCGCGCCAGCCGCTGTTCCAGACCAGCGTGTGGAAGAACATCTCGTCGGGCGCGTGCGTCGTACGGAACAGGCTCTCCCAGCGGGGGTCCTCGGCCTTGCCGAGCAGGTCCGCGACGCAGTCGGCGGTCAGCGCCGTCCACTGGCTGCCCGCCACCGGCTCGATGTCACCGAACACGGAGCGCCTGCGCCGGGGAGTCAGCTCCGAGATCCCCCGGCGCAGCAGGGCGCGGGGAAGATAGGTCGGCCCCGGCCCCGTCGGCACGGCGTCGAGGTACCAGCGCTTGAGGACGCGGCCGGCGGTGATCCTCTCGTCCAGCACCGCGGCCGCCCGGCAGTGCTGCCGGAACGGCGCCGACGCGAGGTGCGCGGCGAACTCGCCGACCGGCCGGGCGGGGTAGCACTGCCCGGACAGCAGCACGATGTGCTCGCCGGGCTGCGCGAACTCCAGCGCCGTGCGGTACAGGGCGAGCGTCGCGCGGACGACGGAGAAACCTCCCCAGCGGACGGCGACGCGGTCGCGGACGTACGCGGTGCGCGGCACCCCCGCGAAGTCGGCGCCTCGCGACCGCGCGTCCACGTGGACGACCACCGGGTACGGCGCCAGTCGCTCGGCCAGCCGCGCGAACAGTCCGGGCTCGGTGTGCGCGAGCACGGCGAATACCGGCATCGTTCTCTCCTCCCTCGGTCCACCGGCTTCTCCCCCACGCTCCCCCACGGTGATCGCGCGGCCGTGGGACGCGTCGTGGGCTCGCTGGCACGCGGGAGCGATGTCCCTCTAATGGCACGTCACCCAAGGCCCCACCGTCGCCACGTCGACTGACGAGCCGTCAGCATCCTGACAACCCTCATACGATCGTTCCTCTGTACCGAATGACATTGTTTTGTGAAGAATGCCTGATATAAGTAGTGGCCGACGACAGCGACTGGGGGCTTCTGAAGGAGAGCCATGGGGCGGTCCACCAACGCGGTGTCGGGGCAGGCGCCCTTCTCCACGCCGTACCGAACTGTTCACCGCCACGGCACGCGAGGTCATGGATACGGCGCCCTCTCCGTCTGCGTGGACCTCGCCGGGGCGGCGCTGCCCCTGACGGCGGCGATCACGCGGGGCCAGGAGCCCCGCACCCTGCTCCTGGCCGCTGCCGCCGTCGTGTTGTGGCCGCTGATCGGCGCGGCGAGCAAGCGGTACGCGTCCGGGGTCTGGGCCGACGCGGTCGATCTGCGGGCCGTACTGAGGGACTGGCTCATCCTGGTCGGCGCCCTGGCCGTGCTCCGTGTGCTGTGCGGACAGAACAGCGGCCACATCGAGGCCTTCACCGCGCTGCTGCCCGCGCTGGCCCTCACCGCGACCTGTCAGAAGGTGATCCGCCGCCGGCTGCGGGCCGCGCGCAGGGACGCCCGCGTACTGCGTCGCGTGCTGGTCGTCGGCGAGGGGCCCCTGGTGGACGCCGTGGTCGCGCAGCTCGCCCAGCGCACCGATCACGGCTATGTCATCGTCGGCGCCTGTGCGGTGGGCGAGCAACCGGTGTCCTCGGGTGTCGCCGTGTGCGTACGGCTGGCCGGCGAAGCGCCCCAGCCACCGGAGACGGACGCGACGGGGGTGCTCGACGCCGTCGACGAACTGGCGGCCGACCTGGTCTTCGTGGCGGTGAGCCGCCACATGTCGGGCGAGCGGCTGCGCCGGCTGTCCTGGGCGCTGCACGACCGGGGCTGCCCCCTCGTGGTACTGCCCGGCATCGTCGATGTGGCCCGGCGCCGGCTGCGGGCCACCTCTGCCGCCGGACTGACGATGCTGCACATCGCACCGCCCGCGCGCCGCGGGATCCCGGCGCTGTTCAAGGCCGTCGTGGACCGGGCAGGCGCCCTGCTGCTGCTCGTCCTGCTCTCCCCCCTGCTGCTCGCCGTGGGACTGGCGGTGCGGTGCGGCTCACCCGGTCCTGCCCTGTACCGGCAGACACGGGTGGGCCGGTACCACACGCCCTTCTCCATGTGGAAGTTCCGCACGATGGTGGTGGGCGCGGACCGGCTCAAGACCGAGCTGGAAGAGGCGAACGAGAACGACGGGCACATGTTCAAGATGCGTCGTGACCCGCGGATCACCCCCGTCGGCCGCATCCTGCGCCGCTACTCGCTCGACGAGCTGCCCCAGCTCTTCAACGTCCTGCTCGGCCACATGTCCCTGGTCGGGCCGCGCCCCCCGCTGCCCGAAGAGGTCGTCAAGTACAACCTGGTGGAACGGCGCCGGCTCACCGTCAAACCGGGCCTGACGGGGCTGTGGCAGGTGAGCGGACGAGCGGACCTCTCCTGGAACGAGACCGTCGCGCTCGATCTGCGCTACATCGACAACTGGTCCCTGGCCGGGGACGTCACCGTGATGGCCCGCACCGTGCGAGCGGTACTGGACGGCCAGGGCGCCTACTGAAAGGCACAGCGTCATGGCAGCGACATGGTCCCTGCGCGGCTTCACCGGTGCCGGGTACGACAAGGGGCGGCCCCTGCTCGTGCAGGCCGCCTGGTTCGCCGTCGAGCACCTCGTCTTCGTCAAGTGGTGGTGTCCGGCCCGCTGGCGTCCGCCGCTGCTGCGGGCCTTCGGCGCCCGCGTCGGCCGGGGGGTGCTGATCCGGCACGGGGTGCGGGTGCACTGGCCGTGGAAGCTGGAGATCGGCGACGACGCGTGGCTCGGCGAGGGCGCCTGGATCATCAACCTCGAACCCGTCAGCATCGGCCACGACTGCTGCGTCTCGCAGGACGCGCTGCTGTGCACGGGCAGCCATCTGCGCCGTTCCCCCACGTTCGAGTTCGACAACGGCCCCGTCCGCCTGGAGCCGGGCAGCTGGGTCGCCGCGCGGGCGGTCGTCCTGCGCGGCGTCACCGTCGGCCGTGGCGCGGTGGTGGGCGCCGGTGCCGTGGCCCACCGGGACCTGGCGCCGGGCACCGTCCTGACGGCGGGCGGCACCGCGCGCACGACTCGGTCGACATCCACGAAAGAGGTCAGGGCATGAGAGGCCAGGGCATGAGAGAGGTCGGCGCATGAGAGAGGTCAGCGCATGAGGGTGGTCCAGGTGGTCACGCTCGTCAGCGACGACGGCACCTTCGGCGGCCCGCCGAGCGTGGCGCTCGCCCAGCTCCAGGAGATGGCCGAACGCGGGCACGACGTACGGCTGGTGTCGTTGTGGCGGGGCCGCACACCGGCTCCGGGGCACCTCGGCACCGTCCCCTTCGTCTCGCGGCGGGCGCGGACCGTGATCCCCGGCCAGGGCTGTCTCGGCCTCCTGCACCCCTTGCTGCTGGGGGATCTGTGGCGGGCCATGGGGCGCGCCGACGCCGTTCACCTCCATGTGGGCAGGGACCTCGTGTCCCTGGCCGCGCTCGCCGTCGCCCGGCTGCGGCGCGTCGGCTTCGTCGTCCAGACCCATGGCATGGTCGAGCCCCGGACCGGTGCCGTCGCGCGCCTCTTCGACAGCGTCTTCGTCCCCTTGCTCCGGCGGGCGCGCTGCTGCCTCGTGCTCACCGAGCGGGAACGGCGGGCCCTGTCCGCGGTCCTGGGCGCCGGGCAACCCCCGCTGGTGACACTGCCGAACGGTATGCGCCTGTCCGCGCACGCGCGCCCCGAGCGGTCGTCCGACGGTCAGGAAGTGATCTTCCTGGCCCGGCTGCACCCGCGCAAACGCCCCGAGGCGTTCGTGGAGATGGCCGCGCTGGTCCACAAGGAGATCCCGCGAGCGCGGTTCACCCTCTACGGCACGGACGAGGGATCGCTGGAGCAGGTGAACCAGCTCGTCGCCGACCGGGGGCTGACCGACGTGGTGCGCTACGGCGGCCCGCTGGAGCACTCCGCGGCGCTTCGGGCCTACCGCGGGGCCGCCGTGTACGTCCTGCCCAGCGTGCACGAGCCGTTTCCCATGACGGTTCTGGAAGCACTGGCCGAGGGCACTCCGGTCGTGTGCACGAGCAGCTGCGGCATCGCCGGGAAACTGGCGGACAGGCAGGCCGCGATGGTCACCGACGGCAGCCCGCAGGCCCTGGCCGAGGCGGTGAGCGCGCTGCTGACCGACGAGGCGCTGCGCCGCCGGCTGACCGGCGCCGGCCACCGGGCGATCCGGGAGGTGTTCTCCATCCGCGCGGTGGTGGACCGGCTGGAGGGCATCTACCGCGACCGCTCCCGGCAGAGGTGAGCGCGGCGCCCCGGCGCGGGATCCGGCGCGGCCGAACGGCTTCGCCGCTCAGCGCGCCGGGGCGCCGGCCACCGCGGTGAGGATGTCCTCGAAGCGGGAGGCGGAGCCCTCCAGGGCGAACTCCCGCTCGGCCAGGACGCGGCTCCGCTTGCCCAGGGACGCGGCGTGCTCCGGGTCGGACAGGACGTCCCGGACCCAGGCGGCGGCGGCCTCCAGCGAGGACTCGTCCGGCGGGAAGACCGCCGAGCCGGCCTCGTCGAGCAGCCGGGCGGCCAGGTTGTCGGCGGGCATCAGACCGAGCACCGGGCGCCCGGCACACAGGTACGACAGGGTCTTCGACGGGACCGAGAACCTCCCGGCGTCCCCTTCCAGCAGGACGACGAGCACGTCGCCGGTGCCCAGCACCTCGGGCAGCCGCCGGTAGGGCTGGAAGGGCAGCAGCGTCAGCTCGACCCCGCGGGCGGCGGCGGCCTCCCTGAGCACGGGCACGGCCGGGCCTTCGTTGACGACCACGAGCCGCACCCGCTCGCCCCGGTCGCGCAGGCGTTCCGCCAGCCGCACCAACAGGACGGGGTTGTGCTTCAGGCCCAGCGTGCCGGCGTAGAGCAGCGTCTTCACGCTGGTCAGCCGCTGCTCGTTCGACCAGGCGTTGGCCCGGGCCACGGGCACGATCTCGTCCAGCGGCGCCCAGTTGGGGATCACGGTGACCTTGTCGGCGGTGCCCCACTGCCGGTGCACCTGCACGAAGGAGTCGGCGATCACCACGATGGCGGCGGCCTGCCGGGCCGCCCACTTCTCGCCGGCACCGAACACCTTCGCCGCGACGCCCATCGCGCCCGCGACATCGGCGGCGGCGAAGCTCCTGAGCGCGACAGCGGTGACGTCCTGGTGCCACAGCACCCAGGGGACGCGCCGCCGCTTGAGGACCGCCGCGGTCACCGCGAGCACCGGAATCGGCAGGTTGGCCAGCAGCGCCACCTCGGGCCTCGCCTGTGCGACCTGCCGGGCCAGCTCGACGCCCAGCCGCGTCTCCTGGAAGAGCCGGTGCACATAGGCCTGCTTCCGCAGCACCGTGCGCTCGCCGATGGTGGCGAAGCGCAGCCCGGCGACGTCGGCCCCGAGATCGCCCTTGCCGCTGAGATAGGCCGCGCAGGTCGAGTGGACCACCGCGTGCCCGCGGCGTGCCAGTTCCCGGCTGAGCTGGGCCTGGAAGGGGTGACCGCTGTAGTCGTGAACGAAGATCCTCATCGGTTTGTCGCGTCCTCGAACCGGGGCTCAGCCGTGGGCACGCTTCACCTGGTCGTAGACCCAGGCGTAGGTCCTCTCCAGGCCGTTGGCCAAGGAGATCGAGGGCTCCCAGCCGTGGATCTCGCGGATCAGGGTGTTGTCGGAGTTGCGGCCGCGCACGCCTTGCGGGGCGTCGAGCCGGTAGCTGCGTTCGCAGCGGATGCCCGCGATCTGCTCGACGATGTCGACGAGCTCGTTGATGGTCACGAGTTCCGAGGAGCCGAGGTTCACCGGTACGCCGCTGTCGCCGCGCATGATCATCCGGGTGCCGTGCAGACAGTCGTCGATGTACATGAAGGAGCGGGTCTGCCGGCCGTCGCCCCAGATCTCGATCCGGTGGTCACCGCAGAGCACCGCCTCGGCCACCTTGCGGCACACCGCCGCCGGGGCCTTCTCCCGGCCACCGGCCCATGTGCCGTGCGGGCCGTAGACGTTGTGGTAGCGGGCGACGCGGGTGGTGAAGCCGTAGTCCTCCGCGTAGTGCCGGCACATGCGCTCCGAGAAGAGCTTCTCCCAGCCGTAACCGTCCTCCGGCTGCGCCGGATAGGCGTCCTCCTCCCTGAGCGCCGTGACGTTCGGGTCCGTCTGCTTGCCGGCGGCGTAGACGCAGGCGGAGGAGGAGTAGAAGTAGCGCTCGACACCGGCCTCGTGCGCGGCCTGCAGCATGTGGGTGCTGGTGAGCACCGACATCATGCACGCGGCCTTGTTGTTCTCGATGAAGCCCATGCCGCCCATGTCCGCGGCCAGCATGTACACGTGCCGGGCCCCCTGGACGCCGCTGCGGGCGCCGTCCAGCAGTGAGAGGTCCGCGATCACGTTCTCCGCGCCCTCGTGGACCTGGTACCAGGCGCGCAGGGGCTTGATGTCGATGGAGCGGACGGTCAGCCCCTGGTCCAGAAGGGCGCCCACGAGGTGCCCGCCGATGAAGCCCCCGCCCCCGGCAACGACGGCGTCGACCTGCTTGTTCATGGACAACTCCTCGGGTGAAGGGGAGACCTGGGGGACGGCCGGCCGGGCCGGCACGGAACTTTCGCCGCCCACAGTATTCACTTTCGCCCTATTTGCCCCGCATTGGCACGCCCCCGGTTCCCACCCCGCCCCCTGCCGCCAACAGGAGTGGATAACGCCCGATTTATGCGTGGCTGAGGTGGTTCAAGAGCATGACGGCGCTATATATCGGCCAGTGAGGTTTCCGCAGCAGCACTCGCCGACCACAGAAGTCCCGGTGCGGGGCGCGGGCGTCCGCAGTGTGCCCGCGGTCTGCGTCTGGGCCGTCGTACTGACCGTCGTGCTGCCGGTGCTGGTCCTGCGGCCGCACCAGGGGCCGGTGCCGATGGCGCTCGTACTGCAGGCCGCCGTCGTGGCACACACCGGTGCCGCCCTCACCCGCGTGCTCACCGCACCCCAGGTCCGGCTCGTCGGCCTCGGCTTCTGGATGTTCTCCTACATCTGGTTCGGGCTGGCCCCCCTGTCGATGCTCACCTCGGACAGCTACCCCTGGCCCTACCGGGCCGGCGCCGAAACCTCTCTGCGGGCCGTGGCCACGGTCGAGCTGGGGCTGCTCGCCTACAGCGCCGGAACCGCCTTCGCCGCCCGGCGCGCACACCTGCACGCCGCCCGTCCCGGCCTGCCGGAACGGCTGCTCGCCCGGCGCCTCGCACCCTGGCGCGTCCTGGTGCTGTGCGGATGCGCACTGTCCCTCGCGGTGGTGCTGCTGCACGGTCAACCAGGCGGTGTCGGCGCCTACTTCACCAGCCGTCAGGCCATCAACGAGACCGGCGCCCTGGACGAGGCACCGGACTCCTTCCTGCAGCCGCTGCGCAGCTGGTCCCTGTCCGTGCCCGCGTTCTGGG
Source organism: Streptomyces filipinensis (assembly GCF_014649495.1). Classification (GTDB taxonomy): domain Bacteria; phylum Actinomycetota; class Actinomycetes; order Streptomycetales; family Streptomycetaceae; genus Streptomyces; species Streptomyces filipinensis. Next base: position 337,947 of record NZ_BMTD01000001.1, on the reverse strand, counting down.
GCCTGCTGGCCCTGCTGCGCGTGCCGCGCCTGCCCGACGGCGACCGCCTGCTGCGCGGGGCCCGCCTGCTGCTGCTCCCCCTGCTCGCCGCGGTGAACATCATCGTCAACAACCCCATCAGCAAGCCGCGGTTCTGGGCCGGCACGGTGCTGCTGACGCTGCTGTTCAACGTGCCCCGGCTGGGCCGGCCCCGTGCCGCCCGCGCGGTCGCCGGCGCCGTCCTCGCCACGGTGCTCGTCGTCTTCCCCTACAGCGACTACTTCCGCTACGACGACCGGCACGCCATCTCCGTCGTCTCACTGTCCGAGCAGTTCACCACCAAGGGCGACTACGACGCCTTCCAGCAGGTGCAGACGGGTCTCGACTACGCGCGGGAGAAGGGGATTTCGCCCGGGCAGGCACTCGGGCCGCTCTTCTTCATGGTGCCGCGCTCGGTGTGGCCGGACAAACCCGAGGACACGGGGATCGCGCTGGCGCAGTACGCGGGTTACCGCTTCCTCAACCTGTCCGCGCCCCTGTGGATCGAGAGTTACCTGTGGGCCGGGCCGCCCGCCGTGGTCCTCGTGTTCCTGCTGCTGGGCGCGGTGGGACGCCGTATGGACGAGGCGCGCGACCGCCTGCTCGGCCGGCCCGGCACGCTGGCGGTCCTGGTGGTCCCCGCCTTCGCCTTCTACCAGTTGATGTTCCTGCGCGGCAGCCTGCTCGGCATCACCGGCCCGATGCTGCTGCTGCTGACCGTTCCGCTGCTCATCTCCACCCCGGCCCGCCGGGCCCCCGGACTCGCCTCACCGGCGCTGCCGTCCGCCCCCATCCCCCACGCCTCACTTCCGCACGCAGGAGGACATCCGTGACCGGCCCGCTCCCCTTCGACGACCGTTTCGACGAACCGGAACAGCTCCGCGAGCAACTGCGCCTGCTCCTTCGCCACCGCGTCGCCATGGCACTGGGAGTCGTCCTGGGCCTGCTCGGCGGGCTGGCGGTGGCGTGGTACGGCGCCGGCACCTACAGCTCCGCCAGTGACGTGCTGGTCCGCGCCGGGGCCGACCCCTTCGGCTCGGTGAACGTGCCCGCCGACAACCAGATCAGCATGAGCACGGAGCAGCAGATCGCCGCCAGCGCTGCCGTGGCCGTCCGTGCGGCGCACATCCTGGGGCAGCCCGACAGCCGTGCCGCCGCGCTGCAGAACCGTCTCCGCGTCACCAACCCGGGCAAGTCCCAGGTGCTGCGCTTCGAGTTCACCGCCCACGCTCCGGGGCGCGCGGCACGCGGCGCCAACGCCTTCGCCGAGGCCTATCTCGCCGACCGCAAGAGCCGCAACGACACCGCGGTGCAGCGTGCCGTCGGCGGCATGAAACAGCAGATCACCACGCTGACCCGGCAGATGAAGAAGGACTCCGAGAAGGACTCCGAGGACGACAGCGGCACCTCCGCCACGAAGAGCGAGATCAGCAGCCTGCGCAAGCGCGTGTCCGAGATCAGCTCCCGGGACACCGACGGCGGCGACATCGTCCGCCGGGCCACCGCACCCACCAGGCCCTCGGGCCCGGGGCCGCGGACCCTGATCGTCCTCGGCCTGGCCTGCGGTGCCGTCCTGGGCGTCCTGCTGGCCTGGCTGTGCTCGGCACTCGACCGCCGGGCCCGGTCGGCCCGCGAGGTGCAGGCCGCCCTCCGGGCGCCCGTGCTGGGCGTCCTGCCCCGTGGCCGCCGTACGGGCGACGCCCCGTTGACGGTCGGCCGTACGGCCGGCGCCCGCTCCCAGGCCTACCGCTCCCTGGCCTACCGCCTGGCGCACGCCTGGCTCTCCGGGGGTACCGGCTGCCTGCTCGTGGTGGCCCCGCGGCGCCACGACGCCGCCGGCGCGGTCGCCGCGAACCTGGCCGCGGCCTTCGCGGAGTGCGGACGCCAGACCGTGCTCGTCGACGCCGACCCCGACGCGCCCGCCCTCGCGGGCCGCCTGCCGCTGGTGCCGGAGGCGGAGCGCTCCGGGCAGGAGACGCCCCTGCCCGAGGGGGGTGTCCTCGTCGACGCGGGCTCCGCGGGCCGGTTCGCCCTCTGCTCCAGCGACAGGACCGGCGCCCCCCTCCAGGCCGACGTGTCCCGGGCGACGGAGCAGGTGGCGTCCGGCACCGGCTCGCCCGTCACGGTCGTCGCGACCCGGCCGCTGCTGGAGCACCCGAACGCGCTGGCGCTCGCCGAGCACGTCGGTGGTGTCCTGGTCGTCACCGGACGGGACACCCGGCGGGAGGAACTCAGGCAGGTGAGCGACCTCATCGGCTGCTCGGGCGGGCTCCTGCTGGGCGCCGTGGTGGACACCGGGCGGGTGCGCCGGGGTCTGTACGCCGCCGTGCTCCGCCGGCTGCGGCCCCGGTCCCGGACCGAGAGCGTCCTGCCGGCCGCGCAGCGTGCGGGACAGCACGACACACTGACGGTCTCCCGGCGATGACGGCCCCCGGGGCGGCCCCATACGCCACTGCCGGGACCGGCGCCCGCGGCACGGTCGCCGCCGCCGCACGGGGCGGGGTGTGGGGCGCGTTGGGTTCCGGTACGAACGCGGTGTTCGCCTTCCTCCTGGTCGGCCTGATCACCCGGGCCCTCGGAGCGCACGGGGCCGGCGCGATCTTCACCGGCGTCGCCCTGTTCACCATCGCCAGCAACGTCTGCAAGCTCGGCGCCGACACCGGGCTCGTCCGCTTCATCCCCGGTGATCTCGCCCTCAACGGCGGCCGCTCGGTGGGCTCGCTGCTGCGCATGGCGATGCTGCCGGCCCTGGCGGCCTCCACCGCGGCGGCCCTGGTGCTGCTGTGGTGTCCCACGGTGGCGACCACGCTCCTGCCGCACCTGCCGCCCGCCGACGCGCTCGCCCTGATCCGGTCCTTCGGCCTGGTCCTGCCGGCTGCCACCGTCAGCCTGATCCTGCTCGGCGGCACCCAGGGGTACAGCACCGTGGTGCCGTTCGTCTCCGTGGAGCAGATCGGCAAGCCCGTCCTGCGGGTGCTGATCGCGGTGCCCGTGGCGTGCTGGGCGCCCGGGATGCTGTCCCTGGCGGCGGCGTGGCTGCTGCCGGCGCTGGCCGGTCTCGCCGCCGCGTGGCGGGGCCTGCGACGCTGCCGGGCCGCCCACGCCGGCTCCGCCCGCGCGGGCGGGGTGTCGGTCTCCTGGCGGGACTTCTGGGTCTTCTCCGCACCCCGCGCGATCTCCTCCGTCTTCGACATCAGCGCGGTCTGGGTCGGGGTCATCCTGCTGTCGGCGCTGGCCACGGACGCCGAGGCGGGCATCTACACCGCCATCGGCCGCGTCGTCACCGCGGGCACCCTCCTCCAACTCGCCGTCCGGCTGGCCGTCGCACCCCAGCTCAGCCGGCTCCTCGCGGTCGGCGAGGCCGCCGAGGCACACCATCTGCACCGCACCTCGACCTGCTGGATCGTCCTGTTCTCCTGGCCGCTGTTCGTTCTGATCGCCGGCTTTCCCCGCACCGTTCTCGCCGTGTTCGGGCCGGAGTTCACCCAGGGCGCGCCCGCGCTGGTGATCCTGTGTGCGGCCGCCGTCGTCAATGTCGCGGTCGGCAACGCGCAGACCGTGCTGCTCATGGCCGGCAGGAGTTCGTGGCACCTGGCCTGCACCGCCGCGGCGTTCGCGGTGCAGCTCACCGTGGGCCTCCTCGCCGTGCCCCGGTGGGGCATCCTCGGCGCGGCCGTCTCCTGGGGTACGGCCATCGTCGTGGAGAACCTCTCGGCCGCGCTGCTGGTGCGGCTGCGCCTCGGCTTCACCACCGTGGCCGCCGGATACCTGCGGGCTCTCGGCATCGCGACGGCCGTCTCGGTGGTGCCGGCAGGCGTGCACACCCTGTTGGGTGACACCCCGTCAGGACTCGCACTCAGCCTGACTGTCGGAATGTCGGTATTTGGTACTTTTGTGTGGCGATACCGTACGCCTCTGGGAGTAAGCGAGCTGGTCCAGGTGCTGCGCCGTCGCACCGTGTGAGGCATTGCCCTCAACCTGCCCGCCCCCTCTCCTTCGAGGTGTCCCCCTTGCGCCACAGCAAGCTCCGTAAGAAGGCGGTCACGGGTCCGGCTGCCGCCGTCCTCATGTGCGCAGGCGCCCTGCTCTGCTCCCCCGCCGCCGCCGTCACGCGGCACGATCCGGCCACGCTCACCGCCGATCCGCTGGCCACCTGGCAGACGGACGGCGTCGTCTGGTCGCTGACCCAGGCCCGCGGTGTCGTCTACGCCGCGGGCTCCTTCCAGTCGGTCCGCCCACCCGGTGCCGCCGCCGGCACCGGGCAGGTTCCCCGGCACAACTTCGCCGCGTTCGACGCCGCGACCGGCGCCCTGCTGCCCTGCGCGCCGTCCTTCACCGACGGCGCCGGCCCGTACAGCGCCGGCACGGTACGGGCCATGAAGCCCTCCCCCGACGGGCGGGTGCTGTACGTGGGCGGCTCCTTCGGCCACGTCGGATCCACGGGGGTGGCCAACGCCGTGGCCCTCGACACCGCCGACTGCACCCTGCGCAAGGACTTCCGGCCCGTGGTGTCCGCGACCGTCCGGGCCATCGAGACGACCGGCCAACGGGTGTATCTGGGCGGCGACTTCGACAAGGTCTACGGCCGGAGCCGGCCCCACGTCGCCGCCCTGACCTCCACGGGCTCCCTCCTGCCCTTCAAGGCGAACGTCGACCGGCCCGTGCGTGCCCTGTCGGCCGCGCCCGTGCAACGCGTCCTGCTGACCGGAGGGGACTTCGAGCGCGTCAACGGCAGGCAGGCCCACTCCTTCGCCGCACTGGACCTCACCACCGGGGCGACGGTCCGCACCTTCCCGGGCTGGCTGCCGCCCGGGTCGACGGTCAAGGCGATCGCGCGGGACGGCGCCCGCTTCTACCTCGGCGCCGAAGGGGAAGGGCTCGGCGTCTTCGACGGACGGATCGCCGGCCGGCTCCGCGACGGCGCCCTGCTGTGGAAGGACACCTGCCTCGGCGCCACCCAGGCCGTACTGCCCCACAACGGCATCCTCTACAGCGCCTCCCACGCGCACGACTGCTCCCGGACCCCCGGGGGGTTTCCCGAGCGGGGCGTCCGGCACACCCTCCTCGCCCAGTCGGTCACCGACCGCAGGATCCTGCACTGGTTCCCCGACACCGACGGCGGCCTCGGGGAGGGGGTGGGTCCGCGCACCCTGACCATGGCGGGCGGTGTCCTGTGGGTCGGGGGCGAGTTCACCCAGGTCAACGACCGGCCCCAGCAGGGGCTGACCCGCTTCGCCGCCACCGCGCCCACGAGCGCGCCCCAGAGCCCGGCCCTCGGGGTCCTGGCCGCGCACCCGGGGAAGGTCACCATCGGCTGGCACGCCGTGTGGGACCGCAGCACCGCTGTCCTGACGTACCGGCTCTACCGGGACGGAAAGCTCGTCTCCCGGCAGGCCAGGGCGTCCGCGGCCTGGGACCTTCCGGCCATGACCTACACCGACTCGGTGGCCGCCGGCTCCCGCCACCAGTACGCGATCGAGGTGACGAACGGCAGCCGCACCTCGCCCCGGTCCGCGATGGTCGTGACGGTGCCCGCGCGCGGTGGCCGGACGAGCGGAGCGTGAGCTGTGGCAGCGACACTCATCGGGTACGCGCCCGGCGTCTGGGACCTGTTCCACATCGGGCACCTCAGCATCCTGCGCGAGGCGCGCCGGCACTGTGACCGGCTCGTGGCAGGGGTCGCGTCCGACGAACTGACCAGGCGCCTCAAAGGAAGGCCGCCGGTGATCCCGCTGGCCGAGCGCCTGGAGATCGTCCGCAGCGTGCGGCACGTCGACGATGTCGTCGTGGAGACGCACGGGGACAAACTGCAGATCTGGAAGCAGGTCGCATTCCATGTCGTGTTCAAGGGGGACGACTGGAAGGGCACACCCAAATGGGAGATCCTCGAACGCCGTTTCGCGAAGGTCGGTGTCGACGTCGTCTACTTCCCCTACACCGTCCACACGTCCAGCACGCTACTGCGCAGGGCGCTGGAGTTGATGGAGCTCGCGGAACCACTTCACCAAGAAGGCCACCATGAACAGGACATGGGCCAGCAGCAGCACGCAGTACAGGACAAGGAAGAGGTCCCGACTGCCCAGAAATAGGAAGCAGACGCAGGTCGTGCCGTAGTCGACCGGCAGGAGCAGGACGGACCCCCACGCCGAGGCAGGGCCACCCCTTCCCACCGCCACCCGCGCCTTGAGCTGCTGCGTGAGGATGCCGGCGAAGAAGATCACCACCGCGGCGAGCTGGAACACCATCGGGGCCAGCAGCAACAGCGGACTGCGCAGGTCGAAGAAACGGTAGAACGCCACCAGCACCACCAGGTGCAGCAGGACGATCCTGACGCAGTCCAGCACGTGGTCCAGCCATTCGCCCGACAGGCTCGCGGAGCGCTGGCTCCGCGCGAGCTGACCGTCCGCGGCGTCCAGGGCGAATCCCAGGGCGAGGGCCACGCCGACACAGACCGACATCACGGGCTCGGGCCGCAGCAGAGCCACCGCCGCCAGGGCCGGAAAAGTGAACAAGGCGCCGAGTAGCGTCAGCTGATTGGGGGTCGCACCGATCCGGCAGGCCAGCGCCGCCATCACCCGGCCGGCCGGGCGATTGACGAACCGACTGTAGACCGACACCCCCTTCGCCGGCTTCTGTGCCGTCGACAGTTGCCTCAGCATTTCCGCGAACTCGGCCATAACCCTCCTTGGTGACACCAAACGCGAGAAAGGAAGGCAACTATGACAGAACAGGATGGCGAAATGGCCCGCGACCGTCGGCGCATTCTGCGCGGCGGAACATCACTGCTGGTCGCGGCGGCTCTGCCCGCCGGCAGCGCGTCCGCCAAAAGTGCGTCTCCCCGGCGTGCGGCCGTCGGGCCGATGTCCTCCGTCAACGTCACCGATCTCGGCGCCGTGGGCGACGGATCCACCGACGACACCCAGGCGTTCGAAACCGCGTACGCGCTCGCCGCCACCCACGTCCGCGGCGGGGTGGGCCGGCTGGTCGTCGAGATCCCCGCCGGGGACTTTCTCATCACGCGTCCGCACGCCCTGCTGAACGGCGTCACCCCGTCACGGCCGGCGAACGGTCTGCGCTTCGTCGGGGCGGGAAAGAACATGACCGCTCTCGTCTTCCGCCCGGACACCGGCCCGGGCTCCTATCTGTGCCGGAACGAGGACACCTGGTCGAACCTCTCCTTCGAACGCATGCAGTTCCGCTCCGACACCCCGGGCGCGTCCTTCTTCAGTTCCTACTCCACCGGTCTGGCCCAGGACTACCGGTTCTCGGAGTGCGAATGGCTCGGGGAATGGGAGTACGGGCTGGCCCTCGACGGCACCAACACCAACTCGGAGATGCTGTGGCAGGCCTGCACGGTCGCCGGCAGCTACCGCAAGGCCTTCCTCTACTCAGGGATCACCGGACACGCGCAGACCACCCCGAACGACCAGGACCAGTTCCTGAACTACTGGTTCACCGACATGAAGGTCGAATACGAGTGGGGCAACTTCCTGGAGTTCCCCTACGGCGGATCCATCTCCTGCCGCGGCGGGTCGTACATCATCACCGGCAAACGCCCCGTCCGCACCGAGGAATACGGCACCACCAGCACCTTCTTCCGCTTCCCGGTCAGCCGGCACCATGATTCGGTGCAGCGCTTCCACGCCCAGGACATCCGCTTCGAGGTGCGCAGTCCGGACGTGCGGGTCATCGACTGCGTGTGGAGCAGCGGCACGGTCCACTTCGCCGACTGCGACGACACCGCGAACGCCTTCATGGACTTCTCCGCCGAGGTCCGTCCGCACCAGTACAGCGTGGGACCGCGGGGGCCGCTGATCCGCTACGACTCCTGCCAGCTCGTGGGCCGTCACCAGTACCGGACGACCCACCGGCAGGACACCCAGCCGGCCGTCGTCCGCTACGACATGTGCCTGCTGCGGAACCACCCGCAGAGCGAGTTCGCCGTCACCGACGGCGCCGGCGCGAACCCGGCCCGCTTCGTACGCTTCACCGACTGCCTCGGCACCGGGCCCGCCGGCGACACGCCCGCGCCACCGCCGTCCACCGACCCGGCCGTGCCCCCCGGCCGGACCTCTCCCACGGACTGAGGCGGCCGCCCGGTCGCCGGCGCAGGGGGTCCGGGACGTCCCGGACCCCCCGCCTTTGTCGTACGGCGCGGTGGTCCGGCACCGTCAGGCGGTGCCGGGCGCCGCCGCGTCAGACGTACTTGGTGGTCTTGACGCAGAAGTCGATGCGGGTGATGTCCGGGTCCTTGCCGTTCGCGTTGGCCAGGGCGTGCAGTCCGGTGTCGGCCGCCTTCCCGTCGGGGAAGCCCGTCGTGCTGTCGTACTTGTAGACGTTGACGCCGGTGCTGCCCGTGACCGCGACCTGGACGACGCTGCGGTGCGCGGTCGCGGGGATGTTGAAGCCGAACACCTCGCCCTGGGCGTTGCTGCCGATGGTCAGCTGGAGGTTTCCGTCCCCGGGGATCGCGACGGGCCCGGTCACCGGGTTGGTCACGCTGATCGCGGTCGCGCCCGAGGGGCAGGGCGGGGGCGGGGGCGTCTGGCACGGCGTGCACCCGGTGGGCGGCTTCGTCGAGCACGCCGAACACCCGGACGTGGGGGGCTTCGTCGCGCACGACGACGAGCACCCCGGTGTGCTGCTCGTCGAGCAGGTCGGGCACGCCTGCGCCGCGCGGGGAACCGCATGGGCCGCCGCGGACCCGGCGGCGATACCGAATGCCATGGTCGCGGTCAGGCCGGCGCCGACGAGCCCCGCTCCCCAACTCAACCGTCGTGACTGCGTCTTCGTTCGGCCAGCTACTCGCATAACGAGCACTCCTCCTCAATGCTTGGGTACCTGACCTCGGGTACCTGATCTCGCCCTGGCGAACTCTCACGCCATTTCCTTTGGCAGTTCGAGCTTGACCAAGTGTCCGCGCCGGGCGTCCCCACACTCGCACGAGTGGACTGCCGTTATGGATTACGACTCCTTTTCCTAGGCCATTCGAGCTTCAGTAAGGGCCTGAAGGGCGGAGCGTGGATCCGCACGGTGCCAATCGGATGGATCTCGCGGCAAGCCCGCTTGTCGAATTCGGTGATGCGGGGCCGGGTGTCTACTTTCGGAAAGCTTCTCGCCACCCGTATCCCTCGACCCGGGATGTTCCATGCGCCTAAGGAAAAGCACCTCAAGGGCCGCCACCACGGCCTCCGCGGCGGTCCTCCTTGCCGCCGCCTCCCTCACGACCGCCTCCGGCGCGCCGGCAGCACGGCACGAAAAGACCCTGACCGCCGCGCCGTTGGCGACCTGGCAGACGGACGGTGTCGTCTGGTCGGTGGCGTACGCACGCGGTGTCGTCTACGTCGGCGGCACCTTCGGCAGTGTCCGCCCGCCCGGCGCGAAGCCCGGTCACAAGGAGGTCGCACGAAGGAACTTCGCGGCGTTCGACGCCGTGACCGGCAAGCTGCTGCCGTGCGCCCACTCCTTCACCAAGGGCGCCGGCACCGTACGTGCGCTGAAGGCGTCGCGCGACGGCAAGGTGCTGTACGTCGGTGGGTCGTTCGGCCGGGTCGACCGCACCGGTGTGGCCAGCGCGGTCGCGCTCAACACGGCCGACTGCTCGCTGCGCAAGGACTTCCGCCCCGCCATGTCCGCGACCGTGCGGGCCATCGAGACCACGGACAAAGCGGTGTACCTGGGAGGGGAGTTCACCCTGGTGAACGGCCAGACCAGGAATCGCCTCGCGGCGTTCGGCCGCAACGGCTCGCTGCTGCCGTTCCGTGCGGACCTCGATGAGCCGGTCCGCGCGATCCTGGCCGCGCCCGATCACGGCCAGCTGCTCGTCGGCGGCTCCTTCCACACCGCCAACGGCAGTCCGGAGCAGGCGCTGGTCTCGCTGGATCCCACGACCGGCGCGACGGTGAAGTCCTTCCCGGACTGGCTTCCGGAGCGGTCCGCGGTGTCGTCCCTGGCGCGTAACGGCGACCTCTTCTATCTGGGGGCCGAGGGCTCGGGCACGGGCATCTTCGACGGCCGCATCGCCGGCCGGCTGTCCGACGGCGCGATGGTGTGGAAGGACAACTGCCTGGGCGCCACCCAGGATCTCCTCGTGTACAAGGACGTCCTGTACAGCGCGTCCCACGCCCACTACTGCGCGCTGACACCGGGCGGCTTCCCGGACGGTCCACGCCGGCACTTCCTGGCGCAGTCGGCCGACGAGAAGCGCATCCTGCACTGGTTCCCCGACACCGACGACGGCATCGGTGAGGGGGTCGGCCCCAGGACACTCACGATGGCGGGCGGAGTGCTGTGGGCCGGCGGCGAGTTCACCACGGTCAACGGCAGACCACAGCAGGGCCTGACGCGTTTCGGGGCCGGCCCTGGCAGCTCGGCTCCGGAGGCGGTTCCCGCGCTCGCGAGCGACGACTCGCGCGCCGGGAAGGTCACGCTCACCTGGCGTGCCGCGTGGGACAGGGACGACGCGGAGCTGACCTACCGGATCTACCGGGACGGAAAGCTCGTGGCCACACGGAAGCAGCGGTCGGCCGAATGGGACCGCCCGGAGATGACGTACACGGACTCCGTCTCCCCCGGCTCCCGTCACCGCTACACGATCGCCGTCAGCGACGGAGAGAACACCATGCCCCGGTCGGCGCGGCTCGACGTGACGGCGGCGACCGCCAAGTGACCGGCCGGAGCAGGGAGACGGGACGACACCGAGGGGACAGCCCCTCAGGTGGTGATGGACTCCCTGCTCTGGCTGGGCACGAACGGCGTGGTGCCGGCGCCGAGCAGTTCCCGGTACACCTCGAGCACCGCGTCGCCGGTCTGGCGGACGTCGTGGGCGGCGACCACATGCGCGCGGCCCTGGGCGCCCAGGGCCGCGCGCAGCGGCGCACGGCGCAGCAGCGCCGTCAGCGCCCGGGCCAGCGCGTCCACATCCTCCGGCGGCACCAGGCAGTGCGGCAGATGTCCGGGCGGCAGGCTCTCGCACACACCGTCCACGTCGGTCACCAGGACCGGCCGGGCACACGCCATGGCCTCCAGCGGGACCAGCGCCCGGCTCTCCCGGCGGGACGGCAGGACCACGACGTCAGCGGCCCGGTACCAGGGGGCGGCGTCGACTGCCGGGCCGGCGAACTCCACCGAAGGGGGCGCGCCGGCGCGCAGCCGGTCCGCGTCCGGACCGTCACCGACCAGCACCAGCCGGGCGGCCGGCGCCTGCCGTACGACGGCCGGCCAGGCCCGCAGGAGCAGGTCCTGGCCCTTCTGCCGGCACAGCCGCCCCACGCACACGACGAGCGGGCCGGCCGCGGACCGGGCGACGGCGCCCTCGGGCCGGAACCTGCGCGTGTCGACTCCGTCGGGGACCATGTGCCACTGGGCGGTGATGCCGTGCCGTTCCCCGGTACGCCGCTCCGCCTCGCTCACACAGAGGACGCGCGCCGCCCACCGCGCCCCGAACTGCTCCCAGCGCACGGCCGCGTGGGCCCGGACGCCGTCCACGGCCTCGAACGACCAGGCGTGCGGCTGGAAGACGGTCGGGAGCCGGCCGCGCACCGCGAGCCGCGCGGCCAGACCCGCCTGGGCGCCGTGCGCGTGCACCACGTCGGGGCGCAGCTCGCGCAGCACCTGGGTCAACCGGGCCACCTCGCCGGGGAGTCGGGACCCGGGTGAGCGGCTCGCGTTCCAGGGCAGCACCCGGCAGCCCTGCGCGCGCAGCGCGTCCGTCAGCGTGCCGCCGCGCGGACAGGCCACGCTGACGTGCGCCCCCGCGCCGCGCTGCGCCGCCGCCAGGTCCGTCACGAACCGTGCGACACCGCCCTCGACCGGCTGGCTGACGTGCAGGACGTGCGGCTCACGTGCGGCGGACGGCGTCGCACGGTGCGGGACCGGACCGAGGGGAACGCGCATGACCGAGGCTTCCCTTCCGAAGAAACATTTCGAACCCAGCGCAGGGCGTACGATCGTAGGTTCGACATAAAACGCATCGGATTCGGGAGGCAACACTAGCCCCTATTTCCACACGGACGTCAACCGTGTCGGAATGACAATCCTCCTCCGGGGCTATTCGCCGCACGGAAATCACCTGCTTGGCGTCGCACCGGACCGACGGAACCCAGGGGATAATCCGATAAGAATTTCCGGGATGTCGTGCGGGATGTACGAGTTCCGGAGAACTTGTGGTCAGCGGAGTTTCCCGCGACGCCCCTCTCTCGTTAACTCAGCGGAAGCGAGAGAAAGGAACACAATGAAGAGTCTGAAGGCTGCCGTCATCGTTGTCGGCACCCTGGCCATGGCGGGCGTCGCGGCGCCGGCCGTCGCGGCGGACGTACCGGCGCAGGGCCTCCTCGATGACGGCAAGACGGTTGCCCGCACTCTCCCTCACGCAGCCGACATCCCGACGGGCGAACTGGCCAACGACGTCAGGCAGACGACGGACGGCGTGAAGAAGTCGGGTGTCGTCAAGACCCCCGTCTTCGGCGGCACCCTGCCGAACCCGATCAACGGCAAGACGCCTGCCGCGCTTCCGGTCCTCAACAAGGGGGGCAAGGCGCCCGCTGCGCTTCCCGTCCTCAAGTAGAAGACGCACCCGCTGGGCTTCCGGGTCGGCTCCGTTGTTCTCGGAGCCGGCCTTTCCTTGTTCCACCGTTTCGCGGTGTCGCCACCTCGTCACAAGGTCAAAAAAACGCGTGCAGAATACACGAGCACCATGCACGGGAGAGCGGGGACAGCCGACAGCGGCCCGCCGAGACTCGACGGGCCGCCAGGCTGGGGCTGCTCAGAACAGGAGGCCACCGGCGTAGGGGGCCCACTGCGACTGGTCGACCTCCGCCGTGTTGCAGGCGGCGTAGTGCGAGTTCGGCGCGGCGACGCCGCCGAGGACGGCACCGTTCGACCACGGCGCGATGCAACGGCCGTCGACCAGGGAGCCGTTCACGACGGCGATGCCCTGCTGCGGAGCGTTCACCACGATCGGCGACTCCGAGAAGCCGTCGCCGCCGGTGACGGTGGTGTTGTTGTCGGCCGCAGCGGTACCGCCGGCCGCCAGGACGATTCCCGCAGCCAGGACGCTGAGGGCCGTGACCTTCTTACGCATGAGTTGCGCCTTTCGGGTGAGTGACGGGGAGGGGACGTCTGCCCTGCTCCGAAGTGATCGGAGCGCGGGGAGTTAGAAGAGCAGGCCGCCCGTGTAGCCGGCGTGCTGCGACTGGTCGACCTTGGCCGTGTCGCACGCGGCGTAGTGCGAGTTCGGCGCGACGACCCCGCCGAGGACCGCACCGTTCGACCACGGCGCGACGCAGCGGAGATCGACGGCATTGCCGTTGACGACGGCGACGCCCTGCTGGGGGGAGTTCACGACGACCGGGGACGACGAAAAGCCCTTGCCGCCCGTGACAGTGGTGCAGTTGTCGGCTGCGGCGGTACCCGCGGCCGCCAGGACGACACCCGCGGCGAGGGCGGAGATGGCCGTAACCTTGTTACGCATGGGATGTCCCTTCCGGACTGCGTTTCGGGGGGTTCACCTGCTCGGAATTGCTCGAAGCAGGGGTCAGAAGAGCAGGCCGCCCTGGTACGCGGCGCGCTGCGACTGGTCGACCTGCGCCGTGTCGCAGGCGGCGTAGTGCGAGTTCGGCGGAACGACGCCACCGAGAACGGCACCGTTGGACCACGGCGCGATGCAGCGACCATCGATGAGCGTGCCGTTGACGACGAGCACACCCTGCTGCGGGGCGTTCACGACGACCGGGGACGACGAAAAGCCGTCACCACCAGTGGCGTTGGTCGTGTTCGAGTGGGCGGAGGCAACGCCAGCGCTGCCGCAGACAGCGCCAAGGGCGAGTGCAGTGATGACCGCGAACTTCCTGGTCAACTCGGTTCCTTCCTGGATTCACGGTAAGCCGCGCTTACATAGCAAGAAACCGAAATATGCGGCGAAAAGTCACGCGGACACCGGGCATACCGGGCGGATTCCACCGGATGGCGGAACGGCGTCGCGCATCGATTCATTCGGGCTGCACCGCCCCGGAGTGAACGCCGACATGCGTCCGGCCCACTGGCAAGGAGGAATCCAGTGGGCCGGACAGGTTTTGAGGCGTGTGTGCGGCACGACATCGGCGCCGGGTGGGTGTGCGGCAGCAGCGGTGTCGGGTCTCCGGCGAGGGAACCGGATCAGAGTGTCAGAACCCCGGTCACGCCGACTCCTGACGGTTCCGCGTCACCCCTGATTGAGCAGGCTACCGAGCCCGGCGCTGGTCGGCCCGTTCAGCGGGTGGACCTGAACGGATCCGGTACCGAGCGGATTCTTCACCGGAATAGCGGGCTTCTTGTTGGTGCTGCGCCCCATACCGTCCAGGTATACACCGGAGATTTTCGCGGCCTTGTTCTTGCCGGTGACCGTCGACGCCTGGTTCGTGTCGAAGGCGCTGCCCTTGGTGAGGTTCCCCTGCTTGGCCACCCGCATCACCGTGTCTGCCGCGGGCACGAGCGCCGGGGTCACCTCGGTCTGGGACATGAGGCCGAGCGGTCCGGTTTCGCTGGCCGGCGCCTTTCCCGCGGCCGAAGCCGCGACAGCGGAGCCACCCACGAGACTCGCGCCGATGGCCAACGCCGCAGTTGTGAAAACTGCCTTCTTCATGATTCACCTCACTTGAAGTTATCTCTGATCCGACAGACGCAGAACATAGCAGTCCACAGTCGTCCCAAAGTGACGCACTACTCCATACGCATGAATGCCATGGGAGTGAAGGAGCGCATTCCTGGGGTTTATACAGAGGTATTCACATCTGGTCGGCGAATCAATTGATCGTATGGTGCTTCAAGCGTGGGAGAACTACGACACCACGTCCTTGCGGGCGAAGCCGCGGAAGGCCAGCGCGATGAGCACGACTGCGTAACTCAGGGAGATCGCTGTCCCCTGGATCATGCCGGACCACTCGGGGTGCGGCTGGACGGTGTCGGCCCAGGCGAACTGCCAGTGCGCGGGCAGGAAGTCACGCCAGTGGCCGAGGGCGGTGACGGCGTCCAGGACATTGCCGACGATGGTCAGGCCGACCGCGCCGCCGACCGCGCCCAGCGGGGCGTCGGTCCTCGTCGACAGCCAGAACGCGAGCCCCGCGGTGACCAGCTGGGACACGAAGACGTACGCCACGGTCACCGCCAGGCGCTGCACCGCCGTACCGGGGTCCAGCGCGCCGCCGGTGGGAATCTGCAGCGGGCCCCAGCCGTAGGCCGCCGTACCGGCGGCGAGGGCGACCACGGGGAGCAGGATCATCGCGGCGAGGCTCAGTCCGAGCGCCACCACCAGCTTGGACCACAGCAGCCGGGCGCGCGGCACGGGCGCGGCGAGCAGATAGCGCAGCGAGGACCAGCTCGCCTCCGAGGCGACCGTGTCCCCGCAGAACAGGGCGACCGGGATGACCAGCAGGAAGCCGGCCGAGACGAACAGGTTCACCGCGGCGAAGTTGGCGCCGGAGGCGGTGGCCGTGTCCATCAGGGTGACCTGGTCGTTCCGGCCGCCCGGGGCACCGCCGACGGCGAAGGCGATCAGCAGCACGAACGGCAGGAGCGCGAGGATCGCGCCCATGACCAGGGTGCGGCGCCGCTTGAGCTGCCGGACCAGCTCGACGCGCAGCGGCAGGGTGTGCCGCGTCCGGTAGCCGGAGGCGACCTCGGTGAGCGTGCTCATGCGGAACCTCCGATCAGGGTGAGGAAGGCGTCTTCCAGGCGGCGGTGCGGGCCGACCGAGGCGACCGGCACTTCCAGCCGCACCAGCTCCACCACCAGCCGCTCGGCCGTGCCGCCGAGTTCGAGCCGGATCAGCAGTCCGTCGTCGGTGCGCACGGCGGACGCGACGCCGGGCAGCGCGGCCACCTTGTCCACGACCGGGTCCTCCACGCTTGCGGCGGTGCCGACGAGCAGCGTGTCGCCGGAGCCGACGATCTCGCCGACCGGACCGGCCTGGACGAGCCGGCCGCGGTCCATGACGACCAGATGGGTGCAGGACTGCTCGACCTCGGCGAGGAGATGGCTGGAGACGATCACCGTGCGTCCGCCGGCCGCGTAGCGGATCATCACCTCGCGCATCTCGCGGATCTGGGGCGGGTCGAGACCGTTGGTGGGCTCGTCGAGGATGAGCAGGTCGGGCAGCCCGAGCATGGCCTGGGCGATGGCGAGGCGCTGGCGCATGCCCTGCGAGTAGGTGCGCACCGCGCGGGCGAGCGCGTCGCCGAGCCCGGCGATCTGCAGGGCCTCGTCCAGGTGGGCGTCGCCGGGCGGGCGACCGGTGGCCTGCCAGTACAGCTCCAGGTTCTCCCGGCCGGACAGATGCGGCAGGAAGCCCGCGCCCTCCACGAAGGCGCCGACCCTCGACAGCACGGGCGCTCCGGGCCGGACGGCGTGGCCGAAGACGCGGATCTCGCCGTCGTCCGGTGTGATCAGGCCCATCAGCATGCGCAGGGTGGTGGTCTTGCCCGCGCCGTTGGGTCCGAGCAGACCGAGCACCTGGCCCTTCTCGACGCGGAAGGACAGCTCGCGCACCGCGTACCGGTCGGCGGACTTGGCGTACCGCTTGCTCAGGTCCTTGATCACCAGCGGGACCTCGGCCAGCCCGGCATCGGGCGCGGGGCCGGCCGTCCGGCGGCGGACGGTGAGCAGCAGGGCGAGCGCGGCGGCCGCCGCGGCCACCGGCAGCCACCACACCCAGGCGGGCAGGGGCGCCGCGGCGGTGGCGACGGCCGGGGCCGTCGGCACGCTCAGGTCGCTCTTGAGGGAGACGGTGTAGGTGGCCGGGGCGGCCGGTGAGGCGTAGCCGAGGTCGGTGGAGGCGAGGACCAGGCGGAGCCGGTGGCCCTTCTGCACCTCGTGGTCGATCGCCGGGAGGGTGAGCGTGACGTCCTTGCCGGTCCTGGCGCCGGTCACCCGGAGGGGGGCGACCAGCTGGGAGGGCAGCACCTGCTGGGTGCCGTCGGGGCCGACGTCGTAGACCTTGCCGAAGAGGACGGCGTCGTCGCTGGTCGAGGCGATGCGGACGGTCGCGGTCGGGGTGCCGGTGATCTGCAGGTCGCGGCTGAGCGGGGCGGAGTCGAACCGGGCGTACTGGCCGGGGAAGTCGAGAGAGACGCCGAGGCCGAGCGCGGAGAGCCGGCTCAGGCCGCCGGAGCCGCCGAGGCCGGGCAGCGCGGAGACGCCGGGCGGGCTGGCGCCGGCCGGGTTGGCCACCCGCTGGCCGCCGCCGGTCAGGGCGATGGCGCGCGGGTGGTCGCGCAGGCCGGGGTAGGCGGTGGCGCTCGCGCCGCGCAGCTGGGCCGTGCCGTCCGTGGAGTTCACGCCTCCGGTGCGGGTGATCCGGAAGGCCGGACCGGTCGCGGCGCTCCTGTCGCCCTTCAGATACCGGTCGAACCACGCGCGCACGCGTGCCTGGCCCCGGTCACTCTCCATGTCGCCGCCGTCATGGCCGCCCGCGATCCAGTCGACGTCCACCGGGGCGCCGTTCGCCCGGATCGTCCTCCCGGCCGCGTCGGACTGGGCGAGGGTGAACAGGGAGTCCGTCTGGCCCTGCATGAACAGCGTGGGCACCTTGATGCGGGAGCCGACGGCGGACGGCGAGCGCTCCTGAAGCATCTCGCGGGCGGCCGGGTCGGGGGTGCCGGACTCGGCGACCCTGTCGTACATCCGGCACAGCGCGGGTTCGAAGCGGGTGCAGCCGCCGCCGGTGTTGAAGAAGACGCCGGCCCACAGCTTCTTGAAGACGCCGTTCGGGAACAGGGCGTCCGCGAGGTTCCAGTAGGTGATGGCGGGGGCGATGGCGTCGACCCGGTGGTCGTGTCCCGCGGCGAGCAGCGAGACCGCGCCGCCGTACGAGCCGCCGGCCATGCCCACGCGCGGGTCGCCGGGTCCGTCGAGCCGGACCTGGGGCCGCTTCGCCAGCCAGTCGATGAGCCGGGAGACGTCGGCGACCTCGCCCTTCGGGTCGTTGAGCCCGATCCGGCCGGTGGACCTGCCGAAGCCGCGCGCGGACCAGGTCAGGACCGCGTAGCCGTGCCGGGCGAGGTCCTGGGCCTGCTCGCGCACATCGTCCTTGCTGCCGCCGAAGCCGTGCGCCAGCAGGACGGCGGGGTGGCGGCCGGAGCCGGCGGGGGTGAAGAACGAGGTGTCCAGGCGCACGCCGTCGACCGCCATCACCTGGTCGCTCACCCGCACCGGGCGCGTGTCGTCGGAGGCGACGGCCGCCGTCCATGTCCCGGTGCCGGCGAGCGCCACGACGGCGGCCGCGGCGGCGAGCAGCCGGCGCGGCCCCTTGAGCAGCCCTCGCAGCGAGGACACCCGAAGATCCATGCCCTCAACGGTAAGGGCCGCCACCGACATCCGGGGAAGCCGCTGGGCTGAACGCCGGGCCCTCCCCCGGGAGTACGGAGCGGGTCCGGCGTACAGCACGCGTGGTACGGAGGGCCGGTCGGGCGCACGCGGCGGGGCCGCACCTCGGATGCGGCCCCGCGCGTGGCTGTTTCGGTTGTCCTGCCCGGGCCCCGGAGACCCGGAGCCGGAAGCCGGCCCCCTACGCGACCGCCTCCTCCTGGACGTCCTCCGGCAGGGACACCAGCCAGCGGGTCTCCCGGCGCGGGCGGAGGTAGAAGGCCCAGTAGAGGGTGGCGACGGCGGTGATGCCACCCGTCCACCACAGGTACGTCGGGTCCTGCTCGACCAGGATGTAGAGGAGCACCGCGATCAGCAGGACCGGCATGACCGGCCACAGCGGCATCCGCCACGCCTGCTTCCCGCCGTGCGCCCCGCGCCGGGCGAGCAGCGCGGCGACCGCGACCAGCAGGTACAGGCCGGTGACCGCGACGCCGGTGACGCCGTAGAGCGTGTCCAGGTTGACGAAGCAGAGGAAGGCACCGGGGACGCCGACGACGAGGGTGGCGACCCACGGGGAGCCGAACCGGCCCAGCTTGGCCAGGGCCTTGTTGACCGGCGAGGGCCAGGCCTTGTCGCGGGCGGAGGCGAACAGGACGCGGGAGTTCTGGATGACCATGACGATGCCCGCGTTGATGATCGCGAGGGCGACGCACAGGCTGACGAAGGTGCCGACGCCCGAGTTGCTCCAGGCGATGACCATGCTGGAGATGTCGCCGCTGGTCAGGGCCTTCAGGTCACCGGCGCCCAGGGTGATCGCGACGACCGGGACCAGGATGACGACGCTGGAGATGGCGAGGGTCGCGAGGACGGTACGGGCGACGTTGCGGCGCGGGTTCTCCAGTTCCTCGGAGAGGTAGACGGCGGTGGAGAAGCCCTGGGTGGCGAAGAGGGCGATGGCGAGCCCGGACAGGACCATCATGGCCGTGACCGGGTTGACGTGGGCGTGCCCGCCGGCGACCTGGAGGGAGCCGAGGCTGCTCACCGCGCGGTGGGAGTGGGTGAAGCCGAGGAGGGCGACGACTCCGGCGGCGACGACCTCCAGGACCAGGAAGATGCCGGTGATCCAGGCGTTGGCGCGCAGGTCCAGCAGACCGGCGAGGGTGGCCGCGAGCATCACGCCGGCGCCCGTCCAGGACGGGTCGAGGTGGATGACCGGGGCGAGGTAGTCCGCGGTGCCCATCGCGATGACCGGAGGGACGATCATCACGACGAGCAGCGACATCACGAAGGCCAGCCACCCGGCGAGCCGTCCGGCCAGGGTGGAGACGATGGCGTACTCGCCGCCCGCGCTGGGGATGAGGGTGCCCAGCTCCGAGTAGCAGAACGCCACGGGGATGCAGAGCAGCGCGCCGATGACGAGGCAGAGTGCCGTCGCGGTGCCCAGGCTGGAGAACAGGTCGGGCACGATCACGAAGAGCGTGGAGGCGGGCGTGACGCAGGACAGCGTCAGCAGGGTGCCGCCGACGACACCGATGGAACGCTTCAGCCCTGGTGAGTGGGCCGTCGCGGTGTCAACCACGGACTTCTGGAGCGTGTCGGTCATGCGGCGGTTCCGATCGACTCGTGCGGATGCCTCCGGCGGATGGGACGATGCCGCATGGAACCCCGACGAAAACCGCCACGTCAATGGGCGTTTACCTTCGGAATCCGCACTTCCGTAGAGTCCTGCGCCGCATCACTTTCCCAGGCTGCGGCGACCAATAGGAGCATCCATCAAGCCCTTTGGGAATGTGACCTTGCTTTCGAAGGTCAACTAACTCAAACCCCTTCACCACCCGTTTCGTCCCGCATAAACGGGAACCGCAGCGCACGGGTCAAAAAAAAGTCAGGCCGTCCGGAATCCGGACGGCCTGACGAAGGGCGGTGACTACCCTCAGTGGTTGCGCGGGAAGCCCAGGTCGACCCCCGCCGGGGCGTCGGCGGGGTCGGGCCAGCGGGTGGTGACGACCTTGCCGCGGGTGTAGAAGTGCGTGCCGTCGTTGCCGTAGATGTGGTGGTCGCCGAAGAGCGAGTCCTTCCAGCCACCGAAGGAGTGGTAGCCGACGGGGACCGGGATCGGGACGTTCACGCCCACCATGCCGGCCTCGATCTCCAGCTGGAAGCGGCGGGCCGCGCCGCCGTCCCGGGTGAAGATCGCGGTGCCGTTGCCGAACGGCGAGGCGTTGATGAGGGCCACGCCCTCCTCGTAGGTGTCGACGCGCAGCACGCACAGCACCGGGCCGAAGATCTCGTCCTGGTAGGCCTTGGCGCTCGTCGGCACCCTGTCGAGCAGCGAGATGCCGATCCAGTGGCCGTCCTCGAAGCCCTCGACGCTGTAGCCGGTGCCGTCGAGCACGACCTCGGCGCCCTCGGCGGCCGCACCCTCGACGTAGGAGGCCACCTTGTCGCGGTGGACCTTCGTGATGAGCGGGCCCATCTCGGAGGTCGGGTCGTTGCCGGGACCGATCTTGATCTTCTCGGCGCGCTCACGGATCTTGTCGACCAGTTCGTCGCCGATGGAACCGACCGCCACGACGGCCGAGATGGCCATGCAGCGCTCGCCCGCCGAGCCGTACGCCGCCGAGACCGCCGCGTCCGCCGCCGCGTCCAGGTCGGCGTCCGGCAGCACCAGCATGTGGTTCTTGGCGCCGCCCAGGGCCTGCACACGCTTACCGGCCGCGGAGGCGGTGGTGTGGATGTAGCGGGCGATCGGGGTGGAGCCGACGAAGGAGACGGCCTTGACGTCCGGGTGCTCCAGCAGCCGGTCGACGGCCACCTTGTCGCCGTGCACGACGTTGAACACACCGTCGGGCAGCCCGGCCTCCGACAGCAGCTCGGCGATCCTGACCGACGCCGAGGGGTCCTTCTCGGACGGCTTCAGCACGAAGGTGTTGCCGCACGCGATGGCGATCGGGAACATCCACATCGGGACCATCGCCGGGAAGTTGAACGGCGTGATGCCGGCGACGACACCGAGCGGCTGGCGGATGGAAGAGACGTCGACGCGGCTGGCGACCTGCGTGGACAGCTCGCCCTTCAGCTGCACGTTGATACCGCAGGCCAGGTCCACGATCTCCAGACCGCGGGCGACCTCGCCGAGCGCGTCGGAGTGCACCTTGCCGTGCTCGGCGGTGATCAGCTCGGCGATCTCGTCGCGGTGGGCGTCGAGCAGCGCGCGGAACTTGAAGAGGATGTTGGTCCGCTGGGCCAGCGAGGACTGGCCCCAGGTCGCGAAGGCGTCCTTGGCCGCCGCTACGGCCGCGTCCACCTCCTCGACCGACGCGAACGCGACCTTGGTGGTGACCGTGCCGGTCGCCGGGTCGGTGACCGGCCCGTACGTGCCCGACGCGCCTTCGGCGGTCTTCCCGCCGATCCAGTGGTTGACGATCTTCGTCATGCCCAGAGACTCCTTCTTACAGATGGCGGCGTCGGGTCGAGACGTGCCGTTCGTACAGCTCACGTGCCTTGACCGCCGACGGTCGGGTCGCGGTCTCGGCCACAGGAACATCCCACCAGGCCTGCGCCGGAGGCGCGCCCGACACAGTGTCGGACGTTTCGGTCTCCACGTAGACACATGTGGGAGTGTCGGCGGCGCGCGCCTGAGCGAGCGCCTCCCGCAGGTCGCGCACGGTCTTCGCGCGCAGGACCCGCATCCCCAGGCTGGCCGCGTTGGCGGCGAGGTCGAGGGGCAGCGGGGCACCCGTGTACGTCCCCTCCTGCGTGGGGTAGCGGTAGGCGGTGCCGAACCGCTCACCGCCCACCGACTCCGAGAGCCCGCCGATGGACGCGTACCCGTGGTTCTGCACCAGCAGCACCTTGATCGCGATCCCCTCCTGCACGGCGGTCACGATCTCCGTCGGCATCATCAGATAGGTGCCGTCGCCGACCAGCGCCCACACGTTCCGCTCGGGTGCGGCGAGCTTCACCCCGAGCGCGGCCGGGATCTCGTAGCCCATGCAGGAGTAGCCGTACTCCAGGTGGTACTGGTCGCAGGACCGTGCCCGCCACAGCTTGTGCAGATCGCCGGGGAGCGAGCCGGCCGCGTTGACGATGATGTCCGAGGCGTCCACCAGGGCGTCCAGGGCACCGATGACCTGCGTCTGGGTCGGCCGTACGTCGAGCTCGCCGGCCTCGAAGCAGGCGTCGACGCGCTGCTCCCAGCGCTCCTTGTCCTCTGTGTACTCGCCGACGTACGACTCCGCCGCCCTGTGCCCGTGCATCACCAGCGCCTCCGTCAGCTCGCCGAGGCCGCTGCGGGCGTCGGCGATCAGCGGGAGCCCGGCCAGCTTGTGGCCGTCGAAGGGCGCGATGTTGAGGTTGAGGAAGCGGACGTCCGGGTTCTCGAAGAGGGTGCCGGAGGCGGTGGTGAAGTCGGTGTAACGGGTGCCGACGCCGATCACCAGGTCGGCGGTGCGGGCCAGTTCGTCGGCGGTCGCGGTGCCGGTGTGGCCGACCCCGCCGACGTCCTGCGGGTGGTCGTGGCGCAGCGAGCCCTTGCCGGCCTGGGTGGAAGCGACCGGGATGCGGGTGGCCGACGCGAACTCGGCGAGGGCCGCCTCGGCCCGGCTGTGGTGGACGCCGCCGCCCGCGATGACCAGCGGCCGGCGTGCCTCGCGGACCGCGCGGACCGCCTCGGCGAGCTCGGTCGGGTCCGCGCCCGGACGCCGTACGGTCCACACCCGGTCGGCGAAGAACTCCTCCGGCCAGTCGAAGGCCTCCGCCTGCACGTCCTGCGGCAGGGCGAGGGTGACCGCGCCGGTCTCCACGGGGTCGGTGAGGACCCGCATCGCCTGGAGGGCTGACGGGATCAGGGCCTCGGGGCGGTGGACGCGGTCGAAGTACTTCGACACCGGGCGCAGCGTGTCGTTGACCGAGACGTCGCCCGCGTACGGAACCTCCAGCTGCTGCAGGACCGGGTCTGCGGGGTGGGTGGCGAAGACGTCACCGGGCAGCAGCAGGACCGGGAGGTGGTTGATGGTGGCGAGGGCGGCGCCGGTGACCAGGTTGGTGGCGCCGGGGCCGATGGACGTCGTCACCGCGTGCGTGGACAGGCGGTTCGACTGGCGGGCGTAGCCGACCGCCGCATGGACCATGGACTGCTCGTTGCGGCCCTGGTGGTACGGCATCACCCCGGCGTACTCGATCAGCGCCTGGCCGATCCCCGCGACATTGCCGTGGCCGAAGATGCCCCAGGTGGCGCCGATCAGCCGGTGCCGTTCGCCGTCGCGTTCGGTGTACTGGGCGGCGAGGAAACGGACCAGTGCCTGGGCGACGGTCAGCCGGATCGTCATCGGTAGCCCCCTGTGCTCTCTACGTGGTCGGGGTGGAAGCAGATCCGCCACTCCCGGGTCTCGCCCGGACCCGCCATGACGTTCAGGTAGTACATGTCGTGCCCGGGCTGGGCGATGGACGGGCCGTGCCATCCGTCGGGGACCAGGACGGCGTCCCCCGAGCGGATCTCGGCGAGGACGTCGGAGCCGCCCACGCGCGAGGGGAACACGCGCTGGTAGCCGAGACCGTTCGGGCCGTCGATCTCGAAGTAGTAGATCTCCTCCAGCTCGGACTCCTCGCCCGGCCGGTGCTCGTCGTGCTTGTGCGGCGGGTACGAGGACCAGTTGCCGCCCGGAGTGATCACCTCGACGGCGATCAGCCGGTCGCAGTCGAAGGAGTCGGCCGAGGCGAAGTTGCGCACCCGGCGGGCGCAGCTGCCGCTGCCGCGTTCCTCGACGGGGACCTCCGGCGCGGGGCCGTAGCGGGCGGGGAGTCGTCGCTCGCACTTCGCTCCTGCCAGGGCGAAGCGGCCTCCCGCGCCGGAGGCGATCTGGACCCGGGTGTCCCGGGGCGCGTACGCGAAGTCGGAGACCGACGCGAACACGCTTTCCCGACCCAGGAGTTGGAACTCACTGTGCTCAATTTGTACGGTACATCCGCCTTCCAGCGGAAGCACGATCCATTCACTGTCCCCCGTGGTGAACGTATGCGTACCGTTCGGTGCCAACTCCACGACACGCAGGCTGCTGTGCGTCCAGCCGGCCCGCTTCGGGTCGATGTCGACGGCGTACTGGGCGTTCGCGGTGGCACCCCGGGGCAGGTGCAGGTCGGTACTGGTCATGCGGCCCTCACAGCAGTCCTACGGCGGTGTCCACGGCGGCGGCCACATCGCCGTCCGCCGGGTACAGCAGCGAGCGGCCGACCACCAGGCCGCGCACGGTGGGCAGTTGCAGCGCGCCGCGCCACTTCTCGTACGCGGCGACCTGGTCCTCGGGCGAGTCGCCGATGTCGCCGCCGAGCAGCACGGCGGGCAGCGTGGAGGTCGCCATGACCCGGGCCATGTCGTCGGGGTTCTCGGTGACGGGCACCTTCAGCCAGGTGTAGGCGGAGGATCCGCCGAGGCCGGAGGCGATGGCGATGGACTTGGTGACCGCTTCGGCGGACAGGTCGTTGCGCACCTTTCCGTCGGGGGTGCGGCGGCTGAGGAACGGCTCGACGAAGACCGGCAGCCGGCGCGCGGCCATCTCGTCGATGGCACGGGCGGTGGACTCCAGGGTGGTCAGCGAGCCGGGGTCGTCGTAGTCGATGCGCAGCAGCAGTTTGCCCGCGTCGAAGCCGAGGCGCTGGATGTCCTCGGGGCGGTGCCCGGTGAAGCGGTCGTCCAGTTCGAAGCTGGCTCCCTGCAGTCCGCCCCGGTTCATGGAGCCCATGACCACCTTGTGGTCGAGGGCGCCGAGCAGGAGCAGGTCGTCCAGGATGTCGGCGGTGGCGAGGACGCCGTCGACGCCGGGGCGGCTCAGTGCCAGGCAGAGGCGTTCGAGCAGGTCGGCGCGGTTGGCCATGGCGAGCTTGCGGTCGCC
This sequence comes from Streptomyces filipinensis, assembly GCF_014649495.1. Classification (GTDB taxonomy): domain Bacteria; phylum Actinomycetota; class Actinomycetes; order Streptomycetales; family Streptomycetaceae; genus Streptomyces; species Streptomyces filipinensis. The sequence goes on along the minus strand of NZ_BMTD01000001.1, from coordinate 312,700 downwards.
GACGCCGAGCGCGCCGCGGGCCGGGTGGTCGGCGGCGACGATCATCAGCCGGCCGCTGTCGGTCAGCAGGGGGCGCCGGGCCCGGCGGACGGCGGCCTCGGCGATCGCCTCGGGGTGGTGGGTGCGGATGCGGACGAGTTCGGCCACGTCGACACGGGAGCGCCGGCCGGCGTCCCCGCCGTCGGTGTGCGTGCCCGCGACCCGGCCGGCCCTCACAGCACCGCCCCGGCGTCGAGCGCGGCGGCCACCTCGTCGGGGGTGGGCATCGCGGAGGAGCACTCCAGACGGGAGGCGACGATGGCGCCGGCCGCGTTGGCGTACCGCATGATCGTCTCCAGGTCCCAGCCGGCCAGCAGGCCGTGGCAGAGCGAGCCGCCGAAGGCGTCTCCGGCACCGAGGCCGTTGAGGACCTCGACGGGCAGCGGCGGGACCTCGGCCGACTCGCCGTCGCGGCTGACGGCGAGCACCCCCTTGGGTCCCTGTTTGACGACGGCGATCTCGACTCCCGCCCGCAGGAGCGCTCGGGCCGCCGCATGCGGGTCGCGCACGCCGGTGGCGACCTCCACCTCGTCCAGATTGCCGACGGCGACGGTCGTGTGCTTCAGGGCCTCGGCGTAGAAGGGGCGGGCTACGTCGGGGTCGGTCCAGAACATGGGCCGCCAGTCGAGATCGAAGACCGTCGTGCCCGCCTTCGCCCGGTGGGCGAGGGCCGCGAGGGTGGCCGTACGGCTGGGCTCCTCGCTCAGGCCGGTGCCGGTGACCCAGAAGACCCGGGCCTCCCGGACGGCGCCGAGGTCCAGCTCGTGGGCGTCGATCTCCAGGTCGGGGGCCTTGGGTTGCCGGTAGAAGTAGAGCGGGAAGTCGTCCGGCGGGAAGACCTCGCAGAAGGTGACCGGGGTGGGCAGGCCGGGGACCGGGGTGACCCAACGGTCGTCGACACCGAAGCCGCGCAGCGCCTCGTGCAGATAGGTGCCGAACGGGTCGTCGCCCGTGCGGGTGATCACGGCCGTGCGCCGGCCGAGCCGGGCCGCGGCGACCGCGACGTTCGTCGCCGACCCGCCGAGGAACTTGCCGAAGGACGACACCTGGGCGAGCGGGACACCGGTTTGCAGCGGGTAGAGGTCCACTCCGATCCGCCCCATGGTGATCAGGTCGTAGGCCATCGGCTTCCCTTCGTCATGACTCTCCCCGGTTTTGTAGTCCCGCACGCCGCGCCCTGTCAATGTTTTGTCCAGACATTCGGACCAATTCTCGACGCGACCCGCTCTCGACGCTGCTTCCGGTCGCCCGCACGCCCGCGCCGCGCTCGGGCAGCGGCGCACGAGCAGCGCGACCCACCGGCACCCCGGCGTACGCCTTTGCGACGCCTCTGTCACAAACGCCCCTTCCGTGTCACGGGTGTCACATGTACGCGGGTTGTGCGTCACACCGTCTCGACAGGCCCTGTCCTGTGGTCACTCAGCGTCGTTCACCGGACACAGGCTTGGTGATCGCCAGCGCAGCGCCCGGCTCCCCCGACGACCGCCCCCCGGTCGCCGCTGCGGCGCGCGCAGGGAGGTGCAGCTCATGACCGACCAGGGGCTCTGGTCCTACAAGGAGATCGCGGCGCACATCAGAGTGCAGCCGGACACCGTACGGTCCTATCGCAAGCACGGGCTGCTGCCCCCGCCCGACCATGTGGAGGGCGGCAAGCCCTACTGGTACGCGGACACCGTCCGCGCCTGGGTCGCCTCCCGCCCCGGCAACCGCGGCCGCCGCCCCGACTGACCCCGCCCGGTCACGCGTCCCGGGACACCCGCTGTGCCCCACCGTCCACGTGGGGCACAGCGCCGCTCAGGGGCCTGTGCGCACATCCCGTGCTCACCGGCACGTCCGTGGCTGCACCTTCCGGATGGTGAGGGCGGTCCTGGAACAGGAGCGGGCGGCCCGCCGAGGACGCCCCGGGACGGACGCGGCCGGCGCCGGCGCGGTGGTCAGGCGCGGCTCCACGGCTCGATGACCGTGACCCCGGCCCCGGGCGCCGTGCCCATCGCGGCGAGGGCCGCCGGTGCCGCGGCGAGGGTGAGGGTGGACGTCACCAGGAGATCGGGGCGCAGGACACCGGAGCGGACCAGGCGGAGCATGCCGGGGTAGGCGTGGGCGGCCATGCCGTGACTGCCGAGGAGTTCCAGCTCCAGGGCGACGGCCCGGGCCAGGGGGACGGGGGTGGTGCCGTCGGCCGAGGGCAGCAGCCCGACCTGGACGTGCCGGCCGCGGCGGCGCAGGCCGTTCACGGAGGCCGCGCAGGTGGCGGGCGAGCCGAGGGCGTCCAGGGAGAGATGGGCGCCGCCGGTGAGCTCGCGGACGGCGGCGGCCGGGTCGGACACACCCGTCGCGTCCAGACACTCGGCGGCGCCGAACTTCCGTGCCAGGCCGAGCGCTTGCGGGGAGACGTCGACGGCGACCACCCGGGCCCCCGAGGCCGCCGCGATCATCACGGCCGACAGCCCGACCCCGCCGCAGCCGTGCACCGCGACCCACTCCCCTGCCGCCACCCGGCCCTGCTGCACCACCGCGCGGTAGGCGGTGGCGAAGCGGCAGCCGAGGGCGGCGGCCGTGGCGTAGGACATGTCGTCCGGGATCGCGACCAGGTTGACGTCGGCGTGGTCGAGCGCGACGTACTCGGCGAAGGAGCCCCAGTGGTGGAAGCCGGGCTGGGTCTGGCGTTCGCACACCTGCTGGTCGCCCGCGGCGCAGGCCGGGCAGGTGCCGCAGGCGCAGACGAACGGCACGGTGACCCGGTCGCCGGGCCGCCACCCGGTCACCCGGGAGCCCACGGCCTCGACGACACCGGCGAGTTCGTGCCCGGGCACGTGCGGCAGCGTGATGTCGGGGTCGTGGCCCATCCAGCCGTGCCAGTCGCTGCGGCAGAGGCCGGTGGCTTCCACTCGGACGACCACGCCGTGCTCCGCGGGTTCCGGGTCGGGTACCTCCCGCACCTGTGCGGGAGTGCCGTACCGCTCGAAGACGACCGCTCGCATGTGCGCTCCTTCCGGGAACCTCCGCGAAGACTAGACGCTCCGGTGGCGGCGTGGCCGGGTGTCCGGTTCCCGATCGTCGTGGCCAGTCGCGGCCGCGGGCGGTGACCGCGTGGCCGGCGCGGACCCGCGGCTCTACGGGGCGTCCTCGCCGCCCTCGCTCACCCCGAACCGCGCGTGGAAGCGCCGCAGCGGCGCCGGCGCCCACCATGTGGCCCTCCCCGTGAGCCGCATGATCGCCGGGACCAGCAGGCTCCGGACCACCATCGCGTCCATCAGCACGGCGAGCGCGATACCGAGACCGAGCATCTTGGTGTTGGTCACCCGAGACGTGCCGATCGCGACCATCACCACCGCGAGGATGACGGCCGCCGCGGTGATCAGCCCGCCCGTGCGCTGCAGGCCGTGCCGCACCGCCGCGTCGTGGTCGCCCGTGCGGTCGTACTCCTCCTTGATGCGGGAGAGCAGGAACACGCCGTAGTCCATGGACAGTCCGAACGCCACGCAGAACATCAGCACCGGCAGGGTGGTCTCGATGGAGCCGGGGCTGGTGAAGCCGAGCGCACCGGAGAGATGGCCGTCCTGGAAGACCCAGACCACGGCGCCGAACATCGCCGTCAGGCTCAGCGCGTTGAGCACCACGGCCTGCACGGGTATCAGCACGCTTCCGGTGAGCAGGAACACCAGCAGCAGGGTGACGACGGCGATGAGCACGGCCGCCCAGGGCAGACGCTGGGCTATCGCGTGCTTGGTGTCGACGAGGACGGCGGCCGTACCGGTCACCCGGGTGTCGAAGGGGGCGTGCAGCGCGCGCAGGTCACCGGCCAGGCGCTGGGCCGTGTCACCGACGGCCTCTCCCTTCGGCTGCACCGTGAAGTAGGCGGCGTCACCCTTGACCAGCGGGCCGTCGACACGGACCACCTCGGGCAGGGCGGCCACCCGCTGCTTGTACGCGGCGTACTGGGACGCGGTGGCCCTGCCCTCGGCGAGGACCTCCAGGCCGCCGCCGGGGCTGCCCGGGAAGCCGTCCCGGATGTGCTCCTGGACCACGTGGGACTCGGCGGTCGAGGGCAGCTGACGGTCGTCGGCCGTACCGAACTTCACGCCCAGGAAGGGCAGTCCGAGGGTGACCAGCAGGACGGCGGTGCCGAGTGCGAAGAGCGGGGCGCGACGCATCACCAGGCCGGCGGTGCGCGCCCAGGCCGTCCCCTCGGCCGCCTTCGTCTCGCGGCGCCGGCGCAGCAGGCGGCGCAGGTCCAGGGAGTTGACCCGGTGGCCGAGCAGCACCAGCGCGGCCGGGAGCAGGATCAGCGCGGCTGCCGCGGCGAGCAGGACCACGGCGATGCCGGCATAGGCGAAGGACCGCAGGAAGTACTGCGGGAAGACCATCATGGCGGCGAGGGACACGGCCACCGTGAGGGCGGAGAAGAGCACCGTGCGCCCGGCCGTGCGCAGGGTCGCGCCGACCGCGGTCGACGGGTCGGCGCCCGTGGACAGTTCCTCGCGGTAGCGGCGGACGATGAACAGGGCGTAGTCGATCGCGAGGCCGAGGCCGAGGGCCGTGGTGAGGTTGAGCGCGAAGACGGAGACGTCGGTGAAGGTCGTCAGACCGCGCAGCACGGCGTTGGTGCCGAGGATGGCGACGATCCCGATTCCGAGCGGCAGCAGGGCGGCGACCGCGCTGCCGAAGACCATCACGAGCAGCACGAGGGTGATCGGCAGGGCGATCAGCTCGGCGCGGGTCAGGTCCTCCTTGATGATCGTCTGCATCTCGTGCCGGACGGCGACGATGCCGCCGACCTTCACCTTCAACGGGCCGTGGGGGCCCCGGTAGTGGGGCGCGATGCGGTCGAGCGTCCTGCCCATCGCGTTCTCGTCGCCGGTGATGCGGGCGGCGATCAGCGCCTCGTGGCCGTCCTTGGCGCGCAGGGCCGGTGATCCGCTCTGCCAGTAGGAGCCGACGCCGGTCACGCCCCTCTCCCCCGCCAGCCGGCCGGCCAGGTCCCGGGCCTCGGCGGCGACCGCCGGATCGTCGACCGAGGCGCGGCCGGTGTCGAGCAGGAGCAGCAGATTCGGCTGGGAGTCGGGGAACTCGCGCTCCAGCGCCTTGGTCGCGTACGTCGACTCGGCGGCCGGATCCTCCCAGCCGCCGCTGCCGAGGCGGTCCGCGACCCCGCTGCCGGCCAGCACGGCGAGCGCGGTGAGCAACAGGGCCACCAGCAGCGACAGGCGTGGGCGCGCGGTGACGAGGCGGGTGTAGCGCCCGCTCCGGGAGGGCGCCTTCGCCGGCGCCGCCTCCTCGGCCCGCGGTGGCGTGTTGACTTCGGTCATCTTGCGGTGTCCCCTTCACCACGACCCGTGCCCGCACGAACAGGCGGCACGGAGGAGCCGGTGCCATAAACTGGCAAACACGAGAGATCGCTCGCGTTTCTCAAGAATGCGAGCGACCGCTCGCGTTTGTCAATGACCTTGGGAGAGCTGGGGATAACGCGTGTCCGACACCTCGGAGAAGGAGCAGGCGCGGGAGAAGGAGCAGCCGCGCCGCCGGCAGGCGCGGGGGGAGCGCCGCATCGCCCAACTGCTCGAAGCGGCCGCCCGCGTCTTCTGCACCTCGGGCTACACGGCCGCCAGCACCAACGCCATCGCCCGCGAGGCCGGGGTCTCACCGGGCACGCTCTACCAGTTCTTCCCGAACAAGGAGGCCATCGCGATCGAGCTGGGCGACCGGCTCGTCCACGAGATGCGGGCGGCCTACGGCGAGGCGCTGGGCCCCGTCGACCCCGCCACCCCACTGGAGGAGGCCATCGGGTCCGCCGTCGACCGGTTCATCACCTTCAACACCGAACACCCGGTGTTCTTCGCGCTGATGCACGGCCCCGACGTCCCGGGCCGGATGGCCGAGCAGCACGACCAGCTGCACACGACGGTGCTCGGCCGGATCGAGGACCTGCTCGCCTCGCTCATGCCCGGCGCCGCCCCGGCCGACGTCACCCGGACGGCGCACGTCTGCCTCGGCGTCTACAAGTCCGGCCTGGAGCTGGTCCTCGCCCACGAGGGCGCCGAGCGCGTGGCCTACGTCCAGGAGATCAAGGACGTCCTGATCCGCTACCTGGAACCGCTGGTGGGCGAGCGGCTCGGCCGTAGCTGAGACCGGAGGCGGCCCCGGAGGGGTGATCCCGGGGGTCACCCGGACTGCGGCGGGCGGCACATCTGCCTAGAGTGCGGATAAACCGCCCAGCAGCTGTCCGAGGGATCCCCGTGAGCCACTCCCCGCCTCCCGGCACGCCCAGGGCCCGCATCCCCGGCCCCCAGCAGCCGCCACCGCCGTACCCGCGCATCGCGGCGGGCCTGTGGCGGCGCTGCCTGGGCGGCGGTTCCGCCCTGTGGACACTGACCGCCTGGATCACCTACGAGACCCGGAGCGGCATCCTGCTGCCGACGCTGATCCTGCTCGGCGGCTTTCTCGTACCGGTCGTCTTCGTGCTGTGGGCGTACGAACGGCACGGCCGCGACCTGGGCGTCAGTCCGATCCTCGGCTGTTTCCTGACCGGCGGGGCCCTCGGCGTGCTCGGCGCCTCGCTGACACAGGCTCCCCTCACGCACCCCTCCGCCGGGATGTTCGCCGGTCTCATCCTGATCGAGGAGACGGCCAAGCTCGCGGCGCTGGTGTTCGTGCTGCGCCGCGAGCCGGCCATCCGCGGACTGCGCGCCGGACTGGTGCTCGGCGCGGCCGTCGGCTTCGGCTTCGCGGCCCTGGAGAGCGTCGGGTACGCCTTCACGACGGCCGCCTCCCCCGGCGTCGAGCTGCGCGCGCTGCTGGAGACGGGGTTGCCGCGCGGCGTGCTGACCCCCCTGGGGCACGGCCTGTGGACCGCGATCGCCGGTGGTGTGCTGCTGTCCCGGCGCCGCCTGAGCGGGCACTTCCGGTTCGCCGCGCCGGTGGCCGGCGCCTGTCTGGGCGTCTCCCTGCTGCACGCGCTGTGGGACGCCACGCACGGCCTCGCGATCCGGGTGGTCGGCCGGCTGACCGGCCCCGGCATGGAGGGGCCGCTGTTCGCATCGGGGTACCCCGCGCGGCCGAGCCCCGGGCAGGAGCACCTGTTCGCGCTGTTCTCGGTGGGCGGTCTCGCCCTGGTGGCCCTGGCGGCCGTCGGATGGGTGCGCTCGCTGGCTCGCCGGGACACTCCTTGGAGAAATACCCCCTAGGGGTATAGTCTTGGGAAACGTGGGGCTCCCCCGTGGACCCCACCGGCCCCACACGCCTCGACGAGGAGTAACGACATGACCGCCCACACCGACACCCCGGGCTCCGTCACCACCGTCTACCAGGTGACCGGCATGAGCTGTGGCCACTGCGAGGGCTCCGTCTCCGGTGAGATCTCCCAGATCCCCGGCGTCCGCTCGGTGAAGGCCGTCGCGTCGACCGGCGAGGTCACCGTCGTCTCCGACGCCCCGCTGGACGACGAGGCGGTACGCGCCGCCGTGGACGAGGCCGGCTTCGAGCTGGCCGACCGGGCCTGATCAGCAAGGACGGTACGAGCAGGACCGGCGGACACGGCTCGCGCGCCGGGCCTGGGAGACAGGGCTCGTACGACCGGTCCCGCCCGCGCGCGGGGCCCGAAACCTTTCGCCGACCGGGCCGTGCCGACCAGCTGATACTGGATCCGCACGGTCCGGTCCGATGTCTGGAGTCCGGACATGACCAGCACCACCGCAGAGACAGCCATAGCCACGGGTACGACCTCCGAGGTCGAGCTGCTCATCGGCGGGATGACCTGCGCCTCCTGCGCCGCCCGGGTGGAGAGGAAGCTCAACCGGATGGAGGGCGTCAGCGCCACCGTCAACTTCGCCACCGAGAAGGCGAAGATCGCCTTCGGTGAGGGTGTCCTGGTGGCCGACCTGATCGCCACCGTCGAGAAGACGGGCTACACCGCCGAGGAGCCCGCGCCGCCCGAGCCCGAACCCGTGGCGGCCCCGAAGACCCCCGAGCAGGATCCCGAACTCGGCGCGCTGCGCCACCGCCTGCTCGTCTCCGCGCTGCTCGCCGCGCCCGTGGTCCTGCTCGCGATGGTCCCGGCGCTGCAGTTCGACAACTGGCAGTGGCTCTCCCTCACGCTCGCCGCGCCCGTCGTCGTCTGGGGCGGCGCGCCCTTCCACCGGGCCGCCTGGACCAATGCCCGGCACGGCGCCGCCACCATGGACACCCTGGTCTCGGTCGGCACGCTGGCCGCGTTCGGCTGGTCGCTGTGGGCGCTGTTCTTCGGTGACGCGGGCATGCCCGGGATGCACGACGCGTTCCGTCTCACCGTCTCGCGGATGGACGGCGCCTCCACCGTCTACCTGGAGGTCGCCGCCGGAGTCGTCGCGCTGATCCTGCTCGGCCGCTATCTGGAGGCCCGCTCCAAGCGGCGCGCCGGAGCCGCCCTGAAGGCGCTGATGGAACTGGGCGCCAAGGACGTGGCGGTGCTGCGGGACGGCCGCGAGATCCGGGTCCCGGTGTCGTCCCTGGCCGTCGGCGACCGGTTCGTCGTACGGCCCGGCGAGAAGATCGCCACCGACGGCACGGTGACCGAGGGTGTCTCCGCCGTCGACGCGTCCATGCTGACCGGCGAGTCGGTGCCGGTGGACGTCGCCCCGGGCGACCGGGTCACCGGCGCCACGGTCAACGCGGGCGGCCGGCTGGTCGTCGAGGCCACCCGGGTCGGCGCCGACACCCAGCTCGCCCGGATGGCGAAGCTGGTGGAGGACGCGCAGAACGGCAAGGCCGAGGTGCAGCGGCTGGCCGACCGGATCTCGGCCGTGTTCGTGCCCGTGGTCATCCTCGTCGCGCTCGGCACCTTCGGCGTCTGGCTGGGCGTCACGGGCGACACCGCCGCCGCGTTCACCGCCGCCGTCGCCGTCCTGATCATCGCCTGCCCCTGCGCGCTGGGCCTCGCCACGCCGACCGCGCTGATGGTCGGCACCGGCCGCGGCGCCCAGCTCGGCATCCTCATCAAGGGCCCCGAGGTCCTGGAGTCCACGCGCCGCGTCGACACGGTCGTCCTCGACAAGACCGGCACGGTCACCACCGGCCGGATGACCCTCCAGCAGGTGTACGTCGCCGACGGCGAGGACGAGAAGGAGCTGCTGCGGCTCGCGGGCGCCCTGGAGCACGCGTCCGAGCACCCCGTCGCGCGCGCCGTCGCCGCGGGCGCCGAGGAGCGGGCCGGCAGGCTCCCCCGGGTGGAGCATTTCGAGAACGTCCCCGGGCGGGGCGTACGCGGGCGCGTGGACGGCCGTGAGGTGGCCGTGGGGCGCCTGTTCGACGAGCTGCCGCAGGAGCTGGCCCGCGCGGCCCGCGAGTCCGAGCAGGAGGGCCGTACGGCCGTCGTGGCCGGCTGGGACGGCCAGGCCCGCGGCATCCTCGCCGTGGCCGACGCGGTCAAGGAGAGCAGCGCCGAGGCGGTACGCGAACTGCGCGCGCTGGGTCTGCGGCCGGTGCTGCTCACCGGGGACAACCGCACGGTCGCCGAGGCGGTCGCGCGCACGGTCGGCATCGACTCCGGGGACGTGTTCGCCGAGGTGCTCCCCGAGGACAAGGTCGATGTCGTACGACGGCTGCAGCGCGAGGGGCGGACCGTGGCCATGGTCGGCGACGGCGTCAACGACGCGGCCGCGCTCGCCACCGCCGATCTGGGCCTCGCCATGGGCACCGGCACCGACGCGGCGATCGAGGCCGGCGATCTGACGCTGGTGCGCGGGGACCTGCGCGTGGCCGCCGACGCCATCCGGCTGTCCCGGCGGACCCTGGCCACCATCAAGGGCAACCTGGTGTGGGCCTTCGGCTACAACGTGGCCGCGCTGCCGCTGGCCGCCGCCGGGCTGCTCAACCCGATGATCGCCGGCGCGGCGATGGCCTTCTCCTCGGTCTTCGTGGTGACCAACAGTCTGCGGCTGCGCCGGTTCCGCTGAAGTCCCGCGGGGTTACCGGCGGTTCACCGACAGCTGAAGTGGGAGACCCCCTGGAGTCCTGCGCGAGCCTCACATAAGCTCTTCACAAGGCTCGCGCATCATCCTTACGCTTGGGCCCCGATCGCCGTATCGGGGCTCTTGCGCACCTAAAGGACATATGCAAGAGACGCAGATCACAGTGATGCGAACGTAACCATCGAAGGGGTTCGAAGGTCTAAGTTGGCGATGTCGGTTCGGCGTCTTGGGGGGCGTCGATCGGCATCTGGGGATGTCTTGGGGGACTTCCTCAGAGATGCGTTGCCGGGGCACGCACACCGGGAAGCTTTGAGCGGCCCTCCCGCGTGCGTTGTCCCGGCAGATCGCACCGCATCACTGGGGCAGGGCGAGTTTTGCTCGTTCTGCTCACAGACAGCGATTCAGGCGCTGTCCTCTCCGAGCGCCCGGCCGGATCCCGTGGGGGGAATCCGCACCGGGACATAGGAAGGCGCCCTGGTCGTCGGCCCGTGGGGGGACCGGCGTCTCAGGGCGCCTTCTGCGTTCCGCTTGCACTACGGGCCGGGCTCCGCCCCGGAGGCGGACCGAGGGCCCACCCATGGGGCAGGCCCTGTCGCCCGGCGGTTCACCAGCCATCCAGCAGGCCGGCACCGGCCAACGGGGCACCACCGAGCGGCGCCCCCCACCGGCAGGTGTCAGCGCTCCTCGACCGGCACGAAGTCGCGCAGCTCCACGCCCGTGTAGATCTGGCGCGGGCGGCCGATGCGCGAACCCGGCTCCTTGATCATCTCGGTCCACTGGGCGATCCAGCCCGGCAGGCGGCCGAGGGCGAACAGGACCGTGAACATCTCGGTCGGGAAGCCCATGGCCCGGTAGATCAGACCGGTGTAGAAGTCGACGTTCGGGTACAGCTTGCGCTCGACGAAGTAGTCGTCGGAGAGGGCGTGCTCCTCCAGCTTCAGGGCGATGTCGAGGAGCTCGTCCTCCTTGCCCAGCGCGGAGAGCACATCGTGCGCGGCGGCCTTGATGATCTTGGCGCGCGGGTCGAAGTTCTTGTAGACCCGGTGGCCGAAGCCCATCAGCCGGACGCCGTCCTCCTTGTTCTTCACCTTGCGGATGAAGGTGTCGACGTCGGAGCCGGAGTCGCGGATGCCTTCGAGCATCTCCAGCACGGACTGGTTGGCGCCGCCGTGCAGCGGGCCCCACAGCGCGCTGATACCGGCCGAGATCGAGGCGAACATGTTGGCCTGCGAGGAACCGACCAGACGGACCGTCGAGGTCGAACAGTTCTGCTCGTGGTCGGCGTGCAGGATCAGCAGCTTGTCCAGCGCCGCGACGACGACCGGGTCCAGCTCGAACTCCTGCGCCGGGACCGAGAAGGTCATACGCAGGAAGTTCTCGACGTAGCCGAGGTCGTTGCGCGGGTAGACGAACGGGTGGCCGATCGACTTCTTGTACGCGTACGCCGCGATCGTCGGAAGCTTGGCGAGCAGGCGGATCGTGGAGAGGTTGCGCTGCTTCTCGTCGAACGGGTTGTGACTGTCCTGGTAGAAGGTGGACAGCGCCGAGACGACCGAGGACAGCATGGCCATCGGGTGGGCGTCGCGCGGGAAGCCCTTGTAGAAGTTCTTGACGTCCTCGTGCAGCAGGGTGTGCCGCGTGATGTCGTTCTTGAACGTCGTCAGCTCGTCGACGGTGGGCAGCTCGCCGTTGATCAGCAGGTACGCCACCTCAAGGAAGGTGGAGCGCTCGGCCAGCTGCTCGATGGGGTAGCCGCGGTAGCGGAGGATGCCCGCCTCGCCGTCGAGGTAGGTGACGCCGGATTTATAGGCGGCCGTGTTGCCGTAACCGCTGTCCAGAGTCACCAGACCGGTCTGGGCGCGGAGCTTCCCGATGTCGAAGCCCTTGTCACCGACGGTGCTGTCGACCACCGGGTAGGTGTACTCGCCGTCGCCGAACCGCAGTACTACAGAGTTGTCGCTCACGTCTTCCCTCACCGACGTAGTGCCTCATCTTCGAGGTGCCCTGACTGTCTCTACCATCCCCCATTTGGCTCAGGAGAGTGCACTCGGGGTCGACCATTGGGCCTATCGGCGGCACTCAGTGCCGCCAACCTGCTCATCCTGCCCCCTCCGAACGGCATCTGGAAGTGCTCTGTGACCTTCACGACTCATTTGATCGATCATTTTTTGTGATGCCGCCCGCCGGCCGTACGAGCCGGTTACGCCAGCCTGAAGTCGAGTGCCGTACAACGCCGTCCGGCCGACACCGTGCGCACCGCCTGTCCGATCGCCTTGCGCGAACCGACGAGGACGACCAGCCGCTTGGCCCGGGTGACCGCCGTGTAGAGCAGGTTCCGCTGCAGCATCATCCATGCTCCGGTCGTGACGGGAATCACCACAGCGGGATATTCACTCCCCTGTGAGCGGTGGATGGTCACCGCGTACGCATGGGCAAGTTCGTCCAGTTCGTCGAATTCGTACGGAACCTCCTCGTCCTCGTCCGTCAGCACCGTCAGGCGCTGGTCGACCGGGTCGAGCGAGGTGACGACGCCGACGGTGCCGTTGAAGACACCGTTCTTCCCTTTCTCGTAATTGTTGCGAATCTGGGTGACCTTGTCGCCGACGCGGAAGACCCGGCCTCCGAACCGCTTCTCCGGCACATCGGGCCGGCCGGGCGTGACGGCCTGCTGCAGCAGCCCGTTGAGCACGCCCGCCCCGGCCGGACCCCGGTGCATCGGCGCGAGCACCTGCACGTCCCGGCGCGGGTCCAGCCCGAACCTGGCCGGAATCCGTCGTGCGGCCACGTCCACCGTGAGCCGCCCGGCCTCCTCGGTGTCGTCCTCGACGAAGAGGAAGAAGTCCTTCAGCCCGTCGGTGAGCGGATGCTGCCCGGCGTTGATCCGGTGCGCGTTGGTGACGACGCCGGACTCCTGGGCCTGCCGGAAGACCCGGGTGAGCCGGACGGCGGGAAGGGGGCTCCCGTCGGCCAGCAGGTCCCGCAGGACCTCGCCGGCGCCGACGCTGGGCAGCTGGTCGACGTCTCCCACGAAGAGGAGGTGCGCTCCCGGCGGCACGGCCTTGACCAGCTTGTTGGCGAGCAGAAGGTCCAGCATGGAGGCCTCGTCCACGACGACGAGGTCGGCATCGAGCGGACGGTCCCGGTCATAGGCGGCGTCCCCGCCGGGCTTCAGCTCCAGCAGCCGGTGCACGGTGGAGGCGTCGGCGCCGGTCAGCTCGGCCAGCCGCTTGGCGGCGCGCCCCGTCGGCGCGGCGAGCAGCACCTTGGCCTGCTTGGCGCGGGCCAGCTCCACGATCGAGCGGACCGTGAAGGACTTGCCGCAGCCGGGTCCGCCGGTGAGGACGGCGACCTTCTCACTGAGCGCGAGCCGCACGGCGGCTTCCTGCTCGGGGGCGAGATCGGCGCCCGTGCGGCCCTTCAGCCAGCCGAGCGCCCTGCCCCAGTCCACGTCCCGGAAGGCGGGCATCCGGTCCTGGTCGGTCCGCAGGAGGCGCAGCAGCTGGGAGGAGAGGGACAGCTCGGCGCGGTGGAAGGGGACGAGGTACACGGCGGTGACGGGTTCACCGGCGGCACCGTCGGGCCCGGGCACCTTCTCGCGTACGACGCCCGGTTCCGCGCCGTCCTCTCCCGGCTCGGCCAGCTCCGCGAGGCACTCGATGACCAGTCCGGTGTCGACGGCGAGCAGCTTCACGGCGTCGGAGATCAGCCGCTCCTCCGGCAGGAAGCAGTGCCCCTGGTCGGCGGACTGGGAGAGGGCGTACTGCAGGCCGGCCTTGACCCGCTCCGGGCTGTCGTGCGGGATGCCGACGGACTGGGCGATCTTGTCGGCGGTCAGGAAGCCGATGCCCCAGACGTCGGCGGCGAGCCGGTAGGGCTGCTCCTTGACGACCGAGATCGACGCGTCGCCGTACTTCTTGTAGATCCGCACGGCGATGGAGGTGGACACCTCGACGGTCTGGAGGAAGAGCATGACCTCCTTGATCGCCTTCTGCTCCTCCCAGGCGTCGGCGATCTTCCCGGTCCGCTTGGGGCCGAGGCCGGGGACTTCGATGAGGCGCTTCGGCTCCTCCTCGATGACGCGGAGGGTGTCCAGCCCGAAGTGCTGCGTGATCCGGTCGGCGAACACCGGCCCGATGCCCTTGACCAGGCCGGATCCCAGATAGCGCCGGATGCCCTGGACGGTGGCGGGCAGGACGGTCGTGTAGTTCTCGACATGGAACTGCTTGCCGTACTGCGGGTGCGACCCCCAGCGGCCCTCCATCCGCAGCGACTCACCGACCTGGGCACCGAGCAGCGCGCCGACGACCGTGAGGAGGTCACCGCCGCCTCTTCCGGTGTCGACCCGGGCGACCGTGTAGCCGTTCTCCTCGTTGGCGTACGTGATCCGCTCCAGCACGCCTTCGAGTACGGCGAGCCGCCGCTCTCCGCTCTGGGTCCCCGTCTGTCGAGCCATGATCCGACGGTACCGGTGGGGTCTGACAACGCGCGCTGTTACTGTCCGTGCCCATGTGGGGGAGCTACAGAGCAGACGCCGTCGGGGAGTTCCAGTCCCGCGTCGCGGCCGCCGTCGCGGACACGCCGTACCGGATGCGCCCGACGGGTCAGGGATTCGAGCTGACCGTGGACGTACCGGGCCCGGAGCGGCGGCTGCACACCTACCGAGTCGTGCTGCGGCAGCAGGAGAGGGCCTTCACGATGACGGACGTCGTGCGCACCGCCGGGTACGGGGCCGGTCCGGACGGGGCCGGGCTGGGCAAGGCGGTGTCCGTCGGCCGGAGCGTGTACGTCGTCAAGGGCGCGAACATGGACGGCACGGGGCGCTACCGCTTCTCGTCCGCCGACGGTCACCGCCTGATCCGGGGCGTGGCCGAGGAACTGGGGTGGCGGGAGCTGCGCCCCACCAGCGTGAAGGTCGCCATCGGCTTCGGCGTCTTCGGGGCCGTGGTCTGCCTCGGCACGCTCATCGCCCTCGCCGTCGTCTTCTGGTCCTGACGGGGCCGCGGCCAGGCCCCACGATCACGATTGGGTTTCGGCCACCTCTCACCCCCTTGCCTCCACCTCGTGTAATCGATTCCATTCCCTCCTACGACATCCATGTAATCGATTCCATGCTCTGCACGAGGAGGTGAGCCGGCGATGGCGAGCATCAAGGACGTCGCCGCCGCGGCGGGCGTCTCCGTCGCCACGGTCTCGCGCGTCCTGAACGCGCACCCGTCGGTCAGCGCCGACGCCCGCACGCGCGTGCTGGCCGCCGTCGAGGCGCTGGGCTACCGTCCGAACGCCGTCGCCCGCTCCCTGCGCACCGACCAGACCCACACCCTCGGCCTGGTCATCAGCGACGTGCTCAACCCCTACTTCACCGAGCTGGCCCGGTCCGTCGAGGAAGAGGCCCGGGCGCTCGGCTACAGCGTGATCATCGGGAACGCCGACGAGCGGCCGGATCTGCAGGACCACCACGTGCGGAACCTGCTCGACCGGCGGATCGACGGGCTGCTCGTCTCCCCCACCGACGGCGGCTCCCCGCTGATGCTGGACGCGGCCCGCGCGGGGACCCCGATGGTGTTCGTGGACCGGTGGATCCCGGGCGTGGACGTGCCCGTCGTCCGGGCCGACGGACGCGCGGCCGTACGGGACCTCGTCGCCCACCTGTACGGGCTCGGGCACCGGCGGCTCGCGATCATCGCCGGCCCCGCCGCCACCACGACCGGCAGCGAGCGCGTCGAGGCCTTCAGGGAGGCGATGGCCGAGTACGGCATGCCGCTCCCCGACGCCTACACAGGTCAGGGTGACTTCCAGGCCGAGAGCGGGCGGCGGGTCACCGAGGGGTTTCTGGATCTGCCCCGGCCGCCGGAGGTCGTCTTCGCCGCCGACAACCTCATGGCACTCGGTGCCCTGGACGCCGTACGCGCGCGTGGGCTGCGCGTTCCGGACGACATCGCGCTGGCCGCGTTCGACGACATCCCCTGGTTCGTGCACACCGATCCGCCCGTCACGGCGATCGCGCAGCCGACCGGTGAGCTGGGGCGGGCCGCCGTACGCGCCCTGGTGGACCGGATCGAGGGGCGGGTCCCCCGGTCGGTCACCCTGCCCGCCCGGCTCGTCGTGCGCCGCTCGTGCGGCGAGCCCGCCCCGGCCGCGGCACCCCCCGCACAGTCCCCCTCCCCAGTGCAAAGGAGCACGTCGTGAGCAACCCGGACGAGTTGCTGCGCATCGAGGGCATACGCAAGACCTTCCCCGGCGTGGTCGCGCTCGACGGCGTCGACTTCGATCTGCGCCGGGGCGAGGTCCATGTGCTGCTCGGTGAGAACGGCGCCGGCAAGAGCACGCTCATCAAGATGCTCTCCGGGGCGTACACGCCGGATGCCGGACGGATCAGCGTCGGCGGTCAGCAGGTGCGCGTCCAGGGCGCGCAGGACGCCGAGCGGCTCGGGATCGCCACCATCTACCAGGAGTTCAATCTCGTTCCGGATCTGACCGTGGCCGAGAACATCTTCCTCGGACGGCAGCCCCGGCGCTTCGGGATGATCGACCGCAAGCGGATGGAGGGCGACGCCGAGCGGCTGCTGCGGCGTGTCGGTGTGCATGTCTCGCCACGCGCGCGTGTGCGTGAACTCGGTATCGCGCGCCTGCAGATGGTCGAGATCGCCAAGGCCCTCAGCCTGGACGCGCGCGTGCTCGTCATGGACGAGCCGACCGCGGTGCTCACCTCGGAGGAGGTCGAGAAGCTCTTCGCGATCGTGCGTCAGCTGCGCGAGGACGGCGTGGGGATCGTCTTCATCACGCATCACCTGGAGGAGATCGCCGCTCTGGGAGACCGGGTCACCGTCATCCGGGACGGGCGCAGCGTCGGGCAGGTTCCCGCTTCCACCCCCGAGGACGAACTCGTACGGCTCATGGTCGGGCGGTCCATCGCGCAGCAGTATCCGCGGCAGCGGCCGGACAGGGGCGCCGCGTTGCTCGGTGTCGAGGGGCTCACCCGCGACGGTGTCTTCCACGACGTCAGCTTCGAGGTGCACGCCGGCGAGGTCGTCGGGATCGCGGGGCTGGTGGGCGCCGGCCGTACCGAGGTGGTGCGGGCCGTGTTCGGGGCCGATCCGTACGACGGCGGGGTCGTGAAGGTCTCCGGGAGCGAGCTGAAGCGGCATGACGTGAACGCCGCGATGGCGGCCGGGATCGGGCTCGTGCCGGAGGACCGCAAGGGCCAGGGGCTGGTGCTGGACGCGTCCGTGGAGGAGAACCTCGGGCTCGTCACCCTGCGCGCCGCCACCCGGGCCGGGCTGGTGGACCGCCGGGCGCAGCGCGTCGCGGCCGAGCGGATCGCCGGGCAGCTGGGCGTGCGGATGGCGGGGCTGGGGCAGCAGGTGCGGACCCTGTCCGGCGGCAACCAGCAGAAGGTCGTCATCGGCAAGTGGCTGCTGGCCGACACCAGGGTGCTAATCCTCGACGAGCCGACGCGCGGCATCGACGTCGGCGCCAAGGTCGAGATCTACCAGCTGATCAACGAACTGACCGCCGCCGGGGCCGCCGTGCTGATGATCTCCAGCGATCTGCCGGAGGTCCTCGGCATGAGCGACCGGGTCCTGGTGATGGCCCAGGGCCGGATCGCCGGTGAACTAGCGGCCGACGAGGCCACCCAGGACGCCGTCATGGCGCTCGCCGTCTCCACCCCCACCCCGCACAAGGACACCGAGAAGGAGGCCAGCCGTGGCCACTGACACGCTCAAGAGCCGGGCCGGCGCGAGTGGCGCCTCAGGGGCCCTTCGCCGGCTGCTCCTCGACAACGGCGCGCTCACCGCGCTGATCGTCCTCGTCGTCGTCCTGTCGGCGCTGTCCGGTGACTTCCTGACGACCGACAACCTGCTCAACATCGGCGTCCAGGCCGCCGTCACGGCCGTCCTCGCCTTCGGTGTCACCTTCGTGATCGTCTCGGCGGGCATCGACCTGTCGGTCGGGTCGGTGGCCGCGCTGTCGGCGACCGTGCTGGCGTGGAGCGCCACACAGCACGGCGTGCCGGTCGCGCTCGCGGTCGTGCTGGCCGTGGCCACGGGTGTCGTCGCCGGTCTGGTGAACGGTTTCCTCATCGCCTACGGCAAGCTCCCGCCGTTCATCGCGACGCTGGCCCTGCTGTCCGTGGGCCGCGGTCTCGCCCTGGTGATCTCCCAGGGCTCCCCGATCGCCTTCCCGGACCCGGTCTCGCACCTCGGTGACACGCTCGGCGGCTGGCTGCCGGTCCCGGTGCTGGTCATGGTGGTGATGGGGCTGATCGCGGCCCTCGTCCTCGGGCGGACGTACATCGGCCGCTCCATGTACGCGATCGGCGGCAACGAGGAGGCCGCGCGGCTGTCGGGTCTGCGGGTGAGGCGGCAGAAGCTCGCGATCTACGCCCTGTCCGGTGTGTTCGCGGCCGTCGCCGGCATCGTGCTCGCCTCCCGGCTGTCCTCGGCGCAGCCGCAGGCCGCCGACGGCTACGAGCTGGACGCGATCGCCGCGGTCGTGATCGGCGGTGCCTCGCTCGCGGGCGGCACCGGCAAGGCGTCCGGCACGCTGATCGGCGCGCTGATCCTGGCGGTGCTGCGCAACGGCCTCAACCTGCTGTCGGTGTCGGCGTTCTGGCAGCAGGTGGTGATCGGTGTCGTCATCGCGCTGGCGGTGCTGCTGGACACCGTGCGCCGCAAGGCGGGGGCGACCCCGGTGGCGTCCGGCGCGGGCGGGCCCAAGGGCCGGCAGGCGGCCACCTACGCGCTCGCGGCCGTGGTCACCGTGGCGGTCGTCGGCGCGACCTCCTTCCTGCACAGCGGGTCCCCGTCCGCCACGGCCCCGAAGCTGGGTCTGTCCCTGTCCACCCTGAACAACCCCTTCTTCGTGCAGATCCGGGCCGGCGCCCAGGCGGAGGCGGACAAGCGGGGCGTGGACCTGACCGTCACCGACGCCCAGAACGACGCCTCCCAGCAGGCCGACCAGCTGCAGAACTTCACCAGTTCCCGGCTGGGCGCGATCATCGTCAACCCGGTGGACTCGGACGCGGCGAGCAACTCGGTGAAGGCCGCCGACAAGGCGGGGCTCCCGGTGGTCGCCGTCGACCGGGGCGTCAACCGGGCCGCCGTGGACGCCCTGGTGGCCTCCGACAACGTGGCCGGCGGCGAGCTGGCCGCCAAGGCGATCGCGCGGAAGCTCGGTGGCAAGGGCAGGATCGTGATCCTGCAGGGTCAGGCGGGCACCTCGGCGGCCCGGGAGCGGGCGGCGGGCTTCGCGCGGGGCCTGAAGGCCTACCCCGGCATCCAGGTGCTGGCCCAGCAGCCGGCCGACTTCCAGCGCGCCAAGGGGCTAGACGTGATGTCGAACCTGCTCCAGGCCCACCCGGACGTGCAGGGCGTCATCGCCGCCAACGACGAGATGGCGCTCGGCGCGATCAAGGCGCTCGGCGCCAAGGCCGGCCGGTCGGTCCAGGTGGTCGGCTTCGACGGCACCCCGGACGGGCTCACGGCGGTGAAGGACGGCACGCTGTACGCGTCGGTCGCCCAGCAGCCGACGCAGTTGGGCCGGATCGCCGTGGACAACGCGCTGAAGGCGGTCCAGGGCAAGAAGGTGGAGTCGACGGTGAAGGTGCCGGTGAAGGTGGTCACGAAGGACAACGTGGCCGGTTTCAGCGGCTGACAACGACGGACGGGCCTGCCCCGGAGAGTCTTCCGGGGCAGGCCCGCCTGAGGTCATCTCTCTGGGGAGTCAACTGATGTACGACTACGACCTGCTGGTCGTGGGTTCGGCCAACGCCGACCTGGTGATCGATGTCGAGCGGCGGCCGGCCGCCGGAGAGACGGTGCTCGGTGGTGACCTGGCCGTCCACCCCGGCGGCAAGGGCGCCAACCAGGCGGTCGCCGCCGCCCGGCTCGGCGCGAGTACGGCCCTGCTGGCCCGGGTCGGCGACGACGGCCACGGCCGGCTGCTGCTGGACTCCCTGCGCGCGGCCGGCGTCGACACGGTCGGCGTGCTGGTGGGCGGGGCGCCGACCGGCGTGGCGCTGATCACCGTGGACCCCTCCGGGGACAACAGCATCGTGGTGTCGCCGGGTGCCAACGCCCGGCTCGCCCCGGCGGACGTCCGGACGGCGGTGAGCCTGTTCCTCGCCTCCCGGGTGGTGTCGGCACAGCTGGAGATCCCGCTGGAGACCGTCGTGGAGGTCGTACGGAACCTGTCCCCGGGCGGCCGCTTCGTGCTGAACCCGTCTCCGCCGCGGCCCCTGCCCGGGGAGGTGCTCGCGGCCTGCGACCCGCTGATCGTCAACGAGCACGAGGCGCGGGTGATCCTCGGCGAGGCCTGCGTGAGCGAGGAACCGGCCGACTGGGCGCGCCTGCTGCTGGCCAAGGGACCGCGCTCGGTGGTGGTGACGCTGGGCGCGCAGGGGGCGCTGGTGTGCGACGACCGGGGGGTGACACGGGTGGCGTCGGTGCAGGTGGACGCGGTGGACACCACGGGTGCCGGGGACGCTTTCACGGCCGCGCTGGCCTGGAAGCTGGGCGCGGGCGCCCCGCTGACGGAGGCGGCGGCCTACGCGGCGCGGGTCGGCGCCGCGGCCGTGACCAGGCGGGGCGCGCAGGCGTCGTACCCGACGGCGGCCGAGGTCGACGCCCTGTGAAGAAGGCGGGGATCCTCAACCGCCGGCTGGCCGGTGCCGTGGCCGAGCTGGGCCACGGGGACGCGGTGCTGGTGTGCGACGCGGGCATGCCGGTCCCGGACGGACCGCGTCTGCCCAACCGGACTCTGCTGGAACGGTACTTCCCGGACCTGGCCGCTGTCCCGCCCGCGCGGCTGAAGGAACTCTCCGCCGGGGCGCGCCTGGTGGTCCGCACCGGCGAGGCCCGGCCGTACGCCGATGTGCTGCTGCGGTGCGGGGTGCTCTTCCAGGCCGCCCCCGGACCGGCCCGTGCGGCAGCCCCCACCTCTCCGTGCCCGACGGCCCGTCCGCCAAGTGCGCCCTGGACCTGAGCACTTCCGGTGGAGAGATGACGGTAAAGGCCGTCTGACGAGGTACCACCCGCTCTTGCCAAAACGGAACTTGCTCGTGAATGATCTCGCCCGGCGGACGTGGTGAGCTGACGGTGGTCTGTGGCCCTCTCACTGCCACACACCCGCCCCACCATCGAGGCGACCACTTACATCAGCTTTCATCAGCAGAAATCTCAGGGGGAACCATGTCTGCCCAGGATGCCATGGGCGCATCAAGCGTGCCGGATGCGCGGGCGGCGCAGGTGGAGGAACGTCCGCAGCTGCCCGCCCGGTCCCAGGGCAACGCCATGGCCGGCTGGATCCTCACCATCGCGCTCAACGTGGCGGCGCCGATCCTCACCTACAACGCCCTGCGTGACCAGGGGTGGAGCGAGTTCGCCGCACTGCTGGCGAGCAGTGCCTGGCCGGTGCTCGACAGCGCCGTGCACCTCGCCTGGCGGCGCCGCCTCGACGAGTTCGCCGTCGTGACCCTGGTGTTCCTGGTCATCACGGCTGTCGTCTCTCTCGTCGGCGCCCACTCGGCCCGGGCCCTCCTGATCAAGGACTCGGCCATCACCGGTCTTTTCGGCCTGCTGTGCCTGGTGACGCTGCTGGCGCCGCGCCCGCTCATGTTCTACTTCGGCCGCAAGTTCGCCACCGACGGCACCGCCGCCGGCACCGCCTGGTGGAACGGCCTGTGGGAGTTCGAAGGGTTCCGCACGACCATGCGGACCATGACGGCGGTCTGGGGCGTGGCCTACTGCCTGGAGGCGGGCGGCCGCATCGCGCTGTCGTACGCGCTGAGCACCGACACCATGGTGAGCCTCAGCCCGGTCCTGATCTACGGCGTCCTCGGCGCCCTCATCCTGTGGACGGTCATGTACAGCAAGCGGGCCCGGCGCAGGGGCGAGGAGCGAGCCGCCGCGGCCGCCGCGGCAGCCGCCCAGGGCTAGGCCCGCCGCGCCCGAACGAGGGGGGTGCCCCGGTCGACGGACCGGGGCACGCCCCTCGGCGTTTCTCAGGGCTGCCGGCGGGGCTCGGGACCGGACAGCACGACGCCCCAGGCGTCGCCCTTCCCGATCCGCACCGTGAGTTCCTGGGTCCGGCGCGGGCCGGAGAAGCGCAGGACCACGTCCTGGCGTACGGATCCCTCGTCGCGGAAGTCGGCGCTCACCTCGTCGCGGGCGGCCTTGCCGTAGGCCCTGATCCAGGCGCGGGCCGCCGGACCCGCGTCGCCGCCCTCGGTGTTCAGGGCGGCGACGGCGTCGGCGTCCCCGTCGGCGAGCCGCCAGACGAGCTTCTGGACCGTTTCCAGGCTGCCCGTGCTGGGGTGGCCCGTGACGCGCAGCGGCGGGTGGTTGGCGTAGTCCGTCTGGTAGTCCGCGCTGTCCCGTCCGCCCGCGCAGGCCGTCAGGACGGCACTGAGCGCGAGCGTGACCACGGCGGCCCCCGTCAGCTTCGGTCGCATCGGCCGGCACCTCCTCCTTCGTCCATGTGAAGAGGACGATGCCGGCGGGACCGGAGTTCCTGGGGTGCCCTAGGAAGGACCCGGTGCGACGTGTTCGGCGAAGCGTGCCGCCGTCTCCGCCAGCACCTCCCTGCCGTCGCGCGCCCACAGGCCCTCGTTGAACAGCTCGACCTCGATGGGGCCGGTGTAGCCGGCGGCCTGCACGTACCCCGTCCACTCGCGCATGTCGATCGCGCCGTCCCCGATCTGGCCCCGGCCGTTGAGGACGCCCTCGGGCAGGGGGGTGACCCAGTCGGCGAGCTGGACGCTGTGGATACGTCCGCCCGCCCCCGCCCGTGCGATCTGCGCCGGCGCCTGGTCGTCCCACCAGATGTGGTACGTGTCCACGGTCACCCCGACCTGGTGCGCGGGGAAGCGTTCGGCCAGGTCCAGGGCTTGGGCGAGGGTGGACACCACGCAGCGGTCGGCGGCGTACATCGGGTGCAGGGGCTCGACGGCCAGGCGGACGCCGTGGTTCTCGGCGTACGGCGCGAGTTCGGCCAGGGCGTCGGCGATGCGTTCGCGGGCCGCCCCCAGGTCCCTGGTACCGGGCGGGAGACCACCCGAGACCAGGACCAGGGTGTCGGTGCCGAGGGTGGCCGCCTCGTGCACCGCGCGGCGGTTGTCCGCCAGCGCCTCGGCCCGTTCCGACGGGTCGATCGCCGTCAGGAAGCCGCCCCGGCACAGGGTCGTCACCGTCAGGCCCGTGGCACGGATCAGCTTCGCCGTCGCGTCCACGCCGTACGCCTGGACCGGTGCGCGCCACAGGCCCACCTGGCCGATGCCCGACTCGCCGCAGGCCTCGGCCAGTTCCGGCAGCGACAACTGCCTCACCGTCATCTGGTTGATGCTCAGCCGTGGCAGGCCGGCGTTCACCGGGCGACTCCGTAGAGGGCGAGCAGGTTCTTCATCCGGTCCTCGGCGAGTCCGGGCTCCGGGAACAGGCCGAGGCCGTCGGCGAGTTCGTAGGCGCGGGCCAGGTGCGGGAGGGAGCGGGCCGACTGGAGGCCGCCGACCATGGCGAAGTGCGACTGGTGGCCCGCGAGCCAGGCGAGGAGGACCACGCCGGTCTTGTAGAAGCGGGTCGGCGCCTGGAAGAGGTGCCGGGACAACGCGACCGTGGGATCGAGGAGTTCCCGGAAACCGGCCGTGTCCCCGGTGTCCAAGGCGCGTACCGCCTGTGCCGCCAGCGGGCCCAGCGGGTCGAAGATGCCGAGCAGGGCGTGGCTGAAGCCCTGGTCGTCGCCCGCGATCAGCTCGGGGTAGTGGAAGTCGTCGCCGGTGTAGCAGCGCACGCCGTCGGGCAGCCTGCGCCGCAGGTCGGTCTCGCGCCGGGCGTCCAGGAGGGAGACCTTGACGCCGTCGACCTTGTCCGGGTGCGCGGCGATGAGCTCCAGGAGCACCTTGGTCGCCGCGTCGAGGTCGCCCGAGCCCCAGTAGCCCTCCAGGGCCGGGTCGAACATCGGGCCGAGCCAGTGCAGGATCACCGGCTCGGCGCACTGGCGCAGGAGGTGGCCGTAGATCTCCAGGTAGTCCTCGGGGCCGGAGGCGGCAGCGGCCAGCGCCCTGGACGCCATCAGGATGACCTGGGCGCCCGCTTCCTCGACGACCTCCAGCTGCTCCTCGTAGGCCGCGCGGATCCGTGCCGGGGAGGCGTTCCCGATCTGGTCGGTGCCGACCCCGCAGGCGATCCGGCCGCCGGCCGACCTCGCCTCCGCGGCCGAGCGGCGGATCAGCTCGGCCGCGCCCGCCCAGTCCAGGCCCATGCCGCGTTGGGCGGTGTCCATCGCCTCGGCGACGCCGAGGCCGTGGGACCACAGGTGGCGGCGGAAGGCGAGGGTGGCGTCCCAGTCGACGGCGGCGGGCGAGTCGGGGGACACGTCGGCCCAGGGGTCGGCGACGACGTGGGCCGCCGAGAAGACCGTACGGGAGGTGAAGGGGGCGCCGGGGCTGAGCGCGAGCGGTGCGGGGCGGGGTTCGTAGGTGCGCAGGGTGCCGTCGGCGGCGGGGAGTCGGATGGTCACAGGGCGATCTCCGGTACCTCGATGCGGCGGCCCTCGGCGGAGGACTTCAGGCCCAGCTCGGCGAGCTGCACACCGCGGGCGCCGGCCAGCAGGTCCCACCGGTAGGGGGCGTCCGCGTAGACGTGCTTGAGGAACAGCTCCCACTGGGCCTTGAAGCCGTTGTCGAAGTCCTCGTTGTCCGGCACGTCCTGCCACTGGTCGCGGAAGACCTCCGTGGCGGGGATGTCGGGGTTCCAGACCGGCTTGGGGGTCGCGGAGCGGTGCTGCGCGCGGCAGGTGCGCAGGCCCGCCACCGCCGAGCCCTCGGTGCCGTCGACCTGGAACTCGACCAGTTCGTCGCGGTTGACGCGCACGGCCCAGGAGGAGTTGATCTGGGCGACGGCCCCGCCGTCGAGTTCGAAGATGCCGTAGGCGGCGTCGTCGGCGGTGGCGTCGTAGGGCTTGCCCTGTTCGTCCCAGCGCTGCGGGATGTGGGTGGTGGCGAGGGCCTGGACGGACTTCACGCGGCCGAACAGCTCGTGGAGGACGTACTCCCAGTGCGGGAACATGTCGACGACGATGCCCCCGCCGTCCTCGGCGCGGTAGTTCCAGGAGGGGCGCTGGGCCGGCTGCCAGTCGCCCTCGAAGACCCAGTACCCGAACTCGCCGCGCACGGAGAGGATCCGGCCGAAGAAGCCGCCGTCGACCAGCCGCTTCAGCTTCAGCAGGCCCGGCAGGAAGATCTTGTCCTGGACGACGCCGTGCCTGATGCCCTTCCGGTGGGCCAGGCGGGCGAGTTCGAGGGCCCCCGCGAGGCCCGTCGCCGTCGGCTTCTCGGTGTAGACGTGCTTGCCCGCGGCGATCGCCTTCTTGAGCGTCTCCTCGCGGGCGGAGGTGACCTGGGCGTCGAAGTAGAGGTCGACGGCCGGGTCGGCGAGCACGGCGTCGACGTCGGTGGAGACGTGCTCCAGGCCGTGCCGTGCGGCGATCTGGGCCAGGGCGTGCTCGCGGCGGCCGAGCAGGACCGGCTCCGGCCACAGCACGGTGCCGTCGCCGAGGTCGAGGCCGCCCTGTTCGCGCAGGGCGAGGATCGACCGGACGAGGTGCTGGCGGTAGCCCATGCGCCCGGTCACACCGTTCATGGCGATACGCACCGTCTTGCGTGTCACGTCAGTTCCCTTCGCCCGGCTCCGGCACGAGTGGGGCAAGCGCTTTCTATCCGATACGAAGCTAGCCCTGGACAGTGGTCCGTACAAGACCGTGTCCCCTTCGAGTTGTTCGAGGGGGCGAACAAACGAGGACCATGGCTTTAAGGTCTGCTGGAAGATCTGCTCGGAACCAGGAGCGGGGTCTGGCTGTCTACGAGGGCGTACGACACGATGCACGACCGGAGGACGACGACATGACGGTGACACTGGCGGATGTGGCGGCCCGCGCCCAGGTCTCCCCCGCGACGGTGTCGCGCGTACTGAACGGCAACTACCCGGTGGCCGCCTCGACGCGCGAGCGGGTGCTGCGGGCCGTGGACGAGCTGGACTACGTCCTCAACGGCCCGGCGAGCTCCCTGGCGGCCGCCACCTCCGACCTGGTCGGCATTCTCGTCAACGACATCGCCGACCCGTTCTTCGGGATCATGGCGAGCGCCATCCAGGCCGAGATCGGCGGGCCGGGCGGCCGGGCGGGTGGCGAGCGGCTCGCGGTCGTCTGCAACACGGGCGGCTCGCCGGAGCGCGAGCTGACGTATCTCACCCTGCTGCAGCGGCAGCGGGCGGCGGCCGTGGTGCTGACCGGCGGGGCCGTGGAGGACGCGCCGCACGCGGCGGCGGTCGCGGCGAAGCTGCGCAAGCTCACGGAGGCCGGGACCCGGGTGGTGCTGTGCGGACGGCCGCCGGCGCCCGACACCGGCGCGTACGCCCTCGCCTTCGACAACCGGGGCGGCGCCCACCGGCTGACCGAGCACCTTCTCGGCCTGGGCCACCGCCGCCTCGGCTACATCGCGGGCCCCGAGGAACGTACGACGACCCGGCACCGCCTGGAGGGCCATCGGGCGGCGCTGGCCGCGGCGGGCGTCGAGGACGACCCCCGCTGGACGGTGCACGGGCGCTACGACCGTCAGTCGGGTTACGAGGCCACGGTGGAGCTGATGCGCCGCGATCCGTCGCTGACGGCGGTCGTGGCCGCGAACGACTCCGTCGCGCTGGGGGCGTGCGCGGCGTTGCGGGAGTCGGGGTTGCGGATCCCGGCGGATGTGTCGGTGGCCGGCTTCGACGACCTGCCGTTCAGCGTGGACGCGGTCCCCGCGCTGACGACGGTGCGGTTGCCGCTGGCGGAGGCGGGGGCGCGCGCCGGGCGGATCGCCATGGGGCGGGAGGAGCCGCCGCCGGGGGGTATCGCGACCGTCCGCGGGGAGCTGATGGTCCGGGGGTCCTCAGCGGTTCCCCGCGCCTGAACCGCCGCACGGGTTTCCCGGCGACCCGTCCTGTAAGGGCCGTCTCTTCACCGCCGGCCACTCACCGCCGGCCGGTCGCTGCCACCCTTTGGACCGCCGGCCGGCCACTGCCGCCCTTGGACCACCGACCGGCCACTGCCACCCTGTGGACCACCGGCCGGCCGCCGCCACCCTGTGGACCACCGGCCGGCCGCCGCCGCTCTTTGACTGCCGACCGTTCATCGCCGACCCGTCACTGCCGACCCGTCACCGCCCCCTCTGGCTGCCGGCCGGACACGGGCGGCCGTACGCCGCCGACCAGCCACTGCCGCTCCTTGGACTGCCGCACGTTCAGCGATGGCCGGGGAGGGAGCGGCCCAGCAGGGGGAGGGGGGCCTCGCCCCGGCGTCGGTCGCGGTACCAGCGCTTTCCGGTGTCGTACGCCCGCCGGGCCCGGCGGGCCGCGGCGATCTGGGTGGCGAGGTGGACCTGGTAGCGCCAGGGGTGCTGGCGGCCCTGGCGTACCGACATGGCGTAGGCGAAGGAGACCGGGTCGCGGTCCAGGTAGTCGTCCAGCTGCTCGAACCAGGCCATGCTGGAGCGCGCCGCGGCCTGGACGGGATGGAGTTCCGCGCGCCGGTGCCGGTCGTACTCGCGCAGCGCCACCCGCGGGTCCGGGTACCGCGCGAGCGCGTGGGCCAGCACGATCGCGTCGATCATCGCCAGCCGGGTCCCGGAGCCCAGCGTGAAGTGCGTGGTGTGCGCCGCGTCGCCGACGAGGACGAGGTTGCCGTCGGTGTCGTCGTACCACGTCGTGTTGCTGAGGTGCTGGAAGCGCTGCCACTTCGCCGGTCCGCCGCGTGAGCTGCTGATCAGGCTGTGGCCGTCGAGGGCGCGGTGGAAGATCTTCTCCAGCAGGGGCAGGGCGTCCTCCGTTTCCAGCGTGTCGAGGCCCAGGCCCTGCCAGGTCTGCGGTGAGCACTCCACGATGCAGGTGCTGATCCGTCCCCTGACGGACGGGTAGGCGTGGAACCAGATCCAGCCCGCCGGGGTCTCCTCGAAGTCGAACACGAAACTGTCGAACTGCCGGTCCGTACCGAGCCAGAGATAGGGGTTGCGGCCGGTCTCCACCCGGGTGCCGAAGTGCTCGGCACGGCTCAGCCGGAGCCGGCTGCCCGCGCCGTCGGCGGCCACGATCAGGTCGGCCTCCGGCAGGTCGGCGGGGTCCTCCAGCCGCTGTCCGTGCCGGACGTCGACGCCGAGTGCCCGGGCGCGCCGGGTCAGGACGTCCAGCAGGGCCGCCCGGCCCATGCTGTAGCCGTAGCCGCCGAAGTACGCGGTGCCGTCGTGCCGGCTGCCGTGCAGGCGGATCTCCTGGTCCCGCCAGAGCACGGAACCGGCGCTCACCGCGCGTGCGCTCTCGGGGTCGTTGCGGTGCAGGATGTCCAGCAGGTCGTTCCAGTACACGACGCCCCAGCCGTACGTCGCCTCCGGGGGGTCGCGCTCGATGACGGTGATCTCGTGTCCGGCGTCCCGCAGCTTCGCGGAGATGGAGAAGTACAGCCCGGCCGGGCCTCCGCCCACGCACACGATCCTCATCAGGTCCCACCGCCTTCACGGCCACGGGGCCCAGGGCCCCTGCGTCGCCACACCGCGGATGTCGTCACATGGATCCGGGCGCCCCATGGGTCGGGCACCCGGATCCGCTGTCGCTGTCAGTGGGCGGCAATCACGACGGTCGACTCAGTAGTCGTCGTCGTCATCACCCCAGCCCCAGCCACCGTGGTCTCCTCCTCCGTGATCGCCGTGGTCGCCTCCGCCGCCGTAGTCGCCTCCGCCCCCGTGGTCGCCTCCGCCGCCGTGGTCGCCTCCGCCGCCGTAGCCGCCTCCGCCGCCGTGGCCGCCTCCGCCTCCGCCGTTGTCATAGGCGACGACGTGGTCGGGGGCCGCAGCGGTGGTGGCTGCGCTGACGGCTCCTGCACCGGCGGCGATGGCGAGGATCGGCGCCGAGCAGACCGCGATGGCCACTCTCTTGATGCGGGTGGTGTGCGCGCGCATGATGAGTCCCCTCTCCGAGGGTGTGGATGATTTCGACGGCCTCGACGGGCCGTCAGTCTGCGCTCCGGAGCCTGCGCGTAGCTCCGCGCGCCCTCCTCGCCGCCCGCGATACGTTCCGGCGGCGGGTCGTCACGTCCGGTACAGAACGGATATCTGTGACGTTTGTTCTTAAATTACGACGCAAACGCGACGAAGTCAAAAGGAGTGACAGCGCAGGCGGAATGTGTGGGGTACAGGCCCAACTCCCCGCCCGGACCAGTGGTTTCCCCCCGCCTCCGCAACGGGTTCCCAGCTGTGGACGAGGACGCACCCCGGGTCTACGCTCGGAGCGACGATATCTCTGACTGAGTCAAACATCCGGGGGCGATCATGACTGTCCAGGACGTCCGCGCCTTCAACCGCTTCTACACCGGCGTCATCGGCGCCCTCGACCACGGCCGCCACCGCTACGCCCCGTACACCCTCACCGAGTCCCGTGTGCTGTACGAACTCGCCCAGGTCCCGCACCTGGACGCGGCCGACCTGCGCACCCTGCTCGGCCTGGACGCGGGCTATCTGAGCCGGATCCTCAACCGGTTCGAGGATGCCGGGCTGATCGAGCGCGGCCCCTCCGACAGCGATCCACGCCGGCGGCGGGTCCGGCTCACCGTGCCGGGCCGGGAGGCCGCCGCGGTGCTGGACGAGCGGGCCCGGGAGACGGTCGGGGCCCTGCTCGACACCGTGGCCCCGGCCGACCGGCCCCGGCTGGCGGAGGCCATGCGGACCATCCGGGACCTCCTCGGCGAGGAGCGCGCCCGGTCCGGCGCGGTGGTGCTGCGCGAGCCGCTCCCCGGCGACCTGGGCTGGATGGTGCAGCGCAACGCCGCGCTGTACGCGGCCGAGTACGGCTGGAACGCCGACTACGAGGGACTGGTCGCCCGGATCGTCGCCGACTTCGCGCAGGACCACGACCCGCACCTGGAGCGGGTGTGGATCGCCGAGGCGGGCGGGCGGCCGGTGGGGTGCGTGATGTGCGTACGGGACGACGCGCCCGGTACCGCGCGGCTGCGGCTGCTGCTCGTGGAACCCGCGGCACGCGGGGGCGGCATCGGCGACCGGCTGGTGCGGGCGGTGATCGACTTCGCGCGCGGGGTGGGCTACCGCGAGCTGGTGCTGTGGACCAACGACGTGCTGAGCGGCGCCCGCCGCATCTACCAGCGGCACGGCTTCGTCCTCGCCGCCGAGCGGCCGCACCGCTCCTTCGGCAAGGATCTGATCGGCCAGGACTGGCGGCTGGATCTGCACGGATCGGGCGTGTGACGAGTAGGGTCCGCCCCATGAAGCTGGCGTTCTCCACTCTCGGTGTCCCCGGCCTGCCCGTCCCGGAGGTCCTCGCGCTCGCGACCGCGCACGGCTACCACGGCGTCGAACTGCGCGCCCATCCGGAGGAGCCGGTGCACCCCGGCCTCTCCCCCGCCGAACGCGCCGACACGGCCGCCCTGTTCAAGACGGCCGGGGTCGAGGTGCTGGGCCTCGCCGGGTACACGCGCGTGGCCGCGCCGGGCGACGACGCGCCCGTACTGGCGGAGCTCCGGGACCTCCTCCACCTCGCCCACGACCTGGGCGCACCCTTCGTCCGGGTCTTCCCCGGCGCCGACCCCGACCGCCCCCGCGAGGAGTCCGACGCGCTCGCCGCCCGGCGGCTCGGCACCGCCGCCGAGGACGCCGCCGCGCTCGGGGTGCGGATCCTGCTGGAGACGCACGACTCGCACCGCACCGGCGCCGCCGCGATCCGGATCCTCGGCCCGGTCGGACACCGGCAGGTCGGCGCGCTGTGGGACGTGATGCACACCTGGCTGGGCGGCGAGCAGCCCTCCGACACCTACGCCGCGCTCGCTCCGCACCTGGGGTATGTGCAGGTCAAGGACATCGCGTCGGCCGACGACACGGTGCCGCTGCCGCTGGGCGCGGGGGTGCTGCCGCTCACCGAGTGCGTGGATGTGCTCCTGCGGCACGGCTGGGACGGCTGGCTGTGCTGGGAGTACGAGAAGCGGTGGTACGAGTCGGCCGCGCCGCTTCCGGGATTGCTGGGTGCGGGGCGGGAGCACTTGTTGCGCCTGCTGGGCGAGGCCGCCTGAGGGCCGGCCACGAACTCGGTGCCGCGGGGCCGTCGCCGGGTGCGGATCCGTCGCGGTTCCCCACGCCCCTGGCCGGCGTCGCCCCGGCCCCCGGTTAATTCGGTGGCCGGGGTGGGGGCGCCTGGTTAGCCTCCCCCGGTGATCCAGCCGCTCATCGACACACGTCCGCTCCGCACCTCGCCCGCCTTCCGGCGGCTGCTGATCGGGCGGACCGTGTCCACTCTGGGCGGGTTCATGACCATGGTGACGGTCATGTTCCAGGTGTGGGACGTCACCCGCAGCACGGCGTGGACCGGCGCGGTCGGGCTCGCGCAGGCGCTGCCGCTGGTGGTGTTCGGCCTGTTCGCGGGGGCCTGGGTGGACCGGGCGGACCGGCGGCGCGTCTATCTGGCGGCGACCGTGGGGCAGGCGGCCTGTTCCCTGCTGCTGGCCGTGCAGGGGTTCACCGGGCACGTCCCGGTGCCGGCCGTACTCGTGCTGGTCGCCGTGCAGGCGGCGTTCGGCGCGCTCGGCGCCCCGGCGGCCGGGGTCTTCGTGCCGCGGCTGCTGCCCAGGGACCAGGTGGCCGCCGGTCTGGCCCTCAACCAGATCACCGGCCAGTCGATGATGCTCCTCGGCCCCGCGCTGGCCGGCGTGCTGCTGGGCCGGCTGGGCATCGGCACCTGCTATCTGCTGGACGCCCTCAGCTTCGGCCTCGCCTTCCACGGGGCCTTCGGGCTGCCCGCGCTTCCGCCGCAGGGCGAGCCGTCGCGGGCGGGCCTGCACGGGGTGCTGGACGGGCTGCGGTTCCTGGCCGGCCACCGGGTGGTGCGCGGCGCGCTGATCACCGACCTCGCCGCGACCGTACTGTCCTTCCCGGTCAGCCTGTTCCCGCTGGTCAACGCCGAACGGTTCGGCAACGACCCGCGCACCCTCGGTCTGTTCCTGTCGGCTCTGGCGGTGGGCGGCATCGCGGCGACGGCGTTGTCGGGCGCCGTGACCCGGTTCGGCCGGCCGGGTCCGGTCATGCTGGGCGCGGCGGCCGTCTGGGGTGCCGCGCTGGCCCTGTTCGGGCTGACGAGCAACCCGTGGGCCGGTCTCGCCCTGCTCGTCGTCGCGGGCGCCGGGGACGCCACCTCGGTCGTCTCCCGGTCCACGATCGTGCAGACGCGCACCCCGGACGCGCTGCTCGGCCGGGTCACGGCGGCCGAGCAGATCGTCGGCCAGGCGGGTCCCAGCCTCGGCAACGTGCGCGCCGGCCTGGTCGCGGGCTGGACCACCGGGGCGACCTCCCTGATCTCCGGCGGTCTGCTGTGCCTGCTGGCGGTGGCGGCGGTCGCCGCGACGACACCCGAGCTGCGGGACGGCGCCGCGGTGCCGGCGGACTGAGCCCCCGAAGCGCCGCGGCGCCCGGCGGGACGACGGCGTCCCGGTGAGCTCGCGCCGAGCGCCCCGCGAACGCCGGCGCCCACCCGTGTGCGCTCAAATCCCTCTGGTGCGGCACCAGTTGCTCCGATAGCTTCCGGCGCACATGTGTCTCACAACAGTCACACAGGGGAGAGTGCGCATGCGCAAGGTGCTCAGATGGCTGCTGGCGCTCGCGGTGTTCCTGGGAACGCTGAGCGGCACGGCGGCCGGCGCGGCCACCGCCGCACGGTCCGGGCCCGCCGACATCAAGGACCGGCTGCTGTCCATACCGGGCATGAGCCTGATCGAGGAGAAGCCGTACCCCGGCTACCGCTACTTCGTCCTGAACTACACCCAGCCGGTCGACCACCGCCACCCGGACCGCGGCACCTTCCAGCAGCGGATCACCGTCCTGCACAAGGACACCAGCCGCCCGACGGTCTTCTACACCAGCGGCTACAACGTCTCCACGGCCCCCTCGCGCCGCGAGCCCACGCAGATCGTGGACGGCAACCAGGTCTCCCTGGAGTACCGCTTCTTCACCCCGTCCCGCCCCGACCCGGCCGACTGGTCCAAGCTCGACATCTGGCAGGCGGCCAGCGACCAGCACCGCGTGTTCGAGGCGCTGAAGCCGGTCTACGGCGGCCGCTGGCTCGCCACCGGCGCCTCCAAGGGCGGGATGACGGCGACGTACTACGAGCGTTTCTACCCGCGTGACATGGACGGGGTCGTCGCCTACGTCGCCCCGAACGACGTCGTCGACAACGAGGACTCGGCCTACGACCGCTTCTTCACCGCCGTGGGCACCAAGGCGTGCCGGGACCGGCTGAACGCCGTGCAGCGCGAGGCGCTGGTGCGCCGGGGTGCGCTGGAGAAGCGGTACGCGCGGTACGCCGCCGACAAGGGGTACACCTTCGACACCGTCGGCGGGCTGGACAAGGCCTACGAGGCGGTCGTCCTCGACTATGTGTGGGGCTTCTGGCAGTACAGCCTGCTGGAGGACTGCGACACGGTCCCGGCGGACGCGGCCACGGCGAGCGACGAGGAGATCTGGAAGTCGGTCGACACCATCTCCGGTTTCTCCGCCTACACCGACCAGGGCCTCGCGCAGTTCACGCCGTACTACTACCAGGCGGGCACCCAGCTCGGCTCGCCGACCATCCACTTCCCGTACATCGAGCGGAAGCTGATCCGCTACGGCTACCAGCCGCCGCGCGCCTTCGTGCCCCGCTCCGTCCCGATGCGGTTCCAGCCGCACGCGATGCGGGACGTGGACACGTGGGTGCGCCACCACGCCGCGCACATGCTCTTCGTGTACGGCCAGAACGACCCCTGGGGTGCGGAGCGGTTCCGGCTCGGCTCGGGTGCGCGGGACTCCTACGTCTTCGCGGCGCCCGGCATGAACCACGGCGCGAATGTGGCGGGCCTGGTGCCGGACCAGAAGTCCCTCGCCACCGAGCGCATCCTGCGGTGGGCCGGCGTCTCCCCGGCCGACGCCGCCCGGGCGAAGCCGTTGGCCGCGTACGACGCCCAGCTGGACGGCCGGGATCCCGAGCGCGAGCCCGCGCTGCGACCGTAGGAGGGGCGGGCCGCGGCGACGGCGCGTTCGGCGCCGCCGGGTTCCGCCGGCGCGGCCCCGAGCCGTTCACACCCGCCGGGCGCAGCCCACCGGCCTGCTCCCGCCCAGCTCGACGTAGAGCACCGTCGAGACCGGGCAGTCGTCCCGCTCCGCGGTCGCCTCGGTGATCCGGTACTGGGGCCGGTGTCCGCCCGAGCCGTCGCAGGGCGTCTCGCGGACCTGGCCCGCACCGGAGGCGTACACGCAGTCGCCGGGGATCGTGCGCGGGCCGCCCCCGCCGCCGGGGTCGCCCGGATGCGGGGGTTCCAGGTCGCGCATGCAGGCGTACCCCTGGGCGATGGCGCCGTCTCCGTCCTCGTCGCCGGTCGCGGCCTGGGCGCTGATGTGCAGGACGAAGTCGGTCGTCGCCGGGCACGAGGGGCCGTCGGCGGCCACGCCGTCGTAGCGGGCGACGACCCTGGCCGCCGCCCGCTCGCTCGTGCAGGGCACCTCGGTGAAGCTGGTCGTGCCGAAGGAGCTGCACTCGCCGACCGCGAGGAACTCGGCGCCGTAGCCGCTGGTCGTGGCCGGGGTGGGGCGGGCGTCGCCGACGGGGGTGCCCGCCGGGCCCCGGCAGCCGGTCAGCAGGGCGGCCAGCAGCAGGCACGCGGGTCCTGCGGCACCCTTCCCACGCATGGCAACCCCCCTGACGCCCCGGTCCAGCGTGGCCCTTGGCGGCGCGGCCACGCCAGACATTCGGGAGGGTTTCCGCCCATGGGGGGTATTGCGCCCGGTGTGTGGCGTACGGCTAGTACGTCAGCCCGTGCCCGATCGGGTACAGCACCTGCGTGGGGTCGTCGGCCCGCTGCACCGGCACCGGCAGCCTGCCGCGCGGCGCCACGCGTCCGGCGATCACCCGCGCGGCGGCCCGCACTTCGACGTCCGTCCAGCCGTAGGACGCCAGGCAGGCCTTCACGGCGGGGAGCTGGGCCACGTCGTAGGGGTTGCGGACGGCGAGGGCCACCAGCGGGCTGCCGACGGTCAGCAGGTGTTCCACCAGCGTCTGCTGGGCACTGCCCGGCACCACGTTGTACGTCGCCACGATCACCCCGTCCGCGTCCTGCGCGGCCGTGACCGCCTTGGCGATGGTCGCGGCGGAAGGGGAGGTGCCGGTGGACAGGGCCGTGGCGGTGAAACCCAGTTCGGTGAGGGCGGCCGCCAGCACGCCGGTGGGCGGCCCGGTGGTGCCGGAGGGGGAGTCCGGGTCCGCGCCGACGACCAGGAGACGGGGCGCGGTGCGGCTGTCGAGGGGCAGGGTGCGGTCCTCGTTGACCAGCAGGGTGGTGGTCCGCTCGGCGATCTTGTCGGCGGTGGCCAGGTGCGCCTTGGTGCCCACCGTGTGCTCGATGCGGGTCCGGTCGGTGTGCGGATCGTGGAGCAGGCCGAGCCGGGCCTTCAGGCGCAGGATGCGCAGGATCGATTCATCCAGGCGGGACTCGGTGAGCTCGCCGTCCTGGACGGCCTGCAGTACGGCGTTCCAGGCCACGTCGAGGGACGGCGGGTTGAGCAGCTGGTCGACGCCGGCCTTCAGCGCGAGCACCGGCACCCGGTCGTCGCCGTACTTGGTGCGGACGCCCTCCATGCCGAGGGAGTCGGTGATCACGACCCCGTCGTAGCCGAGTTCGCCCCGCAGGATGCCGCTGAGGATCCGTGGGGAGAGGGTGGCGGGGTCGCCGGAGTCGTCCAGC
The DNA here is from genome assembly GCF_014649495.1 of Streptomyces filipinensis. Classification (GTDB taxonomy): domain Bacteria; phylum Actinomycetota; class Actinomycetes; order Streptomycetales; family Streptomycetaceae; genus Streptomyces; species Streptomyces filipinensis. The sequence continues at coordinate 276,929 of NZ_BMTD01000001.1, read as the reverse complement.
GCCGGGAACTGGATGTGCGCGGTCATGATGGAGTCGATGCCGGCGGCGATCGCGTCCCGGAACGGCACGGCGTCCAGCTTCTCCCACAGTTCCCGGCTGTGCGTGATGACGGGGAAGCCGGTGTGGCTGTCGACAGCGGTGTCGCCGTGGCCCGGGAAGTGCTTGGCGGTGGCCGCGACCCGGGACTCCTGATAGCCCTTCACCTCGGCCGCCACCAGTGCGGCGACCGCCTCCGGGTCGGCGCCGAACGACCGTACGCCGATGATCGGGTTGGCCGGGTTGACGTTGACGTCGGCGTCCGGGGAGTAGTCCTGGTTGATGCCCATCGCGCGCAGTTCGGCGCCGGAGATCCGGCCGAGGGTGCGCGCGTCGGTGCGGGAGCGGCCGGCACCGATGGCCATCGCGCCGGGGAAGAGGGTCGCGGGCTTGCCGACCCGGCAGACCGCGCCGTGTTCCTGGTCGGTGGCGATGAGCACCGGCAGGCCGCGCGGCTGGTCCAGGGAGGCCTGCTGGATGCCGGCGGACAGGTCCGCGATCTGGTACGGGTCGCGGGTGTTGTGGGCCCAGGTGAAGTAGATGATCCCGCCGACGCGGTACTTCGCGATCAGCTCGGCGGCCGTGCGGACGCCGATCTCCTTGAGGTTGGCGTCGATGTCGGCCTGGTCGGGGGCGGTGGCGGAGTGGCCGTAGACCCGCATCACGAAGAGCTGGCCGACCTTCTCCCGCAGCGTCATCCCGGAGATCAGGGTGCGCAGCCGGCGGTCCTCGCCGGGTGCGGCGGCGCGGGCGGCCGTCGGTACGGTCAGCGCGGCGGTGAGGCCCGCGGTGGCGGCGAGGACGGCGCGTCTGGACGGTCTGCTGGTGTCGGACACGTGCGCTCCTTCCAGAGGAGAACCGCTGAAGGAAACTTCCGAGAGGTCACCAATATCCGGGAGGTTTCTTTCCGTCAAGGGAAAGCACAGTAACCGGAGGAGAGGCCGCCACCGGCGCATTGAGGGGGGCGCGCCGATGGCGACGGGCTGTCGGCCGGATGCGGCGGAGAGGGTGAGTCGGCGCTCGCCGCCAGGCGTACGGGCCGACACCGCACCACGGAGGCTCGTCCGGCAACCCGGCCGTTTGGACGGGCGCGGGACGGGGCCGGTTCCCCGCCCGCCCGGTGTCCCGAGTTCATGGACTTCGCGTCCCGGCGGACGGCCGGACCGCCCTCGCCCGGCCGTGCCCGCGCTCGCCGGGGCCGACGTCCTCCGCCGCGGGATCCACCCCGGCACGTGCGCCCCGGCGCGGGGATCAGGGCCGACGGCCCCGACTGTGTCCGCACGACGTTCCCGCACTTCCCCGAGACGTCCGCCGGGCTGCGGCACACGGGGTGACCGGGCGGACCGTCAGCACAGGATCCATCCCGAGTTGGCCGACCCGTGCGACCCCACCGAGCCCTTGACCCACACACAGCGACGGCCGGCGTGGACCGTCACCGGGCCCGCGAGGTGCTGGTAGCGGCCCTTGTCGACGACCGGCCGGCCGCCGCGGACCTGGACGCTGACGGACATCGTCTGCGTCGAGCCGGGGTGCCGGGCGACGGTGACGGCGCAGACATAGCCGTCCCGCTTGTAGACGTGCGTGACCCCGCTGCTGAACGGCAGGGTCCGCACCTCGCGCCCGGCGCAGCCGCCGACCGTGCTCGCCTCGGCGGTGCCGGATGTCACGAGACCGAGCACCCCGGTCGCGGCCAGCACTGCCGCACCGAGCGCCAGGCGCCGGCGTATCCCACCACTGTCCACTGTCGTCCTCCCCCTCACGCGGTCGCACACCCCCGGATGCCGTACTGATGTACGGACGCACGACGTATGTCGGATGGTTGCACGACCGTCAGCGGCACGCGTCGACAGGGTCCGCACAACGGCCTCAGCGGGAGGCGGTGACCGGTTCCTCCGGTTCGGCACGGCCGGTGAAGGTCCGCCACAGCACGGCGTACCGGCCGTCGCGGGCGAGGAGTTCGTCGTGGGTGCCGTCCTCCGCGACCCGGCCGTGGTCCATCAGCACCACCCGGTCCGCCTTGGCCGCCGTGGTGAGGCGGTGGGCGACCACCAGCGTCGTACGGCGTCCCGCCAGGCGGTCGGTGGCCTGGTTGACCTGCGCCTCCGTGGCCAGGTCCAGGGCGGCCGTGGCCTCGTCCAGGAGCAGGATGTCGGGGTCGACCAGTTCGGCGCGGGCGAGCGCGATCAGCTGGCGCTGGCCGGCCGAGAGGTTGCGGCCGCGCTCGGCGACCTCGTGCAGATAGCCACCCTCCAGCGTGGCGATCATGTCGTGTGCGCCGACCGCCCGTGCCGCCGCCTCCACCTCGGCGTCGGTGGCACCGGGCCGGCCGTAGGCGATGGCGTCGCGGATCGTGCCCGGGAAGAGATAGGCCTCCTGCGGGACGACCCCGAGGCGGTGCCGGTACGAGGTCAGGTCCAGGGCGCGCAGATCCGTGCCGTCGACCGTGACCCGCCCCGCGGTGGGGTCGTAGAAGCGCGCGACCAGCTTGACGAGGGTCGACTTGCCGGCGCCGGTCTCACCGACGAAGGCCACCGTCTGCCCGGCGGGGATCGTCAGGTCGATGCCCGTGAGCGCCGCGCCGGTCTCGTCGGCACCCCCGTACGCGAAGTGCACCCCCTCGAAGGCGATGTCCCCGCGCAGCGACAGCACCTCCAGCGGCTCGTCCGCCGCCTTCGTGGACGCCGGCTCCCGCAGCAGCTCCTGGATGCGGCCCAGGGACACCGTGGCCTGCTGGTAGCCGTCGAAGACCTGGGAGAGCTGCTGGACCGGCGCGAAGAACAGGTCGATGTAGAGCAGGTACGCCACCAGGGCGCCGGTCGTCAGCGTGGCCGCCTCGATCCGGTGCGCGCCGGCGATCAGCACGCTCGCCGCGGCCACCGCCGACAGCAGCTGGACGAACGGGAAGTAGACCGATATCAGCCACTGGCCGCGGATGCGGGCGCGCCGGTAGCTCTCGCTGCGCTCGGTGAACCGCCGCCTGCCGTCCCGCTCGCGCCCGAAGGCCTGCACGATCCGCAGGCCGGCGACCGACTCCTGCAGGTCGGCGTTGACCGACGAGACGCGCTCCCGGGCGAGTTCGTACGCCTTCACGCTCGCCCGGCGGAAGAAGAAGGTCGCGACGACCAGCGGGGGCAGCGTGGCGAAGACGACGAGGGCGAGCTGGACGTCGATCACCAGCAGGACGACCATGATGCCGAAGAACGTGACGACCGAGACGAACGCCGTGACCAGGCCGGTCTGCAGGAACGTCGACAGGGCGTCGACATCCGTGGTCATCCGGGTCATGATCCGGCCGGTCAGCTCGCGCTCGTAGTAGTCGAGCCCGAGCCGCTGGAGCTGCGCGAAGATCTTCAGCCGCAGCGCGTAGAGCACCCGCTCGCCGGTCCGGCCGGTCATCCGGGTCTCGCCGATCTGCGCGACCCACTGGACGAGGACGGTCCCCAGGGCCAGCAGCGAGGCCGCCCAGACCGCGCCGAGGGCCATCTTCGACACGCCCGCGTCGATGCCGTGCCGGATCAGCACCGGCAGCAGCAGGCCCGCGCCCGCGTCCACGGCGACCAGCAGCAGGCTGAGCAGGAGGGGCGTGCCGAAACCGTGCAGCAGGCGGCGCAGGCCGTAGGAGTCCTCGCGGCGCACCGCCCGGGCCTCGTCGACGTCCGGGGTGTCGGTGGCCGGCGGCAGCGCCTCCACCTGCGCGAGGAGTTCCGGGGTGGCCGGGGTGCCGCTCAGCGCCTGGTCCTTGGGTTCGCGGTCGCCGGTCCACAGCCGGGGGGTCACACCCCGCTCCGCGTCGAACTCTGCGTCCAGCTCCTCGCGGACCGAGGTGTCCTCGCGCGGCAGGGCGGGCTCGGTGTGGCCCGGCGAGACCCAGCCCAGCTCGTCCGGATCGGTGAGCAGCCGCCGGTACAGCGCGGACCGCTGCTGGAGCTCCTCGTGCGTGCCGAGGTCGGCGAGCCGGCCGCCGTCGAGCACGGCGATGCGGTCGGCGAGGTTGAGGGTGGAGCGGCGGTGCGCGATGAGCAGGGTCGTACGGCCCTCCATCACCTGCTTCAGCGCCTCGTGGATCTCGTGCTCGACCTGGGCGTCCACGGCCGAGGTGGCGTCGTCCAGGACCAGCAGGCGCGGGTCGGTGAGCAGGGCGCGGGCGAGCGCGATGCGCTGGCGCTGGCCGCCGGAGAGGGTCAGGCCCTGCTCGCCGACCGTGGTGTCGTAGCCCTCGGGGAGCTCGGCGATGAAACGATCCGCCTGAGCGGCGCGGGCGGCAGCCTCGATCTCCTCGCGGGTGGCGTCCGGGCGGCCGTAGGCGATGTTGGCGCGGACGGTGTCGGAGAAGAGGAACGAGTCCTCCGGGACCAGCCCGATCGCGGCCCGGAGCGAGTCCAGGGTCAGCTCGCGCACGTCGTGGCCGCCGATCAGGACGGCGCCGTGGGTGACGTCGTAGAAGCGCGGGAGCAGCAGGGAGAGGGTGGACTTGCCGGAGCCGGAGGAGCCGACGACGGCCAGGGTCTCGCCGGGCCGTATCTCGAAGCTGAGCCCTTCGAGGACCGGACGCTGGTGGTCGTAGCCGAAGGACACGTCGTCGAACTCGACGGTCGCGGGCGCGTCGGCCGGGAGGGTCTTCGTGCCGCCCCGCAGGGTCGGCTCGGTGTCGATCAGCTCCAGGACGCGCTCGGTGCCGGCCCGGGCCTGCTGGCCGACGGTGAGGACCACCGCGAGCATGCGGACCGGGCCGACGAGCTGCGCGAGGTAGCTGGAGAAGGCGACGAACGTGCCGAGCGTGATGTGCCCGCGCACGGCCAGCCAGCCGCCGAGGGCCAGCATGGCGACCTGGCCGAGGGCGGGGACGGCCTGCAGGGCGGGGGTGTACCTGCTGTTCAGCCGGATCGTGCGCAGCCGCCCGGCGAAGAGCCGGTGGCCGACCTCCCTGAGCTTGCCGGTCTCCTGCTCCTCCTGCCCGAAGCCCTTCACCACGCGTACGCCGCTGACGGCGCCGTCGACCACGCCCGCGACGGCGGCGGCCTGGGCCTGGGCGTACCAGGTGGCGGGGTGGAGCTTGCTGCGGCTGCGCTTGGCGATCCCGTACAGGGCCGGTGCCACGGCGAGGGCGACCAGGGTCAGCGGCAGCGACAGCCAGGCCATGATCACCAGGGAGATCAGGAAGAGCAGCACGTTCCCGAGGGTCATCGGGAGCATGAAGAGCAGGCCCTGGATCAGCTGCAGGTCGCTGGTGGCCCGGCCGACCACCTGCCCCGTGGACAGCTCGTCCTGGCGGCGGCCGTCGAGGCGGGTGATCGTGCCGTACATCTCGGTCCGCAGGTCGTGCTGGACATCGAGGGCGAGCCGGCCGCCGTAGTAGCGGCGGACGTACGCGAGGACGTAGACGAGGACGGCGGCCGTTATGAGGGCGCCGGCCCAGGGGGCCATGGAGCGCGTGCGGGTGCCGATGACGTCGTCGATGATCACCTTGGTGATCAGGGGCACCACCGCCATGACCGCCATGCCGGCGAGGGACGAGCCGAGGGCGAGCATCACGTCCCCGGGATAGCGCCAGGCGTATTCCGCCAGCCGTCGTGCCCATCCCCGTTGCGCTGCCACGCGGGTGCCTCCCTCTAGACCTGGTCTGCCGGAAGGCACCAACGCCGAACGATGCGGATTTCATCCCTCCGCAACAATGGGCACGCGTACCCGCAGGTCGTAGAAGCGGGTCGTCTGTGCCGCGTTCTGGTTGTCGTCGCTCACCAGCAGCACCTTCAGGCGGCCGGTGCGGTCACGGCCCGTGACCGCCATGCCCTCGATGTTGTCCAGCAGGGGGTTCGGCTGGGGCTGCCTGGCCGTGGCGCCGAGGCTCGGGCAGTCCGCGATGTCGGCGAGCAGGGTCTTCCTGATCAGGTGGACCTCCGGCCGGCCGGTGAGGTTCTCGATGCCGCTGGTGTCCGTCGCGTGCCGGAGGTCGGCCAGGTAGAGGCGGACGGTGTTGCCGACCCCGGCGGTGAAGCCGCGCTCCAGGACGAGCAGGCGACCGTCGGGGGTGGCCTGCACCTCGGGGACGCCGAGGCCGGTGTCGGTGCGGTAGCCGTACTGGGCGGCGAGGCGGAACCGGCCGTGGTGGCGGGTCCAGGCCTGGAAGCGGACGATCCCGGTGGTGTCGCCCGAGATCGCGTCCTCCATGGAGGCCAGGAGGGTGCGGCCGCCGGGCAGCAGGGTCAGGCCCTCGAACGTCTGGTTGCCCGTGGCCCGGCCGGCCGGGGCGACCTGCAGGGAGGACGGGACGGGGAGCCGGTCGAGGAGCCTGCCGTCGCCGGAGTAGCGGCGTACGGACGGCTCGGTCTCGGAGGTGACGAGGCGGGTGCCGTCGCGGTCGACGACCAGGCCCTCGGAGTCGAGGTCGGCGCCCTTCTCGTCGGCGAGGTGGACGGACGCCCTCGGCTGGAGGGTCCCGGCGTCCAGGTCGAACAGGGACGAGCGGTCCGCCAGGGCCGCGAGCGATCCGTCCCGGTCCACCGCGAGGGCGGAGAGGTTGCCGACGAAGGTGCCCTCGTACGTCGTCTTGTCGAGCGCGTCGGAGAAGCGGTCGATCGACACGGTGGACGAACAGGCGTGGCTCGTGGCCCCGTTGGCGGCGGCCGGCCCGGCGGCGGTCAGACAGGCGGCCGCCGCCAGGCCGGCGGCGAGGGTGGCAAGTACGTTTCTCGGGCGCATGGTCGGTCACCGTAGGGCCGGCCGGTGACGCGCGGGAGACCCCCTCGTGAAGCGTCGGTCCGCCTCAGCCCTGCGGCGGCACCGCGACGAAGGCCTCGGTCGGCTTGCTGGTCGGGGTGTACACCGCCGTGCCGGGCGTGGTCGGCACAAGGTCCTTGTGGATGGCCTTGGCGACGTTCTGGATGGTGGTGACGCCGTAGCCCATGGTGCTGTTGTCCTGCGTCAGCACCGAGATCATGTAGTCGTGGCCGGCGCCGTTGAAGGTGCCGAGGCTGTGCACCCGCCAGCCGTGCGTCGCACGCTGCAGCCAGCCGTTCTTGACGTGCACGGAGACCGTGGAGGGCGCGCCGGCCGGCGTGCCCCAGCGCTGGTCGGAGACGACCTGGCCCATCAGCTTGAGGATGTAGGCACGTGCGTTGTCGGTCAGCACGCTGTTCTTGGCGGTGACGAGCTTCAGCAGCTTCTGCTCGTCGGTGACGTTCTCCTGGGTCAGACCCCAGTAACCGCCGGTGCCGGGCACGGTCTTGGTCATCCCGGCGGCGGCCAGGAAGCCCTTGATCTTCGTCATGCCCAGCTGCTTCCACAGCGCGGTCGTCGCGTCGTTGTCCGACTGGGTGATCATGGCCTTGGCGAGCGAGGTCTCACGGTCGGTCAGGTACCGGTTGTGCTTCTTGGCGTCCCACAGCAGCGTGGCGAGCACGGTGACCTTGACGGTGCTGGCCGAGTCGTAGGAGCTGGTGGCGCGCAGGGTGCAGGTGGTGTTGGTGCTGCGGTCGTACAGGCCGATGGCGACCGTGCCGTGACGGCCCGCGAGAGCGGCCGTGATGTCCTTCTGCAGCTTGTCGGCCAGACCCGCCTTGGCGGACGTACAGCTGACGGCGGGCGTGGTGGCGGCGGCCGGGACGGCGGCGGCCGCGATGGGTATGAGAACGCCGGCGCCGAGGGCTGCCGCCAGCACTTTGACGCGTCGGGTCATGCGGTGGGTCATGAGAAGGTCCCCCTGGGAACGTCGTGTGGGCGCACGCCTGCGCCTGTGGGGTTGACTCGCCGGAACCGCCGGAAGTTGTACGCATGTTCCCAGGGCGGGAGTTCAAGGTGACCGGCGGGTGGCGGTGACGCGTGCGGACACTCCGGGACAGACACCCGCAACTGCCGCACCTCCCCCGTCCACCCACAGCCGCCGCGCGACCCACAGCCTCCGCCCAGGTGCACCACAGCCCGCACCCATCGCCGGTCTGCATGGTGCACTCGTGACCTCCGCCACCGATCCCCTCCCCCGCACGACCACCGCGACCCCCGACGCCCGCCCCTCGGCCGGGCCGCCGGACCGGGCACCGCGCTGGTCGCTCCCCGCGCTGCTCGCCGTCCTGCTGCTGGCGGCCGGGCTCTACTCCTGGAACCTCTCCGGTTCGAGTCTCAACACCTTCTACAGCGGCGCCGTCTGGGCCGGTACGCAGAGCTGGAAGGCCTGGTTCTTCGGGTCACTGGACCCGGGCAACTTCCTCACCGTCGACAAACCGCCCCTCGCGCTGATGCTCATGGGCCTGTCGTGCCGGCTCTTCGGCTTCGGCACCTGGCAGATGATGGCGCCGATGGTCGTGGTGGCCCTGGCCACCATCTGGATCCTGCACACGTCCGTGAAGCGGGTGTGGGGCCACGTCGCGGCGGCGGTGGCCGCGCTGGTCCTGTCCCTGACCCCGGTCACGGTCGCCATCAACCGCGACAACAACCCCGACACGCTGCTGGTGTTCCTGATGGTGTCGGGTGCGGCACTCGCGCTGCGCGCCACGCGTGACGACAGGCTGCTGCCCCTGCTCGGCTCGGCGGCCTGCTTCGGCCTCGCCTTCAACACCAAGCTGCTCGCGGGCTACATCGCGCTGCCGGCCGTCTTCGCGGTCCACCTCTACGCGTCCCGGGCCGCGTGGCCGAAGCGGATCGCCCACCTGCTGCGCGCGGCGGTCGTCCTCGCCGTCTCCAGCTTCTGGTGGGCGCTGGCCGTCTCCCTCGTCCCGGCCTCCGACCGGCCCTACATCGGCGGTTCGACGGACGGCACCGCCTGGGACCTGATCATGGGCTACGACGGTCTCGGCCGCGTCTTCGGCGGCGAGGGCAACGGCGGGGGCGGCGGAGGCGGCGCGAGCTTCTCCGGCACCTCGGGCCTCGGCCGGATGTTCAACGACGTCCTCGGCGGCCAGATCTCCTGGCTTCTGCCCTTCTCCGCGATCGCGCTGACCGGCGGCCTGGTGCTGTGCGGGCGCGCCCCGCGCACCGACCTGAAGCGGATGGCGCTGGTGCTGTGGGGCGGCTGGACCGTGCTCCACTACGTCATCTTCGCCACCGCCCAGGGCACCATGCACCCCTACTACACCACCGCGCTCGCCCCGGGCATCGCGGCGCTGTGCGGCGGCGGTGGCGTGATGCTCCTGGACGCGTTCCGCGCCGACGGGCGCTGGGCCTGGGCGCTGCCGCTCGGCTGCGCCGTCACCGGCGTCTGGGCGATCGTCCTGCTGCGCCGGGCCTCCGGCTGGAACACCTGGCTGTGGCCGGCGATCGGTCTGCTGACGGTGGCCGGGGTCGTGGGCATGCTGGTCTTCCGCACCGGCGGCAGGGCCCGGCTGCTGGCCGTGTCCGTCGCCGCCGCGCTGGTCGCGGCGGTCGCCGGCCCGGCGGCGTACGCCTGGTCGGTGCCGTCGGGTTCCGGCGGTGGCATGGGCGGTACGAACCCCACGGCCGGCCCCTCGACGGGGGGCGGCTTCGGCGGTGGACCCGGCGGGGGCCGGGGCGGCTTCGGCCCGGGCGGCACCCGGCAGGGCAGCGGCAACACCGAGGCCGGCGGGATGCCCGGGGGCGGGCAGGGAGCGCCGGGCAGGGGAACCGGTGAGCTGCAGGGAGGCGGGAACGGTGGAATGCCGGGCGGAGGGAACGGTGAGCTGCCGGGCCGGGGCTCCGGGTTCCCCGGCGCCGGCCAGGCACCTGGCGGCACCGGCCAGGCACCCGGCGGTGCGGGAGCGGCCGGCGGCGCGGGCGGCGCCACGTCCGGCCGGAGGGGCGGCGCCACGTCCGGCCGGAGGGGCGGCGGCTTCGGCGGCCCCGGCGGCGCAATGGGCGGCGGGGCGAGCAGCGAACTGATCGCCTATCTGAAGAAGCATCAGGACGGCGCGACCTGGCTGCTGGCCGTGCCCGACTCCCAGTCCGCCGCACAGCTGGAGCTGACCGCCAGGGCGCCCGTCATCTCCATGTGGGGCTTCACCGGCAGCGACAAGGCGATGACCGTCGCCAAGCTGAAGGAACTGGTGAAGAAGGGCGAGCTGCACCACGTCCAGCTGGGCGGCGGCATGAGGGGCGGCCCCGGCGGTGGCGGCAACAGCGTCAGCTCCGAGGTCACGGCGTGGGTGAAGAAGCACGGGACGGCGGTGAAGGAGAGCGCGTACGGCAAGACACCGAGCTCGTCCTCTTCCTCCTCCACCAGCCAGCCCACGCTCTACCGACTGGACCCGTCGGACGCGAGCTGAGCCGAGCATCCACGCGGCGCGCCAAGGACCCGGCCGACCCTTGGCGCGCCGGGCCCCCTAGTTAGGCTTCGCCTGGGGGGCGGCCAGGCAGGAGCCGACTCCAGTACTTCGCGGTGCCCAACGAGCTAGGCCGTCGCGAGTTCGCACCACACGTACTTGCCCCGATCCCCGAAGCGGGCCGCCGGCTGCCACCCCCAGTACTCCGCGCACGCCCTCACCAGTCCCAGCCCGCGCCCGTCCTCCAGTTCCGCGACCTGCTCCAGCGGGCACGGAGGATCCGGCGGCGCGGGGTCCGTGTCCCACGCCCCGATCCACACCATGCCCTCCGGGGTGCGGCGGACCCTGAGCGCGGCCGGACCCTTCGTGTGCCGTACCGCGTTCGACACCGACTCCGCCGCCAGCAGCTCCGCCGTGTCCGCGATCCCGATGAACCCGTGCAGGGTGAGGATCAGGCGCAGGGTGCGGCGACACACCGTGACGGCTCTGAGGTCGTTGGGGATGCAGAGGGTGTAGTCCCAGGACTCGTTTTCGGGCATGCGTCATCAACTCCGGGAAGAGAAAGGGGATTTGAGCGCGCGGTGGCATTGCCGCAGCCGTCATGGCAGGACGGAGCGGTGCGCTTCCGCTGCGTGTGCGTTGCATCACCGACGGTAGGTCTAAATCTAGGGACGGGACAAGCCGATCGCGTAATCTGACACCGAACGGGTCGTTCTCTGCTGGCGTGTCAGGAGGCGCAGTCGATGGTGAAGAGGCGCGAGCCAACGGCACGTCAGCTGCGGCTGGCAACGGAACTGCGCAGACTCCGCGAGGCTGCCGGGCTCAATTCACGGCAGGCAGCAGCACTGCTCGGCGTGAACCCGGCCCAGATCACACATATCGAGTCCGCACTCGCAGGTGTCAGCGAGCAGCGAATCCGCCGCCTCGCCTCGCACTACGCCTGCACCGACGACGAGTTCGTCGATTCCCTGGTCGCGATGGCCGTCGATCGGACGCGCGGCTGGTGGGAGGAATACCGGGGTCTGCTGCCCACGTCGTTCCTGGACCTGTCCGAGCTGGAGCACCACGCCAAGTTCCTGCGCCACGTGGCGATCCTGTATGTGCCGGGCCTGCTGCAGACGGAGGACTACTCGCGTGCCGTCTTCTCGTCCAGGTTGCCGGAACTGACCAGCGACGAACTTGAGTTGCGCATCCAGCATCGAAGGGAGCGCCAGAAGTTCACTCTCCCGTACGAAGCGGTGATCCATGAGTCGGCACTTCGGATCCGAGTCAGCGATCGTGCCGTCGCCAGGGCCCAACTCGCCCGCCTCGTCGAGCTCTCCGAGGCAGAACACATCAGCCTGCGCGTCATTCCCTTCGACCTGGACGGCTTCGCCAGTGCCTCCAGCACGATGACGTACGTGGGCGGCCCCGTTCCCAAGCTGGACACCGTAGTCCGGGACGCGTTGCACGGCTCAGCGTTCATCGATTCCGAGGCACAGCTCAACACGTATCGAACGAGCTTCCGTAAAGTGGAGGCCGCGTCACTCGCGCCCGAACAGTCGCGTGACTTCATCCACAAGCTGACCAAAGAGCTGTGAGGAACCACATGGACAACTGGCGGAAGTCGTCCTATTCGGGGCCGGGCGACGGCAACGAGTGCGTCGAGATCGCGGCCACCCCCACCCACATAGCCGTCCGTGATTCGAAAGCCCCCGCCCGAGCCACCCTCACCTTCCCCGACGGCGCCTTCGGACGCTTCCTCGAAGCGTTGAAGGAGAGCTCCGCCACGGCGGAGTAGCGGCTCAGCCCACCTCCTCCCCGGTACGCGCGTCCAACCGCCACGTGCTGGGCTCGCAGTCGATGCCGTCCGCGGCGGAGGCGCACGGGGTGTCGGCGACGACCACCGACCAGATCGCGCGCCAAGGGCCTGTGTCGCCCTTGGTGCGTTCGGTCGTGAGGGGGCCGGCGTGGATCCGCAGTCCGGTGGTGTCGGTCTGACCCTTCTCCTCCTGCTCGCGGACGAGCCTCTCGGCCTGCCGGGCCGAGAGGAGGTGGGCGGGCAGGGGCACGTGGGTGGGGCCGAGGTCCACCTGCAGGCCCGTCACGTGTCCGGCGCGGTCGAGCCGGACGTCGAGGCTGCGGGGCATCTCCACTCCACGCTCCTTGTAACGCCAGGAGGTGACCCACCCGGCAGGGTCGTCGACCGCTCGTGTGGCGTGCCAGGGCGCCGAGTCGGCCCAGGGGTAGTGGGCGCGCATGTAGGTACGGGCGATGCGGTAGGCGTCCGCGGTGCTGCGAGGCGTTGCCGCGCCCGGCACCGCGAAGGCCGCCTCCTTCGGGTGTCCGGTGCTCTCGAAGTCCACGGTCAGCCGGCGTCCGCCGGGCCACATCAGCTCGGCGGGGAATCCGCCCGCGAACTGGACCGACATCGAGCCGCTGTAGCCGTCGAGGCCGGGCCTGACCCTGACGGCACCGACCCGGTAGCGGTCGCCGAAGGCCTGTCGTACGGCCCGCTCGGCGGCCACGCGCTCGTCGCCGTGGGCGTCCCGCACGGTGGAGCCGTCCACGTGGTCCAGGGTGACCGCGCTGCCGCAGACGACCGCCCCGAGTACCGCGAGGACGGCCGTCACGGCCACGGTGGGCGCGGCCCAGGCCCGCCACGCGACCCTCCCGCGCGACCACACGAGCCCCGCGGCCACGCCGACGACACCGCCGCCGGCGTTCATCTCCACGTCGGCGCTGTCGCAGACGCCGCTCGCGAAGGGGGCCAGGGCCTGGGTCAGTTCGATGACGAACGGCAGCGCCAGGACGCCGGCGAGCACGGGCAGCGGGCGCCGCAGGGCGAGCACGCCGAACAGGCCGAGCGGCACGAACATCGCCAGGTTCCACAGGCCCTGCGTGGTGTACAGGGGCTCGGTGATCTCGTGGTTGATCACGCACTCGGCGCGTCCGGCCTCGCCGCCGCGCAGCGCGAGGGTGACCCCGAGGACACCGGTGAGGCAGCACGCCAGCGGTGCCCACCAGCCCGGATGGGCGGCCCGGCGCCGGCGCGCGAGAGCCCACGCGAGGGCGCCCGCGACCACCGCGACGGCCGTGAGCCCGGCCAGGAAACCGATGTCGTCCCCGAAAACAGCGTCGAACACGCGTGCCCCGTCCCCCGATGCCATCCTCCGACACACCGCCCCGCTGCCGGCGGAGGCGGTGCGGCTCCGGCGGCCTGGTCAGGGCCCCTGAAGCATGATCACTTCAGAGGACGCCCGCGACCGCCGCCCGGTTTCAGGCCGTGCGCTCCCGGTACGCCGTGCCCGGGGACGTGGTCCAGGTCGGCCGGGGAGGAGGCGGCGACCATCGGGGTGGACAGGGCGTCCCTGGCGTCGTAGCGGTCCTTCACCTCGATACGCCACGGGCCGTGACGCGGGACGAGGATCTCCGCCCGGTCGCCCACCTTCCCGTGGCCCGCCGCGCGGGCGCATGGTTTCGGCCGCGTCACCCGGCGTCCGGCTCCGCGAGGTGCGTCGGGGCGAACATCCGCAGCACCGCCGGGAGGACGACCACCGACGGGCCCGGCGTGGCGAGCGCCTTCGCCAGGTCCTCCTCCAGGGTCTCGGGGGTCGTACGGATTCCGGGGACCCCGAAGGACTCGGCCAGCGCCACGTAGTCCGGGCGCGTCAGCTCCGTCGCCGTCGCCTGGCCGAAGGCGTCCGTCATGTACTCGCGGAGGATGCCGTAGCCGCCGTCGTCGACGATGAGCCAGGTGACCGGAAGGCCGTACTGAGCGGCCGTCGCCAGTTCCGCGATCGAGTACAGCGCGCCACCGTCGCCCGACACCGCCAGCACCGGGCGGTCCGGGTCGGCCGCCGCCGCGCCCAGCGCGGCCGGGAAGCCGTAGCCGAGGCCGCCGGCGCCCTGGGCCGAGTGCATGGTGTTCGTGCCCCGGGGGTCGAAGGCCGACCAGGCCCAGTACGCCAGGATCGTCATGTCCCAGAAGGACGGGGAGTCGGCGGGCAGGGCGCGGCGGACGGACGCCAACACGTCCTGTTCCAGGGTGAGTTCCTGGGAGGCGATCCGGTCGGCGACCTTCGCGAGGAGCTCCCGCACCCGCCCCGGCGCCGATGCGTCGGTCCGGTCGGTCACCGTCTCCAGCAGGGCCTGGAGGGCCAGTCGCGCGTCCGCGTGGATGCCCAGGGCGGGGTGGTTCGACTCCAGCTTGCCGGCGTCCGCCTCGATCTGGATCACCCGGCCTCGGGGCTTGAACGTGTGGTAGTTGGAGGACAGTTCTCCGAGGCCCGAGCCGATCACCAGCAGGACGTCCGCGTCCTCCAGGAAGTCCGTGGTGTGACGGTCCTCCAGCCAGGACTGCATCGACAGCGGGTGCTCCCAGGGAAACGCCCCCTTGCCGCCGAAGGTGGTCACGACCGGCGCCTGCAGCTTCTCGGCGAGCCGCAGCAGCTTGCCGGGGGCGTCGGACCGTACGACTCCGCCACCCGCGATGATCGCCGGACGGGCCGCGTTCGACAGCAGGTGGGCGGCGACCGCCGTCAGTTCGGGGCGCGGGACCAGCTCGTCCGGGGTCGCGTCCATGGCCGTCACCGCGGGCAGCGACGCCTCGGCCAGCAGCACGTCCTGCGGGATCTCCACCCACACCGGGCCGTGCGGTGCCGTCAGCGCCGACTTCCACGCCGCCGCGATCGCGGAGGGGATCTGGGACTGGGTGCGGACCGTGTGGACGGACTTGACCACGCCCCGGAACGAGGCGGCCTGGTCGGGGAGTTCGTGGAGGTAGCCGCGGCGGCCCCCGCCCAGCCCCGCCGTCGGGACCTGGCTGCTGATCGCCAGCACGGGTGCGGAGGCGGCGGCGGCCTCCTGGAGGGCGGCGAGCGAGGTCAGGGCACCGGGGCCGGTGGAGAGCAGCAGCGGGGCCGCCTCGCCGGTGACCCTGCCGTACGCGTCCGCCGCGAAGCCGGCGTTGTTCTCCACCCGCAGGCCGACGTAGCGCAGGGTCGAGCGGCGCAGGGCGTCGAACATGCCGAGGGCGTGCTGGCCGGGCAGGCCGAAGACGGTGGTCGCGCCGAGCCCGGCCAGCGTTTCCACGACCAGGTCTCCGCCGTTGCGGCCCGGAGGGGGATTCAGCGCCGCCGCCGTCTGCTGGTCGGTAGGCCGGAGTACCAGGTCGTGGTCGTGCGTCACTTGGCTTCGGAGTCCTTCCGGGCCGCCGCGATCTGGCGGCTCATGATGGTGGTCAGTTCGTAGGCCGTGTGCGAGGCCGCCACCGAGGTGATCTCGGCGTGGTCGTACGCGGGGGCGACCTCGACGACGTCGGCCGAGACCAGGTTGCAGGACGCCAGGCCGCGCAGGATCTCCAGCAGCTCGCGGGAGGTCATGCCGCCGGCCTCGGGGGTGCCGGTGCCGGGGGCGTGGGCCGGGTCGAGGCAGTCGATGTCGATGGAGATGTACAGCGGGCGGTCACCGATGCGCTGGCGCAGCTGGTCGGCGACCTCGTCGGCGCCCCGGCGGTAGATGTCGGCCGAGGTGACGATGCCGAAGCCCATCTTCTCGTCGTCGGTGAGGTCCTGCTTGCCGTACAGCGGGCCGCGGGTGCCGACGTGGGACAGCGCGGAGGTGTCGAGGATGCCCTCTTCCACCGCCCGGCGGAACGGGGTGCCGTGGGTGTACTCGGCGCCGAAGTAGGTGTCCCAGGTGTCCAGGTGCGCGTCGAAGTGGAGCAGGGCGACCGGGCCGTGCTTCTTCGCCATCGAGCGCAGCAGCGGCAGGGCGATCGTGTGGTCGCCGCCGAGGGTCATCAGGCGGGCGCCGGTGCCGAGCAGCTCGTCCGCGGCCGCCTCGATCGTCTCGACGGCCTCGTTGATGTTGAACGGGTTCACCGCGATGTCGCCGCCGTCGGCGACCTGCGCCAGGGCGAAGGGGGAGGCGTCCTGCGCCGGGTTGTAGGGGCGCAGCAGCCGGGACGCCTCGCGGATGGCGTTGCCGCCGAAGCGGGCGCCCGGCCGGTACGAGACGCCGGAGTCGAACGGCACGCCCACGACGGCGACGTCGGCGGTGCCGACCTCGTCCAGTCGGGGAAGCCGGGCGAAGGTCGCGGGTCCGGCGTACCGCGGGATGCGGGAGGAGTCGACGGGGCCGCGGGGCGTCTCGTAGCTGCTCATGGTGAAATGCCTTCTTTCTTGCGCTTCATCGCGCATGTACTGCTTTCCCTACGACTCTACTGGGGAGCCGGGACCGGTTCGGACGCGAGTTCGGGGGACCGTCCGGCCAGGCGCTCGCGCCAGACGGCGAGGACGGACTCGTCGGTGGGCCGCGTCGCCAGGGAGACGACGACGTACGCGGCGAGGGAGGCGAGCAGGCCGTAGTAGACCGGCTCGTTGGCGAGGATGCCGTAGCCGGCCATGAGGCCGATCACGGAGAGGCCGCCGAGGGTCACGGAGGCGAGGGCGCCCTGGACGGTGCCGCGCTTCCACAGCAGGCCGCCGAGGATGGGCACGAGCAGGCCGCCGACGAGCAGGTTGTACGCGACGGTCAGCGCCTCGACCACGTTGTTCAGCGCGATCGCCGTACCGATCACCGCCACACCCATGACCAGGATGAACGCCCGGTTGCCGGCCACCTCGTCGTGCTCCGCGGAGGGCTCGGACCGCTTGGCGAGCCCCCGCAGCCGCGACCAGATGTCGTTGTTGGCGACCGTGGCGCAGGCGATCAGGGCGCCGGAGGAGGTGGACATCACGGCGGCCAGGGCGGCGGCCAGCACCAGGCCGCGCACGCCGACGGGCAGCTCGTCCTTGACGATGGTGGCGAAGGCGTCGTCGGGGCTGCCGAGCTTGGGGTAGAGCACCTTGGCGGCCGTGCCGATCACCGCGCCGGCGAGGGCGTAGGCCAGGCAGTAGGTCCCGGCCACCGTGCCGCCCCACTTGGCGGTCCTGTCGCTGCGGGCGGTGAACACGCGCTGCCAGATGTCCTGGCCGATGAGCATGCCGAACGTGTAGATCAGGACGTAGGTGAAGATCGTCTCGCCGCCGATGCCCAGCGGGTCGAAGTACGAGGTCGGCAGCTTGGCCCTCATCGCGGCGAAGCCGCCCGCCTTGACGACCGCGATGGGCAGCAGCAGGAGCAGCACGCCGATGGTCTTCACCACGAACTGGACCATGTCGGTCAGGGTGATGGACCACATGCCGCCGAGCGTGGAGTAGGCGACGACGATCGAACCGCCGAGGATGATCGCGACGGTCCGGTTCAGGTCGAAGAGGACGTCGAAGATCGTGGCGTAGGCGATGGTGGACGTCACCGCGAGCATGAGGGTGTACGCCCACATGACCACGCCGGAGATCACGCCGGCCCGGCCGCCGTAGCGCAGGTCCAGCATCTCGGAGACGGTGTAGACCTTCAGGCGGGCGATGCGGGCGGAGAAGAACACGGACAGGGCGAGCAGGCCGAGGCCGATGGTGAAGACCATCCACGCGCCGGAGAGGCCGTACCGGTAGCCGAGTCCCACGCCGCCGATGGTGGAGGCGCCGCCGAGGACGATCGCCGCCATGGTGCCGGAGTACATGGCGGGTCCCAGGCGGCGGCCGGCCACCAGGAAGTCGCTCTTCGACCTGGCGCGGCGCATGCCCCACCAGCCCATGGCCAGCATGCCGGCGAGATAGACGACGATCACTGTGTAGTCGACGGCCATGAGGCGGCCCTCCTTCGCGCACTGTCGGTGGCGTGTCGTGCAGAGACGTGGGGGTGTGACGGCAGCGGATCGCGGGGACATCCGCCCGTACCCGCGGCTGCCGTTCGGTGTTGACCCTAGGTGGCCCGAAAGCGACTGCGAAGTGTACGTTTCATCCATAGAAACGGGGCCGGATGGAGGGAACGCACACCATGCCGGAAACGATCACCCCAGCAGTCCCACCGACCCCACCCGTCCCGCTCTCGGCCCTGTTGGCCCGCGAGGACCTGGCGCTGCGGCAGATCGCGGGCCCGCAGGACCCGTCGATCGTGATCCACTGGGCGCACACCTCGGAGATGGCCGACCTGTACCCGTATCTGCTGGGCGGCGAGCTGCTGCTCACGGCCGGGGTGCACATCCCGGAGGCGGCGGGCTCGGGCACCTACTTCGACGACTACGTCGCGCGCATCGTGGCGGCGGGCGGCGCTGCCCTCGGCTTCGGTCTGGCCCCGGTGCACGACACGGTCCCGCCCGCCCTGGCCGCCGCCTGCGAACGCCACGGGCTGCCGCTGCTGGAGGTCCCGCCCCAGACCACCTTCTCCGGGGTGGCCCGCGCGGTGTGGCAGCTGATGGCCCAGGCCCGCCTGGCCGAACTGCGCCACGTCACGGAGGCCCAGCAGAGCCTCTCCTCGGCCGCCGCCCGCCCGGACCCGGTGCCGTCGGTGCTGCGCCGCCTGGCCCAGCACCTCCTTGCCCACACGGTGCTCTACGGCCCCGACGGCACGGCCCTCGCGGCAGCGGGCCGCGAACCGGCCGAGGAGGTGCGCCGCGCGCTGGCCGGCCTGGCGACGGTGGTCCGCCCCACCGGCGCCCCGCCGCCCGAAGCGGACCGGGCGACCGCGGCGGGACCGCACCCGTCCGGCGCGGACCAGGCCCCCGCTCCCCCGTCGGCCCCCGCCCGCCCGCGGCCCACCTCCGCCACCGACACCGCCGGCTCCGCGCACCTCGCCGTCTACGCCCTCGGTGCCGGCGACGGGTTCGTCCTCGGGGTGGCCGCGCCGCGGCGCGAGCCCGGTGACCACACCATCGCCTCCGTCGCCGCGGTGCTGCTGTCGCTGCTGACCGGCAAGCACCACAGCGGCGCCGGGGCGGGGCGGTCCTCGGCGCTGGTGCGGCTGCTGCTCGGTGCCGCGCCGGAGGCGGTCGCACCGCTGCTGGGAGAGGGCCGCTGGACCGTCGTGCACGCCCGGCCCGAGGACCAGCTCCCGGACGCCGTCGCCGCCTCCGCGCTCGGCGCCGCCCTGGGGTCGCCGCTGGTGGACCTCGCCCATGACGTCGTACGGGTGCTGGTACCCGGCGGGCGGGCACCGGGGCCGCAGGACGGCTGGACGCTCGGGGTGAGCGCCGCCGTGGAGCCGCGCGAGTGGGCGGCCGCCGACGCCCAGGCGGCCCGTGCCCTCGCCCGGGCCCGCGCCACCCGCAGCCCGCTGGTCCGGCACGGCGCCCGGCCGGGGTGGGAGGACCTGGTGCCGCGGGCGGACGCCGAGGCACACGCCCGCGCGCTGCTCGCCCCGCTCGCCGGCCGGCCCGCACTCGCCGAGACGCTGCGCAGCTGGCTGTCCCTGCACGGCAGTTGGGACCGTACGGCGGTGGCGCTGGACGTGCACCGCAACACCGTGCGGCAGCGGATCGCCCGCTGCGCCGCCCTGTTGGACGCCGACCTGGACGACCCGGACGTGCGCATGGAGTTGTGGTTCGCCCTGCGGCACGGCTGACCTGGTGAGTGAGCCGCGTCCCAGCGGGCGATATGCCGAGGACGCCCGCAGCGCGCTGCCTCACAATGGGAGGCATGCCGATATCCGGGACACCCAGCCGCGCCCAGCTCGTCGACCACCTGGTGAGGACCCGTATCGCGGGGGACGTCGCCACGCCCCGCGAGAACAACCTCTCCCACTACCGCCAGCTCGCCAACGGGGTCCGGAACTTCTGGCTCGGCCTGGAACTGGGCGACCGCTGGACGGACGAGCAGGACGTGCTCGCGGTGATGGCGGAGAGAGTCGGCGTCAGCGACGACCCCGAGCACCGGTACGGGCAGGACACCATCGACCCCGAGCTGACGGTGGACGCGCTGGAGCGGATGGCGGGGCGGCTGCGCAAGGCGGCCGAGGGGCGGCAGCGGGTGCTGTTCGCGACCGGTCACCCGGGTGGCCTGCTGGACGTGCACCGGGCCACGGCCGGCGCGCTGCGCGCCGCCGGCTGCGAGATCGTGGTCATCCCGGACGGGCTGCAGACGGACGAGGGGTACGTCATGCAGTTCGCGGACGTGGCGGTGCTGGAGCACGGGGCGACGCTGTGGCACACCCACTCCGGGGAGCCGATGCGGGCCATTCTGACGGGACTTGAGCGCGAGGGGCGCCCGCTGCCGGACCTGGTGGTCGCCGACCACGGCTGGGCGGGGTACGCCGGACAGCACGGCCTGGACTCGGTCGGCTACGCCGACTCCAACGACCCGGCGCTGTTCCTCGCCGAGTCCGAGGGCACCCTGCAGGTCGTCGTGCCGCTCGACGACCATGTGGTCAGCCCGCGTCACTACGATCCCCTGACGGCGTATCTGCTGGCCGAGGCGGGGCTGGCCTGACGCCGGCGGCGGGCTCAGCGCGGGACGCGGACCACGCCCTCCTGGATGACCGTGATGGCGAGCCGGCCGTCCTGCGTGTAGATACGGGCCTGGCCCAGGCCGCGACCGCCGTGCGCGGACGGCGACTCCTGGTCGTACAGCAGCCATTCGTCGGCGCGGAAGGGCCGGTGGAACCACATCGCGTGGTCCAGGGAGGCGCCCACGACATCCCCCACGGCCCAGCCGCCCCGGCCGTGCGCGAGCAGCACCGAGTCGAGCAGGGTCATGTCGGAGACGTAGGTGGCGAGGACGACGTGCAGCAGCGGTTCGTCGACAGCACCGCCCAGCTTGCCGTTGGCCCGGAACCACACCTGGCTGTGCGGCTCACGCGGCTCGCCGAACTGCCCGTACGGCGGCTCGTCCACGTACCTGAGGTCGATCGCCTCGCGGGCCTCCAGGAACCTCTCGACGACCTCCGGGGCGAGGTGGCCGTAGCCGCGCAGCCGCTCCTGCGAGGTCGGCAGCGTCGCCGGGTCGGGCGAGGCGGGCATGGGCGCCTGGTGCTCCAGACCCTCCTCGTACGTCTGGAAGGACGCCGAGAGGTGGAAGATCGGCTTGCCGTGCTGCACGGCGACCACGCGGCGGGTGGTGAAGGACCGGCCGTCGCGGATGCGGTCGACGGTGTAGACGATGGGCGCGCCGGGGTCGCCGGGGCGCAGGAAGTACGCGTGCAGCGAGTGGGCGGGCCGGTCCGCGGGGACCGTCCGCCCGGCGGCGACCAGCGCCTGCGCGGCGACCTGCCCGCCGAAGACACGGGGTACGACGGCGGAGCGGGACTGGCCGCGGAAGATGTTCTCCTCGATCTGCTCCAGGTCGAGCAGATCGAGGAGATCCTGGAGTGCCTGGCTCATGGCGTCAGTTGTACCGGCCAGTGATTGCGGGGACCTTACAGACCCATGTCCTTGGCGATGATCGACTTCATGATCTCGCTGGTGCCGCCGTAGATGCGGTTGACGCGGTTGTCCGCGTACAGGCGGGCGATCGGGTACTCGTTCATGTAGCCGTAGCCGCCGTGCAGCTGCAGGCAGCGGTCGATGACGCGGTGGGCGACCTCGGTGCAGAACAGCTTGGCGGAGGCGGCCTCGGCGGGGGTCAGCTCACCGGCGTCCAGGGCCTCCGTGGCCCGGTCGGCGACGGCCTCGGCCGCGTCCACCTCGGCCTGGCAGGCGGCCAGCTCGAACTTGGTGTTCTGGAAGTGGGCGACCGGCTTGCCGAAGACGGTGCGCTCCTGCACGTACTGCTTGGCGAACCGGACGGCGGCCTTGGCCTGCGCGTAGGCGCCGAAGGCGATGCCCCAGCGCTCGGAGGCCAGGTTGTGGCCGAGGTAGTAGAAGCCCTTGTTCTCCTCGCCGAGCAGGTCCTCGACCGGGACCTTGACGTCGACGAACGCCAGCTCGGCGGTGTCGGAGGTCTTCAGGCCGAGCTTGTCCAGCTTGCGGCCGACGGAGTAGCCCTCGGACTTGGTGTCCACGGCGAACAGGGAGATGCCGTGGCGGCGGTCCTCGGCGGTGGGCGCGGCGGTGCGGGCGCAGACGATCACCTTGTCGGCGTGGACGCCGCCGGTGATGAAGGTCTTGGCGCCGTTGAGGACGTAGTGGGTGCCGTCCTCGCTCAGCTTGGCGGTGGACTTCATGCCCGCGAGGTCGGAGCCGGTGCCCGGCTCCGTCATCGCGATGGCCCACATCTCCTCGCCGGTGACGAACTTCGGCAGGTAGCGCTTCTTCTGCTCGTCGGTGGCGAGCATCTTGATGTACGGCAGGGCGAGCAGCACGTGGACGCCGGAGCCGCCGAACTGCACGCCGGCGCGGGCGGTCTCCTCGTAGAGGACGGCCTCGAACTTGTGGCTGTCCAGGCCGGCGCCGCCGAACTCCTCCGGGACGTTGATGCCGAAGATGCCCAGCTCACCGAGCTTGTAGTAGAAGTCGCGCGGCGCCTGGCCGGCGGCGAACCACTCGTCGTAGACGGGGACGACCTCGGCCTCGATGAAGGCGCGCAGGGTCTCCCGGAAAGCCTCGTGATCCTCGTTGAACACCGTACGGCGCACGCCGCCCACCTCCACGTACCTGTCTAAGCGCTTGCTCAGAATCGAAGATACCGGCGAGTACGGCGATGCGTCCAGGGTGAGCTGTGCCACCCGTCCGGGACGGGGCCGCGGACCCGGTGGCGCCCGTCAGCCCTCGGCACCCCCCGCCGCCTCGAACGCCCCCCGGGCCATCCGGTGCAGCAGCGCCGCCGTGGCGCCCCGCCCCGGCAGTGTCCCCGCGCGGCCCAGGTGCGGGGTGGAGTTCAGCAGGCCGAAGACCGAGTGGACGGCCGAGCGGGCCGACGGCTCGGACAGTCCCGGATAGACCTCCCGCACGACCTCCACCCACAGCTCGACGTACTGCCGCTGGAGCTGGCGCACCAGCTTGCGGTCGCTGTCGCGCAGGCGGTCCAGCTCGCGGTCGTGCAGGGTGATCAGGGGACGGTCGTCCAGGGCGAAGTCGATGTGGCCCTCGATCAGGGAGTCGAGGACCGCGGAGGCGCCCGACTGGCCGTCCGCCTCCGCCAGACGCCGCTTGGCCCCCGTCAGCAGCTGGCCGCTGATGCCCACCAGCAGCTCGGCGAGCATCGCGTCCTTGCCCGGGAAGTGCCGGTACAGACCGGGACCGCTGATGCCGACCGCGGCACCTATCTCGTCGACACCGACACCGTGGAAGCCGCGCTCGGCGAAGAGCCGGGCGGCCTCCTTGAGGATCTGCTCGCGGCGGGTGGGGGCGTCGGTTCTGGTGACCATGCAGGCAATTCTAGACAGCGAGGTTAGCGGTCGTTAACCTGAAGGAAATGGTTAACGCTCATTAACAGCGGAACCACGGGTTCGATCACCGGGTGAGGGGACCGCAGGATGCAGGAGGCACCGGAACTCCGGAGCGCGGCAGATCCCGCGTCGGAGGCCTGGCGGGCCAATGAGAAAGCCCATCTCGCGCTCGTCGGCGAACTGCGCGCCAAGCTGGCGGCGGCGGCCCTCGGCGGCGGCGAGAAGGCGCGGGCGCGGCACACCGCCCGCGGCAAGCTGCTGCCGAGGGACAGGGTGGACACGCTGCTCGACCCGGGATCGCCGTTCCTGGAGCTGGCGCCCCTCGCGGCCGACGGGATGTACGACGGGCAGGCCCCGGCGGCCGGGGTGATCGCCGGGATCGGGCGGGTCAGCGGCCGCGAGTGCGTGATCGTCGCGAACGACGCCACGGTCAAGGGCGGCACGTACTACCCGATGACCGTGAAGAAGCACCTGCGCGCCCAGGAGGTGGCCCTCGACAACCGGCTGCCGTGTGTGTACCTGGTCGACTCCGGTGGCGCCTTCCTGCCGATGCAGGACGAGGTCTTCCCCGACCGGGACCACTTCGGACGGATCTTCTACAACCAGGCCCGGATGTCCGGCGCCGGGATTCCGCAGATCGCGGCCGTTCTCGGCTCGTGCACCGCCGGCGGCGCCTACGTCCCGGCGATGAGCGACGAGGCCGTGATCGTCCGCGACCAGGGCACGATCTTCCTCGGCGGCCCGCCGCTCGTGAAGGCGGCCACCGGCGAGGTCGTCACGGCGGAGGAGCTGGGCGGCGGCGAGGTGCACTCCCGGGTCTCCGGGGTCACCGACCACCTCGCCGAGGACGACGCGCACGCCCTCCGGATCGTCCGGGACATCGTCGCCACCCTCCCGGCCCGGCAGTCCCTGCCCTGGGAGGTCACGCCCGTCACCGAACCCAAGGCCGACCCGTACGGGCTCTACGGCGCCGTCCCGGTCGACTCCCGCACCCCCTACGACGTCCGCGAGATCATCGCGCGCGTGGTCGACGGCTCGCGGTTCGCCGAGTTCAAGAGCGAGTTCGGGCAGACCCTGGTCACCGGCTTCGCCCGGATCCACGGCCACCCGGTCGGCATCGTCGCGAACAACGGCATCCTCTTCTCCGAGTCCGCCCAGAAGGGCGCCCACTTCATCGAGCTGTGCGACCAGCGCGGGATCCCGCTGGTGTTCCTGCAGAACATCTCCGGGTTCATGGTCGGCAAGGACTACGAGGCGGGCGGTATCGCCAAGCACGGCGCCAAGATGGTCACGGCGGTCGCCTGTACGCGCGTGCCCAAGCTGACGGTCGTCGTCGGCGGGTCGTACGGCGCGGGCAACTACTCGATGTGCGGCCGGGCCTACTCGCCCCGCTTCCTGTGGATGTGGCCCAACGCCAAGATCTCCGTCATGGGCGGGGAGCAGGCCGCGTCCGTCCTCGCCACGGTCAAGCGCGACCAGCTGGAAGCGCGCGGCGAGAACTGGCCGGCCGGCGACGAGGAGGCCTTCAAGGCGCCGATCCGCGCGCAGTACGAGCGCCAGGGCAACGCCTACTACGCCACCGCCCGCCTCTGGGACGACGGCGTGATCGACCCGCTGGAGACCCGTCAGGTGCTCGGACTCGCCCTGACGGCCTGTGCCAACGCGCCACTGGGAGAGCCCCAGTTCGGCGTCTTCCGGATGTGAGGAGGGGAACCGTGTTCGACACAGTGCTGGTCGCCAACCGGGGCGAGATCGCCGTACGTGTCATCCGTACGCTCCGCTCGCTGGGCGTGCGCTCGGTGGCGGTCTTCTCCGACGCCGACGCCGACGCGCGGCACGTCCGGGAGGCCGACACGGCGGTACGGATCGGGCCGGCGCCCGCGGCCGAGAGCTATCTGTCCGCCGACCGCCTCCTGGAGGCCGCCGCCCGCACGGGTGCGCAGGCCGTCCACCCCGGGTACGGCTTCCTGGCCGAGAACGCGGGCTTCGCGCGGGCGTGCGAGGAGGCGGGGCTGGTCTTCGTCGGCCCGTCCGCGGACGCGATCGCGCTCATGGGCGACAAGATCCGCGCCAAGGAGACGGTGCAGGCGGCCGGGGTGCCGGTGGTGCCGGGCGGCCGGGACCCCGACCTCGCCGAGGCGGCCCGCGCACTGGGCGCGCCCGTGCTGCTCAAGCCCTCCGCCGGCGGCGGCGGCAAGGGCATGCGGCTGGTGCGGGACATGACCGTGCTGGAGGAGGAGATCGCCGCCGCCCGCCGCGAGGCCCGCGCCTCCTTCGGCGACGACACGCTGCTCGTGGAGCGGTGGGTCGACCGGCCCCGGCACATCGAGATCCAGGTGCTGGCCGACGGCCACGGCAACGTCGTCCATCTCGGCGAGCGCGAGTGCTCCCTCCAGCGGCGCCACCAGAAGATCATCGAGGAGGCGCCGAGCGTGCTCCTCGACGAGGCGACGCGCGCGTCGATGGGCGAGGCGGCGGTGCAGGCGGCGCGCTCGTGCGGGTACCGGGGCGCGGGCACGGTGGAGTTCATCGTGCCGGGCGGGGACCCGTCCTCGTACTACTTCATGGAGATGAACACCCGCCTCCAGGTGGAGCACCCGGTCACCGAGCTGATCACCGGGCTGGACCTGGTGGAGTGGCAGCTGCGGGTGGCGGCCGGGGAGCGGCTGGCCTTCGCGCAGGAGGACGTGACGCTGACCGGGCACGCCGTCGAGGCCCGGATCTGTGCCGAGGACCCCGCCCGTGGCTTCCTCCCCTCCGGCGGCACGGTCCTGCTGCTGGACGAGCCGCGGGGCGACGGCGTGCGCACCGACTCCGGGCTCAGCGAGGGCACCGAGGTGGGCAGCCTGTACGACCCGATGCTGTCCAAGGTGATCGCCTACGGCCCCGACCGGGCGACCGCGCTCAGGAAGCTCCGGGCGGCCCTCGCCCAGACGGTCACGCTGGGCGTGCAGACCAACGCGGGCTTCCTGCGGCGGCTGCTGGCCCATCCGGCGGTCGTGGCGGGCGAGCTGGACACGGGGCTGGTGGAGCGCGAGGTGGACGGGCTGGTACCGGACGGGGTGCCGGCGGAGGTCTACGCGGCCGCGGCGCTGCTGCGGCAGGCCGCGCTCGCGCCCGCCGGCGGCCTGGGCTGGACGAACCCGTTCGCGGCCGCGGACGGCTGGCGCCTGGGCGGTGACCGGGCCTGGACGCCGCACCACCTGCAGGTGCCGGGGCACGAGCCGGTGACCGTGCGTGTGCGCAGCACGCCGGACGGCGCCACGGAACTGCTGCTGCCCGGGGCGGACAAGCCGCTGCGGGGGTCTCGGGGCGTGCCCCCGCGGCCCGGCGCCGCACACCGGTTCGGCTTCCTGCTGGACGGCGTCTCCCACACCTTCGCGGCCGGGCCGGACGGCTCCTGGCTGGGCCGGGACGGCGACGCCTGGCACGTGCGCGACCACGACCCGGTCGCCGCGTCCCTCACCCGGTCCGGGCACGCGGGCGCGGACTCGCTGACCGCGCCGATGCCCGGCACGGTGACGGTGGTCAAGGTGGCCGTCGGTGACGACGTCACGGCAGGCCAGAGCCTGCTGGTGGTGGAGGCGATGAAGATGGAGCACGTCATCTCCGCCCCGCACGCCGGCACGGTCGCCGAGTTGGACGTGGCCCCGGGCACCACGGTCGCCATGGACCAGGTGCTCGCCGTGATCGCACCCCACGCCGAGGAAGGGGTGGCCCGGTGACCGCCGACGGACTCCCCATGGTCGTACCGGCCACCGGTCTGCCCGCACGGGTGCGGATCTACGAGGTCGGCGCGCGCGACGGGCTGCAGAACGAGAAGAGGACCGTACCGGCCGAGATCAAGGCGGAGTTCATCCGCCGGCTCGCCGCCGCGGGCCTGACGACCATCGAGGCGACCAGCTTCGTGCACCCCAAGTGGGTGCCCCAACTCGCCGACGCCGAGCAGCTGTTCCCGATGGTCGTCGACCTGCCGGGGGTGGCGCTGCCCGTCCTGGTGCCCAACCAGCGCGGGCTGGACCGGGCGCTGGCGCTCGGCGCCGACCGGATCGCCGTCTTCGCCAGCGCCACCGAGTCCTTCGCGAAGGCCAACCTCAACCGCACGCTGGACGAGTCGCTGGCCGTGTTCGAGCCGGTGGTGCGGCAGGCGAAGGACCGGGACGTGCACGTGCGCGGCTATGTGTCCATGTGCTTCGGCGACCCCTGGGAGGGCCCGGTCCCCCTGCACCAGGTGGCCCGTGTCTGCAAGGCCCTGCGGGACATGGGCTGCGACGAGCTGAGCCTCGGCGACACGATCGGCGTGGCCACCCCCGGCCATGTGCTCGAACTGCTCAACCTGCTCAACGAGGAGGGCGTGCCGACCAACATGCTCGGCGTGCACTTCCACGACACCTACGGCCAGGCGCTCGCCAACACCTATGCGGCGCTGGAGCACGGGGTGACCACGGTCGACTCCTCGGCCGGCGGACTCGGCGGCTGCCCGTACGCCAAGTCCGCCACCGGCAACCTCGCCACCGAGGACCTCGTCTGGATGCTGCACGGTCTCGGCATCCAGACCGGGGTCGACCTCGGCCGTCTCACCGCCACCAGCGTGTGGATGGCCGCCCATCTGGACCGGCCCAGCCCGTCCCGTACCGTCCGCGCTCTCTCCCACAAGGACCAGTGATCAGCATGGACCACCGTCTCAGCCCCGAGCTGGAGGAACTCCGCCGTACGGTGGAGGAGTTCGCGCACGACGTGGTGGCGCCGAAGATCGGCGACTTCTACGAGCGGCACGAGTTCCCTTACGAGATCGTCCGCGAGATGGGCCGTATGGGCCTGTTCGGGCTGCCGTTCCCGGAGGAGTACGGCGGCATGGGCGGCGACTATCTGGCCCTCGGCATCGCCCTGGAGGAACTGGCCCGGGTGGACTCCTCGGTGGCGATCACCCTGGAGGCGGGGGTGTCGCTGGGCGCCATGCCGCTGCACCTCTTCGGCACGGACGAGCAGAAGCGCGAGTGGCTGCCCCGCCTGTGCGCGGGCGAGATCCTGGGCGCGTTCGGCCTGACCGAGCCGGACGGCGGCAGCGACGCGGGCGCGACCCGTACGACGGCCCGCCTGGACCCGGACACGAACGAGTGGGTGATCAACGGCACGAAGTGCTTCATCACCAACTCCGGCACGGACATCACGGGTCTGGTGACGGTCACCGCGGTCACCGGCCGCAAGCCGGACGGCAAGCCGCGGATCTCCTCGATCATCGTCCCGTCCGGCACGCCGGGCTTCACGGTCGCCGCGCCCTACTCGAAGGTCGGCTGGAACGCCTCCGACACCCGTGAACTGTCGTTCGCCGACGTCCGCGTCCCCGCCGCCAACCTCCTGGGCGAGGAGGGCCGGGGCTACGCCCAGTTCCTGCGCATCCTGGACGAGGGCCGCATCGCCATCGCGGCGCTCGCCACGGGCCTGGCCCAGGGCTGTGTGGACGAGTCGGTGAAGTACGCGAAGGAACGCCACGCCTTCGGCAGGCCGATCGGCGCCAACCAGGCCATCCAGTTCAAGATCGCCGACATGGAGATGAAGGCGCACACGGCCCGCCTGGCCTGGCGGGACGCGGCCAGCCGCCTGGTCGCGGGCGAGCCCTTCAAGAAGGAGGCGGCGCTGGCCAAGCTCCACTCCTCCACGGTCGCCGTCGACAACGCCCGCGACGCCACGCAGATCCACGGCGGCTACGGCTTCATGAACGAGTACCCGGTGGCCCGTATGTGGCGCGACTCCAAGATCCTGGAGATCGGCGAGGGCACGAGCGAGGTCCAGCGGATGCTGATCGCGCGGGAACTGGGGCTGGTGGGCTGAGGCTTGCGGGGCGCCCTTGCGGGCGGGGCGCCTGGCGTCACCCTCGCCGCCGAGACGGTACGGGCACCGACCCCCTGGACATCGAGTGAGGTTAGGCTAACCTGACCTTCGAACCAGTCCGGTGGGTCGCCCCGCCCTGTTCCGAAAGCAGCCGAGCCATGTCCAACGCCCCTGCCCCGCACATGAATCGCCGCGGCATCCTCGCCGCGGGCGGCGTCCTCGCACTCGGTGCCGCGCTCACCGCCTGCGGGGACGGCAAGGGCGAAGACACCGGCTCGGGCAGCGGGACGCAGGCCGCCAGGTCCGGCCCCTGGTCCTTCAAGGACGACCGCGGCACGACCGTGAAGCTCGACAAGGTCCCCGCGAACATCGTCGCCTTCACCGGTGTCGGCGCGGCACTCCACGACTACGGCGTCCAGGTCAAGGGCGTCTTCGGCCCGACGACGACCAAGGACGGCAAGGCCGACGTCCAGGCCGGCGACATGGACGTCAGCAAGGTGACGGTCCTCGGCAACACCTGGGGCCAGTTCAGCATCGAGAAGTACGCCTCGCTCGCGCCCGACGTGCTGATCTCCACGATGTTCGACGGCGCCGGCACGCTCTGGTACGTCCCCGAGGAGTCGAAGAAGAAGATCGCCCAACTGGCCCCCAGCGTCGCCATCTCCGTCTACGACCGTCAGCTCACCGAGTCGCTGCAGCGCATGTGGAGCCTGGCCGGGTCGCTCGGCGCCGACATGAAGGCCGCCAGGGTGACCGACGCCAAGAAGCGGTTCGAGGCCGCCGCCGCCCGGCTGCGCGCCGCCGCCAGGGCCAAGCCCGGCATCAAGGTGATGGCCGGCAGCGCGAGCGACCAGCTGTTCTACGTCTCCGGCACCAACCTCTCGGTGGACCTGGAGTACTTCAAGGCCCTCGGCGTGAACTTCGTGGAGCCGCCGGAGAGTGCCAAGAAGCAGGGCGGCGGCTGGTACGAGTCGCTGAGCTGGGAGAACGTCGACAAGTACCCGGCCGACATCATCATGATGGACGACCGGTCCTCGACCGTCCAGCCGGCCGACATCAGCAAGGCGACCTGGAAGAAGCTGCCCGCGGTGAAGGCGGGGCAGGTCATCGCCCGCTCGCCCGAGCCGATCCTGTCGTACGACAAGTGCGTGCCGCTGCTCACCGGTCTGGCCGAGGCCCTGGAGAAGGCGAAGAAGGTCAGCTGACCTCCGGACCACCCCTGACACAGCCCTGAACCCCACCCTCAGGAGCCACCCATGACGACGGCCGTAGCCGCCCCGTTCCGCTTCTTCTCCCTGCAGGTCGTACGGACGAGGCGGCTGGGGCCGTCTCTGGTTCGCGTGACCTTCGGCGGAGCCGATCTGCACGCCTTCCACTCCGACGGGCGGGACCAGTCCCTGTCCCTGTTCCTGCCGCATCCGGGCCAGCCGGAGCCTGTCGTGCCCCTGGAGCTGGGCGACGACTGGTGGCAGGCGTGGCGTGAACTCCCGGACGGCATACGGGCGGTCATGCGCTCGTACACCCTCCGGGCCCTGCGCCGCGACGCCCTGGGGCACACGGCCGAGATCGACATCGACTTCGCGCTGCACGGCGTCGGGACCGGCGCCTCCACGCCCGCCGGCCCCGCCTCCCGCTGGGCCTCCCGGGCCACCACCGGCGACCGGGTCCTGCTGCTCGGGCCCGCCGTCGCCGACAACCGGGCGATCCGCTTCCGCCCGCCCGAGGACACCGACCTCGTCGTGCTGTGGGGCGACGAGACCGCCGTACCGGCCGCGACCGCGACCCTGGAGTCCCTGCCCGCCGGCACCCGCGTGCGGGCCTGGCTGGAGGTGCCGCACGCCGGTGACATCCAGGACGTGCGCACGGAGGCGGACGCGGAGATCACGTGGCTCGTACGGCACGACGGGTCCCCCATGGCCGTCGATGCCGTACGGGCCGCCCGGCTCCCCGCCGCCGAGCGGCCGTACGTGTGGATCGCCGGGGAGTCGGGGCAGGTGAAGGCGCTGCGGCGGTACTTCGTCGGGGAGCGCGGGGTGGACCGGCGGCGGGTGACCTTCGTCGGGTACTGGCGGCGGGGGATGACCGAGGAACAGTTGCGGGCCGCCGAGTAACTCCCCCTGGAGTGGCGCCGGTCACGGGTCAGCCATGCCTTGATCCGAAGAAGTTAGGTTAGGCTAACCTAAGTCAAAACCCCCGCACGGACTGTCCCCTCGGAGGACCCCCACATGCGCTCGCACCTGCTCAATGGCCTCACCACGGAGCACTACCGCAGCTCCGTGACCGAAGGAGTCGAGCGGGTGGCGGCCAAACTCGCCACCACCGACCGTCCGTTCACCGGCGTCACCGTGGACGCCCTCGCCCCCCGCGTCGACGCCATCGACCTGGACCGCCCGCTCGGCGACACCGCCGCCGTCCTGGACGAGCTGGAGGACGTCTACCTCCGCGACGCGGTCTACTTCCACCACCCCCGCTACCTCGCCCACCTCAACTGCCCCGTCGTCATCCCGGCCGTGCTCGGCGAGGCCGTGCTCTCGGCGGTCAACTCCTCGCTGGACACCTGGGACCAGTCGGCCGGCGGCACCCTGATCGAGCGCAAGCTCGTCGACTGGACGGCCCGGCGGATCGGCCTCGGGCCCGCCGCCGACGGCGTGTTCACCTCGGGCGGCACCCAGTCCAACCTCCAGGCGCTGCTCCTCGCCCGCGAGGAGGCCAAGAGCGAAGACCCCGCCACCCTGCGCGTCTTCGCCTCCGAGGCCAGCCACTTCAGCGTGCAGAAGTCCGCCAGACTGCTCGGGCTGGGGCAGGAGGCCGTCGTCCCCGTCCCCGTCGACCACGAGAAGCGTCTGCAGACCGTCGCCCTCGCCCACGAGCTGGAGCGCTGCCGGCGCGACGGCCTGACCCCCATGGCCGTCGTCGCCACCGCCGGCACCACCGACTTCGGCTCCATCGACCCGCTCCCGGAGATCGCCGGACTGTGCGCCCAGTACGGCGCGTGGATGCACGTCGACGCGGCCTACGGCTGCGGGCTGCTCGCCTCGCTGAAGTACCGGCACCGCATCGACGGCATCGAGCGCGCCGACTCGGTCACCGTCGACTACCACAAGTCCTTCTTCCAGCCGGTGAGTTCCTCCGCCGTCCTGGTGAAGGACGCGGCCACCCTGCGGCACGCCACCTACCACGCGGAGTACCTCAACCCGCGACGCATGGTGCAGGAACGTATCCCCAACCAGGTCGACAAGTCCCTGCAGACCACCCGCCGCTTCGACGCCCTCAAACTGTGGCTGACCCTGCGGGTGATGGGCGCCGACGGTATCGGGCAGCTCTTCGACGAGGTCTGCGACCTGGCGGCCGAGGGCTGGAGGCTGCTCGCCGCCGACCCCCGCTACCACGTCGTCGTCGAACCCAGCCTGTCCACCCTCGTCTTCCGCTACATCCCGGCGGCCGTCACCGACCCGGCCGAGATCGACCGCGCCAACCTCCACGCCCGCAAGGCCCTGTTCGCCTCCGGCGACGCCGTGGTCGCGGGCACCAAGGTCGGCGGCCGCCACTACCTGAAGTTCACCCTGCTCAACCCCGAGACCACGACGGCCGACATCGCCGCCGTCCTCGACCTGATCGCCGGCCACGCCGAGCAGTACCTGGGAGAGTCCCTTGACCGCGCGTCCTGAAACCCCCCACACGACCTACGACTTCGTGGGAATCGGGCTGGGCCCCTTCAACCTCGGCCTCGCCTGCCTCACCGAACCGATCGCCGGTCTGGACGGCGTCTTCCTGGACGCCAAACCGGACTTCGAATGGCACGCCGGGATGTTCCTGGACGGCGCCCATCTGCAGACCCCGTTCATGTCGGACCTGGTCACCCTGGCCGACCCGACCTCGCCGTACTCCTTCCTCAACTACCTGAAGGAGAAGGGCAGACTCTACTCGTTCTACATCCGCGAGAACTTCTATCCGCTGCGGGTGGAGTACGACGACTACTGCCGCTGGGCGGCGAGCAAGCTGAGCAGCGTCCGGTTCGGCACGACGGTCACCGAGGTGACGTACGAGGACGAGCTGTACGTCGTCCGCACCGCGGCCGGTGACACCTACCGCGCCCGCCACCTGGTCCTCGGCACCGGCACCCCGCCGCACATCCCGGACGCCTGCCGGAGCCTGGGCGGCGACTTCCTCCACAACTCCCGCTATGTGCACCACAGGGCGGAGCTGCGGCGCAAGAAGTCGATCACGCTGGTCGGCAGCGGCCAGTCGGCGGCCGAGATCTACTACGACCTGCTCGGTGAGATCGACGTCCACGGCTACCAGCTGAACTGGGTCACCCGCTCCGCGCGCTTCTTCCCCCTCGAATACACCAAGCTCACGCTGGAGATGACCTCCCCGGAGTACGTCGACTACTACCGCGAACTGCCCGAGGCCACCCGCTACCGGCTGACCGCCGAGCAGAAAGGCCTGTTCAAGGGCATCGACGGCGACCTGATCAACGAGATCTTCGACCTGCTCTACCAGAAGAACCTCGCCGGCCCGGTCCCCACCCGCCTGCTCACCAACTCCTCGCTGAACGCCGCACGGTACGCGGACGGCGCGTACACGCTCTCCTTCCGCCAGGAGGAACAGGAGAAGGACTACGAGCTGACCAGCGAGGGCCTGATCCTCGCCACCGGCTACCGGTACACCGAGCCGGACTTCCTCAAGCCCGTCAGGGACCGGCTGCGCTACGACTCCCGGGGCAACTTCGACATCGCCCGCAACTACGCCGTCGACGTCACCGGCCGAGGCGTCTTCCTGCAGAACGCCGGCGTCCACACCCACAGCATCACCAGCCCCGACCTGGGGATGGGCGCCTACCGGAACGCCTACATCATCCGCGAGCTGCTCGGGACGGAGTACTACCCGGTCGAGAAGAGCATCGCCTTCCAGGAGTTCGCCGTATGAACGACACGAACACGACCTTCACCTTCCGTGCCGTCGACCCGCTGGAGGACGGCCGGCTGCTGCACTCCTGGGTCACCCACCCCAAGGCCTCCTTCTGGATGATGCAGGACGCCAGACCGGAGGACGTCGAGCGCGCCTACATGGAGATCGCGGCGGACGAGCACCACCACGCCCTGCTCGGCCTGCGGGACGGGGAGCCGGTCTTCCTGATGGAGAAGTACGACCCCGCGCACCGGGAGCTGACCGGCCTGTACGAGGCCCGGCCGGGAGACATCGGCATGCACTTCCTCACCCCGCCGACCGGTACGCCCGTGCACGGGTTCACCCGGTCGGTCATCACCGCCGTGATGGCCCACCTCTTCGAGGACCCCGCGGTGCGGCGGGTCGTGGTCGAGCCGGACGTGCGCAACAAGGCCGTGCACGCGCTGAACGAGGCCGTCGGGTTCCTGCCCGAGCGGGAGATCCAGAAGCCGGAGAAGAAGGCGCTGCTGAGCTTCTGCACGCGTGAGCAGTTCGCCGCCGCGACGGGAGTGGCCGCATGACCCTCGCCGACGCCGTGGCCCACCTCTCCCCCGACCGGTGGGAGACCGCCAACCGCCTGCTGATCCGCAAGGCACTCGCCGAGTTCGCGCACGAGCGCCTGATCACGCCCGCGCAGGAGGGTGACGGGTACGTCGTCCGCAGTGACGACGGCCTGACCTCCTACCGCTTCTCCGCCGTCCAGCGCGCCCTCGACCACTGGCAGGTGGACGCCGAGTCCCTCACCCGGCACCGCGACGGCGGTGAACTCCCGCTGGCCGCGCTGGACTTCTTCATCGAGCTGAAGGGCTCCCTGGGGCTGAGCGACGAGGTCCTGCCGGTGTACCTGGAGGAGATCTCCTCCACCCTCTCCGGCACCTGCTACAAGCTCACCAAACCCCGCACCACCTCCGCGGAGCTGGCGGACGGCGGCTTCCAGGCGATCGAGACCGGGATGACCGAGGGCCACCCCTGCTTCGTCGCGAACAACGGCCGGCTCGGGTTCGGCATCCACGAGTACCTCTCCTACGCCCCCGAGACCGCGAGCCCGGTCCGGCTGGTGTGGCTGGCCGCGCACCGTTCGCGGGCCGCGTTCACGGCGGGCGTCGGGATCGTGTACGAGGACTTCATCCGGCAGGAGCTGGGGGCGGAGACGGTCGACCGGTTCCACGACCGGCTCACCGGCCAGGGCCTCGACCCCGCCGACTACCTCCTCATCCCCGTCCATCCCTGGCAGTGGTGGAACAAGCTCTCCGTCACCTTCGCCGCCGAGGTGGCCCGCCGGCACCTGGTCTGCCTCGGCGAGGGCGAGGACGAGTACCTGGCTCAGCAGTCCATCCGGACCTTCTTCAACGCCTCCCACCCGGAGAAGCACTATGTGAAGACGGCCCTGTCCGTCCTCAACATGGGCTTCATGCGGGGGCTGTCGGCCGCCTACATGGAGGCGACCCCGGCGATCAACGACTGGCTGGCCCGGCTGATCGAGAACGACCCGGTGCTCAAGGCCTCGGGCCTCACGGTCATCCGGGAGCGGGCGGCGGTCGGCTACCGCCATCTGGAGTACGAGCAGGCCACCGACCGCTACTCGCCGTACCGCAAGATGCTGGCCGCGCTGTGGCGGGAGAGCCCGGTACCGGGCCTGCGGGAGGGCGAGTCCCTCGCCACCATGGCCTCCCTCCTCCACCTCGACCACGCCGGCGCCTCCTTCGCGGGCGCGCTGGTCACCCGCTCGGGCCTGACGCCCACCGAGTGGCTGCGCCGGTACCTGCGGGCGTACTACACCCCGCTCCTGCACAGCTTCTACGCCTACGACCTCGCCTTCATGCCGCACGGCGAGAACGTCATCCTGGTGCTGGAGGACGGGGTGGTGCAGCGGGCGGTCTACAAGGACATCGCCGAGGAGATCGTGGTGATGGACCCGGACGCGGTCCTGCCGCCGGAGGTCCGGCGGATCCGTGTCGAGGTGCCGGACGACAAGAAGCTGCTGTCGATCTTCACGGACGTCTTCGACTGCTTCTTCCGCTTCCTCGCCGCGCACCTCGCCGCCGAGGGGATCCTGGAGGAGGACGCCTTCTGGCGCACGGTCGCGGAGGTCACCCGCGAGTACCAGGCGGCGAACCCCGAACTGGCCGAGAGGTTCCGCCGGTACGACATGTTCGCCCCCGAGTTCGCCCTGTCCTGCCTCAACCGCCTGCAGCTGCGCGACAACAAGCAGATGGTCGACCTCACCGACCCCTCCGCCGCCCTCCAGCTCGTCGGCACGCTGAAGAACCCGATCGCCGGGTTCTGACTCCCCGGCGGCTTGATGCCCCGCGCATCGGGTATCGCAGGCACATGAGGGCTTGGGGAGCGGCCATATGGGCGGGGCCCTGGTGGGAGACGTTCCTGCTGGGCGTGGTGAGGCGGGTGCAGGCGAGGACCGGTCCGCAGCCGTGGTGGATGCCGCGGCGCGTGCTGACCGTCGTGTCGGCCGATGTCGACGCCACGTCCGGGGTCGCGGCGATCTGGCTGCTCTGGCGTCCGAGGTCACGGCGGACGCGTGAGCACACCGGGCTTCTGGAGTGGCACGACGAGCGGTGGCAGTACCTGGGAGGCGGCTGGGGCGACGCAGACGGGGACGACGGTGCCGACGTCGAGGTGCTCGACGTTCGCCACGCCGCGGGTTCCGTCGGCCTCTCCCGCCGCCTCGACCCCCCTGGCTCGCTCGTCTCAGCCCCGTGGATCGGTTGCGACATCGTGCGCCTCGGGTCGGACGTGGGCCATGTCCTCGTCGGAGCCCGCCGGCTCGAGGCGCCCGAGCAGCGCAGGCTCATCGCCGTCTGGAAGTCCCCCCGCACCGGCACCGGCCGCGGAACCCGTCCCGTCATGGCGGCCCTGGCGCAGGATGGCACCGAACTCTCCCGCATCGGCCCCCATGACGGCCTGGACAGCCACACCTGGGCGCGGCTGAGGGACGAGCTGTAGCCGGCCCGCTTCCGCGACCCGACCGGCTGGGCATCACCGCGCGGCTCCGGCACAGCGGCTGGGACCCGGACCGGCGGGCACCCCGGAGCACGGTCCTCCGGGGTGCCCGTCGAGGGGTCAGCTGGTCGGCCAGGGCACCTGGGGCGACCTGTAGTAGGTGATGCCCAGGGCGTCCCAGCGAGGTGCCTGGGCCGCCAGCCGTACCTTGTAGGTGTCCCAGTCGTGCGTGGCCGCCGGGGACCAGCCCAGTTCGGCGGCGCCGGGCAGGCGTGGGAACGCCATGTAGTCGAGATCCGCGGACGTCGTCAGGGTCTCCGACCACAGGGGCGCCTCCACGCCCCTGATGGCCGAGTCCGGGGCACCGGGAAGGTAGGCGCCCGGGTTCCAGTCGTAGGACCGCTCGACCTCGACCAGGCCCGCCCAGTCCAGGCCCAGCTTGGTGTCCTTGGTGTACTTCATGTCGAGGTAGACACGGTCGGCCGGGGAGAGGATCAGGCCGGTGCCGTTCTGGGCGGCCTTGACCACCTGGGCCTTGTCGGCCGCGCTGGTGCGGTCCAGGCCCCAGTACTGGGCGAGGGCGCCCTGGGCCGGGTGGGCGCCGGTGAGCTGGTGCCAGCCGATGACCGTCTTGCCGTACTTGGCGACGATCGGCTGCACGCGGTCCATGAAGGTCACGTAGTCGGCGTGGCTGGTGGAGTGCGCCTCGTCGCCGCCGATGTGGAGGTAGCGGCCGGGGGTGAGGGCGGCCAGCTCGCGGACGACGTCGTCCACGAAGTCGTACGTCACCTGCTTGGGCACGCACAGCGAGCTGAAGCCGACCTCCGTGCCGGTGTACAGCGGGGGTGCGGTGCCGTTGCAGTTCAGCTCGGCGTACGAGGCGAGGGCCGCGTTGGAGTGGCCGGGCATGTCGATCTCGGGGACGACCTCCAGATAGCGGGAGGCGGCGTAGGAGACGATCTCCCGGTAGTCGGCCTTGGTGTAGGAGCCGCCCGCGCCGCCGCCGACCTCGGTGGAGCCGCCGTAGGTGGCCAGCCGCGGCCAGGAGTCGACGGCGATGCGCCAGCCCTGGTCGTCGCTGAGGTGCAGGTGCAACTCGTTGATCTTGTAGAGGGCCAGCTGGTCGATGTACCGCTTGACCTGGGCGACCCCGAAGAAGTGCCGGGAGACGTCCAGCATGGCGCCCCGGTAGGAGTAGCGGGGGCGGTCCTCCACGGTGCCGCCGGCGACCTGCCAGGGACCGGGCTGGACGGTCTTCTCCTCGACGGCGGGCGGCAGGAGCTGACGCAGCGTCTGGACGCCGTGGAAGAGGCCGGCGGGGGCGCTCGCGGTGATGGTGACGCCGCCCGCGTCGCTGTGCAGCCGGTACCCCTCGGCGCCGTAGTCGCCCTGCGCGAGGTGGAGACTGATGCCTCCGGTGCCGTGGTCGGTGAGCGGCAGCGGATAGCCGGTGGAGGGCCGCAGGATGCCCGTGAGGTACGCGCCGATCCGGCGGACCTCGGCGGATCCGTCGACGCGGACGCTGCTCGTGCGCGTGATGCGGTACGGGGTCCCGGCGGGCTTGACGGAGGCGGGCGCCGGGACCACCTGGTCCAGCGGCGTGGGGGCGGCGGCCGTCGTCGCCGCCGGTGCCGCGGGTGCCGTACCGAGGGTGAAGACGCCGGCTGCCGCGAGCAGCAGCAGCGATCCGAGGATGCGGGGGGATCGGGGAGTCGTGCTGTGGTTCCGTCTCACATGCGCTCCCTTCGGGTGGGGGGTTCGGCCGTCACGGGTGGCCGAGTCGTCGGTGTGGACCGACAGACATGGTCGAGACCACTCTCCCGCAGATCCGGTGAAACAATCCCTCCATGGCGGAAATCATCCAGAAGGACGGCACCTGGACCTTCGACGGCGATGCCCTGCGGCTCACGCCGGGCCGGGACAAGAACGTGGGCCTGCTCCGCCGGGAGCTGGGCGAACTCGTCGTGCCGCTGGGGGCGTTGGCCGGTGTCTCCTTCGAGCAGGGGCGGAGGTCGGGGCGGCTGAGGCTGCGGCTGCGGGACGGGGCCGATCCGCTGACGCAGGCCACCGGCGGGCGGCTGGCCGAGCCGAACGACCCGTATCAGCTGACGGTGGAGTCCGACCGGTACGGGGTCGCCGAGTACTTCGCCGACGAGGTGCGCAACGCGCTGCTGCTGGACGGGGTTTCACCCGGTCCGGTCACCGGCTATCTGCTGCCGGGGCCGCCCCTGCCGGTGTCCGCCTCCGCCGGGGACGGCACGGCGAGCTTCGACGGGGAGCGCGTGCGGCTGGAGTGGAACTGGAAGACCGAGACCGCCAAGGCCGAGGCCGGCGTCCGGACCATCCCGCTCGCGGACGTCCTCGGCGTGGAGTGGCAGCCGGCGGCCGGACTGGAGAACGGCCACATGCGGATCCTGGTGCGCGGCGCCCCGGCGACGGCGACGGCCAAGTACGACCCGAACGCGGTCGAGCTGTGGGGCTTCAAGAAGGACCCCCTGATGGCCCTGGTGGCCGCGGCCGTGCAGGCACGGCTGCCGCACCCCGCCGCGGCGGCGGACACGCCGAAGGAGCCCCCGGCGCTCGCCAAGGCGCCGGCCGGGGACGACCACGACGCCCTGCTGCGCCGCCTGCGCGAGCTGGGCGAGCTGCACCGCGACGGGGTGCTGACCGACGAGGAGTTCACCCTGGCCAAGCAGGCGGTCCTCCAACGCATGTGACGCGCGGATGAGGACCGCCCGCGGCGGGACCGGGGGTTACTTGGCCGTGCGGGACACCGTGAAGTGGTCGATGCGGTCGCCGGTCTCGGCGATGCCCGACACGCTCAGGGTGGTCTGGCGGCCCTTCGGCGCGGGGGTGACGTCCACGCGCAGGAAGGAGTAGTTGAGGTAGCGGACCCGGGACCAGGCGACGGTCTCGTTGACCTTGCCGTCCTTGGTGTTGATGAAGGAGGCGACCGAGTCCACCTCGTGCTCGTGGCCCTCGTAGGAGTCCGGGGCGCTGAACGCGTACAGGCTGCGGCCCGCCGCGCCGGCGGTGACGTAGACCACGCCCTCGGTCTCGGGGTAGGCGGTGCCGCCGATCGGGAGCTTCTTGGTGACGGCGCCGGCCTTGATGACGTCGGTGCGCTCGTACTGGTGGTTGTGGCCGTTGATGACCAGGTCCACCTGGTACTTCTCGAACAGCGGCACCCACTCCTGGCGCACGCCCCCCTCCGAGGCGTGCGCCGTGGACGTGCAGTATGCGCAGTGGTGGAAGAACACGACGATGAAGTCGACGTCGTCACAGGCCCGGTACTTCTTCAGCTGGGCCTCGAACCACTTGGTCTGGGTTCCTCCTGATATGCCCAGGTTCGCCGGGATCTCGAAGGAGACGTCGTTCGGGTCCAGCGAGATGACCGCGGTGTTGCCGTGGACGAAGGAGTAGACGCCCGGCAGGTTCTTGGCGTCCGGGCCGTTGTCCGGAAGGGTCCAGCGGGCCTCCTCGCCGCCGTAGCCGTTGGGCGAGTACCAGGCCTCCATGTCGTGGTTGCCGTACGAGACCATCCACGGGATCTGCTTGGCGACCGACTCGGTCTGGTACAGGAACTGGTCCCAGGTGCGCGAGTCGAAGCCGGTGTCGGTGGTCCTGCCCTGGCCGGCCGGGTCGCCGTAGGCGATGTCACCGGCGTGCAGGTGGAAGGACGGGTTCTGGCCGAGGATCAGGCTGTCGTTGGCCAGCGCGTGGTAGCTGACGCCCTGGTCACCGAAGGCGGTGAAGGTGAACGGCGCCTTGCGGGCGGGGGCGGTGGTGAAGGTGCCCAGGGTGCCCAGCAGATGCGGCTCGGCCGGGTCGAAGCCCTCGTGGCCGACGCCGTAGTAGTAGGTCCTGCCGGGGCGCAGGTGGGTGAGCTGGGCGTGCAGGTAGTACTGCGTGTGGTCGCCGCTCGCACCGACGCCGGCCGGGGTGTAGAGGCTGCGGACCTCGGCCTCGATCTTGCGGGAGAGGTCCCAGGGGTGGGCACCGATACGGATGAACGGCTTGTTCACGGCGACCGGGACCTG
Organism: Streptomyces filipinensis; assembly: GCF_014649495.1. Taxonomy (GTDB): domain Bacteria; phylum Actinomycetota; class Actinomycetes; order Streptomycetales; family Streptomycetaceae; genus Streptomyces; species Streptomyces filipinensis. The sequence continues at coordinate 235,783 of NZ_BMTD01000001.1, read as the reverse complement.
CCAGGAGACGGTCATCTCCGTGCGCGGGTCGTTGCCGTAGGCGAGGTGGCGGCCGAAGGGGGCGACGAGGGCACCGTCGACCGTCTCCGTGGCGGGCGCGGTGCGCTGGGTCGGCACGGCCGCCTGGGCGGTGGCCCCCGGCACGAACGCGCCACCCGCGACGGCGCCCAGCGTGACGGCGCCACCTCTGATCATGGTGCGCCGCGAGAATCTGGCGCGCAGGTACTCATGCTGCTCGGCCATGCTCATGCGCTCGGCCAGCTTCTCGGGTACTCCCATACGAGGAATGTCCATGGCGTCCGAAACTCGTGGGTCCGGGCAACGAGACACAAGACACAGAGTGGACAGCTTGCGAACAGAGATCCAACAGCACTCAGGCGGAGGTCTGCCCGAAATCGGGCACGCTCCTTGCGAAACCGTGGCCCGTACCCCAGGATCTACCGGGTGCACGACGAACTTGTTGATCACCTGACGCGGTCCACGCCCCTAGCCCGGGGTGAGGCGCTGCGTGTGATCCAGGACGTGCTCGCCTACTTCGACGAGTCGACGGAGGACTACGTCCGCCGCCGTCATCGCGAACTGCAGGCCCAGGGCCTGGTCAACGCCGAGATCTTCGAACAGGTCTCGGCGGACCTCAAGTACCGAGCGGTGGCACCGCCCGAGCTGACGCTCCGGCAGCTGCGCCGCATCGTCTACGGCTAGGAATACCTATATATGTGCGGAATTGTCGGATACATCGGGAAGCGTGACGTAGCCCCGCTGCTGCTCGAAGGGCTGCAGCGGCTGGAATACCGCGGCTACGACTCGGCGGGCATCGTCGTCACCTCCCCGAAGGCGCCCGGCCTGAAGATGGTCAAGGCCAAGGGCCGGGTGCGCGACCTGGAGGCCAAGGTCCCGGCGCGCTTCAAGGGCACCACCGGTATCGCCCACACCCGCTGGGCCACCCATGGCGCCCCGTCCGACGTGAACGCCCACCCGCACATGTCGGCCGACAACAAGGTCGCCGTCGTACACAACGGCATCATCGACAACGCCGCCGACCTGCGCCGCAAGCTGGAGGCGGACGGCGTCGAGTTCCTCTCCGAGACCGACACCGAGGTCCTCACCCACCTCATCGCCCGCGCCACCGCCGAGAAGCTGGAGGACAAGGTCCGCCAGGCGGTCCGGGTGATCGAGGGCACCTACGGCATCGCCGTCCTGCACGCCGACTTCCCCGACCGGATCGTGGTGGCCCGCAACGGCTCCCCGGTCGTCCTCGGCATCGGCGAGAAGGAGATGTTCGTCGCCTCCGACATCGCCGCCCTCGTCATGCACACCCGCCAGATAGTGACTCTGGACGACGGCGAGATGGCCACCCTCAAGGCAGACGACTTCCGCACCTACACCACCGAGGGCACGCGCACCACCGCCGAGCCCACGACCGTGGAGTGGGAGGCCGAGTCGTACGACATGGGCGGCCACGACACCTACATGCACAAGGAGATCTTCGAGCAGGCCGACGCCGTGGACCGCGTGCTGCGCGGCCGCATCGACGACCGCTTCTCCACCGTGCACCTCGGCGGCCTCAACCTGGACGCCCGCGAGGCCCGGCAGATCCGCCGCGTGAAGATCCTCGGCTGCGGCACCTCGTACCACGCGGGCATGATCGGCGCCCAGATGATCGAGGAGCTGGCGCGCATCCCCGCCGACTCCGAGCCGGCCTCCGAGTTCCGCTACCGCAACGCGGTCGTCGACCCCGACACCCTGTACGTCGCCGTCTCCCAGTCCGGTGAGACCTACGACGTCCTCGCCGCCGTCCAGGAGCTCAAGCGCAAGGGCGCCAAGGTCTTCGGCGTCGTCAACGTCGTCGGCTCGGCGATCGCCCGCGAGGCGGACGCCGGGATCTACGTCCACGCGGGCCCCGAGGTCTGCGTGGTCTCGACGAAGTGCTTCACGAACATGACGGTGGCCTTCGCCCTGCTCGCTCTGCACCTGGGCCGCACCCGCGACCTCTCGGTCCGCGACGGCAAGCGGATCATCGCGGGCCTGCGCAAGCTGCCCGAGCAGATCACCGAGATCCTCAAGCAGGAGGAGAAGGTCAAGGAGCTGGCCGAGCTGTACGCCGACGCCCGCTCGATGCTCTTCATCGGCCGCGTCCGGGGTTACCCGGTGGCCCGCGAGGCCTCCCTGAAGCTCAAGGAGGTCTCGTACATCCACGCCGAGGCCTACCCCGCCTCCGAGCTGAAGCACGGCCCGCTGGCCCTGATCGAGCCGGCCCTGCCGACGGTGGCGATCGTCCCCGACGACGACCTGCTGGAGAAGAACCGCGCGGCCCTGGAGGAGATCAAGGCCCGCAGCGGCAAGATCCTCGCGGTGGCCCACCAGCACCAGGAGAAGGCCGACCAGACGATCGTCGTCCCGAAGAACGAGGACGAACTGGACCCCATCCTGATGGGCATCCCGCTCCAGCTGCTGGCGTACCACACGGCGAAGGCCCTCGGCCGGGACATCGACAAGCCGAGGAACCTCGCGAAGTCGGTGACGGTGGAGTAGGCGCCGGCTCGGACGCGAAGAAGGACCCCCGCGTGTGCCACCAGCACGCGGGGGTCCTTTCTGTGCCGCTCAGACTCAGCCGGTGGCCGTCACCCCCCGGCCGGCGGCACGCCGGGGAAGCACCGTCGGCCAGTGCGCGACCGCGGCCGTCGCCGCGTACCAGGCGACCGCACCCGAGACAGCGGCCACCCAGCCGCCCACCTTGGCCAGGGAAGAGCTGTCGGCGAAGGCCGCCACGGCCAGCACCAGCATCGCCAGGAACAGCAGGCCGTGCATGACCTGACCCAGGCCGTCCCCGCCGGCGAGGGTCAGTGTGAGCGCCACGAGGGCGAACAGAAGCAGGAAGAGCCCGGCGGCGTGGGCGGAGGAGTGAGTGCCGACCGCCCACGTGAACCACAGCGCGCCCAGGGCCGCGAAGCCCGTACCGGAGACGCTGTCGCCGCCGCGGAGGGCCAGCAGGCCGACCAGGAACAGGGCGACTCCGCCCACGTAGTGGGCAAGTGAGACGGCGTCGGACGCGGCCACGCCGTGGATGACGCCGGTCGTACCGAGGCCGAACGCCAACAGGGTGATTCCCAGGGCGAGTCGGCCGACCACGGTGGTGCTTCCCGTTCCCGCAGAGACTTCGTTGTCCACGGCGGGCTCCCTTCGTGCTGTGCGGTTGCGCGGTGACCGGTATATGCCCTTCACAAGGGCACAAACCACCTCTACGCGCGGGTAGTTTCGCACTGGACCATCGCGGTCTCCGTGCTGCGCAAGGGGAGTTGAGCGGGTCAGGGAATGACGATCACGGGCCGCTTCGCCCGCTTGGCGAGCCGCCCCGCGACGGAGCCGAAGAGGCGGCCGACGATGCCGTGCGTGGACCCGACGACGATCGCGTCGGCCTCGTACTCACGCCCCACCTCTTCGAGTTCGTGGCAGATGTCCCCGCCGCGCTCCACCAGGATCCACGGCACCTCGGCCAGATAGTCCGCGCACGCCAGCTCCAGCCCGAGGACCTCGGTGCGGTGGTCCGGCACGTCGACGAAGACGGGCGGTTCGCAGCCGGCCCAGACAGTGGTGGGCAGCCGGTTGGCGACATGGACGATGATCAGGCCGGACTGGGAGCGGTGGGCCATGCCGATGGCGTAGGCGAGGGCGCGCTCACTGGAGGTGGAGCCGTCGAAGCCGACGACGACTCCGTGCCGGAAGGCGGGGTCGCAAGAAGGACGTGACTCTTCCGCCGCCAGGGGATCGGCCGCCGTGGGGTCGGCGACCGGCCGCTTGCGGTCCGCGGGTTCGAAGAATTCGTGACCGGCCATGGCTGTCTCGGCGTTGTGATCCTTTATGGGTGGGACGACAGTGTGCGGCGGAGCTGTGTCCGGGAAACATCTTCCCAACCCCATACCCCCAAGGGTACGGCGGCACGCCTCCTGAGCCCAGTTCTCGCGCACGCTCCGTAAGCGGTCCCCGACATCCGTAGGGGTTCACCGGAGCATGCACGAGCCGCGCCCGTAACGCAATGGTTGCTGCCCCGTACAGGCGGTTTGCACAGGATTCACAGACGTACGTCCGGTGACCGACCGCTCGAACAGACGTTGAACACCCTGAGCCACCGCCACAGGGAGTACGAGTGATGCCCGGTCCCCGATCCACCTCCGATCCGCACCCCGCGCCGGACACCGTGAGCGATGTGATCCGCTGGGCCGCCTTCAGCTGCGTCCTCGTCCCCGTGGTGCTGGTCTGGTACGGCACCTCGCTGGCCGGAGCGGCGGGCGCGGCACTGGGTCTGGCGGCCGTCACGACCGTGTGCCGGTACCTGCTGCGCCGGTCGGAGCGGTGCGCCGAGCGGAGCCGGCGCGGCGGCAGGCGTTGCGCCAAGCAAAGAGGCGGACGCCACACACGCCGGCGGACACCGGTCGACTGACCTGTTTCCGTACCCCCGAGCGCATCTTTTCAGCCAACTTCTGAATGTCGCCCCACAGGGGCTCCAACCACCCTCCACCCCCCGTTCGACCTGCAAAGAAAGGGTCTAGGGGCGGCTGCGCACCCTACGCGGTTTGGCCACTGCGACAAGGCGCACTTCCCTGCACGCTCCGCGAGTGCAACGCTTCGTGATCGAATGCTTCACGCCAAGTTGTCATGTCGACAATTCGGGCGTGTGGGACTGGTCACCGTGAGACCGCGGGAGCCAGTAGATTCGATCTTGACTGTCTTTACGGCGGGGGACTCGTGCAGGACCGAGGGGAAACGTGCAGGAGCGACACAACCGAGGAGCCGCGACCACCGAGGGGGGCTTAGCAGTATGAGCCACGACTCCACTGCCGCGCCGGAAACCGCGGCCCGGAAACTATCCGGGCGACGCCGCAAGGAGATCGTCGCGGTGCTGCTGTTCAGCGGCGGCCCCATCTTCGAGAGTTCCATTCCGCTGTCGGTGTTCGGAATCGACCGCCAGGACGCCGGTGTCCCGCGCTACCGCTTGCTGGTGTGCGCCGGGGAGGAGGGCCCGCTGCGGACCACAGGGGGCCTGGAACTCACCGCGCCGCATGGACTGGAGGCGATATCGCGCGCCGGGACGGTCGTCGTACCGGCCTGGCGTTCGATCACCGCACCGCCGCCGGACGACGCGCTCGACGCACTGCGCCGGGCGCACGAGGAGGGAGCCCGGATCGTCGGGCTGTGCACGGGCGCGTTCGTGCTCGCGGCAGCCGGACTGCTGGACGGACGCCCGGCGACCACCCACTGGATGTACGCGCCGACGCTGGCCAAGCGCTATCCGTCGGTGCACGTCGATCCACGTGAGCTGTTCGTCGACGACGGCGACGTGCTCACGTCGGCGGGTACGGCGGCCGGAATCGATCTCTGTCTCCACATCGTGCGGACGGACCACGGCAACGAGGCGGCCGGCGCGCTCGCCCGGCGCCTGGTGGTCCCACCGCGCCGCAGCGGCGGCCAGGAGCGCTATCTCGACAGATCTTTACCAGAGGAGATCGGCGCCGACCCGCTCGCCGAGGTCGTCGCCTGGGCGCTGGAACACCTCCACGAGCAGTTCGACGTGGAGACCCTGGCGGCACGCGCCTATATGAGCCGCCGTACGTTCGACCGCCGGTTCCGCTCGCTGACCGGCAGCGCGCCGCTGCAGTGGCTGATCACCCAGCGGGTGCTGCAGGCACAGCGGCTGCTGGAGACGTCGGACTACTCCGTGGACGAGGTGGCGGGCCGCTGCGGCTTCCGCTCCCCCGTCGCACTGCGCGGGCACTTCCGCCGCCAGCTCGGCTCGTCCCCCGCCGCCTACCGGGCCGCCTACCGGGCCCGCCGGCCGCAGGGTGACAGGCCGGCCGACACGGAGCCGCCGCTGCCCGGGCCCGGGCAGCCGGGCCCGCCCATGGGCCTGGCCGGCTCCGCACCGGTGGGCCACGGACCCGCCGTACTGCACCCGGACCGGGACAGCGGCGTACCGATGCAGAGCCGCCGGACGGCGGCGGGCGCGGTGGGTCTGCTGCCGGGGCCGCGGAGCGGTAACTGAGAGCAGGGACGGGGGGCGAGCACAGGCTCGCCCCCCTTTCTTTTCCGCGCCCCGCGGGGGCGCGGGACGGTATCCGCGGGCGGCCGCGCCGACCGACGGCCCATCCCCGCTGAGCACGGGGGCACCGAAAAGCTCAGGTCCGCTTTAGGGTGGTCGCATGAACGATCGCATGGTGTGGATCGACTGCGAGATGACCGGCCTCTCGCTGTCCGACGACGCTCTCATCGAGGTGGCCGCCCTCGTCACCGACTCCGAGCTGAACGTACTCGGCGAGGGGGTGGACATCGTCATCCGCCCGCCGGAGCGGGCGCTGGAGACGATGCCGGAGGTGGTGCGTCAGATGCACACCGCGTCCGGGCTGCTCGCCGAGCTGGAGAACGGTACGACCCTCCAGGACGCCGAGGAGCAGGTCCTCGCGTACGTGAAGGAGTACGTGAAGGAGCCCGGCAAGGCCCCGCTGTGCGGCAACTCCGTCGGCACCGACCGCGGCTTCCTGCTGCGGGACATGCCCACCCTGGAGGACTGGCTCCACTACCGGATCGTCGACGTCTCCTCCGTCAAGGAGCTGGCCCGCCGCTGGTACCCGAGGGCCTACTTCAACAGCCCGGAGAAGAACGGCAACCACCGGGCCCTCGCCGACATCCGCGAGTCGATCGCCGAGCTGCGCTACTACCGCGAGGCCGTCTTCGTCCCGCAGCCCGGCCCGGACTCCGACACCGCGAAGGCGATCGCCGCCAAGCACGTCCTGCCCGCGCAGTAGGCCCGAGGAGAGGGGCTCGCGAAAACGTGTGCGCGAGCACCCCTTCGGACCCTGTAGACTTCTTCTCGGCCGGTCGGGGAAACGACAAGTTCCACCGCCGGTCATGGTGGGTGTAGCTCAGCTGGTAGAGCACCTGGTTGTGGTCCAGGATGCCGCGGGTTCGAGTCCCGTCACTCACCCTCACCGATCAGCCGGTGACTCCGTCGCGAGACGGGTCACCGGCTGATTCTTTCGTGCCGTACCACCCGGCCCGCCCCGCAGCGGCACCTCCCGCACCAGCAGCGCCAGGACGAACGCCACCGCGCACACCCCGGCGGTCGCCGCGAAGATGTGCCGGGTGCCGGTCGCCACCGCGTGCCGGTACGCCTCCCCCGTCGCCGTGGCCGGCACCGCCCGCGTGAAGAGCGAGCCGAAGACGGCCACGCCCAGCGAGCCGCCGAGGGTGCGGAACAGGTTCGTCGCCGCCATGGCCGCCCCCATGTCCCGCAGCTCCACGCTGTTCTGCGCGAGTGTGGTGGCCATCTGCATCGTGAAGCCCAGGCCCAGGCCGACGAGTGCCATCCAGCAGCCGGCGAGGAGACGGGAGGTGCCGGTGCCCATGGTGGCGAGCGCCAGCGTGCCGGCCGTCAGCAGCAGCGTGCCGAACACCGGGAACACCTTGTACCGGCCGGTGCGGGACATGACCTTCCCGGCGAGGTTGGAGGCGATCACCACGGGGATCATCATCGGCAGCAGGAGCAGCCCGGAACTGGTCGCCGTGGCGCCCTGGACACTCTGCTGGAACAGGGGCAGATAGAGCGCCGACCCGAACATCACCACTCCGACCGCCGCCAACAGGCCGATGCCGAGCGGGAAGTTGCGGTGGCCGGTGAACACCCGGGGCGGCAGCACGGGTTCGCTCACACGCCGCTCGACGGTGACGAACACCACCGTGCCGAGGACGGCCACCGCGCCGAGGGCGAGGATCCGCCAGGACGTCCAGGCGTACGTCGTACCCGCCCAGGTCGCCGCGAGGACCGCCGCGCCGGTCGCGGTCGCGAGGACGGCGATGCCCGCCCAGTCGATGCGCGGCCGCGCCTTCGGTGCCTGCTCCGGCAGCCGCAGCGTCAGCTGGACCCAGGCCAGGGCGACGATACCGAGCGGCAGATTGACGTAGAACGCCCAGCGCCAGCCGAGGTGTCCGGTGACCAGGCCGCCGACCAGGGGCCCGCCGACCACGCCGAGGGCCATCACGGAGGCGGTCATGCCCTGGTAGCGGCCCCGCTCCCGGGGCGGCACGAGCACGCCGATCAGGGCGAACCCGCCGGCGGCCAGTCCACCCGCGCCGATGCCCTGCAGGGCGCGGAACTCGATCAGCTGGGTCATCGAGTGGGCCGCGCCGGCGAACAGCGAGGACAGCAGGAAGAGCGCGATCGAGGCGAGGAAGACGTGCTTGCGGCGGTAGAGATCGCCGAGCTTGCCCCAGACCGGGGTCGAGACGGCGGTGGCGAGGGTGTACGCGGTGACGACCCAGGAGATGTGCTCCAGGCCGCCCAGGTCGCGGACGATCGTCGGCGTCGCCGTACCGACGATGTTGTTGTCGAGCATGCTCAGCAGCATGGCGAGCATCACGCCGAGCAGCGTCCGGCGGACGTTCCGGGTTGATGGGTTCATGCGGCCCAGAAAAGCACACCGACTCACTAAGTGCAACGAGTCAACTTTTTGCACGGGACAACCTTGCTGGGTACGCTACGGAGCATGACGGAGACGACGGAGCCACTGGGCCGCCGCGAACGCAAGAAGGCCGCGACCCGCCAGGCACTGGCGGACGCGGCGCTGGAGCTGTTCCTGGAGCGCGGCTTCGACGCGGTGAGCATCCGGGACATCGCGGAGGCGGCCGACGTCTCCACGACGACCCTGTTCAAGCACTTCCCGAGCAAGGAAGCGCTGCTGTTCGACATGGACGCGGACGTGGAACAGGCACTGGTCGCCGCCGTACGCGACCGGGCGCCCGGCACCCCGCTCCTTGCGGCCCTGCGCACGCACATGCTGCAGGCCCGGGCGTTCAAGTCCGAGTACGACGAGCAGATCGCCACGTTCCAGCGGCTGGTCGCCAGCACCCCCGCGCTGGTGGAGTACCACCGGCGCATGTGGATGCGGCACGAACGCGCCCTGGCCGAGGCGATCGCCGCCGACACGGGCGCCCCCGCCGACGACCCGGCCTGCGCCGCCCTGGCCCATCTCGCCCTGGAGGCCCGGTCCCTCACCACCCCGGCCACCGACCGGCTGGCCGCCGTCAACGCGGCCTTCGACCTGCTGGAGCGGGGCTGGGAGGCGGCGCGCGGCGCGAAGGGGCGGACCTCGTGACGCGGGACGCCCGGACCGCGGTCCTCGAGAGCGCCGGGGCGAAACGGCGGGTCTTCCTGCTCCTGGCGGTGGCGGGCCTCGCCTACGCGATCGACCTGTGCAGCAAGGTGTTCGTCGTCTCACGGCTGGAGCACCACGCCCCGGTGCAGGTGATCGGCACCTGGATGGAGCTGCGGGTCTCCCGGAACGCGGGCGCCGCGTTCAGCATGGGCACGGCGATGACCTTCGTGTTCACGGCCATCGCCGCGGCGGTCGTCGTCGTCATCGCCCGTCTGGCGCGCAAGCTGTACAGCACCCCGTGGGCCGTGGCCCTCGGGCTGCTGCTGGGCGGCGCGGCCGGCAATCTGACGGACCGTCTCTTCCGCGCGCCGGGTGGCCTGCAGGGCGCGGTGGTCGACTTCATCTCCGTCCGCGGCTTCAGCGTCATGAACCTGGCGGACTGGGCGATCGTCTGCGGCGGGGTGCTGATCGTGCTGTTCTCCCTGCTGGGCTGGGAGATGAGCGGCACCGCACGACGTGACGCCACGGCGCACGGCCTCTGAGAGCCCAGGGGCGCCACCGCCACGGCGGCCAGCAGCGGCCTCGGCCGCCTCGCCGCCCGCTACGAAGACGTCCGCGCCACCAGTTCCGTCGGCAGCACCGCATGCCGCCGCTCCAGACCCCGGGACACGGGCGGGCGGCGGTCGGCGATCTCCGCCAGGAGCAGGTCGATCATCGCGCGGCCCATCTCCTCGATGGGCTGGCGCACGCTGGTGAGCGGCGGGTCCATGTGGCGGGCGATGGCGGAGTCGTCGTAGCCGACCAGCGCCACGTCGTCCGGGATGCGGCGGCCCGCCTCGCGCAGCACCTGCCGGGCACCGGCCGCCATCACGTCCGAGCCCGCGAAGACCGCGTCCAGGTCCGGGCGCCGGTCCAGCAGCACGGTCATGGCCCGCCGGCCGCCCTCCTCCGTGAAGTCCCCCGGTTCGACGAGGAGTTCGTCCACCCCCCGGCCCGCGTCGCGCAGGGCGTCGCGGTAGCCGTCGAGGCGGCGCTGGGCGCCGTAGACGTCGGGGTGGCCGGTGATGTGGGCGATGCGGGTGCGGCCCCGGGACAGCAGGTGTTCCACGGCCGAGCGGGCGCCGCCGTAGTTGTCCGAGTCCACGGAGGTGAGCGTCTCGCCGGCCGAGCGGGGGCCGCTGATCACGGCCGGGATCTCCAGCTGGGCCAGCAGGTCGGGCAGTGGGTCGTCGGCGTGCACCGAGACCAGCAGCACGCCGTCCACCCGGTGCGCCGCCAGGTACTGGGCCAGGCGCTGCCGCTCCCGGTCGCTGCCCGCGAAGATCAGCAGCAGCTGCATCTCGGTGTCGGACAGCTGGGAGCCGACACCGCGCAGCATGTCCGAGAAGTACGGCTCGGCGAAGAACCGGGTCTCCGGTTCCGGGACGACGAGGGCGATGGCGTCGGTGCGGTTGGCGGCCAGGGCACGCGCCGCCGTGTTGGGCACATAGCCGAGTTCGGCCACGGCGGCCTCGACCGCGGCACGGGTGGCGTCGCTGACCCGGGGCGAGCCGTTGATCACCCGCGAGACCGTGCCCCGGCCGACCCCGGCCCGGGCGGCGACCTCTTCGAGCGTGGGCCGACCCCCGCTGCGGCCCCGCGCTCCGTGGCTTGCCATGCGCTCCGCCTTTCTCGCCACGTCCACTGTGCCGGGCGAATGTAACAGCACCGTTCGCCGCGGCTGCCGGCCCTCGCGGTGCCGCCCGGCGGCGCCGGTTAACGCTCAGATAACTGAAGGCAGTTGCGTCGTCCGCTCCCTTGACACCCCGCGCCGGAGCGACGACTCTTCAACACATCACTGATGGGAGCGCTCCCACACTACCTGACACCTACACACCCCGCACGTTCCCCGCCCGAGCCGCAGCGAGTACGAACGGGCCCGTTTTCCATGCAGTTGGCCGGGGGGTCGGCACGTCAGGCAACAGGAGGACGCAATGCGCACGAGCATCCGCCGGTCCCAGCGGCTGATGGCCCTCGCGGCCGTCGCCGCACTGACCACGGGGCTGCTGGCCGGCTGCGCCAAGGACTCGGACGACGACGCGTCGGACGGCTCCGGCGGCGGAAACGGCAGTGGTAAGGGCAAGATCACGCTGACCATCGGCACCTTCGGCGTCTTCGGCTACAAGCAGGCCGGCCTCTACGACGAGTACATGAAGCTGCATCCGGACATCAGCATCAAGGAGAACGTCACCACCCGTACCGACGTGTACTGGCCGAAGGTGCTCACCCGTCTGCAGGCCGGCTCCGGCACGGACGACATCGAGGCCATCGAGATCGGCAACATCACCGAGGCCGTGCAGACCCAGGCGGACAAGTTCGTCGACCTGGGCAAGGAGGTCGACAAGTCGCAGTGGCTGGACTGGAAGAACGCCCAGGCCACCACCAAGGACGGCAAGCTCATCGGGCTCGGCACCGACATCGGCCCGATGGCCGTCTGCTACCGCAAGGACCTGTTCCAGCAGGCCGGGCTGCCGACCGACCGGACCGAGCTCGCCCAGATGTGGAAGGGCGACTGGAGCAAGTACGTCGACGTCGGCAAGCAGTACATGAAGAAGGCGCCCAAGGGCACGAAGTTCGTGGACTCGGCGTCCTCCGTCTACAACGCGGCGGTGGGCGGTGCGAGCGAGCGGTACTACGACAAGGACGGCAACGTCGTCTGGGACAGGTCCGCGGGCGTGAAGAAGGCCTGGGACGCCGCCATGACCGTCGCGACCAGCGACATGTCGGCCAAGCTGAAGCAGTTCGACCCGACCTGGGACCAGGGCTTCGCCAACGGCACCTTCGCCTCCGTCGCCTGCCCGGCCTGGATGATCGGCTACATCGAGCAGAAGTCCGGTGACTCCGGCAAGGGGAAGTGGGACGTGGCGGCGGCCCCGGCGGCGTCCAACTGGGGCGGCTCCTTCCTCGGTGTGCCGACCGCGACCAGGCACCAGAAGGAGGCCGTCGCGCTGGCGAAGTGGCTGACCGCGCCCGAGCAGCAGGCGAAGGTCTTCGCCAAGCAGGCCAGCTTCCCGTCGACCCCGTCGGTGTACACGAAGCTGAAGCCGCAGGCCGACACCACGGCGTACTTCTCGGGCGCCCCGCTCACCCAGATCTTCTCCGACTCGGCGAAGACCATCCCCTCGCAGCCCCTCGGCGCCAAGGACAAGCCGATCGACAACGCGATCAGCGACGTCGGCATCCTCCAGGTCGAGCAGAAGGGCAAGTCGCCCGCGCAGGGCTGGGACGCCGCGAGGAACGAGATCAAGGACGTGCTCGGCCAGTGACCCGCCCCAAGCAGGCTCTCGCGCACTCCGCGTCGAGCGCCGAGGCCGCGCCCGGCACCCCGCCGGGCGCGGCCCGGGGCGCTCGGGGTCGCGGCACGCCGGCGGGCGCCGTCTCCTGGCGCAGCCGGTTGTACCGCTGGGACATGAAGGCGTCGCCGTACGCGTTCGTGTCGCCGTTCTTCGTCCTGTTCGCGGCGTTCACCCTGGTGCCGCTGCTCTACACGGCCTGGTACTCCCTGCACCATGTGCAGCTGTCCGCGCTGGACCACCAGACCTGGGCGGGCCTGGACAACTACCGGAACCTGTGGTCCTCGGACTTCTTCTGGAACGCCCTCAGGAACACCCTGACCATCGGTGTCATCTCGACCGTGCCGCAGCTGCTCGCGGCGCTCGGCCTCGCCCACCTGCTGAACTACAGACTGCGCGGCTCCACCGTCTGGCGTGTGGTGATGCTGACCCCGTACGCCACCTCGGTGGCGGCGGCGACCCTGGTGTTCACGCTGCTGTACTCCTGGGACGGCGGCATGGTCAACTGGCTGCTGCACTTCCTCGGGTTCGGTCCCGTCAACTGGCGTGAGTCCGACTGGGGTTCGCAGTTCGCGGTGTCGTCGATCGTGATCTGGCGGTGGACGGGCTACAACGCGCTGATCTACCTCGCCGCGATGCAGGCGATCCCGACGGACCTGTACGAGTCGGCGGCGATCGACGGCGCGAACCGCTGGCAGCAGTTCCGGCATGTGACCGTCCCGCAGCTGCGCCCGACGATCCTGTTCACGGTCGTCGTGTCGACCATCGGCGCGACCCAGCTCTTCGGTGAGCCCCTGCTGTTCGGCGGGGTGAGCGGGTCCAAGGGCGGGTCCGAGCACCAGTACCAGACGCTCGGTCTGTACATGTACGACCAGGGCTGGATCATCGGCAACCTCGGCAAGGCGTCCGCGATCGCCTGGTCGATGTTCCTGATCCTGCTGGTCATCGCCGCGATCAACCTGCTGCTGACCCGACGGCTGAGGAAGTCCCGATGACCACCAGTGAACTGACCCTGTCCCAGGGCGCCGGCCGGACGCGACGGTCCCGGGGCCGCGGGGGTGCCGGCAAGCAGCTGCACGCGGGCCCGGTGACGTACGTCGTGCTCACCGTGTTCGCGCTGGTCTCCCTGGCCCCGCTGGTGTGGACGGCGATCGCCGCCTCCCGCACCTCCCACCGGCTGGACGAGACCCCGCCGCCGCTGTGGTTCGGCGGCAACCTGTTCAGGAACCTCCAGTCCGCCTGGGACCAGGCGGGGCTCGGCACCGCGATGTTCAACTCGGTGATCGTGGCGGGCACCATCACGGTGAGCACGGTGCTGTTCTCCACCCTGGCCGGATTCGCCTTCGCCAAGCTGCGGTTCCGCTTCTCCGGCCTGCTGTTGCTGCTGACCATCGGCACGATGATGATCCCGCCGCAACTGGCCGTCGTGCCGCTGTACCTGTGGATGTCGGACCTCGGCTGGTCGAACCAGCTGCAGACGGTGATCCTGCCGAGTCTGGTGACGGCGTTCGGCACCTTCTTCATGCGCCAGTACCTCGTGCAGGCGCTGCCGGCCGAGCTGATCGAGGCGGCCCGGGTGGACGGCGCGAGCAGTGTCCGGATCGTGTGGCACGTGGTCTTCCCCGCGGCGCGGCCCGCGATGGCGGTGCTCGGCCTGCTGACGTTCGTCTTCGCCTGGAACGACTTCCTGTGGCCGATCATCGCCCTGAACCAGCAGAACCCGACCGTGCAGGTGGCCCTGAACTCGCTCGGCACCGGCTATGTCCCGGACCAGGCGGTGATCATGGCGGGCGCGCTGCTCGGCACGCTGCCGCTGCTGCTCGCGTTCGTCCTGTTCGGCAAGCAGATCGTGGGCGGGATCATGCAGGGCGCGATCAAGGGCTGACGTCTCCTTCCCAGGGGCCGGGCCACCGCCGCCCCGGCCCCTCCGCCACCACTACGCCAGTCTTCCGCGACCTCGATGGGAGCGCTTCCATGCCTGAACCCGTTACCTCCGTGACCTTTCCTCCCGCCTTCCTCTGGGGCGCCGCGACCTCGGCGTACCAGATCGAGGGGGCGGTGCGGGAGGACGGCCGTACGCCCTCGATCTGGGACACCTTCAGTCATACGCCGGGCAGGACGGCCGGCGGCGAGACCGGTGACATCGCCGTCGACCACTACCACCGCTACCGCGACGACGTGGCGCTGATGGCGGAGCTGGGCCTGACCGCTTACCGCTTCTCGGTCTCCTGGTCCCGGGTGCAGCCCACGGGCCGGGGCCCGGCGGTCCAGCGCGGCCTGGACTTCTACCGCCGTCTGGTGGACGAGCTCCTCGCCCATGGCATCAAACCGGCGCTCACCCTCTACCACTGGGACCTGCCGCAGGAGCTGGAGGACGCGGGCGGCTGGCCGCAGCGGGACACCGCGTTCCGGTTCGCCGAGTACGCCCGGCTGGTCGGCGAGGCGCTGGGTGACCGGGTGGAGCAGTGGATCACCCTCAACGAGCCCTGGTGCAGCGCCTTCCTGGGATACGGCTCCGGTGTGCACGCCCCGGGCCGCACCGACCCGGTGGCCTCCCTGCGCGCCGCCCACCACCTGAACCTGGCGCACGGCCTGGCGGCCTCGGCGCTGCGCTCGGTGATGCCGGCCCGGAACGAGATCGCGATCAGCCTCAACTCGTCGGTCGTACGGCCGCTTTCCGAGGACCCGGCCGACCTCGCGGCGGCGCTCCGGATCGACGACCTGGCCAACGGGATCTTCCACGGCCCGATGCTGCACGGGGCGTATCCCGCGTCACTGCTGGAGGCGACGTCCTCGGTCACCGACTGGTCGTACGTCCACGACGGCGACACGCGCACGATCAACGTCCCGCTGGACGCGCTGGGCCTGAACTACTACACCCCGGCCCTGGTGTCGGCCGCGGCCCGCCAGACGCCTCCGGGCCCGCGCGCGGACGGCCACGGCGCCAGCGAGCACTCCCCCTGGCCGGGCGCCGACGACGTGCGGTTCCACCAGACGCCGGGCGAGCGCACGGAGATGGGCTGGACGATCGATCCGACGGGCCTGTACGACCTGATCACGCGGTACACGAGGGAGGCACCCGGGCTGCCCCTGTACGTCACGGAGAACGGGGCCGCCTACGACGACAAGCCCGACCCCGACGGCCGTGTGCACGACCCCGAGCGCATCGCGTACCTGCACGGCCATCTCTCGGAGGTCCGCCGGGCCATCGCGGACGGCGCCGACGTCCGGGGCTACTACCTGTGGTCCCTGATGGACAACTTCGAGTGGGCCTACGGCTACGGCAAGCGGTTCGGGGCGGTCTACGTGGACTACGCGACGCTGCGGCGAACACCGAAGTCGAGCGCCCGGTGGTACGGGGAGGCGGCGCGAACGGGGGTGTTGCCGGGGGTGGAGCCGCGGGTCTGAGCGCGCCGGCAGGACGTGCGGTGCCGCGCCTCGCCGTGTCTGCCGGCTGCGGGGCCCGGGCCGAAGATCGACCCGGGCCGGAACCGCATAGGCGCGATCATGCCGAGCTGGTCTTTGCTCGCGCCGTCCGGCGTGTCAGTCCAAGGCGCCGAACGCCTTCGCGAAGGCGTTCTCGTCCTGGGCGATCGAGCTGCAGGTGGCGTCGGCGGTGGGCTTGGTGCCGCCGGCGCACTGCTTGTCGCGGGTCGCGGACCACATCGACAGGCCGCCGAGGCCCTTGGACTTGGCGAAGTCGACCAGCTGGGTGGCGTCGTCGACCTTGAAGACCTCGGAGGAGACGTCGTTGACACCGATCATCGGGGTGACCGCGACGGTCTTCCAGGCCGCGGCATCGGACCGGCCCAGAACGCTCTTGACCTGCGCCTGGGTGGCGGTCGCGGCCTGCTCGGCGTAGGTGCCCATGTCGCCGTTGTACGAGGGGCCGTAGTCCATCGCCATGATGTTGACCGTGCTGATCTCCACGCCGTTGGACTTGGCGTCGGACAGGAGGTTCACGCCGTCCTGGGTGAGGCCCTCGGGCATCACCGGGAGGGTGAAGGAGACGTCCAGGCCCGGGTGCTGTGCCTGGAGCTTGGCTATCGCCTTCGCCCGGAGCGTGTTGGCGGCCGTGTTCGGCAGCGCGCCGCCCTCGACGTCGAAGTCGACCTTGGTGAGCTTGAACGCGTCGACCGCCTTGCCGTACGCCGACGCCAGCGCGTCCACGGAGGAGCAGGTGGTGGCCAGTTCGGAGCCGGAGGCGCCGCCGAAGGAGACCCGGACGTCACCGCCCTTGGCGCGCAGGGAGCCGATCTGCGCGGCGACGCCGTCGCTGGTCAGGTCGGTCACGCCGCCCCATTTGGGGGTGCAGCCGCCGCCGTCGGTGACGAAGGCCAGGTTGTAGTTCTTCACGCCGGTCGCGTCGGCCGCGCCGAGCAGGTCGAACGCCGGGTAGAGGGAGGTGTCGACGTACGGGGCGAAACGGGCGGAGGCGGTGGTGCCGCTGCCCGTTCCGCTGCCGGTCGTGCGGGAGGCGGTCGGGGCCGGAGTGGCGGTCCGGGTCGGGGCCGGCGTGCTCCCGGTCGGGGTGGCGGTCGGCGCCGGCGGCCGGGTCGCGGTGGGACGGCCGCTCGGCTCGGGGGTGGGGCTCGCGTCCGCGGAGCACTGGGCGTTGTCGATACGACAGCCCGTCGGGGCGCCCTTGCCGTCGACCACGAAGCCGACGGTCACCGACTTGCCGGGGGCGAGGCCCTCGGTGTCCCACTTCGCGGGCTTCACGGTGACGTGCGTGCCGCTGACGCTCGACTCGCCGTTCCACAGGGAGCTGAGCCTGGCGCCCGCCGGGAGGTCGAACTCCAGCGTCCAGGTCTTCTCCTGCTGCCCGCTGTTGTTGGTGACGACGTACTGGGCGGTGTAGCCGGTGGACCAGTCACTGGTCCGGGTGTACGCGGCGTTCACGCCGGCCGCGTTGGCGGTGCCGGTGAGCAGGACCGCGCCACCGCCGACGACGGCCGCGGCCACGACGCCGCCTATCGCCTTGTTCCTGCCACTGATCCTGCGCCGGTGCGTGCTCATGCGCGTGCCTGCCTTCGCTGTTCACGGGGTGGGGTGCGGCAGCACGCTAGCGATCCGGAATCGGGCAAACGGCCTGATAGGGGCGGCCGTTGCAGACCTTAGGGTTCGCTTAAGGAAGGGATCGGGGACGATTAATGGTCGAGACCAGTCAGGACCGGTTTGCCCGACCGGCGTCTGCGCACCCGCCCGCGCGCCACCGGCTTGCGCCCGTCCAGCTGGAACCAGATCCGCACCTCGGTCCCGCCCAGCACCGAGGAGCCGATGCGGACGTCCCCGCCGGTGGACTCGGCGAGCCGGCGCACGATGTCGAGGCCGAGACCGGTCGAGCCGGTGTTCCCGGAGCCGCGGCCACGGGCCATCGCGGCGTCCGGGTCGGGTATGCCGGGGCCCGCGTCGGACACCAGCACGATCACCGCGTCCTCGCCGTTGTGCACGTCGACCGCGAAGGCGGTGCCCTCGGCGGTGTGCCGGAAGACATTGCCGAGCAAGGCGTCGAGGGCCGCGGCCAGGTCGGGGCGGCCCACGGGTACGCGCACCGGCCGCTCGACGCCGGCCACCCGCCACTTGCGGCCCTCGTCCTCGGCGAGCGCGGACCAGAACCCCATGCGTTCGCGCACCACTTCGGCCACGTCGCATCCGGCGCCGGGCCCGGCCGCGACCGTCTGCGGCTTGGCCTCCCGGGCCGTACGGATGATGGTGTCGACCTCGCGCTCCAGCTGGGCGACGGCGGCCCGGGTCTGCTCGGCGGCCGGTCCGCCGCCCAGGGAGGCCGCGTTGAGCCGCAGGACGGTGAGCGGGGTGCGCAGCCGGTGGGAGAGGTCCGCCGCCAGCTCCCTCTCGTTGGCGAGGAGCTGGACGACCTGGTCGGCCATGGCGTTGAACGCCACCGCCGCCAGCCGGAGTTCGTTCGGGCCGTCCTCCGGCACCCGGGCGCCCAGCCTGCCCTCGCCCAGTTCGTGCGCGCCCTGGACCAGCCGCTGGGCGGGTCGCACCATGCGCACCCCGAGCCGGTCGGCGACCGCGACCGAGCCGACGATCAGCGCCAGGCCGACGGCCGCGAGCACCGCCCAGGCGGTGCCGACACCGTGGGTCACCTCGGACTCGGGGACGTAGACCTCGACGACCGCTATGGCGCCGGAGCCGAGCGCGACCGGCTGGAGCAGCGTGAAGCCGCCGGAGACGGAGGTCGTGGAGGCGCGGCCCATCTTCCGCACCGCCTGGATGTCGCGGTCGGCGGCGCGCTGTCTGCCGAGGTCGAGGGCGGACCGGCCGTCGGTGGCGGGCAGATGGACGGCCATGCCGGAGTCGGCGCCGGCGGAGGCGACGACGCGCTCCAGTTTGTCCCGGTCGGTGGTGATGGACAGCGCGGGCGCCACCGCGGCGGCCTGCCGCTCGGCGCCTGCGAACGCCCGGTCGCGGGCCATCTCCTTGACGACCAGCCCGAGCGGGACCGCGAAGGCGACCACGACCATCGTGGTCACCGCCAGGCAGACCTTGACCAGGGCCCATCTCATCGCGCCGGCTCCCCGTCGCGCCCGTCGGCCGGGGGCTCGATCTTCACGCCGACGCCCCGGAGGGTGTGCAGATAGCGCGGCCGGGCGGCCGTCTCCCCCAGTTTCCGGCGCAGCCAGGACAGATGCACATCGATGGTCTGGTCGTCGCCGTAGGACTGCTGCCAGACCTCGGCGAGGAGTTCCTTGCGCGCGACGACGACCCCGGGGCGGCCGGCGAGGAAGGCGAGCAGGTCGAACTCGCGGCGGGTGAGGTCGAGGCGGACGCCGTCCAGTTCGGCCTGGCGGCGCAGCGGGTCGACGGTCAGGCCGCCGACGCGGAGCACGGACGAGGGCGGGGCCTCCGCGCCGCCGGAGCGGGCCCGGCGCAGTACGGCCGCGATCCGGGCGGAGAGGTGCTCGACGGAGAACGGCTTGGTCAGGTAGTCGTCCGCGCCGGCGTTGAGCAGCCGGACGACCTCCGTCTCGTCGTCCCGTGCGGTGGCGATGATGACGGGCACGTCGGTGATGCCGCGGAGCATCTTCAGCGCCTCGGAGCCGTCCAGGTCCGGCAGTCCGAGGTCCAGGATGACCACGTCGAAGGGGAAATGCGCGACCTCGCGCAGCGCCTCCAGCGCCGTACCGACACTGCGCACGGTGTGTGCGGCGTCGGTCAGGTGCCGGATGAGCGCCGAGCGTACGAACTGGTCGTCCTCGACCACGAGCACACTTGCCATGCGCCGCACCGTACGCCATGCGGAGCACACCGGGCGGGCGCCTGTGGACAACTCGGAGCATGTGCGCACCGCGGTGTCCCTGAGGCAGTATGGCCCGCGATGCGCAGAGGACTCGTACACGTACTGGCGTGGCTGCTCGCGACGGGAGCGGCGGTCACGCTGTCGTGGTGGGGCGTGCACACGGTGATGGCCGGGACGGCGTACGACCCCCCGCGCGCCCTGCCCGTCACGGACGCCGGTGCCACCGCGCCGGGTACGAAGGCGCTCGGCTCGCCGACGCACCGGCCGTCCCCGTCGGGGCGGCCGTCGGCCGGTCCGCCGGCGCACACGCCGGCCCCCGCCCGCAGGCCGACGCCCTCCGCCACCTCGTCGGCGTCCGCCGCCGGCCGGGTCAAGTCCTACGACACCGACGGCGGCCGGGCGGTGTTCGAGCTGGACACGTCCAGCGCGACCCTCGTCTCGGCGACGCCGGGTACCGGCTGGTCGATGCAGGTGTGGAAGACCGAGACGTGGATCCGCGTGGAGTTCAGCCGGGGCACGGACCGCGTGTCGGTGTTCTGCACCTGGCACGACGGGCCGCCGCACGTGGAGATCGGGAACTACTGAGCGCTCACCGGAACACCGAGGGCGGCGGTGCCGGTGAGGCGACCGCCGCCGCGTCCGTCACGGGGACCGCGCCGCCGGTGAAGTCGCTCAGCGGCCTGCCGTGTTCGACCCGGCCCGGGTGCGGGTCGGAGGCGGCGCGGCGGGTGAGTTCGGCGAGCGGGAGCGGGGCGTCGGAGGCGACCAGGACGGCGTTGCCGAAGCGCTTGCCGCGCAGGACGGCCGGGTCGGCGATCAGCGCGAGTTCGGCGAACCGGGCGGCGGCGGTGGCGATCTGGCCGCGCAGATGGGCGAGCGGCGGGCCGTCGGCGAGGTTGGCGGCGTAGACCCCGGACGGCCTCAGGGCGCGGCGGACCTCGTCCAGGAACTCGGTGGAGGTGAGGTGGGCGGGGGTGCGGGCGCCGCTGAAGACGTCCGCGATGACCAGGTCCGCCCAGCCGTCCGGCACCTTGGCGAGACCCGCGCGGGCGTCGGCCGAGCGGACCCGGATCCGGGCGTTCGGGTCCAGCGGCAGTTCCCGGCGGACCAGTTGGACCAGGCTCGCGTCCCGCTCGACGACCTGCTGGGTGGAGCGGGGTCGGGTGGCGGCGGCGTACCGGGCGAGGGTGAACGCGCCGCCGCCGAGGTGCACGGCGTGCACGGGCTTGCCGGGCGGGGCGACGAGGTCGATGACGTGGCCGAGGCGGCGCTGGTACTCGAAGGAGAGGTACGCGGGGTCGTCCAGGTCGACGTGCGACTGGGGCGCGCCGTCGATCAGCAGCGTCCAGGCCCGGCTGCGGTCGGGGTCGGGGACGAGCTGTGCGAGGCCGCCGTCCACCGCCTCCACGACGGCTTCGACGGCGGTCTGCCTGCGCCGCGTGTCCCGCGTCTGCCGTGGGTTCCTGGACCTGCCCATCGGACCATTTTCGCAGCAGGCCGGGGCGGGCGCCTCACCGGCAGTTGTCGGCCGCCTCGATCATCCGGGCCGCCTCCCCGAGGGCCCGGCGCAGCACCGCCGGGTCGGTGGCGAGGTCGGCCTCGCCGGGCGGCAGCAGCCAGTCGGAGCCCTCCACCGGCGGCTGCGGGGTGAGTCTCAGTCCACGCCCGTCCGTCTCCGTGCAGGTGCTGCCCGGCACGTCCCAGCCGGCCGCCGTGCCGGCCGGGACCAGGAAGCCGAGGGTGGCGCAGCCGCCGTCGTGCAGCACGGGGCCCATCGCGTCACCGGCGCCGCGCCGCAGGATGTCGACCGCCTCAAGGCCCTGCCGGGCCGGCACCGTCACGAGGTCGCAGGCCGCCGCGGCCTCCGCGGCCGACGACGGCGACGTACACGGTTCGTTGCTCTGGCTGGTCTCCATGCCGGCCTCCACCACACAGCCCTGTTGCGGTCCACGGGGTCCAACGCGTGAACGCGTCAACGGCTACGGCACAAGTGCGCCGCAAAGGATGGCACTTCATGGCAGATCGTGGATGAGATATCCGGTTTGTAGCCAAACACTGCGTGGCGGGTCCTTCACAGCAGGTACGTTCATGCCCGCCGGAACCAGGGCGTCACTCGGACAACTCGTCACGAAACCGTCCCGGATCCGGCATGGTTCGACGGTTCGCACGAGAGGACCCGGCCATGGCGTCGTCAACCGTGACCTCGTCACAGCCCGAACGGCCACCCCGGCCGAACCTCGCCTTCCGGCACCTGCGTGGCAGTCGTTCACCCGCCGAGTTCGCGGCACTGGTACGCCGTGCCGCGCGCGAGATCGGTGAACGGGTGAGCTGTGACGCGCGTTACGTCGGCAGGGTGGAGGCGGGCGAGATCCGCTGCCCCAACTACGCGTACGAACGGGTGTTCCTGCATATGTTCCCCGGCCGCACGCTCACCGACCTGGGCTTCGCGCCCCGCTCGTCCGTCCGCGGGCGCGCGGCGCGGACGACGGCGGACGGGCCCGAGGTGCTCCTCACCGCTGAGGGTGGGGGACACGGCGCCGGTGAGACGCCGGCGGCCTTCGAACCGTATGAACCGCAGGACCCGTACGGCCCGCACGAGCCGCACGCGAAAGACCATCTGAACCACGAGGAGAGCGACGTGCTGCGTCGCGCATTCATGACCGGCGGGGGCGCCACGGTGGCCGCCGCCACGCTGGGCCCGCTGCGGCTCACCACGGACGCCGCGGCCACGGTCCGGCCCGCGCGCCGGCCCGGCAGCCCCGAGGCGGCCGCCCTGGAGGAGGCGGTCCGCCGTATCCGGCTGCTCGACGACCGGCACGGCGCGGACGGTCTCTACCGGCGCGCGGCGGCTCCGTTGCGCGCGGCCTACGCGCTGCTGGACGCCGGGGCGACCCGGCAGACCACCGCCGACCGGCTGCACTCGGGCGCCGGTGAACTCGCCATCTCCGTGGGCTGGCTGGCGCACGACTCCGGCCGCTTCGACGACGCGCGCTCGCACTACGCGGAGGCGCTGGCCACGGCCCGTATGACCGGGGACCCGGCGCTGGAGGCACACGCCTTCTGCAACACCGCGTTCCTGGCACGGGACGCCGGCCGCCCCCGGGAGGCGGTCCGCGCCGCGCAGGCCGCCCAGCGCGCCGCCCGTCCGCTGGGCTCCGCCCGCCTGATGTCGCTGCTCGCCCTGCGCGAGGCGGGCGGCTGGGCGGGGCTCGCCGACCGCACCGGCTGCGAGCAGGCGCTGGCGCGGGCACAGGCCCTCTTCTCGCGAGGCCACTCGGACGCCGACCCCGAGTGGATGAGCTTCTACGGAGAGGCCGAGCTGGAGGGTCTTGAGGCGCAGTGCTGGTCCACGCTCGGCGACTGGCGGCGCGCGTCCCGGCACGCGCGCCGGGCGGCGCATCTGCAGGATCCGCACTTCACCCGGAACATCGCCCTGTACATGGCCGAGCTGGCCGACGACCTGGCCCGCGAGGGCCGTCCCGACGAGGCGGCCGCCGCGGGCTTGAAGGTGCTGTCGTTGCTGGACCAGGTCCAGTCCTCCCGCATCCAGGGGATGCTGGCCGGGACGGCTCGGGTGCTGTTGCCTCACCGGCGGGCGTCGGGCGTCTCCGACTTCCTGGACCGGCATGCTTCTGTGCCGAGAACGGGGCGGGCGTAGCGGGCAGTCGGGGTGCGGGCGGACCGTGGTCGCTCGCGCAGTTCCCCGCGCCCCTTCGGGGGCGCTCCCGCCCCCTATGCCGCCAAGTGACCCACGTCGTTCCAGCTCTCGATCGCCGGCTCGCCGTAGGCCCAGCCGAGGACGGACAGCGAGGTCGGGTTCAGGCGTATCCGCGCGGCGAAGTCCAGGGGCAGGCCCAGCCAGCGCGCGCCTATGGAACGCAGCATGTGACCGTGCGCGAAGACCAGGACGTCGCGGTCGGACGAGCGGGCCCAGGAGACCACCTCGTCCGCGCGCGCGGTCACCTCGGCGAGGGTCTCGCCTTGCGGCACCCCGTCCCGCCAGATCAGCCACCCCGGCCGCACCGCCTGGATCTCGGCCGGCGTCATGCCCTCGTAGGCGCCGTAGTCCCACTCCATGAGCGTGTCCCACACCGTGGCCCGGTCCCCGAAGCCGGCCAGTTCGCACGTCTCACGCGCGCGTGCCAGCGGACTGGTGCGCACCTCCACCCCGGGCAGCCCGTCCAGCGGAGCGCGGTGCAGCCGCTCACCGAGCAGCTTGGCTCCCCGCCGGCCCTCCTCCAGCAGCGGCACGTCGGTCCTGCCGGTGTGCTTGCCGGACAGCGACCATCCCGTCTGTCCGTGCCGGGCCAGCAGGATGCGCGGTGCCATGGGGGGCCTTTCCGGGAAGGGGACGTCACGGACGCCACGAGAACGACGAGAGAGGACTTCTCCATCATCGCTCACACCCGTTCGGGGCAACCCGGCGGGCGATCCCCGCGTCTTTGTGGGCCGGAGCGCCGTCATGGGCGGGATACGGACACCGTAAAGTGGCACGGTCGCCCTCCGGGGCGGGCCGCACGCAGAAGGGGGAGGGCGATCGGATGCCGCAGACCGAGACACCGGGCACCGAGGTGGCCCCGCGAACCCGGCTGCGCTGGTGGACCGAGCTGCCCCTGATCCTCCTGGTCTACGGCTGCTACTCGGCCGGCCGGCTCCTCGCCCGCGGTGACGTCTCCTCCGCCGTCGACCACGGCCTGGCGATCCTGCGCTTCGAGAAGGCCCTGCACCTCAACGCGGAGCACCCGCTCAACCGGCTGTTCACGCGCGAGCCCTGGCTCGGTGTGCCGGCGGACTTCTGGTACGCCTCGCTGCACTACCTGGTCACGCCCGCGCTCCTGATCTGGCTGTTCCGGACCCGCCCCGAGCACTACCGGCGGGCCCGCACCTGGCTGATGACGTCCACGTTCATCGGCCTGATCGGCTTCACGCTGCTGCCCACCTGCCCGCCCCGGCTGCTCTCCGCCGGTCACGGGTTCGTGGACACCATGGCGCACTACAGCTCGTACGGCTGGTGGGGCGCCGAGGCGAGCGCGCCGCGCGGCATGGGCGGGATGACCAACCAGTACGCGGCGATGCCGAGCCTGCACGTCGGCTGGGCGCTGTGGTGCGGGGTGATGCTGTGGCGCCACGGACGCACCCGGCTCGCGAAGGTCCTCGCCGTCGGCTACCCGCTCGGGACCGCGCTCGTGGTCATGGGCACGGCCAACCACTACTTCCTCGACGCGGTCGCGGGCATCGCCGTGATGGGCGTCGGCCTCCTGCTGGCGCCGCCGGTGATGCGGCTCGTGGACCTCCTCCGGGCCCGCCTGTCCCCACGCCGCACACCGGTCACGGACGGCACGGGTTCCCCGATTGTCAGTGCCGGGTGCCAGACTGCCGCGGGTGAGCGAATTCCACGGCAGCGCGAGTCCCGGCTCGACGCCGGGGCCGAACCGGACGCCTCCCCCAGCGACGCGGGCGAAGGGGCTGCGGCACCGGCTCGCTGAGCTGCGCGGTCCCGACGTACCCGCCAAGGCCCTGGACGCGCGCGCCCTCGCGGCGCTCGCCGCGAACCCCGGGTGCGCCAGGCGGGCGATCCTGGACGGCGCCGGGGTGGACAAGGCGCGACTGGCGAGCGCGCTGGGCACACCGTCCGCGTTCGGTCAGTCGCAGTTCGCGCTGACGCGCGGGAACGCGTTCGAGGCGAAGGTGAAGGCCGACGGCGGTGCCGAGCTGCTCCGGCTGGTGCACGCCCGGCTCGACCCCGGCGCCCCGGCACCGGAGGGGGCCGCCGTACCCGACCTGACCGCGCACGGCCCCGAGGGGCGTACGGCCCGTACGGCGCTGGCGCTGCGCGAGGCCACCCGCGCGGGCGGCTGGACGCTGCTGGACCATCCGATGCTGGCGCTGGACGTGGCCGGCTCGCTCGCCTTCCTGGAGCCGGACGCGGTGGTGGTGCACCCCGACGGCAGCTGGTCGGTGGTGGAGATCAAGTCCTTCCCGATGCTGGACGGGGCGGCGGACCCGGCGAAGGTCGGCGCGGCGGCCCGGCAGGCGGCGGTGTACGTGCTGGCGCTGGAGGAGGTCGCCGCGCGTCTCGGCGCGGAGCCGGCACCGGCTCGGGCGCCCCGTGACGGGAGCGCCCACCCGAGCGATCCGTCCGCGCGCGTGCACCACCGGGTGCTGCTGGTGTGCCCGAAGGACTTCTCGAACCTGCCCGCCGGTTCCGCCGTCGACGTCCGCAGGCAGCGCGCGGTCACCGCCCGTCAGCTGGCCCGGCTGACCCGGATCGAGGAGATCGCCGGGGCCCTGCCCGAGGGCACGTGCTTCGCGCCCGACCGGAGCGCCGAGGAGCTGACGGCGGCCGTGGCGGCGGTCCCGGCGGCGTACGCGCCCGAGTGCCTCTCCGCGTGCGAACTGGCCTTCCACTGCCGGGAACGCTCCCGCGAGCAGGGTGCCGTCACCCGCCTCGGCCGCCCCCTGCGGGCGGAACTGGGCGGGCTGACCACGGTCGAGGACGTCCTCGCGGCGGCCCGCGGCGAGAGGGGCGACCCGGACGACCCGGCGGTCGCGGCCCTGCGCCGGGCGGCGGCCCTGCGCGCCGAGGCCCTCCGGACGGCGGCCCCGCACACCAAGGCCCCGGCGGAGGTCACCCCGTGTCCCTGATCACCACCCTCGCCCGGCTGGAGGCCGTCGCCACCGGCCGGGCCCAGCCCTCAGCGACCGTCCGGCACCGGCATCTGTCCGCACACCCCCTGGTGTTCGTGCCGCTGACCACCGCCGGTGAGGCCGGCGCCCCGCTCGGCGCGCTCGTCGGCACCGACCGGGACGCCCCGCGCCTGCTGGTCGTACCGCAGCCCCGCGACCGCGATCTGCGCTTCACGTTCCTCGCCGAGCTGGCCGACGTCGTGCTGCCGTACATCGACGCCTACGCCGCCTCCGTGGAGGCGGCCGAGCGCACCGAGACCGACCCGGAGACCGGCAAGCGGGTCAAGGTGGAGGTGGAACTGTGCGCGGACGCGCCCCAGCTGATCGTGCCGAGCCGCGCGGGCCTGGACTTCGTACGGCTGCTGGGCCGCTCCATGCGTTTCCGCCGTACGGCCGAGCAGGACCCCGAGGCGCCCTACCCGGCGCCGCCCCGGGTGCCGCTGCTCGGCCGCTGGCTGACCCACTACGGCGAGCGTGCCCGGGTCCCCGGCTCCTCTTTGCTCCTCGCCCTGACCGACCTGCTGTCCCGGCACTGGGCGACCGGCCAGTCCAGCCTGGAGGACCAGCACCTGGGCGCCCTGCTCGCCTGGATCGACCCACCGCGGGACACGAGCGGCGCCGAGGCCGCGCGCCGGGCCGAGCTCGCCCGCGACGCCGCCGGGCAGCTGCTGTGCCCGCCGGCCGGTCCCGCCACCGACCCGGCGTTCGACAACAAGCTGCTGGCCCCGGCGATCGAGCGCTACGACCGCGCCCGCAGCGCCCTCGCCGCCGCCGAGGACGCCCTGGCCGCCGACGACCGGCTGGCCGCGCTCACGGCGGCCGAGCGGGAGATCCGCGACCTGGTGGCGAGCCGCACCCGGCCCACCTGGGACGCGGTGTGGCGGGGCCTGGACCTGCTGCGGACGCTGCCCGAGGGCGCGCGTACCGAGGAGCGCTGGACCCGCGACCGCTGGTCGTTCACCGGCCACCGCGACCGGGTGCTGGCGGGCGAACCCCCGCAGCCGCGCCGGGACGACGCGGTGACGGCGGCGAACAAGCTGGCCACCCGCGAGCGCGAGCAGGCCCGGCTGGAGGCGCAGGAGGCGCTGGACGACCCGCTGGTGATGGCGGGGCGGCGGCTGGCCGGAGAGGCGTTCGCGGGTGAGGTGACCGAGGTCGTCCTGGCGTACAGCGAGGGCAGGCGGCCGAGCCCGCGCCCGCTGGTGACGGTCCGCACGGACGACCGGCCGCATCTGGCGGAGGGCGCGAGGGTGTACCGCTCGCTGGGCGGCAGGCCGCAGTCGGCGGAGTTCGTCGGGTACGACGGCGAGGACGGTCTCGTGCTGCGGATCCTGGACAAGATGGGCCGCGGCAAGGAGCCCGAGCCCGGTTCGGTGCCGGAGAAGGGCGATGGGGTGTGCTTCACCCTCTTCGAGCACGAGCAGCGCGGCGGGGCGAAGCTGCCCGACCCGGAGGAGACCCCGTGGACGCACGGCGGGCCGCCGGGTGAGGCCGTGCCGGAGGCACCGGACACCGTGACCGAGGAGGACGCGCTGTGACGACCGTCGACCTCGATCCCGGAGCCGCGGCCGCCCGCGCCACCGAGGCGATCCTCCACGACACCCTGCACGGCACCGCCCGCGGTGTGGTCGTGGACTCCCCGCCGGGCGCCGGCAAGTCGACGCTCGTGGTCCGCGCGGCGCTCGAACTGGCAGAAGCGGGCCGCCCGTTGATGGTGGTGGCACAGACGAACGCCCAGGTCGACGATCTCGTTCTCCGGCTCGCCGAGAAGAACCCGGACCTGCCGGTCGGCCGCCTGCACAGCAGCGACAGCGACCCGTACGACAAGGCGCTGGAGGACCTGCCGCAGGTCCGCACGTCCGCGAAGGCGGCCGACCTGAACGGCCTGCCCGTGGTCCTGTCCACGGCGGCGAAGTGGGCGCACGTGAAGGTCGACGAGCCCTGGCGGCACGCGATCGTGGACGAGGCCTACCAGATGCGCTCCGACTCCCTGCTGGCCGTGGCCGGACTCTTCGAGCGGGCCCTGTTCGTCGGCGACCCCGGCCAGCTGGACCCGTTCGCGATCGTCGGCAGCGAGCAGTGGGCGGGCCTGTCGCACGACCCCTCGGCCTCCGCGGTGACCACCCTGCTGGCCCACAACCCGGGCCTGCCCCAGCACCGACTCCCGGTCTCCTGGCGTCTGCCGGCCTCCGCCGCGCCCCTGGTCTCGGACGCCTTCTACCCCTACACGCCCTTCCGCAGCGGTACCGGCCCCGGCGACCGCCGCCTCACCTTCGCCGTCCCGTCCGACGGCTCCGGCCCCGACCAGGTGATCGACGAGGCGGCGGAATCCGGCTGGGGCCTGCTGGAGCTGCCCGCCCGGCACACCCCGCGCACGGACCCGGAGGCGGTGCGGGCGGTGGCGACGGTCGTACGCCGCCTGCTGGACCGGGGCGGCGCGGCGACCTCGGAACGCCCGGCCGCTCCCACCCCCCTCACCGCGGACCGTGTCGCCGTCGGTACGGCCCACCGCGACCAGGCGGCGGCGGTCCGCACGGCGCTGGCCGAGCTGGGCATCACGGACGTCACGGTCGACACCGCGAACCGCCTCCAGGGCCGGGAGTACGACGTCACGGTCGTCCTGCACCCGCTGTCGGGCCGCCCCGACGCCACCGCCTTCCACCTGGAAACGGGCCGCCTGTGCGTGCTGGCCTCCCGGCACCGGCACGCCTGCATCGTGGTCTGCCGCGCGGGCGTGGCCGACCTCCTGGACGACTACCCGTCCACGGAACCGGTCCAGCTGGGCACGCTGGTGAAGTTCCCGGACGGCTGGGAGGCGAACCACGCGGTGCTGGCCCACCTGGCGGAACACCGGGTGACCTGGCGAGCGTGAGCGGGACCCGGCCGGCCGGCGCACCTCGCGGAACACCGCGTGAACTCGCGGCCATGAGGGGCCCTTGCGCGGGCGCGGGACAATGGACGATGGCCCACCTGAAGGCGGTGCCCAGCGAACCGTACGAGGAGGAGACAAGACATGGCGGAGCCCACGCCGCGTCGTCACGAACCGCGGCTACGCCCCGCGCCCCTGATCTTCGAGCCCGCGGAGGCGGCCGCCGATCCCGAGCACTTCTTCGACCTGGAGTCGATCGAGGATCCGCGGGCGCTGCTGGCCCGGGCCACGGAGCTGGCCCAGGCGTTCCGCGCGGCCGCCGACCGGGCCGTGGAGTTCCAGGCCGTCGCGGCGGCCCAGCTCGCCGATCCGCGCCGGTTCGACCGGCTGACCCCGGCGGACATCGCCGAGCGGGCGGAGTGGACCGAGGACTACGCGAAGAAGATGGTCGAGTTCGGGCAGGACCTGATGCGCGGCAACACCGAGGGCCGGACCTCCGCCGACCCCGTGTGACCCCGCGCCCGCGTCAACCCGGAGCCCGCGAGTTAACCCCTCTGGCATATGCCAGCGGGGCAAGATACTCCCCCTCCACCGCCTCTGTCCCGAATTTCTGCAACTCAGCGGAACAGCCTCCTCACCCCCGGTACATCTGGGTGGCATGAGCAGCACACCGAACGTCACCCGGGTCACCTCCGACGGAGTCGGCTGGCTCGCCTCGGCGGCCACGTACCCCCGCAGCGCGCTGGCCCTCTGGGAGGAGCGCCCGGACGCCCCCGTCGTCCTGCCCTGCGGCACCGTCTTCGACGTGGTGAGCGCGCCGGCGATCTTCGGCCGCCGGATGCTGGACCGGCTGTGGGACGACGGCCCGGGCTCCGGCCCGGTCGCGATGTTCCGGGGCCGCGTGCTGCTGTTCGCCGCGCCGGGCACGGCCCAGCGGCTGCCCTCGCTGCTGGCGTGGGAGGAGTGGGGCTCGAACCGTACGGAGGCGGTGCCGCCGCTGCTGTGCCACGGCACGGGCGACGCCGTGACGGTCCCGGCACCCACCGGGGACGACGGCGCCGGCGCCGCCCGCTGGCTGGTCGCCCCGGACACGCGTCACCCCTGGCTGCCGGGTCCGGAGGTGGTGCTCTGGGCGGCCGTACGGGCGGCCCGCGCGGCCGTGCGGATATCGATTTTTCCTCCCGCCGACCAGGATGCTAAGGTCTACGACGTCAGCAGGCGCCGCTAGCTCAGTTGGTTAGAGCAGCTGACTCTTAATCAGCGGGTCCGGGGTTCGAGTCCCTGGCGGCGCACGATGACGAATGGCGAGGCATGTCCGCTACAGCGCGGAAGTGCCTCGCCATCGTTTTTTCGCGCGGTCTCGCCATGCGGTGCGGGGCTTCGCCCCGTGTGTCAGCCGGTGACCCTCGGCGTGAGCCGCACCGTCCACGTCCCCGACGCCGATCTCCCCTCCACCTCCACCTGTACGCCCTCGCCGGGCACGGTGAAGCTCTCGCCCAGGGCGACGGGGGCGTCGGCGAGCGGTGGGTAGACCGAGTCCTCCCAGCAGGCCTCGCTGTGCGGGTGGGCGTCCACGACCTCCACCGGGCCGCCGCCGGACTCCGCTCCGCTGCGGATCCGGTACACCAGCACCCCCTGCCGGCAGCCGGCCCGGTCGTTCCCGGCCGGACCACGCACCTCGAAGCCCAGGGCGCTGTCCGGCCCGGTGCGCACGATCGCCAGCTTCACCCCGTGTCCGAGACCGAAGGCCGGGGCGCCCGCCGTGCCCTGCACCGGGCTTCCCTGGCCGGCTTCCAGCGGCTCCAGGGTCAGCCGGGTCGACCCCGCGCCGCGCACGCACATCACCTGACGCGGATCCAGCCAGCCCAGCTTCCACTTGTGCCAGGCGAACAGGTCCGGGGACAGCCCGAACTGGCTTCCCATCAGGTCCCAGTCGCCGACATAGGTGTCCCAGTCGCCCTTGCCGTCGACGGGACGGTGGTAGAGGTCGGGCAGGTCGAAGACATGACCGGTCTCGTGGGCGAGAACCAGCCGGTCCGGCGGGTGTTTCTCGAACACGGTGACGACCCGGCGGACGTCCGTGCCGTCCACGCGCAGGGGCGTGTCGAGGTTCACGACCTTCGTGGCGTCCGAGTCCACGCCGGGCGCGTCCGGATCGGCGACGAGGTACACGACCTGGTAGCGGGAGAAGTCGACCTCCCGGTCGGCGATCGCGAACGCGTCCCGCAGATAGGCGGCCCGGTCCTGCACGCTCCAGTCCCGCTTTATGGCGTACGCGGTGGACGGCCGGGGCATGCGCAGCCAGTGCTCGACCGGGTGCTGGCGCAGGGTGAACCTGCCGTAGGAGGCCCTTTCGAAGTAGCGGCTGGTGGCCGGGAAGTGGTCGGCGGTCAGCTGGGCGGGCGTGGTGCGTGGAGCGGAGTCCGGGAAGGAGAGGAAGACCATCACGGCGTCCAGCACGCCGGTCGGGCGGGTGTAGTCCGGGTTCCAGGTGTCCACGCCCTCGGAGTGGTGGGCGTCGGTGCGGTGCAGGGCGCAGGGGGTGGTGGAGAAGGGCTCGGCGACCGACGGGCTGCCGAGGATCGATGTCGCGGCGAGCGCCGACAGCGTGGTGCACACGGCGGCGGTGCTGCGCAGCATGGGCACGGACATGACCTCCGGACGCGGTTCGACAGGACCCGCATCCAGATTGCTGTTATTTAGTGCGCTATGCCCTGTTCATCTGCACCACAAGGGTGAGTGCGCCCCCCTGATGCTCCGGCGCGCTCCGGCGCCCGACACCCCGAAACACTCACGGAACGTCACAACTGGTCGGGGGCCCTTAGAACCCGCCCACGCGCGGGCAGAAACGATCTGTCAGAACCAGTGTTCGGTCCGGGACACTGGAGACCGGCTGGAAGGGCCCGGGGCCAGCCTCTATGATCGGCACACTTTCCGGCACGGACAGCGATCGAGTGCACTGCGGGAGCGAGCGGTGAGCGGAACGTCCGAAGGGCCGACGCCCGCGGCAGACCTCGACCGGTCAGCCGTCACAGACAGTGACCACACCACCTACCATCGTGTCTTCGCGACGGCCCCGCTCGCCATGGCCGTCGTGGACCGCGCCGGACTCGTCACCGGCGCCAACGCGGCCTTCGGCGAGCTGCTCGGCACCGATCCGGACACGCTCACCGGGCGGGTCGCCGCCGATCTGGTGGACCTGGCCTCGGACACCCGTAGCTGGCACGCCTACCGCGAGGTGCTGCGTGGCCGGCAGGCGAAGCTGCGCTGCACCCGCCGGCTGAAACATCCCGAGGGGCACTCGGTGTGGGTGCAGGTGACCGTGGCCCCTCTGACCGGAGAGGCCGGGGTGCTGCTGTCCGTGGCCGACATCAGCGCCCGCCGCGAACTCCAGGCGCGGCTGCGGCACTTGCAGATGCACGATCCGGTGACCCGGCTGCCCAACCGCACGCTGTTCTTCGAGCGGCTCTCGGCCGCGCTGGAGGCGGAGTCGTACGAGCAGAGCGGCACCGGCCGGATCGGCCTGTGCTATCTGGACCTCGACGGCTTCAAGGCCGTCAACGACACCCTCGGCCACCGCGTCGGCGACCGGCTGCTCGCCGCCGTCGCCGAGCGCCTGACCCGGGTGGCCGACGAGGCCGGCTACGCCCGTGTCGTGACCCCGCTGGTGGCCCGGCTCGGCGGCGACGAGTTCGCCCTGCTCGTGGAGGACTCCACCGGCACCGAACAGCTCGCCGAGCTCGCCGAGTCGGCGCTGAAGGCGCTGGAGGACCCCTTCGACCTGGCCGGGCAGCGGCTGTCGTTGACGGCGTCCATCGGTGTCGTCGAGCGGCACGCGGCGGGTACGACGGCCACGGGCCTGATGCAGGCGGCCGATACGACCCTGTACTGGGCGAAGGCCGACGGCAAGGCCCGCTGGACCCTGTTCGACCCCGAGCGCAACGCGCACCGGATGACCCGTCAGGCGCTCTCGTCCACTCTGCGCCCCGCCATCGACCGCGGCGAATTCGCGCTCGAATACCAGCCGTTGGTCGGCATGGAGGACGGCCGTCTCTCCGGGGTCGAGGCGTTGATCCGCTGGAATCATCCTCAGTTCGGCACACTGACGCCGAATCGGTTCATCGGACTGGCCGAGGAGGACGGCTCGATCGTGCAGCTCGGCCGCTGGGCGCTCGCCACCGCCTGCCGCCAGGCCCGCCGCTGGCAGCTGGACCACCCCGAGGAGCCGCCCATCTTCGTCAGCGTCAACGTGGCCGTACGGCAGGTGTGGGACTCGGACCTGGTGGCCGATGTGGCCAAGACCCTCTCCGAGACGGGACTCGCCCCGCACCTGCTCCAGCTGGAGCTGACCGAGTCGGCGGTGATGGGATCGGCCGGCCGGCCGCTGCAGGCCCTGCAGGCCCTCAGCGACATGGGCGTCCGCATCGCCATCGACGACTTCGGCACCGGCTACTCGAACCTCGCCTATCTCAGCCGGCTGCCGGTCTCGACGCTGAAGCTGGACGGTTCCTTCGTGCGCGGCTTCCAGTACGAGGCCGACAAGAACCCCGCGATCACGCCCAACCCCGCCGACGAGGTCATCGTGGAGGCGATGATCCAGCTCGCCCACCGGCTGGGCATCACCGTCACCGCCGAGTGCGTGGAGACCTCGGCCCAGGCCACCCGGCTGCGCCGGATCGGCTGCGACACCGGCCAGGGCTGGCTGTACTCCCGCCCGGTGCCGCCGGATCGTATCTCCGAGCTCCTCGGCGAGCAGACCTACGCGGTCGGCAATCCGTAGGCGTCCGCGATCAGCTCGTAGGACCGCAGGCGCAGTTCACCGCGGTGGGCGTGGGAGACGAGCATCAGCTCGTCGGCGCCGGTGCGCTTGTGCAGGTCGTCCAGGCCGGAGCGGACCTCGTCCGCGGTGCCGTGCACGATGTTGGCCGTCCAGGAGGTGATGAACTCCTCCTCCATCGGGCTGAACTCGTGCTTCTCGGCCTCCTCCGGGTCGGGGAAGAGGCCGGGGCGGCCGGTGCGCAGCCGGAGCATGTTCAGGGCCACCGCGCGGCTCTGGCGGCGGGCCTCGCGCGCGTCGTCGGTGGCGAGGGCGGAGACGCCGATGAGGGCGTAGGGCTCGTCGAGGACCGCGGAGGGGCGGAAGGTCTGCCGGTACAGGTCCAGGGCCGGGATGGTGTTCTGCGCGGAGAAGTGGTGCGCGAAGGCGAACGGCAGGCCCAGCATTCCGGCGAGGCGGGCGCTGAAGCCGGAGGAGCCGAGCAGCCAGACGGGCGGCCGGTGCGGCGACTGGACGCCGCCGGGGGCGGTGGCCTGGACGGGGCCGGGGATGGCGTGGATCCGGCGGTAGGGGTGCCCGTCGGGGAAGTCGTCGTCCAGGAAGCGGACGAGTTCCGCCAGCTGCTCCGGGAAGTCGTCGGCGCCCTCGTTCAGGGTGTCGGTGCGGCGCAGGGCCGCGGCCGTGGCGCCGTCCGTGCCCGGCGCCCGCCCCAGGCCCAGATCGATCCGCCCCGGCGCCATCGCCTCCAGGGTGCCGAACTGCTCGGCGATCACCAGGGGGGCGTGGTTGGGCAGCATCACCCCGCCCGAGCCGAGCCGGATGCGGTCGGTGTGGGCGGCCAGGTGGGCGAGGATCACGGCGGGCGAGGAGGAGGCGACGCCGGGCATGGAGTGGTGCTCCGCCACCCAGTACCGGTGGAAGCCGCGCGACTCCGTCAGCCGGGACAGCGCCACGCTGGTGCGCAGGGCGTCGGTGGCGGTACTGCCCGCGCCGACGGTCACCAGGTCCAGTACGGAGAGTGGGGCGGGGGCGGTCCCGTGCGTCGTGCCCCGGATCTCGTCTGCCTCGTCTGCCGACACGGTGTGGGCCTCCTGTTCGTGGCGTGGGCGCTGTCCTGCCCGGCCTTAACAGGAGACGGTCTCCGGTTATTCCGTGAGGCGGTCAGACCTGCACGAGCGGCTCCCTCGTGAAGAGCGTCCCCAGCGTCGGCGCGTTCACCCGCCGGTCCGCGAGCCTGAGCCCCTCCCACACCGACACCTGGTTCGCCGTGAGCACCGGCTTGGACAGCGCCTTCTCCAGCAGCGACAGATGCGCGGCCGTGTGCAGGGCCGTGTCCGGGAGCAGTACCGCCTCCGCGTCCGGGACGTCGGCCGCGCGGGCCAGTGTCAGCACGTCCTCCTCGCCCCACGTGCCGACCTCCGCGGCCGTGACGATCCCGGACGAGCGCATCCCGGTCACCTCAAGGCCCCCGGCCCGCAGGAAGTCCGCGAACAGCGCGGCCACGTCCTGCGGATACGTCGCCCCGACCGCGACCCGCCGTACGCCGATCTCCCGGGCGGCGTGCACGAAGGCGAACGACGTCGAGGACGCCGGCATCCCGGCCAGCCGGGCGAGGGTGCGCACCTGCTCCTGCGCGCCCTCCCAGCCGTGCACGAAGCCGCCGCTGGTGCAGGCCCACACCACCGTCTCGGCGCCGGTCAGCCGCAGTGCCTCCATGCCCGCCGCGAGCCGCTCGGCGGACCCCATCTCACGCAGCGCCGCCACCCGGTGCGCGTCCTCGCCGATGTCGGTGTGGACCAGGTCCACCCGGATGTCACTGCCCAGGAGCTGCTCGATGCGTGGATAGTCGTCCTCGGCGGAGTGGCCCGGGTAGAGGAATCCGAGTGCGGTCATGTCCAGCCTTCCTGCGTCTCTTCGGGCAGTACGGGAGGCCAGGCACGCGCGGCCTCGTCCAGCAGCGCCTGATAGGGCCCCACCGCTCGGGTACCCAGCCGGCGCAGTGCAGCCCACATCGTGACCTGGTTGGCGGACAGCACCGGAATGCGCAGCTCGGCCTCCAGCTGGGGGATCACGTCGTACGTCGGCAGGTTGGTGCAGGAGATGAACAGCGCGTCGGCGCTGCCGGGGCGGACCACCGCCTGCCGTGCCATGGCGACGACGTCCTGGTACGGCACCTGCCAGATGTGCCGGGTCAGCCCCATGAAGGCGCACCCGGCGACCTGGACGCCGGCCTCGGCGACGAACTCCTCCAGCGCCCGGGTCACCGACACCGTGTACGGCGTGACCAGGGCGAGCCGTCGTATCCGCAGCTCGTCCAGCGCCTCCAGCAGCGAGCCGGAGGTCGTCACGGACGGGGGCGCGCCCGCCAGGCTCATCGCCGCGCGCATCGCCCGCTCCCCGGCGATCCCGCCGACGAAGCTGCCGGAGGTGCAGGCGTAGGCCACGGCCTCGGGCGCGACGGCGGTCAGCGCGCGCACCGCGTCAGCGAGGGTCTCGTGCTCGCTGACCAGCCGGGCCAGGTCCAGGCTCACCTCCACCGGCACGAACGGGGTCCGGGTCAGATGCAGCGACACCTCGTCGGGCACCCAGCGCCACAGCTCGCGGTCGAGGGCGAAGTCGAAGGGAGCCACCACGCCGACACCGCGCTGGGGGCGGGGGCCGCCGAGAAAGGAGACGTCCATGGCACTGGCCTCACGGTGAGAGACGAGTGGGTAACGGATCGCGAGTACGCCCGTGTTGACGAAGGTAGATTCGGGTGCGAGCGTGGTCAATCCGCGCATGTCACCGTGCCCGTCACCGCGCTTCTCACCGCGCATGTCACGCCACCGTGCCACGCCGCGGTGTCACGCGTACGTCAGACGCCTGTCCGACGCCGGGAGCCGCCCCGTATGACGACCCTCCCCACCGTCCTCGTCCTGGACGCCGAGCCGCCGCCCCGGCTCGGCCGGCTCACCGGCCGTGCCCGGATCGTGCACACGGACGCCGCGCGGCTGGCCGAGCGGCTGCCGGCCGCGGACGTGCTCCTGGTCTGGGACTTCACCTCGCACGCGGTGCGCGAGGCCTGGCCGGGGGACGGGCCCAGGCCGGCCTGGGTGCACACGGCGAGCGCGGGCGTGGACCATCTGATGTGCCCGGAGCTCGCCGGGTCCGGCACGATGGTGACCAACGCGCGCGGGATCTTCGACCAGCCGATCGCCGAGTACGTGGCGGCCCTGGTGCTGGCGGTCGCCAAGGACCTGCCGCGCACCCTGGAGCACCAGCGGGAGCGGACCTGGCGGCACCGGGAGGGCCGGCGGGTGGCGGGCACGCGCGCGTGCGTGGTCGGATCGGGCCCGATCGGCCGGGCGATCGTCCGCACCCTGAAGGCCCTGGGGGTGACGACGGCGCTGGTCGGGCGGGTGCCGCGGACCGGCATCCACGGCCCGGGGGACCTGGACCGGCTGATCTCCCGCGCGGACTGGGTGATCGCGGCGGCGCCGCTCACCGAGGAGACGTACCGCATGTTCGACCGCCGCCGGTTCGGCGTGATGCAGCCGTCGGCGTTCTTCGTGAACGTCGGCCGGGGTGCCCTGGTGGACGAGGAGGCCCTCGCCGACGCGCTGACCCGGCGCTGGATCGCGGGCGCCGCACTGGACGTGTTCACCGCCGAACCGCTGCCCGGGGACAGCCCGTTGTGGACACTGCCGGGGCTGATCGTCTCCCCGCACATGAGCGGGGACACGGTCGGCTGGCGGGACGACCTGGGTGCGCAGTTCGTCGAGTTGTACGAGCGGTGGGCGGCGGGCAGACCACTGGTGAACGTCGTCGACAAACAGCGTGGTTACGTGCCCGGGCACTGACTCTTGGAGGGTGCATGCAGCTCACCGACCTCACGGCCGTGGCGCTCCTCGACGGATACCGCAAGGGCGAGTTCAGCCCCGTGGAGGCGACCGAGCAGGCCCTGGAGCGGGCGCGGCGCGGTCAACCGGAGGTGAACGCGTTCGTACGGCTCACCGAGGAGGACGCGCTGGCACGGGCGCGGGAGTCGGCGGAGCGCTGGCGGCGCGGTGAACCGGCCGGGCTGGTCGACGGGGTCCCGGTCACGGTGAAGGACCTCCTGCTGCTGCGCGGCCACCCGACCCTGCGCGGCTCGAAGACGGTCTCCGAGCAGGGCGGCTGGGACGAGGACGCGCCCTCGGTGGCCCGGCTGCGCGAGCACGGCGCGGTGTTCCTCGGCAAGACCACGACCCCCGAGTTCGGCTGGAAGGGTGTCACCGACTCCCCGCTCACCGGCATCACCCGCAACCCGCACGACCCGACGCGCACGGCCGGCGGCTCCAGCGGCGGCAGCGCGGCGGCCGTGGCGCTCGGCGCGGGCCCCCTGTCGCTGGGCACGGACGGCGGCGGCAGCATCCGTATCCCGGCCTCGTTCTGCGGCGTCTTCGGCCTGAAGCCGACGTACGGCCGGGTGCCCCTCTACCCGGCGAGCCCGTTCGGCACCCTGTCGCACACGGGCCCGATGACCCGGGACGCGGCCGACGCGGCCCTGCTGCTGGACGTCATCACCGCGCCCGACTCGCGCGACTGGTCCGCGCTGCCGCCCGCGCCGGGGCCCTTCACCCAGGCACTGGAGGGGGGTGTGCGGGGGCTGCGGGTGGCGTACTCGCCGTCGCTGGGCGGGCAGGTGCCGGTCCAGCCGGCGGTCGCGGCGGCCGTCCGGCAGGCGGTGGCACGCCTCGCGGACCTCGGGGCGTACGTCGAGGAGACCGACCCCGACTTCAGCGAACCGATGGAGGCCTTCCACGTCCTGTGGTTCAGCGGAGCGGCCCGCCTCACCGAGCGGTTCTCCCCGCGCCGCCGGCAGCTCATGGACCCCGGCCTGCGCGAGATCTGCGCCCAGGGCGCCCGGTACAGCGCGCTGGACTACCTGGCCGCGGTGGACGTCCGCATGGACCTGGGCCGGCGGATGGGCCGCTTCCACGAGCGCTACGACCTGCTGGTGACACCGACGCTGCCGGTGACGGCGTTCGAGGCGGGCGCGGAGGTCCCGGCCGGCTCCCCCTTCCGGCGCTGGACGGGCTGGACACCGTTCACGTACCCCTTCAACCTCACCCAGCAGCCCGCGGCGACCGTCCCGGTGGGGACGGACGGGGACGGGCTGCCGGTGGGCATGCAGCTCATCGCCGCCCGCCACCGCGACGACCTGGTCCTGCGCGCCGCCCACGCGCTGTACGAGACGGGCACGGCTTCGCCCCCACCGGTCGCGACCGGCGCTCAGCGCGGCAGGCCTTGCTGACGGGCCCTCAGGGCTCAGGCCCCCGCATCGCGTTCCCCTTCGTGCCGCCGGAAGCTGAGCGTCTCCCCCGCCGCCCCCGTGCGCCACAGGTCGTTGCAGGCCTCGGCCATCGCCTCCAGGCCCTCCACCACCTGGCCCCACACGATTCCGGGTACCCAGCCCACGTCGCCGTTGAGCAGCAGGTTGTTGCGCTCGTAGAAGAGGGCCAGGTCGACCACCGTGGTGCCGGGGCGGACCTCACGGTCGTAGCCGTAGGCGTTCGTGCCGAGTTCGGTGCCGGCGAAGGAGAAGTAACAGAGGTCGCCGGGAATCGGGGTGACCGTCGGGTTCTCCAGTGGGGGTTCCGTGGAGGCGAACGGCGGGAAGAGGGCGTAGATCTCGTTGCGGGCGTACTTGGCGTGGTAGACCTCGCCCGTGAGGGGCAGTGCCTGCCAGACCGCCGCGCAGGTCAGGGGCGCGCGGTCGTCCAGCAGTCGTGCCGTGCAGTGCACGTCCCGCTTGTCGAGCGAGACGGTGACGAATCGATCGGCCATGAAAACAAGGGTGCATAGCCGCAGAGCGCTTGGGTAGCCGCGCCGCCATGGCTCCACCACTTGGGAACGACGTACACACAATTCGGGCGGAACACAGACGCACCCGGCGGTCCGTGCTCGGTGGGCTCGCCGCCCTCGGTGCGCTGGGTGCGGCGGGCTGCACGCGGGTGGCCGCGGCCTCGGGCAAGGCGGGCGGTGACCTGCTGGACCGGCTCCGCGCGCAGGGTGTCGTGCGGCTCGGGATCGCCGGTGAGGTCCCGTTCGGGTACATCGACAAGGACGGCCGCCTCACCGGCGAGGCCCCCGAGCTGGCGAAGGTGATCTTCAAGCGGCTGGGGGTCGGCCGGGTGCAGCCGGTGCCCACCGAGTTCGGTTCGCTGATCCCGGGGCTGAACTCGCAGCAGTTCGATGTCGTGGCCGCCGGGATGTACGTCAATCCGGAGCGCTGCCAGCAGGTGATCTTCGCCGATCCGGACTACCAGATGCTGGATTCGTTCATCGTGCGCAAGGGGAACCCGTTGGGGTTGCACTCCTACCGCGATGTCGTCGCGAAGAAGGCGAAGTTCGCCACCGGCACCGGATACGCCGAAATCCAGTACGCGGTCGAGGCCGGGTACAAGGAAGGCGACATCCTCATCGTCCCGGACCAGGTCGCGGGGCTGAACGCCGTCGAGGCGGGCCGGGTCGACGTGTTCGCCGGTACGGCGCTCACCACCCGCGAGGTGGTGAGGAAGTCCGCCAAGGCGGAGGCCACGCGGCCGTTCGCGCCGCTGGTCAAGGGCACACCGCACGTCGACGGCGGCGCGTTCGCGTTCCGGCCGGCCGAGACGAGCCTGCGGGACGCCTTCAACGGGGAGCTGCGCAAACTGAAGAAGAGCGGCGAACTGTTCCGGATCCTGCGGCCGTTCGGCTTCACCAAGGCCGAGATGACCGGCCTCACCGCGAAGGAGCTGTGCGGCGGATGACCCCGGGACTGTGGGACCTCGTACTGGAGGGCGTCTGGACCACGGTCCAGCTGCTGGTGTTCAGCGCGCTGCTGACCGCGGCGGTGTCGTTCGTCGTCGGTGTCGCGCGCACCCACCGGCTGTGGATCGTGCGCTTCGTCGCCGGCTTCTACACCGAGGTGTTCCGCGGCACCTCGGCGCTGGTGATGATCTTCTGGGTGTACTTCGTGCTGCCGGTCGCCGTGGGCTGGCAGCTGGTGCCGATGTGGGCGGGCACGCTGGCGCTGGGGCTGACGTACGGCGCGTACGGCTCGGAGATCGTGCGCGGCGCGCTGAACGCGGTGGACCCGGCGCAGAAGGAGGGCGGGATCGCGCTCGGCTTCACGCCCTGGCAGCGGCTGCGGCTGATCGTGCTGCCGCAGGCGGTGCCGGAGATGATCCCGACGTTCTGCAACCTGCTGGTCGAGCTGCTCAAGGGCACGGCCCTGGTGTCGGTCATGGGCATGGGCGATCTGACGTTCAGCGCGAACCTGGTGCGGCTGGCGTTGCAGCAGAGCGCGGAGATCTACACCTATGTCCTGGTGATCTACTTCGTGATCGCCTTCGTGCTGACGCGGCTGATGCGCGGGCTGGAGAAGCGGCTGAAGGCCGGGGTCGGCAAGGACCCCGGGACGGAGTGGGCGGCGCGTGAGCTCAAGCGGGCCCAGACGACCGGCGTGGGCGCCGCGGGCGGCGTGGGCATGGGCGGAGGTGCCGCATGAAGTGGGACTGGAACGCCGTCGGCGACTTCATGCCGGCCTTCTGGCACGGGCTGCTGGTCACGCTGCAGGTCCTCGCGCTCGGTTCGCTGGTGTCCTTCACGCTCGGTCTGGTGTGGACGCTGCTCGTCCGGACGCCGCTGCGGTGGGTGCGCTGGCCGGTCGGGGTGGTCACGGAGTTCGTGCGCAACACCCCGCTGCTGGTGCAGCTGTTCTTCCTGTTCTACGTGCTGCCCGAGTGGGGCCTGACCTTCTCGGCGCTGGCCACCGGCGTCTTCGCGGTCGGCCTGCACTACTCGACGTACACCATGCAGGTCTACCGGGCCGGTATCGAGGCGGTCCCGGCCGGTCAGTGGGAGGCGGCGACCGCGCTGAACCTGCCCCGGCGGCGGACCTGGACCGCGGTGATCCTGCCGCAGGCGATCCGCCGGGTGGTGCCGGCCCTCGGCAACTACGTGATCGCCATGCTCAAGGACACACCGATCCTCATGCTGATCACCGTGCCGGAGATGCTCCAGCGGGCCCGGCTCTTCTCGCAGCAGCACTTCCAGTTCACCGAGCCCATCACGGTGATCGGTGTGGCCTTCGTCCTCATCTCCTACCTGGCCTCCCTTCTCCTGCGAGCCCTGGAGCGTCGCCTTGTCCGTTGAGACCCACCCGCAGCCGTCCCTGTCCGACGCCCAGCCGGGCGAGCTGATCCGCCTCGCGAACATCACCAAGCGGTTCGGCGCGAACACCGTGCTCGACGACCTGAGCTTCACCGTCGCCCCGGGCAAGCACGTGACCCTGATCGGCCCCTCCGGTTCCGGCAAGACCACGATCCTCAGACTTCTGATGACCCTCACCCGGCCGGACGAGGGCACGATCACCGTCGACGGGGACCAGCTGTTCCCGGCGCCGGAGAAACAGATCCGGGAGGTCCGCAAGAAGATCGGAATGGTGTTCCAGCAGTTCAACCTGTTCCCGAACATGAGCGTGCTGCGCAACATCACCGAGGCCCCGGTGCAGGTCCTCGGCATGTCCGGGGACGAGGCCGAGGAGCGGGCCCGGGAGCTGCTGGACCTGGTGGGACTGGCCGACAAGTGCGACGCGAAGCCGACCCGGCTGTCCGGCGGGCAGCAGCAGCGGGTGGCGATCGCCCGGGCCCTGGCGATGCGGCCCCGGGTGCTGCTGCTGGACGAGGTGACCTCCGCGCTCGACCCGGAGCTGGTGGCGGGCGTGCTCGACCTGCTCAGGGACATCGCCCGCAGCACGGACATCACGATGCTCTGCGTGACCCACGAGATGGGTTTCGCCCGCGACATCTCCGACCAGGTCCTGATGTTCGACGGCGGCCGGGTGATCGAGTCGGGCTCCCCGGAGAAGATCTTCACCGACCCGGAGCAGGACCGGACCCGGGAATTCCTCAGCGCGGTGCTGTGACCGCGGCGGCCGGGTCCGGACGATGCCGAGGTCCGGCCGCTGGGTCATACCCGTGGCATATGCCAATGGATCTGCCCGCAGCTGGGAGGGGACGGCGAGCGGAACAATCTCGCCAACCCCCTCTCCCGGCAGGGGGTTTGCCCGTTATCGTGGTAGCGATCCGCCGACCGGATCCCGCGGCTACCGACCGGCGAACAGACAGGCGAGCGCAGGGGGAGACCACCGTGGCGCTGATGCACGAGCCGACCGCCCCGTACCACTCCGCTCAGGACGCGCTGCGCGTGCTGGAGACCGTCGCCCGCC
Organism: Streptomyces filipinensis; assembly: GCF_014649495.1. Lineage (GTDB taxonomy): Bacteria > Actinomycetota > Actinomycetes > Streptomycetales > Streptomycetaceae > Streptomyces > Streptomyces filipinensis. The sequence continues at coordinate 192,473 of NZ_BMTD01000001.1, read as the reverse complement.
ACTCCGCCGGTGTCACCGACACCGAGCTGGCCCGCTGCACCGGCCTGGGCTCCGAGCGGCTCACCGCCCTGCTGCGGATGCTGCGCCGCGAGGGCTATGTCGAGCAGATCACCGACGGGGCGTACGTCACCGGCGACACCCTGCGCCGCCTCACCTCCGCGCACGACCGCGAGCGGGCCCTGCGCGAGAAGCTCCAGCACACCCTGGACCAGTTGCGCGACTCGGTCGGCGCGGCGGTCTACATGAGCCGGTACGTCGACGGCGAGGTCAAGGTCACCCAGTACGCCGCCGGGCCCACCACCCCGGCGGTCAACGAGTGGGTCGACTTCCGCTGCTCCGCCCATGCCACGGCCGTCGGCAAGAGCCTGCTGACCCAGCTGGACCACAACGCCCGCCGCGACCACCTCTCCCGGTACAAGATGGCGCGCCTCACCTCGCGCACCATCACCAGCGACAAGCTGCTGCTGTCCCGCCTGGAGTCCCAGCCGCCGACGGTGCCGGTGCTGGACCTGCAGGAGTACGCGGTCGGCACGGTCTGCGCCGCGGTCCCGATCACCGCGGGCTCCTCGGTCGGCTGCCTGGCGCTGTCGCTTCCCGTGGAGCACGCGCACCGGCTGAAGCAGGCCGCGGACACGCTCAACCGGAGCGCGACACCGGTGCTGCTGTCCCTGACCCTGTAGGTGGTCACGAGCACCCCTCAGGACCAGGTAGTATTTTCTTCGTCGCCAGCCGCGGAAGGCAGAAATCCGCGGAAGGCGGGAGTCATGCGCCGCTAGCTCAGTTGGTTAGAGCAGCTGACTCTTAATCAGCGGGTCCGGGGTTCGAGTCCCTGGCGGCGCACATGGACGAAGGGTCCTTCGCGAAAGCGAGGGGCCCTTCGGCGTTCTCCGTGGCGAGGCGCCGGTACGAGGTCTCCCCTGGTGGCCTCCACCACACCGGATCGGTGCACCCGTACCCCTCACGCCTGAGCAGGGCCCGGTGGATCTCGTTCGTCGCGGTCACCGGCATCCGTTCCAGCACCCGCACGAACCCGGGCGCCATCTTCGTCCCCAGGCCGGGCCGGGCCGCCAGGAACTGGGTGAAGGCCGTGGGATCGAAGGTCCCCGCGACGGCCGCCATCACCTGGGGAGCCTAGGGAAAGAAGTCGTCCGTCATCGAGAACGCGGCGTGGGCGGTGATCATGAAGAGGGCGCAGCCCCCGATGAACACGGCGAAGAACGCGACCAGGCAGCCGGATTCGGCGGCGAGCTTTCCGCGCGCCGGGGCGTGCGCCGTCGCCCGCTCGGGATGCTCCGCCGCGTAGTACACGGTCACGACGTCGCCCACGATCCTCGTCCCCGGCCCGTTGCCCTCTTCGAAGCGCACGGTACGGCCCTCGCGGGTGGTGAACTCGTACACATGGTGGAGCGTCGTGGACACGGAGGTCTCGCCGGCGCCGCCGCTGGTCGTGGTGTACGTCCGCAGGCAGCGCGCCTCGGCCGTCAGGCCGCCGTTCCAGGCCCGGCGCACCTCCCGCGACCGGCGCAGCAGCCCGAGCAGGCCGAAGACGGCCAGGGTGATCATGAGCGCGGGCACGGCGTAGAAAAACAGCTCGAACATGAGGTTCCCCCGAGGTCGTACGCCGTCCCGCTCGGCCGGCGTGCGAGGAACGTACCCGGCGGTAGGGCCGGCCCGCCTCAAGGGAACCTCAGTTTCCGTGCTGTGGCGGTACGGCCGTCAGAAGGTGACGTCCGAGCAGGCGTAGAACGCGTTGCCCGTGTCGGCGATCGTCCACACCGCGAGGATGACGTGGTGTCCGCTCAGCCCGGTCGGCAGGGTGCCGCTGTGGCTGAGGGTCTGCGGCGGACGCTGGCCGTTGTACGGCACCGTCAGGAACGGGGTGAGGGTGAGGTCCGAGCGGGACAGGGGGTGGTTCTGGTTCCAGCCCTGCCTGGTGACGTAGTACTTGAAGTCCGTCGTGGCGTGCATGGCGGTGAACTGCCAGCGGAAGGTGTACGACTGGCCGCCCGTCACCCTGGTGGTGGGCCAGGCTCCGCCGGACGGGGTGACCGGCGAGCTGAGCTGGGCGAACCGGCTCAGGCCGCCGTTGCAGAGCTGGCCGTCGGCGGGCCCCGCGGCCGGGAAGCCCTTGGGGCCCTCGACGCTCTGCGGCTCGTACTGGATGTCGCCGCAGCCCGTCACGGTGCCGTTGGCGCAGAGTTTCTGCCTGCTGATGGGGAGGTCGGTGTAGCCGTGCCCGCTGGCGGCGCCGGTGGAGAGCGCGAACGCTCCGGCGGTCACCACGCCCAGCACGACCGCGGACAACTTGGTCCTCGTGCGCATACTGCCGCTCCTGGAGAACGTGGGGAGTTCGATGAGCTGTGCAGGTAGGTCTAGACCAAGTGCCAGATTATTACCGGCCGTTGACTGTGTCCATACAAACGACGCCCGCAACGGAGTCCCCGGCGGGCGCCCGCTACAGCGGCTCCCCGCGCCCCGAGCAGAAGGCGACCGTCAGGTCCTTCACCAGTGCCTTCCGCTCGTAGTCGTCCAGTTCCACCAGGCCGCGCACGGTCAGCCGGGTCACCGTGTCCTCCACCGAGTCCACCACCGAGCTGAGCACGCTGGCCCGCTGCCGGGCGTCCAGCGCGGCGATCCTGCGCCGGTGCATCGCGGCGGCGACCTCCGGGGCGTACTCCACCCGCACCGGCTGCACCGAGAACACCTCCACACCGACCGGCGCGGTCTCCTCCGCCACCAGCCGGGTCAGCGCGTCCCCGGCCGCCGTCACCCCGCCCCGCGGCCCGCCCGCCGGCTCCACCGGAACGCGGGCCAGCGCCGCCTCCACGCACTCGCGCAGATACGTCTCGTGGTCCTCCAGGCCGAGCGCGGCCCGCGCGGTGTCCCGCACCCGCCACACCACCAGCACCACCACCCGCAGCGCCATCCCCTCGGGATCCGCCGCCGGTAGCGCCTCGCTGCGCCAGTGCCGCAGCCGCACATCGACCCGGCGGCGGCGCAGCAGCGGATTCACCCAGAGCAGCCCCGTGCGCCGGACCGTCCCCCGGTAGCCGCCGAACATCCCGAGCACCCAGGCCCGCCCGGTCCGCCCCCGGGCCAGCCCGGCGAAGCCGAACATCCCGAGTGCCCCGGCCCCGGCGTACGCCGCCCACTGCGCCGGGCCGAGACCCGCGGCCGCCGAGGCGGGCAGCCGCAGCGCCTCCAGCGCGGCGGACGGCAGCAGCCCCGCCCACCAGGAGGTCGCCAGACATCCGGTGAGTCCGCAGGCCCCGGCGAGCAGTCCGGCCGTCCCCGGCAGCACCCGCGCCGGGCGCTCGACCAGTGCCGCGTCGACCTCCGGCAGCGGCCGGCGGCGCACCGGCGCCGGGCGCCCGAGGCGCGGCTGCTCACCGGTGCCCTGGCGGCGGCCCACCACGGCGGGCTTGAGCGGCACCTTCACCGGGTTCAGGGGGTCGGGATCGTCACGGAAGAGCAGATGGACGGGGATCTCGGTGGTCACCTCGTTCTGGATCAGCCGGGCCGGGCGCCCGCCCGGCACCGGACCGCCCTCCGGCTGCCCCTCGGATTCGGGCGGTGTGTGTGACGTGGTCGTACTCATGCGTTCCTCCAGCCTCCGCGCCAGATACGTCATGAACAGGGGGGTGGACAGGGGGATGGACAGGGGGTGGTGCGGGTGGGGGGAGGGACGTGGCGGCTGGTGCCGGCCGCCACGGTCAGGCGGTCAGCGGCCGCTCTCGGGGCCGGGGTCCGCCTCCATGAAGAGCCGTCGCCAGGTCTCCGGCCCGGGGTAGCCGTCCGCGGCGCCGCCGCGCCAGCCCTGAGCGCGCTGGAAGGCCTCCACGGCACGCCGGTCCGCTTCGCCCCAGCGTGGACCGGGGCCGCCGGCGTAGAACCTGCCGAACCCCTTCTTCACCAGCCGGCGGCCCAGCTGGGTGACGTACGGGTTCTCCGCGCCCGGGCGGAACAGGCTCCGGCCGGGATAGCCGGGCACCTGGTGCGAGGCGGACCGGCCCGGGGCTTTCGCCTTGCCGTCGTCCCGCTCCGCGTCCGCCGTGCCGGCGGTCACGCCCTTGTAGCGGTAGGGGACGTACTTGTCGGCGTTGCTCCAGTAGGGGTACGGGGTGGGCTGGCTGCGGGTGTGCGGGGGCGTCTGCTCGTAGACCGTGTAGGTGGTGTGCGCGGTGTCCGTCCAGCCGCCGAAGATCACCACGTGGGAGCCCTTCTCGGGGTTGTCGGGGTTGTGGAAGAGCAGCATGTCCCCGGGCTGCAGCTCCTCCTTGGTGATCTTCACGCCGAACTGGTCGAGGCTGCCGGTCCATTCGTTGGTGCCCAGGTTCCAGGCCATGGAGACGTAGCCGGAGCAGTCCTGCCGGTAGCCGTCGGACCAGTAGTCCGACATGCTGTACGGCACCTGTGCGGCCACCCAGACCTTGGCCCGCTTGATGATGTCGGCCCGGGTGGTCGCGGGGGTGGGGACGTCGGCGGGGGCGACCGGCTTGCCCGCCGCACCGTGCAGCTGGGACCTGCCGCCCTGGGGGGTCTCGGGCTCGCCGTCGGCGGGGACGTGGGGACGGTGCCCGGCGGGCCGGGCCGGGGTGACGGCCGCGGCCGGGGTGACCGCGCCGAGGACGGCCGACGCGGCGGCCACGACGACGATTCCGCAGGCCGCCGGGCGACCGCCGGGTCGGCCGGACGACGGACGGGGGCTCACCCGTCGCCCTTCGACACAACCGGGGCAGTCGCAGTCCCTCGCGGGCTCGACTTCCTCGAACACCGGAGCGGTCATGCGATCTACCTCACATTCGGGGGTGTTTTGTCCGCGCTTGTGCACGATGATCAGTTTCTCAACTGTCCATCGGGCCGCCACTTTGACGGTCCGAACGATGTACGCGGCCCCGGGGGAGGCCTTCCGGCCACCCATGGATGGTCGGGGGCACCCCGAAAGGTCAGGTAGAGTTCTCTCTGTCAGCAGGCGCCGCTAGCTCAGTTGGTTAGAGCAGCTGACTCTTAATCAGCGGGTCCGGGGTTCGAGTCCCTGGCGGCGCACCGACCGGAAGGCCCCTCGCGGAAGCGGGGGGCCTTCCGCATACCCGCACATCCCCCCTGTCCGGAACCGGGCCGTCCCCCCGATTGGCCGGATACCCTCTCGCCATGGCAGCCCGGGACCTTCAGGAGCGGATCAAGAAGCTGATCATCGATCGGCGGCTGCCCTCGGGCGCCCCACTGCCGACCGAGCCGGAGCTGATGGAGTACCTCGGCGCGAGCCGGAACTCGGTGCGCGAGGCCCTGAAGGCGCTGCAGGCCATGGGGATCGTGGAGATCCGGCACGGCTTCGGGACGTACGTCGGCTCCATGTCGTTCGCACCCATGATCGAGGGGCTGGCCTTCCGCACCGTCGCCGGGCACTACCGGGGCGAGGAGTCCCTGCTGCAGCTGCTGGAGCTGCGCGAGGCCGTGGAGACCGGACTGGTCTCACGGCTGGCCGGACGGCTGCCCGAGGCGGACCTCGTTGAACTGGACGCCCTCGTGGACCGTATGGAACAGGAGGCCGCACAGGGAGCCGGCCTCGCCGAGACCGACCGTGCTTTTCACGCCACCCTCTACCGGGGGCTGGACAACGTGCTGCTGAGCGAGGTGCTGGAGGCGTTCTGGGACGCCTTCCACCGGGTGCAGCGGGATCTGGTGGAGGTGCCGCAGGACCCCCGGGTCACCTGCCGCCAGCACAGGGAGATCCTGGACGCGGTCCGGTCCGGCGACTCGCTGCGGGCGGAGGAGGCCATAAGAGACCACTTCGGCAACGTCCGTGTCCGCCTCTCCACCAGCGGCGCGCCACGGTCCCCCGAGACCACCGGCGCACCCCGGCCTCCCGCGCCCCACCCGCGCCACAATGAACGGGTTTGAGCGGTAAACACCGCGTTTCGCGTCTTGCGATCATGCGGAGCGCCGTAGAACCCTGGATGTTCAACCTGCCGCGGCCTGACGGCAGTTGGGGGGAATCACGCGGTTGCCCGCAGGCGGGGAGGGGGCCCCGCTCATGAATCGATGCCGAGGGGGGCATCATGCAACCGGAAGCTCGCCGTCCCGTGTCTATAACGTGGGGAAGACGTGGGTATGGGAGCCACCACTGATCCGCACGCGGGCTTAAGGGGAGCCGGCCGGGCGGAAAAGGACCGACGAAACACGCGGTGACCTGCGTGTGGGGGGAATGACTCATGACGTCGACGCCGCCGGGCGCCGGACCGAGCCACGCTCACAACGACCCGTCACAGACCACACGTCTCAGGGCGGTCACACACCGGACGGGCCAGTTCCGCCGGATGAGGAAGAGCCTGCCGAGATACGACTACGAGCACTACAGCCGGCTCGCGGGCCCCCTCACCCAGCCCGACCCGACGAAGCCGTACACGGTGCAGTACCGCTCGCTGCTCTCGCAGGAGCCGCACCGCGTGCGCGCCGCGCTCATGCTGGGCGCGGCCCCCGTGCTCTCCCTCGTCCTGCTGTTCTGGCTGCTCCAGCCCGAACACTGGACCGAACGCGACTACCCGGCCCACGACTTCCTGCCGGCCCTCGACACCGTCATGCTCGTCTCGATCGGCCTGATCGAGTTCTTCCGCTGCATGAACGTGCTGTCCAACGCGCACGCCACGCTCGTCGCCCGCGACCCGGTCCCGGTCGTCCCGGAGGCCGGCACCCGCGTCGCCTTCCTCACCTCCTTCGTGCCCGGCAAGGAGCCGCTGGAGATGGTGACGAAGACCCTGGAAGCAGCGGTGAAACTCCGTCACCGGGGGCTGCTGCACGTGTGGTTGCTGGACGAGGGCGACGACCCGGCCGTCAAGGAGGTCTGCGCCCGGCTCGGCGTGCACCACTTCTCCCGCAAGGGCGTCGCGCAGTGGAACCAGCCCAAGGGCCCGCACCGCGCCAGGACCAAGCACGGCAACTACAACGCCTGGCTGGAGGCGCACGGCGACGACTACGACTTCTTCGCCTCCGTCGACACCGACCACGTGCCGCTGCCCAACTACCTGGAGCGGATGCTCGGCTACTTCCGCGACCCGGACGTCGGCTTCGTCATCGGCCCGCAGGTGTACGGCAACTACGACACGTTCGTCACCAAGGCCGCCGAGTCCCAGCAGTTCCTCTTCCACGCCCTGATCCAGCGCGCCGGCAACCGCTACGGCGCCCCGATGTTCGTCGGCACCTCCAACGCCGTGCGGATCAGGGCGCTCAAGCAGATCGGCGGCCTGTACGACTCGATCACCGAGGACATGGCGACGGGCTTCGAGATGCACCGCGCCAAGAACCCGGCGACGGGGCGGAAGTGGAAGTCCGTCTACACCCCGGACGTGCTCGCCGTCGGCGAGGGACCGAACGCCTGGACGGACTTCTTCACCCAGCAGCTGCGCTGGTCCCGGGGCACGTACGAGACGATCCTGAAGCAGTACTGGAAGGGCCTGTTCACACTGGGGCCGGGCAAGCTCTTCAACTACACGATGATGATCATCTTCTATCCGATGTCCGCCCTCAACTGGATCCTCGCCGCGCTCAGCTGCGCGCTGTTCCTGGGCCTGGGCGCCTCGGGTGTGAACATCGACCCGACCGTGTGGCTGATGCTGTACGGCAACGCCTCCGCGCTGCAGATCGGCCTGTACATCTGGAACCGGCGGCACAACGTCTCCCCGCACGAGCCGGAGGGCTCCGGCGGTGTCGCGGGCATGGTGATGTCGGCGCTGTCCGCGCCCGTCTACGCGCGCTCCCTCATGGACGCCGTACTGCGCCGCAAGAGCAAGTTCGTGGTGACGCCCAAGGGCGAGTCGGCGAGCCCCGACACGCTGTTCGGGACGTTCCGGATCCACTGGTTCTTCATCCTGGTCTTCGCCGGCTCCCTCGCGGCCGGCTTCGTGTTCGGGCACTCGCACCCCGCGATGATCACCTGGGCGTGCTTCGCGCTGCTGATCACCGCCTCGCCGATCTTCGCCTGGCAGTACACGCTGCGGCAGGAGAAGAGGCGGCCGAAGCCGGCGCCGGCCGTCGCCGAACCGCAGGACGCGGTACCGGCACCGTACGCGGCCCCCGCGCCGCATGTGCCGCAGCAGCGGCCCACCTGGGCGAACGCCGGGCAGGGCCACCGGGACGGGGAGAACGAGCAGTCCATGCAGATCGCCCTTGGCGGACTTGGGGGACGTAAGGAATGAAGGACCAGGCAGGCCGCCGTCGCGCCCGTCGACTCGCGATCGGGACGGCGGTGGTACTCGCGCTGGCCGGGATGAACGGGCCGTGGGTGTACCGCTTCGGCACCGCGCAGTACCACCAGTACAAGATCAACAGACCCGAGTACAAGGCCGCGAACGGCCACTGGGACATCATCGAGTTCCCGCCGGAGTACCGGCAGGACACCATCCACGCGGCGCTCCTGCACACCGGCAAGGTGCTGCTGGTCGCCGGATCGGGCAACAACCAGGACAACTTCGACAAGAAGAAGTTCGACACCCGGATCTGGGACCCGGTCAAGGGCACGATCAAGAAGATCCCCACGCCCAACGACCTGTTCTGCACCGGCCACACGCAGCTGGCCAACGGCAATCTGCTGATCGCGGGCGGCACCAAGCGCTACGAGAAGCTCAAGGGTGACGTCACCAAGGCCGGCGGCCTGATGATCGTCCACAACGAGAACCCGGACAAGCCGATCACGCTGCCCGCGGGCACCAGGTTCACCGGCAGGACCAACGGCAGGACCTTCGTCTCCAAGGACCCGGTGCTGGTGCCACGCGCGAAGAAGGTGTTCGACCCGGGCACGGGCGCCTGGCTGCGCAACGACCCCGGGCTGGGCCGGATCTACGTCGAGGCGCAGCGAAGCGGCACCAGGTACGAGACCGGCACCCAGGACAACTACCGGATCCAGGGGCTGACCGGCACCGACGCGCGCAACACGTACGGCATCGCGCAGAAGCTCGCCCTCGACAAGAAGGACTTCCAGGGCATCCGCGACGCCTACGAGTTCGATCCGGTCGCCGAGCGGTACATCAAGGTCGACCCGATGAACGAGGCCCGCTGGTACCCGACGCTCACCACGCTGTCGGACGGCAGGATCCTCAGTGTCTCCGGGCTGGACGACATCGGGCAGCTGGTGCCGGGCAAGAACGAGATCTTCGACCCCACGACCAAGAAGTGGACGTACACGAAGAAGATCCGCCAGTTCCCGACATATCCGGCGCTATTCCTGATGCAGAACGGGAAGATCTTCTACTCGGGGTCGAACGCGGGGTACGGGCCGGACAACGTGGGCCGCGACCCCGGGATCTGGGACGTCGGCACCAACGCGTTCACCAGGCTGCCCGGGCTCTCCGATCCGAACATGATGGAGACCTCCGGGACCGTGCTGCTGCCTCCGGCGCAGAACGAGAAGTTCATGGTGATCGGGGGTGGCGGCGTCGGTGAGTCGGAGCTGTCCAGCAGGAAGACGCGGCTGATCGACCTGAAGGCCAAGGCGCCCAGGTTCGTGGACGGGCCCGAGCTGGCGAAGGGCACCCGGTATCCGCAGTCCTCGATCCTGCCCGACGACACGGTTCTGGTGTCCGGCGGCTCGGAGGACTACCGGGGGCGCGGCGACTCCGACATCCTGCAGGCCCGGCTGTACCACCCCGACAGCAACAGCTTCACCCAGGTCGCCGACCCGCTGGTGGGGCGGAACTACCACTCCGGTTCGATCCTGCTGCCGGACGGACGGGTGATGTTCTTCGGGTCCGACTCGCTGTACGCGGACAAGGCGAACACCAGGCCGGGGAAGTTCGAGCAGCGGATCGAGATCTACACGCCGCCCTATCTGTACCGGGATTCCCGGCCGACGCTGAGCGGGGGGCCGCAGACGATCGCCCGGGGCGCCTCGGGCACGTTCACGTCGAAGCACGCGGCCGGCATCAAGAAGGTGCGGTTGATCCGGCCGAGCGCGTCGACGCATGTGACGGACGTGGACCAGCGGTCCATCGCGCTGGACTTCAGGACGGCCGGTGACCGGATCACGGTGACCGTCCCGAAGGACCGCAACCTGGTGCAGTCCGGGTGGTACATGCTGTTCGTGGACGACGACCAGGGGACACCGTCGACGGCACAGTGGGTCAGGGTGCCGTGATCACCCGCTGTTCCGGGCGAGGGTGAGTGCGTAACTCGCCCACCACTGCCCGGCCTTCGGCCCTCCCTTGCACGTGCCGTCGGACTCGCCGGGCCGCTTGACCCACAGATAGGCGTCCACCAGGGGGTCGGCCGTCTTCGTCGTCGGGGTCTCTCCCAGGGCCCGGCCCGGCGGGTTGCACCAGCGCTGGGCCGGGTCGCCGCCGGTGTAGGGGCCGTTGCCGTTGCGGCTGGTGTCGATGACGAAGTGCTTGCCGCCCACCTTCGACGACAGCTGCTTGCCGTAGGCGAGGGAGTCCTGGGTGGAGTAGAAGTTGGAGACGTTGACGGAGAAGCCGTCGGCCCGGTCGACGCCGGCCTGCTGGAGGGACTGGTAGATCTGGTCGGGGTGGCCCCAGCCGGCGTTGCCCGCGTCCAGGTAGACCTTGGTGTTCTTCAGGGACTTGAGCCGGGCGATCGCGCCCCGCAGGAGGTCGTAGCGCTCCTCGTGGAACTGGGCCGGGGTGCAGCCGTCCACGAGGTGCAGGACGGCGTCGGGTTCGAGGACGACCATCGCGGAGCGGTCGCCGATGCCCCGCGCCACGGCGTCGACCCAGGCGCGGTAGGCGTTGCCGTCGGCGGCACCGCCCTGGGAGTACTGGCCGCAGTCGCGGTGCGGGATGTCGTAGAGGACGAGCAGGGCCGTGCGGTCGGACTTCTCGGCGGCCTCGGTGAAGCCGCGGGCCTCGTTCTCCGGGTTCTCGGGGCCGATCCACTCCCCCACCGGCTGCTCGGCGAGCTTGCGGACCTGCGCCGCCTCGGTCTTCCGGCCGGCCTTCGCGTACGCGGCCAGCTGGCGGGCCGCGGTGCCGTCCGGGTTGACCCAGAACGGGTCGGCCGCCTTGGGCTGTTGGGTGATCCGGGCCGCCGGGTCCCCGCTCCCGTCCCCGCCGCCGGAGGAGCATCCGGCCAGCAGCAGTGCCGCCCCCAGCACCGCCGCCGCCGACACCCGTGCGGAAGGGCGGGCCCCCCTGCTGCCGTCCATGCGCATCCCCCTGGTCCCCCTGGGCGAACTGGTCCGGGTGCCAATCGTGGCATATCCGGCCGGTGCGTCACGAGGTCGCGTGGCGGGGCGTACGGGGGTCAGCGGGTGGTACCGGTGAGGTAGGCGGAGACCACCACGTTGGCCGTGTAGCTGTGGCTGGCGCGGTCGAAGGAGCCGCCGCAGGTGATCAGGCGCAGCTCGGCCCGGCCGGGCCGGTGGGGGCCGTAGGCCTGGTCGGCGTCGAAGCCGGCGCGGGGCAGGACCCGGACGTCGTCGATGGTGAACTCGGCGACCGTGCCGTCCGAGCGGACCACCCGGACCGTCTCGCCGGGCTTGAGGGTGCTGAGCTTGTAGAAGACCGCGGGCCGGGTGGCGGTGTCGACGTGCCCGACCAGGAGCGCCGCGCCCTTGGCACCCGGGGCGGTGCCGGCGCCGTACCAGCCGACCACGCCCGGTTGGTCGAGGGGCGGCGGGTCGACGGCGCCCTGGGCGTCGAGGCCCCTGCTCACCACTGGTGCCCGCACCCCCAGCTGGGGGATGTCGACCCGCTGGGGCACGGCGTCGCCGAGCGGCGTGGCGGGGCGGGGCAGCCGGGCGGGGTCGACGGGGGTGACGGCGAACAGGTCACCCGTGGCGGGGTCGCCCGTGCCGTGCGGTGTGCCGGTCACCCCGAGTCCCCACAGCCACAGTCCGAGCAGCAGCACCGCCCAGGTGAGGCCGGTGATCAGCCGTCCGCTGCCGGTGGCGGGCTCGCGGTCGTCGGACATCCGGCCGCTTCAGCGGTCACGGCGGCTGCGGCGGGCGCCGAGTCCGACGGCGACCGCCGCGATCCCGGCGAGGGCCAGGCCGGTCACCTCCTGGCCGGTGTCGGGTCCGGACTCACTGGTGGCCACCGTGGCGAAGTGCGCGGTGCCGCCGCCGCCCGCGTGGACGGGGGCGACGGGCGTGGCGTCGGCGCCGGGCCGCCGGCCGGGTTCCTGGCTCTGGCCGGCTCCTTTGCCGCCCACGGTGATCTTTCTGGTGATCACGGAGTCGGCGCAGGTGATCCGGACGTCGTAGAGGCCGGGTTCAAGGGAGGAGCGGACGCGCGTCTCACCGGAGAGGGTGCCCTGGCCGCCGGTCAGCCGGGCGTCGGAGACGAACGCGGCCGAGGTGGCGGTGCCCTGTTGCCCGGAGCAGCCGCGGACCTGCAGGGACACGTCGGAACCGGGGGCGGGGAAGGCGGGGGTCACGGAGACCGAGCCCGCGTCGGCCGCGGGGGCGGCGTGCGCCGCCGGTGCGAGGGCGGTGCAGGCCAGGATTCCGGTACAGAACGTGAGGCGTAGTGAGCCCATCGTGAACCTCCAGATATCAGGAGGCTCCCCCGGCCGGAGCGCCCCCGCATCCTCGGGGGGCGCCCCATTGCTCCGAACGGGTGGTTCGTGGTGTGGAAATCCCTTGAAACCGCTGCTCAGACCAGATCGACCAGGTCCGCGATGGAGTCGACGACCTGGGACGGACGGAAGGGGTAGCGGTCGACGTCGTCGGGCTGGGTGACGCCGCTGAGCACCAGGAAGGTGCGCATGCCGGCCTCCAGGCCCGCGAGGACGTCGGTGTCCATGCGGTCGCCGATCATCGCGGAGGTCTCGGAGTGGGCGCCGATCGCGTTCAGGCCGGCCCGCATCATCAGCGGGTTCGGCTTGCCGACGAAGTACGGCTTCTTGCCGGTCGCGGCGGTGATCAGGGCGGCGACCGAGCCGGTGGCGGGCAGGTCGCCCTCGGTGGACGGGCCCACGTTGTCGGGGTTGGTGGCGATGAACCGGGCGCCGTCGTTGATCAGTCGCACGGCCTTCGTCAGCGCCTCGAAGGAGTAGGTGCGGGTCTCGCCGAGAATCACGAAGTCGGGGGCGTGGTCGGTGAGGATGTAGCCGATGTCGTGCAGGGCCGTGGTCAGACCGGCCTCGCCGATCACGTAGGCGCTGCCGCCGGGGCGCTGGTCGTCGAGGAACTGGGCGGTGGCCAGGGCGGAGGTCCAGATGTTCTCCTCCGGCACGTCCAGGCCCATGCGGCGCAGGCGGGCGTGCAGGTCACGGGCGGTGTAGATGGAGTTGTTGGTCAGCACCAGGAAGGGCCGCCCGGACTCGCGCAGCTTCTTCAGGAAGGCGTCGGCGCCGGGGATCGGGACACCCTCGTGGATCAGGACACCGTCCATGTCGGTCAGCCACGACTCGATCGGCTTGCGGTCTGGCATGTTGTGCGTCTCCTGGCGTACGTACGGTCAAGAAAGCGGGGGCGCCGGAACCACGGCGTACCGACGCCCTCAGCCTAGTCAGACCTGGCTGATCCGTACCCCGTCGATCACCCGGTACCAGTTGGTGCCCCCGGTGTGGCGGAAGCGGACCCGGACACTGGTGGCGCCTGCCGGGACCTGGAGGGCAGCCGACGGTCCCCGCGGGGATGCCGGACGGGACCCGGGCGGCGAAACCCTCGGGGGGTTCAGCTGCCGGTGGCCGACTTCCAGTCCTCCACGTACGAGGTGAGGTTCTTGTCGATGTCGTTCCAGTCCGGTTCGAAGAACTCGACGCCGTCCATCACCTTGGTGAGGGCGATGGCGTTGGTGTCGGTGGCCTTGACGTCCTGGCGGGCGGCGAACCCGCCGCCGATCTCGCTGACCTCCTGCTGCTGCTTCTGGGCGAGCATGAAGTCGAGGAGCTTCTTGCCGTTCTCGCTGTGCGGGGCCCGGGTGACCAGGCCGGCCTCGTAGGGCAGGGCGAAGGTGGTGGGCTTGCCGTCCTTGCCCGCCGGGAACCAGATGCCGAGGTTCGGCATGGACTTGGACTGGGCGTAGTTCATCTGCACGTCGCCGTTGGCGACGAGCAGTTCGCCCTTGTCGACCTTGGGGGCGAGCTTGCCGGTGGAGGCGGACGGGCCGACGTTGTTGGCCTGCAGCTTCTTCAGGTAGGCGAGAGCCGCCTCCTTGCCGCCGAAGTCGTGGACGGCCTTGATGAGCACGGCGGTGCCGTCACCGGCGACGCCCGGAGTGGAGTACTGCAGCTTGTTCTTGTACGTGGCGTCGAGCAGTTCGTCCCAGGTCCGGGGGGCCCGCTTCAGCTCCTTCTTGTCGTAGACGAACCCGAAGTAGTTGCCGACCACGGAGGTCCAGGTGCCGTCCTCGGCCTTGTCGGCGCCGCCGACCTGGCCGGAGTCCTTCGGCCCGTACTTCTGCAGCAGCCCCTTGCGGTCTGCCTCCTGGATGAACGGCGGCAGGGTGACCAGCACGTCGGCCTGCGGGTTGCTCTTCTCGCGGACGGCGCGCTGCACCATCTCGCCGGAGCCGCCCTCGACGTACTTGACCTTGATGCCGGTCTGCTTCTGGAAGTCCGCGAAGACCTTGTCGTACCAGCCGTCGCCGTTCTCGCCCTTGAGGCCGTCGGCGCTGTAGACGGTGACGACCTTGGCGTCGGAGGCGGCGGAGGAACCGCCGCAGGCGGACAGCACGGGGGTGGCGAGCAGAGCGAGGGCCACGGCGAGCGTGAGGCGGGTTCTGGGCATGGCGAGGCCAACTCCTGGCGTGACGACGGGGATTACCGGGGGATTTAGCGGTACGACGCCCGGGTGCGGACCCGGGAGACGGCGAACAGGACGAGCAGGGTCGCCGCCATCAGGACGACGGCGACGGCGGAGCCGGTGAACAGGGCGCCGCGGTCGGTGGCCGCGTAGATCAGGACGGGCAGCGGGGTCCAGTCGGGCGGGTAGAGCATCATCGTGGCGCTCAGCTCGCCCATGGACAGGGCGAAGCAGAGGCCGGCCGCGGCGGTCAGCGAGGGCAGCAGCAGGGGCAGCCGTACCCGCAGCAGCACGTAGGAGGGCCGGGCGCCGAGGGAGGCGGCGGCCTGTTCACAGGCCGGGTCGAGGCGGGCGATCGCCGCCGACGCGGACTGGTGGGCGAAGGCGGTGACCAGCACGGTGTGCGCGAGGATCACGATCCACCGGGTGCCGTTGAGCAGCATCGGCGGCTGGGAGAAGGCGACCAGGACCGACAGTCCGACCACGACCGACGGCACGGCGACCGGCAGCACGAACAGCGCGTCCATGAGCCGCCGGTACCGCCGGTTCAGGGCCGCCCCGGCCAGCGCGGCCCAGGTCCCGACGACCAGCGCGAGCAGGCTGGCGCCGGCGGCGGTGAGCAGGCTGGTGGTGAGGGCCTGCAGGGCCTCGCCCCGGGTCGCCGCCCGGTAGTTGTCGGTGGTCAGCCCGGCGGGCAGGACGCCGGGCCAGTGGGTGGCGAAGGAGGCGCCGAGGACGACGAGGAGCGGAAGCGCGAACAGCGGCAGGAACAGGACGAGGAACACCGCCCACACGGTCCACCTGGCCCCACGGCTATGCACCAGCACGACGGCTCACCACCCGGTAGAGGCCGTACAGCCCCACGGAGATCAGGACGTTGACGACGGCGACCACGCACGCGCCCGGGTAGTCGGACTCCAGGATCGCCTTGCCGTAGACGAGCATCGGCAGGGTGGTGACCCCTTTCGCGCCGGTGAACAGGACGATCCCGAACTCGTTGAGGCAGAGCACGAGGACGAGGCTCCCGCCGGCCGCGAGCGCGGGCAGCGCCTCGGGCAGGATCACCCGGCGCACGATCCGCGGCGCCCGCGCCCCCAGCGAACTGGCCGCCTCCAGCTGCGCGGTGTCCAGCTGCGAGAAGGCGGCGAGCAGCGGGCGCATCACGAACGGCGTGAAGTAGGTGACCTCCGCCAGCAGCACGCCCCAGGGCGTGGTCAGGAACTGGAAGGAGCCGATGATGCCGGTCGTGCCGTAGATGAACAGCAGCGCCAGCGTGATCAGGAAGGACGGGAAGGACAGGTACACATCGATGAACCGCGCCACCCCCTTCGCCCCCGGGAAGGGCACGAAGGAGATGACCAGCGCCAGCAGGAAGCCGAGCACCAGGCACCCGGCCGTGGACGCGACGGCCAGCCAGACGGTGGTCCACAGCGCGTGCCGGAACGCCTGGGAGGCGAACACGTCGGCGTAGGGCCGGACCGAGGTGCCTCCGCTGTCCGGCTGGAAGGACTGCCGGACGACGAGGGCGAGGGGGTAGAGGAAGAAGAGGGCGAGTGCGGCTGCCGGGGGAGCGGCCCACAGCTGTGGGCTCCACCGCCGTGGGCCCTCGTTCCGCGGGGCGGAACGGGTGGGCACGGCCTGCAGTGCCGGGTCACCTGCCATCGCCGACCACCCCCGCGGGCAGCAGCACCGCGTCCTCCGCGGCGAAGTGCAGACTCACGGACTCCCCGTGCGCGGGCGGGTCCCTCAGCTCACGGAGGTCGGCCATGACAGCGTGCCCGTCGACCTCGACGTACAGCCGGTGCGTGGCCCCTCGCCACTGGATCTCCCGTACGACACCCACGAGTTGGTTGGGGCCGGCCCCCAGCCCCACCAGATGCGGCCGCACACACAGCGTGGCCCGCGCCCCCGCGACGACATCCCCGGTCTCGACCTTCAGCTCGGCACCGGCGAAGGACACACCCCCAGGCCCGACCGTCACCGGCAGCAGATTCGCCCCGCCCACGAACGACGCCGTGAACGCGTCGGTGGGGGCCCGGTACAGCTCCCGCGGCGTCCCACACGCCCGCAGCCGCGCCTTGTCCATGACCGCGATCCGGTCGGCCAGGGTGAGCGCCTCGACCTGGTCGTGGGTGACGTACAGCATCGACACGTCCGGCAGTTCCCGGTGCAGCCGGGCCAGTTCGGCCAGCATCCCGGACCGCAGCTGGGCGTCCAGCGCGGACAGCGGCTCGTCCAGGAGCAGCACGCGGGGCCGGATGGCCAGCGCGCGGGCGATGGCGACCCGCTGCTGCTGCCCGCCGGACAGCTCACGCGGGTACCGGCGGGCGTAGGCGGCCATGCCGGTCATCTCCAGCGCCTCGGCGACCCGTTGCCGTATCTCGCCCCTGGGTGTCCTGCGGGCGCGCAGCCCGAAGGCCACGTTCTCGTCGACGCGCAGGTGCGGGAAGAGCGCGTACTGCTGGACGACCATCCCGATGCCACGCCGGTACGGCGGCAGGTCCGTCACATCCCGGCCGCCGAGGAGCACCCGCCCGGACACGGGCCGTACGAACCCGGCGACCGCCCGCAGCGCGGTGGTCTTGCCGGAGCCGGACGGCCCGAGCAGCGCCATGACCTCACCGGGCTCGACGGTCAGGTCGAGCGCGTCGAGGGCGAGGCTGCCGACGTTGCCGTCGTAGGCGACGGTGACGGAGTCGAAGCGGATGCTCATCTCACCGGGCTCCCGAGAGGAGGGCGGACAGGCCGGCGACGGAGTCGAGGACGTGGGTGGCACCGGCGGCGCGGAACTCCTCGTCCCCGTGGGCTCCGGTGCGTACCCCGGCGACCAGGCCGGCCCCCGCCCGTACGCCGCTGAGCACGTCGTAGGAGGTGTCCCCGACGACGGCGACCTGCGTGACGGCCTCGGCGGCCTTGGTGCGCACGAAGGCCTCCAGGACCATGTCCGGGTAGGGCCGTCCGCGCCCGCCGGCGTCGGCCGGGCACAGGGTGAGCGGGACGAGGTCGCGCCAGCCGAGGGCGTCGAGGACGGCGTCCTGGGTGACGCGGGCGAAGCCGGTGGTCAGGACGACGGTGCGGCCGCCGCCGGCCAGCTCCTCGATGGCCTCGCGGGCGCCCGGCACGGGGGCGATCAGTCCGCCCTCGACGAGTTCGCCGTAGGCCTTCTCGAAGGCGGTGTTGGCGCGCCGGGCGCTCTCCTCGTCGCCGAACAGGTGGCGGAAGACGGAGATCTTGGACTCGCCCATGGTGGCGCGGACGTAGGCGAGGTGGCCGGCGTGCTCGGGCGAGCCGGGGGCGACGCCCAGCTCGGTGGCCGCCGCCTCGAAGGCGCGCTCGACCAGGCCGCCGTCGGCGACGGTCGTGCCGGCCATGTCGAGGACGACGAGACGGATGTCGTCGGGGGTGTCGGTCGGAGTGTTCATGGGGGTCACCAGCCCAGTTCGTTCGCGGTGGTCTCGGCTATCGCGGGGGCGCAGGTCATGCCGCGCCCGCCGGGCCCGGTGACCAGCCACACCCCCTCGCGCACCTGCTGGCGGTGCACCACCCGGCCGGGTTCGGTGCACTGCGCGTACACGCCCGCCCAGCGGTGGCGGATGCGCGGCAGCGGCCGGCCGAGCAGTGACTCGACGACGCCGGTGAGGTGCTCGTAGGGCTCCTCGACGGTGTCGAAGGCGAAGGGGTGCTCGTACTCGTGGGTGTCGCCGACGGTCAGGCCGCCGTCGGCGCGCTGCACCATGAGCAGCTGCATCCTGTGGGTGGCGGCCGTCTCCGGCTGGGGCTGTTCGGCGTTGAGCCGGTCCAGGGCCGGGGAGGTGTAGGCCGGGTAGTAGCGGAAGCTGTCGGCGTCGGCGACCGAGGTCGGCAGCGGTTCGCCCAGCGGGTCGGTCTGCATCATCTGGAGGCGGACGCGGCGCACCGGCAGTTCGGGTCCGGCGAGTTCGCGGACCAGGCCGCCGAGCCAGGCGCCGGTGCACAGGACGACCGCGTCGGCGTGGTGCACGTCACCGTGGTCGTCGCGGACGGTTCCGGCGCCGACGACCTCGCGCACCTCCCGGCCGGGCAGGAAGGTGTAGTCCGGGGACCTCAGCAGTTCGTCCCGCAGGGCCAGCTGGGCGGTGCGCGGCTCCACGGCGGCGTCCCGCTCGCAGTACAGGGCGGCGGTGAAGTCGCCGCGCAGGGCGGGGTTGAGGGCGCGGGCCTCGCCCGGGGTCAGGAGCTTGTAGCCGCGGGCGGCGGCGTCCGGGCGGGCCGCGGCGGCCTCGGCGACGGCGAGTTCGAGGGGGCCCCGGACGGGGGTCAGGGACCCGTTGGCCCGGAAGCCCAGCGCCGGGACGCGTCCCCCGATCCCCTCCCACAGCTCCCGCGCCCGCAGCGCGGTCTCCAGCTCTTCTCCACCGGCGCGGCCACTGACCCAGATCTGCCCGAAGTTGCGCAGCGAGGCGCCGCGCGCCTCGGTCTCGCGCTCGATCTGGACGACCTGATGGCCGCGCTGCACGGCGTGCCAGGCATGCATGGTGCCCACCACGCCGGCTCCGACGACTGTCACTCTCACGGCTGCAACGCTCCTCGCGATCGGGTAACCGGAAGGGTCCGGCTGACAACGAGAGCGTGAACGACCCATCACGTTTGGGCTAGACCCGTTATCATTTCGTGATGATTCCGCGCCTGTCGGCAGGGCGTCTTTCAGCCTTTGAGATGCGTGGTGAAGGAGAACCGGTCGCCCCGGTACAGCGACCGCACACGCTCCAGGGGCCGCCCCTCGGTGTCCCTGGAGATCCGGTGGATCAGCAGCATGGGCAGGGCGGGCGGGGTGCCGATGAGCAGGGCTTCGCGGGGCGTGGCCAGCACGGTCTCGATCCGCTCGTCGGCGTCGCCGAAGGAGACGCCCTGGGTGGTGAGGTAGCCGTAGAAGGAGGAGTCGGGGTCGAAGTCGCCGTCCAGCCGGGGCACCCGCGCGACGGCGACGTACGTGCTCTCCAGGCCGACCCGCTCCTCGTCGGCGAGCAGCACGCGCTCCAGGTGCCAGACGGGCTCGCCCCGGGTGAGCCCGGTCTCGGCGGCTAGGGCGTCCGGGCAGGGGAAGCGGTCCAGGGTGACGAGGGTCCGACCGGGCGTACGGCCCTGCCGGCGCACCCCCTCGGTGTAGCTGGCGAGGGACAGCGGCTGGGCGAGCTTGGGCCCGGCGACGACGGTCCCCCGGCCGCGTCGTTTCAGCCGGCCCTCCAGCACCAGCTCCCGCACGGCCTGCCGGACGGTCTCCCGGGCGACGTCGTACCGCTCGGCGAGGTCCCGCTCGGTGGGGATGACGCTGTCCTGACCGAGTTCCTCCAGCAGGGCGGCGATCCGCGCCTTCACCGCGTAGTACTTGGGGATGCGCCCGTGCTCGGGAATGCCGGAGCGGACGGGGGCGCCGGGAGCCTGGTCGTTCGGGTAGTCCACGAGAGGGATCGTCGCAGACGGGACGGGCCCCGCCCGACGGGACCCCGGTCAGGGGTCAGCGGCGTCGGCGGGCCAGCAGCAGCGCTCCCGCGCCGGCGCCGAGGAGCACGGCGGCGCCCGCGAGCAGCCCGCCGGCCCGGCCGGGTCCGGTGCGCGCCAGCTCGCGGGCCCACGCCCCGGCCTCCACCGGCTGCTGGGCGAACGGCAGGGAGGGGTCGGGCGTGGCGGCGGGGGTCGCGGCCACGGGTGTGGCCCGCGGGCTGCCGGACGCCCCGGGGTCCACGCCGCCCTCCTGCGTGCCGTCCGGGCCCGGCGTCGCTTCCCGCGTCGGTTCCTGTGTCGGGTCCTGTGTCGGGTCCTGCGTCGCGACCCCGCCGTCCTCGCCGACGCCGAACCGGTACGCGTTGGACTGCCCGACCCAGTCCCCGTCGTCACCCCGGCGCTGGACGACGGCGGCGGTGGCGGTGATCCGGTCGGTCGCCACGTCGGAGCGCAGCGCGAGTCTGACCCGGACGCTGACGGTCTTGCCGGCCGGTACGGCGAACCCGTCGAACCCCGCGCCGTCGAGCACACCGACCAGCTCCTTCTCGTCGGTGCTCTCGAACGTCACCGGCCGGGCCCGGGCACCGTCGTAGAACTCCAGGTCCGGCTGGTCGGGCCGCAGGGCGCGCTGGTCGTCGACGAGGACGATCACCGGGTGGACGCCGGCGCAGGCCCGTCGCGTGGTGTTGATGAGGTCGATGTACCAGTTGCCGTATCCGCCGCCCGCCTCGTAGGAGCCCGGGCCACCGCGGATCCGGGTGGTCAGCGGGAACGAGCGCGCGTCGGCGCCGACGCAGGCCGGGGGCGTGTCGGCGAACGCGGGTGCCGGCGACGACACGGGGACGACCACGGCGGCGGCTGCGGCAAGACAGAGGGACAGGGGCGTGCACAGTCGCATGAACACATGACCATGCCGGGTCGCGGGCGGGGACCGCGCACGCCACCCCGGGACGGCCCGGAACTCCGCCCGATCAGCGCAGTTCCGCCCGCCACGTCAGGCCCCGCAGACACGCCGGACCTGGGAGGCCGTCGAGACCCGCTGGGCACCGGCGTCCTGGAGCGCCTGCAGCTCGGCCGTGCCCGGGTGCCCTCCGTCGGCGATCTGGCGCTCGATGCCCCTCTTCAGCGCCTCGTAGTCGTGTTCGGCCCCGTCGGCGGCCGCGACCGCCCTGTCGCAGGCGCTGTCCGTACCGCCCGCGGAGGCGGCACGGGCCGGCGGGGAGAACGCGAGGAGCAGCACGGCACCGGCGGCGATCACCGGCAGGCGTTCGGACACCATGGGGAACCTCCGGGGCGAGGGAGTGGGTCCGGACGGGGATGCGGTCAGGACGTCAGTGTGACCAGCCGGGTGTCGTCCCGGGTGTCCGCGCACTGCTGGTAAGGGTCGGGGTCGCCCTGGCGTTCCCGGCACTTCCACACGGCTCCGGCCGCGCGCACCTGGACGGGGGCGCCGGCCGTGCCGCGCCAGACCTCGGTGTAGGCGGCCGCGACCTGCAGCGCGGTGGCGCAGGACACGTTCCCGCGGGCGGACACGCCGAGCCCGGTGGCCCGGTCCGTACCGCAGTAGGGGCTGGATTTCGGGGGCGCGCCGGTGTCCGCGGACGGCTGGGCGGGCACCGCGAGGCAGAACGCGGCGGCTCCCAGCAGACCGACGGCCGTTCTCATCCTGGTCGAGCGCACGGGTACCTCCTTGCGGGGAGCCCGGGCAGGGCCCTGGGCGCACCGAGTACCCGGGATGCGGGGAACAGGTGCGCGGGGAGTTCCGCGCCCGGCCGTGAGGCGCCGTGGCCTGCGGGCAGTCGCGGCGCCGGGGCGGCACGGGTGGGCGCGGGCGGCACCTGGCCGGCGCCGGCAGGCGATCCCCTGGCCGACCGCCGCACGGGGCGCGCGTCCGGGTCCGGCTCCCGCCCCTATGCGTCTCCCCGCCCGAACAACGGCCCCAGCAGCAGTTGCGCCGCGCCCTCGGCGACGACCCGTTCCCCGCCCGCGGCCACCCGGACCGGCACCGTCCCGCCGAGCACGCCCTCTCTGCGGGACCGGGCCTCAAGGACCTCCCGGACGCCCGCGGCGAACACCTCCGGCGCCCTCGCGATCGTCCGTCCTCCGAGCAGCACCACATCGATGTCCAGCAACCCGGCCAGATTCGCCGCACCCACCCCCAGCACCCGCGCCGCCTCCCCCGGCTCCCCGCGGCCCACCGCCGTCAGGCACAGCACCTCCACGCACCCCCGGTTCCCGCACTCGCACAGCGGCCCGTCCAGCTGGATCACCTGGTGCCCGAACTCCCCCGCCCCGGTCCGCGCCCCCCGGTGCACGCGCCCACCGATCACGAGTCCGGCGCCGAGCCCGGTACCGAGATGCAGATACGCGAAGGATCCGCCCTCACCGCCCACCGAGAGCCCGAGCGCCGCGGCGTTGGTGTCCTTGTCCACCACGACGGGCACCCCCAGCCGCTGCCCGAGCGCCTCCCGCAGCGGAAAGCCGTCCCACTCGGGAAACCCGGTGACCCGGTGCAGCACGCCCCGCGCATGGTCGAGCGGCCCCGGCAGCGCCACCCCCACCCCGAGCAGTGTCCCGCCCCCGGCGCGTCCCTTCTCGCCGAAGCCACCGAAACCGCCGAAGCCACCGAGGCCGCCGAGCCCGAGCCCCAGGCCGTCGCGCACGAGTCCGTCCACCACACCGGCGACCATCCCGAGCACGGTCTCCGCCCCGGCCCCCAGATCCAGCCCGGTCCGCCGCTCGCCCACCACGGCCCCGTCCAGGTCGGCCAGCACCACCCGCAGCTCGTCCCGGTCCAGGTGCACGCCCACCGCGTGCCCCGCCTCCGGCACGAGCCGCAGCACGGTCCGCGGCTTGCCTCCCGTCGACGCCCGCCGCCCGGCCTCCGCGGCGAGCCCCGCCTCCCGCAGCCGCGCGGTGATCTTGCTGACGGCCTGCGGGGTCAGCCCGGTCCGCTCGGCCAGTTCCAGCCGGCTGACGCCCTCCGCACCCGCTTCCCGCAGCAGCCCCAGCACCAACGCGGTGTTGTGGCTGCGCACGGCGCCGAGGTTCGCCCCCACCGCCCCGCCGCTCCCGGCCCCGCTCCCCGTGCCCGTCCCCGGCCTCGTCCTGTTCACGCCCCCATTGTCCCCGCCACTTGCACTTTGGCAACAGCGTTGCGAAAGTAGGACGCATGACAGCTACCCCCCTCCGCGTCGGCCTGATCGGCTACGGCCTCGCCGGCTCCGTCTTCCACGCCCCGCTGATCGCCGCCACCGAGGGCCTCTGCCTGGACACCGTGGTCACCTCCCGCCCCGAGCGGCAGGAGCAGGCCCGCGCCGAGTTCCCGGACGTGACGGCCCTCGCCACGCCCGAGGAGCTGTTCGACCGCGCGGACCGGCTGGACCTGGTCGTCATCGCCTCCCCGAACAAGACGCACGTCCCGCTGGCCTCCGCCGCCCTGAAGGCGGGCCTGCCGGTCGTCGTCGACAAGCCGCTCGCGGGCACGGCGGCGGAGGCCCGCGACCTCGCCGCCCTCGCCGAGGAGCGCGGCCTGCTCCTGTCCGTCTTCCAGAACCGCCGCTGGGACAACGACTTCCTGACCGTCCGCCGGCTGGTCTCCCAGGGCGAGCTGGGCGACGTATGGCGCTTCGAGTCCCGCTTCGAGCGCTGGCGCCCGCAACCGAAGGGCGGCTGGCGCGAGTCCGGCGATCCCGCAGAGATCGGAGGTCTGCTCTACGACCTCGGCAGCCATGTCGTCGACCAGGCCCTGGTCCTCTTCGGCCCGGTCACCGAGGTCTACGCCGAGACCGACGTCCGCCGCCCCGGTGCCGAGACCGACGACGACACCTTCCTCGCGCTCACCCACGCGAACGGCGTCCGCTCCCACCTCTACGTCTCCGCGACGACCGCGCAGCTGGGCCCCCGCTTCCGCGTCCTGGGCTCCCACGCCGGCTATGTGAAGTACGGCCTCGACCCGCAGGAGGCGGCGCTGCGCGAGGGCCTGCGTCCGGGTCCCGGGTGGGGCGCGGAGGACGAGTCCCTGCACGGCCGTATCGGCGCCGGCACCTCCCCGGCGACCGGCGGCGGCACCCCCGTACCGACGCTGCCCGGCGACTACCCCGCCTACTACGCGGCCGTCGCGCGCGCGCTGACCGGTGCCGGCCCCAACCCGGTGACCGCGCTGGAGGCGGCCGCCGCCCTGGACGTGCTGGAAGCGGCCCGCAGGTCCGCACGGGACAAGGTGACGGTGACCCTCTGATGCAGCACCAGCAGCACCCTGCGCGGACCACGCCCGGGACCGCCCCCGAGCCGCCCCCGTCCGTCGAGGAGCTGGAGGCCCAGGAACGCCGCCTGGTCTTCCGGCGGTTCACCCACGACGACGCCTGGGCCCTCGGCTCGCTCCTGGTCGGGCTGGCCCGGGAGCGCCGGGCCCCGGTCGCCGTCGACATCCACCGCGCCGGGCAGCAGCTCTTCCACGCGGCCCTGCCGGGCTCCACCCCGGACAACGACGCCTGGATCGCCCGCAAGCGCCGCGTGGTGGAGCGGTACGGCGCCTCCTCCTACCTGGTCGGCGCCCGCTTCCGCGCCAAGGGCACGACGTTCGAGGACTCCTCGCGCCTGGACCCCGGCACCCATGCGGCGCACGGCGGCTCGTTCCCGGTCACCGTCGAGGACGTGGGCGTGATCGGCGCGGTCACGGTGTCCGGGCTGCCCCAGCTGCAGGACCACAGGTTGGTCGTGGAGGCGCTGGAGCGGTTCCTGGAGGTGTGACGCGGCCGGGATGCCCGAGGGCGGCCGGGTGCCGGCCGCCCTCGGCCCGAAGGCCCTTCGGCCGCCCGGCTCGCGCGGCCCCACCCCTCAGGCGTCCTTGAGCTCCTGCCGCTGACGGCCGAGCCCGGCGATCTCCAGCTCGACCACGTCCCCGGCCCTCAGGTACGGCTTGGGTTCGGGCTGCCCCATGGCCACCCCCGCCGGCGTCCCCGTGTTGATGACGTCCCCGGGGTACAGCGTCATGAACTGGCTGACGTACCGCACGACCTCCGCCACGGGGAAGATCTGCTCGGCCGTCGTACCGTCCTGCTTCAGCTCCCCGTTGACCCACAGCTTCAGCGACAGGGCCTGCGGATCCGGCACCTCGTCCGCCGTCACCAGCCACGGCCCCAGCGGATTGAACGTCTCGCAGTTCTTGCCCTTGTCCCAGGTCCCGCCGCGCTCGATCTGGAACTCCCGCTCGGACACGTCGTGCGCCACCGCGTACCCGGCGACATGCGCGAGCCCCTCCTCGGCGGAGCCCAGGTAACGGGCCGTGCGCCCGATGACGACCGCCAGCTCCACCTCCCAGTCGGTCTTGGCCGATCCCCTCGGGACGAGAACCGTGTCGTGGGGCCCGACCACCGTGTCCGGCGCCTTGAAGAAGACCACCGGCTCGGCGGGCGGCTCGGCGCCGGTCTCGCGGGCGTGGTCGTGGTAGTTGAGCCCGATGCACACGACCTTCCCGATGCGACCGAGCGGCGGCCCGATCCTGAGGCCCGTCGCGTCCAGCGCGGGCAGCTCGCCGGCCTCGGCCGCCGCCCGTACCCGGCCGAGCGCCATCTCGTCGGCGAGGAGCGCGCCGTCGATGTCGTCCACGATTCCCGACAGGTCCCGCAGGATCCCCTCGGCGTCGAGCAGCGCAGGCCGCTCCGCCCCTGCCGTACCGACGCGCAGCAGCTTCATGGTCACCATCTCCCTCGATCGCGGGCGCCCGACCGATGGGTGCAGCCATCGGAGGACTGGTCGATCCTCCAAGCGGGCCGTCCACTCCGCAAGACCCTGTTCAGGTACTGGACCGTAACCGCACGCCCTACCGGTACAGAGCGGCCCGCTCGACCGCGCTCCAGGCCGTGCTGGTGACGACGTACAGCGCGGCGGCGAGCGGTACGACCGCCACGGTGACGAGGGTGAAGAAGGACATGAACGGCATGACCTTGCCGACCGCCCCGAGCCCCGGTATCTGCTCCCCGCCCCCGGCACCCGCCGCGACGGAGCCGGCCGCGGTCATCCGCTTGGTCCGCAGGAAGTTGAAGGTGGCGATGACCGCGACGACCGCGAAGAGCCCGAGATAGACCAGCCCGGCCGGGCCGAACAGCCCGCCCCCGCCGAGCGCGTCGGCCCACCGCCCGCCGAGCGGCGCCGCGAACAGCTGGTGGCTGAGCAGGCCGTTGCCCTCGCCGCCGATCGTGGAGCTGGAGAACAGGTGGTAGAGCAGGAAGAAGGCGGGCAGCTGCAGCAGGCTGGGCAGACAGCCGGAGAGCGGCGAGACCCGTTCCTCCGCGTGCAGTTCGAGCACGGCCCGCTGCAGCCGCTGCGGATCCTCGGCGTGCTTCTCGCGCAGCTCGGCGATCCTCGGCTGGAGCGCGGCGCGGGCGCGCTGGCCACGGGCGGCGGCGCGGGACAGGGGGTGGACGAGGAGTCGTACCAGCGCGGTGAACAGGACGATCGCGGCGGCGGCCGCGGAGGCGTGGAAGAGCGGCTGGAGCAGGTCGGCGAGCTGCCCGACCAGGCGGGCGAAGACAGAGAAGACGGACATGGGTGAGCCCTCCGGGGGTCTCGTCGTGCCGGAAAGTTCCGGAATGCTCCGGAAGCGAGCAGAACGGCATGACGACCCGCGCGGGGTCACGTACGGGACGAGTGAGGCGTGCCCTGGTGAGAGGTGCCCTGCGCGGCGGTCGCCGGAAGGGCCTGTCCGGGTGCCCTGGGCCGGCGCCGGCCGGGCGCGTCGGGATCGCGTTGCGGCAGGAAGGCCGTACGCCGGGCCCGGTCGCGTATCGCCGTGCGTACCCGGGTGGGCGGGACGGCGGGCGCCGAGCGGGCGGTGAGGAGCGAGCAGAGGGCGAGCGCGGAACCGGCGGCGGCGGTGGCGGCGAGGGCCACGGTCGCGGAGAGACTGCCGGTGTCGAGCAGCAGGACGGGCAGCAGCAGAAGCAGCAGCGGGGCGAGCGCACGCGACCGCTCCGGTGTGCGGATCACCCGGCCCCCCTCCCCATGGTTCCAACTGCCGACGTTTCTGCGCCATTTATACCTGACCAGCGGGAACAGCGCGTGCAGCGGCCGGTGATGACCGAAACGCGCTCCCGCCGCCGCCCCCCTGACGGACAATGGGCGCGGCCCACCGGCCCGATGACCCCGACCGCCACCCCCCGAAGGGCCCGCACGTGCCTCGCACCCCCACCTGCGTCCTGAGCAGCGCGTCTCCCGCACGGGTCGCAGACGGTCACGCGGTGGACCGGTTCGTCGAGATCGGCTCCTTCACCAAGGTGCTCACGGGTACGGCGATGACGCGCATGGCGGCCGCGGGCCTGCTCGAGGTCGACGCCCCGGTCGAGCGCCTGCTCCCCGCCGCTCCCGGCACCGGGATCACCCTGCGGCACCTGGCCGAGCACACCTCCGGGCTGCCGCGCCTCCCGCCCGACACCCGGTTCCTCGACCCGTACGCCCCGTTCGACGACGCCGCCCTGCACCGGCTGCTCGGCCGGCTGGACAAGGTCACCCTCCGGCCGCCGGGACAGCGGGAGGAGTACTCCAACCTCGGGTACGCCGTCCTGGGCGCGGCCCTGGTGAGCGCGGCCGGTACGGCGTACGAGGAACTGCTCGCCGAGCACGTCCTGCGGCCGCTGGAGGTCGAGGAGGTGAGCGTCCGGCCCGACCCCGGCCGGCGCCTCCTCGCGCCCGGCCTGTTCGGCGGGGAGCGAAGGCCCTGGACCATGGACGGGGCGATCCTCCCGGCGGGCGGCCTGTGGGCCACCCCGCGCGCGGTCGCCGATCTGCTGGTCCGGCTGGCGGTCGAGCGCCGGCTGGGGGATCTGGCCCCCTCCTGGGCGACGACCGGCCGGATGCGCTGGCACAACGGCGCGACCCGTCACGCCTCCCTCTTCGCCGGGGCCATGGAGGACGGCCGGTGGGTGGTGGTCCACCGGCTGGGCGGCCGGTCCGGGCGGACCGACCGGATGGCCGTCGAACTGCTCAGGGACAGCGGCTCGCAGGCCTCCTGAGCGGCCCGGCGCCGTTGCGGGCCCGCGCGGTCAGGCGGGCTCCGTCTCCAGCGGCTCCAGCAGCCGCTTCGGCTTCAGCAGCACCCGGCCGACCGGATCCGCCGGGTGCGGGTCGAGACCCGGACCGGGCTCCATGAGCACGTCCTCGACCGGTACGACGGTTCCGCACAGCGCGCATTCGCCGTACGGGCCGAGTTCGGTGCCGCAGGCCGCGTGCCGGAAGTACCGCAGCTGGGCCTCGCCGAAGTGCCGGCGCCCCCACAGGCCGAGGGCGCGCAGGGTGGGCCACAGGGCGATGCCGCGCTCGGTGAGGACGTACTCGTCGCGCGGCGGCGACTGCTGGTAGCGGCGCTTTTCGAGGATGCCCTCGGCGGTCAGGGCCTGCAGGCGGGCGGCCAGGACGGCGCGCGGGATGCCGAGGTGGACCAGGAAGTCGTTGTAGCGCCGCACCCCGTACAGCGCGTCCCGGACGACGAGCAGCGTCCAGCGTTCGCCGACGACCTCAAGCGCGCGCGCGATCGAGCACTCCTGTGTCGCGTAGTCCTTGCCCAGTGCCATGCCGTCCACTGTAGCCACTTTCCGACACCTTGGTTCGGTGACCGAACCTTCAGTGCTACGGTGATGTGGCGGGTAAGTTCAATGAACGAACCTGGGACGGTCCGACGCACGTCGCCGCAGCCCCCGAAAGGACAGGACCACGCCATGACCGGGCTCGACTCCGCCACCACCCCCGCGGCCACCGCCACCGGCGGCGAACCAGCCCGGGACACCCCCGCACACCCCCGGGCCACCCTCGCCCTGACCAGCGCGGCCACCGCCGTGGCGCTGATGACGTACACGGCCCCGATGGTCACGCTGCCGGACACCGCGGCCGCCCTGCACACCCCGCTCTCCGCCCAGGCCTGGCTGCTCAACGGCACCCCGCTCGGCCTCGCCGCCCTGCTGCTGGTGGCCGGCAGCCTCGCCGACGACTACGGCCGCCGCCGGATCTTCCTCGGCGGCACGCTGGACCTCGGCCTCACCACCGCCCTCGGCGCCCTCACGACGTCGACCTGGCAGTTCACCCTCGCCCGCGTCGCGCAGGGCGCGGCGAGCGCGGCGATCCTGGCGAGCAGCCTCGGCCTGCTGGTGGCGGCCTACCCCTCGCCGCGCGGCCGGCTGCACGCGACCGGCGTGTGGGGCGCCTTCGTCAGCGGCGGGATCGCGGCGGGCCCGCTGGTCGCGGGCGCGCTGCCGACCTGGCGGATCGCGTACGGCGTCCTGGGCGCCACCGCCCTCCTGGCCACCGCGCTCGGCGCCCGCGCGCTGACCGAGTCCCGCGCCCCGCGCGGCGGCCGGCCGGACATACGCGGCGCCCTGACCTTCGGCCTGGCCCTGGTGGCCCTGGTCGCCGCCCTGACCCTGGGCCGCGACGGCTGGCTGCGCGCCCCGGTCGGGCTCCTCCTGGCGGCCGCCGTCCTCCTGATCGCGCTCTTCGCCGCGGTGGAACACCGCACCGAGACCCCGATGATCGACCTCGGTCTGCTGCGCCACGCCCGCTTCCTGGCCTCCGCCGCCGGCGGTCTGTTCACCGGCCTCGCGGTGATCGGCATGTTCAGCTTCCTGCCCGCCCTGCTCCAGCAGACGCTCCGGCTGTCCCCCATGGCGACGGCCTGGCTGTTCCTGCTCTGGTCCGGGCTGAGCTTCACGGTGGCCCTCCAGGTCAAGCACCTGGCCGGCCGTATCACCCCCCGCGTCCAGCTGGCCGTCGGCTTCGCCCTGCACACCGTCGCCGTCCTGACCATGCTGGGCGCCGTCGCCTCCGGCTCCTGGACCCGGCTGCTGCCCGGCCTGATCGTCGGCGGAGTGGGCAGCGGCCTGCTCAACGGCGCGCTGCCGCTGCTCGCCGTGGAGTCGGTCCCGCGCGAACGCGCCGCGATGGGCTCCGGCGCCCAGCAGACCTTCCGCTACATCGGCTCCTGCGCCGGCGTCGCCCTGACCATCGCCCTCGCCACCTCGGCCCACACCCTGGCCGCCGGCACGAACACCGCCCTGCTGGTGTCGGCGGGGCTGGCGGCGGCGGGGGCGGTCGGGGTGGTGGTGCTGCGGGAGCGGCAGTAGCCGGCGGGGGCCGAAGCGGCCCTAGCGTGGCCGCACGGCCACCAGCCTGCCCCACACCACCATCCGGTAGCGCGAGGTGAACTCGGGCGTGCAGGTGGTCAGGGTGATGTAGTGGCCGGGTGTGTCGTACCCGTACCCCGGCCGCACCACAGAGCGCGGAACCGGCCGGACGACCCCCGAGTCCATGGCGGAGGTCCGCGGCAGGATCTGGTCGACGTCGTACGTGTACGTCGCCGTCCGCGTCGCCACCTCGATGTCGTCCCCGCGCCGCATCCGGGGCAGGTACCGGAAGGGCTCGCCGTGCGTGTTCCGGTGCCCGGCGAGCGCGAAGTTGCCCGCCTGGCCGGGCTGCCCGGTCCCCCGGTAATGGCCGACGTACCCCTTGTTGAGGACGTCGGCCTTGCTCACGCCCTCGGCGACGGGGACGCGCAGCCCAAGGCGGGGGATGACGAGGACGGCGTACGCCTGGGACTGCCGCGGCGGGCCGACCGGGCCGTACGACCGCTGCGGCGCACGGGAGCCGACGGTCCCGGACGCCGGTGCGGAGGAGGACGAGGACACCCGGGGTGACGCGGGCGCCGTGGGCGAGGAGACCGCCCGGCCGCCGCCCGTCCCGGGGCCCCACTCCCGCTCCAGCGCCTCCACCTGCCGCTCGGCCCCGCGCCGGGCCTCCCGGTTGGTCCACCACAGCTGGTGCACGACCAGCAGCACGAGCAGCACCCCGACGGTGACGAACGCCTCGCCGCCGCCCCACAGCACCCGCCTGAGCCGGGCGCGCCTGCGCCGATCGCTGTGCCGTACGACCCGCACGCCCGACGCCGCAAGCATCCGCACCCACCTCCACGGGAGCCGTGCGCAGGGTAGGCGCGGCGTGCACAACTGGCCATAGCCGCACGGGGCCTGGATACCGGCCGGGCTTTCTCAACTGGTTTGAGAAACCACTGTCATAACTCTCGACAACCCCACCCGCCACCCCCGATGCTTCCTGCTGCCGAAGCCGCGACGGAGAGGCGGAGAAGAAGCCATGGTCCGACGCAGAACACTGCTGGCCGCGGCGGGCGGCGGCCTGCTGGGCAGCGCCCTGGCCACGGGCACGGCACGGGCGGACGCCACCGTCGCCGTGAACCCGTCGGCCACGTACGGCACATGGGAGGGCTGGGGCACCTCACTGGCCTGGTGGGCGAACGTCTTCGGCACGAGGGACGACTTCGCCGACATCTTCTTCACCACGAAGTCCACGACGTACAACGGGATCTCGCTCCCCGGCCTGGGCCTGAACATCGCCCGCTACAACCTGGGGGCGTGCAGCTGGAACAGCGTGGGCGGCGAGTCGATGGCCGCCTCCCCCGGCATCCCGCGCTTCAAGCAGATCGAGGGCTACTGGCAGGACTGGACGAACGAGGACCCCACGTCGTCGTCCTGGAAGTGGACGGCGGACGCCACGCAACGCGCGATGCTGGTGAAGGCGACCCGGCGCGGCGCGACCAGCGAGCTGTTCGCCAACTCCCCGATGTGGTGGATGTGCCTCAACCACAACCCGTCGGGCGCCTCGGACGGCGGCAACAACCTCCAGTCCTGGAACTACCGGCAGCACGCCTCCCACCTGGCGTCCGTGGCCCTCCACGCGCAACAGAACTGGGGCGTGACCTTCACGACGGTGGAAGCCTTCAACGAACCGTCCTCCTCCTGGTGGACGGCGACGGGCACCCAGGAGGGCTGCCACATGGACGCCACCGTCCAGGTGGCCGTACTCCCGTACCTGCGCAGTGAGTTGGACAAGCGGGGCCTGACGGCGACGAGGATCTCGGCATCGGACGAAACGAGCTACGACCTGGCCCGCACCACCTGGAACTCCTTCTCCTCGACGGCGAAGGGCTACGTGGACCGCGTCAACGTCCACGGCTACCAGGGCTCGGGCGGCCGCCGCGACCTCCTCTACACGGACGTGGTGACGACGGCCGGCAAGGCCCTGTGGAACTCCGAAACCGGCGACGGCGACGCGACGGGCCTCACCCTGGCCGGCAACCTCCTGTACGACTTCCGCTGGCTGCACCCCACGGCCTGGGTCCACTGGCAGGTGATGGACCCCAGCGCGGGCTGGGCGGCGATCGCGTACGACGCCTCGACCCTCCAGCCCGGCGCAGTACAGACGAAGTACTACGTACTGGCGCAATTCACCCGACACATCCGCCCGGGCATGACGATCCTCGACACGGGAGTGAGCTACGCGGCGGCGGCGCTGGACAGCCAGGCGAGACGCCTGGTGATCGTGGCCGCGAACACCTCGCCCTCGGCCCAGACCCTGACCTTCGACCTCTCCCGCTTCTCCTCGGCGACCGGCGGCTCGGGCGGCCTGGTGCCCCGCTGGAACACGGTCACGACGGGCGGGTCGGACCTCTACACACCGCACTCGGACACCCGACTGTCGGGCAGGACGCTGTCGGTCCCCTTCGCGGCGAAGTCGGTCCAGACGCTCCAGGTGGACGGGGTGACGGTGTGAGGAGACCTCCAGCAGGACCCTGACCAGGACTTACCCCCTCCCGTCCGCACTCTTCAGTACGGTGTCCCCCATGCGCCCCGACACGCCTGCCGAGAACGTCGACCACACCGCCGAAGCGGCACGCCTGGAGCGGACCGCCGGACTGTATCCCGAGGACGCCGAGGCCCTCCTGCTGCGCGCCGCGGCCCACCTCGAACTGTCCGGCGACCGCCCCGCGGCCACCGCGCTCTACGACCGCCTGCTGTCCGCTTCGGACGGCCTGGAGAACCCCGCCCTGATCCGTGCCCTCAAGGCGTCGAACCTGTGGGAGTACGACCACGAGGCCGAGGCACGGGCGATCATCGACGGCATCCGGCTGACCGCCCCGCGCGACCCGGCCCCCTGGGTGATCGTCGCGGAGAGCCTGGAGTCGCACGACGAGCTGGAGGCGGCGGAGGAGACCTTCACGGAGGCGGCTCGCCTGCTGCTGACCGACGGGCAGGAGCCTCCCGCGTCGACCCACCCCCTCCTCTACGGCCGCCACCGGGTCCGCCGCATGCGGGGCCTGCCGCACGACGCCTGGGACACCCTGGCCGACACCCTCCACACGGCCCCGGTCCCGCTGGACGAACTCCACGACCCGAAACGCGTCTGGTCCCTGGGCTCCGACAACCCGGCGGAACTGGCGGCGGAGATCTCCCGCCTCAGGGCCGAACTCGGCGCCTACCGAGAGGCCCTCTCCCGCCCGTTCCCGGTGGCGGTCCTGCACTGGCCGGCACCGGAACTCGCCGAGCTGCTGTCGGCGTACCCGCCCCTGTCCTCGGAGTACCCGTCCCACGAGACGCACCTCGCGACCATAGAGTCCTCGCTGCGCGAGCTGTCTTCGTCGGGCACGGGGAATCTGGGCATCGTGACGGGCACGGTCCCCTCCTACGAGGCCTTCGCCGCCTCGGAGGGCTCGTCCCCGGACGATACGACCCTGCTCCCCCAGTACGCGACGACACTGGCGGCCCGGGGACGGGCGGTGGCTTGGCCGCCGCAGAGGGGGGCGGAGTGCTGGTGCGGGGCGGGGGAGGTCTATGGGGAGTGCCACGGAGCATAAAGACCGGGACGCACTGCTCACTCCGACCGCCCCGGCCCACCGACCAGCCACTCACCCGAAGCCGGCCTTGCCCGGGCCGCCCGCTCGCTTCCTTGCGTGCTGGAGCGGCCCGGCTTTTCCTCACTCCTGGCTGGGCCGGCTCTTCTTCTGCCACCAGTCCCTGTGGTACTGAACGTACTCCTCATGCACCCTGTGCTTCTTGTGCCGCTTGAGCACTGACCGCACGTCATGTCCAAAGACACCGGCCCGCACAATGATCGACCAATCTTCGTCGATGACTACGGCGCCGATATCAAGGCGGACGTGACAGTTAGGACAGAGGCACAGGATGTTCCTCTCAACGTCAGGCCCGTTATGCGGATTACCCAGCGGCCTTATATGCGCGCCTTCGCTATAAGGCTTGCCATCCGGCCCGACCAAACGCATGCCACACACTTGACATTCATGATCGTACAGCTCTTTGATTCGTCGCGCCGCGGCAGCGTCACGGACAATCCTCTGGATAGAGGTGGCCCGTGTCGTAGGGAACCGCTCACTCTCCCCATCGCCAGACTCGCTACAGTCAGAGGTAGTCTCGTTCACCTCCGCCTTTAGCCGCACCTCCTGCCGCAGTAGCGCCGAGGCGACCTCGCGTTCGGCCGGGGTCAACTCCTGTTCAGGGTCTGGGAGTCGTTCGAGGTCAACCTGGCATATTTCTATAGGGGAACCATCAGGAGCTGGCGTTTTGGAGAAAGTCGTGCGAGACGCAGTGATCCGGTACAGGCCGTCATACCGATAGTTCCCAGGCAGCGAATAGCGCGAGTCCCCCTCGGGGCCGCGGATGATGCGAATAGGGTAGCCACGCTCAAAGCT
Source organism: Streptomyces filipinensis (assembly GCF_014649495.1). GTDB lineage: Bacteria > Actinomycetota > Actinomycetes > Streptomycetales > Streptomycetaceae > Streptomyces > Streptomyces filipinensis. The sequence goes on along the minus strand of NZ_BMTD01000001.1, from coordinate 157,752 downwards.
CAGCTTGAGTGCGGCGTTATCCCGATACTCCCAAGACTGGCTATGCAGGAGCCTCTTGCCGTCCTTACTCTTCTCTTTATCCGGGGAGGCGCCGGTGTACTTGATTCGAACCCAATCGTCTTCGTCATCTTCATAGCCGCCGTTCAAGACAATCGCGTCTGCAACGTAGCTACCGTCGGTATCCTTCAACCGTGAGATGCCTCGCATGGTGTCCCCATGCAGGTTCGCTCGCTTCACATTCGTCCGACGCGGAAAGACCGCACCAGGGACTACGCCGTCTATGTGACCGATGACTCGCTCTCCCATCGCCCCATACTGACGCACGTTGATCACCCGTGTCACACCTCATGCGCAAAGCGGCTGATCGTGGTTACTGCACGACCAGTTGGCCTCCGACGGCACGCAGCTTGCCGCACATCGGTACCCTGCCCCCATGATTCGGGCAGTGGTCTTCGATGTGGGTGAGTGCCTGGTGGACGAGAGCCGGGAGTACGGGGCCTGGGCCGACTGGTTGGGGGTGCCGAGGCACACCTTCCACGCCATGTTCGGGGCCGTGATCGCTCAGGGGCGGGACTACCGGGACGTCTTCCAAGAGTTTCGGCCAGGGTTTGACCTGTACACCGAGCGGGAGAAGAGGGCCACCACGGGGCAGCCAGAGACCTTCGGGGAAGAGGATCTGTACACAGACGTACGACCTGCTCTGGCCAGGCTGCGGGATGACGGGCTATGGCTCGGTATCGCCGGAAACCAGACCGTGCGCGCTGGGCGGATACTGCGTGAGCTGTTTGCAAGCGACGTCGACTTGATCGGCACCTCTGATGACTGGGGTGCCAGTAAGCCCGACCCCGAGTTCTTCAAGCGGGTCGCCGAGGCAGTGCCGTTCGACGTCAGTGAGATCCTTTACGTCGGCGACCGCTGCGACAACGACATCCGGCCGGCGCGTGAGGCAGGTATGCATACGGCACTCGTGCATCGTGGGCCCTGGGCAACGATCCAGTGGACCTCGGTGGAGGCCACCGAGCTGCCCACATTCCGGGTAGAGAGCTTGCTCGAACTGCCGGTCCAGGTCGGTCGGTTTAACGACTCAGCGCGTTGACCGTCGTCGACCAGTCGTACAGCCGATCGTCTAGGTCCCGGACACAGCGCTCATGCTGGTAGGGCGCAAGCGCACGGCGAACCTCACGCACTCGATCCATGCCGGTGGCGTACCAGGTGACCGCCAGTTGGTCGAGGGCCTGCCCCGCGTATCGGCATGCCTGCTCCGGGTTTCCTGACGCCACCTCCACTGCTGCCAGATCGCCGTAGATCACCGAACGCTGTTTGTCCTCGGCAGGCGTCATCGAGGTCAGGGCGTGGAGCAAGCTCTCGCGAGCCTGCGGCAGGTGGCCCGCGATCACCTGGGTATTCCCTTTGAAGGCTGCGAGACGAGCCGGGGAAAACCAGTCCAACCACTCGGGCGACGACTGGTCGTTGCCAGCTGCCAATACATCCTCGGCGTGGCCGATCAGGTTCAGTGCCGTGCGGGCGTTACCGCATCTGGTTTCGCATTCGGCTTCCACCGCATCAAGCCAGGCGAGGAACTCGGCGGAGGCGGGCGCACGGCGGGCGTACGTGCGAGCAGCTGTCATGCGCTCCAGAGCTGCCTCGCGGTCGGCCACCCACCCTGGGATGAAGGCCATGTGCGCGATGATCGCCGAGCCGAGCATCGGATCGTCGGCTTCCCCAGCGGCTTGCAGCGCCAGGAGGAGGGTGTCATTGGCCCGGCTCGGTTCGCGGATGTCGAAGAACTCGATCCGGCCGGCCAGAAGATAGGTCTCGGCCAGAGCTGCGGCCACGGTGTGACGAGTCGAGTCCCTCGTCTCGCGCAGCAGGGAACATCCCAGAGCAGCATGGGCGGCGACTGCGGGATGCAGTTGTGTCGGCGTGACGGACCAGTAGAGCCGACGGTGAGAACGAGTGACCGCGTGGAAGTCTGTTCCAGCCGTGACGGGATGCGACGCCGCGCTGGACCTGCCGGGCAGAACCGCCAGGCCCAAGCTCGCTGCGCCACCAGCGACCAGGGCACGCCGCGAGTGGCTAGGCTGCCGAGAGTCATCGGTACCCCACGGAGGCGTAAAGCCAAGTGCCTCCATGTCCTGGCCCAGCAAGTGGACCAGCACTCGCTGACAGTCCGGCTGCGGCCACGGAGGGCTGTCCGACTCCCATCGCCGGACTTGCCGCACACCAATGGACAGACCACGAATGCCCATGTCCTTGGCGTGCCGGGTCAGGGCATCAGCCAGGCCCTGTTGCGAGTTGAAACCGGCGGCGACTCGGGCAGCCTTGAGTCGGACGTTGCCGCTGGGCCTGGACACCTGGAAACCTCCTGCTGCTGACTTCTCCAACAGTCCCACACGACGTCCCCTATTGAGCCCCCTTTGCCTCCCAAGAGGCATGAGAGGCCCCTTCCAGGCCCTGTAAGAGGCCCTTCTAAGTCCTCGAATACCTCTAGTACGTCCAGGACGCTGTGTGCTGTACCTGATCGAAGGAGACAGGCATGGATACACAGGATGCATTAGGCAGGGCCGTGACCACGTGGCTCGCCCAAGCTCATCCAGCACTGGGGCCGACGCGGGTTGGGGCACTCCCGACTGGCCTAGCAGCACGCATGGAGTTGAGAAGGCACCCGAGTACATGACGATGCGCGCTGACTCTGAAGCGAAGGCGCGGTTCTTTACCGATAGCCCTCTCATGACCATTCGTGTCTCGCGAGACTCCGGTAAGACCTGGGGGCCTGAGACGGTCGTATTCGCCAGAGATGACCTACCGCCCCTGATCACCACCGAGTGGCCGCCGTGTCAGTGCCGGCGCTGCGAGGCGCGGTAGAGGCTCCGGACGCTGAGGCGTACACACCTCCTCCCATGAACTCCCGCCCACCGAGGGCGGCGGCGGTCAGTCATGGCCGTGATCAGTTGAGCAGGAAGGTGCAGTGATGCTGGACGGAACCAAGCTGTATGACCTTGACATCAGCGGGGCCTCCTTTGCGAAGGCGTGCGGAGGGCCCTGCACCGAGGGGTGCGTGACTCTGGCCCGGATCGGCGACGACGCCTGGGCGTTGGGTGACAGCAAGCAGCCGGCTGCGGAGCCGTTGCGGTTCACCTCGGAGGAGTTGGCCGTGGCCGGTATCGATCCGGTGCGGTTCGGACTGTCCGTCTGATCCTCCCCTGCCGGTCCCGGCTCCCGTGTGGAGGCCGGGACCGGTCCCTCTCCAACGCCCGACAAGGAACGGCTGGTGCATTTCCACGGCTATCTGTGGATCGGCGCGAAAGAGCGCTTCGACCAGGAGGCGCTCCGGCGGCCTCCGCATCCGGAGCGGCCGCCGGCCGCAAGCAGGCCTGAGCTGATCGAACGCTATCGAGAGGTGGCGACGGCGTTCCCGACGGTGGATCTTCCTCCGTTGGAGACGGCGTACTGGCTCGTCAAACCACGTTCCTTGGTGCGGGGGACGTGGGAGGAGGGGAGGGACGCCGCTGCCTGGGTCGAAGCGCGTGTGGCCGAATACGCGCACGGTTCGCCTCCGCCTGGGAGCGCGACTACGGCGATCCGGGGGCGCTGGTGGCCTCTGTGGCGGACACGCTCTGTTCGGGCGGCGACGTGTCCCTCGGGTTCTATCTCGAACGCCCCTCGTACCTGTCCCTTGCGGCGGTGACATGCTCACCGAACCGGTCGAAGCCCGAACTGACGTGCCCCGGTATCGACCTGGCCGTTGCTGACGGATTGCCGTAAGGCCGGGCTGTCACGTCGTCGGTGCCAGGTCCGCCCGGCCGAAGAGGAGGGCGTAGCCCGGGGGGAGTTGGGTGAGGAGGTGGGTGGTCAGGGGGGCGCCTGCCCAGGCTGCCAGGACGGTCAGGACCGAGCTGACGTGCCAGCGGGCCGTCGCCGGGGTCGCGCCGTCGATGCGGGTGGCTACCGAGTCGACGAACTCCCGTGCTGTGAGGAGGTGCGTCGCGGGAATCTGGGAGGCGATCAGCCGGGCTGCCTCCCGGGGGAGGGACTGGGCGAGGGCGACGCGTTCGTCGCCGGTCACGTGGCTGCCGAGGGCCGAGAGGACCGTGCGGGTCACGCGTTCCGCTTCCGCCCTCGTCGGGTACTGGCCCGCCTCCCGTACCGCCTCGGTCAGCTTCTCCCAGCCCGCGGACTCGGCGTCGGCGTCACGGCCGTGGCCGCGGGTCAGGGGGGATGCGGTGGGGATCGTCGTTCTCTGCGGCGGGGTCGTCGTCACGGTCATCGCGGTGGCTCCTTCTCCGGGACGCTGCGAAGCATCGGCAGTTCGGGGTACCGGGGGGCAGAACCCCGGTACCCCGTAATGCGAGCTGCATGAGCTGGAGTTCGGCCAATGTGCGGCTTGGGGCGGGTGGTGTCCGGGGGTGCCGAGACGATCGCCGGGGGCGACCAGGGTCGACGGGGTCACCCGCGGGGACCGCACTTGACAGCGGCCGACTCAAGTCGGGGCGGTCCGGTCACCTGCGCGTTAGCCTCGGCCCGAGACATAGGGGCAACAGAGGAGGCAGTCATGGCCAGGGTTCCCAGTGCGGTCGTCGCCGGTGCCGGGCTCGTCGGTGGGTACGGCGTGGCCCGGTGGACCAAGAAGCGGCAGCTGGGCGGTGCCGTGCTGGCCGTCGCCGGGGTCACCGCCGCTCAGCAGTGGCGCAGGCAGGCCGGCGGGAAGGCCGCGGGTGCGCTGAGCGCCGCGTACGTCGCCGCGTTCGCCGGGTCCCACCCGCTGGCGAAGAAGGTCGGCGCCTGGCCGTCCGTCCTCGGTGTCGCCGGCGCCGTCGCCCTCGCCTCCTGGGCCGTCGCCGACCGCCGGGGCTGATCGGCTCCGCCGGACACCTGCTCCGAGTCGGGCGCCGGGAGCTACCTTCCCAGCGCCCGCCGAAGCGTCACCCCGTACCGCGCCCGCAGCCTTCGCACCTCCCAGACCGACAGTGCCGTCACCGACACGGGGCCGCCGAGCAGGAAGGTGTAGAGCACCACGGGCGGCGCCGCCACGTCCGGGCCGTCGAAGAGGCCGAGGGCGAAGAGGGACCAGACCAGGAGGGGGGAGATCCAGGGTGGCAGGAGCTCGTGCACATCACCGAGGCGGAAGCAGGAGTTCAGCCCGTACACCAGCGCGGCCAGAGTGAAGAGCACCGCGAAGACCAGGGCCACCACGCAGATCAGCCAGCCGATGAAGAACAGCAGCAGCACCAGCAGGCCGATCAGGAAGCCGTGGTAGCCGACGTCGGCCGTCGAGATGATCTCGCCCTTCAGCATCTTCACCATCAGCCACGAGCCCCCGGCGCCCAGCGCGATCCCGGCCAGCGAGCACAGCGGGCCGGTCAGCCGGACGACGTACCCGCGGCCCAGCGGCGAGCGGGCCGCGATGATGAAGGTGGTCACCGCGGCAGCCCCGACGGCGAGGGTGAGCCCGCTGCCGACGAGCAGGTCCTCCACCTTGCCCATGACGAACTGCTCGCGCCCCTCCGCCAGCGGATATGCCATCAGCAGCCACAGCGTGGCGATGAGCCCCACCGCCGTACGGGCCCGCTGCAGGCCGGTGACGAACGGGTCCTCGACGCGGTCGGGACGAGACGGCGCGGCCACCGTCGTGGCGAGCGCGAACGGGCTGGGTATCGACCGGAAGGACGCGGACGCGCCCCTGCTGCTGTTGTGCACCGATAGCTCCCCCGAAGACATGCCGGACAGTGACACGCCACGGCGTTCCACCTGCCCGTGCCTGCCACGGCCCGGAATCCTAGCTGATCTTGAGGGGCTTTTCGTCACCCTGCCGAAAAGACCTCCGGTACGCCTGCAGGCTCGTCCCCACCACCCTGCGGAAGCGTTCGCGGAAGGCCCGTGCGCGCCGGATCTGCCAGGTGTACGCCCTTGTCGGCGTCGTCGTCCCGGCCTTCGGGTTCGCCACCGCGAGCGAGCTGGGCGGGCTCGGGCGCGCCTGGCTGATCGTGTCGATCGCGCTGACCGCCCTCGCCGCCGTGGTCCTCGGCGCGCCAATGCTGCCCGCGCAGGGCGCGCTGCTGGAGGGCCGGGGTGCGAATCCGGCGCGGCTGGCCCTGTTCACCGGTGTGTTCGACCTGCTGTGGGCCACCGTGACCGTGCTGATGATCGTGCGGCCGGGGTCCGCGACGGGCGCCTGACCGTCGTGACCGTTACGGCCTGCTCGCCGCCGGCGGTGCCGCGGGTCCCCCCGGCCCCGGGGAGCGGCGGGAGGACGGCCGGGCTCCCTTCGCCGCCCCCCTAGCCCGGTCCGCCACCGCCGTCAGCGGGCGGGCGATGTCCTCCAGGGAGCGGCGTTCGGCCCGTACGGCCAGGAAGGCGGCCACCAGGCCCGCCGCGCACATCAGGGCCGCGCCGATGGAGAAGGCCAGGACCGTGTCACCGACCCTGCCGGTACCGGTGAGGTCGGCGAACAGCAGCGGGCCGCTGATTCCGCCGGCCGCGGTGCCGAGGGCGTAGAAGAAGGCGATGGACATCGCCCTGGTCTCCATCGGGAAGATCTCGGACACGGTCAGATACGCGCTGGAGGCTCCCGCCGAGGCGAAGAACAGGACCGCGCACCAGCAGGCGGTCAGCGTGCCCGCGCTCAGCGCACCCCGGTCGAACAGCCACGCCGTGCCGAACAGCAGCAGGCCCGACAGCAGGTAGGTCGAGGAGATCATCATCCGGCGGCCCACCGTGTCGAACAGCCTGCCCAGCAGCAGCGGGCCGCAGAAGTTGCCGACCGCGATCACCGCGAAGTAGTAGCCGGTGCGGTCGGCGGGCACGGCGAAGAACCTGGTCAGGATGGCGCCGAAGCCGAAGGTGATCGCGTTGTACAGGAACGCCTGGCCGATGAAGAGGGAGAAGCCGAGCACCGCCCGCCTGCGGTACCGGCCGAAGACCGTGCGGGCGATCTCCAGGAACGTCACGCTCTCGCGCTGACGGATCTCCAGCTCACCCCGCGGCTGGGGCAGCGTGCCCCCTGTGCGCTGCTCCACCTGGCGTTCGATGCCGGAGACGATCTCCTCCGCCTCCCGGTCCCTGCCGTGGATCAGCAGCCAGCGCGGGCTCTCCGGGACGTGCCGCCGTACGAGCAGGATGACCAGGGCCAGGACCGCGCCGAGGGCGAACGTCAGCCGCCAGCCGACGTTCCTGGCCAGCAGGCCGGTGTCGAGCGCGACGATCGACAGCAGGGAACCGCCGACCGCGCCGAGCCAGAAGCTGCCGTTGATGACCAGGTCCACCCGGCCCCGGTAGTCCGCCGGGATCAGCTCGTCGATCGCGGAGTTGATCGCCGCGTACTCACCGCCGATGCCGAAGCCGGTCAGGAAGCGGAACAGGAGGAACCACCAGGCCTCCCAAGACACGGCCGTCAGAGCCGTCGCCGCCAGATACACCGCCAGGGTGATCATGAAGAGCTTCTTGCGGCCGAACCGGTCGGTCAGCCGGCCCCAGAACAGCGCGCCCGAGCAGGCGCCGGCCACGTACAGCGCGGCGGCGACGCCGGTGATCTGGCCCGAGGTGATCGACAGCCCGCTGCCGGGTTCGGCCAGTCGGCCGGCGATGTTGCCGACGACCGTCACTTCGAGGCCGTCGAGGATCCATACGGTTCCCAGGCCGATCACGATCGTCCAGTGCCAGCGGGACCAGGGCAGACGGTCCAGGCGGGCCGGGATGTCGGTGGTGATCGTGCGGCCTGTCTGCGGCGACGGCGCCTCGGCTGTGGCCATGGGGCCCCCTCCTCGTCGAAGGACGTCCCCTCACGGGCGGGGGACGGCAACACGGGTGCCCCCGCCCCGCGGAAACACTCGGAACCGGCTCAGGCACCCAGCGTCCGCGTCACCGCGAAGATCAGCAGCCCCGCCAGCGACCCCACCACCGTGCCGTTGATCCGGATGAACTGCAGATCGCGGCCGATGTGCGCCTCGATCTTCCGGGTGGTGTGCTCGGCGTCCCAGCCCGCCACCGTGTCGGTGATCAGCGAGGTGATCTCCTTGCGGTACGTCGTCACGACGTGCACCGCCGCGCCCTCGACCCAGCTGTCGACCTTCCCCTGCACCTTCGGCTCGGTCGCCATCCGCGCGCCCAGCGACAGCAGCGCCGCCCGCACCCGCGTCCGCAGCTCGCTCCGCTCGTCCTCGGCCGCGGCCACGATCATGGACCGTACGGCCGTCCAGGCGGACGCGATCAGGTCCTGCACCTCGCCCCGGCCCAGCACCTCTCCCTTCAGCCGCTCCACCCGCGTCCGGGTGTCGGTGTCGGACTGCAGGTCGGAGGCGAAGTCGGTGAGGAAGCGGTCCAGCGCGCCGCGCGCCGGGTGCGACGGCATGTCCCGCATCTCGGTGACGAACCGCAGCAGCTCCTTGTAGACCCGCTCACCGACCCTGCGGTCCACGAACCGCGGCGTCCAGCCCGGCGCGCCGCCCTCCACCGCGACCATCACGTCGTCCCGGTGCAGCACCAGCCAGTCGTGCGCCCGCGCCACCACCAGGTCCACCGCTCTGCGGTGCCCGCCGTCGGCGACGATCCCCTCCAGCATCTTGCCGATGCCCGGCGCGATCTCCTTGGTGTTCGCCCGCCGCGTGATCGCCTCGCTCACGACCGCCTGGACGTCCCTGTCACGCAGGACCGTCAGCGCGCCCCGCAACGCCGTGGCCAGCTCCGCCGTCACCCGGTCCGCGTGCTCCGGCTCCGCCAGCCACGCCCCGAGCCGGCTGCCGATGCCGACCGACCGCAGCCGCTGCCGTACGACGTCCTCGGAGAGGAAGTTCTCCCCGACGAACTCGCCCAGCGACACACCCAGCTGGTCCTTCTTCGTGGGGATGATCGCGGTGTGCGGGATGGGCAGCCCCATCGGGTGCCGGAAGAGCGCGGTGACCGCGAACCAGTCGGCCAGCGCGCCCACCATGCCGGCCTCGGCGGCCGCGGCCACGTACTCCGCCCAGGGCCCCGCGCCCTCGTGCCCGGCCAGCTTGGCCACGACGTACACGACCGCCACGAACAGCAGCAGGGCCGTCGCCGTCAACTTCATCCGCCGCACCCCGCGCCGGCGCTCCTCGTCGGCCGGGGTGAAAGCCGTCATGGTGCGATACGACACACCCCGCCCCGGCGCCGTTCCGGTCTCCGTTGGTCCCATCAGCTCCACCCGTTCGACTCCACCCATGCGGTGATCCCGCACACAATTGTCCCTTCCTGACCGACTCCCGGAACGGAACAGGAGTTCCCGGCGTCTGTCCGCACGGGGGTTTGGGCAGGGCCCTGACAGCTCCCCCCGGCCCATGACGCATCATGGGCACATCACGATCGGAGCCTCGGGCTCCCATCCCGAGGAGAACAACACAAGCGTGACCAAGCGTCATGGTTATGCGGTCCTGAGTGCGATCGTCGCACTGGTCCTGGCCGTGTCCGCCGCCATCTACCTCACCGTGGCGTCCCACGACGGCACCCCGCGCGGCACCCTCGCCGACAGCCGCCCCCATCACGGCTCCTCCGCCGCCCCCGCCTCCACCGGCACCTGGGTGGGCTCCTGGTCCACCGCCCCGGTCGCCGGCGAGCCCGGCACCGAGACGGCGGGCCTCGCGGGCCACTCGGTCCGCAACGTCGTCCACGCGGGCACCGGCGGTACCAGTGCCCGCATCACGCTGTCCAACCTCTACGGCCACGCCCCGCTGACCCTCACCCACGCCTCGATCGCGCTGTCCGCGGGCGACGGCACCGCCGCGGCCGACCCCGAGTCGATGCGCCGCCTCACCTTCAACGGCACCACCAGCGTCGTCATACCCGCCGGCGGACAGATCGTCAGCGACGCCGTACGCCTCACCGTCCCGCACGACAGCGACGTCCTGGTCACCACCTTCTCCCCCACCCCGTCCGGCCCGGTCACCTACCACCCGCACGCCCGGCAGATCTCCTACCTCGCGGACGGCGACCGCACCGAGGACGCCACCGGCGCCCCGTACACCCGGCAGACGCCCTACTGGCGCTACCTCACGAGCCTGGACGTCCTCAGCAACGAAGCCGACGGCACCGTCGTCGCCTTCGGCGACTCCATCACCGACGGCATCACCTCCACCACCGGCGCCAACCACCGCTGGCCGGACATCCTCGGAGGCCGGCTGCGCACCGCCGTCGAGGGCGGCCGGCAACTGCCGCGCTACAGCGTCGTCAACGAAGGCATCAGCGGCAACCAGGTGCTCGCCGACGGCCTCGGCCGGCCCGCCGAGAACCAGAGCGGCCTCGGCCGCTTCGGCCGCGACGCGCTCTCCCACCCGGGCGTCAAGGTCGTCGTCATCGACCTCGGCGTCAACGACATCCTGCGCAACCCGGGACTCGCCGACCCGGAGCGCATCCTCACCGGCCTGCGCACCCTGGTCCGCGAGGCCCACGCCCGCGGCCTGAAGGTGGTCGGCGCCACGCTGATGCCCTTCCAGGGCCACCGCGGCTGCACCCCGGCCCGCGAGGCGGTACGCCAGCAGGTCAACGCGCAGATCCGGGCCGGCGGGGTGTACGACGCGGTCGTCGACTTCGACAAGGCCCTCCGCGACCCCTACGCCCCCCACCGCCTCCGCCCCGACTACGACTCCGGTGACCATCTGCACCCCAGCGACCTGGGCTTCAGCAGGATGGCCGAGGTCTTCGACCTGAGCACGCTGGGCGGCGCCGGGCAGGCGGAGCTGTAGCCGGCGGACGCACGGCCAAAACCGCCGGGCGTGCCGGGAGCGGGCGCGGGCCGGACGGATCCGTGATCGGCGGGCGAGGAATACTGGCGGGCATGACCCGCTTGATCCTCGCCACCCGTAACGCCGGAAAGATCACCGAACTCAGGGCGATCCTCGCCGAGGCCGGTCTCCCCCACGAGCTGATCGGCGCCGACGCCTACCCCGATGTCCCCGACGTCAGGGAGACAGGCGTCACCTTCGCCGAGAACGCGCTGCTCAAGGCCCACGCCCTCGCCCAGGCCACCGGCCTGCCCGCGGTCGCCGACGACTCGGGCCTGTGCGTCGACGTCCTGAACGGAGCCCCCGGCATCTTCTCCGCCCGCTGGGCCGGCCGCCACGGCGACGACAAGGCCAACCTGGACCTGCTGCTGGCCCAGCTCGCCGACATCGCGCAGGAGCACCGCGGTGCGCACTTCGCCTGCGCCGCCGCCCTGGCCCTGCCGGACGGCACGGAGAGGGTGGTCGAGGGCCGGCTCCGGGGCGTCCTCCGGCACGCCCCGGCGGGCACGAACGGCTTCGGCTACGACCCGGTCCTCCAGCCGGAGGGCGAGACCCGCACGTGCGCCGAGCTGAGCCCGGACGAGAAGAACGCGATCAGCCACCGGGGGAAGGCGTTCCGGGCGCTGGTGCCGGTGGTGCGGGAGCTGCTCGGCTGAACTCTGGTGCGGCCGGAGGGACTCGAACCCTCACGGGAGTTACCCCACTGGGACCTAAACCCAGCGTGACTGCCAATTCCACCACGGCCGCTCGGTGCTGCCCGGCCATGCTAGCGGCCGGGCAGCGGGACCCGTTGGTCAGATGCCAAGGTCCTTGATGATCTTTGCCACGTGGCCCGTGGCGCGGACGTTGTAGAGGGCCCGTTCGACCTTGCCGTCCTCGTCCACGACGACCGTGGAGCGGATGACGCCCATGTACGTCTTGCCGTAGTTCTTCTTCTCGCCGTAGGCGCCGTAGGCCTCGGTGACCTTCTTCTCCGGGTCGGCCAGCAGCGTGACCTTCAGGGACTCCTTCTCGCGGAACCGCGCCAGCTTCTCCGGGGCGTCCGGGGAGATCCCGATGACGTCGTAGCCCGCGGAGGCCAGGACCTCCAGGTTGTCCGTGAAGTCGCAGGCCTGCTTGGTGCATCCGGGAGTCAGGGCGGCCGGGTAGAAGTAGACGATGACCTTGCGGCCCTTGTGGGCGGAAAGGGACACCTCGTTGCCGTCGGCGTCCGGGAGGGTGAAGGCGGGGGCCACGTCCCCCGGCTGGAGTCGCTCGCTCATCGGGCCAGGGTAACCGGGGGGCCTTGCGGTGCGCCGGGAGCAGAAGCTGACAGACTGTCCGGGACAGCATCAGGAGACTTCGGAGGCCGTACGGTGGCGGACACGTCGGACACCAGAACCCCGGCGCAGATCGAGGCGGACATCAAGCGCCGCCGCGAAGTGCTGGCCGAGACGCTCGACGAGATCGGGGTGCGGGTGCATCCGAAGACGATCGTCGGGGACGCCAAGGCCAAGGCCGTCGCCCATCTCGATCACACGGTCGGGCGGGCGTACGTCCAGGTCAATCGCGTGGTGAGCGAGGTGCGGGCGCAGTTCGTGGACGCGGAGGGCGACCTGCGGCTGGAGCGGGTCGTGCCGGTGGCGCTGCTCGCCGTCGGCGTGGTCGGGCTGCTGACCGTGGGCTCCCGGCGGCGCAAGGACTGACCCGGGCGGGTACGGGCAGGGCGAGGACAGGTAGGTTCGAGGCGTGAGCGCCAACAGAAACCAGCACAGCACCCCCCATCACGACAAGCTCCCGATCCGGATGCTGCACGACCGGGTTCTGGTCAAGCAGGAGACCGGTGAGGGTGAGCGGCGGTCGGGGGGCGGCATTCTGATTCCCGCCACCGCGGCGGTCGGTCGGCGGCTGGCCTGGGCCGAGGTCGTCGCGGTGGGGCAGAACGTACGGACCGTGGAGCCGGGTGACCGGGTTCTGTTCGACCCGGAGGACCGGGCCGAGGTGGAGGTGCGTGGCGTGGCGTACGTGCTCATGCGCGAGCGGGACCTGCACGCCGTGGCCGCGGACCGCTTCGAGGGGTCGGAGGACTCCACGGGCCTGTACCTGTGAGCGGGTCCGCCTGTTAGGCGGGTCCGCCCGTCTTTTCGGCAGTGCGAAGGGGGCCGGTGAGGTCACCGGCCCCCTTCGCGCTGCCTTTGCTATGTTCGGGAGTGAGCCCGACGAGACGCGCCGTACCGGGATGCAGGCAAAGACGACGCACCGGAAGAGAGTCGTCATCCGTCTCGGAGGTGCCTGTCATGGCCTGGGTTCTGCTGATCGTCGCCGGACTGCTGGAAGTCGGCTGGTCGATCGGGATGAAGTACACGGACGGTTTCACCCGGCTGGTGCCCAGTGTGTGCACCGGTGCCGGGATCGTCGCCAGCATGCTCCTGTTGTCGTACGCCGCGAGGTCGCTGCCCATCGGTACCGCCTACGGCGTGTGGGTGGGCATCGGGGCGGCCGGTGCGGCGGTGCTCGGCATGGTGGTGCTCGGTGAGCCGGTCACCGCCGCCCGGATCTTCTTCGTGTGTCTGCTGCTGGTCGCCGTGGTGGGACTGAAGGCGACCAGCGGTCACTAGGCGGGCGGGGGCGTCAGGTGAGGGGGCCGCCTCCCGCGCCGGCGGCGGTGCCGGTCGTACCGCCGCCGTCCGTGCCGCCGCCCGTGTCCGGGCCTCCGCCGGTGGCGTCGCCGCCGGTCGTGTCCCCGCCGGTGGTGTCCCCGCCGGTCGTGTTGCCGCCCGTGGTGTCTCCGCCGGTGGTGGTGCCTCCGCCGTCGGTCGTGGTGGGGCCGCCGGTGGTGTCGGTGCCGCCGGTGGGGGTGCCACCGCCGGTCGGGGTGCCGGTGGCGCCGCCGCCGGACGGGGTCGCGGTGCCGCCGCCGGACGGGGTCGCGGTCGTGCCGCCGTCGTTCTGGCCGCCGGTGGTGCCCGGCTGGGCGGAGGAGGTGGAGCTGGGCGGCTGGGGCTGGTCGGCGCCCTGCTGCAGTTGCAGGTCGAAGTCGCCGGCCGGAGTGCCCTTGAGGGCGTTACGGGTGTACTGCGCCCAGATCTGGGTGGGCGGGCCGCCACCGTTCATACGGGGCTGGCCGAGGGCGCCGTACAGCGGCATGTGCTTGGCGGTCACCGGGTCCTGGCCCATGACGGAGACCACGGTGGCCAGGTCGGGGGTGTAGCCGGCGAACCAGGCGGCGGTGTCGTTCTCCGCGGTACCGGTCTTGCCGGCCGCCGGACGGCCGGCGTCCTGCGCGGCGACGGCGGTGCCGTTGTCGACCACGCTCTGCAGCATCGACGTGGTGGTGTCGGCCGCTTCCCGGCTGACGGCCTGCTTGACCGACCGCTCGGGCAGCTTGACCACGTCCGAGCCGTTCTTGGTGAGCTTCTCGACCAAGGTGTACGTGCCGTGCTTGCCGTGGTTGGCGAGCGTCGCGTACGACTCCGCCATGTCCAGCACGCTGGCGGTGGCGGTTCCGAGGGCGATCGACGGGTACGGCTGCAGGTCCGGGGTGCCGGAGGGGACGCCCAGGTCGACGGCGGTCTGCTTGACCTTGCTGGGGCCGACGTCGACGGCCATCTGCGCGTAGACGGCGTTCACGGACAGGTCCGTCGCCTTGGTGACGGTGATCTGGCCGTACGACTTCTGGTCCTCGTTCTGCGGGGCGTAGGTGCCGCCGCTCCAGCCCTGTACGGGGCGCTCGTTGGTGCCGTCGTACATGGTGTTCGGGGTGATGGTGCGCCCGTCCTGGGTGGTCGAGCCGTTCTGCACCGCCGAGGTGAACACGAACGGCTTGAACGTCGAGCCGACCTGGAAGTCACCGCGGGTCGCGCCGTTGGTGTACTGCTTCACGTAGTCGATGCCGCCGTACATCGCGACGACCTCGCCGGTCTTCGGGTCGACGGAGGCGCCGCCCGCGCGGACGTACTTGTCGGCCGTCACGTTCTTCTTGTCCAGCTTGGAGATCAGCTGGTCGTTCACCGCCTTGACGAAGGCGTTCTGCTTGGTCTTCTGGATCGTGGTGGTGATGCGGTAGCCGCCGGCGGCGAGCTGGTCCTCGGTGAGGATGTTGTTGGTGGTCAGGTAGTGCTTGACCGCCTCCACGAGGTAGCCGCGCTGGCCGGTCAGGCCGGTGGAGACCGTCTGCTCCTTCGGCATGGGGAACTTCATGCCGGCGCGCTTGGACTCGCTGAGCCAGCCCTTCTTGACCATGCCGTCCAGGACGTAGTTCCAGCGGGCGAGGGCCGCGGCCTTGTTCTCGGGGTGGGCCACGACGTCGTACTCGCTGGGCGCGTTGACGAGCGCGGCGAGGTAGGCGGCGCGGGCCGGGTCGAGGCCGGCGGCGTCGCGGCCGTAGTACGCCTGGGCGGCGGCCTGGATGCCGTAGGCGCTGCGGCCGAAGTAGCTGGTGTTGAGGTAGCCCTCCAGGATCTGGTCCTTGGACTTGGTGCGGTCCAGCTTGATCGAGATGAAGAACTCCTTGGCCTTGCGGGTGAGCGTCTGCTCCTGGCCCAGGTAGTAGTTCTTCACGTACTGCTGAGTGATCGTCGAGCCGGACTGCTTGCCCTTGCCGGTGGCGGTGTTCCAGCCGGCGCGGAGCATCGCCTTGGGGTCGACGGCCGACTCGGTGTAGAAGTCTCGGTCCTCGGCGGCCAGCACGGCGTGCTGGGCGTCCTTGGAGACCTCGGCGAGGCTGACGCTCTCCCGGTTGACCTGGCTGTCGCGTGTGTCGCGGGCGATCTGGGAGCCGTCGGCGTAGAGGTAGACGTTGGCCTGCTTGGTGGCGAGGGCGTTGGCCGGCGGGATCTTGACCAGGGAGTAGCCGAGGAAGAAGAGGCCGACGAGCAGGAGGATGCCGATGATGAACGTGCCGAGCACCATGCGCCAGGTCGGGATGATCCGCCGCCAGCCGGTCCGCTTGGGCCGCTTGGGCTTCTTCGTCTTCCCCTTCCCCTTGTCGTCGCCGTCCCCTCCAGGGGGCTGAGCGTCACCGGGGGTGGCGGCGAGGACGGTGGTGTCGCGGTCGGGGGCGCTGGTGGTGCCCGTACGCCCGGTGCGGGGGCCGCCGGTGGCTGCTCCGACCGCACCGAGCGCGCCCGCGGGGCCCGCCTGGGCGGCCTGCCCGGCGGCGGCGCCCGCGGCACCGGCCGCGGCACCGGCCGCACCGGCGGCACGGTTCGTACGAGGGGGGCGGCCGGGGGCGCTCGCTCCGGTCGCCCGGGACGTGCGGCCCGTGGGGTTCGCCGCGTCGGCCGGAGAGGCGGCCGCCGTCTTGGCGGGGTCGCCGGGCTCGGCCGCTCGGGGCGCGCCGACGCGCCGCAGGACCTGGGTGGTCTCGGGCGCCCGCGTCTCACCGGGGCCCTGGGCCGCGTCGGCCGTCTCGCCGGACTGGTTCTCCTGCGATCCCCGGGGCGGGGTGACCCGCCGGAGCACCTGGGTGCTCTCGGCCGACTGCGCCGGCCCGGAGTTGTCCCCGGACCCCGCGGCCTGCGGCGCAGAACCACCACGCGGCCGGCCGGCCGCGCCGGCGTCGTCCGCCGCCTCAGACGCCTGGGAGGCCTGTGAGCCCTGGGACGCCGTGGACCCACCGGCTCCCGGCCTCTCACCGGCCACGGAGCCCCCGCGAGCCCCCGGCACGCCGGCAGCCCCGCCGGGGGCCGCGTCGGACGCCGAAGCCCCACCGGAATCAGAGCCCCCGCGGGGCCCCCGACCGCCACCGGAAGCCGAACCCTCGCGAGCCGCGCGGCCATCACCAGAGCCCGAACCGCCGCGAGCCGCCGAAGCCCCGTCCGAGTCCGAGTCGCCGCGAGGTGCTGGGGCGTCGGAGCCGGTGTTCTCGCGGGGCGTCGGTGCGCCGGTGGCGGGACGCGGCGTGGACGCCCCGGCGGGGGCCGTGGCGGACGCCCGGGCCCCGTCGGAACCCGGTGCGGGCGTCGGCTCGTCCGTGCGGCCGCCTCGGGCCGCCTGGCGGGCTCGGGCCATGGAGGCCGTCCGCTCCTGGGCAGAACGGTCCGCCGTGACCGGCACCGCCCCGTCACCCGTACGGCCGTCCCCGGGCCTCCGGTCGTCGGCGGCCCCCTCGGGCCGTGCCGGTGCGCCGGGCTGCTCGGGCGGTGTCGGCCTGCCGGTCCCCCTGACCGTGCCGGTGGCCGGCGCGTCGCGGCCCCCCGGGTCACCGGGCCCTTCAGCCGGCAGCGGCTTTTTCGGCGGCACGCCTTCGTTCGGCTGCTGCGGCTGCGGCTCGTCGCTCATGTCGTGCACGGACTCCTGTTTCGCGTCGTACGTTCCCGTACGCCTCGTACGCTTCTGCGCCCCCCGTTTGAAGACTCTCGCACCTGGCGTTCCGTTCCCGGATCCCGGCACGCTTCGGGCACGAATATTGCGTGGCCGACAGCCGGACCCCGGGACTAGGCTCCTGCGCTTCGGTGTCGAGCGGTCCAGGGAGGTTGACTGGCGTGGGCACGGGACGGTTGTACGGGGCCGTCGCGGCGGGGGGATTCAGACGGTACGCGACGTATCGGGCCGCCACTGCGGCAGGGGTGTTCACGAACACGGTCTTCGGGCTGATCCTCGTCTACGGGTATCGCGCCCTGTGGGACGAGAGACCACACCTGGGCGGGTGGGACCAGTCGCAGGTCGTGACGTATGTGTGGCTGGGGCAGGCCCTGCTGGCGACGCTCGCGATCGGCGGCGGGGGCGTCGAGAACGAGTTGATGGAACGCATCCGTACGGGGGACGTGGCGATCGACCTGTACCGGCCCGCCGACCTGCAGCTGTGGTGGCTGGCGACGGACCTGGGCCGGGCGTTCTTCCAGCTGCTGGGACGGGGGGTGGTCCCCTTCCTCTTCGGCGCGCTGTGCTTCCCCGTGTACTTACCGCGGGACGTCGGCACCTGGATCGCCTTCCTCGTCGCCGTGCTGCTGGCGATGCTCGTCGGGTTCGGGATCCGGTACCTGGTGGCGCTGAGCGCGTTCTGGCTGATGGACGGCATGGGGGTGACGCAGATGGCATGGCTCGCCGGCTATTTCTGCTCGGGCATGCTGCTGCCGCTGAACGTCTTCCCGGGGGCGCTCGGCGAGGTCGTACGGGCTCTGCCGTGGTCCTCGCTGCTCCAGGCGCCGGCGCAGATCCTGCTGGGGCACGCGGATCCGTTCGGCACGTATCTCTTCCAGGGGGCGTGGGCGGTGGTGCTGCTGGGCGCGGGGCGGCTGGTGCAGTCGGCGGCGACACGGCAGGTGGTGGTCCAGGGTGGGTGAGACCGGCCGGGTGCGGGAGGGCCTGCGGACCTATCTGATGATCGCCGGGATGTGGGTGCGGTCCACGATGGCCTACCGCGCCTCGTTCGTGATGACGACGTTCGGCAGTTTCGCGACGACCTTCTTCGACTTCGTCGGGATCCTGCTGATGTTCTCGCGGGTCGACGCCCTCGGCGGCTGGTCGCTGCCCGAGGTGGCCTTCCTCTACGGTGTGTCCGGTACCGCCTTCGGGCTGGCCGACCTGGTGATCGGGTCGATGGAGCGGCTGGGGCGGCGGGTGCGCGACGGCACGCTGGACACGCTGCTGGTGCGCCCGGCGCCGGTGCTGGCGCAGGTGGCGGCCGACCAGTTCGCGCTCAGGCGGCTGGGCCGGGTGACGCAGGGCCTGCTGGTGCTGGGCTGGTCGCTGTCGCGGCTGGACGTCGACTGGACGGCGCTGAAGCTGCTGCTGATGCCGGTGATGCTGGTGAGCGGCTGCGGGATCTTCTGCGCGGTGTTCGTGGCGGGGGCGGCCTTCCAGTTCCTGGCGCAGGACGCCTCGGAGGTGCAGAACGCCTTCACCTACGGCGGCGGGGCGCTGCTGCAGTATCCGCCGACGGTGTTCGCGAAGGAGCTGGTGCGCGGGGTGACGTTCGTGCTGCCGCTGGCCTTCGTCAACTGGCTGCCCGCGACCTATGTGCTGGGGCGGCCGTATCCGCTGGGGCTGCCGCGGTGGGTGGCGTTCGCCTCGCCGCTGGTGGCGGTGGGGTGCTGTGCGCTGGCGGGGCTGGCCTGGCGGGCGGGACTTCGTTCGTACCGGAGCACAGGGAGCTGACAGATGGCGGACGGCGACTTCATCGTGCTGGAGCGGGTCGAGAAGGTCTTCGACGTGCGGAGGAAGACGGGGTTCCTGAAACGGGAGCGGCGTCAGGTGCGGGCGGTGGACTCGATCTCGTTCACCGTGGCGCGCGGGGAGATGGTCGGGTACATCGGGCCGAACGGCGCCGGGAAGTCGACGACGATCAAGATGCTGACCGGGATCCTGACGCCGAGCGCGGGGCGGCTGCGGGTGGCCGGCATCGACCCGTCGAGCGAGCGCCGGCGGCTGGCGCACCGGATCGGGGTGGTCTTCGGGCAGCGTACGACCCTGTGGTGGGACCTGCCGCTGATCGACTCCTACCGGCTGGCGCACCGCATGTACCGGATCCCGGACGCCCGTTACCGGGAGAACCTGGACCGCTGCGTCGAACTCCTCGAACTGGGCGAGCTGCTGGAGGTGCCGGTACGGCAGCTGTCGCTCGGTCAGCGGATGCGCGGGGACATCGCGGCGGCTCTGCTGCACGACCCGGAGGTGCTGTACCTGGACGAGCCGACGATCGGTCTGGACGTCGTGTCGAAGGCGAAGGTCCGCGGGTTCCTGCGGGAGTTGAACTCCGAGCGCGGCACCACCGTGCTGCTGACCACGCACGACCTGCAGGACATCGAGCAGTTGTGCTCGCGGGTGATGGTGATCGACCACGGGCGGCTGATGTACGACGGTCCGCTCGCGGGGCTGCACGAGGCAGGGGAGAGCGAGCGGACGCTGGTGGTGGACCTGGAGCGGGAACTGCCGCCGGTCCGGGTGCCGTCGGCGCGGGTGGTGCGGGTGGAGGGGCCGCGGCAGTGGCTGGCGTTCCCGGCGGGGCAGTCGGCGGCGCCGCTCGTGGCGCATCTCGCGGCGGAGTACCCCCTGGTGGACCTGTCGGTGCGGGAGCCGGACATCGAGGCCGTCATCGCGAAGATGTACGCGGAGAGGGCGGTCTCGTAGGCTTCTGCCATGACCGACGACGCACGTCCGGACCTCCGGGCCGCCGACGCCGACCGTGAGCGGGTCGCCGAGGTCCTCAGGGACGCTCTGGCCGAGGGCCGGCTCGACATGGAGGAGTTCGAGGAGCGGCTGGAGGCGGCCTACAAGGCGCGCACGTACGGCGAACTGGCGCCGCTCACCCGCGACCTGCCGGCGGCCGGCGCCGCGGCGTCGCACGCCCCCGTGTCCTTCACCAAGGCCCCGGCGCAGAGCGGCGGTTGGGCCGACCGGATCGTCGGGGGCGAGGGTTCCTCGACGGGCGCGATCGCGATCATGTCGGGGTTCGAGCGCAAGGGCCGCTGGACGGTGCCCAGGCGGTTCAACTGTTTCGCGTTCTGGGGCGGCGGTGAGATCGACCTGCGTGAGGCGAACTTCGCGGACCACGAGGTCGAGATCAACTGTGTGGCGATCATGGGCGGGATGCAGGTCACCGTGCCGCCGGGGGTCGATGTGGTCGTCCGCGGCATCGGCATCATGGGCGGCTTCGAGCACCCGAGGGACGGCGGACCGCCCGAGCCGGGCGCGCCGCGGGTGGTCATCAGCGGGCTCGCGTTCTGGGGCGGGGTCGGTGTGGAACGCAAGGTCACCCGGGCGGAGCAGAAACGCCTGAAGGAAGAGCGCCGTCAGGAGCGGCTGGAGCGCAGGGAGTCCCGCCGCGAGCTGCACCGGGCGCGCCGCGAGGAGCGGTACGAGGAGCGGGAGCGGCGTCGGGGGCACTGAGCGCCGTCGCCGGCTGCGGGCCCGTCGTGCGCCGTGGGCCCGTCGCGGTCGGTCGCGCCCGCGCGCTCAGGGCCGCGTGTCACCGCGGCCCCGCGCCCCCCGGGTCACTTCGTGCAGCCCTTGGTCAGTTCGCCGGCGGCGTCCGTGACCGGGCCGACGTCCGGTGTCCTGTCGCCGTTCTTGATGGCCGTACGCACGTTGTCCACAGCCTTGTCGAGGTCGTCGACGGCCTTGTTGACATCGGCGTTGTCGGTCTTGTCGCCGATCTTCCGCAGGTTCTTCTCGATGGAGTCGAGGGAGGCGTCGGCCTGGCCGGGGTCCTTCGCGGCGTTCTCCACGGCCTGCTGGAGGTCGGTGACGCTGTCGGCGATGGAGTCGGCGGTCTGGACGCAGTCCAGCGCCTTGTTCACGGCGTCGCAGCCGGTGGTGAGCCCGGTCGTGAGCGCGGCGAGCGCCACGGCGGCGACGGCGGTGAGACGGCGTCGGCTGACGGCCATGGTGGTGTTCCCTCCCCTGGTAAGGCTGTCCGTAGCTAGGACGACGGGGAGGGCGCGCGGGTTGCCCGCGCGCACCTGTTTTGTTGGTCTGCCCTTTACTTTGCGAGCGTGGCCTCCAGGGCGGCGCGCTGGTGGGCGGCGAGTTCGCCGCAGCCGGCGACGGCGAGGTCCAGCAGGGCGTCGAGTTCCGCGCGGGCGAACGGCTCGGCCTCGGCGGTGCCCTGGACCTCGACGAAGCGGCCGTCGCCGGTGCAGACGACGTTCATGTCGGTCTCGGCGCGTACGTCCTCCTCGTAGCGGAGGTCGAGCAGCGGGACGCCGCCGACGATGCCGACGGAGACCGCGCTGACGGTTCCGGTGAGCGGCTGCCGGCCGGCCTTGATCAGCTTCTTGCCCTGGGCCCAGGCGACGGCGTCGGCGAGGGCGACGTAGGCGCCGGTGATGGCGGCGGTGCGGGTGCCGCCGTCGGCCTGCAGGACGTCGCAGTCGAGGACGATGGTGTTCTCGCCGAGCGCCTTGTAGTCGATGACGGCGCGCAGGGAGCGGCCGATGAGCCGGGAGATCTCGTGGGTCCGGCCGCCGATCTTGCCCTTGACGGACTCGCGGTCGCCGCGGGTGTTGGTGGCGCGGGGGAGCATGGCGTACTCCGCGGTGACCCAGCCTTCGCCGCTGCCCTTGCGCCAGCGCGGGACGCCTTCGGTCACGGAGGCGGTGCAGAAGACCTTGGTGTCGCCGAAGGAGACGAGGACGGAGCCCTCGGCGTGCTTGCTCCATCCTCGTTCGATGGTGACCGGGCGGAGCTGTTCGGGCGTACGGCCGTCGATGCGAGACATGCCGATGAGCCTAGCCGTAGCCGGGAAAGGGGCTCCTCCCGCGTCGGGAAGAGCCCCTTACAGGTGACCCCGGCTCGGACGGGGTCTCACATCATGTCTTCGATCTCCGCGGCGATCGGGTCGGCGTCGGTGCCGATGACGACCTGGATGGCGCTGCCCATCTTGACGACGCCGTGGGCGCCGGCGGCCTTCAGGGCGGCCTCGTCGACCAGCGAGGGGTTGGACACCTCGGTGCGCAGCCGGGTGATGCAGCCCTCGATCTCCTCGATGTTGTCGATGCCGCCGAGGCCGGCGACGATCTTCTCAGCCTTGCTGGCCATGTTGCTTCTCCCTGATCCGAACCGCTTTGTCGCAGTAACCCACAGTTGGCCCATCTTCGCGAGCGGTCATGCCGCGCGTGCCGAATGATGGCGATCACGACAGCGGAACCGTCCGCCAACTGGTCTACACCACAGGGGGGACGGTCGCCAAACCGCGCCTGAGTCGAGTGGCCGGGAGGACGCCCATGAGCGCCGAGAGCGCACCCGCGGACAGCACGGTGAGCCCGGCGCGGGAGCGCTGGAACCGGCTGTTCCAAGGGCTGCAGAAGATGGGCCGCAGTCTCCAGCTGCCCATCGCGGTGCTGCCGGCCGCGGGCATCCTGAACCGGCTGGGGCAGCCGGACGTCTTCGGCGGCCAGGGCCTGGACTGGACGGTCGCGTCGAAGGTGATGAAGGGGGCGGGCGGCGCGCTGCTCGACGGCTCCCTCGGCCTTCCGCTGCTGTTCTGCGTGGGCGTCGCGATCGGCATGGCGAAGAAGTCGGACGGCTCGACGGCGCTCGCGGCGGTGGCCGGCTTCCTCGTCTACTACGGCGTCCTGCACCAGTTCCCCCAGGCGTGCCCGGGTGGTTCGAAGGCACTGCCGGACATCGGCTGCCAGGTGAGCGTGGGCGCGGGGAGCGGTGCGGTGACGCCGTTCACCTTCCAGAACCCCGGCGTGTTCGGCGGCATCGTCATGGGTCTGCTGGCGGCCTTCTTCTGGGCCCGCTTCCACCGCACCCGGCTGGTGGACTGGCTGGGCTTCTTCAACGGCCGCCGGCTCGTCCCGATCATCATGGCGTTCGTCGGCATCGCCTTCGCGGCGCTGTGCCTGTGGATCTGGCCGCCGGTCGGCGCCGGCCTGGAGAGCTTCAGCCACTGGCTGCGGGACGCGGGGGCCTGGGGCGCGGGCATCTTCGGCGTCACCAACCGCGCGCTGCTCGTCATCGGGCTGCACCAGTTCCTGAACGTGCCCATCTGGTTCCAGTTCGGGACGTACGTGCCGCCGGGCGGCACGCCGGTGCACGGCGACATCAACATGTTCCTCGCGGGCGATCCGCACGCGGGCCAGTTCACCTCCGGGTTCTTCCCGATCATGATGTTCGCGCTGCCGGCGGCCGCGCTGGCCATGACCCACTGCGCCAGGCCGCAGCGCCGCAAGGAGGTCGGCGGCCTGATGCTGTCGGTGGCGCTGACGTCGTTCGTCACGGGCATCACCGAGCCGATCGAGTACTCGTTCCTGTTCATCGCCCCGGCGCTGTACGCGGTCCACGCCGTGCTCACGGGTGTCTCGATGGCGGTGACCTGGGCGCTCGGGGTGCACGACGGCTTCAGCTTCTCGGCCGGCCTCATCGACTACGTGATCAACTGGGGCCTGGCGACGCGGCCGTGGCTGATCGTCCCGATCGGCCTGTGCTTCGCGGTGGTCTACTACGCCGTCTTCAGGTTCGCGATCACCCGGTTCGACCTGAGGACTCCGGGGCGCGAGCCGGAGGAGCAGGTCGAGGACGTCACCAAGGCCTGAACCCCCTTAGCACATCGGCACGCCGCGTAGCGTTGCGGTAGCGGATTTCGTGGTTCCTTATCCCGCCTTCATCGTGCTACAACAGGTCTACACCACTGAGTGGTGTAGACCACCACCGATGGAGGAACCATCCATGAGCACCGCCACCGCCACGGCGGCTCCCGCGAAGAAGCGGGGATCCGGCCTGTTCCAGGGCCTTCAGAAGGTCGGCCGCAGCCTGCAGCTCCCGATCGCCGTGCTCCCGGCGGCGGGCATCCTGTTGCGTCTCGGCCAGGACGATGTGTTCGGTAAGGACGGCCTCGGCTGGAACAAGGTCGCGGCCGTGTTCGCCACCGCCGGCGACGCCGTCTTCAGCAACCTGCCGCTGCTGTTCTGCGTGGGTATCGCCATCGGTTTCGCCAAGAAGGCCGACGGCTCCACCGCGCTGGCCGCGCTCGTGGGCTTCCTGGTGTACAAGAACGTGCTGACCGCGTTCCCGATCACCGAGGCGAAGATAACCAAGGGCGCGGACATCCCCGCCACGTACAACGACCCCAAGGTGCTCGGCGGCATCGTCATGGGCCTCATCGCCGCCGTCGTCTGGCAGCGCTTCCACCGCACCAAGCTGCCGGACTGGCTGGGCTTCTTCAACGGCCGCCGGCTGGTCCCCATCCTGATGGCCTTCATCGGCACCGGCGTCGGTGTGCTCTTCGGTCTGATCTGGGAGCCCATCGGCAACGTCATCACCGACTTCGGCAAGTGGATGACCGGCCTCGGCGCGGTCGGCGCGGGCCTGTTCGGTCTCATCAACCGCGGTCTGCTGCCCATCGGCATGCACCAGTTCGTGAACACGGTGGCCTGGCAGGAGATCGGCAGCTACAAGGACTCCGCCGGTGCCCTGTGGCACGGTGACCTGCCCCGCTTCTTCCACGGCGACCCGACCGCCGGCCAGTTCATGACGGGCTTCTTCCCGATCATGATGTTCGCCCTCCCGGCCGCCGCCCTGGCGATCACCCACTGCGCCCGCCCGGAGCGCCGCAAGGCCGTCGGCGGCATGATGCTGTCCCTCGCCCTGACCTCGTTCGTCACCGGCATCACCGAGCCGATCGAGTTCGCGTTCATGTTCATCGCCCCGCTGCTCTACGCGATCCACGCGGTCCTCACCGCGGTGTCGATGGCGGTGACCTGGTCGCTGGGCGTGCACCACGGCTTCAGCTTCTCGGCCGGCGCGATCGACTACGTCCTCAACTGGGGTCTGGCGACCAAGCCCTGGATGATCATCCCCATCGGCCTGGTCTTCGCGGCGGTCTACTACACGGTCTTCCGCTTCGCGATCATCAGGTTCAACCTCCCCACCCCGGGCCGCGAGCCCGAGGAGGAGGTCGAGGACCTCACCAAGGCGTAGCGCTCCGCTGGAACGCACCCCTTCACAGCACGCGAAAGCCCCGGAACCGATGGAGGTTCCGGGGCTTTGCGCTGTGCGGCCTGCTAGATCTCGTACGTCAGCCTCGGCGCGGCCAGTTCCACCGGGCCGCCGAAGACCGCACGGGCGTCGCGGAGGTTGACCTGCGGGTCGGTCCACGGCGGGATGTGGGTGAGGACCAGGCGGCGTGCGCCCGCGCGGGCCGCCGACTCACCCGCCTCCCTGCCGTTGAGGTGCAGGTCGGGGATGCTCTCCTTGCCGTGCGTGAACGCCGCCTCGCACAGGAACAGGTCGGTGTCCCGGGCCAGCTCGTCCAGCGCCTCGCTGACCCCCGTGTCGCCGGAGTACGTCAGCGACCGTCCGCCGTGCTCGATGCGGATGGCGTACGCCTCCACGGGGTGGCGGACCCGCTCGGTGTGCACCGTGAGGGGGCCGATCTCGAACGTGGACGGCTTCACGGTGTGGAAGTCGAAGACCTCGCTCATGGACGAGGCGGAGGGGGTGTCGGCGTAGGCCGTGGTCAGGCGGTGTTCGGTGCCCTCGGGGCCGTAGACCGGGATCGGGGCACAGCGGCCGCCGTCGTGGCGGTAGTAGCGCGCGACGAAGTAGGCGAGCATGTCGATGCAGTGGTCGGCGTGCAGATGGCTCAGGAAGATCGCGTCGAGGTCGTAGAGACCGCAGTGACGCTGCAGCTCGCCGAGGGCGCCGTTGCCCATGTCGAGAAGCAGCCGGAAGCCGTCGGCCTGGACGAGGTAGCTCGAGCAGGCCGATTCCGCGGACGGGAACGACCCCGAGCAGCCGACGACGGTGAGCTTCATGAAGCAGAAACCTCCGTTGGCGGAAAGATCAAAAGGGCAGGAAACGGGGGTCGTGCGGTGCGTCGAGCGTAAGGCGCAAAAGCGCGGGTCGCTCCTCCGCCAGGGGCCGTTGTGGGCGAACTCACCTGTGCTGTCACCGGTTCGGCTGGACCCGGGGCGCAGAAGGATACGAAGAGGGCGCGCGATCCTCAGCGCGCGCCGGTAACGTCGTCGTATGGACACGTCCTGGTGGCTGGCGCTCGCGGCGGTGGTACTCCTCGCCCTGGTCGCCACGCTCGTCGACGGCTGGGGACGCGGCCGCCGGCCCGGCGGGCGCCGCCTGAGGCCGCCCGGCCGCCCAGGAACGCGCCGGGCGCAGGCCGCCCGGCCGGTCCCCGGGGACATCTGGTGGGCGGACGTCCCCTACGAGGACCGCGCCGAGGTGAAGGACCGGCCCTGTCTGGTGCTGGCGGTGCGCGGGAACCGGGCCACGGTCGCGAAGATCACCAGTAAGTACCACGACGAGCGGGCCGGGGTGATCCCGCTGCCCCCGGGCGCGGTCGGCGACGCCCGGGGCAGGCCCAGCTTCCTGGAGACCGACGAGCTGCGCGAGGTACCGGTCGGCTACTTCCGGCGCCGGGTCGGTGTGGTCGACCCGGTCCTGTGGGACCAGGTACGGCACCTGGCGGGTTAGGGCGCGCCATGTAGGGGCGCGGGGCGGTCACCGCACGTTCACCGTCACCGTCCACTCCTGGATGCCCTTGCACGAGACCTGGCCGGAGGCCGTCGGCTGGGCGCACAGCGGGCGGGACGACGTCAGCTTCACCGTTCCGGGCGCCACCGCCTGGTACGCGGCCGTGGCCTGGCCCGGCTGGATGACGAAGCCCGCGTTGATGCCCTTCAGCGCGGTGCCGGCGGCCGCGACCGGCTTCCACGGGCGGGACTTGGTGCCGTCCAGGGCGAGGCGGACCTCGCCGCCCTTGGCCACGCACACGGTACGGCCGCTGTCGGCGGCCTTGAGCTGGACGAGGGCCGCGCAGCCGCCCTTGCCCGGTGCGGAGGAGGCCGGCGCCGACGGCTTGCCGGCGCTTCCGGTGTCGGTGCCGCTGTGCGAGCCGCATCCCGCGAGGAGAAGCGCTGCCGCCGCGAGGGCGAGGGACGTCGTCGTACGGCGCATGGGATTTCGCCTTTCTGCCGTGGCCGCACGGGGTCGGCCGCCTGGTGCAGATGTGACGTACCAGCACGACGAAAGGATCCCGCACGCGGAGGGTTTCCGCGTGCGGGACCGCTTGTCCGCTCTCGCGGGGGATCAGCCGGTCGTCAGGGCGGTGTCGTCCACGACGAAGCTGGTCTGCAGCGAGGAGTCCTCCACGCCGTTGAACTTCAGGGTGACCGTCTGGCCCGCCAGCGAGGACAGGTCGAAGGTCTTCTGCGCGTACCCGGAGGCGGCGTTGACGTTCGAGTACGTCGCCAGGGTGGTCGAACCGGCGGTGACGGTCAGCTTGTCGTACGCGGTGCTGCCGGTCTCGGCGGTGTCGATGTGCAGGTAGAAGGTGAGCGTGGCCTTGCAGCCGGCCGGGATCGTCACCGACTGGGACAGCGTGTCGGTGTGCGAGGAGCCGTAGCCGTCGAGCCAGGCCTTGTAGGAGCCGCTGTGGGCGGCCTCACCGGAGTCGTTGGTGATGACGCCGCTGCTCGCGCTCCAGCCGGTGCTGCCCGACTCGAAGCCCGGGTTCGCCAGCAGCTGGGAGGAGGTGCAGCCGCCACCCCCGCCGGAGCCGACGGTCCAGGTGAAGGAGGCCGCGCCGGAGGCGCCGGTGGAGTCCTTCGCGGTGACGGTGACCTGGTAGGTGCCCGCGGTGGACGCCGTACCGGAGATCAGTCCGGTGGAGCTGTTGATGGACAGCCCGGTGGGCAGACCCGTGGCGCTGTAGGTGAGGGCCGCGCCCGCGCTGTCGCTGGCCTGTATCTGGAGGCTGACCGAGCTTCCGGTGGTGGTGGACTGGCTGCCGGGGTTGGTGACGGTCACCGTGTTGCCGCTGCTGGAGCCGGCGGTGAAGGCGGCGGTGCCGTTCGGGGTGCCCCAGCCGGTCGGGCCGTCGTAGCCGGCGGTCGCGGTGCAGAAGTACGAGGTGGAGCAGGAGCCGTTGCTGCCGCTGGTGACGTCGTACAGGTTGCCCGTGTGCTGGTACGGGTACTTCGCCGGGTAGTCGCCGGAGCCCGGGGTGCCCGCCAGGGCGTAGACGCCGGCCACGATCGGGGCGGAGGCGCTGGTGCCGCCGTAGACCGCCCAGCCGGAGCCGCCGTAGGTGTCGTAGACCGCGACGCCGGTGGCCGGGTCGGCGACCGCGGAGACGTCGGCCTCCATGCGCTTGGAGCAGCCGGTGTCGGTCTGCCAGCTCGGCTTGGCGTCGTAGGCGGAGCAGCCGGAGCCGGTGCCCTCGGTGGAGCTGGTGTGCCACACCGACTCGGACCAGCCGCGGGAGTTGGAGGCGGTGGTGAGCGCGGTGCCGCCGACGGCGGTCACGTACTGGGAGGTCGCCGGGTACTCGGCGCCGTAGGCGGAGTCACCGGAGGAGACGGTGATCGCGACGCCCGGGTGCTTGAAGTACTGGGTGTCCTCGGTGGTCTGGGAGGAGGACTCGGAGCCGCCCCAGCTGTTCGAGACGACCTTGGCGCCGAGCGAGACGGCCTCGTTCTCGGCGATGCCGAGGTCGGAGTCGTTCGCGGAGTTCGCCTCGACCAGGATGATGCTGCAGTTCGGGCAGACCGCGCTGACCATGTCGAGGTCGAGGGCCTCTTCACCGGCCCAGCCGCTGTCGTTGGTCGGCAGCGAGGTGGTGGAGCCGGTCTGGCTGACCTGCTTGAAGCAGCCGTTGGCCTTGGTGCAGGACGACAGGCCGTACGTGGACCGGTACGTGGCCAGGTCCGACTCGGCGTTGGGGTCGTTGTAGGCGTCGACGATGGCGACCGTCATGCCGGAGCCGCCCGTGGTGGGCAGGTTGTAGGCGCTGTGCAGGTTGGCCGGGGAGAGGCCGGAGGGTGCCGCGGCGGCGAGCGCCGAGGCGAGGCGCTGCTTGATGTCGGTGCGGCGCTGGGCGAAGCAGGACGCGTGGCCCGGCAGGGCGGTGGCGCACAGACGGGTCGTGGGGACCTTCTGGCCGGCCTTGCCGGTGGAGTGGTAGGTCTGCCGACCCGGGGCGGTCAGCGCCTTGTTGTTCTGCGTGACCTTGGAGGTGGGGGGGTGGGCCGCTGCGGGCCGGGCCCCGGCTGCCGGCGCCGCGACGAGCCCGGCGACGGTGAGGGCGAGGGCGGGGAAGGCGACGGCGACGAGTCTTCGCAGACTCCGTCTCCGCCGGCTCGGACGTGACTCACGCATGGGGTACTGCCTCCGTTGACGTGGGGATGCGCACTGGATTGGCAGGCCCGTGACGCGCGTAGCGGCGGCGAGACCGCGCAGTCATGAGCATGACATTCGCAGACCCCTGACACAGCCCGCCGGATGAGCGTGACATGTCAGGGTGCGGGGAGGAACGTAGCTCCGGGCAGGGCGGGACCGGCAGTGCCGGGCGCCTTTCTTTGCCTGGCCATAGGAATGGCTTAGCCCCCTCTAGGGAGGGGGCTGGCGCCCACTTGAGGCAGGTTAAGGCGGTGTTACGCCCAGAGCTGGCCCTGCAGCGTCTCGATGGCCTCCTCGGTGGTGGCCGCCGTGTAGACGCCGGTGGACAGGTACTTCCAGCCGCCGTCGGCCACGATGAAGACGATGTCCGCGGACTCCCCCGCCTTGACCGCCTTGCGGCCCACACCGATCGCCGCGTGCAGGGCGGCGCCGGTCGACACGCCCGCGAAGATGCCCTCCTGCTGCAGGAGTTCCCGGGTGCGGGTGACCGCGTCGGCCGAGCCGACCGAGAAGCGGGTGGTGAGGACGGAGGCGTCGTAGAGCTCGGGCACGAAGCCCTCGTCGAGGTTCCGGAGGCCGTACACCAGGTCGTCGTAGCGCGGTTCGGCGGCCACGATCCGGATGTCCGGCTTGTGCTCGCGCAGGTACCGGCCGACGCCCATCAGGGTGCCGGTGGTACCGAGGCCCGCGACGAAGTGGGTGATCGAGGGGAGGTCCGCCAGGATCTCGGGGCCGGTCGTGGCGTAGTGGGCGCCCGCGTTGTCCGGGTTGCCGTACTGGTAGAGCATCACCCAGTCGGGGTGCTCGGCGGCCAGCTCCTTGGCCACGCGCACGGCGGTGTTGGAGCCGCCCGCCGCCGGCGAGGAGATGATCTCGGCACCCCACATGCCCAGCAGGTCCCGGCGCTCCTGCGAGGTGTTCTCCGGCATCACGCACACCATGCGGTAGCCCTTGAGCTTGGCCGCCATGGCGAGGGAGATGCCGGTGTTGCCGGAGGTGGGCTCCAGGATGGTGCAGCCCGGGGTGAGCCGGCCGTCCTTCTCCGCCTGCTCGATCATGTGCAGGGCGGGGCGGTCCTTGACCGAGCCCGTGGGGTTGCGGTCCTCCAGCTTGGCCCAGATGCGGACGTCGCGGGACGGCGACAGCCGCGGCAGGCGCACCAGGGGGGTGTTGCCCACCGCGGCCAGCGGGGAGTCGTAGCGCATCGCTGCTCAGGCGCCGATCAGCGCATGCCGCCGGCGACGGCCGGCAGGATCGTGACGCTGTCGCCGTCGGACAGCTTGGTGTTGATGCCGTCCAGGAAGCGGACGTCCTCGTCGTTCAGGTAGACGTTCACGAAGCGGCGCAGCTGGTCGCCGTCCACGATGCGGGCCTGGATGCCCGCATGCCGGGTCTCGAGGTCGGCGAACAGCTCGGCGAGGGTGTCTCCGCTGCCCTCCACCGCCTTCTGACCGTCGGTGTACGTGCGGAGGATGGTCGGGATGCGGACCTCGATGGCCATGGTGGTGGGCTCCTGTCGGAAAGGGTTCGTCGATTCGGTGCGCGCGCACGCGACCGCGCGCCGCGGCTCACGGCCGTACGGCGGCGGGGAACGTCAACAGATGGCGCTGTTCAGCCTGCACAGGTCGACGTGCAGCCGCGCCACGAGCAGCACGCTCGGCGTCTTGTCGCTCACGTCTGTCAGAACCATGCGCTCATCGTAACGATTCCCGGTCCGTGTCCCGGAGTGTGATTCCGTATGCCGGACGCTTTTGGTCCGATGCGCGAGACTAGTAGGCCTCCACCACGGTGACCTGCTCCTCCGTGACCTCACCTGCCACGATCCGGAAGGAGCGGAACTGGAACTCGCCGAGGCCGTCGGTGTCGGCGGTGGACACCAGGACGTAGTGGGCACCGGGCTCGTTGGCGTAGGAGATGTCGGTGCGGGACGGACGGGCCTCGGTGGCCGTGTGGGAGTGGTAGATGACCACCGGCTCCTCGTCGCGGTCGTCCATCTCCCGGTAGAGCTTGAGCAGGTCGCCCGAGTCGAACTCGTAGAACGTCGGCGACATGGCCGCGTTCAGCATCGGGATGAAGCGCTCGGGGCGGTCCGAGCCCGCCGGGCCCGCCACGACGCCGCACGCCTCGTCGGGGTGGTCCTTGCGCGCGTGGGCGACGATCTGGTCGTACAGGGCCTGGGTGATGGTCAGCATGTCGGCCAGCATAAGCAGAGGGGCCGTCCCGTACCGAGGGATGGTACGGGACGGCCCATATGGTGGACGTCCTGAGCGGCGGCCGCCGGGGGCGCCACGAGAGCTCCCGACGGCCGGACGTCCTTTCCGGTGGCTTGTCGCCCGGTCAGCGCTTGCGGAAGGCCGCGGCCTCCGGGTTGCGGCGCTTGAGCAGCCAGTAGGAGACGCCGAGGATCGCGGCCCACAGCGGAGCACAGTAAAGCGACACCCGGGCGTCCTTGTCGATCCCCATGAGCACGATCACCATGAGGATGAACAGCAGGGCGAAGACGCTCGTGTACGGCGCGCCCGGTGCACGGAACTCGCTCTGCGGCAGCAGCCCGCGGTTCGCCTTCGCCCGGTAGCGGATCTGGCAGAGCAGGATGACGATCCAGGCCCACATGCCGGAGATGGTCGCGAAGGAGACGACGTAGTCGAACGCCTTGCCCGGCCACTGGTAGTTGATCCAGACGCCGACCAGCATCAGCGCGGCGGAGAACGTGGTGCCGACCAGCGGCGTACCGCTGCGCGTCAGCTTGGTGAAGAACTTCGGGCCCTGGCTGTTGAGCGCCAGGTCGCGCAGCATGCGGCCGGTGGAGTACATGCCAGAGTTGCAGGACGACAGCGCGGCGGTGAGCACGACGAAGTTGACGATGCCGGCGCCGGCGGCGAGGCCCATCTTCTGGAAGGCGGCGACGAACGGGCTGACACCCGGGTGGAAGTTCGTCCACGGCACGACCGACAGGATCATGATCAGCGCGCCGACGTAGAAGACGGCGATGCGCCACGGCACGGTGTTGATCGCCTTCGGCAGCACCTTCTTGGGGTCCTTGGACTCGCCCGCGGTGACACCGACCAGCTCGACGGCGAGGAAGGCGAACATCACCATCTGCAGGGTCATCAGGGTGTTGCCGACGCCGTGCGGGAAGAAGCCGCCGTCGTTCCACAGGTGGGCCACGGAGGCGGTGTCGCCGGCGTCGGAGAAGCCGATCGTCAGGATGCCGGCGCAGATCAGGATCATGCCGATGATCGCGGTGACCTTGACCATGGAGAACCAGAACTCCAGCTCACCGAAGAGCTTCACGGAGATCAGGTTGGCGGCGTACAGCACGATCGTGAAGATCAGGGCCGAGACCCACTGGGGGATGTCGAACCAGTACGTCATGTAGGCGGCCGCGGCCGTGACCTCGGTGATGCCGGTGACCACCCAGAACAGCCAGTACGTCCAGCCGGTCACGAAGCCCGCGAAGGGGCCGATGAACTCGCGCGCGTACTCCGAGAACGAACCCGACACCGGGCGGTACATCAGCAGCTCGCCGAGCGCCCGCATGATCAGGAAGATCACGAGGCCCGCGACGGCGTACGCCAGGATCAGGCTGGGGCCGGCCTTCGAGATGCCCTTGCCCGCGCCGAGGAAGAGGCCGGTTCCGATGGCACCGCCGATGGCGATCATCTGGATCTGGCGGGATCCGAGCCCGCGCTGATACCCCTCGCCGCCCTCGCTGTCCTCTGCCCGCACGGCCTCGTTGCCGTCGCGATGCTGGTCGACCTGCGCTGAGGTCATGTGTGGTGCGCCTTTCTCCATGCCGACCCGGGCCTTTCGTCGGCCTCGGATCGGGTTTCGATCCCCCCGGATTGCTGGAGCTGTTGCCTGGCCGACGGTCGTCGGCTCGGTGGCGCACCCGGCTGCACATGGGTGGTGCGGGCCGGGCGGTCGTGAAGATTTATCACGGCCGCAATATTGATCACCGGAGGTGAGTGTGACGCACCGCACAGGTAAAAGCGGACAAACAACGCCTGAATGCGCCAAACCAGGCCGCAACGGTGACGGGATCGTTATCCGGATTTGAGCGTCCTCTGAGCGAACACTCCGGGCGTCACCTTTGGTGACGTAATCCTCCGGATCAGGGCATAAGGGTGGCGACCAAGGTCTCCTGGAGTCCGCCGAGCCACAGATAGGCCATCACCATCGGCTTGCGCGGGTCCTCGTCGGGGAGGCCGTAGAGCAGATCGGTGTCGTCCTCGTCGGTGATCTCCAGCCGGGCGCCGATCGCGAGCCGCAGGTCGTTGAGGACGCCGAGCCACTGCCGGGACTCCTGCGGCACCAGCTTCAGCACCGCACCGCCCTCGTCCACCGGGGCGAGCGCATCCAGGGCGCGGATCACCGCGAGCGCGTTCTCGCGCTTGCCGGCGCGCAGGTCGTTCTCGGTGTAGCGGCGGAACTCGGCGGAGTGGGCCCGGCGCCGCTCGGCCTCGGCGGGCGAGTCCGGGGCCTGCTCCGGGTCGCTGTAGGCGTCCGGGAAGAGCCTTTTGAGCACCGGGTCGGCGGGCGGCTCGCTCGGGCCCTCCGCGAACAGCTCGGCGAGCGGGTCCTCGGGGCCGTCGGCGCCGGGGCCGGGTCCGATGAGCTCCAGGAGCTGGACGGCCAGCGACCGGATGATGGAGATCTCGACGTCGTCGAGCGCGACGGCCGCGCCGCCGCCGGGAAGCGGTTCGAAATGTCCGGGCATGTAAGTCGGTTCGCTACTTCCGGTCCTGCTGGAGGGTGGCCCACAGACCGTAACCGTGCATCGCCTGCACGTCGCGTTCCATCTCCTCGCGTGTACCGCTGGAGACGACCGCACGGCCCTTGTGGTGGACGTCGAGCATGAGCTTGGTGGCCTTGTCCTTGGTGTAGCCGAAGTACATCTGGAAGACGTACGTCACATAGCTCATGAGGTTGACCGGGTCGTTGTGCACGATCGTGACCCAGGGGACGTCGGGCTCGGGTACGGCGAAGACCTCCTCCGCCGATTCGGTGCGTTCGATCTCTACGGGCGCGGGTGACGTCACAGTGCCCATGCTGCCACGGCTCGGAAAAATCGTCACACTGACGAAATGGGGGTAGGATCCCTTGCCATGAACACAGCGGACCTTGGGCTGCCGGTGGATGTTCCCTCGACGGCGCTCTTCACGGACCAGTACGAACTGACGATGCTGCAGGCCGCTCTGAAGGCCGGTACGGCCGAACGGCGCAGCGTGTTCGAGGTCTTCACCCGGCGGCTGCCGGAGGGGCGCCGGTACGGCGTGGTGGCGGGCACCGGACGTGTCCTGGACGCGGTGGAGAACTTCCGCTTCGACCCGGGCGTCCTGGGCTTCCTGCGCGAGCGGAAGATCGTCGACGAGGACACCCTGGAGTGGCTGGCCGGCTACCGCTTCGACGGGGACGTGTGGGGCTATCCCGAGGGCGAGGTCTACTTCCCGGGCTCGCCGATCATGCGGGTCGAGGGCACCTTCGCCGAGTGCGTCCTGCTGGAGACGGTCATCCTCTCCGTCCTCAACCACGACTCGGCCATCGCGGCGGCCGCCTCCCGCATGGCCTCCGCCGCGGGTGACCGCCCGCTGATCGAGATGGGCGCGCGCCGCACCCACGAGCTGGCGGCCGTCGCCGCGGCTCGGGCGGCGTACGTGGGCGGCTTCACCACCACCTCCGACCTCGCGGCCGGCTTCCGCTACGGCATCCCGACCGTCGGCACCTCGGCCCACGCCTTCACCCTCCTCCACGACCGCGAGCGGGACGCCTTCCAGGCCCAGGTCGACACCCTCGGCCGGGGCACCACGCTGCTCGTGGACACCTACGACGTCGCCGAGGCCGTCCGTACGGCGGTGGAGGTGGCCGGCCCCGAGCTGGGCGCGGTCCGCATCGACTCCGGCGACCTGCTGCTCGTGGCCCACCGGGTGCGGCAGCAGCTGGACGAGCTGGGCGCGACGAACACGAAGATCGTCGTGACCTCGGACCTGGACGAGTACGCGATCGCCTCGCTGGCCGCCGCGCCCGTGGACGCCTACGGCGTGGGCACCCAGCTGGTGACCGGCTCCGGGCACCCGACCGCCTCCATGGTCTACAAGCTGGTCGCCCGCGCCGAGACCGCCGACCCGAAGGCCCCGCTGGTGCCGGTCGCGAAGAAGTCCAGCGGCGGCAAGACCTCCGTCGGAGGCCGCAAGTGGGCGGCGCGCCGGCTGGACGAGGACGGGGTGGCGGAGGCCGAGGTCGTGGGCACCGGCCCGGTCCCGGCGGACCTCGCCGACCGTCAGCTGCTGGTCGAGCTGATCAAGGGCGGTGACGTGGTGGCCCGCGAGCCACTGGACGTGCCGAGGGACCGCCACATCGCCGCCCGCGCCAATCTCCCGCTCTCCGCCACCCAGCTGTCCCGGGGGGAACCCGTCATTCCGACGGAGTACGTCAACGGGCGCTCGGGTAGCTAAAGCGGGACCGTCGTCCGCCCCCGCGAACGCCCCCTCCCGCACGGGCCCGGAAGTCTCTAGGCTCAGTTACTTAACCCTTAGTCGAAGGACACCCACCATGCGCCGCGCCTTGATCGTCGTAGATGTGCAGAACGACTTCTGCGAGGGGGGCAGCCTCGCGGTGTCCGGGGGTGCGGACGTGGCCGCCGCCATCACCGAACTGATCGGCCAGGCGGCCGGCACCGGGTACCGGCACGTGGTGGCCACCCGCGACCACCACATCGCCCCCGGCGGCCACTTCGCCGACAACCCCGACTTCGTCCGCTCCTGGCCCGCGCACTGCGTCGCGGGCACGGAGGGCGTCGGCTTCCACCCGAACTTCGCCCCCGCCGTCGCCTCCGGCGCGGTCGACGCGGTCTTCGACAAGGGCGCCTACGCGGCGGCCTACAGCGGCTTCGAGGGCGCCGACGAGAACGGCGTCCCGCTGGCGGACTGGCTCCGCGCCCGCCACATCGACGAGGTCGACGTGGTCGGCATAGCCACGGACCACTGCGTGCGCGCCACCGCGCTGGACGCCGCGCGGGAGGGGTTCCGTACGCAGGTCCTGCTGGACCTGACGGCGGGGGTCGCCGAGGAGACCACCGAGCGGGCACTGGAGGAGCTGCGGGGGGCCGGGGTGGAGCTGACCGGCAAGCCCGTCGTCTGACGGCTGACCGGCGCGGGTGAGCGGCCGCGACGGGCCCGAGGGCCGGCCGCGCACCCGCTCGCTCGACGGCTAGACCACCGCTGAGCTGCGAAGCAACGCCCGGATGGGGTGCCACAGCTCATTGACGATGACACCGTTGTCCGCCGGTGCCGTGCGCCATATCAGGCCGTCCGGGTGGTGCAGCACCGCCGTGATCTCGTCCGGCGTGGGGGGTGCGGCGTTCCCCCGGAGGTAGATAGCGCGCAACCCCAGGTTGCGGAGCCTGGTCAGGGCCCGGGCCCGGTTCTGGGCGTGCACCAGGACGCGCACCCCGGCGGAGCCGTAGGGCAGGTTCAGTGCCACCACGACCGTGCCGTTCGGCAGTTTGCAGAAGCCTCCAGCGGCCATGCGGTCACATCCCCGTTTCGGTCGGTGTCAATAAGCGGTCCACAGGACGCACCTAAACACGATCGGCGGCAACCCGCCAAGGGGTTGCCGCCGATACGCGCCTGACCTGCAAAAATGCGGACTACTTCACCGCGGGGCCAACCTTCAGCAAGATCGTCGAGCCGTCCTTGGCCTCCTTGACGATCGCGATCTTGGTGTTGGTGTCAGTGACCTTCACGCCCCCGGTGGGGTTGGTCGGGTCGTAGTAGGTGCTGGTGTGGTCGTTGAAGACCGACACGCCCTTCGACGCCTTGATCACCGTCGCGACGTCCGCCTTGTGCAGCGTGAGGCCGTCGGTGCCGTACAGGCTGAACGGGGAGTCGTAGGCCTGCATGCGGTTGCGCAGCAGCGTGCCGTCGGCCCACTTCAGCGCCGTCGGGTGCGAGTCGATCGGCAGGATCAGACCGGTACCCGGGTGGTCCTTGGCGTTGGTGTTGTTGTCCGCCTGGGAGGTGTCCCACTTCCAGATCAACAGGCCGTTCTGGTACGGGTAGTGCTCCACCCAGCCGGGGCGCTGGGCCGAACCGAAGTTGTACGGGCCGACCTTGAGCGTCTTGTCGTACGACACGTACTGCCGGTTCTCGGCGATGTAGTACTGCTTGTAGTCCTTGGTGAAGGACGCACCGATGCGGGAGAAGCCGTTCGACGTCCAAGCGGCGTCCTGCGTCTCGGCGTTGTCCGAGAAGAGCGCGGTGCCGTCGGCGGTCACGCTGATCTGGTCGGCCGCGAAGCCATTCTCCGCGACACCGCCGTCGGTGGCGTAGCGGAAGCGCAGGTCGATCTTCTTGCCCGCGTAGGCGTCCAGCGAGAACGACAGCTTCTTGTGCGTCTGCGAGAAGCCGGTCAGCGCCGGCTTGCCGCTGGCGTCACGCGGGATGGCCTGGCCGTCCGCCGTGCCGTCCAGGGGCGTCCAGTTGGCGCCGCCGTCGGTCGACGCCTCGGTGTAGACGTAGTCGAAGCCGTCCTCGGTGGCCCACCAGCCGTCCAGGTCCAGCTTCGCCGACGACTTGCCGGTGAGGTCCACGGACCGGGTCAGCGTGTTGTTCAGGTCGTTGCCGCTGCCGCTCCACCACTGGGCCTTGCCCTCGGCCGGCTCGGTGATCGTGGTGGTGACCGCCTTGTCGGGCAGGTTGACCACGAGGGCCTGCTTGTTCCAGGTGTTGTACTCGGCGACGCCCAGCTTGTGCGTGGACTGCGTGCCGGCCTTGGCGGTGTCGTAGTTCAGCCAGCCCAGCTGCAGCTTGTCCCAGGCGTTCATGTCGCCGGGCAGGTTGCCGATGGACTCCTTGCCGGTGCCGAGCCAGGAGCCGGACGACATCAGGGTCCAGAAGCCGGTGGAGTTGTCGCCGCCGTCGGTGTCGTACTCGTCCGGCAGACCGAGGTCGTGGCCGTACTCGTGGGCGAAGACGCCGAGGCCGCCGTTCTCCGGCTGGATCGTGTAGTCGCCGACCCAGACACCGGTGTCGCCGACCTGCGCACCGCCGAGCTTGTTGTTCACGGGACCGGTCGAGCCCTTGTCGGTACCGAACGCGTACCAGCGGTGGGCCCAGATCGCGTCCTTGCCCTGGGCGCCGCCGCCCGCGGACTCGTCCTCACCGGCGTGCACGATCTGGAAGTGGTCGACGTAGCCGTCGGGCTCGTTGAAGTTGCCGTCGTGGTCGTAGTCGTAGCGGTCCCACTGGTCGTACTGGGCGAGGTCCTTCTTGATGTCGGCGTCGGACTTGCCGGCCGCCTTCTGCTGGGCCACCCAGGCGTTCAGGCCGTCGCTGACCACGTTCCACACGCTGGGGCAGTTGGTCTGGCCGCAGGCGTTGTTGCCGTAGCGGGCCTCGTTGTACGGGACCTTGACCCAGTCCGAGACCTCGCCGTCGACCGAGTAGCGGCCCGAGGACTGCTTCTCGTAGTACTTCTTCAGGGACTCGGTCTTCTTGCCGGTGCCGAAGTAGAGGTCCTGGTAGTGCTTCCGGTCGTAGTCCTTCTGCCAGGCCGTGGAGTTGTCCTTCTTGCGGTCCGGCGCGGCGATCTGGTTGTGCAGCGGGCCCGCGGTGCCGCCGAACTTCGGGTCGGTCTTGTCCCCGAACTCCACCAGGATCGTGAAGATCTTGTCGGTCTTCTCGCGGCTGAGCTCGACGTACTTGCTCTTGCCCTTGCGGCTCTTGAGCGCCACGACCTTGGAGCCGTTCCGCTCCTGGGCCTTGGCCTTGCCCGATATGAGCTGGTTCAGCGCCTCCCGGCGCTGGGCTTCCTGGGTCTTGCTCAGCGGGCCGTCCAGGTCGTGGGCCCGCTGCTTCACCGGGGCCGGGTCGTGCCGGTTGGCGGCAGCGGACCGGGCCTGGGTGCTCGCCTCCGCGACGGCGAAGGTGGCGAACGTGGCAGAGGCCGCCGCGAGCGTCACCCCGATCGCGGCCGCTCTGAACGTCCAGGATCTGCTGGTCACTTGAGTTCCTCCCCCGCGCCGCGCACACGGACAGGGGGTTCCGGGTCATGGAGGAATCCGTGGGCGCATGATCAACGCGTGTAATCAAGTGCCGTAATTTGACTAGAGGTTTAGAAGAAAAGACAGTCCTTGACTTGTGCAGGCCAAGTGCACTATGCGGATTGAACGTCCGCTTTACGAACCTGCTCGCGGACTATGCCTCCACCCCATGACTCCGTGCGCCCCCCGTGCACCCCGTAGCGTGGGTTAGGTCACGCTTACCAGGGCTCCCGTTCGGGCATGCACGCGAAGAGAGTCGAACGGCACGCCTCAGCCCTCCCCCTGAAGTCTCCCTAGGACACGATTGCCATGCCTCGTCCGACTGCCGCACAGCTCGTTTACGGTTCCTGCACCGTGATCTTCTCGACGCTCGCCATGCTGCTGCTGTCCCAGACGAGTTCGGGCCTCGGGATCACCGTCATCGCCCTGGCGGCACTGGCCCTGGGGCTGCTCGTGGCGATGACGGTGCCACTGCCGACGGTCCGCACGACCGAAGCACCGGCCGCATCCACCGAGCCGGCGCCCCAGGAACAGCCGGTGTCCACCGCCCTGTGACGGGTGGCCGTACGACAGCGGCGGTCCCATGCTCTCCACGGATCCGCCGCTGTCGTATGGCCACCCATCACACTTCGCTCAACGGGTGGCGACCACCACCGTCTTGGCCGCTTTGTCGTGCAGGCCCTGTTTGTACGGCTTGTCGAAGAAACTCCAGCCGCCGCAGATCGCCGTCCAGACGCAGGCGCAGCAGAAGGCGAACGGCAGCCACAGCACCAGGGCGCGGATCAGATTGGTCTGCGCCGACGGGGTGGCGCCGTTGTCCAGGTTCGCCACCCTCATGTTCAGCCACTGCTTGCCGAGGGTCTGGCCGT
This sequence comes from Streptomyces filipinensis, assembly GCF_014649495.1. Classification (GTDB taxonomy): domain Bacteria; phylum Actinomycetota; class Actinomycetes; order Streptomycetales; family Streptomycetaceae; genus Streptomyces; species Streptomyces filipinensis. The sequence goes on along the minus strand of NZ_BMTD01000001.1, from coordinate 117,544 downwards.
ACTTGGTCATCATGAACGTGTCGTACGCGATGTACAGCACGGCCGCGATGACGGACTGCGCGACGGACCGGCCGACCTCGATGTGATCGTCGTTGACCTGGTACTCGCGCACCCCGAACGCCCAGGTGAGCAGCCAGACGACGATCCCGACGAGGATCATGTCGACGATGCGCGCGAGCGTCCGCCTGCCGCTGTCGGCGAGCGGCGGCATACCGGCCAGCGGGTCGGTGGGGTAACCACCGGCGCCGGCACCGTAGGGACCCCCGGCGCCTCCGTACGGGCCGCCGCCGGGGGGAGGGGGCTGGCCTCCTTCGTACGGCGGTGGGGGCTGGTCGCCGTACGGCGGCGGGGGCTCGCCGCCGCCGTAGGGGGGCGGCTGGTCGCCGCCCGGCGGCTTCCCGCCGCCGCCCGGTGGCGGGGGCTGCTGGGCACCGCCGTACGGGGTGTCGTACGGCGAGCCCGGCCCCTGCCCCTGGTCCGACGGGGGCCGCTTCCTGAACGGGTCGTCCTCGGGGGGCTGCTCTCCGGAGCCGGGGGGCGGTTCGCTGCTCATGGCCCGAGTGGACCGCGAACGCCCCGGTTCCGCACCCGGCGGGCGGCCGTACGGAGTACCCGGTGCCGTGGCCCGGGCACCCCGGGTCCTCGGGTCAGCCGGCGACGAAGGTGTGAGCCGCCTTGTCGTGCCAGCACTGGTGCCACGGCCGGTCGAACAGGCACCACAGCACGCCCACGATCCCGATGCCGAGCAGCCCGGGCACGCTGTACACCAGCCAGCGGCGCAGCGCACGGCCGAAGGCCGGGGGCTCGTGCGCCTCGATGTCCCGCACCTCCAGCCCCAGCAGCTTCTTGCCGAGGGTGCGGCCCCACTTGGCGGTCGGCAGCACCTCGTACACGACGCCGAAGACGAGCAGGACGGCGAGCACGATGCCGAGGCTGGTGGCGGTCGTGCCGTCGAGCAGCCAGACGGTGACCTCGCGGCCGGACAGCTTGGCCGCGTCGACCTTCTCCTGGATGTGGTCGGCCGCCTGGAGGCCGAGCGGTACGGCGGCGGCCGCCGTCACCGCGCCCACCACCAGGCTGTCGATCAGCCGGGCGGCGAACCGCCTGCCGAGGCCGGCCGGGCGGGCGGCGGCCTGGCGGCGCGCGGCCGCCTGGAACGGGTCCTCGACCGGCGGCTTCCACGGCACCACGGGCGGCTCGTCACCACCCCCGGCCAGCTGGTGCACCTGCTGCGCCCAGGAGGCCTGACCACCACCGGGCCCGCTGGTCACCGGGGTCGCCGGTGCTCCGCCCTGCGCCGGCACCGAGGGCGCCAGGGAGGCGGGCGCGGCCTGGGCCGGTTGTCCCGCCTGCCCGGCGGCACGCGCCGCGGCGGCCTTGCCGGCCCCGAAGCCGGGGCCTCCGGCCGGGGCGGGGGTCGGGGAGGACGCGGCGGGCGGGGTGGGCGAACCGACGGGGCCCTGCGGTCCGAAGCCGCCGGACGCACCGGGGGTACCGGCCGCAGCGGGGCCGCCGGGCGCCGCTCCCGAGCCGGCGGCCTGCGCGCCGGGGACCTGACCGTGGCCCGGATGGGCCGGCCCCTGTGCCCCGAAGCCGGCACCCGGCCCGGCCTCGGCACCGGGGGCGGGGGCGGGGGCGCCGAAGCCGGTGCCCTGCGCCGAACCGTGCGGACCGAAACCGGCGCCCTGACCGGAACCGTACGCACCCGCGGCCGCGCCCTGAGCCGGACCGTACGCACCCGGGCCCGCGTGCGCGCCGGCGCCGGCCTCCGCGTCGGAGGGCGCTCCGGCGCCGGGCGCCGGCCGTGTGCCGTGGGGCGCGTCCGCGGCCCCGGTGCCCCGGCCGCCCGACGCCGGCGCGCGGCCCTGGCCGGGTACCGGGCGGAAGGTCATCGTGCCGTCGTCCGTGACGGCCGCGGGTCCCGGGACCGGGCGGCGGAAGAGGAACGTGCCGCCGGGGTCCGGTTCGTCGCCCTCGGCCGGCTGGACCGGGGCCGTGCCGGCCTGCCCGGCCGGCCGGGCCGTGCTCTCCGCGGGCACCCTCGGGTCGGCGGGGGTACGGCCGTCGCCGTCGCCGGCCGACCCGAACCGCCCCCCGGCACGGCCGGCACCACCGGCACCGGCCTGCCCCGCGCCCTGGCCGCCACCGCCCCGCTGCCCGTGCGGGCCCCCGGCCCCGGGCCCCGCCTGACCGCCGGCACCGGGCTGCCCCGCGCCGTAACCGGACGCACCCGCCTGCCCCGTCGTGCCCTGTGCGCCGTACCCGGCGTGGCCCGTGCCGCCGGGGCCGTCGGCCGTCCACGCGCCGGCCCCGTCCTGCCCGGAGGGCGTCGGCTGCGGGTCCTCGTCGAAGAAGTGCGGGCCCGTTTCCTCCACGGCCGCGGACGCGGCGCGGACGCCGGGCGGCGGGACGAGCGGCTCGCCGTCCTTCGGCGCCGGCCGGCTGGTGCCGGGCACCCAGGAGGAGCCGTTCCAGTACCGGACGTATCCGGGGATGGACGGGTCCGGGTAGTAGCCCTCGCGGGGCCTGTCGTCACCTGGGGCCGGGGTTGGGGCGCTCATGTCCGTCGTCCCGTATCTGCTCGGGGGTGGGATGGGGGCCTCCACATCTATCAGACCGGGGCAGCCCTCAGCGCCAGTCCCGCAGGACCCACCCCTTTCCGGGCATCGCCGTGCTGGGCTCTCACAGATCCACGAAAAAAATTTCCCCGAACCCGCGTAATGGCCCGCCCGCCGCCCGCTCTCCCCCGGTGCGAGCCCGTCCCGAGCGGGTCCGACCAGCGCAGACGAGGAAAGGAACGCAGGTCATGGAGCACATCGTGGTGGAGCGCGAGCTGGAACTGAGGCTCATCCTGTCGCCGGAGCGCAGCATCCCGGTACCGGCCCGGCTGAGCTACCGCTCCGACGATCCGTACGCCGTCCACATCATCTTCCACATCACCTCCGAGTCCCCCGTCAACTGGACGTTCGCCCGCGACCTGCTGGTGGAGGGGGTGTTCCGGCCGCGCGGCCAGGGGGACGTGCGGGTGTGGCCGACGAAGGTCGACGGGCGCAGCGTCGTGCTGATGGCGCTCAGCTCGCCGGACGGGGACGCGCTGCTGGAGGCGCCCGTCCCGCAGGTGTCGGCGTGGCTGGAGCGGACGCTGCGGGCGGTGCCGCCGGGCACGGAGGGCGGGCAGCTGGGCATCGACGACGCGCTCGACCAGCTGCTCGCCCGGTGAGGCCGGGGAGCCCGGTGCGGCAGGGCTCAGAGGACCTTGCCCGGGTTGAGGATGCCCAGGGGGTCGAAGGCCTGCTTCACGGCCCGCTGCATCTCGACCCCGACCGGGCCGATCTCCCGGGCCAGCCACTCCTTCTTCAGCACGCCGACGCCGTGTTCGCCGGTGATGGTGCCGCCCAGCTCCAGGCCGAGGGCCATGATCTCGTCGAAGGACTCGCGGGCCCGCCGGGACTCGTCGGCGTCCTGGGCGTCGAAGCAGACGGTCGGATGGGTGTTGCCGTCACCGGCGTGCGCGCAGACGCCGATGGTCAGGCCGTACTTGGCGGCGATCCGCTCGACGCCCTCCAGCATCGCGCCGAGCCGCGAGCGGGGCACGCACACGTCGTCGATCATCGTCGTGCCCTTGACCGCCTCCAGCGCGGTCAGCGAGAGGCGCCGGGCCTGGAGCAGCAGCTCGGACTCGGCCGCGTCGTCGGCCGGCACGACCTGGGTGGCACCGGCGGCCTCGCACAGCTCACCGACGGCGGCGAGGTCGGCCGCGGGATGCGGGGTGTCGAAGGCGGCGAGGAGCAGCGCCTCGGTGGTCTCCGGGAGGCCCATGTGGGCGAGGTCGTTGACGGCCTTGACGGTCGTACGGTCCATCAGTTCGAGGAGGGAGGGGACGTGACCGCCCTCCATGATCCGGCAGACGGCCGCGCAGGCGGCGGTCGCGGAGGGGAACTCGGCGGCCAGCACCAGCTGCTGCGGCGGCTTGGGTCTGAGGGCGAGGACGGCCCGGACGACGATGCCGAGCGAGCCCTCGGAACCGACGAACAGCCGGGTGAGGTCGTAGCCGGCGACGCCCTTGGCCGTGCGGCGGCCGGTGGACATCAGGCGGCCGTCGGCGAGGACGACGTCCAGGCCGAGGACGTACTCGGCGGTCACGCCGTACTTGACGCAGCACAGGCCGCCCGAGCCCGTGCCGATGTTGCCGCCGATGGTGCACATCTCCCAGCTGGAGGGGTCCGGCGGGTAGTACAGGCCGTGTTCCTCGACCGCGTGGGAGAGGGTCGCGTTGATCACGCCCGGTTCGACCACGGCGATCCGGTCGACGGGGCTGATCTCCAGGATCCGGTCCATCTTGGTCAGGGACAGCACGATGCAGCCGTCGGTGGCGTTGGCGGCGCCGGACAGGCCGCTGCGGGCGCCCTGCGGGACGACCGGGACGCGCAGCTCGGTGGCGACCCGCATGACGTGCTGGACCTGTTCGACGGTGCGCGGCAGGACGACGACGGCCGGGGCGCCGGCCGGGCAGAAGCTCGCCATGTCGTGCGAGTAGGAGGCGGTGACGCCGGGGTCGGTCAGGACGGCCTCGGCCGGCAGGCCGGCCAGGAGCCGGCCGGTGAGGTCGCCGGTCACCACAGCGTCTTCGGAGCGGGGCGCTTCGATACGGCTCATGATCAAAGGGTGACACTCACGGCCATCGGTGTGAACCCCGGCCGCCCTCCGGTTGGGCCACCCGGATGTGATCGTCATATTGACGCACAGTGAGCGCCATGGACAACCGAGTGGGCGTGCGGGGTACGTCCCTGCCGAGCGAGCCGCCGGCGCCGCGCCGCTCGCGGCGGTGGCCGCGGCGGGTGCTGGTCACCGCGCTGGCGGGCGGGGTCGCCGCGGGCGCGGTGCTGACCCTGCTGCCCGGCGGACGGCCGCACCGGGCGGTACCGCCGCCCGCCGCCGGACCGCAGGCACAGGCGCAGGCGCTGACGGCGGTGACCTCGGGACTGCCGGCCGCGCTGCCGCAGCTCGGGGCGCTCATCGCGCTGCAGGAGCAGCGGGTGCGGGCGCAGCCCCGCGACGCGCGGGCGTGGGCCGTGCTGGGGGCGGCGTACGCGGCGCGGGCCCGCCGGACGGCCGACCCGGCGGACTGTCCGCGGGCCGAGCAGGCGCTGCAGACGTCCCTGCGCCTGCGGACGGCACAGAACACCGAGGCGCTGGACGGGCTGACCGCGCTGGCGCTGACGCGCCGGGACTTCCCCGCGGCGAAACGGTACGGCGAGGAGGCGCTGAAGTCGGCGCCGAAGCGGTGGACCGCGTATCCGCCGCTGATCGAGGCCTACACCGGGCTCGGCGACTACAAGAGCGCCCGCGCCACGCTGGACAAGCTGCTGGGGCTGCGCACCGGCGCGGCGGCGCGGCCCGCGGTGATGGCGCGGGCCGCGGCGGTGTACCGGGACCGGGGCTGGCGCGAGGACGCGGCGGCCCAGCTGGCCGACGCCGCGGCCGGTGCGGGCACCCCGGCCGAGCAGGCCGCCTATCTGACCGGGCTGGGGCAGCTGGCGTGGGAGCGCGGGGACCTTCAGGACGCGCTGCGGCACTTCGAGGCGGCCGTACGCCTCGACCCGGACCAGGGGGCGGCGCTGACCGGACGGGGCCGGGTGCTGGCGGCGCTGGGCCGCACCACGGAGGCGTACGAGGCGTACCGGGCGGCGCTCACCGGGCATCCGAGTCCGCAGGGTGCCTATGAGCTGGGCGAGCTGTACGAGGCGCGGGGCATGACCGAGCAGGCCCGGGAGCGCTACGACCAGGTGCTGGAGCTGGTGCGGCGCGGGATGGCGGGCGGGGTCGACGAGGAGCTGCTGATCGGGCGGTACGAGGCGGACCACGGGGACCCGCAGGAGGCCGTGGAGCGGCTGGAGGCGGAGTGGGAGCGGCAGCCGGGGACCGAGGTGGCCGACGCGCTCGGCTGGGCGCTGCACCGGGCCGGCGACGACGAGGAGGCGCTGACCTACGCCACCACCGCGACGGACGCGACGAAGGGCGGCGGGGTGCGCAGCGCGCTGTACGCCTTCCACCGGGGCATGATCGAGCTGGAGCTGGACGAGCAGGCTCCGGCGCGCCGGCACCTTCAGCAGGCGCTGCGGTTCAACCCGTACTTCTCGCCGTTGCAGGTCCCGGTCGCGCAGGAGGCGCTGCGGGCGCTGGGCGACGTCCCGGAGGAACCGCCGCCCAGCGCCTAGGGCGTGCCGCTTACAGGTTGCCCCGCTTCTCCTGCTCGCGTTCGATCGCCTCGAACAGGGCCTTGAAGTTGCCCTTGCCGAAGCCCATGGAGCCGTGCCGCTCGATGATCTCGAAGAAGACCGTCGGGCGGTCCTGGACCGGCTTGGTGAAGATCTGCAGCAGATAGCCGTCCTCGTCACGGTCGGCGAGGATCTTCAGCTCGCGCAGGGTCTCGATCGGCACACGGGTGTCGCCGACCCACTCGCCGAGGGTGTCGTAGTAGGAGTCGGGCGTGTCGAGGAACTCGACGCCGGCCGCGCGCATGGTGCGGACCGTCTGCACGATGTCGTTGGTGTTCAGCGCGATGTGCTGGACGCCGGCGCCGCCGTAGAACTCCAGGTACTCGTCGATCTGGGACTTCTTCTTGGCGATCGCGGGCTCGTTGATCGGGAACTTGACCTTGAGGGTGCCGTCCGCGACGACCTTCGACATCAGCGCGCTGTACTCGGTGGCGATGTCGTCGCCCACGAACTCCTTCATGTTCGTGAAGCCCATGACCTTGTTGTAGAAGGCCACCCACTCGTTCATCTTGCCGAGTTCGACGTTGCCGACGCAGTGGTCGATGGCCTGGAAGGTGCGCTGGGCCGGCGGCTCGACCATCGGCTTGGCGGCGACGTAGCCGGGCAGGTAGGGGCCGTCGTAGCCGGAGCGGTCGACCAGGGTGTGGCGGGTCTCGCCGTAGGTGGCGATCGCGGCGAGGACGACGGTGCCGTGCTCGTCCTTCACCTCGTACGGCTCGGCGACGCTCCGCGCGCCGTGCTCGATCGCGTAGGCGTACGCGGCGCGGGCGTCCGGGACCTCGATGGCCAGGTCGACGACACCGTCGCCGTGCTCGGCCACGTGCCGGGCGAGGAAGCGGCCCCAGTCGGTGCCCGGCTTGATCACCGAGGTGAACACGAAGCGGGCGGATCCGTTCTCCAGCACGTAACTGGCGGTCTCGCGGCTGCCGTTCTCCGGTCCGGAGTACGCGACCACCTTCATGCCGAAGGCGGTGGAGTAGTAGTGCGCCGCCTGCTTGGCGTTGCCCACGGCGAAGACGACCGCGTCCATTCCCTTGACCGGGAAGGGGTCGGCCTGCCGTGCGGTGTCGGGAGTGTGGTGTGTGGTCTGCGTCATGGCGGAAGGGTGGCCCCGCTCTGCAAGGTGCGCAATAGTTCGCGTATTCACTGGGCAATCTGCCCAGCGGTACGGCCGCATCGGCTGCCTTTCTGTACAGGATGACCATCTTGGGGGTCCCATGGCGATCGATCATCTGGACGGGCGCATCATCGTGCTGCTGGCCCAGGAGCCGCGCATCGGCGTGCTGGAGATGTCCCGGCGGCTCGGGGTCGCACGGGGCACGGTGCAGGCACGGCTGGACCGGCTCCAGTCGAACGGGGTCATCCGCGGATTCGGCCCCCAGGTGGATCCGGCGGCCCTCGGCTACCCGGTCACCGCGTTCGCGACGCTGCAGATCCGGCAGGGCCAGGGGACCGACGTCCGGGCGCATCTGTCGACCGTGCCGGAGGTGCTGGAGCTGCTCACCACCACCGGCAGCGGGGACATGCTGTGCCGGCTGGTGGCCCGCTCCAACGCCGATCTGCAGCGGGTGATCGACCGGGTCGTCGGCTTCGACGGCATCGTCCGCGCCTCCACGACGATCGTCATGGAGAACCCCGTTCCGCTGCGGATCATCCCCCTGGTGGAACAGGCGGCGGCGGAGGGCCGGGACAGGGACTAGGGCCTTCCGCCGGCACGATCCGCAAGAGAGGCGCTAGCAGCTCGGGACCGGGCCCTTGCCCTTCTCCAGGGCCACCAGGGCGTTCACCGCCCCCTTCAGCGTGGTGACCGGGACGAGCCTGAGGCCCTTGGGCAGTTCCGCCCCGGCGTCGGCGCACTCGGCCTTCGGCACCAGGAAGACGGTCGCCCCGTCCCGCCGGGCGGCCTGCGTCTTCAGGGCCACCCCGCCGACCGCGCCGACCTTGCCGTCGGCGTCGATGGTGCCCGTACCGGCGATGGTGCGGCCACCCGTGAGCTCGCCGCCGCTGCCGTCGCCGTCCAGTTTGTCGATGATCCCCAAGGTGAACAGCAGGCCCGCGCTCGGCCCGCCCACGCCGGCGAGCTTCAGCGTGACCTTGACCTTGTCCGCGCTCAGCCCCAGGTACTTCAGCGCCGCCTGGGTCGCCGCGTCCTGGGACTGCTTCATCTGCGCCACGTTGTGCTTCTCGATCTCCTTCAGCGTGTCGCCGCTCGGGTAGACCGCGTCGCGCGGCATGACGGCCCGGTCGGCGCGGAACCAGTTGGAGGCCACGTCACCGAGGGTCACCCTGGTGTCCGGGCCGGTCGCCACGATCGTGACCATCCGCAGCTGCCCGGTGGTCCTGCGGACGGGCGCGCCGGAGACGGTGATCACCTGGCTTCCCTCGGCCGCGCCGAGCACGTTCGCGGTCGTGCCGGGCTGGGCCACCGAGAACGGCAGCGGCGCGAACGCCGCCGTGGCCAGCAGGGCCGCGACGGGCAGCGCGCAGACGGCTACGGCCTGGGAACGCGTGAGACGTGAGAGCACGGGATCAATCTAACGCGGTCACCGTCCGTGCCTTATGCCGTGTACAGGTCCCGCCGCTCCACGGTGAAACGGCGCAGCGCGTCCGGGAGCGGTGCGACGCCGATGCCGGGGCCCGCCGGGACCGGGAGGTGCCCGTCCTTGAGGACGAACGGCTCCGTGAGGTCCTCGGCGAAGTAGCGGGAGGAGGCGGAGGTGTCCCCGGGGAGGGTGAAGCCGGGGAGCGCGGCCAGGGCCAGGTTCGGGGCACGGCCGATGCCCGTCTCCAGCATGCCGCCGCACCACGCCGGGACGCCGTGCGCGTGCGCCACGTCGTGGACCCGGCGTGCCTCCAGGTAGCCGCCGACCCGGGCGGGCTTGACGTTCACCACCCGGCAGGCGTCCAGCGCGATCGCGGAGGCGGTGTCGCGCGCGTGGTGTAGGGACTCGTCCAGGCAGACCGGCGTCCGCAGGCGCTGCTGCAGCCGGGCGTGGGCGTGCAGGTTGTTCTCCTCCAGCGGCTCCTCGATCAGCAGCAGCCCGAACTCGTCCAGCCGCCGCAGATGCTCGGCGTCGGCGAGGGTGTAGGCGGTGTTGGCGTCGACCTGGAGCGGGAGGGCGGTGCCGAAGCGCTCGCGGACCGCGCGGACCGGGTCGACGTCCCAGCCGGGCTCTATCTTCAGCTTGATGCGGACATAGCCCTCGGCGAGGTAGCGCTCGACGTCGTCCAGCAGTTCGGGGACCGAGTTCTTGATGCCGACGGAGACCCCGGCGGGCACCCGGTCCCGGACCGCGCCGAGGTAGGTCGCGAGCGGCATGCCGTACGACCGCAGCTCGGCGTCCAGGAGCGCCGTCTCCAGGGCGGCCTTCGCCAGCTCGTGGCCCTTGGTCTTCGCCAGGGCGGGGGCGAGCGCGGCCGTGGTGAGGTGCGGGAGGGCGGCCGCGCGCGGGATCAGGAAGTCGCGCAGCACGATCTCGGCGCCGGCGACGAACTCCGGGCAGTACAGCGGTTCGGGGTCGGCGGCGAACTCGGACCAGCCCTCGGCGGTGTCCGTGACGACCCGCAGCAGGAAGGTGTCCTTCGCCGTCATCGTCCCGAAGGACGTGCGGAAGGGGGTGACCAGCGGGATCGCCACGTGCACGATCTCGACGCGTTCGAGCTTCATGCCGCCGCCTCCTCGCGGGTGAGGGTGTACCAGCCGTCACGGGACATGCCGGTGGCCCGGAACCCCTCCGTGAAGGCGTCCAGGAGCACGTCGCGCACGGCGTGCCGCCAGCGCAGCGCCAGGGCCGGCTCGGCGGCGCGCAGTTTCACGATGTCCTCGGGCACCCGGCACCAGACGTGCCGGCCGGCCGGGTCCCGGCGGGCGAGGGGGTCGCCGTCGGGGGCCCTGCGGACGACCGGACCGCAGGCCCCGGCCTCGGCCTCGGCCTCGTCCTCGTACGGGGACGAGGCACCGGCCGCCGTCAGATCCCAGGTCACCGTCAGCCGGTCGCTCTCGTCGCCGTCGTTCACGCCGTCGGTCATGGGGCCGTAGAAGTCGACCAGGTACTCCGTGCCGACGGCGCCCAGCTTGGCCAGGTTGAAGCGGGCGTTGCGGCCGACCAGCGGGTCGAAGGTCCAGCGCATGGTGCGCGCGCCGCGCCCGGCCGCCCAGTCGCGCTGGGCCAGCTTCACCGCGTGCCCGAGCCCCCGGTCGGCGGCGGCCACCAGCGAGTAGGTGCTGTGCTCGGGGCCGAGGACGGCGACGGACGCCCCGGCGAGCCGCTGCCCGTCGTAGGCGGCGTGGACCGCGCCGCCGGCGTGCACCAGGCTGTGCAGGACCTCGGCCGGGTAGGGCGGGGCGGTGCGGGGTGTCTGCCAGACGTCGCTGAAGTAGTCGGCCACGGCCGCGAGGCGGGCGACGTCCTGGACGGTGCGGATGGTGACTCCTGCTGTCATGGCACGAGTCTCGAAGGAGCCGGGGACACGTGTGTTGTGCGAGCGGCCAAGGGATGCGTACGTTCGTTTCACCATCCGCCAACAGCCTGCTGGGGGGCCCTCATGGACGTCTGCACTCTCGGCGATCTCCTGGACGTCGTCGGCGGCCCCGCCCTGCACCTGCACACCGCGCCCGCCGGGCAGGCCGTACCGGTCACCGAGGCCGTGCTCCACGACGGCCGCACCCCGCTCCCCCGGCTGCCCGGCGCGCTGCTGCTGGCGGTCGGCGTGCCGGCGGACCGGGCGGGCCCGCTGCTGCGGGCGGCGGCGGAGGCGGGGCTGACCGGCGTGGTGGTACGCGGCGCGGACGGCCCGGTCGCGGAGGCCGAGGCACAGGGCGTGGCGCTGCTGTCCGTCGCCGAGGACGCCGCCTGGCACCACGTGCATCTGCTGCTGGCCTCGGCCATCGCCGCCCGGCCCGGCGCCACCGGCTCCGACAGCGGGCTCGGCGACCTGTTCGCGCTGGCCGACGCGATCGCGACGGCGACCGGCGGGGCCACCGCCATCGAGGACCCCAGGCAGCGGATCCTCGCCTACTCCACCGTCTCCGGCCAGCCGATCGACGAGGACCGACGGCAGGGCATCCTCGGCCGTCAGGTGCCGACGACGGGCACGGCGAACACCGAGCAGTACCGCCGGCTGTTCGCCGCCGCCGGCCCGCTCCGGCTGCCCGCGCTGTCCGACGGGGACCTGCCCCGGCTGGCGGTGCCGGTGCGGGCCGGCGGGGAGACGCTCGGCTCGGTGTGGGTGGTCGACGGCGGCTCGCTCGCCCCGGACGCCGAGGACACCCTCGCCCAGGGCGCCTCTACGGCCGCCCTGCTCCTGCTGCGGGCGCGCGCGGCCCGGGAGCTGGCCCGGCACCGGGGCAGCGAGCTGCTGCGCCGGCTGCTGGACGGCACGGCGGCGGACTCGGCGACGGCCGCCGAACGCCTGGGCGTCTCCGGCCCGGCCCGGGTGGCGGCCTTCGTGCTGGACTCCGCCGCGAGCGTCCCGGACGCCGAGCGCACGGCGTCGCGGCTGCTGGACGTCGTACGGCTGCAGTGCGAGGCGCGCTACGGGCGGCACGCGGGCGTGCTGGTGGACGGGGTGGTGTACGCGGTGCTGCCGGGCCCCGGTGAGCGGCACAGGAGGCTCGCCGAGGACATCGTGGCGCGGGCCGGGCAGGCGCTGCGGGTGCCGGTGCGGGCCGCGCTCGGCGAGGTCGTACCGGACGCGGAGGGGCTCGCTCATTCGCGGGCGGACGCGGACCTGGTGCTGCGGGTGCTGGACGAGGAGCTGCCGGTGGCCACGGTGGACGAGGTCCGGGCGCGGGTGACGCTGCTGCGGCTGGGTGAAGTGATGGGCGGGCGGCGCGAGTTGAGCGCGGGCGCGTGGCGGCGGGTGCTGGCGTACGACGCGGAGCACGGCACGGAGTACGCGCGCACGCTGGTCTGCTGGTTCGACGCGGGCTGCGACATGGCGGGCGCGGCGAAGCTGCTGGCCGTGCACCCCAACACCTGCCGCTACCGCCTCAGACAGCTCCAGCAGCACGCCGGGGTCGACCTGGACGACCCCGACGAACGGCTGGTGCTGTGGCTTCAGCTGCGGGTACTGGCGGGCCTCAGCCCAGCCACGCCCTGAGCCCGGCCTCGCACCGATGCAGGTGCTCCACGGGGACGTACTCCCCCGCCGTGTGCGCCAGTGCGGGGTCCCCGGGGCCGTAGTTGAGCGCGGGCACACCCAGCGCGGCGAACCGGGCGACGTCCGTCCAGCCCAGCTTGGGCCTCGGCTCGGCACCGAGCGCGGCGACGAGCCCCCCGACCCGGTCCAGGTGCGGCAGGGCGCCCGCGACGGCCTCGGTGACCCGCACCTCGTACTCCGGGAAGAGCCCGCGCACGTGGGCCTCCGCCTCTTCGGGTGAACGGCTGGGCGCGAAACGGCAGTTGACGGTGACGACGCACTCGTCGGGGACGACGTTCCCGGCGACCCCGGCCCGTACGGCGACGGCGCCGAGCCCCTCCCGGTACTCCAGCCCGTCGATCACCACCCGCTCGGGCCGGTGCGCGTCGAGCCGCCGCAGGACCTCGCCGGCCTTGTGCGCGGCGTTGACGCCCTGCCAGGCGCGGGCGGTGTGCGCGCGGGCGCCCCTGACCACGATGTCGGCGGTGAGGATGCCCTGGCAGCCGGCCTCCACGCCCGCGTCGGAGGGTTCCATCAGGATCGCCAGGCCGGCGTCGGCGAGCAGCTCCGGCCGCTCGGCACCGATGCGGGCGAGCCCGTTCCGGTCGCCCTCGACCTCCTCGCACTCGTAGAAGACGTAGGTGAGGTCGCGTTCGGGCGCGGGCACGGTGGCGGCCAGCCGCAGGGCGACGGCGACCCCGCCCTTCATGTCGCAGGCGCCGAGCCCGTGCACACGGCCGTCGGCGAGCCGTGCGGGCAGGTTCCCGGCGGCCGGGACGGTGTCCAGGTGCCCGGCGATCAGGGCGCGTGCGGAACGGCCGAGGCCGGTGCGGGCGACGACGGAGTTGCCGACCCGGTCGACGGTGAGGTGGGGCAGGGCGCGCAGGGCGCCTTCGACGGCGTCCGCGATCCGCGCCTCCTCGCCGCTCTCGGAGGGCAGGTCGACGAGGGCACGGGTGAGGGTGACGACGTCGGCGGTCGGGTCGAGCGTGCTCATACGAGGTCCTCAGGCTGGTTGAGCTTGGAGTGGCGGTTGCCGTAGAGGCCGTAGACGACGAGCCCGGCCGCCATCCAGGCGCCGAACGCGATCCAGGTGCCGGCACCCAGGCTGCCCAGCATGTAGACGCAGAAGCCGACGCCGAGGAGGGGTGTGACCGGCGAGAACGGCACCCGGAAGGAGCGCGGGGTGCCGGGGCTGCGCCGGCGCAGCAGCACGACCGCCAGGTTGACCAGCATGAACGCGAAGAGGGTGCCGATGCTGGTGGCGTCGGCGAGGCTGCCGAGCGGCACGAGGGCGGCGAGGACGGCGATGAATCCGGACACGATCACCGTGTTGGCGCGGGGCACGCCGGTGCGCGGGTGCACCTTGGCGAACAGGGGCGGTACGAGACCGTCCCGGGCCATCGCGAAGAGGATGCGGATCTGCCCGTACTGCACCGTCAGCACCACGCTGGTGGTGGCGACGACCGCACCGACGGACAGCAGCACCGGCCACAGGTTCCCGCCGCCGACCGACCGTACGAGCACCTCGCTGAGCGTGGCCTCGGTCCCCGCGAACTGCTTCCACGGCATGGCCCCGAGTGCGGCGACCGCGACCAGCACGTACAGGGCGGTGACGAGGACCAGCGACAGGATGATGGCGCGCGGCAGGTCCCGTTGGGGGTCGCGGGCCTCCTCGCCCGCCGTGGAGGCGGCGTCGAAGCCGATGTAGGAGAAGAAGAGGGAGGCCGCTCCGGCGCTCATGCCGGCGGCGCCGAGGGGGAAGAGGGGGTGGAAGTTCCCGGCGCGGAAGGCGGTGAAGGCGACGGCGCAGAACAGCACGAGGGCGGCGATCTTGACGGAGACCATGACCGTGTTGGCCACGGCGCTCTCCCTGGCCCCGCGCAGCAGGACGACCATGGCGAGGACGACGATGAGGGCGGCGGGGATGTTGAGGGTGCCCCCGGCGCCGGGCGGGGCGCTGAGCGAGGCGGGGAGGGTCACCCCGAAGGTCAGCTCCAGCAACTCGTTGACGTACTGCCCCCAGCCCACGGCGACGGCCGCCACGGAGACGCCGTACTCCAGGATCAGACACCATCCGCACACCCAGGCGACCAGCTCGCCGAGGGTGGCGTAGGCGTAGCTGTAGGAGGAACCCGAGCCCGGGATCATGCCGGCCAGTTCGGCGTACGACAGCGCGGAGAACAGGGCGGTGACGCCGGCCAGCACGAAGGAGACGACGATGGCGGGTCCGGCCTCGGGCACGGCCTGGCCCAGGACGACGAAGATGCCGGTGCCGAGGGTGGCGCCGACGCTGAGCAGCGTCAGCTGGGCCACGCCCATGGTCCGCTTGAGCGGGCTGCCGGCGGCCTCGCCGACGAGACGTTGCACCGGCTGGCGCCGGGTGAGTGTGCCTGTGCGTGGTCTGCGCCGGCCGGCCTCCGGCCGGGTGCCCACCGTGTCCACCATGCTGTTCCCTCCGCCTCGGGGTGTATGGCCCTTGATGATGCGGAGGGGCGGCGACGGCGGGGTGTGCGCATCGGCCAAAGCTGCGGGGTGCTTCTTGGCCGGATGGGCAAAGGAGGCGGGGCCTTTGCGGCGAGGGCGTGCGGGTCGGCCAAGGATCCTGAGCGGTGCCCGTGCCGCAGCGGGGCGAGCGCCCCGCAGGGGCGCGGGGAACCGCGCTCGCGGGCCCCGCCCGGTCGCACGCGGCAGAGGGGCCCCCGTCACGCGTGTCAGCGCAACGCCTCGGCCACCTCCCGCGCCGCCTCCACCACCCTCGGCCCGACCCGCTCCGGCACGGAGTCCGCCAGCATCACGACACCGACGCTGCCCTCGACCCCCGTGACCCCGACCAGCGGCGCGGCGGCCCCGCTCGCCCCGGCCTCCAGCTCACCGTGCGTGAGCGTGTACCCGGGATCCGCGGACGGTGCCTGCCGGGCCGCCAGGATCGCCCTGCCCGCGGCCCCCCGGTCCAGCGGATGCCGGAACCCGGCCCGGTAGGCCACGTGATAGTCGGTCCACGTCGGCTCGACCACGGCGACGGCCAGCGCCTCCGTCCCGTCCACCAGCGTCAGATGCGCCGTGGCCCCGATGTCCTCGGCCAGCGACCGCAGCGCGGGCAACGCGGCCTCCCGCACCAGCGGATGCACCTGCCGGCCGAGCCGCAGCACCCCGAGCCCCACCCGGGCCCGTCCGCCCAAGTCCCGCCGTACGAGGGCGTGTTGTTCCAGCGTGGCGAGCAACCGGTACACCACGGTACGGTTCACGCCCAGTTTCGTGGACAGCTCGGTGACGGTCAGCCCGTGGTCGGTGTCGGCCAGCAGCTTGAGGACGCGCAGTCCCCGGTCGAGCGTCTGAGAGGTCTCCGCGGTCACGACGCCCACTCCTTTGGTGGTGAGGGCGGCGGCCCCCTGAGCGGCGGATGCGTCACCGAGTCCCGTCGGCGACGCGCGTCAGAGGCCGCCGATCGGCAGGACGGCCCGGCGGCTCCGGACCCTGTCGCTTCACGGCTGCGCTCCGCGGCGGCGCTGCCACGGGGCGTGTGCGTAGCGGGACAGTAGCGAAGCCGGTTCGCTGAGCGGAAGTCTCAGTCCAGAATCCGGGCAAGACCGGATCCGGCCTGCCAGGATTCGTCCGGATACGCACACGCGGCGAGCGCCGACGGGCACGTCACCGCATCCGCGTCGCCCACTCCTGCACCTTGGCGATCCGCTGCCGCAGCTGTCCCGCCGTGGCCTCCGCGCTCGGCGGTCCCCCGCACACCCGCCGCAGCTCGGTGTGGATCACCCCGTGCGGCTTGCCGCTCTGGTGCACATAGGCGCTGACCATCGTGTTGAGCTGCTTGCGCAGCTCCATCATCTCCTTGTGCGTGACCACCGGCCGCCGCTCGGCGGGCAGCTCCAGCAGGTCGGCCTCGGTGTCCGGCTTCTTCCGGCTGTGCGCGATCTGCCGGGCCTGCCGCTTCTGCAGCAGCATCTGCACCTGGTCGGGCTCCAGCAGGCCCGGGATGCCGAGGTAGTCCTGCTCCTCCTCGCTGCCCGGATGGGCCTGCATGCCGAACTCGGCGCCGTCGTACAGCACCCGGTCGAAGACGGCCTCGGACTCCAGCGCCTCGAAGGAGAACTGCTCCTGCTCGCCGGTGTCCTCGTCCTGCTGCTTGTTCGCCTCCTCCATCTCCTTCTCGGATTCGGCGTACGGGTCCTCCTCGCCCTCCTTCTTCGGCTTGTCGAGGGCGTGGTCCCGTTCCTTCTCCATCTCGTTGGCGAAGGTCAGCAGGTCGGGCACGGTCGGCAGGAACACGGACGCGGTCTCGCCGCGCCGCCGGGACCGTACGAAACGCCCGACGGCCTGCGCGAAGAAGAGCGGGGTCGAGATCGTCGTCGCGTACACGCCGACCGCGAGCCGGGGCACGTCGACGCCCTCGGACACCATGCGCACCGCGACCATCCACCGGTCGTTGCTCCCGCTGAACTCGTCGATCCTCTTCGAGGCGCCGGCGTCGTCGGACAGGACGAGCGTCGCCCTCGTCCCCGTGATCTCGCGGATGAGCTTGGCGTAGGCGCGCGCCGAGTCCTGGTCGGAGGCGATGACCAACGCCCCCGCGTCCGGGATGGCCTTGCGGACCTCGGTCAGCCGCTGGTCGGCGGCGCGCAGCACGCTGGGCATCCACTCGCCGCGCGGGTCGAGCGCCGTACGCCAGGCCTGGCTGACCGCGTCCTTGGTCATCGGCTCGCCGAGCCGGGCGGCGATCTCGTCACCGGCCTTCGTGCGCCAGCGCATGTTGCCGCTGTAGGAGAGGAAGATGACCGGCCGCACGACGTGGTCGGCGAGGGCGTTGCCGTACCCGTAGGTGTAGTCGGCGGCGGACCGCCGGATGCCCGCGTTGTCCTCCTCGTACGTCACGAAGGGGATCGGGTTGGTGTCGGAGCGGAACGGCGTACCGGTCAGCGCGAGCCGGCGCGTCGCGGGCTCGAACGCCTCCAGACAGGCCTCGCCCCAGGACTTGGAGTCACCGGCGTGGTGGATCTCGTCGAGGATGACGAGGGTCTTGCGCTGCTCGACCCGGTTGCGGTGCAGCATGGGCCGCACGCCGACACCGGCGTACGTGACCGCGACGCCGTCGTAGTCCTTGCCGAGCGGTCCCGCGCTGTACTCGGGGTCGAGCTTGATCCCGATCCGGCCCGCCGCCTCGGCCCACTGCTTCTTCAGGTGCTCGGTCGGCGCGACCACGGTCACCTGCTGCACGACGTGGTGGTGCAGCAGCCAGGAGGCGAGCGTCAGCGCGAAGGTGGTCTTGCCGGCGCCGGGCGTGGCGACGGCGAGGAAGTCACGCGGCTGCTCCTGGATGTACTTCTCCATCGCCCCCTGCTGCCAGGCACGCAGCCTGCTGGCGGTACCCCAGGGCGCGCGGCCCGGGAAGGCGGGCGAGAGGTGGTGGGAGTGAGCGGAGGAAGCGGCGGTGGTAGTCACGGTCTCCGTTTTTGTGGGGCTCGGCTCGGCTACGTATGACAACCGGGCCACCCTACCGGCGCCGCCCTCCCGTCAACGCCCGGACGAGGCCCGGCCGCCCGCGGGTGGGACCCACATCACAGCTGCCGCAACCGCCCCGCGATCACCGCGACATCACTGACGTCCCCGGAGGTCACATCGATGACCAGGTCGTATGCGACGTCCTGGCCGGCGTCGGCGAGATCGACACCGTCGCGGCCGAGGAAGGGGGCCGTCGCCGGCCAGGCGGTGCGCTGGTCGCCGTCGACCAGCGGGTGGCTGGCGGCGAGGGCGTGCAGCAGGGCGGCGGCCTGCTCGTGCAGGTCGTCGTAGGCGACCGTGCCGGACATCCGGGCCCGGGGCCGGTGCACGGCGGAGACCAGCGGCCGGGGCTCGCGCGCCTCGGGCGGCCGACCGCCGAAGGCGAGCGGGCCGACGAAGGCGAGCGGGCCGACGATCGAGGGCACGACCCACCCCGCGGCGAACGCCGCCATGATCGCGGGTCCCAGCCGCTCCGGGTAGGCGCGGCCGACGACGTACAGCGCGACGATCACCAGTCCGCCGCCCAGGCCCTGCACGCCCCGGCCCGGCCCGGCCGAGGATGAACACCCACATGGCCTGCCCGGTCCCGGCGACGACGAGTCCGGCCGCGAAGGCGCCGATGCCGGTGGTGAGCGAGCCGAGGGGACCGCGCCTTCATGAACGGCGTATGGCAGTCCCGTTGCAGCCCCGCCGGTCCCCTTGAGCCGCTTCCGCACGGCGGCCTACGTTTACTCCATCAACACGGCCGTGTGCCCGAGTGGTTCAGGGGCTCGCCTGCAAAGCGAGTTACGTGGGTTCGAATCCCGCCACGGCCTCCACATACGACCGTAGTTCGATACCGCAACCCGCGATGGACGAAGCGGCGCCCACGGCGAACTCTGGTGGAAGCATGCCTGGACCCGACAAGGCGCACTCATAACCATGGCCTCGGGCCTGACAGGCGCACTTCTCGGGTTCCTCTTCGGTATACCCCGGAGTCTTCGCGGCAGACCGCAGGTCTCCGACAACGAGGCGAATTCCCCTGACGCGGGGGGCTACAGATCCAGTACCAATCCGGAAGAGGTGTCCGACTGGCTCACCAAGATCATTGTAGGCGTCGGCCTGATTCAACTGGGAAGCGCTACAGGGGCACTGGGGAGGCTGATACGCGCTGTAGGCGCCGCCCTGGGAGGTACCCCGTCAGCCAGAGTTGTGGGCCATTCACCCACTCCCGTGCGCGACCAAGTGGCGGCCGATCTTCGCGTGGTCAAGAAAACACTCCCGAAGAAGTTCGAGTCACTGATGGCCGACTCCGCCGTACGAGCATGGCTTGAGCGCAACAACATGGCGCCTGAATCGCTCTGACATCACAGCACGGACGCGCACCGGCTCCCGTCGGGTGCGGCATCCGCGGCCGCCGGCTGCCCTCCTGATCTTGGCTGATATACGCTGCGCCTACTTTCATCGCAGCTTGCCCGGGGGGGCCTTACAGATGTTGACGCAGTCGCGTGCGCTCTGGGGGAGCGCGCTTGTTTCCGTGCTTCTGGTGGGCACCGGTGCGGTCGCGGCGCCGGCGTCGGCTTCGGTCACCGGTGCCACCGTCGCGGCCGGGCTCGGACCATGGGCCGCGCCGAAGGAGTTGCCCGGGGTCAGCCGGGTGGTCGATCTGAAGTCGGCCCGGAACGGGACGCTGGCGGGGCTCTTCGTCCAGGGCGGCGAGACGGTGCTCGCGGTCCGGCCCGCGGGCAGCGCCACCTGGCGGCCGTCCGCGCCGGCGCCGGGAGCCACGCTGCAGCGGACGGACGACGGTTCCCTCACGCTGCTGTGGTGGGCGGCGGGGACCGGCGGCGCGCCCAGCACCCTGCGGATGTCCCGGCTGGCTCCCGACGGCACCGCCTTCGGCCCGGCCGAGGACGTCGCGACGGGCACGCCCGCCGCCGGCGGGGTCGACCGGCGGACGCCGGTGACCACCGTCGCCGCCGACGCGGCGGGCAGGCAGGCCGTCGCCTGGATGGACGCAGACCGCCGGCTGACGGTCGTGGAGCGTTCCGGCCCGCGGGCGGCCTGGTCCACGCCGGCGGCCCTGGACCGGCTCCCCGACCCGGTCGTCCGGCCCGACCACACCTACGACTACACGCTGCGGGACCTGCACCTCGCCATGGCCGCCGACGGATCGCTGGCGCTGCTCTGGGGCGGCGACAGCTCCTACACGGGCGACGGGGTGGACCCGGACCCGACGGCGTACCAGTGGCACTACCGGTTCCTGGAGAAGCCCGCGGGGTCCGGGTCCTGGAGCGCGCCGCGTGCCCTGCCGCAGCTGGGCGACAAGCCGCGGCTGGTCACGCTGGCCGCCCATCCGCAGGGCGGTTTCCAGCTGCTGGCCGGGGGCGCCTACGTCCGCAAGCCGGCCGGTGCGGCGGACTGGGGTGCCGCCCAGCCCACCGGGATCGACGCGGGCCCGTCCGCCCCGGCCGAGTTGCTGACCGCCTCGAACGGCGACGTCACGGCGGTCGGCTGGCAGGGCGGCGGCCCGGCCGTCGCCACGCGTCTCGCGTCCCGGGGTGGCTGGGGCGCCCCGCAGCAGCTGACCCGCTACGCCGAGGACGGCTCGCTCGGCAGCGCCCGGACCGCGAACGGCGCGGTGGTCGTCACGTACACGCAGAAGCGGTTCGTCTCCAGTCGTACGGTCCGCCGTGACTTCGTCGCCCAGACCGTGGCGGGCGGCAGCGTGTCGAAGCCACGCACCCTCAGCTCCCGCAAGGACGGCACCACCAGCGCCGGCCGGGTGGCCACCGACGACAAGGGGCGCCCGCTGGCGGTCTGGACGCAGTCGGCCGACGACGGCTCCTCGCACACGTCGTACACCGCGACCACCGCGAGCCGGGCCCTGCCCAGGTGGCACGACTACGCCGACGACGGCCGCGCGGACCTCGTGGGCATCGGCAAGGGCGACACGATGAACCTGCTCACGCGGGACTCCACCGATCCGCTGACCACGTATCAGACGCGTACCTGGGCGGACACGACCCGCGTCGTGCCGTTCGGGGACGTCGACGGCGACCGCTGCAACGACCTCGTCGTACGGCTGCCCGGCGGCGAGACCCGGCTCTACACGCCCGTCTGCGGCGGCCTGCCCGCACCCGACTCCGCGTACCGGCGCCTGGCGAGGGACTGGAGCGGCTACGACACGCTGCTCTCCAGCGGCGACCAGACCGGCGACGGCCGGCCCGACCTGCTGGCCCGCGACGCCCGCACCGGCGATCTGTACCTCTACGCGCTGGACGGCACCGACGGCTTCCTGCCCCGCAAGAAGATCCGCTCCGCCTGGACCGGCTACAAGCGCGTCATCGGCGCCGGCGATCTCAACGGCGACGGCATCGGTGACGTCCTCGCGCTCGACACGTCCGGCGAGCTCTGGCGCTACGACGGCACCCGCAGCGGCACCCTGAAGGACCGCGTCCTGGTCTTCAAGGACTGGGGCGGCTCCTACCAGGACGTCGTGGGCGCCGGTGACGTCGACGGCGACGGCCGCGACGACCTGGTCTCCCGCGACACGTCGAACAGGCTGTGGCTCAACGCGGGCACCGGTACCGGAACTTTCAAGAACCGCGTCCAGGCCGGCGACACGAGCTACTGGAAGAGCTGGGCGTCCCTCGGCTGACCGGGGCGCCGGGCGGGCCGGGTCACAGGACCCCGCCCGCCTCGTCCCGGAACAGGTGCGTCCAGTAGTGCCAGGTCGTGTCCGGGAGGCCGGCCGTGGGGTCGAGGGCGGTCAGGGTGTGCAGCATGGCCGCGGCCAGGTGGTCGTAGGCCCGGGTCGTCAGTTCGTTGCCCAGGTGTTCGTCGATGGTGCGCTCGTGGTGCAGGAGCCAGAGCGTGAAGGCGAGGGTGGAGACGTCGGTGTTGAGGGGATGGAGCGTCCCCTCGGGCCCGCTGTAGGTCAGGACCGCGCCCGTTCTGCCGTCGACCACCAGGCTGTGGTCCCCTACCAGGCGGCCCAGACGGATCAAGTGGTCGGCGTGCGCGGGGAGTTCACCGAGGAGGCCGCCGTCCGCGTGGTCCTCGGTGACGTACTCCCGCAGCGTCGGCAGCGGGACGTCCGTGTCCGCGTGGAAGAGGACCGCCGCCTCCGGCAGCCCGGTCTCGCGCAGGAAGCGCCGGGTCGGGTCGTGCGTGAGCGTGGCGGGGAAGTCGACCTCCTCGAAGCGCACCACCCGGCCGTGCCCGAACTCCTGGTCCAGCAGGCGGGCGGGGACGTCCAGGGTCAGCCCCGACGCCGTGCCGGGGCCCGCGCCGAGCGCGAGCGGGCGGATCAGGGCCGCCGCCTTCCAGTACGGCGGGACCTCGCCGTCCGCGCCCTCCTCGAACAGGGAGAGCAGCCGGCGGGTCGCCTCGGCCGCCGTCCGGGGGCCGTACTGACCCGCCAGGGAGGCGAAACGGCCGCGCAGACCGGCCAGTTCCTCCGTGACCGCGGCGAAGCGCAGCAGGGTGTCCAGGGAGGGCGCGAAGGGGCGCGGGTCGGACGGGGTGGAGAGGTACGCCGTCGTCAGCTCGCCGGTGACGCCGTCGAGCAGGATCGACTCGCGCCGCATGCCGGCGGGGTTGAGCAGTTCGCCGATCACCAGCCGGTCCCGCAGCTCGTCGGCCACGCGGAACGGGCCCTCGGCGGCGTCGGCGAGCGTGCGCAGACCGTGCCTGCGCAGCGGGGAGAAGGTCAGCAGGTCGGTGGCCGCGGGCAGGCCGGTGCCGCTGAGCAGGCCGCGGGTCGGCGCGTGCGTGACATAGCGGTCCAGCTCCGCCTCGGTCAGCGTGATCGCCGTGACGCCGGCGTCGGTCGTGCTCATCGCTCCCCCGCGATCTTCCCCGTACGGTGCTCAGTCGAGTCCGTGAGTGCCGCTGCCCCCACCACTCAGCACCCTACGCCGCCCCACTGACAACGGCCCTCACCAGGAAGGACGTCGGGCGACCGTACGGGGACGGCTCAGGTGAAGTAGATGCCGCCCAGGACGACGGCCAGGGCCGCCACGACGAACAGCAGGATCCACCCGAACAGCTTGCCCATGCTGGGCGGGGGCTCGTAGCGCGGCTCCTCCGGGCCGGGCGGG
The DNA here is from genome assembly GCF_014649495.1 of Streptomyces filipinensis. Taxonomy (GTDB): domain Bacteria; phylum Actinomycetota; class Actinomycetes; order Streptomycetales; family Streptomycetaceae; genus Streptomyces; species Streptomyces filipinensis. The sequence continues at coordinate 94,530 of NZ_BMTD01000001.1, read as the reverse complement.
GTCTCGGGAGTGCTCACGGGGCCGTCACCACCGCCGCCTGCGGACGGATCGGGAGCCGGTTGACCGGGCGGCCGGTGGCCGCGCGGACGGCGGAGGCGATCGCGGCCGGTGCCGTCACGACCGGGACCGCGCTGACGGACTTGGCGCCGAAGGGGGCGACCACGTCCCGTTCCTCGACCAGTTTGACGATGCGGATGTCCGGCGCGTCCAGGGCGGTCGGGAGGGCGTATCCGGTCAGGTCGGGGTGGCGGATCAGGCCGCGTGGGGTACGGAGGTTCTCGGTGAGGGCGATGCCGACGCCCTGGGTGACGCCCGCCTCGATCCGGGCGGCCAGCTGGGTCGGGTTGAGGACCCGGCCCACGTCCTGGGCGACCGCCAGTTCCACCACCCGGACCGAGCCCAGCTCGATGTCGACGTCCACCACCGCGCGGATCGCGCAGAAGGCGAGGCCCACGAAGGCGTCGCCCTGCCCGGAGGCGTTCAGCGGCTCGGTGGGGTGCGGGCGGCACTGGGCGGTGGCCCACAGCTCCTTGCCGTCCATCGCCTCCGTGACGGTCGTCGAGAGCACGCCGTCGTACGAGGTGATCTTGCCGTCCGTGATCTGCAGCAGCTCGGTGGACATGCCGAACTTGTGCGCCAGGGGCTGCAGCAGCTGGGTGCGGACCATCTTCGCCGCCCGCTCCACCGCCCCGCCCGACACCCAGGTGTGCCGGCCCCGGCAGCCCGGGCCGGCGGGCGGCTGGTCGGTGTCGACCGGCGCCACGTGGACCTCCTCGATGCCGAGGGTCTCCTGGACGATCTGCCGGGCGAGGGTGGTGAAGCCCTGGCCGGTCTCGACGGCCGCGCACAGCACGGTCGCGACGCCGTCGTGGACCTTGACGGTCGCCGTGGACACCTCGTCGGCGCCCTCCGCACCGAGCATGTGCACCATGCCCAGGCCGTAGCCGACGCCCCGGCGCACCGCGTCCGGTTCGCCCGCGCCCTCGGGGCCGCCGGGCAGCAGCCACTCCTCCTCGGGGGTGTCCTTGGGGAGGGCCGGGAGCGGGAAGTCGCGGACGGCCTGGAGGAGTTCGGCCACCGGTGCCGGGCACGTCACCGTCTGGCCGATCGGGAGGACGTCCCCCGTCGCCAGGACGTTGCGCAGGCGCAGTTCGGCCGGGTCCAGGCCCAGCTTCTTGGCCAGCTTGTCCATCTGCGCCTCGTAGGCCGCGCACACCTGCATCGCGCCCTCGCCGCGCACATGGCCGGAGGGCGGGTTGTTGGTGCGTACGGCCCAGCCCTCGATGAAGGCGTTGGGGACGACGTACGGGCCGCACGCGAAGGAGACCGCGGCGGCCAGGGCGTCGGCGGAGGTGTCGGCGTACGCGCCCGCGTCCAGGAGGATCTGCGCCTCGACCTTCACCAGCTTGCCCTCGCCGTCGGCGTGGTGGCGGTACCGGAGCAGCGTCGGGTGACGGTGGGCGTGGCCGAGGAAGGACTCCTCGCGGGTGGCCGTGAGCTTCACCGGACAGCCGGTCTTCAGGGCGAGCAGGCCGAGCGGCAGCTGGAAGCCCTGGTCCTCACGGTCGGCGGTGGCGCCGGGCACCCCGGTGACCACGATCTTCACCCGATCCGGGGACAGGCCGTAGCAGGCCGCGGCGGTGTTGCGGTCGCTGTGCGGGTCGGTGGAGGCGAGGTAGAGCTCCACGCCGCCGTCGGGGCGGGGCACGGCGAGGCCGGCCTCGGCGCCGATCGGGGCCGGGTCCTGGCGCCCTATGCGGTACAGGCCCTCGACGACGACCTCGCCGGCGGCCTCCGGGTCGCCGTGGTGCAGCGGGATGTGCCGGATCAGGTTGCCGTCGGGGTGCAGCGGCTCGGCCTCGAAGGCCTGCTCGGGGTCGGTGACCGGGTCGAGTACCTCGTACTCGACGATGACGGCGGCGGCGGCCATCCGCGCGGTGTCCGGGTGGTCGGCGGCCACGGCCGCGATGGGCTCGCCGTGGTGGCGTACCACCTCGGAGGCGAACACCGGCCGGTCGGGGACGCCCCGGCCGTGGCGGGGGGTACCGGGCACGTCCTCGTGGGTGACGACGGCCCGTACGCCGGGCATCTCGCGCGCGTGGCTGGTGTCGACGGACACGATGCGCGCGTGCGCGTGCGGGGAGCGCAGGACGGCCGCCCACAGCAGGCCCTCGGCCCACAGGTCGGCGGCGTACGGGAAGGTGCCCTCGGTCTTGGCGCGGGCGTCGGCGTGCGGCAGGGAGGCGCCGAGGCCGTGCGGCCATCCGCCCTCGGTCTCGGCGGCGGGTTCCGCGGCGGTGGTCGCCGTGCCGGCTTCGTTGCTCACACCTGGCCTCCGTCCTGGCCGTAGTGCTGGTCGTACGGGCCGTGCGGGTCGTGCGGTCCCGGGGTGCCGTGCGGCGGTGTGCCGTACGGGCCGGGTGCGCCGTACGCATCCGGTGCGTCGCCGTAGCCGCCGGGAGCGGCGCGCGGCGTGTCGAACGCGCCCGGTGCCTCGAACGCCGACGGGTTGACGCCGCCTGCGCCGGGGCCCGCCTGATGGGGGATACGGGCCTCGCCCGCGTCCGTCTCGGTGTCGGCTCCGTGCGAGGCCTCGCGTTCGGCGACGACCTCCTGGACGGCCTGCAGGACGCCCCGGTAGCCGGAGCAGCGGCAGAGGTTGCCGCACAGTGCCTGCCGCGTCTCCAGCTCGGTCGGCGCGGGGTTGCCCTCCAGCAGGTCGTGCAGGGTCATCGCCATGCCCGGCACGCAGAAACCGCACTGCACGGCACCGCACCGGGCGAGCGCGCGCTGCACGTCGGAGGGCTGTCCGTCGGCGGCCAGGCCCTCGACCGTGCGCACCTCGCTGCCGGCCGCGGTCACCGCCGGGACCAGGCAGGAGGCCACCAGGCGTCCGTCGACCTGAACGTTGCAGGCCCCGCACTCGCCCTGCGAGCAGCCGTCCTTGGCGCCCGCGAGTCCGAGCCGCTCCCGCAGGACGTACAGCAGCGACTCGCCGATCCAGGCGTCGGTGACGGGCCGGTCGGCGCCGTTGACGCGCAGGACGTACGAGGCGAGCGGGTGGTCGTCGTGCGGCGGGAGGGGCGCGGTGTGCTCCTGGGCCGCCTCGGGAGCGGGGCCGTCGGCGGGTGCCTCCGCGGCCTCCCCGGTGGTCTCGGCCGCACCTTCGGGCGTGTCGTCCTCGCCCGGATGCGGATGCGGTACGGCGGCGTCGACCGGTTCGGCCGGTTCCTCCGCCACGGCTGCTACGGCTGCCCCGGCGGAGTTCTCCGGTGCCGCCGGGGCGGCGGTCCCGGGCGTGTCCGGCGGGGCGGGCGCGACGGGGGCTGTGGCGGCCTGCGGGGCCTCGGTCGGGGTCTCGGGACCCTCATGGCCTGCCGGGCCGTCAGCGGGGCGCTCAGGGGCCCCGGCGGGGTCGTGTCCGTCCGTGCCCGCCACCACCGGTCCGGGCCGCTGCTCGGGTGCCGCGGCGGGCGCGGCGAACTCGCCGGGGTGCCCCGCCTGGACGTGCGCGACGGAGTCGCCCGGGTGGACGGCGCCGGCGTGCTTCCGGGTCCCGTCCGCGTGCCCGGTGCCCGCCTGGCCGGCCTGCTCGTGGCCGGTGCCGGCCTGGTCGTCCGGGCGGCCGGCCTCGGCCCGTCCGGCCTCTTCGTGGCCGGCGCGGTCGTGCCCGTACCGCTCCTCGGGCGCGTGCCCCTGCTCGTCCGGCGCGTACCCCTGCGCCGGCGCGCCGCCGGGGCCGGGCTCGGCCGGACCGCCCGCGGGGTGCGCGTCGGTGTGGTCGGGCAGGCCGGGGTGGCCGGCGTCCGCGGGCCGGTTCCAGGGGCCGCCGGTGTCCTGTGTCGCCCACGGCGCGGGCGCGCCGCCGGGCAGGGTGGCCGGCGGGGTGCCGCCCCACTGCTCGACCAGGGCGGACGTGGTGAACTCGCCCGACTCGTCCGGGAGATCGCCGCCGGCGACCGGGATGGACCACTGCCCGGTGACGTCGTGCCCGGGTGCGGCCGGGGCCGCGGGCTCCTCGAAGGTCCAGTGCTGCGTCGCACCGGGCTGGTAGGTGAACCGGTCGTCCGCGGGCTGGGCGGGCGTGGCGTTCGGGTCGGGCCACTGGGCCCCGCCCGCGGGCGCGGTCCAGGTGCCGGGCGCGGCGGGGTCCCCGGCGCCGGGGGCGGCCGTTATCCGCGGCGGCACATAGCCGTGACCCGGCGCGGCCAGCGGGCTGTCGCCGGACAGCAGGGCGTCGATGCCGCCCTCGGGGAGCTTGACGAAGGCGGTGGCGCCGTCGTCGTAGTCGCCCTGGGGCAGCGGGTCCCAGCGTCCGCCGCCCTGGGGCGTGCCCTCTCCGTGCTGGTCGTCGGTCACGACAGCGCCCTCCCCAGTGCTCGTCGGGCCAGTGCGGCGACGGTGCGCCGCAGGTGCAGTACGGCGGGCGGAAGCGGGGCCACCGAGCCGTCGGGCTCCGGTGCCGGGTCCGGGATGCAGGCCGCGGCGACGTACTCGCCGAAGGCGTTCAGGGCCTCCGGGACGAGCGCGCGGTCGTTGTCCCAGTCGATCAGCTGGGCGACCCACTGCTCGGCCTCCAGGGGCCTGAGCGGCATCGGCGCTATGGCGCCGACGGCGCACCGCACCCCGCGCCGGGCGGGGTCGAGGACGAGGGCCACGGAAGCCAGCGCGCGGCCCGGCCCGGTGCGCCCGGTGGCCTTCAGGAAGACCTGCGGGGCGTGCAGCAGCGGCACGCGCACGTAGCCGATGAGTTCACCCCCGCGCAGCATCTCCATGCCGGCCAGCAGGTGCGACACCGGGATCTCCCGGCGGGCTCCGCCCGGGCCCGCGATGATCAGTGTCGCCTCCAGGGCGGCCAGCACCGGCAGCGCGTCCCCGGTGGGGGAGGCGGAGGCGATGTTGCCGCCGAGGGTGCCCGCGTTGCGGATGTGCGGCGGGCCCGCGGCGCGCGCGGCGGCCGCGAGCGCCGGGATCAGGGCCGCGAAGTCGGGGCGGCCCATGCGTGCGTGCGTGAGGCCCGCGCCGAGCAGCGCGTGGCCGTCCTGGTACTGCCAGCCCCGGATCTCGCTGATCCGCCCGAGACCCACCAGGGCGGTGGGCCTGAGCTGACCGGAGTTGACGGCGGCCATCAAGTCGGTGCCACCCGCGACGGGCACGGCGGCGGGCATGGCGGCGAGGGCCGCCACCGCCTCGTCCAGCGTCGTGGGCAGCGTGACGGCCTGCGCCGCCTGCGGTGCGTGCGTGGTCAAACCGGCTGCCCCTTCCCGCTGCCCCACTGGTCCCACCTGTGTGGCCGTACGGTACGTGCTCACAGGGCGGACGTGGCAACTCTGGCACATCTTCGCAACGGCCGAACGCGGGGGTCCGCTAGGAGGCATTCGCCCACCTCACCACGGAGATGGTCCGTTTTCGCACGCCATCACCGGTGCGCACCGATTGACACTCTTCGGTGACCCTTGGAGCGGTTTTCCATTACATGTTCGCAGCGGTCATGCGTTCGGGGCGGTCACTTGTTCGGCGGCAGCCCCTCGATCGGGCGACCCGGGACGCCGGGGCGCTTCTGCCACGGCCGGGGCCCGGCGGGCGGCCGGTAGGCGACCCCGAGGGCGTCGAGGCGCGCGTAATGGGCGGCCATCCGGCGTTCGAAGCCGGCGAAGTCCCGCTCCTCCGGGGCAGGCAGCCGGCTCCAGGCCACCTCGGCGAAGGCCGCGAGCCGGGGGAAGGTCTGGTAGTCCACGCGGGCGACGTCCTCCATCGCCTCGGTCCAGACGTTGGCCTGAGTGCCCAGCACATGCCGGACCTCCTCCTCGGTGAGCCCGGGCGGGACGGGTTCGAACCGGTAGACGTCCTCCAGGGTGCGCACGAACCCGATCGGCACCGGCTCGTCCTCGCCCGGGGCCTGACGGTGGTCCAGGTAGACGTACTGTTCCGGACACATGACGACGTCGTGGCCGGCCCGCGCGGCCGCGATCCCGCCGCCGTAGCCGCGCCAGGACGACACCGCGGCCCCTGGGGCGAGTCCGCCCTCCAGGATCTCGTCCCAGCCGATGAGCCGCCGTCCGCGCGCGGACAGCCACGCGCCGAAGTGCCCGATGAACCACGCCTGCAGCTCGTCCTCGTCGGCCAGACCGAGGTCCGCGATCCGGTTCTTGGCGGTCACCGACCCGCTCCACTGCTCCTTGCGGCACTCGTCGCCGCCGACGTGGATGAACTGCGAGGGGAACAGTTCCAGGATCTCCTCGAAGACTCCCTCGTAGAAGCGCAGCGTGTTGTCGGTGGGGGCCAGTACGTTGGAGGAGATCCCCCAGGTGTCCCACACGGAGAGGGCGGTGGTGTCGATGACGTCGGTGTTGCCGAGTTCCGGGTACGCGGCGATGGCGGCCTGCGAGTGGCCCGGTACGTCGATTTCCGGGACGACGGTGATATGCCGCTCGGCGGCGTAGGCGACGATCTCCCGGATGTCGTCCTGGGTGTAGTAACCCCCGTGCGGCTTCTCCTCCCACAGGGGTGAGGCACGGTGACCGAATTTCGTCCGCGACCGCCAGGAGGCTGTTTCCGTCAGCCGCGGGTGGCGCTTGATCTCGATCCGCCAGCCCTGGTCGTCCGTCAGGTGGAAGTGGAAGACGTTGAGTTTGTGCGCGGCCATCAGGTCCAGGTAGCGCAGCACGCCTTCCTTGGGCATGAAGTGCCGGGCCACGTCGAGGAGGAGACCGCGCCAGCGGAACCGGGGGGAATCGTCGATGATCCGGTGCGGGATGCCGACGGCGCGGCCGGGGCGTACGGGCGCACGCCGGAACGCCTCGGGGCCGAGGAGTTGACGCAGGGTCTGCGCACCCCAGAAGACACCGGCCGGGTCACCGCCACGGATCTCCACACCCTGGTCGGCGACCACGCCCAGGCGGTAGGCCTCCGGCTCCAGCGAGCCGTCCAGGAGCAGGCGTACGCCGCCACGGGCGTCCTCGGGGCCGGGCCGCAGCGGCAGCCCCAGGGCCGCGCCGAGCGTGGCGCGCAGCCAGCGTTCCGTGGTCTCCGTGCCCGGAGCCGCCCACAGGGTGGTGTCGCCGTCCAGCGGGACGCCCCGGCCCATCGGTTCCTGGACGGCGTGCGGCGCCGGAATCAGATCCGTCATGTTCAGTCCTTCACCTGATCGGCAAGGTGGTCCGGAAGCGGAAACGGAATCGCGTGAGGATGGTGGCGGCAAGCACGCGATCAGGCGGTGGTCAGGCGATCAGGCGGTGACAGTCAGGCGATCGGCACCGAAACGATCGAGCACCATTTGTTGCAATATGCGCAATGACTGTTTCGCCCTGCACAACCCTCAGGCTAAGGACCGCATGGACATGGCGACAAGAGGTCTGAGCCACTCCGACCGGAAAACGCGAAGACCCCCGGGGCGCGCGTGTCGCACGCGCGCACCCCAGGGGTCTCGCGAGAACTCAGACCGACGGGCGGACCGTCACAGGACCGGCTACTTCTTGTCGCCGCCCTTGTCCTCGCCACCGCTGCCCATGGACTCGTAGATCTCCTTGCACATGGGGCACACGGGGTACTTCTTCGGGTCGCGGCCCGGCACCCAGACCTTGCCGCACAGCGCCACGACGGGGGTGCCGTCGAGGGCGCTCGCCATGATCTTGTCCTTCTGGACGTAATGGGCGAAGCGCTCGTGGTCGCCGTCGCCGTGGGACACCTGTGGCGTCGGCTCTACGAGGGTCCCCGTACCAGTCCCGCGCTCGGGCTCAAGAGTGCTCATACCAGACAGGGTACTGAAGCGCACCCGCATCAGTTGAGCGAAGGGTCGTCCGGATACGTGGCCACCATCGCGAGTTCGTTGCGCTGGCGGCGCAGGACCTCGCGCCAGAGTCTCTCCGGGGCCGGCGAGGAGACGTCTCCTGGCTCGGACTCGACCACGTACCAGGCGCCCTCGACCAACTCGTCCTCCAGCTGACCGGGGCCCCAGCCGGAGTATCCGGCGAAGATCCGCAAGGACCCGAGGGCCGCGGCGAGCAGTTCGGGCGGGGCCTCCAGGTCGACCAGGCCGATCGCGCCGTGCACCCGGCGCCAGCCGAGCGGTGCGAGGTCGCCGTTCGCGCCGCCCGGGATGACCGCGACGCCGAGCGCCGAGTCCAGCGAGACCGGGCCGCCCTGGAACACCACACCGGGCTCACCGGCGAGGTCGGCCCAGCCCTCCAGGATGTCGCCCACGTCCACCGGCGTGGGGCGGTTGAGGACGACACCGAGGGAACCCTCCTCGTCGTGGTCGAGAAGGAGCACCACCGCGCGGTCGAAGTTCGGGTCCGCCAGGGCGGGAGTGGCCACGAGCAGCCGCCCTGTGAGCGAGGACACCTCGGTCATGCCAGACATGATCCCGCATCTTCCCCTTCAGTGGGGAGCCAATCGGAGCCGAGGAGTGAACGCAGCTCAGGGAGCACGGAAGCGCCCCGGGCGCACACCCGCGACCGGCGGCCGGCCGGTGACCCCATGTGCCCGAAAGGGAACGGTTCGTGTTGTGACACAGCTATGACGTGGCTGGACGGTACGGGGACTTACGGACGGGGGGTAATCGGCGATTACCCTGTCTTCCCGGCCCCTGCGCACAGTGATCGGCCGGACCCTGCCCAACTCATCGGAACGCGAGATACATGACCGTCAACGACGATGTCCTCCTTGTCCACGGCGGAACCCCGCTGGAGGGCGAGATCCGTGTCCGCGGTGCGAAGAACCTCGTACCGAAGGCCATGGTCGCCGCCCTGCTGGGCAGCGCGCCGAGCCGACTGCGCAACGTTCCCGACATCCGTGACGTGCGGGTCGTCCGCGGCCTGCTCCAGCTGCACGGTGTGACGGTCCGTCCGGGCGACGAGCCCGGCGAGCTGGTGCTCGACCCGACGCATGTCGAGAGCGCCAACGTGGCTGACATCGATGCCCACGCGGGGTCGAGCCGTATCCCGATCCTGTTCTGCGGCCCGCTGCTGCACCGTCTCGGGCACGCGTTCATCCCGGGCCTCGGCGGCTGTGACATCGGCGGCCGGCCCATCGACTTCCACTTCGACGTGCTGCGGCAGTTCGGCGCGACGATCGAGAAGCGCGCGGACGGGCAGTACCTGGAGGCCCCGCAGCGACTGCGCGGTACGAAGATCCGGCTGCCGTACCCGTCCGTGGGCGCGACCGAGCAGGTGCTGCTGACGGCCGTACTCGCCGAGGGCGTCACCGAGTTGTCCAACGCGGCCGTCGAGCCGGAGATCGAGGACCTCATCTGCGTGCTGCAGAAGATGGGCGCGATCATCGCGATGGACACCGACCGCACGATCCGCATCACCGGTGTGGACAAGCTCGGCGGCTACACCCACCGCGCCCTGTCGGACCGCCTGGAGGCGGCGTCCTGGGCGTCGGCGGCGCTCGCGACCAACGGCAACATCTACGTCCGCGGCGCCCAGCAGCGCTCGATGATGACGTTCCTGAACACCTACCGGAAGGTGGGCGGTGCCTTCGAGATCGAAGACGAGGGCATCCGTTTCTGGCACCCCGGCGGCCAGTTGAAGTCCATCGCGCTGGAGACGGACGTCCACCCCGGTTTCCAGACCGACTGGCAGCAGCCGCTGGTCGTGGCCCTCACGCAGGCCACGGGCCTGTCCATCATCCACGAGACGGTCTACGAGTCCCGTCTGGGCTTCACCTCGGCCCTGAACCAGATGGGCGCCCACATCCAGCTCTACCGCGAGTGCCTGGGCGGTTCCGACTGCCGCTTCGGCCAGCGCAACTTCCTGCACTCCGCGGTCGTCTCAGGACCCACCAAGCTGCAGGGCGCCGACCTGGTCATCCCCGACCTGCGCGGCGGCTTCTCGTACCTGATCGCGGCCCTGGCCGCCGAGGGCACGTCCCGCGTCCACGGCATCGACCTGATCAACCGCGGCTACGAGAACTTCATGGAGAAGCTCGTGGAACTCGGCGCGAAGGTGGAGCTGCCGGGCAAGGCGCTCGGCTAGACCCCGCACGTACCGAAAGGGCGGCCCCCCTCGTCATGAGGGGGGCCGCCCTTTCGGCGTCTTCGGCGAAGGCGCGCCCCGAAGGGGCGCGGGGAACTGCGCGACCAGCCACGACGGGCCCGCAGTCGCCCACGGCGCTCCGGTCGAACGGCGCTCCGGTGGACCGGCGCTCGAAGCGGAGCGCTTCCGCTTACTTGCCCTTGGCCGCTTCCTTGAGCTTGGAGCCCGCGGTGACCTTCACGCTGTAGCCGGCGGGGATGTTGATGGGCTCGCCGGTCTGCGGGTTGCGCGCGGTGCGAGCGGCACGGTGGGTGCGCTCGAAGGTCAGGAAGCCCGGGATGGTGACCTTCTCGTCGCCCTTGGCGACGATCTCGCCGACGGTCTCGGCGAACGCGGCCAGCACGGCGTCGGCGTCCTTGCGGGTCACCTCGGCGCGGTCGGCCAGCGCGGCCACCAGCTCACTGCGGTTCATGTTGTTACTCCCGTGTTTTTCTTGCCGTTGGGGTGTGCCGCGCGGCGGATCCGCCCGTGGCACTGCGATGCCGATGCGCTCGCGCCCAGGGACGCATCCTGCCCCTACCTGCGGCGGTAAAGCCAATCCGGCACCCGTAGGAGTCGTGAGAACACCCTGGGGAGTCACACGAAAGGCGCCCGCCCGGCGTCACCCTAGAGCGCGCCCGGCATCAGCTGGTTCCACGACGCGCCGGTGCACGGGCCGTCGTGGTGATCCTCACAGCCCCTGCACAGTACGGCACGCCGTCACCGGGCCGACGCCCGGCCGCCTCTTCTCCTTCACCTGGCCGGGCGCGAGGGCGCCCGGCCGGATCCGTTCCGGGGCGGGTGCTAGGCCGTCGCCCCGGCCGCCTTCGCGGCCTCGCGGACGGCGCCGGCGACCGCGCCCGCGACCTTGTCGTTGAAGACGCTGGGGATGATGTAGTTCGGGTTCAGCTCGTCCTGGCTGACCACGTCGGCCAGGGCCTGGGCGGCGGCGAGCATCATCTCGGTGTTGACGGTGCGGGACTGGGCGTCCAGCAGGCCGCGGAAGACACCCGGGAAGACCAGCACGTTGTTGATCTGGTTCGGGAAGTCGGAGCGGCCGGTGGCCACAACGGCCGCCGTCTGCCGGGCGATTGCCGGGTCGACCTCGGGGTCGGGGTTCGCGAGCGCGAACACGATGGCACCGTCGGCCATGGCGGCCACGTCGTCGCCGTCGAGGACGTTGGGGGCCGAGACACCGATGAAGACGTCGGCGCCTCGCACGGCCTCCTTGAGGGTGCCGGTGAGGCCCTCGGGGTTGGTGTTGTCGGCGATCCAGCGCAGCGGCGAGTCGACGGGGGCGTTCACCAGGTCCTCGCGGCCGGAGTGGACGACACCGTGGATGTCGGCGACGACGGCGTTCTTCACGCCCGCCGCCAGCAGCAGCTTGAGGATGGCCGTACCGGCCGCGCCGGCGCCGGACATGACGACCCGGATGTTCTCGATCGCCTTGTCCGTGACGCGCAGGGCGTTGGTGAGGGCGGCGAGGACGACGATGGCGGTGCCGTGCTGGTCGTCGTGGAAGACGGGGATGTCGAGGGCCTCGCGCAGCCGGGCCTCGATCTCGAAGCAGCGCGGCGCGGAGATGTCCTCCAGGTTGATGCCGGCGAACCCGGGGGCGATCGCCTTGACGATCTCGACGATGGCGTCGGTGTCCTGGGTGTCCAGGCAGATCGGCCAGGCGTCGATGCCGGCGAAGCGCTTGAAGAGGGCCGCCTTGCCCTCCATGACGGGCAGCGCGGCCTTGGGGCCGATGTTGCCGAGGCCGAGCACGGCGGATCCGTCCGTCACGACCGCAACGGAGTTGCGCTTGATGGTGAGGCGGCGGGCGTCCTCGGGGTTCTGGGCGATCGCCATGCAGACGCGGGCCACACCCGGCGTGTACACCATGGACAGGTCGTCACGGTTGCGGATGGGGTGCTTCGACGCCATCTCGATCTTGCCGCCGAGGTGCATCAGGAACGTACGGTCGGAGACCTTGCCGAGCGTGACGCCCTCGATGCCGCGGAGTTTCTCGACGATCTCGTCGGCGTGCGCGGTGGACGAGGCCGCGATCGTGACGTCGATACGGAGCTTCTCGTGACCGGACGCGGTGACGTCGAGGCCGGTCACCGAGCCTCCGGAGGACTCCACCGCGGTGGTGAGCTGCGAGACGGCGGTTCCGCTCGCGGGCACCTCCAGCCGGATGGTCATCGAGTAGGAGACGCTGGGCGCCGTTGCCATGGCCGACTTCCTCTGCTTTCACCGAGTCGCGAGTTGTGCCGTCCGATCGTCGCACCTACCCGTGAGTACGTGATAGCCGCCCGGCATTGCGGACGTTTTGTTCACAGCAGGCGCACGGTCAGGCGCGCAATTTCGGAAAACCACTTCCACCATACGAGAAATGATCAGGTGGCGGAAGGGGCATGCGGGGCAAAGAAGGAGGCCCACGTCACATGTGTGTGACGTGGGCCTCCCACGCGTACGGCACCGGCCCGCCATGCTCGCCTCGCGGCAAGTGGTCCCTCTCAGGGACGAAGGTTGGGCCCGGGGGCTTGGATCGAGCCGGTGCCGTACCCAGGCTAACAAACGGACGCCGGAGACCATTCCCCCCGCGGGGAGTTCACCGGAAAGTCAGTCCCTCAGCAGATCCGGCACCCCGGCCGCGTCCGGCTCGTCCCGCTCCCCCGACACCACCGTCAGCTGCTGCGTGGCCCGGGTCAGCGCCACGTACAGCACGCGCAGGCCGGCCGGGGACTCGTCGGCGATCTCCGCCGGCGAGACGACCACGGTCGCGTCGTACTCCAGGCCCTTGGCCTCCAGGCTGCCGAGCGCCACCACCCGGTCGCCGAGCCCGGCCAGCCAGCGCCGCGCCTCCTCGCGCCGGTTCATGGCGACGACCACGCCGACCGTACCGTCCACCAGGTCCAGCAGCCGCTCGGCCTCGGCCCGCACGGTCCGCTCCAGGCCCTGCCGCACGACACGGAAGCGCGGCTCGATCCCGGTGGACCGCACGGCGGTGGGCGCCTCGGAGCCGGGCATGGCCAGCGCCAGCACCTTGGCGGCCAGCTCGGCGATCTCGGCGGGGTTGCGGTAGTTCACGGTGAGCTGGAAACGGCGCCGGGGGCGGGTGCCGAGGGCCTCGTCGCGGGCCTCGGCCGCCTCGTCCGGGTCGGACCAGGAGGACTGGGCCGGGTCACCGACGACCGTCCAGGTGGCGTGCCGGCCGCGGCGGCCGACCATGCGCCACTGCATCGGCGTGAGGTCCTGCGCCTCGTCCACGATGACGTGCGCGTACTCGGTGCGCTCCTGGGCGAGGCGCTCGGCCCGCTCCCGCTGGGTCTCCTCGCGCACCGGCATCAGTTCCTCCAGCCCGGTGAGGTGGTCCAGCGGGTCCAGCTCGCGCCGCTTCTTCGGGCGGGCCGGGGCGCCGAGGACCGCCTGCAGCTCGTCCAGCATGGCGATGTCGTGCACGGAGTGGCCGTCGCGCTGGAGCGACCGGGCCACCTTGCGGACCTCGCCGGGATTGAGGATCCGGCGGGCCCAGCGGCCCAGCCGTCTCTCGTCGGCCATCGCGGCGAGCACCGCCTTCGGCGTCAGCTCGGGCCACCAGGCGTCCAGGAAGGCGATGAAGGGGTCCTCGCTGATGACGTCCTCGTCGAAGGAGGCGCGCAGCTCGGCGGCCAGCTCGGGGTCGGCGTGCCGGGCGGCCGCGCCGGACTTGGCCCACAGGGCGTCCAGGAGCAGCTTGCGGGCGCGCGGCCGCAGCAGGTTGACGGGCGCGGTGCCGCCGAGGGCGGTACGGCGGACGCGTTCCAGCTCCTGTGCCTCCAGCTCCAGGCGGCGGCCGAAGGCGACGACGCGGAGCCGGGTGGGAGGGCCGTCGACGGCCCGCGGTGCGCTGTCCTCGTCCTGGGCGGGCGGGCCGGCCAGGCCCAGCTCCAGCGTGCCCCGGGCGGCCTTCCGCAGCACCTTCAGCATGCGGTAGGAGCCCTTGGCGCGGGCCACGGACGGGGAGTCGTAGAGGGTGGCCTCGGCGCCGACGGTGTCCACGGCGAGTGAGCCGATCGCGCGGATCGCGACCTGGCCCTCCTCGCCGAGCGAGGGCAGCACGCCCTCGGTGTAGGCCACGAGCAGCGGGGTCGGCGAGACGATCAGGATGCCGCCCGCGTAGCGTCTGCGGTCCTGGTAGAGCAGGTAGGCGGCGCGGTGCAGGGCGACGGCGGTCTTGCCGGTGCCCGGGCCGCCCTCGACGTAGGTGATGGAGGCGGCGGGGGCGCGGATGACCAGGTCCTGTTCGGCCTGGATGGAGGAGACGATGTCCCGCATGGTGTGGCTGCGGGCCTGGCCGAGGGCGGCCATGAGGGCGCCGTCTCCGATGACGGGCAGCTCGCGGCCGTCGAGGCGGGCGGTCAGCTCGGGGCGCATCAGGTCGTCCTCGACGCCGAGGACGCGGCGCCCCTTGGACCGGATCACCCGGCGCCGTACGACCCGTCCGGGCTCCACCGGCGTGGCCCGGTAGAAGGGCGCGGCGGCGGGTGCCCGCCAGTCGATGACCAGCGGCGCGTAGTCCTGGTCGAGGACGCCGATGCGGCCGATGTGCAGGGTCTCGGCGATGTCGGCGGTGTTGTCGTCCCGCACGGCGCCTTCGGCCGGTTCCACGGCGGTGTAGGCGCCGTCGGGCCCCTTCTTGCCGTCCTTGCCGAGGAGGAGGTCGATGCGGCCGAAGAGGAAGTCCTCGAACTCGTTGTTGAGCCGGTTGAGGTGGATGCCGGCCCGGAAGACCTGCGCGTCGCGCTCGGCCAGCGCGCCCGGGGTGCCGACCTGGCCGCGTTTGGCCGCGTCGTTCATCAGGAACTCGGCTTCGTGGATCTTCTCTTCCAGCCGCCGGTACACCCGGTCCAGGTGTTCCTGTTCGACGCTGATCTCCCGGTCACGCACGGAATCGTGTCCGTCGTGCACCGAGCCGACCGCGGACTGCTGAACCTGAGCGGCCACCGGGCCCCCTTCTGACGTGCTGGGCAGCCGTCAACCGTACGCGAAGGGGACCCGTGGAAGCTACGCGTCTACTTGCACCAGCTTCTTGCCCTCGAAGGTGACCACCTCGAAGTGGTCGATCTCGTTGGGCTTGAAGGCCGCCGCTCCGCCGATGTAGAGCGGTTTCTTGGACTCCGGGGTCGTCCCGTCCGGGATGCCGTAGCCCCAGTTCGGCACGGACCAGGAGGACATCGTCACCCGCTGGCCGTTCTTCGCGACGAGCACGAGCGAGCACTTCAGGGGGCCCTTGACGTTCTTCAGTTCCAGGACCGCCTGGGTACCCCAGTCCTTCTGCGCCATGCCGACGGTCGCGCTGACCTGGGACGACGGGTCCGTGGCCGACTTCTTGTCGGGCATGGCGGAGAACGTGGTCTGGGCGGTGGACGCCGCGACCTGGTCTCCGCCCCCGCCCGAGCCGCTGTTGACGGCGACCGCCGCCAGCGGACCGGCGATGATCAGGGCAGCCGCGGCCGCGATCATGTAGAAGCTGCGCCTGCGCTTCTGGGCGCGCTTCTCGGCGACCTCGTCGACCAGCTTCTCCACCAGTCGCGGACTGGGCTTGGCGGACAGCGAGTCGCCGATCGCGGGAGTGCTGCCGGAGCCCGGCAGGTCCGCGAGTGCGGCCAGCATCGGCTCCATCCCGGCCAGCTCGTCCAGCTGCTGGGCGCACCACTCGCAGCCGGCGAGGTGCGCTTCGAAAGCGGTCGCCTCGGCGTCGTCGAGGATCCCGAGGGCGTAGGCGCCGACGGTCTCGTGCTCACTCGGCACCGAAGATCCCGATTGGGGGCTCATAGGCCCAGACATACCCGGACCACCTGCACCGAATCCCTGCATCCCCCCGTAACCACTGCTCATCACGCCGTCACCCCCCGCTCCTCCAGTGCCAGCTTCATCGACCGCAGGGCGTAGAACACCCGAGAGCGCACCGTGCCGCTGGGGATACCCAGCGTCTCGGCCGCCTCATTGACCGTACGCCCCTTGAAGTACGTCTCGACGAGGACCTCCCGGTGGGCCGGGGTCAGGTCGTCGAGCGCGTCCGACAGCGTCATCAGCCACAGCGCCTTGTCGATCTCGTCCTCCGCGGGGATGACCTCCAGCGGCGACGGATCGACCTCCTGCGGCCGGGCCTGCCGGCTGCGGTGGCCGTCGATGACGATGCGGCGTGCGACCGTCACCAGCCAGGGGCGTACCGAACCGGTCGCCCGATTGAGCTGACCGGCGTTCTTCCAGGCACGGATGAGCGTTTCCTGTACGACGTCCTCGGCGCGCTGGCGGTCACCGGCGACCAGCCGAAGGACATACGCGAGCAGAGGTCCGGCGTGCTCGCGGTACAGCGCACGCATCAGCTCCTCATCTGGTTCCGAGGGCTGTGAGGACATGCGATGTCGGGCCCTCGATCCACGTTCATTGGCCACGGCCGCATCCTTGCGCACGCCCACCTCCGGTGTCCGGGGGTTCCCCCAGTCGGTCGCTCGCCCACCCGTACGGAAGGGAGCGCTGAGGTGTTCAAACGCAGGTGACAGTTTTCTTCGGGGTGACGTGACGAGCGGGACATGCGCGCACATTCCCACCGTGTGATCTTTACATTTCCGACACATCGCCGGAGGTGCCGGGAAATACCCGTGTAGACAGCAACGAAACCTGGTGTTACGGAAATCACTCCGCGCTCGGCGACTCCCAAGCCCCTCAGGCGCGCGCCAGCGCGGCCCGCCGCCGGTGCCGGGCCACCCGCTCCCGGTTCCCGCAGACCTCGCTGGAGCACCACCGCCGGCGCCGCCCCCGGGAGGTGTCCAGGTACACGAGGGGGCAGTTGTCACCCTCGCACTCCCGCACGGCCGCCCGCGCCAGGGGGTCGGTGAGCAACTCCACGGTGTCCCGCGCGAGGAGCGCGAGCAGCCCCGCGCAGCCGGGCGGTTCCACCAGCTCGCGGACCAGGGCGCCGCCTTCGCCGCGCACGGCGCGCAGGGGCGGCGGCGCGGCTCGGGCGGCCTCGTTGACCCGCCCGAGCGCCCGCGCGTACGAGGACGTGTCCGGCACCCGGGGGCCGCGCACCAACTGGCCGATGTGGGAGCGCAGTTCCCGGAACCCCACGAGCCAGGAGGTGTCGGCGTGCCCGAGCGCCGTGCCCCGCGGCACCAGGCCGGCCCCGTCGATCCACGCGCGCAACGCCTCGACGCCGTCGAGCCGTTCGGCCGGATGCGTGGTCGCGAGCAGGTCGAGACAGATCCGTCCGGCGTCGAACCGCAGCTCGTACGCGGGCGTGGCCGTACCCAGTGCCATGTGCCTGTCACCGCCTAGGCAGGAAGCGAGGGGCTCTCCTCTTCACAGTGCCTGCCCGGGGCCCCGGCCGGAACCCCTCGTACCGCGCCGGCCTGGACGCACACGCATGCAACCGCGCGCCTCGGCCATGTCCGGGAGCGGTGTGCCCCGGTTGGCTGGAGACATGACGCACACGACGCACACACGCACGACGACGACGGCGAGGACGGCACCGACGGGCACCACCGTGCTGATCGCGGCCACGATCACCACGGGCCTGAGCGCCGGGGTCTTCTACATCTTCGCCTGCGCGGTGATGCCGGCCCTGGCCCGCAGCGACGACCGGACGTACGTCGAGGTCATGCGGAACATCAACACCGTCATCCAGAACCCGGTGTTCTTCCTGAGCTTCATGGGGGCACCGCTGCTGACGGGATGGTCGGCGTGGCAACTGCGCCGGACCCCCCGCGCCCGCTGGGTCCAGGCGGCCCTGCTGTCGTACGCCCTGGTCTTCCTCGTCACGATGGCGTTCAACATCCCGCTGAACAACGCCCTTGCGGCGAACGGCGCCCCCTCCGCTCTGCGCGCGCGCTTCGAGGGCCCCTGGGTGGCGTGGAACGTGGTGCGGGCGCTGGGCTCGACGCTGGCGCTGGGCCTCCTGGCCCGTGCACTGACGCTGCACGGCCGTCCTGGCCGCTCCGCGTAGCCGGGGCCCCGGTGACCACGCGCGCGACCCTTGCCGGGCGGACACAAAGATCCGCACAACCGTTCTGATCCGTCAGGGGTCTTGAGGGTGCAACCAACCGAGTTCTCACATGGGGGGAACGGACGTGCGCAGCCACCTCCGTCACGCCGTCGTGATCGCCGCCGCGGCCACGACGATCACGGCTCTCACCGGGGGCCTGCTGGTCTCCACCGGCATCCCGGCCCGGGCCGCCACCACCACGGGTCCCGCGCCCACCCGGTACGCCGACGACTTCAACGGTGACGGGTACCACGACCTCGCGATCGGCGCCCCGGACGGCGCGGTGAACGTCTCCGGCCCGGACGGGAACCCCGCCAAGGCCCTGAACGCGGGTTACGTCACCGTCTCGTACGGCTCGAAGTACGGCGCCCAGAAGACCGGCCTGAAGGCCGTCACCCAGAACAGCCCGGGCGTGCCGGGCGACGCGGGGCAGGACCACCGGTTCGGCCGGACGCTCGCCGACGGCGACTTCAACGGCGACGGCTACGCGGACCTCGCGGTCGCCTCGCAGTCCCAGAACGTCGACGAGGTCACCCTGCTCTGGGGCGGCCCCACCGGCCTCAAGGGCGGCACCCGGATGCCCGGCGGCGACACGGCGCCCGGGTTCGGCGCGGTACTGAAGGCCGGCGACTTCACCGGAGACGGGAAGACCGACCTGATCGTCGGCTACTCCACGTCGATCCGCCTGTTCCGGGGCCCCTTCAAGGCGGACGGCTCGCCCGCCTCCGTCCAGCCGGTGGACGTGGGCGCCTCGTTCCTCTACCGCGACGCCCAGAAGCGGCTGGCCGTGGGCCGGATCAACAAGGGCACCACCGACGACCTCGTGGTGCTCGGCGAGAACCGCAGGCGGGGCCGGGTGCTGCTCGGCGGCGCGTCCGGGCTGCGCCGGACCGCGGCCACCGTCCCGGGCGGCGAGAGCGTCGCGATCGCGGACTTCGACAAGGACGGGTACGGCGACATCGCGGTGGGCGACCCGGCGTACGAAACGGGTGCCGAGCGCCGCGCGGGCCGGATCCAGATCAGCTACGGCGCCTCCGGCGGCGTGGACGAGAACCGCAGCACCAAGGTGTTCACCGAGGACAGCACCGGCATCCCGGGCGGCGTGGAGGCGGGGGACAACTTCGGCGCCGACATCGCCGCGGGCGACCTCGACCGGGACGGCTACGCCGATCTGGTCGTCGGCGCCCCCGGCGAGCGACACCCCACCTGCGAACACTGCTCCATCAGCGGGGGCGGCATGTACGTGCTCAGGGGCTCGGCCAAGGGGGTGACCGGCACGGGTGCCGCGTTCTACGGCTACAACGCGGCCGGCCTGCCCCGCCCGGCCGGCGTCTACCGCATCCCCCACCTGCTCAGGATCACCGACCTGAACGGGGACAGGCAACCCGAGATCACCTTGCCGGTCCAGGCGGACACGCCGGAGGTGTGGTCGGTCGGGACGAAGGACGGCAAGGTCGCCGGGAGCACGCCCACCCGCGTGGTGAAGCCTCCGGTCGACTCCCAGCTCGCGTGGGCCGGGAACGAGTTCGGCGTGTTCACCGGCTGACCGTCCGGCGCGTCGCCGCCGCGTCGCCTCGCGCGGGTGTACGCGGACGCCTGGGCCGGCCTTCGCCGACCGCTACGCGTCCGCGTACTTCGCGTCGCTCGCCGGGTCCAGGGCCAGCCGGTAGCCCCGCTTGACCACCGTCTGGATCAGCTTCGGTGCGCCGAGGGCCGTGCGCAGGCGGGCCATCGCCGTCTCCACCGCGTGTTCGTCACGGCCCGCGCCCGGCAGCGCGCGCAGGAGGTCCGCCCGGGGGACGACCCAGCCCGGCCGCCTGGACAGCGCCCGCAGCAACGCCATGCCCGCCGGCGGGACCGGCTTCAGGGCGCCGTCGACGAGGACCGCGTGGCCGCGGATCTCCACCCGGTGGCCGGCGACCGGCAGGGCGCGGGCGCGGCCCGGGAGTTCCTGGCAGAGGAGCTGGACGAGGGGGCCCAGGCGGAAGCGCTCCGGCTGGACCGTGTCCACGCCGTGCGCCTGCAGGGGGATCGCGGTCACCGGGCCCACGCAGGCCGGCAGGACGTCGTGGGCCAGGGCCGACAGCAGCTCGGGCAGGAGGCCCCGGTCCTCGGCGCGGGTCAGCAAGGACGCGGCGGCCGGGGCGCTGGTGAAGCTGAGGGCGTCCAGGGCCCGGTTGACGGTCGCGTCCAGGAGGCGGTCCAGCGGGGTGATGTCCTCCGGGGGCATCCAGCGGTACACCGGCACCGGGACGACCTCCGCCCCGCCGGCCCGCAGGGACTCGACGAATCCCGGGAGCGGCTCACCGTGCAGCTGGACGGCGACACGGCGACCGTCGACACCCTCCTGCAGGAGCCGGTCCAGCACCTCCGCCAGGGACTCCGAGGAGGGCGACCACTCCTCCGTCAGGCCGGCCGCCCGGATCGCCCCCTTGACCTTGGGGCCCCGGGCCAGCAGCTCCGCGCCGCGCAGCCGCCCGAGCAGGTGCTCGCCGAGCCCCCAGCCGTCGGCGGCCTCGATCCAGCCCCGGAAGCCGATCGCCGTGGTGGCCACGACCACGTCCGGCACCTGGTCGATGATCTCCTTGGTGGCGGCGAGGAGTTCGCTGTCGTCGGCGAGCGGCACGATGCGCAGCGCGGGGGCGTGCAGGACGGCGGCACCGCGCCGCTGGAGCAGGGCGCCCAGCTCGTCGGCCCGGCGCGCGGCGGTGACGCCCACGGTGAATCCCGCGAGCGGACCGTGCTCAGGGGCTCCGGGTTGCTGCTCTTCGTCGTACATGGGCTCTCCTAGCTGACCGGCACGCCGAACGAGCCTGTCAACGGCGCGTGACAGGCTCGGTTCGGCTTGATGTCACCGGTGTTACGTCAGACTTCCGCGTAGCTGAGCTGCGTCTTCGTCTCCGAAGCCGCCACTGTCACAGCCTGCCCCGCCGGGCGGCGAAGGTATACGGCCCACGTCACCGTGAAGCAGAGGGCGTAGAAGGCGAG
The DNA here is from genome assembly GCF_014649495.1 of Streptomyces filipinensis. Lineage (GTDB taxonomy): Bacteria > Actinomycetota > Actinomycetes > Streptomycetales > Streptomycetaceae > Streptomyces > Streptomyces filipinensis. Next base: position 73,506 of record NZ_BMTD01000001.1, on the reverse strand, counting down.
GAAGGCCACGAACGCTCCGGTGCCGGTGCCGTAGGACAGGAAGGACTGGCGGAAGGCGAGGTTGATGCCGACGCCGCCGAGCGCGCCGACCGCGCCGATCAGGCCCATGGAGGCACCGGACAGCCGACGGCCGTGGGCCACGGCCGCTTCCCCGGTCAGGCCCTTGGCCAGGGCCTTGTTCTGGAAGATTCCCGGGATCATCTTGTACGTCGAGCCGTTGCCGAGGCCGCTGAGCACGAACAGGACGACGAAGACGGACACGAACACCGGCAGTGACTTCTGGGTGCTCGCGACGATCAGGACAGCCGTCGCGGCGGCCATGCCGACGTAGTTCCACAGGGTGATGCGGGCGCCGCCGTACCGGTCGGCGAGCCGGCCGCCGAGGGGGCGGATCAGGGAGCCGAGCAGCGGGCCGATGAAGGTGAGGTAGGCCGCCTGGAGCGGGGTGCGGCCGAACTGGATCGTCAGGACCTGGCCGAAGGCGAAGCTGTAGCCGATGAAGGAGCCGAAGGTGCCGACGTAGAGGAAGGACATGATCCAGGTGTGGGCGTCCCGGGCGGCGTCCTTGGCCGCGCCGGTGTCGTTCTTCACCGTCGCCAGGTTGTCCATGAAGGAGGCGGCGCACACGGCGGCCACGACGATCAGCGGGATGTAGATGCCGAGCAGCACGCGCGGCCCACCGCTCGCGCCGATGACCGCGAGGGCCACGAGCTGGATGACGGGCACGCCGATGTTGCCGCCGCCCGCGTTGAGACCCAGTGCCCAGCCTTTCTTCCGCAGCGGGAAGAAGGCGTTGATGTTGGTCATGGAGGAGGCGAAGTTGCCACCGCCGATGCCGGCCAGGAGGCCGACCAGGAGGAACGTGGTGAAGGACGTCCCCGGCTTCATCACGGTGAACGCGGCGACCGTCGGGACGAGCAGCAGGCCCGCCGAGATCACCGTCCAGTTGCGGCCGCCGAAGACGGCGACGGCGAAGGTGTAGGGCACGCGGACGACTGCGCCGACGAGCGTGACCACCGAGGTCAGCAGGAACTTGTCGGCGGGGGTGAGGCCGTACTCCGGGCCCATGAAGAGGACCAGGACGGACCACATGGTCCAGATCGAGAAGCCGATGTGCTCGGAGAGCACCGAGAACCAGAGGTTCCGGTTGGCGGTCCGCTCCCCGCCCGCCTTCCAGAACCCCTCGTCCTCCGGGTCCCAGCGTTCGATCCAGCGGCCACTGCGACGGGTTGGGGCTGGGGCTGGAGCTGTCATCACGCCTCCACGGGATCCGGGCTGCTCGGTCTGCCGTACGACTGCCTGAGCCCGAAGGTAGGGAGGGCGCGTTTCCTGCCTGTGGCTGTGGGTGACCGCGAGGGAACTTTGCTCTCACTCGGGGATCCGACGCCCGGTGAGGGTCATCCCGCGGCGCTCATGGCCTCACCGTCGGCGGCTGGAATCCATCCCTCGGCGGGCCGCCGCAGCCAGCCGTGCGTCCGGGCCAGCTCGGCCGCCGCCCGGCGCAGCGCGTCCAGCGCGGGGTGGGCCAGCCCCTTCCGCCACACCAGGGAGACCGGCGACAGCGGGACGGGATCGACGAGGGGCCGGCGTACCGTGCGGGGCAGGGCCGGGAAGTCCACCACGGCCAGCACCGGATGACGGGTCTTGGCCATGATCCGCTCGAACTCCTCGTCCCCGACGGCCGGCGGAAGGGGGGCGGCGAGCCGGATGCCGCGCCCCTCGAAGAGCCGGCACGCCAGGTCGGTCCACTCCCCGGTGCGCGGGTTCCCGGCACCGGCGTACACCGTCTCGCCGGCCAGCGCGGACACCGGTACCTCGGGGAGGGCGGCCAGCGGATGGTCCTCGGGCAGGACGACGGCCATCGGCTCGTAGCGCACCGGCTGCTGCTCCAGCGCGGACCGCAGCGCCGGGTCCAGGCCGGCGAACCGGCCGAAGGAGGCGTCCAGCCGGCCGGCCAGCAGTTCCGCGGCGGCTCCGGTCAGGCCGCTCTCGTAGCGGGCCATCAGCTCGCAGTCGCGGGCGAGTTCACGAGCCCGGCGCAGTACCCGGCGGCCGGTCGCCAGGCCCGGCGAGTTGATGTCCACCAGCAGCGGGCGCGACTGGCCGGGGGCGAAGGCGGCGAGCAGGTCGTCCTCGGCGGCGAGGACCCGCCGGGCGTGCGGCAGCAGCCGTGCGCCGTCCGCGGTCAGCGTCACCTGCCGGGTCGTCCGCACGAACAGCTCCGCGCCCAACTCCCGCTCCAGCCGCCGCACATCCCGGCTGAGCGCCTGCTGGGCGACGTACAGGCGGGCCGCGGCACGGGTGAAGTGCAACTCCTCGGCGACGGTGACGAAGGCACGCAGGAGCCGGGGCTCGACATGGGCGGGACCGGGCATGGCAGGGAACTTACAACACAGGTGCGTGAATGGGCGTCCGGAAGGTGTTGGACCCCTTGATCCACTCGGGGCGAGGGTGGGTCCATGCCCTCCGTCATACCCACCGCCAGCGGCTACCGCCGCCTCTTCGCCCTGCCCGGCACCCGCGCCTTCACCGCCGGCAACCTCCTCGCCCGGCTGCCCATGGGCATGTTCAGCGTGAGCGCCGTCGTGATGATCGCCGGGTCGCGGGGGTCGTACGCCCTGGCCGGTGCCGTCACCGCGACCGGTCTCGCGGCGACCGCGCTGGCCGGGCCGTGGATCGCCCGGCTCGTCGACCGGCACGGGCAGGCCCGGGTGGCCGTACCGGCCACGCTCGCGTCCGTGCTCGGCAGCCTCGCGCTGCTGCTGTGCGTACGCTACGGCGCCCCGGACTGGACCTTGTTCGCCGCGTACGCCGGCACCGCGGCCACCCCGAACATCGGCGGCCTGTCCCGCGCCCGCTGGGCCCATCTGCTGCGTGCCGACCCCGGCGCGCTGCACACCGCGAACTCCTTCGAGCAGGCCGCGGACGAGCTGTGCTTCATGCTCGGCCCGGTGCTGGCCGCCTTCCTCACCGGCACGTTCTTCCCGGAGGCGGGCACGCTCGTGGGTGCCGTGCTGCTGCTGGCCGGCATGCTGCTGTTCACCGCGCAGCGGGCCACCGAGCCGCCGCCGCGGGCCCGTTCGCAGGCGCCCTCGCCGCTGCGCAGCCCGGGCATCCCGCCGCTGCTGGCCTGTTTCCTCGCGACCGGCGCGGTCTTCGGCTCGATGGAGGTGGTCACGATCGCGTACGCCGACGCGCGGGGACACCGCACGGCGGCCGGCGCGGTCCTCGCGCTGCAGGCGGCGGGCTCGTGTGTGGCGGGGCTGGTGTACGGGGCGCGGGAGCGGGCGCGGGTGCGCTTCTCCTGGTGTCTGGCGGCCATGGCCGTGCTGATGACGCTGCCCTGGCTCGCGGCCGCCACCCGGTCCCTCCCGGTGCTGGCGGGGGCGCTGCTGGTGGCGGGGATGGCGACGGCGCCGACGATGGTGACGGCGATGACGCTGGTGCAGCGGCGGACCCCGGCGGACCGCCTCAACGAGGGGATGAGCCTGGTGGTGACCACCCTGCTCACGGGGATCGCCTGCGGCTCGGCGACGGGGGGCTGGGCGGCGGAGCACCTGTCCCCCACGCTCGGGTACGCCGTACCGGTGTCCGCCGCCGCCCTCGCAGGGGGGTTGGCCCGGCTCACCCGCGCCGGCGGGGGACGCCCCTAGGCCGACGGCACTGCGGTCCCCATGGCGAAGGCCCCGCCGCTCGAAAGCGACGGGGCCTTGCCCACATGGGGTGAGCCCCCGGAGGGGCTTGGTGGAGATGGCGGGAATCGAACCCGCGTCCAACGGTGCGGAATCAGGGCTTCTCCGTGTGCAGTTCGCTTCGCTTTTCTCGGCCCCGGCGATCACGCGAACAAGTCGCCGACGGGCTCAGTCACTGTTTGGTTTCCCTCTTCACCCCGTGACCGGGATCAAGGTTTAGTCCCCTAGCTGATGCCAGGATCCGGGTCGGGAACAGCCCCGGGCTGACACTTCGCAAGTCGCTACTTAGGCAGCGAGGGCGAAGGAATCGCGCTTGGTGTTGGCGATTATTTTTTGCGACATATGGTTTACGAGATCATTGCCGCTTCCTCGACACGCTTCCCCTGCTTCGACAGCCGCTGTCGAAACCGATCATCCCCATGTTGATTTTTCAATCCCTCCGGAGAGGGGGCGCGCACCCTCTGTGGAGTGCGATGCCATCGTACGTGACCAACGCACGCCGATGCCAGCCTATTCCCGGCGACCCGGCTAGACGCCTCGCTGCCTCCGCTTCGCCGCCGCGATCGCCCGGTCCGACTCCCGCCGGTCCTGCTTCTCCCGCAGCGTCTGGCGCTTGTCGTACTCCTTCTTGCCCCGTGCGAGCGCGATCTCGGCCTTCGCCCGGCCGTCCTTGAAGTAGATGGCCAGGGGCACGATCGTGTGACCCGTCTCCTGGGACTTCGACTCCAGCTTGTCGATCTCCTCGCGGTGCAGCAGCAGCTTGCGCTTGCGGCGCGCGGAGTGGTTGGTCCAGCTGCCCTGGTGGTACTCGGGGATGTGGGCGTTGTGCAGCCACGCCTCGCCCCGGTCGACCTGGACGAAGCCGTCGGTCAGAGAGGTCCGTCCCTCGCGCAGCGACTTGACCTCGGTGCCGGTGAGCACGAGCCCGGCCTCGTAGGTGTCGACGATCGCGTAGTCGTGCCGGGCCTTCTTGTTCTGGGCGACGATCTTGCGCTTGCCGCCCTTCTCGCCGTCCCTGGCCTTCGCGGCCCCGCCGCCCTGCTTGGGCTGGGACTCCTTCGGTACGTACATTCCCTTGCTCATAGTGCCGACCATTTTCGCACCACACAGGGGGTGTGAGTACAGCCGATTACGGGGGGCCGCACGGCGTGTGACTAGGAGGGGTCGCCCAGGCCCGTGAGGACCGTCTCCGCCCTCGGCAGGGCCTCCCGCGGCCCCGCCTCCAGGTCGGGGGTGATGCCCCGGCCGTCGACGGCGTGGCCCGAGGGGGTCCGGTAGTGGCCGACGGTCAGCTCGGCCACCGAGCCGTCGGGGAGTTTCGTCGGCATCTGGATGGAGCCCTTGCCGAAGGTGCGCGAGCCGATCACCACCGCGCGGCCCCGGTCCTGCAGGGCACCGGTGAGCATTTCGGCCGCGCTCATCGTGCCGCCGTCGACCAGGGTGACCAGCGGTCGGGAGGTGTCGCCGCCGGGGTCGGCGTGCAGGGAGCGCGGGGCGCCGTCGACGTCGTAGGTGGCGACCAGGCCGCCGTCGAGGAAGACGGAGGAGGTCTCCACCGCCTCGGTGACCAGGCCGCCGGAGTTGCCGCGCAGGTCGAGGACGATGCCGGTGTCGGCCGGGACCTGCCGTACCGCGGTGCGGACGGCGCCCCCGGTGCCCTTGGTGAACGCGGAGATCTTGATGACGGTGACCCCGCCGGGCAGTCTGCTCACCGCCACGGAGTCGGTGGACAGGCTGGCCCGGCGCAGTTTCTCGGTCCACGCGCGCGTGCCGCGCTCCAGACCCAGGGTGACGGTCGTACCGGCGGCCGCGTCGTCGGCGTCGCCGCGCAGTAAGGAGACGACCTCGGTGACCGGCCGCCCGTCGACCTTGCTGCCGTCGACGCTGCGCAGCCGGTCGCCCCTGCGGACCCCGGCCTCGGCGGCCGGCGAGCCGGGCTGCACCCGGGTCACCTCGATCCGGCCGTCCCGGTCGCTGCGCGCCCACAGTCCGACGCCGGTGTACCGGCCGTCGAGGGCGTCCTGGAACTCCTGGTACTCGCCCTCGGAGTAGACGGCGCCCCAGCGGTCCCCACTGCGGCTGACGGCCCGCTCGGCGGCCTCCATCGGGGACTTGCCGTCGGCCATCGCCTCGGCGGCGGCCTTCTGCACGTCCTCGTGCCGGGTGGCCGCGGGCGCCGGCCCGGTGGCGGCCTTGCGCAGGGGGGCGCCGGTCTCCGGGAAGGACCCGGTGGCGGCGCCGGCGACCAGGACGCCGGCGAAGACCAATGTCAGGGCGGCCCCGCGGCGGACGCGGCGGGGCGGGCAGAACAGGTCTCGGCCTGACATGGCGGTGAGTCTAGGACAACGCGAAGGGCCGTACGGCCGGATGCCCGTACGGCCCTCTTGGCGTGCGTCACACCTTCAGGTACTTGCGCAGCGCGAAGAACGCCGCCAGCGACGGCATCACCACGCTCGTGGCGAGGATCAGCGGCAGCTTGGTCAACACCGCGTCCCAGCCGACGAAGTTGATGAGCGAGAGCTTCGCGGACAGGGCCATGCCGTGGTCGATCGTGAAGTACCGGCCGACCACCAGGGCCACGCAGGCGAGCCCGCCGCCGATGAGCCCGGCGACCGCGGCCTCGGCGATGAACGGCGCCTGGATGTAGAAGCCCGAGGCACCGACCAGGCGCATGATCCCGGTCTCACGCCGGCGGCTGAACGCCGAGACGCGCACCGTGTTGACGATCAGCAGCAGGGCGACGACCAGCATCAGCGCCATCACGCCGAGCGCGCCCCGGTTCATCAGGTTCAGCAGCGTGAAGAGGTTGTCCAGGATGCCCTTCTGGTCCTGCACGGACTGCACACCGGCGCGTCCGTTGAAGGCGGAGGCGATGACCTGGTACTTCTGCGGGTCCTTGAGCTTGATCCGGTACGACTCCTGCATCTGGTCCGGCGTGAGCGAACTGGCCAGCGGGGAGTTGCCGAACTGCTCCTTGTAGTGCTTGTACGCCTCGTCCTGCGACTCGTAGGTGACCTTCTCGACGACCGTCATCTTGTGCAGGTCCGAGAGGATCTGCTTCTTCTGGTCCTCGGTGACCGCGCCCTTGGCGCAGTTGACGTCCGAGTCGGCGTCGTGCTTGTTGCACAGGAAGATCGAGACGTTGACCTTGTCGTACCAGTAGCCCTTCATGGTGCTCACCTGGTCGCTCATCAGCAGCGAGCCACCGAAGAGGGCCAGGGACAGGGCGACGGAGACGATGACGGCGAAGGTCATCGTCAGGTTGCGGCGGAGACCGACACCGATCTCCGACAGGACGAACTGGGCGCGCATGGCGTCTGGTCGAGCCTTTCGTCGTGAACTTGCTTAGTGCTGGTAGCCGTAGACGCCGCGGGCCTGGTCGCGGACGAGGCGGCCCTTCTCCAGCTCGATGACGCGCTTGCGCATCTGGTCCACGATGTTCTGATCGTGTGTCGCCATGATGACGGTGGTGCCCGTCCGGTTGATGCGGTCGAGCAGCTTCATGATGCCGACGGAGGTCTGCGGGTCGAGGTTGCCGGTGGGCTCGTCGGCGATGAGCAGCTTGGGCCGGTTGACGAAGGCCCGCGCGATGGCCACGCGCTGCTGCTCACCACCGGACAGCTCGCCCGGCATCCGGTCCTCCTTGCCGCCGAGCCCGACGAGATCGAGCACCTGCGGCACGGACTTGCGGATCTCGCCGCGGGACTTGCCGATGACCTCCTGGGCGAAGGCCACGTTCTCCGCGACGGTCTTGTTCGGCAGGAGCCGGAAGTCCTGGAACACGGTCCCCAGCTGGCGGCGCATCTGCGGCACCTTCCAGTTGGAGAGACGCGCGAGGTCCTTGCCCAGTACGTGCACCTGGCCGTGGCTGCACCGCTCTTCACGGAGGACGAGCCGCAGGAAGGTGGACTTTCCGGAGCCGGAGGACCCCACGAGGAAGACGAACTCGCCCTTCTCCACCTCCAGGGAGACATCCCTGAGTGCGGGGCGGGTCTGCTTGGGGTAGACCTTGGAGACGTTGTCGAATCGGATCACGGATGCACCACGGGTCGCCGGGGGTAGATGAGCGTGACCATACGCGAACCAGGTCCGCAAGTGCAGTCGCAGGTCGAGGTTGGGTAAGGCTTGTGCGTTTTTGTACCGGCACCCGGCGTCCGTCCTGGGCCCTCTCTTCGGGGCCCCGCGCACGCGCTGCACGAACCTGGCACAGTGGAGGGGGGAACGTTCCCGTTCCCGTGAGCGTTGTAGAAGTGATGACCGGTGCAAGGAGGGCGAGCGCATGACGTACGACCGGTTGGTGTGCGCGAACTGCGCGGCGCCCGTGAGCGAGGGCCGGTGCCCGGTGTGCCGTGCCAACCGCGAGCGACTGCAGCAAGAAGGCTTCCTGGGCGGGGTGAACCCGATGGCGCTGATCGCGCTGCTGGCGGTGCTGGTCGCCGCGGTGGCGCTGCTGGCGCACCAGACGGTGTGAGAAAAGTCTGAGAAACCCGTAAGGGCCCGGAGCGTCGAGCTCCGGGCCCTTACGTGTGCGTGATGCGCGCGCAGTGTGACCGCGCGGTTACGCTCAGGCCGCAGCGCCGCCGCGGCCGTTGGCCAGACGCGGCAGGACACGGAAGCCGATGCCGCCGGCGATCATCGTCGCGGCACCGATGAGCAGGAACGCGGTCTGACCGGCACCGGTCTCGGCGAGCTGCTTGCCGTTGCCCTTGCCCTGAGCCTGGGTGTCGGAGCCGGTGTCGGTGAGCTCCGAGGAGCCCTCGTCCTGCGAGGCGTTGTTGTTGCCGCCCTGCGGAGTGTCGTTGTTGCCACCGGTGCTGGAGCCGCCGCCGGTGCTGTGACCACCCGTGTCACCGCCACCGGAGGTGCCGGTACCGCCGTTGTCGCCGGTACCGCCGTTGTCGCCGGTACCGCCGTTGTCGCCGGTGCCACCGTTGTCGCCAGTGCCACCGTTGTCGCCGGTACCACCGTTGTCACCGGTACCACCGTTGTCACCGGTACCACCGTTGTCACCGGTACCACCGTTGTCACCGGTACCACCGTTGTCACCGGTACCACCGTTGTCGCCAGTACCACCGTTGTCGCCAGTACCACCGTTGTCACCGGTACCACCGTTGTCACCGGTACCACCGTTGTCACCGGTACCACCGTTGTCGCCAGTACCACCGTTGTCGCCAGTACCGCCGTTGTCACCGGTACCACCGTCGGTGCCGGCGATGACGCCACCGATGGTGACGTCACCGTTGCCACCGTTGTCGCCAGTACCACCGTTGTCACCGGTACCACCGTTGTCACCGGTACCACCGTTGTCGCCAGTACCACCGTTGTCACCGGTACCGCCGTTGTCACCGGTACCACCGTTGTCGCCAGTACCGCCGTTGTCACCAGTGCCACCGTTGTCGCCGGTGCAGATCGCGATCGGGCAGCCGCCGTCGTCAGCGGTGTTCGTGTGCGCACCCAGGCTGATCGGGCCCGCCTGGACATCGAAGTCCAGGGCGGAAGCCGCGCCGGCTGCGGTCAGGGACGCACCGGCCGCGATCACGGCGCCGGCGGCTATCCGCGCGACCCGGATCCGCGTCTTCTTCGTCATATGGTTGCTACCCCCAGTAGCTGTTCGTCAATGAGGCGGCGCGTGGGGCGTGCCGTGATCGACGGAGGCAGCTGGCGACGAAGTACGCGTCTCGATCCCCCGGTTCACATGCGCCCCAGATGTACGCATGCCGCGCCTCACCCTTCCGATTTTTCAAAGCAACGTCAAGGCCATTGCGGGCGCAATGTCCACTGGGGTCGCGTTTGGGGGAAGTTGGCACCTGTGAGTGTGACGTAAAACCCAGACAAAAAGACAACTGCCGCCTCCGGGGCGGCAGTTGTCATGTCGACAAAGTTACTTCTCCTGCTGCTTGCGCCAGCGAATACCGGCCTCCAGGAAGCCCTCGATCTCACCGTTGAACACGGCCTCGGGGTTGCCGACCTCGAACTCGGTGCGCAGGTCCTTGACCATCTGGTACGGGTGCAGGACGTAGGACCGCATCTGGTTGCCCCAGGAGTTGCCGCCGTCGCCCTTGAGGGCGTCCATCTTGGCCTGCTCCTCCTGGCGGCGCCGCTCCAGCAGCTTGGCCTGCAGGACGTTCATCGCCGTGGCCTTGTTCTGGATCTGCGAGCGCTCGTTCTGGCAGGAGACCACGATGCCGGTGGGGAGGTGCGTGATGCGGACCGCGGAGTCGGTCGTGTTGACGCCCTGGCCGCCGGGGCCGGAGGAGCGGTAGACGTCGATCCGCAGGTCGGACTCGTCGATCTCGACGTGGTCGGACTGCTCGACGACGGGAAGCACCTCGACGCCCGCGAAGGAGGTCTGGCGGCGGCCCTGGTTGTCGAAGGGCGAGATGCGCACCAGGCGGTGCGTGCCCTGCTCGACGGAGAGGGTGCCGTAGGCGTACGGCGCCTGCACGGAGAAGGTGGTCGACTTGATGCCGGCCTCTTCGGCGTACGACGTCTCGATGAGCTCGGTCTTGTAGCCGCGCTGCTCGGCCCAGCGCAGGTACATGCGCTGCAGCTTCTCGGCGAAGTCGGCGGCGTCGACGCCACCGGCCTCGGCGCGGATGTTGACGAGCGCCTCACGGGAGTCGTACTCGCCGGACAGGAGGGTACGGACCTCCATCTCGTCCAGCGACTTCTTCACCGCGGTCAGCTCGGACTCGGCCTCGGCGCGGGTGTCCGGGTCGTCCTCCTCCTCGGCCATCTCGAAGAGGACGGCGAGATCGTCGATCCGGCCGCGCAGCGCCTCCGCCTTCCTGACCTCGGCCTGGAGGTGGGAGAGCTTGCTGGTGATCTTCTGCGCCTCGTCCGGGTTGTCCCAGAGGGACGGCGCGGCCGCCTGCTCCTCGAGCACGGCGATGTCTGCCCTCATCCTGTCGAGGTCCAGGACGGCCTCGATCGACTCCATGGTCGAGGAGAGGGACTTCAGCTCTTCGGATACATCGACGACTGCCACGCCTTCCAGCGTAACGGCTACGGCAAGCGGTCCGGCCCGCCTCCCTGCCGACCGGGACCGACGGGCGGGCGGGAAGCCCTTGGCCACGGCGTCGACGTGCGGGTCACGACGGTTACGGCGTCGATGTGCTGTGGGTGGCCGGCGCCGGGTGGTCGTCCCCGTCGGAAGAGGCGAACCACGCGCCGACGCCCACGACGGCGGCCAGGACCACCCCGGCCACCCCCAGGGTCACCCTCCGGCGTCGCACCGCGGCCTTGTGCCGGGCCGACCCCGGCCGCGGCGCACCGGTGGCCCGGGGCGCGCGAGCGGTGCCGTGCGCGCCGCCCGCCAGCTCGTCCGGCGCCGGCACCCGCATCGACGTGTGCGTGTCCCGGTTGGAGTCCGGCTTGGCGCCGGGCACGAGGGACACCGCGCCCCGCCGCCGCACCGGCTCGCCCTGCGGAACCGACGGCGCGGGCTCCTCGGCGGCCTCCTCGGAGGGGTCCGGCTCGTCCACGTCCAGCGGCGGCATCCCGGTCAGCGTCGGCAGCTGCTCGCGCAGCCGCGCCGCCAGCTCCGAGGCGCGCAGCCGGGAGGCGGGCGCCTTGGCCAGGCACTGCACGATCAGCTGCCACAGCTCGTCGGGGATACCGGGCAGCGGTACGACGGTCTCGGTGACGTGGCGCCGGAGCACCGCGCCGGGGTGACCGCCGCCGAAGGGGGTGAAGCCGGCCAGCAGCTCGTACAGGACCGTCGCGAGGGCGTAGATGTCCACGGCCGCGCGCGGCGGCAGGCCCTCGACGATCTCCGGGGCCAGATAGTCCGGCGTGCCGATGATCTTCGTGGCCCGGTTCCGCTTGGGCGAGTCGATCAGCTTGGCGACGCCGAAGTCGGTGAGCAGCGCCGGGTGCGCGCCGCCCGGGCCGAGCGGGCCCTGCATGTCGAGGAGCACGTTCTCCGGCTTGACGTCCCGGTGCACGACCCCGGCCGCGTGGGCGGCCGCCAGCGCGTCGGCGACGTCGGCGACGATCGCCACGGCCGCCGCGGGGGCGAGCCGCCGCTCGCGCTCCAGGCGGGTGCGCAGGTCGGTTCCGCGCACGAGGTCCATGACCAGGGCCAGGTCGTTGCCGTCGACCACCAGGTCGCGCACGGTGACGATGTGCGGATGCTCCAGGCCGAGCAGCGCGGTGCGTTCCTGGACGAAGCGTCCGACCAGCTCCTGGTCGGAGGCGAGGTCCTCGCGCAGCAGCTTGACGGCGACGGGGCCCTCCGGCCCCTCGCCCAGCCACACCGTGCCGGCGCTGCCCCGCCCCAGGATCTGGTTGGCGGTGTACCGGCTGCCGATCTTCCGTGCCAAGGCTGCTCCTACAGACGCGTGTTGTCGTTAAAACTACGCGTCCGGCGAGCCAACCTTCACCGCGGAGACGGAAATCACCCGCCAGATGTCGACAAATCCGCAAACCCGCGGTCTGTTACCGCGGGTTCGTGTGCGCGGTCCGCTCAGTTGCCGCCACCGGAGGAACCGCTCAGGTCCTTGATCCACTTGCTGGTCTGGTGGACCCAGTGGGTGACCTCGTGCCAGTAGCTGCGGCCCTGGCCGATCCAGGTGTGCAGCGGGGTCAGCTCATAGATCAGCCAGCTCGCCACGACCAGGATGACGATCGTGAAGAGGCAGCCCTTCAGGCAGCCGAGCCCCGGGATCTTCATCGGGTTGGCACTGCGCTGCCGCGGCGCGCGGGGCTCGCGCGCGGGCCGCTGGGGCTCCGGAGCGGGGGGCGCGTACCGCTGCGGCTGCTGCGGCGGGGCGTACTGCTGCGGCTGGTGGGGCTGCTGGGGCGCGTAGCCGTACCCCTGCTGGTACCCCTGCTGCCGGCCACGCGGCTGCGGCTGCTGGGGGCGGGGCTGCGGGGCCTGGCGCGGCTGCTGCTGGGGCCTGGCGACCTGCCGCTGGGGCCGGTGGCGCAGCGGGTCGTCCTCCGGGGACAGGAACTGCTGGACCTGCGTCTGCTCGTTGCGGTCGCGGGCCGCGGCCAGCTGGCTCTGCCAGGGATGCGGCTGCTCGGGCTGCTGCCCCTGCGGGCCCGTGTTCGGCAGCACCGCCGTCGGGTCCGCCGCGCCCGTGTTCGGCAGGACGGCGGTGGGGTCGGCCGCGCCGACCGGGCCGCCGGTGTGCGGCAGGACACTGGTCGCGGCGTTCGGGTCGTACGCCCCCCGCGGCCCGTTCGACGGCAGCACCTGGGTGGGGTCGGCGGCGCCGGGCGCACCCGGGACGGCGGCCGGGGCCGGGTCCGGCGCGAGCAGCGCGCCGACGCCCTCGGCCGCGGCGATCTGCGCGGGGTTGGCGTGCACACCGATGCCCTCGGCGACCACCCTGAGGCCGCGCGCGAGGTTCTCGGCACTCGGACGTTCCTCGGGGTTCTTGCGCAGACACCGTTCTATGACCGTCCACAGCGGGTCCGGGACGGTGGAGGGGCGGCGCGGCTCGGCGCTCAGGTGCTGGTGCAGGACCTCCAGCGCGGTGCTGCCGGAGAACGGCGGGTGGCCCGTGACCAGCTCGTACAGCAGGATGCCGGCGCCGTAGATGTCCACGGCGGAGGTCTGCGGGCGGCCCTCGGCGGACTCCGGTGCCACGTACGCGGGCGTGCCGACGAACTCGTGGGTGCGGGTCAGGCCCGGGGAGTCGGCGAGGCGGGCGATGCCGAAGTCGGTCAGCATCGGGTGCATCTGGCCGTCCTGCTGCATGAGCAGGACGTTGGCGGGCTTCAGGTCGCGGTGGACGACGCCGTCGGCGTGGCTCACGGCCAGCGCGTCGGCGATCTGCGCGGTCATCAGCGCGGTGGCGACCGGTGTGAAGGAGCCGTTCTCACGCAGGTAGCGGTGCAGGTCGGGGCCGTCGACGAGGTCCATGACCAGCGCCAGCAGATCGCCCTCGACGACCAGGTCGCGGACCCGGACGATGTTCGGGTGGGTCAGGCGGAGCAGGACGGAGCGCTCACGCAGGAAGCGCATCACGATGTCCGGATCGCTCGCCAGCTCCTCCTTGAGGACCTTGATCGCGACCGTCTCGCCGGGCTGCCCGGGTACGGCCGCCTCGGCCCCCGCGGTCTCGCGCTGGCGGGCACGCCAGACGGTGCCCGTGGCGCCGCGTCCGAGCGGCTCCTCAAGCAGGTACTTGCTGCCGACTGGCCGCACGTCACGCGCTCCCTGATTGCTTGCTGATGCTTGCTTGCCTGCATTCCGCTTGTTCCGACCCACTGTAGTGCCGCTCTCCGGGGCGTCAGGGGCTCGACGGAAAGACGCACGTCCCGGTCCGCTGGTTGCCCGGACCGGACGTGACCGATCTCAAGTGATCGCCGGTAGCCGCATGGTCAGGCACTTTTGGGGGCAGAGCCGACCAATCAAGATCACTTGTCCTCGGGTTCCGGGCGCGCTGTCAGTGGCAGGTGCGAGGATGCCTTTCAGTACTGGCCGACGTGCTCGTGTTGGGGTGGGGATGCAGATCCGGCTGACCGTCGTAGACCCGCTGGGCCCGTCCCCGCAGCGGGGCCGCGCCGCAAGCCGCGACGTGCTGGTCACGGCGCCCACGGGCACGGAGCTGGCCGCGGTCGTCTCGGCGCTGGCCGGTGCGGTCACCGGGGAGGGCCGCGACGCCTCCACCTCCGTCGTGCTGTACGCCGGCACCGAACGGCTCGACCCGCGCCGCTGCACCCTCGGCGAGCCTCCCCTGGTCGACGGTGCCGTGCTGTCCCTGGGCGCCCCGGCGGCCGCCGAGCCGCATCCCGGGCCGGCCGACGCACCGACCCAGCTGCGTGTCGTCGCGGGCCCGGACGCGGGCGGGGTCCATCTGCTGCACGGCGGCCGGATCACCGTGGGCCGCTCGGCCGAGGCGGACGTGCCGCTGGACGATCCCGACGTGTCCCGGCTGCACTGCGCGGTCACCGTCGGCGCGGACGGGCGCGTCTCGGTCGCCGACCTCGACTCCACGAACGGGACGACGCTGGACGGGGTGCGGGTGGACTCGCGTCCGGTGCGGTTCCCTGCCGGGGGCTTGCTGCGGGTCGGCGAGTCCGCGCTGCGGGTTGCTCCGTCCGGGGGGCCGGGGGCGCGGGTCGTCTCCGACGGTGAGGGGTGCCTTCGGGTGGTCCGGGAAGCGTCTGCGGGAGCGGGTGTGTCGGGGTCCGGGTCTGGACCCGGTTTCCCGCCCGCGCCTCCCGTGCAGGCACCGCCGTCGGGTGGCCCCGGCGGGAGCGGAGCCCCGTCGGCGGCTCCGGGTGGCTCCGCGGGGGCGCGGGCGGCGTCCACGGATGAGGGCTGGGCCGGTGGGCCGGTCGCTGGTGGCCCTGGCGGGGCGCGGGCGGCCTCGGCCGGGGCCGGTGAGGCACGTGGGACCGAGGGTGCGCCTGCGGGCGCGGGTGGCCCTGGTGGCGCGGCGTCCGCGGATGCCGGCTGGGCCGGTGGGCCGGTCGCTGGTGGCCGTGGCGGGGCGGGGGCGGATGTCGGGGAGGTGCCTCCCGTCGGCCCGGCTCAGCACGGCTACGACTCCGCCGGGTGGGGCGCCTCCGGTGGCGGGGGGCTGGAGCACCGGCGCCGGGAGCCGGGGGTGGTGCCGGGCCAGGCCGCGGCTCCGGCGATCGAGAACCGGAGCGGCGCGGACACGCACGCCGGGCGCTTCGGCGTCGGCGGACCGAACCCGGGGGCCCCGGAGCCGTACGCCGGTGCGCCGCAACAGGGCCCGGCGGGCGGCCGGCCCGAGCCCGGCGAGGATCCGCGCGCTTCCGGCCGTAAAGGCGCCCCGGTGCGGGGCACCGGCATCCCCCAGGGCGGACGGCGGCGTGGGCTCGGTGCCTGGGCGCGCAAGCTGACCGGCGGGCGTGGGGAGCAGCCCGCCGGCTCCGGGACGTACGAGGCCCCCGCCTCCCGCGCCGGCGCCGGCCCGACCGCCCTGGCCCGCAAGCAGCCCGAGACCTGGCCGGATCCGGCCGCGCTGCTGTTGACGGCGCTCGGTCCCGGGCCCCGGCTGTGGGAGCGCGGGCCCGACCATGCGGAGGTGCTGACCGTGCGGCTCGGCACGGCCGACCGAAGCACGCCGGACGGCTCCGGACTGCTGCCCGCGGTGCCCGTGACGGCGGCGCTGCGCGAGGCGGGCGCCCTGGGCCTGGCCGGTCCGCGCCCCCGGCTGTCCGGGCTGACCCGCGCGGTGCTGGCGCAGCTGGCCGCGCTGCACTCCCCCGACCTGCTGGAGATCGTGCTGATCAGTGCCGACCGCGCCCGTCCCGTGGAGGAGCGCACGGCGGAGTGGTCCTGGCTGGGCTGGCTCCCGCACGTCCGGCCGGCCCATGGCCAGGACTGCCGGCTGCTGCTCGCCTACGACCGCGAACAGGCGGCGGCCCGCACGGAGGAGCTGCTGCGCCGGGTGGAGGACCACGCGGCGACCGGCCGAAGCGCGGCCCACCCCGGCCGCGTCCCGGCATCCGGCACCGTGCCGGCCGCCCCCGCTCCCGGCGAGCCGTCCGCCACGCCCGGCCCACGCCCGGCCCCCGCCGCACAGGGCGCTTTCCCGGACAGCCCCGCCCCGTCTCCCGCGGCCGCGCCCCCCATCCGTCCGGGAGCCTCCGCACCAGGCCCCGCCTTGGGCACCCCTGGCGCCCACCCGGCCCCCGCCAACGTCCACGGCACCCCCGCGCCCAGCGACCCGTCCGGTGCGGCCGCGCCCCACATCCGCCCGGGTGCCACCGCACCAGGTCCCTTCCCGGAGGCCCCCGCGCACGCCGGCCCGTCCGGCAGCTCCGGTCACCCCGGCGGCCCGGCGCACCCCTCCGGGGCCCCCGGCGCTCCCACCGACCTCGCCCCCGGCTCCGGCTCCGGTCCCCACGCCGGCCCTCCACACCCCTCCGAAACCCCCGCCGCCCCGGCCCCAGGCCCCCTCTCCGGCCGGCCCGGCACCCCCGCGCCCGTCTCCGCGGAGCTCGGCCCCGGCCACCCGGGGGACCCCGCCCCGCCGCACCACCCCTCGGCCGCGCCCACCGCCCGGACCGGCGACGTCGCCCGTCGCCCTTCCTGGGCCAGGGAGGAGGCGGGGCTCGGCGCGGGCAGCGGGTTCCCCGGGCCCTACACCGTCGTCGTCGTGGACGGAGACCCCGGAGGGACCGCGCTGCGGGAGGCCGTGGCGCGACTCGCCTCCGCCGGGCCGCGGGCCGGCATCCATGTGGTGTGTCTCGCCGAGACCGAGCCCGCCTCGCCCGCCTCCCCGGTGTCCCTGACGTACGAGGCCGCGTGCGCGGTGACGCCGACGTTCCGGCACTGCGGTGCCGTGGCGCTGCTCAGCGGCGATGTCGCGACGGCACTGCAGCTGATGCGGGTGGCGCCGAGCGGGCCGGTCGGACCGGGCTCGCCGGCCACCGTCGACGCCGTGTCCCCCGCGTGGGCGGAGCGGTTCGCGCGGGCGCTGGCACCGCTGCGGCCGGACACCCCGGCCGGCGAGCGGGACACCCGCGTGGCCACGCCGCTGCCGCAGTCGGCGCGGCTGCTGGACGAGTTGGGGCTGGCCCGGGCCACCCCGGCGTCACTGATGGCGCGCTGGGCGGACGCGACGGACGACCCGCAGGCGCTGGGCGGACGGGCCCGGGCGGTGCTCGGTGCCGGACCGCGCGGGCCGCTCACCGCCGATCTGGTGGCCGACGGACCGCATCTGCTGATCGAGGGGCCGGCCGGCAGCGGTCGTACGGAGTTGCTGCGGGCCGTGGTGGCCTCGCTGGCCGCCGCCGAGCGGCCGGACCGGTTGGGCGTGGTGCTGATCGACGGCCGGGACGGCGTCGGGACGGGCGCGGCACACGGTGAGGGCCTGCGGATGTGCACCGACATACCGCATGTCACCACCCACCTCGTGGCCAACGACCCGGTGCGGATGCGGGAGTTCGCCCAGTCGCTGGCCACCGAGCTGAAGCGGCGGGCGGAGCTGCTGGGCCGCTCGGACTTCACCCGGTGGCACACGGGGCGTGAGGTGTCGGGCCGGATCGTGCCGCAGCGCACCCCCTCGAACGGTGACATAGAGGCGCCGCCCAGTTCGACCCTGCGGCTGCGGCCGGGCGCGGCCGCGCGGCAGCATGCCGAGGCCGTACCGCCGCTGCCCCGGCTCGTGGTCGTCGTCGACGACCTGGACGCGCTGGTCTCGCCCCCGCTCGGCTCGCCGGGCCGCCCCGCCGCCGGGTCGGTGATGCGCGCGCTGGAGGCGGTGGCCCGGGACGGCGAGCGGCTGGGTGTGCATCTGGTGGCGGCGGCCGGGACGGGGGGTCGTACGGCGGAGACGGAACCGGCGCGGCGGGCCACGCTGCGGGCCCAGCTCGACGCCCCGCAGCAGGGGCCGGAGGAGCCGGTGCCGGGGCGAGGACGGTTGGTGTACGCCGACGGGCGGGCCGTGGGTTTCCAGGGCGGCCGGGTGACGGGCCGTATCCCGCGCACCGCGACCCAGCGGCCCACGGTCGTCCCGCTGGACTGGCAGCGCATGGGCGACCCGCCGGCCCGCCGGCCCGTACGGGAGCTGGGCAACGGCCCCACCGACCTGGCCCTGCTGGCGAGCGCGGTGCAGCGTGCGGCGCGGGAGGTGTCCGCGGCGGAGGTTCCCTCGCTGCTCTGAGCGGAACCAGCCGCAATCGGTACGCATACCTCCCTGATCACGAGCCGGTCACGATGAGCCGCCGGACGGCGCAGGCGCTCTTGCCGCGCTTGTGCAGCCCGGCGTACACCGGAGCGCACGGACACAGTTCTGACGTTCAACGGAGAACGACGAACGGGGAAGTGATGCGCAGCAAGAGCAGCACCATCCGGACCCACAGGACCGTCACCGCACTCGCCGCGCTGCTCGCGGGAGCCCTCGCGCTCAGCGCCTGCTCCAGCAGTGACAAGGACAGGAAGGGCAGCGGGGAGAAGACCGGCGGGGCCACCGGCTCCACCGTCAGCCTGCCGAAGCTGAACGGCGCCAGTCTGGAGATCGCCGCCGTCTGGACCGGTCAGGAGCAGAAGAACTTCAAGCAGGTCCTGGCGGAGTTCGAGAAGCGCACCGGCGCGAAGGTCACCTTCGTGCCCGCCCAGGACCCGATCATCAACTTCCTCGGCTCGAAGATCGCCGGTGGCCAGCCGCCGGACGTGGCGCTGCTGCCGCAGCCCGGCGCCATCAGGCAGGCCGTACAGCGGGGGTGGGCCAAGCCGCTCGGGCCCGAGGCCCTGAAGGAGCTGCGGAAGAACTACTCGCAGGGCTGGCAGGACATCGGCAAGGTCGACGGCAAGCAGTACGGCGTCTACTACAAGGCCGCCAACAAGTCGCTGATCTGGTACAACGCCAAGGTCTTCGAGGGCGCGGGCGCCAAGGAGCCGAAGACCTGGAAGGACCTGCTGGGCACGGCGCGGGCGGTGTACGACTCCGGTGTCACGCCGTTCTCGGTGGCCGGCGCGGACGGCTGGCCGCTGACGGACTGGTTCGAGAACGTCTATCTGTCCCAGGCGGGCCCGGAGAAGTACGACCAGCTCGCGCAGCACAAGATCAAGTGGACGGATCCCTCGGTCAAGCAGGCGCTGACGACGCTGGCGCAGCTCTGGGGCAAGAAGGAATACCTCGCGGGCGGCCAGGACGGCGCGCTGCAGACGGAGTTCCCGGCCTCGGTCACCCAGACCTTCACCGGCGGTGACCAGCCGAAGTCCGCGATGGTCTACGAGGGTGACTTCGTCCAGGTCAACATCGGGGAGACCAAGGCGAAGGTGGGCACGGACGCGAAGGTGTTCCCGTTCCCGGCGGTCGGCTCCACCGCGCCGGTGGTCTCCGGTGGTGACGCGGCGGTGATCCTGAAGGACTCCAAGGCGGCGCAGGCCCTGGCCACCTTCCTCGCCTCCCCGGACGCGGCGACCATCCAGGCGAAGCTCGGCGGCTATCTCTCGCCGAACAGGAACGTGGCCGTCACGGCGTACCCGAACGCGGTGCAGCAGAAGATCGCCAAGGCGCTGATCGCGTCCGGCGACGACTTCCGTTTCGACATGTCCGACCAGGCCCCGCAGGCCTTCGGCGGTACCCCGGGCAAGGGTGAGTGGAAGGACCTGCAGGACTTCCTGAAGAACCCGGCGGACTTGGCGGGCGCCCAGGCGAAGCTGGAGAAGGACGCGGCGGCCGCGTACGGAAGCGGGAGCTGATCCGGCGATGGCGTCGGCGGCAACGGCGGCGGGGGCCCCACCGGGCCCCGCCGCACCCCGCGGTCGCAAGAGCGTGACCGGCACCCGCAGGACGGTGGCAGCGTTGTTCCTGCTGCCTGCCCTGGTGCTGCTCGGCGCGCTCGTGGTCTACCCGATCGGGTACTCGGTCATCCGCAGCTTCTACGGCGCCTCCGGCGACGGTTTCGCCGGCGTCGACAACTACCGGACGCTCTTCACCGACGACGGCATCCGCACCGCCCTGAAGAACAACGTCATCTGGGTGGTGTTCGCGCCCACGGTCTCCACCGCGCTCGGTCTGGTCTTCGCGGTGCTGACCGAACGGGTGCGTTGGGGGACGGCCTTCAAGCTGGTCGTCTTCATGCCGATGGCGATCTCGATGCTGGCGGCCGGGATCATCTTCCGGCTGGTGTACGACCAGGATCCGCACAAGGGCGTCGCGAACGCGGTGTGGGTGGGCGTGCACGACACCTTCGCGCAGTCGTCCGCGTTCCCCAGGGCCCACCCGGGGCGCGAGTCGCCGCTCGTCGCACAGAACGGCGGCTTCGTCACCCGGGCCACCGTCCGACCCGGGCAGCCGGTGGCCCTGCCCCTCGTGGGCGTCGCCCCCGACCAGATGCCGGACGGCGCGAGGAAGGCCGTGGCCGCGAGGCCGGAGCCGGGGAAGATCACCGGTACCACCTGGCAGGACTTCACGCGCGGCAAGGGCGTGGGGCGGCTCGGCGCACCCGACCCGTCGGAGCTGGGGTACGCGGGGATGCGGATCGAGGCGGTGAAGGACGGCACCGTGGTCGCCTCCACGACAGCGGCCGGCGACGGCACCTTCACGCTGCCCGCGTCCGCCGCCGGCGCCCACCTCAGGCTCCCCGCGAGCAACTTCCGGGAGCCGTACAACGGTGTCGAGTGGCTCGGCCCGGCCCTGGTCACCCCGGCGGTCATCGGGGCGTACGTGTGGATGTGGGCGGGCTTCGCGATGGTGCTGATCGCGGCCGGGCTCGCGGGCGTGCCCCGGGAACTGCTGGAGGCGGCGCGGGTGGACGGCGCCACCGAGTGGCAGGTGTTCCGCAAGGTCACCGTGCCGCTGCTGGCGCCGGTCCTCGCGGTGGTCACCGTCACGCTGATGATCAACGTGCTGAAGGTGTTCGACCTCGTCTACATCATCGCGCCGGGTTCCTCCCAGGACGACGCCGACGTGCTCGCCCTGGAGCTGTACCGCAAGGGCTTCGCGGAGAACCAGCCCGGCGTCGCGAGCGCGATCGCGGTGCTGCTGCTGGTGCTCGTGATTCCGGTGATGGCGTTCAACATCCGTCGGCTGAGGCGGGAGGGGCGGCGATGACCTGGCTGCTGGAGAAGATCAACGGTGGTCTGGTCCGCGTCTTCCTGATCCTGGTGGGCCTGTTCTGGCTGGTGCCGACGATCGGGCTGCTCGCCTCCTCCCTGCGTTCACCGGAGGACATGAGTGCGAGCGGCTGGTGGAAGGTCTTCACCAAGCCGTCCCAGTTGACGTTCGACAGCTACCGGAAGCTCCTTGAGAACGGGGACATCACCCACTCCCTGTGGAACACCGTGCTGATCACCGTCCCGGCGACCGTCCTGGTCGTCGTGATCGGCTCCCTCGCGGGCTACGCGTTCGCGTGGATGGAGTTCCCCGGCCGGGACTGGTGGTTCCTGGGTGTGGTGAGTCTGCTGGTGGTGCCGGTGCAGGTGGCGCTGATCCCGATCGCCGAACTGTTCGGCAGGATAGGACTGTTCGGGTCGACCCTCGGGGTGATCCTGTTCCACACCGGCTTCGGGCTGCCGTTCGCGGTGTTCCTGCTGCGGAACTTCTTCGCGGAGATCCCGCGCGAGCTGCTGGAGGCGGCCCGGCTGGACGGCGCCGGTGAACTGAGGCTGTTCGCACGGGTGGTGATGCCGCTCGGCGGGCCGGCGATCGCGAGCCTCGGCATCTTCCAGTTCCTGTGGGTGTGGAACGACATGCTGGTCGCTCTGGTGTTCACCAAGTCGGGCACCCAGCCGATCACGGTCGCACTGCAGACGCAGGTACGGCAGTTCGGGAACAACATCGACGTGCTGGCGCCGGGCGCGTTCATCTCCATGGTGATCCCGCTGGCGGTGTTCTTCGCGTTCCAGCGGCAGTTCGTGTCCGGGGTGATGGCGGGCGCGGTCAAGTAGTAACAAAAGCGACACTTTTCGGGGGGCGGGCCTTAAGCGGCCCGCTCCTCGACGTTCACCTCATGTCCCCCACATGCCGTACGAACCGTAACCAATTCACTCCATCGGCCGTTTCCGGTCAGAACCCCGCGCCGACCGACGACCCTTGGATGTCCCTTGCCCAGGTTCAGTGTCATTGTCCCCGCGTACAAGGTCCAGGCGTATCTCTCCGAGTGCCTGGACTCGGTGCTCTCGCAGTCGTATCCCGATCTGGAACTGATCGCCGTGGACGACTGTTCACCGGACGCCTGCGGGGCGATCATCGACGAGTACGCGGCCCGTGACACGCGCGTACGGCCCGTGCACCTGGCCGCGAACCAGGGGCTCGGGCGGGCCCGGAACGCGGGGATGGCCGAGGCGAGCGGCGACTACCTGGTCTTCCTGGACAGCGACGACACGCTCACCCCGGACGCGCTGCGCGCGATCGCCGACCGGCTCAAGGAGTCCGGCGAGCCCGACGTCCTGGTGTACGACTACGCGCGCACGTACTGGGACGGCCGGACGGTCCGCAACCAGCTCGCCGCCCCGCTCACCGAGCAGGGCCCCGCGCCGTTCCGGCTGGAGGACCGGCCGGGGCTGCTGAGGGTGCTGATGGTGGCCTGGAACAAGGCCTACCGGCGGGAGTTCGTCGAGGAGAACGGCTTCGGGTTCCCGCCGGGCTACTACGAGGACACCCCCTGGACCTTCCCGGTGCTGATGACGGCGGAGTCGATCGCCACGCTCGACCGGGTGTGCGTGCACTACCGGCAGCGCCGGCAGGGCAGCATCCTCGGCACCACCAGCCGCAGCCACTTCGACCTGTTCGAGCAGTACGACCGGGTGTTCGGCTATGTCGAGGAGCATCCCGAACTGGCGCGGTGGCGCCCGGAGTTGTTCCGCCGCATGATCGACCACTACGCGACGGTGTTCACCAAGCGGGGCCGGCTGCCGCGCGGCAGCCACGGGGAGTTCCTGTGCCGGGCCCGCGCCCACTACCGCCGCTACCGCGTCCCCGGCACCCGGATGCGGCGGCGGAACATCCTGGTCCGCTTCGGCCTGCACCGCACGTTCCGCGCCCTGCAGCTGGCCTCGGTCGTGCGCCGGCGCACACTGAAGGCGGCGGTGAAGCTGGCCCGCGCCCTGCGCACCGGCGCGCTGCGGCTGCACTACCGGATCCAGCTGCGGCTGCCCGTCCGCTCCGACCGGGCGGTGTTCGCCTCCGGTGCGGGCCGCGGCCACGGCGGCGACCCGGGCGCCCTGGAGGAGGCGTTCCGCGCGCACGCCCCGCACGTCCGCACCGCGTGGATCGCCCGGCCCGAGCACCAGCACACGCTCCCGCCGGGCCCGCGCCGGCTGCGGCCCGGCACGGCCGCCTACTGGACGGCGCTGGCCCGCTCCAGGTTCCTGGTCACCGACGACGACCTGGACCGGGGGCTGCGCAAGCGGCCGGGGCAGCTGGTGATCCAGACCCGGCAGGGCACACCGCTCAAGCACATGGGCCTGGACCTCCAGGAGCGCCCGGCGGCCGCCCGCGGCACCGACTTCGCCGGCCTGCTGCGCGGGGTCGACCAGTGGGACCTCGTCCTGTCCGGCAACCGGCACTCGACGCTCGTCTGGGAGCGGGTCCTGCCGGGCCGGTACGACACGCTGGAGTACGGGTCGCCGCGCAACGACGTCTTCCAGCGGGCGACCTCCGCGGACGTGGCCCGGCTGCGCGAGTCCCTGGGCATCCCCGAGGGCGCGGTCGCGATCCTGTACGCACCGACCTTCCGCGATCATCTGCGCACCCAGCGCCCGCTGCTGGACCTGGAGCGGATCGCGCGCCGCCTCGGCCCGCGCTTCGTGATCCTGGCCCGCCCGCACCCCACCCGCGGCGGCCCGCTCGGCACGGGCACCCGGATCATCGACGTCGCCGGCCACCCGAGCGTGCAGTCGCTCTGTCTGGCCTCCGACGCGCTGCTCACCGACTACTCGTCGATCATGTTCGACTACGCGGGCCTGGACCGGCCGATCGTCGTGCACACCGAGGACTGGGAGGCGTACGCGGCGGCCCGCGGCACCTACTTCGACCTGCGCGCCTTCCCACCGGGCGCGGTCGCGCGCAGCGAGGACGAGCTGATCGACATCTTCGCGACCGGTCACTGGCGCGGCTCGCGGTCGGCCCAGCTGCGGGCGGCGTTCCGGGAGCGGTTCTGCCCGTACGACGACGGACGCGCCGCCGAGCGGATCGTCAGGCATGTGGTGCGGGGCGAGACGGACCTGCCGCCGGTGGTCCCGCTCGCGGAGCGCGAGCCGGTGCCGTCGGCCTGCACACACTCCCCGCTGGCCACCGTGCCGCAACCTTCCGGTCCCCTCCCCGTCACCGAGGGGCGCTGAACACCGTTGGTCCCCACGGGAGTTCCCCTGCCCCTCGGCTCGACACGGCCCACCCCGAGCCGGCCGTTCACCTGGCGTCCGGCGGGGCGGCCCGGTCGCGTGGCACGCCTCGCCCGCAGGACGCGCGTCCGTAAGACAAAAGAAAGAGCAGAATGCCCCGCTTCAGCATCATCGTCCCCTCCCATGGGGTCGCCGCCCGGCTGTCCCAGGCGCTGGACTCGGTTCTCGGCCAGTCCTTCGGCGATCTGCAGCTGATCCCGGTCTGCGACGCCCCCGACTCCCCGGCCGCCGCGGTGGCCGACGGACACGCACAGCGGGACTCCCGGGTGACCCCGGTCGAATCGCCGCCGTCCGCCGGTCTGAGCGGGGCGCGCAACGCCGGGATGCGGGCGGCGACCGGCACGTATGTGCTGTTCCTCGACGGCGACGACCTGCTGCTGCCGGGCGCGCTCGCGGCGCTGGACGCCCGGTTGACCAAGACCGCCGACGTGGACGTGCTCTACGTCGAGCACGAGCGCGTCCCCTGGTGGGAGGGGGAGCCGACCAACCCGGCCGCGCCGCTGCTCGCGGGGGCCCCGGAGGGCGCCTTCGCCCCGGACGACCTGCCGGAGCTGACCGGCGTGCAGCTCCCGGCGTGGAGCGCGGTCTACCGCCGCGCCTTCCTCACCGAGCACCGGCTCGCCTTCCCCGACAGCCACTTCACCGACCTCGGCTGGGGCGGGCTGACCACGCTCGCCGCCGGACGGATCGCGGTGCTGCGCCGGGTCGTCGTACGGCACCGGCTGCGCCGGCAGGGCAGCCGGCTCAATCTGCCGGGGCCGCACCAGCACGCCCTGCTCGACCAGGTGGACCTCGTGCTGACCCGGGCAGCCGAGGCCGCGCTGCCCGCCGAGCGGATCCGGCCGCTGTTCGAGCAGCTGTTCTCCCAGGTGCTGAAGACCGCGTCCCGGCCGGAGCGGCTGCCGGCCGGGCACCGGGCGTTCTTCCGTCGCGCGGCCCGTCTCTACCGGCGTCACCGGCCGACCGGCTTCCGGCCGCCGGGCGGCAGCCTGGGCGTGCAGCACCGGCTGCTGGCGACGGGCGCGTACACCGCGTTCCGCGGTCTGCGCGGCGCCAACCAGGTGACGTCCGGGGCCGCCGAGCGGCTGCCGCGCCCGCGCATGCTGCGCACCCGGCTGCGCTACGCCCGCGACCTGCACCGCCCGCTCGACCCGAACCTGGCCGTGTACTGCGCCTACTGGGGCCGGGGTTACGCCTGCAACCCGGCCGCGATCCACGCCAAGGCCCGCGAACTCGCCCCGCACCTGCGCGCGGTGTTCCTGGTCGAGTCCGGCCAGGAGCACGCCCTGCCGAAGGACGTGGACTACGCGGTGATCGGTTCGCGCCGCTACTGGGAGGTGCTGGCCCGCGCGACGTACCTGGTCAACAACGCCAACTTCGCCGAGGGGGTCGTCAAGCGGCCCGGCAGTGTGCACCTGCAGACCCAGCACGGCACCCCGCTGAAGACCATGGGCGTGGACCAGTCGTCGTACCCGGTGGTGGCCGCCCGGACGGGCAGCTTCACCCGGCTGCTGGGCCGGGTGGACCGCTGGGACTTCAACCTCTCCTCCAACCGCCACTCGACCCAGATGTGGGAGCGTGCCTTCCCCGGCTCGTACGAGCATCTGGAGTACGGCTATCCGCGCAACGACGTGTACTACACCGCGACCGCCGAGGACGTGGCGCGGATCAGGCGGCGGCTGGGGGTCCCCGAGGGCAAGACCGCCGTGCTGTACGCGCCGACCCACCGCGACCACCACACCGGTTTCGAGCCCGGGCTGGACCTGGAGGCGTTCTGCGCGGCGGCCGGCGAGGACGTCGTCGTCCTGCTGCGCGCCCACTACTTCTACGACCGGGGCCGCTCCGAGGGCTCGGACCGGATCAGCCGCGTCATCGACGTATCCGCGCACCGCTCCTCGGAGGATGTGTGCCTGGCGGCGGACGCGCTGGTCACCGACTACTCGTCGATCATGTTCGACTACGCCAACCTGGACCGGCCGATCGTCGTGTACGCCGACGACTGGGAGGTCTACCGGGAGACGCGGGGCGTCTACTTCGACCTGATGACCGAGCCGCCCGGCCCGGTCGCGCGCACCCCGCAGGAGCTGGCCGCCGTCTTCCGCGACGGCTCGTACGCGGGCGAGGAGGCGAGGGCCCTGCGGGCCGCGTTCCGGGAGCGGTTCTGCGACTTCGACGACGGGCGGGCCGCCGAACGGGTCGTACGGCGGGTGCTGCTCGGTGAGCCGCCGGAGGCGCTCCCGCCGGTGATCCCGCTCGCGGAGCGCGTTCCCGCCCCCGCCGCCGCGACCCTCGTGAGGAGCTGACCCGCCGTGCCCCGCTTCAGTCTGATCGTGCCCTGTTTCAAGGTGCAGGGCTTTCTGCGCGAGTGCCTGGACTCGGTACTGCTGCAGTCCTTCAACGACTTCGAGCTGATCGCCGTGGACGACCGTTCCCCGGACGGCTGCGGCGCCATCCTCGACGAGTACGCCGCGCGTGACCCGCGGGTGAGGGTGCTGCACCTGCCGGAGAACGTGGGCCTCGGGCGGGCCCGCAACGCGGGGATGCCGCACGCCACCGGCGACTACCTGTTCTTCCTGGACAGCGACGACACCCTCACCCCGGGCGCGCTGCGGGCCATCACCGACCGGCTGGCCGAGGCCGGGGACCCGGACGTGCTGGTCTTCGACTACGCGCGTACCTACTGGTGGGGCGGCACCCGGCGCAACGCCCTCGCCCACCTCCTCGGCGAGGCCGGCCCGGACCCGTTCACCGCCGAGGAGTTCCCGCAGATCCTGGATCTGCTGATGGTGGTGTGGAACAAGGTGTACCGGCGGGAGTTCGTGGAGTCGGAGGGCTTCGCGTTCCCGCCCGGCTACTACGAGGACACCCCCTGGACCTTCCCGGCCATGCTCAGCGCCCGCCGGATCGCCACGCTGGACCGGGTCTGCCTGAACTACCGGCAGCGCCGGCAGGGCAACATCCTGTCCACGACCAGCCGCAAGCACTTCGACATCCACGACCAGTACGAGCGGGTCTTCGCGTTCGTCGGGCAGCGGCCGGAGCTGGCGCGCTGGCGGCCGTATCTGCACCGCAAGATGGGCGAGCACTGCCTGGACATCCTGGCCAAGCCGGACCGGCTGCCGCCCGCGGACAAGGCCGAGTTCTTCCGGCGTACGGCGCGGATGTTCCGCGCGCACAAGCCGGAGGGCGCCCTGGTCGACGGCGAGCTCCGCATGCTGGAGGGCTCCTGGACGGCGTACCGGGTCAGGCGGCAGGTGGCGCGGGCCGGGCGGGAGACGGCTCGGCGGGCGGCCCTGGTCCGCGGCTCGGCCGCCGCGCGGGCCCGCTCCGGCTGGGCGTTTGTGCACACGCACCGCCCGCTGGACCCGCGTCTGGTGGTCTACTCGGCGTCCTCGCACCGGGGGATGCTCGGCGACCCGGCCGCCGTGTACGCCAAGGCCCGCGAGATCGCCCCGCAGCTGCGCGGGGTGTGGGTGGTCCGGGACGCGGAGACCGCCGCGCAGCTGCCGCCCGGCGTGGAGCACGTGCTCGTCGGCTCCCGGCGCTATCTGGAGGTCACCGCGCGGGCGGGGTTCTTCGTCAACGACGTCAACTGGCCCGGCACCCTGGCCAAGCGGCCCGGCAGCGTGCACATCCACACCCACCAGGGCACCCCGCTGAAGTACATGGGCGCCGATCTGCGCGACAAGCCGGGCGCCCGGCTCGGCTTCGACGTGCCGCAGATGCTGCGCCGGGCCGACCGCTGGGACTACAGCCTGGTCGCCAACCGCCACTCCGAGCTGATGTGGGAGCGCGCCTACCCCTGCCACTTCACCTCGCTGCGCACCGGCAGCCCGCGCAACGACGTGCTGGTGAACGGCGGCCCGAGCGGCTTCCGCGCACGGCACGGCATCCCCGCGCACCACACGGTGGTGCTGTACGCGCCGACCCGCCGGGACTACCGGCGCGGCGGGCACGTGGACCGGATCGACCTGGCCCGGTTCGCGGCCGACCTGGGCGAGGGGCGCACCCTCGTGGTGCGGCTGCATCCGTCGCTGGCCAACGGTCCCGCGCGCGGGACGGGCCTCGCGGAGCTGGCCCGGCGCGGGGTGGTGGTCGACGCGACCGAGGAGCCGCGCGTGGAGGACGTCCTGCTCGCGGCGGACGTGCTGGTCACCGACTATTCGGCCGTGATGTTCGACTACGCCAACCTGGACCGGCCGATCGTGGTGCACGCCGACGACTGGCCCGCGTACACGGCGAGCCGGGGTACGTACGTCGACGTCACCGCCGAGCCGCCGGGCCATGTCTCGCGCTCTTACCGGGAGCTGGCCTGGCTGTTCGCCTCGGGGGCCTGGCGGGACGAGGAGTCGGCGCGGCTGCGGGCGGACTTCCGGGCCCGGTTCTGCGAGTTCGACGACGGTCTGGCCGCCGAGCGCGTCGTACGGACGCTGCTGCTGGGCGAGCCGATGACCGGCGCGGGCACGGTGCGGATCCCCGGCCAGGCGACCGGCCGGGACACGCTGACCTCGGCGTAGCAGCGCGTGACGAGGGTGCCGGCCCCCCGTCCGGCACCCTCGTCACGGCTGTCCCGCGGGCTTACTCGATGACGAGGTCGACGTCGATGTTGCCGCGGGTGGCGTTGGAGTACGGGCAGACCTGGTGGGCGGTCTCGACCAGCTTGCGGCCGGTCGCCTCGTCCACGGTGTCGGGCAGCTCGATGCGCAGCGTCACCTTCAGCCCGAAGCCCTCGCCCTGCTTGCCGATGCCGACCTCGGCGGTCACCGCCGCCTGGCTGACGTCCACCTTCGCCTGCCGGCCGACGAGACCGAGGGCGCTGCCGAAGCAGGCGGCGTAACCGGCGGCGAAGAGCTGCTCGGGGTTGGTGCCCTGGCCGTTGCCGCCCAGCTCCACCGGCGGGGCCAGCTGGAGGTCGATCTTGCCGTCGGAGGAGACGGCGCGACCGTCACGGCCGTGGGTGGCGGTGGCGACAGCGGTGTAGAGCGCGTCCATGAAGACCATCCCTTAACGAAATCGGGTTCCGGCGGCCCCTGTCCTGACCGCCTGACGACCACAAGTAGAGCACACAATTAAGTTGTGCACAACTAAATTGGTCGCAAGAGCTACCCTGGAGCCATGACCGACACGGAGTGGCTGCGCCTGGACCGCCAGATCTGCTTTTCGCTGCACGCGGCGTCCCGCGCCTTCAACGGCGTCTACCGGGTGATCCTCAAGGACCTCGGGCTGACCTACCCGCAGTACCTCGTGATGCTCGTCCTGTGGGAGCAGGGCGACCTGCCCGTCAAGGCGCTCGGCGAACATCTGCGGCTCGACTCCGGCACGCTGTCCCCGCTGGTCAAGCGGCTGGAGGGGATCGGCCTGGTGCGCCGGGAGCGCAGCGCGCAGGACGAACGCTCGGTGCGGGTGCGGCTGACCGAGGAGGGCGTGGCACTGCGCGAGCGGGCCCTGGAGGTGCCGCGCCGGATCATGGGCGCGACCGGCTTCGACCTGACGGAGATCGCCGAGCTGCGCGAACGCCTCGACCGGCTCACCACCGCACTGGACGCGGCAGCACTGGCGGAAGGGCGCTAGGCGCGCCGGCCGGCCCGGCCAGGTCCTTCCGGACGTACAGCCGTACGGACGTCCTCCCCCGAAGGACGTCCTCCCGCTCGGTGAAGTCCCTGCGCAACACGGCGAGTTTGGTGCGCTCGACGGGGTTGCGGGGGCTCCAGCGCCCGGCCAGCAGGTCCTGGTCGGCCACGATCCACACCCGGTCCAGCCGGGCCAGCCTGCGCCGCACCTCACGGACTCCGGCCTCCCGCCCGTACAGGGTCCCCGACTCGGCCGCACCCCGCACCAGCGCCACATCCCGCGTTCCCCGGAACGCCCCCGGATAGGCAAGGGCCACGTTGCGGACGCTGACCGGCAGGAACACCACCGGGTCGCCGGGCCGCACCTCCCGCGCCACCACCCGGGAAACGGCCCCCAGATCGTCGGGCCGGGTACCGGGATCGCGATCCGCGCGCAGGAGCGGGAACTGGAGGAGAAAGAGGAGAAAGGCGAGACAGACCCCTAAGGCACCGCCTGGGGCGGCGAGCGGGGACCTCGGCGTGGAAGGCCCTTCCGGCAGCACAGGGCGCCCCGGGCGCCGGCTGCGGGCGTGCAGCCGGCCCACCGCCCCGGCCACCCGCTCGGCCCCGGCGGCGACCAGCAACGGCACCCCGCCCAAGGCGTACAGCACGTACCGGTCGACGTACAGCGGCGAGAGCTGGGACGCCAGCATCAACACCGTCGGCGGTACCACGGTCAACGGCAACGCCACCCCCGGAAGAGTGACGTCCCCCCGCCGCCCCACCAGCCCCGCCACCCCGGCCAGGGCGAGCCCCAGACACACCCAGTACACCGAGTCGGCAGGCCCGAGAAACCCCCGCAGCAGCCCCTGGACCGAAGCCGCCGTGGGCCTGCGCAGCCATGCCACCTGCGCCGCCTGCCCCCGGGACACCACCACCATAGGCAGCAGCGCGAGCAGGATCCCGCCCGCCGCACACCCCCAGCCCCGCCACACCCGCACCCCCGCCCGGGCCAGCGCCAGCGACCCCGCGTGGGCGCACAGCAGCAGCACCGCGAACTCGTGCAGCCAGCAGGTGAGGCCGAGGACGGCCCCGTACGCCCACCAGGAGCCCCCCTGCACCGCCCGCACGAGCAGCAGCGTCGCGCCCGTGGCCCCGGCGGCCACAAGGGCGTAGGAGCGGCCCTCCTGGGAGTAGTGGCCGGCCATCGGCGCGACGGCGTAGAGCAGCCCCGCCCACAGTCCGACGCGCGGCCGGGCCAGCCGGGTGCCGAGCGCCGCCACCAGCGCGGCCGTCGCCGCCGCCGCGCACACCGACGGCAGCCGCAGCAGGACCTCGCCGGGGCGCACGGCGAGGACGGCGTGCACGAGCAGGTAGTACAGACCGTGCACGGCGTCGACGTCGTGCAGCAGCCGCCAGATCTGCGGAACGGTACGCCGCCCGACCTGGAAGCTGACGGCCTCGTCCCGCCACATCCCGCCCCGGTCGAGGCCCCAGAGCCCGACCGCGGACATCACCAGCGCGGGCGTGCACACTGCGGCCCGGCGGCGGTGGTGCGCCCGGTCGCCCTTCGACGCGCGCCCCGTCCCACCGGCCGCTGCGACGGCTGTCGCTGCAGCCGCCTTGCGCGACTGCGGTTCCACAGGAAGCCCGACGTTCACCATGGCCCGATCTTTTGTGATTAGCCAACCTTTTAGCGGTCATGACGGCGTATCGGCATGGATACACCATCCATGCGACTTAGGCTCCCATGTCGATGAACCGTCTCCGTGTCACCCCCGGCCCGGTCCTCGCCGTCCCCGCTCTCTGGCTCACCACGCGCGCGCTGATGCTGTGGCTGCTCGTCCACGACAGCGGCCCGCTGCTCGGCGGGGGTTCGGTGGCACGTGAGGTGTGGCGGCTGTACTTCCGCTGGTACGGCGTGCTGGCGCACGGTTCCTTCCCGGCGCACGACACCCTGTGGCAGTACCCGCCGGGCGCGGGCGGGGTGCTGATGGCGCCGAGCCTGTTGCCCTGGTTGACGTACTTTCAGGCGTTCGTGGTGCTCACGCTGGCCGGGGACGCGCTGGTCACGGTGGCACTGGTCCGCGCGGGCACGCGGGCCGGGCGCAGCCTGCTCGGCGCGGCCCTGTGGACGGGCGGGCTGCCGCTGCTGCTGCACATCCCGCTCGCCCGCTACGACGTCCAGGTCACCGCCCTGGCCGTGCTCTCCCTGCTGGCGCTGGACCGATCCCCCCGCGCGGGCGGGGTGTTGGGGGCACTGGGCGCGCTGGTGAAGGTGTGGCCGGCGCTGGTGCTGCTCGGCACGCCCCGGGGGCGGGTGACGCGCGGGGCGTGGGGGTGGGCGGCCGCCGCCGGCACCCTCGTACTCGGCGTTCTCGCCGTGTTGTTCGACCACCCCCTGTCCTTTCTGCGGCAGCAGGGCGGGCGCGGGGTGCAGATCGAGTCGCTCGGCGGCACGGTGCTGAACCTGGCGCGGCAGGCCGGCTGGCCGGGCCGGACGCGCTACCGGTACGGCGCCGTCGAACTGGTCGGCCCGCATGTGCAGGCCGTCGCCGTCGCCTCGCTGGCGCTGACGGCGGCCGCCTTCGCCCTGCTGGTGCTGTGGCGGGTGCGGGCACGGCACTGGAACGAGGCCACGCCGTACGACGCGGCACTGAGCGCGGTGCTCCTGTTCACGGTCACCAGCCGGGTGATCAGCCCGCAGTACATGATCTGGCTGCTCGGTCTGGCCGCCGTGTGCCTGACCTCCCGGCACACCAGCCAGCGGCCGGTCGCGGCGCTGGTCCTGACGGCGACCGCGCTGAGCACCGTGGTGTTCCCGATGTACTACCGTGAGGTGATCGACGGCACGTGGACCGGCTGTTTGCTGATGCTGACCCGCAACGGGGTCCTGGCGTCCGCCGCCGTGCTGTCCTTCGTCCGGTTGTGGCGGGCTGCGGGAGCGGATGGAAAGAACCTGCGAACGACGGAACCCCGGCCCGATTCCCACCGTCTTCCGGACCGGGTGCTAAGCATCTCTTAACGGAGTATTACTGAGCATTTCTACACTCCCGGCCCGTGGACCCGATGCGACCTGAACCGCCTGACACACCAGACCGGCCCGATCCGCCCGACCGGCCGCACGCCGCCGACCCCGCGCCCGCACCGCGGGTCGGTGTGGTCGTCATCGGCTACAACGACCGCGCCCATGTCGGCGACGCCGTGCGTTCGGCGCTCGCCCAGGGGCCGGCGGTGGCCGAGGTCGTCGCCGTGGACGACTGCTCCACCGACGGCAGCGCCGAACTGCTCGACCGGCTGGCCGCCGGCGAGCCCCGGCTGCGGGTGGTGCGCCGGCCCGAGAACAGCGGCGGCTGCGGCAGCCCGCGCAACACCGGGATCGACGCCGTGACCACGCCCTACGTGATGTTCCTGGACAGCGACGACGTGCTGCCGCCCGGTGCGGTGGACGCGCTGCTGACGGCGGCCACCGAGGCGCACGCCGAGGTCGCGAGTGGACTGTGCGTGCGCCGGGAGCTGCCCTCAGGGCGTGAGCAACCCTGGCAGGCGCCCCTCTACACGGAGCCCACGACCCTCGCGCGCCCCTCCCAGCGGCCGCGTCTGGTCCACGACACGCTGTGCGTCAACAAGCTGTACCGCACCGACTTCCTGCGCGAGCACGGCATCCGCTTCCCGGAGGGCCGCTTCCTCTACGAGGACATCGTCTTCACCGCACGCGTGCTCGCCGCCGGTCCCCGCATCGCGCTCGTACCGGACCGCGTGTACGTGTGGCATGTGCGCCGCAACGCCGAGCGGCTGTCGCTCTCGCTGGACCGGGAGCACATCGACAACTGGCAGGCACGCGTGGAGGCGTGCGCGCTGGCGTACGACGTCCTGCTGAGCGCCGGGCAGAAGGAGCTGGCGCGGGCGGTGCGAGCCAAGTTCCTCGACCACGACGTGCGCATGTACGCGCGCGAACTGGGGTTGCGTGACGCGCCCTACCAGCGCGCGTGGTGGGCGCACACCCGGGAGTACCTCACGCGCTACGACACCCCCGACTGGGAGCTGAACCCGACGGCTCCCGGCCGCCTCATCGCGCGGGTCGTGCTGGAGTCGCCCGAGCCGCGCGACCTGCCCCGGCTGCGCGAGCTGGCCGCACGCCCGGCACGCCTGCTGCCGCCCTACGCCCGCACACCCGACGGTGCCCCCGTCTGGTCCGCCGGCCTTCCCCAGGTCAGCCTCGCGCCGTTCCTGACCCGCCCGGTCGCCGTCCTCCCGCTCGCCCTCGACGCGGAACTGCGTCCACGCGCGCGTGCCTCGCTGCTGCGCCTGCGGCTGCACGAGCTGTACGGCAGAGTGGGCGAGGCGGGCCCGCACGAGGTGGACGTGGAGTGGGCCGCGCGCGACGACGAGCGGACGCGCGGGCGCACGACGGTTGCGCTCGCGCCCTCCGGGACGGACAGCTGGTCGGCGGAGCTGCCCGTCGACCTTTCCGGGCTCGGGGCGGGCACCTGGGACCTGCGGGTGACCGTGCGCTTCGCGGACGGCACGCAGCGGGAGGCCACGGCGCACGCCCTGGCGGGAGCCGGCCGGCTGCGCCGGCGTGCCGTCCCGAGCATCCGGCACGGCGTGCTTCTGGTGCAGCCCTACGCCACGCACTCCGGCGCACTGGCCGTGCGGGTGGCGACCGGCGTGCGCGGGGTCGTGCGGGTGGCACGCGGCCGGCTCCGCCGCCTGGTGCGCTGAGCCGCCCGGTGCGTCACCGGCGCGCCCGCTGCTTGACTGAGAGACACCCACTGGACGAGAGACGCCCCCGGCCGCACCGAGCGGCCGGACGGGCCGACTGACGAGGGGACGGCCGCAATGACCTGGCTGATCACCGGCGGTGCCGGATACATCGGGGCACACGTCGTACGGGCGATGGCCCAGGCGGGCGAGCGCACGGTCGTCTACGACGACCTTTCCTCGGGCGTCGCCGAGCGCGTACCGGCGGAGGTCCCCCTGGTGCGGGGATCCGTCCTGGACGCGGACCTGGTGGCCCGCACGCTCGCCGAACACGAGATCAGCGGGGTCGTGCATCTGGCGGCGAAGAAGCAGGTGGGCGAGTCGGTGGAGCGCCCGCTGCACTACTACCGGGAGAACGTCGAGGGTCTGCGCGTCCTCCTGGAGGCGGTGACGGCGGCCGAGATCCCGTCCTTCCTCTTCTCCTCCTCGGCCGCCGTCTACGGGATGCCGGACGTCGACCTGGTGACGGAGGAGACGCCGTGCCGGCCGCTGTCCCCGTACGGCGAGACCAAGCTGGCCGGCGAGTGGCTGGTGCGCGCGACGGGCCGGACGTCCGGCATGTCGACGGCGTCCCTGCGCTACTTCAACGTGGCGGGCGCGGCCGGTCCCGAACTCGCCGACACCGGCGTGTTCAACCTGATCCCGATGGTCTTCGAGAAGCTCACCGAGGGCGCGCCGCCGCGCATCTTCGGCGACGACTACCCGACCCCGGACGGGACCTGCGTGCGCGACTACATCCACGTGGTCGACCTGGCCGAGGCCCATGTCACCGTCGCCCGCGCCCTGGCCTCCTCGCCCGGCACCGACCTGACCCTCAACATCGGCCGCGGCGAGGGGGTGTCGGTCCGCGAGATGATCGACCGCATCAACGCGGTCACCGGCTACGACCGCGCGCCGACCGTCACCCCGCGCCGTCCCGGCGACCCCGCGCGCGTCGTCGCCGCCGCCACCCGCATCGCCACCGAGCTGGGCTGGCAGGCCAAGTACGACGTCCAGGACATGATCACCTCGGCCTGGGAGGGCTGGGTACGGCACCACCCTGCGGCGGCGCGGTCCTAGTCGCGCCCGGCTGCGGCGGCGGGCGTCTCACAACGCCTTGAGCGCCCCCGCCGTGGCCCGGGCCAGCTTCTCCAGGTAGCCCTTCGGCGGCTTGGGCGAGCGGATGACCACCGCGCGCCAGTACAGCGGCCCGGAGATCAGATCGAGCGCGAGGTCGGGATCGACCCCCGTCCGCACCTCCCCCCGCTGCTCCGCCGCGGCCACGATCTTGCTGGCCACACCCTCCTGGCCGTCCCGCAGGGCCTTCTGGAAGGCGTCGGCGATGTCGGGGTTGCGGGCCGCCTCCGCCTGGAGGTCGGGGATGATCTGCGAGGCCACGGGGTGGCGCAGGGCACGGGAGGTGACCTCGTACAGCAGACGCAGGTCGCCCTCCAGGCAGCCCGTGTCCGGCACCGGCAGGCCCAGCACCGCCATCGCCGACACCACGTCCAGCACCAGGTGCAGTTTCGAACGCCAGCGCCGGTACACCGCCGTCTTGCCGACACCCGCCCGCCGCGCGATGCCCTCGATGGACATGCGCGCGTATCCGACGGCCGCCAGTTCCTCAAAGACCGCCGCGCGGATGGCCTCGGTCACATCCTCCCGGAGTACGGCGGCCCCGGCGGGGGTCCGGCGGCGCGGACGCGTCGGGGGCTCGTCGGCGTTGGTGGTCATGACCCACAGCATAGGCCGTTACGACGAAACGGTTGCGTTCCGACGTCGATTGGTTCTACGCTCACGTTGCGACGATACGGTCCCGTTCCGACGTAAGAGAACGTGAAGAGAAGCGTAAGGAAACACGCGAAGCGAAGGAAGTCGTCGGACGGACCTGTACGACGCGACCCGGCTGCCGGCCGGACGCGCCACCCCCTCCCCCCGAGCGAAAGCAGCGGATGTGAGCCAGGTCCTCGACACACCGCCCCCCACCCAGGCCTCGGCCGACGACGATCTCGCGGCGCTGGCCGCCCGGCACGGCCTGTCGGTCAGCGGCGCCCGCCCCTCCCTGCCGGAGTACGTCCGCCAGCTGTGGGCCCGGCGTCACTTCATCACCGCCTTCGCCACCGCCAAGCTCACCGCGCAGTACAGCCAGGCGAAGCTCGGCCAGATCTGGCAGGTCATGAACCCGCTGCTGAACGCGGCGGTCTACTACTTCATCTTCGGCGTGCTGCTCGGCACCAGCCGCGGCGTGCCGGACTACATCCCGTTCCTGGTGACGGGCGTGTTCATCTGGACCTTCACCCAGAGCTCGATCATGGCCGGCACCCGCGCGATCTCCGGCAACCTCGGCCTGGTCCGCGCCCTGCACTTCCCGCGCGCCGCCCTGCCGATCTCCTTCTGCCTCCAGCAGCTCCAGCAGCTGCTGTTCTCGATGACCGCGCTGGTCGTGATCATCCTGTCCTTCGGCATCCCGGTCACCCCGCGCTGGCTGCTCGCCCTCCCCGCGCTGGTCCTGCAGTCCGTCTTCAACGCGGGCGTGTCGATGATCATGGCGAGGTGGGGCGCCAAGACCCCGGACATCGCCCAGCTGATGCCGTTCGTGCTGCGCACCTGGATGTACGTGTCCGGCGTGATGTGGAGCATCAGCAAGCTCACCAAGAAGGACCACCTGCCGCACATCGTCACGGTGCTGCTGGAGACCAACCCGGCCGCGGTCTACATCGACCTCATGCGGTACGCGCTGATCCACAGCTTCCACGGCAAGCAGCTGCCCCCGCACGTCTGGGCGGCGGCCACGGGCTGGGCCCTGCTCGCCGGCATCGGCGGCTTCATCTACTTCTGGAAGGCTGAGGAGACGTACGGCCGTGGCTGAGCAGACCGAAGCAAAGATCCCCACCGTCATCGCCGACGGCGTCGACATCGTCTACCGGGTCAACGGCACGGGCGCCGGCCGTGGCACCGCCACCGCCGCCCTCAACCGCATCATGCGCCGCAAGCAGGCCGAGAAGGCGGCGGGCGTCCGCCGGGTGCACGCGTTGAAGAAGGTGTCGTTCGTCGCCTACAAGGGCGAGGCGATCGGCCTCATCGGCACCAACGGCTCCGGCAAGTCGACGCTCCTGAAGGCGGTCGCCGGGCTGCTCCCCGTGGAGAACGGCCACATCTACACCCACGGCCAGCCCTCCCTGCTCGGCGTCAACGCCGCGCTGATGAACGACCTCACCGGCGAGCGCAACGTCCACCTCGGCGGGCTCGCCATGGGCATGTCCCGGGAGCAGATCAAGGAGCGCTACGACGACATCGTCGAGTTCTCCGGGATCAACGAGAAGGGTGACTTCATCACCCTGCCGATGCGCACGTACTCCTCCGGCATGGCCGCCCGGCTGCGGTTCTCCATCGCCGCCGCCAAGGACCACGACGTCCTGCTCATCGACGAGGCCCTGGCCACCGGCGACCGCAAGTTCCAGGTGCGCTCCGAGGAGCGGATCCGAGAGCTGCGCGAGCACGCGGGCACGGTCTTCCTGGTCAGCCACAACAACAAGTCGATCCGCGACACCTGCGAGCGGGTCCTGTGGCTGGAGCGCGGCGAGCTGCGCATGGACGGGCCGACGGAGGACGTCATGAAGGAGTACGAGGCCTTCACCGGCGACAAGAGCGACAAGAAAGCCGCCCCCAAGAAAGCGGCGTAAAAGTAACCGGAAGAGAAACCCGGGGTCGCGGAACCCCCTCTTCCTCCCTGAGCGTCTCTCACCAGAGCGTCTCTTACCCCGAGCGCGGTCATCCCTTTCATCCGCTTAGTGACAGTATGTTATGAAGGGTGCCCCGAGCCGACGAGCCGAAGGAGTCCACTGCGATGCCCCAACTCAGCGTCATCGTCTACGGACCGAACGCACAGGGGCATCTGACAGAGCTGTTGGGCTCCCTGGAGGCCCACCCGCTCCCCGACGCCGAGGTCGTCGTCGCCGCCGTCGGCGACTGGGCGCGGGAGACGGCCGAGGGCCACGCCCCCGAGACGGTCGTCGTACCGCTGCCGGAGGGCACCCGTGACGCGGCGGCGCGGGCCGCCGGCGCCGCCCGCGCGACCGGCCGCTGGCTGCACTTCGTGCACGCCAAGGACGGCCTGCCGGCGGGCGCCGCCCGGCTGATCGCCGAGCGCACCGCCGAACTGGACGCCGCGGACGACACGGCGGCCACGGGCGCCGGAGTGGACGTCCTCCTCTTCGACCACGTCGGCACCACCTGGCAGACCGCCGCCACGCCCTCCCGCGACGGCCGCCTGCTCGCCGCCGTCGGCCGCGAGGCCCTGCCCCTGGACGAAGCCGCCGACCTGCTGCGCCTCACCCCGCTGCTCGGCAACCGCGCCCTGCGCGCCGGCTTCTGGCGGGCCCACGAGGAGCTGCTCACCTCCGAGGACGAGCCGTACGCCGCGTACACGGCCCTGCTGCACGCCGGCCGCGTCGCCTGCCTGAACCAGGCGGCGTACGAGAACCGCGAACTGCGCCCCGAGAGCCTGCCGCCGCGCGCCCCCGAGGACCGGTTCGCGCTGATCGAGCGCTACGAGTCGCTGCTCGCGCTCACCCAGGACCGCCGCGCCGCCCGCGCGGTGCTGTACGACCTGATGATGCGCGACCTCGTGCGCACCTTCGCCGGTGAGAACCTCCCCGACGCGGTCGCCCGGGAGTTCTTCCGCCGCGCCTCCCTCGCCGCGGTCCGCTGGCGCCCCGCGAACCACGAGCGCCCGGCGGGCGTGGAGGGCGTACGGCACGCCCTGCTGGAGGAGGGCGCGTACACCAAGTACCGCGCCTTCCAGGCCGCCAACCGCACGCGCCGCGCCGCCAAGAAGGCCGTACGGACCCGCAAGCGCCAGGTCGGCGCCAAGCTCCGCGACCAGCAGTACCGGCGCGCCCTGAGCCGCCCCGTCGACCCGGACCTGGCCGTGTTCGCCGCCTACTGGGACCGCGGGGTGGCCTGCAACCCGGCCGCGATCGCCGCCAAGCTCGCCGAACTCGCCCCGCACATCCACCAGGTGTGGACGGTGTCGAAGGAGAACACGGCCCTGCTGCCGCCCGGCACGGACCACGTGGTCCCCGGCACGCGCCGCTACTGGGAGACCCTGGCCACCGCCAAGTACCTGACGAACAACGTCAACTTCCCCAACGCGGTGGTCAAACGCCCCGACGCCGTCCACATCCAGACCCACCACGGCACCCCGCTCAAGCGCATGGGCCTGGACCAGATGGAACACCCGGCCGCCGCCAAGGGCCTGGACTTCGCCGCGCTGCTGGCCCGCATCGACAAGTGGGACTACAGCGTCAGCGCCAACAGCCACTCCACCCGTATGTGGGAGCGCGCCTACCCGGCCCGCTACACCTCCCTCGACCACGGCTATCCGCGCAACGACGTCTTCTACACGAGCGGCGCCGCGCAGGTCCGCGCCGCCCGCGAGCGCCTCGGCATCGCCCCGGGCAAGACGGCCGTCCTGTACGCGCCCACCCACCGCGACTACGAGGCCGGCTTCACCCCGCGCCTGGACCTCGCGGCCCTCGCCGACCGGCTCGGCGAGGACACGGTGCTCCTGGTCCGCGCCCACTACTTCTACGGCGGCGCCGCCTCGCCCCTCACCGGTCTGCGCCGCTCCGGCCGGATCATCGACGTCTCCTCCTACGACCCCGTCGAGGAGCTGTGCCTGGCCGCCGACGCGCTGGTCACGGACTACTCGTCGATCATGTTCGACTACGCCAACCTCGACCGCCCGATCGTCGTCTACGCCGACGACTGGGAGACCTACCGCACCACCCGGGGCGTCTACTTCGACCTGATGACCGACCACCCCGGCCAGGTCGCCCGCACCCAGGAGGAGCTGACGGAGATCTTCGCCTCCGGGGCCTGGCGCGACGAGAGCGCGGCGAAGGCACGGGCCGCCTTCCGGCGCCGGTTCTGCGAGTACGACGACGGCCGCGCCGCCGAACGGGTCGTACGACGGGTGTTCCTGGGTGAGCCGGAGGAGTCGCTGCCCCCGGTGATCCCGCTTGAGGAACGCACCCCCGCCCCGACCCCCGAGGAGGCCTCGGCATGACGCACGCGACGACCACGACCCCTGA
Organism: Streptomyces filipinensis; assembly: GCF_014649495.1. Classification (GTDB taxonomy): domain Bacteria; phylum Actinomycetota; class Actinomycetes; order Streptomycetales; family Streptomycetaceae; genus Streptomyces; species Streptomyces filipinensis. The sequence continues at coordinate 32,639 of NZ_BMTD01000001.1, read as the reverse complement.
CGTCACGGTCACCGTGATCGTCTACAACGACGCGGCCCGCCTCCCGCGGGCGGTGGCGTCCCTGTGCGCGCAGACGCACGCGAACATCGAGATCATCATCAGCGACGACCACTCCACGGACGACACGCCGACGGTTGCGCGCCGGCTGGAGGCGCAGGACGAGCGCATCCGCTATCTGCGCCTGCCGGAGAACAGCGGCGGCTGCAGCGCCCCGCGCAACCGGGCCATCGAGATCGCCCGGGCGCCGTATCTGATGTTCCTCGACAGCGACGACGAACTCCCCTCCCGCGCGGTCGAGTCGCTGCTCGCCGCGCACCGCGAGCGCGAGGTGGACTTCACCATGGGCGCGGTACGCCGGGTCCGGGTGGACAACGGCCGCCGTACGACATGGATGCCGCACCTGGTGGCCGAGCGCCGCACGGTGGACGGCATCGAGGCTGACCCCCGCCTGCTCTTCGAGCACCTGTCGACGAGCAAGATGTACGCGCGCGCCTTCCTGGACCGTCACGAGCTCCGCTTCCCCGAGGGCATCCACTACGAGGACCAGCTGTTCTCGGCGCAGGCCTACTGCCTGGCGAAGGCGTTCACGATCATCCCGGACCCCGTGTACGTCTGGTACATCGACCCGTACGCGGCGGCGGCCTCGGCGTCCATCTCCAACCAGCGGCACAAGGTCACGAACGTCCGCGACCGGGTCCATGTGCAGCGGCTGATCGACGACTTCCTGGTGGAGAGCGGGCACGCGGGGCTGCGGGAGGACAAGGACTTCAAGTTCCTCAAGCACGACTTCCGGATGTACGCGGGCGACCTGCCCTACCGGGACGAGGAGTGGCTGAACTCGTTCGCGGACATCATGAACCCCTACCTGGACACCCTGTCTCCCGGCGCCTACGCACGCCTTCCCCGCGCGGAGCGGGTGGTGCTGGAGCTGCTGCGGCAGGGCCGGCTGGGCGACGCCCAGCTCGCGGCGCGCGGCCTGGGCCACGGGGTGGCACCGCGGCAGATCACGGCCGACGCGTCCGGAGTGCCGTACTGGGGCGACAGCGTGCCCCGCGACGACCGCGGCCTGGCCGAACTGGAACTGTCCGACCTGGAGTTGGACACGCGTCCCTTCTCCAGCGCGCAGTTCCGCCATGAGATCGTCGAGCTGACCCCCGGCAAGGGCGCCTCGCTCACGCTGGCCATCCGCACCTACGACCCCGGGCTGCGCCTGCCGGTCGGCCCGCAGCGCGCCGCCCTGCTCCTGTCGCCGGGCAACCGCCGCATGACGGTTCCGTTCCGCCTCGACCCGGTCCGCCCCGGCGTCTTCGAGGGCACGGTCCGGCTGGACCTAACCGCGGCCCCGGTCCCCCTCCAGGGCTTCGCGGGCGTGCGCCACCCGCTGGTCCGCCTCCAGCAGCAGGGCCTGGCCAACTCCAGCCTCCTGCTGGCACCGCTGGCCTTCCCCACCCTCACGGCCCGCATCGACTACCGCTCCGGCGCCACCCCGCACGAGGTCACCGTCGAGCCGGAGGGCCGCAACCCCGGCCGCCTGCAGATCCGCTGGCGCCCGGTGGGGCTGACGTCGCGTGTCGTGCGGCCGGTGGTCCAGCGGGTGGCCCGCCCCCGGGTCCGCAAGGCGGTGAAGCTGCTGTCCAGCGTGCTTCGCTGAGAGGGCCGGTCCCGAAGCGCCGTTGAACGCGAAGGGGCGCGGGGAAGTGCGGGGCCACCCTGGCCGCACGCGCAGTTCCCCGCGCCCCTTCGGCGCGCCCCGGCCCCGCCTCGGCTCAGCGCACCACCCGGTACAGGACCTGGCCGCCCGGGCCCACGGTCACCTTCCGCAGCCCCGGACCGGTCAGGCTCTCCGGTCCCACGACCCACTTCACGTCGTACCCGCGCACGATCCCGGCCCGGTCAGCGGCAGAGGTCCCCGCGGCGAAGTACCGCGCCACCGCCGCCTCCCGCCGCGCAGCGTCCCGCAGAAACACATCGGGATACCCCGGCGCCACGGTGTACGCCCCGTACGCGGGAATCTGCCGCGCGGGAAACGTCCGGGCCATGACCACGTCCCCGTACTTCACCCAGGGCGTGATCCAGTGGTATCCCACCCACGGCGTCCGGTACCTCGCCGCGACCGGCGAGGGCAGCGCGGCCCTCCCCGTCACGTACCCGAGCGTTCCGATCTGCGTCCACGCCCCCACGGCCAGCGCGGCGCACAGCACGCACGCCCACCCCGCGCGCACCGCGCGCCGCCCCGCCGACACGACCTCCAGCGCGGCCGCGAGCTGGGCCGGGATCAGGGCGGCGGGCAGGGCGCGGCCCCACGAGTAGTGCCCGGTCAGCCCGCCCGCGGCGAACACCAGCGCCCCGAGGACGAAGAACAGGACCAGGGGATCCCAGCGGTCCCGGCGAAAGCGCAGCACCAGCGCCGCGACCCCGAGCAGCACCAGCCCGAACCGCGCGGCCAGGTCCTCGTACAGCGGCTTGTGGATGGCCTCCAGGTCCGCGCCCGCGGAGAAGAGCGAGAAGAAGTCGTAGTACGGCCACAGCCACAGCAGGAGCAGGCCCAGGGCCGGCGCGGCGGCCAGTCGCGGCAGCACGGCCCGGGCCGGTCGCGCCGCGATGACCGTCGCCAGCGCCCCGAGCGAGGCCACCACGCCCGTGAACTGGTGGCACAGCAGGATCAGCGCCCACAGCGCACCCAGCCACAGCCACGTCCCCCACGCGGCCTCCTGCCGCACCGCCCGGCTGAGCCAGGCCCAGAAGTGGAAGGTGAGGCCGAGCGCGAGGACGCTGGGGTACGACACCGTCAGCGCCAGGGAGTTCAGGCCCAGGAAGCCGGACCAGTTGAACAGCAGAGTGCCCCACAGGAAGAGCAGGCTGAGCAGGGCCAGCGCGGGGGCCATGGGGTGGGCGCTGAGGGTGCGGACGTAGCGCCGGACACCGGTGACCAGCAGACTCAGGCCGACGAGCGCGGCGATCCGCAGGACCACGAACACCGACAGCCCGGTGAGCTTGGCGGTCACGCCCAGCACCAGCATCCACGGTGAGTAGTAGGGGCTCGGTGTGTCCGCGTCGACCAGCGGGTTGCCGGGATGCAGCAGATCGTGACGCAGGCGCTGGATGGTCGCCGCGTGCATGCCGAGGTCACCCGCCCACGGCAGGCGGACGACCACCAGGAGCAGCAGCACCACGACGAGCGCGGCGGCGGCCGGCGGCAGCGCCCGGCCGGCCCGCGCGGCGCCGGCCGGCGGCCCGGTGCGGCTCACCGGCTCGGCCTCAGGCGGTACGGTGCGCATCCTGCTGGAACACCCAGGTGCGGTAGACCAGGAAACGGAAGGCGGAGGCGAGCACGATCGACAGTGCCTTCGCCGTGTTCGACCCCAGCACGCTGTGCAGGCCGAACCCGTGGTAGCCGACCCAGAACAGGCCGATTTCCATCACGACCCCGAGGCCGCTGAACACGAAGAACAGCATGATCTGGCGGCGGGTGCGCGAGGCCCGGTCGCGATAGGCGAAATAGCGGAAGCCCAGGTAATTGGTCGCCATCGCGATACAGCTGGCCAGGACCGTCGCGGTCATCGCCTGCCAACCCAGGCCGTGCAGCAGCAGGTTGAAGACCAGGAAATTGACCAGGACACCGCTGCCGCCGACGATCCCGAATTTCACGACCTCCAGCACGACACGCGTGACGGGCCGGGCCGGGGCCGGCGCGGATGCGGACGCGGGGGGCGCTGCCGGGCGGGTCTCGGTGAGAGGAACAGTCACACCGCAGACCCTATCCGAAAGGCGCCGATTAGCAGGAAACGGTAAATTCGCTGATCGTTTTTCGCTAAGGGTCGGCAAGAAAGGGAACGCCCCGGGCCGATTTCACGTCGGCCCGGGGCGCTCACTGCCGTGGGGCACTCACTGCCCCGCGGTTCACGAATGCGTGCGCAGCAGCGTCCGCATCGTCCGCATCGCCACCGAGAGGTTGGCGAGGTCGAACGTCTCCGAACCGCGGATCTCCTCCAGGGTGGTGCGCGCCCGGCTCAGGATGGGCGCGTTCTTCTGTTCCCAGGCCTTGAAGCGCTGCTCGGGCGTGGAGGTGCCGTTGCCGACCGCGAGGACGTCCGCGGTGAGCGCCGCGTGGGCCGCGTACAGGTCCTCGCGGATGGAGGCACGGGCCATGGACTGCCAGCGGTCGTTGCGGGGGAGCTCGATGATGCGGTCCATCAGCTGCGTGATGCTGAGCCGGTCGGCGAGGTCGTAGTACACCTCGGCGACGTCGAGCGGCTCCTTGGCCATGCGGTCGGACACCGACACGATGTCGAGCGCCGGGAAGGCGGAGGAGAACCCGGCCACGCGCGTGGCCAGTTCGTCCGGGACGCCGGCCGCGGACAGCTCGTCGTACACGTGCTGGTACCACTCCAGGTCCGCGCCGCGCAGCAGCTTCGGCAGCTCCTGCCAGACGCGCTCCACCCGCTCGGCGAAGAACTCGACGGTCTCGGCGAGCTCCAGCGGCTGCGGCCGGTTGTTGAGCAGCCAGCGCGTGCCGCGCTCGACCAGCCGGCGCGAGTGCAGCCGGATCCGGGTCTGGACGGCCGCGTCGACCCTGTTGTCCAGGCCCTCCACCGCGTCCCACACAGGCGCCGAGCAGAAGATCGCGCGGGCCGCGGTCTGGGCCCGGACGATCTCCTCCAGGGAGGCCCCGGTCTCCTCGCGCAGCCGGTGCAGATACGTCGTACCGCCCGTGTTGACCGTGTCGTTGACCAGCACGGTCGTGGTGATCTCGCGGCGCAGCGGGTGGTTGTCGATCGCGTCGGCGAACCGCTCGCGCAGCGCCGTCGGGAAGTAGGCGTGCAGCAGCCCGCGCAGGTACGGGTCGTCCGGCAGGGTGGTGGCCAGCAGCTCCTCGGCGACCGTGATCTTCGTGTACGCCAGGACGACGGCGGTCTCCGGGCTGGTCAGGCCCTGGCCCTGGCCGAGGCGCTCGCGGATCTGGCGGTCGGTGGGCAGGAACTCCAGCGCCCGGTCCAGGTGGCCCTCGCGCACCAGGTGGCGCAGGAACCGCTGCTGGGCGTGGAGCATGTCCTTGGCCTGGAACAGCGCGTTGGCCAGGGCGGTGTTCTGCGCGTAGTTGTTGCGCAGGACCAGCGCGCCGACCTCGTCGGTCATCTCGGCGAGGATCTTGTTGCGCTGCTTGACGGTCATGTCGCCGTCCGCGACCAGGCCGTTCAGCAGGATCTTGATGTTCACCTCGTGGTCGGAGGTGTCCACGCCGGCGCTGTTGTCGATCGCGTCGGTGTTGATCTTGCCGCCGTGCATGGCGAACTCGATCCGGCCGAGCTGGGTCAGGCCCAGGTTGCCGCCCTCACCGACGACCTTGACCCGCAGGTCCTTGCCGTCGACGCGGATGGCGTCGTTCGCCTTGTCGCCGACGTCCGCGTTCGACTCGACGGACGCCTTCACATACGTGCCGATGCCGCCGTTCCACAGCAGGTCGACCGGCGACTGGAGGATCGCCTTCATCAGGTCGGCCGGGGTCATCTTGGTGACCTTGTCCTCGATGCCGAGGGCCTCGCGGATGTGGGCGTTGACCGGGATCGACTTGGCGGTGCGCGGGAAGATGCCGCCGCCCGCCGACAGCAGCTCGGTGTTGTAGTCGGCCCAGCTGGAGCGGGACAGCTCGAACAGGCGGCGGCGCTCGGCGTACGACGTCTCCGCGACCGGGGTCGGGTCGATGAAGATGTGCCGGTGGTCGAAGGCCGCGACCAGGCGGATGTGCTCGGAGAGCAGCATGCCGTTGCCGAACACGTCACCGGACATGTCACCGATGCCGACGACCGTGAAGTCCTGGCTCTGCGTGTCCACGCCCAGCTCGCGGAAGTGCCGCTTCACGGACTCCCAGGCGCCGCGCGCGGTGATGCCCATGCCCTTGTGGTCGTAGCCCGCGCTGCCGCCGGAGGCGAAGGCGTCACCGAGCCAGAAGTTGTACTTCTCGGCGACCCCGTTGGCGATGTCCGAGAAGGTCGCGGTGCCCTTGTCGGCGGCGACGACCAGGTAGGTGTCGTCCCCGTCGTGCCGGACCACGTCCTGCGGGGGCACGACCTCGCCGGCGACCATGTTGTCGGTGATGTCGAGCAGTGCCGAGATGAACGTCTTGTAGCTGGCGATGCCCTCGGCCAGCCAGGCGTCGCGGTCCTGCGCCGGGTCCGGCAGCTGCTTGGCGACGAAGCCGCCCTTGGCGCCGACCGGCACGATGACGGTGTTCTTCACCATCTGCGCCTTGACCAGGCCGAGGATCTCGGTGCGGAAGTCCTCACGCCGGTCGGACCAGCGCAGACCGCCTCGTGCGACCTTGCCGAAGCGCAGGTGCACGCCCTCGACGCGCGGCGAGTACACCCAGATCTCGTACGCCGGGCGCGGGGCCGGCAGGTCCGGGATGGCCTGCGGGTCGAACTTCATGGAGACGTAGTCGTGCGGCGTGCCGGCGGCCGCCTCCTGGAAGAAGTTCGTGCGCAGGGTCGCCTTGATGACGGTGAGGAACGACCGCAGGATGCGGTCCTCGTCCAGGCTCGCCACCTGGTCCAGGGCCGCGTCCAGCTCCTCCAGCAGGGCGTCCGTGATCTCCAGCCCGGCCTTCTGCCGGTCCGGCGACATCCGGGCCTCGAACAGCGAGACGAGGAGCCGGGTGGTGTGGACGTTGTTGCGGAGGGTGTCCTCCATGTAGTCCTGCGAGAAGGTCGAACCGGCCTGCCGCAGGTACTTGGCGTAGGCGCGCAGCACCATCGCCTGCCGCCAGGTCAGCCCGGCGCTCAGCACGAGCGCGTTGAAGCCGTCGTTCTCCGCCTTGCCGGTCCAGGTGGCGGCGAAGGCCTCCTGGAAGCGCTCACGGGCGTCGTCGCCGAGGTACTCCCCGCCGCCGGCGGCCCTCGGAATGCGCAGACCGAAGTCGTAGATCCAGGCGGTGGTGCGGTCCACACAGCGCAGCTCGTACGGCCGCTCGTCGGTGACCTCGACACCGAGGCGGCTGAGCACCGGCAGCACCTTGGAAAGGGAGACCGTGCCGCCCTTCTGGTAGATCTTGAACCGGCGCTCCTCGGGGCCGGCGCCGACCGGCTCGTACAGGCTCAGGCTGAAGGTCTTGTCCTCGCTGAGCTGCTCCAGGTGGACCAGGTCGGCGACCGCGGCACGCGGGGTGTGGTCGGCCTTGTAGCCCTCGGGGAAGGCGTTGTTGTAGCGGCGCAGCACCTCGGCCGCGCGCTCCTCGCCGCACTCGGCGGTTAGCGCCTCGGCGAACGCGTCGGCCCAGGAACGGGCGGCCTCGACCAGGCGGGCCTCGATGCGGTCCTTGTCGGCGTCCGACAGCTCGGGCAGCTCCGTGCCCGGCGGGACACGCACGACGAAGTGCAGCCGGGACAGGATCGACTCGGTGTTCCAGGCGGTGAAGTCGACGCTGACGCCGCCGAGCTCCTCCTTCAGGATGTCGATGATCCTGAGGCGGACACCGGTGGTGTAGCGGTCGCGCGGCAGGTAGACGAGGGCCGAGTAGTAGCGGCCGTACTCGTCCTGGCGCAGGTAGAGCCTGAGGCGTCGCCGCTCCTGCAGGTACAGCACGGACGTGACGATGGACTGCAGTTCGGCGACGGGCGTCTGGAACAGCTCGTCGCGCGGGTACGTCTCCAGGATCTGCAGCAGGTCGCGGCCGTCGTGGCTGTGGGGCGAGAACCCGGCGCGCTCCAGCACCTCGTCGACCTTGCGGCGGATGACGGGCACCCGGCGCACGGACTCGGTGTACGCGGCCGAGGAGAACAGCCCGAGGAACCGCCGCTCACCGACGACGTTGCCGTCCGCGTCGAACTTCTTGACGCCGATGTAGTCCAGGTACGACGGCCGGTGCACGGTGGCCCGGCTGTTGGCCTTGGTCAGCACGAGCAGCTTGTGCTCACGGGCCTTGGCGCGGGCGTCGGCCGGCAGCCGCTCGAAGGACGGGCTGACCGGGTGCTGCTCGTCCTCGGCGTGGTGCGGGTCGGAGCGCAGGATGCCGAGGCCGGTGCCGGCCACGGCGGCGAGCGTGTCGTCGTCGCGCAGCTGGTACTCGCGGTAGCCGAGGAAGGTGAAGTGGTCGTCGGCCAGCCAGCGCAGCAGCTCGCGGGCCTCCTCGGCCTCGGGCGCGGGCAGGTCGGCGGGAAGGGGCTCGCTCCGCATCCCGTCGGCGATCCGGGTCGCCGCGTCCCGCATCTTCTCCCAGTCCTCGACGGCCTCGCGGACGTCGGACAGCACGCGCAGCAGGTCGGCGGTGATCTGCTTCAGGTCGGCGCGGTCGGTCTCCCGGTCGATCTCGACGTGGATCCAGGACTCGAAGTGCGCGTCGTGCGGGAGCTCACCGCCGGGCGGGGTCGGCAGGACCTCGATCAGCTTGCCGGTGAGGTCGCGGCGGACCACGAACTGCGGGTGGACGACGACGTGGATGCCACGCCCGCGCCGGGTCAGCTCATTGGTCACCGAGTCGACGAGGAAGGGCATGTCGTCGGTGACGACCTCCACGACCGAGTGACTGCAGGTCCACCCGTTCTCCTCCACGGTCGGGGTGTGGACCCGCACGTTCGCCGTGCCCTGGGGGCGGTTCTCGGCGAGCCGGTAGTGCGAGACCGCGGCGCCGAACACGTCGACCGGGTCACGGCCGGTGAGGTCTTCCGGGGCGGTGTGCAGGTAGTAGCGCTGGAGGAACGCGAGCACGGACTCGCTGTCCGGGGTGTCCGGGGAGCCCTCGCCCGTGGTCCCGGTCGGTAGGTGCCCCCCGACCGGGCTGTTCTCAGCTACCCGGGCAGCCCTCTCGAGCAGCTCGGCCTTGGCTTCGTCCAGCTTGGTCTGCATTGTCCTCTGACTCCTGTCGCGCGCCGTTGCGTGACGTAGAAGGAAGTACGGTCTCTTTCCCTCCGGCTCGACGCCACGGCCCGGGGTGTCCGGTCCGCATCGACGCTATGCCGCGAGGTGAGATGCGCGGGGGGAATTCAGCCATTCTCGACACGCCCGTGGGGTGTGACGCTGCTCTCGGCGTCGCCGTGTCCAGGGTTGTCCTCGGCGTCCCGGGGGCTCCTGCGGCCCCGTCCCGCCCGCGAAGACCAGCGACCGCCGCCCGGTCACGGAGGTGTTCCGTGCAACCCGGGCGCAGGGCAGGGGCAGGATCGCCCCCGCGAGATATCGCGCTGATCACGCCACAAGGCTATCGCTCCTCACCCCGGACCCGTCATGAGCCGTATGTGTACAAAACCGAGGGGTGAAGTTTGACGTTCTGCACAGGGGTCGGACGGGGGGTGGTGGCGTATCCGGTCGGACGGGGCCCATGGGGTCGCCGGGGCGCCGGCGGCGGAGCCGGGCGGCGGTGTCCGGTCGCGTCCGGTCGCGGGGGCAGAGGCCCGACCGCACTCTGGGAACAGGGCGCTCCGACCACCGGTGAGGCGCCGAGGCCGTCGCCGGAACCGCCACGGCCCCCTTGGCAAGCACGCCCGGTCTTGGCACCTTGACCTGGGGCAGTGCGTCCCGCCCAGGAGTACCGGAACACCGGAGCACCCAAGGAGCCGACATGTCCGCGAAGATCCTGATCGTCACCGGCGACGCGGCGGAGTCCCTGGAGGTCCTCTACCCGTACCAGCGCCTGCGCGAGGAAGGCTACGAGGTCCATATCGCGGCCCCCTCCCGCAAGACACTCCGCTTCGTCGTCCACGACTTCGAACCCGGTTACGACACCTACACCGAGAAGCCCGGCTACACCTGGCCCGCCGACCTGGCCTTCTCCGACGTGGACCCCGGCGAGTACGCGGCGGTCGTCATCCCCGGCGGCCGGGCCCCCGAGTATCTGCGCAACGACCCCGAACTCCGCAAGATCCTCAAGGCGTTCTTCGACTCCGACAAGCCGGTCGCCCAGATCTGCCACGGTCCGCTGCTCACCGCGGCGATCGACAGCCTGCGCGGTCGCCGGGTCACGGCGTACCCGGCGCTGGAGCCGGACATGCAGGCGGCCGGAGCGGGCTTCCAGGACAGCGAGGCCGTGGTCGACGGCACCCTCGTCTCCTCCCGGGCCTGGCCGGACCACCCGGCCTGGATGCGCGAGTTCCTCAGGATCCTCCGCACCAAGGCACCGGTGACCTGAGGCAGCCCCCGGCCCGGCTGGCGCGCGCCACACCGCCACGGGAGCCGCGCCACCCAAGCGCCTCCCACCCCCGAAGGAGCACCCTCCCCCACCACCGCTGCGAGCAGTCCCGCCACCCAGGCCATCCCACCTGGCATAGGCGTCCCCCACCACCGCTGCGAGCAGTCCCGCCACCCAGGCCACTCCCACCCCCGGAGGGGCGCTCTCCCCCGCCGCCGCTGCGGGCAGCCGTGCCGCTGGGGCGGCACGGGTGGGCGCAGCGGCACCTCGCCGGCGCGGGCAAGCGGACCGACCCGGTGGTCGGCTACAGCGCCCCACACCTTCGAACACCGGCGAGCGAAACGAACCCCGCTGCGGCACAGGGCACCTGACACACCCCGCTAAGCCGCTATGCGCTGCGCTTCCTCCACCGCCTCGGCCAACGTGTCCACCACCGGCGCCCCCACCCCCTCCAGACTGGCCCGGCTGTGCGACCCCCCGGTGTACAGCACGGCCCGCGCCCCCACGCCCCGCGCCGCGACCGCGTCATCCGCCGCGTCCCCGATCACCACGGTCCGCGCGGGCTCCACAGACCCGCTCAGCGCCTCCAGATGCCGCACCATGTGCGCGGCCTTGCTGCCCCCGGACGGCCCCGTACGCCCGTCGACCCGCAGGAAATGCGCCTCGATGCCGAACCCCCGCACGAGCGGCACCAGTTCCTCGTGCACGTACATGCTCAGCAGCGACTGGCTGTGCCCCGCCGACCGCCACCCCGCGAGCAGCTCGGCCGCGCCCTCGGTCAGCCCACACCGCACCCGGTGCTCGGCGTAGTACCGGTGGAAGACCCCGTCCATCAGCTCCCACTCGGCATCGGTCGGCAGCCGGCCGATCAGCCGCTCGTAGAACTTCGGCACCGGCACGCAGTACAGCGACCGGTACTGCTCCAGCGTGATCGGCGCGATCCCCAGCTCGGTGAAGGCCGCGTTCGTCGCCCCGATGATCGCGTCGTTGTCGTGGAACAGGGTGCCGTTCCAGTCCCAGACGATGTGCGCGCTCTGCTGCATCCCCATGCCAAAGACCGTACCCGCCACCACCGACAACGACGGCTGCCGCCCGCTCGCTCCGGCAGGCGCGCTTCGACCAGCGCGCTCGGCCGGACCACGCGACGAGAGCGCGCGACCAGGTCAGCGTCGGTCCGGCCCGGTCAGGCCCGTCCGACCAGGTTGGGAATCTCCTGCGTGGCGTACCACAGCAGCTCGTGATCGTCCGCCGCGTCCACGACGGACTGCGCGTCGTCGTCCCCGCCGTCGGCCGCCTCCAGCGCCTGCGCCGCCGCGGCCACGTCCTGCTCCGCGTCATCGGCGTCGACATGCACCGCGGCCGCCTTGGCGAGCGGCACGGTCACCGTCACGCTCACCTCGCCCAGAGCGGCCGGGTCCAGCCCACGGTCCGGGCCGACGCCCGCCGCGCCGTCGGCCACGTCCACGGCGACCACGACCCTGCGCCGTGGCGCACCCGGATCCGCCGCGAGCAGCCGCAGCGAGGCCAGCGCGGCCCGGCTCAGGGCCGCGTACTCCAGCTCCTCGATGTCCTCGGAGGCGTACCACTCGCGCAACGCGGGCGTGACGGCATACGCGGCGAAGGGGCCGCTCCCCAGCTCACCCGTCTTGTGCGCCTCGGCGAGACCGGGGAGGGTCAGGGGGACGTAGACGCGCATGCTGGCCGCTCTTTCCTGCTCAAAGGCTCCGCTGGGCCCCCGGGAGGGCCGGCTGCCGCGTCTCCCGGAGGGCCTTCAGGATACGTGCGCCCGTCCCCTTTCGGGTCTGTGCCCACACCCGTGCAGCCGTCCACCGCGGGCCACGAATTCACCCGGAGCACCCGCCACATCGCAGCGTCCGACCGATCCCGCATCCCTCGGATAGGTGAACTTCTCCGCCCCCGCCGAGGCGTGCCCGCCGTCCTTGCCACCCCGCTCCCCGCCCCCGTACAAGATCCCCACCAGCGAGTTACCGTCCGGTATCCACCGGGCCCGCCGAACGGGGACCCCATGAACAAGGTCATGAGCCGCACCACGAACAGGGCGACGAGCCCCGGCCCCCAGCCCCGCCCGCGCCACCGCCCGCCGACCCGCCACGACACCCGCCGCCCGGCAGGAGCCCCGCCGAGGATCCCGCCCCGCCGTGCGGCGGCCCCACAGACCGCGCCCACGACCCCTCCCGCGCCCACAGCCCCGGAGCCGGCCCGCGCTCGCCCGTCCGCCGCGCCGTCCGCCGCGCCGGAAACGGCTCTCACGCCGCCCCGGACGGCCGTACGGCAGCCTCGCCCCACCGACCTCTTCGCGGACCGCCTGCTGGCCGTCCTGAGCGGTCAGCGGCCCGTCCACTGGATGCTCCGCCACACCGCGGGCCCCGCCTACGACGACCTGATCCGCCTCGCCGAACGCAGCCCCCTGCGCACGCGAGGCTCCCGCCCCCGCGTCCACGACATCGGCTACTACGTCCCCCGCGACGGCGCCCTGGAGGTCTTCGCCCGCATCGCCGCCGGCGAACGGCTCCGCGCCCTGGCCTTCCGTCTGGAACTCGGCCAGGACCTCCGCTGGCGCTGCACAGCGGTGGAAACCGGCCCGCAGCAGCCGTAGCCGCGGACAGCCCGGGCAGACCCACCCCGGCCCAGACACGGCGAAGGGCCGGGTCCCGAAAAGGAACCCGGCCCTTGCGAAAACGGCTGGAGCGCCGTGGGCTGGCCGCTACTTCTTGCGGCGTCGCCCGCCCTTGGCCTGCCGTCGCCGCTCAGCCCGCGTCAGCCCGTCCGACTCGGACCGCACCGGCTCGTCGTCCTCCAGATCACGCTCCACGATGCCGCCCTCACCGTCCACGGTCGGCGCCGAGAAGTGCAGATCCCGCCGCTGCGGAACGTCCAGCCCCTTCGCGCGGATCTCCGGACGCGCACCGGCCTGCGCCGGAACCGTGTCGTGGACGCCCTCGCCGACCGGCTCCGTCTCCTCGACCGGGACCTCCTCGACCTGCTGCTCGACCTGGACCTCCAGGTTGAACAGGTAGCCGACGGACTCCTCCTTGATGCCGTCCATCATCGCGGTGAACATGTCGAAGCCCTCACGCTGGTACTCGACCAGCGGGTCCTTCTGCGCCATCGCGCGCAGGCCGATGCCCTCCTGGAGGTAGTCCATCTCGTAGAGGTGCTCACGCCACTTGCGGTCGAGGACCGACAGCACGACCCGGCGCTCCAGCTCCCGCATGATCTCGGAGCCGAGCTGGGACTCACGAGCCTCGTACTGCTCGTGGATGTCCTCCTTGATGGACTCGGAGATGAACTCCGCGGTGAGACCCGCCCGGTCGCCCGCGGCCTCTTCCAGTTCCTCGACGGTGACCTTCACCGGGTACAGCTGCCGGAAGGCGCCCCACAGCCGGTCCAGGTCCCAGTCCTCCGGGAAACCCTCGGCGGTCTCGGCGCCGACGTAGGCGTCGATCGTGTCGTCCATGAAGTGCTGGACCTGCTCGTGCAGGTCCTCGCCCTCCAGCACGCGCCGACGCTCGCCGTAGATGACCTCACGCTGGCGGTTGAGGACCTCGTCGTACTTCAGAACGTTCTTACGGGTCTCGAAGTTCTGCTGCTCGACCTGCGACTGCGCGGACGCGATCGCGCGCGTGACCATCTTGTTCTCGATCGGGACGTCGTCCGGCACGTTGGCCATGGACATCACGCGCTCGACCATCTGGGCCTTGAACAGACGCATCAGGTCGTCGCCCAGCGAGAGGTAGAAGCGGGACTCGCCAGGGTCTCCCTGACGGCCGGAACGACCGCGCAGCTGGTTGTCGATGCGCCGCGACTCGTGCCGCTCGGTACCGAGGACGTAGAGGCCGCCGAGGTCCTTGACCTCTTCGAACTCGGCCTTGACCGCCTGCTCGGCCTTCTCCAGCGCGGCGGGCAGCGCCGCGGCCCACTCCTCGATGTGCTCCTCGGGGTCGAGGCCGCGCTGACGCAGCTCCGCCTCGGCGAGGTCGTCGGGGTTGCCGCCGAGCTTGATGTCCGTACCACGGCCGGCCATGTTGGTGGCCACGGTCACCGCGCCCTTGCGGCCGGCCTGGGCGACGATCGACGCCTCGCGCTCGTGGTGCTTCGCGTTGAGCACCTCGTGCTGGATGCCGCGCTTGCTGAGCTGCTGCGAGAGGTACTCCGACTTCTCGACGGACGTGGTGCCGACGAGGATCGGCTGGCCCTTCTCGTGCTTCTCGGCGATGTCGTCGACGACCGCCTCGAACTTGGCGACCTCGGTGCGGTAGATCAGGTCCGACTGGTCCTTGCGGACCATCGGCCTGTTCGTCGGGATCGGGACCACGCCGAGCTTGTAGATCTGGTGGAACTCGGCGGCCTCGGTCATCGCCGTACCGGTCATGCCGGAGAGCTTGTTGTAGAGGCGGAAGAAGTTCTGCAGGGTGATCGTGGCGAGCGTCTGGTTCTCGTCCTTGATGTCCACCCCTTCCTTCGCCTCGATCGCCTGGTGCATGCCCTCGTTGTAGCGGCGGCCGGCGAGGATACGGCCGGTGTGCTCGTCGACGATCATGACCTCGCCGTCGATGACGACGTAGTCCTTGTCCTTCTTGAAGAGCTCCTTGGCCTTGATGGCGTTGTTCAGGTAGCCCACGAGCGGGGTGTTCACCGACTCGTAGAGGTTGTCGATGCCCAGCCAGTCCTCGACCTTGGAGACACCGCTCTCGTGGATGGCTACCGTGCGCTTCTTCTCGTCGACGTCGTAGTCGCCGGTCTCCTCGACGCCCTTGAGCGGGTTGCCCGCCTCGCCCTTCTTCAGGCGCGTGACCAGCTTGGCGAAGTCCCCGTACCACTTGGTGGCCTGGTCGGCCGGGCCGGAGATGATCAGCGGCGTACGGGCCTCGTCGACCAGGATGGAGTCGACCTCGTCCACGATCGCGAAGTTGTGGCCGCGCTGCACCAGCTCGTCCTTCGACCACGCCATGTTGTCGCGCAGGTAGTCGAAGCCGAACTCGTTGTTCGTGCCGTAGGTGATGTCGCACGCGTACTGCTCGCGGCGCTGGGCCGGCGTCATGTTGGCCAGGATGCAGCCGACGTCCAGGCCCAGGAACTTGTGGACGCGGCCCATCATCTCGGAGTCGCGCTCGGCCAGGTAGTCGTTGACCGTGACGATGTGGACGCCGTCTCCGGACAGGGCGTTCAGATACGCGGGCAGCGTGCCGACGAGGGTCTTGCCCTCACCGGTCTTCATCTCGGCGACGTAGCCGAGGTGGAGCGCGGCGCCACCCATCAGCTGCACGTCGTAGTGCCGCTGGCCGAGCACGCGCTTGGCGGCCTCACGGACGGTGGCGAACGCCTCGGGGAGCAGGTCGTCCAGGCTCTCACCATCGGCGTAGCGCTGCTTGTACTCCTCGGTGAGAGCCCGCAGCTCGGCGTCGGAGAGGTCGACGAAGTCCTCTTCGATGGAGTTGACCTGGTCCGCGATGCGGTGCAGCTTGCGCAGGATCTTGCCTTCGCCTGCACGCATGATCTTCGAGAGGACGGACACGGGGGTTTGTCTCCTTGCCGGTCGGGCCTGGGACGGTCGGTTTCCATTTCACGTACTGAGCAACGGCCATCGTATGCGAGGACCCGGCTGGGCCGGGAGGCCTGGCGGCCCGACGGCTGCTTCACCCAGGACAACGGACGGGGCACGGCGATAGTGCCGCATCGGCGCGACGAATTGCGCGAACTGTGATCGCGTGCTCACGCACAGCGAAAACCTGTGGCCTGTCGGCGGGCAGCCGAGCACAATCGGCCGATGGAACCCCTCACGCTCCCCACGGACCGCCTGGTCCTGCGCCCGGTCGGACCGCATGACACACAGGCGGTGTACGACGCCGTGCAGGACCCCGACATCCAGCGCTGGACCACGGTGCCCTCGCCGTATCTGCCCGAGCACGCGAGCGGCTTCACCGAGCAGCTGGTCCCCGACGGCTGGTCGGACGGTTCGATGTTCACCTTCGGCCTCTTCCTCGCCGGCGGGGAACTCACGGGCATGCTCGCCCTCACCATGCGCTCGCTCGGCACGGCGGAGATCGGTTTCTGGGCGGCCAAGGAGCATCGCGGCCGCGGCTACGTCACGGAGGCCACGCTCGCCGCGTGCCGGTGGATCTTCACCGAGGTCGGCGTCGACCGGGTCGAATGGCGCGCCGAGGTCGGCAACCACGCGTCCCGCACGGTGGCCGAACGCGCGGGCTTCACCATCGAGGGCACCCTGCGCTCGGCGATCAACAACAAAGGGGTGCGCCGGGACTGCTGGGTCGGCTCCCTGCTCCCCTCGGACCTGGGGCTGGCGTCCACTGCGCCGTACCTGCCCGCCCGCGCCCGGTGAAACCGCAGCTCAGCACGGACTGTCAGTGGCACCCTCTATCGTCCGGGGCATGACGACCCTGCCGCGCCCGACCACCTCCCTCACCGCGGACGACGCCCGCCGTATCGCCCTGCGGGCCCAGGGCCTGCTCGGCGCGCCCGACCGGCGGGGTGGAGTCCGCGGGGTGCTGCGCCACCTCGGCGCGGTCCAGCTCGACACCATCTCGGTCCTCGCCCGCTCCCATGAGCTCATCCCCTACGCCCGGCTCGGCGCGGTGGGCCGCACCGCGGTCGAGACCGCTTACTGGAAGTCCGCGTCCACGGGCGTGTCGCCCTCGCGCCCGCACGCCTTCGAGTACTGGTCGCACGCGGCGTGCATCCTGCCCATCGAGGAGTGGCCGCACTTCGCCTTCCGCCGCCGCGCCTACCGCGACCGCCCGCACTGGAACCACGAGCTGCCCGAGGGCGCCTACGAACAGGTCATCAAGCAGCTGCGTGCGGAGGGCCCGCTGACGTCCACGGAGCTGGGCGGCGCGAAGAAGACGAACGAGTGGTGGGACTGGTCCGGCACCAAGGTCGCCGTGGAGCGCGCACTGATGTACGGCGAGGTGGTGTGCGTCGAGCGGCGCGGCTGGAAGCGGGTGTACGACCTCGCCGAGCGCGCCGTCCCGGACGCGCTGCTGCACGACGAGCTGGACGACGGCGAGTGCCTGCGCCGCCTGGTCCGGCTGGCCGGCGAGTCGCTCGGGGTCGGCACACGCGCGGACATCGCCGACTACCACCGCCTCAAGGGCGAACAGGTCGACGCGGTCATCGCCGACTCGGGCCTGGTGCCGGTCGAGGTCGAGGGCTGGGGGAAGCCCGCCTGGGCGGACCCGGCGGCCCTGGCGACGCCCCCGCGCGGCCGTCACCGGACCACGCTGCTGTCGCCGTTCGACTCGCTGGTCTGGGAACGGGCGCGCACGGAGCGCATCTTCGGCTTCACCCACCGCCTGGAGGCGTACGTCCCCAAGCCGAAGCGGGTCTACGGCTATTTCGCGATGCCGGTGCTGGCGGGCGGCCGACTGGTCGGGCGGGTCGACCCGGCCCGCGAGGGCCGCACCCTGGTGGCCAAGCAGGTCTCCCTGGACGGCCCGAAGGCGGTCCCGGCCCTCGCCCAAGCCCTGGTCGAGGCGGCCACGTGGGTCAACTGCACGGACGTCCGGGTGGAGCGGGTGGACGCACCCGGGCTGCGCGAGCCGCTGACGCGGGAGCTCGCCCGCGCTCTCGCCTAGAGGCCACGAGCGCTACCGGATCTCCAGGATCTTCTCCCGCATCGCGTAGACCACGGCTTCCATCCTGGAGTGCAGTTGGAGCTTCTCCAGGATGTTGCGGACGTGGTTCTTCACGGTGTTCTCCGAGATGAACAGCTCCTTGGCGATGTCCCGGTTGTTCATCCCGGTGGCGACGAGCTTGAGGACTTCCAGTTCCCGGTCGGTGAGCCGCGGCGCGGGCACGAGCCGCCGCTCGTCGGTGCGCTGGATCATCGACTTGAACTCGGTCAGGAGCTTGGAGGCCATGGACGGGCTGATCTGCGACTGTCCGTCGGCCACCGCGCGGATGGCGGTCGCCACCTCGTCCGTCGAGATCTCCTTCAGCAGGTATCCGGTCGCGCCCGCCTTGATCGCGTCGTAGAGGTCGGCCTCCTCGTCGCTGATCGTCAACATGATGATCTTCGCGCTGGGGGCGACCTCCTTGATGGAGGTGCAGGCCTCGATCCCGCCGCGCTTGGGCATGCGGACGTCCATCAGCACGATGTCGGGCAGCAGGTCTGCGGCCTTGTCCACGGCTTCGGCGCCGTCACCGGCCTCGCCGACGACCTGGATGTCCTCCTCGGCCGCGAGCACGATCTCCAGTCCGCGCCGGAAGAGGGCGTGGTCGTCCACGACCAGGACTCTGATCGGCTCCGCGCGTACGGAGCCCGTGTCCGGCCGCATGCCGATGACTCCGTCGTCGCCATCCTCGTCCCGCATCGGTCCGAAGGTGTCCGCCATCGTTCCTCCCCCTGAGGCTGTGGCCTGTGGTCCTGTGCCATCGCCAACCCAAGGCAGCGGCCCACCGGTTGGGCCGGTCCGGCCATGATTTCATGCCCGGGCGGCACAGGGGTGACGTGCGGGGCGTGAAGTGGTCGCACACAGGTGCCCCTGGGGGCGCACACGCGCTTCCAGGGGCACCGGTTCGGCTCGGGCCGGGATGTCAGCCGCCCAGCGTGCCACCCGCCGCGGGGGTCTGCGCCTCGGCGACCATCGGGTCCGTGCTGAGGTGGATCACGCCGTAGTCGTAGGCGTGCCGCCGGTAGACGACGCTCGGTTCCTTCGTCTCCGCGTCGACGAACAAGTAGAAGTCGTGGCCGACCAGCTCCATCTCGTAGAGGGCCTGGTCGAGGCTCATCGGGGAGGCGACGTGGGTCTTCTCGCGGACGACGAGGGGTCCGTCACCCTTGACCTCCAGCGAGCCGATCTTCTTCGTCGGCACCCCCTCCGTCTCTTCCTCGTGGACGGGAAGGCCGTTGCCGTTCAGCGTCGCCGCGCCCGGGACGTGGTCGGCCACCTCCGCCGCCGGGATCCGGCGTGCGCCTCGCCGCGAGAAACGCTTGTCGTGCTGCTTGCGCAGCCGCGCGTCCAGCTTCTCCGCCGCAAGGTCGAGTGCCGCGTACGGATCGCTGGCCGCCGCCTCCGCCCGGATCACCGGACCGCGGGAGCGGAGCGTGATCTCCACTCGATCGCAACGGTCGGCCTGTCGGGGGTTCGGCTCCTTGGACACCTCGACGTCGAGGCTGATCACCTTGGCATCGAGCCTCTGGATCTTCTCCAGCTTCAGCTTCTCGGCCACGTGCTTGCGGAACCGCTCGGGCACCTCGGTCTTGCGGCCCTTGACGACGATGTCCACGCAGAACTCCGTTCCCGGATCGCTCCGCCCGCTCGGCGGAGCATCTCCCTTTCGCACCAGGTCCGGTGAGCACCGGACCTCGGACTCGGTGACTTCCACCTCCTCCTCCCCCATGGGCGAGATCTCCACCCCACCGGCCCGGGTGATAGCCGAAAACCCGTGCACGGCATTCCGATATGAGAGGGACGGCCTGCGGCTTTCCTCACAACCGAACATATCTCGCCCGGACGGATGTCGTCACCCTCTACTCCGGCGTACCTCCGTTCAGGTGAATTACCCCTCCCACTACCAGCAACGATGCAGGTAGGCGGTCAGTTCCTGTTTATTTCGAAAGAATCCCGCGGAGCGGCGATCACAGCTGCAAGGAGCGCATGCCGGGGGGTGTTCAGCGGTGGCTTTTCCGGTGCACCATGCACCCACTGCTCGCTCTCCGTCCGCGCCGCGATCCGTTGTTCATCCCTTCCTTCCCGAGTTACGGCCCCGTACACGGCCGTTCTCACTCGACTTCGCTCCCCTGCCGCCTCCCGAAGGGCCCGCGCCGCCTCCGCGAGGCTGGCGCCCGTCGTGATCAGGTCGTCGACGAGCACGACCCGCCCGGCGTCGAGCAGCCGCCCGCCGCCCGCCGTCACCTCCAGCGCACCGTCGAGATTCGCCAGGCGCCGCCGCGCGTCGAGCCCTGCCTGGTCCAGCACCGGCCGACGCTGGCGCAGCACGGCCGCCACCCTGGCCGACGTCCCGGTGCGCCGTAGTTCCCCTGCCGCCGCGAGCGCCATCCGCCGCACCGGATCGTGCCCGCGCGCCCGAACGGCCCACCGAGCGGAGGGCACGGGGACGAGCAGCACGGTCCCGGAGCCGCCGGCACCGGTACCGGCACCGGTCCCGGCGCCGCACCGGCCGAGTCCGGCCCGCACAGCCCCCGCCAGAGCCGCGCCCAGCTCTCCCGCGAGGGCCAGCACGCCCCGCTCCTTGTGGGCGAGAAGCAGTGAGCGCACCTCCTCGGCGTAGGGAGCCGCCGCATGCACCGCCGGCAGCCCGGCCGGCTCCGGCACCGGCCGCACCCGGCGCGGCTCGCGACCGCACAGCGCGGCCCGGCAACGCGGGCAGAGCACCGTACGAGGTGCCCCGCAGCCCGCGCACTCGGCCGGCAGCACCAGGTCGGTGAGGTCCCGCCACCACCCCCGCATGTCCACCACTGTGCCAACGACGCAGCCGCCCTGCCACCCCTGTGGAAAACCGCCTGTGGACAACCCCGGGTCCCGCGCACCGCCCATCACCCACATGGGGGAACAGGCGGGGCGCAGCACCACGCTCAGCCCGGATAGACCGGTGCCGACCCGTCCTTGTCCACCTTCTGCCACTGCGCTCCGGACGGCAGCCGCACGATCCCGTCGTCCGAGTAGGCCACCAGCGGCACCCGCTCGTCCTCGGACGCGGCGATCGCCCGCACCCCGGGCAGCGCACCGGGCGCCGGGCCGTCGAGCGTGGCGCCGTCGACCTGGACGTACCGCATCTGCAGCACGCCGCCCTGCTCCCGGCCGACGACCAGCAGCCTGCTGTCCCCGGCCCACGACAGGGCGCTGACCTGCTCCAGGTCGGGAGCCGCCGAACGCAGTTCCACCACCGAGGTGCCCTGTCCGGTCCCGTCGTCGCGCTGGATCCGTCCGATGAGCAGGGACTGCTTGCCGTCCTTCTCCACCACGAGCGCGATCCGCACGCCGTCGGCGGCGACCCGCGCGTCCTTGATCTGGCCGGACAGGTCCGGAACCGCGACCTCCCGCGGTTTGGCGGCACCCTGCTCCATGACGTACAGCCGCCGATGGTCCGGGTCCCGGTCGGCCACCCACAGGTCGCCGCGGGCGTCCCAGCTCGGTGTCGTCAGCCGGTCGGCGGGGGTCGGGCCCTGGCTGGTCACCACGGCGTCCCCGAGCGAGCCGCCCGACGCCAGCGACGTCACGTACAGCGACCTGCCCTGGTCACCGACGCCCGCCGCCGTGTGCTCGTCCCGCGACACCGCCACCGACTCAAGCGCCTTGTCCCCCTCACCCAGCGGACCCGGCACCGGGACGGCGCTGGTGCCGGTGCTCCCCGTCGGTATCCGCACCAGCCGGTGCTTGCCGTCGAGGAAGTACAGGTTCTCCGGGCTCTTGGCCGATCCCCGCCAGGCGAGGGACTCGGCGCGCTCCTCGCTCAGGTCGCACAGCCGGTGCCCGCCGACGCCCTGCAGCTCCACCGACTCCAGCGTCGGCGCCAGGTTCCGCAACGTGAACAGCACCTGCGTCGCCATCTCGGTGCACTTGGGCCCCGTGACCTGGGACGCCTTGAGGTTCAGCGGCACGGTCAGCTTGTTCTGGTCGTCCGGTGCCAGCCCCGATGCGTCCTTCTGCAGTGTCGTACCGGTAGGGAAGCTGGATCGGACGACCGGCCTGAGCCAACGGGTGGGACCGCCGATCAGCGAGCGGACCATCTGCGTCATCGGATCCACCTTGCTGCGCACGAACACCGGGTCGGCGACCGCCACCGGCTGTCCCGCCGCCCCGACCGCCGCGTCGGAGGCGAAGTAGTACTTGTCGACGGCCGTGTAGTTGCGCTGGAAGTCCGACTTGCCCATGACGACACCGTTGGGCAGCCCGTCGATGCGCCACTGCCCGTTCTTGGGGTTCCGCGTGAGGTGGACCTTCTTACGGAAGGCCCCGCCGGCCGGCTGGTACGCCAGCTGCGCGTCCACGGTCGCGACCCGGCTGCCCGCCAGCACGCAGGTGACGCTGCTGCTCGGCTCCGTACCGCCGCCCGCCCGGCAGTCCGGCTCGATGCTCGGCCCGTTGGCGAGGACCGTGGTCGACTGCTCCGGCCGCCAGTGGCTCGCCGCGTCCGACGCCAGATACTTGCGTGCCGTGTCGTAGTCCGGGTCGTCGCTGGTCAGCGCCTCCAGGAAGCCCTGCATGATCTCGGCGGGACCGGCTCCCTCGGCGGGCGGCATGGCGAACACCCGGACGCGGGTGTCCTGCCGCGGTGTGGACTCCACATTCCGCAGATCCCCGCTGTCGGGCATCGAGGCGCACCCGGCCAGCAGTACGGCCCCCAGGGCGGCGTACGCCACCGCGCGTCCCGACCCGGGCCGGGCGCCCCCCTTGCGGTCAGCGCCCACGAAATGCCTCCCCTGGCTCGGTCGAGTCCTCCGCTTGGGCCGCATCCGGCCGGGTGGCGCCCGCTTCGGGTGCCGGAGGTGTGACGGGCTTGTCGTCCGTACGCTGCGTGCCACCGGTGGGCCGGGGCACAACGCGCGCGCCGTTGCCGTTGCCGGGCAGCGCGGCCGGGTCCGCGGTGACCGACCGCGGCGCGATCGGGGCGCGCGGCGGCAGCGCGGGCGCCTGGACGCCACCCTGCTGGACCGGTACGGTCGCCCGCTTCTCCTCGCCCCCGCCGGGCAGACCGGCCTCGTCGAGACCGCGGTTGCGGCGCGAGTCCTTGGGCTCCAGCGGTATCGGGGAACCCCGCAGCGGCTCGTCCGCGGTCCGGGGCAGCGTCAGCCGGAACTGGGAGCCGCCGCCCGGCTCACCCCAGGCCTGCAGCCAGCCGCCGTGCAGCCGTGCGTCCTCCAGGGCGATCGACAGCCCGAGGCCCGTACCGCCGGTGGTACGCGCGCGTGCCGGGTCCGCACGCCAGAAGCGGCTGAAGACACGCGTCGCCTCGCCCGGCTTGAGCCCCACGCCGTAGTCGCGCACCGCGACGGCGACCGCGCCGCCCGCCGCGGCGAGCTTGACGACCACGTCCCGGCCTTCGCCGTGCTCGACGGCGTTGACCACGAGGTTGCGCAGCACGCGCTCCACACGGCGGGCGTCGGCCTCGGCGACGACGGGCTGCTGATCGCCGATCACGCGTAGGTGCGTTCCCTTGCGCTCGGCGAGCGGCTCGGCGCCGCTGACCACACGCCGGACGACCTCCCTGAGGTCTATCGGCTCGGCCTCCAGCGCCGCCGCGCCCGCGTCGAAGCGGCTGATCTCCAGCAGGTCCGCGAGCAGTGACTCGAACCGGTCCAGCTGGTCGGCGAGCAGCTCGGCCGACCGCGCGGTCACCGGGTCGAAGTCCTCGCGCGCCTCGTGGATGACGTCGGCGGCCATACGCACGGTCGTCAGCGGGGTGCGCAGCTCGTGCGACACGTCCGAGACGAACCGGCGCTGCATCCGGGACAGGTCCTCCAGCTGCTGGATCTTCACCTGGAGGTTCTGCGCCATCTTGTTGAAGGCCTCGCCCAGGCGCGCGATGTCGTCCTCGCCGGTGACCTTCATCCGCTCCTGCAGCCGCCCGGCGGACAGCCGCTCGGCGATCCCGGCCGCCATCCGCACCGGCGTGACGACCTGCCGCACCACCAGCCAGGCGATGGCACCGAGCAGCACGACGACGAACAGCCCGGCGGTGGCCAGCGTGCCCTTGACCAGGCTCAGGGACTTCTCCTCCTGCGTGAGCGGGAAGAGGTAGTACAGCTCGTACGGCCGCCCGTTGGGGTCGTTGACCTGCTTGCCGATGACCAGCGCCGGCTGCGGGTCCTTGTCGTTGGAGTACACGATCTGGGTGTAGCTCTGGGCGGCGGTCATCCCGTTGTTGACCCGCTCGCGCAGGTCGGCGGGCACGCTGGAGGTCGGGTTGACGTTCCCGGAACCGCGCGGGCTGCGACCGCCGCCGCTGTCGTCGCCGACCGGCAGCGTGACGACGTCGAAGGCGCCCGCGCCGCCGCTGGACAGCGACTCCACGAGGTCACTCATCCACTGGATGACGTTCTGCGACTGCCGGCCGTCCACGGTCGCCGTGCCGTCGGCGGTGCCGGCCCCTGCGGCCGCACCGGTACCGGCGCCACTGGCCGCCTCGTCCGCCTTCTGCTTGGCCACCGCGAAACCGCCCGTGGCCTGGCTCTGCGAGGCCTTCACCTTCGCGTCGAGCAGGCCGTTGCGCACCTGCCCGATCACGACGAAGCCGAGCAGCAGGACGACGCCCAGCGACATCACCAGCGTCGTGGCGACGACCCGCAGCTGGATGTTGCGCCGCCACAGCCGCATCACCGGCAGCAGCGGTCGGCGCACCCAGCGCAGGAACAGCCTGATGACCGGGCTGCCCTGGACCCCGCCCTCCAGCAGCCCGCCCTCGAAGAGATTCCTCAGCCGCGCACCAGCCGTCCGGCCGACAGGCCGCCCCGGACGGGCCCCGGACCGGCCGGGAGCCGAAGCGGCGCTGTCCCCGGACATGTCAGCTCGGTCCGGCCTTGTAACCGACACCACGGACGGTCACCACGATCTCCGGCCGCTCCGGGTCCTTCTCGACCTTGGAGCGCAGCCGCTGGACGTGCACGTTGACGAGCCGCGTGTCGGCCGCGTGCCGGTAACCCCACACCTGTTCGAGCAGCACCTCACGCGTGAACACCTGCCACGGCTTGCGGGCGAGCGCGACCAGCAGGTCGAACTCCAGCGGGGTCAGCGCGATCGACTGCCCGTCCCGCTTCACGGAGTGCCCGGCCACGTCGATGACCAGGTCACCGATGGTCAGCTGCTCCGGCGCCGGCTCCTCCGACCGCCGCAGCCGCGCCCGGATCCGGGCGACCAGCTCCTTCGGCTTGAACGGCTTGACGATGTAGTCGTCGGCGCCCGACTCCAGGCCCACGACCACGTCGACGGTGTCGCTCTTCGCCGTGAGCATCACGATCGGCACCCCGGACTCCGCCCGGATCAGCCGGCACACCTCGATGCCGTCCCGTCCGGGCAGCATCAGGTCCAGCAGCACCAGATCCGGCTTGGTCTCCCGGAAAGCGGCCAGCGCCTTGTCGCCGTCGGCTACGAAAGACGGCTCAAAACCTTCACCACGCAGCACGATCCCGAGCATCTCGGCCAGTGCGGTGTCGTCGTCGACGACAAGGACTCGTCCCTTCATAAACGACATCATCCCATTCTCATAACAGCGACAGGTGCCCTGGTGAGGGAGGTCACTGGCCGGTGACCTTAGTCGTACCGGACCGTCACTGTCTGCCCCTGCCCGCCGACGTCGATGTCACGGACGCCGGCTTGACGCCGCTCAGCCGGTGACCAGGGTCCGCCGGTCGCCATCACCCTCGTACAGGCACGGGACGGACGAGACGGACCTGGTGAGTCACGCGGCAGGCCTGCCGATCACCGCAGGCGCAGGGGCCGTTGCCGACGATCGGCGCGACCTCGTCCGATCAGCTCGTCGCCACCTGGCGCGACCTGGCACACAGCTCCGCAAGAGCCTCGGCCGTCACGGGTGAAACGGCTCCCTCCTCGGTGACGATGGCCGTCACCAGCTCGGGCGGCGTCACGTCGAACGCCGGGTTGTACGCCTGGGTCCCCAGGGGCGCCACCGGAATCCCGCCTCCCGCTCCTGTCGCCGACACCTGAGGCGCTGTGACCTCGGTCACTTCGAACCCGGCTCGCTGCTCGACCTCGATGGACGCACCGTCGGGAGTGTCCGGATCGACCGTCGTGACAGGCGCCACCACGATGAACGGCACATGGTGGTACCGCGCCAGCACCGCGAGCGGATAGCTCCCCACCTTGTTCGCCACCGAGCCGTCGGCCGCGATCCGGTCCGCCCCGATCAGAACCGCGTCCACCTCACCCGCCGCGAACAGCGAACCCGCCGCGTTGTCGGTGAGCAAGGTGTACGCCATGCCGGTGCGGGCCGCCTCGTATGCCGTCAGGCGAGCGCCTTGCAGCAACGGACGCGTTTCGTCCACCCACAGCCGCCGCAGCCGCCCCTCGCGGTGCGCCGCCAGAGCCACCGCGAAGGCCGTGCCCTCGCCGCCCGACACCAGCGAACCGGAGTTGCAGTGGGTGAGAACCCGGTGCCCGCCCCCGGGCAGCAACTCGTCCAGAAGCGCCAGACCGTGAGCCGCCATCCGCCTGCTGGCCTCGGCGTCCTCCCGGTGCAGCGCCCGCGCGGCGGCGAGCGCGGCGGTGGCCGCCGCGGTCGGATCGCCGGTCTTCACCAGCGCTGCCTGGTGCGCGGCCCAGGCCCGGCGCACGCCGGCGGACAGGTTCACCGCGGTGGGCCGTGCGCCCTCCAGCGCCCCTGCCGCCTCCGCCACGTCGAAGCCGCGCGCGGCGGCGAGCGCGACACCGTACGCGCCCGCGATGCCCAGCAGCGGCGCCCCGCGCACGGCGAGCGAACGGATCGCCTCCACCAGCGCCGGCGCGTCCGTGCACACCAGCTCGACCTCCTCGGCCGGCAGCCGCGTCTGATCGAGAAGGACCAGCACAGGGCCTTCGGGTGGTTCCTCCCATCGGATCACAGGTATCTCGGTCGGCCGCTTGTCCCAGTCGGTTCGCGCCTGCTGATCAGCCATGCGGTCAGTCTGCCCCGGATCCGGCGGACAATTGAAGGGATCCGGCCCCCACCGTGGCCGGTCCCCCGGCGACCACCCCATGGCACGATGGCTGCCAACCTGCCGCCGCGACCGCGGACGGGCACCGAGAAGGAGCTTCGATGACAGACACTCCGGGCTGGGCCTCGCCCGGATCCGCCCCGTCGTCCGAGGGGCGGGAACCCGGCGCGTCCGACCCCGCCGAACCTGCCGACCGCCCCGGCGACACCGCCCCCGCGCCGCAGCCGGACGCCAACGCGCAGGGCCCCGGCGTGAAGTGGACCAAGGAGCAGCCGCCACCCGGCCAGTGGTCCGCGCCCACCGGTGCCCCCAGCCCTAACCAGCCCCCGCCGCCCGGCCCGGGCTGGGGCGGCCGACCGCCCACGGGCCCCGGCCCCGGCGGCTACGCGGGCCCGCCCCCCGGCCACGGCGGCTACGCAGCCTGGGGCGGTGGCTGGGGCGGTCCCCCGCCCGCCGCCAAGCCCGGCGTCATCCCGCTGCGCCCGCTCGGCGTCGGCGAGATCCTCGACGGCGCCGTCTCCACCATGCGCACCTACTGGCGCACGGTGCTCGGAGTCTCCCTCGCGGTCGCTCTGTTCACGACAACCACCCTCGTCGTCGTACAGGGTTACGTCCTGAACAACGCCCTCGCCCAGGTACAGCTCGGCAGCCGCGACGCCAACCCCGAGGACGTCTACCGCGCTCTGCCCGACATCATGATCGGCACCGGTGTCGTCGCCGTGATCGCCGCGGTCGCCGTGATCATCGCAACCGCCCTGCTCACCACCATCACCAGCCGCGCGGTCCTCGGCAGGCCCGTCAACATCGCCGAGGCCTGGCGCGACGCCCGCCCGCAACTCCCGAGGCTGTTCGGCCTGATCCTCCTGCTGGGACTGATCGTCGTCGGCGTGATGGCCGCCGGGGTGCTGCCCGGCATCCTCGTCGTGCTCGCCGGCGGCAGCGCCGCCGCGGGAGCGGGCCTGCTGGCCCTGGGCCTCCTCGGAGCCGGCGTCCTCGCGACATGGCTGGTGATCCGCTTCTGCCTGGCCACGCCCGCCCTGATGCTGGAACGGCAGAGCATCGTCAAGGCCATGAGCCGCTCCGCGAAGCTGGTGCGCGGCTCCTGGTGGCGCACGTTCGGCATCCTGCTCCTCACCGGGCTCATCGTCAGGATCGTCCAGGCGCTCGTCTCCATCCCCTTCACCGTCATCGGAGCCGCCGTGAGCGGCGACGGCATCAACGACCTGCTCGGCACCGGCGGCGGACACCCCAGCTGGATGTCGCTGATCATCCAGGGCGTCGGCGCCCTGATCGGCAGCACACTCACCCTGCCGATCAGCGCGGGCGTCACCGTGCTGCTCTACATCGACCAGCGCATCCGCCGGGAGGCCCTCGACCTCGAACTGGCCCGCGCCGCCGGTGTCCAGACCCCCGGCACCGGCACCCCCGGTCCCGTCCCCGGGAGCTGATGCGGTGAGTCTCACGGGGGGAGCGCTCACGGCGGCGGCCTCGTCCGGCGCCCGCGAAGCGGTCGTACGAGGTCTGCTGCGCGCCGCGGACACCGCCCTGCGCGCAGCAGACGGCTCGGGAGACGAGCCGCCCCTGACCACTCCCCGCGATCCCGCGCGGGAGGCGGCCCGCCGCGAGCTGTCCAAGCGGATGTACCACGAGAACGACCCCGGACTGCTCCAGCGCGCGCTGAACGCGTTCTGGGACTGGCTCGACCGGCTGTTCAGCTCGGCCGCCTCGGCGACACCCGGCGGCACCGTCGGCCTGGTCGTCGTGGTCCTGTTCGTCGTCGCCGTCCTGGCCGCCCTGTGGTGGCGCCTCGGCACCCCGCGCCGACAGCCCTCCTCCGCCACCGTCCTGTTCGACGACCGCCCCCGCAGCGCCGCCGAACACCGCGCGGCCAGCGAGGCACACGCGGCCCAGGGACACTGGAACCAGGCCGTCCAGGAACGCATGCGGGCCATCGTCCGCTCCCTGGAGGAGCGCACCCTGCTCGACGACCGCCCCGGCCGCACCGCCGACGAAGCAGCGGCCGAGGCCGGCCGGACGCTCCCCGCGCACACGGACCGGCTGCGCACCGCGGCCCGCGACTTCGACGACGTGACATACGGCGGACGCAAGGCGACCGAGCAGTCGTACCGCCGCATCGCCGAACTCGACCGCGACCTGCAACGCACCAGGCCCGCCCTCACCCACAGCACCACCAGCGCGGCCCACAGCACCCACCAGGGGACCGCCGAGTGACCGCCCGGGCCACACTGCCGACGACCTCCACCGCGCCCACCGCCCGCCAGGTGTGGACGCGCACACGAGGCATCACGCTCGCCGTCGTGCTGATCCTGGCGGCGGCCGTCGCCATGGCGGCCGTACGCTCCACCGCCCGGCACGGAGAGCTGGACCCGCGCTCCGCCGACCCCTACGGCAGCCACGCCATCGCCCAACTCCTGTCCGACCGGGGCGTTTCCACACGGGTGGTCACCACGCTCGACGCGGCACGCTCCGCCGCCGGGCCGGACACCACGCTTCTGGTCGCGGTGCCCGACCTGCTGACGAGCCGACAACAGACCCGACTGCACACGGCCACTGCGGCATCCGGCGGGCGCACCGTCCTCGTCGCGGCCGGAAGCTCGTCCGTACAACGACTGGCCCCGGGAGTGACCGCGGACCCGGCCACCAGCGCCGGCACCACACTCGCCCCCGACTGCGGCCTGCCCGAAGCCCGGCGCGCGGGCAGCGCCGACACCGGCGGGATCCGCTACACCACCAGCCGTCTCGACGCCGACTCCTGCTACTTCAGCGCGCGCCTCGCCACCCTGCTGCGCACCCCCGCGGCATCCGGGCACGGCGACACCGTCGTGCTCGGCGCACCCGACATCCTCTACAACGACCGCCTCGACCAGCAGGGCAACGCCTCGCTGGCCCTCCAACTCCTCGGCTCCCGCCCCCATCTGGTCTGGTACCTCCCCTCGCTCTCCGACGCCGCGGCCACCGACACCGGCGACCGGAAGGACTTCCTCGACCTGCTCCCCTCGGGCTGGCTCTGGGGCACCCTGCAACTGTTCGTCGCAGCGGTCCTCGCCGCCTTCTGGCGGGCACGCCGCTTCGGCCCCCTCGTGCCCGAAAAGCTCCCCGTCGCGATCCGCGCCTCCGAGACCGCCGAAGGCCGTGCCCGCCTCTACCGCAAAGCCAACGCCCGCGACCGCGCAGCCGCCGCTCTTCGCTCCACCGCCCGCACCCGCCTCGCCCCCCTCGTCGGCGTCCCCGTCACCCAGGCGCACACGCCCGAGGCCCTGCTCCCCGCCCTGTCCGCCCACCTCTCCGGCGACGGACAGGCCCTGCACTCCCTGTTCTTCGGACCGCCGCCCGGCGACGACGCGGCCCTCATCGCACTGACCGACCAACTCGACGCCCTCGAAAGAGAGGTACGCCGTTCATGATGGACCCGACCACTGACAACGCCGGGACCACCGGGGACGCGGCCACCGCCCGCGCATCCCTGGAAGCCCTGCGCGCCGAGATCGCCAAAGCCGTGGTCGGCCAGGACCCCGCCGTGACCGGCCTCGTCGTCGCCCTCCTGTGCCGCGGACACGTCCTCCTCGAAGGAGTCCCCGGAGTCGCCAAAACCCTGCTCGTCCGCGCCCTGGCATCCGCACTCGAACTCGACACCAAGCGTGTCCAGTTCACCCCGGACCTCATGCCGAGCGACGTCACCGGCTCCCTCGTCTACGACACCCGCACCGCCGCGTTCTCCTTCCAGGAAGGCCCGGTCTTCACCAACCTCCTCCTCGCCGACGAGATCAACCGCACCCCGCCCAAGACCCAGTCCTCCCTCCTGGAAGCCATGGAGGAGCGCCAGGTCACGGTCGACGGCACCCCGCGCCCGCTCCCGGAACCGTTCCTCGTCGCGGCGACCCAGAACCCGGTCGAGTACGAAGGCACCTACCCCCTCCCGGAAGCCCAACTGGACCGCTTCCTGGTCAAACTGACGATCCCTCTGCCGTCCCGGCAGGACGAGATCGACGTGCTGACCCGCCATGCCGCCGGCTTCAACCCGCGCGACCTGCGCGCCGCCGGCGTACGCCCCGTCGCCGGACCCGCCGACCTGGAAGCGGCCCGCGCCGCCGTCGCGAAGACGACCGTGTCTCCCGAGATCACCGCCTACGTCGTGGACATCTGCCGCGCCACCCGCGAGTCGCCCTCCCTCACGCTCGGCGTCTCCCCGCGCGGTGCCACCGCCCTTCTGGCCACCTCACGCGCCTGGGCCTGGCTGACGGGCCGCGACTACGTCATCCCCGACGACGTCAAAGCCCTCGCCCTGCCCACCCTGCGCCACCGCGTCCAACTGCGCCCGGAGGCGGAGATGGAAGGCGTGACGGCGGACTCCGTCATCAACGCCATCCTCGCCCACGTCCCGGTCCTCCGCTGATGGCACTCACCGGACGCGCCGCCCTCCTCGCGGCCCTCGGCTCGATTCCCATCGGCATCCTGGAACCCGGCTGGACCGGAATCCTCGCGGTCAACGGCCCGCTGGCCCTCGCCTGCGTCTGCGACTACGCGCTCGCCGCCCCGGTACGACGGCTCGTCCTGTCCCGATCCGGGGACACCTCCACCCGTCTGGGCGAGACCGCCGACGTCACGCTCACGGTCACCAACCCGTCCCGCCGCCCCCTGCGGGCACAGCTGCGGGACGCCTGGCCTCCCAGCAGCTGGCAGCCGGGCACCGAGACAGAGGCCTCCCGCCACCGTCTGACCGTCCCCCCGGGCGAACGCAGACGCGTCACCACCCGACTGCGCCCGACCCGCCGCGGCGACCGCCACGCCGACCGCGTGACGATCCGCTCGTACGGCCCCCTCGGCCTGTTCTCCCGCCAAGGCGCCCACAAGCTGCCGTGGTCGGTACGCGTCCTGCCCCCGTTCACCAGCCGAAAGCATCTCCCGTCGAAACTCGCCCGACTGCGGGAACTCGACGGCCGCACCAGCGTGCTGACACGCGGTGAGGGAACGGAGTTCGACAGCCTGCGCGAGTACGTCCCCGGCGACGACACCCGTTCGATCGACTGGCGAGCCACCGCCCGCCAGTCCGCTGTCGCCGTCCGCACCTGGCGCCCCGAACGCGACCGGCACATCCTGCTCGTCCTGGACACCGGCCGCACCTCGGCCGGCCGCGTGGGTGACGCACCACGCCTCGACGCCTCCATGGACGCGGCACTTCTCCTCGCGGCACTGGCCTCCCGGGCCGGCGACCGCGTGGCCCTGCTGGCGTACGACCGCCGGGTACGGGCCCTTGTCCAGGGCCGCTCGGCGGGTGACGTGCTGCCGGGCCTGGTCAACGCGATGGCCGCGCTGGAACCGGAGCTGGTCGAGACCGACGCTCGCGGACTCACCGCGGCTGCCCTGCGAACCGCTCCTCGCCGCTCTCTGATCGTGCTGCTCACGACGCTCGACGCGGCCCCGGTGGAAGAGGGCCTGCTGCCCGTACTGCCTCAGCTCACCCAGCGGCACACGCTTCTGGTCGCCTCGGTGGCGGATCCACACATCGCTCGCATGGCCGAGGCCCGAGGAACCACGCAAGCGGTGTACGAGGCCGCGGCAGCGGCTCAGGCCCAGAGCGAGCGCCAGCGCACTGCCGAGCAGCTACGACGGCATGGGGTGACCGTCGTCGACGCGACACCGGAGGATCTGGCGCCGGCACTGGCGGACGCGTATCTGGCTCTGAAGGCGGCGGGTCGGCTCTGATCTCTGATCTGTTTCGGCTCCGCCGCCCTCCGGGGAATGCGTGCCGTAAACGCAGAAAGGCCCACGCCAGATGGCGTGGGCCTTTCTCAAAAATTGTTCGGCGGCGTCCTACTCTCCCACAGGGTCCCCCCTGCAGTACCATCGGCGCTG